>CAWAJR010000007.1:0-454814 GCA_963782465.1 uncultured Actinomycetes bacterium | reverse complement strand
TTGAGGACCGGCGCGGCTCATGTTCGGGAAGTGTCGCCAAGTGCTCTGACGTGGCCGTGGGGATTTACGGAGTGGGGTCAGCCCTCACGGCGCGATCCCGTGGGCCGACGGTGCTTGTCACCGGCAGCGTCCCAGGCGTGGCAGACAGGCGCGACGTCGTCGTCGGCGTCTACGCGTTGTCGTTCGACGAAGCGGAAGGTCTGGTTCGGGCGTATGTCGAAGACACCGACGGCCGCTATGCGTGGGCGGCGTACGACCAGCTCGTCACCTACGCGCGCTCGGACGTGCTCGACGACGGCGACCTCCTCGCCCCGAACCTTCTGAGCGTACGGGTGCGGTCCCGTGCGTTCGTCGCGCTGCGACGAGTACGGCCCGCGCTCGAGGACGGCCTGCGCCGACTGAACGAGCGTCACGACGGCGGCCTCGCCGACGCGGACGACGAGACCTGTAATCGGATTGGCGCGCTGTACCGCGTGCTCGACATAGGCGACGGTGTTGCCTACGTGCAGGGCACGACGTTGGCGAAGGTGCTGCACCGCAAGGTGCCGGGTTGATCCCCTTGTACGACGACCACGTGCACCACTGCTACGTAGGTGCCGGCGCGCCGGCGCGCCCGGCGCGGCATAAGGAACGCACCTGGGCCACGTTCATGATGCTCCTCGCGACCGCCATTCGGGATGACCTGCGCCGCCAGCGCGACTCGTTCGACCGGCTGGCCACACTCGCGCCGGGCCTCACGCCGCTGCGAGCCCTCGACATCCTCGGCTGGTCACTCGGTGGTAGCACCTCCGAGGACGAGAACGGATGAGCTCATCCATTGCGGATGCGACCGCGCTGATCGAACGCCTCGCGCCCGGCGCGTTCCCGGTGCCGATCGGCACGCCGCTCGTCGAGGACGAATGCCGCTGGTTCCTGCGGGCGGTCGACGAGCTGGTCGTTCGGTTCACAACCTGTCCACCTGGGTGCCCACGCCTGAAGAAGTGGGGTGCAGCAGGCCCGGACCATTTCGAGACGCCGGACGGGCGTGCGCGTCACCTGTTCTCGAAGCCGATCGGTCCGGCCGCTTGGCTCAACCGCGAGTACGTCCCCCACATCGCGGCGTACGGCTACGCCATCCTCGGGCACGGCTACGACCCGACGCGAAGCTCGTTCTCCCGGTACCGCAAGTTCAGTCGCGACCGCATCACGAAGCGCGCCGGCGCCAGCTACGAGACCGACGCCGAGTTCTACACGGACAACGGTGCGCTGCACTTACAAGTCGAAGCCAAGGCCAGCGGACGCCAGACCAACGTGCTCGCCCGTGCGATAGAAGAGCACGGCACACTCGCGGAACTCCCTGATCGTGCCGCGAAGGAGATCGAGTACGTGCTCGACCTCGCGCCGCGGTACCTCTGGATCGTCGGGCCTGGTTCGATCGACCCGGCCCAGTACGTCTTCGACGTCATCATCACCGGGCCGACCAACGCGACCTTCAAGGCTGTGACGGGCCTACCGGCCGCGCCCTGACGGGCGGCGCGAGGAAGGTGGAAGGTCCCGACCCCCACCTTCACCAGCCTCGAGCGGCGATCGCAAGAGACAAGGTGCGCATTGCGTAGTGCCGCGGCTGTTGCTCATAGTGTCGAAGTCGGCGGCGAGCGCGCTCGTGCCGTACCTCGGCTGGGAACCGCGGCCGCTGAAGCTCCGTTCGAGACTGCGCCGACACTGCCCGAGGGACCTACGCCCGCGGGGAGGGTTGCGTTCGTCTCGGGCTCAGGCGGTCTGTCGCTCGACTCCAGCATCGACGTGCCGTTTCAACACACCGGTGACACCGATCTTCGGCAAAGCGTGGGTCAAACGCCGCGATGTTGTAATCAAATTCGTGAGCGCAAATCGTTTTGTAGCATCGCGGCAACGGCGCAGGTCGGAGCCCATACGGGGCGGGACGACGGCCGCGACGCGGGTATGCGCATGCCGCTGCGTGACCCGAGCGGGCCACGAATTCAGCGGCGAGAACGCACCCGTCGGGAGGTCGATCGGCGTCACGCGTCGCCTCAACCTGACGGGACCCGAACGGAGCGTCGTTGCCGAACCCACAGGGCCCGCGTGATCACAACTCAGGTCACCCGTCCGGGAACCGGAGGCAGCTCAGAGGCCCTCGACGCGAACGTTTGCGGGGTCGACAAGTTGCTGGAGCGCGGCCCGCGCCGCCACTCTCACGGTCGAACCCGTTTCTTTGTCCTCCGGGGCGGCGCGCGCGGCCGGATCAAGAATCCGGTAGGCGAGCAGTTTGGCCCGGTCGCTGGCGAGTGCCCACAGGATCGCGTAGCCCCACACGAACGCGGCCCAGCCCCAACCGAGTGGCGTCATGAACAATCCGAAGCCCGCGATCAGGGTCGCGACGGTCTGGGTGCCGAGCACCGCGATCCAGAGAATGCGAGCGGGCCGGATCGACCAGAACGGTCCACGGGTGCGGGTCAGGAAGATCGTGAGATGCCCGGCGACAGAAAGCATCAGGTACATCATGGTCTGCAGTTGCGGATGGCCGAGGTGAAAGACCCGGTCGCCCAAGAGGAACAGACCAAACGTGGCGATGGGGCCAACGACGCCAAGCACGGTGGATATGCCGAGCACGAGGCGCATGTTCCACGCTTCGGGCTGATCCTTGTAGTGCACGTTGTCGTAGGCGATCGACAGGATCGCGCCGTCGTTGAGCAACGCGATCATCACGATCATGATCGCGGTGACGGGATAGAAGTTGAAGACCAGGATCGCGAGCGTCATGAACAGCAGCACGCGGAGCGTCTCGGCGATGCGGTACATCGCGTAGCTGTTCATCCGTTGGAAGATCTTGCGGCTTTCCTTGATCGCGTCGATGATCACCGACAGTCCGGGTGTGGTCAGCACGATGTCTGCCGCGGCCCGTGCGGCGTCGGTGGCGCCCGATACGGCGATGCCGCAGTCGGCTTTCTTGAGCGCGGGCGCGTCGTTGACGCCGTCGCCGGTCATGCCGACGATGTGGCCGCGCTTTTGCAGGACGTCGACGATATGGAATTTGTGCTCGGGGAACACCTGCGCGAAGCCGTCGGCCTGTTCGATCGACTCGGCCACGGCCGCGCTCTCGTCATGCTTGACGTCGCCGAGCGATGCCGCGTCGAGGATATCGGTGCCCAACCCGACCTTCGTCGCGGTCTCGATCGCGATTGCGAGCGCGTCGCCGGTCACCATCTTGACCGTGACACCCATCTGCCGGGCGGTCGCGATGGTCGCCTCCGCGTCGTCGCGTGGCGGGTCGAACAACGGCAGCACGCCGAGGAACCGCCAGTCGCTGTCGCCGTCGGCGCGCGCGACACCCAGCGATCGAAACCCGCGGGCGGCGAAATCGTTGACCGCCTTGTCCACCGCCGGCTTGACCTGATCGGCGTCGCCGGCCAACGCCAGGATGACCTGCGGCGCGCCTTTGCTGACTTTGAATGTGGTTCCGTCGGCCGCCGTGACGGTGGCCTCGGTGCGTTTGTGCACCGGGTCGAACGGCTGGAAGTGGACCACCTGACAGCCCTGCAGGGCCTTCGTGTCGGGCAGGCCGCCGAGAACTGCCGCGTCGATGGGATCGTCGTTGTCCGCCCGAGACGCGAGCGCGGCATCGAGGATCACCTCCGCGGCGTCGACATTCTTCACGGTGAAGAGATCACCGAGCGTCAGCTTGTTCTGGGTCAGGGTCCCGGTCTTGTCCGCACACAACACGTCCACACCCGCGAGTTCCTCGATGGCCACCAGCCTGCTCACGATCGCCTTCTTCTTCGCCAGCAGGCGCGCGCCGACGGCCATCGTCACCGACAGCACCGTCGGCATCGCGACCGGGATCGCGGCGACCGTCAGCACCAGTGCGAACTGCAACGTGGTGAGGATCGGATCGCCGCGGAAGACCGAGATGACGATAATCACCGAGACCAGCGCGACGGCAAGGACGATGAGGTAGTTCCCGATCTTGAGCACCGCGCGTTGGAAATGACTGACCGTGTGTACGTCCTGCACGAGTTCGGCCGTCTTGCCGAAATACGTGTTCGTGCCGGTTCCATACACCAGAGCACCGATATCGCCGCGACGAACGATCGACCCCGAAAAGACCGCATCCCCCGGCTTGCGGGTCGCGGGCAACGACTCGCCCGTCAGCGCAGACTCGTCTACCTCGATTGGGTCGCCGTCGAGCAGTCGCGCATCCGCGGGAACGATGCCACCGAGCCGGACGCGGATGACGTCGCCCGGCACCAACTCGCGCGCCGGAGGAGTGACCCACTTTCCGTCACGTGCCACCCGAGCTTTGATCGCCAACTTGGCTTTGAGAGCATCGATGGCATTCCCCGCTTGGCGCTCCTCCCAGAACCCGACCAGGGCATTCGACACAAGCAGCACCAAGATGATGAAGAAGTCGGGCCAGTGCCGCACCGCGCCCGAGAGGATGACTGCTGCTTCGATCATCCACGGGATCGGGCCCCAGAAGTAGGTGAGGAACTTCAACAGCGGGTTGGCCTTGTGCTCCTCGATCTCGTTCGGACCGTATTGGACCAAGCGCTTCTGCGCCTCGGCCTGACTCAAGCCTTCGGGCGACGACCCCAAACGCTTCTCCACCTTCGCCAGCGGAAGTGACTTCAAATCGTCGTCCGCGACGAGTTGACCTGGCGCCGGCGCACTCACCGACAGTCACCCCACGTCCAGTTCGGTACGCCGACGTCGAAGCCCGGGATGAACTGGTCCAGGTGGTACGGCACGCCTACCGTCTCCACGGCGTCAGTCTTCAGGTCGGGAGGGCGATGCCGACCGGGGCGTCGACGGCCGGGCCGCTTCGATGATCGTGCCGCGTGTCCCCGCCAGCAGGTCGGCCGCTTCGTCGAGGCTGCCGATCATGGCTGGTCTGCCGGTGGCTTCCACGAAGCGGCAGGCTGCGTCGATCTTGGGGCCCATCGAACCGGCGGGGAACACCTTGGCGCGCATCGCCTCTGGTGTGGCGCGCCCGATGGGACGGGCGGCGGTGGTACCGAAGTCGGCTTCGACGTTGTCAACGTCGGTGAGGATCAGCAGGGCATCGGCGTCGAGATCGCGGGCGAGCAGCGCGGCGGTGCGGTCCTTGTCGACGACCGCTTCTGTTCCTCGAAGGCGCCCATCCGTGGCGCGGATGACCGGGATTCCGCCACCGCCGGCACAGATGACGATGGCGCAGTCTGCGAGGAGCGTACGGATCGTTGCCAGTTCGACGATGGAGAGCGGTTCGGGGGAAGCGACCACCCGGCGCCATGCGGCACCGTCGAGTCGGACCTGCCAGCTCCGCAGCTTGGCCAGGCGGTGGCCTTCCGCCTTGCTGTATTGCGGCCCGACGAACTTGGTGGGACTGAGAAAGGCCGGGTCGTCTGCGGCGACCTCTGTCTGACAGACCATGCTCACGACCTGGCGGCCGGGCAGTGCGTTCTCGAACGATTGGAGGAGGAAGTAGCCGATCATCCCTTGGGTTTGGGCGCCGAGCACGTCGAGTGGATACGGATGCGGCAGGACCGGATCGGACGCGCTTTCGTTCGCCAACAGCCCGACTTGCGGCCCGTTGCCGTGGGTAATCACCAGGTCGTGATCGAACGCCAGCGGGGCCAGAGCGTTGACGGCCACCTCGACGTGCTTCTCCTGGATCTCGGCCAGCGGTACCTCGCCTCGCTCCAGGAGGGCGTTGCCGCCGACGGCCACCACAAGCCGCATCTCAGTCCCCGATGGACGCGACCATGGCGGCCTTGATGGTGTGGAGCCGGTTCTCGGCCTCGTCGAAGACGATGCTGGCCGGCGACTCGAAGACCTCTTCAGTGACTTCCAACGCGTCCAGGTGGTACTCGGCCGAGATCTTGCGGCCGAGATCGGTGTCGGTGTTGTGCAGCGCCGGTAGGCAGTGCATGAACTTCACATCCGGGTTCTCAGTCGCTTGCATCGTGGCCGCGTTGACCTGGTACGGCAGCAGCTGGTCGATCCTGTCCTTCCACTCCGAGACAGGCTCCCCCATCGAGACCCAGACATCGGTGTAGACGAAGTCGGCGCCGCGAACGCCTTGATCGACTTCGTCACCGACGTGTATGCGTGCTCCCGAGCGCGCCGCCAGCTGAGCGGCGATCGCCTGAACCTCAGGCGAGGGCCACAGATCTTTGGGCGCCGCGATTCGCACGTCCGTGCCGACAAGGGCGCCGGTGACGAGCAGCGAGTTGGCGGTGTTGTTGCGGGCGTCGCCCAGGTAGCAGAAGGCCACCTGTTCGAGCGGTTTGTCGGTGTGGTCGCGCATCGTCAGGATGTCGGCCAGCATCTGGGTGGGATGCCATTGGTCGGTGAGTCCGTTCCAGACCGGGACCCCGCTGTATTGGGCCAGTGTCTCGACAGAGTCTTGGGAGAAACCTCGGTACTCGATTCCGTCGAACATCCGGCCGAGTACCCGCGCCGTGTCTTTGATGGTTTCGCCGACGCCGATGTGGCTGCCTTCGGGGCCGAGGTAGGTGACGTGCGCCCCTTGGTCGTATGCACCGACCTCGAACGCGCAGCGGGTACGGGTCGATGCCTTCTCGAAGATCAGGGCGATGTTGCGTCCGACCATCCGCTGACGCTCCGTCGCGCTGCGCTTCTCGATCCGGAGTGCAGCGGCGAGATCGATCAGGGAGAGGAACTCCTCCTTGGTGAGGTCGATCTCTTTGAGCAGGCTCCGGCCGTGCAGAGGGTGGCTCGCGGGGGTCTCTGCAACTGTCGCGCTGGTCATGCCGGGTCACGTTCGAGCGGGCAGGTCATGCAGCGGGGTCCGCCGCGACCGCGGCCGAGCTCGCTGCCGCCGATGTCGATGACCTCGATGCCGCGCTTGCGCAACATGGTGTTGGTGGCGACGTTGCGTTCGTAGCCCATGACAACGCCCGGGGCAACCGCGAGGAAGTTGGTGCCGTCGTCCCACTGCTCGCGTTCCGCGGCTCGTACGTCCTCGTCGGTGGTCAAAATGGTGATCTCGGGGACCTCGAGGATCTCGGCCAAGGTGTCCCACAGGCTGTGGTTGCGCGAGATCGACAGGTCGCCCGGATTGTCGCCTGGTGAGATCGTCCAGCTGCGCAGGTGGCGGTCGAAGTAGGGGTAGAGGATGAAGGTGCCCACATCAACCATCGACATGACGGTGTCGAGGTGCATGAACGCGTGACTGTGCGGCAGTTCGATCGCCACGACCTTGGTCGCTTGGCCGTTGTCGAACAGAGCGTGGGCCACTGATTCGATGGCCATCGGTGTCGTGCGTTCCCCCATTCCGATCAGGACCGCGTCGTGGCCGATCACATGCACGTCGCCGCCTTCGATGGTGGCTGGCTGGTAGGTGATGTCCTCGCCTCCGTAGTAGGTCACGAAGTCGCCGTCGGCGAAGAGCGGATGGTGCTGGTAGATGGCCCGGGTGTGCAGAGATTCGCGTTGGCGGGCCGGCATGGCCATGGGGTTGATGGTCACTCCGCCGTAGATCCAGCACGAGTTGTCTCGCTGGAAGAGATGGTTGGGGAGCGGGGGGAGGATGAAGTCGTCGGCCTTGAGCATGTTCCATTTCAAGCTGTGTGCGTGCAGCGGGTGCAGGTCCGCTTTGAGGATCCCGCCGATGAGGGCCTCGGCCAGCGTCTTGGCGTCTTGGTCCTCGAACAGGCGGCGCACCGGGTCGACCAGGGACCGCCCGAGAATCTGCGGAGTGCAGAGCCGGTCCAGCACGAACGTTCGACCGGCAGGAAGTTCGAGCGTTTCGGCGAGAAGTTGGCCGTAGTAGTGCACAGCGACGCCCCGCATGCGCAGCGCTTCGGCGAACGCGTCGTGCTCCTCCTTGGCCTTGGAGGCCCACACCACATCGTCGAAGAGGAGCGACTCGATGTTGTCCGGGGTGAGCCGGGACAGCTCCAGCCCCGGTCGATGCACGATGGCCTGGCGGAGTCGGCCGACCTCGGAACCGACGTTGAAGGTCATCTTCATTCCTCTCTGCGACCTGCGTGTGACGTCCGTTGCGTCTGAGGCCATCGCGCGTCCGTCACGTGAGTGTCGGCTGGGGTGCCGGGTTATCGACCGGTTCGGGGGTCTCACCAAGACGTTCGCGGCGGGCGTTCAAGAAGGCGTACAGGACTAGCCCGGCCAAGATCACCACCAGCGCCTGGTAGACGACCTGGTAGCCGGACGCGAACGTCACCCACATCGAGAACAGGACGCTGGTCCCGGCGACACTCAGGTCGCGAGCCAACAGCCAGCCAGACACCCGCCGACGGCGCGACACCAGGTAGGTGAGTTGGGCGATGGCCGACATGAAGTATGGGATTGCCACCGTCACCACGGTGAGGTCGACGAGGTAGGTGAAGATCGTCAGCCCGGAGCTGGACTCGTAACGCCACAACATGAGCAGCGACGGCAGGATCGTTCCGATCACGATGCCGAACCAGGCCGTGCCGTTGCGGTCGACCCAGGCGAACGGCCTGGGGAACAAGTCGTCCTGGGCGATGGCCCTTGACGTCTCGGTGACGATCAGCGTCCAACCGTTGAGCGCCCCGATTCCCGAGATGACCGCGACCGCGGCGATGAACTTCGGCGCCCAGGACTCATGCGGGAACATCGTCTGGAACGCGTTGACGAACGGCGAACCCGTCTTGACCAGGGTGCCATGGGCGACGAGACCCATCACCGCGGCTGTCACCAGCACATAGAGCACGGCGCTGAGCGCGGTGCCGATCAGCGAAGCGCGTCCGACGTTGACGCCCGGGTTCTTCACCCGCTTCGCCGTTACCGCCGCGGCCTCAACACCGATGAAGGAGAACAGCGCCACCCCGGCGGCGATCCCAATGCCGCTGTACAGGCTGCCCCCCGAAGCGTTGAACGCTCCGAAGTGGGCGCTCGTGACGAAGAACCATCCGATCACGCCGACGAAAAGAAGGGG
Source organism: uncultured Actinomycetes bacterium (assembly GCA_963782465.1). Taxonomy (GTDB): domain Bacteria; phylum Actinomycetota; class Acidimicrobiia; order IMCC26256; family PALSA-610; genus JAODBJ01. The sequence continues at coordinate 445,891 of CAWAJR010000007.1, read as the reverse complement.
CAGGAACTTGAGGACGACGGTGACGTTCTGGAACCAGGCCATCTGGCGTACCCCGGCCAGGTTGATGGCCGCCGGCACCCACAAGCCCACCAGGGCAATAGCCCAGTTCTCCAACCCGGCGGGATGTTTGAAGCCGAACAGGGCGTCCACATAGAACACCCACGACGACACGATCGCCGCGTTGCCGGCCCAGGTTTGGATCCAATAGCACCAGCCGACCAGGTAGCCCGCGAAATCGCCGAACTCATGGCGAGAGTAGGCGTAGAGCCCGCCGTCGCTGTTCGGGACCCTCTTCGTGAGCTGGCCGAACAACACCGCCAACAGCATCGCCCCGACCGCGATCAGCGCGAGAACCAGGATTCCCATCGTCCCGGCCCCGGCCACCACCGCCGGCATCGTGAACACACCGGTCCCCACGATGCTGCCGATGACCAGACCCGTCGCAGACGTCAGGCCCAAGGCGTGAGCCTTCTGCCCGTTGCGAGCCGACATCGCCGGGTCGGGAGGCCCACCCCCACCAGGAGGCCCGGTCGGGCTCGAGGACGGAGGGGATTCAGCGATCGTCAAAGGACTCACCTTCGTTCAGATTGGGGTTCGCGGTCGACCGCGTTTCTCGTAGGGCTATTTCTAAGGAGCGAACAGCTTGCGGAGTCCTTGGTCCCATGGGCTCAGAGGCATAACGCGCCGCAGGAAAAGGGACCGATCGCGCGCGAACTCGATTCCGAGCCTGTCCATGAGACCGGAATCCTTGCGCGGCGAGTCACGTCGTCTTCAGGTGTGTCACTGACGTTCGGCTTGTCTCGCAAGTCGTCCTGCTTCGCCAACGCCGGCGGTGGAAACCGTTGAGTGGTCGCGCTCGGAGGTGACTGCCCGAAGGTTCGCGGTCGACCCTGTCTCGTTGGATCGGCGGGCGCGTAAGAAGGCCTGCATCACGCGCTGTTCCACGACGGCAGGCAGGTCGTCGCCGTCGACGCGTACAAGCAGTGCCCGACGCTCGAGCAGCGCGAGAGCCGGGAGTGTCTCGGCCTCGTAGACGGCCAGACGGTCACGAGCCACGCCGGGGTCGTCATCGGTGCGGCCGCGGGCGACCAAGCGGGCGAGCGCGATGTCCATCGGCACCACGATCTCGATCGTGACGTTCGGGACGAGGACATCGCGCTCGAACAACGCCTCAGCTTGCACAACGGTGCGCGGAAAACCGTCGAGGACGTAGCCACTCGTGTCGAGATTCGATTCCACGATCGCGACGATCAAGCCCGTCGGCACCAATCGCCCCGCGCGAACAAGACGTTCCACCGCACGACCGAGCGAAGACTGAATCGCGATCGCGTCTCGCAACAGCTCACCCGTCGACAAATGCTGCACGCCGAGGCGGCATGCCAACCGAGTCCCTTGGGTCCCTTTTCCCGCCCCCGGACACCCGGCGATCACCACTCGCGGCGCGGACCGCCGCAACCGTGGCTCGTAGCCAGCGACGCGGTCCCCCGCCCAGCCATCAGCTCGTACGCCGTGCCCGATATCGGCCACTGCGCTCAACGAGCGAAGCGACGGAGTCGCCGGACCTTCTCCCATCGTGCTCGAGCCTCCGCCGCGATCAAGCTGCGCAAAATTGGGGCTCGGTCACCGGGGTCCGGGGCGCCGATCAATATCTCAGAGATCAGGGCCGACTTTACGACTGCGAACGTCGCCCGTCGAGCCCAGACGCGATGTGCGCCCACAAGGCCCTCTACCGCATACCCGCCTGACTCGTCGATTGGAGTCGTCGAACAGCTCCAAACCTAAGAACAACGCGCAGACCGTTTGGGAATCAGGCGGGACTGCTGTCGCTTGGGACTGCTGTCGCTTCGGTTGACTCCTGACGTGTGAGGATTTGGTCCTCACTGGAAGGATGTTCACGTGCCGAAGGCATTCCCTCTCGAGTTCCGTCGCGATGTGGTCGCGGTCGCCCGCAAGGGCGAGGCGCCGTTGACGCAGATCGCGAAGGACTTCGGGATCTCCGAAGCATCCCTGCACCGCTGGCTCAAAGCTTGCCGACGTCGAAGACGGCGTCCGGCCGGGCACGACCAGCGCGGAGTCGGCAGAGCTGCGCGAGCTGAAGAAACGGAACCGTGCGTTAGAGCAGGAGAACGAGATCCTGCGCCGCGCGGCGGCGTTCTTCGCTCGCGAGACGCTCCCAAAATGATGTACCCGCTGGTCCTTGAACTTGCCGCCGACGGGGTCCCCGTCGCGGTGACCTGCCGGGTGCTGGGGTTCTCGAAGCAGGCGTTCTACCGATGGAAACGCCAGCCGGTCACCGATCGCGACTGGGACGACGCGCACGTCATCAACGCGGCGTTGGACATCCATCACGACGACCCCGCGTTCGGTTACCGGTTCATCGCTGACGAGCTGCAACGTGTCGGCGTGCACGCCAGCGAACGTCGCGTGTGGCGGCTGTGCTCGCAACAGCTGATCTGGTCGGTGTTCGCGAAGCGGCGTGGCCTCGCCCGCAAGGCGGGCCCGCCGGTGCACGACGACCTCGTTGCACGCGAGTTCTCGGCGCCGGCGTTGAACGTCGTGTGGCTGACCGACATCACCGAACACGCGACCGGTGAAGGCAAGCTCTACCTCTGTGCGATCAAAGACGTCTGCTCGAACCGGATCGTCGGCTACTCGATCGACGCCCGAATGACCGCCGCGCTCGCCGTTTCCGCGCTCCGCAACGCGATCGCGTTGCGGTCCCCGGAGGGCACGATCGTGCACTCCGATCTGGGCAGTTCCGCTCGCATGCGTTCGTGCGGACATTGCGCAACCACGAACTGATCGGCTCGATGGGCCGTGTCGGCGCGTGTGGTGACAACGCCGCGATGGAATCGTTCTTCTCGCTGCTCCAGAAGAACGTCCCCGACCGGAAACGCTGGCCAACGCGCGACGAACTACGTCTCGCGATCATCGTCTGGATCGAGCGGACCTACCACCGCCGACGCCGTCAACGCGTGCTCGGAAAGCTCACACCCATCGAATATGAAACACTCCTCCAGCCCGCGCTCGCGGCCTGAGACTCTCAACCCAAAGAGTCAACGGAACTCGCGACAGCCCCCTTCTGTCGTGCACGTTCCTCTTTCGAGCCACACCGCGGCGAGACCCTCACGGGACGCTCATCGTTCGGAAGCCAACCGGCCCCAGAGCGCCGGCAGCAGGCACATCGTGAGCGACCCCGCAAGGACCTCGAGACGCTACGGACCAACCGCAACGCCAACCCAAACTCTCAAGTAGGCACTTCAGGGACACACGTTCTGGCTTCTCCATCGCGCGTCAACGGGGGCGCACGTTCGGCTCGCGTCCGCGTGTCAGCGGCGGCAGCGGTGACCGCGTCGGCGAGTCGCCGGTGGCGCCGAGCCTGTCAGAGCCGCCGTGAGCGCCACAGCATCGCGGCGAGTGCCACGGTCACGATGGACACGGCGAGGCCAGTGATCCAGCCGGCAACGTTGGCGGCGATAAGGATCGCGCCGAGAGCAGTGCCAACTCCCACGATGCCTGCGGTCGCAACAAGACGCGCGAAGACCGACTCGAAGGTTCGGCGTTCGGGCCGGTCGGACAAGAACCCTCTGCTGACCGGGGTGTCGCCTGGTGTTGGGTCAGGCGAGTCGGCGTCCACGTTTTCGACCCTACCTGGTGTTCGTGTCATGCCGGTGGGCTTGCGCTGTCTTCAGCTCGAGGCGCGGCCGACTGGTACGGGTGGCCGGGTGCGCGTGTCCGGCCGGGCGATCGCGGACGTGGCGAATAGCTGTCGCGTTCCTCATTGAGCCGCCCGACGCGAGTGTTTCGGAGCAGGAGTTCGCGCCAGCGTGGCGTCGAGACTGCGGCGGGTGTTGTCGAGGTCATGAAGTCCTCGACAACCTTGACGAACCGCTCGGGGTCTTCGCAGTTGGGGTAGTGCCCGACGCCTTCGAAGATTTCGAGCCGGGCTGCCGGGAATCGCCGCGTGAGTCGCGTGCGCCTGGTGCGCGGGGAGGATGTGGTCGTTGGCTCCCCACACAATGAGCGTCGGCACGTCGCCTGCGAGGTAGAGCCGGTCCGTCGCGCTCACTCGTTGACCGGCAGGGTCGACAACGGACCGCAGCGTCTGCATGAATGCGGCGCGTGTTTCGCCGTCGGTAAGCGACGCGTAGCTGTCCCAGACATCAGCGAACTGCGGGCCCGGCCGTACACCGAAACGGTGCAGCGAGCGAACGACCGTCGCGCCGGCGTCGCGGCCCATCGGTTGCATCCCGGCGCGAGCAGGTACTCGGCACCCGGCAGCGACAACGCGCGCAGCAACGGATTCACGTCTTCGCCGAGGCCACCGCTCGACACCAACACGAGCCGTTCGCAGCGCTCGGGGAACTGGTAGGCGAACTGCATGGCGACACCGCCCCCAGCGACCGGCCGACCAGCGTCGCCCGCTCGTGCCCCAACACGGTAAGCAGACCGCGCAGACTGTCGGCCAGAGCACCCAAGGAGTAATCGCTGCGCGGTTTCGCCGAGGCTCCGTGGCCCGGCAGGTCCGGAGCCACGACTGTCAAGTGTTCCGCCAATGCCGGTATCACGCGACGCCACGTCGAGGAACTGCCGGCCATGCCATGCACGAACAGGATCACCGGACCGGTCCCACCGGTACGGAACGCCACATCGTGACCGTGCATCGACGCCCGCCGGATCTCAACGCGTTGCAGCAACCGCCTCCGCCGAGACACCTAGGCGCGACGAACGAAATAGATGATCAGCACGATCAACAGGATCAGGACGAGCGTGCCAACACCGATGTACATAAGGAACCCACCTTTCAGAACCCCCGACCGCGGCAGCCGCGCCGCCCATTCGAGCCCCGTCACCCGACCAGTATTGGTCCGGAGCCTTCGGACGGTGCGTCAGCGACTACCTCCGATGAAGCGCGTCCTTGGTCTTGTCGATCACTTCTTCGACCTTGTCCTTGGCCGTGTCGATCATCGCTTCGACCTTGTCCTTCGCGTCGCCGACCTTCTCTTTGGCCTCGCCCGCGCGGCGATCGGCCTTGCCTTCCGCCTCGAGGTCCTTGTTGCCCGTGAGGCTTCCGACTGTCTCTTTGGCTTGACCTTTCACCTGGTCACTCTTTGCACCCACCGCGCACCAATCCTCATCGTCGTGGGAACCTCGCGCCCGATCGGCCGCGAGCATGCCTCTACTGTGGCGCGGGCGACGCGAGCCTCCACAGAGGCGATAGTCCTCATGAGGTCGAGACCCGCCGTTGTCGTCCGACCCGCGTCGGGGTGCCCTGCGCGCACGTGGACTGTCCCCTAACGCCGGATCGGCGACAATCGCGCGTCGGCGCGAGGTATCCCTCGCTGCGGGTTTGAGAGACGTCGATCAGGTCCTGCGACCGATCGGAAGGCGGAAAGGCGGTCCGACATCTGGAAACGGACCGGATTCGAACCGCTGTGGACCTGACGGGACTCGAACCTCCGACTTGATCTTGCTATCCAGTCCCCCGTCCGGAGCGAACGTCCCACCTGTCAGGCAGCTGAAGGTTCGAGAGAAGTCTCGTCAGGAGCAGGCGCTCACGGCAGCGATGCCGGAGACGTACCGCGCGGTCGTCGTGACGGCCGCCGGCGCCGGCTTTCGCCAGGGCGAGCTGTTCGGTCTCGAAGTCGGGCATCTCGACTTTCTGCGCCGCGCGGTGCGCGTCGAACAGCAGCTGATCACGCTGCCGGGACGCCCCCTGTACGTCGCACCACCAAAGACCGACGCGAGCCGGCGCACGGTCCCACTTCCCGACGTCGTGATCGAAGCGCTGGCCAAGCATCTCGCCGCCTACCCCAGCGATTCCTTCGTGTTCAGAAACACTGCCGGTCGACCAATTCGCCGCAATACCTTCGGTGACGCGTGGCGCCGCGCTGCGGCCGCCACTCTCGGCCATGCGTCGGCGACGGAAACGTTGAATACGTATGCGCACCTGTGGCCCGACTCGGAGGGCCAGACCCGGCTGGCGGTAGATCTGGTCCTCGGTGCGACGCAGGCAGCGGAAAGGCAGCCGGCAATGGACTGCCTCACACCGGACGTGGTCGGCTGACCTCGAACTGCTCACGCACGCGCCGTCGCTCAGCTCGGCGTGGCGTGACGGGCGACGAGAAGCTCGCCGCCTGGCGCGTGACAGCGCGCTAGCCCTATATCATGTGTTTGTGGATCCGCAAACATACGACGAGGCGGCCAAGGCGCTTCTGCAAGCGCTGCGGAGCCTCGGCGTCGACGTCGAACTGAAGGAAGGCGGCCATCACGCCGTCTTGTCGATCGGCGGCGTCGACCTTCCCGTTCTCGTGGAGCCCCGCGCGGTGATGCGTCCCTCCGAAGTGCCTGCTCTCCGGCGGCCGCCTGGTGGCGCGGCCGGCGTGGTCGTGTCGGACCGCGTGAGCGAAGCCGCGCGCACGTTGTTACGCCGCCAACGCTGGGGTTGGCTCGATCGACGGGGTCACCTCCGGTTCTGGTGGCCCGAAGGTCGCATCATGATCGAGACCGAGCTCCCCGCGGGCGCCGTGCGCCGGCCCGAACGGGCGGCTGCGAACCCCTTCTCCCCCGCCGGCATCGCGATCGCAGTCGACCTCCTGCTCGAACCCGACCGGGCAATGAAGGTGCGTGAGTGCGCGGCCCGTCTCGGGATCTCGGCCGGTCATGTCTCCCTCGTGCTCGCATCCATGCGCGAGCAGGGACTGGTGGATCGCACGCGCCGACCACTCACACCAGACCTGTTCTGGGCACTGGCCGAGCACTGGAAGCCCGAACCGGTGACGTTGCGACGACTTCCGCCCGCGGGAGTCGCGGACGGCGAACTCGCGATCGCTCAGTGGGTGCTCGGCGGTGACGTCGCCGCCACGCGTTGGGGCGCGCCGATTGTGCTCTCGGATCGCTACCCGCCCGACCTCTACGTCCCGACGACCAGTGTCATGCGTCTCGCGGTCCAGCGATTCGGCGAGGCCGCCGTCGCAGAACAGCGCGCCGCATTACTGCGAGCCGCACCGACGGCGCGCATCATCGATACCGCGGTGAAGCAGCGCGGGCGCTGGCCGCTCGCGCATCCTGTCATCGTCGCACTCGACCTCGCGCAAGACCTGTCGCGTGGCCGCGAGGCGCTGGACGCGTGGACACCACCCGACGGCTATCAACGTGTCTGGTGAAACGATCCGCCTCGCCGGCGACCCGTTCGTCGTGCGCGCGATCGAGTCGCTTGCGCAACTCCCGACGCAGCTCCCGGACCATGCGCTCGTCGGCGGCCTGGCCGTCATGGTCCGGTTGCAGCAGGCGCATCGCGTCACCGGTGACGTCGACCTCATCAGCACCGACGAGTCGAGGACAATCGAACTGCTCGTCGCCACCGATGCGACGCGCACCCGCAACGGCGTGCGCCTCTCATCCGGCGTCGATCTCGACCTCATCGACGCGTCCGAACCCGGCGTGAGCATCGACAGCGCGAGCGACGACATCGAACGCGCTGCGATCGCACATCAGCTCGCGTTCGCGCACGCACTGCAGGCCGCGACGACCATCGAGGTGACAGCTTCCGCGCCGGAGTCGGCGACGACAAGCGCCGAAATCAGAGTCGCCACCGCCGCCGACCTCGTCGTGCTCAAGCTTCACGCGATCGTCGATCCAAGACGCCAACCGGCAAAGCGCGGCAGCGATGCGTACGACGTCGCCCGGCTCCTTCTGCGTCACGGGACCGATGCGATCGCCAGGCTCCTCGCGACGGCGCCCATTGCAGTGCGCACCTCGACCATCAACCTCGCACGCGCGGTCCTGATCGACAACGCCGATCGCACCGCCGCGATGCTGCGGAGCTCGAGCGTGCGAGGCGTCGAGGTCGTCGCCGCCGACCAGCTTGAACTACTCGGCCGCGCCCTCGCCGACGCGATCGAACGTTCTCCTGAGGACTGATTGAGGACTGACCCGCACCCATCAAGTCCCTGACCTGCAGAAACACCCCCAACTGGCCGATGCCCGTACAGGCCGACTCACCGCCGTTACGGGGTCTGACCTGGGGAAACGTGCCGGTTGCATGTCCAGATGGCCCGGTACTGCGCGACGTTGTCGCGTTCCTCGTTCGTGATTCCTGGTGGCGTCAGTTGATGGCGAGCATCTCGGTTCCTGGCACGGTGTCATTGTCGCGCGTCGGGTAAAGGCGGGCCATGGAGGCTTCGAAGAGGTAGTGACGATGCGTGGCCCAGCCGTCGTGCTGCTCGGCGAGCACTGCGCCGACGAGGCGCACGATCGCCGCGTCGTTGGGGAAGATCTGCACGACGTTCGTGCGTCGCTTGATCTCCTTGTTCAACCGTTCGAGCGGGTTGTTCGACCAGATCTTGCGCCGATGATCTGCGGGGAACGCGGCGAACGCGAGGACGTCGGGCTTGGCGGCGTCCATGAGTTCTTTCACTTTGGGGAACTGCCGGGCGAACATGTCGGCGGTCCGGTCCCGCGTCGCTGCCATCTCAGCGGGGTCGGGATGAACGAACACCGTGCGCAACGCCGCCGCGACGACATCTTGATGGCCTTTGGGGACGCGGGCCAGGACGTTGCGAGCGAAATGGACGCGACAGCGTTGCCAGCTCGCTCCCTGCAACGTCTTACGCGCCGCGGCTTTCAATCCTTCGTGCGCGTCGGAGATCACGAGACGGACGCCGGCGAGCCCACCTATACCCACCACACCCCGGGACTCATACAGGCGACCGGTTCGCGCGACCGAGCGAGTCGGGGACGCGGGAATTGAACCCCCGACCGCCAGCCCTCAAAGCTGGCGCGCTACCACGGCGCGACCCCGCGCTGTCTCGCGGTGTCGGGATATCGACAACGGTCGTGGCACTGCCGGCGAGATGTGTAACGAATGCCGCCGCTCGCAAGACAATGTCGAACGCAACCGTTCTACGGGTCGAGCCCGGCTACCAGTCAGGGTTCCGAACATCGGTTGCGTGCAACGGGCGAGAAGGTAACGGGCGCCGCGGTCATGGACCGCGCGCGCCGCGACGCGGGAGACGCACGACGATGACGACGACGACGGCTGCAATCGCGCGGTGGAGTGGACGCGGAGGCGGGCGGACCGGGCGTGCGTTCGCCGCGGTAATGCTGATTGTCGCGTTCGCGATGCCGGTGGTGTCCGCCGTCGCGGCGCGGCCGGCCGCTGCCGCGTCGGGCAACACGGTGTACGTCGATGCCAAGGCTCCGAACGACCCGCTCGACTGCACCAACCCGGCGACGCCGTGCCAGACCCTCATCGGTGGATGGAACCAGTTGAAGGCCGGCGGCACGATCTCGATCGCGCCGGGCACCTACTTCATCCAGACCGACATCCCGACCAGTGTGAACGTCGTCGGCACCGGGAGTTCACCGGGCGACGTGGTCATCAACCCCAGCGTGAACCCGATCGGTCTCGGCGACTATCCCGTGTTCTGGATCAGCAACGCGCTCGGGAAGGGCTTCCCGTACGTCAACGTCTCGAACGTCACCATCACGGGCTCGACGTTCGACAGCGCGATCGTCAATTCAGGGACGCTCACCCTGACGAACGACGTCATCACCGGCAACGCGTCGCAGGACCCCCTCGGGACGCGGAACGCATACAGCAGCGAGGGCGAGGGCGGCGCGATCGCCAACGAGGGCATCTACGCGTCGCTGATCCTCGATCACACCGTCGTGTCGAACAACACCGCGCGCATCGGCGGCGGCATCGAGAACAACGGCGGCGCCGTCGCCGTGAGCGACAGCACGATTTCCGGCAATGACGCCCGGGTCGGCGGCGGCATCTCGTCGGGTTACGGGACGGTCACGATCTCCCGGAGCGCGGTCACCGGAAACACCGCGTCGGCGCCGATCACGAACACCGGGAGCGGGCGCGGTGGCGGGGTCGACTCGCTCGGCGACACGCAACTGCACATCGCGAACTCGACGATCGCATCGAACCGGGCGACGTTCGTCGGCGGCGGCTTCAGCGCCGACGCCTCCAAGGTCACGCTCGTGAACGACACCATCGCGAAGAACACGGTCGACGGTTACAGCGGCGCGACCGATGGTGTCGACGGCGGTGGTTTCGCGCTCGTCGACCGCACCGGCGGGTCGCACCTTCAGGTCGAGAACACGATCGTGGCGACGAACAACGGTCCCGTCAACGCCGACTGCTTCGTCGACCCCGCGGTCGAACACAGCGTCGTGGAAGATCTCGGCCACAACATCGTCGGGAACGCCACCGGGTGTGCGGGGTTCAGTGCCGCGAGCGGCGACCAGGTCGGCACGGCGACCGTGCCGGTCGACGCGCGGTTGGGCGCGCTCGGCCCGAACGGTGGGCCGACCGCGACGTTCCCCATCGACAGCAACAGCCCTGCGTTCGGTGCCGGCGACACGACGGCATGCGTGTCGGCGGCGGTCGGAGGAGTCGACCAGCGCAACATCGCGAGGCGCATCTCGACCCGCGGCGTGTGCGACATCGGCGCGTACGACAGCGGATTGCTCGCGCCGCCCGCGCCGGTCGGGGTGTCGGCGTACGCGAGTTTTGGTGCGCTGAACGTCGCGTGGCAGGCGCCGCCCGGCTACCTCCCGGCCATCTCGTACTACGACGTGACGTGCACACCCGATTGCGGCAACAACTACACGACGAACACGTACCTGAGCCTGACCAACCTCACCGTGGGGCAGGCGTACACGTTCACGGTCACCGCAGTAAGTGACGCCGGCGGGCAAGGTGCACCGTCGCTGCCCTCGAACGTCGCGACGTTCGCGACGGTCCCGGGTGCGCCGCGTAACGTCGTCGCGGCGGCGAACGGCACGACGGTGACCCTGTCGTGGGACGCGCCGGCCGGCAACAGCGGCGCGGCCATCACCGAGTACGACGTCTTCTGCCATCCGGACGTCACGGTGCGCGGCATCGACGGCACACCGATCAATTGCTCGGCGTTCAATCCCGTCGCCCGGCCCGGCGTGTTGTCGCCGCTGGCGACGAGCGTCACGCTCTACGACATCCCGCGCGGGAGCGCCGTCCGGTTCGGCGTGGTCGCGGGAAACGGCGTGGGAGGAAGCGCGGAGGCGCTCGCGAACTCCGTGACGATCGCGTCGGCGCCCGGTACCCCGACGGCGACGCTCGATCCGGCGTCGGACAGCGGGCCGTCGAATCGTGACGGCATCACCAACGTCGATCGGCCCACGCTGCTGGGCAGCGCCGACGCCGGCGCGACCGTGACCGTCCTCGACGGCGCGACGCCGGTCGGAACGACGACCGCGAACACGACCGGCCGGTGGAGCTTCGTCCCGCCTGCGCCGCTCGCGATCGGCGCGCACACGATCACTGCGTCGGCGACCAACGGCGGCACGACATCAACTTCCATTCCCCTCTCGGTCCTCGTCGACCCGTCGGCCCCGACCGCACCCGCCGTCGACGCCACTGCCGGGATCGGCTCGGCGTCGGTGACGTGGAACGCGGCGACGGACGCGGCCACGGGGATCTACGAGTACACCGTCACCGCGTCTCCTGGTGGCGCGACGCAGGTCGTCGGCGCCGACACCCGAACCGCGACATTCATCGGTCTCGCTCCCGGCACCGCGTACTCATTTACGGTGATCGCGCAGAACCTTGCCGGCACGTCGGGACCAGCCGGCAGGTCGAACGCGGTGGCACCGCCGTTGCCGCCGTCCGTCACGAAGGTCGCACCCGCCTATGGCCCTGCGGGTGGCGGCACCAAGGTGACCATCACGGGCTCGCACTACACCGGCGCGACCGCCGTGCAGTTCGGTGCCGTGCCGGCCACGAGCTTTACGGTCAACCGGGCAGGCACGCAGATCGTCGCAGTGGCACCCGCGAACGCGGGAATCGTCGACGTCACCGTCACCGCCGCGCCCGGGACGAGTACTCCGAGCGCGGCCGACCAGTTCTCGTACGCGCCGGTCGTCACCAAGGTCTCGCCCGCGTCGGGCACCGGCGGGGCGAAGGTCAAGCTGATCGGCCACAACCTCGGCGACGCGACGTCGGTCACCTTCGACAACGTGGCTGCGTCCTTCACGCGCGTGTCGTCGACAAAGCTCGTCGCGACCGCGCCGGTGATCTTCCGCAGCGCCTCGTTCCGGGCCTACATCACCGTGAACGGTCCGGGCGGCTCCTCGCCGGCGTTCGCCGTACCGTTCGACTACACCGTCCCGTCGGTCAGCGCGGTCGCACCCTCGAGCGCGCGTGCCGGTGCAACGGTCACGATCACCGGGAAGAACTTCGTCGGAGTGACGGCGCTGAACTTCGGGCCGACGTTTGCAACGACCTTCAAGGTCGTGTCGCCGACGCGCATCACCGTCGTCGTGCCCCCAGGGAGCGGCACCGTCGACGTGAGCGTCATCAACAACGTCGGCCCCAGCGACGCGTCGCCCACCGACACGTTCACCTACGCCTGACGCTCCCGACCACCAGCGTCGCTCAACCAGCACTATGACGGTTGAGCGACGCATGGACCCCGGGGGCACGAGCGAACCGCTCGCGGTCAGCAGCGGGGTTCGAAGACGCCATGATCGAAGGCGAAGACGAGAGCCGCTGGACCAGGAGCTTGCTGGCACGCTCTGAGACGAACCTGCGACGCACCTATCGTCTCCTGCGCGAAGTACGCGGCTGCCTTGCGCGGGATCCTCGCGATCCATCTGCAGCTCCTTGTTCTCCGTACGCACCGTTCGAGCTCCGCCCGCTCCGACGGGTCGAGCGCGCCCGGCGCCTCGTCGCGTTCGGCTGCCTTCGACCACGCGGCGAGCGAACCGTCACTGATCCCCAACGATTTCGCGACTTCAGCCCGAGACCGACCCGACGAACGGCACAACGCGACCGCCTTACGCCGGAACTCCTCCGGGCACTTCGATGGACGACCCATCCCGACACTCCTTCCCATGCGCAACGCACAGGATCAAGTGTCCAAGAAGACTGGGTCAACTCCAGTTCGCGTGACCGAGTGGTTCGATTCCTAGCCCTCGTTTGGTGCGCGAAATGTGAGTCTCAAGAGCACGAGCGACGCCGCGAGTCCTAGACTCCTTAATAGCCTAAAGCTACACAATGGCTTTCACCACACCGAATGTGGCGAGCGCAATTCCCAAGAAGAAGAGGATCGTATCCGCCCGAATGTGCGAAACAATAATCGCGCGAGCGAACGGACGAGGTTGGCGCGGAAGCCGGCGACGCTGCCAAATACGGTGAACGTAAGTAAACGCCGACATAGCGAGGCCGATAATAATCAGGTCTGTGTTGCCACTGATTACTGCCCCTAACACGACCGTGCCCTTCTATGGTGGTGCTGAGCTAACAAGCAGCAAGCGAAGCGCCGACCATTTCGGCTCGGAAAGCAGCCGTTGTGGCCAGGACTATCGGGACCCAAATAGACCTCGCTACCAGGAGCGCCGAAATCGGAGTTGGCTGAGATCGAACAACGTCTTGAGGGTAGCTGCCACCACTACAAGATTTCGCGTGAGACCGATGACGGTTGCCGCCTTGATGGAAGCGGTCCCGCAGGCGCCCGTGAAGACGCCCGCTTGTTTGCACCGTGCGGCCGCACCAACGGCGGTCGCGACGTTAGCCACGGTGTTGGACACACCCGCCGCATCGATGCAAGGGCCACAGGTTCGCGCAGAGGCCGCGTAAGCCGCGGCCGCCTCAGCGGTGAAGTGATCCGCCGCTGCGGCGACTGCATCGGCTTGCGCAGCTGACCTCCACTGCCGCCGCTAGCGTCGCCGACAGATCCTCCCGTGCTAGAGGTCTTGACGGCCCTGCGCAGGGCGGCCACCAACGAAGCCGATCCTCGTCACGGACGGCGGGGAACGACTGTCTCGTCGAGCCTCCCGCCCTTTGCGGTCGGAACAACGCGCAGCGCTGATGCTGCGGCCGACGGCTCGTATTGTCGGTTCTGCGGTAGAACCGCCCCGGGGTCCTGACCAGTCGCGCATCGCGTCCTTTGGCACTCCGCTCGACTTCGCGCAAGACCCGCCACGCCGTGCGACCCTGGAGCGCGTGGAGACCAGCGGTCGTTGACGGCCGCGTCAGAGAAGCTCATCAACGCGTTCTGCTTCGAGCACCTGGCGGTCGAGGCCAGCGCGCGCTAAGCAAGGGCCGCTTGCATGTGGGGTGAGCGACACCCGCACCGGTTGTTGGAGCGCGCAGCTTCCGAGTTCGGCCAAGGGCAGTCGCGACAAGTCGTGGGAAGGTCGAGACATGGCCGACGATCATTGGCAAGTGGCGCGTTTGATCCCAACGAGCGGGATCTCGGGCTCCGACGACGCCGAGCGACGTGCGACTTCGGCGTTGTTGTCGGTAGTGACTGCGGTCCGTGAGTTCGGTGCTGCCATCGTGCGGCCGCTCGGCGCGCCGGCGGGCGCCATTGCCGGCTACATCGAGGTTCCCTTCAAGCTCGGTGACCGAACCGTGATCCCCGACGGCGTACTCGAGACGTCCCGAGGCGGTCGTACCTGGACCGCGTTGATCGAGGTCAAGACCGGTTCGATGGAACTCAAACGCGAACAGATCGAGGCGTACCTCGACGTCGCTCGGGAGCAAGGCCTCGATGTCGTCCTGACGATCTCGAACCAGATGGCACCGGCACCCGGCGTTCACCCGATCTCCGTCGATCGTCGCAAACTGCGACGGGTATCGCTGTTCCATCTCTCATGGGCAGAGGTGCTGAGCGTCGCGATCACGCAACGCGTGCATCGCGGCGTCTCCGATCCTGACCAGGCTTGGATACTCGGCGAACTGATCCGCTACCTCGAACATCCGAAGTCGGGGGCACTCGACTTTGCCGACATGGGCACCGCGTGGGTCGGGATCCGAGAAGCAATCACCGCGGGCACACTGCGAGCGAACGACAAAGGACTCGCCGAAGTGGTGTCCCGTTGGGAACAGCTCCTGCGGTTCGCGTCGCTGCGACTCGGACGCGAGCTCGGCGCGCGAGTCGAAGTCGTTCTCTCTCGCAAAGAACTCGCCGACCCCGCAGCCTTGATCGCCGCGCAGGCCAAGTCGCTCGTGACGGCCGGGGCACTTACCGGCGAACTTCGGATCCCCGATGCTGTTGCGCCGCTCGAGATCGTCGCCGACCTGAGAGCGAACCGCGTCACCGTTGCAGTCGATGTTGACGCACCTCGCGAAGGACGGCCGACGACGCGTGTGAACTGGTTGCTCCGCCAACTCGTCGACGCGCACGACAATCTGCGAATCGACGCCATGACGAGCGGCCGCGGCACTTCGGCGAGCGAGCTACTGAGCGTCGTACGCCAAGAACCCAACCTTTTGATCGTCGATCAGCAACGCGAGCTACGCAGCTTTCGTATCGCCGCGACGTCACCGCTGGGAACCAAGCGTACGACCGGCCGTGGGGCGTTCATCGACTCCGTCCTCGCAGCGATCGACGGCTTCTACGCAGAAGTGCTCCAACAAGTCCGAGCCTGGACACCACGTGCACCGCAACTCCCAAAGAGCGGACGCAGCGCCGCAGAAGACGCCGGCCTCGACCTCGCGCCACCTGCCAGCGACCTCGAAGAAGCGACCGAAGGCGCCCTCACCCAAGACCTCGAGAACACCGAACGGCTCGCTGACGAGCTTGAAGACGCGCCCAACGATAAAGCCGACAAAGCCGATAGCGCCGACAAGCGGGCCGACGATGAGAAGCAACACGACGCCGAAACGCCACTCGTCACATGGGATGGAGCACACGACCGACTCGACCACGAACGATCGCAAGCCTCAGGCGGCGCAGCGACCGAACCCGAGGATGAAGTACTCCCCTGATCCTCCTCGCCGATCGCCCCTCACTGCCAAGCACTTGGCAGTTCGATTTCGTACGCAGCGCAGACGGTGCGCACGGCATCGCGATGGAGAAGGTCGTTCGGGTCGAGTGCGACGCTCGTGACGTCGACGGCAGTCGTGTCCCAGATCGCCCAGCATGGTTCGTCCGTCGCGAGTCGTGAGCGGTAGCCGATTCCGAGCGCGTCAGCGATCCACTCTCGAACCGCGACGCCAACCGCTTGGCTCACCGGTCTGCCGATCGTGCCGCCGAGACGGACCCACGCGACGTCGAGCCTCGCCGCATGGTCGAGCGCGGCGAGTGCCGTGCGGACCTTCGGGTGCTTGTCGAGACCGACCAGCAATTCGTCGCGCTCGACGTCGGCGAAGGGGCCGATCGACGTTGCGCGCACAGTGCCGACGCGTTGCGCACCAAGCCAGTGCGCAACTGCTTCCAGATCCTCGAGCGTCGGATCGAAGTCATCCTCATCGATCCCGACGATCTTGGCGAGCGTTGCTTCGGCGGCGGGGTTCGGCCGGAATCGCGCCATCGCCTCGCGCAAACAACCGATCAACCCGAGTCGCCGTGTAACGCACTGCGACCCGGCCGTCGGGGTCGTCGAATCGGTTCAATCCCGGCCGCTCCGGTTCGGGTGACAGCAGCATCTCGGGCACTGGGTGCACGCGGAGTGTGCCGGCACTCGGGTACACCGCGTACGCCGCCGCGATCTGATCCGCCTGGAGCATCCGCTCAGCCTTCGAGGAACGCCCGGGTTGCAGTCAGCGCGCGCCGAATGTCGTCACCATCGGCTGCAGTTGCGAGCACGCTGAACGGCGCGCCGTCCGCGAGTTCTGGATTGGAGGAACGGAGGAACCGCACCGCGACTGCGTTCGAATACACCGCGTCGATTGCACGCACGATCCAGAACAGCGCATCGAGGCGCTGCGCGACGAGCATTTCTCGCGGTTCCTCGTCCTCCTTCGCCCACCGCTTCAGTTGGCGCGCGTCGGCGAGGCCGAGCGCCGCGGCGCCGATGCGCGGCCCAACCGCCTCGAGCAAGTAGGCGGCCTTGGCGCGCGTCGATGCCGTCACCGACTCCTTGTGGGCCTTCTCCCATGCGACGCCGATGTCGGTTGCGGCCGCAGGTGTCATGAGCGCCTTCCAATCGATGACTCTATTGCCTAGCCTATTGTAGTAACTATCGGCAGCAGCTCCAGCGCCTTGAAGGCCTCTGCGGGCAGGTCAGCGTGATGCGCTGAGGACTGATTGAGGACTCGACGCCCCTGCGCAAGCCTCTGACCTGCGGAAATGTCCTCAACCGGCCGATGCCCGGCGTACAGGCCGACTCACCACCACTACCACGGACCGGCGGAGACGCCCTTCGCGTGCCGCCATTCGACCGGGCCGCGGTGACGCGCCTGTCGCGGCGAATGACGCCCGTTGCTCGAGTCGCTCGTCCGACAAGTGGTTCGCGGCCGGATCAGCCGGCGTCGTGCGCGCGCCCAACGAGTTCCACACGGGACCGGACACCGAGCTTCGCGAAGATGCGCGTGAGGTGGCCCTCGACCGTACGGTGCGAGAGGTGGAGTTCGTCGCCGATCCGGCGGTTCGACAGACCCCTCGCAACCAGCGCGGCGATCTGTGCCTCGATCGGCGACAGGTTCTCGGCGGCCCGTGCGCCGCCGGCGGCGGCGGAAACGGTCATGCGCATACCGCGCGCCCGGGCGCGCGCACGAGCGTCTCGGAGATCGCCGGTGGCCGCGAGCGCGGTGAAGTACTCGGCCGCCTCGTCGAAACACGCGCGGGCATCGTCGTCGAGCCCCCGGAACGCGCACACGTCCATGGCGTCGACCAGGGCGTGTGCCCGCTCGTAGACGCGCGGTGAGCCGCGGTAACGCTCGGCGGCCACCAGCGCGAGCGCAGCGTCGCCATCGACCAACGCGCGCGCCCGCTCGGCCGCGCCGCGGACACTGGCCACGTCGGTGCCGGCGGCGACGGCTTCGAGAGCCGAGACAACCGCCGCGCCCCTTGCGGGGTCGCCGAGCGTCGTTGCGAGACGGGCGAGTACGGGCCCGAGCGTGCGCAGATCGTTACGCAGACCGAGCGCGATGTCGAGGTCCCAAGCGTCGGAGAGCGTGTCGAACGCCTCGCGGGCCCGGCCGCGACGTTCGAGCTCCAGCGCGCGCGTCGACGCGACCCAGTCGAACCCGAGCGCGGCGCCGCCACCCGCGAAACCGGCGTCGGCGCGGTCGAGGTGGTCGGTCGCGTGGGCGGCGTCGTCGCGGGCGAGCGCGATCTGCGCAAGGTGTGCGCGCGCGACACCGACGGCGAGGAGCGAACCGATTTCGCCGGCGTCGTCGACTGCGGCAATGAGGTCCGACTCGGCGCTGCCCCATTGCCCGGCCAGGAACGCCGCGCTCCCGGCGCCGAAGCGAAGCAACGGTGCCAGCCAGCGTTCGGCGCCCTGCCGGCCGGCGCGGAACGCATCGGCGGCGTCGGCGAGCCGGTCCGCGTCGAGAAGCACCATGCCGCGGAAGAACTGGGCGACGGCCGCGTCGGCCGACCCCGCCGTGGCCGTGCCGGCAGCGCGGTCCGCGAACGCGATGGCGTCGCGGAAACGGCCGGCGAAACTCGCGACCCACGACCGGGCACCGAGCGCGTACACCCCAGCCGTCGCCGCTTCGCCTTCGATCCGCGACGCAAGGGCGTCGGCGCCGGCGAAATCACCTGCGAGCAGGCGGGCGATGGCGATCTGCGCGGGCAGCGCGCCACCGGGCGGCGACGTACGTGCCACCCCGTCGAGCACGGCGACGGCATCGGGGTGGATCGCGCGCCCGCTGCGCAGCGCGGCGAACGCGGCAGCGACCTGCAGTTCGACGCCCGGCGCGGGTTCGGCGTGCGCCACCGTGAGCGCTTCCGCGGCTCGACCCGATCGGGCCAGTGCCTCGACGAGCACCGCGGTGCCGCCCTGGTCCGTGCCGAGGGCCACGGCCCGTTCGGCCAGGATCGCGGCGGCGGCCGGCGCCTGGTCGAGGATCGCGCCGGCTTCGTCGACGAGTTGCGCCGCGAGCGCGGGGTCGGCCGTAGCGCCGGCGCGGTGCCACGCAACGCGCTCGGGCGCGGCGCGGAGCCCGGCGAGCACCCGTGTGGCCTCCGCGTGGATGGCGCGGCGCGCCTCGTCGGGAAGGTCGCGCACGATCGCGTCGCGGACCAGGTCGTGGGCGAAGCGCAGGTGCGGGCCGTCCTGGCGGAGCACGCCGCTGCGTCGGCAGCGTTCGAGATCGGCCAGCATGGCGACGGTGCTCCGTCCGCACAGCGCGGCGAGTTCCCGCGCGTCGACGGCGCTACCGAGCACGGCGGCGAACTGCAGCAGTTCGATCGCATCACCGTCGAGGGTCGCCAGCTGCCGCAGCACCAGTTCGTGCAGCTCGAACGGCACCTCACTTCCGTCGCTCGCACTGCCGGCGCGATCCGCTGCGTCGGCACCCAGGCGGCCTTCGGCGTCAAGGGCCTCGACCAGTGCCCGGAGGTAGAACGGGTTCCCGCCGACACGCGCCGCGAGCCCCCGAAGTTCCTCGCTGGGGGGGTGGCCGAGCAGCGTGGCGAGCAGCCGGTCGACGTCGTCAGGCGACAGCGGCGCCAGCGTGACGTGCCGGGCACCGTCGCGGCTGAGGTCGTCGACCAGCCGGGCGAGATCGCGCCCGCGTGGGTGGGGCCGGAGCGCGATGGCGAGCACGATCGGGAGTGCGCGCGTACGCCGGGCCAGCGTGTGCATCACCGCGATGTCGCCGCGCGTCGCCCATTGCGCGTCGTCGATGCACAGGACCAGGGGGCCGTCGGCCGCGAGCGCGGCCGCCGCGTCGACCGCGCGGTCCACCAGCGCCGCGGTCGCATCCGGGAGGGCTTCGCCGGCCAAGACGGTCGGCACGTCGGGCCCCGCGGCGATCACCCCGGTGGTGCGAATGCCGAGGGTGGCGGCGACGGGTGCCTGCTCCCCGATCGAGTCGACCTCGCGAGCCGTCGCCCGCCGCAACTGGGCTCCGGCCTCATCGGCGCGCGCCGCGAACGTGTCGAGGACGACCGACTTCCCCAGCCCGGCCGGCGCCTCGACGAGCACGACGGCTCCGGCTCCCCGCCGCGCCGACGCCATCGCGTGTTCCACGGCGTCCTCGGCGTCCCGCCGGCCAGCAAGGTCCGCCGCCCGCCCGTCCATCGTGGGAAGGCTACGAGCGTCGCGCACCCGGCGCGATATCTGTACGGGGTGTGGCAACCCGGAGCGGGGCCTGCCGGAAGTAACGGGCGCTCGGAAGGCGCACGCTGCTGCTCGTGGCCGAGCACGAAGCCGACAACCCGAACGGTCCGGCGCGCTACCGCCGCCGGCGGCAGGAAGCGCTCGCGCGCTGGATGGCGGCACGACGCGCCGTGCCCGTCGCACAACCCCGCCGCGACTGCGCCGAACATCGGTCGGACGGCGCCGGCGACGACACCGGCGACCTCACCGGCGGCGACGACGACGGTGTCAGTCGGAACGCGCCCGGTAGGCGGCGGCCAGCTCGACCCGGCTCGCCACCCCCACCTTGACGAGCGTGTGGCGTACGTGCGTCTCCGCCGTGCGCCGCGAGATGAACAGGCGGGCGCCGATCGCGGGGTTCGTCAGGCCCTCCGCGACGAGGCGGACGACGTCTCGCTCGGTGGGGCTCAACGCGTCCCAACCCGTGCGCGGGCGGGTGCGCGTCGCGAAGCGGCGCGTCCGCAAGCCGGCGGCCCGCGCCGCCGCCAGCGCGCGGGTCGCGGGCCGCACCGCCCCGAGCTCGTCGTAACGGGCAAGCGCTTCCTCCATCGTGGCGACGGCGTCGAGCACCGTCGAGCCCGTCGCGGCGGCGATGACCGCGGCTTCGGCCAGCCCGTCGGCCAGTGCGAGCGGTGTCGCCGACGCGCGGGCCTGCTCCACCGCGGCGGCCGCGACACCGGCGTCGTTCGCCACGAGGGCGTCGCACCGCAGCAACGCGCTCGACAACGCGGGGTGCGCCCGGTGCCCCGCCGCGTCCTTGATCCGCTCCACCACGTCGGCGACGTACCGCTCCTGACCCGACGCGAGGCCGAGGCGGACGAGATCGGGCGCGACATCGCCGAGGTCGTTGAGCATGCCGAGTGCGAGGTCGAGCTCCACGATCTCACCAACCCGAGCGAGTGCGGCGGCCGCGTCACCGTCGGCTTCGGCGCAGCGCGCGCCCGCGAGGGCGTACCAGTCGAGGCCGACGGGGTCGCTCCCGGCCGCGAAATCGGCCGCGGCCGCGTCGAGGTGGCTGCGGGCCTCCCGCAAGTCGTCCCGGGCGATCGCCATGAGCGCGAGCACGGTACGACCGAAGCCCGAGCCGAGCGCCGAACCCAGGTCGCGCGCGAGCACGAGGCCGGTGTCGATCTCGGTCACCGCGTCGCGCCACGTCCCGCGCTGCCAACCGACGGCGCCGAGGCCGAAGTGATAGAGCACGAGTTGCCACGCGGCGCCCGCGACATCGGCCCGCTCGCGGCCGGCCGAGAACATCGCCTCGGCATCGGCCAGGCGCCCGGCGTCCATCAACACCATGCCGGCGAAGAACTCGGGGGCGCTGCGGGCGCGCGCGGCCGCCTCCTCGCCCATCGACCCGACGGCCAGGTCGGCCGACCGCGCCGCGTCGTCGAAGCGGAGCTCGAACGATTCCAACCACGAGCGGACGCAGTACGCGTCGACGAGGCTCGAACGGTCGGTGAGCTCGGCGCCGAGCGCAAGCGCGCGGCCGACGAGGTCGGCGGCGTGCGCGCCGTTCCCGGTGACGAGCGCGGCGACGGAAGCGTCCCCGAGGAGGCGGGCACGCTCGTCGGGTGAGAACGACGGTTCCCCGGCGGCGGCGTCGAGCAGTGCGAGCGCATCGTTCGAGGCGCCACCGACCGACAGGAGCATCTGCGCGACGAACGCCTGCGCGGGCCCGCAAGGCCGGATCGGTGACTTCGTCGATCGTGGCGCGCGCGATCTGCTCGGCCTCGGTCGGTCGCCCGTCGTCGGCCAGCGCGCGCGCGAGGAGCAGCTGCAGCTCGGCGGCGGCGGGTGCGGCGGCGGTCGCCCGTCGGAGCAGCGCGACAGCCAGGGCAGGTTCCGAGGGACCGACCGCTCCGGCCGCGTCGGCAAGTACGTCGGGAGCGAAGCGATCGTCGGCGAGCACCAGGTGCGGCGCGACCAGTCGCGGCGGCCACCCGTGCGCGAGCAGCGTGGCGGCGACCTCGGCGTGGAGCGCAGCTCGGACGTTTTCGGGGAGATCGTCGTAGATGGCGTCGCGGAACAGATCGTGCGCGAACGAGACGTCGTCATCGTCGCGGCGCAACACGCCCGCGTCGAGCGCGCCCTGCAGCAACGGCTCGATCTCACCCGGGTCGCGCTCCAACACCGTGGCAAGCGGTGCGACGAGCGCGTCGCTTCCGAGGACCGCCGCGACTTGTAACGCGGCGAGCGCTTCGGCGGGGAGCCACGCAAGGCCACCGAGCAGCGCGTCGGCGGGGAGCAGCGCGCCGCCGGAGTGAGACACACTCGCGTTCACGAGCTGGAGCAACCAGAACGGGTTGCCTTCGGCGCGCGCGAACAACGGGTTGGTGGCGTCACCGCCGTGGGCCGCTACCAGCGCGGCGGCCTCGTCTTCGCCGAACGGCGCGAGGTCGACGTGCCCCGCCTCGATCTGGTCGAGTTCGGCCGGCCGGGGTCGCGGCCGGGCGGCCAGGACGAGGAGCACCGGGAGTTCGGCGACGCGCGCCGCGAGCACGACGAGGGCCCGGAGGCTCGCGCGGTCGGCCCAGTGGGCGTCGTCGACGGCGAGCAGAAGAGGGCCGGTCCCTGCCCGGGCCTCGACCTGGGCGAGGAGCCCTTCGGCGATGGTGTGCTCGGCGTCGCTGAGACCCGGCCGCGCCGGCGAGCCGGCGGGACGGTCCGGCGGCGTCGGGCCGCCGAGTTGCGCGGCGAGGGGTCGCGACGCCTGCGGGCGGACCGTGACGGAACACACCTCGACCCCGAGCGCCGTCGCATGGTCGACGACTTCTGTGAGCAACCGGGTCTTGCCGAGGCCGGGAGCGCCGTCGATCA
This sequence comes from uncultured Actinomycetes bacterium, assembly GCA_963782465.1. Classification (GTDB taxonomy): domain Bacteria; phylum Actinomycetota; class Acidimicrobiia; order IMCC26256; family PALSA-610; genus JAODBJ01. The sequence continues at coordinate 423,022 of CAWAJR010000007.1, read as the reverse complement.
CGAAGCAGCCGCCGCGGCCGGCCCGCGCGGCCTCCAGCGCACCGCAAAGGAGCGTGAACTCCTCATTGCGCCCGACCAGCTCCCCGCGCCCCGCTGTACCCGCGATACGCCGATGGTGGCGCACCGAGCGGCGATGCCGCAACCGGCCGGGCACGTCATACGCGCCCGGCCGGTTGGGGAACGGCTGCGGTTCCGGCAACTCAACCCGTGATCGCTTGCGGTTCGCCGTAGATGAAGTCGTCCATCACCGCGACGTCGTAGCGCGCGCTGTCGTCGGGGCCGAGCTTCGAGTTGCCGTACACGATGTGCACGCGGGCCACCACGGGCTCGTCGAACGCGATGCCGAGGAACGACAGGCCCTGCTCCGATGTCGGCACCGCGAACGTGCCGAGCGACGCGCCGGCCGCGTCGAACAGCTCGAACTCCGCTGCTTGCTCGGAGTCGACGTCGGTGTACACGGCACCGAATCCGCGCCCGGCGGCCGGCGTTGCCGTACCGGGCACTGCGAAGCGCAGGTCCACCTGGTTGCTGCCGATGGGCGAGAACAGACGTTCTGCGCTGAACGTCGTGAACACACCGGGGTACGTCGGGTTGATGTCGCCGAAGCGCACCGCAGTCCCGGTCGGGTTGGTGGCGTCCGCGCTCACCGCGACGTGATCCCCCGGCGTCGACAGCAGCGCGCCGCGCGCCCGCGGGGCGTCGGGCCCGTTGAAGAAGTCACCCGGGAGCGCGTTCGGTGCGGCGAGCTCGTCGGGCACGCCGTCCCAGTTGATCTCCCGGCGCCCCGACGGGTACTGGCCTGGCCCGTTCCCGTTGTCGTCGCCGAGGACGGCACGGAAACGGTCGACGGTCGCAGTGATGTCACCGGCACCCTTCACGACCGTGGGCGCGCCTCCCGCGTACACAACGGTCGTGGGGGTGGTCGGGGTCGCGGCCGCCGCGACGTTCGAGCCCGCACCGTTGGTTCCGGTGCCGTTGGAGTCGGTGCCGCCACAGCTGGCGAGGATCGTGCCCGCCGCCAGCGCGATGCACACCACCATTCGGAACGGTTTGACGTCCATGCTCAACCTCTCTCGTCGGGACGGCACGTCAGATGTTCCGACCGCTGATCGCGCCGTACGTGCCTTTGCAGTCGGCGTTCCACACGGACTGCGCGGTCGCCATGACCCGCTTGGCCGTCTTGATCGAGGCCGCATTCGAATCGGGGTCGCTCAGGGCGGCGTTGTTGGTCTTCCAGGAGTTCTGGAGGTTGGCGCAAAGGTCATGGCTGCCACCCGTCCCGCCGTTGTCGGGCGCCGGCGGCGCCGTCGAACCAGCCGCGCCCGCGGAGCCGTCGGCGCCGAGGTCACCCACACCCGTGCTCGTGTCGACCGTGCCGACCGCAACGGTCGCGCCCGGCTTGGTGCCGGCGCCCCGCTGGGTGCCGTCGTCGAGGACGACCCAACCCACGCGGTAGCGGGTCTGGGCGTCCGCCGCGTTCCCGTAGGCCTCCCACAGCCCGGCCGGGTAGTTCGCCCGCGCCGCAGTGAAGCTGTGCGTCGCGCCATCGGCGAGGTACACCGACCCGCTGACGCGGTTGCCGCTGCGAGTCGCGGTGAGCGTCGCACCCGACGCCGCCGACCCTTTGATGGTGCCGCCGTCGGCGGTGCCGTCGAACCAAGTGGCGATGTCATGGCTGTCGCAGGTGTACGCGACGACTTCACCGCCGCGGTCGACGACCGCCACGTACGCATCCGTCCCTTCCACCTTTCCGACGTAGGTGGTGGCGGGCACCGCCAGCTGCTGGTCGATCTGGGCTTCGATCGTGTCGACGGGGGTCGCCTTCGTGTCGTTGGTCGCGGCCGCGGCGGAGCCACTGTTGTTGCTGCTCTTGCCGCACGCGGCGAGGGCGAGGACCATCGCTACGGCAATGACCGCGAGCAAGGTGCGCGCCGGTCGTCGGGATGTGCTCATGCTCGTTGCCTCCATGGGTTGCTCCATAGGAGCGAGCATGGAGGTCGACGCGGCCCCCTACATCCGGCATACCCCGCTGGTCGCCGCAGATCTCCGGGGGGGTAGGGCCGCGCACGCGACCGGTGACGCGACGAAGGACCGGGGCCAGTGTGGTCCCGGTCCTTCGCGCCTGCCGGAGCAGGGTCGCTACTCCGACCTGATCGCGTCGAGCACGTCGAGCCGGGCCGCCCGCCGGGCGGGAACCGCGGCGGCGAGCACGGCTGCGACCGCGGCCAACGCCACGATCACCGCGATCTCCCGTACGGGGATCGAGAGCTGGTTCACGTCGGCGCCTTTCGAAGCCGCGTTGATCAACGCACTCCCGATACCGATACCGACCGCCGTGCCGAGCGTCGTACCGAGCAATGCAATCAGCACCGACTCCCACCGGATCGACGCCCGTACCTGCGCCCGGCTCATGCCGACCGCACGCAACAGCCCGAACTCACGCGTGCGCTCGAACACCGAGAGCGCCAGCGTGTTCGCGATGCCGAACAGCGCGATGACGAGCGCCATACCGAGCAACACGTAGATCAGGTCGAGGATCTGGTTGATCTGCCGGGCGACCGATCCCTTGAACTCGTCACTCGTTTGCAGCGTCGCGTTCGGGGAGTCTTTCAGCACCGACATGATCGCCGTGCGGGCCTGCGCCGGGTGCACACCCGGTGCGTCGGTGACCAGCAAGATGTTGTCGACGTGACTGGTCACGTTCGCGTTGAACGTCGCCATGGAGATCAGGTACACGCCCAGCGGCTGCTTGTTCTCGTACTCCGCGACGACCCGCAGGCGGCGAGGTCCGGTCTCGGGGAACTGCATCGTGATCGTGTCACCGATCTTCACGTTCGTCTTCTTCGCCTCCGCCGCTTGCACGGCGACGGTCTGCCGGCCCAGGTCCCGGAAGTTCCCGGTGACCGCGCCGAGGTTGATGTTCTGCATGGCGTGGACCGGGTCGAGCGCAGTGATGTCGATCGTCCTGCCACCGACGGAAGGTGACAGGAACCGCAGCGGCGTGACCGAGCCCGTCTCGGGCAGGGCAGCAACCTTCTGCGTCACGGTCGGGCTCAACCCGCCCATGCCGAACTGCGTGTTGACGATCCAATCGCTGCGCACGGCAGTGTCGACCGAGGCACCGAGCGACGAGCGAGCCGACGACGCGAACACCGTGATGAAGGCGACCAGGGCGACGCCGATCATCAGCGCCGAGGCCGTCGCCGACGTACGGCGCGGGTTGCGCATCGCGTTCTCACGGCCCAGCGTTCCGGCCATGCCCCGCAGGTGCGGGAGCGGCAACCCCATCGCCCGGGTGAACGGGCGTGCGATCACCGGGCCGAGCACGCACACGCCGGCGAACACGCACAGCGAACCCAGCCCGACGGGCATGGTCTCGTGGCTCGCCAGGCCGGTCGCCATGAACCAGCCGCCGGCCGCCGCGAACAGCACACCGAAGACCAGCCGCCTGAGCGAGCGACCCGACCGGTCGACGGCGGCGGCGCGCAGCGCCTCGATCGGTGCCACCTTCGCCGCCTTGCGGGCCGGCAGGAACGCCGCCGCCACCGTCACGACGATGCCGACGACCATCGACACGATGATGGCGCGCGGCGCGACCACCAACCCCGCGTGCGGCAGTTCGACGCCGAACGCCTTGAGCAACATGCGGAGGGCATTCGCCGTCGCGACACCGACGACGACGCCGACTGCGGATGCGAAGACGCCGGTGAACAGCGCTTCGAGGCGGACCGCACGGGTCACCTGCTTGCGGCGCGCGCCCAGTGCCCGCAGCAACCCGTTCTCCCTGGTGCGTTGCGCGACGGTGATCGAGAACGTGTTGTAGATCACGAACGAGCCGACCAGCAGCGCGATGACCGCGAACGACATCAGGAACATGTTCATGAACTGCAACGACGCGCCAGTCGCCTTGCGAGCTTCCTCGGTCGCGGCCGCGCCCGTGATCACCTCGACGCCCGACGACGCCTTCGAGTGGGCACGGAACGCCGCGGTGATGTTCGCAACCACCGCTCGTTGCGACACACCCGGCGCCGCAATCACCTGGATGGCGTCGTACCGCCCGGCGGTGCCGAGCACGCGGCCTGCAGTCTCGGGCGCGAACGCCACGACCTGCGCGCCGGCCGCGCTGTCGGAGCCCCCATAGGTCGCCACGCCGGCCAGCCGGAACGACTGCGACCCGGCCGGGCTCAGCACGCGGAGGCGCTCGCCGAGCACGAAGTGCCCTTTCCGCTGCGAAGCGCGGTCGATGACGATCTCGTCGGGTGCACGCGGCGCGTGACCGGAGACGAGCTCCATCGGGTTGAGCTTCGGCTCGTGCTGCCACGCCATCGCGATCGGCACCGACCGGTTCGGGTTGGCGTCGAGCAATGAACCGTCGTGGGCGACGACCACGGCGATGCCGAGCTGCTGCGGTTCCGCGGCCTGCACGCCCTTCGCCGCGCGCACCGTTGCGAGCGCCGACGCGTCGATCGTTCCCCGGATGTCGTTACCGCTGGTGTCTTTCGCGTGGTGCGCGGAGCGTACGACGGCGTCGGTCGACTTGTAGACGTTGGCCGCGATGTTGTCGTACGACTGCTTGATGGTGTCGGTCAGGACGAAGGTGCCGGCCATGAACGCCACACCGAGCACAACGGCGATCGCCGTCATGACGAAGCGGGCCTTGTTGGCCTTGACGGTGTTGAACGTGAGCGAGAGCATCGGACCTATTCCCCCAGGTTTCGCATGCGGTCGAGGACGGAATCTGCAGTCGGGTCGACGAGGTCGTCGACGATCTGGCCGTCGGCCAGGAACACGGCTCGGTCGGCGTACGACGCGGCGACGGGATCGTGCGTGACCATGACGATCGTCTGGCCGAACTCGCGCACCGCCTGACGCATGAAGGCGAGAACCTCGGCACCCGCGCGGGAGTCGAGGTTGCCGGTCGGTTCGTCGGCGAAGATGATCTCCGGCCGGCTCGCGAGCGCGCGTGCCACCGCGACTCGTTGCTGCTGACCGCCGGAGAGCTCCGACGGCCGGTGCCGCAAACGGTTCCCGAGCCCGACGGTGGCGACCACCGTGTCGACCCAGGCGCGATCGGGCTTCCGACCGGCGAGCTTCATCGGCAGCGTGATGTTCTCGCCTGCATTCAACATCGGGAGCAGGTTGAACGCCTGGAAGATGAAACCGATCCGATCGCGGCGCAGCTGCGTCAGCCGCTTGTCGGAGAGCGAGCCGAGCTCCGTATCGCCGATCCAGACCGAGCCGCTCGTCAACGTGTCGAGGCCGGCGAGGCAGTGCATGAGCGTCGACTTGCCGGATCCCGACGGGCCCATGATCGCGGTGAAGCGACCCGTCCTGAACTCGACCGAAACGCCGTCGAGCGCGCGGACCTCGGCTTCGCCGCGTCCGTAAACCTTCGTGGTGTCGATCGCCCGGGCGGCAATGTTCTCGTTGCCTGCCGGGGCTTCTTGGCGGTGGTTGCGGGTGAGCGTGATGCCCATGGGGTTGTCTCCTTGGGACGAGCCCGCTGAGTCCGGGCCGCTGGTTGGTGCGTTCACGATGCGGGATTCGCCGCCCCCTGCCATCGCCCGAGCGGCGTTTCCACGCTCCGTCCGGCGGGCGAGCGCCGGGAGCGGCTCCCGGCGCCGGGGTACATCTCGAGATGTACGTCGGCATCGTCCGTGCGCCCGATGCCGCTGCGAGTTGCCGGAGTTACCTTGAGCAGGTGGACCGAACGTTGACGCGGTACGCGCGACTCAGCCAGTGGGCACGCGCGATCGACCCGAGAGTGCTCGACGCGCTCATCGGCACCGGCTTCACGATCGTGGGGCTGTTCGGCGTGCTGAAGACCGGCGACCCGAACCACGTCTACCGCTCGACCGACGCACTCGGCGTGGTGCTCGCACTGTTCTGCTCAGTGCCCTACTTCGTACGGCGGCGGGCACCGCTCGCGGTGCTCCTCACCAACCTGGTCGCCCTCGTGCTCCTGGCGACGTTGAAATACCACCCCGACGTGCAATCGCAGATGGTCCTCGTGGGCACGTTCACCGTCGGCTCCCATTGCGTCGGGCCGAAACGCGTCGTCGGGTTCCTGGCGATGGTCACGGCGGTTGCCGTGGTGGCCCTCATCGGCATTCCTGACGCAACCACTTCCAACCTCGTGTTGAGCGGCGCCATCTACACCGCCGCGTACTTGTTCGGAACGACGGTGCGGAACCGCAGGCTGTACACCGACCAGCTCGAACAGCGCGCCGCGCTCCTCGAGCGTGAGCGCGACGAGGAGGCGAAGCGCGCCGTCGCCGACGAACGGCTCCGCATCGCCCAGGAGCTACACGACGTGGTCGCGCACTCGATGGGGGTCATCGCGGTGCAGGCCGGTGTCGGCGTGCACGTGATCGACGACGACCCGGCGGAGGCGAAACGCTCACTCGCGGCGATCGCGAGCACGAGCCGCTCGACGTTGACCGAGATGCGGCGCCTGCTCGGGGTGCTGCGCGACAACGACGGCGCGGCGCACGCACCGGCGCCGGGGCTCGCCGATCTCCCCCGGCTGGTCGACGACCTCGCCGCCGCCGGATTGCCCGTCGAGGTGGTGCGCAACGGTGAAGCCGCCGAAGAGGTGCCGACCGGCGTCGACCTCACCGCGTACCGGATCGTGCAGGAGGGATTGACCAATGTGCTCAAGCACGCCGGGCCCGCGACCGCGCAGGTGATGGTGACCTACGAGCCGGGCGCGCTGAGACTGCAGATCTCCGACAACGGGCGGGGCGTGAACGGTCGCGCGACACCCGGCGGGCACGGCATCCTCGGTATGCGCGAGCGCGTCGCGGTCTACGGCGGCGACCTCGAGACCGGCCCGTGCCCGGGGGGTGGGTACCGGGTGAAGGCGTACCTCCCCTACGGCCCCCCGCAATGAGCGGCGCGCCATGATCCGCGTCGCGGTTGCCGACGACCAGGTGCTCGTGCGCAGCGGGTTCGCGGTGCTCCTGCGTTCGGCCGGCGACATCGAGGTCGTCGGTGAGGCCTCGAACGGCCGCGAGGCGATCGAGCTCGTTCGCGCCGAACGGCCCGACGTCGTCCTCATGGACATCCGCATGCCCGAGATGGACGGGCTCGAGGCCACCGGGATCATCGGCGCGGAAGCACCCGAGACCCGGGTGCTGATCCTCACGACCTTCGACCTCGATGAGTACGTGTTCCAGGCGTTGCGCGCAGGGGCCAGTGGCTTCCTCCTCAAGGACACGCGTCCCGACGAGCTCCTCACCGCGGTCCGGGTCCTGGCCGAAGGTGAGGCGCTGCTCGCGCCGACGGTGACCCGGCGCCTCATCGAACAGTTCGTCTCCCAGCCGGCACCGACGGGCCCGAAGCCGAACCGCGCGCTCGAAACCTTGACCGAACGCGAGCTCGAGGTGCTCGGCGCGATCGCGCGCGGGCTCTCGAACGCGGAGATCGCAGCCGAGCTGTTCATGTCGCACGCAACCGCGAAGACCCACGTGAGCCGGCTGCTGACGAAGCTCGACGCGCGCGACCGCGCCCAGCTCGTCATGATCGCCTACGAGGTCGGCGTCGCCACACCCGGGTCCGGGTAAGCCTCAACGCGGCGCTGCGCCGCGCGGCGTCGACGGCCGGACGACACGTGTCGGCAAAACGGACAATCGGTGGCCGCCGTGGCGAACCGGTGCGCGGCGCGGCATGCTGCTCCAGTCCTGGGGCGAAGCAGCACACTGGCATCACTGAGGGAGGACGAATGACGAATCGACGTCTTCGGCGGGCCGCGTCGCGGGCGTGGTGGGAACGATGCTCGTCGGCTTGCTCGGCGTTGCGGCAGCACCCGCGAGCGCGCACGGGAACAGCGGCGACGTGTACGTCTCCGAGCATGGTTACAACTCCGCCGGCTGCGGCACCGAGGCGCGACCGTGCCGCACCATCAACCATGGGATCGGCGTCGCGCGCCCCGACTACACCGTCCACGTCGGCCCGGCACGTACAAGGAGCAGGTGATCGTCGCGAAGCACCTGATCCTGCTGGGCGACCACGCGACCATCGACGCGTCGGGCAAGACGAACGGCATCGTGGTCGGCCCCGGTGCGAACGGGACCACGGTCGACGGCTTCCGCGTCGAACACGCGATCGGTGAGGGCATCCTGGCCACGCAGGTTCGGTACGTGCGGATCTCGCACAACTACGTGGCCTACAACGACACCGGCGCAACGTCGCCGTCGACCTACCCGCCGTGCCTCCCGCAGGGAGAGGTACCGGGCGACTGCGGCGAGGGCCTGCACCTGCAAGCCACTTCGTACTCGCGGGTGATCGGCAACCGGGTCGTGCACAACGTCGGGGGGATCCTCGTCAGCGACGACATCGCCCCGTCGCACGACAACGTCATCGCGTACAACGTCGCGAGCTACAACGCACTCGACTGCGGGATCACGCTTCCGTCGCACACGCCCGGCACCGGCGTGTACAACAACCTCATCGAGTGGAACACCGTGATGAACAACGGGGGTGCCGGCGTGCTGTTCGCGGCGGCCGCACCCGGCACCGGCTCGCACGACAACGTCGCGATCCACAACACCATTTCCGGCAACGGTGAAGGTGGTGTCCAGATCCACTCGCACACACCGTCGCAGAACGTCAACAACAACAAAGTCGTGCAGAACATCATCGGCACGAACAACACCGTCGGCGATCCTGATGCGGGGGTGTCGAGCACCACGGGCGTGATCGTGTTCTCGGCGGTGGTCCCGGTGACCGGCACGATTGTTCGTTTCAACTCGATCAGCAACAACACGATCGGGATCTGGTTGTCGAAGAACGTCAGCAAGACGTACATCTACAAGAACACCCTGACGAACGTCGGCACCGGTCTCGTCCAGTAACGAACCTTCGGACTTGGCGGCCCTCGCCACGCGCGGGGGCCGCCAACGACCCGGCTCGCGATCGCCGACTACCGCGGCGCGGCGCGCTTCGACAAGGATGGGGTTCGAGCGCACCACCGCCGCGCGCCGCTGAGCCCGCGGCCTCGACCAGACCGACGGGGATACAACCAGTGAAACTGACGTGGCCGGATCGCACGCTGCCCGACGCCGTACGCGACGCGCTCACGGGGCCGGGTGCACCGTTCGAGCTGGTGACCGAGAACGTGCTCGGCATCGACATGCAGGTGTTCAAGAACCGGCCCCGCAACCTCCGCGAGCTGCTCGTCTCCGCGGCCGACCGGTTCGGCCCGCGGCCGTACGTGGTCTTCCCCGACCGGACGCTCACCTACGAGGCGATGCTCGCGCCGGTTGCCGCCGTCGCGCGCACGCTGGCCGAGAAGTACGGCGTGACGAAGGGCGACCGGGTCGCGATCGCGGCCGCCAACTGCGTCGAGTACGCGATCACGTTCTGGGCCACGACGGCGCTCGGCGGGATCACCGTCGCGATGAACGGCTGGTGGACCGGCCCGGAGATGACGTACGCGCTCGAGCTCACCGAACCGCGGGTGCTGCTCGGCGATCGACGGCGGATCGACCGCCTCGACGGCGAACCGATCGCGGCGTCGCTGCCGATCGTCGTGTTCGAAGACGACTTCGCATCGCTCGAGGGGACGAGCGCGGCCGCGCTGCCCGACGACACCATCGACGAAGACGACCCGTTCCTCATCTTGTTCACGAGCGGCACCACCGGCCGGCCGAAGGGCGCGCTGCTTTCGCACCGCAGCAACATCAACTTCGTCTCGATGGCGATGCTGCGCGGCGCCGAAGGCATCGCACGCGCGGCGGCCGGCGGGCACTCGCCCGACATCCCGTCGTCGCCACCGTGCACCGTTTCGGCCTCGCCGATGTTCCATGTCTCGGGGTTGAACTGCCAGCTGGTGATGGCGTGCGCGAGCGGTATGACGATCGTGTACCCACCGACGGGCCGGTGGCAGGAAGCAGTGCACCTCGAACTCACCGAACGGCACCGGGCGACAACCTGGTCGCTCGTCCCGACGCAACTGTGGCGCCTGCTCGAATGGCCCGACCTCGATCGCTACGACCTCTCGTCGTTGAAGAACATCGGCGGCGGCAGCGCGGTATGGGCGCCGGAACTGCTCCGCCGGCTCGGCGAGAAGTTGCCCCACGTCCGGCCCCGGCTCGGCACGGGTTGGGGCATGACCGAATCGAACGGCGGGGGCACATCACTGCGCGCCGACTCCACCTACGTACACCCCGACAGCATCGGGAACGCGTCGCCCACGGTCGAGCTCGAGATCCGCGATCCCGCCACCGGTGCGGCGCTCCCCGAGGGCCAGGTCGGCGAGATCTGCGTTCGCACACCGGCGCTGTTCCTCGGTTACTGGAACAACCCCGCCGCGACCCACGCCGCGCTCGACGACGAACGGTGGTACCGCACCGGCGACTTCGGGCACGTCGTCGACGAGTTCGTGTACCTCGAAGGGCGGCGTAACGACCTCATCATCCGGGGCGGCGAGAACATCTACCCAGCCGAGGTCGAGAACCGCCTCATCGAACACGCCGACATCGCCGAGGTCGCGGTCGTCGGCATCGACCACCCGACGCTCGGTCAAGAGGTGAAAGCGTTCGTCGTACTGCACGCCGGCAGTCAGCTCTCCGACGACGACGTGCGCGCGTTCGCCGCCGCGGCCCTCGCCGCGTACAAGGTGCCGGCCCACGTGCAGTTCCTCGACGCGCTCCCCCACAACGCGAGCGGCAAGGTGCTCAAGCACCTGCTCGGCCGCGACGCCGCGCCCGGCGCGGTCGGTTTCATCGAGGAATAGCGGGCGAGCAGGCGCTCCTACCGGCCGCGCCTCCTTTCGTCAGTAGCGCAACACCAGCGCGACCGGGCCGTACTCGCCGAGCCCACCGGGACCGACGAGCACCGCGTCGCCACCGTGCGTCATCACGGCTTCGATCAACTCGTCGACGGCGTCGTCGAGCCGGCCGGCACGCGACGGGCCCGCGCCGGCAACGAGCTCGTCGCCGACGACGTGCCCCGGGAACACGTAGTCGTCCTCGACCACGAGTAACCGGCCCCGCCCGCCGAGCGCCGGCGCCCACGCGTCGTGCACGCCCAACGCCGCGCGTTTGGCCCCGACCGCGCGTTCCACCTCGCCGACGGCATCGGTGCGGCGGCGATCGAAATGCGCCTGCGCGACCGGCGCGACCAATCGCGCGATGTCGAGCGCGTCGTCGCGGCTGTGGTCGCCGGTGATCCGATCGACGATCGTCGCACCGTGCGTGGTGACCTCGTCGAAGAACGCGAGATCGCGCTCGACGGCGACCACGATCACGGGGAGTGGGTCGGCGGCCGAACGCTCGTGCAGCGCGCGGTCGACGGCACGGAACACAAAGTGGTGGTCGGCGTCGCGACGTCGCTCGTGCGGCGGCAGATCACGGTGCGGGGTGTCTTCTTCGAGTGGTGCTTCGACCTCTACCGGGAAGGAACCTTCGCTCACCTCGTGCAATTTCGCGTCGAAGCCCTCGAAGAGGCGGGAACGGTGACCCGACAACACCAGCACCCGGTAGCGATCGGCCCGCTGCACCGCGCGGAGCAACGTGCGCGTCGCGAACGTCTCTTCGACGACGACGTGATCGTCGACCGCGAAGGGCAGCGGGAACACGAACTGCTCGTCGGCCGTCACGAAGATGGCGACCCCGTCTTCGGGGTGCATCCAGTCGACATGCTCCGACACGTGCTGCAGGCGGGCGACGAGCGGCGAGGCGTCGTCCAACCCGTACGCGTCGTGCAGGCGGCGGCGGGCCTCGCCCACCAACCCCCGCAGCCGCAAGACGTCTTCGCCGTTCCCGGGGCGCCGCCGGTCGGTACCGAACAGCAGGCTGACCGCCGGCAGCGCGTGCATGCGGGCGAGTTTGTCGAGATCGGAGCGGTGGATGGCCATCGTGTCTCCTTCCGGTCAGTTCGTGTGGCGGGCGGCCTCGAGCAACACGCGCCGTTCGGCCGCCCCGATGACGTCGCGAGCACGCTCGACGGCATCGATGTTCACCGAGATCGACGTGATGCCGAAACGCACGAGGTGCTCGGCGAACTCGGGCCGGTTCGACGGCGCCTGCCCACACAGCGACGACGTGATCCCCGCATCGTTCGCGGCGGTGATGATCCGGCCGATCGCGTCGAGCACGGCCGCGTCGGATTCGTCGAACAGCTCCGAGCAGATCTCGGAGTCGCGATCGACGCCGAGCATCAGCTGCGTCAGGTCGTTCGACCCGATCGACACACCGTCGACGCCGAGGGCCGCGTACTCCGGCACGCGGTACACGACCGACGGCACTTCGGCCATCACCCAGCGGTGCAGGCCGCGCTGGCGCCCGAGCGGGCTCGCGTCGATCATCTCGAGGCACGCCTCGAGTTCCCAGCGGGTACGAACGAACGGGATCATGACGTGCAGGTTCGGTGTCTGCTCGCGCACTCGCGCGAGCAGCTCACATTCGAGTGCGAAGAGGTCGGGCTCTCGCACGTAGCGGTAGCAGCCGCGGTAGCCGATCATCGGGTTCCCCTCGACCGGCTCGAATGCACTGCCGCCCTCGAGCTTGCGGAACTCGTTCGTGCGGAAGTCGATCGTGCGGTAGACGACCGGCCGGGGCGCGAACGCCGACGTGATCCGTAGCAGCGCTTGGCTCATCTGCTCGATGAACTGCTCGCGCCCGCCCTTCGCGATGAGCGCCCTCGGGTGCATGCCGTGCAACGCGTCGGTGATCATGAACTCAGCCCGCAGCAGACCGACGCCGTCGACGGGCAGCGCCGCCACCCGTTCGGCCTGGTCGGCCATCGCGAGGTTGACGTACAGCCGCGTCGCGAGCGGCTCGATGGCCGAGACGACCGTCGGGGGGCGCTCGCGAACCGGCACGACGGTCGCCGCGCCGCCCGCCACGACCACACCCTTCGTACCGTCGACGGTGACCAGTTCGCCGTCGCGCAACACCTCCGTCGCGCGCCGTGCCCCGACGATGCACGGCACACCCAGTTCGCGGGTGACGATCGCGGCGTGGCACGTCATCCCGCCACCATCGGTCACCAGGGCACCGGCGCGCCGGAGCACCGGTACCCAATCTGGGTTCGTCATCGGCGCAACGAGGATCTCACCCTGCACGAGCGCGGCGCCCTCCTCCGGGTTGTGCAACACGCGTACGGCACCGGTCGCCGTCCCCGGGGACGCACCCAGGCCCCGCACGAGAACCTGACCCTCGGGTTCGGCGTCGTTGGTGTCGCCGCCCAGTGTCGTGATCGGCCTCGACTGCACGATGAACAGCGAGCCCTTCGCCAGGGCCCATTCGACATCTTGCGGCGCGCCGTAATGCTGTTCAATCGCGACCCCGATGCGCGCGAGCGCGGCCACCTCGTCGTCGCTCAACACGCGCCGCGCCCCTTCGGTGGCCGGCAGCTCGACGCGACGGTCCCCGTGTGCGGGGTCGGCGACGATCGCGAATGTCTGGCGGCCGACCCGAACGTCGACGAGGTGGAAATCGTCCTTCTCGACGCGGTAGGTGTCGGGTTCGACCTGGCCGCCCACGACGACTTCGCCGAGCCCGAACGCCGCCTCGATCACCAGCTGCGTGCGTTGCCCGGTTGCCGGGTCGACCGTGAACATCACGCCGCTGCGTTCCGAGTCGACCATCTCCTGGACGACGACCGCGATCGCCGGTTCGTCGTCGAACCCGCGTGCCCGCCGGTAGGCGACGACCCGTTCGGCGTAGAGCGACGCCCAGCATTCGACGACGTGGGCCACGACGTCGTCGGCGCCTTCGACGTTCGTGAAGGTGCGGTTCATGCCCGCGAACGACGCGTCGGCGGTGTCTTCGCTCGTCGCCGACGACCTGACGGCCACGCGGCCGTCGCCGAGCGCGGCGTACGCGGTCGCGATCTCGGCCCGCAACCGGTCGGGCATGCCGGCTTTCCCGACGAGGTCCTGCAACCGGTGGGCTCCGGTCGCGAGCGAATCCGCGGTATCCACATCGATCGCGTGGGCCACCTCGACCAATTCGGCGCGCACACCGCCGTGGTCCATGGCGTCGAGGTACGCATCCGCAGTGATCACGAAACCGCGAGGTACCGGGAAGCCGGCTCTCGTCAGCTCGCCGAGGTTCGCACCCTTCCCACCGACCACGGCAACGTCCGCCGACGACAACTCCTGGAACCATGTGACACTGCGCACGCTCACACCTCGCTCTCGGGCGATGTGACCAGCGTCGTGCGCGATGCCCGGAGGGAACAGAGGCGATGGTCCCTGGGGGGCCGTGACGCCTCAGCGGGCGCGAGCAGCGAGGTACTCGATGCAGCCTCTGAGCGTCGCGACCTGGGCATAGTCGTGCTCGGGGATCTCCACGCCGGTTGCCTCCTTCAACCCGATGACGAAGTTGAGGAAGTCCATCGAGTCGAGATCGAGGGCCTCCTGGAGATCGGCATCGGGGGACAGCGCGTCGAAGTCGGCTTCGGGTGCGATACGCGCGAGCGTCGCGCGGATCGTCTCGGCCGGGTCGGTCGTGTTCACAGCTCCTCCGGATGTTGCAGCAGCCGCTCGATCGCGGCGAGGAAGCGCGCGCCGACATGCCCGTCGGTGGCGCGGTGATCGGCGGCCAGCGACGCTTCGACGACCGGGCGAACCACGACCGCGTCACCTTCGACCCACGGCCGCTCGGCCACCTTGCCGAACCCGACCAGCGCGACCTGCGGCGGGTAGATGACACCGAAGACTGCGTCGACGCCCTGGTCGCCCAGATTGGTGACGGTGATCGTCGGGTCGCTCATCTCCGACGAGCGCAACCGCCCGGTGCGGGCGCGCATGCTCAGGTCGCGCAACGTCGCCATGAGGTCGACGAGCGGGAGCTGGTCGGCGTCGTGCACCGCGGGAGCGATGAGCCCACCGCCGCGCAGCGCGATGGCAACACCCAGGTGGACGCCGGTCGCGGGCTGGAACCCACCGTCGACCCAGAAGCCGTTCAGTTCCGGATAGGAGCGGACCGCGAGCGCGGTCGCTTTGCACAACACCACTCCGGGCAACACCCTCCGCTCGACCGGTTCGCTCGCGTTGCACTCGGCCAGCCGAGCGAGCGCTCGCGACATGTCGATCTGCTGGCGCAGGTAGTAGTGCGGGATCTCCCGCTTGGAGCGCGCCATGAGGTTCGCGATCGCGCGTCGCATCGCCGTTGCCTGGTCGGCCGGCTCGGCGGCCGCCTCCGTCGGCGCGTTCGACGTCGCCGGCGGCGGTTGTGCTTCGAGCCGGCGGATGTCGGCGGCCATGATCGGAAGGCCGCCGGATGTCTCCGCGGCCGAAACGTCGACACCGAGTTCCGACGCGAGGCGCCGCGCGTACGGCGAGATGCGCGGGCGGCCGGTCGCCGCGGCCGGGCGTGGCGGTGGTGCCGGCGCTTCACGCACCACGACCGGCGGCACGACAGGCGCGGCAGGCTCCGCCGGCGCGGGCGCGGCAGGCACCGCGGGTGCGGGCGCCCCGTCCCCCACGATCGTCGCGAGCGGGACACCGACCTCGACGGTCGTCCCGACCGGGACCAGGATCTCCCCCACCGTGCCCGACTCGAAGATCTCGACCTCGATGTCGGCCTTGTCGGTCTTCACGACGGCGACGATGTCGCCCTTGGCGACGGTGTCGCCCGGGCCGACGAGCCACTCGACCACGGTGCCCTCGTCCATGTCGGCACCGAGGGAGGGCATGCAGAATTCACCCATCGCTACGACCCGCCCCGGAGGGTCGAACGAACCGCGTCGACGACACCGGCGGCATGCGGCAGCGCGGCTTCCTCGAGATGTCTTGCGTACGGCATCGGCACTTCCGCGCTGCAGACTCGCGCGACGGGCGCGTCGAGATCGTAGAACGCCTGTTCCTGGATACGAGCGCTGACCTCGGCCGAGAGGCTGCCCGAACGCCAGCCTTCGTCGACGACGACCGCGCGGTGGGTACGCGTCACCGAGCCCATCACGGTCGCGTCGTCGAGCGGGCGCAACGTGCGCAGGTCGACAACCTCGACCGACACCTGTTCGGCGGCGAGCAGTTCTGCGGCTTCGAGGGCCGCCGGGAGCGTGCCGCCGTAGGTGATCACGCTCACGTCGTCGCCCGGCCGGCGCACCGCGGCACGGTCGATGTCGACGGGGCCGGCATCGGCGGCCAGCTCGCCCGCCATGTTGTAGAGGCCGCCATGCTCGAAGAAGAGCACCGGGTCGGGATCGTCCAGCGCCGTCCACAACATCCCCCGTGCGTCTTCGAGCGTCGCCGGTGCGACGATGCGCAGGCCCGGGATGTGCGCGTACCAACCCTCCAAACTGTGGGAGTGCTGCGCGGCAACCTGCCGCCCCGCTCCCGTCGTCATACGGATCACGAGCGGGACGTTGCACTGGCCGCCCGACATGTGCAGCAGGGTCGCGGCGTTGTTCATGATCTGGTCGAGGGCGAGCAGGCTGAAGTTCACCGTCATGATCTCGACGATCGGTCGCATGCCTCCGAGCGCCGCGCCGATGCCCGCACCGACAAAGGCCGACTCGGAAAGCGGCGTGTCGCGAATGCGTTCCGGTCCGAACTCCTCGAAGAGACCGAGGCTCACCGCGAAGCAACCGCCGTACTTCCCGACGTCTTCGCCCATCAGGAACACGCGCTCGTCGCGAAGCAGCGCGTCGCGTATGGCGGCGCGGATCGCGTCGCGGTAGGTCGTCTTCACCGCCCCGTCGCTGCTCATCGCCCGCTGCTCCCGCCGCCCGGCACCGCCGGCCGCTCGCTCAGCACGAAACGGGTCAGGTCCTCGACCGGTTCGATCGTGCCCGCTTCGGCGAACGCGACGGCCTCGTCGATCTCTTCCTCGACGGCCCGTTCGATCGCCGCGACCTCGTCTTCGGTCACGAGCCCGGCCGCTTGCACGGCCACGACGATGCTCGCCACCGGGTCACGCTCCTTCCATTGTTCGACTTCGGTCTTCTCGCGGTAGCGCTCGGGGTCGTACATCGAGTGGGCCCGGAACCGGTAGGTCCGCAACTCGAGGAAATGCGGTCCGCCGCCCGCGCGGATCGACTCGCAGGCGCGCTTCGCCGCGTCGCGCACCGCGATGACGTCCATCCCGTCGACCGGCCAGGCCGGCATCTCGTAGGCCGACGCCTTCAGCGTGAGGTCGGTCTCCGACTCCGAACGGGCCAACGCCGTACCCATCGCGTAGAGGTTGTTCTCGCAGCAGAACAGGACC
This sequence comes from uncultured Actinomycetes bacterium, assembly GCA_963782465.1. Lineage (GTDB taxonomy): Bacteria > Actinomycetota > Acidimicrobiia > IMCC26256 > PALSA-610 > JAODBJ01. Next base: position 405,860 of record CAWAJR010000007.1, on the reverse strand, counting down.
GGCAGACCCCAGAGGGCCGCCAGGTTCATCGACTCGTGGAACTCGCCTTCCGCGACGGCACCTTCACCGAAGAAGCACGCGGTCACCCGGTCGCGCCCCTGCATCCGGTCCGCGAGCGCGAGACCGACCGCGACGGGCAGGCCACCGGCGACGATCGCGTTCCCGCCGTAGAAGCGGCGTTCCGCGTCGAAGATGTGCATCGAGCCCCCACGACCGCGGCTGCAACCTTCGACCTTGCCGAACATCTCGGCCATGAGCTCCCGGGTGGGCACCCCTCGCGCGAGCGCGTGCCCGTGCTCGCGGTAGGTCGCGACCACCGCATCTTCGGGCGCGAGGTTTTCCATCACGCCGACCGCGACCGCTTCCTCCCCGATGTAGAGGTGCAGGAACCCGCGGATCTTGGCCGCGCTGTACAGCTGGACGCAGCGTTCTTCGAACCGGCGGACGCGCGTCATCTCGAAGACGAGCTTCTTGGCCTGATCGGCCGAAAGCCGCACCGGGGCAGAGGTACTCACGCTTCCCCTTCCAGCGTCGAGAGGTCGCCCTCCGGCAGCCCCAGCTCGCGTGCCCGCAACAGCCGCCTCATGATCTTGCCGCTGCGCGTCTTCGGGAGCTCCGCGACGAACGCGATCTCCTTCGGCGCCACCGCGGCGCCCATGTGCTTCCGGCCGAAGCCGATCAACTCCAACTTCAGTTGTTCGTTCGGTTCGTAACCGGCGTGCAGGACGACGAACGCCTTCACGATCGCGCCGACGAGCGCGTCCGGCTTGCCGATGACGCCGACTTCGGCAACCGCCGGGTGCTCCATCAGCGCGCTCTCGACCTCGAACGGGCCGATCAGGTGCCCGGCCGACTTGATGACGTCGTCGCCTCGCCCGACGAACCAGAAGTACCCGTCTTCGTCGACCGTCGCGAGGTCGCCGCTCAGGTACCACCCGCCCGCGAAGCACTTCGCGTAACGCTCCGCTTCTCCCAGGTAGCCGCGGAACATCGACGGCCATCCCGCGCGCAACGCCAGTTCCCCTTCGACGCCGGTCGGAGCGAGCGCGGCGACGCCGTCTTCGACGACCACATGTCCGCGCTCGTCGCGCAGGAGCACGGCCGCGTCGATCCCGGGCAGCGGGCGTCCCATCGATCCCGGTTTGATGTCGGTCGCCGCGAAGTTGGCGATCATGATCCCGCCGGTTTCCGTCTGCCACCAGTTGTCGTGGATCGGCAGCCCGAACGCGTCGACACCCCACCGTACGGCTTCCGGATTGAGCGGTTCACCGACACTCGCGATGAACCGCAACGCGGAGAGGTCGCGGCCCTCACCGGTAAGTGGCCCGGCTCGCATCATCATGCGGATCGCCGTCGGCGCGGTGTACCACACGTTGACCTGTTCGCGTTCGAGCGTCTCGTACCAACGTTGCGCATCGAATTCCGCCTCGACGAGGACAACCGTCGCGCCGTGAGTCAGCGGCGAGATGATCCCGTACGACGTGCCGGTCACCCACCCCGGGTCGGCCGTGCACCAGAAGACGTCGTCGGGGTGCAGGTCGAGCGCGTACGCGCCGGTGACGTGATGGGCGACGACCGCCTCGTGCACGTGCATCGCGGCCTTGGGCGTCCCCGTCGTCCCGCTCGTGAAGTGCAACAGCGCGAGGTCGTCGGGCCGCGTTCGGGGAATCGTGAAGCTCGGCGACGCCGCCGCGAGCAGATCGTCGAGCCGCTGACCGCCGGGTATGCCCGCGGGGTCGGCGCCGGCGCCTACGAGCAGTACGTGCTCGAGGCCGGGAACCTCGTCGCGCACTGGTGCGACCTTCCGATCGTAGAGGGCGCGCGTCGTCACGAGGACACGACCGTCGCCGATCGCGAGCCGTTGCCGCACCGGCTCCGGACCGAACGCCGAGAAGAGCGGCGACGCGACGGCGCCGCGCTTGAGGGCCCCGAGCACCGAGACATGGAGTTCGGGAACGCGGCCGAGCAACGTGAACACCCGTTCCCCGGCGCCGACCCCCAGCGCGTCGAGCGCATTCGCGAAACGGCTCGTCTCGTCGCGGAGCCCGGTGTAGGTGATGTCGCGCCGCTCCCCACGCTTGCCGCGCCAGCGAATCGCGACGTGGTCCGCGTGCGCGGAGGCGGCGTGCCGGTCGACGGCTTCGTGGGCGATGTTCAGCCCGCGGCCGCCGGGAAGTCCGTCGAGGCGGGCGCGGGCCTCCTCCCAACTGAACGTCGCCCGAGCTTGTTCGTAGTCGGCGAGGACGGCCCGGCGAGCATCCTCGTCGCGCTTGCGAATCGGGGGAACCTTCACGGTTTCACGATCCCGACCGGGGCACCCCGGCGACTAGGGCCAAACGTCCTCGCCCCGCCGCACCCGGCGAGCCGCGGTTGCGACGGACCTTGGGCCCTGGTCGGCCCGCGGGCGGCGGGCCGATCCTCGTGGTCGTGAAGGGACCTGAACTCCAACACCCGCCGCTCGCCATCGGGGTGATGGGCTCGGCCGGCGGCGAACTCGACCCGGCGGTCGTCGAGGTCGTACGCCGTCTCGGCGGCGCGATCGCATCGGCGGGGTGCACGCTCACGACGGGTGCCTGCGCCGGGCTGCCCTACGCCGCGGTCGAAGGCGCCAAGGCGGCGGGCGGGCTCGTCGTCGGGATCTCCCCCGCGCTCTCGGAACCGGAGCACCTCACGCGCTTCGGTGCACCGGTCGCCGGTTTCGACGTCCTCGTGTACACGGGCTCCGGCCTCATGGGCCGCGAGGTCGTCACCATCCGCTCGTCGGACATCGTCGTGATCGTCGGCGGGCGTTCCGGCACGCTCGGCGAGTTCGCGATCGCGTACGACGAGGGCCGGCTCCTCGGCGTGCTGACCGGCACGGGCGGCATCGCCGACATGGTGGGCGAGCTCGTCGAGCGGATCGCGAAGCACACGGGTGCCTGCGTGCTCTACGACGACGACCCGGCCCGGCTCGTCCGGCGCCTCGTCGACACCTACCGCACGTCGCACTTCCGCCGGCCGAGCGTGTTGCACGACATCCCGCCGGTCTCGCCCGCCCCGCCGGGTTCGTGAACCGGCGATCCGCATCGGGACCTTCGGCACCCAACATCGGCACTTTGCGCATCGTGCGGCGGCGCCGGGCGGCGCAGGATCGAGGACGAAAGCAAGGAGATCGACATGAACACCACCGAACCGCACGTTGCCATCGTCACCGGCGCGAGCGCGGGTATCGGCCGCGCGACGGCCTTCGCGTTCGCCCGGGCCGGATGCCGGGTCGTCGTCGCCGACGTCGACGTCGAGCGAGGCGAAAAGACCGCCGCCGAGGTCGCCAACGAAGGCGTCGACGCCTTCTTCGTACGGACCGACGTCACCGTCCCGGACGACGTGCACCATCTCGTCGAGGAAGCGGTGCGACGTTTCGGTCGGCTCGACTACGCCGCGAACAATGCCGGCATCGAGGGTGTCACCGCGCCCACCGCCGACTGCACACTCGCGAACTGGCGCCGGGTCATCGACGTGAACCTCACGAGCGTCTTTCTCTGCATGCACGAGGAGATCCCCGTGATGCTCGCGACGGGTGGCGGTGCGATCGTCAACACGTCGTCGGTTGCCGGCCTCGTCGGGTTCGAGGGAAGCCCCGCGTACGTTGCGTCGAAGCACGGCATCATCGGGCTCACGAAGAACGCGGCCCTCGAGTACGCGACGCAAGGGATCCGGGTGAACGCGGTGTGCCCCGGGGTGATCGACACCGAGATGATCACCCGCTTCACCCACCGCGACCCTGAAGCGACCCGGCAGCTCGTGCAGATCGAGCCGATCGGCCGTCTGGGCCGCCCGGAGGAAATCGCGGACACCATCGTGTGGCTGTGCTCGGACCACGCGAGCTACGTCACCGGCCAGGCGATCGCGGTCGACGGTGGTTTCGTCGCCCGATAGCCCGACTGCACTGCGCGCCGTCGTCGAAGAAGGAGACGACGACGGCGCACCGCAACGAGCGGGACCGGGGGCGTTCGCCAAGGGCCTGACCGCGCACGAAGCCGCCGCACGCCTCGCGTCCGACGGCCCGAACCGGCTGCCCGCCGCGCCGGGCGTCCCCGCGTGGCGGCAGCTGGCCGCGCAGTTCGTGCATTTCTTCGCCATGATGCTGTGGGTCGCGGCCGCGCTGGCCGTCCTGGCCGGGATGCCCGAACTCGGTGCCGCGATCGCGATCGTCGTCGTGCTGAACGGCGTCTTCGCGTTCGCGCAGGAATACCGGGCCGAACGAGCCGCGCAGGCACTGCGCGAGCTCCTCCCCCGCCGGGTGCGGGTCGTGCGCGACGGTCAGCCGTACGAACTCGACGCCGACGACCTCGTGCGCGGCGACATGGTACTGCTCAACGCCGGCGACCGGATCAGTGCCGACCTGCGGGCGGTCACGACGCATGCATTGTCGATCGACACGTCGACGCTCACCGGTGAGACCGTCCCGGTCGTCGCGGCCGAAGGCACGACCCTTCACGCCGGGACCTTCGTGGTCGAGGGCCAGGGCCGCGCGGTGGTCGAGGCGACCGGGCCCCGCACGCGCCTGGCGAGCATCGCGGCAATGACTCGCGCGACGCCGCGCCCGTGCGGGCCGCTCGCGCAGGAACTTCGCCGGGTCGTCTCGATCATCGCGATCGTGGCGGTCTCGGTCGGTGCCGCGTTCCTCGTCGTCGCCCTGCTCGCCGGGACTCCCGCGTCCGACGGCTTGCTGTTCGCGATCGGGGTCACCGTCGCGCTCGTCCCGGAGGGCTTGTTACCGACCGTGACGTTGTCGCTCGCGATCGGCGCGCAGCGAATGGCGCGCAAGCACGCACTCGTCCGCCGCCTCGAGGCGGTCGAGACGCTCGGTTCCACCACGTTCATCTGCACCGACAAGACCGGCACCCTGACCGAGAACCGCATGGCGGTCGTCGAGGTGTGGACGCCGGCCGGGCTCGTCGAGGTGTCGGGCGAGGGTTACGTACCGACCGGTGAGGTGACCTACGAGAACGACGCGGCGCGCGCCACGCTCGAGGAACTCGCGGCCGCGGCGGTGCGCTGCTCGACTGGTCGCGTTGCGTTTGTCGACGGCGAATGGCGCGCGCAGGGCGACCCGATGGAGGCGGCACTCGACGTGCTCGCCCGCCGTGCGAACATCGATGTCGAACGGCGCGCGCGCGATGCGCCGGAACGGGCCGGTTCCCCTTCGATGCGCGGCGCCGCCGCATGTCGGTGGTCACCGGCGACGGCATTCTGGTGAAGGGCGCGCCCGACGCGGTCCTGCCGCGCTGCACGGCGGGGAACCATGACGACGCCTCCGCGGCGATCGAACGCATGGCGCGGCGCGGGTTGCGGCTCCTTGCCATCGCGGGCCGCGACGCCGGCGGCGCGGTGCCGGCCACGGCCGCCGACGCCGAACGCGACCTCGTCCTGTTCGGGATCGTCGGGCTCGAAGACCCGCCCCGCGCTCACGCCAAGGCCGCGATCGACGCGTGCCGGCGGGCGGGGATGAAGATCGCGATGATCACCGGCGACCACCCGATCACCGCGACCGCGATCGCACGCGAGGTTGGTCTCGCACCCGACGACGGCCTCGTGCTCGACGGCGACACGCTGCCCCGCGACGATGCCGTGCTCGGCGCGCTCATCGATCGTGACGGTGTCGTCGTCAGCCGCGTCTCGCCGGAGGAGAAACTGCGTATCGCACGCGCGCTGCGTGCCCGGGGCCACGTCGTCGCGATGACCGGCGACGGCGTCAACGACGGGCCCGCGCTCCAGGAAGCCGACATCGGCATCGCGATGGGCCGTTCGGGTACCGATGTCGCGGTGGAAGCCGCCGACGTCGTCCTGCTCGACGACGACTTCGCAACGATCGTCGCCGCCATCGAACAGGGGCGGGCCGTCTTCGCCAACGTGCGCCGCTTCCTCACCTACCACCTGACCGACAACGTCGCGGAGCTCACCCCGTTCGTCGTGTGGGCACTGTCGGGCGGTCGCTTCCCGCTCGCGCTCGGTGTGCTCCAGGTGCTGGCGCTCGACATCGGGACCGACACGCTGCCCGCGGTTGCGCTCGGCGCCGAACCACCCGACGAGCGGGCGCTCCGCCAGCCGCCGGCGAGCGGGCATCTTCTCGATCGGATCGTCGCCCGCCGCGCGTTCGGTGTCCTCGGGCCGGCCGAAGCGGTCGTCGAGATGGCGGCCTTCCTCACGACCTATCTCGTCGCGGGATGGCGGCCCGGCGACGCGTTCGTGCACGGGCACACGCTGCTGACAGCTTCGGGAGCGGCGTTCGCGGCGGTGGTCCTGGGGCAGATGGCGAATGCGTTCGCCTGCCGCAGCAATACGATCCCGGCGCGGCACCTCGTGAAATCGACGAACCGGTTCCTGCTCGTTGCGGTGCTGACCGAGGTCGTGCTGGTCGCCGCGTTCCTCGGCGTGGCACCCCTCGCCTCCTTGCTCCACCACGCGTGCCCGACCCTGGCCGGGTTCGCGGTGGCCCTCTGCGCACCGATCGTCGTGCTCGGCGCCGACACGTTCGACAAGTTCCGCCGGAGCGCTCACGACGGCGGGTGATCTCGCCGGGTTCAGGCCACGTCGAGCGATTCGCCGGCGTCGAGCGCGGCATTGAGGCGGTCCAGCACCGTCGCGAGCTCGCACCGTTGCTCGGCGGTGAACGTGCCGAGCACCGATTCGAGCCACGCGCGGCGGGCCCGGCGGACCCGGGTGAGGATGCGGCGCCCTTCGGTGGTGAGATCGAGGGTCGTGGCCCGGGCGTCACGCTCGTCGGGCACCCGGCACACGAGCCCGAGCGCCTCGGCGCGGGCGATCTGGCGGCTTGCGGTCGAGATGTCGACGCCGAGGTCGACCGCGAGGTCGGAGACCCGCCGGCGCTCGGCTTCGGCGACCCTCGCGAGCACGACGTAGGTCGAACGGTCGATGTCGACGCCGGCGGCCCGCACGATCTGGAGGTGGCGGCGCGGGTTGTTGGCCCGGCGGACGAGCGTGATCAGCGCCTCTTCGATCCTCGCGACGTCGGTGTTGCCCGGTACGGCCATGGGGAATACTCTGCCCTATATAGTTGCTTGCAGCAAGCATGCTCTTCGCGACCAGCCGGGCCAGCCGCCACCGATGACCGACCTTCGCCACTCTTCCCGTGCCGCGCCCTCCGAGGGCGCCGACGCGTGGCCCGAGGCAGCCGTCGACGCCCGCTACCGGTGGGTCGCGATGGCGATCGTGCTGATCGGCACGTTCATGGTCATCCTCGACACGTCGATCGTGAACATCGCGCTTCCCCAGATCGGCACCGACTTCCACACGCTGTCCGGCGTCGAATGGATCGTCACCGTGTACCTCCTCGCCGTCGGCGTGTCGATGATGGCCACCGGTTGGCTCGCCGACCGCTTCGGTCGCAAGTCGGTGTTCATCGTGAGCCTGGGCCTGTTCACGGCGGGCTCGCTGTGCTGCGCGGTGTCGCCCGACCTTGCCGTCCTCGTCTTGTTCCGCGTCCTGCAAGGTCTCGGCGGCGGCGCGCTGATGCCGCTCGCGATGGCGATGATCTACGAGCTGTTCGAGCCGCAGGAGCGCGGCCGTGCCCTCGGCATCTGGGGGATCGCCGCCATGGCCGCGCCCGCGCTCGGCCCCGTGCTCGGCGGCTACCTCGCGACGGCGGCATCGTGGCGCTGGCTGTTCTTCATCAACGTCCCGATCGGCGCAGTCGGTGTGCCGCTCGCGATCCGGCTCCTGCGCGACGTCGGCTACCGCGAACATCGCCGTTTCGACGCGTCGGGGCTCGTCATCTCGTCGATCGGGCTCGTGCTCGTGCTGCTCGCGCTGTCGCAGGCACCCGATTGGGGCTGGGGCTCCGCGGCGTTCGTGTCGTCGATCACCGTCGGCGTCGTACTCCTCGCCGTGTTCACCGCCCGGGCGCTGCGAACGGAACATCCGCTCATCGACATGCGCATCTTCGCGGAACCGGTGTTCAGCCTGACCATGGCCGTGATCTGGTGCATCACGATCGCCCAGTTCGCCCGCCTCGTGTTCATCCCGCTCGAACTCGAAACGCTGCGCGGCCTCAGCGCGTTGCGAGTCGGCGTCGCGCTCACTCCGTCGGCGCTCGGTATCGCGACGACCATGCCGATCGGTGGGCGCCTCACCGACCGGATCGGCGCTCGGGTGCCGTGCACCGTCGGGCTCGTGATCCTCGCGATCTCGTTCTGGCCCCTCGGCCATCTCGGCCCCACCACGTCGCTCTGGGTGATCTCGGCGTGGCTGTTCTTCGGCGGGTTGGGTGCCGGGCTCGCGATGATGCCGAACACCGTTGCCGGCATGAACGCGGTCTCGTTCAACCTCGTCGCCCAGGCCTCGGCGATGCGATCGTTGAACCGGCAGCTCGCAGCCGCGTTCGGCACCGCGGTGCTGGCGTCGTTCCTCGCGTCGCGCAGCGGCCCGATCGGTAGCCACGCCGGCCATGCCACGACGGCCGCGATCGCGGGTTACAACGACCTGTTCATCCTCGGCATGTGGGTATTGCTGCTCGCGTTCGTCCTCTCCCTGTTCCTGCCCGGCAAAGCCCGGACCCTCGCGGTGCAGGAAGAACGCCGGCGCGAGATGGACGCCGCTCCCGTGCTCACACCCATCGACTGACACTCGTCACGCGCGCGACCGGGGCCGGGTGCTCGACACACCCGGCCCCGGTTCCTTCAGTGCATGAAATCCGTCAGCAGAGACCCAGCGGACTGCTGCTCCCCGACGGGTTGCAGGTGTTGGCGCTCCAGCCGTTGGCGGTTCCGGCGGTGCCTCCACCGGTGGAACTGTCCTCTGCGTTGTAAGCCCCGTTGGTGATCAACTTGTTGTTGGTGAACGTGTTGCCCTGCGCGTCGGTGCCGGCTTGGATGCCGTCTGCGGTGTTGTTCGACACCTTGTTCGCAGTGATGCTGTTCCCGGTGCTCGTGGCGTTGACGTTCCCCGCGTAGCTGTCGACGAGGATGCCGACCGAGTTGGGGTCGCCGGCGCCGTGATCGTTCACGGTGTTGTTCGCAACGGTGCTCGACTGCACGCCCCAGAGCGAGATGCCGCCACCGGCGTTGCCGTACACGGTGTTCTTCGTCACCGAGGCGAAGCTCACGCCGTCGAGGTCGATACCGTCGAAGTCGGACGGGTCACCGTTGGCTTTTGTGTCGTACGACTTCGTCTTCTGGATGGTCACGTTCGACGCCGAGCACAGCGTGGCCGTGCAACCGGGCACGCCGCCGGGCACGCCGTTGTTGTAGACGGCGACGTTGTAGTTCCCGCCGTACGTCGTGCTGTTGGTGAGCGTGACTGCGCCCGAGTCGTAGATGAGCACGTTCGAGGCGCCGTACGTCGGGCCGGTGTACGCGTTGCCGCTGACCGTGACGTGCTTCATGGTGCCCGACGTGCCGTACTCGTACTCGAAGCCGTTCTGCGCGGTGACAGCGGTGAGACCGACGCCGGTGACGGTCGTGCCGGTGAAGTTGCAGACGGTGATCGGGTCGACGCACGCGACACCGTTCTTGTTGTAGTCGGTGATCGACGAGTTCTTCCCGGTCACCGTGAGCTTCGCGGCCGGCGACGCGTCACTGCGCACGTACACGGCCACGCCGTTCTGGCAACCGTCGTGCCCCGGCTGGGGGATGATGTGTTGCACCGAACTGTTGGTGAGCGTCGCCTTCGCGCTGTGCACGTACAGCCCGTAGTAGGGCGTCGCGAAACACGCCGGTACTCCCCACGCGGAGCCGTCGACGGTGACGTTCTTCAGCGTGAAGCCGGTGACTCCCGGGGCGACGTTGAGAATCGTGACGATCGGAGTGCCGTCGGGCTTCTGGGCGTTCGTCGTGTGCGTGCTCGGCTCGATCGAACTGTTGCCGACCGCGCTCTGGATCGTCACGGTGTTCTTGTTCACCGTGACCTGCTCGTCGTACGGGCCGGCATCCAGCAACTTGATGATGCTGCCGGTCGGGGCGACGAGGGTCATCGCGTGCGCGATGGTCGCGCACGGCGTCGCCTTGGCTGTGCAGTTGTTCGCCGAGTCGGTACCGCCACTACTGGCGACGAACAGGGTCGTCTTCCCGGCTGCGACCGCGGTGCCGGTCGACACCGCGGCGAGACCGAGCGTCGCGACGGCCACCGCCGCGAGGCTGGTGAAGACGCGCAGACCGCGCCGCGCATGGACGTGAACGTTCATCAAACGTGCTCCTTTGCGGACAATTCCCTGGGCGCAACCGCCGTCGAAAGTGCGCTGGAACACCGCGTCTGCGACCCGGCCGAGCGATGACGCGCCGCAGGCGCGCCCCGCGCCGGTGCGCGTCGCAGCGCATCGAGCATTCGTTTGATCGCGTTCCCCACGATACGCCGATGCCCTTTCGCAGCTCGGCGCCCCACCAGAAGACGATTACCTGGGCAACCTATCCAGACGCGAGCGCGCGGTCAACCACAGATCGGTGAACTCGCGCGCGCGTCGAGGCTTCCGCGTGGAACACTTTCACCGTGGCCATGCGCGAGGACTGCCGGCACTTCGCCACCCGCACGTACGACGACGGCGAAGTCGCGCGTTTCTGCGTCCTCGACCTCGCGCCCGAAGCGCCATGGCGTTGCCCGGAGAACTGCGCGAGCTACGAACGGACGCTCATCGACGCGACGTTCGAGCAGGGTTCGCTCGCGTCCCGGCCGCCGGTCGAAGCGGAACCCGACGAAGCGGCCGACGCGACCGCCGACCTCCTCGACGACGCCGAACGCATCCTCGACGAAGCGGAGCCCGAAGTCTTGCGCGACCTCGGCGAGGCCCAGCGGGGCCGCAAGAAGTGGTGGCCGCCGTGGAAGCGGCGCGGTCGCGGCGACGACGACTGGCACCTCAGTAACCGGTAAGACCGGCACCGACGCTCGCGCATTTTCGTGCGCGTACCGGGCGCGCGACGATCTGGCGATGATCGCAGCCTTTTCCATCACCCCGCTCGGTGCCGGCGAATCGGTCAGCGCGTATGTCGCCGACGCGGTCCGGATCGTGCGCGAGAGCGGCCTTCCGAACGAGACGAACGCGATGTTCACCAACGTCGAGGGCGGCTGGGACGATGTGCTCGAGGTCTTGAAACAATGCGTGATGAAAGTCGCCGAGGCCGCGCCAAGGGTGAGCGTGGTCGTGAAGATCGACTACCGGCCCGGCGTCACCGACGGGCTTCACGCGAAGGTCGACGCCGTTGAAACGCGCCTCGGCGGTGCGCAGCGGCGAACGGGCTAACGGTTGCCGGGCTCGTCGGTCGCGGGAACACCGTTGCTGGTGACGTGTTCGGTCCAGCGGGTGCCGTCCCAGTAGCGCAGCTGGTACCGGCCCGACGGGTCGGGGTGCCAGCCCGCGGGCGCGACGTTGGGGTCGTGCGGCTCACCGGTGCCGTACCCGTAGCCGTAGCCCGTCTGGCCGGCCGACGAGCCCGAGAACGCGGGCCGGGGACGCATGACCGCGATGATGATCAGCCCGATGAGGCCGAGCAACAGGCCGAGCGCGAAACCCTGGCCGGCCCGGCCCTTCTTCTGGCCGATGGCGTAGCCGATCCCCGCGCAGGCGAGCCAGCCGATGACCACGAATGCGTCCACGTTCTCCCTTCTTCACCTTCGACGCGCGCCGCGTGAACGCTCGAACCGACGATAGACCGGTCGCCGTAGCCTGCTCCGTCATGACGGATCGTCTTGCCTCACGGTCGCTCGACGAACCGCACCCGTCGCGCCTCGCGCGCGACGACCCGTATCGCGACCGGGTGCTCGCCGCCCACCGCGCCGCGCTCGCAACCGGCGAAGACGGCTACCTCGACCCGGCAACCGGGCTGTTCGTGCTGACGGCCGCGTACCTGGCCGCACGCGGCACCTGTTGCGATTCGGGCTGCCGGCACTGCCCTTACGTCGGCTGAGCCGCGTCCGGGCGGCGGTGCAGTTCCGCGGAGAGATGGAGTGTGAGCGGTTGGCCCACTGCGGCCATGCGCAGCACGTACTGCAGCACGTCGTCGCCCACGACGAGGTCGCGCTCGATCGCCGTCACCGACTTCGCCGTCGCGGTACCGACGACCGCGGTCGACCGCATGCGCAGCATCGGGCCGTCGAACCCACCCTCCGAGACTTCGACGATGCCCGAAGGGTGCGCGACCACGAACTCGACCCTTGCCGACGCGGGCGCGAGCCGCCAGAACCCGTTCTCCCCGTGGAGCGGCCGCCCGTCGATCGCGTGGCGGCTGCGCTGCGCGTAGGCGATGAACGGTTTGCCGACGTGGGTGAAGGTCACGGTCTCGTCGTAGTCGAACGATTCGATCGTCGGGTACTCGCCGTGGCCCCGCCCCGACCACGTCCCGAGCAGAAAGGCCAGCGGGGCGATCTCGGGATGGACTTCGGGTGCCGTCACGCAGTCACTCCAGCCGCTACGAGCTCGGTGGTGGCGGCGCGACGGGCCCGTAACGCATCGCGAACCCGTCGGGCTTCGCGTCGTCGTCGGGTACCGACGGCGACGAGATGACCTTCATCTTCGCGCCCTTCGTCATCACGCCGGAATCGCTCGGCTGCAGGTTGGGGCTGGCGCCGTTGACCCGTCCGTTGTCGAAGAACATCGGTCCGTAGTGCGCGAGCTTCGCGAGCTTGTTCCCGATCAACGGTGCTTCGACGATCCACTCGGCCGACGTACCCGCGCCGCCGTACACCTGCTTCGTCGTGAACGACTTGCCGGTCGTCTTGTCGGTGATGCGGATCGTCCACTTCGGTGAGCCCTTGGTGATCTTCACGGTCATCAGGTCGCCGGCATGCACCGTGATCACACTCGCGGGGATCCGCGTCTCGGAGGCGGGCAGGATCTCCCACCACGCGTAGTAGCTCGCCGTGCCGCCCGACCAGTCGGATGCCGTACCGGCCTGGATGAGGTTCCCGTTGTCGAACCCGTCGATACCGATCCAGGCCGACGAATAGGCGGGCTTGGAGCGCTTCGCTCCGGTCGCCTTCGGCACCTGGAACGTTCCCGACACCTTGGTGAAGTTCGAACCGGTCACCGTGTAGCCCGACCAGTTGGTCGACGCCCACTGGTTCGAGACGGCGCCCGTCGACGCCCGGGCGGTCGGCACCACCGTCCTCGGGGCCTGCACCACGCCGTCGCCCACGGCCGGGGTGGTGCCGGCACCCACCATTGCGATGACGGCGAGGACCGCACCGACGGAGGCACCCAGTCGTCGCCGCGTCCGTCGCACCGTTCCCCCCGGTTCCCCTCGGCCCATCGCTCGACCGAAACCTTAGAAGCTCCGAAACGGCGCCGTGACCTCGGGATTCTCACCCTTGACGCGCGCTGCGGCCAGCGTTCGAGGTGGCCGAGCACGAAGGTCCACGCGACGCCCATGAATTCGGCCTCCTGGGCGTCGCCGACGACTTGCTGCACCTCGACCCGGGTGACGGGTCGGACGCCGTCGCGGTCAGTACCGACGGGAGCGAACCACACGTAGGCGAGGAGCTCGCGACCCGGCACCGGCACGACGTCGTCTTCGAAGTCCCATCGCAACACGAGCAAACGCGGTTCGACGATCACGTCGTAGCGGCCACGCACGCGTGTGCCGAACTGGGTCGTGCACGCGAACCGACCGGCATCGAGCCGGACCGGGACCCCGAGCCACGCGCTGAAGGTGGGGCCGTCGTTGAAGGCATGGAACGCGCCCTCGGGCGCCAGTTCGACGTCGACGTGCGCCCGCACGACCATGTCGAGGCCCGCCTCGGCCTCCGACGGGCCCGGGTCGGCAACGGGCACCCACTTGTCGTGCTCGGCGAACACGAGCGCCTGCAGGCCGTGCAACACGTCTTGGCGCGCCCGGTAGTGACGGAAGGTGCCCTCACGCCGGACCGACACGAGGCCGGCGTCGAGGAGCACGTTCAGGTGTTCGGAGATGGTGGGCGAGCGCACGTCGAATTCGGCCGCGATGCGCCCGGCCGGCATCTCCTCGCCCCAGACCAGCCAGAGGATCTCGCGCCGGATCGGCGAGTTGAGCGCGGCGAGGAGGGCCTGGACGTCACTCACGAACCGTGTTCCTTCCTCCCCACCGAGGCTATTTCGGCGCTAGCCTAATTAGATTGTCGCCGGGCCAACGGCGACCGGGCCTTCGAGCGAGGAACCCCGCGATGGCTGATCTCATGCCGATGGTCCACGCCGAACGCCGGCAACTGGCCGAATTCCTGAGCACGCTCGGCCCCGAACAGTGGAGCGCGCCCACGTGGTGCGACAGGTGGAACGTGCAGGAGGTCACGGCGCATCTCGTCGCTTCGGGCCACATCACAGCCGGCCACTTCTTCGCCGGCTTCATCGTCGCCGGCTTCAACTTCGACAAGTTCGTCGACAAGGACCTTCGTCCTTACGCGCAAGGTTCACCCGACGAAGTGCTCGCACGCTTTGGTGAAATCGTCGAGAGCAACAAGAAGCCACCCGGGCCCGCGTACGTCGCGTTGGGCGAGATCATGTGCCACGGTGAAGACATCCGCCGCGCCCTCGGCACCAAGGGCGAACACCCCGAAGCACACCTCGTCACCCTGGCCGAGCTCTACAAGAAGGCCGGCGCGCCACTCGGCGCGAAGAAGCGCATCGCCGGGCTGCGCTTACGGGCGACCGACGTCGAGTGGTCGAGCGGCGACGGTCCCGAGGTCGACGGCCCGGTGATGTCGTTGGTGCTCGCCATGGTCGGTCGTCAAGGTGCCCTCGCCGACTGTGCCGGAGAAGGGTTGGCGACGCTGCGCACGCGCCAGTGACGCCGTAATCGTGCGGAGCAGGTGGCCAACGCCTCCGGGAACGGCCTCGTCGCCGCCTCGAACCTGCAGCCTGCTCCCACCCGAAGTAGAACAGCACGCATGACTGGCAACTTGTTTGGGGCGCGGACGTTCTGGGACCTGTGCACGCAACGGGCCGCGGCCTCCCCCGATCACCCGATGTTGATCGACGCGAGCGACCGCACGGTCACCTTCGGTGCATTCGTCGAGCGAGCGGAGCGGGTCGCAGCCGGATTCCACGACCTCGGCGTGCGCGAGGGCACGACGGTGAGCTGGCAGCTCCCGACCCGGATCGAGACGGTCGTCGCGTCGATGGCACTCGCCCGGCTCGGCGCGGTACAGAACCCGATCATCCACATCTATCGCGAACGCGAAGTGCGTTACGTGCTGCAGGACGCGAACGCGCAGCTCTTCCTCATACCGGGGACGTGGCGCGGGTTCGACTACCGCGCGATGGCCGAGTCGATCGTCGCGGAAATCGACCATCCGGTACAGCTCGTCGACACGTACGACACGCTGCCCGATGGCGACCCTGCGATCCTGCCGCCGCCGCCCGCCCCGCCCGCCGCGGACGACGATGCACCGATTCGCTGGCTCTACTACACGTCGGGCACGACCGCGAACCCGAAAGGGGTTCGCCACACCGACGAGACGCTGCTGGCCGGCGCCGAAGGGCTCGCGATCGCGCTCGACATGAGCCCCACCGACGTCGGGTCGATGGCGTTCCCGTTCGCGCACATCGCCGGCCCCGACTATCTCGGCACGATGTTGATCCTCGGTTTCCCGGCCGTGCTCCTCGAAGCGTTCGTGCCCGCCGACGCAGTCGACGTCTACCGTCGGCACAACGTGACGATGGCCGGCGGCAGCACCGCGTTCTACACGGCGTTCCTCGCCGAACAGCGCAAGGACCCCACGCACAAGGTGATCCCGTCACTGCGGTGCCTTTCGGGCGGCGGCGCACCGAAACCGCCGGAGCTGTTCTACGAAGTGCAACGCGAACTCGGCATCCCGGTGCTGCACGGCTACGGGATGACCGAATGCCCGATGATCTCGCAGGGCTCACCGCACGACACCGACGAACAACTGGCCAACACCGACGGCGCGCCAGTAAAGGGCTGCGACGTCAAGATCACCCTCGACGACGGGACGCGCGCCCCCGCCGGCGTCGAAGGCGAAGTACGGGTCAAGGGCGCGATGGTGTGCAAGGGCTACACCGACCCGGCGATCGCGAAGACCGCGTTCGACGCCGACGGCTACTTCAAGACGGGCGACCTCGGCCTGCTGCGCGCCGACGGCCATGTGGTGCTCACCGGCCGCATCAAGGACATCATCATCCGCAAGGGCGAGAACATCGCCGCCAAGGAAGTCGAGGACCTCATCTACCAGCACCCGCAGGTCGCGGAGGTCGCGGTGATCGGGCTCGCCGACCCGGAACGCGGCGAGCTGGTGTGCGCGGTGGTGGAAACGGTCGCGGGGGCGGAGCCGATCTCGTTCGCAGCGCTCCAGCAGTACTGCCGCGACGCCGGCCTCATGACCCAGAAGATCCCCGAACGGCTCGAGATCGTCGACACGATGCCGCGCAACGCGACGATGAAGATCCTGAAGTACGAACTGCGCGACCGTTACTCCGGTTCGTAGACGCATGGCCCCCGAGCGCAACCAGGTCTGGGTCGTACGGCACGGCGAAACCGAATGGTCGGCGTCGGGCCGGCATACCGGCACCACCGACGTTCCCCTCACCGACGGCGGCGTCGCCGAGGCGCAGGCCATCGCGCCCCGCCTGGCCCGACATGCCTTCGCGCTCGTGCTCAGCAGCCCGTTGCAGCGAGCCCGCGACACGTGCCGGCTCGCCGGTTTCGGCGACGTCGCGACGTACACCGACGACGCCGTCGAATGGGACTACGGCGACTACGAAGGCCGCACCACCGCCGAGATCCGCGAGAAGGTGCCGGGGTGGTCGCTCTGGCACGAAGGTGTGCCGGGAGGCGAGACCGTGGCCGAGGTCGGCGCCCGCGCCGACCTCGTCATCGCACGGTTGCGGGCCGCCGGGGGCGACGGCCTCGTGTTCTCGCACGGTCACTTCCTGCGGGTGCTCGCCGCCCGTTGGGTCGCGCTCGAACCCGACGGCGGCAGCCGCTTCGCCCTCTCCCCCGCGACGATCGGCGTCCTCGGCTGGGAACGCGAAGCGCCCGTCGTCGAACGCTGGAATTGCTAACGCTCGCCAGTCGCCAGCGTGAGGTACGCGAAACCGAGGATCTTGCGGTAACCCCGCAACCAACCATCGCGGTGGTCGTCGACGAAGGCGCGTACGGCGCCGGCGTCGGGCGCGTCGGGATGCTCGAGCAGCCAGCGTTCCCGTCCCGCGCACCAACGCGATTCGAAGCTGTCCCACTCCGCGAGGCTCGCCACCGACACCGACAGAACACGGAAGCCGCGCTCGATCGCGAGGTCGACGAGGTCGGCGAGGGTGCCGAAGTCGCCGGGCGCGGCTTCGAGCGCCGCCAGCGCGCCCGCCGTCGGCGGCTGCTCCCAGATCCCGTCGCCGTACAGCAGACGACCGCCCGGCTTCACGCGCGCCTTCAGTGCGTCGAGCGCGGCGCCCGCACCGTTCCACGCGTGGCTGACGCCGATCGCGATCGCGACGTCGGCCATTTCGCCCGCCCACGATGCAAGGTCGGCTTCTTCGAGTTGTACTCGATCGTGTAAACCGCGCGCGCGTGCGTTGGCGCGGCCCCGGGCAATGGCCGCGGCGTCGACGTCGATACCGATCGCGCGCGCTGCCGGTTCGACCGCCAGCACGCGAAGCAGCAGCTCGGCCCAACCACACCCGAAGTCGACCACGCACGCACCGGCGACCGGTTGGAGCGACTGCACGAGTTCGCGTGCATGCTCGTCGGAGAGCGGCGCGTTGAAGTCGAGGTACGTGTGGCCCGACGGCGAGTCGTCGCTCACCGCTCAGCGCCGCGCGCGCTCGCCGTCGAGTTCTTCGACGATGTCGTGGTAGTGGCTCGCCCGCATCTGCAGTTCGGCGAGGAAGCCCTGCAGGAGACCGACCTTCTCGTTCACCTCGCGTTGCAGGCGCGCGTTGAGGTCGATCGCTTCGTGCACCATCTCCCGGCGGCGCTCGTTGGAAATGCCACGGGCGGCCTCGGCCCGCATCTGCGCCAGACGATCTTCCGTCTCGAGGACGAGCCGGATACGTTCGAGGTCGAAGCCCATGACGTCGCGCAGTTCGAGGATGCGTTGCAGCCGTTCGATGTCGGGATCGGAATAGAGCCGGTTGCCGCGCGTCGTCACGCCCGATGGCTGCAACAACCCGATTTCCTGGTAGTAGCGCAACGTGCGGGTCGTGACCCCGGCCCGCCGGGCGACCGCACCGATCGCCAGCAAGGGCGCCGCTTCGCCGTCGCCCGCGCGCTCGGTCACGTTCCCGCTCATGCCGGGACCCATTCTTCCGGCTCCGGAGCCTCGTCGCCACGCGCGCCCGGTTCGATGGGCGCGCCGAACGGCCCGACGGGCGAACTGCCGTCTTCGGCGCCCGCCGCGACGTACTTCCCACCGCGCAGCCACGATGCCGCACCCGCGATGAGGCACATGATCAACGACGCGGCGAACGCGATACGAAGGCCGTTCATGAACGGGTTCGCGATCAGGTGCGGGAAGAACGACTTCCCGGTGATCTTCGCCCACTGCGCGTTCGTCACGCCGGCCTGCGACGCGCTGCCGAGCAGTTTCTGCATCGGGTTGTAGCCGAGGAACGCGGCGAAGAGGCTGCCGACCGGCGGGAGCGACGCGACCGCGTGAGCCTTCGCCGCGGGAACGCCGTTCGCCTGCAGCGCGCTCGACATGGAATGCGGCAACGTCGCGGCGAGCCCGACGATCAACAGCGAGAAGAACACGCCGACCGACAGCACCATCCCGCTGTTCTGGAACGTCGCCCGCATCCCCGACGCCGCGCCACGCGTCTCGGGAGGGACACTGTTCATGATCCCGGTCATGTTCGGCGCCGCGAACAGGCCCATGCCGATGCCGTTCATCAGCAACAGCAACGCGAAGATCGGGAACGAGAAGTCGGCCGGCAACAACATCAACAGGCCGAAGCTCGCCGCGGCCACCGCCATGCCGCCCGTCGCGAACGGGCGCGCGCCGTGCCGGTCGGACAGCCAACCGGCCACCGGCCCGGCGAGCAGGAACCCACCGGTGAGCGGGAGCATGTAGATCCCGGCCCACAACGGTGTGCGTTCGAAGCTGTAACCGTGCAGCGGGAGCCAAATGCCCTGCAGCCAGATGATCAGGATGAACTGCATCCCGCCCCGGCCGATCGACGACAGCAACCCCGCGACATTGCCCATCAGGAACGCGCGGATGCGGAACAGGTCGAGCCGGAACATCGGCTCCGCGACGCGCGTCTCGATGAAACCGAACAAGCCGAGGATCGCGGCGCCCCCGACAAGTTCGAACAACACCCAGGGGCCGGTCCAACCCATCGTGCGGTGCCCGTGCGGCAGCAACCCGTAGGTGAGCCCGATCAGGATCATGACGAGGCCCGTACCGAAGGTGAGGTTGCCCCACCAGTCGATGTGCGACCGCTTCTGGATACCGACCTCACGCAGCTTGAGGTAGGCCCACACCGTGCCGAACATGCCGATCGGGACGTTGACCCAGAACACCGCGCGCCAGTCGACGTCGGCGAGCACACCGCCGACGACGAGACCGATGAACGCGCCGGCCATACCGGCGATCACGCTCACACCGATCGCGAACCCACGTTGTGTCGCCGGGAACGCGTCGGTGAGGATCGCGGCCGAGTTCGCCGTCAGCAACGCTCCGCCGATGCCTTGCACGATGCGCCAGACGATCAGCCACAGCGCGCCGCTCGAACCGTGCCACGGGCACAGCGAGAGCGCCAGCGAGGCCGCGCTGAACACCGCGAAGCCGGCGTTGTACATGCGGACCCGGCCGAACATGTCGCCCAGGCGCCCGAAGGTGACGACGAGTACCGCGGTGACGACGAGGTACCCCATCAACATCCACAGCAGGTAACCGACGTTCGCGGGCTCGAGCGGGTCGAGCCGGATACCGCGGAAGATCGCGGGCAGCGAGATCAGCACGATCGACGAGTCGAGCGACGCCATGAACACCCCGAGCGTCGTGTTCGACAGCGCCACCCACTTGTACCGATCGCCGGCGGCGGCCGTCACGGGCGGCGGAGTTGGCATCGGTTGACGTGCACGTAAAGGTTATATCACTTGGCCCCGAGACCGATCGGGGTACCTGACCGGAGGTTCGGAGCGCGGGGTCGGTACCTTCATCGCCGATGCTGCTGCTGCGACCGAGGTGGATCGCCGGCCATCTGCTGGCCCTGGTGCTCACCAGCCTGTTCGTCGCGGCCGGTTTCTGGCAGCTTGCCCGCAACAACGAGTTCAACCACAAGCTCGCGGAGGAGAAAGCCGCATTTGCCGCGCCGGCCGCCGACGTGACCGGCGTGAACGCGGCCGCAGTCGCCCGGGCGAACGGTCGGGTCAGCGCCACCGGCACCTACGACTTCGCGCACGACTACCTCCTGCGCAACCAGGTGCGCGGGAGCGCAAACGGCTTCGACGTGCTCACCCCGTTACGGCTCTCGACCGGCGCGTCGGTCCTCGTCGACCGGGGCTGGGTCACCCTCGACAGCGTGCTCGGCGGCTGGCACGAGACCAACCCGCCGACGGGCACCGTCACGGTGCGCGGCCCACTCGGCCCGGCGGCCGCGCTCCAGGCCGGCGAGAACGAACAGCCCGAGCACGGCGTGCCGTCGGTGCCGCGAGCCGACATCGGCTTCATCGCCGGCAAGACGGGCCTGCAGTTGCTCCCGGCCTATGTCATCGCCCAGTACCAGGACCCTGCGCCCGTGCACGACACTCCCCAACTGCCGAAGCCGGCGAAGGTCACCGACGTGAACCACATGTCGTACGCGATCCAGTGGTTCTCGTTCGCGTCGATCGCGGTGATCGGCTGGCCGATCGTGTTGCGCCGGGCGTTGCGCCAGCAGCGGCGCCAATCGCGCCCGGCGCCCGAACCCGTGCCGCAGCCCGTGTAGCGGCGTTTCCATCGGCCGCCGGCCGCGTTCGTTACCCTCCTGCGCATGCCCCTTGCTGCCGCCGAACACGCCCTGCTCACCGAGCGCCGGCCGCTCACTCGCGCCGAAGCCCTCGCCGTCGCCGCGCTGCCGCTCGACGAACTGCCGTCGCTCGTCGCGCTGGCGCACCGCGTGCGGCTCGCGTGGTGCGGGCCCGAGGTCGAGCTCGAGAGCCTGATCAACGCGAAGTCGGGTGCGTGCCCCGAAGACTGCGCGTTCTGCTCCCAGTCGGTGCGGTTCGACTCCGGCGTCGACGTCTATGCCTTCCTCGACGTCGACGAGATCGTGCAAGCCGCGCACGCGACACGCGCCGCGGGCGCGACGCAGTTCTGCATCGTCGTCGCCGTACGAGGCCCCGAGGAGCGCCTGCTGCGCCGGGTGATCGAAGCGGTCGACGCGGTGCATCGCGAAACCGGCCTCGAAGTCGCGTGCTCGCTCGGATTGCTCGAACCGGAGCAAGCGGAACGGCTCGCGAGCGCGGGGGTACGGCGCTACAACCACAACCTCGAGTCGTGCCGTGAGCTGTTCCCCCAGGTGTGCACGACACACAGTTACGACGACCGGGTCGCCACGGCGCGCCTCGCGATCGACGCCGGCATGGAATTGTGCTGCGGCGGCATTCTCGGGATGGGCGAGACTCTCGAACAGCGCGTCGACTTCGCGTTCGAACTCGCGGCGCTGAACCCGTGCGAAGTCCCGATCAACCTGCTCGACCCGCGGCCCGGCACGCCGCTCGCCGACCAGACCGTGCTCTCACCGCGCGAGGCGTTGCAGGCGATCGCGCTGTTCCGCCTGATCCTGCCGGGCGCCTGGCTCCGCCTCGCCGGCGGGCGCGAGCGGGTGCTCGGCGAACTGCAGGCGCTCGGCCTGCTCGCCGGCGCGAACGCGCTCATCATCGGGAACTACCTCACCACGGCCGGTCGTACCGCCGACGAAGACCACGCGCTCCTCGAGGCCCTCGGCATGCCCGTGGCCGAGGGGCCCGGCGAAGGCCGCTTCATCGTCGACGCCGCGGGCGGTCACGCGATGCCGGCCCGGCGCACGATCCCGGTTACTGCGTCAGGTGCGCCGTCTCGTTGAACGAGAAGAGCGCCGGGCCGCCGTCGCGACCGGCGGCGATGCGCGTGATCGAAGCCAACCCGAGTTGCATCCGCCAGCTCACCGGCGTGCCGACCCCGAGCGCCCAGCACACGGCCGCCTTGATCGGCGACACATGGCTCACCGCGACGATCAGGTCGTTGCGCCATTCGTGTTCACGCGCGGTGCAGAAGTCGACGACCCGTTCGGTCACCGCCTCGAGGCTTTCGCCACCGGGCGGCGCGAACGACGGCGTGTCGCGCCAGTGCCGCCACGCGTCGACGGGAACGTCGCCGAGCGCGAGCTCGTCCCATTCGCCGTAGTCGACCTCGACCAACCGATCGTCGACTTCCACCCCGACCCCGGTCGCCGACGCGATCGCCTCGGCCGTCGTTCGGGCGCGGTCGAGTGGGCTGCTGAAGACCCGCACCGGCGCGTCCGACGCGGCCAGCAATTGCGCGACCTTGCCGGCTTGGTCGCGCCCGAGCGGGGTGAGCGGCGTATTGACGCGTCCCTGGAAGAGCCCGGCGCGGTTCGCGGCCGTCTGACCGTGGCGCACGAACGCGATCACTGCGACACCACATGCACCCGGCCGGTGCGCAACAGCTCGTTGCGGCGCTGCCGGCTCGCGAGACCGAACCGGCGGTAACACCAGAACGCGACGAGGATGCCGATCGCCTCCTCGGCGACGACGGCACCGAGCGGCGGCAGCAGCGCCGCGTGCGGACGGGTCGCGCCGAACACCGGCCACCAGAACACTTCCTTGCGCGCCCAACTCCCCGACAGCACCAGCCCGCAGAACCAACCGATCGGCAAACCGAGCAACCGGCGGCGCAGCAATCGGTGGCCCCTCCCGAGTGTCGCGAACATCACGACGAGCAGCGCGAGGATCGGTGCGAGCACTGCGTGCGCGTACGCCTGCTCGCGGAACGGCGCATCGAGCGCAACGGGCAAGATCGCGCCCACGGCGACGAATCGCATGTCGAGACCGGGGCTCTGGAACACGTTCCATACGAGGAACACCGCACCCGCGGCGTACCAGAAGATCATTGCCCGGCTTGCGCGTCGAGCGCGGCGTTGACGAGCGCGTCAGCTTCCTTGTTCTGCGCGCGTGGCACATGGCCGAGATCGACGTGCTCGTAGCTGCGCAGCAGCGAGCGCGCCTGTTCGTGAAGCGGCCGCAAACCGTCGTGCTTCACCTTCCATCGCCCCCGGAGTTGGTTGATCACGAGCAACGAGTCGGCCCGCACCCGCAGTCGCCGCGCGTGGAACCGGGCGGCCGCCTCGAGGCCCGCGATGAGCGCCTCGTACTCGGCCACGTTGTTCGTCGTCACCCCGATCGCCTCGCTCACCGTGGCGAGCGTGCGGGGCGGGTCCGTCGACGGGTCGAGCACCACCGCGCCGATCGCCGCCGGGCCCGGGTTCCCTCGCGAACCGCCGTCGGCGAAGACCACGATCTCATCGAGGCGTTCGTCGTCGCCCTCGAACGGCAACGAGAGATTGTCGGCGTTCACGGGACGAGGATCGCGCCGCAGTTGTCGCAATAGGCAATGGAACCCTCGGGGGCACGCCGGATGCGTTCCACCTCGGTTGACGGGATCGACAAATGGCAGGCCTGGCAGGTGTCGCCGACGAGCCGGGCCGCACCGGCGCCGCGGTTCTGCGCCCGCCGCCGTTCGTAGTCGGCCAACAACGACGGCGTGACCCGCTGCGCGTGGTCGGCGCGGGCTTGGTCCTCGACCGCAGCCTCGTCGTCGATCTCGCGTTCGGCATCGGTGATCGCGGCGCGCAACCGGGCGACGTCGGCCCGGAAGGCGGCCAGCGCGGCTTCGGCGGTGGCGAGTTCGCCGTCGAGCCGTTCCCGTTGTTCCATGAACTCGAGTTCGCTGTCTTCGATGTCGCTGCGATGCCGCTTCAACATGTCGACGTCGGCCTGCATCGCCTGCAATTCCTTCGGCGACGACACCGTTCCGGAGTAGAGGCGCTGCTCGACCTCCTTCGCCTTGGCTTCGAGCGAGCGGGCTTCGTCGTCGAGGCGCCGTTCTTCGGCCAACTGCTCGTCGCGCGCGCGTCGCAGTTCGCCGGCCTCGCGTTCGAGGCGCGCGACGTCGGCTTCACGTGCTACGAGTTCCGAGCGCTCCGGCAACGATGCCCGGCGATGACGTAAACGGTCGAGCGCAACGTCGCGCTCTTGGACGAGCAACAACTCGTCGAGTGTGCTGCTCACGGCCCTCCACCTGTGCCGCCGCCGGGAGCGGTGGTGCTCGGCGGCTTCTTCGTGGTCGGCGTCGTGGCCGGCGGCTTGGTCGTCGGCGTCGTGGTGCCCGGCGACTGGTTCGGCTTCTTCTTCGCGGGTGCGGTCGTCGGCGTGGTGACCGGCGGTGCCGTCGTCGTCGTTGTCGGGAGCACGAAGTGCAGGCTCCGGCCGTGCTCGTCGATGTACTGCACGGACGGGAACTGGCTCGCGTTGGGGTGCGTGAAGTCGAGCGCGGGCAGGTTGCTGACCGCCGACGACATGAAGTCGTGCCACATCTCGGCGGGATATTGCCCGCCGAAAATGCCGCCGAGTACCGGTGAAGCCGCTTCCTTCAGCGGGTTGCCCATCCAGAAACCGGCGGTGTACTGGGGGGTGAACCCGATGAACCATGCGTCGGTGCTGTTGGTCGTGGTGCCGGTCTTGCCGGCCGCCGGGCGACCGATGTTCGCCCGCGTACCCGTACCGCCGGTGATGACGCCTCGCAGCATCTGGGTTTCCGTTTCGGCGACCTGCGGGCTCAGCACCGGTGTGCCGGAACCCGGGTCTTGGAACAGCACCTTGCCGTCGGGCGCGACGACCTTGGTCACGAACATCGGCGGGCGGCGGATGCCGTTGTTCGGGAACACGGAGTACGCGCCGACCATCTGCAACACCGACGTCGCTCCCGTACCGAGCGTCAACGTCGGCGACGGGTAGAGGGTGCTCGTGCTGATCCCCAAGCGACCGGCCATCGCGATCACTCGCTTCGCGCCGTCGGAGCCACCGTTGCCGCGCCGAGCGAGACGAGCGTTCGGGTGAACGCGCAGTTGTCGGACCGGGCGATGGCGGCGGTGAGCGTCTCGGGGCCGCCGCAGTCGCTACGCATGTCGAGGGGCGCACTGCCGGGGATCGGGTAGACGAACGGCGGGGTGCCGTTGACGATGTCGTTCGGCGAGTACCCGGCTTCGAGCGCCGTCGCCAGCGTGATCGCCTTGAAAGTCGAACCGGTCTGGCGCAGCCCTTGCGTCGCAAGGTTGAACTTCGCGGTGTCGAAGTTCGGGCCGCCGACCATTGCGACGACGGCGCCGTTCGAGTTGTCCATCGCGATCATGGCGGCGGCGAAGTCGGACTCCGGCAGATTGCTTCGCACCGCCTGGAGGGCGCGGTTCTGCATGAACGGGTCGAAGGTCGTGTAGATCTTCAGCCCACCCTGGAAGACCGCGTTGTACGGCGAGTCGTAGGCGTCCTTCAGCACTTCACCGACGTCGCCTTTCACCGTCGGGTCGTCCTGCAGGAGCACATGGTTGATCACCCACGACAGGTAGTAACCGTTGTCGGGGTTGCCGGTCGGGTTGTTGTTGTGCGTCTTGGTCGGCAACGGTTGCCGCTTCGCGAACGCCGCCGCACCTTCCGTGATCTTCCCGTACTTCACCATCTCGTCGAGGACGGTCGCGCGCCGGATCCGGGCCGCGCGCGGGTGGGTGATCGGGTTGAGTTCTTCCGGCGACTGGATCAGCCCGGCGATCATGGCGCAGTCGGCCAGCGTGAGCTTCTTCGGCTCGACGCCGAAGTAGCGCTCCGCCGCGGAACGCACCCCGTAGGCACCGTCACCCAGGTAGATCACGTTGAGGTAGCGCCCGAGGATCTGGTTCTTCGTCAGCTCCTTCTCGAGCCGCGTCGCGAGGAACGCTTCCTGGATCTTGCGCTGCAGGTCGCGCTTGGGGTGCTTGATGAGGGTGTTCTTCACCAGCTGCTGGGTGATGGTCGAGCCACCCTGCTGCACGTGACCGGAGCCGACGTTCTCGATGAGGGCGCGCATCGTCGCCTTCGCGTCGACACCGCCGTGCTGGTAGAAGCCGTGGTCCTCGATGGAGAGCACCGCGTCGATCAGCGTTTTCGGTATGTCCTTGAACGCGATCGACTCGCGGTCCTGGTCGTAGAGCGTGTCGATCGGGTTGCCGTACGTGTCGTAGACGATCGAGCGCTCGGCCGGGCGGCTGAGCTTGGGCAGGATCGATCCGTACGCCGTCGTACCGAAGATCACCTGGCGCGCGGCGGGGGCGATGAGCGCGAAGCAACCACCGAGCGCGAGCGCGCCAATCACCACGATTGCGGTGAACCGGAACAAGAACCGAGCGGTCTTCAAGGCGTGCCCAGGATGGCATACCCACCGTCGACGACCCGTTCGCGGCCCGTTTCCGGGCCGCGGCCGAACCGGCGCGAGCCCGCCCGCTCACGCCGGTTCGGCGACGCCTCAGGCCCGGCGGGTTCGCGCGACGGCGAAGGAACCGGCGCCCACCAGCAGCGCGATGATCGCCACCACCAGCGCCGACGTGGCCAGGCCCTTCGAGCCGTTGCTCGACGACGAGGACGAACCCGACGTCGACGGCCCGGAGGTGCTCGCGGCGGTTGTCGTCGTTGCGGCCGATCCGGTGTCGCCGGCGGTGAGCGTCAGCACCGGCGCCGGGTGATCGGGTTCGGGCTGGCCGGGAGCCTGCGTTTCGATCCAGCGCACGGTCTGGCCGTTCGAGTAGGTCTGCAGCGCCGGGAACGTGAGCGACGAAGCGTCGGGCAGGCCGACGTCGACGGAGAACGTCTGGAACTCGCCCGGAGGGATCGAACCACCCGACCAGGTGACGCGCGACACGTAGTCGTTCACGGGCCCGGAATCGGTCTGGATCGGTTTCGCGGACTTGGCCGTCGTGACCTTCGCGGTCCAACCCGGGGGTGACTCGAGGACGACGTCGGCGATCGGGTGATCGGTCGGGAAGGCGATCACCACCTGGGTCGTGTTCGCATTGTCCATCTCGTTCGGGACGATGAACGAGAGAACGGCATCGCTGCCGCTCGGTGCCGAATTCGGCTCGATGAGCACGTGCGCGCTGGCCGGCGCGGCCAGCGCGACGACGAACGCCACCGCTCCCGCTGCAGTCGCGAACCGCTTGAACACTTCGGTCTCCCCCCGTTGGTGCTGCTGTTGCCCCATGAGTCGTTCCCGGCCAGGCCCTGGTTCCGAGAAATCGTCACATCGCCTCGGCGGCACGGATCGCCGCCGTCAGATCGGCTCGGGCGCGAGCGACACGCGATCTCACCGTTCCGATCGGGACGTCGCACACCGTGGCCGCCTCCTCGTAGGAGCAGCCCATCAACTGGGTGAGCACGAATGCTTCGCGGCGCTCCGGCGCCAGCGACTCGATCAACGTCTCCAGCGCGACCTGGCGTGACGCATCTCCGACGGAACCGTCGCGGGGCGCGATACGCGACCAGAACCGGCGCGAGCGCACCCGCCGCCGCAGCGCGTCGGCGCAGGTGCGGCGGGCGATCGACATCAACCAGGTACGCCCCGAGGCCTCGACCCGGTAGCTCGGCAGGGCACGCAGCGCGTGTACGTAGGTTTCCTGCACGAGATCGTCGGCCTCGGCGGCGTCGACGATCCAGGCGCAGCAGCGCCACACGTCGGCCTGGCTTTCGCGGATGGCATTCACCAGCGCCAGCTGATCGCCGTCGCGGGCGGCGACGAGCAACCGGGTCAGGTCGTCCACGCCTCGAACCTAGCTGGACGACGCGCCATTTCGCCTCGCGGGCGACGGGAACTCGCCCCACTCCGGAGGCGACTATGACACCATGCGCTGCGACGAATGCCGGGAACTGATCTCTGCCCACGCCGACGGTGAGGTCGGCCCCGAAGCATGGGCTCGCGCACTGCCGCATCTCCGAGAGTGCGGCGACTGCCGCGAGTACCAGGTCGAAACCGAACGGCTCCGGCGTTTCACCCGGCTCCGAGCGGCCGAACCGGTTCCCGATCTCACGCCGCAGATCCTCGCCGCGGCCGGGCTGCGACCCGCGCCCTCACCGGTCGGCACCGACGAACAATCCCTCGGCGTCCGCGTCGTGCTCGCCTGCACCGGGCTGCTCCAGATCGCGCTGGCCACGCCCGCGTTGCTGCTCGGAGACGACGCGCACCTGCCGGTGCACGTCGCCCGGCACATCGGTTCGTTCGACGTCGCGCTCGCGATCGGGTTCCTGTGGGTGGCATGGCGACCACGCCAGGCGGTCGCCGGGGTGCTGCCGATCGCGGTCGCGCTGGTCGTCTGCCTGCTCGGCACGTCGATCGCCGACGTCGCGTCGCACCGGGCGACGCCCTCGGGTGAACTCCAGCACGTCACCGACCTGGTCGGCTTGACTGCACTGTGGCTCCTGCACCGGATCGTGCACGATGACGGGAACAGGAACCCCAGAACGGGCCGCCGACCACACCTGAGGCACGTCGCCGGATGAAAAAACCGCTCGTCTTCGCCGCCGCGACGGTGGCGATCATCATCGTCACGGCCGGGCCTGCGTTCGCGCACGCGACGCTCGACAGCACAACGCCCCAACCGAACGCGACGGTGCAGACGTCGCCGAAGACCGTCGTGCTCCAGTACAGCGAAGCAGTGACGTTCCAGCCCGACGCGATCCGCGTGTTCGACCAGAAGGGCAACGCGATCAAAACCGGTAAGTCGGTGCACGCGAACGGGAAGTCGAGCACGGCGTCGGTATCGCTCCCGGCCCTGAAGGACGGGACCTACGCGGTCACGTGGCGGGTCATCTCGGCCGACACCCACCCGGTGCAAGGCGCGTTCGAGTTCGCGGTCGGGAACGCGCAGGTGTCGGCGTCGGGCAGCGAGTTCGCCCAGAAGCTGCTGGCCCAACAAGGCGGAGGCAACAAGGTTGTCGGCGTCACCTACGGCGTCATCCGCTTCCTCACGTTCGCTTCGATCGCGCTCTTGATCGGCGTCACCGTGTTCCTCGTCGCGCTGTGGCCGGGAGGCTGGGACGCGGCGCGCATCCGGCGCCTCCTGCTCGGCTCGTGGATCGTGGCGCTCCTCACGGTGCTCGCCGACATCCCGATGCAAGCGGCGTACGCGAGCGGCGGCGGGATCACGAAGGGCTTCGACTCGTCGTTGCTCTCGGAAACGATCAATACGCGCGCCGGGAACATGTGGATCGCGCGGGCCGTGCTGCTCCTCGTCGCGATCCCGGTGCTCCGCGGCCTGTCACGCCGCCGCGACAGCAAACCGCTCGTGTTCGCCGCGCTCGTTCTCGGTGCCGGTATCGCGCTCACGCTGTCGCTCGCGGGCCACGCGTCCACCGGTCGCTGGATCGCGCTCGCAGTACCGGCCGACGCCGTCCACGTGCTCGCGATGTCGGCCTGGCTCGGCGGTCTCGCGGTGCTCGCGACCGAACCGTTACGCGGGCGCGACGTCGACGCCGTCGAGCGGATCGTCGACCGCTTCTCGACCCTCGCGATGAGCTGCGTCGGGATCATCCTCGCGACGGGCACGTTCCAGTCGTTCCGGCAGGTCGAGCACCTCGGCGACCTTCTCCATACCGGCTACGGCCGCCTGCTGGTCATCAAGATCGGCGCGTTCGCAGCGGTGCTCCTCGTCGCGTCGGCCAGCCGCGACATCGTGCGTTACGAGATCCGCAAGTCGGGCCGAGCCGCTTTGAGCCCTCTCCCCGCCGGCCCCGGGGCGATGCTCGCGACCACGGGCCCGCCCGACCCACCCGAGCCCGAAGACACGGTCCGGCGCCTCCGCAGCGCGATCTGGTACGAGATCGCGTTCGCGATCGTCGTGCTCGTCATCACCTCCATGCTGGTGAACGCGGCGCCGATCAGCGCGCAGACCGGGCCAAGCCGTACCTCGCGACCCTGAAGAGCGACGACAACAAGACGTGGTTCGAGGTCGAGGTGATCCCCGCCAAAGCCGGCCCGAACCAGATCCACGTCACGGTCGAGCACACCACGGGCATCGTCGAGAACGTCTTGCAGGTGCAAGTGTCGTTGACCGAAGCCACCAAGAACATTGCCCCGCTCGACATCAAGATGATCCGGCTCGGCGCCGGCCACTATGTGAGCACCGGCGCGACGATCCCGTTCCCGGGCCAGTGGCGCCTCACCGCGAAGGCGCTCGTGAACGACGTCACCGAGGAAGTCGGCTTCGGCACGTTCAAGGTCAGCTAGCACGACTCACCAGGTTGTGAGGAGTATGCGACGGTACGGTCGCACAACCCTCACATCCCAGCCGCGTTTTTCGCAGGAGGCACCCCAGTGTTCGACCCGATCTCGAGCCCGACGACCGCGATCGCCGCGCACCGTGAACCGCAGTTCGTGCACGCCGACCAGGTCGGCGTCGCGGAGCAGAAGATCGCGGCGTACCAGCGCGCGCACGGCGGCCGCCGACCGAACATCCTCGTCATCCTGATGGACGACGTGGGCTGGGGCGATTTCGGCTGCTACGGCGGTGGGATCGCGGTCGGCGCACCGACACCCAACATCGACCGGCTGGCCCGGCGCGGGCTTCTCCTCACCTCGTGCTACTCGGAACCGTCGTGCACGCCCTCGCGCGCGACGCTCATGACCGGTCGTGTGCCGATGCGCCACGGGTTGCAACGCCCACCGATGTACGGGGAACCGGGTGGGCTGGAAGGCGAGATCACGATCGCGCAGCTCCTGTCGGACGCGGGCTACGTCACCCAGTGCGTCGGCAAGTGGCATCTCGGGGAGAACCACGATTCCCAACCGCAGCATGTCGGCTTCGACGACTTCTACGGTTTCCTCTCCGTCTCCGACATGTACACCGAGTGGCGCGACCCGTACTTCTTTCCCGAGGTCGTCTACAACGAGGCGCGAACGGAGTGGATCCAGAACCAACCGTTCAGCAAGTGCTTCGTGCACGCGACGCGTGGCGGCGAGGTCGAAGAAGTCGAGGAGGTGACGATCCCGGCGCTGACGTTGCTCGACGAGAAATGGGCGCAGTACTCCGAGGCGTTCATCGGCCGCATGGCCACGAGCGAACAACCGTGGTTCCTCTACCACAACACCCGCGGTGCCCACTTCGACAACTACCCGAGCGAACGTTGGGTCGGCGCCTCACCGGCGCGCCACCCGTACAAGGACACCATCCTCGAGCTCGACGACATCGTCGGCCGGCTCGTCGCCGCGCTCGAAGCCACCGGCCAGCTCGACGACACGATCGTGTGGGTCTCGTCCGACAACGGCCCCGAAATGGAAACCTGGCCCGACGCGGCGTACACGCCGTTCCGCTGCGCGAAAGGTTCGACGTGGGAAGGCGGCGTACGGGTGCCGTCGGTGTTCGTGTGGCCGGGCATGATCGACCCCGAACGGAGTTCCGACGGCCTGTTCTCGTTCAGCGACTTCCTCCCGACGATGCTCAGCCTCGCCGGCGCCGCCGATCGCATCCCCGACGACCGCTTCATCGACGGCGTCGACCAGACATCGTTCCTGCTCGCGCCCGATGGGCTGAGCAACCGCAAGCACCAGTACTACTGGCTCGGGCAGATGTTCTCGGCCGTGCGTGTCGGTGAGTACAAGTTCATGCTGTCGTCGATCTCCGACAACGACACCGACGTACTGAACCCGGGCGGCTTCACCGGCACCGGTCAGAAATATCCGTACGGTCGCCTTTACAACCTCTATCTCGACCCGAAGGAAACGCGCAGCTACCTGATCCGCAAGCTCGCGTACCTCGACGCGATCCAGCGTGGCATCCGAGCCCACGTGATGACCTTCCGCGACTACCCGCCGAAACTCGTCGTCGGCCTCAACGTGTAAACCGACGGGCGTCGATAGCTATCGCTATGCGATAGCTATCGACGCACGTGAAATGCGGTGGAAACATTCGCGACGCGGCATCGTCACCGACTGGACTCGGTCCCGCAACGCACGCTGCATAGGTTTCCGTGGAAATGTGCGGACATCGTCATTGCTGACGGCGAGGCCCACGACCAATGGCTGCTCGTGGCGACCACCCGGCACCGAGCGATATCGAACTCGTCGACGCCGGTGAGATTGCGGAGCGTTTGCATCTCCGGCATCGCAACGTGGTGCTCGACTGGCGCCTGCACCGGTTCCACTTCCCGGCACCGGTGATGCGCCGGCGTACCTACCTGTGGAATTGGGCCGAAGTCGAACGGTGGAGCAGCGAACACGCCAACGACGTCCTTGCGATGCGCGGCCGCCGCCCGCGCTGACGCGTTGCCGTGGGATGACGCAACACCGCTCTAGGTGCCGTCGATGGCAAGGTGCGGCTGGGCATGGCCGGCACCGCCACGGCGCCGAAGGCCGAAGCGGCGCCGGCGTGGTTCGAACCCTTGGGCCAGTACCTCGACGATCCGTTCCTGGAGGTGTTCGTCGAGTTTCGCACCGCGCCGGTCGGTGAGGTCGAACACGTCGCGCGCCGTTTCTGCCTCGGTCAAGATCCGCGCCGAGTGCACGTTGGCCCCCGCAACCGCGAACGCGGTCGCCAAGCCACGGAGGAGCCCGGGAACATCGGGCCCGGTCGCGGTGCACCGCGTGTGCCAGGGCGAACCCTTGTCGTCGAATTCGAGCGTCACATCGGGCAAGGGCGCCGCGACGAGCGGCGCGTCGAGGTCGGCCTCGAGTGCCACGGCCAACGCGGCCGGCTCCGGAGGTCGGGCGGCCTCCACACGGAAGGAGGCCACCGCGGTTCCGTCGCCCCACGTCACCGCGGCCGCCTGTTGCACCGAGCACCGGGCGTCTTGGAGCACCCAGGCGGTGCGAGCCAGCAGACCGATCCGGTCGCGCGCGGTGATCTCGACCCGGTAGCCGTCGTCGACGTTGTCGACCGCGGCTCGCACTTCCGACCGCTGCGGTGGCGGTTCGCACAGTTGGGCGTGGCGCGCCAGATCAGCCGGCGTCTGTGTGAGGACGTACTCCCGGGGAGCTGCTTCGATCCGTGCCCGCGCGGCAGGCGCCGCAACGAGGGTCATCGCCTCCCGCTTGCGCCGTTCGACGGCGTACGACGCGTCGCGCCCGACGAGCTCGGGGTGGGCGAGCGCGTCGCGAACCAGATCGGCCAGGGAGTCGAGCCGGTCGCGTTCCCACGCGTCGCCGGAGAACGTCGCGTGCGCGAGGAAGAAGAGCGCGTCGGCCTGTTGTGTCGTCGCCAGGTGAACCGCCAGTTGCAGCACCGCTTCTTCATCGAGCGCGTCGACGCGTCGCAATGCGGCCGGGAGGAGTTCGCCGTCGCTGACCAGCCCCGCCACCGATTGTTCGATCGCCGCGCCCAGATCGAGCCGCTGCACCGTGCGGCGCGCCACGAGCACGGGCTGCACCGACGCGTCGTCGCAGGCGTCGAGGACGAGCGACGCGAGCAGCACGCTCGTGAGCACCGGGCCCGGCGCGAGCTCGCTCGAAGCCTCACGGACGGCTTCCAACCGAGGGAGGCGCAATGACGACAACGGGTCGATCTGCAACGGGTCGCGGAGCCGGTGGGAGATGGCGTCGTCGAGTTCCGGCAGCGCGCGCTGGAGCACGCCCGACGTCGTGAGAAGCCGCCACGATCGTGGACCGCCTTCCGCGAGCAGTCGAAAGAACTCGTCGCGAGCCGCGGCGTCGAACCGGCGCGGGCCGGGTGGGAACGCCTCCAACCATTCGAGCAGCGTTGCGCCGGCTCCGTGCTCGCGGGCCAGACGCGCCGCCTGGAGGGCGGTGCGGAGCGCGTCGGACGGCAACGGCTCGGAGTGAAGTTGTACGTAGCCGCCCGGGTCGAGAAAGACGAGCTCACCGGTGGGGACCGCGCTCGGCGTGGTGCCGGGGGCGCGCCGGCCCGCGCGCATCGCGAGCAGGCGCGCGCGCAACACGGGCGGCGTGCCGACGGTCGTGATGAGCACGACCAGCAACAGCGCCGCGTACACATCCTCCCCGAACACGTGCTGGCGCAGTCCGAGCGTCGCGAAGATCAGTCCGACTTCACCACGGGGGATCATCCCGATACCAACCAGCAGGCGATCGCCGGGCGAGCCCGCCATGCCGACGACGGCCACGAGCTTGCCGATGATCGCGACGACGAGCAGGACCGCCGCGATCCAGAGCACGGCGGGCCGGGCGAACTGCCGGACCTGCGCGTCGATGCCGATCTCCAGGAAGAACACCGGGATGAACAGGTGCCCGACCGGTGCGAGTTCGATGCGGACCCGGTCGGCCGCGCTGCTCCGGCCCAGTGCGAGCCCGGCGACGAATGCGCCGACGATCGGTGCGAGTTGCGCCGCATGTGCAAGCTCCGAAACCGCGAGCGTGAACGCCAGCGCCACCGCGACCAACGTGCCGGCGGAACGGCTGTAACGACGCAGCAAGGCGAACGCCGGCGGCACCAACCGCACGCCGATGAGCGAGGCGAGCACCACGAAACCGACGGCGACGAGGACCACCCACAACACGCCGAGTACCGACACCGAGCCTTCGCTGACGATGCGCGTCACGACCGTGAGGATCACGAGCCCGAGCACGTCGTCGGCGACCGCCGCGCCCAGCACCGTCTTCGCTTCGATCGTCGCGAGCGCGCGGAGGTCGCCGAAGACCCGCGCGGTGATACCCACGCTCGTCGCCGTCAGCGCGGCGCCGACGAACAGCGCCTCCTTCCCCGTCATGTTCAACGCCAGGCCGATGCCCGCGCCGGTGACCATCGGTACCGCAACGCCGACGAACGCGACCAGGAGCGAGGCCCGGCCGACGCTCCGGAGCTCGGCGAGGTCCATCTCCATGCCTACTTCGAGCAGGAGGAGGATGACGCCGAGCTGCGCGAGCGTCTGCAGCGCTTCACTCGTGTGCACGATCCCGAGGACCGACGGGCCGATGATGATCCCGGCGATGATCTCGCCGACCACGGCCGGGACGTTGATGCGATCGGCGACTTCGGCGGCGACCTTCGCCGCCAGCAACACAACGAGGATGTCGAGCAGTATGCGATTGACATCCATTACTCCGGACCGCTCCTCGGGGTTCGCATGTCGACGTGATTGGCGGCGTGCAGCCGGTACCCGAAATTGCGTATCGCAGTGATCTCCAAACCGAGCGGGACCAGGTCTTTGCGCAGCCGTGAGATGTGCACCCGCATCTTGGCGAGCCTGCCACCTTCGGGCCAAACCGCGCCGAACAGGTCGCTCTCGGCGACGCCACTCTCGAACGCGTCGACGAGCACCGCCGAGATCCGGGCGTGCAACGGCGAGAGGAAGGCCCGCCGGCCCCGAAAGATGAGTGTGCCATCGGTATGCAGGGTCGGTTGCGTCGGGTGACGCGCCGCTCGCCGTTCGAGCGCGGTGAGCCGTGCCCGGATGTCGGCGTCGTCGACCGGCAACCGCACCCAGTCGACGAGGCAGCCACCGACGTCGGGTGGCGCGGCTCCTTGCTCGACAAGCAGCAGGTACGGACGTTCCTCATCGGCGAGCCTGACGGCTTCCGCCTGTTGTTCCGGCCACCGCAGCACGACGATGTCACCGTTGAGCCACTGCGACGCCGACGACTCGGACGCGCGCGACACGCCGCTCCCTCCCACTCTCCGCGACGCGCAGTGTGGGGACGCTCACGCGTCCCCACACTGGCGAGTGCAACTTCAGGTCAGCGCGAGTGTTCTTGCCCCACCGGTACCGGTTCCGGGAGCTCGTGCATCCCGTCGCCGTCAGGCATCTCGACGTGGATCGAGGAGCCATAGAACGACGGGTACGCAAGCACGCCCATCTCCGGGAGGTCGACGCCTTGCATTTCGACCTCGGCTGTCGGACGGATCCCGCCCTTGGTGAGCTTGTTCTGGACGGCGAAGAACACGTAGGAGATGCCACCCATCACAATCGCGATGGTCGCGACCCCCGCAAGCTGCGAGAGCAACTGCCCGCCACCGCCATGCCCGTAGAACAGACCCGACACGCCGTACTTGCTGTCGGCGAGGCTGCCGTTCCAGCCTTGGCCGTAGCTGCCGTCGGCGAAGAGACCGACTGCGATCACGCCCCATGCACCGCACACGCCGTGCACGGAGATGGCGCCGACCGGGTCGTCGATGCCGCGCTTTTCGATGAACCAGACGGACTCGACGACGATGATGCCGGCAAGAAGGCCGATCGTCGCCGCCGCCCACGGCTGCACGAAGGCACAGGGCGCCGTGATGGCGACCAGGCCCGCGAGCATGCCATTGGCCATCATGCCCGGATCGGGCTTGCGGTCGGGCGTGCGCAACTGCACCCAGAGCATCGCGAACACCGCTCCGAACGCCGCGGCGATCGCGGTGTTCGCCGCCACCAGGGCGAAGCGATGGTCGGTTGCCGCGAAGGTCGAGGCTGCGTTGAACCCGAACCAGCCGAACAGCAGGATGAACGTGCCGAGCATGGCCATCGGGATGTGGTGCCCTGCCAGCGTGCGCGGTTTGCCGTCGGCTCCGTACTTCCCGATGCGAGGCCCGAGGACAAGCGCACCGGCGAGGCCGGCAATACCACCCATCATGTGCACCACACCGGATCCGGCGAAGTCGACGTACCCGTGGCCCCAGCTCGCGCTATTGCCGAGCTGCGACAGCCAACCGCCACCCCAGGTCCATGCACCGAACAGCGGGTAGTAGATCGCGCCGCAGAAGAGCCCCCACAGCACGAAGGAGTTCCACTTCCAACGTTCGGCCATCGCGCCGGTGGGGATGGTCGCGGTCGTGTCCATGAACGCGACCATGTAGAGGAAGAACGCCGCCGCAGCAACGTCGTACGCGTGGCCTTGGAGGAAGAACCCGCCCTTCCACAGGAAGACCCAGTGCCCCGATCCGATCAGGTTGGCGTGCGCCCCTCCCACCGCATTGTTGAGACCCATGATCGGCGCGGTGAAGCCACCGAACATGAACGCGAAACCGACGCAGTAGTAGGCGACGAACCCGACCCCGAAGATCGCAAAGTTCGTCGACACCACGTGCGCCGCATGCTTCGCACGGCAGAAGCCGGTTTCGACGAGCGCGAAGCCCGCCTGCATGAAGATGACGAGTACTGCACCGACGACGACCCACAACAGGTTGAGACTGATGTCGGTGTGCGTCAGCTCCTTCGTTGTCGTGCCACCGGCGTCCGTTGCGCTCGCCCAGGCTACGCCCGAAGAGAGCGCGACGATCGCGCTGATGCCCGCAGTCAGCACCGCTGCCCGGGCGAGTCGATATCGCAAGTTGGTTCCTCCGTTGCCTGGCTCGAATAGGCCGAGCGCAACGTAGAAGCCGGTGGTTTCGCCGAAGTCTCGCTGAGGTTTCCGCTCTGTTACATCAGGCGCTGCGTTCTTCCGCGGGCATCGCGTCCATGCCACCATGCAAGCCATGCAGCGAACGACCGAAGACGAAGAATTTCTCGGCGCCTGGAGCAAGCTCCAACGCACCGACCGGCTCCGCGTGCGGCGGATGGTGCGCCTCGGCCGCAGCGTCGAGCAACCCGACCTTGCGCCGATCGCCAACGCGTACGCGCGTTTCCAGGCATCGCGTCTGTGGCTGCGCTACTTCTGGGTGTGGTTCGTGCCCGGTGTGATCGTCGCATTGGGTGTTGCGAGCCAGATCCACCCGGTACTTGTCGGCGTCGTCATCGCGCTGGCCGCGCAGTCGGCCTTCGCCTACTTCAACCTTCGGCGCTTCGGGCGCCGCCACGCCCCGGGTGCGCCGGCGCTCAACTAACCGCGACCCGCATCAGGGTCGCCCGGCATTGTCCCCTTTCTCCGGAATGGGCCCGGCCTGTCGGCACGTCGAGCCCGCCCGAGATAGGACTTCAGTCCCAACTTGCATGGCCTTGCGCGCACTGGAGAGGTGGCCGTCGACACTCGCGTCGAGCTTCCCGAACGCCGATTATGAGCTCACTCGCAAGACGCACATCGCGTCAAGAGAATCGGCGCAAGGAGAAACAATGGCGCGACTTCGTAGTTGGTTGAAGGAAATGCCGTCGCTCGCGATTATCGGAGCGATCCTGTTCATCGTGCTCGCCGTCGGCAGCGTCTTGCTGCTGTGGGGCTCGAACTTTGCCGACAACATGGTCCACGACCAGTTGGCCTCGCAGAAGATCGTCTTCCCCGCCAAGGGCGCCGCGAACTTCAGCCCGCAGGAGTTCCCCGGCCTGCAGCGGTACGCCGGCCAGACGGTCGACAGCGGCCCGAAGGCGAAGGCCTACGCGAACCAGTTCATCGCCGTGCACCTCGAAGGCATCGGCGGCGGCAAGACCTACTCGCAGCTGAGCGCCGAAGCCCAGGCGAACCCCAACGACACGAAGCTGGCCGGCACGGTCGCGACGATGTTCAAGGGTGAGACGCTCCGTGGGCTCCTGCTCTACGCGTGGGGCTGGTCGGTCGTCGGGATGATCGCCTACTGGGTCGGCATCGCCGCACTCCTCGGCGCGATCGGCGTGGCGGGCGCGTTGGTGATCGGCTTCCTGATGCACGAGCGTGACGTGAAGGCCCACGCAGTCGCACCGACCACCGGTGGGGCCATGCCCGCACCGGTCGCGTAACTCGAATCCACAGACACACAACCCTGCAGGCCGGTAGGCCTACGAACCCGGTGGCCCGCTCTTCGGAGCGGGCCACCGTTCGCGTGGTGTTAACGTCGGATGGCGAGCGGCACGTGGGGAAGCAAGTGGGGAAGGCAAGTGGGGAAGACGCAATGAGCGGGGTGCTCGACCCGACGCGCCCGGTCCGCACGGAAGCGGTCGAGGCGATCTGCAGGCTCCGCGATGATCGCTACCGCAACCAGTGGATCACGTTCGCGTACGCCGACTTATCGGTTCAGCTCGCGAATCGCACCGGCGGGAATGCCAACTGGTTCACGTTCGGCCGGTGGTCGTCGTACACGGTCGGCGAGAACCTCCGGCTCGACCAACCGAGCATGGCCTTCGCGCAGCTCGTGTCGAGCGAGCCCTGGATGCGGCTGTTCTCCGGCCCGCTCACACGACTCCAGCACAGCCTCAGATTGCTGAGCGACGCGGCGATGCCACGCGCGCTCGCGATCGGGAACCGGCTCGTCTTCCACGAAATCGCGTTCGCGATCGCATCGTTCCTCGATTGGTTGGAAGCAAACCCCCCCGTGGTTGGTCATGGCGACGACGCGGCGTTCGATGCCTTCCTCGCGAAGATCAAGCCCGTCGAGCCTTCCGACATGTACTGCGCCGGCGACATTTCGTGGCTGCACGAAGGGATCCGCTGCTACTACGCCGCCGCCTGCGAATCCGACCCGAAACGGCAAGCCGAGTACGTGCTTCGAGCCAACTTGCGGCTCGCACAGTACGAGCAGTGGCGGTTGCAGCCGGTGATCCAGATCGCGCTCGACCCGGTCGCGAAGCACCTCGTCGAGTTTCGCAACGCCGACCCCCACGATCCCGCCGAACCCGTCGTCGTGCTCAAACACCGCGGCACGCCGTGGGCGTTCCGGCAGCGCTCACCGATGTGGCGCTGGCTCACCGAGCACTACGAGACGTTCATGACCCGTCGTGTGTTCGCGTGGGAGGGGCCGATCCGCGGCCCGGTCGCACCGCTCTTCCTCGGTCGCGGGCTCGACGACCGACCGGGCGGGCAACCGCTCTACCCTGCGCTCCTCGAGCGCCTCGAAGACGAACACACACAAACACTCGTCGAAGAATTCGACCGTTCCGGCGGCAACCGGGCCGGACGAGGCGCGCACAACTGGACGCGGTTCGCGGAACGAATGAACTTCGTCGTCAGCCTGTTCCGGGCCGAGCAGCGAGACCAGGGAATGTTCGAGGGCCCGTCGCCACGCGACCGGCGCATCGTCGACCTCGCGCTCGAAGACGCGCACCTCGGCACGTTGCGCAAGATCGGCGACCCCGCGGCCGATCGCGCCGTCGAGGCGTTCTGCCACGACAAGGAACGCAACGCGCGTGATGTCGTCTCCGAGATGATCTCCGACGGGTTGTACGACTACGACGGCCTCCGCGCCGACGACGCACTCCCGGCGTGGGTGAGCACCGACCGGCTGATCGGCGGCAAGACCTTCCTCTGCGACTTCGGATTGGAAATCGCGTCGGCATTGTTCTGCGGATCGTTGCCGTACAGCTACACCGCCGCCGACGGCGCGCGCGTGCTCGACCTGCACCGCGGAGTTGACCACCGGCCACACCACGCGCCGGGTCGCCGAAACCGGCCAGATGCTCATCGACCTCATGGCCGACAACCCGTCGCCGCTCCAGCCGGGTACTCGGGGCGCGCAATCGGTGCGGGGGGTACGCCTCTTCCACGCCGCGGTCCGCCACATGATCCTCCACGACAACGAAAGCCCTTGGTCGGTCGAGCGCTACGGCGTCCCGATCAACCAGGAAGACCTGGTCGGCACGCTGGTTGTGTTCACGGTCGTCGTGCTCGATGCGCTCGACAACCTCGGCATCGTCACCAACAGCCCCGCGAACGCCCAAGCGCGCGACGACTACGTGCACTTCTGGCTCGCCGTCGGGCATCTCCTCGGGATCGACTACTCGCTGCTCCGGCGCAGCCCATCCGCTCCCGACGAGCAACCGCTCACCATCGAGGAGTTGCGGCTCGTCGGTGAAACCATCTTCCGGCGCCACGCGCGTGAAAGCGCCGACGGCCAGACGCTGATGGCATCCCTCCTCGACGTGATGCAACGCCAGATGCGCTTGCCGATGACCAAGAACTATCCCGCCGCCCTGACGCGGCAACTGATCGGCAACACGAATGCCGACATGCTCGGCGTGCCGCCCGCCGGCCCCGTCGGGATGCTGATCGACCTCGCCCGCCCCTTCCTACGCGTGGTCGCGCCACACCTCCAAGGCCGCTCCCTCTCGAAACTCGCGTCGATGGTCACCCAACGCATGTACCAGCAGTGGATCGACGCCGAGCGCGGGAACCGACCGCCGTGGCGCGTCGACTACCTCCAGCAGAAGAAGTGGGGCCTTCGACCGCCCGAGTACGAATCACCCCATCTCGAGGCCGTCGCACGCGCGGAGCAGAAAACGCGCACCGCGCCGCGCGGCCCCGAGTCGAACCGCCTCGACCACACCGTCGACCACGGCTCGCGAGGCTCCGGTCGCGAGCAGTAGGCGCGCATGCTCGACTCGGGTTTCGTCGAGCAGGAGCGGGGCCTGGACTCGCTCGTGCACGCGCGTCGCGCATTCGAGGTGTTCAACCGCACGGGCCGCGTCGCCCATCGTGGCCGCCAGCATGCCCAGCGCGTGGTGCGCGACCGGCTTGGCCACTGTCGTGTTGGTGAACGAACCGGCATATGGCGCCAGCGCTTCGTAGAGCGCCGGGGCGTGCTCGCGATCACCGAGACGGGCTGCGAGGTAGCCGAGGTTGTAGAGCGTCGCGAGCGCGAGCATGTCGCGGCGCGGCGGGAGCACAACGCGCCGGAGCACCTCGCGGTACCGCGCGCCGGCCGCGGCGTGCTCACCCGCGTCGTAGAGGTAGCGAAT
Organism: uncultured Actinomycetes bacterium; assembly: GCA_963782465.1. Taxonomy (GTDB): domain Bacteria; phylum Actinomycetota; class Acidimicrobiia; order IMCC26256; family PALSA-610; genus JAODBJ01. Next base: position 364,428 of record CAWAJR010000007.1, on the reverse strand, counting down.
CAGCGAATAGCCGAAGTCGATGTCGTCACGGCCGGCGAGGTCACCGAACATCTCGACCACTTCGGGGAGCCGGTCCTGCCAGCGGCGGATCTCGAGGAGCTGCTCGGTGTAGAAGATGAATGCCTCACCGCCCTGGCCGGCGCGCTCCCCCAGGTCGAGCGTGGCCGTCGCCAACGTTTCGGCCTCGTCGAGTTTTCCCTCCTCGATCAACCGTGACGTCCGCATGAAGCTCGCCTGCCAGACCAGACGCGGTTGGCGAAGTTCTTGCGCCAGCGCCGTCGCGATCTCCTGCATCTCGTTCGATGCCTCGACGTCGCCCGACTCCCACGCTGTCGTACTGTGCGCGAACGCCGCGTCGAACTGGATCGCCGGGTCGTGGAGTTCATCGGCGATCACCACGAGTTCCTCGTAGTGCGCGCGTCGCGTCGCGAGCGTGTCGGGCGCGATGATCGTCATGATCGCCCGCAGTAGAACGCGCGCGAGCGTGCGCGGGTCGCCGACCCGCCGAGCGGTGTCGATCGCGTCGGCGCTCAGCGCGAAGCGGCGCTCGCCGTCGTCGGACCAGACGAGTTCCGACGCCAGCGCGGCGCGCAGTTCGGCCAACTCCGCCGTGTCGCCGGGAGGTTGCGCGGCGATGGCGTCTTCCAGACTCGCGATCAGCTCGTCGTCGGTCTGACCGATCCGGGCGAAATAGCCGCGGTTCACGGCGAGCGCGGCGTGCGCCTGCCGGCGGGCATCACCGATCGTGCGGGCGATGTCGTAGGCGCGCAGAAGCGTGCCGCGCCCGGCGGGGAACCCCGCTCGCAGCTCCGCCTGGCCGAGCACCAGGCAAAGGTCGCACGCCTCCGTGGCCGTGACCGCCGAACCCCTCAGCCGAGCCTGCTCGGCTGCCGCGATGCCCCGCCGGGCAAGGTTGATCGCGTCCTCGAACGCGAGGGTCTCGAGCGCGGCCCGCGCGGCGGCGATCGCGTACGGCACCGCCTTGCGCGGTGCCGCGTCGGCGAAGTGGCGGACCAGTTCGGACGAGTGCTCACCGAGCTGCGCGGCGTGCACGGTCTCGATCGCGATGCCGACCTGGTGGTGGAGCCATTGCAGCCGGCTGGCCGTCATGCTGTCGGTCAACGCGTCGCGCGTGATCGCGTGCGCGAAACCGAAACGGTTCGGGCCGAGCTCGTCGATCAACCGTGCCGCCGTTGCCCGCTCGAGCGCCCCGAGCAGCGCATCGGTCGGCAGGTCGACGAGCACGTGCTGGAGGACGTCGACCTCGAACTCCATGCCGATCACCGCACCGAGCGAAAGCACCTGTCTCGCGTCGCTCGGCAGCCGCTCGACGCGCCGCATCACCACTTCGCGCGCCGCGGCCGGGATGGAGCTCGCGCCCGTCAGCGCGTTCGGTGCGCCGGTCACCTCCGCCAGGTTCCGTACGATCTCGTTGACGAAGAACGGGTTCCCGCCCGTCTGCTCGTGCACCGCGCGCGCGAAGTCGGCGCCGGCAGCATCGAGGTCGTGGCCCGCGGCCGCTTCAACGAACGCGACGACCGCCGCTTCGTCGAGCCCGCGCAGCGGCAACCGTTGGACACCGGATGCGCGCCGCAGGTCGGCCAGCACGCCGGCCAGTGCCGGTGCGTCGCCGAGTTCCGAATCTCGGTACGTGCCGATGACCAACACGTGCAACGCCCGCTCGGAGCAGATCAGGTGACGCAGCAACAAGACCGTCGGTGGCGCGGCCCAATGCAGGTCGTCGACCACGAGGATCACGGGACCCTCGCGCGATACCGCTTGGAGCCACGCCGACACCGCGTCGAAGAGCCGGTACTGCTCGGTCGACGGGTCGGATTGCATCGGCGAAGGGAGATCGGGCAGGCGGTCGGCCAACTCGGGAACGAGACGTACCAGCTCGCTGGCATACCCGCCGAGCGAGTCTCCGACATCGGGGCCGACCGCTTCGAGGTGGTCGCGTAATGCCTCGACGAACGGCTGGTAGGGCACGCCCAAACCTTCGTCGCAACGGCCATGCAACACGTAGGCGCCGTCGTCCTGCGCCGCGATCGCGACCTCGGCGGCAAGCCGGGTCTTCCCGATGCCCGGTTCGCCGGCCAGCAGCACCGTTTCGAAGGCACCGTCGCGGGCACGCTTCCAAGCCCCGATCACCGTCGCGTACTCGTCGTCGCGCCCGACGAACTGCGGGCCGGCCGACGTCACCGCGGCGAGCAACCGAGAACCCGAGCGTCGTTCTTCGGCCCGGCGGCGCCGGAGCGGGAGCACGAGGTCGAGCGACGGGTCGCGATCGAGGATCGCGATCTCGAGCCGGCGCAGGTCCCCGCCGGGTTCGATACCGACCGCGGCGAGGGTTTCGATCGCGCGCCGCTGCGCCGCGAGGGCGTCGTGCGGTCGACCGGCCCGGTACAGCGCCAGGGCGAACGCGTGCCACAAACGTTCGCGAAACGGGTACTGAACCAGGAGGGCCTCGACCTCCGCGGCGAGCGCGGCGTGGTCGCCGAACGCGAGGTCGAGCTCGATCCGGTCCTCGATCGTGACCAGGCGCAACTGGTCGAGGCGAACCGCCTCGGCCCGTAACGTCTCGGCATCGCGGCAGTCGGCGAAGGCGTCGCCGTGCCAACGTGCCAGCGCCGCGGTGAACAGCCGGCGAGCCCGCGCCGCGTCGCCGGCGGCGAGCGCGCCGCGGGCTTCGGCGACACCCCGCTCGAACTGCACCGCGTCGATGGTCGACGGGTCGGCCCGCAGCATGTAACCCGGCTTTCGGGTGACGACGATCTCATCGAACCCGGCGGCGCCCAACGCCTTGCGCAAGTGCGCGACGTGGGCGCGCAGCGCGACGCCGGCCTTCTCGGGCAGGTCCTCGGCCCAGAGATCGTCGATGAGCCGGCTGGTGGCGACCACCTCGTTCGCCCGGACCGCGAGCAGCGCGAGGAGCAGGCGGTCCTTCGCGCCACGGAACGAAACCGGCCCGACCGGGCCGTTCACCTCGAATGGGCCAAGGAACACCAACCCCACGGCGCGCGAGCGTACGCGGCGGGCGCGAAACCGGGCCACCGAAGGCGACGGCCCGGCGGGTGTGCCGGCCCGCAACATTTCTGCAACCGCGCCGGCGCAGGATCGCCCCGGCACATGGCGGGGAGGTCGGGGGGCAGCGGATCGACCGGAGCAGGGAAAGCGGGCGCGTGCGCAGGCGCGAAGTGGATATCGACGGGAACAAGCCGGTGGGGGCCCTACGAGCGGTACCAACGTTCGCAGAGTTGACCGTTGAAGAGCTCGCTTTGGTCGAGTCGCTGACCCTCGAACTGAACATGCCTCCCCGCCGCGTGCTGGCAACCTCGGGGAGCCCGGCCGATCAGGTCCTCTTCCTGCTCTGGGGTCGCGCCGTGGTGACGCAAGGCGACGCGACCGTCGGCACCATCGGGGCGGGCGACTGGATCGGGGCGCACGAGGTGCTCGCCGATCGCCCGCACCAGTCGACGGTCACCGCCGACGGACCGGTCGTCGTTCGGGTCGCGACCGAAGGAGCGTTCCTGTCCCTCGTCGAGGCCGTTCCCCGGCTCGCGACCGCCTTCGCCCAGCCGGCACCGGCGAACCAGGTGACGGGTGACCGGTGAAATGGGGTTGCGAAGAGCGGTAATCTGTGCTTGAGGCCGTTCGAGCACCCGCCCCCACCGGGATGCTCGCGGCCTCACTTCTTTCCGGCTCGGAAGATCGCTCAGAAGATTTCGCGTGTGGGCATCGCGCCCTCGACGATCTCGTCGTCGGCTTGCAGAGGCAGCAAGACCCGGAAGCGCGGTGGTTGCGGTCGTACGAGATCGAGCCGACCCCCCGATGCTTCGACGAGTGCACGCGCGAGAGCGAGGCCCACACCGCTGCCGCCGCGCAACGAGACGTGACGGTCGAAGATCGAGCCGACGGAACTGGGCGGGATCCCTGCACCTTCGTCCTCGACGGTGATCTCGACGTGGTGCGAGTGGGAGCGCGCCTCCACCCGCACGGTCCCCTTGCCGTGACGGAGTGAGTTCTCGATCAGGGCGTCGATCGCTTGCGCCAGCGCGCTCGCCGACGACTGCACGACGAGCGGGCCGTCGGCGTGCACTTCGACGACGCGGCGCGAGCGGCGCGCCGTACCCTGCCACGACGCGGTGCGTTCCTTCACGAGTGCGGCGACGTCGACGGGGTGCCGAACCGAACCCGCGTGATCACGCGCCAGGGCGAGCAGTTCTTCGATCGTCGAAGCCAGTCGATCGGTTTGCGCGAGCGCGGCCTCGGCTTCCTGACGCACGTCATCGTCGCGCGAAAGACCGAGTTCCTCGAGGCGGAGGCGCAACGCGGTGAGCGGCGTGCGCAACTGGTGAGACGCGTTCGTCGCGAACTCACGCTCGTTGCGGACGAGTTCGTCGATGCGTTCGGCGGAGTGGTCGAGCGCGTCGGCCACCGCGTCGAGTTCCGGCACGCCGCTGCGAGGTGCGCGCACCGAGAAGTCGCCCGACCCGAGGCGCTCCGAGACGCGGGCGAGATCGGCGACCGGCCGACCGAGCCGCCGCGCGACGAACATGGCGAGACCGATCGCCGCGATCACGCCGAGGACGCTCAAGCCTGCGATTACGAGCACCGCGGTCGCAACCCGTCGGTTCGTGTCGCTCGCGCTCGTGAACACCGTGATCGTGCCGTGTTGCTCGACGGGGACCGTCGCCGAGATCGTCTGGCCGGTGAGGTGCGCGCCACCCGATGCGATGTGACCGCTCGCTTCGCGCACGATCACGAAACGGTCCGTACCGGCCAGCGCGGTGAGGAGCGTGCTGTCGATCGGTCTCGCATGCTCGAAGTCGTCGTCGATCGCGAAGGCGATCGACGACGCCTCCCGATCGAGTCGCCGCAGTTCGTCGTTACGGACGACCTGGCGACCGACGAAGGCGAGTGGCACACCGAGCACAAGGATGCCGGTAATGGCAACGGTGACGGTTGCCCAGGCGATGCGGCGGCGCACGGGTCAGGCCGTCTCGAGGCGGAAGCCGACACCTCGCACGGTAGAGATGTACCGGCCGGCGGCCGCGTCGTTCGCGAGCTTCTTGCGCAGCCACGAGATGTGCACGTCGAGGGTGCGCGTCGAACCGAACCAGTGGGCGTCCCACACCTCGGTCATGATCTCCTCGCGTGTCACGACGGTGCCGGCCCGACGCGCCAGTAGCGCGAGCAGATCGAACTCCTTGACCGTGAGGTCCAGTTCCTTCCCCGCGAGCCATGCCCGCCGGCCGGCGATGTCGATCTCGAGGTCTTGCACCCGCACCGTGCTCGACGACCGGCCCCGCACGCGCGCCCGCACCCGGGCGAGGAGCTCACCCAACCGGAACGGCTTGGTGACGTAGTCGTCGGCGCCGGCGTCGAGCCCGACGATGACGTCGAGCTCGTCGGAGCGTGCGGTGAGCATGAGGATCGGCAGGGTCGGGTCGGCGCGGCGCATCGTGCGGCACACCGCGACACCGTCGGCATCGGGGAGCCCGAGGTCGAGAACGACCAGATCGACCCCGCCGTCGACCAACCGGGTGGCATCGGCTCCGGTCGCGGCGCGCGCCGTCTCGTAGCCCTCGCGCTGGAGCGCGCGCACGAGCGGTTCAGCGATCCCGTCGTCGTCCTCGACGACCAGTACGCGCGCCACGCGAGAGAGACTAGGAGCCCGAGCGCGATCGCGAGCGCCGCGGCGTCGGTGCGGCTGTCGCGGGCGCCGGAGCAGGGGCTTCCTCCCGCAGCATGAGCGCCAGGGTCGGGCACGCCGCGATGGCCCGCTTCGCGTGGCCGGCGTAGTGCTTCGGGACAGGACGTGGATCGATGATGGGGTAACCCCAGTCGTCGAGGTGGATCCACTCGGGGAACAGTTCGGCACACAGCCCGTGGCCCACACACATGATCGGGTTCACGACAAGGCGTTGCTTCATCGCCAACCTCCCGGCCGCGGCAGGGGCACGAGTGGGGACTGTGCCGCCATCTGCGATGCCGCGCACGCCCCGTGACGGCGGTGGCGCTGCACTTCGCCGGCGAAGACACGCAAGGTGCTCTCGACGAGGCGAGCCGTGCCGTCGGGCATCTTGCACGCCCCCCGGCCCTTCACCATCCCGAGCCAGCGATCGAGATGCCGTGCCGCGTCGCCCTTGCGGTCGCCGGCGACGAGGCCGGCCATCGCCCGCGCGATCGCGTCGAGCCCGTTCACGCACGGCCCGCACTGGCCCGCGTTCTGGTCGGCGAGCCAGCGGGTGATCCGGGCGCTTTCGGCGAGCCCGCAACGGTCGCGGGGCAACGCGACCACGACCCCGCAACCGAAGCTCGCGTCATGGCTGCGCAGCGACGCCGGGCTGAGCCGCGAGGTCGCGAACGCTTCGGGCTCGAGCCAGGTACCGAAGTACCCGCCGATGAGCAGCGCCTGCACGTCGGCGGGATCGGTGCCCGTCGCGCGCAACAGGGCGGTCGTCGACAGTCCGAGGGGGATCTCCGAGACACCGGTGCGCCCGAAGCCTCCCGTGCAGGTGATCAGCGAACTTCCGGGATCGGCCTTGGTACCGATGCCACGGAACCATTCCGCTCCGTACCGCGCGATCAAGCCGACGTGCGCCAACGTCTCGACGTTCTGCACCAGGGTGGGCCGTCCACCGACACCTTTCTCGAACGGGCGTGGCGGCACGAACGTGGGCTTGGCCTCGCCCCCGTTCAGCCAGGAGACAAGCGCGCTCTCCTCACCGGTGAGGTACCGGTCGGGCGTGCGCTCCAACCGGATCGGCATGCCGTCGATCCCACGCGCCGCGCGTTCGTCGATCGCGTTCGCCATGATCCCCGCGATCGCCGGGAACGCACGGTCGACGCAGAGCACGACTTCCCGGGCACCGACGGCGCGGCCCGCGAGGACCGCGCCGTCGAGGACGAGGTGGGGAGCGATCGAAAGCAGCGTCTTGTCCTTCGCGCTGGCCGGTTCGCCCTCGGTGCCGTTCGCGACCACGACCGCCGCCCGACGGTTCTTCATGACCGCTTGCATCTTGACCGCGGTCGGGAACCCGGCGCCGCCGTGGCCCTTGAGACCGGCGCGTTCGATCTCGGCGACGAGATGATCCGTACGCGACGGGTTGCGGCCGTAGTGCCCGACGTGGTCGTCGAGCAGGCGCAACGGTCGCCCCGGCAACAGGCGCGGCAAGACATCGGGCGCGATCGCGAGCCCTTCGGCTCGGGGTGTCGTCGTGGTCATGTGATTGCCATCTCAGCCGTGCTCCGCCTGCCGTGCGGCACGAGCACTTCCCGTGATCGTCCCGTCGGCACCGATGTTGATGTTGAGCGTCAGGTCGGCGTGCCGGCCATCCGCGTTGCGCAGGCTCGCGACGATGTCGGTGCCCTGCAGCGCGGTCACGCTCCCCGCGTACAGCGACGGCACCGCGATCGAGCCGAGGTACGCACGGCTCTGTTCCATACGCAGCCCACCACCGCCGAGCGCCTCGCCCTGGAGCGCGATGTGCACCCGGCCGGTCGCACCGTTCCGCAAACGCGCGTCGATCACCACGACCGCCTGACCGTTCGCGTCGGGGCCGGTCTCGGTAAGCGTGCCGGCGATGCTCGCGTTGAACGGCAACGCGAACGCCGGGACCGGCGTGGTGGTCGTCGTCGTAGCGTGCCGCACGCGCGGTGTGGTCGCGACGGTTGCCGCGGCCCGTTTCGACGCCAGCAGCGACACCGGAGTACCTGCTCGGCGCGCCCAACCGGTCTGCAACGGACCGACCACCGTCCAGAGCGCGATGCCCACGAGTACCGCGAAGCTCGCTCCGACCGCCCCGACGCGACGGCCGCTTTCGACCGACGTACTGGTCGCGATGCGCCACAGCGTGGCGCCGAGCACCGCGGCGACACACGCCCCGTCGAGCAGCAGCGACCAGGTCTGGCGGGTGTCACTGCCGGTGCCGAGCCCGTGCAACAACGCGATCGGCCAGCACGCGTAGGCGAGCCAGTGGACGGCCCGCCATACGCCGTAACCGAGCCGCAACCGGACGAGGCTCGTCACCACGAGCGCGATCACGAGGTCGATCGCGAGCGCTCCGAGACCCAGCCAGATCGGCCGGTACCGCGCCTGGAACGGCACGATCGCGTCGAGCCAGTGAATGGGCGCGAACGAGTCGAGGACCGCCGTCGTGATGTGGATCCCGAGGAACACCACCACGACGAGCGAGATGTTGCGGTGCAGGCCCTGCGTCACGAAGCGGGGCCAGCGTGGGCTCGACCAGCGGGTGACCTGCATGATCCCGAGCACGACGCTCAGGGTGAGCAACAAGAGGGAGACCACGCCCGTACTGCGCGTGAGGTACCAATAGGCCTTCGAGTTCGCCGCGAGTGCGATCACCGCGCGGCCCCGAGGGTCGCGGTCTCCGGCGCCGGCCAACCGGCGACGCACACGACGTCGCCGTCGGCGGTCACGAGCCGGGCCGGCAGGTTGCGAGCGGCGAGCCAGGCGTTCGCGTCGCGGCCGAGAACGATCGCGGCGGTCGTCGCGATGTTGGCGTCGACACACGACGCGGCCGCCACGCTCGCAGTGCGCCAGCACGTGACCGCCGGTGCGCCGGTGCGCGGGTCGACGACATGATGCAGGCGGACTTCGCCGCGCATCCACGTGCGCCGCGTCAGCCCGGACGTCGCGAGACCACCGGAGTACACCGCGATCGTCTGCCCGCCGGTGTACTCGGTGTGGTCGTCACCGACGTGCACCGGCCAACCGCCGTCGGGTGCCGGGCCCGCGATCGCGATGTCGCCGCCCAGCGAAACCAGCACACCGACACCGGTGGCGTCGTACGCGGCGGCCGCGGCGCGATCGGCGCACAACGCCTTCGCGGTCGCGCCGAGGTCGAGTTCGACGCCGCTCGGCACCCGCACTGTACGCGCCGCCGTGTCGACCTCGACCATCTGCCACCCCGGAACGCGTTGGGCACGGACCCGCAATGCAGGGCCGGCGCGGTCGAGCAGCTCGAAAGAACGGTCGTACCCGAGGACGCGCAGCGTGCGCCCGACGGTGGGGTCGACGATGCCGTCGGTCGCGCGCGCGGCGCGGAGCGCGACTTGCACCGCTTCGATGCAGAGGGGCGAGACGACGACCGGCGTACCGGCAACCGCATTGATGCCCATGAGCTCGGAGTCGCTGCGAAACCGGCTGCATGCCTTGTCGATCGCCGCGATCTCCCGCTCGAGCGCGCGGCGGGCTTCCGGGAGGGCGTCGCGGCCCACGACGTGCAACGTCGCGGTGGTACCCAGCGCGCCGAAGGTGGTTTCTGCTCCGATCATCGGATCAGGAAGACCCCGAGGAGACGACGGGGGGAAGTGGGGTGGGATCGGGAACCTGCACCGGCGGCTGGACCTGCTGTTGCGGCGGGTTCGTCGCCGGCGCGGCCTGCGTCGCCGGCGAGTCGTCCTGCGCCGGCGCGGTCGTCGGCGGGAAGGTGTCGGGAGGCAGGGTGCCCGGCGTCACCGACGGCGTCGCCGCGGTTTCGGGCGGCACGGTACGCGACGTCGACGCCTTGTTCGAGCTCTTTGCCGGTTGTGCCCGGGCAACGAATGCCGTGAACATGCCCGTGAGCGCGAGCGCACCGACGCTCAGGCGTCGAGTGAACACGGCGACTTTGTGCAGGCCGGCGTCTCGCCGGTGGGTGGGGTGCATCCCGTGCATCATCGGCTCGGACGCGTTAAGCACCACTTAAGGCACGTTGTAAGCCAGGTGAGAACGCGAACGGGCCACGAAAACCGGACGAGACCCGGCATTTCGCAACCGGCGCGGTCGGGCGGCGGTTGTGCACCCATGCGAAGCGCGCGACGATGCGCGATCCCGGAGCGGGACCCGGTAGCGGTCGGTGCCAATGCGGTACCAGTCGAGCGTTCGCACTCGACACCCGTGACCGGGCCAAGGTCGACGAGACACAAACCTGCGGTCGTGCTAGCGGGGAGACTGCGCCCGTTCGAGTGCCATGTCGAGATCGCGCCGCCGGTCGATCACGGTCTGCCCGAGCACCGTGATCGACGGCGTGCCCGCGGTGACGAAACCATGGTGTTGCAGCGCGCCGACGAGCGCGTCGCGGAATTCTTCGATGTCGTCTCCCCGCGACTCGCGTGGTTCAGCGCCGGCGTCGGCGTAGGAGGCGAGCACGTCGAGATGTTCGCGGTCGAGGTCGGCGAGCGCGGCGACGATCAATCGTTCACGCAGGAGGTCGCGCCCCGATGACGCCGCGGTGATCGCGAGCGATTCGGCGAACAGCAACAGCTTCGTGGTGTCGCCTTCGTCCTGTGCCGCGAGCAACGTGTCGATCAGCAGCCGCTCGCGCGCCGCCGACGATTCGAGCTGCTTGACGAGGTCGTCGATGGGCACACCCGCGAAGCGGGCCGCGAGGTCGAGGAGCGCCTGCAGGCGCTGGAAACGACGCTTGCTGTACCCCTTCTGCGCCCGGATGAGGAGCCGTTTCGCAACCGGGCTCGCGGCGGTCGGTGCCGCGTCGCGGCGAGGGCTCAGCACTCCCCCGTCGACGGCCCCGGCAACGACCGAGACCGGGTCGAGATCGGTTTCGCCGGCACCCGCCATCCGTTCGACAGTACGTCAAGAATCTCGGCAGCCGGGACGGGCACGTGCCCGCGGGTAGCGTCCGTCGCCGCGAGGACGGAGGGCAACGTGACGGTGACCGGCATGGCGAACCTGGCAATGAAAGTCGCCGACCTCGACGCGGCATGCGCGTTCTACGAACGGGCGGGGGCCGCGGTACGTGACCGGATGCAGTGGAACAACGGCGAACGGGCCGACGTGTACCTCGGCCCGGTGATGATCACCCTCTTCACCCACGCGATCTACGAAGACCGCGTCGACCTTCCCGCCGAGGGCTTCTTGCATCCGGCGTTGTTCACCGACGATCTCGACGCCGAACTCGCCGGCCACGACGTGGTGTGGGGCCCCGAGATCGTCGAGGGCGCGTTCGGGAAACGGCGCATCGCGTTCGTCAACGCACCCGGCGGCATCCGCCTCGAGTTCATGGAGCAACTGGCGTGAACGTGACGCGCTTTCACCACGTGTCGATCAACAGCAACGACACCCCCCTCGACGACATGGTCGCGTTCTACCGAGACGTCCTCGGCCTCGACGACGAAGCGCGACCGGAGATCCCCGGCGTGCCCGGCCACTGGCACCGCGTCGGCGACCTGCAGCTGCACCTCGTCGGGGCACCCGCTCGCGGCGGCGGGATCGACCCGACCGGCCATCACTATTGCGTCGCGGTCGACGATCTCGACGCCGCAATCGCGGAACTCGACGCGCGGGGGATCGAGTACGTCCGCGCGGTGCAAGGCGAGAACACAGTGCAGATCTGGATCACCGATCCCGCCGGCAACACGATTGAACTGCAACAGGAGACGCGCGGCACGTGACCTTCACGCCTTACGACCGTCCCGTCCGGGCCGCCTTCATCGGTCTCGGGCGTATCTACGACCTCAACGTGCGCGCCTACCGCGACAACCCCGACGTCGAAGTGGTTGCACTGGTCGATCCGAGCGAGGAACGCCGGGCCGAACGGCAGGCCGACTGGCCCGGCGCGCGCACCTTCGCGTCGGTCGACGAACTCGCGGCCGCCGGCCTCGAGATCGACGCGGTGGAGGCGTTGCTCCCAATACCACTGCACGTCGACGGGGTGATCGAACTGCTCGGCCACGGATGGCACGTGAACCTGCAGAAACCGATGTGCAACGACCTTGCGAGCGCGCACCGCATGCTCGACGCGGCCAAGGCCAACGATCGGGTGTTGCGCGTGATGGAGAACTATCTCTTCTACGAGCCGCTACGGAAGCTCAAGGCAACCGTGGAATCGGGCGCCATCGGCGACGTGACCGGCTACCACATGAAGATGGTCGCGAGCGGCCGCGGCGGGTGGGACGTACCCGCGAGCAGCTACGAGTGGCAGTTCAAGCAGATGCAGCACGGTCGTGGCATCCTCGTGTTCGACGACGGCTGGCACAAGCTCGCCACCGCGATCTGGCTCTTCGGGCCGATCAAGGAAGTGCGCGCCTGGGTGGGTGGGACCGAAGTGGTGCCGGGCATCACCATCGACGCACCGACGACCATCGTGTGGGAACACGACAACGGCGTGCGCGGCGTATGGGACATCACGCTCGCGCTCGACATGTACCTACGTTCCGACTATTACACGAACGACGAGCGCTGGGAAGTGACGGGTCGCAAGGGGTACGCCCGGGTGAACCGTTGCACGGGGCGCGGCATCCAGCAGCCGAGCCTCGAGGTGTACGCCGACGGCGAGATGCGCGCGTTCCATGCGCTCGACGACGACTGGGCCAGCAGTTTCCGCGACTCCGGACGGCACTGGTTGCGGTGGTTGCACACTGGCGAAGGCCCGCTGCTCTGGAGCGGCGACGACGCGGTCGACGTGCTTCGCTTCGCCCTCGCCGCGTACGCGAGCAGCGAGGCCGGCGGCACCGGCGTCGACCCCACGTCACTCAGCTAGCAGTCACCACCGCTGCCGGGTTGTGTCGTTTGTACTCCCGCGCGGGGGTACAAACGACACAACCGGTGTGGGAGACGCTCAGGCGCGTACGAGCAGCAGCACGAGCGCGAAATGGCACGCACCCGCGCCGACCACGAACGTGTGCCAGACCTCGTGGTAGCCGAACACCAGGGGGCGCGGATCGGGCCGGTTGCGGGCGAGGATCACCGCACCGACGGTGTAGAGCAGCCCGCCGGTCGCGAGGAGGACCAACTCGACGGTCGAGAGGGAACGCACCAACTGGGGTGCGGCAACGACGGCGAGCCACCCGAGCACCAGGTACATGACGAAGCCGACATTGCGCCACTTCTCGAGGCGCAGGATCGTGATGATCACGCCGACCACCGCGCCCGTCCACGCCAGCGACAGCATCGAGATCCCCCACGCGGGCCGCAACGCGAGCAGCGCGAGCGGCGTGTACGAGCCGGCGATCAACACGAAGATCATCGAGTGGTCGAGGTGGCGCATCAGCCGCTCTTTGGCCGACGACCAATGGCCCCGGTGGTAGGCCGCGCTCACGCCGTAGAGGCCGGTGAGACTGATCGCGAAGATCGTCGCCGCGACGTGCGCGGCCGCACCGCGGCTCAACGAGATCGAGCGCGATGCCGGCTGGGATCGACACGAAGAACGCGATCTGGTGGAACCGACCACGCCACACCGGCTTCGACGTCCGTATGGCAGTCACCATCTCTGATCGACCATTGCCGCCTCGTTCCTTGCCCGATGCGCAGCTTGGGACTTCCGGCCCTCGTGGGCGTCCGCGCCGCCCTCCTCCGCTTCCTCGGCGCTCCCGTAGGGTTGGCGGGTGGCAACCGACTGGTGGAAACACGGCGTCATCTACCAGATCTATCCGCGTTCGTTCGCCGATTCGGACGGGGATGGCGTCGGTGACATCGCCGGGATCGTCGAGCGCCTCGACCATCTGCAGTGGCTCGGCGTCGACGCGGTCTGGCTCTCCCCCATCACGGCGTCCCCCAACACCGACTGGGGCTACGACGTCGCCGACTACTGCGCGATCCAGTCCGACCAGGGAACGCTCGCCGACGCCGACCGCCTGATCGGCGCCGCCCATGCCCGCGATATCCGGGTGCTCCTCGACCTCGTGCCGAACCATACGAGCGACCAGCACCCGTGGTTCGTCGACTCACGTTCCTCGCGGGCCGCCCAGTACCGCGACTGGTACGTCTGGGCCGATCCGAAACCCGACGGTGGGCCGCCGAACAACTGGGTGAGCAGCTTCGGTGGCGCGGCGTGGACGCTCGACGGCGCGACCGGCCAGTACTACCTCCACAACCACCTGCCGACCCAACCCGACCTGAACTGGTGGAACGAGGACGTACGCAACGCCTTCGACGGCATCCTGCGCTTCTGGTTCGACCGCGGCGTCGACGGCTTCCGGATCGACGTCTGCAACGTCATCGTCAAGGACCTGCTCCTGCGCGACAACCCTCCCGCGACCGAGCACGACTCGGCCGAAGCGCGCTTGTTCGGGCAGGTGTCGATCTACAACGCGAACCGGCCCGAAGTGCACGACGTGTTGCAGCGCTGGCGAGCGATCGCCGACGCGTACGAACCACGCCGCGTCCTGGTCGGCGAGACGCCGGTTGAAGACCTCGCGCGCCTCGTCGCGTTCCACGGTGCGGGCAACGAGCTGCACCTCGCGTTCAACTTCCCGTTCATCGTGGCGCCGTTCGAGGCGAGACCGATGCGCAAGATCGTCGAGGAGATGGAGTCGCTGCTCCCGGCCGAGGCGTGGCCGGCGTGGACCGGGTCGAACCACGACATGTCGCGATTCGCGACCCGCTGGGCGAACGACGACGCGGCGCGGGCACGGACCGCGCTCGTGATGCTGTTGGGGCTGCGCGGCACGCCGGTGCTCTACCAGGGTGACGAGATCGGCCTCGGCGACACACCTCTCGACAAGGACGACCTGCGCGACCCGCTCGGCGTTCGCTACTGGCCGCACTACAAGGGACGCGACCCGATGCGCACGCCGATGCCGTGGCGGAACACTCCGGGCGGTGGGTTCACCCGTCCCGAGTCGACACCGTGGCTCCCGCTGAACGATCTCGCGGCGTGCAATGTCGAGCAACAGCGCGACGACGCGGGCTCGACCCTCACTCTCGTGCGCGACCTCATCGCCCTCCGTCGATCAACCCCCGACCTCGAGCGGGGTTCGTACGCGTCGATGCCGAGCCCCGAAGACGTATGGGCCTGGCGCCGCGGCGACCGTCACGTCGTCGCGCTGAACCTTTCCGACCGGAGCACGTCGGTCGATGTCGCCGGCGGGCGCATCGTGCTCGGCACCGACCGGGCGCGCGACGGCGCGGCGTTCACCGGATCGATCCACCTCGGCCCGTGGGAAGGCGTGATCGCGGAACTCTCGTGAACCGATGACGCGAAGCGGCGAGCCGTTCACTCCGAATGGAGGAGCACCGCGGTTTTCGTGCTCGCCGCCTGGTAACCGGGGAACGCGGCGACGACATTGGCGAGCACGACGGCGCCGAGCGCGACGAGCGCGATGGCCGACCCGGGGATCGTCGCCAGGGGCACGACGTGCAACTGGACCGCGAATCGGTCCCAGAGGGCGCGGCCGAGCAGGGCACCGAGCGGCAGCCCGACGACCACGCCGACACCGACGGCAACCGTCGACTGCCAGGCAACTGTCGCGGCGAGTTGCCGGCGGGTGAAGCCGAGCGTCTTCAACACTGCGAGATCACGCCGGCGTCGTCGCACCGACGACAGGAGGGTCAGGCCCAACGCGACCACCGCGCCGGCAGCCAACCCCAGGCCGACCAGGCTCGGTGTGATGGCGATCGCCCGGTAGTTGACGATTTCGGCCGGCCGTTGCACCGGAACGAGCAGCGGCGCGCCGTGGCCCAAGACGTTCAGCTTCGCGACGATCGGGCGCAGCGTGCGGCGAGCCGCGGCCGGGTCGGTCCCGGGTTTGAACCGGACCAGCACCGCCTCGGGGCTCCCCGGCAGATCACCGAACCCGCGATCGGCCGCCGGGATCAGCGATGTCGCGAGTACTGCTCCGGTGCCCATCTCGAGATGCAGGCTCGACTCGACACCGATCGCGGGCAACGTCGCCGTTCCGACGATCACGAGGCGCACCGATGCCGAGCCCGTATCGACGGTCACCGTGTCGCCGATGTGCTTGTGCAACTGCGCGAGGGTGGTCGGCCCGAACACGATCTGGCGCGGGCTATCGAGGGCATGGCCCGACAGCACCCGCGGGCCACACGCGCGCGCGGCGTCGCGCCGAGCACGGGGACCGTGAGCCCGTCGATGTGGAAGACATCGAACGACACGTCGGCCGTCGCGGCAACGTCGGGATCGCGGGCGAGCAACCGCCGCGCCTTGGGTTCGGGAACGTCGGCGAACCCGCCGTACTGGCCGAGCAACTCGTAGTTCCAGTTCCAGCCGTAGAGCGCCGGCCTTGCGACAAGCGTGTTGAGGCTCGACCCGAACGTCAGGGTCGTCACCACCACCACGACGGCGAGCACCGCGCCCAACATGGCCGACCGCACCGGCGCCGCGTCGTGGCCGCGTCCCCGTTCCAGCGCGAAGCCCAGACCGGCCACCGCGGGCGCCGAAAAACCCGACGCCGCGGCCGCGCGCGCAACGTTGGAACGTCGCGTCGCGATCAGTCTCGAACGACGCTCGACCCGGTGCGGCGCGCCGCGGTACGCGACCACGATCGCGATCGCGCCCAAAACCAGGATCAGCACGAGCATGCCCCCGCCGATCACCGCGCCGTCGACCGAGACGCCACGCCACGGGTACACCGGGCGTACGGGCCCGATCGGCGCGAGCGGTGAGACGGCGACCGCCACGGCGGCGGCCAGCAGCGCACCGGCGACGATTGCCCCCGCAACGCCGAGCAACCCGTCGGTGGAGGTCAGCCACGGCCCGGCACCCATCGAGCGCAACACCGCAACCTGGTCGAGCGTGGCCCCGAGCTGACGGCTGATCGCCAGGCCCGCGATCAGCAGTGCCGCGAGCGCCGCGATCCCACCGAACACACCGAGCGCGATCGACTCGGGCTCGATCGCCCGCTCGGCGGTCGCGGTCACGACCGGCATCTTCGCAACCACCGTGTCCTGCGCGTGCTGCGGGCCGACCGGTTTCGTCGCGCCGATGGCGCGCTCGACGCTCGCGACATCGCGCCCCGCTGCGACCTGCAGCCCGCTGTACACGCCGTTGCTGCAACATTGCCCGAGGGGCCGCGTCAGGGCCGGTGAGAACACGACGAAGTCGGAGGAACGGTCGAAGTCGTCCTGGACGACGGCGTCGGGCCGCTCGACGATGCCGACCAGCCGGGCGCTGATGCTGCGTACCGGTTTCTGCCCGCCGGTGCCGTAGGTGGGCAGCAACGTCTGGGCGTTCGTGTAGAAGCCGAAGCGGGCACGATCACCGACGTGGGTCCCCAGCAGGCGGGCCGCACCCCGGCTCATCACCACTTCCCCCGCGTTGGCGGGGTTCGCCATCCGTCCCTGCACGACGGTCAGATGGAGCATGTCGTAGAAGAGCCCGTCGACGCTCGCGATGCCGTGCACACCGGCGTCGAAGCGGCGGCCGACCGGCCCCGTCGCGAGCGACCCGTCGGCGTTCAGCAGCTGCATGCTCGGGAACGTCGCGCTCTCGACGTGCTTGACGCCAGGGAGGCGGGTGAGCTCGGCGCGGAACACAGCATCGGTCGCGTTGCTGTCGTCGGCGCTGTCGTCATGGAACACGATCAGCCCGGGTGGGTTCGTGCTGCGCAGGTAAGCGGGGAACGACGACTGCGTCCGGCGCGCGGCGGCGAGCGCGCCCATCGCGATGCCCCCGATCGACCCGATCAGGACGACGAGCGCGAGGTAACCGCCGGCGCGGCGGCGGAACGTCGCCCGGGAGCGGTACCACGTCGCGCGGCCCAGCGGCCGGATCATTCCGGGGTCCCGATCGTGCGTTGCCTCGATCACCTTCCCGCCCGCCTGGCGCGACTCGTGGCACGCCGCGTCGAGTCTTGCCCGCGCCGGCGGGCCGGCCAAGGGAGCCTGCGCCTGCTTCGCCCTCCGGCTAGCACCACCGGGAACTCAGGCGACGCGCGCCGGGTCGTTGACCGGTTCTTGTCCCGATCGCGGAAGAGTCTTAACGCGCCGATCCGTATCGTCCGCGCGACATGGTCCGAATCGACGCCGCCTCGCCACCCCGGGCGCGCGCAACCGACCGTGCCCGGCGCCGGCGACGCCATCGGCTGCAACGCACCATCGTCGCCCTGATCGTGGTGGTCGCGGTCGCGATCGCGGGGACGTCGTTCGCCCGCGCGACGCTCGTGTCGAACGGCGACCCGTTCGGCACCAAGGCCACCGAGTGGGTTCGGGACCACCATTTCGGGTGGGCGGTCGACCGCGTCGAGCGGTACTGGTACGGCCATCACCAACCGAAGGTCGGCGGGCAGCCCAGCGGGGGCATCCCGCGGCTGGCGAGCGGCGCACGGCGCGCGGCTACGGCGCCGGAGGCGGGAGGCCACGGCCGTGCGAAGCAGCATCGGAACACCCTCCTCCTGGCACCACCACCACCGTGCCCGGCCAACGTGAAACCCGTCGTCGCCAACCCGCTGCCCGGAGAAGGGGTGTGGCAACCGGCGGGCCGGCCGCACTCGGGCGTGTGCTTCGCGTACCTGCGGCCCGACCCCGTGCACACGAGCGTCGTGGTCGGCGCGGCGTGGATGAACATGGCGCTGCTGCGCGCGACGTTGCACAACGGCACGTCGGTCCCGGGAGGAGGCCCGTGGTCGGCCGGCCCCGCGATCGCCACCACCGACTTCGGTCGGGTCGCCGCCGCGTTCAACAGCGGTTTCCGCCTCGACGCGAGCCGCGGCGGGTACATGACGGAAGGGCGGACCGTGCAACCGCTCGTCGACGGTCGGGCGTCGCTCGTGATCTTCGCCGACGGGCGGGTCGACATCGGCCGTTGGGGGCGCGACGACGCGCTGGGCCCGAAGATCGTGTCGGTCCGCCAGAACCTCGACCTCATCGTCGACGGGCGCCAGGTGGTTCCCGGTCTTGCCGACGGGAACAGCGCCGCGTGGGGCGCGACGCTCGGCAACCAGATCTACACGTGGCGCTCCGGCATCGGGATCGATGCGAAGCACGATCTCGTGTACGTGGGGGGACCGGGAATGAGTGTGCAGACGCTCGCCGGCCTCCTGCAGCGCGCCGGCGCGGTGCGGGCGATGGAACTCGACATCAATCCGGAGTGGGTGTCGTTCATGACCTACACGGGCGACAACCCGGCGAACATCAGCGCGAAGAAACTGCTGGCGGACATGGAACGCCCGCCCGACCGGTACCTGCACGTCGGCAGCCGAGACTTCGTCGAGCTCGACGCGCGCCCGTGAGCGTAGGGTCGTGCCGTCACCGCTTCCCGGGAGGCTTCCATGACGCAGCACGGTGCCGAGGTCGATCGCCGCGAGGAGTGGGCGGCGATGCGAGCACGCCATCTTCGACCCGCGGGTGAGCGGCCGGCATCGTCGGCGCGGGGCGTGCATCACCTCGCGTTGCTCTCCCGAGACGTCGAGAAAACAATCGCGTTCTACCAGGACGTGTTGGAGTTCCCGCTCACCGAGTTGTTCGAGAACCGCGACTATCGCGGTTCGACGCATTTCTTCTTCGACATCGGGAACGGGAACCTGCTCGCGTTCTTCGACTTCCCCGGGCTCGACCTCGGCGACTACGCGGAGGTGCTCGGCGGGCTGCACCATCTCGCGATCTCGGTCGACCCGCAGCGCTGGGAACGCCTGCGCGCGAATCTCGAGGCGGCGGGCGTCGCGACCCGCGCGATGAGCGGCTCGTCGCTCTACTTCAGCGGCCCCGACGGCGAACGGCTCGAACTGATCAAGGACCCGCTCGGCGAGATGTACGGCACGACCGTCGCGTGACCACCACCGCCTGATCGCTACTCGCGGTGCAGGAGGAGTGCCGCCGGGGTGCGCGCGGCTTCGCGGCCCGGCCACGCCGCCACGAGGTAGGCGAGCACGACCGCTCCGGCGACGACGAGCGCGATCGTCGCGGCGGGCACGGTCGGGTCGGGCACCACGTGGATCGCGTTCGAGAAGCGGTCCCACAGGAAGCGCCCGGCGATGACCCCGCAGGGCACGCCCCCGAGTGTGCCGAGCGCGACCGCCACCACCGACTGCCATAAGACGACGCTCGCGAGCTGGCGCCGGGTGAAACCGATCGTCTTCAACAGCGCGAGATCGCGCTGCCGTCTCCGCACCGAGGCGACGAGGGTGAGCAACAGCGCAGTCACGGCACCGGCGGCGAGCCCGAGGCCGAGCAATGCCGGTGTCGAACCCATGGTGCGGTAGTTGACGATCTCGGCCGGCCGTTGCACCGTGACCACGCTGACGGGCCCGTCGGAGCCGTGCGTCAGTATCCGGGCCGCGTCGCGCGCGAGCCTCCGGCGGGCGTCGACCGCATTCACACCGTGACGCAGGCGAAGGAGGATCGCCTCCGGCCCGTCGTGATCGCCGAAGCCCTTCAGCGACTCCGGGAGCAACGGTGTGGGGAGCACGGCACCGGTCGCCAGATCGGTGTGCACGTCGGTCGCGACACCGACGGCGGGCAACGCGACCGTCCCGACGACGGTGAGCCGGTAGGTCTTGGGGCCGACCGCGACCGAGATCGTGTCGCCGACGTGCTTGCGCAGCTGCGCGAGGGTCGCCGCGCCCAGCAGCGCCTGGCGGTTGGAGCGCAGCGCCCGCCCCGAGAGCCGTGACGGGCCCACCGCCGCGCCGGGCGTCGTGGCGAGCGCGGGCACGGTCAGCCCGTCGATCCGGACGCTGACGAAGTACACGCCGGACCACGCCTCGATGTTCGGGTCGCGCGCGAGCACTCGCGTCGCGGTCGTCAATGGGATGTTCGAAACACCCGCGTACGCCGATCGCAGCTCGTAGTCCCAGTTCCACCCGTAGAGCGACGGCCGCGACACGAGCGCGTTGAGACTGGCCCCGAACACGACGGTCGCGATCACGACTGCCATCGCGAGCGCGCCACCGAGGATCGCGGAACGAACCGGCGCGGCGTTCGTCCCGCTCCCCGGCTCGATCGCGAATCGGATCCCGGTCGCCGCCGACGGCGATAGCCCCGACGTCGTACCGATGCGACCGAGCGCCGTGGAGCGGCGTGCTGCATTGCCCATTCGAGCGCGAGCGGCAACCCGGTGCGGCGCGCTGTAGAGGGCCAAGGCGGTGGCCACCGCTCCGAGCGCGACGATGAGCGCGGCGGTACCACCGCCGAGCACCGTCCAGTCGAGCGCGATGCCGGGAGACACCTCGACGGAACGGACCACGCCGATCGGCGCGAGGGGCGACGCGAGCGCGGCCACGAGCGCCGCGGCACCGGCGCCGGTCACGATCGCCGCGCCGATGCCGACCAGCGGATCGAGCACCGTCGCCGACGGGCTCGCGCCGAACCCGCGCAGCACGGCGCGCTCGGCTGCCCTCGACCGCAACTGGCGCCCGATCACCTGGCCCGCGACGAGCAGCGTCGCCAGCGCGGCGATGAGACCGAACACCGCGAGCGCGATCGACGCCGGCTCGATCGCGCGTTCTGCCTTCGCCAACTCCGACGAGGTGAGCGCGGTGATCCGCGCTTGCGGGAACGCGTGGCCGATCTCTGATTCGACTGCGGGCACCGAGCGCGAACCGTGATCGAGCTGCAACCCGACCATCACCCCATTGCCCTCGCCGCAACACTGCTTCAACCGTGGTGCGAGCCGGGGGCTCAGCAGCACGTAGGTCGGGAACTGGTCGATGTCGTCCTGCACGACTTCGCGGTTGAACGTGACGATGCCGACCACCTTGATGTTCGCCTCGAACACCGCCGGGCCCGGATCGGTCTCGTAGTTCGGCCGGTTCGATGCCGCGTCGGTGTAGAACCCGAGCCGTAACGTGCCGCCGACCGGCACGCCGAGCACGCGCGCCGCCGGCGCGCTCATGACGGCTTCGTCGGACCGAGACGGATCGGCCCACCTCCCGCTCGACAACGTGGCGCGGTCCTGGGCCCGGTAGAGACCGTCGGTGCTCACCACGGTGAAGACGCCCGACGTGGTGAGGTCGGGGTTCGGGCCGAACGGTTTCCCGTCGGGCCCCAGCCGGAGCACGTTCGGAAGGCCCCACGATGCGACGTGCTCGACGTGTGGCAGGCGAGCGAGCGCGGCCGCGAAGTCGATCGACGGTGTATTGGTCGCGCTGAAGTCGTTGACGAACAGGTCGGAGGGGTTGGTGCCGGCGAGGAACGCCGGGAACGACGATTGCGTGCGCCGCGCCGCGGCCAGTGAGCCCAGCGCGACGCCGCCGAGCAATGCGATGAGGACCACGAGGCCGAGGTACCCCAACACCCGGCGACGCAACGTGACCCGGAAGCGGTACCAGCAGACCGCCAGGGTCGCGGTCAATGCCGGCGTTCCGTCGCGCCGCTTGCTCACGCTCGCAGCATCCTCCCGCGAGGTTCCCGCGCGCCCGTCATGAGCGCAGTCTGGTGGCGGGCGCAGCGCCTGCCAAGGAAGCCAGCCGGTGACGCGGGCGCGGGTGCCAGCACCCCCGTCGGGGTGCGGTCAGGCGATCGTGGTGGAGGGCGCGATGGCCACGAGACGCACGCCGTCCCACCGGCCCGCACCCGGCGCGGGCCAGAGAGGCCCGAGAAGCAGGCAACCGCTGTCGCGCATCGCGACGAGTTGCGCGTACGCCCCGGCCGGGTCGACGTGTTCCGGCGGGCACTCGCCCGTCGCGAGGTGAAGCGGGCTCACCGCGAGGTGGCCGACGACCACCGCCGCGTCACCACCCGATTCGACCCGAACGATCTGGTGGCCGGGGCTGTGGCAGCCGGTGAACTCGATCGAGACCGCATCGGTGATCGCGGTGCGGTCACCCGTCACCGCGCGCACCGCACCCTCGGCGCGCAGCGCTTCGAACCCACCGATGACGTCGCGCGAGAACCCGGCGTCGAACGCGTCGAGTTCGCGTTGCGACAACAGGATCGGCGCGTTGGGGAAGAAGGGCGACCACGAGCCGTCGTCGTTGCGCCAGCCGAGCATCCCGACGCCCTCGAAGTGCGTGGCGACCGCATGGGTGACGCTCTCACGCGGGAACCCGGCAGCGGAGAGGATCGACGCGAACGCCTCCTGGTGCGCGGCCGCATCGGCATCGTTGCGCAGGATCTCGTCGGCCGCGAACGCGGGGTCGACGACGATGCGGGCCGCACCGTCGTCGATGATCCACGCCGCCGCACCGGCGCGTACCTGGCCGTGGTCGGCCCACGTCGGCTCGGCCCAGGCGACGGCGCCGACCTCCTCCGGGGTCAGCCCGACCCGGGCCGCGTCGAGCAACACATCGGCGTACCCCACCCGGGTCAGGACGACGTCGCCGATTCGCACGGTGTCGACACTCATGGCGACAGCTTCGCACTCGCCGACGGCGGGCCAAACGAGATCCTCCCGACCGGGCACGAGCGCACGCGGGCGGCCGCGGCTCGCGTCATGCTGTGCGCCGTGCCATTCCCTCGACATCGCCCATCTGTCGCGGTCACCGTTGCGATCGCGATCGCGATCACGCTGATCGCCGCGGCGTGTTCCGGGAGCCGCGCCCCGGCGGGCGGGACCGCGACCGGTCCCACCGGCGTTCCGAGTGGCGCGCCCACGCCGGTCAGGGCACCGAGCGCGCTGGTCAACCCGTTCATGGGCACCGGGGTCGGTGGCCGCGCGGTCGGCAACGTGAACGCGTCACCGGCGGCCGACGTGCCGTTCGGGATGATGCAGTGGGGGCCCGACACCTCGCCGCACCGCGCGTTGGGCGGCGGCTACACGGCGGGCGACCGCGCGGTGTCGGGCTTCAGCCTCACGCACCTCAACGGTCCCGGGTGCGCGGCCCTCGGCGACGTCCCGATCCTGCCGACGGTCGGCGCGGTCGGCGGCGAACCCGAGCTGGCGACGGCACAGTTCGCCCCGGGTTCACAGCGCGCCGCGCCCGGCCGGTACTCGGTGCAACTTCCCGGTTCCCACATCGGCGTCGCGCTGGCGGTCGCGACCCACAGTGGCCTCGGCCGTTTCACGTTCCCCTCGACCAGCGCAGCAAACGTGTTGTTCAAGGTGGCCGACAGCGCGGTACCCGCCGAGAACGCGCACACGGAAGTCATCGGCGACCGAGAGGTTGCGGGCTGGGTCGTGTCGGGGCACTTCTGCGACACCGCCGCCACCTACCGGCTCGCGTTCGACGCGGTCTTCAACCGCCCGTTCCGGCACTTCGCCACGTGGCAAGGCGCAACCGTGGCGGCGTCGAACCGGCAGCAGGATGGCCAGCACTCGGGCGCCATCGTGTCGTTCGACACGCGCCGAGACCGGGCGGTAACGGTCGCCATCGGCATCTCGTTCGTGAGCATCGCGAACGCGCGCGCCAACCGCGTGGCCGAGGCCCGAGGCTTCGATCTTGGTCCGGTCACGCGCGCCGCGACGTCGGCATGGGACCGCATGCTCGGCCGGGTGCAGATCGCCGGTGGCACCCACGCGCAGCAGGCGACGTTCTACTCGGCGTTGTACCGCTCGTTGCTGCACCCGAACGTGTTCAGCGACGTGAACGGCGAGTACCCCGGCTTCGACGGCCGGACGCACACGGCGGGGGGCTACACGCAGTACGCGAACTTCTCGGGTTGGGACATCTATCGATCGGAAGTGCCACTCCTCGCCCTGCTCGCCCCGACCGAGGTGAGCAACATGATGCGATCGCTCCTCGCCGACGATGCGCAGCACGGGTTCCTCCCGAAACTCGCGTACACCGACGGCGACGCGGGCGAGATGAACGGCGATTCAGCCGACCCGATCGTCGCCGGCGCGTACGCGTTCGGTGTGCGCGGCTTCGACGCGGGCGCCGCCTTACGGGCAATGGTGAAGGGCGCGACCACCGCGGGAACGGGGCTCGGTTGGGACGTCGCGCGCCAGGACCTCGACGAATACCTGAAGCAGGGCTGGGTCGAGGTCGGTCGCCGCGATCGCACGTCGTTCGACTACACGATCGGAGGTTCCGAGACGCTCGAGTACGCGATCGACGACGCCGCGATCGCGCAGCTCGCGGCGTCGCTCGGCCAGCCGGCGACCGCGCAGACGTTCGCCGCCCGCGCCGCGAACTGGCGTCACCTCTTCGACCCGGCCGCCGGGTACCTGGAGGCGCGCGACGCGAACGGCAACTTCCCGACCGGCCCCGCGTTCCAGCCGTCGCCCCTTCCCAACATCGGGCAAGACGGATGGGAAGAGGGAAACGCGATCCAGTACACGTGGAGCGTGCCCCAAGACCTGCGCGGCTTGTTCGACGCGATGGGCGGGAACGCAACGGCGGTGCGCAAGCTCGACCGCTTCTTCACCGCGCTCAACACGAGCCGCAAACAACCCCACGACTGGGCGGGCAACGAACCCGCGCTCGGTATCCCGTGGGAGTACGACTACGCCGGCGCGCCGTGGCGAACCCAAGACGTCGTTCGCCGCGTCGCCGACCTCTACGCGCCGGCACCGAACGGTGAGCCCGGCAACGACGACCTCGGCGCGATGGCGTCGTGGTACGTGTGGGCGGCGGTCGGCCTCTACCCGGAGACACCCGGTCGCGCCGACCTCGTGCTCGCCAGCCCGCTGTTCCCCCGTGTCGTCATCACGCTCGGCAGCGGGAAGAAGATCACGATCGACGCCCCTGCCGCCTCCGACCGGAACCGTTACGTGCAGCGCCTCACCGCCGGCGGGTTCGACGCGCCACCGGCGTGTGGCACCGGCGCGTCGGGTTACGGGTGCCCGTGGGTGCCGGCTTCGGTCATCACGACCGGTGCGCGGCTGCACTTCGTGCTCGGCCCGAAACCCAACCGGGAATGGGGCATCGCCGCGGCAGCCGCGCCCCCGTCGATGACGGCGAAGTGACGCGCCGCGCGCGTGTCAGGCTTCTTCGAGCACCTCGTCGACCTCTTTCGGGCTCAGCTCGAGCCCGGCCGCGGCGACGTTGTGCTCGAGATGCGCGACCGAACCGGTGCCGGGGATCGGCAACACCGAAGGCGAACGCGCGAGCAACCAGGCGAGGGCGACCTGCCGGGGCGAAACGCCGTTCCGCTCCGCGACCCGCTGCACGGCCGCGTTCCGGTCGAGGTCGAGGATCGGTGCCCACGGAAGGAACACGAGCTGTTCCTGCTCGCAGAGGTCGATGAGCCCGTCGGAGGCGCGGTCGGTCGGGTTGTAGCGGTTCTGTACCGACACGATCGGCGTGATCGCCTGTGCCTCGCGCAGTTCGGCTTCGGTGACGTTGCAGACACCGATATGGCGGATCTTGCCTGCTGCCTTCAACTCGACCAGCGCGCCGATCGACTCGGCGAGGGGCACGTTGGGGTCGGGTCGGTGGAGCTGGTACAGCGCGATCTGCTCGACGTGCAAGCGTCGCAAACTGCCGTCGCACGCTTGGCGCAGATGGTCGGGTTTCCCGTTGGGTGACCACTGGTTCGGACCACCGCGTTCGAGACCGCCTTTCGTCGCGATCACGAGGTCGTCGGGGTACGGGCGCAGTGCCTCACCGATGAGCGTCTCGCTCACGTCGGGCCCGTACGAGTCGGCGGTGTCGATGAAGTTCACGCCGAGTTCGACCGCTTTGCGCAATACCGCGGTGGCCGCGTCGCGATCGGGTGGTTCTCCCCAGATCCCTTTGCCGGTGATCCGCATCGCGCCGAAGCCCATGCGGTTCACGGTCAGGTCGCCACCGACGTCGATCGTGCCCGCGGCGGCCGCGGCAACCGAATCCTCGCTCGTCATACCTTCTCCTTGTCGCGCAACGTCCGGTGCCCGCTACTGCGGTACCCAACCATCGAACGCCCGCATCTACTCCCGGCGTCGGCCGGCTTCCGCCGGTAACCGACATGATGGGCCGATGCGATTCGTGGTGCAGCTGCATGACGCGACCCGGCTCCATTTCGATGTGCGGCTCCAGGCGGGGGAAGTGCTGCGTTCGTGGGCGGTGCCGAAAGGGCCCTCGCTCGACCCGGCGGTCCGGCGGCTGGCCGTCGCGGTCGAAGACCATTCACTCGCGGCCGGCGACTTCGAAGGCGTGCACGAGGGCGCAACGCGTGGCACCGGCGCGGTCATCATCTGGGACGAAGGTTCGGTGGAGATGCGGCGCGACGACCCCGAACATCTTTCGTTCGTCCTCAACGGCCACAAGCTTCAGGGCGGCTTCGCGTTGACGCACACCGGCGGGCGCGACTGGGTGTTGGTGAAGATGCGCGACGACGACGCTCGTCCCGGCTTCGACGTCGTCGCCGAGCACCCTGAAAGTGTCCGCAGCGGCAAAACCTGGCAGGAGGTCGCCGGGATCTGCTAGCTGGCTATGCTCAAATCAAGTCAGATCAGAGGCGGCGGGTGGCGCACGAGAACATCGAACCCATGCATGTCGCCGGGACCGACGCCGAACGCGACACCTGGTCGTCGGATCGGTGTTCCATCGACCGTGCGTTCGGCGTCGTCGGCACCCGGTCGGCGATGCTCGTGCTGCGCGAGGCGTTCTACGGCACGACCCGTTTCGACGACTTCTCCCGCCGCGCCGGGATCACCGCCGCGGTGGCGGCGGCACGTCTGCGCGAACTGGTCGTGGCGGGGCTCCTCGAGCGGCGCCCGTACCGGGAGCCCGGGCAGCGCACGCGCGACGAGTACGTCCTCACTCCGGCCGGCGTCGAACTGCTCCCCGTGTTGCTCGCGCTGATGCAATGGGGCGACCGTCACCTGGCCGGTGCGCTCGGGCCGCCGCTCCTGCTCGCGCACGAGACGTGCGGCGCGCCGGTCGTGGTCGAGGTGCGCTGCGAAGCCGGCCATACCGTGCCGCTCGACGAGATCGAGTTGAGCCGGCCCCGCCCGAAGTCGCGGCGCGGCGCCAAACCCCGCTGATCCGCCGTTCCCGGCCGCTCAGCTGCCGGGACCGCTGTAGGCAAGCCCGTAACCGGGCGGCGGTTCGAAACGCACCGGCGGCAAGGTGTCGCGTAGTCGGGCCCACGCGTCCATGAGTTCGTCCTCGGCCGTGTAATCGAACGGGTCGGTGAGAACGAATTCTTCCTGCGCTCCGGGCGCGATGGGATGTTCGGCCAGCCACCGCGCGGTGCGCGGCACCGCTTCTCGCGCCGGGACGACGTCGCGGTAACCGAGGTCGCGTTTGACGCGCGAGAGGTCGAGGACGCGGTGCGTCGGGAATGGTTGGGTGAGCAGCGGGCGCGCGGGCACCGCGAGGTCGTACGGCATCGACACGATCTCGAGTTCGTGACCGAGCGCGCTCGCGCAGCACTCCACGACCTGGCGGATCGACAGCACTTCCTCGTCGCCGGTGTTGAAGATCTTGCCCGCCGCTCCCGGCTCGTCGTCGACACCGAGCAGCACCGCATGCGCGAGGTTCTGCGTGAAGCCGTGGTGATGGAGTGTCAGACCGTCGTCGGCGAGGATGATGCGGCGGCGGCCGTCGAGGAGCCGGCGCACGATCGACCACTCCCGCGGCACGAGCTGGTACGGCCCGTACGCGTACGGGTAGCGGAAGTGCGCGGCGTTGGGATGATGCGCGAACACCGCCTCTTCCGTGCGGGCGACGCGATAGCCCTTGCGGTCTTCGCTCGGGTCACGCACGGTCGGGCCGTCTTCGGCGATGGGGACCGGCACGCCCGGCGGGTCGTAGAGGCGTGCGTTCATCCACCCGCGGTGGGCCGGCACGCCACCGACCGACACGAAACGTTCGGTGCGGCCGGCGGTCGCCGCCGCGATGGTGCGGAGCCGGCCGTACATCGCGACGACCAGATCGAACGAGCGGGTCGCGAAGACGTCGTGCATCGCCGCGTCGTCGTACGGGTCGGCGTGAAGGTGTTCGACCTCGGTCGGGGTCTCGTCGCGTTCATGCTGGCCGCGATGCAGGATCGTGACGTCGTAGCCGCGACTGAGCAGGCCCCGCACGATCCAGATCCCCGTCGGGCCGGTGCCGCCGACCACGACCGCGCGCGTCGCCGTCATGTCAGGCCACGGCACCGGTTGCGCGGAGCGCGTCGATCCGCTCACCGAGGCCGAGCTCGCGCAGGATGTCGTCGGTGTGCTCGCCGAGCCCGGGCGCGGGGCCGCCGAGGGTCGCGGGCGTCGCCGCGAACCGGGTGGGGTGCCGCGGCAACCTCACGTGGCCGGCCGCCGGGTGCTCGTACTCGACGAACAGCCCCATCGCCTGCGCGTGCGGATCGGCCGGCAGGTCGGCGGCGTCGGTCACCCGGCCGCACGGGACGCGTTCGGCTTCGAGCCGGGCCATCGCCTCGTCGGACGGCAGCGCGGCGGCCGCCGTGTAGATCTGTTCCATGATGTGCTTCATCGCGCCCGGGTTCGTCGCGCGCGCGACCATCGTCGCGACTTCCGGTGCGTCGTAGCCCTCCACCCCGAGGGCGCGGCAGATGCCGGCGAAGTCGGCATCGGAGGTCGGCGTCGCGATCCCCCACCCGTCGGCGAAACGCATCGGCTTGAAGTTCTTCACGAAACTCGACGCGAGGTTCCCGCCCGCGTCCAGGAGCACTTCGTTGCCGGCCGCGTCGACCCACAGGAACGACACGACGGCATCGAGCATCGACAGTTCGAGATGCTGGCCGGGTCGGCCTCGCTCCCGGGCGAAGAGCGCGGCCGTGATCGCCTGCGCGGCGGTGAGCGCCGTCACCTTGTCGGCCGCGGTCTGGCGGAGGAACACCGGTTCGCCGTCGTCGGGGTCGGCCTGATTGTTGGCGAGCCCGGCATAGGCCTGGATGACCGTGTCGTACGCCGACTTCCCGGCGTAGGCCCGACCGAACCGAAACCGGTGAGCGACGCGTACACAAGGTTCGGGTTACCGGCTGCGAGCGCGTCGTAGCCGAGCCCGACGCGGTCGAGTACGCCGGGACGGAAGTTCTCGATGAAGACGTCGGCGTCACCGGCGAGGCGGCGCACGATGTCGCGGCCGTCGCCGGTGTGCACGTCGACCGCGATCGACCGTTTCCCACGATTGCAGGCAAGGAACAACGCGCTCACGCCGTTGTGCGATGCGCCGACCCATCGCGCGAGGTCGCCGATCCCGGGCCGTTCGACCTTCACGACGTCGGCGCCCTGGTCGGCGAGTATCGCGGCGGCATAAGGCCCGGTCGCCGCGATCGACGCGTCGATGACGCGTATCCCCGAAAGTGGTCCTGTTCCCGTCACGTCACGCATGCTCGCAGACCGCGGCGGCGGTTGCGAACAGGCCGCGTAGGTCGTCACGGGGCCGGCGAGTCGAGCGCGACTCGCGGGCCCGTGATCGACGTCAGAAGATGTTCAAGGTCGACGTCGGCGCAAAGGTGTACGGCTGGTACGGCCCCCACGACGACGAACAGGCGTTGACGATCGCCGTGTTCTGGACCATCTGGGCGTTGAGCGACGACGCGAAGGAACCTGTGATCGTCGTTGTCGCACCCGACGGGAAGTTGAGATCGTCGACCCCTGCATTGTTCGACACGAGCGGCGATGTGCCCGACGTGTAGGTGATCGTGGTCGACGCGATCGCCGGCGTTGCATTCCAGATGATCTTCACGATCACCGATCCGATGACGTCGCTGTTCGTGAAGTCGTTGCAGCCGTTCCAGTAACCGCCGGCGTTGTCGACCAGCTTGCCGACACCATGGAACTTCGCCGACGCGATGTTGATCACGGCACCACCCGCGCCCGCCGCCGACGTGCATCCCGCCGACTTCCCGTTGAACTTGATCTTCAGATGCGTGACGCTCCCCACCGCGGTGAGTTGCGGCACGAACTTGCCGATGCCCGCGATGTTGCACGACACCGTTCCGGATGCGACGGCCGGAGCAGCCGAAGCCGGCAGCGCCTCCGGCACCGCGACCGCGAACGCGATCAACGTGCCGGCGAGTGCTGTGGCCGCGGCCGAACGACCGAGACGAATCACATTGCGCATGAGCCCCCCAAGGAATTGCCCGCTGAATCGCGTCATTCGACTCGGTATGCCGTGAATGCACAAGGGTCTTCGTTGCGTGGTTGCACGAGCACGCTCCGTACCCGAACACGGTAACCATGCACGATTCGCACCGCTTTACGATCAAGACTTCGACGGTGGACGCGCAGTGGGTACGCCATCCGGCGGACGCAGCCCGCTTCGCGCTGGCCGCGGTCGTCGCCGGGGCCCTCGTGGGCACGATCGCCGCCGCTCCGGGCGAGACCGTTGTGATCGCGCGCGACATCGTGCGGCTTTGCGAGGACCTTCCGGCCGGTACCACCGGCTTCCTGGTCGGCATCGTGCAGCTGATCGCGCTCGTCGCGCCGATCGTCGCGGTCGTCGCGCTCGCCGCCCAGCGACGGTTCCGGGTTATCGGGTTGCTCGCCCTCGCCGCGGCGGTATCGGCCTTCACCGTCGCGCTGGTGAATTCGTGGCTCGCGGCGCGGGTGCCGAGCGTCGTCATCCAACGTCGATTGAGCGACTCGTGGCTCACCGGTGCCGCGTTCCCGTCCACCGCGTACTTGGCCGCCGCGATGGCCGTGATCGTCGCGGCGAACGCGTGGCTGCGATCGTCGTGGCGGCGCGCGGCGTGGGCCGTCATCGCGGCCATCGCGTTCTGCCGGTTGCTCACCGCGACCGAAGTTCCGCTGAACCTGGGCGTCGTGCTCGCGATCGGGGCTGCGTGCGGGTCGCTGGCGCTGGTGATGACGGGTGCGCCGCCTCGCCGCACCGACGAGTCCACGTTGCGCTTTGCCTTGGCGAGGGTCGGCATCGACGTGGCGCGGATCGTCACCCCTCCGGGCGAAGCCCACGCCGTGGCGTTCGACACGACGACCGAAGGCGGGGAACAGCTCCGGGTCCGGGTTGTGGGCCGCGACGATCGCGACGTCGCGCTCGTGCTCCGCCTCTGGCGTGCGCTCACCAAGAAAGGGCTTGGCGATCGGCGCCCCATCGCGTCATCGCGTCGCGCCGCGGAGTACGAAATGCTCGCACTGGCGCTCGCGGGGTCGGCTGGTGCGCACGTGCCGCAGCCGGTCGCGATCGCGTTCACCACCGACGAGGCCGCGCTCGTAGCCGTCCGTAACGTCGACGGCATACCGCTCGCGACACTCGATCCATCGAACGTCGACGACATCATGCTCGTCGATCTGTGGCGCCAGGTCGGGACGTTGCACGCCCGGCGGATCGCCCACCGGGCACTTCACGTCGAGCATGTCCGCGTCGGCGACCGGGTCGCCATCACCGAATTCACGCTCGCAACACTCGACGCGAGCGACGAAGTGCTCGGTGCCGACACCGCGAACCTGTTGACGTCGCTGGCCGTGTTCGCCGGCATCGACCGCGCCGTCGGCACGGCTCTCGAAGGGCTCGGCCGCGACGCGCTGGCTGCCGCGTTGCCACTCATCCAGCCGACCGTGCTCACCCCCTCGGTGCGGAGGCAATCGAGCAAGGCGCAACTGAAGTTACCTGCGCTTCGAGATGCGGCGCAGCACGCGACCGGCGTCGAAAAGGTCGAGCTGTCGAAGATCCACCGCGTCACGCTCAAGGGCATCGTGTCGCTGGCTGGCAGTGTCGTGCTCGGCGGCTACCTCCTCAGCCTCGCCGCGAACTGGTCCGACACGTGGTCGGTCCTTCGCCACGCCCACGTCTCCGACTGCGTCCTGCTCATCGTGTTCATGGTCGTGTCGTACGTCGGCGGCGCCCTCAGCCTGATCGGCGCGGTCGTCATCGACCTCCCGTTCTTCCGCACGCTCGCGGTGCTGTTCGCCCAGTCGTTCCTCAATCGGTTCACGCCCGCGAACTCGGGCGGGATGGCGTTGCGGGTCCGCTATGTGCAACTCGAAGGCGCCGACGTCACGGTCGCCGCGGCCGCGGTCGGGCTGACGTCGGCGGCGAGCGGTATCGCGCAAGTGGCGTTCATCGCCGTCTTCCTCGTGTGGGGCGGCGCGACCAACTCGCTGGGCCATTTCTCGCTGCCGAGCGTTGCGAAGGTACTGACCATCGCGATCGTCCTCGGGGCGGTCGCAGGGACAATCGCGTTGTCGGGTTGGGGCCGGCGAGTCGTCGTGCCGGTCGTCACGCGAACGATGCGCAAGGTGCTCGACACGGTCAGCGCGCTCGCGCGCCGTCCCGACAAGATCGCCATCTTGCTCGGCGGGGCCTTCCTGGCGAAGTTCGTCGCGATCGTGTCGTTCGCCATCGCGGTGCACGCGTACGGGGTGCACATGGGGCTCGCTCAGGCCGGCGCGCTCTTCATGGTGGGCAGCACCGTCGGTTCGGCGGTGCCGACGCCGGGTGGCGTCGGAGGGGTCGAGGCGGCCTTGACCGCCGCGCTGCTCGGCGCGGGGGTCGACGCCGCGACCGCGACCGCAATCGTCGTGCTCTACCGGCTCGTCACCTTCTGGCTGCCGACCCTGCCGCAATGGGCCATGCTGCAGTACACGCAGCACGCCGGCATCGTGTGACAGCGCTTCAACGGGTCACCGCGCACAGCCCTGCTCCCCCGCCCCGATCGCACGGCCTGCTCACCGCTGGTTCACATTCCCCTCACATCGCCGGGTCAAGATCACGGGCATGGCAGGAGCGCTGAAAGTCGCCGCGGCCGCGGCAGCACTCGCCGTGGCGCTGACCGGGTGCGCGGTGGTTCCCACCTACACCGTGGCCGGATCGACCTTCGACGGCTTCCCGGTCATCTCACACATCCCGTCGCACCCGACGGGCCTGGTGTTCCTGTTCCACGGCACCGGCGGGAGCGCGAACTTCGCCACGAAACTCGAAACCGTCGACATGCTGAACCATCTCACCGCGGCCGGTTACGGCTTCGTGTCGACCGACAGCACGAACCGGACCAGCAAGCAGTGGGACAACACCAACCTCTCACTCACGTCGAACCCCGACCTCGCGCGTCTCTCCCGCCTCTACGCGAGTTACGTCGCGTCCGGCTCTATCACCAAGCAGACGCCGATCTACGCGATCGGCATGTCGCAGGGCGCCGGGTTCGCATCGGTGTTCGCCACCGCGTTCAAGAACGCCGGCTATCCCGTCGCGGCGATCGCGCCCAGCCACGGGCAGATCCCTGTCACCGTCCGGAACTCGGGCGGGTTGCACGTACCGGCGCTCTTCGCGCTCGGCGCGAACGATCCCATCGTGAACAATGCCCAGGTGCTGAACCAGGTCGCGCAGGTCGTACGCGACGGCGGCACGGCCTCGGCGTACGTCGAACCCGAAACGTCGCTCCAGGCGGTTCGATTCGTGCGAGTTCCCGGGATCGACCCGGCGACTGCCAATGCGGTGTTCGCCGCACTGGTCGACGCCGGCCTCTACGACCGCTCCGGGCATCGCCTCGTGACGACAGCCAAGGTCGACGCCGCGCTCGCGTCGCTCACGCTGCCCACGTCACTCACCAAAGATCAGAAGCTCGATCTCGGGCAAGAGGTCGATGTCGTCATGGCGGTGCACGAATATTCGGCGACGTACGCGAACCAGACCGTCGCGTTCTTCGGCGCTCATCGGTAGGGCGCGGTGCTCACAACGATTCGACGGCGGCTTCGTGGAGGAGTGCGGCGAACCCGCCGTCGATTCCTCGTGCGACGACGTCGAGGTCGGTGGCTCCGTCCCAGTCTCCGGTGATGCCGAAGTACATGTCGCCGCAATACGACCAGATCGCGACGCTGATCCGGATGTGACCGGCGATCGGTACGAACGGGTACGCCTCCCGCATCCGTCGCCCGCACACGTAGAGCGGCACCTGCGGGCCGGGCACGTTCGTCGCGATCGTCTGCACGATCTCCTGCGAGTGCACGAGCGTGCGCGCCAGCAACGCCGTGAACGCCGGCGGGGCGACCTCGCCGATACTGATGATCGCGGCGGAGGCTTCGATCTCGTGCGACCGTTTCAGCTCGTCCATCTGCGCGTGCACCGTCGTGAGCGTGTCGACCGGGTCTTCGATGGCAACCGGAAGTCGGGCGTAGACGGCCGACACCCGGTTGTCGAACACGCCGTGCGCGTCGGGGCCCGCGTCGAAACCGGGATGAGGGTCGTGATCGTCCCGTCGAGCGCGCCGCGAGCTTTGAGCAGTTCGCGGAACCCGCGTGTCACGGCGGCGAGCACGACGTCGTTCACCGTGCCGCCGAACGCGACCCGAATGCGCTTCACGTCGTCGAGTGAGACGCGCGTGCGTACCCAACGGCGGTGCGGGCCGATCGGGCCGAGGATCGCCTCTGCTCCCCCGCCCATCGCCGGCGAGACGATCCGCCCGAGCCCGGCAACGATGTCGCGCGCGCGTTCGGCGGCGCGCGTCGGGTGGCGCACAACATCGAAGCCGCCGCGGGCGAACCCGGTGGCCGACTCGATCGCCATCTCCGCGCTGTAGCGCGCGAGATCGAGACGCGACGGCGCGGGCGCGGGCTCCCACGCCTGTGGTTCGAGCCTCGGCGCGTCAGGCTCCAGGTCGAGGACGACCGACATGAGGTCGCTGCCGGCGATCCCGTCGACCATGCAGTGGTGCACCTTCGACAACAGTGCCCAGCGCCCCTCGCCGACGCCTTCGATCATCCACATTTCCCACAACGGGCGATGCCGATCGAGTGGTTGCGACATGACGCGCCCGACGAGGTGCTCGAGCGCGTCCGGCTCACCCTCGGCAAGCGAGGTGTGCCGCACGTGGTAGTCGAGATCGAAGCTGCGGTCGTCGATCCAAAGCGGGCGGCCGATGCTCACGGGCGCTTCCCGGACGCGCTGGCGGTAGCGCGGCACGAGGTGCAGCTTCGACGCGACGAGCGCCCGCACGTCTTCGAATGCCGGCGACGGCCCGTCGAAAATCCCCACCGAGCCGATGTGCATGTGGTTCACGGAATCCTCGATGGCGATGAATACCGCATCGAGGCTGTTCATGCGGTCCATGCGAACCCCCCTCGCTCATCGTCAAGCTTCGCGCCGCGGTGGGGCGCGACAGCAGGGCCGTTCGGCCATGATGCGCCCCGACTTCCGCGCCGGCCGACGGCGTTTCACACGGTGTATGGCATCACCACTTCGGTGCGATAGCTCGATGGGTCGGGGTCGACGCTCGGATCGGTGAGGTACACCTCCCACGGGTCGCCGTTCGGTTCGCCACCCTGGTCGCGCACCCACTCGCCGAGCGCGACGTACGCCGGTGCGATCGCGTCGTACGGCCCGACATGAACGGTCACCGCCGCCGTGCCGCGTGGAAGGTCGGATGGTTCGACGTCGCCTTCGCCGCTCACCGGCGTCGTTGCGACGAACCCGGCTTCGATTTCGAATTGGCCGCCGCCCACGTCGCGGTACCGGGCGAACGGCAGGCCGACCGGCCCGGCCCCTTTGCGCGCGAGGTAGGCCGCGCACTCACCGAACGCCTTGCCCAGGAAAGGCCCGATCTCCGCCGTTGCGAGGGTCGCGAACTCGACTGCGGTCTGCTGCTCGTCGAGGGCACGGGTTTCGATCGCGTAGGTCTGCATGCCGGGATCGTCGCCGCCTCGCGATTCGCGTTCCAGGGCCCAACGTCACTGCTCGCATGGTGTTTCACGGTTCCGACGGTGGCGGCCGGAGGCCCGCGGGTCGTAGCGTGCCGGTTGGTCGGTCGCGGTTCGCGCGGCCGGGAACCGGGCGGGTGGCGATGTACAAGCAGATCGTGGTCGGGACCGACGGCTCGGCCGGGGCGCACGCGGCGGTCGACACCGCGGTCGAACTCGCGCGCCTTACCGGCGCACGGTTGCACGTTGTGCACGCGCACAGCGTGATGACCGCGTACCACGTCGCGACGGCGGGGCAAGTCGGCATCGTGCCCGTCGACATGAACCAGACCAACGACGAGATCCACGCCGACGGGCAGCGGATCTGCAATCAGGCCGCCGAGCGAGCGAGGGCCGCCGGTGTCGACGTCGAGACGCACTGTGTGCCGGGTGACGCAGCCGATTCGTTGCTGAGCGTCGCGGCCGACGCCGACGCCGACCTCGTCGTCGTCGGCAACCGCGGCATGTCAGGTGCGCGACGGTTCGTGCTCGGCAGCGTTCCCAACAAGGTGTCGCACCACTGCCCGTCGAGCCTGCTGATCGTCGACACCTCCTCCGCCCGCGGGTGACTCGCACCGGGCGCCGGTTGTAGCGTCCGGAGCATCGCAACTTCACGGGGGTGAGCGATGCGGAACGGCAAGACCATCGCGGCGATCGCGGCCGCGCTCGCAGCGTTCGCGCCGTTGACCGCGGCGTCGGCGGCGCGTCGTGCCCGTGGTACGTCGGTCGCGCCGGTTGCGAACGGCCATCGGGGCGCGGCGCGGTTCGAAGTCGGCGCGGCCGTCACCAGCATCACCCCGCCGAAGTTCGGCCATACGCGCAACGATCCCGCGAACTGCCTGTCGAAGGTCGCGAACCCGGCTGCGTACTCCGGTGCGCGGATCTTTTCGTTCGAGGAGCCGTACATCGATCAGGGTGGCACCGGAACGTTCGAGTCGGGCGATCCGTACATCGACTGCAACGGCAACGGCCGCTGGGACGGGATCATGCTCGGCGGCGGCAGCGACTCGCCCCGGTTCGCGACCACAGTCGCCGACGCGGTCACCGCCCGCGCGATCGTCGTCGGTGACGGCAAGAGAACCATCGCGGTCGAGGTGCTCGACCAGGAGGGGCTGTTCAACACGTACCAGGCGCGCATCCGCGCGCAGGTCGCGGCCGACGGGTACCCGCTCGATGGCATCTTCATCTCCGCCACCCACGACGAATCGTCGCCCGACACGCTCGGTATCTCGGGCATCGACCTCACCGTTTCCGGCGTCGACGCGTACTACGTCGACTTCCTGGTGAAGCAGTCGGCACGCGCGATCGAGCTCGCGTACCGGCGGCAGCGGCCGGCGCGGATCAAGTATGCCGAAGCCATCGAACCGGCGAACCTCCGGCAATGCTTCTCCTCGTACCCGTTCGTCGACGATCAGCTCATGCCGGCGTTACAGGCCGTCGGCACCGACGGTCACGTGATCGCGACCCTCGGCGATGTCAGCCAGCACGCCGAGACGCTCGGCTTCAACCCCGACCCTGCGCAGAAGCTCTGGATCAGCTCCGACTGGCCGCATTTCTTCCGGCGTGAGCTCGAGAAGCGATTCGGTGGCGTCGGCATCGAGATGGCCGGTTCGGTCGGGAGCAACGAAACCCCGCAGATCTTCCCGGGCGCGATCTCGCGGGTCCCGCAGGAGTTCGTCGACGCGTCGCACCCCGCGGGTTGCCGCACGCTCTACGACGCGAACGGCACACCGATGCCGGTCGGCTACGGCAAGGAGACGAAGGCGTTGGGGCAGCAGTTGGGTGACGCGATCATCGCTTCACTGCGCCACTCGGGCCGGTGGTCGACGACCAACACGGTGTGGGGCGCGCGAGTACCGGTGTGCATCACGCTCACGAACGCGTTGTTCGCGTTCGGCGCGCAGCTCGGCGTGTTCGCGGAACGATCGTCGTTCACGAACCACTGCACGGTCGAGATCCCGCCCGCGGCCAACGGCGCCACGAACGGCACCGAACTGGAATCGAACGTCGCCGCGTTCCAGATCGGCGATGGTGAATTCGCGTCGGTGCCGGGCGAAGCCTTCCCCTTCACGTACCTGCGCAGTTTCCTCGGGCCGCAAGACATGCCGAAGCCCGAGCCCGCGCTCCCGCCATGGGTGATGCCGCACTTGCACACGCCGTACCGTTTCATCGACGGCCTCGGCGAGGACATGCTCGGCTACATCTTTCCGGCCGGCAACGGCGTCGGCGTGACCGGCGAACCGAACTCCGACAGCGACGTCGACCGCTTCGGCTGCGGCCACTCCGACGACAGCGAGGCGACCAGTTCGCAAACGGGCAACCTCGTCGGCCAGTCGCTCGTGAGCCTGCTCGACTTCATCACCGGCACACCTGAGTCGATCGTGCCCGGCCGCTACGTCTTGCCGGGCGGGGCACTGTCGCGCAGCCCGTTGGGGCAACCCGCATCGATCAAGTGCAACGTCGACAAGGTCTTCACCGCGAGCGGCCCGGCCCTCGGTGTCTGGGTGAACGGCCACGTGATCACCCCAGCCGCGTGGATGTCGCTGTCAGGTAGGCCGCAAGCCGCGCCCGACCGCAACACGCGCGGCTGGATCGACGGCGCGGGTCAACGCCACTGGCTCGATGTCTTCCCCGACATCGCGAACGCGGGGTAGACGTCGGGCCGGCGCCGTCTTGGCCGTGGCTCAACCCCAGAAGATGCCAGTGCGGTCTGCGTCGATCTCGGCAATGAGTTCGTCGAGGCGAGGTGTCGGCTTCGCCGGTTCGTAGAAACGCCAGCGGCCGTTGCGGTCGGCGCAGTAGAGCCGCCAGTGGTGATCACTCGGGTCGTAACGGAGTTGCGCGACGGGCTGGCGCGTCCAGTCGGGCCCGAGGTCGGGTTTCCACGGCGGGCGGCACTCGTAGATGGTGATGTGCTTGCCGCGCGTGTGGTATTCGACGCGCAGCTCGTCTCGGTAGCGCGCCGGAACCTTCGCCTCGCAGTAACGACGAACGGTGGCGACGGCGATCTCGGGCAGTGCAGACGGCCGGCTCGGCATGAGCGCCACCGTAGGTCGTCCGCCTCCCCCGTCCCGTCATCGCCGGGGCGGCCTCGCCGTCGCCGAGCCCGGAGCATCGAGGATCGATCCTCGATGCTCCCCTCGTTGCCCGCCCACCGGCAATAGGATCGACGCCCGGGCGCTCCGCGTACCGGCGCAGCATGCGTGCAAGCGGGAGGACCTGGCATCGAATCCGCGAGCGGTGACATTGGTCCTCGGCGCCGAGGCCGCCGGGTTGATCCGGTCCGCCGGGCCGACCCCGACCGTGAGGTTGCGGCCGTACCGGGCTGGCTCGACCGCGCCGCGCAGATCGGATGGCGGTTGCTCGTCGTCGCGGCGGCGATCCTGTTCGTCGGCGCCGCGCTCAGCCGCATTCTCGTGGTGGTCGTACCGGTCGTCGTCGCCCTGTTCATCTCGACCGTCCTCATCCCGCCGTCGCGTTGGTTGCGCCAACGCGGCTGGCCCCCCGCCCTCGCGACCTGGACCGTCTTCCTGCTCGCCATCCTCGTGCTCGGCGTGATCGGCGCCACGCTCGCGCCCAACGTCGCGCACGACTCGAAGGCGTTGCAGAACTCGACGACCAGCGGCGTCGACCGGGTGCAGAACTGGCTGGTGACCGGCCCGTTCCACCTGTCACGCAAAGACGTCAAGAAAGACTTCAAGAACTTCGGCGACTCGTTCAAGACCAACGCCGGCGGCGTCGCGGTTCGCGAGGCGCCGCTGGTGGGCGAGATCGTCACCGGCGTGCTGCTCAGCCTCGTGCTCACGTTCTTCTTCGTGAAAGACGGTGAACGTCTCGCGGGATCCTTCCTGCGTCTCGTCCCACCAGCCCGTCACGACGACGCGCGCGAACTCGGGCGGCGCACCTGGGCAACGCTGAGCGGTTACATCCGGGGCACTGCGATGAACGGGCTCGTGAACGGGTTACTGATGACACTCGGCCTGGTGATCCTGCGTGTCCCGCTGGCGGTGCCGATCGGCGTGCTCACCTTCTTCGGCGGGTTCTTCCCGATCGTCGGTGCGATCGCGGTCGGTGTGCTCGCGGCATTGATCGCGCTCGTCGCGAAGGGCCCCGTCGTCGCGATCATCGTCATCGCGATCACGATCCTGATCCACAACGTCGAGGGGTACCTGGTCGGGCCGTTGGTGCTGGGCCGCGCGGTGAAGCTCCACCCCGTCGCGGTACTGCTGGCGCTCGCAGTCGGCGGTGTGCTCGGCGGCATCGTCGGCGCGTTCGTCGCGGTGCCGACCGCAGCCGTGGTGGCGACCACGTTCGACTACTACCGCGTCCCCATCACCGAAGCACCGCCACCCGAGTAGCCCTGGTCGCGCCCGGCGAACCCGAATTCCTCGGCCCGTACTCCCTCTCGCGCCTGCTGGCCGATGGCCGGCTCCAACGCCGTGGCTATGGCCGCGCCGCCCTCGATCTCACGAACTCCGGCTCCGGCTCCGGCTCCGGCTCCGGCTCCGGCTCCGGCTCCGGGAAGGTACGCCCGCCTGAAGGCACCGGTCGCGTGTGACGTTCGGCCCTGGGTGCCGACCGCCGCCACCGGTTCACTGGCGATCGTGGCTTTTCAACGGCGTGCGAAGAGAGCCGAGCGTCCGGCGCTCGCAGTGCAGGTGCGGCATTCGATGTTCGGCGAACTGGTCAAGCTGATCGGCAGCCTCGACGCGACATCGGTGGCCATGGCGCGCGATTCGCTCGAACCGCTCGTCGGTCGCCAAGAGGTCATCGACGTCGACCTGGCGAGGTTGACGACCTGCGACCGCTTCGGGATCGACCTGCTCCTCGACCTCACGCTCGAAGCCGACGCTCTCGGGCACGCGTTCACCCTGCGGAACACGCCGGAGCGTCTGCGCCGGGCGCTTGCGCTGACGAAGCTCGACACGCTCCTCGACATCGTCAGCGCAAACGCATAGCCGCGCTACGCGCGGATGTCGACCGTCCCGCCCTTGCTTCCGTCGTTGTCGCCGTCGGCATCGCGGCCGGCGGCCGCCACCGCGGGCGTGCTCTGGCGAGGCGCGGTGCGCGCGACGTGTTGTGGATGGACCTGCGACACATAGTTGGCTGCGCCGACGCCTGAGATACTCATGTCCTCTTCCCTTCAACGGAACCCGGCAACTGCCGGTCCTCCGTCTTCGGCACGCATTCGCGACCGAGTGAGGCCGGGTACCGAGGTCACACCGAGACTTGAGGGTCTCTTAACGCAACGCCGCCCCCGAACCCCGGTTTGCAGCCACGGCGGCCGCGAAGCGCGCTCAGCGCTGCAAACAGGGGTCACGCTTTGGCGTCGGACCACCGGTCGACGACGCTGACCTCGGCGACGAAACGGACCGAGCTTTCCGGAACAAACCGGTACGCCGCCTCTTGCAACCCGTCGTCGAGCAATCGCGCGACTGCGTCGGCGTGGGCCACCGCGGCGTGCACGAGCAGTTCGTCGTGCAGGCACAACACGATTCGCGCGGCGAACGGCGCGCTGCGCGCCCGAACGGTGACCGCCCAGGTCTTGAACAGTTCGGCCGCGGCTCCTTGCACCATCGCGTTGCGCCCGTACCGGCCGCGAGCCGCGGCACGCGCCCGCGCGTCACGTTCGCTGACGTCGTCGCCGGCGTCGATCGGGCCCAGCGCGATCAGGCGCCCGCCGAAGGTGCGGAGCGGGCGACCGGCCTGCGC
The DNA here is from genome assembly GCA_963782465.1 of uncultured Actinomycetes bacterium. Classification (GTDB taxonomy): domain Bacteria; phylum Actinomycetota; class Acidimicrobiia; order IMCC26256; family PALSA-610; genus JAODBJ01. The sequence continues at coordinate 322,618 of CAWAJR010000007.1, read as the reverse complement.
GGCGCGATCGGCTTCTCGCAGGTATTCCATCGCGACGGGGTATGCGGCATCGAGACCGCGCAGGGCCTGCGCGCCGTGGCCGGTCGTCTGGCCGTACATCGCGCCGAGTACCGCGACCTTCGCGGTGGCACGATCGACGCCGAGTTCTTGCGCGACCGGCGCGTACATGTCGTCTTGCCGGGTCGCCACGGCCAGTGCCCGATCGTTCGAGACCGCCGCGAGGACGCGAGGTTCGATCTGGCCGAGGTCGGCGCGTACGAATACGTGGCCGGCTTCGGCTTGCACCGCGTCGCGCATGTCGGCCGGCAGGTTGTGCAATCCAGCCGACGCGGTCATCCGGCCGGCGGCGCCGTCGGAAGCCGACCATTCGCCGCGCAACCGACCATCGGCGTCGACGTGCTCGTCGAGCCACGAGTAACCGTAGGTCGTCGCGACGCGTTCGGCGCGGCGCCAGTCGAGGAGGGCTCCGACGAGCGGATGCGCGTCGCGCAGCGGTTTCAAGCGAAAGGCACGCGTGTCGGGCACGTCGATACCCACGCGATGCAACAACGACCTCACCTGTGCGGAGCTGCGGAGATCGCATTCGCTGCCGGCCGGCGCGTGTTGCAGCACCGCGACGTCGCGCCGCGCGCGCTGGTCGGCGGCTTCGGCTTCTGATCGCGGGCGCGGGCCGACGAACGACGCGATGAGCGATTCGGCGACGGCGCGGTTCATCGGCAAACCGTCGAAGGAAAGCTCGGCGCCCAGGAGTTCGGCTGCCGATTCGATCCGCGCCGTCGCGACCGCTCTCGGGCCGGCCGCCAGCGCGGCCAGTCTCGCCTGCTGCGCTTCGGCGATGGGCAGCGCCAGGGCCGCCCAACGACCGGCGCGCTCCATGCTCGTCGCCCACGCACCCGCCGCCCAGTCGGCTCGCAGGTACCCGTCGCTGCGCACGGGTTCGTCGGGCGTGTCGTCCCCGGTCACTCCCGCGCTGAAGAGATCGAGCGGTCGCGTTGTCGGGAGCCCGTCGAGGGGAAGCTCGTGCAACTGCGCCCAGATGCGATCGGGCCCGGCTTGCCACCCGCCGAAGAGCAAGCGGTGCGCGGCCGCGAGGTCCCACGCGGTTGCGACGCGCGTGCCCGCGGCGACGAGCGGCGCCACCGTCGCGCTCGACCAGATCACCCAGCGCGGGCGCAGCACCTCCTCCGCTCGCTGCACCGTGCCGGCGCTTTCGCCGTGGGTGCCCGGGACGACGACGGTGCCCGCGCCCGTCGCCATCGCGACACCAGCGTCGGGCGCGAGCGCCAGCGCGACGAACTCGCCGCGCCCGGCGCCGTAGCCTCGCAACTCCTCCACCACGTCGACGACCGGCACGTCGCTACCTTCGCACTTCCGGTGGGTGGGAATCGACTCCCGCCGCCGGCCGCGCCCCGGCCTTACTCGTCGAGCAGCTGCGGGTCGCGGTGTTCGCCGAAGCGTGCCGCCGGCGCCTTGCCCGACGGCACCGCGTTGAAACTCCAGTCGGGCTGCTTCGCCGCGTGGTGTTCGTCGACGACCGCGGCACCACGGCGGATGTCGATGAGCTCGGCGACCAACGCGGGCTCGACGGGCCGGGCCTCCTTCTTGATGTGCGCCTCGGTCTCGCCCGCGTACAGCGCGAGCATGCTCGAGATGAGGGTCTGCTGTTGCGTGGCGAGCGCGCAACGAGCGCTGTCGGCGACAGTCGTCACCTTGCGGCGCAGCACACCGAACTCGTGCACGCTCAGCTCGTTCCGGCACAACTTTCCGAGCAGGTCCGCGATCCGCAGGCCGTCGAGCTTGCACGGCACGCACTGCCCGCACGACTCGACCGCGAGGAACCGTGATGCGCCGGCGGCCGCGGCCACGAGGTCGTCTCGGTCGTCGAACACGATGAAGCCGGCCGATCCGAGGCCGCTACCGATGGCCTTGAACGCTTCGTAGGTCACCGGCGTGTCGAACAGGCGCGCCGGCACGAACGCGTTCGAAACCCCCGGGAGCACCGCGGTGAGACGGCGCCCGGTTCGGGCGCCGCCGCCGATCTGCTCGATCACTTCGCGCAGCGGGGTACCGAACGGCACTTCGGCCACGCCGTGGCGGCGGGTCGATCCGGTCACCGTGCAGACGATGGTGCCCGCCGACTCCGGGGTTCCGGCGCCCCTGAACCAGCCCGCGCCCTTGGCGAGGATCCAGGTGACGTTCGCGAGCGTCTCGACGTTGTCGACGAGCGTCGGCGGCGCCTCGAGGTCCTCGTCGGGCCCGGCCATGACGACGCGAGCCGAGTAGCCGCTCCCGGACGTCACCGCGGTTTCGGTCGTGACGACTTCCCGTACGCCCCGCCGGTAGGGGGCGCGATCCGCGGGAACGGGTAGCGACCGTCGACGGTCTCGAGCAGTGCCGTCTCCTCGCCGTAGAGGTATTCCTTCGGGCCCTGGAAGACTTCGATACGCACGCCGTCGGCCCAACCGGCCCGGCGGACATCTTCGATCGCGTGTTCCAGCAGCGCGACCTCTCGCTTGAATGCCCGCTTCGTACCAATGATCACGTGGTCGGCGTCGAGGGTGCGGGCCGCGATGAGCGCGCCCTCGATCACCTGGTAGGGATCATTGCGAAGAATGGTGCGATCTTTGAACGTGCCGGGCTCGCCTTCGGCGGCGTTCACCACGACCGAGGTCCGAACGTCGCTCGACGCGTAGGCCTGCACTGTGCGCCATTTGCGCGCGGTCGGGAAGCCGGCACCACCGCGGCCCCGCAGCCGCGACGCCTCGAGCTCGTCCATCACACCGTCGGGACCGAGCAACTCCGCGGCTCGCAAACCTCCGCCGCCACCCTCGGCGATGTAGTCCTCGAACGTACGCACAGCAACGGGGTGGAGCAGGCGCGGTACGGCTTTCACAAGTCTTCCTTTCCATGACCTCAAGAGGGACAGACATTTGCCGATTACCCCATTGACCCGTGCCTATCAACAACGTTTGCTACACTACACATATGTCGAACTCAGCTACGACTCGGGCGTCGACTCGAGAGAAGAACTCCCAACGAGAGGCGCTGCTCGACGAAGCGACCGACCACGTACTCGTCGTGTCGCGCGCGCTCGTCGGGGTCGCGGCCCGTTCGCTTGCGGCCGTCGAGTCGGAAATCACCCTCCGCCAGTACCGCGCCCTTGTCGTCCTCGCCGCCAACGGCGAACAGAACGTCGGGAGCCTGGCCGAGGTCCTCGAGATCCATCCCTCGACGGCAACCCGATTGTGCGATCGCCTGATCGCGAAAGGCCTGATCGAACGGACGACTTCGGTCGAAAGCCGCCGCGAAGTCACGGTCAGGCTCAGCGCCGACGGTCAGGGGCTCGTTCGCACCGTCAGCACCCGCCGGCGCAAGGAAATCAGGCGAATCCTCGGCCAGCTCGAAGCCAGCGTCCAACGACGCATCGTGCAAGCGTTCGCAACCTTCGCGGACGCCGCGGGCGAACTACCGGATCACGCATGGAAGCTCGGCTGGACCACATGACTCACCTCGCTCTCATTGAGGAAGACGTATGAAACGAATAGTCGCAGGATGTGAAACTCGGGCTGACGCCGCTTCACTCGTCGAGTGGATCGAACGTTTCGCGGCCGACGTACCGATCGAAGTGCTCGTCGTGCACGTGGAACCGCGCGTCGGGCTGCTGATGGTGTCGAGCGTGCAAGCGAACTCCGACACCTACCTCAGAGGGTTACGGCGCGCCTACTCGCGCGACGTGATCGGGCATCTGCGCGACCGCGGCGTGTCGGCCGAACTCGAAGTCGTCCGCGGCGATCCCGCCCACGAGCTTGCGGCCGCCGCCCGCAGATTTCGCGCCGACCTGATCGTCATCGGTGGCGCGCGTCACAACGCGCTGCACGACATGGTGCTCGGCAGCCTCGAACGCCGGCTCGAGCACCGCGTCGACATCCCCCTCGTCGTCGTCCCACTCCACACCGCGAGCCTGCATGCCCGACAATCGACCACCATCTGAACTCCGAACCGGCGAGGCCGGCGCCGATCGACGATCAGCGACGTGGCCCCCGGTGGTATCGAACCTCACCACTTCCGAACATCGCCTCCTCGCCCTCGTGCTGGCGTCCGGGCCACAGCCGATCGAAGTGCTCGCGGAATCGCTGTCGCAGAACCGAGCCACGGTCGCCGCCTTCGTCGACCGGCTCGCACGCCGCGGGCTGCTCATCCGAGTGTCGTCGGCCGACGAGCCCGCGTGCACGGTCGTCACCCTTTCGACCGGTGGCCGCCTCGTCGCCGACGATCTGGTGGGCGCTGCGGGTCTCGATCCCGCGACCTTCGGCTTGTAAGGCCGATGCTCTTCCAACTGAGCTAAACGCCCGAGGCGGCAAGGCTAGGCGGCGTAGCGTCGCGGCCGGGCTACCTCGGGAGGGACGCATGGCGAAGGGCAGCATGAGCCGGGCGGAACGCGAATCGTTCGTCGCCGACGTGCGGGTCGCGGTCCTCGCCATCGACGAACCCGGTCGTGGGCCGCTCGCGATCCCGATCTGGTACCTCTGGGAAAACGGCGAGTTCGTGTTCGGTATGGACGCCGACTCGCTCAAGGCCGACCTGCTGGAACACACCGGCCGCGCCACGGTCACCGTGCAGGACGAGACGCCCCCGTACAAGTACGTGAGCGTCGAGGGCCCGGTGCGCATCGAACTCGCTTCGCACGACTCGCTCGAACTCGCGACCCGCTACCTCGGCCCCGAGATCGGCAAGCTCTACAACGACGCGAACCCGAACACGCCCCAGACCGTCACCGTGCACCTCACCCCCGAGCACTGGCGCACCTTCGACTTCGCCAAACTCCTCACTTAGACAGGCGTCGATAGCTATCGGATAGCGATAGCTATCGACGCACGTGGTCAGCAGTCTTCTTCGGAGACGACTTCGACCCCGGCGGCGCGCAGCGCGGCGGCGGTGACGCCGGCGCCGCCGGTGAGCGAGCGGGTGAACGTGCCGTCGTAGATCGCGTTCGCGCCGCACGACGGGCTGCGCGCCTTCAACACCGCGCGGCGGGCATCGACGGCGGCCGCGAGTTCGACCGCGGCTGCGGCACCGCGTCGGTACTCGTCGGTGACATCTTCGCCGGCACCGGTGACGACCCGTGCCGCGGCCGGCGAGGACGTCGGCACCGTTCCCGCCGGTGATCTCGGCGGCCGCCCTCGGTGTGGGTAACCCGCCGACAACTTCCGGGCAGATCGGCACGAGCCGGTAGCCGGCACGTAGTACTTCGACTGCGGGGCGCAGCGAATGTGAGCCTTGATGGTTGCAGCACGTCCCGAGCAGGCACGCCGAGACGAGCAACGCCGGCCGTTCGTCGGTCACGACCAGATCTTGCCCGAAGAAACGCCCAGGCCGGGGCTCGCTGGCAAGCGGCAGTGGGGGGAAACTGCCGCTCACCTCGTTGCCCCGGCCCGGGAAATGTCGCCCCGTCGCGCTCGCAGGCTCGCCGCTTGCGCCCCGTCGCGCTCGCAGGCTCGCCGCTTGCGCCCCGTCGCGCTCGCAGGCTCGCCGCTTACGCCGACTGGGCTTCGGGCTGTTCCGCCTCGGGACGAACCTTCGGCGGGCGACCGCGCTTGCGCTTCTGGGCGACGACCTTGCCGTTCACGAACAATTCGCCACCCCACACCCCCCACGGCTCGCGCCGGTCGAGCGCCGCGGCCAGGCAGTCGTCCTTGACGTCGCACTCCTGGCAGAACGACTTCGCGGCCGCGATGTCGTCGAGCTGTTCCGAGAAGAACAGCTCCACCATCGAGCCGGTGCCGTCGTTGCAGCGCGCCAGAGCCTGCCAGTCAGGCTCCTGTATCTCTTCGAATTCCTCGGCTTCCTTGATCAGCGCTTGGATGGCGAACATCGCCGGTGTCTCCCCGTTGTAGCTCTGTACGTTTCGTGTCGGTTGCGTCGATTTGCGGTCTCGTAGCTCGATTGGCAAGGGGGTCATCGGGCAAACAAAAAGGCCGCCGGGTCTGCCCCGACGGCCTGGTGAAGTCACTCTGTAGCTGGTGGGCTACGTCGTGCATACCGGGGTCCGCCGGAGCCTTTCGGGCTTACGGTCGGTGGTCGAAAATGCCGGAATCGGCGACCACTGTCCTGCCGGGGCGGCGCACACGTGGAGCGTGAGGCGCGCGACGGCGTTCGCGTGGACCATGCCCATGGCTTGGTTCGCGTAGCTCGTCGTCATCCCTCGCCGATCCCTCGTGTCGTTCGGTCGTGTCGGTGGTTCGTACTGCGGTGGTTCGTACTGCTGTGGGCCACGGCTCGCGCCTCGCGGCGGGAGTTCCGGAGAGAAGATCAGATCACGCCAGGGAAATCGGGTCAACCGAATTTCCGGTGGTGCGTCGCTGCCCCGGACGATTTCCGGTCTCGCGACGCACGTCGGGGCCGTTCCGGCGTCACCCGGGGCGGCCCGGAACGTCGGCGCTGCCGGTGGCGTCGGCGAGTTCCCGCAGGGTCGCGTGCACGGGCGGCGGCCCGGCAAGGATGTTGCCGGTGCCGAGCCAGTTGCGGTCGTCGCCGTGCCAGTCGGTGACCACGCCGCCCGCTTCGCGCACGATCAACGCGCCGGCGGCGACGTCCCACGGCCCGAGGTTCAACTCGAAGTAGCCGTCGAACACCCCTTCGGCGGTCCAGCACAGGTCGAGCGACGCGCCCCCGATCCGGCGCAGGTCTTCGAAGCGACGCAGCGCGGCGCCGAACATCGCCAGGTACTGCGGCAGCACCTCGTGGCTGCGGAACGGGAAACCCGTCGCGCAGATCGCGCTCCCGGGGTCGCGCCCGCTCGTCCTGATCGGTTTCCCGTCGCGCGCCGCGCCCCCGCCGAGGACCGCACAGTAGGTACGCGTGAGCAGCGGGGCGTGCACCACACCGACGATCGGTTGGCCGTCGCGGACGAGCGCGACCGAAACCCCGACCGCTTCGAGCCCGTGCAGGAAGTTCGATGTGCCGTCGAGTGGGTCGACCAGCCAGCCGAGGTCGGCGCGCTCGCCGCCTGCTTCCTCACCGAACACGGGCAGGCCGGTCTCGCGAGTGAGGACACGGCGGATCGCGGCTTCGCTGTTGATGTCGACCTCGCTCACCCAGTCGCCCGGCGCCTTGGCGCGAACATCTCGGGCCGCGCCGAAGTTGTCGGCGACGATCGTCCCGCCGGCGAGCGCGGCAAGTTCCGCCGCGTCGCGTAAGGCGACCAGGTCGAGTTCGCTCACCGCTTCCCCGCCGCCGGTTTCAGCGCGTCGAGCAATTCACGCGTCCCCGCCGCGATCAGTTGCCGCCGGGCCTGGTGCGCAGTGGTCGCGAGCGGTTGGCCACCCCAGTCGATCACCGTCGCGCCTGCCTCGAGGCACATGAGGTAGCCGCCGAGGTAGTCCCACGGCGCGTGGAACTGGCCACCGTCGACGTAACCGTCGATCCCCCCGCACGCGACGTCGCACAAGGCGAGCGCGGCCGAACCGAGGGCCCGGAATTGCTGCCACGGCAGGATGCGCGCCGGGAGGCCGGCGAGCGCGACGACCGAATCTTCGACACGCGTCCGTCTCGACGCCTGCACGCGTTGACCGTTGCGGTACGCGCCGCCGCCGCGAACGGCGGTCATGTAGTCGCGGCTCGCCTGGTTCACGACGAACGCGGCCAGCGGGCCGTTCTTGTCGACTGCGCACAGCGATGTCGCCCAGTAGGTGATCCCGCGTGAGCAGTTGGTGGAACCGTCGACCGGGTCGATCACCACCGTGATGTCGGCGTCGGGAGCACCACTCTCCCCTGACTCTTCGCTCACGACGTGCACCGGCGCGCGGCGCAGCACCCCGAGCGCGGCCTGGTCGGCGAGCACGTCGAGCGCGTACTGGCCGGGACGGCCGGTCTTCGCGCGGATGTCGGCCCGCGGGATGGCCGACACGGTGTCGGAGACGGCGCGCGCGGCCGCCTCGAACAGGTCGAGGATGTCGTCGGGGGTCATGGGCGGGCGACTTCCTGCTTCGGGAGGGTGCGGGAAGGGACAACTTCGACGATCGCGTTGTAGTCGGGCACGCCCGACGCGTCGCGCCGCCCGGCCGGCAGCACGACGTTCGCTTCCGGGAAGAACGCTTGCACGTTGCCAGGCCGGATGGCCGCGATGTGGATGCGCGCGCACATCTCGCCGTGCGACGAACGGACGAGCACCGGCTCGCCTTCGTGCACACCGAGACGCTGCGCGTCGAGCTCGGCGATGAACAGCGCGTCACGGCCGGCGCCGGTGAGGGGGTCCTTCGCGTTCCATACCATCGAATTGAACTGCTTGCCGCGTCGGGTCGAGAGTGTGAAGCGCCCGTCGCGCAGGTCACGCTCGGGCGGTACGCATACGGAGAAATGCGCGAGACCGTCGGCGGTGCCGAACTTCCACCCGTCGCACAGCCGCTCGCCACCCCATTGCACCTGGTCGCCGGTTCGGGACAACCGTTCGATGCCCGCGTACGCCGGCACCACACGCGCGATCTCGGCGCGTATCGCAGCTGCGTCGTCGCAGCCGAGCCGCGAAGCACGCTCCGGGTGTACGCGCCGCGCCAAGTCGAGGAAGATCTCCCATTCGGCACGGGCTTCACCCACCCGGGGGCCGGGGATCTCGGGGCTGAACGCGACGCGCCGCTCGGTCGTGGTCGACGTACCGCCGCCGCGCTGCTCGTAGCGGGTCGCGGCCGGGAGGAGCACGACGGTCTCGCCGGGTTCCACCAACATCTGCGTCGAGAGGAAGATGTCCTGGTGCACGCGCAGCGGCGTGCGGGCGAGCGTCACCTCGACGGCCGACGGTTGCGGCAACACGTCGAGGAAGTTCCCGCCGCTCGAGTAGAGCACGTCGAGGTCGCCCCGGCGGGCGGCGTCGATCATGCCCGCGGCGTCGAGGCCGGGCCGGTCGGGAACGGCGAACCCCCATTGTTCTTCCAGCGCACGGGCCGACTCGGCGTCGATGGCCACACCGCCGGGGAACGCCGTCGCGTACGCGCCCATCTCCGCGCCGCCCTGCACACCGGAGTGCCCGCGGATCGGCATGAGCCCGGCGCCCGGGCGGCCGACGTTCCCGCGCGCGAGACCGAGGTTGACGACCGCGGCGACATTCTCGGTGCCGTGCGCGTGTTGGGTGATCCCCATCGACCAGACGAGCACCGCGCGGCCGGCCGCGGCGTACAGCTCCGCGAAGCGTTGCATGTCGGCCCGTGTCGCGCCCGACCTCGCTTCGAGCGTCGTGAAGGATTCTTCTTCGAGTTCAGCCAGCAACGCGTCGAAGCCCGTCGTGTGATCGGTGACGAAGGCCTTGTCGACGCCTCCGATCGCGAGCAGGCACTTGAGCACGCCGTTGATGAACGCGATGTCGCCGCCGGTGTGCACGGCAAAGAACTCGTCGGCCATCTTCGTGCCGAACATCGCGCTCTCGACGTTGGACGGCACCCAGTAGCGCTCCAACCCCGGCTCGCGGAACGGGTTGACCACGACGACCTTCGTACCCCGCTTGCGCGCAAGGTAGAGGTACTTCATGAACACCGGTTGCGCGTTCGCGACGTCGGAACCGAACAACACCACCAGGTCGCTCTCGATAACGTCGCGGTACGAACAGGTGGTGGCTGCGGCACCGATCGCTTTCTTCAAGGCGCTCGTCGACGGCGCGTGGCACACGCGCGCCGCGTTGTCGATGTTGTTCGAACCGATGAACCGGACGGCCTTCTGGGCGGCGTAGTACGACTCGTTCGTGATGCCACGCGCGGTGAGATAGACGCCGATGCGATCGGGCCCGGCTTCACGGATACGCGACGCGACGAGCGCCAGCGCTTCGTCCCAACCGATGCGCCGGAACCCGCGGTCGCCGCGATGGCGCACCATCGGGTACGCCAGGCGACCGAGTTCGCGCAGTTCGCGACCGGGGAGGCGGCGCAGCGACGCGACGTCGTCGAGCGCGCCGCTCGCGATCGGGCCCATCGTGTTGACTTCGAGCAACTGCAGACGAGTCGCGCAGAGATGAACGCCGCTCATCGTCCAGTCGTGGAACCCCGCGACCCCGAGCGCGCAGCCGTCGCACACACCTTTGCGCAGGATGCGCGACGCGTACGGGAGGCTGCGACGGTTCCTCCAGATGGTGCGAACGATGTCGGCGTAGGCGTTCGGCTTCGTCGCACCGGCGCCGTAGGGCGCGTAACCGACCCACAGATCGCGCCGCAGGCGCTTCGGTGTCTTCACGAGATTGGTCGCGCGGCGGCGCCGGCCGAACTTCACGCGCCCGTACCGACTCGCTCAGGATGCGTGTAGACGTTGAACCGGTCGTCGCGCAGGAAGCCCACGATCGTCTGACCGAACCGCTCGGCCGCCTGCACCGCCAAGCTCGACGGCGCCGACACCGCACACAGGACGGGCACACCGGCGATCGCGGCCTTCTGCACGAGTTCGAAACTCACCCTGCCGGAGACGAGCACGATCTGGCCGGAGAGCGGCAGCGCGTCTTCGAGGAACGCGTGGCCGATGAGCTTGTCGAGCGCGTTGTGCCGACCGACGTCTTCGCGCGATGCGAGGAGCGTGCCGCCGGCCGAGAACCGCGCCGCCGCATGTAGCCCGCCGGTCGCGTCGAACACCTGCTGGTGCTCGGCGAGCCGCCCGGGCAGCGACAGGAGCACCGACGCAGGCACGACGGGCCCCGCGCCGACTGGCGCGACCCGCTGCTCGACATCGTCGAGGGCGGCCTTGCCGCAAAGACCACACGCGGCGTTGGCCACGAAATTGCGCGGTGTGATCGACCCGACCGCCGGGGAACGGCGCTTCACGGTGACGATGTTGAATTGCTGCTCACCTTCGCCCGCGAGGCAGTACGCCGCCGACGCGAGGTCGTCGTGCCGCTCCAGCAACCCTTCGGTGGCACAGAACCCGACCGCGAGCTCGAAGTCGTTGCCCGGAGTACGCATGGTGATCGCGACGGCGGCCGGCTCCTCCCCGGGCCCGTGAAGTCGGATCTCCATCGGCTCCTCGGTCACGAGCCGGTCGGGACGCCGATCGGCGCGTCGGTCGTGGACCGCGACCACCTGGGCAGCGGTGGTCGGCCGCCGCACCGGTGTCGCGTCGAACGTCATCTGCCCACGCTACCGGGGGTGCTCCGAACCGAAACGGGCAAGATCGCCGGGCGTGTCGATGTCGGTGAACGCATCCGCGGGGGCGACGCGCCGCCACTCGGCTTCCGGAATCGGTTCGATGCTCCCGCGCAGGTCTTTGAAGCCGCCCCGACCGGTTCGGAGCACTCCGAGCGCCTCCACGACCGACGCGGTGCCGTAACGCGCGCACGTGTACTGCGGGCGCCCGCCGGCGACCGGCACGACGGCACCGTCGCCCGGGTACCGCGCGAGGAAGTCGAGCAGCGGGACCTCGACGAACGGCATGTCGCACGCGAGCAGCAAGAACGGGGCCGTACCGAGCGCGCTCGCGCCCGCGACCATCGCCGCGAGCGGCCCCGACCCGGGCGGTGTTTCGCGGACCGCGGGCAGCGCGGTGACCCCCGGCCCGACCTCGACCACCGTTTCGCACACCACGGTGAGAACCCGCGCCGCCCGCGCTGCGAGCGTTTCGCCGCGAAACGGGAGCGTTGCCTTGTCGGTGCCGAGCCGGCGGCTCGAACCGCCGGTGAGCAGGAGTCCGCCGACCATGCGCCCGATCCTCCCACGGCTGGTTCAATGCCTGCCGATGGACGATCGAACGTCGCGGCGGCATCTTCTCGAAGCTCGCGTCGCACGGCTCGCTTCAGTACGCGCCGGCGGCTCGCCGCACATCGTTCCGGTGTGCTTCGCGGTCCTCGGCGCGACGATCGTCACCGCGGTCGACGACACGAAACCGAAATCGACGCGTGCATTGCGACGGCTCGCCAACATCCGGGCGAACCCGCAGGTTTGCCTGCTCGTCGACCACTACGACGACGACTGGCAACACCTGTGGTGGGTGCGAGCAGACGGCATCGCGCGCGTCGAACCGATGACCGCCGCGTACGAACGGGCGCTGGCCACGAAGTACGAGCAATACGCGGCCGCGACGCCCGCCGGTCCCGCGATCGTGATCGAGGTTGCCCGGATCAGCGGCTGGTCGTTCGCCGGCGGCTGAGGAACGCGGGTCAGCTGTTCGGGCTTCGCTCGGGCTCCGGTTCGGGCCGGAGGTTGTACCCGACGACGGCCCAGGAACCGCCCCGCTTCTCCAACAGCACGTTGTTCCGAACCCAGCTGTTGGGCACCGAACTCTCGGGGGTCGACACCCGAGTGATGACGAGCGCGGTGTCGTCGCCGAGCACCGACGTCTCGACCTCGATCTGCGCGCCGATGCGATGCGCCGGGTGATCGCCGTAGGCCTTGCGCTTCATCTGGATGAACCCGTCGCGGCGCATCCCCTCTCGCAACTCCGAACCGCACACGTCGAACATCAACGAGAAGTCGAGCCGGTCCCACGCCATCTCGTACGCGATCGCGACATCTTCGGGCGCCGGCGGCTCCTCCTTGGTCATCGCCCAGAAGAAGAAGAGCAACAACACGCCCAGCGCGCCCAACGCGATGAACAGCGGCATTCACGCACCTCCTGCGGATGCAACCGATTCGATCTCGCCCGCGAGCGCAACATCTTTTGCGGTGAGGCCGCCGGCGTCGTGCGTCGACAACGCGACTCGCACGGTGCGCCAGCGGATATCGAGGTCGGGATGATGGTCGGCCTGCTCGGCGAGGAACCCGACCCGAACGACGAACGCGATCGCGTCGGGGAACGTCGGCCTTGCGAACTCCTTCACGATCATATCGGCGCCCTCGCCCGCGCCCGCCCCGCCCCGCACCCAACCGGGAAGCTCGGCGAGCGCCGCCGTGATCTCGGCGTCGGAGAGTCGCGGGGTTGCCACCAGGGCATTGTCGCGTGCCGGGCCGCGTTTCGCGAGACTGCGACGGTGCCTCTCGATCTCCCCGACGCTCCGGCCCCCGACACGCTCGAACTCGACCGCGAGCGCGGCCTGACCCTCGTCTGGTCCGACGGCAGCACCGCCGAGTTCACGCTCGAGGAACTCCGGGTCAACTGCCCGTGCGCCGAGTGCCGAGGATTGCGGGAGCAGCACCTGCCCGCGTGGCCCAAACCGACCTCTCCCCGACCGCTGGTCGCAGTCACCGGTGAGCTCGTCGGTGCGTGGGGCCTGACGATCACCTGGAACGACGGTCACGCCACCGGGATCTACCCGTGGGGCCTCTTCCGGGCCTGGCGCGGGCTCCCCGATCTCCCTGCCGGGTTGTGAGGTTCACGCCCCCACACGGGGGTGTAAACCTCACAACCGGGGCGGGGTTCAGGCGACCTGGGCGGTCCAGCGGAGCCGGTGGTGGACGAGGGCGCCGGCGACTTCGCTCGGTTGCGGGCGGGCGAAGTAGAAGCCCTGGCCGAGATCGCAACCCAGGGCGCGCAACTCCGACAGTTGCAGCGGCGTCTCGATGCCTTCGGCGGTCACGCTCAGCCCGAGGGCGTGGCCGAGGTGCACGACGGCGGCGACGATCGCCGAGTCGTCGGGGTTGGTGCCGAGCCCGTCGATGAACGAACGGTCGATCTTCAGCGAGTCGACCGGCAAGGTCTTCAGGTAGCCGAGCGACGACTGGCCGGTGCCGAAGTCGTCGATGCTGCAGCGCACGCCGAGGCTCCGCAACGCGTGCAAGATCGTCACCGCGAGTTCACGGTCGGTCATGAGGACGCTCTCGGTGATCTCGAGCACCAGGAGATGCGGTGACAGGCCACTGTCGGCGAGCGCACCGGCGACGGTCGCGACGAGGTCGGGGTGGGCGAGCTGGCGAGCCGAGAGGTTCACCGAGAACCCGAGCGGGGTCACTTCGTCGGGTGCGTCTTCCAGCCACAACGCCGCCTGGCGGCAGACCTCTCGCAGCACCCATGCGCCGATCGGCACGATGAGCCCGGTCTCTTCGGCGATGGCGAGGAAATCGCCGGGACCGAGGAGGCCCCGTTCGGGATGCTGCCAGCGCAGCAACGCCTCGAAACCGATCACTTCCGACCGGTCGAACTGCACCAACGGCTGGTAGTGCACCCGGAATTCGTTGCGGACCAGCGCGCGACGCAGCGATTTCTCGATCTCCAGCCGTTCCACCGCCCGGGCCCGCATCGTGTCGTCGAACACCTCGATGCGGGCACGGCCGAGCGCTTTGGCGCGGAACATGGCGACGTCGGCGTCGCGAAGGAGGCGCTCGGGGGTATCACCGGCAGTCTCCGAGAGGGCGATACCGATGCTCGCGCTCATGTACACGTCGCTGTCGTCGATCGCGAACGGCTCGTCGAACACGGCCGCGATCCGGTTCGCGAGGCCGTGGACCTCCTCGACGTCGAAAACGTCGGTGCAGATGATCGCGAGTTCGTCACCACCGAAGCGCGCCAGCGTGTCGCCGAAGCGCAGCACTCGCTCGACGCGCAACGCGACCGCGGCGAACAGCCCGTCGCCTGCCTCGTGGCCGAGGCTGTCGTTCACGACCTTGAAGTGGTCGATGTCGAGGAAGAGCAGCGCGACCTGGCTGCGGGTACGCGCACCGTGCTGGAGCGACTCCCGCAGCCGTTCGACGAGCAATACGCGGTTCGGCAGACCGGTCAGGGTGTCGTGACGCGACTGGTAGAGCAACTGCGCTTCGACGGCCCGGCGGTCGGTGTCGTCCCGGGCGACCACGATCAGGTGCGTGCACGCCCCCGACGCGTCGCGCACCGGGGAGATGTCGTACACGTAGAGGCGGTTGGCTTCACCGACCCGCTCCTCGAAGCGCACCCGGCCGTCACGCAGCGCGCGGGCGTAATACGCGAGGTGACGGGCCGCCCGTTCGGGAACGAGATGGTCGGCGAGCTCGGGCGCCAGCGGTTCACCGGGCGCGAGGTGCAGGGTGGAACGCCACGCCACGTTCGCGTGCACCCACCGAAACCGCGAGCGGGCGCCGAGCGCCTCGACGGCGACGACGAATACCGGCTCGGAAATGAAGTCGAGTACGGCGAACGACGACGTCACCGGCCCGGCGTGCGGCATCGTCGTCCCGTTGGTCCCCGCGTCCATTCGATGCTTCGCCTCCGCCCAGCACGCGTTTCCCGTCCTTGTCGGCACCCTCTCGCACGATCTGAACGGTCGTGCCCGGAGTGTCCGGGACGATGCCGGCACCGAGCGTTCGCGCGCAGGGCGCCGGTACTGTTTGTTCCATGACCTGCCCCGCTTGCGGCGTCGCAGCGCCGGACGGCGCGCGGTTCTGCCCCGAATGTGGCCAGCGGCTCGTCGCCGCGCCCGACGAGCGGCGGTTGGTGTCGGTCTTGATGGGTGATCTCGTCGGATTCACCTCGATGGCGGAGACCGCGGACCCCGAACAGGTCAAGAACATCGTCGACCGATGTTTCGAGCGTCTCGTCGGCGACGTCACTGCGTTCGGCGGCCGGCTCGACAAGATCGTCGGCGACCAGATCATCGCCCAGTGGGGAGCGCCGATCGCCCACGAGGACGATGCCGAACGCGCAGTGCGCGCGGCATTGCGCATGCGCGACACGCTGAGTGCCCTGACCAAGGAGACGGGCGGCGCGGTACAGATGCGCATCGGCGTGAACACCGGCGAGGTACTCGTCGGCGCGCTTCGCGCCGGCGGCGACCCCACCGTGATGGGCGATGTCGTCAACACCGCATCGCGCCTGCAGACGGTCGCCCAGCCGGGCCAGGTGCTCGTCGGGTTCACCACCTACGCGGCCACCCGTGGCGCGATCGGGTACGAAGCGCTCGGCGCGCTGACGGTGAAAGGGCGCGAGGAACCGGTCGAGGCGTTCGCGGCGCTGGTCGCGACGTCACCACCCGGGCACCGAGCGACCGGCAAGACCGCGCTCGTCGGGCGCGACGAGGAGATGGCGGCGCTGCGCAACGTCGTCGACGGGGCTGCCCGGCGTGGCCGGGCCCACCTCGTCCTGCTCTACGGCGACGCCGGCGTCGGCAAGAGCCGGCTCGCGGCGGAACTCTCGGCGTACGCCCGAGCGCAGTACGGCGCCCGCATCCTCGCCGGGCCGTGCGTGCCCTACGGCGACAGCAACGTGTTCGCGCCGCTGGCGGAAGCACTGCGCCACGCCTGCGGGCTCGACGGCAATGCCAACGGCACGGGCGGGCGCGTGCGGGTGACCGACGCCGTCGTACGCACGCTCGCCTTGCCGGTGGAATCACCCGAAACCGAACGTCTCGTCGACGGCCTCCTCTATGTGATGGAGGGCGTCGCGCGGCGCGACGTCGATCCGGGCCGCGCCCGCGACGACGCGATGCGCGCGGCGATCACCTTCCTCGAAGGGTGCGCGGAGGAAGCACCGATCGTGCTCACCCTCTCCGACCTGCACTGGGCCGCCGATCCGGTACTGGAGTTCGTCGATCGTCTCCTCGCGCGGCTGCGCGGCCACCCGCTCGTCGTGGTCGGTACCGCGCGTCCCGGTTTCGAGGCGCGCTGGTCGCCCGCACCGGGCCGGCACAACGTGCTGGTGACGAACCTCGACCCCCTCGACGCCGGCGCGACCCGCGAGCTGATCGACGCGCTGTTCTGCGGAGGAGTCACCGACGAGATGGCGGCGTTCCTCCTCGAGCGCAGCGGCGGCAACCCGTTCTTCGTGGAGGAACTCGCTGCGCTCGTGCGCGACTCCTCCGAGCAGGGCGGCGCGCTCCCCGACCTCGACAACGACGCGTTGCACAGCTTGCCGGCCACCCTGCACGGGCTCATCGCGGCACGGCTCGACGCGCTCGACCAATCCGAACGTTCGCTCCTCGAAGACTGCGCGATCGTCGGTGGCACCGGAGCGATCACCAGCGCGCTGGCGCTCGTCGCCAACGACGAAGGCGAGGCGCTGCTCGGCCGGCTCGCGGAACGCGACCTGATCGTGCTCGAAAACGACGAGTTCCGTTTCAAGTCGGAGGTGATCCGCGACGTCGCGTACCGCCGGCTCACGAAGGCCGAACGCGCCCGGCGCCACGCGGCGCTCGCGCCGATACTCGCGACCCAGGGCGACATCGCGACGGAGAACGTCGCGAACCATCTCGCCACCGCGGCCGATCTCGTACAGGAACTGGGATCGGTGCCGGGCGTCGCACCCGACATCGTCGAGCAGGCGATCGAGGCGCTCACCGTGGCCGCAGCCCGGGCCGAAGACGTCGAGAGTTGGCTCGCGTCCGGGCGGTTCCACGAACGGTTGCTCCAACTCATCCCCGACGTCCCGTCGCCGCGGCGATGGAACGCGCTGCTCGGTCGCGCCCGGTCGTGCGCGCACCAGCGTGAACTCGACCGTGCCCGCGACGACGCGATGCTCGTGCTCGAAGAAGCGCAGGAACTCGGCGACGACGAAACCGAAGCGGCCGCGCTGACCGTGCTCGGCGACGTGTACGTGAACGCCGGCGAGTACGACGCCGCGGAAGCCACTTATGCCGAAGCCGCGCAGAAGTGGCGCGGGCTCGGGCGTACCTCGGGCGTCGCGAACGCCTTGCGGGGCCTCGGGTTCGCGAACCTGTTCCGCGGCGAACTCGACGAAGCCGACCGCCTCATCCGCGAGGCGCTCGCCTCGTTCCGGTCGTCGAACGACAGCCGGGGCGAGGCGTGGGCGTTGCAGAACCTCGCGTGGATCTCGTTCAGCCGCGGCGCGACGGGCGACGCCGAAGCGCGGCTGCACCAGTCGGCCGACATGTTCGCCGAACTCGGCGACTGGGGTGGCCTCGGCTGGGCGCTCGGGTTGCTCGCCTACGTGCGGTTCATCCAAGGCCGGCTCGACGAAGCCGCCGAACTCGCGCAGCAGATCGTGGTCGAGGGGCGCGAAACCGGCAACCGGTGGGCCGTCGGCATGATGAACGTGCTGCTCGCCAACGTCGCGTTGTGGACGGGGCACGCGGCCGAATGCGTGGAGCGAGGCACCGAAGCACTCGAACTGTTCCGGGCGATGAACGACCGCTGGGGCGAAGTGCAGGCGGCCGCGCCGGTCGCGCGTGCGCTCGGCATGCTCGGCCGGTTCGACGAATACCTGCAACTGCTGGCCGACCTCGACGCGGCGGCGCACACGGTCGCCGACAAAGGCTTCCAACGGATCGGCCCGACGGTTGCCGCGGCCGTCGCCGCGCAGATGGGTGATGCGACGCGCGCCCTCGACAACATCGAAGGCCTCGTCGACTCGATCACCTTGACCGAGACGGGCAACAGCGACCGCGCCATCGCGTTCGCCGCCGCGCTGATCCAGAACGGTCGGGTCGACGAAGCACTGGCCTTCCTCGAGCCGGGCTTCGCGCTCGCCGTCGACTCCGGCCACGCGCGGCGCTCGGCGGCATCCTGGCGATCGCGTTCGCCGCGGCCGGGCGCGCCGACGACGCGTGCCGCATCGCCGCCGATGTCGCCCGGGTGCGGGGCGGGACCTACTCCGACCAGATGTGGCGGCTGTGGGGCGAAGGTTTCGGCCTGCTCCAGCAGGGCGACACCGAAGCCGGGATCGCGGCGCTCGACGCCGCCGACGCGATCGCCGCCTCGACCGATTCCCGGGTCGATCAGGCCATCACCTCGCTGGCTCGTGCCGTGGCCCTCGAGGCGTGCGGCCATCCCCATGCCGCGACGGCCCGGGTCGACGCCGATACCCGGCTGCACTCCCTCGGGATCAGCGGCGACGGCTGGTCACGGGTGTTCACGCTCGCGACCCGTACCGTCGCCGCGGCGCCGTAACCCGTACGCTCGGCACAACCGTTCCCCGTCCAGGAGCACCGTGCTCGACCGCGACCAATCGAAAGCGATGCTGCACGAACTGCGCGCGTTGCAGCGCAAGCGTCGTGTCGAAGAAGTCGACTGGATCGACGCGCTCTACCGCGCGTACATGGTGCTCGTCTTCGGGATCGTGGCGGTGGTATTGCTCTCGGCGATCGTGGGCGACACCCACGTGTCGCACCACACGGTCGTCCAGGTCGAGCGCAACGCCGTCGGGTTCGTGTCGGTCGGGCTGGCGTTCGTGCTCGCGATGGCGCTGCGCTCCGGCAGCCGCGGGGGGCCGCACGCGCTGCAGCCGGCCGAGGTGCACCATCTGCTGCTCGCGCCACTCGAACGCGACGTCGTCTTGCGCGCGCCGGCCATTCGCCAGCTCCGGGTCGTGGCCCTGTCGAGCATCGCGCTCGGCGCGATCGCCGGGAACCTCGCGTTCCGCCGCCTTCCCGGCGGTGCCCTGTCGTGGATCCTCTACGGCGCGGCGTTCGGCGCGTGTGCCGGCCTGAGCACGTGGGGCGTCGCCGCGCTCGCGTCCGGCTACCGCATCACCAAGGCGCGGGCCAACCTGATCGGCGCGGGCCTGGTGGCGTGGGCCGGGCTCGACCTCGCGCTGCACGTCACGACCTCACCGACGTCATGGATCGCGTCGATCGCCACGCTTGCCGTCCGTACCCGGTACGTCGCGGTCGCAGGCCCGATCGTCGCGATCGCCCTCGCCGTGGCCGGCTTCGCCGCGATCGGCGGCGTCTCGATCGAAGCCGCGCTCCGGCGCTCCGGCCTCGTCGGTCAACTGCGCTTCGCCGCCACGGTGCAAGACTTGCGCGTCGTCATCTTGTTGCACCGGCAGCTCGCCTCGGAGCTCCCCCGCCGCAAGCCGTGGGTGCGGCACCGTGCCCGCGGGTCGCGTGCGGCGGTGTGGCGCCGCGACTGGAGCGCCATGATGCGTTGGCCGGGGAGCCGGATCGTCCGTGTCCTCACCTTGAGCGCGATCGCGATCGCCGCGTCGATCGGCGCGTGGCTCGGCACGACGCCGCTGATCGTCGTCGCGGGGATCGCGACGTTCGTCGCGGCGCTCGACGTGAGCGAAGGTCTCGCCCAGGAGGTCGACCATCCGACGCTCGTCGACGCGCGCCCGGTGAGCACCGGATGGCTGTACGCGCTGGCATCTCGCGGCGCCGGTCGGCCTGCTCGCGTTGGTCGCCGCGATCCCGCTGGTCGTGTTGGAGTTCGGTGGGCACTCGTCGACCACCGTCGGCGTCGCCCTCGCGACCGCGGTGACGGCGATCGTCGGAACGATCGCGGGCGCGTCGTTGAGCATCGTGCTCGGCCCGCCGCCGCTCGGGTCGCCGTTCTTGATGACCTTTCCGGAGATGATGGGCACGTTGCTGATCGCCCGCCAGGCGATCGCGCCGGGCCTCGCCATCGCCGGTTTCCTCCCCCTCGCGCTCGCCGTGCACGCGCAACGCAACGGGAACCCCGTGTTCGCGGCGGCCAGTGCGACGATCGGCCCCATACTCGTCGTGTCGGGCATGGCGATCGGTTACATCGGATCTCGCGGTGCAAAGAGGTATTGAGTGAATACTGCTCCCGGGCCCGCGCTCGTCGCGCAAGGGCTCACCAAGAACTACGAAGATGTCGTCGCGCTGAACGACTTCAGCGTGAGTATCGACGAAGGCGAGCTCGTCACGCTCGTCGGGCACAACGGTTCCGGGAAGTCGACGCTGCTCGGCATCGTGTCGGGAATCCTCGAACCGACGGCCGGCAAGGTGAGCGTCGCCGGTTCTGCGCCCGGCTCCATGCCCGCCCGCGCCGCGGTGTCGTACATCCCCGACAATCCCGTGCTCTACGACGACCTCAGCGTGTGGGAACACGTCGCGTACGTCGCCGCGCTGCACGGCACTGTCGGGTGGGAGGAGCGCGCCCCCGAACTCCTCGAACGGCTCGGATTGTGGGAGCGCGTCGACGACCTGCCGGCGCGTTTCAGTCGCGGCCTGCGCCAGAAGACGATGCTCGCGATCGGTCTGATCCGGCCCTTCGGGATCCTGCTCGTCGACGAACCGTTCGTCGGTCTCGACCCGGCCGGTCAGGCCGCGATCGTGGAGTTGATGCTCGAAGCGGCAGAAGTCGGTGCAACCGTCGTCGCGTCGACCCACCAGCAAACGCTGCTCGCGCACGCGACGCGTTGCATCGGGCTGCACGACGGCGAGATGGTGTTCGACGGCCCGGCCGGCAGCAAGGAAGCTGCGCAACTCCTCAGCGCCGACCTCGGCGGTACCGGCCACCCCACCGAATAACCCGCCGGGTCGTGATGGTCGTGAGGTTTGTGCACCCTTACGGTCGCACAAACCTCACAACCTGGCGGGTCAGATGATGGGAGCGGCGCGGAGCTGGTCGAGAACGAGGTCGCACGCGTGGCCGTCGGCGAAGGTCGGCATCCCGGGCAGTGGCGCACCGTTCTCGAACGCGTCGCGTACGTCGGTCGCGAACCGTTGCATCGCAACGTGGTGACGATCGCGACCGGGTTCGCGCTCGGCGCGGAACCGTTCCTCGGTCGAGCCGTCGGGGCGCCGGAGCACCACCCGCTCGTTGCCCGTGCAGTCGATCGCACCTTCGGTGCCGAACACCGTCAGGCGCGGCGGCACCGGCACACCGAGCGCGAAGCCGCTGTCGATCGACACCGTCACCGCACCTCCCACGATCAGCGTCGCGGTGAGCGCATCTTCGGCACTGCACCGGCGCGGCACGCCCTGCTCGTCGGGTCGTTCGATCACGTCGATGCGCCGGGTCGCGTTCAGTACCGAGTCGACTTCGCCGAACAGGTGGCGCAACGCGTCGACCGCGTGCGAAGCCCACGCGCCGACCCAACCACCGCCACGCGCCGCGTCGAACAACCAGCCGTAGGGTCGTAACGGCACGCGGCTGCCGGCGCTGAGATGCGTCCAGGTGACGTGCTCGGCCGTACCGATCTCGCCGCTGCGGAGGATCTGGGCAACCATCTCACGCGCGGGTTCGCGCCGGAACTCGAAGTTGCACACGTGCAGCACCTCGGCCTGCTCGACCGCGTCGAGGAGCGTGGCCGCTTCCGTCGCATCGAGCGCGAACGGCTTGTCGCACAACACCGCCTTGCCGGCCGCGATCGCAGCCTGCACGTGGCGAGCATGCAGGAAAGGCGGCGAGTGCACGCAGACGAGATCGACATCGGCGCGCCGCACGAGCGTACCGACCGCATCCGGGTCGCGTGCCGAGACGACGCCGGCGATCTCGCACCGTTCGGTGGCGGCGAACACCGGCGCGACCACCCGGGCACCGAACCCCCGCCCGATCACCGCGACCCTCATTCGCCGAGCGTCTCCTGCGTGCTCGTGTGCACCGGGAGGTGAAACCGCCGCAGCGCGAGATGGATCAGTGGCCCGAGCGACAGCGCGATCACGACCGTGCCGGCGCCCACACTGCCGCCCAGCGCGTACCCCGCCACCAGCGCGCTCAACTCGATGGAGGTGCGCACCACCCACAAGCGGTGACCGCGCGCGGTGATCGCGGTCATCAACCCGTCGCGGGGACCGGGACCGAGCCCCGCACCGATGTAGAGGCCACCACCGAACCCCATGCACAGCAGCGCCGCGACGAACGCGGCGAGCCGGACGACCACGGCCTCCAGGTGGGGTACGACCGCGAGCGTCGCATCGGCAACCAGGCCGACGCACACGGTGTTGATCACCGTGCCGATCCCGAGCCGTTGCCGCAACGGCACCCACGCGAGGAGCACGACGAGCCCGACGAGGATCACCACCACACCGATCGACAGGTTCGCCTGCCGCGCGATGCCCTGGTGCAGCACGTCCCACGGCGACAGGCCGAAGCGGGCGCGTACCGACAGCCCGATCCCGACACCGATCCCGGTGATCCCGGCGAGCAACGGCGGGAGGCGGCGGCGCAACTGCGACAGGGTCGGGAGCAGCAACACCTCGCTGTAGCGCGCGTCGTCGTGGCGCGGGCGCGGCTGCGTCATCCCGGCCTGTCCGCTGAGGGCAGCGTCATCGGGCCGGGAGCAGCGCGGCCGATTCGCCGTCGAGGTAGAGGGTTGCCCGTTCCTTGCGGCGCAGCCCCGACGCGGGGCACGCGGTGGTGATCGGGCCTTCGAGCGCGGCGCGCACGGGCGGTGCCTTGCGCGCTTCGGGCACGATCGCGAGCACGCGCTCGGCGCGCAGCAAGGCGGGGATCGTGACCGTGATCGCATGCGCGGGCACGTCGTCGAACCCGGCGAAGTGGCCTTCACCGACCTGTTGCCGTCGGCACGCGGCGTCGAGTTCGACGATCTTCACGTCGCGCGGGTCGTCGAAATCCGCGACCGGCGGGTCGTTGAAGGCCAGGTGGCCGTTCTCACCGATCCCCAGGCAGCACAGGTCGAGCGGGTGCGCGGCGAGCAAGGCCGCGTAACGGGCCGCCTCCTGCTCCGGATCAGGCGCGTCGCCCTGCAGATAGTGGAACGTGCCGACGGGTGCGCGCGCGGTGATGCGTTCCCGCATGTAACGCTGGAAACTCGCGGGGTGCGACGGGGGCAACCCGACGTACTCGTCCATGTGGAACGCGGTGACCTGCGGCCACGCGATGTCGTTGCGCGCGAGTAACGCGTCGAGGAACGCGAACTGCGAGTTGCCGCTGGCGAACATCACGTGCGCCACTCCCCGCGCCGCGACCGCGCCGGCGATCGCAGTCGCGGCATCGGTCGCGGCGGCGCGACCCAGCGCACGGTCGTCGTCGAACACGCGCACCGCGAGCGCGTCGACAGTGAAGTCACGCTCGCTCGAGCCCCGCTCGCTCACGATTCCCGCTCGCTCACGCTTCCCGCTCCTGGCGCTCCGCGGCCGGGCGGCTCGGGCCCCGCTCGCGCCCACCGCCGCGATCCACGCGAACACGCTCGCTCACGCGAATTGGGGCAGCCAGCGCGAGGTCGCGCCGAGCATCTCGTCGGTCATCTGTTCGAGCTGGTCGAAGTCGATGCGACCGGCGAGCGGGTCGAGCAGCATCGACTCGACGGCCCGCTCGCGACTCCCGGTGATGCCCGCCTCGACCGTCGCCTCCTGCGACGCCGAGATGCGCCGCAGCCATTCGCCGAGCACGAACGGCGCCCGGGTTTCGTCGCCGCCGCGAACACCCTCGCCCGACGCGACACAGATGCTTTCGACCACGGCGTCATTCGGCAGGTCGGGGCACTGGCCGGCGTTCGGCACGTTCAACGGCAAATGGCGCTCCTTCCCGGTGATGAACGAGTCGATCAGTGGTGCGACCATCTCGCCCGACATCGTGGTGGGCACGTCGCTCGCTTCGCGCAGCTGCTTGAACTCGGCCTTGAAGTAGTCGAGCCACTGTTCGCGATCTTCGATCGTCGTGAGGTGCACGCCCCATCGCTTCCCCCACCCCGAGTCCTCGGTGAGGAAACCGGGGAAGAACTCCACCAGGTGCCGGTCGCCGGCGGCCGGCAGCACACCGAGGCGGCGGAACAACTCGAACTTCACCTGGTTGCTCTCGAGCAGCGCGTGTTTGACCGGATCGTCGCTGCCGCGGTCGAGCAGCTCGGCCAGCAGGGCGAAACCGTCTTCGCCCCCGATGTCGAGCCGGGTCACGATCGGGAGATGGTTGACGCCTTCGACGTCGAGGTCGAAGTCGCCGAAATCGCGGTCGAGCAATTGCGACAGCTGGAACCGGCAGTTCGTGACCTCGTGGCACAGGCCGACCGTCTTGATCGACGTCTCACGCGTGATCGCGCGGCACAGCGTGGTCATCGGGTTCGTGATGTTGAGCAACCAGGCGTCGGGGCAGATCGCTTCCATGTCGCGCGCGATGCCGAGCAGCACGGGGATATTGCGCAGGGCGCGCACGACACCGCCGGGCCCGACGGTGTCGCCGACCGACTGGCGGATGCCGTACCGCTCGGGGATCTCGATGTCGTGGCGCATGCTGTCGAAGCCGCCGGTCGAGATCGACACCACCACGTAGTCGGCGCCCTCGAGCGCGTCGCGCTGGTCGGTGGTGGTACGCACGGCGAGCGGGATCCCGCGGGACCGGGCCACGTGCTCGACGAACTCGGCCATCGGTGGCAGCGTCGAAGGGTCGATGTCTTCGAGCACGATCTCCGACTCGGTGAGCGTCGGCGTGTTGGCCAGGTCGACCAGCAGCTTCGGCACCCACTGGAAGCTCCCACCGCCGATGATCGTGATGCGCGGCGCCATCGTGCCCCCCGGGGAAGATAACTGACGTCGGTGTCAGGCTCGACAGGCTACCGGGCGGCCGCCTGTTCGATCCCGAGCTCGCGGGCACGGGCAGCCGCTTCCCCGCGATTCGCGACACCGAGCTTCGCGAGGATGTTCGACACGTGGACGCTCGCGGTCTTGGTGCTGATGAACAGCGCGTCGGCGATCTGCCGGTTCGTCGAACCGGCCGCGACGAGGTCGAGCACCTCGCGCTCCCGGTTCGTCAGGCCGAGCCGTTCGAGGGCCGAGACCGGCTCGGCCGCCTTCTCCCCGACCTCGATCCGCGCCCGCCGCGCGAGGTCTTCGACTGCCGCGAGGAGCGGCACGAACCCGACCCGCGACGCAATCGTGTGCGCATCGACGAGCGACGGCTTCGCCGCGGCGGCACCCTCGCCGGCCTGCATCCGGGCTTGGGCTTCGCGCCAGCGCGCGTACCCGCCGTTCGGGAGGCGCATCGTGCTCAGCCACGTATCGCCGACGAGCTGCCACACCGCCGGGTCGGGGCGCGCCATGGCGCGCGACAGCTCCGCGTCGGCTTGAAGGCGGTAGACACGCTGGTCGTACGGCCCGGTGACCATCTCCGAGAACCGGCTCTGCACCTTTTCCATCGATTCCCGCAACTCGACCGCCTTCGAGACCGCCTCCTGGTCCGCGGCCGCGTCGCCGCGCACGCGCGCCCGTTCGGCGAGGTCGGCTTCGGCCGCCAGGCCGTACGCGTACAGCGATTCGGCCCAGTCCGAGCAGCCCCTGACCGTGGCGTGCGGGTCGGAGAAGTACAGGTCGACGGTCTCGGCGATCGCGGTACGCACCCGTTCGGGCTCGCCCCGCCATTGGTGCAGGAAGGCGACCGGCCCGGCCAGGCCGATGCCATGGTCGAACGAGTTCTTCGCGCCCGGCAGCGCCTGCGCGCGCTCGAGGTAGGCCGCGGCCTCGTCGAACCGGCCCCGCCCGGCGAGCAGCATCGCCCACTCCTCGCACAAGCGCCGCACGTCGATACCACCGGGCGCGATCGCGTCGACCTCGCGCAGTTGCTCCTCGAGCTCGTCCCACCGGCCGAGCTGCCACAACGACGTGGCCGCGTTGAGCCGGATGAACGACCCGTACGACCGATCGAGGCCGTGCCGCCGCGCTTCCTCCGCCCCGCTCATCGACACCGCGACCGCCTCTTCGTGGCGGCCGCCGTTCTGGAGCGCACCGCCCTCGTTCACGCTGACCCGCGCGACGTCGCCCCACGAATGGGTTGCTGTCGCGAGCACCCGCGCGACCTGTAGCTGGGCGAGGCCCGCCTCGGTGTCGCCGAGGTTCCCGAGGGCGCTGCCGAGCGAGTTGCGGGCGTGGCTCTCCACCACCCGCGCGCCGACTTCCTCCGCGACCGCGATCGCCTGCTCGCACCAGTCGATCGCGTCGTGATTGCGGCCGGCGAGCATCAACTGCTGCCCCAACGCGGCGAGCACGTGTGCGCGCGCCTCGCTCGGCGGTTCCGGCGGCACCAACCGCACCGCTTCGTGGTTGAGCGGCAACAACCCTTCGGCGGGATGGCCGAGCATCCAGAGGCAGCGCGCTTCGCGTTCACGCAACAGGCCGGCCCGCACCGGATCGGCGTCGTCGTCGACAAGGGGACGGGCCTGGCGCACGATGGCAAGCGCGCGGTCGGTGTCGCCGCCGAGCTCCGCCACCCGCGCCGCGTACCGCATCACGTCGACGAGATCGATCTCGGTGAGCGCCTGCGCGTCGGGTACCTGCGACCACAGTTCGAGCACCCGTTCGGTGTGAGCCAGCGCTTCGGGGTACGCGTACATCTGCTCGGCGAGGCGCGCGGCCTCGAACGCGGTACCGAGCGCGCGCCGCTGATCGTGCGCCGCGTACCAATTCCACGCCAGCTCGCTCGCGAGCGCGGCCGGCGAACCTTGGAACATCGACGGCTCGTCGGTGAGGAGGTGCGCGAGCCGCGCGTGCAGGCTGACCCGCTCCCCCGGCAACAGGTCGTCGTACACGACCTCCTGCACGAGTGCATGCCGGAACTGGTAGGTGAGCCCGTCGGGATCGGTGAGCAGCACCTGGTGCGCGACCGCCTCGCGAAGCCCGTCGAGCAGCACCGGTTCCGGCTGGTCGGCCAGCGCGACGAGCAACCGGTGGTCGAACCTCCGGCCGATCACCGCGGCGATCCGCAGCACGTGTTGCGCGGTTTCGGAGAGGACGTCGAGCCGCGCGAGCAGCACGTCGCGCAGCGTCGACGACACGCACAACTCGCCGCCGGCGTCGCCCGACGCGGCGAGAAGTTCCTCGGCGAAGAAGGCGTTGCCGTCGGAGCGACGGTGGATCTCGCTCACGACGTCGGTGGCGGGCTCACCACCCAGGATGGCGGCGAGCTGCTCGCGCACTTCGCCGAGGGTGAAACGGGCGACATCGATCCGTTCGACACCGGAACGTTCGAGTTCGGCGAGTACCGGGCGCAGCGGATGACGGCGGTTCAGGTCATCGCTGCGGTAGGTCCCGACGATGAGGGCGCGGCCGACACGTAGGTTGCGCGCGAGGAACAGGAGGAGTTCGCGTGTCGAGCGGTCGGCCCAGTGAAGGTCTTCGAACACGAGCACGATCGGCACCCGGTCGCCGAGCCGTTCGAGCGCGGCGAGCAGGTGTTCGAACAGGCGCGCGCTCGGCGAGTCGACGTCGTCCGAAGGAGGATCGTTCACCGACGCGAACTCCGGGAGCAGCCGGGCGAGTTCGGGCAGCGTGGGGCCGAGAACCTCGGTGAGGGTCGCGTCGCCGAGCTGACGGTGGAGTTGGCGCAGCGCTTCGATCACCGGGCCGAACGGCAACGCCCGATCGACCAGTTCGAGGCACCCACCGACGATCGCGATGCCGCCGCTCGCCCGCACCTGCTCGACGAACTCGCCGACGAGCCGGGTCTTGCCCACGCCGGCTTCACCGGCGACCAGCACCGTCGACGCGCGCTCGTCGGCCGCGTTCTCGTAGACCGCCAGGAGGCGCGCGAGCTGGTTCGCTCGGCCGATGAAACGGGGACTGGAAACGCGAGCGGCCACGGGTGCCATGGTGGCACCCGCGGCGGGCTGCGGTCGTTCGAATTGCGCCAAGCCGACGGCGGTGCCGGTCAGCGGACGAACACGCTGGTGAACCAGTGCCGGAGCGGCACGCGGTTCGGCCGCCCGGCCCGCCGCCGCCCCGCGGCCCGGCGGAGGTCGGCCTGCTCGAAGTGTGCCTGCTGGTGGACGAGGTCCGGATGGAAGCCGTTCATGGTGGTGCCCTCCCTTCGGGGCTCGGTCGTGCTCCCCTTCGTGCAAGGTCCACCATCGGCCTAAGGCAGGGCCCGGCGCATTGGGCATCCGCCTTATTCCACCGCCCCCCATCCTCGGTTGTGTCGTTTGTCCCCCCGCCTGGGGGTACAAACGACACAACCCGGCCGGTGTTTCAGGCGAGCGCGACCTCGACTTCCACCTCGACCGACGAACCGCGGGGCAGGGCAGCGACGCCGATCGCCGAGCGCGAGTGGCGGCCGGCATCGCCGAACACCTCGGTGAGCAGGCGGCTGGCACCGTCGACCACCGCGGGTTGCGCCGCGAAACGGGGCACGCACGCGACGAAGCCGATCACGGTGAGGACCCGCTCGATGCGGTCGAGCGAACCGAGCACGGAACGCAACGTCGAGACCGCGTTGAGGGCGCACCAGCGGGCCGCCTCCGCGCCCTGCTCCGGCGTGAGGTCGTCGCCGAGGAGGCCGGGGTTGACGAGCTGGCCGCCGGCGTCGCGCGGGAGCTGGCCCGACGTACGGGCGCGCCCGCCGTGCGTCACCATCCCGTCGAGCGGGTCGTGGGGGAAGAACGGGCCGGGGAGCACGAGACCGCTCGCGGCCAGGCGCTGTTCGTGGCTCACAACGATTGCTCCAGGAACTCGGCGACGCCGGCACCGTCCCATTGGTGCTCGCCGTCGTGGACGTGATGGGCCAGGCGCTCGGGTGCATCGAGGAACGCATAGACATGCGTCAACGCGTCGACGGTGGCGCGCGCCGCGCCGATCGGGAAGATGACGTCGTCGACGCCGCTCTCGACGAACAGCGCGCGCGGCGCGACGAGCGACGCGATGTCGAGATGTTCGAACGTGTCGAGCATCCCGCCGAACACCTGCGAACCACACATGTTCCACGGCACCGTGTGCGCTTCCCGCCACGACGACAGGTAGCCGGAAACCACGGCCGCGCGCACCCGGGGGTCGATCGCGGCGAGGAACAACGTGATCGTCGCGCCGTACGAGAAGCCGGCCGCGCCGAGCCGCGTGCCGTCGACGAGCGGGTGCGCGGCCAACACGTCGAGGCCGCGTTGCATGTCGAAAAGGTTCTGCGCGAGCGGGTTCTCGCCGGCGAGGGTCGCGCAGACGAGGTTCCAGTCGCACTCGTACTTGTCTTCGGGTACCCAATCCGAGCGCTCGCCGAAGCAGCGGAGGTCGGGAGCGAGCACGACGAACCCGCGCGACGCCAGCGTGTGCGCATAGTCCTGGCCTTCGCCCTCGAGGCCGACGACGACCGACTTGCCCGGCCCGTGCCCGTGGACCGCGAGGACCGCCGGCCCCGGTTCGGTGCGCTCGTGCGGGACGAGCAGGTAGGCCGGTACCGACATCGTCTTCTCGGTGTCGAACACGATCTTGTCGCGCCGGTACCCGTCGCAGTCGGTCGATTCCAGGATTTCGACGTCGAGAGGGACGGGTCTGGGCATCGACCCGAGGGCGTGGATGAGCCGGCTCCGTGCCCGGCCGCGCCACGATTCGAACGTGGTGTCGAGGCGATCGACCGGGCATGGGTCACTCGGTTCGGCCGCCTCGAGCCGGAGACGCCAGTACGCCCACGGTGACAAGTTGCGTTCGCGTGCCATGCGTCAGCCACGACCCTGCGGCAACGCCCACCCGAACCCGCCCGAAAGGTGTTGCAGGTACGCGGGCGTCTCCCACGTGTGCGGGAAGTGCCCGAGGCTGGTGGAGAAGACGCGCCCGTCACCTTCGGAGAAGCACCACGAGAGCGGGTAACCGAACGCCGGTTGCGCGGCGCCCTCGGCGCCGAGGTCGAGTTCGCCCCCGGCGACTCGCAGCAGCACGTGCGCATCGGGCCGGAGGTCGCGGAACTGGTACACCTCGTCGTGCCAGCGCCAGCTCGAACCGAGGTGCGCGGTTGCGGGGTGCGTGCCGTCGAGCACGTCGATCGCAACGGTCTGGGTCCATGGGTGCCCGTCGAAACGGGCGCCGACGAGCGCGCCGTACTCCGGCCACCCGTAACACGCGTCGGTCGCGGAGTGGATCGCGATCACCGCGAGATCGCCGGCGCGCAGACGGTCGACGATCGTGGTGCGCTGCCCGGCGTTCCACGGTGTTTCGCCGATGGTGAACAACGCGAGCGCGCTCGCCGACGCGAGGTCGGCCGCGGGAATGTCTCGCACGTCGTCGACGCGCTGCGCTCGCAGCCCGTGCATCTCGGCGACCTGCGCGACACCTACGGCCGCCTGGTCGAGCACGCCGTGCACGCCGGCCGGCCCCGACGTGTACGGCGCCACCTGCGTGACGAACAAGCATGATCCCACCACGACGGGGAACGGTAAGAAGGTTGACTGCTAGCGTCAACTCGTGCGGATCGGCTTCATCGGTCTCGGCGCCATGGGATTCCCGATGATGCGCCACCTGGTCGACGCCGGGCACGACGTGACCGTCGCGTCGCGGAGCCGGGCCCGATCGACCGCGCCGTCGAACTCGGCGCGAACGACGGCGGCGATGCACTCGGCGTCGTCGCCGCCAGCGAGGTCACGATCCTCTGCGTCCCCGCGTCGGCCGATGTCGCGGGAGTCGTCGACGTGGCGTTACCCGCGTGCGCGCCGGGCAAGATCATCGTCGACACGTCGACCATCGATCCCGACGTCGAACGGGCGCAGCACGAGCGGGTTGCCGCGACCGGTGCCGGCTATCTCGATGCACCTGTTTCGGGCGGCACGGTCGGCGCCGAACGCGGCACGCTCACGTTGATGGTCGGCGGCACGACCGAAACGCTCGACCGCGCCCGGCCGGCCCTCGACCCCTTCACCGGCTTGCTCGTACACGTGGGCGGCCCCGGCGTCGGCCAGGTCGTGAAGCTGTGCAACCAGTTGATCTACGCGGCGCAGATGCTCGCGGTCGCCGAAGCGAGCGCGCTGGCCGAGAAATCCGGCGTCGACCTGAAGTTGCTGCACCAGGTCGCCACGCACGCGACGGGCGACTGCGTCGCGCTGCGCACAAGGATCCCGGTGCCCGGCGTCCTCCCCGACAGCCCGGCCTCGAACGGATGGGTACCCGGGTTCATGACCGACCTGATGGCCAAGGACGTCGACCTCGTGCTCGCGTACGCGGCCCGTCTCGGTGCGCCGACGCTCAGCGCCGGTGTTGTCCGACCGATGCTGTCGGCCGCAACCACCGCGGGCTACGGGCGCGAAGACTTCTCCGCCATCGGCAAGGTCGTGCAACAGCTGGCCGGTCTCAGGACCGAACCGCCACCGGCGAGGTGAGCGGACCGATCCCGGCATCGAAGCGGGCATCGGCGAACGCGAAGGCGTCGGCGACCATCGGCGCGACCGAAGGCCCCGGCACGACACGTTCGGGATCGAAGATGACGCGCACGAACCCGCCCAAGCCGGATGGGCCGCGCAACATGGTCGCGTCGGGCACGGTTTCTTCGCCGGCCTCGGCGAAACCGTCGCCGGTGCGCACGAGCGGTGTCGATTCGGTCGCGTTCCAGACCTGGGTCACGGTCGTCCACCCACCGCCCCAGCGCGTACCGTCGCAGTTCGCCAGCACCGCGGCTTCGAGATCCGCGGCGCGCACGCCGGGAGCGTCGCGGGGCTCGAGGTCCTCGATCACGAGATGGTGGAGGAGATCGAGCGGCAGCTCGGGACAGGCCGTGCGCACGTAACCGAGCGCGGCGCCGTAGCGAGGGTTGCACTCGGTCGGCTGCCAGCCGCCGGCGCCGAGCACGCCGTCGACGGTGTACGCGCCACGAAAGTCGACTTCGCGACGCAGTGCCTCGCCGACCCGGCGGGTCGCGTCGCGCATCGCGGCCCGATCGGCAGCCGGAGGGTCCCAGTAGGTGGCGCACCCGGAATAGTGGAAGCGGTTGCCGCCCGGCGGCCGCAACGTGACCAACTCGACCGGGCGGAAGGTCGCGACGCCATCGGCGGTCACGAAGCCGTGCACGCTGCACGGGATCCCTTCGAGGAACGGCGCGACGCGAACGCGGTCGCAATGCGACACGAAGAACCGGGTCGCTTCTTCGACATCGGCGGCGTCGGCGCCGGCCCGCAACCACCGCACGCACTCGGCGCCCCCGTTGAAGCCCTGCCGCGCGTCACCCGCCCACACGGTGCCGTCGCCGCGATCGAGCCGCGCCGACGCCGCCACGAGCGCATCACGGTTGGCGTCGACCACCGCGCACGGTGGGCGGGCGACGCCGGCGCGGTCGAACAACCCGTCGCACGTGGTCTTGTCTTCGAGCGCCACCCACTCGGGGCGGCGCGCGCCGAACGCACGGCGCGAGCCGAAATGCGTCGACGCGTGGAACGGCGCGAACAGCAGGAGGGCCTCGCCGTGAGGATCGAACCGTTCGATGGCGGCCGCGATGGCCGCGGTCGGGGTCTCGCTCAAACGTTCCCAGGCACGAAATTCGTCGAGCACACCACCACCGCCCAGGTCGACGAACTCGACCTCGACGTCGTCACCCTCGGGGATCTCGCCAGTGCCCATCCCGCCGGCCAGGCACAGGAACCGGCGGGCGCCGAGCGCCCGGAGCGAACGCACGCGTAACGGGTAACCGGCGAGGGGGCCGCCGGCCAGGATCACCGCCCGGCCGTCGAACACGGTCGCGAGATCGCGGGCCCAATCTTCGATGGCTGCCGACGCGCCCATCCGGAGATGGTACGAACCGCAACGGCACGGTTCGAACGAATTGTCGATCGAACCGCCGAGCGGACCCCCGAGCGAATGGTCGAGCGACGCTACCGACCGAAGGTGCGGTGCCCGTTCCCCGCGTTGGCCGCCGAGAGATCGAGGTCGAACCACACGGTCTTGCCGAACGTGCTCGTTCTCACGCCCCAATCGTTCGCGAGCGAGTCGACGAGACGCATGCCGAACCCGCCGTCGATGCCCGGTGCCGGTGTGAGACGCGGCGGGTGCGGATCGTCGTCGGCCACCTGAACCCGCAACCACGAAGTCCGCCAGTCGAGGGTGACGGTGAGCCCGGAGTGGGCGTGACGAACGGCGTTCGTCACGAGTTCGCTGGCAAGCAACGCCGCGATCGCGACGCGATCGGTGTCGAAGCCGAACAACGCGTCGCGCATGAACGACCGGGCCATCCGGGGAGCTTCGTCCGTTGCGTCAAATCGACGTTCGAGCGTATTCGGCACGAGACCCCCGAAGATCGCTCGCGTACGGACGATCGCGAAATACCCGCACGTCGAAGCAGCGAAACGG
This sequence comes from uncultured Actinomycetes bacterium, assembly GCA_963782465.1. GTDB lineage: Bacteria > Actinomycetota > Acidimicrobiia > IMCC26256 > PALSA-610 > JAODBJ01. The sequence continues at coordinate 289,137 of CAWAJR010000007.1, read as the reverse complement.
GTATCTCGCCTGCGTTCTCGTACACGGTCACGTGCAAGCCCGGTGCGACGCGGACGCGGATCGCATGCCAAGTGCGCAACGGCGAACCGATCGTCGGGTCGTAGCGACCGACGAAGTACACGTTTCGATCGCTCCACCACGACGGGAGCGACCCCGGTTGGTCGAAGCGCACGAGCTCGGTGGCACAGCCCGACGCGATTGCCACGCCGGGCACATTGAACTGGCTGCCGATCCGGCACGGGTGACCGCCGGCCAGCCGCGCGACTTCCCGCCCGGCGGCGACGGTGACCAAACCGGATCGTTGCTGCCCGTTGCTCGCAAGCGCGGCGGTGTGCACATCCCACGCGAACAACCCACCGGCCGACACGACGAGCAACACGACGGTCGGCACGAGCACCAGGCGAGCGGCCGTTGCCGTCTTCGAGCGTGCGAACAACGTGACGAGCGCGCGGGCCGCCGGAAGTGCGAACAACACGTACACCGGGAGCAAGAACCGCGCCTCACCGTCGGAGGGGAACACGAGGTACGCGACGAGGAGCGGGGCCGCGGCACCGATCGGCGCGATCGCACCGAACCCGGCGCGCCGCCTGACCCCGACAACGACGCCCGCCGCGACCGACACGACGATCGCGGCCCACCACGCGAACACCACCAGCACACGGTGCGACGAGAACGACGTCGCGAGTGGGACCAGCGCGGTCGTGTCGACGAACTTGCTCAACGGTTGGCCGGCAACATGACCGAACGCGTCCTGCCATCGCCGTTGAGGGCTCCCGAAACTCGCGTACGCCTCGATGATCCAAACCGACCAACCGGCCGCGAGCCCGGCCAGCGCGACCAGCAGCGGGACGATGGCGTGGCGGCGCCGGCCGGCGAGCGCGACCAGCGCGAGACCGGCGAAGATCAACGTGGCGTCGGTCGGCCGGATCGTCGCCGCGACCGCGAAGCACAGGGCACACCAGCCCGACCATCGGCGCGGCGGATCGTCGTCGACCAGCGTGCTGGTGCACCAGCCCGCGCCGGCCGCTGCAGCGAACGCGAACAACAGGTTCGGGTAGGCCTCGGTACCGAAGAAGAGCGCGAGCCAGCTCCCCGCGAAGAGCGCGGCGCCGACCAGCATCGCGGCACCGAAGACGCGCCGCCAGGCCCGGAACGCACCGAACAGCCCGACCGACGTCAACGCCAGCAACCAGATGCGCATCGCCACGATGCCGCCACGGGTCGCGATCGCGACCGGGGCGAGGAGCCACGGGAGGCCGAGAGCCCGCGACGGGTCCCAGCGCGCGTTCGCGATCGACGGTGTCGCCTTCGACAGGTACACCGCCTCGTCCCAACTGACGAAGCGGTGCACACCGGTGCTGACGACTTGTGCGATCGCGTAGGCCGCCGCGATCAACCCAAGGGCGACGACGTCGCGTTCGGGCGTGCGCCGTGGTTTACGCGTCGAGTTCCGTACCGGTGATCGAGACGAAACTCACCATCTCGCCCGGGTACCCGCCGAGGTTGTGCGTGAGCGCGAGCTTGCCGTCGGTCGCGGTGTCGATCTGGCGGTCGGGCCCCGCTTCGCCGCGCATCTGCAACCAGGCTTCGAACACCATGCGGAGACCGCTCGCACCAACGGGGTGACCGAACGACTTCAAGCCGCCGTCGGGGTTCACCGGCAGGTCGCCGTGCAAGTCGAAGGTGCCTGCGAGCTCTTCCTTCCACGCGGTGCCGCGCTCGGCGAAGCCGAGGTCTTCCATGATGAGCAACTCGGCGGGCGTGAAGCAGTCGTGCACCTCCGCCATCGCGATCTGGTTGCGCGGGTCGGTCACACCGGCCTGCTGGTACGCGTCCTGCGCGCTCATGTAGATCTCGGGGAACCACGTGTAGTCGTAGTTCGGGTCGGCGTTGCCGCTGCAGTTCCCGGCGACGAAGGAGAGCGCCTTCACGTAGAGCGGCTTGTCGGTGTACCGGTGCGCGTCCTCGGCGCGCACGACGATCAGCGCGGCCGAACCGTCGGCGACACCGGAGCAGTCGTACACGCCGAGCCCGCCGGCCATCAGCGGGGCGTTGCAGATCGTGTCGTAGCTGATTTCCTTGCGGAACTGCGCGCGCGGGTTGCGAGCACCGTTGAAGTGGTTCTTCTGCGCGATGTGCGCGAGCACCTGGCGCATCTCGTCGTCGGTGACGCCGTACTTCTTGCCGTAGGCCGGCACGCACATCGCGAACATCGCGGCCGCCGTGAGCGTACGGTTCGTGCCGTCGGTCGGGGTCTTCGCCGCGCCGACCAGGCCCTGGTAGCCACTGTCCTTCACCTTTTCGACGCCGATCGCCATCGCGACGTCGTACGCGCCCGACGCGACCGCGTAGGCCGCACCGCGCAACGCTTCGGCCCCCGTCGCGCAGAAGTTCTCGACTCGCGTCACCGGCTTGCCGACCAGCTGGAGGGGCCGCGCGAGCGTCATGCCGCTCATTCCCGACATCGCGGTACCCAGCCAGTACGCGTCGACATCGTCTTTCGTGACCCCCGCCGAGGCGAACGCTTCGGTCGACGCGTCGATCAGGAGGTCGTCGGTGCCCTTGTCCCAGTGTTCGCCGAAGGGCGTGCAGCCCATACCGACGATCGCGACCCGGTCCTTGATCCCATGAGAACTCACGTGAATGCTCTCCTAACCGCGCACTGGGCGCGCTTTCCAAAAGTAATTCTGGATGCCGTCGGCGGCGAACAGGCGGCGGAACGTCATCTCGACCTTGTCGCCCATCTGCAGTTGCGACGCGTCGACATCGGTGAGTTCCACCGGGAGCCGGCCGCCGTCTTCGAAGTCGACGATCGCGAACACGATCGGGGGGCTCGGCGAGTACGCGATCCGGTCGATGGTGACCGTCGCGATGGTGCCGATGACGTCGGCCATCGGCACCGCTTCCATGTCGTCTTGCGCGCCACCGACCCGCGACACGCGCGCCGGAGGCAGGTGCAACGCGCCACTTTCGTGGTCGCGCGAACCGACGAACCCGTACTTGTAGTGCTCGGTGCGGCCGGTGACCGCGGCAGAGATGCGGTCGGGTTCCGGGCGGCGGGGTGGCTCGATCGGCAACATGCCCCGCCACGACAGGAACTTGCCGTACGGGAGCGGCGCGCCCGATTCGAGTTGGACGGCAACCGTACGAGCCGGGCGGTACGACGTGATCGCGTCGGTGGCCCGGAAGAACAACACGTCGGCGCCGTCGGCCAGGACGACCAGCGCGATCACGTCGCCCGGCTTCGCGCTTTCGAGCGCGGCGGTGAGCACGAGTGCGGGATGAGCCGAGCCGGTGAAGCCGACGGTGGCGGCAAGGTCGTCGCCCAAGATGTCTTTCGCAGTTCCGAGACGCGGCGTGAGCGAACGGGCGGCGCGGGCATGCGAACTCACGACGAGGACGCGCGAAACGTCGCCGACGCCGACGCCGGCCGCGTCGAGGGCCCGCTTCCACGCGTGCTCACCGAGCGGCACGTATTTCGTTTCGCCGAAGCGCTCTTCCCAGATCTTCGAACGGAGATCGCCGGGCACGCGCCACCGATCGAGGAATTCCTCGGTGGCCGACGCGCCGCCGAGGTACTCGGCGATCACCGCGCCGTCGGAATCGTCGCCGACGAGAAGCGCCGCAGCCGCGTCGCCCTGGCTCGCCTCGTCGCCGCTCCCCGGCAGGCCGGTGCGCACGTCGGAAGCGACTACGAGCGTGGGTTGCCGGCCCTGGAGCGCGAGTTGCAGCGCACCGAGCGCGGAACGCACGGAACCGTTCACATCGAGCGCGGTCACGTCCTCGTCGAGGCGGAGCGCCGCGTGCACGGTGGTGGCGTTCGTCTTGTCGAGGTAGGCCGGTGCGACCGTCGAGAACAGCAACAGCTCGGGGCGGGCCGTGCCCGCACCCCGCAGGGCGAAACGGGCGGCTTCGACCGCCATCGTCGTGGTGTCTTCGTCGTACGAAGCCACCGTGCGGGTGCCCCGCCCACCGCCCGTGCCGATGACCTTGGCGATTTCGGACCGGTCGAGCCTCCGGTACGGCAGGTAACCCCCCGCGCTGATGATCCCTCGCATGTCCTCCGCTTTCTCACCGCCGGTGAGTTCGCTCGCCGCGATCGCTCACCACACCTTTGCCCGGTCTTGTCCGTGGGCCTGGGCAATCTGACGTCGCCGTCAGTCTAGGAGGACGGCTAGAACATGTTCCTCTCGCAGCTTCTGGAGGTTCCGTGCGCGTCGGCGACATCGCGAACGAGCAGGCCATCGGCCACGGCAAGCCCCTCGACGGGGTGCGCATCCTGGCGCTCGAACAGATGCAGGCGCTCCCCTTCGCGACGCAGCTGCTCGCGCGGCTCGGTGCCGATGTCGTCAAGGTCGAGCACCCGGTCGGCGGCGAGTCGGGACGCGGCGCCCTCCCGGCGATGATCGACCGGGCCGGCAAGCGAGCCGGGGCGACGTTCCTGCGCAACAACCTCGACAAGCGCAGTCTCGGCATCGACCTGAAGCAGCCCGAGGGCCGCGCCCTGGTGCTCCGGCTCGCGCCGCACTTCGACGTGTTCGCCGAGAACTTCAAGGCCGGCGCGCTGCGCAAGCTCGGCCTCGGCTACGACGACGTCGCGGCCGTGCACCCGGGTGTCGTTTACCTGTCGGTGTCGGGTTTCGGGAACACCACGTCGTCGCCGTACGACGCGTGGCCCGCGTACGCACCGATCGCCGAAGCCATGTCGGGGCTCTACGAGTACAAGCGCATCGGCGACAATCCGCCGCTCGTCGGCCCGGCCGGTGCGCTGGGCGACATCGGCTCGTCGATGTTCGGCGCGGTCGGCATCCTCGCCGCGCTCCGCCACCGCGACCGCACGGGTGAGGGCCAGTACATCGACGTTGCGATGTACGACGCGATGGTCGCGATGGCCGACCTCGTCGTGAACTTCTGGTCGATGGGCCTGCGGCCCGGCGGGCTTGGTCCGCTGCTCATCATGGACGGGTTCCGCGCGAGCGACGGTTGGTTCATCGTGCAAGTCGGGCGCGAGCACCAATTCGAGCGGCTCGCGAACATCGTCGGGCACCCGGAATGGTTGCACGACGAACGCTTCGCCACCCGTGAAGGCTGGCGAGTGCATCTCGACGATGTCATCCGGCCCGCGATCGAGTCGTGGGCGAAGGCCAAGACCAAACTCGAGGCCGCCGACGAACTGGCACGCGCCGGGAATCGCGGCCGGCCCGTCGAACACCGCGGCCGACGTGATCGACGATCCCCACGTCGCGATGCGCAACATGCTCGTCGAGTTGCCGCGCACCGACGGCGTCGAGGAACCGGTCCTGATCCCCGGCAACCCGATCAAGATGTCGAAAACCGCCGAAGGGCCTGAAACCGAACCGCCGTGCGTCGGCGAGCACACCGAAGCCGTCCTCCGCGCCGAGCTCGGCCTCACCGATCAGGAACTCACCGACCTCCGCGCCACCGGCACCATCTCGTGACCGACGTGCGTCGATAGCTAGCGCTATGCGCTAGCTATCGACGCATGTGGCTAGGACCGGCGGCCGGCGAAGGCGAGGAGTTGGTCGGGCACGGGGGCATCGGGTGAGACGGCGACCTCGTCGTCGAAGAGGTGCTCGCCACGCATGTCGGGGCCGATCATCTGGCGCCCGATAGCGAGCGCGGCCGCGAGCATCTCCGGGTCGAGCGCGGTGCTCTGCCCGCTCGCGACCGCGAGGTCGAGCGCGTGTACGGCGACGTCGAAGATCGCGATCCGCAGCGCGACACCGGCCGGCATCTCGCCGAACGGGAGCTTCACGATCTTGCCGGCGGCGCCGGGTTGCCCGAACGCCGTCATCGCGCGCTTGGCGGCAAGGTCGAAGGCGGCCTCGTAGTCGGAACCGAGGTTGTCGCCCGTCGTGAGCTCCACGAGGCGATCGTCGCTGATACTTCCTTCGTCGACACAGGTCGCGAACATCTCCGCGCCACCCGTGATGTGGTTCAGCAACGCCCGCACGTCCCACTCCGTGCACGGCGTCGGCAGGGTCAGCTGCGACGGGCTGATACCGCCGACCACCCGCCTCGTCTCGTCGAGGACCCGCTGCATCATCTCGGCATCGGTCGTCACTTCGCCTCACCTTCCCGGTCGCCCGTTGGCATCGGGGAAGATTCGCAACGCGGGCGGCGGCGGATCACTCCGGCGCGACGAACGTCGACGGGCCGCTGTCGGGACGGCGGCGGGCGGCCGGCCCGGTGATGCCCGACAGGTTGAGCGCCGTGTTGACGAGCGGGATGTGCGACAGGGCTTGGGGGAAGTTGCCGAGCTGGCGTTGCGAGCGTGGGTCGTATTCCTCGGCCAGCAACCCGACGTCGTTGCGCAGTTCGAGCAGCCGCTCGAACAGCGCGCGGGCCTCCTCGTCGCGCCCCGCGATCGCGTAGTAGTCGGCGAGCCAGAACGTGCAGGCGAGGAACGCGCCTTCCTGTCCCGGGAGCCCGTCGACGTCGGGGTCGTTCTGGTAGCGCAGCACGAAGCCGTCGTGCATCAGTTCGCGTTCGATCGCGGCAACGGTCCCGACCACTCGTGCGTCGTCGACCGGCAGGAAACCGACGATCGGGATCATCAACACGCTCGCGTCGAGCGTTGTCGACCCGTAGTACTGCGTGAACGTGTTGCGCTTCGCGTCGAACCCCTCCGTGCAGACCTGCTCGTGGATCGCTCGACGCAGTTCGCGCCACCGGTCGACGGGCCCGTCGAGCCCGATCTCCTCGATCGTGCGCACCGCGCGGTCGGCGGCAACCCACGCCATCACCTTCGAGTGCGTGAACTGCCGGCGCGGGCCGCGCACTTCCCAGATCCCCTCGTCGGGTTCCTGCCAGTTCGCCTCGAGGTAGTCCATCAACGCGAGCTGCACCGCCCACGCGCGAGGTTCCGGGCCGATACCGACCCGGTGCGACTGGTAGAGGGCGTCCATCACTTCGCCGAAGACGTCGAGCTGCAGTTGTTCCGATGCCGCGTTCCCGACGCGAACCGGTTTCGAACCTTCGTACCCGGGGAGCCAGTCGAGTTCGAGTTCGGTGAGCCGCCGCTCGCCCCCGACTCCGTACATGATCTGGAGGCTGCCCGGCGTGCCCGCAACCGCCCGCAGCAACCACTCGCGCCAGGCGCGCGCTTCGGCCACGTAACCGCCCATCATCAGCGCGTACAGCGTGAAGGTGGCGTCTCGCAGCCAGCAGTACCGGTAGTCCCAGTTACGCACACCCCCGAGTTCTTCCGGTAACGACGTCGTGATCGCGGCGAGGATGCCGCCGGTCGGCGCGTACGTAAGGGCTTTCAACGTGATGAGGCTGCGCACCACCGCGTCGCGCCATTCGCCTTCGTACTGGCAGCGTGCCGCCCACGTCGTCCACCAACGGGTGGTGGTTTCCAACGCTTCCAGGGGGTCGATCGGTGTCGGCGGCTCCTGGTGCGACGGGTACCACGTGAGCGTGAAGGGAACCCACTCCCCTTCCGCGACGGTGAAGTCGGCGACGGTCGTGTAACCGGCGCCGCGGGTGTGTACCGGTGTTCTCAACGCGATCGCGTCGGCCGGCGATCGCGCGCAGTGTGCCGTCGAGGGTTTCGACCCAGGGCACGATCGATCCGTACTCGAACCGCGTGACGAGTTCCATACGCATGTCGACACGTCCTTCGACGCCTTCGACAACGCGCACGATGTCGGGATGTTTCGTGCGCGGCGGCATGCAGTCGACGACGCGGACCTTCCCGGTCGCGGTTCGGAACTCCGTCTCGAGGATCAACGTCTCGTTCCGGTAGCGCCGCTCGACCGACAACACGTCGCCCGCGGGCGCGACGAGCCACCGGCCGTGTTCGGGGGTGCCGAGCAGGGCGGCAAAGCACGCGCCCGAATCGAAGCGGGGCACGCACCACCAGTCGATCGAACCGTCGCGCGCGATCAGGGCGGCGGTGTGTGTGTCGCCGATGACGGCATAGTCCTCGATGCGCCCCGGCACGCAGCGAGTGTGCCACGCCGCGGCACCCCGCTCGGTACTACAGGAGCGGATCGTCGACCGGCGCGACCGGACGCGCCTCGGTCGTGGCGTCGATCGGTGGTGTCGCGACGAACCGGTAGATGAGCGCGCCCGCGATACCGCCGAGGATCGGCGCGAGCCAGAACATCCACAGTTCCTGCACCGCCCAACCGCCGACGAAGACCGCGGGGCCGGTGGAGCGAGCCGGGTTCACGGAGGTGTTCGTCACCGGGATCGAGATCAAATGGATCAGCGTGAGCGCGAAACCGATGGTCAGCGGCGCGAACGCGATGGGCGCGGGCCGGGCGGTGACTCCGAGGATCACGAGGACGAAGATCGCGGTGAGTACCAGCTCCGCGACGAACGCGGAGGTCGCGGTGTAGTGACCGGGTGAGTGATCGGCGAACCCGTTCGCGGCCAAGCCGCTGGCCTTCACATCGAAACCGGGCGCGCCGTTCGCGATGACCGCGAGCACACCGGCCGCCGCGATCGCGCCGACGACCTGGGTGACGATGTAGGGCAGCACGGCGCGCGACTCGACGCGGCGCGACAGCCACAACCCGATCGTCACCGCCGGGTTGAAATGGCCACCGGAGATGTGCCCGAATGCGTACGCGCCGGTGAGCACGCTGAGGCCGAAGGCCAGTGCGACGCCCAACAAACCGATCCCGAGGTTCGTTCTGGGTTGGAAGGCCGCCGCCATGACCGCGGCACCGCAACCTCCCAGAACCAGCCAGAACGTGCCGATGAACTCGGCAGCGAGACGACGGCTCATCGTGACCATGGGTCCTCCCCCCAGAGGCGAGCGGTGATTGTGCCAGCCGGATCGGGCCGAAGCACGCGGCTCGCCCGAGGTGGTTGGTACGCGCCGCATGGGGAACAATTCATGCCGTGGACGTCAAAACAGGAACCATCGTCGTTGACCGTGATCGCGAACCCGTCGGCCGGGTGTCGGGGGTGGTCGTCGGCCCGACGGCACGACCGCGACCCACGTGTGGGTGGTCGACGACCAGCACCCGGGCGTGCGGATTGCAATCGTCGTTCGCGATGTGCTCGACCGCAACGACGACGAACTCCGCCTCGCGTTGACCCGAGCCGACATCGATCGCCTCGAGCAGGTACGGGAAGCCCCGGCGGGTTCGAGCGCGCTCGTCCCGCTCGACCCGGCCGACCTGGGCCTCGAACCGGTGGAGGTCGACATCTCCGACGTCGAACCGATGCACGAGGTGGCCAACGAAGCTCGCGACGATCTGCGCAAGCAGGGTTTCAGCGATGACGAGATCGACGACTGGGCCCGGCAGTTCGTGGCCGCCCGCGGGCCGGGCGACGAGATCGACTTCATCACCTGGGTGCGCACCCAGGAACACCGCTCGACCTGACGGCGAGCACCGGCGGCCGCGGCCCGTTTACGTGATGTTCACCGGTGCCCACTCGCATCTTCGGTGACCGCGCGCCTAGGTTCTCGGGCCATGGCGGGCGAGGTGGCGCAGGGGGCGGTGGCAGGTTCCTCGCCGGTGTCTTCGGAGCGGTACGACGCGCAGGTGCGTTCGGTGGCGGCGCGGCTGGCGACCGAGTTCGGGCGCGCGGGCGACGATGTCGAAGTGGTCGTGCGAAGCGAGTTCGACCGTTGGCAGGAGGTGCGGGTGACGCAGTTCGTCCCCGTGCTGGTGGAGCGCAACGTGCGGTGGCAACTCCGGCACGACCCGCGCCCCGCGTCGCGCTGAACCGCGCGTCGCGGCACGACCAACCGGTCCACGCTCAGCCGAAGTCGACGCCGGCGCGGTCCACGCGGCGCGCCTGCCCTGGTCGCGGCGCCGGCGACCGGACATCGATCGGTCGTTCGGATGCGGTCGCGCGCGGTGCCGCGGTCAGCACCCGCGTGGCGTCTCGCAGTGAACGTAAGGCGGCCAGGAACGCCGGGCGCTCGTTCTTGGCGACGATCGCCCCGCGCAGCCGTGCCGCTTCTGCGCGCGCCCCGCGGCGGGCAACAACGCACTGCTCGACGAGACCGCGCCGGCGGGCGAGGTCCGGTGCGGAATCGCGCAGCACGCCGAACCGTGCCGCGTAGGCGTCGAGCGCGTCGGCGAACTCGGCCGCGGTAGCCGCCGGCGGGTCGGGGGCCACTGCGAGCCGCCGGAGGAGTGAGAGCGTGTCGTTGGAGACGGTTTCGGCCGCCGGGCACCACAGCCGGGGGTCTTGACGGGCCGGCGACGGGCGGCGTGCGGGACGGGCGGCCCGGCGCCGGCGCGGTGCACCCTTCGAGCTTCCCGCCAGCATCAGGCAGGCGAGCGCACCCAGGGCGAACCCGAGGACCAGGCATGCCGCCCACGCGACTCCCACGCTGCCTCCCGTATGCGGTGTCGGACGTATCCGGTGCTCCGCCACCTCCAGGATGGCGAATCCCGGCACGGCGTTGCCGTCGCCCCCGGAAAGGGGTTGCGCGCGGCCAGTTAGCGATATATCGTTACTGCTCGTGAGCGGTCACGACCGCTATACGACAGAACTGTTCTTTGGAACCAGACTGAGAAGGAACGCAACCACATGAGGGAACGACACTTGACGAACGAAGGACGCGGCCGAGGCCGCGGGTTCAGGGGCGACGAACACTTCCCCGGTCACGGCGGGCACCCCGGCCGTCCGGGACGGCGCGGCCGCATGCGCCGCGGCGACATCCGCACCGCGTTGCTCGCGGTGCTGAGCGAGGGCCCGGGCCATGGCTACGACGTCATGCAGAACCTGGAAGAGAAGTCGGGCGGGGCCTGGCGGCCGAGCCCGGGATCGGTGTACCCGACGCTCCAACTGCTCGAAGACGAGGGCCTCGTCCGCTCGGCGGAGCGCGATGGCAAGCGCATCTTCGAGATCACCGACGCCGGGCGGGAGGAAGCGACCCGCCGCATCGAAGATGCGGGTGGCACGCCGTGGGAACTCGACGGGCGGAACCGGGCGAAGTCCACGGAACTCCGGGAGGCCGTCATGAGCTTCCACATGGCGTTCAAGCAGATCGCAATGGTCGGCACGCCCGCCCAACTCGAGCAGGCCACCGAAATCGTCCGCGACGCCCGGCGGCGTCTCTACCAACTGCTGGCCGACTGACCACCGGCGCGACCGGTTGCGCGGTACGCGCCGGTTTGCGCCGGTCCACGCCACCGGCGGGCACGCCCGGAAAATTTCTCGGTTGAGAGGTTTGGCAGGCACGCGCGCCGGGAAGTTCACTCGACGTCAGCCGGCGGCCGGTTCCACTTCGCCCGCCCGTGGCACCGAATGCGCCGGATGGCATCACGAAGGGGCCGGTTCGCCGGTCCCTTCGTCGCGTCCGTCGCATGCAAGGCTGGTGCCCGTGACCGGCGACGCCAGCCCCCGCGGCACAGCACTGGTCGCCGCCATTGTCGTCGCGTTCCTGGTGATCGCCGGAGCGGCGCTCGCGGTGACGCAACCCAGCTCCCAACCGCGCCCGACCGCGGCGATCCGCGCGACGGCTTCGACTCGCGTCGTGCGCCGCGCCCACCCTGAGCCGAAGGCCACCGCGACGACCACTCGCACGAGCGCGCCGCCCGCGACGCAACCCAACACCACCACGTCGACACCGACCACCGCGCCGCACCCGAGCACGACGACCGCGACCACTTCCCCACCACCGAGCCCAACGGTCGCGACCGTCGCCGCGACGGCGGGCAACGCGGTCGGGCTCGGCGCGGTCGTGGGGAAGACGATCGCGATCGATCCCGGCCACAACGGTTTGAACTACGCGCACCCCGAGATCAATCAATTGGTGAACATCGGGAACGGCACGCGTGCATGCGACACCACCGGCACGGAAACCAACGGCGGCTACACCGAATCAGCATTCAATCTCGACGTGTCGTTGCGGCTGGCATCCGACTTGCGCGCCGCGGGGGCGAACGTCGTGCTCACCCGTTCGAGCAACGAAGGCTGGGGCCCCTGCATCACCGAACGCGCCGCGATCGGGAACCAGGCGCACGCCGCAGTCGCGATCTCGATCCACGCCGACGGCGGACCGCCCGATGGCCATGGCTTCCATGTGCTCTACCCCGCGAGCATCCCCGGGCTCACCGCACCGATCGCCGCGACGTCGTACCGGCTCGCGAACGATGTGCGCGCCGCGTACCACGACGGCACCGGCATGCCCTACGCGACGTACATCGGCAACGGCGACGGGCTCATGGCGCGTTCCGACCTCGGCGGCTTGAACCTTTCCACCGTGCCCAAGGTGTTCATCGAAACGGGCAACATGCGCAACGCCGGCGACGCCGCGCTCCTCGTCGACGCGAGCTTCCGCCAGCGCGCCGCGGACGCGATCGCGCACGGCCTCGCGAGTTACCTCGCGGGCCGCTGACGCGCCGCGGTCCTCAATCTCACCAGTGGTACCAACGGCTGTTCTCGCCCGACCGGAACGCGAAACCCGCGAGCCACAACACGGCAAGAATGACTGCGAAGACCCAGAGAAGGTGAACGGCAAAACCGGCGCCCGCGAAGATCAACGCGAGCAACAAGACGAATATGACAAGTCCCATGAGGGCTCCTTCCAAGGTGTCGGCCTTGGTACCCGCCCGTGCGGTTCGTCAATCCCTCATCTCACGGATGCCGCGCGGCGAAGCTGGGTAAGACCATGCCATCAGCCCAACCGCAAAGACGCGACCGCAAAGGAGGGACCATGCCCCCGCAGAGCTGGAACGACAAACGCGAGCGTCAATACGAACACATCAAAGAAGGGCTGCGCGATCGCGGCGAGAGTGAAGGAACCGCCGAAGAGATCGCGGCCCGCACGGTGAACAAAGAGCGTGCGCGCGCGGGAGAAACCGCAAGCGCGAGCGCGTCGTCGGTCGACGACATTTCGTCGGGCCGGCGGGGCGGGTTGCGTTCCCATTCGGGTCCCGGCGGCCGTACGAAGGCACAGCTCTACAACGAGGCCAAGCGTCGCGGTATCGAAGGTCGTTCGAAGATGAACAAGGCCGAGTTGGAACGCGCCGTCGGGCGCTGATCACGCACGAATCAGCGATCGAAGATGCTCACGACCTCGACGTGCGCGGTGTGCGGGAACAGGTCGACCGGCGTCAACGACGTCATGGTGTAACCCGCTTCGGAGACAAGCCCGGCGTCGCGACCGAGGCTTGCGGCGTCGCAATGCACGAGCACCAGACGCGACGCCCCACTCGCGACGATCGTCGAAACGCCGGCTCGGCCGAGACCGGCGCGGCTCGGGTCGGCAACCACGAGCGCGGCCGGCGGCGGCACGAACTTCGTGACGTCGGCGTGCACGACATCGACCGCGAAGCCGCGCAAGTTCGCGCGCGCGTCGGCACTGGCACTCCCCGCGTGTTCGATCGCGACCACCGACCACCCCTCCTCCGCAAGCACACCGGCGAACACCCCGACGCCGCTGTAGCAATCGAGCGCGCGGCCCGCCGGCCCGGCATCGCGCGCGGCGGCGCGAACGAGCGCGGCCAGGGCGTCGACACCATCGGCACGGGTCTGGAAGAACGACGCCGCGGAGACGCGCCACGATCGTCCGGCGGCGAGTTCGTGGATGTCGCCGGCGCGAACGTCGTCGGGGACCGTCATGGCCGCTGTCCGAGGCGTCACCAACGCCATCCGTTCGCCGGTCCGTGCGCCGCACCGAAGGAGCACTTCGCTTGCGCCGGGGAAGCGCGCGCCGACCAGAAGCTCGGCCAGCGAGGGATGCGCGACGAGGCAACCGTCGACGTCGACCGCATCGTGCGACTGCGCGCGCCGGAAGCCGGCGCGCCCTCCGGTGACGACGGCGCGTACCGTCGTGCGGAACGACCACGGATCGAGCGCGACCGTGTCGTTGAAAGGTGGCGGTTCGAGCCGGCCGATGCGCACCAGCGCGTCGCGGATGATGTCGACCTTGTACCGGCGCTGCGCCTCGATCGCGATGTGCTGCCACTGGCAGGCTCCGCACCCGCGCGCGACTTCAGGACAGGGAGGGCTCGTGCGCTCCGGCGACGGTTCGAGCACGTCGACGACTCGCGCCATCGCGTGCCGGGGCCGCTGCAGGGTCACTTCCACCGCCACCGTTTCGCCCGGCAGGGCACCGTCGACGAACAAGACCCGGCCGCCGGCGTCGCGCGCGATCGCGTCGCCGCCGGCAACCATTGCCGTCGGTGTGACCTCGACGATCGTCTCCGACACCGGCGCGCCTCTCGATGCGTCCCCGCGAGCCGTCGTCGCGGCAGGCCATGATGCCAGGGGCGACCGGCAGGGCCGCGGTCAGGAGTTGGCCAGTGCGACGGCCTTGCGCGCACTGAAGGCGCGCCGGAGCCCCACCGTTCCGAAGGGTCGAGCAACCACCCCTCCTGATCGACATCGCGGCCGCGTCACGTGCTGACGCGCCGAGATGAACCTCGGTCGCGAACAAGGCCTCACGACCTGTCGGGCACCGCGAATACCGGGGCCTTCCGACCCTGATCTGCACGTCCGGCTGCGATCACGATCAAGCAAGAAGGCGGCGATACGCCGCCAATGGGACAGGCAGAAGGGGGTCCCCATGACGGCGACACTCAACCCACCGGTAGGAGCGCCGCGCGCCCCGCGAAGCGAGGCATCGCCGGAAGATCGTGCTGCGAAAGCGCTGGGTTTGCCGTCCGCGACCGCGCTGGTCGTCGGCAGCATCATCGGGACGGGGGTCTTCACGATGCCGGCCGTCATGGCGGGCGCCGGGACCAGCTCGATCATCACCTTGGGGGTGATCGCGCTCGGTGCCGTCCTCCTCGGCCTGCTCTTCGGGCAGCTCACGAAGCGGGTGCCGAATGTCGAGGGCGGGCTCTACGCGTACTCGCGCCACGAGTTCGGTGATTTCGCCGGTTACCTCACCGCGTGGTGCTACTGGATCACCTGCTGGGCCGGGAACGCGGCGATCGTCGCGTCGTGGGTCCTCTACGTCGAGTCGTTGTTCGGGATCAACAACCCCTCGGCGTGGACCAACTGGGGCATCGCGCTCACCGGGCTCTGGGTCCCGGCCGCGATCAACCTGGCCGGTGTCCGCCGGATGGCGTGGTTCCAGAACGTGACCGTCGTGTTGAAGTTCCTCCCGCTGTTGCTCGTCGCAGCCGTAGGTTGGTTCTTCGTGCGGTCGGCCAACTTCGGGGCGTTCAACGCATCGGGTGGCAGCCTCTACGACGGGATCGGCATCGCATCGGGTGTTGCCCTGTTCTCGTTCATCGGGGTCGAGTGCGCGTCGATCGCCGCCGGCCGGGTGAAGAACCCGCGCCGAAACGTCGGCCGCGCCTCGGTGTACGGCACCGCCGCGAGCGGACTGCTCTACATCGCGGTGACCGCCGCGGTCATGGGCCTCGTCCCGCACGCCAAGCTCGTCAACGACGGCGCGCCGTTCGTCGCCGCGTTCCACACGATGTTCGGGAGCGCCGGCTGGATCGGCAAGCTCGTCGCGCTGACCGCAGTCATCTCGGGCATCGGTGCCCTCAACGGTTGGACGCTCGTCACCGCCGAGATGCCCTACGCGGCCGCGAAAGACGGCCTGTTCATCGACGCGTTCGCGAAGGTGAACACGCACGATGTCCCCTGGTTCGGCATCCTGGTGTCGACCATCGTCGCCTCGGTGCTCATGGGCTGGAGCTACAGCGGCGAAACCGGCCTGAAGGTGTTCACGTACCTCGTCTACCTGTCGGTCGTCACGGTGGCGATCCCCTACTTCTTCTCGGCCTGCGCGCAACTCGCGTACCTGGTGTCGCGCCGGCGCAAGGTGCGGGGATGGACCCTTGGGCGCGATCTCGCGATCTCGGTGACGAGCGCCCTGTTCGCACTCTGGGTGACCTTCGCCTCCGGTTACCAGGCCGTCTACCAGGCAATGGTGCTCGTGCTGTTCGGGCTCCCGCTCTACGCCTTCTTGAAGGCGCGCCGTGAGCGTCTCGGTCAGGTGCTCGAACCGATCGAGCTCACCGACGCGGCGTTGTCCGAAGCATTCGTCGACGCGAGGTAGCAGCACCATGAAGAACCACGTTGCGCTCGTTCGCCGGCCCGGCCCGAGGCTCGACGAAGGAATCGTCACGCACATCGATCGCACGCCGATCGACTACCGGCTCGCCTGCGAGCAATGGGAGCGGTACGTCGGCGCGATGGAAGGTGCCGGGTGGCGCACCGTCGAGGTGCCCCCCGCCGACGATTGCCCTGACGCCGTGTTCGTCGAAGACACGGTCGTCATGTACCGCAACGTGGCGGTCATCACGCGCCCGGGCGCGGATGCCCGCAAACCCGAGGTCTTCGGCGTCGAGAAAATCGTCGAAGACCTCGGGTGTTCCATCAACCGGGTCCGGGCGCCGGGAACGCTCGACGGCGGCGACGTGCTCAAAGTGGGCGCGACGGTTTACGTGGGCCGCGGGGGACGGACGAACGCCGAAGGGGTACGTCAACTGCGATCGGTCCTCGAGCCGCTCGGGGCGACGGTCGTGGCGGTGCCCCTGACGAAGGTGCTGCACCTGAAGTCGGCGGTCACCGCGCTCCCCGACGGTTCGATCATCGGGTACCCGCCGCTCGTCGACGACCCGGCGTTCTTCCCCCGGTTCGTGCCCGTCCCCGAGGAATCGGGCGCGCACGTCGTGCTGCTCGGCGGTGCGAAGCTCCTCATGGCTTCCGACTGCCCGCGCAGCGCGGCGTTGTTCGCCGACCTCGGTTACGAACCCGTCGCCGTCGACATCGGCGAGTTCGAAAAGCTCGAAGGTTGTGTCACCTGCCTGTCGGTTCGGTTGAGGGAGTGGGTGCAGTGACGGTTCTCGGTGTCTCTTCGGAAGTCGGAAAACTACGCGAGGCCATCCTCCACCGGCCTGGCCTGGAGTTGTCGCGGCTCACGCCCAACAACATCAGAGACCTCTTGTTCGACGACGTGATGTGGGCGGCCCGCGCCCGCGAGGAACACGACGCGTTCACGAGCGCGCTGCGCGACAAGGGTGTGGTCGTCTCCGACTTCGGCACGCTCTTTGCCGAGACGCTCGAACTCCCCGAGGGGCGCGCGTACGTGCTCGACCGGTTGTGCACCCCCGAAATGGTCGGCCCGGGCCTCGTCCGGCCGTTGCGGAAGCTGTTCGACGACGCCGACGGCCACTCGTTGAGCGAGTACCTGATCGGCGGCGTCCTCAAGGGCGACCTGCACCCGGCACGGGTCGACAGCCTCACGTGGAGCATGCTGAACGCCGACGATTTCGTGCTGCCACCCCTGCCGAACCATCTCTTCCAGCGCGACAACTCGTGCTGGATCTACGGCGGGGTTTCGATCAACCCGATGGCGAAACCGGCGCGGCGGCGCGAAACGCTGCACAGCCGCGCCATGTACCGGTTCCATCCCCGATTCGCCGGCGCCGACTTCGACGTCTGGTACGGCGGCGACGAGAGCGATCACCTGCCGGCGTCGATCGAGGGTGGCGACGTGCACGTGCTCGGGCACCGGACCGTGCTGATCGGGATGGGTGAACGCACGACGCCGATGGCGGTCGAAATCATCGCGCGGGCACTGTTCGCTCGCGATGTCGCCGACCGGGTCATCGCCATCGAGTTGCCACGGTCGCATGCGTTCATGCACCTCGACACGCTGATGAGCATGGTCGACACCAACACCTTCGTCGTCTACCCCTACCTCGATCGCGAGTTGCGATCGTGGACGCTCGCACGCGGAGACGAACCCGGAACGGAACGGGTCACCCGCAACGCCGACCTGTGGGTCACCATCGCCGAAGCACTGGAGGTCGACAAGGTCACGGTGCTGAAGGCCGACGAAGACGTGCGCGCGGCAGAACGCGAGCAATGGGACGACGGCACCAACTTCCTCGCGGTCGCTCCGGGCGTGGTGTTCGGTTACGACCGGAACGTCACCACGAACACGATGCTGCGCCGCAACGGCATCGAGGTCGTGAGCGTGCGTGGGAGTGAGCTCGGCCGCGGGCGAGGTGGCCCGCGTTGCATGACGTGCCCCATCGCGCGCGACGCCGCTTGAGGGAAAGGCAGGCTCATGTACCGAGAATTCTTCGGGCGGAACTTCCTGAAAGAACTCGACTTTCGCGGCGACGAGCTCGTCGCGTTGATCGATCTGGCGGCCGGCTTGAAGGCGGCCAAGCGCGCCGGAACGGAACAACGCCGCCTCGAGGGGCGCAATATCGCGCTCATCTTCGAGAAGGCCTCGACGCGCACGCGTTGCGCGTTCGAGGTTGCCGCCCACGACCAGGGTGCCCACGTGACGTACCTCGGCCCGGGTGGTTCGCAACTCGGCGAGAAGGAGACGATCAAGGACACCGCTCGGGTGCTCGGCCGCATGTACGACGGCATCGAGTACCGCGGCTTCGGTCAGGAACGGGTCGAGACGCTCGGCCGTTACGCCGGCGTCCCGGTGTGGAACGGCCTCACCGATGAATGGCACCCGACCCAGATGCTCGCCGACATGCTCACGATGCGCGAACACGCGGCCAAACCCGGGCGAGAGATCTCCTACTGCTACCTCGGCGACGGCCGGAACAACACGGCCCGATCGCTGCTCGTCACCGGCGCGCTGCTCGGTATGGACGTCCGCATCGCCGCCCCGGTCAGTCTCTGGCCCGACGACGACCTCTTGGAGCAGGCCGGGAAGATCGCCGCCGACACCGGGGCGCGGGTATGCGTGACCGACGACATCGGCCCCGCGGTCGACGGCGTCGACTTCTTGTACACGGATGTGTGGGTGTCGATGGGCGAACCGGCCGGCAGCTGGACCGAACGGATCAAGCTGCTGCTGCCGTACCAGGTGAACCGGCGCGTCATTGCCCAGACCCACAACCCCGACGTCCGCTTCATGCACTGCTTGCCGGCGCTGCACAACCACGACACCGGCCTCGGCGAGGAGCTGTACGCGGAGACCGGCCTCGACGGTCTCGAGGTGACGGACGAGGTGTTCGAATCGGATCACTCGATCGTGTTCGACCAGGCGGAGAACCGCATGCACACGATCAAGGCGATCATGGTCGCCACGCTCGGAGGTTGACCATGAGAATCGTCGCCGCCCTCGGCGGCAATGCCTTGCTGCTCCGCGGCGACCCGCCCGACGCCGATCTCCAGAAGCATCACATCGACGGCGCGGTCGACGCGCTCGCGCCGCTCGCACGGACGCACGAACTTGTCGTGACGCATGGCAACGGCCCCCAGGTGGGCCTCCTCGCGATCGAGAGCGCCGATGATCGCACGCTCACTCGCCCCTACCCGCTCGATGTCCTCGGCGCGCAAACGCAGGGGATGATCGGTTACTGGCTGGTGCAGGCGTTCGAGAACGCGCTCGATGGCCGCGAGGTCGCCGGCGTCGTGACGCAGACACTCGTCGACGCCGATGATCCGGCATTCGGCGAGCCGACGAAGTTCGTGGGCGCCGTCTACACGGAGCAACAGGCTCGGCTGCTCGCCGCCGCGCACGGGTGGACCGTCGCGCCCGACGGCACCCGTTGGCGGCGGGTCGTCCCGTCGCCGCGGCCGGTCGGCATCGTCGAGGCCGCGCTCATCCACCGGCTGCTGGCCGGCAACGTCGTCGTGATCTGCGCGGGCGGCGGCGGCGTCCCCGTCGTGCAGACGGGCTCCGGCCTCCTCGGCGTGGAAGCCGTCGTCGACAAGGACGCGACCGCGGCCCTCCTCGCGGTGTCGCTCCACGCCGACCTGCTCTTGTTGCTCACCGACGTCTCGAGCGTGCAGGTCGATTTCGGCCTGCCCTCGGCGCAGTCGATCCATCGGACGACGCCGCCTCAGCTCGCTCGCTTCCACTTCCCGGCGGGATCGATGGGCCCGAAGGTCGACGCGGCCACCAGGTTCGTCGAGACAACCGGCAAGACGGCGGCGATCGGGGCACTGGGCGATGTGCACGCGATCGTCGCCGGTGACGCCGGAACGATCATCACCCCCGCTCGGGTGCCGGCCGCGTGACGTCGGTCAGGGCGGCGAGGGCGCGGTGCGCGACGACGAGCGAGACGATACCGACGGGGATCTCGAGCACGACGGCGAGCAGGATCGACTGCCACAAGTCCCGGCGGGCGGAGGTCGTGATGTCCGCCCAGGCGTCGACGAACATCAGCGTCGCGGTCGCGACGGCCGGCGCCACGACGCGGCGGTCGCGATGGGCGAGGCGCCAGGCGGTCAGCGCGAGCATGACCACGATCATCCCGTCGAACCCGACCCACACCGCGTTCCAGTGTTGCGCCATGTTGCGGTCCGGGAGCGACAACCCGAGATGGGTGTCCCACGCGATCACGACCAGGGCGCCGATGCCGTAGATCGCCGCGATCCGGCGCGCCCGGCGGGCACGGTGCGCTTGCCGCGACTCGTCCCGCGCCGACGCTTCCGGCCGGTCGCCGGCCTCGGCGTGCACCGGGGTCAACGGGGGGCCTCTCAGCTCGTGGGGACGGCGGCGCCGAGCCCCCGCAGCACGTCGGCGACGCATTCGTCGATGAGTGACGGGATCGAAGGGCCCCGCGAGTCGACCCGGAGACGGTTCGCACCGCCGCCGTACTCGATCGCAACGTGACATGACCCGTCGTCGTCGACCTCGAGCCAGACCATTCCGTGGTCAGGAGGAAGATGCGCCGCCTCGAAACTCCGGAGCGCGTACTGAACCTCGGCTGCCTCGACCTTGCCGTGCACGAAGAGCGTGGGAACGTGCCTCAGTCTTTCCATGGTGGCCCTCTCGGTTCGTCATGGCGAGTATCAGGACTCCAGGGCCCCGCGACAGGGCCTGAAGCAGGCAACGGTGAGGGCCCAAACGCCCTGGCGGGGGCCCTTGAAACGTGACCGGGACGAAAGTCCTCACCGGAACGAACGCGTGGACCTGAACGTTGCCCGCCGATCAGTGCACGGTTGAGACGGCAAGATCGCCAAGAGGGCACGAGGATGTGCACAGGTTTGACAGAAGGTGAGTTTCATGCCGCGTATCGTCGTCGGGATTGACGGTTCAGAAGGCTCGCAGCACGCGCTTCGGTGGGCGATCGATGAGGCCAGACGGCGCAACGAACCCCTCGACGTCGTCCACGTCTGGCATTTCCCCTACATCGGTGCGACCCCCTTCGGGCCGTCCCCCATCCTCGACCCGGCGGCGTTCGAGGAGGATGCACGCGCGATTCTCGAACACGCCGTCGAGACGGAACACACCGAAGACGTGAAGATGAACACGGTCCTGGTATGCGGGGAAGCCGCCCCGCACACGCTGATCGAGCTCGCGAAAGGCGCCGACATGCTCGTCGTCGGCACCCGGGGCCGCGGCGGTTTCATGGGCCTGCTGCTCGGTTCGGTCAGCCAGACGGTGATCCATCACGCACCCTGCCCGGTGGTCGTCGTCCCACCGCCCGAGACCTGACCCGGCGCGCCATCGTGGCCGGCGGCCCGCCGATCGACGTGCAGCGAGGGGAGCTCGTCGATTGGCGGCGCCGGCTCGATCCGGGATCGCCGATCGAGCTGGTCGAGACCCACATCTCGATCGTGGCGTTGCAGGGCGATCGCGTCTACAAGCTGAAGAAGAACGTGGCGTTGCCGTTCGTCGACCTTTCGACTCCTGAACTGCGACTCCGCGACTGCGAACGCGAGTTCGCGCGCAACCGACGGTTCGCGCCGGACGTGTACCTCGGCGTGTTGCCGGTGACCGATGCCGGAGGGCGAGTCGTCGACCACGTCGTGGTGATGCGCCGTATGCCGGAAGACCGCCGGCTGGCGTCGCTCGCCCGCGCCGGCGACGACGGGGTGTGGCCCTGTCTCGACCTGCTCGCGAGCGACATCGCGCGCGTGCACGAAGCCGCGGCGCGGGCGCCGAGATCGACGCGGCCGCGACCCGCGATTCCGTCGCCGCGGCATGGGAACGCGAGCTCGGCGAGTTGGAACATCGTGCCGGTCTGCTCGGCGACGCCCCGTACCGCGACGTCCGGGCGCTCGCTCGCCGCTTCCTCGCCGGTCGGCGTGAACTGTTCGACCTCCGTATCGCCGGTGGGCATGCGTGCGACGGCCACGGCGACCTGCTCGCCGACGACATCTTCTGCACGAGCGCCGGCCCGAAGGTCTTGGACTGTGTCGCGTTCGACGACCGGCTCTGCTGGACCGACACCCTCGCCGACGTGTCGTTCCTCGCGATGGACCTCGAACGTCTCGGACGGCCCGAGCTGGCTCGCCGCTTCCTCGAACGGTACGCGGCCGAGGCGAACGACGACTGGCCGGCCTCACTCGAGGCGCAGTACATCGCGTACCGCGCCGTCGTCCGGGCGAAGGTCGCGTGCGTGCGCCACGAGCAAGGCCGGCAAGGAGCACTCGAGCGCGCTCGCGGCTTGCTGGACCTCGCCCACGGGCAGTTGCGGCGCGGTCGCGTGCGCCTCGTCCTCGTCGGCGGAACGCCCGGCACCGGCAAGTCGACGCTGGCACGCGGTTTGGGTGCCGCGACCGGCTGGCCCGTTGTCCGTTCCGATGTCGTACGGAAGCAGATCGCGGGGCTGGGCGAGCTCGACGACGCCGCCGTGCCACTTGACACAGGCCTCTACCGCGCCGATGTCACGACCCGGGTCTACGACACGCTCCTCCAAGCCGCCGCGACGAAGTTGGCGCTCGGGTCGTCGGTCATCCTCGACGCGTCGTGGTCGTCGGCCGCGTCGCGGCAGCGAGCCGTCGCGGTCGCCGATCGGACCGCGAGCGACCTGATCTGCCTGCGGTGCGACGCACCGGAACCCATCGCGCTCGCGCGCGTCGCCGAACGCCGGCGCGCCCGCAACGACGCGTCCGACGCCGACGCCGGAATCGTCGTCGCATCGCGAGCGCGGTTCGAACCCTGGGACGGCGCGATCACGATCGACACGACCGCGGCGCCGGCCGACAGCGTTGCGTCGGCGTGGCATGCCGTCGACGCGCCGTGAACCGAGGGATGCGCGTCTGGCGCGGGCGACGCGACCCGTTCGGGCCGGCCCAGGATTCTTCCGGAGTCTTCACCTTGGCTTTACCGCGCTCTGGCACCGGCCTTCGTACCGTTGCGGTCATGCGAGTTTGGATTGATCAGAAGGCCTGCGTCGGCAACGGCATCTGCGAGGAGATCTGCCCCGAGGTGTTCGAGCTCGTCGACGGCGGGATCGCCTATGTACGCGACGGAGACCGGCTCCTGCCCGAAGGGGAGGCCGGCGTCCTCACGGTGGCGCCATCGCTCGAGGATTCGGTCGTCGAAGCCGCCGACGAGTGCCCCGCCGCGTGCATCTATGTCGAAAGCAACTGATGAGCGAATGACGGTCAAGTTCGGGCCCGGGCGTGTCGTTGCAAAGGCGTGCGCGAGGGTCTGACAACCGCTGACGACGACGCGCCTCGTTGCGTCCTCGTACGGAACGAGGCGGCGCTCATCGTCGCGGTCGACGGCGACCCGCAAGCGGTGCTCGGCTGGCGCGCCGACGAGCTCATCGGCGTGCCGTCGACGACCTTCATCCATCCCGAAGACCAGCCCAGCGCCGTCGCGGCGTGGTTCCAGATGATCAGCGAACCGGGCGCGACGAAGACCTGGCGCGGTCGCTACCGCGACGGTGACGGTACGTGGCGCTGGGTCGAGGCGACGAACACGAACCGGCTCGACGACCCGAACGACCCGCGGGTGCTCAGCTCGATCACCCGTGTCACCATCGACCAGGTCAGCGTCGAGGAAGAACTGCGAGCGCGCAAGCAGCTCCTGAGCCGCCTCGCCGATGCACTCCCGGTCGGCCTTTTTCAGATCGACCTCGACGGCCACGTCACCTTCACGAACGACCGGTTGCACGCCATCATCGACGCGGCGCCTGCCGCGATCGCGGCCGCCCAGTTCGCGTCGGTGCTCGACGACGACCGGGAACGGTTCGACTCGGCGCTTTCGTCGGCGCTGCGCGACCACGCGGTCGACGACCTCGAAATCCGGTTCCTGCTCGCGCCGCCCGAAGGGGAGCCGGTCACACGGGTCTGCATGATCAGCCTCCGATCGTTGACCGACAGCGACGGCACCGTTACGGGCGCGATCGGCTGCGTGAGCGACGTGACCGAGCGCGCACGGCTCCGGCGCGAACTGCAGATACGCGCCAGCGTCGACGCGCTCACCGGTTGCCTGAACCGCGCCGCGACGCTCGAACTCCTCGAACTGCTCTTGGACGAGGGCGCGCGGGCAGCTGATGGGCTGGCCGTCGTCTACGTCGACCTCGACGACTTCAAGCACGTGAACGACCGCTACGGGCATGCGGCCGGCGATGCGGTGCTCGTCGCCGCCATCGAACGCATGCAAGCCGTGCTGCGCCGCGACGACAAGGTCGGCCGGCTGGGCGGCGACGAGTTCCTCGTCGTCTGCCCGAGCGTGACGAACGAACTCGTCGCGCGCGAACTCGCCGACCGGGTTCGTGGGGCGCTGCAGACGACGGTCCGCGTCGACGGGACCGACATCGCGTTACGCGCCACCACCGGGCTCGCGTTCGCGCAGCACGAGACCTCCGCCGACGCGCTCATCGCCGCCGCCGACGCCGCGATGTACCGGTCGAAGGCCGGATCGCGCACCGCCCGCGCGAGCTGAGGCGCGCCCGCCGGCCGGCGGCTCGTCGAGCTAGTGCAGAAGTGCTATATTCCTGTCGTGAGAAGTGACAGCCTGATCCGCCAAGCCCGGCACCGGGCCGGCCTCACCCAGGCCGAGCTGGCGGCCAAGGTCGGCACCACGCAGTCGGCAATCGCCCGGTGGGAACGCGGCGCAACCCACCCGACGGCGGAACGGCTCGCCACCATCGTCGAAGCCTGCGGTTTGGAGCTGCGCGCCGGCCTCGCCCCTCGCGACGATGATGAGCTCGCG
The DNA here is from genome assembly GCA_963782465.1 of uncultured Actinomycetes bacterium. GTDB lineage: Bacteria > Actinomycetota > Acidimicrobiia > IMCC26256 > PALSA-610 > JAODBJ01. The sequence continues at coordinate 264,350 of CAWAJR010000007.1, read as the reverse complement.
ACCCTCCGTCGCAACCTTGCGTTGACGGTCGACGAGCGCGTCGCGCGCGTCGTGCGGCTCCACAACTTCGTCGCCGCGGGACAAGCCGCTCTGGCGGAGCGACGCGCGGCGTCCTGACCCGTGGTCGCGTTCCGTCCGGAACGGATCCTCGAAGTGTTGGCGGAACACCGCGTCGAATACGTACTGATCGGCGGGTTCGCGGCCGCGATACACGGGTCGGATCTCGTCACCGGCGATATCGACATCACACCCGCATTGAGCAAAACCAATCTCGAACGGTTGTCACGCGCGCTCGACGCGCTCGGCGCGCGCGTCCGTACCGTCGACGAGCCCGACGGCCTTCCCTTCGCCCACGACGCCGGTTCGCTCGCGCGCGGCGCCGTATGGAACCTCGTCACGAACGCGGGTGATCTCGACCTCGCGATGATGCCGAGCGGGACCCGGGGCTACGACGATCTGAGACGCGACGCCATCGCGATCGTCGTCGTCGGCGTGCCGACCCACGTCGCCGCGCTCGCCGACATCATCCGGTCCAAGGAGGCCGCCGGGCGCGAAAAGGATCGTGCCGCGCTCCCCATGCTTCGGCGCCTCGAAACCGAGATCGCTCGCCGCGACGAAGGCTGAACGAGCGGCGCCGCCGTGAGGCGGTGCCGGGACACGAACATGAGGTCAGAGTCAATCGCGGCCGTCCGCACCTTGCCGTCGTGCCGAACCGTCGCGGGCCGAACTCGTGAGCGTCGCGAGGTGCTCCGGAGTCCCGAGCACGACCACGATGTCGCCTTCGCGGAGCGGGTCGGCCACTTCGTGCCACGGCTGCAGCTTCTGCTCACGGCGCAATCCGAGGACGTAGACACCAACGTGCTCGTCGATGAGATCGCTGATGCGGCGCCCGACGAAAGGCGAGGACGGCGTCGATCACGATCTCCTCTGTGGCGAAGCCGAGCAACGGCAGGTTGTGAAGGTCGACAACCGCCGGTGTCACGGTCGAGGCAGCGAGCGACGCACCGTAGGAGTCGTACGGCGATTGGGCGACGTCGGCGCCCGCGTTCGTCATCCGGGGGATCCAGCGCGACTCGTTCACGCGCGTCACGATGCGAAGGTCGGGACGCGTGGCTCGGGCGGCGAGCACGACGACCAGATTGGTCGCGTCGCGGTCGGTCGCGGCGACGAGGCCGGCGGCCCGGTCGAGCCGGGCCTGGGCGAGGTCGTCCTCGCTCGTGGCGTCGCCGTGGAGGAACATCACACCGTTGGCCGCGAGGTCGGGCGCGTGTTTGGCGTCGAGGTCGAGCACGACGCAGGCCCGGCCCATCTTGTGCAGGGCACGAACAACGGCTTGGCCCACCCGGCCGTAACCGGCGACGATGACGTGATCGTGTAGTTCGTCGCGCATCTTGCGCGCCCTCCGTTCTCGGACTTGCTCACTCACCTCGCCCGAAGCGAAGAGCCTCGTGAGGACGGAGCCGGCGTACACGACCGTCGCGAAGCCGGCGATGATGATCGCGACGGTAAACAGGCGGCCGCCGGTCCCGAGCGGGTGCACTTCGCCATAACCGACGGTGCCGAGCGTGATCACGGTCATGTACAGCGCGTCGACCCAGCCGTAACCCTCGATGACCATGTAACCGACGGTCGCGACGAGCGCCAGCTCGCACGCGACCAACAACGGGCCGCGGAGGCGGAACGCGACCCACATCGCGAGCGACTGTTCGTGGTCGCCGGCGTCGCGTGGTTTGCGGTGAAGATTCGACAATGTCATGTCATGGCGTCAAAGCACGCCGATCCCGGCGGCCTCGTTCCGCTTGCGCCATTCCGCACGCGGCATGCGGGTGGTGTCGACGTCGGTCGCCATTTCACGCAGCGCGCCGACCGACGCCCGGTCCTTCGGGGTGTGCGCGAACGGGTCCCAGTCGAAGAACCGGGTGGCGTTCTGCCACGTGATCTTGTCGATCTCGGCGTCGGTGCACCCGGCGGCCTGCAACTCGCGCCACGCGAACTCCGGCGACTCGGGCCACGTCGTGTCGGTGTGGGGGTAGTCGCATTCCCAGGCGATGATGTCGAGACCGATGCGGTCGCGCAGGCGCAACCCCGACGGGTCGGTGATGTAGCAGGCGAGAATGTGGTCGCGGAACACTTCCGACGGCAGCTTCCCGCCGAAGTCGTCGGCGCCGTGCAGCCACGCCTGGTTCTGGACGTGACGGTCGATGCGGTCGAAGTAAAAGGGGATCCAGCCGATCCCGCCCTCCGACAGCGCGACCTTCAGGTCGGGGAACTGCCGCAGGGTGGGCCCGAACAGCAGGTCCTGCGCGGTGATCGCGCTGATCTGGCACGCCAGCACCATGAGGTGGTCGACCGGGGCTTCGGCCGGGCGCTTGATGACGTCGAAGCCCGCACCGATGTGCAACGACAGCACCATGTTCGCGTCGCACATCGCGTGCAACATCGGGTCCCAGTGCCCGGAGAGGAAGCTCGGGAAGCCCTGCACGTGCGGCGTCTCGAGAAAGCTGATCGAGCGGCAACCTTTCTTGGCGAGCCGCTTCACTTCCTGCACCGCGAGGTCGACGTCCCACATCGGGACGATGCCGAGCGGGATGAAGCGGTCCGGGTACGCACCGCACCACTCGTCGATCGCCCAGTCGTTGTAGGCCTGGAGCATCACGTGCGCGATCTCCTTGTCGCGCGACTCGGTGAACGTCCGGGCGTTGAAGCCGGCCATCGTCGGGAAGTTCATCGACGCGAGCACTCCGTTCGCGTTCATGTCGCGAACGCGCTCGTGGACGTCGAAGCATCCTGGTCGCAGTTCGGAGAACGCGCCCGGGTTGAAACCCCACTCTTCCCGCGGCCACCCGACGGTCGCGGCCATGCCGAAGGGTGTCGAGGTCGCCTGCCCCTGGAACACCCACTCGTCGATGCCGCGCTCGTTGCGCACGACCTTCGGGACTTCGTCGCGCCACTTCGCGGGGACGTGGTCGCGGTACATGTCGGGCGGCTCGACCATGTGGTCGTCGATGCTGACCAGGATCATGTCGTTCATCTGCATGGCGGTCGCCTTTCGGATCTCGCTTTCGAACGCGCCCGGTCGGCGCCGTGTTCGCTCGTCGGCGTCATTGCGTTCCGTCGGCTCCGAACGCGACGGCCGTGCGCCCGGACGATAACCCGCGCCGGCCGGCGAGCTCGTCAGCGCAGTTCCGCCCGGCCGTGCGTAATCACGGTCGCGCCTGCGCTCTCCGCCTCGAACGCGACTCCCAGCGGTCCGGCGTCGTAGAGGTGCACGCGCAAGTGCTCCCCCACGAACAGGGGCGACGCGAACCGGACCGCCACCCGTCGCACGCGTTCAGGGTCGCCTCCGGCGGCCCGCTCGACGACACCCTGCGCGCACAACGCCATCGTGCACAGGCCGTGGAGGAACAGACGCCCGAAACCGCTGCGGCGCGCGGCGGCAACGTCGAAGTGATGCGGCGACCAGTCGCCGGACACCTCCGCGTATCGCCGCGCCATGTCGTCGTCGACCACGACGTCGTAGGTCCCGATCGAGCGGTCGCGCGCCGCCTCGGGGAACGCGTGCGGGGGCGCGAGCTCGCCCACGGGGAGGCAGGTCGCGCCGAAGAACACCGTCGTCCACCACTGCTCGGCGACGAGCCGGTCGTCGGCGTCGCGAACGAGATAGCGCAACGTCACCGCCGCGTTGCGGCCGGCCGGGCGGGCGCCGTGGCCCTCGACCCAGATACGCAGCGGTTCACCCGGGACGATCGGGCGGTGCAGCACGACGTCATGCTCGCCGTGCACGCCGCCGGCCGCGGCCTGCTGCAGGGCGGCGGGCACGAGCGCGTCTCGCCCGTCGTTCTGCGCGTCCCAGATCTGCGCGACGATCGCGGCGGGTGGTACCGCGATGCCGCGCCGAGCGAGCGGCGACGGGTCGTTGACCGCAGCCGCGTACTTCTGCAACCAGTCGCCGTCGAGGCACGCGTCGAACGGTCCGCGCCGCGTACCGAGCAGGACGCCCGGCGTCGAGCCAGCTTCGCTCGGGTTCACGGCCGGCGAACGTACCGAACCGACGTGATCACGCGCGGTCGCGATCAGCGCTCGCTGTCGAGGGTGGCCATCAATTGGGAGGGGTACCGATCGCCTTGCGCTGCGCCGCGCGGGATCAGTTCCTCGATCTGTGCGAGCTCGTCACGGTCCAATGACACGTTGGTGCTGTCGATCAAAGTGTGAACCTGGTCGAGCCGTCGAGCGCCGACGAGGGGCACGATGTCGTCGCCGCGCGCCGCGACCCAGGCGATGGCGAGTTGCGCGATGGACGCTCCCTTCGCGTCCGCCAGCGCCTGCAGCCGTGCGACGAGCGCGTCGTTGTGCTCGCGGTTGGCGCCCTGGAATCGTGGCGAGTGGGCACGGAATCCTTCGGTTGACCGGCTGCCGCCGATCAGGCCGCGGGAGAGCACCCCGTAGGCGGTGATGCCGATGCCAAGTTCGCGGCAGGTGGGCAAGATTTCGTCCTCGATGCCGCGGCTGAGGAGCGAGTACTCGATCTGCAGGTCGCTGATCGGCGCGACGGAGGCGGCGCGACGGATCGTGCCCGCCCCGACCTCGCTCAGGCCGATGTGGCGTACGTAGCCCTTCTCGACCATGTCGGCGATCGCGCCGACGGTGTCCTCGATCGGCACCGACGGGTCGAGCCGGGCGGGACGGTAGATGTCGACGTACTCCACGCCCAGACGCTGTAGCGAGTAGGCCAGGAAGTTGGGCACCGCCTCGGGGCGCGCGTCGACGCCGTGCAGGTTGCCGTCGGGGCCGCGCAGGGCACCGAACTTCACCGACAGCACGACCTCGTCGCGGTCCCGATCTTGCAGCGCCCGTCGGATCAGCCACTCGTTGTGGCCGCTGCCGTAAAAATCTCCGGTGTCCAACAAGGTGCCGCCCGCATCGAGGTAAGCGTGAATGACGGCGACGCTCTGGTGGTCGTCGGTGGGGCCGTACGCGCCGGACAGGCCCATGCATCCGAGACCGAGCGACGAGGTGGTGGGGCCGGTTCGGCCGAGGCGGTGGGTGTCGAGGCGGGAGGTCATGCCACCACTGTGAGCCGAGTTGGCGCACCGGTGCCAGGGACACCTCATCCAGGGATGAGCTGTCCCTGGATGCAGTCGACGACCCTGAAGGCCGACGGCACTCCGGTCACGAAAGCGGACCGCGTCCGCCGGGCGCGCTCGCCGTCAGCAGACGTCGGTCTGGGTGACCGGCGTGACGCCCGCCCCCGTCGGGGTATACGTGTCGGGCCAGCTACCGCCGGCGAAGCGGTCGCTCATCCAGTGGGTGACGTCGGCGAAGGTGCTCGAGCTGCTGTAGAGGCTGTCACCGTTGCCGTTCGCGTTCGCGGTCCCCGGCGTCTGGGCCCCGATGATCGACGTGTGGTCGAGGCCGGTGTAGAGCCAGCGCTCGAGCGGTTGCGGCGGGCTGAGCGCGCACAGCTGGCCGGCGAGGGTCGCACTCGTCGACGGGGGTACCAACGCGTCGGCGGTGCCTTGCATCAGGAGGACCGGCGCCGGCCCGGCGGCGGTGAAGTTCGCAGGGTCTTGCGCGCCGATGACGGATTGCCAAGCCGGCGAGATCGACGGCGACACGAACGTCGCGTTGTACGACGACGTGAACGCGAGGTTCTCGATGATGCCGGTGACGCACTGCGGCTCGACCTTGATATCGGCTGCGATCTCCTGCCGGCCGAGCTTCGTGAGCATCTCCTTCAGCGGTGCGACCTGGTTCTTGTACGCGTGATTGAGCCCGGCCACCATCGCGAGGAGCAGCGGCCAGTAGATCGGGTCGCTCACGAAATGCGACCAGAACGCGCCCGTCAGTTGCGACGGCGCGGCGGTTGCCACCACACCGGCGAGGTTCAGCTCACTGGCGTAGCTCTGCGCGATGTCGGAAGCCCACAGCGCGGTCTGCCCACCCTCGGACCAACCCCACACCTGGTAGGTGCTGCTCGCGTCGGCGGCCGGGAGCCGGCGTGCCGCCCGCACGACGTCGATGGTGTCGCGTGCCGCGTCTTCGCCCAGCACGTAAGGAAGCAGCTGCTTCGACGTCGGGTGGTACGCGTTCTCGTGCAGGTAGTCGGTCGCGGTGATCTCCCAGCCCTGGGCGAGCAGGTCGTTCGCGAACGGCACCGCGGTCGTCGGGTCGAGCGACGGCGCGCAGTTCCCCACGAGGCCGTCGGTCGGGTGTGCCCAGCTCACGACCGGCCAACCACCGGTTGGCGGGGTGCCGTTGGGAACGACGATCAACCCGGTGACCTTCACGAGCTTGTTGGCCGGCACCGACTCCGACCAGTACTGCACGCGGTAGGCCGTCCCGTTCAAGCCCGGCGCCGCGACCACCTCCGACGACACGAGATTGCCCGGCACCTTCGGCTGCGCGGCGGCGACGGCGCGCGCCGGCATGAAGGCGCCGGCCCCCGCGGCGACCATTGCCATGACCACGAGCGCGGCGACCCTCGAACGAACGCGTCCTACCGAAGCCATCCCACCAGTACCTTTCTCGCGCCGGCACGAGTGCCGCCCGCACCGGAGGCGGAGCCTGGCCTCTCGAGACGCCCTGCGCAAGCAATACCGCGCATCACCGGTCACGCTGTCACGCGGGCATGAGATGCAGACGCACTGCGCGCCGTCCCGCCCTGCGGCGGCCGCACCCGATGACGGCGTGACGCGCCCGCGTTAACGTCGCCGCCATGGTCGGATCTGGTAAGTCGAAACGGGTTGCCGCGTTCGTCGGACTGTGCGCGATCGTCATGTCGGCGGCCGGGTGCGTGCCCCACGGCCCGGGCGGCCACAACCGGCCGCGCGTCCTTCTCGTCGGTACCTACCACGGCCACCGCGGGCAATTCTCGACCATCCAGAGCGCGGTCGATGCCGCCCGGCCCGGCGACTGGGTGCTGATCGCACCGGGCGACTACCACGAGAGCAACGACCTCGCGCACCCTCCGGCCGGCGATGTCCACGGCGCGTACGGCGGCGTCCTGATCACGACGCCGGGCATTCACCTGCGCGGGCTCGACCGGTCGGGTGTCGTGATCGACGGCACGAAACCCGGCGCGAGCGAGTGCAGCAACAAACCCGCCGACCAGAACTTCGGTGCGATCGGGGCCGACGGCCGGCCCATCGGCCGTAACGGCATCGTCGTGTCGAAGGCCGACAACGTGAGCATCGAGAACCTGACTGTCTGCAACTTCCTACGGGGCACCGGGGATTCCGGCAATGAGATCTGGTGGAACGGCGGAGCCGACAGCGGCACGATCGGCATGCGCGGCTACCGCGGGCGTTACCTCACCGCGACCTCGACCTACTTCGGCGGTGGCAGCACCGCCGCGCAATACGGCATCTTCTCGTCCGACGCGCAAGGGCCGGCGCGCTGGGACAACGTGTACGCGAGCAACTTCAGCGACTCGGGCATGTACGTCGGTGCGTGCATGCAGGTGTGCGACATCACGATCACGCACGCGCACATGCAGTACAGCTCGCTCGGTTATTCGGGTACGAACTCCGGCGGCGCGGTCGTGGTCGCGTACTCCGAGTTCGACCACAATCAAGATGGCTTCGACACCAACACGCAGATCGCGGGCGACCCGCCCGCGCCGCAGAACGGCGCCTGTCCCGGCGGTGCGATCAGCCCGATCACGCACACCACGTCGTGCTGGGTGTTCATGCACAACTACGTGCACGACAACAACGACCCGAACGTCCCCCAGACGGGCGAGTCGAGCCAGGCACCCACCGGCACCGGCATGACGGTCGCGGGTGGCCAGAACGACACGGTCATGTACAACCGGTTCGAGAACAACGGCGCGTGGGGCGCGTTGTTCATCCCGTTCCCCGACGACGGCACACCCGATCCGGGCCAGACCTGTGCGGGCACGGGGGGCAACGAGCTCGGGCCGCTCGGGTGCGTGTACGACCCCCAGGGGAACGCGCTGCTTCACAACTCGTTCGAGCACAACGGCTTCTTCGGGAACCCGAGCAACAGCGACTTCGGCCAGATCGTGCTCAGCGCGGGCAAGCCGCAGAACTGCTTCGCGGGCAACACATTCCCCGACGGGAGCGCGCCCACCGACCTCGAACAGGTCCAGCCGACCTGCGGCCCGATCATGACCGCGCCGAACACCGGCGGCCCCCTGCTCGAACAGGTGTTGTGCGACACGGGGTTCGGCACCTGTCCGCCGGACGCCGTGTACCCGCAGACGACCAGCGTCGTCATGCACCCGCTCCCGGCACACCTCACCTCGATGTGGAGCCCGTGCGACGACCTCCCCGCCAACCCCTGGTGTTCACGGCACGACGGCCGCTGACGTAGGCGGCGCCGGCCCGGGCCCGACCGCCCGGGCCAAGCTCCCGCTCCACCGCACCGGCCACCTGTGCTGGGACGCTCCGACAACCACTGTCGGGACGCGAAGCCAACCGGGCACGCGGATGCGGTGCGTACGTTCGCTTCATGGGTTCTGGGTCGCGCAGGAAGTTCACCGCGGTGCGCATGGCCGTGCTGGTTTTGGTGGGCATGCTCACCTCCCAGTTGGTGCCAGTCGCCGCGCAGGCGACGCGCCCGCAGCCAGGTCGAGTGGCTGCGAAGCAGTCGTTGTCGGGTGAGTCGTCGTTGACGAGCGACCTGTTCAAGTCCCTCGGTGAGGGCGTGGCCGGCCAGGTCGGCGGCGCGGCGACGGGTTGGGCGTTGAGCGCGATGGGGTTGAGCACCGGCGACAGCGCGGCCTTGGCGTCGCTCAAGGGCGAGCTGAACACGATCATCAACCAGTTGAACGACATCGAGGCGCAGCTCGCACAGCTGAAGTCGGCGATCCAGCAGTTGGACTGCGACTCGTTGGCCGCCGATACCAAGCAGTTGCAGGGAAACATCGACGGGTGGACCCAGGACTACTCGAACTTCGCCGGCGACGGGACCGGCGCGAACGGGATCACACCCTTCGTGCCGCCGGTCGACCAGGTGCAGCCCTGGGCGGACGCCGTGCTCGACAACACCAACGGTGTCCTCAACGCGATCGTGACCATCAGCGACTTGCTGCTCAACGCCGGCACGAGCCAGGGCATCCTTGCCGCGTGCCTGCAGCCGGGCGTGCTCAAGCCGCCGGCCAGCGGGAAGATCGGCGACACCGCCTACTACAACCAGGTCGCGAACCTGGTCGACTACTACTACAACTACGAGGCTCGCGGGCTGCTCCTCTTGCAGGAGGCATACCACTGGGAGGCCCAGCAGGCGAGCGGGCAGACGCTTCCTCCCGACCAGGTGGGCAACGTGTGCACCGAGCAAACCAACAACACAGAGGTGCAGTACGCGTGCGCCACAGCCATCGACGACACCAACTTCGTGTACCAACTGCTGGCCGAGCAGTTCGAGGTGGTCGGGCTGCCCTACGACGACGCGAACATCGTCGTGAGGAACGGCGGGACGAACCCGCCGCTGTACCCCCGATCGCTGGAGACTTTCACCCAGGCCGCCGGCAACAGCTGCCCCACTCCGCTCACTTCGATCGCGCCGTGCGGTGTGACCGTGGCCACCGCGGGAACCATCGGTAATGCGATGAAGGTGACCTTCGACGGGTACACGAACTGGACGGCGGCCACCGGCGACCAGCTGACCCACCTCATCGAGGCTCGAGGTTCGCAGAGCCCGGCCGCCTACCTGGAAACAAACGGTTTCCAGAACGTCACGGGCAAGATCATCATCACCTCCCAGACTGCGTCGTTCGACTTCTCCGACGCGGGTGACATGACGGGAAGGCAGGTCTGCTTCCTCGACACCGATCGACAGTTCTACTGCGGTGACTCGGACGTCAACGATCACCTGAGTGAGGTGTACAAGAAGACACAGGACTTCCCGTGCCCGAGCAATCCGTGGTGGCAGACCAAGGCCGGGCTGCCGATCAACTACAACGGTTGGTACAACTTCGACACCCACGGCAAGGTGAAGGGCCTCGTCTGCGAGTACCACTGGACGACGCAACCCGGTTGGCTGTCAGGCAACAACGCATCGACCGCCGATCAGTATCGCTGGCCGGTGATCAACGTGGGGACCTTGAAGTGCACCGAAGGGCGACCGCCGCTGAACCCCGGTGGTGTCCCGACTCGCTGCGGCGCCGACTACGACACGAGCTTCAACGCGCTGGTGGCCCGCCCGGTGACCTGTGGGGGAACGACGTACGGCCAATGCAGTGACACGGTCGATGTCGCGCTCACCGGGGCGCAGTCGGGCGAGTGGTCGTCACCGCTGCTCAAGGGCAATGTCGCGGTCACGTTCAGCGGGAACCGCGCGAGCAGGATCAAGGGCAGGGTGAAGCTGGGCGCGAAGGACGGCACCGGTTCGGCAACCGTCACGTTCAACATCCAACGGGTCGCCGCGAAGCGGAAGTTCTATGCCGGCACCGTGAAGATCAAGATCGACCGGGATCGGGTGCTCCTCGTGCCCGTATGGCATCCCCGCGTCCAGCAACACGCAGACGGGACCGTGACCGGCCGGCAGGTGATTCGCCTCGGCCGCCGCCACACCTACACGCTCACCTGGTCACTGCGCGACGCCGACCGATCGCTGTAACACCGCGACCGCAGGCTCATGAGTCGCGACTGTGGGTAGCGATGTCCTGCTCGGGATCGGCCTCATCGTCATCGCCGGGATCGGTCTGCAATGGCTCGCTGCGCTGCTCCACCTTCCCTCCATCATCTTGCTGCTGGTGGGCGGGATGCTGCTCGGGCCGCTCCTCGGAGCCGTCGAACCCAAAGCCATCTTCGGCGATTCGCTCTTCACCGTCGTGTCGCTCGGCGTCGCGTTCTTGTTGTTCCTCGGCGGCCTTGCCCTCGACCTCAACGACCTCGGCCGCGGGATCCGCCGGCCTGTGTTCCGGCTCGTGTCGATCGGCATGCTCGTCACCTGGGGCCTGACGACGTTCACGGTCCACAACTTGTTCCACGAACCCCGCCGGCTCTCCGCGCTCCTCGGCGCCATCCTCGTGGTGTCGGGGCCGACCGTCGTCGAGCCGCTCCTGCACCTCGCGCGGCCGGCGCCGCCCGTGTCGACGATCCTGCGATGGGAAGGGATCCTCATCGACCCGATCGGGGCGACGCTCGGGCTGTTCTGCCTGAACGCGTTCTTCGTCAACGAGTTCAGCGCTCGAGCGGTGTGGGGCCAATTCATCTTCGTGATGCTCGCGGGGGCCGTCGTCGGTTTCGTGATCGGCGGCCTGCTCGTCGCGGCATTGCGAGCGTTCATCGTCCCCGACCAGCTCACGATCGCCGTGGTCGTGATGTTCGTCGTCGGCGCCTACCTGCTCGGCGAGGTGGTGAGGCCGGAGGCAGGGTTGTTCGCGACGACGGTGATGGGCCTCGTGCTCGCGAACCAGCGATTCGTACCGGTGCGGTCGCTGCGCATCTTCGGCGAACCGCTCGTGGCCTTCTTGATCGGCTCGCTGTTCATCGTGTTGGCGTCGCAGGTCGAACCGCGCCTGCTGCTCGACCACCTCGGCCGCACGTGCATCCTCGTCGCGGTACTGGTGCTCGTCGTGCGACCGATCTCCGTCGCCGTATCGACGGTCGGTGTCCGCTCGCTTGATTGGCGGCAACGAGCCTTCCTCGCGTGCCTGGCGCCTCGCGGCATCGTCGCGGCGTCGACGGCCGCCCTCTATTCGCTTCGGCTGGCACAACTCGGCCAGGACAACGCAAGCCTGATCCCCGTCACCTTCTCGGTCATCATCGCCCTCGCGGTCCTCTACGGGCTGGGTTCGGTCCCGGCTGCGCGACGGCTCGGTGTCGCGCGGCCGGTACCGCGCGGCGTTGTCCTCGTCGGTGCCGCGTCCTGGGTCGTGGAACTCGCCGCCGAGCTGACTCGCCAGGGCGTCCCGACGCTCCTCGTCGCGCGGGGACGCTCCGACCTCTCCGCCCGCGACGACTTGCCCTATCGCGTGCACACCGGCCTCGTGCACGAGCTCGACGACGCCGAACTCCTGGCGGACATGAGCGGAGCCATCGTCGCGTCGGAGGACGACGAGACGAACCTCGTCGCGCTCGGCGTGATCCTCGAGAACCTACCTCGCGGACGGGTGTGGCTTCTTCCCGGCGATCATCGACACGCCGAGCCGCCGAATGTCGTCGCCGAGGTCGAACAATGGACACGAGCGCCGTTCACGGAGGGCACGACGCACACGACCCTCGATGACGCAGTGGCAGCCGGTCATCGAGTGCGAACCGTGCCGATCGCGAGCATGTCGCCCGACTCGATCATGTTGGTGCGGCTCCGGCCCGACGGCACGTGGACCGCGGCGGCGGAAGACCGCCGCGTCAGCGATCGCGTGGTCGTGCTCGATGGTGCGTCGACGGGCCCGGATGAGCCCGCATCTCCGGCCGACTGACGCGATGTTGCCTGTCGCTCGCCGAGTGCGTGCATTCGCCGCCGCGACTCCTCGCTCGACGGGAGGCAACCCACCACCAGCCTGCCAAACTGGCTATACGGGTTCGTCACCCGCTCTCTCCGAAAGCCCTGGTCGGAACCACGTACACATCTCACTGACGGTCTGAACGTTCATGCGCGAGGACGTTCGTGCCCTCCACGTGCCCGAAAGACCGCAGCGTCCGCGAGGATTGTCGGCATGTATGAGATCCCGCCGCTGCCCACGTCGACGATATTGCTCGTTGAGGTCGGCTCCACCGCGCACGGCACTGGGCTCCCTGGTGGTGAGGATCACGACGAACTCGGCGTCGTGCTCGAGTCACCGACCGAAGTCCTCGGACTTGCCGAGCCCGGTTTCCGAGCCGTGATGCAGCGGACGCAACCCGAGGGATCGCGCTCGCGCCCCGGTGACACCGATCGGACCCTGTATTCGCTTGCGTCGCTTCCTTCGGCTCGCAACGTCCGGTAATCCATCGATCATGATGTCGATCTGGGCGCCGGTACTCCAGGCGACCGACACCGGCCACGAACTTCGCGCCCTCGGTCCCGCATTCATCGGAAGACATGTGATCCCGAGGTATCGGGGCTACATGCAGTCACAGGCGCAACGCCTGCTCGGCGTGCGCGGCGGAGGCCACGGCCGACGCGGCGGCGGTGGTCGCGAACGAGCTCGTCGCTGCCCACGGCTTCGACACGAAGTACGCGATGCACTGCGCCGGTGACTCGGGTTCCAGTGTCTCGAACTCCTCTCGACGCAAAGGCTCGCGCTGCCGATCGAGGGCGAGCCCGCTGATTGGCTCCGCGCCGTCCGCCGTGGCGACGTTTCGTTCGACGATTGGTGGTCGCGTGTGCTCGATCTCGACCACCGGCTCGACTCCCTCGGCCACGACGAATCACTCCGTGAGGGGCCTGACCGAGATCGGATCGAGGCTTGGTCGGTCGCAGCGCACCTTCACTCCTGGTCTGGAGGGTAACGACCCACGGTGCAAGAAGCTGTTGGACGCGCTGGTGCGAGATGCCCGGGGCCTCGGCGGTGTCCCGGCGGGTTAGACCAAGCTTCTGGAGTTTCTTCACTGCCGTAGCCGTAGCCGTGGTCCGGCCGGCTCAACGCGGAGCTCAGTCGACCAGCACGGCCATCAGTCGTTCGACTGCCCTTCGGTACTGCGACGCGTCGAATACGAACGGTCCGAACGCCGAGTAATCGCGGTTCGCACGATGTGGCTGCTCGAAGTCGCTCCACTCGACAACGTCGCCGTGCACACCGACGAGAGCATGCAGCGGCCAGCAGCCAACCTCACCACACTCACACGTGAGGAGGGCGATCTTGCCGTCGTTCGGGGAGAATGCCGGGTGCGGATCACCGACGAAGTACCGGTCGAGCGCGCCAAAGTTGTAGAACGCCGGCACGATGCCCGCGTAGCCGCCAGCCGGCTCCATCTCATGTTCCTGCTCGAATCGCGCCACGAGCCGCGACAGAGGAACGCCGTCGACGACCGGCACGACGCGCCGTTCCCTGGGCGAGCCGCCTTCGGGCGGCAGATCACCAATCACGAAGTCGATTCGCACGGTGACACGGTAAGCGGCGTTGGAGGTCGGCGTGCCCTCGCCTGCGACAGTGTGTGCATTCGCCGCCGCGACCGCGTGCGGGCTCGGTTCTCACTCGAGAGGCAGCGGCTGACGCACTCGCCGGCCCAACCGTCACGTCTCCGGCGAGCCGTCGACCGCACTTCGGAGTTGGCTGAGCCACTCACGGCCCAGGTTCGCGCCGTTCGGGAGTTGGTCGTTTGGTTCCCAACGCCACGTCGTGATCATCGCGAGCACGAGGGCCCGGCACTCGCGAAGGAGGTCTTGATCGACGGCCCCGTAGCGGTCCGCGACTGCTTCGGGCGCATGCGCGAGATCGAACTCGACCGGTCCGCGGCAACACGTTTCGAAGTCGATGAACAGCAGCCCCCGCTCGGTCCTGAGCAGGTTGCCGGGATGCGGCTCACCGTGCAGGAGCTGCTCGGCCCCGCCGCGGTCGCCGATCGTGCGCCGGAGGTTTCGCAGGGTGTCGCCGAGAAAGGTCCGGTCCGCGTCAGCAAGGCGCGGGGTGCGGGAGCGGTGGCCGACGAGCCACTGGGCCTCCGCCACTCGATCCGTGAAGTGCGGCGCAGCCATGTCGATCCGGCGCATGCCGGCGTGCAGCCGCTCGAGAGCCTGCGCATATTCGCGTGGCTCGACCGCTTCAGGCTGGAGCGGTTCGTGATAGCTCCAGAGCGTGATCTCGAAGCCGTCGCGTACGTAGACGCGCGGCTCGACGCGAGGTTCAAGCCCGGCCACCGGGCTGTCGGTCTCGGCGAGCCGTCGAGCGATCTCGACTTCGAAGGCCGGGCCCGGCTGGTACAGGCCCTCCTGCGCGCGCCACGCGGCGGCGGCCTTCGGCTCGGCGGGCGCGACCCGGGCAAGCACATCACAAGGCAGCAGTCGCAGCGCGACCCGGTTCGAGTTGTGCAGCAGGACCGCTTCATCAGCCCGCAGGCCAAGCACCGACGCGACCGACGCGGCCGCGACCCGTGCATGGTCGACCTCCTGCGCGTCCATCGCCTCACCCTCGCCGCTCGGTGCCGTGCCGCGCAACGAAGAGTGGGTGGCGACACGAGCGACGACGGGCCGATCGCGCGATGTGGCGCCGGCAGTTCAATTTCCGGGCCACCGCAGCGTTTCACGTTCGACGGCGTGTTCGATTGCCTCGACGAGTCGTTCTCCCGATCCGGCGCACGCGGCGATCTCGGCGGGTGAGAGGAGCTGGACATACCCGTGATCGGTGTCGGCGACGACGACGGGCGCGACGTTCGAGGTCGCCGTTCGGATCGCCCCGGGTTGGTCGTCGCGGTGATAGGTGTCGAACGGAACGGGAAGCCCGGCACGGCACGCTTTCCAATCCGCTCGTTCGCGTGCAAGCCCGTGAGTGATATCGCAGAGTGCGCAGTGGGACCGGCCGAGCCGCGCACCGATCCAGTACGCGAGCTCGCCCCGCAGCGTGCCGTCGGCGTCGTAGACGCCGACGAGGCGCCGGATGCGCGGGCTGCGCTGGTCGGGCGCGGCGCCGTCGGTCGGCGTGATCATTTCGTAACCGGCCAGGGGAAGCCCATTCGGTTGCGTTGGCTCATGACGGCACGAGCACCGACGACGCACCCGCCCGGAACTCGGGCGCGCCGGCGATTGGAGCCATCGTTTGCCACGTTGGTGATTGTCGCGCCGGATCCTGCGACGAGCGCCGCGACGGAACCGTTCCGCTACGACGGTCGCGATTCAGCACCGTCACGAAACTCGTGCGGGCGCGGCGTCGTTCCATCGAGATGACCGATCCCGGACGAACGGAGATGGAAGGATCTGTGCCGTTCACCGGTTCCCTCCCCGGAGGAGGCTGCCGGAGTGAGCACTGCGGCGGATGAACAGCTCGAACCATTCGTGTCGCGGTGGAAACGCCGCGCGATCAGCATCCCGGTCATGCTGGGCGCGGCTGCTCTTGGCGTCGCGGGTTTTCCCATCATCGCGGCTGGTGCCGCAGTGGCCGACATTGCGCGCCTGCGATTTCGGTTCCCTACCGTGCGGGTGGCTGCGTTCCTCGTGCAGTACGCGCTCAACGACACGACCGAGATCTTGCTCGCCCCCATCTTCTGGGTGATGGCCGGGTTCGGCACTCGCATCCACGCACCGACGTCGGTGCACCGACATGAACGGCTCCAGGCGTGGTCGATCGGCGTGCTGGCGCGCCGCGCTGAACGCCTCCTCGGCCTCCGTCTGGAACTCGACGACGCCGGCGCGAGCGCGCTCGTGCCGGGGCCGGTCATCGTGTTGTGCCGCCATGTCAACATCGTCGACGCGTCGCTGCCGGCGTTGCTCTACCAGCGCCTCGGCTATCGCACCCGGGGCGTCATCATGGCCGAACTTCTCTCCGATCCCGGCTTCGACCTCATCTACGGGCGTACCGGGTCCGTCTTCATCCCCAGAGACAACGGTCCTGAAGCCCGATCACTCGTCGCGCAACTCGGTCGGGAAGCCGACGCCTGTACCGCGCTCATCATCTTCCCCGAGGGTCGCATCTTCCGTCCCGACCGGCGCGAACGATCGCTCGCCCGGCTCGCTGAGCGCGACCCGGACCGCGCTCGAACACTCGAGCGGACGAGGCACACGATCCCACCTCGGCCCGGCGGGGTGCTGGCCCTCCTCGACGCACTCCCCGACGCTGACGTCGTGGTCATGGCGCACAGCGGGCTCGAGCGCTACCCGACCTTTCGCGAGCTGGCTCGCTCGGTGCCGCTCCGGCATCCCGTGCGCGTCACGGCTTGGCGCGTCGCCGCCGACCAGATCCCCACCGGCGGCAACGAACGAACGGCATGGCTCGATGATCAATGGTGCCGGGTCGACGCCTGGGTCGACGCCCAGGCATCACCGGCATGAGTTCACCGCACGACGCATGGGCCCGGTACCTCGACTCCTTCCACGCGCACCGTCCGGGCATCACCGAGTCGGTGCTCGGCCGTTGCACCGATGGGAACGGTGCGAACCCCTACGCCTGGCTCACCGACGGCATCAACGCCGGCGCGCCGGTATTGGACATCGCGTGCGGCAGCGGCCCGACCCGCCCGTGTGTCGCCGGCAGTTGGCTGGGCGTCGATCGATCGACCGCGGAACTTCGCCGCGCGTCTCAGCACGGCCGGACGGCACTCGTCCGCGCCGATGCCACCCGCGTCCCGGTACGCGACGGCAGCGTCGACACGGTGCTGTGCTCCATGGCGCTCATGCTCATCGACCCGTGCTCAGTCGTTCTCGATGAGATCAATCGCGTGCTCACGCCGTCGGGACAGCTGCGCATCATGCTCCCGACAACGAGGCCGCTCATCCTTACCGACCGATGGCGATACCTCAGGCTCGTCGTCGCGGCCCGCGCTTCGCCGCGCTTCCCGCGAACACCGCTCCGTCGCCACGCGATGGAGACGCTCGCCGCTGCGGGCTTCACCATTGCATCGGACCAATCGCAGCGCTTCGCCTACCCCATCGACACGCAGGCCGACGTCGAACGCTTCGTCGACTCGTGGTACCAGCCCACCAAGCCTCTCAGTGCAACCGCGCGCCGGCGGCCCCGAGATCGACTCTTCGCGCCCCGCGCCATCGGCGTGCCCCTCCGCCGCATCATCGCTCGGAAAGCACCCGATGCCAACGCCGCTGCCGACTGAACAACCCGGGGTTGCGTAGAGGGAGTGGCTCGGGCCGTTCAGCTCAGCGCGTTCGTCGGCGCCGGCGAAGCGATCGAGTCGATCACGAGCTGGCTGCCGCAGTTGCCGGCGGACGGTCGCCGCTCGTCGCGCCGGTTGCGATGATGGGCGCGGGCTTGAATCCCTTGACCGTGAGATAGATGCCGAGCGACAACTCCCAGAAGAATTCCGGGATTGTCGCGATGGCCTGGCCGGTCGACCCTCGTCCGATGACGTTCAGCACCACGGCAATCCCCGAGACGCAGATCAGTGGGCCGCCGACGAGCCCGAGCATCGCCATGCGCCGGGGCACGAGACCGGACCGGTACATCAGGTAACCCAGGATCAGGCCGTTTCCGATGCCGACGACGAAGCCCGGCCCGAGCACGAAAGTCCAGTTGTGGATCGCGACGAGGGCCTGGCCGATCGAGACGAGCCCCGCGTCCGTGTGCGTCGCGGACCGCCGCAACGTGACGACCGCGAGCAGGCTGACGATCCCGAGCGCGATGAACGCGGATTCGACGATCCGAGCCGTGACAAAGCCGAGGGCGAGGACCTTGCTCTGCCGCCGGAGCACCGGGTACAGCACGACCGCCGTACCGATGTTCGCGACGATGAGGAACAGTTCCAAAACGGCACCGAGAGAGACACGGCCGTCGGCGCCGGAGCCGACGATGTACCCGGCGTCGTGAAGAACCGGATGGTAGAGAAGCAGCGCCGGGATCGATGTGACGTACGTGACGAGGAAGAGGATGCCCGTAAGCCTCGCGATGCTCTGCGGGTCCTCTATGGACGAGGTCGCGATGGTTGAAGTGCCCGCACCAATTCCCACGGTGGCTCCTGAGGTCGAGTACGACAAGGAGCCACGTGCCCGCTCGACCGGGCCGCGTCCGAACGCACAGCGTGCGATCGCACAGGACAGTACCGGAGGTTCCCGCCGCCGTCACGGGTTTGAACCTCGAATCGTTGCGCCTGCACGTCCTTGACGACCTGAACCGTCGACGTGGCCGCGTCGATCCGTACAGCTCAGAACAGCGCGACCCCCGATTTAGAAGGGTTCGTCCCGTGGGTCGCGTACATGATCCAGGTCTCGACCGGTCTGCCGTTCATCGTGATCACCCAGTTGTTCAGGCGACGGGCGGCGGGGTTCTCGTCGGACCAGCCGTTGAGCGCCTCGCCGAGATCCTTGCGCCGCCGCGTCACGAGGGAACCATCCACCAGCCGAACGCGCGCGAACTGGACCGCGGACGGCGACGGTTCCGGTCCCGAGACACAGTGCAGCGTGATGCCGCCCACGAGGCCTTGCCGGTCGAGATGCACGTGCGCGCCGAGCCGTCGTAGGCCGCGCTCATCCCACAGGAAGCGGTTCACGTTCTGGACGAGCTCGTCGGGGTGATAGCGGTATGCCGTGCGGATCTCGAACGTCTTGGAGAACGCGTGCTCGAGGTCGTTGCCGCGAGCGGCACGCTCCACGCAGACGGGACAGGGGAGGTCGAGTGTCTGGATCGGAGCATCGCAGTCAGGGCACTTCAACACGACGCTGCGTTCTCCATTCCGTGCCGGCCGTCATCGGTCCCCTTGGCCGACGACCACAGATTGGATCGACACCTCGTGGGCCACACCTGAGAAGGTGTGCCCCGCTGCCGAACGAGACGCGCGCCCGACGCCAACGGATCCTGATCAGGTCACGACCCGGGATCGATCCGCGACACGGTGTCGCCGGAGTTGTTCACGATCCAGATGCTGCCGGCACCGCTCGCGCCGTGCTCGGGGTGCATCCCCACCGTGACCGTGCCCGTCACCTCGTTGGTTGCGGGATCGATCCGCGCGACCTGGTCTCCTGAGGTGACGCTCACCCAAACCGCACCGGCCGCCACCAACACCGACTTCGGTTGGCCGTCGATCTTGATCGTTGCCGTGACCGCGTTCGTGGTCGGGTCGATCCGCGACACCGTGCCGTCGCGATTCGCAGTCCAGAGCGCGCCGGCCCCGCTCGCGATCTGGTCGGCCGGACCGGGAACGGGGATGGTCGCGACGACCTTGTTGCGTGCCGGGTCGATGCGCTCCACCGCGCCGGCCGCCGACGTGTGCGCGACCCAGATGGCGCCGGCGTCGACGGCGATCGAGTCGGGGCTCGCGGCGGTCGAGATGGTCGCGACGACCCGGTTCGTTGCCGGGTCGAAGCGAAGCAGCCGCGACTTCGATGGCACCGTGGCCCATATCGACCCGTCGCCCGCGGCGATCTCGTCGACCCGCGCGCCGAGCGCGACCGGTGTGACGCGCGTATGGGCGGCGTCGACGCCCGGTTGCACCCGCCACATCGTGTCGGTGTCGGAGCTGCTGACCCACACCGCATCGGCCGTCGCGGCCAACGTGTGCGGGGTGCCCGGCAACGTCGCGAGCTGGGTGACGCGATTCGAAGTCGGGTCGATGCGGCCGAGGGCCTTGCTCACGGTTTCGGTGGCGAACACGCCGTCGAACGCGAACGCAAGGTGGCTGGGGTGCGGGAGCAGCGAGATGGTCGCGACGACCTTCGGCGCCTTCCGCCCGCCGCGACCGGAAGGGCCACCGCCGAACAACGCGATGCCACCCGCGACGAGCCCGGCCACGACGACCACGGCGACGATCCCGATCCGTACTCGTGACCGTTTGGGCCGGCCGGCTCGCCGGCAGAAGGCGGCGGCGCGGCCTCCACCGATTGCGGCGCGCGTTCGGGTGTCGGTTCCCGCGGCAAGGTGTCGGCGAACGCACCCGTGCCGCCTGCCTCGGCGACGACGTCTTGCACGGGCACCAACTCGCCGGGGACCATCGACGTCAGCTCGGTGCCGCGACCTGCCGCGGCCGGTCGGGGCGCGATGTCGCCGACCTGTTCGACGACGGTCGCCGCGGGACCGCCCGAAGCGGTACGCGGCGACGGTGGCTCGGTGCCGGCGATTTCGTGCGGGCCGGAGATGCGGGCACCGATCCGCCCCGTGGCCATGACTGCGATCCCACTTTTCGCCAACCACCCCGTACCGAGCGCGCTGGCTGCCGCGTCGGCGAGGGCGACGCCGAAGTCTTCGGCCGTCTCGTACCGATCGGCGGGGTCGGCCGCCAACGCGCGCATCGTGGTCTCGGCGAGTTCCGGCGCCAGGCCCGGCGCGGCGACGGCGAGCGGGGCGGGCGGCTCGTGTACGTGCCGGTACAGCAACCCGATGGCGTTCCCGTCGTCGACGAACGGGAGCCGGCCGCTGAGCAGCTCGTAGAGCACCGTGCCGAGCGCGTACACGTCGGTCGCGGGCGTGAGCTCCGCGCCTTGCGCCTGTTCGGGCGCCATGTACGCGGGGGTGCCCAGCACCTCACCGGTGCGCGTCGCCATCGACGCCGCGCCCCCGACGACCTTGGCAATACCGAAGTCGGAGACCTTCAGTGTCCCGGACGCGGCGAACAAGAGGTTCTCCGGTTTGATGTCGCGGTGGAGAATGCCTTTGCCATGCGCGTAGTGCAACGCGCTGCACGCCGCGATGACGATGCTGCACGCGCTCTCCGGTGGCACACCTTCGGTGGTGAACCGGTCCCAGAGTGTGCCGCCGGGCAAGAGTTCCATAACGAGAAGGCACAGGCCGTCTTCCTCGACATAGTCGTAGATCGGGACGATGTGCGGGTGGTCGAGCGTCGCGAGCAATCGCGCCTCGCTGACGAACCGCTGCCGGACGCCGGGGTCGGCGGCGAAGGCGCGAGGCAACTCCTTCACCGCGACCGGTCGCCCGAGCTGGCGGTGTTCGGCTCGGAGCACGACGCCCCAACCACCCCGGCCGATCTCGTCGCCGACGTCGTACCCCGGCAGCGCGCGTGCGACCTGCTCGCGGTCGAGCGTCATCGGGTGAGCCCCCGGAGCGCAGCCGAAGCGCGTGACGAGGCGGTGAGCGCGCGCGTCGCGCGGGTGAGACGTCCTGCGACCTCGGGGGCTTCGCGCGAGTTCGCAGCGGTGGCCGACAAGACCGTCTTCACCTGGAACGGTCGCAGTTCCGGGTGCTTCGAACGGACGAGGGTTGCGATGCCGGCGATGTGCGGCGCCGCGTACGAGTTACCGGTACCGACCGTCCACCCACCATCGAGCCACGGCAACTCGACATCGATCCCCCGCGCGAGGAACTCGGTCGGAGGATCGGGGTTGTAGTGGAACCGCAACGGGTCGGTGGCGAGATTGCAGGCCACGCTCGCGACGGCTGCGTACAACGACGGGAAGCTCGGGCGGGTGACGTTGTTGGCGGCGGTGACGACGAAACAGTTCTGGAAGTACGCCTCGTCGCACAGTTCGTAGAAGGGCAGCGCCCAATCGCGCCGGCTGGTGCCCAACGAGAGGTTGATCACGTCGAACCGTTGCTCGATCGCCCACGCGAGGCCGCGCAGGAAGACGACCGCTCGACCCGAGAGGCCGGCGCCCAGCACCTTGACGCTCGTGATCCGTGCCGCCGGTGCGAGCGCGTGGATGATCCCCGCACACGCGGTGCCGTGACCGAACGAATCACCGTGCGGGCCGACGACGTCTTCGGTCTCGCCGTCGTGCTCGCGGATCAGAACGCCATGGTCGACGTCGACGCAACCACCGAGCGCAGGATGATCGGCGTCGATGCCACTGTCGACGACCGCCACCCGCATGCCGGCACCTGTCGCCCCGCCCCACGCCCATTCCGGCGACAGGTCGTCGAGCGACACGCGGCTCGGGAGCCGCAGCACCTGCGACTCGCGCGTGAACGCCGGGTGTGCTTCCGGCTCGTCAACCATCGCGGAGTACGCCGGCGAGAAACGTCGCGATCGACGCGTATCGCTCGGGATCGGCCGCGGCCATACGCGCCAGATCGTCGCCGAGCTCGTGCGGTGACGGCACTTCGG
Organism: uncultured Actinomycetes bacterium; assembly: GCA_963782465.1. Lineage (GTDB taxonomy): Bacteria > Actinomycetota > Acidimicrobiia > IMCC26256 > PALSA-610 > JAODBJ01. The sequence continues at coordinate 241,809 of CAWAJR010000007.1, read as the reverse complement.
TGCGCTCCTCGCCGTCCGACTGGAGCGCGGCGCCGGCGATTCCCGCGAGCAAGGTCGCGAGTTCGACGTCGTCGAACGTGAACGGCCCACCACCGTGCTTCTCGACGAGTTCGACGACACCGTCGACGGTGTCGCCACACGGCACGGCGAGCACACTTTGCGGTCGCGTCCCGACCAGCGCCGCGACACCTTCGGCCCCCCGCTCGTCGTCGCGCCGGGGGCTCATTGCGAGGGGCTGCCCGGACGACGCGACGTAGCCGGCGAAGCCCGAATGCAGCGGCACCCGCTCGCCGACGAGGTTCGTGTCGGTACCGACCGCGGCGCGCACGACGAGTTCGTCGCCGGCGATCGCGAGGAGCCAACCCTGCGTCGCGCCGGTGGCGTCGATCGCCGCGCGCAACACGCTCTGCAGGATCAGGCTGTACGAGTCGGGCACGGGGCGAACGCTATCGGGGGGATTCGCTTCCCCCGTCACGGTTGCAAGGCTCCGAAGGTGCCCGACGCGCGCCGGACCTCGTCGGCCGACACCCGCAGACTCGACCTGGTGGCGGCCTCCGCGTCGGGCTGCGGGCGCGCTCGAGGCGCGATCGTCATGCGGCTGAGCCGCCGTCCGCCGGCCGGTGCGGCGGCCGGACCGCGGCTGCCGTCGAGCGCGCTACCGACGCTCGGGTACGCGGCCGCCATGGCGCCGATCGCGTCCTCGTCGAGGACGAGGGTCGAAAGTGTCTCGATCGCTTCGAGGCACGCACCGGATTCCTGGCCGAGCACCGCGCTGACACCGAACGCGTCGCCGGGGCCCAGTTCGGTCGCGGGCGCGAGGCGCCCGTCGAGACCGGGCAGCAGGACCCGGGCACGCCCGCGGCGCAGGATCAGGAGACGGTGGCCGTCTTCGGGGACGCGTGTGCCCGGCGCGAGCTCGTCGGCCCGCAAGCGTTCCGCCACGACGCCGAGCGCGCCGGCGTCGAGCCCGGCGAAGATCGGGAGGCGCGACAGCGCTCCGACCGCATCGAACGGGACCGGCGTGACGTGACCTCCCATCTGTTCGTCCCAGAGTTGCGCGTAGGTGCCACCGGCCTGCACGAGTTCGTCGTGCGTGCCCTGCTCGACGATGCGCCCCGCGACCACGACGAAGATGCGGTCGAAGTCGACGATCGACGTCAGGCGGTGCGTGACCGCGATCGTCGTTCGGCCGGTGCCGACCTTCTCGAGCGTGTTCGCGATGAGCCGCTCGGTGCGCGGGTCGAGTGCCGAGGTTGCTTCGTCGAGGAGCAGCACCTTCGGGTCGCGCAGCAGGGCCCGGGCGATGGCGAGGCGCTGGCGTTGCCCACCCGATAACCGGCCGCCACGCTCGCCGACGAGCGTGTCGTAGCCGCGTGGGAGTTCGGCGATGAACTCGTGGAGTTCGGCCGCGCGGGCGGCGGCTTCGACGTCGGCCGCGGTCGCGCCCGGCCGCGCGATCTCGATGTTCTCGCGGATCGTGGTGTCGAACAAGAAGGTGTCCTGGAACACGACGCCGAGTTGGCCCCGCCACGACGCGACCGTCACGTCGCGCAGATCGGTGCCGTCGAACGAGATCGAACCTTCGGCCGGGTCGTAGAAGCGCATGATCAGCTGCAGCACCGACGACTTGCCGGCACCCGTCGGGCCGACGAACACGACCCGACCGCCGGCCGGGATCGTCACGCAGACGTCGTCGAGCGTCGGCCGTTCCGGCGTGTAGGCGAACCCGACGTGGTCCAGGTTGAGCTCCCGTTGCAGCGGCGGCGCGACGATCGCGCTCGGCGCGTCGGCGATGTCGGGCTCCGCGCCGAGCACTTCGTTGACCCGGACGAGCGCACCCGTCGCCTGCTGGATCTGCTGCCCCAACCCGGTGAGCGAGGTGACCGGGCTGAGCACTTCGCCCATGAGGCTCATGAACGCGACGAGGCCGCCCACGGTGAGATGCCCGTGCAGGATCAACCACGAACCCAAACCGAGCACGACGATACGCAACACGGTCACGATCATGTTCACGGAAAGCCCGAAGAGACCGCCGAACAGCTGCAGGCGGACCTCGGCGTCGAACAGGCGCTTCGCCGCCCGCCCGAACCGGGCGCGCTCACGCGCTTCGAGCGAGAACGCCCGCACGACCGAACGCGCGCCGTAGTTCTCGGATGCAACCCCGTAGAGGCTGCCCGTCTGTTCCTGCACCGCGATGCTCCGCTTCTGCGCGCCTTTCGCCATCGCCCGGTAGACGAGCGCGATGATCGGCGCGCCGGCGAGGACGATCACACCGAGCAACGGGTTGAGCGTGAGCAGGATCGCCGACGCGACGATGAGCGACAGCACCTGGAACGCACCCTCGCGCATCGTCTGCGACAAACCCGCTTCGAGCATGTAGACGTCGGAGAACATGCGCGACATGACGTCGCCCTCTTGCCGTTCGTCGAACCAGCCCGCGTGCAGCACCTGCAACCGGTCGAACATCTCCGCCCGCAACTGCTGCACGACCGAGCCGCTCACGTAGGCGGCGAGGTACGCGCGCCGTAACCCCGCGAGGAGCGACACGACGAACGCGACCGCGAGGACGGCGAGGATGGTGAGCACGCTGCTGAAATGCCCGCTCGGGATGGCATGGTCGAACAACCGGCGCACCGCGAACGGGAAGATCGTGGTGAACACGAGACCCAGCAGCATGTACACGAACATCTCGGCCTCGCGCCGTACGTGCGGCCGGAGGTAACGCAGATTGAGCCGCACGAACTGGCCGAGCCTCACGTCGGGAGCTCCGGCGTACAGCTTCTGGCGCCACGATTCCTCCAGCGCGGCCACCGCTTCGCCGTAGAGGTCCTGGGCGGTGACGTCGGCCCGCTGCGGCGCACTCTCGGCGAGCAGCCGCCGGAACGTCTCGAGCCCACCCCGATCGATCAGGTACCGGACGAACGAGAGCGCCATCGTGCTCGCCAGCTCGCCGTCGGCGTCGCCGAGGCTCGGGAGCGCGTCGAGCTCCCGCAGTTGCGGGTCGGGGTCGGGCGTGCCGGCGAGGTAGAGCCCGTACCCCTCGAGCAACGCGCCCAGGTCGCCGGCCGCGGGCAACGCGCCGCCGAACAGGAGTGCGAGGGCGCGCTCCGGTGACTCGGGGGGCGATTCGGGCGTGACCACCATCCAGATCTCGCGGCGCTCGGCATCCACGATCGTGCCGCTCGCCATGATCGTGCCCGGCCGATCGGGGTCCGGGAACGGATCGACCAGACAGAGCTGCGGTTTCACGCCCCATGGTTCCGAACCGAAACCGGCCAGCCGCTTGCGCGCCTTGCGCGCGGCGGCCGCGACCCATGTCGCGGCAGCCGCACCACTCGTGTTGGGCCGGTAGCGGATGATCGCGACACCTGCGTCGATCGCGTCGAGCTCATCGAGGGCCGGTCGCACCGGCATCGCGCCCGCGGCGGGTGCCTGCTCGGCAACGACCACCAAATCGGTACCGCCGATCCTGATGGTCGCTCCGACGCCTACCGCCGTCGCGCGCGAGATGCGCGACCCGTCGACGAACGTTCCGTTCGAGCTGCCGAGGTCGTTCACGACGAGACCGTTGGCGGCCGGTTCCAGCCGCAAATGGCGCCGCGACACCTTCGGATCGTCGAGCAGCACGAGGTCGCCGTCGCGGCCGAACTCGACCGCCGCGTCGACATCGATCTGTCGCGGCACGCCTCCGGGTTCGCGAATTTCGACGCGATATCCACTCGGCATGGCGAGACGCTAACGCGCCTCCGCGACCTCCGCCTTTGCTCGCGCGGCGTAACCACGGGCGTCGCCGGGCGTCTGTGACAAGTGTGGACGCGGAGGTCGTGGAACGGCTGCTCGTGAAACTGCGCCGGTTCCTCGCCGACGAGCTCGACGAAGAGGAGCGGGTCGCGCTCGGTGCACTCCTCGCTCCGGGCATCGCCGCCGCCTACGGCGACACCGAGGTCAGCGGTTTCGGTACGACCGACCTGACGCCACTCCACGAGTTGCTGGCCGAAGTACTCGGGCGATCGGGTATCCGAGTCGTCGGCCTCGGCGGGCCCGACCAGTAGCCCGCCGTCAGCGGGCGCCGGCGCGGTAGAGCTGCACGTCGTCGTTGACCGCCGCCATGCATATTGCGCACGACGCCACGTGCGAACCCGCCTGTGCGAGCCGCCCCTCCGCGAAGGCGTCACGGAACGCCGAGCACGCGGCGTCCTGGTTCTCGGCCAGCAGCGTCAGCGCGATCGCGCTCCGTAGCCGCCGCCGCGCTCGGTGTAGCACGACCTTCGCGGCGCCGGGCGAGATCCCGAGCGCGCCGGCAACCTCGGCGGGTGAATACCCGAGTTGGGTGACGAGAGCGAGCACCGTGGCGTCGCGCGGGGCGAGGCCCGCGACGCAGCCGCGAACGCGCTCGAAGAGCGTCGCCAACTCGGCCAGTTCCGCCGGCTCCGCACCGGGGTCGGCCGGCTCGGCGACGTTTTCGTCGTCGAGCAGCAGCGAGTCGGCCTGCGCCCGGGCATGGTCGATCGCGCGATTGCGCGCGATCGCGATCACCCAGGGCCGGAAGCGGGCCGGTTCTCGCAGGTCGGCCAGCGCCTCGATCGCCCGGGCGAACACGTCCTGGGTGATGTCGGCCGCGGCTTCCCGGTCGCGCACGGTCGCCGCGACGACGTAGTGCACGGCGCCGGCGTGCCGGCGGTACAGGGCGGCGAACGCGTCGGAATCCCCGGCGACTGCCTGCATGACGAGGCTCGCATCGGGAAGCTCCCCCGCGCCCACGGTCGCGGAGCCTAAGTCGTCATCGGGACCAACGAAAGGGCGTGTAACCGATCACGCCGTCGCCCGTCTTGTAGGTACCCGCTCGGAAAGGCAACGTTCATGGCCGAGGACGACAACACAGGCCGACAATGGATCGTCGAGCCGCCGGCCGCCGGCGAGGTGACGTTCCACATGGCGTTCGGCGAAGGTGTCGAACTCACCGAGGAACAAGAGGCCGCGCTGAGCGAGCTGATGCGCGCGCTGGAATCGAGTGACGCAGAGGTCACCGGCCATGCCCACTCGTGCAGCGCGTACGCCGTGTGCACCGACAAGTCGTGCAAACCGGTCAGGTGCAGCACGTTCGTCTGTCACGGCTTGACGTCGTTGCCGGTGAACATCAGCGCGGGTGGCACGGCGTGGAACCTCATGGGCTCGTTCGGCCCGGGTACCGCGTGAGCACATCGGCACGGGGGCACAGGGGAGCTGTTCATGGCTGAGAACCAAGGCGAGCGGCAATGGATCGTCGAGCCGCCCGGCCCGGGCGAGGTATCGCTCCACATGGCGTTCGGCGAAGGCGTCCAACTCACGAAGGAGCAGGAGGCCGCGGTCGCCGAGTTGCTCCGCACCCTCGAGGCCGAAGACGCCGAGGTGACGGGGCACGCACGCTGCACGCAACAGGCATCCTGCACCCGGCTGACGTGTGACCCGGTCGTCTGCAACCTGAAGTGCGGGACCCTCAAAGCGTTGACGCAGGGTGGCGGGAGCTGGAACCTCATGGGCAGCTTCTCGACGGGCATCCAATGAAAGCGTCGAACTACAACCTCTGGGTCAACGAGGACGGGGCCGACTTCCTCTACAACGGGTTGTCGGGCGCGCTCCTGAAACTCGCAGCCGGCGAACGCGAATCGATCGAGCGCTATCTCGCGGGAGAGCACGGTTCCGGGTGCTCGGCCTCCCTGCTGGAAGGGCTCGCACGCGGCCGCATGCTGGTCTCCGACGAGACCGACGAATTGCAGTTGCTGGCGACCCGCTACGCGCTGTCGCGGAACGACACGAGCCGGCTCGCGTTGACGATCGTCACGAGCCTGGGCTGCAACTTCGACTGCCCGTACTGCTTCGAGGACAAGCACCCGTCGATCCTCGACGGCGAAGTCGAAGCGGCGGTCCTGCAGTTGCTGAAGGACCAACTCCCGACCATCAACAGCTTCCACGTCGGCTGGTACGGCGGTGAGCCGCTCGTCGGGAAACGGCCGCTGCTCTCATTGTCGAAGGCGTTCATCGAACTCTGCGACGACGCCGACGTCGGCTACTCGTCCGACATCATCACCAACGGCTACCTGCTCGACGAGCGGACGTGTCGCGAATTACAGCAGTGCAGGGTCGCCTCGGCCCAGATCACCCTCGACGGGCCGCCCGACATCCACAACCTCATGCGCCCGCTCGCGGGAGGCGGGCCGACCTTCGACCGCATCGTCGAAAACCTGCGGCACGCGGTCGACTACATGGCCGTCGCAGTGCGCGTCAATGTCGACACCGAGAACTACGCGCGCGTCGAAGAGTTGCTGAAGCTCCTGGCGGCCGCCGGGTTGTCGGGCCGGCTCCAGGTGTACCTCGGCCAGCTCGTCGCGGTCGACGACGGCGGCCTCGCGCCGTCGTCGAGCTACCGCGCGCCATGTTTCAACAACAAGGAGTTCGCGGCCGCCGAAACGGAATTCACCGACCTGGCGATGCGTTACGGCTTCGCCGGCCCGAGCGTTCCCGGCCCGGTGGGTGCGCCGTGCACCGCGGTGCGATCGAACGAGTTCATCCTCGGCAGCGAGGGCGAGCTCTACAAGTGCTGGGAGTCGGTCGGGAACCCGTCGCACGTGATCGGCAACATCCGCGACTACCACAACACGAACGGTCGCCTGCGCCGCTGGATCAGCTACGACCCGTTCACGAACGACGAGTGCCGCTCGTGTCCCGCGCTGCCGGTGTGCATGGGAGGGTGCGCGCACCACGGCATGGACGTGTTGCAATACGAGAACCGTTGCGACACCTTCCGGCACAACTACAAAGACCGGATCACGTTGATGGCACGCGCCGTCGGCGCCGGCCTCGTGGAGACCGCGGTCGCGGCGCCGGTCGGGCCGCGCATGGACACGCGCTGAATTCGATCGCGGCCCGTGCGGCCCGTTCGACCCGTTCGCCGATGAGGGAAAGGGAGCCTGATGCCCGACGAGCACGAGGGCAGGCAGTGGATCGTTGAGCCACCTCCCGCGCCGGGAGAGGTCTCGCTCTACCTGGCCGTCGGTGACGGCGTCGACCTGACCGACGAGCAGCAGGCCGCGCTCTCCGAGCTGCTGCGCACCCTCGAGACCGGCGACGCCGAAGTGATCGGCCACGGGCAACCGTGCCCGACGAGGGCCGGATGTTCCGAATACTCCGTGTGCCACCCCGCGCTGCAATGCGGCAAGGTCGTCTGCGGGGGCCTCATGTGCACCAGCCTCTCCAAGAGCGTGACGTCGTCCACGACGGGGGGAACGTCGTGGAACCTCATGGGCTCGTTCAGCACGGGCATGGCGTGAAGACCACCGGGGAACGACAGGAGGTGCGCAGTGCCCGATGAGACCGAAGGTGGCCGGCAGTGGATCGTCGAGCCACCTCCCGCGCCGGGAGAAGTATCGCTCTACCTGGCGGTCGGTGACGGCGCCGATCTCACCGCCGAGCAGGAGGCCGCGCTGAGCGCGCTCCTTCGCTCGCTCGAATCGGGCGACGCCGAAGTGGTGGGCCACAGCAAGAACTGCACTCGCCTGTCGGAATGTCTCGACCTGAAGTGCTCCAAGATGACCTGCAACCCGCTGCAGTGCTCGTCGCTTCTTCGCGTCGCGGCAAGCACGGGGGCTTCGGCCCAGGGCTGGAACCTGATGGGATCTTTCACGACCGGGATCGGCTGAACGCTCACGGCCGCTGCCCGCGGTGGCAATCCTCAGCCACTCGGCCCGAACCGCTCGACCCGGATCGCGCCGCGGGGACGCCCCGGGCCATGAGGAGGTCGGTCGCGGCGTCGGCGAACGAGGGTGAGCCGCACACGTACGAGATCGTCTCGCCGAGGAACGACGCCGGGAGGTCGCCGGCGGTCAGCCGGCCCGGGGGCCGTTCGGCAGGGTCGGGTGCGACGCGCGTGTACACAACGGTGGTGCCGGGCCCCACGATCTCCTGCGCGTAGTAGAGGTCGGCTCGCGACCGCACCGAGGCGACGAGGTGCACGAGGTCGTCGCGACCGAGCCGGCGCGCGTGGCGGAGCATCGCCATGAGGGGCACCACGCCCGATCCCCCGCCGACGAGGAGCGCGGGGCGGTCGCCCTCCCACACGAACCACTCGCCGATCGGCCCGCGGACGTCGAGCTCGTCGCCGATCTCGACGACGTCGTGGAGGAAGGGCGAGACCTCGCCGCTCGCGAGCCGCTCCACCGTGATCTCGACCGCGCTGTCGTCGGCGGGCACGTTGGCTACCGAGTACGAGCGCGTCGCGGTGTACCCGTCGGGCGCGGTGAGACGGACGAGGAAGTACTGGCCGGCCTTGCGTCGTGTCGGGTGCTCCAGCTCGAGACGGAAGGTCTTGGCCGTCGGCGTCTCGACGCGTATGTCGCTGACGGTCGCGCCCTGCCACTCGGCCGGGGCGCCGCCCGGCGCGATCACGTCAGTCGCCCCGGTAGCGCTCTTCGCGCCACGGATCGCCGTGATTGTGGTAGCCGTACTGCTCCCAGAACCCGGGCTCGTCGTGGTCGAGCAATCGCAACCCGGCCACCCACTTCGCACTCTTCCAGAAGTACAGGTGCGGCACGAGCAGGCGGGCGGGGCCGCCGTGCTCGTCGGGCAGCGGCGATCCGCCGAAGCTGTCGGCAACCCATGCCTTGCCGTTCGTCACGTCGGCGAGCGGCAGGTTGGTCGTGTACCCGGTGTGCGAGAACGCGAGCACGTGCGTCGCCGACGGCATGACGGTGGCCGCGGCGAGTAGCTCGTCGACCGAAACGCCGGCGAAGGTCACGTCGTGCTTGGACCATGTCGTGACGCAGTGGATGTCGCCCCCGTACGTCGAGCGCGGCATTGCGCGCAGCTCGTCCCAGGTCCAGGTGCGCGGGTGCTCGACGAGGCCTTCGATCGCGAAGGTCCATGTTGCCGTGTCGAGGTGCGGCGTCGGCTCAGCGGTGAGCACGGGCCAGCCCCCGCCGATGTCGTACTGCCCCGGTGGAAGCCATCCGGCCCGCAGCCGCGCGCCATGGCCGGTGAAACCCCGCGTGATCTTCGCCATCACGGCCTCCCTCGGCCGGCGGTTGACGAGTCGTGGTAACCGCCCGGCACGACCCACGCGCCGGGCGCATCTCGCACGATGCGCTCAGTCATCGAGCGCACGGCGATCCTACGTAGCCCCGGCCGCGAGTGACAGCCGGCAACGACCGCATCGACCTCCCGGGCCAATGCCCCGGCGGCCCAAAACGTCTCCGCGGAGACGCACTCGCCGGCCCGCGCTCCGCGACGCCGTGCACTTCGGGTTGAAGAAGTCAGTCGCGGCAGACGAATGCGCCGACCCGGCTCGAGATGGCCAGGTGACCGTCGGCCGCGATCACCCGCGAGGCACGTTCTCGACATTCCCTGACGACCGCGTCCCACGTCATCCACTGGGCAACCTCGGCCTGGTAGTGGTCACCGATGCTGGCCACATAGTCAGCGAGTGCGGCCTCGTCGCGCACCTCCACGACGCCGAACGGCGCGTCGACACGCTCGACGCGACCGAATGCCGCCAGGAGCTGGCTGCCGCCGTTCTCCAGACTGAACCTCACATCTGCCGGTCGTTTCAAGCGCCAGTCGTGGCCCACGACGCCTTCGATCAGCTCGACCAGCTCGCGATGACACCGCTCACCGTTCGTCACGGCGACACACCGACCGTCTGCCGTCAAGACACGCCGAAGCTCGGCGATCGCGGCGCCACGATCGTCGACGTGGTAAAGCATGTGCGGCGCGAGCACAACATCGAACGAGGCATCGCGAAACGGCAACTGTTGCGCGTCGCCACAGATGACGGGCCGAGCGCCCGCTCGCGAGCGGAGCGGACCATCCCCACCGATCGATCGAGCCCCACCGCTTCAGCGAGCGCGAGATAGCCGCCGTTCCCGCAGCCCACTTCGAGCACGCGATCGCCGTCGCGAATATCTGCCAGGCCCAACACCCAAGGGAACAGCAGGAACGGAGGCTCTCGCGGGCTGATCTCCCACAGGACCTGACGAGCGCGGAGGTTCGCATCAGTCGCGTACTGGGCGGCTGGGTTGGCATCCACGACCCGAATCCGCCTCCGCCCGTGCGATAGTCGACGCGGCCCATACTGCCCGCGCCGGAGCGCTCGTGCACGCGCCGAAGTCGAACGTCTCGGCCATGTGCGCGCGCGGAATGGAGGTCACCTGTTGCTCGGTCGATATCGAGCGACGTGGACGATGCCGAAGACCTGCTGCAGGACACCCTGCTCACGATCATGCGAAACGCACAGCGCAAGGCCTCGAGCAAATCAGACCCGATCGGCAAGCGGGCTACGACCAGAGAACGATTGCGCGAGTCGCCGCTTCGCGGACGTCGTCACCACTCAGGACGATGGTCGACTCTTCGATGCCCACGCTCGACCATTCCGCGAAAACCACGAGGTCGCCAGGGGTTGGAAGCGGGAAGACCCAATGTTCCCAGCGATACTGGCCACCACCGCCACCACCGCCACCCATCGTCATGACGGGCTCTTTGGGTACCCCGCGCTCGTCTCTGTCGACCTCGAACGGCGAAACCGGTCGCCCGCCCGCGCGTTGGCCGTTCGAGAACTGCACACCGAGGCGAGGGCCCATGGCAAGACCAGGGCGCGGCCACCGCGGCGGCGCGGCCGGTGCACGCGTCTCGTCGCCCTTCGGCGCGGTCCGCGCGGCGAGCAGGGCCAGTGTATGGAACCCGCCCATCTGCAGCGCAGGCGGGAGTCGCGGACTGGTCATGATGGTCGTCACCAGCTGGAAGCCGTTCGGATAGACCCGCAAGTGGTCGAGCGCAAGCGCAACGTCGCCGGCCCGCGCGAAGAGTTGTGATACGCCGAGGACGGCCGGCAACGTGCCCTCCGAGGGCCGATCCCATGCTGGTGGCGACCACTCCCGCTCCGCGGACAGGTCAACGGGTTCCGGCATCTCAGCTTGCGGTTCGAAGAACGGCACGGTACCGATGATGGACCAGTCGGCACCGCGACACCACCGAAGTCGCTCGTCGACCTGCGGAACTTCGCGGCGCACCGTCTGGGCCCACCCGAGGTGGCACACTCGCCCGTGCCGTGCGAAACGAACCGCTTCTCCGCCTGGATGGCTTGACCAAGCGCTACCCCGGGGCAACTGCGCTCGACAACCTCACCATCGAGGTGCCCCGCGGCAGCATCGGCCTCGTGGGCGCGAACGGCGCCGGCAAGACGACGACGTTTCGGCTGCTGCTCGGGCTCGCTCACCCGACGGAAGGCCGAATCGAGGTGTGCGGCCTCGACGTGGCGCGCGACCCGATCGGTGTCCGCGCCCGCCTCGGCTATATGCCCGAGCACGACTGCCTCCCGCTGGACCAGAGCGCGGCCGATGTGGTCTCGACGTTCGGCGAGTTGAGCGGCTTGCCGGCCCGCGCGGCGCGCCAACGTGCATCCGACATCCTCGATCTCGTCGGGCTCGACGAGGCCCGCTTCCGGCCGATCGGCGAGTTCTCCACCGGCATGCGCCAGCGCACGAAGCTCGCGCAGGCCATCGTCAGCGATCCCGAATTGGTCCTCCTCGACGAACCGACCGCCGGCCTCGACCCGGTCGGGCGCGACGACATGCTCACCCTCGTCGCTCGGCTCGGCTCGTTCGGCATCTCGGTGTTGATGGCCACGCATCTGCTCGACGACGTGCAAAAGGTGTGCGACCACGTGGTGATGATCGACTCGGGTCGACTCGTCGTCGCCGGCGCGACCGATGCGCTGCTCGAACGCACTGGCACGGTGACCGTCGACGTCGGCACCCACGGCGACACGCTGGTTGCCGCGCTCGATGCCGTGCACCTGCGCGCGCTCGCGGAGGACGGGGTCGTCGAGGTGGAGATCGACGGCGACCTTCAGCTCGACGCGCTGGTCGGCATCATTGCAGAGCTCGAACTCCCGCTCTACCGGCTCTCGACGCGCCTCACGTCGCTCGACGAAGTGTTCCTGCGCCGCGCGGAGCACCTGTCGTGACCGTGCTCGACGAGTCGCGCGGCGGCGCGGTCTACGACCGCGGGTACCGCCCGTACGAAGGTCGGCGCGGCCGGCGGGGCGCGGCGGCGTTCGCGCTCTACAAGGCGTCGATGCGCCGCGCGCTCGGGATCCGGCGATCCTGGCGCCAGAAGGTCGCGCCGTTCGTGCTGCTCGGCATTGTCACGATCCCGGCGATCGTGAACGTGGGCATCGGTTATGTGACCCGCGACCGTTCCTTTGTGAGCGACCGGGTGCAGATCATCACCTACCACGACTACGTCGGCGTCTCGGCGGCGCTGCTGCTGTTCGTCGCGCTGGTGGCACCCGACGTCGTGTGCCCCGATCGCCGCCAGCACGTCCTCCCGTTGATGTTCGCCCGCCCCATCACCGGCGTCGACTACGTGCTCGCGAAGCTCGGCGCAATCGCGACGATCCTGTTCGCCTTCTCGTTCCTGCCGCAGGTGGTGTTGTTCGTCGGCAACATGCTCGTGAGCAACCGCGCGCTCGACTACTTCACCGGCCATCTCGACGTGTTGTGGAAGGTGCCGGTCGCGGTCGCGCTCCTGGCGCTCTATTACGCGGTGATCGGCGTCGCGATCTCCTCGCTGACCGATCGCCGCATCGTCGCGGGCGCGTCGGTGATCGGCCTGTTCCTCATCACGTCGATTACTTCGGGGGTGTTCGTCGGCGACGTCGAGATCAAGGGCGGTTCCGCGGCTGCGCTGATCAACATTCTCGCCCTGCCGCTGTACCTGCGCGACCTCGTGTTCCTCGGCCACGTCGACCATCCCTCACCGTTGTCCGGCGTCGCCAACGGCGGCTTGTACGCAGTCGTGATCTACGTCGCGGTCGTGCTCGTCGGCGCCGGTGTGCTCCTGCGCCGTTACCGCTGGGTCGAACGATGACCGCGCCGTTCGAGGCCGCGACGCCGGCCGCGACGCCGGCCGCAACGCCATCGCCTCCGGCGGCGCTCGACCCGGCGTTTGCGCCCGACGCCACCGTCTCCGTCGACAACGTGTCGGTCTGGTTCCGCCAGAAGGTCGCGCTGTCGGATCTCAGTTGTTCGTTCGGCCCCGGGGTGACCGGCCTGCTCGGTCCCAACGGGGCGGGCAAAACGACGCTCATGCGGGCGGTGACAGGGTTGATCGACGTCAACCAGGGACACGTGCTGGTCGAAGGCAGTGATCCGCGTCGCGACCGCAACGTGTTCCGCCGGCTCGCGCTCGTGCCGGAGGACGAAGCGGTGCCCGCCGGGCTGACCGCGCGCCAGTTCCTCCACTACGTCGCCGACCTTCACGGCATCGTCGATCGCCTCGCGCCGGAGCAGGCGCTGCAGTCGGTGGCGATGCTCGACGTCGCCGACCGGCGCGTCGACGCCTTCAGCAAAGGCATGCGGCAGCGCACCAAAGTCGCCGCCGCGCTGGTGTGCGATCCTCAGGTGCTCGTCCTCGACGAACCGCTGAACGGCGCCGATCCGGTGCAACGGCTCCACCTGATCGCGCTGTTCAAGGAGCTCGGCGCCCAAGGCCGGACCGTGATCGTGAGTTCGCACGTATTGAACGAGGTCGAGCGGTTGGCGCAGCGCGTGATCGTGCTGGTCCACGGACGGCTCGCAGCGGCGGGTGGCCACCATGCGATCCGCGACGCAATGGACGACCGTCCTCGCCACGTGCTCGTACGTTCCGACGACGGGCGGCGGCTGGCATCAGCGTTGATCGCGCTCGACTCGGTGGGTGGTGTCACGTTCGACACCGCACGCGACGGCCTCGTCATCCAGACTGGTCGAGCGCGTGAGTTGGCGACCGCGCTGCCGCGGCTCGCCCGCGACCACTCGGTCCGGTTACGCGAAGTCCGCGCCCTCGACGACTCGCTCGAGAGCCTGTTCCGCGAGTTGATCCGATGAACGCGGCGGCGGTGACGGCACGAAGGCCGCGCTCGCGGTTCCTCGCGATCCTTGCCTACACGTTGCGATCGTGCCTGCCGAGAAAGCGCCGGTTGGCGATCCTCATCCCCTGTGCGGGCGCGCTGCTCTTCGGTCTCCTCGCGTACGCGATCGACGAACCGGCGCAGCGCGCGTTCGCGACCGTTGCTGCCGACGGCATCTTCGGGTTGGTGATGCCGATCGCGGCGCTCATCATCGGCGACTCCGTGCTCGGGGCCGAGGTTCGGGCCGGCACCTTCCACTTCACCTGGTTGTCGCCCACACCCACGTGGCTGATCGTGATCGGCCGCTGGACGGGAGGCTCGCTCGTCGCGCTGGGCACGATCGCACCGGCGGCCGCGCTCGCCGCGGTGATCGCGGGTACTCCCGAGAGCGCGGGCGCGGCGTTCGTCGCCGCAGCCGTCGGCGCCGCGGCGTACGTCGCGGTGTTCATCGCGATCGCGAGCCTCACGCGACGCACCGCGGTGTGGTCGCTGGCGTTCGTGTTCCTGGTGGAACGGCTCCTCGGCACCGCGCTGACCGGCATCGCGCAGCTGTCGCCGACCTGGGAGTCGCGCGCGATCTTCCTCGGGTACCTCAACGATGTCCCCCACCGCATCGTGCGCCACTCGATCCCTCAAGGCGGCGCGGCGATCGTCCAGCTGACGATCGTGACGATCGTGCTCCTTGGCGTGTCGGTGTGGCGGATGCGGCACATGCGCTTTGCCGGTGCCTCCGACTGAGGGACCGACGCCCTCCCTTATCGACGAAGGCTGATGATCGTCTTCCCCTTGCGTCGCTCGGTCGGGTTGAGCGCCGCAACGGCGACGTCGAGCGTCGCGACGTTGCCGATGTTCGTGCGCAACCGCCCGTCACGCACCCGCCGGACGATCTCGATCAGTTGGGCGCGATCGGGCTCGACAACGAAGTCGATCGCCCGACCGTCGGCGGGCCGCGCCTCGGGCGGCCCGACGACGCTCACCAGCGTTCCTCCGGCGCGAACCAGATCCGCGGACCGCTTCTGGATGTCGCCGCCGATGACGTCGAAAACCAGATCGACTCCGCCGACGTCTTCCAGCGCCCCGTTGTCGAGGTCGACGAACTCGTGGGCGCCGAAGTCGAGCGCCGTCTGACGGTCGGCGGCGCGTCCCGTGCCGATGACGTACGCACCGAACTCGCGTGCCAGCTGTGCCACCATCGACCCGACTGCGCCGGCGGCGCCGTGCGCGAGGACGCTCTGCCCCGCTTGCAGGCGGCCGTGCCCGAACAGTCCCTGCCACGCCGTCAGGCCCGAGATCGGCAGGCTCGCGCCCACCGTGAAGTCGACGTCGCCCGGCAGCGGCGCGAGGTTGCGCGCCTCGACGGCCACATACTCCGCCAGGGTGCCGTCGCGGTACCAGTCCGCAAGCCCGAACACCCGCTGTCCCACCGACAGTCCCGTCGTCCCGTAGCCGAGGGCGGCGACGCTTCCGGCCAGCTCGTGGCCGGGGATCGACGGAGTTCGGTCACGGCCGAGGCGATCGGTCCAGGTCGACGGCCACGCCAACTCGGTCGGGACGAATCCCGACGCACGAACCTGAACGACGACGTCGTTGATCGCCGCTTCCGGCTCGGGCCGCTCCACCAGCGTCATCCCGGCCAAACCCGCAGCTGCATCCCTCACCACGATCGCCTGCATTTGGGCACCTCGCTCTTCGCGCTCTCAGTCGTCGCCTCCACGCATCTTCCGTTCACCGATATCAGGGGCTGCGAAACCTCGGCGCCCGCCGGTGCCCGTGATGGGTTTGGGCTCGGGCATCAAGACGAACCGTGGTCGGTGGCCGTGAGCGCGGCGACGAGCCCCTCGGGGTCGGCCACCGTGACCGTCAATGCCGAGTGCCCTGAACGGCGGAGGCGGCTCGGGACTTTCGTGAGGAAGTGCACGCAGACACCGCGTTGCGCGTTGGTGCCGAAGGTCAGTCCGTCGTCGACGAACGACAAGCGTGCGCCCACCGCGGTCCACCAGCGATATCCCGTTGTGATGTGCACGTCGTCGATGTTGTCGAGCGGCGTTTCGACGCGCAGGAAGCCGTAGGTGGCGACGAACCGGCGGTCGTCGGTGAGTTCGACACCGTCCTTCGCAGGGCGAACTCCGAACGGCAGCCAGAACAACGCGAGCTTGGCATCGATGGCGTACTTGAAGACCGCGTCCATGCGCGCTCCTGGGTTGAGGTACTCATCTCACTTTGACGACGATCTTGCCCCGTGCCCGTCCTTGCTCAACATACGTCTCGTGCGCCGGCCGCGATTGGCGCCCGTGACGAGCGCAACGGCACCTTCGACCTTCACGCGTGATCCTGTCGTTGTCAGCGGGTGAAACCGTCGAGTGCGGTGCGCTCGAAGTCGGCGGCATTCGCGCCAGGCCCGGGCTCGACCGTGACCGAACGAAGACCGATCGGTTCGCCACAGTGCGAACACATCGCAACCGCTTTGCCGAGATGCCCACACGTTGTGTGGCGCATCTTCAGCGGCGGTCCGGCGGGGGCGGCCCAGCGATCACCCCACTGCCGCATCGCGGTGAGGACATGCCACAGATCGCGGCCCTTCTCGGTGAGCCGGTACTCCGCGCGGGGCGGGTTGTCCTGGTACGGAACGCGGTCGAGCACGCCACGGTCGATCAACTTCGTCAGTCGATCGTTGAGGATGTTGCGTGATATCCCGAGTCGCGCTTGGAAGTCGTCGAACCGGCGCACGCCCAAGAACGCGTCGCGCACGATCAACAGGCTCCACCACTCGCCCACGACCTCGAGGCACTGGGCCACTGAGCAGTTCATGTCCTCGAAGCTCTTGCGCTGCACAACACGACCGTAGTGAGTTGCATGATAGAACGCAACCCGGTACTCTCCGGCGCATGCCGAATCCGTCGCAGCCGAGCCAACCGTCGAGTGCGTTCATGCGAGCCGTCGGCCTGGTGCTCGACGACGTCCAGAGCTCACGTGTCACCGGCTGGATCGACCTTGGTCCGGAGCATCACCAACCGTGGGGACTGATCCATGGCGGCGTCTACACCACCGCGATCGAATCCGCCGCGAGTGTCGGCGCCTCGACCGCAGCGCAAGCGTCCGGGATGGTCGCCGTGGGCGTCAACAACAACACCAACTTCCTCCGTTCGATGACCGACGGTCGGGTCACTGTCGACGCGCGGGCGATCCAACAAGGCCGGACTCAGCAACTGTGGGAGGTGCGGATCACCGACGACCGCGACCGTCTGGTCGCCACCGGCCAGGTCCGGCTCCAGAACGTCGCGCCGCGCGCCTGACATGTCATCGCAAGCGGCGCCGCCCACCAAACAAGCCTTCGACATGGTCACCGAGCTGACCGACGCCGGCGACGGGACGTTTCGCGGCCTCGTCAGCGCGGCCTGGACGATCGGCGGCCGGCCCAACGGCGGCTATCTCCTCTCGATGCTGGCACGAGCCGCGACGACGGTGACCCGGCACGATCACGTGATCGCAGCCAGCTCGCACTATCTCCATTCACCCCGCCCGGGCCCCGTCACCGTGACCGCGGAGGTACTCCGGGCGGGAAGATCGGCGAGCCAGGTCCGGGCTCGGATGGGCCAAGACGACCAGGCGTGCGTCGAGGCCCTGATCACGGTCGGTCATCTCGACGCGGACACGAGCGCCCACTGGGACGCCGGCGCACCAGCCAGCCCTCAGGTGGCGATCGACGACGCGCAGACCCTCGTCGCTCGTCTGCCAACCGGAGACCCGGTCGCGATCATGGAACAGGTGACCGTCCGCCTCGATCCCGAGTGCACCGGCTTTACACGCGGGCAGCCGAGCGGGCGCGGAGAGCTGCGAGGTTGGCTCTCCCTACCCGGCAACGCGCCGTTCGATCCCATCTCGTTGCTGTTCGCGGTCGACGCCTTTCCGCCGGCAACGTTCGACATCGAGCTCGCAGGCTGGGTGCCGACGCTCGAGCTCACCGCGTACGTGCGCGCTCTCCCTGCACCCGGCCCGGTGCGCGTGCTGCAGCGGGCACAACTCATCGACGCGCAACGCGTCGATGAAGCCTGCTTCATCTGGGACCGACGCGGCCGGCTCGTCGCGCACGGCACACAACTCGCGGGGATACGACTCGGCTCATCGTGAGCGACTTCGGCGGGCATGGCGCGCCAACCACTACGGCGAGTTCGGGGTGCAGCTGCGCACGACGCAGCGCGCCGACGCCGAGTTCGGCGCATCCCTCCAAGACGACAACGAACGCCACGAAGGACCCGGCTGCGACGCGTGGACCATCCGAGGCTCAGTGCGTCGGGGGGATCGGCAGTCCAAGCTTGTTGCGTAACGCGTCGCAAACCTCGACGGCAAGGTCCGTGGCGGTCTGGTTGTATTTGTCCGAGAACTCCATCCAGTCGTTGCGCGCGGAGTTGTAGTCGTCTTCGAACCGTTTCCACACCGGATCCGACTGGGGCTGGGGCTTCGGTTGTGGCACGAGCGTCGGCTTCATCTGCTCGAGCGGTTTCTCCATGAGCGGGGGAACGGCCTTGCATGTCGTCGCGTCCGGTTTCGAAGACCCGTTGGCCTGGGTGACCTCCTCGAGGAACACGTCGTCGAAGTTCACCGCGAAGTCGGGGTCGGTCGCGAGATTGCGCGCCTCGGTCTGTACCGGATCGCCGAACGACCCGGACGAGTAGGCGCTCGGGCCGCCCACGAAGCTCGTGCGGATCTTCGAGAAGAACGCCGGCACCGTCGTCACCGGCACCGCGTGTGTGGCCTGCAACCCGGTGAGCGTGTACACCGCGAGCTGCGGAACCGACGGTTCCGCGCCGTGCGTCGCCGTGAAGGTATAGACGCATTCGGACGCGGGCGGCGCGTCGGAGGCGACATGTTGGCTCGTAACGTCGATGCCGTTGCGGGACAGGGAGGCCGGCGAAGTCGCGCACGGGTCGACCGCGTCGGCCGGGGTGTAGGTGTACGTCGCGCCGGCCGTCGTCGCGTCGCGGCTCATCGTCTTCGCGAGCGCGGCCGCGACCTTGCGTACAGTCCCGGCAAGGGCCTGCGTGGCGGGGAACGGCTTGGAGAAGTCGAGCTTGCCCGTTGCCTTGAGGTGGTTCAGCTCGTCCTGCGCGGCCTGCGAGAGCCTCCCCGTGATCGACAGCACCTGACTGCCAACGACGACGTACGCGTCCGTTCCCGCCAGGACCGCTCTGTCACCGGTGTTCGGAAGCGTCGTCGTCGACGGCTGCGACATGGTCGACTGCCGGTACCCGGTCGTGGCCTCGGCCGCGGACGCGTACGTGGTGAGGTCGAGCACGAGGAGGGAGTCGGCGTCGGCGGTTTGCGCTTGGCTCGAGAAAATCGTGCCGCTTTGCGCGCCGCCGTCGTCCTCGACGCCCGTCGCGGCGAATCCCGCTCTGCGCAGCGCCGATGCCGACGCGAGGTGCGCCACGATGAGGGAATCAGGCGCGGCCTTCCCGGGCGTGGCGGCGGGTCGAGACGAGCCACGGGCGTTCCCCGTGTTGCCGGACGCGGCCGGTGTCTTTCCGCTGGAGCCGCCGCATGCTGCGACGCCGACGACCGCCAGCGTCAGGAACACCGAAATCGTCCCGATCGTTGCTCGCCGCATCCCGCGCTCCGCCGCCTTTCCGGTAGGCCGCTTGCTCAGTGCACAAAGAACCGCGCCCATGGGCGGATCCCCTCTGGCTCCCCTCAGGCGGTCAGAACTCCGCCCGCTACACAACGTCTTGTGCACCCCCCGCGAGGCGTTTCGTCGCAGGAACGGGCGCCGAGCCCGAGCGCGCGAGCGAACACGCGCCGAGCGCCCCGATACGACGAGCAAGGTACGCCGGGGTGACGAGCCGTCAGCTGTGACTTCACCAGTCGATTGTCTTGACCCGGCAGGCCGGCGACCAGAGGCCGGAACACCCCTCTCGGTGTCGGTAGGAATACCTACGTCATGGGTCACGCGGCGACGCGACCCCGAGGCGGTGCGCGGGATTCGTCAGCGCGGCCCGCCGCCGGGCGCCCATCTCGTCGCGGATGCGATCGAGCTACGAATGCACCACTGCCTTGGCAGTCACGAGCTGCTCGGCGATGTCACGATCGGTCTCACCTGCCGCGACGAGCGCGAACACCTCGCGATCGCGCCTTGTCGGCGACGGCGTCGCGTTCCGCGCGCTCGGCGCTGAGCATGTACGACGCGAGCGTCGGTGAGACCTACGTGGCACCGGAAGCGACAAATGCGCACAGCGCGCGTGACGAGGCCACGTAGTTCAAGCCCGCGGAAGTCGATGCGCTTATCGCCGCAACGACGAACCCATACGACGTGCTCGTCCGCGTACACGGCGCCGTCGGGCTCCGGTGGTTCGCAGGCGGCGGCGATGCGCCGGGGGTCGGTCGACCCGCTTCGCAAACGGCTCCGGATCGACGCTTCGCTCGAAGCGGGCGGGGCGCTCGGCCCGACGAAGACGCACGCGACGAGAAGCGGGCCGCTCTCCTCCGCACTCGTCGGCACGATCAGCGCGTTGAGGTCTCATCGCGCGTCTCAACACCGGGCTCGACTGCGTGCCGGCGCCGACTGGCATGACACCGGTCTCGTCTTCACGATGCCCGACGGTCGAGCCTGGCATCCCGACGCCATCAGCCGCGCGTTCGCGAGGCTCGTCCAGCGTTCAGCCCTTCCGCGCATCGGCCTGCACGACCTCAGGCACACGCACGCAACGCATCTTCTCGCCGCCGGCACGAACATTCGAGTTACGTCCGAGCGCCTCGGCCACGCGTCGGTCGCCTTCACCCTCGACGTCTACGGCCACGTCCTGCCCGGCCAACAAGCCGACGCAGCGGCAGCCGTTGCTGCACTCGTTGAGCAGTAGACGTCGCGCTCCCGAACTCCACCTCGTGGCGCTGCCAGCAGCAGGGGGTGCTAGACCAAACTGCGGAGGGACCGGTGCTGAACGAGGACGCCCGCGCGCTTTCGACTCTCATCAACATGCATTGGAGGAACGGGCGATGGCGTCGTCGGGGCGCTGAGCCGTTCGATGCGTCGCCCGTCGACATCGCCCATGCAACGGCTGCCGGTTATCTCTTTCCGAGCCGACAGGTGACTCATGACAACCTCGTCGAAGAAACCACGTTGCTCGCTTCTGTACTCTCGCTCGAGGATGCGAGTCAATCCTTCGTCGCGAGCCTGTCCCAGCGACGGCTCTTCCTGCGACCCTTCCTCCCCAGCCTCGTCGTCGCACGCAAGCTTCCTGCGCACGAGTTCGTACCAGGGAAGTACAGCGGCGTCTTCTGCAGCACCTGTGGTCTTCGAGAGCACACGGTCATCGAGCGCGATGTCCTGAACTTCGAGCGCCACAAGTGGGGAGGCGTCCGACACCTCGATCTGGCGTTCGTATGGTTCAGCCTCGACCGCTTCGCCGCGGAGGGCGGCGCAGAGCCGGCGGCCGCCGACCACGAGCTCTTGGATGCGACGCTCCGTGCGCTGCGCGGCCTCGCGCCGGGAACGTCGGCAACGAAGGCAGAACCGGCGCTGCGAATGTTGAAATCGAACAAACCCGAGCGGTTCATCATCATCGAGTCCCTCTCGATTGCCAGCGTGTTGGAACACGAGACGCACCCGGGGTTTCTGAACGACTTCGTTCGGTTCGACGACCGCGATCTCCCGGTGCGCCGTTACGCCGAACGGGGCTACCCAGCGGAGTGGTGGACATCAGACTGCGGCGTCAACATGGAGGCAGTTCGCGGTCTCTTTCCGGAGTCTCACCAGTGAACTGACTTCACCGC
The DNA here is from genome assembly GCA_963782465.1 of uncultured Actinomycetes bacterium. Lineage (GTDB taxonomy): Bacteria > Actinomycetota > Acidimicrobiia > IMCC26256 > PALSA-610 > JAODBJ01. Next base: position 220,127 of record CAWAJR010000007.1, on the reverse strand, counting down.
TAAGGACCCGACAAGGACTCCTCTGCGGGCTCGGCGTGCTTGAGCTTCACCGGCGACGACCCCTTGCTCGGCGATGCGGCAAACTTGTGGGATGACCTCCGAGGAGCTCGTCGAGCTGATCTCGATCGATCCTGAGGTGTGCCACGGTCAGCCGTGCGTCAAGGGCACGCGCGTGCTCGTGACCGTTGTGCTCGACGCGCTCGCTGCCGGGCTCTCGCCGGCCGATATCGTCGAGCACTATCCCACCATCACGGAGGATGGAGTTCGCGCAGCCGCCGCGTACGGCGCCTGGCTCGCGAAGCAAGAGGTTCACAGCCTGCCTGCGGGCGCGTGGAGGTCAAGCTCGACGAGAACGTCACGACCGCGGCTGTCGAAGTCTTCCGCGATCACGGCCACGACGTCGACACCGTCCAAGGAGAGCGGCTCACGGGCGCCACCGACGCGACGCTGATCGAAGCACGATCCGCGAGGTCGCCGGGCGGCTCGGCGTCGGACACGGTACCGCGCACGAACTCGAGGAGTGCGGCGACCTCGAAGTCGTTCGAGCACGGTGTAGTGGATCTGCAGCCGTGGGCACGCCTCCGCGCCCGGCACGTTACGCAGCGGCACGGGGAAGGACGTCCAGTTCACCCACAGCCACTGTGCGAACCAGTCCAGCTGACCGTCAGCGTCCCACAGCGCGGACAGGAGAGCGAGCGTCTCGTCGTCGGTCGGCTTGCCGTCGTCGAACCACTGCCGCACGCCGAGGTCGGGACGTGACCAACCAACCCGGTACAGCAACAGGTGCAGGAGCGGAGCCCAGTACGCACATGCTTCGAACACGTCATCGCCACGTTGAGGCGGCGGGGGAACGCTTGCCCCGACGCCGGCGCGGCCATCGCCTTGAATGCAGCGTGGACGGCGCGACCCCACTCGAATTGCTCTCCGAAGAGCCAGTCGTCGTCCTCGCCGAACCCCCGCACCGCGTCGAGGGAGCGTCGCGTCAGCGCAAACGTAGGTTCCACTCGGCTAATCGTGCTCTAGCGAAGGCACCGCGACGTCGAGGTAGCGCGCCTGGAACTGCGCCGTGTGCGGGAGAAGATCAGCAGCCACGCTGATGAGATCGTCGATCGTGCGCATCTCGAACGAACCGTGCGCGCCCGGCGCGATCGCTTTGTAGTGCGTCGCAAGCTCGGACCAGCACGGGTTGCCAGCAGGCGCGACGAGCACGTAGTGGCCGTCGGCGTACACCTCCGAGTGTTGTTCGCACGCGAGCGCGAGCAGGTGGTCGCGCCACAGTTGCTCGACAGGTCGGCCCCACACATCGGATATCCAATTCTCGTCGTCGAACAGTCCCGCTCGCTCCGTGACCTCGCGATACCGGACCGGTATGTCGGGTGCGTCTGCAGCTCGCTTGGAAAAGGTCGGATGCTCGTGGTACTTGGTCTCTACACCGATCAACGAGCATCGGTCTTTCGCCTCAATGGAGATGACCGCGTCGAACGCAGTTCGGTCGCCAAGCCATTCGGCGTCCGCCCGGCCCGGCGACCACTCGAACTCCACCTGCACGCGCGCGTCGCTCGGGCATCGGTCGGGAAACCAGCGCCGGACGACGTCGGCAGCAAGTTCTGCGTCCGTCGCGAGCGGACCGAACAGGTTGAAGCACAACGGCATTGACGACAGGAGGTCTGAGTAAAGGCGCGTCTCGTCAAGCGTCTGGTGCTTCTGCGGGCTGGCAACGCGCCGCTCGACGGCCGTGGCCACGTCGGGATGGAGGAAGTTCGCCTTCGTACGTTTCGCAAAGTCGAGATCGATGCGGCTCCCGATCCTCTCGCGCCCGTCATCCTCCTGACGGCTCGGGCGCAAGCCCGGTGGCCAGCCGTGCAGTTGACGCCAACGGTTCTGGTGTGCGCGCGCCGCTCGCTTCCACGCGGTCGTCGTGGCGTCTCCCGGCACCTGATCGACTTCCTCCTCGCGGCCGAGGATGTCCCGTCCCTGCCTGTTTGCCATTGTCTCCCCCATTCCAGAGCACACCGAAATGATGCTTCCCCCCGGCGACGCGCGCTCGCGTGCAGGTCGCGTGCGCTGTGACTACACGGTGACCAGCGCGCCCTCGCGAACGCCGCCCGTTCCCGCGGAAACGGCGATACCCCGGATGGGTGGATTGCGTGGGCCCGGCTGGGATCGAACCAGCGACCGAGGGATTATGAGTCCCCTGCTCTCACCACTGAGCTACGGGCCCGAACTCGGCGTGTGACGGTAACCCACGGCGGTCCGCGGGCGTGCGAACGGCGTTCTTCCCTCGCCGCTCAGCTCGGCATATCGCCGGCCGATCGGTTCGTGTGCACTCGAAACGTTGCCTCGGCCTGGTACTCCTCGCGGCCGTCACGCTCGCCGCGTGCGGGGGCAGTTCCGCATCTTCGTCGTCGTCGACCACGACTACGAAGAAGACGACGCTCACGAAGGCGGAGTACCTCGTACAGGCGAACGCGATCTGCGCGGCGATGAACAAGCGGATCGCGTCGATCCCCGACCCGGGGAACGACCTGGCGAAGCAGGCGGCCGCGATCGACGAGACCGGCGCGGTCACCTCCGCGGCGCTCCGCGCGTTGCGCAAGCTCTCCGTGCCTGCGGGCCAATCGGCTGCCGTCAATGAGATCTACGCGAAGGTCGGCACGCTGGTCGCGGGGACGGCACAGTACGCGGCTGCGCTCCGATCGGGAGACCAGGCGGCCGCCGCGCGCATCGGCTCCCAACTCGACGCGATCAGCAGCAGTGCGAACGACCTGTCGAAGGCGTACGGGCTCACGGTCTGCGCCAGCTGATCACCCGGTTACGGTTCGGCGCCGTGCGAGCGTTGGATCGGAAGAGACGTGCCGCGGCGCTCGGCGGGATCATCGGTCCGGTCGCGTTCGCCGGCGCGTGGATCGCGACGGGCGCGGCCGCCGGCCACTACTCCCCTGTCGACGATGCGATCAGTCGCCTCGCGGCCGTTCACGCGCCGACACGTGCCGCGATGACGGCCGGCTTCGTCGCGTTCGGCGTCGGCGTGCCGTGTTACGCGTGGGCACTGCGGTGCGCGCTCCCCGGTCGCGCGTGGCTGACCGCCGCCGCGACCGGTCTCGCGACCCTCGGAGTGGCCGCGGCTCCGCTCGACCGTTCAGCCACCGGCGATCACCTGCATGCGTGCTTCGCCGGCCTCGGTTACGTCACGCTCGCGGCCACGCCCCTGCTGGCCGCGATCACGCTTCGTCGCGACAACCAGCGCGCCGCCGCGCGTGTGAGCGCCGGCGCGGGCGCGTTCGCCGCTGCGAGCTTGGCGTTGACACTCACCGGGAACGCGCACGGCCTGTTCCAACGGGCGGGCCTGAGCGCCGGCGACGCGTGGATCGTCGCGAGCGCGATCGCCATGCTCCGCGGACCGTCGGCGCCGCCCGCCGGGAAGCTCAACCCAGGATGACCTGCCCGTAGGTTGCACAGAAGCCCGAAACGTCGAGAAGGCAGAACGTCACCACGACGCTCAGCACGACCCGCTTGCGCCACCCGCGCACCTGCTTCCGACCGACCGTGGGCGCCGGCATGTACCAGGCGGGCAGCAACGGGTCGGTCGCGCCGCCGGACAGGTCCCACAGCGACGGCCCGTTCTCGTCGACGGCGAGATCGGGATCGGCCGCGAGCGCTTCGCGGGCCAACTCGTCGTCGGAGATCGCCACGCCCACCGGTTCCGTCAGGCCCTCTGGTCGATCGCGTCGATCTGGTCGGTCGGTTCCACCCGGCGCTCCTTCGCACCCGCCCACAGCGTGGTGCCCTGCCAGCGTACGTCGCTCGGGTTGACCCCCTCACCGCACATCGACCGGCGACCTGCAGCGGCGCTCCGCACCGAAGCGCGCCCTGGCTAAGGGAAATCGCCTCCGCGAGACTCTCATGGGGGTGGGTGAGCTGGCAGAGCTGCAGCACGCGTCGCACGCGATACCCGCGGTCGCGCGCCGCGTCATCGAAGACGACGACGCGTTCGCAGCCTGGTACGGCGTCGAACAACCGCGCCTGCTCGCCGCGATGACCGCGTTCACCGGCGACCACCACGTCGCGCAGGACGTCGTGGGCGAAGCGTTCGCCCGCGCGCTCGCGAACTGGGCGCGGGTCGGCGAGATGGACTCACCGACGGGCTGGACGTACCGCGTCGCGTGCAACGTGGCTCGCCGCCGAGGTCGGCGCGCCACCATGGAACGGCGGCTGCTGCGACAGCCCGACCCGTCCGTCTGGCACGACGCGGACCACGAAGCGATCGAGGTTTGGGACGCGGTCCGAGCGCTTCCACCGCGCCAACGACTCGCGATCGCGTTGCGCTACGGCGCGGGTTGCACCGAGGCGGAAGTCGCGACCGCGATGGGCATCGCGGTCGGCACCGCGTCGGCAACCCTGGTCGCGGCGCGCCGCTCGCTCGCGGTCGCGCTGAGCGAACCATCGGAGGACGAGGATGACTGACCTCGAACAACGGGTATCGAGTGCGCTCCAACGCCTCGCGGCGAACACACCGGCCGAGACCGAACCGGTCGAGCAGCTGCGCCGGCGCGTCCACCGACGGCGCGCCCGCCGCGCGAGTGGTACCGCGTTCGCACTCCTGCTCGCGGTCGCGCTCGTTGCCGGTGTCGCGACCCTGCACCACTCCGGGAGTGGCGCGACCACACCGCAACCGATCCGGGTCGGTGCACCCGACCTGTTGCTCGGTGACATCGACGCGGTTGTCGTGTCGTCGCGCTTCGACGCCGACGGCGCCCGCGCGCAGATCCCGGTCTCGGTGCTCTACACGGTGAGCCGGGTGCCGGGCGTGCAGGTCGCGAGCGGTGTGCTCCAGGAGTTCGCGACGATCACCGATCGTCCGCCGAGCGCGCCGCCGCGAACGCCGATCGTGTTCTCCTACCACGAGCCCGACGAACTTCATCTGCTCCGCGGCCGGCTGCCGCAGGCCAACAACGAGATCGTCGCCAACGCCGACTTCCTGCAGAGGGAGACGGCAACCGTCGGCCAGACGGTGACCGTGCGCCTTCAGCAGACGACGCGGCCGTTCACGATCGTCGGCGAGTTCGACCTGCCGCAAGGCTCGACCGCCGGCATCCCGTTGCTCGCGGTCGCCGCGACCCAATCGCTCGGCGTGAGCACCATCGATCGGGTCGACGTGAAGGTCGCGGCCGGCGCCGACCCGGAGCAGGTACGCGCGCGGATCGCCGCGGCCCTGGGCGGTGGGTACGCGGCGATCAGCCCGACGTCGCTCGGCTACGGCGACCAGCGCCTCGCGCAACTCGGCATCCAGCACGCGTACTGGTCGCTGCTGTCGCCCGATCCCAACGAGCGGCACGCGGCGAGCGAGTCGACCCAGGACCCGGCCAAGGCCGACGCGACATACGCGCAGCACGCGTCGGAGACCGCGCAAGCGGAACTGCGGGTCGAGAACGTCGCGTTCGTGTCGCCCGACGCGGCGACGCTCACCTATCGCATCTACTACGACGGCGTGCCGTCGCCCTACATCCCGGCGCCGCAAGCGGGCGCCGCGGTGCGCGTCGACGGCGTGTGGAAGATCGCGTCGTCGACCGCGTGCGCGCTCGCGAACCTGACCGCCACGCCGTGCGCGGGCCAGGAGAACGCGCCGACGCCACCGGCGGGTTGGAAGACGCGCGTCGACACTCGACGCCGATGTCGCCCGGTCGTTCCGGGCGCTGGCCGACCCCGGGGCAACGGTCGACGAACGCGTCGCCGCGGTACCCGACGGCACGAAACTCTGGGCCGAGATCGAAGCCGGCCTGCAGGCCGACCAGCGCTGGGCCGGCAAGGTGCATTTCGTGATCGTCGGGTGGCAGCGGTCGGGCGACGAGATCCACGTGCTCTACGCGCTCACCACCGACGGCGGCGGTCCGGCGACGCCCTACCCGCTGCCCGGCTCCACGGTGCGCCGCAACGGTCGCTGGTATGCCCCCGCCCAGTACGCCTGCGGGCTGCAGGGGTTGGCGAACCAGACATGCTCGGCCGACGTCGCCCACACCACCGAGTCATACGTCGGGCCGTCCACCGCGCCGTAGCCCGAATTCCGCGAAAAGTTGCCAGAGGATGACCTGTTTCGGGTGCGACGATGGTGCCATCCACGCTCGACGCGCCTGCCTCTGGAGGTTGTTCCCATGCCCGGACTCGCCCCGCCCCTCACCGACGAGCGTGCCCTGCTCCTCGCCTACATCGCCCAGCAGCGAGCCGGCCTGCGCAACGCCGCGTACGGCCTCACCGACGACCAGGCCCGCATGGTCCCCACCGCCGGTGCGTTGAGCATCGGCGGGCTCATCAAGCACGTGGCGGCAACCGAGGAGCATTGGATCGACAGCGTCATGCAGCGCGACCGTCGCACCGGCAGCCACGAGGAACGCCAAGCGGCCTACGAAGACATGTTCCGCCTCCGGCCCGACGAGACGCTCGCCGGCGCGCTCGACGAGCTCGCGCGGGTCGCCGCCGCGACCGAGGCGGCGATCGCCACCGTCGACCTCGACGGGCCGGTGCCGGTGCCGAAGGGCGTGCCGTGGTTCCCCGACGACGTCGAAGCGTGGACGGTCCGCTGGGTGCTGTTGCACCTGATCGAGGAGACTGCCCGTCACGCCGGTCATGCCGACATCGTGCGGGAATCGATCGACGGGGCGACGATGTACCCGCTGATGGCCGCGGCCGAAGGCTGGCCCGCGACCGACTGGCTCACCCCGTGGGCGCCGGAGGCGTCGCCCGCGTCTTCACCCGCTTCCTGACCGGCCTGGCGCTCCCTTCGGCGCGTACGACGTCTCGCGTGCGAGGCTGGCACCGACGCGATCGCCGATCGCCAAGGGAGCAACCGAGCCATGACGAGTGACGTAATCCTGGTCGACGAGCCGTCCCCCAGGGTTCGGCGCATCACGATGAACCGGCCCGAGAAGCGCAACAGCCTCATCCACCCGTTGCGCGGGGCGATCCTCGAGACGTTGCGGGAACACGACGCCGACCCCGACGTGTCGGTCACGATCATCCGTGGCGCCGGCCCGTCGTTCTCGGCCGGTTACGACCTCGGCGGCGGCAACGCCGGCTACGACATGCCGTACTACACGCCCGGCGGCGAAGGCGCGTGGCCGCGCCACGTCACCGAAGGTTGGATGAGCATCTGGGACCTCGCCAAGCCGGTGATCGCGCAAGTGCACGGCTACTGCCTCGCCGGCGCGAGCGAGCTCGCGACCGGTTGCGATCTCGTCTACATGGCCGAAGACGCGCAGATGGGATACCCGGCGGTGCGCTTCGGCGTGCCCGACATGCACTTTCATCCCTGGTTCCTCGGCATGCGCAAAGCGATGGAGATGATGCTCACCGGCGACTCGGTGTCGGGGATCGAGGCGGTCGAGCGAGGATGGGCCAACGCGGCGTACCCCGCAGAGGAACTCGACGAGCGCGTCCTCGAAGTGGCGCGGCGCATCGCGCTCGTGCCGATCGAACTGCTGCAACTCAACAAGCGGGTCGTGCACCGGCAGATGGACGCGATGGGCCTGCGGGCCGGTATCCGCGCCGGTACCGAGTTGTGCGCGCTCGGCACGCACACCCGCACGATGCACAACTTCGTCGGCGCGGCACGCGAGAAGGGCCTGACGAACGCGTTGCAGGAACGCGACGCACCGTTCGGCGACTACCGCACCAAGACACACGAGTCGGCCGAGTCGGCCGACTGAACGCGCCGGCGAGCACGCTCGCGCGTCCCGTGTAACGAATCGACGCCTCACCTGACTGATGGTCGTTACCGGCTTCGGCCGGATACGCCGCCACCGCGTCAAGTGAGGTCGTCATGCGGGTCAACCCTGTCAACGCGTTCGGAGAACGGCGCCCGGCGCCGGCTCGTCGCACCCGAACCTTCGCGCGCGGCGGTTTCGCCCTCGTACTCGTCGTCGGGCTTCTCGCGAGCGCCCCGCTTGCTCGCGCCGCGTCGGCCAAGGTCCCGAAGAAGCTGTACGTATCGCAGAGCGCGACCACCGATCCGGCGTGTAACGCGGCGTCGAAGCTGCAGCCTTTCGCGACCATCGCGGGCGCGCTCGCGTGCGCCGGCAACGGCACCACGCTGTCGATCGGGCCGGGGACGTTCACCGGCGGCTTCACCGTCGCCGCCGACGTGACGATCATCGGTGCCGGTGCCGCGACGGTGATCACCGGCACGGAGCCCCCGAACCTGACCACGGAGATCACGATCGCCGACGGCACAAACGCCGCGCTCGAACAACTCACGGTCGACGGCGTCGCCGCCGACGGCACGACCCCGTCGAACCTCGGCATCAGCACCGGCAGCGGGACGCTCACCCTCGACGCGGTGACGGTGCGCAACACGTTCACCGTCGCGAACCCGCCCGAGGGCGCAGTCACCGTGCGTTCGGCCAACGGCGCCGCGAACGTGCACATCGTCGGCAGCACCCTCGTCGACAACTTCGCCAGCGGTGTCTATGCCGCCGTCTCGCCGTCGCCGGTCATGATCGACGTGGTCAACAGCACGATCACCGGCAACCAGTCACCCTTCGGCGGCGGCATCGACGCCCGCGCCGGCACGCTTGAGGTCGTCAACAGCACGATCGCGGGCAATTCGGCGTCGGTAGCAGGCGGCATCGCGCTCTTCAGTACGAACCCCGCGACGTTCACGAACTCGATCGTCGCCGGCAACCACGCACCGGTCACGACGGGCGTGGATTGCGCCTCGTCCGGGACGGTGGTCGACGGCGGGCACAACGTGATCGGTGAAATCGACGCGAACTCGGGTGCCGGCTGTCACCAGTTCGTCGACGGTGTGAACGGCACCCAGGCCGGTACCGCCACGGCACCCATCGACCCGCACCTTGCCCCGCTCACCGACGCCGGTGGACCGGTCGCGACACTCGCGCTGCGCTGCCGGGAGCCCGGCCATCGCCGCGGGCAATCCCGCGGTGTGCGCGTCGCTTCCCGGCGACCGCGACGCGCGCGGCGCCAAGCGCAACAGTGCATCGCGGGGCGCGTGCGACGTCGGCGCCTACGACACCGGCGGCACACCGACGCACACGTGGTACGTCGCCGCGAAGGCGAAGACCGAACCGACCTGCGCGACCGCGACAAGGAACCAACCGTTCGCGACCATCACCGCTGCGAAGCGCATGCGCGGCGAGCGGCGACACGATCCGCGTCGGCAAAGGCGTCTTCGCCGGCGGCTTCACCCTCGACGCGAACGTCGTACTGTCGGGTGCCGGCGCCGGCACCGTGATCACCAACCCACAGAACACGACCCTCGGCGACGAGATCACCATCGCCGGCGACCGGTTCGTCACGATCCAACGGCTCACCGTCGACGGCGGCGCCCGTGACGGAACCCACACCGCGCGCAACTCGGGCATCACCGCGTCGACCGGAGCGCTGCGCGTTGTCGACAGCACCGTCACCAACGCGGTGAAGTTCGCCGACTCCACGATCGCCGGCGCCATCACCGTCGCGCCGGGGACCGGGAACACCGAGGTGACGATTCTCCGGTCGACGATCGACGACAACTCGAGCGGCGGCCTGTTCGTCGCCAACGGTGCGGGCGCGCCGCCCTCGACCGTCGTGATCGCGAACAGCACGATCACCGGCAACTTCAGCGTGAGCGGCGGTGGCATCAACGTCGCGACTGCCAACCTGACCGTGCGCGACAGCACCGTCGCCGGGAACCAGGCGACGCAACGCGCCGGCGGGCTCTACGAGTCGGGCGATTCGTCAGCGACGCTCGTCGACACGATCCTGGCCGCGAACCGGGCGCCGAACGCGCCCGACTGCGACGCGACCTTCGGTTCGGGCACGTCGACGTTCACCGACGGCGGTCACAACCTCGTCGGCCAGAACGTCGCGGTCGCGAACTCCGGCTGCCCGAACCTCGTCAACGGCTCGAACGGCAGCATCGTCGGCGACGCGACCTACCCAATCGACCCGATGCTTGCCGCCCTCGAAGCGAACGGTGGCCGCACGCTCACCCGAGCCCTGCTGGCGGGAAGCCCGGCGATCGGTCACGGCGACCCGGCCGACTGCAACGCGCCGCCGGTGAGCGGCACCGACCAGCGCGGCCACGCCCGGAACGCCACGATCCGCGGCAAGTGCGACATCGGGGCCTACGACACCGGGAACTGAATCACGCGTGCACACCGAGCGGACGTAGCGGTGCACGCGGCGTTCGGGAGAGTATCGGTACAACGGCGTTCGGGAGCGGCGCCGGCGTGCGAATCGTCCCTCGCTACGTGTGCGCGTCGCCCTGCGGGCACCGCGAGACGGCATACCCCACCTCGTCCCCCACGCCGACGCGCTTTGCCGGTGGCGTCGGCGCGCTATTGCGATGGCATCGCACGTGACGCGAGGCATGTGAGCGCCAACCCGACAAGGCTGGCCCGGTCCACCACCCGGCTCAGTGCAGGAGGCCGTCGATCACCTCCATCACGTCGGCCACGTCCGGTTCCGCCACGGCGTCCCCCGGCAACGGTTGGGCCGGCACGCCGAGTTCGGTCAGTAAGCGGTCGAGGCGAACCTGGTCGTCGCGCGCCGCGGGACCGCCGGCCCCGCGCAACGCCGCGGCAACGGCGGCGAGCCGGACCGCGGTCCGATGGTCGTCGCGCCGTCGCGCCACGAGGGCGAGGCCCGCGACCGCCGGCGCCGACGCGGCGCGGTCCAGTGTGAGCAGCACGGGCACGGCGCGCCGGAGATGGTGCAACGCACGCTCCGGATCGCCACCGTCGAGTTCGAGCAGCCCGAGGTCGCGGCGGGCAACAGCCGCCGCACGTACGCCGCCACGCGCCTCGAGTGCGTCGGCCGTCTCCTCGAGCGCGGCGCGCCCTCCGGGATCGCCCGTACGGAGCAGGAGCCGGCCCTCGACCAGCAGCAGCTGCCCGAGCAAGTTCACGTCTCCGGAGCGGCCGGCGTGTGATCTCGCGCGCAAGACGTCGTCTTCGAGGTCCGTCCGGCCCGCCATGTCGCCGATCGTGGCGGCGAGGTACCACCCCATCGCGGCGCTCACGGGGTCGTCGAGTTCCTCCATGCGGCGACCGAACTCGCGCTGCGCGTCGCGTGCGCCGACGAGATCCCCGTCGAGGACGCGTCCCAACCCGGCCAGGTGGTCGAGGTTGGCGGTCGTCCACGGCGTGCCGTGTTCGCGGTCGATCACGCGGGCCTCCGCCAGCGCGTCACGCGAACCCTCCCGATCTCCGTGCCATCCCCGCGCCATCGCCACGTAGATCAGGATCGCCCCGACGAGCAAGGGGTCGGTGCCCGGCGCCGCGCGCATCTCCTCGATGACCGCCTCGAGGCGCGGCCGAAGCGTCGCGACCTCACCGAACGTTCGCGTCGTACGGGCGAGCGCGAATTCGGCGCGCCAGCGCGGTTCGCCGACCGGTCGGGCCGACGCGAGCGCTCGGTCGATCCAGCGGCGCCCCTCGACGATGTGCCCGCGTACCGGCCAGAACTCGGCGGCGGCGCAGGCCAGCCGGAGTGCGTCGCCGGGCGCATGGTCCAGCGACTCGTCGAGCAGGCGGCGCAGGTTGTCGTGCTCGTCCTCGAGTCCGTCGAGCCGAGAGAGGACGAACGGCATGCCGTCGGGACGCAGGGCGAGGTACGCGGCTTCGATCGTGCCGACTGCCCGCGCCCGCAGCGCGTCGCGCTGCTCGGGCGGCAGGTCGCGCGCGAGCGCCTCGCGTACAGGGTCGAGGCTGCGGTAACGCAGCGGTCCCTTCCCGACCACCGGGTCGACGAGTCTCACCCACGTGAGCTGGCGCAGCGCGCGCGTCGCGTCGGCGGGAGCGACACCGGCGATGCCCGATGCCGTCTCCTCGCAGACCCCGGCCGGCAACGGCGCCGCGGCGAGCACGACCGACCGCGCCGCGTCGTCGACCGAACCGAGCGCGTGCTCGATCGCGGCGAGCACCGCTGCCGCGTGATCGACGGGGGCTGCGGCGACGTCCCGACCGGGCGTGCCGGTTTCGACCGTGCGCGCTGCGAGCTCGAGCAACAACGGCACCCCGCCGGACCTTTCGACCTCGCGTCGCAACGATGCACCGAGCGCGGGAGAGAGTTCTTCGGTCCGGCCGCCGATCCGCCGCACGAGCAACTCGAACGCGGCATCGGCTGGGAGCGGGCCGACGTCGACGATGACCTCGTCGGGCAACCCGAACGGCACACGCGATGTGACGACGATGTGCAGCGCCGGGCACCGTTCGAGGAGGCGCAAGACCACCGCCGAGGTCTCGCTGATCGCGCGCTCACCGGCATCGATCACGAGAACGCCGCGCCGGTTCCCCACCGCGGCAACGACGACATCGATCGGTGCCGCGTCCTCGTCGACCGCCAGACCGAGCTCAGCGGCGATGTGCCCGGCGACATGGTCGCGGCCCGGCAGGGTCGCGAGGGCAGCCGACCACATTGTCTCCCCCGTCAGCCGGCGGCGGTGCGCGAGTTCCGCGACGAGCCGGGTCTTGCCCATGCCTCCGTGGCCAACGACGGTCACGATGCGACTCCTCGCGAGCGCGCGGTCGAGGGCGGCCAGCTCGCCGGCGCGGCCGACGAACCCCGCCCGCGGCGCGACGCCGTCCGCGGACATCGATTCGAGCGACGGTTCCTGCTGCAACATCGCGACGTGCAGCCGCCGCAGCTCCGGGCCCGGCTCGAGGCCGAGCTGCTCGCGCAGCACGGCGCGGCACTCCTCGTAGGCGCGCAGCGCCTCCGCCTGCCGGCCGGAGCGGTACAGGGCCATCATCACCTGGCCCCACCGTCGCTCGCGAAGGGGTTCGGCATGGGCGGCGGTACGGAGGCGTTCGACAAGGTCGGCGGCCGGTCGCGCGGCCAGCGCGAGCTCAGCCCATTGCTCCTCGGCGCGCCGGTGACGTTCCTCCAGCGCGCTGATCGCCGGCGCCAGCCAGTCGTCGTCACCCTGGTCACCCCAGGGGCGGCCGCACCACAGGCGCAGCGCACCCTCGATGTCGCCCAGCGCGTCGGCCTCGCCGCGCGCCACGCGCTCCTCGGCACGCGCCAGCAACGCGAGGTACTGATCGAGGTCGGTCGGCCCGGCGTCGAGGCGGTAGGCCGCGCCGACCGTCGCGATGAGCGACTCGCGGCCCGCGGCGCGGGCGGCGTCGAGCGCGTCGCGGAGGCGCCCCACGACGACGTGCACCACCTTCGGCGCAGTGGCCGGCGGCGGCCCACTCCACAACCGGTCGACGATGACGTCGATCGGGACGGGTCGGCCACGGTCGGCGAGCAGGATCCCGAGCAGCCGTCGCGCCTGCGGCGCGAGCGCCACATCCACCCCGTCGACGTCGACGGTCACCCCGCCCAGGACCCGGAACACCGTCACAGTGTTACCGCGGTCATAACCGCCTGGCCAGGGACGCGTTTACCGAGCGTTTAGCGAGAGCGACCACACTCCGTGGTTCATCGCTCAGGGAGGGCGCACATGCGGGGCAGCGGTCACAGCAGGTTGGTCGCGTGGGCGATCGTCACGGTGGTCGCCGTCCTCACGGCAGCACCGGGTGCGGCGACCGCCGCCGCGGCGAGCACGCGAGCCAAGACTCCCGCGCCGCCGAGCGCGCCGCTCGCCGTCACCGCGAGCGCGAGCGCCTTCGCGGCCACCGTCTCGTGGACGAAGCCGGCGACGAAGGGTTCGAGCGCGATCTTGTCGTACCACCTCGTCGCGGACCCCGGCGGCGCGGCCGCCGACGTCGGCGGTCGCTCGAAGTCGGCGACGGTCGAAGGGCTGCAGCCGGGCGTCGCGTACACGTTCACCGTCGTCGCGCAGAACGCAGTCGGTCCGGGCCCCGTGTCGGCGCCGAGCAACGCAGTCACACCGACCACACCCGGTTCGCGGTTCGTGCCCGTCGCCGCCGAGCGCGTCCTCGACCCCGTCACGTTGAAACCGAAGGGGGCGTTCACGATCACCGTCGCCGGTTCGGGTGGGATACCGGCAGCGGGTGCGGCGGCGGTGCTGCTGCGAGTACACGCGACACGCACCGCCGCCGCAGGCGGCCTCCGCCTCTACCCGGCCGGGACGAAGGCGCCGTCGAAGCCGGTCTTTTCCACCGCCGCCGGCGACACGCGTTCGACCTCGACGCTGGTGCGACTGGGCACGTCGGGCGCGGTCACCGTGAGGAACGACACCGGCACGGTGCAGGTGGCTCTCGACGCCGAAGCGTGGGTGCCGGCATCGCCGGAACTCACCGGGACCGACAACCTGAGCGTCGCGACCACGCCGGCCAACCTCTTCAACGGCGACCTCGCCGCCGACAGCGCGACGGATGTCGACACCTCCGGCGTCGGCGACCTCCCACCCACCGGAGCACGGGCGCTGTGGGTCCGGGTCTCGGTGCACCAGCCGGCCGCGGGCGGCACGCTCCGCGTCACGCCGGCCGGTGACGCTCCTTCGACCGCCTCGGCGATCACGTTCGCGCCCGGCGAGGACGCGAGCGACGTCGTGCTCGCGTCGCTCGGTGACGGCGGCCGCCTGACCCTCGATTCCACCGTCGACACCAGCGTGACCGTGACCGCCCTCGGGTGGATCAGCGACGGTACGCGTGCTGTCGCCGCGAATTGGGTGAACGTCGTCGCGCCCATTCGGCTCGCCGACACGCGCACTGGGGCCGGCGGCGTCGCCGGACCGCTCACGCCCGGCGGCAACGCCCGCTTCGTCGCGGCCGGTCACGCAGGGGTGCCGGCCGCGACGGCGGCGGTCCCGGCGACGGCGGCGCTGGTGCACGTCTCGGTCTACGCGCCGAGCGACACGGGAACGCTCACCGCACCCGGCGGGAACGGTCTCGACTACGTCGCCGGCCAGACGAGCGGCGGCCTCCTCGTGGTGCCGCTCGACGCGTCGGGTGCGTTCACGCTCGACCCCTCGGTCGGCACCCTCGACGTCACCGTCGACGTCGTCGGTTACTTGGCCGGTGGCATCGTCACGTCGGTGCGGGCCAAACCGTTGAGCGACGCGTCGCTGCAGTCGCTCACCGATGTGTCAGCGAGCCAGCTCACGTTCGCGAAGGCGACGGCACCGAAGCAGGTCAAGCACCTCATGGTCGGCGACATCCTCAACGCCGGCGTCACGCCGAACCTGCCGCACGGACTGCTGCGAAAGGTTACGGCAGTTACGAAGACGAAGACCCAGTACGTCTTGACCACCGCGCCCGCATCACTCGCGGACGCGATCAAGCAAGGCGACGTCGACGTCAGTGACCCTGGCTCTTCGGTGCCGGCCGCGCGCGCCGCAAGCACCGCCACGAAGAGCGCAGCCGCCGCGACCGATGCCGGAGGAGCTTCCGTCGACGCCGACACGAGCGACACTGAAGTCGTTACCGGCGGGTCGGTTTCGTTCGGCCTGCAAACATCGGCGCACTTCGGTATGCACGTGTCGGTCCACCTCGACCCGTTGCACCCGGTCGACGTCACGAGCGTCCTCGGCATCGGTACCACGTTCTCCGCGTCCGCCGGCTTCAGCGTCGCGGCGTCGGGCAGCCTCCTCGACAAAGAACTCCTGTCGCGCGACTTCGAACCCATCCCGGTCGCGATCGGGCCGATCGTGTTGGTCATCGTTCCGCACGTCGACATCAAGGCCTACGTGAACTGGAACGTCGACGCGGCGATGTCGGCCACCGTGACGCATCAAGAGGGCTACGTCGCGTCCGTGAGCTACGCCGACGGGCAGTTCGACTCGTCCTCGAACCAGACCGTCGACCACACCGACTACGGCGGGCCGACCGGTACGGGTTCGGCCGCCGTCACCGCCGGGATCGACTTTGGTGTGCAGCTCCTCATCGACGACGTCGCCGGCCCCGGGCTCACCGGCGGTCCGTACCTGAAGGTCACCGCGACCGGGTGCGGCGTCGACCTGTCGCTCGGCGCGCACCTCGACCTGACGCTGAACATCAACACGTTCGTGGACGGCATCGACTCCGTGTCGATCCCGCTCGCCTCCGGCGAAAAGGTCCTCGCGTCGAGCGGGTACTTCTGCTACTGGACGGGCACGGTGAACGCGACTTACACGGCGAGCGACAGCGGCCCGCCGAACACCAGCGTTGCGCAACACGAGCACATCGACATTGCGCCGGAACACTTCTTCGTCGACACGACCTCCGGCCACCAATGGGAGGTGGACCAGGCCGCCGACTGGCAGGCCGACCACACGTTCAACATGAGCGGAGACTGCGGCGACTTCGGCTTCTGGGCACACGAGAGCGGGAGCGGCACCGGGTCCTTCACACCCGAGTCGGGGCTCATCGCCGTCGGGTACCAGAACAACCAGTTCTATGTGCGGCTTGCGAACGTGTCCGTGACCGCACACATCGAGGGTTCCGACTGCCAGCCACACGCCTACTCGTTCGACGAGGACCGCATCGTCATGCCGAGCCCGGTCACCGTGCTGCTCGACGAGGACCCGAACGCCAGCTCGATCTCGGGTTCGCTGCCATGCTTCGATCAGTCGGCGCCGAACACGGATTGCCACTGGGACTACAGCCTCACCCGGCACCTTCCCGACGGGTCGGTCGGTTGAGCTGCCCGCTCGGCGATAACAACTTTCCGATAGCGGCGCCGACCACGCGCCGACCGAGTGACCTGCGCAGATGAAGCTCCGGGGGAGAGACTCGAACTCTCAACCTAGCGGTTAACAGCCGCTTGCTCTGCCGGTTGAGCTACCCCGGATCGACCCGGTAGCCCGGGCATGACGGACGGGAGGTTACCTGACGGGCCCCTCACGAACCGGTTGGGTCCAACATCGGCACGATGTTTGCTACAACCAGTGAAATGCGATTCCGTACGGGAGCAATCGCCGGTTTCGCGGTCGGCTACTACCTCGGTTCTCGAGCCGGCCGCGAACGCTACGAGCAACTGCGTCGTGCGCTCGAAGCGGTGCCGTTCGGGCTCGCGATGGAGAAGGGACAGGCCGTCGTCGAACTCGCCGTCGAGCGCATGCGTCGCCACGACGACAAGGTGACCGAATCGTCTCCGGCCGCGTCGGGGAACTGAGCCCCGCCGGCTACGACTCTTCGAGGTAGTCGCGCAGACGTTGCGAACGCGTCGGGTGACGCAACTTCGCCAAGGTCTTCGATTCGATCTGGCGGATGCGTTCGCGGGTCACGCCGAACTCTTTGCCGACCTCTTCGAGCGTGCGGATCTGGCCGTCTTCCAAACCGAACCGCAACCGCACGACTTGTTGTTCGCGGTCGTTGAGTTCCTGCAACGCTTCCTCGATCGCCTCCGACAGCAACGCGCGCGCGGCGGCGGTCGCGGGCGCGATCACGTTCGGGTCTTCGACGAAGTCGCCGAGGAGGCTGTCGTCTTCTTCGCCGACGGGCGTTTCGAGCGACACCGGTTCCTGCGCGATGCGCTGGATCTCACGCACCTTGTCGGGCGTCATCTCGACCTTGGCCGCGACCTCTTCGACGGTCGGTTCGCGCCCGAGCTCCTGCAACATCTGGCGCTGGATCCGCAACACCTTGTTCATCGTCTCGACCATGTGCACCGGGATGCGGATCGTGCGGGCTTGGTCGGCGATGGCGCGGGTGATCGCCTGGCGGATCCACCACGTCGCGTAGGTCGAGAACTTGAAGCCCTTCGTGTAGTCGAACTTCTCGACCGCGCGGATCAATCCGAGGTTGCCCTCTTGAATCAGGTCGAGGAGCGCCATGCCGCGGCCGACGTAGCGTTTCGCGATCGAAACGACGAGCCGAAGGTTCGCTTCGGTGAGTTGACGCTTCGCGAGGTCGCCGTCGCGGCTGATCGCGAGCAAGTTGGTGCGCTGCGCCTCGCTGACGTGTTCTTCCCCGTCGAGCCGTTCGTTGGCGTGCACACCGGCTTCGATGCGCTTCGCCAGCGTGACCTCTTGCGGCGCGGTGAGGAGCGGCACCTTGCCGATTTCCTTCAGGTACATGCGGACGGGGTCGAAACTCCCGCCTTCACTCGACGTGTGGCGGATCGTGACCCGTTCGGGAGCCTCGTCCTCGATCGGGCGACGGCTCGACGTCGATGCGCCCGGGCGGTGCGCGGTGCTCGGCCGGTGCTCGTTGACCCGTCGGTGGGCCGAGGGCTCTTCGGGCTCGACGACCCCACCGGCCCGGCGCTGGTCTTCGAGCTGCAACTCCTCGGCGATCTCGTCGAGGATCTTCACGCCGCGCGACTCGATCGCGTCGTAGAGGCGGCGCAGTTCGTCGGTGTCGGGTTCGAGCGTCGGGAACGCGGCGAACAGTTCGCCGGTCGTGATGAAACCGCGTTCGCGGATCATCGACACGACGCCCGCGAGCGTGTCGGGTTCTTCGTCGTTGGTCGTGTCGACGTCGGCGACGGTGGGAGCGGCTGCGCCCTCCGCAACGCCGGTCGGAGCCGTTGGCGACAACGCCGTGGTTGCCGGCGGTACGTCCGACGGAGGAGCCGCCGGTACCGCGTCGCCTTCGTGCTCAGCCGAATCGCTCATTGTCACTTCCACGCTTCGAGCACTCCGTTATCCACCCTACCAACTGCCTCGCGGTTTCTTCGGCCGCGTTCCAGTGTTCGGCCTGACGCGCGGTCACCAGTGCGTCGAGGAGGGATTTGACCTGGACAGAGCGTTCGTCGCCTTGCTTCACCATCGACGTCAGGAGCCGCTGACTTGAAGCTTCGACCAGATTGACGACAACGCGCGTGACGACCTCATCGGGCGAATCGCCCCCTACCATCGGCTCCTCGACCGCGAGCCGCTGCAGGAGCGCGCCGACGACGTCGTCGGAGCGCGCGATCGCGTCGGCGAAACTCCATTTCGTGAGCGCGTCGAACGCTGCCCGCGCCTGCGGATCGTTGAACAGCGCGCCGTCGAGACGGCCCGCCACGAGTTCCGGGTTGCATACGGCCCAGCGCAGCGCGTCGAGCTCGCGACGGTCGATGCGCCGGGTCGGGTCGCCGGCCGTGGCGACGTGTGCCGACGCGCCTGCCGGGCGGGTGCGCGCTCTCGCCACCGCGGCGCGCATCTGATCGCTGTCGATGTCGAGACGCGAAGCCAACTGCATCACGTACTGGTCGCGTAGCAACTCGTTGGGGTGCGCGGCGACGAGCGCGGCGCCGGCCTGCGCGGCACGGGCGCGCCCTTCGTACGACGACACATCGGCCGCGGTCAGCAGCCGATCGATGCGGAACTGGAGGAACGGCTTCGCATGCTCGACCGCAGCGACGAGACGGCCCGGTTCGTCGAGCCACACTTCGGCCGGGTCGCGGCCGGGCGGCAGGTCGGCGACCCGGAACTCCACCTCGAAGCGTTGCTCCCACTGGTAACAGCGTTCCGCCGCCGCCTGCCCGGCCGCGTCGGCGTCGTAGGCGAGCGTGATGCGCCGGGCCAGGTTCTTCAACATGACGAAGTGGTCGTCGGCCAGGGCGGTCCCACACGTCGCGACGACGTTCGGCACGCCGGCGAGCACGAACGCCATGACGTCGGTGTAGCCCTCGCAGATGATCACGTCGCCGTGCGCGACCACCTCACCCTTCGCCCAGTGCAGCCCGTAGAGCAGGCGCGACTTCTGGTAGATCGCCGAGTCGGGAGAGTTCTTGTACTTCGGGCCCTGATCGGTGAGCGTGCGACCCCCGAACCCGACCGGATCACCACGAGTGTCCCAGATCGGGAAGAGCAGCCGGCTACGGAACTGGTCCTGGGCCCGGCTCGCCTTGTTGACGAACGCGAGCCCCGCGTCGACGAGATCCTGGCGCGAGAACTTCTGGTCTTGGAGATGGCGGCTCAGCGTGTCGAACGCGTCGGGCGCGTAACCGAGTTTGAACTGGCGGACCGCGTCGCCGTCGAACCCGCGGGCACGCAGGTACCGGCGAGCATTCCCCGCGTCGGGCGAGTCGAGGAGCAACCGGTGGTAGAAGTCGATGGCGAGGCCGACGGCTTCGTGCAGGCGCGCCTTGCGCTTGCGCTCGCCCGAAACCGACGCGTCGGTGTAGCGCAACGTGATCCCGGCGCGCGCGGCGAGCCGTTCGACCGCTTCGGCGAAGTCGAGGTGTTCGACTTCACGGACGAACGTGATCGCGTCGCCGCTCTTGTTGCAACCGAAGCAGTAGAAGACGCCCTTCTCGGGATTGATCGAGAACGACGGCGACTTCTCGGAATGAAAGGGGCACAGCCCTTGGAAGTTGCGGCCGACACGCTTCAGCGCGATGTGCTCGCTCGCGAGGGCGATGATGTCGGTCGCTTCCCTGACCCGAGCGACATCCTCGTCGACAATTCCCACTGCGGCTGAATGTTATGGGGACGGCGGCATCAGACGCCGCGCGGAAGGGAATCGGGACGCCAGCCGAGCAGTTCGACGCCGAGCGCCAGCGCGTAGCGGTCGGTCATCCCGCTCACGTACCGCACCGCCACCGCGGCCGCCTCCTTGGTGCCGGGGCGGATGAGATCGGAAAGGCCGGTGGTCTCGGGCGGGAGTCGACCGGGGACGTCGACGAAGTGCTCGACCAGGCCGCGCAGCAGCGCGATCACCCGTTCCGCCTGACGTTGCGACGCCGGGCGCAGGTAGATCCGTTCGAAGTTGAAGGCGCGGAACGCGGCGAGCGCACTCGCGGCCGGTTCGGTCATCCCGATCGCGTCGCCTTCCTCGATCGCTTCGAACACGGCGTTCACGAACGTTTCGATCTGCCGCGAACGCTCGCGGCCGGCAACCTCGGCGACCTCGGCCGGGAGGTCGTTCGGCGTGACGACGCCGGCGCGGACCGCGTCTTCGAAGTCGTGGCAGACGTACGCGATGCGATCCGCCCACGCGACCACTTCGCCTTCGGGTGTGCTCGGCGCGGGCCGGCGCCACGAATGGTTGCGCACCCCGTCGAGCGTCTCGAGGCACAGGTTCAGCGGTTCGAGCGTGACGTCGGCGCCGTAGACCGCGTGGTCGTAGCCACCTTCGATGAACGGCGACAGCGCCTCTTCGGATGCGTGGCCGGCCGGACCGTGGCCACAGTCGTGCGCGAGCGCGATCGCTTCGGTGAGCGGCACGCACAGGTTGGCCGCGCGCGCGATGCCGGTGGCGACCTGCGCGACCTCCACTGCGTGCGTGAGACGGGTGCGGAGATGGTCGTCTTCGGGGGCGATGAACACCTGGCACTTCCCCGCCAGGCGGCGCCACGGTTTCGAGTGCTTCACCCGGTCGAGGTCGCGTTCGAAACAGAGGCGGAACGGGTCGGCCTCCTCCGGCCGGCTGCGATTGCCCGCACCCACGGGCTGCGTCGCCCCCGGGGCCAGCAACTCCGCCAGGGCCGCCTCCCGCTCCTCGCGCCGCCGGAGCGGCGCACCGACAAACGCCTCGGCATCGGAATGGGCGTAGCGCACGGTCATACCGCCACGGTACTGCCGGGCTGAGACAACCCCCTGTTTGCAGCTGGGAGCGCCGCCAGGCGCGTCCCCAGCTGCAAACAGGGGTGGGTCAGCGAGAGGTGCCGGCGGTCGTGCGCTTGCGCTCCCGGTAGGCGCGCATCTTCATCACGCTGCCACAGGTCTCCATGTTGCACCACGCGCCGGAACGGTTCCGGGAGTGGTCGTAGAACGCCCACTGGCATTCGTCGTTGCGGCACGCCTTCATGCGCGACCACGTGCCGTCGCGCATCGCGTCGTACACCGCGGCGACGACCGTCGCGAACGCGCCTCGCGCTCCCGGCGCGGTCGCCCGTAGTGCTGCGCTCCCCGGCGCTTCGAAGTGCACTTCGAGCGCACCGCGGCGGGCAACGCGGTCGAGAACCGCGCGCGCGTCCGGCTCGTCGCGCGGCACGCGATCGTGGTTGGCGAGCAGGAGCGCACGCAGCGCGGCGCGTAATTCGACGGCAGTGCGCTGCTCGGCGCGCGTAACGTTGGTCCCCGGTTCGAGCAGCCCGCACGATTGCAGCCAGCGAGCCACGCCGGCGGGCGTGGCGTACTCGTCGCTGCCATCGTCGTCGTCGCTGTTGACGAACACCTGCACCACCCGCAACGCGCCGGGCGCGGCGTCGCGCGCGTGCTGCCAACCGTCCTGCGCCCGTTTGGCCGGCTCGGCCATGCCGCCACCTCCGTCTTGCCCAACCGTGGTTGCAACCAGCATAACCACTTGACCGGTAACGTTACCTCCTATACGCTTACAGAGGTAACGAGACAGCGAGAGAAGACACGACGAGAGAAGAACGACATGCACCCGCTCCTGATCCACCAGCTCGCCAAGCAACAGGTACAGCAGGCCCGCCGGGTTGCCGAGCAGCGCCGGCGCCAGGGCCGCCCGCACCCGCGGGAGATGCGTTAAGCGCGAGGCCGGCGTTCCATCCACCGCTCGGGTTGGCCGAGCGGTACGAAACCGACCTTCGCGTAGAGGCCGTGCGCATCGCGGGTCGCGAGCACCAGACGCGACACGTGCTCGTAGGCCCCGGTGACGCACCGCATCAGGAACTGCCCGAGCCCGCGGCCGCGGTGCCCGTCGAGCACGAACACGTCGGCGATCCACGCAAATGTGACGCCGTCGGTGACCACCCGGGCGAAGCCGATCTGCTCGCCACTCGCGCCGTGGTACACGCCGAAGCAGTGTGACGCGGCGTTCGTCCGCTCCTGCATCTCCCGAGTACGGCCGGCCGCCCAGTACGACGTGCCGAGGAAGCCGGCCACGACGTCGAGGTCGATCCGGTCGGGGTCGTCCGAAACGACGTCGTCGCCGTAGGCCCACTCGGTCACGGGCACAGTTTCAGGTCGGCCGGCCATTCGACGGTTCCGAGCGCCTTGCACGCGACTCCACGCGCCACGACGGCCCCGCCCGCGACCCGCCATCGCCTCGCGACGCAATGCGCGACCACCGCCGCCGACCGGCGGGGGCCGGCCATGCGGGCGACGGCCCAGGTGGGGTCGACCGCCGAACGGTGAAAGCGCGCCACGGTGAGCGTGTCGAGGATCCGCAGGTTCGTCGCGACCCACTCGCCAGCCGCCTCCGCGAACCCCACCTGGCCCGTGCACCCGCCGCTCGCCACCGTGTCGGGCGGGCCGGTCGTGGCGGGCACCGTGGTCGACGTGGGGCCCGTCGTCGCGCTGGTCGCGGTCGAGGCCGGCGCGGTCGAGGTTGACGGGCTCGACACCGACGAACCGTTCCCGCTGCTGCAGGCCGCCGGCAGCAGGGCGACGACCAGGGCGACGACCGCGACGACGAACCCAGCGGCGCGCCGGTGCCTCATCGCCCGTCGCCCGACGGGATGGCGTAGGTGACCGACGACCGGGCGCACGGCACGGCCTCGCCGTCGCTGTACATCAGCACGTCGCCGACCGCGAGCCGCTTCCCCAGCTTGAGGAGCCGGGCGTGGCCGACCACATCGGCCGGCGCCGGCTTGCGGAGGAAGTCGATGTCGAGGTGCGAGGTGACCGACAGCGGCACCCGCCCGATCATCCCGAGGAGCGCGACCCACATCGTCGTGTCGGCGAGGGTCATCAACGACGGGCCGGAAATCGTGCCGCCCGGGCGCAGCCGCGCCGAGGTGAACCGCATTCGCACCCGCGCCGCGTTCGGCTGCACGTCTTCGATGACCATCGCTTCGAGGGCGCCGGGGAACACGTCGCGCAGGAACGCGGTGACCGCCGCCGCGTCGAGCGCGACCTCCCCCGCCGAGCTCACGCCGTCGTGCCGGTACCGCCCGCGCCGAGCGCCGCGTGCGCCGCCGCCAGCCGGGCGATCGGGACCCGGAACGGCGAGCACGACACGTAGTCGAGGCCGATCTCGTGACAGAACGCGACCGACGCGGGGTCGCCGCCGTGCTCACCGCAGATCCCGAGCTTCAGATTGTGACGCTCGCCCCGCCCGTGCTCGGCGGCCATGCGCACGAGGTGCCCGACACCGTCGCGGTCGATGGTCTCGAACGGGTTGGCCGGCAACAACTTGTGCTCCAGGTAGAGCGGCATGACCCGGCCTTCGATGTCGTCGCGGCTGAAGCCGTAGGTCATCTGCGTGAGGTCGTTGGTACCGAACGAGAAGAACTCGGCGATCCACGCGATGCTTTCGGCCACCAGCGCGGCGCGCGGCGTCTCGATCATCGTTCCGACGAGGTAGTCGATGTGGGTCCCGGTGCTGGCGAACACTTCCTCGGCCTCGGCCCGCACCCAACGGTCGAGCAGTTCGAGCTCGGAGTGCGCCACGATCAGCGGGATCATGATCTCGACCCGCGGGTCGCCGCCCGCTTGCTTGCGCTCGACCGCCGCCTCCATCAACGCACGCACCTGCATGCGGTAGAGGCCGGGCTTCAGGATGCCGAGCCGGCAACCACGGGTGCCGAGCATCGGGTTCACTTCGTGCCAGCTGCGCGCCGCCTTCAGCAGCTTCGCTTCGTGCTCGTCGAGCTCGCCGCGCGCGTCCTTCTCGATCAGTTCGGTGATCTGCGGGAGGAACTCGTGCAACGGCGGGTCGAGGAGGCGCACCGTGACCGGCAAGCCGTCCATCGCTTCGAGGATGCCGACGAAGTCTGCCTTCTGCTGCACCCGCAACGCCTCGAGCGCGACGTCTTCCTCCTCCTGCGAGTCGGCGAGGATGATCCGCTGCATCAACGGCAACCGATCACCGAGGAACATGTGCTCGGTGCGGCACAACCCGATGCCCTCGGCGCCGAACTCACGGGCGCGGCGGGCGTCTTCGGGCAGGTCGGCGTTGGTGCGCACACCGAGGCGGCGCAGGGAATCGGCCCAGCCCAGGATGATGCCGAACGGCCCGCTCGGCTCGGGCGTGATCACCGGCACTTCGCCGAGCACGATCTCGCCGGTCGTGCCATTGATCGAGATGACCTCGCCTTCGGCAACGGAGGTGCCGCCGACCGCGAACTTCCTCGCCGCGAGGTCGATCTTCACCGACTCGGCCCCGCAGATCGCCGGCTTACCCATGCCTCGGGCCACGACCGCGGCGTGGCTCACCAGACCACCGCGCGACGTGAGGATGCCTTCGGCGGCGATCATGCCGTGGAGGTCGTCGGGCGAGGTCTCCGGGCGCACCAGGATCACCCGCTCCCCCGCCTCGTGACGCGACTCGGCCTCGTCGGCGGTGAAGTACACCTTCCCGACGGCCGCGCCCGGCGACGCGTTCAGCCCTTTCGCAAGGACGTCGTAGCTCGCCTCGGGGTCGAACTGCGGGTGCAGCAACTGGTCGAGTTGCGCCGGCTGGATGCGCATCACCGCGCCGGCCTTGTCGATCAGGCCTTCACCCTCCATCTCGACCGCCATGCGCAGCGCGGCGACGGCGGTGCGCTTGCCGACGCGCGTCTGGAGCAGGAAGAGGCGGCGCTGCTCGATCGTGAACTCGATGTCGCACATGTCGTGGAAGTGCGCTTCGAGTTGGTTCATCACGTCGATGAGTTGACGGTGGCATTCGGGGAAGTCGTTGCCCATCGCGTCGAGCGCTTCGGTGATACGGATACCGGCGACGACGTCTTCACCCTGCGCATTGGTGAGGAAGTCGCCGTAGGGCTTGTTCTCACCCGTCGCCGGGTTACGCGTGAACGCGACACCCGTGCCGGAGTCGTCGCCCTTGTTGCCGAACACCAT
This sequence comes from uncultured Actinomycetes bacterium, assembly GCA_963782465.1. Taxonomy (GTDB): domain Bacteria; phylum Actinomycetota; class Acidimicrobiia; order IMCC26256; family PALSA-610; genus JAODBJ01. Next base: position 194,620 of record CAWAJR010000007.1, on the reverse strand, counting down.
CGTCTGCACGTTGACCGCGGTGCCGAGATCGTCGGCGATCTTTTCCATGCGCCGGTAGTCGCGCGCGCGACGGCCGTTCCACGAACGGAACACCGCTTCCACCGCGTAACGCAACTGCTCGCGCGGGTCGGTGGGGAACTCGACGCCGGCTTCGCGCTTCACGATCCCCTTGAACGTCTCGACGAGCGCGATGAGGTCGTCGGGGCCGAGGTCGGTGTCGACCTTGAGGCTCTTCGCGTCGAGCGCATCGTGCAACGCGTCTTCGAAGAGATCGCCTTTGACGTCGAGCACGATCTTGCCGAACATCTGCACGAAACGCCGGTAGGAGTCGTAGGCGAAACGCTCGTTGTTCGTCTGCTTCGCGAGGCCTTTCACGGAGTCGTCGTTGAGGCCGAGGTTGAGGACGGTGTCCATCATGCCGGGCATCGAGAACGCAGCACCGGAACGCACCGACACGAGCAGCGGGTCGGTCGCGTCGCCGAGGGTCTTGCCCATCTTGCCTTCGAGCACCGTCAGCGCGGCGGCGACCTCGTCCATCAAACCGTCGGGCAGCGTGTCGCCGGCGTTCATGTAGGCCTTGCAGGCGTCGGTGCTGATGGTGAACCCGGGCGGTACGGGGAGGCCCAGGTTCGTCATCTCGGCCAGGTTGGCCCCCTTGCCGCCGAGCAGGAACTTCTGCTCTTTCGAGCCCTCCTCGAACGCGTAGACGAACTTGGTCATACCGACCTCCGGAAATGGCGATGTACGGGATGCAGCCTACCGAGCGGCTTCGTCGTGAAAGCCGTCAGAAACCGATGATGAGCGCACGATGAGACCCTCGCCGCCGGGCTCAGGTTTCGGCGGCGGAGGTGTCGACCACGACGGTTTTGGCGATGCGGTCGTGCATGCCTTGGCGCCGCGGGTTCCGGACCCAACCGATGATGGCGATGATCACGATCACGCCGGCGAGTTGGGCGAGGAGGAACGACAACACGTCGGTGGCGATCACGAGCAGCCCGTAGCGGGCGAACGCACCCGACCACCCGAGCGGAGAACCGTCGACGCGGACGACCTTGACGTGCTGGAGCCGCTTTCCGAGCGTCTGGCCGGTTCGCGCACTCGGCACGATCAGGTAGAGCGCGCCGACCAGCATCGAGAGCTCGACGATGAACAACTGCGTCGGGGCGAGATCGGACTGGATGCTGTTGTACCGGGACGTGAGGTCGTCGACCACCTTGGTCTGTGCGTCGACCTTCGTTTGCGCGGTCTTGGCCGCCGTGTTCGCGGCGGCGATCTGCGCCGCGCTCGCATGGCTGTCTTGCAATGTCGTGACACGATCCTTCGCGGTCTTTGCCGACTTGGAGAGGTCGTTCTCCTTCGTCGTCGCGGCGTCGCGCTGGTCGCGCAGCGAGTTGAGCTGGTGCACCTTGGCCGGGTAGGTGTGATTGATGTAGGCGGCGCCGGCGCCGTACACGCCGCCGAAGAAGATCACCGCGACGACGAACAGGTCGATGGCCATAGCAGTGAGGCGCGGCCGGGTCGGCGCGAGCTGCATGCCGCTCGGCAGCGTGATGGTCGGTGCGGCGGGTTTGATTCCGCCCCGTTCCGGGGGCGGGGCGAACAAGCCTCGCTTGCGCGGCGCGGTGGGCGCGGGTTCCTCGTCGACCACCTCGACGTCGTCGATGCCGTTCGTGTCGGTGACCGACTCGCGTTGGGCGTCGTAGCGCCCGCGCTGGTACGGGTCGGAGATCACGTTCCACGCGCGGTTCAGCTGCGCCATTTCGTCGCGCGCCGCTTCGCCGCTCTTCTCGGCGAGTTCGCCGCGCCGGGCGCGGTACTTGTCGCGGATCTCGTCGGTGGTCGCCTCGGGTTCGACGCCGAGCAACTCGTAGTAGTCGTCAGTCATGGGACGGTCGGTCACCCGGCGAGCCTGGCGCGGAGATGGTCGACGAGCTCCGCGATCGCGACCCGCTCCTGCTCCATCGAGTCGCGTTCGCGCACGGTAACCGCCTGGTCGTCGACCGACTCGAAGTCGATCGTCACGCAGTACGGCGTTCCGATTTCGTCGTGGCGACGGTAACGGCGGCCGATGCTGCTCGCGTCGTCGTAGTCGATCTGGAATTCGGGCCGTAGCTTGGCCGCGACCTCGCGCGCCGTCGGCGTGAGTTTCTCGTTGCGCGACAACGGCAGCACCGCCGCCTTGTACGGGGCGAGACGACGATCGAGACGAAGCACGGTGCGCTTCTCCCCCTTCACTTCTTCCTCGTCGTACGCAGCGAGCAAGAACGCGAGGGTGGCCCGATCGGCGCCGGCAGCAGGCTCGATCACGTGCGGCACGTAGTGCGTGCCGGTTTCCTGGTCGTAGTAGGTGAGGTCTTCGCCGGAGAACTTCGCGTGCTGCGTAAGGTCGTAGTCGGTGCGGTTCGCGATGCCTTCGAGCTCACCCCACCCCCACGGGTACTCGAACTCCACGTCGGCGGTGCCGGCGGAGTAGTGCGACAATTCCTCGGGATCGTGCGGCCGCAAGCGCAACATCGATTCGGGGATGCCGTAGTCGGTGTACCAGCGGAACCGTTCCTGGCACCAGTACTCGAACCAGCGGTCACCTTCGCCGGGCGGCACGAAAAACTCCATCTCCATCTGTTCGAACTCACGCGTGCGGTAGGTGAAGTTGCCCGGCGTGATCTCGTTGCGGAACGACTTGCCGATCTGCGCGATCCCGAACGGCGGTTTGCGCCGCATCGTCGTCTGCACGTTCTTGAAGTTCACGAAAATGCCCTGCGCGGTTTCGGGCCGCAGGTACGCGACCGACGCGTCGTCTTCCACCGGGCCGACGAACGTCTTGAACATCAAGTTGAACTGGCGGGCGTCGGTGAAGGAATCCTTCGAGCCGCAATTCGGGCAGGCGCCGGATGCCGGCAACTGGTCGGCCCGGAAGCGTTCGTTGCACACCTTGCAGTCGACGAGCGGGTCGGTGAACGTCGCGACGTGGCCGCTCGCCTCCCACACTTTGGGCGCCATGAGGATCGCGGCGTCGAGCCCGACGATGTCGTCGCGGAGCTGCACCATTGCGCGCCACCATGCTTCTTTGACGTTGCGCTTGAGCAGCACGCCGACCGGGCCGTAGTCCCACGTCGAACGGAACCCGCCGTACACCTCCGACGACGGGAAGACGAGACCCCGGCGTTTGGCGAGATTGACGATCTTGTCGAGCGGGTTGGCATTGGCCATAAGGGACAAGCCTACCGGCCCGCCAACTCGTTTTGATGAAGCCAAAGTGCCCTTCAGCGCACTTTGGTTACACGAAAACGAGTCACAACAGGGTGGCGGAGCGGAGGCGGCGCTCGATGTGGTGTTCGAGCACGGTCACCACGAGCCGTTCGACCTCCACCACGGCCGGCCCGGCCGGTTCGGCGATCAGGCCATTGATGCCGCCACCGAGCATGCGGCGCATCATGTCGAGCGCCTCGGGTGACACGGGGCGACCACCGCCGCGCGCGCACGGTGCGCAGAGCATCCCGCCTTCTTCGACGTCGAAGGCGACGAGCGGCCCGTCGGGTTCGGTGCAGCGGGCGCACGCGTCGAGCAGCGGGTGGAACCCTTCGAGCGACAGAAGCCGCCAGAAGAACGCCGGGGTCACGACCCGGCTGCGGCTCGTCGCCAGCGTGCGCAACGCGCCGGTCAGCATGCGGAACAGCGCCGGGTTCGGTTCGCGTTCTTGCGCGACCTGGTCGACCGCTTCGAGCATCGGGATCGCGTGGGTGAGGATGCCGTAGCCCTCCCGCAGCACCCGGTTCGCTTCGATCGTTTCCACCTGGGTGATGACGTCGAGTTCGCGGCCGCGGTAGCACTGCAACGCGACGTGACTGGTCGGCTCGAGCCGCGCACCGAACTTGCTGCTCGTTTTGCGCACACCTTTCGCGACCGCGCGGACTTTGCCGTGACCTTGCGTGAAGACGGTGACGATGCGATCGGCCTCGCCGAGTTTGATCGTGCGGAGCACGACACCCGAGTCGCGATAGAGCCCACTCACCCCGGCGACTGTACCGCCGCTCAGTCCGTGGCGATCGGCTTCTTCCCGGCGACGATGTCGAGCTGCGTCACACGCTCCCGAACCGCCGGTTACGCCGCTGGTACTCGGCGATCGCGTCGAACAGATTCGCCTGGCGGAAGTCGGGCCACAACACGTCGGTGAAGACGAGTTCGGCGTAGGCGAGTTCCCAGAGCAAGAAGTTGGAGATCCGGAACTCCCCCGATGTGCGCACGAGCAGGTCGGGGTCGGGCATGTCGGACGCGTACAGATGGCGGGCCAGGACCCGATCGTCGATCTTTTCGGGATCGAGCGACCCTTCCTTGGCGGCCCGGGCGATCGACTTCGCGGCGTCGACCAGCTCGGCGCGACCGCCGTAGTTGAACGCGAAGGTGAGTGTCATGCGCCGGTTTCCATGAGTCAGCGCTTCGGTTTCTTCGATCCGGCGGCGCACTCGGGCCGGTACCCGACCGCGGCGGCGCCCGATGAACCGCACCCGCACTCCCCGACGGTGGAGGTCGTCACGTCGGTTCAGGAGCAGGCGTTCGTTGAACGCCATGAGGAAACGCACTTCGTCGATCGGCCGGCGCCAGTTCTCGGTGGAGAACGCGAACACCGTCAACCACTTCAGGCCGATGTCGAGCGCACCGTCGACGGTGTCGAAGAGCGCCTCCTCCCCGGCCGCATGACCTTCCGTGCGTTTGAGGCCACGTTGCTGTGCCCATCGGCCGTTCCCGTCCATCACGATCGCGACGTGAGCCGGAAGACGGGCAAGATCAAGGTCGGGCACGGCCCGGCACGCTACCGGCGAGCGGCGCTGCGCCGGTGCCCCCGGCACCCATCTCGACGAAACCTTGAAGAGCCCGAACTCGCCGGCAAGCGACGAAGGGGTGCGCGCCCCTGGCCCGTGCCCCGACCGAGCGAGCGAAACCATGCGACGAGTCAAGATGCGGTGAACGAGCGCAGCGAGCGAACTCGCCAGCGAGCGAACGCCCGCGACGACGGAGGAGGAGCAGTGAGCGAGCGAGACAACAGAGAGTGAGCGCAGCGAGCGAACTCGCCAGCAAGCGACGAAGGGGTGCGCGCCCTGGCCCGTGCCCCGACCGAGCGAGCGAAACAGAGCGGTGAGTGAGCGCAGCGAGCGAACTCGCCAGCAAGCGACGAAGGGGTGCGGGCCCTGGCCCGTGCCCCGACCGAGCGAGCGAGACAGTTCGGTAGTCTCCCGGCGCAATGAGCTGGCGTGTGATCGTGAACCCGGCGGCGGGGCGGGGGCGCACGCAGCGCTTGCTCCCCGATCTCACGGCGGCGCTCGACGAGGCGGGGACCGACGCGACGGTCGAGGTCTCGAAGGCGCCGGGCGAGCCGGCCCGCCTTGCCCGCGACGCGGCCGATGCCGGGTGCGATCTCGTCGCGTGCGGCGGTGACGGTGTCGTGAGCGAGGTCGCGGGAGTGGCTGCCGATCTCGGCCGGCGTCTTGCCATCATCCCGACGGGCGCGGGGAACGACTTTGCCCGGGTCCTCGGCTACGACGTGCGCCACCCGCTCCGGGCGATCGACGCGCTGGAGCACGGCCGCGATCAGGTGGTCGACCTCGGCCGGGTGAACGACCGGTGGTACACGTGCGTCACGGCAACCGGTTTCGACGCCGAAGCGAACCGTTGGGCGAACACCGTCACCCGGTTGCGCGGCACGACCCTTTACGTCGCGGCGGTGTTCCGCACGCTCGCGGTGTACCGACCGCACCCGTTTCGCGTCACCATCGACGACAACACCTTCGACGTCGATGCGTGGCTGGTCGCGGTCGGCAACGGGCCGGCCTACGCGGGCGGGATGAAGATCACGCCGGGCGCGCGCATGGACGACGGCATGCTCGACGTCACCGTGGTCGGGCAGATGTCGCCGTTCACGCTGCTGCGCACCTTCCCGCGCGTCTTCCGCGGTACGCACGTGACGCACCCCGCGGTTCACGTGTACCGCGGCGCGAAGGTCACGATTGCGTCGCGAGACCAGTCCGTCGCGATGGATGTCTATGCCGACGGCGAACGGGTCGGCCCGCTCCCCGCGGTGATGGAAGCCCGCTCGAACGCGCTGACGGTCCGCACGCCCTGACGACGGCTCAGCTACTGGGCGTCGTCTTGCTCGCGGCGACCTTCGCCGGCTTCACGGCCGCGGTGACGGTGACGCTGCCTTGCATACCCGCGGCCCGGTGACCGGGGATGGTGCAGAAGTACGTGTAGGTGCCCGCCTTCGGGAAGCCGGCGTCTTCGACTTTCGTCTCGCCCGCGTTGTTGATCTCGAGCAACGACCAGACCACGGTCGGATCGTCGAACTGCAACGTGTGCTGCGCGGCGCCTGCGTCGTGGTAGCTCACCTGCACGACGCTGTACGGACCGGCCGCGTTGTAGGCCACCTGTTTCTTGTTGGCCGAGAACGCGAGCTGGCCGGCCGGAACGGTGATTTCCATGCTGTCGGTCGGGGGCCCGAGCACGATCTTGGCCGCCTTGTGCTCCTCGGAGTGGCCGATCACGGCGAACCCGCCGAAGCCGAGCACAACGAGCGCGCCGACGAGGATGATGCCGAGCGAGGAGCTGCGCATCTTCGGTGCCGATGAAAGCGCGGCACCACCGAAGAGGATCAGGGCGGTGATCACCGACGCGATCACGAGCGCGGTGGTGCCTTTCGTCGCGAGGAACAGGCGCGAAACGTTGAGGATGTAGAAGATGACCCCGATGACGATCATCAGCGGGAACACGAACGGCAGCACGTAACGCTCGCGGTACGGGTGTGCGTTGCCCGGCGGTGTCGCGACGTTCGCTTCGGTTTCGGACGGCGGGACGGGCTCGGCCACCTCGGGCCCCGTACCTGACGTCGTCGTCTCGTCTTCGGTGCTCATCGTTCGGTCAACCCCATGAGTTCGCGTAGTTCGCGGTCGAGGTCACGCGTTTCCCTGCGGGTGGAACCCCCGCGGGCTTCTTCGTCGTCGTACCAGCGGAAGAAGACGATCGCGATGACGACCCACAATACGACGCCGCCCCCGATCTTCATGATCAACCCCGCGTACTGCATGTCGTCGAGCGCGCTGATGTTCCAGAGCCGGGGCACGGTCTCGTAGAAGTGGTAGAGCGGGTGGTCGCCGAAGGTCAGGAACGAGGCCGGCACCGTCGGCACGACCGATTGCAGGAAGAGGAACAGCATCCGCACCAGCGGGTGGAAGCGAGGTACTTCCGGCAACGGGCTCAAGAGCGGCATCCACACGATCAGGGACGACACGAGGACGAGTGCGTGGATCAGGAAGTGGATGAGCCCGTTGTGCAGCGACGCGTTCACCACCACCGGGATGTGGATGAAGATCATCACGAAGTTGAAGATCAACGTGGCCGGGATGAGCCGGCACATCCAGCGCGTGACGCGCAACACCGACGGCGACGACAGCAACGTGCGCGCGAGCCAGGTGGGCGTGCCGATGAGGAGCAGCGGCGCGGCGATGAGTGAATACGCCATGTGCTGCACCATGTGCACGGAGAACAGGTAGCGCTCGCCGACGTCGTGGATCGGGTAGTCGCTGGCGATGAGCAGCGCCAGCGCGCCGGCGCCGAAGCACACGACCTGGAAGCGCGTGACGACAGCCCGGCCGGGAAGGGAATGCTGCGGCCCGAGCCGGATGATCGCCGTCGCGTAGCCGGCAACGATCATGCCGACGACGAGCCACACGTCGGGGTGCGGCTCCCAGCCGGGGAACGCGACGTGTGCGGCGAGCATCGCTAGCGCGCGTTCTTTCCGGTGTTGAAGCCGTGCAGGGTGGTGAACGCGATGATGAAGACGGTGCCGGCGAGGAGCAACCCGCCGATGAACATCCGGCGGAAGATCTTCAAGTCGGTGCGGAGGTGCATGTACCACGACACGACGAGCACGAACTTGATCGCGGCCAAGATCGCGAGCACTGCGATCAGCAGGTTCGAGTTGACGTCGCCGTCGAGGTAGGACGCGCCGACCTCGAAACCGGTGATGATCACCAGGACGACGGCGATGAGCACGTACTGACGAGGCGTGGGGTGCGGCCGCAACTCGCCGGGCAGCATCGGGAGTTGTTCGGGATGGTGCGCGAGTGCGGTGTGCTCCGCCTCGCGCGTCATCAGCGCCCCCGCTGCTTCGGCTGGTGCCTCATGCTCGTCAGTCATTGCTCCCCCGGGTCAGTGCGCCGGCACCAGGTAGATGGCCGTGAAGATGAAGATCCAGACGATGTCGACGAAGTGCCAGTACAGACCGGCGATCTCGACGGCCTCCGACTGCTCCGTCTTCAGCTTGCCGTTCACCGACCGACCGTAGAGCGACAGCAACCAGATGATGCCGACGGTCACGTGCGCGCCGTGCAGCCCGGTAAGGGTGAAGAACGTCGTGCCGAAGAGGTTGGTCGAGAGGTGCAGGCCCTCGCGGTAGAACTCGGTGAACTCGTAGACCTGGCCACCGACGAACGTGAGGCCGAACAGCGCGGTGGCGAGGATCCAGATGCGGAACCGTCGGTGGTCGCCCCGCTGGATCGACGCGAGGGCGAGCACCATCGTGAGCGAGCTCATCAGCAGGATGAACGACGTGCACGACGTGAACGGGATGTTGAACAGTTCCTTCGGGGTCGGGCCCTTCAAGAAGTAGGAGTCGCGACCGCGGTAGAGGAAGTACGTCGAGATGAAGGCTCCGAAGAACAAGGCCTCCGACGACAGGAACAACCAGAAGCCGAGCTTCGCGTTGGTGACACCGAGATTCGACTCGTGGCCCGCCTTCACTCCCGGTTGCGCGTGCGTGACCGCGCCGCCGGCGGTGGGGATGACGCCCGTGTCGGCTGCCATGGTCAGGCCTCCTCAGTGGGCGGTTCGTAGGCCCACGCAGTCAGCGCGAACAGCAGGAGCGCGACGCCTACGCCCAGGATCCAGTAGTTCTTGTAGACGAAGCCGTAGCCCATGATCGGCAGGCCGAGCCCGACGAACATCGGGAAGATCGACGGCGACGGCATGTGAATGCCGTGGCCGTGACCCCCGTCGTCGTCTCCGCCGCTGTACTGGCTGGGACGGTCCTCGACGTCGATCGCCGCGCCGGCGGGCAGGCGAACCAGCCGGCCTTCGTCGTCTTCGGTGTACTTGCGGTGCCAGAACTCGTCGCGGTTGGTGACGATCGGGATCTCGGCGAAGTTGTACGCGGGCGGTGGCGACGCCGTCATCCACTCGATGCTGCGCGCGTCCCACGGGTCGGTCGGCGCGATCGGGCCGCGCCGCTTCGTGTAGATGACGTTGACGAGGAACACGAGCACCGCCAACGCGATGATGAACGCGCCGATGGTGGAGAGCAGGTTCAGCGCACCCCAGCCGTAACCCTTCGCGTAGGTGTAAGTCCGGCGCGGTTGCCCCTCGAAGCCGAGGAAGTGCATCGGGAAGAACGTCATGTTGAACCCGATGACCATGAGCCAGAAGCACCACTTGCCCATGGCTTCGTTCAGCATCTTCCCGAACACCTTCGGGTACCAGTAGTGGAAACCGCCGAAGATCGCGAAAACCAAACCACCGAAGAGCACATAGTGGAAGTGCGCGACGACGAAATACGTGTCGGTCTGCTGCCAGTCGGAGGGCACGATCGAGTGCAGGACACCCGACAGGCCACCGATGGTGAACTGCGCGATGAAACCGAGCGCGAACAGCATCGGTGTTTTCAACCGGACCGCGCCGCCCCAGATCGTGCCGAGCCAGTTGAAGATCTTCACCCCGGTGGGCACCGCGATGAGCATCGTCGAGAGACCGAACGCGGAGACGGCAACCGGCCCGAGACCCGTGGCGAACATGTGGTGCGCCCACACGCCCCAGCCGAGGAACCCGATCGCGATACCGGAGAACACGACGACCGCGTACCCGAACAGGGGCTTGCGCGAGAACACCGGGAGGATCTCCGAAACCATGCCCATGCCCGGCAGGATCAGGATGTACACCTCGGGATGCCCGAAGATCCAGAACAGATGCTGGTAGAGCAGCGGGTCGCCGCCGGCCGCGGGGTTGAAGAAGTTCGCCCCGAAGTTGCGGCCCATGTAGACCTCGATGAGCGCAGCTGTCACCGGGGGCATCGCGAAGAGCGTGAGGAACGCGACGACGAGCATCATCCACACGAACACCGGCATCTTCATGAGCGTCATGCCGGGCGCGCGCATATTGAGGATCGTCACGATGAAGTTCAGCGCGGTGGCGACCGAACCGATGCCGAGCATGATCAGGCCGACGGCCCAGAAATCGGGACCTCGGCCCGGAAGGAACCCTTGCGAGAGCGGTGTGCTCGTGAGCGGCGTGTAACCGAACCAACCTCCGTTCGGCGCGCCACCCAGGAAAAAGCTCGAGTAGATGAAGAGGCCACCGAACAGGAACACCCAGTACCCGAGCATGTTGAGGCGCGGGAACGCGACGTCGCGCGCGCCGATCATGAGCGGGATGAGGTAGTTACCGAACGCGGCGGCGAGCGGCATCCCCATGAGGAACACCATCGTCGTGCCGTGCATGGTGAACAGCTGGTTGTACTGGTTGGCGGTGAGCACGGTGCCGTCGGGCCGAGCGAGCTGCAACCGGATCAACAGGGCTTCGATCCCGCCGGCCAGAAAGAACAGCAGCGCGGTCGTGCCGTACATGATCGCGATCTTCTTGTGGTCCACCGTTGTGAACCAGCTCCACAGCCCGGTCGTTTCCTTCGGCCGTTCCAGGATGCGGATCCGGCGGGCGGGGCGCAGAGCAATCGCGTTGTCAACCGTCGTCATGGATTGACTCCGTAGCAGCAGTTGAGGTGGGTGGCGGTCACGGGCAGGTCAGCCCCGGGATGTGCGACGGGTCGGTCGCGGTGTCGCAGAGCAACGTCGTCGCGATGGAACGGGCCTGGTCCATCGACATGCCCTGCAAAGAGAAGTTGGGCATGCCGACGAGCGGGTTCTTCGGGTCTTTGCCCTGGTCCATCGGCTTGCGGCTCGGCGCGTCGTGGATCCACTTGGTGAGATTGTCGAGCGTCATGTCGTAGGTGGCGCCGGCGAACGTCGTGCGGTCGCCGACGTGTGACAGGTTCGGTCCCCGGGCGATGTTGTACGACGCCGCCCCCTTCCCGACGAAGGAGTGGCAGCCGGCGCACCCGTACTGGGCCACCGGGCCCGACGTGTCCTTGACGAACGCGGTGAGCGCGTCGGGAGTCGTCTGCTGGGTGGCGAGCCACTTGTCGTAGTCGGCTTTCGAATCGACGAACACCTTGAGGTGCATGTTCGCATGCGAGAGGCCGCAATACTCGGCACAGGTGCCTGCGTACTCGCCGATCTTGCTGCCCTCGATCGTGAGGTAGTCGGTGCGCCCCGGCACCGCGTCCTTCTTGCCCGCCAGTTCCGGCACCCAGAACGAGTGGATGACGTCGGCCGCGGTGATCCGCAGGTACACCGGCGTGTTGACCGGGATGTGCATTTCGTTGGCCGTGGCGAATTCCACCGGGCCGCCGGCGCCGTTCGTGTACTGGTACTCCCACCACCACTGGCGCCCCGTCACGTCGATGTGGACGACGTTCGCGCCTTTCGGCTCGCGGGAGAGGTTGAAGATCGTCGAAACGGTGAACACTCCCATCACGGCGAGGATCAACGCCGGGATGATCGTCCAGCTGATTTCGAGCGTGGTGTTGCCGTGGATCTGCTTCGGGTTGCGTTCCTCGCCGGGCTTCTCCCGGAACCGCAACGCCAGGACGATCGTCGCGCTCACCACGCCGATGCCGATCACCACCGCGATCCAGAAGAAGGGGGTGAACAGCGTCAGGATCTTGTGGGCGGCCGGGCCCTCGGGCTTCAGCGCACTTTGCTGCTTGTCAGAAGCCTGCTTCCCACAACCCGCGAGCACGATGCCCAGCGTCGCCACTGCGAGCGCGACCGGGCCGCGACGAAACACCCGTCGAAAGCGATCGAACATGTGCCCTTCCTGTCCGGGACAGTGCGGACGTGGAACCTGCGTACGTGCAAGCACAGCCAAACCGCGTGGGACTCTACAGCCGCACCTTCGGCGCATCGCAACTCTGTCATTTGCGCCGAGCATGCGCGTTTGTGCAGGTGACACCGGCGCCGCTCCGGAGGCTGCTCACAGGCCGAGCCGATCGAGGGCATGGGCGCGCCGTTGCCAGTCGGGGTCGACTTTCACCTTGGTCTCCAGGTAGACGCGCACGCCGAGCAGCGCTTCGAGCTCACGCCGGGCCGCGGTACCGGCCTCTTTGAGCACGGCACCGCCCTTGCCGATCACAATGCCACGCTGCGAGGCGCGCTCAACACGGATCACGACATGGAACGCCAGGACCGGACCGTCGCGGCCTTCGCGTTCCTCGAACTCGTCGGTCGTGACCGCGATCGAGTGCGGAACCTCCTCGCGCGCGACCGCCAGCAGCTTCTCGCGCACCAACTCGGCGGCCAGGACCGGTTCGGGCTGATCGCTCACAACCCCCTCGGGGTAATAGTGCGGGCCGGGTTCCATACGGGCTTCGAGTTCGGCGACCAGCGCGTCGACACCTTCCCCGGTCGCGGCCGAGAGGGGGACGTACGCGTCGAACTCCCCGAATTCGGACGACGCGCGCGCCAGATGCTCGAGCACCCGGGCGGAGTTCGCGAGATCCGTCTTGTTCACGACGAGCACCTTCGGCGTGCGCACCTGCTGCACCAGTTCGGCGATGTAGTGGTCGCCGCGACCCAGTTCGGCGTTCGCCTCCACGAGGAGGCAGACGACGTCGACCTCGGCCAGCGTCGCGAGCGCCCGGTCGTTCGACCGTTCGCCGAGCAACGTCCGCGGTTTGTGGATGCCGGGCGTGTCGAGGAAGACGAGCTGGCTCGTCGGTGTGGTGCGTACGCCGCGGATCTGGCTGCGAGTCGTTTGCGGGCGGTTCGAGACGATCGACACCTTGCGCCCGACCAACTGGTTGACCAGCGTCGACTTGCCGACGTTCGGCCGGCCGACGAGCGACACGAACCCGCTCTTGTACGGCTCCGGGCTCCCCTGCTCCGTCACGCACAGCCTCCAGGTGACGGCACAACCCGCAGCGAAGCGCGCGGCCGGCTTGTCGCGGTTGCGCTGATCAAACCACTGCGGGTTTGTCGGCGGTTTTCGGCGCCGGTTTCACGAGCACCGACACGATGCGTTGGCCCTGCACCCGTTCGGTGCAGAACTCGAACCCACCGAAGGTGAGGCACTCCCCCTCGGTCGGTACGTGGCCGAGCGTCGAGAACACGAGGCCGCCGACGGTGTCCCACTCCTCGTGGGGAAGGTCGGCGTCGAGCTCCTCGTTCACGTCGTCGATCGGGGTGCGGCCCGGCGCGCGCAAGGTGCCGTCGGCGAGGCGTTCGAGTTGCGGTTCCTCGATGTCGTACTCGTCGGTGATCTCGCCGACGATCTCCTCGAGCAGGTCTTCCATCGTCACGACGCCGGCGGTACCTCCGTACTCGTCGACGACGATCGCCATGTGGAACTTCTCGCGTTGCATCTCGCGCATCAACTCGGCGACCCGTTTCGACTCGGGCACGAAATGCGCGGTGCGCAACGCGTTGCTCACCGGCTCGTTGCCGTTGCCCGCGGCGGCGAGCGCGGCGAGGTCCTTCAACAAGATGAGGCCGACGACGTTGTCGACGGTGTCCTCGTAAGCCGGAAGGCGTGAAAACCCGGCGTCGATCGACGCGTCGATCGCTTCGTCGACGGTGGCCTCGACGGGTACTGCGACGAGGTCGGGACGCGGCCGCATGACCTCGCGCACGACCGTGTCGCCGAATTCGAAGATCGAGTGGATCAATTCGCGCTCTTCGGTCTCGATCGCCTCCTCTTCCGCGGCGACGTCGGCCATCTGGCGGATCTCGTTCTCGGTCACGAACGGCCCGGACCGCAAACCCCGTCCGGGCAGCACGACGTTCACGATGCCGAGCAACACCCGCACGAGCCATCGCAGCGGCGGCAAGTTGGTGAGGAACCACAAGAACCCCGACGTACGTAGCGCCGCCTCGTCGGCGTGTTGCACCGCCCAAGTCTTCGGCGCCGCCTCACCGAACATGAAGAACACCACGACGTTGAGGAACACGCCGATCACGAGGTAGACCACGCCCGCCTTCGCACCGATGAGGATGCCGAGCAGGTTGGCCGTGATCACCTGGCACGCGAGCGCCATCAGCGTGACGGAATTGACGGTGCGCTCCGGTGTTTCGAGCATCCGCACCAGGCGGCCGGCGCCCTTCTTGCCCTCTTCCTCGAGCGTGAGCGCGCGCACGCGGTTCATGCGCAAGAAGCCGGTTTCGGCGACGGCGAGTACCGCCGCCAGCGCGAACAGCACCGCGATCACGGCGATCGCTATCGCGGTACCACTCATGATCTCTCTTCGGCCTCGCGGAACTTTGCCAGCAATTCTTGTTCGCGCCGGCGCATCAGCGCGGTCTCTTCGGGTTCGGCGTGGTCGTAATTCAACAGGTGCAACACCCCGTGCACGACGAGCAACGACATCTCTTCGTCGAGGGTCGCGCCCCGCTCACGGGCTTGGCGCAGGGCAACGACCGGGCACACGACGACGTCGCCGAGCACCGACGGCGGTTCACCCGGGTCGGACGGTGAACCGGGCCCCGCCCACCCTGGTCGGGTTGGCGGCCGCCGGGCGGGAGTTCGTCGTCCATCGGGAACGAGAGGACATCGGTCGGGCCGGGTACCCGAGGAACCGCTCGTTCAACTCGGCGATGGTCGCCTCGTCGACGAACAAAAGGCTCATCTCGGCATCGAGCGCGATCCGTTCGGCTTCCAGCACGAGCCGGGCAAGACGCACGTAACGAACGACGTCGATGTCGACGTCGGTTTGCTCGTTGGCACCGAACACCGCGCCTTCGTCGTCTTCGTCGAGTGTCATGGTCGCGCTGCTCGCTGCGCTCGCCGCTCGAGTGTCATGGTCGCGCTCGCTGCGCTCGCCGCTCCTGTCACCGGCGTGGCGCGGGCGGCGGATCGTGCCGCTCGTACGCGTCGACGATGTCCTGCACGATGCGGTGCCGCACCACATCACTCGAACCGAGCTCGACGAACTGCAGCCCGTCGATACCGTCGAGAACGGCCCGCACCTGCAACAACCCCGACCGGCCGCGCCCTTCGGGCAGGTCGATCTGGGTGACGTCGCCGGTGACGACCGCCTTCGAACCGAACCCGAGCCGGGTGAGGAACATCTTCATCTGCTCGGGCGTGGTGTTCTGCGCCTCGTCGAGAATGATGAACGAATCGTTGAGGGTGCGGCCACGCATGTACGCGAGCGGCGCCACCTCGATGGTGCCCCGCTCCATCAAGCGCGCGACCGACTCCGGATCGAGCATGTCGTAGAGCGCGTCGTAGAGCGGGCGCAGGTACGGGTCGACCTTGGCGAGCATGTCGCCGGGCAGGAACCCGAGCCGTTCCCCCGCTTCGACCGCGGGGCGCGTGAGGATGATGCGGTTGACTTCGCGCGCTTGGAGGGCCTGCACCGCGAGCGCGACGGCGAGATAGCTCTTGCCGGTACCGGCAGGGCCGACGACGAAGGTGATGGTGTTGTTCACGACCGCGTCGACGTATTGCTTCTGGCCCGACGTTTTCGGCCGGATCGTCTTCCGGCCCCGAACGACTTCGGTCGCGAGCACCTCGGTCGGCCGCTGATCGGCTTTCAACATGTTGATGGAACGACCCAGTCCTTCACGGTCGATTTCATGGCCTTGTTCGAGCAGCACGACCAGCTCTTCGAACAACCGCCCGACGCGATCGGCTTCCGCCTCGTCGCCGGTGATCGTGATCTCGTTCCCCCGCACGTGGATCTGCACCGGGAACGCGGCTTCGATCAGGCGCAACAACTCATCGCGTTGGCCGAGCAGGCCCACCATGAGGTGGTTGCCGGGGACCAGGATCTTGACCTGCGCGGACGCGGAAGAGGAGGCCAATGCCGGACCAGAGTACCGCCCGCGGCTGCGCGAACGATCAGCTGGTGGCGTTCGCGCCGGCGTTCGCGTTGGCGTTCAAACCGGGGCTCATCGCCGAGTTGAGGCCGGCCCGCAAACCGAGCTGCTCGAAGCGGGCGCCGAGCTCGTCGATCGACCGGCCGAGCACCGCCGCGAGGATGCGCAGGTCGTCGCGGCGGATGGTCAACAGCCGCCCGTTGAAGTCCTGCCGTTCGAGCTGGATCGTCGTCGCGTACCTCGACAGGATCTGGGCGTCGGGGTCGTCGAGTTCGTGCAGCCGGACGAGGTCGATGGTGAACCCGGCGTTGAGGTCGACCGGCGTGGCCACGCCGCCCGGGTCGACCAGGCTGATCTCGCTGCCGTCGGCGAGTTCGCGCGGCAGCAGCTGGTCGGACGGGACCTCGTAGATCTCCGACAGCCGCAGCAGGCGGGGGACCGAGATCGCCCGCTCGCCCCGTTCGTACGCCCCGAGCACCGACGCCTTGAATTCGAGGTTCGAGCGCGCCTCGACATCGTGCAGTGACAGACCTTTTTGCCGACGAATGGCCCTCAGACGTTCGCCGACTCGCACACCCGTAGCCACCAAGTGCTCCCTAACCCCCAGCGCCCATGTGACTTCCGGCGGGAGCGTACCAGCACGCTCCGTGAAAGTCATGCTTCCTCGCATCCCCACAGGAAACACCGCATCCTCAATTCACGACTTCAGGCACAGTGGTCGTCCGGAGGGTCAACGCCGCGACCACGGCGAGAGGCGCCGTCGCGGCTCGCAGGATGAAGTGTCCGGCGCGAACGCGCGGGGCGTGGTGGACGGCGCCGAGGTCGTCGTCCGAAAGGCCGCCTTCGGGGCCGACCAGCACCGTCCAGCGGCCCGAGCCGGGCAGCTCGACGGCGCTCGCCGCCGCCCCCGAACGGTCGGCGACGAGGAGGCCGGGGCGGCCGGCCAGCGCCGCGAGGTCGCGAACCTCGGTGACCTCCGGCACCCGGGCCCGGCGTGACTGCATCGCGGCTTCCCGGGCGATCCCACGCCAGCGTTCGACGGCGCGCCGCGCCCGATCGGCGTCCCAGCGTACGACCGAACGCGACGTGCGAACCGGCTCGATCGCGTGCACCCCGAGCTCGGTGCACCCGGCCACGACGTCGTCGAGTGCCCCGCCCTTCGTGAGCGCGACGGCCACCGAGATCTGCGGCGTCACCTCCGGCTCGCGGCGTGCCGGGGCGGTGGCCGTGAGGTGCAGCACCCCCGGCCCCACCGCGTCGATCGCGTACGAGCGCCAGGCGCCGGTGCCGTCGGCGGCGGTCACGACCTCTCCGGTGCGCAGGCGCCGGGCCCGCTGCAGGTGATGGCCGTCGGCGCCGGTGATCGAACAGGTGTCGTCGCAGGCCTCGACGAACACGTGCGCCACCGCCGCGGTCGACGCCGCCCAGCCGAAGACCGGCCCGGGCACTACTGGAACGCGGAGCGGATACGCGAGAAGAACCCGTGGTCCTTCGCGGGCGCGACTTCCTCCCCGCGTAACTCCGCGAACTGCGTGAGGAGCTCGGCCTCCTCACCCGACAGTTTCGCCGGGATCTCGACCGCGACCTCCACGAGAAGGTCGCCGCGCCGGCCGGTTCGCAACGACGGCACGCCGTGCCCGCGCAGGCGGAACACCCGGCCGTGCTGGGTCCCGGGTGGCACCGGGAGTTCCTCCGGCCCGTCGAAGGTGTCGAGCGTGAACCGGGTGCCGAGCGCGGCCTGGGTCATCGCGATCCGCAACATCCGGTGCAGGTCGTCTCCCCGCCGCTCGAACTCGGGGTGGGGCGCGATGCGGACCGACACGTAGAGGTCGCCGGCGGGGCCGCCGCGCGGCGCCGCCGCGCCCCGGCCCGCGAGCCGCAGCCGTTGCCCCGAATCGATGCCGGCCGGCACGTCGAGCTCGATCTGACGATCGCCCATGACCCGACCGGCGCCGTTGCACGTCGCGCACGGCGACGGGATGATCGAGCCGGTGCCCTCGCACTGGTGGCACGGGCCCGCGGTGACGACCTGGCCGAGCAACGACCGGCGCACCTGGCGGACCTCGCCACTTCCGTTGCAGGTCGGGCAGGTGGAGGAATGCGTTCCCGGCGCGCAGCCCGAACCGTCGCAGGTCTCGCACGTGACCGGCAGGTGCAGGTCGACGCTCTTCTTCGCACCGAACACCACATCTTCGAGTGTGAGCTCGATCTTCGTCTCGACGTCGGGGCCGGGAACGGGGCCGGCAGAGCCGCGGGTGCGGCCGAACGCGTCGCCGCCGAAGAACGCGTCGAACAGGTCGTTCAGCCCGAACTGGCCGGCGTCGAAACCGCCCTGCCCGAACGGTCCGGCGCCGGCGCCCGCGGCCGCCCCGTCCGGACCGAACATGTCGTAGCGGCGGCGGCGTTCGGGGTCGCGCAACGTCTCGTAGGCGATGCTCACTTCCTTGAACCGCGCCTCGGCCTCCGGGTCGTCGGGGTTCGCGTCGGGGTGGTGCTGGCGCGCGAGCCGGCGGTAGGCCTTCTTGATCTCGTCCTCGGTCGCCGACGACGAGACACCGAGCAGTTCGTAGTAGTCCGTGGTCACCGCGACATCACTGTGAGAGTTGGCGGCCGAGCAACTGCGACACCGTGTGCACGGCGGCTTGCGCCCGGCGGTAGTCCATGCGCGTGGGGCCAAGATCCCGACGGTACCCGCCAGGTGGCCTTCCACCAGGTAAGGCGCGAGCACGAGGGAGCACTCGCGCAGGTCGACCCGTTCGTTCTCCGACCCGATGCGGACGGTGATCCCGGCGCCGAGCAGTTCGCGCAGCAACGTCGACAACACGACGTGCTGCTCGAGCAGCTCGAGCAGGCGCGCCGCGCTCGCGGCGTCGGCGAACGCGAACTGCTCGGCCGCGAGCCGGCTCACGCCTCCGACGTACAGCGGTTCGCCACCGTGCAAGTGCACGCGGGCACGCAGCGCGTCACACGCGGCGTCGACGAGTTTGTCGGCGTCGTCCTCGGGGCGGTGGAGGTCGCGTTCGGGCGCTGGGAGGTCGGCGAGCGTCGCGTTCTCGAGGAGCGCGGCGAGGCGCGTCCCGGCCACCGCGACGTCGGTTTCGTCGACGTCGGTTTCGAGCGCGATCGGTTCCTTCTCGACCGCACCGTTGGAGCACACGACCACCACGAGCACCAAGCGTGGTTGCAGTTGCACGAGGTGCACCGCGCGCACCAGCGCCGCATCAGGTTGGGGGCCGACGACGACGGCGGCGTGCGCGCTGACCCGGGCCAGCAGCTGGCTGGTCTGGAGAAGGAGTTCGTCCATCACACGGGTCGTGGTGGTGAAGAACTCGGCGATCCGGCGTCGCTCCGCCGGCGCGAGCTGCGACGGTCCGGCGAGATTGTCGACGTAGTAGCGGTAGCCGAGGTCGGTCGGGATACGACCGGCCGAGGTGTGAGGCTGCGCGATGTACCCCTCGCGTTCGAGGACGCTCATCTCGTTGCGGATCGTCGCGGCGGAAACGGTCAATTCCGCGGTCTGGTTCACCGCCTGCGACCCGACCGGCTGCGCGTGCTCGACGTACTGCTCGACGATCGCCTTGAGGATCGCCGCCTTCCGCTCGTCGAGGCCTTCGGTACCGCTCGGGGCACCGCTCGCAGTGCCGCTCACTCGGTTCCCATCCCAACGTTGCGCCGGTTGTCCACGTGCATCGGTTGCCCTCGACCGCCCTCGTTGGCACTCAATGGTACCGAGTGCTAACCGCATCGGGCGCCGCCGCGCCACCGGCGAGGAGAAGCCGGGCGGTCACGTCGGTCGCGAGCAGGCGACCGTGCGGGGTCAGGGTGACCCGGTCCGCACCGGCGACGACCAGGCCGATCTCCGCCAGCGCGTCGACGGTGGCCGCCGCGCCGGGGGCGACGGCCGCCCCGGCCCGGGTGCGCAGCGCCAGCCCGAACGCCTCCTCGGCCCGGGCCGGGCCGTCGAGCACCTCGTCGCCCGTCACGGCGTCGCTCCCCCGCTCGATCCGCTCGATGTACCGCTCGGGGGTACGGGCGTTCCACCACCGTCGCCCGCCGGTGAACCCGTGGCCCGCGGCGCCGATCGCGACGTACTCGGTGCCGTCCCAATAGCACTGGTTGTGGCGGCACTCGTGCCCCGGTCGCGCCCAGTTCGAGACCTCGTACCACTCGAGACCGGCATCGCCGAGGACGCGATCGGCGAGGACGTACTTGTCGGCCTGGTCGTCGTCGTCGGGTGCCGGCCGCGCCCCGGACGCGACCGCCCGGCCGAGCGGCGTCGCCGGTTCGACGGTGAGCGCGTACGCGCTGACATGGTCGGTACCCAGCGCGATCGCCGCGTCGAGCGTCGCGCGCCAGTCGTCGAGCGTCTCGCCCGGAGTGCCGTAGATGAGATCGACGTTGATGCGCTCGATGCCGGCGGCGCGCGCGAGCGTGACCGCGCGCTGCACGTTGGCCGGGGCGTGCGTTCGCCCGAGCGCCGCGAGCACGTGAGGGCGCATCGACTGCACGCCGAACGAGCATCGGTTCACGCCGGCGCGGACGTACGTGCCGAACTTCGCGGCATCGACCGAGTCGGGGTTGCACTCGACCGTTACTTCACAGCCGGCGGTGCGCGGGATCGCGTCGAGGATGCGTACGAGCAAACCGGCGTCGAGCAGCGAAGGCGTACCGCCACCGAAGAACACCGACGTCGCCGCCCGCTGCCCGTTCGCGACCCGGCGGCGCAGGTCCTCGACGCACGCGTCGACGTAACGGTCGATGAGGTGGGCCCGATCCGTCCACGTCGCGAAATCGCAGTAGTCGCAACGGTGCGCGCAGAACGGGATGTGGACGTAACACCCCAACCTCTGGTCGCGCTCACTGCCCGTCGCCGCCGGTGCCACGAGCGCCATGATCGCGGATCAGGCGAGGTCGGCGGTCGCGATCGGTGGATTGTGCGACGACACGACGCCGCCCGTGTGCTCCTCGGTGAGCGCGAAGCCGACGACCTCGGGCGACACGTTGAAGGCGGCCGCCCGGGGCGCCGAGCCCAGGACACCGGCGGAGATCACCGTCGGTTTGGAGGGGCTGCCGACCAGCGCCCACAACTGGTACGTGCGGGTCGGCGGCAACGGCGCGAGTGCCTTGTTCACGAGGTAGCCGGTGCCGTCGGGCAACACCACGATCCGGGCCAGCGCCGTATTCCCGCCCGAGAGCGACGCGACCTTCGCACCGGGAACACCGGTCGCCCGATCGAACAGCGCCGCCGACGCGACCGGACCGGTCGCCTTCAGGTTGTCGACCTGCCCGCGCAGGTGCACCACCTGTACCGCGAGCAACACGATGATGATCGCCGCCGCCACCGAGAATGGCGCGACGACGTGCGGCGAGAACGGCCGCCGCTTCACCTCCATCGGCACGACGGTCGCCTCGCTCGCGGCGCCGGGCTCGATTTCCCCCGCGATGCGCGACCACAGATCGGCCGGTGCCGGTTCGCCGGCCGAGGGGACGAGCGCGAGCATCGCCGCGGTCTCTCGCAACTCGTCGAGTGCTCGCTGCGCCGCCGGCGACCGCGCGACGTAGCCGTCGACGCGCGCGCGGTCTTGCTCGTCGACCGCATCGAGCGCGTACGCGCCGAGCAGCTCCTCCATACCTTCGTCGCGACCTTCGTCGCGGGTGTCGTCGCGCGGACCGTTGCCGGTATTCATTCGGCCACCCCCGCTTCGATCAGCGCCGCGCGGAGGCGCAGCAGGCCGGAACGGATACGACTCTTCACCGTGCCTTCAGGTTGTTCGAGCAACGTCGCAACCTCGCGATACGTATGGCCCCCGAAGTACGCAAGTTCGATCGCCGTGCGTTCACCTTCCGCCAGCGAACCCAGCGCGGCGCGCACCGCCTCGGCCTCCGTGAGATCGAGCACCGCCCGCTCGAGATCGTCGTCGATCGCGGGCGAGCGGAAGGCGTCGCGTTCCTCCCGGCCGCGGCGCGCCACCTCGGCCCGCAGCAAGTCGACGCTCCGGCCGTGCACCTGCGCGAGCAGGAACGAGCGCAACGACCCGCGACCGGGGTCGAAACGTTCGGGATCGCGCCACAACCGGACGAACAGTTCCTGCACCACTTCCTCGGCGAGGGAACGGTCGTTCAGCACCCGGCGGGCCAGCGCGAAGCACGTGTCGCCATGCCGCTCGTACACCGAGGCCAGCGCCTGCTGGTCGCCCGCCACGACCGACGCCATCAGCTCGGTGTCGGTCCCGTCGCGCGTGCGCGTGGCGCGCACCGCGCGAGGCCCGCACCCTCCCACCCCGGGGCGCGATTCGGAGAGCTCGTCGGGGACCATCACTCCTGTTCGGCGCCACCGCCACCGGCGGATGACGGCCGGAGGTCGCGGAGGTAGCGTCGGCCGGTGGACCTCGAGCTTCCGACCGAGGCGCTCGCGGCGGCCGCCGCGGCGCGAGCGTTCGTCGAACGGGAGGCGCCCGCCGGAGCGTTCCCGAACGACTGGGGGCGGCGTCTCGCGGCGGCCGGCTACGTCGCTCCTCACTGGCCACGCCCGTGGGGGCTCGACGCCTCGCCCACCGAGCAGCTCGCGATCGACCAGGTCATGCGGGAGTTGCGGGTCCCCAAGCCGATGAACCCGATCGGGATCGGCTGGGCCGGGCCCACGCTGATGGTCGCGGGCACGGTGGCGCAGCAAGAGCGGTACCTGCCCGGGCTGCTCGACGGCTCGGAGATCTGGTGCCAGCTGTTCAGCGAGCCCGGCGCGGGGAGCGACCTCGCGTCGCTCACCACGAGTGCCGTGCGCGACGGCGACGAGTTCGTCGTGAACGGCCAGAAGGTCTGGACGACGCTGGCCCACGTCGCCCGCTACGGGATCCTGCTCGCGCGGACCGACCCGAGCGCGGCGGCGCAGAACGGCATCACCTATTTCGTGCTCGACATGAAGAGCCCCGGCGTCACCGTCCGCCCGCTCGTGCAGATGACCGGCACGCACGAGTTCAACGAGGTGTTCTTCGACGACGTGCGCGTGCCCGCCGCGAACGTCGTCGGGAAGGTCGACGACGGTTGGCGCCTCGCGAAGGTCACCCTCGGCAACGAACGGGTGTCGTTGTCGGGTGAAGGCGCGCTCTGGGGACGCGGCCCGACGGCGACCGACGTGCTCGACGTCGTGCGCGCCCACGGCGGCACGCGCGACGCCGGGCTGCGGCAGCGGCTCGCGCAGCTGTTCGTCGAGTCGGAGGTGCTGCGCCTCATCCGCCTGCGCACGGTGTCGGCGAAGGTGCGCGGCATGGAACCGGGCCCCGAGGCATCGGTGCGCAAGGCGCTCTCCGACGAGCATGGCCAGCACGTGATGGCACTGGCGATGGAACTCGCCGGCACCGCGGGCCTGCTCACCGATCGTGGCCCCTACGGCGAGCCCGATGCGGGCATGTGGCACTACGGCTACCTCTATTCGCGCGCGCTCACGATCGGCGGCGGCACGAGCGAGGTGCAACGCAACATCCTCGGCGAGAAAGTGCTCGGCCTCCCCCGCGACTGAACTCGTTTTGATGTACCCAGAGCGCGCAAGACCGCGGTTTCGCTACATCAAAACGAGTTCTAGGCCGAGTGGTGGAGGTTGGTGAGGTCGGCGTAGGCGACGCCATTGCGGACCGTCACCGCGAACTCGTCGAGCCCGTGGGGGCAGTCGCCGGCGAGGCAGCGGCCGTCGAGCGCCCACACCGCATTGCCGCACGGGTCGACGAACTTCGCGTCGGCGCGCTTCGACGGGTCGACGAAGCTCTGGTTGCGGTACGGGACCACCCGGCACCCGACGTGCGTGCTGTGCGCCCACAGCGCGTGCACCTGGCCGGCGGAACGGGTGATCAGCAACGCGACCTGCTTGTACTCGTGGCCGTCGAGGACCACATCGGTGTCGATCGTCGCCTGCGAGAACGCGCCCTCGGCCAGCGCCGCGGCGTCGATTCGTACCGCGGTCGGGAGATGCGCGTTCGCGCCCTGGTTGCGGAACGCACCAATGAACGCGGCGACGATGATGCAGGCGACGAACGCGGCAAGGATCGCGATCAGCCGGAGCTGACGGCGCATCCGCGGTGTCGCGGCCTCGAGGTTGCGTTCCACGTACCCGGTTACTCGTCGAGACGGAGCGCGGCGACGAAGGCCTCCTGGGGAACCTCGACTCGACCGATCTGCTTCATTTTCTTCTTCCCCTCCTTCTGGCGTTCGAGCAGCTTGCGCTTCCGGGAGATGTCGCCGCCGTAACACTTGGCGAGCACGTCCTTGCGCTTCGCCTTCACCGTTTCACGCGCCAGGATCCGGCCGCCGATCGCCGCCTGGATCGGCACGTCGAAGAGTTGCCGCGGGATCAACTCGCGCAGCTTCTGGGTCATCTTGCGGCCGTAGTCGTAGGCCTTGTCGCGGTGCACGATCGCGGAGAACGCGTCGACGGCGGTGTTGTTGAGGAGCACGTCGACCTTCACGAGGTCGGAGGCGCGGTACCCGGCCGGTTCGTAGTCGAGGCTCGCGTACCCGCGCGTACGCGACTTCATCTGGTCGAAGAAGTCGAGCACGATCTCGGCGAGCGGGATCACGTAGACGAGTTCGACACGATCTTCCGACAGGTATTCCATCTTCTGCAACGATCCGCGCCGTTGCTGCGCCAGCTCCATCAACGTCCCGACGTAGTCGGTCGGGGTGAGCACCGTGACGTCGACGTACGGTTCTTCGATCGCCGCCACCTCGTTGAGCGGCGGCATCGACGACGGGTTGTCGACCACTTCCACCCGGCCGTCGGGGAACTCGAGCCGGTACTCGACGTTGGGCGCGGTCGCGACGAGCGCGACGCCGTACTCGCGTTCGAGCCGTTCGCGCACGATCTCCATGTGCAGCAGACCGAGGAACCCGCACCGGAAACCGAACCCGAGCGCGCCCGACGTTTCCGGGTCGTAGGTGAACGACGAGTCGTTGAGCCGCAGCTTTTCGAGCGCGTCGCGCAGGTCGGCGTACTCGTCGCCGTCGACGGGGTAGAGGCCGCAGAACACCATCGGCTTCGGGTCGCGGTACCCCTCGAGCGGTTCGGCCGGCCGGGCGGCGTCGGTGACGGTCTCGCCGACCTTCGCCTGGCCGACGTCTTTGATGCCCGCGATGAGGTAGCCGACCTCGCCGGGCCCGAGCGTCGCGACCGGCGTCGGCACCGGGAGGCGCACCCCGATCTCCTCGGCGTCGTGCTCCTGGCGCGCCTGGAGGTAGCGCAGGCGCGCGCCCGAACGCAGGGTGCCGTTGAACACGCGTACCGCGCTGATGACGCCCCGGTAGGCGTCGTAGTAGGAGTCGAACATCAATGCCTGGGTCGGCGCATCGGGGTCGCCCGTGGGCGACGGGATGCGTTCGATCACCGCGTCGAGCAGCTCGCCGACGCCCTCACCGGTCTTGGCCGAGATGCGGAGCACTTCGCCGGCGGGGATGCCGAGCACCCGTTCGATCTCGCCGGCGCGCCGTTCCGGCTCGGCCGCGGGCAGGTCGATCTTGTTCAGGGCGGCGACGATGGTGAGGTCGTGCTCGACGGCCTGGTACGCGTTGGCGAGCGTCTGCGCCTCGATGCCCTGCGACGCGTCGACGAGGAGGATCACACCTTCACACGCGGCCAGGCTGCGGCTCACCTCGTAGCCGAAGTCGACGTGGCCGGGCGTGTCGATGAGGTTGACGACGAAACCCTTGTACTCGAGGCGCACGTTCTGCGCTTTGATCGTGATGCCCCGCTCGCGTTCGAGATCCATCGAGTCGAGGTACTGCGCGCGCATGTCGCGCGGGTCGACGGCGCCGGTCAGCTCGAGGAGCCGGTCGGCGAGCGTCGATTTGCCGTGGTCGATGTGGGCGATGATCGACAGGCAGCGGATGTGGTCGAGGTCGGTCACATGGTCCTTGCCGGAGGCCGGGTCGCCGGTCGACCGGCGATGCCATCACCATTGTGCCGGTAGCGGTGAACCGTGCCCGGTACGCGTCCGTACCTCCGAGCGCACGGCACGGCTGTCCCCGCCGTTTCGTGCTCGCCGCACCCGTGCGGCTTCCCAGCGGGGCGGGCGGGCCCGCCGCACCAGCGCCTGCCCGCCCCTCGGTCGGCGACCCGGCCGGCCCGTTCCCGCCGGGTCGTTGATTCATCACCCTGCTACCCTCGCTCGGTTCCTCCCCGGCTCCGCCCGGGTTGCTCCACCCACGACCGCGAGATCGACGAAGCAGCATGGCGAACATCAAGAGTCAGAAGAAGCGCAACCTGCAGAACGAGGTTCGGCGGGTACGCAACAAAGCGGTGCGGTCGGAGTTGAAGACCCGGGTCAAGCACGCGCACGACGGTGTCGAAACCGGCGCCGAAGATGCCGAGGAACGGCTGCAACTGGCGCAGAAGCGCATCGCGAAGGCCGGCGAGAAAGGCATCATCCACCGCAACCAGGCGGCGCGACGGATCTCGCGGATGATGCGCAAGGCCAACAAGGCCCAGCAGAACGCGTCGTAGGTTCGTCACCGCGGCGACGGCCGCGCTCCGACGTTCAGGGCCGCGCGCGCACGCGGTGAATGTGGCCCCGGAGCAAGCCGAAGATCTCGCTCGGGATTCCCGGGGTCATGCTCGAGCACCACGTTCCCGTCAGGTGAATCGTGCCTTTGGCGTGCCGGAAGGTCTTCGTTCCGCCGGTCATCGTCAACGTGAAGTCCATGGCCGACGCGAACGTCCCTGCCGTGCAGGGCGCGCTGTTGACCACCGGGGGGAACGATCCCGCCATCGTGCCCGTGACTTGGGCCTTCGTCGGAGTGGTCAGCGTGAACGAACCGTTGATCGTGAAATCCGGTGAGGTGAGTTCGGCGCAGCCGTCGAGGTGGAAGAAGCCGGCCCGCCGGTAACCCTTCGCCACGTACGTCGCGTCGAAGATCTGGTGCGCGAAGTCGCACGGCTGCGTGAACGTGAACGTGGTCGTCCCGGTGAACGGGCCTCGGAGTTGCGGGTTGAGCGACTTCTGCGCCCCGCCGGTTGCGACCGCGGCACCGGCGGCCGCACCGGCGCTCCCGCCGAGCCCGGCGAGCCCGGTGGCCGTGGCGACCAAGACGACCAGTGCGGCAATCGAACGTCGCATGCGTTCCTCCCCCCGGAGCGCCCGCCCGCCGGGAGGCTAGCCGTGCGATCGGGGCTCGTCACTGGTTCGGGTGCGGAGGGGCCGCGACCTTCTCCTCGTGGTACTCCTCTTCGACGTTCACGTTCCAGACGTCGTGGTGGGCGCCGAAGATGTTCTCGACCGAAAGCATCGCGGTGAACATCGAATGGTCCTGGTTGTTGTAGTGGTGCATCCCGTTCCGGCCGACCGGGTACACGTTGGGTGTGTGCTCCGCGATCCACTGCGCAAGACGACCGACGTTCTCCTTGTAGCGGGCGTCGTACATCGGGTACGCCTTCGGCATCCGCACGACGAACCCATCCTCGACGAGCGAGACGTCGTCGAGAAGCCCGATCTCGTGGAGTTCGCGTTTGCCTTGCTCGATCAGGTCGGCGTCGCCCTTCGTCCACATGTGGTCGCCCTCCCACACGAAGAACTCGAGCCCGAGGCACGTGCGCCCGTCCTTGACCATGTAGGGCGACCACCGGCCGAAGTTCTGGATGCGACCGACCTCGACCGACGGGTCGTTGATGTAGATCCAGTTGTCGGGGAACCCGACCGACTCGGGCACGACGAGCGCGACGGTGATGAAGTCGCGGTAGCGGAGCGCGTCGGCCGCGGCGATGACGTCGGCGGGGGGAGGTGGGTCCATCGCTCGCAAGAGTGCACCGATCGGCATCGAGGAGATCACCTCGGTGCACTCGAAGCGGCTCGGTGCGCCGTCGGTCAGCGCGGTGACCGCGACCGCCCGACCGTCGTGGTGCTCGACCTTCGTCACCGGCGCGTCGAACACGATCTTCGTTCCGTCTGCGGTGACGAGGTCGGCGCAACGTTCCCACATCATCCCGGGGCCGTACTTCGGGTAGTTGAACTCCTCGATGAGGCTCGTCACCTGCTTCGATTTCGCCGCCTTCGCGCGTACACGCTTCGGCTTCAGCGCCTCCCACACCGCCCGGAAGAGGGAGAGGTTCTTGATGCGCTGCGCCCCCCAGTCGGCCTGGATCTCCGTGCACGGAACGCCCCAGACCTTCTCGCTCTGGGTCTTGAAGAAATGCCCGTACAAGCGCCACCCGAACCGCGAAACGACGAAACCCTCGAGGGTCGTCTTGTCTTTCGGGGGGTGCACCCGTGCCCAGAGGTACGAGCCGACGCAGCGCAACGCTTCGACCGGCCCGAGGTTCTTCAGCGCGTTCATTGCCGAGATCGGATAGTCGTAGAACTTGCCGCGGTAATAGATCCGGCTGAGGCGCGGCCGCTTCAGGAAGTCGTCGGCGCCGAGAATCTCGAACCAGACGTCCTCGACGGCCTGCACCTTCGTGAAGAAGCGGTGACCGCCGATGTCGAAGCGCCAGCCTTCCGCGGATGCGGTCCGGCTGATCCCGCCCACGACCGTGTCGGCTTCGAGCACGGTGCTCCGCACGCCACGCTTGTTCAGAACGTACGCCGCGGTCAGACCGGCGGGCCCGGCTCCGATGATCACGATCTTGTGGTCGTCCGGCATGGGCCGCCGTTCTACAGCTTCAACTCCGTGCGCTCAACGCCGCGCCGCGGCCGCCGTTCGCGACGAACCCCGCTGGTTCCGTCGGTGGAGGTGCGCCAGCCGCGCGACCAACACTTCGATCACGGTGCGTTCGTCGATCCCGCTTTCGCCGCGCAGGTCGAGCTCGGCCTGCGCGAGCAGGCCCATCGCCTCCCGTAGACCGTCGGAGCCGAGCTGACGGGCGGTGCGCAGCACGAAACCGGCGCCGGCCGCGCTTTTCATACCGAGGACCTCGGCCGCCTGCTCCTTCGTGACGATCGCGGGATCGTCGAGACGGAGGAACCGTTGATAGCGCGACACCAGCATCGCCATGATCACGAACGGGTGCACCGGCTTCGGGTTGCGCGCGCTCGTCGCGGTGAGTTGGCGGTACAACACTTCGAGCGCGGCCGGGAGATCACCACGATCGATCGCGTTGGTGAGATCGAACGGGCCGGCGGTGCCGAGTTCGCCGAGATAGGCGTCGATGTCGGTGACGTCGAGCGTGCGCTCCTCGCCGTAGGTCGAGTGGAGCAGCTCGACGAGTTCCGGGACTCGGCTCGCGTCTTCACCGAACTGTTTCGAGATCGCCTGCTTCGCATCCGCGGTGAGGCGGACGTGCTGGTCGCGCGCCTCGGCACCGATCACGTCGTCGATCTTCTCCGCCGCCGGGGAGACGATCCGCGCGTTTGCCGCTTTCAACGCCTTGTCGAGCGCGGCGGGGGTCTTGCCCCCGCCCGCGACGAGCACCAACCGCGACGTGTCGAGCGGCGCGGCGATGTACGACACCAGCCACTGCGTCTGTTCCTTCGTGAGGTTGGCGATCTCGCGCACGACGACAACGCGACTGCTCGTCATGAACGGTGGCGACTGCAACGCGTTGGTGATCATGCTGAACACCCCCGCGTCGAGGGAATCGGCGTCGGACGCCTCGCGGTCGTCGTCGCCGGGCGCGCCGCGACGGCGACCGGCAAGCGAATGGTCGTCGAGCGCGAGGGAACGGTCGTCGGCGCCGAGCAACTCGTCGACGACGCGCTGCACTTCACGATCACGAAGGGCCGGGTCGTCGCCGCGGACCATGGTGACCAGGGAGTCGGTCACGCGGCCGCCTCCGCCGCCAGGATGGCCTCGATCACCCGGCAGGCACGAGCGGTTCCCCGCACGTCGTGCACCCGGAGGATGCGGCAGCCGTACATCACTCCGTACGCGACCGACGCCAGCGACTCCGGACCGCGATCGGCGATGTCGAGATCGAGCAGCTCACCGAAGAACCGCTTGTTCGACGCCGACAGCAGCAACGGGTATCCGAGCGACGCGAGGCGCGCGCTCTCGCGCAGCAACACCGCGCTCTGTGCGGGGGTCTTACCGAGGTCGAGACCGGCGTCGACGACGATCTGTTCCGGGCGCAGGCCCACACCCTCCGCCCGGCGGGCGCGATCCGAGAGGAACGCCTCGACGTCGCCGACGAGATCGCCGTACACCGGTTCGGGATCGGGAACCCGGGGCGCGAGGCGGATGTGGGTCGCGACGACGGTCAGGTCGTGTTTGGCGGCGACCCGCAGGTAGTCGGGGTCGGCGAAACCGGAGATGTCGTTGCCCACCGCGGCGCCCGCCGCGCCGGCCGCGTCGAGCACCGACGCGCGCCAGGTGTCGACCGAGATCGGCGTACCGAAACGGGCGCGCAACGCTTCGACGGCGGGCACGACCCGGTCGAGTTCTTCGGCTTCGCCGACTTCGGGCCCGGGACCGGCCTTCACCCCGCCGACGTCGAGGAGGTCGGCGCCGTCGGCGACGAGTGCCTCGGCCCGGGTGAGGAACGCGTCGAACGACCAGGTCGCGCCCTTGTCGTAGAAGGAGTCGGGGGTGCGGTTGAGGATCCCCATCACCACCGCGCGAGTGCCGATCGCAAGCGTCGCGTCACCGAGTCGCAGCTTCGGGAATGGTTTCGGGAGCGGCCTCGGCGCGCCGGCCGTCGACGGTTGCGAAGGGGGAACCGGCATCGCCCCGGAGGGTAGCGCCGGCCTTCCACGCCGCCGCCGCTGTGCAGGCGAGTGCCAGCAGCCCGAGCGCGGCGCGAGTGTGCAACGCCAGCGGCACCGCGGCACTGACGTGCGCCACCCCACTCACCCAGGAAAGCATGGCGCGGGTCGGCAACTGGACGGCAGCTGCGAGGGGCCGGATGGGCGCAACGAGCGCGAGCAGGAACGCGGTCGCGAACCCGTAGACGGTCAGCGGTTCCGCGACCGGCACCGCCAGCAGGTTCGCGAGGGGCGTGATGGCGGGGATCGACCCGAACACCGGCAGGAGGATCGGCGCGACACCCAGTTGCGCGGCGATGGTGACCGCGAGCGTTTCCCGCACCACCCGCGGGCCGGGAAGCCGGCGCGCGATCGGCGCCGACCACAACGCGATGCCGGCACTGGCGCCGACCGAGAGGAGGAAGCCGACCGAGTGCAGCAGGAACGGGTCGGCGAGCAACAGCGCGATGACTGCGTACGCGAGCAGCCGCACCGGCGCGACGGGGCGGCCGGCGAAAGAAGCCGCCATCGCGATCGCAGCCATTACCGACGCGCGCAACACCGAAGGCTCGAACCGGGTCGCCGCCGCGAAGATCACGATGATCGCGATGCCGGCGGTGAGACGAACCGGCAGGCGGCAGCGGCGGAGCAACGGCCCCGCGAGCGCGAGCACGAAGGCGACGTTCGCACCGGACACCGCGAGCAGGTGCGAAAGCCCGGCGTTGCGGTAGTCGGCGACGACGGGGGAAGCGATCCCGCGCGTGTCGCCGAGCAGGAAACCGGCGAACAGCGCCCGCTCGTTCGGCGCGAGCCCGGTCGCGCCCCGCTGGGTCGCACTTCGCACCGCGTTGGCGGCCACCAGCACGGTGGAACGCGACGGGCTGAACCCGACGAGTTGCGGGTCGACGACGCGGGCAACGACGTGGCGCCAGCGGAAGCGGCGGTCGTACCCGTCGAGCGGTTCGACCCGGCCCGTCACCGCCACACGATCGCCGAGGGTCAACAGGCGGAACCCGCCGGCCTCGGTGCCCGACGACCGAACGAGGACGAGCCGGTGCAGCGCGACCGCGGTGCCGGGCGCGGCGCGGCCCGCACCGCCGTCGGGTTCGAAGGCATCGACCCGCACGATCACGCCGGTTGTGAACGCCGGACCTTCGGGGTCGGCCGCGACCGTGCCTCGTACCGTCACGTATTCCCCGGCGCGCGCGGCCGCGTCGATCGCGGTATGAGACAGCCCGTTCAACGCTCGCTGCGAGCACGCGCCGGCAACCAGGAAGAAGGCCAGCGCCGCGACCGCCACCCGCGCCCACCCGGCGAACGCGATCGCGCCGGCCAGCAGCAACATGCCGGCGACGAACAGCCCGGTCGCGGCGCCCGGCCGCCGCGCTGGCCGGCGAGGATGCCCACCACCACTGCGCCGACGGCGAGCAGGGGGGCGGCTTCGACCGTGGGGGCACCCGACGGCCCGGTCATACGGTGATGAGTGGTCGCAGTTGGGCGAAGCGCACGTCGCCGATCCCGCGCACCCGGCGCAGGTCGTCGATCGACGAGAACCCACCCTCCTTCTCGCGTTCGGCGATGATCGCGGCCGCGAGGCTCGGACCGATGCCCGGCAACGCTTCGAGTTGCGGTTCGGTGGCGTTGTTGACGTTGAGCGGCGACGACGGGGTCGGTACCGTCGCGGCGGCCGAGGACGAGCCCGCGGCGGGAACACTGCCGCTCGTTCCGCCGCCGGCCGGATCGAGGGCCGGAGCCGGCTGGCCCCTGACGGGAACGGCGATGCGCTCACCGTCGGTGAGCCGCGCGGCGAGGTTGAGACGGTCGAGATCGGCGTCGGGATGGGCACCGCCGGCCGCCGCGATCGCGTCGACGACCCGCGCGCCCGATCGCAACGTGACCACCCCGGGTTTGGCGACCGCGCCCGCGACGTCGACCACGACGTGGGCCCGGGCCGCCTTCGCCGTGACGGTCGTGCTCGTTGTTGCCGCCGTCGAGGCCGCGCCGTTCGGTCTGGCCGCCGCTTGCGTCGCGGTCGTCGTGGCCGGCCCCGTCGCCGCCGGCGCGGCGGAAATGCCGGAACGGAACCAGAACCCGCCGGCGGCGATGGCGACGACGAGCAGGGCGGCCGCGCCCGCGCGCGGGTCGCGCCGGAGCGCGTGGAGACGATCGGCGAGGGCGGCGTGCCCGCCGGGTGCCGGCGGCCGCGGCGGCAGCGGGGGCAACGAAGGGTTGGCGGGAGCGGGGATTTCATTCGGCACGGTTCGAACTCCGGGGGCGCGACGAAGCCACACGGAGGAAGTGCCGGGGAAAGCGACGCTGATGCTACCGGACGCGACTCCTCGTCGACGTCCGCGGCGCCGGCCGATGGCCGATGGCCGATGGCCGATGACCTAGCTCAGGACGAAGTTGACGAGTTTGCCGGGCACGACGACCGCCTTGCGCACCTCGTGCCCGTCGAGCAGCTGGGCGACGCGTTCGTCTTCGCGTGCGAGTTGCTCGAGCGCGACCTTGCCGGCATCGATCGGCACGGTGATGCGCGCCCGAACCTTCGAGTTGACCTGCACGGGGATCTCGACGGTCTCGGCGACCAGCAGGGCCGGGTCGGCCTCGGGGAAGGGTTCGTAGGCGAGCGACCGCGCGTGACCGAGCCGCGCCCACAACTCTTCGGCGATGTGTGGTGCCAGCGGCGCGACCATCAGCACGAACGGCACCACCACCTCTTCCGGTGCGCTCCCCCGCTCCTGCACCACGGTCGTGAGCCGGTTGTTCAATTCGAACAGCCGCGCGACCGCGGTGTTGAAATGCAACTGGCCGAGGTCGTCGCGGACGGTCGCGATCGTGCGGTGCAACAAGCGGCGTGTCTCGTCGTCGGCCGGTTCCTTCGATACCTTCGACGCGCCGGTGTCTTCGTCGACGATGTTGCGCCACAGCCGTTGCAGGAACCGGTGCACACCGACGATGTCGGCCGTGTTCCACGGGCGCGACGCGTCGAGCGGGCCCATGAACATCTCGTAGAGGCGGAGCGTGTCGGCGCCGTAGTCGCGGTAGATGTCGTCGGGCGCGACGGCGTTCTTCAGGCTCTTGCCCATCTTCCCGAACTCGCGACGCACGGGCTCGCCGTTCCACACGTAACCGCCGTCGGCCTCGGTGACTTCGGTCGCCTCGACGTACACCCCGCGTTCGTCGGTGTAGGCGGCGGCGAGGATGTAACCCTGGTTGAACAGGCGTTGGAACGGTTCGGGCGTCGACACGTAACCGAGGTCGAACAACACCTTGTGCCAGAAGCGCGCGTAGAGCAGGTGCAGCACCGCGTGCTCGACGCCGCCGACGTAGAGGTCGACCAGCCCGGCTTTCGGCTCGCCGTTCGCGCGCACACCCTGCGCCCAGGATCGTTCGACCTCGGGGTCGACCAGTTCGTCTTCGTTGGTGGGGTCGAGGTAGCGCAGGTAGTACCAGCACGATCCGGCCCACTGCGGCATCGTGTTCGTCTCGCGGAGGTAGCGCTTCGGGCCGAGGCCGTACCCGCGCCACGGCGGGCCGCTCAGGTCGAGGTCGACGGCGACCCAGTCTTCCGCGCGGGCGAGTGGCGGTTCGGGGAGCGCGTCGGGGTCATCGCTCACGCGCGGCTCGAACTCGTTGATCTCCGGCAACTCGACCGGCAACATGTTGTCGGGGACCGCGACCGGCAACCCGGTGTCGTCGTAGACGATCGGGAACGGTTCGCCCCAATAACGCTGCCGGCTGAACAACCAGTCGCGCAGCTTGTAGTTGACGGTGCCGCGACCCCAGTCGTTGGTCTCGAGCCATTCGATCATGCGGGCGATCGACGCCTGCTTGTCGAGCCCGTTCAGAAAGCCGCTGTTGATCGTCGGGCCGTCGCCCGTGTAGGCGCCCCCCTCGAAATCGTCGGGCGGTTGCACGGTGCGCACGATGGGCAGGCCGAAGATCTGCGCGAACTCCCAGTCGCGTTCGTCTTCGGCCGGCACAGCCATGATCGCCCCGGTGCCGTAACCCATGAGCACGTAGTCGGCGACGAAGATCGGGATCTTCTTCTCATTGACCGGGTTGATCGCGAACGCGCCGATGAACACACCCGTCTTCTCACGACCTTCGCTCTGGCGTTCGAGGTCGGTCTTGCGCGACGCGAACTCGCGGTAACGGGTGACGGCGTCGGCCGGCGTCCCCGTCGAGCCGAACAAACCCTTCCACGCGTCGGTCGGGTTGCTCTCCCAGTCGGCCCACACGTCGTCGCCCGGCCATTCGCTCGCCGTGATCACGTCGACCAGCGGGTGCTCCGGTGCCAGCACCATGTAGGTGGCGCCGAACAGCGTGTCGGGGCGCGTCGTGAACACCTCGATCTCGACGTGCTCGTGGCCTTCCACCGGGAACCGTACGGCCGCGCCGGTGCTGCGCCCGATCCAGTTGCGTTGCATCTGCTTGATCGAGTCGGTCCAGTCGAGCACGTCGAGGTCGGCGAGCAACCGGTCGGCGTACGACGTGATGCGCATCATCCACTGCTTGAGTGGCCGCTTGTAAACCGGGTAGTTGCCGCGCTCGCTGCGCCCGTCGGCAGTGACTTCTTCGTTCGCGAGCACCGTGCCGAGCGCCGGGCACCAGTTGACCGGCGCCTCGGCGGTGTACGCGAGACGGTAGGAGTCGACCAGGCGGCGCTGATCGACGACGTCGAGGTCGTCGAACGGCACGTCGCCCGCTGCCGCGAAGCGGCCGCCGCGAAGGTCGGCGACCAGTGTCTCGATCGGGCGAGCCTTGTCCTGGTCGGGGTCGTACCAGGAGTTGTAGATCTGCAGGAAGATCCACTGGGTCCAGCGGTAGTAGGCGACGTCGGTGGTGGCGATCCCGCGACGCGGGTCGTGCGCGAGGCCGAGCGCCCGCATCTGGGCACGCATGTTGGCGATGTTCTGCTCGGTCGTGACCCGCGGGTGCTGGCCGGTCTGCACCGCGTACTGCTCGGCGGGGAGCCCGAACGCGTCGTAGCCCATCGCGTGGAGGACATTGCGACCGTTCATGCGTTCGAAGCGCGCGTAGACGTCGGTGGCGATGTAGCCGAGCGGGTGCCCGACATGCAGGCCGGTACCGCTCGGGTACGGGAACATGTCGAGCACGAACAGCGGCGGTTTCGCCGCGAGTTCGTCGTTCTCCTCGCCGAGCAGGCCCGTACGGTTGGGCGTGTAGAAGGTGTGCTCGCGCTCCCAGTAGTCCTGCCACTTCGCTTCGATCTCGTTCGCCAGCGCCGCGTCGTAACGGTGGGCGGGAATTTCGTCGGAGCGAGCGTTCACACGCTCCAAGCTACCGGCCGCTCTTCGCGCCGCCCGGCGAGTTGCGCGCCCATCGGGCGACCCGCGGCACGAACGCGCGTTCGGCGGTCGAAGGGGCCGGGATCGGGGTCGCGCACTGGTAGCGTGATTGGCCCCCGGGGGTGTAGCTCAGCTGGTAGAGCGCCTGCATGGCATGCAGGAGGTCCGTGGGTTCGAGTCCCATCACCTCCACTGTCGTTGTCGCTTCGACAACGATCGTTGATACGGCCCGCGGGCAGTCGATCGACACTCGCGGCAGCGGGCCCGCGATGCAGCGGTCAGGTCGCGCCCTGATCTTCCCGCGCGGGCCGGGAAGATCGAAGTAGCGCGCGATCGCGCCGCGCCCGAGTGCTCCCTCCAACGTGTTCCGGTTCGCGCCGGAGAACTACCCGCGCCCGGCGAACCCGGACCGGCTGCCGCTCATGGTCGCGGCAGAGATATTTAGTGCTAAAGTCGGTCCCTCCCGGAAGGAGGAGCCGATGGCTCACTACGTCGCAAGAATTCCCGTCACGGTCACCCGGTCCGCTGCGTTCGAAGACCTCAGTCGTTTCGATCGGGCTGCGGAGTGGGACCCCGGCGTCGAAGCCGGCGAGATGCTCACGCCCGAGCCGGTCGGGGTCGGCTCGCGGTTCCGTCTCGTCGCCCGGTTCCTCGGAAGGCGCATACCCCTCGTCTACGAGATCGTCGATCTCGACCGCGACGAGCGGATCGTGCTGCGAGCCGAGAACCGCTCGGTCCGTTCCGTCGACACGATCACGTTCCAAGACGACGACCGCGGCTCCGTCGTGGTCTACGACGCGCAGCTCCACGCCAAAGGCATCGGGCGGCTGGCCGACCCGCTCCTCGCGATCGTCTTCCGCCGTATCGGTGACCGCGCCGCCGCCGGCCTGCGCACGCACCTGTCGGCGGTGCAGGCGTGACACTGTCCGACGGCGCCCGGCGGCTGGCCGACGCCGTGCTCGAAGCAACGGTCGTCGGCAGCTTCAGCCGCATCGGGTTCCAGGCACGCCGCGCACTCTTCGATTGGGATGCCGAGCCCAAGATCGACATGAGCGGCCGGGTCGCGCTGGTCACGGGCGCGACCGGCGGTCTCGGCCTTGCCGCGGCGACAGCTCTGGCGCAGCGCAACGCCGACCTCTGGGTCGTCGGCCGCGACGCGCAGCGCACCGAAGCCGCGCGGCGCGCGATCACCGCCGTCGCACCGGATTCCAGCGTGACGACCGCGCTCGCGGACCTCGTGATCCTCGACGACGTTCGGCGCCTCGCTGACCGCGTCCACCGGTCGGTACCGCGGCTCGACGTGCTGATCCACAACGCGGGCGCGCTCACCCACGATCTGCGCTGCACGGTCGATGGGCTCGAGGTCACCGCGCAGGTGCATGTCGTCGCACCGTTCTTGCTGACGGCCGCGCTGCTTCCGATCCTCCGAGCCACACCCGGCGCCCGCGTCGTCACGGTCTCGTCGGGGGGCATGTACACCCAGCGTCTCGATATGGACGCACTCGCCACACCCGCGATCCCGTTCAACGGCGCCCGCGCTTATGCCAACGCCAAGCGGGCCCAGGTCGTGCTCAACGAATGCTGGCCGAAACACCGCGCCGCGTCCGGCGTCGTGTTCCACGCGATGCACCCGGGCTGGGCCGACACGCCCGGTGTGCGCGAGTCGCTGCCGCGCTTCCGCGCGCTGATGGGGCCGCTGCTGCGCACGCCGAGTCAGGGAGCCGACACGATGGTGTGGCTGGCGGCCGATCCGCGCGCGCTCGAGACGAACGGGCAGTTCTGGCTGGACCGCCGGCCACGATCCGTTTCCCCGCTGCCGGGCACCCGCACCAGCGACGCCGATGCCGAGCGATGCTGGAATTGGTGCGTCGACCGCGCGGGCGTCGGTGCACTGCTGGAGGCGGTGCGATGAAGATCGCCATCGTCGGCACCGGCGTGTCCGGGCTCGTCGCGGCCCACATGCTCCACCCCCACCACGAGATCACCGTGTTCGAGTCCGACACACGAATCGGCGGCCATGCCAACACCGTCGACGTCGAAATCGACGGTCGCTCGGTCGCGGTCGACACCGGGTTCATCGTCTACAACGACCGCAACTATCCCGGGTTCCGTGCGCTGCTCGATCGGCTCGGGGTCGCGACCCAACCCACGAAGATGAGCTTCAGCGTCAGCGATCCCCGCACCGGCCTCGAGTTTCGCGGTTCGAACCTCAATGCGATCTTCGCCCAGCGCCGCAATCTCGCCAATCCGTCGTTCCTGCGCTTGCTCGCCGACGCCACACGCTTCAACCGCGCGGCCCGCCGGCTCGTCGCGCGTGAGACGCGCTGGAACGGGCGCGACCGGCTCCCCGGCGGGGGCGGGTTCAACGCCTACGCCGACGAGACCTTGGCCGACTTCGTGCGTCGAGGACGCTTCTCGCAGTCATTCGTGCGCCAGTTCCTCATCCCCTTCGGCGCGTCGATCTGGTCGGCCGATCCGGCGACCTTCATGCGCTTCCCGGTGCGCGCGTACGCGCGTTTCATGCACAATCACGGGCTGCTCGAACTCGCCGGGCAGCCCGAATGGCGCACCGTGACCGGCGGTTCCCGACGCTACGTCGAGGCCCTCACCGCGCCGTTCTCCGATCGCATACAACTCGACATGCCCGTGCAGAAGATCGTCACCCGCGATGCGGTCGGCGGCTCACAACTCGTCGAAGTGCTCACGAGCCGCGGCCCGGCACTCTTCGACCGTGTGATCGTGGCGACGCACAGCGACCAGGCGTTGCGCATGCTGGCCGACGCGAGCACTGCCGAGCGCGAGGTCCTCGGCGCGATCGGCTATCAGCGCAACATCGCGACGTTGCACACGGACGAACGAATGCTGCCGCGCAACCCGCGCGCGGGCAAGCTGGAACTACACCATCGCCGAGAACGCGCGCGGAACCACCGTCACCTACTGGATGAACCGCCTGCAATCGATCGAGACTCGGCGGCCCTTACTCGTCACGCTGAACCGCCCCGACGAGATCGACCCCCGCACGCGGATCTCAGAGTTCGAGTACCAGCATCCCGTCTTCGACGTCCCCGCGATAGCGGCACAGCAGCGTCGCGCCGAGGTCCAAGGCAGCCGCGGCATCTACTTCGCGGGCGCCTACTGGGGCTACGGATTCCACGAAGACGGCGTGCAGAGCGCACTCGAGGTCGTCCGGCTGCTCGAGTCGCGCCCATGACCGCCCTCCTCGCGCCGGCCGCCGAACCCGTGTCTCCTTCGGCCGGAGCCCCCGTGCCACGCGACCATCCGGCCGTCGCGATCTACGAGGGGACGGTGCGACACCGCCGATTCGTTCCCACGCTGCGTGAATTCGCACCGAAATTGTTCCTTGCCTATCTCGACCTCGACGCGCTCCCGGGCTCGCTCGACCGTCTGCCGCTCTGGTCGGCGCGCCGCCCGGCGCCGGTGCGCTTCCACCCTCGCGACTTCCTCGGCGGCACCGACCGGCCGCTCGCCACCGCGGTGCGCGACCTCGTGCAGGAGCGGCTCCATCGCCGGCCGACGGGGCCGGTCCATCTCCTCGCACAGCTGCGGACCTTCGGCTGGCTGTTCAACCCGCTCGCGGTCTACTACTGCTGGGGTCGCGACGGTCGGGCACTCGACGCGATCGTGCTCGAGGTGACCAACACCCCGTGGGGCGAACGCCACTGGTACGTGCTCGACGCGCAGAGCACCATGACCACCGCGACAATCGCCAAGGCGATGCACGTCTCACCGTTCCTGCCCATGGACGTCGACTACCGGGTCACCTGGACGGTTCCCGACGCCGAGCTGAACCTGCGAATCGAGGTCGAACGCGAGCAATCGCCGGTCTTCGACGCGGAGCTCGCGTTGCGCCGAACGCCCATCGACCGCGTGCGCGCCGCCACCGTGCTGGCGCGCTACCCGATGCTGCCCCTACGAGTATCAGCAGGGATCTATGCCAACGCCGCGCGCCTCTTCACGCGCGGGGTTCCCGTCCACCGACATCCTTCCCGACCGCGAGAAGGGAACCGGCGATGAATGCCAACCCGAACCCACCCGGGCGTCTCGCTCGAGCCGTTGTCATACAACTCCTCAAACGGATCGCCGGCGGCACCGTTCGCCTCGTCGATCCCTTCGGGGACGAGCGCTTCGGCGACGACACCGCCCCGCACGCATCGACTCCCATTGACGTGACCGTTCGCGTGCGCGACACGCGCGTGTACTCGCGCATCCTGCACGAGGGCAGCGTCGGGCTCGGCGAATCGTACGCCGACGGCTGGTGGGGCACCGACGACCTCAGCGGCCTCCTGCGCCTCGCGCACCGGAGCCTGGCCCGCACCCACACCGCACGCGACCGCATGCACCGCTGGCTACGACCCGTCGTCGATCCCATCGCCCGACGACGGCGCGCCGACAAGGATCGAGACGCCCGCAACGTCCGGGCCCACTACGACCTCGGCAACGAGTTTTTCCAGCGGGTCCTCGACGAAACGATGATGTACTCGTGCGCCGTGTTCGAACGACCGACCGATTCGCTGGCCGAGGCGTCCGTTCACAAGCTCGATCGTCTGGCCAACCTGCTCGCGCTCGCACCCGGCGATCGCGTGCTCGAGATCGGGACCGGCTGGGGTGGGTTCGCCATCCACGCGGCGACGAAGTACGGCTGCCACGTGACGACGACGACGATCTCGCCACGCCAGTACGAGTTCGCGCAACAGCGGGTCAAGAACGCGGGGCTCGAGAACCGCGTGACGGTACTCGCGGACGATTACCGCGACCTCCGAGGGACCTTCGACAAGATCATCGCGATCGAGATGATCGAAGCGGTCGACTGGCGCGAGTACGACACCTTCTTCACGCACTGCCGGCGCCTGCTCGACGACGCCGGGGCACTGGCAATCCAGGCAATTGCCGTGCGTGACGAGAGTTTCGACCGCACCAAGCTCCACACCGATTTCATCAAGACCGCCATCTTCCCCGGAGGCTGCCTGCCTTCGGTCCGGGCGCTCTCGGCGGCGGCGAACCGGAGCGGGTTCTCGCACGCCCAGGAAGAAGACATCGGCCCGCACTACGGCGAGACGTTGCGCCGGTGGAGAAGGAACCTCATGGAAGCTCGCGGCGACCTCGACGCGCTCGGCCTCGACAAGAGATTCGTGCGACTCTGGGAGTTCTACTTCTCCTACTGCGAGGCCGCGTTTGAAGAACGTTACGTTCGCGACGTGCAGCTGCTCTACACCGCGCCGGCGTGGCGCCCGCCGGCACCTCGCACGGTGCCGCGCGCCGCTGCTGTTCATCACGGCGTGAACCGCGAGCTCGTGCGGACGTGACGCCCGACAAGAGCGGTGGCAGTCGGGAACCCGACCTCACGCTGCAGGAAGCCGCCGATCTGCTCGGCGTGCACTACATGACGGCGTACCGGTACGTCCGCACCGGGCGGCTACCCGGCACGCGTGTCGGCGCTCACT
This sequence comes from uncultured Actinomycetes bacterium, assembly GCA_963782465.1. Taxonomy (GTDB): domain Bacteria; phylum Actinomycetota; class Acidimicrobiia; order IMCC26256; family PALSA-610; genus JAODBJ01. The sequence continues at coordinate 153,218 of CAWAJR010000007.1, read as the reverse complement.
GGCATGTGCGACGGGCCGACCTCGACAACATCGCAGCCGCGGCGCCGGCCGGTCGCAACGCGGCCACGCGCCGAGCGCCGAGGAAGGACTATGTGCGCCGGCTGACGTCGCTGCTCGTGCAGGGTGACGAAGCCGAAGCGTGGCGACTCATCCAGGCCGCACTGGGTTCCGCGTACAGCCCCGAGGACCTTTACCTCGACCTGCTCGGCCCGGTGATGCAGCGCGTCGGCGACGGCTGGGCGGCCGGACGTCTCGACGTCGGCGACGAGCACCGCGCGACCGTCGTCATGTACCGCCTGGTCGGCCGGCTCGGCCCGTTGTTCGCCCGCCGCGGCACCACACGCGGCGCCATCGTGCTCGGTGCACCCGCGGGGGACCCCCATGGGCTCGCAACCGCGCTGGTCGCGGACCCGCTCCGCGGCCGCGGCTTCTCGATCACCGATCTCGGCGCCAACACGCCCGCCGCCTCCTGGGCGAACACCCTCGCCGGCGCGCCGCGCGTCGTCGGGGTCGGCGTCGTCGTCTCGACACCTGTCGACGACGCACTCATCGCCGCGACCATCGCGACGATCAGGGCCCATCACGACGGGCCTGTCGTACTCGGCGGCGTCGCGATCCGCGACCAGGCCCATGCCAACATGCTCGGCGGCGACCGTTGGACGAACTCCGCGCGCGAGGCCGTCGACCACTTCGACACCATCAACACGAGCCGATGAGGTCGGTGCCCGACTTCAAGCGATCGTCTGGCTCCAACGCGGCCTCTCACTCGACGACAACTACGCGTGGCGACCACCGCCCACGACCACACTGCGGTGCTCCCGGTCGAGGCCGTCAGCCGCCTGATGTTCGCGACGCGCGGTCCGATCGGGTTGAGGTTCGGCCGCTGCCGGCGCACGCACCGCAGTGCGTGACGAACTGACCGGTCGCGCGGCAGGCCGGGCAAGGCCATGCTGACCGAAGCCACTGAGCGGGTGAGAGCACATACCCGGCACCTGCGCACCGATCGCAGGTCCGCCAGACCGCCCCGGCTCCTCGGCAGACCGGGCATGCAGTGTCGATTGCCGGCTGCGATCGCGACGTCGGGGATGTTGCCGGACGGCACGTTGCGTCGTACCGCTGCCGCTCGACCGGGTCGGCGAGGACGTGGTGCGCATCGATCACGCGCTGGAGTTCCGCCGGGTCGCCGCCGTCGGTGCGGGCGGAGTCAGGGTGAAATTCGAGTACGAGCCGCCGGTACGCCGCGTTGATCTGGGCCGGCGACGCGTCGGGTTCGACGCCGAGCCGCGCGTAGAGGTCGGCGGCCGGCCCAGGTTGACCGCTCGGCACGGCGCACCTCCGCAGGCCGTCCTTCGAGGCCGAGGGATGGGCTCTCACCGTGCCTGGCGGATCGGTCGGAGCCCATCCCTGAAGAGCAGGGGCCTACCGCTCGGAGGAGGCCGCGTTGATCGCTTCCTTGTGGGGCTCGCTGGTGACCTCGATGCGCCGCGGCTTGGCACGATCGGCGACCGGGACGGTCACGGTGAGGACGCCGTTCTCGTAGGTGGCATGGATCTTGTCGACGTCGAGGCCTTCGCCGAGGAACAGCTGGCGCGTGAAGGTGCCCTGGCGGCGTTCGCTCGCCACGAGTTGGTCACCTTCGACCGGCTCCCAATGCCGCTCGGCGGCGATGGTCATCGCGTTGCGTTCCACGGTCAGGTCGATCGAGGAAGGGTCGACGCCGGGCAGGTCGAGGTGGATGACGAAGTTGTCACCGTGCCGGTAGGCGTCCATGGGAACGCTGGCTTGGCGGGTCTGGCTCCACGCCTGGTCGAAGACACGATCGAACTCGCGCAGTGGGTCGAAACGCATGAGCATGGTCACGGGTACCTCCACGTTCACGACGCCCGGCGAGGGCGCCCTGCTCCTCCTTTGAGCACATAATGTCGGCCATTATGTTGACTGTCAAGGGGGGAACGGGCAGGATGTCGGCATGGCGAGGGAGCCGGTCGGCCCGAGCGGATCGTCGGTGACGCTGGCAGTCGCGGGGTTCTTGGACAGCTGCCGCTCCGAGAACACCCGGGCCGCGTACCGCGCGGACCTCGACCATCTCGCGGTGTGGTGCCGGGGCCACGGCACCATCAATCTGCTCACGATCGAAGCCGCCGATGTCGCCCACTACCGCACCGCGTGCGAGGTCGCCGGCGCGAGCCCCGCGACGGTCGCGCGCCGGCTCTCCGCAATCGCTTCCTTCAGCGCGTACGCGGCCTCCCACGGCGCCGAACCCGCGCTGCTCCCCGACGCGGAAATAGCCCGTCCGACGGTCGAGCCCGAGAGTACGGCCGGGCTGCTCACCGATGCCGACGCCGAGGCGCTCCTCGCGGCCGCGGATCGAATCGGCCGACGGTCGGCGGTGCTCATACGGTTGTTGATGCTCGACGGGTGCAAGGTTGGTGAAGTCATTCGCGCCGACGCATCCGACGTGCGCGGACGATCCCCACGCCTGACCCTCAACCTGAACGATCGCCGGTCACGAACCCTGCACTTGCACGTGCAGACCGCATTCGCAGTGAGGAAGTACCTGGGGCGGCGGCGGGAGGGGCCGCTCCTGCTGAGCGAACGGCGGGGTCGCGAGCCCGAGCGGCTGACGCGGTTCGGCGTCGACTTCCTCGTCAAACAAGTCGCGCAGGCCGCCGAGCTGCGTGAGACCGTTTCGGGGAACACGTTGCGCCGCCGATACGTCACGGCCGCGCATGCCGCCGGCACCGACCTCGACGTCATCCGAGACAACGCCGGCCACGCCGAACGACGCACTACCCGCCGTTACCTGCGCTCCGGCACCACGACGCGCGGCTGAGGCTGCGGGGCCCCGGGTCGCAGAACTCGTCGGTCGTGTAGCGCGACACGCGCGTTCCCCGGGGCCAGGTGCCGGGAGCAAGCCCGGCCTTCTGCCACACGACCGTCAAGAACTCGTCGACGTCGCGTACCTTCGGCCACACCGACGGGAGCAGTGTTGCGCGGTGCGGGCCCGCTTCGAGCAGCAGCCCGTCGACACCGGGCCGCACCGCGTCGACGAGCTCGTCGTAGTTCGCGGGGTTGAGTGGCTCGCGGTCCGAGAGCACGGAGACCTTGATCGACATCTGCACGAAGTCGTCGTTGGTGATGGGCGGCACGCGCGGGTCCGTGAACGCGGCCGCCACGGCGTTGTACGCGACGTCGACGACGAGAGGCCGAACGGGTTCCATCGTCCCGATGCAACCGAGGAGGTCGCCGTCGCGTTCGAGTGTCACGAACGTGGCCGCGGGCGCGCGTAGCTCGGGGGCGAAGGCGCGGTGGTCGGGCAGCCGCATCCGGCCGGTCGCGAGCGCGTCGAGGACGGTACCGGCGGCGACGTCGAGGATCACCCGTCGATGCGACGCTTCGATGCGCGGGGTCTGGGTTCGTGTGGTGTTCATGCCGCCTCGCGGAGATGGGTGCCGAGCGCGAAGGCGCCGTAGCCCACGACGCGGTCGGAGGGCCCGGCGGTGTCGCCGGAGTTACGGAGGTCGAGCAGCCGAGTGTCGAGGTCGTGCTGCTTGGCCGCTGAGAGCAGGCCACGAACCGGGTACGCGCCGCAGGCGTCGTACGGGCCGATCGCGTCGGGCACGCCGTCGACGATCGCCCGCGCGGTGCGAAGGTCGTGCTCGCGGGCAACCTCGTACGGTTCGTAATGCGAGAGATCGCTGCTGACGACGATCAGGGTCTCGCGCCCGCCCCACAACGCCTCGAGCACCGAACCCACCATTGCAGACGACGCGCGGCCGACGACGAGTGGCAGCACCCGGGCTCCGGTGCCCAGCACGTACTGCAGGAACGGCAGTTGCACTTCGAGACTGTGTTCGGGTGCGTGGGCGACGTCGTCGACGACGACACCGCGACATCCCAGAGCGACCGAGCGTGCCTCACCGTCGATCTCGACCGGTCCGAGCGGCGTGACGAACGCGTCGACGCTCGGCACTGCCAGACCCTCGAGCGGAACGCGATGCGCGGGGCCGAGGAGAACGACGCGCTCCACGACGTCGCGGAGCGGTGTCACCGCCGCGTACGCGCTTCCTGCAATCGGGCCCGAGTACGGATAACCGGCGTGGGGCGCGATGATCGCCTTCGGCGCAACAACGTCGTCGGGCGCGACATCGTCGTGCGCGCCGGTGACGTAGTCCGCGACCGCGGCACGAAGCGTCGCGGGACGGAGAGGATAGAAGGTGCCCGCGACCGCGGGACGGCGCACACGCATCTCAGTTGCCCCCCAACCCTGCGAGCCGCACCGGGATCCGGCGCGCGTCGCCTCGCCCTCGCCCACCGTCGAACCGGCCCGCGACAACGGCCCCGCACGAACCGCAACGACCATCGTCGGTGATGCCGTAGTGCCCGAGCACGTACCAGTCGCGTTCCACCACCAACTCGCCGCATTCGGGACAGTACGTGCTGGCACCGTGCGGGTCGTGGACGTTGCCGGTATACGCGTACCGCACGCCGTTGGCGGAGGCGATCTCGCGTGCTCGCGTCAGCGTGGTCGGAGGTGTCGGCGGCACGTCGAGCATCCGGTAGTCGGGGTGGAATGCCGTGAAGTGCATGGGAACGTCGCGACCGAGGTGCTCGACGACCCATTTGGTCATCGCGTCGAGTTCGTCGTCGCTGTCGTTCTGGCCGGGGATCAACAGCGTCGTCGTCTCGACCCAGACATCCGTGTGCGAAACCAGGTACTCGAGGGTGTCGAGCACATCGCGCAGATGTGCGCCGCACACGTGCTGGTAGAAGTCTTCGGTGAACCCTTTCAGGTCGACGTTCGCGGCGTCGACGTGCGCGTAGAACTCGCGGCGGGGTTCTTCGCAGATGTAGCCGGCCGTCACCGCAACGGAGGCGATCCCACGCTCATGGCACGCGTCGGCGGCATCGATCGCGTACTCCAGGAAGATCGTCGGGTCGTTGTAGGTGAAGGCGACGCTGCGACAACCCAACTCCTCGGCCGCGCGCGCGATCGCCTCCGGTGACGCGGCGTCGGCGAGCGTGTCGATCTCCTTCGACTTGGAGATGTCCCAGTTCTGGCAGAAGCGGCAGGCGAGGTTGCACCCGGCCGTACCGAACGACAACACCGAACTGCCGGGGAAGAAGTGGTTGAGCGGCTTCTTCTCGATGGGGTCGACGCAAAAGCCGCTCGAACGACCGTACGTCGTGAGCACGATCTCGTCGCCCTCGCGGGCACGCACGAAGCACACACCCCGCTGGCCGTCACGCAACTTGCACGCCCGGGGGCACACGTCGCACTGGGCCCGGCCGTCGGCAAGTGCGTGCCAGTACTTCGTCGGGACGGTCGAATGGGCCGCCGGTTCGCTCGCCATAGTCCATGTAGAACTGTTGCCACGCGTTCGGTATTCCGGACGCTGAGCCCTCGCGGCAGTGCGCCTTCACGAGCGGCGGCACGACGTGGAATGATCTGACCGGCGGGCACGGTGGGTGCCTTCGGGGAGCCAGGTACACATGAACCGGCGTGTGGTTTCGATCGTGGTCGCCGTCGTGGTCGTCGCGGCGCTCAGTGTGATACCCGAGACAGGATCGACCGCGGCCGCCTCCGCGCGCCGTGCACGGGCTGCGGCGCGGTTCCCCTCCGCGGCACCGGGGCCCCATCCAGTCGGGCACGCGACCGTCACCGTTCCCCCGGCCAACGGCCGCCCCGCCCTGACCGTCGACATCTGGTACCCGAGCCGCCACACCCGCGGACCGAAGGCGAGTTACGAGATCATCCCCGGCGTCGACATCCCGGCGCTGCTGGCCCACGACGGGGCGACACCGGCTGCGAAGCGCTTCCCCCTCGTCGTCTATTCGCACGGAGCCGGCGCCTTCAGCGTCGTCGCGACCTTCTTCACGGAGATCCTCGCGAGCCAGGGGTACGTCGTCGCCGCCCCCGACCATCCGGGCGACACGATCATCGATGCCGCACTCGGCGTCAACGACGTCAACTACGTGAGGAACGTGCTGCACCGGATCAGCGACCTCAGTCGCGTGATCACCGCGTTGACCGTGCCCACCGCATCCACCCCGGCCTGGCTCACGGAGATGGTCGATCCGAGCAAGATCGTGGCGAGCGGCCAGTCGCTCGGCGGCGCGACCGCCGTCGGGCTCGCGTCGGTCGATCCACGCGTCGACGAGGTCATCGCGATGGACCCGACCGCGGGGATCCTCAACCGCGCCGCCCTCGCCGCGGTGAAGGTGCCGGTGCTGATGGAGTGGAGTGCCGACGGCATCAACGGATTGGAGCCGCAGGAGTACGACACGGTGACGGGCCCGTGGTTCCAGGTCGAGATGCCCACCGCGCACCACAACGGGTTCACCGACCTTTGCTCGTACCAGCAGTACCTCCCCGCGTGGATCGTCGCGATCCACCAGTTCGACCCGTCACTCGACATCGACCAGGCACTCGCGCTGTTCGACTTCGCGCAGAACTGCAACCCGCCGACGATGCTCCCTCGGCGGCTGCACCACCTGGCCGACGGGTACGCGATCTCCTTCCTCAACTTCACGCTCGAGGGCCGGCACAAGTGGAGGCAGACGTTGGAGACGTCCCGCCGCGGCGCTCAGTTCACCAGCGGAGGTTCGTGAACCGGCGCCTGGTTGTGATCGTCGTCGCGGTGGTCGTCGCCGTCGGAGGTGCGGCCGGTATCGCGATCGGTGTGACCGCCACGCACAGCTCCGGCGGTTCGTCGCCGGCCCCGAGCGCCCGCCCGGCATCGCCGGCCGCGCTGAGCGTCAACGGATCGCGCGCGCCGGTGGGTGTCGACCCGGACGCGATCTCGTTCGCGTGGAACGTGGTCGATCGCCGGCCCAACGCGGTGCAGCGCGGCTACCACATCGTCGTGGGGAGCGACCCGGCCGTCACGGCCGGGTCGAAATCGGTGGTGTGGGACCACGACCAACCGGCGTCGGCCCAGCAGGCGTTCGTCGCGTACGACGGCCCCCGGCTGGCGGCCGACACCCAATATTGGTGGACCGTCGCGACCCGCGACGCGACCGGCCAACTCGGCCCGTACGCGAAACCGCAACCGTTCGTCACCGGGTTGCGCGACAACCTCTGGGACGCGAAATGGGTGCGGCCCGGGCCGAAGGACCACGGCCCCGAGGAGTACACCGACGTCCGTAAAGACATCACGATCGGGTCGAGCCCCATCGAGCGCGCCACGATCTACATCGGCGCCGCGCACCAGTACGCGTTGTGGGTCGACGGGGCGTACGCGGGTACCGGGCCGTCGTTCGCGTACCCCGATGCGCAGTACTACCAGGCGACCGACGTCACCCATCTCCTGCACCCGGGCGCGAACGCGATCGGCGTATTGCACCACTGGTACGGGCCGGCCAGGGACGGCCTGCGTCGGCGCCGGGGCTCATCGTGCAACTGACGGTGGTGCACCGCGACGGAACCCGCGAGACCTTCGGCACCGACGGCACCTGGCGCGAACACACGGCGCAATGGCTCCCGGCGCCGCTGCGGAACGACGAAGGCAACTTCGTCGAGCACATCGACGGGCGCCTCGCCCCACCCGTCGGCTGGTCGCAACCGGGGTTCCGCGCGACCGGATGGCAACCGGTCGCGGTCCTCGGCCCGGCCGGCACCGCACCATTCACCCATCTGGTCGCGCAACGCACCCGCATCGTCGAGCACACCCAGCGGCCGCGATCGGTCAAGACGCTGGCCTCGGGCGCGGTCGTCGTCGACTACGGCGTCGTCAACGCGGCCCGGCCGACGGTGACGTTCCGGCACGGCGTCGCGGGTCGCGTGATCTCGATGCACGCCGGCTTCGCGCTCGACCCCGACGGCCGGGTGTCGACCACGCACGCGACGCAGGGCACCGACCTCAGCTTCACCTACGTCGAGCGCGCCGGGAGGCAGACGTTCACCCCGTTCCTGTCACTCGCGTTCCAGTACTTCGAGATCGACAGCCCGGGCGAGAAGCTCACCGCCGCGCAGGTTCCCGAAATCGCACGCCACGCGTCGCTCCCCGACGAACCGGCGGCGACGTTCACGTCGTCGAACGCGACGCTCGATGCGGTGTTCGGGCTCGTGCAGCATTCGGCGCTCTACGTCGCGCAGGAGCAGTTCGTCGACACACCGACACGCGAGAAGGGCCAATTCCTCGGCGACTCGTTCAACGACTCGCAAGCACTGATGGGCGGCTTCGGCGACCAGAACCTCACCTGGCAGGCCCTGAACGACTTCGCCCAATCGCAACGCCGGTACTGGCCCGACGGCGAACTCAACGCCGTCTACCCCAACGGCGACGGCGCGCGCGTCATCCTCGACTACACCGAGCGCTACCCGGAGTGGGTCTGGCAGTACTACCTCCACACCGGCGACCGCGCGACCCTCGAACGGCTCTACCCCGTCGTGCGCAACGTGTCGAACTTCCTGTGGCACGAAACCGACCCCGCGACCGGCTTGCTGACCCCGCCACTGAACGGCGATGACCAGACCTACGGGCTCGTCGACTGGCCCCCGCAGATGCGCTACGGCTACGACACCAACACCCGTGTCCGCACCACCTCGGCGATCCTCGCGGCCGATGTGTACGAGCGCGCGGCGCAGATGGCCGCGCTCGCCGGCAAGCCGGCCGACGTGCACCTCGAACGGCAACGGCACACCGCGACCGTCGCCTCGATCAACCGCAAGCTACGGCGCGCCGACGGCATCTACGTCGACGGGATCGCGCCCGACGGCGCAGTAAGCACACACGCGTCGCAGCAGGCGAACGCGTTCGCGCTGACGTTCGGCATCGTGCCCGCGGCGCGGGTGCCGGCGATCGGGGCGTTCGTCGCGAAGTTGGGGATCTCGACCGGGCCGATGGACGGACTGCTCTTCCTCCAGGGCCTCGATGCCGCACACCTCGACAACGACGTCGTGCGCGTCCTCACCGACAAGAAAGACCCCGGCTGGGCGAACGAGCTCGCCCAGGGCGCGACGTTCACCTGGGAGAGTTGGACGCCGCTCGACGTCGAGGGCGACGGCATGTCGCACGGGTGGGGCTCGAACGCACTCGTCGCGTTCCAGCAGATGTTCCTCGGCGTCGGGATCGCGTCGCCGCCCGGCCCGGCGCACGGGCTCGTGGTCACCCTCCGACCCCCGCCGGCGAACCTCGCGTCGGTGTCCGGCCGAGTGCCGACCGTCGCCGGCAGCATTTCGATCAGCTGGCGACGCACCGGCGGCCACGTCAACCTCCGGGTCACGCTGCCGCCGAACGTCTCGGCCCGCGTCGCGCTCCCGGGCCGAAATGTCGTCGTCGGCTCGGGCACGCACGCCGTATCGTCGTGAACGGCATGCACGCCCCGGAACCCGAGCGGCTGTGGTTCGACGAAACGTCGTGGGTCGACATCACGCGCGGCTTCCTGCCCGGCGCGAACGAGGTCTATGCGGAGCTCGTCGAGTCGCTGCCGTGGCGGCAGGGCAAGGTGTGGCGGTACGAACGCTGGATGGAAGAACCGCGGCTCGGCGCGTGGGTGACCACACGCGACGTGTCGAACCCGACGATCGCCGGCACCCAGAAGACGATCGAAACGCGCTACGGCGTGAAGTTCGAAGGCGTCGCCTTCGCCTACTACCGCAACCAGCGCGACAGCGTCGCGTTCCACCGCGATCGCGAGATGCGCCACCTCGAGGAAACCGTCGTCGGCATCCTCACGCTCGGTGCCCGGCGGCCTTTCCTCGTCGGGCCGCGAGGCCGGCGCGACAAGTTCCTCGGCGCGAACGGCGGTGCCACCCACGACCTGTCACCGGCGAGCGGCGACCTGATGGTGTTCGGCGGGCGCTTCCAGTCGGATTGGGAACACGCGGTGCCGAAGGTGCAGCAGCCGCTCAGCGGCCGGATCTCGGCCCAGTGGCGCTGGACGTCGCGGCGGGGACGCCCGGAGATCGGGGCGTCGTACTCCGCACCCCGCGAGTTCTCGCGGTCGCGGTCGCGTTCGCGCTAGCGGTGCGCCATCCGAACCGGCGCATCCCGATCAACGGCAACATCGTTGCCGCCATCGCGAACACCACCCACGCCGGCCGACCGGGCCGCGTACCACATGACCTGATTGTTCATGCCGGTTCGCCGCTGAAGGCGGGCCAGCCGCTCGTGGTCCGCATACCGCCGTGCCGGTCGAACACCACGGCTTGCGCACCCTGCGCCTCGACGAACGCGAGCCCCGCATCCGCGCCGCCGACAAAGGCCGCCTTGGCGAACACTTCGGCGCTCCACCCGTCGCGCGCGATCACCGTGATCGCGACAACGTCGTTGTCGATCGGTTCTCCGGTCGCCGGGTCGACGAGGTGATGACGAACCTGCTCGCCCACCATCCACGTACGGCGGGCGCGGCTGCTCGTGGCGACGGCACCGTCGGCAACGAGCACGGCAGCCCGAACGGTCGCGGGATCGTGGGGATCGAGCACGTCGACCTGCCAGGGACCGCCACCCGGTGCTTCCCCGCGCACTCGGATGTCGCCACCGACGTTCACGCAGACCCCGACCGCGCCCGCGTCGATCGCTTCCCGGCTCACGATGTCGGCTGCGAAGCCCTTCCCGATCCCGCCCGGGTCGAAGCCGACGCCCTCGGGCAAGATCACGAGATTGGTCGCAGCGTCGACGACGATCGCGCCGGCACCGGTGTGCCGGGCGTCGGCGGTGCGAACCTCGGTGCGAACCCGATCGAGGGTGTCGAAGCTCGCGTCGTACCCGGCCCGGACGACAGCGCCGAGGACGGTCGGGTCGAAGCGACCATCGGTGATGCGCCAGGCGTGGAGCGCGCGCCGCACGAGCGCGACCGTGTCGGGCGAGCACACCGATGGATGACCGGCGTTGGCGTTGCACCGGCTCACCTCGCTCGACGCGAGGAAGCGGCTCCAGCGACCTTCGAGGTCGGCGATGCGATCCCGGGCGCGGGCCGCCTGCTGCGGCGCGCCGTCGCCGACCACCACGATGTGCACGTCGGTGCCCATCGCCGCGAACCGCAGCTCCGCTTCGGGGGGCGTGGTGGTACCGATGGCCGCGTCAGCTTCCGTGCGTTGCGGTGTTCCCGCCGCCGAGGTTCGGCGAGCCGGAGCTCTGCGAAAAGCCCGGTTGCGCGCCGAACCCGTTGAACGACTGCGAATCGCCGAAACCGTCGTCGTCGCCGTAGGAGGTCGACGAGAATCCGTCGTCCTGCCGGATCGCCTGGCGCGCGCTGGTGTTGCTGTTCGTGCTCGACGATTTCACGTGCGCGGCGCCGGTCGCGAGCGCCATCACGCCGCCGAGCCCGAGGAACGCGGCCGCGCTCGCGCCGGCCACCATGTTGCGGGCCCGGGACGCGGGGTGCGCCTTGCGGCGCCGGGGCGGGGTTGCCGGCATCGGTGGGCCTTTCGGGGGCCGGGTGCCGGCGGGACCGGCTGTGGGGAAGCCGCCCGCCGGCACCTCGGGGTCGCTCGGTTCGGGATGTCGCAGGCACGGTTACCCGGCCTGGTGCCGCTCGCCGGTTGGACCTCGCGCTCCCGGGGAGTGAAGCCCGGGCCCAACCGCTGAGCATGTGTATCTTCGGCGGGGCCGGTAAGGCCGGAACCGGGGCCCGGTTAGAGCACCGTAAGAATCAATCGCTCTGCTCGGCCGGCTCGGCGTCCCCGTCGGCGACCGGGAGCCGGAAGCCGATCGCCGCCCCGCCGCCGTCGCGAGGGCCGGCGAAGACGGTGCCGCCATGGCGTTCGGCGATGTCGCGCACGATCGCGAGCCCGAGACCCGAACCGGGCTGGCTTCGCGCCGACAGCGCACGGAAGAACCGGTCGAACAGGTGGTCGCGGTCCGACGCCTCGATCCCGGGGCCGCGGTCGAGCACGGTGACGGTCCCCTCCTTCACCACCACCTCGATCGGCCCGTCGCCTTGGTCGAACTTGAGCGCGTTGTCGACGAGGTTCGAGATCGCGCGCTCGAGCGCCTGGCGGCGGCCGACCACGACCGTCGTGTCGGCATCGATCGCGACGTGCCGGCTGCTGCGCCGTTCCGCGCGCTGCGCGACACGCTCGACGATGTCGGCGACCCGAAGGAGCTCTTCCGGTTCGTCGCGGGAACGGTCGGTCGCGAGCTCGACGAGTTCGTTCACGAGGTCGGTGAGCTCGCGCGCCTCGCTGTCGAGATCGTCGAGCACCTGGGTGCGTTCGGTCGGCGACAACTCGTGGCGCCGCAGCACCGACGCGTTGGTACGCAGGCTGGTGAGCGGCGTACGCAGCTCGTGCCCGGCGTCTTGCACCAGACGTTGCTGATCGTCCTTGGAGCGCGCGAGGGCCGACAGCATCTCGTTGAACGCAATCCCGAGGCGCCCGGCCTCGTCTTTCCCGCTGACGGGCACGGCGATGTCGAGGTGGCCGGTCTGCGCAACTTCCTCGGCCGTGTTCGTGAGCCGGGTGAGCCGTCGGGTGACCTGCAGCGCGAACCACCAACCGATGAGCCCGGCCGCGATCACGACCAGTGCCGCCGCGATGAGGATGCGATCGCGCAGCGACGCGAGCACGTTCTCGTTCTCGGCGAGGCTCCGCGCCGCCTGCACCGCACCCCCACCGCCGAGACCGAAGGTCTCGATCCGCCAGTGCTGGCCGTCGATCGTGACCGTTCTCACCGTGTGGGCGCCGAAAGGCCCGCCGGCGGCAAGCGCTCGATCCCCTGCGGTGACCGGGAGCCGTCCGTATGACGACCCCGCGATCGTCCCGTCGGGAGCGATCGCCTGCTGGCGCACCAGCGGCGCGTCACCGCTGAGCGAGATCGCGTTCGGTCCGCCCAACCCCGCGTCGTGATCTCCGTGGCTGACTCGATCGACCATCGTCGCGATGGCATCGGAAAGGGAGTTGTTGATCTGGGTGTTGAGCCGTTGTTCGGTTGCGGTGTAACTGAAGAAACCGATCGACACGGTCGACGCGGCGGCCAGCAACGCGAGGGCGAGCACCAGCTTCGCCCGCAAGGTCATGTCGCCCGCACCGTGTAGCCGACGCCGCGCACCGTGTGGATCAGCTTCGGTTCATCCGGGCCTTCCACCTTCCGGCGCAGGTAGCTGATGTAGACGGCGAGGTTCTTCGAGTCGGGGCCGAAGTCGTAGCCCCAGATGCGGTCGTAGATCGTCGAATGGTCGAGGACGATGCCCGCGTTGCGAACGAGCAACTCGAGCAGGTCGAACTCCGTCTTCGAGAGGTCGACTTCACGCTCGCCCCGAAAGACGCGCCGCGCCTGCGTGTCGACGCGCAGGTCGGCGATCTGCAACACGCCTTCGCCGCCGTCGCCGTTCGCATCGGGGTTCGCGCGGCGTAACAAGGCGCGCAGCCGCGCCAGCAACTCGTCGAGTTCGAACGGCTTCGGCAGGTAGTCGTCGGCGCCGGCGTCGAGCCCCGCGACCCGGTCGGAGGTCTCGGTGCGGGCGGTCAGCATGAGGATCGGCGTCCGGTCACGCTCGGCTCGCAACACCCGGCACACGGTCAGGCCGTCGATGCCGGGCATCATCACGTCGAGGACGAGCACGTCGGGAGGATCGGTGCGGGCCGCGTCGAGCGCTGCCGCGCCGTCGGGCACGGCCACGACCGCGTAACCCTCCAGCTCGAGCGCGCGCACCAGCGATGCCCGGATCGCCCGGTCGTCGTCGGCAATGAGAACTCGGTTCGCCACGCTCATATGTTCGCTCCCCGACGTGAGAGGCAGGTAAGACCATGCCAGATCAGACATTCCGGGCGCACCGGGGACATCAACCCCAAGGCCGACCCGCCGATGAGGACGAGCACGCCCAGCGGAAAAAAGGAAAAGGAGCGCGGTGTCGCGCCGACGCGCACGTCACCAGGACGGGGAAGGGATCGGCTTCCGGTTCCTCCGCGTCCGCGGGTCGCTTCGCAACCGGGGCATCCGCAAGCGCGCCGGACGGCTCGCCGACGCCGCCGCCGCGACCGGAGTGATCGAGCAGCACCCCCCGAAACAACTGAGCCGGGCCGAAGTTCGGCGCGCCCAGATGGAGCTGCGCGCGGTGGCCCGGCGCGAACGAGCGCGGGCCGAACTCGCGCGGCAGCAGGAAGAAGCGCGGCGCGCCGCGGCCGAAGCGTGGGACCAGCGGGTACGCGAGACACGCCGCCGGGCGGAGGAACAAGCGCGCGCGACACTCGAATCGATCGAGCGGGCGCGTCGCATGCGAATCGAACGCGGTGCCGCGCTCGCATCGGACCGGCGCCGAGCCGAGGAACAGCGCCTGCAGGCGGTGCGCGACGCCGAGATGCGCCGGCAACGAGAAGCCGCCGAGCGCGCCCGGCGCCGCCTCGACGAGCTGATGGCGCGCCGCCAACTCGGTCGTGAAGCCGAGACCGCGATGACCGAGATGTTCGTCGCCGACGAATTGCAGCGCCAGCGCGAGATCGAGTTGTCGCGCGCACAAGTGGTGCAGTTGCGTTCCGAAGAGGCGCGCGAACTCGCACGCTCGTGGGTCGTCAACCCGGAACCAACGGTCCCGAGCGAACCACCACCGCCGATCCCCGGCGAGCACCGCGCGGTCGAAGTGTTGATGGTCGAGCTGCCGCGACCCGGCGCGACGCCGGTGCCGAGCCCGCCCCCGGCGCGCGTCACACAACGGCCCATGCCGGCCGCACGCGAACCAGAACCGGGGCACGCGGCAGAACCGGAAGCCGACGCTGAAGGCGACACGACGGTCGTGCTCGACGAGCCCGCCGCCGCGCCACCGCCGTCCCGCCGGGCTCGGCCCGCGCCGGCGGCGCGTCAGCGGGAGAAGGTCGCCGTCACCGCGCTCGACCTCGGCGAGTTGAACGCGTTGCTGCAACGAAAGCGGTAGATCAGGACGCAGCCGCGTTCTCCCACGGCACACGCGCCGCGTCCGACCAGAGCCGTTCCAATCCGTAGAACTCACGCGTCTCCGTGAGGAACACGTGCACGACGACGTCGCCGTAGTCGAGGAGCACCCACGAAGCATCGTCGAGCCCTTCGACGAACCGGGGCCGGGCGTCGGCCTGCTCGCGTAGCTGCTTCTCTACTTCCTCGATGATCGTGCGCACCTGGCGGGTGTTCGACGCGCTCGCGATCACGAAGGCGTCCGCGATCCCGAGGATGTCGCCGACGTCGAGGATGAGGATTTCGTCCGCTTTCTTGTCGGCAGCCGCCGCGGCGGCGATCCGAGAGCGTTCCATTGCGTCCGTGAGGGGCTCCTTGGGTGTGATCGGGTTCAGATGTGCTCCGTGCTCCGTGCTCGGTGCCGCCATCGTCACCTCAAGTGTTGCAGGAAGTCTGACCCGACGATGATGGTCACGTCGACTACGTCCATGGCATCGGTCGCCTTGACCACGTGGTGGGCACCGATCGCCCGGGCGAAACGCTTGGCGGCCGCGAGACCGTTCGGCCGGTAGTACAGCACTCTCGTCGTCGTCACCCCGAAGCCCGGGACGTTCCCGGTGAGGGTGACCTCGCCGCCCGCCGGCACGACCCTGGTCGCAACGGTCTGGGTGATCCCGACGTCGCCGATGCCGTTCAGCACCTCGATCCGGGGCCGGGTCTGCGCCGAGATCAGGGCGAACGGGAACGCCTGCCGCACCGTGTCGAGCGCGTCGGGAAGGCGGGGCTGGAATCGTTCCTCGCCGGCGAAAGACAACTGTTCGACCGGAAGCGTCGTGTCGTTCATCTGCGCGCCCGCGCCGAGCATGAGCGCGAGCAAGCGGTGATCGACGGCAAAGGTCGCCTCGGCGGTCGAGCGATCACGCAACGCAACGAGCCAGCTGTCGAGGATGGCACCGACGGTCACGAGGTGTGAGAGTTGCGTCGCGCCCTTCCCGGTGAGCAAGCGCATCGCGTCGGCGGCGCTGACGGTGTGGCGGCCCGCGGAGAACGCCACCGTGCCGTCACTGTCTTCGACACGAGTCGCCACCGGGAAATCGACCCGCAGATTGCCCGCCGGGGCGAGGAGCGCGGTGAGGCGCGCGTCGTTGATGAGCACCTCACCGTCGAGGTGGACGTCGAGCGCATTCTCGACAACGGTGCGCAGCAATTTGCCGTTGGCGAGGCGGGGAACGTCGGCCAGGGCCTGCGGTCCGAGCGACGGCACCTCGACCATCGTCGTCGCGGGGATCAGCAACACGGTTCCGTGCGTCGCGCCGCGCGACCATCCGAACACGACGAGCACGTCGACGCGCTTGTTCGCGCCGATGTGGCCGACGAGCAACGTGCGCGCCGGTAGCACGACGGGCGGTTTGGTCGGCGTCGTGGTGTGCGCGCGCGAGAGCGTTTGCGTTTCGGCGCGGGGGCTGCCGACGATGCCCGCGACCAGACCGGCGAGCACCGCGACGACGAGCACCGTGAGCTGCGCGGATCGGTCGCGCCGCCGTTGCCGGCGGCGACGTTCGAGAGCCGGTGCCATCAAGAACGAGTGTAGAGACCGTGCGACCGGATGACGCGGACGGCAGGGGCCGGGACCAGCCCGTCGATCGGGCGGCCCGCCGCGACCCGGTCACGAATGTCACTCGAAGAGATGTCGAGACGAGGGATCGGCACCGTGCGAACATCCCAACCGTGGGGCAACGCGGTCTCGTGGCCCTCACGGGTGACGACGGCGAGCGTCACCAACTTCTGGAGCTCGTCGGCTCGATGCCACGTCGCGATGTTCGCGGCGGCGTCGGCGCCGAGGATCAGGAACAGGTCGCGCCGGGGAGCATCGGCGGTCGGGCCCCGCAACGCTTCGACGGTGTCGATCGTGTAGGTCGGCCCGGGGCGTTCGAGTTCGAGGCGCGATGCCTCCAGACCGGGCAGGCCGGCGATCGTCGCTTCCACCATCGCGAAGCGCAGTTCGGCAGGCGCGAGCTCGCGTTCGCGTTTTTGCCATGGGTCGCGCGCGACGACCAGAAGGGTGCGATCGAGGGCGAGCACCGCGTGCGCCTCGACCGCGGCAACGACATGGGCGACGTGCACGGGATCGAACGTGCCACCCATGATGCCGAGGCGTTCGGTCGGGACCACCGAGCGGAGTCTACGGATGAAGTTCGTGTTTCGGGCGGCGCACGCGCTCGGTCCAACGCCTAGCCTGCGGAGGTGGACGACGTCACCGACGAGGACGCCGACATCTCGCGTCTGGTGGTCCGCGTCTGGCTTCCCGACCGGCCGGGTGCGCTCGGGCTCGTCGCGTCCCGCATCGGTGCCCTCGGCGCCGACATCGTCGGCATCGACGTTCTCGAACGCAGCAAGCACGTCGCGGTCGACGAGTTCTCCATCACCTTGCCCGGTACCGACCTCGTGAAGTTGCTCGTGCGCGAGATCGAAGAGGTCGACGGTGCGTCGGTCGAGCAGTGGCGGCTCGTCGAACGATTTCCCGACGCCCGTCTCGACGCGCTCGAATCCGTGGAACGGCTCTGCGACGTGAAGCGCATCGGCGATGTTGCCGGCGCCCTGGTCGAGAGCGTGCTACGTGAGTTCAACGCCGACTGGGCAACGGTGATTCGCGGTGAAGAAGTGTGCGCATCGACCGGTAGTGGTGCACCCGAAGGTCGCGTCCTCGCAGCGCTCGCGGCCGGCACCGCGGCATCACCCGCGGTCGCGAGCGGCGAAGCCGGCCCCGACGATCTCGCGACCGCGCGCCTCCACGCGATCGGCGGTGTGCTCCTCGTCGGGCGCGACGGTCACCCGTTCCGCAAGCGGGAACGCCGCCAGCTCATCGCGCTCGCGCGCATCGCCGGCAAACTCGCCGCCCCCTGACGACGTGCGTCGATAGCTATCGCTATGCGATAGCTATCGACGCCTGCGGCCGCGGGGGCGCTGAGCGCGCTGTTCGAATTGCGCAGCCTGGCGGTCGAGTTCGTCGTTGAGCCGCTGGTAGCTCGCGAAGCGTTCGGGGTCGAGGGTGCCCGCCGCGACGGCAGCCGTCACCGCGCAACCCGGTTCACCGGCGTGGCGGCAATCGTTGAACCGACAATCGCGCCCGAGCGTCTCGATCTCCGCGAAGGCCCGCTCGAGCCCTTCGTCGGCTTCCCACAACGAGACCGCTCGCAGCCCGGGCGTGTCGATGAGCACGCCTCCGCTCGGCAGCGGGACCAACTCGCGCGCGACCGTCGTATGCCGGCCGCGCTGGTCGCGAGCTCGCACTTCCGCGGTCGCCTGCACGTCGTCGCCGACCAACCGGTTCACGAGCGTCGACTTCCCGACACCCGACGCGCCGATCAGCGCGACGGTGCGACCCTGCGTGGCGTAGCGGCGCAGCGCCTCGATCCCGTCGCCGGTGACCGCGCTCACGACGAGCGTCGTGACCGTCGCCGCGATGCGTTCCACGTCTTCGAGTGCGTTGTGCACCGCGGCCGGCTCGGGTACGAGATCGCTCTTGGTGAGCACCACAACCGGTGCGGCACCGCTCTGGTACGCGAGCACGAGTTCGCGTTCGAGGCGCCGCAGGTTCGGGCCGTTCGAAAGCGCCTGCACCACGAAGACGGTGTCGACGTTGGCGGCGACGACCTGCGCGCCTTGGGCGAGGCCTTCGCGCGGGTCGCCGCGCACGAAGGTCGAGCGACGCGGGAGTACGACCTCGATGGTCGGTCCGTCGGCAGTGTCGGCGACCAGGACCCAGTCGCCGGTGGCGATGTTCCCCGCCGGGCCGCGGTCGCCGTCGCGCCGGGCCGGGTCGATGATGGCCCGTTGCGGGCCGGGCATCAACACGTTCGCGAGACCACGATCGACCCGGGCAACGCGAGCCGGCTGCCCGGCGAGGCCGTACTCGATCCGCGCCGAGGCGACCGCGGCCTCAACCGCGGCGTCGTACCCCAATGCGCGGAGCGCGTCGAACTCGCCGGGAACCACGTCCACGACCGCGAGGGTACGCAACGAGATACCCGAATGCGTTCGGTTACCGTGCGCGGATGCCCGGCGCCGTCATGGTGTTCACTCGCGATCTTCGAGTGCAGGACAACCCGGCGCTTGTCGCCGCGTCGCGCGCGCAGAACGTTGTGCCGCTGTTCGTCATCGACGAGGCGATCACTCGTAGCCGGTACCACGCGCCGAACCGGATGGGTTTCCTGGCCGAATCGCTGGCCGATCTCGATGCCGGTCTGCGCGAACGCGGCGGCGCACTCGTCGTTCGCCGAGGCTCCTGGGTCTCCACCGTGCTGGCAACCGCCAACGAGGCCGGCGCGACCGAGATTCACGTCGCCGACGACGTGAGTGGGTACGCGCAACGTCGCCTCGATCGCCTGCGCGGTGAAGCGCAGCGCAGCGGCGTTCGAGTGGAGGTGCACCCGGGGGTGACCATCGTCCCGCCCGGCGAACTGGTGACGTCGAGCGGGAGCCCGCTGTTCAAAGTGTTCACGCCTTACTACCGGCGTTGGCGTTCCCACCTGTGGCGCACGCCGTTGCGAGTGCCGCGATCGATCGCGCTCCCCGACGGCTTCCCCGCCGGGCCGCGGCCCGGTCTCGCCGATCTCACGTGCGGCTCACGGTCACCGCGCGTGATGCCCGGCGGGGAACGCGCCGGCATCGCTCGCCTCCACGCGTGGGGGCGTCGCCATCTCGAGCACTACCCCGACCGCAACGACGTCGTCGCCGACAACGACGGCACATCGCACATCTCGCCGTACCTCCATTTCGGTTGCCTGTCGCCCCTCCAGGTCGCGGTGCGGTTCCGCGACCGGGCCGGTGGCGAGGCCTTCGTACGACAATGCTGCTGGCGCGACTTCCACCATCAGGTGCTCGCCGCGCGCCCCGACGCCGCCGGGCGCGATTTCCGGCCCGCGAACGTGGCCTGGCGCCGCGACCCGGAGGCCTTCGACGCGTGGCGTGAAGGCCGCACCGGCTACCCGCTGGTCGACGCCGGGATGCGCCAGCTCGCGGCCGAAGGGTGGATGCACAACCGGGCGCGGCTCGCGGTCGCGTCGTTCCTCACCAAGCACCTCGTGATCGACTGGCGGGCCGGCGCCGACCACTTCATGTCGCTGCTCGTCGACGGCGACGTCGCGAACAACCAGATGAACTGGCAGTGGGTTGCCGGAACCGGCACCGACACCAATTCCTTCCGGATGTTCAACCCGACCCGCCAGGCCGAACGATTCGATCCCGAAGCCACCTACATCGGCCGCTACGTCACCGAACTCGCGGATCTACCACCGCGGATGGCGATCGCGCCCGACGACGACGTACGGCGACGGACCGGGTACCCGGCGCCGATCGTCGACCACGCCGAAGCGCTCGCAGCGTTCCGCGCCCGCACATAGCCTCTGGCCCCATGCCCGACTACCGAGTCGAACGAGCCGAGCGCGCCGAACAGTCCACCGCCGTCGCGACCCTCGCCCGCGCCTTCTTCGACGATCCCCTCTTCAACTTCTTCATCCCCGACCTCGTGAAGCAGACGCACGGCCTCCTCGCGTTCATGGGCGCCGGGTACCGCGACGCCGCGCCCTTCAACGAGATCTGGCTGGCCCGCACGGGCGAAGGCAAGGTGGCCGGCGGCGCCGTGTGGCTCCCGCCCGGCGCGTACCCGCGCGACGCGAGACGTGAAGCGATGACGTATGTGCGAGGCCTGCCCTCGTTCGCGCGCGTCGGCCCGCGGCTGTCAGCGGCGGTGCGCCTGCTCACCGAGCTCGACAAGGTCCACCACGCCGTCGACGTCCCGCACTTCTACCTCGCGCTGCTCGGCGTCGATCCCCTGTTCCAACGCACCGGCGCCGGGACCACGCTGCTGCAACCGGTGCTCAGCCGCTGCGACACCGAAGGCTTGCCCGCGTACCTCGAAACGCAAAAAGCCGACAACGTGCCGTGGTACGGGCGGCACGGCTTCGACGTCGTGAAGGTCGTCGAGCTTCGAGGCTGCCCCCCGGTGTGGACCTTGCAACGCGACCCCAGAACCTAAGCCGAGCGTCCGCGACGAGGGACGAGGAGCAGCGAGGGAAGGGCCCGAGCGGCCCCGGGCGGCGAAGCCGCCCAAGAGCGGGAACAAGCCGAGCGTCCGCGACGAGGGACGAGGAGCAGCGAGGGAAGGGCCGAGCGGCCCCGGGCGGCGAAGCCGCCCAAGAGCGGGAACAAGCCGAGCGTCCGCGACGAGGGACGAGGAGCAGCGAGGGAAGGGCCCGAGCGGCCCCGGGCGGCGAAGCCGCCCAAGAGCGGATCACGCGTCGACGACGTCGCTCACGAACTTCTGCAGCTGGCGCAGGTTGCGGCACTCGTAGACGCCGTCGCAATACTCGGCGTACTCCGACACGATCGAGTCGCCGGTGTCCCAGTAGCCGAGTGGTTCGGGGTCGAGCCAGAAGAGCCGGCGGGCGCGCTTGCGCATCTCGCCGAGCGTCCACGCCTGCGCGGCGTGGTAGTTGTTGCGCGCGTCGCCGAGGATGATCACCGACGACTTCTTCGTGATCTCCTTGATGTGCCGTTCGTGCCAGGCCTCGAACGCATGCCCGTAGTCGGAGTGGCCGTCGACCCACACGACGTCGGCTTCGGTGTTGACCCGGTGCACCGCTTCCGAGATGTCTTCGGATTCCTCGAAGAAATGCGTGACCTCGTCGATGCCGTCGATGAACACCCACGACCGCACCTTCGAGAACTCGCTCTGCATCGCGTACACGAACTGCAAGGTGAACCGAGCGAACGACGCCACCGAACCGGAAATGTCGGCGATCACGACGATCTCGGGTTTCGACGGGCGAGGCCGTTTGAACTTCGGGTCGAGCGGGACACCGCCGTACGACAACGAGTGCCGCACGGTCTGGCGGAAATCGAGCTGCCCTCGGTGACGGTGCCGCCTGCGTTGCGCGAGCCTCGCCGCGAGTGCGCGCGTGAGCGGGTAGATCGAACGTTGCAGCGCCTGCATCTCTTCGCGCGATGCATGCATGAAGTCGATGTCTTCGGGTAGGGGCTTGCGCAACGTGCGAGCCATCGCCTCCACGCCGCGGTCGGCGACCAGGCGGCGGCGGATCTCCGATTCGATCAACTCCTTCAGGACCTTGAGCCGGCCTTCCATGTCTTCGCGGGCGAGGCGTTCGTCGAACGCGCCGTCGCCGACATCACCCTGCTGCCGGGCCTGGTCCATCATCTGGCCGACGAGGCCTTCGGCGTCGAGCTGTCGCAGCGTGCGGTAGAGGTAGTACGCGCCGCCGACGGGCCGGCCCGGCTCCATGCCCGCGAACCGGCTCACCGCGGCCGACGCGAGGGCGCGGAGCTGTTCGCGGTCCATGTGCATCAGCGCGTCGAGCAACATCCGAGCAAGTTCCTCGTTCGAGATGTTGCTCATCGCGCCGGCGCCTTCCATCGCCGCGCGCATCTGCTCCCAGTCGGCCGCGCTGGGTTCACCGGCGTTGTCGGCGCCTTCGGCACCGTCGACGCCCGGGCTGAACAGCGAGAAGTACACGTCGAAGACGGTTTCGAACACCCGCCAGTGACCGTGTTGCTTCACGAGCGTCGCGCCGAGCGCCGCTTTCAACGCGTCGCGCTCGACGAACGGGATGTGCTCGAGCGCGCGCATGGCGTCGAGGTTCTCGGTCATCGACACCGGGAGCCCCGCGGCGCGCAGTTCGTGCACGAACCCCTGCAGCACGTCGAGCATCGACGGATCGGCGGGAACGGTGGTCGCGCCGCCCGCAGCACCGGGCCCGAAGGTGTTCATGGCGTGAGTGAGCTTCGCCGCATTGATCGCCGTGACCTTCTAACCCCGCCTCGCGCCCGTGAGCGGGCTGCCCCCGTCGACTCCGAGTTCCTTGCGCGCCTTGGTGATGTCGGCGTGGTACTTCAACAACACGTGCAAGGTCTCGCCGAGCACTTCGGGGTTCACTTCGTTGCGCCCGAGGTAGATGAGCGTGCGTGCCCAGTCGATCGTCTCGGAGATCGACGGCGCCTTCTTCAGGTCGATCTGGCGGATCGAGTTGACGACCTTCGCGATCTGTTCGGCGAGCGCCTCGTCGATCTCCGGTACCCGCACCCGCACGATCTCCTTCTCGCGCTCGATGTCGGGGTAGTCGACGTGGAGGTAGAGGCAACGGCGCTTCAACGCCTCCGAAAGCTCACGGGTGTTGTTCGACGTGAGGAACACCATCGGTCGTTGGCTACCGCCCTGGATCGTGCCCATCTCCGGGATGGAGATCTGGAAGTCGGACAGCACTTCCAGCAGCAACGCTTCGGTCTCGACCTCCACGCGGTCGACTTCGTCGATCAGCAACACGACGGGGTCGGTCGCCCGGATCGCCTCGAGCAACGGGCGGGTGAGCAGGAACGGCTCCGAGAAGATGTCGGACTCGACGGTCTCCCAGTCGGTTTCGTGGGTCCGGTCGGCCTGGATGCGAAGCAGTTGCTTCTTGTAGTTCCACTCGTAGATGGCCTTGGCCTCGTCGAGGCCCTCGTAGCACTGGAGGCGGATCAGGCGCGCGCCCGTGCTCGCGGCGACGGCCTTCGCCAATTCGGTCTTGCCGACACCCGCCGGGCCTTCGACGAGTACCGGTTTCTCCAGCCGGTCGGCGAGATAGACGACGCCCGCGATCGACGTGTCGGCGAGGTAGTCGACACCACGCAGACGATCGACAACCTCGGGCACCGATTCGAACCGAGACGCCATGTTGTTGCTATCCCCTCACCTGACCGTCGCCCCAGACGACGTACTTGTAGGTCGTGAGCTCCGCGAGGCCCATCGGCCCGCGTGCGTGCAGCTTCTGGGTCGAGATCCCGATCTCGGCACCGAAACCGAATTCTTCGCCGTCGGTGAAACGCGTCGACGCGTTCACCACTACTGCCGCGGCATCCACCTCGTTGGTGAACCGGCGAGCGGCATCGAGGTCGCGTGTGAGGATCGCCTCGGTATGGCCGCTGCCACAACGGTTCACGTGCGCGATCGCGTCGTCGAGCGACCGTGCGATCGCGACGCTCATCTTGAGGTCGAGGAACTCGCGGCTGAAATCGTCTTCGGTCGCGGTTGCGATGTGCGCCGAACGGCTGCGGGCAGCGTCGTCGCCGACCAGTTCGACACCCTTGCCGTGGAGGACATCGGCGACCCGCGGCACGAACGCGTCGGCCACCGCTTCGTGCACGACGAGCGACTCGGCCGCATTGCACACGCTCGGACGTTGCGTCTTCGCGTTGACGACGATCGTGAGCGCTTCGTCGAGATCGGCCGCGGCGTCGACGTACACGTGGCAGTTGCCGTCGCCGTCGATGATGACCGGCACGGTCGCGTTGTCGCGGATGCTGCGGATGAGCGCCGGCCCGCCGCGCGGGATGAGCACGTCGACGCACTCGCGGAGCTGCATCACTTCGATCGCGGCGTCGTGCGAGATGTCGTCGACGAGCACGACCGCATCTTCGGGGAGCGCATGCTTCGCGAGCGCGTCGCGTAGCACCGCGACGATCGCGAGGTTCGACTTCAGCGCGCTGCCCGACCCGCGCAGCAGCGCGGCGTTCCCCGACTTGACGCACAACCCCGCGGCGTCGCTGGTGACGTTGGGCCGGTTCTCGTAGATGATCGCGACGACACCGAGCGGGACGCGCACCTTCTCGATGAGCAGCCCGTTGGGGCGCCGCCAGCCGGTGAGCACCTCTCCGACGGGGTCGGGCAGCGCCGCGACGGTGCGCAGCCCGTTGGCCATCGCGGCGATCCGGGCATCGGTGAGGCGCAGCCGGTCGAGCGGCCCGGGCTCCATGCCGGCCGCGGCCGCGGCGTCGAGGTCGGCGGCGTTGGCGAGTTGGATGTCGGCGGCGCGTTCGGAAAGGAGGTCGGCCGCGGTGACGAGGGCGGCGTCCTTCTGCGCGGTCGGCGTCTGCGCCAGCACTCGGGCCGCCGCCTTGGCCCGACGGCCCAATTCGGCGACGTGCGACATCTCCGCCAGGCTACCCCTTGACCACCCGGTCAAGTTTTCCGTTTCCCCGCCGCCGGGGGTTACGGCAGGACGACGAGGTCGTCGCGGTGGACGACTTCGTGGGGGAGCCCGTCGGGCAGGTCGGTGGTGTGGCTGCCCTTGAACGCCCGCAGATCGGCGGCCGAATAGCGGGTGAGGCCCTTGGCGAACGCGCGGCCGTGCTCGTCGACCACCTCGATCGCGGCGTCGGCGTCGAAATCGCCGTCGACACCGCGAACGCCGGCCGGCAGGAGTGAACGACCCCGATCGAGAAGCGCGGCGCGGGCACCGTCGTCGACCACGACCCGCCCGGCCGAACCTTGCGCGAACGCGATCCACAACTTGCGGCTCGACAGCCGGTGCGGCCGCGGCGCGAACGACGTGCCGACCGGATCGCCCGCGATCGCGTGCGCCAGCACGTCGGGCGCCGACGCGGAAGCGATGACCGCGCGCACGCCCGACCAGGCGGCCATCTTCGCGGCGGCGAGCTTGCTCGCCATCCCCCCGCTCCCCCGATCGGTACCCGCGCCACCCGCCGCGGCTTCGAGGGCGGCGTCGAACTCGACGATCTCCTCGATCAGCGACGCATCCTCGGAGAACCGAGGATCGGCGGTGAACACGCCTTCGGTATCGGTCAACAATACGAGCAGGTCGACACGCAACAGATGGGAGACGAGCGCGGCGAGGCGATCGTTGTCGCCGTAGCGGATCTCGTCGTCGGCGATGGTGTCGTTCTCGTTGACGATGGGCAGCACACCCAGTTCGAGCAGGCGTTGCAACGTGGCCCGCGCGTGGAGGTACTGGTTGCGGTGCACGAAGTCGTACGGCGTCAGCAACACCTGGCCGGCGATCGTGCCTTGGTCCGCCAACATCGCGCTGAGCCGCTGGAACAGGCGCGGCTGGCCCACCGCGGCCATGGCCTGCAACGTGCCGAGATCGCCGGGCCGTTGCGCGAAGCCGAGCGCGGGCATCCCGGAGGCGATCGCGCCCGAGAGCACGAGCACGACCTGATGCCCGGCGTCACGTACCGACGCGAGGTCGGTGCACAACTTCAACAGCGCGTCGTCGTCGAAGGCGCCATCGTCATGCGTCACCGACGACGAACCCACCTTCACCACGATTGTTTTGGTCGCGCTCACTGGCGTTCGCCGCTCCGCCGAGCTCACTGCGCTCCTCCGTCGCTCCACTCGCCGGCCCACCCACCCAGCAATCGCGTTCGCCGCTCCGCCGAGCTCACTGCGCTCCTCCGTCGCTCCGCTCGCCGGCCCGCCCACCCCACGACCCACCATCACCAACTGGCGTTCGCCGCTCCGCCGAGCTCACAGGCCCTCTTCGTAGCCGAGCTCGACGTCGCCGATGCGCACCGTGTCGCCGTCGCGCGCGCCGGCCCGGGCGAGCGCGCGCTCGACGCCCATGCGGCGCAGGCGTTGTTGCACGTACCCCATCGCTTCGTCGTTCGTGAGGTCGGCGAGAGCGACGGCTCGCTCCGCGACTTTTCCCTTCACCCGCCACGCGCCGTCGTCGTCGCGCACCACCGAGAAACCTTGTTCGGCGGGCCGCAACACGACGTACGGCTCGGGCGCCGGTTCGGCATTGCGGGCGTCGTCGACGAGGGAACCGAGACGGCCGAGGAACTCGTCGAGGCCCGCACGCGTCACCCCCGAGATGCTCAGGCCGTCGAACGGTTCGGTGGCGACGTCGGCCTTGCTCCCCACGACGAGCCGCGGGCGTTCGAGCAGCTCCGGGCGGTACCGGCCGAGCTCGTCGAGCAGCACCGCTTCCTGTTCGGCGGGCGGCCGGCCGTCGACCGGCGCGAGGTCGACGAGGAGCACCAGCACCCGGGCCCGTTCGACGTGCCGGAGGAACCGGTGGCCGAGGCCGCGTCCCGACGCCGCGCCTTCGACCAACCCGGGGATGTCGGCCAGCACGAACTCGTGATCTTGGAACCGCACGACGCCGAGGTGCGGCTCCAATGTGGTGAACGGGTAGTCGGCGATCTTCGGTTTCGCCGCGCTCACCACCGAGATGAGCGTGCTCTTCCCGGCGTTGGGGAACCCGACGAGCGCGGCATCGGCCATGAGTTTGAGCTCGAGCCGCAGCCACCGTTCCTCGCCGTACTCACCCTGCTCGGCGAAGCTGGGTGCGCGCCGCGAGTTGCTGAGGAACCGCGCGTTCCCGCGCCCACCCCGCCCACCCTGGGCAGCCAGCCAACGATCACCGTGCTTCGCGAGGTCGGCCAGCAGTTCGCCGTCCTGCGCCCGTACGACCGTCCCTTCGGGGACGGCCACGACGAGATCGTCGCCGTAATGGCCGTGACGCTTCTTGCCCGCGCCGTGCGTGCCCGACGCCGCCTTGCGGTGAGGGTGGTCGCGGAACGCGAGCAACGACGCGACGTTGCGGTTGGCTTCGAGCCAGATATCGCCGCCCTTCCCGCCGTCGCCGCCGTCGGGCCCGCCCTTGGGGACGTGCGACTCGCGCCGGAACGACACGCTGCCGGCCCCGCCGTCGCCACCTTTGACGTTCAGTTGTGCTTCGTCGACGAACGCGGACAAGAGCTACTTCATCGCCTTGCTGGTCTTGGTGGGTTTCGCAGCCTTCGCGCGCGTCGCGGGCTTCGCCGTCGTTGCGGCCTGCGCCTTCGCGGCCCGTTTCTTGTCGCGGATCTCGCCGACCCGCTCGAACGCATCGACGTCGGCGATCGACGCCCAATCGGCCGCGGCGGTCTCCCAACCCGGCGGGCGCACCCCGAGACGTTTGCCGAGCACCCCGACGAAGATGCGCGCTTTCGCCTCCCCGAAACCCGGGAGCCCTTCCATGCGTTCGAGCAGCTCCGCGCCCGACTGCGCGCCTTGCCAGCTCTGCTCCGGCCGGCCGCCGTAGTGCTCGACCATGTGCCGGCACAGCGCCTGGGCCCGTTTCGCCATCGCGCCGGGGAAGCGGTGCAGCGCCGGCCGCTCCCGGAACACCGCGTCGAGCGCCTCGGGCGGCATCGCCGCGATCGCGGCGGCGTCGAGGGTGCCACCCAACCGGCCCTTCAGCACCAAGGGGGCGCGGAATGCGGCCTCCATCGTCACCTGTTGGTCGAGCAGCATGCCGAGAAGGAGCGCCAAGGGCTCGGTGGCGAGCAGGCGGTTCGCCTCCTCGTCGGGGGTGAAATACAGCGCGCTCGGCGCGGCCATGGCAGTTCCTCCGAACGGCAGTCGTCGCCAGGGTAGGCGGGCGTTGACGTTTTCGCGCCCCGTAGCCCTCTACTACCCTGGTCTGTCCCCCGCTGCGAGGTACGCGTGACTACTGGACCCCGCGTCGACCCTGAAATCGAGGCCGAACAGGAATACGTCGACAGCGCGTATGCCCGTCTGGACGCGATGAGGGCCGCGGCCGAACGGGTACGCGACGCCTACGCCGACGTCCGGGCGGGCGGCACGCACCAGGCCCGCCTCGAACGCGACATCGCCTACGACGTGACCCACCGGCGCCTCGCCGAGTTGGAGATCGCCGACTCGCCGCTCGTCTTCGGCCGGCTCGATCTGGAAGAGGCCGGTCCGTACTACATCGGCCGGTTCGCGGTCGAGGACGACGCCCACACCCCCCTCGTCGTCGACTGGCGCGCCCCGGTGGCCGAACCGTTCTACCGGGCGACGGCGGTCGTACCGATGGGGGTCGTGCGGCGGCGGCATTTCCTCACCCGGAAGGGCCGCGAGATCATGGCCCTCGACGACGAGGTGTTCGACCAGGCCGCGATCGCGGCCGCCGGGCTCCAGGTGAGTGGTGAAGGTGCGCTGCTCGCCGCGCTCGAGCAGCACCGCACCGGCCGGATGCACGACATCGTCGCGACGATCCAGTCGGAGCAGGACGAAGCGATCCGGGCCGACATGCACGGCGTGCTCGTCGTGGCGGGCGGCCCCGGGACCGGCAAGACCGCCGTCGCCCTGCACCGTGCCGCCTACCTGCTCTACACGCACCGTGCCCGGCTCGCGGCGCAGGGCGTGCTCCTCGTGGGGCCGAGCAAGGTCTTCCTCCGCTACATCGAACAGGTCCTCCCGTCGCTCGGCGAGCAAGACGTCCAGCTGAGCACCATCGTCGGGCTCAAGCCCCGTCTGCGGGTCGTCGCCACCGATGCGAACGAGGTCGCCGCGATCAAGGGCGACGCCCGGATGGCTTCGGTGATCGCGCGAGCGGTCACCGATCGGGAACGGGCCTTCCCGCGTGATCTGACCCTCCACGTCGACGGCCTGCGGGTCCGGGTCTCCCGGCAGGACAGCGCCCGGATCGCCGACACGGCCCGCCGCCGCCGCGGCACGCACAACGCGAAATGGCCCTACGTGCAACGCCGGCTGCTCGACTTGCTGGTCGAGCGCTACAAGGCGTCGGCGGTACGGGTCTACCAGGCCACCCGGCTCGACTCGCCCGGCCGGGTCCGCCCGATCGTCGCGCCGCCGGCCGTCGCCGGCGCGCTGGCGCGCGGCGAGGCCCCGCCCGACGGTTGGGAGGCCGACCTGCGCGCGCGCCTCAGGCGTATCCCCGAGGTGCGCGAGTCGCTCGATCGGATGTGGCCGGTGCTGTCGGGCGCGGAACTGGTCAACGACCTGCTCGGCTTCCGCGCCCTGGTGCGCTCGGCTTCGAGCGGCATCCTCGAACCCGACGAGCAAGAAGCGCTGCACCGGCCGCGGGCGCTCGACCTCGCCACCGTCGCGTGGTCCGACGGCGACGTCGGCCTGGTCGACGAAGCCGACACCCTGCTCGGCCCGGTCGAAGCCGCGCAACCTCGTCGGGCCCGCCGCCGCTCGTCCGAGGACGCGCTGGAAACCGCGTCGCGTGTGATCGCCGAACTGGGCCTCGGCGGGCTCACGAACGCCGCCGATCTCGCCGCCCGTTACGCCGACCCGAGCGTCGCGACGAACGGCGACGGCACCGGCGAACCGCGCGTGTTCGGCCATGTGCTCGTCGACGAGGCGCAAGACCTCACGGCGATGCAGTGGCGGATGCTGGCCCGGCGTTGTCCTTCCGGTTCGATGACGCTCGTCGGCGACCCCGGGCAGGCCTCACGGCCGGGCGCGGTCTCGTCGTGGCAGGACGTGTTCCGTCACGTGCCCACGCACAACCCGCCGCGGTTCGCGACCCTGTCGGTCAACTACCGGACCCCGTCGGAGATCATGGACGTCGCCGCCCGGCTCCTCGCGGTTGCCGCGCCGACGGTCGAGCCGTCGCAGTCGGTTCGCAGCACCGGCGAGTCGCCGCACTACATGCACGTGTCGCACGAGCACCTCGTCGACACCGTGGCGGACGCGGCCCGCCGGCTGCGGGCACGTGGTGGAACGGTCGCGGTGATCGCCCCGGTCGCGGTTCACCCGGCCATCACCGCGGCGCTCGCCGACGTCGGCGCGGTCGCAGGGTCGGCCGAAGCGCTCGACGCACCGGTCGCGGTGCTCGACGCCACCGATGCCAAAGGCCTCGAGTTCGACCACGTCGTGGTGACCGAACCGGCGCGCCTCGTCACTGCCGACCGGGCCGGCCTCCGCCTGCTCTACGTGACGATCACCCGCGCGACGACGAGCCTCACCATCGTGCACGCCGAACCGTTGCCCGAAGGCCTGCGCTGACCGGTCCGGTTCCCGCAGGCGGCGACGCCGTGTTCGGGATAATTGATCAGGCTGCTACTCGACGACGATGTCGACGAGCTTGCGGCCGCGGCGCGTGCCGAACTTCACGACGCCGTCGGCGGTTGCGAACAGCGTGTCGTCGCCGCCGCGGCCGACGTTGAAGCCGGGGTGCCAGCGCGTCCCGCGCTGGCGGATGATGATCGTGCCCGCCGTCACCGATTCACCGCTGAAGCGCTTCACACCGAGACGCTGCGCGTGGGAGTCACGACCGTTGCGCGACGACGCCGCGCCCTTCTTCTTCGACATCGGTTGCTCCTCTCCCCGTGTCAGCCGCGCGAGATCGCGGTGATCTCGATCGTGGAGTAGTGCTGGCGGTGGCCCCACCGGCGGCGGTTGTTCGACTTCGGCTTGTAGGTGAAGCCCTTGATCTTCGGGCCCTTCGCCTCACCGACCACGCGGGCGCTCACGGTCGCACCGGAGAGCTGATCGGGGGTGGCGAGCACGGTGCCGCCGTCGACGAGCAGCAGCGGTCGCAACGCGACGTCGGTGTCGGCGTCGCCGCCGAGACGTTCGACGTCGAGCCGGTCGCCTTCGGCGACCCGGTACTGCTTGCCACCGGTTTGGATCACTGCGTACATCAGAAGCCTCAGCCGACGTTTGGAACCCGGGGAGTGTAGCGGGACGGCCCGAGCGGCCCGATAACGTCACCGCCGAATGACGCTCCGAATCGTGGTCGCGGAAGACAACCTGCTGGTGCGGGAAGGCATCGTGACCCTCCTCGACCACGAAGACGACGTCGAGGTGGTCGCGGCGGTCGGCTCCTACGACGATCTGCTCGAAGCCGTCGATCGGGAGAAACCGGACGTCGTGGTCACCGATATCCGGATGCCGCCGACCGAGAGCGACGAGGGCATCCGGGCCGCGCTCGAGCTGCGCGACCGCAGCCCCGAGACCGGCGTGGTCGTGCTCAGCCAGTTCGCGGAGCCCGGCTACGCGCTCGCGCTCTTGAACAACGGGTCGCGCGGCCGTGCCTACCTGCTGAAGGACCGGGTTTCGGAGCCGTCGCAGCTGGTGTCGGCCATCGAAGAGGTCGCCCGCGGTGGCAGCGTGATCGATCCCAAGGTCGTCGACACGCTGGTCAGCGCCCGGGCCGCGAAACCGTCGTCGCCGCTCGAGCGGCTCACGCCCCGCGAAACAGAAGTGCTCGAACAGATGGCGCAGGGCCGCAACAACGCCGGGATCGCGCAGGCGTTGTTCCTCTCGGCGCACGCGGTCGAGAAGCACATCAACTCGCTGTTCTCCAAGCTCGGCCTGAGCGAGGAGGTCGACGTGCACCGGCGCGTCAAAGCGGTGTTGCTGTTCCTCTCCGAGCAGGGCGGCGCCGACCAGGGGGGTTAACACCCCCGGCAATTCCAGGTTGCCAACCTGGTTGCGGAGCGAAAGGCTTGCGACCATCGAAGACGCGATGAACCCCCCGGACGGCTCGACGAAGACGGTTTCGGTCCTGATCGTGGACGACCAGCACCCGTTCCGCGACGTCGCGCGCACCGTGATCGCGATGACCGACGGGTTCACCGTCACCGCCGAAGCGGAAACCGGTGAGGCGGCGGTCGAGATGGCCGAGGCGCAGCGCCCGGAACTCGTGTTGATGGACATCAACCTGCCCGGCATCAACGGCATCGAAGCCACCCGCCGCATCAAGGCGGCGTTGCCGGGCACGGTCGTGATCCTGCTCTCGACCTACTCCGAAGGCGACCTGCCGGCCGACGCCCGCAGCTGCGGCGCGATCGAGTACGTGCACAAGGAAGACTTCGGCCCGTCGCTCGTCGAAGAACTCTGGGCGCGTTCTCGTTCGTAGGTTCAGACGCCCGGGAAGCAGGCCTGCGTTCCCATCGCGGCGAGCCCCTTGAGGTCGCCCGGGCCATAGTCGCGAACGTTGAACTGCGCTTCCGAGTACATGATTTCGCGCCGATCCGAGGTGTGATCGAGACCGACGAGGTGCCCGAGTTCGTGCAGCATGATGGCGCGCACCAACGCCGCGGTTGGGATCGGATTTCGCCGAGAGTTGCCGGCGATCGAAGACGACTTGACCCGTCGTGTACACAAGCCGGCCGTCGGGCGCGTACTCGGCGTGGGCCCCTCCGAGCCCGGCGATGTAGCCCGCGAGTTCCGGGTACGCGTTCTCGTCGGACCACGCGATCAGTACCGGTGCCCACCGTTGCTTGCCGTAGCGAGCCGGCTGGTAGGCGACGCGCTGCTTCGATGGCGCTTCGGAAGTGGTGCCGTCATACACGAACCGAAGCCCGGTCGCCGTGTGCACGCGGGCGATCGCGTTCCGCAGCAGCGAAAACCCGTCGGCGGGTGAACCGGCCGGGTTGACCACGTAGTGGATCGGCCGGCACGGGTCGAACGCGACCGGCGTCGTGGGCGCACCGGGCTGTGTCTGCAACACTTCGTACTTGCCGTTTCGCGCGCCGGGCGCGGGCGGAGTACCGAGTGGGGCATGCGCTTCCTCGAAGCCCGCCGGCGGTCGATCGACACCCGTGCGCGATTCACGTACAACCTTCGGCCGACTCGAGTGGGGCTGGATCTTCCAGGCGACCAAGAGGAGCGCGACGAGCAGGACGGGTCCGATCACCCGGCGTGCTCGGCGCCCGGTGCGCGCTCGCCGCTCGGGCGCGAGCGCCACAACCGTGTGCCGGCCGAGCGGTTTCTCCGACGTGCCCCACTTCTTGCCGTCGAAGTAGCGCTCACCCGATCCCGTCGCACTCCACGGGTCGGGGTACCAGCCCGGCGCGGCGCGGTTGCGAGTCCCCACTCCTCCCGTCCCCCGCCACGGAACGAGCATATTCGCCGCTCGCGCACGCGGCGTGGAACGCGCGGTCGTCGCTTCGGGCGCGCGCGATCACTTCGGCGCGAGCACTTCGGCGGCGGGGATGCGGCCGCCGACGTGCGAGCCGGCGCCGGGCGCCGACTCGACCTTGAGCGTGCCGCCGATCGCTCCGAGGCGGTCGGCCATGTTGACGAAGCCGTGGCCGAGGATCGCGTCGCTCGTGGCGTCGAACCCGGCGCCGGTGTCGGCGACGTCGAAGCACAGGTCGCCGTCGTCGTCGAACACATGGAGCGTGATGCGGGCGCCGTCACCGGCGTGCTTGCCCGCGTTCTGCATCGCTTCCAGGCAACAGAAGTAGACCGCCGCTTCGACTTCCGGCGCGAAGCGACCGACATCGGCCTGCACGTCGGTCGGGAGCAACGAACGGTTCGCGGCGGCGACGAGCGCTTCGCTCAACCCGCGGTCCATGAGCAACGGCGGGTAGATGCCGTGCGCCAGTTCCCGCAACTCCGTGAGCGTCGATTGCGTCTCGCCCCTGAGGTCTTCGAGAAGTTTGCCGACCTGCGCGGGGTCTTTGTCGAGCAGCTGCCGGGCCAAGCCGAGCTTCACCGCGAGCGCGACGAGCCGCTGCTGCGCGCCGTCGTGCAGGTCGCGTTCGATGCGCCGGCGCGACTGATCGGCCGCCGCCACGATGCGGGCGCGCGACGCGCGGAGTTGCTCGTTCGCGATACGCAGGTCGTCGAGCGACGCTTGCAGCGCGGTGTCGAGACGGGTGTTGTGCAAGGCGAGCGCGATCTGGCGTGCCAGCTCGCTGAGCACCCGCTCCTCTTCCTCGGTGAAGGGCGCGGCATCGGGGAGACGCTCGCAAACCAGCAGCCCGAGCAGTTCACCCGAGTGGGCCATCGGCGCCATGCGCAATACCGTGTTCGGGTGTGCAGTGAGCAGGCTCGGCAACCACACCTGCAGCCAAGCGTTGCCCGACACGTGCGCGCGCGAGATCACCGTGACTTCGTCGGGGCGCAAGCGCACCCGCTCCGGTTCGCGGAAGGGTACCGACGCGGCACACTCGAGCACACCGTCGGTGCCCGTCCATACTTCCGCCGCGCTCAGCTGCATGCTCTTCTTCAACGATTCCGCCAGTTGCAGGAGGAGTTCGTCGAGCGGGATCGCGCGCGACATGCGGGCGCCGAAGGTCTGTAACGGTTCGTCGGGCGCGCGGCGGTCGCCGTACACACGACGGTTCGCGAAGTCGTTGAGGCGGGCACGGGCCGGCGCGTAGAGCAACGCCGCGATGATCGCGGCGACCATCGAGAGCCCGAGCACCCGGCGCTCGGCGTGTTGCGGTGCGTCACCGAACCCGAGCACGACCACGACGTACACCGCGCCGATCATCAGCATCAGGCCGCCGGCTTCGATCGTCGCGGCGAGGAGGCGGTCTATGCGTACGCCGCGACGGTCGATCGCGCCGGCCGCGACCGCGATCGGGACGATGCTGGTCGCGGCCACCGTGATCTCGCCGGCGATCGACGGCCAACCGAGGAGGCCCCGGAGCAGCCACACCGCGGCGGTGACCGATCCCGCGACGACGACCCCCCAGCCCGCCCACTGCATCCGCGCCCGGTCGACGGCGCTCGCCCGCCGGTAACGGCCGAGGAAGCTCCCCACCGCGATGCAACCGACGAGCGCGGCTTCGAGCACGATCGGGGTGCGGCGCAGCCCACCGTGACGCGGCGCGAGCAGCACGCCGAACCCGGCGCCGAAAACGACGACGAGCGCGACGGCGGCGCGCCGGTACCGGTCGATGACCCGCCCATCGGGCAAGGTGACCACGAGCGCGGCCACTACGACCGGTATCGCGGCGACACCGAACCCGCGCAGGATGCGCGCGCCGCCCGACGACGACTGGTCGTAACGCGCGATCCCGACCAACGCGAGACCGATCGTGATCGCGATCAACGCGCACCACGCGGCCAGTGGTTCGCGTCGCGCTCGCGCCACCGCGACCGCGGCGAGCGCCCACAGCACCACGATGCCGGCGGCGATGCCCCGCAAGACGCGGTTGCCGGCGTCGATGCCGAACGTGGCGTAGACGGCAGCCACGGCAGCGGCGGTCGCGACGACGGCGATCGCGACGAACGGACCGAACCCGACGCG
This sequence comes from uncultured Actinomycetes bacterium, assembly GCA_963782465.1. Classification (GTDB taxonomy): domain Bacteria; phylum Actinomycetota; class Acidimicrobiia; order IMCC26256; family PALSA-610; genus JAODBJ01. Next base: position 117,820 of record CAWAJR010000007.1, on the reverse strand, counting down.
TTCGCGCGCTACCGGTGAGGTGAGTTCGAGGACTGGCGTAGCCATCGACGCACTAGCGCGTGGCGGGTGCAGGAGCCGGAGCCGGCGACTCGTCGGCGCCGGCATCGATACGGCCGTCGCGCATGCGCACGATGCGGTCGGCCGCCGCCGCGACCTCGTCGTTGTGCGTCACCATCAGGATCGTCTGCCCGTCGGCATGCAGACGCTTGAACAGTTCGAGCACTTCGTGGCCGCCGGCGCTGTCGAGCGCGCCGGTGGGTTCGTCGGCCAGGAGCAACGTCGGTTCGTTCGCGAGTGCACGCGCGATCGCGAGGCGCTGGCGCTGGCCCCCGGAGAGCACGCCCGGCAGTTCCCGCGACTTGTCGCCCAATCCGAGGAGATCGAGCATGTCACGGGCGCGCGTCTCGGCGGCCTTGCGCTTGCGGCCGGCGATGACCGCGGGCAGCACGACGTTCTCCAGCACCGTCATGCCCTCGAGCAGGTTGAAGAACTGGAAGACGATGCCGATGTGGCGCCGCCGCATCCGGGCGAGGTCGTCTTCGCTGCGGCCGGTGATGGTCTCGCCGGCGATCGAGATCTCGCCCTCGTCGGGTGTGTCGAGGCCGGCAACGAGGTTCAGCAACGTCGATTTGCCGCAGCCCGACGGTCCCATGATGGCGGCGAACTCGCCGCGCGGGATGTCGAGGTCGACGCCGCGCAGGGCGCGTACCGGGGCGAGTTCGGCCTCGAACGTCTTGCGGACGCCCCGTGCCGTGCACGCCAGTTGCTGCTCCATCGTCATGCCCCCGTCTCGAAAGCCGAACCCACAGCCACCCCGACGAGCTTGTACGCGTCGACCGGGGCTTCGCGACCCTTCACCATCTGTGAACCGAGCGACTCGACCGCCGGCGACGATTGCAGCGCCGCGAGCGTCGGCCCGCTCAGGACCGTGCTTCCCGCCGGACGGGCCAAGTCTTGCAGGCGCTGGGCGAGGTTCACGGTGTCGCCCACGAGGGTGTACTCGAGGCGTTCCTCCGAGCCGAGCAGCGCGGCCGCGACCTCACCGGTCGAGAGGCCGATCCCGAGACCGAACTCGGGAATGTCTTGGTCGCGCCACTTCGCGTTGAGCACCTGCTGGCGTTCGTGCATCGCGCACGCGGCGACGAGCGCGCGTTCGGCATGGTCGGGTTGCGCGAACGGCGCGCCGAACACCGCCATCACCGCATCTCCGACGTACTGCATCACGGTGCCGTTTTCCGACAGGATCGCCGCATTCATCTCCGCTCGGTGCTCGTTGAGCATCGTCGCAAGCACGGTCGGCTCGACCCGTTCGGCAATGCCTGAGTAGCCGCGCACATCGCTCATCAGCACGGTGACGTCGAGCCGTTCCGACGCACCGATCGCTCGACCGTCGCGCTGCAACTTCTCGACGAGCCCACCGGGCAACATCCGGCTCAACGTCTCGCCCTGCTCTTCCCGGTCGACGATCGCCTTCTGCAGCAGGCGCAACCGGCGCAACGCACCCTCTTTGCCCGCGCTCGCTTCCTTGGCCAGTTTCAAGAACAGGGCTTCGACTGCATCGTTGGCGGCTTCGGCGGTGATCTCCCATGTCGCCGCGATCGCCTTCACCGGCCGGCCTTCGGCGATCCAGCGCAACAACTGGTCTTCTCGCTCGTCGAGATCGCTCTCGTTCCTCGCCGGCGCGACGAGCGCGTTGACGATCGCCGGGTCGAGCATCGAGCCACCCGTCGCGACCTCCCGTACCGCGCGCGCCAGCTGGTCGCCGTCGCCGACGCGGTCCTTCAGCAAGTAGGCGTACCCGGCCGCGCCGTCGGAGAGCAGCGCGATCGCGTACTCCGGTTCGTCGTACTGCGACAGGACCACCACACCGGTACCCGGGTTCTGTTTGCGTACGAGTTTCGCCGCCTCGATCCCTTCGTCCTGGAAGCTCGGCGGCATCCGGATGTCGGTGACGAGCACCTGCGGCCGGGAGGACTCGGCGCCCCGCACCAGTCCGTCGAAATCGTCGGCGACCCCCACCACATCGAGGTCGTCCTCCACGGCCAGCAGGGCGCGCACGCCTTCCCTCACGAGGATGTTGTCGTCCGCCAGGAACACGGTGATGCGCGGCGCCGTCACGAGATGTGATCACACACGGAATGCGAGCCGGGCACAAGCCGGGTTTCCGCCACCAATCCACGGGTGCTAGCACCCCTCGGCGAAACGGGGGCTCCCCCATCGAGGTGCGACCGGCGTGTCGGTACGTTCGACGCACACCAGTGAGGGGGTTGCCATGCGTTTCGAAAGCTCCGTCGTCACGTTGTCCTGGATCCCGTCGGAGGCCGTCACCGGTCTCCCGCGATCCGTCTTCGACATCGTCAAGGCCGCGCACTACGACAACCCGCCGCCCGACGCCCTCGACGACATCGACGAGATGGCCCGGAACGACGCCTTCCGGTTCGCCAACCGACTGCACGCCTGGATCGATGTCCGCGACGGCAAGATCGCGGGCGCCGGGTACGCCGAAGACAGCGGCACCGTGATGGGTTCGACGACGGTCAACCTCGGCGTGACCGACTTGACCTTCACCGCGGGCGTCATGCCGGAGATCAAGCGCGATCCCGAGGTGGACGACACGTCGGCCCGGTTCGTCCAGACCGTCGGCGGCCGCACCGGCCTGCCCGCGCCGCGTCACGTCAACCATCCGCCGTTCGTGCAGTTCCGCGCCCCGCTCGTGTGGTCGACCGTCGCGCTCACCCTGCACGCCGACGGGCGCGCCGAGTTCGAGATGCTGGGCGCGAGCACGTTCCCGCGGCACTGGATCTACGACGGCGCCGGCAAACTCGCGGCGAAGGCCGGGCTCGCCGACTTCAAGGAGTGGTACCGCCATTCGTTCGGGAAGCACACCCCGTGGGGCGACGCGGACTCACCCGCCCTCGTCACCGCGGTCGAGACCGCCCTCGAACGCGAGATGTCGTCGACGATCATGCGCGGCGGGCAGAAGCCGGCGATCCGCAAGGTGAAGGAAGGCCATCTGCTCGTGGAGCAAGGCCAGCTCGGAACCGAGATCTACCTGTTGCTCGACGGTGTCGTCAGTGTCGAAGTCGACGGCGAACCGCTCGTCGAGCTCGGGCCGGGCGCCATTCTCGGCGAACGGGCGATCCTCGAAGGCGGCCGCCGCACCTCGACGGTGAAGGCGTTGACGCCCGTGCGCGTCGCGGTCGCGAGTGAGGAACAACTCGACCGGGACGCGTTGCAGGCGATCAGTGCCGGCCACCGGAGAGAGGAAACCCGCGAGCGGGCGGCCGGGGACATCGCCGGCCCGTGAAGGTCACGTTCTTCGGTGTACGCGGATCGACACCGGTTGCCGGTCCGCAGTACGACACCATCGGTGGGCACACGTCGTCGGTCGCGATCTCGGCCGGCGATGGTGTGCTCCCGACGCTGCTCCTCGACGCCGGTACCGGTCTGCTCACGATGACGGGCGAGTTCGGCGCTCGTCCCTTTCGCGGCACGATCCTGCTCACCCACTTGCACTGGGACCACCTGCAAGGGTTGCCGTTCTTCCCGCCGGCCGACCGCGATGACGCGTCGGTCACCCTGGTGCAGCCCGCGCAGGGCGACCCGCTCGAAGTGCTGTCGCGCGCGATGTCGCCGCCCCACTTCCCGATCACCCCCGAAGGGTTGAGCGGTACGTGGCACCACCGTGGTCTCGAACCGGGCGACTACTCGTTCGAAGGTTTCGACGTCATGGCGCGCGAGATCGTGCACAAGGGCGGCCGGGCGTTCGGGTACCGGGTCACCGACCCCGCGACCGGCGGCTCGTTCGCGTACCTGCCCGACCACTGCCCGACCCGCTACGGGCCCGGTCCCGACGGCTACGGCAAACGCCACCCCGACGCGCTCGCGCTCACACAACGGGTCGATGTCCTCGTGCACGGCGCGCCGTTCGTCGTGAGCGAGATCGAGCGCGCCACCCTCTACGGGCACTCGACCGCGGAGTACGCGGTCGCGCTCGCCGAGGAAGCGAAGGTCGGGCGGCTGGTGCTCACCCACCACGCACCGTTCCGCACCGACGACGCGGTCGAAGCCATCGCCGCGACCCACTCGTCGAGCGCCTTCGAGGTCGTCGTCGCCCACGAAGGCGACACCTTCACGCTGTAACGACGTGCGTCGATAGCTATCGCATAGCGATAGCTATCGACGCCTGTCAATCGACCATGCTCTGGTCGACGATGAAGCCGCGGCCGCCGCATTCGGGACAGGTGGAGGAGAAGGCCTCGACGAGCCCTTCCGACACGCGCTTGCGGGTCATCTCCAGCAGGCCCAATTCGGTAATCGGGAAGGTCTGGGTGCGGGTCTTGTCGCGCGCGAGCGCTTCGCGGAACCCTTCTTCCACCGCTTCCCGGTTCGACTTGATCTCCATGTCGATGAAGTCGATGACAATGATCCCGCCGATGTCGCGCAACCGGAGTTCACGCGCGATCGCTTCGGCCGCTTCGAGGTTGTTGCGGTAGACGGTCTCTTCGAGGTTCGACGAGCCGACGTTCTTCCCGGTGTTGACGTCGATCACGGTGAGCGCTTCGGTGCGCTCGATGATGATCGAACCGCCGGACGGTAACCACACCTTGCGATCGAGCGCCTTGTGGAGTTGCTCGTGCACGTGAAAGCGCTCGAACACCGGCAGGTTCTCCGCGACCGGGTCGTAGTACTCGACCCGCTCGGTGAGTTCGGGCGAAACCGCGTCGACGTAGGCGCGCACCTCTTCGTAGAGCTGTTCGTCGTCGATGACGATGCCCCGGTACTCCTTGGTGAACTCCTCGCGGATGATGCGGATCGCGAGTTCGGGCTCTTTGTAGAGCAGGCTCCCCGCCTTCGCCCGCTTCGCCAGCTCGGAGATCTGGCGCCACTGCACCTCGAGCCGGCGCAGGTCGCGTTCGAGTTCGTCTTCGGTCGCGCCTTCCGCGGCCGTCCGCACGATCAGGCCGGCATCCGACGGGCGAACCCGGTCGAGCACCCGGCGCAGCCGACGCCGTTCGTCGTCGGGGAGGCGCTTCGAGATGCCGTAGGTCTGCGGTTGGCCCGGGACCATCACGACGAACCGGCCGGCGAGGCTCACTTCCTGCGTGAGGCGGGCGCCCTTGTGGCCGATCGGGTTCTTCGTCACCTGCACCGTGATCGACTGGCCGCCGCGCAAGACCCGTTCGATGCGAGGCTTCTCGCTTCCTTCCATGTCGTGCTCGTCGTAGAGCACGTCGCCGCGGTACAGCACACCGTTCTTCGGGGTGCCGATGTCGATGAACGCGGCTTCCATTCCCGGTAGCACGTTCTGCACCCGACCGAGGTAGATGTTCCCGTCGATCGACGTCGTCTCGTCCTGGGGGTGCGACACGTAGTGCTCGACCAGGCTGCGGCCTTCGAGCACCGCGATCTGCGAGATGCCGTCGGGTCGCTGGTGCACGACCATGAGGTAACGACCGGCCGGGCGGCCCTTGCGGTGCACGCCGCGGCGGCGTTCGAGCGTCGATTCGTCGAGACTCTCGAGGATGGTGGTGCCGTCGACGTCGATGTCGGCGAGTTCCCCGGCGACGTATTGGGTCGCCGCGCCTCCACCGCCGCCACCTCCACCACCGCTGCCGCTACGGCTCCGACCGCGACCGCCGCGGCGGCGACGACGCTTCTTCGCCGTCCCGCCCTCGCCGCTGCCGCCACCGTTCCCGGAGCCGTTCGCGCCTCGGCCCGAACCGGCATGATCGCCGGTCGCGGTCTCGGCCGCGGTCTCGGCTTCGGCGGGCGCCGGTCGAGTGTCGCCGATGCGCGGGCGCGACGGCGGCCCGGGACGCTCGACCGCGGCGCGAGCGGTCGGCGGCGGCGCGTGCAACCCGGCCTCTTCGAGGGCCTCGGCCGCGACGTCGTCGGCGGTGAAACCCCGGTCGGCGTCGGCGTCCTCCCAGTCTTCACCGCCACCGGCGTCGTCGTCGTCGGTGCCGGCCCGGTCCCGCCGCGTCGCGCCGGCGCCCCCGCCCGCACCGTCTCCGCCGGCACTGCCGGCGCGCGGCCGGCCCGGTTCGGCGGCAGTGGTCGCGTTGGGGCGGTTCGGCTTCTTGCGGTTGCGGCCGCCCCGAGAACCGCGCCGGCGACGTTTCTTCGCCGCCGCGTCGGCGGCGCTGTCGCCCGTCGCCGCGTCCGGTGCCGCACCCGCGACGTCCGGCTCACCGGCTGCACTCCCCCCGTGGGATTCGGTTCCGACGCTCGCGGGTTCGACGGGCTCCGGCCGCTCAGCCGGTTCGTTCGCTGCCGTAGCCAGCGGCTGCGGGGGCGACACCGGCAAGGGTTCCGGCGTCGTGATCTCGTCGGACATCAGTAAGGCCTTTGCTCGTATCGCGGGTGGTGTGCACCCGCGGGCGCGTGTCGGCGCAATGCGGCTCCAGCCGCGCGCCGTCGCGCTCGATCCATTGGTGAGTACGCAGCACCTGTGCTTCGGCCAGGCCGCAGGACAGCGCGGTGGCGGAAGCGATCGCGGCGAGCACGTCGCCGGGTTTGGCGCTACGCGGTTGCGTACGCAGTTCCATCGTGACGCGCGAGTCGTTCCCGTTGGGATCGTCGTGCACGTCGATGCTCGCGATCACCGGCCGGACATCCTCGGTCACCTCGCGCCCTTTCCGGCGGCGCAGGGTTTCGAGCACCGGTAATTGCATCGCATCCTGAACGGCGGACGTCAGCACCCCGCGCGAGCGGTGCGGCGTCGCGATCGACGACCGACACCTCCCATTCGACGGAAGTGACGACGTCCATGAGGGCCGGTGCCCGGTCGACCAGCCCGACCGCGCCGACGACGGTGATGCCGTCGGGCAAGGCGCCGGAGATGGCACGCGGGAGCGCGTCGAGATCGGTCTCCGCAACGAGTTCGAGATCGAGGTACTCGGCGTCACTCTCGTGCCCGGTCGAGAGGGCAAGCCCGAAGCTCACTTTCGGCCGGGGCGAGAAGCCCTCGGTGAAAGCGAGCGGGAGTTGCTCGATACGGAACGCGCGCTCGAAGGCGCGTGCCACGTCGCGGTGCGAGATCCAGCGGACCTTGCCCCGCTTGCTGTAGGTGAGGCGAACCGGGAACCCGGTCGTGCCCCTCATGGTGTGCGCCCATGGCGCCGGGACCGCTGCGTGCTCATGCGAGTGCTCGCCTGGCCAGGAACTTCACCGGGGCTTCGCCACCGGCGCTGAGGTCTTGGCCCGTGCCCTGGCTGCCGCCCGCGGGGGCGACCGCCGAGGCGACCACGTGTTCGAGCGCGTAGTCGGTGCACACCCCGCAGTCGTAGCACGGCGTCCACCGGCAATCGGGGAGCCCGTGCGCCAGCAACGAGGCCTGCCATTCGTCCCACAGGAAATCCTTGTGCAACCCGGCGGCGATGTGGTCCCAGGGCAGCACTTCTTCGCTCGTGCGGTGACGGGTGACGTACCAGTCGGGGTCGAGCCCCTCGGCGGCCATGGCGTCGAGCCACCGCCCGAGGTCGAAATGCTCGCTCCACTCCTGGAACATGCCGCCGGCCCGCCACACCCGCTCGATGACCCGCCCGACGCGGCGGTCGCCGCGGCTGGCGATCCCCTCGGCGAAGGTCGCGTCGGGGTCGTGCCATTTCACCTGCGCCCGGCTCCCACGGCACGCGTCGCGCAGCAGGCCGACCTTGCGGCGCAACTCCGCGACACCGTTCTGGCCGAACCACTGGAACGGCGTGTGCGGTTTCGGCACGAAGCCACCCACCGAAACGGTGCAACTCGCCTGCTTGCTGTACTGCCGGCCGACCTCGACCACCCGTTTCGCCAGATCGGCGATCCCGAGGGTGTCTTCGTCGAGCTCGGTCGGTAACCCGGTGAGGAAATAGAGCTTCACCCGCCGCCAACCCTGCGAGTAGGCACCGTCGACGGCGGCGTAGAGGTCTTCCTCGGTGATGAGCTTGTTGATGACCTGGCGCATCCGCCAGGTGCCGGCCTCGGGCGCGAACGTCAGGCCGGTGCGGCGGACCTTCTGGATCTCGCTCGCGAGCCCGACGGTGAAGGCGTCGACGCGCAGCGACGGCAGCGACAGGCTGACGCCCCCGGTGCCTTCCTGGTCGTTGACGAGGTCGCCGACGACGCGCTCGATGCCGGAGAAGTCGGCGCTCGACAACGACGTCAGCGCGACTTCGTCGTAGCCGGAGCGCCGGAGGCCGTCGCGCACCATCGTGCGGACCTGCTCCTCGGGCCGTTCGCGGACGGGCCGGGTGATCATTCCCGCCTGGCAGAACCGGCAGCCGCGGGTGCACCCGCGGAACACCTCGACGTTGAGCCGGTCGTGGACCACTTCGATGAGCGGGATCAGCTGGTTCTTCGGGTAGGGCCAGTCGCCGAGGTCGGCGACGGTGCGCTTGTCGACCCGTTCGGGCACGTCGGCGTAGCGGGGCGCGACTTCGCGGATCCACTGGCCGTCGTAGGCGACGTCGTACATCGACGGCACGTAGACGCCGGTGATCGTGGCGAGTTCGTGCAGGACCGCTTCGCGATCGCCGCGCCCGGCCCGCTTCCACGCGCCGACAACCTCGGTGATCTCCGCGATCACCTCTTCGCCCTCGCCGATCACGAACGCGTCGACGTACCCGGCGAGCGGTTCGGGGTTGAACGCGCAGTGACCACCGGCGAGCACGATCGGATGGTTCGCATTGCGATCTTCGTTGCGAACCGGGACGCCGGAGAGATCGACCAGGTTCAGCAGGTTCGTGTAGACGAGCTCGGCGGAGAGGTTGAACGCGAGGATGTCGAAGTCGGCGGCGGCCCGGTGGGTGTCGACGCTGAACAGCGGCAGCCCGCGCGCCCGCAGTTCCGCTTCGAGGTCGGTCCACGGGGCGTAGGCGCGCTCGGCTGCGGCGTCTTCGCGTTCGTTGAGGATCTCGTAGAGGATCTGCAACCCCTGGTTGGGGAGCCCGATCTCGTAGGTATCGGGGTAGATCAGGAGCCACGAGACGTCGCCCGGTCGGTGCACCGGCGTCTGCGCCCCCCGCTCCATCCCGATGTAGCGAGCAGGCTTCTCAACCCGGGCCAGGAGCGGCTCGATCCGCGGCCACAGGCTGGACATGTTCGGCGCAGTCTATCGGCCAACCTTGTGAACAAGTGCCGCCACACCCCGCCGGGTTGTGAGCGTTATCGCCCCGTATGGGCGTATAACCCGCACAACCCGGCGAGGGGTCAGCTGAAGCGGCGCATGTGGACGTTGGTGACGAGACCGATGGCGAGGAAGGTCGCGATCACCGAGGAGCCGCCGTAGCTCATGAACGGCAGCGGGATGCCGGTGACCGGCATGATCTTCATGCACATCCCGATGTTCTCGAACACCTGGAAGGCGACGATCGCCAGCACCCCCATACAGACGAGGGTGCCGAAGAAGTCGGAGGACAGCAGCGCAATCCGGAAGAGCCGCCACACGAGCAGGGCATAGAGCAGGATCACCACCGCTCCGCCCGCGAAACCGAACTCCTCACCTACGACGGTGAAGATGAAGTCGGTGTGCTGTTCCGGCACGTAGCCGAGCTTGGTCTGGGTGCCGTTGAACAAGCCCTCGCCGGTGAGCCCGCCCGACGCCACGGCGCTCAGCGCCATGTCGGTGTTGTACTGGGTCGGGGTCGCGTTCTTGGTGAGGGTCGTGCTGTCGTTGGCGAAGCTGGTGAGCCGATCGAGCTTGTACCCGGCGAGGTACCCGCTCGACACGGCGGCGACCACACCGCTCAGCGCGAGCATCAGCAGCACGACCATGTGCCGGCCGCTGATCCCCGACACGAGCAGGATCGCGACGGCGGCGACGGCGATGACGAACGCCGACCCGAGGTCGTTCTGCAGCAGCACCAAGCCGATCGGTACCGCGGCGAGGCCGACGGCGATCGCGACGCGCCAGGCGTCGAGATCGCCGCGATGTTGATGGCAGTACCCGGCGATACCGACCACCACCGCGACCTTCGCGATCTCCGACGGCTCGAACTGCATCGGGCCGAGCTGGAACCACGCCTGCGCGCCCTTCCGGCTCGCGCCGAGCACGAGCACACCGAGGAGCAACGGCAGCATCGCCGCGTACACGAGCGGCCAGAACTCGCGGAAGCGCCGGTAGTCGATCGCCATCACGACGAACATGCCGATCACACCGATGACGATCGCGATCGCCTGCCGTTCGACGTAGTAGGTGCCGTAGTGCAACCGGGTCGACGAGTAGATCATCACCAGGCCGATAGCGCTGAGGATCACCGGCAGCGCGAGCAGGCCGTAGTCGACGTGGCGCGCGGGTGTGATCTCCGACCGGTCGCGCCGGCGAGATCCGACGGCCGACGTTCCGGGGCGGGGCGGGGCGAGCAGGCCCATCAGTCGGCCGTCTTCGTCGTGTTGATCTGCAACGGCCCGACCGGCACGTGCATGAGCTGTTCCATCACCTGGCGGGCGACCGGCGCCGCGACCTCGGAGCCGAAGCCGGCCTGCTCGACCACCGCGACCACGACGTACTGCGGGTTGTCGGCCGGCACCATCCCGACGAACAGCGACGTGTCGCCCTTCCCGTTCACCTGCGCGGTGCCGGTCTTGCCGGCCACCGAGATGAGCGCGCCCTTGAAGGCGTCGTAGGCCGTGCCTTTGGGGCTGGACGAGTTCACGACGCCCTGGAACCCGCGCATCATCGCAGCGTAGGTGCCGGGGTCGAAGTTGATGTGCCGCACCACCTTGGTGCCGATGCGCTCGACGATCTTGCCCTTCGCGTCCTGCACCGCTTCGGCGACGTGCGGCTGGAGCAGGTCGCCACCGTTCGCGAACGCCGCGTACGCGTCGGCGAGCTGCAGCGGCGTGACGACGAGATCGCCCTGGCCGACCGCGAGGTTGACGTTGTCGCCGGGGAACCACTGCGAGTTCTGCTGCTGCTTCGTCGCGTCGTGCGGGTAGAGGATCTTGGCGAACTTCGCCTTCCACGCCGCGTCCGGCACCCGGCCCTGCGACTCGTCGAGCTCGATGCCGGTCTTCGACCCGAAGCCGAGCTCCCGCGCCGTCGTCTGGATGCCGTCGCCCGCCGCCTTGTCACCGGCGTTCCAGATGTTCCAGAAGGAATCCCCGACGTTGTAGAAGTAGACGTCGCTCGACACGGTGATCGCGCGCTGGAGGTCGACGTTGCCGGGCACCTCGCCGTTCGCGTCTTGGAGACGCTGCTTGTCGGCACCGATCACGATGTAGCCGGGGTCGTGGAACCACTGGCCCCACGGGTAGACGCCGTAGGTGTTCGCGGCCACCGACGTGACGAGCTTGAACGTCGAGCCCGGCGCGTAGAGCCCCTGCGTCGCCCGGTTGGTGAGCGGGTAGTAACCGTTGGGGTCGTTGAGCTTGTTCCACTCGTCCTGCGTGATGCCGCCGATGAACTCCGACGGGTGGTACGTGGGGTACGACGCCATCGCGACCACGCCGCCGGTGTGCGCGTCGAGCGCGACGACCGCGCCGGCCGGCGCGGCGAACGTGGCGTAGTGCGTCTTCACGCTCTTGTCCTGGCGCGAACGCGCTTCGACGACGGCCTGCGCGAGCGAAGCTTCGGCGACCTTCTGCACGCCGGCGTCGATACTCAACTGCACGTTGTCACCGACGGTGCCCGGCGACGTCTGCACCGGGTCGCCCACCGGCTGGCCGCTCGGGTCGACCTGGTACTTGTCGCGGCGCGGCTTGCCGCGCAACACGCTTTCGTACGCGCTCTCGATGCCGGCGCGGCCGATCTCGTCACCCGACACGTACCCGTGCAGCTTCTTCAACTCGTCGCTGTTGACGTCGCCGACGTAACCGAGCACTTGTGCCGCGAGCTGGCCGTCGGGATACGCGCGCACCGTCTGCTGGTTCACCGCGACACCGGGGAACGACTCGCGGTGTTCGAGGATCGTGATGCGCGCCGCCTCCGGCGTGTTCACCACCAGCAGCGCGGGTCGCAACGGCGACTGGCGCGGATCCGAGAACCGCTTCTCGAGCGACGTCGGCGTGTTGCGCCCACCGAGGAGTTCGGCGAGGCGGCCGAACACCGCGACACGCGTGCGGCCCGGTACCCGCCGGTCCATGGTGAGCGACCACACCACCCGGTTGGTGACGAGCGGTTTGCCGGCCGCGTCGAGGATCTGGCCGCGCGGCGACTCGGTTTGCAGCACCCGTGCCGCGCGCTGCTCCGCCCTCACCTCGAACGTGGTCCCCGACCCCACTTCGAGGAACCAGAGGCGCGCGATGAGCGCACCGAACAAGGCGACGACGATGACGCCGACGATGGTGACCCTGACGCGGCTGTTGTCGGTCATGCGGTTCGGGCGCGAAGCACCCGAGGACGCACGACCGGCCCCTGGCTCCGCGCCCGCGACGCTACCGCGCCCACCGGGCCACAGCCGGGTCGGGCCGGCCGAGCACCCACGTCGTCAGCATGAACACGAAGGGCGCGAGCACTCCGTCGTAGAGCGCGGATGCGGCGAGCAGCGCGAGCGTGTGGTTGGTGAAACCGAGTTCGGCCCCGGCGAGCACGCCGCCGACGACGAACATGAGGCCGCACACGAGCCCGCCGACCACGCCCGCGATCGGGGCCAGGAGACGGGGCGAGCGCAGCACACCGGCCTGGAGCACACCGGTCGCGTACGCGGTGAGCCCGTAGCTCAGCGCCGACAAGCCCAGCGGGGTCTCGAGGAAGAGATCGAACCCGACGCCGGCGAAGAACCCGGTGACGAGGCCGGCTTCGGGACCGTCGCGGAACGCGACGGCCAGCGCGAGGAGGAGGCCGAGGTCGGGGACGGCCCCGAGCAGCCGCAGGTGCGGGAACACCGACACCTGCACGATGACGAGGGTCGCGATGAGCACACCGAGGCGAAGGATGCGCGTCATGGCCCGCTGGTCGAGGTCGTCCCCGACAACACCCCATTGGGGACGGTGGTGGTCGGCCCGGGGATCGTGGTCGTCTGCCCCGGGACCGTCGTCGTGACCGGTGCCGTGGTGGTCGTGGTGGTCGTGGTCGTCGTCACGCTGCCCTGGCCGGGCGACCATTTCATGACCGCGACGAAATCGAGCTGCGCGAAATCGACGAACGGTCGGACGCGCAGGATCGGTGCGACACCACCGAGTTGCGGTTTCACGTCGCTCACCTTGCCGACCTGCAAGCCGGCTGGGAAGTTGCTCCCCGAGAAACCATTCGTCACGACCAGGTCGCCGGCCTTCACGTGCACCCGCGTCGCGCTCGTGTCGAGCGGGAGCGACATCGTCGACGAACCGCTCCGGCCCGACGCGACCCCGGTTGCAGGGCGTTGCCCCTCCACCTCGACCGCGACCGAGAAGTCGGGGTCGGTGAGGAGCAGTACCTTGCACCCGCCGGACCAGGAGGTGATGACGCGCCCGACCACCCCTTCGTGCGCGATCACGGGCATGTCGGCCAGGATGCCGGCGTCGGTCCCCTTGTCGAGCGTGATCGTCGACTCGAAGTTGCCCGGCGAACGGTTCACGATCCGCGCGACCACGCGCGGGACGTTGTCGTTGATCGGGAGATCGGTCGCTTCCTTGAGCTGGCGGTTTTCGATCGCAGCCGCCTGGTTCGCGCGCACCTGACCTTCGAGATCGGCAATGCGGCTCTCCAGCGCTTTGTTCTTCTTCTCGAGCGATCCGCTGGAGAAGACACCGTCGAACCAATTCCCGACTGGTCGCGCAATGTCGGAAACACCGGTTTCAACCGGCGATACGAGCGTGTGCGCGGCGCGGCCAACGGTGCCGAGCGCGCCCGAGTCATGGTGGCGTCGATCGAGCGTGATCAGCGTGACCGACGTGAGCACGACAAGCAGCAACACATATCGGCGCCGGCTCGCCCGGCGATATACCGCCATTCGTGCGGTCAGCCCCCGCAGTCGCTATTGCTGGTGCGAGGAGATCAAGACGTCTTTCAGCGCACCGAACTCGAGGCACTGACCGGAACCGTACGCGACGGCGAAGAGCGGGTCTTGGGCGATGACGATCGGCATCCCGGTTTCCCGGTTCAACCGTTCGCGCAACCCGTGCAGCATCGCGCCGCCGCCGGCGATGACGATGCCGCGCGTCATGATGTCGGCCGCGAGTTCGGGTGGCGTCTTGTCGAGCGTGACCTTCACGGTGTCGCAGATCGCGGCGACCGGTTCCTCGATCGCTTCGCGGATCTCGACGGTCGAGACGACCACCGTCTTCGGGAGACCGCTCACGAGGTCGCGCCCCCGCACTTCGGCGTACAACTCGTCCTGGAGTGGGTACGCGCTTCCGAGTGCGATCTTGATCTCCTCAGCGGTTCGCTCACCGAGGGCGAGCGAATATTCCTTCTTGATGTAGTTGATGATCGCTTCGTCGAGCTCGTCGCCCGCGATACGGATCGATTCGCTGGCGACGATCCCACCGAGCGAGATCACCGCGACTTCGGTGGTACCACCGCCGATGTCGACGATCATGTTGCCCGCCGGTTCGTGCACCGGGAGCCCGGCACCGATCGCGGCCGCCATCGGTTCCTCGATGATGTACGCCGGTTTGCGCGCACCGGCGTACTCCGCGGCCTCTTGCACCGCGCGCTGCTCGACACCGGTGATGCCCGACGGCACACAGATCACCATGCGCGGTTTCGCCCAGCGCCGGTTGTGCACGCGTTGGATGAAATAGCGGAGCATCTTCTCGCAGATGTCGAAGTCGGCGATGACGCCGTCTTTCAACGGCCGGATCGCCTGGATGTGACCCGGCGTGCGACCGATCATCTTCTTCGCTTCGATGCCGACCGCGAGCGGTCGACCGTCGCGCGTGTTGACGGCGACAACCGAAGGTTCGTCGAGCACGATGCCGCGGCCGCGGACGTAGACCAGCGTGTTCGCCGTGCCCAAGTCGACCGCCATGTCGCGGCCGATCAACGATGAGTACCAGGGTTCGCTCACGCCGGCGACAATCTGCTCGCGGATGCGGTCGAAACAGGGTATGGGAGCAGGCACCCTCGCGCCACCCGCCCCCTCGAACGCCGGCCCGGTACGTTCGCCTTGTGACAGTTCATGGGAACGAACTTGGCGGGTATTGGCAGAGCCCGTGGCCCGGTGAAGACGGCGGTCCGCGGCGCCGCCAGGTCCCCCGCGACCTACCACACGGTGGCGGCGGTCTCTCGCTGCGCGACGGCGAACGCCTGACGGTCACGTCACGTGCGATGTCGTTCCCGACGATGGCGGTGTTGCGCGCGCCCGGTGAGGTGTTCGTGCAGGGCAACACGATCGGCGCGGGCGCGACCGCCTGGGTCGAACGCATCGAACCCGAAACCCTCGCCACGATCGACCGCTCCCCCGATCTTCCCGGTGGGCCGTTCTGGCCCGGGGGGATGGCCGCGCACGCGAACGGTTCGCTGTACGTGACTTTCGGTCGGTGGTGCCACCGGCTTGCCCCCGACCTCACGTTGCTCGGTTCGGCACAGTTGCCGCGCGACCGCCCGTACAACTCGCTCGTCGTGCTCCCCGACGGCCACCTCGTGATGAAGGACTTCGACCTCACCACCCAGGAACCGGCGCGCGTCGTGGTGCTCGATCCCGAAACGCTCGAACCGGCCACCGACGAACTCGACGTGGGCGAAGCATCGATCGCCCGGCTGAGCGCCGACGGCAATGTGGTTTATGTGGTCGGAGTGCGCAGCGTGCAACGGTTCGTGTGGGACACCACGAAACGGCGGCTCGAACGCGACGCTGCCTGGCGCGCCGAGTACCGGCGCCTCGAGGGCCAGGGGTTCGGTTGGGACGCGGTCATCAGCGACGCGGGGGTGTGGTTCCTCGACAACGGCGAAGGCACCGAGAACTTCGGTGGATGGTTCCGAGGCAAAGGTGTGGCGACGACGCCGCTGCACCTCGTACGCGCCGGCCTCGACGACGCGCGCGAATGCGCGCTCATCGACGTATGCGCAGAACCGGGCGGCATCGTCGCGAACCCGCCGGTCTACGACGCGTCGCGTCGTATTGCGGTCGGCTACGACTCGGGCAACGGGACCATCGTCGGCTTCGACGTGAACGAACGCGACGGCGCGCGCGAACGCTGGCGCCGGGCGCAAGACCACGCGTCGCACATGGTGCTCTGGCCCGAGCGCGGCGAGCTGCTCACCTGCGACTACCACGACGGTCAGGACGACGTGGTCGTTCTCGACATCGCGACCGGCGCCGAACTCGCTCGGGCGGCGACCGGCAGCCCGCTGCAATCGGTGCTGTTCCCCTCGCCCGGTTGGGACCGCGACGCGTACTACTGCTCGTTCAGCACGCTCGCGCGCGTCTTCGTCGAGCGCGTCTAGAGGTTCGGGAAGAACAGCGCGATCTCGCGATCGGCCGATTCGGGGCCGTCGCTGCCGTGCACGAGGTTCTCGGTGAGCTCGATCGCGAGGTCGCCGCGGATCGTGCCCGGCGCCGCATCGCGTGGGTTGGTGCTGCCCATCATGAGGCGCACGACCTTCCACGCCTCGGGCCCTTCCACCACCATCGCGACCAGCGGGCTGCGGGTGATGAACGACACGAGGTCGCCGAAGAAGGGTTTGCCGTCGTGCTCGGCGTAGTGCTTCTTCGCGGTGGCCTCGTCGAGCCGGCGCAGTTCGAGGGCGACGAGCTTGAGCCCCTTGCGTTCCAGACGGTTCACGACTTCGCCGACGAGGCCGCGTTCGACGGCGTCGGGCTTGCACAGCACGAGGGTTCGAGTGTCGCTCACGAGGCGGGAAATCTAGCAGGGTGATGAATTATGGATTCGACGGCGCCGCCACGTTCGCCGACCTGCATGTGCCCGCACGCGGCGGCGCCTTGTGCGGGATAATTCATCACCCTGCTAGCCGAGCGCGCGGGTCATTCTTCGATCCACTTGGCGTACTGGCCGGCCACGTCGCCATCGTCGACGTCGCCGAGGTGCACCAGCAACCGGTGGCGGAAACGCATCGAGTCGCCCGCCGCGAGCGACCCGCCCCCGAGGAAGTGATGGCCCGGCATCGGCGAGAGCGGCCCGTAGTCGCGGGCGAACCAGGTGGCCGGGTGGTACGGGTTCTCCGGATGGTCGAAGAAGGCAAGGCCCTCGACGTAACTGCGGTGCCAGACACCGCGGCGCGGGCCGCTGCGATCGACCCACCGTGCCGGCTTGCCCATGCACGCGCGTTCGCCGACACCCCCTTCGGAGTTCGTCATCACGCCGCCGCCGTTGGTCACCAGTGTCTCAGCGACCCGGACGCCGGGGACCACGCTCTCCTTCGTGTCGCCGAAGGTGAGATCGGTCGTCGCGGTGTAGGTGCTGTCGAGGTCGAGCGTGTACCAGTTGTCGTCGGCGAGGTGAAGGAGCACGACGCGTCGCTCGGTGACCATCACGTCGCCGTCGGGGCCGCACCACTCGAGCGATTCGTCGAAACCGAACCACGGCGAATCGTCGACGATCTCGTCGAAGGCGACGTGTTCGATGCGACCATGCAGCATGTCTTCGCGTTCGAACTCCAGGTAGAAGTCGACGCCGTTCACGTCGCCGTGGCCCCACCACAAACCGAGATGGTGTGCGTGGTCGGCGGGTGGGCATTCGAGCATGTTGCGGCCCGACGGGCCGATGAGCGTCGACACGTACGGGCGGCGCGCACCGGAGCGGTACTGGTAGGCGAACGTCACGAGATCGGCGGCTTCACCGATACCGCGTACGGCGAAGCGGTGGTCGTCGACCAGCAGTTCGGGGTCGACGTTGCCCTGATCGGCGGCGATCACGCGACCGGCACCCCGCGCACCGAGAGCGACCCGTCGCAGAGGCGCCCGAACGTGTCCGTGTAGTCGCCGGCGGCGAGCGGGAGCGTGACCGGGGTGCCGTGCGCGGCCGACTGGTAGCAGGCGTTCACCAACTCCAGCACGCGAGTTCCTTCCGTGGGCGGCACCGCGTTGGGCACGCCCTCCGTGACGGCGCGACCGAAATCGCGATAGCAGTCGACGAGCATGTCGAACCACTCCGATGGCTTGCGTTCGATGTCCACCGGCTGCCACGTGGCCGTGACGTCGGGGAATTCGTCGGGGCACTCGCTGATCGTCTGCCGGGCCGATGCGTAGGCGGTGTGCGAAACGTCGTAACCCTGCACCCTGATCGCACCGCGATCGCCGTGCAGCTCGAACATCTCGTAACCGGCGGGATCGTTGTTCGACGCCGACATCATGCCGCGCGCGCCGTTCGGCCACTCGAGCATCGCGTGCAGTTCGTCCTCGACCTCGGCGACATGCGACGCGTTGTACCAGCGCGCCTCGACCCGGCTCGGCATCCCCACGGCGGCGATCAGCGCGTCGACCTGATGGATGGCCTGGGTGAGCATCACTCCCCCACCCGACGTCCGCCACGCGGCCCGCCACGGGCTGGCATCGAAGTAACGCTGGGCGCGGAACCAGTTGGTGGCAACCAGGTTCGCGCGGAACACCTCGCCGATGTCGCCCGCCGCGACCATCTTGCGCATCGCCGCGTATGCGTGGTGGAAACGGAACTGCATGCCGACCTGCACGACCACGTCCCGCGCGTGCGCGAGTTGTGCGAGTTCGTAGCCCTCCGCCGCGGTCGGCGTGAACGGTTTCTCGCAGTACACGTGTATTCCGGCCGCGATCGCAGCGCGAACGAGCGGCGCGTGCGTCGCCGGCGGCGTGGCGATCGCGACGGCGTCGACGTCGCCGCTCCGGCACATGGTTTCGAACGAGTTGAACGCGATCGTGTTGTGATCGGCGGCGGCGCGCGCCGCGCGTTCGGGGTCGATGTCGAAGACACCGGCGAGCACGGTCCCCTTCGTGGCGGCCGCCGCGAACAAGTGGGCTTGCCCGATGCCGGCCACGCCGACGACCCCGATACGCACGTCTGCCACCCGCGCAGGCTAGCGATGCACCAAGATGTCGCGCGCGGCGCCCACCGTGTAGAGCGAACCGGTCACGACGACCTGCCCGTCTTCGGGCGTCGCCAGCAACGCGGCACCCACGGCCTCGCGCACCGAGTCGACGATCTCGATCATCTGCTCGGGGACGCCCAGTTCGACGGCCGCCTGCGCGACCAGCTTCGGGTCGAGCGCTCTCGGGCTCGGCGGCCGGCAGCAGACGAGCAGCGACAGATCGTCGACACCCAGCGCGGTGAGCATCTCGTGGGGTTCCTTCTCCCGGAGGAGGCCCACGACCATCGCCCGCGCCGCATCGGTCGCGAACTCGTCGCGCAGCGCGGCTCGCAGCGCTTCGGCGCCCGCGACGTTGTGCGCGCCGTCGAGCAGCAGCAGTGGCCGGCGGGCCACGACCTCGAGCCGTCCGGGCGAGCGCACGTTCGCGAACGCGGCCTCGACCACTTCGGCCGGGAGCGTCGCGTCGACGAAGGCCTCGACCCCCGCCAGGGCCACGGCGGCGTTGTCGGCTTGGTGCGCGCCGTGGAGCGGTATGAACAGATCGGGGTAACTCGCGCCGGGCGTGTAGAGGTCGACGAGGCGCCCTTGCAGCGCGGCGACGTTGCTGCGAACACCGAAGTCGCGATCGCGCAGCCACACCGAAGACGGTTCGCGTTCGGTGAAGATGTCGTACAGATCGGGATCGCTCTCGCCGAGCACCAGGCGCGCGCCCGGTTTGACGATGCCGGCCTTTTCGGTCGCGATCGATTCGCGCGTCGGGCCGAGGTACTCGACATGGTCGATGCTCACGTTGGTGACGACGGCGACCGCACCGTCGACGACGTTGGTCGTGTCGAACTTGCCGCCGACGCCCACCTCGATCACCGCGGCCTGCACGGCAACGTCGGCGAACCAGCGCAATGCCGCGCCGGTGAGGATGTCGAAGTAGCTCGGCGGTTCGGGGAGCTCCGGCTCGACGAGCGCGACGATTCGCAGTACCTCGTCGAGTTCGAGGTCGGAGATCGGTTCGCCGTTGCGCGCAATGCGCTCGTTCACTCGTTGCAGGTGCGGGCTCGTGTACGTGCCCACGGAAACACCGAGTGCGTCGAGCAACGCGGACATCATGCGCGCGGCCGTCGTCTTCCCGTTCGTGCCGGTGACGTGCACGATGGGGTATTCGAGCTGCGGCGAACCGAGGAGCGCGAGCATCGCTTCGACCCGCGCCAGCTTGGGTAGCGGCGTGACGTCACCGGCGGCAGGGGTGCCGACGCCGCGCTCGAGGTTCACATGGGCATCGAGCCACGCGATCGTGTCGCCGGGGCCGGGCGTGCCGATCGGCATGTCAGCCTTCCGGCTCGGCCAGCACGACCTCGACCGAACATTCGTCGGCGACCTCGGTCACGAACGCGCCCGTGACCTTGCCCGCCTCGAGCACGTCGGAGCGCGCCGCTTCGAAGGCCTGTAACCGTTCCGCGGTATCGAGCAGCCGGACGCTCGTGACCGGTGTGGCAAGCGAACGCCGCTGTTCCGACTTCGCCTTGCGGATCGCCGCGATCACGTCGCCGGCCACGCGGTAGACCAGTTCGTCGCCGCCGACGGCGCGCAACGGCGCACTGTCGGGCCACGGCGCACGGTGAACCGAACCTTCCTGCCACCACGACCACGCGTCTTCGGTGACGAACGGAACGAAGGGCGCGTACATCCGCTGCAAGGTCGAGAGCGCGTTCCGCAACGCGACCGCGGCGGACGCCGCCCTCGCGTCGCCCTCGCCTCCGTACGCGCGTCCCTTCACCAGCTCGACGTAGTCGTCGCAGAACTGCCAGAAGAACCGCTCGGTTCGTTCGAGCGCGCGTGCGTAGTCGAGCGCGTCGAACGCCACGGTCGCGTCATCGACGACAGTCGCGAGCAATGCGAGCATGGAACGGTCGATCGGTTCCGTCGCCACCGCGAGGTCGTCGCCGTGGTCGCCCGCGATCCCCAGCACGAACTTCGAGACGTTGAGGATCTTGATCGCGAGCTTCTTGCCGATCTTCAACTGCCCTTCGTCGAAGGTGGTGTCGGTACCCGGGCGCCCACTCGCCGACCAGTACCGGACCGCGTCGGTGCCGTACTTCTCCAGCCACTCCATGGGCGTGACGACGTTGCCCTTCGACTTCGACATCTTCTTGCGCTCGGGGTCGAGGACCCAGCCGGAGATCGCCGCGTGCTTCCAGGGCAACGTGCCGAACTCCAGATGCGACCGCACGATGGTCGAGAACAGCCACGTCCGGATGATGTCGTGGGCCTGCGGGCGCAGGTCCATCGGGAACGTACGGGCGAAAAGGTCGTCGTCGTCGCCCCATCCGGCCACGATCTCGGGGGTCAGCGACGACGTCGCCCAGGTGTCCATCACGTCGGGATCGGCGGTGAACCCGTTCGGCTTGTCGCGCTGCGCCTCTTCGTAGCCCGCCGGGACCTCGCTCGACGGGTCGATGGGAAGCGCCGCTTCGGGCGGAACGATCGGCTCGTCGTAGCGAGGCTCACCATTGTCGTCGAGCGGGTACCAGACCGGGAACGGCACGCCGAAGTAACGCTGGCGGCTGATCAGCCAGTCGCCGTTGAGGCCCTCGATCCACGACTCGTAGCGGGCGCGCATGTAGGGCGGAACCCAGTTCAACTCGCGGCCGCGCGCAAGCAATGCGTCGCGCAGGTGCGAGTCATGCGCGCCGTTGCGGATGTACCACTGGCGCGTCGTGATGATCTCGAGCGGGCGATCACCCCGCTCGTAGAACTTCACCGGGTGCGTGATGCTTCGCGGCTCGCCGTCGAGTTCGCCCCGCTCCGCGAGAAGTTCGACGACGCGCCGTTGCGCCTGCTTCGCCGTCTTCCCCGCGAGTTCCGCGTACTGCTCGACAGTTCCCGCGGCGACGATCGCTTCGGGCGGCTCGGTGATCAGCCGACCGTCGCCAGCCATCACCGAACGCACCGGCAGTTGCAGTTCACGCCACCACACGACGTCGGTGGTGTCGCCGAACGTGCAGATCATCGCGATGCCGGATCCCTTCTCCGGTTCCGCGAGCCGGTGCGCGAGCACGGGCACCTTCACACCGAACAAGGGTGTACTGACGTCGGTCCCGAACAGCGGCCGGTACCGATCGTCGTCGGGATGCGCGACGAGCGCGACACACGCCGGCAGAAGTTCGGGTCGCGTCGTGTCGACGATGACGTCGCCGCTCCCGTCGGCGCGGTGAAAACGCAAACGGTGGTACGCACCGCTCATGTCGCGGTCTTCGAGTTCGGCCTGGGCGACCGCGGTGCGGAAGTCGACGTCCCACAACGTCGGCGCTTCGGCCGTGTAGCACTCATTGCGCGCCAAGTTGTGGAGGAACGCGCGTTGCGACACGCGGCGCGCGTGTTCACCGATCGTCGTGTACGTCATCGTCCAATCGACGGAGAGCCCGAGGCGCCGCCACACCGTTTCGAAGATGCGTTCGTCTTCCATCGTGAGCTGCTCGCACAACTCGATGAAATTGCGGCGCGAGATGGCCAAGACGTCTTTGCCGCGATTTTCGGGCGGAGTGAAGTTAGGGTCGTAGGGCAGATGCGGTTCGCAGCGCACGCCGTAGTAGTTCTGGACGCGCCGTTCGGTGGGTAAGCCGTTGTCGTCCCAACCCATTGGATAAAAGACTTCCCGTCCGCGCATCCGCTGGTAGCGCGCAACGGTGTCGGTATGCGTGAACGACAACACGTGACCGACGTGTAGCGATCCACTCACCGTCGGGGGCGGTGTATCGATGGAAAACACACGCTCGCGCGGCACTGAACGATCGAAGCGGTACGTGCCATCCGCCTCCCAACGAGCAGACCAACGCTCTTCGAGGCCGTCTAGTGCAGGTTTGTCCGGGATGCGCGCCGACATGCACGACAGTCTACGAGCGCGCCGCGGTCGCGAACGTGAGGAAAGCTCCTGGTGAGAGGGCTGAGATTGCATTCACGCGAATGGGTTCGGTAGACAACGCCAACGTTCCGGGCGGGGGTAGCCGGAATCCCACGGATCAGCACGGATCACCACGGATGATGACCACCCGACACCTCCGCCGAGCGTTACGCGCTTTCGTCCTCGTGGCGTTTGCGATCAGCAGCGCGCTGTTGATCGCGATCGTCAGCGAGTCGGGCAGCGAAGCCGGGAGCGCGCGCTACTACGGCTCGGCGGCGTCTTTGCGGCTGCAACGCCCGATCGTCGACATCGCGAGCGCACCCAGTGGCAACGGCTACTGGATGGTCGGGTCCGACGGCGGCGTCTTCACGTTCGGCAGTGCCGGCTTCTACGGCTCGACGGGTCACATGCGGTTGCGCCGACCGATCGTCGGTATGGCCGCGACACACAGCGGCCACGGCTACTGGCTGGTCGCGTCCGACGGCGGCGTGTTCACCTTCGGTGACGCCCGCTTCTACGGATCGATGGGCGCGGTGCGCCTCAACAAGCCGATCGTCGGCATGGCCGCGTCGCCGACCGGTCGGGGCTACTGGCTCGTCGCGTCCGACGGCGGCGTGTTCACCTTCGGTGACGCCCGCTTCCATGGGTCGACCGGACGCATCCGTTTGTTCCGACCGATCGTCGGTATGGCCGCGACACACAGTGGCCACGGCTACTGGCTGGTCGCGTCCGACGGCGGCGTGTTCACCTTCGGTGACGCGCACTTCTGGGGTTCCACCGGTGGGCGCGTGCTCAACGCACCGGTCGTCGGAATGGCTTCCGACCCGAACTCCCCCGGCTACTGGCTCGTCACCCGCGACGGCAACCTCTACGCCTACGGGGGCGCGCGTTTCCTGGGCGCGCCCGGTGGTCGCTCGACGATCCACCCCGTGGTCGGCGTCACCGCCGCCCGCCAGGGTGGTTACTGGCTCGGCACCCAAGACGGCGGCGTGTACTCCGCGACGGCCAGCGGCGATCTGATCGGCGATCCCAACCTGCGCCCGCGCACGCGTGAGCAGGCGATGGAAGAAGACATGTTCGAGCGGATCAACGCCGAACGCTCGGCGCGCGGGTTGAAGATGCTCGCGTGGGACAACCGTCTGGCGAGCATCGGTATCGGTTGGGCGAACCACATGGGCCAGGCCAATGTGTTCGCGCACCAGAGCCTGCCGGCGCTCTTCAACGACCCGACGTTCGCATCCCGCTTCGACGCGGTGCGCGAGAACATCTACAACGGCAGCGGCGCCTACGCCGACTCCGGGTCGGCGCACGTGTCGTTCATGAACTCCGACCCGCATCGCACGACGATTCTCACGCCCGGCCTGCAAGCCGTCGGTATCGGCGCCGCGTGCGTACGCGGTCGCTTGTGGGTGGCCGAGGAGTTCGGCACCTACCAGGGCAACCCGGCACCCGGCCCGATGGGGGTCCCACCGCGCCTGCCGATCGCCCGTTCGTCGACGAGCGGGCCCAGCTGCTGACGACCCCCCACCCAACGTGCGTCAGTTTTGGTACCTCACGACGGCAAAACTGACGCACGTTCGAGGGGGGTTGCGTGGCTGAGGGCGGAGCGGTGCTCGCGTTCCGGGGCGTGGGGTTCCGCGTCGACGGGACGACGGTCCTGCGTGACATCGACTGGGTCGTGCGCGACGGCGAACGTTGGGTCGTGCTCGGCGCGAATGGCGCGGGCAAGACGACCTTGCTGCGTATCGCGGCGTGCTACCTGCACCCGACGTCGGGCCGCGTCGACGTGCTCGGCCGGCGCCTCGGCCGGGTCGACGTACGAACATTGCGCGAGCGCGTCGCGTTCTCGTCGTCGGCGATCGCCGCCGCGCTCGAACCGCGCATGACCGCGACGGAAGTCGTGATGACCGGTCGTTACGCAGCCCTGGCGCCCTGGTGGCACACGTACCGACGCTTCCGACGTCGAACGGGCACACGAACTTCTCCGCCGGTTCGGTTGCGGCGAGTTGGCGGAGCACCCGTTCTCGACCTTGTCGGCCGGGGAACGGCAACGGGTGCTGCTCGCGCGGACGCTCGCGCAGGAGCCGGGTGTCGTGCTGCTCGACGAGCCGACCGCGGGGCTCGACGTCGGTGGTCGCGAGCAGCTCGTGACCGACCTTGCGGCGTGGGGCGACGACCCGGCGCGGCCGCCGGTGGTGCTCGTCACCCATCATCTCGAGGAAGTGCCGCCCGCGTTCACGCATGCGCTCGTGCTGCGCGACGGCCACGTGCTCGCTTCCGGGGCGCTCACCGGCGTGATGACCGACGCGGTGTTGAGCGACACGTATGGCGTCGCGCTACGCGTGATGCACGACGACGGCCGCTGGAGCGCGCGCCTCGCGTAATCCGGCGGCGAACAAAGCGTTCATCAACCGGCGCGTTCGAACCACGCCACATCGTGGTAGCGGCCGAACTTGCGCCCGACCTCCGAGTAGGTCGCAATCTGCCGGAACCCGAAGCGTCGGTGCAACGCGATGGACGCGTCGTTCGGCAACGTGACGCCGGCGTACATCCGGTGGATGTCTTCGGCGTCCAGCGCGTCGAACAGGAAGCGGTACATCGCGCCGCCCACGCCGCGGCCGGCCCATCCGTCGCGGACGAAGACACTGCACTCCACCGACGTCGAGTAACACACCTTCGACGCGAACGGGCTCGTCGACGCCCAACCGACGACGACGCCCTCAAGGCCGTCGTCGAGCGCGACGACGGCGCGGTGCGGCCCGTACGGCGGGTGATTGCCGACCCACGCACGGCGCTGCTCGAGTACCCACGGTTCGACGTCGAACGAGATGGCCGTTGTCAACGTGTAGTGACCGTGGATCTCGTTGATCGCGGCCGCGTCGGCGAGCATCGCCGGTCGCACGTTCACACCGCCCATACCGGGCATCGTCGCGCACCGATGGTGACGAGCGTGTTACAACGGCCGGCGATGAGCCGGTACGACGGGGTTGCCGCCTGGTACGACGACACCTTCGGCGCCCGCGGCGAGGGAGGCAACGGCCTCCAGCTGCGCGCGCTGCTCGCGGGGAGTTCCGGCCACTGGCTCGACGTCGGGTGCGGGACGGGTGCGTTCTTCGACATCCTCAGCTCGGAGGGCCGGTCGCTGGTGGGCGTCGACCTGTCAGCCGACCAACTTGCCCGCGCCGCGACGCACCCCGTGCCGCTCGCCCGCGCCGACGCGGCCGCGTTGCCGTTCGCCGCGGGCGTCTTCGACGGGGTCACCGCGACCTACCTCCACACCGACGTCGACGACGTCGCGCCCGTGTTCGCGGAGGCGGCACGCGTGCTGCGACCCGGCGGCCGGGTCGTGTACCTCGGGACCCATCCGTGCTTCGTCGGGCCGTTCGTCGAGCGGCGCCACGACGGCCGGCGGGTGATCCACGACGGCTACCGCGACGCCTCGTGGCACGACGCCTCGCCGTTCTACGGGCCGGGGTTGCGCAGCCGGGTCGGGGCGCGCCACGTCCCGCTCGCCGAGTTGCTGAACGCGGCGATCGACGCGGGCCTGTGCCTGCTGCACGTCGACGAGCCCGGCGACGACGACAACGTGCCGCTCGCGCTGGCCTTCGTCGCCGCCAAACGGTGAGTCAGGCGGAGCGGCGGCCTTCGTCTTCGTCGGTGATGAGGGTCGGCGGGACCTTGCTCAGCACCGTCTCGCGGTCAACGACGCACTTGTTCACGTCGGAACGGCTCGGCAGCTCGTACATGACCTCGAGCAGCACCTCTTCGAGGATCGCCCGCAGGCCCCGGGCACCCGTGCCGCGCTTGAGCGCTTCGTCGGAGATCGCGTCGAGGGCATCGTCGCTGAAGGCCAATTCGACGTCGTCGAAGTGGAAGAACTTCTGGTACTGCTTCACCAGCGCGTTCTTCGGCTCCACCAGGATGCGGATGAGCGCTTCCTTGTCGAGGTTGTGCACTGCGCCGATCACCGGCAGGCGCCCGACGAACTCGGGGATGAGCCCGAACTTCAAGAGGTCTTCGGGCAGGACTCCGGCGAGCAACGCACCGAGGTCTTTGTCTTCGGCCCGGCGGATGTCGGCACCGAAACCCACGCCGCGGTTGCCGACGCGGCCCTCGATGATCTTGTCGAGGCCGGCGAACGCACCACCGCAGATGAACAAGATGTTGGTGGTGTCGATCTGGATGAACTCCTGGTGCGGGTGTTTGCGCCCGCCCTGCGGCGGCACCGACGCCGTCGTGCCTTCGAGGATCTTCAGCAGCGCCTGCTGGACGCCTTCACCGGACACGTCGCGCGTGATCGACGGGTTCTCGGCCTTCCGGGCGATCTTGTCGATCTCGTCGATGTAGATGATC
The DNA here is from genome assembly GCA_963782465.1 of uncultured Actinomycetes bacterium. Lineage (GTDB taxonomy): Bacteria > Actinomycetota > Acidimicrobiia > IMCC26256 > PALSA-610 > JAODBJ01. The sequence continues at coordinate 90,707 of CAWAJR010000007.1, read as the reverse complement.
CCGGTCTCGGCCTTCTTCACGTCGTAGTCGGCCGCCTGGATCAGCTTCAGGAGGATGTTCTCGACGTCTTCGCCGACGTAGCCCGCCTCGGTGAGCGCCGTCGCGTCGGCGATCGCGAACGGCACCTTCAGCATGCGCGCGAGCGTCTGCGCGAGGAGCGTCTTGCCGCAGCCGGTCGGGCCGATCAGCAAGATGTTCGACTTCTGCAACTCCACGTCGGGATCGCCGTACGCGCCGGCCTGGACCCGCTTGTAGTGGTTGTAGACCGCGACCGACAGGATCTTCTTCGCCTGTTCCTGACCGATGATGTAGTCGTTCAGGTAGTCGTAGATCTCGACCGGCTTGGGAAGGTCGTCGAAGCGAACCTCGGTGTTCTGCGAGAGCTCTTCCTCGATGATCTCGTTACAGAGGTCGATGCACTCGTCGCAGATGTACACGCCCGGCCCCGCGATGAGTTTCTTGACTTGCTTTTGGCTCTTCCCGCAGAACGAGCACTTCAGCAGGTCGCCTCCGTCACCGAATTTCGCCACGGTGTGAACCCCTCCCCCCGCTTCGCCGCGCTGTACTAGTTGTCCGTACCTTCGGCCGACGGTACTGCAGCCAGCTCACGGTTGGAGATGACCTCGTCGACGATGCCGTATTCCTTGGCCTCGTAACCGCTCATGATGAAGTCGCGGTCGGTGTCGCGTGACACGCGCTCGAGCGCCTGGCCGGTGTGATGGGCGAGGATCTCGTCGAGCAGTTCACGCATGCGCACGATCTCCTTGGCCTGGATCTCGATGTCGACCGCCTGGCCGGACGCGCCACCGTGGGGCTGGTGGATGAGCACGCGTGCGTGCGGGAGGATGAACCGCTTGCCCGGCGCGCCGGCGGAGAGCAGCACGGCCGCGGCCGATGCGGCTTGGCCCACGCACACGGTCTGCACGTCGGCCTTGATGTATTGCATCGTGTCGTAGATCGCGAAGAGCCCCGTGATCTCGCCGCCGGGCGAGTTGATGTACATGACGACATCTTTGTCGGGGTCTTCGGCTTCGAGGTGCAGGAGCTGGGCGATGATGAGGTTCGACACCGTGTCGTCGACGGGGGTACCCAGGAAGACGATGCGGTCCTTCAGCAACCGGGAGAAGATGTCGCGTGTCTCGCGGCCGCGGGGCGTCTCCTCGGTGACGTACGGCATGTACATGTTGTGGAGCGGCTGGGTCACGCCTCGGGCCTTTCTGGGGTTGCATCCGTATCCGAGTTGGAATCCGGCAGGGTGAGGTCGATGGGCTCACCTGCTTCGTCGACCACGGTCGCGTGATCGACGAGGAACTGCAGTGCCTTTCCTCGGGCGATATCAGAGCGTACCGCTTCGAGCGCACCCTGCTTTTCGAGGTCTCGCCGGACGCGATCGGGCTTCTGTTCCATGCGTTCGGCAAGACGCTCGATCTCTTCTTGAACCTCTTCGTCGGTCGCTTCGATTCCCTCCTGGGCGACAACCGCCCGGAGTGCCAGATCGGCGAGCACGGCCTTCGTCGAACCCTCTTTGAACTGTTCGACGAATGCCTCGGCCTCCTGACCACTGGCCGCGACGTACTCCGCGAGCGACGAGCCCTGATGCCGCAGACGGTGGTCGAGGTCTTGCAGGCGACTGCGGGTTTCGCTGTCGACGAGGCTTTCGGGAGCCTCGACCGGTACGAGTTCCGAGGCCGCTTCGAGCACGTTGTCGCGCACCGCCATCTGGGCCTGGAGCTTCTGCACCGTTTCGAGCCGGCGGCGGATGTCGTCGCGGAGTTCGGCAACCGTTTCGAACTCGCTCGCCTCGCTCGCCCACTCGTCGGTGAGATCGGGGAGGACCTTTTGCTTGGCCTCCTTCACGACCACACGGAAGTGCACGCGGTCGCCGGCCATCTCGCGGAACCGTTCGGGGAGTTCGGCGTCGAACTCGACGATCGCGCCCGGCTTCGTGCCGCGTAACTGGTCGTCGAGCTCGGGGACGATCATCTCCGATCCGACTCGGTACATGAAGTCGTCGGCGGTCAGGCCTTCGACGGCTTGACCGTCGGTGGTCCCCGTGATGTCGATCGTCGCGTACGCGTCGTCGATGAGCGGGAAGTCACTGTCGACCAGATCGGCGAAACGATCGCGGAGCGCGTCGACCTGCTGGTCGACCGCGGCGTCGTCGACCGGCTGCCACGGCACCGCGACGCGCAGTTCGTCGTAGCCCATCAGGTTGACGACGGGGCGCACCTCGACCACGGCGTCGAACTCGACGTCGCCGCTTTCCTCGCCCGCGGTGATGTTGATCTCCGGGGGCGCGATCGGGTCGACCTCGTTCGCGTTGATCGCTTCGACGTAGTAGTCGGGAAGCGCGTCGCGCAGCGCCTGGTCGCGCGCCGCCTCACTCCCGAAGCGGGCTTCGAGCAGGCGCCGCGGCGCCTTCCCCGGGCGGAACCCCGGGACGCGCACCTCGCCCGCCAGCTTCTTGAAGGCGGCGTCGATCGCACGCTCGAACTCGTCGGCCGGGACGGCAACATGGAGTTTGACCTTGTTGTCGTCGAGAGTCTCAACCGTGCTCTGCATATGGAGCGTGCATAGTACCGGTGGCGGTGCTGCACCCCCGGCCCGTTGTCCCGGGCGCGCATTCGCGTGTCTCGTAGTGTGCGGGCGTGCGGAGCGGGCGGGCGGCGGACACGACCGGGAAGGCTCGGGCCGGTGCCGTGCGCACCGTCGCCGCGGGCGGCCGGGCGATCGGCCCCGCAGGCAACATTGCCGACACCGCCACCGCTGACCCACTCGTGCAACTCGCGCTCGACGGGTGGCGGCGGCTCGACACCGGGTGGCACGCGCCCTCGCGCCGGCGACGCGGCCGCCGGATGGGCGCTGCGGTGAGCTACGAACATCTCCTGTCGCCGGGCCGCATCGGCACCATGGAGACGCGTAACCGGATCGCGATGGCGCCGATGGGCTCCAACCTCTGCGAACCCGACGGGACGCCCGGCGATCGCATGCTCGCCTATTTCGAGGCGCGGGCACGGGGCGGCGCCGGGTTGGTGATCGTCGAAGTCGCAGCGATCGCCTGGCCGGCCGGCGCGGCGAACCCGAACCAGCTCGGCATCTCGAACGACACGTTCATCCCGCACCTCGCGCGCCTCGCCGATCGCGTCCACCGGCACGGTGCCAAGGCGGCAATACAGCTGCAGCACGCGGGCAAGGTCGCGACGCGCGACATCGCGGCCGGCCGACCGATGTGGGTGCCGTCGGCACCGCTACCGAGCGCGATGGACCTCTTCGCCGACCTCACCGCGGAAGATCGCAACGCCGCACTGCGCGACTACTTCCAGCCCGGCGCGAAGGCCGAGTACCACGAGATGACCCTCGACGACATCGCGCAGATGCGCGACTGGTTCGCGGCCGCGGTCGTCCGGGCGCGGGCGGCCGGTTTCGACGCGGTCGAGTTGCACGCGGGCCACGGGTACGTGCTCTCCGCGTTCCTCTCCCCGCACTCGAACCGGAGAACCGACGAGTACGGCGGCGCGCTCGAATCACGCTCCCGTCTCCTCGTGGAGGTCGTGCAACACGCCCGCGCCGCGGTCGGCGACGACTTCCCGATGTGGTGCCGTCTCGACGGCACCGAGTTCGACGTCGCCGACGGGATCACCCTCGAGGATGCGTGCCGCACCGCGAAGATGGCGGTCGACGCCGGCCTCGACGCGGTACACGTGAGCGTGTACGCCGATCCCGGTGTGGGCCGTGCCTTCACCGTCGCACCGCTCGTGCACGAACCCGGCGGTTTCGTCGACTTGGCGCGCGCGGTGAAGCGAAGCGCCGGCGCGCCTGTGATCGGCGTCGGCCGCATCGACCCGGAGTTGGGCGACCGGCTGATCGCCGACGGGGTCGTCGACTTCGTCGCGATGGGTCGCAAACTCCTCGCCGACCCCGACCTCCCCAACCGGCTCGCCCGCGGCGAACGCGCGCGCGTGCGCCCTTGCATCTATTCGTACCGGTGCGTGGGGAACGTGTTCCTCACCCGCGGCGCCCGGTGCACCGTGAACCCGGCGACCGGGCGCGAGCACGAGCTCGCGGCCGAGCTCGTGCCGTCGGCGGCGCCGCGCCACGTCGTGGTGGTCGGAGGGGGGCCGGCCGGAATGGAGACGGCGCGGGTCGCCGCGGCCCGCGGCCATCGGGTGACGTTGCTCGAGGGGGCGAAGCGCGTTGGCGGTCGCGCGTTGCTGGCCGCGCGCGTCGAGCCGGCCATCGGCGAACTGGTCGCGTGGCTCGAAGGTGAGTGCTCGGTTCTGGGTGTCGAGGTGCGCGTCGGGGTCCACGCCGACGCCGACGTACTTCGCGCCTTCGATCCCGATGCCGTGGTGATCGCGACCGGCGCGCAGGTTCCCGATCCGGCCGGCGGCCTCGCAACCCTTCTCGCGCGCGACGACGTCGAAGACCGCGCGATCACGATCGTCGGAGCCAACGGGGTCGCCGCCGTCGTGGCCGCGACGCTCGCGCAACGCGGCGCGCGCGTCACGCTGGTGAGCCCGAAAGACACGTTCGGCATCGGGCTTTCGCCGCCGCGCCTGTGGCGAACGATGGACGCGCTGCGGTCGAACGGCGTGGTCCTCGTGAATCGTTCGACGCCCCCGCACACCGGGACGAGCGACGACATCGTCGTGCTCGACCCGTGGGAGCCGCCCGCGTCGCCGCCGGAGTTCCTCGACCGGATCGGCGCCGGCGTCGAGGTGCACTACGCGGGCGACTGCCGGGAGGCCCGGTACCTCGACGGGGCGATGCTCGACGCGGCGCGTGTCGGTCGTGCGCTGTAATTCTCGGGACTGTCGGCCCTAGCGGCCCTGGCCGCCGGAAACCACGCTGAAAGGGCAATGGACGGAAATCGACACAAGGAGGCCACCGTGGACCTCGACGGCCACTTCCGCGTGCAGAGCCTCGTGGCGCGACCTGCGGTGTTCGTGCACCCGAACGACACCTTGCAGCACGTCGCCCAATCGATGATCGACGAGTCCATCGGCGCCGCGCTCGTGCGCGGGCCCCACGGTCTGATCGGCTTGGTCTCCGAGCGCGACATCGTGCGCGCGATCGCCGACGGCGTGAACGTGCGCGTCACTCCGGTGTCGGAGGTGATGACGACCGATCTCGTCGTCGCGGCACCGACCGACGAAGTGAACGACGTTGTGCACCGGATGCTCGAAGCCGAGGTCCGTCATCTCCCCGTGGTGGAGAACGGTGTCGCGTACGGCATGGTCAGCGTGCGAGACACGCTGCGAGCCCTCGCCGGCGAAACCGAGTGACGGCCGCCCCGGCCATTCGATCAGCCGTGCGTACCCGGTGAGCGGTACCTGAAGGAGAGGCCGCGCACGGTGCCGACCGGTGTCGTCACCGAGATCGTCACCACGCCGGCCCGGTGGGCCGGCACCGCGACCCGCAGCAGTGTGCCCGTGCCGTTGAGCGACGCGTGGGCCATGGTCTTGCCGAAGTAGACATGGGCGCCGAAGAGGTTCGTCCCCGTGATGACGACCCGCGACCGCCCGGCGGTCGATCCCTTGCGGGAACTCACCGAACGGAACGTCGGCCCGGTCTCGTACCGGTAGGTCGCCCGGGGCGCCACTTGGCTGGTGCCGCTCGAGCCGGTCACCACCACGGGGACGAGCCCGCGGGAATGACGGGGAACGACGACCGTGATGTGCGTGTGCGTACCGTCGACCGTCTCGTGGGTGCCGAGGGCGCCACCGAACTTCACTTTCGCGTCGGCGGCGAAGTTCGCCCCGGTCAACGTCACCCGCCGGCCGCCCTTGCTCGGCCCGATCGCGGTTCGAACCGCGGTGACGCGCGGAACGGTCGAGTGCGACACCACTTCGTTCACCGAATACGCGGCGAACACGTTGTCGTCGACGAACGACCAGGAGAGTCGAGCGAAGCCGGCGTTGCCCCAGCTGGCGCTCCACGAGTTCTCGATCGTGATCCCGTACCGGTCGTAGCCGAGCGCGGTGACCGCGTGGTACCCCTCGAGTGTCCCGGTGGTACCGGTCCAGTCGCTGTGACCGGGCGCCAGGTAGAAGAACCCTTCGTACACCGGCATCCCGACGACGACCGGTTTGCCCGACGCGAGCGCCCCCTTGATCGCAGCCTGGGTGACGCTGTGCGATCCACCGACGTCGAGCGTGTGGTACGCCGAGATCACCCAACTGCTCGCGTTGGCGATCTCTCTCGCGTTCGGGGTGTGCGTGTAGTCGTAGTCGCCTTGCGTGTAGTCGCTATGGGCATCGACGCCCTGGCTGTCGGCGATGGCGAACGTCTCGCCGAACCCGGTGCCGACGTTCCGGCCGTGCACCAGTTGCGAGTAGGTGTACATGGGCGCGAGCGGCGCACCGCCGATGTGGTCGCGCGAGAGGTAGTAACCCATCGCCGTGTAGTCGATCGCCCACGAGACGCACGAGTTCACCGCGCCCTGGTCGCCCGGCGCCGGCGCGTTCCCGGTGAGATCGACCGACGACGGCAGCACGTCGAGCGCGGCCACGCTCCTCGCGACCTGCTGCGCGGATTGCGCCGCGTGATGCGTCGAGGTGGGCGGCGCGAGGCCGAGGCCGCGGTGGTGCACCGTGCTGGCCGAAGCGGGCGTACTCCCGGGGACGGCGCTCGCGACGAGCGCCAGCGCCGCGGCGAGCACGCCGATCGACCCTCGCTTCGTCCAATGCAAGCCCATGCGCACCCGCGAATCGCCGGGGCGCCGCCCAGCGCGGCACCGCACAATGTCCTGGGTGATGCGTCGGGCGCCCGGAGGGGTGCCTCAAGGATTTTCGCGCGCAGAGTGACATTCGTTACAGCGGAGCGTGACATGCTCTTGGTCGCGCTCGCAGGCTCGCCGCTCCCCTCTCTCTGGTCGCGCTCGCAGGCTCGCCGCTCCCCTCTCTCTGGTCGCGCTCGCAGGCTCGCCGCTCCTGCGGCAGTGCCGCCCGCGCGAGACTGGCGATTCCGGGGAGTGGCGCAGGCCGGCAGCGCATGACGTTTGGGACGTCAAGGTCGCGGGTTCAAATCCCGCCTCCCCGACTCCGGCGATCCACCCGTGCCGTCGATCCGATGATCCGGCGCGCGACCCCGTTGCGAACTCTCGGCGGGCCCGGCCGCCCGGCAGGGGTCACGTTTCGAGGAGGACGCACGTGGTGGACCGAGCTTCGGTGGAAGCCTTCTTCAGCCAGTTCGCGGATACGTGGAAGACCAACGACGGTGGCGCGCTCGCCGAAGCGTTCGCCGAACATGGATCACTGATCAACCCGTTCGGCGAACGGGCCGACGGCCGCGCCGCGGTCGCGGGCATGTACTCGCGGTACTTCCTCGGCCTGCTGTCGGGCACGACCACGACCGTGACCGTCGCGTCGGTCCGCCCGGTCGGCGACGATCACGCGTTCGTCGACGGCGACCAGGCGATCACCGGGCCCGACGGTCGGGTGGCGCTCGCGCTGCATCTCTCGGCGCTGCTTCGCCGCGAGGGTGACAGCTGGCGTTTCGTCGACGCGCGCCCGTACCTGTTCGCGGCCGCGCCCGCCTGATCACGGACGTGCGATCGTTCTTCCCCGCTGCTCAACGCGACGGGTCCCGTGCACCGTGGTCGAAACGAACGACACGGTGATGCCGTCGCGGTCCTCGGTCGGTTCGAAGCCGGTCGCGACGCCATGGTCGAGGTCGGCCCGCAGCAATGCGACCGCGGCGTCGCGATCGGCAGCGTCGGTCAGCATGAGGTCGAGGGCCAGGCGCAGCACCGTCGTCTCGCCGTAGGTGATCGGCCCGACCGCGCCTTCGATCATCGCGGCCAGCTCGGCTTCCGTGAACGCGCGCCGGTGCGACGGGTCGATGCATCGATGGAGGTCGTCGAAGGCGTCACGCACTTCGGGGCCGGGACTGATCATGTCGGACACCACGACGCGCCCACCCGGCCGGCACACCCGCGCCATCTCCTTCATGCTCGTTGCCGGGTCGGCGAAATGGTGCATGGAGGCGCGGCACATCACGAGATCGAACGAAGCGTCGACGAAGGGAAGCGCCGCGGCGTTGCCTTCTTGCAGCAACACGTTCGTGACGCCGGCTTCGGCCAGCCGCCGCGCACCGATCGCGAGGAGTTCGGGTGTGAGGTCGAGGCCGACGACCTCACGGACGTGCGGCGCGACGATCTCCGACACGTGCGCCGCGCCGCAGGCGACCTCGAGGACGATCATGCCGGTATCGAGAGGTTCGACCCACGCGAGCGCCGAGGCCCCCCGGCGCCGGAAGGGCGAGTCGTCCCCGATGAACAGCCCGGCCTGCTTCCTGAACGACTTCCTGACAACGGCGTCGTGCTCGTCGGTGCTCATGCCCCGATGGTTTACGGTGACGCGGTGTCTGTCGCTGCGCGTTCGGCCACGAATCTGCCCGCCGCGGCCAAGGTCGACGTGCGGGGCGGGTCAGGGGTGCTGGGCGGCAGCTATCGCTACGACGGCGTCGATCTGGTCACCGGCTGGCACGCGCACGACATGCACCAGATCGAGTACGCCCTCGAGGGCATCGCCGAGGTCGAGTCGACCACCAGGCATCATCTCCTGCCGCCGCATCAGGCGGCCTGGATCCCCGCCGGCGCGATACATCGCACGACGCTGAAGGGCGTGCGGTCGGTCGCCGTCTTCTTCGAACCGGCGATGATCTCGATCCCCGACGATCACGTGCGCATCGTCGCCGTCACACCCTTGCTGCGCGAGATGATGTCGTACGCCACCCGCTGGCCGATCGACCGAGAGCGGAGCGACGGTCTCGCCGACGCCTTCTTCGCCACGCTCGCGGGCCTGCTCCGCGACTGGCTCGATGACGAGACGCCGCTGCACCTGCCGACGAGTACCGACCCGCTCGTGGCCGCGATCATGCGCTTCACCAACGAACACCTCGCCGAGGCGAACGCGAGCAGCGTGTGCGGCGCGGTGGGGCTCTCCGAGCGGAGCCTCAGCCGGCGGTTCAGCGCGGCAACCGGCATGACCTGGCGGCAATATCTCCTGCAGTGCCGGCTGCTGCGAGCGATGGCGCTGCTCACGGAACCCGGTCGCAGCGTGACCGACGTGGCGATTGCCGTCGGCTTCAACAGCGTGAGCGCGTTCGCTCGAGCGTTCAGGGCATTGAACGACGAGACGCCGACCTCGTACCGCGCCCGCGCCATCCGTGTCGGCCCGTGTCGGGCCTGCGTCGCTCGCGTCGACGGCAAAGAGAAGGGGATGGGACCGCCCCGACGACGGCCCCACCCCCAATGGAAGGACAGGTCAGCTGACGGAGCAGCCCGACGCAATGTCGCCGGAGTCGCCGTAGTTGGCGTTGATCCAGTGTCGGCTGCAGGAAGCCTTCGCGTTGGCCTTGTACGAGAACCACCAGTCGGGTTCGGAGATCGTCGCCGACGAGCCGAAGGCGTTCGTAATCCACTCGGTCGTCGTGCACGTCGCCGAGCACGGGACATCCGTTGACGGGTCCCACGCACCGCTCTTGTTGGTGTTCGACACGTAGATGACGATGTAGCCGTGGAACGAGCCCTTCACGGCGCTCGAGACGGTGTTGCTGTTGCCGTCGGCACACGATTGCGGGCTCGGACCGTCGATCGCGACGAACTTCCCGGCGGTGAACTTCTCGTACACCTCGTAGGTGCCGTTGTTCGCCTGCTCCTTGTAGACCTGGAACGTGCGCGTCTGCGTGTCGTTGGCCCAGTTCCCGCCACAGGTCGACGAGTCGGGGCCGGTGACGCCCACATACTTGTAGTTGACCGTGTCCTTCTTGGTGACGCCCGTTATCGCGTGGGCGGTACCGACGAACGCGGTCGTGCACATCAGCGCACTTCCGAGCGCGACAGTGAGAATTCGGCGCATGCTCTTCCCCTCATAGGTTGCTTCGACGCCGGAGTCTCCCCGCGGCGACACCACCGGCAAGACGGGGCGACAGTTCGTCCTGCGTCAGATCTGCCGCGCGATCTCGCGTGCCGCGCGCTCGCCGGATTCGACCGCGCCGTCGAGGAACCCCTGCTGGTTCACCGACGTGTGCTCACCCGCGAAGTGGACGTTGCCTTCCTGGCGATGTTCGTAACCGCTGATCGTGCTGTACTGCCCGCGCCGGTAGTAGGAGTACGCGCCGAGATGCCAAGGGTCGACGGCCCAGTGGTCTTCGTAGGCCACGCCGGTATACGCGGCTTCAGTGCCCGGGAACACCCGCTCGATCTGCTCCAGGAACCACGCGACGTCGGCCGCCGGCGCGGTGCCGTGGGGCGCGCCGGTGAGCTTGCGCGCCCCGGTCCGGCCGCCGGGGAACGCGACGAGCAGCGCGGGTGCACCGTCGGGGCCGAGGGGCACGGAACCGTCCCATGCGGTGCAGAACTTGTCCCAGTCGGTGTAGGTGGCACCCGAGTACCCGAGCGCGGGCCAGGTCTTGTAGCCGACCTCGACGTGGATCTTCGCGTTGTCGCCCATGCCCATTTTGTTGATCGCGTGGCGTTTGAGCTTCGTCAAGCCCGCATGGCGCAGGTCGACGCGGCGCAGGGTGCTGAAGGGCAACGCGAGCACCACATGGTCGGCCGGCACGTCGATCGCTTTCGAGCCGACCTGGAAGGTACAGGTGTAACCACTGCCGTTGGCTCGTAGCGCGATCAATTCGTGGCCGGTCTGCACCGTGCCGGCAGGCAACTGCGCCAGCATGCGCGACACGATCTGGTCGTTGCCACCGACGACGTGGAAGCGCTCGTCGTCGCCGGGGAGCGGTTGCAACGCGTCGCGCGCGTTGTACGCGAGGAGGTAGATGAGGTTGAGCGCCGACTGCTCGCCGGGGCTGCCGCCGTACTCCGACACCGAGTTCGCCTGCATCAGGCGACCGAAACGACTCGTGGCGCCGATACCGGTCTCGTCGAGCCATTCCGGCACCGACAGGTGGTCGAGCCGGCGTCCTTCGGGTGTCGACGCGCGGTAGTTCGGCGTCGGCCCGCAGCCGCGGCCGCGTCGTGGAACGCGTCGAACCCGAACGCGGCCCAGTCGGCGCTCGCTTCGGCGTACGAGTACGGCCGGCCGCCGACGAAGAACACCTCCTCACCCGCGCGCAGGTCGCCGCCCCGCACCACTTCTTCGTCGAGACCGAGCACCTTCACCAGCCGCCGGACGCGCCGCTGACCGGTGTTGAGGAACGAACCACCGTGCTCCGCGACGGTGTCGCCCGAGAAGAAGTTCCGCAGGCTCCAACACCGGCCGCCGATGTGGGTGGTGTCGGCCTCGTACACGGTCGATGCGAGGGGGCGCCCCGCGGCCGCGCCGTCGACCCACAGTTGGTGCGCACAGCGCACGCCGGCCAAACCGGCGCCGACGATAACGATCCGGGGCGCGGTCGCCGCCGCGCGCCGCGCCCGCAGCACACCGGTACCGGCAACGGCGCCCAGCGCGGTGGCCGCAGTGGCCGCGCCGGCCGAGGCGAGGAACTCACGGCGGCTCATCTCGGCACGCGTTTCGGCGGCGCCGAGCACGTCGTCGAACGGCGTGCGCAGCCGGGTCGATTGCTCGTGGGCCGCGACGACACGCCGCAACCGGTTCGTCGCCGGCGAGCGCGTCAGCCGTCGCATGGCGGGCCAGGTTACGGCGGCGTCACGAACCCCGCCCGGGCCTCGGGTCAATCAGCGGGTTCGCCGATCTCGCGCAGCGCCGCCGCGATCGAAGCACGAACCCGGCGGGCCGTCGCGGGCGCAAGGTGCGCGGTCACACCGGTTCCCGGGCCGCCTTCCTCCTCGAGCGTCAGTTCGACGCGCAGGTCGTTGCAGCCGTCGCAGTCGTCGACCACCGAGATGACCCACGCGGTGCGGGGCCGCTCGGGGTCGCCCGCCGGATGGTCGTCGAAATCGAAGTCGACACTCTTCTTCACGGTGGCCAGTCAAGCATCCCGGCGCAACCCGAGCGCGGCGCTCAGCGCAGCGCGGGGGCCTGCACCCGCGTACGCGTCGACGTGCGCGATGAGACCGTTCTCGATCGTCAAGACGACGAGCGCGAGCACCCGCCCTTCCCGCAGCGCGACGATGCCGATGCGATCCCCGACCGGCACGTGCAGCAGCGCCGGCGATGCCGGCGGCCCGAGGTAGCGCAGGATCCCGGCCGACGCGGTCGGCGCCGGTCACCACCGCCGGCGCGATGTCGCCGGCGCCGTCGACCGCCGGGTCGAGCAACGTCAGGAGACCGACGAGGTCGCCGCCCGTGCACGCTTCGATGAAACGTTCGCTGATCTGCCGGTGGAGCGCATCGTCGACCGGGAAGCGGCCGGCGGACGACTCGGCCCGCAACGTACGGCGGGCGCGGCTGGCCAGTTGACGGCACGCGGCCGGGCTGCGGCCGACGATGTTCGCGACATCGTCGAACGAGTACTGGAACACGTCGTGGAGCACGAACGACGTGCGCTCCGCCGGGCTGAGCCGTTCGAGCAGCGCGTGCATCGCCACGATGACGTTGTCGACCAGCGTGACCTGGCTCGACGGGTCGACCGCGTGCGGGTCGAACGGGTCGTCGCCCGTGCCGAGCGCGTCGGTCGGGCGCCGGCCTCTCGCGCGGAGCCGATCGAGGCAGAGCCGGCTGGTGACGACGACCAGCCAGCCTTCCGGATCGTCGATGCCCGCGACGCCCGCGCGGCCGAGGCGGATGAACGCTTCCTGCACGACGTCTTCGGCGTCGGTGACGTCGGACAGGATGCGGAACGCGATGTCGAGCATGCGCGGCCGGTGCGCGTTCCACACCGCCGTGAAAACAGGATCGTCGGTGCTCACGACTTCTTCCGGATGCCTTCCTGCCAGATCAACTTCACCATCGACGGCTTCGCGCTCGGCGTCGCGATCGCGATCGTCGCGTGCACGTACGTGTCGTCGAGCGCCTGGCGCAACAGGCAGTCGGCGAGGTCGATCCGAGCGGTGAACCGGTACCCGATGTGGTCGATCGCGACGCTGTAGGCCGACACCGCGGGGGCCTGGAACAACCCCGACGGCCGGACGATCGTCCAGGCGAGGTCGCCGGCTGCCACCATTGCCTCCATGCGGCGCATGTCGTCGTAGACGGTCCTGCCGAGCTTGTTGACAACGTAGGGCTGCATGACCTTCTCGAAGATGAAACCGCCGAGCGGTTCCGGGTGCGGTGCAACTGCGCTCGACGTGACGCCGACGAAGCGCTTGATGCCCGCCGCGTGCATGCCCGTGGAGATGTTGGCGAAACCGTCGGAATAGACGGTCACGGGCTTCTTCCCGAACGGCACGCCGAGCGCGGAGACGACCGCGCCGGCGCCGTCGATCGCCGCCGCGACCGCGTCGGCATCGTGGACGTCGCCGCCCACGACTTCGAGGCGTTCGTGCTCGATCGGGAACGCGTCGGGGTGGCGGGTGAAGGCCACTACGTCGTGGCCGTCGTCGAGCGCCAGCTGTGTGACCAGCCGGCCGGTGGGGCCGTTCGCCCCGAACACTGCGAGCCGCATTCCATTCCGTCTTTCGATCGCTGCCCGGGCCGGTGCCCGATGCGGTTACGTCCAATAGGACGACGCGATCTGCTCGACTGTGACACGCGGCGCTACCCGTCCCGCGGCTCGCCCGCCCATGTTCATTTCGCGGCGAGAACCGCCACTGCGCCGTGCCCGACGAGCCAGAGCCCAATGATCAACAGGACCGTGTTCACGGCCCCGCGCTGATGCGCGTCGATCCAGGCGCGCAACACGCGGAGTCGCCGATCGGCCTGATCCGGGTGGCGGGAGGCGAACAGCAACACCGCCGCGAACGGGGACGCGCTCGCGACGACGACGGTGACCAAGCCGGCCGCTCGGCCGGTTGCGCTGGGCGTGGCTCGGAGCACGGCGGCGGCACTGGCGGCGACAAGCGGCCAGGGCTGGATGAACGCGCCGACGGCGGCCGCGCCGAACGGCCCGAGGTGATCGATCTTCGCCAACCATCGCGGCGGTACACGTTCAGCAGTGACCGCGCGCCGTCGGTGGTGCCACAGACCGAGGAGCGCGAACCCGACGACCACCTCGGCCGCCGCGACCCAACGCACCGGCGTAGGACTGTCGCGAGAAGGGAGGTGACCGGCGAGGACCACCGCGACCGCGGCGACCGCGAGCGCCGACGCGACCCATCCGGCGATGAACCCGCGCCCGTTCGCGCGCCCACGGCGCGATCCGAGCACGACGATGAAACCGATCATCGGGACGGGTTCGAGCGGTGCCACCAACGCGAGGACGACCGCTTCGATCACGAGGCCGCGCTCCGTCGCGCGCGACTCCACGCGCGCGCCGCGCCACGCATCGTCAGACCTCCCGTCAGCCCACCTGGCTGCGGTCAAGGTGCCCGGCCGGGCGCTCCGGCCCATCACCCTCGGCGGGTGATCGGCAGCCGGAACCGTCCGGCCCCAAGCAGGACAACGTGGCCTGGAACGATCAACCATGGCCGAACCCGATCTCGCGCGCGACCATGGCCGCGGGGAGAGACGAATACCAGCTGAACGACGGCGTGCGGGGCAGGGGGTCCCATGCCGAAACTTCTCCAATCGAAGAAGTTGCGGCCTGGCCGCATCCCGGCGTTCGCGGTCGAACGTCACCGTCTCACGCGCCGCATCGACGAGGGCGTGCACAACCGCCTGACGCTCGTCGCGGTTCCGGCCGGTCACGGCAAGTCGGTGTTGCTCTCGCAGTGGGTCGAATCGAAACCCGAGCATCTCGCCTTCTTGACCATTGATGCGCGCGACGCCGACCCGGCGCGGCTCGCGGAGTACCTCGTCGCGGCACTCTCCGACGCGGGGCTCAGCGTCGACGACGACATCGCCGCGCTGCTACGGCCGGGGACACGTTCGCTGGGTGACGCGTTCGTCGACATGATCGTCGGAGTGCTGGAAGACGCAACGCACGACGTCGTCATCGTGTTCGACGACTTGGATCGCGTCGCCGATACACGGCTGATCGGGGACATCGGCCGGTTGGTGCTCGACGCGCCACCGAACGCGCATTTCGTCATCGCGAGCCGGGCCGATCCGAGCTTTTCACTCCAGCGTCTCCGGGCACGAGGCGAGGTGACCGAGCTGCGCGTCAACGAACTCAGGTTCACGACCGCGGAGGCGAAGGAACTTCTCAATCAGCTTTGCGATCGCGCGCTGACCGATGACCAGGTTGCACTGCTCGTCGCGCGCACCGAGGGCTGGCCGATCGCGATGCAGCTCGCCGCGCTGTCGTTGCGGACCGCCGACGATGTCGACGGGTTCATCGCCCATTTCGCGGGCGACGATCGCAACGTCGCCGACTTCCTCTCCAGCGAAGTGATGGACCACCTCGACGACGATGTCCGGCAATTCCTCCTCGAAAGCGCGGTCCTCGAGAGCATCCACCCCGAACTCTGTGACGCGATCATGCGACGCGACGACAGCGCGCGCATGCTCTCGGTGCTCGAACACCAGGGCCTCTTCGTCAACCCCATCGATTCATCCGGCGACTGGTACCGGTGCCATCGCGTCGTGCGCAAGTTCCTCCGCCTCGACCTCTCCCGCTCCGATCCCGACCGCCCTCGCGAACTCATGATCCGGGCCGCCCATTGGTGGCTCGAACGCGACGAACCGGCGATGGCCGCGGACTACCTCATCGAAGCGGGCGAGTGGCACGAGCTCGAAGCGCTCGTCTGGGAGCACGCCGCGAACCTCTGGGACGAAGGCTTCTCCGAGTCGGTGCTGGGGTGGATCGAAGCGATCCCGGCGCCGATGCTCCGCGACGACACGCTCCTGCGGCTCGCCCAGGCCGCAACGTGCACGATCGTCGGGCGAGCGTCGGTGGCCCGGTCCATCGTCGCCGACCTCGAGCGAAAGGGTGGGCTCTCCGACGCCGAACAGATCGTCGCCGACGGGCTCGTCTCCGGTCTCGTCGAACAGGGCGAGCCACCGGGAGAGGTACTCGAACGGGTCGTCCATGGCATGGCGCTCGTCGATTCGGCGGCGCCGCCGGACCTTCCCGAGCTGTTCGGTTTGACCTCGGTCGCTTCGGCGGATTGCTACTTCGAGTTCTTCCGGGCGCGCGCGTACCTCTTGCTCGGCGAGATCGACCAAGCGTTCGAAGCTGCGCAACGGGCTCTTGTTTCGCCGGGCGCGGCCCGGCCGAATTGGCAGGTCAACGCGCTGGGCACCCACGCACTCCTCGACAGCCCTGGCCGGCCGCCTCAACGCGGCCGAAGCCGCGGCCCGGAACGCGATCGACGTAGCCGCCGAGCACCTCGCGGCAGGGCATCCGTCGACGATCACCGCGCTGGCGGCCCTGGTCGTCGTCACGCGCGCGCGCAACGAGCTCGAGCAAGCCGCTGCGCTCGGCGAGACCGCCCGGGAACGGGCAGAACGCTGGCGCCGCTGGCCGTGGGTCGCGTTCCTGGCGGCCGAAGGAGCGTTCGTGCAGACCGCGATCGGGCGTGCGGAAACCGCGCTCCGGTACGTCCGTGAGTGCGCAACGCTGCCTGCCCCGCCGCCCGGGCCGTTCATCAGTGCCCGGCTCCGGGCCGCCGAGGCGCTCGCACTCGACGCGCTCGAGGACCGCGAGATCGCGGAGCGATTCCTCGAAGAAGATCTCGGGCCGGGCCACAGCACCGATCTCGCGGCGGTTCGTCTCCGCTTCGCGAGCACTGGCGGCGACGTCGCCCGCGCGCGAAGGAACTCGACAAGTGGCCGTCGGAGCCCGCGCCGTTCGGGCAACTCGAACACGACGTCTGGCGCGCCATCGTCATGGCGCTCGACGGCGACCGGCGCGGTGCGACCGACGCCATGGTCGACGTCTGCGGCCGCGCCGAACGCGAGGGAAACGTTCGGGTCGTCCTCGACGGCGGCCCCGAAGCGGTCCGCCTGGTCCGAGACGTCGCCCGCATCCGCCCACGCCCGTTCGTCCGGAAGATCCTCGACGCGGCGGCGACACGACCGAAGCGCCGGACGACGAGCCAGCTCGTCGACCAGATCAGCGCGCGCGAACTCGGCGTGCTCCGATACCTGCCCAGCCGCCTGACCTACGGGGAGATCGCGCAGGAGATGTACATCTCCACGAACACCCTGAAGACGCACGTGCGCCACATCTGCCAGAAACTCGGTGTCTCCGGGTCGCGACGCGGCGGTGGCCCGAGCCGAGGAACTCGGCCTGCTGTGATCCCGATCGCCCGCTGCGGGTGATTCGGGGCACGGGGCACACTCCCAGACTTCTCGCGTGCCCGACGTTGCGGGACCGCCCCAGGCTCAGCCTCCCCGTCCGGCGGGAGGGAACGAGCTCGCCTCGAAGCCGGACAAACGATTCGCGGCGACCCGCGCCCGCGTCGCCACCGTGGTGGACGAAGGCCGCGAGCGCATCGAGCACGCCCGCGCGAGGTCAACCACGGTTGCGTTCTCGTTCGACGCGTTCGCGCACGATCGGGAAACCGGCGGAGTGGTGCTCGCGGCCGCACTCGGCTTCCGCGCCTTCTTGTTCCAGATCCCGTACTTCTGCTTCCTCGCCATCGTTACCGGCTACATCGCCGACGGGCTGAACCGCGCCCCGAACGACCTCTTCCACACGAGCGGGATCGGCGGGCTCATCGCCGGCGGCATCACGAACACGACGAAACTCTCGGGCGGTGCGCGGCTGACCGCATTGCTCGGCACCGGGTACGCGCTGTTCCTCGGCGCCCGATCCCTCCTCAAGGTGATGCGCGTCGTGCACACCCTCGTCTGGCGAGTGCCGCTGCGGAAGGCGACCAAGCCCTCACGCGCGACGGCGGCGCTGCTCGGGATCGTCACTGCGAGCATCGCACTGTCGGTCGGCATCACGGCACTGCGCGATCGCCTCTTCGTCGGAGAGCTTGTCGCGCTGGCCCTGTACTCGCTCGTTCCGTTCGTCATCTGGCTCTACGCATCCTGGTGGCTCCCACACCGCGACTGCCAGATCTGGGCGCTCGCACCCGGCGCGGCATTGTTCGCAGCGGGCGTTCAGGCGTTGCACGTCTTCACCGTCGTCTGGTTCCCGCACCAGATCGAGGGCAAGAGCCAGACCTACGGCTCGTTCGGGATCGCGCTCGCGATCCTGTTGTGGTCATACCTCTTCGGGCGCCTCATCACCCTCGCCGCGGTGCTCAACGCCGCGCTGTGGGCCCGCCGCGAGCGCGACGCACCCGGCTCTTCGTTGGAGCGGCCCCATTGGCCACTCGTCAACTCCCGCATCGCGAAAAGGCTCGAGCGCGCGTTCCCACTTCGGCCGCGCACCGCCGGTGACGTTCAACCGCCACCCGTCGTGCGGGCCGAGGGGGGCCCGGCGAGGACGATGCCTGATCCGCCGGACCCGCCGGACGACCTGGCCGGAACCGCTTCAGGCGGTGCGGACTTCGTCGGACCAGTCGTGGACAACGGCCGTTCGCAGGGCCAGATCGTGGATCGCGGCGTTGCGGGAGCTGACCAGTGCCCACAGCAGGAACGGGCCTCCCAAGACGGTGCAGACCGCGGCTCGGAGGAACGCTCGCCACGGCTCGAGGCGCGTGCCGGCCGCGCGGACGGCGCGAAGCCCGACGATCTCCTTGCCGATACTTCGACCGCTCGCCGACCAGGTCGTTGCGAGGTAACCGACCTCGACGAGCGGGAAGGCGGCGGCGCTGAACAACGCGGAAGGGCGTGGAAGCCGAAGCGGGCCCACGCCCACGATGTAGCGCAGCGTGGAGAACCCGACCAGGAGACCGAACAGGATCACCGCGGTCGCGATGAGATCGATCCCGCCGGCGAGAAGACGCGACACGACCCCGGCCCGCCGGCCGCGCACGAGATCGGCCCGCGCCCGGCGAGTCGCGACGCTCACGTCGTCGCACCCAGGCCGTAGTCGCGGATGAAGAGCTCACGCCCGTGCTGCCGCCGCAGGACCCGATCGACGAGACGGGCGATGCGCGTGTCGGCGGTGACGGCGCCCGTCCGCACGCCGTCTCGCGCGTCGGTGACGATGCTGGTCGTGGAATCGTGAATGAGATCACCCAGTTCAATGCCCGCGAGTACCTCGCTCACGAGCCGTTCGATGTCGACCCGCCCGACGATCCCGTCGACATCGACCCGGGCGATCAGTGCATCGATGTCGACCCGCCCGACGATCCCGTCGACATCGACCCGTGCGAGCAGCGCGTCGACGGGCAGGATCGCCACCGCGCGTTCGAGTGCACGGGTGACCAACGGCTCGCTGCGCTGCAACAGCACGCCGGCCTGCATCACGGTCCGGCGACGTTGCCCTGCTCCACGCGCGGCCAGGTCGCCGACGTGGGCTTCGAACTGTTCCAATGGCCGCCGGACGAGGGGCGGGCTCGTCGCGACACCGATGACGGTCGCGGCACAGCGCACTCCGAAGCGAAACATGCCCATCGCCGTCCGTTGCGCCTCGCCCGCGATCGCGACCGACGCGTCCGGGACGAGCATGAAGACGCGGGTCAGCGGCGACGCGGCCGAGGGCGCGGTGCCGATCATCGATCCTCGGGCGCCTGATCCATCGCGTTCCTTCGCACCACCGGAAGACCTCCGCGAACCGACAACCGGATTGTCGTTCGTGGCGCCGCCCGGGCCGTCACCCTCGCCAGGTGATTCGCGGCGATCCGGCCTCGGGCACCGGGGGAACCAGGCCGCGAATCACCTCTATCGAGTGACTCGCCGCGCTTGGACCGATCGTACATTCCATGGTGCCCGACGGAACAGAGGAGCAACCGTGACCCTCGGACCGATCGAAATGGTCGTGCTCGGCTTTCCGGGAAGTCGCTTCAGCGGCGACATCCGGCCCCGGATCGAAGAGCTCGTGAACCGCGACATCGTGCGAATCGTCGACGCGCTGTTCGTCACCAAGGACGGCGACGGGACCACCACGTTCCTGGAACTGGACGAGCCGACCGACGATCCCGACGCGCGCGCCCTCGCCGGCCAGATGTCGGAGCAGATCGACCTGCTCTCCGACGAAGACGTCGCCTTCGTGGCCGACGGGCTGGAACCCGGCTCATCCGCGCTCGCGATCATCTTCGAGCACACGTGGATGAAGCCCGTGCGCGAAGCGATCATCGATTCCGGCGGAGTATTGATCGCCGACATCCACGTCCCCGCCGAGGTGGTCGACGAGGTGCTCGCCGGCGCCGCCCGACCCTGAACCCGATGAAGGCCAAAGGTCTTCTGAACGACGAGGAGTTCGCGGCGGCCAAAGCCAAGGTGCTCGGACTCTGATCCGCTCGCCGCACAGCTCCAAAAGGAGGTTGTTATGACCGCGACCGGTGTAGACCCGCAGTTGGCGGCGCAGCTCCGGAGAGATCAACTCGCGCGCTCGGGAGGCAGCAGCTCGGAGTCGTGGCTGTTCTTCGTGGGCAGCGTGCTCGGGCTCGCCGGCGTCATGCGCGTCATCGACTCGATCTGGGCGTTCCGCTACAAGGGCGCCTTGCCCCTTGGGCTGCAGAACGGTGTGCTCGGTTCCAACATCAAGACCTACGCATGGACGTGGCTTGCCGTCGGGATCGTGCTCATCGTCTCGAGCTTCCTGATCCTCACGAGGTCGCAGTTCGCGCGCGCGGTCGGCTTCGTGGCCGCGACCATCGGCGCGGTCAGCGCGATGGCGTGGATGCCCTACTACCCGATCTGGTCGGCGATGTACGTCGGTATCGCAGTGCTCACGTTCTACGGGCTCGCGCGGTACGGCGGCCGGGAAGTGGCGTAGATGGCAGCTCGCGGGCGAACCACGCGGCGAGGCGAACAACGCACCGGTCCGGGACTCCTGCGCCGGATCGGTGTCGCGTGGTGCATCGGCGCGGCGTCGATCTTCGTTGTGGTCGCGGCGATCCCCGGCATCCACGCGCGTTGGGCGTTCTTTGACTTCTTCGCCATCGCCGTCGTGTGGGGTGTCGTCGATGCGCTTCTCGGCACCATCCTGCGCATCGTGACGCTCCCGCTGCGGGTGTTGACCCTCGGCCTGTTCACGATCGTGGTCAACGGCATCGTCCTGGTCGTGACCGCCTGGATCTCCCCGCGGTTGAGCATCGACGGGTTCGGTGCCGCGTTGCTCGGCGCGTTGCTGCTCGGGATCGTGAACTTCGTCGGGCACCTCATCGTGTTCCACCGGTCGAACTCGGGTGCGCGTTGACCGTTTGACGGCTCAGCCACGACCACCTTTCTCGGCGACGCGGCGCTGCGCGACCGACGTGAGCAGGCGAACCGCCGTGGCCAGGAACGCCAGGTCGAACACGATCTGCACCGTGACCACGAGGCGTGCCGCCTGACCGGCGGCGTGCGCGTCGCCGAACCCGACCGTCGAGAGCGTCGAAACGGTGAAGTAGAGCGCGTCGATCTTCGTGCGAACGTCGACCAGCTGGTGCGAATGTTCGGCGATCACGACGTACACGGCCGCGAAGCCGAGGACGAGCAACGTGAAGAGCAACACGAGCGTCTCGACCGCGTCGAGGATCGGACGCTCCGACGCGCGGATGGAGCGGGCACGTCGCACGGTCAGGGGTACCACGACGCAGACTGCGGCGATGCCGAGGATGGCACCGATCGTGCCGTCGCGGCCTCGCGTCGGGGCGAACGCGTAGAGCAGCAACCCTCCGGTGACCGTCAACCCGGTAACGACGAACGTGCGGCGCGCGGAGTCGTGCAGCGCCGCGTCGCGCAGCGCCGGGACGAGCGGCTTCGGCTTCGCACCAGGGTCATCGGGCACCGGCACTCGACCCTACGGCAACGGCTTCCCGATCGCGGCCGAAGAACTCCACCAGTGCGAGGAGGAACAAGGCCCCGACCGCGATCCAGAAGATGACCGAAGGCGTGGGGTGCTTCCAGAAGAACAGGAGCACGAAGCCGGCGGCGGCGACGACGATGCGCAGCGCCCGCCCCTGCGATCGCACGAACCCGATCGGCTGCAGCCAGCGCCATCCCGCGTCGGCGCTCTGGCGCCCGAGCCAGCTCACGACGCGCTGGACGGTGCTACGGAACGAGACGGCGAGCCGCGAAGGCCCGCTGAAGACGGCCGCGACCACCACGATGACGCTGAACGACAGCACGGTTCGCACCGCGGTGTGCAGGCTGCGGACGAGGATGTCGTACACCGACGCCGCGGCGTCGTGGGGAATGCCGCCGTTCACCGCGGCGTCGAGGTAGATGCCGCGCCCGAACGCCAGCCCGAGGGCCAGCACGGCCGCACCGACGGTGAACGCGATCGCGGCGCGGATGAATGCCCGCCTTCGATCCCGCGAGAGGATGATCGCCCCGCCGAAGCACGCGAACACGACGAACGGGAGCACGTACGCCAGCTTGGTCAGCAGGCCGACCGCCCGGCGCGCCCGGTACAGGTCTTTCGACTCGAACAACGTGATCTTGCCCGAGACCCGGTTGGCCGGGATCTTGTCGAACGCGCTGATCCCGCGCTGCGCGAGACGTTGCTTGACCGAATCGGCGAGGGGCGAGAGGTCGACGGTCACGGCGCCGTTGCTCGTCGTCAACACCTTCCCGTGACGTTCATTGGTCAAGACGGCAACCAGTTGGGCGTGGGCGACTCGGTTCGCCGCGACCCAGAGGTGCTGGAACTGGTCGCTCGCGAGCACGCGCAGGACCGCGTCGTATGTGAACGTCTTCATCGCGGTCGCGACCGGGGCCGCGAGCGGCTGGGCACGCGCCGGCAAGACATCGCGCACGTACTGCTCGACGTCGACCTGCGTGAACAGCTGGTTCGTGACGTCGTCGGCGATGTACGCCTGGAGCGCCGCGTTACGAGCGAGCGGCTTCATCGTCTGGACGTAACGGCCGGTGTTGGTGACCTGCGTATTGACGAACAGCGTGAGGATCGTGATCGGTGTCAGCAGGGCACCGACCACGAGCAACCCGGCCGCGACGACGCGGCGTACGCGACGAGGCTGCGTCGCCGGTTCCGCCGCCGCCGCCGGCGGGGTCGCGTTATCGGGCACACCGGGCATGGGAGCCCCGCTCCTCTCAGGCGTCGGGCCCGCTGGGTGGGCTCAGGCGGAGACGATCTTGGACTTGAGGCGCTGGAACTCGGCGTCGTCGATCAGGCCCCGCTCCTTCAGGGAACCCAACCGCTCCAGTTCGGCCGTCGGGCTCGGCGCGCCACCGGCCGCATCCTGGATGTAGGCCCGCATCTCCTGGTCGCGCGCCCGCGCGTCGCCGACCGCGTGCTCGCTCATCTTGTGCCCCCGAGCGATCACGTAGACGAACACGCCGAGGTACGGGAACACGATCACGAACAGCGCCCAGAGCGCCTTCGATACCCCTCCGAGATCGTCACTCCTGAAGATGTCGACGAACACCCGCAGCAGGAGCGACAGCCAGATGACGAACAACGTGACCCACACGATCGTCCAGAGCACCTGGCCGACCCCCCAAGTTCGAGCGAGCATCATCCATTCCTTTCGTGACGAGCACTTTTGCATCGCCAGCGTGCACTGGTTCGCGTGCCGGCTCGTCATCCGACTCGGGTGATCGGGGAACAGATCACCCGAGTGGGGTGACGATCGCGCGACGCGGGGCGGCGAGCATCGCCCGGAAGCACCGGAGGGCAGCGAAAGGCGCCGCCATGACGAGCGCGCGGTACGAAATCGTCGTTCGGGGACGGTTGAGTGCGCGCCTCGAACACCTCCTCGAAGGTTTCGAGGTCCGCGACGTCGAACACGGCGAAACCCATCTCATCGGTTGGGCGCAGGACCAAGCCGCCCTCCAAGGTGCGCTCCGGCAGATCTCCGACTTCGGGCTGGAACTCGTGTCGGTCAACGCGTGCGGCCGGGAATGACCTCGAGCCCCTCGACCAGCCGGCGCGCAACAACGCGACGAGACGAACGACACGAGACAGGAGCGGGAACATGACGGCCCCGACCGCAAAGGCGAAGCGCCCGGCCGAGCCCCAACCGCCCGCCGAGCCGCGCCTCAGTGCCGAGCAGCGGGCCGACGCCGGCCGCGCCGCACGGGCGGCGGCCCCGCGCGCGAGCCATCGGGAGTGGGCGCCGGGCGCGCTCCGACCCGACCCGGTGCAGCTTCTCGCGGACCAGAACCAGGATCGGGTCGCCTGGCTCGTCCCCTTGCGCCACCGCCGGATGAGCGTGTCGCCCTTCACCTTCTACCGCGGTACCGCGGGGATCTTCGCGGCCGACCTCGCCGGTACGCCGGTGAGCGGGTTCACCGTCCAGCTCGGCGGCGACGCCCATCTGTCGAATTTCGGCGCGTACGCGTCACCGTCTCGGCAGCTCGTCTTCGATGCGAACGACTTCGACGAGACGTTGCGGGGCCCGTGGGAATGGGACCTGAAACGGCTCGCCACCAGCTTCATGATTGCTTCGGAACACCTCGGCTTCACGGAGAAGGTGAGCCGTTCGCTGACCGCCGGGTGCGTCAAGGCGTACCGCGACGCGATGGCCCGCTTCGCCCGGATGAACCTGCTCGACCTCTGGTACGAGCACATGACGACCGACGACATCCGGGTCGTCGCGGGCGCCGGCGCGATCGACATCGACAAGGGGCTCAATCGCTTCTCGCGCAAGGCGCGTTCGCGCACGAGCTTGCAGGCGCTCGCGAAGCTGACCGAAGACGTCGACGGTCGCTACCGGATCCGCAGCGATCCGCCGGTGCTGTTCCGGCTGCGCGACCTGGCCGGCGAGTTCGACGGGCCCGGGCTCGAAGCCGTCGCGCGCGCCGCGTTCGATCGCTACAAGGAGACCCTCCCCGACCACCATCGTGCGTGCCTCGACCGCTTCGATCCGATCGACATGGCGTTCAAGGTCGTCGGGGTCGGCAGCGTCGGCACCCGTTGTTTCGTGATCCTGCTCGAAGGGCGCGACCGCGACGATCCCCTGTTCCTCCAGGTCAAGGAGGCCGGCCCCTCGGTACTCGAGGAACACCTGGGTGCGAGCCCGTACGAGAACAACGGCCAACGCGTCGTCGAGGGCCAGCGGCTCGTACAGGCGGAGTCCGACATCTTTCTCGGCTGGACCAAAGGCGACCTCGCGCACCGCGAGTACTACGTGCGCCAGCTCCGCGACTGGAAACAATCCGTCGACATCGAGGCGCGCGCGACACCTGAGTTCATCGCGTTCTACGGGCGCCTGTGCGGCGCGACCCTCGCCCGCGGCCACGCCCGGTCCGGCGACGCGGTGGCCATCGCGTCGTACGCCGGCAAGGGCGACGCGCTCGACCGCGCCGTCGCCGACTTCAGCGCGGCGTACACGGTCCAGAACCGGCTCGACTACGACGCGTTCATCGCGGCGATCCGCGACGGACGCCTCGAAGCCGGCGAACCGCAGATCGGTTCGTAGCCGCTTCGGGGCGATGCCCGGGTGCCCGGGCGCGACGAAACCGGAGGAGCCCGGCGCCAGGCCCCTCCGGTCGCGCGTGTGATCGGTCGAGTCAGTCCTCGAACACGTCGCGGAGCTTCTGCTCCTCGGCCGCCGACAGGTTCGTGTGGATCAACGTCGCCTTCGTCTCGGTGAACGCGTCGCGCACCTTGTCGATGACCGCGTCCGACGTCAGCACGAACAGCGCCGACGTTCCCGGTTGCACTTCGGAGCGCACCGCGGCGATGAAGTCGTCGTCGATACCGATGTCGGTCAGCGATCCCGACAGGGCGCCCATGGCCGCGCCGACCGCCATCCCCAGCAGCGGCACGAAGAACAGCATGCCGAAGAGCAGGCCCCAGAACGACCCGCCGACCGCGCCGGCGCCGGCCAGGTTGTTCAGCTGCCTTGTCTTCGGGCGTTTCTTGTCCATCGGCCACGACACCTCGGCGGCGTCGTGGATCGTGATGAGCCCTTCCTTCTGCAAGGTGAGAAGTGTGCTCTCGGCCCGAGCTGCTCCTCCCGCGTCGTCGAACTTCCAGGCACTCAACGTCGCCATGTCGGCACTCCTCCACTGGATGCAATCCGTCACCCGGCATCCTGAAGGAACCGGCCGGTCCTCGGGTCACCCCGATCGGATGAATGCCCGGCGGCGTGATCGGGTCAGGTCGCCGGGCTCATGTCGGGGTCAGGTCGCCGGGGTCATGTCGGCCATCACCATCCACGGAGTGCCGAACCGGTCGGTGCACATGCCGAACGCGGGCGAGAAGAACGTCTGGCCGAGCGGCATCTGGACCTGGCCGCCTTCGCAGAGCGCGTCGAACACACGCTTGGCTTCGGCGGCGTCGGGCAACGAGCAGTTGACGCACATGCCGTTGACCGTGCCGCTGAAGCTGCCCATGGGGTCGTCGGCGCCCATCAACAGCGCATCGCCGGCCATCAACGCGCCGTGCATGATGGCGTCGGCGTCGGCGCCGGGCGGTGGCGGCCCGGCCTCGGCGGGCGCGTCGCCCATCGTCAGCAGCACGAGCTCACCGCCGAAGATCTCCTGGTAGCGGGTGAAAGCTTCGCGGCAGTTGCCGGCGAAGGCGAGATACGGGTGAAAGGCCATCGAATCGTCCTCTCTCGATCGTTGGTGATCGGATTGTTCGCACTGCTGACGCCGCGCGACGCGCGAACTCATCGCGGGCTCGTGCTACGGCGCGTTCGCGCGGATGCAATAGAAGCGGCTGAGGTAGTCGACGTACGCGGTCGCCGACGCCGGGCAGAGATCGGCGGTCGGTTCGACGGCGATGACGACACCATCCGAAGGGCCGCTGCACGGCGTCGGGCGCATGTACGTACCGGAGCGGGCGACGCACGCGCCGTCGTGCCAGCTCGCAACCGTCTGCGAGGCCGGCGGCGATGGGGTCGGGTGCGGGTGCCTCGACAGCTGCACCCCGGCGAGCACGAGCAGGCCGGCGAGCGCGAGGAAGCCGGCGCGGAAAAACACTGGTCGACCGGCCGCCATCGGCTTCGTCAGCGGCGCGACGACGTCGCCGTCACGCCGTATGGGGGCGTCGAGGACGCGCACCTTCCATAGCCCGCTCGTATTCGTGATCACGTACCCAACGTTGGTGAAGAGCGAGATGAAGCCCCACCAGCCCGTGATGACGGTGCGGCTCTGCGCCGTACGACCGACTGCTCGCGCGCAGTCACGGCACAGCGTCGACCGGTGGGTGTGAACGCGCCGCCCGAAGAGCCACGACGACTGGTGCTGGAAGGTCCACCGGCGGGCCGGCTCGAAGCCGCACAGATCGCACTGGCCCGCGCCCGGAGCGTGCCCGTATTCGACGAAGTCGGCCACGGCATGTTCCACCGGCCGCTCCCGGTCGTACGCGGCCCGGCGCTCGGGCGTCTTGAGCGCGTTGTAGGCATCGTTGATGCGCGTCATCGCGGCGTCGAGTTGCGCGCGCTGCGCACCCGACGCGCCGGGATGGCGGTCGGGATGGAACTGCAACGCCAACGCCTTGTGACTCCGGGCGATCTCCGCGTCGGTCGCGTCGGGGGCCACCCCGAGGACCGCGTAGTAGTCGACCGCCGTCAATCTGTCGCGCCTCCTCGCGCCGGAGCCGCTTCAAATTACTCCCGGCGTACGCGTCGACCGATCGGCGCCGGCAGTGAGCGTGGTTGGAGCGGGTGACGGGAGTCGAACCCGCGTACTCAGCTTGGAAGGCTGATGTTCTGCCGCTGAACTACACCCGCGAGCGGCCCGATCGTAGCGGCGCCGGTCGCTCCCCCTCCCGGCCATTCGGAGATCACGAGGGGGCGGGCACGTACGCGATCAGCTTGGCGTAACAGGCGTGGCAGAAGCCGTCGGTCAGGCTCATGTAGACGACCCCGTTCGCGACCGTCGGCGAGCTGTAACCGAGGTCGTACCCGGCGTACTTGTCGAACAGGGGGCTGCACGTCGTGTCCGGGAAGCAGCCATCGGCGGCGAAGGCGTGGATGTGCCGGTCGGCGCCGCCGACGTAGACGACCCCGTTGGCGACCGCGGCCGACGACTCCGAGCCGGCGCCGACGTCGGCGTGCCAGAGGCCGGTACAGATGGCGTCGACGGAACAGCCCTCGACGCCGGCCCCGTCGTACGCGGTGAACACACCGTCGGCGGAAGCCGCGTAGACCACACCGTTCGCGACCGCCGGTGTGGATTCGACCTTGCCCAGCGTCGGCGCGTACCAGACGAGCGCGCCGGTCGTGGCGTTCAACGCGTAGAGGTTGTGGTCCTCGGAGCCGACGAACACCATGGGGTCGGCTCGCAACGGCACGCCAGAGATCGCCGGTGACGAGCGGATGGCTCCGCCCGTGGCCACGCTCCACACGGGGTTGCAGGTGATGGGGGCGCCGCCACAGTTGGTCGCACCGGCGGCGTCGAACGCGTAGAGATTGTTGCCCGCGCTGGTGTAGACCATGCCGTTGGCGACGGCCGGCACATCGGTGACACTGCTCCCGAGGCTCTCCGACGTCCAGAGGGGCTCGCACGTCGTGGGCGTACCGGAGCAGCCGGTCTGGCCGGCGGCGTCGAAGGCCCACAGGTAGACGTTGGAACGGACGTACACGACGCCGTTCGCCACGGTAGACGTCGAAGAAGACGCGGTGCCGACCGGTGCGGTCCACAGGGGCGAGCATCGCTTCGGGGTGCCCGAGCAATTCGTCTCGCCGGCGGCGTCGAACGCGTACAGGGTGGCAGCGTTGGTGTTGTACGCCTCGCCGGTGACGTACACGACGCCATCGACGACCGTCGGCGACGAGTTCGTGCGGCCGAACGAGGCCCCCCACAGCGGCGTGCACGTCGTGGGCGAGCCCGAACAACCGTCGGAGCCCGCGGCGTCGAAGGCGAACAACCACCCGGTCGTGGCCGTATCGCTGCTGTGGTTGCCGGTCATGTAGAGGACGCCGTCGACGACCGCGGGCGACGCCTCCGCACTGCTGTCGGAGGCCCCCAACGGGGTCGCCGTCCACGCGGCCGTCAACGTTCCGACGTTGTCGACTGCGATCTTCGTTTCCGAGGGGTTGTAGCCGCGGTGCTCGGGGCCGTAGCCGAACATCGCCCAGTCGCACCCACTCAGCGATAGGCACAGCACCACTGCTGTCGCGATCACCGACCAACGCGTCGCGCCGCGTCGCCGACCGCGACCCATCCATAGACGCCGCCCCGTATGCATTTCGCTGCCCCCGGTTCCCTAACTCGTCTTCTGCGTGTCTCCCTGCCTCCCCGTTCGACGACTATCACGCTCACGATGGACCGTGCAACCGCGGTGCCGCCGCGCGCGACGGTCGGACGCGACGTGTTGCGACGATCGACGGCGCCCGGTTTCGCGGAAGCGACCCAACCAGCAAACCGTCACCACTGAAAGATCAGGGTTAACGGCCGGCGTCTTTCACGGCGGCGCTGGCGTCGCCGGTGAGCAGCGCGCGTACCGACGGCAGGTTGCTGGCGATCGCCTGGAGATCCGAGCCCGCCCGCACGCCGGCGCGCATGCCCATGATCTCCATGGCCCGGTGCACCGTGCGTTTGTTGACCTGGAGCAACTCGGCCGGGACCCCGGCGATGCGCTCGGCGATCGCGAGCACTCGTGACTCGAGCTCGCCGGCGGGAAAGGCGCGGTTCGCGAGCCCCATGCGCATCGCTTCCTCGCCCGAGATCGGGTCGCCGGTGAGGATGAGCTCCATCGCGTTGCGCATCCCGACCAGCCACGGGTGGTACTGGAAATCGGGTGGGCTGATGATGCGCACAACCGGGTAGCTGAACGTCGCGTCGTTCGCGACGTACACAAGGTCGCACGCGGCCGCGAGTTCGGTGCCGCCCGCCATCGCGTAGCCGTGCACTTGCGCGATCACGGGTTTCGCGAGGTCCCAGATGCGCATCCACCCTTCGGCGACATGGCGCGACCACTGCCCGTCGCCACCCGCCGTGTAATAGGGGCGGTCGGCACCGAGGTCGGATTTCAGGTCGTAGCCCGACGAGAAGCACACACCCGCGCCCCGGATGATCGTCACCGAAACGCCGGGGTCACGATCGGCGTCGATGAGCGCATCGAAGAGCGCGCCGCGCATCTCGTTGTTGAGGGCGTTGCGTTTCTCCGGCCGGTTCAGTGTGATCCGCCGAACGCGCGGCGCCGGTTCGTCGACCTCGATGACACTCATACGCCGCTACGACCTCCCGCCCGCGTCACGCGAGCTTCGCCAACAGCTCGACGGCTTCGTCTTGGTCGGTGTGCACGGTCAACGCGGAGACACCGCAAGCCGTCCACGCTTCGAAGCGATGCGCGATGCGCTGCGGCGAGCCGAAGAGCCCGCCGTCGTCGAGGTATTCGTCGGGCACTGCGGCGACGGCCTCGTCGCGGTGGCCGGCGAGGAACAGCTCCTGGATGCGTTCGGCCGCTTCCGGGAAGCCGCGCCGCGCCATCGCGTCCTTGTGGAAGTTCGCGTCGCGTGCACCCATACCGCCGACGTACAGCGCGGTGCGCGGCTTCATCGCGTCGAGCGTCGCCTTGACGTCGTCGGTGATGCGCACGGTGACCGTTGCGTGCACGACGAGATCGGCGACCGACCGGCCCGATCGTGCCGCGCCGCGCTCGAGGGCGGGGCGGAACTGCGCCGCGTTCGCCGGCGCGAGCCCCATAGGGATCCAACCGTCGGCGATCTCCGCCGCGAGCGCCACGTTGGCCGGACCGCCGGCCGCGAGGTAGATCGGGATGTGCGGGTTCATGTGCAGGATCGACTTGAGCGGTTTGCCGAGACCCGTCGCATCGGCCCCCCGGTACGGCAGCGCGATCGCGTCGCCGTCGTGCGCGACCGGGCCCTCACGGCGGAACACCTGCCGCATGATCGCGACGTAGTCGCGTGTTCGTACCAACGGCCGCGCCCACGGTTGCCCGTACCAACCTTCGACGATCTGCGGGCCGGAGAGGCCGAGCCCGGCGATGACGCGACCTTCACCCGCGAGTGCGTCGATCGTCGCGAACGCCATGGCGGTCGCGGCCGGCGTGCGGGCCGAGATCTGGACGATGCCGCTCGCGAGCCGGATCCGTGACGTGACGGCGGCAAGGTACGCGAGCGGGGTCAACGTGTCGGCGCCGTAGGCCTCCGCGGTCCACACCGAGTCGTAGCCCAGGCGCTCGGCGAGCTGCACCCGCTCGACCGGCAGGCGGAGTTGCGATCCCGCCCACGCGTCGAGCGCAAGCCCAAGTTGCACGCGCGCACCGTACTTGCCCCAACCGCTCCCGCGCGGCCCGGCACGGGGGCGTCCGATTGCGTAGTTGCACCGAAGACGTTCGGTGAGCGGGCCCGTACGTTCGACGCCATGAACGCACTGCGCCTCCTCAACCGCCGCCCCGCCCGAGCCCGCAACCGCCGCGCCGTACCCGAGGTCGCCGAGGCGTGGATGCCGGCCGATACCCGCGCGGTCTACGCGACTCCCCCGCCCCCACCGGCGGGCGACCCGGCCGAGCGGCGAAGCGCCTCCGAGACGAGTTGGGTACGGGTGCGCAGGCCCAGCTTCGTGTACACGCGTACGAGGTGAGATTCGACCGTCCGGCGTGACACGAACAGCCGCTGCGCGATCGCGGTGTTCGTCATCCCGTCGGAGACCAGCTCCACCACGGTCTGTTCGGTCGGGGTGAGGCTGTCCCAACCGGCCGTCGCTCGGGGTTGGCTCCGGCGGGGCCGCATCGCGATCCCGTGCTCGCGCAGGCCGGCGCGCAGCTGCGCGAACCAGGTGCCGGCGCCGAGTTCGTCGTAGCCGGCGAACGTGTGACGGGCGAGCGAACGGGCGCGATCGGGTGCGCCTCGAGCGGCGGCGGCGAGCGCGGCGTCGTGCCAGGCCCGGGTCGCGTCGTACGGGCGACCGCACGCGGCGAGTTGCGCCGCGGCCCGCTCGATCGGCTCGTCGTCGCGCGCCTGCAGGCCGGTTGCCCACGCGCGTTGGGCGTGCGCGACGGGCGTGCTCGTCGCGGCCGCGAGTGCTTCGAGCCCGCCCGCCACCCGGGCAACGGTCTCGGGCCGGTCGGTCGCGATCGAACACCGGATCGTGTCGATCCCGCTGTTCGACAGGAGCCAGTACGCCCCGCTGTCGAGCGCACGCGCCGTGAGCAGACCGAGCAGCGACGCCGCGCCTTCGTCGTCGCCTTCGAGCGACTGCACGATCGCGGTGGCATGCAGCAGCCAGTCGGTACCGACCCCGCCGAGCAGTTGCGATCGCTGCAACCAACGCCGCGCGTCGGCCGTGCTGCCGCGGGCAACCGTGATGAGCGCACCGACCGCGCACGCCCAACCCGACCCGAGCTCGACGTCGGTCTCCTCCGCGCCGAGCAGCCCGGCTTCGGCCTCCGCGAGCGCGTCGTCCCACTCGCCGAGCCGGAAGCGCGTCACGGTGATCGAGAAGTGGAGCATCGGCACCGTCCAGATCGGTACCGCGTCGCGTTGCGCGTGGCGCAACACGTCGAGCGCCGCCGCTCCTTTGCCGGCCGCGTCGAGCATCACGGCCAGCGTCGGCTTCGGGCGCACCCGCGCGCCGTGGCCGGTCGGGTCGGCGTCGGCTGCTGCGACCGCTTCACGCGCCGCGGCGATCGCGGCCTCGTACGCGCCGCGTAACCCGTGCACCCACGAGCGCGCGACCCACATGTACACCACGCCGGTCGGGCTCGGAGCCGGTTCGGCTTCGGCTCGTTCGAGCCAGCGCGTCGCCTCCTCCGGTTGCGCGCTGAGCACCGCGAGTACGGCCAGTTCGGCCATCGCCTCGGCTCGCTCACGTACGTCGTCGGCGGCCGGCCACTCGGCCTGCGCGTCGAGTGCGTACGCGTTGGCTTGGTCGATGCGCCCACCGACGATCAGCGAGAACGACCGCAACCGGTGCAGTTCGTGGTTCCCGGCCCCGCGCGCGAACCGCCGATCGAGGAGCGCCTGCACCTCGCGCAGCCGGCCGCTGTCGGCAAGCGCCCAACCGAGGGCCAACGCCGCGGCCGGCACACGCGGATCGTCGGGAGCCAAGGTGTCGAGCGCCCGCGCGAGCAGGTCGGCGGCAAGGGCGGGGCTGCGGTCCTTGGCCGCCATACCCGCGGTGAGCAGCCGGTCGACGCCGGCGGCGTCGTTCGGGTCGGAGGCGGACAGCAGGCTCGACGCGTACCGCTCGACCGGTGCGTTCCGTGCCATCAGCACCTCGACCGTCCGGCGGTGCAGGGCCCGCACCGCCGACGCCGGGGTCGCGTCGAGCACCGCCCGCCGCAGGAGGTCGTGGCGGAACCCGAGCCGGCCGTCGCGGTCGAGCCACAATCGTGCGTCGCACGCCGCGACCGCGACCTCGATGGCGGCCGCGACCGGCCGGTCGAGCAGCGCGCCCAACTCCTCCGGGGTGAAACCGTCGGGGAGCACCGCGGCGGCCCGCAACCAGAGGTCGCCGTCGGGGAAGGCGGAAAACGCCCGGCGCGCCAGGCGCGCCAGCGTGGTTTCGGGCACCGCGCCGGGGGTGCGTACGTCGATCTCGTCGCCGCGCGCCTCGAGCGCACCCTCCTCGGCAAGACCACGCAGCAGTTCGATCGCGATGAAGGGGTTGCCGGCCGCGCCGTCGACGAGCTCGCGTAGGTGCCGGCCCGGGTCCCGGCCGAGTTGGCGGCGCGCGAGCTCGCGCTGCGCGTCGCGATCGAGCGGCGGCAACTCGATGATCCGGCCTTCCGACGCGACGAGGTCGACGTAGCGGTGCAACGCGCTCGACGCGACGACGGGTCGCGCCGCAGTGATCAACGCGAGGCCGAGCACAGCTGCGCGCCGTGCCACCGCGCGCAGCACCGCGAGGCTGGCGTCGTCGGCCCAGTGGAGATCGTCGACGAAGAACACGACGTAGCCGGTCGCCGCCAACGCTTCGACCGCGGCGACGGCGCGGCCCGCGGGGTCGGCTTCGTCGATCGATGCCATGTCTCCGAGCAATGAGCGAACGAGCGCCATGGGGCGCCGGTAACCGATCTCTTCGGCCTCGGCGTGGCGGGTCGTCGTGCCCGCACGGTCGAGTTCGACCCGCACCGCTTCGAGGAGGCTGGTCTTGCCGATCCCCGCTTCACCGACGAGATGGGCGACCGCGCCCAGGCCTTCGGCCCCGCCGCGTGCGATCGAACGCAGTGCGTCGAGCTCGGCCGCCCGCGCGACGAGTTCGGCCGCCATTCGGGGAGCTTACGTTGCCGGCCCCGTCCCAACGACGGGCGTCGCTCGCCCGGAATCATTCCGGGCGAGCGACGCCCGTCAGGGGGTTGGTGCCGGGGGGCGATCGAACGTGCCCGACATCCAGAGCGGGACCGTCTCGACGCGCCGGAACCGGAAACCGCCGGGCGTACGAACAACGTCGAACCGGTAGATCTCGCCCAACGTGAAGCGCACCGGGGGCGCCGGCGTGGTGCCGCCGGCTTCCCCCCGGGCGGCGAAGTGCACGACGAGGTTCGCTCGCACGTTCGCTTCGTCGCCGTGGCGCTCGATGAGCACATTGGTGATCACGTGCTGGACGTGATCGGTCGGCCGGTGGTTGCGCGCCGCCTGGGCGACGACGGCATCACGACCCTCCGCGGTGCCACCGGGCGTCTGTGCGGTCGCTTCCTCGACGAACAGCGACGGCATCTCGTCGAAGCGACCTTCGTCGAGGCACGCACCGAGCCGGTACACGAGGTCGGTCACCTCGGCGCGATCGAGAAGTTCCTGGACAGCTGCGTTCATCGTGAGTCCTTCCACCATAAATGTTGGTGGCACCAACGTTGGTATGACCAACGATATTCCACACCGCGCGGCGCCAACGAACTTGTACGTTGGGCAGCCATGGCCGCCGACCGTTCACCCGCCCGCCTGCGCGCCCTCCCGAGCTGGTTGCTCAACCAGGCGGCCATCCCGGCCAACCGCCTCGTTGCCGAAGGGCTCGCCACGGCCGGCGCGCGCCGGCACCACTACTCGCTGCTCGCCGCGCTCGACGAATACGGACCTTCGAGCCAGGCGTCGCTGAGCCGCCTCACGATGATCGATGGCAGCGACATGGTCGCCACCGTCGACGAGTTGGCCGACCAGGGCCTCGTCGAGCGCGCCCCCGACCCGACCGACCGGCGGCGCAACGTCGTGACGATCACCGCCGCCGGGCGGCGGCGCCTCGGCAAGCTCGACCGGCTCGTCGCAGGCGCGCAGGAACGCGCGCTGGCTCCCCTGTCGGCCGCCGAACGCGAGCAGCTCGTGCGCCTGCTCACGCGCGTCGTCGGCCATCACCGCAACGGCTGACTGGCGCGGCCGCCGGACTACGACGAAAGCTCAGCCCGGCGCGACCACCAGGCCTCGGCGGCGGTCATCGCGCTCTCGGCCTCGCGGATGCCGTCGCCCACGAGCCCTGCGGTGGCAGCCCAGTGCAGGGGTACCAGGGCGAGAGCCCCGGGGAGCCATCGGTGCTCGTCGCGAGTCAACGGTCCCGGCGCGGTGCGTTCGTAGGCGTCGAGCAGTCGTCGCGGCTCGAGCACTTCAACCGGCGGGCCCACGCCCTCGGGGCCGCTCTGTGTGACGTGGTTCAGGCTGCCCGCGATGTCGTACAGCCGCTCCCTGACCCTCGCGAAGTCCAGGTCGAAGGTGGCCCATGAGCCGTCTGGCAGTTCTCCCGCGTTGCCCAGTTTGTAGTCCCCATGAATCGGGGCGCATGGCAGTTCGACCTCCGTCCGGAGCTTGGCGAGCTCGCCGGTCAGTTGGCGCATCCGATGCACGACCGGCTCGCTGCGGGGCCCGAGCCGGCGGCGGGTGAAGCCGACCGAGTAACGCAGTTGGCCGAAGGTCCTGTGGTCGTCGAGGGGTTCGGGCGGACCGGGCTCCCAGACTGCTTCGAGCGCAGTGTGCACGCGTCCGAGTTCCTCGAAGAGGCGGACGTAGGAGTCCTCGTCCGCCCGTGGCTGCTCGTGATCGATGAACTCCTCGAGCTCAGCCCAACGGTCAGCGACCCTCAGGAGGTCGTAGCCGGAACTCGGGATCGGCCGAGCGACGCGGACGTGCGTCCGCTGGAGCCGTTCCCGCAAGCGCCGCAGTCCCGCGACGCGCCCGCGGCGGGCCCAGGGCCGGTGGACCCGGAGGACCACCGGCGGCTCAACGTCTATCCGCAGGTTGAGGTTGAGCTCACCGCCGATGTCCGCCCATCCGGCCCCGCGCGCGACGCGGTCGATCAGGGCCGAGACGGCCGGATCATCTGGGCCGGCTCTCGGGCCAAACCAGCGCGGCAAGGCAGGAGGAGAGGTCGAAGCTTCGATTCCGGTCATGGCAATGGCTCACCCGCGCACCCGACGAAGGGCCCGCCTGGCGAACCCATCCTCCTTGACGGCGGTCGATCGTGCCACGCATGTGCCGTTCGCTAGCAGGGTGATGAATTATGGATTCGACGGCGCCGCCAACGTTCGCCGACCTGCATGTTTCCGCAAGCGGCGGCGCCTTGTGCGGGATAATTCATCACCCTGCTAGGTGTTTCGCCCTGCTAGGTGTCTCGCCGGGCGAGGATGTCGACCCGCACGTCGACCTGCGGCTCGACGTGGAGCACCAGAATGCGCGGGGGTTCCATTCCGAAGTCCCGGACGTCGAACGTCGATGCGCCCGTGAGCCGGATCGTGTCGGCGTCGACGACGTCGACGGTCATCTCGTCGTCGCACGTACGGGTCACGCCGCGGAACGTCAGGTCGCCGGTCACCCGGTGGCGACGGTCGTCGCCGTCGACCTTCTCCATCTTCGTGAGCACGCCGTCGATCGTCGGGAACCGGCGCGCGTCGATACGTCTCTGTAATTCGCGATGTTCGAGCGGGTTGCCCGAACGCAACCGCGACACGGGGAACGACAGTTCGCCGGCTGGTTCCACCGACAAGTCCACCTCGCCGTCCTCGTTGAACGCGAGCGCGATGTAACCGTCGATGCCGTCGGTCGACGAGTGGATGGGGTGCACGTTCGAACGCGCGTCGATCCACACCTTCGACTGCTCGGGAACGATGCGATATCGGGTGGCCGGCAACGCACCTGCTTCGTGAACGACGCTCGGACCTCGCGCTCGGGCTCAGCCGGAGGATAGGTGCGCGAGCCGCCCGTCGTCAGCGTCGAGTACACCCGCTGAGCCGACCGGTCACGTCAGAGCCGGCCGAGCATGAGCCGCGCGATCGCGACCGCATCCGCGTTGCCGGGGCTGGCGTACGCGCCGTTGCCGAAGATGACCACGCTGACCGCCGTCGAACCTTTCAGTACCTCGAGCCCGCCGTTGGTCGCGTACGCGACGTCGCCGATCCCGGGCACGGTCGCCGGCGGGGTGTGCACGCCGGAAGCGTTCTCGATCTGTTGCTCGACGGCGGCGGCGGTGATCGGCGACGCAACACCCGTGTTCACCACGCCACCGTCACTGGTGGCGTAGCTGCACGACGAATCGTTGGGCGACGATGTGCCGGTCACCGTCTTGCCGGTCGCGCCGCCGACCTCCGCCTTGGTCACGTAGCTGCACGGGTCCTTCGCCGCCGACGTCGTGGTCGTCGCGACCGTTGCCGGCGCCGTCGATGCGGTCGTGGCCGTCGTCGCGCTCGCGCTGGGCTTCGACGAGCCTCCACACCCGACCGCGAGCGCCGCGCCCGCGAGCGCGATGCCCGCCCCCACCAGCAATCGTCGCCCCCCGCCGGCCGCGGTCACGCGCCCGTCTCTCCCGAGACTCGGCCCCGACCGAGCGGCGCCCACAGCGCGAGCAACACACCGACGATCAGGAACACGATCGGCAGGATCGTCACCGCGATGTTGTCGAGACGAATGGTGCCGAAGAACACGAGATCGAGCGCGAGGAACAAGCCGGTGAAGAAGCCACTGACGGCGGCCAGCACCGGGCGACCGCGATATTTCATACCCCAACCTTTCGGGCGCGGATCGTGAGGGACAGGTTCAGGACCATGACGATCGTGAGCGCGAGCGATGCCCAGGCAAGCGGGCTCGTGCCTTCGATCTGCACGACGACCGACCCGGTGCACGTGACGCCACTCGGTTCGCGGTCGCTCCCGTGCACGAGCACTTTCACCCCCGCGATCACACTGGGGAAGTCGTAGTGGTAGGTGCCCTGGTTCGCATTCGACCCGGTCTTCTTCCCGTCTTTGCCCCAGTGACCGATCTCGACGTCGCCGACCGGGAACGGGAACTTCAC
Organism: uncultured Actinomycetes bacterium; assembly: GCA_963782465.1. Classification (GTDB taxonomy): domain Bacteria; phylum Actinomycetota; class Acidimicrobiia; order IMCC26256; family PALSA-610; genus JAODBJ01. The sequence continues at coordinate 52,722 of CAWAJR010000007.1, read as the reverse complement.
CTTCACTTCACCGACGGCGACCCGCTGGGTCGCCGGCACCGGCACGGATGCCTTCCATTGCACGTCGCCCGAACGCGGGATCTTCGCGAAGTTCGTGGTGGCGGCGTCGTAGGTCTTGCCCGTTTGCAGTTGCGTGCCCGACGCCTTGCAGCCCCCCGTGAGGTTCGCGGCCGCCGGTACGGCCGCGCCGACCACCGCCACTCCGGAGAGCACGAGCACGCACGCCCATCGCCAGATCCCAGACATGCGTCTGATTGTCGGGATACGCGGCGGGGCGAACCAGGGACCAGACGACCCCTCTTCGCGGTCGGTAGGAATACCCACCCTGCCCGCGGCCCGCGGCCCGACTGGCTTACGTCGGCTCGTCGTGGGCGGGCGCGATGCCGAGCCGGTGCGCGAGGTTCGTGAGTTCGGCGCGCCGGCGCGCACCCGTCTTGTCGCGTATCCGATCGAGGTGCGAGTGCACGGTGGTCTTGGCGATCATCAATTGCTCGGCGATATCACGATCGGTCTCCCCCGCCGCGACGAGTGCCAGCACGTCGCGCTCGCGCTTGGTCAACGTGTACGTCGCGTTCGTACGGTCGGCGCGCAGCAGGTACGACGCGAGGGTCGGCGACACGTAGGTCGCACCACCGGCAACGATGCGCACCGCGCGCGTGATCTCGTCGGCGTCGGCTTCCTTCGTGAGGTAGCCGGCCGCGCCGGCCGCGATCGCGTCGATGACGTCGTCGGGGGTACCGGCGGCCGAAACGATCAGCACCCGGTTGCCGCTGGCGCACACGTGCGCAACGCCGGCCGCGCCACCGATCCCCGGCAAGTGCAGATCGAGCAGGACGACGTCGGGCCGGACATCGAGAAGGTCGAAGGCTTCGATCGAGTTGGCCTCCCCGACGAGTTCGAGATCGGCGGCCTCGTCGACCGCCATCGCCAGTCCCTGCCGGTAGACGGGATGATCGTCGACGATCACGACCGACACCGCCGCCCCGTTCACACCGGGCCCCACAGCACCACGGTCGTCCCCTGCCCCGGACGGCTGCGCACCTCGGCCCGGCCGCCCACTTCCACCAACCGGCGCTCGATCGACTGGGTCGTGCCGAACCCGCGGTCGCTCGCGGGATCGAAGCCCCTCCCCGCATCTTCGACGGTGATGCGCACACCGTCGCCGCAGGTCTCGATGCGCACCGTCGCGGTGGTCACCCCGGCATGTTTGACGACGTTGGTGAGCGCCTCGTTGCAGGCGTCGCGCAAGGCGCCGGTGACGGCAGGAACCGGGTTCGGCACCACGCCGATGCGCAGCTCCGTATGCAACCCTCTCGCGCGGTGGACCTGCACGACACGTTGTACCTCGTCGGCGACCGACGTGGCGCGGACCGCGCGCCCGTCGAGTTCGAGTTGGAGCCGGCCGGCCTCCTCGAGGGCCCGGGCCTGCATCTGTGCGTGGTCGGCGTAGCGGCGGTTCGCGACCGCCTCGAGCGTCTGCAAGGCGCTGTCGTGCAGCAGTCGGAGCTGGCGCGAACGTTCGTGTTCCGCGGCGAGGAGCACGCCTTCGTCGAGCGCCTTCGCCTGGGCGACCGCGAGACGCCGCGAACCGCGGCGGATCTGCGAGGCGAGGACGTGACCCCCGGCGAACATCCCGGCCATCGCGCCCATGTTCGCGATGAACTCGTTCGGGCCGGAGCTCAATGCCGCGCTCGACACGACACCGATCAGCCCGGCCCCACCGATCGCGCTCGCCGACAACTGCGGCGCGGCCATCGCCTGCCCGGCCATTGCCGGCGCGGCGAAACTCCACGGCACCCAGTTGACGAACGTGCCCCGATCGGCGGCGCCGACGTTGGCGCGACCGGCGGCAACCGCGGCGACGGCGAAGGCCGCATCGGACCGCGTCGCAACCGGGTCGTCGCCGCCGCGACGCCAGAGCCGTAGCGCCAGCCACACCGACTCGATCGTCGCCGCCGCGAGGACCGCGTTCGCCGCCCGCCGCGACCGGTAACGATCGGCGCCGGCCGCCACTGCGGCGAGGCCTGTCGCGAGGCCCGAGAAGCGGTACGCGATGAAGCCGGCGATGATCGTGCGGCCGGGACGGATCGCTTCGTCGGCCCGTCCGGCCGTCGGCGACGGCGACGGCGACGGCGACGGCGACGGCGACGGCGACGGCGAGAAAGAGGTACTTCTCACCACGACGGATCGCGCGGCAGCGGTCATCCTGGACCGGTGGAACGACCATCGTCGGCGCGAATCGTGGCGCGGCGACCGCTGCTGCGCGCCGGCCTCGAACGACTCGCGGCGGGTGCGGGCCTCCACATCGTCGACGACACGGAAGTCGCCGACCTCGTTCTGTGCTGCACCGACGACACCGGGATCGAGCCCGCCGGTGAGGTCACCGTCGTGTTCGGAAACGTCGTCGTGCGCTGCCGGGGAACGCCCGACCCGGCTCTGTGGGCGATCGTCCGCGACCTGGTCCGGTCGTCGCGGTGACGGTGCGGCCGCCGGCATCGCCAGCGTCACCCGCACGCCTCGCCCCGGCGCCGACCACACCTCGGCGCGCCCACCAAGGCCGATGACCGCGCCGAACCCCGAACGCAACTCGTCTTCGTAGGCCGACGCCACCCCCGGCTCGAAGCCGTCGCCCTGGTGGCGCACGGTCACGGTCGCGTTCGTGGCGTCGTTCGCGGCTCGAACGACGGCCCGGCGCGCGGCGTCGAAGGTACGGGCGGCGACGAGCGCGGCGCCGACCGCGTCGCGCAATGCCGCAGCCGCCGCGGCGTCGACGTCGGCGGTCAGCTCGGACGTGACGAGCTCGACCGTCATGCCCTCGCGGTCGGCCGCTGCACACGCCTCCTGCAGCTCACGATCGAGGTTCGATCGGGGTGCGCCCTGCGTGCGCAGCGCGTGCCGGAGCCGGGCTGCCTCCCGGCGGGCGACTTCCGTCGCCGGACCGGGGTCGTTCGTGCGCGCGAGTTCACGCAGCACCTCGACCGTCGTCGCGTGCAGGAGCTGGTGCTGCCGGCTCCGCTCCGATTCGGCGGCCGCTTCGGTCGCGCGTGCCACCGTGATCGCGCCCGCCTCTTCGGCGAGCACCGCGTAACGGTGGTGCGCGGCGACGTAGATGCGGGCGGCGATCGTCTGGCCGGTCCAGTTGATGACGTCGTTGAGGCCGAGCGTGAGCCCTGCGATGTGCGACTCCCGCCCCCGCGCTCGCGCCCCGCACCACATCGCGGCGGAACCGAGCACGCCGACCGCGGCAAGGTGCTCACCGCGGCGGTCCGACCCGGCCGCGCCGTGCGCGGCACCGATTGCGATGTTCTTCATCCAGAGCGCGCCCTCGCCCTCGCCGAGACCGGCCCGGCACACCACGAGACCCACCGCGGCGAACGCCGTGTCGGCCCAGATCGCGACCCGGTCCTGGTAGCGACCGCTGCGCAGCAGGCGAACCGAGAGCCAGACCGATTCGGCACCGGCGGCCGCGAGCAGCGCCCACTGCAGGCGCGGACGGCGGAACCGGCGGCGATCGTTCGCCACCATCAAGGCCGAGAAGCACAACTGGCCGACGCGTTCGACGACGTGCACCCGCGCCACCGACCGCTCGGCGTCGCGCACCGCCGATGAAGACGGAAGACCCAGCGTCGTCACCGGCGCCGAACCTATCCCCACCGGACAGGCGTCGATAGCTATCGCATAGCGATAGCTATCGACGCCTGTCACAGCTCCAGGATCTGGCGTACCTCGATCGTGCCGTGCCGCGCCCCGGGGATCTTCGCCGCGATCTCGACCGCTTCGTCCTGCGATGCCGCTTCGATCAGGAAGTAGCCGCCCATCTGCTCCTTCGTCTCTGCGAACGGACCGTCGATGGTGACGACCTCGCCGTCTCGCACCCGCACCGACGTCGCGGTGGTCGTCGGGTGGAGACGCTCACCGCCGAGGAGCACGCCCCGCTCGTTCATTTCGGCGATGTACTTGCCGTACTCGGCGGTCATCGCCGCCGCTTCGTCGGGGCTCATCGCGCCGTACATCGTCTCGTCGACACAGATCATCAGCAGGTACCGCATGGCTCCTCCTCGTCGCCGCTCACGGTAACGACGAACGCCGAGCGCCCCCATCGACACCCAGGCGACATTTCGATCAGAAGAAGTGCAGGCGGTTCGGCGGCCAGATGCGTACGAACACCCGGCCGACGATGCTCGACTCCTTGATCGGGCCGAACACCCGGGAGTCTTCCGACTGGTCGCGGTTGTCGCCCATCACCCACACGTCGTGCGGAGGGATCTTCACCGGCAGGAACGCCCGCTGGACGACCGTCGACGGCAGGTAGGGCTCGGTGAGTTGCCGGCCGTCGATGTAGATGTGGCCGCCGTGGGCCTCGACGGTTTCCCCCGGGAGGCCGATCACCCGTTTGACGAGGTCCTTGATGTCGTTGGTCTCCTTGGGCGGCTTCGTGAACACGACGATGTCGCCCCGGTGGACGGAATGCATCTTGTAGGACAGCTTGTTGACGAGCACCCGGTCGTGCACTTTCAGCGTCGGCACCATCGAATCCGACGGGATGTAGAAGGCCTGGAAAAGGAAGGTCTTCACGATCAACGCGACGATGAGCGCCACGGCGATGAGCACGACCCACTCGATCACCTGGCGGGCCCCGCGTTTGCGGCGTTCGGCCAACCGCATCGCGCGAGTCGGCCGGTCATCGGGGCCGGCGTCGGGCTCGGCCTCAGGCCCCGGGTCGTCGCTTGCTGATTCCACTTCCCTGCATCCTTGCACGCGCGTTCGCGAGCACCGGTACCGATCGGTGAGAGCCGGCCGGGTTGAGCGCTTCCGGCCGGAATCGTGTCCCGGACCGGCACCGGCCGAGCGCGCGCCTGCTCGCGCGTAGAGCGAGCGCACCGCGCGCGGCGGCCCTGACGACACGACGTTGATGCGTGGACCGTGCCTACATGGGGTAGCGCGATCCATGTTGCCGCGAACGACGCAGCACGGATGCAGAGGCAGGCATGTCGATCATCGAATTGCTCGAGGAAGATCACCGCCGGGTCCGGGCACTGTTTGCCGCGTTCCTCGCCGCGCACGACCCCGAAACGGGGCTGCGGCTCGGGGACGCGCTCGTCCTGCACGCCTGCGTCGAAGAACGGTTCCTTTACCCGCTGGTGCGGCGCGCGCTGGTTGGAGGCGACCGGCTCAGCGACGAGGCCGAATCCGATCACGAGCAGGTGAAGTCGTTCGTCGCCGAAGCCGAGGACACGACCGGCCCCGCCCTCGACGAACTGATCGACGAGCTCCAGGCCGATGTCGAGGTGCACATGCGCTGGGAAGAGGAAGATCTCTTCCCGCGCCTGGTCGAACTGGTCGACCAAACGGTGCTCCAGGTCGTCGCGAACCGGGCGCTCGCCTACATGCGCGTTCGATTGCCGGTGGCCTGACCGGTAGCGTCGATTTCGTGGCGCCGCGTCGCGAAACCGCAGCCGGGAGGGCCGACCAGGAAGCGCCACCCGTGTTGTCGGAGTACAACGCGAAACGCGACTTCGGCGCGACACCCGAACCCGCGGGGATCGTGCACCCGGCCGGCCACGAGGCCGGGAACCGTTTCGTCGTGCAGGAACATCATGCCCGCGCGCTGCATTGGGACCTCCGGCTCGAACGCGACGGCGTGCTCGTGTCGTGGGCGTTGCCGAAAGGGGTGCCCACCACCCCGGAGCAGAACCACCTCGCGGTGCACACCGAAGACCACCCGATGCAGTACCTCACCTTCCAGGGCGACATCCCGGCCGGCGAGTACGGCGCGGGCACCATGCAGGTGTGGGACACCGGCACCTACGAAACCCACAAGTTCAGCGCCAAGGAAGTGATGGTGACGCTGCACGGTGAACGGGTGCAGGGTCGCTACGTGCTCTTCCGCACCGGCGGCAAGAACTGGATGATCCATCGCATGGACCCGCCGCAGGACCCCGATCGGAAGGCCGCGCCGGCCGGCATCGAACCGATGCTGGCGACGCTGGTCGCGGCCGCGCCGGCCGGCGACGGTTGGGCGTGGGAACTCAAGTGGGACGGCGTGCGCGCGATCGGGTACGTCGACGGTGGGCGCATCCGGCTGTTCAGCCGCAACGGCAACGAGGTGACGCGCCGCTACCCCGAATTGCGCGCGCTCGGCGCGGAATTCGGCGCGCACGACGCCGTCGTCGACGGGGAGATCGTCGCGTTCGGCGACGATGCCCGCCCCGACTTCCAGCGCCTGCAACGCCGGATGCACGTCGACGACGAGCGTGCGATCCGGCGGCTCGCGGCCGACATCCCCGCCGTGTACGTGCTGTTCGACCTGCTGTGGCTCGACGGTCATTCGCTCATGGAAGCGCCCTACGTGGAACGCCGCGCCACGCTCCTCGGGCTCCGGCTCACCGGCCCGGCGTGGCAGACCCCACCGCACGAAACCGGCGACGGCGCCGCGACCATCGACGTGAGCCGCCGGTTCCAGCTCGAAGGCGTGATGGCGAAGCGGCTCGATTCGCCGTACCGGCCCGGCAAGCGGACCCGCGAGTGGCTGAAGGTGAAGAACCAGCTTCGGCAGGAGTTCGTCGTGGGCGGTTGGACGCACGGCACCGGCCGCCGGGGCGGCGCGATCGGCGCGCTGCTCATCGGCTACTACGACGACGGTGCGTTCCGGTACGCAGGCAAAGTCGGCACCGGGTTCACCGAAGCCGAGCTCGACCGTCTCCGCGACGAGCTGGCCCCGATCGAACGATCGACGAGCCCGTTCAAGTCGGGCCGCCCTCCGAAGGACGCCGTCTGGGTCGAGCCCGCCGTCGTCGTCGAAGTGCACTTCAGCGAGTGGACGACCGCCGGCGCCGTACGCCACCCCGCCTACGTCGGCCAGCGCGACGACAAGCGAGCAACCGACGTCGTGCGCGAGGGCTGAAACTCGTTTTGATGTACCGCAAGCGCGCAACCGCGCCGGTTCGCGACATCAAAACGAGTGGGCGGGGACGCGCGACGGGTGGAGGCCGTGCCGGCCGGCGAGGTTGCCGAACATCACCGCGTCGCGTACGGCGCAACCGTGCATGTCGTTGTTGAAGTACGCGAACACATCGGCGCGCGTGCCCCACGTCGCGTCGATCCGCTCCACCCAGTGCAAGAGCGCGGCGCGCCCGTAACAACCGGGTGGGTGCGCGAGACCGGCGTGGAAACGCACGTAGCCCCAATCGGCGGTACGCCACAGCGGCGCGAGCAGCCGCGACGCCCGGTCGGCGATGCACAGCGCGGCGCCGCGCGCCTCCAACACGTCGCGTAACGCGGCTTCGTCGTCGAACCACGACGAGTGGCGCGGCTCGACCGCCACCCGCACGTGCGACGGGAACGCGGCCAACGTCGCGCGCAACCGTTCCGGCTCGAAGGTCAGGTTGGGCGGCAGCTGCAAGAGCACCGGGCCGAGCCGGTCGCCGAGCGGCGCCGCGTGCTCGAGCATCCGGTGCACCGGTTCCTCGGGCTCCTGCAACCGTTTGACGTGCGTCAGGTACCGGCTCGCCTTCATCGCGACGACGAAGTCGGCGGGGAACCGCTCGGCCCACTGCTCGAACGTCGTGCGCGGTGGCAACCGGTAGAACGTGTTGTTGATCTCGACGGTCGCGAACCGTTCCGCGTAGTACTCGAGCCACGCGCGTTGCGGCACCGCTTTCGGGTAGAAGCGATCACGCCAGTGGCGGTACTGCCATCCCGAAGTGCCGACGTACAGCATGCCGCGAAAGGCTCAACACTTCCCTTGGGTGACGGTCGTATCGGTGCCGTCGGCGCTGATCGTCACGCACGCGAACTTCTTCGCCAGTTCGATCTGCACCTTGCCGTCGTCGTCGCGGTGGTCTTTGTTCTGGTCGGTGATACCGGTGACGGTCGCGCCGCTCACCGTGCTCGTGAGGTCGTGCTCGGCCGCCCGCAGCAGGTTGGTGGCCCGAGCACTCTTCTTGTTCTTCTCGCTCCGGACCTTCACATCGGCACGGAACGCGTTCGCCGCCACCACTGCCGTTGCCGTACCCGCCGCGTTCTTTGCATCGTTGAGCGCCGACTTCGCGGCCTTGCTCGCCGCGTCGGTCGTCTTCTTCGAGCAGCCGCTCACCATGGTGAGCGCGAGGAGTACCACGAGCGGCGCGACCGCGGTCCGGGTCACGCGATCCCCCCTGGTCATCCGACCTCCCTGCGTTCGATGTCCTCGGCGCCCTCGTCGCGCACGTAGCGTGGGGAGGCTACGGGGCCGAGACACGCCGGGGGTATCGGATGCCGGGAGAGTACGAGGGACCGCTGCACACGCGGCCGGCGATGGAGACCGCCGGCTCGCCGCGTGGCGAACGCAGCCGCCCATCTCCCCGCCTGCCCCGCTCGCAGGACGCCGCTCCGAACGTGGCGAACCTCTCCGTGTGGCCCGGTCATCCCTTCCCGCTCGGCGCGCAATGGGACGGGATCGGCACCAACTTCTCGGTGTTCTCGGAGATCGGCGAACGCGTCGAACTCTGCCTGTTCGACAAGGCCGGGCACGAAACCCGCATCGAGATGCGCGAGCAGACCGCGTTCATCCACCACGTCTACGTACCCGGCGTCGGGCCCGGGCAGACCTACGGGTTCCGCGTGCACGGACCGTGGGCGCCCACCAACGGGAAACGCTGCAACGCGAGCAAGCTGCTGCTCGACCCCTACGGCAAGGCGGTCACCGGTTCGGTGCAATGGGGCCAGAGCGTCTACCCCTACCGGTTCGGTGACGAGAACCGCATCAGCACGAGCGACAGCGCCCGCGCCATGCCGAAGACCGTCGTGATCAATCCCTACTTCGACTGGGGGAACGACCGCCCGCCCGCGATCCCGTGGAACGACACCGTCGTCTACGAAGCGAACGTCAAAGGGTTCACGCAGCAGCACCCGGGCGTGCCGCCGAACCTGCGCGGTACCTACGCCGGCCTCGCCGTCCCCGAAGTGGTCGACTGGCTGCTCGGTCTCGGCGTGACCGCCGTCGAGTTGATGCCGGTGCACCAGTTCGTGCACGACCACTTCCTGATGCGCCGAGGGCTGCGCAACTACTGGGGGTACAACTCGATCTCCTACCTGGCGCCGCACAACGAGTACGCCGCGAGCGGCGCGCTCGGCCAGCAGGTGCAGGAGTTCAAGCAGATGGTGAAAACCCTGCACCAGGCGGGGATGGAAGTGATCCTCGACGTCGTCTACAACCACACGGCCGAAGGGAACCGGCTCGGCCCGATGCTCTCGTTCAAGGGCATCGACAACGAGGCGTACTACCGCCTCGCCGAAGACGACCGGCGCTACTACGTCGACTACACGGGCACCGGCAACACGTTGAACATGCGGCACCCACACGTGCTGCAACTGATCATGGACAGCCTCCGTTACTGGGTACTGGAAATGCACGTCGACGGGTTCCGGTTCGACCTCGCCGCCGCGCTCGCCCGCACCCTGCACGAAGTCGACCGGCTCTCCGCCTTCTTCGACGTGATCCAGCAAGACCCGGTGATCAGCCAGGTGAAGCTGATCGCCGAACCGTGGGACGTCGGCGAAGGCGGCTACCAGGTCGGCAACTTCCCGCCACTGTGGTCGGAATGGAACGGCCAGTACCGCGACACGGTGCGCGACTACTGGCGCGGCCAGGACCAGACGATGGGCGAGTTCGCCGCCCGCCTCACCGGCTCCTCCGACCTCTACGAAGCGACCGGGCGGCGCCCGTCGGCCAGTATCAACTTCGTCACCTGCCACGACGGCTTCACGTTGCGCGACCTCGTGTCGTACAACGAGAAGCACAACGACGCGAACGGCGAACAGAATCGCGACGGGGCCGACGACAACCGATCGTGGAACTGCGGCGAGGAAGGACCGAGCGACGACCCCGACGTGGTCGCCCTCCGTCACCGGCAGCAACGAAACTTCATCGCGACGTTGATGCTCTCGCAAGGCGTGCCGATGCTGCTCGCCGGCGACGAGATCGGCCGCACGCAGCAAGGCAACAACAACGCCTACTGCCAGGACAACGAAGTGAGCTGGGTCGACTGGTCCGACGTCGACGCCGACCTCCTCGCGTTCGTGTGCCGGCTCACCCAGATCCGCCGCGGGCACGCCGTCTTCCGGCGGCACCGGTTCTTCCAAGGCCGCCCGATCCACGGCACCGACATCGGCGACATCGCCTGGTTCCGGCCCGACGGCACCATCATGAGCGACGACGACTGGCGCGTCACGTTCGCCAAGACCCTCGGCGTCTTCCTCAACGGCGACGCGCTCCCCTGGCTCGACACGCGCGGTCACCCGGTGCGCAGTGGCAGCTTCTTCATGATCTTCAACGCGCACGACCAGGCCATCGAATTCACGTTGCCGGGCGACCGCTGGGGAACGAAATGGGGGTACGTGCTCGACACCGCCCTCGACGACCACGACCTCGACACCGACGGCCTGAAACCGGGCGACGTGCTCGACATCACCGACCGTTCCTTCGTCCTCCTGCAGCGAATCGACGGGTGAGCATTCCGGGTTCGTGGGCCTGACACGACGCGGCTGCGCCTGATAGATCGAAGGCATGCAGCAGACGAACGGTTGGGTGATCGGCGACGACTGGCGCACCTCCACGGCCTGGTGGCCGCCCGAACCGGCACCGCCCCCGGGGGCGCCGAACGTGCTCCTCATCGTGCTCGACGACGTCGGCTTCGCGCAGCTGGGTTGTTACGGGTCCGACATCGCAACGCCGAACATCGACGCGCTCGCGTCGAACGGTGCCCGGTTCGGCAACTTCCACACCACCGCGCTGTGCTCACCGACGCGTGCCTGCCTACTGACCGGGCGCAACCATCATCGCAACGGCATGGGCCGGGTCGCCGACCTCGCGATGGGCTTCCCCGGTTATTCGGGTCGGATCCCGCGGGAGAACACGTTCGTCAGCGAGGCGCTGCGCGCCAACGGGTACGCGACCTACGCCGTCGGGAAATGGCACCTCACGCCGGAAGACGAGACGAACATGGCCGCGCCGCGCGGCAGTTGGCCGCTCGGGCGCGGTTTCGACCGTTGGTACGGCTTTCACGGCGGCGAGACGCACCAGTTCGTGCCCGCGCTGTTCCACGACAACCATTCCGTCGCCCCGCCCCGCCGCGTCGACGAGGGTTACCACCTCAGTGAAGACCTCGCCGACCGCGCCATCCAGTATCTCGGCGACCTCCGCAGCGTCGATGCCGACCAACGCTTCTTCCTGTACTTCGCGACCGGCGCCTGCCATTCACCGCACCACGCGCCACCCGAATGGATCGAGCGTTACCACGGTCATTTCGATCTCGGCTGGGACCGGTGGCGCGACGAGGTGTTCGCGCGGCAACTCGAGTCGGGCATCGTCCCGCCGGCGACGAAGCTCTCACCCCGCGCGCCGTGGGTACCGGCGTGGGGCACGCTCCCCGAACGCGAGCAGAAGGTGTCGGCCCGGTTCATGGAATGTTTCGCCGGCTTCTTGTCGCATGCCGACGCGCAGATCGGCCGGGTGCTGCGTTTCCTCGAAGCGACCGGCGATCTCGACAACACACTCGTCATGCTCGTGAGCGACAACGGCGCGAGCGCCGAAGGTGGCGTGCTCGGTTCGATCAACGACGCCCGCATGTGGAACGGCATCCCGGCCGGGCGCAGCGAACTCGCCCGGCGCATCGACGAACTGGGAACCCCGAGCGCGCACAACAACTACCCGTGGGGCTGGACGATGGCCGGCAACACGCCGTTCAAGCGTTGGAAGCGCGAAGTGCACGAGGGCGGCGTCGCCGACCCCTGCATCGTGTCGTGGGGCAACCGCTGGCACGACGGCATCGTGCGGCGACAGTTCGCGCACGCGATCGACGTGATGCCGACGATCCTCGAACTGGCGGGCATCGATGCGCCGGAAGTGACTGCCGACCTCGACGGGACGAGCTTCGCCTACGCGCTCGCCGATGCCGGCGCCGCCGAACGCCACGACACCCAGTACTTCGAGATGCTCGGGTCGCGTGCCATCTACCACCGCGGCTGGAAGGCCGTGACCTTCAAGCCACTCGGCGCGATGTACGGAGACGGCCTCGATCCCGATGCACCGTTCGAGGACGACGTGTGGGAGCTGTACCACGTCGCCGAGGACATCTCCGAGACCGACGACCTCGCCGGCGCCGAACCCGATCGGCTCGCCGCCATGATCGAACGCTGGTGGGAGGAAGCGCGCCGCTACGACGTGTTGCCACTCGACAACCGGCCCCTCGCCGCGCTGTTGAACCCCCGGCCAACCGCCCGCGCCGACCGCGATCGTTACGTCTACTACGCGGGCGGGTCAGTGGTGCCCGAAACCGTCGCGGTGAACGTGCGCAACCGTTCGCACCTCATCACCGCCCACGTCGACATCGCCGCGGGCGTGGTGCCGAACGGCGTGCTCATCGGTTTGGGTTCCACGCTCGGCGGCTGGGTCCTCTACGCACGCGACGGCCGGTTGCGTTACGTGCACAACCTCGCGGGGAAGGAGCGCAACCACGTCGACTCCGATGTGATCATCCCCGCGGGCACTCGCCGTCTCGGTATGCGGTTCGACAAGACCGGCGAGTTCACCGGCCACGCGACACTGCTGATCGACGACGAGGCCGCCGGCGAGGGCGACATCCCGTTCTTCACCCCGATGCGTTTCACGATCACCGGCGCGGGGTTGAGCGTCGGGTACGACCTCGGCCCGCGATCTCCGACGACTACGAAGCCCCGTTCCCCTGGAACGCAGGGTTGACGCGTGTCGTCGTCGACGTCGACGGCGCGATCCATCGCGACCCCGAAGCCGAGTTCGAAGCGATCATGGGCGAGCAGTAACCCAACCCCAAGCCGGGTTGTGACGGTTATACCCCCGTACAGGGGTATAACCGTCACAACCCGGCGGGTGCGGCGGCGGGTGCGGCGGCGGGTGAGGAGGCGACGAGGAGGGCGGCGGGGAGGGCCGCGACCGCGTCGGCGACCCGGAGCGTGCCGGCCGGCGCGTCGAGCGCCGACCCGCAGAAGGCGTCGTGCCAGGTGCGCGGGGCACCGGGCGGCAACGACACGACCGTTTCGCCCCAGACCGAGGCGCCGATCGGGAACGCCGGGGCGACGGTCAGCGAACTCGGGCGGCGGGGCACGATCGCGATCGCCCACTGGTCATCGAGTCGGCGCGCGAACGCAAGCGCGTGCGCGGCGGCCGGCGCCGACACCGCGAGCGGCGTGTAGGCACCGTCGACGAACAAGGCGCGGTTGGCCCGGCGGGCGCGCAGCGCGCGCGACAGCACGAACAGTTTGATCGCACCGCTACGCCACCCGCGGCGCAGCGACGCGCACAGACGCGACCCGTCGGCGCTCGCGTCGAGACCGTCGAGAAGCACGCGCCGATGCTCGTAGTCGACCGGGCGGCGGTTGTCGGGGTCGACGAGGCTGAAGTCCCACAGTTCGGTGCCCTGGTAGGTGTCGACCACCCCCGGCAGCGCGACTCTCGCGACCACCTGCGCGAGCGAATTGCACGCGCCGTGGAATGCGACGGTTTGCAGCAGTTCGCCGAAATGCGCGAGGAACACCCGGCCGTCGCGTTCGATCGAATGCCGAGCGACCGAGATCACTGCCTGCTCGTAGTGCTCGTCGGGCGCCAGCCACGATGTCTTCTGCTTCGCTTCTCGCAACGCCTTGGTGAGGTACGCGGCGATGCGGTCACCGAAGGTCGCGAGGTCGGCGGCTTCGAGCGGCCACGACCCGAGCAGCGTTTGCGCGAGGAAGCGGGTGTCGGGTGCCGCCACGCCGTCGACAGCGCCGACCTCGGTCCGCCAGGTCGCCAGCGCGGCCTCGAATGCCGCGGGGCGTTCGGAGAGCACCGCGAGACGGGCCCGCACGTCTTCGCTGCGCTTCGTGTCGTGCGTCGACGTCGCGACGAGCCCGCGCCGGCCGTGCGACCACCGCTCACCCACCCTCCGGTGGAAACGAGCGATCGCGTCCGTCGCCGGGTCACCGGGATCGCCACCCACTTCCGACTGCGCGAGCAGCACCGGGTAGCGGTAGCACGCCGTGTCCTCATGCCCCTTCGCCATCACCGGGCCGCTCAGCTGCTGCCAGAGGCGCACCATGAACGCGCGCGCGTCGGATGCAGTGGTGGGCACATCGTCGCCGAGGAGCATGGCGCCGACAGCCGCCAAGGCCTCTTCGTCGCCGCCCGGTTCGGTGCGCGCGCCGGCCAGCGCTTCGATGATCCGGCGCCGGTCTTCTCCTTCGGCCCGCCCGCCGGTCAGGTACGTCCGGTACACCCGTTCGGCCACGGTCGCCGCGGCCAGCGCGTCGGTGGCCGGCGCCTCCGCGACGTAGATGCCCGCGGCTTTGGCCGTGTCGACGAGCGCGCGACCGAGACGGGCCATCTCCGGTTCGAAGAGCTGTGCGAGGGCCTGCCATTTCGCGGCGTGCTGCACGGCCGGGAACCGGACGTTGCCGTTCTCGCCGAGCAGACGGTCTTCGAGCACGGCGCGGCCGTTGGCATCGATGAACACGCTGCACAGTTCGTCGAGCACGTCGTAACCGGTCGTGCCGGCGACCACCCAGTCGTCGGGCAGCATTTCGTCGGCGGCGAGGATCTTCTCGACGACGGTGTAGGTACCCGACGTCGCGGCCGCGAGCCGTTCGAGGTACCGCTGCGGGTCGGCGAGGCCGTCGATGTGATCGACCCGCAGGCCTTGCACCCGGCCCGACTGCACGAGTTCGAAGATGAGCGAATGCGTCGCCCGGAACACCGCGTCGTCCTCGACGCGCACGCCGGCGAGTGTCGACACGTCGAAGAAGCGGCGGTAGTTCCGGGCGTGCGCGCCGCTGCGCCAGTCGGTGAGCTGGTAGTGCTGGCGGGCCAGCACGTCGTTGATCGTCGCACCCGGTTCGACCGGTCCGGCGACCGGCAGGACTTCGTCGAAGTAGCGCACGCGCCACGACCCGTCGGCCGCGGCTTCGAGGCGGAGGTGACCGGACGCGATCTCCTCTTCGATCGGGTCGGTGAGCACCGGCCAGCACAACCGGCCCGGCGCGACGTACTCGTTCCCCGACCAGTCGACGTCGAAGGTACGCGCCGCGGCGGAATCCTTCCCTCCGGCGAGCATCGCGTACCAGGTCGGGTTGCGGGTGGTGGCGGCTTGATGGTTCGGGACGATGTCGAGCAACAACGCGAGACCGGCCGCCCGCAACGCATCCGACAGGCGGTCGAACGCTTCGCGCCCGCCCAGTTCGGGATTGACGCGCGTGGGGTCGGTGACGTCGTAGCCGTGCATACTCCCGGGCTCGGCAACCGAGATCGGCGACGTGTAACAGGCATCGATGCCGAGTGCCGCCCAGTAACCGACGAGGGCCCGGGCGTCGTCGAGCCCGAAGCCCTTGTGCAGCTGGACGCGGTACGTCGAGGTGAACGGCGTCGACGCCGGCTTCACCGCCGGTGTCGTGCCCGGTGGCGTGCCCGGCGTCATGGCCGGCGGCGCAGCACGAGAGCCGAACGCGGGGGCCGGACGAGTTCGACGGCGCCGGCCAGCGCGAGATCGTCGGGTACTCGACCCGGGCACGAATCGAGCACGCTGCTCCAGCGACCGTCGAGCGTGAGCGGCACGGTCACATCGGTGCCGCCCGCGGCGAACGCGAGCACGACGATCGCTTCGTCGTCGCCCGCCGTGCGCCGCAACACCAGGGTGCGCGCCTGCTCGTCGACCTCCGTTCGCGTGCGCGCGGGGTCGAGACGGGCGAGCGCGGGAACCTCGCGGCGCAGCCGGAGGAGTTCGCGGTACCACGCCAGCAACCGGGCATGCGGTTCCTTCGTGCGCAGCCGGCGGTCGAGGATCGCGGCGCGGAACGTCTCCTCGTCCTGCGGGTCGGCGACGTCGCCCGCTGCGCCCGCGGCGTGGAAGGACGCGAACTCGGCCCGACGCCCCTCGCGCACCGCCTCGACCAGCTCGGGGTCCGTATGGCTGACGAAGTACGGGAACGGCGCGCGTTCGCCGTACTCCTCCCCCATGAACATCAGTGGCACGAACGGCGCGGCCAGCACGGCTGCCGCGGCCACCATCAGGCCTTCGGTATCGATGAGCGCGGCGAGGCGGTCGCCCGCC
The DNA here is from genome assembly GCA_963782465.1 of uncultured Actinomycetes bacterium. Lineage (GTDB taxonomy): Bacteria > Actinomycetota > Acidimicrobiia > IMCC26256 > PALSA-610 > JAODBJ01. The sequence goes on along the minus strand of CAWAJR010000007.1, from coordinate 36,628 downwards.
GGGCGGTTGCCGATCTGGTCGTGGTTCTGTGCGCACACCACGAACCGTTCGCCCGGCAGCCCGGCCGCGCTCCGACCGTGCGAACGCCGGCGGAATTTCGAGTAGCGACCCGCGTACGTGTAGCCGCCGCGGTACGCGTCGGCGAGGTCGGAAACGGTGCCGAAGTCGGCGTAATACGCCGCCGCCTCACCGGTGAGGAGCACGTGGAGCGCGTGGTGGAAATCGTCGCTCCACTGGGCGTCGCAGCCGAGGCCGCCGTCGGCCTCGCTCCTGATCACGCGCGAATCGTTGGCAGCGCTCTCGGCGATCACCTGCACGCGCCGGCCCTGCTCCGCCGCGACACGGTGCACGGCGGCGGCGAGTTGCTCGACGAAGGGGAACGCGCTCGGGTCGACGATCGCGTGCACGGCGTCGAGGCGCAACGCGTCGACGTGGTACTCGTCGACCCACTGCAGCGCATTGTGCACGAAGAACGCGCGGACCGTGTCGCTCTCCGCGCCGTCGAAGTTGAGCGCGTCGCCCCATGGCGTCCGGTAACGATCGGTGAAGTACGGCCCGAAGCGAGGCAACCCGTTCCCTTCGGGCCCGAGATGGTTGTAGACGACGTCGAGCACGACGGCGAGCCCGGCACCGTGCGCGGCGTCGACGAAGCGCTTCAGCGCGTCGGGACCGCCGTAGGTGTTCTGCACCGCGTACGGGAAGACACCGTCGTAGCCCCAATTACGGCCACCGGGGAACTGCGCAACGGGCATGCACTCGATCGCGGTCACACCGACGTCGACCAGTTCGGGAAGATGTTCGATCGCGGCGTCGAACGTCCCTTCCTCGGTGTAGGTGCCGATGTGCACCTCGGAGATCACGTAGTCGGGCAACGGCGGCCCGTTCCAACTCCCGTCGGTCCACGGAAAGTCGGGCGCGTACACCGCCGACGCTCCGTGCACGCCGTCGGGTTGCCAGCGCGACGCCGGGTCGGCGACCGGGTCGCCGTTGAGGCGGTACCAGTAGCGCGACCCGTGCCGGTTCCCGTCGAGCGTGAACTCGAACCAGCCGTCGCCCGACGCGTGCATACCGACGGCGGGCGCGCCGTCGAGCGCCAGCTCCACGCGTTCGTGCAACGGCGCCCACACCGCGAACCGGGTCGCGTCACCCTCGACCAGCGCCCCCGGCCTACGTGCGTCGATAGGCATCGCTATTCGATACCTATCGACGCCTGTCGTTCGGGGCGGAAGAAGAGGGCGCCGAGCGGCGGCACGGTGATGGTGAGCGACCAGTAGTGCTCGCGTACCGGCACGGGCAGCGCGTCGACACCGCCGAAGTTGCCGGTGCCGCTCCCGCCGTAGACGGCGGCGTCGGTGTTGCACACTTCCAGCCATCGCCCGCCGGCGGGTACGGGCGTCCGGTAGTTGTAACGGGGCATGGGTGTGAAGTTGCCCACCCAGAGGACCGGCGAACCGTCTTTCGCGTAGCGGATGAACGCGAGCGTGCTGTTGTCGGCGTCGTCGGCGACCGCCCACTGGAAACCGTGCCAGTCGGTGTCCTGTTCGGAGAGGGCGGGTTCCCGCCGCAGCAACGCGTTGAGGTCGCCGAGCAACCGGCCGATACCGGCGTGCGCGTCGTCGTCGTTCAGGTGCCATTCGACGGTTCCCTCGTGGTTCCACTCGCCCCACTGCCCGACCTCGGCCCCCATGAACAAGAGCTTCTTGGCCGGCAACGCCCACTGGTATGCGAGCAGCAGGCGGAGGTTCGCGAGCTTCTGCCACTCGTCGCCCGGCATCTTCGACAAGAGCGAACCCTTGCCGTGCACGACCTCGTCGTGTGAGAGCGGCAGCACGTAGTTCTCGCTGCCCGCATAGATCGCTCGGAACGTGAGCTCGTTGTAGTGGAAGTGGCGATGGATCGGATCGCGCGACATGTGCTGCAGCGTGTCGTGCATCCACCCCATGTCCCACTTCATGCCGAAACCGAGGCCGCCGAGATAGGTCGGCCGCGACACCATCGGCCACGCGGTCGATTCTTCGGCGTAGGTCTGCACATCGGGGTACGTGCTGTACACCTCCTCGTTGAGTTCGCGCAGCAGCGAGATCGCTTCGAGGTTCTCACGACCGCCGTAGCGGTTCGGCACCCACTCGCCCTCGTTACGCGAGTAGTCGAGGTAGAGCATCGACGCGACCGCGTCGACTCGGAGCCCGTCGGCGTGGTACCGGTCGAGCCAGAAGCACGCGCTGCTGATCAGGAACGAACGGACTTCGGGGCGCCCGTAGTTGAAGATAAGGCTGTTCCAGTCGGGGTGGAACCCTTGTTTCGGGTCGGCGTGCTCGTAGAGGTGCGTACCGTCGAAGTACCCGAGCGCGTGCTCGTCGGAAGGGAAGTGCGACGGCACCCAGTCGAGGATGACACCGATCCCTTCCTGGTGGAGGTGGTCGACGAACGCCATGAAGTCGGTCGGCCAGCCGTAACGGCTGGTGGGGGCGAAATAGCCCGTGGTCTGGTAGCCCCACGACCCGTAGAACGGGTGCTCCATGATCGGGAGCAGCTCGACGTGGGTGAACCCGTGGTCCTTCATGTGCTGAGCGAGCAGCGGCGCGATCTCCCGGTAGCCCAGCCGCTCCCCGTTGGGACCGCGCCGCCACGACCCGAGATGCAGTTCGTAGATCGAGATCGGCCCGTCGAGACGCTGGTGCGCGCCACGGCTTTGCATCCACTCACCGTCTTGCCATTCGTAGCCCATCGGCGCGATGACCGACGCGGTCGCGGGAGGCTCTTCCGACACGAACGCGAACGGGTCGGCCTTGTCGACGCGGTAACCGGTGCGCGATTCGATGTGGAACTTGTAATGATCTCCGACACCCCAGCCGTCGAGGTGCCCGATCCAGATCCCCGACGACTCACGGGGGTGCAATGCGTTGGAACCGGGATCCCATCCGTTGCGGTCACCGACGACCGAGACGGCCTGCGCGTTCGGGCCCACACCGCGAAATGCACGCCATCCTCGCGGCAGTGGGCGCCCAAGTGGTCGTAGAGGCGGAAGTGCCGGCCCTCGTTGAAGAGGTAGACGTCGTCGGCGCTCACGAGCTCGTCGATGTCGCTCATTTCGTGCCTCCTCGGGCCAGGGTCGCGCGCCGCCGGCGCGTGCCGCGCCGGGCCTCGTCGAGGCGGCCCAGCAGGCCGCTTTCGACGCCCGACGCCTCGATCTCGTCGAGCGACCGGGCGGCCCGGCGGCGGAAGTTCGGTCGTTCGGCTGCGGGAACCCCCGGCGCGTTCTGCGCCTCGGGCTCCAGCCAGAGATCTTCGAGGGTGGCGAGCACGAGTTCGGCACGCGTGCTCCCCAAGTACGCGAGCAGCGCGCCGAGCACGTCGATCGGGGGTGGCGTGTCGCAGGTCGCGGCCAGCAGCCGCGCGTCGCGCAGGAGCGCGATCATCGCGTCGCGCGACTCGACGTCGAGGTCGCGCCAGTACGCGGCGAAGGTCGCGGTGTCGTGCGTATCGAGGCACGCCAGTTCGCGCGTCCCGGGTCGCCGCAGCGGCGGTTCGCCGCCGGGGTGAAGTTCGAAGGGCACGACGTACATCCCCAAGATGCCGTGCCGGCGCAGGGCGCGGTTGGTCTCGGGCGGAACGGTGCCGAGGTTCTCCCCCACGACGCGCGCGCCGGCTCGGGCAGCCTCGATCGTGAGCAGGGCGTACTGCTCATCGGCCCGGTAGTGCACGTACGCGCCGTCGCCGGCCGCGTGCCCGTTCGGCACCCACCACAGACGATGGAACCCGAGGATGTGATCGACGCGCAAGCGGCGCGCGACACGGAAATGCGCGGCGAAGCATTCGCGGAGGTAGCGGTAACCGCTCGCGCGCGGCTTCGGGGAGCACCGGCGGGAAGCCCCAGTTCTGGCCGGCGCGGAAGAACTGGTCGGGCGGCGCGCCGACCGACGCGTCGTGGGCGAAGAGCGCGGCTTCGCTCGCGACGTCGAACCCCAGCGGGTGCGCACCGATCGGCAGGTCGAGGTACAGCTCCTGGTCGCGGCGGGCAAGGCGGCGGTTGCACTCGTCGAGTTGCGCCTCGATCAGCCATTGCGCGTACGCGTGATAGCGAGCGACGGGGTGCTCGATGCCGACCGCCGGGTCGCGGCCGCCGGCCACGCCGAGTTCGGTCGCGGCGCGGAACCGTGCGTACGCGACGACATCGGGACGAGCCTCGAGGAACGCGGCGAACGCGGTGCGGCGGGCGGGCAGTCGCTCGAGCCGGCCGAGCGCGGCCTCGAGCACGATCCGCTTCCGGGCGGCGAGGGCAACGAGATCGACGTACTCGCCGGGCGAGGGTTCGGCGACCGCAGCACCGTCCACTTCTGGTACCGCGGCGAGGTCGAGGTATACCTCGTTCCAGTGCCGCCGGCTCACCGGCGCGTACGGGCTGGGGTCGCTCGGCTCCCGGCCGGCGCCGAAGAAGGTTGCGAGCAGCGGCAGCGTGCCGATCACGGTTGCACCGCACGAACTCGCCCAGCGCGAGAACCGCTCGAACGTCGCGAGATCGCCGGTGGCTCGCCGTTCGTCGTCGTGCAACGCGTACAGCGGGGCGAACACCCCGAAGCGGCGATCACCCGCCCGAGCGCGGGCGGGCGCGGCGAGCACTGTTGCATCGCCGGGAACGCCGCCCACTTCGACGTGCAGGCGGTGCACACCGGCGCCGAGCGGCTCGGGCATCCGCAGCCGGAGAACGTGTGGTTCGGCCGGCGCTTCCTCGTCGAACGCGGCTTGCGGCGGCGATGATTCGATCGTCGTGCCGTCTTCGAGGGTGACGGCGAAGGCATCGAGTGTGGCCGTCTCGGTGGGGAGCCGTACGTCGATCGTGAACGCCGTGTCGCTCGGCTGCACGACGACGGGCGGTACGACGGTTGCACTTCGGGCCGCCTGGACCGCCCGCAATGCGTCGGGTGCACCGGCGGTGTCGTCGAGTGGCGCGCCGAGCCCGCGCAGGAGCTCGACGAGCGTGTCGTCGTTCGTCGTGACCCGCCGGCCGTCGAACGACTTCCACTGCCGTTGCACGCCGTACGCCTTGGCCAGCGTGTGCAGTGCTCGCACGCGCGCGGTCACGGCAGCACACCTTCCAGGTCGCTCGTGTTCTCTTCGGGGAGCAGCAATCGCCGCACACCGGCGATCGGTACTTCGACGTAGTCGGGGCGGTGATCGAGTTCGTAGCGGATCTCGTAACAGGCTTTCTCGATGAGGTGCGCGTCGAGTGAGATGCGCAACGCCTCGGCGTCGCGTGGGAGCAGGTCGGTGTCGTCGATGGCCTCTAGATACCCCCGGAGGAAGGCGGCCGACACGTTCGCGACCCAACGTTCGGCCGCGTCTTCCAGCAGTTCGCGCCGTTGTTCCTCCCGGACCTGCCCTCGTTCGACGGCTTCGGGGATCGCGGTGTAGGCCGCGTAGTGGAACGACCGGAGCATCCCCGCGACATCGCGTAGCGGCGACCGTTTCAACCGCCGCTCGCTCAAGGTACGGGCCGGCTCACCCTCGAAGTCGAGGATGACGAAGTCGTTCCCGGTCGACAGCACCTGCCCGAGGTGGAGATCGCCGTGCACCCGGATCCGTTGCCCCCCGCGGGCCGCAAGGAGCGCGCGCAACCGGTCGAACAGCGCGTCGGAATGCGCGAGGACGGAGCGGGCGTCGTCGGCGGCCGCTTCGGAGAGCCCCGGCATCGACCGTTCGAGCTCGCGCATCGCGCGCGACGCCCCGTTGCGCATCGACTGGTACGTCGACCGTTGCGAAAGCCCGTTCACCGGCTCGGGAGCGAACGCCGGATTGCGCGATGCGGCCAGCGCGCGGTGCAACTCGCCTACCCGCCGCCCCAGCAATTCCGCGGTGACGAGCACGCCGGGCGTGAGTTGTTCGAGCGGCTGCGATGCCGGGCCGGGAACGAGCGCGAGCGGGTGGCCCAACGCCACGGCGAGCGGGGCGTCGGGATGCGCGAGCACTTCGTCGAAGTAGCGGCTCACGAACTCGAGGAACCACGTCCAGCTGTCGTTCTCGTGCGGGACGTAGCAGTGCGCGACGGCAACCGATGCGTCGGGCATCCGTTCGCGCCGGTACACGAGCGCGCCGAGCAACGCGGGCGCGTTGGGGAAGCCGACATCGTCGGTGAGCACCCGGCTCATCTCGAGCTCGGGGTTCTCGCCCGGTTCGAGCCGCCGCAACGTCTTCATGATCATGCGCTCGCCGAAGGCCAACGACGTGTTCGACTGCTCACCGCGAAGCACTGAAGCGCCGCCGGTCTCGACGACGGTGCGCGCGACGTAGTTCGCGCCCGACGCGCTGGGGACGCCGGCCAGCGAACCGTGCTCGCCTCGCAGTTGCCGGCGTCGCGCGACGAGTTGCGCGAGCGCGGCCCCGAACCCGGGAACCCAGTGTGCGTCGATGAGCAGCCCGGTCTCGCCCTCGGCGGGCCGCAGGATCGCGACCGCGGCGGCCGGCTCGTCTTCGACGAGCCGCTGGCCCGCGGCTCCCCCGATGAACGTCACCGGCATGACGTACGTTTCGGGTTCGCCGTCGAGGTACTCGACGCGCACGAACAGCACCACGACCGGCTCCGGGTTCGCGACGTTTTCCTCGTCGCCCTGCCAACCGAACGGCAACGGGATCAAGAACGAGTCGTCGATGCGAGCGCCGGTGATCGTGCGACTCTTCCCGCCGAACCAGCGCCGGGCGCGCAGCAGGCGCGGGAGCACGGTTTCGAAGGGACGCCGGTGACGACGTTCGAACAACGCGGTCCACGGGCCGGGCGCGGCAAGCCCCGGCATTGCGTTCGTGTCGGTCATCGTGAGTTCGGAGCGCGCCGGGTCGAGCGCGAGCCAGTAGAACGTGTGCGGCCCGAGCGTCAGCAGGTACGGAAGCTCACCGATCGCGGGAAACGTGGTGTGCCCGAAGAGCTCGACGGGCCGGCGGCCCCGGAACTCCGACAGATCGAGTTCTACGTACTGCGCGAAGCGCGACAGGTTGGCGACCACGAGCACCGTGCGGTCGCGGTCGCGATCGCTGCTGCTCTCGGGGTCGTTCGGTCGCGCCCGGCGCAAGAACGCCAGCACGCGGTGATTGTCGGGCGAGAGCAGCTCGACCGACCCCCGCCCGAACACGCGGTGGCGCTTACGCAACGCGATGAGCCGCCGCACCCACCACAGCAACGAGTCGGGGTTGTCGAGTTGCGCCTCGACGTTGACCGTTTCGTAGTGGTACTCGGGGTCGATCACCGCGGGCAGGTACAGCCGTTGCGGGTTGGTGGTGGAGAACCCCGCGTTGCGATCGGCACTCCACTGCATCGGCGTGCGGACGCCGTCGCGATCGCCGAGGTAGACGTTGTCACCCATGCCGATCTCGTCGCCGTAATAGAGCACCGGTGTGCCCGGGAGCGAGCACAACAACCCGTGCATCAACTCGATCTTCTGGCGATGGTTGTGCAGGAGCGGCGCGAGCCGGCGGCGGATCCCGAGATTGATCCGCATCTGCGGGTCGTTGGCGTAGGCGCGGTACATGTAGTCGCGCTCTTCGTCGGTGACCATCTCGAGGGTGAGCTCGTCGTGGTTGCGCAGGAAGACCGCCCACTGGCAACCGGGGGGCGGCTCCGGGGTCTGGCGCAGGATGTCGCTGATCGGGAAGCGATCTTCCATCCGCAACCCCATGAACAGCCGCGGCATCACCGGGAAGTGGAACGCCATGTGGCACTCGTTCGCGTCGCCGAAGTACTCGACCGCGTCTTCCGGCCACTGGTTCGCCTCGGCGAGCAGCATGCGCGACTCGAAACGTTCGTCGACGATGCGCCGCACTTCACGCAGGAAGTCGTGCGTCTCGGGCAGGTTCTCGCACGATGTGCCTTCGCGCTCGAAGAGATAGGGCACGGCGTCGAGCCGCAGCCCGTCGACACCCATGTCGAGCCAGTACTCGACGGTGCGCAGCATCTCGCGCCGCACCTCGGGGTTGTCGTAGTTGAGGTCCGGCTGGTGGCTGTAGAAACGATGCCAGTAGTACTGGTTCGCGACCGCGTCCCACGTCCAGTTCGACTGCTCGAAGTCGCGGAAGATGATGCGCGCGTCGCGGTACTTGTTCGGGTCGTCGCTCCACACGTACCAGTCGCGCTGGCGCGAACCGGCGGGCGAATGGCGCGCCCGTTGGAACCACGGGTGCTGGTCGGAGGTGTGGTTGAGCACCAGCTCGGTGATGACCCGCAGGCCTCTCCGGTGCGCCTCGTCGAGGAAGCGGCGGAATTGGCGCAGCGTGCCGTAGTCGGGGTGGATACCCCGGTAGTCGGCGGAGTCGTACCCCTCGTCACGCAGGGGTGACGGGTAGAACGGGAGCAGCCACAGCGCGGTCACGCCGAGGTCTTGGAGATAGTCGAGGCGCTGCGCGAGCCCCCCGAAATCGCCGATGCCGTCGGCGTCACTGTCGAAGAACGCCCGCACGTGCAGTTCGTAGATGACGGCGTCCTGGTACCAGGTCGGGTCGGGCGTGATCAGGGGCGCGGAAACCGCGCGCCGGGAAGCGGCGCTCCGGGTCGTCACTGCGCGGCGCCGAGCGGCGCGAGGTGCAACACGTGCGCGGGTACCGACGCGGGGTCGAGCGACACGAAGTTGTTCGGGCCATCCCAGGTGTAACGCGCTTCGGTGAGGAGGTCGTGGGCGAGGTAGGCCCCGGACCAGTCGAGACCGAGCGCGCCGAGGTCGAGGTCGGTCCATCCGCTCTGCGTATGCCACGGGTCGAGGTTCACGATGCACAGCACGACGTCGTCGCCACTCCGTTTGGTCCAGCAGATCAGTTGGTCGTTGTCGATGCCGTGGAAGCGCAGCGTGTCGTTGCGTTGCAGGGCCGGATGCCGGCGCCGGATCCCGTTGACGCGGGCGATGAAGTGTCGCAGGCTCCACGGGGCGTCGAGGTCCCAGTGCCGCACCTCGTACTTCTCGGAGTCGCGGTACTCCTCGCTGCCTTCCGAGCGTGGCTCGCGCAGCATCAGTTCGAAGACCGGACCGTAGATGCCGTAGGCCGAGCTCAGGCAGGCGGCGAGCACGAAACGGGCCATGAACGTGCCCCGGCTCCCGTGCTGCAACGTCTCGTGGAGGATGTCGGGCGTGTTGGGCCAGACGTTCGGGCGGAAGTACTGGGCGCCCGGCCCGTGGGCGAGCTCGTTGAAGTACTCGGTGAGTTCCCACTTGGCGGTGCGCCAGGTGAAGTACGTGACCGACTGCGAGAAGCCGACCTTCGCCAGCCGGTGCATCACGTGCGGGCGGGTGAACGCCTCGGCGAGGAAGATCACATCGGGCTTGGTCTCCCGGATGTCGGCGATGAGCCACTGCCAGAACTCGAACGGTTTGGTGTGCGGGTTGTCGACGCGGAACACGCGCACCCCCCGACCGATCCAGAACCGCACGACGTCGGCGAGGGCGTCCCACAGCGCGGGCCAGTCGTCGGTGTCGAAATCGATCGGGTAGATGTCTTCGTATTTCTTCGGCGGGTTCTCCGCGTACGCGATCGAGCCGTCGGGGCGGTGACGGAACCATTGCGGGTGTTCTTTCACCCACGGATGATCGGGCGAGCACTGGAACGCGATGTCGAGCGCGACGTCGATGTCGTGCTTTCGCGCTTCGCGCACGAGGCGCGACACGTCGGCGAGGGTGCCGAGTTGCGGGTCGACGGCGGTGTGGCCACCGCGACCCGAGCCGATCGCCCACGGGCTCCCCGGTTCGCCGGGCACGGCTTCTTTCGCGTTGTTGGCGCCCTTGCGATGCGATGAACCGATGGGATGGATCGGCGGGAGGTACAGCACGTCGAACCCGAGTTCGGCGACGTACGGCAGCCGGTCGATCACATCGCGCAGCGTCCCCGGCCGCGCCGGGTCGGGTGATGCCGAGCGGGGGAACAATTCGTACCAGGCACCGCAGTTCGCGAGTGCCCGGTCGACCCAGACCGGCGATGTCGCGTCGTACACGGTCGCGGCGGCGCGGTCGGGATATGAACGGCCCGTTTCGACGGCTCGGGCGAGCGCGGCGAGCGTGCGCTTGTCGGCGCCCTTGCCCGGCCGGTCACGCAGGCGGCCGGCGAGTTTCCCGAGCGCTTCGGCGTCGCGGTCCGCGGCGCGCTTGGCCACCTCGTCGAGGAGGGCGGCGCCTTCCGCCCGATCGAGCGTGACGTCCTGGTCGGCCTCGAGCTTCCGCCGGAACCCTTCGGCCCAGGTGGCGAGACGGTCGATCCAGGCGACGATCCGGAAGCGGTACTCGCCGACGCGCTCGACCCGGAAGGTGCCGCTCCACACGTCGTTGCCGAGCTCGGCCATCGGCGCGCGGCGCCACTCCTGCTCGTCGCGGTGGCGGAACTCGATGATCGCGGCGATGAGATTGTGGCCGTCGGCAAAGACCGCGGCGGTCACACCGACGGTGTCGCCGGTAACCCGCTTGGCCGCGAACACGCCCCCATCGACGTCGGGAGAGACGTGCTCGACCGCGACACGTCGAGATTGGTTGGGTTGCACTGCCTGCTTCCTTCCGTCTCGGGTGTGCGGCCAGCTACCACGATCGCGCTTCTGGCAACCGCGAAGCGCGCATGGCAACGCGCCGAGCCAGAAATGTTTGCGGGAGGGGTTTCGTGGCACCATGTAAGGGGAACGCGAACCATGAGCCTGAGTGGCACTGGCAACACCCCCCATCCGGCTGCCCGGGCCATCCGCCGGTTGTGGCGTACGGGCGATACCCGCCCGGCCCGTACGCCCGACCGGCACACTTTTCTGGAGGATCGAAGAAATGCCTACCTATCAGCTCCCCGAACTGCCCTACGACTACAAGGCGCTCGAGCCCCACTACTCGGCGCGGCAGGTGGAGCTTCACCACGACAAGCACCACGCGGCCTACGTGAAGGGCGCGAACGACACGCTCGAATCGCTGGAGGCGTTCCGCTCCGACGGCGCGAGCAACATGGCGCAGCTGCGCGGGCTCGAGCGCGCATTGGCGTTCAACGTGTCGGGCCACCTCCTGCACTCCCTCTTCTGGCCGGGCATGAGCCCCGACGGCGGGGGCGAACCCGGTGGCGAGTTGAAGTCGGCCCTCACGGACGCGTTCGGCTCGGTCGACGCATTCAAGAAGCAGCTGAGCCTGGCCACCACCACCCTGTTCGGGTCCGGTTGGGGCGCGCTGGTCTGGGAGCCGCTGGCCGGCAAGTTGATGATCGAGCAGATCTACGACCACCAGGCGAACATGTCGCCCGGCAACCTGCCCCTGCTCGTGATCGACGGCTGGGAGCACGCGTTCTACCTGCAGTTCGAGAACCGCAAGGACGAGTGGCTCGCCGCGTTCTGGAACGTCGTCAACTGGGAACGGGTCTCGGCCCGCTTCGAGCACGCCCGCTCGTCGCTCAGCTCCTCGGTGCTCGCGATGGCCTGACGCCGCAGGCGCGGCGCCAGGCGTAGTCGTTCGTCGGCGTGGGTACGCACCCATCGACCCACGCCGACGAATGATCAGGAGCAAACCGATGGCCGAACGAACGCGCCCCGACGCCGAGACGAAAGCGGCTGAGCGCGACGACGCCCAGACCAGGGCGGGCGCCGATCGCATGCCGACACCGGAAGAGGAGAAGGCCGCCGATTCCCTGAAGCCGGGTGAGGGCGTCGCCGAGCACTTCGAGGAGATGGCCGAGCGCGGCGTGAACGAAAAGGGCGAGGGCCGCATCCCCTGACGTCCCGCGCCCGACGCGCGAAACGCCCATTGCCCGGCGCTCACCGGCGCATTGGGCGTTTCGCGCCGGCTGCCGCAGAAGGCCGGGCTCCGAAGAGGTATAACCGCTCGGGCTGAGCGCGCCACCGTGGCACGCGCCAGGGGAGAACGTGGGCCGCAACCTCGCCCGCCGATGGCTGATCGGCACCGGGAGCGTCGGCGCGGCCACGATCGGTGCGTTGCTGCAACGTCGGGCCGTCGATCGCCGGCGCGCCGAGGCACTTGCCGACGCGCACCAGGCGACCGCGGCGCGCCTCGACACGCTGCTCGCCCGCTCACCGGTGGCGTTCGCGTTCCTCGAACTCGACGGCACCATCTCCCAGGTGAACGAAGCGTTCGCGGCGCTCTTCGGCTACGCCAGCGGGCAGCTGGCCGGCCGCCGGGCGGCGGAAGCGTTGCCCGACATCTGGCTGCGCGTCGCGCCGTTGTTCGACCGGGTCCGCGCGACGGGTCAGCCCATCGTCGACCTGGAAGTGTCGGGTCGCACGCGCGCCGAGCCGGGGATCGACCACTACTGGCTGGCGAGCCTCTTCCCGGTGCCGCGCGACGCGCGGCGCGGCGGGCCGCCGGTCGGGCTCGGTGCGCTCGTCGTCGACATCACGGAACGCAAGCGCTGGGAGCGCAGCATCGAGTTGCTCGCCGCCGCCAGCAACCTCTTCGCCGCCGACCTCACCTTCTCCGAGGCGCTGCAGCAGGTGGCCCGCCTCGCGCTCCCCTCGTTCGCCGATGCCTGCTTGATGTTCGTCCCCGGCGCCGGCGGCTCGCCCGAGCGGGCTGCGATTGCGCACGTCGACCCGGCGATCGAAGCGCGGCTGCGCGAGTTGGCGGTCGATCTCTCGCACCCGGCGCGTCACGGTCCCGCCGCCACCGCGATGCGCACCGGCGAGATCGGGTTCGTCGAGGTCGTCGACGAAGGGTTCCGTCGCGATATCGCCCGCGACGACGGGCATGTCGAATTCCTCGAGGCGCTCGCCGCGGTGTCGACCATCACCGTGCCGCTCGGCCTCGGCGGGCGCGTCGTCGGCGCCGTCACCCTCATGTACACCGCGACGAGCAACCGCGCCTACCGGGAACAAGACATCGACCTCGCACGCGAATTCGGGCGGCGCATCGCGCAGGTGCTCGAAAATGTTCGCCTCGCGCAAGAGGCGGCGCGCGCCGCGAGCCGGGTACAGCTGTTGGCGCGTGTCGGCGAGCTGCTGACGGTCGAACTCGATGCCGACCGACGGTTGCAGCGGATCGCGCGCCTCCTCCTTCCGGAGTTCGCCGACGGCACCGCCGTGTACCTCATCGACCGCGACAAGCTCAACCTCGTCGCGGCCGGTCATTCGGACCCGCGGGTGCAGGAGGCGATCGAAGCGTCGGAGTTGCCGTCCCACGATCTCGACGCCGAGATCCCTCCGTGCGAGGCGGTGCGCACCGGCCGCGCCGTTCTGGTCGAAGACCTCCCGCCCGGCACGGCCCGCGAACTCATCCGGGGCGTGAACATGCGTGGTGTCGCGGCCGGCAACCCCGACGTCCGCCCGTTGCACTCGTACCTCGCCGTGCCGCTCGTCGGCACCAACGGCCCGTTCGGAGCGCTCGGCTTCGGTTACCGGGCATCGGGCCGTCGGTACGAGCCCGACGATGTCGCGATCGCGCTCGAATTGGCCCGCCGGATCGCGCCGGCGCTCGAGAACGCGCAGCGCTACGAAGACGACCGTGAAGTGATCGAAGTGTTGCAGCGCAGCCTGCTCCCTGCGGTGCTGCCGAAGGTGCCGGGCATCACGATCGCCGGCCGCTACCTGCCGGGCGCGGCGGGCCTCGCGATCGGCGGCGACTGGTACGACGCGCTCGTCCTTGCCGACGGCCGCGTCTTCCTCGCCATCGGCGACGTCGTCGGTCATGGCGTGCGCGCGGCGTCGTCGATGGGCCGCCTGCGCAACGCGCTCGAGATCTACGCGCTCGACAACGAATCGCCGGCGCAGATCCTGGCTCACCTCAACACCCACTTCTCGGTGCTCGAAAGCGCCGACATGGCAACGGTCGGGCTGTTGATCTACGACCCGCGCCGGCAACGTGCCCGGCTCGCGAGCGCGGGCCACCTGCCGCCGGTCGTGCGCGAACCCGATGGCCGCGTCCACTTCCTCGACCCGGCGCGCGGGATGCCGGTGTGCGCTTCGCCCCGCGCGACGTACACCGACACGGAGGTCGCGATCGAGCCGGGCTCGACGCTCTTGCTGTACACCGACGGCCTCATCGAGCGAAGGTACGAACATCTCGACGAGGGCTTCGAGCGGTTGCGAGCAGCCGTGTCGGATGCGCCCGCCGGCGTCGAGGAGCTCGCGGAACACGTCATCCAGCGGCTCTCCGAAGCACGCCCGCCGACCGACGACGTTGCGCTCCTCGTCGTCCACTTCGACCCGTCACGTTCCGACTTCTCGTTGCATCTCACCGCCGCGCCGCGAGAACTCGCCGCCCTGCGCCGGACGCTCATCCAATGGGCCGAACGCGCGGGCGCGTCGGCCGAGCAGTGCGACAAGCTGGTGCTCGCGGTGAACGAGGCGACGGCGAACGCCGTCGAGCACGCGTACGCGCCCGGCGAAGGGCGCATCGACGTGACCGGGCGGCTCTCGAGCCTTGGCGTGATGGAGGTGGTGGTGCGAGACTTCGGGCGCTGGCGCCCGAGCCGCCCGGGCACGAGCGGCGGTCGCGGCCTGACCCTGATGCAGAACCTCACTGACGACCTGTCGATCGAGACGGCGCCGAGCGGCACCACGGTCCGGATGTCGCTGTTCGTGACACCGGAAGCGGGAACGTGAACCTCGCGGAGTTGGAGTTCGACGACCATCCTGGTGCGGTCGTCGTTCACATACGCGGCGAGATCGACCTTTCGAACGCCGACGAGATCCGCATCGAGGTCACGGCGCACGTCCGCGCCGACACGGTGCGCGTGGTACTCGATCTCTCCGAGACGACGTACCTCGACAGCAGCGGCGTTCGTTTGCTGTTCGACCTGGCGCAGCGGCTGCAGGCTCGACGCCAGCAGCTCGCGCTCGTCGTGACGGACCAGGCCCTCGTGCGACGAGTGATCCTGCTCACCCGGCTCGACGATGCCGTGCCGCTCCACGCAACCGTGGAAGACGCGCTCGCCGGCTGACCAACTCGTCCCTACGCCCGATCCGCAACCTGTCCGGAATCGACCGTTTGCGAGGCGGTCGATCGCGGTATCTACTGGCCTGGAACCATCGGCGGGAGGTTTTGGCGCGTGGATGAACAGGTTGTAGGCCCCGAACTGGTGCTCACTACCGATCGCGACGGCGACCTCGCCGTGCTCGCGGTACAAGGCGAACTCGACGCGTACACCGCGCCCGGGCTCGAGGAGCACGTCGCCGCGCTCCTTGCCGACAACGTCAAGCAGCTCGTGCTCGACCTGTCGGCGACGGCGTTCCTCGATTCGTCCGGGTTGCGAGCGCTGCTCACGGTGCACCGTCGCGTCGAAGCCGTCGGCGGAACGTTGACCTTGCGTGACTCCAGCGAGCCGGTGATGCGCTTGCTCGAGATCACCGGGTTACGCGAACACTTCGGTGTGCGTTCCCGCGACACCGAAGACGATGCATGACGAGACCCTGACGTGCCGTACATCGATCTGAGCTCCGAGCCCGACGCGCCCGGTGCCTATTCGGTGACCGCGCGCGGCGTGCTCGACCTTGCGACGACACCGCAGCTGCAGCGGCAATTCGACCGCCTCATCGACGACGGCGCCGTGCTGATCCTGCTGCGGCTCGGCGCCGTCGAGTTCCTCGACTCGAGCGGCATCCGCACCATCGTCAACACGTCACGCCGCCTCCACGCCGTGGGCGGACGCTTGATCCTCGCCGAAGCATCGGGCGCGGTGCAGCAAGTGCTCGAAATCGCGGGTGTCCTCAGCGATCTCTCGGAAACATGAACTGCCACGTCGCTCTCGACGCCGGGCGACGCGCGCCGCGCGACGCGCGGCGCGCGATCACGAACCTGCTCGCCGGGCGCGACCGGGCGGCGGCCGAGCAAGCGGTACTGCTGACGAGTGAGCTCGTCACGAACGCGGTGATGTACGGGGTCACCCCGATCGTCGTCGATGCGATCCTCGACGGCGACATCGTGCACATCTCGGTTTCCGACCGCGCCGACCAGCTCCCGGTGCGGTCGGTGTCCGCCGGGCCTCAGGGCGGGTTCGGCTTGCAGATCGTCGAGGACATCGCCGACGCTTGGGGCGTCGACCGGCACGAACAGGGCAAGGCCGTCTGGTTCGAGCTCACGGTCCCGCCCGCGACCGACGGCCGGGCGGGCCGCATGCCGGCGTTGCGTTCAGCGGCCCGTACGTAGAAGGCGCACCGCGTCGTCGATCGTCTCGTCGACGGGGATCAGCTCGTCGAGCGCCGTCAGCGTGAGCACCCGCCGGACCACACCGTGCGCGGGCACGACGAGGCGCAGCTCCTGGCGCCGGCTGCGCAGCGCCCGGGCGAGGAAGAACAGCACCCGGACACCGGCGCTGTCGAGGTACGCAGTGGGGGTGAGGTCGACGACCATTCCGGGCGCATCCGCCGCGACCGAGTCGAGCAGGCGCGCCTGGACGAGATCGATGTTCGACGCATCGACTTCGCCGTGGACTTCGCACACGGTCACCGACCCCTCGGAGCCGGCAACCACTTCGACAAGATCGCTCATGTTCGGCCCGACCCTCCGACGGCCAGCGCGCTCCGTGACCATCTGTTCCCCACCGGGCGCCGATTCATGCCACCGGCGCCGGTAAATCGACCCACGCCCGTTTGCCCCGCCGGGCCGAGGGGTACGTTGCCTCTCATACGTAGCGGGCAATGCGCGTTTCGCGGGCATTCGGTGACCCACTGGTTATCTCGGGGCTCGCAGGCGCGGGAGGGCGCATGGCGGACGTGACGGGCGGAAACAGTGCTCATACGAGCGGCATGGGTGTGGTGGAACCGGAAGTCGTACGGCTGACGATCCCGGCCGGCCTCGAATTCGTGCGTATCGCACGTTTGACCGCCTCCGGGGTCGCGAGCCGGCTGGGCTTCGACGTCGACGAGATCGAAGACCTTCGCGTCGCGGTCGACGAGTTGTCGAGCATTCTCGTCGAGTCGTCCGACGGCAGCGATCTCGAACTCGTCTTCACCTCGCGCAAAGACGGCATCGAGATGGAAGGGCAGGTCCGGTTCGACCAGGTCGGCGAACTCGCCATCGAAGACCTGACGAAGCAGATCCTCGCCGCGGTCGTCGACGAGTACACGGTGGAGACCCGCGACGGCGCCGCCCGGTTCCGCTCCTTCAAACGGTTGACGAGTTGAAATGGCGTTGACGCCCGAGGCGAGGGCTGAACTTCGCCGCAAGTTCGTGGAGTACCACGGCACGCACGACCGGCGGCTGCGCAACGAATTGATCGAGGCGCACAAGTCGCTCGCTGTCCACCTCGCCCGCCGGTTCGCGAACCGCGGCGAACCGTTCGACGACCTCCTGCAGGTCGCGTACCTGGGGATGCTGAAGGCGGTCGAGCGTTTCGATCCCGACCGCCAGCTGGAGTTCTCGACCTTCGCGACCGCGACGGTCGAAGGCGAGCTGAAACGCCATTTCCGTGACCGCACCTGGTCGATCCGCGTCCCGCGCCGGCCGCAGGAACTCCACCTCCGGCTCGGCAACACGATCAACGAACTCTCGCAGAAGCTCAAACGACCGCCTCGCGTCCCGGAACTCGCCGAGGCGCTCGGTGTCGGCGAGGAAGACGTGCTCGAGGCGATGGAGGTCGGCGGCGCCTACCGTTCGACATCGATCGACTCCCGGCCGAACGACGGCGCCGACACCCTGACGCTCGAAGGTCAGCTCGGCGAAGAGGACCACGGTTTCGACCTCGCCGAGCATCGAGTGCTGCTCGAGGGTGTCATCGACGGGCTCCCCGAGCGGGAACAGACGATCATCCGATTGCGCTTCTTCGACGAGATGACCCAGACCGAGATCGCGCAGAAGGTCGGCATCAGCCAGATGCACGTCTCGCGCCTGCTCGCCCGCACGCTCGCCGTGTTGCGTGATCGCCTCGAGACGCTCGACGCCTGATCCAGGGCGGGTCACGCGGCCGGCGTCGCGTACGTCCAATCGGGTTGCTTGCGCGTCTGCAAACGGTCGTAGGTCACGACGCCGTCGTCCAGATCGACGATCTTCGGCACCACGATGTGATGGCGGAGCGACGCGTGGGCGTGGCCGGTCCCCTCGTGGGCGAGCACGTCGTCCGGGAACGTGCGCAACAGGCTGCCGACCATCTGCTGTTCCTCCACCGGGATCGCGCAACGCCGGCCGTCGGTCACCGTGTTGAGCGCGCGCTGCAACACGGCCAGTTGCCCGGCGTCACCGCCCGCTTCGAACCCGGCGAGCGCCGAGGTGATCGCGCCGGTGCCGAGCTTGCACGCCGGGCACTGACCGCACGATTCGATCCACAGGAAGTTGGAGTACGCCCGCGCGACCGCCAGCGCGCACACGTCGTCGCCGTACACGACGAAACCGCCCGACCCGAGGCCACCGGCGGCATTGGCGAGCCCGTCGAAATCCATCGGTAGGTCGAGCGCGCCCGCGCGCATGACCCCGTTCGCGACACCGGAGCACACCATCTTCACCGGTCGGCCCGACGCGGTCCCGCCACCAAGGTCTTCAACCAACACGCGCAGCGGCGTACCGAGCGGGAGTTCGTGCACGCCGGGTCGCGCAACGTCGCCGACGACCGTGAAGACCATCGTTCCCGGCGACCGAGCGGTACCGCGCGAACGGAACCATGCGGCACCGCGGGCGAGGATCGTGCTGGCGTGCGCCAGCGTCTCGACGTTGTTCACCAGCGTCGGGTTCGCGCCCAAGTCGGCCTCGCCGCCGCGTTGCGGCATGGTTGCGAACAAGCCGTGCCGGTGCGGGGGCAGGACGCGCGGGAACGGGTCGTGGCCTTCGATCACCTCGAGCAGTGCCCGCTCTTCTCCGAAGAGGTACTCGTCGGGACCGGTGACGATCCGTACCGGCGTTCCCTCGAGGAGCCCCGCGGCCGTCATCTCGCGCGCGGCGCGTTCGAGCCCCGCTCGCTCCCGCGCGTACGAAGCCTTGATCGCGATGTACGCCTCCGTCGCGCCGATCGCGATCGCGGCGATCGCGAGCCCTTCGATCACCTGGTACGGGTTGGCGCGCAGGATCGCCCGGTCTTTGAACGTGCCCGGTTCGCCGTCCACACCGTTGGCCACGACGAAGCGGCGGCCGCCCCCGCAGTCGCGCACGGAACGCCACTTCCGACCGGTCGGGAACCCGCATCCGCCTCGACCGCGCAGGCCCGATGCCTCGACCTCGCGGATCACCGCCTCGTGGCCGAGGCTCGCGGCCGCCGCCAACCCCTGCCCACCGCCGTCGTCGTGGTACCGGGCGAGCGAGCCCACGCGTCGAAGCAACCCGGGGTGCAGCATCCGCACCGAGTACCCGCCGCCGGTGGCGTCAAACTCACCGTCGTGGCCCTGTCGTCGCGCTTTGGTGTCGCAGGCCCCGGTGTCGCGCGAACTCGCCGTGGGTACAGGAACAACGTGGCAGGAGGAGTGCTTGTTCGCCCCAACGTGGACGAACCGGACGCCGCCGCCGGCGGATCAGGCCGCGGTGCCGGCCGGGCCGAGAAGCGCGGTGCGCTCGTGCTCGTTTCGCACCGGGGACCGGTGCACTTCGAAACCGTCGACGGCGAGGGGCCGGCCGAGGGCCGCGCCCTTCACGCGCTCCGCGGCGGCGGTGGTCTCGTGACGGCGCTACTCGACCTCGTTCGCCATGCCGGCTCGACGACGTGGATCTGCGCCGCGGCCACCGACGAGGACCGCCTCGCGGCCCGCGGGCCCGTTCGATCTGGAAACCGCCGACCCGCGCCCGGCCAGCGCCGACAACCACCCGTGCCGCGTGCGGATGCTGCCGATCGAACCCGGCATTCACCACGACTTCTATGCCGTGATCGCCAATCCGCTGCTGTGGTTCATCCAGCACTACCTCTGGGACCACGGCTCGGCGCCTGACATCACGCGCACCGACGTCGACGCCTGGCACCACGGGTACGTCGAGGTGAACCGGCGTTTCGCCGACGCGATCGCCGAAACGATGACCGGTGGCGCGGCGGGGCCGGTCGTGATGGTGCACGACTACCACTTCTACCTCGTCCCGAACATGGTGCGCGCGGCGGGCGTCGACGCGTTCCTGCACTTCTTCGTCCACATACCGTGGCCGCAACCCGACTCCTGGCGGATCCTCCCGCCACCCTGGCGCGAAGCGATCATCGAAGGCTTGCTCGGCAGCGACATCGTCGCGTTCCACACCGAGCGGTACGCGCGTGGAACTTCCTCTTGTCGTGCCAGGAGCTGCTCGGCTACGCGGTCGATTTCGAGCGCAGCGTGGTGCGGTGCGGCGACCGCGAGGTCGCGGTGCGCTTCTACCCGATCTCGGTCGATGAGACGACGCTCCTCGAATTGCTCGACACGCCGGAAGCCGCCGCGCACGAAACCGCGTTGCGCACCCAGCTCCTTGGCGACGCCGGCAAGCATCTGGTGCTCCGCGTCGACCGCACCGACCCGTCGAAAAACATCGTGCGCGGGTTCCGTGCGTACGCTCGGATGCTCGAGCTGCACCCCGAGCTGCTCGGGCACGTGACCTTTCTCGCGTTGCTGCAGCCGAGCCGGCAGGACGTGCCGCAATACGTGCAGTACGTCGGGCAGATCAAGCGCGCCGCGGCGGCGGTGAACCGACGGTTCGGAACCGACGAGTGGCAACCCGTCGACCTGCGCTTCGGCGACAACCTGCCGCTCGCGGTCGCGGCGTACCGCCTGTTCGACGTCTTGATGGTGAACGCCGTCTTCGACGGGATGAACCTCGTCGCGAAGGAAGCGGTCATGGTGAACGCGCGCGAAGGCGTTCTCGCGCTGTCGGAGAACACGGGGGCGCATGAGGAACTCGGCGCGGTCGCGGTGACGCTGGCCCCCTTCGACATCGAGCAGCAGGCAAATGCGCTGTTCGAGGCGCTCATGATGCCCGTGCCCGAACGGCGGGCGCGCCGGCAGGCCGCGGTGGAGATCGTGCGCCACAACAACGTGCAGAAGTGGCTCGACCGCCAGCTCGACGACGTCGACGCCGCCCTCCACGGCCGCCCCTGAACCGCCCGCGCCGGCCGGCTCGCGTGATTCCTACTGCTCGAAACTGAAGAGCGACGCGAGCTCGGTGATCTCGAAGACGCGCCGCGACGCGGGGCGCACGGCCCGGAGGACGATCTCACCGTCGCCCATGCGGCGGCGGGCGTCGACGAGTGCCGCCAGCCCGGCCGAATCGATGAACGTCATTCCGGAACAATCCACGACAAGCCGGTCGTGACCTTCGTCGATGATCGCGAACAACGCGTTGCGGAACGTCGGGGCCTCGTAGACGTCGACCTCACCGGCGACGAGGAGGACGGCCGCGGCATCGGCGACGCGCGTGAGCCGCAGACCGGGCATTCCGCGCATCGCTTCCATCGATCCCTCCGGCATCGAGCGTGATCGCACCCTACCGTGGGTAGGCAAAGGGCTCGTCGCAGGTGAGGGCGGTGCCCGCCCGGCCCTCACCTGCGGCCCTTTTCGATGGTGCTATCGATGCTCGCGTTCGGCCTCGCACGCGTGGCACTCCACTTCGAGTGTGGCGTGCACGATGCCGAAACGCGTCGCGAGCATCTCCTTCAGCGTCTCCATGCGCACCTGCGCATCGTGCAGCGTCCACGAGTCGCCGTTGAGCACGACATGCGCCGACAGCGCGGGCACCTCCGAAGCGAGCGACCACACGTGCACGTGGTGCACGGCCTCGACGTCGGGTTCGGCCGCGAGCGCGTCGCTCAGCGCGCCGACGTCGATGCCACGCGGCGCGCCTTCGAGCAGCACGTGGGTCGTCCCCCGCAGCAACTGCCAGCCACCCGCGATGACCAACCCGGCGATGACGAGTGATGCGACCGGGTCGAGCCAGGTCGCGTCGGCGACGAGCACGCCGATCGCCGCGATGATCACGGCGGCCGACCCGAGCGCGTCGGTCACGAGATGCCACATCACCGCCCGAAGGTTGAGGTTCCCACCCACCTGCCGGCCGAGGACGAAGCCACTCGCGAGGTTCACCACCAGACCGAGGCCTCCCACGATCAATACCGGCACGGCATCGAGATGGTGCGGATGGGCGAAGCGGCGCACGGCCTCCACCGCCACCGCGACCGCGCCGATCAGGAGAAGGGCACCATTCACCTGCGCCGCGAGCACCTCGGCGCGCCCGAAGCCATAGGTGTGCCGTTCGGTCGCGGGCCGGGCTGCGAGCAACTGCGCGAAGAGTGCGAGGCCGAGCGCGACGACGTCCGACACCATGTGCACCGCGTCGGCGAGCAGCGCCAGCGACCCGAACACGAGCCCGCCGACCAACTCGACGACGAGGAACGCGGCGTTGGTGGCAAGCGCGAACACCAAGGCGCTCACCCGGGCGTCCGCGTGCTCGTGGCCGTGCCCTTGGCCGTGGTCGTGATCGTGCACCGTCACGCGACGGTAGTGCTCACCGGGTCGCGGCTCGGCCGAGAATCGCCATGACCAGCGTCTCCACGGCGCGGCGGGCCGCCGGCACCTTCAGCCGTTGGGTGTGGCGCAGGCGCTCCCACGACTCCCACGACGTGACGAGTACCAGTGCGTCGCGTGCACTGTCGGTGCATTCGGGCGCGAACACCGCGGTGACGTCGCGCGCATGACGCCGCGCGGCTTCGTCGCGGGCCCGCTGCAGCGTGGGCGAATCGACCGCGGCGAGCGCGGCGGCCCTCCGTACCGGCGCGACTTCCTCGTAGAACGCGGTGCGGCTCGCGAGGTACCGCCCGAGCCGATCTTCGAACGGCAGGCTCGGGTCGATCGCGACGGTGAGCTGGTCGGCCCGCGCGAATTGTCGTTCGACGAGCGCGGCGTGCAACGTCTCGAGATCGTCGAAATGTTGGAACACCGACCGGACGGACACGCCGGCGTGGGCGGCGATGTCGCGAGCCGACGGTGCGAGCCGACCCGCACGCAGGAGCGCGAGCAACGCGTCGACGATCGCGGTCCGGTTGCGCTCGCCGCGCAAGACCCGGCCGTCGACCGGGTTCGGCTCGTTGCCATCCATCGCGGACCATGCTAGACAGTAGTCGCATTCTTAATGCAACTATTTGAGCTGATGTTTGAGCTGAGTGCTTGTGCTCTGCGCAGGGTCGGAGGCCACCATGGACGTGTACCGCACTCCCGACGATCGGTTCGCCGGGCTCCCCGGCTACCCGTTCGAACCGCACTACGTCGAAGTTCCGAGCGGCGACGGCACCGCGCTGCGTGTGCACTACCTCGACGAGGGCCCGCTCGGTGGGCCACCCGTGTTGCTCATGCACGGCGAACCGTCGTGGAGCTACCTGTACCGGAAGATGATCCCCGGGCTCGCCGGCGCCGGGCTGCGCTGCATCGCGCCCGACCTCGTCGGCTTCGGCCGCTCCGACAAGCCGACCGACCGCAACGACTACACCTACCAGCGCCACATCGACTGGATGACGTCGCTCGTCGAACAACTCGACCTTCAGGACGCGACGTTCTTCGGTCAGGACTGGGGTGGGCTGATCGGGCTGCGCCTGGTCACTTCGATGCCGGACCGCTTCGCGCGCGTCGTCACCGCGAACACGTTCCTCCCCACCGGCGACACGCCCCCGGGGAAGGCGTTCCTGCGCTGGCAGCAGTTCTCGCAGACCGTCGAAGACTTCGCCGTCGGTTTCATCGTGAGCACGGGCTGCGCGACGGAACTCGCGCCCGAGACCGTCGCCGCGTACGACGCGCCCTTCCCCGACGACCGAGCGAAGGCCGGCGCGCGCGTGTTCCCCGCGCTGGTGCCGACCTCGCCCGAAGATCCTGCGTCGGAGCCGAACCGGCGCGCGTGGGACGTGCTGCGGGCGTGGAAGAAGCCGTTCCTCACCGCGTTCTCCGACGAGGACCCGATCACTCGCGGCGGCGATCGCGCGTTCCAGTCCGAGGTTCCCGGTTGCGCGGGCCAGCCGCACACCACGATCGTGGGTGGCGGTCATTTCCTGCAGGAAGACAAGGGCGAAGAACTCGCGACCGTCGTCGCGAAGTTCGTGGAGGTCACATCATGATCCAGGTCACGACCCTCGGTACCGGCTGCCCGCTCCCCGACCCGAACCGGGCCGGGCCGTCGACCCTGGTCCGCGCGGGCGGCCACGCGCTCCTGTTCGACGCGGGCCGCGGCGTCCTGATGCGTCTCGCCGGTGCGGGTGCCGGCCACCCCGGCTTCCTGTCCCGGTTGTTCCTCACCCACCTGCACAGCGACCACATCACCGACGTGAACGACATCGTCACGACGCGCTGGACGATGTCGCCCGGCCCCAACCCGCTTCCCGTGATCGGGCCGCCCGGCACCGAAGCGTTCATGCAACGCACCGTCGACATGCTCGTCGCCGACATCGGGTGGCGCGTCGCGCACCACGGCGACCTCACATGGGAACCGGAATGCGACGTGCACGAAGTGACCGACGGTCTCGCGTGGGAAGCCGACGGCGTGCGTGTCGTCGCCGCGCCCACCGAACACCGCCCGGTCCACCCGACGGTCGGATATCGCATCGAGCACGAAGGGACCGCGGTGGTGATCGCGGGCGACACCCTCCCGTGCGACAGTCTCACCGAACTCTGCGCGGGTGCCGATATCTACGTGCAGACCGTGATCCGGCCCGACCTCGTGAAGTCGATCCCGTCGGCCCGACTGCACGACATTCTCGGCTACCACTCGTCGGCCGAAGACGCCGGGCGCACCGCGAAGCAGGCCGGGGTGCGCACGCTCGTGCTCACCCACCCGGTCCCGCCGCCGGCACCGGGGACCGAGCACGAATGGGTGGCGCAGGCGTCGGCGAACTTCGACGGTGAGGTCGTGCTTGCCCACGATCTCATGACGTTGAGCACCTAAGGTCGCGCCCATCGACATCCTCGCGTTGCTCGACGAGGTGCGCGCCATCGCGCGCACCGGCTTGCACTTCACGGAGAGCGAGTACGACCGCGAGCGCTACGAGCGGCTACTCGAGATCGCCGCCCGCGAGTACGCGCCGGTCGCGCGGCTCCCGGAAGGCGCGGTGCTCGACCGGTTCCGCGCCGAGCTCGGCTACAACACCACGAAGGTCGGCGCGGAGGCCGCGGTCTTCGCGCCCGACGAGCGCCTGCTGCTGGTACGGCGCGCCGACGACAACTGCTGGGGCCTCATCAGCGGCTGGGTCGACAGCGGTGAAACACCCGCCGAAACCGTGCTCCGTGAATTCGCGGAAGAGACCGGCCTCGACGCGACGATCGACGAGCTCGTGGGGATCTTCGCCCGCCCCGCAAGTGTCGAGTACGGCCCGCACGCGACGATCGCGGTGCTCTACCTGTGCTCGATCACCGACGGGGAGATCGCGTGGCCCGAACACGAGATCCTCGAAGTCGCGTGGAGCGGCATCGACACCGTCGAGCGCTGGCACAAGAACCACGAGCACTACGCGCGGGCCGCGTTGGCGCGGTGGCGGGAACGCCACGCAGAATCAGGGTCGTGAAGCTCAAGTACGGCGAAGCCGAGGAAGCCTTCCGCGCCGAGTTGGTCGCGTGGCTCGAAGCGAACTACCCGCCCGCCGAGCGGCGGACCCCCGAACCGCGTTCGAGCGCCGACCTCGTTCCCTGGATCCGCGCCTGGCAGCGCACGCTCTTCGACGCCGGGTGGCTCGTGCCCGGCTGGCCCCCCGAACTCGGCGGTCGCAACGCGACCCCGGTGCAGCAGATGATCTACTTCGAGGAGCTCTCGGGGCGGCACATCCTGCGCAGCGCGAACCCGCAGGGCCTCGGCATCATCGCCCCGTCGATCCGCGACTACGGCACGCCCGCGCAGCAGGAACAGTTCCTCCTGCCCACGTTGCGGGCCGAGATCGCGTGGTGCCTGGGCATGAGCGAACCGAACGCCGGCAGCGACCTCGCCGGCCTGCAGACGCGTGCCGTGCTCGACGGCGACACGTTCGTCGTGAACGGCCAGAAGATCTGGACGTCGGGCGCGCACGACGCCGACTGGTGCTTGTGCTTCGTGCGCACCGACCCCGAGGCACCGAAGCACAAGGGCATCAGCGCGTTGATCATCGACACCACGTCTCCCGGCGTCGAACGTCACCCGTTCCCCGATCTCCTCGGGCGGGACCGCACCGATTTCAACCAGGTGTTCTTCACCGACGTTCGGGTGCCCGCCGCGAACCTCCTCGGTGAACTCCACCAGGGTTGGCCGCTCACACAAGGGTCGCTGGCCCACGAACGGTCGATGTTGTGGATCGACTACGCGTACTCGATGGACCGCGTCGTCGCCACGATGGCCGGCCTCGCCGACCACATCGGCACCGACGGGAGGCGTCTCGGCGACGACGTCCATTTCCGCGACGCGATCGCGAACGCGCACGTCGACGCCGAAGCGTTGCGGTGCATCGGCTATCGCGGCTTTTCGAAGTTCAGTCGCGGCCAGGCCGCCCCGGAGCACTCGCTGTTGAAGTTGCTCGGCAGCGAATCGGTACAGCGCGCGATCCTCGACGTGGTCGACGTCCTCGGGCCGACGCGCTCGATCTCGGTGGCGACACACTGTCCCACCACGGCGAACGGCCGTGGGCGCAGCAGTACCTCTACTCGTTCTCGGGCACCATTCCCGGCGGGACGAGCGAGATCCAGCGCAACATCATCGCCGAGCGCGTGCTCGGCCTCCCCCGCCGTTGACCGGCGCTGGCTCCGTCGAGCCTCGGGTTCTCGACGGGCCGACCGCGTGCTGCAGTACGTCGCCGAGGCCCCTTCGGCCGTCGGCGACGGCGAACGTTGGGAGCGCGAACTCGACGACGTGGTCGAACGGGGCAGCTTCCTCTACGCGGTCACGTTCTTCCTGACCGCCGGCCGCCGGCCCTGAGCGCTACAAGGCGGCCTCGGTGCCCGCTTGGGCGTCGGGTGCGTCGTCGTCGCCGTTGTCGCCGTCGCCGTCGGCGGCCGCGGCTTCGGCACAGGCGGCGGCGCCGGTGCCGCCGTCGGGCGCGAGCACGCTGAGCGCGGCGCCGAGATGGGCCAGCTCGTCCCGCGACAAGAGCGCGATGAAGTGCTCGCGCACGCCGCGCACGTGGGTCGGCGCGGCCGCGACGAGCCGGCGCATGCCTTCGGGCGTCAGCACCGCGTAGGAACCCCGGCGGTCCGACCCGCAGCGCTCCCGCACCACCCAGCCCCGCTTGGCCAACCCGTCGAGCCGGCGGGTGAGGCCGCTCGGCGACAGGTGCAGGTGGGCCGCGAAGTCGGTCATCCGCAAACGGTGCTCGGGCGCCTCCGACAGCCCGACGAGCACCTCGTAGTCGGCCAGCGACAGGCCGTGCTCGGCTTGGAGCTCGGCGTCGAGTGTCGACATCAGGGTGCCCGTCGCCCCGACGAGCGATCGCCACGCCGCGCTGTTCGTCTTCGTCCAGCCACGGAACGTTGTTCGGTGCCGCCACCGGGCAAATTCTACGACGGGCGGAATAGTTGCGAGCGCAAAGGTCTTGTACATCTTTGCAAGCTCAAAGATTGCACTGCCTCACATTTCGTACGGAGGGAACAGCATGACCGCCACCACCACTTCCCAGGTGGGCAACCTCATCGACCCCGGCACCTGGTCGATCGACGCATCGCACTCGTCGGTCGAGTTCGTCGCCCGGCACCTGATGGTCACCAAGGTCCGTGGCCGTTTCGGCAGCGTCGAGGGGACGATCACGATCGCCGACGACCCGCTGCAGTCGTCGGTGCGGGCCAGCGTCGACGTCGCGTCGGTATCGAGCGGCGACGCGAAGCGCGACGAGCACCTGCGCTCGGCCGACTTCTTCGACGCCGACACCTACCCGAAGATCGAGTTCGCCTCGACCAAGGTCGAAGACCGCGGCGACGGCAAGTACGCGCTCACCGGCGACCTGACCGTCCACGGCGTGACCAAGCGCGTCACGTGGGACCTCGAGTACGAAGGCAGCGTGAAGGACCCGTGGGGCGGCACCCGCGCCGGCTTCAGCGCGAGCGTCGACGTGAACCGCAAGGACTGGGGCCTCGAGTGGAACCTCGCGCTCGAGACCGGCGGCTTCGTCGTGTCCGACAAGGTCCGCCTCAACCTCGAGGTGGAAGCAGTCAAGCAGTAACCACGTGCGTCGATAGCTATCGAATATCGATAGCTATCGACGCACGTTACGCTCGGTGGATGGCCGCCGAGACGATCAAGCTCAACTGGCGCAAGAGCGAGACGCACGGGCTGCTCCCCGACCCCGAGCCCCGCGAGATCACCCACACGCTGATCTCGGTCGACGACCACCTGGTCGAGCCACCCGACATGTTCGACGGCCGGGTCGCGGCCAAGTTCGCCGACCTCGCGCCGAAGATCGTCGAGACCGAGGAAGGCCACGAGGTGTGGACCTTCGACGGCCGCATCTTCTTCCAGGTCGGGCTGAACGCGGTGGTCGGGCGCAAACGCGAAGACTGGAAGGTGGAACCCACCCGCTTCGACGAGATGCGCCCCGGTTGTTACGACATCAACGAGCGCGTCCGCGACATGGACATCAACGGTGTGTGGGCATCGGTGAACTTCCCCTCGCAGATCACCGGTTTCTGCGGTTCGGTGTTCTCGCGCTGCTCCGACCCGGAACTCGGCCTCGCGGTGACGCAAGCGTGGAACGACTGGTTCTACGACGAGTGGTACAGCCCCTACCCCGATCGCGTCGTGCCGATGGGCATCACCTACCTCGGCGACGCGCAACGCGGCGCCGACGAGATCCGCCGCAACGCGGCACGCGGCTTCACCGCGGTGACGTTGCCGGAGCAACCCCATCGGATCGACATGCCGTCGATCTTCTCGGGTTGGTGGACGCCGATCATCGAAGCGTGCGTGGAAACCGGCACCGTGATCTGCCTGCACGTCGGTTCGACCGGGGTCGCAACCATGCCGCCCGACGCGCCGAGGACCCCGCTCGCGGCGACGCTGTTCGGGCAGTTGTCGCTCAGCGTGTGCGCGGAATGGTTGTGGTCGGGCTACCCGGTGCAGTTCCCCGACCTCAAGATCGCGATGTCGGAGGGCGGGATCGGTTGGGTGGCGATGCTGCACGACCGGTTGGAGAACATCATCGACCGTTCCGGTTACGGCCAGTACTTCAAGAGCGATCTGCGTCCCGCCGAAGTGCTGCACCGCAACTTCTGGTTCTGCACGATCGACGACCCGTCGACGCTCTCGACGCGCTACACCGTCGGCGTCGACAAGATCTTGTTCGAGACCGACTACCCGCACGGCGACGGCACCTGGCCCGACTCGCAGCGTGTGTTCGACGAGTTCTTCGGCTCGCTCCCCGCCGACGAGGTCGCGAAGATCAGCCACGAGAACGCGGCCGCGCTGTTCCGCCACCCGTTGCCGCCGCCGGGTAACCCGCACGGGATCGGAGTACGCCGATGACGACCGTCGAACGGCCCGACCATGCCGACCTCACGACCCCGATCGACGACGACGCGTTCTACGCCGGCGACCCGTTCCCCCTCTACGCGCAGTTGCGGCGCGACGCGCCGGTCGCGTGGAACAGCGCGCGTGGCTACTGGGCCCTGAGCAAGCACGCCGACGTGATGCAGGTGTCGAAAGACACCGACACGTTCTGTTCGGGCCGGGGCATCCTCACGATGGAGATCGGCATCGAGTACCCGTCGCCACCGACGATGATGCACACCGACCCACCCGCTCACGCGCGGTACCGCAAGCTCGTGCAGCCCGGCTTCGCGCCGTCGCGTATCGCGCGCGCTCGAAACACGCGTACGGGAACGCGCGCAGGAGTTGGTGGCGCGGATCGAGCCCGGCGTCGCCATCGACTTCGTGCCCGAGGTCGCAGTGCCGTTCCCGTTGTTCATCATCGCGGAGTTGCTCGGCATCCCCGAAGCCGACTGGGAACGGTTCTACCGGTGGTCGGAGGCGGGGATACCCGGCGAGAAGGACTGGCCGCCCGAAGAGAACCTGCGGCTCATGGGCGAGATGAACGACTACTTGCTCGCTGCGACCAAAGCCCGCCGCGGCACCGACGATTCCGGCATCGAGATCGTGTCGGTGCTCGCCAACTTCGAAGCCGACGGCGAGCAACTGACCGACGACGAGCTCGCGATGTTCCTCATCCAGTTGCTCGTCGCCGGCAACGAGACGACCCGCAACACCGTGTCGGGCGGGATCTACGCGCTGGCGGAGAACCCGGCGCAATGGCAACGCCTCGTCGACGACCGGTCGCTGGTCGAGACCGCGGTGGAGGAGATGTTGCGGTGGACGACGCCGGTGATCGCGTTCATGCGCACCGCGACGCGCGACACCGAAATTCGCGGGCAGACGATCGCGGCCGGCGACCCGGTGCTCATGCTGTACGCGTCGGCCAACCGCGACGAAGACGAGTTCGGTCCCACCGCCGACCAGTTCGACGTCGGCCGCACACCGAACCATCACGTCGCGTTCGGGTTCGGTACCCACTTCTGCCTCGGAGCCGCACTCGCGCGGCTCGAAGTGCGCGCGTTGCTCGACGCGCTGCTCGACCGTTTCACCTCACTGGAGGTGGCCGGGCCGGCCGAACGCACCAAGTCGGCGATCATCGCCGGCATCAAACACGCGCCCGTCGTCTTCTCGTAGCGACCATTGGTCACCGTTCTCCCTCTGGTGCCGAATGACGACCAACGGTCGCTCCCGATGACGGCGCACGGCTCGTGACCCGACTCGTCGTGCCGGTCGGCGCCGCGTACCGGGGCGACGAGCTGCAACTCGACGTCGTCGCGATCGGGCCGGGCGAAACGATTCGCGTCGAGCCGCCGACCGGCAACGAAGCCGTCGCGGTACTCGTCGAGGGGGCGGTGCGCTGGTTGGGCACCGACGCGCAGCGCAGCTCCGTGTTCGCCCGGCGGGCGTCGGCCGTCTACGTCCCGCCGGCCGCGGGTGTCGATGTCGAGGCACTCGGCGCGACGACGATCGCACTGGTTTCGACGACCGCGGGCGGGATGGTCGCCGGGGCGGGCGCGTGCCCGGTGGTCGTGACCCCCGACGACGTGACCGTCGAGCATCGCGGTGAACCGGGTTGGCAGCGTGACGTGCACGACATCGTCGCGGGCGCGGTACCCGCGCAGCGGCTGCTCGTCGGCGAAACGTTCAACGAACCGGGCCAGTGGTCGTCGTTCCCGCCGCACAAGCACGACGGCCGCGACGGCGAACCGGCGCTGGAAGAGGTGTACTACTACCGCTTCGACCGGCCGGAGGGGTTCGGTTTCCAGGGCATCTACGAACGAGGCGGCAACGAGCGGGCGGTGTTCCTGCGCGACGGCGCGGCGGTCGGTTTCTCCGCCGGGTTCCACCCCGTGTGCGCGGCACCCGGCTACCGCCTCTACTACCTCTGGGCGCTCGCGGGTGCCGAACGGCGGCTCGCCATGTTCGAGGACCCCGCGCACCGTTGGCTCCACGGCCGCGCCTGACGCCTCACGCTCGTCTCATCACGCAACGGGTGGAATGGCCCCGCCATGCACGAGAGGGCGGTCGAAACCAGGAACCCCGCTCGAGGCTGCGCTCGGTACGCTGCAACACCCGGCGCCCGTAGCTCAGCCCGGATAGAGCAACGGACTTCTAATCCGTTGGTCGCAGGTTCGAATCCTGCCGGGCGCGCGATCTCACCGCGATGACCCCGTCACACGCTCGACAGCAAAACCGGCCGCGGGCTCCACGCGTGCGTTCCCGGGGTTCCGTGACGCTCGTCGCGCTGCTCGCGGCCCTCGCGCTCGTCGCCGCCGGGTGCGGGAAGAGCGCCGTCGCCAAGGACGGATCAGATGTGATCCCGGCCGGGATCCACCGCATCAAGCACGTGATCGTGATCATGCAGGAGAACCGGTCGTTCGACAATTACTTCGGCACGTATCCCGGCGCCGTCGGCTTCGCACGCGACGCGAGCGGCAAGTTCACGGCCTGCCTGCCGTCGAAACACGGCCGCTGCAAACGCCCCTACCACGACGCCGCCGACATCAACGGCGGGGCCGCGCACGCGTTGACATCGGCGGAGGCCGACATCGACCACGGGAAGATGGACGGGTTCGTCAAGACCGCGGAGACGAGTTTCCGCGGTTGCCCGGTGCACGAGAACCCGATCTGCGCGGGGAAAGGGCCCGTCGACGTGATGGGCTACCACGACGCGCGTGAGATCCCGAACTACTGGAAGTACGCGAACGACTTCGTGCTCCAGGACCACATGTTCGCGTCGTCGCTTTCGTGGAGCTTGACCGAGCATCTCTTCATCGTGTCGGGATGGGCGGCGAAGTGTTCGTCGGCCGCGCCGTCGAGCTGCAAGAACGACCTCGCCGGCTCGTACAAGGTGAGGCAACTGAACAGCGCGGCTCGCACCGGGAAACCGGTGATCGACTTCTCGTGGACCGACCTCACGTACCTCCTGCGCACGCACCACGTCAGCTGGCGCTACTACGTCGAGAAGGGCCTCCAACCCGACTGCGCCGACGACGCCGAGAGGACCTGCCCGCGCGTCGGGCAGGACGCGCAGACCCCCGGCATCTGGAACCCGCTCCCCCTCTTCGTCGACGTGAAGCAAGCCGGCCAGTTGGTGAACGTGCAGGACGTCAGCGCGTTCCAGAAGGCGGCGGCCACGGGCACGTTGCCGTCGGTGTCGTGGATCGTGCCGAACGGCCACGACAGTGAACACCCGCCCGGCAGCGTGAAGGCCGGCCAGGCGTGGGTGACGGGGCTCATCAACGACGTGATGCGCAGCCCCGACTGGAACAGCACCGCGATCTTCTTGTCGTGGGACGACTGGGGCGGCTTCTACGACAACGTGAACCCGCCGCGCGCCGATGCCAACGGCTACGGCATCCGGGTGCCCGGACTGGTCATCAGCCCGTACGCGCGACGGGGGTACGTCGACCACCAAGTGTTGAGCCATGACGCGTACCTGAAGTTCATCGAGGACGACTTCCTCGACGGCCTGCGCCTCGATCCGAAGACCGACGGCCGCCCCGACCCGCGCCCGACGGTGCGGGAGGACTCGACCCAACTCGGGAACCTCGTCAACGACTTCGACTTCAACCAGGCGCCGCGAAAACCCGTCGTCTTGCCCCTTCACCCGCCGCCGGGACCGGCCAGCCGCCCCGGCTGAGGCCGGTGCCATCGGCGCTACTGCAGCGCCGGAGCGAAAAGCGGCGTGCGTAGCGCGCCGTCGAGCAACTCGATCGAACGTCGCGCGATCACGTCGCCCGGTTGACGCGCGACCGTCGCCTGGCACTGCCGTCGCGCGGCGGCCAACGCTTCGCTCCCGCGGCCGCACGCGTGCAGGAGCTCACGCACCGCTTCTTCCAAGTCCCCGCCTCGCGTCGCAACCCCCACCACGACCTCGAGCGCCTTGTCGGCGCCGTCCACGACGTACCTCCCCCGCGCGGCTGCGCATGTTCGTTCCGTTTTCCGGGTAGCCGGCGGACGGAACCTGAAACGGTTCTGTTCCCGGCTCACGCGCCCCGCATCGTCTCGTCGCGCCGGGTCACCGGCGCGCCGCGTCGAAAGCCGCGACCCGCACCGATTCTGGTGGGCCGAGCCGGACGATTGGGTGATGCCCCCCTCTGGTGGACAAATCGTCCGGCCCGTTCGGCCGATGGCCGGCGCGGGCGACCACGTAGAATGTCCGCTTGTTCGTGCGGGTGAGCGCCCGCACGAGCGCATGGTGGCTGTAGCTCAGTTGGTTAGAGCGTCGGGTTGTGGTCCCGAAGGCCGGGGGTTCGAATCCCCTCAGTCACCCTCCGAAACACCCGAGCCATCGCGTATGTCGAGGCTCGACCGGGCCCGTTGGACGCGCGCAGCCGATGCTGCCAGGCTGGCAACCCGGGGGGCGTCCGCGACTGAGGGTGCAATCATGCACATGGACCGTTCGGCGGATGTTCGCCAGGTCGCTGTCGACGCGGCGCTCAACGACGAAGACTTGCAGGTAGTGCTTCCCCGCCTCGCGCGCATCACACGCGACCGATCCGTGCTCGACGTCGCAATCGCGCGGCTGAGCAGGGAGATCGTCGGGCAGGACGATTCCGTGTTGCGCCGGGCCCGGCAACTGCTCACCGGCGCGATACGAACCTCGACCTACCGAGTGCCCGCGACCGAGGCGGGCGAAGAGGTTGCCGCGTCGCTCGACGCCCCCGGCGGCGCGACCGGGTCGATGGATCTCGTCTTCGAACAGCCGCTTCATCACCTGGGTGACGTCGCGATCGGGCGCAGCCGGCTGGTCGACAGCCTCGCTGACCTCGGGCTTTCGCTGGCACCGTTGCAGCGGGTAGCGACCGTCGCGATGGAACTGATGGTGAACGCGCTCCGGCATGCACAGCCGCCCTATCTCCTGCGCGCCTTCCGCGGCGACGCCGTCACCGTTGTCGTCGTGCGCGATGCGAGTGATGCGCGACCGGTCGCGCCGTTCGCCGAGTCCCCGAGCGGTATCGGGACCGTCGCGCTCGTCAGCCGGTCGTGGGGTGTGTCGCCGCGCGCTGATGGCGGCAAGGACGTCTGGGCGGTCGTTGCCGACGCGACGCCATACGACGCCGACGAACGTTAGGCAGGAACGGCATCGCGACCTCGTTCCGTCGTTATGTCGCGGCGACGCGTCGAGACGTCAAAGAGTCGAAAGGCCTTCGCCGGCGACCCGGTGCACCGCGCGGGAACGCAAATGCCTCGCCGCGCAGGACCTACGACACTACGAAGGACCTGATGGCCGAGAAACCCTGGGGGGTATGCGTGATCCACCAGAGCTGTTGCTCGAAGCCCAGCGAACGTTGCTCGCGGTGCTTGAAGCCGTCTCACGCGGCATGCCCCGGAAAGACGCGGTCGGTGTGACAACGCGGGCGAGCGGCAATGACCTCGAAGTGCTGCGGCTCGCACTCGAACTGCTCGCCGAGCACCCGACGCGCCCCGAAGAGTTGGGGTTCGCCGAGGAGGCGCGGGCCGTCCTCCAAGAGGCTCGCGACGAGGTTCAGCCCGATTGAGCCTCGCGGCGTACGTACCCGACGATTTCGAGCACCCGCGTCACCGCGGCCGGCGCGTCGACGTCGATCACGAGCGGGTGGCGTTCGCCGCCGTCGGCCATCACGTAGAGCGTGCCCGGGCCGCGCACTTCCAACGACCGGTCGGCGATCTCCACCGGCGCGTCGCCGAGCAGCACGAGCAGCGCGAGCGGGTCGTGCAGGCAGATCGGGTTGCCGGTTCCGGCCCGCCAGGCGTCGACGTCGTTTCGGAGCGCCGGCACCGCCTCGGTGATCGCGGCGCATTCGTCGTCGTCGAGCGTCATGCGCGCGGTGACGTCGAGGGGCACGATCGTCGCCCCGCGGCACGTGCGCACGACCGTCGCCGCGGCGCGCGGATTGCACGAGAAGTTGTGCTCGACCTCGCGACGCTCACCGCGGTGCACGACCGGTCGCGTCGTGCCGCCCATGATCGCGACCCGCCGGGGCAGGAAGGGAACCAGTTCGGCAACGTTGGTGAGCGGGCCGATCGCGAGGAACGCGTCGACATCGCCGAGGGCGTCGGGCGGGGGTCGCCCCCGCGTACGCCGGTGCGTGATTGCCGAGCGCGTCGAGCAGGCGGCGGGCCCGATCGGCGCGGTTGTCGACGTCGCCGTGCACCGTGCTCACGCCGACGAGATCGACGCGCGGGTGCAATGCCGCGACCGCGAGCGCGATCGCGTCGTCGGGATTGTCGCCGATGTCGGTGTCGATCCAGCAGCGCAACCGCGGCGGGGGCGCGGGCGGTGGCGTCGCCGGCGCGTCTTCGGCCGTCACGCCACGGGGCGACCGAGCACCGCGCGCAGGGCGGCCTCCAACGTCGGATGGTGAAAGTCGTAGCCGGTCGCGCGGAGTTTCGCCGGCTCCACCCGCTGGCTGAACAGCAACAGCGACTCCACCAGCTCGGCGCCGTAGAGCAGTTTCAGCGGCGCGAGCGGCGTGGGCAGCACCGTCGGCCGGCCGAGCACACGACCGAGCGTGCGGGTGAACTCCGCGTTCGTCACCGGGTTCGGCCCGGCCGCGTTGAGCGGACCGCGAACATCGGCGTTGGTGAGCGCATGGACGATCGCACCGACCTCGTCGTCGATCGACACCCAACTCATGTACTGCGTGCCGGGTCCGATCCGACCGCCGAGCCCGAGCTTGAACGGCAGCAGCATCCGGCCGAGCGCACCGCCTTTCGGCGCGAGCACGATGCCGGTACGGGTACACACGGTCCGGATGCCCGCATCGGATGCCGGCGCAGTCGCGGCTTCCCACTGCTTGCACACGCCGGCCAGGAAATCGGTGCCGGGTTCGGCATCCTCGGTGAGCACCGCGTCGCCGCGATCGCCGTAGTAACCGATCGCCGACGCCGATACGAGCACCGACGGTTTCCGTTCCCGCGATGCGAGCGCGCCTACGAGCAACGATGTGCCGTTCGTTCGGCTCTCCAGGATCCGGCGCTTGGTGGCGTCGTCCCATCTGTGGTCGCCGATGCTCTCGCCCGCGAGGTGCACGACCGCGTCGAGGCCCTCGAGCGAAGGCGCGTCGATCCGCATCGCGAGCGGGTCCCAGCTCACCTCGTCGTCGTTCCTCGCGTCGCCCCGCCGCAACCGCACGACCCGGTGGCCCGCGGCGGTGAGCGTGCGCGTGAGCGCCGTTCCGATCAGCCCGCCCGCCCCGCTGACCAGTACGTCCATTACCCGTGCACGCTACGGGATCGGAGCCACAGAGGCCGGTTCAGGCACCCCGTGGGGTACGCTCGCCCCCTCACGCGCCCCTAGCTCAACTGGCTAGAGCAGCAGACTC
>CAWAJR010000006.1:0-890428 GCA_963782465.1 uncultured Actinomycetes bacterium | reverse complement strand
GTTGCTCTATCCCCTGAGCTACGAGGGCGGGGCATGCACAAATCGTGGGCGAAACCCCCGTTGCGGATGCGGTTTGACTGTACTTCGGCGTCATTGCGCCTGGTTCCGCATCTTCTAGGGACACGTAGCGGCTCGCCGGTCGTGGCGTGCCGCTGAAGGGTGCGTCTGGTTGTCGGTGGCGGTTGACTCAGGCTGCCGTTGCAACCGGTGGTGCTCGAGATCGCTTGTATCGGGCGCCGGCGATATGCATACAGGCCACGGCGCCGAACGTGATTCAGTCAATCGGCTCGTGGTGCAACCACGCGACGAGGTCGTCGGGCGCGAGCGTCCGCACTCGCGCTGCGTACCGTGCGAGGTCGTCGTCGTCGAGGAGGTAGCGCCACTGGCCGCTCGTCCCGAGGCTGAAGAACGCGGCCGGGTCGATCCAGTACTCGGGACCGCCGGCAGGCACGGTCACGTCGGCTCTGCTGCGCATCGACTCGAACGTCGCCGCCTTGACGAGAGGGGGCCAACGGTCGACGTCGACGTCGATGCCGAGATGCGCGGCCAACCGTCGCATCTGCCCCTCCAGGTCGGCCTTCAGGTCGTCATAGTGCAGGAAGACGACGTCGAGATCGTCGGCAGCATCGCGAAACGTCTGCAGGTGCTCGACGGTGAACCGCAGCGACACCCCTCCCGACTGCGTCGAAGGGGTCTCGTCGTCAACCCACCGCCAGAAGCGGGCTCGCTCGCTGTCGGGGCGCGGCGGCCGTGTGTTCAACGGCCCGAGCGCGATGCCGTCGATCGCGGCCGCCCGGTCGCGGGCGGCGACGAACGCGCCGATGTCCATGTTGTCGATGTGCCGGTCCATCGACAGCGCCACGTCACGCGGGTCGCGTCCGACACAGATGTACGTGACTCTCGGATCGTTGGGGATCCCGTCGAGCGGTGTGTGGGTCTTGATGAACCGGCGGTGGGTCTGGGCGTCCAGTTCGGCGAACACCTCCGAGCGAGCGCGGGTCACCATGTCGATCCACGGCGAGAGCGTGTCCAACGGCAGCGGCAGCTCCGGCTCCTGGAGAACGAGCAGCGCGCAGATCATCTGCATCCACGTCGTCCCACACTTCGGCGGCGTGCTGATGATGATGTCGCCGGCGCGCAGTTCGAAACCGTCCCAGCGGCAGCTGTCGAAGACCGTCCCCTCGTAGCGGCGCATGAGGACATCCTCGCAGCAGATTGGACTCCGTCAGGCCGAATACCTCTGCGCTCCATCTACGCGGCTCGGCGGGCGCACGGCCTGTCAGTGGCTCGCAATCGCCGCGCGTTCCGGAATCTGCGCTTTCGCGTTCCACCACATACTGATGGCGCGGCTCGCACCAGCACCGACGAGGTTTTCTGCACGCCTCACGAGGGCGGGGCTGTCGAAATCACGGTTGAAAACCTGAGGCTCCACGGCGTCCCTCGCGCGATCGTACCGAGGAGGGGGTGCGCTGATGCCAGGCCTCGGGGCATCAGCGTGCGCCACGCCAAGGATGACGGATTAGGTCTCCCGGACCTCGCGCTTCTCGCGCCTGCGGGAAATGACTCCCGGGCGTGATGGCATCATTCGCGGGTGCGCACGATGACGGTGTCAGGGGCGGTCGCGCTCGTCGTTCTTCTTGCGGCGTGCGGTAGCTCCGACGGGATGAGCGCAAGCCGGACGGTCGTTACGGCGACGACGCTCGTCGCTCCGACATCCGCTCCGAGACCGCCGGTGACAGTCGTCGGTGGCGGGGCCCCGGTGCCGACAACGGTCGTGCAACCGCGACCGCTGCCGGCCGGAGGCGTGACGCATGCCATCCAGATCGCCGAAGCAATGCGAGCGGCCGGCATCGGGTGCGAGACCGCTGAACTGGAGCCCGGACCGCCAGTGACGACGCCAGTCGATCCGGAGGAAGAGGTGTCGTGTGATGTCGGCGACGACACGGTCGCTATCCGCATGTTTGCGGATCACAGCGCTCTCGTCGCGGCAACGGGTACGGCGCTGCGGCAAGGCGTCTGTTTCGTCGCCAAGAACCAAGCGACGAATCTGACCTATGCCGAAGGCGACAACTGGATCGCGTTCCCGCAGCAGAAGGCGACGGCTGCCCGCATTTCCGCCGGCCTTCATGCTGCGCTCGAGACGGTGCGCTGTGAGTAACCGCGGGAGCGCCGATTGGCACGCGTGACGGGCCGCTACCGCGGCGCGGGTGTGACGCCAGTTTTGGCGAGAGGTGACCGGTGGGATCGTTCCGTGTCGTGTCGAGCGCGCCCCCATGTCAGGTCCTCAGCACGTTGGCGAAGATCAGCCACGCGAGGAGTGACTTCGCGGTGAAGCTGAGCGAGATGTACACGACCTCGCCGTACCAGTAGTCGCGCCAGCGACCGATCTGCGCGTACTGCAGCGCCATGTTCAGCGCGAAGCTGAAGAAGAGCACGAACTGAACAATCGTGATCGCGTAGACGAACGCGGGCACGTTGTCAGGTTTGCTGACGAAGATCGCGATGAGCGCCCAGGGCACGACCCCGATCAGCGATCCGAACCAGAAGGCACTCCAGTCGGGATGGCCCGGTCGCTGATGACGCTCCATCAACAATCCGAACAGGATCATCGCGGTGTTCGTCGCGAAGAGCGCCACGACGGCTGCGAGATCGCGGATTCCGACGAACAGACCGATCAGTACGAGCATGATCGACGCGCTGATCGAGTACTCGATCCAGCGGGCGTAGTTCGTACCGCTCGCGATCGATCGTTCGTACCAGCGGCGAAGGCCTGGGCTCGCGACCGCGAGGTGATCGACGGCAGCAAGAGCGAGGAACAAGGCGACCGCGTGCCCGATCCGCACGGAGAAGACGGTGTGCGCGGGCGACGGAGACGTGACGGCAACAGGATCATCACGTAGGTACGCGGCCGTCACAGGCAGGGCGAGAGTGTTGCTCGCAACCAGCATGTAGGCCGACTCGATGAGCAGGAACAGACCTGCGGCGATGTTGAGCCTTCGCAGCGCCGCGTACGGCGGGGCAGGTGACGCGACCACGGCGCGTTGATCTCGCTTCATGCTCGTTCCCACTGATGCATACCAAACGCGTGCCATCCCGGACGCGCAGGGCCCTGGGCCGTCGACGACGCGAAGGGCAACGCGTACGAAGGTGCGATGAGGGTTCCCGCGCGGTCGAGAGCGTTCCGCGGTACGGGCACGGCCACGGACAGGGGCGCCGCGTCGGCCGACGGTAGGCGGATGCCACCGGAACAAGAGCCTGCGCAGGCGATGACGCGACGGCCGCTCATGGGACAGACGGTAACGGCCACCCACCAACGCGCGTGAGAGACCAAGGACCGTGTCCTCGAGAGCGGCTGCCTTCTTCGTCGTCTGTTGGGACTATCGGGGCACTCGTCGAAGGTCGGGCTGGACGGTAGGTTTGCGTAATGAGCGACGTGGGATTTGATGCTGTTCTCACGACCGAAGCCGAGTTGCGCGACCTGTACCGGATGCCAGGCAGTGTTGTTGAGAAGGTGCTCGGGCATCTCGATCAGCATGCTCGCACCTTCATCGAAGCGGCCCCGTTTGTGCTCGTCGGTACTGCGTCGCCCGACGGCACGGGCGACGTCTCCCCAAAGGGCGGGCCGCCGGGTTTCGTGGTCGTGCTCGACGATCAGCGGTTGGTGATCCCGGACCTTGCCGGTAACAACCTGCTCGACTCGATCACGAACATCGTGGCCGGATCCGGGATCGGGTTGCTGTTCCTCGTGCCGGGCGTCGAAGAGACGTTGCGCGTGAACGGGCATGCGTGCATCACAACCGATCCGGCTGTCCTCGACGCGTGCGCGGTGAAAGACCGGCGTCCAAAGGCCGCGATCGGCGTCACGTTGACCCAGCAGTACATGCATTGCGCAAAAGCGTTCCGTCGCAGCGAGTTGTGGGATCCGCAGTCCTGGCCCGACCGGTCAACGCTGCCCTCACTGGGCTGCATCATCCGCGACCAGATCGCAACGCTGCGAGAAGTACCCGCCGAAACGATCGACGAGTCACTCGAAGCCGACTACACCGCCAGCCTCTGGGAACCCGGCGGGAAGCGCTAACCGGCCGAAGGCGGCCCGACCGATCGAGGCGGGACGGTTCCCATGCCCAAACGACGTTCAGGCTTGGCACGGAGTTGACTTGCTATCTAGCTATATGGCTAAATAGCGACCATGTCCGACGATGAAAGCGCCACCGTCTTCCGAGCCCTCGCTGATCCCACGCGGCGCCAGATCCTCCAGGATCTCCGGGCGGGCGAGCTCTCGGCCGGCGATATCGCCTCCAAGTTCCCGATCAAGGGCCCGTCGGTGTCACGGCACCTCTCGATCCTCAAGGCCGCAGGGCTCGTCCATGAACGGCGCGAGGCGAATCGGATCATGTACTCGTTGGCGCAGGAACGCCTCGCGGTGTGCGTCGGCGGTTTTCTCTCCGCGGTGTGCCCGGAGCAGGTCGTGATGCGCCGTCGCCGCACGACGAAGAGCAGCAAGTGAGAGCGCCCACGCTCCGAGCGTCGATCGACCGGAGGATCTTGCTGAACTACCGCGTCGATGCCGATGTGTTGGCACGCGTTCTCCCGCACCCGTTCCGGCCTCTCGTTGTTCGCGGGTTCGGCGTTGCCGGCGTATGCCTGATCCGGTTGCGGGCGGTTCGCCCGGCGGGATTGCCCGAGTGGGTCGGGTTGACGTCGGAGAACGCTGCGCACCGCGTCGCCGTCGAGTGGGACGGCGCGCAGGGCCCCGTCGCGGGTGTCTACGTGCCGCGTCGCGACACCTCATCACACCTGGCGACGCTGCTCGGCGGCCGCGCGTTTCCCGGTGCGCAACACCTGGCGCGCTTCGACGTCGAAGCGCGTGACGGGCGGTACCGCGTTGCGGTCGAGAGCCGCGATGGTTCCGTCGGCATCGTCGTCGCTGCTCACCTTGCCGCCGATGTCATGCCGGGTTCTCTCTTCGGCACCATCGACGAAGCGTCGCAGTTCTTCCGGTCCGCGCCCGTGGCGTACGCGGCCACGTCGTGCGACACGAGATTCGACGGCGTCGAGCTCGCGACCGAAGGGTGGGGTATGGA
This sequence comes from uncultured Actinomycetes bacterium, assembly GCA_963782465.1. Lineage (GTDB taxonomy): Bacteria > Actinomycetota > Acidimicrobiia > IMCC26256 > PALSA-610 > JAODBJ01. Next base: position 885,344 of record CAWAJR010000006.1, on the reverse strand, counting down.
GCCTCTCCACGTCGACGAGGTGTCGTCCACGTTCTTCGATGACATGGCGCGCTTCCCGGCCGGCAGTGCCCGTGTGGACAGTGCCTTTCTCATGCGCGGTCTCGACACGACGTGGCGGCCGCAACCGACAGTTGATGCCGCGGACCTGACGCTCGAGCGGGTGGGTGCGCGATGACAGCGACGCTCGCGTCCGTCTGCCCGGGCGCCGACGCCGCGCCGACAGTCGTGAGAGCGTGGGGACGCGCCGGGGCTCTCGCGGGATGGCGATAGATGGAGTGATCGCGGCGGCAATCCTCGGCCGCCTTCTGCCGCCCGCGCCGCGCTCGGCGCCCGACCGGCGCGCTCACTGACTTGCGATCGCGCCGCGCAGCCGGCCTTCGTGGAGCTCCCGGCGGCCCTCGTCGTCGAGCCCCGACCGGAGGTCGATCTCGACCTTGGTGATCGCGCCCGTGAACGGGAACCGGCCGTCGTACGGTCCGACGGGCGAGCCGGTGTCGACGCCCACGTCGAGTGTCTCGCCGCTCATCGAGAACAGGAAGGGCACGGTGTGCTCGATCCGTCCCCGCGCGACCTCCGTTCCCCCGACCGACAGTCGCGCGGTCCCGCCCCGCCCGAGCCCGCCGCCGTCGTAGTCGAACGCGACGTCGATCACCACGGAACCGGTCGGGGGCTCGCCGGGCGACGCGATCGTCGTGACGTCGCGGCCGAAGTAGTTGTAGGTGTACGCGGGCCGGCCGCCGACGAGGTAGAGCGACCACCCGGCCATCGCGCCACCCTGGCAGACGATCACTCCCTCGGCGCCCCGTTCGGGAATCTCGACGCGGGCGCGCAGGTCGAACGAGACGTTCTTGAGATTGACCGACGCCATCTCCGTCATCCGAACGTTCTCGGGGTAGAGCTCGAAGTGGGTCACGCCGTCGAGGTGGCTCGGCCGGTTGCTCGGGAGCGCGCGCTGCACGGTCTCGTCGCTCAGCGGGTACACGTCGTACTTCGCGGCCTCGCGGTCGAAGAGCGCCTGGAGCTCGCGCAACTTCTCGGGATACTGCGCGGCGAGGTCGACGCCCTGGCTGAAGTCGTCGACGATCCGGTACAGCTCCCATGTTTCCGCGCCCTCGCCGAACGGCATCGCGGCGGTGCGGATCCACGGGGCCCGGCCGTGGAAGCACGACGCGATCCATCCGTCGTGGTAGATCGCCCGGTTGCCGAGGATCTCGAAGTACTGCGTGGTGCGGGTGCTCGGGGCGTCGGCGTCGTCGAAGGAGTAGCGCATGCTCACGCCTTCGATCGGCTTCTGCGCGATGCCGTTGACCTCGGTGGGCTCGGTGATCCCGGCGCTGTCGAGGATGGTCGGGACGACGTCGATGACATGGTGGAACTGCGTCCGCAGCCCGCCCGGTGCGGAGATCGACGAGGGCCAGGAAACTGCGAGCCCGTTGCGCGTCCCGCCGAAGTGTGAGGCGACCTGCTTCGTCCACTGGAACGGTGTGTCGAGCGCCCACGCCCACGCCGCGTTGAAGTGGTTCTCGCAGCGGGCCGAGCCGAAGTCGTCGAGGTGCTCGAGCAACCACTCCGGGTCTTCGGGGAACCCGTTCTGGAACGACGGCGCGCTCCACGCCCCGTGCAACGTTCCTTCGGCCGACGATCCGTTGTCGCCGGTGAGGTACAAGAAGAGTGTGTTGTCCCACTCGCCCATCTCTTCGAGCGCGTCGACGAGGCGGCCGATCTGCGCGTCGGTGTGCGCGAGGAAGGCCGCGAAGACCTCCATGAGCCTCGACGCGACGGGCTTGTAGCGGTCGTCGTATTCGGACCACGACGGGAGTTGGGAAGGCCGGGGGGTGAGCGTCGTACCCGGCGGGATGACGCCGAGGTCGAGTTGGCGGGCGTAGATCTCCTCCCGCAGACGATCCCAACCCTGGTCGAACTGCCCGCGGAACCGTTCGATCCATTCCGGCCAGACGTGATGCGGCGCGTGCGCGGCACCGGTGGAGAAGTAGCAGAAGAACGGTTTGTTCGGTGCCGACGTCTTCTGCAGCCGCATCCACTCGATCGCGCGCGCCGCGAGGTCTTCGGTCAGGTGGTAGTCGTCCCGGCCGCGGTAGGGCTCGATCGGCGTGGTCTGGTCGTACAGCGCCGGTTCCCAGTGGGAGGTCTCGCCCCCGAGGAAGCCGTAGAACCGGTCGAAGCCGAGACCGGTGGGCCACCGGTCGAACGGCCCGGCCGGGCTCGTCTCCCACATCGGGGTCACGTGCGCCTTGCCGAAGATCGCGGTGCCGTAGCCGTTGTCGCGCAGGATCTCCGCGACCGTCGCGGTGCTGCGCGGGATCATGCCGTCATAGCCGGGGAACCCGTACGCGATCTCGCTGATCGCACCCATGTGCGCGCTGTGGTGATTGCGGCCGGTCAGGATCGCGGCGCGCGTCGGCGAGCACAACGCCGTCGTGTGGAACTGGTTGTACCGCAAACCCTGCGCGGCGACGCGATCGAGCGTGGGGCACGGGATCGGCCCGCCGAAGGTGCCCGGGCCGCCGAAGCCGACATCGTCGAACATGACGAGGACCACGTTCGGCGCCCCCGCGGGCGGGGTGGCGATGCGCGGCCGGTCGGCGGTCGAGTTCTGGGCGAGGGTCTCGATGCGGCCGGCGAACGGCGGTGCGGGAAGCGGGAGCTGTCGGCTGGTCAACGGGGACCCGGTCAGATCCCGAGGATCTTCGCCTTCGCGGCCGCGAACTCGTCGTCGGTGAGCAGGCCCTTGGCGTGCATCTCACCGAGCTGCGCGATCTTGGCCATGCCCTCGTCCTCGGCCGGCGCCGCGGCGACCGGTGGCGGCGGTGGGGCCATCTGCGCCTGCTGCGCCGCCGCCTGTTGTTGCGCCCGGGCCTGTTGCTTGCCGCCGACGGCTCCGACGACGGCGGTCGCGGTCCCCGCGATCACCGCCGTACGCGCCATCGTGCCGACGAGACCGGGTCGTCCCATACGTCGTCGAGGCATGATCAGTGCTCCTGTTCGGTTCGGAATTCGGATGCTGCCCGCTACGCGGGGGCGAGGACTTCGTCGACGACCTCGGCGGGCACGTGGATGTCGGCGATCAGCACGCCGCCGGAATTCACGATCGCCTCGCGCACCGGCTTCATCCAGACGTGCTCGAACACGAGCACCAGGGCCGACGAGCCGGGGTCGAGCGAGTCGGCGACGAAGGCGACATCCTCGTCGGAGAGCAGGTCGAGCTGGTCGGACATGAACTGGGCGAGAGCCCGGGCGTCGGGGTCGTCGGTCGGTTCGTCGAGCTCGAGGAACGTCGTCGTGCCCTCGCCGTCCTTCGTGATCAGCAAGGCGTCCACGACCCGCACGACGTTGCGCTCGACGAGCTCTTCGACCCGCGGCCGGATCTCACCAGTAAACCGGCTGCCCGGGAACCCGAGCACCACCATCTCGATCGGTCCGAGCGTCACGGGCACTCCTTTGTTCGACGGCCGTTGTTCGACGGACGGTTCGAACATACGGCCGCCCCGGGCGCTGCGGGTCACTCGACACAGGTGATTCGGTCGGCGCGGGCACGGACGACGATGGCCGGAGTCGCGGCGTTTCGAAAGGGCCCGCATGAATCTCTGGGTCACCCTTGGCCCGCTCGTCGTCGGCAGCGCGGTGGTGCCGATCCAGATCGTCCTCACGATCTTGTTGCTGCGGTCGGCGCGGGCGACCGCGTTCGCGTTCGTACTCGGCATGACGGTCGTGCGCGTCAGTCAGGGCCTGGTATTCGGCCTGATCCTCACCGGGAGCAGCCCGTCGACCGCTGCGCCGTCGTCGAACGACACGTCGCCGTTCGTCTCCGGAGTTCTGCTCGTCCTGGGCGTCGTGTTCTTCGTCACCGCGGCGCGGCAGTTCTTCCACGGGGACGACCCTGACGCCCCACCGCCGAAGTGGATGACCGCGACCGCGACGATGACCCCCGTCAAGGCGTTCCTCCTCGGCATCGCGTTGCTGGCGATCGGCGCGAAGTTCTGGGTCTTCACGCTCGGCGCGATCGCGAGCATCGGTGACGCCGACCTCGGCCGCACCGGCGCGGTCGTGACCTTCCTGGCGTTCGTGGTGCTGGCCGAGCTACCGCATCTGGCCGCGCTCGGCGTCGCGACGGTCGCGCCGGATGGTTCCGCAGCCCTGCTCGGGCGCGCGTCGACGTGGCTCGAGCGCCACAACCGGACGATCGTCATCGCCCTCGGCGTCGTGTTCGGCACCTGGTTCACCGTGAAGGCGCTCAACGGGCTCGGGGTGATCTGACCCCGGCACTGATCGGCCTCGGCGAGCACGCACGATCGGTGCGACTGGGCGCTGGGCATGCTGGCCTGTTCCCGCGCCCTGCTCGGCGATGGCCGCGACGCCGAGGAGCGCTACCGGGAAGCGATTGCGCGGCTCGGGCCGACGCGCATGACCGCGCATACGGTGCGCAAACGATCGGTCGAAGCGAGCGACGAGCTCACTCCGCAAGAAGCGCAGATCGCGCACCTCGCCGGCGAGGGTGCGACGAATCCCGAGATCGGCAGCCGGCTGTTCATCAGCCCGCGGACCGTCGAATACCACAGTCGGCCTGACGACCGAGGCCTCGGCACCGACCGGAAACCGACGGCAACCGGCGGCAACCGGCGGCAAAGGGTTGCCGTCTGGCAGTATCTCGCCATGCCGGAGATCGCCCTCGACGCTTCCGACCTCCGCGACCTCGACCTCACCTCGATCGATCTCTACCGCAACGGTTTCCCGCACGACGTGTTCGCCGCGCTGCGGCGTGAGGCGCCGGTGCGGTGGCAACCGATCGCAGCCGATCTTCCGGGACGGCACGACCCCGGGTTCTGGGTCCTGTCGAAACACGAAGACATCCAGGCCGCGAACCGCGACACGGAGACCTTCACCGCGTTCGACGGGCCCCAACTCGTCCACCAGCCCGAGATGCGCGGCGTGATGCTCGTGAGCATGGACGGTCGGGAACACACCCGGCTGCGCCGCCTGATCAGCGCGGGTTTCACGCCCCGCATGGTCCGCAGCCTCGACGAGCGGGCACGGGCATGGGCGACGTCGATCATCGACCGGGCACTCGAGCGCGGCACGTGCAACTTCGTGCAGGAGGTCGCGTACCAGCTGCCGATGAACATGATCGCCGACATCGTCGGTATTCCCGTCGATGATCGACCGCACGTGTTCGCGCTGGCGAACGCGTTCCTCCAGGGTGGGCTCGACGCGCAGGTCGAGATGTTCGAGTACGCGCAGGAGCTCGGCCGCAGCAAGCGGGCCCGCCCGCAGGACGACGTGTGGACGATTCTCTCGACGGTCGAGATCGAAACGGATGACGGTGAGCGCACCGCGCTCAGCGAGATCGAACTCGACTTGTTCTTCATGGTGCTCACCGTCGCGGGGAGCGAGACGACGCGCAATGCGATCTCGAGCGGTCTGTCGACCCTGCTGGCAAATCCCGAGCAACTCGAGGTGCTGCGTACTGAGGCCGACGCGATGCCGGCCGCCGTCGACGAGATCCTGCGGTGGTCGTCGCCCGTCGGGTACTTCGCGCGCCGGGCGACCCGGGCGACCGAGATCCGTGGGGTGCCGATTGCCGCCGGCGACCGCGTCACGCTGTGGTACCCGTCGGGGAACCGCGACGAAGACGTGTTCGACGATCCGTTCCGTTTCGACATCCGACGCGCACCCAACCCGCATGTCACCTTCGGTGGCGGCGGCGCGCACTATTGCCTCGGCGCCAACCTCGCGAAGCGCGAGATCACGATCCTGTTCGAGGAACTCTTCGCGCGCACGCGTGAGATCGAAGTACTCGGAGAGCCTTCTTACCGCGCGTTCGGCTTCGACAACCCGATTCTCGCCGCGATCGATGAGCTGCCGGTCCGCTTGAGCTGAGGAAGAGCGCCCACGGCACGACGCGCGCGTCGCATGCGGGCGTCAACCGATCTCCTTCGCCCATCGCTTCGACCACGCGTCGAGGGGAGCGATCGCGTCACCGAGTGAATGGCCGAGGCTCGTGAGCGCGTAGTCCTGGCCGTGCCGGCCGATGAGGCCGGCCTCGGTCAGTTCTCGCAGCCGGTCGTACAGCACGCTGGGCGACAGGCCGTCGCAGCGCGACAGGAGCGCGCGGGCGCCGACCGGTTCGGCTCGCAGTTCCCAAAGGACGCGCAAGGCCCATCGACGTCCGAGGAGATCGAGCGCGGCCATGATCGGCCGCCCCGTCTTCGACGCGCGTACCGGGCGCCCTGGTTTCGGGGTCTTGGATGTCATGCGCGACCACTGCGTTTCGGGTTTTCGAGTCTTGCGTTTCGGTTTCCGTAACGGTACGCTGGCACCGTGTGTTACTGATTTCGTAACAGCCTACAGGACGTGGCCGTGACTCGAATACCCCCTCTCGAAGCGCCGTTCGACCCGGAGACGGAAGCGGTGCTGAAACCGATGATGCCCGCCGGTGTGCCACCGATCGCGCTGTTCAGGACGTTCGCCCACAACCTCGCCATGACGGAGGCCATGCAGGCCTGGGGGTCGTACGAGCTGAGCAAGTCGCTCTCCCTCTCTTTTCGCGACCGTGAGATCGTCGTCGATCGAACCTGCGCGCGGTGCCGGTGCGAGTACGAATGGGGCGTTCACGTTGCAGTGTTCGCCGAGCGCGCGGCATTGGGCCCCGGTCAGGTCGCTTCGATCACCTACGGCACCCCCGACGATCCGTGCTGGACGTCGGAGCGCGACCGATTGCTGCTTCGCGCGGTCGACGCATTGCACGACCACGCCGACATCCCGGACGCCCTCTGGGAGGAACTGCTCGAGGAGTTCGATCACGCGCAGCTTCTCGACCTGACGATGCTGTGCGGCTGGTACCACGCGATCTGCTTCACGGCCATCGCCGCGCGCGTGCCGCTCGAAGAGGGTGCACCGAGATTTGCCGAGGAGTTCGTAGCAACCGCTCATCGTTCCCGGGAGGAACGATGAGGCCAAGCCGTGGCCGCAGGCCCTCCGGAGGGGTCAGAGCGGGAGCAGATCGTTCGCGGCTTCGAGCGTCTCGAGCGAGTGGTCCCACGCCTTGCGTTCGAGGTCGGTCATCTGCGGCCAGAGGGGCGCGCTCGGGCCGTCGGGGCCGAGCACGCACGGGAGGCTCGCGCACGTCCGCTCGCCGACCCGCACCGATACGGGGATGAGGGCGCCCACCTCGTGGACGAGCGCGTGGACGAGGCCGCTCACCGTGAGGCCGATGCCCTGTACGGCGGAACCGTTGAGGTCGCGCACTTCGTAGGCGGCGTCGCGCACGTCGCGTTCGATGGCCGCGAAGCGGTCCGGCGTGAGCGCGATGCCGCGCTGGGCCGCGAACTCGACGAGCGGCAGCGTCCCGACGACCGCCGAGTCGAGGAGGAAGACGCACGAGTCGCCGTGCTCGCCGACGACCCACGCGTGCACGCTGCGCGGGTGCACACCGCACTCACGCGCGATGCGGTCGGTGAGCCGGAGCGTCTCGAGCGCGGTGCCCGAACCCATCACCGCGACCGGACGATCGCTCCACCGCCGGGTGAGGTACTCGGTCATCACGTCGAGCGGGTTGGTGACCACGAGCGCGATGCCCGGCAGCGCACCCGATTCCACCGCGGTCGCGACCGTGTCCATCACGACGATGTTCTGTTGCAGCATGTCGAGGCGAGTTTCGCCCGGTGTCGTGTGGTGACCGGCGGTGATGACGAGGATGTCTTCCCGCTCGATCTCGTCGAGGGCTCGACCGCGCACCTCGATGCGCGGCAGCAGGGGCCGGGCGTGCATGAAGTCGAGGGCGAGACCGTGGGCCGCACCACCATCGCGGCTGTAGATCGTGACGCGGCCGGCCAGCCCGCGCATGATCAGCGCAGAGGCCGTCGCGACCCCGACCCCGCCGGCTCCGACGATGCCGACCGCCAACCCAGCCATACCTCGCACCCACCTTTGCCGCCTGAAGAAGCAGACGGCACCTTACGGGCAGAAGGGTCAGTGCGGCGTGAAGTCGACGTCGTCAGTTTCGACTGCGCCGGCCGTCCGCCCCGGCGCGGTCTGGAACTTCCAGTACAGGTTGGTGTGCGCGATGACCTGCTCGGGCGGTGGCGCGCCCCACGCGGTCTGGTCCTCGGTCGTGTGCGCGTCGCTCACCAGCGTCGCGTCGTACCCGCGGACGAACGCGCCGTGAAGCGTCGACCGGATGCACTCATCGGTCTGCGCGCCGGCGACGAGGAGTCGCCCGACGCCCAGGCCCGAAAGCACGGTCTCGAGGTCGGTGTCCTCGAAGGAGTCGCCGTACTGCTTCTCGACCAGCGGTTCGGTCTCACTCGGGTCGAGTTCGGGAACGATGCGCCACTCGTCGCTTCCTCGCGTGAGGCCCTCGTTGGAGTGTTGCACCCAGACGACGGGGACCCGTTCTCGCCGCGCCTTGTCGACCAGCCGGCCGATGTTCGCGACCACTTCGTCGCGCCGGTGGGCCCCGTTGACGACGCCGTTCTGCACGTCGACGACGAGAAGTGCGGTGTTGGGACGGTTTGCGAGTGTGGTCATGTTCCCTTACCCGAGCGTGGCCGGTTCTCGGCGTAACGGTACGCCGTTCGCACCGTTGCACGGCCGCGACGCGCGGGCGAGCATGTTCACTGTTCCCGGGGTGAGGGGTCGAGGTGCGCAGAGCCGGCTTGTACGTCGTTGTCGTCGGGGCGGTGGCGCTCGCGGCGTGCACGACCACGGTTCGGGTGAGCGTGTCGTCGAGTTCGCCGAGGGAAACGGTGACAGCAGCGGCCACCCGGCGTTGAGCACCGCCGCGAGCTTCGTCGCATTCCAGTCGGCGGCGGTGAACCTGGTCGCCGACGACACCAACGGCAAGAGCGACGAGTTCATCCGGCCCTTCACTGCGGTTTCCGCCACCGTCACGAACACCGCAACCATGGACCGCGTCAGCGGGTATGAGCGCCGCGCTTTGCGGCGCGGCGCTCAGCGTCGCGACCACGCGTCGTAGAGCAGTTCGCCCACCTCGCCGAACGCGGCGGGTGCCGCGTCGTCGGGCCGGCTGGCGAAGTCGGTTTGTTGGGCGGCCATCGCCGCGACGACCCACGAACTCGTGTCGGTCTCGAAGAGACCGGAGTCGACGAAGGTGCCGGCGCCGTTCCCGGTCTTGTTGTAGACGCGCACGGGCATCGTGATGCCGACGTCGAGCGCGTACGACAGGTGCGGCAGCCGGCGGGGGAGCCCGATGAGGTGCTGCTGGCGGAACAGGATCGTTCGGCAGCGCTCGTCGAGCTGCGTGTAGACCTCGGCCAGGTCGCGGGGTGACGACGTCGAGAACGGTTCGCCCGCCAGTGCGCGCTCGATGGTGATGGTTTCGTTGAGGTTCGCCGTGGGGTACCCGAGTTCGCGCATCGCCGCGTTGACGTCGGCCGGGTGGGCGACCGCTTCCATGAGCATGGCGGTGGCGGTGTTGTCGGACACGACGATCATCAACCAGGCGAGGTCGTCGAGGGTCGGTTCGAGCCCGTCGGCGAGGAAGCGCAGGACGCCGGTACCGATGTGGCGGTTGCCGCGGCCGAGCCGAACGCGTCTCGCCGCGTCGACCGCGCCCGAGGCGACGAGATGGGAGTAGTGCACGAGCACGAAGGTCTTGGCTGCACTCTCGGCGGGAAACACCGTGCCGGAGTTGATCGCGATCGTTTCCCCGGTGGCCAGATTGCGTGCGTAGAAGCCGAACTGGCCTTCGCAGCCGGCGAATACGTCGGCAATCCGCTCCGCGAGCCCCATCATGCCCCCGAAGCACAGTATGCACGCCAACGCGGCGCACGGGGAGGTCAATCCGGTCGGTCGGCCGCGGCGGTCGGCACGTCCACCACGTCTGAGCTGTCGTGGGAGCGGGTGAGGAGCAAGAGCGCGCTCCCCAGCAACGCGCTCGCTACCGACGCGACCAGGATGCCGAGCTTCGCATCATCCAGGATCGTTCCCTTGAACGACAGCTCGGCGATGAAGAGTGACACCGTGAAGCCGATCCCCGCCAGACATCCGGCCCCGAGGAGGTGCCGGAACGTGATCCCGTCGGGGAGCCGGCCGATGCGCGTCCGGGTGGCGATGCTCGCGGCGAGTGTGATCCCGATCGGTTTGCCGAGGACGAGCCCGGCGACGATGCCCCACGCGACCGCGCTCGTGCTCGCCCGGCGGATGACATGCGCGTCGAGGTGCATGCCCGCGTTCGCGAGTGCGAACAGGGGTACGACGACGAAACTCGACCAGGGGTGAAGTCGATGTTCGAGACCGCCGATGACGTCGCGGGTGCCGACCGGGTGCGCAGGGGCAAGGAGCCCGAGCGTGACACCGGCGATCGTCGGGTGCACTCCTGACTCGAAGAGGCACAACCAGAGCAGGAACGCGGGGACGATGTAGACCGCGACGTGCGTTACGCCGAGCCGCACGCCGAGCGCGACCACCAGCGTGACGGCGAGCGCGCCGAGCAGCCAGCCGATCGTGATGCCATCGGAATAGAAGATCGCGATGACGACGATCGCGCCGATGTCGTCGACGATCGCGAGGGTGAGGAGGAACAATTTCAGCGGTTTCGGCACGAAGCTGCCGAGCGCGGCCAGCACGACGACCGCGAACGCGATGTCGGTCGCCATGGGTATCGCCCAGCCGCGGCTCCCCGTACCGCCGAAGTTCGCGGCGGTGAAGAGGATCGCCGGCACGGCCATCCCACCGAGCGCGGCGATGGCGGGCACGAGCGCGGTGCGCCGGTCGCGGAGCTCCCCGCGCACGAGTTCGCGCTTGATCTCGAGCCCGACGACGAGGAAGAAGAGCGTCATCAAGCCGTCGTTGACCCAGTGCCCCAGGTCCTCGACGAGCGAGAATCGCCCGAGCCCGATCGTCAACTCGTGGGCCCACACCTCGGCGTACGAAGTGGGTGCGGTCGACGACCAGACGAGCGCCGCGACCAGCGCGCCGAGGAGCAGCACACCACCGAGAACCTCGACCGAGACGAAGTCGCTGCCGACCGGCGACAACGCGCGCCCGGCCACCGGGATGCGCACGTGGGTTCGCTGGGTCATCGGGAATTCCAGGCTAGGGGCTCGCGCGCCTGCGCCGCGTTCGATGCAGCGGGCCGCCGATCCGGTGCGGAGGATCGTACGCGTCGGCGGTTTGGGCCGTTCGTGACCCGGATCCTGACCTTCAGCACTCGAAAGCTTCGCGTGGGCGCGCAAACTCGGGGTGGAGGAAGCCTCGAAGGGAGCCAACGATGCGCGCGAACAGGGGGGCAAGATGGGCTGCCGGGCTCGCGGTCGCCACGGTGCTGGCGCTGGTAGCCGCGGGATGCGGTAGCAGCAACAGCTCGTCGTCGACGAACCCGTCGACCAACTCGTCGACGACGGCACCGATCGCGACGACGACCACGAAACCGGCGTCGGCGAATTTCGCGGTGTACCTCGTGCACAACGAGAAGCTGGTGGCGGCCGGACGGTCGTCGAGCGGGGTCGCCACGCCGGCACGCGCGCTCGAAGCGCTCCTCGCCGGCCCGGAGGGCAGCCTTGAAACCGATCTCGGTATGGGAACCCAGATCCCGGTCGGCACGGTGTTGCGCGGTGTCACCGTCGACAACGGCGTCGCGACCGTAGATCTTTCGAAGGCCTTCGAGTCGGGCGGCGGGAGCCAGTCGATGCAGGCGCGGGTCGCGCAAGTCGTGTTCACCGTTACGCAGTTCCCCGGTGTCGAGCAGGTGCGGTTCGAGCTCGACGGCACGCCGGTGAACTCCATCGGTGGTGAGGGCGTGATGGTCGACGGAGTCGGACGGGCCGACTTCGCCAACGTCACTCCGGCGATTCTCGTCGAGTCGCCGACGCCCGCGGAACAGGTCTCGTCGCCGTTGCATGTGCGCGGCATCGCGAACACGTTCGAGGCAACGGTGAACTACACGATCACGGATCCCGAGGGGCTCATCCTCAAAGAGGGGTTCACGACGGCGACCGCCGGCAACGGAACTTGGGGCACCTTCTCGTTCGACGTGCGGTACCAGTCGGCTCGTTCGGGAATGGGGAGCGTGATCGTGTACCAGGTGTCGCCGAAGGACGGTTCGCGCCAAGACATTCTCGAGGTGCCGGTGCAGATGGCGAGCTGACCAGGCCCGGTTGCGTTCACGCGTGTGCCCGGCGGCGCAGAAGCTTCTCGAGTTCCACCGCGACGAACACTGCGCTCGAACACACGGCGACGATCGCGAGCTGGAGGGCTCCGAGCGCCTCGGTCTGGAACACGTCTTGGAGGCCGGGCACGTACACGACCGCGAGTTGCGCGAACGCGGTGACGACGACGGCGCCGGCAAGCCAGCGGTTCGTGCGCAGTCCCAGCCGGAACGTCGACTCGTCCTCGGAGCGAACCGCCATCGTGTGACCGAGTTGCAGGAAGGCAAGGGTCGTCACGACCATCGTCTGCCACGGCCACCCGGCGGCGCGCGCCAACGCCTGCATCGGGATCACGATCGCGGCCATGAGCGCGCCGACCCACAGTGCGTGCTGCCACAGGCCCCTCCCGAGGATTGACTCGCCGGGAAGCCGTGGCGGCCGGTCCATCGTGTTCGCCTCGGCCGGTTCGAGCCCGAGCGCGACGGCGGGTAGGCCGTCGGTGACCAGGTTTACCCAGAGGATCTGCAGGGGGAGCAGGGGAATCGGCAAGCCGAGCAGGGGCGCGATGAACATCACCAGGAGTTCGCCGGAGTTCGTGGTCAGCAGGTAGCGCACGAAGCGGCGGATGTTGTCGTAGATCCGCCGTCCTTCCTCCACGGCGCCGACGATCGTCGCGAAGTTGTCGTCGGCGAGAACCATGTCGGCCGCTTCCTTGCTCACGTCGGTGCCGGTGATCCCCATCGCGACGCCGATGTCGGCGCGTTGCAGCGCCGGAGCGTCGTTCACGCCGTCACCGGTCATCGCGACGATCGCGCCCCGGGCCTTCCACGCCTCGACGATGCGCAGCTTGTGCTCCGGGTTCGCACGCGCGTACACGCGTATGTCGCCCACCCGCGCGGCCAGTTCCTCGTCCGACATCTCGCCGAGTTGCGCGCCCGTCACCGGGGCAAGGTGCTCGGCGAGGTCGAGCCGTTTGGCGACCGCGGTCGCGGTGCGCGGGTCGTCGCCGGTGATCATCACCGTCGCGATCCCGGCCCGCGTGCACAGTGCGATCGCGTCCCGGGCCTCGGCGCGGGGAGGGTCGGCGATCCCGACGAGGCCGGCGAGGTGCAGCGCGTGTTCGGGACGGTCGAGGTCGTCGGGAGCGGCGCTCGTGTGACGCTCCGCGAGTGCGAGGACGCGGTAGCCGTCGTGTGCCATGGCGTCGCTCGCGGCCTCGGCCCCGGCGACCCGGTCGCGCTCTTCCTCGTCGAGCAGGGGAATCAGCGCCGGTAACGCGCCCTTCATCGCGATCCATGAGCCATTGCCTTCGGCATGGACGGTGCTCATGCGCTTGCGGGCCGAATCGAACGCGACCTCGGCCCGTCGAGGCAGGCGGGCCTCCAGCGCAGGGCGTTCGACGCCGAGTTTGCCGGCGAACGCCAGCAGTGCACCTTCCGTCGGGTCGCCGGTGATCGCCCACTCGCCCGTGCCCGACGTAGGGGCGTGGAGCACCGCGTCGTTGCAGGCGGCCGCGATCATCGCGATCCGTTCGACGCTCGCACGGTCGACGCCCGTACGGTCGTCGGTGCCGGCGCGTGGTCGCAGGGTTCCCCGCGGTTCGTACCCCGCTCCTTCGACGTCGTAGAAACCCGACGGAGCCCACACCCGCTCGACGGTCATCCGGTTCTGCGTGAGCGTGCCGGTCTTGTCGGAACAGATCACGGTCACGGAACCGAGCGTTTCGACCGCGAGGAGCTTGCGGACGAGGGCGTGATGGTCCGCCATGCGGCGCGCACCGAGCGCCAGTGACACGGTCACCACCGCGGGGAGGCCCTCGGGGATCGCGGCCACCGCGAGGCTGACCGCGGTGAGGAACATGTCGTCGGCCGGTTCGCCCCGCACGATGCCGGCGACGAACACCGCGGCCACGATCACGAGCGCGATGGCAGCCATTCGCCGCCCCAGCGCCGAGAGGCGCCGTTGCAGCGGCGTCCCGGTGTCGCCGCCCTTCTGCAGCAGTCGCGCGATCTGGCCGACTTCGGTGGCCATTCCGGTCGCCACGACGATGCCGCGCGCTCGGCCGTAGGTGACCGCTGTCCCTTTGAACGCCATGTTCTCCTGGTCGGCGATCAGGGCAGGCGCGACGTTCGCGAGGCGGTCGGCGGTCTTCGCGGCCGGTTCCGACTCGCCGGTGAGCGCGGCCTCGTTCACCCGGAGACCGCGCACCTCGTACAAGCGAAGGTCGGCGGGTACCACGTCGCCACCCGCGAGTTCGACGATGTCGCCGGGGACGATGTCGGGGCTCGGAACATCGCGAACCTGCCCGGCGCGCAACACGCGGCTGTCCGTTGTGGTGAGTGCCTGCAACGCCGCCATCGCCCGCTCCGCGCGGCGCTCCTGGGCGAAGCCGATGATCGCGTTCAGCAGGAGGATGACGAAGATCGCGACCGCGTCGACGTACTCGTGGATCAACAGCGTCACGATCGCGGCGACGAGCAGGACGGTGGTCATCGTGTTGGCGAACTGGCGCAACGCGAGCTGCCAGACCGACGGGCCGCGTGCTGCTCCAGCGCGTTGGCCCCGAACCGCTCGAGCCGGGCGAGCGTGTCGTCGGCGTCGAGCCCGCGTTCGGGGTCGACGCCGAGCGCGGAGGCGACCGCGTCGGCCTCGAGGTCCCAGGGCCGCCTCAGCGTGTTCGCGTCCGGACTGCTCACACCCGAGCCGGAAGGGCGCGTCGCGTCCGGCCTCCAGTCATGCCCGAACAATGTGCCCGCCCGCGATCAGGTTCGAGGGGCAAAGGTCCAAACCGCTCGACCCGGTTGCGGCGATCGCGCGTGATTGCATGTCGTGTTGACCCGGGCACGGATCGAAGGGACGTTGTTCTCTCGTGGCGCACGGTGGTAGGTACACAAGATGGCGGGCGAAGCCAACGGCGGCTGAAGGGGCGGCGAGAGGAGCGATCGGAGTGCGGCGGCCCGGACCGAGTTCGGAGCGATGACCAGTCGGGCGGCGGGGGCGGTGCATGCCGCTCCGGCTGACGAGTTGCGAGATGCGTCACTCGATGTCGTCGAGCAGCAGCTGTGCGCGACACCGGCCGGGTTGTCGTCGGTCGACGCAGCCGATCGGCTCGCGGTGGACCGGACCGAACGAGTTGGCGGAGAAGCGGACGTCGCTCCTCCTCACGTTCCTCGGCTACTTCTGGGCGCCGATCCCGTGGATGATCGAGGTCGCGCTCGTGCTGTCGGCCGCCGCCCGGCACTGGGCCGACGCGGTCATCATCGGCGTCCTGCTGGTCATGAACGGCCTGGTCGCGTTCTGGGAGGAACACCAGGCCGCCGACGCCGTCGCCGCGCTGCGGAGCCGGCTGCAACGAGACGCGATGGTGCGGCGTGACGGCGCGTGGGTATCGGTCCCATCGCGTGAGCTCGTACCCGGCGACGTCGTGCACGTGCGCATCGGCGATGTCGTCCCGGCCGACGGGCGGGTACTGACCGACGACCCGGTCGACCTCGATCAGTCGGCGTTGACCGGCGAGTCGCTCCCCGTCAGTGCCGGCAAGGGTGGGATCGCGTACTCCGGGTCGGTCGTCGCTCGCGGCGACGCGGATGTGCTCGTGTACGGCACCGGGACGAACAGCTTCTACGGGCGTACCACCGCGCTCGTCGAGCAGGCCGGTACCACGAGCCATTTCCAGCAGGCGGTGCTGCGCATCGGGAACTACCTGATCTTCCTGGCCCTCGGGCTGCTCGCGATCGTCATCGCGGTTTCCCTCGCCCGCGGCGACGCCGCCCTCGAGACGTTGACGTTCGCGCTCGTCGTCGCGGTGGCTGCGATCCCGGTCGCGTTGCCCGCGGTGCTTTCGGTGACGATGGCGGTCGGCGCGGCGGGGCTGGCGCGGCACCAGGCGGTGGTGACCCACCTCCCCGCGATCGAGGAGCTCGGTGGCATCGACGTGTTGTGTTCCGACAAGACGGGGACGCTCACCCGGAACCGGTTACAGGCCGGGGCGCCGTTCGTCGCCGGCGCGCAACTGACTGCGAACGACGTGCTGGCCGCCGCGGCGCTCGCATCGCGCGCCGAGGACCATGACCCGATCGACGACGCCGTACTGGTCGCCGCGCCGTCGCCCGACCCGTCGTCGCACGTCGTGCACTACACGCCCTTCGACCCCGCGTCGAAGCGCAGCGAGGCGGTCGTCGAATGCGCCGACGGTTCCCGTTCAACGATCACGAAGGGAGCGCCCCAGGTCGTCGCCGACCTGTGCGAACTCACCGATCGCCGCGACTTCGACGCGCAGGTCGAGGATTTCGCCCGCCGCGGCTCGCGGTCGATCGCCGTCGCGCGGACCGGCGATGACGGATGGCACCTCCTCGGCCTCATCCCGTTGTCCGACCCTCCTCGCGACGACTCCGCCTCGACGGTCGCCGAAGCGCAGCGACTCGGGGTCGTCGTGAAGATGGTCACCGGTGATCAGCTCGCCATCGCGCGCGAGATTTCCGGCACGGTCGGCATCGGCGGCAACGTCATCGACGCGCACCGGCTCGACGACGGGGCGGTGAGCACCGATGCCGAGCTGGTGAAGTTGGTGGAGCAGTCCGACGGGTTCGCGCAGGTGCTACCCGAACACAAGTACCGGATCGTCCGTGCCCTGCAGGCAGCGGGTCACATCGTCGGGATGACCGGCGACGGTGTCAACGACGCACCGGCGCTCAAACAGTCGGACGCGGGCATCGCGGTTTCGGACGCGACCGACGCCGCGCGCGCCGCTGCCGACGTCGTGCTCCTCGCGCCCGGGCTCTCGGTGATCGTGCACGCAATCGGTCAATCGCGCCAGATCTTCGAGCGCATGACGAGCTACGCGATCTACCGGATCGCCGAAACCATCCGAGTCCTGTTGCTCATCAGCATCTCGATCGTGGCCTTCAACTTCTTTCCGGTGACCGCGGTGATGATCGTTTTGCTCGCGCTGCTCAACGACGGCGCGATCCTTTCGATCGCCTACGACAATGTTGCGACCGCGCCGCGCCCGGTCCGGTGGGAGATGCGCGACGTGCTGACGATCGCAACCGCGCTCGGCGTCATCGGCGTGGTCGCATCGTTCGGTCTCTTCGCGTTCACGCACGTCGTGTTGGGCACGAGTGACGACGTCGTCCGCACGCTCATGTACCTGAAGCTCTCCGTGGCCGGGCACCTGACCGTCTTCGTGGCCCGCACCCGTGATCGCTTCTGGCGTTCGAGGCCGGCGACCGTGCTCGTCGGCGCCGTGATCGGTACGCAGATCGTCGCGACGCTCCTCGCGGTGTTCGGCATCTTCATGACGCCGATCGGGTGGTGGCGGGCGGCGGTGATCTGGGTGTACGCACTGGGGTGGCTCGTCGTCAACGACGAGGTGAAGATCTTGACGGTGCGCCGCCTGAACCGGCGTCGCAACGACCGTCAACGCGACGAAGGCAACGAATCCTCGCCCGCGCCCGCGGTCGCCGGATGAAAGGATCAGCGATGAAACGCCTCCTGGTCGGGATCGACGGATCGGAGCCGTCGAAGACGGCGCTGCGGTGGGCCGCAAGTGTTGCCCAACCCATCGGCGCCGAAGTGGTCGCGCTCAACGCGTGGTCACCGGCGCAGATGGAGCTTCCGCCCGAGGAATGGGAGGACGAGCACCGAGAAGTGCAAGACGATCTCGATGCTGCTGTCCGCAGCCTCGGCGCCGACGCGCCCGCGACTCGCACCGAGGTCATCGACGGCGAGCCGGCCTACGTCATCCTCGACCGCGCCACGACCGAAGACGCCGACCTCATCGTCGTCGGGCACCGCGGCGGCGGCGGTTTCCTCGGCCTTCGCGTCGGTAGCGTCGCCGATCTCCTCGCGCACCACACCACCCGGCCGCTCGCCGTCATCACCGACGATCCTCCGCTGCCGGTGCGCCGCATCCTGTTGGGCGTCGACGGTTCGGAAGGGAGCGCAGCGGCGGTTCACCGGTGCGCGAGCTTCGCCTCTGCACTCAAGGCCGATGTGATCGCAGTCGCCGTGTACGCGCAGCAGTTCGAGATCGTGCCCGAAGACGCGGAGGGCAACCTGCACTACGTGGAACGTGCGATGAACGACGACTGGATCGCGCCGCTACGCGACGCCGGCGTGACGGTCCGCCCGAAGGTCGTGCACGCCCGGCACGTCGCGGAGGCGTTGATCGACGCAGCCGAGGAAGCCGACGTACAGATGATCGTCGTCGGCACCCACGGCGTCGCGCCCATCATCAAATTGCGGCTCGGAGGGGTGGCGATGCGTGTCCTGCACTCCACGCAACTCCCGGTCGTGCTCGTACCGCCCCCGGAATGAGGGGACGGGTGCGACCGCTCGCGAGCGGCGGCGCCGCTCAGCAACAGCGGGCGGCCGATTCGGGTGCGGCCGAGCAGCACATCGTGTCGGCCGGGCTCGTCGTGCGCAGTTCGCCCGCGGGCATCTCGACGTCGGCCAGCACCGTGTAGATCTCCCACGGTTCGCCGTCGGGCGCGTCGACCCACACCTTGTCCTGCACCGCGTAGCAGCACGACACCTCGTCTTCGGTCGCCGTCGCAAGCCCTTCTGCGGCCAGGCGCCCGTGCGCCGAGGCGACGTCGGCACTCGACGCCACTTCGACGCCGAGGTGGTTGAGGGTGCCCGGCTCGCCGTGCCCTTCGATCAACACGAGCTTCAGCGCCGGTTCCTCGATCGCGAAGTTCGCGTAGCCGGGGCGGCGCTTCGCCGGTTGCGTCGCGAACAACTTGGAGTAGAAGGCGACCGCTTCGTCGAGGTCGGACACGTTCAATGCGAGTTGCACTCGGGACATCGGACCGCTCCTATAGATTGATGGGCGTCGATGTGAGACAATGACAGACGCATCGACGTTCGTCAATACGACATTCGTGAATACGACATGCGTCGATACGTGATTCCGGGGGAGGCCCAGTGGTGAAACGGGGAGCGACCGCCATCCCGGTTGTGGGGCCGTGCTGCTCGGTCGTCCAGGCGCCCCTCGACGAGGGCGACGCGGAGGAGCTCGCGCGTGCCTTCGCGGCGCTGGCCGACCCGGTCCGGTTGCGCCTCCTCAGCCTCATCGCGGCGGCGGGCGAGGTGTGTTCGTGCGAACTCGAAGCGCCCCTCGGTCGAAGCCAACCGACCGTCAGCCACCACACGAAAGCGCTGGCCGAAGCGGGGCTCATCACGGGGGAGAAGCGCGGTCGCTGGATGTACTGGCGTGCGGTCCCCGAACGCATCGCGACGTTGCGGTCGGCGTTGACCTGACCGCCGCGAGGGCTCGAGCAGGAGAGGACCTAAGTCCTGGCGCATCGTGACGGTTGCCGGGCCTACTGGCCCGAGCCGAGTGGTTGCATGGCGATGTGGACGGATTCGGAAGGTATTTAGGGGCGTTGGCCGACTCCGGTGAATTGCTCGACGCATCCGAGGAAGTGCGGCTCGCCCGGGCGATAGAAGCGGGCAGGGACGCGCAGGCCCGGCTCGACTCGGGTGCCGAGTGCACGGCCGCCGAACGGCGCCGGTGCCGTGCGCTGGCCCGCAAGGGCGACGACGCCCGGCGGGAGTTCGTGACCGCGAACCTTCGGCTGGTCGTCTCGATCGCGCGTCACTATCACGCCGATGGCCTCGATCTCGACGATCTCGTGCAGGAGGGCAACATCGGTCTCATGCGAGCCGTCGACCGGTTCGACTGGCGCCGCCAGTACCGGTTCTCGACCTACGCCACCTGGTTCGTCCGCCAAGCGGTCCTGCGCGCGGTCGCGACCAAGGGTCGTTCGGTGCGGGTCCCGGCGCGGCGGGTCTTTGACGGGTGGCAGGCGCGGCACGTGCGCGACCAGCTGGCGGTCTCGCTCGGGCGGGTGCCTTCCGACGAAGAAGTCGCGGCGCGTATGGACATGAGCGTCGAGCAGGTGCACGCCCTCGCCGGCGCGCTGGCGCGAGTCGCGTCGCTCGAGGCGCCGATCGGTGACGACGTGGGAGAACTCGGCGACACCATCGTCGACCTCGACGCCGACGACACCGAGGAGACCGTGGTCTCTGCGGTATCCGCCGAGGAACTCGCCGACCGCGTGGCGGCTCTGGGAGCGCGCGAGGCGATGATCCTGCGCCTCCACTACGGGCTCGACGGTGCGGTCCCCATGCGGCTGCGCGACATCGGCCAGCGCCTCGGGATCACCACCGAACGCGTGCGCCAAATCGAGCAGCGTGCGTTGCTCCACCTGCGCCGCGAAGCCTCGGTCCAGCAGCAGCGCGAGACCCGCCGCCGGACGGTTCGCCCGCTCGTGCCGTTCGCCGTGCCGCGAGACCAACGGGTGGACGCGAAGACCGCCTGCTGAGCCCGGGTCGGATTCGCGTCAACCGGGACGCATCGTGTGACCTTGTGCCCTTTCGAGCGGCCCGGGTCGGGTGCAATCCTCCCGCAACGGTTCGCGTGCGGGCCGCGACAGGATCGAGGATTGGGGGGAACGGTGCTGATCGAGACTGCACAGACCGAGTCGCCGGCACGGATGGGCCGGCAGCTGCGCCGGAGTGACGATGGCAGCGTGTTCGCGTACGCCCGCGGGCCGGACTTGTTCTTCCGCCAGAGTGACCACGCGCTGTGGGCGCGCTTGTCGGACGGATGGCTCGTCTCGGCGCGGTCGGGCGATCGTCTCGCGTACCAGGTCGGCCGCGTGTTCTTCGACGCAGGAACCGACGAGGCGCTCTACTACGAGTCGCCGTAGCGATGATCGCGACCCTCGCGAGCCGCTGCCATGACGCGAACCAGTCGCTTCTCTACCCGGTCCCGAACGATTCCCGGACGATCGAAATGGCGCGGCACGTCTGCGCCCGTTGCCCGATCCGTGCCGAGTGCCTCGACGCCGCGCTCCGGGACCCGGCGACGCAAGGCATCTGGGGCGGGATGACCGCCTCCGAACGGGCCGGGCAACGCCGGCGCGATCGGCGGCGCTAACCGATCCCGACGATCGGCTGAACGAGGCGCAGGGCACCCGTCGATCCGTAGAACCGCGCGTCGCCGAGGCTGAACACGCCGCCATCGCCGGCGACGAGCCAGTAGCCGTGGCCGGTGCCCGAGGCGCGCATCCCCACCATCGGCTGGTTGCTCCGCGACGTCGTCGCGGTGGATTGCCAAGCGTCGCCGTGGGCGGCCACCGACCCGTTCGAGGTGACCAGCCAGTAACCGTGACCGCCGGGCGTCGACACGATGCCGACGACGTTCCGCGACATGAGCGGAGCCCGGCTTGCCGGCGAGTACGTCTCGGCGTCGCCGAAGGGAACGACCCCGCCCCGAGTGGTGACGAGCCAGTAGCCGTGACCACGCGGCGTCGCGGCAATCCCCGCCACTGCCGCCGCGACGTGCGCCGCGCCGTAGAAGTGGGCGTTGCCGAAGGCGAAGACGCCGCCGTCGGACGCGACGAGCCAGTAACCGTGACCGTCGGGTGTCGTCACCATCCCGACGATCGGTGCGTGCAGTTGCAGGTTGCCGGTCGAGCCGTAGAAGTGGGCGTTGCCGAAGGCGAAGACACCGCCGTCGGACGCGACGAGCCAGTAACCGTGGTCGTCGGGTGTCGTCGCCATCCCGACGATCGGTGCGTGCAGTTGCAGGTTGCCGGTCGAGCCGTAGAAGTGGGCGTTGCCGAAGGTGAAGACGCCGCCGTCGGAGGCAACGAGCCGGTAACCACGCGCCGCCGCGACCGGCGTTGCCGGTTGTGCCGCGACCGTGATGGTGATCGTCGCCGCCTTCGACGAGAGGGCGCCGTCGGAGGCGCGGAACATGAACGTGTCGGTACCGACGAAGCCCGCGTTCGGGACGTAGGTGAAACCGCCGTCGGAACGGAGCGACACCGTGCCGTGCCCGGCCGCCTGCGCGAGGACCGCGCGCAGCGCCGTGCCGTCGGCATCATGACTCCCGGCCAGCACGCCGGGCGCGGCAACGACGAGTCGGGTTGCGGTGGTCGTCGTGTACCGCTGGGCAGTCACGGTCGGCGCATGGTTCGTGGCGGTGGCCACGATGGTCCACTCGAAGCCGGCCTGCGCGGTCCCGCCGTGGTGATCATCGGCGACCACCGTGACGAGGTACGGCGTGTCGGTCGCGCCGCCCGCGGTACCGCTGACGGTCCCGTCGTCGGCCATGCTCAAACCTGGCGGTAACCCGGTGGCGGTGAAGGTGAGTTGATCGCCGTCGACATCGTGGCCATCGACCGTCAGCGTGACGTTGTCGCCGGTGGTCGTGACCTGGTCCGCCGGTGCCGTCAACGTCGGCGGGTCGTTCACCGCGTTCACGGTGATGGTGACGGTCGCGACGTCGCTCGCGTCGGTGCCGTCAGTGGCGCCGTAACTGAACGTGTCGGTCCCGTTCCAGTTCGGCGCGGGCTGGTACGTGAACGCGCCGTCGGCGGCGAAGGTGAGGGTGCCGTGGGCCGGGCTCACGGCCAACATCGCTTGGAGCGTGTCGCCGTCGGCATCGGTGTCGTTGCCGAGGACGTTCGCGACGAGCGGTGTGTCTTCGTCGGTCGTGTACCCGTCGTCGTTGGCGACGGGTGCATGATTCGCCGCCGCGGTGTCGAACGCGAGGTTGACGCAGAGCAGCACCGGTGTGACCGCGCTGTCGGTGGTGGCCAGGGCAGCCGAGTACTGCGCGTAACGCGCCGACGCCCCGATGGACTGACCGGGAACGATCGGCGCCCAGGCCGACCACGTCCCATCCGGCGTGGGTGTGTCACCCGTGCGCACGGCGAAGTCGATGCCCGTGCCGGCGGGAAGGGTGGCGTCGGCGTCGAGCGTGCCCCACGCCGCCGGTGCGCCGGCGTCGAACACGCGCGAGGTGAAGGTCCCCGCCGGGACGTAGGGAGTGAGCGCGACGTCGTCGACGGTCACACTCGCACCGCCAGTGTCGAAGTCGCTGACTGCGGCGCGCATCGGCCCGGCGATCGTGACGGCGTGCGACGCGATCTCGTTGCCGTCGATGAAGAAGGTCACCGAGTCGGTGCCCCAGACGATCCGGTAACGGTGGGGCGAGCCGAGCCAGGATCCCGGGATCGTCTCGTCGTCCGATGTGCCGTTCTCGGTGAGGTTCGTGCGGGCCTGCAGTGAGGTGCCGTCACGTCCGGTGCTGAAGAGCGCCCAGGGCCCGTCGAACTCGGCGGTCGCGAACCCGACGTGCTCGTAGGGCGCGTTGCCGAACGTTCCCGTGAACTCGAGCGTGGTGCCCGGCGAGAAGGTCGCGTCGGTACCGGCTTGTGCCCCGTCGACGGTGAGTGCACCGCCGCTGACGGTCGCAGTGCCGCCGTCGCCCCACGTGGTCGAAGACCAGCCGTTCGGCAGCGTCGTGCCGTCGAAGGCCTGCGTGGCGCTCGGGCGAAGGGTGAGCGCGCCGTCGCCGTCAGGGGTGACGGCCGTCGAGTCGCCCGTGGTGCCCGCCGCAAAGTTCGCCGTCGTCGTGTCGACGAATGAACCAGCGGTCGGTGTCGTACCGGCTTCGTACGTCGCCGTGTAGTCGCCGCCTGCCGCGTCGAAGAATGCGTACTCGACCCCGTTGACCGTCGCGGTGCTGTACGCAACGGGCGCTTGCCCGCGCTGAAGCGTCGTGAGGTCGCCGCCGGCGCCATGCACCGGCAGCATCGCGCGCAGGCCGTTCGCCTTCGCGCCGGCATTGATCGTGAACGTGAGGGTGCCGTCGTCCAAGGTGATCGCGCTGAACGACGATGCGTCGCGGGCGTCGAGCCAGGTGAGCATCTGGCCGGCCGAAACGACCGGGACGCCATCACGCTGCGCGGACGCAACGATCGCGTCGGCCCCGGAACTGTCGGCCGAGTCGTTGTGCATGTTCGCAGTGAACGCACCGTAGAACTCGTTCGGGCCGAGTGCGTTCGCGAGCAGCGTGTCGATGGTTGCCGGGTAACTCTGGCCCGACTCATCGGTCATCTGGGTCGCGGCCTGGAACACGTCGATCGTCGTACCGTCGGTGTCGGCGAAACGCATCGGCATCCCCGAACCGGTGAACAACCCGGGCCGGTCCTGCAGCCACGACGGTGGCCAGTAGTAGTAGTTGGTGTCGAGCCGGATCCCGTGCGCGGCCTCGACCTTCGGTTGCGTCGCCCAGTCGCTCCAGGCGATGCAGTGCGAGCGACCCGACACCGGCGCCGTGGCACTCGGGTACGCGGCGGCGAATTCGGCCAGCTGCGCGTCGTAGTCGGCGGCGAGCGAAGCAGGTGTCCAGTCGGCACAGTCGGTGCTGACGTGCAGCGCGACCTCGAAACCGGCTGCCTGGTAGGCCTGCACCTGCTCGTCGGTGAGCGGCGTCGACGGGTAGACGTACGCGGTCGAGCGGATGCACGACCAATCGTCGAGCGAGCAACCGGCTGCGCTGTCGGCCTCGTAGGTGTCGAAGCGCCCGGCCGTGCCGCCGTTGGCGTGATCGTCACCGGTCATTACGACGACGGCCTTCGCGTCGTCGGGGAAGTACCACAGCCGGGGGAGCGGGGTCTGCGCCTGCATCGTCTCGATGATGTTGACGAGCAGCCGCTGTTGCTCATCGGCCTGCGGGATCTGCACCTTGTCGAGGTTGACCCAATCCGGTTCCGGATCGGTGGCCGACGCCCCGAAGAACAGGTCGTCGGAGCGGATCGGCCCGGACTCACCGTCGCGTTTCTGGCCCGACCACGCCGGGTTGCCCTGGCGGGTTTCGACGACCGAGCGAGCGAGGTCGTAGGTGAACACGGAGACGTGCCCGCCGTTCGTACCGACGCTGCGCAACGTCACCGCGGGGTTCGTCGTCGCGTCGTCCGCGTCGGCGTAGAGCGTCGCGATCGCCTGGGCGGCGCCGAGGGTGTAGCGGTCGGCGGTGCCGTGGAACTGGATCGTGTCATCCACGATCCCGGCGCCCGGCGCGGGCGATGTGTCGACCGCGAGGTAGCCCTCGGCGAGGGTGCCGGACGCACTGGCGAGCCCGGCGAGGGGCGCCAGCGCAGTGTCGGGGCGCATCGCGATGAGGTTCCCACCGCCGTTCACCCAGTCGGTGAACATCTGCAGCCTCGCCGAGTCGAGCGGCATCGATGCCAGCACCACGACGTCGTAGCCGTGCAGCAAGGTGGCGTCGACCTTCGAGATGTCGGTGACCAGGAACTCGCTGAGACCTTCCGTGCGCAGGATCTCGCCGTAGTAACGACCGAACGGGTCGCCCGCGTCCGCGACGACGAGGATCGGCCCGCCGGGACCGTCGTCGGCCGGTATCGCCGGTTGCGCCGCGGTGGTGAACGACCACGACACGTCGTCGGCAAGGTGGTTGCCGGCGAGGTCGGCGACGCCGCTCGCTCCTCCCTCGACGGTCGCCGTGTAGACCGTCGACCGGGTAAGCGCAGCGTGCGGGTGGAGCGTCGCGCTTCGTGTGGTCGCGTCATAGGTGACGTCCGCCGCGACGGTGCCCGACGTGTCGCGCAGGGAGAAGGTGCTCGCCGACACCGTCGACGCGTCGAGCGACTCGTCGAAGGTCGCGTTCACGGTCGCGCTCGGGCTGACGTCGGTTGCGCCCGCGGCCGGCACGGTGTGCGTGATGGTCGGCGCGGTCGTGTCGGGGCCGGTCTGGGTGGTGAAGGCGACATCGACCCAGTAGTTGAACGTCGAGCCCTCGGTCGGGAACCCGGAAGTCCCGTACCGGTACATGCCGTTCGGCGCGGCCGGTGCGTGGAGCGGCGCATTGTCGTAGCCGGCGGTTGCGAAGTAGTCGGGCGTGTCGGAGAAATATCCGCTCGCCGACCAGTACGACGCGACATACGTGGTGCCGGCCTCGATCGCGACCGGCGACGCGAAGTCGATCTCCTGCCACCCCGACGCCGACTCGTTCGAGAAGGCTGCTTCGGCGAGCAGCGTGCCGTCGGCGGTCCACAGATGACCGATGTGCGACCCGGTGTCGACGGCGGCCTTGTAGAAGCGGACGCCGGTGATGAACCCGTCGGTGTCGGAGGAGAACCGCAGCCCGAGTTCAATCGGCTGGTTGTCGGTCACGCCGATGATCTGCGGGACGGTCGTCGAGGTCCACAACGAGTGCACGGTGTCGGCGCGTGCCGGCGTCGCGTTCACCGCGAGCACCAGGCTTTGCAACGCGACGAGCGCGACGACCGCCGTCGTCGCGATCACTTTCCGGGCGACCGATCGGCCGCCGAACGGCATCGTGCGAGTGAAGGGCGTGAGGCTGCGCATCGTCGGCTCCGTGTTCGAACGGAGAGACGGCCTTTATGCGCTCCGGCCGGGCCGCTCCCCGCGACATCCAGGGGCGCCGGTATCGCCATTCACTCCCCGCCGAGGAGGCGACCTCGATGCCTCGGCGGATCCACGTATCGCCACTGCCGACGGTACATAAGCCGCGATCACCGCGTAAGGGTCTTCGGTCCCGGCGCGGGTCGGAACCTCCGCCGCCGGGACCTCAGAGCGAGAGGTAACCGCCGAGGCTGACCCGCATGGTGCGCGTCACGCCGTCGGCCGTGATCGACAGCCGGTACCAGCCGCCGGCGGCGGGGGAGAGCACGACTCGCGCGTAGCTGCCGCGTCGCGTTGCGACGAGCACCGTCAGGAAGTGCGAGTGCTTCGAGGAGCGCGCCATCGTCACGACCGGCGCCGGCCGGAACGTCCCCTGTGTGGGCGCCACCCAGCCCAGCGGCGGGTCGTGCTCGCCGATCGCAAGTTTCGTCGAGCCACGCGGTGTCGGTTCGCCCGGGAGCGGTACCTGGATCAGGTGCAATGTGACGTCGCCGCGGGCGGGTGAGGCGTTGGCGACACCCCGCCCGACGATCTGCACCTGCATCCCCCGCGCGAGGTGCCACAGCTCGGCGACCGATTCGGGGGAGGAGGTGTTGACCCGGTCGTACACGACGAGCGCCGGGAAGCCGTTGAAGACCGCGACGCTGCGTTGTCGAGTTGCGGCCGGGTACGGATGGTCGCGGAGTTCCATGAAGTCGCCGTTCGGTCGGCGCACGATGCGCGTCAACGTGGTGGCAACCCTTTGGAACGGCAGGCCGCGCACGACGGCGACGTTGTGCCCCTCGGCGATCACCGATGCTTCGCGACGCCAGCTGTGTTCGTACCCGACATTGCCGGTGTCGGTGAGCAGGAGTCGACCGTGCGCCCACCACAGGATGCTCGTGTGGTCTTCGTGGCCGTGCACGTCGTCCTGCGACCCGTAGCGAACGCCGTACCAGGTCGTGTTCGCGTCGGGGACCCAACTGCTACGGCCGAACGCGAACCCGGCGTCGAAGTTGGCGGCGAGTGTCGGCGGTACCGTTCCCGAGGCGCCCTTCGTCGCCGGGAACTCCGCTTCCGTGCCGCGCAGCACCGATGCCGGCGCAACCTGCGTGTCGCCGAACTGCGCGAGGGTCGCGTCGGGAAGTGTCGCCTGCGCGAGGAACGCGGGCATCAGTCTGTATCGCGTCGCGAGTGGTTCTGGGAGCGTGCTCCCGCAATCGTGTAAACGCGGTTCCGCGTCGGCGAGCCTCGAGTACACATAGGCGTGGTAACCGAGCGACTGCTCGTTCGTGACGCCCTGCGCGTCGACGATCACCGGTGCCATCGCCTGCAACCGGGAGTACGCGATGTTGCGATAGTCGCTCCGCCCGAGTTCGCACCCGGTCCCGAACAGCGCGAGCGCCTCGTCGAGCCCGTGGTTGAAGTCACCTGAGAACCGCCCGATGAGGAACGCGGCGTCGCTCTCGAGCGTGTGCGCGAGCCATTGGGGCCGTCCGATGACATCGACCATGCAGAGCATCGTGTTCACCCGATGCGCCGTTGCGGCGACGGCGTCCTTGGCCAGCGACGAACGTGGGTTGTTCGCGACCCAGTCCTTCACGATGCCGATCGCATGATCGATGTACGCCTGGTTGTGCGAGGTGCGGTAGCCCTCGACCAGCTGGGAGAGCCACCGCAACGCGCTGAACTCGAGTGCCCAGCTGCGGTTGTGGAACGGGTCGGCCTTCCAGTCGATGTCGTTCCCGTGGCCGACCGTGACGGGCTTGTAGCCGGGGACCACCACGATGTCGTTCATCACCGACGCCGCCGGGTTCAGCCGGCCCATGCTGCTCCATCCGGGGCAGCCCCAGTTCCCGGCGGGTGGCCCCATCGCAGCGGTGGCCGACGGCGCGGGCGCCACCGTGAGCCCGGCCGCGATCACAACCGACGCGATCAACGCGATCAGGTTGTGTGACCTTGCGTGCACCATCCCATTGGACCTCTCGGGCCGGCACGCGGTGAGGGGAAGAAGTCCCGTATCACGCGGTCAGAGTGTCCGGCCGGAGAAGGTCGCGGCGTCGAGGTGAAGACTGGGGGCGTGCGCAGCGTGCCAGATGTCCGGGTGCGCCGGGTCGGGTTCCGTTCCGGCACCGACGCCGATCTGACCGCCCTCCATGCGATCGAGGCGCCGGTGTCGGCCGAAACCGGGTCCCGGCGCATGCCCCGGGCGCTCGGGTCGTACATCGCCTTCGCCCGCAACCTCCCGTCGCAGTTCCACGACCATGCCTGGCTGGCCGAAGCGGCCGGAGGCGAGCCGGTCGCGGCGGCTTTCTGCTGGTCGAACGCCGCCGGGGGCCCGAGCGTGATGGAGTGCGACGTGCTCGTGCGTCGCGATCGGCGCCGCAGCGGCGTCGGGTCGTCGTTGTTCGCCGAGATTTGCGACCAAACGGCCCGCGAAGGGCGGTCGGTGCTGACGTGGTCGACGTTCGACGCGGTACGCGCCGGTGACGCGTTCTCCCGTCGGGTCGGAGGCCGGGTGGCGCGAGTCAACCGTACGAGTGAGCTGCGCGTCGCCGGCGTCGACTGGCAGATGATCGAACGCTGGGCGCTTGCCGGACGGGCCCGCGCCCGCGGCTACGCCCTGGAGATGGTCGACGGTCCCTTCCCCGAGCACCTCCGGGCCGACGGCGCGACGTTCCACCACATCATGCAGACCGCGCCACGCGACGAGCTCGAGATCGGCGACGTTCTCCTCGGCGCCGACGACATCGCCGAGCTCGACGATGCGCTGCGCGTGGCCGGACGGACGCGCTGGACGGTGTTGGTACGCGGACCGACGGGCGCCTGTGTCGGCGGCACCGAAATGATCTTCGAGGCACGGGAACCGACCGTCGCCCTCCAACAGAACACCGGTATCGACCCCAGGCATCGCGGTCTCGGCCTCGCCAAATGGGCCAAGGCGGTGATGCTCGACCGCCTCCGGAAGGAACGGCCCGGCATCGAGCGGGTCCGAACCGACAATGCGTTCTCGAACGCGCCGATGCTCGGCATCAACGATGCGCTCGGCTTCGACGTCGTCGCGACGCGCACCGAGTGGCAGGCCGAAATCGCACCCGGGCGCGCCGGCCTCATCCCGGGATGATGTCGCGCACGGGTGCTTGGAGCGGCAGCCCGGCCGCCGAGCCGGAGAACCTGGCGTCGCCGCAGGCGAAGACGCCGCCGTCGGAGGCGGCGAGCCAGTAGCCGATCCCAAACGGAGCTAGCGCGATACGGCACCCGGCGCCGATCCCGACGCGCGGTGGTGTGCCGAGCTGATGGGCGTTGCCTCGTCCGATGATCGTGCAACCGTCGCCGGCGACGTAGTACCCATCGTGGGTCGGCGTCGACGCGATCGACGAACAACCGGCGTCGGCGAAGCAGTTTTGGACCCTGCCGAAGAACCGGGCGCCGCCGAACGCGAACATGCCACCGTCGGCGCCGAGCAAGACGTAGCCGCGACCGCCCGGGCTTGCCGATTCGCCGAAGGCCGGCGCGGGAGTCGCAGCGCGGGCGGCCGGTGCACCGGCCACCGCCGTCACCACGACGCAGACCACTCCGACCATCACCCGAAGTCGCACGGCAGCCTCCGTGGTGTCCCTCGCGTCGCCGTTGTCCCGGGTGGCCCCGACGCGATGCGAAAAGTCTCGCGCTATCGGCACCGCGGCGTGCGGCCGGGACCGGCCCGGCCGCACGCTTCCGGTGGAGCGTCGCGCGTTTCCGCGCCGGCGTCAGTTGGTCGCGATGCCTTCGAGGCCGCCGGCACCGAACCCCGAGATCGAGGCCACGTGCCGCAGCGTGCCGTCGAAGCCGATGCGGTACGCGTCAAGGGCGCCGATCTTGCCGCTTTGAACGTAGAGGAAGTGGCCGTCGGGCGTTGCGGCAAGGTCGATGGTCCCGCCGCTCGTCGTTGCGAGCACGCCTGGCGTCGCGGTGTGCGAGTCGCCGATGAACGCGGGCCGGCCGGCCGCGTCAACCGTGTAGCCGCTCACCGTGCCACTGCCGGCGTTCGCGACGTAGAAGAAGCGGCCTGCCTCGGCGATCCAGCACAGCGCCTTCTGGTTGTCGGGGAGCGACCCGAGCAGGCTCAGCGTGCCGTTCGTGTGGAGCGCGTAGGTCGAGAGTGTGCTCGCGCCCGCCTCTGCGCTCACGAGGTGGCCACGCGCGTCGAAGACGAAACCGAAGGGGACCGGGGTCGCCGACGGTGTCACGACCGGCTTGGCCGACAGCCGGCCGTCGTGCTGCACCGCGAACACGTCGATCGTGCTCCCGTTCGCCTTCGTCGCGACGAGCACTTGCCGGCCCGTCGGGCTGAACCCGACCTGTCCGGGTGAGTAGAGGAAGTTCATGTCGGGCGACGGTGCCGAGCCCAGGCCGAGCGCGCGGTGCGAGTACGGCAGGAAGCGAAGCGAACCGTCGAACACCGCGTAGCCGTCGACGCTGCCGCCGTTACCCGCGTTGAGCACGTACACCAGGTTGCCGTGCGCGGCGACGCTCACGGGCGTCGCGCCGCCGGAGCCGATCACCTGCCTGAGTGTGAGCCGGTCGCCGTTCACCGCGAACACCGAGAGCGAGTTGCTCCCGCCGTTCACCGCGTACAGCAGGCGATGCAGCGCGTCGTACGTGACCGCCCCCTGCGACGCGAGCGGGTCGACGACCGCGCCCTGGATTGTTGTTCCGCGACCGCGGGTTGCGTACCGGCGCGCTGCGCCGAGCGTGCCGTCGCTGTTGCGGTGGTACGCGATCACTTCGTTCGCGTTCGCGTTGTCGGTTTCGATGAACACGGCGTGGTCACGGTTCCGCGGCGGCGCATCATGCGCCGAGGCGGTTCCCGCCCATCCGGCGACCGCCGTCATCGTCGCGATGGCTGCCGGGAGCAGCATCCGGGTGATCTTCTTCACTGGTTTCTCCTCGAGACTGACCGAGCAATGTCGAGCGTCAGTCGGCCGAGGATGCGTAGCGTTACGGAGCCGGTCGCGAAACGTTTGCTGAACGCCGGTACGAAAGGCGCCGGTTCAGCTGCCCGACCAGTCGCGGAACGCGTCGAGCAGGTGGGTACGCGCCTCGGGCGAGAGGTGGTCCTCGCGCAGGGTGCCGACCGTGCTGATCGTCTCGCGGATTTGTTCGAGGTAGGTCACGCAGCCGGGGCAGAGCGCGAGGTGCGCGTCGAAACGGGCCGCGGTTTTGTCGTCGAGCGCGCCTTCGACGTAGTCGGTTACCAGCTCGACGAACTCGTTGCAGGCCATCCGTGAGGTGTCGCTCATTGCATCACCGTCAACGGTCGCGTCGGCTCCGCGAAATAGTGCTCGAGATCGCGCCGGACGGTCGCGCGTGCGCGGTGGAGGAGCACCCGTTGATTGCCGGGGGTCAAGTCGAGCAGATCGCACACCTCGTCGGCGTCGTAGCCGTGCACGTCGCGCAGTTCGATAACGGCGCGTTGACGGTCGGGGAGGTTGGCGACGCAGGCTTCGACGACGGTACGCATCTCGCCCGCGAGCGCGGCGTGTTCGGGCGTCGGCCACGGATCGGGGAACTGCCGCCACCCGCCGGGATAGCGATCGGTGGGTCCTTGGAACCGGCTCGGGTCCACGGTCGGGCCGTTCTCGTCGGTGAAGGTCGACGAGAACGGTTGGGTGCGATGTTCCTTCGCCCCGGTCGTACGCGCGATGTTCAGGAGGATCTTGAACACCCAGGTCCGCAAGCTCGATCGGCCCTCGAAACGGTCGATCCCGCGCACAGCGGCAATCCATGTCTCCTGCACGACGTCCTGCGCGACTTCCCGTGACGCGACGTGGAGGCGTGCGAGCCGGAGCATTGCCGGCGACCACGCGTCGACCACGGCGGCGAAAACCTGTTCGTTGCCCGCCCGCCACGCGGCGACGATGGTCGCATCGTTGGGAGGGCTCGAGCCGGCGCCGGCGATCGCGCTGTCGTCGTCGTTGCCCATCCGGTGGCCGACATTACCAACGCGCGCGACTTCCACCGGCTCGCGCTGGTCGACCGTCATGGTTCTGCTTTCCAGTCGCGGAACGCGTCGAGCAGATGCGCGCGAACCGGAGCGGAAAGGTGCTCCTCCCGGAGCCTTCCGACCTCTCGCGTCACTTCCTTGATCTGCTCCAGGTAGGTCTCGCACCCCGGGCACGACGCGAGGTGCTCCTCGAAGCGCTGCCGGGCACTCGCGTCCAACCCTCGATCGAGGTACGCGGTGACGAGCTCGACGAACTCGCGGCATGTGATTCCCGGTTCGCCCGTCACCGTCGTCCCGTCGTTCCCCGTCGTTCCCCGCTCGAGGGCCGTCGGCCCCCCCGTCGTGCCCAGTGTCGCCGGGACGGCGGTGCGTTACGCGAGATCGGGAAGAAATCCGACCGGCCGCCGGTGCCGAGGTGCCGGCGCAGCGCGCTCGGCCGCCGCTCCCTGGGGGGCGCGCGTCTGCGGCGGCCAGCACGCCGACACCTCGTTCGATCCCCGCCGCCCCAGCAGGGGACCGGACAGGTTCGCTTCGCTCACCCCCGTTCTACCTCTTCTCGAAGCCGGATCAAACGGCGCGGTGCCCGGCCGGCCCGACGGTCCGTGTTGGTGCCAGCACCCGTGACCACAGGGAAGCCGCCGTCCTTGTCGCCGCCCCGCGCTCCGCGTTCAAATGACCACCGTGGCCGCGGTGTGGTTCCAGTTCCGGGTGGCGTGCGCGCGTCGCTGGAGGACGTGGGCATTGATCGGCGCGGTGGCGGGCATCGCGGGCGGGGTCGTCATGGTCGCGGTGGCGGGCGCGCGCCGTACCGACTCCTCGCTGGAGCGTGTCGTCAGGGAAGACCGCACTGCCGACGTGCTGGTGAACCCCAACAACGGTTCGCTCAGCGAGGCGCAGTGGCAGCGCCTCGAACACCTCCCGGAGGTCGCGGAGTACGCGCGAATGCAGGCGGCGCCGATGGCGACGCTCACCCCGTCGGGTCATCTCGACGCCGCATGGGTCGAGTCGGTGCACAGCGTGCTCACCTTCGAGAACCCCGACGGTTTCGAGTTCCGCGCGATCGATCGGCCGGGAGTCGTTGCCGGTCGGGTGCCGCCCGCGAGCGACCTCCACGCGATCGTGATCAACGAAACCGCGGCGAGGGAACATCGTCTGCGTGTGGGCAGCACGCTGCGCGTCGGCTTCTTCGATCTCGCGGCGGTGCGAAACCCGGAATCGTTCCGTACCCTGAAACCGAAGCCGTACACGTTGCGGGTCGCCGCGATCGTCCGTCCACTCGACGACGCGACGCGCACCGCCGATGATCCGCGCCTCTCGTCGACGGTCGTGCTCACGCAGTCGCTTTCACGGCGGATCGCGCATCTCGGGTCGGCCTTCGGTGGGTTGAGCGTGCGCCTGTCCGACCGGTCGCGCTTCCCCGAGTTCGAACGGCACGCTCGTGCGATCGCCGGGTCGAACGTGCTCGACTTCCAGGAGGTCAGTGGGACGTTGCAGCGCGGCCGGCGCGCGATTCGTCCGTACGTGCTGGCCCTCTGGCTGTTCGCGTTGCTCGCGTTGCTCGCCGGTGCCGCGGCTGTGTCGCAAATCGTGACGCGCCAGCAGCGCGTGGAGGCAACGTCGCGGCCCGTGCTCCGGTCGCTCGGAGCAACGAGCGCCGACCTCGCGCGCGTCGGGATCCTGCGAGGAGCGTTCATGGGCGCCGTCGCGGCCGTCGTCGCGACCAGCGTCGCCATCGCCGGTTCCGTGTTCATGCCGATCGGCCCGTTGCGGGCGCTGGAACCGCATCGAGGAGTCGACATCGACTTCACCGTCGTCGTGTCGGGCGCCGTTGCGCTGATCCTGCTCCTCGCGGTGCACGAGGCGACGGGTGCGCTGCGGCATTCGGCGCGCGACACCGTGCGTCAACACCGGTTCGCCGACGCGGTTGCCGGCTCCAGTGCGTCGCCACCGGTCGTCACCGGCGTCCGGTTCGCGCTGGATCCCGGGCGCGGTGACGCGACGATCCCGCTGCGGTCGACGGCGTTCGGTGTCGGCCTCGCGATCGCGGCGCTGGTCGCCACGATCGTCTACGCGAGCGGCCTCACGCACTTCACGTCGACCCCGCGCATGTACGGATGGGTCTGGTCGTACCAGGTCGAGCCGGCCGGCGACACCACGGTGGCCGCGCTCGAGCATCAGGCGGCGGCGATGGAACACGACCCCCACGTACACGCGTCGGCCGTCGCCGCGTACGCGCAACTCACGATCTCGGGGAAGACGATCGGTGCCGTCGCGGTACAGCGGGTGCCCGGCATCGCGGTCACGCAAGCCGTGCGTGGTCGCGAGCCGCAACAGTCGCACGATCTCGCGGTCGGCGCCGAAACGCTGCGCTCGTTGCACCGGCACGTCGGCGACGCGGTCGACGTCACCGTCGGCAGCGTCACCCGTCGCTTCGCCATCGTCGGTCAGGCGGTGTTCCCGCGTTTTGCGCCGTACCCGGCGTCGGAGCCCACCGGTCTCGGCGTCGGTGTGGCAATGACGCTCGACGGCCTCGCGCGGTTCGGCCCGCTCGACAATGCTGCGAATTCACCCGTCGCCGCGACCCCGTTCATGCTCGTCGATGCGACGAAAGGCACGCCCGCGTCCTTCTTCGTCGACAAGGTGTTCGATGGCCATTCCGGTAACGGGCTGGTGCTGCCGGCGCAACGCCCGAACTACGTCGCGACCTACCAGCACCTCGAAGGGACGCCACTCGCGCTGGCCGGTCTCCTCGTCGTGCTGGCCCTCGCGAGCATGGTCCATCTCCTGGTGAGCATGGTGCGGAGGCGGCGCCATGATCTCGGTGTCTTGCGCGCGCTCGGCTTCACGTCGGGGCAACTGCGCGTGTCGGTCCTGGTGCAGGCCACGACGCTTGTCGCGCTGACGCTCGTGGTCGCGATCCCGGCCGGCGTGCTCGGCGGACGGGCACTGTGGGCACTCACCTCGAACTGGCTGGGTATCCCCGTGCACGACGTCGTGCCGGTCGCGCTGATCATCCTGGTCGTCGCGACGGCACTCCTCGCGGGAAACGGCGTGGCCTTGTTCCCGGCTGCGCAAGCGGCGCGCGTGAACCCGGCCGAGATCCTGCACGTCGAGTAGCGCTATTGCAGACGCGCCCGCAAGCGCTCGCGCACGGTGGGCCATTCGGCGCTGACGATCGAGTACATCGCCGAGTCGCGGAGCAGCGCCGCTTCGCCGGTCGCGTGCGACGGCTGCCAGCTTCGCAGCACACCCTCGAACGTTGCGCCGAGCGCCTCGATCGCGGTCCGTGACCGCGTGTTCCGCCGCGTCGGTCTTGAAGTCGACCCGCTCCACCGTCCACGTCTCGAACGCATACGACAGGAGCAGCAACTTCGCCGCAACGTTGATGCCGGTCCGCTGCGCCGACGCCGCGAGCCAGGTGCCACCGATCTCGACGGCGAACGGGAGCGCGCCACCGGGCCGCGCCCGCAGGTTGAGGTACCGGGTCGCACCGACCACCCGTTCGTCGTCGGCGCGCACTTGCGCGAACGGGACGTCGGCGCCCGCCTCCCGCGCCGCGACGAGGGCCTGCACATAGTGCGCGACATCGTCGGCCGTGGCCGGCACCGTGGTCAGACCGAAGCTGGACCGGTCTTCGGCGGCGGCGGCGACGAGCCCGTCGACGTGCGCAGCGCAGAGTGGTTCCAAGCGCACGAGCGGGTGCCGCAACGTCGGTACGTCGGGTGCGCCGGACATGCCCGGCGGAGTGTACGAAGCGCGGCGCGGTCGGTGCCGCGAGATTCAGGCGCGGAAGTCGATGCGCGGGCGCCCGTCGGTGGGGAAGGCGTCCTGCGGGCGCGGCCGCGCTGACGCGACGACCCCGGCGAGGAGGCTCGTCACCCGGTCACCGGCCTGGCGCAGCGAGTTCGCGGCGGCGTGGTTCTGGGCGGCGATGTTCCCGGTGCCGGGCGCGACGGTGTCGTTCGACGTTGGCGCGACGTTGGCTGCCGTGCCGGACTTCCGCGCTGCTTTCGACGTCTGGTCCGACTTCGCCTTGGCGCCGGCCAGTGCCGTCTGCGCGCTGAACAACGCTTGTGAACTGTTCGCTTCGACGCGCACGTGGCTTCCCGTTCGTTGAACCCGGCCCCGATCAGCCGCGCCTTCTTCTTCGGCGCGCCGGCGGCGGGTTGAAGTTCCCCGGCCAAGAAGGCAGGAGAACCACGCGGTCGTGCCGGTCAGGTGGCCGCGAGCGATGTCTGGGCGGACGCGGCCGCGCCGACGATGCCGGCGTTGTTACCGAGGGTGGCCACCTCGATCTCGCAGGGTGGCGACAGGTGGGGGAGCCATTTGTCGGCTTTGGAGCTGATCCCGCCGCCGAGCACGAGAAGCTCCGGTTGCAGCACCCGATGCAGGTGCGCGAGGTAGTGATTGCACCGGTGCGCCCACTCCGACCACGACAGGTCGTCGGTCTTGCGGGCGCGGTCGGACGCCCAACCGTCGGCCACGACACAATTGATCTCGAGGTGCCCGAGCTCGGTGTTCGGGACGAGCACACCGTCGACGAACACGGCGCTGCCGATCCCGGTGCCGAACGTCAGGAGCGCGGTGACGCCGGGCCGGTCGCGGAGCGCGCCGAAGTGACGTTCCGCGGTACCGGCGGCGTCGGCGTCGTTGGTGACCACGGTCGGCCGCCCCGTCACGGTGGCCACGAGCGCGGCGACGTCGACGCCGGGCCAGCCTTTCCCGAGGTTGGGCGCGACCCGCACGACGCCGTTGCTCACGACACCGGGAAACGCCGCTCCGATCGGCCCGTCCGTCGGCACCGTGAGTTCCGCGAGGACCGTCTCGACGGCGCCGGCCACCGCTTCGGGCGTCGCGGGGTGCGGCGTCGCCACCCGGGCTCGTTCCGACACGAGTTCTCCGGTGGTGACGTCGACGGCGCCGGCTTTCACCCCTGACCCACCGATGTCGATGCCGGCAAAAACCGTGGGGTCCGTGCGCCGCATGCACCCTCCCGTTTGATGGCGACCGCTTGGTTTCGTTCGCCCCGTTGCACGCTAACGATCCGTACCCTGCCGGGCGCGCCATTCGACACTGCCCGGCGTGTCCTTGCGTCCCCCCCACCCGGGTTGTGAGGGTTGTGCGACCGTCCGGGTGCACAAACCTCACAACCCGGCGGGTTGCGGCGTTCAACGGTGGCGGGCGAGCGTGAACCCGTCGAGCGGTATTCGGGGCGGGGAGCCGAGCGCGAGATCGGCCAGGACCTCGCCGAGCAGCGGGCCGAACTTGAACCCGTGGCCCGAGGTCCCGGCCCCCACGACGACCCGGCCCCGACGGTCGAGCACGAAGTGCTCGTCGGCGGTGTTGTCGTAGAGGCACGTCTCGACCATCACCGCTTCGGGTTCGAAACTCGGCAGCCAGCTCCGTGCCAGCGTTTCGAGCGCCGCGACGGCGCCCGGCCGTGGTTCGAGCGGCACCGTCGCGGGGTCGACGACGTTGCCGGCGTGATGGAACGCGAGCTTGTAGTAGCCGAGCGACGGCGTCGGCAGGCCGTAGGGCGCCGGTCGTTCGTGCGCGATGAAGATCGGCAGATCCGGAAGGGCACCGTCGCGGGGGCGGACGTACGCAACGTGTTCCTGGGTTGCGAAGGTGCCGACCGGCGCCGCGCCTGCGAGCAGCGACCGCGACCACGGCCCGGGGCAGACGATCGCAACCGACGCGCAAAGGCTCCCGCCGGCGGTGACCACTTCGACGTCGCTTCCCCGGTCTTCGATCCGCAGGACGCGCGTTCCCGTGCGAACTTCGCACGCGGCGCTCGCGCGGAGCGCGCCGAGGCACCGATCGGCGAACATCACCGCGGAACCGGGTTCGTAGACCGCGGCACCGTGGCCGGCGAACTCGGGGAACTGCGCGGCTACGGCGGTAGCGCTCAGCCGCGTCGCGGGCGCTCCGGCCGAGTGCATCGCGGCGAGGAGTTCGTCGAGGTCGGGACCGAAGCTGCACTGCCCGGTCTCCCGCAACAGTTCCTGTGAAACCTCAACTTCGAGGTCGTGCCACAACTCGCGCGCAAGCAGCGCCATGCGCACGTACCGCTCATCGGTATAGCCGTAACGGAAGATGCGCGACGCCCCGTGCGATCCACCGCGCCGGTGCCCGACCGTGGCCTGTTCGAGCACGATCACGTCGCGATCGCGCCGCGACAGGGCGCGCGCCGCCGCGAGGCCGAGCAGCCCCGCGCCCACGACGACGAACTCCGCGCGATCGACGAACTCCGCGCGATCGACGGGTTCGGGCACGGCCACGCGGGCGAGGCTATGCAACCGCGACACGTGTTCCGTGCCCGCGACCATTGGTCCGTTCAAGTGCCGGAAACAACCTGGCAACGAAGGAGCGGTACACCTGAGGGAAGTGGGCGACCTTCTCGACGGTTATCGGCCCGCAGCGGCCTGGGACGAAATGTTTGCCGCGGCCGACGTGCCCCGCGAGCACTACCGCGCCCTGCACGAGTTGCTCGGTGCCCTCACCGAGGAGGAGTTCCACGCTCGTTGCATCACCCGCGACCGCTCGTTTCGTGATCAGGGGATCACCTTCTCGTACGGCGGCGAAGAGCGGCCGTTCCCCCTCGATCTGATCCCGCGCATCATCCCGAGCGAGGAATGGGCGACGATCGAGCGCGGGGTCACGCAGCGCGTGCGCGCCCTCGACGCGTTCCTCGACGATGTGTACGGCCCGGCCCGGGTCGTCGCCGACCATGTTCTGCCGCGCCGCCTCGTTGCGAGTTCGGTGAACTTCCATCGTGAAGCCTTCGGGATCAAACCGGCAAACGGCGTCCGGGTCCACGTGGCCGGCGTCGATCTCGTGCGCGACGCGCAGGGCGCGTACCGGGTACTCGAAGACAACCTCAGGATCCCGTCGGGCGTGTCGTACGTCGTCGAGAACCGTCGCACCATGACGCACGTGTTCCCCGAGTTGTTCGCGAGCCACCGGGTCCGACCGGTGGCCGACTACGCGCTCCATCTCCTCGAGGCGTTGCGCGCCGCGGCGCCGGCGAACCGTCCCGACCCGGTCGTCGTCGTGCTGACACCGGGCATCTACAACGCGGCCTACTTCGAGCATTCCTTCCTCGCCCGCACGATGGGCGTCGAACTCGTCGAAGGTCGCGACCTGGTGTGCCGCGACGGCGTGCTCTACATGCGCACGACCGAAGGCGAAGACCGCGTCGACGTCGTCTACCGCCGGGTCGACGACGAGTTCCTCGACCCGCTGCAGTTCCGTCCCGACTCGCTGATCGGCTGCCCCGGGATCCTGAACGCGGCGCGCCTCGGCAACGTCGCGATCGCGAATGCCGCCGGCAACGGTGTCGCCGACGACAAGGCCGTGTACCCGTACGTCCCCGATCTCGTTCGTTACTACCTGGGCGAGGAACCGGTGCTGCAGAACGTGCGCACCTACCGGCTCGAAGATCCCGATCAGCGCGCGTACGTCATCGAGCATCTCGACCAGTTGGTCCTGAAGCCCGTCGACGGGGCGGGCGGTTACGGCATCGTGATCGGCCCGCACGCGACCGACGAAGAACTCGAGCGCGCCGGGGAAGCGATCACCGACGACCCCCGCGGCTGGATCGCGCAGGATGTCGTGCAGTTGTCGACGTCGCCGACGTACGTCGCGGGGAAATTCGCACCCCGGCACATCGATCTGCGCCCCTTCGCCGTGAACGACGGCAACCGCGTGTGGGTGGCGGCCGGCGGTCTCACCCGCGTCGCGCTCCGCGACGGCAGCCTCATCGTGAACTCCAGCCAGGGTGGCGGTTCGAAGGACACCTGGGTACTGGCCGGCCGGGAACCGCATCGCGAACGAGCGGAAATGTCGGTGCCCAGGCCGCAGTTCGAGCCGCGGCCCGGTGCGCCACTCGATCTCGGGCCGACCACCACCACGAGCCAACAGCAACACCAACAGCAGCAGACGGGTGCGGCGCGGTGCTGACCCGGCTCGCCGAGTCGTTGTACTGGTTCGGCCGGTATGTCGAGCGGGCCGAAGACACCGCTCGCCTGCTCGACGTGCACTACCACCTCCTCCTCGAAGACCCGTGGGTCGACGAAGAAGCCGCCTGCCGCACCCTGCTCGAAGTGATGGGTATGGGCCGGCTCGACCCGCCGAACGGCGCCGACATCGATCTCGTCGCCCGCGCGCTCGCGTACGACCCGGCCTACGGCGGTTCGATCGTCGGTTCCCTTTCGGCAGCGTGGCACAACGCCCGCGGCGCGCGCGAGGTGATCTCGTCGGAGATCTGGGAGTGCGTCAACGCGACCCACATCGAGGTCGCCACCCGCGCGAGCGCTTCGGTACCGCAGCCGCATCGCTTCTTCAGTTGGGTGAAGGAACGCTGCGCGATCCTCGCCGGTCTCGCCGACTCGACGATGAGCCGCGACGACGCGTGGCGCTATCTCGTCCTCGGCCGCTGCCTCGAACGGGTCGACATGACGGCCCGGCTGCTGTCGACGCGGCATCAGGGCGTCTGGGGCGAGGGCGGATGGGTCACGACGCTCCGCTGCTGTTCGGCGTACGAGTCGTACCTGCGGACCTACCAACGAGCGGTCGACGCGAACCTCGCCGCGCAGTTCTTGTTGCTGGATCGCTTGTTCCCCCGTTCGGTGTTGTGGGCACTCTCGACCGCCGAGCAGTGCCTGGCCGAGCTCGACCCGTCGTCGGCGAGGGTCGGCTTCGAGGACGTCGCGCGCCGCACGCTCGGCCGCGCCCGCACCGAACTCGAGTTCCGCCAGATCGACGACTTGCTCGGCAGCCTGCCCGAGCACTTGGCCCGGCTCCAGGAGCGGTGTACGGCCGCGGCTGCGGCCGTGGCGGAGCGCTACTTCCGCCAGACGCGACCCCTGGAGTGGAGCGCGTGAACGGGTGGCGCCTGCTCGTCCAGCACGAAACCACGTCGCACTACGCCGGGGAGGTCTTCGCGTCGTACAACGAAGTCCGGCTCACTCCGCTGTCGAATCGTGCGCAGAGCACGGTGAACGAGCGGGTGCAAGTGCAACCGGCGACGCGGCTGTTCCGCCACGTCGACTACTGGGGCACGATCGTCCACACCTTCGACGTGCACACGCCGCACACCGAACTGACCGTGCTCGGCTCTTCGATCGTCGAGACGTCGACGCAGGACCACGCCAACGACGCGACGTGGGCGGCGCTCGCATCACCTGAACTCCGTGACGATCTGTACGAGTTCTTGGTGCCGTCGGAGTTCGTCGCCGCAGGCGAGATCCTCGGTTCCGTGGCGGCCGGCGTGCGGGCGCGATCGGCCAGCCCGGCGGCCGCGACCTACGCGGCGATCGAAACCGTGCACGAGCAGATGGTGTACGAACGGGGCCACACCACCGCGTCGACGTCGGCCGCGGAGGCGTGGACGCGTGGAAGAGGCGTCTGCCAGGACTTCGCCCATGTGACCCTCTCGCTGCTGCGCGCGATGGGCATTCCTGCCCGCTACGTCTCGGGTTACCTGCACCCGGAGAGCGACGCCGAGATCGGCGTGCCCGTCAGCGGTGAGAGCCACGCGTGGATCGACGCGTGGATCGGCTCGTGGGTGCCGTTCGACCCGACGAACGGTCTACCCGTACGCGAACGGCACGTGACCGTCGCGCACGCGCGCGACTACGCCGACGTGTCGCCGTTGCACGGTGTGTACACGGGCGCGGCCGCGACGGAACAGGAAGTGACGGTCGACGTCACCCGCCTCGCGTAGCGCCGCGCCACCCCGCCCACCCCCGCACGAACCTGCGTCAGTTTTGGCCCCGTGAGGGGCCAAAACTGACGCAGGTTCGGGGATCGGCTGGTCAGCGCGTGGGGGAGAGCGGGACGGGATCGGTCCCGTCCCATTCGTCGAGCGGCGCGCAATGCCAGCGCCAACCGGGCGCGAGTCGCGCGCGGTTCCCGAGGGGCATGCGGCCGTTCGCCCACAACAGCGTGTCCCACGCGTCGGTCTCGCTCGGAGCCCACGGGAACAGGCGGCGCAGTACCTTCTCGCAGAGCGAGTCTTCGGCGATGAACGACACGCCGATCCCGCACGCCGCGTCGTAGGTGTGCACCAACGTCTCGTCACAGGCCATCGCCGCGAAACCCGACGGGTCGGCGAAGCCGAACGGATGGAAACCGCGACTGTCGGGCGCTACGGCGTCGACGGTGTACGCGACGATCGCGGCCACCGATTCGAGGGTGCGCACCAGATCGGTCGGGGTCGCGTCCTTCTGGGTTCGCAGGTCGAGCGAGTGCAACTCGTAACCGCCGGCGGTGAGATCGAA
Organism: uncultured Actinomycetes bacterium; assembly: GCA_963782465.1. GTDB lineage: Bacteria > Actinomycetota > Acidimicrobiia > IMCC26256 > PALSA-610 > JAODBJ01. The sequence continues at coordinate 842,721 of CAWAJR010000006.1, read as the reverse complement.
CGCGTACCAGAGGTTCCCGATCGCGACGTGCGCGACCACTTCGGAGACGTTCCAGTCGAGGTAGGGGACCGGCACCGACCAGTCGGTGCTGACGAACTGACGGAGGAATGCGCCGCAGATCGCGGCGGCCGCCAAGACGTCGGTGCCGTTCAATCGTCGTCCATCGCGTGCTGCACCGAAGACGCGGCGTCGATGTACTCGTCGATCATGTCGAGTACGACTTGGCGCGCCGGCTTGACGCGATCGAGCGATCCAACCACCTGCCCGACGAAGTAGTTCGCGAGCTGTTCGGCGCCCGAACCGGCGTTGTGCGCGGCCCGTTGGATCCGGAACTGGGCTTCGGCCACGAGTGCGGTCTGCAAGGGCATGCCGAGCGGGTCGGGGGTGTCGGCCCGTTCCCATTCGTCGGTCCACGCGCTCCGGAGCATGCGAGCGGGCTTTCCGGTGAGCGAACGCGACCGGAGCGTGTCGCTCGAGGTGGCGGCGAGGAACTTCTGCTTCACCACCGGGTGGGTTTCGGCTTCTTCGGTCGTGAGCCACACCGAACCGGTCCACACACCCTGCGCGCCGAGCGCGAGCGCGGCCGCCATCTGGCGCCCGCGCGCGATACCACCCGCGGCGAGCACCGGGATCGGTGCGACGGCGTCGACCACCTCGGGTACGAGCACCATCGTCGCGACCTCACCGGTGTGACCACCGGCTTCGGTGCCCTGCGCGACGATCAGGTCGACGCCGGCGGCGGCGTGCCGTTCGGCGTGCACGACCTTGCCGGCGAGCGCGACGACCACCACGCCCGCACTGTCCGCGTGTTCGATGAGATCGGGTGGCGGCGGCCCGAGCGCGCTCGCGATGAGCTTGATGTCGTGGCCGAACGCGACGTCGAGCAGCGGCCCGTACCCGCTGGGCGCGACGTTGAGCGTGCCCCCACGACCGACGTTCATGTCGGGCGGCGGCGGGGGTACGTCGTAGCGGCGGAGGATGTCGTCGACGAACGCCTGCTGTTCGGGCGGCAACAGCGCGCGTACGTGTTCGCGGTCGAGGCCCCCCTCGTCGGCACCGACGAACTTCTGCGGCAGGAGCAGGTCGACGCCGTACGGCTTCCCGCCGACCTGTTCTTCGATCCAGCGCAGGTCGATCTCGAGCTGCTCGGGCGAGTGGGCGACTGCTCCCAGCACGCCGAAGCCGCCCGCCTTCGTCACCTCGGCGACGACGTCGCGGCAGTGGCTGAAGGCGAGGATCGGGAATTCGATGTCGAGCATTTCGCAAACGGCGGTGCGCATCGGTTCGACAGTACCGAGCAACGCGGGTGACGCGCCTGCGCGCGGCGCCGCCGGTACCCGTCAGCGACCGCGGCGAAGGCCGTCGAGGCGCGCTCGGGCGCTCGCCAGGCGTTGCCGAGCCTGTTCGTGATCGATCGCTGCCTGCGCCGCGGCGTCGTCGGCCGCCCGCGCTTCGTCGGCCGCCGCCGCTGCGGCGCGGGTCGATTCGACGGCCCGGCGGCGGGTTTCTTCGAGTACCCGTGCCCGGTGGGCGACCTCGGCTTCCGCCCGTTCGACGCCGGCTTCCGCTTCGGCCCGTTCGACGTCGGCGTCGACATCGGCGTCGGCCGGCTCGGGCGCCTTCGGCCCCGGTCGTTGCTCGGCCGGCGAGACCGGGGCGCCGGGTGGCCCGCTTCGCGCCCGCCGGGGCCTGGGCCGGGCAGTGGGGACCTGAGCGCCCGGTTCCAGCGCGCCGAAGATGTCGGGAGGTTCGAGCTCAGTCGCGAGCCTCGCCGCCCGTACCGCGCCGGCGGCGGCGGGATCGATCGATGCCGCCAGCAACGTCTGCTCGATCGCGCCCCGCGCCGACTCGCCGCCCGGTCCGAGCGTCGCGATCGCGACCTCGGCGAACGCCCGAACCGCGTCCTGGCGGCGCCGGGTCGCGTCGCGCAACCCGTCGGCCGGGCGGCCCACGAGCGCGGCCTGTTGCCGTTCGAGCAGGGCGGCCCCGGCTTCGATCACCGCGTCGAACCCGGCCCGGTCGCGGCGCACGGTCTGGTTCAGCGCGAACGCGGGCCGCGACGGCTTGCGCAACTGCTTGACGGCCTCGGCGCTCTCACGGTCGCCGGCGGCGCGCAGCTCGCGGGCGAGTTGATCGCGGGCCGCGACGAAAGCGTCGAGGCTGCCGGCATACAGCGCGTCGATGCGATCGTCGCGCTCCGCCGCGTCCATCCGCGCGCCAGTGTGCGTCAGCCCCGCGCGCCGGTCGTTCGGCTACTGCTCGTAGTTCTCGACGACGTCGACCGAACGCGCTTGCACCTCGTCGGGGTTGAGGCCGAACTCCTCGCGGGCGCGCCGCTGGCGCAGGAGGTCCCAGCATTGGTCGAGCCTGGACTCCACCTCCTGCAGGCGCGCGTGGCCGGACGGGTCCAACGTGTGCCCCGACCGCTGTTCGAGGAGACGTTCTTCTTCCTCTACGAGCGTGCCGATCTGGTCGAGAAGATCGCGATCGTTTGCCATGGCGGCCCTTACTTCACGTACCGCAGCGGGACTGCGGCTTCGGGGGAAAGCACTCTGAACGTAATGCTCTCTTCCAGGTACAGCGACACCTTGGTCGCGTCGTGCGACAGGTAGCCGATCGACACGTCCTGACCGACGACCAATTCGAAGTCGCCACCGCGCGTACTGAGCACGATTGCGCCGTCGACTGCGGGGCCAGAGCGCGGGCCCGTCGAGGATGAGCCGCAGGTGCTGCAGCAGCGGGTACCCGCCGTGCTCGGTCGTCTCGATGACGCCCGTGTAGCAGCGGGGCCCGAGGGCGAGCGCGTACGGCCCACCGACCCCGTTCCCTTCGAGGAGCGCGATCGCCCGGGCAACCAGGCTGGGGTAGTCGCTGTAGTTCTTGGTGATCGGGATTGCGTCGTACGGCGAGCATTCACCGATCCCGGCGATGCTGCCGGCGGCGTACCCCTCGAAGACGGCGCCGTCTTCGGTGATCGCGAGTTCACGCGCCGCGTCGCGTACCGGGTCGAGGTCGGCGTCGCGTGCACCGCGCTCGATCGCGGCGAGCTCGGCCCGCGGCAGCGTGAAGGGTGCGCGTAACTCGACGAGCGGTTGCACCCGCCGAACATGGGCCTCGACATCGCCCGTGGGCGTCTTGACCGAGTCGGCACGGCCGGTCGGTTCGGCCGAGTGTTCCCAACCCTTCGGCCCGGCAAAGTCGACGATCTTGCGCGCAGTCAGGAAATGACGCAGCGTGCGCGACGCCTCGGATTCGATCTCCGACCAGGCTTCGGACGAGACCGGTGCGAGTTCGCGGTGCAGATGGTCCATCGTCAAGACTCCTCGCGCAGGCTGCCGATCCCGACTCCGCCGGGCCCTGTGGTCTCGCCGCGGTCGCCGCCGTCGTCGCCTGCCTCGGCGATCGCTTCCACCTCGGTGACCGGAGCTTCCGTGAAAAGGTACGTCCGCATGTGCCCGTCGAGCACTGCATCGTTGCGCCGCAGCCATTCGAGCACCATCATGGCGTGCTCTTTTTCCTCGTCGCGGTTGTGCGCGAGGATCGCTCTCAGCGCATCGTCGGTGGTTGCGTGCACGCGCTGGTCGTACCAGTCGACGGCTTCGAGTTCTTCCATCAACGACGCGATGGCGCGGTGACGATCGATCACATCGGCCGGCAGGTTCGGCTCGTGCAAGGTCGCACTGTTGTCGGGCATTCCTACTCCTCGGGGGTGCTCGCCACGGCGCGACCTACCCTATGGGGGACGAAACGCAAACGCTCGATCAGTCGGCCTCGCGCAAGCCGACCCGGGCCGACTCGTTCATGATGTGCTCCACCCACCACGCGGGTGCGTTGTTCATCAGCGTTGCGAGGTCCCAGTAGTCCCACCACCGAACGAGTTTGCCGTCGCGCACCTCGTGTACCGACACGAAGGGCAGCTCGGCGTGCTCGCCGCTCGGCCAATCCCAGGTCTCGACGTGTTCGGTCACGACCGTGTCGCCTTCGGCGATGAGCACGCGAACCTCATGGGAGATCGCCGCGAGCGGTTCGAGCCCGAGCCGCAGTCGCGCCGCGATCTGGGCGGGGCCGCGGGCGACGTCTTCGGCCGGCGTCGGCATGTCGGTGTACTCGCCGTCGTCGGCGAACAGCGCGCCGACGCCGTCGAAGTCGCGCCGGTACAGCGTCGTCCACAACCGTTCAACCAGTTCCCGGTTCGCTTCCACGTCACTCATCCACCCGCTCCTGTGTTGTGAGCCTTGTGCGACCGTACGGGCCTGTAACCCTCACAACCGAGCCCGGGGTGAGAAGCGCACGGGCATCGATTCGAGGCCGGAGATGAAGTTCGCCCGCCGGCGCGGCAGGTCGGCGGGGTCGGCGGCGAGTTCCAGGTCGGGGAGCCGGGTGAGCAGCCGTTCCATCATCACCCGCAGTTCGAGGCGGGCGAGGCTGTTGCCGAGGCAGAAGTGCGCACCGAACCCGAACGCGACGTGCTCATTGGGATGCCGCTCGACGTCGAAACGGAACGGGTCGGCGAACTTGGTCTCGTCGCGGTTGGCCGACTCGTAGAGGAGCATGCACTTCTCGCCCGCCTGGATCTGCTCACCCATGAACTCGGTGTCGTGGGTCGGTGTACGGCACATGTTCTTGATCGGTGTCACCCAGCGCAGCATCTCTTCGATCGCGGCCGGGAGCTTGGTCATGTCGTCGACGAGGACTCGCTTCTGGTCGGGGTTGAGGAGCAGCTGTTCCATCCCACCGCTGATCACGTGGCGGGTCGTCTCGTCACCGCCGACGAGGATGAGGAGCGACTCGTGGACCAGGTCGTCATGCTCGAGACGGTCGCCGTCGACCTCGGCGTGCACGAGCACGCTCACCAGGTCGTCAGTGGGCTCCCGGCGGCGTTCGTTGATGACCCGATCCTGGTATTCGGTGTACTCCGTGAACGCGGTCGCGGCGCGGATGACGTGCTCCTCGGTCGCGCTGCCACTCTGCGCGCTGACCATGTCGTCGGACCAGCGCAGGAGATCGCCCCGATCTGCAGGTTCGACGCCGAGCAAGTCGCCGATCACGATCATCGGGAGTTGCGCGGCGATGTCGCCCACGAAGTCGCACTCGCCGCGCTCGCACACCGCGTCGATGATCTCGTCGCAGACGGCGTGGATGTGCGGTTCCATGTCGCGTACCCGCCGCGGTGTGAACCCCCGGTTGACGAGCTTGCGCCGCTTCAGGTGGGCGGGGTCGTCCATGTCGATCATCATCGGGAGCGGTCCGGTGTCGGGGCGGATCCCGCCCGCGTTCGAGAACGTCGCCGGGTCCTTCGAGGCGTTCAGTACCGCGGCGTAGCTCGCCAGCCCCCAAACGCGGTTCTTCTCGTCGAAATAGACCGGCGCGTGCTCCCGCATCCAGGAATACTTCTCGTGCGGGTTGTCGATGTAGAACCGCCCGTCGAGCAGGTCGATGTCGGGGTTCGTCGGATGGTTCGGCACGCCTCGCTCCGGGATGATCGCGGACCTGACGGGTCGTCAGTTTCTCATGTTCGATGAATGGCATGCCCGAATCGGGAACGAACTCCCGCCCGCTTCGGGTTGCACCAACGGATACTGCCGAACATCCGCTCCGGCGGAGCCGGGACGAGCCCGGCCGGTCCCCGACGGGAAGGTTCACCCCATGAGCGTGCAGCGGTTCCTCGACTACCTGGCCTCCTATGACCAGACCCGTGAGCTGGCCTTCGACCTCACCGAAGTGCTCGAGGAACGCCGGGTCGAGGTTCTCCGCCGCAGCGCGTAGCTCCCGCGCCTTACTTGGGCGGCATGCGGATGCCGGCGTCCATCCGGATCGTTTCGCCGTTCAGGTAGCCGTTGCTGACCAGTTCGAGGGCCAGCGAGGCGTAGTCGCCCGGGCGGCCGAGCCGTTTCGGGAACAGCACGCTCTGTGCGAGCTGGGCGCGGGCCTCGTCGGGCAACGACCCGAGCAGCGGCGTGTCGACCAGGCCCGGCGCGATCGTGCACACGCGGATCCCGGCCGCGGAAAGATCGCGGGCCGCGGTCAGCGTGAGCGAGACGACACCGCCTTTCGATGCGGCGTAGGCGGCCTGGCCGATCTGGCCGTCGAACGCGGCGACCGATGCCGTGTTCACGATCACGCCTCGCTCGCCGAACTCGAGCGGCTCGTTCACGTTCATCGCGGACGCGACGAGACGCAGCACGTTGAAGGTGCCCACCAGGTTCACGTCGACGATCTGGCGGAACGACTCGAGCGTGTGTGGAACGCCGGTGCGGTTGATCGTGCGTTCCGCCCAGCCGATACCCGCGCAGTGCACGCACGCTCGTAGCGGCGCCATCGCCGCCGCGGCCTCGGTGCCCGCGCGTACCTGTTCCTCGTCGGTGACGTTCGCCTTCACGAAGCCGCCACCGATCTCCGATGCCACCTCCTCGCCCCGTTCCTCGTTGAGGTCGAGGATGACGACCCGGGCGCCCGCCTCGGCGAGCCGCCGGGCCGTCGCCTCGCCGATCCCCGATGCGCCGCCGGTGACGATTGCGCTTGCTCCGTTGATGTCCATGAGCCGAGACGCTACCGATCCCGCCGCGGCATGATGGCCGGCATGCCCATGGTGTCGTACGCGAAGCGGCTCTCCGACGACGCCGCTGCCGATCCGGGGCATCTCGCGGTGACCGACGAGCGCCGGAGCGTCACCCGGTTCGAGTTCGAGCAGCTCGCGAACCGCACCGCACGCGCGTTCGCCGACCTCGGCGTCGGCCGAGGTGATGTCGTCACGATCGCCTTGCCCAACTCCGTCGAGTTCCTGGTCGCGGTGGCCGCGGCCTGGAAGCTCGGGGCGACACCCCAACCGGTTTCGTCGCGTCTGCCGAAGCGCGAACTCGACGCCATCGTCGAACTCGCGCAACCGAAGGTGATCGTCGGCGCCGACCCGGCGGAGCACGAAGGCCACCAATGCCTGCCGTCCGGTTGGGAGCCGAGCCCCGAGTTGTCGGCGGCCCCGTTGCCCGACGCGGTGTCGAACCCGTGGAAGGCGATGACCTCCGGCGGTTCGACGGGACGGCCGAAGTTGATCCTCGCGAACGCGCCGGGCCTCATCGACCCCGACGCGCACCCGCTCCTGATGATCCGCCGCAACGGCACGCACCTGATGCCCGGCCCGCTCTACCACAACGGCCCGTTCGTCTGGGCGACGACCGCGCTGCTCGCCGGCAACCACGTCGTGCTCGGTGGGCGGTTCGACGCGGAGCACACGCTCGCGCTCATCGAGCAGTACCGCCCCGAGTCGCTCTACCTGGTGCCGACGATGATGCAGCGCATCTGGCGCCTGCCAACCGAGGTCCGTGAGCGCTACGACGTCTCGGCGTTGCAAGTGGTGTGGCACCTGAGCGCGCCGTGCCCGCTCTGGTTGAAGCAGGCATGGATCGACTGGCTCGGCGCGGAGAAGATCTACGAGCTGTACGGCGGCACCGAAGGCCAGGCCGCGACCGTCATCACCGGCGGGCAGTGGCTCGAGCATCGTGGTTCGGTCGGGCGGCCGATCTCGGGCCAGATGAAGATCGTCGGCCCGGGCGGGGAAGACTTGCCGCCGGGCGATGTCGGTGAGGTCTACATGCGCCCGAACGACCCGTCGACCAAGACCTACACCTACGTCGGCGCCGAGGCCCGCGAGCTGGGCGACGGTTGGGAATCGCTCGGCGACATGGGGTCGATGGACGCCGACGGTTTCCTCTACCTCACCGACCGCCAGAGCGACATGGTGCTCGTGGGCGGTTCGAACGTGTACCCGGCCGAGGTGGAGTCGGCCCTCGACGAGCACCCGCGGGTGCGATCGTCGGCGGTGATCGGTCTGCCCGACGAAGACCTCGGCAATCGTGTGCACGCGATCGTCCAGACCGACGACGGGAAGGCCATCGATCTCGACGAGTTGCGCGAGTTCCTCGGCGAACGGCTCGTGCGGTACAAGATGCCGCGTTCGTTCGAGTTCGTCGACGCACCGCTGCGCGACGACGCCGGCAAGCTCCGCCGTTCCGCGTTGCGAGCCGAACGCATGCGTCGATAGCTATCGCTATGCGATAGCTATCGACGCACGTGCAGCCGCCACTGCCAGCGGTGGCGGCCGGGGCCGATCCGGTAACGGGGGAGCGTGTCGGGCCCGCAGCTCAGGGTGCCGAGGCCGCGGTGCGCGTGGTCGACGTGCACGATGGTTTCGGCGCGTGCGAGCAGTTCGACATCGTGCGTCGCGGCGAACAGATCGGCCGCGCCGAAATGCGACGCCGAGAACTGGAACGGTTCAGGCGCATCGACGCGCGCGACCACGCCCGCGCCGTCGGCGACCGTGAACCAGCGGGTGGCCGTGTGGCCGCCGTGCTCCTGCGGCACGACGTAGGGCACGTACTGGTCGGTGACGGTGCTCGTCCAGGTTCCGATCGCCGCGCCGCGGGCGCGGTCGGGATAACTCTCGTGCGGCCCACGCCCGTACCAGGCCAGCTCTTCGAAGCCGGGACGTAGGGAGAAGACGATGCCGACGCGCGGGAGGTCGGTGAACGCAGCCGGGATGTGCACGTCTTCGTCGAACGTCATCGTCCCATCGGCGCCGATGGTGCACCGCGTTCGGTGCTGCACGACGGCGTCGGCCGATGTACCGCGCAGCTCGTGTGTCGCGACCACGACGACCGCGCCGTCGCGGCGACGCGCCGTCGCACCGATGCACGTCGAGGTGAGATCGTCGAGACCCCACTCCCGCCACCGCCCGTACGGCTTCAGTTCCTGGCCGCCGAGGGCCTTGATGCCGTCGTTGTCGGTCGGTGCCCGCCAGAGCGAGAGTTGCGGCGCGTCGAGCAACAACTCGTGACCTTCGTACCGCAACTCGCGGAAGCGGCCGCTCGTCGTGTGGAGCACGGCTTGCAGCGCGCCCGCGCCGATGACGACGTCGTCGCCCTCGCGTTGGAGGTCGACGCCGGGACCGGGCGTGACCGGTCGCGCCGCGACGGCAGGTGCGGGTTCACCGAGCGGCAACTGGCGCCAGCCGATCTCGAAGCCTGCCGGCGCCCACGGCAGCGCGCGAGCGGTGAAGAAGCGCACGGTGAGGAACGCCTCCGCGCTGGTGCGGCGGCCCGGCCGGGCGAAGCCCACGATGTCGACGCCCGTCGTTTCCTGCGGGGCGAGCTTCGGGAGCGGCAACTTCCCGTGCTGCACGCGCCGGCCGTCGATGATCACCTCCCAGGTCGCCCGGAGCCACGAAAGGTCGGAGAACCACTGCTTGTTCGTGAGGTGTACCCGCCGGCCGCGACCGAGCGCGACGTCGACGGGGCACGCCAGGTACTTGTGCTCCTCGAGCGCGGGTTTGGGCACCCGATCGGGGCGCACCAGCCCGTCGATGCAGAAGTTGGCGTCGTTGGGCACGTCACCGAAGTCGCCGCCGTAGGCGAAGCGAGTGGTGCCGTCGTCGAGCGTCTGTTCGAGGCCGTGGTCCCACCATTCCCAGATGAACCCGCCCTGGAGGCCCGGGTTGTTCTCGATCGCGTCCCAGTAGTCGGCGAGGCACCCGTTGCTGTTGCCCATCGTGTGCGAGTACTCGCACATGATCAACGGCATCTCGGGCCCGGCATCGTCGTCGGCCCACGCGACGATCGCGGCGATCTCGGGGTACATCGGGCACAGCACATCGGTCGCGTGTTGCTCGCGCGCCCAGTCGCCCATGATCGCACCCTCGTAGTGGAGCGGCCGCGCCGGGTCGTAGGCGCGTGCCCAACCGGCGAGCGCTTCGTGCGCTTCGCCGTAGCCCGACTCGTTGCCGAGCGACCACATGATCACGCACGGATGGTTCTTGTCGCGCTGCATCATGCGCGAGCCACGCTCGACCCACGCGTCGAGGTAGCGCGGATCGTGGCAGAGGCTGAAGTTGAACGCGTGGCTCTCGATGTTCGCTTCGTCGACCACGTACATGCCGTATTCGTCACACAGGTCGTAGAACGCCGGGTCGTTGGGCGAGTGCGACGTGCGGATCGCGTTGAAGCCGTACTGCTTCATCAACACGATGTCGGCCCGCATCGAATCGATGCTGACGACCCGGCCGGTGCGGGCGTCGAAGTCGTGACGGTTCACACCGCGGATCAACACCGGGGACCCGTTGACCAACAGTTCACGCCCGCGCGTCTCGACGCGCCGAAACCCCGCGTTGAAGGTCGCACGGTCGCGTTCGGCGCCGTTCGGATCGTGGAGCGTGACGACGACGCGGTAGAGGTTCGGTTGTTCGGCCGACCACGCGCGCACGCGGGCGACCTCGCACGAAACGTCGCTCACATGGCCCGCGAACGCGTACGGGCCGACACGCGATGGCACGCCACCGGCCATGGGTTCCCGCAGCACGCGTTTCCCGTCGGCGGTTTCGAGTGCAACCGAGACGGTCCATCCGCGCTCGGGACCGCGGTCGAAGCCGACCGTCGTTCGAACGCGAAGGGCCCCCGTGCGGAGGTCGTCGGTGAGCCCGGCGTCGATCCGTACATCGGCGATGTAGGTCGGCTCGGTCGAATAGCAGGTGACCGATCGGTGGATGCCGGCGTGCCACCACTGGTCCTGATCTTCGACATAGCTCGCGTCCGACCAGCGGACCACCATCGCCGCGAGCACGTTCTCGCCCGGCACGACCAGGCGCGTCACGTCGAACTCGGCCGCGAGTCGCGAGTCTTTGCCCAGCCCGACGAAGGTGCCGTTGCACCAGAGCGCGAGCACGCTCTCGGCCGCGCCGATCGACAGCACGACCCGCCGGCCATGCCAGCCGCGGGGCACGTCGAACGTGGTGCGGTACAGGCCGGTTGGATTGTCGGCGGGGACGTCGGGCGGGAGCCGCCGGAACGGCATCTGCACGTTGGTGTAGATCGGCCGCGCTCGATCGTCGCCGTGCATCGTGAAGCAACCGGGCACGTCGACCAGGCGCCATTGGTGATCGTCGAAGGCGGGCGTGGCGAAGCCGGCCGGCACGTCGTTCGGCGATACGACGAGGTGGAAGCGCCAGCGGCCGTCGAGCGAGATGCTCGCCCGGCCGCGGTCGCGGGGGCTGGTCATCGGGAGGCGGTTGACGCCGGTGAGTTCCGGCGTCTTCCAGAAGGTGAAGTCGAGGTCGGGCACGGGCGGAGTTTTCCGCACCCGGGCACCCGCGCGCAGGCCACACTCTCCGGGTGATGGGCAGCGACGTACTCGGAGCGGCGCAACTCGCGGAAGCGATCGCGAGCGGTGCGCGGCGATCGGTCGACGTCGTGGCCGCCGCGATTCGTCGCCTGGATGATCTGCACGGGCGTACGAATTGCATCGCCGCACCGAACGCGGAGCGTGCGCTGGAAGAGGCGCGGCAGCGCGACGACGCGCAGGTTGCCGGCCGGGTCGGCGGGCCGCTGCACGGCGTGCCGTTCACGGTGAAGGACTGGATCGACGCCGAGGGGCTCCCGTGCACGGGTGGGTGGCCGGAAGCCGCCGATCGCCGCCCGGCGCGCGACGCGACCGTCGTCGCACGCCTGCGCGAAGCGGGCGGCGTGTTGATCGCGAAGACGACCGTGCAACCGGAAACCGAACTCTTCGGCGTCGTGCGCAACCCGCACGACGCGTTGCGGTCGCCGGGCGGTTCGAGCAGCGGCGAGGCCGTCGCCGTCGCCGGTGGAGCGTCGCCGCTGGGGTTGGGCAGCGACTCCGGTGGCAGCATCCGCCTCCCGGCCGCCTGGTGCGGCGCCGCGGGGTACAAGCCGACGGTCAACTGCGTGCCCCTCACCGGCCACTTCCCGCGCCTGGGTGATCGCGCCGACGGCCGCACCGTGATCGGCCCGCTCGCCCGCCGCGTCGAAGACCTCGCGCTCGCGTTCGCCGTCATCGCCGGGCCCGACGGCATCGACCCCGCGATGCCGCCCGTCGCCCTCGCCGGCCAGCCCGCGGGTGTCGCCGGTGTCGCCGGTGTACGGGTGGCGGTCGCCGCGGATGAACCCGCGTGGTCGCCGCAGGCGGAGATCGCGAACGCGGTGCGCGCGGTCGCGGCGGCGCTCGAGCGCCGGGGCGCACGCCTCGTGCCGCCGGTGCCGGCGCGCCTCGACGAGGTGTTCGACATCACCTGCCGGTACTGGGACCGGGCGCAGCGCTCGGGCGCCGATGCCCACGGGCAACTCGAAGATTGGGACCGCTACCGGCGCCGCGCCCTGGTCGACGCGGCCGGCGCCGACATCATCGTCATGCCGGCGACGCGTACCGTCGCGCCGCTCCATCGGGCGATGGAACGCGACGACTACGTGTACACGTTGCCGCCGAGCCTGTCGGGTTGGCCCGCGGTGGTCCTGCCGGTCGCGGTCGCCGGGCGTCTCCCGGTCGCGGTCCAGCTCGTCGCCAAACCCTGGCACGACCGCGAACTTCTCGCCGTCGCGTCGGCGGTCGAAGCAGGCGTTCACTGAACATGAACCGGGCCGAGGGGCCGGATTTCGTCCGGTGGACGGTGGCGGCCCGGTACTGGCAGGCGTCGAGAGGCGACAAATAGTGTCGGTCGACGACGCCTGCCGGAGGAGCGACGCATGGGAACGGTCGAGTTCGACGTCTTCGACGCCGACAACCACTACTACGAGGCCACCGACGCGTTCACGCGGCACTTGCCGGCGTCGCACAAGAAGTTGGTGCAGTGGGCGCAGATCGAAGGGAAACCGCGCATCGTCGTCGCGGGGAAGGTGTTCAAGTTCATCCCGAACCCGACCTTCGACCCGGTCGCGCGCCCGGCGCGCTCGACGACTACTTCCGGGGCAAGCGCGCCGGCGACGACATCCGCGCCGCCTTCGGCGCGCTCGAACCGATCAGTGCCGCGTATCGCGAACCGGCGGCGCGCGTCGCGCTCATGGACGAGCAGGGCATGGATGGTTGCTTCCTGTTCCCGACCTTGGGTGTCGGCGTCGAAGAAGCGCTCCTCCACGACCCGGTCGCGGCCACGGTCGCGTTCCACGCGTTCAACGAATGGATGCACGACGACTGGACGTTCAACTACCGCGACCGCATCTACCCCGCGCCGTACATCTCGTTGATCGATCCCGACGCTGCGGTGCGTGAACTCGACTGGGCGCTCGAGCGCGGCACGCATGTCGTCGTGATGCGATCGGGACCGGTGCGCGGCCCGAACTTCAGCCGTTCACCGGCAGACGAGTGCTACGACCCGTTCTGGGCGCGCGTGAACGAATCCGGGATCCTCGTCGCGTACCACTCCGGCGACAGCGGCTATCACCGTTACGCCGAAGATTGGGGTTCGACCGGTCAGATGGAGGCGTTCCGCTACGACCCGTTCGTCAACATCACCGGCGGCCACCGTCCGATCCACGACACGATCGCCGCGCTCATCTGCCATGGCATGTTCAGCCGCTTTCCCAACGTGCGGGTCGCCACCATCGAGAGTGGCTCCGACTGGGTGCAGTTACTCGCCCGCGGCCTGAAGAAGGCGTACGGGCAGGTACCGGGCGCGTTCGGTGGTGCCGACCCGGTCGCGCAGTTGCGCACCAACGTCTGGGTATCGCCCTACTACGAAGACGACCTACGCGGCTTGCGCGACGAAATCGGCGCGGAACATGTGATCTTCGGTTCCGACTACCCCCACGCCGAGGGCCTGGCCAGCCCGAAGGCTTTCGTCGACGACCTCGACGGTTTCTCCGACGCCGAGATCCGCATGGTGATGCGGGAGAACGCGCTCGCGCTGTCGCAACCGCGAACCTGAGCGCGCGTCATGAGCACGCTTCGAGCGTGATCGTCGTTACCGATGGGTAGACCCTCTCCGACAACCGCTGAAACGAGAGGGCATCTGTGGCAACCGAAGACAAGATCAACAACAAGGCCGAAGAACTCAAGGGCAAGGCGAAGGAAGCGGTCGGGAACGCGACCAACGACGACGAGTTGAAGAACCAGGGCAAGCGCGACGAAGCGAAGAGCAACCTGAAGCAGGCCGGCGAGAAGGTCAAAGACATCTTCAAGTAGCCGGCAACCCGGCGAGCGTGCACTCTGCTAGAGGTCGGGGAGGCCCAGTTCGAGGTTCGCTTCCTCGAGACCGCCGTCGATCTCCATGATCTTGCCCGTCACGAAGCTGGCTGCGGGCGACGCGAGGTAGAGCGCACACAGCGCGATGTCCTCGGGTCGCCCGAGCCGCTTCAGGGGCGTGCGGCGAATCATTTCTTCCCGGATCGCGTCGTCGTCGAGCACCGTTTCGAGTGCACTCGTCGCGACCGAACCGACCGCGATGCCGTTGACGCGGACCTTCGGTGCGAGGTCGGCGGCCATGAGCCGCGTCATGTGCGTCAGCGCGCCTTTCGCGGTGCCGTACGCGACGAAGCCGCGGTCACGCAGGCGCCCGATCGCCGACGAGATGTTGACGATCGCACCGTCGCCCGCCGCGAGCAGGTGCGGCGTCGCCGCCTTGCTCAACACGAACGCGGTCGTCACGTTGAAATGGAACGACCGCTCGAGAAATCCGGCGCTCGTCGCGAGGAACGGCCGGGGAGTGGTGCCGCCGGCGTTGTTCACCACGATGTCGAGGCGACCGAACTCGTTCATCGTCTGCTCGACGATGGCTTCGACGGCCTCGTTGTCGTTCACGTCGGTCGGGACGACGAGCGCACGGCGGCCCATGCCGGTGACGTCGGCCGCAACCGCGTCGAGCTGTTCCTTCGTGCGCGCCGCGAGCACCACGTCGGCACCCGCCTCCGCGTACGCGCGCGCGATCGCAGCACCGATGCCGCGACCTCCGCCGGTCACGATCGCGATCCGATCGGTGAGCTTGAATTCGTCGAGAAGCATCGTGGGCCCTTTTCCCGGGTCAGACGAGATAGCGGCTGACAGTGTCGACGATGGCGGCCGGTTTCTCGCCGCCCTCGCGTTCGATCGTCACCCGGATCACGGCTTGCACCCCGCCGGGAACTTCTTTCACTTCGACCACCTCACCGTGCCCGCGCAGGCGTGAACCCACCGGTACCGGGCTCGGGAAGCGCACCTTGTCGACGCCGTAGTTGATGCCCATCGAGATCCCGTCGACCCGCGCGAGGACCGAGAGGAAGTGGCTGGCGAGCGACAGCGTGAGATAGCCGTGGGCGATCGGCCCGCCGAACGGGCCGTTGCGGGCGCGCTCGGTGTCGGTGTGGATCCACTGGTTGTCGAGGGTGGCCTCGGCAAACTTGTCGACCTGCTCCTGGGTCACCGTGATCCAATCGGTGACGCCGAGGTCGGCCCCTACCGACGACGCCAGGTCGGCCGTTGACGCGAACACTTTCGGCATAGCCGCCGGGTTTATCACGCGACGCGCACCGATCGGAGAAGACCGGGAGTTGGCACACCTGCCCCCTATCGTGGCGGCATGGCGCGCCGCAGTGGTTCGGGCTACGACGCCGAACAGATCCAGGTCCTCGAAGGGCTCGACCCGGTGCGCAAGCGACCGGGTATGTACATCGGTTCGACCGGCCCGACCGGTCTCCACCATCTCGTATGGGAAGTGGTCGACAACGCCGTCGACGAAGCGATGGCGGGCCATTGCACGCGCATCGACGTCACCCTGCTCGCCGATGGCGGCTGCCGGGTGGCCGACAACGGCCGCGGGATCCCGATCGACGAACACCCTCATTACAAGGGCAAGTCGGCCGCCGAAGTCGTGCTGACGATGCTGCATGCCGGAGGCAAGTTCGGCGGCGGCGGTTACAAGGTGTCGGGCGGTCTGCACGGCGTCGGCGTGTCGGTTGTCAACGCGCTGTCGCGCAAACTGGTCGTCGAGATCGACCGCGACGGTCAACGCTGGCGGCAGGAATACGCGCCGGTGAAGTCGCGCGGAACGGTCAAGGCCGGCGTCCCGCAAGGACCGCTGAAAGCCGTGGCGAAGGCCCGGCGCGGGAGCGGCACGACCATCTCGTTCTGGCCCGACCCCGAAGTGTTCGAGGAAACCGACTTCCGTGCGTCGACCGTGATGGAGCGCCTCCAGGTGATGGCATTCCTCAACCGCGGTCTCGCCATCGGCTTCCACGATGAACGCAAGGGCCACGCCAACGAGCAGACGTTCCAGTTCGCGGGCGGCATCGTCGACTTCGTGCGTCACCTCAACGCGGCGAAGGAGCCACTGTTCAAAGACGTCGGCTTCTTCGCCGACCACGGTCCCGAAGGCGACGTCGAAGTCGCGTGGCAGTGGAACACGGGCTACAACGAAGGGCTTCACACCTACGCCAACGGGATCTCCACCACCGAAGGCGGGATGCACGCGGAAGGCTTCAAGCGCGCGCTCACCACCGCGATCAACCGTTACGCGAAGGCCCGCAACCTGCTGAAGCCGAAAGACGACGGCTTCCAAGGCGACGACGTACGCGAGGGGCTCACCGCGATCGTCTCGGTGCGGTTGAGCGACCCGCAGTTCGAAGGTCAGACGAAAGCGAAGCTCGGCAACACCGAGATCCGCACCCTCGTCGAACGTTCGACGAACGAGCATTTCGCCCGCTGGCTCGAGGAGCACCCCAACCCGGCGAAGGCGATCATCGGCAAGGCCACGAACGCCGCGAAGGCTCGGTCCGCCGCGAAACAGGCCCGTGAGATCACGCGGCGCAAGACCGCGCTCGACGGTGTCGGCATGCCCGACAAGCTCGCCGACTGTTCGTCGCGCGTCTCGGCCGAAACCGAAGTGTTCCTCGTCGAGGGCAACTCCGCCGGTGGTTCGGCCCGCGACGCGCGCGACCCGAAGACCCAGGCGATCCTGCCGTTGCGCGGCAAGATCCTCAACGTCGAGCGCGCGACCGTCGACAAGATCGTCGCCAACACCGAGATCCAGTCGCTGATCGCCGCGATCGGCGGTGGTATCGGTCCGTCGTTCGACGTGGCGAAGGTGCGTTACGGCAAGGTCGTGATCCTCGCCGACGCCGATGTCGACGGCGGCCACATCCGCACATTGCTGATCACCTTCTTCTACCGGCAGATGACGGCGTTGGTGGAGGCCGGCCTGTTGTACGTCGCGCAACCGCCCTTGTACTCCGTGGAGATCGGGGGCAAGAAGACCTACGTCGCCGACGACGTCGCCCGCCTGCGGGTCATCGAGGCGAACCCGAACCGGCAACTGACGTTCGCCCGGTTCAAGGGCTTGGGCGAGATGGACGCGCCCGAGCTTCGCGAAACCTGCATGAACCCCGCGACGCGCAACCTCGTACAGATCGACGTCGACCAGGCTGCCATTGCCGACGAAGTCCTGTCGGTGCTGATGGGCGACGACGTGGAGGCCCGCAAGGTGTTCATCCAGCAGAACGCCAAGGATGTGCGATTCCTCGACATCTGACCGGCGGCCCTTGCGAGCCTCCCATCGTGGGATTGGTGTTGCGTCGGGCGCGCAGATCAGGCCAGCAGCGAGAAGATCGTCGAGCCGGCAGCGGTTGACGTCTGCGTCTGGGACTGAAGTGCGCTCGGGTCGGTCCCGCTCGACGAGACACCGCCGCCGCCATGGTGGTGGTGCCGGTGCGCGCCGCCGGGGCCGCCCTTCTGGTTGATGAGCTTGTTGACCACGGCATCGAGTTTCGCCGGGTCGACGTTCGCGTTCGCCGGCGCCTTGTTCTCGATGTCCTGCTTGATCGTGTTCGCGAGGTCGGTCGTCGAGACGCCCTTTTCCTTCGCGACGTCGGCCAGGCTCTTGCCGCTCTTCAGTTCGCTCATCAGGTCGGCGGTCGACATGTGGAACAGGTCGGCCACCGATTGCAGTGGTGATTGGTTGTTCGATGGTTGTGACGCGGGGTCGAGCCCCGCGCCCGCCACCAACGGATTGGTGATCGGCGAAATCGTCATGCTGTAGCTCCTGGTAAGGACCCCCGTCCCCGATCTGCATCGGGCTCCGGCGATCCCGACCGAAGCGCCCGGCGGCGATTCACAGCGACTCTGGAGGTTCTCCCAGGTGGCTCACGGGCGGGGTAAGCGGGGCACGGCCGGCGGGCCGGCGACCGTCCATCGGACGGGAGCCGGTGCCCCAGCCCGGATTCCGTCCGTTGGACCGCGCGCGCGAACCGACCCGCCGCCGGGGCTGTCCGGCAGCGGGCCACGAGGTTCGTGCTGTTGCGGTCGGCCACGCCGTTGTGGCCGAGCGCTCAGTCGTTGATCAGTGCCAGTGGACGTCGGCCAGCACCGACATGCCGGTCGTTGCCGAAAGGGCGACGACGGCACCGAGGGCGGCGACGATCGCGCGGTAGTTGTTGCGTGCGAAACGAGTCATTTCCGGGCAGGCCTTTCTCTCTCCGAGTTGGCCTGGAAGCCGGTTTCGCCACTGACTCCCCGCCGCGCAGGCGACCAATTAGGCGCGAACGGTTCTTCGTCTCATCCAGGGTGCGTCTTCCTTGACGCTGGAGAGGTGATCGGCCCGACCACGCTCCGTGATTAGCCCTGTTTCGGTCTGGTGACGCAGATCACACTGATCGGCTGAAAATCACGAAAAGGTGCGGTTCGCCCAATCTTGGACCCACTGACGGACGGCGTCATCCGCATCGACGCCGGAAAGCAGGGCGACGGCGGCCCGAGCCAGGTCCGCGTCAGCTTCGCGCTCGGCCAGCAGCAGCCCGGTGATCGCTCGGTGAACCACCCACAGACCGGGCAACGGCGGATCGGTGACCCATGTGCGGAGCCACGCGGGTGCGCCGCCGGCGTCGCGTGGGCCGAGCGCCGCAGTCAGCGCCCCCGCGAAATAGGGGGTGAAGCGCTGGAAGGAATGCCCAGCCCTCCGCAGGAGCTCGCGGTTGCGCTCGGTGAGTAACGCATCAGCCTCGGCGGTTCGGCCGGCAAGGAGGTGAAGGAGGGCTCGTTCGTTGTGGGTGCTCGTGTTCGGCGGAAGCTTTACGCCGGCCGACGACCAGGGTGGGCCGCTCAGGGCACGCACGTTGAGCTCGAGCATCGTGCGGAACACCGGTGGGATCTCGTTGGCTTCGGGTCGTGCGAGGAAGTCGCGAGCGAGGTCGACCTGGCCTTGCCACAGCGCTGCGCACACCGCGCCGAAGACGGCGCGGAAGCCTTCGGCGTCGGCGACGCCGCGGAACCGTTCGTGGAACGCGAGGGTGCGGCGAGGTAAATCGCGGAGGTCACCGGTGCGCAACGCGTCGAAAAGCTGCACGAGAAGATCGGCCGAGACACGATCCACTTCCGCAAGGCGCAGGTGGGGCAGTTCGTCGCGATGTTGCTCGAACGTCGTGACGTCGGAGAGGTCCAAGGCGGCATCGCAGATCCGGTAGACGGCGAGGCCGTACGAGACCTCGTCGCCGATCTCCTTCGAGATCGCCGCCGCCTCCTTCGCGAGTTCGAGCGCCTCGTGCGGATGGTCGAGATTGATCATTCCGAAGATCGAATCGATCGACTGGGCGTAGCGGCGGCGATCGCCCGTGGCGCGCAACGCATCGAGCGCCGCGCGCGTACGAGCAATGGCGTCGGCGAACGGAAGCGCCTGGCGCTCGGCGAGGTCGGCGGCGACGTCGGCAGCCTGCGCGGCGAGCCGGGCTGCGAACGCGTCGTCGCCTTGGCTGGTCGAGCGAGCGGCCGCCGCGTCGAGCAACTGGAGCGCATCGCCGGTCCGGCCCCGGCGGGCAAGCACGGCGCCGAAGCTGGCCGCGAGTTCGGGGTCGTCGCCGAGGCGTTCGTGCGCCCGTTCGCCGAAGGCCTCCGCGGCGCGCAGGTCGCCCGCGCCGGCGGTCGCTTCGGTCGCGAGCACCAACGCCCGCGTCCCGATGTCGTCGTCGCGCACGGTCAGCGGGCGCACCAGCCTCGCGGCCGCGTCGAACTCACCGCGGGCGATGCGCAGTTCGCCGTCGAGGATGTCGGCGGTCCCGGCGACGGGTTCGTGCCCGGTATCGCGCAGGAGTTCGATCCAGTTTGCGGCACCCGACAGCGCGAATCGGTCGAGCGCGTCGCGGGCCGCGCCGGCCGCCGACCGGCCGGCCAGCGCGGCACTGCCGACGTCGCCGAGCCGGAATGCCGTGCCGGCTTGCCGGGCGACGACCTCGGCGAGCGCGCCGGCACCGTCGAGCACACCGGCCAGCTGCGCGTGCAATTCACGCCGCCGGGCGGCCGAGAGGCGTTCGTACGCGACTTCTTGGAGGAGCGGGTGGACCCATGCCGCTTCGGTCGATCCCGCGATCGTCGACGTCATCCGGGCCTGCGCGACCCCCGATTGGTAGAGCGCGGCACTGCCGTCGAGGAGCGTGCTGCCAACGGCTTCCGGCCAGAACGTGTCGCCGCAGGCGGCCGCGACGTCCAACGCCTCGCGAGTGCGGCGGTCGAGGTGCTCGAACCGGTCGGCGATCAGGTCGGGGAGCGAACCGAGCGACGCCGCACCTTCACGGCCCGCCGCCAGCGCGGCCTCACGCGCGTGCAACGGGTTGCCGCCCGCGACCGCGACGACCTCGGCGAGCATGGTTTCGCCCACCGCTCCGATCTCGTCCCTCACGAGCATGGCGATCGCGTCGTCGTCAAGAGGCGACAGCGCGAGGCTTTCGAACTCCAGATCGTCGGGGTCGACGATGCCGGGCCGGCTGGTCGCCCACATCGCGCCGGGAACACCGGTGCGCAAGGCGATCCGAGCGAGCAGATCGAGGAGCTCGAGCGACGCGTGATGCAGGTCTTCGATCACGCAGACCACTTGGCCAATCGACGCGAGCGCGGCCGCGAGCGCGTCGGCGACAACGCCGGGATCGCCGTCGATGGTGCCGCCGCGCACGATCCCGAGCGCCCGGGCCAGCTGGGTGGCGGGTGATCGGCCGACGAAACGTGCCAACGTGCCGATCGGGTCGGTGTCGCGTTCGAGGAGGGGTCGGAGCCACGGTCGCAACACGGTCGTGTCGCCGACCGCCGCGGAACAGCGGGCGCTCAGCACCTTCCGATCGCTTCGGAGGGCGAGAACCCGCGCCGCGGCGTGCTCCACCAGCCACGACTTTCCGGCGCCGGCGGGCGCGACGATCAACACCGCCCGCAGTTCGTCGGCGAGTGCACCTTCGTCGACCGTTTGCGCGAGCCGAACCAGCTCGTCGTTGCGAACGCCGATTCGTTCGGTCTGCGGGGCGGTGGCTGCCGTCGCCGGTGCGTCGCGAGGCGGTGGTTCGACGGGCGCGACAACCGTGCCGGCCACACGAGCGCACTCCGACGCAAACGTCGCCGCGGTCGGCCTCGCGACCGGATCGGGCGACACGCAGGATTCGACGAGGGATTGCAGCGCACCGAGCGCACTCGTGTCGCCGACGTTCCGGTCGCCGGTGACCGCTTCGAGGAGCGAGATACCGAGTGCGTACACGTCCTCGGGCGCGGTCGGTGCGTGCCGGCCCGCTTCGGGGGCGCGGTACCCCTCGGTGCCCGCGACGGCGGGGGCGCCTTCGATCCAACCGTCGTAGGTCGAGCCGGTGATCGAAGCGATCGAGAAGTCGACGAGGACAGGACCGTCGGGCGCCAGCAGCACATTGGCCGGTTTCACGTCGCGGTGGACGATGCCCCGCGAATGCACGTAGGCGAGCGCCTCCGCGACGGGCGCGAGCACCGCGGCGGCCTCGGCGACCGTGAGCCGGCCGTGGTCAAGGCGCGATGCGAGGGTGCCTGCCTCGTAGAGGGTGAAGGCGAGGAACGGCTCGCCGTCTTCCTCGCCCGCGTCGAGGAGCCAGCCGATCGCCGGGTGGTCGAGACTGGTAAGAACTGCCGCTTCCCGTGCGAGCCGCGCCCGCGCGAGCGCGTCAGCTTCCGGCCGGAGGAGTTTGAGGGCGACGATGATGCCGTCGCCGTTCGCTCTCCAGACCTCGGTGTCGTGCCCTCCGCCCAGGCATTGCTCGAGTCGGAACGGGCCAACGGTCGTGCCCGCCGCGCGTGCGCGCGACGCAACCATTGCCGTTGTCGGCCTCCCTGTGCTGCCCCTCTACGCCCGTGCCCATGTTCCCACACGCCGGGTCGTACCCTGACGGCGGTGGCACGGCTGAGGGCGGACGCGCCGGTTGGGGGCGGCGACGTCGTAAACACGGAACTCGAGGAGGCGGTGACGCGAATCGGTCGCGGCGCCGAGAACGACGTCGTGATCGACCATCCGTCGGTCAGCCGCCTGCACGCCCGGGTCGAGCGCGAAGCGGGCGTTTACCTCATTGTCGACCTCGGCTCGACGAACGGGACATTCGTCGACGGTGCCCAGCTCCGTCCGTGGCAACCGCAGCCGCTCGCTCACGGGTCGACGATCGATGTCGGCGGCGTGTCGCAAGTGCGCTTCCTGCTGAGCGAGAAAGAGCGTGCGGGGGGCGACGCGGCCACGACTCGCCGGGTCGCGGAACGTGAGGTGCGGCTCACGAACGCCGAGCAGGACGTACTCGAACGTCTCTTCATGCACTACGACGAAGGCCGGCCCGCGCCTCGCCTGGCGACGTTGAAGGAAGTGGCCGATCAGCGCTTCACCAGCACGGCGGCGGTGAAGATGGTGCTCCAGGGCCTCTACGACAAGTTCGAGCTCGACGGCCCGACCGAGCGGAACAAGGAGACCCTGGCGCTGCGCGCCCAGCAGTGGAACGTCACCCGAATGCGGTTCTGAACCGAACCTGCGTCAGTTTTGCCACCTGACGGGGGCAAAACTGACGCAGGTTCGGGGCAACGGGGAACAACGCGGTGCGAACCCGTCGGGGGGCGGCCCGACGGGTTCGCCCATCGCTCTGCAGAACGATCGGCTGCATAGCAATCGATCAGGTCCAGGTGCGGCCTTTGCGCATGTCGATCGCCTCCTTCCGCCCTCGTAGCCCCCAGGTGATGAAGCCAGCATGCGCTGCCGCGGGGCTCGGGGTAATCGCCGCGAGGGATAGGACTTGGTTACCTGCCTGGCCGGCGCGGCGGCCGTAACGTCGGGGTATGGCCAGGAAGAAAGCAGCAGCTTCCGCGACGACGTTGTTCGACGCGCCGATCCCGAAGCGGACGCTCGCAGAGGAGGTCGAGGCGGCGTACCTCGACTACTCGATGAGCGTGATCGTGAGCCGGGCGTTGCCCGACGTCCGCGACGGGTTGAAGCCGGTGCACCGGCGGATCCTGTGGGCGATGCACAACGCGGGTCTGCGGCCCGACCGGCCGTTCGTGAAGTGTGCCCGGGTCGTCGGTGACGTGATGGCCTACTACCACCCGCACGGCGACATGGCGATCTACGACGCCCTTGTCCGCATGGGCCAAGACTTTTCGTTGACCCATCCGCTGGTCGACAAGCACGGGAATTTCGGGTCACCGGCCGAGCCGCCCGCGGCGTCGCGCTATACGGAGTGCCGGCTGTCGGAAATCGCCATGGAGCTGCTGGCCGGGATCGACGAAGGCACGGTCGATTTCGAACCGAACTACGACGCGTCGACCGAAGAGCCCATGGTGCTCCCGGCTCGGTTCCCGAACCTGCTCGTGAACGGCGCGCAGGGGATCGCGGTCGGGATGGCGACAAACATCCCGCCCCACAACCTGAGCGAGATCTGCGCGGCGGCATTGAAGTTGATCGCGAAACCCGACGTGACCCTGTCGGAGTTGATGCGTTCGGTGAAAGGCCCGGATTTCCCGACCGGCGCGCTCATCATGGGGACCGAGGGCATCGCCGACGCGTATCGCACCGGCCGAGGCGCGTTGCGCGTCCGCGCCCGGACGACGATCGAGGCGTCGCGCAAGGGCGACGCGATCGTGCTGACCGAGATCCCGTTCCAGACGAACGTCGACGCGATCTCGAAGAAGCTGGTCGAGATGGCGAACGCGGGCCGGATCGACGGTGTGCGCGACGTGCGCGACGAATCGGCGCAAGGTGTGACGCGACTCGTCGTGGAGTTGCGACCTGACGCGAACGCGCAGATCGTGCTCAACAACATCTTCAAGTACACGCCCGCGCAGACGACGTTCGGTGTGAACATGGTTGCGCTGGTCGATGGCGTGCCCCGTACGGTGAACCTGGCTGAAGCCTTGCGCGCTTGGCTCGATCACCAGGTGATCGTGGTCACCCGCCGTACGCAGAACCGGCTGGAGAAGGCTGAGGCCCGCCGTCACATCGTCGACGGTCTGGTGAAGGCCGTCGACATGATCGACGCGGTCATCAAGGCGATCCGCGCGTCGAACGACCGTCCGGCGGCGCGTGCCGCGTTGATGGCCAAGCCGTTCGAGTTCAGCGAGATCCAGGCCAACCACATCCTCGACCTCGCGCTCGGTCGTCTCACCCGGCTGGGCCGCGAGGAACTCGCAGCCGAAGCCAAGGAACTCGCGGCGACGATCCGGGAGCTGAAGCGCATCCTCGCGCAGCGCGACGTGCTGTTGGGCGTGATCCGCGACGAGCTCACTGCGATACGCGACGCGCACAAACAGCCTCGCCGCACCGAGATCGTGGCGGGTGAGACCGGCGTGATCGAAACCGACGCGCTGGTCGAAGACGAGCCACTCGTCGTGACGGTGACGGCGCGCGGCTACGTGAAAGCGACGCCGGAACGATCACGGGCGTCGAAAGTCGCCTCTCCCGGCGAACGAGATGCGGTTGCACAGGTCGTCGAGACGACGGCGCTCGCCGGTTTGCTGTTCTTCAGTGATCGGGGCCGCGCGTACCGCATCACCGGCCACGATCTACCGAAGGACCGTTTGACCGCGGCGCAGAACCTGTTCCAGGTCAGCGAGGGCGAGCGGGTGGTCGCCATCGTCGACGCGCAGGCGAACGAAGCGCACGACCATCTGGTGTTCGTGACCGCGAGCGGCGGGGTGAAGCGCACCTCGCTCAGCGAGTTCGTCGAGGCGTCGGGCCGGCGCGACGGCATCGTCGCGATGAAGCTCGCCGATGGTGATCGCGTCGTCGCCGTGTTCCCGGGCTGGGACGACTACGAACTGCTCCTCGTCTCCGCATCCGGTCAGGCGATCCGTTTCGCGGAGGCGGAGGTGCGCCCGGTGGGCCGGAGCGCCGGCGCCATCCGCGGCATGAAGTTGAAGGCGAACGACAAGGTCGTGGGCGCGTGCCCGGTCGCGCACGAGGAGTTGGTCGTGTTCGCCACGGAGCAGGGTTACGCGAAGCGGGTACGGGTCGACGATTTCCCGGTGCAAGCCCGCGGCGGCGCCGGCATTCGCGCCCAGAAAGTGGATCGTTCGCACGGGCCGGTCGTCGGTGTGGTGTCGGCCGCGGCGGACGTCGTTCTCCTCGCGGACGTGAGCGCGGTCAGCGTCGAAGCGGCGAGCATCCGTCTCGCCGGCCGTGAGGGCGGCGGCGCGAAGGTCGCGGGGCTCGCCGGTTCGGTGCAGCGCCTGCTCGCCGCACCAAAAGTCGCGGAGCGTCAAGCGGGATAGCCCTTTTTGCCGAGAACATCCCTATGAGCCCGTACGCGAACCTGGCCGCGGACGGCGACGATGCCACTGACGCTTCGAGTGTCTTGGCGTGGGAACCGGCTGATGACGAATTCCTTCCCGGCCGTTCCGGCCGTGAAGACCGCATGGACGCGGCCGATGCGGTCCTGCCACCCCCGCCCGCTGAGGCCCCCCGGTTGCCGTCGCCATCGCTCGTCGAGGCGCCGCTCGTCGCGCCTCCGGCCCCGGCCGCGCCGCCGGCTGCGCCGCCGGTGTTGCCGCCGCCTCCGTTGGCCGACGTTCCGCTGTTGCCCCCGCCGCCTCCGCCTCCTCCGCCCCCGCCCCCGCCTCCTCCGCCCCCGCCCCCGCCCCCGCCTCCTCCGCCCCCGCCTCCGCCTTCGCCTCCGGTGTTGCCGCCGCCTCCGTTGGCGGAAGTTCCGCTGTTGCCCCCGCCTCCGCCCCCGCCGCCTCCGCCGCCGCCTCCGCCGTCCGTCCTCCCGCCTCCGCCCGCGCAACCCGCGCCGCGGCTGCATGCGCCGGCCCCGGCGGCGACGGAGCACGCGCCGTCGTTGTCACCGCCCCCGCCCCCGCTGCCCGCCATTCCGCCTTTGTCACCGTTGCCGGAACGCCAGGCGCGGTTGCGCCCGTCGCGGCTGCGCCAGGCGTACCGGCGCTGGCAGCAGCTGCGACGCGACGAGCCGGTCGAAGCCGTCTGGGTGGACGAGCCCGACTCGTCCGAGGCGCCGGTCGCGCCGTTCCCGCGCCGGCAACCCGTGCAACCCGTGCAACCCGTCGTGCCCCGGCATCCGGTCGTGCCGGTCGTCCGCCGGGACACCGCCGTGCCGGCCGCGCCGCGGGAACCGGTTGCGCCGTTCGCGCGTCCGGCGCCCGTCGCGCCGTTCGTGCGCGACGAGCCGGTCAAGCCGTGGGTGCGGCCGCACGCAATCGCGCCGCTCGCGCGCCGGGAACCAGTGAAGCCGTGGGTGCGTGAACAACCGTCACCGCGAATCGGCCCGTTGGTGCGTCACGACCCGACCCCGCGGGTCGGCCCCGTCGCGCCGGTTGTCCGTGACGAGCCGGTCGTACGGGACGTGCCGGTCGTCCCGGTCGCACGTCAGGAGCCGGTGCCGCCGCCGGTGCCCGTCATGCGCGAGGACCCCGCGCGGCCGCCCGCGCCGGTGATGCGCGAGGACCCGGGGATGCCGCCCGCACCGATTGCTCGTGACGAACCCGTCCGGCCGGTCCCGCCCGACCACGTGTACCTGCGCGACTTTCGCGCCGCTTCGGGCGTACCAGCCGCTCCGGTCGTTCCGGCCCCATCGACTCCTCAGGCGGCTCCGGCCGTGCCGGTCGTTCCGGCCCCGACCGAGGATCGGCAGGCCGAACCGGATCTCCCTGATTTCGAGCTGCTGTTCTCCGACGACATCTCCGACGACCTGGTCGCCGAACCGTTGCGTGAACTCCTGATGATGCCGGCGCCGCCGGAAACCCAGCCGACCCCCGAAGCAGAACGCAACTTCTGGCGTCGCCGTCCCGCGCCGCTACGTGACTTCTCCGACGTCAGCGACCTCACCGACCCACCGTGATGACAGGCGTCGATAGCTATCGCTATGCGATAGCTATCGACGCACGTCAGACGGCGGGGTGTTCGATGGTGCCCCAGTCGCGGGCGGTGAGGTAAGGGCGGAAGGTCTCGGCGATGTGCGCGAGGTCGGCGGCGGTCTTGGGGTGCCGCAGCTCGTAGAGGTTCGGGAACTCGGCCCAACCCCGCACGAGCTCCCACAGCCGGATGGCCGCCGGGCCGGTCGGCGTCGGTACGACGACCGGCCCGAAGACCGCGTAGTTGCCCGGGAGCACGATGGTGGGGACGCCGTGCGACCCGTATTCCGCGACCGACCGTTCGTGATCGGCCCGCACCTCGGCCAGGGTCGTGTCGTCGGCGAGAGCGGCGTCGACGGCGCCGGCGGGGAACCCGTGCTCGGCGAGCAGCGCGGCGTGCACGTCCGGGTCGTGGGTCTTGATGCCCTCCTCGTGGAACGCGCGACCGACCACCTCGTACCAGCGGTCGAGTTCGTCCATCGAGCGGCGCCGGAGCCAGGCCCCCACCCGCATCTGCCCGAACCCGTACGACCAGGGACGTTCCCAGGGGTGGCGCTTCCCGGCGACGAGGTTGATCTCTTCGAGGCTGAAGAAGCGCCAGTCGATGTCGAGGCCGATCTGCGCCCGCACTTCTCGCACCCACTTCGAGGTCTGGTACGCCCACGGGCACATCGGGTCGAAGTGGAATTCGATGCGTTCCATCACCGGATTGTTGCACCCGCTTCCCGCCGGCCACGAGCGCCGAGTGGCTACGGTCTGCGCCGTGGCCGAAGCGTGCATCGAATTGCTGTCGAGTGTCTGGTCTTCCATCGCGGGGTTGTGCCGCGATCTCGACGAAACCGCGTGGGACCTCGCGACCGACCTTCCGGGCTGGTCGGTGAAGGACAACGTCGCCCACATGATCGGCACCGAACGCATGTTGATGGGCGACGCCGCGCCGCGATCGGCCGACGTCGACCCGGCGAGCGCGGCGCATGTGCGCAACGACATCGGTCGGGCGAACGAGCAGTGGGTCGCCGCGTACCGATCCCAACCGGGCGCGCAGGTGCTCGCCGAGTTCGAGGCCACGACCGCGCGCCGCCTCGAGGTGCTCCGGGCGATGACCCCGGAGGCCTGGGACGCCGAAGGGTTCACCCCCGAAGGGCCCGGCCCGTACCGGCAGTTCATGGCGATACGCGTGTTCGACTGCTGGTTCCACGAGCAAGACATTCGCGAGGCGATCGACGCCCCGGGTGGTCTCGAAGATGCGGTTGCCGATCATTCCATCGCGCGTATCGAACGCGGCCTTCCGTTCGTCGTCGGGAAGAAGGCGGGCGCGCCGCAAGGGGCGGCGGTCGTGTTCGAGGTCACCGGAAAGAACCCGTTGGTCGTGCCGATCGGCGTGGAAGGTCGGGCCGCGGTGCTCGACCAGGCCCCCCCGGCACCGACGGTGCGGCTGACGATGGACCGGCGTACCTACTCGCGACTCGCGGGTGGTCGATGGCCGGGCCGGCGCGCGCTCGACGAACACCGCGTCGTGATCGAAGGCGACGCCGAACTCGGCGAGCGCGTCATCACGAACATGGCGTTCACGATCTGAGCGAACCGCGTCACGGCGCGGGTCAATCTTCGAGGCGGAAACCCAACTTCATCGCGACCTGGAAGTGGCCCACTTCACCGTCGTTGATCCACCCGCGAATCGACGTCACCTCGAACCATTCGAGGTGGCGGACCGTCTGGTTCGCGCGCGCAATCCCGTTGCGTACTGCCTGCTGCACACTGTCGGGTGAGGTTCCCACGACTTCGGTCACGCGATACGTGTGATCGGTCGGCGGTTGCACCATCACGACCCTCCTCGGGTTCGTCGGAAGACGGAAACACGCGGCCCTGCGTACCATGCGCCGTATGAAGGCATTGCTTTACGGCGTCCGGCCGGATCCGCAACCCGAGATCGATACCACGAATCACCTGCTGCGCAACCTGGCCCGCACGCCGATGAAACTGGTCGACATGGACGACCCCGGGTTCCTGCGCCCCGATTGGGTGGTCACCAAACCGCGGCTCACCGGTATCTGCGGCTCCGACTCGAAGCAGGTCTTCATGGATTGGGGCGAGGTCCGTTCGCCCGACAACCCGATGAAGGGCTTCTTCTCGCTGCCGCAGGTGCTCGGCCACGAGGTCGTTGCCGACGTCGTCGCGCTCGGCCCCGAAGCGGAAGGTCTCGACGTGGGCGACCGTGTCGTCCTCAACCCCTGGCTGTCGTGCGGTCCTCGCGGCGTCAGCCCGATGTGCGCCGCGTGCGAGCGGGGCGACTTCAGCCTCTGCGTTTCGTTCGGTGTCGGACCGATCGCGCCCGGCATCCACACCGGCACCTCGAAGGACGCGAGCGGCGGGTACGCGACGTTGATGCCCGCCCACGACTCGATGCTGTTCAAAGTGCCGGCCGGGATCCCCGACGAAGTTGCGGTGTTCGCCGATCCGTTCGCCGTGTCGTTGCACTCGGTCACGCGCCATTCGCCTCCCCCGGGCGGCAAGGTGATGGTCTACGGCGCGGGCGCGCTGGGAACATGCGTGACGGCGATCGTGCGTGCCCTCTATCCCGATGTCGACGTGCTCGTGGTCGCGCGCTTCGACGCGCAGGCCGCACTCGCGCGCAAGCTCGGCGCGACGGTGATCGGCCACGAGCCCGCGCTGCGGGTGATCGAAGAGGCCGCCGCTTGGTCCGGTGGCGTGTTGCAGCCGAGCGACGGCCTGCCGATGGCGTACCCCGGTGCGATCGACGTCGTGTACGACACAGTCGGCAAGCAGGAGACGTTCGAGGTGGGTGTACGCGTTCTGAAAGCGCGGGGCACGCTCGTCAAGGCGGGGGTGCACGGACCGACCTTCTGGGAGGACACGCCGCTCTACTTCAAGGAGATCTCCTTCGTCGGCTCGAACGCTTTCGGCTTCGAGGAAGTCGAGGGAGTTCGCGCGCACGGCATCGCGCACTACCTCGATCTTGTCGCGTCGGGCCGCGTCGACCTCACGGGCATGCTCACGCACACTTTTCGCCTCGAAGCGTGGCGCGACGCGTTCGTCGCGCTCGCGACCCAGGATTCGTCGGGCGCGATCAAGACCGCGTTCGACTTCCGGTAGCAGCGGACGGTTCGTGCCGATGGAAGTCGTCCCGAAACCGTCGGAGCTGCTCGCGCTGCACGGTGTCACGGAAGAGTTGTTCGACACGTTGAAGCAGTGGTTCGACGTCCCCGACACGGTGCCGCTCGATCTGTCGGCGGTCGACGCCGTCGTGACCGAGATGGCCGATCCGGTGATGATCGCGGCGCTGGCGATGCGCAAGCTGCAGGCGTTGCACCTGCTCGCGACCCCCGGGGTGCGCACCAGCACCGACGTCGTGATCACCATCGTGCAGGACTTGGCCCGCGCCTTGCTGCAAGCGCCGGCGATGCGTCTGAGGGTCGAGGCGGCCCGCACCGACTGGGACGCGGCGCTGGCCGGTCTCGAAGTGGGAGACGTGCAGCCGGCTCCCGGCGCCGCTGATGAAGACGACCTCGAGGCGGAACGGTTCGAGGCGTTGCATGCGGCACTTCACGTTGCGGTGCAAGCCGTGCTCGACGCCTCCGACGGCGAGATCGTGTACCTCGAATAGCGGCGCCCGGCTCCTGCCGGGCCGACGAAAGGCAACCACGTGCCCGACGACGACGTCGTGCTGTCCCGTACCGAAGACCGCGTCGCGGTGGTCACGCTCAACCGGCCCGCGGCCCGCAACGCGTTGAACCGGGCCGTGCGGCGCCGGCTGCCGTCGGTCATCAACGCGCTCGAAGCCGACGACGGCGTCGACGTGATCGTCCTCACCGGCGCCGATCCGGCCTTCTGTGCCGGCGTCGACCTCAAGGAGTTCGGGTCCGGCGAGGTCAGCGCGTCGGGTGAGGGGTTCGCCGACATGGGCGAGCGCGACGCGGGCCGCCTGCCGTGGCGGGGTGCGCTTCCTCCGCACACGAAGCTGGTCATCGGCGCAGTCAACGGGGTCGCGGTCACAGGGGGCTTCGAGCTCGCCCTCGCGTGCGACTTCCTCGTCGCTTCGGAGCGGGCCCGTTTCGCCGACACGCACGCGCGCGTCGGTGTGATGCCGGGGTGGGGCCTGACTGTGGTGTTGCCGCAGCGCATCGGTGTCGCGCGCGCCAAAGAGATGAGTGTGACGGGCAACTTCCTCGACGCGCAGACCGCACTCGCGTGGGGTCTGGTGAACCACGTTGTGCCGCACGACGATCTGCTGCCGTACTGCGTGCAGCTCGGTCGAGACTGCGTTTCGATCGATCAACGAGCGGTGCGCCGCATGTTGCGCACCTACGACGAAGTCACGGCGACGACGGTCGAAGAAGCGTGGGCCATCGAAGACCGCGTCAGTCGCGAATGGGAGGGCAGCGGGTTCGACCCCGCCGAGATAGAAGTCCGGCGCCATGCCGTGCTGGAGCGAGGTCGACGGCAGATCGGTACGGAGGGGTAACGCTCTAGATCCACCCGTACTCTTCCCGCGCGGGAAGAGTCGAGCTGCATCTCGATCACCGACAGGTCGGTCGGGTCGACGATGATGCAATCGACGTCGTTGGCGAGGGTCTGGCACAAGCGCCACATGAGCGCGAAGCCCCGTTCGGTATCGCCTTCGTAATCGGGGAGCGGGATCACCTCGACCGACTCCGGACCGACCTGCAATGCGACCGACGCGCTCTCGTCGAACATCAAGATGCGGGGCGAATATTGCCCGTGGGCCGGTGCATCGGCCACCGCGAGGAAGTCGCCGTGCACGCCGCGGGCCGCAGCGACGACTCGTTCCATCCAGCGGTGCTCGTCTGCGCTCACCGGCGTGTCCGGCGTCCGGCCGCCCCGCTCGTACTGCCGGGTCAGCACCTGGGCCGGGGTCTCACCGGTGAACCGCCGGAACGCCTCGATCCTCCATCGACGCGCGCCGGTTGTCGAGGGCTCGTTGTGCAATGGCGTCTCCCCACCTCTACGCCCGACCGGATTGGTTGTCCAACGATGTCGTACCACGCGTTTGACAACCGCGGGCTGAAAACATCATTCTCAATTTGGACTATGGGGATTGCACAGCGAGCCGCCGAACGACCGATGGGGGCCGCCCGGAAGCGCTCGGCGGAAGAGGTCGAGACGCTGCTGGATGCCGCCGTCAGAGTGCTCGGCCGCAAGGCGGCGACGCTCACGGTGGCCGACGTGCTCACCGAGGCGCACCTGTCGACGAGAGCCTTCTACCGCCACTTCCAATCGCGTGACGAGCTTCTGCTCGCCGTGTACGAGCGCGACTCGGACGCGGGCGTCGAACGCCTTCGTGCCCGCATCGAACGATGGCCGTCGAAGCGGGTCGGGTTGATCGCATGGATCGACGAGACGCTCCTCCTCGCGTACGCGCCGCGGCGCGCGGGGCGCACGAGGGTGCTCACGATGGAAGCCAAGCGCCTCGAAGGCCGGTACCCCGACGAGTTCGGCGAGATACGAGCCGCGCAGCTCGCGCCCCTCGTCGAACTCCTCGAGGCCGGGCGCGACGACGGATCGTTCCCGCTCGCCCAGCCCGAGACCGACGCCCCGCTGATCCACGCGGTGGTGTGGGCGCTCGCCGAAGGCCGCCTGTTGAACCGCGCGTCGATGCCGGCGGCCGACGCCCGTTCCCATGCGCTGCGGTTCGTGCTGCCCGCGCTTGGCGCCGTGCCGTAGCCGAGACGGCGCGGTACCAGTGTCCCGCCTGCGCCAAACGTGAGACCATTTCGCGATGCGGGTCTACATCTCGGTCGACATGGAGGGGGCCAGCGGCGTCACCCGCTGGCAGGACGTCACCACCGCAGGGCAGGACTACCAACGAGCGCGTTCATGGATGACCGCCGACGTGAACGCGGCGGTGGAGGGTGCGCGCGCGGCCGGTGCGACCGAGTTCGTCGTCGAGGAGAACCACGGTGTCGAGATGCTGTGCAACCTCGTGCTCGACGAGATCGATGAAGCGGTCGAGGTCGTACGGGGCCAGCCGCGCGGCGGCGCGACCACGGCCGCTGCGCTCGACGAATCATGCGATGCACTCATGCTCGTCGGGCATCACGCCAAGGTCGGCGACTATCCCGGCGTCTGTGCCCACACGATTTCGTACGGTGACTATGCCGACGTCAGGCTGCACGGCCGCTCCGTGAGCGAAGGTGAGATCTTCGCGACCATTGCCGCTCAGGCCGGTGTACCGACCGTACTGATCGCCGGCGACGACGTGGTCGGCGCCGAAATGCAGAAGGTCTGCCCCGGGATCGAAGTCGCGACCGTGAAGCGCGCGCTGAGCCGCACGTCGGCCGCCGTCATCCCGCCCGCCCGCGCGCAGCGCATCATCGCGGCTGCCGCCGAGCGAGCCGTCGGGCGGCTGCACGCCGGTGAGATCGTCGCTCCCGACTTCGTCACGCCGTTCGAGTTCGAAGTGGAACTGCGCACAGCGCTATCGGGCGACGCCCGTGCCGTCATCGCCGAACGGTTCCCGGAGTTCTCGATCGTGAACGACCGGACCGTTGCCTTCGAACACACCGAGATGGCGATCGCGTACCGGATGGCGGCCATCACCCAGTTCCTGGCTCGCCAACCGAACGAGATCCGCAACTACTGATCCCTCGACTGGGGGCTGCATGGCTCGCACCAACCGCGACGACCTCGAAGCCATCCTCGCGGTCACCGGACGCGACGACGGCGCCACCGCGCACACCGTCACCGACCCGGCCGCGGCGATCTTCACCTGGAACTACGAGAAAGGTGAGCGTCCCGCGCTCGACAAGCTCTACGAGAAGGCGAAACGGTCGCAATGGAACGGCTCGACCGACCTCGATTGGTCGACCGACGTCGACCTCGAACGCGTCGCCCGGGAGATCAGCGGTGGCGACTATCGCGCCTTGCACGTGCGGCGGTTGGCCGAACTACCCGGGTCTCCCGTCGCCCACTGGAACGACGGCGAGTGGCAGCGGTACGCGATCGAGAACTTCACGTGGCGCCTGAGCCAGTTCCTGCACGGCGAGCAAGGCGCGCTGCTTTGCACCGCGAAGATCGTCGAGACGGTGCCGTGGATCGACGCGAAGTACTACGCGGCGACGCAGGTGATGGATGAGGCACGCCATGTCGAAGTGTTCGCCCGCTACCTCGACGAGAAACTCGACGGTCACTACCCGATCAACGCGCATCTCGGGCTGCTCCTCGACGACATCATCTCCGACTCGCGCTGGGACCTGACCTATCTCGGCATGCAGATCATGGTGGAGGGTCTCGCGCTCGCCGCGTTCGGCGTGCTGCACCAGCTCACCACCGAGCCGCTGTTGAAGAAGCTCCTGCGGTACGTGATGAGCGACGAAGCCCGGCACGTCGCGTTCGGCGTGCTGTCGCTCAGGGAGTGCTACGAGCAGATGAGCGGCCGCGAGATCCGCGAGCGGCAGGAGTTCGCGTTCGAGGCTGCCATCCGCATGCGGGACCGGTTCCTCCAGCAAGAGGTGTGGGACCGGCTCGGCATCGACGTGCGGGTGATGGTGAAGTTGCTGCTGCAACAGCCGGCCGAAGAGAACACGTTCCAGAAGCACCTGTTCTCGAAGATCGTGCCGAACTGTAAGAAGCTCGGTTTGCTCGACGCCGGCGATGGTTGGTTACGCGAACGCTTCACCGAGATCGGTGTGATCGAATTCGAGGACTGGGCCGACACGGGCAGTGAGTACGGCGACCTCGACGAGGTAGCGCGCGACCGGGCTGCGGCGCGATGAACCTCGGCGGCGCCCGGGTGCTCGTCACCGGCGCGTCCCGCGGCATCGGCCGGGCGATGGTGCACGAGTTCGCGTCGTGCGGGGCACGGGTCGCGCTCGTCGCGCGGAACGCCGACGCGATCGAGAAACTTGCCGCCGACGTGGGTGGGCTCGCATACGCGGTCGACCTCTGTGACACGGCCGCGGTCGACGGCCTTTGGGCTCGCGTCGAGCGCGACGGCGACGTCGACGTGCTGGTGAACAACGCCGGCATCGACGCGACCGGCCGTTTCGCCGACGCCGATCCTGCGACGCTCGACGCGCTGTTGCGGGTCAACCTCGCCACGCCGATGGAGTTGTGCCGGCAGGCGCTGGCGACGATGTTGCCGCGACGGCGGGGCCACCTCGTGAACGTGTCGTCACTCGCCGCGATGGTCACCTTTCCCGGGCTCACGGCATACGGCGCGTCGAAGGCCGGCTTGAGCCGGTTCACGGCCGGCTTGCGCTCGGAGCTGCGCGGATCGGGGGTTCGCACGACACTCGTTGAGTTGGGTGGGGTGCGAACCGAGATGGTCGACAACACGCGGGAGTACGGGCCGACCCGCCGGTCGTGGGCGCGAGTGGAGCAACTGCAACTCTCCGTCGACCTCGAACCGGGCGCCGTTGCGCGCCAGGTCGTGCGGGCCGTGGAGCGCGACCGCGCGGTGGTGCAAATGCCCAGGCGTACTCGCCTCTACCCGTGGCTCGCGCACGCACCGTGGCACATCACCGACACGTTGTTGTGGCGCGTCGATCGGACAACCGACGAGGAAGTGATCACATGACCGACTACCCGGTGCGCGCCGGCGAGTTGACCGCCCAGTGGCTGGAGGAGGCGCTCGGCGCGCCGGGCCGGCTGCGCGGTTTCGAGACCGACGGCATCGGTAGCGGCTACGGCCTGGTCAGCAATCTCGCGCAGGTCGTGCTCGAGTGGGACGGTCACGACGGACCGGAGGTCGTCGTCGCCAAGTTCCCCGCAACGGGCGACGAGAGCCGTTTCGTCGCGATGGTGTTGCGGATGTACGAGCGAGAGGTGCGCGCGTACGAGCAGATCGTGCCGCACTCGCCGCTCGGTTCGCCTACCTGCCACTTCTCCGCCTTCGACGGTGAGACCCACGACTTCGCGCTCGTGCTGAGCAAGTTGCGCGGTCGCAACCCCGACCAGATCGAGGGTTGCACCGAGAAGGAAGCGGCCCTGGCCGTCGATCGCCTCGCCGCGCATCACGCCGCGTTCTGGCTCGACGCGCGGCTCGACCAGATGGCCTGGTTGCCGTCGCTCGATGATCCGCAGATCGTTCCCGCGGTGCAGGTCGCGTTCCAGACCGGCTGGCCGGTACTTGCCCCCTCGGTCGACGATCTCGTAACCCCCGAGATCCACGACCTGTGCGAAGGGTTCCCCGAGCACATCCCCGCGTTGATGCACGAGTTGTCGCAACCGCCGGTCACGCTGGCGCACGGCGACTATCGCCTCGACAACATGTTCTTCGAGAACGGCGAGATCGCCCTCTGCGACTGGCAACTCGTGACGCGTGCCCGCGGCCCCTACGACCTCGCGTACTTCACGACGCAAAGCCTGAGCGTCGGCCGGCGACGCGACTGGGAAGCCGATCTCGTTGTCCGGTACCACAACGGCCTCCTGGCCGCCGGGGTGACCGGCTATCCGTTCGAGGAGATGTGGCACGACTATCGCGTCGCGACCCTCTTCTGCCTGGTCTACCCGGTCATCGCCGGCGGCGGGCTCACGGTGGAGGACGAGCGGCACGTCGAGTTGTGCCGCACATTGTTCGAGCGCTGCACCGCCGCGATCACCGATCTCGCCTGCCTCGATCTCATACCCGGCGCGTGAGCCCACCGATTCGCCCGCGCGTTTGACGCGTACGCGCGAGCGGAACACCGATGCGGTGACGAACGTCGCGGCGTAGTGTTCGCCGCGGCCGCCGAACCTGGCCCAGCCCGAACGTCCCGCCCGGCGAGAAGGAGCAAATGATGTCCGACGGACCCGACTGGAGTGACCTGCTCGACGCGGCCGAAGAATTCGGCGAGGTCAGTCGCGAACGCGCGCTCGAGATCGTTGAACGCATGATCCAGCAGGGTCGTGTCGCGCGCGAGCGGGCCGAGGAATTCGTCGACGTGATCGTGCGCCGCAGCCGCGAGCGCGCTCAACGCTTCAGCGATGCCGTGTCGCGCGAGGTGAACCGCCAACTTGAACCCGTCCGCAGCGCGATGCGCGACCAACTCGGCGAAGTCGAGGACCGCCTCACGCAGCAGATCGAGGCCGCGACCAAGGCCGTCCGCCGTGCCCCGAGGCCGCGCAAGGCAACGAAGAAGGCCGCGAAGAAGACCGCGAAGAAGACCGCGAAGAAGACCGCAGCGAAGAAGGGCACCGCGAAGAAGGCGACCAAGAAGGCGACGAAGAAGACCGCCGCCAAGAAGACCGCGAAGCGGGCCACCGCGAAGAAGGCGACGAAGAAGGCGCCGGCCAAGAAGACGGCGAAGAAAACGGCGAAGAAGCCCGCGAAACGGACGCCGACAAAGACGGCCAAACGGCGCTGAGATAGCGTCAGAATGCGATAAACCCCGCAAACCGCCCTTAGCCTGGTCCGGTCCAACGACCGCGGGACCTCGGGGGCGGGGTGGCGAGCACACGGATGGGGATCGCCGCGATCGGCACGCTGCTGGCCGGCGCGGCCGCGTTCGGCTGCGGCACATCCCCGCCGCCCGCCGCGCCACGGGCGGCCCCGGCGACGGCCGCGCCGCGCGCTCGTGCCACACCGTCGAGTACCACGGTCGCCGTCACGCCGACGACCACGGCGCCGCTCGCCACGCCCGTGGCGAACGCACCCCGGTCGGAGCGGGCGCCCGCGCTGCACAACACCGGGTCCGACTACGTCGCCATTTTCCGGTCGCTCGATCGGTACCGCACCTGGCTCGAAACCTCGCACCCTGATCCGGCCCTGGCCGACCGCGTGTGGTCGGCCTACAGCCCGCTCAATGCGAAGTACCGGCGCGAGCTCACGTGGTTGCGCCGCCATGGTTGGCGATGGTTCGAGGTCGGGCAGTCGAGCCGTGTGGAGGTTGCATCGGTCGTCCCGGCGACCGGGGTGGTGACGCTGCGCGTCGACGAGCATCTTCCCGTCATCGAAGTGCGCGACGGTGCGGGTGAGGTCGCGGGCCGCCGCACGCTCGGGCCCGAGTTCCACTGGATCGTCACGCTCAGCGCCGACAGCACGGGGCGCTGGACCATCGCCGACATCGGCACTCGGCTCACCGACGTCGAGGTGCAGTTGTGAGACGCGTCGCGTTCATGCTCCTCGCGTGCTCCCTGTGCGCCCTGTTCGCGGCGGGCGCGCCGGCGTTCGGCGCGGGCGACGGCACCGGCGGCCTCCACGACCCGACAGGCGATCCGAGCATCCGCGTGGGGCTACGTATCTTCGCGCCCGGTGGCGACGGTACGCGCTCGTTCGGGCCGCACGACCCCGGTGCCCCGAGCCCGATCCGGTACCTCGCTATCGCCGCGCACTCGCCCCCGCCCGGGCTCGACAATCTGTGCAACGCGGCGCCGGGTGGGCCGGGCGGCCCGGCCATCGCGTGGGGCTGGTGGTACACGATCGAGACGATCAGCAACGCCACCGGGCTCACGATCGCGAGCAACGTTGTTTGCGAACCGCTGCCTGCCGGCACCACGCCGGGGAATGCGGCCGCGCCCACGGTCGTGCTGCCCACCCCGCCCACCATCGCCGAGATCTGGGACGCGACCGGTATCCCGGCGCCGGTGCTCGGCGTGAACCCGACCGCCGAGGGCGTGGTGGGGTTGGGGACCTGGCTGTGGTCAGGCGGCGCGACCGCCCGGCAGGTCGCCGTCTCCGTCGGCGGCTTCACGGTGACGGGTACCGCGCACCTGAGTACCTACCGGTTCGACCCCGGCGACGGCGCTGCGGCCCTGACGACGACGGTCCCCGGTTCCGGCACCGCGCCGGCCGTCACCTACCTCTACGACGTCAAAGGCACGTACCAGCTTGCCGTTGCGTCGTTGTGGGAGGCCGACGTCACGATGACCGGGCCCGGTTTCGCCGCGCCCCTCCCCGTGGCGATCGGCACCGCGGTCGTCACGACGGCGCGCGCGTACCCCGTGGTCGAGGTGCGGTCGGTGCTGTTGCCGTAGCGGGTGTTCCGCGTTCGCGACGTTGCCCCGTCGGCTCTTGGGCTATTCGGCCTTCGCCGGCACGTCCGGCGTCGCGGTGATGATCACCGCCGTCACCCCGTGCGGCCCGGCGACGTGCGCGACCTCGAAGTAGTCCTTCGCCAACCCCGGTGGGGTGACCCACACGTAGCTGATCGGCAGTCGCCGGTCGCGAGCGGTGACCATCGCGTCGCGAAAGCCGGTACGGATCTTCTCGGCCGCGTCGGCCCGCACCATGCCCGCCCAGTAGGGACGGTCGCCCTCGCCGAGCCAATGGGCGCGGAAGTGCGCGGCGGAACCCTTGTCGACGCCGGCGCGCTCGGCGAGCGCCAGCCAGTGCCGCGGTTCCGGGTGTTCGAGCGCCGCGATCGCTTCGTCGTAGCGCCGCGTGAGTTGCTGCGGGTCGGCCGGGTCGAACCAGGCTTCCAGGTTGTGGAGAACGTCGATCTTCGTGACGGGTGCCGTCGCCCAGGCCATCGGCGCAGCCTGCCAAACCCGGAGCCGCCCGTCGAGGTCGTTTGACGCACTCCGTTCGCTTCGCCCACGCTGCAGCGGTGACGCCGCGAACCCGTTACGCGCAAAGCGGCGAGGCGCACATCGCGTACCAGGTGCTCGGCACCGGTCCCGACCTCGTGTTCGTGCCGGAGTGGGCGAGCAACGTCGAGATGCAATGGGACGAACCGCGTATGGCTCGCTTCCTCGAGCGGCTCGCGGCCTTCGCCCGAGTTGCGACGTTCGACAAACGTGGCGTCGGGCTCTCCGACCCGGTTTCGCTCGAAGTCGTTGCCGACCCTCGAAGGGTGGATGGACGACGTCCGCACGGTGATGGACGCCGCGGCGATGCCACGAGCCGCGATCCTCGGCGTCGGCGCGGGCGGCCCGATGAGCATCCTGTTCGCGGCGACGTACCCGGAACGCACGAGCGCGCTCGTCTTGGTCAACTCCTACGTGCGGATCGCCGGTGCGCCCGACTTTCCCTTCGGTGTCCCCGCCCACACGTTGCCCCGGGTGATCGACTGGACCGCGGACACGTGGGGGACGGGCGTGTCGTTCGATGTCGCCGCCCCGAGCCTCAACGGCGACAAGGCGGCACGCGAATTCCACGCCCGCTGGCAGCGCGCATCGGTGAGCCCGGGTGCGTTGCGCCGGATGCAGACGATGCTCATCGGCCTCGACGTTCGGTCGGTGCTGCCCTCGGTCCGCGTACCGACGCTCGTTCTGCACCGCACCGGCGACCAGATGGTGCCGGTCGACCACGGCCGGTTCCTCGCCGGCGCGATCGCCGGGGCCAAGCTCGTCGAACTGCCCGGTGCCGACCACGCCCATTACGTCGGCGATGTCGCGGCGATCATCGAGGAGGTGCAGGTGTTCCTCACCGGTGAACGGCCCGAGGCGGAGATCGAACGCGTGCTCTCGACGGTGTTGTTCACCGACATCGTCGGTTCGACGCAACAGGCCGCGTCGCTCGGTGACGCGGCCTGGCGTGATCTCATCGACCGTCACGACGCGGCGGTGCGCGCGCAGCTGGCCCGGTTCCGTGGCGTCGAGGTGCACACCGCAGGCGACGGTTTCCTCGCGTCGTTCGACGGGCCGGCGCGCGCGATCAAGTGCGCGTTCGCGATCCGCCAGGCGCTGCGCCCGATGGGTCTCGAGGTCCGCGCCGGCGTGCACACCGGCGAGGTCGAGCGGCGAGGTAAGGATCTGGCCGGCATCGCGGTGCACATCGGCGCCCGAATCGCCGATCGGGCCGGACCGGGTGAGGTGGTTGTCTCGCGGATGGTGGTCGACCTGGTTGCCGGTTCGGGCATCCGCTTCGGTCCCGGTGAGGTCGTCACCCTGCGAGGGGTGCCCGGCGAATGGCAGGTCCACCGGGTCGAAGCGGTCTGAGACCCGATCAGTCGCGGTCGCGGCTACGCAGGGTGCGACTGTCGCGATGGTCGGCGATCGCGTGTACCGGGTCGAAGGGCGCGCCCGGTACCGGATGTTGTGACACTTCGCCGAGTGCGGTGCCCATCGACTCGTCGGCGGGCCACGCCTCCGCGATCCCGACAATCGCAGTGAGCGACGCGTACCCCGCTTCGCACAACGCGGTGTCGGTGTCGGGCGGGAGCGTCTGCTCGACGGCGCGCAGTTCCACCTGGAGGCGCCCTTCGTCGCGGCGCTCGGCGATCGCGGCTCGCACCGCACCGAATGCCGCGAGCCGTGCCCAGCGCAGGCCTTTGACCTCGTCGTGCGGGAGCGACGGCACATTGAGGTTGCACACCGAACGGGCGGGCGCATCGCGCACGGTGTCGAGCACTTCGACGGCGTAGGCCGCGGCTGTCTCCCACTGCCACGGTTCGCCGGCCTGGACGCTCACCGCCAAGCCTTTGGCACCGAAGTTCTGTGCGGTGAGCGCCGCACCGACCGTGCCCGAATGCAGGATCGCCCGGCCGGTGTTCAACCCGGCGTTGATGCCCGAAACGACGATGTCGGGCGGGTCGCCGAACGCACCGAGCCGGCCGGCGATCGCGCACAGCCCGGGCGGGCCGCTCACCGCCCACGCTTCGAGGCCGCAACCCGGGACCTCGACCCGGCGGACGTCGATCGTCGCCCCTGCCCCCAGCACACCGATCGACGCGCTCGTGCCGCTCATGTCGCGGTCAGGTGCCGCGACGATCACGTCGTGGCCGGTCTTTTCCATATAGGCCGCGAGCACGTGAAGCCCCGCCGCCTCGATCCCATCGTCGTTCGTCACGAGGACGCGCACCGGTCAACCTCCATGATCCGGGCCGCACCGGCAGTGTGCCACGACCTCATCCGGTGGCGACGAACCGTCGCACCTCTTCGACCGCTGCCGGAAGGTCGGCGACATCGCGTTCGCGTGCTCCGCCTTCGCCGAGGAACACGAACACGCAGCGCACCACCGGCTCGCCGGTCGCCTCGGCGACCGCGAGCGCGTACGACGCACCCTGCAACCGGTAACGAGCGAGCGCCCGGTCGAGGTCGTCGTCGTCGGCCAGCGCATCGGTCTTGTAGTCGACGACGACGAGGCCGGTGGCGTCGCGGTAGATGAGGTCGACGTACCCCTCGAGAATGTGGCCGCCGACGGGCGTGGCGACGTAGGTCTCCCGCCAGTGTGGACAGGTGACGGCGGTGCGGACGGTCGTGCTGTCGAGTGCCGATCGGGCGAGCGCCATGATGTCGGCTTCGCGGCCGATCACACCTTCGGCTGCCGCCTGTGCCCGGGCGGTGTCGGCGAGGCCGGCGCCGGTCGCGAGGTCGATGGTCTGCAACACGGCGTGCACGGCCCGCCCGATCGCGGTGCCGTACCGGCCTTTGTTCCACGGCGGGAGTTCCAGATCGCGAGCGTCTTTGGCCAGCCCGGGGTCGCGTGCCGAAGCCTCCTTCGCGATCGTCGTCGCGGCACGGGCACGCGGCCGGCTCCCGCGCTGCAGCGCGCGGCCACGCTCGTC
Organism: uncultured Actinomycetes bacterium; assembly: GCA_963782465.1. Taxonomy (GTDB): domain Bacteria; phylum Actinomycetota; class Acidimicrobiia; order IMCC26256; family PALSA-610; genus JAODBJ01. The sequence goes on along the minus strand of CAWAJR010000006.1, from coordinate 800,464 downwards.
GAGCCATCCCTCGTATCCCGGCAACGGGGCACGAGCGGCCGCGGGTGTGAACGCGTGTGCCCCCGGAGGAAGGCTCGGTTCGCCCGGCTGCCAGCCCGGCGCATTCTCAGCTGCGTCCCACAGCAGTTCGGCGTGCGTCCATTTCGTGTGGTCAGTTGCCCCGCGCCGGTCCTCGCGGTACACGGAAACGACCAGGTGGTCCTGCGCCCGGGTCGCGGCGACGTACAGCAGCCGCAGCTTCTCGTGGAAGTCCATCTGCTCGTCGATCGGCAGGTAACGCTCGAACGCTTCGGTCATGACCAGCTTCGTGATCTTCAGCCCCCATTCGTTCGGACGGTCGTGGGGGAACAACAGCCGCACGCCGTTCTGGGGACTGCGGGCCTTCGTCGTCATGCCGGACACGATCGTGATCGGGAACTCCAATCCCTTCGCGCCGTGGATCGTGAGGATGCGTACCGCGTCGTCGTCGGTTTCGGGCAGGACGGTCTCGACGACGCGTGCGCCTTCGGCGCTTTGCAGGTCGGCCCAGGCGAGGAACTCACGCAGACCGCCGCCTTCGGTTTCGGTGAACGCCCGGGCCTGGTCGACGACGAAGCGGCAACGACGCCACAGGTCGCGCGGGCGGCCCTTCGCGAAGCCGAGCTCGAGCAGGCGCCGCTCGCGCACGATCCGGTCGATCAGCGCGCTCGGGGCGAGCCACGCCCGCGCGTCGTGCCACGACCGCAGGGCGGCGATCGCTTCGGCGACGGGATGGGTGGCCGGCAGCGTGTCGGGAAGATCGCGTTGATGGTCGAAACGCCCGCGGTGCTCGACCTTGAAGGTGTAGAGGTCGTCGTCGCCGCAGCCGAGCAGCGGTGTGCGCAACGCGGTGACCAATGCGAGTTCGTCGGTCGGGTCTTCGATCGCGGCGAGGACCGCGAGCAGGTCGCGGATCTCCGGGGTGCTGTAGACGAGCGACGACGTCTCGGCCCGGTACGGGACGCCGGCCGCGTCGAGCGCCTCCTCCAGGTGGCCGAGCGACGTCCGAGCCGGGAGGAGCACGCAGATGTCGCCGAGCGTGCACGGCTCCCAGCAGTCGCCGTCGTGATTGCGCCGGCGGACGAGCCAGCCCTCGGTGATCGCCCGCCGCACGGTCGCGGCGACATCGGTGGCTTCGAGCGTGCGTAACGCGTCGGCCTTCGTGCCGCTCGGCGCGGGTTGCGTTCCGAGCAGGGTGACGGCCGGGCCGGCCGCCGCGGGCGCCGCGCCCCGTGCGGCTTCGAGCGCGACGTACTCGGGTTGCGATTCCGGGTCGTACCGGATCAGTTCGCGGAACACGTGGTTGACGAAGTCGATGATCGGTGGCGTCGTGCGGAAGTTACGTGTGAGGTGCAGCGGCGTCGCGCCGAGGGCGCTGCGCGCGGTGAGGAACACGTGCACGTCGGCCCGGCGAAAGCGGTAGATCGACTGCTTGGGGTCGCCCACCACGAACAGGCGACCCGGCTCGACCGGCACTTCGTCCCACGGTTTCGCCGATGCCGCGGGATCGGCCGACGCGAGCAGAACCGCGAGATCGCACTGGATCGGGTCGGTGTCCTGGAATTCGTCGAGGAGGAGCCGGGTGTACCGCTCGCGTAGCCGGCGACGAACCTCCCAGCCGCGGTCGGGGTCGCGCAGCAGCCGGCGAGCGAGCACGAGAAGGTCGTGGAATTCGAGCCGGCCGCTCTTGCGGCGGACCTCCGCTTCGGAAACGGTGAACCGGCCGATCGCGACCGCGAGTTGCTTCGCGGCCAGTTCGCAGATCATGCGTCGTTGCTCGTCGCGCCGGGCGCCGGCCGCCTTCAGCCGGTCGCGGATCTCGGCGACGTCGCAGGCGGTTCCCTGCCAGTTCTCGCGGCGGCCCAGGTTGGTGCGGAACGACGGTTTCGACGCGTTCAGGAGGCCGAACCGGTCGAATTCGTCGGTGGCCATCCGAAGGCGTGCCGCGTACCCGGCGACCTCGCCCAGGTGGCCGACCATCCGGTCGTCGGGGTCGCGGCATTCGTCGCGCAGGGCGCAGAGGGTGTCGAGTTCGTCGAGGAAGCCCGACACGTCGACCGCGGGCGGGTCGTCGACGTCTTCGTCCATGCGCTCGGCGACGAGGTCCCAGTTGTCGTTGCACACGCGCGCCACGTCGCGGAGCCGCCCGTGCGACACCCCTGCGGTGTCGAGCAACAGCAGCGAACGCGCGAGTGACTGGTCGTCGAGGACCTGGTCGAAGCAGCGCGTCCACCGTTCCTCGAAACCGACTTGCGACGCGATCTCGTCGGCGACCTCGACGCCGGGCGGGAGGCCGGCCTCGATCGGGTTCTCCGAGAGGAGCCGTTGCGCGAACGCGTGCAGCGTCGAGATCGCCGCGCCGTCGAGTTCGTCGAGGGCCTCGCGCGCGGTCGGCGCGGCGGTGATGTCGGTGGCGACCGCCCTCTCCAACCGTTGCCGCACCTTGTCACGCAGTTCGGCGGCAGCCTTCTCGGTGAACGTGATCGCGGCGATCTGGCGCATCGGGATGCCGCTGCGAACGAGTGCGTATACCCGGTCGACCAGCGATGTGGTCTTCCCCGATCCCGCGCCCGCTTCCACGAAGAGGGTGTCGCCGAGCCGGGCTCTGATCGCGTCGCGCGCGACGGCGTCGCCGTCTTCGAACAGGGCGGGCTGTTCACTCATCGTCGCCGCCCCTCGACGGGGGTTCCGCGAGCGCGACGTAGCTCGCCAGTTGGGGCGCGCCGCGCTTGCGCTTCCACTCGCGGTAACGCTCGCGGGTGCCGCGGCCGTCGGGGTCGATGTAGTCGCGGGGGTGGAACGGGCTGGTGGTCGGCGGTTCGACGCGGCACGGGAACACGCCCGAAGCGATGCCGTCGACGATCGTGCCCAGCACGGTGTCGATGCGATCGCCGACGGCGCGGGTGAGCGGCAGCGCGATCCGGGCGAAGTCCTGCTTGGCGGTGACGAACCAGTACGCCGCTTCGACCGGTGTTCTGTGGTCGCCGAAACGGTCGCGCACGGCGTGCGCGTAGACGGGCAGTTGCAGGCGGGCCCACCGAGGTCGGGATCGTCTTCGGTGATCCCTTCGTAGGAGCGCCGGCTGCCGGTCTTGTAATCGACGACGACGAGGGCGCCGTCGCCGGCTCGGTCGACTCGGTCGGCGGCGCCGCGGAAGCGCAGCGATCGCCCGTCGGGGAGTGGCACGACGATCGGTTCGTCGTTGCCGCGCATCCCGAACGCGAACTCGCTGGCGATCGGCACGAGCCGTTCCCGCCGGCGCACGTCGGCGTCTTCGGTGAGGAAGCGGTCGAGGTCGGCGAGGATCCGGCGGCGATCACGGTCCCAGAACACCGGCCGGCCGGTGAGGCCGCGCGCGGCGTAGTCGGCGCAGTGCGCCTCGCCGATCGCCGCGAGCCTTTCGCGGTCGGCGGCGGACCAGGCTTCGTCGGCCGCGGGCGGCCCGCCCGGCCGGTCGAGCACCTCCGAGAGGAACTGGTCGAGGACGGCGTGCATGAGCGAGCCCTTGTCGAGCGGTGAGATCTCGTAGATCTCCTCCGGCCGCTCCGGGATCTCGACCCGAAGCAGCGACTGCATCAGGTAGGTGTGCGGGCATTGCGCCCATGCTTCGAGACGCGTCGGCGACACGACCGATGCCGGTTCGGCCGGGCCGGGGATCGTCAGGTGGCCGAGGTTGCCGTCGAAGCGGGTGAACTGGTCGCTCGAACGGGCGAGCGAGCAATCGAGCCCGCGGCCGAACACCGGGTCGCGGTGCCGGAGGGAATGCGACGCCACCGCCGCGCCGGTATCGGCATGATCAAGAAGTTCGCGCAAACGGTACTCCTGCGCGGTCGCCGGGAACGTGGTGCGCGCGACGCCGGCCGCGAACGACGGGACGTGCGTGAGCCAGGGCGCGTCGAGGCGTTCGAGGTCTTCGGCCGACGGTCGTCGGCCGCACAAGGCTTCGACCGTGTCGCGCAGGAACCGCGACGGCATGTGCTGTGTACTTCGGCGCAGGTCGCCTCGCGGGTAGGTAAGGACACGTTCGCCATTCGTACCGGCGAGCGCCGCGAGCAGCATGCGGTGGTCGTCGTCGGTTCGCTGGGCCCGGAGGGGGAGCGCGTCGCCGGCGACGCGCCGCTCCGCGTCGGGGAGCAGCGAGTCTTCGTGGACGCGCGACGGGAACATCCCTTCGGCCATGCCGAGCACGAAGACGCGGTCGAGATCGAGGCCCAGGCCGCGCGACACGTGCCCGACCACGATGCCGTCGCCGAGCCGGCCCGACCGTTCGGCCGCCGCGTCGAGCTCGAGCTCGAGGGTGCGGCGGAACACCGCGAGGCTCGGCGCCGCCTCGACCTCGTCGAGGCCGGCCAGACGATCGAGCGCGGCCTCGACCTGATCGGCGGCGCGCTGCTCGCGTTCGGGCCACTCGTGGGCGACGCGTCGCGCGTCGTCGGCGAGGTAGTCGCGCACGAGACGGTGCGCCCAACGCACCTTGTCGCTCCAGCGGGACCCGCAGTGGGCCTCGTCGAGGTCGCGGGCGAGGTCGGAGACGAGTGCGAGGAGACCCCGGGCGAACTTCGCGTCGCGCTCGAATCGCTGCGGGTGTGGTTCGTGGTCGGTCTGCTCCGATTCGGCCGCCGCTTCGGCGTCCTGATCGGCGGCGAACCGGCGGAGGCGCTCCGACCATTGCTCGACCCCCGCGACCACGCCGGCCCGCCGGGAAATACGCGCGTAGGCAGCGGCCGGTACCGGGCGGCGCTTGTGCGCGGTCACGCCCGACGCGAACAGGCCGATCACGTCTTGGCGGCGGAAATGTCGATCGGGGAGTGCCAGCAGCGCGAGCAGGCTCCGGCCGAGCACCGTCTCGGCGAGACGTGACACCGCGGCGCCGTTGTGGGCGACGCCGGCCGCGTCGAGTTGCTCGGCGACGAGCCGTGCGTACGGGTCGCGTGACCCGAAGAGGATCGCCATGCGTTCGAGCGGAACGCCGTCGCGCAGCGCGTCGATGACACCACGCACGACCGCGCGCACTTCGTCGTCGGCGTCGGAAGCCGACAGGACCCGCGTCGCGTGCGCGGGGACGACGTCGGGCGCGGCCGGTGCGGCCGGCAGGCCGAGGCGTTGCAGCGAACGGTCGACGAGCCCGTCGGCCCGTTCGGCGCCAGTGCGCCCCGCGATGACCACGACGTCGGTGTGGTCGGCGACAGCGCGCAACATCCTCGCGGCCGGTTCGTGCACCTCCTGCGGGAGGTAGCAGACCAGGCCGCCGACGTCGGGCAGGACGGGCGAGCCCGCCGCGAGGGCCTCGACGGCGGCGTCCATCAGGTCGCGTTCGTCGAACCAGGCCTTCGCGAGTGATCGCCGAACGGCCCGGTGGACGCGAACGACATCGGCGGCGCGCGGGCTGGCCCGCCCGACCCGGTCGAGCTCGGCGGCCGAACAGTTCGACAGCGCCCGGTGCGCGGCGACCAACGACTGCTCGGTGGTCGGGTGCTCGGCAACGTCGCGGAAGAGGCCCGGCGCGTCGACCAGCGCGGCGCGTACGGCAGCACCGAGCACGGGGGTGGAGACCGGCCGGCGGCCGCTGCCGGCCAGGAGCGGCGCGCCCAGGAGCTCGGCGAGGCGGTAGAGGGTGAGGAACGTGATCCCGACGACGCCCGTCCCGCGGGTCGTGATCGGACCGAGCGTCCCGTCGGCGAGCATCCGGCGCGCCGCGACCCCGACGTAGTTCGTCGGTACGAGCACGCTGACCGGCCGGAGCGGGTCGTGGCGCTTGTGCCCGGCGACCGCATCGCGTAGCGCGACCGCCGCGGGACGACCGTAAGGAGTCGTGACGAGTCGGGTTCCCATATCCGGCGCGGAGCTTACGGAGAGGGTGAGACAATGGTTCCCGAGGTTGGAGCCGGGAGCGGCGTTCGGCACCGGGGACGGGGACCGGGAGGCGCGACCGGGAAGGTTTCGGGGGGTACGGCGTTGCACGGCGGGGAGGCTCGGCGGTTCGCGCCGAACGTCGCGTGATCCGTGCCGGCGCCCGCGGCGAATCCATGTCGGGCCGCGGGGTTGGGGAGGACGGAACAGATGGCATCGGTCTGCGCAGGGGTGGAGCAGCGGGACGGCGGGGAGCCGGTCGTCACGCCCGCAGTCGCGCCCCCGATCGAACCGCGCGTCGTTCGGGTGGATGGCGGGCGAGATATCGGTTACTACGAGTTCGGCGACCCCGTAGGGTCGCCGGTGATCGCGATGCACGGAACCCCGGGCTGCGGCGCCGGGTTCCTGTTCGCGCATGAATCGGCGGTCCGCCACCGCGTCCGGCTCCTTGCCCCAGACCGTCCGGGTGTCGGTTTCTCCGACCCGATGAAGCGGCGGCCGGTGCGGGCGTACGCGTCGGAACTCGCGGCCTTCGGCGATGCGCTCACGCTCGACGAATTCGCGGTGCTCGGCTATTCCGGTGGCGGTCCGTTCGCCTGCGCCGCCGCGTTCGGGTTGCCCGGCCGGGTACGCGCGGCGGCGGTGGCTGCAGGGGCGGGCCAGGTCGGTGTGTGGGCGAAGTCGAGCGAATCCGACTTCATGGACTGGTTCTTCATGCAGGCGGCCCGCTACAGCCCGTTGCTCGCCGCCGGGATGATGCGGGTCGTCGCCGAGGTCGCGCGGCGCGTGCCGCAGATCCCGTCGTTGAGCATCGAGCGCGAATTGGGTGCCGCCGACCGCGACGTGTTCGCGTCGGCGCAGAATCGTGAGGCCGCGGTGCGGATGTTCACCGACGCCTTCCCGCGGGGCGCACGAGGTGTCGTCGACGACTACGCAACGATCGCGGAGCCGTGGGGTTTCCGGGTGGAAGACATCGCGGTGCCGACAACGGTGTTCCAGGGTGACGCCGACGCGATCGTGCCGCTCGCGCACGCCGAAGCGCTCGCGGGAAGGGTTCCCGGCGCCGAGCTCGTGCTGTGGCCGGGAGCCGGTCATTTCGGGTTGTTCGGGCACATCGACGAAGTGCTCGGCTCACTCGTCGACTGAGCCTCCGAGGGCCCGCTCGACCGCGACGAGGATGTCGTCGCCGTAGCGCTCGAGTTTGGTCGGCCCGATCCCCGCGCAACGCGACAACTGCACCATCGATACCGGCCGTGCCCGCGCGATGCCGTCGCGGGTCGCGTTGTGCATCACCACGTAGGCCGGTACCCCGTCGCCCGCGGCGCGTTCGGCCCGCCACGACGTGAGCGCGGCGACGATCGCGTTGTAGCCGGGTGGTTCGAGCACCGCGCGACCTTCGTCGGTGCGAACGCCGGTGCCCCAACGCGCGCGCGTGAAACCGCCGCCGGCGAACGCGACCTTGGCCGCGTCGGCTTCGATCTCGATGACCTCGCCCATGTCGCCGCCCTCCAAGGTGAGCGTTTCGCCGATGGCGGGTTCGAGGACGCGGACGTCGCGTTCGCGTTCGCGGGCCGGGGCCTCGGGCGCGGGCTCGACGGTGCGTCGCGCGACGCGAACCGGCACCGCCGGTTCGCGGCCGGCCATCTCGTCGAGGAACGGCGCCGTGTCGGCGACGCTCGCGATGACGTGCGCGTCGATCCGGGCGCGGGTGATGGCGACGTGCGCGATGCGCCGTTCCTCCTCGACGTCGAGGGCGAGGTCGTGCGGCCGATGGACGCCCAACGCGATCACCCGGTCGAATTCGAGCCCCTTCACCCGGTGGACGCTCGCGAGTTGCACGCCGTCGGCGGAACGCGGTTTCGACAGCGCATCCCGCAGCCACGCTTCGAAGCTGAACGGGTCGTCGTGTACGGACGCGACCTGGATGAGGGCACCGAGATCGTCGGCGTGGCTCCCGTTGACGTCGGTGCTGGACCCGTCGAGGGTCTGCATCGCCGCGCCGAGGCCGATGCGGTCGCGCACGTGCGCGAGGATCTCGGCCGTCGTCGTGTGCTTCGCCATTGCCTCGAGGGCAACGAGCGCATCGCCGAGTTCGGCGACCCGCTCGGCGTCGCGGCCGACCTCGCGACCGGTGCCGTAGTTGGCGAGATCGGCGCGCGACCACTGGCGGCGCCGGCGCAACACATCGCGGGCGCGGGAGGTGATGCGGCGCGACGGGCGGTTCGCAACCTCGGCCACATCGGTGCCGTGGTACCGGCCGTTCCCGAACGCCAGGCGCAGATAGGCGAGTGCGGAGCGCAGCCCGGTTCGTTGGAGCACCTTCGTGTCGAGGCTGCCGTCGACGGCGATGCCCGCTTCGGCGAGCAGCACCTGCGGCGCGAGCAGCCAGGCGTTGACCCGCGCGAGCACCGCGATCTCCGCCGTGGGGGTGCCGGCGTCGATCCACGCGCGCACCTGTTCGACCACGGCCGGCGCGACCCGGTCGGGCGGTTCCCGGCGCAACGCGAGGCCCGCCGGGTGTGCGTCGGGGCCGGGTCGTACCTGCTTCGCGACCCGTTTCCGGTTGTGGCGCAGCAAAGCCGTCGTTGCCGTGACGACGTCGATCGGGCAGCGGTAGTTCACCTCGAGTGCATGCTGGGTCGCGCCGGGGAAGAGCTGCGCGAAGTCGACGAGGAACCGAGGGTCGGCGCCCGCGTACCCGTAGATGGTCTGGTCGTCGTCGCCGACACCGAACACCTGGTACGCGGGTGCGGCGAGGAGGCGGGCGAACAGGAGGAATGCCGGTGTGAGGTCTTGGAACTCGTCGACGAGGAGATGGCGGCATCGCCGTTGCGCGACGCGGCGCGCGTCCGGGTCGCGGAGCAGCAGTTCGATCGCGCCGTAGATCTGCTCGTCGAAGTCGATCGCGTTGTCGTCGTGGAGGCCGTCGCGGTACGCCTCGAACATGCTCGCGAAACCGGGAATGTCGTCGCGTTCGGCCTCCACTTCTTTCGGGTCGTGCAGCGCGAGGCGCACGAGGCCGAGCGCTTCGAGGTACGGCGCGATCGGATCGGTGTTCGTTGCGTAGCGAACGTCGACGAGCGCACCGACGCGGTCGCGTGCCTCGCGCTCGTCGAGCAGCCGCGGCGCGCCGCCGAACTCCCTGAGCAGCGCGTAGCCGAGCGCGTGGAACGTGCGCACTTGCGGGCCGACGCGAGCGTCGAAGCCGCAGCGCGTACGCATCTCCTCGGCGGCTTTGGCGTTGTAGGCGACGGCGGTCACAAGTTGCGGTTCGATCTTCCGATCGACGATCAGATGGCGGGCGCGCTCGGTGAGCACGCGGGTCTTGCCCGACCCGGCCGGGGCGATAACCCGCGCCGGTCCCGCGCGGTGGCACACGGCCTCGAGCTGGTCGGGTGCGAGGTTCGCGAGGGGTGGCGCGTCGGCGGCGCGGGTGAGGAGCCCCGCGTCGACCGACTCGCGATGCACAACCGCGATCTCCATGGGCGCGTCGATCGCCAGCGGGCCCCGCGGCCCACCGTCGACCCAGGCGTGCGTCCCGTCGGCCAGGGTGATGTCGGCCGGGCCGTGCGGGGTCGGCGTCGCGCCGAGGCGTGCCGCCTTGGTCGCCCACCACCAGACGGGCTCGCCCGCGCGTGCGTCGTAGGTGTTGGCCCACACGAGGAAGGCGAGCCGTTCGCGTTCGAAGGCGAACGACACGTCGAGCGACCACGGCGCGTCGGTGCACGTCTCGGGCACCTGGAGCGCACCGGCGTCGACCGCGAGTTCGACCAGCACGGGTGTGCGGTCGATCCACGCGCGCTGGAGGTTCGCGACGACCTTCGCCGGCGCGCGCAGCGACGCCTCGTCGACCCGGACCCGCGGCGCGGCGTCGAAACCTTCGATGTACTGGCCCGGCAACACGACGACGCTGCGCCCGAGGACGGCAGGGCCGGGGAACGGGGCGGCGGCGGGCATGCGGAGATGGTGCCAGACGGGTACGACACCCCCGCGGCCGGCCGGTACCATTGGGCGCTGCGACCGCATGGTCGCGGAACCCCCCGTTCCAGGATCCTTTCGCCATGCCCGCGCGCTCCAACCTGCGCAACATCGCCATCATCGCCCACGTCGACCACGGCAAGACCACCCTGGTCGACGCCATGCTCTGGCAGTCGGGCGCGTTCCGCGCCAACCAGGACGTGAACGAGCGCGTCATGGACTCCACCGACCTGGAGCGCGAGAAAGGCATCACGATCCTCGCGAAGAACACCGCGGTGAAGCGAGGCGACATCACCTGCAACATCGTCGACACGCCCGGCCACGCCGACTTCGGCGGCGAGGTCGAGCGCGGTCTCGCGATGGTCGACGGGGTGCTGCTCCTCGTCGACGCGAGCGAAGGCCCGCTCCCGCAAACCCGGTTCGTGTTGCGCAAGACCCTCGAACTGCACCTGCCGGTGATCGTGGTCGTCAACAAGGTCGACCGTCCCGACGCCCGCATCTCGGAAGTGGTCGACGAGGTGTACGAGCTCTTCCTCGACCTCGACGCGAACGAGCAGCAGATCGACTTCCCGATCATCTATACGAACGCGCGTGCCGGCTGGGCGTCGACCTCACCCGACCTGCCCGGCGAAGACCTCGGTCCGCTGTGGGACGTGATCATCGGCTACATCCCTCCGCCCGAGTACGAAGAAGGTCACCCGCTGCAGGCGTACGTGACGAACCTCGACGCGTCCCCGTATGTCGGTCGCCTCGCGATCTGCCGCGTGCACCAAGGGACGATCCGTAAGGGCCAGACCGTCGCGTGGTGCCGGGCGAACGGTGAGATCGAGAACGCGAAGATCACCGAGCTGTACGTCACCGAATCGCTCGACCGGGTCGACGCGCAAGAGGCCGGCCCGGGCGACATCATCGCGGTCGCCGGCTTCCCCGACGTCACGATCGGCGAAACCCTTGCCGACCCCGACGACCCGCGGCCGCTGCCGGTGTTGAGCGTCGACGAGCCGAGCCTGTCGATGACGATCGGGATCAACACGTCGCCGCTCGCCGGGCGCGAGGGGAACAAGCTCACCGCCAGGCTCGTCAAGGCGCGGCTCGACCAGGAGCTGGTCGGGAACGTGTCGTTGCGGGTGCTGCCCACCGAACGACCCGACGCCTGGGAAGTGCAAGGCCGCGGCGAGCTGCAACTCGCAGTGCTCGTCGAGACGATGCGGCGCGAGGGTTTCGAGCTCACGGTCGGGAAACCGCAGGTCGTGACGCGCGAGATCGACGGCACGCTCCACGAACCGGTCGAGCACGTCACCATCGACCTGCCGGAGGAATTCGTCGGTGCCGTGAGCCAGTTGCTCGCCCCCCGCAAGGCGCACATGAGCGGCATCGTCAATCACGGCACCGGTTGGGTGCGGCTCGACTACACGGTGCCGTCGCGCGGGCTCATCGGCTTCCGCACCGAGTTCCTCACCGAGACGCGCGGTACCGGGCTGCTGCACGCCATTTTCGACGGGTACCAGCCGTGGATGGGTGAGTTGCGTACCCGCCGGAACGGATCGTTGGTCGCCGACCGATCCGGGGCGACGAGTGCCTACTCGCTCGTCAACATCCAAGAACGCGGTTCGCTCTTCGTCGGCCCCGGCGTCGACGTGTACGAAGGCATGATCGTCGGCGAGAACGCGCGCGCCGACGACATCGACGTCAACCCGACCAAAGAGAAGAAGCAAACCAACATGCGCGCGTCGGGTTCCGATCACTACGTCGCGCTCACGCCGGCGCGTGAACTGTCGCTCGAGCAATCGCTCGACTTCATCGGCGAAGACGAGTGCGTCGAAGTGACGCCCGCGAGCACGCGGCTGCGCAAGGTGATCCTCGACCAGTCGGTGCGCGGTCGCCAGCGCAAGCGGCTCTCGGTCGCCCGTTCCTGACGCGGCCTGAGCCGGCTTCAGCCGCCGGCGCCCTTGCGCAGGTACCACACGCCGTCGGTCGTTCGACCGGCAACGTGGTAGTCGCGCGCCAGGAGACGGTCGAAGCGCTCGCCTCGCGTCCGGAGGTAGGGCGAGGAGATGTCATCGACGAAGACGAGCTGCGGTTGCTGTTCGTCGAACTCCTTCGCGGCGCGTTTCCACAGGCGCGCGTCGATCTGTTCCGGCGCCCACCTGGTGACGCCGATCGCCGGTTCGCGATCGGCGAGGTAGAGGATGAGCGGATCGCCCCATACGACGACGCGGTACGAAGCCGGGTAACGGTCGAGGAACCGAGCGTCGCTCCTCGCCGTCGCGAGTGCGGGCCACTGCGCATCCTGGAATGCGTCTCGATGGGCGGTGCCGAGCGCGAACCCGTGCCGCGCGTAGTCGTTCGCACGGGTCGCGAAACGGTGCGCGGCGAAGGCGGAGCTCCCGACGAGCACGACGACGGTGCCGATCGCGACGTTGCGCGACACACGTGGTCGCGCATCGACCACAACTCGTCGGCGCCGAACGTCGCGAGGATCCCGAGCGGGGCCGAGATCTTGCCGAAGGTCTCGATCGACTGGCGGAGCGTCGCGGTGCTCCTGCCCGAACGGTGCGCGGCGCCGAACGGCATGACGAACCACGTGTGCCACACCTCACTCGACAGCCCGCTCGTGACGACCCACGCGGCGACGGCGACCGACGGTACGACCGCCGCGATCGTGAACCAGCGGAGCACGCGTCGAATGTCCGCGGCGGCCGGCCGGCCGTCGCGCCGGTAGTGCCAGAAGACTGCGAGCAGGCAGCCCGCGGGCACGATCAACAACACCAACTTGAAGTAGCCGATCAGGAAGACGCTGAACCCCGCCGCCGCGGCCCACCGCGCGGCGTGACGCGGTTCGGACGCGTCGAGCGCGTGGGCGGCGCACCAGATGCCGGCCAGCACCGGTAGCGCGATCAGTGCTGGTCGTCGACTACCGCCGCGGGCCGATCTTCTTCGCCCTGGTCGTCGCCCCTCCCGCCCAGTTGGTCGTGCTGCTCGTGCTGGGCGCGATCGTCGGGGCCGTCGCGTCGTGGCAACCGGCGCGGCGCGCCGCCAAACTCGAACTGATGACCGCGCTGGCCGAGTGATGCCGCCGGTCAGCCGGCCGCGAGGATGTCGCGGGCGAGGTCTTGGGCCGCGGCCGGGCTGGCGAAGAAGTGCTGCGTGCCGGCGTGCAAATCGCGAAAGCAGCGCTGCAACGGGCCGTCGCGCAGCGCGGTCGTGCCGGCCAGCAGGTAGGCGTGGCGAGCGATGTCGGCACCGTCTTGCGTCGCGTGCACCGTCGCCTGCCGGACCAGGTTGACGTGGTGCGGCGTGAGCGTTCCGTTCTCCGCGGCCCGTTGCGCTTCGCAGAATGCTTCGTAGGCCCACGCGCGCGCGGCACGGAACCGACCCTCGAGTGTGCCGAGTTCGTGCAGGAACCGTTCGCTCTCGCGCAACGGGGTCGCGGCACCCATACGGTGCTTCTCAGTGGCGACGGCGGCGAGCTCGTCGAGCGCGCGCCGGGTCACGCCGATCGCGAAGCCCGCGTGACCGACTGCGGTGAGCCCGAGCACACCGAGGTCGTACACCTTGCCGCCGTGATGGCGCGTCGGCGCGAAGAAATTGAACGTCGCGCTCGTCGGTACGTGCACGTCGCGAACTTCGTAGTCTTCCGACGCCGTCGCGCGCAGGCCGAGCACATCCCAGTTGCCCTTTTGCGTCGCGTACGCCGCGGGGAAGAGCGCGAGGAGGAACTCGGGATCGGTGCCGTCGGTCGGGCGGGTGAGCACACCCGCGCCCACCCATTGCGCGTGCCGTATGCCCGAACCGAACTGGTAGTCGCCGTTGATCGTGTAGCCGCCGCCGGCATCGAGATCGGCGGTGCCGTTCGGCGCGAACTGCCCCGCCGCGAGCGGAACACCGTCGCTGAAGCAGACGCGGGTGAATGCGTCCTCGGCCCAGGCCCCGAAGAACGCGGTGACGCTCGCCGACGCCATGACGCACCAACCGACGGAGCCGTCGGCGTAGGCCAGCTCGGCGAACACGTCGATGGCGTCGGTGAGTGGCAGTTCGGCGCCGCCGACCTCGCTCGGCGTGAGCACGCCGTGGAGGCCGGCGTCGACGATCGCACCCATCGTCGCGTCGGAAATGCTGCGTTCACCTCCGGCGCCGTGCTGGACGCCCTTCTCGATCGTCCCTCGAAGATCGCGGGCCGCCTCGAGGTATTGGTTCGCACCGGTTGCCATGGGCCCGACCGTAATCGGCGCCACCGGTACGCTCACCCGTGAGATGCCTACCGCTGACGAAGAACGCATAGCCCTGTTTCTCGACTACGAGAACCTCGCCATCGGCGCCCGGGAGGCGCTGCACGGCGCCACCTTCGACATCCGCCCGATCGCCGACGCGCTCGCGGAGCGGGGCCGGGTGGTCGTGCGGCGCGCCTACGCCGACTGGTCGTATTTCGAGGAAGACCGCCGGATGCTCGCCCGCCACAGTGTCGAGCTGATCGAGATCCCGCAACGCATGGGGGCCGTACGCAAGAACGCCGCCGACATCAAGATGGCCGTCGACGCAATCGAATTGTGCTTCGAACACGACTACATCACGACGTTCGTCTTGTGCACCGGCGACAGCGATTTCACGCCCCTGGTTCAGAAGTTGCGTTCGCTCAACCGCAGCGTGATCGGCATCGGTGTCGAAGCCTCGACGTCGGCCATCCTCCCGCCGGCGTGCGACGAGTTCATCTTCTACGAGCGGCTCGAAGGCGTCGAGGCGAACCGCGCGAAGAAGCCCTCTCGGCGCGGCGGCAGTCGCCGCGGCGCGAAGGCGAAGGTGGAAGAGACCGAGCCGGTCGACGCGGAGGTCGAAGAGACCGAGACGCTCGGCGCGCCGCAGGACCTCGGTGTGTTGATCACGACGACGCTCGCCGGTCTCGAACGCGGCAGCACGGGGCCGGTGTACGCCAGCACCCTGAAGCGCGCCGTGTTGCGCAAGGACCCGACGTTCGACGAGGCGCAGTACGGGTTCCGCGGCTTCGGCGAGCTGTTGCGCAACCTCGCCGACCGGGGCGTGATCGAGCTGAGCGAGGGGAGCGCGAAAGGCGACCCCGAGGTGACCTTCGCGACCGCGGTGGAAGACGAAGGCGCCGCGTTCGACCTCTTGCGCACGGTCGTCGAGCGGCTGTCGAAGAAGACCGGTTCCGTGCACCTGTCGGGGTTGAAGAACCAGTTGCGGAAGGTGCAACCCGACTTCACCGAGAAACGCTTCGGCTACAGCGGCTTCCGCCAGTTCGCGACCGCGGCCGACGCCCGGGGGGTCATCGACATGGACTTCGACGAGGAAGCCGACGACTACGTGCTCAGCCCGGCCATCGCCGCCGCGGAACTCCGCCCGTCGGGCTGACTGTCCGACGCACTGCAACACAACTTGAGACAATCTCATAGCGTCTGAGATACTTCCGGTTCGGCAGTGGCCGCCATGAGTGCGGCACGAACACACCCGAACACGGAGGTTCGAATGGTTGGTCGCAGGACGCGAGTGGGGCTCGGTTGCGGGGTCGTTGCCGCGCTCGGCGTCGCCGCCGGGGTCTTCGCGCTCGGGTCGGCCCCGGCGGCCGCGTCGGGCGGCGCCGGGGGAGTGAAGACCGTGTCGGCCGCGACGTGGAACGCGGCCGCGTCGGTGCACTCGGCAGCCGACCTCGCACGGGTTTCGAGCGCCGCGCGTTCCCTCGTCGTGACGCCGTCGATCGAGATCGCGCAGGTGCGCCGCACGGTGCCGGGAACGACGCAGCCGTACGTCCCCGGGCGCGGGCCGCGTTGCGCCGACGTCACGCTCACGACCGTCCGGCGCAACGTCTTCGGCGCGGTGTTGATGACCGCGAAGACCACCGTGCGCAACTGGTGTTTCAACGGAACGACGGTCACGTCGGAACCGACGGTGCAGCGGTCGACCAGTGCCACGATGGGTTGGTCGACGTGCGGATGGGACGACGACTACGCCGGCTGGTTGCAGGCTCGCTCGCGCTTTGGCGCCGGTGGCGACGCCCGCTTCGCGCTCGGTCGCTCGTGTGCAGGCGCGTCGGCCCAGTTGCACAACGACGTCGAGGTGCAAGGCGACGGTCACTACTCCTGGGCGTACTGAGCGGCGTTCGCCGCCGCACGTTCCGGGCACGGCGCGGCCCCCCAATCGCCGTGGCCCGACACCGGCGGCCCGGCACTTCGCAACGACGAGGTGCCGGGCCGCCGCCCGCTGTCGAGGTTCGCGTGGGGGCGATCGCCGACGTTCGCGTTGCCCATCGGGCGAGGGCCGGCGCGAGTGCAGCAGCGGCGTAACGGGCTATTCGCTCATCGATCGGGCCAGCGCGACGGGGAATACCGGGCCGGCACCCGCGTCGCGTAGCGCGGCGGCGACGACAGTGAGCGTCCAACCGGAATCGACGATGTCGTCGACGAGGAGCACCGGACCAGCCGGGCGGGCGTCGCCAACGGCGAACGCGTCGCGCACGTTCGCGTACTGCTGCGAACTGTTCGCCATCTGCCGTTGGGGAACCGTGTCGCGAGTGCACGTGATCGTGCCGACGAACGGGAGACCGAGCCGGTACGCGACACGGCGGGCGAACGACGGGACGAGGTCGGGTTGGCGACGCGACGGCACCGCGGTAACCCACTCCGGCGCCGGGCCCGGCGACCATTCGCGCACGAGGCCGGCCAGGGCCTCGACGAGGTCGTCGTCGTAGTCGTGCTTCTCGCGGCACTCGCGCACGACGGTGCCCCAGCCGCCGTCGCCGTACTGGGCGAGCACCCGACCGGGTTCCGCACGCGAGGCCGGCGGGATGTTCTTCAGGTCGGGCCATTTCTTGCGTGGTTCCAAGGGGATCCACCGGCGCTGCAGGAACTGGATCGCGTCGCGCACGAGTGCGGGATCGGCCGGCGGGGAGATCAGGTGTGCGCCCGTGCAGCGCGCGCAACGTCCGCACGGTTTCGCGGCCGGGTCGTCGAGTTCTTCGCGCAGGAACTGCATCAGGCATCCGTCGCCGGTGAGGAACAGGTGCATCCGGTCCTGTTCCTGCCGCCGTTGCGTCGTCACCGCGTCGATGCGCCCCTGCGGGTACGTCCACGTTTCGCCCGTCCGGCGTGCCTTTGTGCCATCACGCTCGATGACGCCTTCGACCTCGAGCACCTTCAACATGTTCGACAATCGCGAGCGGCGCAGGTTGACGACCTCTTCGATGTCGCGGAGCCCGACCCAGGTTCCGCGCTCCGCGAGCAATGTCACGACCGCTTCGGCCTGCTCGCGGGGTGGGAACGCCGTGTTGATGAACCAGTCCTGGATGCGGCGGTCTTCCTCGCCGACCAGCGCGATCCCGTACGCCCGTTCCATCGACCGCCCGGCCCGGCCGACCTGCTGGTAGTACGCGATCGCGGAGCCCGGCACCTGGAAGTGAACGACGAAGGCAAGGTCGGGTTTGTCGTAGCCCATCCCGAGCGCGGAGGTGGCCACGACGCACTTCAGCCGGTTGTCGCGCAGGTCGTCTTCGATCTCCTGCTTGTCGGCGGAACCGACTTCCCCGAAGTAGGCGCGCGCGTCGACACCGTTGTGCTGCAGCCAGGAGGCGACCCGGCGTGCGTCGTCGACGGTCAACGTGTAGACGATCCCGGTACCGGGAAGTTCGGGCAGCGCGCGGGCGAGCCAGGCCAACCGGGCCGCCTGGCTCGGCAGGTGGACGACGTCGAGCGCGAGGCTCTCGCGTTCGAGCGGGCCGCGGTGCACCAGCAGCTGCGCGCCGAGTTGCTCGACGATGTCGGCAACGACCCGGTCGTTGGCCGTTGCGGTCGTGCCGAGCACCGGAACGCCGGGCGCGAGCCGGTCGAGGAGTTGGGCGAGCCGGCGGTAGTCGGGGCGGAAATCGTGGCCCCAGTCGCTGATGCAATGGGCTTCGTCGATGACGAGGAGACCGACCCGGGCGACGAGGTCGGGAAGCACCTCCTCGCGAAAGCCGCGGTTGGCGAAACGTTCGGGCGACACGAGGAGGATGTCGATCTCGTCGGCCGCGAGTTCGTTGCGAACCCGCTCCCACTCGTCCTTGTTGTCGCTGTTGATGGTCTCGGCGCGCAGACCGCCGCGAGCCGCACTCGCGATCTGGTTACGCATCAACGCGAGCAACGGTGAAACGAGCACTGTCGGCCCCGCGCCCTCGTCGCGCAGGAGGCGGGTGGCGACGAAGTACACCGCGCTCTTGCCCCAACCGGTGCGCTGGACTACCAGCGCGCGGCGCCGGTCGCGGGCCAGCGCGGTGATCGCTTCGAGCTGGCCGTCGCGGAAGGAGGCGTCGGCGGCGACGAGGGTGTGGAGCGCGTCGAGTGCGGCGGCTTCGAAGGTGGCTTCGGGACTGGGCACCGGGAGAGCGTGCCACGCGGGTGCGACAACCATGACGAACATGCCGGTCCCGAGCGTCGGTCAAGAAGGAATTACACCGACGTAATCGTCGCACCCTCTTTGCATGATGCGGTCAATGCCCGGGGGGAGCGCGGGATGCGTGGGGAACCCCGGTGTGGGGCGCACCCCTCGGGCAGGTATTTCTCGGGCGTCAGTTCACCGGCGCGACCGTGGGGCTCGGTGCGGACGCGGTCTCCTTGCTGCGCTGCAGGATCTCGTCGGGCACGAGCCCGTGGCTCACCCAGTTCCGTTGGTCGGCCCAGACGAGGACGGGTGGCAGGATCACGAGGGCGCTCAAGAGGGCGACGGCCACGTTCAACGCGACGATCGCACCGAAGTCGCGCAGGAGGGGCAGCGAGCTCGTCGCGAGCACCGCAACGCCGGAGGTCGCCGTCAACGCCGACACGATGAAGGCGCGGCCGGTACGCGATGCCGTCACATCCATTGCTTCACGCGGCGGCAGCCCGCGCCGGCGTTCCTCCACGAACCGCAACAGGATCAGGCTCGTGAACTCGGTGCACGCAGCGACCACGAGCGGCCCTCCGACCGCGGTGACCGGCGAGAGCTTGAGGCTCAACGCGAACGCGAACAGCGACGCGGCCCCGACGGCGATGATCACCGGGATGAGCGAGAGCAGCGCCCTGGTGACCGAACGCAACCGGATCGTCAAGAACGCGAACACGAACGCGATCGAGAGATAGGTGAGCAGGATGCGGTTCGCTTCGAGGTTGTCGAGCAGGCCGACACCCACTACCGCCAATCCCGACGGCGTCGCCCGCACGCCCGGCGGCTCGATCGCGGGCACCGTCTTGCGGATCTCCCGCACGACGGCGGCACGCGCGTTGAGGTTCGACGGGCCGGTTCGGAACACGAGGTTCAATGCCCCTTGCGACGGGTTGGCCGTCGACACCTGCACGTCGCGCGGCGCGGCCTTCCACGCCGCTTCGACCTGCGCTCCGGTCGGTGGCAGGTGCGTCGCGCCGGGAACTTCGGACAGGTCGCTCACCACTTCGACGATGCTCGATGCGGAGATCAACGTGTCGGGAACCTGCTGCAGTTGCGAGCGGGTGAAACTGTCCATGAACTTGACCGACGAGTCGGAGAAGGTCTGGTTGGCCTGCACGAAGACGCCGAGTTCGCTGCTCGAACCCGTCTCGCGGTCGAGGACGTTGAGGTCGCGGATCACCTGCGACTTCTGGTTGACCCACTGGATCGGGTCGGTCTGCAACACGAGGCGACCTTCGACGAACACGCCGGCTGCGAACACGAGGATGCTTGCCGCCGCGAGCCACACCGCCGATCGCCGCGGGAGCGAACCGAGGAACACGACGAGGCGACCGAGCGGGCCCTCGCGGAAGTCGTGCCCTTTCGTCGGCGACTCGTATTCGCGGATGCCGAGCACCGCGAGCGTGCCCACGATGCTGTTCACGCAGATTGCTGCAACGCCGACCGCCAGCAGGAGGCCGAACTGCCGCAGCATCGGCACCTTCGCGTAGTGCAGTGCCGCGAACGCGAAGATCGCGTCGAAGGTGACGATCAACAACGCGGGGCCAAGGTTGCGGGCCGACTCCTGGATCGGGTGCGCGGCGCGTGAGATGACGACTTCTTCCTCGACGCGCGCGTGCATCTGGATCGAATAGTCGATCCCGATACCGAGCATCACCGGGAGGCCCGCGATCGTCACGATGGTGAGCGGGATGTTGAGGTAGCCGATGATCCCGAACGCCCAGATCACGCCGACCAGCACCACCGCGAGCGGCAGCAACCGCCAGCGCACCGAGAACAGCAAGGTGAGGATCAGGATCATGATCCCGACCGCGATCGCGCCGAGCACGAGCATGCCGCCCGTGAGGTAGTCGTTGAGGTTCTTGAGCAGCGCCGGCGCGCCGGTCGTGACGATCGTCGCGTGCGGCAGGTGGAGTTGCCTGGCCTGCGCCGTGATGAAGACCGAGTCGCGCCCCTCGTCCTTGATCGACTCGTTCCCGGGGAGCCGGCTGACGATCTGCGCGTGGCGATCGTCGGGGAAGTTGGCGAGCAGCGGGGTGCGGATCTTGCCCTGGTTGTCGTGCAGCAGGAAGTCGACGTACGTCTGGTTGGTCAGCGTGCGCTGCGCGGCCGGCACCGCGTTCAAACGGGTGAGCGTCTTCACCGAGTCGGCCGAGCGAAGCGCCTGGCCCTTCTTCGTCTTGTCGCGGGTGGTGTCGTCGAGCAGGATCTTGCCGGCGACGCTCTGGGTCGGGTCGCCGTTGGGGCTGCGGACCAGTGCGTCGTTGAATTGCAAGGCGGTGAGTGGGGTGACGACGCTGATGGCGTGCTTCGCGGCGACGACGTTCTTCGACAGCGTCGTGAACTGGCGCACCGCCGACGGCGTGAACAGTTCTTTGACGGTGTGGCCCTTGTCCATCGTGATGAGCGTGACCATCGCTTCGCCGCCGAACAGCTTCTGGTACGCGACGTTGTCCTTGTAGACCTGGTCGCTCTTGTTCAGGTAGCTGCTCTGGCTGGTGGAGAACTCCAGGCGCGTCGCTCCGAAGCCGAGGCCGACGGTGATCACCGCACCGATCAACAGCACGGCAATCCAATGCTTGCCGAGGTTGAGACCGAGCCAACTCCAGAAGTTCCGCACGCGCGCCCCCCAGGTCTTGCGGCGTCCCGAACGCTACTGACCGCGCCCGACGGTGGCCATGGCCTTTGGTCCCGCCCCGGCGGGCCGGTTGCGGTGAGCCTGCGCGTCGCGGCGCTCGATCGTCAAGCCGTGTAGTCGGAAATGACCTTGGTCGCGAATGCCTCGACGGCTTCGCGGCCCTCGCCCGGCCAACCACACACGAGGTATTGCACCCCCGCTTGCTTCATCGCGTCGACGTTGCGCCGGACCTGGTCGAGGGGTTCCGACAACGACAGCGACGACGCCCGCATGATCGACGCCGGGTCGCGGCCGCACTGCCGGGCGAGGTCGTCGAGGTGATGCGAGAGGACGGCCATCTGGTCGGGCGCGCCGTAGGTGTGCCAGGCGTCGGCGTACTTCGCCGCGATCGGCAACGTCCTGCGCATCCCGCTCCCGCCGATCCAGATCGGTGGGTGGGGTGCCTGCACCGGAACCGGTCGCACCTGCGCGTTCTGCACCTTGATGTGTGCCCCTTCGAACGAGAACGGCTCACCCGTCATCAAGCCGCGCACCACTTGCAGTGTCTCTTCGAGCAGGTCGAACCGTTCCCCGGTGCGCGGGTAGGCGAAGCCGAGCGCGCGGTGCTCGGGTTCGAACCACGCGGCTCCGAGCGAAAGGTCGAGCCGGCCGTGCGACGCGTGGTCGATGGTGACGGCTTGTGTCGCGAGCAGCGACGGGTGACGGTAGGTGACGCCGGTGACGAGCAGGCCGAGACGGATCCGGCTGGTGACGCCCGCCAGTGCCGCGAGCGTGCTCATCCCTTCGAAACATTCGCCCGGGCCTTCGCCGTACATCGGCTGGAAGTGGTCGAAACCCCAGGCGCCTTCAAAGCCGAGCTGTTCGCCGAATTGCACTCGGCTGACGAGCTCGTCCCATGTCATTCGCTGCTGAGCAGTATCGATCCCGAAGCGCATGCACTCGAACGTAGAGGTTCGCGGTGCCCGATACCAACGTGACCGGGTGGCGATCGGTCCGTGCGTCTCGGAGGGCTCGGGGCCGCGCTACCCGATGCTCATCACGTCGACGACGAACACGAGCGTCTCGTTCGGCTTGATCGTTCCGTCGCTCGTTCCCGTTGGGCCGTAGGCGAGCGAGGGCGGGATGACGAGTTCTCGCTCACCGCAAACCTTCATGCCGATGAGGCCCTCGTCCCATCCGGGGATCACGCTGCCGGTACCGATCTGGACCGGGAACGGCTGGTTGCGATCCCACGACGCGTCGAACTGTTGGCCGTTGTCGAAGCGCCGACAATGTCGCACGAACCCTTGTCACAAATGGGTTGAAGCGCTACATTTCGGAGGCTAACGGGGCCGGACTGCCAAGGCCGATCGCGGCTGACGGGGAACGAGGCGACGATCGACGGCACCGAGAGGCGGATCCGGGGGGACTGCCTCTCGGCGGCTCCCGGCCTAGGAAGCGCAGACGCGCCGTCCGCTCAGATGCTCGGCCCGGACGCGTACGTAGCGATCGCGCACCGACCCGGCCCAGGGGTCGAGGCCAAGTGACTCGGCGCGGCCGATCTCGGCGGGGTGCACGATCTCTTCGACCGTACCGACGACGTCGACGCTCCAACCCTCGCGGCGGTCGAGATCGAAGGTGTCGGTTTCGAACGCGACGACCTGGTGAAGTGCGGCGGCGACGAGTTTGTCGCCGGGCGCGGTGCGAAAGACGATGTCGCCGTCCATCAAGGCGTAGATCACGGGCAGGATCGCGGGACGGTCGCCGGTCGTGATCGCGATCCGCCCGACTCGCTGCTGCGCGAGGAGCCGGCGGCATTCGTCCTCTTCGAGAATTTGGGTTCCGTAGCTGCTCACGTTCCCACCGTACGGATCGGGGGGAACCGCCCGGAAGGGGCGGAGGTCCTGGCCGGCGGTGCGTTCGGCCCTGCCCGCCGCCCTGACCCGCCGCCCTGACCTGCCGCCCTGACCCGCCGCGAACCTGAGCATTCGCCTGCCGGTTACCTGCCGGTCACCTTGTGTGCATTGTGGCGACGGTCAACTGGTGTTGGATACGAAGCGTGGCCCGCGGCAGCGGACCGTGCAATTCACAACGCAGTGCACAGATCGTCCACACGTTTGCCCACAGGAGGCTGCGATGGCGCGCAACGTCGTCGAACTCCGTCCCCGGCGGGTGCCGGCCTCCCCGCCGGACCATTGGTACGAGTGGTGGCTCGAGCACGACGGTGCCGAGATCGTCGTCGTCGAGTCGCCTTCCGGCCACGCGCCGGCCTCGCAGGACGCGTGGCTCGCGCTCGGCCGCGAAGGCGGCCTGCGCCTGGCGGCCATCGACGGCGCAACCCCGCCGCCGGGCACGCCGGCGTTCTGCGGGCTCGACGCGGCGACCTGGGCGGCACAGGTGACACGCGCGTCCCTCCTCGCGAACGACGACGTCGCGGTGTGCCTGTGGCGGGCGAACCGCAGCCTCTTCGATCCGGGCCAGGTCAGCGCCGGCGCGCGCCCGCAGGCCGCGGTGGCGGTCGCCGACATCCGCGTCCGCTGGGACGGCGACCCGCACGCGGAGGTGGTACGGGCGAGCGACTGCGTCGCGTTCGCGCGCTTCGGGTCCCGCTGGAAGGCGTTGTTCCCGAACGACCGCCTCACCGCCGAAGCCGCGCAGGTCTGGGACGCCTGGTGCGCCACCCATCGCGGTTCGAGCGCGCGGGAACGGGCCGAAGCCGAAGACCGGGCGCTCGGCGCACCCGACGCGTGGCGGACCGCGGCCATCGGGCGCCTGGCCGAACCCCGGCTCGAATGGGTCGAGGTCGAAGGCTTCGACGAACTCGTCCTCGCGTCCGACGGTGCGCGGGTCGATCTCGCGCGGCTCGACGCGCTCGACGAATGGCTCGACGGCTTGCGCCGCTGGGAACGCACGCAGCCGCACATCGACAAGATGCACGACGATGCGACCGTCGTGCGATGGAGACGGCCCGAGGTCCCGCTCTCGCACCCGAGCTACGGGGAGCACTGAGGCGAGCGCCCCACTCAGCCGCCGACGTACCTCGCGAGATGCTCGCCGGTGAGCGTTGAGCGGTCGGCGACGAGTTCCGCGGGTGTGCCCTCGAAGACGATGCGGCCGCCCTCGTGGCCGGCGCCGGGCCCGAGGTCGATGATCCAGTCGGCGTGAGCCATGACCGCCTGGTGATGTTCGATGACGATGACCGACTTGCCGGAGTCGACGAGCCGGTCGAGTAACCCGAGCAAGTGGTCGACGTCGGCGAGGTGCAGGCCGGCGGTTGGCTCATCGAGCACGTAGACGCCGCCCTGCTCGGCCATGTGGGTGGCCAGCTTGAGCCGCTGCCGCTCGCCTCCCGACAGGGTCGTGAGCGGCTGGCCGAGGCTGAGATAACCGAGGCCGACGCCGTCGAGCCGGTCGAGGATGGCGTGCACGGCGGGGGTGCGCGCCTCACCGGTGCCGAAGAACTCCCGGGCGTCGGTCACCGACATCGCCAGCACCTCGCTGATGTCGCGGCCGCCGAGGCGATAGTCGAGCACCGATGCCTGGAACCGCTTCCCTTCGCACTCCTCGCAGACGGTGGCCACCCCGGCCATCATCGCCAGGTCGGTGTAGATGACACCGGCGCCGTTGCAGGTGGGGCACGCGCCTTCCGAGTTGGCACTGAACAACGCGGGCTTCACGCCGTTGGTCTTCGCGAACGCCTTCCGGACCGGGTCGAGCAGCCCCGTGTAGGTCGCCGGGTTGCTCCGCCGAGAACCCCGGATCGGGACCTGGTCGATCGACACGACACCCGCGCCGGCGGGGATCGATCCGTGCACGAGGGAGCTCTTGCCCGAGCCGGCGACACCGGTGACGACGACCAGCACCCCGAGGGGGATGTCGACGTCGACGTCGCGCAGGTTGTGCGCAGACGCGCCGCGGACCGGGAGCGCACCGGTCGACGACCGCACCGCCTGCTTGAGGGCGGCCCGATCGTCGAGATGGCGGCCGGTGAGCGTGGTACCGGACCGCAGCCCGTCGACGCTGCCCTCGAAACAGACGTGGCCACCCGCGCGGCCCGCGCCGGGGCCGAGGTCGATGACGTGGTCGGCGATCGCGATCGTCTCCGGCTCGTGCTCCACGACGAGCACCGTGTTGCCCTTGTCGCGCAGCCGCAGCAGCAGGTCGTTCATTCGCTGGATGTCGTGGGGGTGCAGGCCCGCGGTGGGTTCGTCGAAGACGTAGGTGACGTCGGTCAGCGAAGAGCCGAGCTGGCGGATCATCTTGACGCGCTGCGCCTCACCGCCCGAGAGCGTCCCCGTCGGTCGATCGAGCGAGAGGTAACCCAGCCCGATCTGCTCGAACGAGTCGAGCGTGTGTTGCAGCGCCGCCAGCAGCGGCGCGACCGATGCGTCGTCGAGGCCGCGGACCCATTCGGCGAGGTCGCTGATCTGCATCGCGGCATGCATCGGCGATGTTGGCCCGCTTGATCTTCGACGAGCGGGCCGCCTCGCTGAGCCGGCTGCCCCCACAGTCGGGACAGGTGGTGAAGGTGATCACCCGCTCGACGAAGGCGCGGACGTGCGGCTGGAGCGCGTCGACGTCCTTCGACAGGAACGACTTCTGGATCTTCGGGATCAACCCCTCATAGGTCAGGTTGATGCCGTCGACCTTGATCTTGGTCGGCTCCTTGTAGAGGAGATCGTGCAGCTCTTTCTTCGTGTACTTGCGGATCGGCTTGTCGGGGTCGAAGAACCCGCACCCACGGAAGATGCGCCCGAACCAACCGTCCATGCTGTAACCGGGGATCGTGAGCGCGCCCTCGTTGAGCGACGCGCGGTCGTCGTAGAGCTCCGACAGGTCGAAGTCGGAGACGCTGCCCACGCCCTCGCAGCGCGGGCACATGCCGCCAGTGCGGTTGAAGGTCGCCTTCTCCGTCTTGGTCTTGGCCCCGCGCTCGACGGTGATCGCACCTCTCGCGTGCACCGAGGGGACGTTGAACGCGAACGCGCTCGGCGGCCCGACGTGTGGTTTCCCGAGCCGGCTGAAGAGGATGCGCAGCATCGCGTTCGCGTCGGTCGCGGTGCCGACGGTGGACCGGACGTTGGCGCCCATGCGTTCCTGGTCGACGATGATCGCGGTGGTCAGCCCTTCGAGCACGTCGACCTCGGGCCGCGCCAGTGTCGGCATGAAGCCTTGGACGAACGCGCTGTAGGTCTCGTTGATGAGCCGTTGCGACTCCGCCGCGATCGTCCCGAACACCAGCGACGACTTGCCCGAGCCGGAGACGCCGGTGAACACCGTCAGCCGGCGCTTCGGGATCTCGACGCTGATGTCCTTGAGGTTGTTGACGCGCGCGCCGTGCACGCGGATCAGATCGTGGCGGTCGGCGACCGGTTGCGCCGGCGCCTTCTTGTTGGTTTTCGTGGTCGTGCTCTTCATGTCTCGGTCCAACGTAAGGAGCCGGCGGCCGCGCTCGCTTCTCCGATCCTGCTCGACCGGCGGTGTTACGCGACCGTCTCGGAGCTCTTCACATACACGGAGACACGCGCGATGAGCCCGTCGGCATCGAGGTCGATGACGATCGCCTCCCGGGTTCGCAACCGCGTGCCGTCACGATCGTCGACCGTCTCGCTCAGTTCGACGAGCGTGGTGTCGCCCGCTCGCGAAATGCGGTCGATGACCAATTCGTAGCCGGAGAGCGAGGAAACCGTCGACGCGAGGAACGTGCTGTAGGCGTCGCGTCCCCGGTACTCGTCGTGGTACGGGCCGATGCGTTCGACGTCGGCGGCAAGGCACGCGGCGAGGTCGTCGACATCGTGCCGGCGGAGCGCATCGAAATAGCGCTCGATGGTGTTCATGGTGTGCCGTCCCCCAGCGCCCGCCGCAACAAGCTTTGACCGCGCTCGTCGAGCGGCAGGCGGGCCGCGAGATGGAGCGCTTCTGGGCTCATCTTCTTCGCCGTCTTGGCGAGCACCTCGATCGCCTTCGGCTCGTCGAAACGGTTCGCGACGTCGGCGAGCTGCGTTTCGAGGAACACGAGGCAGATCGCGTCTTCGAGGGCCTGCACATCGGGGTCGCGGCCGAGACCGACTTTCTGCACCAGCGCACCGACCCGATCGATGGTCGCGCCGTCGTACCCGCACTCGCCGAGAATGGTCGCGAGTTCAGCTGCGTGTCGCCGTTTCAGCTCGCGGCGCCAGCGCAGGTAGCCGGCGCGACCGGTGGGGTAGGACGCGCGAGGCAAGGTCCAGCGCCGGAGATGGTGGCCGCGGGCCGCGAGGAGCAGGGCCTCACCGGCGTCGGGCCGCAATTGCCGAACCCATTCCGAAACCAGGTCGGCGTGGGCGAGCTCCTTCGGCCGGGTCTCGCCTCGGGCGACGATCTCGTTCGGATCGTCGGCATTGCGAGCGTCGATCGCGGCGAGCGCCCGGGTGAAGCGGTCCATCTGCATCGAGCGTAGGCGGGCCACGACGTCCCCGACGGTGGTGGGAGCGCCGGCATCGGGTAAACCGGCACGATGGTTTCCGGCCCCGGAACGGTGGTAGCCGACCGGTACGAACTCGGCCCGCTCCTCGGCGAGGGCGGCATGGGCTCCGTGCACCTCGCACGCGATCGCCGGCTCACCCGCGACGTCGCGATCAAGGTGCTCGACCCGGACCGGCGTTCCCGTCCCGACGTGCTCGCTCGCTTCGAGTACGAAGCGCGCGCCGCCGCCGCCGCGAGCCACCCGAACGTCGTCGCGGTCTACGACTTCGGTGACGACGGCCAGTACGTCTATCTCGTGATGGAGGCGCTGACCGGCGCGACGTTGCATGACGAGATCCGCCGCGGCCCGATGGCGCCGGCGCGCGTCGTGCCCGTCCTGCAGGATGTTCTCGCGGGGCTCGCGTCGGCGCACCAGCACGGGATCCTGCACCGCGACATCAAACCGGGCAACGTCCTGTTCGACGAGCGCGGCCGGGCCAAGCTCGCCGACTTCGGCGTCGCCACCGCGGGCGGCGGCGATCTCACCCAGGCCGGGATCGTGCTCGGCACGCCTGCTTACCTCGCGCCCGAACGGCTGGCGGGCGAACCGGCCACGGTTCGCAGCGACGTCTATGCCGTCGGCGTGATGGCGTACGAAGCGCTCAGTGGGGAGAAGCCGTTCACGGCCGACGACCGGGGCACGGAGTTGATCGTGCTCGCACGCGCGATCGAGGAAGGCAACGCGGTGCCGCTGCACGATCGGCGTCCGTCGGTACCGCGCGCCCTGAGCGACGTGGTGATGCGCGCGATGAGCCGCGACCCGTCGGAACGGTTCGCCACGGCCGATGAGTTCGCGCGCGCGTTGGACGCGACCGCCGAGGCGGGTGATGCAACCGAAGCGATCGCGGTCGCGGCTGCGCCGACGCAGGCGGTACCGAGGATCGACGCGACGGCGGCCACCGCTGCGGTGCTCGACGAGCGGTTACCGGCGCACCCCGGCCCGTCTCGACGCCCCGGAGGGGTCGCTTCTCCACCGCGATGTTCGTCGTCGCGCTGGTCGCCATCCTCGCCGTCGTCGGCGTCGTCTACGCGCTCGCGCAATCGTCGAATTCGAAATCGCCGCCGCCGCGCACCCAGCCGTCGGTGCCGGTCACGACGACCGCAACCACGATCGCCACGACGACGCTCGCGTCCACGACCACCGTCGCGTCGACGACGACCGCGCCGCCCACCACGACCACGCTCGCACCGACGACGACCACCGCGCCCTCGACGACCACGAGCGCCCCGACGACCACCGCCGCGCCCACCACGACCGTCAAGCCGTAACCGTCGCCGCACCCGGGGCGCGACGGCGTGGGTCAGCGGGCGAGATGCTCGTCGAGGAATTGCAGCATGCGACCCCACGCGTCCTTGGCCTCGTCGGGCCGGTACTCGGGCCGCTGGTCGCAGTGGAACCCGTGGCCCGCGTCGGGGTACCGCACGATCGCCGTGTCGACCTTGGCCGGCGCGAGCGCGCTTCTGAGTTGTTCCACGTCGTCGGTCGGGATCGAGCCGTCCTGGTCGCCGAAGAGGCCGAGCCAGGGCGTCTGCAACGATGCCGCCTCGCCGACGAGCGGCGGGAACTGCGGGAAGCGCCCGCTCACGATGCCACCGCCGTAGAACCCGACTGCGCCGCCGAGCGCGCGCCGGGCCGCGACGAGGAACGTGACCCGGCCGCCGAAGCAGAAACCGACGATGGCGATCTTCGCGTCGGCGAAGCCCGCGGCCCGCAGGAGGTCGAGCGCGGCGTCGACATCGGCGAGGATGTCGGCGTCGCCGCCGATGGCGCGGAAATGCTCCATCACCTTCTCGAACTGCCCGTACGGCACCGGCTCGCCGCCCGTCCGGTGGAACAGATCGGGCGCAACCGCGTGATATCCGGCCGCGGCGGCCCGCCGGGTGACGTCCTCGATGTGCCCGTTCACCCCGAACGCTTCCTGGATGACGACGAGGCCACCTCGAGGCGCCCCGTCGGGTATCGCCTCGTAGCACCGCATGGGGCCGGCGGCGGTCGTCACCGTGACTGACTGTCCCTGCATGCACCGGACGTTACGCAGCAACGCGCCGGCGCGCACGACGGGCCCGCGACACTGGTGCCATGCGCGCGGTCACCGTTGCCGCGGCGGCGTTCGCCGCCGGATCGATCCCGTTCTCGAATCTGGCCGCCCGGCGGCAGGCCGGGATCGACCTGCGCGACGTCGGGACCGGCACCGTCTCGGGTACCTCGCTCTACGACGTCGCCGGGTTCGGCCCGCTCGCGATCGCCGGGGTCTGCGAAGTGGCCAAGGGCTCCATCGGGCCGCTGCTCGCGGGCCCCGAACGGCCGGTGCTCGGCGCGATCGCGGGTGGCCTCGCCGTCGCCGGGCACAACTGGTCGCCGTTCCTCGCCGGCGCCGGGGGCAGGGGGCTCTCACCCGCGATCGGCGCGCTCCTGCCGAGGGCCTGGCCCGGAGCTGCGCTGCTCCTCGGGGGCATGGCCGCCGGTCGCCTCGCGAAGCAGACCGGTCTCGGTTCCTTCATCGCCCAATGCGCGCTCGTTCCCGCCCTGGCACGGGTGCAGGGGCGCAACGCCGCGCTGGCCGGGGCGTGCGTGCTGGTGCCGATGTTCGCCAAGCGGGTCGCGGGGAACGGCCCGCCGCCGTGGGGCGATCGCCTCCCGTACCTGCACCGGTTGGTGTTCGACAACGACCGGTCGCGGTAGGAACCATCCGTCATGCCCGTCGCCATCATCACCGACAGCGCCGCCGCGCTCCCGCCCGAACTCGTCGCTCGCCACCGCATCGGGGTCGTCCCGATGTGGTTGACCATCGCCGGTGAATCGGTGCGCGAAGGCGACGTACCGCTCGAATCGCTCGTCGCCCGGCACGACGTGACGACATCCGGCCCGACACCCGCCGAGTTCGAAGCCGCGATCAAAGAACGCCGGCGCGACACCGACGCCGACGCGGTGCTCGTGTGCACGATCGCGGCGACGATGAGCTCGACGCACCAGTCGGCCGTGCTCGGCGCGCGCGCCGCCGGAGGGGAAGTGCGCGTGCTCGACACGACCACCGCCGCCGGCGCGCAAGGCCTTGTGGTGCTGGCCGCCGCCTCGGCCGCGTCGGAGGGCGCGGGAATCGACGCGGTCGAATCGGTCGCCCGCGACGCGATCTCGAAGGTGAAACTCGTCGCCATGGTGCCGAACCTCGACCATCTCGTGCGCAGCGGGCGAGTGCCGAACATTGCCGGTTGGGCCGGTCGGCGGCTCGGTATCGCGCCGCTCTTCGAGTTCCGCGACGGTGGCGCGCACCCGTTGCGGCCCGCGCGTGGCGCGCCCGCCGCGATCGATCGCATCATCACCCGGTGGCGGCGGTCCAAGGTCGACGGCGCGCGCCTGCACGTCGCCGCACTGCACGCCCAGGCGCCCGACATCGCCGACCGGCTGCTCGCCGCGGTCACCGCCGAGGTCGAACCGGCGACGGCGTTCACGGCGTCGTTCGGCACCGTCATGGTCGTGCACACCGGTCCCGGCCTCGCCGGCCTGGCCTGGTGGTGGGAACCCCCAACCCCCGCCGGGTTGTGAGACTTGGGCGCCCGTGTGGTCGCCTCACCCTCACAACCGGGTGAGGGGGCGGGGCGTCAGTGCGCGACGGTGGTCGGTTGCTGGGCCAGTGCCCAGGCGACCGACCGGCGAACGGCGTCGATCGATGGCGGTTCGAACGCGTGACCGAGCCCCGCGACGATCTCGATGTGCGACGGGCCGCGCGTCGCCTCGTGCAACTCGATCGCGTCGCGTACCGGGATGAAATGGTCCGCGGTGCCGTGCACGATCGCGAACGGCGCCTTCACGCGCGGCACCAGCGCCAGCGGCGGTTCGGGGTTCG
This sequence comes from uncultured Actinomycetes bacterium, assembly GCA_963782465.1. Taxonomy (GTDB): domain Bacteria; phylum Actinomycetota; class Acidimicrobiia; order IMCC26256; family PALSA-610; genus JAODBJ01. The sequence goes on along the minus strand of CAWAJR010000006.1, from coordinate 769,246 downwards.
TCCACCGGTTCGCGACTCGCACCCCGACGAGACGTGACGTGAGCTTCCGACCCGGCGGCGTGCGGGTCATCGCGGCGGCGAGGATGCCGCGCACGTTGCGGGGCAGCCGCCACTGGGAGGGGCAACTCACCGTGACGACACCCGCGAGGTCGGGGTCGATCGCCGCGTAGCGCAGTGCCGCGATCGCGCCCATCGATGCCCCAACCAGCACGACCTTGTCGTTGTGTTCCCGGGCGAGTTCGACCGCGGCGGCGACGTCGTGCTGTTCGTGGTCGCCGAGGGTTGATTCGCCGCCCGACGTGCCGTGCCCGCGAGCGTCGTAGGTGAGGACGTCGAAACCGTCTTCGAGGCAGGCTTCGGCGACGCCGGCGACATTGGGGCACTGCGACGAAGCGCTGAAGCCGTGGACGATCACGATGGTCGCCGGCGCGGGTGACCCGTTGCGCCAGCGGCGGCCGGTCAGATGGATGCCGTCGATCGTCAGCAGGGTGGGGGTCGGCATGTGTACGTAACCCTAGGGCTGGGTGATCGCGAGGCGGTCGCGCTTCCACGAAGCGACCGTCACCAAGATGCCGTGGCGGGCCATCGATCGGCGGAACCACAGCGTCGACAACACGATCGCGCTCACGGTGAGCGTTGTCGACGTCGCCGTCTTCGCGACCATGTACGTGGGGATCGACTGCGTGAACAGCAGCCAGAGCGTGACGATCACGTTGATCGACTGGATGAACGCCCACAGCAGCGAGATCTGGCGGAAGAACCGCTTCACGTGCGCGTTCGCGCGGAAATCCGCAGGGATCGGGCAGAAGTCGTCGGCGAGCCTGCCCGCCAGCGGCCGGTTGATCGTCGCCGACAGCAAGAACGCGCCGGCGATCGCCGCGGTGCCGAGCGTCGGCTGCAGGAAGTAGACGAACGTCGAGTGCGCGAGGACGGCGATCAGCGTGCGGGCGGTGAACGTCGCCGTCCCGATCAGCAAGACGCCCGGCACCCGCCGCTTCAACAGCAGGCGCAAGCCGATGAGGCCGTAGCCCCAAACGAGCCCGACGGCCATCGCACCCCAGACCCCCATGATCTTCAGCGAGATCATGAAGAGGACAAGCGGGATCACCGTGCCTTCGAGGACACGGGGCACCGCGTGGCGGGCGAGTTGGCGCAGGCTGGGAATCTCGAAGTGCACCGGGTGCATCTGGTCCTCATCGGCGCAGCAAGCGCCGGAGTGAAGCGGCCAGAGTCTTCCATGTGGCCGGGAACCCGGCACCATCGGGACAGGACTTTTAGCACTTTGCTAACCCGTGCGATCCTCATGGCGTGGTTGCACCGAACGATCCGTCCGCCCATCGCTGGACCCGGGTGCTCGCGGCGATGGATTACGCGTTCGAACTCCACATGAACCAACGGCGCAAACAGCACGACGTGCCGTACGTCGGTCATCTCCTCGGAGCGGCGTCGATCGTGATCGACGACGGCGGCGACGAGGACCAGGTCGTCGCCGCGCTATTGCACGACGGCCCCGAGGACCAGGGCGGCCGGCGGGTGTTGACCGAGATCTCGCGGCGGTTCGGGCCGCGCGTCGCCGGGATCGTCGAGGCGTGCAGCGACACGCTCGACGCGACCACGCCGGGCGCGGAGAAACCACCGTGGCGGCCGCGCAAGGAGGCGTGGCTCGCACGTGTTCCCAGCGCGCCGGCGGAGTCGTGGCGGGTGATGCTCGCCGACAAACTGCACAACGCGCGCGCGGTTCTCGGTGATCTCCACGCCGCCGGACCGGCCGTGCTCGACCGGTTCCGGGGCGGTCGCGACGGCACGCTCTGGTATTACCGGAGCAGCGCCGACGCCCTCGCGCTCGTGCAGCCCGGGCCGCTCGCCGCCGAGTTGAGCCGCACCGTGGCGGAGTTGGAAGCTACGTTGCGGGCCGCAACCGCTGACCGAGAGGGGCCGTGATGGCGTTCAAAGTCGTCGTCGACTTCGACCGTTGCGAGAGCAACGCGTTGTGTATGGGTGTCGCACCCGAAGTGTTCGAAGTGCGCGAAGACGACTTCCTGTACGTGCTGCAGGAAGAACCGCCCGACGAACTGCGCGCCAAGTGCGAGGAGGCCGTGCGCCTCTGCCCGAAGCAAGCCATCACCCTTCAGGACCTCTAGGCGCGGCAGGTCACGACATGGCCGAAACCCGCGGGATCGAAGGGTGCACCGCGCTCGTCACCGGTGGCGGCAGCGGCATCGGCTTGGGCGTCGCGCAGCGGTTCGCGGCGGATGGCGCGCACGTCACCATCTGCGGCCGGACCGAAGAGAAGCTGGTCGCCGCGAGCGAGGCGATACGCAAGGTTGCCGCACCCGACGTGCGCGTCCAGCACGTCGTCGCCGATGTGACCGTCGAAGACGACGTGGCGCGCGCGGTGGCCATTGCCGGCGAACCGACCGACGAACTCGACATCCTCTTCGCGTGCGCCGGCGGGTCGCTGCACCTCGGGCCGATCGTCGAGGCCGAAGCGGCCGCATGGCGCGCCACGATCGACCTCAACATCGTGGGCACCTTCCTGTCGATCAAGCACGCGGGCGCCGCGATGGCGGCCTCCGGTGGTGGGTCGATCATCGCCACGTCGTCGATCGCCGGCACCAATACCCACAAGCTGATGAGCGCGTATTGCGTCGGCAAGGCGGGCATCGAAATGCTCGTGAAGGTCGCAGCCGACGAGTTGGGCGCGTCGAACGTACGGGTGAACGGGGTGCAACCCGGGCTCGTCGCGACCGAGCTGGTGAGTTTCATCACCGCCGGCGGCCCGTTGCTCGACGACTACTTCCTGCAGATGCCGGTTTCGCGTGTCGGCGCCGTCGACGACATCGCGTCGGCGGTGCGCTACCTGGCCGGCCCGGAGTCGTCGTGGGTCACCGGGGAGATGCTCGCGGTCGACGGGGGCCACCACCTCCGGCGCGGGCCCAACTACGAATTGCTGTTCAACGGGGAGTCATGACCGACGTACAAGAGGAAACCGCAGCCGAGGAAGCGTTCCGCGCCGAGGTGCGCGCGTTCCTCGAGGCTCACGCCCAGCTGCGCCAAGGGTTCGGCGACCGGACGATCACGCTCGGTTCCACCGACCCGAGCAAGGAAGCAGAAGACGAACACATCCGCCGGTGCCGCGCGTGGCAACGCACCCTGTTCGAGAACGGGTGGGCGGGGATCACCTGGGCACCCGAGTACGGCGGCCGCGGTGGCACCGGACGCGAAGCGCGGATCTTCGCCCAGGAAGAAGTGAAGTTCGACGTGTCGGCCGCGGTGTTCGCGATCGGCACGCAGATGGTCGGCCCCACGATCATGGCCCACGGCACCGACGAGCAGAAGCAGTTCTTCCTGCCGAAGATGCTCTCGGGCGACCACATCTGGTGCCAGCTCTTCAGCGAACCGGGCGCCGGGTCCGACCTCGCCGGCATGACCACGACCGCGGTGCGCGACGGCGACGAATTCGTCGTCAACGGCCAGAAGGTGTGGACCTCGGGCGCGCACTTCGCCGACTACGCGATGCTGCTCGCGCACCGACTGGGACGTCCCCAAGCACCGCGGGATCACGTACTTCCTCGTCGACATGCGCACGCCCGGCATCGAGGTGCGGCCGCTGCGCCAGATCACGGGCTTCGCGCACTTCAACGAAGTGTTCCTAACCGACGTGCGTATCCCCGCCGACGCGGTGCTCGGCGGCTTGAACAACGGTTGGATGGTCGCGCAGACGACGCTCGCCAACGAGCGCAACATGATCGGGTCGGGTGGTACCGGCATCAACTTCAACGCGATCTTGCGCTTGGCGCGTGAATGCGGTGTGACCGACGACCCGACGTTCCGCCAAGAACTCGCGTCGTGCTACACGCGCTTCGAGCTCCTGAAATGGTTGGGCTTGCGGGCACGGGCACGGGCCGCCGCGGGCGCAAAATTGGGGCCCGAAGCGTCGGTGATGAAACTGTTCGTATCGCAGCGCATCGCGCGCGACGGCGATCTGGTGCTGGCGATGGAAGGCGCGCACGGCATGCTGCGCAACGACGACGCAATCCAGAACGGGATGTGGCAGCAGGTGTTCCTCAACCAGTGGAGCATCCGTATCGGTGGTGGCACCGAACAGATCCAGCGCAACGTCCTGGGTGAGCGCGTGCTCGGGTTGCCCGGCGACATCCGCGTCGACAAAGACGTCCCCTTCCGCCAACTCCGCCGCAACTGACGTGCGTCGATAGCTATCGAATAGCGATAGCTATCGACGCACGTCGTTGTTGTCTCACCTCACTGGTTCCATGTGCGGCATGAAGGTGCACATGGAAAGAGTGCTTGCCGGGTTCGCTCGATCGCATTTCGGTGTGGTCACGCGATCGCAGCTCTTCGATCTTGGCTTCAGCCCCCAACAGATCGCTCGACTGTGCGGTAGCGGTCGGCTCGAGCGGATCTTCGAGTCGACCTACCTGGTGGGTGGCGCGCCGCCGAGCTGGCGTCAGCACCTGCTCGCGGCGTGCTGGGCCGGCGGGGTTCGCAGCGTGGCGACGCACCGATCGGCTGCCGCCTTGTGGAACCTGCCGAGCGGCGAAGAGATCCTCGAGGTCACTGGGCCACGTTGGCGTCGCCCGAGGCATACGGGCATCGTTGCGCACGAAAGCCGCCAGCTCGGTGCAATCGATGTCACCGTCGTCGACGGTGCCATTCCGGTCACACGGCCCGCGCGAACGATTCTCGACCTGTGCTCGCTCGCGGCCCGTGGCGTCGTCTCGCTGCCGACGGTGGAGCTCGCGCTGCAGGAGGCAATTCGTCGCGACCTTCTCGATATCGCGCTGATCGGTGCTCGCTGGCAACAGCTCGGTGGTGAACGACGTCTCGGCGGTATCGATGCGATGAGGCTGATCGACAGGTGGTTGCCGAATTCGGCGAGAACCGACAGTCGACCCGAGAACATCCTGCTCCGCATCTTCGCCGAAGCGGGGTTGCCTGATCCGGTTCCGCAATTCAAAGTGTGGCTCGGCCCCGACGAGTTCGTCGTCCTCGACTTTGCGTGGCCCGAGCAACGGGTCGCCGTCGAGTTCGATTCCTACCGGTACCACGGCGGTCGGTTGAAGCACGACGCCGACAATCGTCGTTCCCTGAGACTGCGCGCCCGGAACTGGCATCTCGTCGCGGTTACCGATGACGAGCTCGACGGCGGCTGCGACAACGCGCTGCCGCTCTTGTCGCAGCTTCTCCGCGAGGCTGCCTGACAGGCGTCGATAGCTATCGAATAGCGATAGCTATCGACGCACGTCTTTGACGGCTTCGACGACGCGGTCGGTTTGGTGCTGCTGCTCGAAGCTGAGGCGAGCGAGCCAGAAGCGGAGGAACTGCGCCATCGAGTACCGCAGGAAGAGCGCGGCGCCGGCGACGGTGACGCTCAGACCGATCACCGAGCTGATCACCATGTCGTTCTGCAGCAAGGTGTTGGTCGTCGTGTGCGAGACGAAGTAGGCGCCGATCGCGACGCCGATCCCGATCACCATCAACGCGATGCCGCCGCGCAGCAGCATGCGATCGCGCGCGGTTGCGGGGTCGCGGAGCCGCATGTCGGCGATCTCCTGCTTGAACTCCTCGACGCGCCCTTGGGTTTGCGTCTGCTGCGTATCGACCGTCGCCATTTCCACCTCAGGCTCCAAGGTACGCGGCCGAGAGCTCTTGTTCGAGTTCGCTCGGTGCGCCCACGTTCACGATCCGTCCCCCCACCATGATTGCCGCATAATCGGCCACACCCAACACCGTTCTCGCAAACTGCTCCACGACCAGGATCGAGACGCCGTCACGGGCGACCTGGGCCACGATCTCGTAGAGCTCCTCCACGATGATCGGCGCCAGGCCCATCGACAGTTCGTCGAGCAGCAGCAGCGCCGGGCCGACGGCCAGGCCACGCGCCATGGCGAGCATCTGCTGCTCGCCGCCCGACAGGGTGCCGGCGGTCTGCTTGCGGCGTTCCTTCAAGCGCGGGAAGCGCGTGTAGGCCATCTCTTCGACCTGGTGCAACGGTGTGCCCGTGTACGTCGCCATGCGCAGGTTCTCGCGCACGGTCAGGTTCGGGAACACGCCTTTGCCTTCGGGGATGAGGCAGAGGCCGGCGCGGGCGAGGTCGTCGGGGCGGGCGCCGGCGATCCGGCGGCCGGCGATGATCAGTTCGCCTGCCGTCGGCGGGTGCAGGCCGGCGACGACTCGCAACGTGGTCGATTTCCCGGCGCCGTTGGGCCGAGCAGCGCGACGACGCTCGCCGCCGGCACGACGAGGTCGACGCCGTGCAGCACCTCGATCTGCTCGTACGCGGCGCGAATGCTGCGTAATTCGAGCAGCGGTTCGGCGCGGGTGCCCGCACCGTTTTCGCCGGCGCTCACCAGATCGGTCACGAGTCTGCCTTCTTGGTGCCGAGGTAGGCGGCGAGCACCGCGTCGTTGGTACGAATCTCGTCGGGGGAACCGTCGGCGATGATACGGCCGAAGTCGAGCACGCAGATCGCGTCGCACACCGACATCACGAGCTGCATGTCGTGCTCGACGAGCAGGATCGTCATCCCCTCGCGGCTGAGGTCGCGCAGCAGCGACGCGAAACGCTCGGTTTCGCTGTCGGTCTGGCCGGATGCCGGCTCGTCGAGGAGCAGCACACTCGGTCGGGTGGCCAGCGAGCGGCCGAGTTCGACGAGACGGGCCTGCCCGGTGGGGAGCGAGTCGACTCGCTCGTCGGCACACGCGCCCAAGCCGATGCGTTCGATGATCTCGTCGATGGTTGCGCCGGCGCTCTCGCGTGCCCACCCGCGGTGCGTCTCGGCCGCGACGGCGATGTTCTCGCGCACCGTGAGCACGCTGAACAGCTCGAGCCGCTGGAACGTGCGGGCGATGCCTCGTCGAGCGCGCTTGTAGGGCGGGAGTTTGGTGATGTCGCGACCGTCGAGCGCGACACGCCCGGAACTCGGTGTGAGCAGGCCGGTGATCACGTTGAACAACGTCGTCTTCCCGGCGCCGTTCGGGCCGATCAACCCGGTGATGCGGCCCGCTTCGGCGCGGAGCGACACGTCGTCGACGGCGACGTGGCCTCCGAAGCGGACGACGACGCCGTCAACCTCGAGTTGCGCCATACAGCTCTACATCGCTGAGCCCGAGTGCGGTGTTCAGTTCCCGCACGTCTTCGGGGGTGAAGGGGCGGGTGATGCCGACCCATTCGAGCGGCACGGTGTCGGCCTCGGCGGCGGCTTGGGCCGCGGGCTTCTCCATCTCGCCGAAGATCTGGCCGACGGGAACCGACAAGACGAGCACGAGCAACGCCAGGACGAACGTCGGCCAGTTCGCGATCGTGTTCGTCGACCGCAGCACCACGATCGCGGTGAGCGAGACGCCGAGGAACCCGATCGCGACCTTCGACTTCATCATCGGCTCGAAACCCTCACGGATCTGTGAGATCGCGCCGTTCGGGTTGCGGCCGAGGCTGATGCCGATGAGCCCGGGTGTGACCAGGAGGAAGTTGGAGAGCGAAGGGACGACATCGGGGAGGATGTTCGTGAGGAACGCGAGCGAAAGGCCGGCGAAGAACGCTCCGCCGATCGCGCCGATGCCGCCGACGACGGCGAGCATGAAGATCGGCAAACCGTTGATGAACGAGAACATCTGCGCGTTCACCGATTGCTGAACGCCGCCGTAGAGCGCGCCGCCGATCCCGGCGATCCCGGCCGACAACGCGAACACCGCGACCTTCGTGCCGACGAGGTTCATGCCGAGGGTCGCGCACGCGGCTTCGCTGTCTTTCATCGCGAGCAGGCGACGCCCGAACCGGCTGCGCCGCAGCGCGACGACGACCAGCGCGAGGAGGCAGAACACGACCGCGCAGAGCACGACTTGCGCGCGCGGGGTCGACGTGTCGATGCCGAAGATCCGGAGCCTGGTCACCGATACCGAGCCCTGCTCGAAGAGTTTCACATCGAACAGGCCGAAGACGCTGAAGTTGGGAAGGTTGTAGATCCAACGATCGAGCATCACTGCGAACGCCGCGGTCGCGAGGGCAAGGTAGATACCCGACAGCCTGAGCGCGGGGATGGCGATGAGCGCGCCGATCGCGGCGCAGATGAGCGCCGCCCACACCAGCCCGAGCGGGTTCCCGCCCGCGCCGAGATGCGCCATCGTGATGGCGCCGATGCCCGCGAAGCTGAGGCTGGCGAGCGACACCTGCCCTGCGAACCCGGTGAGGGGCACGAGCGAGAGGGCGATGATCGACAGCCCGAACACGTTCGCGAGGTCGATCTGGTGCGACTGGGTGGTCCAGGCCGACACGAAGACCGCCATCGCGACGATGATCGCCCCGAAGCCGACGGCGCCACGGAACGACGGGGTGGGGAAGAACTCGCGGACGCGGGCGTGACCGGGTAGGCGCGGGTTGGGGAGCAGCCACAACACGATGAAGAGGATGATCACCGCGATCGCCGACGCGAACGTGTCGAGGTAGGCGGAGCCGAGAACGTGGAGGTGTTGCTGGAGGTTGTTGCGGTAGATCTGCCAGAACGATTCGGAACCGCCGATGATGAGCGCGCCCACGAACGTCATCGGCAGGCTGCGCAACCGGCCGATCATCGCGGCGGCGTACGCGTTCACGATCAGCAGCGAAAGCGTTCCGGCATCGAGGGCGAGCGTGCCGAGGAACAAGATGCCGGCGAGCGCGGCGAGCGAGCAGCCGATCGCCCAGGCGAGCATGGCGGAACGGTCGGAACGAGCACCGTTCAGCGCGGCGAGCGATCGGTTGTCGACGGTGGCGCGCATCGCGACACCGGCCCGCAGGTTGTAGAGCACGAACCGCAACCCGATCGCGACCGCGATCGCGATCAGCACCGTCGCGGCTTCGTGCCAGGTCACCCGGGTGCCGAGGAGCCCGAAACCCTTGCCCTGGAAGAAGCTGGCCGTGTAGCGGTTGACGTTGGGCGCCCAGATCCAGTTCGCCGCGCCGACGAGCGCGGCGAGTAACGAGATCGACACGACGAGGCGTACGGCTTCGCTCGTGCCTTCGAGGTTGCGCATGATCGCGACTTCGAGCAGCACGCCGAACAACGGCGCGGCGACGAGCAACACGACGGCCAGCGCGATCGGCGCCGGCCAGCCCCACTCGAACCGGAGCTGCCAGTACAAGAACGCGCCGAACATGCCGATCGCGCCATGGGCGAAGTTGAACACGCCGGTTGTCGTGTACGTGAGCACGAGACCACTCGCACCGACGGCATAGATCGCGGCCGTGGTGAGCCCGGTGATGAGAAAGGTGAGGAACGTGGTCACGCGCGGGCTCGCAGCCCTTGCCGGAGTGCCTTCACTTCCTCAGGGTTTCGCGCAGGTCGAGGGCTTCGGATCGCTGGCGTACGCGGGGTTGGGGCACTTGGCGCCCGTGCCGTAGTTGCCTTTCACCGTGTACAGGTCGGACGGGTCGCACGAGTAGATGCCCTGGTTCGGGTGGATGTTGGCGAGCACGAAGTTCGCTCCCTGCACCTCTTCGACGGCGAAGCAGTCGCCCGGTTTCGTGTCGGCGACGTCTTGCGGGGCGTGGAGGCCACCTCCGGTCCAGCTCTTCACCTTGCCGATGTTCGCCCACACGCAATCGCGGGTCAGGTCGGCGCCGCAAGCGGTTGCCGCCTGCGCGAAGAGCAGCCAGGCCGACAGGCCCTGCACGCCGAGGTACGCGATCTTGCCCTTCGAGCCGACGTACTTCTTGATGATCGAGCGGTACATCTCGGTCGCCGGGTCGCCCTTGGCGTCGGCGTCGGTGAGGAACGGGTGGAACACGCTGCGGATGTACGCGATGCCGCTGGCGCCCGCGCCCGCGTTGGCGATGAGGCCGGGGTCGTAGCCGTTGGCGTCCATCCGGGCGAAGTCGAGCTTGTAGCCGATGTCGTTGAAGCTCTTCAGCATGGCGCCGAAGAACGTCGGCTCACCGACCCACAAGAGGCCCTTCGCGCCCGACTGCTTCACCGCTTCGGCGTCGGGACGCCACGACGGTTCGCCGTTCGCGTTGTAGACGATCTCCTTGACGACGGTCCATCCGAGCGACTTGATCGCCTCTTCGTAGCGTTTCGCGACCAGTTCGGTGGTCGGGATCGAGCCCGTCATCACCGCGACCTTCTTCACCGCGTCGGGGAAGGTCTCGCCGAGCCACTTGAAGTCGCCGATCGAGAGCGTCTTCAGCGGGTTCGGGACGGGCTGGTAGGTCAGGTCGGCCGCGGTTGCCTGCGGGGTGACCACGTACCCGGCGACGGTCGGCAGGCCGCAGCCGAGGCGTTCGCTCTGGCCCTGGTCGTCGAAGACGGCGCCGCCGCCGACCATCATGAAGTCGCCTTCCTGGCAGGCCTGGATGGCGACCTGCTGGAACTGCGTGAGCTTCGCGTCGCGCAGCTTCAGCACGATCTTGCGGCCGGCGATCCCGCCCTGCGCGTTGCACCACTTGCTGAACGCGGTGGCGGTGTCGAACATCTCCTGGTTGAGGCCCGGGCGACCGACGAAGCCCGGGTCGGAGACGGTGGAGACCTGCACCGAGGTCGCGGTGACGCCCTTGTCGGTGGCGCTCAGCGTGGCGCCCGCCGGTGCCGGTCCGCACACGTTCGTGAGGTCGCCGAACGAGCCGACGGTCGAGGCCGCCGTGGTCGGCGTCGCCGAGGACGAGGGCGAGGTCGTGCTCGCGCTGCCGCCCCCACTACGCCCACACGCACTCGCAACGATCGCGATTGCCGCGAGCGTGGACAACCACCGCAGGTTTCGCACCTGGACTTCCCCCCTTGTAGCGGGCCGGCGCCGTTGCCGGAGCCGCGATCTGATGCACCGTCAGATTCTGACGCAGCAGCCTGCCAACTCAGCGGAGCCGGCGCAACACGAATCGCCAACTGCGTTGTTCGGCACCGAGTGTCGCATGAGCCGCCGTGCCTGTCCGGTCATGCCTGCCATCATCGCCGCATGGAGATCGCGGCGTTCCAGGACCTGATGGCCCGCACCTACGGTGAGCGCGATCGGGCGCGCGGCGTCCCGGCGGCGTTCGCGTGGCTGGCCGAGGAGGTCGGCGAGCTGGCCCGGGCCGCGCGCAAGGGCACCCCGGAAGAACAAATGCACGAACTCGGTGATGTGCTCGCGTGGCTCGCGTCGATCGCGGAGCAGCTCGGACTGCCACTCGATGAGGCCGCTTCGCGGTACGCGTCCGGCTGCCCACGGTGCGGTTCTCTACCCTGTGCCTGTTGACGATGAACGTCGTGGTGGTCGGCGGTGGCATGGCGGGGCTGGGCACCGCGCTGGCCCTCGCGCGTGACGGTCACGGCGTCACGATCGTCGAGCGCGACGACACGCCGATGCCCGCGAACCCGAACGAGGCGTTCGAGCACTGGGACCGGCGGGGTGCCCCCCAGGTCCGCCATTCGCACGCATTCCTCGCCCGCAGCAACCAGTGCCTGCTCAGACGGGCACCCGACGTGCGCGACGCGCTCATCGCTGCCGGCGCGACCGAGCTGCGGTTCGGCGACAGCCTCCCCGAAACCTTGACCGACCGCGAGCCCCGGCCCGGCGACGACGAACTCGTCGCGCTGGCGTGCCGGCGGACCACCTTCGAGTGGGTCCTGCGCCGCTGCGCGCTCGCCGAGCCCGGCGTCGTGCTCCGTCATGGGCTCGTCGCCGAGGGCCTGGTCGCGACCGCGGCCGGGCCGGGCGGTGTGCCCCGCGTGCACGGCGTGCGTGCGGGCGGCGAAACCTTCGCGGCCGACCTGGTCGTCGACGCGCGCGGGCCGCGCTCGAGTTCCGACGAGTGGCTCGCCGAGATCGGTGCCGGCCCGGTGCCCGAACAGTTGCACGAGAGCGGCATCGTCTACTTCTCGCGCTTTTACCGTCTCGACCCGGGCGCCGAGTTCCCGCCGACGTCCGGCCCGGTCGCCGGCGACCTCGGCTACCTGAAGTTCGCGGTGTTCGTCGGCGACAACCGCACCTTCTCGGTCACCTTCGCAGTCGACGCGCACGATGAGGACCTGCGCCGCCGGCTCGCACTGGCCGCGACGTTCGAAGCCGCGGCGGCCGCCCTGCCGTTCACCGCGCCGTGGCGCACGGAACTCGCGTCACAACCGATCACCGACGTGTCGGTGATGGCGGGCTTGAGGAACCGTTACCGCCCCCTCGTCGTCGAAGGCGAGCCGCTCGTCACCGGCTTCGTTGCCGCGGGCGACGCGTCGGTGTGCACGAACCCGCTCTACGGGCGGGGCTGCTCGCTCGCACTGGTGCACGCGTTCGGCCTCGCCGATGCGCTGCGCGCCAACGAGGGTGATCTGCTCGCGTTCGCCGTCGCGTTCGGCGAGTTCACCGAGCGCGAACTCCTACCGTGGTTCCGTAACGCGGTGCTGCAAGACGAGCAGTCGCGGGCACTCGTGGAGGGCCCGCCGGCCGCTGCGAACGGCTCCACCGATCCAGCTGCCGAAGACCCGCGGGCGTTCATGCGCGAGGTGTTCCGTGAAGGGCTCCTGCCCGCGCTGCGCACATCGCCGGCGGTGTACCGCGCCTTCCTGCGCTGGTTCAACCTGCTCGCGCAACCGGAGGCCCTCATGGCGGATCCCGAGGTCGTCAACGCGGTGCTCGCGACCTACCAGGACCGTGAGAACCGGCCGCCCGAACCGCGCCTCGGTCCCGAGCGCGACGAGTTCGTCGCCGCGCTCGCCGGGTAGCGGTTCAGTAGGCGAGGAGGGCGGCGAGGTCGCGGGTGATGTCCTCGACCTGCGGCAGGATCGCGTTCTCGAGCGTCGGCTCGTACGCGATGTAGGTGTCGGTGGCCGCGAGGCGCCACACCGGCGCGTCGAGATGTTCGAAGCACGCGTCGGCCACGAACGCCGCGATTTCGGCGCCGAAGCCGCTCGTGAGCGTGTCTTCGTGGAGGACCAGCACCCGGCCGGTCTTGCGTACCGACTCGGCAACGATGTCGCGATCCCAGGGGGCGATCGTGCGCAGGTCGATGATCTCGACACCGGGATCGTCGCCGAGTTGCGCGGCGGCGAGCATCGCCCGGTGCACCGTCGCGCCCCAGGTGACAACCGTGCACCGGTCGCCACGCGTGGCGTACGCGCCTTTGCCGAATGGGAGCATCCAACCGGCCGGCGGCATGGGATCGCGGTTGTAGCCCTGCCGGTAGAGGTGCTTGTGCTCGAGGAACAGCACCGGGTCTTCGCCGCGGAACGAGGTGCGGAGCAGCCCGGCGGCGTCGCGCGCCCGTGACGGGAACGCGATCAGCAGGCCGGGGATGTGCGAGAAGATCGACTCGCCGCACTGCGAGTGCCAGATCGCCCCGCCGGTGAGATAGCCGCCGATCGCGACGCGCACGATCATCGGGCAGGTGAAGGCGCCGTTCGAGCGCCACCGGGTGGTTGCCGCTTCCGACTTCAGCTGGTTCATGGCCGGCCAGATGTAATCGAAGAACTGGATCTCCGGGCTCGGTCGAAGCCCGCGGATCGCCTGGCCGACCGCGCGGCCGATGATGTTCGCTTCCGCCAGCGGTGTGTTGAAACACCGGGCCTGACCGAACTCGCGCTGCAGCCCGAACGTGATGCCGAACACGCCGCCTTTGCCGGGGACTTCGTCGAGGACGCGCGGGTCGGCGTCGGCGACGTCTTCGCCGAACACCCGGATGCGTTCGTCGGCGGCCATCGTCTCGTGGAGCGTCAGGCGGATCGCCTCGCCGAACGTCACCGGTTCGCCCGCGCCGTCGGTGCCCGCGGCCGGTGGATCGGGCGGCGTTTCGGCGGCCGGCGCCGGCCCGACAAGATGGTTGAGTACCGAACGGGGGTCGGGGCGCGGCGCGGCGAGCGCCTCTTCGGCGGCGCGCCGCACGGTTTCCTTCGCGTCGGCCCGGATCGCGCCGGCTTCCTCCTCGGTGAGTGCGCCGAGCGTGATCAACGACCGTTCGAGCAGGAGTACCGGGTCGTGCTCGGCTTCGTCCTGCAGTTCTTCCGGCACGCGATATTTCTTCTGGTCGTCCGACAACGAGTGCGAATAGGGACGGGTCACGAGGGCGTGCACGAGCGCGGGCCGGCGCCCGCGCGGACGCGCGCGATGACGTCGGCGGCCTTGCGGCGGACGTCGAAGTAGTCGCGGCCGTCCATCTTCGCGACGTGCAACCCGCGGATGCCGCGAACCATCTCGGAGATCGGCGCCGGATGTTGATCGGTCGAACGCACCGAGATCGCGTAGCCGTTGTCGGCGACGACGTAGAGGATCGGAAGGTTGAGCCGGCAAGCGGTATTGAGGCTCTCCCAGAACTCGCCTTCCGATGTCGCGCCTTCCCCGAGCGACACGTACGTGATCTCGTCGCCGAACGCGTGGCAACCGGGAAGGTCGGGGCGGCGGCTGAGGTAGCGGGAGGCTTCGGCGCAACCGACCGCCGGGAGGCATTGGCTCGCGGTGCACGAGGTCTGGCTCACGATGTTGAGCCGGGTCGAACCCCAGTGGCACGGCATCTGGCGGCCACCCGACGCGGGGTCGGTTGCCGCGCCCACGGCCTGGAGGAGGATCTCGGTCGGCGTGACGCCGAGGGCCAGCGCCAGCGCGCGGTCGCGGTAGTACGGGAAGAACCAGTCGTACGCGGGCCGGAGGCTGCGGGCGAGGCCCAGCAGCAGCGCTTCGTGCCCGGCCCCGGAGATCTGGAAATACACCTTGCTCTGCTGGCGGAGCGTGATTTCCCGGTCGTCGAGGAGGCGCGATACCCACGCGATCCGGAAATCTTCGACGGCCTCGGCGAGCGAGACCTCGTCCTGGATCTTCGCCGGCGGCATGTCCTGCGAGTGTACGGCCGCGCCGGTCGGGGGCGGCGCCTACCCTGCGCAGCGGTGACCGATTCGCGGCCGGCAGCGGTGCTCCCGTGGCGTGTGCGCGCCCCGCGCGACACGGCCGGGTTCCTCTCGCCTGCGGTGCGGCGCGTCGTGGCCGAGCATGGCATCGACGTGTCGCAGCTTCACGGGACCGGTGCGAACGGGCGCGTCACCCGCTCCGACGCGTCCTCGGCCGTGGCCGATATCCGGGTTCCGTTCAACCGGGTGCAGCAGCGCGCCGGGAACGCGTTGCTGGCCTCGAAGCGCACTGCCGCGCACGGTTATGCCGTCGCGCTGGCCGACTACACGGCCCTCGACGAGGTTCGGCGAACGAACCGGGCCTCGTGGCGCGCGGCCGAAGGTTTCTCGCTCACGTACCTCCCGTTCGTCGCGCGCGCGGTCGTCGACGCCATCCGGGTGTGGCCGCGCATGAACGCGACCGTCGGCGACGACGAGCTGATCATGCACCGCGCCGTGAACCTCGGGATCGCGGTCGACCTCGCGTACCAGGGGCTCGTCGTGCCGGTCGTGCGCGACGCCGACGGTCTGCGGATGCGCGGTATCGCCCGCCGGATCGACGACCTCGCGCGTCGGGCGCGGGCGAAGCAGCTCTCGCCCGACGACGTGAACGGCGGCACGTTCACGATCACGAACCCCGGCGCGTCGCGCACCTACCAGTCGTTCCCGATCATCAACCTGCCCCAGGTGGCCATCCTCTCGACCGACGGCGTCGCGAAACGAGTGCTGGCCGACGACCGAGGCCGGATGGAAGTGCGTTCGGCCGGCTACCTGTGCCTCGCGTTCGACGCGCGCGTGATCGACCCGGGTTATGCCGCCGGCTTCGTCGCCCACGTCGCCAACATCGTCGCCACCCGCGACTGGTCCACCGAACGCTGACGCCGACGTGCGTCGATAGCTATCGCATAGCGATAGCTATCGACGCACGCGCAGGAGTACCAGCGAGCGGGCGGGCACGGTGATGGTCTCGCCCGGCTTGACGGTCTCCTCGCCGTCGCGAGTCGGGTCGGCGGTGTCGAGGTCGAGCTGCCACTGCGCCGCCCAGTGATGGTCGGGGATCTTCCAATCGAGGTCTTCGTAGTGGGCGTTGAAGAGCAAGAGGACGCTCTCGTCGACGAGATGCTCGCCGCGCGGGCCGGGTTCGGTGATGCCGTCACCGTTCAGGAACACGCCGACCGACTTCGCGTAACCCGTGTTCCAGTCGTCGTCGTTCATCTCGGCGCCGTCGGGACGGAACCACGCGATGTCCTGCACCCCTTGGCCGTGAATGGGGCGCCCCTGGAAGAAGCGGCGCCGCATGAAGACCGGATGTTCGCGCCGCAGCTTGATGACGCGCTTCGCGAACTCGAACAGGTCGGCGTGGCGTTCCAGCTGGTCCCAGTCGTACCAGGAGACTTCGTTGTCCTGGCAGTACGCGTTGTTGTTCCCGCCCTGGGTCCGGCCCATCTCGTCGCCGCCGAGCAGCATCGGGATTCCCTGCGAGACGAACAGCGTCGCGAGGAAGTTGCGTTGCTGGCGGCTCCGGAGCGCGAGTACGTCGGGATCGTCGGTCGGGCCTTCGGCGCCGCAGTTCCACGACCGGTTGAAGCCCTCACCGTCGTTGCCGTTCTCGCCGTTCGCGTCGTTGTGCTTCTCGTTGTACGACACGAGGTCGGCCAGCGTGAAGCCGTCGTGGGCGGTGACGAAGTTGACGCTGGCACGAGGCCGTCGCCCGTCGTCCTGGTAGAGGTCGGAACTGCCCGTGAGGCGCGACGCGAACTCGTCGAGTGTCGCGTCTTCGCCCCGCCAGTAGTCGCGTGTCGTGTCGCGGTACTTCCCGTTCCACTCCGACCACTGCGCGGGGAAGTTGCCGACCTGGTAGCCGCCCTCACCGATGTCCCACGGCTCCGCGATGAGTTTCACCTTGCCGACCACCGGGTCCTGCTGCACGAGGTCGAAGAACGCGGAGAGCCGGTCGACTTCGTGCAGGCCGCGCGCGAGCGTCGAAGCGAGGTCGAATCGGAAACCGTCGACGTGCATCTCCTCCACCCAGTAGCGGAGGCTGTCCATGATGAGCTGCAGGACGTGCGGCTGGCGCGCGTTGAGGCTGTTGCCCGTGCCGGTGTAGTCGAAGTAGAAGCGGGGGTCGTCGGCAAGCCGGTAGTAGCCGGCGTTGTCGATGCCCTTGAAGCAGAACATCGGGCCGAGGTGGTTGCCTTCGGCGGTGTGGTTGTAGACGACGTCGAGCACGACTTCGAGCCCGGCGTCGTGCAGCGCGCGCACCATCGTCTTGAACTCCTGCACCTGCTGGCCGCGGTCGCCGGCGGCCGCGTACTCGTTGTGAGGTGCGAAGAACCCGATCGAGTTGTAGCCCCAGTAGTTGCGCAAACCGAGATCGAGCAACCGCTGGTCGTGAATGAACTGGTGTACCGGCATCAGTTCGATGGTGGTGACGCCGAGGTCGCGGAAGTAGTCGACCATCACCGGGTGGGCGAGGCCCGCGTAGGTGCCGCGCAGCCGTTCCGGGACGTCGGGATGGCGCATGGTGAGACCCTTGACGTGCGTCTCGTACACGATCGTCTCGTGCATCGGGACGTCGGGTGGCCGGTCGAGCCCCCAGTCGTAGAAAGGACTGTGCACGACCGACCGCGGCACGTGCCGCGCGCTGTCGTCGCCGTTCATCTCGTCGGGCGCGTCGAACCGGTAGGCGAAACAGGCCGGTGACCAGTCGATCGTGCCTTCGATCGCACGCGCGTACGGGTCGAGGAGCAGCTTCGAGGGATTGCACCACTGCCCCTGGGCCGGCGACCAGGGGCCATGGACGCGGTACCCGTACCGCTGTCCCGGTTCGGTGCCGGGCAGGTACGTGTGCCAGACGAAGCCGTCGACTTCGGTGAGCCTCATGCACGTCTCGTTGTCGTCTTCGTCGAAGAGGCACAGGTCGATGCCGGTCGCGACCTCGCTGAAGAGCGCGAAGTTGGTACCGGCACCGTCGTAGGTCGCGCCGAGCGGACGGGAGCGCCCGGGCCAGGATTCGATCGTGCTCATGGTTCCCGCCGCTTCGTCTTCTTCGTCGTTTGAGATGCCGGCTTCGGGCGCGGCGATGTACCCGCAGGATCGTGGGCAGGAAACCGCGTGTGCTGCCCCCATAGCATCACGTCTCATGAAGCTCCGCGTCGATGTCGACATGTGCACCGGGCACGGCCGTTGTTACGCGCTCGCGCCGGAGGTGTTCGGTGCCGACGAGTTCGGGCATTGCGAGATCCTCGTCCCGCACGTCGACGGGCCGCTGCTCCAGCAGGCGAAGCTGGGCGTGGAGAATTGCCCCGAACAGGCGATTTCGTTCGAAGACGAGTGACGGCGGGCGCCTGATGACCGGCTCGGCAGCCGAGGATCTCGGCTACGCCGGGAAGCGGGTGATCGTGATCGGTGCCGGCCAAGGCACCGGGGCCGTCGCGGTGGGGATCCTGGTGCGCCTCGGTGCCGAAGTGCACGCGGTCGGCGCCCGGCGACCCGACGTGCGTGACCTCGCCAGTTTCACCGAGGCCGACGTCACCGATCGCGCGGCTCGCGCGGGCGCGATCACGAAGATCGGTGCGGTGGTGAACGCGCTGTTCCACTGCGGCGAACCGCTCGATGCGGGCGCGCTCGCCGACGTCGTCACGACGGTCGCGCCGGTGATGATCGACGGTGCCGCGGTCGCCGCCATCACGACCGAGCTCACCGTGGGAGAACTCGCCGAGATCGCGTTGCCGGTGCAGCCCGGGATCCGCGTGAATTGTGTCGCCGCGGCCGGCCCGCCCGAAGCGCAGGCGTGGCCGCTCGTGTTCCTGAACAGCCCGCGGGCGTCGCTCGTGAACGGGGCGATGCTGGGCTTCGGCTGATCGGCTTCACGGCGGGGTCGACACGGACGGCCCCGGGCCGCGAAGATAGAACGCGTTCTAGTCGCTGGAGGCGGTATGTACGTCGGGTACAGCAAGGAGCACGAGGCGCTGCGCGACGAGTTGCGCGCGTACTACGACAAGTTGCTCACGCCTGAGATCGAACGTGAGATCGGGCGCAGCGAAGGCGTCGGCCCGGTGCCGCGGAAGATCTTCAAGCAGATGTCGGCCGACGGTTGGGTCGGCGCGGGGTGGCCGGAGGAGTGGGGCGGCAAGGGCCTCACCCCGATGGAGCAGTTCGTGTTCTTCGACGAGTCGATGCGAGCCGGCGCACCGGTGCCGATGCTCACGATCAACTCCGTCGCACCGACGATCATGCGGTACGGCAACCAGGAACAGAAAGACTTCTACATCCCGAAGATCCTGGCCGGCGACATCACCTTTGCGATCGGGTACACCGAACCCGACGCCGGCACCGACCTCGCGTCGTTGAAGACGCGGGCCGATCGCGACGGCGACGAGTACGTGATCAACGGGCAGAAGATCTTCACCAGCCTCGCGACCGACGCCGACTACATCTGGCTCGCAGTGCGCACCGACCAGAACGCGAAGAAGCACAAGGGCATCTCGATGATCATCGTGCCCACGAGCACGCCCGGCTTCAGTTGCAAGCCGATCGAGAACTTCGGCGACCTCAACACGAACATCACCTATTACGAAGACGTGCGGGTGCCGGTCGCGAACCGGGTCGGTGGCGAGAACGAAGGTTGGCAGCTCATCACCAACCAGTTGAACCACGAACGGGTCACGTTGTGCGCGTCGGGAGTGGTCGAACGGTTCCTCCACGACGTTCGCGCCTGGGCGCAGAACACGAAGCTGGCCGACGGCCGCCGGGTCATCGATCAGGAATGGGTGCAGCTGAGCCTGGCCCGCGTGCACGCCCGCCTCGAGTTCCTGAAGCTCGCCAACTGGCGGGTGGCGTGGGGTGCCACGAAGGGCGACCCCCTCAACCCGGCCGACGCGTCGAGCATCAAGGTGTTCGGCACCGAGTTCTACCTGGAAGCGTTCCGCGCGCTGCTGGAGATCCTCGGCCCGGCGGCGACGCTCCAGGGCGACTCGCCCGGTGCCGTGCTGCGCGGGCGCATCGAGGCGCGCGTCCGTTCGATGCACATCCTCACCTTCGGTGGCGGTACGAACGAGATGCAGCGCGACCTGATCGCGATCTTCGGCCTCAACATGCCCGGCTCGCCGCGCTAACCGGAACGGGAGAATCGACTCGTGGACTTCTCGCTCAGCGAAGAACAGCAGGAACTGTCCGACCTCGCACGGCGCATCCTCTCCGACCGGATGACGTTGCCGCACCTGAAGGAGCGCGACAACTCCGAGGATTGGTACGACCGCGACACGTGGCTCGAGTTCGCGAAGGCCAACCTGCTCGGTATCGCGGTACCCGAATCGCACGGCGGCCTCGGGCTCGGGTTCCTCGACCTCTGCCTCGTGCTCCGCGAGGTCGGCCGCACCGTCGCACCGTTACCTGCGATCCCGACGCTCGTATCGGCGGCCCTGCCGATCGCGCGCTTCGGTACCGACGAGCAGCAGGCCGTCCTCGGGAAGGTCGTCGCCGGTGAAGTGCTGCTCACGGCCGCGTTCAGCGAGTACGGCACCGTCGCGGACGCGCCGTACACGCGGGCGACGAAGCACGGCAACGGTTGGCGTATCGACGGCACGAAGACCGCCGTGCCCGGGATGGCAGCCGCCGAGGCCGTACTCGTTCCATGCCGCACCGACAGCGGCTCGACGGTGGTGTTCATCGTGCCCGCCGGCGCGAAGGGCATCGAGTCGAAACGGCAGGAGACCACGAACCACGAGCCGCTGTTCGAAGTGACCTTCGACGGGGTACAGGTCGACGACGGCGCACTGCTCGGCGGCGCCGACAACGGTGCCGACGTGCTCCAGTGGGCGCTCGCCCGCACGATGGTCGCGATGTGCGCGATCGCGTCGGGCGCGGCCGACGAAGCGTTGCGGCTCACCGCTCACTACACGACCGAACGCAAACAATTCGACCGCGCCATCGGCACGTTCCAGGCCGTCGGCCAGCGTCTTGCCGACGCGTACATCGACAACCAGGCCATCGAGCTCACGATGCTGCAGGCCGCGACGCACCTCGACGAAGGTCGCGAAGTCCCGGCCGAGGTCGCGACCGCGAAGTTCTGGGCGTCCGACGGCGGGAACCGCATCGGGCACGCGGCGTTGCACGTGCACGGGGGTATCAGCATCGATCTCGACTTCCCGATCCACCGGTACTTCCTGTGGTTGAAGCAGATCGAGTTCACGCTCGGTGCCGCGACCCCGCAGCTGGTCGTGCTGGGCAAGATCCTCGCCGACACCCCGGCCTAACCGCCCCATGGAGGCCGCGGCAAGGTGCGCGGCTACGAACTCGTTTTGATGTAGCCGGAACGCGCTCCAGCGCGCTTCCGCGACATCAAAACGAGTGGGGGGCGGCGAGTCAGGAGCGGGCGGACTCGAGGAGCCGGCGCACGGGGTCGAGGTCGAAGGGGTCGCCGGCCATCACGATCAGGTGCTCGGCACCGGCGTCGAGGTACGCCTGCCAGTTGTCGACCTCACCGGCGCCGAGGCCGACGGTGCGTTCGATCTGCTTCGGGTTCCGGCCCTGCTTCTCGCACCACTCGTCGAGCACCTTGCTCTTCGCGGCGAAGTTCTCCGGCGGTCCCCAGGTGTGCCACATGTCGGCGTACTGCGCGACGAGCCGCAACGTGACCTTCTCGCCGCCTCCGCCGACCAGCACCGGCAGCCGGCCGATCGGCGGGGGAGTGAGCCGCCCGAGACGCTCGGAGATCACCGGGAGGTTCTTCTCGAGCTCCCGCAGGCGTCCCGCGGCGGTGCCGAACTCGTAGCCGTACTCGTTGTAGTCGCGCTCGAACCATCCACTGCCCAACCCCAACACGAACCGACCGCCGCTGACGTGGTCGATCGTGCGCGCCATGTCGGCGAGCAGGTTCGGGTTGCGGTACGAGTTGCAGGTGACGAGTGCCCCGATGTTCGCGTGCTGGGTGTCGGCGGCCATGGCGGCGAGGAGCGAGTACGCCTCGAAGTGGCCCGCGTCGGGGTCGCCGTACAGGGGGTAGAAGTGGTCCCACACCCAGATGCTGTCGACACCGAGCGCGTCGGCGGCACGCCACGCCTCGCGCAGGGCCTCAACGGTGGTCGCCTGCGGGTGAAGTTGGACGCCGACGTTGAAACGAGCCATGGAACCGAGGCTACCGATCGTCGCCTGTGCGGCTGTCGAGGCGGAGTTTGCGGCCACCTTTCGCCAGGCTGATCGTCGCTTCGCCGGCGAGGAGGCGGAGCACCGGCTCGCCGACCAGGTCGGCGCGCCAGCCCGACGCCAGCCGGCCTTCGCGCGTCGAGATGAACTGCGCGATGTCGGCCCGTGTCGCGAGCACGCTCGGGTCGAGGCGGAGTTCGTCGGCCTGTTGCGCCAACCATGCCGAGAGGACGGTCACCGCGGGTTGGAGGGAACGGTCGACCCGGTCGGTCGCGGGAAGGTGGAGTTCGTCGGGGCTCAGGCTCATGCCCCGCTCGACGGCGTGCAGGATCTCGTCGGCGGTGCCGTCGCGCAGGTGACGGGGCTCGACGCCGCGGATGTTCTTCAGGTCGTCACGGCCGCGCGGAGTGCGTTGCATGAGCGCGGCGAGCGCGAGATCGGGGAGGACGAAGCGCGGCGGGACGTCGGCCGCGGCCGCCTTGCGTTCCCTCCAGGCCGCGAGCTCCTGTGCGACGCCGCGCGATTTGCCACGAAGCTGCCGCGATCCCTTGATCTTCCACCAGGCGGTGAGCGGATCGGCGCGGGTGCGGTCGCGGGCTCGCCGGTTCTCGCATTCGTCGAGCGCCCACTGGAGACGGCCCACCTGCTCGAGTTGGGTGACGAGCGCGTCCCGGACCGGCAGGAGGTACTCGACGTCGGCGGCGGCGTACTCCTTCTGCGCCGGGCTGAGCGGCCGGGCGGTCCAATCGGTGAGGCGGTCGCCCTTCCCGAGCCGGACACCGAGCAGCTTCTCGACGAGCACGGAGAGTGACGGCGTGCCCATGCCGAGGAAGCCGGCGGCGATCTGGGTGTCGAACAACGCGGTGGCGGTCGCCCCGCAGAGCCGCTCGAGGATTGCGAGGTCTTGCTCGGACGCGTGCGCGACCATCGTCGCCGGGCCGCTGATGAGTTCGCACAGCCCGCGCGCGTCGAGCGCGAGCGGGTCGACGAGCGCGACCATGTCGGTCCACGCGATCTGG
Organism: uncultured Actinomycetes bacterium; assembly: GCA_963782465.1. GTDB lineage: Bacteria > Actinomycetota > Acidimicrobiia > IMCC26256 > PALSA-610 > JAODBJ01. Next base: position 746,245 of record CAWAJR010000006.1, on the reverse strand, counting down.
ACCAACGCGAGGCGCGGCCAGTACGTGCGCTCACCGTGAAATTCGGTGTCGAGCGCGTACGCCCCGGCCCCGCTTTGTTGCACGAGCAGTGCATGAAGTTTCTGCTCGTCGTCGATCCACTGCACGAGGGGTTGCGTCGGGGGCATGGGGGCCTGTCTGTCGCTGCTGTTCGACGAAACCGATGAAGTTTCGTTTTCCATTAGCTATTCGCACATCGCGTCGCGAATAGGTGAAACTGGATTGGGCGAGTCGTCCGATGCCGGTGAGCCCCCACCTCGCCGCCGGGCGACTCGCCCGCTTTCGGCGCGCCCATTTTCAGGCGCCACCGACGAGTTCGTGCACCGTCGCAAGTTGGGCGAACGATCGGAGCACTGCGTCGTGATCTTCGGCGAGGTGTCGCACGATCACATCGGTGTAGCCGAGGGAAGCGAGTGGTGCGAAACGCGCCGCGACTTCGTGCGGGTCGCCGAACACGATCGCGTCCGGGTCGAAACCGCGATAGCCCGCCGCGATGATCGGTTCGGCGACGCGGGCCGCTTCGTCGTGCGTCGCGGCGACGTGCACGTCGCGGCGGATCGCGGTCGTGCCCGGCGCGCGACCATGCGCTTCGCAGCGGGCGCGATACGACGAGATGAGTTGCGCGGCCTGGTCGGTTGTCGCTTCGGGCCCGACGAGAAAGCCGTCGCCGACGCGAGCGGCCCGGTCGATCGCGGGTTCTGCCGCGCCGCCGATCCAAACGTCGATCGGTTCGTCCGGCACCGGCGCGATCCGCGTGCCGTCGACGGTTTCGCCCGCGCACAACCGGCGGATGACGTCGAGCGCGTGCTCGAAGCGCGACGGACGTGTCCGCAGACTTGCACCCATCGCCTCGAACTGCGACGCACCACCGCCCAGCGCGCACTGCAGCACGAACGGTCCGTCGGAAATCGCGGCAAGGGTTCCGATCTGTTCCGCGAGGAGCACCGGGTTCCACAACGGCAGCAGGAAGAGCGCTCCCGCCGGTCGCGCGCCCCACTCGGCGAGGAGCCGGCCGAGGATCGGAACGTTCTGGTAGTAGGTCGACGGGACGCCGTGGTGGTCGCCGACGAACAGCGAGTCGAGACCCGCGTCCCACGCGGCGCGACCCCGCTCGATCATCCACCGCGCGCCCTGCCGGGCGTCGATCTTCCCGTAGCCGCTGCGCAGCGAAACGCCGATTCGCACGCCCCAGCCTCGCGCGGCGACAGGTCAGCCGAGGTTCACGAGCCAGTCGAGCCCGGTGTTGTCGAGCGCGCGTTGCAGGTCGGCGGTCACCCGGCTCAACTCGTTGAACACCAGCAGCACCCCGAAAACGGCGAGCACGAGGCTCGATCCGACCAGGATGACGCCGAAATGGCGCTTCACCCACGCGAGCGCGCCGCCGACGCGCCCGAGCGCCAAGCCGACCACCAGGAAGGGCACACCGAGCCCGAGCGTGTAGACCGCGAGCAGGCTGCCACCGGCCCAGACCCGGTCCTGGCGGGCCGCGATACCGAGGATCGAGCCGAGGATCGGTCCGATACACGGTGACCACCCGAAGCCGAACGCGATACCGGCGACGACCGGCGCGGCGGTGCCGAACCGGCCGAGCTGGGGATGGAAACGCTTCTCCTGGTAGAGCCACGGCGCGCGCAGGAACATCGAACCGAGCAGGAACAACGCCATCGCGAGCATGACGGCGCCCGAGAGGCGCGTGAGGAGCGTCTTGTTCTCGATCAGCGTGCTGCCCAGGCTCGACGCGGACAGGCCGAGCAACACGAAGACGACACCGAAACCGGCGATGAACAGGGCCGTCGTGCCGACGATCCGGGCGAGATGCGCCCGGGAGCCTTCTTGCAAGGTGGCAATGTCGAGGCCCGTCACCATCGACACGTAGCCGGGAACGAGTGGGAGCACGCACGGCGAGAGGAACGACACGAACCCGCCGGCGAAGGCGAAGAAGTAGGCCCCGGGGCTCACGTTTTCGAAGCGGGAGAAGAGGGCCAGGACCGGGAACATGACGCCGCCATTGTCGCGGTTCACGGTGCGTCGCGACGCTTCGGGCCATTCGAGGCGTCTCGCCGCTCGCCCGGCGCTCGCCCGAGGCCGCCCGATGCGGCGCAACGCGGGTAGAACAGGGCCCGTGGGGCCACGACGCGAACCCGATCCACCATTGCGGGCCGAGGAACGCGGCGCCGCGTACGACGCGCGCTTCGAGCGACTGCAGCAAGCCGGCGTCGACGTGCACGGCGAGGCGACGCTGGTCGAGTCGCTCTTGCGGGAGCGGGGTGGGAAGCGGGTGCTCGACGCGGGCTGCGGTACCGGGCGCGTCGCCATCGAGTTGGCGCGCCGAGGCTTCGACACGGTCGGTGTCGACATCGACCCGACGATGCTCGACACGGCCCGGAGGAAGGCCCCCGAGCTGCAGTGGCTGCTCGCCGACCTCGCGCAGCTCGGGTTACGTGAGCAGTTCGACGCGGTCGTACTGGCCGGCAACGTGATGCTCTTCGTCGGTCCCGGCAACGAGCGGACGGTGCTCGGCCGGGTTGCCGGGCACCTCGCGCCGTCCGGGCTCCTCGTTTCGGGGTTCGGTCTCGACGCCGGCCGTTACCCGCTGTCGGATTTCGACGACGACGCGAGCGCGGCCGGCCTGTCGCTCGTGCACCGTTACGCGACGTGGGACCGCGAACCGTTCGACGGGGGCAGTTACGTCGTGAACGTGCACACGCGCGCGTGAAGCCCTCGCCCTGCTAGAAGAACGGTTCGAGTTCCAGCAACGAACGGATCGCAAACGTTCCGCCGTTGACCCGCGGCGGGAATTCGTCCCGGGAGATCTGCGCCGCGTCCATGCCGAGCGCGCGGGCACCCTCGCAGTACGACGGTTTGTCGTCGACGAACAGCGTTGTGGCCGGTCGGGCGCCGAGTTGCGCGAGTGCCTCGCGGTAGATCGCGGGCGACGGTTTCGCAGTACCGGTCTCGCACGACAGCACGATCGCGTCGACGCGCGTGTCGAGACCCAGATCGGCCAGGAGGCGGCGGGTGTTCTCGGCGCAGTTGCTGACGAAGGCCGAAGGCACGTGGCGGGCACGCAGCATGTCGAGGAAGGGAACCGTGTCGACCTCGAGCCGCGCGACGTCGGTCAGCATTGCCTGATCGGCCGCGACGATCTCGCGTACGACGTCGTCGCCGGGATCGGTGCCGCACTCCGCGAGGATTTCGCGCGTCGCGTCGGCCATGGTGCATTCACCGACGTTCACCCGCGCCGCGATCCGCCCCGCTGCCTTCCGGAACTCGTCGGCAGGGATACCAGCGATTTCGGCGAGCAGTTCGGGCTCCGCACTCATGTCGGCGGTGAGCACCGTGTCGTAGACGTCGATCAGGCACGCGTCGTACCGAGCCACGGCGGCACGCTATCGACGCGCGTGCCACAACGAGTCAATCGTCGACCGTGGATCATCCCACCGGTCGTCGCACCATGGGGCCGGCCGGGGGCGCGTCCGGCCGCCCCGGGTGAGACTGCCACACTGCTTGGATGTCGTCGGGGCGAGCGAGCCGATCTCGTGCCGCGATCATCGCGACGGTCGTGCTGGTCGGCCTCGTCGGTGCGCTGGTCGGTGTCTTCGGCTTCGGCAACGGGAACGACACGACCAGTTCCACGACGATCACCACGCCGCCCGACACGACCGCACCCGGGCCGACGGCGCCGCCGCCGACCACCACGACCTCGCCGGGGGTCACCGCGGCCGCCGCGTCGCGCCCGTGGCAGGTGGGGTTCGCGGACGGTGTCATGCCGTTGCAGCTGAGCGATGCGGACCTCGCCCGCGACCTCGACGGGATGGCCGCAACCGGTGCGCGCTGGCTGCGGCTCGACTTTTACTGGCCGACGATCCAGGCGGGCGGCCCGCAGTCGTGGGATTGGACGAACACCGACCGGGTGGTGCTCGGCGCGATCGCGCGCGGCATGCAGATCCTCGCGATGCCTGCGTACTCGCCCGAGTCGGCCCGGCCGCCCGGCACCGACGACCACCGCCCCCCGCTCGATCCCGACACGTACGCGCGGTTCGTGTACAAGGCGGTGAAGCGGTACGCGCCGCTCGGCGTCCACGCGTGGGAGATATGGAACGAACCCAACGTCGACGTGTTCTGGCCGCCGAAACCCGATCCCACCGCGTACGCGGCGCTCCTCGAACGCGCCGCCGTCGCGATCCGGTCCGTCGACGCGCACGCGACCATCATCACGGGCGGGCTCGCCGCGGCCGTCGACAAAGCCGACGGCACGTCGTTGAGTGCGCGCACGTTCCTCTCCCGCGTGTACGCGGCCGGGGCGCGCGGGTCGTTCGACGCCGTCGGTCTGCACCCGTACTCGTTCCCGGCGATGCCCCTCGACCCGTCGGACTGGAACACCTTTTACAACGCACCGACGCTCTACCAGGTGATGGTCGACCACGGCGACGGCGACAAGCTGATCTGGGGCACCGAGTTCGGCGCGCCGACCGGCTACGCGGCCAACGCGGTGACCCCCGAGGCTCAGCGCGACATGCTCGTCGCCGGCTACCGCGACTGGGCCCACTGGAAGTTCACCGGCCCGCTCTTCTGGTACTCGTGGCGCGATACGGCGACCAACCCGAACGATCGCGAAGCCAACTTCGGGCTGCTCGCCCACGACGGCACACCGAAACTCGCGCTCAGCGCCTTCGACCAGGTCGTGCAGGTCCTCCGCGCCCAGGACGTGCGTCGATAGCTATCGCTATGCGATAGCTATCGACGCCTGTCGTCAGAAGGCGAGACGGGCACGGATGGGGAGATGGTCGGAGCCGGCGAACGGTTCGACCGACGAGCGTTCGACGGTCACCGCGCCGTTCACGAGGATGTGGTCGAGTTGATGGCGCACGTGCGGTGCCGGCCAGGTGCGGCCGCGCACGGCGCGCCGCCATCCCGGCAGCGCGGCCGACACCACCGGGCCCCACATGTTGAAGTCGCCGGCCGCGAACGCCGGGACGGGAGGGTCGGGCAGCACGCGGCGGAGCCGTCGCAGTTGCATCGGGATCCCCCAGGCGCGCCAGGTGAGGTGGGTTGTGACCACCACGAACGGCGTGCCGTCGACGTCGAGTTCGACCCTCACCGCGATCCGGTGCGCCTCGTCGGCGGCGACCGCCCCCAACGCGTGTTCGTCGACCGAGCGGATCGGGTGGCGCGACAGCATCGCCAGACCCCACCACGACTTGTCGCCGTCGAGCGCGCGTACGGCCGGCGGCGCGGTGCGGTTGTGTTCTCGTGCAACGCGCGCTTCCACGAGTTCGTAGCCGAGTTCCCGTGCGACGCGCTCGTGCTCGGCGTTGCCGTCGCGTCGTCGCCACATCTCCTGCAGGCAGACGACATCGGCGTCGAGCGAGCGGCAGACGCCCAGCAGGTCGACGTTCCCGCCGCCCCGATGGCGCAACCCCCAGTGCGCGTTGAAGCTCGCCACCTCGAGAATGGGCATCGGTGCATGGTCGCATAGGCTCCGCCTGACGGACCGTCAGATCACGGGGGGAAGAGCGTGGCGAGTGCAGGTGCAGGTGCAAGTACGGGCGCAGGTGCGATAGCGGACCTCTTCGACTTGTCGGGCCGCGTCGCGGTGCTCACGGGCGTGGGCAGCGGGATCGGCCGGGCCACCGCGCTCACGCTCGCCCGTGCCGGTGCGACCGTGGTCGGCGGCGACATCGACGAGGCCGGCGCGCAGGTGACGGCCGACGACATCGTGAGCGCGGGCGGGAACGCGATCGTGCAGCGCACCGATGTCACCCGACGGGCCGACGTCGATGCGCTCGTCGATCGCGCCGCCGCCGACTTCGGCCACGTCGACATCGTCGGGAACATCGCGGGCGTGCCCCACAACAAGCTGGTCGCGGAGTGCACCGACGAGGAGTTCGAGCGGATCCTCGCCATCAACCTGAAGAGCGTGTTCTACGGCTGCCAGGCGGCGATCCGGCACATGATCCCCGCCGGTTCGGGGAACATCGTGAACATCTCGTCGGGCGCGATCGACACCCCGGCCCCGACGCTGGCCTGCTACGCGATGACCAAGTCGGCGGTCGCGATGCTCACCAAGACCCTCGCCACCGAGGTCGGCCCGCACGGCATCCGGGTCAACGCGATCGCCCCCGGGATGATCCTCACCAACTTCTCGCGGCACAACTTCGTCGACGCCGACGGCAACGTCGTCCCCGAGAAGCTCGAGGCGTACAACAAGCGTTCGAGCGCGATGGCGCCGCTGCGCCGGGTGGGCGACCCGCAAGACGTCGCCCACGCCTTCCTCTACCTCGTGTCGGGGGCGGCGAGCTTCGTCACCGGCGAGATCCAGCGCCCCAACGGCGGCGTTGCGATGCCCTGGTAGCGGCCCGGCCCGGCTGCCGGCCGGCTGTGCCGCGGAAGGTGCCGCGGAACGCCGGTTCCGGCCCAATGCGCGACCGGTACACCGGTTCCCCGTAGCCTGGGTACCGAAGTGACCACTTTCGCCGAACTCGGCGTCTCCGCTGAACTCGTACGCGCCCTGCACGAGCAGGGCATCGACGAACCATTTGCCATCCAGGGCCTGACCGTCGCCGACGGTCTCGCGGGCCGTGACGTGTGCGGCAAGGCGAAGACCGGATCGGGCAAGACGCTCGCGTTCGGGCTCCCGCTCCTCGACCGGGTCGAGAAGTCGCCGCCCCGCCGCCCGCATGGCCTCGTCCTCGTGCCGACCCGCGAACTCGCGGTGCAGGTCGACGGCGTGCTCGCACCGCTCGGCAAGGTCGTCGGCCGCAAGGTGATCGCCTGCTACGGCGGGGTTTCGATCGAGCCGCAGGTCAAGGCACTGCACCGCGGCGTCGACGTCGTGATCGGCACTCCCGGCCGGTGCATCGACCTGATGGAACGCGGCGACCTCGACGTGAGCGAAGTCGCGATCGTCGTGCTCGACGAAGCCGACCGCATGCTCGACATGGGGTTCTTGCCCCAGGTGCAGAAGTTGCTCTACCGGATCCGTACGCCGCACCAGACGATGCTGTTCTCGGCGACGCTCGACGGTGCGGTCAACTCGTTGGTGCGCACGTACCTGAAAGACGCCGTGCGCCACGAAGTGCAGTCGCGGGAGATCACGGTCTCGGAGATGGAGCACCGGTTCTTCCTCGTGCACCAGATGGACAAGGCGCGCGTCGCGGCCGCGATCGCGAGCCACGCCGAGCGCACGCTCGTGTTCGTGCGCACCAAGCGCGGGGCCGACAAGTTGGTCAACGACCTGAAGCAACTCGGCGTGAAGGTCGCCGCGATCCATGGCGATCTGCGCCAGAAGGCTCGCGAGCAAGGCTTGCGCGACTTCACGAGCGGCGCGCTGCCGGTGCTCGTCGCGACCGACGTCGCGGCGCGTGGTATCGATGTGGAGGGCGTCGACATCGTGATCCACTACGACCCGCCCGACGACCACAAGGCGTACCTGCACCGATCGGGTCGCACCGCGCGTGCCGGCAACAAAGGTGTCGTCGTGACGTTGTCGTTGTGGGACCAGGAGAACCTGGTGCGGCTCGTGCAGCGGCGGATCGGTATCAGCCAGCCGATCGTCGAAGTGTTCTCGAACGACCCGCGCCTCGGCGACCTCGCCGCGTGGGACCCCGCCGCCGAGGCCGCCGCCGGCTGAGCCCCGGCCCGTCAGCCGGTGTTGCCCTTCGGGGGCCGGCGCTCGCGGTGCAGCCGCACGTGGGATTCGAGCGGTGGCCCGGTGCGGTCGCCGATCCGGTAACGCCCGTCGACGACCTGCAGGCTGCCCCGGCGCATCGCGCTCGCCCGCGCTTTGCGCTGCGCGATCCGGCGTGCCCGCTGGCGCCGCACCGCGCGCCGCCGGAGCAGGACCAGCACGATCGCGAGGAGCAGGACGACGATCGCGAAGGTCTTCATCGAGAAGAGGCTCGACGACTTCTTGGCCGACTTCGCCGCCAGCGTCGCGGTCGGGGCGACCGTCCCGTGCGGCAGCGCCGTCGACGGTGCCGACGACGTGCCGAATGGGTGCCGCGGTCGAGACGGTGGTGGTCGAGCCGACGAACGCGGCGCGTTCAGCGGGTGTGGTCGACGTCGTGGTGGCGACATCGACCGACTGGATGTCGCTCGAGGCCGGCGGTTTGGTGAGCGCGACGAAGTTCCGCTGGTCGGCGAGACGGCGCGCGTACGGGTCGACGCGCACGGGGGGAAGCTTCTCGCCGGTGCCCTTCGCGTTGGCCGGCATCGCGAAACCCTCGTCGAGGTAGTGCTCCGCCCAACCGTAGGTGTCCCAGGTGTTCATGATCACCGCGATCAGGGTGCGACCGTTGCGCGTCGCGGTCGCGACGAACGTGTGGCCGGCCAGATCGGTGTAGCCGGTCTTCATACCGGTCGTGCCGGGGTACGTCGCTCCGTTGCCGGGGAGCATCTTGTTGTGGTTGGTCAGGTAGCGCCGGTTCCCCGCCGGGTCGACGAACGTCTTCTGGCGCTGCGCCGCGAACAACGCGAGTTCGGGGACCGCGAGCACGTTCCGAGCAGAGATCGCGATGTCGTACGCGCTCATGCGCGGACCACCCCGGAACGCGTTGCCATCGTCGAGGCCGGCCGGATCGGCAAAGGTGCTGTCGCGCAGACCGAAGCGCTTCGCGGTCGCGGTCTCGGTTTGCGCGAACGCCGCGAGCGAGCCGGATGTGTTCTCCGCGAGCGTGTACGCGGCGTCGTTCGCCGAGACCATCATCAGGCAGGCCAGCGTGTCGTCGAGCGTCCACTTCTGGCCGGCGACCATGTTGATCTTGCTCGCCGGTACGGACGCGTCGAGCGGGCTCACGGTGATGAGCGCGTTCGGTGGGAGGCGCTCGACGGCGGTGAGGGCCGTCATCAGCTTCGCGGTGCTCGCCGGCGGGATCGCCTGGTGGTCGTCGCCCGACGCCAGGACGCGCCCGTTGCCCGCGTCGACCAGGATGAACGCCTGCGGCGGTGCCGACACGGGCGCAGCGGCGAACAGGCCGGCTTCGGCGCCGGCCGGCTGCGGTGGTAGGGCCGCGATCGCGGCGAATGCCACCAGCGCGCCCAGAACGGTGCGGAGCCCCCCGCGGAACATCAAAGAGCAAGGCTAGGCAAGATCCGCGCGCGAACATGGCACCGTGGTTGGCACCTCACAACGGATCTCCGCTCGAATCGCGGCAATTCACGAGTCGGCGACGCTCGCCGTCGACGCCCGGGCGAAGGCGATGAAGGCCGCCGGGGAGCCGGTGATCGGCTTCGGGGCGGGCGAACCCGACTTCCCGACGCCCGCGAACATCGTCGAGGCGGCGGTTGCCGCCTGCCGCGATCCGCGCAACCACCGCTACTCGCCGACGTCGGGCCAGCCCGAGCTGCGCAGTGCGATCGCGATGAAGACCAAGCGCGACTCGGGCGTCGACGTGTTGCCCGAGCAGGTGCTCGTCACCAACGGCGGCAAGCATGCGGTCTACAACGCGTTCCAGGTGCTGCTCGACCCGGGTGACGAGGTGCTGCTCCCGGCGCCCTACTGGACGTCGTACCCGGAGTGCGTCGCGCTCGCGGGCGGGGCGTCGGTCGTGCTGCCGACGGACGAAGGGTCCGGGTTCCGGGTCACCGTCGACCAACTCGAAGCGGCATACACCGAACGGACGAAGGTGCTCCTCTTCGTTTCGCCGAGCAACCCGACGGGTGCCGTCTACCCAGCGAGCGAGGTGCAGGCGATCGGCGAGTGGGCGCGCGACCGCGGGATCTTCGTGATCACCGACGAGATCTACGAGCACCTCACCTACGGCGCGAACGAGTTCTCGTCGATGCCCGCGCTCGTTCCCGACCTCGCCGACCGGTGCGTGATCCTGAACGGTGTCGCCAAGACCTACGCGATGACAGGCTGGCGGGTCGGTTGGATGGTCGGGCCGCGCGACGTGATCCGGGCCGCCATCAACCTGCAGTCGCATTCCACGTCGAACGTCTCGAACGTCGCCCAGGCGGCGGCACTCGCCGCGGTCACCGGCGATCTCGACGCGGTCGCCGAGATGCGCACCGCGTTCGACCGGCGCGGTCACACGATGTACGAGCTGTTGAAAGGCATCCCCGGCGTCAGCGTGATCGAACCGCAGGGCGCGTTCTACTGCTTCCCTTCGTTCCAATCGGTGCTCGGTCACGACATCGGCGGCAAACGGCCCGCGACCACGCTCGAGTTGTGCGAACTGCTGCTCGAACAGGCGAAGGTCGCGGTCGTCCCCGGCGAAGCGTTCGGCGCGCCGGGCTACGCGCGACTCTCCTTCGCGCTGGGCGACGACGACCTCGGCGAAGGTGTGCGTCGCATCGCCGAGCTCCTCAACCCCTGAGGCGTGTCGCATCCCGCTTCGGCACTAGCCTCCGAGAACATGTCGGGCCTCACCGCACCCCGCGTTCTCGTCACCGAACGGCTCGCAGCCCGTGGCATCGAAGCCATGCAGGCCGCCGGCTTCGAGGTGGAGGAACGGACCGGGTGCAGCCCCGAAGAACTCCTCGATGCGGTGAAGGGCGCGTCGGCGCTCGTGATCCGTAGCGCCACCCGGGTCACCGCCGACGTCCTCGCCGCCGGGGCCGACCTCGTCGTGGTCGGTCGCGCCGGTATCGGCCTCGACAACGTCGATGTCGCCGAGGCCACGCGCCGGGGCGTGATGGTCGTGAACGCGCCGCAGTCGAACATCTTGTCGGCCGCGGAACACACACTCGCGTTGTTGCTCTCCCAGGCGCGCAACGTGCCCCAAGCCAACGCCGACCTGCGCGCCGGGCAGTGGAACCGGTCGCGGTGGGAAGGCATCGAGTTGCACGGCAAGACCCTCGGCATCCTCGGGCTCGGCCGCGTCGGCGTGCTCGTCGCGCAGCGCGCGAACGCCTTCGGGATGCGCCTCGTCGCCTACGACCCGTTCGTCAGCGCCGAACGCGCCCGGCAACTCGGCGTCGCCCTCGTCCCCACCGTCGAGGAACTCGTCGCCATGGTCGACTTCCTCACCATCCACCTCCCGAAAACCCCCGAAACGCTGGGCCTCGTGAACGCGGCCGTGCTCGCGAAGGCGAAACCGACCTTGCGGGTCGTCAACACGGCACGCGGCGGCATCATCGACGAGACCGCACTCGCCGACGCCGTGCGCGAGGGCCGCATCGCCGGCGCCGCGATCGACGTGTTCGCCGAGGAACCCACGACGGCATCGCCGCTGTTCTCCCTCGACTCCGTCGTCGTCACGCCGCACCTCGGTGCGTCGACCGCCGAAGCCCAGGACAAGGCAGGCACGACGATCGCCGAACAGGTGATCCTCGCACTCCGGGGCGAGTTCGTACCGTTCGCGGTCAACGTGAACGCCTCGGAGGCCTCGGAAACGGTACGCCCGTTCCTGGCCCTCGCCGAGCGTCTCGGCCGGCTGTTCACCGGTCTCGCCAGCGGTTCGCCCGGCACCCTCGACATCACGTTCGAAGGCGATATCGCCGACTACGACTGCCGGGTGCTGACGCTGTCGATCCTGAAGGGCGTGCTCTCGCCCGTGATCGACGAGCCGGTGTCGTTCGTGAACGCGCCGCAACTCGCCGAGCAACGCGGCGTCGTCGTGCGCGAAACGAAGTCGTCCGAAGCGCGCGACTACGCGAACCTCATCACCGTGCGCGGTGAAGGTGGCCCGCACGTCGCGGGCACGTTGTTCGGCAAGCAGGAAGCACCGCGCATCGTCGGCATCGACGAGCACATCGTCGACCTCCCACCGTCGAGCCACATGCTCGTGGTGCACAACGCCGACGAGCCCGGCATGATCGGCAAGGTCGCGACGATTCTCGGCGAAGCCAACTTCAACATCTCCGACATGGGCGTGGGCCGGAGCGCAACCGGTGAGGCGGCGCTGATGGCGCTCGCAACCGACACCGCCGTGCCACCGGAGATCATCGAGCGCATCGTCGCGGTTCCCGGCATCCGCACCGCGCGCGCGATCGATCTCGAGTAAACAACGCCTCGTGGACTTCGAGTTCTCCGAGGAGCAAGAGTTCCTGCGCGACTCGGTGCGGCGTCTTCTCGGTGATCGCGCGCCGATCACGCCCTACGTGCGAGACCGCTACGACGAGCCGTCGTCGGGTGCCGACGACGTGTGGCGCGCGCTCGTCGATCTCGGGGTGGTCGGGCTCCTCGTGCCGGAGGAACACGGCGGTGCCGGGATGGGGATGGTCGACGTCGCGGTGGTCGTGGAGGAGCTCGGGCGAGCGGTGAACCCGCTGCCGTACGCGTCGTCGGCCATCGGTGCCGTCTCGCTCGTGCTCGCGGGCGGCTCGGCGCGCGACCGGCACGACTGGCTACCTCGCCTCGCCGACGGTTCGACGATCGGCACGGTCGCCCTCTACGAACCCGATCGCCGTTACCGGCTCCGACGCGCCGCGCACCACCGCGATCGCCGACGGCGAAAGCTGGCGCATCGACGGCACCAAGGTGCACGTTCCCGACGGCGCGGCCGCGGGGCTCGTGCTCGTCACCGCGAACTCGCCCGCAGGCACCGGCGTGTTCGTGGTCGAAACCGGCGACGAACCCGTCGTGGTGGAAGCGACCCCGACGGTCGACGGTTCACGCAAGCAGGCGACGCTTCGTTTCGACGGCGCGAAGGCAGCATTGCTCGGCGGCGCGATCGACACGATCGACGCGAGCACCGCGGTCGCGGAGACCGTTGACCGGCTGGGGGTCGCGTACGTCGTCGACGGTGTCGGCGCCGCGGCCCGCGCGCTCGAGTTCGCGGTCGAGTACGCGAAGGAGCGCGTGCAGTTCGACCGTCCGATCGGCGCGTTCCAGGCCGTCCAGCACCTATGCGCCGACATGCTGCGGGTCGTCGAACTCGGTCGCGCGGCCGGCTACTACGCCTGCTGGGCGAGCGACGCGGCCGAACCGGCCGAAGCCCATCGCGCCGCGACGATGGCGCAGGCGTACGCCAGCGAGGCGTTCGTGCAACTCGGCGGCAGCGCGATCCAGGTGTTCGGTGGTATCGGCTTCACGTGGGAGCACGACATCCACCTCTTCTACAAGCGCCTGCTCACCGCGTCGGTCGCGCTCGGCTCCGCCGACGACCATCTCGCCGAACTCGCGAACGTCGCCCTCGCCTGACCTCCCGGCCGGGTGATCAGAGCTTGGCGGGGCGGAGCCCGTCGTGCTCGGCGGCTTCCGGGTCGAGGTAGCAACGGTCGGGATGGGTGCGCTCGTAGTTCATGCCACCCGGCATGTGGTAGATGCCGCTCCCGAGCTTGCCCTTGATGGGGTGCGACGCGACACACACGCCGTCGACCGGCTCGACCCAGGGCCGTTCCATGGTCGCCGGGCGAGGTGCCGCCGGGAACGGGAAGGGCGCGTCGTCCCATTCGCCGCCCCCGGAGGCCGATCGAACATGTGAGTGGTACGCGCGCCACGTGCCGAGCGCCACCGCGCTCAACATGCTGGTACCGAGCGCTGCGGCCAACGACTTACGCATCGTGCTGTGCTCCCATCTCAGTAGAAGTCGGGCATCCAAGGTGTCGGTCCGGCGAACGCGGCGTCGAGACGGGCGAGCGCAGCCGGAACGTCGGAGAGAAGTCTTCCCGCCCGGCGCAGCGATGTGGTGGACGCATAGCCCGTATAGAGCGCCGAAAACGCCCCGATCCCCATTTCCACCTCGGCCCGGCCGCCGCGTTCGAGCCTTGCCTCGCCGTCGTCGAGCACGAACCGCCACCGGCCGTCGTTCCAGTCGCACTGGTGATCGGTGAGGCGCAGGTCGACCGCGACGCTGGTCCCCGTGGGGTAACCGCGCGCCGCGACGGCACCCGGCGCGTCGATGACGCGGCTCATCCATCGCCAGTCGCGTCGCACGTCGAGGTCTTGTTCGGGCAGCGACAACAACAGCGTTTGCTCCGGCGGACCGACGATTGTTGCGTCGGGCGCGATCGACGACGAAGAACCGACGAGGCGCCAGAGCGCGTGCGCCACCTCGGGGTCGTCGGCCATGAGTTCGCCGACCTCGATCACGCCACCGTTCTGGTTGACCGGCCAGTCGACCTTGTACCGCACGTACCCGGCGAGCTCCTGCCCATCGCCGGCCGCGTAGATCTGTTGCCCATCGGCACCGAAGATGCGATCCCACCAACTGCGGTTGCGGTCGAGGAAGCCCGGGATCGACGCCGCGAGACGTGCGTAACACGCTTCGACGGCGCCGTGCTCGCTCTCGGTGACGCGATGTACCGCGATGCCATGGGCGGGTGGGACCCGCTGCAATTCGCGCGTCGCGATGTGGTGGCTCGCCCACACGCCGGCGATCTCGAACCCGACCTTGCGGTAGAGCGTGTTCGTCGCCGGATAGAGGCCCGCGAGTACTTCACCCCGCTCGCGCATGAGCGGGAAGTGCATCGCCGTGATCCGTGAGCCGAACCCCCGACCGCGGTAGTCGGCCGCGACGGCGACGGGGGAGAAGCCGCCCATCGCTACCCGCTTCTCCCCGAAGAACTGGCCGAACTCGCGGATGCGGGCGCACGCGACCGGTTCGCCGCCGACGAAGACGCATTGGGTCCGCTCGATCGGTGCGCCGGCCCGGAACATGTCGAAGCGGCTCGGGTCCCAGCCGAACGCGCGGCACAGCATCGCCCACGTCGCCCGCAGCTCGTCCTCGTCGCGGGGCGGGCGGATATCGGGTTCCATTCCGCTCTACGCTATGGCGCCGAGAGGCGCGCGCATTGACTTCGGTGGGGCTTCCTGGCACACTTCACCCAGCTATGACGACCCGGACGTAATCGCTGCGCAACCTGCTGGGCCTTCTCCTTACCTAGGCGCGAGCACGCTCCGGTGCTCGCGCTCCGCCCTCCGACCCTTGCGGCCGGGGGGTTTTTTGTTGCGCACTTTCCCGCCCGAACTGCCACCCATACCCACGAACCGACCAGTTGCACGACCCGGAAGGCGATCCGATGGATCAAGTACGCATCTTCGACACGACCCTGCGTGACGGCGAACAATCGCCGGGCATCTCGCTCGACGTCACGGAGAAGCTCGAGATCGCCGAACAGCTCGCGCGCCTCGGAGTCGACGTCATCGAAGCCGGGTTCCCGATCGCGTCCCAAGGCGACTTCGAAGCAGTCGAGGCGATCGCCAAAGCGGTTCGCGGACCGGTGATCTGCGGACTGTCGCGGACCGCGTTCAAAGACGTCGACCGGGCCTGGGAAGCCGTCCGTCACACCGAACGGTCGCGCATCCACATCTTCATCGCGACGTCGAAGATCCACATGGAAAAGAAGCTGAAGATGACGCCCGACCAGGTGAAGGCCGAAGCGGCCGCCTCGGTCGCGCGGGCGAAGGGCTACACGGCCGACATCGAGTTCTCCCCCGAAGACGGGTACCGCTCCGACCCCGACTTCATGTGCGAGGTCTGCCAGATCGCCGTTGACAACGGTGCGACCACGCTCAACATCCCCGACACGGTCGGTTACGCCGTCCCCGACGACTACGGGAAGTTGATCAAGTACGTCATCGACAACGTACGCGGCGATTACGTCGTGTCGACGCACTGTCACGACGACCTCGGTCTCGCGGTCGCGAACTCGCTGGCCGGCGTCGCCAACGGTGCCCGGCAGGTGGAATGCGCGATGAACGGGCTCGGCGAACGCGCCGGGAACGCCGCACTCGAAGAAGTGGTGATGGCGATCAAGACGCGCGGCGACTACTTCGACGGTCTCGGCGTGAACGTACGCAGCGAAGAACTGTCGCGAACGTCGCGGCTCGTGTCGCGCCTCACCGGCTACCACGTGCAGTTCAACAAGGCGGTCGTCGGCAGGAACGCCTTCGCCCACGAGTCGGGGATCCACCAGCACGGCGTCCTCTCCGACCGCGAAACCTACGAGATCATCGACGCCAACACCGTCGGCCAGGAAGCCGCGCAGATCGTGCTCGGGAAACACTCCGGCCGCCATGCCTTCGCCGACACGCTCGAGAAGATGGGCATCCGCGTGCAAGGCGACGCCCTGAACGCCGCCTTCGTACGGTTCAAAGAACTCGCCGATCGAAAGGTCGAGATCAGCGAAGCCGACCTCGAAGCGATCGTCGCCGCGGAACTCGGCACCGCCGTCGTGCACCACTTCGCGATCCACGAACTCGAGGTGCAGGGCGGCACCGTCGCCAAACCGTCGGCCCGGGTGGTGCTCACTTCGAAGGACGGCAAGATCGAAGCCACCGGTACCGGCGACGGCATGATCGACGCCGCCGTCGCGGCCATCGCCGAGGCAACCGGCGTTCGGGGCAAGGTGTCCGACTTCCGCGTCGCGTCGGTGACCGGCGGTTCCGACGCCCTCGGCGCGGTCGTCGTGCAACTGGCCACCGACGAAGGCGAGAAGGAAACCGGTCGCGGCGTCGCGACCGACGTCGTCGAGGCGTCGGCGCGCGCGTACCTCAACGCGGTCAACAAGGTCGTGCGCATGCGCGAGCGCGGCGACAAACGCGAACCCATCGCAGGGCCTTGATGTCTCGCTCGCTCGGTCGGGGCACGGGCCAGGGCGCCCGCATGTCTCTCGCCAGGTTGTGAGGATTACACCCCCGTATGGGGGCGTAACCCTCACAACCCAACCGGGTTGAGGTGAATCGATGCAGATCGTGAACCGGTGGGCGGACGCGGAGCACGCGCTGGCGTACCTGGCGAGCCGCGACAGGATCCCGCACCGCGTGGAGGGGCTCGGCGTGCTCGTCGAGGTGGTGGGCACCGGCGCCCGGCGGGTCCTCGACCTCGGCACCGGCGCCGGTGACGCACTCGCCCTCGTGCTCGCGGCATCCCCCGACGCGAGCGGCGTCGGTCTCGACTTCCAACCCGCGATGCTCGAGCGGGCGCGAGAACGCTTCGCGGGAAACGAGCGGGTCACGATCGTCGAACACGACCTCGACCAACCGTTGCCGGCACTCGATTCGTTCGACCTGATCGTGTCGAGCTTCGCGATCCATCACCTCGCGCCGACCCGCCAGCAGGCCCTCTACTGCGAGACGTTCCACATGCTGCGCCCGGGCGGCCGTTTCGCCAACCTCGAACACGTCGCGTCGGCGACGCCGGCGCTCCATCGCGAGTTCCTGGCCGCGCTCGGCACCGACCCGGCGAACGAAGACCCGTCGAACCAGTGCGTCGCGCTGGGCGACCACCTCGAATGGCTCGCACAGGCCGGGTTCGTCGACGTCGACTGCCTGTGGAAATGGCGCGAGCTCGCGCTCGTCACCGGAGTCCGCCCTTCATAGGAATCGGCGGGCAGCATCGCGGCGATGGCCGCCGACCTCTTCGCCGCGGAGCTCACCGCCCGGCTCGAAGCCGCGATCGACACGCGCCGCGACCCGGATGCCGCGACCGCGATGGCCGCGTACATGCGGGACCAGTTCGAGTTCGCCGGTATCCCGACCCCCGCACGCCGGGAATTGAGCCGCACCGTGACCGCGGGGATGCCTGCTCCGACGCCGCGCCAACTCGTCGCCGTGTTGCGCAGCTGTTGGGCGCGCCCCGAACGCGAGTACCAGTACTTCGCGTGCGACTACGCGCAGCGCCACGTTCGGAACTGCCCGCCCGCCTTCCTCACCGATACCCGATGGTGCGTAACGCGCAAGTCGTGGTGGGACACCGTCGACGCGCTCGCGCACGTGACCGGCGTGCTGGTCGTCGCCCATCCCGGGCTTGTCGTCGAGATGGACCGCTGGGCCGGCGACCCCAACCTGTGGGTCGCGCGCGTCGCCATCCTGCACCAGCTGGGCTACAAGGCACGCACCGACACCGATCGCCTCTTCGGCTACTGCACGCAGCAGGCCGATCACCCCGACTTCTTCATCCGCAAGGCGATCGGCTGGGCGCTCCGTGAGTACTCGAAGACCGATCCCGGCGCCGTGGCTCGTTACGTCGAGACGATGGGTGACAGACTCTCGCCGCTGTCGAAGCGCGAAGCCTTGAAACGCATCAAGGCCGGCTGAGGAGGAACGAGCCGTGGCGTTGCCCGAAGACCTGCAGGCGCTCGCGCAACGGGTGTCGAACTGGGGCCGCTTCGGTGCGGCCGACCAGCGCGGCACGCTGAACTTCATCACCGACGCGTCGGTGCAGCGCGGGGTCGCGTCGGTCCGACGCGGTGCCGCCTTCTCGCTCGCGATACCGATGAACACCGACGGGCCCCAGACGGGCGGGATCCCCGGGCGTATCAACCCGCAGCACCGAATGATCGCGGTCAACTCCAACTTCAGCGGCGATCCGAACGATTTCACCACGAACGACGATGCCGTCGACCTCGGTGTGCAAGCGGCAACGCACTGGGACGCGCTCGCGCACGTCGGGTACGGCGAACGGCTCTACAACGACACACCCGCGAGCGACGTGAGCGAAGCCGGCACGGCCCGACTCGGCATCGAGAACTTCGGCCCGGTCGTGTCGCGCGGCGTGCTCCTCGACGTCGCCCGGTTGCACGGCGTCGACCATTTCGAGACCAACCATGCGATCGGTGCCGACGACCTCGACCGCGCCGCCGCGAGCGCGGGTGTCGCGGTCGAACCCGGCGACATCGTGATGGTGCGCACCGGTCAGATGCACTGGCTTCGCGAAGGCGATCGTGATCGGTTCAGCCACCCGAGCCCGGGCCTCGGTATCGAATCGATCGAATGGTTCCACGACCACGAGGTCGCCGCGGTCGCGACCGACAATCTCACGTTCGAAGTGTTCCCCGGCGAGCGCCGCAAGGTGATGCTGCCCGTGCACATGATCAACCTGCGCGACCAGGGGCTGGTACAAGGCCAGCTCTGGTACCTCGACGAACTCGCCGCCGACTGTGCCGCCGACGGTCGCCACACCTGCTTGCTGGTCGCGACGCCGCTCCCCATCACCGGCGCGGTCGGGGGAGTGGTCGCCCCGACCGCCATCAAGTGACGGCGGGCAACCAGGCCGGGCGCGTGTGCTCGTACGCGGAGATGTCGTCGGCGTGTTGCAGGGTCAGACCGATGTCGTCGAGCCCGTTCAGCAAGCGGTACTGCGTGAAGTCGTCGAGCGGGAACTCGACGTCGATGCCGAGTGATGGCACCGCGAGGCGACGGTGTTCGACATCGACCACGATCTCGATCGTGTGGTCCTCCTCGACACCGCGCATCAGCTTCTCGACGACGTCGGCCGGCGCGACCACCGGGACGAGGCCGCCCTTCAACGCGTTGTTGCGGAAGATGTCGCCGAACCGCGGCGAGATCACCGCGGTGAAGCCGTAGTCCTGCAAGGCCCAGACTGCGTGCTCCCGCGACGAACCGGTACCGAAGTTCGGCCCCGCGACGAGCACGGTCGCGCCGTCGTAGCGCTCCTGGTTGAGCACGAAGTCGGAGTTCTCGCGCCACTCGCCGAACAGGCCCTGGCCGAACCCGGTGCGCTCGACGCGCTTCAACCAGTCGGACGGGATGATCTGATCGGTGTCGACATCGGAACGGTCGAGCGGCACCGCCCGGCCCGTAAGTACGCGTACTGGGTCCATGCTTTCTCGCTCTCTCTGCTGTTTCGCTCGCTCGGTCGGGGCACGGGCCGGGGCCCGCACCCCTTCGTCGCTTGCTGGCGAGCTCGCTTCGCTCGCTGCTGTCTCGCTCGCTCGGTCGGGGCACGGGCCTGGGCCCGCACCCCTTCGTCGCTCGCTGCTGTCTCGCTCGCTCGGTCGGGGCACGGGCCTAGGGCCCGCACCCCTTCGTCGCTCGCTGCTGTCTCGCTCGCTCGGTCGGGGCACGGGCCTGGGCCCGCACCCCTTCGTCGCTCGCTGCTGTCTCGCTCGCTCGGTCGGGGCACGGGCCGAGGGCCCGCACCCCTTCGTCGCTCGCTGCTGTCTTCGCTCGCTCGGTCGGGGCACGGGCCTGGGCCCGCACCCCTTCGTCGCTCGCTGGCGAGCTCGCTTCGCTCGCCGCGTCGTGCACGGTGGGGATGCTTCAGTTCCGGTCCGCTCAGGGCAGGTCGTCGGGGGTGGCGAAGTGGCCGGCGATCGCCGTCGCGGCGGCGACGGCGGGCGACACGAGATGGGTGCGCCCGCCCTTGCCCTGCCGGCCTTCGAAGTTACGGTTCGACGTCGACGCGCACCGTTCGCCGGCCGCGAGCTTGTCGGGGTTCATCGCCAGGCACATCGAACACCCCGGTTCCCGCCAGTCGAAACCGGCCTCGATGAACACGCGGTGCAGGCCTTCGGCTTCCGCCTGTTGCTTCACCGCTACCGAACCGGGTACCACGAGCGTGCGCACCCCGGCCTTCACGTGACGGTCACGTACGACCGCGGCCGCGGCGCGCAGGTCTTCGATGCGCGAGTTCGTGCACGACCCGATGAACACCGTGTCGACGGGAATGTCGCGCATCGGCGTCCCGGCCTTGAGACCCATGTAGCCGAGTGCGCGTTTGGCCGCGTCGCGGTCGCTCGGGTCGGCGAACGAATCGGGGCTCGGTACCACGTCGTCGATGGTGACGGTCTGGCCCGGGTTGGTGCCCCACGACACGTGCGGCCGCAGGCCGGCTGCGTCGATCGCGACGTCTTTGTCGAACGCGGCGTCGTCGTCGGTGCGCAACGCGCGCCAGTCGTCGAGGGCCTGTTCCCACCGCGCCCCTTGCGGCGCGAACGGCCGGCCTTCGAGGTACGCGAAGGTCGTGTCGTCGGGCGCGACCAGGCCCGCGCGCGCACCGGCCTCGATCGACATGTTGCAGACCGTCATCCGGCCTTCCATCGAAAGGGCGCGGATCGCGCTGCCGCGGTATTCGATGACCGAACCGATGCCGCCGCCGGTGCCGATGCGGGCGATGATCGCGAGCACGATGTCTTTGGCGGTCACCCCGCTCGGCGCGACCCCTTCGACCGTGACCGCCATCGTGCCCGGCTTGGTCTGCGTGAGTGTCTGCGTGGCGAGTACGTGCTCGACCTCGCTCGTTCCGATCCCGAACGCGAGCGCGCCGAATGCCCCGTGCGTGGAGGTGTGGCTGTCGCCGCAGACGATCGTCATACCCGGTTGGGTGAGCCCCTGCTCGGGACCGATGATGTGCACGATCCCTTGGCCCGGATCGGAAATGCCGTAACAGCGGATCCCGAACTCGCGGCAGTTCTGCGCGAGGACCGACATCTGCTTGGCCGAGATCGGGTCTTTCACCGGCTGGTCGAGGCCGGTCGTCGGCACGTTGTGGTCCATCGTCGCGATCGTGAGATCGGGGCGGCGAACGGTGCGGCCGGCGAGGCGCAAGCCGTCGAACGCCTGCGGCGAGGTGACCTCGTGCACGAGATGCAGGTCGATGTAGAGCAGGTCGGGTTCGCCTTCGGCGCGGCGAACGACGTGCTGTTCCCAGACCTTCTCGGAGAGCGTGCTCGGCATCGGCGTGCCTCCTGGATGGAACGACGGTGGTGCGGCGATCGTCTCGACCCTGGTTCCACCGGGATCCTCCGGTGTCTCACTGGATGAGACGCTAATATCAGTACGTGGACAGTCTAGCCAGCCCGGCCGCGAAGTCCATCCAGACGCTCGATCGTGCATTGTCGGTGGTCGACGCGGCGGCGACGGCCGGCCGGGCGAGCCTCGCCGAACTGGTCGAGGCGACGGGGCTGGCCCGGCCGACGGTGCACCGGCTCGCGGTGGCGCTGGAGCGGCAGGGCCTGCTGGCGCGCGACGGCGACGGCCGCTTCCGGCTGGGCCGGCGGCTCATCGCCTGGGGTGCGGCGGCGGCGCGTGAGTTCCCGCTCGCGGAGGCGGCCCGGCCGGTGCTCGCCGATCTGGTCGCCAAAACGGGCGAGAGCTCGCAGTTGTACGTTCGCGACGGTGATCGGCGTGTGTGCGTGGCCACCCACGAACGTCCGAGCGGTCTGCGCGACACGGTGCCGCTCGGCGCGGTGCTGCCCCTCGACAAAGGCTCGGGCGCGAAGGTGTTGCTGGCGTGGTCGGCCGACGCCGACCGTTTCGCCATCGACGGGCGTGGGCTGGCATCGGTGCGCAGCCGGGGATGGGCGGAGAGCGTCGCCGAACGCGAGGCCGGGGTTGCGAGCGTGAGCGCGCCGGTACGCGATCACGACGGCAACGTGGTCGCGGCGATCAGTGTGAGCGGGCCGATCGATCGGCTCGGGCGCCGCCCCGGCCGCCGGCTCGCCGAGGCGGTGGTCGGCGCGGCGGAACGATTGTCGTCGCCGTGACCGGCGCGGGCGGCGCACCGATGCTTTCTTCCCACGCGCGCCTCGGGGTCGATACCGGCGGCACGTTCACCGACGTCGTCGGCGACGACGGCACGATCGCGAAGGTGTCGTCGACACCGGGCGATCCGGCGCAGGCCGTCGCGCTCGGTGTGCGCGCCGTGACCGGCGCGACGCCTTCACTGCTCGCGCACGGCACCACCGTGGCGACCAACGCGCTGCTCGAACGGCGAGGTGCGCGCGTCGCGCTCGTCGCGACGAAGGGCTTCGCCGATGTGATCGAGATCGCCCGGCAAGCTCGACCGTCGTTGTACGACCCGTTCGCCGACCGGCCCGCACCGCTCGTGCCTCGCGAGTTGCGGTTCGAGGTGGACGGGCGCCTCGACGCGCTGGGCCGCGAGATCGAGGCGTGGGACGGCCGCGTGCCGGCGCTGCCCGAGGGAGTGGAGGCGGTCGCCGTCTGCCTGTTGCATGCCGATCTCAACCCCGTGCACGAGCGCGCGGTCGCGGGTGCGCTGCGCGACCGCGGCTACGACGTCACCGCGTCGCACGAGATCTCGCCCGAGTTCCGCGAGTACGAGCGCACGGTGACGACCGTGGTGAATGCGTACCTCCGACCGGTGTGCGCGCCGTACCTCGGTGCGCTCGAAACCATCGCGCCGGAAGTGCTGGTGATGACGTCGGCCGGTGGGCTCGTGCCGGTACCGGAAGCGGTTCGCGCCCCGGCGGCCCTGTTGTTGTCGGGGCCGGCGGGCGGCGCGCGTGGCCGGTGCGGCGATCGCGGCCGCGTGCGGCTTCGCGGCCGCGGTCACGTTCGACATGGGCGGGACGAGCACCGATGTGTGCCTGGTCCGCGACGGTGTTCCCGAACCGGCCGCGGAACGGCGGGTGGCGGGGCTTCCCGTGCGGTTGCCGTCGCTCGACGTGCACACGATCGGCGCGGGCGGAGGTTCGATCGCGGCGGTCGACGCCGGTGGCGCGCTGGTGGTCGGGCCGCGCAGTGCCGGTGCCGTGCCCGGCCCGGCGTGTTACGGGCGGGGTGGCACCCGGCCGACCGTCACCGACGCCGATCTCGTGCTCGGCCGGATCCCCGACGACACCGCGGTGTCCGACCTCGGGGCGCTCGACGCGGCGGCGGCGCGCGACGCAATGCAGCGGGCCGGGGTCGACGCGAGCGGCGTGATCGCGGTCGTCGACGCCGCGATGGAAGAAGCGGTGCGCGTGGTCACGGTTGCACGGGGCGTGAACCCGCGCGACCTCGCGTTGGTCGCGTTCGGTGGCGCGGGGCCGCTGCACGCGTGCGCGATCGCCGACGCGCTCGGGATGCCGGCGGTGATCGTGCCGCCGCGTGCAGGTGTGCTGTCGGCGGTCGGGCTGCTGTGCTCACCGCGCCGGCGCGAGTTGGTGCGGTCGTACCCCACGTCGGCGAACGATCCCGCCCTCCACGCGGTGGCGCGGGCGCTGGCCGACGATGCGGCGGTGCTCGTCGGCGACGGCGCGGCGGTGACAGTCGCGTACGACTGCCGCTACGCGGGTCAGAGCCACGAGCTCACGGTCTCCTCGCCGGGGTTGTTCCACGCCGAGCACGCGGCGCGTAACGGCAATGCCCGTGAGGACGCGCCAGTCGAGGTGGTCGCGGTGCGCGCACGGGCCGTCGCGCCGGCGCCGCTCCGCGTCGCCGACCTGCCGGTGGCCGAACGGGCGAAGGTGCGCGGCCCCTCCGTGCTGGCCGAGCCCGACTGCACCGTGTGGGTACCCGACGGTTGGGTGGGCGCGCCGCGCGAGTTGGGTGCGCTGGTGCTGGAGCGCGCGTGACCCTCGGTCCGGCCGACCTCCAGGTGTTGATCGCCCGCCTCGGCGGGATCGCGGCCGAGATGGGCGCGGTGCTGCGGCGCGCCGCGTACAGCCCGAACATCAAGGAGCGCGCCGATTGCTCGTCGGCGTTGTTCACCCCTGCGGGCGAACTCCTCGTGCAGGCCGAGCACATCCCGGTGCATCTCGGCTCTATGCCGGCCGCGGTGCTCGCCGTGATCGAGCGCTGCGGTGCGGGCGCGCGGCCGGGCGACCAGTTCATCGGCAACGATCCGTTCGCGGGCGGCACGCACCTCAACGACGTGACGCTCGTCGCGCCCGTGTTCTCGCGCGGCGGTGACCTCGTCGGTTGGGTCGCGAACCGGGCGCACCACGCCGACCTCGGCGGCATGGCTCCCGGTTCGATGCCGCCCGACGCGACGGAGATCTACCAGGAGGGCCTGCGGGTACCGCCCGTGCGCTGCACGCCGGAGGTGCGCGAGGTGTTCGTCGCCGCCTCCCGTACGCCGGAGGAGCGCCGCGGTGATCTCGACGCGCAGTGGGGTGCGAACACGATCGGTGTCGAGCGGTTCGTCGAGTTCGCGGGCGCGCCGATCGACGAAATCGTCGACTACGGCGAGCGCCGCATGCGCGCCGCGTTGCGAGCATTGCCCGACGGTGCCTATCGCTTCGATGACGTGCTCGACTCGACGGGTGGCGTCACCGACCTCGGCCCGGCGCGCGTCGCGGTGGCCGTCACCGTCGACGGCGAGGGGATCACGTTCGACTTCACCGGAACCGCGGCGCAACGGGCCGGCACGGTGAACGCCGTCGAAGCGGTCACGGTGAGCGCGGTCGCGTTCGCGTTGCGCTCCGCAACGGACCCGACCATCCCGGCCAACGGCGGTGCGTTGCGCCCCGTACGCGTCATCGCACCTCCGGGCACGATCGTCGCCGCGCAGCCGCCGGTTGCCGTCGGTGCCGGCAACGTGGAGGTGAGCCAGCGCGTCGCCGACGTGTGCCTCGGCGCGCTGGCGCAGGCGGCGCCCGATCGGGTGGGCGCCGCGTCGCAGGGGACGATGAACAATGTGCTCATCGGTGGGGCCGGTTGGGTCTACTACGAGACGATCGGTGGTGGGCAGGGCGGCCGGCCGAACGGAGTGGCGGGCATGAGCGGGGTGCACACCGCGATGACCAACACGATGGATACGCCCGTCGAGGCGTTCGAGCGCGGGTACCCGGTACGGGTGTTGCGCTACGGGTTGCGGCGGGGGAGCGGCGGTGCGGGCGCCGTTCCGGGAGGCGAGGGCATCGAACGCGAGATCGAGATGCTCGACGACGTGACCGTCTCGCTCATCACCGAGCGCCGTGTGTCGCAGCCGTGGGGCCTCGCCGGCGGCGGCCCGGGCGCGTCCGGCGAGAACTGGGTGCTTCCCGGCGGCGACGAGCGCAGCGCGGAAACGCTGGCCGACAAGTGCACCGTGCGCCTCCGTGCCGGCGACGTGCTGCGCGTCCGCACCCCCGGTGGCGCCGCCTTCGGCCCCGCCGACCCCCGGCCCCAACCCGGGTTGTGAGGGTTACACCCCCGTACGGGGGTACAAGTCTCACAACCCGGCGGGTTGGTGGCGGTGGTCAGGCCGAGGGGATCGCGTCGCCCAGGCGGTCTCGTACCTCGCTCCAGAGCGCGCGGTAGGCCTCCGCGACGCCGGTTTCCGGCGCGAACGCGACGACCGGTTGATGACGTGACCCCATGCGTTCGACGACGGCCGCCGAAACGATCTGCGCCGACAGCGTCGTGACCCGTTCGAGTTGCACTTCCTGGACGATGTCGCGGTGCATGCGGCGACGCCGGTCGACGAGCGAGAAGAACGGTAGGAACGCGGGCGTGTGGCCCGAGGCGGCGACGAAGCGTTCGAGTTGGTCGAGCGTGCGCCGGCCGAGGGGCGACGGCAACACCGGTACCAGCAACGCGTCGACGAGCGCGACGACTTCTTGTTCGCTGCGGCCGACGCCGGCGGCGCAGTCGAACAGCACGAGGTCGTACCAGGGACCAAGTGCTTCGAGCCCGGCCGTGATCGCCCCCGGCCGCAACCGTTCGGCCTCGCCGGGCGCCTGCGGCGCGCGCAGCACGTCGAGTCGTTCGTAGTCGGTGATCGCGACGTCGGCCGTCGCGTCGACCGGCGTGCTGGCCGCGTCCACCTCGGTGTCGGTTCGGAGCAGGTAGCTCGCCGCACCCTGCGGGTCGAGGTCCCACAGCAACACCCGCGCGCCGCCGGCCGCGGCGAGATAGGCGAGGTTCACCGCGGTGGTCGTCTTCCCCACACCACCCTTGACGCTCATGAGCGCGACGACCAACGGTGATGACACGCACACGATGATGGCGCACTGGCACCGGCGGAGGTGAAATCCGCTCGCGGACCAGACGTCCGGCCCGACTATTCGCCGTCGAACAGGCGCACCGCTTCGTCGCGGTCGGCGACGTTGAGCTTCTTGCACAAGCCGGCGACGTGGCTGCGCACCGTCACCGGCGCGACGAACATGCGACGCGCGATCTGGTCGGTGCGCAGGCCCTGGCGCAACAGGTCGAGCACCTGGCCCTCGCGGGGAGAGAGATCGACCGGCCCTCGACCGGGGACGTGGACACGGCGGGCACGGCCCTGCCCGAACTGCTCGACGATCCGCATCGCCATACCGGGCGCGAACGCCGGTTCGCCTTCGAGCACGGCGAGCAACCGGCTCACGATCACCTGCGGTGCCGCACCCTTGAGGAGGTAACCGCGCGCGCCGGCGCGCAGCGCCTCGAAGAGATGGTCGTCGTCACGCAGCACGGTGAGCATCACGACAGTCGTCTCGGGCCATTTCTCGGCGATCGTCCCGGCCGCGGTGATGCCGTCGCCCGGCATGTTGATGTCGAGCAGGCAGACGGTGGGGCGGTACCGGCGCACCAGCGTGATCGCGCCGTTCGCGTCGGCGGCCTGACCGACGACGTGGAAGCCCCCATGGTCGAGGATCTCGGCGACGGTTTCGCGCATGGGTCCGTGATCGTCGGCAATGACCACCGTGGGTGCCGGTACTTCCATCGCCGTCACGAGCGCGGAACTTCGAACACGACCATGGTTCCCCGGGTGGGCGCCGAGACGATCGAGCACGAACCGCCCAGCCGCTCGACGCGTTGCTGCATCGAAATGAGGCCGTAACCCGACGACGGTGCCTGCGGGTTGTCGCCCAAACCGCGACCGTCGTCGATCACCGCGACCCGCACCGTGTCGGACGACGCGCGGACGCGGACGATGACATGGGTTGCCGCCGCATGGCGCGCCGCGTTCAGCAACGCTTCCCGCACGACACGCGCGATTTCGTGGGCCGTCGGCGCGGCCACGACAAGATCGGACGCGGTGCTGTCGACCCTCACGGGAAGGCCGTAGCGATCGTCGACCTCCCGGCTCACCGTGCGCACGATGTCGTCGACGCGCAGGACCCCGGTGGTCGCGAACCCCGCGATCGCGAGCCGTGCCTCGGAGAGGGCGCGTTCGGCCGACGCCGCGATGCGCTCGAGGCGCAGCGTGTTGCCGGGGTCGTCGGCGAGCAGGAGGCTTTGCGTCGTGAGGTAGGCGAGTTCCTGCGCGAGGCCGTCGTGCAACTCGGCCGCGACTCTTTGCCGCTCTTCCGTCGCCGCGTTCGTGACCCGGCGTTCCCAGACCCCGCGGATCTCCTTGCCCGCGCCGCAGACCAGCA
The DNA here is from genome assembly GCA_963782465.1 of uncultured Actinomycetes bacterium. Taxonomy (GTDB): domain Bacteria; phylum Actinomycetota; class Acidimicrobiia; order IMCC26256; family PALSA-610; genus JAODBJ01. Next base: position 718,588 of record CAWAJR010000006.1, on the reverse strand, counting down.
CACCTTCCGCGACGAAACGGAGGAGGTCGCCGGTCGTGAGCCAGTCGCTGCGCAATGACGGGAAGAGGAAGTCGTGGAAGCGGGCTTCGCCGAGGAGCACCGCCGCGATGGCGAGCCATTCGAGCAAGTCGTCGTGGTGGAGTTCCGAACGCCGGGCGAAGCCGAACGCGGCCAGCAGCAGGAGCACTGTGCACCCCAGCCGCACCCCGAGCACGCCGGGATCGTGGAGGATGGCCGAACCGGGAACGGCGTCGTTGCTCACCGCTTGGGGCAACGCCGAGACGCGCAACGCGGCGATCGTCGTGATCGCCGTCACGCCCGCCACGCAGACGGCGGCCATCGTCAGGCCGCTCGTTCGCCCCCGCACTTTTCGTTCCGGGACCCACGCCGCCGCGCAGAGCGTGATCGCGACGATCGTCCGCCCCATCAGCCGGCTCCAGAACGCGATGTCGGACGTCGACGGTTCGATCTCGGCGATCAAGGGCAGCAGCGCGTCGAGCAACATCGTGATCCCGAAGACGAACACGACGACGAGATCGCTGACGTCGCGGGTGCGCTGGTGACGGAAGAAGAACAGCACCGCGACGATGCCGGCCGTCACGCTCGACAGCGCGGCGACGAAGATCGCGACGCCCGGGAACGGGTACGCGAACCGGATCGACGGTGTCGCCCAGACGATCGACGTGAACACCGCCGACGCGGCGATCACCATCGCGAGGTCGCGCGCGGTCGATCTGTGCATCCCGCCCGTGCTGCCCACCCTGGACCTCCCCCCTGGGGCCCCATCCTGTCGGGTGATCGTAGGCGTTCGGCCACCCTCAGTGCACCTGGTTCTCGGCCACCGGCGTTGAGGCGAATCAACGACTTTCGGCGTCTTGCCCCCACCGGCGGTCGTGACGCGCTGTCAGGATCGCTCGCAGTTCGTTCTCACGTGTTCCGGGGGGAGCCCGCATGTCTGGTCATCGAGGAACGCGTTACGCGTTCCGGTCGATTTCGATCTTGTTGACGATCACGATCGTCAGTGCGCTGACGGCAACGCTGGCCGTCCCGGCGAGCGCCTCGAGCGGGCCGTTCACCTCGACCGACGTGACGAACCACGTGCAGCCGCACGTGATCTGCCGCGCGTACGGGGGCGCCCTGTCGGCGAACAGCGAAGCCGACCAGGACCTCGGCTTCACGGTCACCGCACCCGACGCGGTGCACCAGGGCGACACCTTCAACATCAAGATCAAGCCCGACCTGTCGCTGTACCCGAAGCAGGACACGAGCTCCGGCATCACCGCGACGATCAACTACATCTACAACCAGATCAGCGCCTACCAACTCCCCGCGGGCGTGACGATCAACAGCGTCACCCAGGCGCCGATCGACGGCAACACCGGCGCGAACCCTGACGCCGGCTACTACGTCGACCCGGCGAATGTGCCCGACGTCGCCGGCCCGAACGGCAACAACCCCGACCCGAACTTCGACCCGCTGACCCTTCCCGCCAACCTGCGCCTCGCCGTCCCCGGCATCGCGCCCAGCGTCTTCTGGAACACCACCACGAACCGGCTCGACGTTGCGTTGCTCGGCAGCTCCACCGGTACGACGCAGTACAAGGGCGGGTCGGCGCTGCAAGGCCCCGCGATCACGATCAACGTCACCGCGAACGCGGCGCCCGGCACCGATCTGCAACTGAAACTCGGCGGCCAGCTCCCCGGCTCCGAGCCCCGCAACTACGGCGGCGCCCAACCGAACAACTTCGTGGCTCCGGCGAGCGGGGCGACGCTCACCAGCACCACCGCGACCGCGCCGTGGAACTCGAGCGACGGGAAGATCTGGGTCTACGGCAACGACTCGAACTGGACCGACCCCACCTACCTCAACACCGACGACATCACCGCGATCCTCCACATCACGGCCAAGGCGGCCTGCGGTGTCGGCTGGGAAGCGACCACCAGTTACCCGACCGCCCCCGATTACTACACGGGCCCGAACGCGATCCCGAACGGCACGTCGCCCCCGTTGAGCCACACGCTCGTCGTGCCGTTCGTCAAGACGGTCACGCCCTTCGAAGGCGCGGAGTACGTCACCGGCCAGTCGGTCACTGCCGACTACTCCTGCCTCGCCGGGGCAACCGACACGTACGACAGCTGTGTCGGTGATGTGCCGTCCGGTCAGGCCCTCGACACCTCGACACCGGGTTCGTACACCTTCACGATCAACGGCACCGACGCGAACAACGACCCCATCTCGCAGACCGTCCACTACACGATCGCCGACAACACGCCACCGGTCGCGAACGCCGGCCCGAACCAGACCGGCAAGGTCGCGGGCAACGTCATCACCCTCGACGGCTCCGCGTCCTCGGACGCCGACGGGCCGCCCGCGCAACCCCTCACCTACACGTGGGCGCAGGTGAGCAACGGCGCACCCGCGATCACGCTCTCCGACATCCACGCGATCAAGCCGACGTTCACCGCGCCGCCGGTGACCTCGCCGGGCGGGTACAGCGCGCAGTTCACGTTGACCGTCGACGACAACAACGGCGGTGTCACGACGTCGAGCCCGGTGTCGATCACGGTCGGTGCTTCGACCCCGACGGTCACCGTTGCGAAGTCGGGGCCGAACGGTTCCACGTTCTACGCCGGTGAGACGATCACGCTCACCGCGAACATCACCAACCCCGACGGCAACCTCCCCGCCGACTACACGTACGCGTGGTCGCAGAACAACGGCATCGCCACCACGCTTTCGAGCACCACGGCGGCCAACCCGACCTACGTGTTGCCGCCGAACGGCACCTCGGCCTGCACGAGCGGCAGCGGTGCGACGAACTGTCCCACCTTCAAGGTGATCGTCACCAAGACGAACACCGGCAAGTCGTCGGCGTCGGCCGCCCTCGCCAACTACGGGAGCAGCCTCTACACCCGCCCGGTCGCCAACGCGGCCCCGCGCAGAACAAGGGCTCGAACCGCACCGTCACCCTCGACGGTTCGGCCAGCGCCCAGGCGCAGGGCAACCCGATCACCTACGCGTGGAGCCAGACCGGCGGCGACCCCGTGACGTTGTCGGACCCGACGGCGCAGAAGCCGACCTTCACCACGCCGCTCACCACGCAGACGTTGACGTTCTCGCTCGTCGTGACCGACACGGTCAACCCGATCGCCGGGAGCGGCACGGGCGGCAAGGTCTCGACCGCTGCCACCACCACCGTTTCGGTCACGCCGGAGCAGGTCGTGGCGAGCGCCGGGCCTGACCAGACCGGAAAGGTCGCGGGCAACACGATCACGCTCGACGCGACCGGCTCGACCGATCCCGACAACAACCCGCTCACCTACACCTGGGCGCAGGTTGCCAACGGTGCCCCCACGGTGACGCTGTCCGACCCGAACGCGGCGAAGCCGACCTTCGTCGTGCCGCCGGTTACGGGCCCCGCCGGTTACGTGTTCCAGTTCAACGTGACCGCGACGAACGGCGGTCCCAACCCACAAGACACCGACACCACCGCGACGCCGGTGTCGATCACCGTCGGCGCCTCGACACCGACGATCGGCGCACCGACGAAGACCCGCCTGAGCGGGAGCGGTTCGACCTTCTACGTGGGCGACGTCGTGCAGCTCAACCCGGGCACGATCACGAACCCCGACGGCAACAACCCGGCCGACTACACGTACGTGTGGGCGCAGAGCAGCGGGCGCACGACGACGTTGTCGTCGACCACGGCTCAGAACCCGACGTTCGTGGTGCCGCCGTCCGGCTCGGGCGCGGGGAACACCGCCGTCTGCACGAGCGGTTCGGGCGCGACCTCGCCGACCTCGGCGAACTGCCCCGAATGGAAGGTGACGGTCACCAAGATCAACACCGGGAAGTCGTCGGCGCTGTCGGCGACGCTCGCCAACTACGCAGCGACGCTCCCGACGCGGCCGGTCGCGAATGCCGGCGGCAACCAGAACGTCAACACCGGCAGCGTGGTGACCCTCGACGGCTCGGCCAGCACGCAGGCCCAGGGCCACGTGATCAGCTACGCGTGGACGCAGACCGGCGGCACGCCGGTGACGCTGTCGGACCCGACGGCGCAGAAGCCGACGTTCACCCCGGCAGCCGACGACACGTACACGTTCTCGCTCGTCGTCACCGACACGACCAGTGGCATCGTCGGGAGCGGTACGAACGGCAACACGTCGACCGCGAGCACCGCGACGGTGACGTCGCAGACGATCGCGGCGCCGGTCGCCGACGCCGGCCCCGACCAGAACGTGCACGTCGGTGACACGGTCACCCTCGACGCCAGCGGTTCGAGCCAGGCCCAGAGCCTGCCGCTCACGTACTCGTGGCTGCAGACCTCGGGTACGCCGGTGACGTTGTCGGACGCGACGGCGGCCATGCCGACGTTCACGGCGCCCGCATCGCCCGACGTGCTCGGCTTCACGGTGACCGTCGACGACGGTCAGCCGGGAGGCACTGCATCCGACGCCGTCGTCGTGACGGTGAACGCCTACCCCGCGCCGATCGCCAACGCCGGGCCCGACCAGAACGTGCACCCGGCCGACACCGTCACGCTCGACGGTTCCGGCTCGTCGCAGGCGAACGGCCACCCCCTCGACTACAGCTGGGTACAGACCTCCGGCACGACCGTGACCTTGTCGGACCCGACTGCGGGTATGCCGACGTTCACGGCACCGGCGGGAACCGGATCGTTGGGCTTCACGCTGACGGTCACCGACAGCCTCTTCGGCGGTACCAGCACCGACGACGTGGTCGTGAACGTGACACCGTTCGACCCGCCGGTCGCGAACGCCGGTTCCGACCAGATGGTCAAGGTGCTCGACGCGGTCACCCTCGACGGCACTGAATCGGCCCAGACCGACGGTCACCCGCTCAGCTACTCGTGGAGCCAGACCGCCGGCACGACCGTGTCACTGTCGGACGCGACCAGCGCGCAACCGACGTTCACGGCGCCCATCACGGCCGGGACGCTGACGTTCAGCCTGATCGTCACCGACACGATCTCGGGTGCGACGAGTACGGCCGAGACGAACGTCGACGTCGTGTCGTACGCACCACCGGTGGCTGACGCGGGTGCCGACCAGGACGTGCTCGTGAGCACGCCTGTGGCACTCGACGCTTCAGCGTCTTCGCAACCCGACGGTCACACGCTCAGCTACAGCTGGCAGCAGACCGCGGGCACGGCGGTCACGCTCTCCGACGGCACGTCGGCGACGCCGACGTTCACCGCACCGACGTTGCCGACAACGCTCGCGTTCTCGGTCACGGTCTCCGATGCGTACGGAGGTTCGGCGACGGCGAGCGTCACGGTGACGGTGCACAACACCAACCCGATTGCCGACGCCGGGCCCGACCAGAACGTCGATTCGAACACCGTCGTCCAACTCGACGGCACCGGATCGAGCGACCCCGACGGGCACACGCTCACCTACTCGTGGGCGCAGATGAGTGGCCCGGCAGTGACGCTGTCCGACGCGACATCGGCGCAGCCGACGTTCACGGCGCCCGTCGGACCGGCGACGATCACGATCCAGCTCACCGTCGACGACGGTCACGGCGGGAACGGGTCGGCGACGGTCACGGTGAGCGTGGCCGGCACCGCCGGTCTCGACCTTGCCTCGACCCTGAAGGGCTCAGTCACCGGTGAGCAGGCCAAGAGCACGTTCACGGCAACGGTGCAGAACCTCGAGACCGGGAAGCGCACGGTCACGAACGCGAACATCCATCCGAGCATCGTCGTGAACGGTGACCCGGTGAACGCGGCCGACGTGGTCGTCACCGCCAAGTCGGCGAACATCAAGCCCGGCGACACGTCGGCGTACAAGATCACCTGGAACCACGGCGACACGTTGCACGCCGGCGACATCATCGCCGTTGCCTCGTGTGTCGATGTCCCCGGCGACGAGCACCCGGAGAACAACTGCGACTCGCTGTCGTTCCCGACGCTCCCGATCTCGCTGTCGACCGTTGCCGACCTCACGTCGGTGAAGAAGTCGCACACGTCCGACACGGTGAAGGTCACCGTGCACAACGACGGCCTCGGCACCATCACGCCGCTCCGGGTCGACGACCTCACGGTCACGATCCAGATCGGTGCCGGTGACCCGATCGTGCTGACCTCGACGGCCGCACGCGTTGCGATCGGCGCCGGTCAGAGCAAGTCGTTCAGCTACAAGTGGGCGCACGCGAAGCTCGCCGTCGGGACCCAGGTCACGGCGACAGCCTGTCTCGTCGTGCCCGGCAATACGTCGGACAACAGCTGTTCGACGGTCATGCGGGTCGTGAGCTGACCCACATTTCCCCCGCTGTGGGGGGTCGCGGGTGACCGTGGCCCCCCACAGCACCCGGTCGCGCACGTTGTTCGCGACAGCGGAAGGCAACGCCCGAAGTTGCGGGTGAGCTGGGAGCATCGATGATGAATGGGCGTCGAGTCTTCGCACGCGCGCGTGGCGCGTTGTCGATCCTTTCGGTGTTCGGGCTCGTTGCGGGCGTTGCGTTCGCATCGGCGTCGCCGGCGTCGGCGACCGACATCACGCCGACCGGCTTGACGCGGTTCAGTTTCGCGGCGGGTTCGTACCTCGTCATCAACGCGGGGCTTTCCACCCAACAGCTCTTCGACCTCGGTCCGAGCACCGGACCGGCGGCCTGTGCCGACGGCGCGCAGAACAACGACGCCGCTCCCCTCGGGACCGTGGGCCAGGGCGGCGGGACCGACGGCCTCTCCGACTACTTCCAGGCGAGCGCCGACTTGACGTCCGGCACCGCAACCGGCGGGACGACGACCAGCATCGTCGACACCACCCAGGCGTGGACCACCAACCAATGGCAGGGCAAGTCGGTGTGGATCACTGCGGGCCCGGGCACCGCGACGCCCCCCGCCGGTGCGCACATCGTGAGCAACACGGCGACGACACTCACGCTTTCGGCCAACAGCCCTTCGACGGGCGTCGCGGGCTTCACGACCGCGCCGGGCGCCGGCAGTACCTACGACATCAGCAACGCCGACCCTGAGTGCGTCAGCGCCGCTGACAACAGCGAACTGGCCACCGGTCTGCAACCCGTCGAGAACGTCGTGATCGAAGGGACCGTCAACGCCGACGGCTCCATGTCGATCCCCAAGACCGTCCGTACCAGCGAGGCGCAGGCCGAGTCGCTCGGCGGCATCTACTTCCCGCCGGGCTACATCCCCGACAGCACGCTCGGCGTGATCACCGCCGGGATCCAGCCCGCACCGACCGCATCGCCGGCCACGCCGTTCGCCGGAACGATCAACATCGACACCGGCGCCGTGAGCATGCCGATCAACATCCGGGTGCAGCTCCAGGGCGGGAGCGGCCTGACCGCGCTCGGTACGAACTGCTTCGTCCCGTCGAGTAGCAGCAGCGCAGGCATACCGCTCAACCTCACCACCGGCACCACCAGTCCGCCGGCGCCGAACCAGCCGATCAGCGGGACACCCTTCGACACCCACAACGGCCGGTACACCGCCGTCGACAACAGTTTCGCCGTCGGTGGCGCAGGAAGTGCGTGCGCGCTCGCCAACCTCGGCGCATCCTCGATCAACACCGCGTTCGGCCTCCCGGCCGCGGCGGGTCTGAACACCGCGCATTTCGTGCTCCAGACCGATCCGCGCCTGAACTACCAGGAGACGGGTGCGACTGCCGACGCGGGCCCCGACCAGTTCGTGCACCTGAACTCGACGGTCACGCTCGACGGGACGAAGAGCTTCGACGACAACGACGACCCGATCGACTCGTACTCCTGGGTGCAGACGGGTGGTCCGGCCGTCACGTTGTCGGACCCCACGGTTGCGACACCCACGTTCACTTCCGACGCCACCGACGCGACCTACACGTTCGACCTGACCGTGTCGTCGTTCGGCGGCCCGGCATCGACCGACTCGGTGACCGTCGAGAACTCGGCCAACGTCGCGCCGGTTGCGAACGCCGGCGCGAACCAGACCGGGAAGACTGCCGGGACGACGGTCACGCTCGACGCGACCGCGAGCAGCGACGCGAACCATGATCCGCTGACCTACACGTGGGCCCAAGTCGCCAACGGTGCCCCGACAGTGACGCTGTCGGACCCGAGCGCCGCGAAGCCGACCTTCGTGGTCCCGCCGGTCGACTCGCCCGGTGGCTCGACGTTCCAGTTCTCGGTTCTCGTCGACGACGGTTTCGGCGGAACCGATTCGGCCTCGACATCGGTGTCGTCGGTCGCGTCGACACCGTCGGTTGGTGCCCCGACGAAAACCCGCCTGAGCGGGAGCGGTACGACGTTCTACGTGGGTGACGTCGTGCAGCTGAACGCGGGGGCCATCACGAACCCGGACGGCACGAACCCGGCTGATTACTCGTACGTGTGGGCGCAGAGCAGCGGGCGCACGACGACGTTGTCGTCGACCACGGCTCAGAACCCGACGTTCGTGGTGCCGCCGAGTGGTGCTGGAGCAGGCAACACCTCGGTGTGCACGAGCGGTTCGGGCGCGACCTCGCCGACCTCGGCGAACTGCCCCGAATGGAAGGTGACGGTCACCAAGATCAATACCGGGAAGTCGTCGGCGCTGTCGGCGACGCTCGCCAACTACGCCGCGACGCTGCCGACCCGGCCGGTCGCGAACGCGGGCGGCGCCCAAACCGTGAACGCCGGCGACCCCGTGACCCTCGACGGGTCCGCGAGCACGCAGGCCCAGGGTCACGTCATCGGTTACGGGTGGACGCAGACGGCCGGGCCGACGGTGACGTTGTCGGACCCGACGGCACAGAAACCGACGTTCACGCCGAGCACCGTCGGCTCGTACACGTTCTCGTTGGTCGTCACCGACACGACGAGCGGTATCGCCGGCAGTGGGACGAACGGCAACACGTCGACCGCGAGCACGACGAACGTCACCGTGAACGCGTCGACTCCACCGATCGCCGACGCCGGGCCCGACCAGCAAGTCCTCGTGGGGTCGCCGGTTGCGCTCGACGGTTCCGGTTCGTCGAGCCCCGACGATCGCGATCTCACCTATTCGTGGGTGCAGACCGGTGGCACGACGGTGAGCCTGTCCGACCCGACCTCCGTCGGCCCGACCTTCACCGCGCCCGACCTCCCCGACGTGCTGACGTTCGACCTGACCGTCGACGACGGGTTCAGTACGGCGACGAGCTCGGTGACGGTGACGGTCACGAACACGCCCCCGACGGCGGTCGCGTCGGCGTCGCCGGCGTCGGGCGTGGAGGCGGGCGACCCGGTGACATTGGACGGGTCAGCATCGTCCGACCCCGATCCCGGTCAAACCCTGACCTACTCGTGGGCACAGACCGCCGGGACGCCCGTTTCGCTGTCGGACGCGACGTCGGTCATGCCGACGTTCGTCGCACCGCCCGGGCCGGTGACGCTTGCCTTCTTGTTGACCGTCGACGACGGCCATGGCGGCATGGACTCGCAAGCCGTGTCGGTCACGGTCGGTGGAATTCCCGGCCTCGACCTCGGCATGACGCTCACCGGGACGGTGAAAGGCCAGGCCGAGAAGAGCACGTTCAAAGCAACGGTGAAAAATGAGGAAACCGGCACGCGGGCCGTCACCGACGGTGACATCGCGGCGCTCGTGAACGTCAATGGTGTGCCGGTCGATCCCGGCATGCTCACCGTCACGCCGAAGTCGGTGAACCTCAAGGCGGGGAAGAGCGCGACGTTCACGATCACGTGGAACCACGGCGACTCGTTGAACGCAGGCGACCTCATCGACGTCACCGCGTGTGTGTCGAAGGCCGGCGACGAACATCCCGAGAACGACTGCGCGACGGTGTCGTCGCCGAACGGCATCGATCTGTCGGTGACGGTGTCGACGCCGAAGATCACGACGAAACAGACCTCGAACTCGCTGAAACTGACGGTCGCGAACGACGGCCTCGCGGCAGTCTCACCGTTGCGCAGCAGCAACGTCGGGATGACGGTGCAGGTCGGGACCGACGATCCCGTCGTGCTCACGCCTCCGGTCGGGAAAGGCGTCGCGTTGAACCCCGGGAAAACCAAGAGCTACACGTTCGCCTGGCCTCACGCCAAGCTGCCCGCCGGGACTCAGGTCACGGTGACGGCGACGATCACGGTGCCCGGGAACACGTCGGCTTCCACGACCGCCGAGATCACCGCCACCGTCATGTAGCAGGGTGATGCCACGTCATTCCGAATGAGCGGTGGGTGTGTCGCGTGGTTCCTCGTGCGTTTCCTCGGCGAGGTCGATCTCCCGTTCGGTGAGGTCGAGTTCCCGTGATGCGTCGCCGGCGATGGGCAGGAGCAGGACCGGCACCTCGGAACGAGCCAGTACCTCGCGCACGACCCGCGCGTGCCCGGTCGAGAAGTCTTGCGACCACGCCAGCACGACAGCGTCGCTCGACGAGGCGCGGCATGCGTCGGCGATCACGGCGGGGGCAGTGAACGGGCTCGACACCTGCAGCACCGCGGGTTCGACGCCGGGCGACGCCTGAGCCAGGAACCGGTCGACGGCGCGAGCCGGTTCCGGCGCGCCGTCGAGCGCGAGCAACAACTTGGGCACCGCGTGCTCGTAGTAAGGCCGCACGCCCGGTGGCAGCACGACGATCGGTTTGCGGGCGCCGGTCAAGGCGCGGCGCGCCGCGAGCGAAACCGGGCGACCGTCGGGCGCGACGCCGGCGACGACCGCGGCCGCGATACCCGGCGTGTTGATGAGGTCGGTCAGCGCGCCCGCGCGTGGCGTCGCCTGCACGTGATCGCGCCCGAATGCCACCACGAGCTCGCGCGTGCCGTTGCGGGTGTCGTAGACGTAGACGCTCTCGAGTTCGGCGCGGAACAGGGGTGCGAACGAGCGCGAAGTCGCGAGCACGACACTACGAGTCGTGTGGTCGTCGAGCACTGCCAGCAGTCGCAACTTCGGCGAGGTTCGCGCGGTTGTGCCCGCCATGCTCCCACCCTTCTGCGCCCCTCGGTCCACGGCTACGGACGAAAGAAACAGGCTTCGGATGAACGACCAATCGGGCCCGGCTGCTCCGGCACGGCATTGCTGTCGCTCACCGCAACGCTAATGCAGGGCGGGGCGCATGATGATGCGGTCACCGGTCAGCCGGCCGGCAGCGGGAGCCGCAGCGTGAACGCGGCCCCGCCCCCGGGAGCATTTGCGACCCCGGCCTCGCCGCCGTGCTCTTCGGCGACCGCGGCGACGATGGCGAGGCCGAGCCCCGCGCCGCGGCCGGCTCGGGCCGGGTCGGCCTGCCAGAAACGGTCGAAGACATGCGGGATCGACGCTTCGTCGATGCCGGCGCCGTGGTCGCGCACGGTGACGGCGGCGGTCCCGTCGTCTCCGACCGCCGACACGTCGACCGCGGTCGCCGCGGGCGTATGGCGGATCGCGTTCGCGACCAGGTTCCCGATCGCCTGGCGGAGGTGCGCTTCGTCGCCGAGGACGACCACCGGGTGGGGTGCGTCGAGGGTGAAGCGTCGTTCGGGTGCGACGGCAGCCGCGTCGGTGCACGCATCGGCCGCGAGCACCGACAGGTCGACGGGCAACCGTTCCGCGGGCCGCGTCTCGTCGAGCCGGGCCAGGAGCAGCAACTCTTCGACGAGGGTCTTCATGCGGTCGGATTCCTCCTCGATGCGCCGCATGGTGAGCGCGAGCTTGTCGGGATCGTCGCTGGCGCCGAGCCGGAACAGTTCGGCAAAGCCTTGGATCGACGTGAGCGGCGTGCGCAGTTCGTGTGACGCGTCGGCGAGGAACTGCCGGAGCCGGTGCTCGGTCGCTTCACGTTCCCGGAACGCGGTCTCGATCTGTTCGAGCATCGTGTTGAGCGCGAGCCCGAGCTGGCCGATCTCGGTGCGTGGTTCCGAGGGCGAGACGCGCCGCGAGAGGTCGCCCGCGGTGATCGAACTCGCCGACGTCGCCATCGTCTCGAGGGGCCGCAGCCCGCGCCGGAGCACGAGCCACGAACCGAGCGCGAGGAGCACGAGGAGTGCGGCGGCGGCGATCGATTCGATCAGAACGAGGTGGCGCAACGACGACCGCACCTCGTTCACCGGGAAGGCGATGACGAGCGTCCCACCCGACGGTTGTTGTGTCGTGGAGATGAAAACCCGCCATCGGGTCGATCCCGTGACCGAACCGGCATCGATGAAACGGCCGCCCGTCCCGGGCGCGGGCAGCGTCGCCGGCAGCTCCGGCTGCGCGCTGGAAGTGACGAGCGCGGCGCGGGCAACGACCGTGCCCTTCGAGTTCAGCAGTTCTCCGTACGCGTCGGGCGGCGCGACCACCGGCGGTTGGTCGCCGCTTCCCGACTGCGTGTCGTTCGTGCTGGAGGCCGGTACGAGGTTCGCCGTCTCCTGGAGTTGGTGGGCCACCGCCGGTACGGACGACCGCAGCTGGTCGTCGAGTCGCTGGTACTCGGAACGTGCGTAGAGGACGTATGTGGTGACCCCGAACACCGCCAGCCCGACGGTCACGAGCACGACGAGTGCCGCGACGAGCCGGAGCCGGAGTGTCATACGGGGACGCTAGACGGCAATGCTCCGAGCAGCCTTGGAATGGGCTCCGAACGTTAGGGTCGCGCCCGTGCCGGACGCGGTGAAGCAACCGTTCGTGCTCGTCGTCGACGATGAGGAGCACATCACGGAACTTGTCGCGATGGGCCTCGGCTTCAACGGCTTCGAAGTCGAGCGGGTCGGTTCGGGCCGTGCCGCGCTCGAGGCGATCGAACGCCGGCGCCCCGATCTCGTCGTGCTCGACGTGATGCTCCCCGATCTCGACGGGTTCGAGGTCGCGCGGCGCCTCCGCCAGTCGGAGGGCGCGGCGACCCGTGTCCCGGTGATCTTCCTCACCGCGCGCGACCAGACGCGCGACAAGGTCGAGGGGCTCCGCCTCGGCAGCGACGACTACGTCACGAAACCGTTCAGCATCGAGGAACTGGTGGAACGGGTCAAAGCCGTCTTGCGGCGCTCGGCGGGGTACGCCGGCGGGGAGCACCGGCTCACCTACGCCGATCTCGAACTCGACGAGGAGACGCGCGACGTCTGGCGGCAAGGGCAGCTGATCGAGCTCACGCCGACGGAGTACAAGCTGCTGCACTACCTGCTTGCCAACGCCCGCAAGGTGTTGACCCGCGACCAGATCCTCGAGCACGTCTGGGATTACACCTTCGCCGGGAACGCGAGCGTTCTCGAGACATACATCTCTTACCTTCGTCACAAGATCGACGCGTTCAGCCCGCCGCTGCTCCATACGGTGCGCGGGGTCGGTTACTCGCTTCGCCTGCCGGGTGGCCAGTAGCAGGGTGATGAATTATGGATTCGACGGCGCCGCCAACGTTCGCCGACCAGCATGTTCCCGCAAGCGGCGGCGCCTTGTGCGGGATAATTCATCACCCTGCTAGGCGCGCAACGACCGGCGCGGCTCGCGAGCCGTGGCCACGAGATCGGCGGCAGAACTGCTCGCTTTCCCAGGCTGGTCTGAGCAACCGGCTCGATCATGGCTCCAGTGCACCGAAGCGGTGCAACACGGAAGGAGCGATGATGGGCAACGAATTGCAGTTCCGGGCGATGGGCACAGATGTGCACGTGATCGTCGTCGGCGGGCGGCCCGGCCTCGCACTCGACGCGCAACGCCGGATCGAAGAGCTCGAACGTCGCTGGAGCCGGTTCATCCCCGGCAGCGAGGTGAACGCGCTCAACGACCATGCCGGGGCCCCGCTCGTCGTCTCCGACGACACCGCGCTGCTCGTCGGCCGCGCCGTCGAGGCGTGGCGACTCACGGGCGGCACGTTCGACCCGACCCTGCTCGGCGCGGTGATCCGCGCCGGGTACGACCGGTCGTACGAGCAGTTGCCGCCCGAACCGGTCGCGGGGGACAGCCCGCTGACGTCGGGCTGCGGCGGCATTGTCCGCCACGGCCGCGCGGTGTGCCTGCCCGCCGGCACCGGGTTCGACCCGGGCGGCATCGGCAAGGGCCTGGCGGCGGACCTCGTCGCCGGTGAAACGATGGACGCGGGCGCCGACGGTGTGTGCGTCAACCTCGGTGGCGACCTCCGGGTTGCGGGTGAGGCCCCGGCGCGCACCGGCCCGGGTACCGGTTGGACGATCGCGGTCGAGCACCCGTGGGGCGGTGAACCGCTCGCCCGGATCGGCATACGCGACGGCGCCGTCGCAACGTCGACGACGTTGCGGCGGCGCTGGCAATGCAACGGCGAACCGGCTCACCACCTCATCGACCCGACCACCGGCCGCCCGTCGGCATCCGCCCTCGCGCTGGTGACCGTCGTCTCCGGTACCGCCTGGGCGGCCGAAGTGCTCGCCAAGGCGGTGTTGCTGCGCGGTTCGATTCACGCGCTCGACGTGTTCCCGGCCTTCGCCGAAGCGCTGACGGTCGACGGCGACGGCGTTACCGCGTCGTCGCCGGGACTGCCGGCGTTCCTGGGCGGCGCTTCGGTCGTCGCCCGCATCCGTCACGCGGCCTGACGCTCCGCTCGTCCGTCGCGCAACCGCCAGAAGGAGATTGTGATGAACCGCACGCCCCGACCCCATGTCGCCAAGCGCGCCCGCCGCATCGCAACCGCAACCAGTGTCGTCTCGATGCTCGCGTTCGCGGGATGCATGACGGCCGGCGGTGGCAGCAGCAACGCGACCAAGTCCACCACGGCGACCAGCGCGTCCACGACCTCGTCGACTTCGGGAACGACGAAGTCGACGACGTCGAAAACGGCAACCGCCGCCACGCCTTCGACGCAGTCGAACACCACGACACGCGGGAGTTGAGCCATGACCACCCGCTCGAACCGCAGATCGCACCATCGATGTCCGGTGACACCAACGGTCGGGGCAATCCGCCCACGGCATGACAAGCGCCCCGGCGCGCCGTCCGGTTCGGGACGGAAGTCCCGGACCGGATGACGCTTGCCCCTGCCCATCGGAAGCCGGGATGACGAGCATCACGTCCGTTCGCCAACTTCCGGGAAACGGGTATGAACGGGCTCGACGTCGCGCGCTGGCAGTTCGGTATCACCACCGTCTATCACTTCATCTTCGTTCCGCTGACGATCGGCTTGTCGCTTGTCGTCGCGGTCCTGCAAACGATCTGGTACCGCAGCGGCGAAGAGCGGTGGCTGCGCCAGACGAAGTTCTGGGGGAAGCTCTTTCTCGTCAACTTCGCCATGGGTGTCGTCACCGGCATCGTCCAGGAATTCCAGTTCGGGATGGCCTGGAGCAGCTACTCGCGATTCGTGGGTGACATCTTCGGCGCGCCGCTCGCGATGGAAGGGCTCGCCGCGTTCTTCCTCGAGTCGACGTTCCTCGGATTGTGGATCTTCGGTTGGGACCGCCTCCCGCGCAAGGCGCACCTGGCGACCATCTGGCTCGTCGCGTTCGGCACCAGCCTGTCGGCCTTTTTCATCCTCGCCGCGAACTCGTGGATGCAGCATCCCGTCGGCGTGCGTTACAACGCGGCCGCGAACCGGGCTGAGCTCACCTCCATCTGGCGGGTGCTGACCAACTCCACCGTGCTTGCCGCGTACCCGCACACGATCATGGCTTCGTTCATGACCGCGGGGGCCTTCCTCGTCGGCATCGCGGCATGGGAGAGCGCGCACCAACGCCAGGGCGTCACCGATGTCGATCGCACGACATTCGGCACCGTCATGCGCGGCGGCATGGCGGTCGTGCTCGTCGCGGGGCTCGGCGTCGCGATCACGGGCCACGTGCAGGCGCGACTCATGATCGAGCAACAGCCGATGAAGATGGCCGCCGCGGAGGCGTTGTGCAACACGGAAAAGGGCGCCGGCTTCTCGCTGCTCGCGTACGGCAACGTGAGCAAGGAGTGCGACGTCCGGACGCTCAGCATCCCGAAGGCGCTGTCGTTCCTCGCGAGCGACAACCCCAACTCCACGGTGAAGGGCGTGCACGACCTGCAGGCGCAATACCGCCAGCGTTACGGCCCCGGCGACTACCGCCCCGACATGGTGGTGACCTACTGGTCGTTCCGGTTCATGATCGGCTTCGGGCTCCTGGCCGCCGCGTTCGCCGCATTCGGATTGTGGCGGACGCGCAAAGGACGTCGTTTCGTGAGCGCCTGGTGGACGCGACTTGCGCTGCTCGCCATCGCCACGCCGCTCCTCGCGAACTCCTTCGGGTGGGTGTTCACCGAGATGGGGCGGCAACCGTGGATCGTCGCGCCCAACCCGACCGGTCTCGACTCGGTGCGGATGCTCACCGCGAACGGCGTGTCGAGTTCGGTTTCGGGTTGGGTCATCCTCACGTCGCTCGTCGTGTTCACACTGCTGTACGGCGTGCTCGCCGTTATCGAGGGCGGCCTGCTGTTGCGCGTCGTACGCGGCGGGCCGGAAGCCAGCATGCCGGTGCCGCTCGACGACGAGGCCGAAGATTCCGAAGACCGCCTCACCTTCGCGTACTGACGCGTACTGACAGGAGTGGATCGTGGAGCTCAGGACCGTCTGGTTCATGCTCATCGCGGTGTTGTGGACCGGCTACCTGTTCCTCGAAGGGTTCGACTTCGGGGTCGGGATCCTGCTGCCGGTCCTCGGACGGACCGATGCCGAACGGCGGGTCCTCGTCAACACGATCGGGCCGCTCTGGGACGGGAACGAAGTCTGGCTGCTCGTTGCCGGTGGTGCGACCTTCGCGGCCTTCCCCAACTGGTACGCGACGTTGTTCTCCGGGTTCTACCTCGCGTTGCTGATCATCCTCGTCGCGCTGATCGTGCGCGGCGTCGGGTTCGAGTACCGCTCCAAACATGACGACGCGCAGTGGCGTTCGCGGTGGGACCGCGCCATTTTCGTGGGTTCGGCGCTCCCGGCCCTCCTCTGGGGGGTCGCGCTCGCGAACATCGTGCACGGCGTGCCGATCAACCGGAGTGGCGATTTCACCGGGAACCTGTTCACGCTCCTGAACCCGTTCGCGTTGCTCGGCGGGGTCGTGACGCTCGGCTTGTTCACGTTGCACGGTGCGCACTTCATCGCGCTGAAAACCGCGGGCGACGTGCGCACGCGTGCCCGCGGCGTCGCGACGACGATCGCGCCGGTCGTGATCGTCGCCGGTGCGGCTTTCCTGCTGTGGGCCCAACTCGACCTCGGTGCCTGGTGGACCTGGATCACGACACTGGTCGCCGCGGTGGCGTTGATCGGCGCGTTCGTTGCCAACCGCGCGGCGCGAGAAGGTTGGGCGTTCGCGGGGACCGGCGTCGCGATCGCCGCGGCCGTCGTCAGCTTGTTCGGTGGCCTGTACCCGAACGTCATGCCGTCGACGACGAAGGCGGCGTACAGCCTCACCGTGCACAACGCGTCGAGTACCTCCTACACACTCGGAATCATGACCTGGGTCGCGCTGGTGATCACACCCGTCGTGTTGTTGTACCAAGGGTGGAGCTACTGGGTCTTCCGCCGGCGTATCAGCGTGGAGATGCTTCCCCCCGATCGTCTCGCGCCTGTGAACGCCACCCGGTCGTGAAGCCGCTCGACCCGCGCCTCGTGCGGCGCGCCCGTTCACTCCGGCCGTTCCTGGTCGGCAGCGCGGTCCTCACCCTGCTCGACACCGCGCTCCTGCTCGTGCAGGTGTTCGTGCTCGGCCGCGCGCTCGGGGGCGTCGTGGAGGGCGGTTGGCCGGCGGCGCGGGTTGCGACGGCCGCATCGTGGCTCGTGCTCGCGACGCTTGGGCGGGCGGCGGTCGGTGCCGGCGCGACCATGTGGGGCCGGCGGGCGGCGTCGAAGATCACCGGCGACCTGCGCGCCACGCTGCTCGAAAGGTTCCTCACCGACCCGTCCCGGCGGGCGCCCGGCGAGATCGGGGTACTCGGGACGCGAGGCGTCGACGCGCTCGAGCCCTACGTCATGGGTTACCTGCCGACGATGGTCTCCGCCGCGCTCGTACCGCCGATCGTGTGGGTTGCGGCCCTCCTCGTCGACCGTACGAGCGGCGTGTTGCTGTGCATCACGCTCCCGCTCGTCCCGGTGTTCATGGTCCTCGTCGGGAAGTTCAGTGCCGAGCGAAGCCGACGGAGTTGGGCGAGCCTGCAGCGTCTCGCCGGCCATGTCCTCGACGTCGTCACCGGGCTCCCGACGTTGAAGGGTTTCGGCCGCCACCACGCGCAGGCGAAGACGATCGAGCGACTCGGCGAGCGTCATCGACGCGCCGCGATGCAGGCGTTGCGTTCGGCGTTCCTGTCGGCGCTCGTGCTCGAACTGCTGGCGTCGCTCTCGGTCGCGCTGGTCGCGGTGTCGGTCGGTTTGCGGCTCGTGAGCGCGCACATCGCGCTCGCGCCCGCGTTCGTGGTGCTGCTGCTCGCACCGGAGTGTTTCGCCCCGCTCCGCCGGCTCGGCGCCGCCTACCACAGCGCGACGGAGGGGCTGGAAGCCGCGGCCGACATTCTCGCCGTCGTCGACGCCCCGGTCGCGCCACGCGGGGACGCCCCGGTGCCGGAGCGGGTGCGGGTCGAGTGCGAGCATGTACGCGTCACGCATGCCGGTCGGGCGACGGCGGCGCCGATCGACGCAACGTTCGCGGTGCGCCCCGGCGAGATCGTCGCGCTCACCGGCACGAACGGAGCCGGTAAGAGCACGCTGCTCTCGGTGCTGCGCGGTCGCGTCATTCCCGACGGTGGGAGGGTGACGGTCGACGGTGTCCAGCTCGCGGCGATCGATCGGGACGCGTGGAACGACACGGTGGCCTGGGTACCGCAGCACGCTGCGCTGTCGGACGCGTCGGTGCACGCGAATCTTGCGATGGCCGTACCCGGCGTGCCGCTCGACGTGGTGCGCGAGGTGGCCGGTTCGCTGGGGATCGCATCCCTGCTCGAGCGCCGTGCCCGATCACTCTCGGCCGGGGAACAACAACGGGTGGCCCTCGCGCGCGCGGTGCTGAAGTGCGAGCACGGCCCGGCTCGGCTCGTGCTGCTCGACGAGCCGAGCGCCAACCTCGATGCGGGTACCGAAACGCTCGTGGCCGAAACGGTGCGGCGGCTCGCACGGGGTGGCGCGACCGTGCTGCTGGTCGCGCACCGCACCGCCCTGGTCGCGGTGGCCGACCGCGTCGTCGAGCTCGTCTCCGGTGCGCCGGCCGCGCTCCCGCTCCCGACCGTCGGCGGACTGGGCGCGGTCGCGACCGGCGCGCGGCCGGGAAGCGAACGGTCGGCCCCGCCCGAGCCGGTCGCCGTCGCGCCACGATCCTCGGCGCCGCTGCGCTGGTTGTGGCGCGAAGCGGGGCCGCTGCGAGGCCGGCTCGGTGCCGCCGTCGCGCTGGCGGCGCTCGCGACGCTGTCGGGCATCGCGCTCACCGCGTGCGCGGCATGGCTGCTGTCCCGCGCGTCCGAGCACCCGCCGGTGCTCGAACTGGGTGTCGCGGTGGTCCTCGTCCGGGCGCTGGCCCTGTCGAAGGCGGTGCTGCGTTACGGCGAACGGCTCGAATCGCACGATGCCGTGCTGCGGCTCATGACCCGGCTGCGGGTGCGCGTCTACGAGCAGCTTGCCGTCGTCGCGCCCGGCGGTCTTGCCGGCGGCGCCCGCGGCGACGTGCTCTCGCGCGTCGTCGGCGATCTCGACGTCGTGCAAGACCTCGTACTCCGCGCGTTGCTGCCGCCGCTGGCCGCGGCCGCGGTCGCGGCGAGTGTCGTCGTGGGTGCCGCGCTCGTGTTCCCCGCGGGTGCCGCAGTGCTCGCGATCGGTCTTCTCCTCGCGCTCGTTGCCGTACCTGCCGCCGCCGCGGCGCTCGAACGGCGCGCCGGCGTCGCGGTGGCCGGCGAGCGGGTCGCGCTCACCATCGAGGCGGTCGACATCGCGGAGACGGCCGAAGAGCTCGCGGCGTTCAACGCCGCGCCCGGCCGCCTGGCGACGCTGGCTCGCCACGAGAAGCGCCTGGCCGCGTTCGCCCGCCGGGAAGCTCGCGCGGCGGCGTTCGGTGACGCGCTGGAGGTCGTGCTGGCCGGTGCCACCGCGGCGGCGTTGCTCGTCGTCGGAGCGGCCGCGGTGCGCGGCGGCACGCTCGGCGCGCTGTTCGTCGCGCCGATCGTCCTGCTCGGTTGGATGCTCGCCGATGTCGCAGGCACGATGCCGGCGGCGATCCGCCGGGCCAGCGGTCTGCAGGCCGCCGCGGCTCGTATCACCGATGTGCTCGCGGCGACCGACGCGGTTCCCGATCCGGCATCGCCGCTCGCGCCGCCGCCGGCCCCGCTCGGTGTGAGGATCGACAACGCGGTCGTGCGGTGGCCCGGCGCCGCCCGCCCGACGCTGACCGGCGTCGACCTCGAATTACTCCCGGGTTCCCGCACCGTGCTCGTGGGTGCGAGCGGCGCGGGCAAGAGCACGCTGGCCGCGGCGCTGGTGCGCTTCGTGCCGTTGCAGGACGGCACGATTTCCATCGGCGGGACCGACGTTGCGGCGCTACGCGGCGACGACGTGCGTGAGCTCGTCGGCTGGTGCGCGCAGGACGCGCACTTCTTCGACACGACGATCGCCGACAATCTCCGGATCGCGCGGCCGCACGCGACCGACGCCGAACTCGAACGGGTCGTGCACGACGTCCGCCTCGCCGCATGGCTCGCCGCGCTCCCGCGTGGGTTGCAGACGCGGGTCGGTGTCGGCGGGGCCGAGCTGTCGGGCGGAGAAGCGCAGCGGCTCGCGCTCGCCCGCGAACTGCTCGCCGATCGCCCGATCATCGTGCTCGACGAACCGACCGCGAACGTCGACGCCGGGACCGCCGAGGCTCTCATGGCCGACCTGCTGGCCGCCGTGTCGGGGCGAACCGTGCTCGTGATCACGCACGGTCCGTACGGCTTGGAGCTCGCCGACCGGGTCGTCACCCTCGAAGACGGGCGCACGCGCGAACCGTCACGCGCCCCCGCGTGAGAGCCCGGCTCACCGTTCGGGGGGAAACGGTGAGCCGGGCTCGTTCCGGCTACGCGCTGGGCGCGCCGTAACCGGGTGCGCCCGACGGTGCTCCCGCCGGCGCCTTCCCCGTTCGGCCCGGTACCGAAGCCGTTTTCGGTCGCAGTGACCTTGAACGCCGAGTCGAACTTGACGGTCACTTGCGTGCCGTCCGACTTGGTCAGGTGGGCCTCGTAGGCGGCACCACCCGAATCGGTCTCGACGCGGATGACCGTCGAGCCGGGAACGGCGGCCAGGGCCGCCGCCTTCACGTTGGCCGCGGTCGTCCCGGTGAGGAGCGTCTCACCGGGGCCATGGCTGACGGTGGCCGGGTTCGGTGCGGCCGCCGACGGCTGGGTGCTGCTCGAAGTCGACGACGAGGACGAGTTCGTCGCCGCGCCGGCGATGCCGGCTGCTCCGAGGACCACGCCGGCCGCGGCGGCCGCGGTGATGACCCACGCTCGGGCCCGATGACGGGAAGGTCGCATTGCGCTACTCCTTGTGGGGGGATCGCCTCGTTCCCGAGGCACTCCGAGTGTCGTTGCCGACTCCGAGAGGGCACCAAGACGCCGGTAAGAGCTCTCCGGGAACGATGTTTGGGACCACTTTGGGACTTGGGCCCCTTTTGCAGCCGCGCAATCGCACGAGCGCGTGCTCGCCCCGAGCAGGGGCGTACCGTGACGGGATGCCCGAATTCGAAACGATGCACCTGTCGATCCACGGTCATGAGATCGGTGTACGCACCGGCGGCTCCGGCCCGGTCTTGCTCCTCGTTCACGGGATGGCCGGGAGTTCGGCGACGTGGCGCTACGTCATGCCGGAGCTGGCGAAGCGCTTCACCGTCGTCGCCCCCGACCTGCTCGGCCACGGCGCATCGGCCAAACCCCGCGCCGACTACTCGCTCGGTTCGTTCGCGAGCCAACTCCGCGACGTGCTCGTCGCGCTCGGTCACGACCACGCGACGCTCGTCGGGCAATCGCTCGGCGGTGGCGTCGTGATGCAGTTCGCGTACCAGTTCCCCGAACGCTGCGAGCGGCTCGCCCTCGTATCGAGCGGTGGCCTCGGCGACGAGGTCAGCATGCTGCTGCGGCTGCTCACGTTGCCGGGCGTCGACTACGTGTTACCGATCGCCTGCACCCGGTGGTTGCACGACGCCGGTTCGACGGTGAGTGGCCTGTTGCACCACGTCGGTGTCGGCCCCAACCGGTACTTCGACGAGATATGGGAGGCGTACGGCTCCCTGTCGGACGGCCAGACCCGCGCCGCATTCCTGCAGACGTTGCGATCCGTCGTCGACACGTCGGGGCAGCGGGTCAGCGCGCGCGACCGCCTCTACCTCGCCTCGGAGATGCCCACCCTGATCGTCTGGGGTGATCACGACTCGATCATCCCCGTGCACCAGGCCTATGCGACGCACGCGGCGATCGCGAACAGCCGGCTCGAAGTGTTCGAGAACGTCGGCCACTTCCCACACTGCGAGCAACCCGAGCGTTTCGTCGAGGTGCTCGTCGACTTCGTCACGACGACCGAAGCGGTCCCGGTGTCGGCGAGCCGTTTGCAGGAGTTGTTGCGGGGCGCGACCGGCTGATCGCGGCCACGGTGCCGGCTACGAACCGAGGATGCGGGCGACCTCGTCGCGTTCGGGTCGTTCGATCGGGGCCCGTGTTCGTCGAACACTCCCGAACCCGCTCGGGCCGTACCGATGATCGACACGTCGAAACCGGCGGACGCCAGCGCGGCCGTTGCGGCGCGCGCGTTCGCGCCCGGGAACGTGGCGAGCGCGCACCCCGACGCGAGTGTCGCCCACGGGTCGGCGCCGAGCGCCGCGCACACGGCGAGTCCGGGCGCGAACCACCGCATCGCGTCGCGCTCGACGTACAACGCGACGTTCGCCGCGCCGGCCATCTCGTGCAAACCCGACGCGATACCGCCCTCGGTCGGGTCGTGCATCGCGGTCGCACCCAATTCGGCCGCGAGGAGCGCGGCGTCGACGACACTGATCCCCGGATCGTCGACCGCGGCGACGGCCGCGGCGAGCAGCCCCGGTTCGACCGTGCCCAGCCGCCGGCCCGCTTCGACGGCGAGCACCGCCGCACCCTCGACCGGTGCAGTACCGATCTGCACGAGCACATCACCCGGACCGGCGCCCGATGTGCGGACGCAACCGCCCCGTTCCGCGAGGCCGAGCATCGTGCCGGCGACCACGGGCGTGCGCACCGCGGCGGTGATCTCACTGTGCCCTCCGACGAGGATTGCGCCCGTCGCCTGCAGCGCGTCGCGTATGCCGTCGAAGACCTCGGTCACTTGGAGTTCGGTGGTGCCGGGAGGGAAGAGCAAGGTCGCGAGGAACCATTGCGGGCGGGCACCCGTCACCGCGAGGTCGTTCGCGTTCACGGTGACCGCGAAACGGCCGACGTTCGAACCCGTCAGCGTGATCGGGTCGGCGGCAACGACCAGGACGCCTTCACCGATGTCGATCGCGCACGCGTCTTCGCCGAGCGCGGGGCCGAGTTCGACGGACGCGGGCCGGGCGGGCAGCGACGAGAGCAGGCGCGCGAGCAGCGGGGCCGGCACCTTCCCCGCGGGGATCCCCGGTTGCGTCATCGCTTGACGATGGCGCCGACGATCACGCGGGTGGATCGCTTGCGGGTGAACCGCTCAGCGAGCTCGACGCTGACGGCTCGCGGGGACCTTCACCACGGCGAGCTTCGGTGTGGGCCGCCGTACGGCGTCGATGAGGCTGCCGAGGCCAGTGCCCAGGAGGCGGGCGATCGCGTCTCCGGCGTTGCGAACGCGCTGCTTGGGGGTCATGCACCCTCCACGGGTGGCTCGAGAGTCGTGACGGGTAGTACAGCATGTGAAGGTAAGGGGTGGGTATGAGGCGCTCCCCGCCCAGGCCGGGAGCGGCCCCGGCGGCGTTCGAACATGCCGCTGTAGGCGGCGGCGACGAGCGCGGCGACCCCTCCGATGACGAGTGGCGCCCGGGCACCGAGGGCATCGGCCGCCGCCCCGAGCAGCGGGCCGCCGACCGGTGTCGTACCGATCAGGAGCACGCTCTGGAGCGCGAGGACCCGGCCGTGCATACGCGGGTCGGCGCGCACCTGCACGATCGCGGTTGTCGTCGTCATGTACACGATGCTGCTCAACCCGACGAACAGGACGATCGGGAACGCAGCCGCGAGGTTCGGCGCGGCCGACAGGACGAGCAGCGTGCAACCGAACGCACTTGCCCCGAACGTCATCGTGCGCAGCGTGACCCGGTTGCGTTGCGCGACCGCGAGCGCCCCCGCGAGCGAACCGATGCTGAACACCGAATAGAGGAAGGTGTAGCTCGCGTCCCCCTTGTGGAGCGCGCGTTCCACGAACAAGGGGAACACGACGGTGAAGTTGTACGAGAGGGTTCCGATGATGGCGAGCACGACGAACGTCACCCACAGCTCGGGCGTCTCGCGTACGTAGCGAATGCCGTCGCGTACATGCCCACTCGCCTTGGGTGAGCGCACGGCGATGCGCAGTTCGCTCGGCCGCATCATCCACAGCGCCGACAACACCGCGACATAGGTGAAGCCGTCGATCGCGAACGCCCAACCGAACCCGAGGGTGACGATCAACGCACCGCCGATCGTCGGGCCGAAGATCCGCGAGATGTTCACGAGCGCGCTGTAGAGGGTCACTGCGTTCGGCATGTGGTCTTCGGGCACCATTTCGGTGACGAACGAGCGCCGGAGCGGGTTGTCGAACGCGAGCATGCACCCGCCGGCGAAC
Source organism: uncultured Actinomycetes bacterium (assembly GCA_963782465.1). GTDB lineage: Bacteria > Actinomycetota > Acidimicrobiia > IMCC26256 > PALSA-610 > JAODBJ01. The sequence goes on along the minus strand of CAWAJR010000006.1, from coordinate 693,965 downwards.
GCGACGCCGTAGAGCGCAACGACCGGCGGATGGTGCATGAACGCGAGTGCCGCGAGGGCGAACGACTGCGCCATCTCCAGCGATTGGGTGACGAAGAGGAGATCGCGCTTACTCGATCGGTCGGCGATCGCACCGGCCCACGGCGAGAGCACGAGGATCGGGCCGAACTGGCACGCCGAAAGCACGCCGACGGCGAGCCCGCTCTTGGTGAGGTGCAGGATCAGCAACGTGAGGCCGACGATCGTCAACCAGTTGCCCGTGTTCGAGATCAACTGCCCGATGAAGAAGAGGCGGAAGTTGCGAACCGACAGCGAGAGGAACGTGCGCGACCACACGCCGGGTCGGGGCGCGCGCGCCGGCGCGCCTTCGGGTTTCGTTCCAGGGGCAGACTTCCTCGTGCCCCAGGATTACCAGAACCGGAGTGCGGGTTCCGGAAGGCCGGCAGTGGCGCGGCGCGCTACCGTGCGGTGAGCGAGAACGTGGGGGAGGGGCCGTGGGGCGCACAACTTCCGTGCAGGTGTTCGTCGACGACGCAGTGCGGGGGCGGTTCCCGAAGGTCTGCGTCAAGACGGGCGCCCCCGCCGAAGGGATGCTCGCGATCGAGCAGCAATACGGCGGGATCGGGCTCGCGTGGCTGCTGTTGCTCCTCGGCCCGCTCGGGTGGGTGATCCTGGCCATCGTGGCGTTCGCCTCCCGCGCCGAGGTGTTGCGCGTGGAACTGCCGTACAGCCTCGAGGTCATCGACCGCGACCTGCGGCTGATCCGGACGCGACTGTGGTCGGCCGTCGTCGCGATCGGCTTCGCGGTGCTGGCGATCGCCAACGTGGGCGAGGTGCTCCGGCCGATCTGGTGGGGCGCCGCCGCGATCGTCGCCGTCGTCGCCGTCGTCGCCCACGTGGCCCTCGACCTGTCGCGAGTCGTGGTGCGCCTCGACGCGTCCCATCGCTGGGTCACGCTGCGACGGGTCCACCCCGACTTCGCGGCCGCCGTCCGTCGTGCCGACGCCGCCCGCGTCTGACGCCCGAACCCTCCGCACCCCCCGGCCCCCCCGCGAACCGGCGTCAGTTTCGCCCCTGTCGCCCAAACTGACGCACGTTCGGGTCAGGAGAGCGGGTGCACGCCGACGACGGTCGCCTTCAGCTCTCGCTTGGGGCCTTGATAGGTGACGACGGTGCCCGGTTTCGCGCCCTGGATCTGCTGGCCGAGCGGCGACGAGAGCGACAGCACGTCGTACTTGTCGTTGCGTTCCTCGATCGACCCGACGAGGTAGGTGGTCGGTTCGTCGTCGCCGTCGTAGAGGAGATCGACGAGCACACCCGCCTCGACGGTCTCGCCACTCGCGCCTTCGACGACGACTGCTTCCTTGAGGATGCTCTCGAGCTGGCGGATGCGGGCCTCGTTCATCCCCTGTTCGCGCTTGGCTTCGTCGTAGTCGGCGTTCTCCTTGATGTCGCCGTGCTCGCGGGCACGCTCGATCCACAGGGAGAGTTCGACGCGACGGCTCGTGCTGCGCTCTTCGAGTTCTTTGCGGAGGCGCTCGTAGGCTTGCGTCGAGAGTTGCGATTGGGATTCGCTCATAGGACGCGAGGCTATCGACCCGGCGCGGGGATCGTGTCTCCCCGCCCCATATGGATTGACATTTATGCACCGAAATGGCACGCTGGTCGACCGATGCTCCGGCTTACCGCGCCCGAATCACTGCGTCCCGCGCCGTTGTCCGCGCGCCCGTCCGACGGTTGCCGCATCAGCAGCATCATTATCGTCGTATAGCGAGCGCCGGAACCCCCCGGCGTTTGCGGCAACCGTCCACTTTGGTGGGCGGTTTTTCGTTGATGTAAACGATTGAAGGAACAGGGTTGTGGCACACCGGCTCGGAGTGATCGGCGGCGACGGCATCGGGCCGGAGGTGACGGCCGAAGCGTTGAAAGTGGTGCGGGCCGCCGGCGTCGACATCGACGCCGTCGAGTACGACCTCGGCGGCGCCCGCTACCTACGGACCGGGGAGGTGCTCCCCGACTCCCTGCTGGAAGAGATTCGGGGCTTCGACGCCATCCTGCTCGGCGCGGTCGGCACGCCCGAGGTGCCGCCCGGGGTGCTCGAGCGCGGCCTGCTGTTGAAGATGCGCTTCGGCCTCGACCTGTACATCAACCTCCGGCCCTTCCGTTCGGGACCGAGCCGCCACAACGACGGCGTCGACATGCTCGTGGTGCGCGAGAACACCGAGGGCCCCTACGTCGGCGAGGGCGGCGTGCTTCGAGCCGGGACACCGAACGAAGTCGCGACCCAAGGTTCGGTGAACACCCGCATGGGGGTGGAGCGCTGCATCCGGTTCGCCTTCGAGTTGACGCGTGAACGCGCCACCCAGCACGTCACCCTCGTGCACAAGACGAACGTGCTCACCTTCGCCGGCGATCTCTGGCAGCGCACCTTCAACGAGGTCGCAGCCGAGTACCCGGGCGTCGGCACCGCGTACAACCACGTCGACGCGGCGTGCATCTACTTCGTCTCCGATCCCGGCCGCTACGACGTGGTCGTCACCGACAACCTCTTCGGCGACATCCTCACCGATCTCGGCGGCGCCATCGCGGGCGGCATCGGCCGGGCCGCGTCGGCCAACCTCAATCCGGCCCGTACCGGGCCGTCGCTGTTCGAGCCGGTACACGGGTCGGCGCCCGACATCGCCGGTACCGGCAAAGCCGACCCGCGGGCGGCCATCATCTCGGCGGCAATGATGTGCGAATTCCTCGGCGAGCAGGAAGCGGCGGCTCGGATAGACAAGGCGGTAGCCGGCGCCGACGACGTACACGGCACGACGGCGGAAATCGGCGACGCGATTGCAGAAAGGGTGTAGCGATGCCTCTCCAGAAGGTCGACAAGATCTGGATGGACGGCGAACTCGTCGATTGGGACGACGCCAAGATCCACGTGTTGACCCACAGCCTGCATTACGGCTGCGGCGTCTTCGAAGGCATCCGCGCGTACGAGACCGATCGCGGTCCCGCGGTGTTCCGGCTCACCGACCACATCGTTCGCCTGTTCAACTCGGCGAAGATCTTCATGATCGACATTCCCTACGACGTCGACACGCTCGTCGACGCGGTGAAGGAAACGGTGCGGGTCAACAACCTTCCCGCCTGTTACATCCGGCCGATCGCGTTCTACGGCTACGGCGAGATGGGCCTGAACACGTTGCCGTGCACGGTGAACGTGTCGATCGCGGTGTGGCCGTGGGGTGCGTACCTCGGCGACGACGGCCTGCAGCACGGCGTGAAGATGAAGATCAGCTCGTGGCAACGTCACGGCCTCAACTCCCTGCCGCCGGCGGCCAAGGGCACCGGTATGTACATCAATTCGTCGATGGCGAAAGTCGAAGCGTTGAAGGCCGGCTACGACGAGGCGATCCTGCTCTCACCGCAGGGCTACGTGAGCGAATGCACCGGCGAGAACATCTTCGTCGTGCGCCACGGCAAGATCATCACGCCTCCGATCTCGGCCGGCGCGCTCGAGGGGATCACCCAGGACTCGGTGATGACGATCGCCCGCGATCTCGGCTACGAGGTTTCGTTCGAGAACATCGCCCGGAGCGATCTCTATGTGGCCGAGGAAGCGTTCCTCTCGGGCACCGCGGCCGAAGTCGTGCCGATCCGCTCGGTCGACGACCGTGAGCTCGGCGAGCCGGGCCCGATCACCCGCCAGATCCAGGGTGTCTACGCCGCGACCGTCCGCGGCCAGGACGACCGTTACAAAGACTGGCTGGAGCATGTACATGGCTAGCGGGAGTAGCCCCCGTGTGCGGCCCGACGCTGCAAGAGGCGGCGAGCGCCCGCGACGGAGGAGCAGCGAGCTTCGCGGGAGCGGCGAGCCTGCGAGCGCGACCAGAAGAGTTGAGGTGTACGACACGACGTTGCGCGATGGGTCGCAGCTGGAGGGGATCTCGCTCACGGTCGAGGACAAGTTGCGGATCGCGGAGCAACTCGACTGGCTGGGCGTGCACTTCATCGAGGCGGGCTGGCCCGGTGCCAACCCGAAGGACGACGAGTTCTTCCGCCGGGCGCCGACCGACCTCACGCTCACGACGAGCACGCTGGTCGCGTTCGGCTCGACGTGCCGGGTGAAAGGCAAGGTCGACAGCGACGACACACTGCGCCATCTCGTCGAGTCGGGTGCCGGTACGGCATGCATCGTCGGCAAGACGTGGGACTACCACGTGCTCGAAGCGCTGCAGACCACGCTCGACGAGGGCGCGGCGATGGTGGGCGACTCGGTCGAGTTCCTCACGCGTGCCGGCCTCGACGTGCTCTTCGACGCCGAACATTTCTTCGACGGGTACAAGCGCAACCCCGAATTCGCGCTGCGGGTACTCGAGGCCGCGGCGACCGCGGGCGCGACAAGGCTCGTGTTGTGCGACACGAACGGTGGCAGCCTCCCGTTCGAGGTCGAAGACGCCGTGCGCGCGGTGGTCGATTACTTCGGCGGCGACGTCGGCGTCGGTGTGCACCTGCACGACGACGCCGGTACCGGCGTCGCGAATGCGTTGGCCGGCGTTCGCGGTGGGGCGGTCCAGGTGCAGGGCACCATCAACGGCTACGGCGAACGCACCGGCAACTGCAACCTGACCACGATCATCCCGAACCTCACCTTGAAGATGGGGATCGAGACGTTGCCCCCCGAGCGCATGCACCGGTTGACCACCGTCGCGCACCACGTCGCCGAACTCGTGAACATGCCGCTCAACCCGCAGGCGCCGTACGTCGGTCATTCGGCGTTCGCCCACAAGGCCGGGCTGCATGTGAGCGCGATCGCGAAACGGCCCGACGCGTACGAGCATGTCTCACCCGACGCGGTGGGCAACGGCACCCGCTTCGTGGTGTCGGAGCTGGCCGGCAAGTCGACGCTCGTGCTCAAGGCGAAGGAACTCGGCCTCGAACTCGACGGCCCGCAACTCACCGACGTCGTCGAGACGCTGAAACGGCTCGAGCACGAGGGATACCACTTCGAGGTCGCCGACGGTTCGCTCGAACTGTTGATGCGCCGGGCGACCGGATGGGAACCGAACTGGTTCCACGTCGAGTCGTTCCGCGTCATCGTCGACGACACGCGCCGTATCGACTACCTCACCGGTGAGGAACGGCCCGGCGTGCTGACGGAAGCGACCGTGAAAGTGCACGTCGGCGACCAGCGGTACATCGCGACGGCCGAGGGCAACGGTCCGGTCAACGCGCTCGACAACGCGTTGCGCCGGGCGCTCATGCACCGGTTCCCCGAACTCGAACGGTTGAAGCTCACCGACTACAAGGTGCGGGTCCTCGACACGCAACACGGCACGGAGGCGGTGACTCGCGTGCTCATCGATTCCACCGACGGGAGCACCACCTGGACGACCATCGGGGTCAACGAGAACATCATCGAAGCGTCGTGGCAGGCACTGCTCGACTCGATCCACTTCGGGTTGCTGCAGGCCGCCTCGTAGTGCCCGCGCTCGGTGTACCGCCGGGCCGCTCGGCCCCGGCCGCGCCGGCGCGACCGCCGGGTTTGCACACGCGGCCTTCTAGAATCCGGTTGTGCCGACCGATCCGTTCGTTTCGCCCGATCCCGACGACCGTCCCCGCCAGCAGCAGAACCTCGCGCCGGGGGTCGCCTACCCGCCCGCGAAGTCGTGGCGGGCGACCCGCCCCGGCGACAACGTCGGCGGCCAGCCGGCGGGCCCGTTGCGGGGCGCGCCCGGCCCGAACATCGGGTACGCGTACACGCTCACGAACCGGGTGAAGGACCGTTTCCGGCTCGCGCCCCACGAGTACATCGGCGACGTGGTCGCGGTGGTCGCGGAGATCGCGGCCCGCCGCGCCGCGCTGTTCGGGCGGGCGCCGGTGATTCGCGACGTCGACTTCGCCGCCGACCTGCTCGGCTACGACGCGAACGGCGACTTCGCGCAGGCGCGCGCCGTGCTCGTGCACGAAGCGGCGCACGACTACCGCCGCCGGCGGGCCCTGATCGACCGCGTCCCCGAAGACCTCTTGCGCGCGTCGCCGACGGAGTTACGCGACCGCGTCGGGCAGTGGCAGGCGGTCGCAGCCCGGGCCGCGGTCGAGGAGACCGCGGCCGCCGAAGCGGCTGCCACCGACACCGCGGGCTAGCAGCCGGCGATGGCGTTCGTCCTCCCCGACGAGTACGAAGAACTGCGCGCGTCGGTGCGGCGCCTGGCCGAAACCGGCATCGCGCCGAACGCGGCGGAAGCCGACGAACTCGAGCAGTACCCCTGGAAGAGTTGGGAGGCGTGGCGTTCGGCGGGCTTTGCCGGCCTCGCGTTCCCGGAAGCGTTCGGCGGGCAAGCCGCCGGCCTGCTCGCGCACGCGATCGCGGTCGAGGAGGTCGCGCGGGCGTGCGGTTCGTCGAGCCTGTTCACGTTCATCTCGAAGCTGGGGATGACACCCGTGATCCGTCACGGCAGCGACGCGCTCAAGGCACGCTACGTGCCGCGGGTCGCGTCGGGTGAGTGCCAGGCGAGCTACTGCCTGTCGGAGGTCGGTGCGGGAAGCGACGTCGCCGGCATGCAGACGCGTGCGGTGCGCGACGGCGACCATTACGTGTTGAACGGGCAGAAGTTCTGGATCACCAACGCGGGCGTCTCCGACTTCTACACCGTGTTCGCCAAGACCGACCCCGCAGCCGGGCACCGCGGGATCAGCGCGTTCGTCGTCGAGCGCGACTTCCCGGGGTTCTCGATCGGGAAGCTCGAGAAGAAGATGGGGATGCGGGGGTCGCCGACCGGCGAGGTCGTGCTCGACGACTGCATCGTGCCGGCCGAGAACCGTATCGGCGACGAAGGAGCCGGCTTCGCGTACGCGATGGGCGCACTCGACGAGTCCCGCCCGATCGTCGGTGCGCAGGCGCTCGGCCTCGCGCAGGCGGCGCTCGAACTGGCAACGCAGTACGTGCAGGACCGTCGGCAGTTCGACCGGCGCATCGCCGATTTCCAGGGTGTGCAGTTCATGCTCGCCGACATGGCCGTGCAGGTCGACGCGGCCCGGGCGCTCGTGTACCGGGCCTGTTCGCTGATCGACGAGGGCCGGGGTGGTACCGCCCGCGCGTCGTCGACGGCGAAGCTTTTCGCGGCCGACACTGCGATGCGCGTCACGACCGACTGCGTACAACTGCTCGGTGGGGCCGGTTACACGCGCGATTTCCCGGCCGAGCGGTACATGCGGGACGCGAAGGTCACGCAGATCTATGAGGGCACCAACCAGGTGCAGCGGGTCGTGATCGCGAAGCGCCTGCTGGGCGGCGATTGACTCCATACACTCCGGAGGCGTCATGACGGCAGAGGTGCGCGTCCGGTTCTCGCCCGCGCCGACGGGCATGCTCCACGTCGGTAGCGCTCGCACCGCGTTGTTCAATTGGTTGTTCGCCCGTCATACCGGCGCGACGTTCATCCTTCGTATCGAAGACACCGACGTTGCCCGTTCTCGCACGGAATGGGTCGAGCAGATCCAGGTCACGCTGCGCTGGCTCGGCCTCGACTGGGACGAAGGCCCGCTGCTCCAGAGCCACCGCTTCGACACGTACCTCGCGGCGGCCGACCGGTTGGTCGCGGCGGGCCACGCGTACGAGTGTTATTGCACCGAAGCGGAGGTCCAGGAGCGCAACGAGCAGGCCCGCCGCGAAGGGCGGGCGCCCGGGTACGACGGCCGCTGCCGCGACCTCACCCCGGAGCAACGGGTCGCGCAGGCCCACGAAGGCCGTCCGCGGTCGCTGCGGTTCCGAACCCCCGACGAAGGTCGTAGCACGTTCACCGATCTGGTGCGGGGCGAGGTTTCCGTCGACTGGTCGACGATCACCGATTTCGTGATCGTGCGGTCGAACGGTACGCCGGTCTTCTTTCTCGCCAACGCCGTCGACGACATCGACATGGAAATCACGCACGTGTTGCGCGGCGAAGACCTCATCGATTCGACCCATCGGGTCCTCGCGTTGCGGAAGGCGCTCGGCTCGCCGACGCCACCCGCCTACGCCCATCTGCCCCTGATCCTCGGTCCCGGCGGGGCGAAGCTCTCGAAACGGCACGGCGCGGTCGCACTCGAGGAGTTCCGCGACGACGGGTACCTGGCGAGCGCGGTGCGCAACTATCTCGCGCTCCTCGGCTGGGGGCCGAAGACGGCACCGAGGTGATGTCGACCGACGACATCGTCGCCCAGTTCGATCTCGACCGGGTCTCGCACTCGGCGGCCATGTTCGACCACAAGAAGCTCGACTGGATGAACGGCGAGCACATCCGGGCGCTTTCGGTCGCGGAACTGGCGGCCGAGGTGGTGCCGTTCGCGCGTGACCGCTACGGCGAGCGGCTCGACATCCGGGTGTTCGAGGAGGCAGTGGGGTTGGCGCAACCGCGGGCAACCACCCTCGTCCAGATCGCGCAGCAGGTCGCATTCTTGTTCGTTCCCGACCGCGAGTTCACGATCGATCCCGCGGCGTTCGAAAAGCTCGTCAAGATCGAGCGGGTCGCGGAATTCCTCGACGCGGCCATCGCGCATCTCGAAACGTGTGAGTGGGGCCCGGAAGGGATCGATCTCCGACCGGTGATCGAGTCGCTCGGGTTACACGTCCGCAAGACGATGAAGGCGGTGTTCATCGTCACGCAGGGCAGCGACGTCGGGCTGCCGGCCTTCGAAGCGATCGACTTGCTGACCCGCGACCGCGCGGTGGCGCGTCTTCGTTCGGCTCGCGACCGCCTCTGACCCGTGATCCGGCTGCTGCGGATCGCGATCAAGCTGGTGCTGTTGTGCTTCGTCCTGCTCTTCGTCTACCTGTCGGTGACTTTCGTGCAGGTATGGCTCGCCTCGCGCCGTGACGACGCACGGCCGTCGGACGCGATCATCGTGCTGGGCGCCGCGCAGTACAACGGCGTCCCGTCACCCGACCTCGCGGCGAGGCTTGATCACGGTTACCAGCTCTACGAGCATCACATCGCGCCGGTGATCGTGGTCACCGGCGGGAAGCAACCGGGCGACAAGTTCACGGAAGCGACCGCGGGTGCCGCGTACCTGCACAAGCTCGGTGTGCCCGACACGGCGATCCTGCGCGAGACGACGGGACGTTCGTCGTGGGAGTCGTTGCAGGCCGCGGCACGGTTCCTGAAGCAACGCGGTCTCACCCACGTGGTGCTCGTCTCCGACCCGTACCACTCGGCGCGCATCGAGGACATCGCGCACGAAGTCGGCTTGCACGCGGTGACGTCGCCCACGCGAACGAGCCCGATCAAGGGCACGGCGGTACTGCGCCGCCTTTTCAGCGAGACGCTACGAGTGGGGGCGGGGCGGATCTTCGGATACCACCTCCTCGACAAGGAACGTCATGTGGGGAAGCTGGTACCCGGACTCGCTATGCTGATCCGGCCGTTACGCCGGTAGCCCGGTACCACGGCACACCCATTCGGGGGTGGTGTAATCGGCAACACAACAGGTTCTGGCCCTGTCATTGGGGGTTCAAGTCCTCCCCCCGAGCTTTGCTGATCGGTACACCGGTCAGTGTTTGGCCCCGTCGTCTAGTGGCCTAGGACGCCGCCCTCTCAAGGCGGAAACGGCGGTTCGAATCCGCTCGGGGCTGCTGGCGTCAGCAACGCAACCGGAACCTGGTGCGCACACCGGGTTCCGTTTCGCGTCCGGGCGTTCGCGCATGCACGCGGCCGTCGATCGCGCGCGCGGGCCGACGCGCGCGGACGAGAACGCGAACAAGTTGCACGATGGCGAGCGCCACGCAACACGCGAGATCGCGCTCGCGCAGCAGATATCGCGCGAGATCGAGCGCGGGATCGCGTGAACCACGCGTGTCGCTCACGCCGAAAACGACGACACCATCATCGCGCACTGCGCGCGGATATTCGTGTATCCCCACGAAACGCGTCACTCGAAGCGCGATCGCGCGCATGGAAACGTGTACGCGCGCACTTCTTACGCGTTGTTTCGCCCGGAAATGCTTGACCTTCCATGTCGAATACGTTCTCATGTCACGGACACCCACGACGCGTGGAGGACTGCGCGTGAACAAAGGCGAACTGATCGACGCGATCGCGCAAGGCGCGAGCGTGAGTAGAAGCGACGCCGAGGGCGCGTTGAACGCGTTCATCGACGCCGTGCAGAACACGGTCGCGGGGGGAGACAAAGTCACGCTTCCTGGATTCGGCACGTTTGCCCCCACGTTGCGTAAGGCGCGCACCGGCGTCGACCCGCGCACCCGCCAGCCGGTGCAGATCCCCGAGCGCAAGGCGGCAAAGTTCACGGTGGGCTCGAAGTTCAAAGCTCACGTACAAGGGAGTTAGCCAAGTAGGACGTAGGGCGGCGCTCACCCTGCGTTCCGAGTGATTTCGAAGTTCGAACTTCCCCTTTACCCGAGAGCTCTCCAAGAAAGGTGGTGCCCGTGCCTCCTGCAAAGAAGGCTACGAAGAAGGCAGCCAGGAAGGCGCCTGCGAAGCGCAAGGCGGTCAAGAAGGCGCCTGCGAAGCGCAAGGCAACCGCGCGGAAGTCTCCCGCGAGGAAGACCACGCGCAAGGTGGCCAAGAAGGCCCCTCGCAAGACTGCCAAGAAGGCCACCCGCAAGACGGCGAAGAAGGCGGCGAAGAAGACCACCGCCCGCAAGGCCGCCAAGCGCCCGGCCAAGAAGGCCGCGAAGAAGGCCACGCGGAAGACGGCGAAGAAGGTTGCGAAGAAGCGCACCGTCAAGCGCGCCAAGAAGGCGCCGGCACGGAAGACGGCTGCTCGTCGTACCACGCGCAAGCGCACCGCCAAGAAGTCTTCCTGACCTTCGGTTTCCAACCGAGCTGAACGAAGGGCCCGATCAGGCCCTTCGTCGCGCTCGGAGGAGGTCGCGGGCGTTCGGTTTGGTGTACACCGGCACCGGGAATGCCGGGTGCGAGGAGCATTGATGCCGCAAGGACGGACGGGTGTGATCTGCGTCTACCGGACGCGCCAGCTCGCGCATCGTGCCGCGGCTGCAGCGCAGCGCGCCGGAGCAGATCCGACCACCATCCGTGTCGGCGGAGTCACGCTCCATGTGAGGTCGTACGACAGCGACCCGATGGGTGCGATCGAACCGCCACTGAAGCACGCGCCGAAACCGACCGCATTCAACAAAGCAATGTCGAACGCAATTGTTCCTGCGACGTGGGTCGGCTGGCTCGTCGGAGCGTGTGTTGCAAGCCCGATCGCGTTGTTGCATTTCGGTGGGCTCAACGCCGCGGTGCGAGTTGCACTCGTTGCGCTCATCGGTGGTGCCGCGGGGAGCGCGTTCGGTTTCAGTCTCGCGGCTCGCGTCGGCGTCTCCGGCACCAAGAACCAGGGCATCAGCGTGGCGGTCGACGATGCGCCGTCCGACGCGATCGACGCAATGCGGGCGTTGCACCCGATCAGCTTCGACATGATCGATTCGTAACCCGCCTCGGGCGACGTCGCTCGCTCGAACGCCGGGGTCAGAGATCGACGAGTCGGGCGAACGGTTCCGCGAATCGACTCCCGACCCGGAGCCCGTCGGCCGCCAGCTCGTCGCGTTGGCCGCGTTCCCAAGCGGCCCGCTGGTCTTCGGGCCGATCGTCGATACCCATCGTCGATCGCCACTGGCTCCGATGGCACAGCAACGCGTCCAGTTTCGCGTCGACGTGCGCGGCGTCGACCCGCTCGACGTGGTCGATCGCGTCGGCTTCGAAGAGGAGCAGATGCTGCGGCCGGTGCGGCGCGAACTGTTGCTCGGGGAAGAAGTGGGGGTCGCGCGCCGCGACGATCGCGTCGATGGTGAGGATGCCCGCATGCCGGTGATCGGGGTGTAACCGGTAGCGCTTCCACGGGTCGTGGCCGAGCACGACATCGGGCCGGGTTTCGCGGATCTTCTCGCTCACCCGCGCCTGGTGTGCCCGGTCGGAGGTGAGCTCACCGTCGACGAGATCGAGCGCGTGAACGCCGGTCGCGCCGAGCGCGGCGGCGGCCGCGGCGAATTCGCGCCGTCGCGTCGCGACGAGCGCGGCCAGGTCGTCGTTCTCGTCCCACGATCCTTTCGACCCGTCGGTGAGGACGAGCAGGTGTACGTCGCACCCGGCGCGCGCCCACTTGTTGAGGGTGGCCCCGCAACCGAACTCGATGTCGTCAGGATGGGCGCCGATTGCCAGCGCGCGCGCCGGGACCGGCAGATCGGTGCTGACGGTCACGGCTGCGCGTGCACCGGGAGCGTGAGGCGCTCGAGGTCCGCGGCGATGTCGACGTCGAACGCGAGGGCTTCGTCGTGCACGACCCGCACGGCCAGGCCCAACCGGCGAGCCTCTTCGCAGTGACGCGCGAACGAACCGGGCCCGTAGGAGAACACGAACGGCCGGCCGATCGGGACCGAGATCACCGGCGTGCCGTCGTTTCGATGGCACGGTACGAGCGCCACCGTCGGCTCGGCGCCGTCGCTCGCGACGTGATCAAACGTGGTGGCGAACGGCAGGTCGGCGTGCGACACCACCGCGCGTTCGCAGCCGAGGCGGGCAAGATGGCTGACGCCCGCGGTTGCGGCGGCGTCGAGCGAACCCGGGTCGGACGCGACGTCGAGCCCCCGGTCGGCTGCCCACGCGACGACTTCCGGGGCGTTCGAAACGACGACGACGGCGCGGTCGCCGGCCGCGTCGACGACGCGGTTCGCCATATCGCGCACGAGTTGTGCGCGTTGCGTGGCGTCGAGCCGGCTCGCGAGACGAGCCTTGCCGTCGGTGAAGGAGCGCAACGGGACGACGACGCCGGCCGGCTCGATGGCCGTCGCGCCGCGCGCCGCGGGCCTGCCGTTGTGCTGAGGCCCGGGATCACGCGGCATGGCGTGCGTATGCTACCGAGCTGTGGACGCGGTCTACTCCCTGGCCAAAGGGGTCTTCTACCCGGGCTTGCGCTACGGCCTGAAGTGGAAGATGGAAGGGACCGATCGCATCCCCGAGACCGGTCCCGTGCTGCTGGCCAGCAACCACATCTCGTACCTCGACCCGCTCACGCTCGCCTACGTCGCGAACGCGCGGCGCCGCCACGTGCGTTTCCTCGCGAAAGCGGAACTGTTCGACAAACGCGGGCTGGCGCCGCTGCTGCGCGGCGCCGAGCAGATCCCAGTCGAGCGCGGGAGTGCGAACGCGGCCGACGCGTTACGGGGCGCGATCGACGCGCTGGCCCGAGGCGAGTGCGTGACCGTCTTTCCCGAAGGCACGATCTCGCTCGATCTCGAGCCGATGGCGGGCAAGTCGGGAACCGCGCGGCTTGCTCGCGCCTCCGGCGTTGCCGTCACCCCGGTCGGCCTGTGGGGAACGCACCGGATCTTGTTCAAGGGTCGGAAGCCGCACTGGCAATGGGGCGTGGCGCAAACCGCGGTAGTCGGCGAACCGGTGGCTGTCGGTCCAGACGACCACGTGAAGGAAGCCACCGATCGCATCATGCAGGCGTTGTGTGCCTGCGTCGCCCGCGCTCGGGAGATCTACCCGCAGCGCCCGGCCGGGGGCGACGATTGGTGGTGGCGCGAACCGGGCACGGCCGTGCTGCGAAGTGCCCGTGCGGGCACGAGCCCGTCGGAGGAGACGGCGTGAAGGTCGCGGTGATCGGTGCCGGGTCGTGGGGGACGGCGGTGGCCGCGATCGGGTGCGCGAACGCCGACGCAGTGCTGTGGGCGCGGCGCCCCGAGCTCGCCGACGCGATCAACTCGACGCACGAGAACGAGGCATACCTCCCGGGTGTCACGTTGCCCGATTCGTTGACGGCGACCGGCTCGCTCGAGGATGCCTGCCGCGGCGCCGACTTCGTCGTGTTCGGGGTGCCTTCGCATGGTTTCCGCGACGTGCTCACCGACGCGGCGCCGTTCATCGCGCCTCGTGCCGTCGTCGTGAGCCTTTCGAAGGGCATCGAGCAGGAAACGTTGCGGCGAATGACCGAAGTCGTAGACGAGGTACTGGTCGGCCACGACTGGGGTTGTGTCGGCGTGCTCACCGGGCCGAACCTCGCCAAAGAAGTCGCGGCGGGGCAACCGACGGCGTCGGTCGTCGCGGTGCGCAACCCCGGGCTCGCCCAGCGGTTGCAAGAGCTCTTCTTCACCCCGACCCTGCGCGTCTACACGAACCCCGACGTGATCGGCTGCGAGATGGCGGGGGCGCTGAAGAACGTGCTCGCGATCGGTGCCGGCATCGCCGACGGCCTCGGCTACGGCGACAACACGAAGGCGGCGCTGATCACCCGTGGTCTCGCCGAACTCGCCCGGCTCGGCGTCGCCTGCGGGGGCGACCCGCTCACGTTCGCGGGGTTGGCCGGTATGGGCGACCTCATCGCGACGTGCGCCAGCCCCCAGAGCCGCAACCGCCATGTCGGTGTCGAGCTCGGGAGAGGGCACAGCCTCGACGACATCGTCAGCCGGATGAAGATGGTCGCGGAGGGCGTGAAGACCACCGCCGCGGTCCTCGAACTGGCCCGGCGCTCCGACGTCGAGATGCCCCTCGCGTCGTTCGTCGGGCGGGTGCTGTACGAAGGGGCGCAGCCCGCCGATCTCGTCCCCGAACTGATGCTGCGCAAGGCGAAGCCCGAGTTGCACGGCATCCGCTGATGACCGAGGTGGGGGCACGGGTCGGCGTGCTCGGTACGCCATCGACCGGCGAGGTCGACCGCGCCGGGACGCTCGATGCCGGCGGGTTCGGCCTGCGTTTCCTCGTCGGGGCCGAGGACCGCTGGCACGACCCGGAGCGCGACGCCGGCGTACGCCACGAACGCGCCGGCCCCGCGCCCGCGTACATAACGAAGGTGCGGGTGCCGTCGGGCGACGCGGTCCAGCGGGTCTACGCCGCTCGGAGCGCGAATGGCGGCGCGTACGTGGTGGTCGAGGTCGAGAACGCGTCGCCGGCGCCCTTCGCACTCGCGTTCGTGCTCACCGCTGGTGCTCGGCGCGCGCCTTCCCTCTCGCTCGACGGCAATGTCGTGCGGGCCGGCGGGCGTGCCGCGCTCATCTTGCCGAAACCGCCGATGCGGTGGGCGAGCGGCGCCGGCGCCGCCGATGTGGTGGTGCGCGGGGAGGCGGGTGAAGGGCCGTTCGTGCCGGCGCCGGGTGGGCCGCGCGAAGCCGCGTTCGTGTTCCCGGTCGCGCACCGCACACAATTCCGGGTCGCGGTCGCGCTCGACGACGCCCCCGGCCCGCCGCTCGACCTCCTGGAGCAGTTGCCGACCATGGCGTCGGTACAGCGCGGTTGGGTCACCCAACTCGATCGCGCCATGCGGGTCGAAGTGCCCGGCCCGCTGCAGGATGGCGTCGACGCCGCCCGGGCGACGTTGCTGCTCGACGCCGGCGCACGGCGCCCGGACGCGCGCACGATCGTCGATCTCGAAGATTGGGGCTTCGACGACGAAACCGCCACCGCCTGGCATCGTGCCCGCACGAAGGAACGGCGGGCGGCCGCCCACCGCCGCGAGACCCGCCCGACGCTGCTGTCGGAAGTGCGCGCCATGTTGCTCGACGATCGGGGCGACGAACTCCTCCTCCTTCCCGGGTTCCCCGACGACTGGGCCGGGCAGCCGGTCACGGTGCACGACGCGCCGACCCGTGCCGGCCGCGTGTCGTACGCGGTGCGCTGGCACGGCGAGCGACCCGCGTTGCTGTGGGACGCGCCCCGCGGCGTCACGGTGCGGGCGCCCGCGCTCGATCGCGACTGGTCGGTCGCCGGCGGCGAGGGCGAGACGCTGCTTGCCCCGTTCGCCCCGTCGGGCGCGCGGTTGCGTGCGAACTCCTCGACCGAACCGTGAGCGAGAACGCCGAAGACCTCGAGGCGGCGGGTCTCTACGACCCGGCCGCAGCCGAGGCGGCGACTCGCCTCGAACTCCTCGACTACCTCCTCGGTCTCGGGCTCTCGATCCCCGAACTCGTGCGCGCCGACCAGGAACAACGCTTGCTCAGCGTGGCCGCGTTGCGCCGCCTCCGGCCGAACGACGCCCGGTGCACGTTCCCGGAAGCCGCCGAGCGGGCCGGCGTACAGGTCGACTTCGCGCTGCGCGTGTGGCGCGCTGCGGGCTTCCCCGACCCGCGCCCGCACGAACGCAACTTCAGCGACAACGACGTTGGCCTCCTCGGCCTCGCGCGCAGCCTGCAACTCTTGATCGGGACCGACCTGGTCGTGCAGTTGGTCCGCACGATGGGTGAGGCGACCGCGCGTATCGCCGAGGCCGAGGTCGCGTTGTTGCGGGCGAACATCGAGGCGCCCCTCATCGCGGAATCACGGGTGGTCGACATCGCGAAGACGTACGTCGCCGTCGCCGACGAGGTGCTCCCGCGGGTCGTCGACGGTATCGATACGTTGCACCGCCGGCATCTCGAGATGATCGCCCGGCGCTACAGCGACGCAGGCACCACCCCGTCGGCGACGAACCTCGCGTACCTGACCGTCGGGTTCGCCGATCTCGCGGGCTACACCGGGCTCTCGCAGGAACTTGCACCGCACGAGCTCGGCGCGATGTTGAACACGTTCGAGTCGCTCACCGGCGATCTCATCGCCGCGGTCGGTGCGCACGTCGTGAAACGGATCGGTGACGCGGTGATGTTCGTGACGAGCGCCCCGGGCGTCGCGTGCGCACTGGCGCTCGACATGCTCGACGCATGCGCGCAGCACCGTCTCCCGCGCCTGCGGATCGGCCTCGCGTTCGGCGAGGTGATCGTGCGCCAGGGCGACTTCCACGGCGCGACCGTGAACCTCGCGGCCCGGCTGGTGAACGCGGCCGAACCGGGTGTCGTGCTCACCGACACCGCGCTCGCCGAACGTCTGACCCGCATCGACTACCGCTACTCGTTCCATCCGGCCGGCCACTACAACCTGGCCGGTTACAGCGTGCCGGTGGAGGCCTACCAGCTCCTCCGTGTCGCTACCGGCTGACCGTCTTGATCAGTTGCAGGGCGGGGTTCCCGGGGCCCCACAGGATGGGGAACTCCTCCAGGGGCCGGAACCCGTACGCCAGGTAGAACGCCCGTGTCTTCGCGTAGTTCTCGTCGGGCGCACTGGGGCTCAGCGTCTTCACCTGCAGGTACTCGACACCCGCGCGGGCGAGCCCGACCTCGGCGTGCTGCAACATCCGCCGGCCGATGCCTTCCCGGTGACGCTCCGGTCGGACGCCCATCACGAAGACCTCACTCGCGTACGGGCCGTGGTTGACAACCGTGACGAACCCGACCGGAGCGCTGCCGATCGTGGCGACGACGGTCGGTGCGCGCTCGGCGACCTCGACGTAGTGATCGACGGAGGCAGGGATACCGAACCACTGCGAGAGCGTGCCGAGAATGTCGCGGCAGATCGTCCCGGCCCCACCGATCTGGTCGCGGAGCTCTACGCCCGGGTCGTGCACGGCGCCAGTCTCGCCCACGGCGCGGCGAACCAGCCGCGATATTGCGCGCCGGCGCTCAGATCCGCAGCGTCGCGATCTGCCACGGCCGCAGATGTACCCGGCCTTCGAACGGTTCGAGCGGGCCGCCCATCAGGTCGACCAGTGAACCTCGCGCCGGTGCACCGTCGTACTCGACCAAGACGTCGCCCACGGTCGGCTCGGTGCGGAACACGCGCACGACCAGCCCACCCGGGTCGCGCTGCACCGCCGAGACTTCGGCGCCGGTGACGGAGAGTTTCGCGCCCTCCTTGGGCACGGAGCCGCCGAACGGGCTCCCGGCGCGAGTGCACTCGAGCGGCACGAGCACCGCGTCGGCAGCGCCGTAGCAGTCGGCGTCGCGCCAGTCGCCGCGGTGGGCGAGCACGGCGTAGTCCATGGTCCGGTGCCCCAGCAGTTGCGCGTCTTCCACGGCCGTGTAGGGACCGGCCGGTTCCAGCCGCAGCGCCGGCGCGCCGCGCGATATGTAGCCGACCGACCGCAGGAGCGTCAGTGCGATCTCGTTGCCGTTCTCGACCACCTCGTACTCGAGCAGGCCGTCGTGCACGAGCGCGAGACCGGCGGTGCCGTCGCTCGCGTCGACGAACCGCCGCGACGGGAACGTCGGGAGGCCGGCCTCCTGCGCGCTGCCCTCCGCGGTGAGCCCGCGGTGCACCACGCCGAAGGCGCACTCCGCGTCGGAGCCGGTGACGGTCTCCGGTAGCGGGAAATGGACCCGCAATCGGTGGTCGCGCGACGGGTTGTCGAACTCGTGGTGCACGCGCACGAAACGTTCGCCGGCGCGCAGTTCGAGGCGAGTGTGCACCGTGACCGTTGCGGTCTCGACGCTCCGCTCGCGGCACGATCGTTCGTCGCCGTTCGCGCGTACCGGCCATGTGTAGGTGCTGCTGATCGTCGCGCGGGCGCGAACAGGCCCCTGCTCCGTGACCTCCACCGCGACGTGTTCCGGCCGGTCGACGACGACGTCGGTTTCCGGCGGCGAATAGTTGTACGTGTCGCCGCCGTCGCCGCCGTCGACGAGGCGACCGAGGCCGTGCAGTTCGATACCGTCGGTGGTGGTGATCGAGTAGGTGCCGTTCCCAGCGTCGATCGCGACCCGCAGGTGCTCGTTGCGCAGCGTGCCTTCGTCGGCCTCGACGGTACCGGCGGGGCTCTCGCCGTCGACCGGCTGGTAGGTCTTCCATCCGAAACCGTCGATGACGCCCGTGTCGAACAGCACCGTGCGCAGCGGGACGCCGACGATGGTGAACGACACCTGGTCGCCCGCGTGGCCCCACTCGAGGACGTTCTCGTACAGCTCGGTCGTGTCGACGCCGGGCTCGCCCAAGATCGCGTGCTCGACCTCGACCTCGTGGCAGTCGCCGTCGTGGCGAACGTCGATCCGGGCGACCTTCACCCCTGCGGCTTCGGCGTTGCGCAGGTTGTTGAGCACCCAGCGCACCTTCTCTCCCCGCACGATCGTGACGAGCGTGTCGCGGCGGGATTCGCCGACCAGTTGCCCGGGACGCATGGTGCCGTCGGGGGCGACGAAGTGCACCGGGCCGCGTCCGGGGAGGGTGAGCTCCACCGCGCCCGAACGCGGCCTCGCGGTCGGGTTGAGGACCACCGTCGACCCGGGAGCGGTGTCGATGCTCGCCGCGAACGCGTGCAACGCGTCGCGAGTCACGCCGTCGGCGATTTGCCGAGCTTCGGCGTAACGCACGCGGACCTGCTCGACGACTTCGTCGGCGCTGCACGCACACGATGAGTCGTGGGCGCTGTTGCACACGAGTGCGAGCCACGCCAGTTCGAGCAGCCGGTGCGGGTACTGCGCAGGATCGAGGAAGAGGGCGGCCAGCGGCTCGGCCCGGCGCTCGACGGAACGTTCGGCGTGCGCGCACAGCTGGTGCACGTCGACCCGGTTCGACGCGACACCCATCAGCACGTGCGCCCGCGAACCCGATCGGAGCTCACCCTTCCATACCGGGAGATCGTCGGAGGGCTGCGTGCGCAGGTACTCGGCCAGCGACGTGACGACGAACCGGTAATCGTCCTGGATGCCGTTCGCCTCGGCGACGACGCGGCCGAGCCACGGCGAAGGCATCTGGTGGTCGGTGCCGTTCATCAGCAACATGTCGCCGAGCCGGGCGGGGCCGAGTTCGGCTTCGTAGTCGCTCGCGATCTCGACGAGCTTCTTCGCGTCGGGAGGGATGTTCGAACCGTTCGAGTAGGAGCCGTACAACCACTCGGTGCGGACACGCGAACCGTCGGGTGCCTCCCACCAGAACGCGTTGCGGTCGATCGCCGACGGCACACCCCGCCATACGACGGCGCGGTCGAGCCCGGCGAGCCGGAGGATCTGAGGCATCTGCGCGACGTGCCCGAACATGTCGGGCAGGTAACCGACCGGCATCGCACCGCCGAACTGCGCGCCCCTCGCCATACCGAATTGGAGGTCGCGCACCATGGTCTCGGCCGACACCATGAACTCGTCCATGAGGACCATCCACGGTCCGACCGAGATCCGGCCCGAAGCGGTCAGCCGTTGCAGCGCGGGCAACATCTCCGGTCGGACCTCGAGGTAGTCGTCGAGCACCACCGTCTGGCCGTCGAGCATGAAACGTGCGTACGACATGTCGTGCTCGAGGATGGGGATCAACTGGTCGAGCAGGGCGACGAGGCGCATCCGGAACGTCTGGAACGGCTCGTACCACTCGCGATCCCAGTGCGTGTGCGGGACGATTGCGACAGTGAGAGGACCGGTGCGAGACATGGGCGCCAGCCTAAACGCGGGCCTCGTTCGTCAGCTTCCTATCCAGCGGTACCCGATCCCGGGCTCGGTGACGATGAGACGCGGGTTCGTGGCTTCGTCGCCCAGCTTCTTGCGCAGCTGGCCCACGTACACCCGCAAGTAGTTGGTCTCCGTGCCGTACCCGGCACCCCAAACCTCGCGGAGCAGGTACTCCTGGGTCAGCAACTTCTCCGGGTTGCGCACGAGCTGTTCGAGCAACTGCCACTCCGTGCGGGTGAGATGGACCGCCGCGCCGTCGCGCATGACGAGCCGGCGGGGGAGGTCGATCTCCAGGTCGCCGGCGCGCACGACCGACGGTGCCGGGGGTGCGTCGGGCCGCCGCCGCAACGCGGCACGGATACGCGCCAGCAACTCTTCCGGATCGAACGGTTTGGTCACGTAGTCGTCGGCGCCCGCGTCGAGTACCCGCACCTTGTCGGCCTGCCGGTCGCGCGCGGTCAACACGATCACCGGCACCGCGCTGAAGGACCGGATGCGTTCCAGCACTTCGAACCCGTCGATGTCGGGGAGGCCGAGGTCGAGCACCACGAGATCGGCCCGGCCGTCGGCCGCGACCGTCAGTGCCTGCTCGCCCGTCGCGACGTCGAGCACGTCGATACCGCGGGCGCGCAGGCTGAGGCCGAGCGCGCGGCGCAGCGCGGTGTCGTCCTCCACGACCAGCACGGTGGTCATACCGGACCGTGCGGGAACGTGCAGACGAAGGTCGCGCCACCCCCGGGCGTGTCGGTAATGGTCACGGTGCCGCCGTGGGCCGCGACGAGCGCGCGCGCGATCGTGAGCCCGAGCCCCGAACCGCCGCCCTCGGCGCGCGTGCCACCAGTGGTGAACTCCTCGAATACCCGGTCGCGATCCGCCACACTCACGCCGGGCCCATGGTCCTGCACCGCGAGCACGAGATCGCCTTTCGGGTCGAGGTCCGCGGTCACCAGGATCTCAGAGCCGGGCGGCGCGAACCGCAACGCGTTCTCGAGCAGGTTGAGCAAGACGTTTTCGACCAGGGTCGCGTCGAGCCGTACCGCGGGAAGGTCCTCGGCGATCTCGGCCCGCAGGACGTGCTGCCCCGCGAGCGGTGCGACGCGGCGGAGGGCCACGCCGGCGAGTTCGCTCACGTCGACGTCGTCGGCCTGCACCCGGAGCACCCCGCCCTTGATACGGCTCAGTGCCAGCGTGTTGCGCACGAGTCGTTCCAGGCGCTCACTCTCGTCGCGGATCATCGCGAGGAGTTCGTCGCGGTCTTCGGGGTCGAGCCGGGCGTCGGGAGCGAGCAGCGTCGCGGCGGCCGCCTTCACGGCCGCGAGCGGGGTGCGCAAGTTGTGGCTGACCCCCGACAGGAACGCCGCGCGCGTCGCGTCGACATCGGCCGCGATCCGCGCTTCGCGAGCTTCGGCCTCGAATCGCAGACGGTCGATCGCCGTCGCGATCCCGGCCACCAACGCTTCGAGCAGATCGCGGTCGGCGGGCGCCAGCGCGCGAGTCGTGTCGGCCTCGACCACGACCGGACCACTCTGAATACGGAGGTGCGCGCCGGCCGCGACCACCGACCCCGCGGTCACGTCGATCGCACCCACTTGAATGCGGCACGCGTCGAGTTCGAAAAGACGCCGGAACGAGGCCGCGATGTCGGGGAGTGCGGTGCCGAGGTCGGCGCCGCCGACCAGCCTCGTGGTGAGGTCCAGGCGCAGACGAGTCTCCTCGGCCCGCCGCTGCGCGTCCCTCCGGGCGCGGTCGAGGAGGTGCACGACGGTGCCGACGATGCTCGCCGACCCGACGAACACGACGAGGGCGGCAAGGTCGTCGCCCGAATCGATCCGCAGCGAACCGTGCGGCACCGTGAAGAAATAGTTGAGCGTGACGAACGCCAGCGCGGCCGAGAAGAGCGCGACCGGGAGCCCGAGGAGGGAGGTGATGACCACCGTCACGAGCAGGAGGAGCGCGGCCGAAGCCAGGTCGGCCCCGACGGCACGGGCCAGCGCGGCGACGGCGCCCACGAGGACGAGCGCGACGAGGAAACGCACCGGCGAGGTCATGTGGGCGCGATCTTGGCGCATGCGCTCGGGACGATGGCGAGTCGCCGGCGCCATGTCGCCGCCAGCCGGTTCGTCGCCCGGCCCGGGGCCGTGCCGTTCGCGAGCCGCGTCCCTGCTGCCGCCGCTCACTACCCTGGTTGCCATGCCCACCTACGCGATGCTCACAACGCTCGGCCCCGACGGTTGGGAGACGGTGCGGCAGAAGCCCGATCGCATCAACGAGGTGCGCGCCGAGGTGGAAGCCCTCGGGCTCACCGTGGTCGCACAGTACGCGCTGATGGGCCAGTACGACTTCCTGAACATCGTCGAAGCTCCCGACGAACGTGCGATGGCGAACGCGGCGATCATGCTCGCGTCACGCGGGACGATGCGCACCACCACGATGCCCGCGATCCCGGTCGAGCAACTCATCCAGACGCTGAAGGCCGCGACTTCCTGAGCCTGGCCCGGCCGGGATCAACCCCACCACGGATATTGCCGGCGCCGTTCCTCGCGCACATCTTCGTCGTCGAACGTGACCGGCAGGATCGCGCCGTCGGAACGGCGCTTGACGCGGTAGCCGGGCCGGTCTCCGTCGAGGGCAACGATTTCCGACACCTCGAAGCCGCGTGTCCACCGATGCTCGAAGCGAGATCGCACCTCAACGCGTGTGCCCGGATGCACGGTGCTCGATCGTAACCCTCGAAGCGCGCGCGGTAAGGGGCGGACCACTAACGTGCGCGTCGTGGGTGGCCCGTACCCGACTTTGCGCCTCGAGCGGAAATTCCGCGACGCCGGGAACCGGGTGATCTGCGGTATCGACGAGGTCGGGCGCGGGTCGTGGGCGGGGCCGGTGACCGTCGGTGCACTGGTCGCGCCCCCCGAACACCTGAGCGGGGTGCGCGACTCGAAGCTGCTCACACCCGCCGAGCGCGAAGTGTGCGCGGCGAGGATCCGGCAGTGGGCGGTCGGTTTCGGGATCGGCCACGCATCGCACGACGAATGCGACGAGCTCGGCATGACCGAGGCGCTGCGACGGGCCGCCGGCCGGGCCTCGCGCAGCTCGCCGCCCAGGGGATCGAGCCCGACCGGATCATCCTCGACGGCAAGCACGACTATCTGCGGGCCAACGGCCGGGTTCACACAGTGGTGAAAGGCGACCAGACCGTGCTCTCGGTCGCGGCCGCGTCGGTTGTCGCCAAGGTGACACGCGACGCGCTGATGGAAGCAGAGGCCGAGCACTTCCCGGCGTACGGGTTCGAGCACAACCGGGGCTACCCGGCGCCGGTGCACAAGTACGCGCTGGCCGCCTGGGGCCCCACGACCATCCACCGCCGGTCGTGGATCTTCATGGACACGATGCCGTGGGGTGGGCTCGCCCGGTTCGAACGGGTGCCGCGGCTGTTCCCCGTGGCCGGTTGACCCGCACGGCGGGCCCGTTGGGCGCGCTTCGAGGCACGCCCGCGGCATACGGTGCACGCGGCGGGGCAACGGGCTGGATCGGTAGAAAGGACCTCGATGGGCGTCGTCGCCTCGGACGAGTGGCAGGCCCTCCGGGCGCATGCGAACGCGATGGCCGGCGCGCAGCTGCGCGACCTGTTCGCCGAAGACGCCGGCCGGGGCGAGCGCTACCACCTCGAAGCGGCCGGGATCTTCCTCGACTACTCGAAGAACCGGGTCAGCGCCGAAACGCTCCGGCTGCTCGTCGCGCTGGCCGACCGGGTCGGCCTGCGCAGCCGCATCGACGCGATGTTCAGGGGTGAGCACATCAACTCCACCGAAGATCGCGCCGTCTTGCACGTCGCGCTACGAGCCCCCCGCGGTACCTCGTTGGTGGTCGACGGTGTCGACGTGGTCGCCGGCGTGCACGCGGTGCTCGATCGGATGGCCGCGTTCTGCGACCAGGTGCGCGGCGACCAGTGGCGCGGGGCGACGGGCCGGCCGATCCGCAACGTCGTCAACGTCGGCATCGGCGGTTCCGATCTCGGGCCGTCGATGGCCTACCAGGCGCTGCAGGCCTTCAGCGACCGCCGGTTGACCATGCGGTTCGTTTCGAACGTCGACGCCACCGACGTCGTCGAAGCCACCCGCGACCTCGATCCGGCCGAGACGCTCTTCGTCATCGCGTCGAAAACGTTCTCGACGATCGAGACCCTCACCAACGCGCACACGGCTCGCCGGTGGCTCGTCGGCGCGCTCGGCGAAGACGCGGTTGCCAAACACTTCGTCGCGGTCTCCACCAACGCCGAACGCGTCCAGGCATTCGGCATTGACACCGCGAACATGTTCGAGTTCTGGGACTGGGTCGGCGGTCGCTACTCGTACGATTCTGCGATCGGGCTCTCGCTGATGCTCGCCGTCGGCCCCGACAACTTCCGGGCGATGCTCGACGGCTTCCACGCGATGGACGAGCATTTCCGCACCGCCCCGTTCGCCGACAACCTTCCGGTACTGCTCGGCCTGATCGAGTGCTGGTACACGAACTTCTTCGACGCGCAGTCGCAGGTGATCGTGCCGTACGCCGAAGCGCTCGCGCAGTTCCCCGCCTACCTGCAACAACTCGAGATGGAGAGCAACGGCAAGTCGGTCGACCGCTCGGGTGCGCCGGTCGAGACGGCCACCGGCCAGATCGTGTGGGGCACGCCCGGCACCAACGGCCAGCATGCGTACTTCCAGCTCCTGCACCAGGGCACGCGCCTCGTTCCGTGCGACCTCATCGGGTTCATCCGGCCGCTCTATGACGAACCCGACCACCAGGAACTGCTCGTCGCGAACCTCTTCGCGCAATCAGAAGCGCTCGCCTTCGGCAAAGACGCCGCCGCCGTCGCCGCCGAAGGTGTCGCCGCCGACCTCGTGCCTCACCGCACGTTCCCCGGTAACCGGCCCACCAACGTGCTGCTGGCCGACGCGCTCACGCCGGCGACGCTCGGCGCGCTCGTCGCCTGCTACGAGCACAAGGTGTTCACCCTCGGCACGATCTGGGGCATCAACTCGTTCGACCAGTGGGGCGTGGAACTCGGCAAGGTGCTCGCCGGCCGTCTCGCAGACGAACTGCGCGCGCCGGGCGAACCCGAGCTCGCGCACGACTCGTCGACCAACGCGCTCGTGCGCCGCTTCCGTGCGCGCCGAAGCAACTGAACCGGGAAGAGGAGCAGGCATGCAGATTGCGATGGTCGGCCTCGGGCGGATGGGGGCGAACCTCGTCCGGCGGATGATGCGCGACGGGCACGAGTGCATCGTGTACGACGTCGATCCCGGTTCGGTGGCGGCGATGGCGAAGGAAGGTGCCACGCCGGCGAAGTCGATCGACGAACTCAAGACGCTGCTGCAGCCACCCCGCGTCGCCTGGGTGATGGTGCCCGCGTCGTTCGCGGGCGAAGTCGTGCGCGACATCGCCGGTGTGTTCGAACCCGGCGACATCGTGATCGACGGCGGCAACTCCTACTACCGCGACGACATCCAGCGGGCCAAAGACCTGTCGGAGCTACGGCTGCACTACCTCGACGTCGGTACCAGCGGTGGTGTCTTCGGGCTCGAACGCGGTTTCTGCCTCATGATCGGGGGCGAGCCCGAACCGGTGCAGCATCTCGACCCGATCTTCCGCAGCATCGCGCCCGGGATCGAGGGCGCGGCACGAACTCCCGGCCGTACGGGCGACCCGGGGCCGGAGGAGTACGGCTACCTCCACTGCGGGCCCGCCGGTGCCGGCCACTTCGTGAAGATGGTGCACAACGGCATCGAGTACGGGATGATGGCGTCGTACGCAGAAGGGCTCGCCATCCTGCGCGCGGCACGTTCGGGCCTGGAAGCACGACCCGCCGACGCCGAGACCGCACCGCTCGCGCACCGCGAGGACTACCAGTTCGAGATCGACGTGGCGGCCGTGAGCGAAGTGTGGCGCCGGGGCAGCGTCGTGAGCTCGTGGCTGCTCGACCTCACTGCGGAGGCGCTGGTCGAATCACCCGACCTCGCCGACTTCACCGGGCGGGTCTCCGACTCCGGCGAAGGACGCTGGACCGCGGTTGCCGCGATCGAAACCGGGGTACCGGCATACGTGCTCACCGCCGCGTTGCAGGAGCGCTTCAGCTCGCAAGGCGCCGGTCTCTTCATCGACAAAGTGTTGTCCGCGATGCGCAAACAGTTCGGCGGTCACATCGAGATCCCGAGCGACGAGCCCGAGCCAAAGTGAGGATCGATGCATAGTGACGCGCTCGTACTCTTCGGCGCCACCGGCGACCTGGCGAAGAAGAAGCTCTTCCCTTCGCTCCACGAGCTGGTGCGCCACGGCAAGCTCGTCGACATCCCCGTCATCGGGTTCGCGTCCTCCGACTGGAACACCGACGCGTTGCGCCAGCACGCGCTCGACGGGATCAAGCAGTACGGCAGCCACTTCGAGCAGGACGCGTACGACAAGCTCGCCGGCATGTTGCAGTACGTCAGAGGCGACTACCGCGACCCCGCATCGTTCCAGGCGCTGAAGGAAGCGCTCGGCGGTGCCGAACACCCCACCCACTACCTCGCGGTCCCGCCGAGCGTCTTCGCCACCGTCGTGCAGACGTTGCAGGCGTCCGGCTGTGCCGAAGGCGCGCGAGTCGTGGTGGAAAAGCCGTTTGGCCGCGACCTGAAATCGGCGCAAGAACTCAACGCCGCGTTGCTCGACGTCTTCCCCGAGCAGGACATCTTCCGCATCGATCACTACCTCGGGAAGGAGGCGGTGCAGAACCTCCTCTACTTCCGGTTCGCGAACTCGATCCTCGAACCGGT
Organism: uncultured Actinomycetes bacterium; assembly: GCA_963782465.1. GTDB lineage: Bacteria > Actinomycetota > Acidimicrobiia > IMCC26256 > PALSA-610 > JAODBJ01. The sequence continues at coordinate 667,011 of CAWAJR010000006.1, read as the reverse complement.
GTGGAACCGCAACTACGTGCGGTCCGTGCAGCTGACGATGGCCGAGAAATTCGGTGTGCAGGGCCGCGGTCGGTTCTACGAAGAAGTCGGGACATTACGCGACGTCGTGCAGAACCACCTGCTGCAGACGATCGGCCTGGTCGCCATGGAAGCGCCTTCGGGGATCGACGGCGAATCGATCCGCGACGAGAAGGAACAACTGTTCCGCGCCATGCGCCCGCTGTCGTCCGACGACATCGTGCGCGGCCAGTTCCGCGGCTACCGGGAAGAAGACGGCGTCGCCCCCGACTCCGACGTCGAGACGTTCATCGCGGTGCGGTTGATGATCGACTCGTGGCGCTGGGCCGGCGTGCCGTTCCTGCTCCGGGCCGGGAAGAACATGCCCGTGACCGCGACCCAACTGGTCGTCGAGTTCCACCGACCGCCGGTGCAGGTCTTCGCACGCGACGACGACGACTACCACCGCACGAACTACGTCCGCTTCCGGCTCGGCGCCGACGAAGTTTCGGTCGCGCTGGGCACCCGATCGAAAGCACCCGGCGAAGACCTGCGCGGGCAACCGGTCGAGCTCTACGTCTGCACCGAAGGGCCCGACGAAGTCGACGCGTACGAGCGCCTGATCGGAGACGCCCTCGCCGGCCTGCACCTCCTGTTCGCCAGCCAGCGTGGTGTCGAAGACACGTGGGCGGTCGTCGACGACGTGCTCCAACACCATCCACCCGCCATCCAGTACGAACCCGGCACCTGGGGCCGAAGAGCGCCGACCGCCTCCTGCCCGCCAACGACATCTGGCACGAACCCGGGCCGATTTTTTAGGTCGCGCTCGCGGGCTCGTGTGTTTTTGGTCGCGCTCGCGGGCTCGCCGCTCCGGCGAGCTCGCTGCTCCTTCGTCGCGGGCGCTCGCCGCGCGGGTGGCTGAGCGGGCTCGCGTGCTTGTGGTCGCGCTCGCAGGCTCGCCGCTCCGCTTGTGGTCGCGCTCGCGGGCTCGCCGCTCCGCTTGTGGTCGCGCTCGCGGGCTCGCCGCTCCGCTTGTGGTCGCTCGCGGGCTCGCCGCTCCGCTTGTGGTCGTGGGCTCGCCGCTCCGCCGATGACTAGTCTCCTCGGCACCATGGGCCAGCCGATCACCGTCACCGCGCGCGCCGGGGCACGAGCCGACGTGCGGATCTTCGATACCAACCGGTCGCTCACCGGGATGGCCCTCGAGGTCTATCCCGCACCGGGCCAGGTGGCAGGGAACCGGCCGCCCGACGTGCTTGCCCGGCGCCTCTTCGACCTGGGCGCGACGATGGTTTCGATCTATTCGAACGTCGTCACGGTGAAAGCCGACCCGGCCGCGTGGGCCGAACTGGAACCGAAGATCGTGTTCGCGCTCGAGCACCTGTTCGAGTACTACGGCGACGACGCCGGCTGGTCACCCCAGGCCCTCGGCCTCCCGACCCCGCCGCCGGTCGCGCTCGACACCCCCGCCGCGGAAGCCACACCGACCGCCTGACCCGATTGCCACCCGAACAGGTGTTCGGTATGGTGCGGGAATGGCGGTCGTCGCAGTCGAGCGGGAGTGGGAGCCCAACCGAGTTCCCCGGCGTGACGCCGCGGCTCGCGCCCGCCTGGCCGAAGTGGCAGGCCGGGCCCGGCCCGCCGTAACCGCCGGCGATCGCCTGCTCCCCGTGCCGGGCGGTCTGGGCGAGGCGTTCCCCGGCGGAGGGTTGCGACGCGGATCGGTGATCACCGTCGGCGGTGCCGCGGGCACCGGCGCGACCACGGTGATGCTGGCGCTGGCATCGGCGGTCACCGCCGCAGGTGAGTGGGCTGCGATCGTCGACCCCCGCGGCACGCTCGGAGGCCGCGCCGCAGCCGAAGCGGGGGCCGCGCTCGAACGGCTCGCGGTGGTGCGCAAGGTACCGGCCGGCAAATGGTCGACGGTCGTCGCCGCCTTGCTCGACGGGTTCGCGCTCGTCGCGGCCGAGGTACCGGCGCACTGCCGGCTCGGCGACGCGCGCCGCTTGGCCGCGCGAGCACGCGAACGGGCGGCCACGCTCGTCGCGTTCGGTGCCTGGCCCGCGGAAGCGGCGGTCCGGTTGCACACGACCGCCGCGCCGTGGAGCGGATTGGGCAACGGCGACGGGCTGCTGCTCGCGCGCGACCTCAACGTACGCGTCGAACATCGCGGCGCACCGGTGGACGCGCGGTTGCGAGCCGGCTGATGGGAGCGAAACCCATCCCGGTCGTGCGCACCTGCAGCGTCTGGTGCGCCGACTGGCCCTTGATCGCCGCCCTGCGCCGCGACGCATCGTTGCGCGACCGCGCGGTTGTGGTGCGGGAACGGGTGGGGAGTCGCGAACTGGTGCGCGCGGTGTCGCCCGAAGCGCGTGCCGAAGGAGTGGCGCGCGGGATGCGACGCCGGGAAGCCGAAGCCCGTTGCCCCGGTCTCACCGTGGTCGATGCCGACCTCGTGCTCGAAGCGCGTTCGTTCGAAGTGGTCGCCCGCGCGGTGGAATCGCTCACCCCGCGGGTCGTGCTCGAACGCCCGGGCGTGTGCGCGTTCCCCACTCGTGGCCCGGCCCGGTACTTCGGAGGCGACCACGGGTTGGTGCAGAAGGTGCGGGAGGTCGTCGCCGGCTCGCTCGGAGGCGACGGCGGCGCGCACGTCCATGTCGGGATCGCCGACGGCGCGTTCGCGGCCCGGCTCGCCGCGCGCGGTTCGCGTCCCGAAGCGCCCCGCGTGGTCGCGGCCGGGGGGAGCGCGACGTTCCTCGCTGCGTGGCCGGTGCGGGTGCTCGGCGACGACGCGCTGGCCGACCTGCTCGGCCGGCTCGGGATCCGCACCCTTGGTGATTTCGCCGCGCTGGCCCCCGATGCGGTGCTCGCTCGTTTCGGTACCGAAGGGCGCCGCGTGCACGATCTCGCCCGCGGCCTCGACCCCGGCCCGCCGGTGCTCGTCGAACCGCCCCCCGATCTGGTCGAGCAGGTCGAACTCGACCCGCCCGCGGCGCGGGTCGACATCGCGGCGTTCGCCGCGAAAGGTCTCGCCGACCGGCTGCTGGCCCGCCTCGCCGAACGGGGGTTGGCGTGCACGCGGGTGGTGATCGAAGCCGAAACCGAGCACGGTGAACGGATGTCGCGCTGCTGGCGCCACGACGGCGCGCTCACACCGGCGACGCTCGCCGAACGGGTCCGCTGGCAGCTCGACGGGTGGCTCGCCGCGAACGATGGGGGCACCACCCTCGATCCCGGCGCCGATGTGCGCGAGCGCCAGGACCTCGCCGCGTTCGCCGACGCGAACCTCGATACCACCACCGGCGCGCTGGCCGTGTTGCGGTTGGTCCCCGACGAAGTCGTCCCCGCCGACGGTCGCCAACTCGGGTTCTGGGGCGGCGACCAACTCGGGGCCGACCGCGCCGATCGGGCGCTCGCCCGGGTGCAGGGGATGCTCGGCTACGAAACCGTGGCGACGATCGTCGTGCAGGGCGGCCGTACCCCCACCGAGCAGGTGCGCTGGGTGCCGTGGGGGGAACCCAGAGAAGCGCAGCGCCCGCTCGTCGTCGAAGGCGAGGTGCCGCCCTGGCCCGGCTCGGTGCCCCCTCCGTCGCCGGCCCGGGTGTTCGAACCGGCGTTGCCCGCGCAACTCCTCGACCGGTCGGGCAATGCGGTGGTCGTGTCGGGCCGTGGCGAGCAGTCGGCGCCACCGGCCCGGTTGCGGTGCGCACTGCTCAACGCCGGCGAAGGTCGGGTCGTGTCGTGGGCCGGACCATGGGCACACGACGTGCGCTGGTGGGACACCGGCAGCCGGAACCGTCGGGCGCGCTGGCAAGTGGTCGTCGAAACCGGTGCCGACCGCGATGCGGTCGCCTGCCTGGTCGCCGTCGAAGGTGGCGCGGCGAGCGTCGAAGCCCTCTACGACTGACAAGCGTCGATAGCTATCGCTATGCGATAGCTATCGACGCACGTCAAGTGATGCGTTCGAGCACGACGACCGGGATCGTGCGGGTCGTCTTCTCCTGGTACTCGTTGAAGTTCGGCATCAACGCGGCCTGCGCCGCGAAGAGCCGATCACGCTCGGCGCCGACGGCGGGCGTGGCGCGCGCTTCGAAGGTGTCGCCCGGCACCTCGACGGTCACCGTCGGGTTCGCGAGGATGTTGTGGTACCAGGCCGGGTGGCTGGGTGCGCCACCCTTCGACGCGATGATCACGAGCCGGTCGCCGTCGGTCGTGTAGACGAGCGGCGTGGTGTGCGCGCGGCCGCTCTTCGCGCCGGTGGTGGTGATGAGCAGGAGCGGCGCCCCCGCGAACGGGCCCGTCACCTTGCCCTCGTTGGCGCGGAACTCGGCGATGAGGGATTGGTTGAAGTCTCGGAAGGCTTGTTCGGTGTCGGTCACGGTCAGGAAGCTATCGGCCCGGCCGGCGCCCGTAATCGGTCGACTTCGAAACTCGGCACCATGCGACGAAGTGGGGCCCGAGCGCACGCAGCGGCGCAGCGTCTGAGGCTGCGCCCGAAGACGCGCCCCCGGCGCGCGCGGCGCATACCGCCCGGGCCCCGCGCGGAGTCTCGCGCGTTTCACCGCGCGGCGCGCCGAGGTTGCTCGCGACGCGTCCGTGGGTACACGAGGAGGAACGCTCGAACCGAGGAGGGAACATGGCTGACGAACTGCGCGGAATGAAGATCGCGTTCGTAGCGACCGACGGCGTCGAGCAGATCGAACTGCAAAAGCCGTGGGAAACCGTGCAAGCGGCCGGCGCCGAACCGGTGCTGGTGTCGATGAAGCCCGGAACGGTGCAGGGGTTCAACCATCTCGACAAGGGCGACACGTACAAGGTCGATGTCGTCGCGTCCGACGCCGATGCGGGCGACTACGACGCGCTCGTCCTGCCGGGCGGTGTCGCCAATCCCGACGCGCTGCGTACCGATCCGGCGACCGTGTCGTTCATCGCTGCCTTCGCGCAGCAGGGCAAGCCGATCGCCGTCATCTGTCACGGCCCGTGGACACTGGTCGAAGCTGATCAGGTGCGCGGCCGCACCTTCGCGTCGTGGCCGAGCCTGCAGACCGACATTCGCAACGCGGGCGGTACCTGGCGCGACGAACCGGTCGTCGTGTGCACGAGCGGTCCGGGCCCGATCGTGTCGAGCCGCAAACCCGACGATCTCCCGGCATTCCACCGCGCGATGCTCGACGAGTTCGCCAAGGTGAGCACCCATTCGTAGTTCGCGACGGAAGCCGTACGGCGACGGGCCCGGCTGCCCGGCCGGGCCCGTCGCCGTCGTGTGGCGCCGGGGGGTCACGCCATCGCGGCGGCGTTCCATTCGCGTTTCGGGCTGTACTGGTAATTGGTGACGAGGCTCACCGCGAGCACCGCGATGCCCGCGACGATGTAGAAGGCGCTGAGCCCGCCGTCGGTGCCGTGGAACGACAGGACGAACGGTGAGAGCACCAGCAGCGCGGCGGCGAGGTAGTCGCCCGCCGAGTGGACGGTGAAGGGCAGCACCTTCACGACACCGAGCGGGTAGCGGGTGAGCATGCTCACGAGGAGCACGACCGCGCCGACGACGACACCGGCGGCGACGGCCTTCCCCGAGCCGCCGGCGGCGATGGCGACGACGATGAGGGTGAGGCCGACCGCATAGTCGGCGACCGCGTGGAGCCACGCGGGCAGGAATCGAACGAGTGACACAGGGTTGCTCCTTGTTGACGCTTCGAGCGGTTCGAACGAAGTGAGGAGCGCGCGCTCGGCTGTTGTTCGGAGCCGGGAGCCGGTTTGGATGTCCGCTTGCGGTACCGAACATATGTTCGGTACCGTCGAGGGGTGTCGAAGGTGGAGCGGCCACAGCCCGCGTACGCGGAATTGCAGCCCGCGTACGCGGAATTGCAGCCCGCGTACGCGGAATTGCAGCCCGCGTACGCGGAATTGCATTGCCATTCCAATTTCTCGTTCCTCGACGGCGCGAGCCACCCCGAGGAGCTGGCCGAGGAAGCGGCGCGGCTCGGGTTGGCCGCGCTCGCGCTCACCGACCACGACGGTTTCTACGGTGTGGTGCGCTTCGCCGAGGTGGCGCGCTCGCTCGGGTTGCCGACCGTGTTCGGCGCGGAGCTCACGATCGGTGCGACCAAGCCCGCGAACGGTGTGGCCGATCCGCCCGGCGAGCATGTGGTGGTGCTCGCGCAAGGACCACCCGGGTACGCGCGGCTGGCGAAAGCGATCAGCGAAGCGCAATTGCGCGGTGAGAAGGGTGCACCGCGTTGCACGCTCGACCAGCTGGCCGGCGCGGCGACCGCGCCAGTGTGGCTCGCCGGGAACACGAGCGGGGGCCGATCATGGTTCGTTCTCACCGGTTGCCGGAAGGGCGCGGTTCCCGCGGCCCTGCTTCGCGACGGCCCGGCCGCGGCGCGCCGCGCGCTCGATCGACTCGTCGCCGCGTTCGGTCGTGATCGGGTGCTGGTGGAGTTGTGGGACCACGGCGACCCGCTCGACCGTCATCGCAACGACGCGCTCGCGGAACTCGCGCTGGCGGCGCGGGTCGAGGTGGTGGCCACGAACAACGTGCACTACGCAACGCCGGCGCAACGGCCGCTCGCCACCGCGCTGGCCGCGGTTCGCGCCCGTCGGCCGCTCGACGAGATCGACGGCTGGCTCCCCGCGGCCGCGTTCGCACATCTGCGTTCGCCCGCCGAGCAGGCGCGGCGCTTCGCGCGCTGGCCCGGCGCGGTGGAGCGGACGGTGGAGATCGCGCGGGCGTGCGCCTTCGACCTGAAACTGGCCGCGCCCAGGCTTCCCGACTACCCGGTACCCGAAGGTCATACCGAGATGACGTGGTTACGCGAACTCGTCCGGCGCGGCGCGGCAATCGCGTACCCACCCAGCCACGCGAACTACGAGCAGGCGGGCCGGCAGATCGAATACGAACTGTCGGTGATCGAAGCGCTCGGGTTCCCGGGTTATTTCTTGCTGCTCTCCGACATCGTCGACTTCTGTCGCCGCTCCGACATCTACTGCCAGGGGCGGGGGAGCGCGGCGAACAGCGCAGTGTGTTACGCGCTCGGGGTGACGAAAGCCGACGCGGTCGCACTCGGGTTGTTGTTCGAACGGTTCCTGTCGCCCGAACGCGACGGCCCACCCGACATCGACCTCGACATCGAACACCAACGTCGCGAGGAAGTGATCCAGTACGTCTACGAACGGTACGGGCGTGATCGGGCCGCGCAGGTCGCGAACGTGATCACGTACCGTCCCCGTTCGGCGTTGCGGGAGATGGCGAAGGCGGCCGGCGTCGCGCCGGGGCAGGCCGACGCACTGGCGAAGTGGGTCGACCGTTGGGTGTCAGGCCCGGAAGCCTTCGCCGACCTGGCGAGCAATCACACGCCGATCACGAAGCCGGCGGTCCGGTTCCAGCGCACGAAAAAACGCGACGTCGAGTGGCGCGACGGTGTCACCCCCGACGGTCCACCCGATGCGACGAGGCCGCCACCGATCCCGCCGCTCGCGCTCGAACTCGCCGCGCAGGTGATCGACTTCCCGCGCCATCTGGGCATCCATTCGGGGGGCATGGTGATGGCCGACCGGCCGTTGGTGGAGTTCTGCCCGGTCGAGTGGGCGCGCATGGAAGGCCGTTCGGTGTTGCAATGGGAAAAGGACGACTGCGCCGCCGCGGGGCTGGTGAAGTTCGACCTTCTCGGCTTGGGGATGCTCACGATGCTGCACATCGTGGTCGACCTCGTACGCGACTACGAAGGCGTCGACATCGACCTTGCGACGATCCCCCAGGAAGACGATGTCTACGACCTGCTGTGCGCGGCCGACACCGTGGGTGTGTTCCAGGTGGAGAGTCGCGCCCAGATGGCGACGCTGCCCCGCCTGCGGCCCCGCTGTTTCTACGACCTTGTGGTGGAGGTGGCGTTGATCCGGCCGGGCCGATCCAGGGCGGTTCGGTGCACCCGTACCTCCGGCGCCGCAATGGCGAAGAGGAGGTGACCTACCCGCACCCGCTGACCGAACCGTCGTTGCGCAAGACGCTCGGGGTGCCGCTGTTCCAGGAACAGTTGATGCAACTCGCCGTCGATGTGGCCGGGTTCACTCCCGCCGAAGCCGACCAGCTCCGCCAGGCGATGGGCTCGAAACGTTCCGAGACCCGCATGGCTCGTATGCGGGAACGGCTGCTGAGCGGCATGGCCGAGCGGGGTATCACCGGCGGCACGGCCGAGGAGATCTACGCGAAGTTGCAGGCGTTCGCGCACTTCGGTTTCCCCGAGAGCCATTCGGTGAGCTTCGCCTACCTCGTGTACTCCAGTTCGTGGGTGAAGTACCACTACCCCGCGGAGTTCGCGGCCGCGTTGCTGAACGCGCAGCCGATGGGGTTCTACTCGCCGCACACGATCGTCCGCGATGCCCGCCGTCATGGTGTGCAAGTGCTCGGCCCCGATCTCAACGCGTCGCGCCGCGATGCAATTCTGGAACCGCGCACGCAAGACGTCGACGCGGTCGGGTTCCCGTTGCCCGGTTTCTACGCCGACCCATCGAACCTCGCGGTGCGGCTCGGGTTGCGTTCGGTACGCGGGTTGCACGACGCGCTCCTCGACCGGGTCGACGACGAGCGGGCGCTGCGAGCGTTCACCGATCTCGAAGATTTCGTACGGCGGACCGGCGCCACCGTCGACCAGGTCGAAGCGCTCGCGACCGCCGGCGCGTTCGAACATTGCTTCGGCCAGTCGCGCCGTACCGCGCTGTGGGCGGCGGGCGCGCTCGGTACGGCGCGTCCCAACGTCCGGCACGACGGCTCGGTCGTCGAGACCTTGCCGGGACTCCTCACCGGTGTCGACGCGCCCGCGCTCCCCGGGATGAGCGAACCGGAACGGGTCGGTGCCGACCTGTGGGCGATGGGGTTGAGCGTCGGGAAGCACCCAACCGAGTTCGTGCGCGACGAGTTGGCACGCCAGGGCGTCGTGCGCGCGATCGACCTGCGTACCCTGCCCGATCGTTCGGTGGTGGAGGTGGCCGGGGTGGTGACGCACCGCCAGCAACCCGCCACCGCGAAGGGCACGGTGTTCCTCAACCTCGAAGACGAGAGCGGCCTCGTCAACGTGATCTGCACCCGCGGGGTTTGGAAACGGTTCCGAACCGTGGCGCGCGGCGCGCCGGCGTTACGGGTGCGTGGGGTTCTCGAACGTCATCAGGGGGTGATCAACCTGGTTGCCGGGCGTATCACCCGCCTGCCGATCAGCCTCGCCGACGCGATCCGCTCCCGCGACTTCCGGTAGCTCTGCGACAATTGGCCCATGGCCGCGTACCGTGTGACCTCGCTCGACCACGTCCAGCTGGCGATGCCCTCCGGCGAGGAAGATGCCGCCGAGGCGTTCTACTGCGGCGTGCTCGGGTTCAGCCGCGACGAGAAACCACCCAACCTCGCGGCGCGGGGCGGGTGCTGGTTCCACTACGGCGACGTCGTGGTGCACCTCGGCGTGGATGCCGATTTCCGCCCGGCGAAGAAGGCCCATCCCGCGTTCGTCGTCGACGGCTACGACGCGCTCCTCGCCCGGCTCGCGGCCGAAGGGATCCCGTTCCGCGAAGACCACGAACTGCCCGGTGTGCGGCGCGGCTACGTCGACGACCCGTTCGGCAACCGCATCGAGTGCATCGCCGGGTTGTGACGTTTGTACTCCCGTACGGGAGTACAAGTGACACAACCGGGCGACGGTGTCGCGGTCAGGCCCGCGGGATGTGGGCGAGGAAGTCGACGATCGACCGGCGGAAGTCCGGATCGGCCACCGCGGTGAGGTGATCACCCCGTACGACCTTGGCAACCGCGCCGGGGATCGCGGCCGCGAGTTCGCCGGGGTCGCCGGCGAGCGTGTCGCCGTCACCGACGATCACCAGCGTCGGCACCGAGATCTCGGAAAGCCGCCACGGTTCGGTGGCGCGCGGCGCGCGCTGGATCGCGGCGAGCGCCTGGCGGTCGGCGCCGGTGCGATCCGCGAAGCGGCGGAAGGCGCGGGCCGCAACGTTCGTGATCGACCGGACGTCGTCGGTCACGAGCGCATCGGCGATCGTGGAGCGACGGGTGACGGGAGCACCGGCCGCGAGACGACCGCCGACCCCGCCGAGCACGAGCGCGTGCGCGCGCGATTCCGAGGGCACCAGCCGCGACGACACGATCGCGCCCATCGAATAGCCGACGACCGCAACCGACAAGATGTCGAGGTGGTCGAGCAAGGCCTGCGCGTCGCGGGCCATCGTGTCGCCGGCGTAGGCCTCGGGGTCGTGCGGCTTGTCGGACTGGCCGTGCCCGCGGGCGTCCCAGGCCGTGACCCGGTGACCGGCCGACACGAGCGCGTCGAACACGCCGGGCGCGACCCAATTGGCGATGTGGTCGGCGGCGAACCCGTGGAGCAGCAGCACGTCCGGGCCGGCGCCGGCTTGCACGAACGCGATCTGTGCCCCGTCGAACGAACGGAAGTGTTCCATCGGCCAATGTCGTACACCGGGTGCCCGACGCCGCGCCACCGGGCGGGTTACATTTCGACCGTGACGAGGCGACGACTTCCGGGCTGGCTCACCGACGCTCGCCTCTGGATGACCGTGTTCGTCCTCGGGTTCTGGCCGGTTGTGTGGTTCACCCACATCGTCGGCTGCATCGTGTTGCTCGCGTTCACGTTCGGCTCGTGGTACGGCCTGCAGGCCATCGACCGTCGCGCGCAGCGCACGGCGACGGAGGCGTGACCCTCGGGTTCACTCGTCGCGAGTGATCCGCGTACCGGCTTCGCCGTCGAGGAGCGCCGCCGTGTCGTCGAGCGCTCCGATCACGGCCGTCGCGCCGGTCGTCGACACGAACCAGCACGCGGCATCGACCTTCGACCCGATCGACTCGGGCGCGAACTCCTGCTGCCTGAGTTCGGTGGGAGACGTTGCCCGGATGGCTTCCGCGCCCGGGCTGCCCCAGTCGCGCATCACCGCGGGTATGTCGGTGACGAGCATCAGGGTCTCCGCCCCGAGCTGGCGAGCGAGCTGCGCGGCGGCCCAGTCCTTGTCGACGACCGCCTCGACCGTGTGCCGGCCGCCGTGCACGTCGACGACCACCGGGATGCCGCCGCCACCGGACGCGATGACGACAACCCCGGTATCGACCAGCTGCTCGATCACCGGGAGTTCCACGACCGATCGCGGCGTCGGCGATGCGACGACGCGACGCCACACGCCACCGTCGGCGGCGACGCTCCAGCCACGCTCCGTCGAGAGCTTCCGGGCGTCGGCCTCCGAGTAGGCCGGGCCGATCGGCATCGCGGGATGGTGGAACGCCGGGTCGAGCGGCTCGACCACCACTTGGGTCAGGAGCGACACGATCCGGTGGTCGGGCAACTCGTTCGCGAGCGCGGCTTCGAGCAGCGACGCGACATCGGCGTGGTGCTCGGCGCCGAGCACATCGAGCGGGTACGTCCGGTTGTCGCGGCACGCTTCGCTCTCGAGGGCCAGGAGCCCGACCTGTGGCGCCTCACCGTGGGTGATCACGAGTGGCGCCCGCCGGGCGACGTCGGCCAGGGCGACCGCGGCCCGCTTCAGGTCACATTGGCGGGTACCGATATCGAAGCGTTCGTCCCGTTTGGCCAAGGCGGCCCCACCCAGGGCGACGAGCACGAGCGGGCCGGTCTCGGTACCGACGTGGAATCGGCGTATCGGGGTGGAGCTCACATCGGTATCCCGGGTCGGCCCGCTCGTGTGCCCCCAGGATGCGCCGGTGGCGGTGGTGGCCGCGAGGGCCGAAGGTCACCTGCAGCGGTGCGGTCCGACAGGTTGCGCGTGGGGCGATCGGCGTCGCCCGCCCGCTCGGGCGCGTGCCCCGGGCCGGCTCAGATGAGGTCGCGCCGGGCGAGCACGGACCGCGCGAACACGAGCAGGCAAACGGCGGCGGCGAGGAGTACCGCGACGTCGTTCCAGTTCACCCGGGCGACGGCCGACGCGGGCAGGTAGTAGCCGAACGGGGTGAGCCGTTGAGCGAACGCGAACGGGTGCCACAGCAACCCGAGGAAGTTCACGAGGTACCCGAGCGCGATGGCGCCGACCGCGACTCCCAGCGCCTGGCCTCGTGTGCGCGACGCCGCCGAGGCCGCGAACGACAACGCGCCGACGAACGTCACGAGCGGGATGTACTGCACGAGCAGTCGAGCCAACCCAGGTACGCCGACACCGTGCAGATCGGGAGCGATGCGCAAGCCGATGTACGAACCAACGGCACCCGAGACGACGACCATCGCTTGCATCACCGCCCACAGCCGAAGCCGCGCGTCGAGCACCGCGGTTCGCCGTAACGGTCGCGTGTAGAGCATCTCCACCCGGCCGCTCTCGATGTCGCCGGCAACCGACCCGGTGCCGATCGCGATCGCAACGGTGAGCGTGAGCACGAGGAACAGCGGGTGCACGTACGCGAGCCCGACGTAGTTGCGGGGACTGAAGATGTTGGTGTTGCGTTCACCGGCGAACGCGGAGAAGAAGTTCGGTAGCCGCACGCCGAACGACTCCGCGAGGTTCGCGCCGCCGAACGCCTGGTAGGTACCGGCGATGGCCAGCTCGAACACGAACGTTCCCGCGGCGAGCGCGGCGAGCATGCGCCGGCGTTGCGCGACTTCGGCGCGCACGAGGAGTGTGGTCGCGCTCATGGCTCGCCCCGGTCCGGTCGGTCCTGGCGGTACAGGTCGAAGAACACGTCTTCGAGACCGGCCGGCTCCACCAACAGGTCTTCGACGTCGCCGGCGAGCAGGGTGCGCAACACGTCGACCTGGTTCGCGGGTAGGCGCGCGTCGACGACATGGTCGGTGACGACGGGATCGATCAGTTGGGGTGGGAGCGACGAAGGGAGGTTCGCCGGCGGCGTGCGGTAACGGATGTGGACGCGTCGCAAGGCGCGCGCCGTGAGCGCGGCGGCCGACTGCTCGAGCAGGACCCGGCCGCGATCGATCATGACGACGGCGTCGCAGACCTGCTCGACCTCCGAGAGCGTGTGCGACGACAGCAACACCGATCGCCCCGACGTCGCGATCTCGCGGACGACCGTCTCGAAGGCGCGATGCGCGAGCGGGTCGAGCCGGTTGGCCGGTTCGTCGAGCACGACGAGGCGCGGCCGGTGCTGGACCGCCTGGATGATCCCCAACTTCTGGCGCATCCCCGACGAGTACGTGCCGGCCCGTCGATCGAGCACGTCGTCGCCGAGGTCGAGCAGCAACTCGGCCCAGTCGCGGTCGATCGGGTCGGCACCCTGCATCTGCGCGAAGAGGTCGAGATTGGCGCGACCGGTGAGCGCGGGAAAGAACACCGGGTCGGCCGGCATGTAGCCGATCCCGGTTCGCGCGCGCGGCTCGCTGCAGTCGATGCCGTACAACGATGCCGTTCCGCGCGTCGGGCGGAGCATGCCCATCGCGATGCGGATGAGGGTGGTCTTCCCCGCGCCGTTCGGCCCAGAAAACCGACGGCGGTGCCCGGTGGCACGACGATGTCGACGCCCGAGAGCGCGTCGATGTCGCCGTACCGCTTCGCGAGGTCGTGGCATTCGAACGGGTTCGCCCCGCTCATGACGCGCGCGCGTTGCGCAGCGCTTGGAGGATGAAGTGGAGAACCCGATCGCGATCGTTCTCCGCGATCAAGGTGAACTGCAGGCGAACGTGCCGCCGGTCGGGTTGGTCGCGCGGGTCGGCGTCGGGCGCGAGCACATTCCCGACCGTGACGACCGGCGCCTCGCCGGGCAGCGCGATGGAACAGACCAGCGTCGTCCCGGCGGGCGCGATCGCCGGCACCGCCAGCGCCGCGCCGCCGCCACCGATGTCGACCACTGATGCGTCGAGTGGGGTGAACAGGTTGCGGTCGACGTCGAGTAGGAGGCAGGTTGCATCGAGCGGCGCGCGCAAGCGGGCGTAGACGCGCCGCCGGACGTCGCCTTCCTTCGCGCCGACCGCGACGACAACGGCAACGCCGTCGGTACGGACCACCGACGTATCGGTCTCGTACACACCGAAGCGATCGACGTACTGCATGTGCGCCGCATCACCGACCTCGAACGTGCCGGCACCGGGCGCGGCCGAACCATTCGGCTTCGCGCTCAGCGTGACCCGATCGCCGTTCACGGCTTGCACGACGAACTCGACCGGCTCGGCGTCGGGCCCGGTACGCAGCAACGCGTCCTGGCCGGGGGAAAGTCGGGGCTCGGCCATTCACCCGAGCGTAATGGCGTGCCGATGTACCCTTTGGCCTCCAGGAGGTATCGGAATGTCCGAACCGCCGAGTACGAGATGCTTCGTTTCCCGCGTCGCGTCGCCGCGCGCTTCGTCGCGCTTCTTCGCGCGGACCCGGCCGGGGTCCGCGCGGGCTTTGTCGCGCTCCTGATCTCGTCGTTCGGCGACCTGGTCGCGGGCGTCACGCTCGCCAGCCTCAACAACACGCTCCAGACGATCCCGGCGCTCATCGTCCTCATCCCGGCGGCCATCGGGATGCGAGGGAACGTGTTCGGGGCGCTCGGCAGCCGTCTCGGAACCCTGATCCACACCGGCACCTTCCGGCTGTCGCGACGCCTCGACACGCCGGTGGGCCAGAACATCGCGAGCGTGCTCGTCCTCTCGTTGAGCACCTCGGTGGTGCTGGCGGTCCTTGCCAAGGCGGTCGCCTCGATCTTCGGCCAGCCGTCCATCACGATCGTCCAGCTCGTCGTGATCTCGGTGATCGGCGCGGTGCTGTCGTCGATCGTGGTGCTGGTGATCACCATGGCGGTTGCGACGTACTGCGCGACGCGCCACCTCGACCTCGACAATGTCGCGGCGCCGATCGTCACTGCGGCGGGCGACATCGCCACGCTGCCGAGCCTGTTCGTCGGCACCCTGCTCATCAAGTTGCACTGGGTCACCGGCACGATCGCGGCGCTGTGCGTCGTGGCCGCGGTGCTCGCGTTGCTCTGGGTCGCACGCCACCGCGCCTTCGACATCGGTCGGCGCATCGTCGTCGAGTCGCTGCCGATCCTCCTCCTCGCGGGCTCGATCGACCTGCTGGCCGGCGTCACGATCCAGCACCGCATCGACTCGTTCGCGGCCTACCCGGCGCTGCTCGTGCTCGTGCCGTCGTTCCTGGAAGACTCCGGGGCGCTCGGCAGCATCCTCGCCGCCCGGGTGTCGACCAAGCTGCACCTCGGCACCCTGCTGGAGTCGCGGGCACCCTGGCGGGCCGCGGCCGAAGACATCCTGCTCGTCTACGTGTACTCGGTGCCGACGTTCGTGCTCCTCGGGCTGTCGTCCGACATCGCGTCGGCGCTCACCGGGTTCAAGAGCCCCGGCACCCTCAACATGGTGCTGGTGAGCCTCGTCGGCGGGTTCTTCGCGACGACCGGCGCGGTCGTCATCGGGTACTACGCGGCCGTGTTCACCAACCGTCTGGGGCTCGACCCCGACAACCACGGCATCCCGATCGTCACGTCGAGCCTGGATCTCGTGGGGGCGTTCTCGTTCATCCTCGCTATCGTTCTTCTCGGACTCGCCTGAGGCCACATATGGACAACCGACCAAGAAATCTTCGGGCCATGCTCTCGGAGGCCAAAGACACCTCCGAGTTGATGGTCGACCTCGGCTACGCCGCCCTCTTCTTCATCGACGCGCGGATGGCCGAAGAAGTCGGCGAGTTGGAGGAGCGCCTCTCGGAGCTCGTCCACGAAATGCGCGAGGTGTGCGTGCTCGCGGCGCGCGCGCCGCGGGAAGCCGAACAGATGTCGGGTGTGCTGCACGTCGTCGCCGCGATCGAGCGCATGGGGAACGCCGCGGTCGACATCGCGCGTATCGTCACCCACCATCTCGGCATCCCGGCCGCGCTCGTCGCCGACCTCTCGGCCGCCGAGGAAGTGTCGCACCGGGTGCGCGTGCGCGACGGTTCACCGATCGCGGGCCGCAGCCTCGCCGACGTCGAGTTGCCGATGGAGGTCGGCATGCGGGTCGTCGCGATCCGGCGGGGCCGCGAATGGATGATCGACCCCGACGGCGACGACATCTTCGTCCCCGACGACGTGCTGATCCTCCGCGGGAACCGGGCCGGTATCGACGAGCTCCGCGAGCTGGCGGGGGCGCCCGAATGGCGCCCCGCGACGGTGCCCGAGGAGCCCGCGATCACCGACCTCGACCGGGCCGTCGACGTACTCGTCGACATGAAGAACGTGTCGGAAGCGGCGGCGGGCCTCGCGTATTCGGCGTTGCTGTTCAAGGACCAGGGGCTCACGGCCGAAGTGATGGCGCTCGAAGATCGTCTCGACGAGATGCGCGAGCAACTCGAACTCTGGGTGTTGCGCGCCGCGGCCGAGACGGTCGACCCGTCGCCGTTGCGAGGCTTGCTCCACCTCGGCGCCGCGGCCGAGGAGATCGGCGACGCCGCGCAACAACTCGTGTGGCTGGTCGAGCAGGACGAGGAGATGCATCCCGTCTTGCAGGTCGCGCTGGGCGAAACCGACGACGTCGTGGTTCGGTACCCGGTCGCGTCCGGTTCCGACCTCGACGGGGCCGAGCTTTCCGGCGCGGTGCTCGGCGACGACACCGGGTTCCACCTGCTCGCGCTGTTCCAGCGCGGCCGGTACGTGTACCGGCCGCGGGGCCGGGTCACCCTGCACGCGGGCGACGAAGTGCTCGCGAACGGACCGTGGGAAGGCCGCGCCAAACTGGCCGAGCAGTGCGGCTACCGCCTCGTCGAAGACGACGACACCGGCGCCGTCGAGCTCGTGCGTCGATAGCTATCGCTATGCGATAGCTATCGACGCCTGTCGTCAGTGGGCGACGGCGAGGCAGCCGACGAACGAGACCACGCTGACGGCCGCGCCGGCGGCGTACCCGAGCCACGGTTGCTGGCGCCGGCGACCTTGGATCATCGCTTCGGCAACCAGCGCGCCACCGATCAGGCCGCCGATGTGCGCGCCGTACGACACGTCGGGGATCGTGAACGACAGGACCAGGTTGATGACCACGAGCGGGCCGAAGCCGGTCTGCCAGAACGACACGCCCTGGCGTTGCATCGCGAGTGTTGCCGCCGCGGCCACCCCGAACACCGCGCCCGACGCGCCGCCGCTGGCCGCGTGCGGCGTGGCGATCAACGCGCCGAACGACCCCGCGAGCAATGAGGCGCCGTACAGCGTCGCGTAGCGCGGCGTCCCGGTGCCCGGTTCGAGCACCAGGCCGACCTGGTAGAGGATCAGCATGTTGAACAGGATGTGCAACACGCCGAAGTGGATGAACCCGCTCGTGACGATCAGGTACCACTTGCCGTTCGCGACCGCGGGGCCGTAGAGCGCCCAGTGCAACTGGCTGATCGTGCCGCTGACGTTGCCGTTGTTGCCCATCGTGGTGAGCAGGAACACGGCGACGTTGGCGGCGATGAGCGCCTTCGTCACCGGCATCGCCGCCCCGCGCAATGTGCGGCGAACCTGGGCTGAGCGCGCCGGCGCGCCGGCCTTCACGCATTCGAAGCACTGCGACCCGACGGCTGCTTCGCGGAGGCAGTCGGCACACGCGGGCCGGCCGCAGCGTGTGCAGTGGCGCCCGGTCTCGCGATCGTGGTGGTGGAAGCAGGTTTCGGGGGCGGTCATGGGTAAGGGTGCAACGCTGCCACAACGGCGCGCGTTCCCGTGACCACCCCCTGCCCGGCCCGCGCTGAGACCATCGTCACATGCGGAGGCGGCGCAGGTCGCGGGGGAACGCTTCGTGCGCCGCGGCGATTCGAACTTTCACGTCGACCGCGACGACGCCGGTCGGCAGCACCACGACCGGGTTGAGGTCCATCTCGGCAACCTCGGGGACGTCCTGGGCCAACCGCCCGACCCGCAGCAGCAGCGATTCGAGGGCGTCGACGTCGACCTCGGGTCGACCGCGGTAGCCGAAGAGGAGCGGCGAGCCCCGCAACGACCGCACGACCTCGTGCGCGTCCTCGTCGGTGAGCGGCAGGATCCGCAGGGTCCGATCGCCGAGCAACTCGGCGGTCGTGCCACCCATCCCGAACAGTACGAGGGGGCCGAACAACGGGTCATGGGTCACGCCGACGATCGTTTCCACGCCGGCCGGCACCATCGGTTGGACGATGACCCCACCGAGCTCGGCGCCGAGTTGGTGGTCCATCGCCTCGTACGCGTTGCGCACGTCGAGTGCGTTGTCGAGCCCGAGCATCACGCCGCCGACATCGGTCTTGTGCACGATCGACGGCGCACCGGCCTTCACCGCCACCGGGTAGCCGATCGCGTCGGCGGCCGCGATCGCCTCGTCGGCGCTGGCAGCAAGGCGCGTTTCGACGACGGAGATGCCGAACGCCTCGCACAGGCGGGCGGTGTCGGGGGCCGGGAGCCACCGCCCGTCGTCGGTCGGGTTCGGGGCACCGTCGGCGTGGAGGTACGAACGGGCGACGGCTCGTCCCGCGTCGATGTCGATGCCGCCGAGCGACGGGATCTTGCCCTCGGGGCGGCGGCGCCAGTCGGCGAGATCGGCGGCACGGCTCAGCGCGGCAGCGGCGGCCTCCGGGAACGCGAACGACGGCACCGGACGACCGCTCGCCGTCTCGCGCAGCGGCTCCGGCATCCCTTCGCGGCCGAGGAAGCAGGCGACGATCGGTCGATCGTCGGCGTCGACGGTGGCCGCCGCGATCGCCCGGGCGACGTCGTCGGCGCCGGTGACGATCGGTGGAACGAATACGACGAGGAGCGCGTCGATGTTCTCGTCGGCGAGCACGACCCGCAACGCCCGCTCGAACACCGGGGCGGACGCGCCCGCGACGAGGTCGACGGGGTTACGCACGGCCGCGTCGCGGGAGACGAATTCGCGTAGGGTCGCCTGCGTCGCTTCCGACAGCTCGGGCACTTCGAGGCCGGCGCCGGCGCACGCGTCGGCCGCAAGGATCAGGGGGCCGCCCGTGTTCCCGACGATCGCGACGCGGCGTCCGGGCGGCAGCGGTTGGTGCGCGAGCACCTGCGCGGTTTCGAGCAACTGTTCCAGCGTGTCAACCCGGATCACGCCGGCCTGCCGGAAGAGTGCGTCGACCGCGACATCGGGGGTGGCGAGCGCGGCGGTGTGCGACGACGCGGCGCGCGTGCCCGCGCGTGTCCGGCCGCTCTTCACCGCGACGATCGGCTTCTCGCGAGCGACCCGGCGCGCCAGGCGCGCGAACTTGAGCGGGTTCCCGAACGACTCGAGGTAGAGCAGGATCACGCTCGTGCCCGGGTCGTCGGACCAGTGCTGCAAGAGGTCGTTGCTGCTCACGTCGGCCTTGTTGCCGACCGAGACGAATGTCGACACGCCGACGTCGAGGCGCGCGGCGCGCGCCATCAACTCGATGCCGAGGCCTCCCGACTGCGAGAGGAACGACACGTTGCCATGGTGAGGTTCGATCGGCGAGAACGAGGCGTTCATCCGCACACCGGGCGCGGTGTTCACGATGCCGAGGCAGTTGGGGCCGATCACGCGCATCCCGTGCGTGCGCGCGATGGCAACGAGTTGGCGTTCGGCTTCCTTCCCGGGGGCGCCGGTTTCCGCGAACCCCGCAGAGATGATCACGAGGCCGCGTACGTGTTTCTCGGCGCACTGTTCGACGACCTCGGGGACGGCGGGCGCCGGGACGACGACGACGGCGAGGTCGATGTTGTCGGGGACGTCGAGCACCGAACCGTACGCGCGCACACCGGCCACGGAAACCGTTGCCGGGTTGACCGGGAACACGGGCCCTTCGAAGCCGTAGGAGAGCAGATTGCGGAACACCGCGTTGCCGATCGTCCCGCGCTCGCGACTCGCTCCGATCACCGCGATCGACTCGGGGGCGAGGATCCGCGCGATCGAGCGGGCTTCCGAGATGTGTTCGCGGGCGTCGATCGCCGCGAGCGAGAGGGCAGTCGGTGTGATCGAGAAGTGCACCCGCACGGTGCCGTCGGCAAAGCGGCGATCGACGTCCCAACCGGCGGCCGCGAACACGTTGAGCATCTTGTAGTTGTGGGGGAGCGTGTCGGCCGCGAACGCGTGGATGCCATTCGCCCGCGCCACGTACGCAAGGTGTTCGAGCAGCAATGTTCCGAGGCCCCGGCCGTGCTGGTCGTCCTGCACGGTGAAAGCAACCTCGGCTTGGTCGTCGTCGACGGTGTCGTAGCGCGCGACGGCGACGATGTCGTCGCCGATCAACGCGGCGAGCGCCATGTGCGAGCGGTAATCGATGTTGGTGAGCCGTTCGAACTGTGCTGCGGTCGGGCGCGGCACCGGCGAGAAGAAACGGAGGTAGATCGACTCGTCGGACAACCGGTTGTAGAGGCCGAGCATGCGTTCTTCGTCGTCGGCGCGCAGCGGCCGGACGTGCACGATGTCGCCGTCGGTCAGGACGACGTCGCTCTCCCACTCCTCCGGGTACGGGCGGGACGGCGCCGCGTCGGCGGCGGTCACGGGGTGAAGACGGGGGTCGGGGCAGGCGCCCAGGGCCCCGCCGGGCATCGTTCGGGGGGTTGGTGCCGACCGGTCGGCTGGGACGCGCGCATCGCGGCTTCCTTCGTCGGTGACGACCGCTCACGGTACCGTCATCAGCGTGAAGGCGGCCGACCCGACGCAGGACCGGCAGGCGCGGGCGGAAGGGCTGAACGACACCGAGGTCGCCGAACGCGTCGCGCGTGGCGAAGTGAACGTTGCGTCGACCCGGACGAGCCGCACGTTCGGTGAGATCGCCCGGGCGAACATCCTGACCCGGTTCAACGCGATCCTCGGCGTGTTGCTCGTCGTGATCCTGATCGTCGGGCATGTGCAAGACGGGTTGTTCGGGTTCGTGCTCGTTTCGAACACGTTGATCGGGATCGTGCAGGAGTACCGCGCGAAGCTCACCCTCGACCGCCTTGCCGTGCTGAACGCTCCGCGCGCACGCGTCGTCCGCAACGGTGAGGAGCAGGAGATCGCCACCGAGGCGATCGTGCTCGACGACCTGGTGGTCGTGCGCGCCGGCGACCAGCTCTCCGCCGATGGGCGCGTCTGCAGCACCGACGGGCTCGAAATCGACGAGTCACTCCTGACCGGCGAGTCGGACCCGGTCGCCAAACGGGAAGACGACGAGATGCTCTCCGGGAGCATCGCCGTCGCCGGTTCCGGTCGCTACATCGTGACGAAGGTGGGCGACGACGCGTACGCGCGCCGCCTGGCGAACGAGGCTCGGCGCTTCACGCTGGTGCGGTCGGAATTGATGGACGGCATCAACAACATCCTGCGCTACGTCACGTGGGCGTTGTTCCCGACGGCGGCCTTGCTGGCAATCAGCCAGTTCCGGGCCCATCACGGGTGGCGCGAGGCGACCAGCGGGGTGGTGGCCGGCGTCGTCGCGATGGTGCCCGAAGGGCTGGTGCTCCTCACCAGTCTCGCGTTCGCCGTCGCCGCGATCACGCTGGCCCGCCGCAAAGTTCTGGTGCAGGAACTTCCCGCGGTCGAAGTGCTCGCGCGTGTCGACGTCGTGTGCCTGGACAAGACCGGCACGCTCACCGAAGGCGTGATCCGGTTCGACACCATGGAAGCGTTCGACAGCCCCGGCTCCGACGCCGATCGTGCGGCCGAAGCGCTCGGCGCGCTCGGCGCCGACCCGCACGGGAACGCGACGACGAACGCGCTCGGGCTCGCCTTTGCCGCGCCCGACGGTTGGGAGCGCGTCGCGAACGTGGCCTTCACTTCGGCACGGAAGTGGAGCGCGGCGACGTTTCGCGACCGGGGTACGTGGGTGCTCGGCGCACCGGAAATGGTTCGGCCGAACGCGCCGGAGGGCGACGACGTCCGCGGGCGCGCCGATGAGCTCGCGCAGCAGGGCCGCCGTGTCCTGCTCCTCGCCCACAGCGCGTCGGTCATCGACGACGAGATCCTGCCCGACGATCTCCGGCCGGTCGCGCTCGTGCTGTTCGAGGAACAGGTGCGCGACGACGCAGCCGACACCCTGCGGTATTTCTCGCAGCAGGGCGTCGAGTTGAAGGTGATCTCCGGCGACAATCCGCGCACCGTCGGCGCGGTCGCGGCGCGGGTCGGAGTGCCGGGCGCCGACGACCCGTTCGACGCCCGGCAACTGCCCGAACCGCTCGACGAGCTGGCGGAGGTACTGGAACAGCATTCGGTGTTCGGGCGGGTGACGCCGCACCAGAAGCGTTCGATCGTGGCCGCACTGCAGTCGCGGGGGCACGTCGTGGCGATGACCGGCGACGGGGTGAATGACGCGCTCGCGCTCAAGGACGCCGACATCGGTATCGCGATGGGGAACGGCGCGCCCGCGACGCGTTCCGTCGCGCAGATCGTGTTGCTCGACAGTCGCTTCGCGACGATGCCCGGTGTCGTCGCGGAAGGACGGCGTGTGATCGCGAACATCGAACGGGTCGCGAACCTCTTCGTCACCAAGACGGTCTACGCGATGCTGCTCGCGATCTCGGTTGGCGTCGCCCGGTGGCAGTACCCGTTCCTTCCGCGCCATCTCACCATTGTCAGCAGCGTCACGATCGGCATCCCGGCCTTCTTCATCGCGTTGCAGCCGAACATGAAGCGCTACCAACCCGGGTTCGTGCCCCGCGTGTTGCGGATCACGATCCCGTGCGGCTTCATCGCGGCCGCCGCGACCTTCGGTGCCTACGCGTACGCGCGACATGTTGCCGGCGTGACCCTCGACGAAGCGCGTACCGCGGCGACGATCGCCCTGCTCATCACGGGCCTGTACGTGCTGGTCCTGCTGGCCCGACCGATCACGCCGTTCCGAGCCACGCTGGTCGCCGCGATGATCGGTCTGATCCTGCTCGTGTTGCTGGTACCGGGCCTCCGTACGTTCTACGCCCTCGGTCTCCCGCCGACGCACGCGTTGATCGGCGCGATCGCGACCGGCGTGGTCGCCATCGTGCTCCTCGAAACGGGCTGGACGATCGTCCAGCACCGATTGCCGGTCGGGGAACGGGTCGCCCGGATCGCCCTGCACGCGCAACCCTGAGCCCGGCTCAGCTGATCGGCACGAACCATTCGACGATCGTGCCGCCGTCTTCGCCCGACTTGACGATGCAGTGGCCGCCGACCTGCGCGGCACGTTCGGCCATATTGGCCAGACCCTCGCCCGCCTCGGCGTGCTCGCTCATGCCGACGCCGTTGTCGGCGACTCGGAGGAGCACGTTGTCGTCGACATCGATCAGCACCTCGACGCGGCTCGCGTGCGCGTGCTGCGCAATGTTGGAGAGCGCTTCCCGCAACGTCGGGACCAGCTGCTCGATAACGGCGTCGACAAGCTTCGTGTCGACCAGGCCGCGAAACTCGACTCGAGGGTCGAAACCGAGTGCGCGCGACGCCTCACGGGTGAGCTGCAAGACGGTCTCGCGAGGACCGGCCGCGATTCCCCGCCGTGACTGCAGCGAGAAGATCGAGGTGCGCACATCGCGGATTGCGCCGTCGATCTCGTCGACGGCGAGTTCGAGCCGGTCGGTGAGCTCGGGTGCCGAGTTGCGCACGAGCGCGCCCTGGAGCGAGAGGCCGACGGCGAAGAGGCGTTGGATCACGGTGTCGTGCAGGTCGCGGGCGATGCGCTCACGATCGTCGATGAGCGCGAGTTGCTCCTGCGCGTGCATGAGGTCGGCGGCGGCGCGCTTGCGTTCGGTCACATCGCGCACGATCGCGACGACGTGCACGCCAGTGGGGTCGGGGACCGGGCTCAAGCCGATCTCGACCGCGAACTCGTGACCGTCGCGGTGGCGGCCGTACAGGTCGAGGCCCGAACCCATGGGCCGCGTGCGCGGGTTGTCGACGTAGGCGCGGCGCTGGCCGGTGTGCTCGTCGCGTTGCGCGGGTGGGATGAGGGTTTCGATCGGTGACCCGAGCAACTCGGCCGCGGTGTAGCCGAACAGCCGGAGCAGCATCGGGTTGGCGAAGACGATCGTGCCGTCGGCGTCGACGAGGAGCACTCCGTCGGAAGCGGCGTCAATCGCGGCTCGCAGCGCGCGGTCGCTGATCGTGCCCGAAGGCTGAGAGGTCCCGTCCACGCGGGAAGGATACGCGGGTGGCCAAGCCCCGTCGGGCCGGGAGGGGGGCGAAGTCGGGACCATTGGCCCTGCCTTGCCTCCGGCCGGATCCGGAAGAGTCTTCCGTACATATTGGGCGGGGGGCGCGGCAGGAGGGCGACTCGCATGCTGGGCGACGATGATGCGCTCGTTGTCATGGACGAGCGCGACTGTCGCGATCACCTCGGTCGCGCGCGTATCGGGCGAGTCGGTGTGAACGTCGGCGCGCTGCCCGTGATCCTCCCGGTGAACTACGGCTGGGTCGACGGCGACATCCTGTTTCGCACCGGTGAGGGCACCAAGCTGCGAGCCGCAGTCGACACGGCCGTCATCGCATTCGAGGTCGACAGTTACGACGAGGAAACCGGCACCGGGTGGAGCGTGCTCGCCGTCGGGCGCGCGTACGAGTGCGAGGACCCCGACGCGATCAGTCGCGCGGAGGAGCTCGGTCTCGCGCCATGGGCGAACGGCAACCGCCATCATTGGGTGCGGATGCGACCCGAGTTCGTCTCGGGCCGGCGCATCGTCGACGCCTGAGCTCGGGGGCGCGCACTGATCGCGGCGGCGGTCACTTACATTCACCCCGCGATGCCCCCTTCGAAATCCACGCCGCACGCGCCGCGCCCTTCGGGCCGGCTCCTCATCGCGCTCATCGCCCTCGTCGCGGCCGCGCTGCTCCCGGCCTGCTCTGCGAGCAAGCAGGCCGCTCGCAAGAAGCCGCCGGCCGCAGGCGTGACGACCGTGCCGGCCGCGCCGGCGTCGACAACGACGACGGGCCCCGGCGCGACGAAACCCGCGCCGGCACGGCTCGTCGTCAGCGCCGCGAGCTGGTCGCTGCCGGCACCACTCGATCGCGAAGTGGCGCTGACCTTCGGCGGCGACATCGTCGTCATGGGCGGCAATCGCGACGGTGGTCCCAGCGCGATCATCGACGCGATCCATCCCGACGGCCAGGCTCGCCGTCTCGGTCTGCTGGCCTCCGCCGAGCACGATGCGGTCGGCGGCCTGCTCGGCGGGCGGCCCGTCCTGATCGGCGGCGGCGCCGGGGTCGCCTCCGACGCCGTGCAGGTGCTGCAAGCCGATGGGACCACCGTCGTCGGGGGTCGTTTGCCCCACGCCCGCGCCGATCTCGCGTCGGCATCGGCGAACGGCACCATGTACATCGTCGGCGGCTACGACGGTTCGTCGGTCGTCCCCGACGTGCTGTCGACCACCGACGGTGTGTCGTTCCGGACCGTCGCGCACCTCCCGATCGGCGTTCGGTACCCGGCGGTCACGATCGACGGCGACCGCCTGTTCGTGATCGGCGGTGCGACGAGCGGGGGCGAGGACGCCGGCGTCGACACCAACGCGGTGCAGGAGGTCTCGCTGACGACGGGCGCGGTGACGATCGCCGCCCACCTGCCGGCGACGCTGTCGCACGCGACGGTCGTGCACCTCGGCGGGCACGTGTACCTGCTCGGCGGTCACTCGAACGGTGCGTGGACCGATCAGATCATGGCGTTCGACCCGGCCACAGCCGGCCTGCACATCGTCGGTCATCTTCCCCGTGCCGTGTCGGACGCGGCGGCGACGAACATCGGTGGTACTGCATACCTGCTCGGCGGCGAAGTCGGCCCGAACCAGCCGGTCGCCGACGTCGTCGCGCTCTCGCTTCAGCGGTAGTTGCCGGTATGGCCGAGGCTGTAGCGGCCGGGCTGCGGGAAGAAGTCGAGACCGTGAGGGCCCGAACCGACAGGGATCTTGTGCAGCAGTTGACCCGTGGTCGTGTCGATCACGTACACGTCGCTGTTGTAGCGGCCGGTCAACCAGAGCTGGGTGCCGTCGGCGCTGACACCGCCCATGTCGGGGCTGCCACCGATCGGCCACGTCGCGACGACGGACCGGGTCGCGAAACTGATCACCGAAACCGAACCGGCGCTGCGGTTGCTCACGTAAAGGCTCTTGCCGTCACGGCTCGGGTACAACCCGTGCGCGCCGGCGCCGGTCGGGATGAACTGAACCTCGCTCATCGTGGTCGGGTCGATCACCGAAACGCCGGCCCGGCTCTGGTTGGCGACGTACATCACTTTTCCGTCGGGTGACAGCTTCACGTCGATGGGTTGGCCACCGACGTAGAGCTGGCCGTCGATCTGCATCGTCTGCAAGTCGACGCGAACGAGGTAGCCCGAGAATTCGCAGCTGACGACGAGGTGACGGCCGTCGGCGGTGAAATCCAAATGGTCGGCGCCGAGGTGGGGGATGGAAACACTCGTGAGCAGCGCGAACGTGTGCGGGTCGCGGATGTCGAGCCGTTGCATGCGTTCCGCGACGACAATCGCCTTCGACCCGTCGGGCGTGAAGTAGAGGTTGTACGGGTCGGTGACGGGGATCGGTGTGCCCGGCGTCCCGGTGCGGGGATCGATCGGGGTCAACGAGTTGCCGAGGTCGTTGTCGACATAGAGCGTTCGCAGGTCCCACGACGGCGTGATGTGCTGAGGGAGCCGGCCGACCGCGAAGTGGTTGACCACCGTGTAGGTGGTCGGGTCGATGACATCGACGGTGTCGGAGTTGCTGTTGGGCACGTAGACGCGTGCCGGCACACCGGCAACGGCGGGGCTCAACATCCCGGCGTGGGTGTGCGCGTAAACGTCGAGGGGGCGCCGGGCCCGCTTCGCCGTCGTTGTCGACGGGCGCACCACGGCGGTGGTGCT
Source organism: uncultured Actinomycetes bacterium (assembly GCA_963782465.1). GTDB lineage: Bacteria > Actinomycetota > Acidimicrobiia > IMCC26256 > PALSA-610 > JAODBJ01. The sequence goes on along the minus strand of CAWAJR010000006.1, from coordinate 640,326 downwards.
CGTCGCCCCGCCGGTGCTCGTCGAGGAGCCTGCTGCCTTCCCGGAGGGAGCGTGCCCGCTCGAGCAGCCGGTACCGATCGAGGCGACCACGATCGCGATCCCTCCGGTCGAACGGAACGCTCGGGCCAACGCCCGCGTCCGTCGCGCGCAACGCGCGGAAGGCGGGGTCGAAGGCCGGAGTGAAGGGGCACGGGCTCGACACCGTATTGGCTGCGCCAGCGCGTCGGGACGCGAGGTGCGCGGCGGGGCCAAGCCTTGATGGTGGTTTGACGAACCGTTAAGGCGCTAGCGCGCAACGAGGCAGCCGGCTGCGCACGGGCGGCGAAGCCGCGGGCTCACCGCGGCGGCACACCGGTTCAGCAGGTGGCACCACCGGCATCGCTGCGCACGAACGGGGTCGGGCTCTCCGGCGGGGCGGGGGCGCCGGGGCCGGCCGTCGCGATGCGGCCGAAGTCCTGGGTTGCCCACACGGTGCCATCCGACGCGCAGTACACGCCGATGCCGACCAGGTTGTAGGTGGGGGAGAGCATGTTGTCGCGGTGGCCCGACGAGTTCATCCACATCGTGTGCAAGGTCGACGAGCTGACGCCTTGCCCGCGCGCCCAGGCGATGTTCTCACCCACGTACGACAGGCGGCCGTCGGTGAGGAGCGACGAGATCTGGCTGTGGACGAAACCGACCGACGCCATCTTCGTGCTCCACGACTTCGCGTACGACGCCAGGCTGCCGTCCCACTGCAGGGCCCACGGCCGCGCGCGGCGCGCTCCGCGTTCAGGCGGCTGAAGAGGTCGTGGGCGACAAGGTCCGCCGGTGTCAACTTGCACGACGGCGCGCTCGACGACGACGTGAACGCGAACGTCCGAGCATTTGCGAGACCGATCCAGTAGCCCGACCCGTTCCGGGGCGAGGCTACGCCGATGGTCTGCGCGTCGGGGCACGACCGTGCCGCCGAGCCGAGGAACTTCGCGTCGCCGAAGGTGAAGACGCCACCGTCGGCCGCAACGAGGAGGTAGCCGCGCCCCGTGTTGGTCGCGGTCATGCCGACGATCGGCTGTACGAGGTGGATCCGGCCGAGTGACCCGTAGAAGTGGGCGCCGCTGCCGAACGTGAAGATGCCGCCGTCGTGGGCGACCATCCAGTAACCCTTGCCGTCGCGACTCGCCGCGATCCCGGCGATCGGTTGCACGAGGTGGATCCGGCCGAGCGACCCGTAGAAGTGGGCGTCGCCGAAGGTGAAGACGCCGCCGTCGCTCGCCGCCAGCCAGTAACCGCGGCCGGTCGGCGTCGCCGCGATGCCGACGATCGGCGCGTTGAGGTGGATCGCGCCGAGGGACCCGTGGAACTTCGCGTCGCCGAAGGTGAAGACGCCGCCGTCGCTCGCGACCATCCAGTACCCGTGGCCCGTCGGTGTGCCGACGATCCCGACGATGGGCTGGGCCAAGTGGATCCGGCCGAGCGATCCGTAGAAGTGGGCGTCACCGTAGGTGAACACGCCCCCGTCGGATGCCACCCGCCAGTACCCGCTGCCACTCGGCGTGGCCGCGATCCCGACCACCGGTTGGCGCAGCTGCAAGGCCGGCGAGTTGCTCCCCGCCTGGATGTGCGCCGAGATCGGCGGCGTTGCGATCGCTGCGGTCGCCACGAGGAGCGCGCCCACCATGGTGGCCGTGGCCCGTCGGTGCGCTTTCGAGATGTGTGTGCGCAAGCCCATGTCTGCCCCGGCGGGGGAGCGTCGGCAAACAAAAGCCCCGCCTCATGAGGAGGATCGACAGGGCGCCCGGTGGACTTGAGGGAAGCCCCACGCCGTGAGCCGAATGTCCCACTTCTCGCGGTCATTCGGAGAGTTCGTCCGGCCCGCGGCGTCGCCCGCGAGAATGCAGCGATGTCGTCGACGTTGCGCCGCTTCCTCCGTGAGCACGGAGCGTCCGACGCCGAGATCGCACGAGCCCAGACCGACGGCTGGCTCCCGCTCCTCGTCGTCGACCGCCTCCTGATGCCCGGTCAGGGCCGCTACGACGTCGACGAGGTCGCCGAACGGGGCCAGGTCGACACCGAAACCGCACGGCGTTTGTGGCGGGCCATGGGCTTCCCCGACGTCGCGCCGGGGGTACGTGCCTTTACCGACCGAGACCTGGAGATGTTGCGGGTGGCGGTCGGCGGTGTCGCACCGGCCGGTGAGGGGAACCTGCTGCGCTCGACCCGTGTGCTCAGCTCGTCACTCGCTCGCGTCGCGGAGGTCGAAGCCGAGCTCATCGCGGAGGAGATGCAGGGCCTCCGGCAGGCGGGGCTCACCGAAGACCAGGTCGGCGAGCAGCTCCTGACCGAGCTCGACTGGGGCACGATCAGCGAACTGGTCGACTACGTACATCGTTCGCAATTGCGCGCCGCGCTCTGGCGCCGTCTCGCCCGCGGCGACGACGACACGATGGTCGATCTCGCGATCGGCTTCGCCGACCTCTCGGGGTTCACGGCCATCTCCCAGGAACTCGAACCGAACCGCCTCGGCCAGCTCGTGACGCGATGGGAAACGCTCGCGTTCGACACCGCGGCCGAGCACAACGCCCGCGTCGTCAAGACCATCGGCGACGAGGTGATGCTGGCGGGCTTGCCGCCGGCGGTGATGCACGCAACCCTCGCACTCGTTCGGCGCTCGAGCGGCTACCCCGAATTGCCGCCGGTGCGTGCGGGCGTCGCGCACGGCCCGCTCCTCGCCCGCGACGGCGACTACTACGGCCCGGTCGTGAACCTGGCCAGCCGCCTCACCGACATCGCGCGGCCGGGCACGGTGCTGGCTTCGGAGCCGATGCACCGGGCGCTCGAGAACGACCGCGGGTTGGATTGGGACCCGGTCGGCACCCGCCACGTCAGGGGCGTCGGAGACGTCATGGTCTACGCCGTCGAGGAATCGGGGAATTGACTCGGAGGCACTTCGGTTAGCTTGGCTCGATGGCCGAGACGAACTCCGAACGCGAACCCCTCTGCCTGCTGCAAGTGCACGCCCATCCCGACGACGAAGCGTCGAAGGGCGCCGGGACGACCGCGAAGTACCACGCCGAGGGCGTACGAACCGTGCTCGTGACGTGTACCGGCGGCGAAGCGGGCGACATCCTGAACCCGGCGGCCGACACGCCCGAGGTGCGCGCGAACCTGTTCGACGTGCGGATGGCCGAGCTGAACGAGAGCGTCCGGGTACTCGGCTACGACGCGCTCCACCTGCTCGGGTACCACGATTCGGGCATGCCCGACACCGAAGTGAACCACCGGCCCGACAACTTCGCCAACGCCCCGCTCGAGGAAGCCGTCGGCCGGTTCGTGAAGATCATCCGGGCCGAGCGACCGCAGGTGATCATCACGTATCGCGAGGACCGCCAGTTCTACCCGCACCCCGATCACATCCGGGTGTTCGAGATCACCGGCCCGGCGTTCGACGCTGCCGGTGACCCCGACCAGTACCCCGACGCCGGCGACCCGTGGCAGCCGTCGAAGCTCTACTACGTGTCGTGGTCGGTGGCCCGGGTCAAGGCGTTGCACGGCGTCTACCTCGAGCGCGGTGAGGAGAGCCCGTACGCGCACTGGTTCGAGCGGGGTTTCTCCGACCGCCACGACGAGTTCACGACCCTGATCGACGTCGGCGACTTCCTGCACAAGCGGCGTGAGTCGTTGCTCGCGCACCGCACGCAGGTCGACCCCGAGGGTCACTGGATGCGGTTGCCCGACTCCGTCACCCGTCGCGTGTTCCCCTGGGAAGAGTTCCAACTTGCCCGCTCGCTCGTCGACACGGGTGTGCCCGACGGCGAGTTCGAAGACGACCTTTTCGCCGGTCTTCGCGCGCATGAACTCGCGTGAGCCGCGAGTGACCAACGCCACGGTCGCGTTCGTCGTCGCCAAGGGCAAGAAGGAATTGCGACGCGTCGTGGCGCGCGTCGACGCGAACGCGCTCGTGACCGCGACCGACGAGCAGGCGGCCGAACCCGACGTGACGTTCACGCTCACCGAGGCCGACGCGCAAGCCGTCCACGACGGCACACTCGATCTCGCGGTCGGCTTCATGCGCGGCCAGATCAAGATGGCCGGCGACTTCGGCACGTTGCTGCAGCTGCTCCCGCTGACCTCCGGCACCAACGCCACCGTGCCAGTCTCCTCACTCCTCTGACCACGTGCGTCGATAGCTATCGCATAGCGATAGCTATCGACGCACGTCGGTCAGAGCGCCAGGCGGCCGCCCTGGAAGACTCGCGAGACGCGGGCGCCGCACTTTCCGTAGAAGCGCAGATTGCTGACCCAGCAGATCTCGCCGCTCGGCACGCCCTTCGTTTCGAGGTCGGCGCACATCGCGCCGATGAGGGCCGACCCGACGCCTCCATGCTGGCGTGACGGTTCGGTGGCCATGGGGCCGATCCAGCCTTTGCGGTTCACCGAGTGGCACGCGAACCCGATGGTCGTGCCGTCGTCGCGCCGGGCCGCGAACGCACCGCCACGCTCGATCCCGACGACCAGTTCGTCGACCCAGTTCGGGTATTCGCGCTGAGCGAACGCAACGGCGCCGTCGCCGGTTTCGGGTTCGACCACGACACCGGCCGGCGGGTCGCGCCGGAAAGCCGTGCCGATCGCCATGTTGATGCCGACGAGGTCGAGCTCGAAGCCCAACGTCTCGAACAACATGCCCGCACGCGTGTTCATCAGGTCGACCCCGGGCCAGAAGTAGCGCGGGACGGCGTTGGCGAGGTGCATGTTGACCGCGCCCGCCGCCTTGGCTCGCTCGCACGCGTCGCGTACCAGCCGCTTACCGAGGCCGTGGCCCTGCGCGTCGGGCGCCACCGCGACGAGCAACAGCCAGGCAGCGACGTAATTGCCGAAACGTTTCATCGTGTACGCGACGGCACCGCTGTCGTCGCCGAGCACGACATCGCCGTCGCCGAAGCAGATGTGCTCGATCTCGTTCGCCGCGAGCATCTCCTCCGGCATGCTCACCGCGCACAGCGACGCGAGGTCGTCGGGGGTCATGCGCTCGTTCGGTTGTCGCGCCGCTGCAGGTCGCGCAGCTCCCGGTAGCCGATGAGCGTCGCGCCGGCCCGTTCGATCAGTTCTCGCAACGCCGACGCGGCGGTGACGAACGCGTGATCTTCGACGCGGTTCTCCCAATCGGGGTGCGACGATCGCAGTTCGTCGGTTTCGACCGCCGGGTGCACGTAGACCTCGGTGACGCCGGGTTGCAGGCCGAGCATCGCCTTCTCGATCGTGGCCCGCGAACCGACGTTCGTGTAGACGAAATGGTCGGGGAACACGACGCCGGCCTCGGAGGCGAGACGGCGGTACGGGAAGCCGATGAGCCGTTCGGCGGAACCGGGCGCCATCCGCAGCGGCAGGTCGAACTCGACGGCCATGTCGAGGTAGGCGTCGAAGAAATCGGCGCGCAGCTGCAGCGTCCCCATATGGCTGTCGAGATGGCTGATGTCGAACCCCCAGTAGATGGCCCGTTCGATCTGGGCGCGGCATTCCTTGCGCACCTCTTCGACGTCGCCGTGCTCCCAGGTGTCTTCGACGGTGCGGGGGAAACCGCCGTCGCCGTCGAGGAGGCTCGGCGAGTGGGTGATCGGGCCCCAGCGATAGTTCTCCCATTCCGCGTTGAGCGTGAGGTGCACGCCGACGTCTTCGCCCCGGTACATCGCGGCGGCGTCGCGCGCCCACGGGCACGGCACCATGAGGGTGGCGCTGGTGGCGACGCCGTTGCGCAAGGCGTCGTACACCGCGACGTTCGCGGAGCGCGTCGAACCCAGATCGTCGCAGTTGACGATCACGAGGCGCGCGTCGGAGGCATAGCCGAGCCGTTCGGCCAGCGTTGCGGTTGACGTTCCGGTCGTCGCGCCGGACGGTGTCGCCGAGGTCACAGGCGCAGCGTACCGATCGCCAACCGCCGCGGCACCCGTCAGGGGGCGGCCTGCGCGATCCCCGCGCGTACCAGGTCGGCGATCTTGCGCATCCGACGTTTGCGCATCGACTCGACTTCGACGATCTGGCCGTCGGTGAACAGGAACGTCAACGACACCGCGAGCCCCTGCCGGTACACGCTGACGTCGGCGAGGCGGTCGAACGGGATCGCACCGACCAGTTCGGTCGGCCGGCCGGCGACGAACGACGGTCGCCAGACGAGGACGCGCCGGTCGCTGACACCGATCTTCATCTCCGGTTTCGACACCGGGAACTTCGCCTGCTCGGCCGCGTCGGACCACACCGCGAAATGCTTGATCCGTGTGCGCGCCGACGACATCCCCCAGCCGCGCCACGTCGCCGCGAGCGCGCCGCGGAACGTGACCGTCATCGTGATCAGGAGCGACTCGTCGGGCTCGAGGCCCGAGATCGGTCGCGCCACCGTGCGCTACTGCTCGACGCGTTCGATGATCGTGCCGCTGCCGAGGCCACCGCCACAGCACATGGTGATCAGCCCGAACTGGCCGTCGGTGCGTTCGAGCTCGTGCAGCGCGGTGACGATCAGGCGGGACCCCGTCGCGCCGACGGGGTGACCGATCGCGATCGCGCCGCCGTTCGGGTTCACCCGTTCCATGTCGGGCTTCAGTTCGCGCTCCCACGCGAGGACGACCGACGCGAACGCTTCGTTGATCTCGGTGGTGTCGATGTCGCTCATCGACAGTCCGGTGCGTTCGAGAAGGTGGCGCGTGGCGTCGATCGGGCCGGTGAGCATGAGCACCGGGTCGACGCCGACGAGGCACTGGTCGACGATGCGCGCCCGCGGCTTGAGGCCGAGGGCGCGGGCCTTGGCCGCCGTCATCATGAGGACGGCGGCCGCGCCGTCGGTGATTTGCGACGAGGACCCAGCCGTGTGCACACCGTTCTCGCGGGCGACGGGCTTCAGCTTCGCCAGCGCTTCCAGCGACGTCTCGCGGAGCCCTTCGTCGCGCGCGACGTTGTGGGTTGTGCCCGCGGGTTTGCCTTCGGCATCGAGGTCGGGCGCGTCGATCGGGAGCACCTCGCGTTCATAGCGGCCTTCGGCCCATGCCCGTTGCGCGCGCTGCTGCGATTCCAGGCCGAACCGGTCGGTGTCGGCGCGGGTGATGCCCCACTTGTCGGCGATGCGTTCGGCCCCTTCGAACTGCGACGTCGGTTCGTAGCGTGGGAAGTAGGTCTTCGGGAACGGTCGGCCGAGGTCGCCTTTGGCGGCCGAACCGAGCGGGATCCGGCTCATCGACTCGACACCACACGAGAGGGCGACGTCGACGGTGCCGGCCTTCACGAGCGTCGCCGCGAGGTTGGTGGCCTGTTGCGAGGAACCGCACTGCGAGTCGACGGTGGTCGCGGCAACCTCGAGCGGCAGCCCGATCGACAGCCACGCCGTACGCGCGATGTTGAACGTCTGCTCGCCGACCTGGCTCACGCAACCGCCGACGACCTGGCCGACTTCGTGGGGGTCGATCCCCGATCGTTCGATCGCGGCGTTCTGTACCGCGCCGAGCAAATCGGCAGGATGCACGGTTGACAGGCCGCCGTTGCGGCGACCGAGCGGTGAACGGACCGCTTCGACGATGACGACGTCGTTGTCGGCGAGCTTGTCGGCGAGTTGCGCCACAGTTCCTCCCGCGGTTTCGCGTGGTGACGACGGGATGCTACTTCGAGGCCGTCGCGCGTCCTCTACGGTCGGCGGGTGCGCAGACTGAGCTGGGTAGTGCTCGCGGGGTTGGTGGTGAGTGCCGCGGCGTGCGGCGGTGGGAAGTCGTCGTCTCGCCCGACGACGACGGTGGCAACGACGACGACAACGGTGGCCAAGACCACGACGACCCGCGCCGCGACCACAACGACGGCCACCACGACGAGCCTTCCGGCCACGACAACGACGGCGAAGAACACCGTCTGCCCGACGCCGGCGAACGGTTCGGTTGTGAAACAGACGTCGCCCACGCCGTCCGACGTGATGTTGCTCACCGCCGTGCATGTGTCGACCGCCGCGTGCAAGGACACCATCACGTTCGACTTCCGTTCGTCGGCAGCCGCGGAGCCCGGGTACACGGTGTCGTACCAGTCCGGACCGTTCACCCAGGATGCGTCGGGGAAGCCGGTGAGCGTCACCGGCCGCGCGTTCCTCGTCGTCCGGCTCGACCCGGCGACGGGGTTCGATTTCACCACCGGCCAGAAGTCGTACACGGGCCCGGACCGCATCACGCCGCCGGGTGGCGCGTTCGTGCAAGAACTCGTGCGCACCGGCGATTTCGAATCGGTGACCACGTGGGTGATCGGGCTCCGCGACGAGGTGCCGTTCACCGCCACCGGTACCGGCGCCCCCAACCACACCCTGCGCATCACCATCGGCTAGCCCCACCCCCGCCAACCTGCGTCAGTTTTGGCCCCTCACCGCGTCAAAACTGACGCCGGTTCGGACGGCAGTCGAGGATGACCTTGCCGAACGTCGTGTCGGACGCGACGAGTTCGTAGGCCTTGGGCGCGTCTTCGAGCGGGATGACCGCATCGACCACCGGCGCCACCCGTCCGCTCTCGAGCAACGGCACGACGTCGTTTGCGAACGCGTGCGTTGCCTCGGTCTTCTCGCCGGCGTCACGCGAACGGAGCATCGTGCCGACGATCGACAACCGTTTGCTCATCGCGCCGATCATCGAGAGCTTGGCGCTGCCGCCCGCGAGCGTGCCGATGAGCACGATGCGCCCGAGGCGCGCTGCGGCCGCGATGTCGGCTTCGACGTACGCGCCGCCGAGGAGTTCGATCGCGACGTTCGCTCCGCCGCCGGTCGCTTCGATCACCTGCCACGCGAGCGCGTCGACGTCGAGTGCGCCGTCGTCGGTTCGTGGCGGCACGATCGCAACGTCGAGACCGAGGCCGGCGCAGCGATCGAGCTTGTGCGCCGTGCGCGCGGTGCCGGCGACCCGTGCCCCGAAGGCCTTCGCCAGCTGCAGCGCGGCGGTACCCACACCGGAGCCGACGGCGTTGACGAGTACCCAGTCGCCCGGCGCGAGGTGGGCGAGGGTGATCAGCGCGTCGTGCGCGGTGATGAACACCTCCGGGACACCGCCCATGGCGACGAGATCCGACGCCGCGGGTACGGGGGCGCAGTGCGCCGCTTTCGTGGTGAGGTACTCGGCCTGGCCGCCGCCCCCGACAATGCCGAACACCGAGTCGCCCGGGTACAGGCCGTCGACGTCGATCCCGACGTCCTCGACGACCCCGGCGAACTCCAGGCCCGGAATGTCGGGCGGCGCCCCCGGAGGGGCCGGGTAGCGCCCCGCGGCCTGGAGGAGGTCGGCCCGGTTGATGCCCGCACCGTGCGTGCGGACCAGGACTTCGTCGGGCCCGGGCCGGGGTGTCTCACGCTCTGCGACCTCGATCCCACCCCCGGCAACCACGGTCACGGCGCGCATCGGAGCGGAGCCTACCGAGGTGCGGTTTGGGCCGGTTCCGGTGGTGGCGGGGGCGGCTACCGTCGACTCCGCCATGGCCGGGCTGCGCTTCATCGACGACGACGGGACCGAAGTCCGGCTCGACCTCTTCGAGGCGCGGGCGCTGCTCGCCATTACCCACGACCTGGAGCCGGCGACGGTTTCGGCCTGTCCCGACTGCCGCAGCCGCGTGGTCGCCGCCGTCGCGCTCGTCGACCTGCTCGACGCGTCGCCGCCGCATCCGCGCGCCGGCGAACTCGTCGACCTTGCCGACGAAGCACCGACGTTGCACCTCTATGTGGTCGACGATGTGAGCGAATGCCCACACGTCCGCTGGCGCGACCCGGGCGCGAACGAATGGCACGACGCCGTCGACGACGCCGGCCCGCGGATGACGCGTTAGCCGGAACCCGCGGCGCTCGCGAGGAGCTCGTCGAACGAGTCGGCGATGTCGTCCATCAACGCCGGGATGTCTTCGACCGCGGCGGGATCGATGTTCATGCCGACGTGCATCTCGTCGCCGTACGACAAGACGGTCGCGTTCAACGCGCAGCCGCTGCGCGGTCCGAGCGGGTAACTGGCGACGATGCGCGCGCCGCCGAGATACAGCGGTACGGAGCTGCCGCGCAGGTTCGATGCGGCGAAGTCGATCGTCCGTACCTGGTTGCGGACCGCGGCGACAAGCACCGAAGTCGGGAGGCTCGACACGAGACCGGCCAGCGCGTCGACAACACTCAACGCGCGCTCCGATTTCGTGCTTGCCAGCCGCTCGTGCACGACGAGAAAGCGTTTGACCGCGTCGTCGGGCTCGAGCGGCAGAAGGACGCGCGCGGGGGAGAACTGGTTGGCCGGCGCCTCGCCGCCGGTGCGGGTGTTCACCGGCATCGCCATACGGAGCGCGTCGCAATCGCTGCCGAGGCGCGCGTGGTAGCGCTGCAACGCGCCGAGCAGGCCGGCGACGAACACGTCGTTGACCGTTCCGCCCAGTTGCTTGGCCGCGAACCGCACTGCGGGGAGCGACAGGACGAACAGCTCGTAGTGCCGGCGCAACGAACGGCCGGCCATCACGTCGGAGCGCGCGTGACCGGTGACGATCACCTGCCGTTGGAACGACGCGGCGAGGCGGGCAGCCTCCGCGACGCGGCCGGGAACTTCGAGCGGGTGCGTCGCCACGTGGCCGACTCGGCCGAGCGCACCCGCGGTGAACTGCACGTTGCGAGCGGTCGCGTCGACGACCGCGTCGCGCAACACGTCGACGGGTGATGGGCGCGGCGCGCCGTCGCCGGCCGGTTCCGAAGGTTCGCTCGCGCCCTTGCCTTCCGCCGCCGGGGGATCGGGTTCGAAGTCGACCAGCGCGAGTGACAGCTTCAGGCCGCCGACCCCGTCGGTGATCGTGTGGTGCACCTTCTGGAGCATTGCCGCGCGACCATCCGCGAGCCCTTCGATGATCGTGAACTCCCACAACGGGCGCGACCGATCGAGCGGCGTCTCGGCGAGCGCGGCGATCAGATCGAGCAGCTCCCGCCGGCCACCCGGCGGCGGGAGCGCGACGGTCCGGATGTGGTAGTCGAGATCGAGCTCGGGATCATCGACCCATTCCGGCGGGACGATCCGCAGCGGCGCGGAAACAACCCGTTGGCGCAAGCGCGGGATGGCGTCGAGCGCGAGCGCGACTTTGTCGCGCAACCGCTCACGCGGCGGTGCATGGTCGAGGACGGTCAGGTTGCAGAAGTCGGATCTGAGCGCGGGGTCCTTCTCGATCGCCCACATGATCGCTTCGGTGTCCGACATCCGCATGGCGGACCTCAGTCTGTCAGCGTCGTCGGGTCAGCGCGGCACGCGGGTGTGCTTGAACTCGTTGAGCCGGGCCCACGGCAACAATTCCAACGCCCGGTCGAGGTCGTCGACCCGATCGCGTTCCATGAACCGGATGAACACCGCGTTGTCGCCTTCGATGAACGTCGGGACGCCGAAGACGTCGAAGCGCTTCACGGCTTCGGTGTGCTCCTGGGCCAAGATCGCGAGCGGTCGGCCGGTTGCCACTTCGGCGGCGATCGCGTCGGCATCGAGGCCGACCGACGTCACGACGTCGCGGATCACGTCGGGTTTCGCGATTTGCAACGCGTGGTCGTGGCGGGCGGCGAACATCGCAACGTGGAAGTCGAAGAACTTGTCCGCGAAGTGGTCACGGATCGCGATACCCCATTCGAGCGACGGGACGCCGGACCCACGCTCTTCCGAAGGACGTTCCCACACCGCCGGGGCCCCTTCCTCGACGTGCACCTGGTCGAGCGAGAAGGGCAGGAAGTGCACGTCCCAGTCGCGACCTTCACGCAGCCCGCTGACGACGGCTTCGTGTGCGTTGCGCGCGAAGGGACAGCGGTAATCGAACGTCACCGCGAAGGAACGGGTCATGAGGAGTCCTTCCTATTTCGGCATGACCACCGTCATCGCCGACCCGAGCGCCACACCGAGGGCGGCGCCGGCGACGATGTCGGAGGCGTGATGGAGGCGTACGTAGACGCGGGTCGCCGCCACCAGCGAGGCGAGCGCGAACCAGGCGGGCGCCGCACCACCGCGCGCCAAGAGCGTCGCCGCGCAGAACGCAGCCGTCGCGTGACCGGACGGGAACGAGCTGGTGATCGGTTGGCGGAGTCCGTAGAGCATCGGGACGTCGGCCGGTCGGTGCGGTCGTACCCGCTCGAACGCCGACTTCACGACAACGTTCGTGACGACCGACTCGATTCCCATCGCGAGGGAGAAGCGCACCGCGAACTGCGGATCGTGGGTCGCTACCGCCCGCACGACGCCGATCCCGTGCCAGAGGAAGCTGTGATCGGCGGAACTCGACAAGGGGTACGCGAGTTTGTCGAGCACCGGCCCGCGCCACCGGTCGACGCGCCGTTCGACGGCGTCGTCGAACGCGGCGACGGCTCGACCCACCCGGCTGGTCTCCTTCGGACCGAACAACGCCACGCAGCGAGGTTATCGGTGCGTGGCCCGTGCATGGTCGGTGCGTGCTCGGGCGTGGTCCGCCAAGCTGGGCACAACCAAACCCGAGGGCAAGGCGTTGGTTGGGCATGAACGGGAATGGGGGAGGCGAGCGCGATCCCGACCGCGACGACCTCGCCGCGTTCTGCCGGCGCGAATGGCCGCGGCTGATCGGCACGTTGTCGCTCTATCTCGGCGATGACGACCTCGCCCAGGAATTCGCGCAGGAGACACTCGCTCGGATCTGTCGTGACTGGCGCAAGGTGTCGCGGCTCGACGCGCCCGGTGCGTGGGCACACCGGGTCGCGCTCAACCTGGCGCACTCCCATTTCCGTCGCCGAGTCGTCGCCCGCCGGCTCGGTCACCGCGTCGCGGTCGCAGATCGGGTCGACCCACCCGACACGGCGGGCGCGGTCGCGGTTCGCGCCGCGCTGGCTCGGCTTCCCGAACGCCAACGCGTCGCGGTCGTCTTGCGGTTCTGGGTCGATCTCTCGGTGGCCGACACTGCCGCTGCGATGCGATGCGCACCGGGAACCGTGAAGTCGCTCACGCACGATGCGATCGCGAACTTGCGTGCCGCCCGGCTCATCGACGGCACCGACGACGACGAGGAGCAGTTGGCCGATGTCGAATGAGATGCAGACGTTGCTGCGCGGCGCGGTCACCACACCGCGCTCGCAACCGGACGTCGCCGCCGCGCAACGGCGCGGGCGTGCCCTGCGCGCTCGGCGCCGGCTGGCGAGCGGCGTCGCCACGCTCGCAGTCGTCGCCGCGGCGGTCGGGACCGTCGCGACGATCGCGAGTGGCCATCACGACAAGACCGTCGTCGCCTCGGTGACGGAGCCGACGCAACCACCGGCCCCGCCGGTGTGCGCCGCCGCCGTTGTCGGGAAAGCGGATCTGCCTGCGTGGGCGACGGCGACCGTCTCGTTGCCCGACGTGCCACATCTCGTCTCGGCCAACGGTCAGGCCGTTGCGTTCGTCTTCGGCAATCCGTTACGCGAGGGGCACCCGACCGACCGGGCGAACAAGATCCTTTGGTTGTTGCGAGGCAGCGACGCCGGCCCGCCGCTCGAGGTCAAGGCGACGCTCGCCGGCGGCGACGTTCGCGACGTGCACGTGCGCGTACCCCCCGCGGCGTCACCGGCCGGGAACTACCCGTCGATCATCGACGTGCCGCAGGCCGGGTGCTGGCGCTTCGAGCTCACGTGGGGACAACAGCGAGCGACGATCAACCTGCGTTACGTCGCGAACCATTGAGCGACGCGCCGGAACCCGATCAGGTCGTGGTCAGATCGCGACGAGGGGTAACTGCGGCCGGCCGTCGGCCTCGGCCTGTCGAGCGAGCATCACCATCGCGGCTTGGCTCGGGTCGCCACCCCACGACGGGCAGAATTCGCGGAACGAACAGAAGTTGCAGAGCGCGCTCGTGCGGGGGCGGAAGTCTTCGCGTTCGCACGCGGTGCGGATCGCGCGCATCACCGCCGCCGACTTCACCTCGACGCCGCGAGTCATCTGATCGCTCGAATGGGCGACGATGCGCTCCGGCCGCGACAGGTACAGCAGCTGCACCCGGGCCGGGCGGCGGCCGAATACCCGCTCGCACAACAACGAATAGACATGTACGCCGGCGAGGCTGCGTTGTTCCCAACCCTCGCCCGGTGCAGAACCGGTCTTGTAGTCGGTGATGACGAGCTCGCCGTCGTCGTCGAGTTCGAGCCGGTCGATGATGCCGCGCAGCTGGGTGCCGTCGGGAAGTTCGGCGCGCACGAACAGTTCGAGGCCGATTGCGTTGACCGACCGGGGGTCTTCGAGTTCGAAGTACTTCTGGACCAGCACCGCAGCGTCGGCGTGGAACATGTCCCATTCGTCGTCGGTGAGCTCGAGCCCCTCGAAGTCGCGATCGGAGGCGAGGTCGGTGCGGGCACGGGCGAGGTCGAGCAAGGCGTTCTCGATGGTGCGTTCCTCGGCGGGCCGCCACATGAGGTGCTGCAATGCGAGGTGGACGAGGGTGCCCTTGCTCGCCGGCGCTGACGGCGGCTCCGGGAGCCGTTCGAGGTAGCTGAACCGGAAGGCGAGGGGGCAGCTGGTGAAGGTGCCCATCGAGCTGGGAGAGAGCGCTGCCGGTGCGTCGAATACCACACCTGTAACTTACAACCGGGGTACGACAACGAGAAGGGTTGGTCGGCGATGGGCGATTCGCGATGAAGGTCGACAGCGGGGTGATGGCGGCCACGATCGACGAGATCTCGGGCCGGGCACAGGAGCTGGAAGCGATCGGGTACGACGGCCTGCTCACCGCGGAAACGAGCCACGACCCGTTCTTCCCGGCGCTGATCGCCGCCGAGCACACCGAGCACATCGAGATCGGTACCGGTATCGCGGTCGCCTTCGCCCGGAACCCGATGAACCTCGCGTCGATCGGCTACGACCTCCAGTCGTTCTCGAAGGGGCGTTTCATTCTTGGTCTCGGCTCGCAGGTGCAGGCCCACATCGAGAAACGGTTCTCGATGCCGTGGTCGAAGCCGGCGGCGCGCATGCGCGAGTTCATCCTGGCGATGCGGGCGATCTGGGCGTGCTGGAACGACGGTGAGAAGCTCGACTTCCGGGGCGAGTTCTACCGGCACACGCTCATGACCCCGTTCTTCAACCCCGGTCCGTCGCCTTACGGCGCGCCAAAAGTCTTCCTCGCCGCCGTCGGTGAACGGATGAGCGAGGTCGCAGGCGAAGTGGCCGACGGCATCATCATCCACGGTTTCACCACCGAGCGTTACGTGAAGGAAGTGACGCTGCCGGCAATCGAGCGCGGTCTGGCCCGTGCCGGTCGTGCCCGTTCGTCGTTCGAGGTTTCGGGGCCGCTCTTCGTGGTGACCGGAACCGACGACGAGTCGTTCGAGCAGGCGTCGCGCGCGACCCGCCAGCAGATCGCGTTCTACGGCTCCACACCCGCGTACCGCGGCGTGTTGGAACTGCACGGCTGGGGCGAACTGCAGACGGAGCTCAATGCACTCTCGAAGCAGGGCGAATGGGTGAAGATGGGCGAACTGATCGACGACGACATGTTGCGCACGTTCGCGGTCGTTGCCGAACCAGAAGGCGTCGCCGAAGAGTTGAAGCGCCGTTATGCCGGCGTCGTCGATCGTTGCTCGTTCTACGCGCCGTACCGCAGCGACCCCGAGCGTTGGGCGGGTGTCATCGCCGGGCTGAAGGCTGCGTAGCGAACTCGAGGATCGAGCCCGCGATCGCCCCCGGGTCCTGTTGCGGGCCGAAATGGCCGAGCCCCGGGAACACCTGCAGCGATCCGTGAGGGAGCATCTCGGCGATGCGGGCCGCGAGCATCCCGCCGGTGTCGTGGCTCTCGCTGCCGCACGCGACGAGCGCCGGCGCGTCGATCGATGCGAGCTTGGTCCACGCGTCGTGTTGAGGCCCCATCGAGAAGACGCGACCTTCGACTTCGGGTGAGCACTTGAGTTCGAACACGCCGTCGCCGCGGTCGCGCAGGCCGTAGTCGACGTACGCGTGGAGCGCCGCTTCGGTCATCACGTTGAGCGGCGGCTTCGACGCGTAGTTGTCGTACGCGGCTTGCTTCGACGGCCATTCGTTGCGCCGCTTGCGCGCGTTGGCGGCCATGTTGAAGTCGGCGCTTGCCGGTGCGGGCCGATCGGTCGGCAGGATGATCGGTTCGTAGAGCCAGAGGCGCGCGTAGGTGCCCGGGCGTTCCGCTTCTCCGAGGACGAGCGCCGCGCCGCCCTTCGAGTGGCCGCACGCGACGAGGTTCGGGTCGGCCGCGAGACCGAGATGATCGGCGACCGCGAGCGCGTCCTGCGCGAAACCGAACCACGAGTAGTCCTCGTCGGGGGCGTCGGAGTCGCCGTGGCCGCGAAAGTCGAACGAGTAGACCCGCCGGCCCCGTTGTACCAGGAGTTCCGCAACCGGCGCCCACACTCGGCCGTGGAACCCGGTCGGGTGCGCGAGGAGGACGGGGTCACCCGTGCCACCCCAATCGTGTACTGCGAGCGACACCGTGCCCGCGTCGAATCGATGTGACGTCACCATCCGGGCATCATGCCGCACGCCCCCGACCGCTCCGGGGTTGTGTCGTTTGTACCCCCGTCCGGGGGTGAAAACGACACAACCCGGCGGGCTACTTCGCCGGTTTCGCTTCTTGTTCGGCCGCGTGGTCGGCGATCGACTTGGTGATGGCCTGCACGGCGCGGTTCACGAACTCGCCGCCACTGCCCGTCACCCAATCGCACGATGCCTGCGGCCACGCCAGCTGACCCTTGAAGTGCGGCATCACGTACTGCGCGAACAATTCGAAGCTCTTCTTCGTCGCCTCGGGGTTCGCCCAGTCGTGGCCGAACAGCAAGAACGTGCCGAACCCGCCCGACTCGTCGACGAGGTCCTGGATCTTGCGGATCGCGTCGTCGGGCGTGCCGATGATCGCGAAGCCCTCGCTGTCGACGTTGTCGATGATCTCCTGCGCGTTGTTCCCGCGAACCGGGCCTGCCGGCAACACGTGGGTGAAGTAACTCGAGAACGGCACGATCCCGTACTCGACGTCCTTGCGGGCCTGGTCCTTCGTCTCCGCGATGTGCATCGGGCCGACCAGTCGCCACTTCGAACGTTCCGCAGTGTGACCGTTCTCGGCGGCGACCTGGTTCCAGGTCGCCCAGTGCGTGCCCAGCGCGTCGAAACCCTGGCGGGTGGTCGCCGCGATCGACAGCAGCCCGAGCCCGTGCTTCCCCGCGCCGCGCGCGCCGGTGGGGGAGATCGACGCGGCGACCGCGATCTCGAAACACGGGTCTGAATACGGTTTCAACTGCAGGCGCGCTTCTTGCAGGTTGAACCACTCGGTCCGCCGCGTCACGGTCTCGCCGCGCAGCAGCCGCACGATCACGTCGAGCGCCTCTTCCATGCGGGGGCGTTGCTCGTCGGACGGGATGCCGAGCATGTGGGCATCCGACGTGAGCTGCCCCGGGCCGCAACCGAGCATGGCGCGTCCGCGGGTGAGATGGTCGAGGAGCACGAAACGGTCGGCGAGCATCAACGGGTTGTGGTACGGCAGCGAGTTGACGCCCGACCCGAGCTTGATGTGCTTGGTGCGTTCCGCGGCGGCGGCGATGAACACCTCGGGCGACGAGATGATCTCGTAGCCCGCGGAATGGTGCTCACCGATCCAGACCTCGTCGAAGCCGATCCGGTCGAGATGGCAGATCAGGTCGAGGTCGCGTTCGAGAGCGAGAGTGGGGTTCTGACCCGTCGGGTGGAAGGGGGCCATGAAGAGTCCGAAGCGCATCGGGGCATCATGCCCGATCGGTCAACCTTCTGACCGCCTCGTGCGTCATTGTGGTGTGACCGTGGGGACGCCGTGACCGATCAACCCGCCGACGATTCCGGTTTCGACGACTTCTTCGTCTTCGAATACCCCCGCCTGGTGGCCGCGCTCACGCTGGTGACGGGCGACGCCGAGGTCGCCCGGGATTCGGTCGACGAAGCGTGCGCCCGCGCGTGGGAGCGGCTGCGCCGCAACCGGCCCATCGACTCGATGGGGGCATGGGTGCGTGTGGTCGCGCTCAACGTCGCCCGGGGGCGGTTCCGTCGCCAGGCGACCGAGCGGCGGGCCCAGGCCCGCATCGGTGCGTTCGTCGACAACTCGACCGAGGTCGACACGCCGCTCGCGGTCGACGTGGCTCGCGCGCTCGCGACGCTGCCTCGCCGCCAGCGCGAGGTCGTGGTGCTCCACTACTTCCTCGACGTCGCCGTCGACGACATCGCCGCGCAACTCGGGGTCGCGAGCGGCACCGTGAAGACGTCGTTGCACCGGGCGCGTTTCGCGCTCGCGTCGATGCTCGGCGAGACGAACGATGAGGTGCTCGATGGCATCACCTGACACGATCGACGATCTCTGGCGCCGCGGCCTCGCCGCCCTCGCGCCCTTCGACACCGTCTCGGACGCGCCGTCCGAACGCGTCGAGCGCCGCGCCCACCGTCACCGTCAACGCCGTGTCGTCGCCCAGCGCGCGATCGTCTTGATCGCCATCGCGGTCGGGCTCGTGAGCTCGACCGTGCTCCTCGCCGGGAACCGGAACCGTTCCCAGCCGGCCAACCAACCCACGCCGCCGGTTCACGTGCGATTCACGGTCGGCCCGGGCAAGGTCGTCTCGATCACGCCTGATGCGGTGCTGACGCGCCACGTCCTGCTGTCGTTCACCGATCTGCGGTCGAGCGCGGCATCGACGGTGTTGACCCTCGGGCCGCGGCTGCCCCGGGTCGCGAGCGGCCACACGGTGGCAATCGTGTTTCCTCGCGACGGTCGGTACCGCCTGCGGTCGACCGGGCCGTCTCCGGTGTCCGTGTTCCTGAACGTCTACACGCCGCCGCCGGGCCCGCCGTCGACGATCCTCAACCTCGACATTCCGAACGGCACGTTCAGCCTGCGCCCGGAGGTGCTGCGCGCGCCCGCAGGGGTGATCGAGCTTCGCGTGAACGACGTTGGGAACGGTCGGCACGTCATCGCACTCGACGAGCGCCCCGGGTTCGCGCTCGACGTGAGCACGGCCGGCGACACCGCGTCGGGGAAGGTCGAACTGCAGCCCGGCCGCTACCACCTCTTCTGCCAGATCCCGGGCCACCGCGAAGCCGGCGAGCAGGCCACACTGATCGTCACCCCGTAGCGACGTGCGTCGATAGCTATCGCTATTCGATAGCTATCGACGCATGTAGCGTCCGAGCCATGGGCATCATCGAGCAGTGGCAGGCGAACGGTTCCGATCACGACCTCGCCGGGCACCGCATCTTCGTCGCCGAGATCGCGCCCCGGCGTGAGGTCGCGCCACCGGTGCTGGTGCTGCACGGGTTCCCGACGAGCGGTGCCGACTGGCACCTGGTCGTCGAGCGGATGGCCGAGCGGCGGCGCGTGATCGTCCCCGACCTGCTCGGCTACGGCCTGTCGGCGAAACCCGATCAGGCCTACTCACTGTTCGAGCAGGCCGACATCGTCGAAGCGCTCGCGTGGAAGCTCGGCCTCACCGGCGTTGCGCTCGTGACGCACGACATGGGCGACTCCGTGGGCGGCGAAGTGCTCGCCCGCAGCCTCGACGGCACGCTCTCGTTCGAGATCGAGCGCCGCGTCGTGACCAACGGTTCCATCTACCTCGACATGGCGCAGCTGACCGACGGGCAGAAGCTGCTGTCGTCGCTCCCCGACGAACGCCTCGCCGACGACGGCGCGGTCGGGCAGGCAGGTCTCGAACTCGCGCTTGGCGCGACCTTCGCGCCGGGCCACACCGTCGACCCGAGGGAACTCACCGCGATGGCGCAGCTCATCGTGATCGATCGTGGCAACACGCTCCTGCCGCGCCTCATCCGGTACCTCGACGAACGGCGGGTGCACGAGTCGCGCTGGACGGGTGCGATCGAGAAGCACCCGGCGCCGTTGACCGTGATCTGGGGCGACCTCGATCCGATCGCGGTATGGCCGATGGCCGAACGGTTGCACGACGCACGGCCCGACGCGACGATGCATCGCCTGGAAGGGATCGGTCACTACCCGATGGTGGAAGCGCCCGACCGTTTCGCCGCTGCGGTCGGCGCCGCGCTCGACGCCTGACGGCGGCGTCGACCTCGGGGCTAGACGTTGACGGGCAGCTGCGAGTCGATCCAGCGTTCGAGTGCCGGACCGCTCTCGAAGCTCGAGATCAACGCGTAGCGCGGTGCATCGCCGGCGTGGCAGACGACATGCCACAGGCGCTGCGTGTCGACCACGAACTGCGCGCCCCGGTGCAACGGCACCCGCACCTCGGTCGACGGGTCGGGCATCCCGTCGGCACCCGGCTCCATCAGGATCATGAAGCTGTTCGGGTTGTCGGTGAGCTCCAGCCACGACCGCACGACCCAGCCCTCGTCGGGCGGGTTGAAACGGTTGTTGTCGTCGCGGTGCATTTGCCGGCGGGCCGCTTCGTAGTCCTGCGGCTCGAGCTTGATCACGCGAACCCGCCCGAAGTTCGCGCCCACCGATTCGACGTAGTGCCGGATCGTCGGGCACAACCGCGCGTTCGCGGTGAAGCGCGCACCCTTGTCGGGCCGCTCGTCGCCCTCCTGCCAGAACCCGCGACAGTCGAGCTCACCCGTGGCCGTGGCGACGGGTGCGAAGTTCGTGTCGCCCCCGCTCTTCCAGTCCATGTACTCGAGCGCCATGAACTCGTGGTCGGGAACGGTGATCCCGGCGTCGGCCAGCTGCACCCATCCGTTCTCCGCCAGCACCGAAAGCCGGTTGTGCGGCGTTTCGAGGGGGATGTCGAGAGACCAGTGATCGGGTCGCAGCCAGGGATCCGTCATGCGTTCGAGCATAAAGGAGCACTGCGGCCACGAGGTGTTTCGTGGCCGCAAAAGGGCCGTTGGTCCTTCAACCTGCGACGGGCAGCTTCGCCAAACCGCGCAGCGTGAAGTTCGGTCGCCGTTCCGGCGCTCCGGCGGGTTCGAGGTCGGGGAAGCGGCGCACGAGTGTGCCCAGCGCGACTTCCCCTTCGACACGCGCGAGCGCCGCGCCGAGACAGTGGTGGATGCCGCCGCCGAACGCGTGATGACGGCGCGCGTCGGCCCGCCCGATGTCGAGCCGGTCCGGCGTTTCGAATGCAGCCGGGTCGCGGTTCGCGGCGCCGAGCAACATGATCATCTGCTCTCCGGGCGCGACGAGTTCACCGTCGGCCAGGCGGAACGGTTCGAGCGCGACGCGCTGGGTCATCTGGATGGGGCTGTCGTAGCGCAACAGTTCGTCGACGGCGGTGCGCGTGAGCGATGGGTCGTCGCGCAGCCGTTCGAACTCGGCGCGGTGCTGCAGCAGTGCGAAGGTGCCGTTGCCGATGAGGTTGACCGTTGTCTCGTGACCGGCGATGAGCAGGAGCAGTGCGGAACCAAAAAGCTCCTGCTCGTTCAGCCGATCACCTTCGGCTTCGGCCGCGATGAGCGCGCTGAGGAGGTCGTCGCCGGGCGACTTGCGGCGCTCGCTCAAGAGCGCATCGAAGTACTCGTAGAAGGCGATGCCAGCCACCGCGATCTCGGCTTCGAGTTCCACCGAGCGGATCGCGCCGGGGTCGATCGCGCGCGACAACGAACGTGACCATTCCGAGAACCGTTCGTGGTCGGCGACGGGGACGCCGAGCAGTTCGCAGATGATCGTGACGGGTAGCGGGTACGCGAGGTCTTCGACCACGTCGAACTGCTCGCCGCGTTCGACCGTCGCGTCGAGGAGTTCGTCGACGATCTGCTGCGCGCGCGGGCGGATCTGTTCGACCATCCGCGGTGTGAAGGCTTGCTGCACGAGACCGCGCATACGGGTGTGGTCGGGCGGGTCCATGAACAACATCACCGGGATGTCGAATACCGCCAGTTCGCGACCGCGCTCGCGTGCCTGCTCGACGTAGAAGTCGTAGAGCGCCGAATGCTTCTCGTCGCTCGAGTTGTGCGGGTCGCGCAAGACCGCGGCAGTGTCGGTGTACGTGCTGAGGAACCAGAGCCCGTAACCCGTGCGCAACCGAGGTGTGTCCTCCCGCAGCTGCGCGTAGAACGGGTACGGGTCGTCGCGGAACTCCGGCGAGTTCGCCAGGGCGAAGAGCCCTTCACTCGCGTCAGGCAGTTCGTTCGCGGCGCTCATGCACCGTTTCGTAGTCGGCCGGCGAAGGTGGCGTCTACGTGACTTCGGTCACCTCGTTAGAGCGGGAGGTCGCCGGTCGCGCTCCTCGTGGTGCCGTGGTCGCGGTAGGCGGCGATGGTGCGTTCGGCGATGCGCATCTGGTGCACCTCGTCGGCGCCGTCGGCGAAACGGGCCCAGCGGGCGTGGAGGTAGAGGTCGGCGAGCGGCGTGTCCTTCGAGTAACCGAGGGCGCCGTGTACCTGGATCGAACGGTCGATCACGCGGTTCAGCATGTTGGCGACGAAATGTTTCGCCATCGACACTTCGGAACGGAAGTCGTCACCGCGATCGATCTTGTACGCCGCGTGCAACACCATCAGCTTCGCCTGGTAGAGCTCCATCGCCGAGTCGGCGATCATCCACTGGATGCCCTGCTTCTCCGCGAGCAACGAACCGTGGGCGTAGCGGTTGAGCGAACGGTCGACCATCATGTCGAGCGCGGTCTCGGCCTGCGCGACCCAGCGCATGCAATGCGCGAGGCGGGCCGGCCCGAGGCGCGACTGGCCGAGCAGGTGGCCCTGCCCGCGACCTCCGAGCATCTGGTCGTTGTGCACCCGCAGGTCCTCGATCCTGATCTCCGAGTGCCCACCGGGCCCGTGCATCGTCTCGATCTCGCGTACCTCGCTCCAACCGTCCGCGGGCAGGTCGACGATGAACGCGCTGTTCGCCGCCTGCGGCAGGTCGGGGTCGTCTTCGGTGCGGCAGATCAAGATCGCGAAATTGGCGCGATGCGCGCCGCTGATGAACCACTTGTGGCCCGTGATCACCCACTCCTCGCCGTCCTGGTACCCGCGGGTGCGAATGAGGGTGGGGTCGGATCCGGCGACTTCCGGCTCGGTCATCGCGAAGCACGACCGCGCCGTGCCTTCGCACAGCGGCTTCAGGTACTTGTTCTTCTGCTCGTCGGTGCCCCAGTGCAGGATCGTGTGCATGTTGCCCTCGTCGGGCGCCTGGCAGTTGATCGCGAACGGGCCGAAGCGCGACTTCGCCGCCTCCGCCTGCACCATGGCCAGCTGCGCGTGACCGAGGCCCATGCCGCCCCATTCGGGAGGCATGTGGGGCAACCACAGGCCGCGCGCGTGCGCTTCCTTGCGCATCTCGACGATGGCTTCGATCAACGACCTCCGGTCGTCCTCGCGGATGCCTGCTTCGGCGGGGCGCACGACGTTCTCGACGAAATCGTGCACCCGGTCGCGCAAGGCTTCGAGTTCGGGCGAGAGGCTGAAGTCGATACTCATGCGGGCAGCGTGGCCCCGTCTTGACCGCCCGGTCAACACAACGGTCGAGGTCGGGCGGCCGGGCGCGGAGTTGACGCCGGGCCGCGGCGGCCGTGATGCTCGATCCATGCGCGCAGCTGTGGCCCGGGGAACGACCTTGCGGGTGGAAGACGTTCCCGATCCCGTGCCCGGGCCCGGCGAGGCGCTCGTCGCGGTCAAGGCGTGCGGTATCTGCGGTTCCGACCTGCACGCCTTGCGGTTCGGCGACCAACTCGTCGAGGTCGCCCGCGAGGCGAACGCGCCGCTCACCTTCGACCCGAACCGCGACTTCGTGATGGGCCATGAGTTCTGCGCCGAAGTGGTCGCGCTCGGTCCCGGCACCGACGGTGCGCCCGTTGCCGCCGGCGACCTGGTTTGTTGCCTCCCCATCGCGCTCACGCCCACCGGCGTCGAACCCGTCGGGGCGTACTCGAATATCTACAACGGTGGCTACGCCGAATTGATGCGGCTCACCGCGGCTTTCTGCCTGCGCGTGCCGAACGGTCTCGATCACCGGCGCGCCTCGCTGACCGAGCCGATGTCGGTCGGGCGGCACGCGGTTGCCCGCTCCGGCATCGTGGCGAAGGAATCGGCGATCGTGCTCGGTGCCGGGCCGGTCGGGCTCGCGGTCGTCGCCGAGCTACGGCGCGCCGGCGTCGAGACGATCGTGGTCTCCGACTTCTCACCGCGGCGGCGGGCGGTTGCCGCCGCGATGGGCGCGACCGAAACCGTCGACCCTGCGGCCGACGACCCGATCGACGTCTGGCAGCGGGTCGACGGCCATCGCACGCTCGTCGTGTTCGACGCGATCGGCGTCCCGGGCTCGCTCGGTCTGGCCGCCCGGATCGCGCCCGCGCTCGCACGCGTGTGCGTCGTGGGCTCGTGCATGGAAGCCGACACGTTCCGCCCGCTCAGTGCGCAGGCGAAACAGCTCACGATCATCTACTCGTTCGCGTACGACCCGTTCGAGTTCACCGACACGCTGCGCGCGATCGCGGAGGGCGAGATCGACGTGGCGCCCATGATCACCGGCGTGTGCGGTATCGACGGCGTTCCGGCGGCCTTCGATGCGCTCGGGCACCCGGAGGAACACGTGAAGGTACTGGTCGAACCGGGCGGCCCGGACGAACCCGTACCCGTCACGGTGTAGCGATCTACGCTGCGACCGTCGCAGCGGCCGGAGTGGTGCGGGAGACGGCATGGCACGTAAGTCGGAGCTCATCAGCCACCTCGCCGAAGTGTCGATGTTCTCTCATTGCTCGAAACGCGACCTGCAGGAACTCGCGCGCAACACCGAGGTGATCGAGGTGCCGGAAGGTGCTCGTCTGGTGTCGCAGGGCGAAGCCGGGAACGCCTTCTACGTTTTGCTCGACGGCAACGCCGTCGTCCGGCGCAACGGCCGCAAGGTGGGGGAGCTGGGGCCCGGCGACTACTTCGGCGAACTCGCGATCCTCGATCCCGCACCCCGCAACGCCGACGTCGTGGCACAGACGCCGGTGTCGGTCGCGCGGCTCCTCGTCGGACCGTTCCGCAAGATGCTCCGCGACATCCCCTCGATGAACGAACGCTTGCTCGCCGGCCTCGCTCGCCGTCTCCGCGAAGCCGACCGCCGCGACACCCACTAGCCGGACAGGCGTCGATAGCTATCGCTATGCGATAGCTATCGACGCATGTGGTCGTTGAGGGCGGCGAGGCCTTGCGCGTAGGTCTGCACGAACATGTCGAGCAGGGTGTCGGGCACGACGGTGACCTCCCACGTCACGCGCGAACCACCATCCGAAGGGTGAACGGTGATCGTCGCTTCGTGCTGCTCGAGCGCGAGGGGACCGCCGGAGATCCCGTACGTGAGCGCGCGGGCCGCGTCGTCGCGGGAGCGGAGCGTCTCGGTGATCGTCATACCCATCATCGAGAGCACCCGGTCGTCGCCGTTCACCTCACACGACTCGATGCCCGGGAGCCAGGCAGCCAGGCCTCCGAAGTCGCCGACGACCTTCCATACGGTGTCGGGGTCGCGATCGATCGTGATTTCGGTTGTGCCGCTCGCCATCGTTGCTCCTCGCGCCGTGCCGGGTCGGGTGGAAGCTACCGGTAGGCGCCCGGGCCCGTCAGCATGTGCCGCCGCCATCGGCTCGGGGTGAGCAGCACGGCGCGGGGATAGTCCTCGAACAGCCACCGGGCGAAGTTGCGCCGCGTCCACGGCGTGAGCCCCGCAATACGCACCGACGCATTCGCGCCGGCCGGCGAGCGGAGGATCCGTTGCAGCGAACGCGCGAAGCGCAGGTCGTGGCCGAGTTGCGCGTCGACGCTCGCGCGGTAGCGCGCGGAAACCGTTTCGGCGCCGCCGCCCGCCGCGATCGCCCGGGCCGCGAGCATCCCGGTTTCGAGTGCCTGGGCGATGCCCTCACCGGTCATCGGGTCGACGACCGATGCGGCGTCGCCGGCGAACAGCACCCTTCCGTGCGTGAGCCGTTCGGGGCTGTAGTCGGTGGGTATCGGCCATGCCCGCGCCGTGCGTTCCTGCGTCGCGCCACCGAGGATCGAGACCATCGCCGGTTGCGCCAGCATCTCGTCCCAGAGGGCCTTCAGCTGCCGCCCGCTGCGACCGTCGGAGCGCAACACGCCGAAACCGACGTTGGCCCGACCGCCCGGGAGCGGGAACACCCATGCGTACCCGGGGAGCAGCATTGCCTCGAACACCACCCAGAGCCGCGTGTCGTCGACCCCGCTGAAGTAGGCGCGCGCCGCGTGCCACTCGCCGAGCGCGGGGCGGCCCGGCGGCGCGACGAGCCGGCGGACCGCCGACCAGTGGCCGTCGGCCGCGATCACGTAGCGCGCTTCGACGGTCGAGCCGTCGGAGAGGCGGACCTTGGCGCCGTTCGTGTCGGCGACGAGGTCGGTGACCCCGGCGTGCTCACGGAGCTCTACTCCACGACGGCGCGCGACGCCCACGAGCGCCGCGTCGAGTTGGGCCCGCGGGACGACCGCGACGTAGGCGCCGTCACGCCCGAGCTGGTCGGGGAGCGGCAGCGCGACCCGGCGGCCGTTCGGCGCCACGACGACTGTCTCGGCGACCTTCGCCCATACCGGTTGCAGGGCGCCGACCGGCACCCCGAGCCGTTCCAGGTCACGCAACGCGGCAGTCGTCAATCCGTCGCCGCACGTCTTGTCGCGCGGGAAGGTTGCCTTGTCGCAACAGACGACGCGCAAACCCAGTTCGCCGGCGGTGATCGCCGCCGCGACACCGGCGGGGCCCGCACCGACGACGACGACGTCGGCGGCGTCGACGGCGGAGGCTGAAGACGTCATCGCGGCGCGACGGTAGTCAGCGAATCTCGCGCCTCGCGAACGTGACCGCAGCGACCACGAGCACCGCGACCGTCCAGGCTGCGGCGACGAGGGCCGAAGGCCCGAGCGAGTGGAAACCCGGCGGGCCGCTGTCGCCCTGCCCCCCGAACAGGTTGATGGTCGTCGCGATGTAGGCGTGGATGGGGGTCTTCCCCTGCAGGAAGTGGACGGCGCCGGAGAGCGCGGGTTCCACGATGAAGCCCAGCGCGAGGAAGGTGATGACGCCGGCGACGGTCCGGCGAGCGATGGTGGTGATCCCGAACGCGAACGTCGAGATCGCGGCACAGGTCGCGACGACGCGACCCACATCGGCGGCGCGACGCGTGTACCACGTCGAATCGAGATGGCCGACGACGCCTCGGGTCGAGGCGACCAGGGCCAGCGAAAGAACGACGACGGTGAGGAGGAACAACGTGACGAGCGCGGCCGAAACGGCGAGCGCGGCCGCCTTCGCGGCGAAGACGCGGACGCGCCGTGGTTCGAACGTGAGCTGACCTCCGAGCGAACCGCTCACGAAGTCGGCACCGATGAACGTGGACCCGAACACGACCGAGAGCAACATGAACGCAACACCGCTGCCGCGAATCGAATCGGCGAGGCTCTGGTGGAGGTTGTAGCGGTCGTCGATCGGCCCGGTGCGGGTCGAGATGACGCAATCGTTCGGCGGCGGCGCGTTCAGCGTTCCCGTCGACGCGGTCGGGCCGTTGCAAATAGCGATGTTCCGGCTGCCGGTGTGCACTTTCGAATGGACGGCGGTGATCACCATCACGAGCGCGATGACCGCGATGCCGAACAGCACCAACCACCGCACCGCGCGGCGCAGCCAGAACCGTCTCGTCTCGACACCGAACAGCCTCACGAGCGCGGCTCCGGAGCCGCGGCCGGCGGCGGGGGTGGCGGCGGTGTACTCGTGGCGCGGCGCGTGAGTTCGAGGAAGGCATCCTCGAGCGTGCGTTCGATCGGCGTCAGCTCCGCGAGATAGATCGACGCGCCCGCCAGTACCTCGGTGACCCGCGCCGCATCGGCCGATTCGACCTCCACCACCATCCGGCCGTCGGCGTCGAGCGTGGCCGGGAAGCCGGCTTGCTGCAAGACGTTCGCCGCCGCGTGTGCCGCACGCGCATCGCCCGGCACACGCACGCCGAAGGTTGATCGGCCGCCGCGCATGATGTCTTGCACGGTGCCGGTCGCGACGCACTTGCCGTGGTCGAGCACCGCGACGCGGTCGCACGTTTGCTGCACCTCGGAGAGAAGGTGGCTCGACACGAAGACCGTGCGGCCTTCTTGCCCGAGCCGCCGCACCAGGTTGCGCATCTCGAGGATGCCCGCCGGGTCGAGGCCGTTCGCCGGCTCGTCGAGAATCAGCAGTTCAGGGTCCTTCAACAGCGCGGCCGCGACACCGAGCCGCTGCTTCATCCCGAGCGAGTACGTGGCGAACCGGCTGCGCGCCCGGTCGGTGAGGCCGACGGTGTCGAGCGCCGTAGCGACCCGGTCGAGCGGGAACCCCCGCGACCGCGCGAGGAGTTCGAGGTTGCGCCGGCCGCTGAAGCTCGGGAAGAAGGAGGGCGATTCGACCAGCGCTCCGACCCGATCGATCACGTCGTTGAGGCGGGCGGGCACGTCGACGCCGAGCATCTGCATCGAGCCCGAAACACCGCGGAGGTGGCCCACGAGGGCACGGATCGTGGTCGTCTTGCCCGCACCGTTCGCCCCGAGGAACCCGAACACGCCGCCGCTCGGTACCGAGAGGTCCAGCCCGTCGAGCGCCAGCACGGTGCCCTTCCCCGCTCGGTAGCGCATCCGGAGGTCGTGCACCTCGATTGCCATTTGCGCCCTTCGGGTAGTGAAAGGGGTGCCACGATCGCACGTTGTGTTTCCGAACACCAACCCGAGGACCGCGCCGTGCCCCACCCGGCTCCCAGCGCCGTCGTGGCCGGCGTGGCCCCCTCCGTTCGACTTTCCCGGTCCCGAGTTGCCACAATTCGGCGTCTACTGGCCGGGCGCTCGTGCGCCCGGCGCGCCCACGTTCCAGGAGTTGTGATCACCCATGAACGTCGCCGTCTGCGTGAAGCAGATCCCCGACCCGGCGGTGCCCGGCTCGCTCGACGCCGACCACACTTTGAAGCGCGAGGGCAAGCTGATCCTCGACGAGTCCGACAGCTACGGCGTCGAGATGGCGTTGCAGCTCGTCGACGCAGCCGGTGGCGGCGAAGTCGTGCTGATCTCGATGGCGCCGAACAACGAGGTCTCAGGGTTGCGCACCGCGCTCGCGATGGGCGCGGCCCGAGCCGTCCTCGTGTCCGACCCGGCGCTGGCCGGTTCCGACGCGCTCAGTACCTCGAAAGTGATCGCGAAGTGCGTCGAGCGCCTCGGCGATGTCGACCTGCTGCTCACCGCCACGGAAGCGTCCGACGGTTACACCGGGACCGTGCCCGCACAGGTCGCGGAACTGCTCGACTGGCCGTCGCTCACGTTCGCCAAGCACGTCGAGACCGGCGACGGCAAGATCACCATCCAGCGCCAGACGGAAGCCGGCTACGACACCGTCGCCGCGTCGTTGCCCGCCGTCGTGAGCGTGACTGCCGGTGTCGTCGAACCGAGGTACCCGTCGTTCAAAGGGATCATGGCGGCGAAGAACAAGCCGGTCGACCAGGTGACCGCGAGTGATCTCGGCCTCGACGCATCGCAGGTCGGCTGGGCGGGCGCCCGCCAGGAGATCGGCCGGGTCGAAGATGCCCCGGCCCGGCAGGCGGGGGAGAAGTTCGAAGACGACGGCACCGGCGCCGAGAAGATCGTCGAGTTCCTCGAACGACTCAAGCTGGTGTAGGAGCCGTCGGCGCCGTCTCTGCGCCGATCGTGTCGTCGCGCGCCACTAGCGAGCGCGACCAACAAGAAGGACGAACGAAGCCATGGCATTGCAAAAGGTGTGGGTGTTCGCCGAGGCCGCGGGTGACAAGGTCACCACCGCGACCTTCGAACTGCTGACCGAGGCGCGCAAGAGCGGCGCGACGATCGAAGCCGTCTACTCGGCCCGAACGCCGACGCCGTCGCCGCGCAGGTCGGCGAGTACGGGGCGACGAAGCTCTACGCGGTCGATCCCGGCGACACGCTGCCGGGCGTCGTCGCCGCGGCCGCGCTGGAGAAGCTCGTCGGCGAACAGTCGCCCGATGTGATCCTGTTCGCGCAGAGCTACGACGGTCGCGACGCGATCGCTCGCCTGTCGGTGAAGATCGACCGGCCGGTGCTGACGAACGGCGTCTCGATTTCCTTCGACGGCGACAAGGTGACCGTCGGCGCCGCGATCTTCGGCGGGATGCTGCTCGTCGACACGACCTACACCGGCCCCGCGCCCTACCTCGCCGCGATCCGCCCGAAGTCGTTCGCGGCGGAGCCGACCGGCGGCGCCGCGGCCGAGGTCGTCACCGTGGGTGCCGTCGACGCCGGCCGCGCGTCCGAGGCGAAAGTGCTCGAGCGCCACGTCGAGGAACAGCTCGGCCCGAAGCTCGAGGAGGCGGCCGTCGTCGTGTCGGGTGGCCGGGGCCTCGGTTCGGCCGAGAACTACGAACCGCTCGTCGAGACGCTCGCAAAATTGCTCAAGGGCGCGTTCGGCGCGTCACGCGCGATCGTCGACGCCGGGTGGGTGCCCTACGCGCTGCAGGTCGGCCAGACCGGCAAGACCGTGAAGCCCAAGGTCTACATCGCGCTCGGGATCTCGGGTGCGACGCAGCATCTCGTCGGCATGAAGAACAGCGACAACATCGTCGCGGTGAACAAAGACGCCGAAGCGCCGATCTTCTCGGTCGCCGACCTCGGCATCGTCGGCGATGTGAACAAGGTCGTGCCCGCGCTGATCGAAGCCATCAAGGCCAAGACGGGCTGACACCGCGCGGGCCGCGGCACGGCCTCACGGCAACCAGACGTTCCCTTCGATGCGGGTGACGGCATCCGTCGCGGCGCGACGGGCGCAGAACTCGTGGCGGTGTTCGAACATCGCCAACCCGCTGATCGACGCATCGAACGCGTCGCGACTCGTACCGGCGGCGTCGGGAAGCGGCGCGACACGGCCGCGGTCGCGGAACGCGCGCGGGTAGATCTCGACCACGGTGCGATCGCCCGCATCGTCGAACGGCCAGATCGCGAACCCCGCGTCACGCAGCCGCGGCAGGAGGGCCATGCCCCGCACCGATCCGGCCCCGACCTGCCCGTTGCCGACGAGCTGGAAGACGGATTTCGCCGGGAGACCGCGCCGGTGGAGCTCGAGTTCGCAGGCCCGGAACCGCCGGTCCACTTCGAGGTCGCACCGGGGCCGTGCGCCGCGACCCCAGAACGGCGCGGCGACGTCGTGCAGCCAGTCGTGCTCGTGGGTTGCGGCGGCGGCCCACACGTCGTCGATGCCGGCGCACCCGAGGTCGCGCGCGAACCACGCCGGCAGGCCGAACGAGAAGTCGAACCCGACGACGACCGGTGGGGGGAGCGCGACGACCATCGCGACGGTCTCCTCGCGGGTCATCCCGCTCGCGCATTCCGGTACGCCGCCGGGCCGGACGGTCGCGATCCAGATGTGCCGCCGTTGTGCGTGCGCGCTCACCGCGCCCGACCAGTCGATCGCGACGGTCACCGGCTCGGTCACGAGCCCAGGATGCCTGCTGCGCGGGCCGAATGCCGGAATCCGTTCGCTCCCGTGCGGCGAGCCTGCGAGGATCGAGCAGTGATCGCGCCGTCCGACCTGGTGTTGCGGGCCGAGGGATTGGTGAAGGACTACCGGCGTACGCGCGCGGTCGACGGCTTCGACCTCGAGGTGCGCGCCGGGGAGCGGGTCGCGTTGCTCGGGCCGAACGGCGCGGGCAAGACGACCACGCTGCTGATGTTGCTCGGTGTCGTCTCACCCGACCGGGGAACGGTCGAGATCGGTGGGCATCGCCTCGACCGGCACCGCAGCCGCGCCGCGGAGCACGTCGGGTTCGCGGCGGGTTACCTCCCGCTCACCGAACGCATGCGCGTCCGCGAATACCTGACGTTGTTCGGCCAGCTCTACGGCATCGCCGATCCGAGCGGCCCGATCGCCGATGGGCTCGAACGGTTCCGCATCACCCATCTCGCCGACGCCATGGGCACCGAACTGTCGTCGGGCCAGCGCACGCTCGTCGGTATCGTCCGCGCGACGTTGCATCGGCCCCGGCTCTTGATCCTCGACGAACCGACCGCGTCGCTCGACCCCGACGTCGCGTTGCGGGTACGTACCGGGCTACTCGAACTTGCGGCGCTGCATTCGACGGCGCTGTTGATGACCAGCCACGACATGAGCGACGTCGAACGCGTCTGCGAGCGGGTCGTGTTCCTCTCGCACGGCCGAGTGGTCGCCAACGGCACGCCGCGCGAGATCGCCGACGCCTACGGGCACGGCAACCTGGAAGGAGTGTTCCTCCACCTGGCGGAGCGGCACGAAGACCTCGGCGCCCAGCAGCAGACGGACCACCCATGACAGCCGTTCCCGAACCGCTCGGCATCGTCGCGTCACCCGCGGCGCGAACCTGGCTGCGGGTCCGGGCCGTGGCCCGGCGTCACGGGTACGTGATGTTGCGCAGCCCTCACCGCCTCTTCGACGTCACGCTCTGGCCACTCGTCGACGTGATGTTGTTCGGTTCGCTCGCGCAGTTCGTCGGGGGCCAGCACACGAGTCGCGGCACGCACGCCGCCGCGTACCTCATTGCCGGCATCGTGCTGTGGCACGTGATCTACCAGTCACAGATCGCGTTGAGCACCGGGTTCCTCGAGGAGACCTGGACCCGCAACATCCTGAACCTCATGGTGACGCCCTTGCGCGAGATCGAATACGTCGCGGGCGTCGCGCTGTTCGGGTTCGTGAAACTGGGTATCGGTGTGGGCGTCATGGTCGTCGGCGCGCTCGTCTTCTTCAGCTTCGACACGTCGACCCTCGGCTTCGGCCTCGTTCCGATCACCGCGGTGTTGCTCATCGTCGGTTGGGCGATTTCGCTGCTCGTGATCGGTCTCGTACTGCGGTTCGGCAGTGGTGCCGAAGCGCTCGCGTGGGGCGTGATGTTCGTGCTGATGCCGTTGTCGGGCGTCTTCTACCCCGTCGACAACCTGCCCGCGGTGATGCGCCCGTTCGCGCGCGTCCTGCCGACGACCCACGCGTTCGAGGCCTTGCGCGGCCTGGTCGACAACCACGGTCTCGACTGGGGTCAGATGCTCATCGCGGCGATCGGTTCGATCGTGTTGCTCGCGCTCTCGTGCTGGTACCTCACTGCGATGCTGGCTCGGTTCCGAAGCCGCGGCTACATCACCCGCTACACCTGATCGCCCGTCCGGCGCCGGCCCCACCGGTCGGTGTGACGCTTGAGATCCACCCGTTCGCTGCCGATGGGGACGAGGATGGATGTCATGGGGCCGGTGCTGCGGCTCCTACGCCGCGAAGAACCCGGGGTCGTCGCTGCGACGGCGCCACCAGACCTCGCCGCGCCGGTTCGGCTCTCACGGCATGTGCTCGACCTCGACGACGGTCACCGGGTCGGCGTGGCCGTCGCCGGCGCCGGCGTGCCGTTCGTCGTCGTGCACGGCTTCGGTGTCGAGTCGTTGCTCTACGCGCAGCCGCTCGCGCGCCTCGCCGCGCTCGGGTTCCAGGTGATCGCGATCGATGTCGCCGGCCACGGGGAAACCGAGGGCGTGGGTTGGTTCCCCCGGCTCGACGACTACAGCGCACTCCTCATCCGCGCCCTCGACCATCTGGGCGTACGTCGCGTGGTGCTCGTCGGCCATTCGCTGGGCGGCCGGCTCGTCGCCGACGTCGCCGCGGCGATGCCTGATCGCGTCATCGGGCTCGTCATGCTCGACGCGATCGTCGGTGCGCAATGGGAACGCGTTCGTTGCGTGTTGCGATGGTCGCCGCCGGCGTTGGCCGCGTACGGCGCGGCGTTCGCGGTCGACGCGCTCGGTACGTTGCCGTTGGTCGACGACGCCACCCAGGCGTTGAAGATCGGCAGCCGCGTGACGTGCTCGGTCGAACTGCACGTGGCGCGACCGTGGCGATCCTTCACTCCCGGCCAGGCGATCCTGCGAGCCGGCTCGAGCCTTCCCGTGCTCGAACAGCTTCGCGAAGCGGGGCTCTATGTCGCGGTGGTACACGGCGACCGCGACATGTTGGTGCCCATCGCCGCGGGCCGCGACACTGCCCGGCGGGTCGAAGGTGACTTCGTCGTGGTACGCGGCGGGAGCCACTCGTGGTTGTTGCGGTGCCCGGAAACGCTCCCGGCCATCGTCGCCGAACTGCTGCACGGGCGGCTGGGCGAGGAGCGCGACCGTGTCATCGGTGCGGGCGATCCCGTTGCCGCGTGCCTGGCGCCGGACGCGCTCGCTCGTTCGCTCGAAGGCGGGCTCGATGCCGAACCCTTGCCGACCCCGCGCCGCGTGCCGCGTTACGACTGGGTCTTCGAAGCCGCAGGTTGATTCGCGGCCGGCGCCCGCAAGGCCGCGTCGAGCACCGTCAGGTAACCGACCGCGCGGGTGTCGTCGTGGGGCGCCACTTGTACCCAGGCGA
This sequence comes from uncultured Actinomycetes bacterium, assembly GCA_963782465.1. GTDB lineage: Bacteria > Actinomycetota > Acidimicrobiia > IMCC26256 > PALSA-610 > JAODBJ01. The sequence continues at coordinate 606,087 of CAWAJR010000006.1, read as the reverse complement.
TGAGCGTCGACAGGACGATCGTCTCGATGCCCTGCGCGAGCGCGGTGGCGTCGACGTCGGCCCGGATCTCACCCGTCGCCTGGCCGCGAACGAGATCGGCGGCAAGTTCCTCGCGAACCGATCGCAGCGCGGGGAGGTCGACCAGCCGGGCCACCTGCTTCGGTTCCTTGCCGGCGAGCACGCGCCCGGCCAGCGGATGTTCGTCGAGCGCGCCGATCAACTTCGTCAGCCACGGCAACCACCGGTCGCGCACCGTGGGGCCGCTCATCTCGCCCCGCGCCTGGTGGATCATCGCGTCGGCGTCGGCGTCGACGGCCGCGTCGAACAGCGCCGCCTTGCCCGCGAAATATCCGTACGTCGTCGCGGGCGTGATCCCCGCGTCACGCGCGATGTCGCTCACGGACGTACGGCGGAACCCATCGGCCGCGAAGCGGCGGATCGCATGTTCGAGCACGCGCCGCCGGGTTCGATCGCCCTTGCGCTCGCGCGCCGCCCGCCGGGTCGTGGACGTGCGGGCCGCACTGCCAGCCACCCCTACAGCGTATGCGGGCACGCCCGCGGTTTGACCTCGCCCAAATGGGCCAACGGCCGAGCCGGCGCTCCCGCGCGCTACCCGAAATCGACGATGACCGGCGCGTGGTCCGAGGGTTGCGTGCCCTTCCGCGCGTTGCGGTCGACCACCGCGAACGTCACGCGGTCGGCCACCGGCGCGGTCGCGAGCACCAGATCGATCCGCATCCCGCGGTGCTGGTGGAAGTCGCCGGCCCGGTAGTCCCAGTAGCTGTACAGGCCGTCGACGCCCTCGTAGCAGCGCCGAAAGGTATCGGTCAGGCCCCATGCTTCCAACGCCCGGACCGCGGCCCGTTCGGGTTCGGTGACGTGGGTCGCCCCGACGAATGCTTTCGGGTCCCAGACGTCGCGGTCCTCAGGCGCGACGTTGAAATCGCCGAGCACGACCAGCGGCGTCGCCGGTTCGAACTTCGCGCCGATCCACGCCTGAAGCATCTCGAGCCAGGCCAGCTTGCGTTCGTAGAACTCGGTGCCGACCTCGCGTCCGTTCGGCACGTAGACGCTCACGAAGTTGACGTCACCGCATACGGCGTGCAGCACCCGCGCGTCGCCCGCGTACGGATCGTCGTACCCCTCGCCGAAGCCGTGGTCGGCGGTCGTGATCCCGACGCGCGAGAGCACCGCGACGCCGTTCCACTGGCCCTGGCCGTGGTGCACCGAGTCGTAGCCGAGCGCCGAGAACGTGAGCGCGGGGAACGACTTGTCGGAGCACTTCGTCTCCTGCAGGCAGAGCACGTCGACGTCGGCGTAGCCGAGGAACTCCTCGACGCGCGGGAGGCGGGCCTTCAACGAGTTGACGTTCCAGGTGGCGATCCGCATGCGCCGGGCAGGCTACGTCGTCGGCGCTGGATCGTCGGGAGGCAGGTACCCGGGGTTCGCGATGCGCAACTTGTCTCGTACGGTCGCGCGCACGTGGGCGACGACGGCCGGGTCGTCGAAGGCGAACGTCCCGTTCCGGATGCCGGCCGCGACTTCTCGTTCCAAGGTTCGCGTGTCGCCGTCGTGGCCGAGCAACGCGGCGGCACGCGCGCGCTCGTCGCGGTCGTACCCGGCCGCGCTCGTGCACTCGCGCTCCACCATGCCCAGCGCGTTCACCGCGACCCGCGTATGGAAGGCGACCCGCCCGCTGAGTGCGGGCATCACGTCGTTCTCCAGGAACTCGCGCACCGAGGCGAGGAGTTCCGCTGCGCTCGGGCGGTCTTGGGCCATCACCAACCTCCGTCGAGCAGTGCGAGCACGTCCCACTCCATCTCCGCGACGCGGCGGCCGAGCGTCGCGAGCTCGACCGATCGCACGACCCCGTGCAGGTGGGTAAACGCCTGACTGATGCAGATCACACCCCACTTGAGGGTGCCGAGCACGATCCAGAAGCGCAATTCGTCGGCGCCGACCCGGTTCCCGCCGGCCGCTTCGTAGGCGTCGAGGAGCGCGGGAACGTCGCCGAACCCGCCGACGATCCGGTCGGCCACGCCGAAGCGCCACGACTTGACGCACAACCACCCGAGGTCTTCGGCCGGGTCGCCGAGGTGCGTGAGTTCCCAGTCGAGGACGGCCCGGATGCCGTCGGGCCCGACGATGAAGTTGCCGAGGCGGAAGTCGCCGTGGACGAGCCGAGGTTCGAGCGGCTCCGGCGGCGCATGGTGGTCGAGCCACTGCAGTGCGAGTTCGAATGCGGGATGCGCTTCCCCGAACAGGTCGAGCGTGTCGCGGTACTGGCGGATCTGCGCGCCGGGCCGAGTGTTGGCAGCGGCGGCAGGTCGCTCGACCCGAGCGCGTGGATGGCGGCGGCGATCGTGCCGCACTGCGTCGCGAGCAGGGGTCGGGCCGGCGCGTACTCGTCGTCGCGCAGGATCTTGCGGGCGATCGTTTCGCCCTCGACGCGCGCCATCACGAACCCGGCGCCGAGACCGTCGGCATCGGTGAGGAGCCGCACGACCCGCGGAACGGGCACGCCCCCGCGGGCCGCCGCTCCGAGCAGGTCGTATTCCGTCGATCGGTCGGTCGGCCCGGTGTGCGACACCGCCGGGTCGCGGCGCAGCACCAACCCGTGCGTCGTGCCGTCGGGCTCGACGGCGTCGAACGACCACGTTTCCCTCGAGGCGCCCCCCGAGAGGCGACGGAGGCCCACGATCTCGAGATCCGGCCCGTAGCACCCGGCGAGTGCACCGGCCAGCGCGTCCGGTCCGGGCGGCGATGCCATCGCCGGAGCCTAGGCAGGGCCGGTCGCGGCAGGCGGGAGCGGCGATCTACACGAATTCTCCACACCGCGGCCGTCGTTCCTCCATCGGCGTTCCTTATCCTCTCGATGTGGTCACGGCGCCCGTCTCCGCGCGAACGATCGCGATCATCGAAGACGAGGCGTCGATCGCGGCCGCAGTGGCGGCCCGGCTGCGGAGCGAAGGCTTCGAAGTCGAGATTGCGTCCGACGGCCCGGCCGGCGTCGAACTGTGCGAAAGGGTGCGACCAGATCTCGTGATCCTCGACCTGATGCTCCCCGGGATCGACGGAATCGAGGTGTGCAAAACGATCCAGCGGGAACGACCTGTACCAGTGTTGATGCTCACCGCCCGCGACAGTGAGACCGACCTCGTGGTCGGGTTGGCCGTCGGGGCCGACGACTACATGACGAAGCCGTTCAGCATGCGGGAAGTCGTCGCCCGCGTGAACGCGCTGCTACGCCGCGCGGAACGGCCGGCGCTGTCGGACGTGACGGTTCGGGTCGCCGATGTCGAGCTCGATCCGCAGCGTCGTCGCGTGCTCAACGCCGGCGAGGACGTGCACCTCACGCCGACCGAGTTCGATCTCCTGCATTACCTCGCCGCCCGCCCCGGACGGGTCGCGACGAGGGAAGAGCTGCTCGAACAGGTGTGGGGATACGACATCCCGTCGGGTGCTCGCACCGTCGACTCGCACATTCGCTCCCTGCGCCGCAAACTCGGTCCGGAGATCATCCGAACGGTGCACGGTGTGGGGTACGCGGTGCAGGAGAACGCAGCGTGAGGCGGCCGCCGGACCGGCCGCTCGAATGGTTGCCCACCCTCAAATTGAAGGCGAGCGTCGTGATCCTCGCGGCGGTCGCGATCACCGTCGTCACCTTCTGGTTCCTCGTGCGTATCGGTGTATGGCCTTCGATCAGCGGGATCGTTGCCGGTTCGTTGTCGCTCACGATCGTGTGGTTCCTTGCCCGTGGCATGACATCTCCACTGCGAGACATGGCGCAGGCCACCGAGGCAATGGCCCGGGGTGACTTCTCGTCGCGCGTGCGGGCGACCTCGCGCGACGAGATCGGTTCACTCGCTCGTGCCTTCAACCAGATGGCCGCGGAGCTCGCCGAGACCGACCGGCTGCGCCGCGACCTGGTCGCGAACGTGAGCCACGAGCTCCGCACGCCCATCACCGCGCTGCAGGCCAAGCTCGAGAACATCATCGACGGCGTCGAGGAGCCCGACCCGGAGACGCTGCACACGATGCTCGCGCAGGTCGAACGGCTGGGCCGGCTGGTGCAGCAATTGCTTGATCTCTCGCGGCTCGAATCGGGCGCGGTGCCACTCGACCTGCGCGAGTTCGACGTCGAACCCATGTTGCGCGATGCAGTACGCGAACTGCGATTGCAGTCGCCGAACGTGAACCTGAGCGTCGAAGTCGAACCGGATGACCTCGTCCTCGATGCCGATCCGGAGCGCCTACACCAGGTGGTTGCGAACCTCGTCGAGAACGCGGTGCGGCACTCGCCGTCCGGTGGCAAGGTCAGTGTTGTCGCGCACGACGCCGGGAATGCGGTGCAGATCGAGATCAGCGACGACGGTCCCGGCATTCCCGACGCCGACAACGTGCGCGTATTCGAACGTTTCTACCGCGCCGACTCCGCACGCTCATCGCGCAACGGCGGCGCGGGTCTCGGCCTCGCGATCGCGCGATGGATCGTCGACCTCCACGGAGGCGACATCCATCCCGAGCGACGCGACCCGCATGGCTGCCGCATGGTGGTCACCATCCCCAACCGGCGCGGAGGGAACGACGCGTCGCCTCGCGAACCGGCAATGCCCCGGGCGAGCGCGTGATGCGAACGAGCGCCACCCCGAACATCCCCGACTGTGGAAGGACCTGACGTGCCGCTGACGACGATTGATGAGGCGCTCCGCCGTATCCGGCGAGGTGAAATGGTGCTCGTGGTCGACGACGAAGACCGCGAGAACGAGGGCGACCTCACGATGGCGGCAGAGTGGGTGACGCCCGACGCGATCAACTTCATGCTGCGCTGGGCGCGTGGGCTCGTGTGCATGCCGTGCGACGCGAATCGGCTCGACGAACTCGGCATCCACCCGATGGTCCCGCCCGAGCACGCCACCTGCGACACGGCGTTCGGGGTCACGATCGATCACCACACCGCAGGGAGCGGCATCGGGGCCGCCGACCGTGCCACCACGATCCGGCGCGTCCTCGACCCCCGCTCCCAGGGGAGCGATTTCGTGCGCCCGGGCCACGTCTTCCCGCTGCGGGCCCGGCCCGGTGGTGTCCTCGAACGCCGGGGCCACACGGAAGCGGCCGTCGACCTCGCTCGGCTGGCCGGGCTCCCGCCGGTCGCCGTCATCTGCGAGGTGCTCCACGACGACGGCTCGCCCGCACGCTTCGCGTACCTCGAGTTGTTCGCGCAGGAACATCGGGTCGCGATGATCTCCGTCGACCAGGTCGCCGCGTACCGTGAGGAACACGAGCGGGCCGGCGCGTCGGGGCGGCCGCTGCTCCTGTAGGCCGGAGGGTTCGCGGAGGCGCAGCACTCGGCGGCTACCGTTCGGTCGCGTTGGTACCGGGGGCGGGCTCGGTAACGGGGAGCAGACGTGATGTCGGTCAGGATGCTCACGTCGCGCCGTGCACCTTCGTTCGCGCCGCCGTCGGGACAGATCTGGTCGACGGGCTATGCCTTTGTCGCCGGTGCGCCCGACGCCCTCCTGCTCGACGGGGCGATCGGTGCGCACCTTGCGCGCGCCGGCGACGTCGCCCGCGCCGCGTCGAGACTCGACGGCTCCTTCGCGGCCATTGTCGAACGCGACGATGCGACCCTGCTGGTCACCGACCGGTACGGGTCGGTGCCGCTCTACTACCGGGAGCCACTCACCCGGCCCGCGGTTGCGTCCAGTGATCCCTGGGCGGTGGTCGCGACGCTTTCACGCCGCCCGACACTCGACGCGGTCGGCGTCGTCGACATGTTGCGCACCGGCTACACGGTCGGCGCTCATACGCTGATCGAGCACGTGCACACCGTGCCCCCGGCGACCGTGATCCGGGTTTCGGGCACGCGCGCCTCGGCCGAGCAGTACTGGCACCTCGGGTACGAGGACGGTCGCGAAGCACCCTCGCGCTACGAACGCCGTCTCGACGCGCTGCTCGACACGGTGGCGGCGCGCATCGACGCGTTCTGCATCGACCGAGGTCGCGACGCAGTGTTGATGCTGAGTGGCGGAGTCGACACCCGGTTCCTCGCGGCCCTCCTCGCGACCCGCTGCCGGACGCGCACGCGCGTGATGTCGTACGGCGCGGCCGACGACCCGGATGTGCGCACCGCCCGCCAGGTTGCCGACGTGCTCGGGTTCCGGTACGAACGCGCCCCGATCACCGTCGACGGCTTCACCGACTGGTTCACCGATCGATCCGCGTTCGCCGAGGCGATCGACGAGGTCGGGATCACGACCCGCTTCACCTGCGGTACCGGCGCGCGCTTCGTCGCCCTGCCCGCCGACGGTGTCGTGCTCACCGGCCATACGGGGTTCCTCTCGTCACAGGTCGTACCGCTGAACTGGGGCCCGAACGATGTGGCCGGCGTGCGGCGTATGACATACGCGCGCCACTACACCTACGGGCGATCCGAAACGTTGGTCCCACGCTCGCTGCGGCTCGACTACCGCGCGCTCCGTCACGTCAGCATCGACGAGACGCTTGCCGGCTTCGACGCCGACGCCGACAGTGTCGGCCAGATGCACCGCTGGAACGAGGAGCAGCGCCAGCGCAATCTCGTTTTCATGGAGTACCGCGTCTACGAGCGGCGCGCCGGCTGGATGATGCCGCTCGCGGGCCACGACCTCGTCGACCTCTTCCTCGGCGCGCCGTCGTCGATCCGTATCGACCAAGTGCTCTACAAGAACATGCTTCGGCGCATGTGCACGGGCCGCGCCGAACCGCTGTCGAAGATCGGTCGCGTCGGCGGTTGCATGGAGGTCTCCGATCGCGAGTTCCGGCGTTTCGAGATGGTGCGGCGCTCGCAGCCCGTCTCCGGCGCCGTCCTCACGCGGCTCCTCCCGCTCGTCAAACGCTTCAGCGGGCGCCAGCGCCGCACACCGCCCTTGCAGCACGGCCCCACACCGCTGCGCCACTGGTTCCTGACCGATGGGCGGTTCCGCGATGCAGTGCTCGAACGTCTCGACGAGATCACCGTCGATCTGCTCCGGGCCGAAGGCGTTCGGGCCGCAGTGCTCGATGCGCGCTCGGGTGAATGGGTGTTCCAGCACCTGCTCGCGGGCGCGCTCACCGTGCAGGGCACTGCCGACCACGCGGCGCGTGTGTGGAGCGATCAGACGAGCGAACCGACCGGTCGGCCGTCGACGATCTGATCGAGATATTCCGAGAGGCCGTAGCCGGTTCGCCCTTCGCAGGTCCATTCCGTGAGACCTTCGGAGATGCGGGTCAGCAGTTTCTCGCCGTCGGGCGTCGTCCGCCGGTTGCGCAACGGGATCAAGTTCATCACCTTGCCGGTGACCTCGTAGTCGCGACCGGCGGCGGTCGTCGCGTGCAGCCGCAGCGCGCGGTGATAGATGTCGTCGCCTTCCCACGTGGTGTCGATCTGGGCGTGCGTGATGTGGTCGTACGCGCCGTCGGCGAGGACCATGCCCCCGATGCGTTGCTTGCCGTCGCGCGAGGTGACGACCGACGCGACGAAACCGAAGTCGGCACCGAAATTCGCGGTCAACCAGCGGTACCACCACGGTGCCTGCCAAAAGCGTGGGCCCCACGAATGGTCGCGGAGCCCGAACCCTTGCAGTGGCCACTCCTCGTCGCCGACGCGCACGGTTCCCGACACCGCCATGTGCTGCTCGTAGTGCCCGCGAGCGAAGCCACCGGAATAGTCCTCGGCGAGGGGGGTGCCGTCGTCGTTCACCGGTTCGCCCCCGTACATGGGCGACACGCCCCGATGCGTGCATTCGATGTGCGCGTCGACCCACGGGTTCTCGGTGAACGCTCGGCGAGGGTCGGCCATTTGCAGCGGATCGGTGAGGAGCGCGACCTTCCCGTCGTAGGTCGTGCGCAACGCTTCGAACGGTGTCACGACATCGAAGCGCATGCCGCCGGCGTCGAACGCGTCGTTGTTGTGGATCTCCGGGCGCTGGAACATGAACGCGACCCGCCCGTCGGGCAGGTACACGCACGCGGTCAGCTCGGCGTAGCCCTCGTTGGCGCGGTTCCCGAGCCGCACGAAGCAACCGACTCGCGACTCGGGGTCGAAACCGTTGAAGTACATCGATTCGTTGAAGTTCGATGCGTGCTCGAGCGCATGCATGTACTCGTCTTGGGTTTCCAAACGGATGCGGACCATGGTGCCCACCGTGGCGCGGCCTTGACCGTCCGGTCAAGCGCGAGCACGATCCCGTTCATGTCCGAGCCCAAGATCGACGAAGTCGCGACCGGCCTGCAGTTCCCCGAAGGGCCCGTATGGATGCCCGACGGCACGCTGCTGTGCGTGGAACTGAAGCGGGGGACCGTCGACCGGGTGCACCCCGACGGCACCGTCGACGTGGTCGCCGCGCCGGGAGGCAGCCCCAACGGGCTCGCGATCGGCCCCGACGGCGCGGTGTACGTGTGCAACAGCGGCGGCTGGGACTTCCACGACGTACTCGGCATGACCATCCCCGCGACGGGCCTGCCGCCCCATCACTCCGGGGGGCGCATCGAGCGGGTCGACCTCGCGAGCGGTGAGGTCAAGGTGCTCTACACCGAATGCGACGGCCATCCACTCATCGGTCCCAACGACATCGTGTTCGACGCCGCGGGCGGGATGTGGTTCACCGACCACAGCCGCAACCGCGAGCGCGACCGCCCCCACGGTGGCGTCTACTACGCGCAACCCGACGGCGGCGCGATCACCGAGGCGATCTACCCGCTCGACGCGCCGAACGGCATCGGCCTGTCGCCCGACGGGTCGCGGCTCTACGTCGCCGAAACGCACCTTGGTCGCGTGTACACGTGGAACGTCACCGCCCCGGGCCAGGTCGACATCCCGAACCCGGCGCTGGGCGCCGGCGGCGAATTGCTGTGCGGGCTTCCCGGGATGCAGCTGTTCGATTCGCTCGGCATCGACGCCGACGGCAACGTCGTGGTCGGCACGCTCGTCACCGGCGCCCTGACGGTGATCTCGCCCGAAGGCGAAGTGCTCGACCAGGTGTTGCTCGGCGACCCGATGGTCACCAACGTGTGCTTCGGCGGCGACGGCTTGCGCACCGCGTTCGCGACGTGCTCCGCCACCGGACGTTTGGTGTCGTTCGAGTGGCCGCGACCCGGGCTGCGCCTCAACTTCTGACCCTCGCGCGGCTCCCGCCCCTCCCGAACCTGCGTCAGTTTTGCCGTTGTCAGGTACCGAAACTGACGCAGGTTCGGGTGGGTGGCGGAGAGGCGGGCTCAAACTGACTCCTCTGTCAGGTGCCGCCTAGGGTGACGGCGTTCCGGTCGTCGTCGAGGAGTCGGGTGTGGGACCGCTGCACGGGGTGAAGATCATCGAACTGGCCGGCATCGGGCCGGGCCCTTCGCGGGCATGCTGCTCTCCGACATGGGCGCCGACATCGTGCGGGTCGACCGCGCCCAGCAGGTGACCGGCGACTTCTCGAAACCGAACCTCGAACCGCTCTACCGCGGCCGCCGGTCGATCGGTGTCGACCTGAAGAACCCCGACGGCGCCGAGACCGTGCTGCGGTTGGTCGAGCAGGCTGACGCGTTGATCGAAGGCTTCCGGCCCGGCGTCACCGACCGCCTCGGCCTCGGCGCCGATACCTGCCTCGCCCGCAACCCGAGGCTCGTCTACGGCCGCATGACCGGATGGGGCCAGGACGGCCCGCTGGCCCAAGCCGCCGGGCACGACATCAACTACATCGCGCTCGCCGGCGCGCTCGCGCATTTCGGCCGCGCGGGCGCCAAGCCCACCCCGCCGATCAACCTCGTCGGCGACTTCGGCGGCGGCGGGATGTTCCTCGCCTTCGGGGTGGTCTGCGGCCTGCTCGAAGCCCGCACGTCGGGCCGGGGCCAGGTGATCGACGCCGCGATGGTCGACGGGACCGCCATCCTCATGACGATGATGTGGGGCCTGAAGCAGATCGGCTTCTGGGACGAGCACTTGGGATCGAACGTGCTCGACACCGGCGCACCCTTCTACGACACGTACGAGACGAAAGACGGCAAGTTCGTGTCGCTCGGGTCGCTCGAACCGCAGTTCTACGCGGAGCTGGTCCAGCGGCTCGGCCTCGAAGACGCGAACCTCCCCGCGCAGATGGACCGCAGTGGCTGGCCGGTCCTGCGGGAAACGTTCACGAACCTGTTCAAGACGAAGACGCGCGACGAGTGGACGAAGGTTTTCGAAGGCAGTGACGCGTGTTTCGCACCGGTGCTCACGATGAGCGAAGCGACGACGAACCCGCACCTCGTGGCGCGCCAGACGGTGATCGAACGCGGCGGCGTGCCGCAACCCGCACCGGCGCCGCGTTTCAGCCGAACCGGTGCCGAGATCGAACGGGATGCACCGTGGCCCGGCCAGCACACCGACGAAGCGCTCGCCGACTGGGGCTTCGACGCCGGCGAGATCGCCAAGCTGCGCGACGCGAAGGCGATCGCCTAGCCCGAGCCGGTGTTCGCGATTGCCGTCGCGGTGGCCGCGTCGGGTGCGATCCCGACGCGCACGTCGTTCCCCGCGCACTGCAGCTCCGCTGCCTGGTGGCCGGGCGCGGCGGCGAACACGAACGTGCGTGTCGCTCGGCCGGTGAGCGTTGGTGCCGGCACGTCGAGCGTCGCCGCGTACCAGGCGGCGACGGAGTCGCACAACGACGTCGAGGCGCCTGCTCGTTGCACGAGTGAGATACCCGTCGCGGTTGCCGAGCCCATCGACCATTGCGTGACGATGCCGCCCGCCCACGCGGCCGCTCGGCCCATCGGGTCGGAGAGCGCCGCGTTCGTGTCGTCGCCCGGTGCTTCGAACAGGAACATGAGATCCGCAGCGCCGAAGGTCTGGCTGCGTTCCTCACGCCAGCCGGTGCCGGGCCCGCCGAGCGAGCCGACCGGTTGTGCCACCTCGCCGCGCGTGTAGCGCTCCGGGAACATGATCTGCGCGCTGGTCGATGGCGGCTTCGCGTACCGCGCGGTTCACTGCGGGCCAACCGTGGCCGGCACGGAGCGCGCAGACGAAATTCAGCCCTTCGAGGTAGGGGAACAGCAACTGGTCGGCGAGGAAGTGGGGCGCGTCACCCAGCTGTTGCAACTGGCCGGAGATGTCGCCCTCGCCACCGGACAGCAGGCTCGCAATATCCGTTTCCTGGAACTGGAACTGGGTCATGGTGACGGTGGCATCACCTTCGACGAGCGCGGTCGCGGCGAGCTGCCCGTCGGAACTGGCGGCCTGCGTCGCTTCGCTGTCGCGGGGAAGGTGCAGGTTCTGATCAGCGAGCGCGTGTTCGAGTTCGTGGGCGACCGTTGTGAGAGCGTTCGCGTCGAGCGGCCGGTGCGGGTCGCCGAGGATCACCATCGCACCCGACGCCGGGTCGTAGTAGCCGGCAACCTGACCGCCGACGAATTGGGCGTACTCCCGGCGCAAGTCCGTGCCCGGCTCCGCCACGCCGAGCGCGACGAACAGTTGCTGGTCGAGTGCGGCCGTCCGTGGCGTGAAGTCGTGCAGCACCTGCGCGCCGACTCGCCGTTCCATCTGCCGAGCGGTCACGTAGGTCGGCGTGGGAACGTGCGTGAAGGTGAGGCCGCGATCGTGCTGCACCCACTTCACCAGCGCGCCGTACTGCGCGTTCGCGTCGGTGCTCGGGATGTCGTGCTTCGCCCCGCCCAGCAAGGCGCCGATGTCGGCACCGAAACATTTGGCCAGGCGGACCGGGTCGTTCGTCAGCTCGCCGAGCCCACCACCGAGGAGACCGCCGAGCGGGTCGGCCGGCGACGTCGTCGACGTCGTCGTGCTCGCGGGAGCGGCGCTGGTCGGTGCGGCCGCGGTGCCGGCCGGTTCGCGCCGGGCGCCCCGGATGAGCCACCCCGCCGCGCCGGCGGCGAGCGCGACCACGACCACACCGACGAGCACGACCGTGCGCGTCCTCGACCGCGGCGGGCGCGGCGGCGCCCACGGCGCGGCCGGGCCTGGGACGTGGTCCGTCGCCTCGCCCGTCACGAGCCGGGCAGGAGCGCCTGGACCCGCGCGACGCGGGCGTCGAGCTCGGAAGCGTCGGTGGCGGTGAGGGTGACGTGCCCGACCTTGCGCCCGGCGCGCGGGGCCTTGCCGTAGTCGTGCAAGTGCGCGCCGTCGACCGCGAGCACCGCATCCGCGGTGGGCATCGCGCCGATGCAATTCACCATCGCGCTCACGCCGACGGTCTCCACCGACCCGATAGGCCACCCGAGCACCGCTCGTACATGGTTTTCGAACTGGCTCGTCACCGCCCCTTCGATCGTCCAGTGACCGGAGTTGTGCACCCGCGGCGCCCACTCGTTCGCCAGGAGGCCGGATTCGGTCTCGAACAGTTCCACGCACGCGACGCCGACGTAGTCGAGCGCGTCGAGGAGCGGCCGGATGCACGCCTCGGCCCGCCGTTGCAGCGCCGCGTCGATGCCGGGTGCCGGCGCTCGGCTCAGCCGGAGGATCCCGCCCGCATGGTGGTTCTCGACGACCGGCCACGCCGCGAACGCGCCCTCGCGCGTGCGAACGCCGAGGACCGACAGTTCGCGGGTGAAAGGGATGAACGCCTCGAGGATGAGCGGCACGCCCCCCAGCGCGGCCCACGCCGCGTCGACATCGGCAGCGCTGCGCAGCACCGCCTGGCCCTTGCCGTCGTAACCACCGGTGCGGGTCTTGCACACCGCGGGCATGCCCAACTCGCGCAGCGCCCGGTCGAGGCCGTTGCGATCATCGACCGCGGCGTAGGGCGCCGTCGCGACGCCCAACGATCGCAGGGTGTCCTTCTCGACCAGGCGATCCTGCGACGCGACCAGCGCCCGATCGTCGGGCCGCACCGTCGCCGATCCGGCCGCGTGCCTGGCCGTCGCCGCAGGGACGCCTTCCCACTCGTAGGTGACGACGCTCGCGCCGCCGGCGAACGTCTCGACCGTGCCGAGATCGGTGAACGGCGCGACGGTGAGTGGGCCGAGCGCGCCGGCGGTCGCGTCGGGAGACGGGTCGAGGAACCGGAACGACACACCGAGGGGCACGCCCGCGAGCGCCAGCATGCGGCCGAGCTGGCCGCCGCCGAGCACTGCGATCGAAGGGCCGGTCACCCCGCGCACCGTACCGGCCGCAGTGGGCGAGCCGGCGGTTCGAGGGTCGTTGACTCGCGGCCTTCGCTCTGTTTCCCTGGACTCGGGTTTCGTGTTACGGCAGACCGGGACCCGTCGACTTGGGGTGGCGCAGAAGTGACGACGGTGACCGAAGAAGAACACGAACGCACGTGGACATTCCTCACGAACCATGCACACGTCCTGTTGTGCATCGCTTCCGACCCGGAAGTGCGGTTACGTGACGTGGCGACCACCGTGGGTATCACCGAACGGGCCGCGCAGCGGATCGTGACCGAACTCGTCGACGACGGGTACCTCGAACGCCGGCGAGTGGGCCGGCGCAACGCGTACCGGGTCAATGCGAACCGGCCCCTCAGAGCCCCGTTCGCCGACGAACGTCGAGTCGAGGACCTCATCGTCGCGCTCTCGCCCCTGTCGACCGGCTGACGTCGGGTTCGTCGACCAGCGTGAGTTCGGCGCGACGGAGCCGGTCGATGTCGTCGAGCGGGCGTTGCAGCGCACGGTGCCGGGTGGTCATCAACACGTCGTAGTCGCGCGCGACCGACTCGAACCGTTTCTGGACCGTTTCGAGCTGCCCGGCGTAACGCTCCCACTGCGACGAGAAGTCGCCGAGCAGGCGCAGGATCTCGCCCGACGTTCGTTCGAGGCGGAAGTTGTCGACCGACTGGCGGACCACCGCGAGCACCGCGAACAGCGTGAGCGGCGAACAGCACACGATCTTGTGGCGGAGCGCGTCGTCGAGCAACGCCGGGTCGTGCTCCTGGACGAACGCGTACAGCTGCTCGTTTGGGATGAACAACAGCAGGCAATCGACGGTCGAGTTGCGATCATCGAGATAGCCGCGCCCGGTCAGCTCCTTCACCCGCGCGCGTACGTCACGCAGGAATTGGTCACGAAACCGTGCTTGCTCCGGCGCCGTCGGCGCCTCGATCGAACGGACGAAATTGTCGAGCGGGAACTTCACGTCCATGTGCATGACGAGATCGTTCGGCAGGAGGAACGTGAAGTCGGGACGGCCGCCGCCGGCGAGCGATCCCTGCTTGCGATAGTTGACCCCCTCGACGAACCCGGCCAGGCGCAACACGTCTTCGGCCATGCGCTCGCCCCACTGCCCTCGCACCTTCGTGCTCGCAAGCGCTTCGCGAAGTTGTTGGGTGGTCTCACCCAGCGCGAGCAGGCCCTCGTGCTGCACGCGCAGTTCGTTGGCGAGCGCGCCGAACGCGTGGCGGCGGTCGGCCTCGAGTTCCGAAACCAGGATCCCGACCCGGTGCAGTTCCGCCGTCATCGCGCCGAGTTGCTGGTCGATCAGCGACTTCTTGCCGTCGAGTTCCGCCGCGTTCCGGGCGCCCGCCTGTTCGAGCACCGCCCGGTTCGCGTCGAGCACATTGCGCCACGGGCCGCCGAACCCCGGGCCGCGCCGGCGGCCGAAACCGAACCCCACCGCGAACGCGGCAGCCACCAGCACCGCACCCAGTGCCATTGCTGCTGCCCCCGTCGCACCCATCGAACCCTCCAACCGCGCGCACCCGGTCCGGACACCGTAAACAGGGGGTGAGACATGTTTCTTGGTCGCGCTCGCTTCGCTCGCCGCTCTTGCGAGTTCGCTGCTCCTCCGTCGCGGCCGCTCACCGCGCGGTTGGCTGGCTTCGGTTGTGCCGGTGGTCGCGCTCGCTTCGCTCGCCGCTCTTGCGAGTTCGCTGCTCCTCCGTCGCGGCCGCTCACCGCGCGGGTGGCTGGCTTCGGTTGTGCCAGGTGGTCGCGCTCGCTTCGCTCGCCGCTCTTGCGAGTTCGCTGCTCCTCCGTCGCGGCCGCTCACCGCGCGGTTGGCTGGCTTCGGTTGTGCCAGGTGGTCGCGCTCGCTTTGCTCGCCGCTCTTGCGAGTTCGCTGCTCCTCCGTCGCGGCCGCTCACCGCGCGGTTGGCTGGCTACGGTCGCTTCGCTCGCCGCTCTTGCGAGTTCGCTGCTCCTCCGTCGCGGCCGCTCACCGCGCGGTTGGCTGGCTACGGTTGCTTCGCTCGCCGCTCTTGCGAGTTCGCTGCTCCTCCGTCGCGGCCGCTCACCGCTCGCGGCTCGTGAGCGGTGCCCTTGTCAGGGGCTCGCAGGGCTGTCGTACGCGGGGATGGTGTCGTAGCCGAACAGGCCGACGACCGGGCGGCGCAACGATCCACCGCGCGCTTTTTCGTACTTGTTGACCGCGGCGTTGAACGCGGCGGCATCGGCCGGCGCCGCCGCGTTCGTGTACGCGTTCACCGGCGCCGTCACTGCGGCCATCGCGCGCAGGCGGGCCGACGCGTCGACGGCCGCCGCGAGGCGCCGGCCCGCGGCTTCGAGCGCGTTGGCGTCGGTCACCTGCGTGGCGACAGATGCGGTCGTGCTCGTGCGCCAGTCGGCCAGCGCAGCGTCGACCTCGCTCACGATCGAACGTTCGGGACCGCCGGCGTCACGGGTCGCGTTGTTCGCCGTCGTCAACAACTGTGCTCGAGCCGCGACCTCGGGTCGGAGCGCACTCCATTGCGCCCGAACGGTGTCGCGGGTGCGGTTCAGGTCGGGGCGCGCGGTGAGCACGAGCAACCCGCCGCCCACGAGCACGACGAGCGCGACGACCAGCACCGCGCGGCGCACCCAGCGAAACATGACGGCATCACGCTAGTGGTGGCTCCGAGCGTGACCGTGGTTTTCGGCCAGTGGCCGGCCGCGGCGGCCCTGCGGGGGAGCAGGCCCGAGAGCTCACGTCAGCCGGTAGGGCGCAGCACGATGGGGTTTCGCGTAGCGCATGTGGAGCGCGATCGCGCCCGCCGTGACCGCGGCGTACCCGCACCAGAGCGACGCGAACCCGTCGAGGGTGAGCCACGCGAGCAACGCGACCGCGACGAGGTTCGCGAACCCGAAGATCTCGACGTGCCGGTAGCCCGACAGCAGCAACGCTCCGCACACGGCGACGACGTACAAGGCGACGACCGCGCCGCCGTAGCTGATGTCGACGCTGTACGCGAGGTGGTACGGGTGCTCGGTCGCGTTGATCGGCCCCCGCAGCATCGCCACGAGGAGATCGGTCGATACCGCGATGCCAAGCACCAGGAAGGGGAGCATCCGTCTCCGCAGCTCGCGGGTCGGTTCGAGCGCCCGCACCGCGATCGGGACGAACGTGGGCAAGACGACGAACGCGATCAGCAGGTAGGCCCACAGTGCGACCCGGCCGACGGCGTGCGGGACCCGGCCTTCGACCCCCCACCAGATGAACGTCTCGATCACCTGGTGAGCGCCGAGCATCAACGGCAGCCCGGCGAGGAGGAGATGGTCGCTGCGGCCGCGGACGTGGAGGCACGCGTCGAGGCCGATCCCGCCGACGACGATCCCACCGACGAGATCAGCCTGAGGCGAGAAGCACATGGTGCACCGTACAGCGGCGCGGTTGGCCAGTCTCGCGGTTCACCCCGAAGACGCGATTGACGGCAGGTGGTGCCAACACCCCTTCTGTGATCCGGCCTACCGAGTGGACGCGCAGCCGCCGAACGCGCCTCAATAGCACGATGAGGGCCGTCGGCTACCGCGTGCGGCGCAGGCTGCGCCGGCGGTGGGCACCGGCGCTGGCGGTGACGCTCGTCGTCGCGTTCGTGAGTGGCGCGGTGCTGACCCTCGCTGAGGGGCCCGCCGAACCGCGTCGGCGCCCGATAGGTACACCGCGTCCGTCGGCGGCGATATCGACGCCTCGCTGCAGCAACCAACGGGCTCACCGCTGACCGCGAAGATCGCGAGGTTCCCCGAAGTGGCGGCCGCGCAGGGAATGACGTTCGTCTTCGCCGCTTTCACCGACCTGTCCGGGCGTCCCGCCCAGGGCGTGATCGCCTTCAGCGGCGCGCGGCCGTACGCATCGCGTCTCGTCGCGGGACGCGACCCGCGACCCGATCACCCGCACGAGTTCGTCGCGAATTCGACGTTCGCCGCCAAGTTCCACGTGAACGTGGGCGACACCCTCCCAGTCGTTTCGTGGACGCGCCGGCAAGCGGCCGACGGCCAGGGCTACAACGGTTCCGCGATCGGCCCGCGGTTCGAGGCGACGCTCGTCGGCATCTTCAAGACTCCCGAAAGCCTCGAAGACATCTACGACGTCGGCATCTTCCCGCCGGCCCTGCTCCACGAGGACATCGGCGCCGTTTCCACGGTGATGTCGGTGCGGCTGGAACCCGGCGCAACGCTGACCCAGATCCGGAGCGAGCTCGATCGCCTCCCCGGTGGGGAGCGGATCACGGTCGCCGAGGGCCAGCTCGTCAAAGACACCGTCCGCAGCGGTGTGAATGCCGAGGCACGCGGGATCTGGCTCATGGCATTCGTTGCGGCGCTGGGCGCGATCGTGGCGCTCGGGCAGTTGCTCGGCCGTCACGTTCGTTTTGCGATCGGTGAGCGGGTTCCACTCGTCGCCGCGGGCTACACGAATCGTCAACTGCGAGCGGAACTGATGTTGCGCGCCGCTGTGCCGACAGTCGCCGGCGTGGCATTTGGCGCGGCTGCTGCGGTGCTCGCATCGGGGCTCTTCCCGCCCGGGTATGTCCGCGCGATCGATCCCGACGCCGGCATCCGCCTCGACGCACCCGCGCTCGTCGGCGGCGGCGCCGCGCTGTTGGTGCTCGTGCTCGCGTGGGTGGCGGTCGCCACCGCTGTCACGAGCCGCGGGCCGGTGCGGCGACCGCGAGCCGGCGCCGCCGAAATGCTCGCCCGCCGCGCGCCCGGGCCTGCCGCTTCGACGGGGACCAACTTCGCGCTCAGCGGTCGCGACGGTTCGAGCGCCGGGGCGGTCGGAACGGGGTTGGCACTGACCTTCATCATCGCGGCGCTCGTCGGGACCGCCGTGTTCGCGACCAGCCTCGACCGACTCGTGAGCGATCCCGGCCACTTCGGAAGGAACTTCTCGTTCCAGGTGGGCGACAACACCGACCTCACCCCGGCCAAGCTGCGCCGGCTGTTCATCGACGACCGCAACGTCGACGGTCTGATGATCCTGACCGCGGGACAGGGACGTTTCGCCGGCAAGACCATCCCGCTCGTCGGCGTCGACTACGTACGCGGCGGACTGGCACCGGATCTTCTCGAGGGTGCCCTTCCGGCGACGCGCGTCGACGTCGCCCTCGGCCGCGTTACGGCTCGCGCCCTGCACGCGCACATCGGCGGCACCGTCGTGCTCACCGGCACGGCTGGTCGAGTGACGCTGCACGTGGTCGGTCTCGCGGTGGTCCCGAGTGTCGGCGACAACGACGGCGTCGGCGAGGGCGCCGTGCTCACCCCGGAGGGCCTCGCCCGCATTGATTCGGAGCCGAGCACCGCGCTCGCGGCGATCCGGCTCGCGCCCGATGCTTCTCGGAGCGCCCGTCGAGAGATATCGAACCGGGCGGGGTCACCGGCCGGGCAGGAAGACCCGCCGGGTGTCATCGTCAACCTGCGCCGCGTCACGGGCGTCCCGAGAGTGCTGGCCGCGCTGCTCGGTGTTCTCGCGCTCATCACGCTGGTGCACGCACTCATCGTGTCGATCCAGCAGCGCCGCCCAGATGTCGCGATCCTGCGGTCGCTCGGAGCAGACCGGATGTGGGTGGCGCGGGTCGTGCACTGGCAGGCGAGTGTCGTCGCGGTGTTGCCGATCATTGTCGGGGTGCCGTTGGGATTGTTCGCCGGGAGGGTGGTGTTCCGTGCATTCGTCGATCGGATCGGCGCGCGGCCCGATCCGTCGGTGCCCCCGTCGCTGATCGTCGTGATCGTCCTCGCGGTCATCGTCGCGGCCAACGTCGCGGCCGTCGTGCCGGCGCACCGGGCGCGCCGCCTGGCCGTCGCACGGCTCCTGACCGCCGAGTGAGGATGCCGCGCGCCGCGGTGGTGCGAGCACCTGCCGCCGGGAACGCGTCACGACGTCAAGAACGAATCGATCTCTGCGACAAGGGCCTCCGGCGCCTCGATTGCCAAGAGGTGCCCGACACCCGAGACGACCACGAGACGAGCATCGGGAATGTGCGCGGCGAGGAACGCGGAGTTCGGCAGGGGATGCGCCTGGTCCTCGTCGCCGCATATCACGAGGGTCGGCACGCCGATCTCGGCGAGGCGCGCCGCGACGTCGTGGTGCATGAACACCTCGGCCATTGCGGCTCGGGCGTCGTCTGACGACCCGGCGGACGCGGCGTCGGCGACCATCGCCTCGAGTCGCTCAGGTTGGCGCGCCGGAAACTCGCGCGCGACCGAGAGCTTGATGCCGGCGCGGGCCTGCGACACGTTGTCGCCGCGGAAGTTTGACCCTCGCGCGACGAAGGCCGGCGTCGGCCAGGTCAATCCTGCGCCGCCCGCCGTCGTCGAGACGAGCCCGAGACGCGTGACAACCTCGGGCCACCCGAGCGCGGCGTGCAGGGCGGCCATCCCGCCCATCGATTCCCCCACGACGCAGAAGCGCTCGCCGAGCACCTGCCGGCCCACGGCGACTGCGTCGGACGCGGTCGTCTCGGCCCGAATGGCGGGCGCGGCTTCACCGGTGAGGCCGGTTGCGCGCTGGTCGAACACCACGACGTGCGCGTGTGCCGCCAGCGACCGGCCACGCGGCGCCCACAGCGCCCGCTCCGCGTCCGACGCGCACAGCTCGGGCACGATGCTTCGCCAACCGCGATGGTCGGTTCCCGCGCCGGCGACGAGGACGACCGGCGCGCCGGCCAAGGGACCCACCGACCAGGCATGCAACACGGTCGCGTCGTCGATCCCGATCTCGTGGTGCCGGATGTCGGTGTGCGGGGCGCTGCTGCTCACGCACGCGACGCTATGCGTCTCGTGGCTTTCCTGGGTTGGCGAAGCATCGCCATTGTCGCGCGATCGTGGACGAACACGTCCTCGGAGGAGTTCGTGTCGCCGGTCACGAGATCACTGGCGAAGGAATCGAAGAGGACGAAGCGGCCGTCGTCGCTGATCGACGCGTCCGCGACGTGGGTGTCCTCTTCTCCGTGGGCCTGCGCGCCGTTCGACGCGACGCTGTTCCATCGGACGCCACGTTGGTCAGTTCGGTACGGCCGGTGAGCATGTCGTGCGTGAACGTGTCGGAGGTGTTGTTGTTGTCGTCGGCGATGAGGTTCGTGGCTCCCGAGGTGAACACCACGACCTGACCGTCTGCGTCGATGCTCGGGATGTCATTGACGGACGAAGCCGCATTCGCCTGCGCGCCATTGCTCGCGACGCTCACGCGGACCGTCGTGTCCGCGATGCGATCGTGGACGAACACGTCCGTCACACCGTTGGTATCGCCGGGCACGAGGTCGCCGGCGCGACCCGGCTGTCGAATCCGACGGTTCACGCTGCCCTCGCGGGCCGTGATCGGCCGGCGTCGAGGCTTTCCATGCAACCGCCGTGCCTCATTGCTATCGTCCGGCGATGGCCCGCTCCCGGGCCGTGCTCGTGGCGCTCATCGCCGCCTTGCTCGGGAGCGCCGGCGCGGGGTGGTGGCTGGCCGGTCACGAACCACGGCCGATCAACGCAACCGTCACGCGCGACATCGACGGCGACACGGTGGTCGTGCGCACCGACGCCGGGCAACAACTCACGATCAGGCTGCTCGGCGTCGACACGCCGGAGACCCACAAGCCGAACACGCCGGTCCAATGCTACGGGCCGGAGGCGTCGGCGTACACGAACGCGCGTCTCACCGGCCGCCGAATCCAGTTGGAGCTCGACGTGGAGCACCACGACATCTACGGGCGAACCCTCGCGTACATCATCCTCGACGGGAAACGGTTCAACGACGAACTGCTCCGCCTCGGCTACGCCCGGCTGCTCGTGATCGCGCCGAACGGTGCGCACGCGCGCACGATGCTGCGAGCAATGCTCGACGCGCGCAACGCGAAGCGGGGCCTGTGGGGGTCGTGCGCGTAGCCGCGCGGCTCAGGTGGTGGCGGCGAGGATCTGGTCGACGATGTCGAGCGTCGTGTCGGGATGCAGGAAGGCGAGCCGGGCGACGGGTTCGCCCTGCCAGCGTGAAGGGGTCACGAACGCGACCTGGTCGTCGAGGAGCTGTCGCGACCACCGGTCGTAGTCGGCCGCCGACCAACCGGTGCGCCGGAACAAGACGATCGAGAGTTCCGGTTCGCGAACGAGTTCGAGATGGGGGAGCGCTTTCACCCGCGCGGCCGCCGCGTGCGCGGTGGCCAGCACCCGTTCGATTGCATCGCGATACGCGTTCGAGCCGTACACGGCGAGCGAGAACCACAGCGGGAGGCCACGGGCGCGCCGGGTGAGGTGGTACGCGTAGTCGGTCGGGTTCCACTCGCGCTGGTCTTCGTGGATGACGTCGAGGTACGACGCGTCCTGCGCGTGCACCGACTTGGCCTGGGCCGGGTCCCGGTACAGCAGGGCGGCGCAGTCGAAGGGCGCGAACAACCACTTGTGCGGGTCGACGATCATCGAGTCGGCCCGTTCGATGCCGGCGAACAGCGGCCGTACGCTCGGCGCGAGGAGCGCGGCCGCACCGTAGGCACCGTCGACGTGGAACCACAGGTCGTGTTCCTCGCACACGTCGCCGATCGACGCGAGATCGTCGACGATGCCCGCGTTCGTCGTCCCCGCGGTCGCGACGACCGCGCACACCGAACCGGGATCGCCGTCGGCGGCGAGCGCGCGCCGTAGATCCTCTCCGGTCAAGCGTTCGCCGTTGCCGGCCGGCACCGCGAGCAGGTCGACACCGAGGATCCGCGCCGTGTTCGTGATCGACGAGTGCGACTGGTCTCCCACCGCGAACCGCCAGCGTGTCACCTCGGGGTGGGCGAGCCGTGCCATTTCCCGCGCGACGACCAACGCCGAAAGGTTCGCGGCCGATCCGCCGGAGACGAAGCAACCTCCGGCCGACGCGGGAAGACCGGCCAGATCGGCGAGGAAGCGCAGAGCCTGGTTCTCCGCGTACACCGCGCCGGCTGCTTCGAGCCAGGAGATCCCCGAGAGCGACGATGCCGACACGACCATATCGAACAGCAACGAGGCCTTCGTCGGGGCGGCGGGAATGAACGACAGGAAGCGGGGGCTGTCGATCGAGATGACCGCCGGCGCAAGCACTTCGGCGAACATCTGCAGCACCGCTTCGGGATCGTTGCCGCGCTCGTTGATCCAGTTACCGGCGCGCGCGTCGAGGTCTTCGGGCGCGACCGAATGGTCGAGCGGGACGGGCTCGAGCCGGAGCCGGTCGTGTGTGTACGCCAACACCGCGCGCGCCATACGGTCGGTGAAATCGTCGTAGTGGTGCATCGGTCGCGCACGCTAATGGCGCGAGTGCGCGACGCGACGCTTACGTGATGAGGAGTCGCGTGCGGACCTTCTCCATCGCGCTCGTCACCAACGCCCGCGCTTCGGAGCGGCTGCACCC
The DNA here is from genome assembly GCA_963782465.1 of uncultured Actinomycetes bacterium. Classification (GTDB taxonomy): domain Bacteria; phylum Actinomycetota; class Acidimicrobiia; order IMCC26256; family PALSA-610; genus JAODBJ01. Next base: position 583,616 of record CAWAJR010000006.1, on the reverse strand, counting down.
GAGCGCCGGTGCCAGGTGCCTGATGTTCAGGCGTTGGTGGCCCTGCAACCCGAAATGCAAGAACAGGGCCTGGCGTTCGTCGAGGGTGAGCCGGTCGAACGCGTGACGGTCGACGCGAAGTTCCATCGCGTCGAGGTCGGGTTCGTCGTCGTAGAGGAGTTCCGTCCCGATGGTGTCCGGGTACGGCCACCCGTCGTCGGTGGGGAAGAGCGGAAGCGTCGTGCGGAACATCGCGACCTCCTCGGCGGGCACGCCCATCGTGGCCCCGCGTCTTGCCGAGGTCAACGGCCAATAGGCCTGTCCGGTTCAGCGGGAAAACCCCGCAAAACGTCCGATTCGTGGCTCAGCCGCGGGTGCGCCCGCCGCGTACACGGGGTTGTGGTGGCCGTGCCGCCTCGAGCACCCGCCGGGTATCGCCGAGCGCCACGCGTGGATCGGGGATGCGGTCGGCGGGGCCGGGGCTCGACGCGCTCATCACCGCGTCGAGCAACGGCGACGGTTCGCGCCGGCTCAGTCTTCCGGCAATCGTTCGTTGCTGCGCCCACGAGAGGTGCAACTCGTCGTGCGCGCGAGACAACGCCACGTGCAGCAGCCGTCGTTCCTCCGCGATCGCTGCCTCGTCGGTCGCGTAGGAGATCGGTACGAGCCCCGCTTCCAATCCGGCGACGCACACGAGTGACCATTCGAGGCCTTTGCCGCGGTGGAACGTGCACAACTCGACGCCGCGTCCCGTCGTGCCAGTCGTCTCGCCCCGGGTCGCGACATCCAGCCAGGCGAGGAACCCGCCGAGCGTCCCGTCGCCACCCTCGGTGCGCAGGTATTCGCGACCGAAGTTGGCCAGCGCGTCGGCGTACGCCTGGTCCTCTTCCGTCGGGTCGTGCCGTGTCCCGTCGTCGTCTCCGCCGGTGCCGGCGACGAGGTCGGCGAGATGGTCGGCCAGGCGACGGCGGGGAGCGGCCTTCTCGGTGCGTTCGAGCGTCGCGACCAGGGCTTGCACTTCGGGCTGGTCGAGGAACCGGCTGCGGGTCGCGACGGTGAACGGGATGTCGGCCGCGTTGAGGGCACGTTCGAAGGTCGCCGACTGTGCGTTGGTGCGGAACAACACCGCCATGTCAGACCAGGCAACGCCCCGCTGGTTCGCGTCACGCAGGACGGTGGCGATCTCCCGCGCTTCGCCTTCGTCGTCGGTGCAGGCGCGCAACCGCGGCAGCGGCCCGTCGTCGCGTCTGGCCCAGGTGACGCGCTCGCCGGGTGCATCGCCCAGCACCGCGGTGGCGGCGCGGACGACCTGAGGCGTCGAGCGGTAGTTGTACTGGAGCCGGATGCGTTCGCCGCCGGGAAAGTGGCGTTCGAACTCGTCGAGGAAGGTGGGATCGGCGCCGGCGAAACCGTAGATCGCCTGCGCGACGTCGCCGACGACGCACAGGTCGCGCCGGTCACCGAGCCACGCCGCGACGAGCCGCACCGACAGCGGGTTGGCGTCTTGGAACTCGTCGACGAACAGGTGACGGAAGCGCCATCGTTGCGCGTCGGCGAACGTGGGGTCGGTGTCGATCGCGTGCGCGCACCACCACAGCAGGTCTTCGAAGTCGACGACTCGCCGCCGTCGCTTCTCGCGCTCGTAACGGTCGTATATCTCGGCGAGCTCGGTCGGTGTGCGCGGCAACGTGCGGCGCGACCGCAACGCCGCCTCGGCGAAGCGTTCGGGCGTGATCATCCGGGCCTTCGCCCATTCGATCTCCGACGCGACCGCGGGGAGCAGCGCCTTGGCCTCCGCCCCGCGTACGTCGATCAGGCGGCCGAGTACTCGTGCCTTGCGATCGAGTACCCGCGGCGGCTCACGACCCGCCTCCTCGGCCCGGCGGCGCAGTTGCGCGAGCGCGAGCGTGTGGAAGGTCCCCGCGGTGACATCGGTGTCGACGCCGAGCCGGCGCAGCCGTTGTGCGAGTTCGCCCGCCGCCTTGCGGGTGAAGGTGACCGCGAGCACGTGCCGCGCGTCGAGCGAACGTTCGCGCGCCCGCCACGCGATACGGCGGGTGAGGACCCTGGTCTTGCCGGAACCCGCCGGGGCGAGGATCGCGAGGGGTTCGGCGGTACTGGTGACCGCCGCGCGCTGGTACTCGTCGAGACCGGCGAGAAGGGGGTCGGCCACCACTGCGGTTCACGGTACCGAGCTTCGAAGGTTGCGCGGCGCTCACCGGGGCTCGGACGCGGGAAGGCCCCGAGTAGCCGTCCCCGGCCTTGCGGCGGTTCCAGTCTCCTCGGGACCGTTCCCTCGACCGCCCGTCTCCGCCGCGTCCCCCAGAAGGGTTCACCGCGTAGCCGACCGGCGGCGACGCCGGAGCGCCGCTGTCGCCAACCGCACGCACACTCCCTGGAGTTCCGCCGGAAGGCGGGAACTCGCATTTCGTGCACTGCTTGCTGGCAGGTACGCAACGTAAGCCGCCCGCCGGTCAGGGTCAAGAGGTCAATGGTCCCGGTCGCGTGACGATCTCGTGACGCGCGACCGGGCGCGGCGAGGATGGCGCTCAGGCCCCGCTCATGACCGATGCGATCGTGGGGATCAGCAGGCGCGCGAAGTCGATCTTGTCGACGTAGGCGTCGGCGCCCGCTGCCGTCGCCCGGCCGGCGGCGAGGTCGGCGTCGGCACCGGAGACGACGATCACGCGCACGTCGGGGTCGCTCGCGCGTACGACCTTGACCGCGTCGAGGCCGGGCATGTCGGGGAGCGACAGATCGATGAGAACGACGTCGGGGCGCAATCGCGCGGTCGCGTCGATGCCGTCGCCGGCCGTGGCGCACACCGCCACCACTTCGATGTCGCCGGCGTCTTGGAGGAAACGCGCGTACATGGTGCGAAGCTGGTCATGGTCTTCGATCAGGACGAGTCGTAACTTCGTCTCGTTCATCGTTCGACGCTCGGGACCTCGTAGTGCAGCGCGCGGTCGACCGTTTGTAACAGCATCGCCTGGGTGAAGGGCTTTTCGAGGAGGGCTTCGCCCTCTTGGAGCTCCGCCCGCGGCCCGAGCAAACCGGCGGTGTAGCCCGACATGTAGAGGACGCGCGCGGCCGCCCCTTCGGCCCGGAGGCGCTGCACGAGTTCCCGGCCCGACATACCCGGCATCACCAAGTCGGTCACGATCAACTGGATGTTGTCACCGCAGGCTTCGTAGTACTCGAGCGCCTCGGCACCGTCGGCGGCGACGGTCACGTCGTAGCCCGCGTCGGTAAGCAGACGCCGCGCCAATTCGCGCACCGCCGGTTCGTCCTCGACCAGCAGGATGCGGCCGTCGGTCGCACCGATGCTGACCGGCAAGTCGATCGTCGTCGTGCTCGTGAGCTCGGCGCCGGTTGCCGGCAGGTACACCTTGATCGAGGTACCGAGGCCGGGTTCGCTGTAGAGCCGTACCGCGCCGCCGGCGGCGGTGACGATGCCGTAGATGGTCGCGAGGCCGAGCCCCGTGCCGGAGCCCACCGGTTTGGTCGTGTAGAAGGGCTCGAACGCACGCGCCGCGACGTCGGGTTCCATACCCGTGCCGGTGTCGGTGACGTTGACGATGACATACGCGCCGGGTGTCATGCGCGCTTCCGGCTGTAGGAAGGTTTCGTCGAGCTCGATGTTGCGGGTTTCGACGGTGAGTGTCCCGCCGCCGGGCATCGCGTCGCGCGCATTGACGGCCAGGTTCACGAGCACCTGCTCGAACTGGCCGCGGTCGATGGAGACCCGCCACCGTTCCTCCGCGTCGGCTTCGACGCGAAGCTCGATGTGCTCGCCGATCGCGCGCCGCAGCATGTCGGCGATGTTCTCGACCACCTCGTCGACGTCGAGCACCTGCGGAGCGACCACTTCCTTGCGGCTGAACGTCAGGAGTTGGCGGGTGAGGGTCGCGCCGCGTCTTGCGGCCTCCTCGATCGCGCGCAGATCGGTGAGTACCTGCTCGCGCGCCGGTGCGTTCGCAAGCTCGTTCGCCAACGCGCCTTCCAGCAGTGTCACGGACCCGAGTACGACGCTCAGCAGGTTGTTGAAGTCGTGCGCGACGCCGCCCGCGAGTTGCCCGATGCTCTCGATTCTTTGCGCTTGTTGCAGGCGTTCTTCGATCTTCGCCTGCCGTTCCTCTTCGGCGAGTTGCAAGGTGATGTCGTCGATGACCTTGGCGAACCCGTGGAGCGAGCCGTCCTCGCCGTAGACGGCGGCGAGGATCATGTGGGCGTCGAATTCCGAGCCGTCGGCGCGGAGGCGTCGACCGCGGGTGTCGACCTTGCCGTACGCCGCGGCTTCGGCAAGGAGCAGGTCGATCCCGTCGTCGGGCGGGTGCAGGATGTCGACCGGGCGCCCGACGACTTCCTCCTCCGTATAACCGAACATGCGCTCCGCGCCCGCGTTCCACGCCGCGATACGGCCGTCGGCCTCGAGGAGCACCATTGCGTGGTCGGCGACACCTTCGACGAGCAGGCGCAGGCGCTCCTCGCTCTGGCGGAGCGCGTCGGCCGCCGCGCGCACCGACGAGAGATCGCGTGCGATGCCTGAATAGAGGCGACGACCGGTGTTGACCACTTCGCTCACGGCCAGGTCGAGCGGGAACACGCGCCCGTCCTTGCGCCGGCCCTCGACCTCCCGCCCGATGCCGATGATGCGCGCTTCGCCGGTGCGGTGGTAGCGCGCGAGGTACCCGTCGTGCTGCGAGTGGTACGGCTCGGGCATGAGCATGTTGACGTTGCGCCCGAGTGCCTCGCCGGCCGAGTAGCCGAACATCCGTTCCGCGCCGGGGTTGAACGCGAGGATCGTCCCCCGCTCGTCGATCAGCAGGATGGCGTCGACGGCGGTTTCGACGAGCGAGCGCAGTACTGCTTCAGACTCCGCGGTGTGGCCGGTTGGAGTCGTCTCGCCCGGTTCGCGATGCTCGGCCCCAAGGTCTTCATTGGCCATTGGACTCCAATAGTGCCCCACTGGCGGCAAGCCCCAGGGCGATTGTGGCCTTCGTACGGGCCGCGTGCAACGGTGGAACGCCCGTTCCCGCCCCGAGCCGAGGCGCTCCCCTCCGGTATACATCGTTTCGATGGAGATCGACCTCGTACGCGGGACGCGCCGACGAAAGTATGTCGAGGCGGTGTTGGTCGGGGATCGCTTGCGGGTGACGTTCCCGCACTGGATGAGCGCCGACCAGGCCCGCGAGACGGCTGAGGAGCTGCGGGGCCGCATGCAGCGGCGCCTCGACGCGTCCCGCATCGATGTCGCGGCCCGGGCGCGCCGCCTCGCCCGCGACTGCGATCTTCCGAGGCCCCGCTCGGTGACGTGGTCCGACCAGCAGCATCAGCGCTGGGGCTCCTGCACGCCCGACACCGGCGACATCCGGGTATCGTCTCGCCTGGCGGCCTACCCCTCATGGGTCCTCGACTACGTGCTCGTGCACGAACTCGCCCATCTGGTCCAGCGGGACCACAGCGCGGCGTTCGACGCCCTCGTCGATCGGTACCCACTCGCTGAGCGTGCCCGCGGGTTCCTCATTGCCAAGGACCTCGAACCCGACGAGTGCTGAGACCGGCGCCGTCGTGGTCGCCCCGGCCGCCGCGACGGTCGCACCGGTGAGTCGCGGGCCGACGTACGATTTGTGCATGCCGTACCCCCGCCGGCTCCTCAACGAGGGCGAAGAGGTCGCACTCGACCTCCGACCGCACTGGTGGTTCTTCGCGCACCACATCTTCACCGGTGTGCCGTTGCTGGTCCTGTTCTTCCTGATCCTCACGACCTCCGGCGACGCGCAGCGCAACCTGCTCCTGGTCTGGCTGGTGTTCGCCGTCGCCTGGGCGATCTGGCTCGGGTTGAAGTACCTCGCGTGGAACTTCACCCATTTCGTGGTCACCAGCGACCGGATCGTGTTCCGCACCGGCGTGCTCGCGAAGCGAGGCGTCGAGATCCCGCTCGATCGGATCAACAACATCAACTTCCACCAGCGGATCTTCGAACGGATCATCGGCGCGGGGGATCTCGAGATCGAGTCGGCCGGCAAGGACGGCCAATCGACGTTCTCCGACGTGCGGCATCCCGACGGTGTGCAGCAGGCGATCTACCGGCAGGCCGAAGCGCACGCGCGGCGCCGGGCCGGCTGGGCGGCTGCGCCCGCGACCGCCGCGCCGCCACCCGCGCCGGCAACGTCTGCGCCTGCTGCCGTCAACCCCGAGAAGTCGATCCCCGAACAGTTGGAGCAACTCGCGTCGCTGCGCGACCGCGGCATCATCACCGCGGCCGACTTCGAAGCGAAGAAGGCGCAGCTGCTCGAGCGGATGTGACCTCGCTCCGGGTCGTCTCGCTCGTCCCGTCGGCCACCGAGACGCTCATCGCGCTGGGCGTCGCACCGATCGCCTGCACCCGGTTCTGCGAGCAGCCGTCGATCCCGTCGGTCGGCGGTACGAAGAACCCCGATGTCGCCGCCATCGTCGAGCTCGCACCGGACCTGGTGGTGATGAACAACGAGGAGAACCGGGTCGAAGACGCGCGGGCGTTCACCGCCGCCGGGATCGCACTGCACGACATGTCGCCGCGGTCCGTCCACGACGTCGGCCCGGAGATGGTCGCGCTGTGCGAGCGGATCGGCGCCGCGGCCCCGTCCCCGTTCGGGAACGACGAGTGGGACTCGTGGCTCGCGTCGATGCTGCAGCCGCATTTCTACGACGCGTTCATCGCGGTCTGGCGCCGGCCGTGGATGTCGCTTGCCGTCGACACGTACGGTGCATCGCTGCTCGACCTGATCGGTGTCGGCAACGTCTTCGCCGATTCGCTCGATCGCTACCCGGAGGTGACGCTCACCGAGGTGGCCGCCCGCGCGCCGAACCTCGTTGTGCTGCCGAGCGAGCCGTACGCGTTCACCGAGCGGCACGTCGCCGAGGTCGGGGCCGTCGTACCGGGCGTGCCGGTGGTACTGGTCGAAGGGCGCGACTTGTTCTGGTGGGGGAGTCGTACGCCGGGTGCCGCCGCCCGCTTGCAGTCGTACCTCTCGACCGCTTGAGACCGCCTGGTCTCAGGCGCAATCGGCTTCCTCGGCATGGCCCTGCTCGGCGAGCCGGCTCCGGATGCGCGCCGCGGCATCGTCGAGTTCTTGGGGTGTGGCCGACCGGTTCACGTGCGCGAAGCTCAACTCGCCGGGTTGGTTGATCGGCACGACATGCACGTGCACGTGCGGCACCTCTTCACCCACCACCAGCACGCCCACCCGGCGCGGGTGCCACTCCGCATCCTGGGCTTTCCCGATGAGTTGCGCGACGCGGAACAGGTGTGCGTTGAGCTCGGGGCCCATGTCGATCCAGTGATCGATTTCCTCGCGGGTGACGACGAGCGTGTGGCCGGGCATCATCGGTTCGATCGTGAGGAACGCGACCACGAGATCGTCCTTCCACACGAAGCGACCGGGGATCTCGCCGTTGATGATCCGGGTGAAGATCGTCGGCATGTCGAACGCGTCCTTCAGCGGGCGGGCAGAACCGCGGCACCGTCCACCGCGTGCACGACGTACGGCGTCGCGGTGAGCCCGGTGACCGCACGGTAGCGGTCGGCGATCGTCGCGGCGACGGTGGCGGTGCCGCGCCCGGCCGGCGCGACGAGCATGACGACGCAGCCACCGAACCCACCGCCGGTCATGCGGGCACCGATGGCACCGTGCTCCAGGCAAAGGTCGACGAGGAGGTCGACTTCCGGGACCGAGACCCGGAAGTCGTCACGGAGCGACGCGTGGCTCGCGATCATGAGCGGCCCGAGGGCGTCGACGTCGTTGCGGCGCAACGCTTCGGCGAAGGCCAGCGTGCGCGCGTTCTCCGACACGACGTGCCGCGCGATGGGGTCGTCCGCAACCTGCTGTGGGGTGGCGTCGCGCAGTGCGGGCACACCGAGGCGGGCCGCGGCGGCCTCGCAGGCCGCGCGGCGTTCCGCGTACGCGCTCGTCGCCAGCCGCCGTTCCACCCCCGAGTGGACGACGACCACCTCGGTACCAGCCGGGAGCGGCAACGGGTCGACCTCGAGCGAGCGGCAGTCGAGGAGGAGCGCGTGACCGGCGACGCCGAACACCGACGCCATCTGGTCGAGGACACCGCACGGCATCCCCGACGCGCGGTGTTCCACTTCCTGCGCCGCGCGGGCGAGGGCACGCCCGCCGAGCGGCCATCGTGCCGCGTACGCGAGCGCCCGGCAGATGGCGACCTCGACCGCCGCACTCGACGACAGCCCGGCGCCTACCGGTACGGTCGACGTGAGCGTTCCCTCGATCCCGACGGGCGGGCGCCCGCCTTCGTCGAGCACGCCGATCGCCGCGGCGACGATCGCGTCGAACCCCGCGTCGGCGTGCGACGACGTGAGCCCGACCTCGGCGTCGGCCCGGGGTGCGAAATCGACCACGACTTCCCGGTCGATGGCCATCGGCAGGCAGAAACCGTCCTGGTAATCGGTGTGGTCACCGATGAGGTTGACCCGCCCCGGTGCGCGGACGCGTGCCCGCGTACCGGTCACGGAACGTGGGGCGACCCCGGAGGCCGGGTCCGGTTCGGTGAACGGGTTCGCCGGCATCGCCCGGCATCGTACGGGCTCGGACCCGATGCCCGACGTTTGCCGACCACGGTGCGTGGCTGCCATCCTGCGGCCGTGCTCGGCCGTGCTTTCACCCTGACCCGGACGTCCTGGCGGATCATGTGGGCCGAGCAATCGTTGGTGCTGCTCGCCGCCGCGCCCGCGGTCTCGTTCGTCGTGCTCATCTTCGGCGAGGCGTTGATCGCGTCGATCGCGCCCCTCGCGGCCGTCGCCATGCTGTTCCCCGCCGCGCTCGCCGTGGTGTTCCTCTCGATGTTCTGGTCGGCCGCGATCGTCGCCGGTGCCAACGAGGTTGCGGAGGGTCGATCACCGACCGTCGCGCGAGCCGTTCGCGACGCGGCGCGCCACCTTCCTGCAATCTGCGCGTGGGCGTTCTACTCGCTCACCGTCGGCGTTGCGTTGCGCGTGGTAGGCGGCTTGTTCGGCCGGTTCGGCGTGTTCGTCACCTACGCCGGCGAGCTGGCGTGGTCCGTCGCTTCGATGCTCGTGTTGCCGGCGATCGTGATCGACGGTGTCGACGCGCCGGCCGCGCGGCGCGCTTCCCGTGCGTTGCTCGGCACGGATGCCGACCAGCGGGTCACCGGCCAACTGGGTTTCGATGCCGTGGGTGCCCTGCTCGCGTCGCCCGTGTTGCTCATCGTGTTCGTGGCCGCGCTGCTCGACAACGGACCGCTCATGGGCGTCGCCATCGTCACCTGTTTCGCCGTGTTCATCGCCGCCGCGCTCACGACCAGCGTGTGCCTGAGCGTGTACCGGACGATGCTCTACCGCCAGGCGCGGGGACGAGCCGTGCCGGCCGCCTACGGAAGCGCGCCGGCCGCGACCGACTTCGCGACCGCCTGATCTTCACCCGCCGGCGGGGTACGGACCGGCGCCGTCGGCCGCCCGTACGAGCATGGCCGAAGGCTCCCGACCCGTGCGGTCCCGGTAGTCGGCCGGCGCGTCGTGCGCGATCGTCTCGGCCCGGTCGGCCGGCACGAGCGCGACGACGCAGCCCCCGAACCCGCCTCCGGTGAGGCGTGCCCCATAGGCGCCCGCGTCGACCAGGCATTGCACGAGCACGTCGAGTTCCGGTGTCGACACCTCCATGTCGTCGCGCAGCGACGCATGGCCGGCGAGCATCAGCGCACCGAGCGCCGGCGCGTCGTCGCGCCGTAACGCGTCGGCGAAGTCGAGGACGCGTCGCATCTCCGACACCACATGGCGACCCCGCGCTTCGTGTTGCACCTGGTCGATCGTCGCGTCGCGCAGCACTCGCAGACCGAGCCGGCTCGCGACCGCCTCACCTTCGGAACGCCGGAGGGCGTACGGGCTTCCTTCGAGAATGCGAGGTACACCCGAATGCACGATCAGCACGCGCACGTGGGCCGGTATCGGCAAGGTCTCGAGTTCGAAGGTGCGGCAGTCGAGCAGGAGCGCGTGGTCCCGTGCGCCGCTGAGCGCGGCCATCTGGTCTTGCACACCGCACGGCACCCCGCTCGCGAGATGCTCCGCGCGTTGCGCGGCGAGCGCGAGGTCTCGGATCGGGAGGCTGAACCCGGCGACGTCGTTCAACGCGAGCGCGATCGCGACCTCGAATGCCGCGCTCGACGAGAGCCCACCGCCGATGGCGAGGTTCGTCGCGACGGCGATGTCGGCGCCAACCGGCTCACGACCGGCATCGGCCATCGTGCACGCCACCGCGCCGACCAGCCGGCCCCAGCGTGGAACGACGGCGCGGGGCGGCTCCGACCCGTCGGCCGCGACGTCGACGTCGCCTTCGAGGTCGAGTGACCGCACGACGATACGGCCGTCGGTACGCGGGCGCGCCGCCACGACGACGTCGTGGTCGATCGCCATCGGGATGACCCAACCCTCGTGGTAGTCGACGTGGCCACCGATGAGGTTGACCCGCCCCGGCGCGCGGAAGTAGCGCAACGTCGAGCGGCTGCCGCCCAGGGTGTGCGCGAGTTTGTCGATGCGCGCATCGTGATCAGGCATTGCGTAGCGCCTCCGCCGCCGCCTCCGGGATGACCGGGTTCGACAGCGTGCCACTTCCGAGCTCGCCCGACGCAACGAACCGCTGTACGCCGGGGGCGCGCAGCGGCGGCGCGACGTGGGCGTGCAGGTGCCATTCGTCGCCGCCCGAGGCCGGCGCCTGGTGGAACCACAGCAGGTAGGGAAAGAGGTACCCGGGGCGCGGCGGCGCCCACAGCCGGTCGTAGCGACCGAGTACGTCGGTCAGGACCGCGCTCAGCGCGTCGCGGTCGCGGTCGCCGAGTGCGGCGATCGAGGGGTGGTGCGCACGCGGCGCGATCCGCACGCCGTACGCGTACGCGCTCGCGTACGGCACCCACGCGAGCCAGTCGCCGTCGTCGTACACGACCCTCGCGCCGGCGGCGGCTTCGCCGGTCGTTTCCGCGCACACGGGACAGCCATGTTCCCGCGCGATCGCCGCCTCGGCGGCCGGCACCGGCGGCACGAACGGGTAGCCGTAGATCTGGCCGTGCGGATGGTCGATCGTCGCGCCCACCTCGCGACCGCGGTTCTCGAAGACGAGCACGTAGTCGACTTCGGGGCGCGCGAGCAGTGCCGCAGTGCGGTCGGCCCACACGTCGACCACCTTCCGCACCCCGGCCGGGCCGAGACCCGCGAGCGACTGTTCGTGCTCGGGGGAGAACAGCACCACCTCGCACGCGCCCACGCCGGGAAGGCGCGTCGTTCCCGCGGCTTCGGCCGCCGCGAGGTCGAGCGCGTCGCCGGGCGTGAGCGCCGCCCATCGGTTCGTGAACCAGCGCACGTCGTAGGGCTCGGGTGCTTCCAACCCGCCCGGGCAGAACGGGCAGTCGTCGGCCGGCAGGTTCGGCCGCGACTGGCGGTGCCCGACAATGTTCACCCACGCGCGCGTGAGCGGGTCGAAGCGCAGCTCGGCCCGTCGGTCATCCGGCAATACTGGCAGGGTGGGCCACGTGATCAGGAAGTTGACCGACGCCGACGTCGAGGCGGTCGCTGCCGCGAGCGCACGCGCGTTCTACGACGACCCCTTGCAAGTGTGGGCGCTCCCCGATGCGTCGACCCGCCTGGCGAAACTCGAAGCGATGTTCACGCTGCAGACACGAGCCGCCTCGTTGCCGATGGGCGCGAGTTACACCGACGACTCGTGCTCGGTCGGTTGCTTCTGGGCGCCGCCGGGGGCGTGGCAACCGACGCCACAGATGCTCGCCGACCTGGTCGAACTGCGCGACATCCTCGCCGAAGGCGTGACCCGCTTCGGTATCGCGATGCACGCGATGCACGCGGTGCACCCCGAGGAACCGCATTGGTACCTGCAGGGCCTCGGTACCGATCCGCCGCGGCAACGGCAGGGGCTGGCGTCCGCTGCGCTCGAACCGATCCTCAACCGTTGCGACGCCGAAGGAACGCCCGCCTACCTGGAGAGCACGAAGGAACGCAACGTCGCCTTCTACGAACGCCACGGCTGGCGCGTCATCGAGACCATCGATCTCACCGGCGGCGGTCCTCGCCTCTGGGCCATGTGGCGCGACCCCCGCTGACGTGCGTCGATAGCTATCGCATAGCGATAGCTATCGACGCCTGTCGTTCAGGGGCGGAACGCGGGGAGGACGTCGGCGGCGAAGCGTTCGAGGCCGTCGCGGTCGAACGGCGCCCGTAACGCGAGGATCACCCACGACGCGCCGGCGTCGGCGTACGCGCCGACCTTGTCGACGATCTCCGCCGTACTTCCCGTGAGGACACTGGGCCGCACCGCCTCGGCCATGCGGCCGAACTGCGCGTGCAGGTCGTCGTCGGTGAACGCCATGCCGACGTTCACGGCCTTGACGATGCTCGAAGGGTCGCGCCCGAGCCGTTCGCAGTGCTGGTCGAGCACGCCGGCCTTGTGCGCCCAGACGTCGGGCGCGACGAACGGCACGTTCCACCCGTCGGCGTGCGCGGCCGCGATCCGGAGTGTCACCTTCTCGCCGCCGCCGCCCACCCAGATCGGGAGCCGTTCCTGAACGGGTTTCGGTTCGCACTGTGCACCGGTGAGGGAGAAGAACTCGCCCGTGAAGTCGGCGACGTCCTCGGTGAGGAGAAGGCGCACGCACTGGATCGACTCCTCGAGCATCCGGAGCCGTTCGCCGGTGCTGCCGAACGGGATGCCGTGCACGTCGTATTCCTTCTTCGCCCAACCGGCGCCGAGACCGAGCACGATGCGGCCGTCGGCGATCTGGTCGAGGGTCGCCATCGCGTTCGCGAGGACGGCGGGATGGCGGTAGCCGGCGGAGTAGACGAGCGACCCGCACTTCACCCGGTCGGTCGACGCGGCGAGCGCGGCGTGCGAGGCGACGGCTTCGAGGCAATGCGGGTTGCCGGTGGCGTCGGCCGCGTAGAAGTGGTCCCAGATCGAGATCCAGTCGAAGCCGAGGTCTTCGATCCGGCGCCAGAGACCGCGCAATTCGATGATCGACGTGTTCTGCAAACCGGTGTGCACGCCGAACTGCACGACACTCATCGGGCCCAGCCGCCCATCGTCATCCGACCTCGGGCATGACCGCCGACGCGATCAGCCGCAGGTGGTCGAGATCGTCGAGGTCGAGTACCTGGAGGTAGACGGTTTCGGCGCCGGCCGCCGCGAACGCGTGGAGCCGTTCGACCACCTCGCCAACCGTGCCGCCCGCCGCGCTCTGGCGCAGCGCTTCGGGGTCGTGACCGATGTTCTCGGCGCGCCGGCGGAACTCGGCGTCGCTCTCCCCGACGCACGCGACGAGCGCGACCGTGTAGCGGAGCGATGCCGGGTCGCGGTCGATCGCTTCGCACGCGGCGCGCACGTGGTCGCACGCGGTCGGGAAGTATTCGACGGGCGCGAACGGGACGTTGAACTCGCTCCCGTACGTCGCGGCGAGACGCGGCGTGTGTTTCGTCCCCCACCCGCCGATCACGATCGGGGGGTGGGGTCGCTGCACGGGTTTGGGCAGCGCAGGTGAGCCCGCGATCTGGTAGTGGCGGCCGTCGTAGTCGAAGGTCTTGCCTTCCGGCGTGCTCCAGAGGCCGGTGATGATCGCGAGTTGCTCCTCGAGCCGCTCGAACCGTTCGCGCGTCGTCGGGAACGGGATCCCGTAGGCACGATGCTCGACGTCGTTCCAACCCGCGCCCAAGCCGAGTTCGATACGCCCGTCACTCATCGCGTCGACTTGCGCGACGGTGATCGCGAGCGGCCCCGGGAGGCGGAACGTTGCCGGTGTGACCAGGGTGCCGAGCCGGATCGACGCCGTTTCGCGGGCGAGGGCGGCGAGCGTCGCCCACGCGTCGGTCGACCCGGGCCGGCCGTCGCCGTCGCCGATACGCATGTAATGGTCGGAACGGAAGAAGGCGTCGAAACCGAGTGCTTCGCTCAACTGGGCAACGGCCAGCAATTGGTCGTAGGTCGCGCCTTGCTGGGGTTCGGTGAACGTACGAAGCAGCACGGGCGCGGACCCTACCGCTCACCTCGCCCTACGCTGAGAGGATGCTGACCGTCGAGCGCTGGCCCACCTTGCACGAACCGCTGTTCGTGATCGCGCTCACCGGCTGGGTCGACGCGGGGTTCACCGGCTCGGGCACGATGGACGCGCTCGGCGCGCAGGTCGAAGGCGCGGAAGCGTTCGCCACGCTCGACCTCACCGACCTGCTCGACCTCCAGCAAACCCGCCCGACGGCTCGATTCGTGGAGGGCGGCCTCCGGGTCATCGAGTACCCGAAGCTCACGCTCGTTTCGGGTCGGGCCGGGCGCGACGTCGTGCTGCTGCACGGGCCCGAACCGTCGATCCGCTGGCCGTCGATCACGGCCGAGCTCGTCGAGGCGGCCGGACGGCTCGGGGTCAAGAAAGCCGTGACGCTCGCCGGTATGCCGGCGCTCGCTTCGCATCGTCGCCCCGTGCCGGTGCTCGCCACGGCGACGGGTCGTGCCCTCGCCCAGGAGGTCGGGCCGCTCCGCCCCGACTACGGCGGCCCGACGGGCATGCAGACGGTGCTTCAGTACGCGCTCGGTGTTGCCGACATCCCGTGTGTCGGGTTGTGGGCCCAGGTGCCGCAGTACGTGTCCGGTTCGCCTTCACCCCCGGCCGTGCGCGCCATGCTCGGCCGCTTGGTCGAACTGTTCCAACTCGACCTCGACCTGCGGGTGCTCGATTCTCGCTGCGACGCGTACATCGAGAAGGTCGACGAAGGGCTCGCACAGCGTCCCGACGTCGGTGAGCTCGTGCGCCGCTTCGAGAGCGAGACCGCGACCGAACTGCCCTCCGGCGACGAGCTCGTGAGCGAGATCGAGCGCTTCCTCCGCTCGAACCCCGACGAAGACTGACCCGGCGAGGGTTCCCGGGGCCGAACCACTGAAATCAACACTCAGTGTGGCGGCCGAACTGGTCGACACTGCCCGAGATGTTGGGATCACCGCCACCCGTCCCCGGCGTGCGCTCGCGCCGCTGGGTCCGGGTCGTGCCATTCGTTCTCGCGATCGCCGTCGGCGTCGGCGGCTCGAGCGCGCTCGTCGTCTGGCACGCGGCGCAAGTGAACGCGGAAGCCCGCAAGGCCCAGGTCTCGCAGATCGTGAGCCTGGCCGACAACTTTGCCGCCGTGTACGGCAGGCTCGGGCTGAGCGCGGCCGCCGGCAAGACGACGAAGGCCGAGCTCACCTCGGCCACGACGGCCCGTGCCCACCTCGTGAAGGCCGTCGCCCGATCGTTCCCCGACAACGCCGCGACGCGCCGCGATCCGCTGGCGACGGCCGTCGTCCGCCAGACCGATCGGGTGGCCGCGGCCGGGCAGCGCACGCTCACGGCGTTGCGCCAGCACAACACCTTGCGGGTCATCCAGCTGTCGGCCGACCAGTTGATCCCCGGCGAGGTCCAACTCAATCGCTCGCTCGATCGCATCTCTACGGTGCTCGCGCAGCGCGCGCAGTCGGCGGAGGCGCGCTCGGGCCCCGCTTCGGTCGCGACGGTCCTCGCGATGCTCGCCCTCCTGCTCGCGATCGGCGCGGGAGGCCGGGTCGCCGAGCGGCGGCGATCCCGCGGCATGCAGGCCGAGCTCGAAGAACGCGAACGCTGGTTCCGGTCGCTCGTCGAACGCTCGGGCGATCTGACCCTCGTGCTCGATGCCGGTGGGATCGTGCGGTTCGTCGCGCCCGGCGGGGCGGAGATGCTCGGGCTCGAGCAGGCGCAGGTGCTCGACCACGACATCGTCGAATTCCTCCGGGAAGGCGACGACAACCGGTTCCTGCCGCTCTGGGACGAACTGCTCGCGTGCCCCGGCGGCCAACTTCGCCTCGACCTGATGCTCTGCCACGCCGACGGCGACCGCGTCCACCTCGAAGCCGTCTGCACGAACCTCCTCGATGACCACGCCGTGCGAGGGGTCGTCGTCAACACCCGCGACGTGACCGAACGGCGTGACCTCGAACGGCAGTTGATGCGCCGGGCGTACCGCGACGAGTTGACCGGCCTCGCGAACCGGGCCGAGTTCATCGGCCGCCTGGAGTACGCGCTCGCGAACGCCGGTCGCGACGGCGAGTTCGTCGCCGTGCTCTTCCTCGACCTGAACGGGTTCAAGGCGATCAACGACACCCTCGGTCACGCGGCGGGTGATGAGGTGCTGGTCACGGTCGCGCAGCGTGCACGCGCCGCGTTGCGGCCGAGCGACACCGTCGCCCGGCTCGCCGGCGACGAGTTCACCGTCCTCATCGAGAGCATCGACGACGAAGAAGACGCGCTCGAAGCCGCGACCCGTATCGTGAACTCGATCGCCATGCCGACGTTCGTGATGGGCCAGGAGATCAAGATCGGTGTCAGCGGCGGCCTCGCCTTCGGCAACGCCGGGACCAATTCGGCCGACTTGCTGCGAGACGCCGATACCGCGATGTACGAGGCGAAAGCGGCGCCGCGTGCCGCCGGTCAGGGCTCGATCGTGATGTTCGAAGCCGAGATGACGACCCGTGCCTGGTCGCGGCTCCGAGGCGAGGGCGGCGCCGCCTGACTCGTTCCTCCGACCGGCGCGGCCGTAGGGTCGCGTCGGACGGCAGGAGGTTTCGTCATGAGTGTTGTTCGCATCAACGCGATCACGGTCCCGCGTGAGCGGGCAGAAGAGTTGGTCGGTCGTTTCGCGGCTCGCGCCGGCGAAGTGTCGAAGATGCCGGGCTTCGAGGCGTTCGAACTCCTGCGCCCCAGCGACGACCGCGATGTGTTCCTCGTCTATACGCGCTGGCGGAGCCAGGACGACTTCGACAACTGGGTGAACAGCCAGGCGTTCGCGCACGGGCACCGGGCGCACAACACGCAAGGCCCCGTTTCGACGGCGAGCGAACTGTGGTCGTTCGACGTGGTGCAGCACGAGGACGCCGCGCCGGCTTCGTAGCGGCGTTCGGGCGCCGGTCGGCGACCCTCGAAACCGGGCTGCGCCGGTAACCTGCGGCCCGTGCCTGAACCCGATCCCATCGAACAGCTCACCGGGCCGGGAGGCCCGTTCGAGATCGTCGTCGAAGACGTACGAGGCGTGCCGACGCAGGTCTACAAGCAGCGGATGCACTCGCTGCGCGAGCTCATGGACCAGAACGCGCTGCGCACCGACCTGCCGTGGTTGGTGCAGGGCGACCGGCGCTACACGTTCGGCGCCCACGATGCGGCGGCGCGTCGCGTCGCGGCGCACCTGGGCGAGTTGGGCGTGCAACGCGGAGATCGCGTTGCGCTGGTCTCGGCCAACAACCCCGAGTGGGTGATCACGTTCTTCGCCTGCGCCATCCTCGGAGCGGTGCTCGTGCCGCTCAACGCGTGGTGGAAGGCCGAAGAACTCGAGTTCGGTCTGAACGACTCCGAATCGAAGGTGTTGATCGCCGATCCGCGCCGTATGGCGATGCTGCAGCCGCTGCTCCCCGCGTTACGCGATCTCCAGCACGCGTTCGAGATCGGCGACGACACGGCACGGCCCACGCACCCGGTGCGTCCGTTCACCGAACTCCTCGCCCCGGTCTCCGGCGCCGACGACGCGCCGATGCCGGTCGTCGAGATCGACGAGGACGACATCCTCGCGATCCTCTACACCTCCGGCACGACCGGCCAGCCGAAGGGCGCGACCGTCACCCACCGGCAGGTCATCGCGAACCTGCAGAACATCATTTGCGCCGCGTTCGTGAGCGCGATGAAGGGTGACGCGCCCCCGGAGGCGAACACGAAGGTGCAGTCGGCGTCGTTGCTCGTCGTCCCGTTGTTCCACGTGACCGGCTGCCTCGCGACGATGACGCTCAACTACGCCACCGGCGCCAAGCTCGTGCTGATGCCCGTCGGACGGTTCGAACCCGACGCCGCGCTCGGGATCATCGAACGGGAGAAGATCACGTCGTTCGGCGGTGTCCCGACGATCATGTGGCGCATCGTCGAGTCGCCCAACCTCGCCAAGTACGACCTCTCGTCGGTGCAACGGGCGAGCTACGGCGGCGCGCCGGCCGCGCCGGAGCTCGTTGAACGGATCGAGCAGGTGTTCCCGAACCTCCGCAAGACGCTCACGACCGCGTACGGGCTCACGGAGACCGCTTCGGTCGCGACCGCGATCGGCGGTGAGGACTACTTCGCGCACTCCGGTTCGGTCGGGCGGCCCGTCCCGACGGTGGAGTTGCGCATCGTCGACGACGGCGGCAACGACGCCCCGCCGCGCACGAACGGCGAGGTGTGGTTGAAGGGGCCGACGGTGATGTCGCACGGCTACTGGCGCCGCCCCGACGCGAACGCGCTCGCGCTCAGCGACGGCTGGTTCCACACCGGCGACATCGGTTACGTCGACGAGGAGGGCTACCTGTACCTCGTCGACCGGGCCAAGGACATGATCATCCGCGCCGGCGAGAACGTCTACTGCGTCGAAGTCGAGCACGTGCTCTTCGATCACCCCGACGTGATCGACGCGGCCGTCGTCGGCGTGCCGCACAAGGAATTGGGCGAAGAGGTGAAAGCCGTCGTGCAACTCAAGGAAGGCTCGACGGCCACCGCCGACGACCTGCGCGAGTTCTGTGCCGCGCACCTCGCGAACTTCAAGGTTCCCGCATACGTCGACGTGCGCGGCGAGCCGCTCCCGCGGAACCCGGCGGGCAAGGTCTTGAAGAACCTCTTGCGCGGCGCCGAAACCTCGTTCGTCGCGGCGGCCGACGACCAGACGCTCTAGTGCTGCCGTACTGATGAGCGCGTTACGCCGGTTCCACGGCGACTGGGGGTACATCGCGATCGTCTTCAACGGCCTCGCGGGGTTCGTCGCGCTCGCCGCGTGGCGGTGGCCGCGTTTGCGCGGCCGATGGGTGTGGGCGGCGACAATCGGCGCCGAGGCCGCGATGATGTTGCAGGTCGTCGTGGGCGTGATCCTCGTGTCGAGCCACAAGTACACGGCGCCTCGCTTCCACATGTTCTACGGCTTCGTCGCGTTCATCACCGTCGGCATCGCGTATTCGTACCGCTACCTCTGGAAGGCGCGGGGGCGGCTCGAACTCGCGTACGGCATCGTCGGGCTCTTCCTCGTCGGGGTCGGTATCCGCGCGATCCTCCAGGTCGTCTGAGCCTCGTCGTTCCGTGAATCGGTGACGGCGCGGCGGTACCGTGCGCGCATGGTCCCGAGACCGAAACTGCGCGTGTTGCTGCTGTTCGGTGGCCGGTCCGCCGAGCACGACGTGTCATGCGTGACCGCGGTCGCCGTCGCTCGTGCCCTCGACCCGGATCGCTACGAGGTCGTTCCGGTCGGCATCACCACCGACGGTCGCTGGTTGCTGGCGTCGGACGCGCAGGCGCTGCTCGACAAGGGCCGTGACGCACTCCCGGCCGCGTTCGACGTGGAAGGTGAACCCGTTCGCCCGCCCACCGATCCCACGCGGGCCGAGCTGGTGGCGGTGCACGGCGACCAGCCGTTCGCGGTCGACGTGGTCGTCCCCTTGCTGCACGGGCCCTACGGCGAGGACGGCACCGTGCAGGGGATGCTGGAGTTGGCCGGGCTGCCGTACGTGGGGTCGGGAGTGCTCGGCTCGGCCGTCGGCATGGACAAGGTCATGATGAAGCGCGCGTTCGCCGCGTGCGGTTTGCCGCAGGCGCGCTACGACGCCGTTCGCGACGGAGCCGACATCGGCGCATTCGCGAGGCGGATCGCGAGCGAGTTCGGGTTCCCGCTCTTCGTGAAGCCGGCCAACATGGGTTCGTCGGTCGGTGTGTCGAAGGCGCACGATGCGGGTGAGCTCGACGGCGCGATTGCGGCCGCGCTCACCTACGACGAATGGGCGGTGGTCGAGGAGGCGGTCGTCGGGCGTGAGATCGAAGTCGCGGTGCTCGGCGACGACCCACCCGTTGCTTCCCTCCCGGGCGAAGTCGTGCCCGGCGCCGAGTTCTACGACTACGCCGACAAGTACGAGAACGGCGCGGCGGAACTCCTCGCGCCGGCACCGCTCACCGACGCGCAAACCGCCGAGGTGCAGTCGCTCGCGACGCGCGCCTTCGAGGCGTGCCGGTGCGACGCGATGGCGCGCGTCGATTTCTTTCTCGAGGAGACCGGCTCGGCGCGCGGTTTCCTCGTCAACGAGTTGAACACGATCCCGGGCTTCACGCCGATCTCGATGTACCCGCGGTTGTGGGAGGTCAGCGGGGTTCCGTACGCGTCGCTCATCGACCGGCTCATCGACCTCGCCATCGCCCGCAACGAGCGCCGAGCCCGCCGCGCAGGTCGCCAACGCTGACGGGCGTCGATAGCTATCGCATAGCGATAGCTATCGACGCCCGTCGCGCGTCAGAGATGGACGACGGGGCAGGTGAGGGTGCGGGTGATCCCGTCGACGAGCTGCACCTGGGAGACGACCATTCGCCCGAGTTCGTCGATCGATTCGGCCTCGGCCCGGAGGATCACGTCGTAGGGGCCGGTCACGTCGTCGGCCTGGACGACGCCGGGAAGATCCTTGACGGAGGCAACGACGGAAGATGCCTTGCCGACTTCCGTCTGGATGAGGATGTACGCGCTCACCGCCACAGCGGCCTCCCGTCGAATCGAGATCGTCGTCGGGCCCCCGGCGGGTCATTCGGGCGTCGAACCGGGACGTCCGGCCCTTTCTCGGTTTCCGGGACCCATGCGTACACTGGTCTACTCCCAGATGCCAGGCAACTCATGGGGTGTACGAGGACGCGTATGACTTCCGCGACGGCTATCCCGACCACGAACCAAAAGCTGCTGGATTGGGTCGATGAGTGGGCTCGGATCCTCAAGCCCGACCACGTGGAGTGGTGCGACGGCTCGGAAGAGGAGTACGCGCGGCTGTGCGCGCGACTCGTCGAGTCGGGCACGTTCACCGAACTCCAGAAGCGCCCGAACAGCTTCTGGAGTCGCAGCGACCCCGGCGACGTCGCGCGCGTCGAAGACCGAACGTTCATCTGCTCCGAGCGCGAGATCGACGCCGGGCCGACGAACAACTGGCGCGCCCCCGACGAGATGCGACGTGATCTCACCCCGCTGTTCGAGGGTGCGATGCGCGGCCGCACGCTGTACGTCGTGCCGTTCTCGATGGGCCCGCTCGGTTCGCATATCGCGCACATCGGGGTGCAGCTCACCGACTCCGCGTACGTCGCCGCGAACATGCGGACGATGACGCGTATGGGGAAGGGTGCGCTCGACGTGCTCGGCCCCGACGGCGAGTTCGTGCCCTGCGTCCACTCGGTCGGCGCGCCGCTGGCGCCCGGCGAGAAGGATGTCCCGTGGCCGTGCAACACGGAGCAGAAGTACATCGTCCACTTCCCCGAGACCCGGGAGATCTGGTCGTTCGGATCGGGTTACGGCGGCAACGCGCTGCTCGGCAAGAAGTGTTTCGCGCTGCGCATCGCGTCGACGATGGCGCGCGACGACGGCTGGCTCGCCGAGCACATGTTGATCCTGAAGCTCACCAATCCCGAGGGTGAGAGCCGCTACATCGCGGCGGCGTTCCCGTCGCAGTGCGGCAAGACCAATCTCGCGATGATCGAGCCGACCATTCCGGGTTGGACCGCGCAGACGATCGGCGACGACATCGCCTGGATGAAGTTCGGTGACGACGGTCGCCTGTACGCGATCAACCCGGAGTACGGCATGTTCGGCGTCGCGCCGGGCACCGGGATGGACACGAACCCGAACGCGATCAAGGCGTTGGCGCGCAACACGATCTTCACCAACACCGCGCTCACCGACGACAGCGACGTGTGGTGGGAAGGCCTCACCAAGGACGCACCGGCGCACTGCACCGATTGGCTCGGCAACGACTGGACGCCTGCCTCGGAGAAGCCGGCCGCGCACCCGAACAGCCGGTTCACGGCACCGCTGGCCCAGGTGCCGTCGGTGGCCCCGGAGTGGGAAGACCCGAAGGGTGTGCCGATCTCGGCGATCCTGTTCGGTGGCCGCCGGGCCACGACCGTCCCGCTCGTCACCGAGGCGTTCGATTGGCAGCACGGCGTGTTCATGGGTTCGACCATGGGTTCGGAGACGACCGCGGCGGCGACGGGTGCGGTCGGCAAACTCCGCCGCGACCCGTTCGCGATGTTGCCCTTCTGCGGCTACAACATGGCCGATTACTTCCGTCACTGGCTGGAGGTCGGCGCCTCGCACGACGCGAAGAAGCTGCCCCGGCTCTACTACGTCAACTGGTTCCGCAAGAGCGCCGACGGCAAGTTCCTCTGGCCCGGCTTCGGCGACAACAGCCGGGTGCTCGCCTGGGCGTTCGAACGATGCGCCGGCCGCGCCGAAGCGGTCGACACCGCAATCGGGCGGCTCCCGGCCCCCGGATCGTTGCCGGTCGACGGTTTGAAGGTCACCGACGACGACCTGGCCGAGCTGCTCTCGGTCGACGAGGACGCCTGGCGGGCCGAGGTGCCCTTGATCGAGGAGCACTACGCGATCTTCGGCGACCGGTTGCCGACGCAACTCTCCGACGAGCTCGAAGAGCTGCAGAAGCGTCTCAGTGAATAGGTAGCGAACAGGTACGGCGTATGGGGTTCCTGGGGTGGATCGTGGTCGGGTTCGTTGCCGGCGCGTTCGCCCGCGTCGCAACCGGTTCAGGCCGTCACCTCGGGTGCCTGGGCACGATCCTGGTCGGCGTCCTCGGCGGCCTGCTGGGCGGCATGCTGTTCAACCTCGCGGGCAGTCAGGGCATCGGCGAGTTCGGCCTGCGCTCGATGTTCGTCGCGTTCGTCGGCGCCTTCGTGCTGCTCTTCGTGTCGGGTCGCCTGTTCGGGCACAGGAGCATCGGCCGCTGAGCCGCGTCCGCCCGCGGTTCGGCGTCAGATCTGCGCGTTGTTGAGGCCCATGTCGGGTTCGGCACCGGTGCGGACCCCGGTCGCGTGACCGTCGTCGTCGACGTCGAACACGATTCGCTGGCCCTGGCGCAACAGGCGGAACAGGGAGCCTTCGAGCGCAGTGGCGGACAGGACGTACTCGGTGCGATCGGTGTCGGTGACGACCACGCCCTCACGGGTGAGGGGGTCGAACACTTTGACGACGCCTTGCACCTATCGCTCCGCTGGCTTCGCCGACCGCACTAGGGCTTCACCACTTTGCCGGCCTTCAGGCACGACGTGCAGACGTGCACCCGCTTCGGTGAGCCGTCGACGACGGCTCGAACCTTCTGGATGTTCGGGTTCCAGCGGCGCTTGTTGCGCCGGTGCGAGTGGCTCAGGCGCATGCCGAACTGCGGGCGCTTGCCGCAGAGATCGCAGACGGACGACATGGTGAAACCTCTCACAGGAACCTGGCCGAAAGACCGATGGAAGATAGCAGCCGCCCGGCAGCGGGATCACTACTGTGGCGGCGTGCCCACGCTCTCGCGCCTCGATGCGCCCGACTTGCGGCGGGCGGTGCTGCGGTTCCGCGACGCGCTCCGCGCGCACCAGGAGGAGTTGAACCGCCTGAACGTCTACCCCGTCCCCGACGGGGATACGGGCACGAATATGGCGCTCACGCTCGAATCGGTCAGCGCCGAACTCGAGACCGCGGAGTCGATGGCCGAGGTTTGCCACGCGGTCAGCCGGGGTTCGCTCATGGGCGCTCGGGGCAATTCGGGGGTCATCCTCTCGCAGATCTTGCGGGGTTTCGCCGAGGTCTTCACGCCGCTCGAAACGGTCGATTCGAACGCGCTCGCCAGCGGCCTGCGCAGGGCGAGCGACGCCGCGTACCAGGCGGTGATGCGCCCGGTGGAAGGCACCATTCTCACCGTCGTACGGGCCGCGGCAGAGGCTTCGGAGCGACATTCGGGCAACGGGCTCGTTTCGCTGCTCGAGTCCGCGTGTGCCGCCGCCGACGACGCCGTCGCCCATACGCCCGATCTGTTGCCGGTCTTGAAGGACGCAGGTGTGGTCGACGCCGGCGGCAAGGGGTTCGCGCTGCTGCTCGACGCGCTCTTCGAAGTGGTCGACGGCCGCCCGATCCCCGAACCGGAAATCGTCGCGACGCCCCGGATCGTCGAGGCGCACATGCGCGGTGACAGCGTCGCGAGCCTCCGCTACGAAGTGATGTACCTCCTCGAGGCCGACGACCCGACGATCCCGGCGTTCAAGCAGGCGTGGGACTCGGTGGGCGATTCGATCGTCGTCGTCGGCGGCGAGGGTTTGTGGAACTGCCACATCCACACGAACGACATCGGTGCAGCCGTCGAAGCCGGTATCGAGGCCGGCCGGCCGCGAACCATCCGCGTCACCGATCTCTTCGAGCAGGTCGAGGAGGAGCAATGGGTGCGCGACGCCGGCGTGCTCGGCGCCGGCGCGGCTGCGGGCCACGACGCCGGCGGCGACGTTCTGCCCGTGGCGGCGCGCACGGCCGTGGTCGCGGTCGCGGTGGGCGACGGTATCCGCCGGCTGCTCGGCAGCCTCGGGGTCGCGCAGGTCGTCGCGGGTGGGCAGTCGATGAACCCGTCGACCGCGCAGATCCTCGAGGCGGTCGAGGCATGTTCGTCCGATGCGGTGATCGTGCTGCCGAACAACAAGAACATCGTGCCGGTCGCGCAGCAGGTCGACGGGCTCACCGAGCGCACCGTTGTCGTCGTCCCGACGACCAGTGTCACCGAGGCGCTCGCGGCGCTGGTCGGGTACGACCCCGACGCCGACATCGAGGTCAACCGCGAGGCGATGACCGACTCGATGTCGCGGGTGCGCAGCGGCGAGGTGACCCGAGCGGTACGCGCCTCGGTATCGGGTGGCCAGACGATCGAAGAGGGCGATTGGATCGCGCTCTCCCGTGACGGCATCCGCGCCGCGGCGAGCACTCCCGTCGAGGCGATGACCGCCTTGCTCTCGCAACTCGTCGACGACGACAGCGAGATCGTGACCGTGCTGTGCGGACAGGACGCGAAGGCGCACGACACGAACCGGATCAAGGAACATCTCGAGTTCGCGTACCCGCACGTCGAAGTCGAGTTCCACGACGGCGGCCAGCCGCTGTACCCGTACCTCGTCGGCGTGGAGTGACCGAGCGCACCGCCGGGATCACGTTGCGCGAACTCGCCGACCGACCGGTCGGCGAACTGGACGCGGTCGGGCCGAAACTCGAGGAACGGCTGTCGATCATGGGCATCGAGACCGTGCTCGACGTGCTGCAGCACTACCCGCGACGCTTCGTCGATCGCACCAAGCGGGCCGACATCGCCGACTTGAAGATCGGCGAGGAAGCGACCGTCTTCGGTGAAGTGAAACGAGTTGCGGGCCGGCGGACGCGGCAAGGACGCGCGCTCGTCGAGGTCGTCGTGCACGACGGCACGTCGTTGCTCAACCTCACGTTCTTCAATCAAAGCTGGCGCCAGAAGCAACTCTCGGTCGGTACCGAGGCCGCGTTCTTCGGCAAGGTCGACGTGTACCGCGGGAAACGGCAGATGACGAACCCCGTGGTCGACGTCGTCGGCAACGTGGGCGACGGCGCCGAGAAGACCGGCGTGATCGTGCCGATCTACCCCCAGTCGGGGAAGGCCGAGGTGTACACCTGGCAGCTGCGCAAGGTCGTCGCGGAGGCGCTGCGCCGTTGCGAGCGGCGCGGCCTGTCGGACCCGCTCGACCCGGCCGTGCTCGAAGCGCACGGTCTCGTCGACCGTCATGCCGCCTACCGCGGGATCCACCGGCCCGAGACGATCGAGGAACAACGCCGAGCCCGGGAACGCTTGATCTTCGACGAGTTCCTACGGATGCAAGCCGGGCTCGTGGCGCGCAAGCGCGCGTTGGAAGCCGACCAGCAGGGCATCCGTCACGACGCGTCGGGCTCGCTCGTCGAAGCCTTCCACGACCGCTTGCCGTTCCCGCTCACGAACGACCAACGGCGTGCCCTCGACGAGATCGTGCGCGACATGGCTTCACCGGCGCCGATGCACCGGTTGCTCCAAGGCGACGTCGGGTCGGGCAAGACCGTCGTCGCGCTGAGCGCCCTCCTCGTCGCCGTGCAGGGTGGTTACCAGGGTGCGTTCATGGCGCCGACCGAAGTGCTCGCCGAGCAGCACCATCTCACGTCGTTGCGGTTCCTCGAAGGCCTGTCGGTCGCGGCGAGCGGGTCGCTGCTCGGCGACCGGCCGGTACGGGTCGAGCTGCTGACGAACCGCACGACCGCCGCCGAGCGGCGCCGGATCTCGAGCGGGCTCACCAACGGCGACGTCGACATCGTCGTCGGTACGCACGCGTTGCTGTTCGGCGACGCGCCCTTCTCGCGCCTCGGTCTCGCGGTGATCGACGAGCAACATCGTTTCGGTGTCGAGCAGCGAAGTGTCTTACGTGACAAGAACGACGTCGCTGTCCCCGATGTGCTCGTGATGACCGCGACCCCGATCCCCCGCACGGCCGCGATGCTCGTGTACGGCGATCTCGACAAGTCGGAGCTGCGCGAGATGCCGCCGGGTCGCACGCCGATCGTCACCGAGGTGATCGGCCCGAACCCGCTCGATCGTGCCCGTGCCTATACGTCGCTGCGCAACGAGGTGGGCGAGGGGCGCCAGGGGTACGTGGTGTGCCCGCTCGTCGAAGGCAGCGGCAAGGTCGAGGCGAAAGCGGCGACCGAGGAGTACGAGCGGCTCCAGCACGAAGATCTCGAAGGGTTGCGGCTCGGGCTGTTGCACGGCCAGATGCCGTCGAAGGAGAAGGAGGCCGTGATGGCCGCCTTCCGCGACCACGAGGTCGACGTGCTCGTCGCGACGACCGTCATCGAAGTGGGAGTCGACGTTCCGAACGCGACCGTCATGCTGGTCGAAGACGCCGATCGTTTCGGGCTGTCGCAGCTACACCAGCTCCGGGGCCGGGTCGGGCGCGGCGCCCACGCGTCGCATTGTTTCCTGCTTGCCGACGCGCAGACCGACGATGCCAAGGAACGCATGGCGGCGATGGCCGCGTCGACCGATGGGTTCCTCCTCGCCGAGAAAGACCTCGAAATCCGCGGCGCGGGCGAGGTGTTCGGCGAGCGCCAGTCGGGGTTCAGCGACCTCAAACTCGGTCGGATCCCGCGCGACGAGAAGATCGTGCTGCAGACGCGAAGTGTCGCCGAAGCACTCCTCGACACCGACCCCGGGCTCGCCGATCACGGCCAGCTACGCGAGGAGGTCGAGGACCTCCTCGGCGACGCCGTCGAGTTCCTCTTCAAGAGCTGACATGGCACGTGGCCCGGGGTTGCGCGTGATCGCGGGTTCGGCGCGCGGCCGGCGCATCGTCGCACCGGCAGGTACTGAGGTGCGCCCGACCCAAGGACGCGTCCGTGAGGCGATGTTCTCGGCGCTCGACGCGCGTGATGCGATCCTCGACGCGAACGTGCTCGACCTCTACTCGGGGACCGGCGCGCTCGCCATCGAAGCGTTGTCGCGCGGCGCGGCCCGTGCGGTCCTCGTGGAATCGTCGCGTTCGGCGCTGCACGCGATCACGCAGAACCTCGAGACGCTGGGCTTCGCGAACCGAGCGCGGGTCGAGGCGCGCCCCGTCGGCACGTTCCTCGCGCACGTTCCCAGCGAGGCACCGTTCGACCTCGTGTGCTGCGATCCGCCCTACGACGCCGGCGCCGGCGAACTCGATGCGGTACTCGCAGCCCTCGGGAACGGCGCTTGGCTCGCCGACGGCGCGACCGTCGTCGTCGAGCGCGCGTCCCGCGTCGCGGTCGAGCCTCCGCCCGCCCTACAGATCTGCTGGGAGCGGACCTTCGGAGATACGCTCGTCACGTTCCTGTCACCCTGACCGCTCCTGCGGAGGCGTTCTCGTTGTCCACCGCCCTTTGCCCGGGCTCCTTCGACCCGGTCACCTTCGGACATCTCGACATCATCGAGCGCGCCGCGCGCCACTTCGACGCGGTGATCGTGGCGGTGATCCGCAACCCGCAGAAGTCCCAGTCGTTGTTCAGTCTCGAGGAGCGACAGGAGATGTTGCACGAAGTCGTCGCGCATCTCGACAACGTGCGGATCGAGTTCTTCAAAGGCCTCCTGGTCGACTTCGCCCGCGACCGCGGCGCGAACGCGATCGTGAAGGGGCTGCGCGCCGTCTCCGACTTCGACTACGAGTTGCAGATGGCGCAGATGAACCAGCGCCTTTCGGGGATCGACACGTTCTTCCTGCCGACGAGCCCGAAGCACGCGTTCCTGTCGTCGAGCCTGGTACGTGAAGTCGCGCGTTTCGGTGGCGACGTGTCGAGCATGGTCCCGAAGACCGTGCTCGCCCGGCTGACCGAACGCTTCGCGAACGGCGAAACGCCGTGACGGACGGTGAGATCATGACCGACCAGAGCGATGCGGCACCGACGTCGTCGCATGACACGCGCACGTTGCTGAACCGCCTGCAGGAACTCCTCGAGAACGCGCGTGCCATGCCACTGTCGGCGTCGGTGATGGTCAACCGCGAGGAGTTCGGTGATCTGCTCACCGACGCGATCGAGGGATTGCCGGAGGAGCTGCGGGAGGCCCGCTGGCTCCTCAAAGAGCGCGACGACGTGATCGAACGGGCGCGGCGGGAAGCCGAACGCATCATCGAAGCCGCTCGGGTGCGGGCCGAGCGGATGGTCGAACGCACCGAGGTGGTGCGCGAGGCGCGGCGCAGCTCCGAGGAGATCATCGAGGCGGCCGAACGGCGAGCGGGGCAGATGCGCAACGAAGCGGAGGACTACGTCGACCGGAAACTGGCCGCCTTCGAAGTCGTCCTCGACCGGACCATGCAGACGGTCCAGAAGGGCCGTGAGCGGCTCCAGGTGCACGTCGGCCCGGCGCCGGGCGAGGAAGACGACCTCGGCGTGAACCCGGCGTTTTTCGACCAGGACGAGTAGCCCGCCAGGGCCGAGGCCCTTCCGGGGCCGTTCCCGGCGGCCGGGGGGCCGAAAAAGGCCTGGTCCTGCTATTCTGGGGGGTCGATTCGCCGCCGTTTGGCCGGTCCCGGCGCCGCTTCGGTGCGCCGAGCCCGACCAGACGGCACCCGTCTCGAACGCGAGCCGGTTGGGAACCTCCCGGCATGCCGCGCCGGAAAGGCCGTCACGATGTCCCAAGCCAACGCCCTGAGGGTGAGCGTCGCCGACCTGCGCCGCCCCGGCGCGGCGCGCGATGTCGACGTGACCGCGACCGGCGTCGACTTCCCGAGCGATGGCGTCGAAGTGCCCGTCGACCAGCCCGTCCACGTGCACCTCCACCTGGAACGCATCTCGGAAGGCGTTGTCGCCCGGGGTGAAGTCGACACCGTGTGGCGCGGCCTGTGCAGCCGCTGCCTGAAGCCGGTCGAGGGCGCCCTCACCGTCCACGTCGACGAGATGTTCGAGGCCGAGCCGATCGAAGGCGAGACCTACAAGCTCGACGCCGAAGTGCTCGATCTCGAACCGCTCGTCCGTGACGCGCTGGTGCTCGAACTGCCCCATACGCCACTCTGCGACCCCGACTGCCTGGGCCTCTGTCCCGTCTGCGGTACAGACCGCAACCTCGCGACGTGCGAGTGTTCCGACGAGACGCCCGACCCGCGGTGGCAGGCGCTGCGGTCTCTCGAACTCTGAAACTGGAAGAGGAGCACAACGAATGGCCGTCCCGAAGCGAAAAACGAGCCGCTCGACGACGCGCGCGCGTAAGTCGGCGAACATGCGGCTCGCGTTGCCGCCGCATTCGTTGTGCCCGAACTGCGGTTCGTCCCGGTTGCCGCACGTCGTGTGCGGGAACTGCGGTTGGTACCGCGGTCGCCAGGTCATCGAGGTCGAGTAGAGGGTCACAGCGCGATGGAGCCTCCCGCTCGGCCAGTGATCGCGCTGGACGCGATGGGTGGCGACCGCGCGCCACAGGAGATCGTTGCCGGTGCGGTACGCGCGGTGCACGAACTCGACGTCGACGTTCTCCTCGTGGGGCGGCCGAGCGACATCGAACCGCTGCTCCCTGACGATGCAGCGGGCATCTCGGTCCTCGGCGCATCGGAAGTCATCGCGATGCACGACGAACCCGCGTCGGCGGTTCGGTCCAAGCGCGACTCGTCGATCGTGCGAGCGGCCGAAGCCGTACGCGACGGCAAGGCGTCGGCAATGGTCGGGGCCGGCAATACCGGCGCGACGATGGCGGCGGCGTTGCTGCGCTTCGGCCGGATCTCAGGCGTCGCTCGCCCCGCGATCGCGGTGCCGCTCCCGGTGCCGGGGGTGAACCGCCGGCAACTGCTCGTCGATGCGGGCGCGACCGTCGACCCCGAAGCAGTGTGGCTGGTGCAGTGGGCGCTGCTCGCACGTGAGTACGCACGCGTCCGGCTCGGCGTCGACGATCCCAGCATCGGCTTGCTTTCCAACGGCGAGGAAGCCGGCAAGGGCGATCGCCTGCGCAAGGAAGCCTTCGGCCTGCTGGCCGGCGTCAAAGGCTTCACCGGCAACGTCGAAGGCGGCGATCTCGCCCGACCGTCGGTCGACGTGATCGTGACCGACGGCTTCACCGGCAACGTCGCGTTGAAGACGATCGAGGGCGCGATGCTCGGGCTGGCCGGGCTGGTCTTCTCGGTGCTCGACGAGCCCGAGTGGGGCGAAATGGCCGATCGCCTCAAGCTGCGGATGCTGGAAGCGGCCTCCGACCTGTTGCCCGACAACACGGGCGGCGCGCTGCTCCTCGGCGTGAAGGGCGTCTGCATCATCTCGCACGGTTCGTCGTCGGCGGCCGCGATCGTGAACGCGGTGCGAGTCGCCCGCGACAGCGTCGCGGCCGATGTGGTCGGGCGTCTGACCGCCGCGATCGCTGAAAGCGAGACGCTGCATGCCGGCTGAAACGCACAGCCACCGTCAACCGCTGTCCCACGACGACATCGTGGGCATCGTGCGCGAACGGCTGGCCGAAGTGCTCGACGTCGACGAAGACGTCGTCGTGCTCGACGCCCGCCTTCGCGAAGACCTCGACGTCGACGACTACGCGTTGATCGACCTCATCGAAGCGGTCGAGATGGAGATCGGGGAGCGGAACGTGGGGCTACACATCGACGACGACGATCTCGCCGATCTCGCGACCGTGCGCGACGCGGTGGAGTGTGTGTGCGCTCGACTTTCCGTGAGGCAGAGCGGATGACCGACACGCACGCGCGCAACGGCTTGAACCCGAAGGCGGTGCTCGCCCTCGAAGAAGAAGTCGGCCATCACTTCAACGACCGCGAAACCTTGCTGCGAGCGTTGGCTCACCGCTCGTGGTGCGCGGAGAATGGCGACCCCGACTCGAACGAGCGGCTCGAGTTCCTCGGTGATTCGGTCCTCGGCCTCGTGGTCTCGCACTACGTGTTCGAGCACTTCCCCCACCTCCCCGAAGGGCAACTGTCGGAAGTGCGTGCCGGCGTCGTGAACGCGCGCGTGCTCGCCGAGGTCGCGGCGGAACTCACCCTCGGTGAGTCGCTCTTGCTCGGGAAGGGCGAAGACGGCGCCGGCGGGCGCGGGAAGCAGTCGATCCTCGCCGACGCGCTGGAAGCCTTGATCGCCGCCGTGTTCCTCGACGGCGGGTTCGGCACCGCCCGCGATTTCGTGCTCAACCGTTTCGGTGACCGCATCGCGGAAGCGGCCGCGGGGCCGGGCGGCCGCGACTACAAGACCCGTTTGCAGGAACTCACCGCGCAGCGTTCCCTCGGCCGGCCGCGGTACCTCGTCCGGTCGGAAGGCGCCGACCACGCGAAACACTTCTTCGCGACCGTGCTCGTGCACGACGAACCCTTCGGCGAAGGCGAAGGGCGCTCGAAGAAACAGGCCGAGCAAGCGGCCGCGTGGGTGGCGTTCAGCCATCTGCAGGAAGGCACCGATGCCGGAACTTCCTGAGGTGGAGGTGATCCGCCGAGACCTCGACCGGGAGGTCGCCGGGAAGAAGATCAAGACCGTCGACGCGAGCGGCCTGCGTTCGATCCGCCGTCACAAGAACAAGCAGGCGTTCATCGGCGCGCTCGAAGGTCACACGATCAAGTCCGCCACCCGGCGCGGCAAGTACCTCGTCATGCGGCTCGACGGTGGCACCGCGCTGATCGCCCACCTCGGGATGTCGGGCCAACTCCTGCGGGCGAAGAGCAAGAAGGTCGCGCTCCCCAAGCACACCCATGTCGTGATCACCTTCAGCGACAACAGCCAGCTGCGCTTCGTCGATCCCCGCACCTTCGGTGAGATGTTCGTGACGCCGTACCTCGAGATCGAGGACGAGATCAGCGAACTCGCCCATCTCGGCGTCGACCCGCTCGAACAGGCGATGTCGTGGGAGTCGTTCGGGCGACTGATCACGACCCGTCACGTGAAGTTGAAGACCCTGCTGATGGACCAGAAGTTCGTCGCCGGGATCGGCAACATCTACAGCGACGAGATCCTCTTCGCCGCCGGGTTGCGGTGGGACCGCACCGCCGACTCGTTGGCGGCCGAAGAGGTGCGCCGCCTGTCCCGGGCGATCATCGAAACCCTCAACGACGCGGTGAAATACCGGGGTTCGTCGCTCGCCGACGAGCAGTACGTCGACCTGTTCGGAAAACCAGGCGGGTACCAGCACCACCATCAGGTCTACGACCGCGAAGGCCAGTCGTGCCCGCGCTGTTACCGGCCGCTCGTTCGCGCCCGCTACAGCAACCGCTCGACCTTCTTCTGCGAGGCATGCCAGATCTAGCGCGCGCCCGGGCACACGTGATCGTGACGGGACGGGTGCAGGGCGTGTTCTTCCGCGACGGGTGCCGGGAGGCGGCGAAGGCGGAGCACGTCGACGGCTGGGTGCGCAACCGCATGGACCGGTCCGTCGAAGCCGTGTTCGAGGGCCCGCCGGCCGCGGTCGAACGGATGGTCGAGTGGTGCCGCCACGGTCCACCGCGGGCGCGCGTCGTCGACGTCCTGGTCGACCGGGAGGAGCCCATCGGCGAAGCCGGGTTCCGGATTCACTAGTCGGGTGGCGATCCCCGTTTCGCCGCGCCCGGCCCCCTACGATCGACCCCGGAGAGGGGCCCATGTTCCTGAAGTCGTTGACCCTGCGTGGCTTCAAGTCGTTCGCCGACAAGACGACGCTCGAATTCGAGCCGGGTGTGACCGTGGTCGTCGGGCCGAATGGCTCGGGAAAGTCGAACCTGGTCGACGCGGTCGCCTGGGTGCTCGGAGCCCAGGGCGCGCGCGCCCTTCGTGGCGGGAAGATGGACGACGTCATCTTCGCGGGTACCTCCGACCGTCCCGCCCTCGGCCGGGCCGAGGTCGCGCTGACGATCGACAACGGGGCCGGCCTGCTGCCGATCGAGTTCTCCGAAGTCACCGTCACGCGCACGTTGTTCCGGACGGGGGAGTCCGAGTACCAGATCAACGGCGTCCCCTGCCGCCTCCTCGATGTGCAGGAGTTGCTCTCCGACTCGGGCATCGGGCGCCAGCAGCACGTGATCGTCGGGCAGGGCCAACTCGATGCGGTGCTCAACGCCCGTTCCGAAGACCGTCGCGCGGTCATCGAAGAAGCGGCTGGTGTGCTCAAGTACCG
This sequence comes from uncultured Actinomycetes bacterium, assembly GCA_963782465.1. GTDB lineage: Bacteria > Actinomycetota > Acidimicrobiia > IMCC26256 > PALSA-610 > JAODBJ01. The sequence continues at coordinate 550,167 of CAWAJR010000006.1, read as the reverse complement.
CAAGCGTCGCGAGCGTGCGCAGCGCCGTCTCGACGCGACCGAAGGCAACTTGCTGCGCCTCACCGATCTGCTGCGCGAAGTGCGCCGCCAGCTCCGACCGCTCGAACGTCAGGCTGACGCCGCGCGCCGCCACGACGGTCTGGTCAACGAACTCTCCGCGTTGCGGCTCCACCTCGCCGGCCGCGAGATCGAACAGTTGCAGGCCCGCCAGGCACGACGCCGCGCGTCGCGGGCGGAGCTCGCCACCCAGGAACAGGATGTCCGTGTACGGCTGCGCGCGCTCGACTCGTCGGTGCTCGACGCGGAGCACGCGCTCGCGCTCCCCGGCGACGACGACGTCGCCGACGTGCTCGCTCGTACCGAGGCGTTGCGCGAGCGGGCTCGCGGGTTGGTTGCGTTGGTCGCCGCGCGCCAGCGTGAATTCGAGCGCGAACTCGCGGCCGTCGCCGACGAGGGTGTGGTCGAGACGCTGGTCGCCGACGCGGCCGCGTTGCGCGAAGAACTCGCAGCCGTCGACGCCGACTTCGACTCGCTCGCGCCGTCGCGCGCCGAGCTGGAAGCCGCCGAAGCGCGCGTCGCGCAGTTCCGGGCCGAGATCGACGCGGCGGCCGGCGCCGCGCAGGTGCAGTCACGACCCGACGTCGAGAGTGAAGCCCGGGTCGCGAGCGCGGAACAACGCGATGCCGCCCGTGCCCTCGAGGCACTCGAAGCCAATGGCCGTGAACTGGCCGGCGCGGTCGAGTCGGTCCGCGGTGAACTCGCGAGCGTGGTCGAGGCCATGTCGGCGTTCGAACCCGCGCGGGCCGAAGCCACGGAACTCGCGAACCGCGCCGCCGTCCTGCGCGGCGAGATCGACGCGCACGATGCCGTCGCGGCCGACCTCCGGCCCGAAGCGCGGGCGCGCCAGGCCGCCGAGGACGCGGTCCACACGACGGAGACCGAGCGGCTCGGCTACGAAGCCGAGGCGTCGCGGTGCCAGGCGCGGGCCGAAACGCTGACCCTCGCGCTCGAGTCGGCACGGGCGGGGGTGAACGCGGAGGCGCTGTCCGACATCGCCGGGGTCGCCGGGCCGCTCGTCGACCATCTCGCGATCGAAACCGGTACCGAACTGGCGGTTGCGGCGGCGCTCGGTGAGGCGCTCGACGCGATCGTGGTGCAGGGCGGCACCGCGGTTCGCCACGCCGTCGAACGCGCGAAACAAGGCGACGTCCAAGCGTTGCTGCTCGTCGCGAGTGGTGCGGGCGGTGCGGTTGCGGAGGTCCCCGACGGCAGCCGTTCGTTGCTCGAATGTGTGCAGGCACCCGCACCCGAGCACGAAGTTCTGCTCACGCGCCTGCTCGGCCGGACGGTGCTCGCCCCCGGCTGGGAGCGCGCGCTCGACATCGTGTCGTCGCATCCCGAACTCGTCGTCGTCACTCCTGACGGAGACCGTTTCGGCGGCGTGATGCCCTGGCGTACCGGGCCGCCGAGCGCACCCGCGATCACACCCGCCGCGGTGGAGGAAGCCGAGCAGCAGGCGGCTGTTGCCCGTGCTGCGGCCCGCGACGCGGCCGAACGCGTCGACGCGGCACGGTTGGAGTTGGCCGCGGCCCGGCGGGCGGAACTGGTCGCGAGCGAGCGGTCCCGCGCCCGTCGCGCCGAACTCGACCGTGCCGAGTCGGCCGCGGCCGAAGCCCGCCGCGAACTCGAAGTACGGGAGGCGACGCTCGTCGAACGGCGCGCGCTGCTCGAACGTCGCGTCGCCGAACTCACCGAGGAGTTGGAAGCCCATCCGGCCGCCCTGGAACGGGCACGGGTTCGCTGCGCCGAAGCCGACGCCGGCGCGGCGCGTGCCACGCGCGCGTTCGAGGAGGCGCGGCGCAACGAGCAGGCCGCCGCCGACGCTCGGCGCGCGCAGCGGGCGGAGTTGGAGCGGCTGACCGCCGGTGCGACGCGCCTGCGGCGCGACTTCGAAGTGCGAGGCGCAGCCATCGACGAGCGCCGAACGTTCCTCGGTCGCCGGTTGGCCGACGTCGAGGCCCGCCTGGCTGCCCGTCCCGACGAGGAAGCGGCCGCGCGCCGGCGCCGGGCGTCGCTCGAGGGCCGCCAAGCCGTCGTTGCGGAGCTGGAGACGCGCCTGCGCTCCCGGGCCGGTGAGGTCGACGCCCTGGCCGAACGGCTCCGGCAGCGGCGCCGTGAACAGTCGGAAGCCGCTCGCGAAGCCGGCCGAACGCTCGACGCGTTGCGCAAGGAGCGTTCCACCGCCGAACGTTCGCTCACCGAAGTGCGTGAACACATCTCCCGCCTCGAAATCGAAGAAGCCGAATTGCGGTTGCGCATCGAGACCGCCACCGAGACCGTCCGGCGCGACTTCGACTGCGAACCCGACGCGGCGATCGCGGCACCGGCACCCGAGGTCGGCGAGGGCGTCACCCTCGCCGGGCGGGCCCGCGAACTCGAACGTGAGCTCCGGTTGATGGGCCCGGTGAACCCGCTCGCGCTCAGCGAGTACGAAGCGTTGCTCGAACGCCACGAGTTCGTCACCAACCAGCTCGAAGACGTGAAGAACACCCGCCGGGAACTGACCCGGGTGATCAAGGCGGTCGATGCGGAGATCATCAGCGTCTTCGACGCGGCGTTCCGCGACGTGTCGGCCAACTTCGAGTCGCTGTTCGCCACCCTGTTCCCGGGCGGCGCGGGCCGGCTGGTGCTCACCGACCCCGACAACCTGCTCGAAACCGGTATCGAGATCGAGGCACGCCCTTCGGGCAAGACGGTCCGGCGGCTGTCGCTGCTGTCGGGCGGCGAGCGGTCGCTCACCGCGCTGGCGTACCTGTTCTCGGTCTTCCGTGCCCGGCCGTCGCCCTTCTACCTCATGGACGAGGTCGAGGCGGCCCTCGACGACGTGAACCTGCACCGCTTCCTCGACCTGCTCCACGAGTTCAGGGGCGAGGCGCAGCTGCTGGTCGTGTCACACCAGAAGCGCACGATGGAGGCCGCCGACGTCCTCTACGGCGTTTCGATGCCGCCGGGGGGCTCGAGCCGCGTCGTGAGCCAACGGATTCGCGACCTCGAACTCGACAACGTATGACGGTGCCTCGCGCGATCGGCACCGCTCGGTAGGAAGGACGCGCGATGTCGTTGCTCGTCGCGCAAGCCACTCCGACCACGGCCCAACCCGACACCGTCACCCGCGCGTGCGGTGCCGACCGGCAACCGTGGCTGTGCCGCTGGCTGGCAGACACAACCCATAGCGTGACGGCGGGCCACGTCGGTGTTCACCTCTCGCCGTGGGTGTCGGTCCTGCTGATCGCGCTCGTGGCCTGGCTGGTGAACCGGCTGGTGCGCCGTCTGGTCCGGCGGGCGGTCGCGCAGTGGGAGCACGGCGGCCGGTTCGGATGGCTGCGCAACCGGCGGGTCGTCGGCCTGATCGAGAAGACGAACCCGACACCCGATCTGCGTCGAAGGCAGCGAGCCGAAACGATCGGCGGCGGGCTGCGCAGCTTCGCGACGATCATCATCTGGGTGGTGGCCGGCGTCGCGATGCTCGCGGCGATCGGCATCCGAGCGTCGACCCTGCTGACGAGCGCGGGCCTCATCGGCGTCGCGCTGGGGTTCGGCGCGCAGAACCTGCTGCGCGACCTGATCGCCGGCACGTTCATGATCTTCGAGGACCAGATCGGTGTCGGCGACGTCGTCGACGCCGGTCTCGCCAGCGGCACGGTCGAAGCGGTCACCCTGCGTACGACGCGACTGCGCGACGTCGAAGGTGTGGTGTGGTACGTGCCGAACGGTGGCATTCCTCGGGTCGGCAACAAGTCGCAGCAGTGGTCGCGCGCAGTGCTCGACATCCCCGTTTCGTACGAGACCGATATCGACGCGGCACAGCAGGTGATCCGCGACACCGCGCACAAACTCGCGCAGGAAGATGGTTGGCGCGACGTGATCCTTGCCGAACCCGAGGTCTGGGGCGTCGAGACCCTCAACCTCGACAGCGTGGTCATCCGCCTCGTCGCGAAGACGGTGCCGCTCGAACAGTGGCGCGTCGGGCGCGAGTTGCGCGCCCGGGTGCGCGTCGCACTTCGCGGGGCGGGCATCGCCGCGACGATGCCCACGACGCCCACGACGAACACCACCCCCGGGCCGATCACCCGGCGTCCTCGTAGCGAACTGCGGGCCTCGGGCCGTGCCGGCGGCCCTGGGTACCCTCGACCACCGTGATCGTCGTCATCATCGTCATCGCCGTGCTCGTCGTCGCCGTGGGCGGCTTCGCGCTGGCCCGGGCCGGGCTTCTGCCCGGTACCCGCCGTCGCGAGTTGCCGGGCGAGGGCCGGCCCGAACCGCAGCGCCGCCGGTACCGCCCGAAGCGCCCCCGGTCGAGCGGGCCCCCGAAGAGGCGCAGCGGGCGACCGCCGAAGTCGCGGAACTCGAAGCGGCGCTCGAGGTCGAGGCGCCGGAGGCGCCGCCCGAAGCGCCGGAAGTTGTCGCACCTCCGGAAGAACTGGTCGTCGAGAAGCCGCGCCTGCGCGAGCGCCTCGGCCGGACCCGCAGCGCGCTTGCCGGTTACCTGCGCACGGTTCGCGGCGAGAAGGTCGACGCCGATACCTGGGACGAACTCGAGGAGGCGCTCTTGCTCGCCGACGTCGGGCTCGCCACGACACAACGGCTGCTCGACGCCGTTCGCGAGCACGTGAACGGTAGCGGCGGGGGCGACGTCGTCGACCAGTTACGGGCCGAAGTGGTTGCGGTGCTCGACACGGCCGACGACCGGTCGCTGCACGTGACGGCCGGTGAGGCGAACGTCTGGATGTTCGTCGGCGTGAACGGTGTGGGCAAGACCACGACGATCGGCAAGCTCGCCGCGCAGGAAACCGCGCGAGGCCGGCGGGTCGTCCTCGCGGCGGCCGACACGTTCCGCGCCGCGGCGGCCGAGCAGCTCACACTCTGGGCGGAACGTACCGGCGGCGAGATCGTGCGCGGCCAGGAGGGCGCCGACCCCGGTTCGGTCGTGTTCGACGCGATGAGCGCGGCATCGAGCCGGGGGGCCGATCTCGTGCTCGTCGACACCGCCGGTCGCCTCCACACCAAGGTCAATCTGATGGAGGAGCTGAAGAAGTTGCGGCGCATCGTCGACCGCACCGAAGGGGCGCTCAAAGAAGTACTGCTCGTGATCGACGCCTCCACCGGCCAGAACGGCCTGGTCCAGGCGCGCGAGTTCGCCGACGCGGTCGACGTGACCGGGATCGTGCTGACCAAGCTCGACGGCACGGCCAAGGGCGGCATCGTGCTCGCCATCCAGCACGAACTCGGTCTCCCGGTGAAGGCGGTCGGCGTCGGCGAGGGCGTGGGCGATCTCGTCGCCTTCGACCCGATCGAGTTCGCCGACGCGCTCTTCGGCAATTGAGCCCCGTCTCCGGGCGCAGGTACGCCGCCGGTACCCTGGCTCCTCGTGTTCGACGCACTCGCTGATCGTTTCGAAGGGATCTTCACCCGGCTGCGCGGCCGCGGCCGGCTGAGCGAAGCCGACATCGACGAGGTCGCCCGCGAGATCCGTCGCGCATTGCTCGAAGCCGACGTCAACGTGCGCGTCGCGAAGAACTTCATCAACCGGGTGAAGGAACGCACGGTCGGCGCGGAGTTGTCGAAGAGCCTGTCGCCCGCGCAGCAGGTCATCAAGATCGTGCACGAAGAGCTCGTCGCGACGCTCGGCGGCGACGCCGGCAAGATCACGATGAGCTCCAAACCGCCGACCGTCGTCATGCTCGCCGGGCTACAAGGTTCGGGCAAGACGACCGCGGCCGCGAAACTCGCGCGACTCTTGAAGTCGCAGGGATTGCAGCCGTTGCTCGTCGGTGCCGACCTCCAACGTCCGGCCGCGGTCGAACAGTTGCGGGTGCTCTCGGCGCGCGTCGAGGTGCCCTTCTACTCGGAAGCGAGCGACCCGGTCGCGGTCGCGAAGGGCGCGCTCGAGGAAGCCGCCCGTCTGGGTCGCAACGTCGTGATCGTCGACACCGCCGGCCGGTTGCAGATCGACACCGAACTCATGGACGAGCTGCGCGACATCGAGCGCGCCGTGCAACCGCACAACACGCTGCTCGTCGTCGACGCGATGACCGGCCAGGAAGCGGTCAACGTCGCCGAGGCGTTCAACCAGGCGGTCGGCCTCGACGGTGTCGTGCTCACCAAGATCGACGGTGACGCACGCGGTGGCGCCGCGCTCTCGGTGAAAGAGGTCGTCGGCAAACCGATCCTCTTCGCCGGTACGGGCGAGAACATCGACGACTTCGAACCCTTCTACCCCGACCGCATGGCGAGCCGGATCCTCGGCATGGGTGACGTGCTCACCCTCATCGAGAAGGCCGAAGCCGCGTTCGACGAGGAACAGAAGGCGAAAGCCGAACGCATCGTCCTCGAGGGCGAGTTCACCCTCGAAGACTTCCTGGAGCAGATGCAACAGGTGAAGAAGATGGGTTCGCTGCAAAGCCTCATCGGCATGATGCCCGGGTTGCCGAAAGAGGTACGTAAAGCCCAGATCGACGACCGCGAAATCGTGAAGATCGAGGCGATCATCCACTCGATGACGCTCGAGGAACGCCGGAACCCGAACGTCGTGAACGGCTCGCGCCGCACCCGTATCGCGTGGGGAGCGGCACGTCGACCTCCGACGTGAACCAGTTGCTCAAGCAGTTCAAGCAGGTCCAGCAGATGATGCGCGGCTTCGGGGGAGGGGGGAAGAAGGGCAAGAAGGGAAAGCGCCCCCGCCTTTCCGACCTCAGGGCACTCCAGCAGATGGAGGGCCTCGCCGACCTCCCGGAGCTACCCGGCGCCGGTCGCTTGCCCTAAACTTCCACGTTTGGCGTCGCCCGAGCGCGCCGTTCACTACCCGAAAGAGTCTGTGTGGCAGTCAAGATCCGTCTCATGCGCGTCGGCAAGAAGAAGCAGCCGACCTATCGCGTCGTCGTCGCCGACGGCCGCAGCCCGCGCGACGGGCGGTTCATCGAGATCATCGGTCGCTACGCCCCCCGCAGCGAGCCGTCGGAGGTCCTCGTCGATTCCGACAAGGCGGTCGCCTGGTTGCAGAAGGGGGCACAACCCACCGAGCAGGCGGCCAAGGTGCTCGCCATCGCCGGGGTGTGGGACGCCTACAAGAGCGCGACCGGCCGCGACGCGGCCGCCAAGCCGGCGCCGCGCGCGCCCAAGGCGAAGACGGTGAAGGCCGCGGCGCCCGCGGCGGCGGCCGAAGCGCCCGCCGCCGATGCGTCGCCGAGCAGCGAGCCGACCACCGAGGATGCCGAAGCATGAGCGACGAAGTCGACGACGGGTTCGACGACGACGACGACTTCGAGGACGAAGTCGGTGGTGAGGGCAACCGCATCGTCGGCGGCCGCGCCCGCGCGGTGGTGGAGCACATCACCCGCGCCCTGGTCGAAGACCCCGATGGCGTCGACGTCGACATGCGAGAAGAACGCGGTCAGGTCACCCTGCTCGTGCACGCGAGCCCGGGCGATATGGGCCGGCTCATCGGCAAGCGCGGCCGCGTGATCCAGGCGGTTCGCCAGCTCACCCGCGCCGCAGCCGCGTCCGAGGGCACTCGGGCGACGGTGGACGTCGCCGACTGAACGTCGCCCGCATGCCCGACGGGCCGCCCCGGTTGTTCACGCCGGGTGATCGGTTGGAGATCGGGCGGGTCGGACGAGCGCACGGCCTGCGCGGCGAGGTCGTGGTGACGCCGATCACCAACCGCGCCGAGCGGTTCGCCGCCGGTTCGGTGCTCGACGTGAACGGCACGCCCACGCGGATCGTGTCGTCGCGGCCGCAGCAACATCGTTTCGTCGTGCGTTTCGACGGCGTCGACGACCGCGACGCCGCGGAACGGCTGCGGGGCGCGTTGCTCACCGCGCCACCGATCGAGGGTGGCCGCGACGGTGATCCGGATGGGGCCGGGGTGTGGGCGCACGAGGCGATCGGCGCGACGGTGCTCGATCGCGACGGCAGCGAGCTCGGCCCCGTCGTCGCGATCGAGGCGAACCCCGCCCACGACCTTCTGGTGCTCGAGTCGGGTGCGCTCATCCCGGTGGTGTTCGTCGTCGACCAGGCACCCGGTCGCATCGTCGTCGAGCTGCCCGAGGGCTTGCTCGACCTGTTCGACTGAGCCTGTTCGAACGCGCCATGAGCGACGCCCTGCGCATCGACGTGTTCACGATCTTCCCGGAGTACCTCGCCGCCCCGCTCGACGTTTCGATCGTCGGCCGGGCTCGGGGTTCGGGCCTGCTCGATGTCCGCCTGCACGACCCGCGCGGGCACACCTCCGACCGGCATCGCAGTGTCGACGACGCGCCCTTCGGTGGCGGCGCCGGCATGGTGATGATGGCCGGCCCGCTCTTCGACGTGGTCGAGGCGGTCGACCCGCCCCGACCGCTCTACCTGCTCTCGCCGGGCGGCGAACGGTTCGACCAGGCCGTCGCGCAACGGCTGGCCGCCGGTGCCGGGTTCTCGTTGCTCTGCGGCCGCTACGAAGGCGTCGACCAGCGGGTGGCCGACCATCTCTGCGACGGCGAGCTCTCAATCGGCGACTACGTGCTCGCCGGTGGCGAAGCGGCCGCGCTCGTGGTGATCGAGGCGGTGGCCCGCCTCCTCCCCGGTGCGCTCGGGAACGTTGCGTCACCCGACGACGAGTCGTTCTCCGGCGGCCTGCTCGAATACCCGCAGTACACCCGCCCGGCCGTGTTCCGTGAGTGGGAGGTCCCCGACGTGTTGCGCGGCGGCGATCACGCCCGCATCGAGCGGTGGCGGCGGGCCACCGCGCTGCGCCGGACGATCGACCGGCGCCCCGACCTGCTGGCGAGCCGACCGCTCACCGACGCCGAGCGGGCGCTGCTCGAGGAGTTCGGTCTCTGAGCTACGGCCGGGCTAGCATCTCCGGCCGCCCCTATTCCCGGCCTTCCGGAGCGTCGCGCCATGAACCGCACCGATCTCGTCGACCGCGTCGCGCTCCGAGACGACGTTCCCGATTTCGCCCCCGGCGACACGCTGAAGGTGCACGTCCGGGTGGTCGAAGGCACCCGCGAGCGGGTCCAGCTGTTCCAGGGGGTCGTGATCCGCCGGCAGGGCAGCGGCGCCCGGGAGACCTTCACCGTCCGCAAGGTCAGTTTCGGGGTCGGCGTGGAGCGCACGTTCCCGGTGCACTCGCCGATCATCGCCCGGATCGAGGTCGTGACCAGGGGCGATGTCCGCCGGGCGAAGCTCTACTACCTGCGCGACCGGATCGGAAAAGCCGCGAAGGTGAAGGAAAAGCGCACCTGAGCCGGCCGGCTCCCCGGGCCGCGGGTGGCCCCGGCCGGGCGGTTCGTCCGTGGTTCGGGCCCCTCGGGGAGCCCGTAGACTTCAGGGGTGTCCAGGCCACCGGCGAAGGCATCCCGATGAGCGCTGAGGATCTCGAGCGCTACGAGACCGAGATCGAACTGCAGCTCTACCGCGAGTACCGCGACGTCCTGCCGATGTTCGCGTACGTCGTGGAGACCGAACGGCGTTTCTACCTCGCCAACGAGGTGAAGCTCGACGTCAAGAACGAGAACGGCCGCGTGTTCTTCGAACTGCAGTTGCACGACGCGTGGGTATGGGACATGTACCGCAACACGCGTTTCGTCGCCGATGTGAAGGTCGTGACCTTCAAAGACGTCAACGTCGAGGAGCTTCCCGCCAAGGACACGTGACGGTGCCCGGCGCCGACCCGCGCCGCACGGTCGGTGCCGCCGGCGAAGATGCTGTCGCCCGCTGGTACCACGACGCCGGGTACGAGATCGTCGAGCGCAACTGGCGGGTGCGGGAAGGCGAACTCGATGTGATCGCGGCCCGCGGCTCCACGCTCGTGTTCTGCGAAGTGAAGACGCGCCGCAGCGACCGCTTCGGCCTCCCGGTCGAGGCGGTCACCGTCCGCAAGCAGCAGCGACTCCGCGCGCTCGCCGCCCAGTGGCTGGCGACGCACACGAGGCGTGGTGTCGATCTTCGCTTCGATGTTGCGTCGGTCGTGCCCGACGGGAGCGGTGGCTGGCAAGTGAGCGTGCTCGAGCACGCGTTCTGAGCGCGGCCGTCAACCGGGTCGCGGCGGGCGGCCACGGGTGCGGCGCAGTTCGCTCCGCCAGCACGGGGTGTGCCAGTGGCGGCGCAGGTCGGTCGCGTCGAGCGGGACGACGACCTCGTGCCCTTCGCCGGCGCGGATCTCGTGATCGCAGCCGGGACAGCGGTATTCCTTCACCGCTTCGTACGGCTGGATGTGACGGACTTCGACCGCGTCCGAAAAACGCGCGTCGCCGAAGCCGCCGGTCAGTTTCCGAGCGCGGCCCACGCGACCAGCACCGCGACGACCACCAGCGCGGCCACGACGATGACGATGTCGCTGCTGCGCCGCACTCGTTGCCGGTAGGGGTTGAAGCCCACGACGACACGGTACCGGCGCAACCCCGCGCCGGTGCGCACGGCGGGCTCGACTCGTTCATACCGGCCAGAGGAACCCCCGTTCGCGGCGCAGGTCGCCGTTGCGCTCGAGATGGCGGACCGAACGTGCCACCTCGGTGCTCGGGAGGCCCGTGCGCACGATGATGTCGTCGAGTGTGGCGGGATCGCCGCCGAGCGCACGAAGCAGTGCGCGCTCCGTGCGCGAGCGCGCCGGCGCGCGCGGTGCCTTCCATTTCGTACGGCCGCCCGCGGCGAGTTCGAGTGAGAGCAGTACGTCGCTCGGTTCGAGCAAGGGCATCGCGCCCTCGGCGATCAGTTGGTTGCAGCCCGCGGCGGCCGGATTGCGGCGTGAACCGGGAATCGCCAACACCGGGCGGCCGTAGTCGAGCGCGGCGTCGGCGGTATGGCGCGCGCCGCCTTTGATCGTCGCTTCGACAATCACGACGACGTCGGCCAGCGCCGCGATGATCCGGTTGCGGACCGGGAACCGTCCCCGCTCGGGGGGTTGCCCGTACCAGTGCTCCGAGAGGACGACACCCTGCTCGCGTACGCGGCGGTAGAGCGAGGTGTGCCGGCGCGGGTACTCGACGTCGAGCCCGGTTGCCACCACTCCCACCGCCGGGCCACCGGCGTCGAGCGCGCCGGCGTGCGCCGCGCCGTCGATCCCGATGGCGAGCCCGCTCACCACGGTGACGCCGTTGCGGGCGAGAAAGCCCCCGAGTTCCGCGGCGTCGGCGAGGCCGTGGAACGAAGCCGACCGGGTGCCGACGATTGCCACGCGGGGTCGCTCGAACGCGTCGCCGGGGGTGCCTTCACCGAGCAGCACGCAGGGTTGACGCTCGACCGGCCGTGCGATCGGGAACGCGGCGTCGTGTTCGATCCAAACTTTCGTCTGTCGCCGCTTCAGGGTGGCGCCCACGACCTCGGGGTTTGCGGCCGCGCGCCACCGCGCGGCGAGCGCGATCGCTTCGGCGTCGGCCGGCGGTGGAACGATCTCGCCCGCCCCGGACCGCACCGCGTCGAGTGCAGCCGTCGCCGAGTCGAAGCGTTCGAGGAGGCGCCGCAGCCGAAGAGGCGTGATCTCCGGGAGCGAGACGAGCGTCGCCGCCGCGACCTGCTCGGTGCTGCACGTCATTCGAACAGCTCCTGACGGAGTTCGAGCGCGCCCACGATGTCGTGCTCAGCGATGTCGGGCCGATCGTCGAGGTCGGCGAGGGTCCGCGCGACGCGCCGGGCACGGGTGGCGCCGCGACCGGTGAGCGCGTCGCGTTCGCACGCGTCGCGCCATGCCGCTTCGACGATCGGCGCCAACGGGATGCACGGATCCAACGCCCCGCCGGGAACGGTCGCGTTCCGGCGCCACGGCCAGTCGGCGTAGCGCGCCCGCTGACGTTCGACGGCCGCCGCGACCCGCGACGCGACAGTTGACGATGCGGCACCGGGTGGCGCGTTCGCGCCGGGCGGCGACACCGGGACGCGCAGATCGAAACGGTCGAGCAGCGGCGCGGAGAGGCGGCGCTTGTAACGCAGACGTTGCATCTCCGTGCACCGGCACGAGATCACGTCGCGGCCGCACGGGCACGGATTGCAGCACGCGACGAGTGTGAACTCCGCCGGGAACGTCAACGAGATCGCGGCGCGACTGATACGGATCACGTGTTCTTCCAACGGTTGGCGCAGCGCTTCGAGCACGACGGGCGGGAACTCGGCGATCTCGTCGAGGAAGAGGACCCCTCGGTGAGCGAGGGTGATCTCACCCGGTCGCGGCCGTGGGCTGCCGCCGCCGACCACGGCCGCGCTCGACGCGGTGTGGTGTGGCGCCCGGAACGGACGGTGCTCGACCAGGCCGCGAGGGGCGCGATACCCGCCGCGGAATGGATACGTGTGACCTCGAGTGCTTCGTCGGGTTCGAGCGGCGGCAGGATCGTCGGCAGCCGGCGCGCCAGCATCGTCTTGCCCGCGCCCGGTGGCCCGGCCACGAGCAGATGGTGACCGCCGGCGGCGGAAACGACGAGTGCTTCGCGTGCCGTCGGAAGGCCGCGGACATCCGCGAGATCGAGCGGTTCGTCGGGCGAGCCGGTGATCGCTGGTGGCGGCAACGGCGTGGGCGAAGGCCACGGCGCCTCACCCTTCAGGCACGCGTGCAACTCGCCGAGGTTGCGGGCGACGAGCACCTCGACCTGGGGCACCAGCGCGGCTTCGGTTGCGTTCGCGTCCGGGACGACCACTCGTTCGACGCCCACCTTGGCGAGCGCGTCGACCAGCGCGAGCACACCCGCCGCCGGCCGGACCCTTCCGTCGAGGCCGAGCTCGCCGATGACCCCCGTGCCTTCGAGCACGACGTCGGGAAGGTTGCCGTCGGCGACGAGCAGCGCCAGCGCGATCGCGAGCTCGAGGCCCGAACCCGTCTTGCGTACCGTCGCCGGAGCGAGGTTGACGGTGATGCGGCGCATCGGGAATTCGAGCCCGGTCGACAGCAACGCCGCCCTCACCCGCTCGCGCGACTCGCGGCCGGCGGCGTCGGGCAGGCCGACGACGTTGTAGGCCGGCAGGCCGTTCGAGACGTGCACCTCGACCGAAACGACCTGACCGTCGACGCCGAGCAACGTGGCACTGCGAACCGAACCGAGCATGACGACCTCCACGAGCTCCACGAACCACGCTGAAACAGGATCGGGAGGGCCAATCGAGGCCGCTCGACGCCTCGGGAGCCAGGTCGCGAGGGGTGCAAAAGCAACGGTAACGGTGGGGTGTGACAGCAACCCTCGAAAAACGCCATACCCTGGGTCCGATGCAACCGTCCGAGTGGCCCGTCGACGAGTTCATCCGGTCGCTCACCTCGGCCAGTGAGCACACCCGGCGGGCCTACGAACACGATGCGCACGAGTTCGTCGAATGGTGCCGGCGCGGCGCCTGCCCGACCGCCGCAACGCTCGACCATCGGGTGCTCCGGCGCTACCTCGCGTACCTCACCACCCGCGGCTTCGCGCGCACCACCATCTCCCGCAAAGCGGCGTCGGTACGAGCGTTTTCCCGCTACCTGCGCCGCACCGGGCTCGTCGAACACGACGCCGGGCGGCACCTTCGCGCCCCCGCCGGCACCCGGCGGCTCCCGCGCGTCCCCCGAGCCGCCGACACCGCCGTCCTGCTCGCCGATGCCGAAGCACGCGTCGAACACGCCGGCCATCACACCGGCCGCGACGGCGACGGCGCGACCGATGTCGCCGTCGCTCGCCGCGACCTCGCGCTGCTCGAACTGCTGTACGGCACCGGGACCCGCATCAGCGAATGTTGCGGCCTCGACCTCGACGACATCGACCTTCGCAGGGCGCACATCACCGTGCTCGGAAAAGGTTCGAAAGTCCGGCGGCTCCCGCTCGGCGACGCCGCCCGCGCCGCGATCTCCGAGTACCTCGCGGACCGGCCGCCCGCTGCTCGTCACCGGCACCAGCCCGGCCGGAGCCGTGTTCCTCAACCGGCGCGGAAAACGTCTCACTCCGCGTGACGCAAGACGGGTGCTCGAACACTTCCCGCTACCCGACGGCCGGCCCGTGCACCCACACGCGCTGCGCCACGCGTTTGCCACCCACCTGCTGGAAGGCGGTGCCGACCTGCGCGCAGTACAAGAACTCCTCGGTCACGCCGATCTGTCGACCACCCAGGTCTACACTCAGGTCACTCGCGACCGATTGAAGACGGTGTACCAGCACACCCATCCGCGGGCATAACTCGGGCTTACTCACTGTGGACGATTCGTCGGCGTCAATTACCGAGATCTGGGCCGAGTACAAGCAGGACGGCACTCGCGACGCACGCGAACGGCTGATCCTGCACTACGCCCCCCTCGTCAAGTTCGTCGCGGGTCGCGTCGCGGCCGGGCTCCCGCAGAACATCGAACAATCCGACCTCGTCAGCTACGGGATCTTCGGGCTGATCGACGCGATCGACAAGTTCGATCCCGCGCGCGGCTACAAGTTCGAGACCTACGCGATCTCCCGCATCAAAGGCGCGATCATCGACGAACTGCGCTCCATCGACTGGGTACCGCGTTCCGTGCGCGCCAAGGCACGATCGATTGAACGCGCGTACTCGAAGCTCGAAAACGAACTCCGACGTTCGCCCGAAGACCGCGAGGTCGCGGCCGAGCTCGGCATGAGCGAGGACGAACTCGCGAACATCTTGTCGCAGATCAGTTTCGTCGGCATCGTCGCCCTCGACGAACTCCTCAGCGCGAGCGCCGACCGCAGCGGCGGCGCGACCGTCGGCGACACGATCGCCGACCGGCAGCACGACCCGGTCGAAGCCTTCGAGTCGGAAGAGATGCGCCACGTCCTGGCCGACGCGATCAACCGCATGCCCGACCGCGAACGCCTCGTGCTCACGCTCTACTACTACGAAGGCCTGACGCTCGCCGAGATCGGCGCCGTGCTCGGCGTCACCGAAAGCCGCGTGTGCCAGATCCACACCAAGGCGATCTTCCAACTCCGCGGCCGCCTCTCCGAACCGCTTCCCGAACGCGGCATCGTCACGTAATTTCTGGTCGCGCTCGCGGGCTCGCCGCTCCGCGAGTTCGCTGCTCCTCCGTCGCGGCCGCTCACGCGTTTCTGGTCGCGCTCGCGGGCTCGCCGCTCCGCGAGTTCGCTGCTCCTCCGTCGCGGCCGCTCACGCGTTTCTGGTCGCGCTCGCGGGCTCGCCGCTCCGCGAGTTCGCTGCTCCTCCGTCGCGGCCGCTCACCGCGCGGTTGACTTGAGTTCTGGTTGCGTTGGCGGGCTCGCCGCTTCGGCGAGTTCGCTGCTCCTCCGTCGCGGCGGGTAGCATCTCGTTCCCTTCGCCGCGCCGGCATCTCGTACGGCCGGCTCGCCGCTCGTGCGGCCTCCTCCTTCCCCGGACGTAGTTCTTCGCGACTCGGGGAGGGCCGGTGCGGTCCGCGGTTGCTTGCTCGTTGTTCGTCGCGTGCCTCATCGCGTCCGCGATACCCGCGGGAGCCGCGCCCGGGCGCGGCGCGTACGGAGGGCTCTGGCAACCGCCCGTCAGCGGCCCGGTCGCGCGAGGGTTCGAGCCGCCCGCGCGGCAATACGGTGCGGGTCACCTCGGCGTCGATTACGCAGTCGCGCCGGGCACGATCGTGCGGGCCGCGGGCGCCGGCGTCGTCGCGTTCGCGGGCACGGTCGGCGGCGCCGTTCACGTCGTCGTCGCGCACCCGAACGGGTTGCGAACCTCGTACTCGTTCCTCGCGAGCGCGCTCGTGCATCGCGGTCAGACGGTCAGGGTCGGTCAGCCCGTCGGTCGCAGTGGCGGAAAGGGCACCAACCACGACGGAAGTGTGGTGCACTTCGGTTTGCGCGTCGGCAACACCTATGTCGATCCGCTGCTGCTCTTCCGGCCGCCCGATCTCGCGAAGATCGTGCACCTCGCGCCGCATCGCGACCCGGTACTCGACAGCATTGCCAACGAACGGCGAGGGCTGCTGTCGGGCTTCGCTCACGCGACCATGCACGTGCTCGGCGCGGCGAAGCGTGCGATCACCGCCGCGGCCTTCGTCGCGCAGTTCCCGCTCTCGGTTCGGAAGGACCTGCTGCACCTGGTCCTCCTGGGCGACATCACCGCGCTTGCGCTCGCGCTCGACGCGACCGCGCCGGTCGACTTCGCCGGCGACACGACGCAGATGGCGCGTTCGCTCGTCGCATGGGCGGAGTCGTTGCGTACCTGCGACCGGCACGCGCCCCCGGCCGACGGTACCGGGGGGTCGGGCAACCGGGTGATGGTCGTCGCGGGGATCGACAGCCATCGCAGCCGGCGTGGCGCGTCCGCGCCCGTGCCGGTCGAGCGGCTCGGCTACCGCTCGACCGATGTCTCGTACTTCTCCTACACCGACGACGGCGGAGCGTACGGGCCTGCCGACACGCACGAGCCGTTGCATCGCGCCGCGATGCAGCTCCGCGACCAGTTGCGCGCGCTGCAACGAGCGCAGCCGGGCCGGCCGGTCGATCTGATCGCACATTCGCAAGGGGGAGTCGTCGCGCTCGTGTTCCTGCTGTTCTTCTACGACGCGCACGACCCGACGCTGCCGCCCCTGCACACGGTCGTCACGCTCTCGTCACCACTGCGCGGCGATCCGCTCGCCTCCCTCGGGGTGCTGTTGATGCACAGCCGGGAGGGCCGTCTCCTGCTCGCGTCGGCGGGTCACAACGGGCAGTCGATCCGCGACCTCGCCGAACGCTCCGACGTCATCGACGCGATCGACCGCCTTCGCCTTCCGAACCAGATCGCGCTCACCACCATCGGCGCAGCCGGCGACTTCGTCGTCCCGGCGTCGAGCGCGCACCTTCCGGGCTCGAACCGTTTCGACGTCGACATCCCCGCCGTGTCACCGCACAGCGCAGTGCTGCGCGACCCGAACGCCCTGCGGGCCGTGCGCGCCGCGATCGAGCAGCGAGCGATGCCGTGCGAGACCTTCGAGGCGGCGTTGACAGCAGCCGTCGCGCCCGTCGCGATCACGCGCATCGAGCATCTCGGGCCGCTCCACGCCATCGCGAACACCAACTGACGACGACAACGACAGGGAGGTCGACCATGCAACGCAAGGTCATGGGAGTTGCGGTCACACTGGCACTCATCAGTGCCGCGACGACTGCGTGCAACAGCGCGCGAGGCGACGTCGCCGGCGAGCATGCCCGCACCCGGGCGGCCGCGCCCACGACGATGGCGCGGGTCGCGGCCGATGCGCCTCGCGATCCCGACGTGCCCCGCTGGCAGTTCGTTCCGGAAGACGAACCCGGTGCGATGACTGCCGACGCCCAGGGCACCGTGCTGCTCGGTGGCGACCGCGCGGTGATCGCGCTCGATCACGGTGGCACGGTTTCATGGCAGGTGCCGCTGGCCGGTCTCGGGATCGAGTACCCGGCGCTCGGCGACGGGCTGGTCATCGTCAGCACAGCTACCGGCACCGGCCCGGATGCCGGCGGCGCGTTCGTGGCGCTCGATCGTTCGACGGGCCGGCGCCGCTGGCGCATGGTTGTCCGAGGGATGCCCGGGCCCGTCACGGTCGCGCGCGAGCACATCTTCGCCGCGACGCAGGAAGGTCAGGTCTTCGCGCTGTCACCCACCGGGCACGTGCAGTGGCGCGTCGATGTCGGCGGTGTGGTCGCGTCGCGGGGGAACCTCGCCTACGACCCGGTGAGCAACACGATCGCCACCGTGGGGTTCGTCGCGCACCAGGGTTGGATGCTGTTCCTCATCGACGCGACCGACGGCCATGACGCCGGTGGTCTCGATCTCGGCGCCACCGACCCACCGTCGGCTGCCGTCGCGGCAGGGCCGCGCCGCTTCGTCGTCGGCGACGGCGACTCGCACGAGTTGCTGGTGATCGACCTCGCGACGCGGCGGGTCGCTCGCGCGATCCGCACGCCCGGCGCCTACGACCCTTCGAGCGTGCCCGCGGTCGACGGTGACCTGGCCGTGGTCATCGACCGAGACGGCACGGTGACCGCGGCCGACCTCGGTACCGGGTCGGTGCACTGGCAGGCGGCGCTCGACCAGCCGGTCCTCGACGCGCGGCCGTTGCTCGGCCCAGGGGCGGTGGTGGTCGCCCCGTTCGCGAGCCCTCTTGTCGCCTTCGCCCGCGCCGACGGCCGTGCCATCCCGGTACCCGCGAGTCGTGCCCCCGGGGTGCCGGTGGCCGAGGTGCTCGACGGGGCGACGCTCGTCGTCGCGACCCGTCTTGCCGATCCCGGCCGCGTCACCGGATGGCCCGTTCCGTGAGCACGCGACCACGCTTCACGGTCAGACCGTGTGGGGAGGTTCGAAAGGCCGATCGCTAGACTCCGTCCCTGAACCCGGGCTCTGTCCCGGCATCGAGCACGCCCGTAACCCCGAGGTGGCTCCGCGGAGATTCCTTTTCGCGGCGCTCGCGCGGGCGGAAGACGGAACCAAGGGAGGCACGGCCGTGGCCGTCGTGACCATGAGACAACTGTTGGAGGCCGGAGTTCACTTCGGCCATCAGACCCGCCGCTGGAACCCGAAGATGAAGCGGTTCATCTTCGGTGAACGCAACGGGATTTACATCGTCGACCTGCACCAGACGCTTGGCGGCATCGACGCCGCGTACCGATTCGTGCGCGAGACGGTTGCCGACGGCGGCACCGTGCTGTTCGTCGGCACGAAGAAGCAGGCCCAGGAACCGATCCAGCGCGAGGCGTCGCGCGTCGGGCAGCCCTACGTCAACTTCCGCTGGTTGGGCGGGATGCTCACGAACTTCCAGACCGTGCACTCACGCGTCGCCAAACTGCGCGAACTGCAGCGCGTCGTCGACTCGGGTGAGGTCGACCAGATGATCAAGAAGGAAGGGCTGAAGGTCAAGCGCGACCTCGCGAAGCTCGAACGCAACCTCGGCGGGATCAAGAACGTCGAGAAGTTGCCGAGCGCCCTCTTCGTGATCGACACGAAGAAGGAGCACATCGCCGTCACCGAGGCGAAACGCCTCCACATCCCGGTCGTCGCGGTCGTCGACACCAACTGCGACCCCGACCTCGTCGACTTTGTGATCCCCGGCAACGACGACGCGATCCGCTCCGCGCAACTGATGAGCCGCGTGATCGCCGACGCCGTGCACGAAGGCCGGCAGATGGCGCAACGGCGGGGCGCTCGCGCGGGGACGCGCAGCGAAGAGAAGCCCGCCGCGAAGCCGGCGCGCTCGGCCGAGGAGGAACGCGAGTTCCAGGAGCGCCAGGCGCAGGCGCGCGCGGCCGCGGCGGCGAAGCAGCAGGAGATCGAGGCCCGCGCCCGCCAGGCGAAGGCCGCCGAAGCCGCGCCCGAGGCCGCACCGGCCGAACCGCCTGCGGCGGCCGCGCCTGCTCCCGACGAGGCCGCACCGGGCACGGCCGGGGAAACCGGAGGTGAAACGAATGGCTGACGTCGCCGCCAAAGACGTCGCCGCGCTCCGGAAAGTCACCGGCGCGGGGATGATGGACTGCAAGAAGGCGCTGCAGGAGACGAGCGGCGACATGGAAGCCGCCCAGCTCTGGTTGCGCGAGAAGGGCATTGCCGGCGCCAACAAGCGGTCGTCGCGGGCCGCGAACCAGGGCGCGATCGACGTCGTGATCGACGGCGGCGTCGGCGCGATCGTCGAGCTGAACTGCGAGACCGACTTCGTCGCCAAAGGCGACGTGTTCAAGGACGCAGTACACCGTCTGGCGCAACACGTCGCCGCGCACGGCGAGGCCGACCTGAGCAATCAGTCGTTCGACGGGTCGACCGTCGACGACACGATCAAGGGCATGTCGGGCACCCTCGGCGAGAAGATCGAGCTGGGGCGTGTCGCGCGTTTCGAAAGTCCCGACGGGTTGATCGACGGCTACAAGCACATCCAGAACGAGCGGGGTGTGATCGGCGTGCTCGTCGAGCTGGGCGGCGTCGACAGGAACGATGCCCGAGCGTGCGAACTGGCGCACGACCTCGCGCTGCACATCGCCAACTCCGCACCTCGCTACGTGCGGCGCGAAGACGTCCCGAGCGTCGAGGTCGATCGTGAGCGGGGGGTGTTCGAAGCCCAGACCCGGGAAGAGGGCAAACCCGAGCAGGCGCTCGCCAAGATCGTCGAAGGCAAGCTCGGTGGCTTCTACAAGCAGGTCGTGTTGCTCGAGCAGCCCTTCGTGAAAGACCCGAAGACGACGATCGCCGGCCTGCTGGCAAGCATGAGTGAGGGCGCGACCATCCGGCGGTTCGTGCGCATCAAGATCGGCGAGGAGTGACCGCAAGGGGGGGTCGATGACCACGAGCAAGTACCGGAGAGTCGTGCTCAAGCTCTCCGGTGAGGCCTTCGCCGATCGCACGATCGGGTTCGGCATCGACTCCGCGGTGGTGCAGCGCATCGCCGAAGAGGTCACGAAAGCGCACAACGAACTCGGTGTCGAGATCGCGATCGTCGTCGGCGGCGGCAACATCTTCCGGGGCATGCACGGCGCGACGCGCGGCATGGATCGCGCGCGGGCCGACTACATGGGCATGCTCGCGACGGTGATCAACGCACTCGCGTTGCAGGACGCGATCGAATCGCTCGGCCAACCGACCCGGGTGCAGACGGCGATCTCGATGGCGCAGGTCGCAGAGCCGTACATCCCGCTCCGCGCCATCCGCCACCTCGAGAAGAGCCGCATGGTGATCTTCGCGGCCGGCACCGGCAACCCGTACTTCACGACCGACACGACCGCCGCGTTGCGGGCGGCCGAGATCGGCGCCGAGGCGGTGCTGAAGGGGACGCACTCGGGGGTCGACGGGGTGTACAGCGCCGACCCGCGCCTCGACCCCACCGCGGTGAAGCTGCAAGAGGTGAGCCACTTCGAGGTGATCAACCGGGGCCTGAAGGTGATGGACTCCACCGCGATCACGTTTTGCATGGACAACGCGCTGCCGATCATCGTGTTCGACGTGATGGAGGCGGGCAACATCCACCGCGCGTTGGTCGGCGAACCGATCGGGACACTGGTCAGCTCGAGAGAGGGCGGGTAGATGCATCCGAAGCTCGAGGACGCGCAGGGCAAGATGCAGAAGGCGGTCAGCCACCTGAAGGAGGAGTTCGGGTCGATCCGCACCGGCCGGGCGACCCCGGCGCTGGTCGACAAGCTCCGGGTCGACTACTACGGCAGCGAAGTGCCGTTGCAGCAGCTGGCCGGGTTCACGGTGCCCGAACCGCGAGTGCTCGTCATCAGCCCCTACGACAAGGGTGCGCTGAAGGCGATCGAGAAGGCGATCCAATCGAGTGACCTCGGGGTGAACCCCAGCAACGACGGCCAGATCGTGCGGCTCACGTTTCCCGAGCTCACTCGGGAACGGCGTAAGGACCTCGTGAAGGTCGTGAAATCTCGGGCCGAGGAGGGTCGCGTCGCCGTCCGCAACGTTCGCCGCCACGTCCGCCAGGAACTCGAAGGCGAGGAGCAGGCGGGTGACCTGTCGCGTGACGAGCTCGACCGGATCGAGAAGGAGCTCGAGAAGCTCACCCACGACACGATCGCCGAGGTCGACAACATGCTGGCGCACAAGGAAAAAGAACTGCTCGAGGAGTAGGGAGACGGCCGGTCGGAGGGGCGGACTTCGACGGATGAGGGCCACCGGGTGCACGACGCGTTCGGTGGTGACCGACCAGATCGGGCGGTCGGGCCGGGCGGGGTCTAGCCTGGAATGCCGCCGCCGGGAACCGGCGAAAGGGACCGCGTGAGCGATCGTCTCGATGACGACAACCCCAAGCCGAGCCCCTCCGAAGGCGTTCGGATCCTCGGCGCCGAGGAGGCGCAGGCCGCTTTGGAGTCGGGCGCGGCCCGACCGACCCCGGAGGTCGACGCGGGCGCGCCGCCGGCGGCGGCTCCGCGCCCCGAACGGGCCGGTGCTGGGGACCCGGCGCCCGCACCGGGTGAACCGGCGGTCGTCTTCGCGCCCGAACCTGAATCTTCGCCGGCCGCGCCCTCCGGCGCCCCCGGCGTTCCCGGCCAGCGGTGCGACCTGGTCGGCGTCGGAGATCGGTGAGGCGCCGGCCGCGGCCGGCGCGAAGGGGACCGGCGAAGTTCCCACCGGCGAAATCCCGGCGCTGCCGCACTGGACCGAACCGCCGACCGGCGCAGTGCCCGCAATCTTCGCCGACGACGAGGACGAACCCGACCCCGACCTCGACGTGTGGGCCGGCCTGGGCGCGACCAAGCCGCGATTCCGATCCGACAACGCCGATTGGGCCGAAGCCGACTTCGCGACCGGCGACCTTTCCGATGGCTCCGCCCGCCTGGAAGCGCTCACCGACCCGCCCGCCGACGACGAAGCGGCGTTTGCCGAAGCACTCGCCGAGCGCCGCCGGCGCCCCGGGGCGCGGGCAGCAGCGGGCGGCGCAGCGGCCGCCGCGGGGGCGGCGACCCGCCCGGCCCGGCGCCGGCCGAGTAGCGCCAACTACCCGCCCGAACAGCCCCATCCCCCTGCCGGGCGCGACCTGCCGACCGCGCTGTTGACCGCCGCGATCCTCGCCGCGATCGCGTTGCTGTGCTTCAAGCTCGGTACTGCCGCGACGTCGCTGCTCGCGGCGGTCGTTGTCGGCGCGTGCGCGCTCGAGTTCTGTAACGGTCTCCAGCAGCGGCGGGTTCCGTCCCGCAACGCTGCTCGCGACGCTCGGTTCCGGCGGTCTCGTCCTGGCGGCGCGCAACTTCGGTGCCGGCGCCTACCCGGTCGTGTTCGGGATCATGGTGGTGTTCTCGTTCCTGTGGTTCCTGCTCGAGGTCACGCCGGGGCGGCCGACGCTCGGCATCGCCACGACGATGCTCGCGTTCGGCTACGTCGGTGGTCTGGGAGGCTTCTCCGGCCTGCTCCTCGAACCGCACAAGGACGGCACCGGGCTCCTGCTCGGCGTCGTCATCTGCGTGATCGCGTCGGATGCGGTCGGTTTCTTCGTCGGTTCGCAGTTCGGGAAGACGCCGATCGCCCCCCGGATATCGCCCAACAAGTCGGTGCAAGGGACGGTCGCGGGGATGGTCGCGTCGTTGGTGATCGGCTGGGCGGTCGCCGGGGCGATCCACCCTTGGACCCACGGCCGGGGGCTGGCGCTGGGTGCCCTCGTCGCCGTCGGCGCGCTGATCGGCGACCTCTCCGAGTCGATGCTCAAACGCGACCTGGGAGTGAAGGATTTCGGGAATGTGCTGCCCGGGCACGGCGGGGTCCTCGACCGGTTCGACGCCTTGCTCTTCTGCCTTCCGATCGCCTACTACCTCGCGCTGCATTTCAAGATCGTGTGAGGATGCACGGCCGGGCACGACCCGGGGCCGCCGGGGCCGCACCGGCACGTAGGCTTGCCTGATGGCCGCCCATACCGGGGCGCGCGGGGTCGTGGTCCTCGGTTCGACCGGGTCGATCGGCACCCAGGCGCTCGACGTGATCGCCCGGCACCGCGACGACTACCGCGTCGTCGCCCTGGCGGCCGGCACCAACGCGGCATTGCTCGAAACCCAACGCGTCGCGTTCGACGTCCCCGCCGACCGGGCTCGTACCTGCGCCGACGACCCGGGTGTCCTGACCGAGTTCGCGCAGCTCGCCGACGCCGATGTCGTCCTCAACGCGGTCGTCGGGTTCGCGGGGTTGCCGGCCACGCTCGCCGCGCTCGGCAGCGGGAAACGGCTCGCCCTCGCCAACAAGGAGAGCCTGATCGCCGGCGGCCCGGTCGTCGCCAAGGCCCGGGCGAGTGGCGGCGGCGAGATCGTGCCCGTCGACAGCGAACATTCGGCCGTCTGGCAGTGCCTGCGCGGCGGCCGGGCGAGCGAGGTCGCCAAGATCGTGCTCACCGCGAGCGGTGGCCCGTTCCGGGGCCGCACCCTCGCCGAACTTGCCGGCGTGCAGGTCGAGGACGCGCTCAAACACCCGACCTGGAACATGGGCGCGAAGATCACGATCGATTCGTCGACGCTCATGAACAAGGGCCTCGAGGTGATCGAAGCGAACGAGCTCTTCGGCGTGGGCTTCGACCGGATCGGCGTGGTGGTGCACCCCCAATCGGTGGTGCACGGAATGGTCGAGTTCAGCGACGGCGCGACCATCGCGCAGCTGTCGATGCCCGACATGCGCCTGCCGATCGGTTTGGCGCTCGGCGCACCCAACCGCCTCGACGAGGCGTACGGGCCGGTCGACTGGGCGTCGGTGGGAAATCTCACCTTCGAGCCGCCCGACATCGAGACCTTCCGCTGCCTCCGGCTCGCCTACGACGCGGGCCGGGCCGGTGGGACGGCTCCCGCGATCCTCAGCGGGGCCAACGAAGTGGCGGTCGAGGCGTTCCTCGCGCGACGGTTGTCGTGGACCTCGATCGCGGAGGTGGTCGAGGAAGTGCTGCAAGGAGGCAGCGGGAACGCCGACGACGTCGCCGACGTTCTCGAAGCAGACCGTGTCGCGCGCCAACGCGCGGGCGCGGTGGTGGAACGGAGGACCGCCGCGTGAGAGACCCGCTCGCAGTCGACACCCGCATCGATCCACGGCGCGCGATCACGACTGCCGGCGTTGCGGCCCTCGTCGTCGTCGGCCTCGTCACGCTCAAGCCGAGCGTGTTGTGGACCATCGTCGTGATCATGTCGTTCTTCGTGATGATCATGCTCCACGAGCTCGGGCACTTCGTGACCGCGAAACGCACCGGGATGAAGGTCACCGAGTTCTTCGTCGGGTTCGGCCCGCGGATCTGGTCGGTCACGCGGGGCGAAACCGAGTACGGCATCAAGGCGCTGCCGCTCGGCGGCTATTGCAAGATCGTCGGGATGACCAACCTCGAAGACGTGGCCCCCGAAGACGAAGGGCGCACGTACCGCTCGAAGTCGTACCCGGCGCGGGTGCTCGTCGCGTCGGCCGGGTCACTCACCCACTTCGCGATCGCGATCGTGCTGATGTTCATCGTCATCGCGTTCGGCAGCCTGATCCAGCCGACGACGACGCTGAGCGTCGTCGAGAAGAACCAGCCCGCGGCGATCGCGGGGTTGCGGCCCGGCGATCGGGTGCAGTCCATCGACGGGCACACCGTTCGCAGTTGGAACGACATCCCGAACCTGGTGCAGGACAAAGGTGGCCAGAGCGTCCCCTTCGTCGTCGAGCGCAACGGCCTCTTCCAGACCATCCCGGTGACGCTCGCGACCAAGACCCCCGACGGTCAGGTGCGTGGCTTCGCGGGTATCGAACCGACGACGCGTCACGTGCGCTACGCGGTGCTCGCCGCGGCGGCCAAGGCACCGATCGACGTCTACAACGTCGGCAAGGACTCCGTGGGCGCGCTCGGCAAGATCTTCTCGCTGCACGGCATCACCAGTTACGTGCACACCGTTTCGGGTAGCAACAAGGCACCGGCGGCGAACAACGACCGGTTCATCTCGCCGGTCGGTTTCGCGCGGGTCGCGAACGAGGCGGTGGTTGCCGGATGGGTGTCGGTATTCGGGTTGCTGATCGCAATCAACGTGTTCGTCGGGATCTTCAACCTCGTCCCGTTGCTCCCGTTCGACGGCGGCCACATCGCCATCGCGACGTACGAACGCATCGGGTCGGCGTTGCGGGGCCGCAAGGTGCAAGTCGACGTGGCGAAGTTGTTGCCGTTGACGGTGGTGGTGATGGGCGTGCTCGGGTTCATCTTCCTGTCGAGCCTGTTCCTCGACCTGAGCCAACCCATCCAGAACCCGTTCTGATCCGGAAGTATCCGAGGTAGCCGCGATGGTGCAACGCCGGGCGACGCGACAGTTGATGGTGGGCAAGGTCGCGGTCGGCGGCGACGCGCGTGTCAGCGTGCAGTCGATGACCACGACCAAGACCGCCGATCACGAAGCGACGCTCGCGGAGATCTACGCGCTCGCCGCGGCCGGCGCCGACATCGTGCGCTGCACCTGCAACGAGGAAGATGCCGCCGAGGGGCTCGCGCACATCGTGCCCCGTTCCCCGGTACCGATCATCGCCGACATCCATTTCCAGTACCGGCTCGCGCTCGGCGCACTCGAAGCGGGCGTGCACGGCCTGCGCCTCAACCCCGGCAACATCCGCAACCCGCAACACATCAAGGCCGTCGCCGCCGAGGCGCTCGACCGGCAGGTGCCGATCCGGATCGGGGTCAACGCCGGGTCACTCGACCCCGACATGGCCGCGCGGCACGGCGGCATCACGCCCGAAGCGCTGGTCGCGTCGGCGATGCACGAACTGGCGCTGTTCGAAGAAGTCGGCTTCGACGACGTGAAGATCTCGGTGAAGGCATCGAACGTCGGGTTGATGATCGACAGCTACCGCCTCCTGTCCGAGACCACGGATCACCCGCTGCACCTCGGTGTGACCGAAGCCGGTCCGCCGCCCCAAGGCCTCATCAAATCGACCGCGGGCATCGCCACGTTGCTGGCCGAGGGGATCGGCGACACGATCCGCTACTCGCTCACCGCCGACCCCGTCGAGGAAGCGAAGGCGGGCCGGGTGCTGCTCGAGTCGATGGGCCTCCGCGAACGCAAAGGCCTCGACCTCATCGCATGCCCGAGTTGCGGGCGCGCCGAGGTCGATGTGATCCGGGTGGCATCCGAGGCGCAGGCTGCGCTCGAAGCACGCAAGATCCCGTTGCAGGTCGCGGTCATGGGCTGTGTCGTGAACGGCCCCGGCGAGGCACGCGAAGCCGACCTCGGGATCGCGGCGGGACGGGGCAAAGGGCACCTGTTCGTACGGGGCAAGGTCGTGCGCGTCGTTCCCGAGGCCGACATGGTCGATGCCCTCGTCCGCGAAGCCGAAGCGATCGTCGCCGAAGGCATCGAAGCGCGGCTCGCCGCCGCCGACGAGAACGCCGAAGCGATCGCGGCGGCTACTCGCGACGAGTTGCTCCAGATCCAAGGCCTCGACGCAAACCACGCCGAAGCGCGCGTCGAACGGATTCGCGATATCGCGGGCTGACCGAAGCCGCCACGGCACCGCAGAGCAACGCCGGGCCGTGAATGTCTTGCACCGCGCACGCGAAGAACCCTTCGACGACGAGGGCTCCGCCCAGGAGCGGGACGATCGGCCGGCCGGGATGCCGTTGCACGTATTGCACGGCGAGCCCCGGAGCGGCCAACGCGGCGACGGTGACGAACGTCCCGGCCCCGCCGCCGATGTCGGTACCGACCAGGACGGCCAGCACGATTGCCGGGTACGCGAGTGAGACCGGCCGGAGGTCGTCGGGCCCGAAAGCCGAAACGGCCAGCCCGCCCGCGAGGCCGAGTGCGGCGACGGAGTTCCCCGCCCCGTGGGGTTGCCAGACGACGCCGGCGAGTTCGCCGACCACACCGCTGCCGAAGTACAGGAGCAACCACTCGGCTCGCGAGAACCGGCGTTCGGCGATCACGGCGACCACAACGAACAGCACCGCGTTGAACGCGAGCGCCAGCCAGCTGTCGTGCACCAGGAGGGAGGTGAAGAGCCTCCACCACTGGCCCTGCGCGAGTTCGTGCGGGCGCCGCCCGAGATCGTCGAGTACCCGATGGTCGACGAGCCCGACAATCGATGTCGCGAAGGTGACGAAACCCACCATCACAGTGAGGACCGGCCGCGACGTTCGCATACCTCTTGATACCCCGGAAGGGCATCGAGGGATGTACCGGCTTCGCCGCCGCGCCCCGGGGTCGGTCAGGCCGCGTCGGGCGCAGCCTTCTCCAGTTCCTCGAGCGCCAGTTCGATGCCGTTCGCGATCGACCAGACGTCGGGTACGAGTTCACTGCAGGCGAGGAAGCCGAATTCGAGCTGATCGATGTAACTGATCACGGTGATGTTCAGACCGCTGCCGTAGAGCAACGGTCCCATCGGAGTGAGCGAGAGCAACTTCGCGCCGGCCATGTAGAGCGGGAACGGGGGACCGGGAACGTTCGAGATGATCAGGTTGAACGGCGGCGGGATGTGCGCGTCGAGGCCCGCTGCGGTGTACATACGCGCCGCGATCGAGATCAATCCCGGTGGGGTGGTGTCGGTGAGCCCCATGATCTTGTGGGCTTCCAACGCCTGGCGCATCTCTTTCGCGTTGCGCGTGCTCTCGTAGATCGCCTCCAAACGCAGGACGGGATCCTCGATGTTCGTGGCCAGCGACGCGAACATCGCGGCAACTTTGGTGCCCGGGTCGTTGTCGTCCTCGGACCGCACCGACACCGGCACCTGCGCGATCAGCGGCTGGTCGGGGAGTTCGCCGCGCCCGCTGAGGTAGTTGCGCAGGGCCGTCGCGCACAACGCGAGCACGACGTCGTTGAGCTTCACCCCGTACGCGTCCTTCAGGGCTTTGACGCGCGACAGCGGGACGGACGCGGTCGCGTAGCGACGGTGGGGGGTGAGTTCGGCGTTGAACGATACGCGCGGCGCCTGGAACGGTAGTGGCGCCGCGGATTGGCGCCGCGCGAACCCGGCCAGCGCGAGACCCTGGGCGATGAGCTGGCCGGAATAGCGCGCGATACGCCACGGCCGCAGCAGCGCTTGACCGGTCGCGACGGCGAGCATCTCGGCGACACCGGGAACCCGCTGATCGTGCAGCGACTCGACAGCAGTGATCTCGACGGGGGGCGGGTCCGGTTCGAGGTCGAGGATGATCTGCGCGAGCCCCGCGCCCGAGACGCCGTCGATGATCGCGTGGTGGATCTTGGTGAGCACCGCGACGTAGCCGTGCTCCAAACCTTCGATCATCCACATTTCCCAGAGCGGCTTGGCGCGGTCGAGTTTGTACGACACGAGGTCGCCGACCAGGTCGCCCAACTCGTTCGGGCCGCCCGGTGCGGGCACCGCGATGTGGCGGATGTGATGGTCGACGTCGAAGTCGGGTTCTTCGACCCAGCCGGGCCGGTCGAGGCCGAGCGGCACTTCCTGCAATTTCCATCGGAACTGGGGCAGGAGCGGCAGGCGTTCCTTGGTGATCTCGCGCACCCGGTCGAACGAGAACCCGCCCGGCGCGGTCGACGGATCGGCGATCAGCAGCGCCGACACGTGCATGTGCCACGCGGGCGTCTCGCCGTAGAGAAAGGCGGTGTCGAGGCCGGCCAGCCGGCGCATAGCCCTCCTTACGGTGCGTAGGCCAAGCGATCCGCGACGTCGAGGCACGCGGGCACGAGATCGGCGCCGAATGAGTCACGCATGCACGCGATATGACCGTCGTCGACCTCGAATGTCGACGCGCTCGGGATCGACGACGCCATGTTGTACTGGAGGAACGGCGCGACGGCGCGATCAGCGGTGGTGACCACGACCGCGCTGGGAACGTCGACCTCGTTGATCCACCGCGCCGAATGGAACGTCGAGAGCGAATGGCCCGCCTCGAGGATCATCCGCCAGTCGTGACGGCGGAACTCGGCCGCCGCCCACTCGGGCAGGCTTCCCGGTGTACGCGCCGGGAGAACCCCGAGCCGGGGTGCGCCCGGTAGCCGCGTCGCCAACGCGCCAACGCGGGTCGTGGCGGCGGCGGCGGCCATCATCGACGTGAACACGATGCGGTCGCGCGTGACGGGCACGAAGCCGGTCGACGTCGCGCACAGGACGAGCCCCGCGCACAGGTCGCGGTGCCGGCGCCAGAACAGCTGCGCGACCGGGCCGCCGAGGGAGTAGCCGACGGCGATCACCGGGCCGCACCCGAGTGCTTCGATGGTGGCCGCGCAGTCGTCGGCGCAATCGGCGAGCCGGAACACGCGCCGCGAGCGCAGCCCTCGCGCGTGGCCGCGCAGGTCGGGGGCGATCACGTTGAAGTACCGGGAGAGCGGTCCGAACGCCCGGAACCAGTTCAACCCCCCGCTGGCCATCCAGCCGTGGAGCAGGAGCACCGTCGGCGCACCACTCGGGCCGGCGACCTCACGAACGAACGTCGTGCCGCGATGCGAAAGCTCGATCCGCCGGCCGAGCGGCAGCGGAGGCCGGGCCGTCCCGCGAGGGCCATTTGCCCGGCTGGCGTTTCCCGACACTGCCATCTCCCTTCACCGGCTCGTGAGGGCACCCGTCCGCGCATCATGGCACACCGGGCGGGTACCGATGGTCGTTCCATCACACGCGGCGCACGAACGAGCAGTCGACGCGATACGGGATCGAGACCTGCCGCCGCCCGCGCGTCGACGGGTGTGTCGTGACGATGCGACGCACCTCGTCGAGGACGAGGGCGCGGTCGGAAGCGGGGAGCACCGCGACGTGGCTGACGGATGCCACCCGCCGCACGACGTCGTCCGGGGTGCATACCTGTTCGTGGACGAACTCGGCGCGTTGCGGCGCAGCAAAGCCGCCGAGCGCCTCGAAGCGCTCGGTCGTACGATCGCGGTTGTCGTGATCGCGCCATGGTGCGTGTTTCTCGACGCGATCCATTACGGCCCACACCTGATCGACCCAGTCGACATCGCGGATGCGGGCGTTCCACAACAGTGCCACCCTGCCGCCGGGCCGCAACACGCGATGCAACTCGCGGGCGGCGGCGTCGTGGTCGAACCAATGGAACGCCTGGGCCACGGTCACGACATCGACGGACCGATCGGCGAACGGTAAGGCTTCGGCGGTACCGGCGAGCAGCGCGGCTCCGCTGACCATTTCGAGGAAGGTGGCCCGCATGCCGGCCACCGGTTCGACGGCGTAGAGGTCGGGCCCGAGGCCGGTGAGGAGCCGCGTGAGCTTCCCCGTACCTGCGGCCAGGTCGACCACCCGCCGGCCGGGGACGATACCCACGGCGTCGCGGAGCCACGCGATGGCGCCGGGCGGGTACGACGGGCGGGCCGCTTCGTAGTCGGAGGGGTCTTCGAACCCCCGCTGGGCCACCTCGTGGACCGTCACGCCTCGAGTATGGCTCGCGCGCCGTCTTGTCGGGCCGGTCGCCTGGCGCGTACGATTTGGACCGTTCCGGCGGTTTCGGGACGTAATTCGGTGAGTAGTTACCCAGTCGTAACCTCTTAGCGTGGTCTACGTCGGCGTTGGTTTCGCGCGCATGGTGTAGATTTCCACTGGTGACCTTCCGGGTGGGGCGAAGGTGGGGTGAGGGGCAGAGGATGGCAACCGAGGGCGTTCAGGACGATTCGGCTGCCCCCGCAGTAGCACGCGCCGGCGACGCGAACCTGCACCCCGATGCGTCGCAGGGCCCGCGTGCCCACCTCAGCCGGCGGGTCTTCGTACGGCGCGCCGCGCAAGTGGGCGTGGCGGCGACCGCGGTCGCCTGGGTTGCGCCGGGAATGACAAGTGTCGCCCTCGCCCAAACCGTGGGTGGGCCCGGTTCCACCCCTCCCAGCACGACGGAAGGTGGAGGGAGCACGACGAGCGGCGAAGGCTCCAGCACCTCTTCGGGTGGTGGTTCGTCGAGTACGTCTGAGACGACGTCGGGTGGTGGTTCGTCGAGTACGTCTGAGACGACGTCGGGTGGTGGTTCGTCGACGACGTCCGAGACGACGTCGGGTGGTGGTTCGTCGACGACGTCCGAGACGACGTCGGGTGGTGGTTCGTCGACGACGTCCGAGACGACGTCGGGTGGTGGTTCGTCGACGACGACCCAGACGACGTCGGGTGGTGGTTCGTCGACGACGACCCAGACGACGGCCGGTGGTGGTTCGTCGACGACGACCCAGACGACGTCGGGTGGTGGTTCGTCGACGACGACCCAGACGAGCGGTCCCGACCAGTCCGGCCTCGGTTCCACTTCCACGGGCTTCGGTGGCGGTTCGAGTACCACCGGTGGTTCGTTCGTGTCGTCGGCCGGTGGAAACGCCAGCGGCGCGGGCCGAGGCGGCGGTCGCGGCGGCACCACGACGACGACCGGCGGCGCGGGTGGCGGCGGCGGAACGTTGCCGTTCACCGGCGGCGATGCCAAAGACACGGCGTTGCTCGGGGTGGCCGCGGTCATCGTCGGGCGGGTGCTGTACCAGATGCGCAACTTGCGCGACGAAGCCGACCCGGCAGGGGCGCCGGATCGTCCCTAGGAACGGCCCCGGGAACCGCTGCCGGTCCCGCGCCCGACGAGGAAGCCGCGCTGCGCGAAATCCTCGAGGCACGCCGCGACGTCACGTTCGACGACGGCGACATCGGTCGCATAGGCCTCCGCCAACCGGGTGACGAGTTCGGCGAGCAACACGGAACCGTCGCAGCGCTGCCAGATGTCGGTGGCGGTCGCGTTCAGGACGTGGATGGTCGAAGAACCGGCGTCGTAGACGACGGTTTCGCCGTCGATCACGACGTGTTCGAGATCGGTACGGATCGCGGGCACGCGTCGCGGCGCGCTCACGACCGGTGCCCTTTGTTCGTGAGCAAGGTGGCAACGGACTCGACGGCCCGAGGGAGGTCGGACGTGTCGACGACCCACGTCGCGCACGACCCGACGACGCGGGCGAGCAGGCCGAGCCGCTCCGGTCCGAAGGACGCGAAGTTGAATGACTGCTCGGCAAGTAGCGCGATCGTGCGTGCTCGCGAGAGGCCGGCGACCGGCTCGGTACGCACCCCCGAGTTGCCCGCGAAGCGGGGGAGCACGATGAGGCGCGCGAGCGGGGCGTCGCCGGCGACCGTTCCGCCGAGGGCCGCGATCGCGACGTGGCGTGTGGTCGAGGTGTAACGGGCCGCGTTCGGCGCCGCGAGGGAGTCGCCGAACAAGGCCCACGACCCCTGTTTCAGGCCGATCGGCTTGGCGGCACCGCGGATCCGGCCGTCGCCGCGATCGATTGCGAGGGTCTCGTCGGTGAGATAGGAGAAACCGGCCTGCACGAGCGCGGCGACCAGCGTCGATTTCCCGGCGCCCGAGGCACCGGGAACGATGACGGCGCGGTCTCCGGCGCTAACCGCGCCGGCGTGGACGAGCAGTGCACCTTGCTCGGCGGCGGCCGTCCGGCGATTGATGTCCCACACGAGGAAGTCGAGGGCGACGCTCGGGTAAGGCGTCGAGATGACGCGTTCACCGTCGCAATGCACGACGAGGCGCGAGCCCCGCTGCCCGGGGCGTTCCCGCACCGTGTAGCGAGCATGGTGAACCGGTCGCGGAGCGACGCATTCGGCATAGAGCGCATCGAGGTGCGCGCCGAGCTCGGGCTCGGTGGTGCGGACCGAGAACGCGAACCCGAGCGTGGCGAACGTCGCGGTCTCGTACGCCCACGGCAGGTCGTCGAGATGTCGCTCGACGGCGCCTCGACGTGACGACATCATCCCGCCGGTGCGTACCGCGATTCGAATGGCGCGTCCACGACCTTCGGTTCGATGCGCGGCAGCGCGAGCAACGCGAGCAGCAGCGGCAACGCCTGGCACCGTTCACGAGCGAGGATGCCGAAGTTCGAGAACACCGAGAACTCGACGACGAACACGATGATGAAACCGATGCAGTAGGCGACGTACGGATGCGTGCGCCATCGTCGTCGTATCGAAGCGACGCTCGGCCAGGACAGCAGCGTGATCACGAAGATCAGTGACGACTCTCCACCCGCGATGACGCCTTGCGTGTTGTGCACCTCGATCGGCAGTGGCCGGTAGAAGATCGTTGCGAACGCGAGCGGAAAGCGCAGGGGGTTCGAACCGACCGAGATCGGCGAGAACGACGACCCGCCCTGGTTCGTGCGTTGCGCGGTCGTGTTCAGCTGGGTGGTCAATTCGGTGGACGTCAGGCTCCCGAACCCGAAGAACCGCTTGGCCTCCTGCACGACGATCAGGCCCGCGACCACGAGCAACAAAGCGGCGATGATCGGTCCGATCGGGCGGCGCAACCGCTCGCGTCGCGTGCTCATCGCGAGGAGGGCCAGCCCGAGCCCCACGAACACGGCGATGCCGACGTGCGGGCGCACGATGCACACGCCGGCGATACCGATCAGGGCGACGCCCATCCCACTCGTCGTCCGGCCGATCGACAACCGCGCCGCGCCGTACGCCGAGATGCCGAGGGTGAGGGCCATCCATGCGTCCTTGCCGATGGCCGATGGCCAGTAGACGAGCGAAGGCAGCAGGAGCACCAGGTACGCGTAACGGCGCGTCTTGCCGTCGGGCACCGCGATACGGAACGCTCGCCAATAGAAGAGCATGCCGACGAACCCGAGGAACGCGAAACACATGAACCCGGAGATCCGGGCGCGTGGTGTGAACGTGTAGATGATGCCGGTGAGCAGCTTGATGAAGTTGGTCCCGAGCAGCCGGCCGCCGACGTCGAAGTGCGGGTTCAACGAGCGGAAGCCGCCGGCGATCGTACGACCCCAACTGTCGTAGCTGTTCGCGTCGATACCGCCGGAGTACACGGAATACGCCGTCCAGTAACGCACGAGCGCGCCAAGAAGCTTGAGCACGCCGGCCCCCATGACGAGCGTGAAAACAGTTGGGTCGCCGTCCTTCCTGGCCAGCCAGCGGGCGATCGCGGCAGTGAGCAACAACAGCGGGAACGTGATCACCAGACCGGCGAACACGTTGGTGTCGCCCTTCGCGATGCCGTACGCGAAACCCGCGAGGTACACCATCGCGCCCACGAACATGACGACGACGACCCACAGCGGAGTCGGTGGCGACTGCGGTTCGAGGGTGGGCCCGCCGCCGAGCCAGGCGCCGCGGCGCGGCTGCATCGTGTCGGTCATCCGGCGGTCCGTCCGGCGCGGGCAAGCGTGCCGGCCTTACGCCAGCGGGCCATGTACCCCTGGCGCTCGCGGGCGTACGCGCGCTTCGGGAACAGCAACGCAGACGCGTACGCGGCTCGCTCCCGGTTGGTCGGCAGCGCTCGGATGCCGGCCGCGGCTTGCGATGCGTACGAGCGCCGGCGGCCCACGTAGGCCTGCAGCGACCGGCGCTGGAATGCGTCCGGGGTCGCGGCCAGCGCGGCGCGCAGCAGCGGGCGATCGACATCGAGACCGAATGCGTGCCAGGCGAGGAGCACTGCCCGCTGCACCACGATCTCGGCCCGCCATCGCCGCGCGGTTTCGAGCACGGCCTCGTGGTCGATCGATGCGGTGGCCATCTGCGCAACGTCGCGCAAGGCAACGGCGCGCGGGTCCTCGTCGCCCAGGGCCGCGTGGTAGCACGCGTGCAGGAAACGGGGCACGGGGCCGAGCGCGTCGATGGTCTCGTGGCCGATCTCGAACGCGACGGGATCGTCGAACAGCGACTCGGTGTCGACACTGAGGCCGAACGGTCCGGCGACGAACGAGCGATGCACGTCGAGTTCGAGGCCGTCGATCGCGACGCACACGCCTTTCCCGAAACGACGGGTGAAGCCCGGCCGGGGCTCCTCGAAGCGCGGGTTGCCGCCGTTGGCGACGAGCAACGCGACCGCGTCGTCGTACTGGTCGCCGCGAACGAGGATGTCGATGTCGCCGAAACTGCGAAGCTCGGGGCGGGGGTACACCGTGTGCGCGAAGGATGGGCCCTTCAACGCTCGAACCTCGATGCCGGCGGAACGAAAGCGACGGACCGTGCGGGCGAGGAGCCGTTCCAGCGTGAGGTCGAGCGCGAGCGCGCGGACGTGGTCGTCGGAGGCGTCTTCGCGCTGCCGGTCGTTCACCGCGAACGCCCCGGCCTCGATCGCGGCTACGAGGTGACCGGTCACGCGGCTCGTGCGGATGTCGTCGCGCAGCAACGACCAATCACCGTCGTCGAGCGGTGCTTCGAGCAGGGTCGGACGGGTGCCCGGGAGCCCGAACGCCGCGACCGGCAACGTGAGCTCGCGGGGGTTCATGGCTGCTCCACCAGCGCGCCCGACTCGGCGAGGCGGGCAACGATCGGCGCCATCGCGGAACGGATCGTCGCGTCATCGGCGGCGTACTGCGCCGCCAGCGTCGTGATCACCGCGTCGAACGTCTGTGGCGTGGTGAACGCGTCCCACATTGCCACTGCGCTGCCGGTGAGGACGATCGGTTCGTCGGCCGGCGAGTCGGTCGGGAGAACGAGTACCGCCGATGCCGTTCGCCGGGTCGCGACATTGCCCGGCGCCCATCGGGCCGACCTGCCCTCGGGCGCCGCGGGAAGGTTCACCGTCGCGGCCACACTCGCGACTCGCGTTCCCGTGAATCCTCTTCCAGGCTGATGGGTGCGGGTATCGGCGGGTCTTCGAGCGAGATCACGGTTTCTTCGACCTTGGCCGGGGCCTTGACCTTCGACTTGACCTTGATCGGGCGCGTGTCCTTGCGCGGCTTGCGCGGCGCCCGGTAGCCGTACCCGTAGCCGTAGTTCTCGCCGTAGCCGTACTCGCGGCGATTGCCGTGCGATCCGATGAACGCCAGACCGACAACCGGTGCGTCGATGCGGTGGAGGAGCTGCGATGCACGCGCCAGCCCGCGCCGCTGCGTGCGACCTTCACGGGCGAGGAGCACGACGGCGTCGACGCTGGTGATGAGTTCTCGGACGTCGTTCGTGAGCAAGAGTGGCGGACCGTCGAGGATCACGATGTCGGCCGACTTCCGGGCTGCTTCGATCGCGGCCCGTGCGAGCCGGAGCGCGTGCTCGGGCATCGCGTCACGCGGCGCGCTCGGGACGAAGCGGACGCCCGGAATGCTCGTGGGTTGGATCACCGACGCCAGGTCGACGCGAAGCTCACCGCCCAGCTCTCCGGTGTTGGTGAGGTGCGGGCCCGGTTGCGCGCCGACCATGCGGAACAGCTTCTGGCGGCGGAAGTCGAGGTCGATGAGGATCACCGAGGCGCCCATCCCCGCGAACGTGGTCGCGATGTTCGCCGACGTCGTGGTCTTGCCCTCGTTCGGTCCCGGGGAGGTGATCAGGATCACCTGGGGCTCGGTCGCGACGATGTGCAATTCGTCACCATGACCGTTCGTCGATGCCGGAGCGGCCGCGGCGCGGGCCATCGACATCAGCGACACGGACGTACGCAGCCCGCGGTACGCCTCCGCGTACTGCGATTTCGGCGCGACCAGGGTGAGGATCTCGTCACGGTTGTGCTTGCGCATGCGCACGTGCGGGACCTCGGCGATCACCGGCAGCTGCGCGACTTTTTCGGCCGCGGACGCAGTGCGGACATGCGCGTCGAAACGCTCGAGCAAGAGCGCGAGCCCGAGGCCGAGGATGAGGCCGAGGCCCCCACCGAGCACGAGGCGTGTCGTCTTGCTCGTCGGCGCCGTCAGGCCGTTCGACTTCTTTGTGATGCGCTCGGCTTCGGCGGCCTGCAGGAGGCTCAACGGCGGCGCCGCCGGCCCCTGATTGTTGAAGGCGGTGAGCCGGTCCTGCGCGGTCTGGTACCGGTTCTGGGCATCGTTGAGGTTCTGTTTCGCAAGGCTGTTCTTCGGGTCTCTCGCCCACCCGACCTGCGCGACGTAGAGCCCGACCTTCGCGTTGTTGACGGCGCGTTCCAGCTGGCTGAGTTTCACGGATTGCGCCGCGGTCGCCGTCTGCCCTTCTTTCGCGATCAGCCCGTTCGCAAGCCCGTTGGCCACCGCGATCGCGGTGGCCTTGTCCTTGTCGGTAGCAACGATGGTGATCGAGCCGGACCCCGCATCGGGTTGGACGCGGACCGACGTGGAACCGATCTGGGCCGTTTTCACCGCGCCGGCGGCGGCGACGGCCTTCTTGCTCCCGGTTGCCGCAGCTGCCGCCCCGCCATTCCCGGCGCCGACTTTCACGCCCAACTGGTTGGCGACGGCAAGCGGGATCGGCCCCTTGGTCGCGAACACGGCGAACTGGTTGAGGCTGTTCTTCGACCCCGGCGGCGAGACGATCACCGCGCTCGCCTTGAAGGAGACGTCCTTCTTCGCGGCCTTCGCATCAGCCGAGGGACTGGGCAGCGTCACCCACGCGAGCGCGAGCCCGATCGCAAGCGCGGCGACGATGACGAACCATCGCCGGCGCAACATGCGCGGATACTCCTGAACATCCATTTGCCACAACCCCCGCCTGGCAGTGCCCACCGGAAGTATACCGACGGTGGTCGGGCCACTACACCGTTCTCGACATGGGAGAGGCATGAGAAGATGCCTGCCCAATCGGGCTCTTCGAAAGGGTACGTGGCGGAGCGACGCGTGCTTCAGCAACAGCCGGTCATCGTCCTCGGGATGCACCGCAGCGGGACGTCGGCCGTCACCCGGGTCGTCGACCTGCTCGGGGTGCCACTGGGCGCGCGCGACCAACTGCAGGTCGAATGGGAGAACGAACCGCTCCAGGACGTGAACGAGCGCCTGCTGCGGAGGGCGGGCCGGCGCTGGGCCATCCCACCCCTCGACGACGAGTGGCTCGGCGCCGCCCGCGTCGCCGAGCTGACCGGCGACGCATCGAGCGCGCTGCGTGCCGCGTTCGACGGCGGCACCGGGGAAACACCGACCAGTGCCTGGGCCTGGAAAGACCCGCGGCTGTGTCTCACGCTGCCGTTCTGGATGCCCCTGTTGCCGCGGCGCCCGGTGATCGTCCTCGCGTTCCGGAACCCGCTCGAGGTCGCGGCGTCGCTCACCAAACGCGACCGCTTCGACCAGGATCACGGGGTGGCACTGTGGGAGATCTACACGCGCGGCGCGTTGCGCAACGCGGCGGGCCTCCCGGCCGTTGCCGTCCACTACGACGACCTGCTCGCGCACCCGGCCGAAGAGGTCGCTCGCCTGCGCGATGCACTCGTGCAGTTCGAGGTCGGGCTCGCTCCCGGTGGGAGCGTCGATGCCGCGGTCGCGTCGCTCGAGCGCGGGCAGCGGCACCACCGGCACGCGCCGGCCGCCCTCGCGGGCGCACTCAGGCCCGAGCAGCAAGCGCTCTACGACGCCACGCAAACGGTGCGCGGCGCGACGCCGGTGTTCACGCCGCCGCCGCTACCGCCGCTCGCGCCGGGCACGATCGCGTTGATCGAAGCGCGGGCACGATGGCGGCTCGATCCCGGCCATATCCGGCGGCGGGTGCGAGTCCGGAAGGCGAGGCGTTCGATGTTGCGCCTCCTCGAACGGATCGGCTTGCGCTAGCAGGGTGACTCGGCGGCCACTTCGTCGAGCAGCGTCTCCCACGCCTCGGCGACGATCCCGATCTCGAAACGGGCGAGGCAGTGTGCCCGCCCGCGTTCGCCCATCGCCGCGCCCCGCGCGAGCGCGTCGCGCAGTGCCGGGTCGAGCGCGGCGTCGAGCGCGGCGTCGGGGCCGGCACCGGAACGAGGAACGATCCGGCCCGTCTCGCCGTCGATGACGACTTCACGCAGCGCCCCCACATCGGTCGCCACGACGGGGATCCCGGTGAACGCGGCTTCGATCGCGACAGCCGGCATCCCTTCGGTACGGCTCGGGATGCACAGCACGTCGGCGGCGGCGAGCACCTGCTGCGGATCGTCGGTGACGCCGAGGAAGTGGGCGCGGCCCGGCGCGACGGTGGCCGCGAGCTGTTCGAGCTCGGCTCGCTGCGGACCGTCGCCGCTCACGACGAGCACGAGATCGGGGTTGCGGCCGATGGCGCGCACGGCCGCGGCGGGGTCTTTCTCCGCGCTCAGGGCGCCGACGTACCCGACGATCGGCCGGTCGGTGGGGAGCCCGAGCCGGGAGCGCGCCACCGCGCGAGCGCGGGCATCGACCATCGGGAAACGGTCGGCCGGGACGCCGTTCGGGATCGGGCGGATGCGCGACACTTCGACGTGATGGAGCCGCACGAGCGTGTCGGCCGCGCCGGGCCAGAGCACCACGACCCGCCGCGCCGAGTGCAGGTACGCGGCGAGCCGCCACCGTCGCGCCCGGCTCGACGCCCAATAGCCGGGGTCGCCGATGTTGCGGTAGACGAAGCCGGGTTTGCCGATCGAGGCGAGCGCGCAGGTCGGGACAGCCGTGGACCCGTGCGCGACGAGGACCTGGTCGGGCCGTCGCAGCCGCCGGAGCGAGCGGGCCGCGCTCACGGCACCGGTGCCGAGGGGGGCCACGGGGAGCGGGTTCGGGTTGCGACCCCGGGCGACCGCGACCGTCTGCACGGTGCGCCCGCGGCCGGTGAGCGCCCGGCCGAGGTCGGTGGCGAAGACCTCGGCGCCCCGACGATCGGTCGATGCGATGACTTGTAGGATTTCTGGCCTCATCACGCTCGACGTGGTGGACTGGCGGCACTCGGTGGTGCTTCCACCGTATGCGGAGGGCAGGCAGTGATCGAGGAGTTCGGAGCACCGAAGCCCGAACAGGCAGTCAACAACCTGGGCCGGTCGCTCCCGATGCACCGCTACGACCCACTGATCGTCCCCGCGACGCCGCCCCGCAACCTGAGGTACAAGCACCGCTTCTCGTTGTGGCGGTCGCTGCGCGAGCTGACCCAGACGGGCGAGCTCATCTGGTCGCTGACGATGCGCAGCTTCATCTCCAGCTACAAGCAGGAGAAGCTGGGCCTGGGCTGGGCCGTCATCCAGCCGTTCATCTCGATGATCGTCATGACGATCGTCTTCAAGAAGGGTTTCCACGTCCAGACCGGTGGTGTGCCCTACCCGCTGTTCAGCTACCTCGCGTTGTTGCCGTGGGGGTTCTTCTCGAACAATTGCGACGCGGGGGTCGGCGCCCTCATCGGCAACATGACCCTGCTGAACAAGGTCCACTGCCCGCGCGAGGTGTTCCCGATCTCGTCGGTGGTCGCGACGGGGATCACGACGCTCATCCAGACGGCCATGCTCCTCGTGTTCTTCGTGTACTACGGGTTCACGCCCAAGTCGACGAGCTACTACGCGATCCCGCTCGTCGCGATGCTCATCGTCTTGTCGATCGGCGCGTCGATCACGCTGTCGGTGCTCGTCGTCTACTTACGTGACCTGCGGCGCATCGAGCCGCTCTTCACCCAGTTCGGGCTCTTCCTCACGCCGGTCGGCTACACGCTCGACAAGTTCCCCAAGAGCTACTGGGCACCGATGTCGTTGTTCAACCCGATGGTGCCGATCATCGACGGCATCCGCCGCTGTGTGCTCGACGGTTTGGCGCCACAATGGAACCTCGTCGGGCTCGGGCTGATCTCGACGTGCCTCTACTTCTTCGGCGGGTACATCTTGTTCAAGAAGATCGAGCCGGGTATCGCCGATGTCGCGTAGCGCGGTCCCGACCGGCGCGATGCGCGCCAACCACATCTGGAAGCGGTTCCACGCCGACCGGAAGGCCAAGCGGATCCGCACCGCGATGCACTACCGCAAGGCGAAGCAGCAGGGCCTGCGATCCGGCGGCGGGCGCTGGACCTGGGCGCTGCGCGACATCGACTTCGCCGTCGACCCCGGCGAGTCGATCGCGCTCATCGGCGCCAACGGCTCGGGCAAGAGCACGATGCTCAAGATCCTCTCGAGGGTGATGTACCCGCACTCGGGCCTGATGGAGGTCGAGGGCCGCGTCGGTGCCCTGATCGAGGTCGCCGCCGGGATCCACCCGCAGCTGACCGGCCGGGAGAACGTCTACATCTACGGGTCGCTCCTGGGGCTGTCCCGGCGCGACGTTTCGCGCCGCTTCGACGACATCATCGCCTTCGCGGGGGTCGAGCATGCCGTCGACCGGCTGGTGAAGTTCTATTCGAGCGGTATGAAGATGCGCATCGGCTTCGCGATCGCCGCGTTCCTCGAACCCGACATCCTGCTCGTCGACGAGGTGCTCTCCGTCGGCGACGCGGCCTTCCAGCGCAAGTGCCTCGACCAGATGAACGTCGTGCTGTCGGGTGGTACGACGCTCGTCTACGTGTCGCACGACCTCGCGACCGTCGAAGCGACCTGTTCCCGGGCCGTATGGCTCGACTACGGCGTGATGCGGGCCGACGGGCCGGTGCGCGAAGTGCTCTCCGACTACCGCGCCGCGATCGAGGAGCGCGACAAGCTCGACCTGAAGACCGAAGGTGATGTCAAGATCAGCGATGTCGTCGTCTGCGGGCCCGACGGCGGGCCGGCCCGCACGTCCGAACCGTTCTGCGTGCGCATGAACATCGACACCATGTCGTCGATGGACGCGACCGTGTTCGTCGGTGTGAGCGAAGGCGCGTCGACGCCGATTTTCTCGGTCCGCCACGAGATGCGGATCGGCGAGCAGCGCTCGATCCGCTGCACGGTGCCCGCGCTCCCGTTGCCGGGCGGCAAGTTCTATGTGTGGGCGTCGATCAGGGGACGGCGCAAAGACGTGCTCCCGTGGAGCCCGGTTTCGAGTTTCGAAGTCGTGGGGCCCGATCTCGATCCCGCGCCGAAGGGGGTCGTGCGGCTCGCGCCTCTCTACACCCCTGCGACGTGGGACCTCGAGTGAGCGAGCGCGCTCCCTTCGCGTTCTTCGTCGGCTGCGGCCGGTCGGGCACCA
Source organism: uncultured Actinomycetes bacterium (assembly GCA_963782465.1). Classification (GTDB taxonomy): domain Bacteria; phylum Actinomycetota; class Acidimicrobiia; order IMCC26256; family PALSA-610; genus JAODBJ01. Next base: position 508,111 of record CAWAJR010000006.1, on the reverse strand, counting down.
CGCTGGTGCGGGCGATCTTCAACGCGCACCCGCACTTCTGCGTCCCCGACGAGTCGTACTTCCCGCTCACGTTCCTCCAGTACCGGCGACGCTACGAACAGCAACCCTTCGCGATCGAGGCCTTCCTGAGCGATCTCGCGGCCGACGGTTCGTTCGCCAACTGGCGGGTCGACATCGACGCGGTGCGCGAGCGGCTGCGCACTTCGCCGCCTCGTTCGGTCCCCGAAGCGATCCGGGCCGTCTACGCGACGTACGCCGCGGCGCAGGGCAAGGAGCGCTACGGCGACAAGACGCCTGTGTTCGTAAGGTCGATGCCTCGACTGGCGGCTGCGTTCCCGGAAGCACGGTTCGTCCACATCGTGCGCGACGGTCGCAACGTTGCGTTGTCGCGCGTCGCCGCGTCGTGGAGCAGCGATCTCGTGCACAAAGAAGCGCTCGTATGGCGGGGTGTGGTCGCGAAGGGCCGTCGCGACGGGATCCGCCTCGGTGCGGATCGCTACCGCGAGTTGCGGTACGAAGACCTCGTCGACGACCCGGAGGTCGTGGTGCGTGACGTATGCCGCTTCCTCGACCTCGAATACGACCCGGCGATGATCCGCTACCACGAGCACGCCGCCGCCCTCGTCGCCGAACTCCCGCACCCGGAAGAGCACTCGAACCTGGTCGTCGCCCCGACCCGAACCCGCCGCTGGCAAGACGAGATGCGTCCCGCCGATGTTGCGCTGTTCGAAGCGATCGCCGGTCGCCAACTCGACGCGTTCGGGTACGAGACGTCCGAGCCGATTTCGCTGCGGGCGCGGGTCGAAGGCGCGGGCCGGGTGGCCCGCTGGCGGTACCGCCGCTCGCTGCGCGACGGCAAGAGCGCCGTATCGCGCCGGATGCACCGCCGCTGACGGTCGTTCCGTGCCCGTCGTTGCGGTCGTCGTTCCCGCGTACCAACGTGCGCACGTGCTGGCCCGAGCCATTGACGCCGTGCTGCAGCAAACGTTCACCGACTTCGAGTTGATCGTCGTCGACGACGGTTCGACCGACGGCACCGCCGCCGTCGCGAATGCGTACACCGATCCGCGCGTCCGGCTCGTGCGGCAGGACAACCGGGGCGTTTCGGCGGCCCGTAATCGCGGTGCGGCCGAGGCGACCGCGCCGTTCCTGACGTTCCTCGACAGCGACGACCTCCCGTTCCCGGGCTGGCTCTCGACGCACGTCGCTGCGCTCAGCGACCGCGGGACCCGATGCAGCCGGGCCGGCCACATCGACATCGGCCGCGACGGCCGCGTGCAGCAACTGCATTTCGCCCGGGGCTTCGAGGATTTCGGGCACACGCAAGGCACGTTCCTGCCGGGTACGTTCGCGGTCGAACGTTCGCTGTTCGACGAAGTCGGCGGCTACGTCGAGGGACTGCATTTCGGCGAGAACACGGAGCTCGCGATCCGGCTCGTGGAGGCCTGGCGTGCGAGCAACTTCGCTGTTGGGATCTCGCCGGCGCTCGTGCTGCGGCGCGAGTGGAGCGATCGGCCCGCGAAGTACGGGACGATGAAGGAAGCCAGCGCTCGTTACGAGATCGAACATCACGCGGCGCTGCTCGGTTCGCACGGCGAGAGCCTCCAGGTGCGGTACACGGCGATCGGTGTCGCCGCGGCTCGCCGCGGCGACACCCGTGACGCTGCGGCGGGCCTTCGGCCGGGCGTGGCGGGCGACGCCGTTGCGCCCCCGGGTCGTGATGCGGGTGGTGGCCGCGTCGGTGCCACCGGTCGCCCGGCGGTGTTGGCCGCCCGACGGTCGCGCGGCGACACCCGGCGACGCGTCGCGATCGCCGGCCGGGGCACTCGCGACGCCGCCGCCGCTTCCGGCGGCATACTCGCCCGGCAATGTGCTGCCCGAAGCTGCGACCGTCGTGGTCGACCGGCCGGCGCTCGGCGCCGACGAGCGGTCGCGGTTCGCGGCGCACCTCGTCGCGGGCCTGCGCAACGCCGACTTCGCGACCGCGCCGACACTGCTCGACACCGCCGCTCCCGTCCTCGACGGAGTGATCCCGCTCGACCCGTACTGCTTCGCGGCGCGTACGAGCGTGCTCGACGCGATCGGCGGTTTCGACGATCGGTACGCGGAGCACCGAGGGCACGAACTGGCGTGGCGAGGTCATCTCGCCGGTTACCGCGTCAACGTCGCCGGCGACATTCCTGCCGCTGCGCCCCCGACCCGGGATGCGCGACGGCTCGGTGCCGCCGACGATGCCCTCGTGCGCGCCTACCGCGATACGGGTCTCATCGGCGAGCCTCATGTCCCGCTCGTGAGCGGCCGCCGGTTCGGTCGGGTCGCCTCCCGCGTGCAGTTCGCGCTCCACGAGGTCGCGTCGCGGTGATCGAGCGTGCCGACCTCGTGCGCCTCGGCGCGTTCTCCGGCAGCGCGCTCTCGCTTCGGGACGCGTTGTCGCGTCGCGTTGCCGTTTCCGATTTCGACCTCCAACGCGCGGCACGCGATCCTCGGCTCGCGTTCGCGCGGGCCGCGGCGATGCGCGAATGCCGCCAGGCCCGGATCGAGGTCGCCGCGTGGCCGAAAACGGGCGCGTGGTCGCGAGCGATGGAGCGCTGGTACAACCTCGTCAACCGGGCGCCCGCGCCGGTCACGGTGCTCGTGCAGTCGTTGCCGGCCTTTACCGACCTCGCGGCGCCCTACGTGGTCTACACCGATCGTGTCGGTCGCGAAGGTGCCGCGGTAGGGGGCCGGTTCCGGTCTCGCTTCACCGACGCGTGGTTGGTGCGCGAGACGGCGTGCCTGCAGCGCGCGGCGCGGATCTACACGATGGGCCCGTCGACCGCGAAGGTCCTGACCGCACGGTACGCCGTTGCCGCGGAGCGGGTGCGCGTCGTCGCGGCCGGCCCCAACGTCCCCATCGGGCCCATGGCGCCACCGGCCCCACAGTGCCGGCGCCTCCTGTTCGTCGGAACGCAGTGGGAGCTGAAGGGTGGGCCGGAGCTGTTCGACGCGTTCGCGAAGCTGCACGCTGCTCACCCCGAGACCGAGCTCACGGTCGTCGGTGTCGCGCCACCGCCGCCCTGGCCGGCGGGCGTACGCGTGCTCGGCCGGGTGCCGCACTCGGCGATGTTCGAGCTGTACCGCCGGGCGCACCTCGTCGTCGTCCCCACACACATGGAAGCCTTCGGCATCGCGCTCGCCGAAGGGCTCATGGCGGGCGTGCCGGGGATCGGATCGACCGTGGGGAACCAGGAATGGATCCTCGGTCCCGGCGGGAAGGTGGTGCCGCCCGGCGACGTCGACGCACTCCTGGCCGCGCTCGAGCAGACCCTCGCCGACTACCCGGCCGCGCGGGATCGGGCGCGGGCGCGCGGTGAGGTCGTACGCCGCGAGTTCTCGTGGGACCACATCGCCCAGGTCATCCTCGACGACCTCGGCGCCGAGGCAGCAAGATGAAGGAAACGGCGACCGACGTCGTCGCGGTCGTGCTTGCGTACAACGGCGGCGAGTGGCTGCCGGACGTGCTGGGGGCCATCGCCGCGCAGCGGGCACGCCCGGGTCACGTGATCGTCGTCGACAACGGCAGCCGCGACGGCACACCGGCAATGCTGGCCGCGCACGATGGTCTCGACGGGCTCGAGGTCGTCGCGCTCCCGGAGAACGTCGGCGTCGGCCTGGGCCACGCGCTCGGATGGGAGGCGGCCTTTGCCCACCCCGGCTGCCGGTACGTATGGGCGCTCGAACACGACACGGTCGCCGATCCCGACTGTCTTGCGAGGCTGCTCGAAACGGCGGTTTCGCGTCGCCAAGCCGGTGAACGGTTGGGCGTCGTCGCGGCACGCGGCGAACGGAACCGCGCCGAAGACGCAGCGCGGCGCGCGTCCGGAGAACTCGCAGCGCTCCCGTACCCCGACCACCGGATGACGTTCAACGGTGTGTTGCTCCCGCGCGAGGCGATCGAAGCGGTCGGCTTCCCCCGCGCCGATTTCTTCGTCGGGTTCGAGGACTGGGAGTACTCGCAGCGCCTGCTCAGCGCCGGGTTCACGATCTGGCAAGACCCCCGCGCGCTCATCCTGCACCGGACGAAGGGCGATCAGCGCTTCGGCGTCTCGGAGTCGGTGCTGCGCAGCTACTACGCGACGCGGAACTGGTTCTATCTCGAAACCTTCGTCAACCGGAGACGGTTCGCGCGGTTGCGTTCGGTCGCCTGGTCGGCGGCATCGCTCGGCAAGATCGTGCTGGAGCACGACAACACGACGAGGCGCCTCGCCGCCCGCGTCGCGGCGACCTTCGATGGGCTGTCCGGACGCCTCGGCCGTCGCGATTACCGGTTCTTGCGCTGAGCCGCCGTGACCGGCGGTGTCAGACCGGTTTTCCGGTCAGGAGACGCCACGATGTACGCAGGTCGGCGGTGGACCGCGCCCGCACGGCCATGCTGAGCGCACGCGCGGCGCGAACCGACCGCTGCCGCCGCAGTCGCGTGAGTTCATCGCGCGCGACATCGAGTTCGTGCGCGAGATCATCGTCGGAACGCGCGCCACCAGTCGGCGGTGCGAGCTCGAGCGGTTCGGCGGCCAGCCGGGCGCGAAGCTCCGCCCCGAGGGTGATCGCACCGCTCCCGACCGCGCGAAGTTCGCAACCGTCGGCTTCGTAGCCGAACCAGCGAAGCGTTTCACCCGCGATCGTCTCCACCTGGGCGCGCGCCGCGTCGTCGAGCTTGTCGCGCCAGTTCCAGGCGCGCGCGGGGTCGATGGGCTCGGCCGGCCGGGTTCCGCCCTCGACCGGCGCGGTGTTGCCTCGCGCCGCTTGCACCGCGTCATGGTGGAGGACGTCGTCCGACCACGGGAGGTCGAGGAACGCGAGCAGTTCGTGCAGCACCGCACCCGGCTCCGCGAGCAGGTCTTCGTAGCGGACGAGGCAGACGCGATCGTCGAGATCGGGGAGGCGGCGGAGGATCTCGTGGTTTTCCGACACCCAGTCGTGCAGTTGGGTCGCGAAGTCGTGCCGCCATTCGTAGAGGCTGGTGGCCGCGCCGCCGGCATGCCGGACGATCGCGACGAACCTCGCGTCGGGGAAGCAGCGCGCCATGCGTTGCAGGTGCCACACGTGGAACGGTGTCTTCTCGCCCCAGCGTGAACGCCCGAGCGACTCGGCATGGTTGCGGAAGATGTCGTCGTAGAACGCCGCGATGCGGGCTTCCAGTTCGGGGAGCGTGAGCCCGTGCCGTTCGTACCAGCGGTCCCCGAACAGGAACCCCGGCACCGTGATGACGCCCTCGAGCGACCGCATGAAACCGGTCTCCATACCGATCGCGACGTCGGGATGTGCGTCGAGCACCAAGCGCAGGAGCGTGCTGCCCGAACGCATCGTGCCGACGACGAAGATCGGCGCGCCGGTTCCGCCCACGCCGGCGATCGTACCGACCGCGGCGAAGGGGAGGAGCCGGCGCGGGATGTCGTTACGATGCCGCGTCGTGTTCCACGTCGTGACCGTCCACTGGCAGAGCGATGCCTGGATCGAGACGCAGTTGCGTTTCGTCCGCCGCTACCTGCCCGCGGGTACCCGCACGTACGGCGTGTGCAACGGCATCGAGCCGCGTTGGTCGCAGCGGTTCGATTGGGCCGCGGACCTCGAAGGGACGCATGCCGAGAAGCTCAACGAGGTGGCTGCGGTCGTCTCGAACGAGGCCGAGCCCGGCGACCACCTGGTGTTCCTCGACGGCGACGCCTTCCCGATCGCGCCGATCGACGATACGTACCTCGCGGGTGTGCCACTGGCCGCGGTGTGCCGCGCCGAGAACCTCGGCGACAAGCAACCTCACCCGTGCTTCGCGGTGACGACGGTCGGGTTCTGGAACGAGATCCACGGCGACTGGCGACCCGGCCACACGTGGGTCAACCAGGAAGGCGAGACCGTCACTGACGTCGGCGGGAACCTGCTCGGCCTGCTCGACGCGCAGGGCACGCGGTGGCGGCCCCTGCTGCGCACCAACAAGGTCGACCTCCATCCGCTCTGGTTCGCGGTGTACGGCGACGTCGCGTACCACCACGGCGCGGGGTTCCGGGAGCGGATCTCGCGAGCCGACGGCTACGCCCACACGAACCCCCGTCGCGCGGCGGCGCGGGCACGCGTGCCCGAAACCGTTCCGGTCCTCGGCCGGGTCGAGCGCGCCGTGCGGTACCGGGTCGCGCGGCGCCGGCGCGAGCACTACTTACAAGAACACGAAGCGACCGATCGGATGCTTTCCGACGAAGTCGTCGATCGCATGGAACACGACGACGACTTCCCGCGCGGGTTTCTCATCTGAGGCGCGCCCGCGCCTTGTGCGGGATGATTCATCACCCTGCTACGTGCGCTCGGCGAGGTCGGCGAAGTTCGGCCAGAGCGCGAGATCGATGTCGAAGTCGGCCGCGAGCCGGAGCGTGTCGTCGCGGAGCCGGGCGGCGGCCGCGTCGAGAACGTGGTCGGGGATCGGGGTGTCGCGGCGACCGTCCTTGCGCACGGGCACCGCGATGTCGTGCGGCACGAACGACGTATCGCGATAACCGAGGAACTCGAGCGTGCGTCGGTACTCCGCCTCGGGCGCGGCCACGCACCGCTCGAACTGCAGCACGAGCACGCGCTCGCGCGGGAACACGGCGCAGAAGTTCGACAGCTGCGCGTGGTAGCGGCTCCGTTCGAATGCATCGTCGAGGAACGTCGACCCGTACCGCCATCGCGTCAACCGCAGACCGCGCGCGATTCCCGACCGCAACCGGGCAACGGGGTCGCGCACCATGACGAGAAAGCGCGCGTCGGGCGCGGCTCGTTGCAGGAGTGGCGGGACCCAGAAGTCGTAGATGTAGCGCGGGGTCCACTCGCCGGCGATGGAACCTTGCGGGCGAGGGAACTGGCGGTGGTACGCGGCGACGTCGGCGGCGTCGAAGTTCTTCGCCCAGTACGCGTCGAAGTAGTGCAGTTCTTTCGGGTGCCCTTCGGGTACGTAGGTTTCGGGATGCCGGGTGAGCTGCTGGAACCACCAGGTCGTGCCCGACCGTTGCGTGCCGACCCCCACGAAGTCGGGTGGGCCCACCGTGAAGCCGGGCGGGCAGGGAGGATCTTCGCGCGGTTCCCCGATGACATCTTCGGGCCCGCGCGTGTCGCGATCGCGTTTGCGGGCGCCGACGTTCTTCATCCGGCGCGACAGCCCGTTCATGGGCATCGCAGCGTACTCGCCGCCCACCGCCGCCGGTCACGCCGCCGGTCACGCCGGCCCCTTCTAGGCTGCGCCCGCCATGACGTTCGTCGTTGTCCTCGGGATGCACCGGAGCGGGACCTCCGCGGTTGCCCGTGTGCTCGATCTCATGGGCGCGACCATCGGCCCACCCGAGCTTCTCGACCGCAATTGGGAGCACACCGAGTTGCGCGACTGCAATCGTCGCCTGCTCGCCGCGCTCGGCGGCGACTGGGACGCACCCCCAGCGCTCGAACCCGGCTGGGAAACGCGCGCCGACCTCGAGCCGTTGCGCTCGGCCGCGCGGCACGCGAGCGCCGATCTGGCGCACGCGAGCGTTTCGGTGTGGAAGGACCCACGTACGTGCATCACGTTGCCGTTCTGGCTCCCGATCCTCGGCGCGGGCACTCGGTTCGTGTTCGTGTTCCGGCACCCTCTCGAAGTGCTCGCGTCGTTGCAGGCTCGCCAGCTGCCCGACGACCGGCCGGGAACCGTGCGCTTCGGGCCCGCGCACGGCCTCGCGCTCTGGGAGCGGTACAACCACGACGCCCTCGCACATGTTGCGGGGCGGCCGGTCGCGGTGGTCGACTGGTCGAAGTTCCTTGCCGACCCGGGCGCGTCCGTGTCGCGCCTGCACGCAACGCTGTCCGGCTTCGGGGTGCCATTGCCGGGCGGGCCGGGCCCGGCGATCGACGCGCTCGACGCGCAACGTCGCCATCACGATGCCGGCGCCGCGTTCGAGCACCCGGCTGCGACGCGAAGCCAGCGCGACCTCTGGGCGATGCTGCAGACGCTCGAGCCGTCGTACGACGCCTTCGCGATCGGTCGTCCGTTGCCCGAACCCGACGCGATCTCGGTGGAGCTGCTGGCCGCGCATGCCTCGGAGCGCCGTGGCCGCCAACAATTCGAGCAGCTGACGACATCCCGCCGGGCGCTGAGCGGCGTGCTGCTGCGCCGCAACGTCGACGAGTTCAAGAAGATGTTGCGCCGGGCGCGCGGGTAACCGTTCCGCATCGTTCCGCCGAAGGCCCCGCGTCGTGATCGCACCGGCAACAGTGGCGAGTACGATCGCCGACCGGTCGGGAGGCAGGTGATGGCGAGCACGATGACGGCGGCGGGGGAGCGCATACGCCGGGCGCGCCGCCGTGCCCGCGGAAGTCGCGTGTGGGCGCACAAGATCGAACGACCGTTCCGTCTCGCCACGCTGTCTCGCCGGCCGCTCCCCGACTTCCTCGTCATCGGCGCCGCCAAGGCCGGGACGACATCGTTGTACCGGTACATCTGGCCCCACCCCGATGTGCGCAAACCGTGGCGCAAGGAACCGCACTTCTTCGACCTGCGCTATGAGCGGGGCGAGGACTGGTACCGGGCGCAGTTCCCGCTGATCGTGCGATCACCCCGAACGTGGATCACCGGTGAGGCGACGCCGTACTACCTGCACCATCCGCTCGTGCCCGACCGCGTGAAGCTCATGCTCCCCGACGCGAAGCTCATCGTGCTCCTGCGCGACCCGGTCGAGCGCGCGTTCTCGCACTGGCGCCACAACGTACGCATGGGCGCGGAGTCGCGTTCATTCGAGTCCGCGATCGAGTCCGAACGCGAGAACTACGACGAGGTCGAGGAGTTGATGCGCACCGGTGATCGAGAAGCGGTCGCCGAGCACCGCATGAGTTACATCGCTCGTGGGCGGTACGCCGAGCAACTGGAGCGGTGGTTCGAACGGTTCCCGCGGGAGCGGTTCCTGATCCTGCAATCGGAACAGTTCTTCGAAGCGCCGGGCGACGCGTACAAGCAAGTGCTCGCCTTCCTCGGGCTGGCGTCGTTCTCCGGTGTCGCGTTCGAGATCTACAACAAGGGCGTCGAGTCTCCGCTCGATCCCGAAGTGCGCGCCCGTCTTGTCGACGATTTCCGCGAGCCGAACCGCCGGCTGTACGAGCTGCTGGGCACCGACTTCGGTTGGCCGGTCTGAGCGGTCACGACAGTCGGGAGAAGTTCGGCCAGCAGCGCAGATCGATCTCCGGGCACAGGTCGCGCAGCGCCCGCACATCGTCGTCGAGTTCGTCGTGTAAGCGTTCGAGCAAGCTCTGCGAGAGCGTGGTCTTTTCCCTTCGGGTGGCGCGTACGGGTCGGTCGATGCCGGGCGGCACGAAACGGTCGTCGTCGTAGCCGATGAACTGCAGCGTGGCGCGGTAGTTCGTCACGGGGTCGGCGACGCATCGCTCGAACTGCAGCACCAGTACCTGGTCGCGCGGCGCAACCGCGAACAACCGGCCCAAGTCGACGGCGTAACGGCTGCGCGCGAGCGCGTCGTTCGTGAGGTCGCGCTCGTCGGCGCCCGGTTCGGTGCGCATCGCTTCGATGAGCCCGGAGCGGTAACGCTCGATGGGGTCGCGGAGGAGCACGAGGTACTTCGCGGCCGGCGCCGCCCGCGCCAACAACGCGGGCACCCAGAAATCGTGCACGTAGCGGGGGGTCCACTCTCCGGCGAGCGTTCCTGCGGGGCGTGCGAACCGGCGGTGGTACGCCGCAACGGCGTCCCCGTCGAACGGCCGGTCGAGGTACCGGTCGAAGAAGTGCTGTTCCTTGCGGTGTGCCACCGAACGGTGCGTTCGGGGGTGCGCCGCGAGCAGGTCGTACCACCACGATGTGCCGGCCTTCTGGACACCGACGCCGATGAAATCGGGTGGTGCCGGGCGCTCGCCGGGGCGTAACGGGATTGCGTTGCGCCGCCGTTCCCGCCACGGCCGGGTTGCATCGCGCAATGCTGTGGGCACTCGCCGCTGGAACCACGATTGCGCCACGCGGGGCGACAGTAGCAGCGCGCATTGTGTTGGCCCGGGAGCCGTCACGGAGTTGTCACGACTATGCCCTTGCGTGCCGGCAGCCGAACGCGCGCACACTGTTCGCGCTAGACGTGTGACCTGTTTGAATCCGGCTTCAGGCTGGGCGCAGGTCGGCGTGGGGGTCTGAACATGCTGGGGGGAGGGGTGGCATATCTGTCGCGTCCTCGTTAGGTGCAATTCGTGCCGGCGCCGGCCGCCGGCGAGCGCGCCGTGCTCGTTCGCGGCGGAGACCGCGCGATGACGAACGCGGCCGATCTCCGTGCAATGCGCGCCTTCGACCTGGCCGACCTGCAACGGCGGGGCGAGTCGCTGCGCCATGCGTTCCGGAACGCGGAGCCGTTCCCGCACGTCGTCATCGAGGACCTGTTCCACCACGAAGTTCTGGATGCCGTCGTCGACGAATTCCCACCGGCCGGATCTTCCGACTGGGACGTGACCCGTGAGAGCCGGACGGCACGCAAGACCGGGTTGCGAAGCGACGCGAAGATGGGTGCCGCGTCACGGTCACTCCTCTCAGACCTCAATTCGGGAACGTTCATCGATTTCGTCGAGGAGGTCTCGGGGATCAGCGGGCTGGTTCCCGATCCGCACTTCTTCGGTGGTGGCCTGCACCAGGTCGGCAACGACGGGTTCCTCAAGGTGCACGCCGACTTCAGCCGGCACCCTCGCTTACGCCTCGAACGTCGCCTCAATCTGATCCTGTACCTGAACCGGAATTGGCGCGAGGACTATGGCGGATCTCTCGAGCTGTGGGACCGCGACATGACGCACGCGGCGGCCCGGGTGCCGCCGGTCTTCAATCGCTGCATCCTGTTCGAGACGACTCGCACCTCGTACCACGGCCACCCGGAGCCGCTGGCCGTTCCCGGTGACGTGACGCGCAAATCCGTCGCGATCTACTACTACTCGAACGGACGGCCCGAGCAGCCGAAGGCCGGCCCCGCGCACGGCACCCTGTGGCAACGCCGGGCGGGCGAAGAGGCCTACGCCGAATCCGGCGATGCCCCGTTCGACCGCGCCCGCCGGGTGGCCGGGCGGCTGGCGCACTCCGTGCGGCAGCACTACCCGATACACCGATCGTGACGCTGTTCCACGTCGGGTACCCCAAGACGGCAACCACCACCCTGCAGCGCGATGTGTTCGATCATGTGCGAGGGCTGCAGTACCTACCGAAGGAAGAGCCGTTCTTCGGCGCGCTGTTCCAACACGTCATCTGGGCCGACGATCCCGACTACTTCGAAGCCGCGGTGCGCGCCGCGCTCGACGAGGTGCAGACGCGAACCGGGCTCCCGCTCCTGATTTCGCAGGAAGGTTTCATCGGCGCGGAAGGCGCGGACTCGTTCCGGACGGCGGCCCGCCTGCACCGGCTGCGGTCCGGCGCGCAGGTGCTGATCGTGGTCCGGCGCCGAGCGCGACATGTTGCGGTCCGTGTACGGGCACTATGTCAACCTTGGTGGCTATCGCCCGCTCCGCGACATCGTGGAAGGTCAGGTCGCGGAGTTCGCGTTCAGCGCCGATCGGCTGGCGTACGACGAACTCATCGCTCGCTATCTCGAATTGTTCGGCGCGGAACGGCTGCGAGTCGTACCGTACGAGGAGCTGCGGGCCGACTTCGACGAGACCGTCGCCACGATCGCGAAGTGGGCCGGCGGTGACTACGAAGCCCATGAGCGGCGCGAGGTTCACAACCCGTCGCTGTCTCCGCTCCGGCTCGACGTGCTGAGAGGTTGGAACCATTGGTTCCGCCAGTCGCGGATGAACCCATCGCCCCGGTTGCGTTCGCTGCCGTTCCCCATGCAGCGCACACTGCAGTCGCAGCAGGCTCGGCGGGACCGTCACGGCACCCGTAGCAAGACCCGACCCGAAGACGAGCGGTTCCTCGAATCGATCGAAGACCGCTACCGGGCGTCGAACCGTCGGGTCGAGCAGCTCACCGGCGTCGGCCTCGGCGCGTACGGCTACGTGACCTGACCGAGGCCGGCGCCCGCACAGGTACGCTCGCAACGATGGACGCGCGTGCCGAAGCCGTGCTCGATCGTGTGATGCGCCGTTCTCCGGCGCAGACGGTGTGCCGCCGGCGCAACGCGAACCGGCTCGCGGTGTTGGCGTACCACGGCGTGGCCGAGCCGGAGGCCTTCGAGGCGCAGATCGAGTACCTCACGGCCTGCATGCGACCGGTGGACCTCGCCGAGGTCGCAAGTGCGAGTGAGGGAGACCGACGCCTTCCACCGCACGCGGTGCTCGTCACGTTCGACGACGGCGACCGCACGGTGCTCGACAATGCACTACCGATCCTCGAGGCACGCGGCGTCCCGGCCGTCGCGTTCGTCGTGACCGCGTTGCTCGGTACCGACGACCCGTTTTGGTGGGACGAGGTCGAGTGGCTCGTCGCGCACGGCGCCGCCGCCGGCGACATCGCCCCGACGGCGTCACCGGCGGACGCGGTGCGGGCGCTCAAGCAGGTGCCCGATGCCCGCCGGCGCGCCGCGATGGAGGAGCTGCGCGCGTCGGCGCCGCTCGCGGCGCCCCGTCGGCGCCAGTTGCTGCCGGCGGAACTGGGTGTACTCGAAGCGGGCGGCGTGCAGGTGGGGAGCCACACGGTGACGCACCCGATCCTCCAGCACTGCGACGCGGTGCAACTGGCCCGCGAGGTGCAAGGGTCGCGCGACGTGCTCGGCGAGATGCTGGGCCGGCCGCCGATCTCGTTCGCGTACCCGAACGGCGATCGTGACGCGACGGTGCGGGCCGCGATCGGCGACGCCGGTTACTCCCTCGCGTTCCTGTTCGACCACTCGCACGCGTCGATCCCGCCACGCGATGCGCTGCAGATCTCCCGGTTGCGAGTCGACGCATCGGGGCCGCTCGACCGGTTCGCGACGATCGTCAGTGGTCTGCACCCGGTTGTGCACCGGCTGCGGCGCGGCGCCTGAAGCGCCATCGCCGGCGAGACCCCGAGAGGGCTCGTTCGTAGAACGACACCATCTGCGCGGCAATCTCCGCCGCGGTGAAGTTGTCGAGAAAGCGTTGGTACGCGGCCGCGGCCCGTCGTTCGGCGCCGGCGCGGTCGTCGAGGACACCTTCGAGCGCCGAGCGCAGCGCGTCGGCGTCGTCGACGCGAACGAAGGACGCGTTGGCGTCACCAACGACCTCGCGCGTGACGGGCAGATCGGATACGACCAGCGGTACTTCGAGTGCCATCGCCTCGATCAGCGTGCTGCCGAGCCCTTCCCATCGCGTCGGGAACGCAAGCACGTCGGCGGCACACAGCAGTTCCGCGACGTCGTCCCGGGCGCCGAGCAGCACCGATGCCGGCTCGACGCCGGCACCGGCGAGCGCGCGTTCGAGTTGCGGGGTGGAGGTTCCCTCACGACCCGCGATCAGCAGTTGCACCTCGGGGCGACGGGCACGCATCGCCAGGAACGCGTCGACGAGCGTGTCGAGCCCCTTCTGGTACTCGTGCCGCGCGACGCCGAGCACGAGGAACGTTCCGTCGGGCAGCTCGAGGCCGGCGCGGGCGCGCTCCCGCCGCGCGCCGTCGCGCCGGCCGAGCTCGCCTTGATCGCGGCCCCGGTAGATCACATCGATGCGCGAGCGACGGATGTGCAGCCGTCGCGCCATTGTCGTCGCGACGTCGCGGGAGATCGCGTGGAACCGCACGACCACTCGCGCCGTCGCGATGTCGAGCATTTTCGCCATCCGCACCCGTGACGGGCGCAACGTCGGGTTCGCGAGCTGCTCCGGCCCGTACATCGCGTTGACGAGGCTCGACACCACCGGGACGCCCGCCGCGGCCGCCCCGACGCGGCCGGCGATGTCCGACTCGAACAGCGTCGTGTGCACGAGGTCGGGCGCGACGTCGCGCACGAGCACGCGCGCTCGGCGTGCCCGCGCGACCCGTCCCCCCGGTCCGGCGATCGAGTGCAGGGTCACCCCCGCCGCACGGAACCGGTCGTGCGCGCCGACCCGGTCGAACGAGTACGCGACGTGCAGGTCGATGCCGAGTTCGCGCATCGGGCCCGCCAGGACGAGCAACGACTGTTCCGCGCCGGCCGGGCCGATGTCGTCGATGAAGTAGAGGATCCTCACGTGAACGGCGGATCATACGGAGCCGCCGCGTAGCATGCCGCCCCTGATGGCCGGGCTGCAGGTGGACGTCGTCGACGACGAAGACGGGTTGGCCGAACTGCGCGACCCGTGGGCGGCGCTGCTGGAACGCTCGGCCGACGCGAACCCGTACGTCACCTGGGAATGGGCGGCCACGTGGTGGCGGCACTTCCGGGGGCGCGACCGGCTCCACGTCGTCGTTGCGCGCGACGGCGACGACGTCGTCGCCATCGCGCCGCTCACCCGCCGCACCTTCGGCGCGGGGCCGGTCGCGGTCCACTTCTTCTTCGGGATCGGTCACGAAGCCGCCGACTACGGCGGGTTCCTGCTCGGTGCGGAGCCCGCCCGTACCGCGGGCGCGATCCTCGCTCATCTCGCACCGGCGTTGGCGAGGGGGTCCGTCGTGAACCTCGGCCGGCTTCGTGACGATGCCGACACGTTGTGCGCACTTCGCGATGCCGTCTCGTCGTCGCCGTCGGTACTCGCGCGCGACGAGCAGGACGAGTACCCCTACCTCGACCTCGCGTCGCTCGCCGACCCGGTGCACGACGTCGACAAGCTGCAGAAGCGCCACGACGTCCGCCGGCTGCTGCGACGTCTCCGCGACAAGCACGACGTCGCGTTCACCTACGACGAGCAACCGATCGGACCGGCCTTCGACGAGTTCCTCGCCCTGCACGGCCGCCGGTGGGAGACGAAGGGTGCGGAAGCGAGCGGCCTGTTCGTCACGCCGCGCGGCCAACGTTTCCTGCGCGATCTCGTACCCCGGCTCGGGCGCGGCCGGGTGTCGTCGGTGCGCGCCGACGGCGTCCCGATCGCGATGCGCATCGGCTACGAAGATCGCGGGCGCTACTTCGGGGTGAACGAGGCCTTCTCGCCCGACTTCTCGGGCTACGGGCCGGGGCACCTGCTCGTCGGGCTCCTCCTCGACGACTTTCTCGAGCGGGGCGTGCGCGAGTTCGACTTCATGCGCGGCGGCGGGCTCCACAAGTCGAAATGGACGGCAACGGCGCGCACGGTCGGCTACTGGTCGCTGGCCCACCGAGGCCGGATCGGCACCGCGTCGCGGTGGGCTCGGTGGCAGGCGCTGCGCGTCCGCGCGCGTGCCCGCGCCCGCTGACCCCCGCCGCGACCGCGGGCCGTCACCGTTGAGTACGATCCGTGGCCGGGCACGCGAGAGGGGGACACGCGCGATGCAGGCGACGCGGCTCGAGTCGGCCGACCGTTACCTGCGCCGCGGGACGCGGCGGCTGACGGCGGGGCTCCGGCCCGGCCCGACTTCTTGATCATCGGCGCGGCGAAGGCGGGCACGACGTCGCTGTACGAGTACCTCGGCCGCCATCCCGACGTGGTCCCGGCGAGCGTGAAGGAGCCCCACTACTTCGACGTGCATCCCGATCGGTCGGTCTCCTGGTACCAGGCCTACTTCCCGCTGCGGGTGCGGCTCGGCGGGCGGCGCATCACCGGTGAGGCCAGTCCCTACTACCTGTTCCATCCCGATTGCCCGGCGCGCGCGCACACGCTGGTGCCCGACGCGAAGCTGATCGTGCTGTTACGGGAACCCGTTGCACGGGCGTTCTCCCACTACCGCGACTACGTACGCAACGGCGAGGAACGGCGGCCCTTCGACGAGGTGGTCGCGGAAGAGCTCCGCCAGCTGGAACAGCGCCTCGTGCACGCCGGCGCCCGCCACGAGAGCAGCGAAGTCCGTCACCGGCACCGCCGTCACTCGCTGCTGGCACGGGGCTTCTACGCCAATCAGCTGGAGCTGTGGTTCGCGCACTACCCGCGGGAGAACTTCCTCATCCTGAAGAGCGAAACGATGTTCGCCGACCCGGCGGCCACGTTCGCGCGCGCCGTCGACTTCCTCGGCCTGCGCGCCTTCGACGGGGTGGAGTTCGGCGTCCACAACGCGAGCCCCCCGCTCGAGTTGCCGCCGGAGCTGCGCGACCGGCTCCACTCGGTGTACGAGGCACCGAATCGCCGGCTCGAGGCGCTCCTCGGGAGCGAGTTCACGTGGTGAAGGCCGTTGCCGGCGAGCCCTCGGTCGACACCGCGCCGCACGTGCTCTGGCTGATCAAGGGCCTCGGCCCGGGCGGCGCGGAGCACCTGCTCGTCGCGGCGGCGGCCGCCCGCGACCGCACGGCCTTCTCGTACGAGGTCGCCTACCTGCTGCCGTGGAAGGACGCGCTCGTGCCGCGGCTCGACGCGCTCGGCGTCCCGTCGCAGTGCTACGACGCCCGCAAACCGGGCGACCTGCGCTGGTTGCTGCGGTTACGGCGCCGCCTGGTTTCGTCACCGGTCGCGATTGTTCACGTGCATTCGCCGTATGTCGCCGCGTTCACCCGCCTCGTCGTACGCACCGTGCCGGCGCGTCTACGCCCGAAGGTCGTCTCGACCGAGCACAACGCCTGGTCGACGTTCCGGGGACCGACGCGCACGATGAACGCCCTCACCGCCCGTCTCGACGACGCGATCATCGCCGTGTCGGAGGAAACCCGGGCGTCGATGTCGCCGCGGGTTCGCGCGAGGGCCGAGACCCTCGTCCACGGGATCCCGATCGACGATGTGCGCGCGAACCTCGCCGACCGGGAGGCCGTGCGCGCCGAGCTCGGCGTCGACGACACGACGGTGCTCGTCGGCACCGTGGCGAACTACCACCCGAAGAAAGACTGGCCGACATTGCTGCGCACGGCGCGCATCGTCGCCGACCGCGGGTTGCCGGTTCGGTTCTGCGCCGTCGGTCAGGGGCCTCTGGAGCAGGAGGTCGTCGCCCTCCACGAGCAACTCGCGCTCGGTGACGTCGTCACGCTGACCGGTTTCCGCCCCGACGCGGTCCGCCTCATGGCGGGCTGCGACGTGTTCCTCATGACGTCGAAGTGGGAGGGGCTCCCGGTCGCGCTGATGGAGGCGCTCGCGCTCGGTCTGCCCGTGGTCGCCACCGCCGTCGGCGGCGTCGCCGAAACGCTCGCCGACGGTGTCGAGGGCCGGCTCGTCGCCCCCGAGCGGCCCGACCTGCTGGCCGATGCGATCGGCGAACTGGTCGGCGATCCCGCCGCCCGGCGGCGCTACGCGGCCGCGGCCGCGAGCCGGGCCGGGGAGTTCGACGTGAAGCGGTCCGTGCGGCGGATCGAAGCCGTATACCGCGAAACGCTCGCGCGATGACCGGCTCCGACAGCCTCGTCGTGCGACCGGTCGCCGACTCCGACCTGCCGGCCGTTCTCGACCTGCTCGCCGCCTCGATGAAACGGGACCGGTCCGACGCCCGCTTCGAAGCCTTGTTCCGCTGGAAGCACTACGACAACGCCTTCGGCCGCTCGCCCGGATGGGTGGCCATGGAAGGGGAGCGGCTCGCGGGGTTCCGCATCATGATGCGGTGGGAATTCACCCGTCGCGACGACCGGTTCCGGGCGGTGAGGGCGGTCGACACCGCCACGCACCCCGATTTCCAAGGTCGGGGCATCTTCACCCGGCTGACGAAGGGCGCGCTCGACTCGCTCCGCGCCGAGGGCATCGATTTCGTGTTCAACACGCCCAACGACCAGAGCCGGCCCGGCTACCTGAAGATGGGATGGCGGGAGGTCGGCGTCCTCCCGGTACGCGCCCGGCTGCTCAGTCCCGCCGGCATCGTCCGGATGGCCCGCGCGAGGGTGCCGGCCGAGCACTGGTCGTTGCCGACGACGGCCGGGGAACCGGCGATCGACGTCCTCGCGCCGCGCGACGACCTCGACGCGCTGCTCGCGTCGCTCCCCGCCCCGCCGCGCCTGCGGACGCGGCGCACCTCCGCGTTCCTCGCCTGGCGCTACGGCCTGCCCGACCTCGACTACCGCGCCATGGTGCTCGGCGGCGACCTCCGGCGGGGCGTCGCGCTGTTCCGGGTGCGGCGCCGGGGCCCGGCGCGTGAACTCGTGCTCGCCGACGTCGTCGCGCCGAGTGCGCCCGACGAGGTCGCGCTGACGCGTGCGGTCGTGCGCGCCGGCCGTGGGGTCGCCGACTACGTCGTCGCGATCGGCGACCCGCCCCTGCGCACGTTCCTCACGGTCCCCGGGCAAGGCCCGATGCTCACCTGGCGAGCGGTGACCAGCGAGGAGTTCCCACCCGCACCGGCCTGGCAACTCGGATTGGGCGACATCGAGCTGTTCTGAGCTGTGTTTCCACGCTCGGCGCGCCGTCGCTACGATCCGCGGCCGTGATCGTGCTGTTGTTGCTCACCCAGAACGAACGTGAGCTGCTGCGCGCCAATGTGGCCCACCACCTTTCGTGGGGCGTCGACCATGTGTGCGTCGCCGACAACAACAGCACCGACGGGACACCCGACATGCTCCGCGAGTTCGGCGGCGCGGTCAGCACGATGCGCTTCACCGACTTCATGAAACGCCAGGCGGTACGGGTCGAGATGCTCGACGCAGTGCGCGCCGAGCACGGCGAAGTCGAGTGGGTCGGTGTCTCCGACAGCGACGAGTTCTGGTGGGCGCCGTCGACGAACATGCGAGAGGTGCTCGCCGAGGTCCCCGCCGACAAGATCGGCGTCAACTTCGAGCAGAAGCTCTACCTGCCGACGGGGCTCGACGCGTCCGACGGCCCCGTGCACGCGCTGGCGCATCTACCGCAGTTCCGGCAACGACAGCCCGCTTCACACCAGCTATGTGCAGGGCAAGTCGTGGTACCGGGGCTCGTGGGTGCACGAGCTCAGCCACGAGCACTGGTGCCGGGAGGTCGGTCACGAGCGCTACGGCCCGGCCGAACCGATGGTCCACCACTACATGATCCAGGACGAGGACCAGTTCGTGCAGAAGGTCACCCGGCTGCGTTCATGGCAGTCGATCCGGCGCCAGCGCATCGAACGGTCGCTCGACGTGTTCCGCAAGCTCGCCGGGAGGCCGTCGCCGCCGCCGGTGGAACGCAGCTTCAAGGCCGACTGGTGGAACGTCTACCAGCGAGCCGGCCTCGACGGGCTCCGCGCCTACTACCGCGACGTCTACACGATCCCCGCCGTCGAGGTCGCCCGGCACGTGGCCGCCGGCGACCTGGTCGAAGACGCCGGGTTCGCCGACCACACGGCCGCGACGCTCGGGCTCGCGCCCCGGGTGCGGCTCGCCGATCGCGCGCTGTCCTAGGGGTTCGTTGCCGGGCCCCGTTCAGGCCCCGTACGATTGGGGCGCTGCGGTTTCAGCGAATTTGACGACTCGCCGCGCGCGGGGGGCTACGGAGAGCATGCGTACGCAGGTGGGCACTGCGAGACGCTCAGCGACAAAACGGCTGGCGCAAGGAGCCGTGAAGTCGCTGGCGGCGGGCATGGACCGGGTTCGCCCGGCGCCCGGCGGCATCGTTGTCCTGCTCTACCACCGGGTCGGCGGGGGATCGGGCCTGGAGGTCGATCTCCCGGTCGATGTCTTCGACGCCCAGATGGCCCGGCTGGCGGCGAGCGGGCGGGCCACGACCCTCGACGCGGCCCTGGCCCTGCTCGGCGAACCGGCACCCGGCCACGCGCCGGACCGCGGCGCGGCACCGGTCGTGGTCACCTTCGACGACGGCACCGCCGACTTCGCCGAACATGCCGTTCCCGTGCTGGTCCGTCACGGCATCCCGGCGCTGTGTTACGTCGCAACCGACTTCCTCGAGCGGCGCCGCCCGTTCCCCGACGACGGCACGCCGATGTCGTGGCCGGCCCTCGCCGACGCGGTTTCGACGGGTCTCGTCGAGGTCGGTTCGCACACGCACACGCACGCACTCCTCGATCGGATCCCCGACGCCGACGTCGACGGCGAGCTCGATCGCTCGATCGAATGCATCCGTGAGCGGCTCGGCGTCGACGTGGCGCACTTCGCCTACCCGAAGGCACTCCCGGGGTCGCCGGCCGCCGAGCGCGCCGTCCGCCGCCGGTTCCGTTCCGCCGCGCTCGCAGGCACCCGGCCGAACCGCTACGGCCGCACCGACCCGTACCGGCTGTACCGCTCGCCGATCCAGCGGGCCGACGGCATGCGGTACTTCGAGCAGAAAGCCGCCGGCGGTATGGCGTTCGAAGACTCGCTTCGGCGCACCCTCAACCACATCCGCTACGCCGGGAAGAGCACGTGAGCCACGAGCAGGTCCTCCGCGGTGGGCGCCCGCGTCTCGTGCACCTCACGACGACCGACATCAGCCTCGCGTTGCTGCTCGGCCCCAGCTGCGCGCGTTCCGCGACGCGGGGTACGACGTGATCGGCGCGTCGGCGCCGGGCCCGTGGGTCGCGCAACTCGAATCGTGGGGGATCGAGCATCGACCGCTTCGGAACGCGACCCGGGCGATGGCGCCCCGTCGCGACCTTGCGGCGATCCCCGAGCTGGTTTCGCTGTTCCGCGAACTCGAGCCCGACATCGTCCACACCCACAATCCCAAGCCGGGTGTCTACGGCCGCATCGCGGCCCGCGCCGCGCGCGTGCCCGTCGTCGTCAACACGGTGCACGGTCTCTACGCGCTGCCCACCGACCCGTTCGCGAAACGCGCCGTCGTCTACACCCTCGAGCGCATCGCGGCGAGCTGCTCCGACGCGGAGCTGCTGCAAAACCCCGAAGACGCGCCCGTTCTGCGGCGCCTCGGCGTTCCCGCGGCGCGGTTGCACCCGCTGGGGAACGGCATCGATCTGGGCCGCTTCGGAACAGACCGGGTCGACCCGCAGCGGGTCGAGGTGTTGCGCAAGGAGATGGGGGCCGAGCCCGACGATGTCATCTGCGGCCTGGTCGGGCGCCTGGTGTGGGAGAAGGGCTACCGGGAGGTGCTCGACGCCGCGCGCGTGTTGCGCGACCGCGTTCCGAACCTGCGCTTCGCGATCATCGGCCCCTTCGACGGCGACAAGCGCGACGCCGTGCAACCGTCCGATGTCGCGGCCGCCGAAGCGTTGGGGAACGTGCGTTTCCTCGGGATGCGCGACGACGTCGAAGCGCTGTACGCGGCGATGGACTTCTACGCGCTCGCGTCGTACCGCGAAGGTTTCCCGCGTTCTGCCATGGAGGCGGCCGCCTCCGGTCTGCCGATCGTCGCGACCGACATCCGGGGCTGCCGCCAGGTGGTCGATCATGAACGCACCGGGCTGCTCGTCGAACCCCGATCGGCGGTGGCACTGGCGGCCGCGATCGAACGGGTCGCCACCGATGCACCGCGGCGCGCCGCGATGGGCACCGCGGCGCGAGCGAAGGCTCACCAGGAGTTCGACCAGGCCCAGGTGATCGAAACGACCCTGGCGGTGTACGAACGGCTGCGCCACGAATCGGGCCGGCGATGAACGTCCGGGTCGCGACCGCCTCCGACGCCCGCGCCATGGCCGACCTGCACGCGTCGCGCATCACCGAGGGGTTCCTGCCGACGCTCGGCGTCACGTTCCTCACCCGGCTCTACCGGCGCATCGTCGCGTCGCCCGGCGCGTTCGCGTACGTGGCCCGCGAGGGTGACGAACACGTCGCCCGCGCCGAGATCGTCGGCTTCGTCGCGGTCGCATCCGACCTTGGAGCGCTTTACCGGTCGTTCCTGCTGCGCGACGGCGTCGTGGCGGCGCTGCAGTCGTTGCCTGCCGTCGTGCGGTCGTGGCGCAAGGTGCTGGAAACGTTGCGCTACCCGGCGTCGGCCGGGTCGCCGGCCGGGACGGCGCTCCCCGACGCCGAGGTACTCGCGGTTGCGGTCGCGCCGGGCGCGACCGGTCGGGGCGTCGCCTCGCTCCTCGTGCGTCACGCCTGCGACGATCTGCAGCGGCGGGGTGTCACCGGGGTGAAGGTCGTGTGCGGAACGGGTAACGAAGCTGCACTCGCCCTCTATCGCGGGTGCGGGTTCGTGCCGGCGGAGCAGGTTGAGGTGCACGGCGGCGTCACGTCGGCGGTGCTCGTCAGGCACGCGCCCGACGAGGGCGGCGACGGCGGCGAGGTCGGCGAGTTCAGCGTGGGCGGCGCGGTCGAACACGATGGCTGACGCGGCCGGCTTCGACGACGGCAACGACGTGCTGCTCACCGGCCCGGGCCGGTCGGGCACCACGCTCGTCTGCCATCTCCTGAACGAGCTGCCCGGCACGGTCGCGCTCAACGAACCACTGGTGCCGAACCATTTCCTGTCCGGCGATCCGGTGGTCAACGTCGCCGCGTTCTTCGCGAAACAGCGAAAGCGGATCGCGACGACGGGCACCGCGGTGTCGTGCACGATCGACGGTGCCGGGACGTCGAACCCCGTCGCCGAAGCGCGCACCGGGTTCGCACGGCTCCTCGCGCGCGTGCCGGGCAAGTTCGCCGCGACCCATCTCGGCCGTTACGCGACGCGAGAAGTGATCGCGACCCGCGGACCGATCGACATCGACAAGGAACTCGCACCGGGTTACCTGCTCGTGATCAAGCAACCGGGGGCGCTGACCGCGTTGCTCGGGTCGCTGTCGAAGCGGTTCCCGTCGTACGCGATCGTTCGCAACCCGCTTGCGATCCTCGCGTCGTGGAACAGCGTCGACTTTCGTGCCGACGGCCACGCGCCCGTCCCCGAACTCCTCGACGCCGACCTGCGGGCGCGACTCGCCGCTCGGCACGATCGCTTCGAGCGCCAGATCGAACTGCTCGCGTGGGGTTTCGAGCGGTACCTGGAGTACCTGCCTCCGGGGCACCTCCTCACCTACGAGGGGCTCGTCGAATCGGGTGGTCGTTCCCTCGAAGTGATCACACCGAAGGCCGCCTCACTGTCCGGCTCGTTGCAGAACCGAAATCGCAACAAGGTGTACGACCGGAGGCTGGTGCCGATGCTGGCCGAGCACCTCCTCTCGCGCGACGAGCCGTTCTGGCAGGTGTACACACGCGAAAGCGTGGAAGAACTCGTTGTCGAGTACGGGAACCGCAGCTGATGGTCGCGCTCCTCGTCGCGCTCGTCATCGCGGTCGTGCTCACCCCGTTCGCGGCGCGGGTCGCGAGGCGTTTCGGCGTCGTCGACCACCCCGGGCCGCTGAAAGTGCACGAGGCGCCGGTGCCGTACCTCGGCGGTGTCGCCGTGTTCATCGCGATCGCAGTCGCGGTCGCGCCGGTCCATCCGGCGTTGCTGTGGCCGCTCGGTCTCGCGTGCGCGCTCGGTCTCGCCGACGACTGCTGGAGCCTGCACGCGCGATCGCGCCTGCTCGCCGAGGTCGTGATCGGCGTGACCGCGGGTGTGGTCGCGCCCGCGCCCGGGTTCCTCGGGGGTGTCATCACCGCGGTGTTGCTCGTCGGGCTCGTCAACGCGATCAACCTGCTCGACGGCCTCGACGGCCTCGCGGGCGGTGTCGCGCTCGTCGCCGCGCTCGGGTTCGCGGCGATCGGTCACGACGCGCGCGTGCTCGCGTTCCCACTCGCCGGCGCGCTGGCCGGGTTCCTCGTCTACAACCGCCCGCCGGCGCGTATCTATCTCGGCGACGCGGGCGCGTACACGCTCGGCGCGGCGAACGCGCTCCTCGCCGCGCTCGCGCTCCACGATGGCGGCTCGACGACCGCGTGGGCGGCGGTGCCGTTGCTGGTTGCGCTGCCTGTTGCCGACACGCTGATCGCGATCGTGCGCCGCCTCCGGGCGCGGCGCCCGCTGTTCACCGGGGATCGCAGCCATGTGTACGACCAGCTCGTCGACCGCGGGCTCACGCCGGGACGGGTCGCGCTGGCGTGCGCCGCGCTCCAGGCCGTGTTGACCGTGCTGGGCGTCGTCGCGGTACACCTCGCGACGCCGTGGGCGTTCGCGGTTTCGGCCGCATCGGTGCTGGCACTCGGGCTCGTGGCGACCTATGGAGGGTTCGTGTCGACTGCGGAGGTTCGGCCATGACGACACTGGCAGTACTCGGGGGCAACGCGCGTTTCCCCGACGGGGTGGCCTTCGTCCGCCCGTCGGTGCCGCCACTCGACCGGGTCATGGCCCGCCTCGCCCCTTCGTACGACCGCGGCCTGCTCACCAACGGTCCGCTCGTGCGCGAACTCGAGGGCGAGGCCGCGCGACGCCTCGGCGTGCGCCACGTCGTCGCGGTCGCGAATTGCACCGCCGGGCTCATGCTCGCCATCCGGGTCGTCGGCGCGGCGGGCGACGCGTTGCTGCCGAGCTTCACGTTTTCCGCGTCGGCCCACGCCGTGGCCTGGAACGGCCTGCGACCCCGCTTCGCCGAGTGCGATCCGGCGTCGATGCAGCTCGAAGTCGACGACGCCAAAGGTCGTCTCGACCGCGCGGGCCTCCTGGTCGCGACCCATGTGTTCGGTGCGCCCTGCCGCCCGGAAGCCGTCGAGGAACTGGCGGTGTCGGCTGGCATCCCACTCGTGTTCGATGCCGCGCACGCCTTCGGCGCCACCCACGACGGCCGGGCGGTCGGCGGCTTCGGCGACGCGGAGGTGTTCAGCCTGACGCCGACCAAGCCGCTCGTCGCCGGTGAGGGCGGGCTTGTCGCGACCAATCGCGACGATGTCGCCGAGCGGGTACGGATCGGTCGCGACTATGCGAACCCGGGCGACTACGACACGCAGTTCGTGGGCCTCAACGCGCGTATGTCGGAAATGCACGCGGCGATCGCGCTCGAATCGTTGCGGGCGTTCGACGCGGATCTCGAGCGGCGCCGTACGATCGCCCGCCGCTACCGCGACGCGCTCGGTGCGACCCCGGGCCTGCGCCTCCAGCAGATCGCGGCCGGTGACGACAGCACCTACAAGGACTTCACGATCGCCGTCGACGCCGACGAGTTCGGTGTGGGTCGCGATGGGCTGCGGGCCGCGTTGCGAGCCGAAGGGGTCGATACCCGCTGCTATTTCGACCCGCCGGTGCACCGTCAACACGCGTACCGCGCGTTCTTTGTCGACCTGCCCATCACCGATCGGGTCGCGGCACAGGTGTTGAGCCTTCCGATCTACCCGAGTCTCGACGACTCGACCGTCGATGCGATCGCGCAGACGATCGTCGCCATCGGTGCGCACGGCGCTGATGTCGCGCGCGCGACGAGCTGATCGGCGATCCCCCGGCGTTCAGACGCGTTTCACGGTCCGGGGCGGCGGCGGAAGGCCGCACGAGACGAGGAGCGCGACGACGGCTGCCGGTGCGAGGAGGACGGCTGCGGTGCCGCCCGCACGCGCGAAGCCGGCAACCCGCGCCGCGTACGCGGTGACGACGCACTGCACGGCCGTGAACAGCAGCACGGCGGCGAGCTTCTCGCTCCGTGTCGTCGGGGTGCGGAAGCGGTAGCGCGCGTCGATTTGTCGCACGAAGCGGCGACCGACGGGTTCGACGAGCAGGAGCCCGAGGCACCCCACGCTGCCGACGATCGAGCCGGGCCGGCCCTTGCCGTCGATCGCGGCGACCCAGAACAAGAGCCCCGTCGCGGCTGCGGCACCCTCGGGCCCGAGCGACGTGATCGGCAGCGGGAACGACCATACGAGCAGGGGGACCGCCGCGCCGAGCAGCACCGCGATGTGCTCCGTGTCGGGAACGCTCGACGCGACGCCGGCGACGGCGACGACGAACAGGATCGGGCCGAGCGACGAATGTCGCCGCGCCCGGTCGGTGTCGGCCACCAGCGCCGCCGCGACGGCGGTCGCGACGGCGACGAGCGGTTGCACCCAGTGGGGCCGGTCGGGTGGGGCGAGGCCCGTCCGGTACGCGAGCACGAGCGCGCCGGGCAGGTACGCCAGCATCGCGACGCCCAGCGGGAGCGCGATGAGGCGGACAGCGAGTCCGCCGAGCGCGAGCGCGGCCAGGCCGAAATACACGCGTCCAGGAACGTGGCCAATACGCGCGAATGGTCCTAAACCGGAGAAACTGACCACACACGCGAGCACGAACGGGATGCCGGCGATGCTCGCTCGCCCGCGTTCGGTGAAGATCGCGACGAGAAGTACCAGGCCACAGGCCAGCGCGCTGGTGAGGAGGCCCTCGCTGAACGCTTGCCCACGGATCAGTTCAGCCACGGCCCGCCGATCGAGGAACTAGCCCGGTCGCCGTTGGCGACCCGAATTCACGTACCCGTCGTGCACACGTTGTTCGACGTTTCGTGATGCACCCTTGCGCGGAGCGCGCGTGTCGACCGAAACTATCGGTCGACGGGCGCCGCCACCTCAGCGAGGCTGCGCGTAAGGGCCGGGCGGTGGGCCGGGCAAGGACGCTGGCGAACGGCAAGGAGGGCAGCAGAGGAACCAGCCGGGACACGTGCAGCACGGGACAGGCAGCAAGGGCGCTCGCTCCTCGGGAGCGGGCCGGGGGGAGAACAGCGGGCCAATGGGTTACGACCGCGGGAAGCGGCCGGCTGGGCGCCACAATCAGTTGTGGCCTCGCTACGTCGCGCAGGGAATGATCGACGGCGCAATCTGGGCGCTGGGCCTCTACATCGCAGCACTGCTGCGACTCGACTTCGAGTTCGGACGCGTCGGGCTGACGCATCTCATGCGCGTCCTGCCCGTCGTGTTCATCGCGCAGTACGTCGCGGGCGCGGCGTTCGGCCTCTACCGCGGCCGGTGGCTCTTCGGTTCGTTCGAAGAGGTCGCCGCGGTCGGTCGCAGTGTGCTGGTCACGACCGCGGCCGTCTTCGTTGTCGACCTCGGCTACCGGCACCACCCGGTCCCGATCTCCGCCGTCATCGGCGGCACGATGTTCGCGTTCCTCGGTATGTGCGGGCTGCGTTACGGCTGGCGTCTCGTGATGGACCGTCGCCGGCGCCCGCGCGGCGAAGGGCGCCAGCGCGTGATCGTCTTCGGTGCGGGCGACGGCGGCCAGCAAGCCATCCGGGCCATGCTGCGCGACCCCAACAGCCCCTATATCCCGGTCGCGCTCCTCGACGACTCGCGCGAGCGCCGCAACCTCTCCATCCAGGGTGTGCGCGTCGTCGGCGACCGCAACGCGATCGCAGCCGCCGCGACCCGATTCCGCGCCGACGCGATCCTCGTCGCGGTACCCAGCGCCGACGCGTCGCTCGTGCGCGAGCTCATCGACCTCGTTCTGCCGCTCGGTCTCGAGGTGCGCGTCCTGCCGTCGGTGCAGGAACTGCTCGGGAACGACGTACGGATCGTCGACATCCGCGAACCGAACGAAGCCGATCTCCTCGGTCGTCACCAGGTGGAGACGAACGTGTCGGAGATCGCGCAGTACCTCGCGAACCGTCGCGTTGCGGTCACCGGTGCCGGCGGTTCGATCGGTTCGGAGCTGTGCCGCCAGATCGCGGCCTTCGGCCCGTCCGAACTGGTCATGATCGACCGCGACGAGTCGGCCCTGCACGCGGTGCAGCTCTCGCTCCAGGGCCGCGCGCTGCTCGACACCGACGAGCTCGTTCTCCTCGACATCCGCGACCGCGGCAAGCTCGGGCGGATCTTCATGGAACGGCGCCCCGACGTGGTGTTCCACGCGGCGGCGTTGAAGCACCTTCCGCTGCTCGAGCGGTACCCCGGCGAAGCACTCAAGACGAACGTGCTCGGCACCTTGGCCGTGCTCGACGCCGCCGTCGCGGCCGGTGTCGAGACGTTCGTCAACGTCTCGACCGACAAGGCCGCCAACCCGTGCAGCGTGCTCGGCTACTCGAAACGCATCGCCGAGGGGCTCACCGCGCACACGTCGGAGCGCGGCCGCGGGAACTATCTCAGTGTCCGGTTCGGCAACGTGCTCGGCAGCCGCGGCTCGGTGCTCACCACCTTCCGCGCCCAGATCGAGCATTCCGACCCGCTCACCGTCACCCACCCCGACGTCACCCGGTTCTTCATGACCGTCGAAGAGGCGGTACAGCTCGTGATCCAAGCCGGCGCCATCGGCCGGCCCGGTGAGGTGCTGGTGCTCGACATGGGCGAACCGGTTCGGATCGCCGATGTGGCGCGACGCCTCGCGAACATGAGCCCGCGGCCGGTTTCGATCGAGTTCACCGGGCTGCGACCGGGCGAGAAGTTGCACGAGGAGTTGTTCGGCGACGGCGAGATCGCCCACCCGAGCGAGCACCCGTTGATCAGCGCGGTAGCGGCTCCGGCGCTCGACGCGCACCTCGTGCGCGATCTCGATCTGGAGCAGTCGCCGGCACAATTCATCGCGATCCTCGAAGATCTGACGATCACGATGAACCTGGAGCAGGTCTCGCTGAGCGAGAACATGTCCGAAGGCGGTTCGTTCTCGGTCTCGGCCTGATGGCCGATCGCGAGGCGAACGGGCCGGTGCGTGGACGCGACGTCCTGCTCACCGGCCCCCACCGGTCGGGCACCACGCTGGTGTGCGCGTTGCTCAACACGCTCGGGTCGACGGTCGCGCTCCACGAACCGCTCACCGTGCCGACGCTGACCAAGAACCGGGGCGAAGCGCTCTGCGACGCGATCGACGAGTTCTGCGATCGGAACCGCCGCACACTCGTCGAATCGGGGTACGCGCAGTCGGGTCTCGTCGACGGCGAATTCGTGAGCAATACGGCGTCGGCCGTCTCGCCCGCCCGCAAGTTCCTCGACCGTCTCCCGGCATCGCTCGGCGATCGCGTCTTCGGCGGCGTGGGGGTGCGCACGGGGATGGCCCGTCACGGCAAGTTCCATATCGATCGGACCATGCGTGAGCCCTTCACGCTGGTGTTGAAGCAACCCGCCGCGTTCACCGCGGCGCTTCCCGCGCTCACGGGCCGGTTCCCCTGTATCGCCATCGTGCGCAACCCGCTCGCCACCCTGGCCTCCTGGAACACGGTCGACTTCAAGCGGGGCGGCCGGGCCGCGATCGCGGAGAAGATCGACCCGAGCCTCGGCCCGCGCCTCGACGGCATCCGGAACCGCTACGACCGGCAGGTGAGCCTGCTGTCGTGGTTCTTCGAGCGTTACCGGGCACTGCCACGCGATCAGGTCATCACCTACGAATCGCTGTGCGACGACCCGGGAGGCACGCTGGCGACGGTGACCGCGGAGGCGTCGGGCATCTCCGAGCCGCTGTCGAACCGGAACCGGAACGCGATCTACAACGGCAAGCTGGTCCCGAAGCTCGCGCAACGGCTGCTCGCGTCCGACGGTGCATTCTGGGACTTCTACGACCGAGACAGCGTCGAGCAACTGGCGTCGGCGTTCTCACGAGGCTGACCACCAACGACCGAGGTGTGATGGTTACGAGCATGGACGTTCGGAGCCGGGCCGCCCGCACGTACCGGGCGGTGCGACACGCCGGCACGAAACATCAATGCCCATGTTGTGGTGCGCGCCTGCGCGCGTTCGTGCCCAGCAAGAGCGGGTTGCGGTGCCCGGCGTGCCGATCGAAGGTCCGCCATCGCCTGATGACGCTGTACGTGCAGCGAGAGCTCCCCGGGCTCGCGACCGGCGGCATCGTGCTGCACGTCGCGCCCGACCGGCCCATGGGCACGATGCTGCACAAGATCGCCAAAGGTCGCTACGTCCGCGCGAACCTGCACCCGCCGCGGGTCGAGGTCGCGATGGACATCGAGCACGCGCCGATCGCGCCGGGTTCGGTCGCGTTGCTCATCATCAGCCACGTGCTCGAACACGTGCACGACGCCGATGCGGCGATGCGCGAGATGGCACGCGTGGTCGGCCCGGGCGGGCAGGCCATCGCGCTCGTCCCCATCCATCCGACCAATGCACACACCATCGAAGACCCGACCGTGACCGACCCGAAGGAACGGGCACGCCTGTTCGGCCAGCAAGATCATGTGCGCTGGTTCGGCAACGACGACTACGTCGCGCGGCTCACCCAGGCCGGCTTCGACGTCGACGTCGTGCACTACGCCAATACCTTCGCGGCGGCCGAGCAGGCTCGCTACGGTCTCACCGACGTGCCCCTGTACATCTGCCGCCGCTGAGCATGCCCCGCACCCCCAGCGAACCTGCGTCAGTTTGTGCCCCTGACGAGGGCAGAACTGACGCACATTCGGGGCGGGGCATCGCCATCGCGGCGCGCCTGTTCGCCGAAGTCGTCGCGCCCATCGTCGACGCCGCCCTTCCCGGCGTGCCGTACGGCGCGGCGCTGCTCGGCAACGGGTCGGAGGTGCTCGGCTTCGACGACGAGATTTCCACCGACCACGGTTTCGGCCCGCACCTGCAGGTCTTCCTGCCCGCCGGTCACGACGGTGACGACCGGCTCGGCGCCGCGCTCGACCGCGGGTTGCCGGAGACGTTCGCCGGCCTTGCCATTCGGTACCCGGCACGCGACGGCCAACGCGACGAACATCACGTCGACGTCACGACGGTGGCGCGCTTTTGCCGCGCCGGTCTGGGGTTCGACCCATTGGCCGGTATGCGTGCCGCCCACTGGCTGGCAACGCCGACGCAACGGTTGGCGACGGTCACCGCCGGCGCGGTGTTCGCCGACGGCACCGGTGAGCTCGCGGCCGTCCGCGACACGTTGCGGTGGTACCCCGACGACGTCTGGCGGTACGCGTTGGCCGCGCAATGGCTGCGGGTCGCACAAATGGAGGCGTTCGTCGGCCGCGCCGGTTCCACCGGCGACGACCTGGGGAGCACGATCGTCGGGGCCGGGATCGTGCGCGACTACATGCGGCTCGCGTTCCTCGTCGAGCGGCGATGGGCGCCGTACCCGAAATGGTTCGGGCGGGGGTTCTCGCGGCTCCGATCGGCCACCGCGCTCACGCCGATGTTCGAGCGCGCGCTGCGTGCCGCCCGTTGGCGCGATCGAGAGGCCGCATTGTGCGACGCGGGGGAGTACCTGCTCGCGGCGACCAACGCGCTCGAACTCGCCGCGCCACTCGCGCCCGAGCGCCGGCAGTTCTACGAGCGTGACATCCGCGTCATGGGCGCCGACCGGGTGGTGATCGCGCTCACTGACGCGATCACCGATCCGGAGGTGCGCTCCTACGTCGACGCGGCCGGCCGGCGAGACGGCGTACCCGCGCTCGCCGGCACGGTCGACCAGTTCGTCGACAGCACCGACGTCCTCGAAAACCCCGCCCGCTGCACCGCGGTCACGTCCGCCCTCCCCACTCCTGGGTTGTGACGGTTACACCCCCGTACGGGGGTATAACCGTCACAACCCGGCGGGGTTGGGGAGTTATTCGGCGCTGATCACCATGCCGGCGGCGACCGTCTCGTTGGTGGTTTCGTCGATCAGGATGAAACTGCCGGTGTTGCGGTTGCGGCGGTACTCGTCGACGAACAACGGCTGGGTTGCTCGCAGCCGGACCCGCCCGATCTCGTTCAGCGTGAGCGCACTGCACGTGTCGTCGCGCGAGAGGGTGTTCACGTCGAGCCGGTAGAGCAGATCTTGCACCCGGCACCGCACGTTGCGGGTCGTGTGCTTCAACGCGTACTGGTTGCCCGGCTGCAGCAACTTGTCGGGGTTGAACCAGCAGACCTGCGCATCGATGTCCTGGGTCGAGGTCGGCGCGTTGTTCGGGCGGCACAACAGGTCGCCGCGGCTGATGTCGAGCTGATCGCCGAGACGGATCGTCACCGACATCGGCGCCATCGCCTCTTCGATCGGGCCGCCGTACTGGTCGATGCCGGCAACCGTCGTGGTGAACCCCGACGGCAGCACCATGACCTCGTCGCCGGGCCGGAAGATCCCGCCCGCGACCTGCCCCGCGTAGCCGCGGTAGTCGTGGTGGTCGTTGCTCATCGGCCGGATCACCAACTGCACCGGGAACCGCGGGTCGATGAGGTTGCGGTCGGAGGCGATGTACACGTGTTCCAAGTGGTGGAGCAGCGTCGCGCCCTCGTACCACGGCGTGTTCGGCGAATGTGACGTGACGTTGTCGCCGTGCAACGCCGAGATCGGGATGAACGTGAGGTCGTCGACGTCGAGCTTCGCGGCGAAGTCGGTGAACTCGGCGCAGATCTCCTCGAACCGTTGCTGGTCGTAGTCGACCAGGTCGAGCTTGTTGACGCACAACACGAGGTGCTTCACCTGCAACAGCGACGCGATCACCGCGTGCCGCCGAGACTGTTCGAGCACGCCTTTGCGAGCATCGATCAGCACGAGGGCGAGGTCGGCGGTCGACGCGCCGGTGACCATGTTGCGCGTGTACTGCGTGTGGCCCGGCGTGTCGGCGATGATGAACTTGCGGCGCGGCGTCGCGAAGTAGCGGTACGCGACGTCGATCGTGATGCCCTGTTCCCGCTCGGCGCGCAGGCCGTCGGTGAGGAGCGCCAGGTTCGTGTAGTCGAACCCGCGGTCGCGGCTCGTGCGTTCGACGGCTTCGAGTTGGTCTTCGAAGATCTGCTTCGTCTCGAGCAGCAGGCGCCCGATGAGGGTGCTCTTCCCGTCGTCGACCGAACCGGCAGTGGCGAAGCGCAGTAACTCCATGCTTATGCGGCTCCCTGCTTCGGTGCTCGATCACGGACGGCGCCATGTTGGAGCACGGTTGACCGCACCTGCGCAGTGCGCCTGGGCGAGTTCGCTCGCTGCGCTCGCTCACCGCGCGGTTGGCTGTCGGGCATCAGCATTGGCTCCATGCTCATGCGGCTCCGTTTTCCGGCGCTCCATCGCGGTGACGAACCTTGGTGGGTGTGGTCCGCGCCGGCAAACTGCGCCTGGGCGAGTTCGCTCGCTGCGCTCGCTCACCGCGGGGCTTCGTGGTGACGCGCGATCAGAAGTAGCCCTCCTTCTTGCGGTCTTCCATGGCGGCTTCGGTGAACTTGTCGTCGGCGCGGGTGGCGCCCCGCTCGGTCACCCGCGACGCGGCGACCTCGGCGATGATCTCCTCGGGGTTCGACGCCGGCGACTCGACCGCACCGGTACAGCTCATGTCGCCGACAGTGCGGTAGCGCACCGTCATCTCGGCGATCTCCTCATCGGGCATCAGCGTGACGTACGGCGACTCGGAGAGCCACATGCCGTCACGCCGGAACACCCGCCGCTTGTGCGCGTAGTAGATCGACGGCACTTCGGCCTGCTCGTCGGCGATGTACTGCCAGATGTCGAGCTCGGTCCAGTTCGAGATCGGGAAGACCCGGATGTGCTCACCCTTGCGGTGCCGGCCGTTGTACAGGCTCCACAGCTCCGGTCGCTGGTTCTTCGGGTCCCACTGCCCGAACTCGTCGCGGAAGCTGTAGACGCGCTCTTTCGCTCTCGCTTTTTCTTCGTCGCGCCGGCCGCCGCCGAACACCGCGTCGAACTGGTGCTCCTGGATCGCGTCGAGCAGCGTGACGGTCTGCAACCGGTTGCGGCTGGCCCGCGGACCGGTCTCTTCGACGACCCGGCCCTGGTCGATCGATTCCTGCACCGACGCGACGACGAGCCGGATGCCGAGTTCGGCGACTCGGCGGTCGCGGAACTCGAGGACCTCGGGGAAGTTGTGGCCCGTGTCGACATGCATGACCGGGAACGGCACTCGCGCGGGCCAGAAGGCCTTCTCCGCGAGGCGCAGCATCACGATGGAGTCTTTGCCACCCGAGAAGAGCAGCACCGGCCGTTCGAACTCGGCGGCCACCTCGCGGAAGATGTGGATCGACTCTGCCTCGAGTGCCGCGAGGTGAGAGAGCTGCGTATGCACGTGTTCCTTCCCCGCCGCGTTTGCACGTCACTGCGAGCGCTTGCCCTCGCGCCCGCTGCAACCTGACAGGCTACCGGCTCGCCCGCTCCGGGTCACCTGCCGGGCCCGGCGCGCCGGGCGGCGCCACGTGCCGCTCCGCGGGCTCCGGCCAGCCGTGCAGGCCGCACTCGACCTTGCCGGTGCCGGCCCACCGGCCGGCCCGGGCGTCCTCGCCCTCGTCGACGGGCCGGGTACAGGGCCAGCACCCGATCGAGAGGTAGCCCTGGTCGCGCAGTGGGTGGACGGCGAGGCCGTGGTCCTTCACGTAGATGGCGACGTCGTCGTCGCTCCACGGGGCGATCGGGTTCACTTTCACGACCCCCCGGCCGACGTCGAGGCCGACGATCGGCGCCGCGGCGCGGGTGGCCGCCTCGCTGCGCCGCAGACCGGTCATCCACGCCGCCTTCCCGGCGAGCGCGCGGGCGAGCGGCTCGACCTTGCGCAGCGTGCAGCATTCGTTCTGGTCGACGGCCCACAACTCGTCGGGCTCCACGAGCGGCTGCATGATCGTGAGGTTGATGTCGTAGCGGCTGCGCAGCGTCTCCACGTACTCGAGCGTTTCCTCGAAGTGGTACTGCGTATCGAGGAACACGACCTCGATCCCGGGTGCGGCCTTCATCGCGATGTCGAGCAGCACGCTGTCCTGGAACGACGACGCGAGCACGATCCGCGCGCCGAAGCGCTGCCAGGCCCACTTCACCGCCGCCGAGGCGGGCTTGCGTTCGAGTTCGGCCGACACCACGGCCAGTTCTCCGAGGTCGACGCCGGCGAACGAGTTGCCGGACGGCACCAGGTCGAGTGCCTGCGTCATGTCGCCGCGCACTCGCCGTCGCCGACCTCGGCGACGTACGGACCGGTCTCGTCGAAGTCGACGTAGAAGTCGGGGGCTTCTTCCGGGGTCGGGAAGTGGTCGAGGTCCGACAGTTCCTTGCCGATCTGCTCGGCGCCGCCCACCCGGCCCAACCACGTGTCGAAGGTCTCGCCGGCTTCACGCTCGTTGGCGAAACGCCCCACGACCCGTACGACGGCCTCCGCGGCCGCCTTGGCCGGCAGCTTCGTCGCCTTCTGCCCGAACGCGACCTCCATGTTGCCGAGGTGGCCGCCGAGCAGCATCTGGTAGCCGGGCGCGGCGCGCCCGTGCGCACGCCGTTCGAGACCGAAGAACCCGATATCGGAAATGTGGTGCTGGCCGCACGAGTTCGTGCAGCCGGAGATGTTCACCTTGACGCCGCCGACGTCGGCAAGACCGGCGTCTTCGAGGGCCTTGTCGATCTCGCCGGCGAGGCCGCGCGACTGGGTGACGGCGAGGTTGCAGGTGTCGGCACCCGGGCACGACACGACGTCGCGCGCGAGTTCGGCGCCCGGCTCCGCCATGTCGATCGCCACGAGACGGTCGTAGAGCGGCCGGAGGTCGGCTTCGGTGAGGTCGCGCAGCACGAAGTTCTGCCGGTTGGTGATGCGCACGTCGAGGCAGAAGTCGCGTTGGATTTCGGCGAGGGCGCGGAACTGCTCCGCGGTGATGTCGCCGAGGCGGGCGTGCGCGTACGCGCTCACCGTGCCGCGGGCCACGCCCCGCACGACGTTCGCCTCCGCCCACCGTTCGTACTTGTCGCTCGAACGCAGCCGGACCCCCGAAATACCCAGCCGGGTTGCCGCGCCGCCATCCGCGCTCACTGCACTGCCGACGCCCGCGGGCTCGTCGCCGCGTTCGCGTACCGCCTCGGGGATCCCACCCGGCCAGGTGCGCGACGCGAGCAGGAACTTGCGTTCCTTGACGACGCGCCGGCGCAGTTCGTCGATCCCCATGGTGTCGACGAGCCACTTCATCCGGGCGCGCAACTTGTTATCGCGGTTGCCGTAGTGGTCGAAGGTGCGCAGGAGTGCTTCGAGGGTGGGGAGCAGGTCTTCCTTCGCGGTGAAGTCTTCGAGGGCCTGCGCCGGGTGCGGGTTGGCGCCGAGGCCCCCGCCGATGAAGACCTTGAAGCCGCCCTCCACGCTGCCGTCCGCGAGGGGGCGGTTCACCGCGACGACCCCGACGTCGTTGAACATCGCCTGACCGCAGTCGGTGGCGCAGCCGGAGAAGTTGATCTTGAACTTGCGGGGCAGGCGCTGCGCGTACGGGTGGCGCAAGAAGTATTCGGCGGCCGCGTCGGCCCACGGGGAGATGTCGAGCACTTCGAAGGGGCACGCGCCGGCGAGATGGCAGCCGACGACGTTGCGCACCGTGTCGCCGCACGCTTCTCGCGTCGTGAGGCCGACCGACGCGAGCAGCCGCAGGATCTCGGGCACCTGCTCGAGCTGCACGAAATGGAACTGCACGTTCTGGCGGGTGGTGAGGTGGCCCCACCCTCGCGAGTAGGCCTCGGCGACATGGCCGAGCACCTCGAGCTGCTCGGGGGTGGTGCTCCCGTACGGGACCTTGACCCGCAACATCTGGTTGCGGCCGCCCTGGCGCTGCCCGTAGACGCCGAAGCCGAGGCGGAAGACCCGGAACACGTCCTCGTCGATGTTGCCGTCGAGGTACTTGTTCAGCGTGGCCTCGAAGCGGGTCACATCTTCTTCGAACTCGGGTGCGAGGTCCCGGGCCTGGAGTTGCCGAACGTCGATCGCCATGGATTTACCCCCGAATGGGTGTGGGCAGCGGCGGGACCTGCAGGACGCGTGTGATCACGGAGAGTGGCTCTTAGGAGCGGACGGACGAGGGGTGCGGCGGGTCAGCGCGCGCGAACGACCGCCGGACGACACAATTCGTCGTGCGTCTCGTGCGGTGTGCGGCCCTGGGAAATGCTGGCCGCTCCTCGTACCCGGATCACGGGTTGCACCCTAACGAGCGCCGGCTTGAAATACCAGCGATCAAGTCGGGTTTTTTTTCGACCTCCCAGGTCGGCTTTCGGCTCGATTAGCCTTGCTCGAGCGTCGCGGCGGGCGGGCGCACGGCAGTGGGGGGACCCATGGTCCTGGGGGGCGGCGCCAGCCGCGGGCGCGCGGTGGTCGCGTTGGTGCTGTGCGTGTTCCTCTTCGCGGCGTGCAAGGGCAACGCGGTCCAGCTGCGGGCCGACCCGGCCGGCACCAGCAACTTCTCCGACAGCCAGATTGCCAAGGACGGAGCCGGCGGCCTGCGGGCCGCGTCGGCACTGGCGCAGGGGTGGCGTTTTCGCTACACCGACGCGACGTGTTACCCCGCCGGGCAGACCCGCCCCTGGGGCAGCTTCGGCACTCCCGTGGTGTACGGGGGCACCGTGTACCAAGGGTTCGAGAACGGCTGCCTCGTCGCGCTCGACACGGCCACCGGCACCCTTCGCTGGCAGCGCGACTTCGGCTTCGCCCCCGCCACGACCTGCACTTCCACCGACGGTCTCGGGCTCCTCGCCACCCCGGCCATCTCGCAGGAAACCGACCCGGGCGGGGCGCAGCACTCGTACCTCTACGTGCACGGGCCGGCCGGGTACCTCTACAAGCTCGACGCCGCGACCGGAGCCGACGTCTGGCCCCAAGCGGTGCCCGTCGACCCGCCCGTCGACCCGACCGTCAACGACTACTTCGCGTGGAGCAGCGCGCAACCGTTGCCGTCACTCGGCATCGTCGCGGTGGGCATGTCGAGCACGTGCGACTTCCCGTTCCAGCGGGGCGGCATCCGCGCGTACAGCATGAGCACCGGCGAACTGCTGTGGACCTGGTGGTCGATGCCGGCCAATCCCGACGACCCGCTGCAGTGGGACGTCGGGGGCGGGGTGTGGACGGCGATGTCGAGCGACGGCGACGCGATCTACGCGGGCACCGGTTCGGCCACCGACTGCGCGTCTTCGGCCGACTACCAGGCCAAGACAGTCCCGCAACCGGTCGCCGGGGTGTTCGACGGGGTGTGGCACCCGTGTGACCCGCCCGGCAACCAGTACTCCCTCGTGAAGCTCGACGCGCGCACCGGCACCGAACTCGGTGTGTTCCACGCGCCGACCGTCGGCGTGGGCGATTCCGACTTCGGGTCGGGCACGACGATCTGGTCCGCGACCGTCGACGGCGTCAAGAAAGAACTCGTCGGCGCGTGCAACAAGGACGGTTGGTTCTACGCCCTCGACACCGAGCCGACCGCCGACGGCGAGCTTCCCCTCGTCTGGAAGGTGGAGATCGGCTCACCGAGTTCGGCCGGTGAGAACGGATGCCTGAGCGGCGCCGTGATCGAAAAGGGCACCGGTCGCATGTTCATCGCGGGCGACGTGATCGACGGCACCACCGAGACCGGGCGGGTGCGCGAGGTCGACCCGGCGACGGGCGCGACGATCTGGGAAACCCCGCTGCCCGCGAACGCGCTCGGGTCGGGATCGATCAACGGCAACGGGGTTCTCGCCTATGCCGGCATGCACTGGGAGAACCAGCCCGACAACGGCGTGTACCTGCTCGATGCGTCGACCGGGACCTTGCTGGCGACGCTGAAGGACGCCGCCGACGCGACACCCGAGTGCCCGACGTGCAGCTACGACGAGTTCGCGCAGCCGGTGTGGGCCGACGGCGCGCTCTGGATGTCGAACCGGACCGCGCTCAGCCCCTGGCGGTGAATGCATCCCGTCCTCACGGTGGCGCTCGGTAGCCTCGCCGGCCATGCGGATGTCGGGGTGCTTGCTACGAACCCTCCGGGACGACCCGGCCGACGCCGAGACCGACAGCCACCGGCTCCTCGTCCGGGCCGGCTACATCCGGCGGGTCGCGGCGGGCGTGTACTCGTGGCTCCCGCTCGGCCACCGCGTGTTGCGGAAGGTCGAGGAGATCGTGCGCGAGGAAATGGACCGCGCCGGCGCCCAGGAGCTCCTGCTCCCGATCATCCAGCCGCTGGAACTCTGGCAGCGCAGCGGTCGCGACGGTGCGTACGGCCCGCTCATGTTCCGCCTGCTCGACCGGAAAGAGACCGGCTTCTGCCTGTCGCCGACCGCCGAGGAAGTGATCACCACCCTCGTCGCGTCGGAACTTTCGAGTTACCGCGACCTGCCGGTGAACCTGTACCAGGTGCAGTGGAAGTACCGCGACGAGCTGCGACCGCGCTTCGGCCTGCTGCGCTCGCGTGAGTTCCTGATGAAAGACGCCTACTCCTTCGACGCCGACCTCGACGGTCTCCGCAACACCTACCGGAGCATGTACGACGCGTACACGCGCATCTTCACCCGCTGCGGCCTCACGTTCCGCCCGGTCGAGGCGCAAGCCGGTGAGATCGGCGGCGACATCAACCACGAGTTCATGGCGGTCGCCGCCGTCGGCGAAGACGACTTCGTGTGGTGCAAGTCATGCGACTACGCGGCCAACGTCGAAGCCGCGCGACGCGACCACGGCTGGCACCACGAAGAAGTGCCGGCGGCCGAGCCCGACAACGCGGTTCCGCCGATGGAAGAAGTGCACACACCGAACCAGCCCGGCATTCACGGCGTGGCCGAGTTCCTCGGCGTTGCACCGTCGGCGATGTTGAAATGCATCGCCTTCGATTCGGGCGGTGAACTCGGGCTCGCGCTCGTACCCGGCGACCGCGAGGTGAACGAGTTCGCGCTTTCGCGCGCGATCGCACCTCGCTCCGCGCGCCTCTACACCGACGAGGACTTCGCCGCCCACCCCGAGCTGCCGAAGGGCTACATCGGCCCGCACTTTCCCGGCGCCGCGTTCGTCGTGGCCGATGCGTCTGTCGAGGTGCCACGCGGTTGGGTCACGGGCGCGAACCGTCCCGACCATCACGTGCGGCACGCGCTGCTCGGCCGCGACTTCTCCGTCGACGTGTGGGCGGATCTCGTCACGATCGTGACCGGCGACGCGTGCCCGAACTGCGGGAACCCGCTCTCGGTCGATCGGGGGATCGAAGTCGGCCACGTGTTCCAGCTCGGTACGAAGTACTCGAAGGTGTTCGGTGCGACGTACTCCGACGAGCAGGGCGACGAACACCCGATGCTGATGGGGTGTTACGGCATCGGGATCTCGCGCATCGTGTCGGCGATCGTGGAAGAGCACCACGACGAGAACGGCATGAAATGGCCGTTGGGGCTCGCCCCGTACCAGGTGCACCTGGTCGTGTTGCCCGGTCGCGGCGAGGGCGCGGCGGCGGTGACCGCGACGGCCGACCGGGTCTACGAGAACCTCACCGGTGCCGGGCTGACCGTGCTCTACGACGATCGCGACGCGAGCCCGGGCGTGAAGTTCGCCGATGCCGACCTGCTCGGTATGCCGTTCCAACTCGTCGTCGGCGCCAAAGGTCTCGGCCGGGGTGTCGTCGAATGCAAACAACGGGCGAGTGGCGAACGCAGTGATCTCGCAGTCGACGACGTCGTCGCCAACCTGCGGTCGATGCTGCCATGACGCTGCCGGTACGGCCGCCGATCGACCCGATGCTCGCGAAGCTCACGCGTGAGCTGCCTCCGGCGGGGAAGGTGTCGTACGAGCCGAAGTGGGACGGCTTCCGCTGCATCGTCTTCCGCGACGGCGACGACCTCGACTTGCAGAGCCGTAACTGCAAACCGTTGCTGCGCTACTTCCCCGAACTGCGCGAACCGATGCTGGCGCAATTGCCCGAGCGGTGCGTCCTCGACGGGGAACTCGTCGTGCAGGGGGAGCGGGGCCTCGACTTCGACGCGTTGCAGTTGCGTCAACATCCGGCCGACTCGCGCGTCCAGAAGCTCGCGAAGGAGATCCCGGCCTCCTACGTCGCGTTCGACCTTCTCGCGCTGGGCGACGACTCGCTGCTCGACGCGCCCTTCTCCGAACGGCGCGCGCAGCTCGAGACGGTCCTCGCCGAAGCGGGGCCGCCGCTGTACATCACGCCGACGACCCGCGACCGCGACACCGCCGCCGACTGGTTCTCACGGTTCGAAGGGGCCGGCTTCGACGGCGTCGTCGCGAAACCGCTCGCGAACCGGTACCGGCCCGGTGAGCGCACGATGCTGAAGGTGAAGCACGAGCGCACCGCCGACTGTGTCGTCGCCGGGTTCCGGGTGCACAAGGACGGGAAAGGAGTCGGCTCGCTGCTGCTCGGGCTCTACGACGCCGAAGGTGTGCTCCACCACGTCGGCGTCGCGAGCAGCATGGCCGCGCCACTCCGCGAACAGTTGCTGTCCGACATCGAACCGCTCCGCGCCCACGCGCTCGAGAACCACCCGTGGCGCGACTGGGCGATGATGGTCGAGGAAGCCGCGGCGAGTGGGCAGCGCATGCCGGGCGGCCCCAGCCGTTGGAACGCGAACAAGGACCTGTCGTGGGAGCCGCTGCGGATCGAACGTGTCGCCGAGGTGCTCTACGAGGGCTTGATGAACGGGCGGTTCCGCCACAACGCGCGCTTCAAGCGTTGGCGCGACGATCGCGCCACCGACACCTGCACCTACGCCCAACTCGAGCAGGTCGCACCGGCGGAGTTGCGCGAGATGTTCGCCTCGCGCCCGTGAGCTGACCGCAGCCACGGCGATGCCCGAGCGTTTCTCCCGTGTGGTAGCGCGGGCGTTCGACGTGCTGCTGCCCGTCGTCACGGGCGCGTTGCTGTTCGCCGCGTTCATCCGGCTGGTCGCGCCGCAGGTGAACAGCGAGGCGATCCTGCTCACCGGGCTCACCCCCTGGGCCTTCCTCCCCGCGTACCCGGTGGCGATCGCTTGTGCCGTCGCCCGCCGGTGGCTCCTGGTCGGCATGTGCCTCGTGGTGGTCGTTGCCCACGCGTGCTGGGTCGCACCCGAACTGTTCGACACCAGGCCGATCCCGCGAGGCACGCACGTGCGCGTCGCGACGGCGAACCTCTACGAGGACAACAACCGTCGCGGGCAGCTCGGGCCCGCGCTCCTCGCTGTCGGTGCCGACGTGCTCGTGCTCGAGGAGCTCACGCCTTCGATCCTCGATCGGCTGCGAAGTGAAGGGCTCGTCGCTGCGTACCGGTACCGGTTCCTGCTGCCCGACCGCAGCCCGCAGGGCATCGGCTTGTTCTCGAAGTACCCGATCGCCGACCCGACGGCGGTGCCGCTCGGCCCGGCCACCGGTTTGCACGTCACGCTCGTCGTTGCCGGTGCCCGGATCGACTTCTGGGGATTGCACACGCACGCACCGTTGCGCGGCGAGGGTCGTGGCCTCTGGGATGCGGAGTTCCGGGAGTTCCGGGCAGCCGTCGCGCCGGGCAACGGCACCACGATCGTCGCCGGTGATTTCAACGCGACGATGCAATTCCCCACGCTGCGGTCGTTCGCGCGTCACGCCCATCTCGTCGAGGCCAACCAGGCGCGCGGTCAGGGGCTCGCCTCGACGTGGCCGGCGAACAAGCCGTTCCCGCCCCTCATGCGGCTCGATCATGTCTTCGTGCGCCACCTCGGCGTGAGCAACGTTTCCGAGTTCCACGTACCAGGTAGCGACCATCGCGGGATCGTTGCCGGCATCGTCGTGCCGGACGGTTGACCTTCACTCCTCCGTGGCCGGCGGCGCCGGCGCGGGTTCCGGCGTGGGTTCCACCGCGGCTGGCGCCGCAGGCTCGATCGGGGCGCGGCGACCGACCGTCGACAGCACGCCACCGATGCCGAGCACGATCAACACGATCGGGGGCACCCAGCGGATGTCGGCCGACCACACGTTCGTCGCGTCCAGCAGGAACGCCACCCCCACGCTCGCGAACAGGAGCCCCGACAGCAGCGCCAGGAGATCGATTTCGTGACGTTTCATCGGGCCACCAACTCGTCGCCGGGCCGGAAGACCTGTACGAGCCCGACCCCGACGCGGGCGTCGATGCGCAGCACGGGCGCGTCGCCCGGCACCGGGAGCGTCGTCTCGTCGTCGACGCCGGTACCGGAGCGGCGCGCGGTCGCGAGCTCGACCACGCCCGCGCCCGAATGCCCCTTCAACACGAGTTCGACGTTCGCGGGTACGAGCACGACTTCCTTGCCGATGCCGAGCTGCACCCGCACGTCGTGCGTGGTGCCGGGCGCGAAGGTTGCGTGGCGGAGGTTGACCGTCAACGACCCGATACCGAACTGGTACTTGGTGCGGACGTCGCCGGCGATCGCCGGCCGGTACTCGCGGTTGCCGATGCCGCCGCGCACCGGGACGTCGATCGACGCGAACCCCGCCCCGATCAGGGTCAGCACGATGCCGAGCGCAATGAGGCCGTGTGCCCGCCCGAACCAGGTGCTCG
The DNA here is from genome assembly GCA_963782465.1 of uncultured Actinomycetes bacterium. Classification (GTDB taxonomy): domain Bacteria; phylum Actinomycetota; class Acidimicrobiia; order IMCC26256; family PALSA-610; genus JAODBJ01. The sequence goes on along the minus strand of CAWAJR010000006.1, from coordinate 465,419 downwards.
CGAACAGGGCGACCCCGATCGTGATGAGGCACACCGCGCTCACGACCGCCGGGTCGACATGGACCGCGTTGGCGAGGTCGGCCAGGATCGCGAGGCCGACGAACAGCAACAGCGCGCTGAACACGATCGGTGCGAGGAACGACGGTTCGCGCCGCGCTCGCCGTCGCGGCCGCGCGGCGGGCTCCCACGGCGGCGACGCCGTCGGCCACGGTCGCGGTTGGCTCCACGCGGTCTGCGGGACTGCCGCGGGCGTGATCGCGGGTTGTGCCGCGGTGTCGTAGCCGGTCGCGTCGGGCGAGGCGGTGCCCGGCGTCGGGCTACCGGGCGCCGTGCCGCCGGCCGCGGCAACGGTGTCGCCCGGGTGCTCGGTCTCGTTCGCCCGCAGGACGAGCACGGCTGCGCCGCCGAAGATCAATGCCAGCGGCCAGAAGAAGTCGGGCCCGTTCCACCACCGCAGGGGCCGCATGACGTTGATGAGCGTGATGATCCCGACCGCGAGGAGCGCGACGCCGACGATGCGCCCGCGATCGTGGTGGTGCCGGCGGGCGATCGGGAGTGTGCCGTCGTCGGGTGGCAGCACCAGCCAGGCCACCAGGTAGGCGACGACACCGGCGCCGCCGAACGCGCACAGCACCACGAACGCGACGCGTACGAGGATCGGGTCGATCGACCAGCTCTGCGCGAGCCCACCGGCGACACCGCCGATCATGCGATCGGTCGTGCTCCGGCGCAGCCGCGCGAACGGGTTCGAAGGTTGGTGCGGCGGCGGCGGTGGCGGCGGTGGCGCCGGGTCGGTGGTTGCGGACTCGTCGGGCATGGCTCGATGGTGGGCCAACGCGTCCTCTCGCGCCATGAGGGATGTCCCCGATGCGACCCTGGTGGGCAGGCCGCGCGGATCCGGGGATGACCGGGGGGCCGCCGGGTGCCGTGAGCGCGATCATTTGCACCATGAGCGAGCGTGTTCGCGGGGATCGCGGGTGGCGGTGCGAGCGGGGCCGAGCGGCCCGGCCGCGGAGCGCCGTGAGCGGGAGCAATGAGCGAGCGTGTTCGCGGGGATCGCGGGGGCCGCGGAGCACCGCGAGCGGGAGCCATGAGCGCTCCGGCCCTGCAGCTGCGCTGGCATCGTCGTGAGGACGGTCGGGTCATCGGCGGCGTCGCAGCCGGGCTCGGCGAGACGTTGCGGATCGAACCGAACGCGCTGCGGCTCGCGTTCGTCGTGCTCGCCGCGGCGGGGGGCGCCGGCGTGCTCCTGTACGCGGTGGGGTGGCTGCTGCTTCCGGTCGACGACACGGAGCCGAACGCCGCCGCCGGCGACGCGCTCCAGCTCGCGGCGCTCGGCGCGGTCGTGCTCGGACTGCTGCTCCTGCTGCGCACGTTGCACGTGTGGATCGGCGACGCGGTGGTGTGGCCGCTCGCGCTGGCGGCCGCCGGTCTGGCTCTCGTCTGGAGCCGGCCGGGTTCGCAAACCTCCGAACCGCCGGCGCGGTTCGAGCGGTTGCCCGCGGCCGCGGCCGACGCCCTCGCGGTGCTGGTCGGGACGCGTCGAGGTGCCGTCGCCCGTTTCGTCGCGGGCGCGCTACTCGTGCTCGGCGGCCTCGGCGCGTTCGCGCGTTCGGTCGGGTCGGCGACCGCGCTGCGCGAGGTGGGGCTCGGTGCGCTCATCGTCGCCGCCGGGCTCACCCTCGCGTTCGGGCCGGGTGTCGCACGCTTTGTCAGCGCCTACAGCGACGAACGACGCGAACGCGTGCGCGCCGCCGAGCGCGCCGATATCTCGGCCCACCTGCACGACTCGGTCCTGCAGACGCTCGCGCTCGTGCAACGAAAGGCCGACGACCCGCGCGAAGTTCGCCGCCTCGCCCGGCGCCAGGAACGCGAGTTGCGTACGTGGCTGCTCGAAGGCGGCGGCACGGTACCGGCGGCCGCGACCCTCGGGGCGACGCTCGAGGCGGTCGCCGCGGAAGTAGAAGACGTCTACGCAGTTCGGTTCGACGTCGTTCGCGTTCGCGACTGCCCGTCCGACAGCCGGCTCGAACCGCTCGTGCTCGCCGCGCGCGAAGCCATGGTCAACGCGGCGCGGCATTCGGGCGAACCGGAGGTGTCGGTCTACGTCGAGGTCGAGCCGCAGCGCGCCACCGTGTTCGTGCGCGATCGCGGCGTCGGTTTCGATCCGGCCTCCGTGCCGGCCGACCGGCGCGGCGTCGCCGAATCGATCGTCGGGCGGTTGGCGCGCCACGGCGGCCGGGCGACCGTGCACTCGGCACCGGGTGAGGGCACGGAAGTCGAGCTGGTCATCGACCGCGAGGAGGCCGCGTGACCCGGGTCTTCCTCGTCGACGATCACCAACTGTTCCTGTCGGGTGTGCGGGCCGAACTGCAGGGCGACGTCGACCTCGTCGGCACCGCGTCGGACGTCGACAACGCGATCGAGATGATCGTCGAACGGGTCCCCGACGTCGTCCTCGTCGACGTGCACATGCCGAACGGCGGTGGTGCACGGGTGATCCGCGAGGTGCTCGCCGCCCATCCCGAAGTGCGGTTCCTCGCGTTGTCGGTGAGCGACAGCCCCGACGACGTGATCGCGACGATCCGCGCCGGCGCGCGCGGGTACGTCACCAAGACGATCGCGCCTCCCGACCTCGCGGACGCGATCCACCGCGTCGCCGCGGGCGACGCGGTGTTCTCGCCCCGCCTCGCCGGGTTCGTGCTCGACGCGTTCTCGAGCACGCCGCCGCCGGCGACCGATCCCGACCTCGATCTCCTCACGCCGCGCGAGCGCGAGGTGATGCAACACCTCGCGCGCGGTTACACGTACAAGGAGATCGCCCGCCGTCTCGACATCTCGATCAAGACGGTCGAGACCCACACCTCGGCGGTGTTGCGGAAGCTGCAACTGTCGAGCCGGAACGAGCTGGCCCGCTGGGCCGCCGACCGCCGTCTCCTGTAAAACGCGGTTCGTACACTGGCGGCATGCCTGCGAGCGAACCCCTCTCCTCGCGCGCCCGGCGCGCGGCGTTGCCCGCGAGCGCAGGCGCGCTGGGCGCCGCGGCGCTCGTGCGGCGGGTCGCGCCCGAAGTGCACCCGCTCTCGATCCTCCTGACCGCGTCGACGCCGTACGCCTTCGCGCCCGCGTACCCACTCGCCGCCGCGGCACTCGCGCGCCGGCGGTTCGGGACCTTCGCCGTCGCCGCCGGGGTTGCGGCGGCCCACGCGGTCTGGATGGCACCCGAGGTGCGCGGTGCGTTCGCGCGACCGGCGCCGCCCGCCGGGATGCCGTTGCGCGTGGCGGTGGCGAACCTGTGGGTGTGCAACCGGCGCCGCATGGCGCTCGGCGAAGCGTTGGCCAAAGTGCAGGCCGACATCCTGGTGCTCGAAGAGCTGAAGCCGCCGTTCGTCGACGAGATGCGCCGCAAGGGGCTTTTCGACGCCTACCCGTACGAGTTCCTCCTGCCCCGCTACGACCCTCAGGGCATCGGGGTGTGCTCGAAGATCCCGTTGCAGGCGCCCCGCGAGGTCGCGGTGTCGGCGGCGACGGCGATCAGCGCCGGGCTCGACCTGTTCGGTACCCGAGCGCAGTTCTGGGCCGCGCACGTTCGCGCGCCGGGCAGCCGGTTCGGGCGCCGGCTGTGGCTGGAGGAGTTTCGTGTCCTCGGCGAACTGGTCGGCGCGGCCGGGCCCGCTCGTCGTCGCGGGCGATTTCAACGCGACGATGCAGCACCCGCGCCTCCGCGCATTCGCGAAACACGCGGGCCTGACCGAGGCGCACCAGGCGGTCGGCCGTGGGCTCGTCACGACGTGGCCGTTGCACCGCAGGGCCGTTCCCCCGTTCATGCGGCTCGATCACGTCTTCACGCGCGGTCTCGCGGTGGCGGGTGCGGGGGAGTTCTCCATTCCCGGCAGCGACCACCGGGGAACGGTCGCCGACCTGGTCGTGCCGGCCCGCGACGGGTGATTTGCCCGGTATTCGCGCCGGTCACGAGCGACGGCGCCGCGTTACAATGGACCAGTTCGCATCCGTGTGCCTCGGCTGGTCCGAGGCGGGAACGTGGGTTTCGGCCCACGTTTCTTCTTGTCAGCAGAGGGTTCGGCCGGCACACCGGCAACTCGGAGATCGGAGGTGAGGTTGAACCGGGACACGCAGATCGCAGCCATCACCGATCTCGTCACGCCTGCGCTCGCCTCCCTCGGGCTGGAACTGTTCGACATCGAAATTTCCGGCTCCGGCCGGGCCCGCACCGTGCGGGTGATGGTCGAACGCAGTCAGGAACGCGAACGCAGTCAGGAACGTGAACGCAGTCAGGAACGCGAAGGCCGCGACGACGGGGAACAACAGCACGTCGATCTCGACACGATCGCGAGCGCGGCCCAGACGATCACGCCGCTGCTCGACCGGCTGCCCGCGCTCGACGGCTCGTACCTCCTCGAGGTCACGAGCCCCGGTATCGAACGGCCGTTGCGCCGCCCGGACCATTTCCGGCGCGCGATCGGCGAGATCGTTTCCATCAAGTACCGCACCGACACCGAGACACAGCGCTGCCGCGGCACCCTCACCGATGCCACCGACGACGGGTGCGTCGTCACCACCGATGGTGAGCCTCGCCGCCTCGCGTTCGCCGACATCGCGGACGCCCGCACCGTGTTCGAGTGGGGCCCGTCGCCTCGCCCGGTGAAGCGGGGACGCGCGAAGGAGAAGTCGAGGTCATGAAGTACACGGAGATGATGGAAGCGCTGTCGGCGCTCGCAGTCGAGAAGGGCATCTCCGAAGAGTTGTTGCTCGAAGCGTTGGCCAACGCCTTGGTCACCGCGTACAAGCGCAGCCCGAACGCGGCCGAAGAGGCGCTGGTCGAAATCGACGTCGAGACGGGCGACATCCACGTCGTCGCGCAGGAACTCGACGAAGACGGGCACGTGATCCGCGAGTGGGACGACACCCCCGACGACTTCGGGCGCATCGCGGCGCAGACCGCGAAGCAGGTGATCCTGCAGCGCATTCGCGAAGCCGAACGCGAGATGAAGTACGAGGAGTACGCGGGTCGCGAAGGCGACATCGTCACCGGGATCATCCAGCAGACCGACGCTCGCTACACGCTCCTCGACCTCGGACGGGTCGAGGCGTTGTTGCCGCAGGCGGAGCAGGTGCCGGGCGACCACTACAACCACGGTGCCCGCATGAAGGCCTACATCGTCGAGGTCCGCAAGACCGCGAAGGGCCCGCAGATCGTGGTGTCGCGCACGCACCCCGGGCTGGTGCGGCGGCTGTTCGAACTCGAGGTGCCGGAACTCGTCGACGGCGTCGTCGAACTGCGCGCGGTCGCCCGGGAGCCGGGTCACCGCACGAAGATCGCGGTCGCGTCGAACGACCAGAACGTCGACCCCGTCGGCGCGTGCGTCGGCGCGCGCGGGATGCGCGTCCGGCAGGTCGTGAACGAGCTGCGCGGCGAGAAGGTCGACATCGTCCCGTTCTCCGCCGACCCGTCGGAGTTCGTGATGAAGGCGCTCGCGCCGGCCCGCGTACGCGAGGTTCGCATCCACGAAGACACGGGCATCGCCGAGGTGATCGTCCCCGACTTCCAGCTGTCGCTCGCGATCGGCAAGGAAGGCCAGAACGCGCGCCTCGCGGCGCGCCTCACCGGGTGGCGGGTCGACATCAAGAGCGAGACCCAACTCGCCGACGAGGAAGCCGGCGGCGGGGGAGACGACTACGCCGAGGGTGAGTGGGTCACCAACGACTCGGGCGAGTGGGTGTTCCAGCCGGCCGGTGGTGGCGAGACGATCTCGGCGGCCGAAGCCGGGTACGCCACCCTCGACATGGGGGCCAGCCCGGAAGCGAGCGTCGACACCGACGACACGCCCGATTCCGAGGGTGTCAGCGACACGATCCCGGCCGGAGGTTCGGAGTCGGTGCCGCCGTCGGCCGAGGAGGCCGCGGTCCACGTCGAGGGCAGTGAGATCGACATCGCCGCCGACGAGGTGGCCAGTGATGCCGACCTGGCGGCCGAGGACCCCGGCGTGCGGGCCGAAGCCGAGGAACAGATCGAAGAGACGGTGAGCGAGGGGGACGGCGCGTCAGAAGGGTGACCGCGGGATCACAACCGCTCCGCACCTGCATCGGGTGCCGGCAGCGCCGGCCGCAAGCGGAAATGCATCGCATTGCGGTGGCGTTGGACGGCACACTGCAGGTGGGCCGTAGTGTCCCGGGAAGGGGCGCCTGGTTGTGCTCACCGGCCTGCTTCGACCTTGCAGCCAAGCGGAAGGCGTTCGACCGCGCGCTGACGGCGCGAGGGCTGGAACGGCGCTTCGCAAACGGGGTCGAAACCGGTGTCGAAACTCGAACTACAGCGCTTGCGCGCGACACTGTTCACCAGTACCTAGGTACAGCGAAGAACGGGAACTGCCACTTGGCAACGAAGAAAATCCGGGTCTACGAGCTCGCTCGTGAACTGGGCGTCGAAAACCACGTGATCATGGAGCTCTCGACCGAGCTCAAGATCGGCGTGAAAAGTCATTCGTCGAGCATCGACGACCCCTCGGCCGACCGCGTTCGCCGTCTGGCCGACTCGAAGGGGTTGCGGCGCGTGCCCGAGGAGCCCGAACCGGAGCCCGTGGTCGAAGCGCCGCCGGAACCGGTCGCGCCGGCCGTCCCGGCGGTCGAAGCGCCGTCGCGGGTCGCCGAACCTCCCTCAGGCACCGCGCCGGCCGACGTTCCGCCGGCCCCGCCGGCACCCCCGCGACGGGTCGTGCGATCGACGCCCGGTGTCGGCGTCCCGCCGCCGCCGCGTCCCGAAACACCCGAACGACCGGCCGCGGCGTCACCCACGCCTGCCGCGCCGCCGCCGACACCCCTCGACCGGCCGGCCGCGGCAACCGCCCCGGCCAACGCCCCCAGTTCACCCGTCGGCACCCGGCCGGCGCCGAGCACACCGCCGTCGCCGCGTAGCGGCCCGCAACCCAATATCGAGCGCCCGGCCGCGGCCCGTACCGCAGCGCCGAGCGCACCGCCGTCCGACGGCGGTGCCGCCGGCAACCGTCCGCCGGTGAGCGCGACGGGCAAACCCATCCCGCCGCCGCCCGGTGCGCGAGTTCCCCCGCCGCCCCCGCGCGGCCCGGGTGGCCCGCGTACGAGTGGTGGTCCGGGTGGCCCGCGTGGCGGCCCGCGTACCGGTGGGGGCGGGGGTGGTTTCGGTGGTCCCCGCGGGGGCGGTGGCTTCGGCGGCCCGCGCACCGGTGGTGGCGGAGGTGGCGGCGGGTTCACTCCCGGCGCCGGCCGCGGTGGTCCGGGCGGCGGTCCCGGTGGTCCGGGCGCCGGCCGCGGTGGTCCCGGCGGCGGCCCCGGAGGTCGTGGCGGTCCCGGTGGGCGGGGACGCCCGCAGCGGCGGCGGAAGAAGCGGCGCCGCGATTACGAAGACACCGGCCCGGCCGCGCAGCGGCTCACGCCGGCGGATGCACCCGTCCCCGAAGGGGAGATCGTCGTCCCGCGCGGTTCGACGATCCAGGAGTACGCGCCCAAACTGAACCGCACTCCGGCCGACCTGGTTCGCCTGCTGTTCGAGGTGGGCGAGATGGTCACCGCAACGGCGTCGCTCGCCGACGAGATGATCGAGTTGATCGCGGAGGCGCTCGGCGCCGAAGTGCTCATCGTCGAGCCCGGGAGCGAGCAGGAACTCGAACTGCTCGCGCTGCTCGGCGCCGACGACGAGGAAGAAGACGAGGCGCTCCTCGAACCGCGCGCGCCGGTCGTCACGATCATGGGCCACGTCGACCATGGGAAGACGACCCTGCTCGACAAGATCCGTCACAGCAGCGTCGCCGCGGGCGAAGCCGGTGGCATCACCCAGCGCATCGGTGCCTACCAAGCGACCCGCGACGGGCGGACGATCACGTTCATCGACACACCGGGCCACGAGGCGTTCACCGCGATGCGCTCGCGCGGTGCGCAGGTCACCGACATCGCGGTGCTCGTGGTCGCGGCCGACGACGGCGTGATGCCCCAGACGGTCGAAGCAATCAGCCATGCCCGCGCCGCGGAGGTGCCGATCGTCGTCGCGGTCACCAAGGTCGACCGGGAAGACGCCGACACGACACGCGTCCGCCAGCAACTCACCGAGCACGAACTCGTGCCCGAGGAGTGGGGCGGCGACACGATCGTGGTCGACACCGCGGCGCCGGTCGGGACGGGTGTCGACGAGTTGCTCGACAGCATCCTGCTCGTCGCCGACGCCGAACTGGCCGAAGACCTGCGCGCCAACCCGAAGCGACCCGCGGTTGCATCGGTGCTGGAGTCGCACCTCGACTCGGGCCGGGGCCGGTCGTGAGCCTCCTCATCGACGACGGCACCCTGGGTGTCGGCGACACGATCGTCGCCGGGCCGGCGTGGGGCCACGTGCGTGCCATGTTCGACTTCAACGGGAAGCCGATCACCGAAGCCGGGCCTTCCGTGCCGGTCGAAGTGCTCGGTCTCGACGAAGTGCCGCTCGCCGGCGACGAACTTCGCGTCGCACCGAGCGACAAGGTCGCCCGCACGGTCGCCGACGCCCGTATGCAACGGCGCAAACTCGCCCAGCAACGGCACCCGACGACCCTCGGCGGCGGTGCCCGACTGGAAGACATCTTCGCGATGGTGCAGCGCGGCGAGGTCGCCACGCTGAACCTGATCGTGAAGGCCGACGGGCAAGGTGCCCTCGAGGCGCTCACCGACGCGCTGCGCAAGCTCGACCAGGAGCACGAGGAAGTGCGCCTCTCGTTCGTCTTGCGCGGGGTGGGTGGGATTTCCGAGAGCGACATCAACCTCGCGACGGTGTCGAACGCGACCGTGGTGGGGTTCAACGTCCGCCCCGACCGCAAAGCTCGGGAACTCGCCCAGCAGGAGAACGTCGAGCTTCGTCTCTACGAGGTGATCTACAACGTCCTCGAAGACGTGAACGCGGCGCTCGTCGGTCTGCTCAAGCCCGAGTACGAGGAAGTGGTCACCGGCGAGGCCGAGGTGCGCGAAGTGTTCAGCGTGCCGCGCGTCGGTCGGGTCGCCGGCTGCTACGTGCAGCACGGTGTGATCACCCGCGGTTCGAAGGTGCGTTTCCTGCGCGACGGCGCGGTGATCTGGAAGGGTTCGATCGCGTCGCTGCGGCGCGTCAAGGAAGACGTGCGCGAGGTGCGCGAAGGCTTCGAGTGCGGTATCGGCCTCGAGAACTTCCAAGACCTCAAGAACGGCGACGTGATCGAGACCTACGAAGAACGCGAGATCGCCCGCACCTAGCCAAACCGGGATACAGCTCAGTTCGTGCGGAGTTGGGCTCTCGTACCTTGGGCTGCGCTGCGCAGTAGCGAGTCGGTGGTATCGAGCGCTTCTCGCAAGTGCGCGGAGAGCGGGCAGTCGGACGATTCGCGGGCCTGGTGCTCCACCAGGTCGGCGGCGCGTTCGAGCCGGGCGCGCACGAGGCCGGCGTCGAAGGTCGCGAGATCGGGTCGGGCGTCGCGAACGGCCCGGGGCGGGGTGCGCAGTTCGGAGACGATGCCGACCCACGACAACGCGCGCAACACCTGGAACACCGGGTCGAACTCCCACCAGTAGAAGCCCTGCCGCGCCGAGGCTTGGTAGTAGTGGTGGTTGTTGTGCCACCCCTCGCCGCCGGTGACGAGCGCGATCAGCGCCGAGTTCCGGCTGGTGTCGGGGGTGAGGTACCGGCGACGGCCGAACACATGGGCCAGCGAGTTCACGAGGAACGTCGCGTGCCAGAGCAGCACCGTCGACCCGAAGAACCCGATGAGCAGGCCGCTCCACCCGGCGATGAGGTACGACGCGATCCCGAGCGCCCAGGGACCGATCCAGTCGTACTTGTTCAGGAACCGCAGCTCCGGGTATTTCGCGAAGTCGCGGATGCGGTCGAGGTCGGTCGGTCCGTTGTGGTCGCAGAGGATCCAGCCGACGTGGCTCCACCAGAAGCCGCGGATCGGTGAGTGCACGTCGTTGCGGGTGTCGGAGTACTGGTGGTGTTGGCGGTGGTGCGACGCCCACCAGAGCGGCCCCTTCTGCGCGGCCATGGTGCCGCCGAGGGCCATCACGAACTGCGGGGCCCGGCCCAGCTTGTAGCTGCGATGCGAGAAGTACCGGTGGTAGCCCGCGGTGATGAAGAACATCCGGGCCCAGTAGAGGACCGCGAGCAGGACGAAGTCGCGGAGGTGGAACCCGGTGAAGAACGCGAGCAGCGGGAGGAGGTGGATCAGGAAGAAGGGGATCGACGAACGGAGGTTGACCCGCTCGTCGTCGGGGCGCACGATCCGCTTGCGACGGCGGGTCGCGGGCGGTGGCGCGGGCGGGGAGAGGGTTTCCGTCGTCAGAGAGGCCCAGCCTACTGACCAGTCGGTAGGGCGCCCATACCCGGGGTGTTAAGAGTGGGTATGAATTACGCGAGCCGCCCGGGGCGCCAATCCCGGGCGCGCCGGCGGCGGCGCGACAATCGGGACGTGCATGCCGCCGCGGTCTGCTTCGACCTCCATGTGCCGGAGAGCCGGTCGTTGAAGGCCAAACGCGCCGCGATCCGTCCCCTTCTCGACTCGCTGCAGCACCGTTTCCGGGTCTCGGTGGCGGAGGTCGACCACCAGGACCAGTGGCAACGAGCCGCCATCGCCGTCGCCGCGGTGTCGGGGACGCACGCCCAATTGTGCGCGGTGCTCGATTCGGTGGAACGCTTCGTGGCCGGCGCCGCCGGCGTGGAACTGCTCGACGTGGAAACGGCCTGGTTGGAGAGCGATCGATGACTTCCCCGCGTCGTTACCCCCGCACGGCGCGCCTCAACGAGGTGATGCTCGAAGTGCTCGCGGACGAGTTGACGCGGCTCTCCGACCCCCGGCTCGGCTTCGTCACGTTCACGGGGGTCGACGTGAACCGCGACCTGTCGAACGCGACCGTTTACTATTCGACGCTCGGCGGGACGAGCGTTGCGGCGAGTGCAACGGACCCCGAAGCGACGGCGGCGGCGCTCCAATCGGCCGCTGCTCATCTCCGAGGTGTCCTCGGGCGCGAGGTGCGTGTGAAGCAGGTGCCGAAGCTGCGGTTCGTCCCCGACCCGGGGATCGAGGCGGGCGAGCGGATCGAGAACATCCTGCGGGAGCTCCACGAGCGCGACGCGAGCGAAGGCGAAGGCGCGGGGGAAGGCGCGGCGGCGCGTGATGGACCTCGACACACGCGCGGCGCTCGAGCATGCGGCCGAGGTCATACGCGACGCCGGCTCGGTGGCGCTGGCGTGCCACATCAATCCCGACGGCGACGCGCTCGGTTCGATGCTCGCGTTGCACCACGTGCTCCTCGCCGCGGGCTTCGATTCGGTCGCGTCGTTCTCCGAGCCGTTCGTCGTCGCGCCGCACTACCGCGAGCTGCCGGGGCTCGAACTGCTCACCCCGCCCGACGGTTTCCCGCCCGATCCGGCGGTGATGGTCACCTTCGACTGCGGAGCGATGTCGCGCCTCGGCGATCTCGAGCCGAGCGCGAAGGCCGCCGGCGAACTGGTCGTCATCGACCATCACGTTTCGAACGATCGCTACGGCACCATCAACGTCATCGACGTGCACGCCGCCGCGAGCGGTGTCGTCGTGCGCCAATTGATCGCGGCGCTCGGATTGCAGCTCAACCGCGACGCGGCCGTATGCCTGTATGCCGCGGTCGTCTGCGACACGGGGCGATTCCAGTACGAGAGCACCACGCCCGAAGTGTTCGCGCTCGCCGGTGAGCTCACCGAGTTCGACGTGCCGGTCGCGAGCCTCTCCCGGACGCTCTTCGAGGAACACCGCTTCGCGTACCTCCAACTGCTGGCCGACGTGCTCGCGCGGGCCGAACTCGTCGACGAGAAGCATTTCGTCTGGACGTGCGTCACGCAGGCTGATCTGGAACGGCACGACGTGACCTTCGAAGAGGTCGAGGGGCTCATCGACGTGGTCCGTCGCACGCGAGAAGCCGAAGTGGCCTGCGTGCTCAAGCAGGCCGGCGACCACACCTGGCGGGTCAGCCTCCGTTCGCTCGGCGACGTCGATGTCCGTCACATCGCCGAACTCGAAGGCGGCGGTGGCCACCGGTTCGCGGCCGGGTTCACTTCCGACGACCCGGCCGATGTCGTCATTGCCCGCATCCTTGCCGCGCTCTAGAGGCTCGTTCCCCTGATGTTCGACGTGAGGAGTCACGGGGCGCGGCCGCGACGGAGGAGCAGCGACCTGGCAGGAGCGGCGAGCCTGCGAGCGCGACCATGAACACCGACGGGCTGCTCGTGGTCGACAAGCCGGCCGGCTGGACGTCGCACGACATCGTGGCGAAGTTGCGTGGCGTGTTCGGGCAGCGGCGCGTCGGCCATGCCGGCACCCTCGACCCCGACGCAACCGGTGTGCTCCTCGTCGGTCTGGGCCGGCTGACTCGCTGCCTGCGCTTCCTCCAGGAGGAGGGCAAGACGTACCGGGGGTCGATCACCTTCGGCATCGCGACCGACACGCTCGACGCGGCCGGGGCGGTGCTCGAACAGGCGCCGATGCCGATCACGCAAGCCGACGTCGAGCGCGCGTTGCCGTGTTTCGTCGGCGCGATCCAGCAGGTGCCGCCGATGGTCTCGGCGGTGAAGATCGGCGGCCGCCGCTTGCACGAACTCGCGCGGCGCGGCGAGGAGGTCGACCGGCCGCCGCGCACGGTGCGGGTCAGCCGCTACGAGCTCGAGGCGTTCGAACCCGGTCCGTACCCGCGCGCGACGGTCGTCGTCGATTGCAGCAGCGGGACGTTCGTGCGAGTGCTCGCGGCCGACCTCGGCGTCGCGCTCGGGGGCTGCGCGCATCTCGACGCGCTGCGGCGCCTGCGGGTCGGCGCGTTCACGATCGACGAAGCCCATCCGCTCGACGAGATCGAGGCGCGCTCGACCGAACTCGTCCTGTCGCCCGCGGAAGCGATGCGGGGGCTGGAACGGGTCACGGCCGGCGAGGAAGTCGCGCGCGCGGTGTCGCACGGCGCGACCTTCTCGGCGGTCGGGCTCCTCGGACCGGGCGCGGGCGAAGGCCCGTTCGCGGTCGTCGACGAGCGGAACGATCTGCTCGCGGTCTACGAACGTCGCGGCGCCGGGGTCAAACCGGCCGTCGTGCTCGCGAGCGCGGAGCAAACGTCGTGAAGGTGTATCGCGACGCGACCGAAGTCGCCGACGTCGCCGCCGGGCGGGTGGTCACGATCGGCGCGTTCGACGGTGTCCACCTCGGGCATCAGGCAGTGCTGCGGCTCGTGCGCGAACTCGGCGACGCGCGCGGGTTGCGCACGGCCGTCGTCACCTTCGACCGGCATCCGGCCGAAATCGTGCGACCCGAGTCGGCGCCGAAGTTGCTCACCAATCTCGAACAGAAGCTCGAGTTGCTCGCCGCGACGGGCACGGTCGACGACTGCCTCGTTGTCACGTTCGACGAAGCGCGTTCCAAGGAACCGGCGGGCGAGTTCGTCGAGGAGGTGCTCGCCCGCACCTTGCGGACGCGGCTGGTCGTCGTCGGCGCCGACTTCCATTTCGGTCATCGGCGGAGTGGCGATGTCCCGCTGCTGCAACGCATGGGCGCCGATCTCGGCTTCGAAGTGTTGGGCCTCGGTCTGGTCGCGTCTCCCGACGGGACGGTCGCGTCGGCGACCCGTGAACCGTATTCGTCAACCCGGGTGCGCAACCTGCTCGCCGAAGGCGATGTGGGCGGCGCGATCACCATCCTCGGCCGGCCCCACGAGGTGCGCGGCATCGTCGAGCACGGCGACCGGCGCGGTCGCGAGCTTGGTTTCCCGACCGCGAACGTCGGGGTGCCCGATCGCATCTGCCTGCCCGCCGACGGGGTGTACGCCGGCACCTACGTCGACGAAGAGGGGATCGTGCACCCGTCGGCGATCTCGCTCGGCCGCCGCCCGACCTTCTACGAAGATTCGGGGATGCGCCTGCTCGAAGCGTTCCTGCTCGATTTCGACGGGGATCTCTACGGGCAGCGCGCGGCCGTGCGCTTCCGTTCCCGGCTTCGCGGCCAGGAACGTTTCGACTCCGTCGACGCGCTCGTCGCCCAGATGACCCGCGACGTCGAAGCCGCCCGCGCCGTCCTGTTCTGACCCCAATCGCCCGCCGGGTTGTGAGCGTTGTACCCCCGTACGGGGGTACAACCCTCACAACCCAGGAGGGGTGGCGGCGGCGAAGGAGGCGGCGAGGGCGCGTTGGCCCGCGGCGTCGGGGTGGGGCGTGCCGTTCGGGTCGAGGGTGCCGTCGACCGACAATGTGCCGACCGTTGCCTTGAATCGCGCCGAGAACGGTGTCGGTGGCCCGCACGGCGCGTGGCAGCGGACGGTGCCGTCGATCGCGAGGTGTTCGTCGTAGTCGGGCCGGCCCAGCGGAACCGAACGTCGGCCCGGACATCGGGGCCGAACACCCACGGTTGCGGCGCGCAGAGGTCATGGCCCGCGAAGTCGGCCGCGACCACACGGGCGCCGTGCGCCGCGCCGGTCGCGTCGATGACGGCGTTGAGCTGTGCGAGTTGGGTCGCGGCCTGCTGGAAGATGCGCGCCTGCCACGCGTCGAGCCGCTCGCGCAGGAGCCGTTCTGCGACGCGGCGAACGAAACGATCCGCGATGCCGCCACCCGAGAACTGCGCGGTGCCGAGACCGCACAGGTCGTGCTCCGACACGGGCAGCGGGTCGTAGTAGCGCGACACGAGCACCGTGGCGCGGGGGAACCGGGCGTGGACGGTGTCGAGCAACCGGGCGAGGTTCGACCTGAGGGTCGCGAGGTTCGCCCGGTACTCGGCGGGTGCGCACGGGTCGTTCGGGGTCGGCGTTGCGAACAGCGCGGCGAAGCACTGTGCGAAGTCGACGTCGTTGGCCCCCACCGTCAGCGTCACGAGTGTCGGCGTCCGTGCGATGCGCGGGACCTGGTCGGCGAGCACCGACGACGTGCAACCCGCGACCGGTGCCGCACACGCGCCGGCCCGCGCCAGGTTCTCGACGTCGAGGTCGAGGTTCGCGGCCAGCAACTCGGGGTACGCGCCGGCCGGGCCGACCCCGAAACCGGCGGCGACCGAGTCGCCCAGCGCGACCAGGTGCGGTGACGGGGGGACGGGCGCCCGGGCGAGGCGCGGGCGCCGGCCCGAGGGTCGCCGCCGCGAGCAGCCCTACCGTGACGAGCACGACGACCGAACCGAGCCACGCGCGGCGCCGGGCGGCGGGTCGCGTCACCTATGCCCCGAAATGGTCGCATATCCCGTACAAGCCAGGCGGGGAGCGGGCGTGGTAGCCTCACTGGTTGCCGGTTTCCGGCACACAGGCAATATCCCCTCCGACGAGGTTCCGACGCGCGCATGCCCGACAAGGCGTCCACGATTACCGACAACCGCTTGCACGAGTCCGACACCGGCTCGCCCGAGGTTCAGATCGCGCTCCTCACCGATCGCATCCGCCACCTCACCGAGCACATGCGGGTCCACAAGAAAGACTTTCACAGCCAGCGCGGTTTGCTCATGCTCGTCGGCCGTCGCCGTCGGCTGCTCGACTATCTCCGACGTAACGACGTCGAGCGGTATCGAGCGTTGATCGCGAAGCTCGGCATCCGCCGGTAGGGGAACGGGGAGCGCACCGTGCGCTCCTCGTTTCGCGTTTTCAACCATCCGTTGACAAACGAAAGACGCGCGAGAAAGACGTCGGTTGTCAGTCGCCACCGCCCGGGCCTCGCCCGGACGTTGACAACTGGGAACCGGTGCCTCTCGCACAATCAGAGAGGAGCCCTCCATGGGCGACCAAGTGCGCGTTTCCGGGGCCGTGAATGCTTCCGGCCTGGAGATGAGTTTCGAGGCCGGCAAGTTCGCCCGCCTCGCCAATGGCGCCGTCACGACCCAGGTCGGCGACACGAACGTGTTGTCGACCGTGTGCACCAGCAAGCCGCGCGAAGGCATCGACTTCTTCCCGCTGACGGTCGATGTCGAGGAGCGCATGTACGCGGCCGGCAAGATCCCCGGCTCGTTCTTCCGTCGTGAAGGCCGCCCGGGCGAACTGGCGATCCTGACCGCTCGCCTCACCGACCGGCCGCTGCGCCCGTCGTTCCCGTCCGACTTCCGCAACGAAGTGCAGGTGATCGCCACCGTCCTCGGTGTCGACCTCGAAAACCCCCACGACATCGTCTCGATCAACGGTGCGTCGGCGGCGCTGATGGTGTCGGGCATCCCGTTCAACGGCCCGATCGGCGCGGTGCGCCTCGCGCACCACGACGGTGCGTGGATCGCGCACCCGACCTTCCAGGAGGGCGACGCGTCGACGTTCGAACTCGTCGTCGCGGGCCGCAAGCTCGACAACGGCGACGTCGCGATCATGATGGTCGAGGCCGGCGGCACCGAGGCGACCTGGGACCTCTACCAGCAGGGTGCACCGAAGGTCACCGAAGAGGTGATCGCGAACGGCCTCGAAGAGGCCAAGCGCTGGATCGCCGCGTCGGTCGACCTGCAATTGCAGCTGGTGAAGGAGTACGAGGCTGCGTACGGGCCGATCGAGACGGTCGAGTACGCGCCGCAGATCGACTACACCCCCGAGGTGTTCGACGCAGTCGAGCAGCAGGCCGGTGCGGCGACGAGCGAGGCGATGAAGATCGCCGACAAGCACGACCGCAACCTGCGTCTCGACGAGGTCGAAGCCGAGTTGACCGCCGCGCTCGTCGGTACCGCCGACGCGCCGGGTGCCTTCGCCGACCGCGCGACCCAGGTGAAGCGGTCCTTCCGTTCGCTGCAGAAGAAGGTCGTACGGTCCCGCATCGTCAACGAAGGTGTGCGCATCGACGGCCGCGGCACGACCGATATCCGTCCCCTGTCGGCCGAGGTCGGGCTCATCCCCACCGCGCACGGCACCGGCTTGTTCCAGCGGGGCGAGACGCAGGTGCTGTCGGTCACCACGCTCGGCATGCCGCGTATGGAGCAGATGCTCGACACGATCACGCTCGACGATCGCAAGCGCTACATGCACCATTACAACTTCCCGCCGTTCTCCACCGGCGAGACCGGTCGGGTCGGCAGCCCGAAGCGGCGTGAGATCGGCCACGGTGCGCTCGCCGAACGCGCGCTCCTTCCGGTGGTGCCGTCAGCGGCGGAGTGGCCCTACACGATCCGAGTCGTCTCCGACGTGCTCGCGTCGAACGGTTCCACGTCGATGGCGTCGGTCTGTGGCTCGACGCTGTCGCTCGAAGACGCCGGTGTGCCCATCAAGGCGCCCGTCGCCGGTATCGCGATGGGCCTCGTGTTCGCCGAAGGCAAGTACACGACGCTCACCGACATCCTCGGAGCCGAAGACGCGTTCGGCGACATGGACTTCAAGGTCGCAGGCACCAGCGAATTCGTCACTGCGCTGCAACTCGACACGAAGATCGAAGGCATCCCGGCCGACGTGCTCGGCGCCGCGTTGCAGCAGGCGAAGGAAGCCCGCCTGAAGATTCTCGACGTGATGCATGACGCGATGCCCGCGCCGCGCGCCGAGGTGCGCGACAGCGCACCGAAGATCGTGAGCTTCGAGATCCCGATCGACAAGATCGGCGAAGTGATCGGCCCGAAGGGCAAGGTCATCAACACCATCCAGCAGGAGACGGGCGCCGACATCTCGGTGAGCGACGACGGCATGGTCGGCTTGGTGTCGATCGGCTCGAAAGACGGCCTCGCCGTTGAAGAAGGCCGGCGCCGCATCATGTTGATCCTCGAGCCTCCGACCGCGGAACTCGGGGCCGTGTACACGGGCCGGGTCGTGAACATCACGAAGTTCGGTGCGTTCGTCAACATCCTCCCGGGTCGCGACGGTCTGGTGCACATCTCGAAGCTCGGTCGTGGCAAGCGCATCGACCGGGTCGAAGATGTGCTGTCGCTCGGTGACGAGCTCCAGGTGCGCGTCGACGACATCGACAACTCGGGCAAGCTCTCGCTCTCCATCGTCGGTGACGACGACGACGAGCCGGGTGGCGACGGCGACCGCCCGCAGCGGGCCGAGCGCCCGCGCGCCGAGCGGGGCGACCGCGACCGCGTCGAGCGGGGCGAGGAACCCTCGGGTGCGCGGCGGGAAACCGCGTCGTTCGAAGACTTCTGGGATGGCAAGGCGCGCGAAGAGTTCGGCGAGCTCGGCGCGCGGACGAGACCGCGGGCGCGGGCGCGAGCCGTGGCGGTGAACGTCGCGGTGGCGGCGGTCGCGGCCGCCGGCCGCGTCGCTGAGCCGAGCGGCACGTTGTCGTCAGTCACGAGGGCCCGGCTCGCGTCGGGATTGCGCGTCGTCACCGAACCGCTTCCCGCGTTGCGGTCGGTGACGGTCGGCGCGTGGGTCGGCAGCGGTGCCCGCGACGAGGGTGCTGGGGAGTGGGGCGCGAGCCACTTCCTCGAACACCTTCTCTTCAAGGGCACGGAGAACAAGAGCGCCCGCGAGATCGCGGAGGCCGTCGAATCGGTCGGCGGTGAGATGAACGCGTTCACCGCGCACGAGCAGACGGTGTTCTACGTGCGGGTCCCCGACACGGAACTCGAACTCGCGATCGAGATCCTCGGCGACGTGCTGTGGCGACCCGCTTTCCGTCCCGACGACGTCGAGTCGGAGCGGCAGGTGATCCTGGAAGAGATCGGCATGCGTGACGACACGCCCGACGATCTCGTGCACGACCTCTTCGCGGCCGCGCTGTTCCCCGACCACCCCCTCGGTCGCGAAGTGCTCGGCGGTGAGGCCAGCATCCGCGACATGCCGCGCGCCACGATCGCGCAGTACCACGACCGCCACTACCAGCCGCAGAACACCGTGCTCGCCGCGGCCGGCAACCTCGTCCACGAACGGGTCGTGGACCTGGTCGACGCGCACTTCCCGAACGGCGGGCAACCGTTGCCGCCGCGCTCGCGCCGTGAGTTCGCGCCACCGCGGCGCGTCGTCGGCGTGCAGAAGGACACGGAGCAGGCGCACGTCGTGCTCGGGATGCGCGCCCTCGCGTCGCTCGACCCCGACCGCTACGCACTCACGGTGCTGAACCAGGCCTTCGGCGGGGGGATGTCGTCGCGCCTCTTCCAGAACGTGCGCGAGGAGCGAGGCCTCGCCTACTCCGTGTACTCGTACCGGGCCACGTACGAGGAGATCGGTTTCCTTGCCATCTATGCCGGCACCGCGCCCGAGCGTTTCGACGAGACGCTCGATGTCGTCCAGGCGGAAGTGCAACGGCTCGTCGACGACGGCGGGATCCCCGAACGAGAACTCGGGGCGGCGAAGGGCCATCTCGTCGGGTCGTTGTCGATGTCGCTCGAAACGTCGGCGAGCCGGATGCGCCGGCTCGGGCGAAGCGAACTGGTCGAAGGCGAAGTGCCCGATCTGGACGATGTGGTCGCGAAGATCACCGCGGTATCCGACGACGACATCGCGCGGGTGATCGACCGCGTGTTCTGGTCGCCCGACCGGGCGATCGCCGTCGTCGGGCCCCACGACGAAGCGTCGCTCGCGGCGCGAATGTCGTAGCGGAAGTACGCTCCCGTCCCATGACCCGGGTAGCCGTGTTCGGCGCAGGCGGGCGCATGGGTTCGATGGTGTGCTCGGCAGTGCACGGCGCACCCGATCTCGAACTCGTCGCCGCGGTCGACCCGTGGCACGCAGGGATCGACCTGCACCAGCTCGGCGTGGCCGGCACTCAGGTGCAGGTCGCCGCGAAGTCGAGCGCGCTGGTCGAAGCCGGCGCCGAGGTCGCCGTCGACTTCACGGTCGCCGAAGCCGCGGCGGGCAACCTTCGTTTCTGCGCCGAGCACGACGTGCACGCGGTCGTCGGCACGACCGGCTTCTCCGACGCCGAACTGGGCGAATTCGCCGAGCTGTTCGAGCGCTCCACCGCCAACGCGGTGATCGCACCGAATTTCGCGATCGGCGCCGTTCTGATGATGCGATTCGCGGAACTTGCCGCGCCCTACTTCGACTCGGCCGAGATCATCGAACTGCATCACGACCAGAAAGCCGACGCGCCTTCGGGCACGGCCATGCTCACCGCCCGCCGAATGGCTGCCGCGTCGAAGGAATGGGGCGACGACCCGACGACGACGGTCGTCGTACCCGGCGCCCGCGGCGGCGCGGTCGAGGGGATACCGGTGCACTCGGTACGCCTGCGGGGCATGGTCGCGCACCAAGAGGTGCTGCTCGGGACCACCGGGCAGAGCCTGTCGATCCGCCATGACAGCTACGACCGGTCGTCGTTCATGCCCGGGGTGCTGCTCGCCATCCGCAAGATCGCGAAGACGCCGGGGCTCACGATCGGGCTCGACGCGCTCCTGGGCCTGTAAGGCGAGCGACGGAAGCTCCCTGGACAAGGCGCAAACCGAGTAGACCTTGCCCAGAGGTTTCGCGACCAATGCGCGCCGGGGACAATCGGGGGCACGATGCCGCTGCTGGACGTCGAGGACATACACGTCGAATTCGGCGGGATCGTCGCGCTGTCCGGATTGTCGTTCTCCCTCGAAGCGGGCCAGATCTCCGCGCTGATCGGTCCGAACGGCGCGGGGAAGACGACGCTGTTCAACTGCGTCACGCGCGTCTACGACCCCGCAAGCGGTGCCATCACGTTCGACGGGAAGAACCTCCTCAAGGTGTCGCCGCACCGCGTCGTGCGCGCCGGTATCGCTCGTACGTTCCAGAACTTGGCGCTCTTCCCGGCACTCACCGTGCTCGAAAACGTCATGGTCGGTGCGCACGCACAGCGGGAGCGGTCGTCGCAACGGCGCCGCGATGCTCGCCGGCTCCTGGCCCGGCTGTCGCTCGAGCAGTTCGCGGACCGGCCCGCCACCGGGCTGCCGTACGGCACCTTGAAGCGCATCGAGATCGCCCGGGCGCTGGCGGCACGCCCGCGGCTCTTGCTCCTCGACGAGCCCGCCGCCGGCCTCACCCATTCCGAAGTCGACGAGCTGGGCCTGCTGATACGCGCGATCCGCGACGAATTCGAGCTCAGCGTGCTTCTCGTCGAACACCACATGGCGATGGTGATGCAGATCTCCGAGAACGTCGTGGTCCTCGACTACGGGTCGAAGATCGCGCAAGGCACACCGGATGAGGTGCGCAACGACGCGCGCGTCGTCGAGGCGTACTTGGGATCGCCCGCGTGACGCTCCTCGACGTTGCCAATCTCGTCGCCGGCTACGGCCCGGTCCGGGTCCTTCACGGGTGCACCTTCCACGTCGACGAGGGTGAAGTGGTCGTAATCCTCGGCGCGAACGGCGCCGGGAAGACCACGACGTTGCGCGCGCTCTCGGGCATGATCGACGGTCACGGCACGATTCGTTTCGGCGAGGCCACGATCGAGGGTCACCGGCCGGAAACCATCGCGCGGCTCGGCATCGCGCACGTTCCCCAAGGTCGCGGCACGATCACCGATCTCAGCGTCCACGACAATCTTCTGCTCGGCGCGTACGCGCGACGCGACAAGCAAGCAGTGACGGCCGACATCGAACGTTGGTACGCGGTGTTCCCGCGTCTGCGGGAGCGCAGCGACCAGTTGGCCGGGAGCATGAGCGGTGGCGAGCAGCAAATGCTCGCGATCGCGCGTGCGTTGATGGGAAGGCCGCGGCTCGTGTTGCTCGACGAGCCGTCGCTCGGTCTCGCGCCGATCATCACCCAGGAACTCTTCCGGACCCTGGGAGAGCTCAGCCGAGACGCGCACCTCTCGATGCTGGTCGTCGAACAGAATGCGAGCCTGGCCCTCGACATTGCATCCCGCGGGTACGTGCTCGAAACCGGCATGATCGTCGCCGAGGGTTCGGCCGCGGAACTGGCCGGCAACGACGACGTCCGCAAGGCGTACCTAGGGATCTGATGGCACAGTTCCTCACCCAGACGATGAACGGGATCGGCAACGGCGTCGTGTACGCATCCCTCGCGATCGCCTTGGTCCTGATTTTCCGCACCACCCGCGTGCTGAACTTCGCCCAAGGTGAAATGGCGCTCTACTCGACGTACCTCGTGTGGCAGTTCACCCACTGGGGCTGGCCGGTGGTCGTCGCGATCCTGGCCTCGGCGGCGATCTCGTTCGTCGGCGGGGCGCTCATCGAACGGGTGGTGATCCGGCCGGTCGAGCACGCCTCCCCGCTCGTGGTCGTGATCGTCACGATCGGGCTGTTCCTGGCGATCAACTCCTTCGCGCAAGTCCAGTTCGGCAACGACGCGAAGCAGCTGCCCCGCGCGTACCCGTTGCACATCTGGGCGCCCGGCAACGTTCGCATCTCTTCCGACACGCTCGTGCTCGTCGTCGTGCTCGCCGTCGAATGCCTGCTGCTCTGGCTGTTGTTGCAGCGCACGAAGCTCGGTCTTGCGTTCCGGGGTGTCGCGTCGAACCCTGATTCGGCGCGGCTGCTCGGCGTTCCGGCCGGGCGCATGTTGATGGTGGGCTGGGGCCTGGCCGCGGCGCTCGGTGCGATCGCGGGCGCGCTCGTGATCGCGACGACGCCGGCCCTGGTGCCGTCGTCGATGCAGTCGGTGTTGATCTTCGCGTTCGCCGCCGCCGCGCTGGGCGGCTTCGACAGCGTGTTCGGCGCCGTCGTGGGCGGCATCATCGTCGGTGTCGCGCAGACGCTCACCACCCAGTACGTGAACGCGCTCCGCGGGGTCGAGTCGCTCGTGCCGTTCGGTTTGATCCTGCTGGTGCTGCTGTTCCGACCCGCGGGCCTGTTCGGCACGCCGCCGGTGGAGCGCGTGTGAACCGCCCGGTGGTACGGCTCACCGTGGGGCTGGCGGTCGCGATCGCGGTTGTCGCGATCTTGGGGTACATCCCGCAGCACTACGGGCCGACCGACACCTACCGGCTCTCGAACGCGTTTTACATCGCGATCGCCGCGATGGGCCTGAACGTGCTCACCGGGTACAACGGCCAGGTCTCGATCGGGCACGGCGCCTTTTTCGGCCTGGGCGCGTACACGACCGCCATCTTGATGCACCAGCACGGTTGGTCGTTCCTGGCGACGATCCCGATCGTCATCGTGGTCGCGCTGGTGGTGGGCGCCGCGGTCGGGTTCCCGGCGCTGCGGGTGAAGGGCCTGTACCTCGCACTCGTGACGCTGGGGTTGGCAGTGCTGTTCCCCGACCTCACGACGCGTTTCGTCCCCAACGAACTCTGCCGGTCGTGCGGTACGAACCTGGTCACCTTGCGCCAGACGGAGATCGCGGCACCCAGTTGGGTACCGGCACGCGCGTCGGCACCCGACCAATGGGTGTACTACCTGGCGCTCGTCTTCGCGGTCGTTCTCCTTGCGCTCGTGTTCGTCCTTTCGCACAGCCGGTTCGGCCGCGCGTTGATCGCGGTGCGCGACCACGAGGCCGCGGCGACCATGGTCGGTATCAACCTGCCGGCGGTGAAGGTCGGTGCGTTCGCGTTGAGCGCCGCGTACGCGGCGATCGCAGGCTCGCTGGCCGTGCTCGTGAACTTCGGGGCGAGCGCCGACAAGGTCAGCACGTTCCAGCTGTCGATCGAGTTCCTCGTCGCGGTCGTCGTGGGCGGCACCGCCACGGTCGTCGGCCCCGCGATCGGCGGGTTCTTCGTGGTGTACGTGCAGTACTGGATCACGCAACAGTTCCCCGGCGAGCCGCTGCTCTCACCCGCGATTTTCGGTGTCATCCTCATCCTGCTGATGTACGTCCTCCCCGACGGTGCGGTCGGCGCGGCGCGGCGATCGCGCGGCTTCGTGATGAGGAGATGGCAGCGTCGGTCACCCTCGTCCCCAACTCCGGCAACAACGTGAAAGGAACCGCCATGAAGCACGCGCGACCAATCAAGCTGCTCGGGTTGCTGAGCACGCTTGCGATCGTCGCCGCCGCCTGCGGCGGGAGCGGTCGCAATAACAGCACCGCGAGCACGTCGAGCCCGTCCGGCACGGGCGGGACGACTGCGAGCACGCTGGTGAACGGCCAGAACTGTCCCGGCAGCCTCACCGAAGGCGTGTCGGGTAACACGATCAAGATCGGCACGAGCCTGCCGCTGTCGGGCACCTACTCGGCCTTCAACGCGATCTTGAAGGGCGAGACCGCGTACTTCGACTACGTGAACAAAGACCTGGGCGGTGTCGAGGTCGCGGGGAAGAAGTACCAGGTGCAGCTGGTGAGCAAGGACGACGCGTACGACCCCGCGAAGACGGTGACGAACGTGCGCGCCCTCATCACCGACAACAAGGTGTTCGCGCTGTTCAACGTCGTCGGAACGAAGAACAACCTGGCGATCCGCGACTACACCGCGTCGCAGTGTGTGCCCGACCTCCTGGCCGCGACCGGCGCACCCGAGTGGGGGAACCATCAGTACCCGTGGGTCCTCGGCACGTACCTGGTGCCCTACCCCCTCGAGATGAAGGCCTTCGTCGACTACCTGAACCAGACGAAACCGAACGCGACGATCGCGTTGCTCCGGGCCAACGACGACTTCGGCCAGGCCTACGCCGACGCGCTGGCGCAACTGGTGAAGGGCACCCAACTGAAGGTTGTCGCGACGCAGCAGTACGACGCGGAAGGCGCCGACACGAAGGCCCAGGTGACGAAGCTCGCCGCGACGAAGGCCGACGCGTTCATCGACGGTGCGACACTGCTCGCGTGCCCGACGCGCTACGGAACGCGGCGCAGGCGGGCTGGAAGCCGATCACGTACATGTCGGGCACGTGCGTGTCGAAGGTGTTGTTCGCGCTGGCCGGCGCGGCCGCCAACGGGGTGATCAGCGTGACGCCGCTGCTCGACCCGGCCGACCCGAGGAACGCCACCAACGCCGCGATGAAGCTCTACAAGGCGAAGGTGAAGCAGTACCAGAGTGACGCCGACGCCACCGACGGCATCGTCGCCTACGGGTGGACCGCCGGCGCGGCGATGGCCGAGATCCTGCACCGGTCGCCCAAACTCGACCGGGTGTCGGTGATGGAGACGGCCCGCACACTCGACGGCCTCAAGGATGTGGGCCTCGAGCTGCCCGGCGCGTCGTGGACGACCAGCGCCAACGACTGGTTCCTCGGGGAAGACTTCCAGTTGATCAAGTACGACGCGACGGCCCAGCACTCCGATCCGATCGGGAGCCTCACCAAGGAAGACGGCCACACCGCCGCGCTCAGCCCGGCGACGCTCATCAACGGTTGAGGGACGAGGAACCCCGCGCGGCAGTGAGTTCGGACGCGAGGGCCTCGGGCGTCGTGACGACGTCGAGGCCCTCGCGGTCGCGTAGCCAGCCGGCGTTGCGCCCGTGCAGGTCGTTGCCTTCGTCGTAGCGGTTCAGCACGACCACGAGCGGCCACCGGGTGATCGCGGCGGCGCTCAGGCGGACCGCGTTGATGGTGCCGAGCCCCGCGTCGGCGACGAGTACGACGGCGTCGGTGGGGAGCGCGGCCGCGAGGTCGAGGGTGTCGCCGTCGGTCGCGATCGGCGAACGCGCGCCCCCGCGCCTTCGACGAGGGTGATCGTCCCCTCGCGGAACGGCGCGACCTCGCCGGCGAGGTCGGCGATCGTGAACGCGGGGCGCCCGAGGATGTCGGCCGCCATCGGCGGCGCGACGGCAACCGGGTACCAGCGCTCCGGGCGGCAGACGTCGTGCGGTGATTGCCCCGTCGCGGCGGCGAGCACGTCGGCGTCGGTCGGTCCGGCGCCCGGCTCGAACGACTGCACCGGCTTCCTCGCCACCACCGTGTGCTCGGGCGCGAGCGCCCGTGCCGTCGCGGCGGTGACCCAGGTCTTGCCGACCTCGGTCCCGGTCCCGGTGACGACGACGACACGGCTCACGAGACGCGGCTCACGAGACGAGGTCGAGGTCGCGCAACGCGTCGAGCAGCATCTCGACCTGCGCCTCGGTATGCGCGGCCGAAAGCGCGACCCGCAGCCGCGACGTACCGGGCGGAACGGTCGGCGGCCGGATCGCGGGCACGAGCACCCCGCGCTCGAGCAGCGCGCCGGCCGCGTCGAGTGCCCGCTGCTCGCCGCCGCACACGAACGGGACGATCGGTGACGGGTGACCGGGTCGCAGCTGATCGACGAGCGACCGCAACCGTGCCGCGAGCGCTTCGCCTTCGCGCGACTGCACGATACGGACCGCGGCCAGGGCCGCCGCGGTGTCGGCCGGCGTCGACGCGGTCGTGAAGATGTAGGACCGGGCGCGGTTCACGACGAGATCGACGAACGGCCGCGGTCCGGCGACGAACCCGCCCAGCGCGCCGAGCATCTTCGACAGCGTGCCGACGCGTACGTGTGCGACGGGGGAGAGATCCGGGTGCGGCCCAGGGCGGCGTGTGCTTCGTCGACGACGAGCAAGGCATCGTGGCGCGCGCAGATGTCGACGAGTGCGTCGACGTCGGCGATGTCGCCGTCCATCGAGAACACCGTGTCGGTGACCACCATCGCGCGGCGCGGTCCCCGCCGAGCCAGGAGGTCGCCGAGCGCATCGACGTCGCGATGGGGGAACACCTCGACGGTCGCGCGCGACAACCGGCAACCGTCGATGATCGACGCGTGGTTCAGCTCGTCGGAGCACACGAGCACGTCGGGCCCCGCGAACGTCGTGATCGCACCGAGGTTGGCGGCGAACCCGGTGGGGAAGCACACGGCCGCGTCCTCGTGCTTCCACGCGGC
Organism: uncultured Actinomycetes bacterium; assembly: GCA_963782465.1. Taxonomy (GTDB): domain Bacteria; phylum Actinomycetota; class Acidimicrobiia; order IMCC26256; family PALSA-610; genus JAODBJ01. The sequence continues at coordinate 438,854 of CAWAJR010000006.1, read as the reverse complement.
CAGGGCGTTTTCCAGTTCCGAGTGCACCGGTCGCGACCCGACGATCAACCGGGCCGACCCGGCACCGGCCCCGAAGCGTTCGAGCGCGGCGTGCGCCGCCGCGACGACGTCGGGGTGCTGGGTGAGGCCGAAGTAGTCGTTCGACGCGAACGACACGACGGGGCGACCGTCGGGTGCGAGTTTCCCCTCGGCGCCGTGCGCGTCGAAGTCGCGCGGCGCGCGCCATTGCCCGAGGGCACGCACCGACTCGCCTTCCTGCGCGGCCCAATCAGCCCAGCCTGAGCCCGTCACGGCGCGCATTCCTCGTCGATCGCGTCGGAAAGCGCGTGCACGACCTGGTGTACCTCGCGCGAGGTGATCGTGAGCGGCGGCATGAGGATCACCGTGTCGCCGATCGATCGGAGCAGCACCCCGCGCTCGACCGCACCGAGCGACACCCGCCGCCCCCATCGCAACCCGTCGGCCGGCGGTGCGAGTTCGACCCCGCCCATGAGGCCCCGGAGCCGCACGTCGCGCACCGCTGGTTTCGGTGCCACGCGGTCGTGGAGGAGGTCGTGGAGTTCGGCCGAACGCTCCCGCACGTTGGCGAGCACGTCCCACGCGTCGAGGAGTTCGAGGTGGCGGAGCGCGACCGCGGCGGCCAGAGCATTCCCGCCGTAGGAGTGGCCGTGGTAGAGGGTGCGGCTCCCGAGGTCGTCGCCGAGGAACGACGCGTAGATCGGGCCCGTCACCACGGTCACCGACATGGGCAGGTAGCCGGCCGTCATGCCTTTGCCGAGGCACATGATGTCGGGACGCAGGCCGCACCGTTCCGAGGCGAAGAGCGTGCCGGTACGGCCGAACCCGGTTGCGATCTCGTCGCAGATCAACGGCACGCCGTGCTCGCGGCACGCGGTGCCGAGGCGGGCGAGGCCGGGTTCGAGGCCGAGCAACATCCCGCCCGCCGCTTGCACCGAGGGTTCGACCACGACGGCCACGAGATCGGTGGCGTGTTCGGCGATCATCTCGATCGCGACGTCGAAGCAGGCCGGGTCGTCGAAACGCGGGGCGCGCAGCACGGGGAACCGGAGCGGGTTGAACACGTCGGCACCGAAGCCGTCGTCGCCGAGGGAGAGCGCACCGATCGTGTCGCCGTGGTACGCGCCGCCGAACGCGAGGAATTGTGAGCGGGGGGTGCCGACGTTCACCCAGTGCTGGAACGCGACCTTCAACGCTTGTTCCACCGCCGAGGCACCGTCGGACGCGTAGAGGAAGTGCGGGTCGTCGACCGGAACCACTCGCGCGAGCGCTTCCGACAGTTCGATCACGATGCGGTTGCCGTTGCCGAGCATCGTCGAGTGCGCGCCGCGCGCGAGTTGTTGCTGGATCGCGTCGTCGAGCTCGGGAACGCAATGGCCGAGCGTCGTGACCCACAACGACGACACCGCGTCGAGATAGTGGCGCCCGTTCACGTCGATGACGTCGTGGCCCTCCGCCCGGTCGACCACGACCGGCCGGTTCTCGGCGTAGCTCGCCATCTGGGTGAAGCCGTGCCAGACGACCGCGGCGTCGCGCGCCACCCACTGGTCGTGTTCCGACGCTCCCGCTTCGGACATTGCGGCATCCTATTGACGTGCCGAGCGACCCGTTGCGCCTGCGAGACCGGATCCTCGGAGCGGCGTACACGTGCGTCACCCGTTACGGCTTGGCCAAGACGACGATCGAGGACGTCGTGAAGGAGTCGGGGGTGTCGCGGGCGACGATCTACCGGCAGTTCCCCGGCGGGCGCGACGAACTGCTGCACGCCACGGTGGCGTGGGAGCTGGCCCGCTACTTCAACCAGCTGGCCGACGCGGTGCGCGACGCCCCCGACCTCGCGCACCTGCTCGAAGAGGGGCTCGTGTTCGCCCGGCGCTCGGTGCAGGAACACGAAGTGCTGCAGAAGATCCTGGAGACCGAACCGGGCCGCCTTCTCCCGCTGCTCACGACCGAATCGGCCAAGACGCTCCCGTTCATCGCCGCCTTCCTGCACCCGTACCTGGCCCGGGAAGCGGAGGCCGGACGGCTGCGCCCCGAAGTCGACGTCGACCGGGCGGCCGACTACCTCGCCCGCGGGATCCTCTCGCTCATCGGCGAGGCCGGCCGCTGGGACTTCGCCGAGCCCGCCCAGGTCCGCGAAGTGGTGCGAGAGGAACTCTTGGGCGGGATCGTCGCGACCTGAGCGCGCAGTGACCATTGGTCACAAAACGGTCCCCCGCGCTGAGTGGTGACCAATGGTCCCGAGCCGGCCGCCCCGGCCGGGTGCACCGAACTGTGACGTGCGACACATTGACGATGAGACGAAGAGCGACATACTGTCTCATCTGATGGCGTATCAGGTTCCCGGCGGTGGAGCTCGTGGCGGCGCGACCGACGCCGCGGTCGCGCCGACCGACCGCATCCTCGACGCCGCGCTGGCGTGCATCGCGAGGGTCGGCCTGACCAAGTCGACGCTCGACGACGTCGCCCGCGAAGCGGGCTGCGCGCGGGCGACCCTCTACCGCTACTTCCCCGGCAAGCAGCCGCTCGTGTCGGCGCTCGTCGCGCGTGAAGCGCGACGCCTCGGAGCCGAACTCCAAGCCGCGACGGCCGGCTGCGAGGCTTTCGAAGACGCGCTGGTCGCGATGATCGGCACCGCCGTCGATCGCCTGCAAGGCAACACCGCGCTGCAGTACGTGTTGCTCGTGGAGCCGGAGGTGGTCTTGCCCCACCTCGCGTTCCACCGCGCCGACGACTTCCTGCGCGATGCGAGCGCGCTCGTCGCGCCTGCCCTCGACGCATTCCTCCCGGCCGAGCGCACCGGGCGCGCGGCCGAATGGCTCGTTCGCATCGTCCTTTCGTACGCCTGCAGCCCGAGCGCCGACGTCGATCTCAACGACCCGGTCTCGGTTCGGGCCCTCGTCAACCAATTCGTGCTTCCCGGGCTTGTCCCGTCAAACATTTCGGGAGTGTCATCATGACCACCACCAACAAAGAAATGATCGGACGCGACGAGATCAACGACCTCGAAGCGATCCTCTCCGTCACCAACACCGACGTCGACGCCGTCATGCACGCCGTCAACGCCAGCCCCGACGCGATCTTCACGTGGGACTACGCGCGCAGCCGTCCGGCGCTCGTGAAGCTCTACGAGAAGGCCAAGACCTCGCAGTGGAACGCGACCACCGACTTGCCGTGGGACACCGACGTCGACCAGGAGAAGGTCGTCCTCGCCAACATGGCGCAGAACGGCGAGAACGGCTTCTTCAGCGGCGACGTCGACCTCGCCGGCACGCCGTTCGCCAAGTGGAGCGACAAGGAGTGGATCCAGCTCGGTGTCGAGTCGCAGAACTGGACCCTTTCGCAGTTCATGCACGGTGAGCAGGGTGCACTGATCTGCACCGCGCGCATCGTCGAGACGGTGCCGTGGATCGACGCGAAGTACTACGCGTCGACGCAGGTGATGGACGAGGCTCGTCACGTCGAGGTGTTCGCGAAGTACCTCGACGACAAGCTGTCGGGCCACTACCCGATCAACGCGCACCTGCGGTTGCTGCTCGACGACATCATCGCCGACAACCGTTGGGACATGACCTATCTCGGCATGCAGATCATGGTCGAGGGTCTGGCGCTCGCCGCGTTCGGGTTCATGCACCAGATGACGACCGAGCCGTTGCTCAAGCAACTGCTCCGCTACGTGATGAGCGACGAAGCCCGCCACGTCGCGTTCGGGGTGCTCTCGCTGAAGGAGTACTACACGGAGCTGACCGGCACCGAGATCCGCGAGCGCCAGGAGTTCGCGTTCGAGGCCGCGGTGCGCATGCGCGACCGCTTCTTGCAGCAAGAAGTGTGGGACCGCATGGGCGTCGACGTGAAGGAAGCCGTCAAGCTCGTGATGATGGACGAGACCCGCACGCTGTTCCAGTCGTTGCTGTTCTCGAAGATCGTCCCGAACTGCAAGAAGCTCGGCCTGCTCGACGCGGGCGACGGTTGGTTGCGCACCAAGTTCACCGAGCTCGGCGTCATCCAGTTCGAAGACTGGGTCGACACCGGCGAGGAGTACACCGCCCTCGACGCCGTCGCCCAAGACCGCGAAGCGGTCGCCGGCGCGTAACCGCTCCGCACTCGAACCCGGCACCCGCCGGGTTGTGAGGCTTGCACCCCTCTATGGGCGTGCAACGCTCACAACCCGGCGGGTGTTTTGGTTTGCCGCGCCTCGAAGCGGGGTTGAACATCATCCGATGACCACATCGATGGAGACCGAGCGGCTGGTGCTCCGGCCGCTCGGCCCCGACGATCTCGAAGCGCTCGTCGTCTTGCACGCGATCCCGGAGTTCTGGTGGTACCCGTTGCGGCGAGGCGCGACCCGTATCGAGACCGAGGCCTTCCTCCAGCGCCGGATCGAGGGCTGGGAGGCGAACTCGTTCGACCTGTGGGCCGCGATCGTGCGCGACACCGGTGCCCTCGCCGGGTGGGCGGGCCTTTCCGAGCCGACGTTCCTGCCGGAGATCATGCCGGCGGTCGAGGTCGGCTGGCGCTTCGATCCCGCCTACTGGGGCCGGGGGTACGCGACGGAGGCGGGAGCGGCCGGCTTGCGGTTCGCCTTCGAGACCCTCGGGCTCGACCGGATCGTGAGCATCTACGAACCCGAGAACGTGAAGTCGGGCCGGGTGATGGAACGCCTCGGCCTGACCCTCGATCGTGAGACGATCCATCCGACGATGCAAGTACCGGTGCGCGTGATGGCGATCACGCGCCGGGAATGGGAGCGACGAACCGGCCTCGCCTGACCTCGCGGGTAGCCTCAGGTCTCGATGGTCGCAGCCGGCTCAGGTGTTCGCATCACGTTCCTGGGCGGGCTCGGGGAGATCGGGCGGAACTGTTTCTGCCTCGAGGTCGAGGGCCGCATCCTCGTCGTCGACTGCGGGCTGATGTTCCCCGACGCGGCGATGCCCGGCATCGATCTCGTCCTGCCCGACTTCACGTACCTGCTCGAGAACGCCGACCGCGTCGAAGGCGTGCTGCTGACGCACGCGCACGAGGACCACGCCGGCGGCCTGTCGTTCCTGCTGCGCGACGTCTCGACCCCGATCTTCGGGTCGGCGCTCTCCCTCGCGCTCGCCCGTAACCGGATCGAGGAAGCCGGGCTCCTCGATCGCACGGAGTTCATCACCGTGCACGACGGCGAACGCCGCCGCATCGGGCCCGTCGAGTGCCAGTTCGTGCCGGTCACCCACTCCGTGCCGCACGGGTTCGCGACCGCCTTCTTCACGCCGGCGGGCACGATCCTGCACACCGGCGACTTCAAGCTCGACCTCACGCCGGTCGACGGCCGCCGCACCGACCTTGCCCTGCTCGGCGAGATCGCCCGGCGCGACGGCGGCATCCGGCTGTTGCTCTCCGATTCGACGAACGCGGAACGTCCGGGTTTCACGCCGTCGGAGTCGACGGTGGGCGCGACCCTGCGCACCCTGTTCCGGGAACACGAAGACAAACGCCTGATCGTCACCAGTTTCGCGTCGCACCTGCACCGGGTGCAGCAGGTGGCCGACGCCGCGATCAGTCTCGGCCGGAAGATCGCGTTCGTCGGCCGGTCGATGCAGAACAACATGCAGCTCGCCCGTGAGCTCGGTTACGTGTCGATCCCCGAGTACGCGCTGATCGACATCGAGGAGGCGGCGAAATACCCGCCCGGCGAGGTGTGCATCATCTGCACAGGTTCCCAGGGCGAGCCGATGAGCGCGCTCACGCTGATGGCCGCGCACGAGCACAAGTACGTGAAGGTGTCGCCCGACGACGTCGTCGTGATCTCGGCGCACGCCATCCCGGGCAACGAGGCGAACGTTTCGCGGGTGATCGACTCGCTGCACCGCGCCGGCGCGGAAGTCGTGCATCTCGGCAACGCGGCGGTGCACGTTTCCGGTCACGCCGCGCAGGAAGAACTGAAGTTCATGTTGAACCTGCTCGAACCCGAGTGGTTCATCCCGGTGCACGGCGAGTACCGCCATCTCGTGCACCACGCCCGCCTGGCCCGTGCCGTCGGTGTCGCGACCGATCAGGTGCTCATCTGCGAAGACGGCGACGCCGTCGACCTCCAACCCGACGGTCTCGTCGTCGAACGACGAGCGGTCCCGGCCGGTTACCTGTACGTCGACGGGATCGTCGGCGATGTCGGCCACGGTGTGCTGCGCGACCGGCGCGTGCTCTCCGAGGAAGGCGTGGTCGTCGTGATCGTCACCGTCGACGCGAAGTCGGGCGAACTCGTGACCGGCCCCGAGATCGTGACGCGCGGCTGGGTGTACGCACCCGAGGCCGAAGACCTGCTCGACGAGGCCAAGCAGGTGGTGCGCGAGTCGATCGCCGAAGCCGCGCGCGAAGGTGCCCTCGATTTCGAGACGGTGCAGCGGCACACCCGCCGTTCCCTCGCCCGTTTCATCAACGAGCGGACCCGCCGCCGGCCCATCGTGCTCCCGGTGGTCATGGAGGTCTAGTTGCTCACGATCGGGCTCGACGGGCGGCGCGCGCTCGTCACGGGTGGGGGCAATGGTGTCGGCGCGGAAATCGCGAGCACGCTCGCGCAGGCCGGCGCGTTCGTCTACGTCAACGACATCTACGAGGAACGCGCGGTGGAGGTCGCCGACCGCATCGGCGCCCCTGATCGTGCCCGTGCAATCAAGAGCGACGTGACGAGCCCGGCCAAGGTCCTCCGCATGCGCGAGGACACGGGCCCGGTCGACATCCTCGTGAACAACGCCGGGATCCCGACGACCGGCTTCCAACTGAAAGCGTTCGTCGACACCGATCCCGAAGACTGGGAAGCGGCGATGCGGCTCAACCTCGGGGCCGTACTGCACGTCACCCACGCGTACGTCGGGGCGATGGTCGAGGCGGGTTGGGGTCGCGTGATCACGATCGCCTCCGACGCGGGCCGTCGCGGCGAGAAGTTCCAGGCCATCTACGGGTCGGCCAAGGCCGGGGCGATGGGTTTCATGCGCGGGCTGGCCGCCGAAGTCGGCGGGCACGGCGTGACGGTCAACTGCGTCTCGCTCGGCACGATGCGCACGGGCGTCTCGGCCGAGGCGTTCGACCGCGACCCCGACCTCGAACGCAAGCTGACCCGTCCCTACCTGGTGCCCCGCCTGGGCGTCCCGAGCGACGTCGCCACCCTGGTCGCGCTGCTGTCGAGCGACGCGGGGGAGTGGATCACCGGCCAGGTGTACCCGGTCGACGGCGGCTATGCGCAAGCCCTGTAACGCGGCACCCGCGTCGCACTGAACATCGGGCACGATCGCAAGGTCGAGGGGCGACAACGACGGCCTCTGGGCACTGATCTTTCCGGCGCTCGTCGTGAACGCGGGCGTGTTGTACCTGGTCTGCCGGTTCGTCGTGTGGGCGCGGGCGCAGCCCGGCGTCGCCTGGCGCTCCGGCGGCGCCGATCACTTCCATTGAGTCTCGTGTTGCCAGTGTTACGGTTGTTGCGATGGCTCGGACCCGTTCACGTGGCAAATCCGGTCGCAGTCGCGGCCCGGCCCCGCGGGGCCGCCGCCGGCCGGCTCGCAAGGGGCCCGGTCGCGGCGCGGAGCTGCGCGAACGGCTCGGCAGCCAGCTCGGCAGCCACGGCACCGACGCCGTAGCGCTCACGCTGCTCGTCGCCGGGGTCGTCGCCGGGCTCGGGATCTTCGGTCATGCCGCCGGCCCGGTCGGGCGCGCGGTCGACGCCGTCGCCGGTGCGCTCTTCGGCCGCGGCCGGGTGCTCGTCCCGCTCGCGCTCGTGGCCGCGGCGGTGCTCCTGGTCGTGTACCGCGATGAAGAGGAATCGCACAACCTGCGCATCGGTGTGGGCTTGAGCGTGTTGTTGCTCGCCCTCGCCGGCATCCTGCACCTCACGGGCGGCCGGCCGAGCCCCGACGCGCTGGCGCCGTTGCGCCATGCCGGTGGTGTGCTCGGCGCGCTGGTTGGCGCGCCGCTCGTCGGCCTGGTCGGCCCGATCGCGGCCGGCTTCGCGCTCGGCGCGATGGCGGTGCTCGGCGCGTTGCTGGTCGCCGGTGCCCAGTTGCGCCAGGCGTTCCTCGCGGCGCGGGCGGGTGTCCGGGCCGCCGTGCCGGCCATCGGTCGCGCCGCGCGATCGATGTTCGAACTCCGCCCGGTGCTCGTGCCCGGCGCGAAGGACCTGCCTCGCGTCTACGACGAAGACGGCACCGACTTCGACGGTTTCGACGGGATCGATTTGACCGCAGCCGAACGTGGTGCCGCCCAACGCGGCGTGTTCGACGGTGAAGCCGAACTCGCGCTCGGCGAGGGCGAGGCCGCCGAAGACGAGGCGGAAGACGAAGAAGAAGACGACGGGGAATACGAGGAGTACGACGAGGACGAGGAATACGAGTACGAGGACGAAGAAGAAGACGAGGAGTACGAGGACGAAGAAGAAGCGGGCGACGACGTCGCGGCCAGCGTTCCCACCGGCGGGGAACAGCTCGCAATCTCACTCGGGCCCGGGCACGCACCGAGTGCCTGGAAGCTGCCCGCCAACAACGTCTTGAAGCGCAGCGGCGCGCGCGAGATCGACCGGCGTTTCGTCGACGCCGGTGGCGACGTGCTCGAAGCGACGTTGCGCGAGTTCGGTGTCGACGCGCGCCTCGTCGGCGCGACGGTCGGCCCGACCGTCACCCGCTACGAACTCGAACTCGCGCCGGGGGTGAAGGTCAATCGCGTCACCGGCCTCGCCAACGACATCGCCTACGCGATGGCGAGCCCCGACGTTCGTATCCTCGCCCCGATCCCGGGGCGCAGTGCGATCGGTGTGGAGGTGCCGAACAAGCAGCGCCAGCTCGTGACGCTCGGCGACATCCTCGCGTCGGAAGAAGCGAAGCTCGCGACACACCCCCTCGAGGTCGGCTTGGGCCGCGACATCTCCGGGCGCGGGCTGATGTGCGACCTCGCGACGATGCCGCACCTGCTCATCGCGGGCGCGACCGGCGCGGGGAAGTCGAGTTGCATCAACAGCATCATCACATCGGTGCTCATGCGCTCGACGCCCGACCAGGTGCGGATGATCCTCGTCGACCCCAAGCGGGTCGAGCTCGGTGCCTACAACGGGTTGCCCCACCTGCTCACGGAGGTGGTGACGAACCCGAAGAAGGCCGCCAACGCACTCGACTGGGCCGTGCGCGAGATGGACATGCGCTACGACCTGCTCGCCGAGGTCGGCGTACGCGACATCCTCGGCTACAACGCGATGTTCGACCGCGGCGACCTTCCCACCGTCGACAGCCCCGACCCCGAAACCGGCAAGACCTACGACCGCCTGCCCTACGTGCTGATCGTCGTCGACGAGTTGAACGACCTCATGATGGTCGCCGCGCGCGACGTCGAGACGAGCATCTGCCGTATCGCGCAGATGGCCCGCGCCGTCGGCATCCACCTCGTGATCGCGACCCAGCGGCCGTCGGTCGACGTGATCACCGGTGTGATCAAGGCCAACATCCCGAGCCGCCTCGCGTTCTCCGTGAGCAGCCTCTCCGACTCCCGTGTCATCCTCGACCAGCCCGGCGCCGAGAAGCTCATCGGCAAGGGCGACATGTTGCTGCTCACCGCGTCGTCCAGCCGGGCGCAGCGGATCCAGGGTGCGTGGGTCGACGAAGACTGCGTACGCAAGGTCGTCGCGCACTGGCGCCGCCAAGTGCTCGCGCCCACCTATGTCGAAGGCTTGCAAGGCGACGACGGCCCGATGGGTTCGGGCGGTGGTGGCGACGACGGCGACGGCGACGACCTGTTCGACGACGCGCTCGACCTCGTCGTGCGCAGCGGCCTCGGTTCGACCAGCATGCTGCAACGCAAGCTGCGCGTGGGTTTCGCGCGCGCCGGGCGGCTCATGGACCTCCTCGAACGGCGCGGCGTCGTCGGGCCGTCAGAGGGTTCGAAGGCCCGGGCGGTGCTCATGACCGTCGACGAGCTCGAAGAGCTCCGCAGCCGCGTCTAACGACGGGCGCCGTCATTCCGTGGATTCGATGCGGGTCCGCAGTTCGTCGAGAAGGCCGGCAGCGGCTTGCAGGTGCTCCTCGATGCGGGCCACGTAGGCGACGGGCGAGGAGTCGGGCACCTCGTCGTCGACGTCGATCTCGTTCACGACCGCGCGCGCGAACTCGAGGTGCTCGGCCGGCACGAGCAGCGTCGCGGCGTCGGTCGCCGCGTTGCCTTCGAAGCGCATCATCACCGGGATCGCGGCGGTCTCGAGACGGTGACGCAGGATCTGCGCCGACAAGCGGGGGTACGCGCCGAGGTGGACCAGGCCGCTTTCGTCGGTCACGCCCGGAGTGTACGGGCCCACCCCGGTAAAATGCCCGGATGCGCTCCCGGCGTTTCCACATCGAGACGCTTGGTTGCCCCAAGAACGTCGTCGACTCCGACAAGATCGTCGGGTCGCTCCACGCCGACGGTCTCGAACCCGCGAACGGTATCGACGACGCCGATCTCGTCGTCGTGAACACCTGCGCGTTCATCGAAGCGGCGCGGCAGGAGTCGATCGACACCGTGCTCGCGCTCGCCGACGCGAAGCGAGCGGGTGCCCGCCTCGTCGTCACCGGTTGCATGGCGGAGCGTTACGGCGACGAACTCGCGGCCGCGCTGCCGGAGGTCGACGCGGTGGTCGGGTTCGCGGGAGAGGCCTCCATCGCGCAGGTCACGATGCTCGCTCGCAAACCGCAGGGCGTCCGCGACCTCCTCGACCTGCCACGCGCCGCGCCGAGCGCGCCGTGGGCCTACGTCAAGGTCGCCGAAGGGTGCGATCGTGCATGCTCCTTCTGTGCGATCCCATCGTTCCGGGGCAAGCAACGGTCGCGTACGCCCGAAGCGATCGAGACCGAAGTGCGCTCGCTGCTCGACGCCGGCGTGCGCGAGGTGGTGCTCGTCGCGCAAGACCTCGCGTGGTACGGCCGCGACGCGGGTGAGCAGGGCGCGATCGTCGACCTCCTCACGCGCCTCGATCGCCTCGCACCGCACGGTCTCGCGCGCCAACGGCTCCTCTACCTCTACCCATCGGAGGTTCGCGACCCCCTCGTCGCGACCATGCTCGGCCTGCCGACGGTCGTCCCCTATTTCGACCTGTCGTTGCAACACGCGTCGGCGCCGCTGCTGCGGCGCATGAAGCGGTGGGGGAGCGGCGAACGCTTCCTCGCCGCCATCGAGCAGATCCGGGCCCAGCGTCCCGACGCCGCGTTCCGGTCGTCGTTCATCTGTGGCTTCCCCGGCGAGACCGAAGCGCAGCACGACGAACTGCTTGCGTTCCTCGAAGCGGCCCGGCTCGACTGGGCCGGCTTCTTCGCGTTCTCGAAGGAAGACGGCACCGCCGCCGCGAGCCTCGACCGCGAGGTCGCCGAGACCCTCGTCAAGGAATGGTTGCGCGACTGCGCCGAGGTGCAGGAACCGATCACGAACGCGGCACGCCTGGCACTGGTCGGCACCGAACTCGACGTGCTCGTCGACGGGTGCGACGATGGGATCGTGGTGGGCCGCAGCCATCGGGAAGCACCCGAGATCGACGGGGTCGTACGCCTGACCGGCGCGGCCGCGCCGGGCGAGATCGTGCGAGCGCGAGTCACCGACGTCGAAGGCCCCGACCTCGACGCGGTACTGGTTCGGGCGAGCGAGCCGTGAGCGCGACCCAGGCGGCGATGAAGCGCTTCGGTTCGGGCGCGCTCGCGACCCCCGCGAACTTCGTCACCCTCTCGCGCATCCTGGTGACGATCCCCACCTTGCTGCTCGTCCGCGACCGCGGCGCGGCGTGGCTCACGGTCGGGTTGTGGTTCGCGGTCACCTCGACCGACAGCCTCGACGGCTGGCTCGCCCGGCGCGACGGCGCGACGCGGTCGGGCGCGTTCCTCGACCCCGTCGCCGACAAGTTCATCGTGCTGGGTGGGCTCGCGGTGCTCGCCGATCGCGGCCTGATCGCATGGTGGCCGGTCGCGATCATCGCGGCGCGGGAGTTCGGCATCTCCGCGTTCCGCAGTGTGGCGGGCCGGCGGGGGATCTCGCTGCCGGCGCAGCGCCTCGGCAAGTACAAGGCGTTCACCCAATATTCGGCGGTGGGGTTCGTGCTCCTGCCCTGGACCTCGTCCGACATCGGGTTACAGCAGGTGGCGCTGACCGTTGCGGTCGTGCTCACCGTCGTGTCGGGGATCGACATCCTGCGTCACGGCTACCAGCAGCGCGCCTCGAACTAGCGCCGCGGCGCAGTCGCCGGCCGTTGGTGCCCGGTAGCTTGCGCACCATGCGCTGCGAAGTCCTTGCCATCGGCACCGAACTGCTCCTCGGCCAGATCGTCGACACGAACAGTGCCTGGATCGGTGAACAGCTCGCCGTTGCCGGGATCGACTCCTACGAGCACCGCGCGATCGGCGACAACCTTGATCGCATCGTCGCCGCGCTCGACGACCTGTTGTCGCGCTCCGACGCGGTCATCGTGTGCGGCGGTCTCGGGCCCACCCAGGACGACCTGACCCGCGACGCGATCGCCGCGTTGATGGGTGTGGAACTCGTCCGGCGCGACGAACTCGTCGACCAGATCGCGGCGATGTTCCGCACGCGCGACCGGTCGATGCCCGAGAACAACCTCCGCCAAGCCGACGTGCCCGACGGTGGGGAGGCGATCCCCAACCCGATCGGAACTGCGCCCGGCCTGCGCTGCCCGATCGGCGACAAGGTCGTGTACGCGGTTCCCGGCGTGCCGTACGAAATGCAGCTGATGGTGCAAGACCATGTCCTCCCCGACCTGCGGCGCCGCGGCGGCGACACCGCGACGATCGTGTCGCGATCGCTGAAGACGTGGGGCACGTCGGAGTCGGCGCTCGCGGAATCGATCGCGCATCGCGTCGACAACCAAACCAACCCGACCATCGCGTTCCTCGCCCGCGGCATCGAGGGGCTGGTTGTTCGCATCACTGCGAAGGCCGCGACCCCGCAAGCCGCGACCGCGCTCGTCGACAGCGAAGAACAGGTGCTGCGCAGCATCCTCGGTGACCTCGTGTTCGGCGTCGACGACGAGACGATGGAGCACGCGGTCGTGAGCCGGCTCGTGAAACGCGGGTGGACACTTGGCGTCGCGGAGTCATTGACCGGCGGCCTCATCGGCGCGCGCATCGTCGACGTACCCGGCGCGAGCGAGGCGTTCCTCGGCTCGATCGCCTCCTACGCGACCGACGTGAAACGTTCCGTGCTCGGCGTCACCGCCGAGAGCGTCGTGAGCGAGGAGGCGGCGCGCCAGATGGCCGAGGCCGCGCGCCGTGTTCTGGGCGCCGACGTCGGCATCGCGGCAACCGGTGTCGCGCCGACCGAACAAGACCGGGTCGCGGTCGGCACGGTGTACTTCGGGCTCGCGCTCCCCGGTGTCCCGACGGAGACGATCGGCACCCGGCTGCCGGGCGACCGGGTTCGCGTCCGCCAGTTCTCGACGATCACGCTGTTGAACCTGTTGCGCCAGCGCCTCGACACGCTCGACGCACTCGACGTCTCGGGCGGATGACCCGCGCGTTCGTCGCGGTGGTCCCGCCCGGCGCCGCGCTCGACGCGGTCGCGGACGTGGCGCGCGATCTCCGTGGGGCCGCGCCGCGCGGCGCGCGCTTCACGACGCGCGAGCAGCACCATTTCACGTTGCAATTCCTCGGGAACCACGCCGACATCGACGCGGTCGGCGCGGCACTCGCGCCGCTCGCGGTTTCGCCGGGAACGGTGCAGATCGGCGGCGGCGGCGCGTTCCCTTCGGCTCGCCGAGGCCGGGTGCTGTGGCTCGGTGTGACCGACGGGCATGCGCTGCTCGTACGGCTCTCGGCCGCGGTGCATGCCCTCGTGGCGCCGCTCGCCTTCGAAACCGACCCCCGCCCGTACCGGCCGCACTGCACCCTCGCGCGCTGGAACGCACCGACCGACCTGCGCGGCGCGGTGTCGGCGGTCGAAGCGCGCCAAGCCGTCGGCCCGGCGTGGACCGTGACCGACGTCGTCCTCTTCGAGAGCCGCCTCCACCCGGACGGTGCGAGGTACGTCGCGCGGGAAGTGGTTGCGCTAGCGGGCTGACGCGTCGATCGGTGATCGTTGTTCGGCGGCGCGCATCTCGTCGGGCCCGACGACGCCGAGCAGGTGGTGCTCGGCCATCACGACGATGGACGCGACCGGCGTCGCGTCGCGGAGCACGTCGAGGATGAGCGCGTCGGGCGGCCCGACCAGCGTCGGTTGTGCGAGGTCGCGCAGCGGCACGCCGTCGGGCGCGTGGCGGATCGCCTCGATCGTTGCGGTGCTGCGCACTTCACCGTCGAAACTGCGCAGCACGAGCGTGTGCTGGTTCGGTGCGGGCGGCGGGTACGAACGCCGGAGGTCGGTGACGGTCACCCATTCGGGGGCCTCGGGCGGGTTCGGCGTCATCACGTCTTGCAGGCGGCGCCCTTCCAATGCGCGCGAGACGCGCGCGATGCGCTCCTCGGCGACCGACGCCTCGAAGATGAACCACCCGACGAGGGCGGTCCACAACGTGCCGACGCTGCCACCGAAGAGCAGGTTCGCCAGGCCGAGCGCGATGAGGATCGAACCGACGACGCGCCCGGCACGCGCCGCGCCCATCTGCGCCTTGCGCCGGTCGTGGTTGCGCATCCAGAGCACCGCGGACACGACCCGACCGCCGTCGAGCGGCGCGCCGGGCAGCAGGTTGAACACGGCGAGAAGGAGGTTGATCGCGCCGAGCCAGATGAGCACGACCGAAAGCAGTGAACTCGCGCCGGCGAGCGCGCGCACGCCTTCGCCGAGCCCGAGAAACACGCCGCCGAGCAGGAAGCTCATCCCCGGCCCGGCGAGGGCCACGAGCAACTCCGCCCGCGGCGAGGGCGATTCCGTTCCGAAGCGGGAAACGCCGCCGAGCAACCAGAGGGTGATGTCTTCGACCCGTTGCCCGTAGTGGATCGCGAGCAGCGAGTGGGCGAGTTCGTGCAGCAGGATCGAGACGAAGAACAGGGCGGCGGCGAGGATCGCGGCGGCCCAGTAGGAGCCGTGTGCGTTCGGCAGGACGGCGGGCAGCATCGAACCGGCAAGGCTCGTCGTGAGCAGCGCCGCGATGACGACCAGGCTCCAGTGCACCCCGATCGGGATGCCGGCGACCTTGCCGAGGCGGAATGTGGCACGCATTACAAGGTGTAACGCCCGTACCCGGCCCGGCGTTCCCGCCCTGGCTGATGCGAACGCCTGTTCGGTAGGCTCGGCGTGTGGTGGTGATGCAGCGCTCGTTGCTCGGCGGCGGCGAGCCCGAGATCGACCCGCACGCCGTGCGGCAGCGCATCGCGCTCGACGACACGTCGTGGGTCGACGTCGCCCGGCATTGGCTGCGCGGTGCCGACACCCTGCTCGACCGTCTCGTCGCCGAGGTGCCGTGGCGCCAGGGCCGCCGGTACATGTACGACCGCATGGTCGACGATCCGCGTCTTTCGGCGTGGTTCCGGGCAGGCGAGCCGCTGCCCGACGCCGCGCTCGACCGGGTTCGCCGGGAGCTCTCGCACTGCTACGGCGTGCACTTCGGTGCGATCGGCTGCAACTACTACCGCGACGGGCGCGACAGCGTCGCGTGGCACGGCGACCGCGAACTGAAGCACCTCGACGACACGCTCGTCGCGATCGTCACGCTGGGCGGCCCGCGACCGTTCCTGTTGCGGCCCCGCGGCGGCGGTCGCTCGAGCGACGTACGCCCCGGCCCGGGCGACCTCCTCGTCATGGGCGGCCGGTGCCAGGCCGACTGGGAGCATTCGGTCCCGAAGTCGCGCGTCGCGGCGCCTCGAGTCTCGCTGTCGTTGCGGTGGTCGCGCCGTGGCGGCGCCGAGAAGCGCACACCAGGCTCTGCCAGTGCGTAGGGTTTGGGGTGGTGGGGTTTGTTCTCGTACTGAACGCGCACATTGCAGCGCCGGTCTCCCGATCATGGTGAGCGCGTCGGCCGCGGGCGCGCTCACGGTCGGTCAGATGGTGTGCGTCGAGTTCACCACCCGCACCGGCCGCGCGATCCGGCTGCTCGGGTGCCTCGCCGACGCGACCGAAGAGCACCTGATGGTCGACGCGCTCGACGGCAGTTCGTCGCGGCCCGGCGTGGGCGACCAGGTCGTCGTGAGCACGCTCATCGGCCGGTCCGTGCAGCAGGCGTCCACGACCGTGCTCGTCGGTGGCGACCTCGGCGGCAAGCGCATGATGGTGCGCCGGCCGGCCGCGTTCCTCGAAGCGAACCGCCGCCGTCACCAACGCGTCGGGGTGAAGGTGCCCGTGTCGTGGTTCGAGATCGAACGAGGGCCGGGCGAGATCGGCACCGGGCACACGATCGACGTGAGTATCGGCGGCCTGATGTTCTCCACATCCGACGCGCCGATCGCGCCCGACGAACACGTCGTGTTGCTCATCGAACTGCCCGGCCGCACGATCGCCGGGATCTGTGTCGTGCGTTCGGTGCGCCCCGATCCGGCAAGCGCGGGAGCGTCGAAGATCGGGATCGAGTGGTCGGCCCTCGCCGACCTCGACCGCGCCGCCCTCGCCCAACTCGGCTGAGCGCCGCGAGCGGCTGACAAGCCCGTGGCCGTCTGGGAGCATGGCCGGAGTGCGGCGGCAACGGCGGCATCCCGAAACCGAGGACGAGTGGTGGGACGCCTTGATGGGGCCCCGCGCTGGTGACTGGCTCTACGTTGCGATCGTCACCATCGGTGGACTTCTCCTCGTCATCCTGCTGATCGGGCGGGCGTTCGGAGACTTCAGGGCCATCTTCCCGTTCTGAGACGGGTTCGCAGCGCCCGGTAGGGACGGTCGGCGGCTACCGACCATTGCTCGGGGCTCACCCGGACAGTTGCGTCATCCAGGGTCTGCAGACGGTGCAATCGGCGGGAGCCCACGCATCGAGCGGGTCCGCGTTGTCATTGATCGTGTGGTACACGTCCTCGTAACTGTCGAACGGTCCCAGGACGACACCCCGAAGGCCTTCGGGAGGCTCGGGCTCGTCGTGGTCGCAGTTGCTTTCTCGCGTGTGGCGGCATCCGGCGACGTGGACGATGACCGTCATCTGGTAGCCCGAACCCCAGTCTTCGTAGAGCGAGAATCGCATCGGCGCCATGATGTCGGCTCACGGCTCCACCCACGAGCGACGAGTTGGACGAACGCCACGTCATGCCAGTTGATGGCCCGGTCGAGGCGCTGAAGGTGTTCCTGAAGATCGACCTGACACGAAGCCGGCGAAGGACGAGGACGAAACGCCCTAGGGGTTATCTGCAACGCGCTGACGCCAGAACGCCACCATTCCGACGCCCAACACGACGCATGCAACAGCGAGGAAGATCAGACCCGGATCACGGTCGATGATCCCGACGATCAGAAGAGCGGGCGCGAGAACCACCATCCCGACGATCCAGTAGCGAATCCACGTCCGCGGCGAGAAGCTCTTCCCGGTTGCCATGAGGTCGTCATCGGCTGCCGACGACGCTCAGTCAAGGCATGCCTACGGGCAGGGCGACCCTGGCCACTTCGGGGAAGACGCAGGCGCTAGTGGATTTGTCGGGATGGACATCACCGGTGCTTGCACCGAACGGGTGTTCGCACTACGGTGTGCTCACACGGATGGAATTCGACGCGTGTAATTGGCGTGGTCGGCGCGGTGGTTGCCGGCGACGTAGTTGTCGCACCCTCTCTTTAGGGTTCGCACCAACGAGATCTTCCCCCGGAGAACGACGCAGCAACGCCGCAACGGCGAGAGAGGGGTTCCACGACCGTGGATCGCGACAAGGCGCTCGAGATGGCGCTCGGGCAGATCGAAAAGCAATTCGGGAAAGGGTCGATCATGCGCCTCGGGGAAACCGGGGGTGTCGGGGTCGAAGCCATCCCGACCGGCGCGCTCTCCCTCGACCTGGCGCTCGGGATCGGCGGTCTCCCCCGAGGGCGGATCGTCGAGATCTTCGGGCCGGAGTCGTCCGGGAAGTCGACGCTGGCATTGCACGTCGTCGCGGAAGCGCAACGCAACGGTGGCGTGTGCGCCTACGTCGACGCCGAGCACGCGCTCGACCCGGTCTACGCGCAGGCGATCGGCGTCAACGTCGACGATCTGCTGATCAGCCAACCCGACACGGGGGAGCAAGGTCTCGAGATCGCCGACATGCTCGTGCGCTCGGGCGCGCTCGACGTGCTCGTCATCGACTCGGTCGCGGCGCTCGTGCCCCGGGCCGAGATCGAAGGCGAGATGGGCGACACGCACGTCGGTTTGCAGGCCCGGTTGATGAGCCAGGCGCTACGCAAGCTCACCGGCAACCTGAACCGGTCCCGCACGATCATGATCTTCATCAACCAGTTGCGGGAGAAGATCGGGGTGATGTTCGGTTCGCCCGAAACGACACCGGGCGGTCGTGCGCTGAAGTTCTACTCGTCGGTGCGGCTCGACATCCGCCGGGTGGAGACGATCAAAGACGGGGCCGAGGCCGTCGGCAACCGCGCCCGCGTGAAAGTGGTGAAGAACAAGACCGCACCGCCGTTCAAGCAGGCGGAGTTCGACATCATGTACGGCAAGGGCATCAGCCGCGAAGGATCGCTGCTCGACGTCGGTGTCGACCTCGGCATCGTGAAGAAGTCGGGTGCCTGGTTCACCTACGAAGGTGAGCAACTCGGCCAGGGCCGTGAGAACGCGAAGAACTTCCTGGCCGAGAACCTCGACCTGATGGTCGAGATCAGCGAGAAGGTTCGCAAGGCGGTCGGTATCGACGAGGTCGAAGCCGATGGCGAAGCTGCCAGTGTCGATGCCGACGAGAGCGCAGACATCGGGTAAGCGATGACGTGGGGGCGGAGCGCCGCCGCCCCCACGTACGCTTTGTTTCCATGACGGGAACAACGTCGGCGCCGCAGGTCACGATCCGGCCGGCGCGGCCGGGTGAAGCCGCCGCGCTGTCGGCGTTGATGCTCCGGTCAAAAGCACATTGGGGCTACAACCAAGCGTTCCTCGACGCCTGCCGGGATGTCCTCGTGGTCGAGGAGGCGATGATCGCGTCCGGCGACGTGCTCGTCGCCGATGACGGTGCGCACCCGGTCGGGGTCGCCGCCGTCATCGGGGACGCGCCCGAGGTCGAGCTCGACGTGTGTTTCGTCGAGCCCGAAGCGATCGGGACGGGCGTCGGCCGGATGCTCGTCGAAGCGGCGTGCCGGCTGGCGCTCCGGCGGGGCGCCCGCACGATGCGGGTCGAGAGCGATCCGCACGCGGTGCCGTTCTATGCCCGCCTGGGGGCCGTGCCGATCGGTGAGGTCGCCTCGGGCGTCGAGGCCGGCCGGACGTTGCCGCTCCTTGCGCTTCGACCTCGTTCCCTGACCGCCGCCCCGCTCGTTTTGATGTAGCCGAACGGCCCGAAACCGCGTGTTCGCGACATCAAAACCGTTGCGGGATGGCCCCTACACTTCGTCGACGTGACCGAGCCCGCCCGCCGTTTCCTCATCCGCACCTTCGGGTGCCAGATGAACGAGCACGACTCGGAGCGGATCGCGGGTGTCTTCAGCGAGCAGGGCATGCTCCCGACCGAGGATGTCACCGAAGCCGACGTCGTCATCCTCAACACGTGCTGCATCCGCGAGAACGCCGACAACAAGCTCTACGGCCATCTGGGGCATCTCAAAGCGTTGAAGGACGCTCGTCCCGGCCTGCAGATCGCGGTCGGCGGGTGCCTGGCCCAGAAGGACCGCGATCTCGTCGCGCAACGCGCGCCCCACGTCGACGTCGTGTTCGGCACCCATAACCTCGCGCACGCGCCGGCGCTGCTCGAACGATCACGCTTCGAAGGCCCGGTCGTCGAGATCCTCGAGGAGCACGAGGCATACCCGTCGGCGCTGCCCGCCCGGCGCGACGTCGCCCACGCGGCATGGGTGACGATCCAGATCGGCTGCGACAACAGCTGCGCGTTCTGCATCGTGCCGCAGGTGCGGGGCCGGGAAGTGAGCCGGCGCCTCGGCGACATCGTGTTCGAGGTCGAAACCCTCGCAGCCGACGGCGTGACCGAAGTGACCCTCCTCGGCCAGAACGTCAACTCGTACGGGCGCGACCTCGGCGCCGGCCAGTACCGCCCCCGGTTCGCCGACCTGCTGCGCGCGATCGACGCGATCGACGGTATCGAACGGGTGCGCTTCACGTCGCCCCACCCGAAAGACCTGCGCGCCGACACGATCGCCGCGATGGCGGAGTGCGCGTCGGTGTGCGAACACCTGCACCTCCCGCTCCAGGCCGGGAGCGATCGCACGCTCGCCCGCATGCACCGGGGTTATACGGCCGAGCGCTACCTCGAACGCCTCGCCGCCGCGCGCGCCGCGATCCCCGACCTCGCCGTCACCACCGACATCATCGTGGGCTTTCCCGGCGAAACCGAAGCCGACTTCGCGGCCACCCTCGAGGTGGTCGACGAAGCGGCCTACGACGCCGCGTACACGTTCGTGTTCTCACCGCGTCCCGGTACCGAGGCCGCCGCGATGGTCGACGAGTTCGTCCCCGCCGATGTCGCGCAGCAGCGCATGAAGCGGCTCGTCGAGGTCGTCGAACGCCACGCGCTGGCCAAGCACGAACAGCGGGTCGGGCGGATCGAGACCGTGCTGGTCGACGGCCCCTCGAAGAAAGACCGCTCGGTGCTTTCGGGCCGGTCGGGCCAGAACAAGCTCGTGCACTTCCGCCCCGATGGTGGTCCGGCGATCACGCCGGGCTCGTACGTCGACGTGCAGGTGGAGCACGCCGCGCCGCACTGGTTGCGGGGCGAGCTGGTCGGCCGGCGCGACGCGCCGTCCCGGCCGGCCCGCCGGCGCATCCCGATCACGGTTGTGTGACGGAACTGAACGGTTCACACCTCGCGCTCGTCGGCCCCACTGCTTCGGGCAAGACCGCGCTCGCGCTCGCGCTCGCGGCCCACCTCGGCGACGTCGAGATCGTGTCGCTCGATTCGATGCAGGTGTACCGGGGCATGGACATCGGTACCGCGAAACCCACGCTCGCGGAACGGGCCGCGGTCGTGCACCATCTCGTCGACGTCGCCGACCCGCACGAAGACTGGTCGGTGGCTCGCACCCAGTCGTTGGCACGGGACGCCATCGCCGGCATCGAACGGCGCGGGAAGCGCGCCCTGCTCGTGGGCGGCACCGGTCTCTACGTGCAGGCCGTCGTCGACGATCTTTCGCTCCCGGCCGAAGATCTGGCCCTGCGCGCCGAACTCGAAGCCGCGACGTCGGGACCGGCAGGCGTCGCGGCCGCCTACGCCGAACTGCGCGCCGCCGACCCGCAGGCCGCGGCGCGGATCGACGAGCGCAACCAGCGGCGCATCGTGCGCGCCCTCGAAGTGATCCGGGCGACGGGCCGGCCCTTCTCCTCGTTCGGCCCGGGCATCGATCGTTACGGCGCGACGGCGTTCCCGGTCGCCCTCCTCGGCGTGTGGCTGCCGCGCGCGGCGCTCGCGGCGCGGATCGAGGCCCGCTTCGCCGCGATGCGCGATGCCGGATTGGTCGAGGAAGTCGACCGCCTCGCGCGTGGCCCGGGTTTGTCACGGTCGGCGGCGCAGGCAATCGGCTACAAGGAAGTGCTCGCGGCGCGGGCGGGCGAAATCTCGCTCGACGACGCGCTCGAACTGGCCGAGCGGCGCACGCGCGCCTTCGCCCGCCGCCAGCGGATGTGGTTCCGGCGCGACCCGCGCATCACATGGTTCGCGACCGCGACAAATCCCGAGGCGTTGCTCCCCGCACTCCTGGCATCCTTCTCCCTCCGTCCTCGAGCAGTGATCGCATGACCGCTTTGCACTTGTCCAAACTTCACGCCACCGGGAACGACTTCCTGGTCCTCGACGCGCTCGACGGCGCCGACCCGGGCCTCGACGCGGTCTCGGTGTCGGCGTTGTGCGACCGCCACCGCGGGATCGGGGCCGACGGTGTGATCACGCTCGCGCCCGGCCGCGACGGTTCCGACTGCACGATGACGCTCGTGAACGCCGACGGCGGCCTCGCCGAGATGAGCGGCAACGGTGTGCGCTGCCTCGCGTACGTGGCGTCGCAGCACGGCCTCGGTGGCCGCGGCCATCTGCTCGTCGACACCGCGGGCGGCCGTCGCGCGCTCGACCTCACCTTCGACACCGATGGGAATGTCGCCGCCGCCGACGTCGACATGGGGCCGGCCACGTTCGACCCGGCGTTGATCCCGCTCGACGCGCCTTCGCCGTTCGGCCTCGAAGCAACCGTGCACGGGGTCACCTACTCGGGCGACGCGGCCGGCATGGGCAACCCGCACTTCGTCGTGTTCGTCGACGACCCCCGCGACGCGCGGGTCACCCAGCATGGGAGCCGTCTCGAGCACGACGTGCGTTTCCCGCGCCGGACCAACGTCGAGTTCACGGCCGTGAAAGGCCCCGACGCGCTGAACCTGCGGGTCTGGGAACGCGGCGTGGGCGAGACGCTGTCGTGCGGTACCGGCGCGTGCGCGGCGGCGGTCGTCGCCCACCGGCGCGGCCTCGTCGGCGACCGGGTCACGGTGCACGTCGCGGGCGGTGTGCTGACCGTCGCGATCGACGAAACCGTGCGTCTCGGCGGTCCGGTCGTGCACGTGTTCGACGTCGACGTCGACCGCGACCGGCTCCTGCGGAGCCTGGCCTGATGCCTCCCGCGCGCGGCCACCAACGACGCAACCGCACCGGTCTCACCGCCACCGAGGTCGACCTCGGTGTCGTGGTGCAGCGCGCGCTGCTCGTCGGTACGGGCTACGGCACGGCGTCGGTCGAGGAGGCCGAAGACTCGCTGGCCGAACTGGCGTTGCTCACCGACACCGCGGGCGCGGAGCCGGTTGAAGAGGTCTTGCAGCGGCGCGACCGGCCGCACCCCGCGACGTACATCGGCAAAGGCAAAGCCGAGGAGCTGCGCGACCTGGCGAACGCGGAAGACATCGACGTCGTCATCTTCGACGACGAGCTCACCCCGGCGCAGCAGCGCAACCTCGAGAAGATCTTCTCCTGCGACGTCGTCGATCGGGTCGCGCTGATCCTCGACATTTTCGCCCAGCACGCGACCACTCAGGAGGGGCGCGTGCAGGTCGAGCTCGCGCAACTGCGTTACCGGCTCCCGCGGCTGCGCGGCCGTGGTCTCCAGCTGAGCCAGCAAGGCGCGGGGATCGGCACGCGTGGCCCGGGCGAGACGCAACTCGAGGTCGACCGGCGACGCATCTTGCGCCGCGTGCAGAAACTCGAGCGCGATCTCCGCGACCTCGCTTCGACGCGCGCCACGCAACGTAAGGCGCGCCGGCGCAGCGGGGTGACGCGAGTCGCGCTCGTCGGCTACACGAATGCGGGCAAGAGCACGTTGCTCAACCGTCTGACCCATGCCGGTGTCCTCGTCGAGGACCAGCTCTTCTCGACCCTCGACCCGACGACCCGGCGCCTCCATCTTCCCGGCGGCGAGACGGTCGTGCTCTCCGACACGGTCGGTTTCGTGCGCCGCCTCCCGCACGAGTTGGTCGAGGCGTTCCGCTCGACCCTCGAAGAGGTCACCGAGGCCGATCTTCTCGTGCACATCGTCGACGCGAGCGCGATCGACAGCGACGCGCGGATCGACGCGGTCAACGAGGTGCTGGCGGAGATCGGCGCCGGCGACATCCCGCGGCTCGTGGTGTGGAACAAGGCCGACCTGGCCGACCCCGAACTGCTGAAGCAGCGGCTCGCCGATCATCGGGGGTCGGTCGCGGTGTCGGCCGTCACCGGCGACGGGGTGCCCGAACTCCTCCACGCGGTCGGCGATCGGCTGCGCGCGCTGGCGTCGATCGTCGAGTTCGTCGTCCCCTACGAACGAGGCGACGTGCTTGCCGCCCTGCACCGGGAAGGTGAGGTGCTCGTCGAAGTGCACACGGAGGGCGGCACGCGCGTGCGCGCCCGGCTGCCCGCTGCGGCGGCGGGCCGGTTCGCCGAGTTCGCCTCCTGAGTAGGCTCGCCGCGCCATGACGACGGCAGCAACGCGAGGTTTCGTCCCACCGCCGTACCCGTACGACCGTCTCGACGCGCTGCGTGCCGGGGCCGACGAACATCCCGGCGGCGTCGTCGACTGCTCGATCGGCACCCCGTGCGACCCGGTACCGGAGGTCGTCGTCGCGGCGGCCGCCGCCGCCCTCCCGGCATCGATGGGCTACCCGCCGTCGGCCGGTTCGATCGCGCTGCGCAACGCGGCTGCGGGTTGGATCGAGCGGCGGTTCGCGCTTTCGCTCGACCCCGACCAGGTCGGCGTGTGCGTCGGCACCAAGGAATTCGTCACCGCGCTCCCGCACCTGCTGCGCCTGCGCGACCCCGGGCGCGACACCGTGCTCTATCCCGCGGTCGCGTACCCGTCGTACGAGATGGGTGCCACCCTCGCCGGCTGCCGGGCCGTTCCGGTGCCGGTCGATGCCGAATGGCACCTCGACCTCAGCGCGATCTCGGAAGCCGACGCCGACCGCGCCCTCGTGCTCTGGGTGAACGAGCCGGGGAACCCGACCTCGTCGGTCGCGGGAAGCGAGTGGTTCGCGGCGGTCGCACGATGGGCCGCGGCGCACGGGGTCATCGTCGCGAGCGACGAGTGCTACGTCGAGTACGCGAGGGGCGCGGCGACGATCCTCGCCGGGGGCACGACCGGCGTGCTCGCGCTGCACAGCCTCTCGAAGCGTTCGAACGCGGCCGGGACCCGTGTCGGTTTCTACGCCGGCGACGCCGATCTCGTCCATTACCTGGTCGAGACGCGCAAGCACGTGGGCTTGATGGTGCCGACCGCGATGCAGGCAGCGGCCGTCGCCGCGCTCGGCGACGACGCGCACGTCGACGTGCAACGCGCCCGCTACGCAGAACGCCGCGCGTTGATGATCGAAGCGCTGAGCCGCCACGGGCTCGTGCACGACGGCGGCGAGATGACCTTCTACCTGTGGTTGCGCGACGCGACCGGAAGTGCCGACGGTTGGGAGATCGCGCGCCGGCTCGCGACCGGTGGCGGCCTGCTGGTGTCGCCGGGCGACTTCTACGGCGCGGCCGGCGCGGCGCACGTGCGCCTCGCCCTCGTGCAACCAACCGATGCACTGCAACGTTGCCTCGACCGGCTCGACCGGGCGAGCGCCTGACGGAGGAATCCCCGTGGACGACCTGGCAAAACCGATCACGCAGCTCTGGGAGGCCGGCGACGATTGGCGCGACGTGATGTCGCTCGCCGACGCGCGTTCCGTCGTGCACGACGCGATCTCGCTGCTCGATCGCGGTGAGGTACGGGTCGCCGAAATCGTCGACGACGAAGTGGTCGTCAACGAGTGGGCCAAGCAAGCGATCCTCATGTGGTTCCGGGTCAACGACATGGCCGCGATCGAGGCCGGCCCGTTCGAGTACGTCGACAAGCTGCCGTTGAAGCACGGCTACGAAGCCGCCGGGGTACGGGTCGTACCGGGCGCGTCGGCGCGGTTCGGCGCGTTCTTGGCGCGCGGTGTCGTGATGATGCCGTCGTACGTCAACATCGGCGCGTACGTCGACGAGGGAACGCTCGTCGACACGTGGGCCACCGTCGCCTCGTGCGCGCAGATCGGCAAGCGGGTACATCTCTCCGGTGGTGTCGGCATCGGCGGTGTGCTCGAACCGACGGAGGCGGTTCCGGTCGTGGTCGAAGACGACTGTTTCATCGGGTCGCGATGCATGATCGTCGGTGGGACGCGGGTGCGGGCGGGCGCGATTCTCGGTGCCGGGACGATCGTCGCCGCGAGCACGCCGGTGATCGACTCGGCGACCGGGGAAGAGGTGTCTCGCGGCGACATCCCCGCGCGTGCGGTCGTCGTGCAAGGCACCCGCATGCGCGAATTCGCCGGTGGCACGTTCGGGCTGCCGTGCGCGTTGATCCTGCGCTACCTCGACGAGGGCCAGCAGCACGATCGCATCACCCTCAACGCGATCCTGCGCGAGCACGGCGTTACCACTTGAGCACCGACGCGGTGGTCGGTATCGACGCGTCCGACCTGTTCGGCCTCACCGAAGCGCTGGTCTCGGTGCCGTCGGTGAGCGGCGACGAGGCAGCCCTCGCCGGCGCGGTCGAGCAACGCTTACGCGCCCGCGCTCAAGGCCTGCGCGTCGATCGGGTTGCGAACACCGTGGTGGCGCGCACGGCCGGGCTTGCGACGCGGCGCGTCGTGCTCGGCGGCCACCTCGACACGGTTCCTGCCGCGGGGAACGAGGTCGCCCGCCGCACCGGCGACGAACTGTGGGGCCTCGGAAGCGCCGACATGAAAGGCGGCATCGCGGTGCTGCTCGCGCTCGCCGAGCGGGTGTGCACCGCGGCGGCGAACCTCGACGTGACGTTCGTGTTCTACGAAGGCGAAGAGGTCGCCGACATTCACAACGGCCTGCGCATGCTTTTCGCCGACGCGCCCGACCTCGTCGCCGGCGACCTGGCAATCCTGCTCGAGCCCACCGGCGGCTGGGTCGAAGCGGGCTGCCAGGGCACCATCCACGTACGGGCCACCTGGCACGGCGAGCGTGCCCATTCGGCCCGGCCGTGGATGGGCGTGAACGCGATCCACCGGATGGTCCCGACGCTCGATCGACTGGCGTCGTTCGACGCGCCGAAGGTCGATGTCGAAGGGCTCGAATTCCGGGAGTCGCTGCAGGTGGTGCGCGTCGAGGGGGGAGTGGCGAACAACGTCGTGCCCGATCGTGCCGCGCTGGTCGTCAACCGCCGGTACGCGCCGTCGCGCCCGCTCGACACCGCGATCGAAGAGGTGCGGGCGTTGTGCGGCGATGCCGATGAGATCGACGTGGTGAGCGCGTCGCCGGCGGCGCCGCCGAACCTGCTCGCGCCGCTCGTCGCGCAGTTCGTCGGCACGCTCGACCTTGCGGTTCGCCCGAAACTCGGCTGGACCGACGTCGCCCGCTTCGCCGCGGCCGGCATCCCCGCGTTGAACTTCGGTCCCGGCGACCCCGAACTCGCCCATACGGCGGGGGAGCACGTCGCGCGCGCCGACGTCGAAGGCTGCTACCGCGTGCTCGCGCACTTCCTCGGCGTCGGCTGAACCACGGACCGGGACGCGCTGGTGTCGCCCGAACGCGCTCGCCTGACGTTGCGGGCGCCGCGAGGTGAAGACGAGGAAGCCGTTCGCGCGGCGCATGATGAATTGGCCAGGGACGACGACTTCCCGTTCTGCCTCTTCTTCGACCCGGACATGTCGTGGTCGAAGTACCTGGCGCTGCTCGACTCGTACCGCCGCGGCGAACACCTCCCGGAGGGGATGGTGCCCTCGACGCTGCTCGTGGCCGAGGTCGACGGTGCCATCGTCGGCCGCAGTTCCATCCGTCATGCCCTCAACGACTTCCTCGCGTACGAAGGTGGCCACATCGGCTACTGCGTTCGGCCTGCGTACCGTCGTCGCGGGTACGCGACGGCGATCCTGCGCGAAAGCCTGGTCGAGGCGCGCCGAATCGGCCTCGGCGAGGTGCTGGTCTGCTGCGACGACGACAACACCGGGTCCGCGTCGGTGATCGAGCGGTGCGGAGGCCGGCTCGAAGGGGTGGTCCCGTCGCACCGCGGTGACGGGTTCGTTCGCCGCTACTGGATCCGCCCGGTGTGACCCCGCCATGCCATCGTCGACCATTGGTCGCCGTCGCGCCCTGGACGACGACTGGTGACCAATGGTCGACCAGGCGCGGTTCAGAAGCGACGGAGGAGGGTGACGACCTTGCCGAACACCGAGACCTGCTCGGGATCGAACACCATCTCGGTCATCGTCGGGTTGGCGGGGCGGAGCACGACCTTGCCCCGCTTGCGCGTGAACGTCTTGACGGTGGCTTCCTCGCCCGGGATGCCGGCCACGACGATGTCGCCGTTGTCGGCGTCGGGCTGGGAGCGCACGACGACGTAGTCGCCGTCGAAGATGCCGGCGTCGATCATCGACTCGCCGCGCACCCGCAGCATGAACAGGTCGCCGTCGCCGGTGAAGTCTTCCGAGATGGCGTGGGTCTCCTCGACGTTCTCGGCCGCGAGCACGCCGGTGCCGGCGGCGACGTCGCCGACCAGGGGGACCTGGCGCAGCGGTCGCCGTTCGATGGCGCCGCCCGTGAGCGGTTCGAGCGAGACCTCGATGGCACGCGGCTTGCTCGGGTCGCGCCGCAGGTAGCCCTTGTCCTGCAGCGCCGCGAGGTGGGCGTGCACCGTCGACGGTGAGGACAGGCCGACCGCCTCACCGATCTCGCGCACGCTCGGCGGGTAGCCGCGGCGGTGCACCTCGGCATCGATGAATTCCAGAACCTGGCGCTGGCGGGCGGTGAGTTCGGTCATACGGCGAAAATAGCACGATCACACGTTCGGGGCAAACATGCGTTCGGGTTTTCCCTTGACACCGAACAGGCGTTCGTCCAACGTAGCTGTCACACCCCGCTGCTTTGATCGACCCATGGTCACGAACCCCATGGTCACGAACCGAAGGGTCAAGAACCCGAGGGTCGAGCACGCAGCGTCGATCGAAGCGATCGCACGCACCCGCTCCGGCCGATCGCTCCCGCCGTCCCCCCGCCGCCCTGGAGGGCAGATGTCCGCCGTCATGTTCGAAGCCACCAACGCCCGTACCAACGTGCTGCCCCTTCACGATCGAACCCGTGACGACCGAACCCTGTTGCCGCGTGCCGGCGGGCCGGGCCGCCCTGCCGGTACGTACCGCCACGCACCGAGCGCTCGCGCGCCACGAAGCAACCGAACCGCTGCCGTGTACTTCCGGCGCCGGTTCGCCGCCGTGGTGCTCGTGATCGCCGGTGTGCTGGCGGTGGGCCACGCGGGTGCTGCGCTCGGGGGGAACTCCCTCGCGCCCTCCGACGCACGCCCGCGGGTGCTCACCCATGTGGTCCAACCCGGCGACACGTTGTGGGCGATCGCCGGTGAGGTCGCGCCCGGCACCGACCCGCGTCGAGTGGTCGACGCGATCGCGCGGTCGCGGCACAACGCCCCGCTCGTCCCGGGCGAGACCATCACCTGGCAACAGCCGTGATCGCGAACTCGAGGTGCAGCGGTACCGTGAAGGCATGCGCTGCCCGTACTGCAGCGCGGTCGACGACAAAGTGGTCGATTCGCGCCTCGCCGACGACGGCGCCGCGATCCGTCGCCGGCGCGAGTGCATTGCGTGCGGCCGTCGTTACACGACCTACGAGCGTGTCGAGGACGCACCGCTGGTCGTGCGGAAACGGTCGGGCGCAACGCAGCCGTTCGAGCGGGAGAAGTTGCGGGCGGGGATCGAACGGGCCGCGTCGGGCCGTCTCGACGCCGCGACGATCGCGACGGTCGTGAGCGCGCTCGAAGAGGAGCTGCGCGCGCACGGCGCCGAGGTCGGCAGCGACCGCGTCGGCCTCGCGGTGCTCGAGCACCTGCGGGCCCTCGATCCCGTCGCCTACCTGCGCTACGCATCCGTGTACAAAGGGTTCGAAGACCTCGCCGACTTCGAACGCGAGGTCGGCGAGCTCCAAAAGACCACCGAACCGAAGCGCAACTAGGGCGAACCCGGGCGCTCCGGGCGGGGTGCGGGCTCGTGCGGGCACGCACGAATGCGAACTTTCGCGAGCATGCGCTGACCTGCGAGAACGCAGTGTTTCGAAGCCCGGAAACCGTTGACACGGGTGAAACTACAGTGCTGTAATGCACCTCCATCTCGCGGTCGGCTCCGCACGGAACACAACATCTTGTGGTCGAGCCGGAACTGCGTCGGGGGAACAGCCAGCACAGCAACCAGCCAGCAACGCAGGCCCGAGACGCGGGCGGAGGGGAACGAGGCCATATGGCGAAGGCGCCGCAACAGTTGGGGATCGGGATCCGTCGTTACTTCACGACATCCGACGTGCACCCCTACGACACCGTCGAGTGGGAACGGCGCGACTCGCGCATCCCCAACTACCGCGACGGCGGCGACGCCTTCTTCCAGCCCGGGGTCGAGTTCCCCACCACGTGGTCGCTGAACGCGACGAACATCGTCGCCCAGAAGTACTTCCGGGGCACCCTCGGCCTGCCCGAGCGTGAGTGGTCGTTGCGCCAGGTCATCGACCGGGTGGCCGACACGATCACCGACTGGGGGACGCGCGACGGCTACTTCGTCGACGACGACGAAGCCGACACGTTCCGCGCCGAGCTGAAGTACCTGCTCGTGCACCAGCGCGCCGCGTTCAACTCGCCGGTGTGGTTCAACATCGGTGTGAAGGGCGTTCCGCAGCAGGCGAGCGTGTGCTTCATCCTCTCCGTCGACGACACGATGGACGGCATCCTCAACTGGTACCGGGAAGAGGGCACGATCTTCAAGGGCGGTTCGGGCGCGGGCACGAACCTGTCGAACATCCGCTCGTCGGCCGAACCCCTCAAGGGTGGCGGTACCGCGTCGGCCCGGTGAGCTTCATGCGCGGCGCCGACGCATCGGCCGGCACGATCAAGTCGGGCGGCAAAACGCGGCGCGCCGCGAAGATGGTGATCCTCAACGTCGATCACCCCGACATCGAAGAGTTCGTGTGGTGCAAGGCGATCGAGGAACGCAAAGCGCGTGCGCTCGCCGAAGCCGGCTTCGACATGGACCTCGACGGCAAGGACAGCCACTCGATCCAGTACCAGAACGCGAACAACTCGGTGCGGGTCACCGACGAATTCATGCAGGCCGTTCTCGACGATGCCGACTGGTCGCTGAAGAAGGTCAAGACCGGCGAGGTCGTGCGCACCGTGCGTGCCCGCGACCTGATGCGCCAGATCTCGGAATCCGCGTGGGAGTGCGCCGACCCCGGCATGCAGTTCGACACGACGATCAACCGCTGGCACACCGCGTCGAACACCGGCCGGATCAACGGCAGCAACCCGTGCAGCGAGTACATGCACCTCGACAACTCCGCGTGCAACCTCGCGAGCATCAACCTCTTGCACTACCTGGCCGACGACGGCTCCTTCGACGTCGACGCGTTCCGCCACACCGTCGAAGTGATGTTCACCGCGCAGGAGATCCTCGTCGGCAACGCCGACTACCCGACCGAGCCGATCGCGGAAACGAGCCGGCAGTTCCGCCAGCTCGGCCTGGGCTACGCGAACCTCGGCGCGCTGCTGATGGCGCAAGGTCTTCCCTACGACGGCGACGCGGGCAGGGCATGGGCCGGTGCGATCACCGCGCTGATGACCGGGCACGCCTACGCGACAAGTGCCCGCACCGCGTCACGGATGGGGCCGTTCGCCGGCTATGCCGAGAACGAGGCGCCGATGCTCAACGTGTTGCGCACGCACCGCGACGCGGCCAACACGCTCGACGAGCGCGCGGTCGACACCGACATCGTCACCGCGGCGCGCAACGTGTGGGACGAAGCCGTCGAGCTCGGTGAGCGCTTCGGTGTGCGCAACTCGCAGGCAACGGTGCTCGCACCGACCGGCACGATCGGCCTGATGATGGACTGCGACACCACCGGTATCGAGCCCGACCTCGCGTTGACGAAGGCGAAGAAGCTCGTCGGGGGCGGGACGATGTTCATCGTCAACCAGACTGTGCCGCGTGCGCTGCGCCGGCTCGGCTACAGCGACGAGCAGGTCGACGCGATCATCGCCTACATCGACGAGCACAAGTCGATCATCGGTGCACCGGGCTTCAACCCCGAGCACCTGCCGGTGTTCGCGTGCTCGATGGGCGACAACCCGATCAACTACATGGGCCACGTCACGATGATGGCCGCGGTGCAACCGTTCATCTCGGGTGCGATCAGCAAGACGGTGAACATGCCCGAGGAGGCGACCGTCGAAGAGGTGGAGAAGCTGCATCTCGAGGCATGGCGCCTCGGCTTGAAGGCGGTCGCGATCTACCGCGACAACTGCAAGGTCGGCCAGCCGCTGTCGACGCAGAAGAAGGCCGGCGCGGGGGCCGACGACGGCGGCGAGCAGACGGTGCGGGTCGAACGCATCGTCGAGACGGTGATCGTGCAGGAGCCCGTCCGCCAGAAACTGCCGCGGGTGCGCACCAGCAAGACGTTCTCGTTCCGCGTCGCCGACTGCCACGGGTACGTGACCGTCGGCGAGTACGAAGACGGTCGCCCCGGTGAGCTGTTCCTGAAGGTGGCGAAGCAGGGTTCGACCCTCGCCGGGATCATGGACGCGTTCGCGATCTCCGTGAGCCACGGGTTGCAGTACGGCGTGCCGCTCGAAGCGTTCGTCGACATGTACACGAACATGCGCTTCGAGCCGGCCGGCATGACCGACGACCCCGACATCCGGTTCGCCACGAGCCTGATCGACTACATCTTCCGCCGCCTCGCGGTCGAGTACTTGAGCTTCGAAAAGCGCGAAGCCATGGGGATCATGACGATCGGGGAGCGGTTGCAACCGACGTTGCCCGGCGTCGAGGAGGCGACCACGCCGAACGCGACGTCGATCGACCTCCCGCTGCAGGACCGCGCGCCCTCGGCCGCGCTCGACACGCCGGCCCCGCCCGCGCCTGCCCCGGTCGCACCGCCCGCCGAGTCGCGCCAGAGCCGCGAACGCGAAGTGGTGCTCTGCCACGTCTGCGGCGACCTGATGCAACGCGCCGGCTCCTGCTACGCCTGCCCCAGCTGCGGGAGCACCAGCGGCTGCTCGTAGTGATGGGCGCTGCGAAATGTCATTAGGAAAACCAAGCGGAAGGTCACCAGCGCAGCGGGTGACACGAACAAGCGCTCGCGATCGGACGCAGGATGCCCGGGCTTCCTGCCCGGGCATCCTGCACACTACTTCGGCGTGCGGTCGGGGTGGTTCGAGTGCGAGTTCCTGATCGGCGTCGTGGTCGTTGGCGGGGTGATGCACCAGTGCGACGCGCTCGTGTCGCTGCCCGATCCTGATCTCGGGTACCCGACACCGGCCGAGATGAAGGTGGCCGCGCTTCAGCGGTGGATCGAACGGTCCGGTTGGGCAGCACGGCGTAGCGCGGCCGACGAAGCGACGGCGGATACGTGCGCGCTCCTCGCGTTGGCGGCGGCGGTGTCGCGCTCTCCTCGCCGGCGGCGGCGACGATCGTCGGGCTCGCTTCGACGCGCGGCGGGTACTGGGAGGTCGCCAACGACGGTGGTGTGTTCGGCTTCGGGGCCGCGCAGTTCTACGGATCGATGGGTGCGGTGCACCTCGCCGAACCCGTCGTAGGCATGGCGGCGACGCCGAGCGGACGCGGCTACTGGCTCTTCGCGGCCGACGGTGGCGTGTTCAGCTTCGCGACGCCACGGGACGCGATGTCGGCGCTCACTCTTCCGACAACAGGCGCGCGGCGGCGACGGCACGCGCTCGACGCGCCGGCAGCGTGGCCGTAAGGCGTGCGACCACGAGGAGGGCGACGACCGCGATCGCGAGCACGAGGAACGGCGTTGCGGGGTCGGGTGGGCCGCCGAGGCGGTCGACGAACATCCGGAAACCGCCCGACCCGGCGGCCAGCCCGAGCGGCACGCCGATCACCAACGGCAGCAGCGTGAGCACGGTCGCCTGCCAGTGCACCACCTGCGTGACGAACCGGCGGTTGCCACCGATCGCGCGCAGCACCGCGAGGTCGCGCCGGCGGCTGCGCACCGACACGATCAACGCGTGCAGGCACGTCAGCAAGGCCATCGCCGACAGGATCAGCGCGATGACGGCGGGGACGCGCCGCACGCGGGCGAGGTTCACAACGACGCTTGGCGGCGCCTGTTCGTACGGGTGCTTTTCTCCGGCGAGCAGGCTGGTGTCCACGCCCGCTGCGGCCGCGACACGATCCGCGTCGCGTCGCGTCGCGCCCGGTCGCATGGTGACCGCGGCGTAGGCGGTGTCGGGTTCCGTGCGGAGACGGGCGAACCCGGGCCCGGTCACCACGGCGCCCTCACCGAGCCCGTCCACACCGCCGATGCCGGGGACGACGACGAGCCCGACCACGCGGTACACGAGGTCCGCGCCGTTCGGGTCCTGGAGCAGGAGCCGGTCGCCAGTACGGAGGTGCAGCGATCGAGCGGTGACGCGCCCGATCGCGATCTCGTCGGCCGTCGCGGGGAGGCGGCCGACGAGCGACCGAGGTTCCAGCTCGCCGCGGATCGCGTCGACACCGACGACGTCGACGGTGTCCCGCCCGTACCGTGCCGTCGCGCCGCCGACGATCGTCAGCGCGCTGATCGAACGGTCGCCGGCGAGCGCACGCAGGTCGCGCATCGACTTGCCCCCGGTGTCGCCGACGGCGATGTCGTAGTCGAGGCCGTAGCGACCCTTGTCGCCGACGAGGCGGACGAGGCTGGCGCCGAAGGTCGTTGCCGCCACGATGCCGGTCAGCATCACGGCGAGCAGCGCGAACGTCCCGCGCCCGAGCGCCGTCGTCCCGTCGGCGCGGGTCAATGCGAAGCGGGTGCCGGTCGCCGCGGCGGGCGTCGGCGCACAACGTGCGAGCGCCTCGCCGGTGCGCGAGGGCTGCACGCGGGGACGTCGGTCGCTCGCGGTAGTGCTCGCGACCGCAGCCCACGACACGACGGTGACGAACGCGGCGAGCACGCCGAGCGGCACGACCTGGTGGTCGATCCGCCACCCTGGATCGGGTTCGATCGGTCGGACGAATCCCAGTGGGAAGCGCCCCGAGACGACCGCCGCGACCACGACCGCGCCGGCAAGCCCGAGAGCCACCGGCACGGCGGTACGGAGGACCGACTCCACGGCGATCTCGCGTGGCCTGTAGCCAAGCGACGTGAGCGTGCGCCGTTCGGCCGGCGACAGCCGGGCGTGGCGCGCGAGCAGCTGGCCGAGCGTGACGATCGCCGCGATGGCGGCGACGAGTGCGACGATCCACGTCGCGTTGGCTTGGGCGTTGACCGCGTCGCGGACCTCCTTCCGGACGAGGCGCGCCGGCTCGAGCGTCATCCTGCGGCCGTCCGGGCCGAGCGTGTCGAGTTCGTGGCGCAGGTCGGCGGGGGTATTGCCTGCGTGCAGGCGGACCGCCATCAGTGTCGCCACGCGTCCGATGTCGTCGTGCAGGAGCGCCGGCGAGAACACTGCGGCCGACCCCGGGTCCTCGAGCTCGTCACCCGTCTCGACGACACCGACGAGCGTGCCGGTGAATCTGCCGCCCGGTTGCGCGTTGAAGGCCTGCCCCGCGGCCTGCTGTTCGCGCGTCCACGTGACGACCTCGAAGTGCTGCCCGAGGCGGGCGTGATACCGCTTTACGAAGGTGCGGTCGACGATGAACTCGTGCGGGTCGGTGGGGTCGGCCGGCCGGCCTTCGATGAAACGCGAGCCGAGGCGCCGTGTCCCTGCGAACACGGTCGTCCCGAACGTCTGGTGTTCCATGTCGACCTGCAACGCAGCGAACATGAAGGTAAACGCGTCGATGTCGGCAACGGACGGCAGCTTCGCGACGCCGGCGGTGAGCGGCTCGCCGTTCAGCTGCGTGATCGACGCGTCGGGATCACCACCGAGTGCTCGCGTGAGCGCGTCGGGTGCCTGCGCCGTGCGCCGTGCACCGGCTGCGATGCCGATCACCGCACCGACGACGACGGCGACGACGAACGCGACTGCGGTCGTCGACCGCCACTGCGCCCGGAGCGCGCGGCGGGTGCGCAGCAGGATGGCGCCCACGACTCCATTCGACCCGCGTTCGTGATCCGCGTCCACTACGCCCACCGGTCGGTGTGCAGGGGTGGTAGCACCACCGGCGATCAGGTCGGGGGTGAACGCCCATCTCCTTCACCGGTTGGGTCGCGTCACCCGGGCGGCCGGGTGACGCCGATCGGCGCAGCGGCTGACCACCGGCTGGTTCTGGCAAGCTCTACGCATGGCGTCCGAGCTTCCGCCGCTTGTCGTCGCGAACGCCGGCGCCTGGCGCAGGTGGCTCGACAAGCACCACGCGCAGTCGAGTGGCGTGTGGCTCAAGCTGGCGAAGCAGGGTACGACCCACCCGACGAGCCTCACCTACGACGAAGCACTCGAAGAAGCCCTGCGCTATGGCTGGATCGACGGTCAGCTTCGCCGCGGGAACGACACCACCTACTCCCGCCGATTCACGCCGCGCCGCGCCCGCAGCGCTTGGTCGAAGCGCAACGTGGCCATCATCGAACGGTTGATCGGCGAGGGTCGCATGCACCCGGCCGGGCTCGCCGAGGTCGAACGCGCCCAAGCCGACGGTCGCTGGGATGCCGCGTACGCGGGAAGCAAAAGCATCGAGGTCCCGGCCGACTTCGCCGCTGCACTGCGTGCCGACCCACGCGCCCAGGCCATGTTCCAGAAGCTCAGCAGCCAGAACCGCTATGCCTTCCTGTACCGGATCGAAACGGCTAAACGGCCCGAGACCAGGTCGCGGCGCATCGGCCAGTTCGTCGAGATGCTGGCACGCGGCGAGACCCTCCACCCGCAGGGTGGCACACCGTCGGGCTGAGGCTCTCGGCGCTCGCGTTCGCCTCGTAGCCTGCGTTGTTCCAGGGGTCGGGGAGAGGCGGGAGCACGTGAGGATGCGGTCGTTACAGACGGACTATCTCGTTGTGGGCGCAGGCGCGATGGGCATGGCGTTCGCGGACGCGTTGATCGACCACGCGGACGTGCACGTCACGCTGGTCGATCGTCGTCACGCGGCGAGTGGGCACTGGCAGGATGCGTACCCGTTCGTGCGGCTGCACCAGGCGTCGTTGTTCTACGGCGTCGCGTCGACGGTGCTCGGCACCGGCGCGGTGCAACCGAGCGGTCCCGAGGCGGGCCTGCAAGAACGCGCCCGCCAGCCGGAGATCCAGGCGTACTACGACGACGTCTTGCAGCGTCGCTTTGTCGGCAGCGGGCGCGTCACGTTCCTCGGCGGGCACGAGTACCACGCCGACGGTTCATCGCATGTCGCGACGTCCCGCGTGTCGGGCGAGCGTGTGGAGATCGACGTGCGCCGCCGCGTCGTCGACGCGACCTACTTGTCGCCCACGATCCCCGCGACGACACCTCCGCCGTTCGCGGTCGCCGACGACGTGCCGGTCGTCGCGATCAACGAGCTCGCCCGGTTGGATGCCGCGCCGCGTGAATACGTGATCGTCGGTTCCGGCAAGACGGCGACCGACGGGATCGTCTGGCTGTTGCAGAACGGCGTACCGCCCGAGCGCATCGTGTGGGCCCGTCCGCGCGACCCGTGGATGCTCGATCGCGCCGTCGTACAGCCCGATCCGGCCGTTGCCTTCGCACTATCGGCCGACACCATGGCGGCGGCGGCCGGCGCCGAGTCGCTCGACGATCTGTTCCTGCGCCTCGAAGCCGCCGGTGTGATGCTCCGGGTCGACCCGAATGTGATGCCGACAATGGCCAAGACCCCGACGCTCGGCCGGTGGGAGCTGGACCTGCTTCGCACCGTGGAGCGTGTCGTTCGCCTCGGTCACGTGAAGTCGGTGGCGCGTCACGAGATGGTGCTCGAGCAGGGAACCGTGGCCCTGGCGCCCGGGTCGCTCGTCGTGCACTGCGCGGCATCCGGGCTGCGCTACCCACCACTCGTTCCCGTCTGGGAGCCCGACAAGATCCGGTTGCAGACGATCCGCGCCGGCTTTCCGTGCTTCTGCGCGGCGCTGGCGGGTTACGTGGAGGCAACCCGCGACGACGACCGGGAGCGCAACCGTCTGTGCCCACCCAACACGCTGCCCGACAACCCTGCGAGCTGGGCGACGATGCAGGTTCGTGGCACGCTGGCCACGCGCGCCTACGGCGCCGAGCCCGACATCGCGACGTGGGCCAACGGCTGCGCCCTGAACCCGGCGCGCGTCGAGCCGTCGCAGCGCGACAACCCGGCGTTGGAGGCCGCGGTGGCACGCCTCGCTGAGTACAGCGAACCGGGGCTCGCCCGGCTGGCCGAACTGGCGGGCGAACGACTGACGGGTGTCGCCGGCGCGCGCGGCTGATTGCGACATCGGGGCCGCGACGGCCGGCGGCGCTGAAATCCGGAGAGATTCGGGGCTCAAGAATGGGTTCCCAGCGGCTCGGATCGTCCTTACCATCGCCGGACGTCGTTCGGCCCGGGCGGGCCCGGCGTTCCCGGCACGGGCGAGCGGAACGCTCGCCGCACTTGGGGAGGAACCCTGCATGAAGCGTTTCGCGTTGACGTTCGTCTTCGTCGTCGGTATCGCGGTGTCCGCCGGGGCGTGTACCCCCATCACCGGCGGTGTCGGCACCGCGTGCCAGGGCAACGCGCACGCCATCGTCTGCAGGTAGCAGTCGATCCGGAGCGCGCGCCGTTCTTTGTCATTTTCCCTACATCACGTGTCGCGCGAATGACAAAGATGCGAAGGTGACGGGCGCGAGCTACCTCGATGCGCTGGAACGAGGAGCGCTCATGCGAACGATCGACATCGTCACGAAGCGGGCCGAGCCGCGGCGGGTGGCCCTGACCACCGGGGTCGCGGCGGGTCACGGCTACGCCAACGTCCATCCGGTGTTCGAGGAGCGGCTCCCGATCGTGTGGGCCCGCCTCGAGGCGGCCGCGGTCGAGCCCGGGATCTGCGTCGCCCAATTCGAATGGCCGGACGACGACGGCAAGATGGTCGTGCACCTCGGCTTCGATATCGACGATCAGCCGCTGGCCGATGACGACGACGTGCGCGTCGTCGAACTCCCCGCCGTCGATGTCGCGTCGGCGTTGCACCGCGGCGCGCTCGTCGACTTCTCCGAGACTTTCGAAGCCGTGGTCCGCTGGATCGACGGCAACGGCTACCGGATCGCCGACCGCAGCCGCGAGCTCTATCTCGTCTCGAACCCCGACGACCGCGAACGGAACGTCACCGAGCTGCAACTTCCGATTACCTCGGCCTCGCTCGGCAAGACCTGAACGCTCCTCGTGCTGCTCGGCCTGCCGCTCAGGCGGCGGGTTGGAACAGTTCGACGACGTTGCCGGACGGGTCGCGGAGGAGAACCTGCTTGCCGCCCGGCCCTGCGACGATGTCGTTGCGAAACGTCGCGCCGGTCGCGCGCAGCCGTGCGACTTCGGCCTCGAGATCGTCGACGATGAAGTGGATGCGATTCCAGCCGCCCGGACCGGGTTTGGTGCCGTCGGCCATCGGGCGGCCGGCCGAGCTGGCCGGGCCGGCCAGGAGCAGGCGGAGGTTGCCCCGTTTGACGTCGGCGAACGCGGGTGCCGCATTCGTCAACAACTCGAAGCCGAGGACGTCGGTGTAGAAAGCGATCGACTCGCTGACGTCGTCGACCATGTAGCGGACGTTGACGGTTTCATCGTTTCGCATGGGTTGATCTCCTGCTGGCTCGTGGTTCGAACATCAAGGCGAGCAAGTACCCGATTCGCACATCGAGTTCGGCCGCGGTGCGTTCGAACGCGGGGTACGAGGCGCGGTTGGTGGTGCCTTCGCGCGGGGTCGGGGATGCTCCAGTGGACGAGCTTCGGGTGTGACGGGAACTCGGGGCAGACCTCGCGGACGCGATCGCACAACGTGATCACCATGTCGAACCGTTGCGCGACGAACTCGTCGACAGGTTTGGTGCGATTGGCACTGATGTCGATCCCGCGCTGCTTCATGACGCGTACCGCGTTGGGATGGAGCGCTTTGGGGTGGCTGCCGGCGCTGGCCGCTTCGATCGCGCCGGCCGACAGGTGCTCGAGCAGCGCTTCGGCGATCTGCGAGCGGGCGCTGTTCCCCGTGCACAGGAACAAGACGCGGGCCTTGCGCACCAGACTGCCTGGCCTCATCCCGCGGGTCGGGCGCGGTTCGAGCCGGAGCCCCGGGTGCAGTCCTCCGCCCGCGGCTTGGAGTTGGCGTTCGCAGGAGGCGAGATCGATGGCGTAGTAGGTGTCGCGCCCGTCGGCCGTGCTGCGACGCGTGTACACGAGCCCACCGTCGCGGAGCTTGCGGAGGTGGTACGAGACGAGGCTCTGCGGCTCTTCGACGAGCCCGGTCAGTTCCCACACCGCGCGGTCGCTGCGGGCCAACTCGCGCAACAGCCGCCACCGCAGGGGATGCGCAGTCAGCCGCACGAAGGCCGGGGGCGCATCGGTCACCGAGGAGACGGCCTCTTCCACGGGCGACACCGTAGAACCGCCGGACGAGATCGATCAATTGTATTTGATGTATTTGCGACCGCCCGCCGGTCGTCACGGCTGTCGCTGGACGCGCTCCCGCGCGACGATCACCCCCCGTGAGCAGTTTCGATGCGCTCGTCCGCGAGGCGGAAGCCGCGCCGATCACGGGCTGGGATTTCGGGTGGCTCGACGGTCGCGCGATCGAAGACCGCCCCCACTGGCACTACTTCGACCGGGTCGTCACGCGCGCTGCGACCGTGCGCACACTGCTCGAGATCGAAGCGGGCGTGGGTGGGATGATCGGGCGACTCCCGGCGTTGCCCCCGTTGGCGGTCGCCACCGAAGGCTTTCCGCCGAGCGTGGCCGTCGCCGCGCCCCGGCTACGGGCGCGCGGCGTGCA
Source organism: uncultured Actinomycetes bacterium (assembly GCA_963782465.1). GTDB lineage: Bacteria > Actinomycetota > Acidimicrobiia > IMCC26256 > PALSA-610 > JAODBJ01. The sequence continues at coordinate 398,484 of CAWAJR010000006.1, read as the reverse complement.
CCTCGCGGTCACGTCGCCGGCGCGCGTCGGGCTGCCCTTCGACCGCGAAACGTTCGAGCTGGTCATCAGCCGGCACCCGATCACGCCGTGGTGGACGGAGATCGCGCGCGTGCTGAAACCGGGCGGGTCGTACTTCGCGCAGCATGTTGGTCCCCGGAGCCTGCGCTCGCTGAGTGAGTTCCTCATGGGCCCGCTCCCGGGAGGATCCGATCGCGACCCCGAAGTGGAACGGCTTGCAGCGTCGGGCGCCGGGCTCGTGGTGCACACGATGGAGCCCGCCCGCCCTCGCACCGCCTTCTTCGACATCGGCGCGGTGGTCTACTTCCTCCGTCTCGTGCCGTGGATCGTGCCCGGCTTCACGGTGGCGAAGTACCGGGACGCGCTGCGCGAGCTTCACGAAGTGATCGAGCGCGACGGCAGTTTCGAGACCACGGCCGGGCGAGTGCTCGTCGACGCGCAGAAGCCCGGTGACCACTGACCGATCACGCGGCCGACGAGCAAGCCCGTCCCGACGCACCGTGGTACCGGCTTGCGATCATCACGCGGGCGAGCTACATCACCCGGCAACGCATCGGCGGCAACGGCGGGACGTACCTCTCATGACCTTGCGAATAGTGCAGTGGACGACCGGCAACGTCGGCAAACGATCAGTGCGCGCCGTTGCCACGCACCCCGACCTCGAGCTGGTCGGCTGCTACGCGTGGTCGGCCGACAAGGTCGGTCGCGACGTCGGTGAACTCTGCGGCATCGACGCCCTCGGGGTCGCCGCGACCGACGACGTCGACGCCTTGCTCGCCCTCCGGCCCGACTGTGTCGTGTACAACCCGATGTGGCAAGACGTCGACGAGCTCGTACGCATCCTCGACGCCGGCGTGAACGTCGTCAGCACGGCCGCGTTCATCAACGGGCGCGGGCTCGGCGCCGACCGCGATCGGATCGTCGCCGCGTGCGAACGGGCGGCGCGTCGATGTTCGGCACCGGTATCAGCCCGGGCTTCGTGCAGTTGATGGCGATCGCGAGCGCAGGTATCTGCGACCGGATCGACAAGGTCACCGTCGCCGAAGCGGCCGATACGACCTTCTACGACTCGCCCGCGACGGAACTGCCTGCCGGCTTCGCGCGACCGATCGACGACCCCGAACTCCCGGCGATGACCGCCAAGGGCACGGCCGTCTTCGGTGAGGCCGTCGCGCTCATCGCCGACGCACTCGGCGTCGAACTCGACGAGATCGTGTGCGAACCCGAGTACGCGCAGACGACGGAAGACCTCGTGCTCGAATCCTGGACCATCCCCGCGGGTTGCGTGGCCGGGATCGCCGCCAGCTGGCAAGGCCGCGTGGGCGGGCGCACGGTGGTCGAGGCGAGCGTGCGGTGGAAGAAGGGCACGACGCTCGATCCTGATTGGCAGATCGAAGAAGGCCACGTGATCGAGGTCGCCGGCCAACCCACCGTGAGGACGACCCTGCAGTACCTCCCGCCGCCCGACTTCCAGGCGACGACCATCGCCGAATTCATGGTGATCGGCATGATCATCACCGCGATGCCGGCCATCAACGCCATCCCGCTCGTCGTGGCCGCGGCGCCGGGCATCGTCACGTACAACGATCTGCCGTTGCCCCTGCCGCGCGGCTGGGTCGCGTGAACGCGGCGCGACGACCCGGAGCGATCAGCCGGGGAGGTAGCGGTCGCGCAGTGCCTTCGCCGTCGCCTCCGGCAGCGCGCCGCGGCCGATGAGCTGCTCCGTGGTGACCGACGAGAAGGTCGACGGGTCGGTGAGGAGCTCGCGGTATCGCGCTGCGGCATCCGCGTAGTCGGTGTTCGCCGCCGGGTGCACGACGACGTAGCGGCCCCAGGCCCACGCCCCACGTTCTTGCTGGAGCATCGACAGCACGAGCAGGTGCTCCAACCACATCACCGACAGCACCGTTTTGTTGACGGCGTCGAACGCGGCGGGCGTGAAGTTCCCCGACCGTTCGAAGACCTCGCGGTAACGGGCGAGGTTGGTCGGCCTCGGGATCTCGCGCTTGATCCGCTCGTGGTACTTCACGTCGAGGCCGACGACCGCCTGCGACCCGCCCGGGAGGGTGAGGATGAACGCGGCGTCGAACGTGGAAAGGTTGTTGAGGTAGCTCGGGTCGAGGCGACCGGGGGAGTGCGCGAACCGGACGCCCGACACGACGCCGGGAGCGTCGGGCCACCAGGTGTGCACGGCGTGGTCGGCGAGGTCGAGGTCGGCGGCGAGATCGCCGAAGAGGTTGAAGGCCATCGTCGGCGACCACAGAAGGTCGGCCCAGAGCCGCTGGTGGTCGAACGTCTGGCGCGGTTCGGCGATCGCGCTGCGCTGCCGTGCGGCGTCGTGTGCCGCGGGCGTCAGGAAGTTGGCCCCGGTCTCGTGCGCGTACTCGTATGGGAGGCGGCTTCCGACCAGGCGCGCGGGCTTGCCGCCGGGCTTCGGGACGATCGGCTGCGTCCCGATCGGGTGCCCGTGCGCCTCGCGCCAGCGCGCCTGGTGGAAGCGCAGGCGACGGCGGAAGTCGGTCATCCCCGGCCGACCCGGCACGAGGTCGTCGCGCTCCCAGCAGTGCGCCGCCGCCAGCTCGTCGCGCGTCGGCACCGCCACGGCCGCGATCATACGAACGGTTCCCGCGCTTCGTCAGCGACTGTGACGGATCGCGGGTAACGCGAGCGAGCGGCCCACGCCGAGCAGCAGCCCGAGGGACCGCTCGAGTTCGGAGAGCACCGCGTCGAAGGCGTCGACGAACATCGCGGCCTGCTCGCGGGTCGTGATGAGCGGCGGCAGGATCTTCAGGACGTTCTGATGATCGCCCGCGACCTGGGTGAGGATGCCGTGGTCGCGGAACAGCGGCACGACGACGAGCTGCGTGAACAAGCCTTTGCGCATCGTCTCGAGCAACGACCACTGGGCGCGGAGGCGCCGCGACTTCGGCCGTTTGAACTCGATGCCGATCATGAGGCCCCGCCCACGGACCTCGTCGACCACTTCGTGGCGGCGGGCCACTTCGGTGAGGCTCGCCATCAACTCCGCGCCGACGGTTGCGGCGTTCCCGACGATGCCTTCGCGGTCGAGCGTGTGCAAGGTTGCGAGCCCGGCCGTCATCGCGAGCACGTTCTGGCCGAACGTCGAGCTGTGCACGACGGCCCGGTCCATCTTGTCGAACACCGCTTCGACGATCTTGCGCTTGGCGACGACCGCACCGACCGGCACGTAGCCGCCGGACAGTGCTTTCGCAACGCTGACGAGATCGGGCTCGACGTTCCATTGCTCGAACGCGAAGAACGTTCCCGTACGCCCGAGGCCGGTTTGCACTTCGTCGACCGCGAGCAACGCCCCGTGCTCGTGGCACAGCTCGGACGCCGATCGAAGGTAGTCGCCGGGCGCGACGAAGACGCCCTTGCCTTGGATCGGCTCGACCACGAACGCGCCGACGTCGCCGGCTCGCAGTTCGCGCCGCAGCCCGTCGAGGTCGCCGAATGGAACGCTCGTGCAACCCGGGAGCAATGCGCCGAAGCGGTCGCGAAACTCGCGGGCGCCGTTCAGCGACAGTGCGCCCATCGTCAGCCCGTGGAACGCGTGATCCGCGTACAGCACGCGGGGCCGGCCCGTCGCGGCGCGTACGAACTTCAGGATGGTCTCCACCGATTCGGTGCCGCTGTTGGTGAAGAAGCAGCGGTACCCGTCGGTCGGCATCCGCGCCACGAGCGCTTCGGCGAGCAGGCCGGCGAGCGGCGCGCACTCCATCTGCACCATGTTCGGCAGCGCGCATTCCATGGCGTCGCGCAGCGCCTGTTCGATCGTCGGGTGGCAACGGCCGAGCGCGAACACGCCGAACCCGGCGAGGAAATCGAGGTAGCGGTTCCCGTCGCCGTCGAAGAGGAGCGCACCTTCGGCGCGCACGTAGTCGCGGTCGAACCCGAGGGTGCGCAAGATGCGTGGCATCTGCGGGTTCATGTACTGCTCGTGCAACGCGAACGCTTCGCCACCCCGGGCGTTGAGCAACGCCTTGACGTCGAAGGTGTCGTGTGCGGCGGTCGCACGTTCGACGGGAGGGGCCGAGACCGGTTGGAGCCGCCGGGCCTGGCTCACGACGCGCTCCGCGACGCCGCCGGTGCTGCCGTGGGCCGGCTGTCGTCGGCGCGCAGGTCGACCTCGGTCGGCCGGCCCAGGGCGCGGGCGATCCGCGGCGCGTGCCCGGGCTTCACGAAACCGTGTTCGACGTACCAGGTTGCCGCGCGGCGCAGTGCGTCGCGCGCCGGGATGCTCGTATATCCCAGCTCGGTGCGGGCGCGGGTGTCGTCGTACTCCATCCGGGTGGTCGCCATCCGCACCGGCTCCGACGGGAGGGTCGGCTCCCGGCCCATCACCCGCGACTCGAACCATTCGGCGGTGCGGACGATCGGCAACACGAGTTGTGGCGTGACGCGTAGGCGAGGAGCCGGCAGCCCGCAGAGGTCGGCCAGCGTTGCCAGCATCTGGCGCAACGACATGTTCTCGCCGCCCAGGATGTAGCTGCGGCCGGGCTCGCCTCGTTCGGCGGCGAGCACGTGACCGCGCCCGACATCGTCGACGTGCGCGACGTTCAGCGTGGTGTCGACATACGCCGGGATGCGGCCGTTCAGGAACTCGAGGATCGTGCGGCCGGTCGGCGTCGGGGCGGCGTCGCCTTCCCCGACGGGGAACGTGGGGTGGACGAGGACGACCGGCAGGCCGGTCGCGCCGGCCCGCAGCACCTCGTGCTCGGCCAGGTATTTCGACCGCTTGTAGTGGCCGAAGAGATGCTCGAAGTGGACGAGGGTGGCTTCGGTGGCGGGCCCGGTCCGGCGACGCCCAGGGTTGCCACCGTGCTCGTGTACACGACCCGCCGGCACCGCGCCTGCCGTGCCGCGTGAAGCACGTTCATCGTCCCGCCGACGTTCACGTCGTAGAACAGGTCGGGGTCCTTCGCCCAGAAGCGGTAGAGCGCAGCCAGGTGGAACACCGTGCCGGCGCCGTCGACGGCGCGCTCGACGGTGGCGCGATCGCGTATGTCGCCCGTGATGCGCTCGACGTCGAGGCCGTCGACGTTGGTGTCGTCTCGATCGGGTTCGAGCAGGACGCGAACGTGGTACCCGGCGCCGAGCAAGGCGCGCGCGACGGCCGATCCGATGAACCCGGATCCACCGGTGACGAGTACTGGATCGGCGTGGGAGCCGTTGTGGGGCATGCAATCACCTCGACGTGTCGCACGAGCCTCGCGCGCGGTCTTCTCATCCTTACAGACGACGCCGGTGGGGCGGCTTCGCTTGCCGGCGAACCGTATATTCGGCGCCAATCGAACGGTGACCGGCACGGTCGCCGCGGTTTGCCCACTGGAGGCATCGTTGCCGCTCGACTTCGGAGAGCTCGTCGCACCCGCGCACACCGCGGTGGTCACCTGCGAGATGCAGCGCGGTGTGATCGGCGATCTCGCGGCGATGCGGGAGCTGGCCGACGAGGTCGCCGACCGCGGCGTCCTCACCGCCGCGGCCGGTCTGTGCACCGCCGCGCGTGTGGTCGGCGTTCGGGTCGTGCATGCGCTCGTCGAGCTGCGCGGCGATCGCGCCGGGCTGTCGATCAACAACGCGATGATGGCCTACGTCGTGAAGAACCCCGACCAGGTGCGGCAGGGCACACCCGCGGCCGACCTGTGCCCCGAACTCGGCCCCGCGCCCGACGACATCGAGTGCCGCCGCATCCACGGCCTCACGCCGTTCACCGGCACCGAGCTCGACCCGATCCTGCGCAACCTCGGGATCCGCACGCTCGTACCCGTCGGCGTGTCGGTGAACGAAGCGCTCCTCGGCTTGTGCCTCACGGCCGCGGATCTCGGCTACCGCATCGCGCTCCCGACCGACGCGATCGCGGGCCTGCCGCGCAGCTACGCGGAAGATGTCGTGAAGTACTCCCTGGCGCCGGTGGTCACGGTCACGACGACGGCCAAGGTGCGCGACGTGTGGGACGCGTGAATCCCCGGTTCAGTTGATCTGGCCGTTGTCGCGCAGCCAGCGGATCGTCGTTTCCATCCCGGCGCGCAACGGCCGGGGCGCGTAAGCGAGTGCCTCGCGTGTCTTGGTGTTGTCGAACCAGGGGACCGGGAACGTGCGGCGCGCCAGTTCGACGAGGGTCGCGCCGTAACGCGCGAGCGCGTCCGGATCGTCGGCATCGATCCTGACCTCGGCGACCCGGTTGTCCACGCCGGCCACCTCGCACGCGATGTTCAGGAACGACGCGGTACTCGATGCGTCCTCGGCACCGAACGCCAGGTAGGTCCGGCCGGCCTCGCCCTTCGCCGCGGCCGCGACACAGACGTACGCGACATCTTCGACGTAGACCCATGGCACCGGGTACGTCACGTACTCGGTGAGCTTGCCGTTCACCGCGCCGCGAATGGCCCGGTTGAAACTCGTGGCGACCATCGCCCGTTTCACCGACAGGCCGGGCCCGTACGTGCCGCCCGGGATCACGATGTTGATGTCGGCGCCTTCTTCGGCGGCGCGCCGTTTCGCTTCCACGTACCCGGCGCCCTTCGTGAGCGTGTACGGGTCGTCGCTCCAGGTCGCAGCGACGGGCGAATCCTCGGTGAGCGTCGCGCGGTGGTCGAAGAACGGCGTCGAGCTGAGCGTGACGACGCGGATGCCGTGCGCCGCGCCGGCGTCGTAAACGTGGAAAGACCCGGCTTCGTTGGTGGCGCGGGCGAGGTCGAGGTCCTGGGCCGGGCCGCCGAGCACCGCCGCGGCATGGATGATGCACTCGCACCCGTCGGCCGCGCGCAACACGTCGTCGGCGGCCCGCACGTCGCCTTCGAACGCGTCGACGCCGATCGCGCGCAAGGGGCCGTCGTCGCTCTCCGGGCGTACGAGGGCACGGACCCGCGCTCCGCCGTCGATCAACGCCCGGCAGACGTTGGAACCGATGAGGCCGGTACCGCCGGTCACGAGGTACGTCGTCATCGTCGGTCCGGAACGTCCGCGCGCACGCGCGCGGCCTGGCGTCGTTTCCGCACGTCGCACTCCCGCTTCATCGTGGCGCAACGTAGTCGGCGGCCCTGGTGAGCGAGTTGTTGCGGCCCGGGCACCTACGACTGTGGGTGCCACCCGGCGATCTCGGAGAAGCGCCGGTTCGACACCCGTTCGCCGTCACGGCAGACGTTGTAGATGCCGCTCGGCAGTGCGAGGGCGGCGAGCAACGCGCGGCCCGCGTCGCCGACGTCGAGGGTGGCGCCGAACTGCGGCACCGGGCGGTCGTTGCCGGTTCCGGGGCCGTCGAGCAACCCCAACCGGAGCACGACGCCGCGCCGGCCGGCCCGCGAAGCGGGCCGTTTCCTGCTCGGCGACGAGCGCCGAGTGCACGATGGGCCCGTCGACGACGGGTGCCTGCTCGTCGGCCGGCCGGTCGGTGGGGTAGACGAACGTCACCGTGGGTTGGACGTAGGTCTCGACACCGCGCTCGAGCGCCGCGTCGACGAGGATTCGCGACGCTTCGGTCCGCAGCCGGTCGTTCTCCTCCCACGCCCCGGGTTGGTCGAGCAGATCGAGCGACCGGATCTTGGTCGCGAGATGGAATACCGCGTCGACGTTGCGCATCGCCTGCTCGACGGCACGGGGGTCGAACAGATCGAGTTCGCCGTGCGCGGGCGCGAGCCATTGGTGCCCGGCCGCTTCGGCCCGAGGCAAGAGCGCGCGACCGAGGACCCCGGTCCCTCCGGTGACCAGCAGGCGCATCGGGCGCGGCCGCACGTGATCGCGCGCGACGACATCAGTGGGTTGGTTGATCATGACAGTTCGCTTTCGTCTCGGTAGGTCAGGACCGACCCGCGAGTTGACGGTCGAGGTACGAGAGCTTGTCGGGGTTGATGATCCCGTAGATCGCTTCGATCTTGCGATCGCGCACGGAGAGCACGAGCAGTTCCGACTGCGCGCCGAGCGCGAGCAGCGCGGCCGGAAGACCGTTCGCAGTGACAACCCTGATGCCGGGCTGCAACGGGAACCGGCGCAGCAAACCGCGGATGTACTTGATGATGTTCGCCTTGCCGCGCACGGGACGGATCGCCGCCCGCGCCTTGCCGCCGCCGTCGCTGTACGCGACGACGTCGTCGGCCAGGAGGCTTTCGAGCTGGGCGAGGTCGCCGGAGCTGACCGCACCGAGGAAACGGTCGAGCAACGTGGCGTGGGCTCCAGGGTCGGCCGGGAAACGGTGACCATCGCCGGCGACGCGGCGCCGCGCTCGATGGAACAGTTGCCGCGCGTTGCTCGGGCTGATGTCGAGGATTTCGGCGATCTCGGCGAACGGCAGGTCGAACGCTTCGCGCAGCACGAACACGCCGCGTTCGGGGGGCGTGAGCTGCTCCAAAACGTGCAAGGTCGCAACCGACACGGACTCTCGCAGCTCCACCGTGTCGAGCGGGCCGAGGTTCGATGGCCCGGTCAGGGTCGGCTCCGGCAACCACGGCCCCACGTACTCCTGACGTTGCACGCGGGCCGACTTGAGCTGGTCGAGCGCGAGCCGGCTCACCATCGTCGTGAGGAACGCGGCGGGTTCCCTCACGTCACTGCGTTCGATTCGCAGCCAACGGACCATGGCGTCGGACACGACATCCTCGGCGTCCCACATGCTGCCGAGCATCCGGTAGGCGATGCCGAGCAAACGCGGTCGATGACGCAGGAACTCGTCGACCGCGGCGTCGTCGGTCATGGTGCCATCGCGCTGCCTCACCGGACCGGCGCGACGTGAGGTCGCGGTCGCACTTCGGCCTCGAAGCCGGTGCGCCATGTGCTGAAGCGCGGTCGCCAGTCGAGCGACAGGCGGGCGCGGCTGTTGTCGGCGCCAACGATCTCGTTCATGTAGGCGGTGCCCCATGAGCCCACCGCGAGACGCGCGATCGCAACCGGCGCGTGCTTCGGTTGGGGCGCGCGCATCATCTTGGCCATCTCCGGTAACCAGTCGTGAAGGTACGTGGGTTGGTCGTCGACGACGTTGAGCGTGCCGGTGACGGGCTTGTCGAGCGCGGCGACGATCGCGGTCGCCGCGTCGTGGGTGTGCAGGAACGAGAACATCGCGTTCCCCTTACCCACGATCGGCACTCGACCGGCCGCGACCTGTTCGGTGAACGCACCATCCCTGCCAAACGCGGTTCCCGGGCCGTAGAGGTGGCCGAGCCGCAGCACGGTGCCGCCCGTGGCGGTGGTGAGGCGCTCGAGTTCGCCGATTGCGTGCACGGCGGGGCGGAACGGCCGGGGGCCGCGCTTCCAGAGCGGCCGTTTCTCGTCGGCGACGGGCCCGCCTGCAGGGTCGTACGCGTAAGCGAGCCCTTCCGACACGATGCGCGCGCCGGGCGCGGCCGCGACGAGGTTCGCGGTCCCCTCGACCCGCAGCCGGTTGGTGAGCCGCATCTGCCGGGCGAAGTGCCGGGGTTGCAAGTCGCGGGGGATGGCCGTGAGCAGGTTGACCACGGCGTCGGGTGCAACGGCGTGGACCGCAGCGCCGAGCCCGGCGCGGTCGAGCGCGTCAGCCACGACGACGGGCGCGCCGGAAATCGCCGCGAACCGGCCCGAATGGGAGAGCGCGGTCACGTCGTGACCGACCTCGGCGAGCAGCGGCAACAACTGGCGGCCGATGACGCCGGTCCCACCGGCGACGAGAACTCGCATGGCAACCTCCGGATCTCGTGGTTCGGCTTCCTGACGATCGCCGTGCCCGGGGTGTGACAACCACGCCGGGCACCGCGTGCCCGAGGGCGATCCGGGACCTAAGTCCCGAGTTCGCGGCGATTCCTCATCACGGGATCGCGCCTGCCGACGAGTCGATGCCACCGGGATATCTCGGTGACGCAAAAGAGGCGGGCGCCGGGAGGCCACCGCCGGAGCACGCCGTCGGCCCAAGGAATGGACCGGACGCACTCATGGAGGAGAGCACCCGTGCAAATCAACGAAAACATCATGGCGATGGATGCGTTCCGCAACCTCTCCACGAACCAGATGGGGATGCAGAGCAGCCTCGAGAAGCTGTCCTCGGGCTACCGCATCAACCGTGCCGCCGACGACGCGTCGGGCCTGGTCATCAGCCAGAGCCTGCGGTCGCAGATCAGCGGCCTGAAGCAAGCCACCAGCAACGCGCAAGACGGTGTCTCGGTCGTCCAGACCGCTGACGGCGCGCTCAGCACGGTGCACGACATCCTCGGCCGTATCCGCGACCTGATCATCCAGTCGGCGAACACCGCGTCGTCCGACTCGACCGCTCGCCAAGCCGCCCAGAACGAGATCAACCAGCTCCGTTCGGAGATCGACCGCATCGCCGGCACGACCTCCTTCGGCAGCCAGAAGCTTCTCGACGGCAGCTTCGGTGCGCAGGCCGCGACCACCACGACCGTGCTCACCGGCACCGGTACCGGTGTCGCCGTCGGTGCCGCGACCGCGACGTTCGATCTCACGATCGACGCCGGTTCCGGCACGAGCACCAGCGTGACCGTCACGGTCACGACCGGCACGTACAACACCGCGGCGTCGTTGGAAGCCGACCTGCAGCGCGGCGTGAGCGCGGCGCTCGGCGCCGGGTTCACCGGTGACGTCACGGTCAGCGTCGCGGACCTCGGTTCCGGCGCCTGGTCCGTGAACCTGGTTCGTAACTCGACCGCGACGACGGCGGGGATCACCCTCGGCAACGTCGGTGCCGGCGTGAAGGGCGTGACCGCCGCGGCAGTCACCACGACCAACACCGGTGGCGGTGGCGTGTTCCAGGTCGGCGCCAACGTGACCTCGACCGACCAGATCGCGTTGTCGATCGCCGACATGCGGATCACGAGCGGGACCGTCGGGGCCTTCACGGCACTGGGCGCGATCGACGTGACCAACACGGCGAACTACGCATCGGCCCAGCAGATCATCGACACGGCGATCACCGAAGTGTCCGATGTGCGTGGTCAGCTCGGTGCGGTCCAGAACCGGTTCGACATGACGATCAGCAACCTGCAGGTCGCCTCGGAGAACCTCTCGGCTTCGGAATCCCGCATCCGCGACACCGACATGAGCCTGGAAATGGTCAACTTCACCAAGAACCAGATCCTCGTGCAGGCCGGTACCGCGATGCTCGCGCAGGCCAACCAGGCCCCGCAGTCGATCCTGAAGCTCCTCCAGTAACACCACGCGGAACGCGCGGCAATCGAGGGCGGCGGGCGTTGCCCGCCGCCCTCAAACGCGTGGAAACGCTCGGGGTGACGCAAAAGGGGGTTGGCACGCGGCGTATCGTGGTGAGGTCCGCCGTCGACGGCGGCATGCGCCCTCCCAGTCGCGCGGGTCGTGCGGATCCTCGCGAAAGCGCGCTTCGGCGCGACCCAGGGAAGGGCCATGGCCACGTTGCTCGGTACCACATCGCCTCCGACCGGTCATCTCGACACCCATGTCGACACCATCGACGGTCGTCACGTCGTCGAACCACCTCCGGGGCGGTTGCAGCTCGCGCTCGGGCGGGGCGTCACCGCGCTGCTGGTGGTCGGCCCGGTCGTCGCACTCGGTGTCGCGCTGCCCTTCCTGTGGGGTCACCTCATCAACCTGCGCGACGTCGTGCTCGCGGCGGTCTTCTACGTCGTGAGCGGGTTCGGCATCGCGATCGGCTACCACCGCCTGTTCGCGCACCGCAGCTTTCGCGCCGCGCGCTGGTTGAAGATCGTGCTCGCCGCGGCCGGATCGTTGGCGGTCGAGGGTTCGGTCACCGGTTGGGTCGCGAACCATCGCCGCCACCACGTCTTCAGCGATAAGCCGGGCGACCCGCACTCGCCGCACCTGCACGGCACGGGCGCGCTCGCGTCGGTGCGCGGCTTCGGTCACGCGCACGTCGGCTGGCTCTTCAAGGGCGACGTCACCTCCGTCCGGCGGTACGCGCCTGATCTCGTCGACGACGCCGACACGCAGCTGATCGGCCGCCTGTTCCCCGTGTTCGCGGTTGCGTCCCTCGCCGGCCCCTTCTTTCTCGGTTGGACGATGTCGGGTGCCATCGGCGGCGCGCTCACGGCGCTGCTGTGGGCCGGTGTCGCGCGGATGATGTTGCTGCACCACGTGACGTGGAGCGTCAACTCGGTCTGCCACCTGTTCGGCAACCAGCCCGCGACGCAAAAAGACCACAGCACGAACTTCGCGCCGCTCGCGATCGTCTCGTTCGGCGAGGCCTGGCACAACTTCCACCATGCGCACCCCGCGTCGGCGCGCCACGGTGCGCTCGCGCACCAGATCGATCCTTCCGCGGCCCTGATCCGTCTGTTCGAACGAGCAGGTTGGGCGCGCAACGTGCGCTGGCCGACCGAGGCGCAACTCGCGCTCTGCCGATCCACGTGAGCCGGGTGCCAGACTTCCCGGCCGAACGTTCGGTTGGCGCGGGGAGGATGCGTGGCGCGGTTCAGTGGCAAGGTCGCGATCGTGACCGGCGGCGGGTCGGGGATCGGGCGGGCGACCGCGTTGCGCCTCGGGTCCGAAGGCGCATCGGTGACGGTGGCCGACATCTCCGCCGAAGCCGCGGAGCGCGTTGCGGTCGAGGTTCGTGACGCGGGCGGTACCGCCCGCGCGCAGGTGGTCGACGTCGGCGTAGCCGACGCGGTCGCGGCCATGGTCGACGACACCGTCGCGGCGTTCGGGCGCCTCGACGTGCTGCACAACAACGCCGCCGCGCTCGACCAGAACCGGCTCGACCAGGACGTCGTGACGATGGACCTCGCGACGTGGGACCGGGTCATGACCGTGAACCTGAACGGTCCGATGCTCGGCTGCCGGTTCGCGATCCCTGCGATGCTCGAAGGCGGTGGGGGCGCGATCGTGAACACCGCATCGGCGGCGGCGTTCTACGGCAGCCGGTCGTTGCTCGCGTACGGCACGTCGAAGGCCGGGGTTGTCGCACTGACGCAATACGTCGCGACCGCGTACGGCGATCGCGGGATCCGCTGCAATGCGGTCGCGCCCGGCGTGGTGGTGGCCCGCGAGGCCCAGGACGCGCTCGGCGGGCCGGCCGGCGAACGGCTCCGGCGCTACACGGTCAGCCATCTCATCGGGCGGCTCGGGTACCCCGAGGAGATCGCCGAAGCCGTCGCCTACCTTGCGTCGGACGCGGCCGCGTTCGTGACGGGCACCGTGTTGCGCATCGACGGCGGCTTCACCGCGCACGATCCCGGGTACGCGCTCGGTCAGCAGTGACCGACCCGCCTGCTCCCGGAAGGACCGTCAACCGGAGCGCAGGGCGGCGATCGCGGCGGCGAGCAACGCGTCGTCGTCGACGCCGGGGCCACCGAGGAGGAGACGCCCGCCCGACGCCTCGATGAAGGACGCGACCTGGAGGTTGACCGGCGCGGCCTCGTTGTCGCCGGTGGTGCGCCAGTCGGTGCGGTAGCCGACGATGCGGATGCCGAGCGCCGCTGCGTACCCGATCTCGGCCGCAGTGCCGGAGTCGACGTCGACGCCGTCGAGCAACGCGAGCACCGCGGCGGCCGAGCGGATCAAGCTCGCGTTCGTGCGGCCCGCGCTTCGGTTGGCCTCGATGAGCGCCTCGTGGCGGGCGTCACCCGGCGGGAGCCGGCCGGCCGCCTCGAAGGCGTCGGCCGAGGCCGCCCACGGATCGGAAACGCCGAAGCCGGCCGAAGTCAGTTGTTCGCAGACGTGCCGGTGCCACCGCCGGCCGGCCGCGTCGAAGCCGCCCGGTCCGGCCACGTACACGAGCGGACGATCGGTGCGCACGCCCCGATCATCGCATCCGAGTCAGCCGTAGCGTGCCCGGCACGTCGTCGCGATGGTGCGCAACCGTTCCTGGCCGGCGGCGGTCTGGTACGCCGCACCGGTCGGGTCGTTGATCTGGGCGACGGTGGACTCGTTCACGACGCCGTTCGCGATGCAGCCGGCAACGTTGAGCGACGCGCCTTGCTCGAGCAGCGCCTGGAGCAACGACACGCGCCCGACCGGCAACCCCATCGCGTCGATGCTGCGCCCGGTCGACACCTTCACGGCCGGGCCGGGTCGCACGACTCGAAGAGCACTGTCGTCCCTTCGTCGGAAACGGTGGCTGCGATGCCGGGGACGGCCGCGACCCAGCCGGTCAACGCCCGTCGCATCTGGTCCGTGTCGGCCTGCGTTTCACCCTTGAACCGGATGCGCGTGCAGGCCCGACCGGCGGCCGTCCGGTACGACACGTACTCGTCGCCGCCCCAACCGTCGGTCGCGCGCAACGCCTCGTGGGGGTCGATGTGCTCCGACAGCACGACGTACCAGCCGATCGGTTCGAAGTTGCCGTCGTCGAACTTCTTCGCGCCGGTCGGCACGGCCGGTTTGGCGACCGTCTCCTCGCGATCGTGGCGGAGCCACGTGGTCGGGTCGAAGATGTACTCCTGCGTGGTCGGCGGGTTGCGGAACGCTGCGTTCACGGCCGCCTCACCGCCGTCCGCTTTCAGGACCGCGACGAACGGCGGGCCGAACTCGTACGGCGCGCTCGACATGATCTGCACGACCGGTGGAACACCCGTCAGATCGATGGCTTCGTCCTGCGCGGCGGTTTCCTTCTCGTAGGCCTGGCGCTCGGCGGGCGAGAGTGCCTTCACGTACGCGTTCTCGACCGTCGTCGCGTCGCCCTCGATCAACGCGTCGATCGCGCCCGACTCGTCGCCGTGGTCGCGTTCCTGCAGCTTGGTGAGGTTGAAGTGTTGGTCTTGCAAGGCGTGGGTCATCTCGTGGACGAGGGTCACCCGGGTTGCGACGTCGAGGTGTGTTCCGCGCACCGTGATCGTCTTGTCCTTCGGGCTGTAGAACGCGAGCGTCGACTCGCTCGAATTCTGGTTGATCGACTGCAGGAGGTCGGTGTGGCCTTCGATCAACCCGAGCGCCCGGAGGAACGCGACCGCGTTGGCCAAGTCGGTCTTGTCCGACTTCGTCAGTGTGCCGGGGTCGGTCGTGACCTTCTTCTTGAAGGCCGCTTCGGTCAGGAAGTGCACCGCGACCGGGTGGGCGAACGTGAGCTCACGCTGGCGTTCGACGAACGACACGAGCCGGGCGACCCGCGCATCCCAGTGCGCGGGGTAATGGATCACTGCGCTCCGGTGGGCTTTCGACGGGTGCCCACCGTCGCGGCCCGCGGCCCAGTACGCGCCACCGCCGATCGCCGCGATCAACAGTGCGACGACGCCGACGATCAGGCCTTGTTTGGCTTTCGAGGCCGTGGCGGGCCGGGGCGGCTGCCAGTTCGTGGGTGGAGCGGGCGGGGACGCGGGGAGTAGGTCGCCCGCGGCCCCCGGCGGCGTCGGGGCCGGCGGCGCGCCCCACGGCCGTTCGTCGGTCACCCCCGTTTGTCGGCATCCGGCACCCGGAAGGTGAGGAAAAGGCCGGACGCTTCGGCGCAAAACGTTGCATGACGGCAATGCTTGTGGCAAGACTCCATGTCGGTTGCCGGTGTACGAGCAACCGCTTTTGGGGGGAAATGTGAATACCAGGGCTCTGGGTGGGGCGGTCGCGGCCGCCATCGTTGCATTGGGGACCTTCGGCGCCGGGCTCACGGCAGCCACGCCGGCCGGCGCCGACACCACCGACACGACCGTGACGGTGAACTGCGTCGCGCACGCGCCGATCATCGGCGACCAGTACTTGTCGCAAGGGATCAGCATCTCGACCGATGCCCCGGCGGTGGTACAGCCGGGTGCCAACGTCACCGCGGTGACGACCTTCCCGGTCGACAACATCCCGTCGTCGCAGAGTGGCGGCACGGTCAGTTCTGTGAAAGACCTTTCGTACAAGCTGCCGATCCCGGCCAACTCGTCGTTCGTGAGCGCGACCCTGTCGGGCGGGTTCAACTACGGCGGCAGCGCGACGGCGACCCTCCAGGGCAGCGCCACCACCGGCGCGGTCGTCTACAGCATCCCGGCCCGATCCCGAGCGATCAGGACTTCCAGGTCCCGGCGCTGACCCTCACGTTGCAGGCGACCGGCCCCGACCTGTCGACCATCGCCCCCAAGCTCGGCGGCACGAGCTACACCGACCCCGGGTTCACCACAACCGCGGTGATCACCTCACCGATCAGCGCGAACGTCGAGACCGATTGCTTCCCGGCCGACCCGAACCCCGCCTGGTCGACCACGACGATCGTCCCGAACGACACCGACCCGCCGGTGATCACGAT
The DNA here is from genome assembly GCA_963782465.1 of uncultured Actinomycetes bacterium. GTDB lineage: Bacteria > Actinomycetota > Acidimicrobiia > IMCC26256 > PALSA-610 > JAODBJ01. The sequence continues at coordinate 382,316 of CAWAJR010000006.1, read as the reverse complement.
CAACACCCCCGCCGACGGCGGCCAGTACCCGCTCGGCGTCAACGTCGCCGCCAACTACACGTGCGACGACGGCACCTTCGGTTCGGGTGTCGCGACGTGCGACGGTGACGTGGCGAACGGCTCACCGATCGACACGAGCGCGCTCGGCCCGCACTCCTTCACCGTCAACGCGAGCGACAACAACGGCAACAATGCAATCCCGGTCACGCACAACTACACGGTCGTCCCGGCCGGGAACGACCACACGCCGCCGACCGCGACGATCACCACCCCCGCGAACGGCGTCATCTACACGCAGGGCGCGGTCGTGAACGCCGACTACGCGTGCGCCGACAACGAGTCGGGCCTCGCGTCGTGCGACGGCACCGTCGCGAACGGTGCGGCGATCGACACGTCGAGCGCCGGCGCGCACACGTTCACGGTCACCGCCACCGACAACGAAGGCAACCCGTACACGGTCGTTTCGGCGTACTCGGTGCAACCGGCCGCCACGCAGCAGGACTGGACGACGGGTGACGTCACCGACCGCATGCCGGTTGGTTGCGACACGCTCTTCGGTGCCTTCCACGAAAGCATCCCGACGTCGAGCAACACGGCGCCGACGAGCGCCGCGGCCGGCGGCCAGTTCGACTGGAACATGGCGATCGCGACCGACCAGATCCCCACGCTCAACAACGCCACCAACCTGATCTACCGCTGGAAGCCGCCGACCAACGGGCACTTCGTGTCGGCCGCGTTCACCGGTCCGGGCAGCGAAGTGAACGGAGCCACGATCGGGATCAACGGCGACGGCACGCTCGAACTCGACATCGCGTCGGTCACCGACCAGAGCATCTTCGGGTTCGGTGCCGACTACTTCAACCCGCCGCCGTTCCAGGCGGTCGTACAGGTCGACGGTGCGCCCGGGACCACGGTGCAGAACGAGTTCGACTACTTCCAGATCACGACGACGACCGTCGGCGTGCCGACCACCCAGCATTGCCCCGCCGGCGACCCCGGCTACAACGGCCGGGTGAACGTGCCGCTGACCACGACGAACGTCGTCGACGCGACGCCGCCGACGATCTCGGTGACGAGCCCGACGAACGGTGCCACCTACGCGCCGGGTGCGACGGTGCCGTTCACCTACTCGTGCGCCGACGACCAGGGAACGCCGACCTGTGACGGCGACGTTCCGAGTGGCGACAACCTCGACACGTCGACGTCCGGCGTGTTCCAGGTGCACGTGACGTCGGTAGACGGAGCCGGCAACACCGCGCAGCAATGGGTCACCTATACGGTCGGTGATCCGGAGGTCTCGGTGAGCGACGCGACCGTTACCGAGGGCCCGGGGGCGACGCTCGACTTCACGGTGTCGCTGTCGAACCCGAGCCAGAACGATGTCGTCGTCGACTACACGACGGCCGACGGCTCCGCCGTCGCGCCGGGCGACTACACCGCGCAGGCCGGCGTGCTCACCTTCAGCTCAGGTGGACCGCTCACCCAGACGGTGTCGGTACCGGTCAACAACGACAACGTGTTCACCGGCAATCGTGACCTCGAACTCGACCTGACGAGCGCGGTGCACGCCACCATCGCCGACGGGTCCGGGACCGGCACGATCATCGAGGACGACCAGCCGCCGGTCACGGTCGACGATGCCGCCGTCACGGAGGGCCCGGGTGCGATGCTCGACTTCGCCGTCTCGCTCGCGGCCGACCCGAACACTCCGGTGACCGTCGACTACGCGACCGCCGACGGCACGGCGGTGGCGCCCACCCGCTACGCCGACACCTCGGGGACCCTGACGTTCAACCCGGGCGACCCACTCGTCCAGCACGTGCTCGTCCCCGTCGTCGACGACAACATCTACAACGAGAACGCGTCGTCGAACGGCACGCAGACGATGACGCTGACCGCGACGGAAAGCGGCGGCCAATCCGACGTCGGTACCGGCACGATCACCGACGACGAGACGAAGCCTCCGGTGCTGAACATCGGGTCGACGAGCCTGTTCGAAGGGGACAGCGGCAAGCGGAGCGCCAAGTTGACCGTGACGCTGACGCGGCCGGCGACCAGCCAGGTGACCGTGCACTACAGCACGCACGCCGGCACGGCGACGACGGCCGACTTCAAGGCGAAGAACGGGAACTTGACGTTCAAGGCCGGCGTGATCTCGAAGACGATCAGCATCGTCGTGCAGAGCGACACCCTCGCCGAGGGCGACGAGAACTTCACCGTGGTGCTCAGTTCGCCGACCAACGCACTGATCGGGGCCGATACGGGAACGGTCACGATCCTCGACGACGACAGCCCGACCAGCGCATCGACGGTCGCGCAGGTCGGCAGTACGTCGGTGTACGAAGGCGGCGGTTCCACGAAGAAGGTGCCGCTCGTGTTCAACGTGACGTTGAACCAGCCGCCGGGGGCAGCGGTCACGTTGAAGTACCACACCGTGACCGGGAGCGCGAACGCGACCGACTACAAGCCGAAGTCGGGCACGCTCAAGTTCAAGGCGACCCAGGTTTCGAAGACCGTCTCGATCGGGGTCATCCCTGATACGACGGTCGAGGCGAACGAGTCGTTCACGCTCGTCATCGACACCCCGACCGGCCCGATCTCGATCGGGAACGACACCGGGACGGGCATGATCTTCAACGACGACTGATCGAGATCATCCTCCGCTCACCGCGGCACCGACCAGGTGACAAGGTCGGTGCTGCGGGCGAGCGCGAGCACGGCCGGGCCCTCGCCACTGAAGGTCGTCTTGTTCGGCGAGTCGGAGTAGACGAGGTAGAAGAAGCGGCCGATCTTCGTCGCGTCGACGAGGTACGCGCAGTTCGCGTGCTCGAAGGTGGCGCCCGTCGCGCCGGTGCCGTGGTTCCAGGCTTCGAGTGGCACGTGCAGCTCGCGCCCGGCCGACCAGTGCAGCCAGCCCGCAGGCGTCGCCGGGTCGCCGGCGAGGTCGAACAGGTACGGGCGGTCGAGCGCGTTGCTGGTGGCGAGCAGCCGCCACTGCCCGTCGAGGTGCAGGAACTGGTAGTTCTCGATCGTGTCGCCGAACACGCGGATGTCGGGCCGGCCGAGCCGCGTCCAGGGGCCGTCGAGGTTGCCGGAACCCGAGCGGGCGATCTCGAAGGCCTGCCGGTCGGTGCCGTACTTGTAACCGAGCAGCAGGCCGGCCGGCGTCCACGCCACCGCGGCGTCGATCATGCGACCGGCCGGGCCCGGGTGGAGATCGCGACCGAGCGGGCGCGCCGGCGTGAAGGTGCGCAAGTCGGAGGTGAGACGGTACGAAAGCCTGGCCGCAGCGGAACCGCCGTTGCGAGGCAGTGACTGGTAGGTCACGACGAACCCGCCACCGGGGCGCCGCTCGACGTCGGGCGACGCTTCCCCGGCGACGCTCGGATCGTGCGGCATCGTCGTGAACCGCGACCAGTGCCGCAGATCGGGCGACGACGTGATGCCGATGCGCCACCGGCCGCGCGCGTCGACCTGGCTGAACAGCGCGTACCACCGCCCGGCGTACGACACGAGCGCGGGGTCTTTCACCGCGAGGGTCGGGCTCGCGAGCAACGGGTTGCGCAGCGCCGACCACACGATCGCGGGCCGCGCCGGCGCGACCGTCGTTGCCGTGCTCGACGTCGACGTCGAGCTTGCGTGGGTGGTCGCGCCGCCGTGGCAGCCGGCGACGCCGGCGCACACCACCAACAGCGCCAGCGCGCCGGCGGGCAGGTGGCTTCGACCGAGGACGGTACGCACGGCGCGTCGGGCGTCAGATGTCGAGTTCGTTGGCCGCCTCGGCGGTCGCGGCGGCCGCCGAGCGCTCCGGCCGGGCCGCGAACACATCGGGAGGTTCGCGCCACGGTGATGGCAGCGTGCCGTTCTCGGCATCCTGCAGCGCCCGCCACACCCGCTCCGGGGTGCAGGGCAGGTCGATATGGCGTACGCCGAGATGCGACAGCGCGTCGATCACCGCGTTCTGCACCGCCGGTGTCGAGCCGATCGTTCCCGATTCACCGATGCCTTTGGCGCCGAGCTCGTTGAGCGGCGTGGGCGTCTCGGTGTTCCATGCTTCGAACGACGGCAGCTCGGCCGCGCTCGGCATCGCGTAGTCGGCGAGGTTCGCGGTGAGCGGGTTGCCCCGGTCGTCGTAGACGTACTGCTCCCAGAGCGCCTGCGCGACACCCTGGGCGATGCCACCGTGCTGTTGCCCGGCGACCAGGAGCGGGTTGAGGATACGCCCGCAGTCGTCGACCGCGACGTGGCGCACCAGGTCGACCTGCCCGGTATCCCGGTCGATCTCGACGACGGCGACGTGCGCCCCGAACGGGAAGGTCGAGCCCGCCTGGTTGGAATCGAACTGGGCCGTGAGCGGCTCGCTCGGCGTGGCTGCGCCGGCCAGCCGGTCCCAAGTCAACGTCGACGACGGCACCCCCACGACGCCGAGACCACCGTCGGTCACGACGATGTCGTCGGGGTTCGCTTCGAGCAACTGGGCGGCAAGGTGCCGGGCTTGGTCGAAGACGATGCGGGCTGCGCCGGCGACCGCGCTCCCCGCGAGCTGCAGCGAGCGCGACCCGCCGGTGCCGCTGCCACGCGGCACCACGCTCGTGTCGGACTGCACGAAACGCACCCGGTCGATGCCGATGCCGAGGCGATCGGCGACGATCATGGCGAACGATGTGGCGTGCCCCTGGCCGTGCGCCGACGTTCCGGCGCGTACGGTCGCGCCGCCGTCGGCGTCGATCGTCACCGCCGCGTACTCGGTACCCGCGCCGCCCGCGGTCACCTCGACGTAGGTGCTCACGCCGATACCGAGCAGCCGGCGGTCGCCGCGTTCGCGCCGGGCGCGCTGTTCGTTGCGGAGTTCGGCGTAGCCGGCGTGGCGCAACGCGGCGTCGAGCGCCGCCTCGTAGTCGCCGCTGTCGTACGTGGTCCCGACCAGTGTCGTGTACGGGAATTGATCGGGCGAGAGAAGGTTGCGCCGGCGGATCTCGACCGGGTCGAGTTCGAGTTCGTCGGCGGCGAGGTCGATCAGCCGTTCGAGGAGCGCCGCCGCCTCGGGGCGCCCGGCGCCCCGGAATGCCCCCATCGGCGTCGTGTTGGTGACTGCAACCGCGGCGTCGTAGGAAAGCGCCGGGATGCGGTAGACGCCCTGCGCCATCATGCGCGTCGGCCCGAGCGCGAGCGCACCGCCGAACCCGCCGTACGCGCCGGCGTCGGCAACGACGCGCAGGCGCAAGCCGGTGATCGTGCCGTCGCGTGTGCAGCCGAGTTCCGCGTATTGCACCTGCCCGCGGCCGTGGGGCATCGCGACGAGATTCTCGGAGCGGGTCTCGATCCACTTCACCGGGCGGCCGAGATGCCGGGCGACGGCGACGACGACGCAGTGCTCCGACGCGAGGCCCGGCTTGCCGCCGAACGCACCCCCCACATGCGGCGCGACGACCCGGATGGACGTCGTCGGGATACCGAACATCGCCTGCAGCTTGTTGGCGACACCGTGCGGCATCTGGGTCGACACGTAGACCGTGAGCTCGTGACCGTTGCCGTCGTCACCGGGGACGACCGCGATCGCGCTCGCCTCCATCGGCATGACCGCGATGCGCTGGTTCTCGAAGCGACCCCGGACCACCACATCGGCGCCCGCGAGCACATCGCCCTTCGATCCCGCGTGCATCCCGGCGGCACGGTTCGAACCGAGCGCATCGAACTGCACGGGCGCGTCGGGAGCGAGCGCGGCCTCGGGGTCGACGACGGGAGCGAGTTCGTCGTAGTCGACGACGACCATCTCGGCGGCGTCTACGGCGGCGACCCGCGTGGTCGCGACGACGGCCGCGACGGTGTCGCCGACGAACCGCACCTTGTCGCGCGCGAGCGGCGGGCGCGCGCACGCCGGGTTGAGCGCCATCAACCCCTCGTACAGGGGGATGTCGAGATCGCCGGCCGCGAACGCACCGACGACGCCCGGCATCGACCGCGCGGCGGTGCAATCGACCGAGCGGATGTGGGCGTGCGCGACTGGTGATCGCACGAACGTGAGGAACAACGCTCCCGGCAGATCGAGGTCGTCGACGAAGTGTGCGCGTCCGGTGAGGAGGTCGGGGTCTTCGACTCGCCTGACCGCCGTCCCGAGGATTGAACCAGGCATCAACCGACACTATCGGAGCAATTTCAGTCGGGCCCGGGCTGAAATCAGGAGTACGCACGCTCTGAAAGCGGCGCGTGGATGCCGATGAAGAACCATGTTTTCTTCCCGCCTCGCGCGCTACGTCGGTACCGGCATCACGACGCTCGCGCTGGCGGTGAGCGTCCCGGCCGGCGCCGCGCACGCCGCTGGCAGGGCTGCCGACCGCACGAAGGTCGGCGTGTCGCTGTACGGCTCGGTGCTCGGATGGTCGCAACCGCATCTCGATCACGAGATGGAGATGGTGAAGCGGACCGGAGCGGAGTGGGTGCGGGTCCCGCTCGCCTGGTCGACGCTGCAGATCAACGGCCGCGGAACGTACAACTGGGCCCCCGCCGACCGGGTGATCGCGTCGGCCCGCGCGCACCACCTGTACGTCATGCCGGTCGTGTCGTACACGCCCAGCTGGGCCCGTCCCGCCAACACGGCGGCGACGACGCCGCCGACGAACCCGGCCGACTACGCATCGTTCCTCGCGCGAGCGGCCCGGCGCTACGCACCCGACGGGGTGCACCGCTGGGAGATCTGGAACGAGCCGAACATGCAGCAGATGTGGACGCCGCACCCGAGCCCGTGGCAGTACGCGGCGTTGCTGAAAGCGGCGTATGTCGCGCTGCACCGCGCCGACCCCCGCGCGGTCGTGATCACCGGTGGCCTCTCACCGGCCTTCGACGCCCCCGGGCACTCCCAGGTCGCGCCCTACACGTTCCTGAACGGCCTGTACCGGGCCGGTGCGCACGGGTACTTCGACCAGGTAGGGACGCACCCCTCGACGTACCCGTACCCTTCGACGTACGCGGCGTCGTGGAGCGCGTTCGCGCAGACGCCGGCCCTTCACGCGCTGATGGCCGCACACCACGATGGCATCAAGCGCGTCACCGCGACCGAGATCGGTTTCCCGACCGGGACCGATCCCGTCGCCGTCACCGAGAGCCGGCAGGGCCCGTACCTCGTGCAGGGGATCCAGGCGTGGCAACGGCAGACGTACGCGGCACCGATCTTCGTGTACTCGATTGCCGACGAGGGGCCGAACATCGCCGACCACTACGAGAACTTCGGTTTGGTGCGGGTCGACGGCACCCTGAAACCCGCGTACACGGCGTTGCGGGACGCGTTGGTCGGTTCGTGAGCGGCCGGCCGCCTCCGCGGCCGGAACAAAGCGCCGCGCCGGCCTGTTCGGGCCTGGGATGGGACAACCGCGACCGATCTTCTCCGTCCTCGACCTCGCGCCGGTAGCCGAGGGCTCGACCCCGCGCGACGCGTTGCGTAACTCGCTCGACCTGGCGCCGCGGACAGAAGCCCTGGGGTTCCACCGCTACTGGGTCGCAGAACACCACAACATGCCGGGCATCGCCAGTTCGTCGCCCGCGGTGCTCATCGCGCATCTCGCCGGCGTCACGTCGACGATGCGGATCGGCTCGGGTGGTGTGATGTTGCCGAACCACGCCCCGCTCGTCGTCGCCGAGCAGTTCGGCATGCTCGAGGCGCTGCACCCCGGCCGCATCGATCTCGGCATCGGCCGGGCACCGGGTACCGATCCCGTGACCGCTCGGGCGTTGCGGCGCGACGGCCGTGCGCTTTCGGGCGACGACTTCCCGGAGCAGTTCGGCGAACTCCTCGCGTACTTCCGGGGCGCGTTCCCCGACGGCCATCCCTACCAACGCATCCGCGCGGTCCCGGCCCAGGGTTACCAACCCGCGTTGTGGTTGCTCGGCTCGAGCGACTACAGCGCCCAGGTCGCCGGCCTCCTCGGCCTGCCGTTCTCGTTCGCACATCACTTCGCGGCGCGCAACACGCTGCCCGCCCTGGCCGCCTATCGGGAGAACTTCCGGCCGTCGGCCACCCTCGCCGAGCCGTACGCGATGGTCGCCGTCGCCGTGATCTGCGCCCCGTCCGACGACGAAGCCGAGTTCCTCGCCGGTTCGGCCCGGTTGTCGTTCGTCCGGTTGCGTAGCGGCGCGCCCGGCCGGTTCCCGAGCCCGGAGGAAGCGGCCGAGTACCAATTCACGCCGAGCGAACGCGAGATCGTGCGCGGCTGGACGGGCTCCCATGTGGTCGGCAGCCCGTCGCGCGTCCGTGAGCAGCTCGAGGAGCTGGCCGCCACAACGGCGGCCGACGAGCTGATGATCACGACGATGGTGCACGGCCACGACGCCCGCGTGCGGTCGTACGAGCTCGTGGCCGAGGTACTCGGGCTCGAAGCGCCGGCCGGTTCGGTCGCGCCGCGCTGACGGCGTTGTACGATCCCGCGATCGACACCGACCGCCACCCCGAGTTCGTCGCGCCGGTGCGCGTACCGTGTGAGCGTTACACGTCGGAGCGGTTCGCCGCGCTCGAAGGTGAGCGCCTCTGGCCGAAGGTGTGGTTGATCGCGTGCAGTTCCGACCACGTCGCCGCGGCGGGCGACTGGTTCGAGTTCCGCTGCGGCCCACTGTCGGTCGTGATCGTGCGCGACGGCGACGGTGTGCTGCGCGTGTTCCAGAACGTCTGCCGCCACCGGGGGAACTCGTTGTGCGAGGGGAGTGGCAGCGGCCGCGAAGAGCTGCGCTGCCGGTACCACCACTGGACGTGGACGCTGCAGGGTGAACTGCGTGAGGTCCCGTCGCGCAAGTGGTTCGGTTCGTTGCCCAACGAGGAGTTCGGGCTCTTCCCGGTACGGGTCGGCGAGTGGGGCCGGCTCGTGTTCGTCAACTTCGACGCGAGCGCGATGCCGCTCGACGAGTACCTGGAAGGTGTGCCGACCGACAGTGCGTGGGCGAAGCTCGACGAGTTCCGATGCGCGGCCATGACCACCACGCCCGTCGCGTGCAACTGGAAGGTCGTGAACGAAGGCTTCTCGGAGACCTACCACGTGCAGGGCCTGCACGCCGAGATGCTGGCGTCGATCGACGATCTCGACGCGCCCCAGCAGATCTGGGGCCTGCACGGCGCCTCGTACCAGGCGTACGGGGTGCCGAGCCCGCGCCTGGGCTCGAAGGTGAGCGACCGCGACGTGTGGGAGTCGTTCGTCGTGACCCAGGGTGGACGGATGGGCCCGGATTGCGCCGAGAACCGCGCGTCGATGCCGCCCCCGCCGCCGGTCGCCGAGGGGCAGACGATGCAGGACGCGATCGCGCAGCGCATCCGCGAGTACCAGCGGCAACTCGGCGTCGATCTCTCGGGGTTCACGAACCGCGAGATCACCCACCTCTGGCAGTACAACCTCTTCCCCAATGCCACGCTGCTCATCAACGCCGATCTCTACGCGGTGCTCACGTCGCGTCCCGGCACGGTCCACGACGAGGCGGAGCTCGTCATCCTCTACTTCACGCGCGCGTCGGCACCCGACGCCCCTCGCTCGACGCCGATCGACGTGACGCTCGCCCCCGAGAACGGGAACCACGGTTACGTCTTCGACCAGGACGTGTCGGTGCTGGCCGGCATGCAACGCGGGTTGCGCCAGCCCGGTCTCGACGAGATCGTCCTCGCCGAAGAAGAGATCCGCATCATCAACATGCACCGCAACCTCGAGCGTTACCTCGGGCTCGAGCCGGGCGGGCGACTGCCTGCGTTGCACCGCGCGTAGCTTGGGTGCGTGCAACTTCTCGACGCATTGCGCACGACCGGTGCGGTACGCGACTTCCGGCCGGAGCCGGTACCCGACGACGTCGTGTACCGCATCCTCGACAGCGCCCGGTTCGCGCCGAGCGGCGGGAACCGGCAGGGCTGGAAGATCGTCGTCGCGCGCGACCCCGCGGTTCGAGCGCGCTTGCGCGATCTGTACCTCCCAGCCTGGTACGAGTACCTCGCCATGGCGGCGGCCGGGCTCGTCCCGTTCGCGCCGATCACCGACCACGCGGCTGCCGCGGCCGCGCGGGCGCGGGCACCCGAGATCGCGAAGGCGGCCGCCGGTGGCGGCGGCGGGTTCGCGGAACATCTCGACCGCGTGCCGGTGTTGCTGGTGCTGCTCGCCGACCTGCGCGTGCTCGCCGCGATGGACAAGGACCTGTCGCGCTACACGCTCGTGGGTGGGGCGTCGATCTACCCGTTCGCGTGGAGCATTCTCCTCGCCGCGCGCGAGGAAGGGCTCGCCGGCGTGATTACTACGATGCCGGTCCCGCTCGAAGCCGACGTGCGAACCCTGCTCGGTGTGCCCGACGAGTTCGCCGTCGCCGGTCTCATCGCGATGGGTCGCCCGGTGAAGCAACCGAGGAAGCTCAACCGGAACCCCGTCGAGTCGTTCGCGACCGTCGATCGGTTCGACGGTTCGCCGTTCGTTGCGCCGTCATGACGACGCAACTCGACCCGGTCGCGTGGTTGGTCGCGCACGAAGAGATCCGCCAACTCGCGGCGCGTTACGCGATCGCCCTCGACTCGCGCGACCTCGACGCGCTCGTCGCCCTGTTCGTTCCCGATGTGCGCGTCGGACGCGAGGCCGCCGGACGTGACGCGTTGCGGGCCAACTTCGAAGCGCAACTCCGGCCGCTCGGTGTCACGATCCTCCAGGTGTCGAACCATGTGATCGACGTCACCGACGCCGACCACGCGGCCGGTGTCGTGTCGTGCCGGGGTGAGATCGAGTCGGAGGGGGAGTGGATCGTCCAGGCGATCCAGTACCACGACACCTACGAGCGGCGCGACGGCCACTGGCTGTTCGTGCGACGTCGGCACCATCTCTTCTACGGGGCCGATGTGCTCACTCGCCCCATCGGCCTCCCGCCGGCGAACTGGCCGGAGCACAACGCGGGGAAGGGCGACCTGCCGGAATCGTTGCCCACCTGGCAGGCCTTCCACCGCCGGTGAACACCAGCTTCAGCGGCGACCCGGCTGGCGTTCGAGCGCGTCGTCTTCCTCGATCATGTCGACGATGTCGTCGACCGTCTCCTGGTGCTGCGGAGCGACGCTGAGCACTTCGCCTTCCCACACGAACTCGATGTCGGCGCTTTCGAGCACCTGTTCGATCGTCGTGTGCTGCTCCTCGGTCCATTCGGAGAGGTCGTAGGCGAGTTCTGCGTGCTCGAGGTAAGTGAGGTCGATCACGACGTCGGCCGCGAGCAGTTCGGGCGGCAGTTGCTTGTCGACGAGCAGCACCCGGCAACTGGAACACTCGCGGAAACGGGCCGCGTACGCCGCGCCGCAGTTGGGGCACCAACGGCCAGGCTTGGATTTCTTACTCATGCGGCTGCGACCTCCGGCGCTCCATCACGCACGCCGGCGGCGTTGGAGTTGAGCTGCCCGCGTCGGAGGATCTGCGCCTGGCTACTCATTGTGCGTCGGGGAGGTCGGGCGCCCACGTGACGCCGTTGATGTGCGAACCGCCGTCGACGAAGAGCGTGTTGCCGGTGAGGTAGCGCGCGTCGTCGGTGGCGAGGAACAGTGCAACGGGTGCGATATCGGTTTCGGGGTCGCCGAGGCGCCCCATCGGGTTGGCCGAGTCGGCCAGCGCAACCAGGTCGGGGTTGGTCGCGGCGAGGGCGCGGAAAGCGGCGGTTTTCGCCCCGGGACAGATCGCGTTGACGACGATCCCGTACGGCGCCCACTCGCGGGCCGCGGTCCGGGTGAGCGTTCGCAGCGCTTCCTTCGCGCAGTTGTACTCGAGGGTGCCGATGTGCGCGTTCACGCCGTTCAGCGAACACAGGTTGACGATGAAGCCGCGGTGCGCGTCGTGCATCGTCGGGAACACCGATTGCATCGCCCACAGCGGCCCGTAGAAGCCGACACCGAACCCGTGCGCAAGTTGCGCGTCGGTCTTGTACTCGACGCGACCCAGCGCGCCGCCGCCCCACGCATTGTTGACGAGAATGTCGACCGTTCCCCACGTGTCGAGCGCGTACTGGACCATCGCGTCGACGTCGGCCTTCACGCTCACGTCGGTGCACAGACTGCGCGCGTCGACGCCGAACTCGTCGCGGAGTTCCTCCGCGACCGCGTCGCCCGCGGCCGCGTGCAGTTCGGCCACGAGCACCGAGGCGCCCTCGGCCGCGTAGCGGCGCGCGATCCCGTGACCGATGCCGTCGCCGGCACCGGTGATGATGGCGCGTTGACCTTCGAGCCTCCCCATGCGAACCCTGGAACGTAGTGGCGAGCGCCGTTCCGCGTACGGTTCACGCAGCGTGGCAGCTGTCGCGCGGTGCCAGGTGGCTGCCGTAGAGAAGGTCGGAGCTTGCAGAAGGGCCATTCGGCCCGCCCGCCGTTGCGTTCCCTGTCGTTGAATCGGAGGAGGCCCGGCAAGTGAGGAACAGCATGGCAGTGCGCATCGTGGTGCTCGGCGGTGGGACCGGCGGGACGCTGGCCGCGAACCGGCTCCGGCGTCACTTCCCGATCGACGACGTCCACCTGACCGTCGTCGATCAGGACGACTCGCACGTGTACCAGCCCGGTCTGCTCTTCGTCCCGTTCGGGCTCACGTCACCCGACGACATCGTGCGCCCCCGCCACGCGCAGTTGCACACCGGGATCGAGTACCTCCAGTCGCCGATCGACCGGGTCGACATCGAGACCCGGAAGGTGTACCTCGAACGAGGCGCGCCGGTGCCGTACGACATCCTCGTGGTCGCGACCGGGGCGACCCTGCTGCCCGCCGAAACCGAAGGTCTTCTCGGTCCGGGCTGGATGGAGCGTGTCTTCACGTTCTATTCGCTCGAAGGCGCGGCGGCCCTGGCCGCGGCGCTCACCCGCTTCGACCGGGGTCGCCTCGTCGTGAACGTCGTCGACATGCCGATCAAGTGCCCGGTCGCTCCGCTCGAGTTCTGCTTCCTGGCCGACTGGTTCTTCCGCGAGCACGGCGTGCGTGATCGGATCGACATCACCTTCGCAACCCCGCTCGACGGTGCCTTCACCAAGCCGGTCGCGGCCGCGGCGCTGGCCGGTCTGCTCGAGGAGAAGGGTGTCGAACTCGTCACCGAGTTCAACACCGGCACGGTCGACGGCGAAGCCGGCAAGCTCGTCGGCTACGACGGGCGGGAGATCGCATTCGATCTCGCCGCGGTCGTACCGCTCCACGGCGGCGCCGAGTACGTCGGGCGCTCACCGGGGCTCGGCGACGAGCTCAACTTCGTGCCGGCCGACCCGCACACGTTGCAGTCGCACGCGAGGCCGGAGATCTTCGTGCTCGGCGATGCCGCCGACCTTCCCACGTCGAAAGCGGGTTCGGTCACCCACTTCGAAGGCGAGGTGCTCGTCGAGAACATTCGCCGCTTCGTCGCCGGTGAGACGCTCGACGGGCGCTACGACGGGCACGCGAACTGCTTCGTCGAGACCGGTTTCAACAAGGCGCTCCTGATCGACTTCAATTACGAGACCGAACCGTTACCCGGCCATTTCCCGGCGAAGATCGGCTTGCCGCTGCTGAAGGAGTCGCGCGCGAACCACATCGGCAAGCTCATGTTCCAATGGATGTACTGGCATCGCCTGCTGCCGGGTCTCGACATCCCGGCCGTCGGTGCCGACATGCCGACCGCGGGCAAGGCCCGAATCGCGACTCCGCCATCGAAGCTATAAGCGTTGTAGGAGGAACCACACGATGACGACCAAGGAGATCGGCGGCACGACCGTCGAGCTCAACGACGAAGGCTTCTTCGCCCACCCCGACGAGTGGACCGAGGCAATGGCCGAGGAACTTGCTCGTGCCGAGGGCATCGACCCGCTCACCGAGAAGCACTGGCAGGTCATCCGCTTCATGCGCAAGGAATTCGCGGAGAAGGGGAGCGGCCCCACCGTGCGTGTGCTCGGGAAGACCTCCGGCGTTTCGGTGAAGGAACTCTACGAACTCTTCCCGAAGGGCCCGCGAAGATCGCGGCCAAGATCGCCGGGATCCCCAAACCGCGCGGTTGCATCTGAACCAGGAGCACGACATGAGCGAAGCGATCGAGAAGGTTTCGATCATCATCTCGCAAGGATCGATCGAGGGCATCTACCCCGGCTTGATCATGGCCAACGGGGCGCGTGCGGAAGGGATCGAGGCGAACCTCTTCTTCACCTTCTTCGGGCTCGACGCGATCCACAAGAAGCGCTGGGATCGTGTGAAGATCGCGACCGTCGGCAACCCCGGCCTCCACCTGCCCACCTGGCTCGGCGCGATCCCCGGCGTCTCGGGCCTGATGAGCGCCTACATGCGCAAGCAGATGGACAAGCTCGACATCCCGCCGATCCCCGAGTTCGTCGAGATGATCAGCGACACCGGTGCCGGGCTCTACGCCTGCAAGGCGTCGTTCGAACTGTTCGGGTACACCAAGGACGACCTCATCGGGCAGGTCAAAGACATCATCACCGTCGGCGAGTTCTACGAGATGGCGGCCGGGGGCCAGATCATCTTCACGTGAGCGGTGGCATGATCGTGGCATGACCGCGACGCTGCCGTGCATCTCCGCCGATTCCCATGTCACCGAACCCGGTGGCACCTACATCGACCGGATTGATCCTGCGTACCGTGATCGGGCACCGCACCTCACCGATCACGACACGCTCGGCGCGGTGATGGTGATCGACAACGGCCAGGCGATCGTGCCGCTCTGGCTCGTCGCGGCGGCAGGCCGCCCCGCCGACGAAGTTCGCTTCGACATGCACAAGTCGTTCGACGATCTCTACCGCGGTGGCTGGGACCCCGAAGCGCGCCTCGCCGACCAGGACACCGACGGCGTCGTCGCGGAGGTCGTCTACCCGTCGGTCGGCATGGTGCTCTGCAACCATCCCGACGTCGACTACCAGCGGGCCTGTTTCAACGCGTACAACGAATGGATCGCCGAGTTCTGCAGCTTCGCGCCGGAACGGCTGATCGGTCTCGGCCAGACCGCGCTGCGCACGCCAGAGGAAGGCATCCGCGACCTCGAGGCGATCAAGGCGCTCGGGCTGCGCGGCGTGATGCTGCCCGGCATCCCGCCGTCGGCGGCGGAACAGCGCGACTACGACGACCCGATGTACGACGAGTTCTGGGACGCCGTCGTCGACAGTGGGTTGCCCCCGTCGTTCCACATCCTGACCAGCCGCACCGACTCGTTGTTCAGTGGCCAGGTGCGCGGGCCGAAGCTGAACAGCTTCATGGCGATCATCCGCGGCAATCAGGACATCATCGGCACGTTGATCTTCGGGGCCGTGTTCGAACGGCACCCCGATCTCCGGGTCGTGTGCGTCGAAGCCGATGCCGGTTGGGTGCCCCACTACATGTACCGCGCCGACCATGCCTACGATCGGCATCGCAACTGGTTGACCGCCGGGGAGCTGTCGCGCCGGCCGAGCGACTACTTCCACGACAACGTGTACCTCACGTTCCAAGACGATTGGGTCGCGTTCCGCACCGCGAACCTGATGAACGTCGAGCACCTGCTGTGGGCGAACGACTTCCCGCACAGCGACGCGACGTGGCCCGATTCGCAGCGCCTGCTCGCCGAGCACGGCGGCGGGTTGAGCGACCGCGATCGCCGCCGCATCCTCCACGACAACACGGCCGAGCTCTACGGCCTCACGGTGTGAACGTTGGAGCCGCGCGCCGATCGCCCCAACATGGCCGCGTACGGGATTGCCGCCGCCGAGGAAGGTGAGGGGCTGCTGCCGTGGTCGTGGGCCGAGGACCGGCTGCGCGGGGCTCGTACTTACTGGATTGCAACGACACGCGCGAGCGGCGCGCCGCACGTCGCGCCGGTGTGGGCGCTCTGGTTCGACGGCGCGATCGTCTTCAGCACGTCGCCGCGGTCGGTGAAGGCCGGGAACTTCGCGCGTGATGCTCGTTGTGTCGTGACCGTCGAACGGGGTGACGACGCGGTGATCGTCGAGGGCGCGATCGAGCCGTTCAACGATGCGTCGCGCGTCGCGTACGCGCGCGAGTACCGGGCCAAGTACGACTTCGACATGGACGAATTTCCCGATCCGCTGTCGGCCGTCCGGCCGCACCGGGTGTTCGGGTTCATCGCCAGCGACGATCGTTTCACCAGGACCGCGACCCGCTGGGACTTCGTGTAGCGGTCAGGGGAATCCTCCCGTCGTCGTCCCTGGGCACGCCCGACGTCCCCGGCCTACGGTTCCCGCCGTGACCGACGACAGCGATCTGGCCGGCTTCGACCCTTACGACGCGTTCGACCGTGAGGCGGATCGTCTCTACCGCTTCCTGACGAACCTCGACGAGGCGGGATGGTCGCGCCCGTCGGGTTGCCGCGGGTGGACGGTGCGCGACCTGCTCGGGCACCTCCGGTCCGACGAGGACTATTTCACCGCCTGCCTCGACGGCAGGGTCGGCGAGTTCATGGGCGACATGGGGGCGCGAGGCGCGACCGATCTCACGACCGCGAACCAGTTGGGCGTCGACACCTACGCCTCGACCCCGACCGGTGCATTGATCGAGGCATGGCGCGCGAAGAACGCGGAAACCCGCCGCCGCTTCCGCGAGCGCGACGGTGGCGACGTCGACAGTTCCGCGGGCACGTACCCGGCCCGCTGGCAGGCGTTCCACCTCGCGCAGGAACTCGCGACCCACGCCGACGACATGGGCGTGCCCGTCGAGCCGGGCGAGGAGCCGGCCCGCACCAACTGGCGGTGCGCGGTGAGCCGGTTCGCGCTCAAGGAAGTGAAGCCCGGCGCACGGGCGGACGCGGCGGGCGACGGTACGACCCGCGTCGTCGTCGGCGACGTCGAAGCCACGTTGCCCGACACCGACTTCGTGCAAGCAGTCGCGTCGCGGCTCCCGGCCGGCACCTCGGTCGGAGATGCGGTGCGCGCCGCGCTCGCCATCACCCCCTGAGCGGCGTGCCGAGCGCGCGTTGGTGTCTCACCCTCGCGCGATGCTCTCCGGGCACTCGCTCGCGCTCGCGCGAACACGCGCTTCCCCCAGCAGGTCGGCAGCAACCGGGGAAGTGCTATGTCTCGTATACCGCGCCCACACACGGGTACCGCTCGCGTCGTCACCGACGCGGCCGCAATGTTCGAACGGCTGGCCGAGCAGGTCGGCCCGTTCGGCGTGATCGCCCTCGTCGCCGGTCTCGACGGCGAGACCGTCGATCTTTGTGTCTGCCCCGACGACGACGCCGTCGAAGAACGCTCGATGCTCCTGCTCGATTGCTACGCGGGTGATGCGCTCGCGGTGGTCTTCGCGACCTCTCGCTCCGGGCCGAGCACACCGAGCGTCGCGGAACGCAATCGTTGCTCGCGCCTCGTCGCCCACGGCGCCCGCGTCGGGCTGCCCGTGCTCGACTGGTTCATCTACGGCGACGGCCCGACCTACTCCCTGGTGGGGGGTGGGTGTTGGTGAATGTTGCGGTGGTGGTGGTCGCAGCGCAGTTCGAGGTTGTCGAGGTTGGTGGGGCCGTGGTGGTGTTCCCACCAGCGTTTGTGGTGGGCGTGGCACCAGCCGGGGTGGCCGGTCGCAGCCGGGTTCGACGCAGCCGTGGTCGCGGATGACGAGGGCTTTCCATTGGGCGTCGGTGACGGTGCGGTGGGCGCGGCCGACGTCGAGGGGTTGGCTGTCGCCGTCGGTGATGATGCGTGAGATCTTGCAGTCGCAGGCGATCCGTTCGAGCGTGGCTCGGGAGAGGGGCCCGTGGGCGGCTTCGATGCGGATGTGGGCGGCGAGGTCGGTGCCGCCGCGGGTTTCGATGGTTTCGAGGTCGACGATGACGTTGAGGTGGGGTGGGTTGCGCCGGTGGTCGGTGTTGTGGTGTGCGGCCATGGCGGTGTGGCAGATGTGGGCGAGGGCGTCGCAGCGGCGTTGGGGGGTGCTGCGGGGGTCGCCGGCGGTGTGGTCGTGGTCCATGTAGTGGTCGAGGCAGGTGCGGACGATCTCGTTGGTTTCGGGGTCGAGGGTGCCGTTGAGGGCGTGCATCCCGTCGAGGAGGCTCGACAGGTAGATGGCGCGTTGTTGGTGTTGTTGTTGGTCGTGGGAGAGGCCTCGGTCGGTGTCGATGGTGTCGCAGGCGTGGCGGACGACGGTGTGCAACTGTTCGACGGTCAGGGTCGTGGCGGCGTCGGCGAGCGTTTCGTCGAGCGGTTCGAACGCGCGGGCTCGTTCGGGTGTGCGGGCATGCGAGATGACCTGGGCGTGGCGGCGGGTGATCGTGCCGGTTTCGAACGCGGCCGCGACCGCGGGCATCGCGTCGAGCGTCCGTGCGAGTTTCACTGTCGACGCGGCGTCGGTGTGGGTGAGCCGGCACTGGTCGCGTAACCACGCTGCGCACGACACGTACCCCTCGGCCTGCCACACGCCCGACGTTTCCGCGTCGCGTACCGCGCGGAGCCAGACGTACTCGAGCCGGTCCATTTGTGCCCGTAACCCCACCACGTCGATGGGCGCCTCGCTCGCCGTGAGCTTCCCGATCGCTTCTTCGAGGTCGTCCAGGCACCCGAACACGTGTTCGATGATACCAGCCTGGGCGGCGGCCATTCCTGAAATCAGTCAATGAATACGGTGTTTTCTGGAGCCGCGCGCCGGCTCACACCATCACCGAACCGCCGGCGACGTCGACGACGATCCCGCTGATCCACGCGGCAGCGTCGGACGCGAGGAAGAGGGCGGTCGCGGCGACGTCTTCGGGAGTGCCGAGGCGGCGGATGGGGTGGCTGTTGCGCAGGTGCTCCTGCACAGGTTCTGGGATCTGCTCCTGATTGCGCTCGGTCATGATCGTTTCGGGCGCGATGCAGTTCACGCGCACACCGTGGGGCCCGGCTTGGGCCGCGACGTCTTTGCTGAGCAGTTCGATACCGGCCTTCGCCGCCGCGTAGGCGGCGGGCGATCCGGCGTTCGGTCGGCGGGCGGCAGCCGACGACATTGTGACGATGACGCCGCTGCCGCGTTCCTTCATCCCGGGGAGGAAGCTCTTGATCGTCAAGAAGGTCGCAGTCAGGTTCGCGTCGAGCGACGCGCGCCAGTCTTGTTCGCTGATCTGCTCCACGGGGCCGGGTGTGACCGGGCTGCCCCCGGCGTTCGCCACGAGAACCTGCACGGGCCCGAAGGCTTGCTCGATGTGGGAGCGCATCGCCTCGACGTCGTCGAACCGGGTGACGTCGGCGACGGCCGCGATCACGCTCCCGCCGTTCCTTTCGATCCGCCGCCGAACTGCCTCCAACGCGTCGGTGTCACGACCGTGCACGACGACGCGCGCGCCGTGCGCCGCGAGATGCGTCGCGATCGCGGCGCCGATCCCGCGTGAACTGCCGGTGACGAGCGCAACCTGGCCGCCCAGGGTGTTCACGTTCGGCTGCTCGCCGCGAAGGTGACGCGAAAGATCGGATGGTCCTCCGGGTCGGGGAGCGCGCGGAAGGTCCGGGCGACGTTCGGCAGCTTCCCGAATCGATCGACGTAGGCCTCGATGAGCGGCGGCCGTTCCTCGACGGGAACCTCGGTCGCGCTGAACGGCTCGGGGCCGGAACGTCGAGTGAGCTCACCCGTCCCAGCCGCCCGCAGGTTTCGTGACCACTCGGTATCGCCGTAGGCCGCCACGAGATAATCCGCACCCTCGTGCTCGAGGAGGGCGACGGGCACCGAACGCCGGTGGCCGGTCGTTCTTCCCGGCACCGAGAGCCGGCTGACGACCGACGGGCGGAACCAGCGGGCGGCGCGGCCCCCGATGGCCCTCGCCGCCCACGGCGGCCGCAGATAGTGCTTCGTCGTCATGGCGGTGCACTCCTTCCTGGTGGGCGCACCTAAGCTTAGATATCGAAGACTTTGATATCAAATGCTTTGAGCATGAAGGACTCGCGGGTACTGTCGCTCAGGTGCCGCCCCCGACCGGTCTTCCCATCGGTGTCCAGCTCGCTCGGGCCGCGAAAGCGGTCAGCAAGGCGTTCGACGGCGCACTCGTCGAGGCGGGCGGATCAGCACCGACGTGGCTGGTCCTCGTCTCCTTGAAGGCCGGGAAAACCGGCAACCAGCGGCAACTCGCCGACGCCGTCGGCGTTCGCGAAGCGACGCTGACGCATCACCTCAATGCGATGGAGGGCGACGGGTTGCTGACCCGACGGCGCGATCCGGCGAACCGGCGCGTCCATCGCGTGGAACTGACCGATGAAGGCGAGGCGCTGTTCCGCCGGCTGCGGGCAGCCGCCCGCGCGTTCGACGAACGCCTTCGCAGCGGCATCAGTGAGCCCGACCTTGCTCGGCTGCGGCGCCTGCTCGACCAGCTCGAACACAACGTGCAACCGCCGGAAGGAGCCCGTGGATGACGTCGGTGACCGAACCAGCGGGTGACCCGGTGCAACTGTTCCTCGACGCCGCCACGGTGGTGCGCGACGCGACGATCGCGTCCGCGTCCGGCGCAGTGCGGGCGGCGTGGGACGAACCGTCGGTGCTCGAAGCACCAACTCGTCGGCGGCCTCGCGGGCCACCTCGCGCAGCGTCGTGCGCAGCGGTCGCACGGGCGGCGCGGTCGTCATGCCGCTCGGCCCGTACCTCGACACGCGCCTCGTGGAACAGGTCGTGCACCTCGACGATCTCGCCCGCTCGATCGGGGCCGAACCGTTCCCCGTCGCGCCCGCTGCCCGGCAACGCGTGCTGCACATTGGCACCGATATCGGCATCCTCCGCCGCGGTGCGACCGCGATGGTGCGGTGCCTCTACCGATCGAAGCTCGAACCGGTGCTCCCCGTCATCTGATTCGCCTGCGCGCGGTGCTACTCCTTGTACACGGGCGGGCGTTTGTCGCGGAACGCGCTGATGGCTTCGTCGAGGTTGCCGGTGTAGCCGGCGAGCAACTGGTTGCGGTTCTCGAGTTCGATCGCGGCGTGGAGGCTGCCGACCTCGAGGTTCGCCCACGTCGTCTGCTTCGTCATCATCACGCCGAAGGGGCTCAGCTCGCAGAGGCGATCGGCGGTGGCGCACGCGAGGTCGAGCAGTTCGCCGTCGGGGACGACCTTCGACACCAAGCCCATCCGCAGCGCCTCGGCCGCGTCGATCTTGTTCCCCGTGAGCAGGAGTTCGGACGCGTTCGCAGTGCCGATCGCCCGGGGGAGCAGGTAGGTCGCGCCGAGCTCGCTACTCGTGAGCCCGTTGATGATCCCGGCCGAGCAGAACACCGCCGATTCCGATGCGTACCGGATGTCGCAACCGAGGGTGAGGCACATGCCACCGCCGTACGCGGGCCCGTTGATCGCCGCGATCACGGGCTGCGGAAGGTTGCGGAGCGCGGGGACGACGTCGCTCATGTACGACATCGAGCGCATCGCCAAGCGCGAGAACCCCAAGTCGTGCGTGCCCGGCGGTACCCCGCGGTCGTGGAGGTCGAGGCCGGAGCAGAACCCGCGGCCCGCGCCGGTGAGGATCACCACCCAGCAGTTGTTGTCGGCCGCCACTTCGTCGAGCGCGTGGTAGAGCGCTTCGACGAGCGGGAACGACATCGAGTTCAACCGTTCGGGTTTGTTCAACCGCACGATGCTCACGTGCGGGCGCACCACTTCGATCTCGACCAGGGCCACTACTGCACCTCTCGTGTCACGGTCGGCGCATCATGCCGGAAATCCCGCTCACTCCGCATCGGGGGCGATGCTGCCACCGGAGCGCCAGTAGATGCCGTGGTCGCGCGTGAGGAAGTTGTCGTCGACGAGGTAGCGCCGCAGCGCGGCGGTGTCGGGATGGACCTGCCCGAGGACCAGGTTCACCTGCGCTTCGGAATAGCGCCGGCCCGGTTCGAAACGCTGGGCCAGCCAGTCGAGGACGACGAGGCGTTTCGCGTGCGCGGTGGGGATCGAGAGGAGCCGGCCGTCGCGCACGAACGCGCGCATCACGCGTGCGACCTCCTGCGGTTGACCGGCATGTTCGTCGGAGCGTGGTGCCCGCGCCGCTTCGGCGCGAGCGGCCATCGAGAACGCCTCCTCGAGGAGGAACAGCATGCCGTCGTTGCTCCGCACGACGAGGCCGCCGTCGACGAGCCGTTGCAGCGCGCGTGACGCGGCGCGCGTGTCGAGACCGCTCAGGCGGCGTACGTCGTCGAGCGTGGTCGCATCGAGCATGAGCGCGGCGAGCACTCGGCGCCGATCATGGTCGGCCAGGTACCCGACCAGTTCGCGGGCCTCGAACGGCGCCGCGTCGGGCGAACCGGGATCGGTCATTGCCCCATGATCGCGGATCGCCGCGGGAGCCGCGACCGGCCGGCGCTATGGTCGAACGATGGCCGAAGAACCCGACATCGCACGCATTCTCGTCGTGACGGCCCATCCCGACGACGTCGACTTCGGCGCGGCCGGGTCGGTCGCGACCTGGACCGCGCAGGGGATCGAAGTCGCGTACTGCATCGTCACCGACGGCGATGCGGGGGGCTACGACACCGGGATCCCGCGCGCCGAGATGGCGGCCTTGCGCCACGACGAGCAGGCCGCCGCGGCGAAGACCGTCGGCGTGACCGATCTCACCTGGCTCGGCTACCCCGACGGCGCGCTCGTCGCGTCGCTCGAGTTGCGTCGCGACATCACGCGCGTCATTCGCCGGTTCAAGCCCGACCGCGTCGTGTCGCAATCACCGGACCGCAACTACCAACGCATCTACGCAAGCCATCCCGACCATCTCGCGGCGGGCGAAGCGACGCTGTGCGCGGTCTATCCCGACGCACGCAACGGTTACGCGCACACCGAACTGCTCGACGAGGGGTACGAGCCGCATACGGTGCGCGAGGTCTGGATGATGAGCGGCGGCGAAGCGAACCGCCACGTCGACATCACCGACACGATCGATCGAAAGATCGAGGCGTTGCTGTGCCACCGCACGCAGATGCCCAAGCCCGAAGCGATCCCCGAGATGATCCGCAACTGGGCGGGCATGAACGCGCAAGCGGCGGGCTTGCCGACGGGCCGTTTCGCCGAAGCGTTCCAAGCGGTCAGCACTGCCTGAGCGAGCCGCGGCCCGCCGATCAGCTGAAGGCGCGTTCGGGCACCAGCATGGTCGCGGCCCATTCGAGGCCGTTGCGCCGCGCGGTGGTGATCGACCACGACACGGTGACGAGCACACCCGTGCCGGTGATGATGTAGCCCGAGAGCGTCTTCGCGGGCACGAACCCTTCCACCGGCAACGTCAGCAGCAAGACGAACGTGACCCCCGCGAGCGCGAGGTTCACGCACGCCCACAGGATCGTGAGGCTCCGGAACAACCGGAGCACGGCCGGGTGCGCGGCGACTTCGGGCGACAGCGGCCAGAAGTCGCGGGCGAGGCGCCCGACGAGCGGCTGGCCGAAGAGCAGCGAACCGAGGAAGACACCGGCCATCACGATCGTGCCCATCACCGGCTGCAGGAAGTAGATGAACGCGCTCCCGCTCGCGATCGCGATGATCGTGCGCAGGGTGAGGGCGCCGGTCGCGAGGAAGAGGATCGACGAGATCGGCCGGTGGGTGACGATCCGCCAGATGATCGCCCCGTACGACCAGGTCGCGGCGGCGATGAACGCGACCATCAGTCCCCAGGTGAGCAGGCAGGCGTAGAAGAGGACCGCGGGCACGATCGTGGCTTCGATGAGGTGCGGCAGCGAGTTCCGGGCGATGGTGCGCAGGATGGCCGTATGCCTGATCCGGGGCGGCGCGTCGTGAGCGACAGGAACCCCGGCGGGGGCCACCGCCGTGTCGTCGGCCGCTCGGGCCGGTGCCTCGTTCGTCTTGACCACGTGATCACCGATCAGCCCGTGGCGCCGCACGAATGACTCCGGCCCAGGAAGGCCGGCGAGAGGCACCTGGTGAAACTACCGCGCTCCGTGGTATTCGGCGCATCGCCCGCCCGACTTGATGCGCAGCCCCGCGACTACCGTCACCGTCCGTAACGAGGAGCGACGATGACAGATACCGCGAACCGGGCGCCGGCGGTCGCACACCCCCTTTCGATGCTCACGGGCGACGAAATTCGCCGCGCGGTCGAGATCCTCCGGGCCGAAGGCAAGGTCGACGACGGCGCGCTCTTCGCGCACGTCGTCCTGCACGAGCCGGAAAAAGAGGCGGTCGCGTCCTGGGTGCCCGGCGACCCGATCGAACGGGAGGTACGGGCGCTGATCGTGCCCGGGCCGTCGCTCGACCTGCACGAAGCGATCGTCTCGGTCACCGCGGGCACCGTCCGGGAGTTCCGGGTCGTCGAGGGCATGCGGTCCGCGCTGCTGATGACCGAGGCGATGAACGCGGTCTTCACGACCAAGGCGCATCCCGACTACATCGCCGCGCTCGCCCGGCGGGGGATCACCGATCTCGACAATGTGCAGATCGACCCCTGGCCGGCCGGGACGTTCGGCTACGACTGCGAGGAGGGCCGCCGGATCTCGCGCTGCATCTCCTTCCTGCGCACCGACAAGACCGACAACGGCTACGCGCGCCCCATCGAAGGTGTCATCGTGCATTTCGATCTCGGGCGCAACGAAGTGATCGAGGTCATCGACCACGGCGTCGTCTCGATGCCGCAGCAGTCGGGCAGCTACTTCGCCGCCGATCAACCGGCGATGCGCACCGACTTGAAGCCGCTGGAGATCACCCAGCCCGAAGGCCCGAGCTTCACCGTCGACGGCAACCTCGTGCAATGGCAGAAGTGGTCGTTCCGCATCACCTTCGACCCGTACGAAGGGTTGGTGCTCCACCAGGTCGCGTACGACGACAACGGACGGCGCCGGGCCATCCTGCACCGCGCGTCGATCAGCGAGATGGTCGTGCCCTACGGCGACCCGATGGAAGTGCACGGCTGGAAGAACGCGTTCGACGCGGGTGAGTGGGGCCTCGGGCGGATGACGCAACCGCTCACGCTCGGCTGCGACTGCCTCGGCGAGATCCACTACTTCGACGCGACCCTCGCCACCGAGCAGGGCGAGCCGTGGGTGATCAACAACGCCATCTGCATGCACGAGGAGGACTACGGGATCCTCTGGAAACATGTCGATCTCTGGGGTGGCACCTCGGAGGTGCGGCGCAGCCGTCGCCTGGTCGTGAGTTTCATCTCGACGGTCGGCAACTACGAGTACGGCTTTTTCTGGTACTTCTACCTCGACGGCAACATCCAGCTCGAGGTGAAGCTCACCGGGATCGTGTCGCCGATGGCGATCGAACCCGGCAGCCAACCGGCGTTCGCGAACGTCGTCGCTCCCGGTGTCGCTGCGCCGCATCATCAGCACCTGTTCTGCGCGCGCCTCGATTTCGACGTCGACGGGACGCGCAACGAGGTGTACGAGATCGAGGCCGAGCCGTTGCCGGCCGGCGAGAACCCGTGGGCCAACGCGTTCCGGCAGAAGTCGACCAAGTTGCGCAGCGAGCAGGAAGCCAAGCGCGAAACGAATGCCGCGACGAGCCGCAGGTGGAAGATCGTCAACCCCGACGCGACGAACGGTCTCGGTCTCCCGGTGTCGTACCAGCTCGTACCGACGATGTCGACGCCGACGATGCTGGCGAGGCCCGAATCGAACGTCGGGCAACGGGCGGGGTTCGCGCGCCACAACCTCTGGGTGACGCCCTACCAGCGTGACGAGCGACGCGCCGGCGGCGAGTACCCGAACCAGCATGACGGTGGTGATGGTCTCCCGCGCTGGACCGCGGCCGACCGTTCGCTCGAAGGTACCGACATCGTCTGCTGGTACTCGTTCGGCATCACGCACTTCGTGCGACCCGAAGACTGGCCGGTGATGCCGGTCGACTACACGGGCTTCCTGCTGTCACCGTTCGGGTTCTTCGACCGGAACCCCGCGCTCGACGTGCAACCGTCGGCGGGCCACTGCCACGACGGCTGACGGGTCGGCCTCTCGGCGAACGACGTCAGCTCTCGGGGAAGCCGAGCATCACGCGACCGCGACCGGCGCGCTTTGCCCGGTACATCGCCGCGTCGGCTTCGCGGAGCAGTTGCGCCGGCAGTGTGCCCGGTTCGTTCGCGACCGCGATACCGATGCTCGCGGTCACGCGCAGCTTCTTGCCCGCGATCACGATCGGCTCGGCGATCACGACCGACAGGCGGTTGGCGAGGTCGTCGAGCACCGCGTAGGTGGTGTCGGGGCAGACGATGACGAACTCGTCGCCGCCGACCCGCCCGACGGTGTCTCCCGGTCGCACCGCGTTGAGAAGGCGCCGCGCGACTTCGCGGACCACCCGGTCGCCGCCTTCGTGACCGTGGGTGTCGTTCACCCGCTTGAAGTGGTCGACGTCGACGTAGAGCACGACCAGCGCTTCGTCGTTCTGGGCGCGCCGCAACCTTGCGACCGCCTGCTCGAGCCGGTCTTCGAGCAGCGCGCGGTTGGGGAGCGCGGTGAGAGGGTCGTGGAGTGCTCGGTGGTAGAGCTCGCGTTCGAGTTCGAACCGCGCGCTCATGTCGTGCAGGCAGAGGACCAGGGTCGGTTGCCCGTGATCGTCGACGACCCGGGCGATGTCGGCTTCGAGGTACCGGCCTTCGCCGCCCGCGCCGCCAAGCCGGAACTCGGTGCGGCGCTGCGCGTCCGGGGTCACGGCCATGCGCCTGAACTCCTGGCGGAGCCGGTCGCGATCCGTGGCGTCGACCGCGCTGAGCAACGATGTCCCGGCGGCGGTGCCGAGCAGGCGGTACGCCGCCGCGCTCGCCCACAAGACCCGGCCGTCGACCCCGGCGGCGAGGACGGGGGCGTGGTCGAGGATCGCGTAGGTCGACAGGTGCGGCGGCGCCGCCGTCGACGTGTGGCGAGCACCCGCCCGAACGTGCTCGAACATGCCGACCCTTTCGCACCCGGGCAGCCGGCCTTTCGGTTGCCCCTCGACGGGAATGGTCCCGATCTGTGCCGGCCGTCACGCCGTCCGTGGCGTGGCGACCGCGCAGGGTGATTATACGGTTTGACCCGGTTCGCGCAATCCGTGACGGTCCTGTGTCACGTTTGCGGAGCGGCGGCCGACCCGGGGCGGGCAAGCGTTCCGGCGCTGGTAGCATGGCTCGCCGTTTCCCCCAGCTATCGAACACGGAGAGTGGTATGGCGTTCAAGGTCGGCGATCGCGTCGTGTACCCCCATCACGGCGCGGCGGTGATCGAACGCAAGGAGATGCGCGAAGCGTTCGGCGAGAAGCAGGAGTACTTCGTCCTGAAGATGGCCCACGGCGACCTGACCCTCGCGGTGCCGTCCGACAAGGCCGACGAAGTCGGGATGCGCCCGCCGATTTCGGCCGAGGATGTCGACGACCTCTTCCAGCTGCTCTCGAAGAAAGACGTGCGCGAGCCCACCAACTGGAGCCGGCGGTTCAAGAACCACCAGGAGAAGCTCAAGTCGGGCGACGTCTATCAGGTCGCCGAAGTGGTGCGGAACCTCGCGCTGCGCGAGGTCACGAAGGGCCTGTCGGCCGGTGAGAAGGCCATGCTCGTGAAGGCGAGGGGCGTCCTCGTGTCGGAGCTGAGCTTCGCGCTCGACGTTTCCGAGGAAGACGCCCTCGTGCGCCTTCAGGAACAGCTCGCCTGAAGTTCGTCGGCGCGCGCCGGCTCAGCCGAAGTGGGCGACGCCCCCTTCGACCGAAAACCGGGTGATCCACAATCTCCGCGCACCCGGGTAACCGGGATGGTCGGGCCATGCGTGGTAGGCGGCGAGCACCTCGCCGTTCCCGGCGCGGAAGAACTCGAGGCCGCCAGGGCCTTCTGCGCCGGCGCGGCCGCGCAAGACCGGTCGATCGAACGGTTTCCGGCACGGCCCCTGAGGCGTCGCGCACCGGGCGAGCCCGACACCGTACGCGGCCTGGTTCCACCAGTTTGCGGAGTAGGCGAGCCAGTACGTACCGCCGACCCACGCCATGCTCGGCGCTTCCACGTGTGGGTACTCCCACGACTGATCGGTGCCGATGAGTCGCGTCGGGGAACCGGCCAGCGCGAGCCCGTCGGCTCGAAGCGGCTGGCTCCAGATCGCACTCTCTTGGCGAAGGGTGATCCCGTCGTTCTTCCAGAGCAGGTACGCGCTTCCGTCGTCGGCGACGAACGGGCTCGGGTCGATCGCGCCGCCCTGCTCGACGGGGCACACGAGCGGCCGGGCCGAGTCGTCGCGGTACGGGCCGCCGGGTCGCGACGCAACGGCCACGCCGATGCAATGGATGGCCGTAGCGGCGACAAGCACCGTGTAGTACAGGACGTACGAGTCGCCCCGCCGGAGCACTGCCGGCGCCCACGACGAGAACGGCTCGGCCCACCGCGGCAGCACCGGGAGGACGTCACGCAGATCGGTCAGCCGCTCCGCTGATGCGCCGTGCAGCCCCTGGATATGGATCACGCCGGACTCGGTTGCGAAGGCGTACATCGTCTGGCCGACGACGAGGATGAACGGGTCCGGGAAGTCGCCTTCCCACGCCGGCCTGGCGGGGGTCATCGTCGTGGTGCTCGTCGTCCCCGTGGTGCTGGTCGTCCCCGTGGTCGTGGTCGCGCTCGTCGTTGTCGGGGCGACGGTCGTCGTCCCGATCGTCGTCCCAGTCGTCGACGCGGTGATCGTGCGTTCA
The DNA here is from genome assembly GCA_963782465.1 of uncultured Actinomycetes bacterium. GTDB lineage: Bacteria > Actinomycetota > Acidimicrobiia > IMCC26256 > PALSA-610 > JAODBJ01. The sequence goes on along the minus strand of CAWAJR010000006.1, from coordinate 353,824 downwards.
TGCGCTCCGCACGCACCAACCAGCGAAGCGACCAACGCGGCGACCACGATCCGGCGGCGCACGGTGGCTCACGGTTCAAGACAGAACGGGATCGAATCGACTGGCCCCGCGGGGGTTTCCGTCCTTCCTTCCGGGTCGTAGATCTTCACGGTGTGCACCTGCGGGAACTGGAGGAGGGTGCGAACGAGCTCCTCCGTGATCGTCAGGGTCGAGCCGCCGCTCGTGCACCCGCCCGCGAGGCGCACCCGCGCGACACCCGACGCGATTCGTAGGCTCGATACGCCCGTCGCCCCCGACGCGACGAACCGCAAACCCCTCGCCTGCTCGGACGCCGTCGGTCCCGCGAACAAGGCGTCGATCGCGCCACGCTCGGGGTTGCTCGCGGCAACGCTGCGCCGCACCGGCGACGTGTACGGGGGCACGGCTTCGTTGAACGCGCGCTGGTCGGTGAAGAACACGAGCACCTGCAGGTGTCCTGCCTGCTGCGTGGTGGTCGCGTGCAGGGTGGTCGTCGCGGGTGTGCCGCCATCGCTGCTACAAGCGGCAAGGATCGCGATCGCCGCAACGAGCGCGGCGGGCCAAGCTCGTCGAGCGACCACCGCAGTACCTCCTCGCCTCCAGCGTGCCCCCGGCGCGGGGCGCGACGAAGGGCCCAAAGTCACCGGGGTCGGAAGCGGGCGAGTTCGCCCGCCGGTGCTGGTGAGCGTAGGGCCGTCGGGTGTCGTGGCTCAGTTTGGTTGCGCGGCGTGCCGGACCATCGTCCAGGACCCGCGCTTTTCGACATCGACGAAGCCAACCGATTCGTAGAGGCGGCGCGCCGGGTTGCCATCGTTGACGCTGAGGCTCAGGGCTCGGTACCCCTGCGTCTCGCTGGCTTCGACGAGGTCAACGAGCAGTCGTCGTCCGATCCCCTCGTGCCGACGGGACGCGATGACGGCAATCGACAGTTCGGGGACATCCTCGGCGACGAAGCCATAGCCGTGGCTGACCTCCGTGTAGGTCCGGTACCAAGCCGCACCCAGCCGTCCGTCTTGTTCGGCAACGAGCCCGTAGTCGCCTGGCCTCGGCCATCCGGTGAGGTACATCGCGTAGCGCGGGTCGGCGAGCACTTCGTCACCCGTCGGTGTCGGTTTGTCGGGGCGCCAGACCGCGGCCTCGCCCAGCATCGTCGCAAGGAACGTGAAGTCCTCGGCCCCGGCCGGGCGATATCGAACGTCCTCCACCCGAATCAGTCAAGCAGTTCCGCCGGCTGGGTCACCTCACGCCGGTCCCGGCGCCGGCTCCACCAGCGGGCACCGCGCCCAACGCTGGCTGCCGCGCTCAGAAGCGGGCGAGCTCGTCGCGGAACGGGTCGAGGCCCATGCCGCCGAGGTTGAGCGCGTACATGTGGAACTGCTTCAGGTCGAAACTCGCGCCGTGCCGGGCCTTGGCGTCGTCACGGGCCTGGAGCCAGACCCGCTCGCCGACCTTGTAGCTGATCGCCTGACCGGGCCAGCCGAGATAACGGTCGACCTCGGAACGCATGAAATCGGGCGGGAACATCGAACGTTCGATCACGAACGGCAACGCGAGCTCGGGCGTCCAGCGCTCACCCGGGTGGTAGCGCTCATGCGGCGGGATCGGCAGCTCGAGGTGCATGCCGATGTCGACCACCACCCGCACCGCGCGCATCGCCTGCGCGCTCAACATGCCGAGTTCGAACGCGGGGTCGTCGAGATAGCCGAGTTCGCCCATCAGCCGTTCCGCGTACAGCGCCCACCCTTCTCCGTGCCCCGAGACGAACCCGAACGCGCGCTGGTAGCGCGACAACTCGCCGGCGAGGTACCGGGTCTGGCCGACCTGCAGGTGATGGCCGGGGACGCCTTCGTGGTAGCAGATCGACACTTCACGCCACAGCGGGAACCGGGTCTTGCCGAGCGTCGGGTACCACGTGCGGCCCGGGCGCGAGAAGTCTTCGCTTGGTCCCGTGTAGTACATCGCCGCCGCGCCGCCCGGCGGCGCGATCATCGCCTCGCATCGACGCAACGGCGGCGCGATGTCGAACTGGGAGCCGTCGAGTTCGGCGATCGTCCGGTCGATCAGCGCCTGGTTCCAACGGTGGAACGCGTCGACCCCGTCGATGATGCGTTCCGGCGCGTGTTCGAGATGGTCGATCACCTCGTTGAGCGGCACGCCCGGCAGGATCCGTTCGCCCACCTCCTGCATCGCGTGCTCGATGCGGGCCAGCTCGTCCCAACCCCACTCGTAGATCTCGGTGATGTCGGGCCGCATCCCGAGGAACGAGCGGGCGAAGAGTTCGTAGCGTTCCTCACCGACCGGGTCGCGCGTCTCGGCCGCCGGCGCGTAGTCGTCGCGCAAGAACCGGGCGAGCCGTTCGTACGCCGCGGTCGCTCCTTCGGCCGCGTGTTCGAGCCGCGTCGCGAGCGCGCTGTCGTCGAACTCGAGCGCCCCGTACTTGTCGACCAGGTCGACGAAGAACGGCGCCGCCCCTTCCGTCTCGCCGCCCCACGTCGCCGCCTGCTGCGCGCACGCGAGGGCCTGGCGCCGAGCCGCCACGATGCCGCGCGACATGCCCTCCCGCAGGGTCAACTCGAGACCGGAAATCGCCGCCGGTACGCGTTCCATGCGCGTCGCGGCGGTCTCCCAGTCGGCGTGCGAGTCGAACGCCATGAGATCGAAGCACGAGCGGATCGACTGCACCGGGCTGCCGATGATGCGAAGGTCGCGCCAGCGCTCGCCCGCCGCGTACTGATCGATCCCGACCTGCAGCCGTTCCTCCATCACACCCGCTGCGACGCGGTCACGATCCGATTCGCGTGGTGCCGCCGCCAGCAGCGCGAGCGTGTCGTGCGCGAGCGCGATCCGGGCATCGATCCCGTCGGGGGAGTAGTCGGTCATCTCGGCGTCGTGACCGGGGATCCCCGCACCGGTGGCACTGATCGGGTCGAGCGCGGCGAACGCGTCGACGTAGCCGTCGGCGATCCGGTAAATGCTGCTGTTCCCGCTGTCTCCACTGTCTCGCGCGCTCACTGCTCCTGCTTTCTCGCTTGCGCTCGCCGCGCCGGGTTGCTTTCGCGGTTGCGGTCGAACCTTACGGTCCTGGCCCGGGGCACGACGGTGCTCGCCGGTACGGTTGAGGCATGGCCCCCCAATTCATCATCACGATGCGCGACCTGCGCCGGGTCCACCCGCCCGACAAAGAGGTCCTGCGCGGTGTCAACATCTCGATGTACCCGGGCGCCAAGATCGGCGTGCTCGGGCTGAACGGTTCGGGCAAATCGACCCTGCTGCGGATCATGGCCGGCCAGGACGACGGCTACAGCGGCGAGGTACGGGTCACGCCCGGGTTCAGCGTCGGTTTCCTCCCCCAAGAACCGGAACTCGACCCCGACAAAGACGTGCTCGGCAACGTGACCGACGGTGTCGCGCACACGAAGGACCTCCTCGATCGGTTCGAGGCGGTGTGCGCGGCCATGGGCGACGCCGACGCCGACTTCGACAAGCTGCTCACCGAACAGTCGGAGTTGCAGGACCAGATCGAAGCGTTGAACGCGTGGGACCTCGACCGCCAACTCGAGATCGCAATGGACGCGCTGCGCCTCCCGCCGGCCGACGCCGCGATCGAAACCCTTTCCGGCGGCGAGCGCAGGCGCGTCGCGCTGTGCCGGTTGCTCCTGTCGAAACCCGATCTTCTCCTGCTCGACGAACCGACCAACCACCTCGACGCCGAATCGGTTGCGTGGCTCGAACGTCACCTGCAGGACTACAAGGGCACCGTCGTCGCCGTCACCCACGACCGGTACTTCCTCGACAACGTCGCCGGCTGGATCCTCGAACTCGACCGCGGGTTCGGCATCCCCTGGGAAGGCAACTACACGTCGTGGCTGGAACAGAAAGAGCAACGCATCTCGCAGGAGGAGAAGGTCGACGAAGCGCGCCGGCGCACCCTGCAACGTGAACTCGAATGGGTGCGCCTCGCACCCCGGCCCGGCAGGCGAAGGGCAAGGCGCGCATCACCGCCTACGAGAAACTGGTCGCCGAAGCGGCGTCGGTCGAAGCGCGCGACGAGAAATTGCAGATCTCGATCCCGCCCGGGCCGCGCCTCGGCGATGTCGTCATCGAATCGGAACACCTGCGCAAGGGGTTCGGTGACCGGCTCCTGATCGACGACCTGTCGTTCTCGCTGCCGCCCGGTGGCATCGTCGGCGTGATCGGCCCCAACGGTGCCGGCAAGACCACGCTGTTCCGGATGTTCGTCGGCCAGGAGCAGCCCGACGACGGCACCCTGAAGGTCGGTGCGACCGTGCAGGCCGCGTACGTCGACCAGTCGCGCGCCTCACTCGACCCGAACAACACCGTCTACGAAGAGATCACCGGCGGCGTCGATCACCTGACCGTCGGTGGGCGCGAAGTGCACGGCCGGGCGTACGTCGCCGGGTTCAACTTCAAGGGCAGCGACCAGCAGAAGAAGGTCGGCGACCTTTCCGGCGGCGAGCGCAACCGCCTGCACCTCGCCAAGGCGCTGCTGCAAGGCGGCAACCTGCTGCTGCTCGACGAACCGACCAACGACCTCGACGTCGACACCCTGCGCGCGCTCGAAGAGGCGCTGCTCGAGTTCCCCGGCTGCGCGGTGGTCATCAGCCACGACCGGTGGTTCCTCGACCGGGTCGCGACGCACGTCCTGGCGTTCGAAGGCGACAGCGAGGTGCGGTTCTTCGAGGGCAACTTCTCCGACTACGAAGTCGACCGCCACAAGCGCCTCGGTTCCGACGCCGACCAGCCCCATCGCATCAAGTACAAGCCGCTCACCCGCAGGTAAGTCGGGCTGCTACTTCGGGAGGACGGTCACCAGGTTGTCGACGTCGAAACGGGTCCCGCACGCGTTCTTCGTCGTCTGCGGGTGGCCGGCGACGGCGATGTCGTCGCCGTTCTTCGCCACCGCCGTCTTCGTATCGTCGATCAACGTCGTGCCCTGTTTCGTGTAGCCGCTGAAATGCAGATCGAGTTTCCCGCCGGCGCGTTGCAGGCTGAGACACGTCGGTGTGATCTGCAGCGTGCCCTCGATCGTGACCGGGCCGTTGCCGGTCGGGTTCGGGCCCGGGTCGAAGGTGGTCGTGTTGGGGCCGGGGTCGGACGACGTCGGGTTCGGCCCCAGCGACTTCGGCGGGTGGCTGCTCCCGCCGCAGCCGCCGAGGGCCACCGCTCCGCAGCACGCGATGGCGGCGAACGCCAGCCGGGCCCGGGGAACAATCGCCATCGCGCCAGTTTGCCGGATGCCCAATACGATCCGTCGGCATGGGGCGCCGATGACCGACGAAACCCACCTTCGGATCACGCGGTCGTGCGCGATCGCGCCCGACGAGTTGGAGTGGCGGTTCTCCGGTTCGGGCGGGCCGGGCGGCCAGCACGCCAACACGTCGAACACCCGCGCGGAGGTTCGCTTCGACATCGCGAACTCGCGTTCGCTCGGCCCGCGCCAGCGGGCCGGCTTCTCGAACGGCTCGGCCCGTCGTCCGCGCCGTCGCATCCGACACGCGATCGCAGGCCCAGAACCGCGCACTGGCGCTCGAACGGTTGCGTGAACGGATCGCCGGAGCGTTGAAGGTCGAGGCTCCGCGAGTCGCGACGCGCCCGACCCGTTCGTCGCAGGTTCGCCGCCGGGAAGGAAAACGCCGGCAGAGCGAGCGCAAGCAGCGGCGCCGCGCACCGAGGCCCGACGACGAATGATGCACCCCATCACCATCCCGCTCGTGATCGTCGGGTTGATCTGTGTGATCGCGCCGCTCGACGCGGCATTGCGTACGTTCGTGCTCCCGCGCGGCGTGCCGGTTGCGCTGTCACGGGCGGTCTTCCGGTCGGTGCGCTACTTCTTCAACCAGTTGGCGAAGCCCGCCCGCGACTACGAATCGCGCGACCGCGTCATGGCCCTCTACGGGCCGGTCGCGTTGCTCACGCTGCCCACCGTGTTCCTCTTCTCGATCTTCGTCGGCTTCTCCTGCTTCTTCGAAGCGTTCGAGCGGGTCGGCTGGCGGACCGCGGTGGTGACGAGCGGATCCTCGCTGTTCACCCTCGGGTTCGTGCGGCCGCCCGAGTTCCCGCTCACCTTCCTCGTGTTCCTCGAAGCCGCGTTCGGCCTCGCGCTCGTTGCCCTCTTGATCTCGTACCTGCCGGTGATCTACGGCGCGTTCTCCCGGCGGGAGGTCGCGGTCACCGGCCTCGCGGTGCGGGCCGGTACGCCGCCCACCGCGTGGCAACTGCTCGAACGGGCGCACCGTGCCGGGTTCCTCGACAACCTCGACCCGACCTTCGAGATGTGGGAGGCGTGGTTCCAGGAGATCTCCGAAACGCACACCTCGCTCGCGGTTCTCACGTTCTTCCGCTCGCCGAACCCGCACCGGTCGTGGATCACCGCGAGCGGGGCGGTCCTCGACGCCGCGGCGTTGCGTTACGCCCTGGTCGACATCCCGTGGTCGCCGGAACCGGGTCTGTGCATCCGTTCCGGGTATCTCGCGCTGCGAGAGATCGCCGACTTCTACGGCGTCGACCACGACGACGACCCGCAGCCGACCGACCCGATCTCGATCACCCGCGGCGAGTTCGACGAGATCTACCAGCGACTCGCGGCGGCCGGTGTGCCGATGCGCGTCGACCGCGATCGGTCGTGGCAGGAGTTCGCCGGCTGGCGGGTGAACTACGACCGGGTGCTGACGGTGCTGGCCGGGCTGGTCATGGCGCCGTACGCGCCGTGGTCGTCGGATCGCTCGGTCCGGTACGCGGCGCCTCCGCTGCGGGCCGGGGCGAGGAGCCGCGCCCGGCGGGCGGGTCGACGCTGAGCAACCACGCGAGGAACGCGTCGACGCCGGCGACGGTACGCAGCGTACGGATCGAATGGAAGACCTCGAACGCGTGGTGGGCGCCGCGCAGCTCCACGTAGGCCACCGGTGCGCGGCTCTGCTCGCGCATCATGCGAACGAACTCGCGTGCTTCCTGCACGGGCGCGAGCGTGTCGAGCGTGCCGTGCACCACCAGCGCGGGAGGAGCGGCGGCGCTGATGTAATGCATCGGCGAGGCGCGCTCGTACAACTCCGGCGCGTCGTCGCGTTTTGCTTTCAGCACCATCCGTTCGAGACCCTTGCGCAACGGGTCGCGCGCGCCGCGGATGCCGAAGCGGTCGGTGAAATCGAAGATCCCGTAGAACGGCACCATCGCCCGCACCGACGTGTCGACCGATTCGAAGCCGGGTTGGAATGCCGGGTCGTTCGCGCTCAGCCCGACCATCGCGGTGAGATGACCGCCGGCGGAGCCACCGGTGACGACGATGTAGTCGGGGTCGCCGCCGTACTCGGCGATGTGCTCACGGGCCCACTTGACGGCGAGCTTGCAGTCGATCAGGTGGTCGGGCCACGTCGCCTTCGGGCTCAACCGGTAGTTGATCGCGACGCACACCCAGCCGTGCGACGCGAGCTGGTACATGAGCGGCAATCCCTGCTGCTCCTTGTTGCCGATCATCCAGCCGCCCCCGTGGATCTGCAGCAGCACCGGCGCCCCGGCCGGCGTGTCGTTGCGGCGATAGACGTCGAGCCGGTGGCGGCGCATCCCGTCGTCGACGTATTGGAGGTCGCGGGTACGGGTAACACCCTTGCGCTTGAAATGGAACGGCAGGAACACCCGCGCCCACTCCATACCGGTGCTCGTGATCGAAGGGTCGGCCGGGTCGATGCGGTCGCGCCACCCGGCGCCGAGCGCCTGGTCGAGCGCGGCCCGGAACGTTGTCTCCGTGCGCCAGGCCGCCGCGATGATCGAGACGAGGCCCAGCCAGGAGCACAGGGTGATCGCGAGCCCGACCCAGCCCGGCCAGTGGTCGAGCGCTCCCGCATCGATGAACGCGACCGTCGCGAGCAACTGCCACGCGACGTGCACCGGCGCGAGTTCGGTGGCCAGCCACGCGGCGAAGAACGTCAGGCCGACCAGGCCGATCGGTCGCCGGGGCGGGCGCAGCGCCACCACCGTGAAGCACGCACCGAACACCGAGACCGCGAAAAACCACCACGAGACGGTCACGGGACCAGTTTGCCCCCGCTCAGCCCAGCAGTTCGAACAGGCTCGACTCGCGGATCCCCGGCGGGGCGTCGCGACGGATGAACCACTCCCAACCGAAGGCTTCCCGGAACGCGTTGTCGGGTATTTGCAGGAAGAAATGCGAGTCGGTGATCTGGCTCCGGTGCGCCGCCATCGCGGCTCGCTTCAGCGGCGCGTACTCGCGCACGTCGACGCTGGTCGTCAGCACCGTTTCGGGCATACCGAGGTCCATCTCCTCGGGGTCGGGCCGTTCCACGTCGTCGGGCAGGTCGGCCATCAGATCGGCCCGCTCGCGCATCAGGCGCAGCAGATGGTCGCGGTTGACCGTCGCTTCGAACACGAGGGGCGTTGCCGCCAACTCGGCCGCGCGATGGCCGACCCGGTGTACCTGGATGTGGTCGGGGTGGCCGTAGTTCCCGCGCTCGTCGTAGATCGTCAGGACGTCGGCACGCTCCTCTTGCAGCAACGCCGCCAGGCGCGCCGCGGCTTCGTCGATGTCGGCGCTCCAGAAGCTGCCCGGCTCGTCGTTGGTGGGCTCGCCCATCATCCCCGAGTCGCGGTAGCCGAGGAACGCCACCCGATCGACGCCGAGGACCTTCGCGGCCGCTTCGGTCTCTGCGACACGACGGGTCGCAAGTTCCTCGCCCGGTTGCAGCACGCCTTCCGCGACCTCGCCCAGCTCGCCCTTCGTCGCGACCACGAGGACCACCCGGTGGCCGTCGGCTTTGGCCTTCGCCATCACCCCACCGGTCGAGATCGCCTCGTCGTCGGGATGCGCGTGGAACGTGATCAGCGTGTACGGCACGAGCGACATGGTTGCACGCCGACGGCTCGCGACACACACGCCGGCCGCGACCCCGGTATTGTCCGCGCGAGAAACCTGACGTTAGCGTTAGGAAACTCACCACCCAGCGCCCCGGGGGAATGATGCGCATACGAGGTGTCGTGTTGCTGCTGTCGGCCGTCCTGCTTGCCGCGAGCTGCGGAAATGCCACCAGCAAGAGCACCTCCTCGAGCTCGCCGGGGTCGACCGCGAGCCCCAACGCGCAGGCCGGCGACCTCACCAAGCACGACCCGATCACCGAGACCGGCGTGACCGACAAGTCCATCCGCATGGACGTCGTCGCGTCGATCAACAACCCGCTCGGCAACAACTACGGCGCGCTGGCCGACGGCATCAACGCCTACTTCGACATGATGAACTCGGAGGGCGGGATCTACGGGCGAAAGCTCGAGCTGGTCAAGGTGCGCGACGACGGCCTCGCCAACAACGCCACCCAGGTGCAGGCCGCGCTGTCGCAGGACAACGTGTTCGGTGTCTTCATCGCCGCCCTGCTGTTCACCGGGGCCGCGACGCTCGCCCAGCAGAACATCCCGACGTTCGGTTGGAACATCAACGCCGAATGGACCGGCCACAACAATTTCTTCCCGAACGAGTCGTCGCTGTGCTTCACCTGCGCGGGACCGGTGTTGCCGTGGCTCGCGAAGCAGGTCGGCGCGACCAAGGTCGGGGCGCTCGCCTACACGGCCGAGCAGTCGGCCCAGTGCCTCGAAGGTGACCAGGCCTCGTTCGCGAAGTTCGGCGGCGCGACGAAGATCGTCTACGCCGACAAGAGCATCTCCTTCGGCGCGACCGACCTGTCGGCGCAGGTCGCGGCGATGAAACAGAAGGGCGTGCAGCTCGTCCTCACCTGCATGGACCTCAACGGGGTGTTCACCCTCGCGAAGGAGATGAAGACCCAGGGCCTCGACGCGCCCCAGGTGCTCCCCAACGGTTACGACCAGGCCTTCATGAAGGCCAACGGCAAGTACTTCGAGGGTTCGTACATCGCACCGCAGTTCACGGCGTTCGAAGACCGGCCGCAGCCGGCCGAGATGAAGCTGTTCCTGAAGTGGATGCAGCAGGACAACAAGAAGGTCGTCGAGCTCTCCATGCAGGGTTGGATCGCGGCGAACCAGTTCGTCACCGGGCTCAAGCTCGCCGGCCCCGACTTCAACCGCCAGAAAGTGATCGCGGCCCTGAACACCGTTACCGACTACACCGCGGGTGGGTTGCTGGCGCCGATCGACTGGACGAAGGGCCACCTCGACCCCCAGAAGCACCCCGAAGCCCGGGGTGCGCTCGACTGCGCCAACTTCGTCAAGGTCACGAACAGCACTTTCGTGCCCGTCTTCACCCAGCCCGGCAAACCGTGGGTGTGCTTCAAGCACGCCGACGAACAGGTCACCAACCCGAACCCGGTCCCGCTACCGACCCCGACGAATCACACCTTCGCCAACGTGGGCACCACAGGTAACTAGCAACCCACGGAGACACGTTGGAAACCCTGATCAGCGCGATCATCCGAGGGTTCCCGATCGGGTGCGTTTACGCACTCGTCGCGCTCGGGTTCGTGCTCACATACAAGACGTCGGGTGTGTTCAACCTCGCCTTCGGCGCGCAGGCGTTCGTGTCGGCCGGCGTCTACTACGTGTTGCGGGTCCGGCACGAATGGCCGATCTGGGCGTCGTTCGTCGTCGCGGTGCTCCTCGTCGCGCCGTTGCTCGGATTGTTGCTCGACCGTGCCCTCTACCGATATCTGCGCACCGCGCCGACCGTCGCGAAGCTCGTCACATCGCTCGGCCTCCTCGTCGCGTTGCCGGCGATCGTGTCGTTGAAACGGTTGCTCAACTTCGGCAACAGCCCGGCTTACGGCCCCACCGGCATCGTGTATCACGGCGATGTCGCGTACCACTTCAGCAAATACGCGCTGACCCGCGACCAGATCGCGACGATCGTCGTGACGTTGGTCGCGGTGGTCGGGCTGACGGCGATCTTTCGCTTCACCGCGATCGGCCTGCGGATGCGAGCCGTCGTCGAGAGCCCCCGCATGACCGAACTCGCGGGCGTCAACGCCGACCGGGTCGGCGCGTTCTCCTGGGTGTTGTCGAGCCTCTTCGCCGGGCTCGCGGGGGTGTTGCTCGCCCCGTTGTTCCCGCAGGTGTCGTCGGAGAACTACTTCCTGCTGATCGTCGCCGCGATCGCGGCAGCCGCGTTCGCGTCGTTGTCGAGCCTCTCGCTCGCGTTCGTCGGCGGCTTGCTGCTCGGGATCATCAACCAGGTGCTCACCACCGAGTTGCCGACCGGTTCGATCCTCGCGCAGGGCCTGCGCCCGTCATTACCGTTCGTCGCGTTGTTCCTCCTGCTCGTGCTCTCGCCGAGCCTGCGCAACAAGCGTGAGGTCTCCGACCCGCTCGCCGGCGTCGACCCGCCACCGCCGGGCTTCGCGGCCGACGAACGCAGCGTCGCGCTCACCCGCGCGACGCACGTGTTCGGCGCGATCGTTGCCGTCGGGTTCTTGTGGTGGATCCTCACCCAGGCCGACACGTTCTGGCTGGCGCTGTTCACCCAGGCGGTCGTGTTCTCGGTGATCTTCCTGTCGATCACCGTCATCACCGGGATGGCCGGCCAGATCTCCCTGTGCCAGACGACCTTCGCGGCGATCGGCGCGCTCACCACCGCGCAGATGTCGAACAACCTCGGTATGCCGGTCCTCGTCACCATGGTGATCGGCGCGGTGTTCGCCGCGGTCGTCGGGGCGTTGCTGTCGCTCCCCGCGCTCCGGCTCGGCGGCATCTTCCTCGCGCTCGCGACCCTCGCGTTCGGCTTGTTCTTCGAGAACGTGATGGTGAAGTTCTCCTGGGTGAGCGGCGGCCCGGTGCCGCCGACCGTGTACCGCCCGGTGATCGGCCCGATCGACTTCAACTCCGACAAGAACTTCTTCCTGCTCTCGGTCGTCGTCCTCGCGATCGTCGGTGTGATCGTGATCTTCGTGCGCAAGGGCACGACCGGGCGGTACCTCGACGCGCTGCGCAGCAGCGAAGTCGCCGCGAGTTCGATTGGGATCAACCCCGCCCGCGCCCGGGTCACCGCGTTCGCGCTGTCGGCCGGGATCGCCGGGCTCGGCGGCGGGTTGCTCGCGATGCAGGAGAAGTTCGCCAACTACCAGGCCGACTTCACCGTGTTCTTCGGGCTCTTCTGGGTCGTCCTCGTCGTGTCGATCGGGGCGCGCACCGTCGAAGGCGCGATCCAGGGTGGCTTCGGCCTGAAGATCTTCCCCGAGTTGATCCTGGTGCGGTTGCTGCACGTCTCGCCGGCGTGGCAGTACATCTTCTTCGGTCTTGGTGCGATCGCGTACGCGAAGAACCCCGAGGGCACCCTCGAAGCCGGGAAACGGAAATCGCTCAACGCGATCCAGCGTCTCCTCGACAAGCGTGCGGGCCGGCGCCGGTCGGCGACGAGCCCGTCCCCGACCTCGAAGGGCCCCCTGCCGAAGCGAGCGTGAAGGCATGAGCACGGCGTTGCTCGACGCGGTTGACGTCACGAAGCGGTTCGCAGGGATCACCGCCCTCGACAACGTGAGCATCAACGTGAACTCCGAAGAGGTCGTCGGGCTGATCGGCCCGAACGGTGCGGGCAAGACCACGTTCTTCAACTGCCTGCTCGGGATCCTCAAACCTGACGGCGGCGAGATCACCTTCGACGGTCGCGACCTCACCCGGGTGCCCACGCACCGCCGCGCCCGGCTCGGCATCGGCCGCACCTTTCAGCGCATCGAACTGTTCACCGGCATGACCCCGCGCGAACACCTCCTCATCGCCGAACGCGCGAGGCGGGGCAGCGGCGCGCTCTGGAAGGACGTGATCGGCCGGGGCGGCCCGAGCGCCGGCGAACAAGAACGGGCCGACGCGACACTGGCGTTGCTCGGGTTGTCGGGCGTCGCCGACCGCAGAGTCGAAGCGCTCAGCCTCGGTATCGGCCGGCTCGTCGAGGTCGGCCGCGCGTTGATGATCGACCCGCGGCTGCTGCTGCTCGACGAGCCGTCGTCGGGGCTCGACCGCCGGGAAACCGATGTCCTCGCGGCGACGTTGCGCGACGTGCAGCAGGAACGAAAGATGGCGATCCTGCTCGTCGAGCACGACGTCGATTTCGTCCGCAGCCTCGTGTCGCGAGTGTTCGTGCTCGACTTCGGCACCCTCATCGCGTCGGCCCAACCGACGTCGTGTTCGCCGACCCGGCGGTGCGCCGCGCGTACCTCGGTGAGATGGTCTGATGGCGGCCGCGACCGTCCCCGACCGGTTCCCGATGCTCGAACTCCACGACGTCGACGCCGGCTACGGCCCGTTCCGCGCCGTGTTCGACGTCACGCTCTCGCTGCCTCCCGGCAAGGTGCTCGCACTCCTCGGGTCGAACGGCGCGGGCAAGACGACGATCGCCCGTGTCGCATCCGGGCTCGTCGCGCCGTCGGCGGGGACCGTGCACATCGACGGGATCGACGTCACCGGGTGGCATCCCTACCGGTACGCGCGGCTCGGGGTGATCCATGCGACCGAAGGCCGATCGGTGTTCGCGTCCTTGACTGTCGAAGAGAACTTGAGCCTCACCTTCCGCCGATCGCGCGGCCGCCGCGGCGTCGACGCCGGGCTCGACGAGGCCTACGACATGTTCCCCCGGCTGGGGGAGCGGCGCGCCCAACTCGCCGGCACGCTCTCCGGGGGCGAGCAACGCATGCTGTCGCTCGCGCGCGTGCTGGTCGAGCGGCCCCGGTTGCTGATCGCCGACGAACTTTCGCTCGGGCTCGCGCCGCTCATCGTCGACGAGGTGTACCGGACCCTCGGGACGATCCGCGACGCCGGCACGACGCTCCTCATCATCGAACAGCACATCAGCCACGCGCTCGCGATCGCCGACGATGTCATCGTCCTGGTCAAGGGCGAAGTCGCGTTCGACGGCCCGAAGGCCGACGTCGGCGACCTCCAGGTGCGGCTGCTGTCGGGCGAGAGCGCCGCCCCGCCGGCCGGCACCTGACGGCCGTTCGGTACCCGGAACGTCCCCGCGGGGACGTGGTCAGGCGTGCACGGTGCCCGAAAGCGACGCCGAGATCACGTCGGTGAGGGTGTCGATCATCTTCGTGCGGGTCACCTGCACCTGGTTCGACAGCACGTAGTAGTTCATGCGCTCGAGCATCGCGACGAGTACCAGACCGGCGATCGCCGGGTTCACCCCTTCGGGCAGCGATCCCGCGATCCGGGTCGTGAACGTCAGGGTGAAGCGGGTCAGCATCTCGGTGCCGAGCCGACCGAACTCGTGCGGGCCGATCTCCGCTTCGGTCCACGCCCGCACGACCGGCCCGTAATGGTCGTAGAGATCGGCGAAGTCGCTGATCCACGAGCGCAGCGCGGCGTGACCGTCGCCGTCGGGACGGACCGCCGGAAGCGATTCGGCCAGGTTCTGAAGCGCGTCGCCGACCTCTTCCGCGAGGGCGCGAAACAGGTCTTCCTTGTTGGAGAAGTAGAGGTAGAAGGTCCCGTGCGACGTGTTCGCCAGCTTCACGATGTCGTCGACCCGGGCGGCGTGGTAGCCGCGGGTCTCGAAGACCGAAACGCCGGCGTCGAGCAACTTGCGCATCGTGCGTTGCCCCCGGGCGCGCAGTTCCCGGGCCTGTGCCGGGGTGCCGCTCGGCTTTCGTGCGCTCGCCGGCCCGTCGGTCTTCCGGCCGCGGCCCGAACGGGACGAACCGTTCTCAGCCGAGCGTCGAGCCACCCGGCCAGGCTAGGCGGGCCCGACGCCCATGTCATGTTTCTGGTCGCGCTCGCAGGCTCGCCGCTCCTGCGAGCTCGCTGCTCCTCCGTGTGCGGCGAGCGAGCGCAGCGAGTGAGCTCGCCAGGGAGCGAGCGCCCGCGACGATGGAGGAGGATTGCCTGTGAGCGCGCTCGCAGACAGCAGAGCGCACCGAGCGAGCTCGCCAGGGAGCGAGCGCCCGCGACGACGGAGGAGGAGCAGCGAGCGCGCGAGACAGCGGAGTGCAGCGAGCAACCGAGCAGCAGAGCGAGCGCCCGCGACAGCCCCGAGAGGCGTCTGGTGGTGCGGCGAGCGAGCGCAGCGAGTGAGCTCGCCCAGGGAGCGAGCGCCCGCGACGACGGAGGAGGAGCAGCGAGCGACCGAGACAATAGAGTGACGTCGGCGTCAGCAAACCTTCGGAGGAACGCCTGATGACGACGGCGACCCAGGTCACGGTCGGGGAGGAGCGCACCGTCTCCTTCCCGGCGCTCACCCGCACGATGTTCGTGAAGTACGCCGGAGCGTCCGGCGATTTCAACCCGATGCACCACGACGACACGATCGCGACCCAGGTCGGGAACCCGTCGGTGTTCGGGCACGGGATGCTGTCGATGGGTCTCGCGGCGCGGGTCGTGAAGGACTGGTTCGGGCCGGAAGCGATCCGCCGGCTCCAGGTGCGGTTCTCCAGGCAGGTATGGCCCGGCGATGTGCTGACTGCGGTCGCGAAGGTCACGGGCGTGCGCGAAGAAGGCGGCGAGACCCTCGTCGACCTCGACCTCACCGTCACCAACCAGGACGGCGCGACCGCGGTCTTGGGTGGCGCGACCGCCGTCGCGGCGTAAGGCGTCGCCACGTGGGACTGCTCGACGGCCGGGTCGCGGTCGTCACCGGATCAGGTCGCGGTATCGGCCGCGAGTTCGCGCTGTGCTTCGCCCGTGAAGGCGCGAATGTCGTCGTCAACGACGTCGGTGTTGCGCTCGACGGCCGCGGCGGCGAGGACGACACCGCGGCGGCGGTGTGCAAGGAGATCGATGCGCTCGGGTCGCACGCCGTCCCGAACTACGACTCGGTGAGCGACTTCGACGGCGCGGGCCGGATCATCCAGACCGCGGTCGACGCGTTCGGCAAGATCGACATCCTCGTCAACAATGCCGGCATCGTGCGAGACCGCACCCTCGTGAAGATGGAGGAGGCCGATTTCGACGCGGTGATCGGCGTCCACCTCAAGGGCACGTTCAACTGCACCCGTCATGCCGCGGCGCTGATGCGCGAGCAGGAGTACGGGCGGATCGTCAACATCACGTCGTCGGCGGGCCTGCGGGGCAACTTCGGGCAGACGAACTACGGCGCCGCGAAGGCCGGGATCATGGGGATGACGTTCGTGTGGGCGCTCGAACTCGCTCGCTACGGGGTCACCGTGAACGCGGTCGCGCCGTCGGGTGCGACCCGCATGACCGCGTCGCTGTTCGAGAAGAGTGGCAACGAACCGCCGCCCGAGGAGAACCCGGCGCTCAACGCCCCGCTCGTCGCGTTCCTGGCGTCCGAGCAGGCCGGGCACGTAAACGGCCAGGTGCTCGGGCGCACCGAGTACGGGTACACGATCTTCCAGCACCCGAAGCAGATCGCGTGGATGTGGAAAGACGGCGGTTTCAGCCCCGAGGAAGTGGCGCGTAACTTCGACCGGATCCTCGGCCAGCACCTGCAGCCCGTCGGCATGGTGATGCCGACGTCGATGCAGAAGTAGCGAGTGCGGGCCGGCGCGCTCGGCGTCGTCGAGGTCGTCTACGCGCCGTTGCCGGCCATCGAGCGGGCGCGTCTCGCGCGCGAAGACGGCTTCGCGCACATCGACGTGATGCTCGGC
Organism: uncultured Actinomycetes bacterium; assembly: GCA_963782465.1. GTDB lineage: Bacteria > Actinomycetota > Acidimicrobiia > IMCC26256 > PALSA-610 > JAODBJ01. The sequence goes on along the minus strand of CAWAJR010000006.1, from coordinate 337,283 downwards.
ACCGACGAATCGTCGTTGGCCCTCCCGGTTGCCTGCCCGACCGCGTTCCCGAAACCCCAGCCCACGTGGTGCGCGACACCGGCGCCGATCGACGGGCCCGGCATGTGGGACCGCGCGGTGCGGTGGTGGCGGGCCGCGCCGAACGCCTTGCTCGAACCGTGGGCGGGGGCGTGCGTGCACTCGCTGGAAACGGTCGAGGCGTTCCGCGAGGAGGTGCCGGGCGTGCGGCTCCTCGTCGACACCGGACACGTCGCCGACTGGGGCGGCGACCCGTGCGAGCTCCTCGAATTCGCCGACCACGTGCAGCTGCGCCAAGGCCGACCGGGTTCGACCCAGGTGCATGTCGACGACCCGAGCGGTGTCGTCGACTTCGCCGCGGTGTTCGCACGGCTCGACGCGCTCGGTTACGCAGGCAAGGCGTCGATCGAGTACTTCGACCTTCCCGGCAACGGTTGGCCGCTCGACGACCCGCGGGGTGGGCGAACGATCTCGCGCGCGCGATCCGCGAACTCCTCCGCTGAAACAGACGGTGAGTCCGGCGCGGCTTTCCGAATGCGGCCACGCGGTTCACACTGTCGGTCACGGTGGGTGGGGCGCGAGGTGAGGCGGTTCGCGCCTCCCCACCGTTTTCAGGGGCCCGGCCACACCGGGAGGGGCAACCCCGGCACCGGCATGTGCTCCCACGCGACGACGTTGCCGGGTATCGCGTCGGTGGCGAAGAGCGTGCGGAGATCGTCGCCACCGAAGCAGCAGTTGGTCGTGAGCCCGTGCCCCTCGATCTCGAGGAAATCGACGATCGTCCCGTCGGGGTCGACGACCCGCACCCCGTGCTCGATCGTCGACGCCACGTAGGCCCGGCCGTCGGCGTCGAAGCAGAAGCCATCGCCGCCACCTTGGCCCAGCATCTCGATCAACCACTCGCGCTCGCCGCCGGGGTGTACACGCTGCAGCCCGTGCCGCTCGACCACCACCATCGTGCCGTCGGGTTCGAAGGCGATGCCGTTGCAGAAGAAGAAGCCGGTCGCGAAGGTGCTGACCGTGCCGTCGGGCGCGTACGCGTACACGACGGCGGCGTCGTCACGGGCCGGCGGGTGGTGCCCCGGATCGGTGAAGTAGATCGTGCCGCCGCCGCCGACTGCGAGGTCGTTCGGCGCGTGGAAGCCGTCGCTCGCGAGGTAGGTGACTTGGGCGCCGTCGGCGCTGACCAGTTGCAGGCCCGGAGTCGCGGGCCGGAACGGCGGCGGCTCCTCGAACAGGCCGAACGGCCCGAAGTCGATGCCGCCGTTCTGGGTGACGAGCAGGGAGCCGGCGGCCGTGAGCGCGGCGCCGTTCGCGCCGCCGCCCGTGTCGGCGAAGCGCACCGCGCGTGTCTCGGTGGGGAAGACCCGGTACAGCGCTCCCTCCACGACGCTGGTCACCACGAGGGTGCCGTCGTCGCACCACACCGGCCCTTCGCCGAACGCCACGCCGGTGCACACCACCTCGGCCCGCGATGCTGACACGCATGTCAGCGTAGGCGGCGAGGTCACGTACGTTGGGGCGATGCCCGTACGAGTGTTGAACCAGATGGGCGAGCGCGCCGCCGAACTCGTCGCCGCCCGCCTCCCCGACGTCGAGATGATGCCGGTGACGGGCGACGCGCCCCCGGAAGGGTTGCGGGCCGAGGTGTTCTTCGGTGGCTACGGCGGGTGGGACCGCTACCTCCCCTGGATCGAAGCGGCCGGCGTGCGGTGGGTCCAGCTGTCGGGGACGGGTGCCGACGGCGTGCCGCCGGCCGTGTTCGAAGGGCGCACGGTCACCTGCGCGCGGGGTGCGAGCGCGGGGCCGATCTCCGAGTTCGTGCTCGCGGCGATCCTCGCGTTCGCGAAGCGCTTCCCCGACATCTGGTTGCACGACGCCCCCGCGCACTGGAACTTCCCGGCCCCGGCGATGGACGTCGTGGAAGGCCGCACCGTCGGGTTGGTCGGCCTCGGCGGTATCGGCACCGCGGTGGCGCGACGCGCGCTCGCATTCGGGATGCCGGTGGTTGCGCTCCGCCGTACCGGCGCGCCGAGCCCGGTCGCCGGTGTGCGGGTCGTGCCCACACTCGAGGAGTTGCTGGCGGTGAGCGACCACATCGTGCTCGCCGCGCCCGCAACCTCGAAGACCCACCACCTGCTCGACGCGGTCGCGTTCACACAGATGAAGCGGGGTGCCCACATCGTCAACATCGCCCGGGGTGCCCTGATCGACCAGGACGCGCTGCGCGCCGCGCTCGACGACGGTCGTGTGGCCGCCGCCACCCTCGACACCGTCGCGCCGGAGCCGCTGCCCGCTGGTCACTGGATGTACTCGCACCCGGGCGTGCGGTTGTCGGCGCACGTGTCGTGGTACACGCCCGAACTCCTGGCCCGCACGATGGAACTGTTCGTCGAGAACCTCGAACGGTTCGTGCGCGGCGAGGCGCTGCACGACGTCGTCGACCCTGTCGAGGGCTACTGAGTGGGTGCGCCTCGCGCGGTCGTCGTCGGCACGGGGTTCGGGTGCCGGGTCCACGTCCCCGCGTTGCGCGCCGCGGGCTTCGACGTGGTGGGGCTCGTCGGCCGTGATCCGGCCAAGACGGCGCGCCGGGCCGCGCGCTGCGGTGTCGAACACGCCTGCGGTTCACTCGACGAAGCGCTCGCGCTCCCCGCCGTCGACGCGGTGACCATCGCGACCCCGCCCGACACGCACGCGCCGCTCGCGATCGCGGTGGCGCAGGCCGGCCGGCACGTGCTGTGCGAGAAGCCGTTCGCGCTCGACACCGGGCAGGCCGTCGCGATGTTCGACGCGGCGACGGGTGCCGGCGTCACGCATCTGGTCGGTCATGAGTTCCGCTGGGCGGCCGACCGTGCGACGCTCGGTCGGGCGATCGCGTCCGGGGCGATCGGCACACCCCGCCTCGTGTCGCTCGTGCAATTCGTGCGCCTGGTCGCCGGTGCCGACGACCGCACACCGCCGTGGTGGTTCGACGCGCGCCGCGGCGGTGGGTGGCTCGGTGCGTCGGGTTCGCACCTGATCGACCAGGTGCGCACCTGGCTGGGGGAGTTCGCGGCGGTGAGCGCGACGTTGCCGACGGTGGGAGATCGTGACGCGTCCGCCGCGGAAGACTCGTTCGTCGTGCGCTTCCGGATGCGCAGCGAGGTCGACGGCGTGCTCGTGCAGACGGCCGCGTCGTTCGCGCCGGTCGCGGGGGTCACCGTGGTGGCCGGGACGCACGGCACCGTCGGGATCGACGGCGACGGACCGTGGATCGCCGGCGCGAACGGCCGCCGGGCCCTCGACGTGCCTCCCGACCTGGCCCTTCCCGCGCCGCCACCCGTTCCCGGCGATCCGAGAGAACGCTTCACCCACCTCGAGCTGGGTCCCTATACCCGGCTGTGCGAAGCGTTGCGGGCCGGGGTGGAAGGCCGGGACGCGCCCGCCCCGGTCGCGGTGCCGACCTTCGCCGACGGGGTCGCCGAGATGCAGGTGATCGACGCCATCCGCACTTCGGCTGCTGCGGATGGCACGCTGGTGCCGGTCAACACGTAGCGAGAGGCGGCTTTCCCATGCACGTGCTCATCGCGACCGACGGGTCGCAACTGTCGATCGAGGCCGCGCGCCGCGGCGTCGCGCTGCTCGGCCAGCCGGCCGCGGTGACCTTGCTCACCGTGCTCACCGAAGTGCCCGGCGACGACGCCGGCGGCTTCGAAGGTTCCGTCTACTCGCCGGAGGAACAGCGCAAGCTGTGGGAGGCCGAACAGCAGGAGGCGAGTGCCGAACTGGCGCGTACCGCGGCGGCGCTGACCGGTCGCGAGGTCGAACAGCGCAGCGAGCTGGGCGACGTCGCGACCACCATCTGCCGGGTCGCCGAAGAGCTCCCCGCCGATGTGATCGTGATGGGTTCGCACGGTCGCACCGGGTTGAAGCGGATGCTGCTCGGTTCGGTGAGCGAGCACGTCGTGCGGCACGCGCCCTGCTCCGTGCTGGTCGTGCATCACCACCCGGAGGAATAGCGACCGGCCGGCTACCAGGCGGTGCCGAACTGTTCCCGGTGGGCGTGGGCGCCGAACGGCTCGCGCCGCGGCGGTGCGAGCGGCCGCGCCGGGTACCCGAGCGGGATCACCGCCACCGGCTGCACGTGGTCGGGCAACGCCAGCAGGGTGCGCATCTCGTCGGCCAGGAGCGCGATCGTCGTGAGCGCCGATCCGAGGCCCAGTGCGGTCGCGGCGAGCAGCAGGTTCTGCACCGCGGGGAAGATCGACGACGGCACGGTCACGTCGAGGGTGCGGTTCAGGTCGGCCGCGACGACGATCCACACGGGCGCGGTGGCGAAGCCGCCTGTCATGCCGGCGTCGACGTCGGCCATCAGCAGCGGCGTGGTGTGCGGTTCGGCGTAGGCGCGCCCGTATTGCTCCCACGCTCGTTGCATCAGCCGGGCGATTTCGCCGCGCCGGGCCTGCTCGCGCACCACGATGAATTCCCACGGCTGCTTGTTCTCGGCGCTCGGCGCGAACGTCGCCGCGGTGAGCACCTGCGCGACGACGTCGTCGGGAACTTCCTCGTCGCGGTAGGTGCGGCAGGCCCGCTGGCGGGTGATGACGGAGAAGATGTCGTCAGCCATACGCACCGACGCGGGCGAACGTGTTGACGTACATGATCCGCAGTTGCGGGTGCATCGCCCAATGCTTGAACGCATCGCTGCCCGGCTCGCCGATGCGTTCGGCGACGAGTGGCGTCATGGCCTTGAACGACTGCTCGGGGGTGTCGGTGCTCATCTCGTAGAAGTGCATGTAGCGCGGGTCGCCGCCGGTGACGTTCTCATAGGGCGTGATCATGCCGTACCCGGGAACGCCGGCTTCGGCGATGTGGCGGATGTGCACGAAGTCGCCCCAGTCGCGCAGAGCCTGCGCGTCGGCCGGGTCCTTCGGCGAGATCAACACGAGCGACAGACCGGTGGTGGGCTCGCCGGTCAGGCAGCCCTGCCCGGGCCGCGGTGTGCGACGGAACAGATGACCGGCGACACCCCGTGCCGGCGAAGGCGGAGCGAACGACGGTTGCACCTCGTACACCGCGAGATGGTCGAACTCGGGGAGGACGCGGGGGAGGTCGGCGCGGTCGCGGTACACGTTGCGCCACGTGGTCGCGCGGTCGGCGCCCGGCGCGGCCAGCACCTCGGGCACCCGTTCCGCCGCGTAGCCGTCGAGCGCGCCTTCGATCATCTCGAGGTACAGCCCCGGCGTCTCGCGGTCTTCCACGGGGCGGGAGTGTACGGCGGCGCGGTCAGGCGGGTGCGGGACGGCAGAGCAACTGGCTCACGCCCGACGCGAGCAGCGCGCCACCGCGCGCGAACACGTTCACGTGCCCGCTCACCAAACCGTCGTGCGCGATCGGTGCGGTCGCGTCGACCAGCAGCCACGGTTCGTCGGGGCGAAGCCGATGGAACGCGGCCGAGATGTCGATACTCGGCGCCATGAAGGAGTGGCCGCGCACGTGGAGCCGTTGCGCGGCCGGCCACGGCATCGTGTCGATGAGGATGAGCGAACGGCACGCGTCGACCCACGGATCGGTGAAGGTGTCGGCCGGCACGTAGCGGTACCAGCCCGCGCAGCGCGGCGGCGCCGGCGGCCGGTTCTCCCAGTCGTCGATCCACGCCAGCGGGCGTTCGTCGAAGTTCTGCCAGAACGGGTAGAAGAACGCGTCTTCCCGGTCGGCGAGTCGCTCGGCGACCGATTGCAGCGTGGTGGGGTCGGGTGCCTCGGGCATTGCCGCGTCTTCGTGCTGGAGACCTTCGACTTCGGCGATCGCCCACACCATCGCTTCGAGGATCGGCCGTTCGGCCTGGCGGATCGACACCCGGATCGACTCGGCCCGCTTCGCTTCGCGCTGGGTGATCGTCGAGATCTCGATCGGCGCGTCGAACGACGCGACCCCGAGGTAGTGGCCGACCATGCTCGCGGGGCGCGCGAAACGCGAGTGCATGCCGGCGGCGCGCAGCGCGACCGACGCGACGTAGCCGCCGTTCGGTCCCCAGATCTCCCAGTCGCGCGACAGGACCCGCGTGTAGTTGCCGTCGTTCCCCTGCACCGCGGTGTCGTCCGCGAGGTTGCCCATGCGGCCCCGACCATACGCGTTACGTGCGTCGCCGAACCGTGTATTTCCGGCCCTCCCGCAACGCGGTACCGGTTCGCGGCGCGGCCCGGCAGTCGGCCACGACTTCCCGACAAGAGCGGGCCTTTCAGGCGTTCGTCCGAACGACAACGGCGCGCGGGTTCGCCCGTCCGCCGACTGCGAACGCGTCCCGCGTGCGAGGATGCCTGAATGCGATGCCCCAACTGCGATGCCGAGATGCAATCGGGTTGGTTATCCGGTTGGATGGCGGCGGTTACGGGCGGTTGGCTGCTCGGGGCGCAAGTGCTCTGGCGTGGAACACTCCGCCGTTCGTTCAGGGCGCCGAAGGACGCCGTCGTCGTTCTCGAGATCGGGTTCCGAGGACGCCCTCGTGTCGCCTTTCGATGCGGTGCGTGCTCGACAACCGTCGTACCGCCGGACCCGACGGACCACTACGCCTGAGCACCCGCACCGCGGCGCCCGGGCACGCTCGGCTCCACCGCGCCGGGTTGTCTGCCGTGCTCACCGTCGGGGACGAGACCGGTCCAGCCGGCACCGGCTGCCGGTCCCGCGCAGCTCGCCGGTTGATCTGCCGGGCAGTGCGCCGCGCCCGGTCGGCCGAGCCGTTGCACTGCATCGCGAACGGGTGGATGACCGACCCGTCGGTCAGTTCCAGCTGCAATCGAGTACGGGTGTCGGAGACCCTGCTCAAGAAGAGCAACCACGGCTCGTCATCGACCTGGTAAGGCACGCGCGATCGACGACCAGGGGATGCGACGCGTGCGGAAGACACCCCGCGTGACAAGGGCATCGTCCTCGTACCAGAGCCCGCTACCGACAAGACGCCATACGACCCACGACAATCCCGACGCGACGAATGTGACCGCCACCGCCCGGCCGAACTTGTCGCCTCGGATGCTGCCGAAGACGCCGGCCCAGGCGATGCCCGCGCAGACGGCAGGCAACGCGGCTGCGCCGTAGGCGAGGTCGGCGGCCCACAGCCGGGCGGGCTCGACGTCCGCACCACGTACCGAACTTCGCCTCATCCCTCGGCCTTCCAAGCGTTACACGCCGCCTACCCACGCCGTCTGAGATGAGCGTGACAGGACGACGCCGTCCCGGCAATCGTTCCTTCGTCACAACCGGCGCAAGGGCGATTCGCGATGCGCGACGACTGCTCTATCTCCACTGCATTGTTCGCCGTGGTCATCGTGGCGTGAGCAGGGCGACGGGGTTGTCGCAGGCCATGAGGCGGATGTCGGTTTCGGTGAGCCCTTCGGCGAAGAGCGCGTCGGCGTAGGTCTGGAGGCCGGCGGCCGGGTGCTGGTTGATCTTCTGGCCGTAGTCGGTGCCGAGGGTCACCCGCGCCGGGCCGACCGCCTTGATCGTTGCGACCATCTCGCCCACGCTCTTCGTCGCGAGCGCACCGATGCAGGTCATCGCGCACAGTTCGATCCACGCACCGAGTTCCGCGAGTTCCCGGCATTGCGCGGCCGACAGGTGCGGCCCGGCCAGGTCTTCGGTGGCGTGGGTGACGAGCACGGTGCCGCGCGTCGCGAAGTCGCGCACGACGGCATAGTGCTCGGCTGCGCTCACGTGCCCGGTTGCGAGCACCGCACCGTGTTCGGCCACCAGGTCGAGCACCTCGCGCGTCGCGGGGAGCAGCGCGCCGTCGTCGTCGGTGACCGAGATGCCGGGACCGGCCAGGCCGAGTTGCGCGGCGACCCCATTGTCGAAGTCTTGCCGGCTGCTCAGCGTCGGCAACCACACGATCTTGGCGCCGAGCCGGAGCGCGACTTCGACCGCCGCGGGGTTGACCCCGCCCACCTCGCGGTCGCAGCAGATACCGCCGTACACCTCGATGCCGGGTACCGACTCGCGCACCGCCCAGGCGAGCGACGGGGTGGGGAAGTCGTGCGACTTGAGCACGATGGCGCGGTGCCCCGCGCCCGCCGCTTCGCGCGCCGCCTCGAAGGCGTCGACGGACCGTTCGCGGTGCGCGTCGGGGCCGAAATGGCAGTGCAGATCGGCCGCGCCTGTGAGGTCAACGCTCATCCCCGCCGACACTAACGTCCCCACATGCGTCGATAGCTATCGCTATGCGATAGCTATCGACGCCTGTTGACGGCGTGGACGAGAACGTCGATGGCGTGGGCCTCGGTTCCGTCGTCGCGCGTCACGGGCCGCAACACTTCGCCGGCCTGCAGCACATCGAAGCCGTCGAGCAGCGGGACGATGTCGTCGGCCCGGTAGCAGACGCTCGCGCTGCTCGGGCCGCCGTAGCCGTCGGTCACGTTGCGAGCATCGTGGGCGATGAAGAAGAACGTCCCGCCGGGCGCGACGGCATCGACCGCAACCTGCAACGCGCGGTCGCGTGCGTCGCCCGCGAGTTGCAGGTAGCTCAACAGCACGAGATCGAACGGCGACTCGGGCCGGAACCGGGTGACGTCGGCGACCACGAACTCGACGGTCACGTCTTCATGCGCGGCGAGGGCGCGGGCCTTTTCGATCGCAGCGGCGGAGAAGTCGACCGCGGTCATCTCCCAGCCGTGGCGAGCGAGCCAGATCGCGTTGCGGCCCTCGCCGCACGCGAGGTCGAGCCCGCGGCCGGCCGGGAGGCCGGCCAGCTCCGCGGCCACGAACCGGTTCGGTTCGGCGCCCCACACGAGGTCCTGGTTGGCGTAGCGCTCGTCCCATGCCGCGGCGTCCATGGCCGCCACCGTAGAGCGCGACGGGGCTCCCACCTACACTGACGCCGATGTCAGGTACAGCTCGCCGGAATGCCCCCGCGCCCGGGCAGGCACCGCTCGTCGCGCCCAATGCCGCCGCCGTGTTGCGGCGCAACGCCGCCGAGCACGGTTCCCGTCCGGCGATCCTGTTCGGGGATCGCACCTGGACGCACGCCGAGTACTACGCCGAGTCGTGCCGGTTCGCGAACCTCTTCCTCGAACGCCTCCCGGCCGAAGGCCCGCGCCACGTCGCGGTGCTGCTCGACAACACGCCCGACTACCTCTTCGCGTTCGGCGGTGCCGCGCTGATCGGCGCCGGGATCGTCGGCTTGAACCACACCCGCCGCAACGAACACCTGCTGCGCGACGCGCAGCACACGCACTGCGGTCTCGTGCTCACCGAGCCGCGCCACGAAGCGTTGCTCGCGCCCATCGCCGAGCAGTTGCCGGCCCTGCTCTCCTCGACGCGTTTTGCCGACGACGACGATCCGACCCCGACGTTGGGTTCGTCGCTTGCCGCCGCGCTCGACGGGCAACCCGCGACCGATCCCGGGTACGAACCCGACGTCGACTCGATCTGGGCGCTCATCTTCACGTCGGGGACGAGCAACGCCCCGAAGGCGGTGATCTGTACCCAGCGGCGCCTGCTCGTCACCGGCAATCGCATGCACATGATCATGGGCCTCGGTCCCGACGACATCGGGTACGTGTGCATGCCGCTCTTCCACTCGAACGCGGTGCAGGTCGGTTGGGCACCGTCGATCGTCACGCCGTGCGCGGTCGCGCTCGGTCGCCGGTTCAGCGCGTCGCGCTGGTTGCCCGATGTCCGCCGTTACGGCGCGACGTACTTCAACTACACGGGCAAGCCGCTCGCGTACCTGCTCGCCCAGCCCGAGCGGCGCGACGACGCCACCAACCGCCTGCGGGTCGCGTTCGGCAACGAAGGTTCACCCGAAGTCGTGCAGGCGTTCGCGGCGCGATTCGGTGTAGAAGTGATCGACGCGTACGGCGCGACCGAGGGTGGCGTCGCCGTCAACCGCGACGCGGAGCAACGGCCGGGTGCACTCGGCCTCGCGCCCGATCACGTCAAGATCGTCGACGACGACGGCAACGAGAAGGCGCGCGCCGCGTTCGACGCCGAAGGCCGTCTCGTGAACGCCGAGGAGTGCGTCGGCGAGATCGTGAACACCGCGGGGGTCGGGCCGTTCGAGGGTTACTACAACAACGACGAGGCCAACGCGAAGACGACCCGGTTCGGTTGGTACTGGTCGGGCGACCTCGGTTACAAGGACGCCGACAGCTACCTCTACTTCGCGGGCCGCACCGCCGACTGGATCCGGGTCGACGGCGAGAACTTTCCCGCCGCGCCGATCGAGGAAGCCCTGCGGCAGGCCCCCGGTGTCGTCCTCGCGGCCGTGTACGGCGTGCCCGACGATCAGGCCGGTGACCAGGTGATGGCGAGCCTGGTGATGGCCGACGACGCCGAGTTCGACCCCGAGGAGTTCGCCGCCTGGCTCGACAAGGTCGACGCGATCGGCCCGAAGTGGCGGCCCCGTTACGTGCGGTTGCTGCGCGACCCGCCGACCACCGGCACCAACAAGATCGTGAAGCGCACGCTGGTCCACCAGAAGTTCCGTCACGACCGCACCAACGGTGATGCGCTCTTCGTGCGCGGGCGCGACGAGGCTGCCTACCGACCGTTCGGCCCCGCCGACGAGCGCGCGCTGTTCGACTCGTTCGTCGCCTACCAGCGCGACCGCTTCTGGGACCTCTGAGCCCGCATGGACCTCTCCTTCACTCCCGAAGAGGAAGCATTCGCGCGCGAGGTGCGCGGTTGGCTCGACGCGAACCTCGATCTGCCACCGCGTTTCGCGTCGCTCGCCGACGAGATCGCCTGGGGCCGCGCGTGGCAGGAGAAGCTCGCCGCGGGCCGGTGGGTCGGCATCCACTGGCCGGTCGAGTACGGCGGCCGGAGCGCGTCGGGGGTCGAGGTCGCGATCTTCAACATGGAGTACGCGCGCTCACGCGCGCTGCAGCCGGTGAACCGGGTCGGGATCAATCTCGCGGGCCCGACGCTCCTCGCGCACGGCACCAACGAGCAGAAGGCGCGGTTCCTGCCGAAGATCCTCACCGCCGAGGAACTCTGGTGCCAGCTGTTCAGCGAACCGAACGCCGGTTCCGACCTCGCGTCGCTGCAAACCCGGGCCGAACGCGTCGACGGCGGCTGGCGTCTCTCCGGCCAGAAGGTCTGGACGAGCTACGCGCAGTTCGCCCGGTTCGGTATCTGCCTCGCCCGCACTGATCCCGACGCGCCCCGCCATCAGGGGATCTCCTACCTGATCGTCGACATGGAGTCGGAAGGCATCGAGGTGCGGCCCCTCGTGCAGATCACGGCCGACGCCGAGTTCAACGAGGTGTTCCTCGACGACGTGTTCGTGCCCGACGACCATCTCGTCGGTGACCTTCACCGTGGATGGTCGGTCGCGAACACGACCCTCGCCCACGAACGCGGCACGTCGTTCCCGTTCAAGGAACAGGTGGTGCACGAGGTCTACCTCGACGAGTTGTACGCGCTGGCGGAATCGAACGGTTCGCTCGACGACCTCGAGATCGCCGACGACCTCGCGCAGTCGTTCGTCGAGTTGCGGGTGCTCCGGTTGCACAATTGGCGGACGCTGTCGCGGTTGGGCCGCGGCATCCAGCCCGGACCGGAATCGAGCATCGTGAAGCTGTCGTGGTCGTCGATGACCCAGCACCTTTCCGCCGTCGCGCTCGACGTGACGGGCGACGCGGCGCCCCTGTGGTGGGGTGCGCAGGCCAACCCGGGCGGAGGGTTCTGGCAACGGCAATGGCTGTGGTCGAAGGCCGCGTCGATCGCGGGCGGCACGTCGGAAGTGCAGCGCACGATCATCGGCGACCGGATGCTGGGCCTGCCGCGGTAGCGTCCCTCCGATGGCTGCCGTATCTGTGCGCGCGCTCGACCACATCGTCTTGCGTTGCGCCGACGTCGAACGCTCGCTCGCCTGGTACTGCGGCACGCTCGGCCTGGAAGCCGAACGGGCCGACGAGTGGCGCGCGGGTGAGGTGTTCTTCCCGTCGGTGCGGATCGACGCGCAGACGATCGTCGATCTCTTCCCGGCCGGCAACGTGCCCCCGGCGCCGGGGGGCAAGAACCTCGATCATCTCTGCCTGGTGATCGAGCCGACCGACCTCGAAGCCTTGAAGGCGTCCGGCCGGTTCGACGTCGTCGACGGCCCGGCCACCCGATGGGGTGCGAGAGGCGACGGGACAAGCCTCTACGTACGCGACCCCGACGGCAACGTCGTCGAACTGCGTTACTACCCTGCAGCCGGATGAGCGCGACCGAACTGCTTCTCGTGGAACGCGCCGCGCTCTGCGACACGTTCGACGCAGCCGGGCCCGACTCGCCGACGCTCGACGAAGGTTGGACCACGACCGATCTGGCCGCGCACTTGCTCGTGCGCGAGACCCGGCCCGATGCCGCGATCGGGATCCTGTTGCCGGGGCCGTTCGCCGCGCACACGAAGCGCGTGATGCAGCACGTCGCTCGGCGGGGCTACGACACGATGGTGCGCGCGTTGCGCAACGGGCCGCCGTTCCTGTTTCGCACCGGGCCGATGGCGGTACCGAACGTGGTCGAGAACTGGGTGCACCACGAAGACATCCGCCGCGCCCGCGGCGACGGCCCTCGACCGTCGGTGCACGAACTCGACGACGTGTTGTGGGGTTCGCTCGCGCTGAGCGGCCGGCTTGCCGGGCGCCGCGTGCACCTCGGCCTGGAGTTGCGAACGCCCGACGGGCGGTCGCGCGTGTTGCACAAGGGCGAACCGAAGGTCGTCGTCACCGGTGCGCCCGGCGAGCTGGTGCTGTTCGTCAGCGGGCGCAAGGAGAGCGCGGCGGTGGAGTGGGACGGCTCGCCGGAAGATGTCGCGCAGGTACTGGCGGCACGATTCGGGATCTGAAGGGAGCGGCGCCGGCGTGGACCCGGGCAAACGAATGTTCATGGTCGTGGCGGGCATCGCGCTCGTCGCGCTGGTCGTGTTCGGGGTGATGCACTTCACCCACGGCAACAGCAGCGGCGATCACATCATCGGGACCACCGCGCCGTTCGACGCCGCGACCGCGTTCGCGATCCGTTGCGCGGGCTGCCACGGCGCGGGCGGTTCTGGCGGCACCGGACCGCGTTTGAGCGGCGGCGCGGTCATACGGGATTTCCCGAACATCGACGACCAGGTCAAGTTCGTCACCAACGGCAAGCCACCGATGCCGGCATTCGGGAAGAACCACGGTCTCACTGCCGACGAGATCCGCGCGATCGTCGTGTACACGCGAACCGTCCTCAACCACTAGCGCGTTCGAGCAGCCGTACGTACTCGTCGATCGCCGCCCGCGTGCCGCGCCGGTCGCCGGTGGCGAGCAGGTCGAGGATCAACCCGCGCACGATCGCCAGTTCGAGGCGCGCCCGCGCCCTCGCCGCCGGCTCGGGCACACCGAGCGCGGACTGCGCGTCGGTGAGCGCGTCGAGCCACGCGGTCACCGCCCCGGGGAGCAGGCGCGTGAAGGGTTCTTCGCCCTGCAGGCCTCGCGCGTAGCACTCGTAGAAGAGGCGCTCGCGGCCGGCCAGCGCCGGGTCGGCGAAGTGGTCCCACATGGTGCGGTAGACGGCCCGCAGGTTCTCGTCCGGTGTTTCGCCGGCAACGCCGGCCGCGACCGCTCGTTCCCGTTCGGCCGCCTCCACCGTTTCCACGATCGCGACGAGCAGCCCGGCTCGGGAACCGAAATGGTGAATGAGCATGCGGTGGCTGGTGCCGGCCGCCTGCGCAATGTCGCGCAGGGAGCGGTCGCGAATACCGTGCCGGTCGAGTTCGGCCGTCACCGCCGCGAGCAATTTTTCTCTGGCCTCACCCATGTACCATATGGTACATGTACCAGATGGTACATGGGCAACCCCGAAGCAGGAGGAAGAGGCAATGAGCAAGAAACGCCACGTCATCGATGAGCACGCGACGTCGTCCGCGCCGCCCGAGGCGGTGTGGGCGCTGCTGTCCGACGCCCCGACCTGGGCGTCGTGGTCGGCGTTCACCACGTCGGGGATCGAGACCCCCGGCCCCGACGACCCGAACGGGATCGACGCGGTGCGGTACTTCGGCCGGGGCAAGCGGGTGACCCGGGAACGGGTCGTCGCCTTCGACGCACCGAAGCATTTCGCCTACGTCCTGCTGTCGGGGCTGAAAGGCGTGTACGACTACCGCGCCGACGTCGTGCTCGTGCCCGCAGCCGGTGGCGGGACCGAGATCACCTGGCACTCCGAGTTTCGTGGGGCACCCGGCACGGGCTGGATCACCCGGATCGCGCTCGGTCGCTTCATCGCGCAGGTCGCGAAGGATCTCGCCGTGCACGCGGCGACGCCCACGCACGCCGGTTGACCCCGGCAGCGGTTCGTGGCGGGCGCTACGTTCGCCCGCCATGCGAACCGTGATCGAAACCGCCCGCGCGGTACAGGCGGGCACCGCGCCCGCAATCGACGTGCTCGAGGAGACGCTGGCCGCCATCGGCGCGCGGAACGAAGCGCTGAACGCGTTCGTACACCTCGACGCCGACGGCGCGCGGCGCGCGGCAGACGCCCTCGACCGGCGCATCGCGACCGGCGAGGTCGTCGGGCCGCTCGCCGGTGTGCCGTTCGGTGTGAAAGACCTCGATGATTGCGCCGGCATGCCGACGACGCACGGGTCGCGCTGGTACCAGGGCGACCCGCCCGCGACGCAGGACGCGCTGCACGTCGCGCGGTTGCGGGCCGCGGGCGCGATACCCGTGGGTAAGACCGCCGCGCCGGAGTTCGGGTCGTGGGCCTTCACCGCGAGCCCCGCGCTGGGTGTGACCCGCAACCCGTGGGACCTGACGCGCACGCCGGGCGGTTCGAGCGGGGGTTCGTCGGCGGCGGTGTCGGCCGGCCTGGTGCCGTTCGGGACCGCGAGCGACGGCGGGGGATCGACCCGCACACCGGCCGGGTTCACCGGGCTCGTCGGCCTCAAGGCGTCGTACGGCCGCATCCCGGACGTCGTCGCGAGCCGCTACTCGCAAACGGCGGTGGTCGGTGCACTCGCGACGACGGTTGCCGATTCGGCGCGGCTGCTCGATGTGATGGCGGGCCCGCACAACCGCGACCGCACGTCGTTGCCGGCGCCCGGTGTGATCTACGAGGACGCGATCGAATCGCTCGACGTGCGCGGGTTGCGCGCGGTGTGGTCGACCGATCTCGGGGACGCGCCCGTGCTCGACCCGGAAGTCGGCGCGATCGCGCACGACGCGGCCCGCGCGCTCGGTGCCGCGGCCGGTCTCGAGTGGGTCGAGCGCGACACCGTGTTCCCCGGCCACATCGACGTCTGGTCGAAACTCGGCGCGCTGGAACGGTGGGTCAACCTGCGCGAGGGGCTCTGGCCCGAACGGGCCGCCGACCTCGACCCGAACGTTCGGCCCGGCTACGAGGCGACGGAAGCGTTGCCGATGCGCAAACTCGCGCGCGTGCTCACCCGGCGGTTCGAGATCGAGGAACGGCTCGCCGCGTTGTTCGACACCGTCGACGTGATCTGTACGCCGACGGCCGCCGTACCCGCGTTCGCAGCCGAAGGCCCGATGCCGACCACGCTGCTCGGCCAATCCGTGCACGCGGCTGCGGCAGTCCCGTTCGCGATGCTCGCCAACCTGTACGGGAGCCCGGCGATCTCGGTCCCGGCCGGTGTGACCGCCGCGGGGCTCCCCGTCGGCCTGCACATCATGGGGCCCCGCCACCGCGACGACATCGTGTTACGGCTCGCCCGGTGTTTCGAAGTCGCGCGGCCGTGGCCACGGCTCGCGCCGATGGCAACCTCACCCGCCGGGTTGTGACGGTTATACCCCCGTACGGGGGTGCAAGTGACACAACCCGGGTGAGCTGAGGGGGTTCAGGCGGGGCGCTCGCTCTTCAACGGTGGCAGGTTGGCGAGGTCGCGGCACGCGCGCATGGCGATCGCGACGAGGGTGAGGGTCGGGCCGTAGCCGGTGCTGGTCGGGAACACCGACGAGTCGGTGACGACGACGTTCGGCACGTCCCACAACCGTTGCATCGGGTCGACCACGCTGGTGGTCGGGTCGGTACCCATGCGCAGCGTTCCCATGATGTGCCGTGACGACGACGCGTTGCTGAACCCCTTGCCGCTGCCTTCGCCGGGGAGCGGTGGCGAGTGCGCGACGATCGTCCATTCGGCGCCGATCTCGCGCATGATCTCTTCGAGTTTCGGCGCGTAGTACTGCGACGCGACGATCTCGTGCTTGTGCAGGTTGTACGTCGCGCGACCCGCGGGCGCTCCGTAGACGTCTTTCACCGTCGGGTCGAGATCGACGCGGTTGGTGGCCTGCGGCAGGTCTTCGCCCTGCACGGTGAACACCCACAGCTTGTCGCGCATCGGTGAATCGAGCATGAGCTTCGAATGCCACTCGCCGGGGGGCAGGTTCACCGACTCGAGGATCGGGAACCCGCCACCGCCGTGCTCGACGAGACCGGCCCGGAAGTAGGGGAGGCCGTGCTCACGGGCGTAACGAAGGCTGTCGGCGTCGGGGACCATGTGGTCGTCGTGCAAGTGCGTGACCGCGCGGCCCCGGTGCGCGTGCAACCGGAACGGCATCGACGCGACGACGAGGGTCTGGAAGTGGAACATCAGGTGGCGACCGACCAGGCCCGACGAGTTGCCCACGCCGCAGCGCAACAGCAACCGCGGTGACTCGAACGCGCCGCCCGCGAGGATCACGACCTCGGCGCTCACTTCGTGGGCGTTCATCTCGATGTCGAGGTACCGCACGCCCCGCGCTCGCTTGCCGGTTGCGTCGAGGAGGATGTCGGTGACGTACGACTGCGGGCGCACCTCGCACCGACCGGTACGCAGCGCGCGCCGCAACATCGCGACCGGGTCGCCCTTCGCTTCGATCGGGCAGCCGTAGTACGCGCAGTACCCGCAGTTGTTGCACGCGGGCCGCCCGTCGTAGGGCACGGAGTTCACACCCGTCGGCGCGGGGTACGGGTGGTAGCCGAGCCGCTCCGCGCCCGCGGTCGACAGCACCGCGCCGTACATGTCGGCCCCCGGTGGCATCGGGTACGGGCCCGAACGCCACTCGGCGAACGGGTTCGCGCCGGCCACCCCGGCGACGCCGACCGACTTCTCGGCCTCCGCGTAGTACGGCTCGATCTCGTCGTACTCGTACGGCCAGTCGGCGATGTCGGCCCCTTCGATCGGGCCGAGCTCGGAGCGGGCCTTGAAGTCGACGGCGCGAAAGCGTGGGAGTTTGCCGTCGGCGTGAAACCCGCCGCCGCCGACCGTCGACGGGAGGTAGTTCACCTCACCGGTGAAGAGGCGGTCGCCGTCGGCCTCTTCGTTGCGGTACGTGCGCGGCTCGAGGAACGGGTCGGGGCCGAGGAAATGCCGGCGCATGAACTTGATCTCGTCGTTCGAGATGTGGCCGAGCGGCTCGTACGGCGCTTCGAGCGACAGGAGGTGGTTGCTGCCCTTCTCGAGCACGACCACGTTCCAGCCCGCGCTGGTCAGCACGTCGGCCGCGGTCGACCCTGCGGCCCCGAACCGATGATGACGGCGTCGACTTCCCGGCTGGTCACGGTTGCGAGACCTCGGCGTCGGTGAAACCCCGCGGTTGGGTGTCGCCGGGGAACTGGATGGCACGCCACCCCGCGGTATCGCGGTTACCGCCGTACTCGGGCGCGCCGTACGCCCCTTCGCAGCAGTGCTCGTAGAACAGGTCTTTGAACTCCGGTTGGGCGTCGAGGCGGCGGTCCTGCTCGTCGCCGTCGACCCGGTCGAAGTCGTCGCCGATCGCCGCGAGGCTGTCGCGGTAAATCTCCTGCCAGCCACGGACGGGCCCGTTGAACTCACGCTCCGGCCGCCCCTGCGACCCTTCGATACGGGTGCGCCAGGCGAGCTCTTCGAGCGGGGTGAGGGTGAAGAAGGCCTCGAACGACGCGTCGCCGCCCGCTCGCCCGCTGAACGGCCCGCCGGCCCAGATGCGAGGCGGGCTGAACGTGAAGGCGCCGAGCATCTGGTCGATGTAGTCGGCGACACCGAGCGCGGCACCGCCCGGATGGCCGTCGATCGGCGGGATCATCCGGTCGGCCGCGGCGGCGATGAGCGCGTGTTCGTGTGCGGTCAGGAAGCGCAAGGACGGTGTGTCTGCCATTGGTCGCGGAGCCTAACCGTGCGCGCGTACGCTCGGTGCGTGGCTCGCACCCTCTTCCGCTCGCTCGCGCTGCTCGTTCCGGTCGTGCTCGTTCCCGTCGTCGCGCTGGCCGCGCCGAGCGCGAGCGCCACGACCGTGTCGGTCGCGCCGGCGTCGTTCACGACGATCAAGGGGCACGACGGCGGCCAACCGGTCGCGAACCTCGCGACGGTCGACGGTGCGGCCGTGAGCTTCGGCCCGGCGCGTACCTCGGTGAACGCGTCTACACGATCCCGGCCTCGGTCGATCTCGCGTCGATCTGGGGGATCACCGTCACCGCCGTCTACCGCGGGCCGCTGCGTGCCGCGCAACGCTGGCGCTGGCAGCTCTACGACAACGTCGCGCGCACATGGGTCGATCTCGGCGACAACACCGACATCACGTCGAACGCGCAGTGGCAGACCCTCACGTTCTACGCGGGCGGTGTGCTCGCGAACGATGTCGACCCGGCCACACGGCAGCTGCTCGTGCGGCTGAAAGGCGCCAAGAAGGCAACGAGCGCCGAACTCGACGCGGAGTCGGTGACGATCGACTCGGGTGCCCTGCCCGCGACGCCGGGCTGGAAACCGCCCGTCGGAACGAGGTGGCAGTACCAGCTGCAGGACACGATCGACACGCAGCTGTGCGTCGTGCCGTGGTCCGGGGGCGCGTGCGTGCGTCCCGAGGTGTACGACATCGATCTGTACGCGAACGACGGCGTCACTCCCAACGCCGACGCGGTTTCCGCCATCCACGCCGGTGGCGCGCACGCGATCTGTTACGTCGACGCCGGGTCGTGGGAGAACTGGCGCCCCGACGCCGCGGCGTTCCCGCCCGCCGTTCTGGGCAAGAGCAACGGCTGGCCGGGGGAGCGGTGGCTCGACGTGCGGGCGACGGATGTGCTCCTGCCGATCATGACCGCACGCGTGCAACAGTGCGCGACGGCCGGCTTCGACGCGGTCGAGTTCGACAACGTCGACGGCTACAGCAACAAGACGGGCTTCCCGCTGACCGGCTCCGATCAGGTCGTCTACGACCGGGCGCTGGCCGGGATCGCGCACGACGCCGGCCTTTCGGTCGGGTTGAAGAACGACGTCGACCAGCTCACGCAACTGTTCCCGTCGTTCGACTTCGCGATCAACGAGCAGTGCCACCAGTACAAGGAGTGCGACGGGTACAACGCGTGGGTCTCCGCGAACAAGGCCGTCGCCGAAGTCGAGTACCGATCATCGCCCGACGCGTTCTGCCCCGACGCGATCGCGAACGGCCGCAGCGGTATTCACAAGGCGAAGTCGTTGCGCGCGACGCCCTGGCTGCCGTGCGCGTGACCGCTACGGGTTCGGCGTGACTTTCCGCAGCGTCGTGCAGAGCGCTTCGAGTTCGGCTGCGCTGAGCGCCGCGAACTCGGCCGGCGCCTCGTAGAGCTTGTCTTCGATCTCGCCGCGCACCTCGACGCCGGCCGGGGTGAGCGCGACGGTCCGCACCCGCCGGTCGGAGGGCTGCGCGCGCCGCTCGACGTAGCCGCGTTCTTCCAGCCGGTCGACGAGCCACGTCGCGTTGGAGGCGTCGCAATGGAGGACTTCCGCGAGCGCGCCCATCGGCTTCGGCTCGTCGGGCTCGATGACGAGCAGTGTCTTCATGTGGCCGGGGGTGAGGCCGAACTCGGCGGCGATCTCGGCAGTCCGGCCTGCTCGGCCCATGAACAGTTCGGCGACCATGCGCCAGGCCTCGTTCGCGGCCTCGTTCGCCGCCTCGTCGTTACCGCGTCCGGAAGGCGCAGTTTCTTCCGCCTGCACGGTTCGACGATACGCGATGTTCGCCGATTCTTCAAGAATGCCGATTGTTGAAGAGTAAAAAGCTTGAAGCAGCAGAAGTATTCTGCCAGACTGCCGGGCATGGCATCGCGCACAGACAGCAGCACCGGCACCGGGCGGGACCTGGCCGTCGTGGCCACGGGCCTGCGGAAGTGTTTCGGCGACGTCGTCGCCCTCGACGGCATCGACCTGCAGGTCCCCACCGGCACCGTGCTCGGGCTGCTCGGGCCGAACGGCGCCGGCAAGACCACCGCGGTACGGATCCTCACCACCATCCTGCAGCGCGACGGAGGCAACGCCGAGGTCCTCGGCATCGATCCGGCCCGAGACCCGGTCGCCGTCCGCGAGCACATCGGCCTCGCGGGCCAGTTCGCCGCCGTCGACGAGCATCTCACCGGTATCGAGAACCTCTACATGGTCGGGCGCCTCACCCACCTCGACAAGCCCACCGCCCGTGCCCGCGGTCGCGAGTTGCTCGAACGCTTCGACCTGTCGGCCGCCGCCGACCGCCCGGCCAAGACCTACTCCGGTGGCATGCGGCGCCGTCTCGACCTCGCCGCCGCACTGGTGCACCGGCCACCCGTCCTGTTCCTCGACGAACCGACCACCGGCCTCGACCCGCGCAGCCGCACCGACCTCTGGGGCGTGATCGAGGAACTCGTCGCCGACGGCACCACCGTATTGCTCACCACCCAATACCTCGAGGAGGCCGACCGCCTCGCCAATCACATTGTGGTGATCGATCACGGCCTCGTGATCGCGGAGGGGACCGCGAGCGAGTTGAAGAGCCGGATGGGTGCGACGATCGTCGAGGTCGAGTTCCCCGACCCCGCGATCGCCATGCGGGCGCGCAATGCCTTGCAGTCGGAGCACCTCGGCGAGGTCGAAGCCGACGGTCACACCGTCACCGTGAAGGTCGCGGAAGGGGTGCGCACCGTGATGGAAGTCGTGCGGAACCTCGACCGCGAAGCGATCGAGCCCACCGGTTTCACGGTGCGGGAGCCAACCCTCGACGACGTGTTCCTCTCGCTCACCGGCCACGCCGCCACCCAGGAAGAAGAACTCGCCGCCGCCACACGCGAGCGTCGCCCGACCAGCCGAGGGGCCGCATGACCGACACACTCGCTCCCGCAGCCGTCGCCGCGCCCGGCGCGACGCGCACCGCCAAGCGGCACGCATTCCGCTGGGCCGTCGACGACGCCGTCACGATCACGTGGCGCAACCTCACCAAGATGCGCCGGATGCCGCAGTTGCTCGTGTTCGCGACGGTGCAGCCGGTGATCTTCGTGCTGATGTTCCGCTACGTGTTCGGCGGTGCCATCAACACCGGCCCGATCCCCTACGTCGACTACCTCATGCCCGGGATCTTCGCCCAGACGGTGACGTTCGGATCGCTGCAAACCGGTGTCGGCCTCGCCGAAGACCTGCGTACCGGCCTCATCGAGCGGTTCCGGGCACTGCCGATGGCGCGTTCGGCCGTGCTCGCCGGCCGCACCCTCGCCGACCTCGTCCGCAACGTGTTCGTCGTGTTGCTCATGGTCGTCGTCGGGTTCCTCGTCGGCTGGCACCTGCACACCAACGCGCTGGCGTTGGTCGCGGGCATCGGCGTGTTGCTCGCGTTCGCCTTTGCCCTCACCTGGCTGTTCGCGATCGTCGGGTTGGCCACGGGCGACCCCGAAACCGCGCAGGCGGCTTCGTTCCCGTTGCTCGCCCCGCTGGTGTTCGCGTCGACCGCGTTCGTTCCCCTGAAGAGCATGCCGGGATGGTTGCAGGCGTTCGCCGCGCACCAGCCGGTGAGCGTGACCGTCGACGCGGTGCGCGACCTCACCGTCGGCGGCCCGACGACCCACGACGTGTTGACCTCGCTGGCCTGGAGCATCGGCATGGTCGTCGTGTTCGCACCGCTCGCCGTTCGCCGCTACCGCCGCGCCGGCTGACATGCGTCGATAGCTATCGCTATGCGATAGCTATCGACGCACGGCCGCACGGTGGGCGCGGGCTTCGGCGACGAGCCGGGGGGTGAGCCACTTCCAGATGATCGCGGCGCCGGCCTGGGTGAAGTGGACGCCGTCGCTGCGAACGAGAGAGCCGTCGATCTTCGCCTGGAAATGACCACCGGGGCAGAGGAACCGGCTCCAGCGCAACACGGTCACCTTCGGGTCGTGGGCCGCGACCGCGTCGTACACGGCGTTGACCGCGGCGGCGCGCCGGGGGTCGGAACGCTCGGCGTCGCCGGGATGGTTGTCGGTGCCGTAGCACGGCACGTCGAGCAGCACGAGCGGCGCACCCCCGCTCGTCAAGATGTCGGCTGCCTGCTGGACCTGCGCTCGCAACTGCGCATCGAACGCCGGCGTACCGGGCGACACGACCTTGCCGTCGACGACGTGATCGAACACCTCCCATGCGCCGGCCACCATCACCACGAGATCGGGCTTCGCGGAATTGACTCGCGAGCGCCAGAGATCGGTGATGCCGTCGCACCGCGTGTTGGGGTCGTCGCGTTGGCCGCCGATGACGAAACCTGAGCGCATCACGCCGCAGCCGAGCCGTTCGGCGCCGGTCCACTTGGCTTGCGACTGGGTCGCGGCGTCCATGTAGAAGTGCATCGTCAGGGCCACCGAATCGCCGGCGATGAGGATCTTCGGCGCGCCGGCGACCAGCGGGACGTGGGTGGTGTTCGCCTGCTGCGAGAGGTACTGCACGTCGGTCATCGCGCCGGCGGTGGACGCGACGAGCAGGCCGGCGACCACGGTCGCCCCTCCGGCGAGCGAGAACGCGAAGGTGCGCCGCCGGCCGCTCGTCCAGCGGAAGCGTCGTTCGCGCACCGGGCGTTCGACGACGTAGTAGGAGACGATCGCGACCACGAACGTCGCGGCGATGCGCAAGGCCAGGAGCGGCCTCCCGGTGAGGTGGGCCCGGTTGGCGTCGAGCCACACGTAAAGCGGCCAGTGGTAGAGGTACAGCCCGTAGGAGATCTGCCCGATGAAGCGCAGCGGCGGGATCGACAGCGCGGAAACCAGCGGGCTGCGCGTGGTGGCCGCCGCGCCGAGTACGAGCGCCCCGCTCGCGATCGCGGCGAGCGTGAGCCCGCCTTCGAACGTGAAGTTCGAGACGTCGCGCACCGTGATCATCATCACGACCAATGTCGCCAACCCGGCCCACGCGACCGGCTCCCGGATGCGCTCCGCCGCGCGTGCCACCGGTTGCCAGGTGAGCGCGATCGCGAGGATCGAACCGATGAGCAGCGCCTGCGCCCGGGTGTCGGTGCCGTAGTAGACGCGCGACGGGTCGTGACCGGGGTGGTAGAGGACGAGCGCCTCGATGATCGACGCGACGGCGAGGCCGCCGGCGAGCGCGAGCAGCGCGCGCCGCCCCCGCCACCGCAGCACCGCGGCGGTCACGAGCGGCCAGCACAAGTACCACTGTTCCTCGATTGCGAGCGACCACGCGTGCTTGAGTGGCGACGGCGAGGTGAACTGCTGGAAGTACGACGCGTGTTCGAAGATGAACCGCCAGTTCGCGACGTACAGAAGCGTCGCGATCCCGTCCCACCGGATCGCGCCCCGCTGCGGCGGGATCGTCGCGAATGTCGAGTACGCGGCGACGATGAGCAGCATCGCGAACAAGGCGGGGAGCAGGCGTCGGGCGCGGCGGAACAGGAAACTCGGAAAGTCGATCCGGCCCGACCGGTGATGCTCTCGCAGGAGCAACGACGTGATGAGGAAGCCGCTCAGGACGAAGAACACGTCGACGCCGAGGAAGCCGCCTCGTGCCCAGCCGACATCGCCGTGGTAGAGCATCACGCCGAGGACGGCGAACGCGCGCACCCCATCGAGGCCGGGCCGGTACGTGAAGGCTGCCGGTGCCGGGCCGGCGCGTCGGCCTCTCCGATGGTCGGCTCGGTGGTTCCCAACGACGCTGATTGTACGGAACGCAGCGAGCGACGCTCAGACGCGCAACTCGAAGTTGCCCTTCGTATCGAGCGCGCAGCTGCCGCCCGGCGGGACCACGATCACGGTGAACGGCTCTTCGATGAGTGCCGGGCCTTCGATCTCGACGCCCGGCGCGAGGACGGTGCCGTCGAACACCGGCGTATCGACGAAGCCGGACCCGAAATATGCCCGACGCGTCCCGGTACGCGCCGCGCTCGCGTCGCCGACGGCACCGAGTTCGGCCAAGTGGTCGGGTTTCGGCGTATTGCCGCGAGCGATCACGCGCAGACCGCGTAGGACCGGTTGCTGGTTGCGGAAGCAGAAGCCGCGTTCGATCTCATGCTGGTCGTGGAAGCGCTCGGCCAGGTCGAGGAGGCCGGGTTCGTCGAGCGACGCGCCTTCGGGCACCGGCACGCTCATGTCGAAGTTCTGGCCCGGGTAGCACATCTGCGCGTACAGCGAGCGGTCGACGTCTTCGTCGCGTAAGCCGGTGGGTTGCAGCTCCTTCGTCACGTCGTCGAGCAGATCGCCCATCAGCGAGTGCATGCGGTGGAGGTCGACTTGCGACAACGGCGTGACGTACGCGCGGACGAGGTCGACGACGTAGTCGGCGACCAGCACGCCGAGCGCCGAGAACGCCGGCGCGGTCTTGGGTACGACGACCCGCGCCACGCCCAGCTCACGGGCGATCGCCCACGCGTGCACCGCACCGTTGCCGCCGTACGCGATGAGTGACAGGTCGCGCGGGTCGGCGCCGTGGCCGGCGAGCACCTTGCGGGTCGCGTTCGCCATGTTCGCGTTCACGATGCGTTCGATGCCCCACGCGGCTTCGACGGCATCGAGGCCGAGCGGCACCGCGACGTCACGCTCGATCGCGGCGCGCGACGCGGCGACGTCGAGTTGCATGCGGCCGCCGGCGAACCCTTCGGTGGGGATGTACCCGAGGACCGCGTCGGCGTCGGTGACGGTTGGGTGTGCCCCGCCGCGCCCGTAACACACCGGCCCCGGTGTCGAACCGGCCGATTCCGGCCCGACGAGGAGCGCACCCTGGCGTACCCGCGCGATCGAACCACCGCCCGCGCCGACGCTCTGCACGTCGACCATCGGCAACCCGATGTAGTAGCGGTAACGCCAGTTCCAGTCGGTCTTGATCTCCGGCCGGCCGCGGCGGACGAGGCAGAGATCGAAACTGGTGCCACCCATGTCGACCGCGACGAAATCGTCGACCCCGACGTTGTGAGCGGCCAGCGTCGCGCCCATCACCCCGCCCGTCGGGCCCGAGGCGAGCAGCGTGACTGCCCGTTTGGCGACGTACTCGGGCGGCATGACCCCGCCGGTCGACTGCATGATGAGGAGCGGCCCGCCGTAGCCGGCGCGGCGTAACTTCTCCTGCAGTTCCGCGGTGTACGAAGCGATGCGCGGCGCGACGTACGCGTTCACGAGCGTGGTCGAGACCCGTTCGAACTCGGGGCCTCGCGGCATCACCTCGTGCGAGAGCGAGATGTGCTCGACGTCGGGGAACTCTTCCAGCACGATCTCGCGTGTGCGCCGCTCGTGGGCGGGGTTCACGAACGAGAAGAGGTACATCACCGCGATCGAACGCACACCGAGCTTCTTGAGCCGCTGCACGCCACGTCGCACTGCCGCCTCGTCGAGTTCGAGCAGGACATCGCCTTCGAACGTGACCCGCTCCCGGATCGGGATCCGGCACCGCCGGCGTGCGATCTGCGGCGGGCCGGGGAACGTCGGGTCCCAGATCTCTTCCTTGTGGCAGCGTCGCAGTTCGATCTCGTCGCGGTGCCCTTCGGTGACGAGCAAACCGGTGGGCGCACCGTTCATCTCGATCATCGTGTTGTCGGCGGTGGTGGTGCCGTGCACGAGGATGTCGAGTTGGGCGCAGAACTCCGCGGGGCTGAGGCCGAACCGTTCCGCGAGTTGTTCGAGGCCGGTCATGACGCCGGTCGACTGGTCGTCGAGCGTGGTCGGCGTCTTGTCGAGCACCACTTCGCCGGTCGGTGTCACGCACAAGAGGTCGGTGAACGTCCCACCCACATCGACCCCAACCCGGTACCCCGTCACGCCCAACCCTCCTGGGTTGTGTCAGTTGTACCCCCGTACGGTCGTATAACCGTCACAACCCGGCTCGCTGGTTGCGCAGGGCGATGGTGGCTTCGGTGTCGATCGCCAAGGTGAGGTCTTCGAGGGAGCCGGTGAGCACGACGCCGTAGTCGCGGGCGGCACCTTCGACGCTCACGTACTCGTCGAGCACGTCGTCGAGGACGGCTTGCGGGTCGCGGTCGAGCGGGTTGCCCCAGCCGCCGCCACCGCCGTAGTCGTACATGATCCGTTCGCCGGCGTGGATCGGCTCCCAGTTCGCGGTGTGCTGCACCCGGAACGGGTTGTCGCTGCCGTACCGGATGATCATCTCGTTCGGCGAGCCGTTGGTGCCGCCGCAGATGCCGGGCATCGGGTACTTCATCCCGACGACGTACGTGTAGACCTTCGCGTCGACCCGTACTTCCTTCTCGTAGTGGCTGCCGCAGATGCCTCGCCACTGGCCGGGGCCACCCGAGTCGGTGCGGTAATCGCGCGACCACTGGATGTGCGGGTACAGGCTCTCGTTGATCTCCGCGGTCGCCTTCCACAGGTTCCCGAACGACGCGTTGAGCGCGCCCCACGCGTCGAGGCCCTTCGCCGCGTTGCACCAACCGGCGTAGACCTCGGCCGAATGGTCGGTGAACTGCGCACCCGTACGCGGGTCCTGGCCGACGATGATCGTCGGGATACCGGTTTTGTAGGTCTGGGGCACGGCGCGCTCGGGGAGCACGTGCTGCATCGCGACGGCGATCACTTCGCCGACGTCGGCGCCGGGATGGTGCGTGCCCGCGCTGACCGGCCGTCCCGGATCGGGGTTGAGCACGCACCCTTTGGGCACGACGAGCTTGATCTGTTCGAAGAAACCTTCGTTCTTCGGGATCTCCGGGTCCATCATCGCGGCGATCTGGCCGACCGTGTAGCCGCGCGTGTTGCCGAACGTCGACCACGCCTGGATCTCGGGCCGTACGTCGCTGCCGCTGAAATCGATGGTGAGCGAGTGGCCCTCGACGGTGACTTTCACATGGATGTGGATGTCGGGGTTGCCGAGCGGGTCGTGATCGACGTACGCGTCGCCTTCGTAGACGCCGTCGGGCCATGCGGTCACCTCTTCGCGGAAGCGCCGGGCCGCGTAATCGATCATGTAGTCGACCGACTCTTCCACCGCCGCCGCGCTGTATCGGTCGATGATGTCGGAGAGGTGCTGCGCACCGAGTTGCGCGGCCCCGATCTGCGCGCGCAGGTCGCCGATGTAACTCGGGATGCGGTTGTTCACTTGCAGCGCGTAGAGCACGTCGCGCCGCTCGACGCCGCGGTCGATCACCTTGACGACCGGCCAGCGCACGCCTTCGCCCCAGATGTCGGTGGCCGTCACGTTGTAACCGCCGGGTACACCGCCACCGGTGTCGCCGTGATGGCACTGGATGCTCGCGATCAGCACCATCCGCCGGGTGCCGTTGTTGTCGGTGGCGAACACGGGCGCGAACACGTTGTAGTCGGGGAGGTGCCCGCCGCCGTGGTAAGGGTCGTTGGCGACGAACACGTCGCCTTCGTGGAACTCGTCGACGCCGAGGAACTCGAGTGCGAACCGCACCGGCAGGGTCGACGTGAGCATGAACTGCGGGATGCCCACCGACAGCGCCGCGAGCCGGCCCTGCGCGTCGAGCACGGTCGCGTTGCGCTCGTTGCTCTGGTTGAGGATCGGTGTGGTGGCCGTGCGCGATACGTACTCGGCCATTTCGAAGCAGATGGTCTCCATGCCGCCCCGGATGACCTCGGCGGTCACGGGGTCGACCGTCGGTTCGACCGAGAGCCGTCCCCGGCTCCCCGCCAGCCCGACCAGATCGATGTTCGTCATAGCTGCCCCCGATGTGCCGGCCGGCGTGATTGCTGACGCCGGTGTCAGCAAAATGCTACTCCGAGACCGGCGCTCAGAACCGCGGCGGCGCCACGACCTGGTTGCCGCCGGCCCGCTTCGCCCGGTACATCAACCGGTCGGCGGCGACGATCAAGCGATCCGGATTGTCGAGGTGCTCGGGTGCGAGCGCGACGCCGGCACTGGCGCTGATCGTCACCCGGCGCCCGAAGCTGACGGGCACCGCGTTGACCGCGTTCACCAACCGGCGCCCGATCTGCGCGGCTTCGTCGACGCCGTCGCGCAGGCCGTCGAGCAGGACGACGAATTCGTCCCCGCCGTAGCGGGCGACCGTGTCGCTCGGTCGGGTTTCGGCTGCGAGCCGTTGCGCGACCTCGCGCAGGACCACGTCGCCGGCGTCGTGGCCGTAACGGTCGTTTACTTCCTTGAAGCCGTCGAGGTCGATGAACACCAGCCCCACGGCGCGCCGGGCGCGATCGCGCCGGCTGAGCGCGAGCCGAAGGTGGTCGAGCAGCAGCGCGCGGTTCGGCAGGCCGGTGAGCAGATCGTGCGTGGCCCGGTACTCGAGGTCGGCGTGCGCGTCGTGCGCGTCGGTGATCTCGCGCCCGATGCTCACGAGCCATTCGACCGTCTTGGCGGCGCCGACGCCCGCGACGACGGTTTGCCAGACGTCGAACAGCCGACCTTCGGCATCGCGCATCGGCATGATCCCGACCCATGTTTCGCCGCGTACGAGTTGCGGGCGGATCTCCGCGTAGTACAGCTCGAACGCTTCGGGTGGGTACATGTCGCTCGTACTGAGCCGGCGTACGTCGGTATCGCCGAAGCCGAACCGTGCCCGCGCCGCCGGGTTCGCGTACGCGACGCCGCCGCGATCGTCGGTGATGCCGACCAGGTCGGGCGTCGCTTCGAACACCGCGTTCAACACTTCGGCGAAACGGGCCGCTTCGACGGTTTCGGTCACCTCGTGCACGGTGCCCGCGAACCACGTGCCGTGGTCCTCGCCGGGCGGCTGGGGCACGAACTGGATCGCGAACTCGACCCAGTTCTCGGTGCGGGGGAGCGGGGCGCGGAACCGTTGTGGGTGCCGGGCGCGGCCCGCGGCGGCGAAGGCCTCGTTCGCCCGTTCGCGATCGATCTCGTCGAGGAGATCGCCGAGGGACGCGCCGACGGCGCGCTCGGGGGCGATGCCCGTCGTCGTGACCCACGCCGCGTTGACGTAGACGATGGTCCCTTCGGGCCCGGCTGCGAACGCCCCCACCGGTAGGTGCGCAACGAGCGTGTCCGGGGCCGGCCCGATCGCAGCTTCCCGCCGCGCCTTGGCTCCGTGCGTCATCCTGTTTCTCTCGTTGGGATTGCAGGGCCAGGTTCGCTTCCCGAGCGGCCGGCGTCAACGGGTACGGACCGGAAGGAACCCCCGATTTGTTCCCGACCCGGACTGCCCCAAACGCGTGGGATCGCGTGCGATCATGTCGGCCCGATGAGCACAACCGAACAAACCGGCCTCGCCGCCGCGGTACACGACCATCCGGGCAAGGCCGCGTTCGTGGAGAACGACCGGGTGACGACCTTCGGTGCATTCGGAACGCGGGCCGGCCGGCTGGCCCGAGTGCTTGCCGGGCTGGGCGCCGGAGCCGGCGACCGCGTCGCGATCATGCTCCCCAACTCCACCGCGTTCTTCGAGACGTGGGCCGCGGCCGCCGAACTCGACGCATCGGTGGTACTCGTCAACTGGCACCTCAAGCGCGACGAACTTGCCTACATCCTCGCCGATTCCGGTGCGAAGGTTCTCGTCGCGCACGCGTCGTTGCAGGAGGTCTACGCGCCGGCGGCGGCGAGCGCGGGTTGCGCCCTCCTGGTCGCCGGCGGTGAACCCGACGAGTTCGAGGCGGCGATCGATTCGGTCGACGGTTCGGGCGTCGCGCCATTGCGCGCCGCGGTACTCGCCTCGCCCGTCTTCTACACGTCGGGCACGACGGGGCGACCGAAGGGTGTCATCCACGGTGGCTTCGAGCGCGGAGCGTGCCGTCGTCGCGCAACAGGGTCAGGTCGTGCTGTGGGGCTGGCAACCCGACGACGTCTACATCCTGTCGGGACCGGCGTACCACGCCGGGCCGGGCGGCTATGTGATGTCGGCGTTGTTCGTGGGCGCGACGTCGGTGATCCTGCCCGCCTGGGACGCGCGTGCGTGGTTGCGGCTGGTCGACCGGCACCGCGTCACGATCAGTTTCATGACCCCCGCGCACTTCATCCGGATCCTCGAAGTGCCCGCCGATGAAAGGTCGCAGTACGACCTTTCATCGTTGCGGCTCATCGTGCACGGTGGCGCGCCGTGCCCGGTGCCGGTGAAGCGCCGCATCCTCGAGGCGCTCGAACCCGCGGAGATCTGGGAGTTGTACGGGGCGAGTGAAGGCGGCGCGACGCGCATCTCGCCTCACGAGTGGCGCGACCGTCCCGGAAGTGTGGGTCGGCCGTGGCCCGGCGTCGAAGTGCGCGTCCTCGATGCCGAAGGTCGCCCGCTCCCTCCCGGCGAGCCCGGCCTCGTCTACATCCGGCCGGCCGGGGGCGCGCGGTTCCACTACCACGATGATGAGGCGAAGACTGCGCAGGCCTGGCGCGACGACGCGTTCACGGTCGGCGACATCGGGTACCTCGACCCCGACGGCTATCTGTTCCTCACCGACCGCGCGTCCGACATGGTGCTGCGCGGCGGGGTCAACATCTATCCCCGGGAGATCGAGGATGTCCTCTACACGCACCCCGCCGTCGTCGACTGCGCGGTGTTCGGTGTGCCCGACGAACGCGACGGCGAAGCGTTGCACGCGGTGGTCGAACTGCGTTCACCGGCGACCGGGGCCGAACTGCAAACGCACGTGCGCGCCGCGCTCGCCGACTACAAAGTGCCGAAGACGGTCGAGATCGTCGACGAGTTGCCTCGCCTCCCCAACGGCAAGGTGATGAAGCGACTGTTGCGGGAGCAGGCGTGGGCGGGCCGCGAAGAACGCATCGGTTGAGGTTGTTTGCCGACGCTGCTCGTTGCGGCGTGCGCGGGCGGCTGTTCGGGCGGCCACGACGACGGCCCGATCGTCGCGACCCTGGCACCGGCGAAGACGGCCGGCCCGGCCACGCTCGCAGACGCGGCGTCGATACTCGATGCCCGGCTCGCGGCGGCGGGCTATCCCGGCGCCCGCGCGGGTGGCCCGCTCGGTGATCGAGGTGCACAGCAAGGCCGCGGTGGGCTCGGCGCTGCTCGCCGTGATCGCCCGGCCGGACTGGCTGACCCTCCGCCCGGTCGAGCAACAGCTCCCCCCGGAGTCGTGCGCGAAGGTGCGCGGTGTCCCGGATGCCGACGCGAAGAACGGGTGCTATCAGGTCGGTCCGGTGTTGCTGACCGGTGCATCCGTGCTCGCGGCGCAGGCGTCACGGGCGGCTGACTCCGGCGGCACTTCGTGGGGCATCGACGTGACGGTCGGGAAGAACGTCTTCAGGCCGATCGCGACGGGTTATGTCGGATCGCAGATCGCGATCGTCGTCGACGGCGTCGTGCTGTCCGCGCCGGTCATCAATCCCGGGATCACGGGCGACATCTTCCGAATCAGCGGACTGTTCGACGCGACTCGTGCCCGTGGGCTGGCGGCCGCCTTCGCGTCGCGCGCGACGCTGCCCGTCAGCTTCACCGTGTCGCACCCCTGACGCGGTGAGACCGACGGTCGGGTGGCCGTCGCATGGGCGACGACCACCCGTGAACCGTGACGGACGCGCCTATGCGCCGGCGTCGCAGGTGGTCGCGATGTCGCCGGAGTTGCCGTAGTTCGCGTTGATCCACTTCGACGCGCACGCCGTCGGGTCGGTGGTCGTGTACTTGAACCACCAGTCGGGCGTCGTGTACGTGGCTCCCGCGCCGAAGGCGTTGGCGACCCATTCCGTCGTGCTGCAGGTCGCCGAGCACGAGACGTCGGTCGCCGGGTCGAAGGGGCCGCTGATGTCGGCGTTGGAGACGTAGATCGTCGTGTAGCCGTGGAACTTGCCCTTGACGTAGGGCGCGATGTCGTTGGCCGTCCCCGCTTCGCACGACTCGGGGCTTTGCGCCGCCAGCGTTTCGAACTTCCCCTTGAACGTGACGTGCACGACATACGTGCCGTTGTTCGCCTGCTCGGGGTACACCTGGTACACCCGATTGTCGGTGTCGGTCGCCCAGCCGCCGCCGCAGGTCGACGAGTCTTCGCTGGTCGTCTTCTTGTACGTGTAGTTGACGGTGTCGCCCTTCACCTTCCCGGTGGATGCAAAGGCCGGCGCCGAAGATCCCAAGGTCACCGCGATTGCAGCGCCGCCGACGATGACGGCAAGCAGTCGACGCATTGTTCGTTCCTTCCGATGGTTTGCCCTGCCATCACGGAGTGTCGCTCAGGGCCCCGTCGCGAAGGTCGACGAACGTGCGTACGCGTCAACAGTTCATATCGTTGAAGCGCGAGTTCACCGCGTGTTCGCGGCCGATCCATTCCGGTACGGCTTCAGCCGCCCCGCGCCCATAACGCTTCGAGCGCGACGGCGCTTTCGGCCGGGCGCGTGTAAGGCCACCAGTGGCCGCTGCCGTCGAACACCAACAACCGGCCCTGCAACCGTTGCGCGAGGCGCTCACCCATGTCGGTGCCGACGTACGCGTCGTCGCTGCCCCACAGCACGAGCGCCGGGAACCGCCCACCAACGGCGTCGACCGCATCCTGCCATTCGTCGCCGACGTTCACCGCCGACCGGTAGAGCGTGAGGATGCACTGCTTCATGCGGTCGTCGATGTGCCGTGCCGTTTCGGCCGCCGCCTCGGCATCGGTGAACTCGGCCAGCGCGTCGGCGAGCGCGTCGGGCGTGAACGCCTCCATGACTTCCTCGCCGACACCCGCGGTTTGCCATGCCTGCGCCATGTCGTGCCAGACGTAGGTGCGGTCGATCGGCCCGCTGCCGCAGGCGAGGGTGCGGATCGCCTCGGGTCGCTGCGACGCGACCCGTTGCACGAGGATCGAACCCCAGTCGTGGCCGACCAGATCGACGGGCTCGCCGATCGCATCGATCTGTTCGAGCAGCCAGTTCGCGTAGGCCTCTTTGGTCGCGTCGAAGCCGGCCGGCAACGCCGCGTCGAAGCCGGGCAGCGCCGGCGTGATCACATCGGTGCGGGTGAGGTGCGAACGCACCCGGTCCCACATGCGGAACGTGTCGGGTACTCCATGGACGAAGACTGCAGGCATGGGCGGACGATATCGAGCGCGATGCCGGTCCGCGCCGCCTAGACTTCTGGGCGATGTAGCGACTCCCTGCCCATGCCGGTCCGCCGCCGTTCGTGCCGATCTCGGCCGCACGCCCGCCCACCTTCTGCGCAGGTACCCGATGTCGTTGTCCCGCCAGTCCACCCTCGTCGCCAACCGGGTTGCGAAGTCGTTCGGCCCGCACCTCGTCCTCGACGACGTGTCGTTCACCCTCGCGGCGCGCTCGCGCATCGGCATCGTCGCGCCGAACGGCACCGGCAAGACCACCCTGCTGCGCATTCTCGCCGGCCTCGAGACGGCCGACCGCGGATCGGTCGTACGCACGCCGCCGACCGCGACCGTCGGTTACCTGCCCCAGGAGGCCGACCGGCGCGACGGCGAGACGTTGCGCGCGTTCCTCGCGCGGCGCACTGGCGTGACCGCGGCGAACGAGGAGTTCGAACGGGCCAGCCATGCGCTCGCGTCCGGCGAGGCCGGTGCCGACGAGGCGTATGCGGTCGCCCTCGACCACTACCTCGCGCTCGGCGCGGCCGACTTCGACGCGCGCGTCGGCGATGTGTGCGCCGACGTCGGCTTGGCCGGCTCGCTGCTCGATGTGCCGACCGTCGCGCTCTCGGGCGGCCAGGCGGCGCGCGCGTCGCTGGCCGCGATCCTGCTGTCGCGCTTCGACGTGTTCCTCCTCGACGAACCGACCAACGACCTCGACTACGCCGGGCTCGATCGCCTCGAACGGTTCCTGCGCGAACTGCCGGGCGGCGCGGTGATCGTGTCGCACGACCGGTCCTTCCTCGACCGCACGATCACGTCGGTGCTGGAGATCGACGAGCACTCGCGCCGGGCGAGGGAGTTCGCCGGGGGCTGGTCGGCCTACCTCGAAGAACGTGCGGTCGCGCGCCGGCACGCCGAGGAGGCCTACGCGGCGTACCAGACGAAGCGCGGCGAATTGGTCGATCGCGCGCAACGGCAACGGGAATGGGCGCAGGTCGGCGTCAGCAAGGTGAAGAAGAGCGGCGAGACCGACAAGTTCATCAAGCATTTCCGCACCCAGTCGTCGGAACACGTGGCCGCGAAGGCGAAGATCACCGACAAGGCGCTCGAACGCATGGAGCGCGAAGCGGTCGAGAAGCCGTGGGAAGGTTGGGAACTGCGCATGGAGATCGCCACCGCGCCGCGCAGCGGTGCGGTGGTGGCTCGCCTCGACGGCGCGGTCGTCACGCGAGGTTCGTTCACGCTCGGGCCGATCGACTTGGAGATCGGCTGGCAGGAACGGCTCGCGATCGTCGGGCCGAACGGAAGCGGGAAATCGACGCTGCTCAACACGTTGCTCGGCCGTCTCCCGCTCGACGCGGGGGAGCGGTGGCTCGGGCCAGGCGTGGTCGTCGGCGAACTCGCGCAGGCACGCGCCCGGTTCGGCGACCGGCCGCTGCTCGACGGGTTCGAGGCCGAGAGTGGCCTGCTCGCTCGCGAGGCGCGTTCGTTGCTCGCGAAGTTCGGTCTCGGCGCCGAGCACGTGATGCGCCCGGCCACCACCCTCTCGCCCGGTGAGCGAACACGCGCCGAACTCGCGCTGTTCATGGCCCGGGGCGTCAACTGCCTCGTACTCGACGAACCGACGAACCATCTCGACCTGCCCGCGATCGAACAACTCGAATCCGCCCTCGACTCGTACGACGGCACGCTGCTGCTCGTCACCCACGACCGCGCCCTGTTCGACGCGGTTCGCATCACCCGCACCGTCGAGATCGCCGCGGGTCGCATCACCGCCGACCACCCCACTCCCGGGTTGTGACGTTTTCACTCCCGTACAGGGGTGAAAACGACACAACCCGGCAGCGGCGTCAGGCGAAGAGGAGATCGGCGATGCGGTCGTGGTGCCAGCCGGTCTGACCGAGGAGGTACTCGTCGGCGGTGGCCCGGCGCAGGTACAGGTGCAGGTCGTGCTCCCACGTGTACCCGATGCCGCCGTGAACCTGGATGCCGTCTTTCAACACCCGGCGGGCCGCGTCGCCGGCCGCGGCCTTGGCCACATGGCACGCGCGGGTGCGTTCGCGGTCGCCCGCATCCACCGTCATCGCCGCGTAGTGCACCGCCGCGGTGGCGCGTTCCAAGGCGAGCGCGTCGTCGGCCAGCTTGTGCTGGATGGCCTGGAACGACCCGATCGGCCGGTCGAACTGGTAGCGCACCTTCGCGTACGCGAGTGCCATGTCGAAGATGCGGCGCGCGGTGCCGACCATCTCGGCCGCGAGCGTGACGTACGCGACGTCGGCGAGGCGGGCCATCGCGTCGGGGGTGAGGGTGGCGCGAGCGCCATCGATATCGCGCGCGTCGAGTTCGAACACGCGGCGCGACCAGTCGGCCGTGTCGACGAGCCGCAGCCGGCCGGCCAGCGCACCGGCCGGTGCGAGCACTACTGCTCCGCCGGAGTTCACCACGGCGACGAGATCGGCGCGGTCGGCTTCGAGCACGAAGGTCTTCGTCGTGTCGTCGTTGGGGAGCCACTCGCCCTTGGATCCCGCGATCGCCACCGTGCCGGTGAGCGCGCCCTGCTGCAACGCCTCGAGCCGCTCGTCGCCGAGCGCGGCGAGCAACGGCGCGAGCAACGACGTGGTCGCGAAGAACGGTCCGGGTGCGGCCACGTAGCCGGTCTGCTCGAGGAAGAGGCAAAGGTCGGTGGTGGCGCCGCCGCCGAGTGCCGTGAAGCCCTTGAGGTGTTGCCACAACGGGCCGGCGACGGCGGGATCGTCGATGTGCGCACGCACCAACGACGGAGGGCATTCGTTGGCGAGCAGGTGGCGCGCGGTGTCGCGGAGAAGTTCCTGGTCTTCGGTGAGCGTGAAGTCCATCGGTCGCGTCAGCCCCTCGGGAGCCCGAGCACGCGCTGGGCGATGATGTTGCGCTGGATCTCCGAAGACCCACCGGCGATCGTGTTCGCAAAGGTCATGAAGAAGCCGTGCGCCCAACGGCCGTCGTCGACGGGTAGCGCCCGGTCGGTGACCGCCCCGAAACCACCGAGCAGTTCCATCCCGAGTTCGTAGGCCGCTTTGCCGCTCTCCGACGTCGCCAGCTTCATGAACGAATGTTCCGGCGCCGACGAACCCTGCGCGAACGACGCGAAGCCCTTGTAGCCGAGCGCGCGCAGGCTCGACGCCGTCTCGTACATGGCCGCGATCTTGCGGCGGGCGACGGGGTCGGTGTCGTGGCCGGTCTTCTTCGCCAGTTCGACGAGGGCATCGACGTTCTGTTCCAGCCGCCCGACCCCTTCCACCCACAGCCCGGCGCGCTCGTGGGCGAGCGACCCCTGCGTCAGCATCCAACCGCCGTTCAACGCACCCACGAGGCGGTCGCGCGGCACGACGACGTCGGTGAAGAAGACCTCGGCGAAATGTGCCTTGCGGGAAAGGTGGCGCAACGGACGGATCTCGATCCCCGGCGTGTTCATGTCGACGATGAGGAGCGAGATGCCCTTGTGCTTCGGGGCGTTCTGATCGGTGCGGACGTAGCAGAAGCACTTCTGCGCGATCTGGGCGTAGCTGGTCCACACCTTCTGGCCGTTCACCACGAAGTGGTCGTCGAAGAGTTCGGCACGGGTCTGCAGGCCGGCGAGATCGGAACCGGCATTCGGCTCGCTCATCCCGATGCACCAGATCGTGTCACCCCGGATCGCCGCGGGCGCGAGCGCCTGCTGTTCGGGGGTGCCGAACTCGCGCAGGCTCGGCGCGACGATCGCGTAGCCGGGGAAATGACCGCTGCGCGGGATGCGCCGGGCCGCCATCGTCTCGAGGTAGATGAGCGTCTGCACCGGTGTGCAGTCGCGGCCGCCCAGCTCGGGCGGGTAACCGGGGATCATCCAGCCGTGGTCGAACAGTGTCGCCTGCCAGTCGCGCAACCACCGCGGGACGATGTCGCCGTCGCCGTCGTCCCAGCCGTCCATGAAGTCGGCACCGTTGGCGGCTTCGGGTGGTGCGTGCTCATCGAGGAACGTTTCGAGCTCGGCCCGGAACGCTTCTTCCTCGGGCCCCAAGCGAGTTTCACGCGCGCGTTCCTCCCGAGAACCGTCGGATGCACCCAACCTGACGCAGGTGTCAGCAAACCGTACCGCTCGCCGGAGGAGCCCGGAAATCTGCCTCGCCGCGATCAGCGCAACGCGAAGGTCGCGAAAAGCGCGGCCCACTGTTCGAGATGACGGTCGCCGAGGAAGCGATCGTTGGCCCGCACTTGCCCGTTGCGGCCCATCTCGGACGCGCCGGGTTCGTCATCGAGCAGCGCGGCGACCGCGGCGGCGAACGCTTCGAGGTCGAGCGGATCGGCGATAAGCGCACCACATTCGCCGTCGACGATCTGGTCGATGATGCCGCCGACCGCACTGCCGACGACCGGCCGCGACTTCCACATCGCCTCGGCCACGGTCAGGCCGAACCCTTCGGCGAGGCTCTTTTGCGTCACGATCGTCGCGTGGCGCTGGAGCGCGTTGACGATCGCCGCGGCTTCGTCGGGGTCGCCCATCGGAACACACGCCAGGTGCACGCGCGCGCGGGCTGCAGCGGGCAGGCGATGCCATGCCGCCAGGCAGTCGGCAAGCACGGCTTCGGATTCGGGATCGTCGGCCACGCCGACCGATGCAGGCCCCGCGAGAACGAGATGCGCGTCGCCCATCGCGTCGAGTCGTCGCGCGAACGCGTGCATCACGCCCCGCATGTCTTTCACCGCGTCCCATCGTGAGGCTTGCAGCACGACGGGAACTTCGGCGAAGGGCACCGGTCCGGTGCCGTGGAGCTCGACCGGCCGGGCGATCTCGCCCGGTGTGCCGTCGCGGCGCGTGAACCCGATCGGGTTCCCGTCGCTCCCGGCGAGCAGGCCGACCTGTTGCAGGACGCGCACGACGACGTCGGGCTCCATAGGTTCGTTCTTGGCCGCGAACGGGTCGATCGACGGCGGGATCACCGTCAGCTGGTCGGGGGAAACGAACGGCGGCGCGAACTGCGGGCACGAGAACACGAACGCGTCGACGCCGTGGAAGTAGGGCTGCAGGAAGGCCCAAGCGCGTTCGGAGTATTCGTTCTGCTTGTCGATGCCGACATGGCAGCGCCATACCAATCTCACGCCTTGTTGCGCGAGGAGGGGCGCCAGGCCGGCGGTCTGCGGGTCGTGCAGCAACACGAAGTCGCCGGGGCGAACGAGCGGCGTCACGCCGGAGATGTTCTCCCGCAGTACCGCTTCGTAGTCGCGTCGCTCCTCGGTCCCGAGCGGGCCACCGTCGCCGGGACCGCCGTACAAGTGGTTGTGAATGCGTTTGGTGATCTCGAAGAACCGCGGGTTCCCCTCGATGACGGCCCAGCGGGTGTCGATGCCCGCGCCTCGCCCGTACGCGAGCAGCGTCTGCAGCAACTCGGCGACGCCGCCGCCGGTCGCGGTCGAATTGAAATTGAGCACCACCCGGCCGGCGAGGATCTCGCGAGCCTCGGCCGCGATCGCCTCGAACCGCTGCGTGCGCTCCGACCCGATCAGCGGCGCCAACCGCTCGGGTGGAAGCGGCCGCACCTCAACCTCACGGAGTTTCACAGCGGGAATGATGGCAAGGTTTTGCGACCCGTGCAGCGTTCGAGCGCTCAGCGGGCCGGTGTGAAGCGGCAGGGCAGGCGTTTGATGCCGTGGATGAAGTTCGACTGGAGCATCGCGGGCTCGCCGCTCATCTCGATGTCGGGGAGCCGGCGGAACAGTTCTTCCCACATCACTTTGATCTCGCGCCGGGCGAGGTTCGCCCCGAGGCAGAAGTGGGGACCGCCGGCACCGAACCCCACATGCTCGTTCGGGGTGCGGGTGACGTCGAAGCGGTACGGGTCGGGGAACTGGCGCTCGTCGCGGTTGGCCGAGTTGTAGAACAGCACGACCTTCTCGCCCGCCTTGATCTCCTGGCCGCCGACGATCGTGTCCTTCGACGCGGTCCGCCGGAAATGGATCACCGGCGTCGCCCACCGTACGATCTCCTCCACCGCCGTCGGGGAAACCGCCTCGAAATCGTCGATCCAGATCTTGCGCTGGTCGGGGTTCTCGGTGAGCGCGACGAGGCCGTGGCTGATCGCGTTACGGGTCGTCTCGTTGCCGGCGACGACCAGCAGGAGGAAGAACGACCCGAGTTCGTTGGCCGCGAGCCGGTGCTTGCCGTTCTCGTCCTCGACCTCGGCCTGCATGAGCGCGGTCGCGATGTCGTCGCGCGGGTTGGCGAGGCGGTCTTCGGCGAGCGCGAGGCCGTACTGGAACAACTCCATGCCCGCGCCCATGAGCTGTTCGAGGGTTTGGACGTACTCCGGGTCGCCAACGCCGAGAATCGTGTTGGTCAACTCGAAGATGCGCTTCGTGTCGGAACGCGGGATGCCCATCATGTCGCAGATGATCTGCAACGGCAGGGCCGCCGCGATGTCGGAGACGAAGTCGCACTCGCCCCGGTCGGCGACGTTGTCGACGATCTCGCGAGCCTGCTCGCGCACGGATTCCTCGATCTTCGCGACCTGGCGGGGTGTGAAGCCCCGGTTCACGATCAGGCGCAGGCGAGTGTGCTTCGGCGCGTCCATGTTGATCATCGAGCCGAGCCACTCGGCGATCTCGGGCGGGATGTCACCGATATTGGTGCTCGGTGCCGAGTGGAACGTGTCGGGATCGCGGCTCGCCTGCATGACGTCGGCGAAGCGGGTGAGCGCCCAGAAGCCCGGGCCCTGTGGGAACGGCACGTCGGGCGGCGGCACGGGTTCGGCGTGGAACGTGATGGGCGCCTCGGCGCGCAGCTTGGCGAAGATGCCTTCGCGGTCGTCGCGCAGCCACATCTCGAGGTCGCCGAGGCGGATCTCGTCGAGCGAGAGGTTCGTCGTCGGTATCGGTGCGGTCGTCGTGGGCACGGCGTCTCCCGGAAGTGAGCGAACGCCCGGACGGTACCGCGCCCCGGCCGGCCACGTGCGTCGATAGCTATCGAATAGCGATAGCTATCGACGCCTGTCGGCCGTGCGCGCTACTCGAGGTGCGTGGAAGAAGGCAACGCGGCGATTCCAGGAGTGCACTCGCGACCGTAGCGTTCTCGCCGTGGTCGCGGTGTCGGTCGTCACGGCGTCATTGTCGCGCGGTGCGAGCGACGGGCGGGAGTGGCTCAGGTCGAAGGTCGGCGCCGGCGCTCACAGGTGGGTCGCCTTCACACGAACATCCGTGCCGAGTTTGAAGCAGGCGCTCGGCAGTTCGAAAAACCCCCGAAAACATTGACGTTTTTGGGGCAGATGGGCGCGTCGGCCTGCTACAATCGAACACGTGTTCGGGGTTCTGGCGGAGGTACGCACCACGCTCGAGACGCTGGCGCGCGACCTCGAACCTTCTGAACTCGCCGGTGCGGATGCGGCTCGCATGGTCGAGGAACTCGGCGTCGTCCGCCGGCTCACCGATGCACTGCTGGCCAAGGCGGCCAAGCGGGTGGAAGACACCGCCGCGCACTTGAAGGGCTCCGATCGCGACGCGGTGCAGTTCTACGCGCGCACCGCCGGGATCGACGCGAGCGAAGCCCGCCGCGCCATCCAGGCCGCCGACAAGCTCGAGTCGCTCCCTCTCGTCGACGACGCCGTCCGTGAAGGAAGGTTGTCGGCGCGTGCCGCGCAGATGATCGCCGATGCGGCCACGGTCAACCCGGCCGCCGAGCGGGCGCTGCTTGCCGCCGCGGCCGAAGGGATGGTGCCGCTCAAGGATGCGTGCATCGTCGCCCGTGCCCGGGTCGAAGACGAGGCGACACGCGCCGCCCGGCAGCACGCGGCGCGGTCGCTGCGGATGTGGTCGGCCGACGACGGGATGGTCGAAGGCCACTTCCGGTTGGCTCCGGAGGTCGGTGGCCGCTTGAAGGCGACCCTCGACGCGGAAACGCAGCGCACCTTCCGGGATCGTCGCAAGCGCGGTCCGCACGAATCCTTGGCCGCGTACGCGGCCGACGCGCTCGTGCAGCTGGTCGAAGGCGACGCGGCGGCGACGGCCAAGACCAGCGTGCACGTGGTGATCGACCACGACGCGCTCGTGCGAGGCAACACGGCAAGCGGCGAAACCTGCGAGATCCCCGGGGTCGGCCCGGTCAACGTGGAATGGGTGCGCGAGCAGCTCGGCGAGGCGTTCCTCACCGCGGTCGTGAAGAAGGGCCGCGACATCACGACCGTCGCGCACCTCGGACGCCACGTCCCGGCGGAACTCCGCACCGCGATGCTCGTCGGCGGCCATGAATGCCAGATCGAGGGCTGCCACCAGCGGGGTTATCTCGAGCGTGACCACTGCGAGGTCGACTTCGCCGCCGGCGGGCCGACCGCGTGGTGGAACCTCGCCTGGTTGTGCGCGGTGCACCACCGAAGAAAGACGGCCGGGTGGTTGCTCGGCCCACCCGGCCCGGTCTCCGGGAAGCGAACCCTTACGCCTCGACTTCGGGCATGAACGGCGGTACGCCCTTGTCGGATTTCGCGAAGAGGGCGCCCGACACCGCGTTGATCGAGTCGATCGTCCACGGCTTGTCGTCGGTGCTCTCGGTGATCGGGCGCCAGCCGCGCAGCAACTGCACCTGCCCGCCCATCACTTTCACGACCTGGCCGGTGACGCCGTCGGAGAGGTCGGAGGCGAGCCAGGCCACGACGGCCGAGATGTTCTCGGGCGCGAAGCGGTCGAACTCGCCTTCCTTCGGGTTCATGAAGTCGCCGGCGACGGTTTCGGTGAGGCGGGTGCGGGCGACCGGTGCGATCGCGTTCACCCGCACGCCGATACGTTCGAGTTCGCGGGCCATCACGATGGTGAGCGAACCGATGCCGGCTTTCGCGGCCGCGTAGTTCGCCTGGCCGGCGTTGCCGTAGAGCCCCGACTCCGACGCCGTGTTCACGATCTTCGCGTTCACCGGCGCGCCGGTTTCCTTCGACTTCGCCCGCCAGTACGACGCCGCGAAGCGCGACGGCGCGAAGTGGCCCTTCAGGTGGACGTCGATCACCGAGTCCCACTCGGCTTCGTCCATGTTGAAGCTCATCTTGTCGCGCAGGATGCCGGCATTGTTGATGAGCACGTCGAGGCCGCCGAATTCGGTGACCGCCTGGTTGATCAGCGCTTCGGCTCCCGACCACGACGACACGCTGTCGTGGTTCGCGACCGCCCGACCGCCCGGCGGCGACGATCTCCTTCGCGACCTGTTCGGCCGGGGTCGCGTCGGCGCCTTCGCCGCCGCTACTGCCACCGAGGTCGTTCACGACGACCGCCGCGCCTTCCGACGCGAGCAGCAGCGAGTGGGCGCGGCCGATACCGCGCCCTGCGCCCGTGACGATGGCGACTTTCCCGTCGAACCGGCCCACGATCACTCCTCGAAGTCTCGGGTACGAAGTTGCATTCGAGCAGAGCGAACGCCCGCCCGCCAAATGCACGGGTTCAGCTCATTGGGCCGATCAATGCAGGGCCGCGATGAACTCGTCGGCCGCTTCGATGCTCACATGCAATTCGCGCAGTCGTACGGGGAACCCGCACACCCATGCCCGCGCCGCCTCGTGCAACCGCACCGCGACGATCGGTTTGCCCGCACCGTTCACCAGCCAACGACCGCGCCAACCGTGTACACCGGCGGTAAGCCATACGGGCTTGTCGAGCGCGACGCTCGCGATGTTCGAACGCCGGAACTTGGTGGAGAACGCCCACGCCATCCGGGCCCGCACGACGTCGCCGTCGATGTCGACGTACGACCATCGTTGCGGGACGAGGACCGAGCGCAACAGCGCCCCCTTCCACCCGGTGAACCGGATCGGGAAACGTTCACGCGCCGACATGGTCACGCGCCGGTGAAACGGGCGTCGCGTTTCTCGCGGAATGCGGCCATGCCCTCGACGAGGTCGGGCGACGTCGTCGCCAGCGACTGGAAGTGACCTTCGAGCTCGAGCGAATGCGCGAGGTCGGTTTCGAACGACGCGTTCAGGAGCCGCTTCGACAACCCCAAGGAGCGGGTCGGCCCGGCCGCGAGCCGCGCCGCGAGTGCCTCCGCTTCGGTCATCAGGTCTTCGGCATTGTCTTCGCACGAGTACGCGAAACCGGCG
The DNA here is from genome assembly GCA_963782465.1 of uncultured Actinomycetes bacterium. GTDB lineage: Bacteria > Actinomycetota > Acidimicrobiia > IMCC26256 > PALSA-610 > JAODBJ01. Next base: position 294,144 of record CAWAJR010000006.1, on the reverse strand, counting down.
CGGACCGCCTCCTCGCCGCTTATCGCGTCGCCGAGCATCACGATCGCCTTCGCGCGCGGCAGCCCGACGAGGCGGGGGAGGAGGTACGCGCCGCCCGCGTCGGCGACGAGGCCCCAGCGGTGGAACGACCAGAGGAAACGGGTACGCGTATGCACGAGTACGAAGTCGCAGGCGAGGGCGAGGTGCGCGCCGGGGCCGACCGCGGCGCCGTTCACCGCGGCGACCGTCGGCTTGTCGAGTTCCCACAACTCGCTGATGAACGCCTGCACGCCGACCCGCAACGCCTCGCTGGTGAGCCGGGTCGAGAAGCCTTCCCGGCCGGCCTGCGCGACGGTCGACGCGCCGAGGTCCATGCCCGCGCAGAACGCGTCGCCGGTACCGGTGATGAGGACGGCCCGCACGTCGGGATCGGCTCGAAAGTCGCGCAGCGCGTCGACGATGCCGTCGCGCATCTCGATCGTCAGTGCGTTCTTCGCCGCCGGCCGGTCGAGGGTGATGCGCCCGACCCCATTGGCCTTCTCGACCACCAGGTCCATGGCGACGCCTCAGTTCTTGTTGGTGAGAATGTTGACCACCGCGACGCCCGACCCGCGCCCGCCCGCGTTGTGCTGCAAGGCGAACCCGTTGCGCATCTCCACCTGCCGGTCGCCGGCCTCGCCGCGCAGCTGCCACCAGCATTCGGTGATCTGCGCGACGCCGGTCGCCCCGATCGGGTGGCCCTTGGCGAGCAGGCCACCGGAGGTGTTCACCGGGAGCCGGCCGTCGAGCGCGGTTTCGCCTTCGAGGCTCGCCCGCCCGCCGTCGCCCTTCTCGACGAAACCGAGGTCTTCGATGTCGAGGATCTCGGTGATGGTGAAACAGTCGTGCACCTCGGCGGAGTCGATCTGGTCGGGGCCGATACCCGCCATCGCGTACGCGCGCGCCGCGGCGAGGCGGGTTGCCTTGATCTCGGTGAACGAATCCTTCTCGTGGAGGTACGGGTGGTCGGTGGCCACGCCGAACCCGGCGACGTACACGGGGTTGTCGGTGAACTCCCCGGCCCGTTCGGCGTTCACGAGCAGCACGGCGGCCGCGCCGTCGGTTTGGGGACAGCAGTCGAGCAGGTGCAACGGGTGGCACACCGCAGGGGAGGCCAGCACGTCGTCGACGGTGATCTCGTTGCGGAAGTGTGCGTAGGGGTCGAGGGCGCCGTTGTGATGGTTCTTCACCGCGACCGCGGCGAGCATTTCACGCGTGGTGCCGTAGTCGTGCATGTGCCGGGTCGCGAACGGTGCGAACAACACCGGCGCGGTTTCGCCGCGGGTGAAGATCGGATGGCCGGCCGCGGCACGCGACAGCAACCCCTCTTCGGTCGACTTGTCGCGCATCTTCTCGACGCCGATCACGAGCACGACGTCGTGGACGCCGCTCGCGACCGCCATCGCGCCGACGCGTACCGCGTCGGACCCGGACGGGCACGCGTTCTCGATGCGGGTGCAGGGGATACCGGTGAGACCGATCGCGGTCGGCACGGTGTTGCCGCCGATGCCTTCCTGGCCCCACAACGTCCCGCGCTGGGTCGCGACGAAGGCCGCTTCGACCTGGTCGGGCCGGAGGCCCTTGTCGACGCTCGCGACCGCGGCGTCGAACGCACCGGCGGCCATCTGTTCGTAGCTCTGGTCGAAGAGCTCGCCCATCTTGATGAGCCCCGCCCCGACGATCGCAACGCGATTCCAGCTCATTGGGTCTTTCCACCTTCCGCGGCCGCGAGCGCGGCACGCGCCTTGAAGCCGTACACGGGGACGCCGCGCTCGTAGGAGTATCGGCGCAGCACGAGGTTCATGCGGGCGCCGATCTCGACGTCGGTACCGTCGCCGATCACCTGGAGCATGACGCGGGCGCCGTCGTCGAGGTCGATCACCGCGATCGGCAGCGGCGCGACGAACGGTGCGGGCATGGTGTGGTTCACCACGTAGGTGTGAACCGTGCCTTCCCCGCGAGCGGCACCGGTTCGAGTTTCGGGCCGCCACACGCGATGCACGTCGGGTGGATCGACGGTGGCGTGCTGATCGTGCCGCAGTCGACACAACGCCCGCCTTGCAACTGGAGCATCTCGTAGGCGCCCCGCACGAACATGGCGCTCTCCGGCGGCACACCCATCGGGATGGTTTCGCCGCCGGCGACGAGCTGGCCGCGGACGCGCAACACCTCGGTGTACGACACGGTCCGGCCGCCGCTCAACGCGTCGGCGACCGTTGCCGCGCCGGGCACCGGTGCATCGACGGTGACGGTGACACCGGTGGTGCGCCCGCCGCCGGTGCCGACGATCGCGACCAGGCCGGCGGCGTCGAGCGCGGGGAGTGCGCCGAGCAGTGCCGCCGCCGCGCCCGTGTCGCCGAGCGCGTCGTAGACCGTCGTCGCGTGGTTCGTGCCCGCGCCGATCCGTTTCGCAACGGTCGCGCCGAGCCGGCCGTCGGGATCGGGTAGCGACCACGTGTCGACCTCGAACGAGGCGAGCTGGCTCGCCACCTCGGTGACGACGGGCAGGAAGATCTCCTCGCGGAACAGGCGGCCGTCGTAGAGGTCGCGGGTCGCGGTTTCGCCGTCGCCGCGGTAACGGTCGAGGTACGGGACGCTGCGGGTGACCCGGTTCGCGAGCGACGCGGTGCCGCCGTCGTTGCCGAGCACGACCGCGGCGGCGCCTGCACCCGTCCGCGCTTCGGCGGGGGTGCCGGGGCCGGGGCGCAGCGAATCGGAGACGATCACCAGGGCCCGCCGGGCCGACCCCGCGCCGATCGCGTCGGCCGCGGCGAGCAGCGCTTCCATCCCGGCGTGCGGCGACCCCGACATGAGCGCGCCGCCGGCGTGGTTCGAGCAGCCGAGCGCGGCCGCGAGCACCGCATGGCTGGGGCCTTCGGCGAACGGCGGGCGGGTGACGCCCCACCACAATCCGTCGATCTCGGCCGCGTCGAGACCCGCGGCATCGAGCGCGCGCGTGGCTGCATCCCACGCGAGGGTCAGGGGGTCCTCGTCGGCGGCGCACACCGCGGCCTGTCCCCGGCCACCGCGGCGGTTCCACGCCCGCGCGACATCGGGCCCGGGCAGCCGGAATGCGGGCGCGGCGGCGCCGACTCCCAACAAACGCGTCACCATCGGCGGGCTCCCAGAGGATCGCGGACGAGAAACCTGATACTACCGTCAGGTTTGTTCGGTGCTCCGGGCCGGCCCGGGCCGTCCGCCTGCTCGGACGGTGGTCAAGGTCGGCGCGCGGCGCGTCGATACGCGGATCATGGCGGAGGTTGACGGAGCGCGAACGCATCCGTTGCGGGTTGGCGATCGTTGGCGCGAGATGCGCACGACGATCCTGAACCCGCTGCAGCTGCTCTCGCTGGCGATCATCCCCGTCTACGTCGTCGGGCAGCACGCCGGGTTCGTGGCCAAGGTGCCGCTCCCGTGGCTGATCGGCTTGCTCCTGTTCAGCCAGGTCTCGACCAGTGCGATGAGCCTGGTGTTGCCGCCGGGCGGCCCGGAGTGGACGACGACGGTCCGCGCCGCGTTCATGATCTGCATGATCGGCGTGACGATCTACATCACGGGTTGGGGTTGCGTGCTGGGCGTCGGCCTCGCGTTCGCCGTTGCCGAGCAGGTTCGGGTCGAGGGGTCGAGAGCGGTTCGGCTGAGTATCCCGTGGGTCGTCGTCGCGATCGCGGCCGGTGAAGTGGCCGTCACGCTCGGATGGGTGCCGTCGCTCCTGCCCGAACCGCAGGGTCACGGCTTGGCGGTGCTCTCGTGCCTCGCAACCTGCTCGCTCTCGGCCGTCATCGGCTGGACCGCGCACCAGAAGGAAGAGGTCGAGGAATCGCTGCGGGCCAACGAGATGCGTTGGCACGCGCTCGTGCAGCATTCCTCCGACGTGACGGTCGTGATCGCGCCCGACGGCACCATCGTGTACGCGAGCCCGTCGGCGCTCCGGCTGCTCGGCCACCCGATGGAAGATCTCGGCCGCGACATCATCCACGAAGACGACGTCGTCTCGACGCAGGCGTTCTTCGCCGCAGTGCGCGAAGGCAGCGGCGAGCGCTTGCGCCACGACTTGCGGGTGCGGCACGCCGACGGTCACTTCCGGTGGTTCGAACTGGTCGCGACGAACCGTTTCGCCGACCCCAACGTCGGTGGCCTGGTGTGCAACATGCGCGACGTCACCGACCGGCGCGAATTCGAAGAGCGTCTGAGCTACCAGGCCTACCACGACGATCTCACCCAGCTGCCGAACCGCGCGTCGTTCCTCTCGCAACTCGAACGTTCGATCATCGACTCGCACGAGGCGGGCGAGTCGGTGGCCGTGCTGTTCCTCGACGTCGACCGCTTCAAGCTCGTGAACGACAGCCTCGGGCACGAGATCGGCGATCGGCTGCTCGTCGACGTGGCCGACAGGTTGCGTTCGTGCTTGCGGCCGACCGACGTCGTGGCCCGGTTCGGTGGCGACGAGTTCACCGTGCTGATCAGCGGGCTCGACAATGCCGACGAGGCGATCGTCGTCGCCGAGCGCATCACCACCGCGCTGCAACAACCGGTACGGGCCGGGACGCGCGAAGTGTTCGTGTCGGCCAGCATCGGGATCGCGTGCTCCCACGACGCGCACACCGAGGCGAGCGACCTGCTCCGCCAAGCCGACCTCGCGATGTACCTGGCGAAGGAAAAGGGCCGGTCGCGCTGGGAGTTCTTCGACGCGCAGAGCGCGCCGCACGTGGTGGAGCGGCTCGAGCTCGAAGGTGAGCTGTGGCGCGCGATCGAGAACGAAGAGTTGATCCTTCGTTTCCAGCCCGAAGTCGAGCTGGCGAGCGGCAACGTGATGACGGCCGAGGCGCTCGTGCGCTGGCAGCACCCGCGCCGCGGGCTGCTCGACCCGGGTTCGTTCGTCCCGTTCGCCGAAGAGTCGAGCCTCATCGTCGCGATCGACCGTTACGTATTGCGGGCCGCGTGCCTGCAAGTGAAGGAATGGTCGCAGCACACGACGGACGGGCGCCGAGTCGTCGTGAGCGTGAACCTCTCGCCCCGCTTCATGCGCCAACCCGAAGTGGTCCCCGACATCACCGCGATCATCCGGGAAACGGGTGTCGACCCGCGTTGTGTCCAGCTCGAGATCACCGAACGCACCGCGCTCACCGACGTCGACACCACGGTGGCGCGGCTGCACGAGCTGCGCGGTCTCGGTATCCGCGTCGCGATCGACGACTTCGGCACCGGCTACTCGTCGCTCGGCTACCTGAAGCGCCTCCCCGTCGACGTCGTGAAACTCGACCGGAGCTTCGTCGAGAGCATGGACACGCAGGCTTCCGACCTCGCGATCGTGCAAGCGGTGATCACGATGGGCCACGCGCTCGGGATGAAGGTGACGGCCGAAGGTGTCGAACGCGCCGAGCAGGCAGCCCGACTTCGGGCGCTCGGTTGCGACACCGCGATGGGCTGGTTGTGGTGCCCGGCGCTGCCCGCCCCGGAGCTGGCCACCGTGTTGCACGAAGGCCTGCCGGTTCCCGACGCGGCCGTGGTGCTGAACGTCGCGCGGTTGCGGCGCCTCAGCGCCTGAGTTTCTACAGCTCGTATTGCTCCGACGCGAGTTGCGGCACGTCGCCGGCCGTTTCGAGTTTCTTCAGCGCGCGCTGGTTGCCACGGAGGTACGCGTTCCAGAAGTCGAGCGTGGTTTCGAAGACGATCTTGTCGTGGGTGTCGAACGTGTCTTCGTAGGGTGGCGCGTGCCCGGCGCCGATCAGCGAGACGAAGAACTTCGGCGCGGCCGCGGCCGCGTACGCGGGCCGGCGCTCGCGTAGGGGATCAGCGGGTCGGCGGTGCCGTGGAAGATCAGCACCGGTGTGCCCGCGAAGTGGTACGGGTGATCACCGAAGGGCAGCTTGATCCCCGACATGATGATCGCGGCCTTGATGTGCGACTCGCGGCAGCAGGTGTTGAACGCGACCCCGTAGGTGGTGGCGCCGCCGAGCGACAGCCCGCTCACGCCGACGCGGGTCGGGTCGATCTTGCCGCTCAGCGGGTTGCCCGGCGCGGCGGAGCGGGCGAGGAGGCGCCGGATCACGAACCGCATGTCGAGCGCCTGGTTCTGGTAGTCGCTCACGACCGTCGGGCCGCCGCTGCGGTTGTTCGACAGCGGGAAGGCCGGCGCGGCGACGAGATAGTGGTGACGCGCCCACACCCCGAACAGTTGGGTGAATTTCGTCGGGTACCCGTCGGACCCGTGCGCGTGCACGATCAGCGGGAACGGCCCCGGGCCGCTCGGGACCCAGATATAGGTCGGCAGCGTGCGGGTGGGGGCACTGCGGGTGTGGTTCGGGTCGACGGTCGCGCGGCTGCGGTCGACGAACGTGACGACGAGCCGGGTCACCTTCCCCGGTTGGGTGGTCGTGGTCGTCGCGGCGGCGGCAGTCGTGCTCGTCGGCCCGGTGACCGTGCTGCCGTTCGACGAGCACGCGGCCAACAGTCCCGCGGCGAGCAGCGCAACGGTGAGCGAACGCTTCACGCGCGGAACCGTACCGGCGTACCCACCGCGCGAACGGGCGTCGCCCACCGGCGCCGACCCGGTACGCTGCCCGGTCCCGGCGGCGTAGCCGAGTGGCTCAGGCAAGGGTCTGCAAAACCCTGGACGTGGGTTCAATTCCCACCGCCGCCTCCAACAAAGGTGCAGGCGGACCGATCAGCCGCTGCCCACCCATCACCTGCGTCGCCTGTTCCTCGACGCGAAGGGTGCCAACGCGCACGTCGACGTGCGACCGCCGCGGCGAGAACGACACCACGCCCAGGGACGTCGCCCGGCAGCGTCTTGCCTTTCTCACGCCTGTCGGGAGCCTTCGGCGAGTGGCGTCACTGGGCACGAAGTCATGAACATCGCGCTCGCCGCACGTTCCCACGACGGTCCAGGAGCGTCAATCCGCAGTCGCCACGGTCGACTGGTGACGGAGGCGATCGCCATGCCGCCGAGAAGGCGCGACACACTCCGTCCGGGGCAGATGTGCGGACCGCGCCCGAATGTGAGGAGGTCCGCGTTCCCGCGTTCGAACTCGAATGCACCGGGGTTGACGAAGACGCGCGGGTCCCGATTCGCTGCGCCCCAATGGAGCACCAACAACGTCCCAGCAGGAATGGCAACGCCGCCGTGCACGAAGTCGTCGATCACCTGGTGGTAGGTGAACAGCAGAGGTGGTGCCAGTCTCGTCGCCTCGTCGTACGTGCTGCCGGCCAGCGTCGGATCCGCTCGCACGCGCGCATAGGCGTCGGGCTGCTCGAGCAGCAGGCAGAGGGCGTTGGCGATCCCGACGCCCGATGTGTGGAATCCGTCGAAGAAGTTGCCCGCGGCGAATTCCCCGGCTGATTCGGGTGCACCACGAACGGCGAGTGATCGCAGATCGGATTCGAACTCCCGCAGCATGTCGACCGCCAGCGGGTTCGAATCGCTTTCGCCGCGTCGCGTGCGGGCCACCGCGCGCGTGACAAGGTCTACATACTTCTCGGTCGCCACCGTCACTTCGTTCACCTGCTCGGGTGTCGGTGCGTTCAGGAACACGGCCGACATTCCCTGGGTGAGGCGCTCGACCTCGCGTACTTCGTCGGGGTTGAGGCCTACGAGTGCGCCCCAGAACCTGGCGGCGAACCGGTACGCGAGATCCCGGCACAGGTCGAAGGCGCCACCGTCGACCTCGAGGAGGAGCTCGTCGAGGATGGCTTGCGCGAGCTCGGCGAACCGCCCCACGTTCGACGGAGTCATCTGTCGCGTGAGAATGCGCCGCGTTGGCGCGTGCAATGGCGGGTTGAACGCGAAGACTTGACGCGACATCACCGGGATGAATCCCCGCTCGGGGTCGTCGAACCCGATGAACGACATCAGCTGCGCGAGCACGTCGGCCGGGACATTCCCGACCGAAGGGTTCGATGCCAGCGCGCGCACGTCTTCATGCCGGAACGCCAACGCCATCCCGGGTAAGAGCTGCAGCAGGCCGTCGATGTCGGAATCGATGAGCAAGTCCCCGGCACCGGCACTGTCTCTCGCCCAGAGCGCCTCGATATCCGGGGGCATCGTCGGCAGGTCGTTCACCGTCGTGCTCGCGGTCATTTCACTGCTTCTCCGTACACCGGCGGCGGCTCAGCGCGCACGCAGGTCGCGGATGCGCTCGTGATCTCGACCTGCTCGTCGCGAGGGTGCGACCAGCGGTCGAGGTCCTGTTGGCCCATGGCGATCCCGACGAACAACGCGCGCAGCGCCTGGCGAAGGACCTCGATCGTGCCCGGCTGCGGGTCGGCGAGGTACTGGATGATGAAGCCGTCGATCATTGCAACGAAGGCACGGGCACCGACCTCGGGACTCGAAACGCCCGCCGCTTCCAGCGCATCGTTCGCGATGCGCTGGAAAGATCGAATCGCATCGGAGACGGCATCCCGCAATGCCGCCGTACGCGCGGCGTGGAGGTATGCCTCGTACGCCGCGAGTTCCCCCGGTCGGTCGATCGCCCCGATCACCGCCTCGACCACGGCGTCGATGAAGTCCGACGGCCCGGGAGCATCTCGCCAGGCTCGATCGGCGAACGCGGAGAGCTCCGCACACCGGCGAGAAGCCCAGTCACGAAAGGCTTCGTCGATCAGCGCTTCGATCGACGAGAAGAAGTACGTGGTATTCGACGGTGCCAGCCCGGCACGCTGGGCGACGCCTCGGTGCGTCACCGCACCCACACCTTGTTCGCCGATGATTTCGATTGCGGCGCGGAGCAGCAGCTCGCGGCGACGCAACGCCGGCGCTCGGTGCGAGCGCTTGTGAGGTGAGGCGGTCGAGCTCATCAATGAGGGGCCAACTGCGAGTTGACGCCGCGCTCGCCGAAGTCGGGACCGCGAACCGCGAGCGGAACGCGCGACCCGACGGGGCCGAGGTCGTCACCGCTCGACTGCATCCGGAAAGTGTAGACATATGCCCACACTTCTGCAACTCGGCAGTCCGAGCGCGCCGTCGGTCACTTCGAAGGCGCGAAGGTTTGCGGGTCGGCGACGGCGCAGCCGGCTTCCTTCCGGCTTGGATGACGCACCGGTTAGTTTCGGGCGTCGATGAGGGTGCCCGACGGTTGCGTGACGGACCTGCGGGAGCGTGGCTACCTCGTCTTCGAGGGCTTCCTCGGGGCCGACGAGCTCGCGGCGGCCCGCGAGGCGCTCTGGCTGCATTACCCCCGGCCGGAGGAGTACTTCGCCGACCCGGCTGCGCACGCCTGGTTGGCGACGAGCCAGTGGGCCGGCCTCGTCACCGGCCCGTGGCGATCGTGGGACCTGAACCGCCTGGCCTTCCATCCTGACCTTCTCGACCTGGCTGAGCGTTTCCTCGGCTCCGCAGACCTGCGTCTCTACGACGCGGAGCTGTGGGCCAAGTACGCCGGCGCGGTCGACTACGACCAGCAGCATCACCGCGACTTCGGCAACCACACGCTCGTCGTCCCGAAGCGGTCCGATCCGGCGACGCAGATGGTGAGCTGGCTCCTGCTGTCCGACGTCGGCGAGGACGACGGGCCGACCAAGGTCGTCCCGCTGCCGGTGGGCGACCGCGTGCCGTACTGGCCGAGCACGCTCGACGGATCGGCGAACGACTACGTCACGAACTATCTCCCGGCCGGCGCCTTCGCCGGCGAGGAGGTCTCGGTGACCGGGCCGGCGGGGACCCTGTTCTCGTTCCGGACCGACATGGTGCACCGTGCATCGCGCATGACGGCCGAGCGATCAGCCCGCTTCAGCATGCTCACCGACTACGACGTATGGGGACCGCGCTGGACGGGCCGGGTCGGCTGGGCCACCCACGCGCTCAGCGCCGAGTGGGGCGAACTCATCGAGCGGGCGACCCCGCGGGAACGATCGGTGTTCGGGTTCCCCGCGCCTGGCGACCCGTACTGGGACGAGCAGACCTTGGCCGACACCCAGGCGCGCTACCCCCGTGCCGACCTGACGCCGTACCGCTGAGTGCGCCCCTCGAACTGCAGGTCGTCGCGCTTCGCCCTAGGGTCACGCGCTCGAAGCGGCGCGTCGAGCAGCGAGAAGGAGTTGGTCGTGGACGACTTGGAGACGCTCAGTTACGAGCAGCGCGACGGCGTGGCGGTGCTGACGCTCAACCGGCCCGAGTTCCACAACGCCTTCAACTACCTGATGCAACGCGAGTTGCAGCACGTGTGGCGTTCGTTGCGCAACGACGACGACGTTCGTGCCGTCATCCTCACCGGCGCGGGCGAGAAGGCGTTCTGCGCGGGCATCGACCGTAACGAGTCGATCGAGGAGTACCTCGCCGACCCCGAGGGGCGTAACCGGCCGACGGGTCGGGTGTCGACACCGTTCATGTTCAACGATCCCGGCTCGTACATCCTCCCCAAACAGAACGACATGTGGAAGCCGGTGATCGCGGCGGTCAACGGGCTCGCGTGCGGCGGTGCGCTGTACATGTTGGGCGAGGCGGACATCATCATCTCGGCCGAGCACGCGACCTACTTCGACCCGCATGTCACCTACGGCATGGTCGCCGGCTTCGAGTCCGTGCACCTGCTGCAGAAGATGCCGCTCGGCGAGGTCTTGCGCTGCCAGTTGCTCGGTTCGCACGAGCGCATCTCGGCCCAGCGCGCCCACCAGGTCGGTCTCGTGTCGGAAGTCGTGCCGCTCGATCGTCTGATGGAACGGGCATGGTGGGTCGCCGAGTGCATCGCGTCGGCGCCGCCGCTCGCCATCCAGGGGACCGTTCGCTCGATCTGGATGGCCCACGAGGTCGGCCGCAGGAACGCGGTCTCCCAGGTGTCGTCGCTGGTGCTCCTCGGGACGCAGTACGACAACCTCGCAACCGGGCAGGACGCGTTCAAGAAGAACACGCAACGAGTGGAGTGGGAACTGCGCTAGCGCGACCAAGGCTCGAGCCTCGACTTCCTTGCATTGCAAGGTAGTTCGCAGTACCTTGTGGTGCATGGCAAGTGCGGATGGTCGGCGGAGCCAGTTGCTCCGCGGTGTGCTCGATCTGTGCCTCCTGGCCGTGATGGGCGAGGGGCCGGCGTACGGCTACGAGATGACCAAGCGTCTTCGTGCCCGCGGCCTGTCGATCGTGGGCGAGGGCTCCATCTACCCGCTGCTCGGTCGCCTCGAGCGAGACGGCCTGGTGAAGGTCCATCGCGCCGCGAGCAACGGCGGCCCGCCGCGGAAGTACTACAGCCTGTCGCACCGAGGCGAGCGAGCGCTGTCGGAAGGTGTGGCCGAGTGGGTCGCGGCACGAGACGCCATCGACCTGGTCTTGCATCCCAGCGTGGAGGTTGAAGCGTGAACGCGTTCGTCGAGGCGTGCCGGCGCGAGTGGAGGCGGCTCGGCGTGGATGACGCCATCGCGAACGAGATGGCCGCCGATCTGTCGGCCGACTTGGACGAAGCCGCGGCAGAAGGCGCTTCCGCCGAAGACGTCGTGGGGAACGGGATCTTCGATCCGCAGTCGTTCGCCGCGGCCTGGGCCGAGGCCCGCGGCGTCGTCGGTTCGCCCGCGAGCCCGTCGCGCCCGTCGGGCGCGTCGCGTGTGTTTCTGCGTCCCATTGTGTTCGCCGTCGTCGCCGGCGTCGCGGTGGTCATCGCCGCGCTGGCGTTGGCGGTCGCCGCCGTCGGGTTCCATTCGTCGTCGCGGGCTGCGCCCGGTCAGGCGCCCAACGTTCGCTTCGGTCCCCACGGCGCGGCCGCGCTCCGGGTGTTCGGCTTTCCCGGCCCGTTCGCCGACCACACGGAACTGGTCGCGCGCGGTGTCGTCGTCGTGGCCGCGGCGCTCCTCATGATCGGCGTGTTGGCCGTCGTTCTGGCCATCGTGTACTCGTCGCCGTGGAACCGCTCGTCGCGTCAAACCCCGGTTCGCTGATCGTCGACGCCCGCGTCGAGGTCCTGCAACCCGATCACTCGAAGCAGCGCCAGGGCTTCGGCGGCGGGCGTGCCCGGTGCCGCCGAGTACACGACGAGATGTTGGTCGACGTCGGCCCTCGGCACGCCCGCGGCCTACCGCACGCGATCGAACCTCGCGACCGCGTGTTCGGCATGGCTACGGCGCGGTGTTGACGGACTCCTGGTAGGGCCGGCACGGTTCGTTGCGCAGGCTCGGGCACGCGGGCAACGGAGTCGGCACGCTCGCGCCGGGAACCACGGGCAACACGATGCTCGACGGCATCGACGGCGAGAACGCGATGGATGCGGTCGCGGTTCCGTCCGGCTCGGTCTGGCCGAACGACCACACCGGCTGGGTGCCGTTCGGCGCCGAGATCGTCACGCGGATGCGCGAACCGGCGCGGTACGCGTGGCCCTCGTAGTAGAGCGGCACGACGACCTTCGCGAATTCGCCGGCGGGCATGGGCGACGCGTCCGCGGCGGTGAACGTCGGGATCGGTTCGAGCGTGGTGCTGGGCTGCTTGAACATGTTCTTCGAGTTCGTCGACAGCTTCCGCTCGCTCGCGCGGATCCAACCGTTCTGCACGAACGTCTCGTTCCCGTCGGGTCGCACCTCGCTGACGGTGGCTTGGAGGTCGACGTCGGGGGTCGACGATCGCACCCAGAGGTCGACGGCGCCGGCACCGACGACCGTCGTGTTCGCAGGAAGTGGTGGGGAGACGTACGAGACCGCGGTGCCGGGCGGACCTGGTTGCCAGTTCCATTCCCATTGGGATGCGTTGCCCCACAAGCCGCCCGTTGCGGTGTTGGTCCCGTAGTCGGTGAGCGCGACGGCGCCGGCGTTCGCGGTGAACGAGTTGGTCCCGGCGTTCGTCGGTGGTTTGTCGGTGAGCACCCCGCCTGCCCCGAAGTACCAGGTACGCGCGGTGGTGCCGGGCACGGGGAACGACGAGAAGTCTTGCGTGTACCCCGCGTACGGGTCGCCCGGGTTCGAACTGCTGCCGAGCAGCCGGCCGGCGCCGTTGTCGAAGCCCACGTGGACTTCCGGGAGCTGCTCGAACGCGGCGAGCGCGGCGTTGTAGGTCGGCAACGACTGGACCGGGTCGGGCGGCAACGTGACCACGTCGGTCAGCGGGACGCCCATCGCCTGCTGGTAGATGACCGGGGCGGCGGCCCGGGTGATCGCGGCGTTCAGCGCCGGTGCCTGGTGCGCGACGAACAGCTCCAGGAAGTCGTACCAGCGGTTGTACGTGTCGGGGTCGAGCGAATCGATGTGCGCGCCGTTCGTGAACGTGAACCACTTCTGCGTCGTCCCGGTGAAGTGCCGAACGAGTTCGGGGCAGTGCCCGCCGGTCTGTTCGTCCTCCCACTGGCAGGCGATGAAGACGGGCACGTTGATCTTGTGGACGAACGTGACGGGGTCGAGCGGGTCGGCGACCGCGGCGTCGTAGTGCGCGTTCGCGGTGATCTTCGCCATGAGGTCGGCTGCTTCTCCGTGGAGCGCCTGGTTGGCCGCGCACGTCGTATCGCCGCTTTGGATCTGCTGGTAGGCCCACGGCTGCCCGGTGTTCGGCCCGGCTGGTTGCGCGTCGTGCTGGCGTTCCTGTGCCCAGGCGACCGCGAAGCCGGTGTTGAGCGTGCCCCCCGGATAGAGGGTCGTCGCGGTGGCGTCGAGGACCGACAGCGGCGCGATGGCTTCGAGGTCGGGTGGCCGCAGCTGCGCGGTGAACAGCTGGCTGATCCCGCCGTAGGAGATGCCCATCATCCCGACCTTGTGGTCGCGTACCCATGGTTGGTGCGCGATCGTTTCGATCACGTCGTAGCCGTCGAGGTTCTGGAGCGGCTCGAAGAAGTCGAACGCGCCGCCGAACAGCCGGTGCCGCGCATGTTCACGTCGACCACCGCGAAGCCCATCAAGTTCGCGAGGACGGCGATGCCGTTGGCCGGCCCGGCCGGGTCGGCGTACCCGTAACCGGAGTACTCGATCAACGTCGGGTACGGCGGGGTGAAGTCGGGACCGTTCGGGAGCGGTATACCGGGCGGGAGCCCCGGCTCACCCGCAGGGCTCGTCGGCGGGTGGACGTCGATGGCGAGCTTCGTCCCGTCGCGCGTGGTGAGGTACGTGTACCCGTTGTCGGGGATCGATTGGTTGTAGATCGCAGGGTCCCACGGCGCCGTCTTGTCGGAGTGCACGGTCAGCGCGGCAGATTCCGTGCCGTCGGCATCCCGGCGGACGCGGTAGCCCTTCCCCGGCGGTACGTCGCGGAACAGCAGGCCGCCGAGCGAGTCGGCCTGCTGCGTGGCGAGTGTGTTCCCGGCGCGGGCGACGAGCGACATCTGTGCGTACGGTGCGAGGCCCGTCACGTACACCTGCTCCGCGCTCCCGGACGCGCTGAAGGCCGGCGTCGAAGCCGAAGCGCGCGCAACGGGGAGCGAACCGGCGGCCAGGAAGGTGCCCGTCGACACCGCAACGACCATCGCGATCGCGCGCTTCCGTGTTGCCCGTCGGGCGTTCTTCATCCCGCTCCGCCTTTGTCGACGTGGGGACCTGCGCCCCGACCGGTGCCTGGTGCTGCCCGCGCACGCCGCCGACGCGGCGGCGGTGCCGAGCGTGTGCGTGACTACCCACGCGGCCGGATCTTCAAACGGCCTCGGTCGGCCGGGGCTCTACGCGTAGACGGTGCGCGTGACCCACTCGGCGACGAGCGTGGGCTTCTCCTCGCCTTCGATTTCGACCGTGAAGTTGCGGGCGATCTCGATGGCGTTGCCTTTGAGCTCGACGTTGCTGGTGACGGCCCGCGCTCGGATGCGCGACCCGACCTTCACCGGGCTGACGAAGCGCACCCGGTTGAACCCGTAGTTGATGCCCATCACCACACCCTCGTAGCGCGCGGGGTCGGCCGGCGCGCTGCTCGCACCGTGGGCGAGGTGGGTGAGCATCGACAGGGTCAGGAACCCGTGCGCGATCGTGGTCCCGAACGGGGTCGCCTTGGCCGCTTCGGGATCGACATGGATGAACTGGTGGTCGTGCGTGACGTCGGCGAACTGGTTGATCTGGTCCTGGGTGACCTGGAACCACTCGCCGGTGCCTTCATCGTTGCCGATGTCGGCTCGGAACAACTCGAACGCCTTGGCTGCGGAATCGCTCATGTTTCCCGCTCCTTGAGCTCGCACCGCCGACCGCTTTTTCCACGAACACGCTCGCTCATGTCAGAGACCCTACGCGACAGCGCGTCCGAGCGTTCTGGTCGTGCCTCGGGGGCCGTTGTACGTTCGCCGAATGGCGCGACGAACCGAAACGAAACGGGAACGCGGATGGGGCCGAGGATTGCGACCCCGGCACGGTCGGCTGATCGCGCTCGCGCTGTTCGGCCCGCTCGTTGCGACGTCGTGTGTCGTCCCCGGCGGCGGTCACCCGTTCCGGGGGCGGACGGTGTTCGTCGATTGCGGGGCGCGCACCGGCGGGAACGGATCGCTCACGCACCCGTTCAACACCCTGGCCGACGCTGACGCCCGTCAGCTCGGGCCGGCGATCGGGTCCTGCTGCGCCGCGGTTCGGTGTGCACCGGTGTGCTCGAGCCCCAAGGGTCGGGCGCGGAGGGGCGACCGGTCGTGATCGGCGCCTACGGGTTCGGGGCGCTGCCACGCATCGTCGGCACGGGAGAAGATGCCGTGTTGCTCGCCAACCTGAGCCACGTGGTGCTCGAAGACCTCGACGTCACCAACCCGGGCGCCACGGCCGCACGCCGTCGAGGCGTTTACCTGGTTGCGAACGGTGTGGTCGTGCGCGACGTGACGGTCCGCGACATGTATGTGCACGACGTCGCGGGTGACCTGCGCAAGGACCGGGAGGGCAGCGGCGGGATCCAGGTCGACACCTTCGCGTCGAACGGGTCGAACGGGCGCTTCGACGGTGTCACCTTGCAGCAGAATCGCATCACCGACGTGTCGCGCAGCGGCATCTTCATCGAGGGTGCCTCGGGTGGGAGCCGGCCCCGGGCGGGCGAGGCGTGGCCGGACGCGTCGACGAACGTCGTCGTCCGCAGGAACCGGCTCGCGCATCTCGCCGGCGACGGCATCGTCGCGACGGGAACCGACGGCGCGGTGCTCGAAGGCAACGTCGTCGTCGACGGCAACGGTGCCGGCACCGCGTGGAACGAGCCCAACCCGATCTGCAACGCCGGCATCTGGGCGTTCGGCGCGAACTCGACACTCATCCAGTACAACGAAGTGTCGAACATGGAGTTCAACGGCTGCGACGGCACCGGCTACGACATCGACTACAACCAGGACGGCACCGTCGTCCAGTACAACTACAGCCACGACAACGCGGGTGGCTTCATCCTGCTCTGCACCGACGCGGAGCCGCGCGCGGCCGAGGTGCGCTACAACCTGAGCGTCGACGACGCCACCACACTCAACGACGCGCCGTGCGCGATCGGCGAGGGCAACATCGGTTCGCTCTCCGGGCTGCGTTTCTACAACAACACCCTCGTCGCCGCGAAGCCGTTGGCGACCCTGGAACTGATCCCGGAAACGTCGCTGTTCGCGCCGGGCGACTTCGCGTTCGAGAACAACATCGTGGTGGCGACGCAGCCGCAGAGCAGCCCGCTCCCGTGCGGCAACGACTGCACCAACAACCTGTTCTCCGGGCTCCCGGCATCGGGTACGAACGCGCTGGTGACCGACCCGCAGTTCGTCGATCCGGCCCGCCGGGTACCGGGCCGCTTCTGGGAAGGCATTGCCTTCGCGTTGCGGCCGGGGTCGCCGGCGATCGGTGCGGGCGTGCTCGTGCCCGGTGCACCGGCACGCGACTACTTCGGGCACCCGGTACCGACCGATCGTGCCCCCACCATCGGTTTCGACGAGCCGGCGACCCCGTAGCGGGGTTGCCCGTCGGCCGGGTCCTCCCCGCTAAATTCAACAGCTGTAGAGTTCAACGGTCGTTGAACTCGATCGCGGCTGGAACGGGAGGGCGCAGCCATGTGGGCGATGGTGGCGAAGGAGTTCCGCGAGTTGCGGCGCGACCGGCGGACGTTGGTGATGATGATCGCCCTGCCCGTGCTCTTGCTCGTGGTGTTCGGCTACGCGGCCAGCTTCAACGTCGAGCGCATCCCGACCGTCGTCGTCGGTCCCGGTGCCGAACAGATCGCGGCGTCGCTGCCCGCTCCGTTCCATGTGGTCGAGGTCAGCACGACTGCGGGCCGTTCCACCGCGGAGTCGCGCCTGCGCGACGGCCGGGCGCAGGTGGGTGTCGTCACCAGTTCCAACGGTGTGCTCGTGCTGCTCGACGGTACGCAGATGTTCTCGGCGCAAGCGGCGGAACGCGCGTTCGCGAAGATGGCGCCGGCCGCGCCGAGCGCGGCGACCGCGCCGGCCGTGCGCGTGCAAGTGCTCTACAACCCGAACCTGACGACGTCGTGGATCATGGTCCCGGGGCTGGCCGGGCTCATCCTCGTCTTCATCGGCACCTTGATCACGAGCCTCGGCATCGTCCGTGAGCGCCAGAGCGGCACACTCGAACAACTCGCGGTCATGCCGTTGCGAGCGTGGGACGTGATCGCGGGGAAGATCGCGCCCTACCTGATGGTCGCGGCGGTCGATCTCGTGCTCATCATCGTGACCGGCCTCGCGGTCTTCCACGTGCCGTTCGTCGGCAACGTCGCGACCTTCGCGCTCGGCGCGGCGCTGTTCCTGCTCGTGACCTTGGGCATGGGCGTGCTGATCTCCACGGTGTCGCAGAACCAGGGGCAGGCGATCCAGCTCGCGTTCATGGTGATGTTGCCGCAGGTGCTCCTCTCGGGGCTGATCTTCCCGGTGTCGTCGATGGCGGCCGGCGTGCGCTGGATCTCGTACGTGTTGCCGCTCACTTATTTCATCGAGATCAGCCGGGGCGTGATGCTGAAGGCGGTGCCGATCTCCGCGCTGTGGGAGCCGATCGGCCTCCTCGCCGTCCTCGCGGTCGCGGTGCTCGGTCTCGCGGTCGCCCGCTTTCGCCGTGACCTCGCGCCCCGAGCGCGAGACGTCGAGGCGCCCGAGCCGGCGCGCGGATCGGTCGCGGCATGAGTTGGGGCCTCGACGATGCCGGTGTCAGCTTCGGCGGGCGGGTCGCGCTCGTGGGCGTCACCTTTCCGGTCGAACCTTCTCGCATCACCGTGCTCGTCGGCGGCGACGGCGCCGGCAAGTCGACGTGCCTCCGCGCGCTCGTCGGGCTCGTACGGCCGGGTACCGGCATCGTGCGCCGCCCGGCCAAGGACGAGATCGGGTACGTCCCGGCCACGGCCGGTCTGTACACCGATCTGACGGTGGACGAGAACCTCGAGTTCGCGGCCGCGGCGTACGGTCTTCCCGCGCGTGCACGCGACCGGCGGGCCGTCGAAATCGTCGAACAGGTCGGCCTGGCCGGCGCGCAGGCCCGGCTGGCCGGGCACCTCTCGGGCGGCATGCAACGCAAGCTCGCGGTCGGGATGGCGCTCCTGCACCGCCCGCGGCTCCTCGTGCTCGACGAGCCGACCACCGGTGTCGATCCGGTGAGCCGCACCGAGCTGTGGCGGCTGATCTTCCAGGCGGCCGCGGGCGGAACCGCGATCGCGGTCGCAACCACGTACGTCAACGAAGCCGCCCGCGCGTCGTCGGTGGTACTGCTCGAGTCGGGGCGGGTCCTCGCGAGCGGTTCACCGGCCGGCATCCTCCGGCAGGTGCCCGGTGCCGTCGGGTCGGCGCGCGCGCGCGCCCGCCCCCGGCCCCGGGCTGCGGGTGTGGCGGCGAGGTACGGGCTGGCGGGTATGGGTGCCCGGCGGCGACTTGCCGCCCGGTTTCGATGCCGTCACGCCTGATTTCGACGACGCGGTCGTCGTCGCCGCGCTCGCGGCCGAGGCCGCCGGGAGCGGGGCGGTGCGATGACCGCCTGCTCCGAAGCACGCGCCGTGTCGATGCAGTTCGGCGCGTTCACCGCGGTCGACGCGATGGAGCTGGCGGTCGACGATGGCGAGGTCGTCGGCCTGCTCGGCGCGAACGGTGCCGGCAAGACCACGCTCATCCGTCTCCTCCTCGGCCTGCTGCAGCCGAGCTCCGGCGCGGTCCGGCTCTTCGGGTCGGCGCCGTCGCGCGCGGGACGCGAGCGGGTCGGGTACGTCTCCCAGTCGCTCGGGCTCTACGACGACCTCACCGTGCGCGAGAACTGGGCGTTCAGCGCGGCCGCGTTCCACACCTCGACCCCGATGCCGGCAGCCATCGCGGCGTGGGGTGGCGAGCTCGTCGGGCGGTTGTCGCTCGGCGCGCAACGCCAGGTCGCGTTCGCGGTCGCGCTCGCGCACCGGCCGCAGCTTCTCGTGCTCGACGAACCGACCTCGGGCGTCGGCCCGCTCGGCCGGGCCCGGCTGTGGGAGCAGATCCGTGCCGCGGCCGACGGCGGGGCCGGCGTGCTCGTGACCACCCATAATCTCGAGGAGGCCGAGCAGTGCGACCGGCTGGTCGTGATGGTCGACGGCAAAGCGGCCGCGCGCGGGACGACCGCCGAGATCATCGGCAGCCACACGGTCGTCGAAGTCCGGGCCGGAGATTGGCGCCGCGCCTTCGCGGTGCTCGACGGCGCGGGCATCCCGCTCCAACTCGACGGTGAGGTGTTGCGAGCCGGTGGTGGGGAAGCTGCGGTCGCGGGCGTGCTCGCCGGGGCGGGGCTCACCGCCGACCTGCGCGAGGTCGCGGCGAACTTCGAAGAGGCCTTCGTCGCAGTCGTGTCGGGGCCGGCTGCCGCGTGAGCCGAACGGGCCGCCGCGCCGGCACCCCGGGCACTCGCGACGCGATCCTGCGCGTCGCGCGCCGGCAGTTCGCCGCTCGCGGCTACGACGCGACCTCGCTGCGCGCGATCGCCGCCGGTGCGAAGGTCGACCCCGCGCTGGTGATCCACTACTTCGAGAGCAAGGAACGACTGTTCATCGCGGCGATGGACCTCCCGGTCGAGCTCATGGGCGCGTTCGACGAAGTTCGCTCGCTTCCCGTCGACGAAGCGGCCACGCTGCTCGTTCGCCGCTATGTGGACCTCATCGACGGCGACCGCAGCCGCAACGCGGTGCTGGCCCTCGTTCGCTCGGCCGTCTCCAACGAGAAGGCCGCCACCATGCTGCGACAGTTCCTCTCGAGCGCACTGCTCGACAAGATCGAGGGTCTCGTCACGCAGCCCGACGCCGAACTGCGCGGCGTCGCTTGTCGCGGCGCAGCTCGTCGGGATCGCGGTGTTGCGCCACGTGGTCCGGGTGCGCGCGGTGGCGAGCGCGAGCCCCGACGAGATCGTCGCCGTCGTCGCGCCGGTCATCGCGCGGTACCTCGAGTGAACCGCCTGGGCGGCGGAGACCGCGCCGCAGTACGTTTGTCGCATCGACGTCGACCTTCCCTCCGAAGACGATCCTCGCCGCGTCGAGGTTCGCGCCTGGTTCGCCGCCCACCCGTCGCCTTCGCCGGGTGATCTCGTCGACGCCGGGTTCGTCGTGCCGCACTGGCCGAGGCCCTACGGCCTCGACGCCGAACCCGAGTTGCAGCTGATCATCGAAGACGAGATGCGGCGCGCGGGCGTCGCGAAACCGATGAACCCGATCGGGATCGGCCATTGCGGGCCGATCCTGGTCGCACTCGGCAGCGACGCGCAGAAGGAGCGCTACCTGTGGCCGATGCTGCGGGGCGAGGAGCTGTGGTGCCAGCTGTTCAGCGAGCCCGGCGCCGGCTCCGATCTGGCGAGCCTCTCGACCCGAGCGGTGCGCGACGGCGACGTCTACGTCGTCGACGGTCAGAAGATCTGGACGTCGCTCGCCCACGTCGCGAAATTCGGCATCCTCATCGCCCGCACCCGAACCGGGGGCACGAAGCACACGGGCATCTCGTACTTCATCATCCCGATGGACCTGCCCGGCATCGAGGTGCGGCCGATCCGCAGCATGACCGGCCCCGAGGGGTTCGGGTTCAACGAGGTCTTCTTCACCGATGTGCGGGTCCCGGCCGAGAACCTGATCGGCGAGGAGAACCGCGGCTGGGGGATGGCGAAAACGACGCTGGCGAACGAACGGGTTTCGCTCTCGACCGGCGGGGGATTGCAGTGGGGGTACGGCCCGAGCGCGCGCGATCTCGTCGAACACGTTCGTTCGTCGGGTGGTGCGCTCGACGAAACGCGCCGCCAGCAGGTCGTCGGTGCCTACATCGAAGGCGAGATCCTCCGTTATCACCGCATGCGCATGATCTCCGCGGCGGTCAACAAGAAACCCGGCCCCGACGCGTCGCTGCGCAAGGCGCTCGCCGACCCGCACGGCAAGCGCGTGTTCACGCTCGCCAAAGACCTGATGGGCGCGCACGGCATGCTCGAAGCGAACGGCGTGCTCGGTCCGGAATGGGACCACGGGTTCCTGTTCTCGCCCGCGCTGACGGTCGGCGGCGGGACGAGCGAAGTGCTCCGCAACATCATCGCGGAGCGTCTCCTCGGGCTGCCCCACGATCCCGAGGTGACGTCGACCGTCTCGTAGGGCGACGGGCGCCGCGAGACACGTAGAGAGATATCGATCGTTCCGACCATCCGCAACCAGCGAGGTCACCCGTTCCCGTGCCGCACCATCCGAACATCCGAGTGGAACGGGACGCGTTGGTCGCGACGGTCACGATCGACCGGCCCGAAACGAAGAACGCCTGCACCGGCGACATGTGGGTCGCGCTCGGCGCCGAGTTCCGCGAACTCGCGTACTCGGGGGCGCGGGCCGTGCTGCTCACCGGCGCCGGCGGCAACTTCTGTGCCGGCGCCGATCTGGGCGGCACGCGCGACGACACCGAGCCGGCCGAGCGCGACGCGCCGGCGATGCCGGCCAACAACGTCTACAACATGCGCGTGCTCGGCGACGTCGTGCTCGCCGTGCACGACTGCCCGGTCCCCGTCGTCGCGAAAGTCGACGGGGTGTGCGTCGGCGCGGGTCTCGGCCTCGCGCTGGCGGCCGACATGATCTGGTGCGCGGAGACCGCTCGGTTCTCCGCGATCTTCGCGAAGCGCGGGCTGAGCCTCGACTTCGGCACCTCGTGGTTGCTCCAGCAGCGCATCGGGGTGCACAAGGCGAAAGAACTCACGTTCACCGGGAAGATGTTCAGCGGGAACGAAGCGTTCGAGCTCGGCCTCGTCAACGCGACCGTGCCGTCCGGCGACCTCGACGTCGCCGCGCGCGAGATCGTCGACACGATCGCGGCCGGACCACCGATCGCCCTGTCGATGGCGAAACGCGAGCTCGACAACGCGTCGACCATGTCGCTGGCGCAGGCGCTCGAAGTCGAAGCCCTCGCCCAGAGCGTTAACGTGCACACCGACGACCTGCGAGAGGCGCTCATCGCGTACGCGACGCGCCGCCCGCCGAACTTCACCGGCCACTAGCGCGGCCGCGAGCGCGACGTCAACGATGGTGACGAACGATTCCGACAACGCCGAGGATTGGGAAAGCGTCCTCGAGGAACTCGCGGCGCGGCGGGTCGCGTCGCGCGCGATGGGCGGCGACGAACGCCTGGAGAAGCACCGCGCCGCGGGCAAGCTCGACGCCCGCGCGGGTGGCGCACCTGCTCGATCCGGGTTCGTTCCAGGAGTTGGGGACGCTCGTCGGCGGTGAAGAGGCGCCGGCCGACGCGATCGTGATGGGTTCGGGTCGCATCGACGGCCGGCCGGTGATGGTCGCGGCCGAGGATTTCACGGTCAAGGCCGGGACGATCAGCCAGTCGGCCAACTCGAAGCGCTACCGGGTGGCGGAGATCGCGGTCGCCGACCGCGTCCCGTTGATCATGATGCTCGAGGGGGCGGGGTTCCGGGCCGACGGCCAACGCCACGCGCGCACACCCACCGACCTGCTCGCGCAGGCCCGCTGTTCCGGACGGGTCCCGCTGGTCACCGCGGTGCTCGGCGCGTCGGCGGGGCATGGCGCGCTCGTCGCGCCGATGTCGGACTTCACGGTGATGAGCAAGCACGGCGCGATCTTCACCGCCGGCCCGCCGGTCGTCTACGAGTCGCTGCGCGAGACGATCACCAAGGAAGACCTCGGCGGCCCCGGGGTGGCGATCCCGAGCGGTCTGGTCCACAACGTCGCCGCCGACGACGCCGCCGCGCTCGATCTCGTGCGCACGTATCTGCGCTACTTCCCGTCGTCGGCGTGGTCGTACCCGCCCGGCGAGGCCGGGAGCGGCGATGTCGGCCCCCGCCAGGTCGAGGCCATCCTCGACATCGTGCCCCGCAACGGACGGCGGGTCTACGACATGCACCGGGTGATCGACGTCGTCTTCGACGCGGGTTCGTGCTTCGAGGTGCAACCCGACTTCGGCCGTCCCGTGATCACCGCGCTGTGCCGGCTCGGCGGCCAACCGGTCGCCGTCATCGCGAACCAGCCGCTCGTGATGGCCGGGTCGATCGACGCCGACGGTGCCGACAAGGCCGCGCACTTCATCACCGTCGCCGATTCGTTCCACCTGCCGCTCGTGTTCCTGTCGGACAACCCGGGCGTGATGCCGGGCCGCGCGTCGGAGAAGCAGGGCATCCTCCGCAAGGGCGCGCGCATGTATGCCGCGCAGACGTTGGCGACCACGCCGAAGTTCGAGGTGACGCTCCGCAAGGCCTACGGCTTCGGCTCCATGGTCATGGCCATGATCCCCTTCGACGGCCAATCGGGTGTGTTCGCGTTCCCGGGCGCAACGATGGGCGCGATGGGCGCGGCCGCGATGAGCCGGGCGAGGGGCTCCGACGCCGACGAGGCCGCGCAACTGCGAAAGATGGAGCTCCAGGCTTCGTTCGGTTCGGCGAAGACCTATGGCTTCGACGAGCTGATCGACCCACGCGAGATTCGCAACATCCTGCTGCACTCGCTGGAACGGGCGCTCTTCCGGCGCCAGGCGCCGGCCGAACCGGTCGCCCGCATCGGCATCGCGCCGTAGAAGCCGGAACGACGTCGCACCGCATGACGACCACCATGGAGTTCAACCTCTTTCTCCCGCAGATGCGCATGGGGTTCGACCAGTTGGTCGCCCGCGCCCGCGCGGCCGAGGCCGCGGGCTTCGTCGGCATCACGGGGATGGACCACCTCGAACCGCCGCAGGCGGAAGGCCAACCGATGTTCGAGGCGATCGTCACCACCACGTGGCTGGCCGCGCACACCGAACGGATCAATGTCGGATCGTTGGTGCTGTGCGATGCGTTCCGTCTCCCCGCGCTGCTCGCGCGGCAGGCGGTGTCGATCGATCACGCGTCCGGAGGCCGTTACGAGCTCGGGATCGGCTGGGGTTCGGTGCCCGAGGAGTTCACCAGGTTCGGTGTCGGTTCGACGGAGCCACGCGATCGCGTCGAGCGGCTGCGCGAGACGTTGGAGGTGATGCACGCGCTCTGGGCCGGCGAAGTCGTCGACTACGACGGCCGCTACCACCAGTTGCACGGTGCGCGACAGGAGCCACGGCCCGTCGGGCGCATTCCGATCGTCATCGGTGGCACGGGCCGCAAGACGCTCGCGCTGGTACGCGAGTACGCCGACTGGTGGAATGTCCACATCGGCGCCGTCGGCAAGCTCGACGAGCTGCGATCGGAGGCCGGCAACGCGCGCGCGTCGATCCAGCAGATGGTCGCCCTGGTTCCACGCGGACGCGATCGCGAAGAAGTCGCCGCGCTCGCGAAGCGGCGCTTCGGGTTCGCCCGCCCCGTGATCGGTTCCGCGGCCGAACTGGTCGACCACTACGGACGGCTGGCGGAACAGGGCATCGAGCGCGTCTACACGTGGTTCTGCGACTTCGCCGATCCCGAGACCCTGGCCGAGTTCGGCGAAGACGTCATCGCGTGCCTGCGCGGTTGACGCCTCGTCAACGGCGAGCGCGAGGCGTGAGAAACTGCAAGCCTGCCCCTGAAGCGTGTCGGTGAACAGGAGGACATCGCGATGGCCATCGCCTTCTTGCTCTCAGGTGACGCGGCGTACGTCACCGGGTCGACGCTGGTCGTCGACGGCCTCCGTCGCGCCGCGCCGGGCGGATGACCGCCGGCGGCCCCGTGCGGTTCGATCTGCTCGACGGTCGGTGGTACGCCGGCCAGCCGTACGCCGACTGGTCGTGGATGCGCGAGCACGAACCCGCGTACTGGGACGCGACGAACGAGATCTGGGCGCTCACCCGGTACGCCGACGTGCTGGCGGTCGAAAAGGACCCGGAGACGTTCTCGAGCCACCGCGCGCCGCGACCGCACGGCGATCACCTCCCGATGATGATCTCGATGGACGCGCCCGAGCATTCGAACCGTCGCAAGCTCGTGAGCCGTGGGTTCACGCCCCGGCGCGTACGCGCGCACGAACCGACGATCCGCCGCATCTGCACCGAGATCATCGACCGCGTCGCCCCGAAGGGGGAGTGCGACTTCGTCTGGGACATCGCCGCGCCGCTGCCGTTGCTCCTCATCGCCGACATGCTCGGCTTCCCGCCCGCGGCCTACGACGACCTGCTGCGATGGTCCGACGACATGATCCGGGGCACGACCGCCGGCGACCCGGAGGCGATGGAGACCGCGATGTACGCCGGTATCGCGTTCCGGGAGTTCCAGCTCGGTGTGATCGCCGATCGCCGGTCGAAACCACCGCAGGACGATCTCGTCAGCATCCTCTGCTACGCCGACATCGACGGTGAACGCCTCGACGACGAGTCGATCATCCAGGAGAGCCTGCTGATCCTCATCGGTGGCGACGAGACGAGCCGGCACGTGATGACCGACGGCATGCTCGCGCTCCTCGAACATCCCGACCAGCAGGCGATCCTGCGCGACGACCCGGCTGCGATCGACGCTGGCGTCGAGGAGTTGTTGCGGTGGGTGTCGCCGATCAAGAACATGTCGCGCACGGTGACGCGCGACGTCGAGATGCACGGCCGAACGCTGCGCGAGGGCGACCAGGTGGTGTTGATGTACCCGTCGGCGAATCGCGACCCGGCCGCGTTCGACGATCCCGACCGCTTCGACGTGCGCCGCGACCCGAACCCGCATCTCGCGTTCGGGTTCGGTCCGCACTTCTGCATGGGCGCATCGCTCGCGCGCCTCGAACTCAAGGTGATGTTCTCGGAGTTGGCGCGCCGGCTGCCCGACCTCCACCTCGCCGGCGACCCGTTCCCGCGCCGGTCGTCGAACTTCATCTCCGGCCCCGAAACCATGCCTGTCGCGTTCACGCCTTCCTGAGGCGATCGCGATCGAGTTCGGCGAGCACCTCGTCGGTGTGCTGGCC
Organism: uncultured Actinomycetes bacterium; assembly: GCA_963782465.1. Lineage (GTDB taxonomy): Bacteria > Actinomycetota > Acidimicrobiia > IMCC26256 > PALSA-610 > JAODBJ01. The sequence goes on along the minus strand of CAWAJR010000006.1, from coordinate 268,001 downwards.
GAGCGCCGGGGCCACCGACCGCGGCGCGCTCGGCGTGCCGAGGAAATCGACGGGCGTGGCCACCATCGTCGTCGTCGACGCGCCATCGGGAACGTCGACCAGGCCGCCCGCGGCGACGAACTGCGGATCGGCGACGAGTTCCTCGAGGCTGTTCACGGGCGCCCAGAAGAAGTCGGGTTCCGCCGCGAAACGTTCCGCCCACTCGGCGAGCGGTTTCGTCGCGAAGATCGCGTCGAGCTCCGCGACCAACGCCCGCGCGTGCTCGGCGCGGCCGGTCGCGGTCGAGTAGGGGTGATCCTCGAGCCATTCCGGGTGCCCGACGAGACGGGCGAGCGGCGGCCAGTGGCGTTCCGCTTCCAGCCCGACGACCCAGAACCGCCGGCCGTCGCCGGCGACATAATTGTTCACCGACGGGTTCCGCATCGCCGCGCGTGAGCCGCCCGCGAACTGCAAGCCCCACATCAGGTACACGTTCAGGTCGAACCCGATCGTGTACGCGCCCTGGCGCAGCAGCGACGTGGTGACGAGCTGGCCCTTCCCGGTTGCCTGGCGGCTGACGAGCGCGGCACCGATCATCGCCACGGCCGTCATCCCGACGGTGTGATCGCCCATCCCGCCGCGCTGGAAGGGCGGGTCTGCTCCCGGTGGCGTGAGGAGCCACGCGATCCCCGAACGCGACCACCACGCGGCGATGTCGTACGCCGCCGCGTCGGCGTCGGGCCCTTCCAGGCCGAAGCCGGTGAGGAGTGCGAAGACGAGCCGTTCATTGCGGGCGAGCAGGGCGTCGGGATCGAGACCGACGCGGGCCAGCGCGCTCTTACGTACGTTGGTGAGGAACACGTCGGCGGTGTCGATCAGTTCGAGCGCGGCGGCTCGGCCTTCGCCGGTCGCAAGGTCGAGCACCACGCTTCGCTTGCCCCGGTTGTCGAGCTCGAACGGCGGGTTCGTCGGCAGGTCGCCACCGAGCATCTTCCCGAACCCGCGCGCCGGGTCGCCTTCGGGCGGCTCGATCTTGATCACGTCGGCGCCCCAGTCGCTCAGGATCCCTCCGGCCGCGGGGCCGGCAACCCAGAAACCGAGTTCGACGACGCGGATCCCTTCCATCGGACCTGCCACTCGTACGCCTCCTCGCTCGAACGTCGGCCGTGAGGTCAGATCGTTGCGGTGCCCAGAAACGCGAGGGCGTTGTCGCGCATGATCTTGCGCACCTCGACGCCGTCGAAGCCGTCGAGTTCCTTGACGAAGTCGAGGGGTTCGGCGAGCCCTTCGCCGTGCGGCCAGTCGGAGCCGAACAGGATGTGCTCGACGCCGATGGTGCCGGCCAGGGCGTTGAGGTCTTCTTCGTAGTAGGGGGTCACCCACACGTTGCGGCGGATGACTTCGACCGGGTCTTCCTTGAAGACCCACGGGGTTTGGTTCGCCTGCTTCTTCAGCCGTTTCGCGAGCAGCGCCACCCAGTCGGAGCCATTCTCGATGCTCGCGACCCGCAGGGTGGGGTGGCGCGTCAAGGCGCCGTCGACGACGAGCGACGCGATCGTGTCGTGGATGGCGCGATCGGACACGAGGACCCGGCTCAGGATGCTCGTGTTGCCGAAACCCTCGAAGTTCGCCGACCCGCCCCACATCGCGGTGAAGGCGTTGTAGCCGCTGTCGCCGAGATGGAACGCGACGGGGATCGATGCCGCCGCGAGACGAGCCCAAACCGGGTCGTGCGCGCGATCGCCGAGGGAACGCGACGTGCCGTGCTCGCCCGGCACCGGTGCGGGGCGGATGTGCACCATGCGCGCGCCGCGCTCGATGAGGCGGTCGAGTTCGTCGAGCGCGGCATCCGGATCGGCGAGTGAGAGCATCGGCGCCGCGATCAGTCGACCTTCGTACGCGTAGCCCCAGTCGTCTTCGAGCCAACGGTTGAAGGCCGAAAGGCTGGCCATCGTCGCGGGGACGTCGTGTTTGAGTGCCTCTTCGACGCCGCAACCGAGCGTCGGGAACAAGAAGACGGCGCCGAGACCCTGGCGCTTCGTGACCGCGACGCGCTCGTCGCGGTTCTGGTACGCGGCCTTGAGTGGTTCGACCTGCATCAACGAGCGCGGGTCGACGCCGTCGGGGATCTGGCCGCGGAACATCGAGTCGAGGCAACCGGGGACGATGATCGGGTCGAAGGTCGGGTTCGGGACGAAGCGGTTGACGCGCCCGCCGATCAACAAGTGCGTGCGCTTGCCCTCGGTGACGGCGCGAACGCCGCGGTCTCGGTACGCGGGGTCGAGGTGCCGGGTGAAGGCGTCGAGCGGCTCGTAGTAGTGGTTGTCCGCGTCGATCGGTTCGAAATCGAGCATCGGGCCTCCGGTTGGCGTGTGTGAGCGCGATGGAGCGACTGCGGGCACCTTCTAGAAGTCGGTTCCGCCGTCGACGTTGACGAGCGCGCCGGTGATGTAGCCGGCGCGCTCGGAGAGAAGGAACGCGATCGTGTCGCCGACTTCGGCCGGCGTCCCGGTGCGGCCGAGCGCAACGTGCATCCCCCAGTCCTCGACCATGACGCGTTCGAGCGCGTCCTGCTCGGGCCAGCCGCGATCGCGCGCGATCGCGACGCGCATGGAGGCGAGGAGGTCGGTCTCGGTGGCGCCGGGGCAAACGCAGTTCGCGGCGCACACCTTGCGCGCCGTACGCCTTGGCTATCGCCTTCGTCAACGTGGCCACCGCGGCCTTGCACGATGCGTACGGGACCTGGTGGGGACTCGGCGCGCGCACCGAGTACGCCGACGTCGTGACGATCGCGCCGCCGCCTCCTTCGACGAGCAGCGGGACGGCGGCACGGCAGGCCCGAGCCGTCGCGAGCACGACGTCGGCAAACGTGTCGTCCCAGTCTTCGTCGGTCGCGGCGAGCAGGTCGCGCTGGCCTTGTATGCCGAGGCCCGTCGTGATCGCGACGCCGCGCAGGACGCCGAGCTCCTGGGCCGCCGCCGCGAGGGCCCGCTGGGCCGCACCGGGTTCGGTGAGGTCGGCCACCAACCCGATGCTCCGCCCGCCTCGATCGCGCGGGAGCGCACGCGCGGCGCCGTCGGCTCGCGAGGCGTCACGCCCCACGAGCGCGACGGAGGCGCCGTCGGCGGCGAGCGCCCGCGCCGCGGCGAGACCGATGCCGCGGGTGCCGCCGAGCACCACGTAGTTGCGGCCGGCGATCCCGAGGTCCATCGGGTCATCGTCGTCTCCGAGAGGAATGCTTGCAAATGACGACGGCCCGAGGTTCGGGCGTGGTCGTAGGTGCTACAACAGGTATGGCGCCAGTGGCGCGGATCATCGATCCGGCGTGGCGTGCGGTGTGCCCGTCGTGCCGGCAGTGCCGGGCGACGCCTTGCGGGCGACGCCGATGACCGCGACCGCAATGGCGCACACTCGAGAAGGGGCCGGGGGATGACGCGAGCGATCGATTGCCTGGTGAACGTCGACATGGGCGACCGGCGCCAGCCCGACTGGATGGTCCGGGTGAAAGAGGACTACTTCAAGGGCGGCGATTCGTTCTTCAAGAGCCCCGAGCTCACGGAACTTCTCGACGACATGGATGCCAACGGCGTCGAGCGGGCGATCCTGCTCACCAGCGTCGGGGCAACGGAAAGCCGGGCGCTCAGCTTCGTTGAAGCCCGGCCCGAACGCTTCGCGCTCGGCGTCGGGGGGTTCAACCTCTTGAAGCCCATGCCGACGGTGCGCGCGCTGGCATCGTTCGTGCGCGACCACCCGGTCGCGTACGCATTGGTCGGCCCGAGCTTCTGGGGTGACGGTATGTACCCGCCTACCGACGCCGTCTACTTCCCGCTCTACACGAAGTGCTGCGAGCTCGATCTCCCGCTCTGCATGAACGCGGGCATCCCGGGGCCGCCGCTCCCGGCGGAGCCGCAGAACCCGATCCATCTCGACCGGGTCTGTTACCGGTTTCCCGAATTGAAGCTGTGCATGATCCACGGCGCCGACCCGTGGTGGGACACCGCGATCCGGTTGATGCTCAAGTACGCCAACCTGCGGCTGATGACGTCGGCCTGGTCGCCGAAGCGCTTGCCGGCATCGTTGCTGCACTACATGGCGACGCGTGGCAGGGACCGCATCCTGTTCGCCTCCGACTACCCGGTCCTCTCGTTCGAACGGTGCCTGGGTGAGGCGGCGAACCTCGAACTCGACGACGACGCCCGGCAACGCTGGCTGTTCGGCAACGCCGATGCGTTCTTCTTCCCGCGTGCGTGAGCCGCGAGCGGCGAACAGCCGAACTCCCGGATGCCGGTAGCGCGCTCGGGCCGGGTCACCTGAGATTCCACTTCGAGCGTTTGCCGGAGGCGAAGCGCTCCTGCCCGGCGCGGAACGCCTCGGCGTCCGACCCGATACGCGTGAACAGGTTCGCAACCTCGATGCCCTGCTGGCGCGACACTTCGAGCGCGGTCCACAACGCGCGCATGGTCCCCTGGATCGCGAGCGGTGGCGCATCGGCAATGACGCGCGCGGCCCACGCGGCGCGCTCGCGCAGCTCATCGCGCGGCACGACCTCGGTCACGAGCCCGATCTCGCGCGCCCGTTCGGCCGACATTCGCTCGTCGATGCCGAGCAACGACATCCGCATGACCTCCTGGAACGGCATCTTGGCGAGCATCTGGATCGGCTCGAACGCGGCTGTCATGCCGTAGGTCACGTGCGGATCGAAGAACGTGGCATCGTCGGAGGCGATGATGAACTCGACCTCGCCGAGGATGTAGAAGGCGCCACCGCAGGCCATCCCCTGCACGGCGGCGATGACCGGCTTCCAGAGGTCGCGTGCCTTCGGCCCGACGTCGCGGCCGGGGTCGTCGTACATCCACGCGGTCGGGTAGCCCGGATAGTTGCCGGCGGCCATGGCGTCGGTGTTCGACTCGGAGATCGCTTCGCCGCGGTCGATGCCGGTGCAGAACGATTCGCCTTCGGCGGTGAGCACGATGCAGCGGACGTCGTCGTCGTACCGCAGGTCGTGCCACAGGTCGCGCAGCTCTTCCTGCATGCGCTGGTTGATGGCGTTGCGGACCTGCGGCCGGTTGAGCGACACCCAGGCGATGCCGTCGTCCTTGGTGAACAGGAGGGTCTCGAAGCTCGTCACCGCCGGATCATAGGAACGGACGGGACTTCCGGTGCACACCGTGGGGCCGGTTCATCCTCCGAGGACCCGCGCGCGCAGGTCGGCTTTGACGACCTTGCCCATCGCGTTGCGGGAGATCGCGTCGACCACCTCGACCTGCTCGGGAGTCTTCTGCTTCGCGATGCCTTGCGCCGCGCAGTGAGCGGCGATCGTCTCCAGCGTCACCCGGCTGCCGGCGCGCGCGACGACGACCGCGCAGACGCGCTCCCCGGTTCTCGCGTCGGGTACGCCGATGACGGAAACGTCGGCGATGTCGGGATGGCGCAGGAGCACGTCCTCGATTTCGAGCGCGGAGATGTTCTCCCCGTTGCGGATGATCACGTCCTTCAGCCGCCCGGTCAGGGTGACGTAACCGTCGTCGTCGATCGCGCCGAGATCGCCGGTCCGGAACCAACCTTCGTCGTCGAACGCCGACCCGTCGAGTGACGCGTCGACGTACCCGGCGAAGCACTGATGACCCTTCACCCGCAGCTCGCCGTCGACGACGCGCACGCGCACTCCGGGGCACGGGCGCCCGATGGTCGTGGCCAGTTTCTGCGGCGCATCGGTCGGCGACCCGGAGGTGGCGACCGGGAATTCGGTGAGGCCCCACGCGTTCACGACCGCGTCGATGTGGAAGACGCGGCGCAGTTCGTTGATCATCTCCGGCGGCGTCGGCGCGCCGCCGGCGACGAAGACGCGCAGGTGCGGGAAGAGCGGCTCGTCGCCGTGACGGCGTTGCGCGTCGAGGTACGCACGAAAGAACGGCACGCCGGTGCCGAGGAGCGTCGGTTGCACCGTGGCCATCTGCTCGCCGATGGTCGCGGGGTCGAACTCGTCGAACAGGACGAGCTTCCCTCCGGCGCGCAGCACCGCGGCGATCATGCTGACACCGCCGATGTGGGTGATCGGCCACGCAATGGGGTACACGTCGCCATCGCCGAGACCGACCAGGTCGGTCATGCCGTAGGAAGACGCGATCACCGACGCGTCGGTGTGGCGCACACCCTTCGGCGCGGCCGTCGTACCCGACGTGAAGTAGGCCCACCGGTACGCATGCGCGTCGGCCGGGGGAGCGGGCAGGCCACGCGGGTCGGCTTCGGGGAGCCGGAGCGTCGCGCCGGTCTCACCCTCGAGGTCGATCGCGACGACGTCGAAGTGCCGGTCGCGGGCGAGCGTGCGCGCCATCGCGGCAGCGTCGAACCCCCGCCACGTCTCGGGCACGACGAGCAACGACGTCGCGATCTGCTCGGTGATCGCACCGACTTCGCGTTCGCGAAGGATGGGGATGATCGGGTTCTGGACCGCGCCGGCCCGGGCGAGGGCCACCAACAACACGACCGACTCGAGCACGGTCGGCAGTTGCCACGACACGACCTGACCGGCCCGCAACGACAGGCCGGCCGCGACGCGTTCGGCTGCGTCGCGTACGTCGGCCGCGGTGAGGGCGCGCCCGTGGTTGTCGGCGAACATCACCCGCGCCGGGTGCACCGCCGCCGCGGTGTCGACGAGGTCCCACAGCGTTGTCGGGCGTTCCCCGTCCGCGGTGGCGCCCATCCGTTCTCCCTCTGCCGGGCGGTTCGCGCTCGAACGCACGGTCGAGCCCCTGAACCTAGGCCGCCCACGGCCGCGCCGATGGCGTCCCCACCGGTGTGAGAATATGATTTCCGTTCTGCGGAAGCAGGGTTCGCGCACCACGCCGGAACGGGGGACACCATGACGGACGAAGCGCAACGCATCGCCGACCTCGTGGAGCTGCACGCACTCTGCGCGCGCTACATGGCGTACACGAGCCAGTTCGTCGCCGACCGGTGGCTCGACGTGTTCACGCCCGACGTGCAATACAGCGCCTTCGGCACGCCCTACACGCTCGAGCGTTTCCCCGCGCTGCTCGCGGCCGCGCCGCGCGGGCAGTTCATCGGCAACATGCCCGTCGTCGAGTTCGACGGTGACCACGCGACCGGCATGCAGCACTTCGTCTTCATCGACCAGACCACACACGCGATGCGCCTCGGTTGGTACAACGACGAGTACGTCCGCACCGCCGACGGTTGGCGCATCCGGCGCCGTTCCACCACGTTCATGCGCAAGCACGGCGGCTTCGATTCCGGGCACCAGCACGACCCGCTCGCCGACGCCCGCTGAGGGGAGCGACAGATGCCGGAACTCCCGAAGATCATCAGCGTCGACGACCACGTCGTGGAGCCGCCGAACCTCTGGCAGGACCGCCTCCCTGCCCGCATGCGCGATCGGGGGCCGCGCGTCGAGCGCGCGCGGTGGGGCGACTTCTCCCTCGCCGCCGGCGCGTCGTACCGGCAGGAGCAGACCGCCGACGGTACGTGGGGCGACTCCTGGATCTACGAGGACCGCCTCATCTACGTGCACAAGCGGCACGTCGCAATCCCGCTCGACGCGACTCCCGGCGGCGACGTCCGCCGGTTCGATCGTTCGAAGATGTACATCGCCGCGCTGACCTACGACGACATGCGGCCCGGGTGCTACGACCCGAAGGCCCGCATCGACGACCTCGCGATCGCGTGGGTCGACGGGTCGCTCGCGTTCCCCACGTTCCCGCGCTTTTGCGGTCAGACGTTCATGGAAGGCGAAGACCTCGAACTCGGGCTCGCGTGCGTCCGCGCCTACAACGACTGGATGATCGACGAGTGGTGCGCCGCATCGGCGGGCGAACTGGTCCCGCTGTGCCTCATCCCGTTGTGGGACGTCGACCTCGCGGTCGCCGAGGTCACCCGCAACGCGGCGCGCGGCGCGCACGCGGTGTGCTTCAGCGAGATCCCGCCCCATCTCGGCTTGCCGAGCATCCACAGCGGCTACTGGGACCCGTTCTTCGCGGTGTGCAACGAGACTCGCACCGCGCTGTGCATGCACATCGGCTCGTCGTCGAAGATGCCGGCCGCGTCGCCCGACGCGCCGCCGTCGACCGACATCATGCTGTCGTGCAACAACTCGATGGCGTCGCTGGCCGACTTTCTCTTCTCCGGTGTGCTGGTGCGCTTCCCCGAGTTGAAGCTCGCGTACTCGGAGGGCCAGATCGGCTGGATCCCGTACGCGCTCGAACGCGCCGACAACACGTGGGAGTACCACTCCAACTGGACGAAGGCGAAGGAGGTGATCCCCGAACCGCCCTCGACCTATTACCGCGGCCGGGTGTTCGGGTGTTTCACCAACGACGTGCACGGGATGGAGTCGCTCGCGCAGGTGGGCGAAGACAACGTCTGCTTCGAGACCGACTACCCGCACACCGACACGACGTGGCCGTTCGCGCGTGAAGCGGTGGAACGGATGACCGCCTCGCTCACCGACGCCCAGCGTTACAAGGTGCTGCGCGGGAACGCGATCCGCATGCTCGAACTCGACCGGGTCTGAGCCGAACCTTCGCCGCCATTCACAATGTAACGCGAGGCAGGGGGCTTGCCGCAAGCGACCCGAACGTGCTGACCATGACTCCTTCGCCGGCTCGATCAAGGCCGGAAGCCGAGACGCCAGGAGTCGTGGAATGCGCGAACGCCTCGAAGCGGCGATGACCGAGCATGCGGTGGTGATCGCAGGAGGCGGCCCGACCGGGTTGATGCTGGCGGGTGAGCTGGCCCTGGCGGGCGTCGATGCGGTCATCGTCGAGCGACGAACGAGCCAGGACCTCGACGGGTCACGCGCCGGGGGTCTGCACGCCCGCACCATCGAGGTGCTCGATCAGCGTGGCATCGCGGAACGCTTCGTTTCGGCCGGCGAGGTTCACCCGAGCGTGGGTTACGCCGGGATCCGGTTGGACATGAGCGACTTCCCGACCCGCTACCGGTTGCTGGCACTGTGGCAGCACCAGTTCGAGCGCATCCTGGCGGGGTGGGTCGACGAGCTCGGGGTCGTGATCCGTCGTGGCTGCGAGGTGGTGGGCCTCGCCCAGGACGACCGCGGCGTCGACGTCGACCTGTCGGTCGGCCCGTCGCTGCGCGCGGAGTACCTCATCGGCTGCGACGGGGGACGCAGCGTGGTCCGCAAGGCTGCCGGTATCGACTTCCCCGGTTTGGGCCCGTCGACGAGCTGGATGATCGCCGAGGTCGAGATGGACGAGGAGCCGGAGTTCGGCTTCCGTCACGACCGGGTCGGCACCCATGCCATCGGTCGGAGGGCGGAGGGGGAGCCGATCCGGCTCGTCCTCACCGAGCGAGAGGTCGACCACACCGGCGCCCCCGGCATGGGCGAGCTTCGCGACACGCTCGTCGCGGTGTACGGGACCGACTTCGGGCTGCGCCGCGCCAACTGGATCTCGCGGTTCACCGACATGGCGCGCCAGGCCGCCTCCTACCGCCGCGGCCGGGTGCTGCTCGCGGGCGACGCCGCCCACGTGCATCCCCCGCAGGGCGGTCAGGGCCTCAACGTCGGTGTGCAGGACGCGGTGAACCTGGGATGGAAGCTGGCCCAGGTGGTCAACCGGACGTCACCCGAGCAGCTCCTCGACACGTACCACGCCGAACGGCACCCGGTCGGCGCGCGGGTGTTGCACAACACCATGGCGCAAGTCGCGCTCAGCCGGCCCGGCGATCGTCACGAGGCCCTGCGCGACACGATGACCGAACTGCTGGGCATGGACGAGCCGCGCCGGCGCATCGCGGCGATGATCTCCGGTCTCGACATCCACTACGACCTCGGAGCGGGGCACCCGCTCGTCGGAAGACGCATGCCCGACCTCGACGTGCACACCGGCGACGGTCCGACGCGCACCTTCATGCTGCTGCACGACGCCCGGCCGCTGCTCCTCAACCTGGCCGAACCCGGCGGTTTCGATATATCGCCGTGGGCGGACCGGGTCCGGTTGGTCGACGCCGAGCACACCGGCAGCTGCGAGCTCCCGGTGCTCGGCGAGGTCGCGACGCCGCCGGCCGTGTTGGTCCGGCCCGACGGGCACGTCGCCTGGGCCGGCGAGCTCACCGACCCCGAGCTGCCTCGAGCACTCACCCGCTGGTTCGGCGCGCCCGTCGCGGCGTAGCAGGCGACCGCCGGGGCTTCAGCCGCCGAGGCCGTGGAGGCAGAACTCCCACGTTTCGAGCGCGCTCACCCGTTTGCGGGGATTCTCGACGAGCCGGTTCCCGAACCAGCTGTACATCACCGTCTGTTGCACGAGCGCTGCCGCGTGCTTCGTGTCGGTCACGTGCACCCCGCCCGCGGCGACGGCGTCGTCGATGAGCTCGCGCAACATCCGCGAGATGGGTGCCATCGCGGCTTGGACGCGTTCGGGGTGGGTGACGATGAGCTGCACCGAGAACTCGGCGATGGGGCGGCGGTTGTGCGTGCCGCGTTTGGCGCGCGACGGAGCCGGTTCGCACCACTCATGGAGACGGATCGTGAACGCGCGCAGGCGGTCCATCGGCCCGGTTGCCGAGTCGACGACCTGGGCGAGGTCCGCCGTCGCTTCGCGCACGCTCTCTTCGAACAGCGCGAGGAGCAGCTGGTCCTTGCCGTCGAAGTACTGGTAGAAGCCGCGCATCGACTGCTTCGAGCGGTCGATGACCTCCTGGATGGTGAATTCCGTCGTTCCCTTCTCGTCCATCAGCGAGAACGCGGCATCGAGGAACCGTTGAATGCGCTCCTCGGCGCGCGACCGGGCCGCGGTGAGGCTCCGGGCCACGGCGCGGTCACGCCAGCTCGCGTCGGAGGCTTCGTCGGCGACGTCGCCCGTCACCCCGGTCGGGACGTCGCGCCCGGCCGAGCCGGAGTCGGGGTTCACGCCCGAGAACGTACCAGCGCGGCCGGGTACGAGAATGCGGCTCTCGCAGCTGCATGATGGCGTTGCACTGTCGTGCAAAGGTGGTTTCCGTTACGCTCGGGACCGTGCCCCGCCCGCGTCCCCCGCAGCCGCCCGTCCACCTGCGCAGCGCGCGGATGCTCGACGTCGACACCGGCGCCGTGATCGAGCCCGGTGATCTCCTGGTCGAGGGCGACCGCATCGTGGCCATCGCGCCGCGGTCCGTTCCCGATGGTGCGGTCGTCGTCGACGTCGGCGATCTGACGCTGCTGCCCGGGCTCATGGACATGGAGGTCAACCTGCTGCTCGGCGGGCCGAACCACGAGAGCCCGCTCAACCCCGTGCAGGACGACCCGGCGCTGCGCACCTTGCGCGCCGTCGCGAACGCGCGCCGCACGCTTCGCGCCGGGTTCACGACGGTCCGCAACCTCGGCTTGTTCGTGCAGACCGGCGGCTTGTTGCTCGACGTCGCGCTGATGAAGGCGATCGACTTCGGGTGGATCGACGGCCCGCGGGTGGTGCCGGCCGGCCACGCGATCACACCGACGGGCGGCCATCTCGATCCCACGATGTTCCAGGCACTGGCGCCGCACATCATGCCGTTGACGGTCGAGGAAGGCATCGCCAACGGCATCAGCGAAGTGCGCAAAGCGGTTCGCTACCAGATCAAGTACGGCGCGCAACTGATCAAGGTCTGCGCGTCGGGCGGCGTGATGTCGCACACGGGCCCGGCGGGCGCCCAGCAGTACTCCGACGAGGAGTTGCGCGCCATCGCCGACGAAGCCCATCGCGCCGGGCTCAAAGTGGCCGCGCATGCGCACGGCGACGACGGCATCCGCGCCGCGGTCGAAGCCGGCATCGATTGCATCGAGCACGGCTCCCTCATGAGCGACGAGACCTTGAAGCTGTTCATCGAGCGGGGCACGTTCCTCGTGCCGACGACCTACCTCGCCGACGGCATGGACGTTTCGCGCGCGGCACCGGAACTGCAGGCCAAAGCGGCAGAGGTGTTCCCGCGTGCGAAGGCGACGGTGAGCAAGGCGATCGAGTGGGGTGCTCGCATCGCCTGCGGCACCGACGCACCCGCGATCCCGCACGGGAAGAACGCGAAGGAACTCGTCGCGCTCGTCGACCGCGGCATGACACCGCTCCAGGCGATCCGGGCCGCGACGACGGTCTCGGCGGAACTGATCGACGTCGACGACCGCGGGCGCCTCGCGCCGGGGCTGTTCGCCGACATCATCGGTGTGCCCGGCGACCCGACCGCCGACATCGGTGTGACGGAACAGGTGCGGTTCGTGATGAAGGGCGGGCAGGTCTACCGCGACGATTCCGAGCGCCGCGCCTCCTGAGCGCGGTCAGGCCGCCGTGGCCGTGCCGATGCCACCGAGCAGCAACGCCCAGAGCGTTTCCGCGTCGTCGCCGTCGGTACGCGACGGCACGCCGCTGATCGTCGTCGCGAACGCGTTGAACATGATCGCCTGGAGCACGACACCGGTGATCCGACGGTGGGGGAGGCCCGACCGGAGCGCGCCGGCGGCCTCTGCGTCGTCGAGCAGCTCGTCGAACAGCGACACGAGCGGGACGAAGGCGCGCGACGCCTCTTTCGGGTGCGAGGTCAGCAACTGTTGCGCGAACTCGGCCATCGCCGGCGCGACGCGTTTCTTCGACGGGCGGCCCTTGGGGGCGGGACGGCAGAGCCGGTAGTACTCGACCGCGAACCGGTGCACCCGCTCGAGTGGGTCCTGCTCCTCACCGACCACCGTCCGGAGATGGTCGGCCGTGGCGCGCACGGCTTCCTCGAACACCGCGAGCAGCAGCTCGTGCTTGCCGGCGAAGTACTGGTAGAACCCGCGCAGCGACTGGCCGGAGCGCTCGACGACTTCCTGGACGGTGAAGTCGCCGCCGGAATCGTTGCTGAGGAGCTCGAACGCGGCGTCGAGGTAGCGCTGCACCCGGTTCTCGGCCCGTGCCCGGGCCGGGTCGAGCGATCGCGCGACCGCCAGTTCACGCCAGGTGGGTGTCGCCGCTCGCTCTTCGGACCGCATCGGGCGGGCTCCCATCGTCGGGGAAATCGTCGATCTCGCCTTCACGACGCCGTCGTGACGCTGAGCGAAAACGCCATTCTACCGGGCCAGCGCGGCGACCAACCCGCGCGTCCGCTGCGACGACGCGATGCGTTCGTCGCGCGTCTCGCCGATCGGCACGACGCGGAACGACAGGTCGGTGACGCCGGCGTCGGCGAACGCCCGTAACCGCTTCTCGATCGTCGTCTCGCTCCCGGCGGCCAGGATGTCGCCGACGGTGCGGGCGTCGCCGTGCTCGAGCAGTCGCTGGTAGTTCGGCGACACTTCCGCTTCGGAAAGCACACGGTTCGCGCGCGCGACCGCGGTGTCGATCTCCTGGTCCGTGCACAAGCAGATCGGGACACCGGCCACGACGCGCGGTGCGGGGCGGCCCGCCGCTTCCGCGGCGCGGTTGATCGCGGGCGCGATGTGCGAGCCGATCGCGCGCTCATCGGCCATCCAGAGGATCGTGCCGTCGGTGCGTTCGCCCGCGAGCCGGAGCATCAGCGGGCCGAGCGCCGCGAGGAGCACGGGCGTCGGCGTGATGTCGGTGATGTCGAGCGGGTTGTGGACCCGGAAGAAGTCGTTCTCGACATCGACGGTCCCGGGCCCTTGGAATGCGCGGTCGAGCACGTCGAGATAGGCGCGCATAGTGGGTACCGGCCGCTCGTAGGCGAGTCCGAGCATCTCGTCGATGATCCAGTGGTGCGACACGCCGAGCCCGAGTGCCAGGCGGCCTTCGCACACCGCCTGTACCGACAATGCCTGCTGTGCCAGCGCGATCGGGTGACGGGGCTGGACCGGCACCACCGCGGTACCAATCTCGATGCGCGTCGAGTCGAGGCCGATGAGCGCGGCCGCGGTGAGCGCGTCGAAGTCGTCGGGGATCTGGGGGACCCATACCGAGTCGAGACCGGATTCCTCGGCCCAACGGGCGTCGGCGCGGAGCCGTGCGACCTTGGTTGCGTAGCGGCCGCGTTCCGGCCCGACCATCACACCGATGCGCATCGCCCTAATCCTTCGGCAGCGGTGGCGCGTCGACACCGTCGAGTTCGGGGTCGAGTTGCAAACCCAGGCTGTTGAAGATCATCGCCAGGCTCGTGTACGTGCCGACGACGAACAGCATTTCGACCAACTGCCGTTCGTCGAGTTCGGCGGCGAGCCGAGCCCACGTGTCGTCGTCGATGCGGAAGTGATCGAGGAGTTGGTCGGTCGCCTCGAGCAACGACGCTTCGAGGGGCGACCACACGCCGGCGTCGGCGCCCCGCGCGATCGCGTCGATCTCTTCGGGCGTGATCCCGCAGCGATTCGCGAGGCGAACGTGCTGCACCCACTCGTAGTTCGAGCGCGTGCGCCAGGCGACCCGCAGCACCATGAGTTCCCGCCAGCGCGGTTCCAACGCGGGATCGCGCAGGAGCACGCCGTTGAACGAGAGCCAGGGGCCGGCGACCGCCGGGTGGCGCACCATCGTCGCCAGCGCGTTCGGCACCCGCATCGCGTCGGGGCCGGCGGAGAAGAAGCGGTCGGTGACGTCTTTCGGGAAACCGGCGCGGAGCGCGACGCGAACTTCGTCGTCCCATTCCTCGGGGAGCAGCGGCGCGAGCCGAGGTGTGGCCGGTTCGCTCACAGGTACCAACCGCCGTTCACCCCGATCAACTGGCCGGTGATGTAGCCGGCCTCGTCGGAGCAGAGGAACACGCAGGCCGCCGCGATGTCGTCGGGTGTGCCGGCGCGCCGCACCGGGGTGCGCGCCGCGACCGCGTCGATGCTGGGAAGGTCGCCGCGCGCCTCGGCCCGCCGCGCCATCTCGGTGTCGATGAACCCGGGCGGGATCGAGTTGACGGTGATGCCGTGCGGCGCGAGTTCGAGCGCGAGCGCCTTGGTGAGGCCGACGACGCCACCCTTCGACGCGACGTAGTGGGCCATGCGGGCCGCGCCCGACTGCGCGCTCGACGACGAGATCGTGACGATGCGGCCCCATCCGGCGGCGAGCATGTCGGCAACGGCGGCCTGGAGGCAGTGAAAGGTGCCGGTGAGGTTGACCGCGAGCATCCGGTCCCACGCCTCGATCGTGATCTCGGTGAACGGCTGGAACTCGTCGATCCCCGCGCTCGTGACCATGATCTCGACCGGCCCGAACTCGCCCCGGACCTTCCCGAGCACCTCGTCGATCGCGGCGCGATCGGAAACGTCGACCTCGTAACCGAGCGCCTGCCCACCGCCCGCCCGGATGTGCTCGGCGCCGGCCGCCACCGCGGCCCCGTTGCGATCCAGGAGCGCGACGCGATGCCCGCGGTCGGCGAGCTGCCGGCCGATGGCGAGGCCCATGCCGGACCCGGCTCCGGTGACCACGGCAACCCGTCCCACGCGTTCTCCTCCGTCGAGCGTCCGGTGAGTATGGACGGCCCGCGGATACCGTGCAAGGCCGCTCTCCGAATTCGACAATGACGTTTCCGGCTCCGCCTCGCGGCTTCCGCCGGGCGATCAGGCGTCGTAGTCGACGGCCACTTCCGGCGCTCGTCGGCACCGCCTGGCACGTCAGCACCCACCCGGTCTCGACCTCGTCGGCGGTGAGCGCGTTGTTCGACCGCATCGTCGCGGTCCCGGCCTCGAGGTGGGCCATGCAGGTCGCGCAGTTCCCCATCTCGCAGGAGAACGGGGGGTTCAGGCCGCCGCGGCGCGCCGCCTCGAGGATCGTGTCGCCGGCCTGGTAGGCGAGCGCGTGGGCCCGGCGCTCGAGCGTGATGGTCAGTGTTTCGGTCGTCGTCGGAGGCGCGGCGGGCTGGGCGTCGTCGGGCGCCACGAAGCGTTCGATGAACACCTGCTCGGGCGCGACGCCGAGCGTGGCCAGGCCGGCCTCGGCGACGTCCATGTACGGGCCGGGCCCGCAGATGTAGAAGTCGGCGTGCGCCTGCTCGCCGGCGAGGGCCGCGCACGCGGCGGCGTCGAGGAAGCCGTGCTCGGAGTCGAGATGATGATGGACGGAGAGCCGCCCGCCGGCTTCGTGGCGGAGGCGTTCGAGCTCGGCGGCGAAGATCACGCTTTGCGCGTCGCGGTTCGCGTACACGAGGGTGATCCGGCGGGCGGTCGTCGACAGCGCGCTCTTGATGATCGAGATCACCGGGGTGATACCGCTGCCGCCCGCGAACGCGACGATGGGCACGTCGGTGTCGCGCAGGACGAACAAGCCGGCCGGTCGCAGCACGTCGATGGTGTCGCCCGGCCCGAGCGCGTCGTTCATCCAGTTCGACATGCGGCCGCCGGGCACGCGCTTGACCGTCGTGACGAGGGGATCGCCGGTGTCGGGGCAGCTCGACATCGAGTAGCAGCGGACGACCGTTTCGCCGTCGATGGTCGCCCGGAACGTGCAGAACTGCCCGGCCCGGTACGCGAACGTCGCGGCCAGGGCGGGCGGCACGTCGAGCACGAACGAACGGGTGTCGGCCGTCTCCTGGACGACGTCGATCACCGCGAGCGGGTGGTATTCGTGCTCGTGCTGCATGGGGGGTCCCGGTCGCCGTCGCCCGATGATAAGGCCATATCCGTCAACGGCAAGCCCGATCTCCACGACTGGTAGCCTCGTTCTCCGCATCGAGGGGGAACGAGCGATGGCGGAGAAGCGGTGGCCGGTGCGGCCGGTGCCCGCGGCGCTGCGGGAGCGCTATCGCAGCGCCGGGTGGTGGACCGACGACACGCTCGGCGCGCTCGTCGATCGTTCCCTGCGCGACGCCCCCGATGTCACGGTCAACGTGTGGTCGCAGACGCGGCCGTGGCACGGCACGTACCGGCAGGTCCACGACGAGGCGCGACGGCTCGTCGCGGTTCTCCGCGACGCGGGCCTCGGCCCGGCGACGTGATCGCCTTCCAGCTCCCCAACTGGCGGGAGGCGGTGGTCGCGTTCTACGGGCTGGCGATGGGTGGCTTCGTCGCGGTTCCCATCGTGCACATCTACGGCCGCAAAGAAGTGCGTTTCATCCTCGAGCAGAGCGGGGCGCGCGCGTACCTGTCGACCGACCGGTTCGGCCATGTCGACTACCTCGACATCGTCGACGGCGCGACCGCCGGCGAGTTCCCGGAACTCGAGCTGCACCTCGTCGTCGGGCCCGACGGGGATGTGCCCGCGGCGCACGAACAGCGCGGTGCGCCCCCGGCGCGGGTGCGGCGCGTCGGTTGGGGCGCCGTCGATGCCGCGACCCCCGTCGATCACCCGGCAGTCGCCGACCCCGACGACGTCTGCGTCCTCGCCTACACGTCGGGCACGACGAGCGACCCGAAGGGGGTGATGCACACCCATCGCACCCTGCTCGCCGAGCTGCTGCACATGCGCCCCTGGATCACGCCGGGTTCACCGAACCTCATGGGTTCCCCGGTCACGCACGCGACCGGGATGCTCGGCGCGGCCCTCGCGCCGCTGCAGGTCGCGCAAGACATTCACCTGATCGACCGCTGGGACCCCGAGCGCGCCCTCGACATCATGATGCAGGCCGGGATCGGCGCCGGTACCGGTGCGTCGGTGTTCCTCGCGAGCATCCTCGACCATCCGTCGTTCACCGCCGCGCACGCCGCGCACATGCGCCGTATCGGCTTGGGTGGGGCGCCCGTCCCGGTCGCGCTCGCCGAACGGGCGGCGGCGTACGGGATCGCGATCATCCGCGCCTACGGCTCGACCGAGCACCCGTCGGTCACCGGGTCGTCGTTCGACGACCCGGTCGAGAAGCGCCACCGCACCGACGGTCGCCCGCTGACCGGCGTCGAGATCCGGTTGGTGGGCGCCGACGGGCACGATGTCGCGGCCGGGGAACCGGGCGAGATCTGGTCGCGCGGTCCCGACTGCTGCGCCGGCTACACCGACCCCGAGTTGTCGGCCGCCGCGTTCGACGGCGACGGCTGGTACCGCAGCGGCGACATGGGCATCGTCGACGACGACGGCTTCCTCACGATCACCGACCGCCTGAAAGACGTGATCATCCGCGGGGGCGAGAACCTTTCCGCGGCCGAGATCGAGGAGGCGATCGCGCTGCTCCCGCAGGTGGCCGAGGTCGCGGTGGTGGCCGCGCCCGACGCCCGGCTCGGCGAGCACGCCTGCGCGGTCGTCCGGCTCGCCCCGGGCGCGGCGTCGATCGAACTGGCCGAGATCACCGAACAACTCGCGCGCGCCGGTCTCGCCCGGCAGAAGTGGCCCGAAGAGCTGCGGGTCGTCGCCGAGTTCCCGCGCACCGCATCAGGGAAGGTCCGCAAGGTCGACCTCCGGCGGGGGTTGCGCACCGATACGGCGTGACGAAAGGTTTGGCACCGTGATGACCAACCGACCGGCGCCCGCCGGGCGCACCCCGGCGAACGCGTACCGCGCCATCGCAGTGGCGCCGATCGCGGGCGCGCTCGGTGCCGAGATCGGCGGCGTCGACCTCGGCGCCGAACTCGACGACGAGACCGTCGCCGAGATCCGGCGCGCGTGGCTCGAGCACCTCGTCGTCTTCTTCCGTGACCAGGTGCTCGGGCCGGCGGAATTCCTCGCGTTCGCGCGCCGCATCGGGGAACCGGTCGAGTACCCGTTCGTGAAGGGGATCGACGGGTACCCGGAGATCATCTCGGTCGCCAAGCTCCCGAACGAGACGGTCAACTTCGGCGGTATCTGGCACAGCGACACCGTGTACCTCGAGCGACCGCCGATGGCCACGTTGCTGATCGCGCGCGAGGTCCCGCCGGCGGGTGGCGACACGCTGTGGGCGAACATGTACGCCGCGTACGAGGCGTTGTCGCCCGCCCTGCAGCGCCTGCTCGGCGGCCTCCGGGCCGTCAACAGTTCGGCGCTGGCCGACGTGTCGAAGACCCGGGAAGACCGCATCCGCGACGGCGGTGGCGGCGTCGAGTCGGAGTTCCTGGCAGAGCACCCCGTGGTGCGCACGCACCCCGAGACCGGCCGCAAGGCGTTGTACGTGAACATCGCGCACACCGCGCGCTTCGCGGGCATGACCGAGGCCGAGAGCCGGCCGTTGCTGCAGTTCCTCTTCGAACACTCGGTGCGGCCCGAGTTCACGTGCCGGTTCCGCTGGCAGCCGGGATCGCTGGCCCTGTGGGACAACCGCTGCAGCATGCACAACCCGATCAACGACTACCACGGCTCCACCCGGAGAATGCACCGCATCACCCTTCGGGGCGACATACCGGAATGAGCCGCCAAGAAGTTCGCGCCACAACATGTAGTGCCGCTCCCGGTACGTCGCTGAGGTCTCGGAACTGGTCGGCGCGAGTGCGAGCACGGGGTCGATACTGGTCGTATGAGTACGGACGTTGCTCGCCAGCTGCGCATCGCGACGTGCCAGTTCCCCGTCAGCGCCGACCCGACGGAGAACCGCCGGTGGGTGCTGCGCCTCATGCGCGACGCGAAAGCCCGCGGGGCTGACGTCGCGCACTTCTGCGAGGGCGCCTTGTCGGGGTACGCGCGGAAACGCCATCTCCGGTTGCCGGAAGGTCGACCTTCGCACTACGTTTATGAGGTTCTCAATCGGTACCCGGGGGATCACGGTGCGCAGCGAGGTCACCTGGCCGACGATCCCCGCGATGGTCAGGGACGCGGCGAAACGATTCGACGGCGCCGGCGCGGTCGTCGACGGTGACCGGCGCGTCGACTACGCGACGCTCTCGGGGCGCGTCGCCGACGTCGCCCGCGCGCTGATCGGGTGCGGGACCGAACGGGGCGACCGCGTCGCGGTATGGGCACCCAACGGGTTGGAGTGGATCGTCGCCGCGCTCGGCGTGACGACCGCGGGCGGCGTGCTCGTTCCGGTCAACACGCGATTTCGTGGCGCGGAGGCCGCGTACATCCTCGCTCGCAGCGGTGCGCGCGTCCTCTTCACGGTACGCGGCTTCCTCGACACCGACTACCCGGCGTTGCTCGCGGGCGCGGCGATCGCGCTGCCGGCACTCGAGCACACGGTGCTGCTCACGGGTGACGCGCACGACGGCGAACTCGGCTGGGATGCGTTCCTCGCGCTCGGCGACGGCGTAACCAACGCCGACGTCGACGCCCGCATCGCATCGATCGGGCCCGACGATCCGAGTGATGTCGTGTTCACGTCGGGCACCACCGGCAACCCGAAGGGTGTCGTCATGGCGCACGGGCAGACGCTGCGCGCCTACCTCGACTGGTGCGATTGGGCCGACCTGCGCCAGGGTGACCGTTACCTGATCGTGAACCCGTTCTTCCACATCTTCGGGTACAAGGCCGGCTGCCTCGCGTCGCTGATGCGGGGCGCCACGATCTTCCCGCTCGCCGTGTTCGACCCCGCGGTGGTGCTCGAGATCGTCGAGCGGGAACGCATCACGGTGCTCCCCGGTGCGCCGACGATCTACCAGTCGCTGCTCGATCATCCCGGTGTCACCCAGCACGACATTTCGAGCTTGCGGCTCGCGGTCACCGGTGCGGCCGACATCCCCGTCGAACTCATCCGGCGCGTCCGCGAGGAGCTTCCGTTCGAGCGCGTCCTGACCGGCTACGGGCTCACCGAGGCGGGCACGGTCACCGGGAGCAAGCCCGGCGACGACTTCGAGCACATCGCCACGACGGTCGGCGTGCCCTGGGCCGGTTTCGAGGTCCGGACGGTCGACGACGCCGGCCACGACCGCGCGGTCGGCGAACCCGGCGAAGTGGTGGTGCGCGGCGAAACCGTGATGCGCGGCTACCTCGACGATCCCGACGCGACGGCCGCCGCGATCGATGCGGCCGGGTGGTTGCACACCGGCGACCTCGGCACGTTCGACGCCGACGGCTACCTGCGCATCGTCGGGCGGATCAAAGACATGTTCATCGTGGGTGGCTTCAATGCGTACCCCGCCGAGATCGAGAACCTCCTGCTCCGCCACCCGCGTATTGCGCAGGCTGCGGTCATCGGTGTGCCCGACGAACGCCTCGGCGAAGTCGGCATGGCGTTCGTCGTGCTGCAGGCGGGCCCGCCGATCGAGCGGGCGGCGATCATCGAGTGGTCGCGCGGCGAGATGGCGAACTTCAAGGTGCCGCGCTTCGTCGAGTTCGTCGACGCACTGCCGGTGAACGCGACCGGCAAAGTCGTCAAGGACGAATTGCGGGCGCGTGTGATGCCGTCGTGACGGTGGGCACCCGACCCGGCGAACGGAGGAGACGATGACCCGAGTGCCCGTCGCGGAAGGCATCTTCACCTGGCCCGCCGACGAACCGCGGCTCATCGGGAGTCGTTGCACCGCGTGCGGCATCGTGACGTTCCCGGCGCAGGACTCCTGCCCGCGCTGCGCGTCGACCGCGATGGAGGAGCACCTGCTGTCGCGGCGCGGGCGGTTGTGGGCGTGGACGACGCAGGAGTTCCCCCCGCCGTCGCCGCCGTACGCCGGCCCGACCGGCAAGGCGTTCGTCCCCTTCGGCGTCGGCTACGTGGAGCTGCCGGGCGAGGTGAAGGTCGAGACGCGCCTCACCGAGGCCGACCCCGACGTACTGGCGATCGGGATGGAGATGGAACTCGTCGTCGTACCGTTCCGCACCGACGCCGACGGCAACGAAGTCGTGACGTTCGCGTTCCGGCCCGTTCCCGACTGAGAGGAAACCACCATGGACGTGGCAATCGTGGGGGTGGGACTGCACCCGTTCGGCCGGTTCGGCGACGTAACCGGCATCGAGATGGGCGCGATCGCGATCCGGCGCGCCCTCGCCGATGCCGGCGTCGAATGGCGCGACATCCAGTTCGCCTTCGCGGGGAGCTACGAGATCGACAATCCCGATGCCGTCGTCGCGCTGATGGGCCTCACCGGTATCCCGTTCACCGACGTCTACAACGGGTGCGCGACGGCGGCGAGCGCGTTGACGCTCGCGGCCAACACGATCCGCCTCGGCGAGTACGGGCTCGGTCTCGCGGTCGGGATGGACAAGCACCTCCCGGGCGCGTTCAGCGCCGATCCTCGCCTCTACGCGTGCCCATCGTGGTACGGGGAGGTGGGCCAGTTCCTCACGACGAAGTTCTTCGGGATGAAGATCAACAAGTACATGCACGACCACGGCATCACCGCGCCGACACTCGCGAAGGTCGCGGCGAAGAACTACCGCAACGGTGCCCTGAACGAGAACGCGTTCCGCCGCAAGCCGCTGTCGGAGGAAGAGATCCTCGCGTCGCCGATGCTCAACCACCCGCTCACGCAGTACATGTTCTGCAGTCCCGACGAAGGCGCCGCGGCCGTCATCCTGTGCCGCGCCGAAGACGCGCACCGCTACACCGGCACGCCGGTCTACCTGCGCGCGACGACGGTGCGGACCCGCCGCCTCGGCGCGTTCGAAGTGCACAGCCCGTGGCTGCCGATCGAGGAAACGGTCGGCCCGACCGTCGACGCATCGCGCGCGGCCTACGAGATGGCCGGGATCGGGCCGGAAGACGTCGACGTGATCCAACTCCAGGACACCGACGCCGGCGCCGAAGTGATCCACCTCGCCGAGAACGGCTTCTGCGCCGACGGCGACCAGGAGCGCCTCGTCGCCGAAGGTGCACTCGAGATCGGCGGGTCTCGCCCCGTGAACACCGATGGTGGTCTCATCGCCAACGGTGAACCCATCGGGGCGTCGGGGCTGCGCCAGGTCCACGAGATCGTGCGCCAATTGCGCGGCCAGGCCGGCGACCGGCAGGTGCCGGGCAACCCGAAGGTGGGTTACACGCAGCTCTACGGTGCGCCGGGTACGGCCGGCGTGTCGATCCTGTCGGTGTGAGGCGATGCGCGCACGCGCGCGAGAAGGAGTACCGAGCGATTCATGTTGTTGGAGCTGAGCGGCGATCTCGAAGTCTTCCGCGACACCACCCAGAAGTTCCTCGACGAGCAGGTGCCCGTCGCGACGCTCCGCGCGGGCCGCGACGACCCCGACGGCTTCGACCGTGAGTACTGGCGCCGCGGAGCCGAACTCGGCTGGACGTCGTTGCTGGTCGGCGAGGAACGGGGCGGCGGGAGCATCAGCGGTCAGGGGCTGGTCGACCTGGCGCTCGTCGCGCACGAGTTCGGGGCGCACGCGGCGCCGGGCCCGCTCGTGCCGGCCAACATCGTCGCGGGCGCGCTGAGCGATGCCGGCGGTGACGCGCACGCCGACGTGTTGCAGCGACTGATCTCGGGCGACGCCGTCGGGTCGTGGTGTTACGGCGAACCGCCGCCGGCAGACCGTCTCGGGGAGGTGGCGCTCGACATTCGCGTCGACGGCGCCGAGGTGGTGTTACGGGGCGTCAAGCGCCCGGTCGAGGCGGCCGCCCAATCCGACGTGTTGCTGGTGACGGGCCGTACCGGCACCGGGCTCACCCAGGTGCTCGTACCGCGCGGCACCCCGGGCGTCTCGATCACACCGATGAAGTCGGTCGACCTGAGCCGCCGCTTCGGTGCCGTCACCTTCGACGACGTGCGGATGCCCCTCGACGCAGTGATCGGGGAGGTCGGCCAGGCCGGCGCGCAGGTCGAACGCCAGCTCCAGGCGGCCACGGTGATGCTGAGCGCGGAGGCGGTCGGCGCGATGCAACACGCGTTCGACATGACGGTCGAGTGGGCTTTCCAGCGTTATTCGTTCGGTCGCCCGCTCGCGTCGTACCAGGAGCTGAAACATCGTTTCGCCGACATGAAGTCGTGGCTCGAGGCCGCCCACGCGATTGCCGACGCGGCGGCGACCGCGAGCGCATCCCGCGCGCCCGACGCGGCCGACCTGTGCAGCGCGGCGAAAGCATTCACCGGTGAGTACGGCGTGGAACTCGTGCAGGACTGCGTGCAGATCCACGGCGGGATCGGTCTCACCTACGAGCACGACATCCACCTCTATCTCCGCCGGGTCACGGTGAACCGCGCGCTGTGCGGCACACCGGCTGATCACCGCCGCCGCCTGACTGATCTCGTCGAGCAACGGGAGGTTGCCGCGTGAGCCTCTCGGCCGAGGAGATCGCACCAGAAGACGTCGAGCATTTCCGCGCCCGGGCGCGGGCGTGGATCCGCGCCAACCTCCGTCCGGTCCGGCCGGGTGAAATCTCCGCGTTCGTGCGCGGCGGCTTGTCGGACGACGCCGAACTCGAGGCCGTCACGTTCGACCGGCAACTCCAGCGGCGGTTCTTCGACGCCGGTCTCGCCGGGATCACCGTGCCCGTCGAATACGGGGGGCACGGTCTTACCGAGGCCCATCAGGCCGCGCTCAACGAAGAACTCGCCGGCTACGAGCACCCGGTTCGGTTGCAGATGCCGACGATGGCGCCGTGCGCGTCGGTGCTGCTCGAGTTCGGCACGGAAGCGCAGAAGCGCCGCCACCTCCCCGCGATCTTGAAGGGCGAGGAGATCTGGATGCAGTTCCTCTCGGAGCCGAGCGGCGGTTCCGACGTCGCGGGCGCGCTCACGGCTGCGGTGCGCGACGGCGACGAGTGGGTGCTCAACGGTTCGAAGATCTGGACCACGGGGGCGTGGTGGTCCGACTGGGCGTTGTGCCTCGCCCGCACGAACTGGGACGTCCCCAAGCACCGCGGGCTCACCGTGTTCATGGTCCCGATCGACGCGCCCGGCATCGAGGTGCACCGCATCGAGATGCTGAACGGCAACGAGGAGTTCTGCCAGGAGTTCATGACCGACGTCCGAGTTCCCGACACCGACCGCATCGGCGGGGTCGACGAGGGATGGACGGTGGGCGTTCGCTGGATGTTCCACGAGCGCATGGCGGCGGCGCACAACTCGCCGCTCGTCACGTCGCCGCCGACCGCACCCGGCCCTGCCGACGTGCAGTCGTTGCTCGAGGTCGCGCGCGACGCCGGGCGTCTCGATGATCCGTACGTCCGCGACCTCATCGGTGAAGGGCAGATGCTGAGCCTCGTCAGCGCGCAGCTGCAGCGACGCATCGGTCAGGGCGTCGCGACGGGTGGCATGTCGGACCAGTCGGCGTCGATCGGTCGCCTGTTCAGCGGCGTCGTCGCGATGCGCCTGGTGACGATCGCGTTCGAGGCCGCGGGCACGGCGGGCGCGGTGTGGTGCGACGACGACGGCGCGACCACGACCTGCGGTGTCGACTTCCTCCTCCGCCAGTTGCCCGCCATCGCGGGCGGCACGCTGGAAATGGCACGCAACGTCGTCAGCGAACGGGTCCTCGGGATGCCACGCGAGCAGACGATCGACCGCGACGTCGCGTTCCGTGACGTGCCGCGAGGCCCTTCGGCGCGCGGCTGACGGGCTCGGCTCAACCCGAGACGCGCGACGGTTCGGCGAACGCGAGCAGCGCGGCGCGGTCTTCGGGGAGGGCGAAGCCGGCCTTGATCGTCGCGTCGGTATCGGCGGTGAAGCGCTGCAGGTACGCAGCGCGCGAGGGGTAGAGCTGCGCGATCCGCGCCGCCGAGAACGGTTTCGCCGACCCGAGCAGCAGGCAGATCGTCGACGGGTTCGGCAGGGTTGCACCCGACAGCGCCGCGACCGGGACGTCGACCGGCGGTGTCCGGATGCCACCCAGTGCGATGCCGTCGGCGTTGCGGCGGATCTGTGGTGTCTTGCCCGGGATCACGTCGATCCGGGGCGCGACGATCGGTGCCTTACCCGTCGTGACCCAGGTCGTGAGGGCGCGCAGCGCGGCTTTGGCGACGATGTGCATCGGCCCGTCGTTGATCGGCACGCCGCAGTTCAGCGCGCTCGCGTCCGGCCCGATGAGGTGCGCGTCGGCGTGCGCGGTCCCGGCCACTTCCCAGAGGCGGAAGCGGTCGGTGTCGGGCTGGCGTACCGCGTACGAGTTGAGGATGCTCGCGACATCCGTCTCGGTCTGGATGTCCATCACGGGCGCGGCGAGATCGGTGCGGAAGATCGTGGCGGGCGCGCTGAATGCGCTCGCGATGTCGGCGTACTCCGCCGGGGCCAAGGGCAGGGCAGGCGCGCCGCGGCTGTGCACGAAGAAGCCGTCGAACTCCTTCGTGAGTGGCTGCACGCCGTCGTAGTAGGTGACGAGCGCGAACGCCGACTGCGATTCGCCCGCCGCGATGACCCGGGTCGGGTGCAACCCGGCGAGCGCGCCGCCCGTGCGCAGCGCCCGCGCGACCTGCGTGAAGATGTCGAACGCGTACGCGTCACCGGGGTGCTGCAGGGTGCCGTAGCGGGCGGGGTCGATCTTCTTCAGGCCCTTGCCGGCCACGTCGGCGCCGGCGATGCCGGTGACCTTGACCGCGACCGGCCCGCCCTCGACGCCGATGCGCTGGGCCGACACGCCGACCCATACCTCGCCGGCGCGAACGATCTCTTCCTCGGTGCTCGTCCATTCCGGATCGGCGTCGACGCCGCCGCTCACGTTGAGCCACTCGACCACGACCGTGCCGTCGAATTTCGCCGGGTCGGCGGGCGCGCGCACGAGCACGCGGGTGCGGTACGGCGCGGTCGCGCCGGGTGTGACCTTCCAGCGGCCGTTGCGTGCCAGCGCGCCGCTCGCCCGGTAGGCCGTCGCGGTTCCCGACGCGAGGTACTCGCGTTGTACGTAGCCCTCGCGCGGCAGATCCGGTGGTGACGACTCGCCCATGAACACCCCGTTGCCGCCGGTGAGCTCGTTCGACACCTCGGCGGCCGGCCCGGCCGGGCGCGGCGCGGTCGTCGTCGTCACCGCGGCCGACGTCGTCGTCGCCGAACCCGTCTTGGCGCCGCTGTTGCCGCCGCACGCAGCCAGGCCGCACAGCGCGGCCGTGCCGAGGATCGCCGAGGCGCGCCACCGAGCGCGCGTCTTGCCGTGTGGCTGTTCGACGTTCTGCATGCGCCGTCCCCCCGGACCGATCTCCCGCATCACGCGAGGTGATGACACGTTATGCCAAGATAGGCACAGCCTGCACAGGCCGATGGAAGGTGGGCGAGGTGGCCGAGTCGCTGGCCCGGCAACTGCGCGTGAAACGCTCCGAGATGATGATCTCCGAGCTGGAGGCGGTCGCCCTGCGGTGCTTCGAGCAGCGGGGGTTCGACATCACCGTCGAGGAGATCGCCGCCGAGGCGCACATCTCGGTGCGCACGTTCTACCGCTACTTCCCGGCCAAGGAAGATGTCTTGCAGGTGCGGATCGACCGGCGGACCGAGGCGCTGCGCGCCGCGCTGGCCGAGCGCCCCGCCGACGAGCCGCCGGTGCAGTCGCTCCGGCTCGCCCTCGAAGACGTCGTGTCGGCGGAAGACGCGGAACTGCTGCGGCGGTGGACGGCGGTCGTCGCCGACACGCCGAGCGCGTTGCGGGGCGTGCTGGGCGGGATCCAGCTGAAGGGCCATGTGGCGATGGCCGAGTTCCTCGGGGCGCGGCTCGGCCTGCCGAGCGACGCACTGGTCCCGACGATGCTGGCCGCCGCGGTCGGTGGCGTCATCCAGGCCGCGCAAACGCAGTGGTACCTCCGCGGGGGCGAACTGGCGACGGCCCTCTCCGAAGGCCTCGCGGTGCTGGAACGCGGGATCGGTGCCGACCCGAAGACGTGGTCGACGGGCGACGAGGGCTCGAAGCGCTGAGCGCGGAAGTGGCATTAGCCAGTTCCTGAGGATTGCATTCTCAATTCTGCATAACTACGTTCCACGCCGTGGACACGCGAGACAGCGCCGAGCAGGCGGAGCTGCGGCGCTCGGCCCGGCAGCTCGCGCGCGAACTCGGCCCGGTGACGGTCGGCGGCCTGGCCGACACGACGCGGGCCAAGCGGCTCACCGCCGCGGTACGCGACGCGGGCTGGCTCGAATTGCGAGACGACGCCGGCGACGGCCGGCCGCTCGCGGGCGGGTTCGAGGCCGCGATCGTGGCCGACGCGCTCGGCGGTGCCGTCGCCGACGTCGCCTTCTCGGGGCCGCTGCTCGCCGCCGACCTCGCGCGGCGGGCCGGTTCGACGGCCGCGAACGCGGGCGCGGTCGCGTTCGACGCCGATCTGCACACCGTGGCGATCGTCGCCGGCCCGGTGGGCGCACCGCTCTGCGCGGTCGACACCGCCGCGGGCTCTTCGGACGCGGCGTACGTGCTGGTGGCCGAGGCCGGTGGTTACCGCCTGGCGACCGTCCCCGCCGGTACCGGCGCGGGCGCCGATCTCACCCGCCCCGTCGCGGTGATCGCACCGGGTTCGGTGCCGCAGCCGGTCGCCGACCAGCACCGCCGGCTGGCCGACGACGACCTTGCGGCATGGAGCGCGCTCGGCCTGGCGTTGACGAGCGCCGATCTCGTCGGCGTCATGCGCGGCGTCCTCGACGTGACGGTCCGGTACGCGGCGGAACGCAAGCAGTACGGCGTGCCGGTCGGATCGTTCCAAGCGGTGCAACACCTGCTGGCCGAGGCGCGCTGCCTCATGGAGGGGTCGCTCAGCATTGCCTTGCACGCAGCCTGGGCGGTCGACAACCTCGACGCCGGCGAGGCGTGCGAGGCGGCGCGCGTCGCCAAGGCCTACTGCACCCGGGCGGCCCGCACGGTGTGCGAGACCGCGATCCAAGTGCACGGCGGCATCGGCAACACGTGGGACTGCATCGTGCACGTCTACCTGCGCCGGGCCTTGCTCTCGTCGGCGTGGTTCGGCGACGACGGCGAACAGCTCCGCCATGTGCAGCGCGCCCGCCTGGGAGTGACCGATGGACTTTCGTGACTCACCGGAGGAAGCAGCATTCCGGTCGCGGCTGCGGGCGTGGCTGGCCGAGAACAACCCCGGCCTCCCGGCGTCGTCGACCGACGACGAGTACTGGGCGCGGCAGGGGGAGTGGCACGTCGCGCTCTACGACGCGGGCTTCTTCGGCTTGAGCTGGCCGGCGCGCTACGGCGGCCACGATCTGCCGGCCGTCTTCGACGTCATCCTCGACGAGGAACTCGCGGCCGCGGGTACGCCACCGCGCCCCAGCCTCGGCTATCTCGTACAAGGCATCGGGACGCACGCGAGCGACGACGTGAAGGATCGGTTCCTCCCCGGTCTCATCAGCGGCCGCGACCGGTGGTGCCAAGGGTTCAGTGAGCCCGACGCCGGTTCCGACCTCGCATCGTTGCGTACGACGGCGACCCGCGACGGCGACGAGTACGTCATCAACGGTCACAAGATCTGGACCAGTTACTCCGACGTCGCCGACTGGTGCCTCCTCCTCGCTCGTACCGATCCCGACGTGCCGAAGCACAAGGGCCTCTCGGCGTTCGCGGTGCCGATGCGACAACCCGGGATCGAACAGCGGCCGCTGCGGATGATCAACGGGATCACGACCGAGTTCGGTCAAGTGACGTTCGACGGCGCGCGGGTGCCGGCCGCCAACATGATCGGTGCACCGGGCGACGGCTGGCGCCTCGCGATGACGATCGTCAGCCACGAACGCGAACCCGGTGAGCTCGGCTACGTCGCCCGCTACACGAAGACGGTCAAGCAACTCGAGGCGGTGGTGCGCGCCGATCCGGCCGCCTACCGCGGCGACCAGCGCGACGCGGTCGCGTGGGCACACGTCGAAGCGGAGATGCTGCGGCTCCACGTGTGCCGGCGATTGTCGGAACGGCTCGACGGTGTGCAACACGGCCCCGATGGCTCCATCGACAAGCTGCTCATGACCTGGGTGGAGCAGGCGGTCGGGAGCGCGGCACTTGCGGTGTCGGGTGCCAACGCGGTCGTCGATCCCGAAGACGTCGCGTTGAAGGTGTACCTCTACAGCCGCGCGCAGAGCGTCATGGGCGGCACGTCACAGATCCAGAAGAACATCGTCGCCACGCGGATCCTCGGCCTGCCGACGAACTGAACGCGGCGTCGCCGACAAGGAGTTCGCATGGGATACGACCTGCCCGATGTCGTTCGCGTCGAAGCCGACGGGCCGGTGCGCATCGTGCGGCTCGCCCGCCCGGAACAGCTCAACGCGGTGAACGACGAACTGCACCTCGCGCTGACGCGCGTCTTCCCGCAGTTGAGTGACGATGCCGACGCTCGCGCCGCGGTGATCACCGGCGAGGGGCGTGCGTTCTCGGCCGGCGGCGACTTCGACCTGCTCGACCGGATGGCGAACGATCGGGGTTTGCGGCGCGACACCATCGCCGAAGGGCGCGAACTCGTCCTCAACATGATTCGTTGCCGGGTGCCGGTGATCGCGGCGGTGAACGGCCCCGCGGTCGGGCTCGGCTGCAGCGTCATTGCCCTTTCCGACGTCGTCTACATGGCCGAATCGGCCTACCTCTCCGATCCGCATGTGATGGTCGGTCTCGTCGCGGCCGACGGCGGCCCGCTCACCTGGCCGTTGCACACGAGCCTGCTCCTTGCGAAGGAGTACGCCTTCACCGGCGACCGGATCTCGGCGGCGCGCGCGGCCGAGATCGGGCTCGCGAACCATGTGTGCCCCGACGGTGAGGTGTTCGACGCCGCGCTCGCCGCGGCGAAGAAGATCGCGGCGCTCCCGCGCCAAGCGGTAGAGGCGACGAAGCGAGTGCTCAACCTTCATCTCGAGCGCGCCGTGCTCGCGACGATCGACTTCGCGATGGCGTCCGAGACCGCGTCGTTCGACACGCCCGAGCTGCGCGCGAACGTCGACCGCTTCCTCGGGCGATCGTCAGCCGGGACGTGACCCGGTCGGGGTGAATTCGAGGTGCAGGCGGCTCAGACCGCGCAGGATGTAGGTGGGCACGTACTGGTAACGGCGAGCGCCGGCGGGGCCGTGCTCGGGCTCCGAGATCGTGATGCCGGCCATGCGGGCGAGGATGCGCTCGATGCTGATGCAGGCTTCGGCGCGCGCGAGCGGCGCGCCGGGGCAGGTGTGGATCCCGTGCCCGAACGCGAGGTGTTGGCGGGCGTTCCCGCGGTCGACGATGAAGTCGTCGGGGTGTTCGAAGCGGCGCGGGTCGCGGTTCGCGGCGCCGTTGAGCACCATGACCGTCGCGCCGGCCGGGATCGTCTCGCCGGCCACCGTCGTCGCGACCCGCGCCAACCGGAAGTCGCCCTTCACCGGGCTCTCGTAGCGCAAGGTCTCCTCGACGAAATTCGGAATGCGCTCTTTGTCGTCGCGTAGGAACTGCTGCAGTTCGGGTCGTTCGGCGATCAACTGGAAGGCGGTCGCGAGCAGGCGGACGGTTGTCTCCTGGCCGGCGGCGAACAGGTTGGCCGCGACCCGCACCGCGTCGATCACTTCGGGCATCGAGCCGTCGGGGAACGTCGCGGTCGCGAGCCCGGTCAGCACGTCGGCGCGCGGGTTGCGCCGGCGGTCTTCGATGTAGTCGGTGAAGCGCTCGTAGAGGAAACCCAGGGGGCTGTGGCCCATCGCGTCGCCGCCGGTGCTGCCGATGGCGCGTCCGGGACCTTGCCCCAACCCGGCTCGGAACGTCTCGTGGTCTTCCTCGGGCACGCCGAGCAGGTCGGCGACGACGAGCATGGCGAAGGGGCCCGCGTAACCGGTCACGAACTCACACGCGCCGTCGGCGATGAACTCGTCGATCACGCGATCGGCGAGTCGCCACATGAATGCCTCGTTCTCCTTGAGGCGCTTCGGCGTGATCAATCGCATCAGCAGGGCCCGGTGCGCGGTGTGCACCGGCGGGTCGAACGTCGGGAGCTGGTCGCTCATCGGGAGCTGATCGCGGTACTTCTCGATGAGCGCGCTCACATCGTCGCCGGTGAGCTCGACCGGGAACCCGGGGAACGGCCCGGTGACGGAGTTGCACGACGAGAACGACGCCGGGTCGTGGTACACGGCGATCGCCTCGTCGTAGCCCGTCACCATGACGACGTCGTGGTACGGCTCGGGCTGCACCGGGCACCGCTCCCGCAGGAACGCGAAGTAGGGGTACGGGTCGGCCACGAGTGATGCGTCTTTGAAGAAGTCGATCGCGTCGAAGTCGCTCACAACACATGCCTCCGTGGTCGTCAGAGTTCGATGAGCGTCGGCACGGCCCGGGTCGCGATGACCTGCCGGCCGAGGTCGCAGAGGATGTCGTCGGCCGAACCGAAGAAGGGTTCGAGCACCATCGCCCGCTTCAGGTAGCGGTGGAAGGGGTGCTCGGTGGTGAACCCGATGCCGGCGAGCACCTGCTGGCAGTGCCGCGTGACCGCGGCGGCCGTACGGCCGGCGCACGCCTTCGCGAGCGCGGCGGTGACGGCGCCGGGCTCGTCGAACGACGCGCCGGCAACGGCGTCGAGCGTCTCGACCGCAACGAGGGTTTCGGCGAGCCGGTGCCGCACCGCTTGGAACCGGACGATCGGGCGGCCGAACTGCACCCGTTCGACCGCGTGGCTGCGGGCGAGGTCGAGCATGGCGCGGCACGCTCCCGCCGTCTGGAACGCGATCGCGCGGCGGGCGGCCGCGACGGCACCCTCCCATGCGTTCACGGGCAGGGGTGCGACGGACGACATCGTCGCGTCGACGCGAGCGCGCCGGAAACCCATGTCGGGGTCGATGCCGTGCACCGGCGTCAACGTCACCTGCGACATCGGCACCAGGAACGCGTCGCCGGTCCCGGCCACGACGAGCGCTTCGCCGGCCCGGCCGGCGCGTGCCGACCCGAGCCCGACCGCGCGCAGGTTTCCTTCCTCGACCCGGCCCGGCGCGTCCCACGTTGCGAGCGCGGGGTGTACGACGGCGAGATCGTGGCGGGGAGCGATCCCCAGTGCCGCGATCACCACGTCGTCGAGCGCGCCCGAGGCGGCGTTCGACACACCGAGCGCGCCGAAGACGATCTCGACGGCCCCGCGCGGCTCGGCGCCGAGCATCTCGACCCAGCCGATGCCGGTGAGCGCGTCGTCGATCGCGGCGGCGTCGCGTTCGTTCGCGTTGCCGATGGCCTGGCGCACCGTGGTTTCGAGGAGCGCACGCTCGGCGGTGTCGATCATTCGTCGGCGCCGAGGTCGAGGAGCCGGCGAGCGATGATGTTGCGTTGCACTTCGGCGGTGCCGCCGTAGATCGTCGCCGCTCGCGAATACAGGTACTCGTTGCGCCACATCCGGCCGGCGACGCTGTCGTCCATCTCGACCATCCCCGGCAGCAAACGGCGGATCGCGTCGTAGGTGGCTTGTTCGGCCGTCGCGACGAGCACCTTGTCGATCGAGGTCTCGGCGCCGAGCGTCTCGCCGGCGGCCAACCGGTGCTGGGTCACCCGCGACCGCGCCCGCAACCCGTGCAGCTGCAGGAAGGCGTCGCCCACGATCTCGGCGGAGCGGTCGTCGTCGCGGGCGAGGGCAACCGCCGACTCGAGCCGTTGGTAGAGGTACGCGATCCGTTGCCAGAAACACGACGATCGTTCGTAGGGGAGGATGCTCATCGCGACCGCCCAACCGCCGTGCAGTTCGCCGAGCATCCGATCGGCGGGCACGACGACATCGTCGAAGAACACCTCGGCGAACTCCCGGACGCCGTTGATCATTTCGAGCGGGGCGACCGAAATCCCCGGCGTCGCCATGTCGACGAAGAAGGCGGTGATGCCGCGGTGGCGCGATTCGGGCGGCCCGGTGCGGGTGAGGAGCACGCAACGATCCGAGTACTGCGCGAGGCTCGTCCAGACCTTCTGGCCGTTGATGACCCACGTCGAAGCCGACGCGGCATCGCCGTCGGGGGTCGCGCGGCAGCGCAGCGACGACAGGTCGCTGCCGGTTTCCGGTTCCGAGAACCCCTGGCACCACAACTCCTCACCCGACAGGAGGCGCGGGACGACCTCGGCGGCAAGGTCGGCGGGCGCGAAATCGATGAGGGTCGGCGCGAGCACCTCGACCAGCGAGAACAAGCCGGGGTCGGCCAGGTCGCGCGCGGCGATGGCCGCGCCGAGCTCGGTTCGCAGGATGGGCGAACCGCCGAGACCGCCGACCCGCTCGGGCCAGCCGTAACGCATCCAGCCCGCGTCGTACAGCACCGACTTGACCCGCTGCATCTGCGCGATGTGCTCGTCGAGCGTTCCCGGCGGCGGGTAGGTGGCCGCGAGCGCGTCGTGGTGCGCGTCGAGCCACGCGGCGAGTTCCTTACGGAAGTCGGCGACGTGCATCAGCGGGCTCAGCGCGCGCGCCGGGCGGAGCCGTGCGGCCGGGGGTGAGAACTACGCATGCCGCTAGCGGAAACGTGCATCCCTCCGTATAGTAATGGCGTTATCGACGGCTCACCAGCGCTGGTCTGACGGGGGAAGTCATATGGAATGGCACGAAGACCGGCTCCTGGTCGACGGAGCGCTGGTTGCCGCCGAGTCGGGCGCAACCTACGACACGATCGACCCCGCGACGGAGGCGGTGCTCGGCCCCGCGGCCGACGCGAGCGTCGGTGATGCCCGCCGCGCGATCACCGCGGCACGGCGCGCGTTCGACACCACCGACTGGTCGCGCGACCACGGTTTCCGGGTGCGCTGCCTGCGGCAGCTCCACCAGGCACTCCTCGACAACGTCGAGCACCTCCGCGAGATCATCGTGCGCGAAGTCGGCGCGCCGGTGTCGAGCACGTCCGGCCCCCAACTCGAAGCCCCGATCGACGTCGTCTCCTGGTACGCCGATCTGCTCGAGGGTTACGACTTCGTCGAAGACCTCGGCGACCGTGACACCTTCGCCGGCCGCCACCACCGTTGGATCGAGAAGGAAGCCGCCGGTGTCGTCGGCGCGATCACCGCGTACAACTACCCGATCCAGCTCGCGCTCGCGAAGCTGGCCCCCGCCCTCGCGGCCGGTTGCACCGTCGTCCTGAAGGGCGCGCCCGACACACCGTGGGCGACGCTCGCGCTCGGCCGGCTCGCCGCGGAGGCGACGGAGATCCCGCCCGGTGTGCTCAACGTGCTGTCGTCGTCCGACAACGCCGTCGGCGCGGAGTTGACGACGAACCCCGACGTCGACGTCGTCTCGTTCACCGGCTCGACGCCGGTCGGTCGCCAGATCATGGCCGCGGCGAGCGCGACGGTGAAACGGGTGTTCCTCGAGTTGGGCGGGAAGTCGGCGATGGTCCTCCTCGACGACGGTGACCCCGGGATGGCCGGGTTGTTCTGCGCGTACGCGGCGACGTCGCATGCCGGGCAAGGCTGTGCGATCACGTCGCGCCTTGTGGTGCCGCGCGCCCGGTTCGACGACGTCGTCGACGTGGCGCGCACGACGATCGCGGGTATCCCGTACGGCGACCCGGCCGACCCGTCGATGATGATGGGGCCGCTCATCAGCGCCCGCCAGCGCGAGAAGGTTGCCGGCTACGTCGACCGGGCAATGGCCGAGGGCGCCAAGGCGATCGTCGGTGGCCGGGTGCCCGAACACCTGCCCCGCGGGTTCTTCTACGAACCGACGCTCCTCGTCGACGTCGACGAGAACGCCGCGGTGGCTCAAGACGAGTTGTTCGGACCGGTCCTGGTCGTCCTCGCGCACGACGGCGACGACGACGCGGTGCGGATCGCGAACAACTCCATCTACGGGCTTTCCGGCGGCGTGTTGAGCAACGATCGGGAGCGGGCGCTGTCGGTCGCGCGGCGCATCCGCACCGGGACGATGAGCGTGAACGGCGGCGTCTATTACGGGCCCGACGCGCCGTTCGGCGGGTACAAGCAATCGGGGATCGGTCGCGAGATGGGCGCCGCCGGGCTCGACGAGTTCCTCGAACGCAAGACGTTCGCCGAGCCCGCCGGTTGAGCGACGCGCGCTGCGGTCCGCGATCCGCCACCCCGCGCTCGACCTCGTCGACGTGCGTCGATAGCTATCGCATAGCGATAGCTATCGACGCATGTCGCGCTGCAGCAGGAGGACGCCCGACGGGGTGCCGCCGCCGGAGGTGACGACGGCGGTCTCGGCGCCGGCGACCTGCCGTTCGCCGGCCTCGCCGCGGAGTTGGGCCATCGCCTCGTAGATGAACCCGTAGCCGTGCGTCCTTCCCTCCGAGAGCTGGCCGCCGTGGGGGTTGACGGGAAGTTCGCCGTCGAGGGCGATCCGGCGGCCCTCGTCGAGCCAGCCCATGGCGTCGCCGAAGCCGCAGAAGCCGAGCGCTTCGATCCAGGAGATCGCGTTGAAGGTGAAGCCGTCGTAGACGAGCGCGAGGTCGACGTCGGCGGGGCGGAGGCCCGTGCGCGTCCAGAGGTGCGCGGCCTGGCCGAGGACCTGCGGTTCGTGGGTGATGGTGTCCTGGTCCCAGGAGACCCGCTCGGTGATCTGCGTACCGACCGCTTCGATCCTCACCGCCGGCTTCGGGAGGTCGGGTGCGACCGACGCGTCGGACACGACGACGGCGACGGACGCGTCGCACGGCACATCGCAGTCGTAGAGGCCGAAAGGCGTGGTGATCGGCCGGGCCGAGAGGTAGTCGTCCATCGTCATCGGGTCGCGGTAGATCGCGACCGGGTTGCGCCCCGCGTTCGTCCGCCCGTTGATCGCGATCCAGCCGAGCATCTCGCGCGTCGCGCCGTAGCGGTGCAGGTAGTGGTTGGCATTCATGCCGATCCAGTTCGCGGCCGACATCGCGCCGAACGGCGCGCGCCACTCGAGCAACGGACCGGAGATGCGCCCGTCGCCCATCGAGCCGAGGCGTAGCGCGGCGTACGTCGACTCCCACACGGTGCGGAAGCACAAGACGTGGCGGCAGAGGCCGCTCGCCACCGCGAGCATCGCCGCGATCACCGACCCACCGGCGCCGGGGAGTTCGCCCCCGCCGTTGATCCACGTCGGCCGCAGGCGCAGCGCTTCCTCGACCGCGGTGACACCGCCCTCGCTGATCCCCGCGCCGACCATGCCCGGGTAAGTCGAGAGGCCGTCGATGTCGTCGAGGGTGAGACCGGCGTCGGCCACCGCGGCCAGGCAGGCGTCGACGGTGAGCGAGAGCGGGTCGACCATCAACCGGCGCCCGATCGCGGAGCGGCCGACCCCGGACAGCACCGACCGGTGCTCGAACCGATCGTCACGCGCGGCGCGCGGGGCGTCGGGCGTTGCGGTTCGGGGACGCGCTGCACCGGATCGTCGTCGCCGGTGGGCTCGAACAGCGGGAGCCACACGTCTTCGTGCGGCTCGAAGCGAACCCTCACCTCCTGGCCGATGTGGACCTCGGCCGGATCGCAGCCGACGATGTTCGTCGTGAGGTGCACCGCGGGGTCGTCGGCCAGCGCGACGTTCGCGATCGCGTACGGCGGTTCGAAGCCGGGGAGCCATTGATGTTGGTTGACCGTGAACGCGACCACGGTCCCGCGGCCTGACACGACCTTCGGCTCGAACGACCGGCTGCGGCACACCGGGCAGATCGGTACCGGAGGGTGCACGAGCCGGCCGCAGTCGTTGCAGCCCTGGACCCGGAGGTTGCCGTCGGCACCCGACGTCCAGAACCACTGGTTGACGGGTGTCAGCTGGGGCAGTGGCCGCACGGTGTCAGAACTTGCCCGACAGGAACTGCACCGCTCCCGTCGCGGCGGGGAACGACTCGGTGATCCCGGATGCGACGTAGCCGGCATCGGTGACGACGGTGATGCCGTTGACGCCCGACGCCGCGTCGCTGCACAGGAACAGCAACGGGTAGGCCTGCTCGAGCGGCGTCGACGCTTCGATGCCGACCGCTTCGCGGTAGTCGGCGCCGAACCCCAGCCACATCTCGGCATTCGCCTGCGCGAGCGGCGTGTTGGTGGGGCCGGGAAGGATCGCGTTGATGCGGATGCCCTGCTTGAGGAACCCGAACGCCTCACGCGCGACGTACGCGTTGATGGCCATCTTGCTCCACATGTAGTCGGCTTTGTTGTTCTGTTGCGCCCAGCTCGCCGCCGCGTCGAAGTCGGTGATGGCGAGGTATTCCTTCAGCACCTCGAGGTTCGCCTGCCAGCCGAGACCGGCCGCCGAGGAGATCATCCCGATGGCCGAACCGCGCGGCAGCATCGCGCCCGCGAGCATCCGGTCGATCATCCGGCGGTGGCCGATGAAGTTGATGCGCTCGATCCCCGGCGTGCCGTCGGCGACGCCCGCGCACGAGAACAGCGCGTGCACGGGACCGCCGCACTCGTCGACCGCGGCGTCGATCGATGCCTTGTCGGAGAGGTCGAGATGGATGGCCTTGGCGCCCGCCAACGTGACCGGCGCGCGGTCCATCACGACCACCTCGGCGCCGGCGTCCTGCGCCAACTCGGCGACGGCGGCGCCCATGCCGGTGGCTCCACCGACGACGACGGCGCGCTTGCCGTCGAACCGGAACGCGTCGAACAGTCCCATTGGATGCTCCCCCTGGAGTTGGTGGTTCAGCCGGTGGTCACGCGACGACGCCGCGGACCTTGAGGTCGACAATCGTGTCCCAATCGATGCCGAGTTCGCCAAGGATGGCATCGCCGTGCTCGTTGAACTCGGGCGCGCGCCGGGGCACGGGTGCTTCCTCGTCGTATTGCACGGGAGCGGTCGCGAGTTTGAACGGCGACCCGTCGGAGGTCGCGCACTCCTGGATGTAGCCGTTCGCGATCGTCTGCGGGTCGGCGGCCGCTTCGAGCGTGTGCTGTACCACGGTCCACTGGCCGGAGAAGCCGGCGAGGCGCTCGCGCCACTCCTCGGTGGTGCGTTCGGTGAAGATCTCGCGGAGCAGGTCGGTGGCCGCGGCGGCGTTCTCGCGGATCGCCGCCGCGTCGGCGAAGCGGGCATCGGTCGCGAGCTCGGGGCGCTCGATGATCGTGCACATCTCGGGCCAGTACTTGCCGGCCTGGAGGCACGAGAACGACAGCCACCCGCCATCTTTCGTCGTGTAGTTCGTGACGAGCGGGTTGCCCGTCGACGAGCCGGCCGGCAACGGCCCCCACGGGACACCGAGTTGCAGCGACAGCGCGAGCGCGGCACCCATCGACCACATGCCGACCCCGAGCAGCGACACGTCGACCGTCGTGGCTTCGCCGGTTCGTTCGCGGTGGAACAGCGCACCCATGATCCCGCCGGCGATCGTCATCGCGCCGATGGAGTCGCCGAACGCGGGCGCGGGCGGCGGTGGCATGGTGCCGGCGTCGGGTTGCTTCAGGCCCATCGCGATGCCGGCCCGGCACCAGTACGCGAGTGAGTCGTAGGAACCGCGGTCGGCGTCGGGCCCGCGCTCGCCGTGCCCGGTGCCCCGCACGTAGATGATGCGCGGGTTGTGGGCACGGATGTCGTCGACGTCGATCTTGAGCTTCGACCGCACGCTCGGGAGCTTGTTCGTGAGGAACACGTCGGCGGTCGCGGCGAGCCGGTAGAGGATGTCGAGGCCCTCCTCGGAGGTGAGGTCGAGCGCGAGGCTCTGCTTCCCGCGGTTCGAGTGCTCGAGCAGCACGTGGACCTTGCCACCGAGCATCGCGATCCCGCTGGACGCGAGCCCACGCATCGCGTCGCCCCGCTCGACGTGCTCGATCTTGACGACCTCGGCCCCCCAGTCGGCGAGGAGCGCCGACGCGGCCGGCACGAACGTGTGCTCGGCCACCTCGAGGATGCGGACGCCTTGCATGACTGCGGTCATCGTTTCCCGTTCCTCCGAAGCGGCGATCCTGACACGGCCGTTAGAGAAGCGGAATGCTACTGGAGAAGGCTTGGTTCGCGGATGGGCGGGAGTGCGCGGAGGCGGGCCCGAGAATTGACGTCAGTGTTAGTTCGTTGGTACCGTCCGGCGCATGACTCGCGTGCGCGACCCCCGCGATTTGATGCTGTTCGACTCCGACAACCACCTGTACGAGACCAAGGACGCGCTGACGCGTCACCTCCCGGCGAAGTACAAGGGCGCGGTCGACTACGTCGAGGTGCACGGGCGAACGAAGATCGTCGTGCGGGGCACGATCTCCGAGTACATCCCCAACCCCACGTTCGACGTCGTCGCCCGGCCCGGCGCGCTGGAGGACTACTTCCGCAACGGCAACCCCGAGGGGAAGTCGTACCGCGAGGTCGTCGGTAACCCGATGCGGTCGATCCCCGCGTTCCGCGCCCCGGCACCGCGTCTGGAACTGATGGACGAGCTCGGTGTCGATCGCACCCTGATGTTCCCGACGCTCGCGAGCCTGCTCGAAGAGCGCATGCGCGACGATCCCGAGCTCATCCACGCGGCCGTGCACGCGCTGAACGAGTGGCTGTACGAGGAGTGGACCTTCAACTACGAGGACCGCATCTTCGCCACGCCGATCATCACGTTGCCCATCGTCGACAAGGCGTTGCAGGAACTCGAGTGGGTGCTCGAACGCGGCGCGAAGACGGTGCTCGTGCGGCCCGCGCCGGTGCCCGGTTACCGGGGCTCGCGTTCGTTCGGGTTCCCCGAGTTCGACCCCTTCTGGCAGGCGGTCGTCGACGCCGACATTCTCGTGTCGATGCACGCGTCCGACAGCGGCTACGCGCGGTACCAGGGCGACTGGCTCGGACCGCAGGAGATGCTCCCGTTCCAGCACGACCCGTTCAAGTACCTCACGATGGGGCACCGTCCGGTGGAAGACGCCATGGCGGCACTCGTATGCCACGGCGTGCTGACCCGGTTCCCCGAGCTTCGGGTCGCGTCGATCGAGAACGGCGCCGAGTGGGTGGTGCCGTTCCTCGCGCGCCTCGCCGACACCTACCGGAAGATGCCGCACTCCTTCGACCAGGACCCGGTCGCCGCGTTCAAGCGCAACGTGTACGTCGCGCCGTTCCACGAGGACGACATCACCGTGCTGATCGACGCGCTCGGGGCCGACCACCTGCTCTTCGGCTCCGACTATCCGCACCCCGAGGGTCTCGCGGAACCGTGCAGCTACATCGACCACCTCCCGGCGGACCTCCCCGATGACGCCGTCAACGGCATCATGGGGGCGAACCTCGCGCGGATCATGCGCGTGCCCGTCGCGGCCTGACGCAGTCGATCGCGCCCAACGAACGGAGTGCAATGAACCTCAATGGACGGTCCGCGATCGTGACCGGCGGCGCGGGCGGCCTCGGTTCGGCGACGGTGCGGCGGCTCGCGCAGACCGGTGCCCGCGTGGTCATCTTCGACGCCGACGGGGAACGAGCCTCGAAACTGGCCGCAGAACTGGGCGACGCGACGCTCGCCGCAGCCGGCGACGTGAACGACGACGACGCGGTCGGCCGCGCGATCGAAGCGGCGCAATCGCTCGGTGGGCTCGGCCTCGTCGTGAACGTCGCGGGCGGGGGAGTCGGCGGGGGACGGACGGTCGCACGCGACGGCACCCCGCACGACAAGCGTTCGTTCGTCGCGACGATGGAGATGAACGCGTTCGGCACGTTCAACGTGACCCGGCTCGCCGCCGCGGCGATGGCCGCGAACGAACCCGACGCCGACGGCCAGCGCGGCGTCGTCGTCAACACGGCGTCGATCGCGGGCCTGGAGGGGCAGACCGGTCAGCTCGCGTACGCGGCCGCGAAGGCCGCGATCCTCGGCATGACGCTGCCGCTCGCGCGGGACCTCGCCCCACTCGGTATCCGGGTCTGCGCGATCGCGCCGGGCACGATGGGCACGCCGATCATGTTGAGCGTCCCCGGCGAGATGCAGGAACGCCTGGTGGAGAGCATCGTGTTCCCGAAGCGCATGGGGCGCCCCGAGGAGTTCGCGCTGCTCGTCGAGTCGATCGCGGGCAACCCGTACCTCAATGGTGAGAACATCCGCCTCGACGGCGCGCTCCGCTTCCCACCGAGGTAACCGTGGTCGGTATCGACAGTCTCGTCCAGGCGCTCACGCTGGAACCGGCCGGTCAGGATCGTTACCGCGCCGGCCACGCCGAGACCGGCCACGGCGTGGTGTTCGGAGGCCAGCTCCTCGGGCAGTCGATCATCGCGGGCCTCGCCGGCAACGACGGCAAGACCGTCAAGACGATCCACACCGTGTTCGCCCGGAGCGCGTCGCCGGACGCGCCGGTGGAGATCAGCGTCGAGCGCCTGCATGCCGGGCGCGCGTTCGCGAGCAGCGGCGTGACGATCAGCCAGGGCGAGCGCCTGTGCACACAATCGATCGTGCTGTGCAGCGCCGACGAACCGGATCTCATCCGCCATGCCGACGAGGCACCGAAGCTGCCCGTGCCCGGCGACGGTGACAGCGAGGGCGACGATGGCGACGCGACGGACGCGTGGCAGGTCCGCATCGTCGACGACGTCGACATCAGCAACCCCGACCTCGTCGGGCCGGCCGATCTCGACGTGTGGACGCGCTTCGCCGGCGCGCCCGACGACCCGGCCGTCAACCAGGCGCTCCTCGCGTACGCGACCGACGGGTTCCTCATCGGCACCGCCATGCGACCGCATCCCGGCGTCGGCCAGGCCCAGTCGCACGTCTCCCTCTCGACCGGGGTCATCAGCCACACCTTGACCTTCCACGAGCCGGTGTTCGCCGCCGAGTGGATGCTCCTCGCGCACCACAGCCCGTACGCCGGGCGGGGGCGCAGCTACGGGCAGGCCAACGTGTTCCGCTCCGACGGCGTCCTCGCCGCGTCGTTCGTGCAGGACGCGATGATCCGCCCGATGAGCACCCCGCGCGCGCTGTAACGCGTGCGGCTCGCGTTGCGGGGAGCAGCGATGGAAGAGGACGCGGAACGGGAACGACTGGCGGCGACGT
This sequence comes from uncultured Actinomycetes bacterium, assembly GCA_963782465.1. Classification (GTDB taxonomy): domain Bacteria; phylum Actinomycetota; class Acidimicrobiia; order IMCC26256; family PALSA-610; genus JAODBJ01. The sequence continues at coordinate 225,685 of CAWAJR010000006.1, read as the reverse complement.
TCGACGCGGCCGCCGACCGGTACCAACGTGCCCGTCCCGAGTACCCCGACGAGCTCATCGAACGGGTCATCGCGATCGCCGGCCTGACGCCCGGTGACCGGCTCTTGGAAGTCGGCTGCGCGACGGGAAAAGCCACCCTCGCGTTCGCTCGCCGCGGCTACCCGGTGACCGCCGTCGAACCGGGACCGGCCCTCGTCGCGGCCGCTCGCAGCAACGCGGCAGGCCTCCCGGTGACCGTCGTCCCCGGGCGCTTCGAAGACTGGGACTCGCGCCGCAGCGGCGACTTCGCGCTCGTGTTCGCGGCGACCGCGTGGCACTGGATCGACCCGGCCGTGCGGTACGAGCGGGCCTGGGAAGTGCTGCGAGCCGGGGGCCACCTCGCGTTCTGGTCAGCCGAGCACGTCATCCCCGACGACGGCGACCCGTTCTTCGACGAAATCCAAACCGTCTACGACGAGATCGGTGAGGGGATCCCGCCCGGCACGCCCCGCTCGACCCCGGAGAACATGGCCGACGAAACCGTCGACATCGAGCGGTCCGGGCGCTTCGACGTCGTCGACGTGCGGCGGTTCGTGTGGGCACTCGATTACCGCGTCGAGGAGTACATCGACCTCCTGCAGACCTTCTCGGGCCACATCGCGATGCAGCCATGGCAGCGGGACCGGCTCTTCGGCGAGATCCGGCGCCGGCTCGGTCGACGGCGGGACGGTCTCGTGCATCGTCATTGGGGCGCGGTGCTGCACGTCGCGCGGCGACGCGACTGATCGAAGGGGCGCCGCCGGCGGTCAAGGGGCCGTGGAGCGGGTCTTTGCCGCGCCGGCTTCGGCAGGCACGATGGTGGGTATGGCGGAGCGCATTTCCCCGTCCGGTCGACGCACGAACGCGGGCTCGGCCGCCGAGGTGCTCGCCGGCGTCCGCGCGGCGAGGCGGCAACTGGCCGAGGTGGGCCCGGCGGCGGCCCGCGAGGACGGCGACTTCGATCGAGTGGCGCTCCCGAACGCCGACGCCGACGTCGTGCGCGATGTGCTGGTGGCCGAACGGGCGACGACCGTGATCGAAGTCGGCCTTGCGTACGGCAGTTCGGCACTGGCGATCGCCGAGGCGCTCCTGGTCCAGCAACCAGAAGCCGCGCGGCACGTGATCATCGACGCGTACCAGGACCACTTCCGCGACGCGGGTTGGGACGCAATCGTCGCGGCGGGCCTCACCGGCATCTGCTCGCTCGTGCGCCGCCGGTCGCAGCTCGCGCTGCCGCGCCTCGTCGAGGACGGGTTGGTCGCGGACGCCGCGTTCGTCGACGGCAGCCACATCTTCCACAACGTGTTCGTCGACCTCTTCTTCCTCCGCGAACTGGTCCGCCCCGGCGGGCTCCTCATCGTCGACGACGCCGCGTGGCCGTCGGTCGCAACCGCGGTGAAGTACTTCGAGGTCAACACGGGGTGGGAACGGGAGGCGATCGGCCGCCCGACGCGCGTTGTCGCGTACCGGCTGCCCCGCCGCGTCGAGCGGAGCTTCGAGCACTTCAAGCCGTTCGGGATCGAGGCGGGCGGCTGAGGTCACGCGCCGTTCGGAAAATCATCGGCACGCCGGCCATTCCCGGGTCGACACTGGGCGCATGGAACGCGCGAGCTCCCGCCGGCCCGGGCAAGGGATCGCGTTCGGCAGCGAACGGGTCGTGCACGGCGCCTGCCGCGAGGTGCACGACCGCGATGCCTACACGGTCGTCGCCGACCCGGCGAACCCGCGTTACCGGTGGGGCAACTACCTCCAGCTCACCGGCGTTCCGGTGCCCGAACTCGCGGTGCTCGAGACGGCGTTCGCCACCGAGTTGCCCGCCTCCTGGCCGCGCTGCACGTTCGGGTGGGACGACGATCTTGCCGGCACGACGACCGCGGCCCTCGCCAGCCACTTCACCGCGGCCGGCTACACGATCGACGAATGCGTCTGCCTGACCCTCGCGCCGGCGGCGCTGGTGGTGCCGGTCGACGCCGACGGCGTCGAGGTCCGGCCAGTGGTGACCGACGCCGACTGGGCCGCCGCGACCGCGAACCAGCATGCCTGCCGTGACGACCCACCGGAGGTGACCGACGGCCGGATGGCGGCGTTCCGGCGCGCCGTCGGTGCCGGCGCCGGCTGCTGGATGGGGGCGTTCGATCGGGCCGGGCACCTCGCCGGCGACTGCGGCGTCTTCTGGCACGGACCGCTGGCGCGGTTCCAGGCGGTCGGCGTCGCACCCGACGTGCGCCGACGCGGGATCGCGGCGACGCTCGTCGCCGCGACCGTCGCCGCCGCCGAGGCTGTCCACCCGGCGGGCCGGTACGTGATCCTCACCGGCGTCGACGCGCCCGCCCGCCGCGTCTACGAACGGCTCGGCTTCATGCCGGTGGCGCGCTCCGTCGGCGCGATCCGTGCCCCATGACGTTGCCGTGACCATTGGTCGCCAACTGGCGTGCCGTGCCAGTGACCGACCAATGGTCCTGAGGAGGCCGGCGCGACGCGTCAGCTCGCGGTGAGGCCGTTGTCGACGGTGTAGATCGCGCCGGTGATCGAGCGCGCCTCGTCGGAGGCGAGGAACGCGAAGACGGCCGCAACCTCCTCCGGCTCGGTCATGCCGCGCAGGCCCATGATGCGTTTCGTCAACGCGGGGTCGACGCCATCGGGGAACTGCACCGACAACGCGAGGTTCGTGTTCGTCCCGGCCGGCGCGATCGCGTTCACGCGCAACGGTGTTTTCAGGAACTCCACCGCGAGCGCACGGGTGAGCTGCACCACCCCGCCCTTGCTCATGCAGTAAACGACCGAGTACGGAACGCCCTGCAGCCCGGCGTTCGACGCGATGTTGACGATGTTGCCTCCCGCCGTGAGGAGGTGCGGGATCGCGGCCTGGGCGAGGAAGAAGCAGGCGTCGAGGTTCACCCCCATCACGCGGCGGTACTGCTCGACCGACACGTCAGTCGCGTGCTCGGCGAGATAGATGCCCGCCACGTTGCCGAGCACGTCGAGCCGGCCGTACTGCTCGACACAGTCGGCGACGGTCTGCGCGCAGGCGTCGGGATCGCTCAGGTCGGCGGTGCGGCCGGCGACCGGCCCCGGAACGAGACCCTGCGTTTCGGCGAGCCGGGCCGCGTCGATGTCGACCGCGTACACCGACGCACCTTCGCTCGCGAGCCGGATGCTGGTCGCCCGCCCGATGCCGGAACCGGCCCCGGTGACGAGCGCGACCTTGTTGTCGAAGCGGCCGGTCATCGGCCGGGATCGTACGCGCGGATCAGCGCGTCACCCGCACGGGGACGTTCGAGTAGCCCGCTACGTTCGACATGTGCACGCGGCGCAGACCGTCGCGGTCGACGTCGAGGTGCGGCCAGCGCTTCGCGAGTTCCTCGATCGCGATGCGGCTCTCCATCCGTGCGAGCGCGGCGCCGAGGCAGCTGTGCACACCGTGACCGAAGCCGATGGCGACGTTCGGCGGCCGCTCGATGTCGAAGTCGTCGGGCCGGTCGAACGCGCGCGGGTCGCGAGTCGCCGCGCCGGTGATGAGCAACACCGGGAAGCCGGCACGGATCGTGCCGCCGTCGTAGTCGCGGTCCTCGACGGAGAAGCGGCCCTGGTACTGCGACGGCGGGACGTAGCGAAGGATCTCCTCAACGGCCCGCGGGATCATCTCCGGGTCGTCGACGACCTTCTGCCACTGGTCGGGCGCCCCCGAGAACAGCACGACCGCGTTGCCGACGAGCTTGGTCACGGTTTCGGCGCCGGCCCCGCCGAGCAGGCCGGCGAACCCGGCGATCTCGGCGTCGTCGAGGCCGGTATCGACGCCGTCGCCGCGGTCGACCTTCACCTGGGTCAGCCGCGAGAGCATGTCGTCGCCGGGCTGTATTCGTTTCTCGGCCGACAGCTCGTAGAAGTAGGTGCCCGATTCGATCATCGCCTGCTCGCCCTCGGGTGTCGGGTCGAGGCGGCCCGGCTCCCGGTGCAGGCTCAGATCGAGCCAGTGCCGGATCTGCTGCCGTTCACCTTCGGGGACGCCGAGCATGCGCGAGATGATCTCGACCGGGAAGAGCGCGGAGAAGTCGGCGACCGCGTCGAACTCGTCGGCGTGCTCGAGCGGTTCGAGGAAGCCCGCGATGACGTCGCGGATCATCGGCTCCAGCGCCGCGACGGCTCGCGGGGTGAACACCCGGCTGACCAGGGCCCGCAGCCGGTCGTGTTCCGGCGGGTCCATCATGATGATGCTGCGGAAACTCCGGATCAACTCGGGGTCCTTCGAAAGGGTCGAGAGATCGACGCCGTGCGCGCTCGACAGCCCCTGCCAGTCGCGGTGGGCGGCGACGACGTCGGCGAAGCGCGAGAGCGCGTAGAACTGGTAACGCTCGCTGAAGAACACCGGAGCGTCGTCGCGCAGCCGTCGGTAGACGTCGGTGGGGTCGTCGAAGTACTCGTCGGAGAACGGGTCGAAGTCGACCGGCGCGCTCATGCTGTTGCGATGGGAGGGCGCGGCGCGACGGTGACCGACGGCATCGAGAGCGACGCGCCGCTGCGGAGCACGGCGTCGAGCGCGGTGACGAGCTGGTCGACCTCGATCAGCGCACCACTGAGGAGGTTGCGCGCGACCCAGATCGGTGCGAGTTCGGCGGCGAGGTCCTGGTCCCAGCCGGTCGTGAACTCGGTCGCGCCGTAGCCCTCGCCACCGCCGCAGTCGCCCACGACGAACCGGGTGAACCCGATGCCGGGATGTTCGGAACGCCACGCTTCCACGAGCTTGTCGAGGGCCGCCTTGCTCACTGCGTACGCGCCGAGACCCGGCCACGGAGGGGTGAGCGACGCGCTGACGGAAGAAAGGAAGACGGCGGTACCGGCCGTCGCGGTCAGGTGGGGGATCGCCGCAGCGGTCGCCAGCGCCGCGCCGGTGACATTGGTGTCGAACACCCGGCGCCACGTGGCGACATCGGTGTCGACCAGGCGGGCGAGCGGCCCGATGCCGGTCGCGAAGACGAGCGCATCGATGCCGCCGAGGCCTTCGGCCGCGGCCGCGATCGCGGCGCGGCACGACGTTTCGTCGGTGACGTCGCATTCGATGGGGATCGCGCCGCCGCCGGCTTCTTTCGCCGCATGGTCGAGGCGGTCCCGCCGGCGGGCGAGCAGCGCGACCTGCGCCCCGCGCTGCGACAGGCCGACTCCGATACAGCGCCCGAGCCCACTCGAAGCGCCGACGACCACCGTTCGCATCCTGACCCCCCGGAGATTTGTGACGCAGATGTTAGACGCGCGCCGAGCGGCTGGTCACGTCGCACGGCATCACCCTGCTACTCGCCGAGCAGCCCGCGCTCGATGATGTGCGCGGCGGCTTCGGTCATCGCCGGCGGGCGCCGGCGCGCGCCGAACGCGTCGAGCAACGCCAGCATGACGACGCCGTCGGTTTCGCCGTCGCCGAACCCGCGCGGTTCGAGAAAGCGCGCCAGGCGCCGGCGACCCCAGTCGATCATCGGTGCTGCGTCGCCGCCGAGCGACGGGTCCTGTGCCATCGCGTCGACCCAGACGCGGATCATCGCGGCTTCGTCGGCCAAGGCGGCGTTGAAACGCCGGAGCCAGCGGCGCAGCGCGCCGCGCCCGTCGGGCCCGTCGGAGGCGACCGACGGGATCTCGGCGAACGGCGTCGACACGTGGTGCGTGGCTCGCAGCGCCAGCGCGCGTGCGAACACGGCCTTGTTGTCGAAGTAGCGGTAGAACGCGCCGTGCGACAAACCGGCGGCGGCAACGATGTCGTCGACGCGGGTTGCGTGGTAGCCGCGGCTCACGAACACGTCGCGACCGGCTTCCAGCAGGGCCTGCAGTGTGCGTTCCGCCGCACCCGTCACGTCGGGCAACGAGCCGGCCTCCTCGAATGCCGCCCGCGCCTCGTCGGCGAGGATGAGAGCCGGCGGCGCGGTGCGAGCAGGCGCATGGACGTTGACCCGGCCGCGCCGGCCGAAGAGGGTGCGGTGCATCGTGTCGGTGACGGCGTCTTCCATCCGTTCCCGCGGGTAGGCCGCGGGCGCTGCCGCGCGCAGCACGCCGGTGTAGTAGTAGGAGCGCGTCAGGCACTCGACGAGCAACGTGATCACGGGGTCGAGTTGGCGGGGCGGCAGGGTCGTGGTCGCCAGCCGGGAACGGATCCGCGCCATGTACCGCTCCGCCGCGCGGGCGCCGCCGACCGCGACCGCCTCGTCGCTCTCGGCCGCGGTGTCGAACGTCTGGAACATCGGTTCGTAGCGTTCGTAGATGTCGCCGTAGCGCGCGACCCACGTGCGCAATGCCGTCCAGCCTTCGGTCTCGGCCGTCACCGGATCGAGGGTTTCGGTCGACGCGCTGACCTGGCGAGCGACCTGGCCCGCGAGGTGGCGGAACACGTCTTCCTTGCCGGAGAAGTACTGGTAGAAGGAGACGCGGGAGCATCCGGCGCGTTTGGCGATGCGGTCGATGCTGCAGAGGTGGTAGCCCTCCTCGCCGAACACGCGCAGCGCCGCGTCGAGGATGCGCTGCTGGGTCCGTTGCCCGCGTGCACCGACGTTCGGGTTGTCGGAGAACGGCGCCCGGCGAACGGCCGTCTCCGGTTCGGAGCCCGGCCGCGGCGGCGCGCCCGCCGCCCCGGCCGGCCCACCTTCGGAATTCGTACGGCGAGGCGCCATGATCACCGCGTTCCCGCGGGGGAGGGCGTGCTCATCGCTCGGCGCGCGCCTTGTCTTTCACTGCGGGAACGATGGGCGGGGCATCACGCCAGTTCGGGATGCCGGAATCCTCCTTCGCGACCGGGAAACCGTCGTCGTTGACCTGCGCCCAGTGCGAATGGTTGAGCTCGTGAAGGGTGAAGCACGCGTTGAGCGCGTTGTAGAAGCCCATGTTGTCGACCGACTGGTTCACGGCTTCCTTGATGAGCAACGACGACATCGTCGGGAGCTTCGCGATCCGCCGCGCGAATTCGAGCGTGCGCTCGCCGAGCTCGTCGTCGGGGAAGACCTTGCTCACCATGCCGAGCGCGTACGCCTCGTCGGCGCTGACCGAGTCGCCGGTCAGCAGGAGCTCCTTGGCCTTGCGGGGACCGAACTCCCACGGGTGCGCGAAGTACTCGACCCCGCACATCCCGAGGCGCGTCCCGACCACGTCGGCGAACGACGCGCTCTGCGCGCACACGATGAGGTCGCACGCCCAGAGGAGCATCAAGCCGGCCGCGTAGACGTCGCCGTGAGCCTGGCCGATCGTGATCTTGCGCAGGTTGCGCCACCGGCGGGTGTTGTCGAAGAAGTAGTGCCACTCCTGGAGCATCAGGCTCTCGGCGCCTTTGCGCGTCGCGCCGTTGATGGTCCGTGTCGGGTGCTGCTTCGGGCCGGGCTGGTACTCCTCCATCGAGACCTTCGACCCGAGGTCGTGGCCGGAGGAGAACATCGGGCCGGTCCCGCCGAGGATCACGACCCGTACGTCGTCGTCGGCTTCGGCCCGCAGGAACGCCTCGTGCAACTCCACGAGCATCCCCCGGTTCTGGGCATTCCGGGCCTCGGGCCGGTTCAGCATGATCCGGACGATCTGCCCGCCGTCGAGCGTCTCGTACAGGAGGAACTGGTAGTCGGTCATGTCGGCTCCTTGCCCACGGGTGGGTGCTTCGTCGTCCTGCGGTGACCGGCACGTCTTCTAACGCCCATGTCATTATGGGTGCCATACTGCCAGGGCACGACACCCATCCGCCGGGAGAACCAGATCATGAGGCTGCGACCGGGCCAGAAACTGCACAGCGCCGTGTGCGGCGCGCAGGTTGTCGTCGTGCGCGCGCCGGCCGACGACATCGAGCTGGGCTGCGGCGGCGCGCCACTGCTCGAAGACGGGCAGGAGGCCGCCGGGGGCGCGACCCTCGACCCGTCGATCGGCGATGCCGCCCTCCTCGGGAAGCGCTACGCCGACGAGGAGCTCGGCCTCGAGCTGCTGTGCACGCGCGCGGGCGAAGGGGCGTTGACGGCCAACGGGCAGGCGCTGCTGTTGAAGGGCGCGAAACCGTTGCCGTCGTCCGACTGACGCGAACGCAGTGAACCTGCTCCTGCTTCTCGACATGGCGGCAGCCGGTCGCGGCGACGAGGTCGTCGCGCAGGCAGGTGACCAACGCATCACCGCGAACGAACTGCTGGCCGGCGCATGGGCGGGCGCGCAGGTCGTGGCCGGCGCGCCCGCCCTCGCCTACGTCGGTACGAACTCGCTCGCAGTGCCGATCGGGCTGTTCGCGGCGGCAGCCGCGGGCGTGCCGTTCGTGCCGTGCAACTACCGGCTGAGCGACGACCAGTTGCACGACCTGCTCGCTCCCCTGGGTGACGTGCTCGTGATCGCCGAAGGTCAGGTGCGCGACGCGCTGGCGGCGCGAGGCCATCGCGTGGTCGACGCCGCGAGCTTCGTCGCGACCGCGCGGGCCGGCGCGGCCGTCGGCGAGGTCCCCGAAGACGCCGACGGCCCTGCCGTGCTGCTCTACACGAGTGGCACGACGGCGGCGCCGAAGGCCGCGGTGCTCCGGCACCGCCACCTCACGTCGTACGTGATCGGCAGCGTCGAGTTCGGCGGCGCCGCGCCCGGCGAAGCGGTGCTCGTGAGCGTCCCGCCGTACCACATCGCGGGCCTCGCCAACCTCATCAGCAACCTCTACCTCGGCCGCCGGATCGTGTACCTGGGCCAGTTCGACGCGGCCGGTTGGGTCGCCACCGCGCCGCCGTGAGCGCGTCACGAACGCGATGGTCGTGCCGACCATGCTCGCCCGCATCTGCGACGCCATCGAGGCCGATGGCCGGGGGCTCGACAGCGTGCGCGCGGTGTCGTACGGCGGAGCGCGCATGCCGGCCACCGTGATCGCGCGAGCGATGACCCTGCTGCCCACCGTCGACTTCACGAACGCGTACGGCCTCACCGAGACCAGTTCGACGATCGCGGTGCTCGGGCCGAAGACCATCGCGCCGCCCGCGACGGTGATCCCGTCGCGGTGGCCCGGTTGTCGTCGGCCGGCCGGGTGTTACCGACGGTCGAGGTGCAGGTGCGCGACGACGGCGGCGTGCCGGTCACGGGGGAACCGGGCGAGATCTGGGTGCGCGGCGAACAGGTGTCGGGCGAGTACGCGGGGTCCGATGCACGGCTCGACGCCGGCGGCTGGTTCCCGACCCGCGACCGCGGGTGGATCGACGCCGACGGCTACCTCTTCATCGAGGGGCGCAGCGACGACACCATCATCCGCGGGGGAGAGAACATCGCCCCCGCCGAGATCGAAGAAGTGCTGCTGCAACACCCCGGTATCGACCAGTGCGCGGTGGTGGGTGTCCCCGACGACGAGTGGGGCCAGCGCATCGCGGCGGTCGTCGTACCGCGGCCCGGGGCCGACCTCGACGCCGCCGCAGTGCAGGAGTTCGCCCGCGGGCGGCTCCGAGGATCGAAGACTCCCGAGATCGTGACGTTCGCCGAGTCGCTGCCGTACACGGAAACCGGGAAGCTGCTGCGGCGCGTCGTCCGGGCCGGCGTGATCGACGCGAACTGAGGTCGCCGCCCGGTCGCGGTGACCCGTTCGCCGGGTGCTGTGCACGTGACGGAATTGTTAGATAACGTGAGCAGTCGAATCTAACACCGGCGTCGCGAGTCGTTCCGAGCCTTCCGGGGGGAAGCCCAATGCGCGTTCGAGTGGTAGCCGTCATGATCGCCGTCGTGCTCCTCGGCGCGGCGTGCGGGAACGCGTCCAGCAAGTCTTCGTCGACGACCACGGTGCCGACGGGTTCCACCGTGGCGCCGACGGTCAACACCGCCGACCTCACGGTGCATCACCCGATCTCCGAGAAGGGTGTCACCGACTCCGAGATCCGGGTCAGTGTCGTCGCCGACATCACGAACCCGCTCGGCGACCCCTACCAACCGTTCGCCGACGGCATCAACGCCTACTTCGCGATGATGAACTCCTCGGGTGGGATCTACGGGCGGCAGTTGAAGGTTGCCAAGGTGCGCGACGACCAGCTGGCGAACAACGCCACGCAGGTGCAGGCGGCGCTCTCGCAGGACAATCCTTTCGCGGTGTTCATCGCGACATCGCTGTTCACCGGGGCGAACACGCTCGCGGCGGCCAACGTCCCCACGTTCGGCTGGAACATCAACGCCGAATGGAATGGCCACGACACCTTCTTCCCGAACGGTGCCGCGCACTGCTTCACCTGTACCGACCCGATCCTCCCCTGGATCGCGAAGCAGGTCGGCACGACCAAGGTCGGCGTGCTCGCCTACAACGTCCAGCAGTCTGCCGACTGCGCCACCGCCGACGAGAAGTCGTTCACGAAGTTCCCGACGGCGAAGGTCGTGTTCTCCGACAAGACGATCCCGTTCGGCGTGACCGACCTGTCGGCGCAGGTCGCCCAGATGAAGCAGAAGGGCGTCGACCTCGTGGTGACGTGCTTCGATCTCAACGGTGCGTTCACCCTGGCCAAGGAAATGAAGACGCAGGGCTTGAACGCGATCCAGGTGTTGCCGAACTCGTACAACCACGACTTCATGAAGGCGAACGGCTCCTACTTCGAGGGTTCGTACGTCACGCCCAACCTGACCGCGCTGGAAGACACGCCGCAGCCACCACTGATGAAGACGTTCCTCACGTGGATGGGCAAGACGAAGAAGAAGGTCAGCGAACTCGCGATCCAGGGTTGGATTGCAGCCGACCAGTTCGTCACCGGCTTGAAGCTCGCCGGCCCCGACTTCAACCGGGGGAAGGTCGTCGCCGCGCTGAACTCGCAGAAGGCGTACGACGCCGGCGGCATGCTGGCCCCGATCGACTGGACCGTCGCCCACGTCGACCCGGGGAAGCGCCTGAGCACGCTCAGCGGTCTCGACTGTTGGAACTGGGTGCAGATCAAGAACGGCGCGTTCGTCCCGGCCTTCGCGCAGGGCGACAAACCGTGGGTCTGCTTCGACTACAAGTCGGAGAAGCCGGCGTCGTCGACGCCGATGGCGGTACCGCCGGCGAAGAACTACACGTTCGTGCCCACCGGCCAATAGCCGACGGGTGCCTGAGCGCGGCGTGGAGAACCTGATCAGCGCAGTGCGCAGCCTCGCGAGCCGGGTATTCGTGCTCGATTTCGGCACGCTGATCGCGAGCGGCGCGACGCACGACGTGTTCGCCGACGATGCCGTTCGGCGCGCGTACCTCGGGGAGACGGTCTGATGGGCGAAGAACCCGCGCCCGCGCTCGCGCTCGCCTTCGACCAGGTCGACGCGGGCTACGGGCCGTTCCGGGCGATCTTCGGTGTGTCGTTCGCGGTGCAGCCCGGTGAGGTGCTGGCGTTGCTCGGCTCGAACGGTGCCGGCAAGACGACGGTCGCCCGCGTCGCGTCGGGGCTCATCACGCCGAGCGCAGGCAAGGTGCACGTGTACGGCCGGGATGTGACGCGCTGGCGGCCGTACCGGTTCGCCCGGCTCGGTGTGGTGCACGCGCCGGAAGGCCGTTCGGTGTTCGCCTCGCTCACGGTCGAAGAGAACCTGTCGTTGACATTCGGCCGGTCGCGCGGGCGCCACGGCGTACACGACGCCTTGGGGCAGGCGTACGAGCTGTTCCCTCGCCTGGGCGACCGGCGCCGCCAGGTCGCGGGCACGCTGTCGGGTGGCGAGCAACGCATGCTGTCGCTCGCGCGGGTGATCGTGGAACGGCCGCGTCTGCTCGTCGCCGACGAGTTGTCGCTCGGGCTCGCGCCCTTGATCGTCGACGAGGTGTACCAAACGTTGGGCACGATCCGCGACCAGGGCACGACCGTGCTCATCATCGAACAGCACGTGAACCACGCGCTCGCGCTGGCCGACCATGTCGTCGTGCTCGCCAAGGGCGAAGTGACGTTCGCGGGCCGGGCCGGGGAGGTCGGCGACCTCAACGAACTCCTGCTCACCGGCGCGGCAGGAGCGTCCTAGCAGGGTGCTGAATTATCCCGCACAAGGCGCCGCCGCTTGCGGGAACATACAGGTCGGCCAACGTTGGCGGCGCCGTCGAATCCATAATTCAGCACCCTGCTAACCAGGGTCGCGGGTGTGCATCGCGGCGATGACGCCACCGTCGACCAGCAGGTCGGTGCCGGTGATGAACGATGCGGCCGGGCTGACGAGGAACTCGACGGCGGCGGCGATGTCGTCGGGGGTACCGAGACGCCCAGTTCCCGACATCTCGACCATGCCGCGCATGCCCTCGCCGAACGGCCCGGCCAGTTCTTGCTGTCCCATGGGCGTGGAGATGACGCCGGGGCTGATCGACACGACGCGCCCGCCGCGACGGCCCCACGGAACCGACGCCGCTTCGACCCGCGCCTGGTTCGCTCGTTTCGCGACGCCGTAGGCGATGCCGGGCACCATGGTGGCGGGGTCGAGTTCGGCGAGCGAGTGGAGATCGGCGGTTGGTGTGGTTGCGAAGCGACGCACCGTTTCCGGCGGCAAGACGGTCATCGTCCCGGCCATGCTGGCGATGCACACGCAGACCGTTCCCGGCACCACGTGGGGCTCGAACGCGTCGAGGACGAGCGCGGTGCCGATCACGTCGACGGCGATGACCTGTTGCGCGGTCGCCTGTACCGGCGACACGCCCGCGGTGTGCACGACGCATTGGATCGAGCCGAGCCGGGCCGCCGCTTCCGCGAGTGCCGCGACCGCGGCGGCCGACGACACGTCGGTACGGACTGCTTCGACGATATGCCCTTCGGCGCGCAAGGCTTCGGCCGCGTTCGCGAGTTGCGACGCGCTGGCGTCGGCGAGCACGACGGTGCGGCCGGCGCCGAGCCGGCGGGCGACGGCCATCCCCATCCCGCCCGTGCCCGTGATGACGACGACTCGCTGGTTCGTCACGGTGCGCGACCGTAGCAGCGGAGGTGACGTCATTGTTAGATAACGCGCGCCGGCGCAACGGGCGTCGAAGGCGCCCTCGGTACTGTCGCTCGGTGCGCGAGACGGCGTGGGCGGCGAGTGGCGCGATGGGGCTCACCGGCCGGGCCGACGGGCCTCCGCTGGTCGCCCCCGACGGCGTCGTCGCGGCGATCGAGGCGCTCGGCGCGGGGCTCGAAGTCGACCCGCTCCGCCTCCTCGGCGAACGGGCCGCGATCGCGGGTTTGTCGCGCCGCGGTTCGACGAGTTGTGGCGGTGCGGCGCGCCTGCTGCGGGCGGGCGACGGCGTGCTCGTCGCGGTGTCGCTCACGCGGGCCGACGACACCGCGTTGCTGCCGGCGTTCCTGGGCGTCGACGCGCCGGCGTCGGACGAGATGCTCGACGGCACCTGGGAGGCAGTGGGCGCGGCCGTCGCGAGATGTCCGGCGGGTGAGGTCGTCGATCGTGCGAGCCCGCTCGGGTTGGCGGTGAGCCGGGCGGGTGAAGTGACGGCGACCGGCATCGTCACGACGACGTTCGGCGCGGTGCCGCAACTCGACCGGGCGCCGGTGGTGGTCGATCTCTCGTCGCTGTGGGCCGGCCCGCTCGCGACCCGCCTGCTCCGGCGATGCGGCGCACGCGTGATCAAGGTCGAGTCGACGCGCCGCCCCGACGGCGCGCGGCGAGGACCACCCGCGTTCTTCGACCTCATGCACGCCGGGAAGGAGGCAGTCGCCTTCGACCTGCAGCATGGAGATGGTGCCGGCGAACTCCGGGCGCTGCTCGCGGCGGCCGACGTTGTCGTCGAGGCATCACGGCCCCGCGCGCTCGAACAACTCGGTATCAACGCCCGTGCCGTCGTCGCCCACGGCCCCCGGGTATGGCTGTCGATCACCGGGTACGGGCGCGACGAGCCGGTTCGCGACCGGGCCGCGTTCGGTGACGACGCGGCCGTCGCCGGAGGGCTGGTCGCCGATGGGCGCGAGGGTGCGTGCTTCGTCGCCGATGCAGTGGCCGATCCGCTCACCGGAGTCGTTGCCGCGGCGGCCGTGCTCGACGCGCTGTCGTCGGGCACCCGCACGCTCCTCGACGTCGCGTTGTCGCGGGTCGCGGCCCGCATCGCGCGGGCTGCGGATGGTGAACCGTGGCGGGCGGGTCACGCCCGCATGGCGCTCCCGCCGGTCGCACCGTCGCCTCGGGGCCGCGCGCCGCGTCTCGGCGAGCACACCGAACAGGTCCGGCGCGAGTTCCTTCGATGAACGAGCCGGCCCCGCTGCTCCTTTGCGACGTCGAGGTCGACGGTCGCGTCGTCGACGTGTTCGTTGCCCACGGCCGGGTCGAGGCGATCGGCCGCTCCCTTGCGCTGCCGGGCGCGGTCGAATCAATCGACGGTTGCGGCGGTGCGCTGCTCCCCGGGCTGCACGACCACCATGTGCATCTCCTGGCGATGGCCGCCGCCGCGGCGTCGGTCGACATCTCGGGGCTCGACCGCGACGCGGCCGTGACGGCAATGCTCGAGGCCGACCGGTCGTTGCCGGGTGGCGCGTGGATGCGGGTCGTGGGGTACCACGAAGCGGCGATGGGCGAAGTCGATCACGCCGGGCTCGACGCCGTCGTACCGGCGCGGCCGGTGCGTGTGCAGCACGCCACCGGGGGAATGTGGGTGTGCAACTCGGCGGGCCTGGCCGCGCTGCCGATCGATCGCGCACCTGGTGATCGCGTCGAACGCGACGCCGGTGGCGCGCCGACCGGCCGGCTCTTCGGGCTCGACGATTGGTTGTTCCGGCACCTCCCGCCCGCACCGCCCGACCTGGCCCGGGTCGCTGAGCAGCTCGCCGGGTTCGGGATCACCGGGGTGACCGACGCGACGCCGTACGAGCGTGCGGGCGACCTCGCGCACCTGCGCGCCGCGGTGGCGACCGGCGCGGTCCCGCAGCGGGTCGTGATCACGGGCAGGCCAACGCTCGACCGCCGCGACCTCGAGCCCCTGGTCGCGGGACCGGCCAAGATCGTCGTCGACGACTACGCACCACCGGGCGTCGACGCGCTCGCGGAGGAGATCGCGATCGCGCACCGCGACGCGCGCCCGGTCGCGTTGCATTGCGCGTCGCGGCTCGGCGTCGTGCTCGGCGTCGCGGCACTGGAACAAGCCGGAAGTCGTGGCGGTGATCGCATCGAGCACGGCGCGGTGGTGCCGCCGGAACTGTTCGACCGGCTCCGTGCACTCGCGGTGACGATCGTGACGCAGCCGGCCTTCGTGTACGCGCGAGGCGACCGTTACCTCACCGACGTCGAACCCGAAGATGTCCCGCACCTGTGGCGATGCGGGTCGTTTCTCGCCGCCGGTATCCCGGTCGGGTTCGGCAGCGACGCACCGCACGGTCCTGCCGACCCGTGGCTCGCGATGCGGGCGGCGACGCAACGGCGAACCCGCGCGGGGCGTGCGCTCGGTCTCGCCGAAGCCGTCGACGCGACCACCGCACTGGCGAGGTTGCTCTCGGCCTGGGACGAACCCGGTGGCCCACCGCGGCGCGTCACGGTCGGTGGGCCGGCCGATCTCTGCCTGCTCCGTGCCCCCCTCGCCGAGGCGAGGCGCGAACCGTCGTCGGAACTGGTCGAGCTCACACTGGTCGGCGGGACCGTCGTGTAGAGGATTGCGACCGTTGGTCGTTGTTCCCGGCGGGAGGCGAGGGAACGACCAATGGTCGTGGGGTGGGGCTCACACTCGCGTGACGGCGGCGAGGCAGAACCCGGTGATGCCGTCGACCTCGGCGCGGTTGGGATGGGTGCCCTGCCAGAGGTGATCGGAGAGTTTGCCGAGCACCGCGTGCGCGGCGAGCGACGCGTCGAGAACGGCGTCGGCGCTGCCGAGCGCGGTGAACGGTTCGTGCAGCAGCGTGGCGAGTTCCGGGCTCGCGAAGTGGCGGCCCGCGGCCGATCCCTCGTCGATGCCGCCGCCGTTCCACAGCACGGCCAGGGTCGTCGCCGCGATGTCGGGGTTGGCCTGCGACAGCACGCCGTTCACCCACCGGCGGACCTTGCCTTCCGGCGTCGATTCCTTCGTCATCTGGTGCGCGAGGTAGCTGCGGAGCCGCTCGGCACCGTCGTCGAGGATCGCCGCGACGAGGGCGTCCTTCGATCGGAAGTGCCGGTAGAACGCGTCGTTGGAGAGGCCGGCGGCGCCCACGATGTCGGCGACGCGCGGCCGCGACGCGGTGCCGCAGCGGCGCATCACGTCGAGCGCGGCGTCGAGCAGGCGGCGCACTTCGCTCGCGTACTCGGCTTCCCGCCTCGCCAGTGTCTGCTGCGCGATGCGATCGGCGACGCCGTTCGAGCCGTCGTTCGGAGAGGTCGGAGTTGAATTCTGGATAGCCAGAATCATATTCTTGCCGGGCTGCGGAGGGAGCAACGATGTCGTGGGACTTCGAAACCGACCCGGAATTCCAAGCGAAACTCGACTGGGCCGACGCGTTCGTGCGCGAGGAGGTCGAGCCGCTTGATCTGGTGTGGCGGGGGCTCGAGTTCACCCCGCTCGACGACGTGCGGCGCAAGGTCGTCGACCCGTTGAAGGCGGAGGTACGGCGCCAGCAATTGTGGGCGACGCACCTCGGCCCCGAACTCGGCGGCGAGGGCTACGGGCAGCTCAAGCTGTCGTTGCTCAACGAGATCCTCGGCCGGTCGTCGTGGGCGCCGATCGTGTTCGGCTGCCAGGCGCCCGACACCGGCAATGCCGAGATCATCGCCCACTACGGCACGCCGGAGCAGAAGGAGCGCTACCTGCGCCCGCTGCTCGAAGGCGAGATGTTCTCGTGCTACTCGATGACCGAACCGCACGCCGGCGCCGACCCGACGATGTTCAAGACCCAGGCCGTGAAAGACGGCGAAGAGTGGGTGATCAACGGCTGGAAGTTCTTCTCGTCGAACGCGCGAACCGCGTCGTTCCTCATCGTGATGGCGGTCACGAACACGGAAGTGAGCGCGTACAAGGGCATGTCGATGTTCCTCGTGCCGACCGACACACCCGGGATCAACATCGTGCGCAACATCGGTCTCGGCGGCGAACGCGAAGGTGAAGGCTCGCACGCGCTGATCCACTACGAAGACGTGCGGGTGCCCGAGGAGGCGTTGCTCGGTGGCGAGGGCCAGGCGTTCGCGATCGCGCAGACCCGCCTCGGCGGCGGTCGTATCCACCACGCGATGCGCACGATCGGCATGTCGAAGCGGGCGCTCGACATGATGTGCGAGCGGGCGTTGAGCCGAGAGACGCAGGGGAGCCTGCTCGCCGACAAACAATTCGTGCAGGGCTACATCGCCGACTCCTACGCGCAGCTGATGCAGTTCCGCCTGTTCGTGCTCTACACCGCGTGGTCGATCGACAAGCACAACGACTACCGCAAGGTCCGCAAAGACATCGCGGCGGTGAAGGTGCTCATGCCCGACGTGCTCCACGACATCGCGTGGCGGGCGATGCAGGTGCACGGCGCGCTCGGCGTGAGCAACGAGATGCCCTTCTCGGGGATGATGCTCGCGGCCAGCGTGCTCGGCCTCGCCGACGGGCCGACCGAAGTGCACAAGGTCACGGTGGCGCGCCAGGTGTTGCGCGACTACCGGCCGAGCGACGACCTGTGGCCCACGCAACATCTCCCGAAGTTGCGAGCCGCGGCCCGCGAGAAGTTCGCCGACTACCTCGAGAACGAAGTTGGGAACCTGTGAGCGGCGGCAGGCAGGCGCAGATCCTGCGGTGTGGTCGGATGCACAACCGCGCCGAAGGGGTTCGTGAGGGAGCACCGGAGGTCGCGGCCGCATGAATATCGACGTCGAGACGCTCGGCGCCTGGATGGACTCCATCGGGCTCGACGGCGAGGGCACACCGATCGAGCACCGGTACATCTCGGGTGGTTCGCAGAACGAGATCTACGAGATCCGCCGCGGGGAGCTGCACGGCGCGCTCCGTATCCCGCCGCCGAGCGCTCCCGAGAGCCGTGACGACGGGATCATGCGCGAATGGCGGATCATCGAGGCACTCGACGGCACCGACGTTCCCCATACGCCCGCGATCGCCGCCTGCACCGACCTGTCGGTGCTCGGTCGCGCGTTCTACATCATGGGTTTCGTCGACGGTTGGTCGCCGATGGGTGTCGACCGCTGGCCCGCCCCGTTCGACACCGACCTGGAAGCACGCGCCGGACTGGCCTACCAGCTCGCGGAGGGCATCGCGCTGCTGTCGAAGGTCGACTGGCAGGCGAAGGGCCTGCACGATCTCGGGCGCCCCGACGGTTTCCACGAGCGGCAAGTGGACCGTTGGACGAGGTTCCTGGAGCGGATCAAGGGTCGTGACCTTCCCGGGTTGGAGGTCGCGTCGGCGTGGCTGCGCAAGCACAAGCCGCTCGACTACATCCCCGGGCTCATGCACGGCGACTACCAGTTCGCCAACGTCATGTACCACGACGGGGCGCCGGCGCGGCTCGCCGCGATCGTCGACTGGGAGATGGGCACGGTCGGCGACCCGAAGCTCGACCTCGGCTGGACGGTGCAGGGCTGGCCGGAAGACACGTCGTCGCCCGCCGCGAGCGGTGCGAGTTACGTCGACATGTACGGCATGCCGTCGCGCGCGCAGATGCTCGACCACTACGCGAAGGTGTCGGGCCGCCAGGTCGACGACATCGACTACTACGTCATCCTCGCCAAGTGGAAGCTGGCGATCGTGCTCGAGCAAGGGTTCCAGCGCGCCGGCGACGATGAGAAACTCAACGCGTTCGGGCCGATTGTGCTCGACCTCATGCGGCAGGCCGCGGACCTCGCGGAGACGACTCACTACTCGGCATGAGTGCCGGGCGCGGTTCGTGATGGAGCACCGGAGGTCGTAGCCGCATGAGCATCACCGAAGAACCCGAACTCGTCGTCGAACGACGGGACGCGGTGTTGATCGCGCGCCTCAACCGCCCCGAGGCGAGGAACGCGCTCAACCCTGCGTTGCTCCACGCGATCAGCGCGACGATCGACGACGCCGAAGGTGACCCCGACGTCCGCGCCCTCGTGCTCACCGGCACCGGCGAGCGCGTGTTCTGTGCCGGAATGGACCTGCGCTCCTTCGCCGACGGCGGCGAGATCCACGTCGACAGCGCGGCGATGCGGGGCTTCTTCCGTTTGATACAGGGCGAGACGACGATCCCGATCGTCGGTGCCGCGAACGGCTCGGCCCTCGCGGGTGGCCTGGAGGTGTTGCTCGGCTGCGATGTGGTCGTCGCCGGCGCGCACGCGAAGTTCGGGTTGCCGGAGGTGAAACGGGGCCTGATCCCCGCCGGTGGCGGCACGCTCCTCGGCAACCGGGTCCCCCTCGCGATCGCGTTGGAGATGACGCTCACCGGCGACAGCATCGACGCGGCTCGCGCGTACGAGCTCGGTCTCGTCAATGCCGTCGTCGACCCGGAGCAGGTGCTCGGCACCGCGATCGCGTTCGCCGAACGCATCGCCGCGAACGGTCCGCTCGCGGTGACCGCGGTGAAAGAACTCGTGCGGCTCGGTGCGAGCGACATCGCGCAATGGTCGGAACGGATCGCGGCGTGGCAGCCCCTGGTGTTCGGGAGCGAGGACGCGCAAGAGGGAGCGCGCGCCTTCGTCGAGAAACGCCCGCCGGTGTGGCAGGGCCGGTGAGCTGACGTGCGCGCCGCGGTGTGCCGGGAGTACGGCCCGCCCGAAGGTGTGGTGCTCGACG
The DNA here is from genome assembly GCA_963782465.1 of uncultured Actinomycetes bacterium. GTDB lineage: Bacteria > Actinomycetota > Acidimicrobiia > IMCC26256 > PALSA-610 > JAODBJ01. The sequence continues at coordinate 206,103 of CAWAJR010000006.1, read as the reverse complement.
ACATCCCGGCACCGGTGCTGTCGGCCGGCGAGGTACGCGTCCGGGTGCACGCGGCGGCGGTGAACTTCCCCGACGTGCTGCTCGTCGCGAACGAGTACCAGATCAGCGTCCCGCCGCCGTTCGTGCCGGGCAGCGAGTTCGCGGGCGTCGTCGTCGACGCGGGAGCCGGCGTCACCGGCTTCGCGGCCGGCGACCGGGTGTTCGGCACCGCGCTCGTCGGCGCCTTCGCCGAGGAGGTCGTCGTGCCCGCGGGAGCGCTCGGGCCGGTCCCGCCCGGCGTCGACGACGGGTCGGCAGCCGCGTTCGGCGTCGCGCACCGCACCGCGTACCACGTGCTTCGATCAGTGGCGCAGGTGCAACCAGGAGAGGAATTGATCGTGCTCGGCGCGGGCGGTGGGGTGGGGCTCGCGGCGGTAGAGCTCGGTGCCGTGCTCGGGGCGACGGTCACGGCCGTCGCGTCGTCCGAAGAGAAGCTCGCGGTGGCCGCATCGCGTGGCGCGGTTCGACTGGTCGATCACCGGGCCGGCCCGTTGCGCGCGGCGCTGCGTTCCGTCCTCCCGGACGGGAGCGACGTCGTGGTCGACCCGGTCGGCGGCGATCTGGCGGAACCGGCATTGCGGAGCCTGCGCTGGGGCGGCCGCTTCGTGACGGTGGGTTACGCGTCGGGTGTGATCCCGCGAATCCCGCTGAACCTCGTGCTGCTGAAAGGGGTGCACATCCTCGGGTTCCAGTTCGGGCACTTCGCCGAGCACGAACCGGAAGCACTCCAGCGCAACGAGCGCGAACTGATGGAGTTGTTCGCGACGCATCGCGTCGTTCCGCACATCGGTGCCACGTTCGCGTTCGCCGACGTCGCGGCGGCGCTGCGCTACGTCGCCGACGGCCGCGCGATCGGGAAGGTGGTGCTCGCAGTCGGGGAATCGTGAGCGCCACCCGCCGAGCCGCGTTCGTGGTGATCCGCGCCCGGGGAGCCGTGCGAATGGTGCGCGACGGCCGGCCCAACGGAGGAAGGCACATGGTTTCGTCGAACGAGCAACTCGTCACGCGCATCTTCGCCGCAGTCGACGCGGGACGTTACGAAGAACTGAACGCGTTGTGCACGTCCGACTACCGCGATCACGGCGCTACCGGCGACACCGACGGGCTCCCGGGCTTCGTGGAGATGGTGGAAGGGTTCAGTGCCAGAAGATCGACCTCTGGCTCTCGAACGCGGCGCATCGTCGACGGGAAGGCGGCGGAGCATTGGGGCCTCAGCCCGCAGGCCGCGCAGCGCCTGTTCACGCAGATGGGTGTCGACACCCTCGTGCCACGGTAAGACGCGCGACGGCCCGCCGACGACGTCGCGCCCCTACACGCCGAGGCCGTGGAGGCAGAACTCCCACGTTGCTTCGGCGTCGACCTTGCGTTCGGGGTTCTCCACGAGACGGTTGCCGAACCAGCTGTACATGACGGTCTGCTGCACGAGCGCCGTCGCCCGCCTCACGTCGGTGACCCGGATCGCGCCGGCTTCGACCGCCGCCTCGACGAGTTGGCGCAACAGGCGCGTCTGGGGCACCAGCGCGGCGCGCACCCGATCGGCATGGTTCGCCGCGAGGTGCATCGAGAACTCGCTGATCGGGCGCCGTCGATGCGTGCCGCGCGAGCGTCGCGCATCGTCGGGGTCGCACCATTCGTGCAGCGTGATGGCGAACGCCCGCAGGCGGGCGATCGGATCGGCCGCGGCGTCGACCGCCGCGCGGATGTCCTCGACGGCCTCGCGCACGGTCTCCTCGAACAACGCCAGCACCAGTTCGTCCTTGCCGTCGAAGTACTCGTAGAAGCCGCGCAGCGACTGGCCCGAGCGCTCGACGACCTCCTGGATGGTGAACTCGGTCGAACCCTTCTCGTCGATGAGATCGAACGCGGCGTCGAGGAACCGCTGCACCCGCTGCTCGGCCCGCGAGCGCGCCGCGTCGACGCTGCGCGACACGGCGCGTGCCCGCCAGTCGGGCTCGCCGGCGTCGGTGGCGGGATCCAGGCGTGCCATGTGCGCTCCAGTGTTCACGGCGGCCCGTGCCCGTGAGACAAGACGTCGAAAAGCCGGGCCCGGCCGTGTGAGAATGACGCTTTCACTATAGATGGACGTGTGCGCCGCAGGCTCGTAAAGTACGTTCTCGTGAGGCTCCGGGGCATGGCGAGAGAGAAGTTCTCCAACCCGATCGCCGACGAGGAGCTTCGCCGCGAGCTGCGGGCGTGGCTGGCCGAGCACCCGCCCCCGCCGGTCGCCGTCGCGGGAACACGCGCCGAGGCAGACGCGCTGCGCGCGTGGCAGCGCCGCCTGCACCGCGACGGCTGGGTCGGGATCCATTGGCCGGTCGAGTTCGGAGGCCGCGGCGCGTCGGTGACCCAGGTCGCCGCGTACAACGAGGAGCTCGCCCGGGCCGGCGCACCGCCGTTGCTCGGCCGGGCCGGCATCACGCTCGTCGGGCCCACGCTGATGGCGCACGGTGCCGAGGCGCAGCGTGCCCGCTGGATGCCGCGCATCCTCGGCGGCGATGACGTCTGGTGCCAGCTGTTCAGTGAACCGGGCGCGGGCAGCGACCTCGCCGCGCTGTCGACGCGGGCGACGAAGGCCGGTGGGTGTTACCGCATCACCGGCCAGAAGGTGTGGTCGTCGTACGCGACGTTCGCCGACATGGGCATCGCGCTCGTACGCACCGACCCCGACGCGCCGCCGCACAAAGGGATTTCGATGCTTGCCGTCCCGATGGATGCCGACGGGGTCGAAGTACGGCCGCTGCGGCAGATGACCGGCGAGCACGAGTTCAACGAGGTCTTCCTCGACGACGTCGCAGTACCCGTCGATCACCTCATCGGTCCCGAGCACGAGGGCTGGCGGGTGGCGAACACCACGCTCGCCAACGAGCGCGGCGCGTCGTTCATCTGGCGGGAGCAGGTGCTCCAGGAGATCGGGTTCGACGCGCTGGCGAAGGAGTGCGCACGGCGCGGCGCGACGCACGACCCGCGGGTTCGCCAACGGCTGGCCCGGTCGTGGATCGACGTGGAGTTGTTCCGCCTGCACAACGCCCGCACCCTCGAGCGGCTCGGGCGCGGCGACGAGATCGGCGCCGAGTCGAGCATCGTGAAACTGTTCTGGGCGACGACCAGCCAACGACTCGCCGAGACCGCGGTTGCGCTCCTGGGGCCGGCATCCCTGTGCCCGCCGGGACGGTGGTCCGGTGCGTTGCTGTCGACCCGCGCCAACTCGATCATGGGCGGGACGAGCGAGATCCAGCGCAACATCATCGGCGAGCGCCTCCTCGGCCTCCCCCGGGAACCCCGACCGGCGAGCGCCACGAGCGGGCGAGGCGCCGGAGGTGCGGGATGAACGACATCGATCCGCTCGAACTCGTCGACCCCCTGCGCTACGCGCGGCGCGGGTACCCGCACGACGCATGGGCGCGCCTGCGCGCCGACGCGCCGGTGGCCTACATCGATCCGCCCGGCTACGTACCGTTCTGGGCGATCACGAAGCACGCCGACGTCCTCGAGGTCTCCTCGCAGCCGGCGCGGTTCTCCAACGCGCAGGGGATCACGCTCGCTCGCGAAGGAGCCGCACCGGTACCACCGTCGGAGATCCTCGTCCTGCTCGACCCGCCGAAGCACGGTCCCATGCGGCGCCTCGTGACGCGGCGCTTCACCCCGAAGGCGGTACGCGCCAAGCGCGACGACATCGAGCACATCGCGCTCGACGTGGTCGACGCCGCGGTGCCGCCGGGCACCTCGGGCGAACTCGACTTCGTCGAGCGCATCGCGGCACCGTTCCCGCTGGCGTTGATCGCGTGGATCCTCGGTGTACCGAGCGCGGATTGGGCGTTGCTGTTCCGCCTGAGCAACGAAGTGATCGGCAAGGACGATCCCGAGTACCGCCAGCCCGGCGAATCGCCGGGCCAGACCATGAAGCGCGCCCGGGGCGAGATCCACCGGTACTTCGCCCGGCTGGTCGGGCAACGCCGCGACGCACCCCAAGATGATCTCGTGAGCGAACTCGTCACCGGCACCGTCGACGGTTCGCCGCTCACCGACGAGCAGCTCCTGTCGTACTGCGAGCTGTTCGTCGAGGCGGGCAACGAGACGACGCGCAACGCGATCAGCGGCGGGCTGCTCGCGTTGTGGGAGAACCCGGCCGAGTGGGAGAAGCTTCGTGCGCGCCCCGACCTGCTCCCCGACGCGGTGGAAGAGATCCTGCGCTGGGTCAGCCCGATCAGCCACTTCACACGCGTCGCGACCGAGGATTACGACCTCCACGGCACGAAGATCCGCGCCGGCGACCAACTGGCGCTCTACTACGCGTCGGCGAACCGCGACGAGGACGTGTTCGACGACCCGTTCACGTTCCGGGTCGATCGCCACCCGAACCCGCACCTCGCGTTCGGCTTCGGTGAGCATTTCTGCGTGGGGGCACACCTCGCGCGCGTCGAGATCGAGACCGTCTTCCGCCACCTGCTCGCACGGTTCGAATCCTTCGAGCTTTCGGGGTCGGTGGAGCGCCTCGAATCGGCGGTCAATGGCAGCATCAAGCGCCTCCCGCTCCGCTACCGCACGGCGTGACGGCGAACCTATAGAGGGGGACACCATGGAGATCCGACCGTTCGGGCAGACCGGCTTGCCGGTTTCGGCGATCGGCTACGGCTGCTGGGAGATCGGCGGCGGGTACGGCGACATCGAGGCCGCGGCATTCGACCACGCGGTCGGTCGCGCGCTCGACCTCGGGATCAACTGTTTCGACACCGCCGAGGGCTACGGCATGGGTGCGTCGGAACGCGCGCTCGCCCAGGCGCTCGGCAACCGGCGCGACGAAGCGATCATCGTCACGAAGTTCGGCATGAACTACCGGGACAAACCGAACCTGCGCGACAGCAGCCGCGAGCGTGTCATTGCGTCGATCGACAAGAGCCTGAAGAACCTCGGCACCGACTACGTCGACGTCTACCTCGTGCACTGGCCCGACCGGCTGACGCCGTTCGAGGAGACCATGAGCGCACTCGACGACATCGTCCGCGAGGGCAAGGTGCGGTACGTCGGACTGTCGAACTTCAAGCTCTCCGAGATCGAGGCCTGCATGGCGGTGCGGCGCGTCGACGTCGTGCAGTACGGCTGGAACATCTTCGACCGTCGCATGCAGACGGAGATCCTCCCGTACTGCGCCGAACAGGGCATCGGGTTCATGGCGTACGGGTCGCTCGCCTTCGGTCTGCTCACCGGTACGTTTCGGGAGGACCACGACTTCGGCACCGCCGACTGGCGCGCCCGCCAGGGCAACATGGGCGCGATCAAGATGTTCGCGGCACTGTTCGGCCCCGAGAAGTTCAAGGACAACGTCCGCGCGGTGGAGGAGTTGAAAGGGATCGCCGCCCGCAACGGCAAGAGCCTCCCGCAACTCGCGCTGCGCTGGGCGATCTCACATCCCGCGGTGAGCACCGCCCTCGTCGGTTGCCGCACGGTTGCCGAGGTCGAGGACAACGTCGGCGCGATCGGTTGGTCGATCAGCGACGCCGACCTCGCCGAGATCGACGCGATCTTTGCCCGCCACGAGATCGACACGACCCCCGGCTTCTGGATCGAGGAAGCGTGAGCCAGGCGCAGATCCTCCGGTGCGGGCGGGGTGCGTGCGCGGTTGGGCGGTGCGTGATGGAGCACCGGAGGTCGAAGCCGCATGAGTAGGCAGGCGCAGATCCTCCGGTGCGGGCGGGGTGCGTGCGCGCTTGGGCGGTGCGTGATGGAGCACCGGAGGTCGAAGACGCATGAGTAGAGAGCTCGCGAGCAAGGTCGCGATCGTCACCGGTGGCGCGAGCGGGCTCGGCCGGGCGATGGTCGAGCGGTTCGTGGAGGAAGGCGCGCGTGTCGTCGTCGCCGACGTCAATGCCGAAGCCGGCGCGGCCTTGGCCGAGCAACTCGGTGCGTCGGCGATGTTCCAACCGACCGATGTCGCCGACGCCGACCAGGTCCAGGCGGCCGTCGACGTCGCGGTCGAGCGCTTCGGCGGTCTCGACGTCATGTGCAACAACGCGGGGGTCGGTGGGTCGCCCACCCGTTTCCTCGACGACGACTTCGCCGACTTCGACCGCGTGATGGCCGTGAACATCTTCGGTGTGATGGTCGGCGCGCAGCGCGCCGCGCGTTACATGGCCGGGCACGGTGGGGGCGCGATCGTGAACACGACGTCGATCGGCGGCATCAACGCCGGCGGGGGAGTGATGGCGTACCGCGCGTCGAAGGCCGCGGTCATCCACATCACCCGTTCGATCGCGGTTGAGCTCGCGGCGAAGAACATCCGGGTCAACTGCATCGCGCCGGCGCACATCCCGACCGCGATCAACGCGTCGTTCGACCAGTCGGCGCTCGTCGAGGTGTTCCAGCCGCTCCAGCGTCTGGGTTCGCCACTCGACGTTGCCGAAGCCGCGTTGTTCCTGGCGAGCGACCGCGCCGCGCAGATCACGGGCATCGTGCTCCCGGTCGACGGCGGCACGACCGCGGGTCCTCGGCCACGCTCGATGAAAGATGTGATGGCCCGACGTTCGGATCCCGGCTCGTGACGATCTACTCCTGCGACGACCATCTCGACCTGTCGGCGGTACCTCGCGACGTCTGGGAATCGCGTGTGGCGCGTTCACAAGCCGAACGGGCGCCGCACGTCGTAACCGGTGACAAGGGCGCGCTGTGGGTGTGCGAGGACCGGGTGATGGGGCGCAGCGGCATGCCGGCGAACCGTGAAGCCGTGAAAGCGCTCAGCGCCATCGGGCGCGCGGGCATCGACGACGACGGCTACCGCGCCGGCCGGCCCGAGTTGCGGCTGCACGACATGGATCGCGACGGCCTCGCGGCATCGGTGATCTACGGGCCACTCTCGCTCGGCTTTCCGATCCAGGACCCGGCGTTGCAGGAGGCCTGCTACGCGGCGTGGAACGACTGGGCGGTGGAGGAGTTCAACGCGGCGGCGCCCGACCGGTTGTGCGTGCTCGCCTTCCTCCCCGGCCACTCGCCGGAAGCGGCCGCCGCGGAGCTGGAGCGCTGCGCCGGGCTGGGCCATCGCGGTGCGATCATCGGCGCGTTCGACATCGATCTCGGGGACCGGGCCTGGGACCGGCTGTGGTCGGCCGCCGAAGCGACCGGGTTACCGATCAGCTTCCACATCAAGGGCGGTACGTCGTCGAAGCTGAGCTACCGGATCGGGAAATGGCAGTCGGCCGCCTACGCCAGCGTGCTGCCGCTCCAGCTCGACGAGCCGTTGGCGATCATGTTGTTCGGCGGCGCGTTGGAGCGGCACCCGCAGTTCACGCTCGTGCTGGCCGAGTCGGGGGTCGGCTGGCTCCCGTACTTCCTCGCCCGCATGGACATGGAGTGGGAAGCGCTGCGCGACAAACTCGATGACGCACCGGGCTGCCCGCCGAGTGAGCTGTTCGGCCGGCAGGTGTTCGCCACGTTCGAGGAGGAGCCGCTCGCGGCGAAGCTCCTCCCGCTGCTCGGTGCCGATTCGTGCATGTGGGCTTCCGACTACCCGCACACCGACAGCACGTTCCCGGCGTCGCGACGAGCGATCGACGAGACCCTCGGCACGCTGCCGGCCGAAGACGTGCGCAAGATCACCGCCGCCAACTGTGCCCGGCTCTACGGCTTCCCGTATGCCTAGCCGTGCCGCCGGCGTGGCCGGGTTCGATCACGTGTCGCTCCCCATGCAGCAAACCGACGCGATGGTCGCGTTCTACCGCGAACTTCGGTTCGAGGTCGTCGAACGGCGAGCCGTCGTGTCGGTGTACGCCGGCGACCAGATGATCAACTTCCACCGTCCCGAGCTCTGGCCACGCGACAGCTTCACGTTGCGTGCACCCGCAGCCGTGCCCCCGTGTGGCGACTTGTGTTTTGTGTGGGAGGGTGACGAGCCGTCGTTGCGGTCGCGCTTGGCGGCCGCCGGCGCGGAAGTCGTCGAAGGCCCGGTCGCGCGCGATGGCGGCCGCCGCGCGCCGGCGAAGAGCACATACGTGCGCGATCCCGACGGCAACCTTCTGGAGTTCATGATCTATGACGACTGACATCGTGATCCGTGGGGGGACACTGTTCGATGGGAGCGGTGCCCCCGGTCGCGCCGCCGACGTCGCGATCGCCGATGGCGTGATCCGTGAAATCGGCCCGAACCTGCGCGGCGAGCACGAACTCGACGCGTCGGGCTGCGCGATCGCCCCCGGCTTCATCGACATTCACACGCACTACGACGCGCAAGTCTTCTGGGACCCGTCGCTGCGGCCGTCGTCGTACCAGGGCGTCACGACGGTCGTGGCCGGCAACTGCGGCTTCACGATCGCGCCGGCGCGACCCGAGCACCACGAGACCATCGTCCATACGCTCGAGAACGTCGAAGACATGGACCCGGCCACGCTCATCGCCGGTGTCGTGTGGGAGTTCGAGACGTTCCCCGAGTACCTCGAGGCGGTCAAGCGGCGGGGGACCGATCTCAACTTCACCGCCTACATCGGGCACTCCGCGTTGCGGCTCTACGTGATGGGCGACGCCGCCTACGAGCGCGGCGCGACCCCCGATGAAGTCGAACGGATGAGCGCGCTGGTGCGAGAGGGGATCGCGGCCGGTGCGGCGGGGTTCTCGACGAGCTTCTCGTACGCGCACCGCGGCGTCGACGGCAAGCCCGTGCCGAGTCGCTTCGCCGAGGCCGACGAAGTCGAAGCGCTGTTCCGGGCCGCCGGCGACGCGGGCAAGGGCGTGGTGCTCATCACCCCGGGCCCGCAGTGCAGTTACGCCGACGTGTACGAGTGGGCGCCGCGCATCGGGCGCCCGTTCACCTACCCGCTGTTCGCGAGCCCGAACGGCCGGCACCTGGAGCCGGTCGGGTTGCACGAGCGCGGTGTTGCCGCGGGCGCGGCGGTATGGCCCCAGGTGACACCGCGGCCGCTCACGATGCAGTTCACGATGGCCGACGCGTACAGCCTCAACACCGGGACGGTGTTCGGGGAGCTGCTGAAGGTCGGCCGGTCCGTACGCGTCGCCGCATACCGCGACCCGGAGTGGCGGGCACAGGCCGCCGCCGACCTGGAGCAGTCGCCGATGAAGCCGCGCTGGGAGACGTTCGAGGTGTCGGAGTCGAAGCGGTTCCCGGAGCTGCAGGGCCGGCGGGTGAGCGACCTCGCCCGGGAGCGTCACGTCAGCCCGCTCGACGTGATGTGCGAACTCGCGCTCGCCGAAGACCTCGAGACCCGTTTCCGTGCCTACATCGCCAACGACGAGGTCGACGCGGTCGCCCAGCTGCTCACCGACGAGCACGTCGTGCTCGGCCTGTCGGACGCGGGCGCCCACATCGACCAGCTGTGCGACGCGCCCCTGCCCACCGATCTGCTCGGCACGTGGGTCCGCGACCGCGAGGTGATGCCGCTCGAACGGGCGGTCCGCAAGTTGAGCGGCGAACCGGCCGACATGTTCGGCTTCGTGCGGCGAGGGTACGTGCGCGAGGGCTACTGGGCCGACCTGTGCGTGTTCGAACCGGCGACGGTCGGCACCGGTCCGATCCGGCGGGTGCGCGACTTCCCGGCCGACGCGGAGCGCTTGACCGCGGAGGAGCCGACTGGAGTGCGGTATGTCCTCGTGAACGGTACGCCGATCCGGGTCGACGGCTCGCAGGTCGACGTGAGCGATCATCGTCCGGGGACGCGTCCCGCGACGGCATGATGTCGAGGGCGCGACCGGCGCGCCGACGAACTGCGAGGTATGCATGTCCACGGCCACCGTCGACCCCGAGATCGTTGCCTTCGCCGGGATGATCCCGGAGTTCGAGATCAACGCCGGTTCGCTCGCCCAGATGCGCGGCGGGCAGGAGGCTGCCTTCGCGCAGATGGCTCCGCCCCTCTCGGAGACCGTCGAACGGGTCGACCATGTCGTCAGCGACGATCCGTACGTCGTCGTGCGCGTACACCGGCCGCGGCAGCTGCGCGCGCCGGCCGCGTGCTGCTATTCGATCCACGGCGGCGGCTACGTCATCGGGTCGTACGTCATGGACGACGTCATCTTCGACCGGTACTGCAACGAGTTCGGTTGTGTCGGCGTTTCGGTCGAGTACCGGCTCGCGCCCGAGACGCCGTACCCCGGGCCACTCGACGATTGCTGGGCTGGGTTGCAGTGGGTGTTCGCCCATGCCGGCGATCTGGGGATCGATCCTGCCCGCATCGGGACGATGGGGATCAGCGCGGGCGGCGGCCTCGCCGCCGCGCTCGCCCTCGTCGCCCGCGACCGCGGCGGGGCCGACCTCGCCTTCCAGCTGCTCCAATGCCCGATGATCGACGACCGGCAGGTCTCGGCGTCGAGCCGCTACGACGACTTGCTCATCTGGTCACGGGAGGCGAACACGTTCGGCTGGCAGTCGTACCTCGGCGACCGCTACGGCAGCAACGACGTACCCGCGTACGCCGCCGCGGCCCGCGCCGACGACCTCGCCGGGCTACCCCCCACGATGGTCATCACCGGCGGGGCCGACGGGTTCCGCGACGAGAACATCGACTACGCGCTCCGCCTCGCCCAAGCCGGTGTGCCGACCGACCTGTGCGTGATCGCCGGCGCACCGCACGGCGTGCAACTCTTCGTCGGTACGACACCCGAGCGCCGCTGGGCGCGTGCGGTCGACGAATGGCTCCGGCCGCGCCTCGAGCCGCCGGCCGGGTCTTGACGTCGAAGCCTTCCGCCCACGACCTGTTCGGCCCGACCGGCACGCCGCGGGTCGTCGTGGTCGGCGCCGGTTTCGGGGGCATCGCCGCCGGGGTGAAGTTGCTGCGGGCCGGCATCCGTACGTTCACCATCTACGAATCGTCGCTCGGGATCGGCGGCACCTGGTGGGACAACACCTACCCGGGCGCGGAGGTCGACGTCGGCTCGCATCTCTACTGCTTCTCGTTCAAGCCGCACGCCTGGGCCCGCACCCACGCCCGGCAAGCCGAGCTACAGAAGTACCTCGAGGAGACGGTCGACGAGTTCGGCCTGCGCCCGCACCTGCGCCTCGGCGTCACCGTGGAGTCGGCGACGTGGGACGACGACCGCCACGTCTGGCGCGTCGGCTTCGACGACGCGACCGTCGACGAATGTCACGTGCTCGTGAGCGCGGTCGGTTTCCTCAACCTGCCGCGGTTCCCGGACTGGCCGGGGCTCGAAACCTTCGCCGGCCCGAAGTTCCACACCGCACGGTGGGAGCACGAGCACGACCTCACGGGCAAGGTCGTCGCGGTCGTGGGCACCGGGTCGTCGGCGAGCCAGATCGTTCCCGCGATCCAGCCGATCGTGCGTCGGCTCGACGTGTACCAACGGGAGCCGGGATGGGTCCTGCCGAAAGGTGAACGCGACTTCGACGAGAACGAACGCGCCCGCTTCGCCCGCCGCTGGCGCCGAGCGCGGGAGCGTTACCGGCTGAAGTACTCACTCGAGAAGAACCTCTGGAGCGGCAGGATCTGGCGGCCGGGTACGAAGGCCAACCGCAGCCGCGAGCAGATGTGCCTCCGTTACATCGAGCGGCAGTTCAAGGACGATCCCGACCTGCGCGACGCGGTGACGCCGACCTACCCGTACCCGGGGAAACGGCCGATCTTCGCGACGGGCTTCTACCCGGCACTGAAGCAACCGAACGTGACGCTCGTTCCCAAGGCGGTTGCGTCGGTGGCCCCGACGGGGATCGTCGACGCCGACGGTGTGGAACGCCCGGCCGACGTGATCGTCATGGCGACGGGGTTCCAGCCCGCCAACTATCTCGCGCGCCTCCCGGTCGCCGGCCGCGGTGGCATCACGCTCCAAGCCCACTGGGCGAACGAGCCGCGCGCGTACCTCGGGATCACCGTTGCCGGCTTCCCCAACTTCTTCATGCTCTACGGGCCCGGTACCAACGGCGGCGACATCGTGTCGATGCTCGAGGCCCAGGCCGCGTACGCGGTGCGGTCGATCAAGAGAATGGCACGCGAGCGCGTGACCGCCATCGAGGTGAAACCGAGCTTCGAGGCGCGCTGGTACCGGTGGTTGCAGTCGCGCATGCGCGGCACGTCGTGGACGATGAGCAACAACTACTTCACCTCGCCGACCGGCAAGGTCGTGACCCAGTGGCCGTACGGCAACCTGCTGTACGGGGCGCTCACCCGCACGCTCGGCCGGGTATCGGAGACCACCAGCCGCCGCTGACGTGCGTCGCCGGCCCGGAATAATTCCGGTCGGGCGACGCCTGTGGTTCAGGCCGGGGGGCGGGAGCCGCGACGGACGGCGGCTTCGAGGAGGCCGATCACCCACGTGACGGCCCGGATCGCCTGCTCGCGATCCAGGTCCCAGTCGACGACGAGCCGCTCGTAGGAACCGACGGCCCAGAGCACGTCGAACATCGCCGCCGCGAGCGTGCGGTCGTCGGCCGGCCAACCCGGCGTTTCCTGCTCGACCGCCGCGAGGAGCGCGTCGTGCTGCCGCCGGTTCGCCTCGACGAGCGTCGGGTCGAGCGGCGGGTGCGGTTCGAGCGGGTACGCCGAGACGTGCTGGAAGATCCGGGCGGTCGCGGCCGCGATGCCGTCGAGGTTCATCCACGCGAGGTCGACGCCGGCGTCTTCCTCGAGGCGCTGCATCACCGCATCGCGCAACGCCCGCTCGTTGGCGAAATGCCGGTAGACGGTCCGTTCGTTCACACCGGCCCGATCGGCGACGGCACGGATCGTCACCGCACCCCAGTCGCGGATCGATGATGACCGCAACAGTTCCGCGCCGGCGGTGACGATGCGCTCCCGGGTGTGCGCGGCGCGCTCGCGACGCAGTGAGTTGTCGTACTGCCGGCGACCGGTACCGGAGGGGAGCGCGGTCACGTGATGATCGCCGGGAGGGTCTCCCAACCCCGAACCGTCGACGTCGGTGCGAGCTTGGCGCCGCTCATGTCGATCTCCCACTCGGGGAACCGTTGCAGCACCTCGTCGAGCGCGATGCGACCTTCGAGGCGAGCGAGCGCGGCGCCGAGGCAGAAGTGGATCCCGTACCCGAACGTGAGGTGCTGGCCGATCTCGCGATGGATGTCGAAACGATCGGGGTCGGGATAGCGACGTTCGTCGCGATTGGCCGCGGCCACGATGAACAGGATCGCGCTGCCTTCCGGGACCGTGCGGCCGTACAACTCGACGTCTTCGGCGACGTAGCGTGCCACCGCCGGGCCCGGTGGTTCGTAACGCAAGAGTTCCTCGATCGCGTTCGGGATCAGCGAGCGGTCCTCGACCAGTTCGCGCCGCTGATCGGGATGCTCGGCCAGTACCTTGCCGGCCCACCCGATCAGGCGTGTCGTCGTCTCGTTGCCGGCGCCCGCGACGACCGTCGTGTAGAGGAGCGCCTCCTCGCGTGTGAGGCGCCGGGTCGTGCCCGTCTCGTCTTCGAACTCCGCCTGGAGCAGGTCGGTCATCAGATCGTCGGACGGGTGCTTGATGCGCCAGTCGATGTAGTCGGCGAACATCTCGCTGCCGAAGGTGGGTTTCTTCGCGACCTTCATCGGCTTGCCGGCCTCGGTGCGCAGGTTCGCGTCGGCGCCTTCGCGGATCGCGGCCTGGTCCTCTTCGGGGATGCCGAAGAGCATGCCGATCACGCGCATGGGCATCTGCGCGCCGAGGTCGGCGATGAAATCGAACCCGCCGCCGCCGACGAGCGGATCGAGGCTCTGCGCGCAGAACTCGCGGATCTTCGGTTCGAGCGCGGCGACCCGCCTCGGCGTGAACACGCGCGACAGCAGGCTCCGGTGGAGACTGTGGATGGGAGGGTCCTCGAAGATGAGCGTGCCCGGCGGCATCTCGACGTTCGCCTTGATCAGTTCGAGGATGCCGCCGTGGCTCGAGATGAAGCGCTTCGCGTCGACGAGGCCGCGTTCGACGTCGTCGTACCGGCTGACCGCGTAGAAGTCGTACTTCTCGTTGTAGTAGAGCGGTGCTTCTTCGCGCAGCCGCCGGTACACGGGGTACGGGTCGGCGTCGATGTCGGCGTCGTACGGGTCGTAGTACACGCCGGCCGTGTCGATCGCAGTCACTTCGCATCACCTCGGTGTTGGAGCAGGGCCATGATCCGGGACGGGCTGAGGGGCAGGTCGGTGACCGTCACGTCGAACGGCGCGAGCGCGTCGGCGACCGCGTTGACGACGGCGGGTGGCGCACCGATCGCGCCGCCTTCGCCGACGCCCTTGAAACCGCCGGGCCCGGGGCTCGGCGTCTCGACGTGCCCGAACTCGATGGCGGGTACCTCGGCCGCGCTCGGCACGAGATAGTCGGCGAAGGTCGTCGCGAGCGGGTTGCCGTCGGCGTCGCACGCGAGGTGCTCGAAGAGCGCACCGCCGATGCCTTGCACGACACCGCCGGCGATCTGGCCTTCGACCACGTCGGGGTTGATCATCGGGCCGCAGTCCTCGCTGACGATGTAGCGCAACAGCTGCACCTGCCCGGTAGCGACATCGACCTCACAGGTGCATACGTGTGAGGCGTTCACCCAGATCGAACCGGCCATCGCGGCGTAGCGCGCGCTCGCCTCCAATCCCGGCGGCACCCCCGGCGGCAACGCGTGCGTTTCGAAGTAGCTGAGCGCGGCGATCTCGGCCAGCGAGATACCGATCGACGGCGTGCCGCGAACGCTCGCGCGGCTGCCGGCGAGTTCGATGTCGTCGACGGCGGCCTCGAGGCGGTGCGCGGCGATGGCGCGGACCCGATCGCGCAGGACCGTCGCGGTTTCGCGGATCGCACCGGCGGTCATCGAAGCGCTACGGCTCCCCGCCGTGCCCGCGCCGAACCCGGTGGCCGCCGTGTCGCCCTGGATCGTGCGGACGTCGTCGATGTCGGCGCCGAGCGCGTCGGCGGCGAGCTGGGCGACCGTCGTCTCGATGCTGTTCCCGGTTGAGCCGCCCGCGATGTACACGTTGACCTTGCCCGACGGCTCGATGCGGATCGTCGCCGCCTCCGTGCCGTAGCTGCCGAAACCCGGCGTCGACGGCTCGACGTAGTTCGACGTGCCGACGCCGAGATAACGGCCCGCGGCGCGTGCCGCGGCCTGCTCGGCGCGGAAGCCGTCGTAGTCGAGCATCGCCAGTGCCTGCTCGAACGTCTCGGCCGGCGAGATGCTGTCGTAGGCCATGCCGTTCGGGTTCCGGTAGGGGAGTTCGTCGCGTTGCAGGAGATTGCGGCGCCGCAGCTCGACCGGGTCGACGCCCATGCGCCGGGCCGCGATGTCGAGCAGCACTTCGCGGGCCAGCGTCTCGAACTGCCACGGCCCGCGGTACGCGGCGCGGCCCACCGTGTTGGTGTAGATGCACTTCGTCGTGAACCCGGCGCGCGGCACGCGGTACGGCCCGGGGAACAGCATGCCGACCGCCGCCGCGGTCGTGACCGGCCACGGGGTGGGGTAGGCGCCGCAATCGGAGACGAAGTCGAGATAGGCCCCCGTGATCGCCCCGTCGGCGTCGAACCCCATCGTCGCGGTGCCGTGCTCCAGGCGCGACTTGCCCGCCGCGAGCAGGTTCTCGCGGCGGTCCTCGACCCACTTCAGCGGTGCGCCGACCTTCGCTGCGGCGAGCATGAGGCACATCTCGTCGCGTTGCACCATGACCTTCTGGCCGAAGCCGCCGCCCGTGTCGCGCATGACGACCCGGATGCGATGTTCGGGGATGCCGAGGAGGCGGGCGCAGAAGAGGCGCACGTCGTGCGGCGCCTGCGTCGCGGCGTAGATCGTGAGGTCGCCGGGTGCGCTCGAACCGTCGACGATCAGGCCCCGTCCTTCGATCGGTGCCGGCACGCACGCCTGCTGGCGAACCGTTTCGCGCACTACGTGCGCCGACGAGGCGAACACCGCTTCGAGCGCCGCGGCCGGCCGGCCGGCGAGCTCACCGATCAGGTTGGAACCATGGCTTGCGTGGACGAGCTGGTCGGACTCCTCGGCGGTCGTGTAGTCGACCACCGCGGGCAGCGGCTCGTAGTCGACGTCGACGAGTTCGGCCGCGTCGACGCCGAGGGCGCGGCTCTCGGCGACGACCAGCGCGACCGGGTCGCCGACGAAGCGGACCTCGTCGTCGGCGAGCGGCGGCCGCGGCGTTTCGGGGCTCGCGGGGCCGACGGAGGTGTGCCACTGCTCCTTGACATCGGCGTTGAGATCGGCCGCGGTGAACACGAAGTGCACGCCCGGCGCGGCGAGCGCCGCGGTCGTGTCGATGGCGCGTACCGCCGCCCGCGCGAACGGGCTACGGACGAACGTGGCGTGGAGCATCCCGGGCAGCACGATGTCGTCGACGAACGTGCCGTGGCCGGTGAGCAGACGGGCATCCTCGGCCCGGTTGATCCTGGCGCCGACGTAGCGAGACGCGTCAGGCATGCGTGCTCACGCCATCAGGACGGAGCGGCCGCCGTCGACGGGGATGACGGCCCCGGTCACGAACGATGCCCGATCGGACGCGAGGAACGTGGCCACCTCGGCGACCTCGTGGGCCTGGCCGAGCCGCCGCAGGGGCGTGTTGTCGGACGCACCGGGGAACTGGTCGAGGGTCGCGCCCATGATCTCGGTCTTGATGAAGCCGGGACAGATGGCATTGACCCGGATGTTCCTGCGCCCGTACTCGACCGCCGCCGCCTTGGTGAGCGCGATGACGCCGGCTTTCGCCGCCGAGTACACCGCGGTCGCGGGAGACGCGTTGAGGCCGCCGATCGACGACCAGTTGACGATCGTGCCGCCGCTGCGGGCCGCGAGCATGGCGCGGATGCCGTGCTTCATGCCGAGCAGGACGCCGCGCAGGTCGATGTCCATCGTTCGGTCGTAGTGCTCCATCGTGATGTCGGACAGCATCACGCCCTCCGCGATACCGGCCACGTTCAGGACCGCGTCGAGCCGGCCGAACTGCGAGACCGCGGTTTGCACCGCGGCTTCGACGTCGGCTTCCTTCGTGACGTCGCAGTGAACCGCCACGACGCCGGTGCCGACCTCGCTCGCGGTGTCCTGTTCCGCACCGCTGATGTCGGCGGCGACCACCTGCGCGCCCTCACGCACGAACGCCTTGACCGACGCCTTCGCCATGCCCGATCCGGCGCCGGTGATCACGGCGACCTTTCCGTCCAACAGGCCCATCGGCCGTCCCCCGTCTCGCCGCCGTCCGCGGGCCGGCGGCCGCGGTCCGCAAATTCGTGCCAGCATCATGGCACGAATAGCGCCGGAGCGGCAACCGTCAGCGCACGGTGCGGAAGAAGGCGCGCAGGTCGGCGGCGAACAGTTCGGGCTGCTCCATCGCGGCGAAGTGACCGCCGCGCGGCATGTCGGCCCAGTAGGTGACGTTGTAGGCGCGCTCGACCCACGGGCGCGGGTAGCGCAGGATCTCCTTGGGGTAGCGCGCGATGCCCGTGGGCACCGTCACCGGCAGCTGGGCCTCCGCGCTGTGCATGTGCTCCCAGTACAGGCGCGCGGACGACGTGATCGTTCCCGTCACCCAGTACGTCGTGACGTTGGTCAGGAGCTCGTCGCGCGTGAAGACGTTCTCGGGATGACCGTCGCAATCGCTCCACGTGCGGAACTTCTCGACAACCCACGCGAGCAGTCCGGCGGGCGAATCGTTGAGCGCGACACCGAGCGTTTGCGGCTTCGTCGATTGTTCGAGCGCGTAGCCCGACTCCTCGCGCGCGAAGGCGGCCAGCGCCGCGAGCCCCGCCTTGTCGTCGGCCGAGAGCTCGACCGGTTCGTCGGGCCGGTCGGCGATCGGCATGTTGCAATGGATTGCCGCGCAGTGTTGCGGGTCGAGTGCCCCGATCCGGGTCGCGACCTGTGCACCCCAGTCGCCACCCTGCGCGCCGTAACGGCGGTAGCCGACACGGGCCATCAAAGCCATGAACGCGCGCGCGATGCGCGGCACGTCCCAGCCGCGCGTCCGCGTCGGTTCGGAAAAGCCGTAACCGGGGAGTGACGGCGCGATCACGTGGAACGCGTCGGCCGCATCCCCGCCGTGGGCCTCCGGGTGCGTCAGCATCGGGATGACGCGCAGGAACTCGACGATCGACCCGGGCCAACCGTGGGTGAGGAGCAACGGGAAGGCGCCGTCGTGCGGCGAGCGCGCGTCGACGAAATGGACCGACTGGCCGTCGATCACCGTTCGGAAGTGCGCGAACTCGTTGAGCTGCGCCTCCTGCGCGCGCCAGTCGTAGGTGTCGCGCCAGTAGCCGACGAGCTCGGCGAGGTACTCGGCCGGGATGCCGTACTCCCAGCCGGTGCCCTCGATCTGGTCGGGGACGCGCGTGTGGGAGAGACGCCGGCGCAGGTCGTCGAGGACGGCGTCGTCGACGCGGATCTCGAATCGTTCGACCTGGTCGCTCATCGTGGTGACGGCCCGCGGCTCAGCGAAGGTGCCACTGCGGGCGCTGGCCCGAGGCGAACCGCGCCTGGCCGGCCGTGAACGCGTCGGGATCGGAGCCGATGCGGGTGAACAGGCTGGCGACACCCAGGGCCTGCGAACGCGAGACTTCGTTCGCGGTCCACAGCGCGCGCATGGTTCCCTGCACGACGAGTGGAGGCGAGTCGGCGATCACGCGCGCGGCCCACCCGGCCCGGTCGCGAAGCTCGGCCCGGGGAACGACTTCGGTGACGAGGCCGATCTCACGGGCGCGCTCGGCCGACAGGCGCTCGTGCACACCGAGCAGCGACATGCGCATGACCTCGGGCAATGGCATCTTCGCCAGCATCTGGATCGGCTCGAACGCCGCGGTCATCCCGTAGCTCACGTGCGGGTCGAAGAACACCGCGTCGTCGGCGGCGATGATGAACTCCGTCTCGCCGAGCATGTAGAACGCGCCGCCGCAGGCCATGCCGTGCACCGCCGCGATCACGGGCTTCCAGAGGTCGCACGATTTCGGCCCGAGCATCCCGCCCGGATCGTCGTAGGTCCATGGCGTCGGGTACGCGGAGAAGAAGTCTTGTTCCCTCGCGTCGTCCGACATCGCTTCCGTACGGTCGATGCCGGTGCAGAACGCCGCACCTTCGCCGGTCAACACGACGCAACGCACGTCGTCGTCGTAACGGAACGCGTGCCACAGGTCGTGCAACTCGGTCTGCATCTGGCGGTTGAACGCGTTCCGGACCTCGGGCCGGTTCAGCGAGACCCACGCGATCCCGTCGTCCTTGGTGACCAGCAGCGTTTCGTAGTCGGGCATGGCACGGAAGCTAACAGTCGTGTCACCACGGCACCAGCGACGGCCCGGCCGCTCGTGGTGTCAGTCGCGACAGAAGGCCGCGATGTCGCGCGCGGTGTCGTGACTGACGTCGGGGCAGGCGAAGAGCATGATCTCGGCGCCGTGCGTGGTGCCCATCATCTGGCGGCAGCGCGCGGCCACGCCGGCTTCGAGGAGCAGCCGGTAGAAGCCGATGCCCTCGTCGCGCAGCGGATCGCACTCGTTGACGTTGATCACGGTCGGCGGGAAGCCCTTCACGTCGTCGATGGTCGCGAACGACGGCCACGCGAGCGGGTTGCGTTCGCGGAAGGCCTCGATCCCGTAGCCCATCGCCCCGCGGTTGTTGTGGAGGGTGAGCAGGATGCCTTCGTTCTCGCTCGACGACGGGTTCTCCGGCCGCGGCCACTCGCCCGCGATGTAGGGGCACAGCGCGTAGAGGCCCTTGACGAGGCCGAGGTCGCCGTCGCGCTTCAACTTCAGGCCGGTGGCCAGGGTGAGGTTCCCGCCACCGCTCTCACCGGCGACGATGATGCGCGCGGGATCGATGTTGAGGTGCGCCGCGTTCGCGACGACCCAACGCAACCCGGAGACGCAGTCGTTCAACCCAGCGGGGAACGGCGCGACCTCCGGCACCGACGAGGGCGTGACCGAGTTGCGGAAGTCGACCATCACGACGGCCACGCCCTTGGCGGCGATCACCTTGCCCCAGCCGCGGTACATGCCGTCGTAGCACGACAACATCGCCATGCCGCCGCCGTGGATGTAGTACACGCACGCAACCGTCTCGCTCGTGTCGGGGCGGATCACCTGCAGGTTGATCGTGTTGCCGTCGGGCCGCGACTCGATCTTCTCCGTGTGCACCCGCAACCCGGCCGACGGGGCGGTCTCCTCGGTGTCGCACGCGTCCATGAACGACCGGAACTGCTCGGCCGCCTCCACCGACGTTTCGGAGTTGGCCTCGGCCAGCAGCGCGTCGCGGCTTTCGACGTCGTCGGCTTCGAGCGGCGGTAGCAGGGCCAGGATCGCCTTGAGCCTCGGGTCGAGGCGCCGATCGGCGGCAACGTCGTACACCATGGTCGGGTCTCCTCGCGACTAGTGGTGGCGGCGGCGCCGCCAGGCCTGCGTGATCGACGGCGGTACCCAACCGTCGTCGTTGTGGTCGATCGACCGGCCCGGCGGTACGAGCTCGTCGATCTTGTCGAGGGTGTCGTCGTCGAGCGTGACATCGGCGGTGTCGAGGAGCCCGACGAGTTGCTCCATCGTGCGGGGCCCGACGATCGCCGCGCTCACCGCCGGATGGCTGAGGGTGAAGCCGATCGCGAGTTGCATGAGCGAGAGGCCCGCTTCGCCCGCGACCGCCTCGAGCTGCGGGACCAGTTCGAGCTTGCGCTGCACCGAGCGGCGCTTCGGGTCGAACCGGTCGGGGGTGCGGGCGGCCCGGCCCGATGTCGGCGGTGTCTCGCCGGGCCGGTACCGGCCGGTGAGGAACCCACCGTTGAGCGGGCTCCACGGGATGGCGGTCATGCCGTAGCGCTGGCAGGTCGGGAGCACTGCCGCCTCGATGCCGCGCGTGAAGATCGAGTACGGCGGCTGCTCCACCCGGAAGCGTTCGTGGCCCCGCTTCTCCGCGACCCATTGCGCTTCGACGATGGCCTCGGCGGGGAACGTCGACGAACCGAGGTAGCGCACCTTGCCCTGGTGCACGAGGTCCGACAGCGCGGAGAGCGTGTCGTCGATGTCGGTGCCGGGCTCGGGGCGGTGCACCTGGTAGAGATCGATGTGGTCGGTGCCGAGCCGCCGCAGGCTGGATTCGACCTCGCGCTGGATCCAGCGGCGCGAGTTGCCGCTGTGGTTCGGGTCGGTCCCCATCGTGCCGTGGAACTTCGTCGCGAGTACGACATCATCGCGGCGGTTCACGAGGGCTTTGCCGACGATCTCCTCCGACTCGCCGGCGGAGTAGACGTCGGCGGTGTCGATGAAGTTGATGCCGCTGTCGAGCGCGCGGTGGATGATCGCGATGCAGTCGTCGTGGTCGCGGTTGCCCCACTGGCCGAACATCATCGCGCCGAGGCACAGCGGGCTGACCTTCACGCCGGTCGTTCCGAATGAGCGGTAGCGCATCGCGGTGCCTCCTCGTCGTCGCGGAACAGTTCGGGACGAGGGGAGGCTACGACGTGCGGCCGCTGCCGCGCCCTGGGAGCGAGTTCCTACACTTCGACCATGTCAACCGCTGAGCGTGTCATCGACCTGCTCGATGGCGATTTCTACGTCAACGACCCGTACCCCACGTATGCCTGGATGCGGGAACACGCGCCGGTCTACCGGGATGCCGTCGAACGAACTCTGGGGCATTTCACGCTACGACGACATCGTCGCGATCGAAAAGCGCGACGACGTGTTCATCAACGGCGACGCGACCCACGGGTACCGGCCGAACATCGGCGCCGACCCGTCGATCATCGGGCTCGACGACCCGCTGCACGCGGCTCGTCGCGCGCTCGTCGCCCGGCGTTTCACGCCTCGCGCGGTGCGGCGATGGGAAGATCACGTACGCGATGTCGTGGTGCACCTCGTCGACACCGCGTGCGCGCAGGGGGAAGCCGATGTCGTCGACGACCTTGCCGCACCCCTCCCCGCGATGATGATCGGGCTGCTGCTCGGCTTCCCCGACGATGCGTGGCCGAAGCTGCGCGACTGGTCGGAGCAGACGATCGCGCTCGGTGGCGGGCCGCGCTACCACGACGAGGCCGGCATCACCGCGGCGATGGATTTCGCCGTCGCGTGCGGCGAGCTGTACGAGGCGAAGCGGGCCCACCCGGCCGACGACGTCGTGAGCTTGTGGTCGCACCGCGACGAAGTCGGCGGGTGCCCCTTCGGCGTGGCCGAGGTGATCTCCGATTGCCTGCTGCTGCTCGACGGGGGCGCCGAAACGACCCGCACGGTCATCGCCCGGACGCTCCTCGAACTGAAGCGTCACCCCGACCAGCTGGAGAAGCTGCGCGCCGGCGCCGACCTCACGACCGCGGTCGAGGAGTTCATCCGGTTCGTCACCCCGATCCACAACATGTGCCGGTGCGCGACCGAAGACGTCGAGTTGCACGGCACGACGATCCGGAAGGGCGACCAGTTGCTGCTCATGTACACGGCCGCGAACCGCGACCCGGCCCACTTCGAAGACCCCGAAACATTCGACGTCACCCGCAAACCGAACAATCACATCGCGTTCGGTTTCGGGACCCACTTCTGCCTCGGTGCGTCGCTCGCCCGGCTCGAGATCCGCATCTTCTTCGAGGAGTTCCTCGCTCGGGTCGCCGACTGGTCGGTGATCCCCGGAAGCGTGCAGGAAATGCCGAACGCGTTCGTGTACGGCTTGAAGCACGCGCGCGTCGCGCTGGTACCCGGGTAAGCGTCGATCTACTTCGCGGCCTTGTCGCCCTGGCGCCACCCGGGCACGCTCGGCGCGTTCGGTTCGAGTGACCGCAGGTAGGTGATCACCTGCCGGACCTGCTCGGCGGTGAACGTGCCGCCGTAGTCGAGGCTCCACGCCGGCATCTCGGTACCCGATACGCCGCCGGAAACGAGCGCGAAGATCTGGTCGTCGGTGGTGCTCTTCAAGAACTGCTTCGAGTTGAGCGTGGGCGCGCTGCCGCCGCCGGTCGCGTCGGCACCGTGGCACTGCGCGCAGTTCGCGGAGAAGAGCTGTTTGCCGATGGCCGTGTAACTCGCGGTCTGGGCGCGGGTGGCGCTGCGGCGCAGGCTCGGTTCCCGCACCCGGTACGCGATGAACCCCGCGAGCAGCAAGACCATGAACACGAGCCCCCACGCGAGGTAACGGTTGAGGCTGCGGTCGAGCCACTCCGGCTCGAACGGGGGCGGCTGCGGCCGTTCGCGGGGCATGTCAGGCCTTGCCGATGCAGCTCGGGCCCTTGGGCGGCGAGAAGAAGTTCTTCAACCCTCGTGCCGGCCCCGTCTTGAGGACGCTGGTGTCGACGACGACGTTGTCGCCCTGGAGTTTCACGTCGTACCGGTCCATTCCGCGCGGTGCCGGGCCGGCGATGTACTCGCCACCGAGGTCGTAGATCGAACCGTGGCACGGGCATTCGAAGCGACCGGAGCTCTCACAGAAGGGAACGTGGCACCCGAGGTGGGGGCACTTCTGCGACAGCGCGAACAGGTAACCCTTCGTGTTCGCGATGTACATGCGACCCGCGGGGATGTACGTGCTCGATTCCGCGGCGAAGCTCGAGACCGTGCCGACGGTGATCTTCGCGCCGCCCGCCCCGGACGCCAGTGGTCGCAACGCCTCGTACCCGGTGTACCCGGCGGCACCGATCAAGAGTGCCCCACCGACCTTCCACCCCCCGCGGAGAAAATCGCGTCGGGTCTTGCCATCCATCGGGACTCCTTAGAACTCGATGTACGAATGCGTCCAGGGCGCGATGAACTTCCAACCCGGGCCGCGGAAGAACGTTCCGATCACGGTGAGGACCACCGCGATCGCGAGCAACACGCTGAACAACCCGATGGCGACCTTGCGATGGCTCGCTCGGGTGTCGGGGTTCCGGTCGATGTAGGGCAGCAGCAGCAGGACGAGCACCGCGCCGCCCGGTATGAGGATCCCGGCGAGGAGCGGATCGAACCGCGAGAGCAGTTCCTGCAACCCGGCGAAATACCAGGGAGCCTTGGCGGGCTCGGGGGTGACGTTGGGGTTGGCGAGGCCGCGCAAGGGTGCGCTGAACGAAACCGCGAGACCGAGCACCACGGCCGCGGTCCCGAGCGCGACCACGACATGGCGCACCATCAGGTGCGGCCAGGTGAACACGGTGTCGTCGACGGGTCGCTCTGCTTCGGTGACCGACTCGCGATCGACGACGCCGAGCAGGCGCACCCGGCCGCCGTACAACTCGGGGGCGGCCTGGGCCATCGGTTGTGCTGCGGGCGCCGCCGGCGGCCGTTCGGTCGCCTCTTCTGCGAACGCGCCGACGCTGGCGCGCTCGACGGCAAAGCCGTCTTTGCGGACGCGCCAGATGTGCACGACCAGCATGAGGGTGAGGAGCGACGGGAGCACCGCGACGTGCAACGCGTAGAAGCGCAGCAACGTGTTCTGCCCGACCTGCGGGCCGCCGATCAGCAGGTCCTGCAACTTGTTGCCAAACAGGGGCACGTAGTGCACGAGGTTCGTGCCGACCGTGACCGCCCAGTAGGCCAGCTGGTCCCACGGCAGCAGGTAGCCGGTGAACGAGAAGCCGAGCGTGAGCAGCAGCAGCATCACGCCGATCACCCAATTGAACTCGCGCGGCTTCTTGTAGGCACCGGCGTAGAACACGCGAACCAGGTGCAGCGCGACGACGAGCACCATGAGGTGCGCGGCCCACCGGTGCACGTTCCGGATGAGCTGGCCGAAGCCGACACCGGTCTTGAGATGTTGCATGTCGCCGTACGCGGAACCGACCGACGGCGTGTAGACGAACATCAGGTACACGCCGGTGACGAGCAGGATCCCGAACAGCACGGCGGCGATGAAGCCGAGCCGGAACGAGTAGCGCATGCGCAACACGCGCTTGGGGATCTTCACCGGGTATACGTGCAGGAACACGTTGCTGAACGACTGCAGCGCGCGCCCTCGTGGCGTGTCGATCTGCGCATGGCGGAAGGCCGACCGCCACGGGTCGCTCCGTTTGACGCGTGCCGTCAAGCCGTGATCGACCGACGTACGGCCCGGCTCGAGCGCTTCGCGGTCTTCGACCTCAGTCATGCGTGAGCTCCCTCGCGTGCACCATCGACAACGCCCCCGGAGGGCAGCGGTTGACGCACAGTCCGCAACGAATGCACAGGTCCTCGTCGAGAAGCAGCACCGACTGCTGCTCGGTGCCGGCGCCGACCTTGTCGGCGCGCGCGATCGTGATGCAGTCGGGCGGGCACACGTCGACGCAGAGGCCGCACAGGATGCACAGCTCGGGCGACAGCATGACGTTGTCGAAGCAGCGCAGGCAGCGCAACCCTTCGAGCCTCGCCCCCGCCATGTCGTAGCCCGTCTCGACCTCTCCGAAGCCGACCCGCCGGTCGGTCGGGGTGGCGGGGACCGGTTGGCGCGGGATCGCGTCGTAGTCGCTGTCGAGCCTCCGGTAACCGACGCGCAACTCGACTCGGACCTCGTGCCCGTTGTCGGCGGTCTCGCCGGTGAGCGCCCGGTGGATGGAGGCGGCCGCGCTGCGGCCGTCGGCGATCGCGTCGATGAGGTTGCGCGGGCCGCGAGCGACGTCGCCGCCGGCCCAGATCCGTTCGTCGGAGGTCTGCAACGACAGGGGGTCGATCTTCACCCCGCCGGGACGGCTGCGTTCGAGCGGCACGCTGCCGTCGAGGAACGAAAGGTCGGCGGCCTGGCCGACGGCGAGGATCACCGTGTCGGCCGGGATGATCTCCTCGGTGCCCGGCGCGAACGCCGGCGCGAACCGCCCGTCGGCGTCGAACACCGACGTCACGCCGATGGTTTCGAGGCCCGTCACCCGACCGTCGCCGACGAACTTGTGCGGGCCACGGCGGTAGACGATGCGGATGCCTTCCGCCTCGGCTTCTTCGATCTCCTCCGGGTCGGCGGGGATCTCGTCGGGCGACTCGAGCGCGACGACCGTGACGTCGAGGACGCCGGCGCGGCGGGCGGCCCGCGCGACATCGAGCGTTGTCGTCATCGCCCGCCTTGCGTCTTCGTCGGAGGTCGCGCCGAGCGCGACCGGGCCGGGCGCGGCTGCGCCGGTCGACGCGGCGCGAAGCGCGGTGCGGGCGGCGTCGAACGCGACGTTGCCCCCGCCGACGACGACGACCCGCTCGCCGAGGTCGACACGGAACCCCTGGTTGACGTTGAGGAGGTACTCGACCGCGCGGAGCACGCCGTCGAGGTCGTGACCGGGCAGTTCGAGGTCGCGGGCACGCCCGGTACCGACGGCCAGGAAGAGCGCGGCGTGGCGTTCGAGCAGTTCGTCGATCGAATGGGTGTCGCCGACACGGGCGTTCGTCTCGACGTCGATCCCGAGTTCGATGATCGCCTCGATCTCGCGGCTGATGAGCGCGCGCGGGAGGCGGTACTCGGGAATGCCGAGCACCATCATGCCGCCGAGTTGGTCCTGGGCTTCGTAGACCGTCACCGGGTGGCCGGCGAGCCGAAGATCGCACGCCGCGGCCAGGCCGGCCGGACCTCCACCGATCACGCCGACGCTGCCCAACGTGGCCTCCGGCACCGGGCGGTGCGCCGCGTGCCAGAAGGTGTTCGCCGCGAAACTCTCGACGCCGAAACGTTCGGTGACGAATCGTTTGAGTGCCCGGATCGAGACCGGCGCGTCGACCGAACCGCGCCGGCACGCGCGTTCGCACGGCGCCGCGCACACCCGCCCACACACCGAGGGGAACGGGTTCGGCGCCCGCGCAATGAGGTACGCCTCTTCGAGACGGCCGTCGGCGATGGCAGTGACGTACGCGCCGGCGTCGGTGTGCACCGGGCACGCGGCGCGGCACGGCTCGTTCGCCCACAACCAGTTGGCGTCGGGTGTGCCGGGTGGCTCCATCAAATGAACTTCCGGCGCTGGAGCCAGCGGAGCGCGACCGCCATCGCGATCAACAAGAGGAAGAACACGGGTGTCGCGATACCGACGAGCGTGTGACGGGTCAGGCGGTGCGTCTTCGTGAGGAACGCGTTGGTCCCGTAGACCAGCACGCCGATCCCGACGATCGCGATACCGGCGACCGTGAGGAACGCGCGAAGCCAACTGATCGTCGGCGGAGGTTGTGGATCGTCGGCCATTGCATCAACCAATCGTGAACGCGGCGCGCATGCCTTTGGCGTAGTGCTGGGCGAGGTTGCAGACGATGTCGTAGTTGCCGGGCGTCATGTTCTTGATGGTGAAGGTTCGGGTGTCGCCGGGTTTGAGGTTGGGGTCGCCGGTCTCGCCGATGTTGTTGTCTTCGCTGACTTTGTTGCCGCCGGTGGCGACGGGTGCGGGTGGGTCGCCGGCGTTGTTGACGGGGAGTTTGTTGTAGGGGACGGGGGTTTTGAGGACGACGGCTTCGTGTTCGATGGTGCCGGTGTTCTTGACGACGAAGGTGACGTCGCCGGCGGGCGCGGTGGCGGGGGAGACGGTGAGGCTCATCGGCCCGGCGAGGCCTTTGGTGTCGCTCACGGTCACGTGCACCGTCGTGTGCGGTGGGGTGACGGTGAACGCGGCGCGCATGCCTTTGGCGTAGTGCTGGGCGAGGTTGCAGACGATGTCGTAGTTGCCGGGCGTCATGTTCTTGATGGTGAAGGTTCGGGTGTCGCCGGGTTTGAGGTTGGGGTCGCCGGTCTCGCCGATGTTGTTGTCTTCGCTGACTTTGTTGCCGCCGGTGGCGACGGGTGCGGGTGGGTCGCCGGCGTTGTTGACGGGGAGTTTGTTGTAGGGGACGGGGGTTTTGAGGACGACGGCTTCGTGTTCGATGGTGCCGGTGTTCTTGACGACGAAGGTGACGTCGCCGGCGGGCGCGGTGGCGGGGGAGACGGTGAGGCTCATCGGCCCGGCGAGGCCTTTGGTGTCGCTCACGGTCACGTGCACCGTCGTGTGCGGTGGGGTGACGGTGAACGCGGCGCGCATGCCTTTGGCGTAGTGCTGGGCGAGGTTGCAGACGATGTCGTAGTTGCCGGGCGTCATGTTCTTGATGGTGAAGGTTCGGGTGTCGCCGGGTTTGAGGTTGGGGTCGCCGGTCTCGCCGATGTTGTTGTCTTCGCTGACTTTGTTGCCGCCGGTGGCGACGGGTGCGGGTGGGTCGCCGGCGTTGTTGACGGGGAGTTTGTTGTAGGGGACGGGAGTTTTGAGGACGACGGCTTCGTGTTCGATGGTGCCGGTGTTCTTGACGACGAAGGTGACGTCGCCGGCGGGCGCGGTGGCGGGGGAGACGGTGAGGCTCATCGACCCGGCGAGGCCTTTGGTGTCGCTCACCGTCACGTGCACCGTCGTGTGCGGCGTCCCCGTTGCGGCCGCCGGCGCGGTGGGGATGCGGATGCCGCCTTCGAGCGTGTTGGCGCCCGTCGACGAAGTGGCGTTGCTGGCGCAACCGGCGAGCGCGCAGAGAAGAACCGTCAGTGCGACGTTGGTGAGAACCAGGAGGCCGCGTCTCACGTACCCACCTCTCTCCTCGTTCGCCCGCACCTCGACGCCGGGGCGGACGTTACGAGTGTGCGCGCGTCGGATCGTAGGGTCGAAGGGCCCCACGTTCGTGTCATCGCCGTGCTTCGAACCGGGAGGGCGGGAGCGCGCCGATGATTTGTCTGTCTTGAGCGTTTCATGACATGCCGTACGGGATGCAGCCGTTCGGGCAGCGAAGGAACGGCGTCTCGCGGGTCGTTTCGCACGCGGTTGTCGTGGGCAGGAGACCATGCGTGACCACGTTCGCGAATCGATGAGGGCGCCGAAGGTCGGTGTCTCGGCGCTCTCGGAGCGGTTACGCGGAAGCCTGTTCGTCGTCCCGACCGTGTATGTCGTGGTCGGCATCGCGCTCGGGGAGGCCGGTGTCTCCATCGATCGCCTGATCGACAACGGGAACCACAAGCTTCCCCTCGGGCTCACCTCGACAGTCGCGAGCGCGCGCTCCGTGCTCAGCACCATCGCGGGCGCGACGATCACCGTCGCGGGCATCGCGTTCTCCGTGTCGTTGCTGACGATCCAGCTGGCGTCCAACCAGTACTCGCCGCGTGTCGTCAGCGGCCTGTTCCGGGATCCCTTCAACAAACGGGTGATCGGGATCGTGGTGGGCACGTTCTCGTATTGCCTGATCGTGCTGCGGGCCGTGCGTTCTCCCGTCGAGCAGCAGGGGCAGGCGGTGATCCCGAACGTCTCCGTCGCGCTGGCGGTCGTGTTCGGCATCGTGACCGTCATGGCCATCGTTGCGTTCATCAATCACAACGCGCACGCGATGGAGGTGAGCGAAATCCTCGGCTCGGTCAGCCGTGCCGCGATCGCGTCGGTCGGGAACGACTGGTCGGTCGACGCGCTGGAGCCGTCGGCGACGCAGCGGCCCGACGACGTACCCGAAGGTGCATCGCTGCCGGTCTCTTTCACCGAAGACGGTTGGTTCCAACTCCTCGACCATGGGGCGTTGCTCGACGCCGCGCCGGAGGGCGGCACGGTGCGGCTCGAAACCGCCGTCGGCCGGTACGTCTACGCGGGTTCGCCCTTCTGCACGATCTGGCCGGTGCCGACCGACCCCGAGCGCAGCACCCGTCGCGCGCACGCGGCTGTCCGCGTCGGCGGCTCCCGCACGTTGCGCCAGGACGCCGGGTACGGCATCCGTCAACTCGCCGACGTGGCGTTGAAAGCGTTGTCGCCCGGCGTCAACGACCCGACCACCGCGCAGGACGCGATCTTTCACATCGGCTCGGTGCTCCGCGCCTTCCTCGACCGCGACCCGCCGGCACGCGACCTGTACGACGGGAATCGGCGCCTGGTCCTCCCGGAAGCAGCGGGGTACGAGCGCCTGCTCACGCTCGCGTACGCCGAAATCCGCCGGGCCGCCGCCGCGCAACCGACCGTCTGCGTCTACCTCCTCGAGAGCATCGATCTCGTCGCCGGGTCGCTGCCCGCCGATCGCCGGGCGGCCGCGTGGCCGCACCTGCACCGGGAAGCCGAATTGATCCTGCATGCGTGCGAGGATGCCGACGTTCGCGACCCGGAGATCGAGCGCGTGCGCGATGTGTTCGCGCGGCACTTCGGCCCCGACCGCAACGCCGTCGGGCAGGAGGAGGCGCCGTCCGGGGAAAGATGACGAGGAACGTTCCTGGTCGTCGAGAGAGGGTCCGTTGGCGTGGAGGGGAAGGCGTGACGGCGACGGTGCTGCTCGTCGAGGACGACGAGGCGGTACGGGAAAGTACGACCCTGGTGCTCGGCCGGATGGGCATCGATGCCGACGCCGTGGCCGACGGTGCCGCGGCGCTCGATGTGCTCGCGTCCAGCCGGCGGTTCGACGCCGTCATCCTCGACTTGATGTTGCCCGGCATGGACGGCCTCGACGTATGCCGCCTGATCCGGAGAGCATCGACGCTGCCGATCGTGATGGTGTCGGCGCGCGACGACGTGGCCGACATCGTTTCGGGCCTGGAACTCGGTGCCGACGACTACCTGACCAAGCCGTTCGACGCCCGTGAGCTCGCGGCGCGCATCCGCGCGCTGCTGCGGCGCACCGACGACCGGGTCGACGGCGACACCTTTTCGGTGCGCGACCTGACCATCGATGTTCGGGGCTACCGGGTGGAACGCGACGGCGTTGCGTTCGAGCTCAGTTCGACGGAGTTCAAGCTGCTCGTCGAGTTGGCGCGCCACGCGGGCCAGGTGTTGACGCGCGAGATGCTGCTCGAACGGGTCTGGTCGACGGACTACCTCGGCGACTCGCGCCTTGTCGACATGGCGGTGAAGCGGCTGCGCGACAAGCTGGCGGATGACGCGCGAAGCGCGCGCTATATCACCACTGTGCGAGGAGCCGGCTATCGCTTCGAACGCGACTGACCTCGGTCTCCCTGCGCCCCGAGCCATCTCGCGTACTGGTTCCTGATGCAGATCGCGATGCTGCTCGGGTGCCTGACCGCGTACCCCGCGAACTGGTGGTTGATCCGCAATGGTGTGAAGGAGGAAATGTGATACCCGAGCCTTGCGCTCAGCCGGTGGGCCGGCGCGACGGGATCACCGAGAAGGCGCCGCGCGACTCGAGGGTGACCAGCGCGGCGTCGCCGACGTCTGCGACGCCGTGCTCGCGCAACGCCGTGTCGAGATCGTCTCGCGTGACGCGCACGCTCGTGAGCGCCGCGTGGTCGACCACGCCGTCGGTCACGAGCACCACCGGGCCGTGTTCCAGGTAGTGGCGCCACCGAGGCCACCGCATGCGCATCCAGCTCAACGCGTTGTGCATCACCAGCAGGGCGGCCATCGCGGTGACGCCCTGCGCGTAGCTGGGCGACGACGTCGTCGCCGTCCGGCCGACGATCGTGCCGATCGCGACAGCGACCGCAAAGTCGTATGCCGTCATCTCGGCCAGGGTCCGCCGTTCGCCGATACGCAGCCCGAGCACGACCGACCCGTAGATGAGTGCGGCACTGATCGCGACGTAGCCGATCGTGCGCCAGTCGCCGAGTACCCATGCGTACACGCATTCGTCATTCCCTGGATGACGACGCGCCTAACCGGGTGTGTCGCCGGCCGTTGCGAGGTGTGACAATGGCCGCCATGGTTGGGCACAACCCTCTCCGGAGTCGTACGGTTCGCGCCGCGGTCACGGCGGCGCTGGCGGCAACGGCGATGGTCGTCGCGGCGATCGCGGTGCCGGCGGTCGCGGCGCGTGCGCACCCGCCGACGCGCCGCGACCCGCTCGTCGTCGCCCGCCACCGCCGCGACGTCACCCAAGTGCTGCGGACGAAGGCCACCGGCGAGGTGCTCGTCGACATCACGGCCGAAGCGCCCGGCGTTTCATGGCAACAAACCGGTGCCGAATCGGCGGTGATGAAGATCTCGGTCGACGGCGCGTACGTCACCGACGATGTCGTCATGGAGTCCACACCGGTCACCCGCGCGTTCGACCTCGGCACCGTGCAGGCCGGTCGCCACGTCGTGCGGTTGCACTTCGACCCGAAGGCGTCGGCGGCGAACGCCACCGTCGTGTTCGTCGACCGCATCCGCTTCAAGACGGTGCGGTCGGGAACGCGTGCGTTCGTCGAGCTGTCGCACTCGCCGGTGCTCTACGGCCGCAACGTGGCGAACGTCCCTCCCGGCGAGACCGGCCCGTACCAGAACGCGGTCACCGACTCACCGCTGGTCGCGTGGCACGAGGACACGCCGTCGACCCGGGCGGGCGCCGGTCGGGGTGAACGCCACTTGACGTACTCGATCGTCTGGAGCAACGAAGACGGCGGTACCTCCACGCCGGCGCTCATGGCGCGGTGGGGACGCACGACCGACATCGAATGGATCTATCAGGTCGACGTCGACGCGCAGGGCCGGACCGTTGCCGGTACCGCGGCTTTCCAGTCGCCGGGGCACGGCACCGAACCGTTCGCCGGCCGGTACCGCGGCGACCATCCCCTGCTCGAGACGTGCACGCTCAACAACAACGTCTGCGACACCGTCGACGACCCCATGCGCTTCGCGCTCTCGACCGCCGAGGGGCTGGATGCTTCTACGCGGGCCCGCGAGCAGGTGATGGACGCGAACCCGTGGACGTACCGGGTGATGGCGCAAGAACAGCGGCGCGAAGGAAAGGTGGTGAGCGCGCCCGACCCGGCGCAGACCACGTTCATCGCCGACCCCGACGACTACGTCTACCTGGTGGTGCGCAAGCAGACGCTCGCGCCCAACAACGGGATCTTCTGGGTCGGTGTCGCGATCGGCGTACGGCTCCACGGCGACCCGACGCTCTACCGGTCCGACAAGGGCGTCCACCCCGACTGGTCGTTGCAGCGCGACGCACCCGCGGCGACCACGATCGAGTTACCGCCGGGCACCCAGGCTTCCGACATCGCCGAGATCGACGCGATACGGGTCGCGTTCGGTCCTGACACGGGCGCCGCCGTGCACGTGAACGGCGTCAACCGGGCATTCTTCCTCCGGGCCGATCGACCGACCCGTTCGTTCCTTTCGGGACCGGCCTCGCTCACCCTCACCGCGACGTCACCGGTCGCGGCCATCTACCGCTCGCCCTGACGAACAGCAGGCGGGCACCTCCGAAGAGGTGCCCGCCTCGTTCTGCATCGCGACGGTGTCAGCTCCGAGAGATCGCAATCTTCGTGGCTTCTGCCTGCTTCTTCTCGATGGGCAGACGTACCTCGAGGATGCCGTCCTTGTAGGTCGCTTCGACATCCTGTTCGTTGGCGTCGGGCGGGAGCGAGATGCGACGGAGGAAGCTGCCGTAGTGGAACTCGCTGCGGTAGCGACCCTTCTCGTCGGTCTTGCTCTCGTGACGGCGCTCGGCCCGAACTTCGAGGGTGTGGTCGCGTACGTGCACCTGCACGTCCTTGTCGGGGTCGATCCCCGGCATCTCGGCGCGGATCACGTACACGCCTTCATCGACGAACTCCTCGACCTTCATTTCGTGATCGAAATCGAAGGTCGGGAACGCCAGCCAGTCGAAGAAGCGGCGCGGGAGCAGATCGAACCGGTCAGGCCGGTGCTCCACTGCACGCTCTTCCCTCATTGGACCCTCCTTTCCGTCGTGCCGAGCATGCGTCGCCGCGTCGCCGCGAGCGAGGGCCGTCCGTCACACTGCGGGTCACGATCGAGCGCGGCCGGGGCTCGTCGGGTTGCCCGACGGCGGGCGCGCCGACGAAGGTGTTGCCCACCGCCGCCCGGAACGGTGCGGCGGCCGCTCGCACGGGGGAGAAACGATGGGTATCGCAATCACCGACGCGCACCGCGAACTGGAGGAGGTTGCGAACTCGTTCCTGCAGTCGTGCGGAGCGCGGGCGGCGAACCGGGCACTGCTCGACGCGCCGGAGGAGCCGATGCCTGCCTTCTGGGGCGACATCGCCGAACTCGGCTGGCTGGGGCTCCACCTCCCCGAAGCGGCCGGCGGCTCGGGTTACGGGTTGGAGGAGCTGGTCGTCGTGGTGGAGGCGCTCGGGCGGGCCGCGGCGCCGGGCCCGTTCGTGCCGACGGTCGCGGCGTCGGCCATCGTCGCGGCGTGCGGGTCACCGGCGCTGCAGGCCGACCTGCTTCCCGGTCTGGCCGACGGTTCGCTCACGGCTGCGGTCGGGTTCGGCGACGACGTACGGGTCGACCAGGGAACGGCGAGTGGCGCCGTCGTCGCGGTCGTGGGTGGCGCGCTCGCCCAGCGGCTGTTGCTGATCGTGGGGAACGACGTGGTTGCCTTCGATCGGGACGCGAAAGGCGTGACCATCACGGTGCCCGACAACGTCGATCGGGCGAGACGGTCGGCGAAGGTTGTGCTCGACCGGGTACCCGTCGAGGTGATGCCCGGCGCCGGGCGCCGCGCACGCGCGCTGGCGCGCACGATCTTCGCAGCCGAAGCGACGGGTGGTGCCCGCGAATGTTGTGATTCGGCGGCCGCGTACGCGAAGGAGCGGCACCAGTTCGGTCGACCGATCGCGATGTTCCAAGCGGTGAAACATCACTGCGCGAACATGCTCGTCGCCGCCGAACTGGCGACGAGCGCGACCTGGGATGCGGCCGCGGCCGCCGGCGGCGACATCGACCAGTTCGAGATCGCGAGTGCCGTTGCCGCGGTACTGGCGTTCCCGGCCTTCCTCGGCAACGCGCATCTCAACATCCAGGTGCACGGCGGCATCGGGTTCACGTGGGAACACGACGCGCACCTGTTGATGCGCCGCGCGCTGTCGCTGGAATCCGCCTTCGTCGCCGACGACGCGGCCGGCCAGGTGATCGCGTCGACTCGCGGTGGCGTCGTGCGCGCACCGGGCCTGAGCCTCCCGGCCGAAGCCGAGGCGCTCCGGGCCGCGGTGCGCGAGTTCGCCGGCGAGATCGCCGGGCTCGACAAGGAGACGCAGCGCGAACGGCTGATCGAAACCGGCTACGTCATGCCGCACTGGCCGAAACCGTGGGGCCGCGAAGCGTCGGCGGTGGAGCAACTCGTGGTCGAAGAGGAGTTCCGTGCCGCCGGTGTGCGCAAGCCGGAGTACGGGATCACCGGTTGGGTGATCCTCACACTCATCCAGCACGGATCCGACGACCAGATCAAGCGATGGGTGATGCCGACGCTCCGGCAGGAGACGGTCTGGTGCCAGCTGTTCAGCGAACCCGAAGCCGGTTCCGACGCCGCGGGTGTCAAGACCCGTGCCACCCGGGTCGACGGCGGATGGGTGATCAACGGCCAGAAGGTGTGGACGAGCGGCGCGCAATACTCGGCGCTCGGCCTCGCGACGGTGCGCACCGACCCGAGCGCGAAGAAACACGCGGGGATCACGACGGTCGTCATCGACATGCACGCGCCGGGCGTCGAGGTCAGGCCGCTGCGCCAGATGACCGGCGGTTCCGACTTCAACGAAGTGTTCTTCACCGACGTGTTCGTTCCCGACGACGATGTCGTCGGTGAGGTCAACCACGGATGGACGGTTGCACGCGCGACGCTCGGGAACGAACGGGTCAGCATCGGTGGCGGTGCGGGCGGCGGGCTCGGCAACATGGTCGACCCCGTCGCGCTGCTCGACGCCAACCCCGAACGAGCCGCGTCGGTTGCACCCGATGTCGGCCGCCACCTGGCGGTGAACCAGACGTTGCGGCTCCTGAACCTGCGCCGCGCGGCACGGGCGGTGGCCGGCGCGGAACCGGGCCGGAGGGCAACGTCACGAAGCTCGTCCTCGCGGAGCAAGGGCATTCGCTGGCGTCGATCGCGTTGCGGCTCCAGGGGCCGCCGGTGTCGTACCTCGAAGGCGACGGCGCGGCCGCGGCGTACCTCACCCTGACGACACGCGCGATGAGCATCGCGGGCGGGACGTCGGAGATCACGCGCAACCAGATCGGCGAGCGCCTCCTCGGCCTGCCACGCGACCCGTTGGTGCAGTAGGCCGATGCTCGCGGAGTCGAACCCGTCGACACACGATGACGAGACGATGAGGAGGCTCGCCCGTGCCGAATGAAGAACCGGTCGACGCCACTCCGGCCGGCAACGCTCCACGGCGGGCCGGGTGGTTGCACGACCTGCGGCTGGTGCTCGGGACGTTCGTCGTTGCCGCCGTTGTCGTCCTCGCGATCGACAATCGCGGCGACGTTCGGCTCCACTGGGTGTTCGGCGACGGTAGCGCGCCGCTCGCACTCGTCGTCGTGGTCTCCGCCGCGGCCGGCGCGCTCGTCAGCTGGCTCGCCCTCCATCGTGTGCGGCGTCGAGGCTGAACCGGTTCGGGGCTTCGCGGGCGTCGCCTTTGAGTGGTGCAGCGCTACGACGGAGGTCGGCCTTTCCGTTCGGCGAGCCGTCGCCGTATGAGCTCGTCTCGCCGGGCGACGATCGCGTCGCGCTCGCGAACGACGCGATCGCGCTCGGCGAGGAGCGCGGAACGGGTTGCCGTTGTCGAGGGCAGGACCGGGCGGAAGACATAACCACCCCGGTGAACGGTGTGGATGACCGGCGCGCCGTGTGCGTGGAGTTTGCGCCGCAACGAGCTGACGTTCGCTTCGACGACGTTTTCGCTCCGGCTCGCGCCGCCCCAGACGATACGCAACAGTTCCTGCTTCGAGACCGTCTGGCCGCTCCGCTCGACGAGCGCAACGAGTAACTCTGCTTCGTGTGGCGTGAGTGTCACTGCCTCGCTGTTGCGCGACGCCCAACGTTGGGACGCGTCGACGACGAGATCGCCGGCTTCGAGCTTCTGTCGTCGTCCTGCCCGGCGCCGGGCGACGAGACGCTCGACGCGTGCGACGCCCTCGCGGGTTGCGAACGGGGCGATCATGTGATCGGCCGCGCCCAGTTGGAGTGCCGCGAGGCGCGCGTCGACATCGTCGGGCGCGGTGACGACCAGGGTCGGGATCGGCGCGTGACGCGACACCCACCCGAGCAGCCGCGATCCGACACCACCCGACGGGCGCAGGTCGACCACGACGGCGTCGGGCCGGCCACCGACGACGGCGCGTGCGACCCCCTCGGAAGTGTGCACCCGGGCGACGACCAGGCCGCGCGCCTCCAGCGCGAGTTCGAACGCTTCCGATTCGGCGGACTCCGGCGCGACAATCAGGACATCGATCAACGGCGCGTTCGCCGCGTGACGATCCGGAGACTGGCGGTTCACCACGACAAGTATCCCCGCGTCGGCGCTTCTCCGGTGTTCTTGTTCGCCGCGCCGGGCGCGGTAGGACGATCCGGTGCCTACGAACCGTGAACGTGCCGTGCGAGCAGCGGCCCATGTCGTCGTCGTGGGCGCCTCGGCGGGTGGTGTTCCTGCGCTCACGGCGCTCGTATCCCGGCTTCGGCCCGATACCGACGCCGCGATCCTGGTCGTCCTTCACGTTCCACCGTACGGGTTGAGCGTGTTACCCGACATCCTCGAGCGGGCGAGCGGGGCCCCGGCGGCTCACCCGAGGGACCACGCGCGCATGCTGGCCGGCAACATCTACGTTGCGCCCCCGGACCATCACCTCCTCGTCGAGGACGGCACGGTGCGGGTGACCCAGGGCTCGTCCGAGCACGGCTATCGGCCTTCGATCGACAGCCTGTTCCGGAGCGCGGCGCGGGCGCGCGGGCGGGCGGTGATCGCGGTGGTGCTGAGCGGCGCGCTCGACGACGGAGCAGCCGGCCTGGCCTGCGTCCACGAGGCCGGTGGCACTTGCATCGTGCAAGACCCCGAGGAGGCCGTCGTCCGGAGCATGCCGGAACACGCGTTGCGCGCCGTCCCGACCGCGTTGACCTTCCCGCTCGACAAGATGGCCGCGTGGATCAACGATCTCACCGGCCCGCTCGACGGTGCGACCCCCGTGCCGGTGCCGGGCCCGACCGACGCCACACCGGGTGACGGGCCCTTCACGACGCCGGGCTGACGGGGCGGCGAACGTCGAGACCGAGACGCCGGTCGTTCGACCCGGCGCGACCACGTACGGTGCTATACGCAGAAGGGGTGATGCGTGGCCGACGACGATGCAACGCCGGAGTTCGAACAGTTGCTCGGATACTTGCGGGACAGTCGCGGGTTCGATTTCACCGGCTACAAGCGGCCCTCGTTGCGCCGGCGGATCGACAAGCAGATGCGGGCGGCGGGCGTCGCCGGCTACTCGGAATACGTCGATCTTCTCGAAGTCCACCCCGCCGAGTTCAGCACGCTGTTCAACTCCATCCTCATCAACGTCACTGCGTTCTTCCGCGATCCTGCCGCGTGGACGTACCTCCTCGAGGTGTTGTTGCCGCGCCGGCTCGCCGAGATCGGCCCGACCGGCCGTTCCGCGTATGGAGTGCCGGCTGTGCGTCGGGCGAAGAGCCTTGCACGATTGCGATGCTGCTTGCCGAGTTGCTCGGGCCGACGAGTTCGCGCGTCGGGTGAAGATCTACGGGACCGACATCGACGATGACGCACTCCAATCCGCGCGGAGGGCGTCGTACCCGGCCGCTGCGATCGACGCCGTTCCCGATGAGTTTCGTGACAAGTATTTCGAGAAGGTCGACGACCGGTTCGTCTTTCGCCCCCAGCTGCGCAGTTCGATGGTCTTCGGCCATCTCGACGTGCTGCGCGACGCACCGATCTCCCGCTTGGAGATGCTCGCGTGCCGGAACACGCTCATGTACTTCAATGCCGAGACCCAGGCCCAGGTGATCGCGCGGTTCCACTTCGCGTTGAACGAAGGTGGCCTGCTGATGGTCGGGAAGGCCGAGACGCTGCTTTCCCACGGTGATCTTTTCAAGCCCTTCGATCGGAAGCTCCGGGTTTTCCGTCGTGTGACCGGCTCGGCGGACCCGGATGGGCACGCCGAAGGTCTCTCGGTTCGGGTTGCGCCGGCCGCGTCGCGGGACGCGATCACCTTGCCGGCCAGCTTCTTCGATGTGCTGTCGGTGGCCGCGTTGCTCTTCGACGCGAATGGCGTCCTCGTGGAGATGAGCGAACGGGCGCGCTCGGTGTTCGGCTTCACTAGTGGCGAGCGAGGAACACTCCTCCAGGACCTCGAGCTCTCCTACCGGCCCATCGACCTCCGCACGCCCGTCAACCAGGTACTGCGTGAGCGCCGGCCCACCACGCTGTCGCCAGTGGAGTGGACGGCTGCGGGCGGCGCCCTGCGGACGTTCGAGATCGAGATCGTTCCCCTGCTCGACGGCCGTGTCGTCGTCGGTGCCGGGCTCGTGTTCCACGACCGTACCGAGCACCAGCGGGTCGAGGACAAGCTCAAGCTTTCCGCCGTCGAGCTCGAACAGGCCTACCAGGCGGTGCAGTCGGCGAACGAGGAGCTGGAGACCACCAACGAGGAGTTGCAGTCGACGATCGAGGAGTTGGAGACGACGAACGAAGAGCTCCAGTCGACGAACGAGGAACTCGAGACGACGAACGAAGAGTTGCACTCGACCAACGACGAGTTGCACTCGGTCAACGAAGAGGTCCGGCTCCGAGGCGACCAGGTCGACGCGCTGAACCGGTTCCTGCAGGCGATCCTCACCAGCGTTCGCGGCGGCGTCGTGCTCATCGACAGCGGCCGGCGCGTCCTCGCCTGGAACGATCAAGCGGCGGATCTGTGGGGTTTGCGCCAAGATGAGGTAACTGGTTCCGATTTCTTCTCGCTCGACATCGGGCTCCCGACCGCGGAACTCAGGCCTGCGCTGCGCGCGACCCTCGAAGGCCTGGTCGACCGCGAGCAGGTCGAGGTCGAGGCGGTCGACCGGCGGGGCCGGCCGGTCAGGGTTCGGGTCTCGCTCACTCCCTTGCGCACCGACGACGCCCCGCTCGGGGCGATGCTCACGATGCAGGTCTTGCCTGAGGGCGATCCTCAGTAGGGCTTCAGGAGCGTTTCGCCGGGCCGGAGTGTGGAAGAGACTCGGGTGACGACACAGGGTCGTGATCGACGCTGAGGGGTGGTGGCGTGATCGACATCCGGGTACGACAGATGAGGAACCGTGGAGTGGTGACGTTCGACGGCGAGGCCACCGACGACCTGCTCGGCATGCTCATCGAGACCGTGATCGAACTGGCCGAGGACGGTGGCCCGATGATCGTCGATCTCTCGTCGGTGACGGTACGGGCCAATATGGCCGGTTCCGCCGCCACGCTCGACCGCCTCGACACGCGCCTGCTGCGCGTCGTGTGCCCGGCACCCGACACCCGTCAGGTCGTTCGCGGCTTCGGGGTCACCGACGAGATGTTCTGCACGACCGTCGAGGCGGCCGTGGCCGACCTCGACCCCCGGGGTTGTTGCCACAACTGAACGGGCCGCGCGGTTCGGTTCGACCTTCAGTTCCTCTTCAGTACTTTTGGAGCGAACGCGGGTCGTGCCTCAGGCTGGATGGCGTGCCGGCACCGTTTTCCGTCGATATCGCCGTACGCAAAGGGGTCGCGACGGTCGCGTTCGAGGGTGAGATCGACCTGTCGGTGCGCGAGGCCGCCGCGGCGGCGCTGCACGACGCGGTGCGAAGCGGCGCGCACCGGGTGGTGGTCGACCTCGGGTCCGTCACCTACATGGATTCGACGGGGCTGCACTGCCTCCTCGTCGCCCGGCGGGAAGCCGGGGAGCGGTCGGTCGTCTTCGTCATCGGCGCGATGAGCACGACGGTGCGCCGGGTGCTCGACATCGCCGGGCTCACGGGGTCGTTCGCGGCCGTTTGACTGCGGGTCGTCACGCCCGCCGCGGAGCCGGGCGCACGAGCGCGGCAAGACGCGCCAGCACATAGATCGCGAAGCTCGTGCTCGTCACGAACACGCTCGGCTTGACGGTCGTGCTCGCCAGACTGGCGAGGATGCCCCCATCGCTCGCGACGAGCGCGAACACGATCGCGAGCGCGGTCACGACGAGCGGGTTACGCGACAGGTGTTGCGCGGCAGCGGCGGGCGTGATCGCCAGGCTGAGGATCAGCAACGTACCGACCACCTGCGCGGCTTCCGTGACCGTGAACGCGAGCACGAGCAGGAACACGATCCCGAGGAGGCGGACCGGGACGCCACGCGAAAGCGCGGCTTCGGCGTCGACCGATGCGAACAGCAGCGGCCGGTACATGAACACCATCACCGCGGTGACGGCGACACCGATCGCGACGAGCCCGGCGAGTTGGTCGTTGCTGACGCCGAAGATGTTGCCGAACAGGATGTTCGTCGCGGCCGTCGCGAAGCCGTGGTAATAGCTCAGCAGCAGTACCCCGAGCCCCAAGCCGAACGCGAGGATCACACCGATCGTCGAGTCGCGTTCGCGTTCGCGCCCGCCGAGCAGGCCGATGACCATGGCGACGACGAGCGCGCCGGCGAGCGCGCCACCGATCGGGTTGTCGGCGACGAGGAGGCCGGCAGCCGCGCCGGTGAAGGCCAGTTCGCTCGTGCCGTGCACGGCGAACGCCATGCCCCTGATCACGACGAACGGGCCGATGAGCCCGCACGTGACCGCGACGAGGGTGCCGGCGAGAAGCGCGTGCTGCGCGAACGGCTGGTCGAGGTAGAGGTCGAGCCCGATCAAGGTTGACGCTTCCCCGGGTGGTCGTGCGCGTGGTGGTGCGGTGTATCGGCGTGCACATGGTGGCTGTAGTCCTCGATGCCACCCGTCGTGTCGGAACCGACCACCACGAGGCGGCCGCGCACGTCGAGCACGTCGACGGGAGTGCCGTAGAGGTCGGTCAGCCGCTCGCTCGTCATGACGTCGCGTGGGTGGCCGATCGCCCACCGGCCGTTCACGAGGTACAGGATGCGGTCGACGTAGTCGAGGACCGGGTTGATGTCGTGGGTCACGAACACGACGGCACTGTTGGCCTCGACGCGCCGTTCGTGCAACAGGCGGGTGACGCCGTGCTGATGGGCGAGATCGAGCGACAGCAACGGCTCGTCGCACAGCAAGAGGTGCGGGTCGCCGATGAGCGCCTGCGCGATGCGCAGCCGCTGCTGTTCGCCGCCCGACAGCAAGCCGATCGGTGCGGCCGCGTAGCGCTCGGCCCCGACGGCCGCGATCGCCGCGTCGATCGCGGTACGCGACTGCCGGTTGGAGAGCGGGAGACCGGGCCGGTACCCGTCGAGCCCGAATCGAACGAGATCGCGGCCTCGTATCGGGAGGTCGGGGTCGAACGCCTTTTGCTGCGGGACGTAGCCGATTCGCCGGTCGCCTCGACGAGGGCGGCGGCCGTTGACCTCGACGGTCCCACTCGAGAGGGGAGTGAGCCCGAGCAACACGTTCAGGAGTGTGGTCTTGCCGGTGCCGTTGGGCCCCAGCACGGCGACGAACTCGCCGGCCTCCACGTCGAGGTCGAGCCCTTCCCACAGCACCCGGCTGCCGTAGCGAACGCAGGCGCCGCGCAGCCGCACCGCGGTCGCAGGTGCCGCGCCGTCGTGGGGCCGCGCTCGTTCGACGAGGGGCATGTCAGCCTCCGAGCGCGTCGAGCAACGCGCGCGCCTGGTGGAGTTGCCACGCTTGGAACGACCGCTCGGTGCTCGGGAGTGTTTCGGTGACACTGACGACGGGAACGCCGGTCGAGCGCGCCAGGGAACGAACGTGGTCGGTGATCGGGCTCGTCGCCTGACTGTTGTAGCACAGCACCTTCACGCGGTGCCCGCGGATCAAGGCGTCCATCGCCTGCGCATCATGGGCGCTCGGTTCGTTGCCATCTTCGATCGCGCTCGCAAAGCCCGGTGGCGTTTCGACCTTCAAGCCCGCCGCGGCGAGGAGATAGCCGGGGACGCGCTCCGTGTACGCGACCGGTGCGCCCGGGTACCTCGTCTTGATCTCGTTGATCGTTGCGACGACGGGCGCGAGCGACGCGTCGAACGCGGCGAGGTTGGCGGCGAACGTGGCCGCGTGCGCAGGGTCTGCGGCCGCGATCGCCCTCTCGATCGCCGCGGCCACCACGTGGACACGCGGGATGTCGTACCAGAGGTGGGGGTTCGCGTCGTTGCCTGACACGCCGAGCACCTTCGCGGCCGACACGACGGACCGGCCGCGACTGGTCGTGACCGAGAGCAGCTTGTCGATGAAGCTGTCGTAACCGAGACCGTTCTCGACCACCACCTTCGCGCGAGCGAGCGCCGCGCCATCGCTCGCGTTCGACTCGTAGAGGTGGGGATCGGCGCTCGGATCGTTGATGAACGAGGTCACGTGCACGCGCGGGCCGCCGATCTGCGCGGCGATGTTCCCCCAGAAGTTCTCGGCGGCCACGACGTTCACGCCGGCTCCGGAGCGCGACGCGCTGCCGCACGCGGCACCCATGGCGCACGCGCCCAGCGTCATGAGCACGGCGAGCAGGAGGGTAGGGAGGCGGCGCACGACCCGTAATGAAAACGGTTCTCATTATTGGTGTCAAACCGGGCGCGCCGGAACCCGGCGCCGGCCCGCTCGCCGGTCAGGAACCGAGCGGCGTGTGCTCGGACACGGCCTCTTTCGCGGCGCCGGTCGCGGCCGTCACCACTTCGCGGGCGTGGCGACTCGAACGTTTCGCCTGCTTCTTGAGCTTCCGGGCCGACTGTTCGGCCGCCTTGCGGGCTTTGCGGGCCTTGCGCCGTGCCCGGCGGCCGCGCTCGATGGCCTCTTCGCCCGCAGTGGTTGCGGCGTCGACCACAGGCTCGGCGGCCGCCGCGACCTTCTTCGTCCGCTTCGCCCGGCGGGCGCGGCCTTTGCGTTCCGATCGTTCGAGTCGTTTGGCCGCGTGGGCCGCCGTGGCGTCGGCGTGCTTCACCCGTTTCTCGGCGGCCCTGATACGCGCTTCGGCGGCCGACCGAGCGGCTTCAACCTGTTCGAGCGCCGCTTCGGCTTGGTGTTGGGCCTTCTCCGCGCGCTTCAGCTTCTCCTTCTTGCTGCGGTACGGCACCACGCCGAGCGTGCCGATCGAGACGGTCTTGCGGATCAAGCCCAAGGTGGCCTCCACGGTTCATTGCCTTGCCGCCCACTGGTGTACCCGGACGGTTCGTTGCGTAACGCTACGCGGCTTCGCGCAGCCGAGCGACGGCTCGTCCCGCATTTCCGGGCGCCGATCCGGGTAGGTAGTCGTCGTCCCACCCGCTGCCACCTCGGAGGAATCGCGTGAAACACATCGTTGGCGAAAGCGTTGCGCGGCGGCTCATCGAGTGGGGAGTCGACACCGTCTTCGGGTTACCCGGCGACGGCATCAACGGGCTGATGGAAGGGTTCCGCCGGTGCCGGGAAGAGCTCGAGTTCGTACTCGTGCAGCACGAAGAGGCCGCCGCGTTCATGGCGACGGGTTACGCGAAGGCCACCGGCCGTCTCGGGGTGTGTTGCGCGACGTCGGCCGGGCGCGATCCATCTGCTCAACGGCCTCTACGACGCGAAGCTCGATCACGCGCCGGTGCTCGCGCTCACCGGCATGCAGGAGACCTCGGTCCTCGGTACCCACTATCAGCAAGAGGTACAGGTCGATCACCTCTACGCCGATCTTGCGGCGTACAACCTCATGGTGACGAACCCGCAGCAGGTTCCCGCCGT
Organism: uncultured Actinomycetes bacterium; assembly: GCA_963782465.1. Classification (GTDB taxonomy): domain Bacteria; phylum Actinomycetota; class Acidimicrobiia; order IMCC26256; family PALSA-610; genus JAODBJ01. The sequence continues at coordinate 161,837 of CAWAJR010000006.1, read as the reverse complement.
TGTCGACATCGCGATCCGTACCGCGATTGCACGGCGCGGCGTCGCGCACCTCACCTTCCCCAACGACATCCAGGTCGCCGCGGTCGATGAAGACCCGTACCGGCACGTCGCGCCGGCGAGCTCGCCCGCCAGCTCCGCGAACGCGACCGGCGCTGCGCACCGGGCCGACGCCACGCAGGTGCAGCGCGCGGCCGATGTCCTCAACCGGGGGGAGAAGATCGCGATGCTCGTCGGTGCAGGCGCGCAACACGCGCGCGACGAGGTGATCACGATCGCCGGCGCGCTCGGGTCGCCGATCGTCAAGACCCTGCCCGGGAAGTTCGTCGTGCCCGACGATCACCCGTTCACGACGGGCGGTCTCGGGCTGCTCGGTACGAAGCCGAGCGAAGCCCTGATGGAGGAGTGCGACACGCTGCTGATGGTCGGCACGTCGTTCCCGTACACGAAGCACCTCCCGGCGCCGGGGCAGGCGCGCGTGGTCCAGATCGACCTCGATCCCGCACTCATCGGCTTGCGGCTGCCGATCGATGCCGGTGTGGTGGGCGACGCGAAGCTCGCCCTCGCCGACTTGCGGCCGCTCCTCACGACGCGGGCCGAGCAGCCCTTCCTCCAGAAGTACCAGGCGGAGATGGAACGGTGGCGTGCCGACATGCGCGCCCTCGAGGACCCGGAACGTACGCCGACCGCGCCGCAGTACCTGATGCGATGTATCGACGACGCCGCGACGGACGACGCGATCCTCACGTGCGACTCCGGGACGATCGCGACGTGGGCGGCCCGCCACTTCACGATCAGGGGGGAGCGTCGCTTCTACCTGTCGGGCAACCTCGCCACGATGGCACCGGGACTCCCGTACGCGATCGGTATCCAGCACGCGTTCCCCGAACGCCAGGTGATCGCCTTCGTGGGCGACGGCGGCTTCGCGATGTTGATGGCCGATTTCCTCACCGCGGTGCGCAACGAACTCCCGATCAAGGTCGTGGTCAACAACAACAACGCATTCGGGCAGATCCTGTGGGAGCAGATCGTGCTCGGTTACCCCGAGTACGCGGTGCGGCACAAGCCACCGGAAGCCGACTTCGCCGCCTGGGCGCACGCGTGCGGCGCGTACGGCGCGAAGGTCACCGACGCGAAGGGTGTCGACGGTGCGATCCACGAGTTGCTCTCGCACCCCGGCCCGGGGATCGTCGACTGCGACGTGAACCCGAACGAACCGCCGATGCCCGGCAAGGTCAGCTACGACCAGGCGAAGCACTTCACCGAGGCGTTCCTGCGTGGAGAACCGCACAAGATCGCGACGCTCGCGACCGTGGCCCGCGACAAGATCAACGAGCTGCTGTCGTGACAGAAGTCGCCGTCGCCCCGCCGGTCAGGCGCGTCGTGCCACCGGTGGCGGGAGAAGTCGGCGCCGGGGAGCTCGAAGCGGCACTGAAGGAACGGGTCGACGGCGAAGTGCGGTTCGACGCCGGGAGCCGGGGCGCCTATTCGACCGACGCGTCGAACTACCGCCAGGTGCCGATCGGTGTCGTGGTCCCCAGATCGATCGACGCGGCAGTCGATGCGATAGCCGTCGCGCACCGCTTCGGCGCGCCGATCGTGTCGCGTGGCGGCGGCACGAGCCTCGCGGGCCAGTGCACCAACACCGCGATCGTGATCGACTGGTCGAAGTACTGCAACCGACTGGTGTCGGTCGATCGGCAGCGCTCGACGTGCGTCGTCGAACCGGGCATCGTGCTCGATCATCTCAACGAGCAGTTGCGCGGTACCGGCCTCGAGTATCGGCACCGGCCCGCGACGCACAATCACTGCACGCTCGGCGGGATGATCGGCAACAACTCGTGCGGCGCGACCGCGCAGCGCACCGGCAAAGTGGTCGACAACCTCGCCCGGCTCGACGTGCTGCTCTACGACGGCACCCGCATGTGGGTCGGTGAGACCAGCGACGACGCGTACGAAGCCATGGTGCGCGAAGGCGGCCGCCGGGCGGAGGTGTACACGCGCCTGCGGCGCCTGCGCGACCGCTGGGACCGCGAGATCCACGACCGGTACCCCGACATCCCCCGGCGCGTGTCGGGGTACAACCTCGATTCGCTCCTGGCCGAGAACGGGTTCAACGTTGCGCGGCTGCTGGTCGGCTCCGAAGGCACGCTGGTGACGGTGCTGCAAGCCGAACTGCAACTGGTCCCGCAGGTGCAGCACCGCTCGCTGGTGCTGCTCGGGTACCCCGACATCGCCGCCGCGGGCGACGCGGTGCCGACGGTGCTGCGCGCCGAGCCGATTGCCTTGGAGGGCCTCGACGAGAAGCTCGTGTCGTTCGAGCGCAAGCGCCATCTCAACCCGCATGCCGTCGACCTGTTGCCCGACGGCGAGGCGTGGCTGCTCGTGCAGCTCGGTGGCGATACGCAACGCGAGGCCGACGAACGCGCCGCGGCGATGCTCTCGGAGATCGGGCGCGGTCACGACGACGCCGACGTCGCGTTCTTCGACGACCCGACTCACGAGCAGGAACTCTGGGAGGTGCGAGAGTCGGCCCTCGGCGCGACCGCGCACGTGCCCGGCGAACCCGCGACGTGGCCGGGCTTCGAGGACTCGGCCGTCGCGCCCGATCGTCTCGGCAACTACCTGCGCGACCTGCAGCAGCTGTTCTCGGAGTACGGCTACTCGCAGGCGTCCCTCTACGGGCACTTCGGGCAGGGCTGCGTGCACACGCGCATCCCGTTCGATCTCATCTCGGCCGCCGGTATCGACGAGTTTCGTTCCTTCATGACCCGGGCTGCCGATCTGGTCTCCTCCTACGGCGGCTCGCTGTCGGGCGAGCACGGCGACGGTCAGGCCCGCGGCGAGCTCCTGGCCCGCATGTTCGGCCCGGGCATCGTTGAGGCGTTCGGCGAGTTGAAGGCGATCTTCGATCCCGACGACCGGATGAACCCCGGGAAGGTCGTCGCACCGAACCGGCTCGACCGCGACCTCCGGCTGGGCACCGACTACGCGCACACGACCGGGCCCACGTGGTTCCAGTACCCCGACGACGGCGGGAGCTTCGGCACCGCCGTGTTGCGTTGCGTCGGCGTCGGGAAGTGTCGCCGGGAGGGTGGCGGCGTGATGTGCCCCTCCTACATGGTGACGCGCGAGGAAGAAAACTCGACCCGCGGCCGGGCCCGGCTGCTCTTCGAGATGCTCGACGGAGATCGTCGCGGCGGCGCGGTCGCCGACGGGTGGCGGTCCGAGGCGGTGCGCGACGCCCTCGACCTGTGCTTGGCGTGCAAGGGCTGCAAGAACGATTGCCCGGTGAACGTCGACATGGCGACGTACAAGGCCGAGTTCCTGGCGCACCATTACCAGCACCGGCTTCGACCGCGCTCGCATTACTCGATGGGATGGTTGCCGGCCGCGGCGGCCGTCGCGTCGGCCGCGCCTCGCGCCGTCAACGCTGCCGCGCAGGCTCCCGCACTGTCGGCGTTGCTGAAGAAGGTCGCGGGCGTCGACGAACGCCGTCGCCTGCCGGTGTTCGCGTCCCAGACGTTCCAGCGTGGGTTCCGATCGCGCCCGCCGCAGGGCAGTGGTCGCCGCGGAGAGCTGTTGTTGTGGCCCGATACGTTCACGAACCACTTCCATCCCGGCGTCGCACACGCCGCGGTCGACGTGCTCGAAGACGCCGGCTGGCGCGTCCGCGTCCCGGCGCAACGCGTCTGTTGCGGGCTGACATGGATCTCGACCGGCCAGCTCTCGACCGCGCGGCGGGTGTTGGCGCGCACGATCGGCATCCTGCGCGACCACGTACGGTCGGGCGGGCTCGTACTCGGGCTCGAACCGAGTTGCACCGCGGTATTCCGGTCGGACGCGCGCGAACTGTTCCCGAACGATCCCGATGTCGACCGCCTCCGCCAGCAGACGGTCACCCTCGCCGAGCTCCTGCTCGATCACACGCCGGGCTGGGAGGCACCTTCGATCGACCGGAAGCTGGTCGTGCAGACGCATTGCCATCACCACGCGGTCATGCATTTCGAGCACGACCGCGAACTTCTGCGGCAGACCGGCGCCGACGTCGACGTCCTTGACTCGGGCTGCTGCGGCCTTGCCGGCAACTTCGGTTTCGAGCAGGGTCATTACGACGTCTCAGAAGCGTGCGCGGAACGCGTCCTGCTACCGGCGGTGCGCGGTGCGGGAGACGGCGACGTGATCCTCGCCGACGGGTTCAGCTGCCGCACGCAGATCGAGCAGGGCGCGAGCGGCGGTCGGGCTGCCGTGCATCTCGCGGAACTCCTGCGCGCCGCGCAGCGCGGCGTACCGGCTTCTCAGTTCCCCGAACGCGAATGGGCATCACGGCCCGGCGGGCGATGAACCAGGCCGGGCTCGCCGCCGCGGTCGATCGCATCGACGTGGAGGTGTACCGCGTCCCCCTCGAAGAGGCCGAGTCCGACGGCACCTTGACGTGGGACGCGACGACGATCGTCGTCGTCGAGGCGCGGTCGGGGAGTGAACGCGGCATCGGGTTCACCTACTCGACCGGCGCGTGCGCGGCGTTCGTGCACGATGTGCTCGTGCCGGTGGTGCGCGGCCGCGACGCGCTCGACCCGCCGCATGCGTGGCGCGCCATGGTCGACGCCATCCGGAATTTCGGTCGTCCGGGTATCGCGTCGTCGGCGATCGCGGCCGCCGATATCGCGCTGTGGGACCTCAAAGCCCGTCTCGCAGGCGAACCGCTGTGCCGGGTGCTCGGCATGGCGCGCGACGCGGTACCGATCTACGGCAGCGGTGGGTTCACGTCGTTGACCGACGCGCAACTGCGCGACCAACTCGCGATGTGGGTACACGGGAACGAGATCCCGCGAGTGAAGATGAAGATCGCCGCCGAGTGGGGGCGCAGGGAAGCGAACGACCTGCGCCGGGTCGACGTCGCGCGCAACGCGATCGGTGACGCGGCCGAACTCTTCGTAGACGCGAACGGCGGTTACGAACGGAAGCAGGCGGTACGGGTCGGCGCGGCGCTCCGCGACCGAGGCGTGACCTGGTTCGAGGAACCGGTGTCGTCCGACGACCTCGACGGGCTCCACGCGATCCGCTCGATGCTCGACATCGATGTTGCAGCCGGCGAGTACGGCTATGACCTCGCCTACTTCCAACGGATGGTGTCGGCCGGGGCGGTCGACTGCCTCCAGGCCGACATCAGCCGTTGCGCCGGGATCACGGAATGGTTGCGGGTAGCGGCCGTCGCCGCCGCGTACGGCCTGGCCGTCTCGGGCCACTGCGCGCCGTCGCTCCACGCTCATCCGGCGTGCGCGGTGCAGAACCTCCGGCACGTCGAGTATTTCGCCGATCACGTCCGTGCCGATCATCTCCTCTTCGACGGCGTGCTCGAAGCGACGCCCGGTGGGTACCTGCGGCCTGATCTCTCCCGCCCGGGGATGGGGCTGGAACTGAAAGTCGCCGACGCGAAGCGCTACCGGGTTGGCGCCGCATGACGCAGGCCGGGAGCGACGATCGGACCGAAGCCGGCTACCCCGACATCGCCGACTACGCGTACTTGAGCGACTGCCACAGCGCGGCGTTGGTGGGGCCGCCGGCGTCGATCGACTGGTGCTGCATGCCCCGGGTCGACAGCGGGAGTGTGTTCGGTCGCCTGCTCGACCGCGAGCGCGGTGGGTACTGCGACCTGTGGCCGACGGGCGACGGCGGCGACTGGCACGTTTCGCGCGAATACGTCGACGGCAGCCTCGTACTCGAGACGACGTTCCACCAGGGCGGCAACGAAGCTCGCGTGTTCGACTGCCTCACGATGACCGAAGGCGGCGCGAAGGCTCCCCGGCGAGAGCTGTTGCGGGTGGTCGAGGGTCGCCGGGGGACGATGGAGTTCTCGCTTCGTATCGCGGCGCGATTCGACTACGGCAGGACACCACCGTGGTTACGCCGGCACGGCACGAACCTGTGGAGCGCGACCGGTGGCGACGACGCGCTCGTGATCGCCGGCGATGCCCCCTTGGGTGCCGACAGCCGGCACGATCTCGGCGCGACGTTCCGGGTCGCCGCCGGCTCACGGGTGCGCCTGTCGATGTCGTGGCATGCGCCCGAAGACGTGCACCCGTCGCCACCCGAGCCGCCGGCACCGGGCACGCTCGACGCGCACCTCGACGAGACGATCGCATGGTGGCGGAACTGGTGCTCGGGGGCGAAGCCCGACCTCACCGATCCGGGCACCATCCGTTCGGCGATCGTGTTGAAGGGCCTCACGAACGCGCCGACGGGTGCGGTCGCCGCCGCACCGACGACGTCGTTGCCGGAAGCCATCGGCGGCTCCCGGAACTGGGACTACCGCTACAGCTGGGTCCGCGACTCGCAGTTCGCGGTGCGGTCACTGGCCGAACTCGGCTTCGACGCCGAAGCCGACGGGTTCCGCCGGTTCATCGAGCGAAGCGCCGCGGGCAGCGCCGACGCCCTGCAGGTGATGTACGACGTCGGCGGTGGCCGGCGCATCACCGAGGAGTGCCTCGATCTCGACGGGTACCGGGGTTCACGACCGGTGCGGGCGGGCAACGCCGCCGCGGTGCAGTGCCAGCTCGACATTTTCGGCTACCTGCTCGATCTGTCGTGGCGCTGGCACGAACGCGGTCACTCGCCCGACGACGACTACTGGCGGTTCCTGCTCGGGCTGGTCGACCGGGCCGCCGACCTCTGGCGCGATCCCGATCGGGGGATCTGGGAGCAGCGGGGTGACCCGCAGCACTTCGTCCATTCGAAGGCGATGTGCTGGGTTGCGGTCGATCGTGGGATCCAGCTGGCCGAGGCGTGCCTGCGCACCGCGCCGCTCGATCGCTGGCGGAGCGCGCGCGACGCCATCCGAGCGTCGGTCGAGAGGCACGGCTACGACCCGAAACGCAACACCTTCGTGCGGGCGTACGGCTCCGGCGATCTCGACGCCGCGCTGTTGCTGCTACCGGTGTTCGACTTCGTCGCCTACGACGACGAGCGCATGGTCGGGACTGCGGACGCGATCGCGCGGGAACTCGACGACGGCGGCTTGCTGCGCCGGTACAACACTGATGACGGGCTCGATGGGAAGGAAGGCGCCTTCGTCGCCTGCGCGTTCTGGTTGGTCGAGTGCTACGCCCGCCAGGCGCGGCTGGCCGAGGCCGAGGCCGTGTTCGACCGGGCCATGTCGACGGCCAACGGCCTCGGGCTGTTCTCGGAGGAGTACGACCCCGGCGCACGGCAGCTCCTCGGCAACTTCCCGCAGGCGCTCACGCACCTGTCGCACATCGCGGCGGCCGCGGCGCTCGACGATGCGCGCCGGCGGCCCGGCGGTTCGTGATGCGCGGGCGCGTCAGCCGGCCGCCCGCAGCCGGCGGGCCGATCGCGTGCGTCGGCTTTCACCGCGGCGACAAACGTTCGCGCCGTTTGCGGGAGCGACTTCAAGAAACTCGGGTCCAGGAAACCGTGCGCCTTGGAATCGAAGATCCCGTGGGCGCCGAAATCGCGGGTGTCGTCGGCGGGCCGGCGCAGATTGTTCGGTCGGTCGGGGTCGATCTTCTCGTCGGTGAGCTGCGTGTCCCAGGCGCCGAGCGCCGCGTAGTGGTTACCGAGACCCGGAGCCACCTGGCCCGCCGCGACGAGCAGCTTGTTCCACGACCCGACCACCTTCGAGCGGCGGCCGTCGAGCGCGACCTGCACGATGTACTTGGCCGGCACTTCGGGTTCGTAGATCGGCGGGACGGGTTGCGGATGGTGGTCCATCGACGTCTCGCACCAGTCGAATTGCGGCGTGTTGACCGCGGGGAGGTGCACCATGCAGAGCCGCACGTTGCTGCCGTCGTGCAGCAGTTCCGCGCGAGCCGAGTCGAAGAAGCCACGGCACGCGAACTTCGCGGCGCAGTACGCCGACTGCAGCGGTATGCCGATGAACGCGAGCGCCGAGCCGACGTTGACGATCGTGCCGTGATCGCGCGGGCGCATACGTTCGAGCGCGGCCATCGTCCCCCACACCTGGCCGAGGAACGTCACTTCGATCGCGCGGCGAAAATCGTCGGGTGCCGTTTCGAGGACCGGCGAGAAACTGGTTGTCATCGCGTCGTTGACCCATACATCGATCGGGCCGAGCTCGTCCTCGGTACGCTCCGCCGCCCCTGCCACCGCCTCGGCGTCGGCGACATCGGTCGGTAGCGGCAGCGCTCGCCGGCCGCGCTCGCGCACTTCGGCGGCGGCGGCATCGAGGCCGGCCTTCCCTCGCGCGACGAGCGCGACATCGAATCCTTCGTCGGCGAGCGCGACCGCGGTCGCACGGCCGACACCGGCGGATGCGCCGGTCACGACGGCTACTCGGGGCAACGCCATGTGCTCCTCGGTTCTCGTGAGTTCCACCCATCGTCTGTACCCCGTTCCGCGGCGCGGTAACGGACCAAGACCTGCCTTGCCGGAGGTCGCGTGGCTAACGTGAGCGCCGTGGGAGCGCTCAGCGAGGTCGGGCGGGTCGCGCCGCGTGGCCACAGCGTCGGTTTCTACGACGACGACGACGGTCTCGTCGCGGCCGTGACCGGATTCGTCGCTTCCGCGTTGAGCAGCGACGGCAGTGTCGCGATCCTGACGACGGCGGCCCACCGGATCGCCGTCGAACGGGCGTTGCGCTCGGCCGGCATCGACCCGGTCGCGCTGGCGACGGCCGGCCGGTACCAATGGATCGACGCCGTCAGCCTCCTGGCCACGTTCATGCGCGACGGCCGCCCGGAGCCCGAGCAGTTCACGAAGGTCCTCGGCCAGATTGTTGCCGACGCTTCTCGCGACAACCGCCGCGGTGTTCATGTTCGGGGAGATGGTCTCGGTGCTGTGCGATGAGGGCAACGTCGCCGCCGTGATCGAGATCGAGACGCTGGGGGACGACCTCGCGGCCCGCCGCGACTTCACGCTGCAATGCGGTTACACCTTGTCATCGCTGGAACGCCACGGCGGTCTCGCGGCGGCCAAAGCCGTGTGTGATCGGCATTCAGAGGTGATGCTGCTGCAACGGGCGCACGGTGAGCCGCTCGCGCACGACGGTACGGCGGAGCGCATGTTCGTTCCCGACCCGGCGTCGCTGCGGGAGGTTCGCGAATTCGTGCGACGGGCCCTGGGCGCGTCGCACGGCGGCGACGGGGAGAATGCGGTGATCGTCGCGAACGAATTGGCGACGAACGCGTTGACCCATGCGAAGTCGCCGTTCACGGTCGCGGTCACCTGCACGCCGAGCAGGGTCCGCATCGCAGTGCGCGACGTGAGCGCCCCGGCCCCGAACGCGCGGTTCTCGGCTCGCGAGCAGGCCGGCGCCCTTGGCATTGCCATCATTGCCGCGCTCTCGGATGTGTGGGGTGTCGATCCCGAGCCCGACGGCAAATCGATCTGGGCTGAGCTCGCCCGCCACTGAGCGTCCTTCGAAAATCGAGTGCGGCGCTCCGGCGGCGGCTGCCATGATGCGGCGGCGTGCCGAAGATCTACTTCGACGAACACCGCGCCGAACGCTACGACGCCGACTCGACCGACATGTTCGATCCCGCCGTCGTCGACCCTGCCGTGCGCTTCCTGGGCGAACTCGCCGGCGATGGGAACGCGCTCGAATTCGGGATCGGTACCGGCCGGATCGCGCTGCCGCTGAGCCGCCGCGGTGTACGTGTGCACGGCATCGACGTGTCGCCGGCGATGACCGCGCAACTGCAGGCGAAGCCGGGCGCGGATCGCATTGGCGTCACGATCGGCGACTTCGCGACCGCGAAAGTGGGCGCGACGTTCAATGTCGTATACCTCGTGTACAACACCATCATGAACCTGACCTCGCAGGACGAGCAGGTGCAGTGCTTCCGCAACGCCGCCGCGCACCTCGAACCGGGCGGATGTTTCGTGATCGAGGTCGGCGTCCCGAGCATCCGCCGCGTTCCTCCCGGTGAAACGGTGCGTGCGTTCTGCGTGACACCGTCGAGGGTGGGTTTCGACGAGTACACCGACCTCGTCGCCCAGATCTCGTACTCGCATCACTACTGGCTGGCCGACGGCCACGTCGACGTCTTTTCGGCGCCCTACCGCTACGTGTGGCCGTCGGAGCTCGACTTGATGGCGCAGCTCGCCGGGATGACGTTGCGGGAACGGTGGAGCGGTTGGGGACGCGGGCCGTTCACCGGCGAGAGCACGTCGCACGTCTCCGTGTGGCAGAAACCCACGTAGCAGGGTGATCAGGCCTGCTCGACGACGTAGAGCGTGTTGCCGTCCGGGTCGCGGAACGAGAACATCGGCGGGACACCGGGCCAGCGCATCACCTCGGCGTCGACATCGACGCCGTGGTCGCGCATTTCGGCGTGATCGGCGGTCGCGTCGGCCGTGTTCAACCGGATGCCGGTGTCAACGCCGGGCGCCGCATTGCCCGCCGGCGGGATCGCGATGGTCGTGCCCGCGCCGGGTGGGGCGACTTCGATCCAGCGCAGCCCGTTGCCGAAGGGGGTGTCGCGGCACACCCGGAAGCCGAGCTGGTCGACGTAGAACGTAACCGCGCGGTCCTGGTCGGTCGCCGGGATCGCAACCGTCGCGACGGCGGTGATGTGGGTCGGGGAGCTGCTCATGGTTCCTCGCTCTCGATGGGTGCCTGCCATCAGACGGCGCGCCGGCGCGGAACTCATCGCATCCGTCGATAGCTATCGCTATGCGATAGCTATCGACGCACGTCGTCGAGGGCGAGGAGGACGTCGGCGTCTTCGACGGTCGAGTCCGGGCCGTAGTTGAGGACGGCGGTGCCCCGGCGCTCGCAGTGCGGGCACTGCAGCCCGGCGACCGCGAGCATGTCGGCCGGATCGGACGCACCTTCGAGCCGGTGGAGGCGTTCGAGGGGAACCGCGTTCGCCGCGCTCTCACGGTGGCAGTTGAGGCACTCGAGTTTCCCGCCGGCGACGGCGCGAAATTGTGAGGAGTAGCCGTCGCGCTCGAAGCCGGCGAGCACGTCGATCAGTGTTTCGGCGCCCCGCACCACCGGCTGGTCAGCGTCGTCGCTCACGGCTGGCCTCTCAGTGGGGAAGACGGTCCCGCGCGGCGCGCGCCGCGCCGGTCGCGATCCGCAAGGGGAGCAAGGCAATGTCGAAACCGGCGCGTACCACCCGTTCCAGCAGCGGTGGCCCGCCGGGCCCGGGTGGGTTCGGCGACGGCGTCGCCGGGGCGACGCGTGCCCCCGCGGCGCTCGGTGCGGTTGCCGCGGTGGGCGCGGTTGCCGCGCCGGCTCCCGGGGCGAACGCGGTATTCCGTCGTTCGCGCTCGCCGCCGAGCGCCTCCCACACCTGTTGCACGTTGACGAACCGCCGTCGCGCCGGCAGGGCTTCGAGCGCTTCGGTGACGTCGGGCGGCGCGTGAAGCTCCGCGGCGGCGGCGAGCAGCTGGGCGCGGGTCGCCGGGAAGACGCCCGGTCGCACTGCCGTCGCGAGCCGGGAGCGGGCTTCGACATCGTCGAGGTCGAGAAGGCCCGGTAACGCGACGTCCTCGCCGGCGATGCGGACATCGGGAGACGGTTCGTCGTCGCCCGGCGGTTCGTGCAGCCGGTCGTCGTGCGCCCGTGGCTCCGCACCGCTGCGCACCAGCGGTTCGAGCTCACCGGCCAGCACGTCGTCCATCCGGCCCGAGTGTTGTGTGCTCCCGCGTTCCACTTCGTCTCCTCGGGCGATCAACGTTTGTGGGCCTTGCCTCCCGAGAAGAGGTCGTGCCAGCTCTCGGCCTCGACCTCGACATCGAACTTCTTCGCCGCGCCGATGATCCGCTTCCAGGCCCGGTCGCGTTCGGCATCGCTCACATCTTCCACCTGGTCGAAGCGGGCGATCGCGTTGCGGACATGCGCCGCGTCGGTGAGCGGTTCCTTGCGCTCCTTCGGGAACGCGAACTGCGAATCGTCGAGTTGGTTCTTCTCAGCCGTGCTGATCCCTTCGGTCTGGCGCGGGATCTGCTTTCCTTCCGCGCGTTCGTGCTGCACCTCGCGCGCTTTGGCGATGTTGCGGCGAGCTGCCTGCTTCTGCTTGGTCGTGGCCATGGTGACCCCTCCCTCTCGTGGGCTGACAAATCGCGTTGGCATGGTTCTACCCAGCGGCCGCACCGCTACCCGCGCCGGCGGCACGAGAACACCGACATACCGCCTGACCCGCCGCAAGGTTTGCGAAACTCACCGTTGGTGAACGTGAAGTGCGACGCGATCGACGACCGAGCCGGGAGGGTGATCATGACGCAGACGGTCGAGGTGATCGTCGAGATACCGCGGGGGAGCCGCAACAAGTACGAGTTCGACCACGAGCGTGGGATCATGCGGCTCGATCGTCGCCTGTTCTCGGCCACCGTCTACCCGAGCGACTACGGCTTCATCCCCGAGACCCTCGCCGAAGACGGCGACCCGCTCGACGCGCTGGTGTTGCTCGAGGAGCCGAGCTTCCCCGGTTGTCTCATCGTGGCGCGGCCGCTCGGCATGTTGCTCATGACCGACGAAGCAGGGCGCGACGCGAAGATCATTTCCGTGCTCGACAACGAACCGCGATGGGCCGGCGCGAATGAGCTCTCCGACCTGCCGGGGGAGCTGCTCGCCGAGATCGAGCACTTCTTCAGCGTCTACAAGATGCTCGAACCGGGCAAGCAAGCCGTGACGAAAGGCTTCAGCGGGCGCGACGTCGCCTGGAAGGAAATCGAGAAGTGCCGGAGCCGGTTCCTCGGCCGGCCATGAGGCGTGCCCGGCGACGCAGCACATGCCGGGGGCCGCCCCCTCACGTGTCGTTCTGCCATTCGACGGCCAGGATCGCGATGTCGTCGGCCGTGTTGGCCGTACCCATCTTCGCCAGGATCTCGGTGAGTCGGACATCGAGCGAGCCGCGCGCGGAACTCGCCGCCGCCTTCAGGCGTTCGAAGCCGAGATCGAGATGTTCGTGGCGGCGCTCGACCAGGCCGTCGGTGTAGGCGAGCAGCGTGGCACCGGCCGGGATGGGGATCGTCACCGACGCGTACGGCGCGCCACCCGGCACACCGATGGGCACTCCGACCTTGGTCGACGCGAACTCCGCGTCGTCACCCGAGATGATGATCGGGGCCGGGTGCGCCGCGTTGGCCAGTGTCACCTCACGCCGGTCGGTGTGGACCAGACCGCACAGCACGGTTGCGAAATGGTCGTCGGCGACGACGTCGACCAGGTCGCCGAGCTTGTCGAGGATGGCTTCCGGCTGATCACCCTGTATCGCGTACGCGCGCGTCGCGTAACGCAGCGACGCCATAACCGTGGCGGCGCGCAGCCCGCGGCCCGAGACGTCGCCGACGACGAAGAACACCTCGCCGTTCACGCACATGACGTCGTACCAGTCGCCACCGACGTCGATACCGCTGACGCCGGCGACGTAACGGGCTTCGAACGTGAAACCGGGCACGTCGGGCAACGTTTCGGGGAGCAGGCTCTGCTGCAGTGTCTGCGCGACGCTGTGTTGGGTCGCGTACAGGTTCGCGTTCTCGACCGCGAGGCGGCGGGCCTGTTCCCGCTGGCGCACGAGACGGTCGGTGAGCGCGGCGGCACCGAACGCGAGGACGAGGCCCGACACGGTCAGGATCCACGGCAGACGCGCGAGGAGCGTCCCGCCGAGCTCGCGCGTCGCCACCAGTTCAAGATGCAGGTTGTTGCCGCCGAACGGGATGTCGATGTCGGCTTCCCGTCCGTGGAGGGGAAGGTGAGCCGTGCTCGCGGCGAGGAGGTCCTGAGGGCGTTGGTCGTGACCGAGGTAGAGCGCGTACCCGAGGCCGAAGAACGCCGAGTCGGGCTGGAGTACCGCGGTGCGGTGAGCCGGGAGCGCAGTTTCCGCGTACACGACGTAGTTGACGGGTCGGTTGGTCGCGGTGATTGCGTAGCCCACCCGGGGCGAGGGCGCGCTGAGCCAATCGGTCACACCCAGTTCGGAACTGTCGGCGGCCCGAGCGAGTACCGCGCGGATCTTCGCGGCGGGTTGGGCGGCGAGGAGGGGGTTGCCACCGATCACGATGATCGGTTTCGGTTGGCCGGTCGGAGGGGGAACGCGCCACACGGTCGCCGAGACGAACGGCTTGCCGGGCCCGACGAGCGGGGTCAGGCTCCGTCCGGTACGGGTGCGGTCGGCCGCGGTTGCCTCCGCGACTTCGGCTGCCGACACGAGCGGCGTGCGGATCGACGCCAGCGAGCTGGTGAGCACGAGGCGCACTTCTTTCGCCTTCTGGCGCAACAGGCGCGTCTCGTTCGCATCGTGGACCGAACGGCTGCCGATGGCGAGGGCGGCGGTGAGGACGACGCCGACCAGGAGCACCGCGCCGGCCGCCTTATGGGGCCGCACGTGCCGTCGAACCGCTGACCCGGCACTCCTCACGATGCCCGCATGTCCTCTCGCGTCCGAGGGGCGAACGAACCTGGCCACGCCGATGGTGATGAACGGCGAAGAATTCTACCGATGTTCCTCGTTCCGGTCGGCCTACGCCCGCACCTGCTCGTCGCTCTCGACGACCTTGCCGTCGCGGATGTGGATGACACGGTCGGCGGCGGCGGCCACCACGGGATCGTGGGTGACGAGCAAGATCGTCACGTGACGTTCCTCGCGCTCGCGCTGGAGCAGTGAGAGGACCTGCGCCACGGCTTTCGTGTCGAGGCTCCCGGTGGGCTCGTCGGCGAACAGGACGCGAGGATCGTTGGCGAGCGCTCGGGCGATCGCGACCCGTTGCCGTTCGCCACCCGACAGCTGCGGTGGTCTACGCCGTTCCTTCCCGGCGAGGTCGACCTCGGCGAGGAGGCTCGCGGCTCGTTCCCGCTGCTCGCGGCGCGTCCGGTGGGTCCCGACCATTGCGATTTCCACGTTCTGCGCCGCCGAGAGGTGGGGGAGCAGGTTGTGCAACTGGAAGATCAGCCCGACTTCGCTGCGGCGGTAGTGGTCGGCGTCGCGCAGGTGAGCAAGATCGTGCCCGGCGACGACGAGGCGGCCGGAGTCGGGGGTGTCGAGCCCGGCGAGCAACTGCAGGAGCGTCGACTTCCCGCCGCCCGACGGGCCGGTGACCGCGACGAACTCGGCTGGTTCCACCGTGAACGTGACACCGTCGAGCGCGACGACTACGCCCCGGTCGAACGTCTTGCGGACGTCGACCACCTCGATTCGTGCCGCGTCCGAGACGGGCATGACCGCGTCGGGCTCGGTGGTGGCGCTACTCACGGCGCATCGCTTCCATCGGCGTCAGCAGCGACGCGCGGATCGCGGGGTAGAGCGCGCCGAGGAACGCGACCGACGCGGCCGTGACCAACGCCCGGAAGAACGTGCTCGCGTGGTAGTCGGGGTTCAGGATGCCTTCGAGTGCGTGCAGCCGGGCGAGGATCGAGACCAATGCCACGGCGAGGCCGACCCCGAGCATGGCTCCCGCGAGGCTGATCACGAACGCTTCGCTCATGATGAGCGAGACGACGCGGCGTCTCGTCCAGCCGAAGCTGCGCAGGATCCCGAACTCGCGGGTGCGCTCGACGAGAGAGAGCAGCATCGTGTTCATGACGATGAACGCGCCGATGATCACCGCGACGATCGTCGCGCCCCGGTCGGCGGCCGTGATGAGCGCGTAGTTGCGGTCGGCTCGCCCGAAGTCGGCGAGCGACTGGATCGTCGTGAGCCCGGCATTCGTTGCCGCCACGGCCTTCTCGACCGTCTGGCTGTTCGCATGCGGCTCGACCCGCACGAACGCCAGTGAGTAGCCGCCGGGCTGCCGTTCGTACGCCTGGAACGGCACGATCGGGAACATGCCGGCGGAGTCGCCGAACACGTTCCCCGTCGAGAAGATGCCGGTGATGGTCTTCTTCGACCCCGCGATGGTGAGCGTGTCGCCGGGCTGCAGCCCGAGGTCGTCGGCGATGCGCCAACCCAGGAGCATTTCCTGCCCGGCGTTCGCGCCGTACACCTTGCCGCGCAGGATGCTCACCCCGAACGTCGACAGGTCGTTGGGCGCGATGCCGATCTCGATGAACAGCGGGTTCTTCGCGTTGAGCTTCTCGGTGTCGAGCAGCACGCCCACCGCGCTTTTCACGCCTTTCGTTTCCTGGATGCGCTTGAGCTGCGAGGAGGTCATGGTGCTGAGCAGGATGTCGGAGGCGCCTTTCTGCGCGACCGTGAAATCGGCTTTGCCGGTCTGCAGGATCGACGCGGCAGTGGTTTTCAGGCTCTCGGTCACGATGCCCAACGTGACGACGGTGAGCACGCCGATCGCGACCGCGAAGGCCGTGAGGAGTGATCGAAGTTTCTTGGTCCACACGTTGTGCGAGACCAAACCGAGGAACGACACGGCGTCAGGCTACGCAGATGCGCGCGCGTTCAGGCCGAACGGGCCCGAACGCGTGCCGCGGCCGAAGTCGGCGGCGCGGCGGTACCGAACTCGACGACCAGGAGCGCGACGTCGTCGAGGCGCGGGCTCAACGCCTCGACCAGCCACTCAGCCGCGGCTTGGGGAGCGAGCCGGCGGCACTCGTGACCGATCGCGACGAGGCGAGCGAGCCCGGCATCGAATGGTTCGTCTCTCCGCTCGACCAGTCCATCGGTGAACATCACGATCCGATCGCCCTCCTGCAGCCGGGTCGCCGCCTGCGGGTATTCGGTGCCCGGCCACACGCCGATCGGGAGGCCGGGCGGCACCGCGAGGAATTCTGTCCGACCGTCGGCACCGAGGAGCAGGGGTGGCGGATGGCCGGCGAGCGACCAGGTGAGCTCGGCGGTCGTGAGGTCGAGTACGGCGACGCAGCCGGTCGTCATCGCGACCGATGTTTCGTCGAGCCGGCGCGCGACGTTGTTGGCGCGCCGCAGGATGTCGGCCGGTGCGCGGTGCTCGACGGCAACCGTTCGCATGACGTTCCGGATCTGCACCATGTACGCGGCGGCGTCGGGGCCATGGCCGGCAACGTCGGCGATGACGAGCGCGATGTGGGTGTCGTCGAGGTTGAACGCGTCGTACCAGTCGCCACCGATCGCGGTTTGCCCCGCGGCGGGTTGGTAGTGCGCGCCGAGCGTTGCTCGTCGCGTGACCGGCAACTCGAGCGGGAGCGCGGCTCGTTGCAGGAGTTCGACCGCGACGCGTTCGCGTTCGGCGACCTGCTGCGCCTCCCGGAGTGTCACTTCGTCGTGCACGGCCTCGGTGACGTCGCGCGAAGCGGCGATGTAGCCGTCGCCGAGCTTCGTCACCTGGAGGTCCCAGTAACCGGCGATCGGAGTGCCGTCGTCGAGTGCGTCTTCGTATGGCACCCGGTACCCGACGAATGGCGTACCGGTCTCGACCACGGCGCAGAAACGGTCGAACATTCCCGACGCCCGCCAACTCGGGTAGAGATCGCACACGCGAGAACCCACGATCTCGTCGGCGGACCGGCCCGCGCCGTCGACACTGGCCCGGTTCATGAACTCGATCTCGAAGTCGGTGATCTCCCCGTCGGGGCCCCGGATGCTGGTGCCGATCGCGACGTGGTCGATCATGGCGTCGAGCGCACCACGGAACAGGTCGTTCGCCTGCCGCAACACGTCGGCTTCGATGGCGACCCGTTGCTCGTGCTCGGCCTGGGCCGCCACGGCTTCGGTGATGTCGGAGCCGGTGGCCACGATGTAACCGCTCGGACTGTTGCAATCGATCACGATGCCGTCGGCAGCGACGGGGTGCAGCGCGAGGTCGACGACTCGGGCGCGGCCGTCACTCAGGAAGTAGGTGCTCCGGGCGCGCAACGGTCGCCCGGTTGCGAGGGTTTCCTCGCACCAGCGTCGGACCTGGTTCGCGATCTCGGCGTCGGGGCTCCACCAGCCGCATTCCCAGAACGCGACGCCGAGTACTTCGTCGCGACGGAACCCGCACCCTTCGACGCTGAGATGGTTCGCGTCGAGCACCCGACCGTGATCGTCGAGGATGCCGGAGAACATGAGCGGCGACTCGTAGAGCGCCTGGAACCATCGTGCGGCCACTTCCGGGGTGACCGGCGTCCCGATCTCGAACATCGCGGTTCCCGGCCCGAGGAGTGGATGGCAGACGACGACCCGTTGTCGACCTGGCTCGGACGCACCTCAGTCATGCCATCGCGCCCCGTTCGGTTCGCCGCCCTGCCGTTCGCGAACTCTTGCTCCTGCAAAATAGGCGAACGGTCGCGACGATGGGTAGAGGCCGCGACCTGCGCACCGCGACCGGCGACGATCACCCCCGGCGCTCGCCGCCGGCCTGCCATCCGGCGGCGAGCGCCGTCGGGCACCGGCCTTGCTCCCGGCCGCACGCGTCGAGATCACAGAGGCGGCACAGCCAACCGCCCGACGGCTCGCCGCCGGCGTCACGGGCTGACAGACGCGCCTTGGTGATCGCGGTCAGGAGCCGTTCGGCGATGCGCTCCAACGCCTTTCGGTCGGTGGTGGGCAGATCTGCCAGCACGCTGGAGATGGCTGCCGAACGGGCGTCGAGTGTGCGTTTCGCCGCGCGCCGGCCGGCCGCGGTGAGCACGATGGCGACCGTCCGCGCATCGTCACCGGGCCGGCGCACGACGTAGCCGGCGCCGGCGAGGCGATCGACGAGTCGAACCGCGCCCGACGGTGTCAAGCCGACGACGTTGCGCAGATCGTCCATCGTGCCCCCATCGAGGAACTCCGACAGCGCGACGAGCGCGGCCGGCGCCGCAGCCGTATGCGCCGCCGCGGTTTCGGTCGCGTCGCGCAACCGGTCGCCGAGCGCCAGGGTGAGGGCCCCCATGAGGTTCGTCAGGCGTGGCTCGACGGAGTCACCGGGTCTGCTCGCGATCATGCGAGGCTGTAGTCGATTTCGAACGATGCCGTGGTGCCGTGCGGGGCGCCGAACGTACCGCCACCGGAAAGACCTTCGAGGCCCCCGGTGGCGGAACCGTCGACGACGGCGGCGCGCCACGTCGCGATCGCGCCGTCGAAGTCGCCGATCGTCTCGAGGACGAACGTCCCGGCGCGATCGTCGATCGTGCCGGCGACGTATTGGAAGCCGAGGAAGTGGGCAGTGCCGTCGCCGCGATAGGCCATCAGCCAGGACGCGCTGCCCTCACCGGCGATACCGCCATCGAAGGTCTGCGTCACGTTCGCCCGGGTGAGTTTCCCGCCACCGTCGAGTTCGCGGTACGTCTCCTCATCCCACGATGTCACCTCGAATGATCCCTTCGCCATCATCGCGTCCCTCCGCATAAATCATGTGTGAGTCACACACATAATTACCCCTCGACCGGGTCGCCGGCAAACCCCTCGGTGTCGCGGCGTGCGTTTCAGTCCGCGGTGGCGAACTCCGAGGCGGGATCGGCTTCGGCGGGAATGTTGGGCACCAGCAACGAGATCAGCGCGCCGAGGGTCACGACGACGCCCGCGAACGCGACCGCGGGCCGGGACGCGTCGGCCACACCGTTCGACACGACGGTGCCGATGCGCCGCCCGAGGGCCGAGTTCGATGCCTGCGGTGGTGCCCCGCCGCCGATCCCGTCGCCAACGCTCGCGATCACCTGCTCGCGCACCGCGGGCGGGATGTCTTTGGCGGCGTCGAGATCGTGGCGAACGTGGCTGGTGGCCTGCGCGACGAAGATCGCGCCGATCAGCGCGATGCCGAGGGCGGTGCCGACCTGGCGGACCATCCCCGCGGCGCCGCTCGCCGAGCCGGCCTTCTGCGGCGGGATGTCGCTCAGCACGACGTTGGTGAGCTGGCTGGTGGCGAAACCGATGCCGACGCCGTGCAGCATCAGCGCCGGGAGCAGCGAGAGGAACGACGTCGTGGGCGAGAAGGCCGCGACGTAGAGCCAGATGCCGGTCGCCTCGAACGCGAGGCCGGCAGTAATCACGTACTTCGGTCCGTAACGTCGGCTGAGCTGCCCGCCGATCCCGCCGCCGACGAACGCCATGATGCCCGCGGGAAGCAGCCACGTGCCGCTGCTGATCGCCGACAGGTGGAGCCCGGCCTGCAGGAAGATGGGCAGCACGAAGAACGCGCCGAACTCGCCCATCGCGAGCACCGTCGTATTGATGAGGCCGTACCGGAAGCCGCGGTGGACGAGGTCGGTGAAGTCGAACACCACCGGCTTGCCCGCGGCGACTCGCCGGAGCTCGATCCGCACGAACAGCGCGAGTACCAGGGCCGCGATCGCGAGCGAGACCGGCACGACCGACACCGTGTGGAGCGGCCACGTCCAGCCTCCGATCGATTGGTCGCCGATCGGCTTCCACCATCCGTAACGCGCGGCTTCGATGATGCCGAACACGAGCGCGAGCAGCCCGATCGTGACCGCGACGACACCCGGTACGTCGAGCCCGTTCGCGCGTTCGTCCTTCGAGTCGTGGACGTAGACGATGCCCGCGAGGATGGCGAGCGGGGCAATGACGACGTTGACACGAAATGCCCAGCGCCAGGAGTAGTCGGTGGTGAGGATGCCGCCGACCCAGGGCCCGAGCGCGCCGGCGCCGCCCGCGACCGAACCCCACACCGCGAACGCGACACCTCGCTCACGACCCCGGAACGTCGCCGAGAGGATCGACAACGTCGCCGGCAACATCATCGACGCGCCGATGCCTTCGAGCAGCGCCTCGCCGAGGAACAACTGCACGACCGAATGCGACAGCGACGCGATCAAGGAACCGAGCGCGAACAGGCCGGCGCCGAGGAAGAACAGCTTCCGGCGGCCGACGATGTCGCCCAGCCGGCCGAAGCTGATGAGCAGGGAAGCGAAGACGAGTGAGTAACCCGATATCACCCATTGCATCGACGACACCTGCGTGTGGAACTCGCGAATGATCGTCGGGACCGCGACGTTCAAGATCGTGCTGTCGAGGACGATGATGAACAGCGCGCTCGACAGGATCACGAGGGCGATCCAACGTTTCGGATCGGGTGGCGCGCCGGCCGCGGCCCCCCATCCGGAACCGGGCGGCGCGGTCGTGGGCGTGGTCATCGTGGCGTTCTCCGCATCTCGTTGCTCGCCCGGGTTTCGACGCGTGCCACGCGCACGTGACGCTCGAAGATCACGGTTGCAGGAGCCATACGGGGGAGTCGACCGTCACCGCGACATGGCTTCCTTCGCTCGGCGCGTCGGGGCCCGGAATGCGCGCGGCCACGTGCACATCACCATTGCTCGTCGTGAGGGTCACGTCGAGGCGGGCATCGTGCCCGAAGTACTCCGCGTGCGTCACTTTGCCGATCGCATCGCCACCGTCGCGAGCGGTGACGGGCATCAATCGCACCTGCTCGGGCCGGATCACGACGCGGCACGCGCCGGGTCGCACGGTGCTGGCCGGGTCGATCGGGAGCGGCCCGAGTGGCGTATGCGCGGTCGCCGCGTCGGTAGTCGCGTCGAGGGTCGTTGCGTCGGCGACGAACCGCGCGACATCGGCGTCGGCCGGCCGCGTGTAGAGCTCGTGCGGCGGTGCGACCTGTGCGATGTAGCCGTCGCGCATCACCGCGATCTCGTCGCCGAGCGAGAGTGCTTCGGCCCGGTCGTGGGTGACGAGCAACGCGGTCACGCCGGCGGTGCGCAGCACCGATCGGATGTCGCTGCGGAGCTGGGCGCGTAGCGCCGCGTCGAGCGCGGCGAACGGCTCGTCGAGGAGGATCACCTCGGGAGAGCTCGCGAGCGCGCGCGCGACCGCGACCCGCTGCTGCTGCCCGCCCGAGAGTTGGTGGGGGTACCGCGCCGCGAGCTCGCCCATCCCGACCAGCGCCAGGAGCTCCGCGATGCGCGCCCGCCGGGCCGCGCGTGCGTCGCGGCTCCTGCGCCCCATCGAGAAACCGACGTTGTCGGCCACGGTGAGGTGAGGGAACAGCGAACCTTCCTGGGGCACGTAGCCGACGCGTCGCTTCTCGGCCGGGACGCGCGACTTCGCATCGTCGACGACCCGGTCGCCGATGCGCACCGATCCGGCGCGCGCGGGCTCGAAACCCGCGATCACGCGCAGCAGGGTTGTCTTGCCGCAGCCCGACGCGCCGAGCACGCACGTGAGTGATCCGCTCGCGACCGCAAGCGAGGTACCGGCCAGCACCGCGAGCGAGCCGTAGCCGGCCGCGAGGTCGTCGACCCGGATGCCGCTCACCGGTCGCGGGCGCCGGCCACCGCGCTCGCCGAAGAGCGGGCCATCCGGGTGAGGAGCAGGACGGGCAGGACCGACATCCCGATCATGATGGCCGCGTACGGGGCGGCGGCGCCGTATGCCAGCCCGGTCGTGTACACCCAGAACTGGGTGGCGAGCGTCTTCAGCCCGGTCGGTCGGAGCAGCAACGTCGCGGTCAATTCGGTCGTGGCCGACAACCAGACGAGCGTGGCCGCGGCCGCCAGGCCCGGGAGGACGAGCGGCACCGTGATCCGCCACACGACCACGAACGGTGACGTGCCGAGCGAGCGTGCCGCGTCTTCGAGACCGGGCGGCACCCGCGCCACCGCGGCGCGCACCGCAACGAGCGCGAGCGGGAAGAACAGGATCACGTACGCCAGTTCGAGCAGCATCGAGGTCTGGTAGAGCGGCCGGAAGTGGTGCACCGTGATGGTGACCAGCGTCAACCCGATCGCGATGCCCGGCAGGGCGCGGTCGAGGTAGGCGGTGCGCTCCACCGTGGCCGAGAACCGGCTCCCGTGCCGCACCGACATGATCGCGACGGGTAACGCGAGCGCGGTCGCGATGAGCGCGGCGACGGCACCGAGCCCGAGCGACCGCATCGTGATCCCGACGATCGACGCCGACGGCAACGTCGTCGAACTACCTCGCAACATCCAGTACGTGATCGACCCGACCGGCACGCCGATCGCCAGCGCCGCGAGCGTGACGACCGAGAGGAAGGCGGGCACCGCGGCGAAACCCAGGCGTGTGCGCGCCGGTGCGCGTCCCGACTCCCGACCCGGGTTCGACGAGCGCCCGACGCGCGATTCGCCGACGAGGAAGAACACGCCGATCAGGCACAGCACGAGCGTCAGCACCGACGCGGTCTGGCTGTCGAACCCGATGGAGTACTCGTTGTAGATCGCGGTCGCGAACGTCCGGTACCGCAGGATCGCGAACGCGCCGTATTCCGCGAGGAGGTACAAGCCGATGAGCAGCATCCCGCCGACGAGCGGTCGCACCACCGACGGCACGGTGATGCGAAAGAAACGCGCGACCGGGCCGGTACCCATACTGCGCGCGACTTCGTCGATCGCGGGGTCGGCGCGGCGCAGCGTCGCTGCCACCGGCAGGTAGACGAGGGGGAACAGCGAGAGCGTCATCACGAACGATGCGCCCCAGAGCCCCTCGATCGACGGCGCGATCGACACCCACGCGTACCCGGCGACGAACTCGGGAACCGCGAGGGGGAGCAGCAGGACGACGCCGAAGATACGACGGAACGGGAGGTTGGTGCACTCGACGAGCCATGCCGTACCGAGGCCGAGGATGCCGCACGCGCTCGACACGATCAGCGTGAGCAGCACCGTGTGCATGATGAGGGTGGGCAACAGCGGCCCCGAAAGCACCCGGTGCGTGTTCGACCAGCCCGCGTTCGCGGCCTGGTAGATCACTCCCGCGAGCGGGATGACGAGCGCGACACCGACGACGAGCGCGGCGATGGCCAGCCACCACGGCGCTCTCCGCCTGCGTGGCGCGCGAGCGAGCGGCGCGACGGGTGACCCGCCGTCGCCCGTGACGCCGGCGGCGGCGCCGGAGCCGGTGCCCACTACAACAGGCCGACCTGCTGCAACAGGTCGAGTGCCTGCCGGCCGTCACCGAACTCGGCGATCGTCAACGGCGAAGGGCCGAAGTCGGAGAACGGGCGCAGCGGCTTCGCCGTCTGCACGCCCGATCCGAGCGGGTACTCGTAACTCTCGCTGGTCGCGATGATCTTCTGCGCGGTGGGCCCGACCAGGAACGCGAGGAACGCCTGCGCGGTACCGGGATGGTTGCTCGATGCGGTCTGCCCCGCCCCCGAGACCGTGACCAGCGAACCGGGGTCGCCGGGCGCGAAGTAGTGCAGCGCCGAGTGGATCGAACCGGTGCCCACCTCGTCGCGCAGGCGGTACCAGTAGTAGTGGTCGAGGAGCCCGGTCTCGACCTTGCCGCGGTTGATCGCCGCGACGACCGCTTCGTTGTCGTCGTAGAGCTTGGCGTTGTCCTTCAGGCCCTTGAGCCACGTCGTCGCCGCGTCGAGCCCGCGCTGTTTGATGATCGCGGTGATCACCGGTTGGAAGTCGGTTTCGGCGGGCGCCAACCCGACCTTGCCCTTCCATTCGGGTTTCGCGAGGTCGAGGACCGATGTCGGGAGGTCGGCCTCGCGGACCTGGCCGGTGTTGTAGCCGAGCGCCACCGCGCGCGCCGACACGCCGACCCAGTCACCCGATGTCGGGCTGTACGCGGTGTCGACCTTGGCCAGCGTCGACGGCAGGGTCTTCGCGAGCAGGTGGTGCTCGTCGAGCACGTTCAGGGCGGGAGGGTTCTCGGCGAAGAACACGTCGGCAGGGGTGTCGGAGCCTTCCTGGAGCATCTGGTTGGCGAGGGTTCCCTCGTCGGCCGAGCGGACGCTGACCTTCACGCCGGCCTCCTGCTCGAACGCCTTCACCAGCATGTCGACGGTCTGCTCGTGCTGGCCGCTGTAGAGCGTGATGTTGCCGTCGAGCACCGGCGCGCCACCGACCGACGTGGCCGCGGGGTGCGAGGCGCGCGACGCCGACGATCCGCAACCCGCCAGCGCGGCGAGCGCGATCACGACGAGCGCGGGGACGGCCCGGGTTGTCTTCACGCTTCCCCCTTCGACTTAGGGCAGCCTAACCTTCTGCTCGACGAGCGACAACCGGGACCGCGTACAGTCGGAATGATGGTTCCGTTTGTCGACGATCGGCCGCGCCGCGCCGACGCGGTGCGGAACCGGGAGAAGGTGCTCAACGCGGCCGAAGCGGCATTCGCCGCCGCCGGCCTGAAGGCGCAACTCGACGATGTCGCCCGGCGCGCCGGCGTCGGGGTGGGCACGGTGTGCCGGCATTTCCCGACCAAGCAGGCGCTGCTCGAAGCCGTGTTCGCGCGCCTCTACGAATCGCTGCTCGTACGGGCACAGGCCGCGTTGGCGTCGCCCGACGAGGCCGGCGCGTTCGAAGCGTTCTTCATCGCGCTCGCGGAGTTCCACGGTCGCCACCGCGCGTTCGCCGAACAGATGGCGAGCGAACTGGCGGTCGCCGACCTGCCCGCCCGCGAGGCCTTGATGGATGCCGTCACCGAACTGGTCACCCGCGCACAGGCGCTCGGCACGATCCGCAACGACATCGGCCCGGCCGACATCTCGATGCTCTTCGCGGGTGTCGCGCACGCGACCGCCGTGGTCGGCGATCTCGAGCCGGCACTGCGCGAGCGTTACGTGCGGATCATCCTCGACGGTCTGCGACCGGGCGAACGTCGCTCGTTTTGATGTAGCGAAACAGCCCTGGAGCGCGCTCCGACTTCATCAAAACCGGTCGGTCAGGTCGACGGGGTGGTGTCGGTGATGTGGCAGACCTGCGTCATGTACGCCGAGATGTGTTGCGAAGCGGCCGTCACGTCGGGTGCGGTGATGCTCTGCAGCTTGGTCGGGTCGATCTTCGTGTAGTCGTAGTTCGCGTCTTTGAGCGCCTGCAGGTACGGCGTGAACGCGTCGACGAACGTCTGGAAATCGGGCTTGATCTCCGCCGGCGCGATCTTCACCGCCTGCTGCATCGCCTTCCCCGCCTGCTCCATGAGCGACCGGATCGAGGACGGGTCGGCGCCGACGTCGGGAGTGAACGACTTCTCGACGTCGCGGGCGTACCGGCAGAAGTTGCTGTTGCTGTCGCCGCTGATCTTCTGCGTCGTGGTCGTGCCACTGCCGCTCGCGGAGCTGGAACCTGCCGCGGTGGTCGTGGTGGTGCCGGAACCGGACGCCTTCGAAGAGCCGCTCCCGCCACAAGCCGCCGCGAGCGCGGTCAACACCGCCGCGACGATCATGAGACCAACCCGCCTGTGTTCTCGCATTGCGTTCTCCCCGGTGCTGCCGGCACGGACGTGCCTGGCCGTGGCGTACGAACTGCGCGGGTGATTATTACCGACCGGTGGCCGCGCGAGAGGTTTTTCGAGACGCGATGCGTTCGGAGATCCGTCCCACCCGCGCGATGTGAGCCACGACCCGGTCGCGTGCGAGCTCGGCTTCGGCGCTGAGGCCCCCGATCGACTCGATGTCCCAGTGCCGTAACACGACGGGGACGAGCACCTGGTCGTGGTGCAACGTGAAGTCGTAGATACCGATGTCGGCGATCTGCGATGCGAGCACGTTGAAGTTCGGGATCCCGGTGCCCGGCATCTCGAACGCGCGCACCTGCCGTTCGATCGCGAGCATCGACCCGGACGGGTCGATGTCGAGCGCGGCGGTGACGAGGTCTCGGTAGAAGAGGTAGTGCAGGTTCTCGTCGGCGGCGACGCGTGCCATCACCTTGTAGCCGTCTTCGTCGTCGAGCAGGTTGCCGGTGTTCCGGTGTGAAATGCGCGTCGCGAGTTCTTGCAACGCGACGTACGCGAGCGTGTCGACGGCTGACTCGGGTTGAGGGACCTGGCCGTTGCTCACCTGGTGCATGCGAGCCGCTTCGAGCGCGTCGAGGTCGACGGCGTGCGTCACGGTGATGTAGTCGCGGATGACGATCGCGTGGCGCATCTCCTCGGCCACCCAGCGCCGGGCCCACTCGCGCCAGATGTCGTGGGCGAACATCCGGTTGATCGTCTCGAAGTAGTAGGGGAGGTTGTCCTCGGTCAGCAGGTTGACGACGAGCGCGCTGCGCACGCCGACCGGCAGCGGCGAGTCCGACTCGACCCAACCGGAGCGAGGTGCGGACGCGGATGCCCGTTCCCACGGGACGAGGTCGTGGGGCATCCAGGTCTTGGTGGCCGCCAGGTGGCGCTCGTACAACCGGGTGACGGTGGGCGCGAGCGCGTCGACCAGGTCGAGCGTGGTCATCTGCATCATGCCCCTACCCTACCTACCCGTAGGTAGGTACTGGTGGCGGGGCAGGAAGTCCGCGGCCACCCGACCCGAACACCGGCCTGAGGGTCGTGCGGTCCGCGAGCAATGTCCCCGCGAATTCGCGTTCGCGACGTTTGAACACGCCGCCACGCTGGTTACGGTTGTGCCGGGGGTCAAAGCGACACGGAGGCCGGATGGAACTTTCGGCAATCGGCGTGTCGCGGTCGGCTCGCCGCAGGTTGCGGCGCGGGCCGGCCCGCGCGTCGCGCCGAGCGCTGTTCACGACTGGGATGTGCGCCGTCGCGGCGAGCCTGGTCGCCGCGGTCTTCTTCGCGCTGGCGCGCCCGGCGCGCGCGAGCGGTGCAACCGCCTCGACCTCGACGACGCCGAGCGCGTCGACGCGTGCGATCCAGACCGTGTACCTCGCCGACTGCGCGGTGTGCCACGGAGCGGACGGACGGGGAACCGCGGCCGGCCCGTCGCTCATCGGCGTCGGCGCCGCGTCCGTCGACTACTGGGTCTCGACCGGTCGGATGCCCTTACCCCTCGGTCACAAGGGGCTGCGGATCCCGCGCCAGAAACCGAAGTACCCGCCGGCGGAGGAAGCGGCGCTGGTGCAATACGTCGCCGCCCTCACCGGTGGCGGCCCGCCGATACCGCAGGTTTCGCTCTCGGACGCGAATGTCGCCGCCGGCGGTCAGCTGTACCGGTTGAACTGTGCGGCCTGCCATGCGTGGGCGGGGACGGGCGGCGCGCTCGTCGCCCGCGAAGCGCCCTCGCTCCACAAAGCCACCCCCACGCAGATCGCGGAGGCGATCCGCATCGGTCCCGACCCGATGCCCGCGTTCGGCAACGCCGCGCTGAACGACGCGCAGGTGAACGACGTCGTCGCGTATGTTCGTGCGCTCGATCACCCCAACGACCGAGGCGGCATCCCGCTCGGTCATGCCGGGCCGCTCGCCGAAGGCGCAGTCGGGATCGTCATCGGGCTCGGTGCGCTGCTCGTCATCGCGCGCATGATCGGAACCCGAACGTGAACGGCGGCATGGAGAACACCGACCGCACCCGCCGCGACGCGCGCACCATCAGCTGGTGCTTCCTCTTGAGCGCCGCGTGCGCGCTCGCCCTTGCCGCCGTCTACTGGCAGGGCGGCCAACCGCAGGCCGAGGGCGTCTTGCTCGCAGCATCGTTCGGCTTGCTCGGGACCGGCTTCGTGCTGTGGGCCCACCATCTCCTCCCGACCGGCGACCGCGACGAGCCGCGCCCGTCGCTCGCCAGCGCACCAGTGGAACAGGAGGAGTTCGCGGAAGACTTCGAACGGGGCGGCGTGATCGAGCGCCGGCCGTTCATCCTCGGCGCGCTGGCGAGCGCGCTTGGCGCGATCACGGTCGCGCTCGCGTTCCCGGTGCGATCGTTCGGGCCGCGACCGGGGAACGCGTTGAAGCACACGCCGTGGCGGAGCGGCCTGCGGGTCGTGACGAGCGACAGCGTCCCGGTGCGAGCGTCGGAGGTTCCGAAGGACGGCCTGCTGACCGTGTTCCCCGAAGGTTCTCCCGGTTCCGCCGACGGGCAGGCGGTGCTGATGCGGGTCGACCCGACCTTGCTCCACGGCACGCGCGGGAGCGCGTTCTGGGCGCCCGAAGGGCTCATCGCCTTCTCGAAGGTGTGCACCCATGCCGGCTGCCCGGTCGGTCTCTACGAAGCGGAGACGCACACGCTGCTCTGCCCGTGCCACCAATCGACGTTCGCGGTGCTCGACGGCGCGCACCCCACGTCGGGGCCGGCGACGCACGCGCTCCCGCAGCTCCCGCTCATGATCGATTCCGACGGAGTCCTTCGCGCCCGCGGCGACTTCTCCGGCCCGATCGGCCCCGGCACCTGGAACATGATGTGAGCAACTCGACCCACCGCCGCGGCGTCACTTTCGCGATGGTCGTGCTCGCGCTCGCATTGACCGCGGCCGGCTGTGGCACGTCGCGCTCGCCGTCGATGCTCGACCCGAAGGGGACCGAGGCCCGCCACATCGCCGGCGTGTGGTGGTTGATGTTCGCGCTCGCCGCGGGTGTCTACCTCGTCGTCGGTTCGTTCATCGTCTACGCCATCCACCGGGGGCGCCGCGCGGCGCGAGCCGAGGAACACGCGAACGGGATCGGCCCCGACAGCCGGGAGGGGCGCCGGTTCGACGACCGGATGATCCTGATCGGCGGCGTCGTCGTACCGCTCGTGATCCTGTTCGTCCTTGCCGTCGTGACGGTGCGTACAACCGACGCGCTCCGCAAGCCGGAACCGAACGCGCTGCGGATCAACGTCGTGGGCAAGCAGTGGTGGTGGGCGGTCGACTACCCGTCGATCCACTTCAGCACCGCGAACGTGATCCGGCTCCCGGCCGGCCGGCCGATCGAGTTCCACCTCACCTCCGACAACGTGGTCCACAGCTTCTGGGTGCCGCAACTGGCGGGGAAGGTCGACATGATCCCGGGCCAGGACAACCTGTTGCGCATGAGCGCGCAGACGCCGGGCACGTACCTCGGTTTGTGCGCGGAGTTCTGCGGCCTCCAGCACGCGCACATGGACTTCGTCGTCATCGTGCAGACGCCGGGCGACTTCGACCGCTGGATGGCCCAGCATGCGCAACCGGCGCTCGAACCGGCGTCGGAACTCGCGGCCGCGGGCCAGGTTGCCTTCAACGCGCAGTCGTGCGCGGGCTGCCACTCCATCGAGGGAACGCAAGCGCAAGGCAAGGTCGGCCCCGACCTCACCGATATCGGTGAACGGCCCTATCTCGGCGCGGGGATCGTCGACAACAACCGCGCCAACCTCGCGCGCTGGATCACCGATGCACCGTCCATCAAGCGGGGAGTGCTCATGCCCAAGATCGATCTGTCGGGCGCGCAGACACGCGCGATCGTCGCGTACCTCGAGAGCCTGAAGTGACGGCAGTCCTCGAACAGGTATGGGTCGACGCCCCCGGTGTGCCGGGCTTCTTCACGACGGTCGACCACAAACGGGTGGGCATCCGTTACATCGTCACCGCGTTCTTCTTCTTCTTCAGTTCGGGGCTCATGGCGCTGTTCATGCGCGCGCAGCTCGCCGAACCGAACGCGCACGTGCTGAACGCGTCGACGTACAACGAACTGTTCACGATGCACGGCACGACGATGATCTTCTTGTTCAACACACCCGTCCTGGCCGGGTTCGGCAACTACCTGCTCCCGATGCAGATCGGCAGTCGCGACATGGCGTTCCCGCGGCTGAACGCGTTCAGCTACTGGATCTTCGTGCTGTCGGGCATCTTCCTCTACTCGAGCTTCGTGATCGGCCACGTTCCCGACGGCGGTTGGTTCGCGTACACGCCGCTCACCACGAAGGCGTTCTCGCCGGGCGTGAACCTCGACTTCTGGGGGCTCGGTGTGGTCTTCGTCGGTATCTCGACGACCGTCGGCGCGGTGAACTTCATCGTGACGACGTTCAAGATGCGCGCGCCGGGCATGACCCTGAACCGTCTCCCCATCTTCGTGTGGTCGATGCTCGTGTTCTCCTTCATGGTGATCTTCGCGGTGCCCGCGGTGACGGTCGCCGGCGGTTTGCTCGAACTCGACCGGATCTTCGGCACGCAGTTCTTCAACCCGGCGCACGGCGGCAGCACGTTGCTGTACCAGCACCTCTTCTGGTTCTGGGGCCACCCGGAGGTGTACATCCTGTTCGTGCCGGCAACGGGCATGGTCTCGATGATCATTCCCGTGTTCTCGCGACGACCCCTCGCCGGGTACCTGTGGATCGTCACCGCACTCGTTTCGATCGGTTTCATCAGCTTCGGCGTGTGGGTCCACCACATGTTCGCGACCGGGTTGCCGCCGCTGGCGATGTCGTTCTTCTCGGCGGTGAGCCTGCTCATCACGATCCCGAGCGGGGTGCAGTTCTTCTCGTGGATTGCCACGATGTGGCGCGGGAAGGTCCATCTGAATACGCCGATGCTCTTCGCGATCGGGTTCCTCCTGATCTTCCTGCTCGGTGGCATCAGCGGTGTGATGGTCGCAGTGCTGCCGTTCGACTGGCAGGTGACCGACAGCTACTTCGTCGTCGCGCACTTCCACTACGTGCTCAACGGCGCGGTCGTGTTCCCGATCTTCGGCGCGCTCTACTTCTGGTTGCCGAAGCTCACCGGCAGGCTGCTCAGCGACCGGCTCGGCAAGATCAGCTTCTGGACGATGTTCATCGGGTTCAACGTGACGTTCTTCCCGATGCACATCCTCGGCTTCCTCGGGATGCCCCGGCGCGTTTACACATACCAATCGGGGCTCGGGTGGAACTCGCTGAACCTGATTGTCAGCCTGGCCGCGGTGGTGTTCGCGGCGGGCACCCTGATGACGCTGTACAACGTCGTCTGGAGCCTGAAGCGCGGTGAACCGGCGGGTGCCGATCCGTGGGGTGCCGACACGCTCGAGTGGGCGACGACGTCGCCGCCTCCCGATTACAACTTCGACGCCATCCCCGTGGTCGCGAGCCGGCACCCGCTGTGGGACCAGCGCCCGCTGCCCGTCGCCCGTTCGGGTGAGCGAGACGCGACGCGGTCGCTCGGCGTCGGCGGTGCCTTCGACCGGTCGACGGCACTGACCGCCGGTCTGCTCGCCGAACCCGCCGACAAGTTCGACATCCCCGAGGAGTCGATGCTCCCGTTCCTGCTCGCGCTCGGGATCGGGATCCTGTTCGTCGGTTTGCTCGTGAAATTCGTGATCGTCGGCGTCATCGGTGTCGCGCTCGGTGTCGCCGGGTTCCTCATGTGGGCGTGGCGCACCGAGGAGGAACCGTCGTGACCGTCGCCGCGTCGGCCGAGACCTTCCCGACCGTCGTCGTCGAGGCACCACCGCCGGGCCCGAGCGGCTACGACAAGGCCTGGTGGGGGATGGTCGTGGTGATCGCGACCGAAGGGATGATCTTCCTCGTCCTGCTGGCCGCGAACTTCTTCCTGCGCGCGACATCCAAACAGTGGCCCCCGGCCGGGACCGAGCTCCCCGAGCTGTTCCAGACGTCGATCTTCACCGCGGTGCTGCTCGGCAGCAGCCTGCCGATCTTCTGGGTCGATGCCGCGATCAAGCGGGGCCGGATGAAGCAGGTGCAGTTCGGTTTGGCGCTCAGCTGGCTGATGGGCACCGCCTTCCTGGTGCACACCGCGCTCGACTTCCAGGCGTTGCACTTCGGGTGGCGCGACAGCGTGTACGGCTCGATCTACTACACGGTGATCGGCCTGCACGCGCTGCACGTGCTCGTCGGTCTGCTGTTCAGCCTCATCGTGCAGTTGAAGGTGCTGCTCGGCCGCATCGACGAACGACGTCACATCACCCTCGACGTGTTCAGCCTCTACTGGCATTTCGTCGACGTGGTGTGGATCTTCGTGTTCTCGTCGCTCATCCTCTCGGTGCACGTGCGATGAGCTCGGAACGGGGCGCGATCGTGCGTTACCACGAAGGCGTCGTCTGGGCGGCGGTGCTCGTCGGCATCCCGGCGTGGGCCGCCCACCTCGTGTTCGAAGCCGCGATGGTCCGCTTCACGACGACGCACCCGGGCTGGGAGTGGACGTTGCACGCCGCGACGATCGTCACCGCGCTCGTCACGCTCGCGGGTATGGCCATCTGCTACGACCTGCTCCGCCATGCCGGTCGCGCCGAAGGTGCCGGCCCCGCCGAGACCGACGTGGTCTCGAGCGCCGAAGACGACGACATCTCGCCCGCCGGCATGAGCCGTTTCCTCGGCGTCCTCGGCCTGCTCATCGGCGCCGTCAACCTCGCGCTGATCCTCTCGGAGGGAAGCTACGTCTTGCTGGTGAGGCACGGTGGCTGACTTCACCGCGCTCGTCCCGGTCGCGTTGCTCGCCGTCTGCTACGCGCTCGGCCTGTCGCGCGCCGCCGACCGGCCGGCCGACATCGCGTTCACCGGGCGGGGTCGCCGCGCGTGCGCGGTCGGTTCGCTCGTCGCGCTCGCCGTCGCGCTGGGCCCGCCGATCGACGTCTGGGCCGACACCCACCTGGCCGCGCACATGATCCAGCATGTGATCCTCCTCGCGATCGCGCCGCCGCTGATGGTCGTCGGCGAGTTGCCCCGGATCGCCATCGCCGGTCTGCCGCCATCGCTGGAGACGCGCGTCGAACGGGTCGCGGCGCGATGTTCTCCCGCGTTCCGGCGGGTGCCGCTCGTCGCGTGGATCGCGCTGGCGATCGGAGTGCAGACGACGGCGCTCGGCGTGTGGCACCTGCCGTCGGCCTACGACGCGGCCGTCGCGCACCCGTTGCTCCATGCTTCCGAGCACGCTTCGTTCCTGCTCGCCGGGTTCTTCTTCTGGTGGACGGTCGCGGGCGCCGGAAAGCGCGCCGGCACCGCGACCGCGGTGATCGCGATCTTCCTCGCGTCGCTTCCTGGGACCTTGCTCGGCGCGTTCATGACCCTGTCGACCGCGACCTGGTACCCGCACTATGCGGCCGGGTCGGCCGCGGCGGCGTTGCAGGACCAAGAACTCGCGGGCGTTGTCATGTGGGCCGGGGGTGGGATGGCCTATGTCGCCGCGGGTGCCGCACTGTTCGTCGGCTGGCTCCGAGAACTCGAACGCGAATCGCCGTCGCGTGCCCTGCCCCCGTTGCTGCCGTCGCCCGAGCCGGGAGGCTTGCAGTGATCGGCCGGTTCGCCCGCTGGATCGACGAACGGCTCGGCCTGTCGCACTTCGGCCGGAAGACGCTGAACAAGGCGTTCCCCGACCACTGGTCGTTCATGCTCGGCGAGATCGCGATGTACTCGTTCCTCGTTCTCGTCGCGACCGGCGTCTACCTCACGTTCTTCTTCAACGACAGCGAGAAGGACGTCGTGTACCACGGCAGTTACACGCCGCTGGCCGGCGTGCACATGTCGGAGGCGTACGAATCGGTCGTGCACCTCAGCTTCGACGTACGCGCCGGGCTCGTGATGCGCCAGATCCACCACTGGGCTGCGCTCGTATTCCTCGCCACGATCGTCGCGCACCTCTGCCGCATCTTCTTCACCGGCGCGTTCCGGCGGCCGCGCGAGATCAACTGGATCATCGGCGTCACGCTCCTCGTCCTCGCGCTGGCGAACGGCTTCGCCGGGTACTCCCTTCCCGACGACCTCCTGTCGGGCACCGGGTTGCGGGTCGCAAACGCGTTCATGCTCTCGATCCCCGTCGTCGGCCCGCACATCGCGTTCTTCGCGTTCAACGGCGAGTACCCCGGCACGTCGATCATCTCGCGCCTCTACATCATCCACGTGCTGCTCATCCCGATGGCGATCGCGGGCCTGCTCGGCGCGCACCTCGCAATCCTGTGGCGGCAGAAACACACGCAGTTCGCCGGGCCCGGCCGCCGGGAAGACAACGTGGTCGGCTCGCGGCTCTGGCCGACGTACGCGGCGAAGTCGGTCGGGCTCGGCGCGCTGACCGTCGCGGTGCTCGCCCTCCTCGGCGGCCTCGTGCAAATCAACCCGATCTGGCTCTACGGGCCCTACGACCCCGCGGCGGTGAGCACCGCCGCGCAACCCGACTGGTACCTGGGCTGGGCCGAGGGTGCGATCAGGCTCTTCCCCGCGTGGGACCTGCGCATCGGGCACTACGGCATCCCGGAGGTGTTCTGGCCCGCGATCGCGTTGCCGACGTTGACGTTCGCGCTCCTGTACGCGTGGCCGTTCCTCGAGCGGCGCGTCACCCACGACACGGTCGAGCACCACATCCTCGACCGGCCGCGCGACCGGCCCGTGCGCACCGCGATCGGCGTCGGGGTGCTCGCGTTCTACATCGTGCTGCTCATCGCCGGCGGCCAGGACCTCTTCGCGCAGTGGTTCGGCGTGTCGCTCGACTCGATCACGTTCGTGTTACGCATCCTCCTCCTCGTGATCCCGCTCGGGAGTGCCTGGTTCACCTGGCGGACGTGCCGCGACCTGAAGGCGATCGAGCCGCGCCCCGACCCGGCGACGCGCCTCGCGGCGGAGGCGCAGATCGGCACGTGACGCGGCGCCGTCCGGCGCCGCGCGACATCCGACGAAGTTTTCGCGAACCAAACCGGCGCCCGCAGCGTCAGAACCGGCGTGGTCGCACCCGAAGCGCAACTCGAAGCCTGGGCTCATGCCCGCTACGACCAGGCGTACCGCACCGCGGTGTTGATCTGCGGCAACCCGGCCGACGCCGAAGAAGCGTTGCAGGACGCGTTCCTCCGGGCCTGGCGCTTCCGCGACGCGTTGCCGGTGGGGGCGCGTCGCGACGCCTGGCTCTACCGGGTGCTCGTCAACGCCTGCTACTCGAAGCTGCGGCGCGAGGTGCCGCGCCGCGATCGTGAGCGCGCCCGCTTCGACGCCGGCGCCGAAGTGGCGGCGGCCGGCGAACCACCCGACGTGCGAGCGGAACGGTCGGATGCCGCGGCGCGGCTCGGCGCCGCGCTCGCCGAACTGCCCGACGGTCTCCGGACCGTCGTGGTGTTGCGCTACTACGCCGGCTTGAGCGAACGCGAGATCGCGACCGCGATCCGCCGCCGGCCGGGCACCGTGAAGTCGCGCTTGTCCGACGCGCGCCGCCGCCTCGCCGCCGACACCCGAGTGCGTGGGCTCGCACCGAACGCGGAGGTGACTGCACGGTGACCGGCACGATGATCGACGAAGCCGTCCTCGAAGACCTGCTCGGTTCCATCGCCGACGACATCGCCGTGCCGCCCGACGGTGCGCGCCGGGTGGTCGAGGCCGCTCGCCCGCGCCCTGTTCCTGCCGCTACCGAACCGGCCGCGCGCCGACCGTTCCCGCACGACCGGGTGCTCGCGGTCGCCGCCGCGGTGGTGTTGCTCGGCGGTCTCGGCGCGATCATCGCCGTGAGCGGCAACGGGTCGTCGAGCAAGTCGACGGGCGGCGCGCTGTCCCGCGATGTCGCGTCGGCACCGACACTCGCGCCGAAGTCGGCAGCCCGGGGCGGCGCGACCGCCGAGCTGCCGGCACTGCCCCCTTCGGTCGGGACCGGCTCGACGTCCCAGCCCCCGTCGTCGTCGTCGAGCAGCGCTCCGGTCGACGGGGCCAAGATCGTGAAGACGGCGGCGCTCGACCTGCAAGTGCCGCACGCGACGTTGCCCAGCGCGGTGAGCCGCGTCACCGCCGTTGCGACCGGGCTCGGCGGGTACGTGTCGAACTCGCAAACGAGTTACGGCGGCACCGACCCGTCGGCGAGCATCGCGCTACGCGTGCCCGTCGCGGAGTTCAACACGGCGATCGCCCGGCTCCGGAGGTTGCCCGGCGTCAAGGTCCTGAACGACAGCGAGACCGGCACCGACGTCACCGCGCAGTACACCAACTTGCAGGCGCAGTTACAGGCCGCGACGGGCGAGCGCGACGCGTTGCTCGTCGTCCTGTCG
The DNA here is from genome assembly GCA_963782465.1 of uncultured Actinomycetes bacterium. Lineage (GTDB taxonomy): Bacteria > Actinomycetota > Acidimicrobiia > IMCC26256 > PALSA-610 > JAODBJ01. The sequence goes on along the minus strand of CAWAJR010000006.1, from coordinate 125,520 downwards.
CACGCGCAGTCGATCGGCGACATCCTCGCAGTCCGCGACCGCATCACCGCGGTGCAGTCGGAGATCGACCAGCTGCAGGGCAAGATCAACCTGCTGGGCGATCAGGCGTCGTACTCGTCGATCGCGGTGGCGCTCGCCGAGAAGCCGGCGAACGTGAAGCCGGCCGCGACACACAAGCAGCAGACCGGTCTGGCCAAGGCGTGGGCCGACGCCCGTTCGGGGTTCACGACGTCGGTCGAATGGCTCCTCGCACGTTCCGGCGCCGCGCTCATCGTGCTGCTCGCCGCGCTCGCCCTCGCGTTCCTCGTCCGCTACCTCTATCCCGTCGTGCGCCGTGCCCTCATGTGACTTCCGCGACGCCCGTGCTGCGGGCGAGTTGGAGCGCGCGCGACGGTTTCTGGGCGACGTGGGAACCGGAGGGCACGTCGCCCGTCACGAGGGTATTGGGGCCGATGCGCACGTCGTCGCCCACCTTCACCTGGCCGACGACGACCGCGCCGGGGCCGATCGACACCCGGTCGCCGAAGTGCGGCACCGAGTCCTTGCCCCGGATGCCGATCCCGATCGTGACGCTGTGGCTGAGCGCGCAGTCGTCGCCGAACACTGCTTTCGAGTTGACGATCACCCCGTGCGGGTGGCTGATGTAGAAGCGTCGGCCGATCACCGCGCCGGCCGGCATGTCGATCCCGTAGAAGTTACGGACGAGGATGTAGAGGACGCGGTGCACCCGCCGCAGCACCAGGCCGACCGGGCCGGTCAACGAGTGGGCGTAACGCCCGAACCGGTAGACGGCCACCGCCTGGAACCCGGGAGAGCTCAACTCGCCGTTGTGGGTGCGGAGGTCTTCGCGCACGAGCGCGTACCACCCGACACCGTCGGTTGATGCCACCATCGCCTCCTCGCACGGTCCGCCGCCCACGCTAGGGGTTCACCGCCCCCCTCGCCGGGTTGTGACGGTTACACCCCCGTACGGGGGCACAACTGTCACAACCCGGCGAGGGGGTTACGGCGCGAAGTCGAGGGTGCGGGTACCGCGCAGCGACACGCCGTGCACGTCGGTCGCGGCGTTGGTCCCCGAGGTGCCCACGAAGGTGAGATGGCCGCCGTGGACGACCGCGAGGGTGTCGCCCGCCCACGTCATCGCGGTGATGCGGTCGGCGGCGCGCCACGCGAGCCCGTGCGGGTGGTTCTGGTCGTGGAAGGCCAGCACCGCGATCCCGTGACCGTCGGACGACCACGCGATCTGCGATCCGTCGTCCGACAGCGCGAAACCGATGCCCTTCCAACCGCCGAAGCAGCACGAGGGCGTTGCGCCGGGCCGGACCACGAAGACGCCGTCGGTCCCGACGCTCGCGAATGCCGCACCATTGCGGGCGTCGCTCACGATGTTCTCCATCCCGCCGGTCTCTCCGGCGTCGATGCCCTGCGGCTCGGTCGCGAACCCGCCGGCGCGTACTTCGGGGCTCACGGCCTCGGGCGACGTGCACGGTCCCAACCCGTTCGCGTCGGTCGTTCCCGGCGCCGGGCAGCTGTGGTCCCACGGACCGGGCAAGTGGCGCTCGAGCACGAGGCCCGCGGTGTTGATGGCGAAGGTTGCGAGGTAGCCGTCGATCGGGCAGTAGCCGCGCGGCGCGCCCGTTTTCACCGTGAACGGAAGCCGTACCGCCGCGACCGCCACGCGGTCGGGTGCGAGGAGGTGGTCGATCACGACCGCGTTCGGCCGGGCCGTCACGCGGCTGGCATAGATCGTGCCGTCGTTGGCGAAGCGCGCCCACACGTACGGGCGCGACGACGACCACGTCGTCAGGCGCGCGCCGTCGAGGACCCGGATCGTGCCGTCCCGCGACAGGATCAGGAGTCGTGGCAGGTTCGCCGGGACTCCGCTGATCGCGCCCGTGGGGGCCGGCCCGGCAACCGTCTGGACTGAAGGGAAACACTTCGAGAGCGCAGGGTCGAGGTGCGGGGGTGCGGGTGTCGACGGCGTGGTGGTCGGAGCGGGCGGCGAGGTGACGATCGCCTCCCGCCCGTCGTTGCGCGCGGCCACCGCGACGCCCGCCAGCGCGACCGCGAGCGCGACCACGAACGCGATCGCACCCCGTCCCGTGTACACGCGCCTTCGCAACCTGGCGGCGCGGTCGCGCACGGCGGCCCGTTCCGCCGGGCCGGGAACCGGCGGGTCGGGATCGCGCAACACGTCGAGGTCGAAGTCGCTCATGCGGTCCCCAGTGCGCGCCGGAGGCTCGCCAGGCCACGCGAGGTGTGGGTCTTCACCGTGCCCGGAGAGCAGCCCAGCATCGTCGCGACGTCGCGTTCGGGAAGGTCGGCGAGGTAACGCAGCACCACAGCCTCACGCTGCCGGCGGGGAAGCGCGGCCAGCGCTCGCTGCAGGTCGATCCGCGTCGCGTCGGGCCCGGCGTGGTCACGCGCCGGCAACGCGCCCACGTGCCCCCGCCGCCGTACCCGGTCGATGGCCAGGTTGCCCGCCACCCGCACGACCCACGGTTCCGCGTACTCCTGCACGCTGCGCCACCGCACGTAGGCCCGCGCCAACGTTTCCTGTGCCACGTCTTCCGCCTCGGCTCGCCGGCCCAGCACGACGTACGCCACGCCGTACGCGCGGCGATACAGCGTGTCGAACTGGTCTTCGAAGGTGTCCACCGGCTCCCCGTCGGAAGAACGTCTGCGCCACCCGATCGGTTGACATCCTTGCCGGGTTGTGACGGTTACACCCCCGTACGGGGGTACAACCGTCACAACCCGGCGGGGGACGGCGGGGTGGGTGGGCGGTAGGTTGCGCGCTCATGGAAACACGAGTGCGGTTCGAGATCGACGGCGCGATCGCGACGATCACGAACGCGAACCCGGAGAAGGCGAACGCGTTCGACGACGCGATGGACGGTCGCCTGTTCGAGATCCTCGCCGAGATCGGCGCGAATCGCGACCTGCGCGCCGTGATCTGGCGGGGCGAGGGCAAGTCGTTCTCTTCGGGGCGCGACGTGGGGGCGATCGGCAGTGCGTCGGCGGGGCTCACCCATCACGAGCTGATGACCCGCGGCCACCGGGGCATCGAACGCATCCTCGACCTCGACGTGCCGATCATCGTCGCGATGCAGGGCTGGGCGATCGGCGCGTCGTTCCAGCGTGCCTTGCTCTGCGACATCCGTATCGCGAGCGACGACGCGAAGTTCATGTTGCCCGAGGTCACGCACGGCGTGATCCCCGACACCGGCGGGGTCGCGCGCCTCTTCCAGATGTGCGGGCACGGTGTCGCCGCCGACATGGTGCTCACCGGGCGACCGATGACCGCAACCGAGGCCTTCGGCCACGGGGTCGTTTCGCGCGTCGTCGCCCGCGACGAACTCGACGCGACGGTGCGCGAGGTCGCGGAGAAGATCGCCGCGGCACCGTTCGCGACGGTGAAGATGGCGCGCCGGGTGTTGCGCCATCTCAGCGAGGGCGACGTCCGGTCGTCGATGGCCGAAGAACTCATCGCCCAGACGTTCATCAACAAGTCGGACGACTTCGCCGAGTTCCGCGCCGCCCGCGCCGAACAACGACCGGCGCACTACCGGGGGAGTTGACGTGCCCGAGATCGGATTGCCCGAACCGCCGCCGATCGGTGCGCACGCGCTGCCGTCGGGCACGTTCGACGGCGCGACCGTGTTCGTCACCGGCGCCGGCACCGGGCTCGGCAAGGCCATCGCGACCGAGTTCGCGCGCCTCGGGGCGAACATCATGATCGCGAGCCGCAAACCCGAACACCTCGAGGCAGGCCGTGCCGCCATTGAAGCGCTCGGTGGCGCGGTGGGCACCGTCGCGTGCGACATCCGCGATCCCGAACAGATCGCGGCCGCCTTCGACGCGTGCGAAACGGCGTTCGCCACGCCCACCGTGCTCGTGAACAACGCGGCCGCGAACTTCCCGGTACCGGCCGAGGACATGTCGCCGAACGCGTGGCGGACGGTCGTCGACATCACCCTCAACGGCACGTTCTTCTGCGCGCGCGAGTTCGCCCGCCGTCACCTCGCGGCGAACACCCCGGCGTCGATCGTGAACATCGGCGCGTCGTACGCGTGGACAGGCGGGCCCGGGTTCGCGCATTCGGCGGCCGCGAAAGCGGGCGTGAAGAACATGGTCGAGACGCTCGCGGTCGAGTGGGGACCATTCGGGATCCAGGTGAACGGGTTGGTGCCCGGCCTCTTCCCCCACGACGACATGACGGCCGACATCCAGGGCAACCTCGAACGCACCTCCGACAAGGACGCGTGCCAGCCGGCGTTACGGGTGGGCCGGCTGCGCGAACTCGGTTGGGCGGCCACGTTCCTGGCGTCGCCGTACGCACGCTTCATCTCCGGCCACACCCTCGTGGTCGACGGCGCGAACTGGCAGCGCCGTACCCTCACGAACCCGCCGGTTGTGACCGTTCGCGAGCAGATGGGCAAAGCGCCCTTCGACGCCTCCCCCCGCTGAGCCGGGCCGTACCGGCAGCGTTGGCGTCCGATGTTGTTCGAGCAGCAGTTCTGGCCCGGGATCGCCGACGGTTCCATCACGTGCACGTTCCGCCGTTGGCGACGCCGCCAGGTTGTCGCCGGGCATCGCTACCGAACCGGTGGCGGCATCGTCGAGGTCGATTCGGTCGAGGTGATCGACCCGGGGTCGATCACCGACGCCGACGCCCGCCGCGCCGGCGATCCCGACGCGGCGACAGTGCGGGCACGGTGGCGCGACGTCGAGGACGCCGACGTGTACCGGATCGTCTTCCACACCGTGGGCGGCCGACCCGCGTGCCGTCCTCGCCGAGCACGACGATCTCACCGACGACGACCTCGCAGCCATCGAGCGTCGCCTGGCCCGGCTCGACCGGGCCAGCTCGCACGGCCCGTGGACCGCCGCGGTGCTCGAATCCATCGCGACCCACCCGGCGACACGCGCCGCCGAACTCGCGGCGTCGTTCGACCGCGAGCTGCAGCCCTTCAAAACCGACGTCCGTAAGCTGAAGAACCTCGGTCTGACCGTGAGCCTCGAGCGGGGGTACCGGCTCTCACCGAGGGGCGAGGCCTACTACAACCGGCGAGTTCGGCCGCGCTGAGCGCTGATCTCACTACGCAGAGAAAGATGTGCCGGTATCCGGGTAGCATTGCCGGGGCAGAGGAACGCCAGCCGGGCGGAAGAGGGTAGGCCATGCCCGGGGACGGCAGCATCCAGCAGCAGTTGACCAAGACCGTGGTCGCGGGTTCGGTCGCGCCCCTGATCGTCGCGGCCGCCGGTGTCGTTGCGGTCCTGGCGTTCGGCCGCAACGTCGCGGGCGCCGCGGTCATCGTCGTCGTGGCCCTCCTGGCCGCGTTGGTCGTGTTGCGGCCGGGGATGCACCGGGTGCGCACGTTGAAGGCGCGCTTCGAACGGGCGAACCGCCTGGCCGCCGAGGCGGCAACCGTTCGCCTTCCCGAAGCGCTCGACCTCGCCCGCGACGGCCGCAAGGTGACCGAACGCCAGCTGCCGCTCCTCCCCGACGAGCACGACGAACTCGGTGAGCTCATCGCGGCCCTCGACCGCACGCTGCGCACCGCGATCACCGTCGCGTCCGAGCAGGCCCGTGTGCGGCGGCAGGCCGGCGACATGTTCGTCGACCTCGGGCGCCGGCACCAGGCGCTGCTCGGCCGCAGCCTCGAGCTCGTCACCGAGCTCGAGCGCCGCGAGCGCGACCCCGGAACGGTCGCCGACCTGCTGCGCCTCGATCATCTCGTCACCCGGATGCGCCGCAATGCGGAAAGCCTCCTCGTGCTCGCAGGCTCGGAGCCGGGACGGGCGGGATCCGATCCCGAATCCATCGACACCGTGCTGCGCGCCGCGCTCTCGGAGATCGAAGCCTTCGACCGGGTCGACGCCGAGAAACTCGAACCCGAATACGTCATCGGCCGGTCGTCGGGGGCGGTCGCGCACATCATCGCCGAACTCCTCGAGAACGCGACCTCGTTCTCTCCGCCCGACTCGCGGGTCGCAGTGACGGGCGTCCACCGTGCCGACGGGTACCTGATCGCGGTGGTCGATCACGGCATCGGGTGCAAGCCCGACGACCTGGCGGAAGCGAACCAGCGCCTCACGCAGTTCCGCACGGTCGAGTTCGCGCCGCCCCGGCGGCTCGGCCTCGCCGTGGTCGCCGAACTCGCCCGCCGGCACGGGATCGTGGTGCAACTGCGCGACACGACCGGCGGCGGGACCACCGCGAGCGTGTTGCTCCCGCGCATGCTCCTCGTCGGCGCGCCGACCGCGGCTGCCCCGGCGCCGCTCAGCGCTGCCCCTGCGCCGCCCACCGCCGCGCCGGTTGCGCCGGCCGCTGCCGCGCCACCGGTCACGCCGGCCCCGGCGCGCTCGTCGAGCGGGCCACCGGCCATGCCGGCCGATTCGCCGGTTCGTGCCGCGCCGCCGCAAAGCGCGCCGCCGCCCCTTCCCGTGCCGCCGCCATCTCCGGCCGCCGCTCCGCCCGCGTCGATGCCGGCCCGGCCGCCCGCACCGGCGGTCCCGTCGCCGGCCGCCGCGCCGCCCGCCCCGCCTCGAGCTCCCGCGCCACCCGCGCCCGCGTCGCGACCGGAGCAACCTCCGATCACACCCACTCCGGTTGCCCCGCCCGTCGAACCGGCTGCGGCCGCTGCTTCCTCACCCGCGCCGAGCGCAGTGCCGCCGGGAACCGCGCCGCCGGTTCCCACGCTGAGCACCGACGTCGCGTTCACCTACGGGCTCGACGCGGCGGGTTCGGGATCGGCCGCCCCGGCCGAACGCGACGCGCCGGTGCCGTCGGCACCCACCGGCCAGCATCACGAAGACCTCCTGCCCCGCCGGGTCCGCGGCGCGCGCCTGCCCGACCTCGGCCCCGAACGTGACGCCACCACCGAGGCGCCCGTGCGTGAGGCGCAGGAGGTTCGCGAGCGTCTTACCGGCTTCCAGGCCGGGATCGCCCGTGCCCGCGCCGATGCCGCCACCGGGCCCGACGCCGACGCGGCCCCGCGCCCGGTCGCGCCGGCACCGCCACCTCCGCTGATGGTGGTGCCCACGGAGCCCGACGTCGTCGCCCCACCGGCACCGGCCCGCGCCGGCCCGCAGGTACCGGTTTCCCGGGTGGCGCGCCGCCGGCCGGCCTCGCCGGCGCCGGCCCCACCGACCTCGACGCCGGCCCCACCGACCTCGACGCCGACGCCGACGACCCGACCGAGCGCACCGCGAGCGGGTTGACGCGCCGGGTCGCGGGCGCGCAGCTCCCCGACACCGGTCCGCCTCGAGATTCGTCCAGCCCGCCCCCACCGCGCTCTGCTGATGCAGTGCGCCAGGCGCTCACGAGTTACCAACACGGCAGTGCGCGCGGCGCGCTCGAACACGAACAGGAAGACCGGGAGGGCAGCCCGTGACATTTGCCTCCGCGCCTGACACGCGCGACGTGAACTGGTTGTTGTCGAATTTCGTCGACGGCACAACCGGCGTGAACCAATCGATAGCCGTCAGCTCCGACGGGTTGCTCATGGCGATGTCGTCGAACCTCGACCGCGCGAGCGCCGACCGGTTGGCCGCCATCGTTGCGGGGCTGCGCAGCCTTGCCGACGGAGCCGCGCGAGTGATGGGCGCCGGTGGGGTATCACAGGTGATCGTGGAGATGCATGATGCATACCTCTTCGTCGCCTCGATCAGCGACGGTTCGGCACTCGGTGTCGTGGCCGGCCGAGACGCCAACCTCGGTCTCGTCGGCTACGAGATCACCGTGCTCGTCGAACGGATCGGCGCGCACCTCACTCCGGAACTGGTTGCCGAACTGAAGTCGAGCCTCAACCCATGATCCCGTCCGCGCCCGACAGCGGCGCCGACCGCGGGCGCGCACCGATCCCGGTGAAGATCATCGTCGGTGGCGGCTTCGGCGTGGGGAAGACGACGTTCGTCGGATCGGTCTCGGAGATCGAGCCGGTCACGACCGAGGGCGCGATGACCACGATCGGTGCCGCCGTCGATGCGAGCGACATCACCCCGGCGAAGTCGACGACGACCGTCGCGATGGACTTCGGCCGGGTCACGATCGACCCGACCCTGGTGGTGTACCTGTTCGGTACGCCCGGTCAGGAACGGTTCGGGTTCATGTGGGACGACCTTGTGCACGGTGCCGTCGGCGCGGTCGTGCTCGTCGACACCCGGCGCATCTCCGACTCGTTCCCGGCGATCGACTACTTCGAGCACATCGACCTCCCGTTCGTGGTCGCGGTGAACCGGTTCGACGGCGTACTGGCGCACGATCTCGACGAGGTGCGAGCCGCCCTCGATCTGCCGCCCGACACACCGATCCTGACGGCCGACGCGCGCGTCGACGTCGACGTCAAGGACGCCCTGCTCGCACTGCTCGACGTCGTGTTGTCGCGAGCGCTCACTCGCGCCCGCGTGGGCTGACCGGAGGCGGCAGGGATGCGACTTTCCCGCGTCACCTTCGAGACCGAACCGCCGGCGACGATCACGTTGCACCCGCGGCTCACCGTCGTCGTCGCCGACGCGCCGACCCGTGCCCGCATCGTGCAGGCACTCGACCGGTTGCTCCGGGGGAGAGCCGCCACGTTGCACGGCACGCTGGCCGAGAACGGTGTCACGTCGGAGTTCGTGGTCGCGTCTTCAGCGGGCCCGGTACTGCCCGGAGTCCCGACGATCGTGCGCGCGCACGACCTCGACGCGAGCGCCGGTGCCGTCGCGGCGACGAACGAGGCCGGCGCGCTGGCCCGCTACGAGAAGGCACTCACCGAACTGCGCGGCGCCGAGGACGCGCAAGGCGAAGCGCTTCAGGCCTTGGAGGCGCTGCGCCACCAGCGGGCGCAGGCGGTCGAAGCCGTGGATCGCCTCACCCGCGATGGGACCGCCCCCGACGACTGCCGGCGCGAAGTCCGCGCGTACGTTGAGGAACTCGAAGTGGCGTTGAGCGCCGCGACATTGCCCGACTCCCGACGGGTCGAACTCCTCGAACGCGGAACGGTGCTGGTGGCCGACGCGGCCCGGCTCGGGGTTTGCCGCCCGCAAACGGTCAGGGAGCTTCTCGACGCAGTCGACTCGTTGAGCCGCGCGCAGGTCGGTACGACGCCGTTCGTCGGCCGCAACGGGAAGCCGGTGGTCAGCCGGGCGATCATGGCCGAACTCGAATCGCCGCCGCCTGAGAGCGGTGCACGGGCGTCGGAAACGTTGGTGCGTATCGAGGACCGGCTCCAAGCCGGCGCGAACGATCTCGCGGCGCGGGAGCGAGCCGTCAACGCGGCGCGCAGCCGTGCCCTCGCCGTCTACGCCGAACTCGAAGCCGTGCGCCGCAGCACGAACCGTGAGAACGGCACCGGGTACGCGGCCGCGCTCCGGGCGCGATTGGGCCGCCGGGTCCCCGCGACGTGGGTGGGTGTGCCGCCGATCATTCTCGACGACGTCCTCTCGAGCTGCCCACCGGAGGAGATCGAGCCGGCGCGCACCGTGCTGCTCCAGACCGCCGACCGCGCGCAGGTGATCTACGTGACCGGCGATCCCGACACGCACGATTGGGCTCGCCGCTTCACCCCCGACCAGGGCGCGCTCGCGTTCCCGACGGACCCGTGATGCCCGCCGTTCACGCCGCGGAGACGGCCGCGACCCGCAACGCTCGATAGAGCAACCGGGAGTCGCCGAGACGGCGGCGCAGCTCACGTTCGAGCCCGGCGATCGGGTACAGGTTCTGCGGTGCGCGGGAATCCTTGTGCGGCTCCGACGCGAAGGCCGGCAGCACGACGGTCACCCGGTCGGCGAGCGTACGCAACGCGTCGGTGGGCAGCGCGCCGCTCGCTTCGCAGCGCACGACGCCGGCCCACGGCGCGTCGGCAGCGCCCGGCAGCCGCAGGTACCAGGACGCGCGCGCGAACGGTTGGGCTTCGATCCGGAAGATCGGTGTCCGCTCGCCGGGCTGCAACCGGTTGACGACGGCGTGCAATGCGGCTTCGCCGAGGTAACGGACGTAGTGCGACTTGATCAGCCCGACCGCGTCGGGAATGTGGCCGCGTTTGCGGAGCGGGCCGTCGAGGAGGAGCAGTTCGTCGCCCGCCCGCCGCGCCCGTTCGGCGACGAGCACTTCGGTCTCGGCCATCGCTTCGTGGACCGCGTACATCAACGACGCGGGTGACGCGTCCCGTGCCTTCACCGGCACGAAGGTGGCATGGCGCGTCTCGACCGGCGCGATCCCGCCGGCCGGTGTCGACAGCACCCGCCCGACGGCCGCGTCGACGATCTGCGCGCTGCCGTCGCACCGGACTGCTCCGGCCCCGTACGACGCGAAGATCCCCGGCTCGCTGTTGCCCGGCCCGACATCTACCCACGTGCGGGCGTCGATCCGGCGGACCCCGTCGACGAAGATGACCGAGTCGGGCGCGACGGTCGTGACCGGCGGCGAGATCGGCTGCCACTGCGCGGCGGCACACTCGACGTCGACGACGACCCGGGCGTCGCTGGCCGGCATCTCGGGGTCGAGCGCGCCCCCGTAGGCCGGGTCCCAGGGGTCGATCGTGAACCTCATGCGTCCTCCCGGACGACGTGTGACGTGCGGTCGTTCTTCGCGACCCGGAAACGCACCGGTACCCGTTCGGCCAAGGCGGGAACGTGCGTGACGATGCCGACCATTCGCCCGTCGGTGCCGAGATGTTCGATGGTGGACGCGACCGTCTCGAGTGCGTCGGCGTCGAGTGTGCCAAAGCCCTCGTCGAGGAAGATGGCGTCGAGGCGGGCGCGCGCATCACTGCTCAACATCGCGACCTGCTCCGACAGCGCCAGCGCGAGCGCGAGCGATGCCTGGAACGTCTCGCCTCCCGACAGCGTGCGGGCGGCGCGCCGTTCGTCGGCGTTGGCGTGGTCGACGACCACGAAGTCGCCGCCGGCCGACTCGCACGCGAGCGAGTACTGCCCACCCGACAGCCGGTACAGGATGACCGACGCGCTGTCGACGAGCACTTCGAGCGCTTCGGTGACCAACCAGCGCTCGAAACGGTCGGCCCGTAGGAGCGTGACGAGCGTTCTCGCGACGTCGCCGTCGTGCCGAGCGCGATCCCGTAGGGCCTTTGCCTCGGTGGCCTCGACGAGCGCGCGTTCGATCCGGTCGACTTCGTTGTCGGCGGCCGACTTGGCCTCCACGGTCGCGAGTTCGAATGCCGCGATGGTCGTGGCGTTCCCGACGGCGACGAGCGCGCTCCGGCAGCGCGCCTCGAGTGCCGCGAGCATCGCCGCGCGTTCCTCGATGCTCCGGGCGACGTCGTTGGCGGCTCGTTCGGCGTCTGCGCGCAGTTGCGGGACGGTCGCGTGCGCCCAGGCTTCGAGTGCTCGCCAGGTCTCGACCAGGTCGTTGCCTTCGGGCGCCGGTGCCCCGAGCGCGGCGACCCCGTCGCGTTGGGTGGTGTAGGTGGTACTCGCGTGCTGCACCTGCTGTTCCAGTGCCTGCTCTTGTTCGGCGAGCTGGCGCACGGCGCCGCGACACGTTTTCGCGTCGGTGCGGGCGAGGCGAAGTGCCTCGGCGACGTCGCGCGCCGTCGCGAGGAGGCCGTCGACTGCTTCGGGCGAAGGTTGGTTGTCGAGCGCCTCGGCGAGTTCGGCTTCGGTCCGGTCGAGCGCATCGAGGTCGTGTTCGAGGCGCGCCTTGCCTGCGGTGGCCTGCTCGCGCGCCGAGTGGGCCTGCCGTTCCTTGCTACGCAGTTCGGCGAGCGCCGCGCGCGCGGTGTCGACCGCCCCGGTCGGGAGCAGCACCGGCAACGTGTGCACCTCCTGCTCGCACACCGGGCACGGCGCGCCGATTTCGAGCTGGTGACGCAGCTCGGCGTTTGCGTTGGCGGCCTGTACCGATTCGAGCTCCTGCTGCGCGGCGTCGATCTGGGTCGCGAGGGTGACGAGGATCGCGTCGCAACGTTCGACCGCCTCGACTTGTGGGGCCAGCTGGTCGCGAAGTTCGACCCGACGGGCGCCGATGCCGGCGAGCGTCTGGTGCGCGTCGCGTAACCGTTCGAGTGCAGCGACGTCGCCGAGGTCGTCGGCCTGTTCCTGGAGCCGGTCGAGTGCCGCCTCCGCGGCGGCGAAGCGCTCGTCGGCTGCGAGCCGGGCCTCGCGCGCGACCCGGAGGCGTTCGTCGAGGGAGGTGACGGCGTCGGGTACGCGCACCGCGGCGAGTGCGTCGAGCGCGTGGCGCGCGTCGCGGGCGCGCCGTTCCGCATCGGCGGTCTCGGCTTCGAGCTTGCGGTCGTTCGGTTTGGCGTCTTCGAGCTCGCCGCGCAAGGCGAGCAGTTGCACGACCCGCTCCTGCGCGGCGGCGAGCCCTTCGGGGGTGGCACCGGCCAGCCGCTCGAGCTGCTGCTCGGCCACCGCGACCGCGTTGTCGGCTTCGCTCGCGACGGCACGTGCCCGGCGGGCGACCCGTTCGTACTGCGCGAGGTCGAGGAGCCGTACGAGCAGGTCTTGGCGCTTGGCCGGGTCATCGTGCAGGAAGCGGGAGAACTCGCCCTGGGGGAGCACGACACACTTGGTGAAGTGCTGGAACTGGAGGCCGAGCAACTGCTCGACCGCTTCCTTCATCGGTTTCACCTTGTCGGCGACGACGTCGGTGGAACCGTCGGCCCCCGCTCGTTCGAGCGACACTTTCGGCGACCCGAACACCTTGCCGTCGCGAACGCGAACGACCCGCGTCGCGGTGTAGCGCTCGCCCCGAACGTCGAACACGAGCGAAACCTTCGCCTCGCTCTTGCCCAGCGACACGGCCCGGCCCACGAGCTTCTCGTCGTCGTAGCGGGGAACGCTGCCGTACAGCGCGAAACAGATCGCGTCGATCACCGTGCTCTTCCCGGAGCCCGTCGGGCCGACGAGCGCGAAGAAGTCGACGCCGTCGAAGTCGATGTCGACCGGGTCGCGGAAGGAGCCGAACCCCTCGACGTGCAACCGGACCGGCCGCATCAGGCGCTCGCCTCCTCGAAATCTTCGGCGAGGAGACGATCGAACAGGGCGATGAGGTCCTTGTCGCGCGCCTGATCGGAGGCGTCGAGGTACTGCTCGAAGAGTTGGTGCGGCGACCGGCCGGCGCGGGTGCTCGGCTCCTCGTGCCGCGGGCGGCCGGCGCGCTCGGCGGTTTCGACCCGGATGTCGACCGCCCGAGGCAACAATGCCCGCACGTCGTCGGCGAGACCCGGTCGCGACTGCTCCCGCACGAACACTCGCAGCCATGCATCGCCGGTTCCGGGTGCCACGGCTTCGAGTTCGTCGAGGGTGCCGGCGACGGTTCGCAGCTGCGCCGCGGAGGTCAGCGGTTCGCGTCGTACCTTCGCCGGTACTCCCGGTTCGGCGTCGACGATGAGGACGTGCTTCACGTCGTGTTCTTCGCCGAAGTCGACCTGCACCGGCGATCCGGCGTACCAGATCTGGGTCGCGCCGGGCAGCGACTGCGTTCGGTGCAGGTGGCCGAGCGCGACGTAGTGCGCCGAGACCGGGAAGATGCCCGCGTCGATCTCGTACTCGAACACGGTCTGGGCTTCGCGCTCGCCCCCGCCCCGCCGCCCGCCCCGCACCATCGCGTGGGCGGCCACGATCGTGACCTCTTCGCTCGGCCGGAACCCTGCCGTGAGCGAGCCGACGACCTGCTCGATCCGCCCCGCGTAGTGCCGCGCCGCCCGTCCACCGTCGAGTTCGAGGAGCTGCTCGGAGCGCACCGCTTCACGTTCGGCGACCCACGGCATCAGCGCGATGCGAGCCGGGGTGCCGTCGTTCGCCCGCACCGTGATCACACCGCCGGCGTCGGGCCGGGCGAGGTGCCCGCGTAATTCGATCCCCGCCGCGTGCACCACCGGCGCGAAGGCGTCGAGGGCACGCTGGTTGTCGTGGTTCCCGCCGATCACCACGACCTGCGCACCGCCCGCCCGCAACGCGAGCAGCGCTTCCCAGACGATCTGCTGCGCGTCGGGTGACGGGGCCGCGGAGTCGAAGATGTCGCCGGTGACCAGCACGAGGTCGGCGCATTCGCGGGCGGCGAGCGTCGCGATCTCGCTGAGGACCGCCCGGTGCTCGTCGAGCCGCGAGTTGCCCCGCAACGTCTTGCCGACGTGCCAGTCGGAGGTGTGCAGGAGTTTCACGTCAGGTCAGCCCGTCGAAGGGGTCGTGGGGGAGCGCGGCCGCGCCGGTGGCCGACGGGTTGACGCCGCGTTCGGAGATGCGGGTGGCCCACGCGGGGAACGGGAATTCGACCACGAGCGGCACCGGGATCTCGGGCTGCATCACGAACATCGTCCCCGGTTTCGCGATCGTCGCCCGTTTCTGGTGCGCCGTCGGCAGGAACCCGTACTCGGGACGGGCCGCTTCGGCCGGGTCGAGGCGACCGACGACACGGATCGCGCAGTTCGAGATGACACGCCGTTCCACTTCGCTCGCGGTTTGCTGCGCCCCGATGAGGATCACGCCGAGGGAACGGCCGCGCTCGGCGATGTCGAGCAGGATCTCCTTGATCGGCGATTCGCCTTCCCGCGGGGCGTACTTGTTCAACTCGTCGAGCACGATGAACAGCAGCGGGCGGGCCAGGCCGCTCTGTTCCTTCTTCTCGAAGGTGGTGCGGATCGTCACACCGACGACGAAGCGCTTCGCCCGGTCGTCGAGGTTGTGCAGGTCGACCACCGTGACCTGTTCCTCGGTGTCGATCCGGTGGTTGGCCCGCAGCGGCACGTCGGCGCGTACGAGACGGACGAGCGCCTTTTGCGAGGAGAGCAGCCTCCGCAAGAACGCGTTGACGGTACCGGCGCCGGTGGCCGGGCCGGCCCACGCGGCGCGCGTCGTGTCGTCTTCGAGCCGTTCGCGGATGAAGTCGACGAGTTGGTGGTAGGTGCGCAAGGTGACGCCGTCGATCTGCCAGGCACCGTCGTCGCCGGCGGCGCGCCCCTCGCGCTTCAACATCGCGGTGACGTTCGCGATCACGATCGTGTACTGGTTGCGTTCGTCCTCCGCGTCGGCGAACGCGAACGGCAACAGTTCTTCCTGGCAGAACTCGGCGAGCGTCCAGTAGAAGCTGTGCACACCCTGCGTGCGGGTCGCGACGTCGGGCACGGCTTCGGGATCGTTGCGGCGCGGCGGCGCGTACACCGTGACCGACTTGAACGCGCCGGGGATGAGCCCGAGCGTGCGGTAGCGGTCGCGCTGGGCCTCGTCGAGCCGGGTGTTGTCGTGGTCGAGGAAGAGCAGGTCTTCGCCCTTGACGTTGAAGATCAACGCCTTCGTGTTGAGCGACTCGTCGGCGAGGACACCCGAGTTGAACAGCGAATAGAGCAGGAAGGTCGCGTACGTGGTCTTGGTGGCGACGCCGGAGATGCCCGAGATGTTGATGTGCGCGCCGCGGGTGCCGTCGATGAACTCGAGGTTCGCGTAGAGCGGGTCGCCGTCGCGGCCGAGGCCGATCGGCAGCTTGGCGTCCATCCGGTCGAAGAACAGTGCCTGGTCGCGTTCGGCATGTGTCGCGCGCCGGACCGCGGCGCCGGGCAGCGGCGGCACGTAGATCTCCGGCTCGACGCGGGTGGTGAGCACCTGCGCGGCTTCGACGACTTCGGCGGGCAGCACGCCCCGCTCGATCAGGAACACGTCGGAGTCGAAATGCGCGCCTTCGTGGCGCGCCCGCACCTGCGAGACGACGCCGGAGATCGCGACCTGTTCGTCGCGTCCGGGCACCGCGCGGTCGCACACGACGACGTCGTCGAGTTGGAGGTACTCGCCGTCGGCGACCGCGACCCAGAAGTCGAGCGGGGTCGCGTCGTCGGTGCCGAGCACCATTCCGACCGGTTCGTCCCGGTCGTCGTGCGTGAAATCGCCGGTCACGGGGACCTCCTCGAGCCTGTCCACGAGCGCCAAGGCCACGGTACAGAGGGGGTGAGACAGCGACGGGGACCCCGCCCCGGAGCGACAGGCCGGGGCTACCGGGTGCCGGCGCCGTCGAGGCCGTCGGTGTAGATGCGCCGCACGATGTCCTCGACGGCCGGTTCTTCCAGGGCGAGATCGCGCAGCGGGTAACGCTGCGCGATCTCCGACACGAGCGTGGCGGCGCTCAGCGTGTCGCGATCGAAGCGGAGCCACTGGCGGAGGCTGTCGACGCGCACGACGTGCGCACCCTCGACGTCGATCGGGGGGACCGGCTCGGCCAGGTCGACGACGAGGGTGCGGTGGCGACCGAACCGGGTACGCAACTCGTCGAGGCCGCCGTCGTAGATCACCCGGCCGTGGTCGACAATGAGCAACCGGGAGCACAGTCGTTCGATGTCGCCGAGGTCGTGGGTCGTGAGGACGACGGTCGTCGAGTAGCGCGTGTTCAGGTCGGCGAGGAACCCGCGGACGCGTTCCTTGCTCACCACGTCGAGGCCGATGGTGGGCTCGTCGAGGAAGAGCACCCGCGGGTCGTGGAGGAGCGCGGCGGTGATCTCACCGCGCATGCGCTGCCCGAGCGAGAGTTGCCGCACCGGCGCGTCGAGGAACGGCGCGAGATCGAGCAGTTCGACGCATTCGTCGAGCCGCTCCCGATGCGCTCGCGCCCCGACTTTGTAGAGGTGGCGCAACAGCTGGAACGAGTCGACCAGCGGCAGGTCCCACCAGAGCAACGAACGCTGGCCGAACACGACGCCGATCCGGCGCGCGAGCTCGACCCGGTCGTGTGACGGTTCGAGGCCGTCGACTTCGATGCGGCCGCTCGTCGGGACGAGGACCCCGGTGCACATCTTGATCGTCGTCGATTTCCCGGCACCGTTCGGGCCGACGTACCCGACCATCTCGCCGGCGCCGATCGTGAACGACACGTCGTCGACCGCGCGCACGACCTCGCGCGTTCGCCGTATTCGCCCGTCGCGCTTCCAGCGCACGAAGGTCTTCTCGACGCTCGACAGCGAGACCGCGTTCACGAGCCCGTGCTCCGGTAGTGGCGCACCGCGAAGTGCCACACGGCGCGCGCGACCAACAAGCTCGCGATCGCCACGAGCAGGTTGCAGTAGCGCAGCCAGACGGGGATGCCGAGCGGATCGGGCTTGTTCAACACGTACAGACCGGGGAGGTACGCAACGAACGCGAGCGGGATCGCGTACGCAAGCGTCCGGCGCAACCACGGCCCGAACACGGTGAGCGGGTACGTCGTCATCAACTGCCCCCCGTAGGTGAACGCATTCGAGAACTCCGCGCTGCCGACGATCCAGAACGACACGCACGCGCCGAGCACGAAGGTGGCGGCGAAGATCGCGCCGCCCGAGATCGCCATCGAGAACGTCATGACGACGCGCCCGGCGTCCCAGTGAAGGTGAAGGGCATGCAACGCGATCGCGAACACGACGGCCGACTGCAGCGCTTTGCCCAACCGGCGCAGCGCGAAATCGGAAGCGACGACTTGGAACAGCGTGCCCGCGGGCCGCAGCAGGATCACGTCGAACTGTCCGGTACGGATGAGTTCCTGGGTCGTCTCGATGTGGCCGATCACGAGGTCGGCGAGCGCGAACCCGATTCCCGAGATCCCGTAGAGGAACGCGACCTGCGCGAGCGACCAGCCCGCAAGGCGCGGGATGTGCGAGAAGATGACCGCGATCACGAGAAAATCGGTCGCGGTGATGAGCGCCGACCCGACGAGATGCACGTAGAAGGACGCGCGGTACTGCATCTGGGCGCGCATGCACGCGCCGATGAGCCGGCGGTACAAGGTGAGGCCCTCGCCCCAGCGGCGAAGCGGGGTCGCGGTCATCCGCCCTGCACCACCACGCGCCGGGTTGCCGCGTCGAACAAGACCCGCCCCGCGGCGAGCAGCGCCGCGGCCCAGAGCGACTGGCGTACGAGCCAGAACCAGGCGTGGGGGCGTTCGAGGAAGATGTCGATCGGCGCCTGCACGAAGGATGCCCACGGCAGGTCGGTGAGGATGCGCGCCGCCCACGCCGGGTAGAACGCGATCGGGATCACGAAACCCGACAACGCGCTCGCGAGCACGTTCGACATGATCTGCGATCCGCGCACGTCGAGGAGCCAGAACGCGCTCACGTTGACGATGAAACGGATCGCGAAGCTCACCCCGACCGCGAGGAACAGGCTGACCGCGAACAGCGCCCACGTGAGCGGGTGCACCGGCAGCCGCACGTGGTACACGAGCGCACCGACGACGAACGGGGGGAGCCCACGCGCGACGAGCTGGTACGCGGCGCGGCCGTAGTCGGTCGCGAGCCACTGGCCCTGGAAGTCGATCGGCCGCTGCATGTCGGTGATCACGTCGCCCGAGCGCACGCGCAGCGCGATGTCGTTCCAGTTCCACATCTGCACGACCATCAGCAGGCCCTGCGTCAACCACGTGTAGGTGAGCGCGTCGGCCCGGTCCCAGCCCGCGATTTCGCCCGCGGTACGTAACGTCGCGATGAGCACCGCGGCGCGCAGGAAACCGAACACGGTGTTCGTGAACACGCCGGCGAGGGTCGCGGCGCGGTACGACGCGTAACGGCGCCACCCGGCGCGGGCGAGTTCGAGGTAGGCGCGCACGTTGCCGGCAGCCTCCGGACGCGACAAAAGCCCGGTCCTGGGCCGGACCGGGGGAGAGGGATGCGACGTTAACTGCGCCGGCGGGCGCCGGGGCGGAATATGGCCCGGCTGCCGTCACGCCCCGGTTGCTGGACAACCGGGCGCCGCCTCAGTAAATTGAAACGTGTTCTAATTTACGCCGAGCCCGGTACCGCCATCCCGGCGGGGCACGTGCGTTCCTGACACTGGTCGCGCAAACGCGGTTGCGGAAACGAGGAGACACGAATGGGGCTCGAGTTCGGCCTGTTCATGGGCGGGTACGTCCCGGAATCGATGTCGGCGGCGAACCCGAACGCCGAGCACGACCGGATCATGAGCGAACTGCGCTTGTGCGAGGTCGGCGACCAGCACAACTGGAAGTACGCCTGGTTCACCGAGCACCACTTCCTCAAGGAGTACTCGCACATCTCGGCCAACGAGGTGCTGATGCCGTGGGTCGCGGGCCGGACGGAACGGATCCACGTCGGCAGCGGCATCATCAACATCACGCCGCCCGTGAACCACCCCGCGCGCGTCGCCGAGCGGGTCGCGATGCTCGACCTCATCTCCAACGGCCGGTTCGAGTTCGGCACCGGCCGCGGTTCGTCGACCACCGAACAGAAGGGGTTCGGGATCGACGACCCCGAGCTCACCAAGGAGATGTTCGACGAGGCGATCGTCGAGTTCAAGCACATGTGGCGCGACGGTGAGTACTCGTTCGACGGCAAGTTCTTCTCGTTGCCGAAGCGCAACGTGCTGCCGAAGCCGTTCGTGAAACCGCACCCGCCGATGTGGGTCGCGGCCGGGAACCCCGGCACCTTCGAGAAGGCGGCGCGCATGGGGCTCGGCGTGCTGTGTTTCACCGGCGGTTCGCCGGCGAAGATGGCACCGCTCATCGAGACCTACAAGAAGCACATCGTGAACGCGGAGCCGGTCGGCGAGTACGTCAACGACAACGTCGCGGTGACGACCAGTTTCATGTGCCTCGAAGACCGCGACGAAGCGCGCGAGTGGATGACGCACTCGGGCAACGGTCGCCAGCAGAGCCTCGTGTTCAAGTACCTCGACACGTTCCCGAAGCCCGCGTGGGCGCCGGAATGGCCCGAGACGATCCCCGACCCGACCCTCGACCAGATCCAGGCCGGGTGGGAGAGCGGTGCGAGCGTGGTCGGTACCCCCGACGATTGCGCCGAGGCGTTGCAGAAGTGGGCCGACATCGGCGTCGACCAGCTGATCATGGGCCCGTCGGGCAGCGTGTACCCGCACGAGCTGCTCGAGCGCACGATCAAGCTCTTCGGCGACGAAGTGATCCCCCGCTTCGACACCGACCCCGAGCACTCGACCAGCCGCTACCGCCGCCTCGCCGCCGGGGCCTGAACCGGGCCTGAACCGGGCCCGGCCCGAGGGCCGCGAACGCCTCGATCCGGGCGGCAACGGGTACGACCATCGGCCGATGGTTCAGGCCCGTGCCGCCGCGGTCGATTGATGAGGTATGGCGACCTGGGGCGAACGGCTCAACGCGGCGAGCGCGGCGAACGCCACGCCGGCGGCGAACCCGGCCGCAACGCCCAACCTCGACACGCAGGCGACGGTCTCGTCGTTGCGCGAGGTGTGGCGTTCGGAGAGCGACGTTGCCACCGCCGAGGCCGCCGACGCGTTCCGCCACTCGCGCACGTTGAAGGATGTCGCGATCGAGACGTTGCATCGCGGCGATCCGGTCGTGGTGTTGATGCCGAACTTCCGCCTGCAGGGAATGGTGGAAGCCGTCGGCCCCGACCTGCTCGCGGTGCGATCGGTCGGTGGCCGGGTCGACGTGCACCTGCACGACGGCATCCCGATGATGCTGCAGATCGGTGAGCGGGTGCACGAAGGTGGCGCGCGGGAGACGGTCGCCGACGGCGACTTCCGCAGCGCGCTGCTCGCGCACGAGAAGTTCGGTGAGGTGACGATCGGCTGCACGCTGACGGAAGAAGCGATCGACGGCACACTCGTCGTCGGGGCCGACCACATCGGCATCGTCCACCGGGGCGGCAACGAGACCTACTTCCCGCTCTACACCGTCAGCTACGTGACCAAGCGGCGCTGACGCGCCACGCCGCGCGTTTCAGCCGCCGACGAGCTTCTCGCTCACTTCCCACAGGCGCTGCGCGACGGCCGGGTCGGCGGCGATGGCCGATGTCTTCTGCATCTTCCGCTCGGCGAAGTACTGGCCGTTCACGCCCTCGACGTCGGGGGAGGACGCGAGGTAGACGACGGTGTCGGCGCCCTGCTGCGGCGACTTGGCGAACACCTTGCCGATCGCGGCGAACGTGCCGAGGAACCCGGTGTCGCCTTCGCGGCCGAAGTTGGTACCGACCCAGCCGGGGTGCATCGCGTTCGACGTGACGCCGGTGCCTTCGACCCGGCGGGCAAGCTCGTTCGAGAACAACACGTTCGCAAGTTTCGACCGGCAGTACACCTGGAACCCGCGGTAGCGGTGCCGTTCGGTCTGCAGGTCGTCGAAGTCGAGGCCCCGGCGCGCCATGAGGTGCGCGCCCGACGCGACCGTGATGATGCGCGCCGGCGCCGATTGCTCGATCCGCGCGAGCAACAAGTTGGTGAGTAGGAAATGGCCGAGGTGGTTCACGCCGAAGGTCATCTCGAAGCCGTCTTCGGTGACCCGCCGGTTCGAAAGGGTGCCACCCGCGTTGTTGACCAGCACGTCGAGACGCGCGAAACGCTGTTGCAGGTCGGCGGCACAGGCGCGGACCGACGCGAGCGACGCGAGGTCGAGCGGCACCACGTGCACGGCATTGCTCCCCGAACGCGCGGTGATGTCGGCGAGCGCGGTCGCGCCCTTCGCCGGGTTGCGGGCGGTGATCGCCACCGTCGCGCCCATCCCCGCCAGTGCCACTGCCGTCTCGAGCCCGATACCCGAGTTACCGCCGGTGATGACGACGGTCTTGCCCGACAGGTCGGCCACGGCGCCCTCGGTCAATCGGTGCCGACGGGCTCTTCTGCCGACGGTGACCGGTTGTAGCCGGGTTGGTCTCGGACCCAGCCGATCAGTTCGTCGCGGTGGAAGCGGATCTCACGCCCCCCCGGGAACCGGTGGGCCGGGATGCGACCCTCGCGCACCATCCGCCGCAGGTACTCGACGTGCACGTGGAGCAACTCCGCCGCCATCGCCGTGGTGAGGATGGGAGGGAACCGCTCCGGTTCGAGGTCGGGCATCGGGAACAAAGCGTACTCGGTCGGACGTCACACAACGTGGACTGTCGCATTCTGTCGCGCAACTCAGACGAACGACGGACGTGCCCGAAACGGGCAAACGGCGTGATGTGTGACATCCTCCGACACTGACAGACCTGCTGTGACGCGGGTTCTGGGGCGGGAGGTTTCCTATGGCCATGGCGCTCGACGCGCCCGGCCGGCCGGTGCGCGCCACGAGGCGGGCGTTGCACAGCCGAGTGTCGGCCGGGCACGTGGCGATGATCGTCGCCGGGATGATCGGTGTCCTCGCGACGCTCGCGGTGCTGCGAGCGTCCGACCACCGGGTGGAGGTGCTCGTCGCCCGCCACGACCTCGCGCCGGGGACGATCGTCGGCTCCGCGACGTTTCGTACCGTACGGGTGGGTGCCGACGCGAGCGCGCTGCGCTCGTTCGTGCGCGCGACCGACGCGAGCGGGCTCGTCGGGAAGGTCGTGACCACACCGGTGGCCGCGGGCGGGTTCGTCTCGGCCGGCGACGTGCAGACGGCCGGCGCCGGGAAGGCCCGGCGATCGATGAGCTTCCCGATCGCGCGGTCGCACGCGCTCGACGGCACCCTCGTCGCCGGCGACCGGGTCGACGTCGTCGCGGTCGACGCCCGTTCGACGGTCGCGAAGTACGTCGCGACGAACAGCGAAGTGCTCCGGGTCGACAACGGCGGCGGGAGCGGCCCGCTCCGCGTGAGCGACGGCATCACCGTCACCCTGGCGGTCGATTCGCACACCGCGCTCGCGATCGCAACCGCGGTGCACGGCAACGAGCTCACGCTGGTGCGCAGCACCGGCGCGGCACCGCTCGACGCGACGAGCGCGGCGGTCGGTGAGGCGGCATCGAAGTGAGCGACACGCGGCGCCCGGCCATGACCGAACCCACGATCGCGCTCGTGTTCACCGCCGAGGTGTGGGTCGAGGAAGTGCACCGGCACTGCACCGACCATGGCGGCGCGCGGGTCCGCCAGGTGCTCATCGACCCCGCGCTCGCGCTCGAAGAGCAGTACGACGTGCTGGTCGTCAGCCACCGGTGGTCGGCGCTCACGCCCGGCTTCGTCGACGATGTGCACCAGCGCGGCCGAGTGGTGCTCGGCGTGTACGACCGCGAGGAGCCGGCCGGCCGCCAGCTGCTCCAATCGGTCGGTGCCGACGCGACGGTCGCGTCCGATGCCGGCCCGGCGGGGATCGTCGCCGAGCTGCGGTCGTTGTACGGCACGAACGGGACCGAGCCCCTGCGCACGGTGACGCCGGGTGCGCTGCCACGGAGTTCGGCGCCGCGCACCGTCGTGTCGGGGCCGGCGGGCGCGGGTGCCACGGAGATCGCGGTCGCGCTGGCCCGTGCCTTCGGACCGGGCGGGCTCCTCGTCGATCTCGACGACGTCGCCCCTGCGGTGGCGGCGCGCCTCGGGCTGCCGCTTGAGCCGAACGTGCGCCGCGCGATCGATGCCGTCGAGTTTCGCGACCTGCCGATCGAGGAAACCATCTCCGACGCCGGCGGGCTACGCGTCGTGGCCGGCTTGCCCAGCGTCGCGGCGTGGGCGCAACTTCGGCCTCCCGAAGTGCTCCGCACCATCGAGCGTCTCGCAGCGGGCGCGTCGCACGTCGTCCTCGATGTCGCCGGGCCCCTCGAGGACCTGCCGGTGCAGATGAGCCGTCCCCGTCATGCGCTGGGGCGCGCGCTCGTCGGCGAGGCGAGCGCAATCGTCGCCGTCGGCGCGCCCACACCCGTCGGGATCGTTCGCCTCCTCGCGTGGGTCGGCACCGCACGCGGGCTCGCGCCGCGCACGCCTGTGCACGTCGTCGTGAATCGCGCACCCAAGGACGCGTTCCGGCGTGGCGAGATCAGCGACGCGATCTCGCACACGTTCGACGTCGCTTCGGTGTCGATGGTGCCCGAGGACCGCCGGGTTACCGCGGCGGCCTGGGCGAGCGCCCCGGTTGCCAACGGGCCGTTCACGCGCGCGGTCGACGCGCTGGCGCGATCGTTGCGGGCCGGCGACGGAACGAGGGAGTTGGCGTCGTGAAGGCTCGCGACGCCTACGAAGACATCCGGCGAGATTCGCTCCGGCGGATCGAACGCAGGCGACTGCGTATCGACGCCGATGCCGGTGCGGTGCGCGAAGAGGTGGAACTGGCCGTCGACGAGTACCAGCGTTTCGCGCAGATCGGAGAAGCGGTCCCGCTCGCCGACCCGGGCGGGATGGTGGAACGGGTACTGCGCTCGGTCGGCGACTTCGGGCCGCTCTCCGAACTGCTGGCCCGTTCCGACGTCGAGGAGATCTTCGTCGAGGGTGCGCGCGTGTCGTACCTCGATACCAGTGGCCGGCTCCGGGGGCTGACGGTCCCGACCACCGAAGACGAGAACTGCCGCATCGTCGAACGGATGCTCGCCACGACCGAACGGCAGCTCAACGCCAAACACCCCATCGTGCAGGCCCGGGTGCTCGGCGGCAGTGCGCGGTTGACGGCCGCGATCGCGCCCGTCGCTGATCGCATCTCGGCCACGTTGCGCCGTTACACCGTGCGCGACGTCGGCCTCGACGACCTCGTCGCCCGCGACACGCTCACCCCGCACGCCGCCGCGTTCCTGCGATCGGTGATGCAGGTGCGCAGCCGTATCGCGGTGTCGGGGGAACCGGGCGCGGGGAAGACGACCCTTGCCGCCGCGTTGATGGCCGCAGGGCCGGCGGGCCACTGCACCCGTTGCTGCGAGGAGATCCGCGAGATCGCGGTGCCGATCGCGCACGGTGCCTACTACGAAGTGCGGGCGCCGTCGCTCGACGGCACCGGCGAGATCGGGTTGCGAGACCTCGTGAAGTTCGTGCTTGCGATGCGCCCCGACCGGATCGTGGTGGGCGAGGTCCGCGGCGCGGAGGCATTCGAGCTCACCCGTGCGGTCAACGCGGGCTGCGGGTTCCTCTGCACGGTGCACGCCAACAGTGCGCCGGAAGCGTTGAACGCGCTGGTGAACGCGGCGTTGATGGCGGGCGAGAACGTGACCGAACGCGTCGTGCGGAAGGTCTTCAGCGAGTCGCTCGATCTGGTCGTGCACGTCGACCGCGACGATGCGCGCCGTGGCGAAGACGGCATCCGCCGGCAGGTGATGGAGATCACCGCGGTGAGCCCGGCGTTGGCCGACGGGTTCACCTGTGAACCCATCTTCGTCCGAGCGGCGATCGGTGCGCCGCTCACCTGGACGGGCGCAGTGCCGGCCCGGCTGGAACGACGGGTCGCGAGAACGCTCCCGATCGGGTTCGGCTTGCGCGACGTGCTCGAACAGGGGCGGGTGCCGGAATGATCGCGATCGCGGCGCTGGCCTTCGGGACGTTCTGCGCCCTCGCCGTGGCCACGTTCCTCGGCGTACCAGTACAGATGGCGCCCTGGTTCCGTTCTCGCGTGCAACGCTCGGCGAACGCTCGGCGGTTGTGGCTGCAGCAGGCCCAGGCCGGCGTGACGCCGGTGCAGTTCTGGGCCGGATCGGCGGCCGCCGGCGTTGTCGCCCTCGTCGTCGTGCGCGCGATCACCGGTTCGTGGTTCGTCGCCGCGGTACCGGCGGCCGCGCTGTCGTTCCTGCCGCGCGCCTACTTCGGGAAGCAGCGAGCTGAGCGACTGCGGCGGGTGCAGAACGCGTGGCCCGACGGCCTACGCGACCTGCTCGCGTCGATCTCTGCGGGTCGCTCACTCACCCAGGCCGTGGGCGCGCTCGCCGAAACCGGGCCCGAGCCACTCAAGGAGGCGTTCGCGCGGTTCGCACCGTTGTCGCGGATGGTCGGCACGAGCGCCGCGCTCGAAGTGGTGAAGAGCGAACTGGCCGACCCGACGAGTGACCAGGTGCTGGAAGTACTCGTCCTCGCGCACGAGCGAGGCGGGGGGATCGTGCGCTCGATCCTCGAGGACCTCGTCGTGGCGACCACGAAGGACCTCAAGTTGCTCGACCAGATCGAAACCGAAGGCCTCGAGATGCGCATCAACTCGCGCGCGGTCGTCGTGCTGCCGTGGGTCGTCCTCGTGTTCCTCACGATGACCGACGGGCCGTTCCGCACCTTCTACCGCAGCGCCGCCGGCTTCGCGACGCTGCTGGTCGGCGGGCTCTTCAGCATTGTCGGGCTGGTCGTGCTCGGGCGCCTCGGCCGGCGGCCGGGTGAGCAGCGCGTGTTCGGGAACGTCGGATGAGCCCGCTGTGGATGATCGCGATCGCGGGGACGGCCGCCGGCTTCGCCGGCTTGGCGCGAATGCTCGTGCGGCCGACGCCGCGCCTCGCGCCCCGCGTGTTCCCGTACCTGGTAACGGTTCCGGGCGCCCGGACCGATGCCGGCGCTTCGGGCGCACCGGGCTCGAACGCCGGGCTCGAACTTCGGCGGCGCGCTCGTGCGGCTGTTCGGCCCGCCGTTCGTCTCCTCGATGCGGCGCATCGGCGGGTGTGCTCGAGCGCCGTTCCGACGACCGCCTCGAACGCCTGCTGTGGCAAGCCGGTCTGGTCGACATCACGCCCGACGACTACCGCGTCCGCCAGGCCGTTCGCGGTGTCGTGCTCGGCGTCGGTTGCGGCGTGCTGGTTGCGCTCGTCGTCGCGGTGCCGCTGCTCGTCGTCGCCAGCGCGCTGGCCGGGTTCGTGCTGGGCGCAACCGGCGTGCGGCGGAAGGTCGAAGCCGCGATCGAGGCGCGGGCGTCGCGCCTGCGCCAGGAGCTGTACACCGTCAACCAGTTGCTCGCGCTCCATCTGCGCACCGGGGCCGGACCGATGCAAGCGGTGCAACGAGTCGTCGAACGGGGGCGCGGAGCGACCGTCGACGAACTCGCGGCCGTGCTCGCGTGGCCCGAGGGGGCATGGCCGAAGCCGACGCGTTCCGGCGCGCCGCGCAGCTCACCCCCGAACCGAGTGCCGCCCGCACGTACCAGCTGTTCGCGACCGGCACCGAACGCGGCGCCGATCTCGGCGCCGCGCTGCTCGCGCTGAGCGAAGACCTTCGCGACGCCCGACGCGAGCAGATGCACAAGGAAGCGGTGCGCCGGCGCGCCGCCATGCTCGTGCCGACGATCGCGATCCTCGCCCCGATCATGTTGCTCTTCATCGCCGCGCCGTTGCCTTCGATCGTTCTCGGTTACCGATGATCCTCCAGGGAGATGCCATGCCCACGTTCGTGTTGCTGCTCCTCGCGCGGTTGGAAGACCACGCGGGGCGAAGCCGGCTTGACCACCGCGGAGTTGCTCGGCAACGCCGCGCTCGGCGTGCTCGCGCTCGTCGCGATCTGGGGTGCGATGCGCGTGCTCGGCCTCGACATCGTCGACTGGATCCGCAACCAGCTGATCACCCAGTGACGCGCGCTCCGGCCGGACCGCTCTCGCGAGGACGGGTTCATGACGCTCCAGTACGTGATCGCGACCGGGTTCACGCTCGTGTTGTTGATGCTGGTCGCGAACCTCCTCGTCGACCTCTACGCCCGCGGTGTCGTACGCGAGGCGCTCGACGAGGGGGTACGGGCCGCGGTGCCGATCGACGCGCCCGCGGCGGCGTGCGAGACGCGGGCCGGCGAGGTACTCGATGGGCTGCTGCGCGGCCCGGCCGGCGACGGCGTCGAGCTGCGATGCGAGGTGAGCGCCGGATCGGTGCACGCGCACGCGACGGTCACGATGCGCAGCTGGCTGCCGGCGCTCGTGCCGCCGTGGCATTTCAGCGCCGACGCGACGGCGAGCCGGGCGACGTGAACGACCGCCAGCACGGTTTCGTCGCGATCGAGTTCGTCCTCGCGGTGGGGTTGCTGCTCTTTCCCGTGGTCATGCTCGTCGCGGCCCTCCCGACGTGGGTGGAACGCGAGCACGCGGCGGCGGTCGCGGCGAGCGAAGCGGCGACGGTCGCGGTGCGCGCGTACCCGGCCGACGGGCGCGACGCGGCCGTGGTTGCCGCGGCCGGCGCGATCGCCGATTACGGCATCGACGCGTCCGACGTCGACGTGACCTTCGACCGCGACGACAACACGCGCGGCGGCACGATCAGCGCCCGGGTCACGATCCGGATGCCGGCGCTCGTCGTCCCCGGCGTGGGCACGGTCGGCGGCTTCCACACGTCGGTCGTCCGCAGCCGCCGGATCGACGACTACCGGAGCGGATGATGCGGCGGCTCCGGACGACCGAACGCGGCACGGTCACGCTCTGGGTGCTCGGGTTGTGCGTGTGCGTGTTCTTCCTCGGGGGGATGTCGCTCGACTTGTGGCGCGGCATCACGGTGCGGCGGGAGTTGCAGTCGATGGCGGATGCGGCCGCGATCGCCGGCGCCGACGGGGTGAGCGAGGCGTCGTTGCGTTCCGGTGGCGCCGATCTCGACCCCGCGCTCGTGCGGCAACTCGCCTACGACAACCTCGACCAACAGTCGGGCGCCGCGACGCTCGACGCGGTCGCGGTGACGGTCGCGGGCAACCAGGTGGAGGTGCGCCTGGAGGCGCACGTGCGCATGTCGTTGCTCGGGGTGTTCGCCGGCGACCGGCGGCTCGACGTCGCGGTGCACGCGAGCGCCGAACCGCGCCGCGCACCCTGACCCGTGCGCCGGTACCCGCAGACCATTGGTCGTGAGTCGTCGTGGAGCGGCGGTTGGCGACCAACGGTCGCAAAGCGCCGCGGGTGGGCGGCCTGACGTTGGTGTCAGGTACGCTCGCCGGGCTCTGCTGCAACCGGCAAACCGCACCACAAGGGGGCCGTCCGATGGGTGACGCCGTCATCGTTGCCGCCGCTCGCACCGCGATCGGCACCGCCCGCAAAGGGTCGTTGCTCGACGTGAGCGCGTTCGACCTCGCGAAGTGGTCGGCGGGTGAGGCGCTCAAGCGATCCGGCATCCCCGGCTCCGACGTCGACGACCTCCAGATGGGCGAGGTGTTGCAGGGCGGCGGCGACATCGCGCGGTACGCGGCGATCGAGCTGGGCCTCACCGAAGTGCCCGGCGTCGCGCTCAACCGGCACTGCGCGTCGGGCATGGCGGCGGTCCAGGGCGCGGCGGCGAGCATCCGCGCCGGGATGGACAAGGTCGTCATCGCGGGCGGTGCCGAGTCGCTCTCCACGTCGCCGTCGTCGATGAAGCGCAAGCTCGGCACCGACGAGATGGAACCGTGGATGTCGCCGAGCCACCCCGGTACGCCCGACGCACCGGCGTTCGACATGTCGATCACCGTCGGTTGGAACACCGCGCAGCGTTGCGACGTGTCGCGCCAAGACGCCGACGAGTGGGCGTACCGCTCGCACATGAACGCGATCCGCGCCATCGACGAAGGCCGCCTCGAAGAGGAGATCTTCAGCATCGAGGTGCCGCTGCGCGACGGCACGACGAAGACGTTCAGCGTCGACGAGCACCCCCGCCGGGGCACGACGATGGAGAAGCTCGCGAGCCTGAAGGTGCTGCACCCGGAGATCGACGGCTTCAACGTGACCGCGGGGAACTCGTCGGGGTTGAACGACGGCGGCGCGGCGATGGTGATCGTCGACGGCGACTACGCCGATGCGCACGGCCTCACCCCGCTCGCCCGGATCATCTCGTGGGCGTCGGCCGCGATCCCGCCCCGCGACACCGGCCTGGCCCGATCTACGCGATCCCGAAAGCGCTCGACCGGGCGGGCATGAAGATCACCGACGTCGACCTCGCCGAGATCAACGAGGCGTTCGCCTCGGTGCCGGTCGCGACGTGCAAGACGCTCGGCCTCGACCCCGAGAAGACCAACGTGAACGGGTCCGGCTGCTCGCTCGGCCACCCGGTCGCGTGCACCGGTGCCCGCATGATCGTCACCACGATGTTCGAACTGCGCCGCCGCGGCGGCGGCATCGGCCTCGCCACGATGTGCGCCGGTGGCGGGATGGGTTCGGCGACCGTGTTCGAAGTGCTGACCTGATCTTTGCGGCCGGGCCAGGTCTGCCCGGTCGGTATCGCGGGCCGGCTGATCGGCTGCAACGACCGCGCAACTTGCGCGGTAATTGCGGGGTCGCGGTGATCCGCGCGATGGTCGGGGTCTCGGCGGTTCGGTGCGTCGAGGTTCGCCGCCCGAGTGGGATCGTTCTCGGACGCGTGGTACGGAGCCTCACCTGCCGATGCCGGCGGGAGCGCTGACGCACGACGAACACGGGGTGAGGGGCGTTGACATGGGGATTGATCGAACGCGGACCGCGACGCGGCGCGTGAGCTTGGGCGTCGCGGTCGCGTTGATCGTCGGGTTGGTGCCCTCTCTCGCCACGATCGGTCGCGCCGCTGCGGCGTCGTCTCCAACGGTGTCGATCGGCAACGCTTCGATCTGGGAAGGCGACGTCAAGCCCGGCGTCGTGCTGTTGCCGGTGACGTTGTCGGAACCGGCCGCGTCGACGACGACGGTCGACTACTCGATCGCAGGGGTCGACGCGACGCCGGGTACGGCGAAGACCCCGAACGTCGACTTCAACAACAAGGGTGGCAAGACCAAGACCCTCACCTTCAAGGCCGGCAAAGTCGAGAACTACGTCGGGGTGACGGTCTATCCCGACACCGTTGCCGAAGCGACCGAGACGTTCACGGTCACCTTGTCGAACGCTTCCGGCGCGACGCTCGGGCGCGCGGTTGGTACCGGCACGATCCTCGACGACGACACTTCGGGTTCGAATCGCCTGACGGTCGGCGATGTGTCGATCGTTGAAGGCAACGGATCGAAGCGCACGATGAAGTTCGCGGTGGACCTCTCCCAACCGGCCACCGGCGCGGTGAGCGTCGACTACCAGATCGTGCCCGTCACCGCGACCGGCAACTACGCCCACGGGACCGTGCCCACTGGTACCGACGTGCGTGACTACCTCGGCGCGACCAAGACGCTCACGTTCAAGCCGTCCGCGCACACCGGCGTCACCGCGACGCACAAGACCATTTCCGTGCTCGTGTTCCCTGACACCGTTGCTGAAGGCGACGAGACCTTCCAACTCCAACTCTCGAACCTCCAAGGCCCCGCCACCCTCAGCACCCCGACCGCGACGGGCACCATCGTCGACGACGACACGCCCCCCATTCCGCCCCAGACGGCGTGGGCGTGGGGAAGCGACCAGGCGGGCCAACTCGCGAACCCGTCGACCGCCGAGAGCCCCACGACCAGGCCGATCCTCGTATCGACCGACACGGACTGGGCCACCCTCAGCGCCGCGTACGACCGCACGCTCGCCGTCCGTACGGATGGCACGCTCTGGGCGTGGGGAAGCAACAGCTTCGGCGACTTCGGTGACGGCACCAATGCCAGCAGTGCCACCCCCGAGCAGATCGGCACCGGAACCGACTGGGCCACCGTCGCGGCCGGCGAGTCGTTCTACACCGCGGCGATCAAGGCCGACGGCACCCTCTGGACCTGGGGCTACAACTACTACGGGCAGCTCGGCGACGGCACCAACACGAGCCGCAACACCCCGGCCCAGGTCGGCAGCAGCCACGACTGGACCGCGCTCGCCACCGGCCACGACCACACCGTGGCAATCCGCGGCAACGGCACCCTGTGGGCCTGGGGCGGGAACGATTCCGGGCAGGTGGGTGACGGCACCACCACCGGTCGCAACGCCCCCACTCGCATCGGGACCGACAGCGACTGGTCCGCCGTCGATGCCGGCTGGTACCACACCGTCGCGGTCAAGACCGATGGCACCCTCTGGGCGTGGGGCAAGAACAGCGCGGGGCAGCTCGGTGACGGGACCACCACAGACCGGAGCACCCCGACCCAGGTCGGCACCGACACCGACTGGGCCGCCGTCGCCGCCGGCCGGGAGCACACCGTGGCCCTGAAGACCGACGGCACCCTCTGGGCCTGGGGCAACAACAGCGCGGGGCAGGTCGGCGACGGCACCACCACGGCTCGCGACACCCCGACGCAGATCGGCACCGACACCGACTGGGCCGCCATCACCGGGGGCGACAGCACACTCGCGGTGAAGACCGGTGGAACCCTGTGGGGCTGGGGAGCGAACTACGAGGGCCAGCTCGGCGACGGCACCACCACGGCTCGCAACACCCCGACCCAGATCGGCACCGACACCGACTGGGCGACCGTCACCGCCGGTGTGTCCCACACCGGCGCGGTCAAGACCGACGGCACCCTGTGGACCTGGGGCTACAACCTCTACGGAGCGCTCGGGGTTCCCTCGTTCGACGTCAACCCCACCGAGATCGGTACCGACACCGATTGGGCCACCGTCGCCGCCGGCGGGTCGCACACGGTCGCGGTCAAGAGCGACGGCACCCTCTGGGCCTGGGGGGCCAACGGCAGCGGGCAGCTCGGTGACGGCACGACACTCGCGCGCAACACCCCGACCGAGATCGGCACCGACACTGACTGGGCCACCGTCGCCGCCGGCGGGTCCCATACGGTGGCGGTCAAGACCGACGGCACCCTCTGGGCCTGGGGCCTCAACGCCTACGGGGAGCTCGGCGACGGCACGCACACCGACCGCAACACCCCCGGACAGATCGGCGCCGGTACCGACTGGGCGTCGGTGGCCGCCGGCGTGTTCCACACCGTCGCCCTGAAGACCGACGGGACGTTGTGGGCCTGGGGCAGCGAATACAACACATCGACCCCGACCCAGGTCGGCACCGACAGCGACTGGGCGTCGGTTGCGGCCGGTTCCGGAGACACGATCGCGATCAAGACCGACGGGACCCTGTGGGCCTGGGGCAACGACGGCTACGGGCAGCTCGGTGACGGCGGCGCCGGAAGTACCACTCCGGTCCAGATCGGCACCGACACCGACTGGGCCACCATCACCGCGGGCTGGTACCACACGGCGGCGATCAAGGCCGACGGCACGCTGTGGGCCTGGGGAAGGAACGACCTCGGCGAAGTGGGCGACGGCACCATCACAAACCGGAGCACCCCGACGCAGATCGGCACCGACACCGACTGGGCCACGGTCAGCGCCGGTGCGGACCACACCGTCGCGATCAAAACCGGCGGGGCGCTGTGGGCCTGGGGCCACGACGGTCAGGGGCAGCTCGGTAACGGCACCACCGCCACCTCGCAGAAGACCCCCATCCAGATCGGGACGGGCACCAACTGGGCCGCCGTCCGCTGCGGCAGCGAGTTCACCGTGGCACTCAGAACCTGAACCGCCAGCTCAGAACGCAGGCCAAAGGCGGCACCGAAGTGCTTGAACTGAACCTCTACGTGCCCGGTGGTGCATCGAGCAGCTTCACGAGGGTCTTGGGCGCGACCGCGCGGTAGCTCTCGTCGATCCATTCTTCGAGGAGGTCGACCGGAGGCGTGTCGCCCCGGTCGAAGTGAGCGTTGACCCAACCCGACTTGCCGAGGCCGTAGCCCGACGGTTTGGCGAAGCCGTAGTTGAGCGCTTCGTCTCGCGATTCGGGCAGCTTCACACCGAGACCGAGCGAACCGTCGGTCGGGGTGTCGCCAAAGAACACGAAGATCTTCTGGCGCACCTTCACCACGAGGTCTTCCTCCCACGGCCGGTCCTCCCACGACTCGGGGAACGACAACGCGTAGGCGATCAGGCGGTCGCGGATCTTGACGTTGCGCGGCGGCATCGCGCGAGTTTCGCGCCGGCAACGTGCGCCCGCACGGGCTGCGTCTACCGCCGGCTTTCGGGTTCGAGACCGCGTAACTCACGCAGCGCGACCGACAGGGTGCCGAGGTCGTACACGCCGTGGGCGCGGATGTCGTCGAAGATGGAGAGGACCCGCTCGACCCGCGTCCGGTTCCCGCTCGCCCACACCGTGTAGGCGGTTTCCGGTTCGAACCCGGGGTCGACGCCGGCGAGCACCGCCGCGGTCACGGCCCGGTGCTCGCCGTACGCGTCTTCGCGGAGGGCGAGGCGGGCGAGGCTCTGCCAGCGGTCGTCGCGGGGGAGTTCCACGATGCGGTCGCGCAACCAGTCGATGCGCAGCCGGTCACCCACGGTCGCGTACACCGCGGTGACGTGCTCGACGTCGAGGTTGGTCTGCTCGGTGAGGTCGGTGATGTCGAGGGCGG
Organism: uncultured Actinomycetes bacterium; assembly: GCA_963782465.1. Classification (GTDB taxonomy): domain Bacteria; phylum Actinomycetota; class Acidimicrobiia; order IMCC26256; family PALSA-610; genus JAODBJ01. The sequence goes on along the minus strand of CAWAJR010000006.1, from coordinate 91,784 downwards.
TGTAGAGCGATTCGAGGGTCGCGACCCGCCGGGCGATGTCGAGCGGCACGCCTCGCGCCGCGAGGGCCGCCGATTCGCGCTCGACCCACTCCCGTTCGCCGCCGAGCAGGAGATCGGGCATGCACGCCGCGACGCGTGCGACGCGCTCGGAGAAGAACTCGACGGTCGGCGCCACCGGGAGCGGCCGCCGCCGGTTGCGGAGGAACCAGCGGGTTGCCCGCTCCACCAGTTTGCGGCTCTCGAGGTACATCTCGGTCTGGGTCTCGCCGGGAACACGGGCGTCGAGGGCTTCGATCTCCCGCCAGAGACTGTCCTGGTCGTAGACCCGCCACGCCACTTCGTGGGCGCGCACGATGTCGGGAGAGGTCGCGCCGGTCTCTTCGCCGAGCCGGAACGCGGAGGTTGTGCCCGCCCGGTTCACCATGGCGTTCACGAGTGACGTCGCGACGATTTCCCGGCGCAGCGGGTGGGCGTGCACTTCGTCGCGGTACTGCTCCTGGAGTGGTGTCGGGAAGTAGCGCTCCAGCGTGGCGAGGAACTCGGCGTCGTCGGGCACGTTCGACTTCAGCAGGTCTTCTTCGATCGAGATCTTCGCGTAGGCGAGTAGCACGGCCAGTTCCGGCGCGGTGAGGCCGACACCCGTGGCGCGCCGTTGGGCGAGCGTCTCGTCGTCGGGCAACTGCTCCACTTCGCGGTCGAGCAGGCCCGGCTGTTCGAGATGGTGGATGAAACGAAGGTGCACGTCGACCATCGGTACCGCCTGCGCTCGCGCGTTGGCGAGGGCGCGGTTCTGCCGGTAGTTGTCGCGGAAGACGAGCGTCGCGACTTCGTCGGTCATCTTCACGAGGAGCGCGTTGCGGTCTTCGAGGGTGCACCCCTGGTTGCGGACAACGCCGTCGAGGAGCACCTTGATGTTGACTTCGTGGTCGGAGGTGTCGACTCCCGCGCTGTTGTCGATGGCATCGGTGTTGATCAGGCCGCCGTGCAGCGCGTACTCGATCCGGCCGCGCTGGGTGAAGCCGAGGTTCCCGCCCTCCGCGACGACCCGTGCCCGCAACTCGCGGCCGTCGACCCGAAGGGCGTCGTTGGCCTTGTCGCCCACCTCGGCGTGCGTCTCACCGTGCGCCTTCACGTAGGTGCCGATCCCGCCGTTGAACAGAAGATCGACCGGGGCGCGCAGGATCGCCCGGATGAGCTGCATCGGGGTGACGGTTTCCGCGGCGGTGTCGATACCGAGCCGTCCCCGGACCTCCGCGGTGAGCGGGATCGCCTTCGCGGTACGCGGGTAGACGCCGCCGCCGGCCGAGAGCAACGACCGGTCGTAGTCGTCCCACGACGAGCGGGGGAGCTCGAACAGGCGCACGCGCTCGGCGAACGACGGTGCGGCGAGCGGGTCCGGGTCGAGGAACACGTGGCGGTGGTCGAACGCGGCGACGAGCCTGATGTGCTCGGAGAGAAGCGCCGCGTTCCCGAACACGTCGCCCGACATGTCGCCGATCCCGACGACGGTGAAGTCGTTCTTCGCCGGGTCGATGCCGATCTCGCGGAAGTGGCGCTTCACCGACTCCCACGCGCCGCGCGCGGTGATTCCCATCTTCTTGTGGTCGTACCCCTCGGAACCGCCGGAGGCGAACGCGTCACCCAGCCAGAAGCCGCGCGCGAGCGCGATCTCGTTGGCGATGTCGGAGAACGTCGCGGTGCCCTTGTCGGCCGCGACGACGAGGTACGGATCGTCGCCGTCGTACCGGACGACCTGCGCCGGCGCGACGACTCGATCGTCGACGAGGTTGTCGGTGACGTCGAGCAACGCGCCGATGAACATCCGGTAGCACGCGACGACCTCGGCCTGGACCGCGTCGCGGTCGCCGGCCGGCGGGCGCTTCATCACGAACCCGCCCTTCGCCCCGCTCGGCACGATGACTGCGTTCTTCACCCGCTGTGCCTTCATCAGGTCGAGCACTTCGGTGCGGAAATCCTCCCGGCGGTCCGACCAGCGGATGCCACCGCGGGCGACCTTTCCGGCTCGCAGGTGCACCCCTTCGACGCGGGGCGAGTACACGAAGATCTCGAACAGCGGGCGGGGAAGTGGGAGGTCGGGCACCCGGGTCGGGTCGAACTTGAAGGCGATGCACGGCCGCGGCGAGTCTTCGTCGTCGCGCTGGAACCAGTTGGTGCGCAAGGTGGCGCGCACCAATGCCGCGAGGTTGCGCAAGATCCGGTCCTCGTCGAGGCTCGTGACGCCGTCGAGCGCGCCGACGATCTCGTCCCAGCACTGCTCGGCCGCGTTCGTGCCCTGTTCTATCGACCAGGGATCGAGCCGGGCGACGAACAACTCGATGAGGTTCCGGGCGATCTGCGGGTGGGCCGTGAGCGTCGCGGCGACGTAATCGGGGCTGTAGAGCGCACCGATCTGGCGGAGGTATTTGGTGTACGCGCGCAGCACCGCGACCTCGCGCCACGCGAGCCCGGCCGCGAGCACGAGTTGGTTGAAGCCGTCGTCTTCCGCGTCGCCGCGGGCGACCGCGAGGAACGCCTCCTCGAACGTCCGCTGCACCGCGCCGCCGTCGAGTTCCGACGCCGGGAGGTAGCGCAGCCGGAAATGCTTGATCCAGCGGGGTGGGCTCCCGGCCGGCGTGATCACGTAGGGATGTTCGTCGTCGACGACGACTCCCATGTTGCGCAGCCGGGGGAGGACGTCGGAGAGTGTCGGCTGCCCGCCGGTGCCGTACAGCTTGAAGTCGAGGCTGCCCGCCTGGCTCGCGCCCAGGCGCACGGTCAGTTGCCTCTGCTCGCCGAGCCGTTCGAGCTGCGAGATGTCGGCGAGCGCGTCGGGCGCGGTGAAGTCTTCCTGGTAGGCGACGGGGAACGCAGTGGCATAGCGGTGGAAGACGTCGAGGCCCGCTTCTTCGCCGTGGGTCGCGACGAGGGTTTCACGCAGGTGATCGACCCAGAGGCGGGTCGCACCGGCGATGCGAGCTTCGAGCGCGGCGATGTCGACGTCGGGCGCCCGGGCCGGGTCCGTGTGCAGCACGAAGTGCAGGCGAGCGAGGACCGATTCGGAGAGGCGGGTGTTCCACTCGTAGGTGGAGCCCGCGTACGCGTCGAGGAGGAGTTGCGCGACGCGCAGGCGCAACGCGGTGGTGTACCGATCGCGCGGGACGAACACCAGGCACGAAACGAACCGACCGTAGGGTTCACGGTGCACGAACAGGCGCACGCGGCGGCGTTCCTGGAGCTGCAGGATCCCGGTGACGATGTCGTAGAGCGCGTCGGTGTCGATCTGGAACAGGTCGTCGCGCGGGTACGACTCGAGGATCGCGATGAGGTCCTTTTGATCGTGGCTCTGCGGCGCGAAACCGGCGCGCGCGATCACGGCGGTGACCTTGCGGCGCAGCACCGGTACCTCGATCGGGCTGGCGTTGTACGCCGACGACGTCCACAGGCCGAGGAAACGATGCTCGCCGGTCACCTCGCCATTGGCATCGAAGGTCTTCACCCCGACGTAGTCGAGGTAGGCGGGGCGGTGGATGGTCGAGCGCGAGTTGGCCTTCGTGAGCACGAGCAACGTCTTGTCGCGCGCCCGCCGGCGCACTTCGGGGGGTAGTTCGGAGAAACTCGTCGAGCGCGTGTTGCCGGCGTTGCGCAGCACGCCGAGACCGCTCGCGGGCACCGGGCAGAGCGCGTCGCCGGATGCGTCGCTGACCAACTCGTAGTGCCGGTACCCGATGAAGGTGTAGTGCTGGTCGGCCATCCAGTCGAGGAACGCCCGCCCTTCGTCGAGTTCGTCGGCGTCGAGTGGCGGCGGCGACGAGTTCAGGTCGTCGAGCACGTGGCGCAACGCGCCGAGCATCGCGGCCCAGTCGGTGGTGGCGGCGCGCAGGTCGCGGAGCGCGAGCAGCAGGCCGTCGCGCGTCGCGGCCAACACGTCGGGGTCGGTGTCGCGATCGACCTCGGCGTGCACGTACGACTCGACGACGTCGGTGACCTCGCCTCCATCGGTGCCGGTTGCGCCGGGCGCGACACGGTTGCCGGCCGCGTCGCGGGCCGTGGTGAACGTCGGGTGCACGACCAGATGGATCCCGAGCCCATGGCGGTCGAGTTCCATCGTCACGGTGTCGACCACGAACGACATGTCGTCGTTGACGATCTCGACGATGGTGTGGGTCGATTCCCAACCCTCGTGCTCGCGAGTCGGTGTGTAGACCCGCACGATCGGGGTGCGCGGCGGCCGTTGCCTCCCGAACTCCCAGTGCGACCGGACCGCCGCGGCGAGGAACTCGATCGACCGGTCTTGCAGGTCGGCGAGGGCGACGTTGTGGTAGTAGCGGCGAGCGAACTCGTCGAGTGCGCTCGCCTCGGTCGGGTCGACCGAAGCACTGGCGCGGCGTGCGACCGCCTCGACGATCGCAGCCGCAGTTCCGTCGGCCGGCACGGACCGAACCTACTCCCGGGAGCACCTCGTAGCATTCATACGATGGACGTCGAAGACGCGTTGTCGCTCGCACTCGAATGCACCGACCTGGCCGACGCGATCACGCTCGGCCGTTTCCGGGCCGTCGACCTCGTCGTCGACACGAAGCCCGACCTCACCCCGGTGAGCGAAGCCGACCGGGCCGTGGAGCAGGCGATCCGCGACCGGCTCGCGACGGTCGCCCCCGACCATGCGGTGCTCGGCGAGGAGTTCGGCGTCGGCGGCAACGACGGCGCGCCGTTCCGGTGGATCGTCGACCCGATCGACGGCACCAAGAACTACGTACGCGGTGTGCCGGTGTGGGCGACCCTGCTCGGGCTGGAGCACGAAGGTGAGATGGTGGTCGGCGTCGTGTCGGCACCGGCCCTGCACACCCGGTGGTGGGCCGGGCGCGGCCGGGGCGCGTTCCGCAACGGCGACGCCATCCACGTTTCCGCGGTGCATGCGCTCGACGACGCGCACCTGTCGTTCGCATGGGACACGACCGAACGCTTCCGCGCCGATGGGCTCGGCGAGCAGATGCTCGCGCTGTCGCATCGCTGCTGGCGGACGCGCGGCCTCGGCGATTTCTGGCAACACATGCTGGTTGCCGAAGGTGCGTTCGACATCGCGATCGACCCGATCGTCTCCCTCTGGGACGTCGCGGCGCTCGTGCCGATCGTCGAAGAAGCCGGTGGCACTGCAACCACGATCCACGGCACGCGCGACCCGAACGGGGGCAGCCTCGTGTGCACCAACGCGAGGCTGCACGACGAGGTGCTCGCCGCGTTCTCCTAGTCTGCGCCGCCGTGGAGGAAGAACTCACCGTCGGGATCGACATCGGCACGTCTTCGGTCAAAGCAGTGGCCGCCGACGCCGACGGCAACATCGTGGCGCGTGCCCGTGTCCCGCACCCGTGGTCGGTGCCGAGCCCGCAACGGTTCGAGCACGACGCGAAGCGAGCCTGGTTCGACGGCCCGCGCAACGCCCTTGCCGCCTTGGGCGACATCGAACCGCGCGGGGTATCGGTCGCGGCGATGGTGCCTTCGCTCTGCGCGTTCGGCGACGACGGCGAGCCGATCAGCCCCGGCCTGCTCTACGGCGACGAGCGGGGCCGAACCGACGGCGGGAGGAACCCGGTCGAAAGCGGAGAGCTGGCCGCCTTCCTCGGCTGGCTCGCGGCCGAGTACCCCGACGCGAAAGGGTTCTCGCCCGCGCAGGGGATCGCCAACTTCGCGCTCACCGGCGAAACCGTGATCTCGACCACGACGGCCGCGACCGCGTTCCCGCTGTTCGACTGGGTCGGCTGGGACGAAGCGCGCGTCCGGCAGGCAGGCGCCCGCGTCGATCAGATGCCGCGGATCGCGCCGTCGGGGCAGCCGGCCGCGCCGGTGCGGGGGTTCAAGAACGCGGTGCTCGAACCGGGCACGATCGACGCGATGGGCGACCAGGTCGTGGCCGGGGCCGACAACGTCGGCGATGTGCTCGTGCTGCTCGGCACCACGTTGATCACGTGGGCGGTGATCCCCGAACCGATCGAGACCGCCGACGCGTACAGCATTCCTCACACCGCGCCAGGCAAGTTCCTTGTTGGCGGCCCCAGCAACGCGGGCGGTTTGTTCCTCGACTGGGTGCGCTCGATCGTGGGCGACCCGCAGGGTTCGCCCGAGCCCGGACGGGTCCCGGTGTGGGTGCCGTACCCCCGCGGCGAGCGGGTCCCGCTCCACGATCCCACCCGCCGGGCGTCGCTGCGCGACCTCGACCTCACCCACGACGCCGTCGCGGTACGTCGCGCGGCCGTCGAGGCGTCGGGGTTCGTTGCTCGGCGAATCATCGAGGCGTCACCCGTCCCGCCGCAACGGATCGTCGCGGCGGGCGGCGGCACGCGAGTCGACGACTGGGTGCAGGCGCTGGCCGACTGTACGAACCTCCCCGTCGACGTGCTGGCGGTGCCCGAAAGCGGCGCGCTGGGCACCGCGTTCCTCGCCCGGGTCGCGGCCGGCCTCGAACGTTCGATGGTCGACGCATCGCGCTGGGCGTGCTACGGGCGGAGAGTGGAACCCGACGCTGCGTGGCGGAGCGCGTGCGACGACCGCTACGGGCGTTTCCTCGACATCGCCGGTAAGGATCGTTAGCGCATCGACGATCGGCGAGCTGTGCAAACATGCGCCGGCCCGGAAACGCCGATGGCATCGACGCCATACACTCCGCCCGGGGCGAACGCAGCATCTCGGCCGATGACGCGGGAGTGGCCATGGAGACATGGGATGTTCACCCTGGCATGCTGGTCCTGTTGGAACCGATCGCCGACGAATCGTGCCTGACCGGTGCGATCGTCGAAGCCGGGCCCGACACGATGCTCGTCGATCTCGAGGCCTCCTCCGTCGGAGCCGGCACCCAATTCGTCGCCGCCGTCTCGGTGTTCACCCCCGAGTCGTTGTGGCAGTTCCAAGCCGAGGTGCGCATGGCAGCCACCGAACACGATCTCGACGACAAAGCCGGCGGCCGCGTTGCGCGGGTCACGCCGACCACGCCGCCGCAACGGATCGAACGGCGTGCGTCGCCGCGTACCCGCGTGCGGCTCCCGGCGATGATCGGCACGCCGGGCGACGCGACGCGCCAGGTGAAGGGCGAAACCGTCGACGTGAGCACCGGCGGCGTACGCATCCGCACCGATGGGCCCCTCGTCGGTGACGGCACGTGGGTGACCGTGGTGCTTCCCGACGGCGGCGAGGTGCAATGCCAGGGTGAGTTGCTCGGCACCGGTGCGATCGGCGAACTGCGCTTCGCGTTCCGCGATCCACCCGCCGAAGCCGTCGCGGCCTTGGAACGGCTCACCGCCACCACCTGAGGTCGCCGCGGTACGTTCGGGGGATGCCGTTGGAGATCAGCATCGACCGCGAACTGTGCATGGGGTCGGGGAACTGTTCGTTCTGGGCGCCGGGCGTCTTCGACCTCGACGACGAAGGCATCGCGTACGTCGTCGACCCGGCCGCGGCGCCCGAAGACAAGATCGTGCTGGCCGCGCAAGGCTGCCCGACGCAAGCGATCAAGCTCACCCGGGACGGTTCACCCATTGCCTGAACCGGCGCCCGCGCTCGTGCTCGTGCACGGAGGTGGGTGTGGGTCGTGGTGCTGGGAGCCGCTGCTGGCCCACCTCCCAGGGCCGGTCCTCGCCGTCGATCTCCCGCCGCGCGAGGTGCGCACCCGCGAAGGGCGCCACTCGCAATCGCCGGCGCTGTTCGAGTGCACGGTCGGCGATTGGGCGGATGCGGTCATCGAAGATCTCGACCGCGCCGGCATCGACCGTTGCGTCCTCGTCGGCCATTCGCTGGGTGGTCTCACGATCGCGGAAGTCGCCCGGCGCGCGCCCGAGCGTGTCGCGCGGCTCGTGTTCGTGTCGGCCTCCGTACCGGCGGAAGGCGAAAGCGTGCTCGACCTCTTACCCGACGAGCTCGCGTCGATGAGCCGCGCCGCCATCGAGCACAGTCTGCGCGACCGCCACCTCGCCGACGGCGGCGCGCTCACTCCCGAACTCGCGCGCCAGATGTTCTGCAACGACCTCGACGACACGATGACCGCGCTCGTGCTCGACCGGATCGGCACCGAGGTGATCGGCATCATCGGCGAACGCGTCTCGCGAGCGGGCATCCCGCCCGACCTGCCGAAAACCTTCGTGAAGCTCTTGCGCGACCAATCGCTGCCGCCCGAGCTGCAGGACACGATGGTTGCCAACCTCGAAGCGTCACCCGGCGGGCCGGTCGATGTCGTCGAACTCGACGCCGGCCACATGGCCATGCTCGGCCAACCCGCCGCGCTGGCCGCCGTACTCCTCGGGGCCTGATCCCCGCCGGCGGCCGAACGTTGTCAATCGCACCACCGTATGGGGGGTCAGATTGACAAAGGTCGCGGTCGGGGCGCGGTTCCCGAACTGACGTCGACGTCATGTTCGCGCGACCATCCGGGGGTACCGGAGTGGGAGTGAGCATGCCGATCGGGATCACCGAAGACCACGAAGCGCTACGCCTGGTGGTGCGCAGGTTCGTCGAGACGAACTGCGCCCCGGCGGTCGCGCGTGCCGCGCTCGACGCGCCGGCGGAGGAACGGCCGCCCTTCTGGGCCGCCCTCGCCGCGCCCGGATGGCTCGGCTTGCACATCGCCGAGGCGTTCGGCGGCGCCGGCTACGGGATGGTCGAGCAATGCGTGGTGATCGAGGAGTTGGGCCGGGCCGCCGCGCCCGGCCCGTACCTCCCGACCGTGCTCGCGTCGGCCGTGGTGCAGGCCGGCGAAACCGGGATCGCGGCCCGCACGCTGCTGCCCGGGCTCGCGGCCGGCGCCGTCGTCGGCGCCGTCGCCCTCGACGGCGAACTCGTCGCGACGCCCGACGGCGACGCGCTCACGGTTTCGGGAACGTTGCGCCCGGTGCTCGGCGCGCATCTCGCCGACGTGATCATCGCCGCGGTTCGCGTCCCCGGCGCCGACCTGGAGTGGGTCGCGCTCGATGTCGCCTCGAGCGGCGACGCGCTGCGCGTCGCCGAATTGCCGAGCCTGGACCGCACCCGCCGGGTCGCGAGCGTGGAGGCGACGAACGTGCCCGTGCCGGCGAGCGCGCGGCTCGGCCCGATCGACCCCCACGTCGTCCGCTCGACGGCAGCGGTCGTGTTCGCCGCCGAAGCCGTCGGCGTCGGGCAGTGGTGTGTCGACACCGCCGCCGAGTACGCGACGGTGCGCGTGCAGTTCGGGCGACCGATCGGCCAGTTCCAGGGCGTGAAACACCGTTGCGCCGACATGCTCGCCCGAACCGAACTGGCGCGGGCGGCGGCGTGGGACGCGGCCCGCGCGTTGGCCGAGCCCGAGAACGGCCGCGACGTGGCGGTGGCGACGGCGGCGTCGCTCGCGCTCGACGCCGCGTTCCGCGACGCGAAGGACTGCATCCAGACGCTCGGCGGGATCGGGTTCACCTGGGAGCACGATGCGCACGTCTATCTGCGTCGCGCGATCACGCTGCACCAGCTCGCCGGGACGCCCGACGCGTGGCGTGTGAGCGCCGCGCGCGCCGCGGTGAAGCAAGGGCACCGACGGCTCGCCCTCGATCTCGGCGACGAAGCCGCCGCGTTCCGCACCGAATGCCGCGACTTCCTGGCGTCGATCACCGACCTGCACGGCCCCGATCGACGTCGCGCCCTGGCCGACGCGGGCTACATCACACCGGGATGGCCGAAGCCGTGGGGGCGCGACGCGTCGGCGCTCGAACTGCTCGTCATCGAAGAGGAGTTCCGCGCCGCGAAGGTGCGCCGCCCGACGATCGGCGTCGGCGCGTGGGCATTGCCGACCCTGATCGTCTTCGGAAGCCCGGCGCAACAGGAACGCTGGATCTCGCCGACGTTGCGCGGGGAGCTGCAGTGGTGCCAACTGTTCAGCGAACCCGGTGCCGGCTCCGACCTCGCGTCACTGTCGACGCGCGCGACCCGCACCGAAGGCGGCTGGTTGCTCAACGGGCAGAAGGTGTGGACGAGCCTCGCGAAGCAGGCCGACTGGGGCATCTGCCTCGCCCGCACCGATCCCGACGCGCCGAAGCACGACGGCATCTCGTGCTTCATGGTCGACATGCACACCGCGGGGCTCGACATCCGTCCGCTGCGTGAGCTCACCGGCCAGGAGATGTTCAACGAGGTCTTCTTCGACGATGTGTTCGTGCCCGACGACTGCCTCGTCGGCGCGGAGAACGACGGTTGGCGATGCGCGCGCACGACCCTCGCGAACGAGCGCGTCTTCATGGGCGGCAGTAACACGGTCGGTGGCGGTGTGCTCGGCGTGTTGCACGCGATCGAGGCGAACGGTCTTGGCGACGACCGGCACGCACTCGACGAAGCCGGTTCGCTCGTCGCGACGAGCCATGCGCTCGCGGTCCTCGGGTTCCGGATGACGCTCCAGGCGCTCGCGGGCGCCGACCCGTCGGGTTCCGAAGCCGCGGTGCGCAAGCTCCTCGGGGTCGAGCACGACCAACGGGTGCAGGAGGTCGGGATGCTGCTCTCGGGGCCGCTCGCCGCGGTCGACGAGGGTGACGCGGCACCGTGGGTTCAGGCGTTCCTGTTCAACCGGTGCCTCACGATCGCGGGCGGCACCAGCGACATCCAGCGCAATGTCATCGCCGAACGGCTCCTCGGGCTGCCCCGCGACCCGTGATCCCGGGCGGTTCGGGCCGCATCCCGTAGGGGTACGACCACGCTGTGCAGTACCCGGTCAGGACTGCTTCACCCTCCGTAGAAAGCGCCGATCAGGACCCGTGGTCACCGGCGCAGCTGGTCTGTTCGTGCTGCTTATGGTCGTGCTCGGCGCGATGGTGTTCTGGAAGCGCGGCGCGGGCGAACGCCGCGAGGCGATCGACATCGTCGCGGTGATCAACGCGAAGTACCCCAACCGGGCGCGCCACGACCATTGGCTCGAGCGCGACGGCGACACGATCGGCGACCTGTCGGAGTTCGCCGACGATCCCGACATCGACCTCGGGCTCCAGGAAGCCGACCTCGAGCTCGTGTCGGTCGGGTTCCGCAGCGGTGTTCGCAACATGGCGCCGTCGGCGTCGACGTCGACGATTGCGCCGCCGGCCCCGCCGCCGTCGCGCCGGCTCCCGACCTCCACCGGGGCCCCGGCCGGTTCGTCGCGTCATGGTGCGAACCCGAACCTGGCCCGTGCGCACGGCCGGCCCGAGCCGCCCGCGCCCGCGCCGTACGTCGCGAGCGGTTTCCCGCCGCCGGTGCCGATGCCGCGGGCCGACCAGCCATTGCCCGGTGAACCCGACGACCTCACCCTCTCGGGGGTTGCGGCCGGCGATGAAGACGGCGAACTCGCGTTGCCCGACACCGCGACGACGGGTATCGACCCGTTCCTCGCGCTGACCCGCAAGCGCGACAAGGTCGCGGCGCAGGCCGCGGAGGCGTTCCAGGAAGTTCACCGCTTGCGCACGGAGGCATTGCGACGGGCATCGCAGGCCGAGCACAACGCGACGCTCGCGACGGGCGCCCGCGGGCGTGCGGGCCGCATGGTGCGCGACACCCGCCGGGTGGAAGCGCAGGGCCGGCGGCGACCGGGCGACGTGCCGAACGCCGACGACGCGTACGGCGACGTGCACCACTTCCGTACCGAGGCGCTGAAGCGCGCGCAGCAAGCCGAGCACGGGGCGATGAAGGTGTCGCAGGCCCGGGAGCGGGCGAACCGGCTCCTGGTCGAACAGCGCCAGATCGAGGCCGAGATGGCCAAGATGACCCGGCTCCGGAACGCGGCGGCGCAGTGAACCCGTCCTTCTCCTTCGCCTTCCCAGCCAACTGTGACCAAAAACCTGTAGCGGGCGGTTGGCCGTCCGATCAGTTCTCGTACCGATCCCTCTACTGAGGTTCCGATGGCGACAGCGGCCGAACAACAGGTCTCGGGTCTCCCGTCAGAGCAGGTTTCCGCTTGGCTGGAGAACGTGCAGGACCAAATCCGTCGCGTCCAAACGCGGATCGAGTACTTGCAGGCCGAGCAGGCCCGCCTCCAGGAGCAGGAGAGCCTCCTCATGGAGCTCATGGCCTCCGCCGCCTCTCCCATCGCCTGATCCAGGGCCTGAGCGGGGCCCGAGCGGCCCGGACCGCAGGGACGAGAGCGGAAGAACGTGAGCGAGGGCGTGCGGTGCGTCTTGCCGTTTCGTACGTGCCCGAGCGGGGCCGAGCGGCCCGGACCGCAGGGACGAGAGCGGAGAAAATTGACACGCGTGTCAGGTTCGGATTAGCACGGCGGGCGCCGTGCGATTCGACCTGCCGACTCCCGACGACGAGACGCGTCCCTTCTGGGACGGTTGCCGCGAAGGCACGTTCCTCGTCCGTAAGTGCAACGCGTGCCACGAGTACCACTACTACCCGCGGCCGTTTTGCCCGAAGTGCTGGAGCGACGACGTGGAATGGGCACCGGCGAGCGGTCGGGCTTCGCTCTACACGTATTCGGTCGTGCACGCGAACGACCTGCCGCCGTGGCCGGAACGGGTCCCGTACGTCGCCGCGGTGGTCGATCTCGAAGAAGGCCCGCGGGTGATGACCAACATCGAAGGTGTCGACTTCGACGACATCACGATCGGCATGCCGCTCGTCGTCGACTTCAAACCGCTCGACGACGAGATCACGATCCCGGTCTTCCGTCCCGTAGCGACGTGAGCGGCACGCGCTACCGTCGACATCGTGGACGAGCACGACTGGAACTTCCCGTTCGAAGAGCCGCTGCACGAGGTGTTCCCGGCGCTCCACGAGGCGCAGAACTCGTGGATGTCGCAGATCGAGTCGCTGCACGCGCCCGACCGCAAGACGACCGAACTGATCCGCATGGTCGTGACAGTGCTGAACCGCAACGGCGAGGGCGTGCAACGACACGCGACGCTCGCGCGCGAGGTCGGCGCGACGTGGGACGAGATCCTCGGCTCGATCATGCTCACCACACCCGGTGCGGGATTGTTGCCGGCCGTCCAGGCGATCCCACACGCCCGGCGCGGTTACGAAGCGGCACGCGAAGCCGAAGCCGATTAGCCGGCTGCGATCTCGTAGCCGTCGCAGCTTGCATGGTGGTCGATGACGACTGAAGTCCCGTTCCGGGTCCTGCCGCGGGTGAACGACGGCAACCGCCACTTCTGGACCGGAGGTGAGGCCGGCGAGTTGCGCTTCCTCCGCTGCCAGGACTGCGGCTATTACGTGCACCCGCCGATCCCGATCTGTCCCGAGTGCCACTCGAAAGACGTCGTGCCGGAAGCGGTTTCGGGGAAGGCGAACCTCGCGACCTACTCCGTGAACTACCAGGCCTGGATGCCCGGCCCCGAGTTGCCCTACGTGGTCGCGATCATCGAGATCGTCGAACAGCCGTCGGTACGGCTCACCACGAACCTCGTGAACTGCCCGCTCGACGCGATCGCGATCGGTATGCCCGTCCGCGTCGTGTTCGAGCATCACGCTGATCCGGGTGGCGACGTGTGGCTGCCGTTGTTCGAGCCCGACCCGGAGGCCGGTTGAGCACGATGGACGCCAACGAGATCATCGAACGGCGCGCGTGCATCAGCGGCGCGGGCCAGTCCGATATCGGCCGCCGGCTCGGGCGCGACCCGTTCGAATTGACGCTCGACGCGTGCCTCGAAGCGATCGCCGATGCCGGCCTCACGACCGCCGACATCGACGGGATCTCGACGTACCCGGGCGCGATGGACACCCCGCCCGGTTTCTCCGGCGCGGGCGCGTACGACGTCATGGACGCGCTGCGGTTGCAGTGTGGTTGGTACAACGGCGGTCTCGAGATGTCGGGCCAGCTCGGGTCGGTGATCGACGCGTGCCTCGCGGTCGCGTCCGGCCTCGCGAACCACGTGCTGTGTTTTCGGTCGGTGGCGGAAGGTTCCGCGCAGGGCGACAAGGGCCGTGCCGCGGTGATGCCCGGCGGCGGTGGAGGCCGCGGTGGCTTCAGAGCGAGCGGGTTCATGCAATGGACGTTGCCGTTTTCCGCCCCCTCGGCCGCGATCTGGATCGGGATGTTCGCGCAGGCGCACTTCCACAAGTACGGCACGACGCGCGAGCAGCTCGCGTGGATCGCGTTGAACGCCCGGCGCAACGCGGCGTTGAACCCGAAAGCGATCTACCGCGACCCGATGTCGATGGACGACTATCTGGCGGCCCGGATGATCTCCACGCCCTTCTGTCTCTACGACTGCGACGCGCCGTGCGACGGCGCGACCGCGGTGATCGTTTCGCGGGTCGAGCGCGCCAGAGACCTTCGCAAACCGCCCTTGCGGGTGGAAGCGGTCGGCTCCGCGATTCACGGGCGTCCCTCGTGGGACCAGTTCGACGATCTCACGACGATGGCGCTTCGCGACGCGGGCGAACAGTTGTGGACGCGCACCGACCTGAAGCCGTCCGACGTGCAGTTGCTCGAGGCCTACGACGGTTTCTCCTTCATCACGATGGCCTGGATCGAGGCGTTGAAGTTCTGCGCGCCGGGCGAGAGCGGGCCGTTCGTCGACGGCGGTGAGCGCATCGCGCGCGACGGGCGTCTGCCGCTCAACACGAACGGCGGGCAGTTGTCGGGCGGCCGGCTCCACGGCTACGGCTTCATCCACGAGGCGGCGACGCAGATGTGGGGTGAAGGGGGAGACCGTCAGGTACCGCGCCTGCCGGAGGTCGCGGCGGTCGCGGCCGGGGGCGGCAACACCTGCGGCTGCCTGTTGCTCGTCCGTGACAACTGACGGCCCGGCCGCGAACCTCGTCGTTCAGCTCGTGGCCGACTCGACCGCGGTCGCGACGCTTCGCAATTCGCGCTCGGCGGAGATACGCCGGAACCGTCCGCCGAGTTTCGTGATCAGCGGGCGTTCGAGCAGGTAGTACGACGTGAGCGCGACGGGGAACGTCAACGCGATCTCGAAGGCGATCTGCGGCACGACCGCCCAGTGCACGTACTGCTGGACGACGAACATCAACGGCCAGTGCCACAGGTAGAGGCCGTAGCTGATCGCGCCACTTCTCTCCAACGGTTTCCACGACAGCAGCCGCGCCAGGACGCCACGCGGGTGACGGATGGTTTCGGTGAGGATGCCGGCAACCGAGAGGTCGCAGATCAGGAGGATGCCTTCGTAGGTCGCGCGGCGTTTGATGCCGACCGTCGCGAGCATCACTCCGATGCCGATGGCACCGGCCCAGGCCCACACGAGGGTCAACTTCGCGGTTCGCTCCGATTGCCACCAGCGACCGCTGTGCATCGCCAGCGCGAGCGTGACACCGATGAGCAGCGCTTGCGCGCGGGTGTCGGTGCCGTAGTAGGGGCGAGCGAGCTGCGTGGCGCTGTGCGCCTGGCGGGCGAAGACGGCCATCCAGCCGGTCGACAGCAGCGCCGCGCCGAGCGCGTAGGGCACCAGCCGCCGCGCCGACAGCCCGAGCCGCAGCCCCAACAGCAAGAGGAGCGGCGCGACGAGGTAGAACTGCTCCTCGATGCTCAACGACCAGAGCTGGTTCAGGTACGAGGGGATCGCGATCGGGTTGAGCGCGGTGAACCAGTTCTGGACGTAGAGGAGCGCCGTCCAGACCTCGCGCCACGGTCCCGGCTCGCCCTTGTACGGCGAGAACGTCAGCAGCCAGAACGCGGTCACGCCGATCAGGACGAACAACGCCGGGAACAACCGCAGCGCGCGGCGCGCGTAGAAGCGCCGGAGGGAAATTGCACCGGTGCGGTACCACTCTTCGAGCAGCAGCGACGCGATGAGGAAGCCGCTCTGCACGAAGAAGATCTCGAGGCCGAGGAACCCGCCTTGCAGGAATGACCGGTTGGCGCGGCCCTCGTAGGTCACGATGCCGTGGAACACCATCACCGAAAAGACGGCGATCCCGCGCAAGCCGTTGAACGCGGGTTGAAAGCCGAGCCGGAAGTCGATCCAACCATCGTCGACCGCGGTTGTCTGCTTCCAGTCCGCCGCCGGCATCCGGCTGGATGATACTCAGCCGTTCGGGGCTACCTCGACGAGCAGGTCGCCGTTCGAGCCCATCTCGGCCTCGTCACCGGGACGCAGCACGATGGTCGTGAAGGGGCGCGCGATCAACGCGGGCCCGACGATCGATGTGCCGGCGGCGAGCGCGTCGCCCGCGTATACGGGGACGCGGTCATGCCATGCGCCGCCGGCGTGCACCGCACGATGCGCGACGGGCTCGGCGGCACCCGTCGCGCCGCGTGCCGCCGGTCGCGCCTTCGGGACCATTCCCGTCGCGACCAGGCGGATGCCGCGCACGGTCGGTTCCTGCGCGCGCGCTTCGATCAGCCGCGCCGCCTCGTTGCGGCGGTGGAACTCCTCGACCGCCGCTTCGATGTCGGTCATCGTGATCGGCGTGCCCGGCCGAAGGGTGAGGGGGAGCGCACTGTCGAACGTCTGCCCGGGGTACACGAGGTTCAGTAACCACTCGAAACGCAGGCGGTCGTCGGGGACGCCGGCGGCCCGCAGCTCGCCCGTTGCGTGTTGCATCAACTCGCCGGCGAGCGTGTTCAGGGCGTCGAGGTCGACGGCGCGCCACGGTCGCACCTGCGAACGGGTGGCGTCGATCACATGGTCGGCGGTGAGGAGACCGAGCGCGGAGAAGCCCGGCGCCGCGTCGGGCACGAGCACCCGGCGCATGCCGAGCGCGGCCGCTTGGGTCGTCGCGTGCAACGCGCCCATACCTCCGAAGGCGACCAAGTCGAGCGAGCGCGGGTCGGCGCCGGCGAGTGAAAGGACGCGCCGGATCGCGTCGGTCAGGTGCGCGTCGACGATCGTGACGATCGCCGCGGCCGTCTCCATGGCGTCGAGGCCGACCTCCTTTCCCGTGCGCGCGAGCGCATCGGTGGCCGCATCGACGTCGAGGTCGAGGCGGCCACCCCAGAACGCAGCCGGGTCGAGGCGGCCGAGGAGCAGATCGGCGTCGGTGACGGTCGGCTCGGTACCGCCGCGGCCGTAACACACCGGTCCGGGATCGCTCCCGGCCGACTCGGGGCCGACCGTGACCGAGCCGCCGACCACCCGCGCGATCGAGCCGCCACCCGCACCGATCGAGTGGATGTCGACCATCGGCAACGCGATGCAATACCGGTGGCGCCAGTTCCAGTCGCTCTTCAGTTCGGGCCGGCCGCCGCGAATGAGGCACACGTCGTAACTGGTGCCGCCCATGTCGACACTGACGACATCGCCGAGACCGGCATCGTTCGCGGCGCGGGCTGCCGCGACCACCCCGCCCGTCGGCCCCGAGCCGATCGTTGCGACGGCACGGTGCGCGATCGCGCTCGGTGTCGCAACACCACCGGCCGACGTCGCAACAAGCAGTTCACGTTCGTAGCCGTGCTCGGCGAGGCGGGCTTGCAGCCGGTCGAGGTACGCGACGATCGGCGGGCCGACGTACGCGTTCACGAGGGTGGTCGACGTGCGCTCGAACTCCGGAGGCTTCGGGTGCACCTCGTACGAGCACGACACGAGGTCGACGTCGGGGAATTCCTCGAGCACGATGTTGCGTGCGCGCACCTCGTGCACCGGGTTCGCGTACGAATGAAGGAACACGATCGCGATCGACCGCACCCCGAACGCGCGCAACCGCTGCGTCGCGGCGCGCACGGCCGCTTCGTCGAGCGGGGTTTCGACCTCGCCTTCCGCGGTCAGCCGTTCCGGGATCTCGAGACGGACGCGGCGGCGGGCGATCGGGTCGGGTGCCGGCAGCGCCGGGTCCCAGATGTCTTCCTTGTAACAGCGACGCAGCTCGATCTCGTCACGGAACCCCTTCGTGACGAGGAGGCCCGTCGGTGCGCCTTTCATCTGGATCATCGTGTTGTCGCCGGTCGTCGTGCCGTGCACGATCGACTCCGTCTGCGCGAGCAACGCCTCGACCGACGGCAGGCCGAGTGCGTCGGCGAGCCGGACGAGCCCGGCGAGCACGCCGACCGATTGATCTTCGGGCGTCGTCGGCGTCTTCTCCAGCACCGTCGTACCGTCGGGCCGCAACAACACGAGGTCCGTGAACGTCCCGCCCACGTCGATCCCGACCCGGAACATGTTGTCTCGCGCGCTCACTGCTCCTCCTCCGTCGCGCTTTCTCGCTCGCTCAGTCGTTCCTCGCCCAGGGGGCTCGTCGCTCCGTCGCTTGCTGGCGAGTTCGCTCGCTGCGCTCGCTCACCGCGCGGCGGCCCGTCTCGCGGTGGTCTTGGAATGGTCGATGGCGAGGGTCATGGCTTCGAGGGACCCGGTGATCACGACGCCGTAGTCACGCTCGGCGGCCTCGATGCTCACGTATTCGTCCCACACGTCGTCGAGCACCGCTTGCGGGTCGCGCCGGAACGGGTCACCCCAGCCGCCACCACCGCCGAAGTCGTAGACCAGTTGCTCCGACGTGTCGAGCAGGAAGCCGGCGACGGTCGGTGCGACGACCGTTTCGTGTTCGGTCCCCGGCGCCAGCACGACATGATCGGGGCTGCCGCTGCGACCGCCCCCGATGCCCGGGTGCACGTGCACCCGGTTCACGACGTACTGGTTCACGTACGTCGGCGTGCGCACCTCTTTCACGAAATGCGAGCCGCAACCGCCGCGCCATTGTCCCGCGCCGCCGGAATCGGTGAGGTAGTCGCGGTCGCGCAAGATGTGGGGGAACAACACCTCGTTCAGTTCGGCCGACGCCTTGATGAGGTTGCCGTTCGACGCGACGAGCGCCCCCCAACCGTCGACCCCGCGCACCGCGTTGACCCAGCCCGCGTTCGTCTCACCGCCGTGGTCGAAGAACGCGCGGCCGGTACGCGGGTCGCAATCACCCCACATCTGCCGAGGCGACCCGTACTTGTAGGTCTGGGGCGCGCAGCGATCGGGGATGATCTGCGACATCGCCAGCGCGATCGCGTCGCCAACCTCCACGCCCGGATGATGGGTACCGCTGCTCACCGGCTTCCCCGCGCGGGTTGACGCACGTGCCCTCGGGGACGCGCAATTCGACGCAGTCGAAGAAGCCCTCGTTCTTCGGGATCGTCGGGTCGACGAGTGAGGCGAGCTGGGCGATCGTGTAGCCGCGCGTGTTGCCGAACGTCGACCACGCCTGAATGTCGGGGCGTTCGTCGGACCCGGCGAAGTCGACGATCAACCGGTCGTCGTCGACGGTGACCGCGACGTGCACGTGGATGTCGGTGTTGCCCGCCGGGTCGCAGTCGACATAGACGTCGGATTCGTACGTGCCGTCGGGCCACCGTTGTATCTCCTCCGAGAACCGCCGGTGGGCGTCGTCGATCGTCCAGTCGATCGCGGCGCGCACGGTGTCGGCACCGTGGTGCGAAATGATCTCCTGCAACCGGTCGACGCCGAGCCGCGCCGCCCCGACCTGCGCGCGCAGGTCGCCCACGAACCCCTCGAGCCGGTTGTTGGCGCGCATCGTCAACACGACGTCGCGCCGTTCGCGCCCCGCCTCGACGATCTTCAACAGCGGGTAGCGCGTGCCCTCCGACCAGATGTCCTTCGCGAACACGTTGTAACCGCCGGCCATCGCGCCGCCGGTGTCGCCGTGATGGCATTGGATCGACGCGATCAGCAACAGGGAGCCGGCGTCGTCGAAGACCGGCGCGAACACGTTGAAGTCGGGAAGGTGCCCGCCACCGTGGTAGGGGTCGTTGGCGACGATGACGTCGCCCGGGTACAGCTCGTCGCCGAAGAAGTCGATCGCGAAGCGCACGGGCAGCGTCGAGCTCAGCATGAACTGGGGGATCCCCACCGAGAGTGCCGCGAGGCGGCCGCGGGCGTCGAGGATCGTCGTGTTCCGTTCGTTGCTCTGGTTCAGGATCGGTGTCGTGGCCGTTCGTGACACGAACGTCGCCATCTCGAAGCACACGGTCTCCATCGCCGACCGTACGACCTCGGAAGTGATCGGGGAATGCGCAGTTTCTGACACGCGTGTCAGACTACGACCATGCCCGATTGGCAGCTACGAACCGTCGACGCGGACCGGGCGCAGCGTTACGTGCGTGAAGGCTGGTGGGACGACGACACGCTCGGGCAGTTGCTCGCCCGGGGCCTGGCCGCCGCCGGCACCGAGAACTTCACCGTGCGCTCCACGCTGAAGCCCTGGCGGGGGACGCTCGCCGATGTCGACGCGCTGGCCCGCCGCGTCGCGGGCGGGTTGCGGGCGCGGGGGATCGGTCCCGGCGACGCGGTCGCGTTCCAATTGCCGAACTGGATGGAGGCAGCCGCGACCTTCTACGCGGTGTGTTACCTCGGCGCGACCGTCGTGCCGATCGTGCACTTCTACGGGCCGAAGGAAGTCGCGTACATCCTCCGCCGCACCGAGGTGAAGGCGTTGGTCACCGCCGACCGGTTCGGCCACCTCGACTACCTCACGAACCTCGACTCGTTCCGTCACGAGCTTCCTCACCTCGAGCTCGTCGCCGTCGTCGAGGGTCGCGCCGGTGCCGGTACCGCCGGCCACCTCACCTTCGAGCAACTCGCCGCCGCGCCGCCGGTCGACGGCCCGACGCCGGTCGATCCCGACGCCCCGGCGCTCGTCGCGTACACGTCGGGCACGACATCCGACCCGAAAGGCGTCGTGCACTCGCATCGCACGATCGGCGCCGAGATCCGCCAACTCGGTTCGGTGCAGCCACCCGGGCGCGCCACGCTCGTCGGCGCGCCCGTCGGCCACGGCATCGGGATGCTCGCCGCGTTGCTGCTCCCGGTGTGGCGCCGTCAAGGCATCCATCTCATCGACGTGTGGGACCCCGCGCGGGTGCTCGCCGCCGCCGTCGAGGAGGATGTGACCGTGGGGAGCGGCGCGACGTTCTTCCTCACGAGCCTGCTCGATCATCCCGACTTCGATCCCGCGGTCCATCTGCAGTACATGGACCACGTCGGTCTCGGCGGTTCGGCGGTGCCCGCGGCGGTCACCGAACGCGCCACCCGGCTCGGGATCTCGGTGGTGCGTTCGTTCGGCGCGACCGAACACCCGTCGATCACGGGCGCCACCCACGATGCGCCGCTCGAGAAGCGTTGCTACACCGACGGGAAGCCGCTCGTGGGGGTCGAGATCCGTCTGGTCGACGCGAACGGTGCCGATGTCGCGGTCGGCGAAGCGGGCGAGATCCTCAGCCGCGTGCCGATTGCTTCGTGGGTTATACGGATCCCGTCGCGACCAAACTCGCATTCGACGGCGACTGGTACATGACCGGCGACATCGGCGTGCTCGACGCCGACGGCTACCTCGCGATCACCGATCGGAAGAAAGACATCATCATCCGCGGCGGGGAAAACGTCAGCGCCTCCGAGGTGGAGGAGCAGCTGCTGCGGATCCCGGGCGTCGCGGAATGCGCCGTGGTCGCGGCGCCCGACCCTCGGTTGGGCGAGCACGTGTGCGCGTTCTTGCGCATGGCGCCGGCGAGCGAGTTCCCGACGATCAGCGCCGTGCGTGCCACCCTCGAACGAGCCGGCCTCGCCCGCCAGAAGTGGCCCGAAGAGCTGCACGCGGTCGACGAATTCCCGCGCACGGCGAGCGGCAAGGTGCAAAAGTTCGTGCTCCGCGACGGTTTGCGGGCAGCATCGCCGGGTGCCTGACCAAACGACCTTGCCGCTCAGTGGCGTGCGGGTGCTCGACCTGACCCGTTTCGTCGCCGGTCCGCTCTGTACGTTCTTCCTCGCGTCGCTCGGCGCCGATGTCGTCGCGGTCGAAGACGTGAAGCCTTCGTCGAGCCGGCGTCTCCCACCGTTCGCGCACCCCGACGGTGGTGCGACCACCGAAGCCGTCGCCGGCGCGATGTCGGTGCCGTACCTGAAACGCGGGCGCGGGAAGCGCAGCGTGTCGATCGCGCTCGGCACCGACGAAGGCCTCGACCTCGTGCGCCGGCTCGCGGCGCAGGCCGACGTGTTCGTCGAGAACGCCCGCCCGGGCGCGATGCACGACCACTTCGGGCTCGGGTACGGCGAATGTTCGGCCCGGAACCCGCGCGTCGTCTATTGCTCGATCAGCGGGTACGGGCAGACCGGTCCCCACGCGACCCGGCCGGCGATGGACATGGCCGTGCAAGCCGCGTCGGGCGTGATGGCGAAGACCGGGTTCCCCGACGGGCCACCGGTACGCACGGGGATCGCCATCGGCGATCACGTCGCCGCCAGTTTCGGTGCACTCGGCATCGTCGCCGCGTTGCGCCAGCGGGATCTGACCGGCCGGGGCCAGCACGTCGACCTGTCGATGCTCGACGTGCTCACCGCGCTCGTGTGGGACGAACCGGTCGACCATTACGCGGCGATCGGCATGCCCGTGCGCAACGGCAACGCCGACCCTCGTGGCGCGCCGATCAACGTGTACGCCGGCACCGACGGTTGGGTCGCGGTCACCCTGTCGAGCGACGAGCAGTGGCGGGGACTGTGTCGCGAGATGGGACGAGAAGACCTCTTCGAAGCCTCACCCGGCGTGCGCGAGCGGGCTCGTGACGCGGCGGCCGTCGACCATGCGGTGGCGGCGTGGGCGGCAACGTTGCCGGCCGCCGAGGTCGAACGCGTCTTCCTGTCGTTGGGGGTCGCGGCCGCGTTGGTGCGTGACCCGGTCGAAGCGCGCAGTGATCCCCACCTGCTGTCGCGGGGGCTCCTGCAGCCGCTCTTCCACCCCGACGCCGGTGATCGCGACAGCGGGTTCCTGGGCCGCAGCTACCGATCGCGTTCGACGGGCGGGTCGAGAACCTGGCCCCGGCGGAACTTCCCGGCACCAGCACCGATGCCGTCCTCGCGGAACTCGGGCTCGAGCCGGCCGAGCTGGCCGCCCTGCACGATCGTGGCGTGATCGGATGAGCCAGGCGCAGATCCTGTGCTGCGGGCGGCGGGTGAACGCTCTTGCCGCGGTGCGTGATGGACGTGATGGAGCAGCGGAGGTCGCAGCCGCATGAGGACGATCTCCTCGCCGGGTTTGCTCGACGGGATGCGAGTGCTCGACGCCGGGATGTGGCGGCCGGTGCCGCACGCGACGCAACTGCTCGCCGATCTGGGCGCGACGGTGCTGAAGATCGAACGGCCGGGCGGCGACCCGATGCGGGCGTTCCCCGAGATCTTCGACGATGTCGGTGCGGGGAAGCGCAGCGTCGTGCTCGACCTGAAATCGGCGGCCGGTCGCGCCCGGGCGCTCGAGCTCGCGCGCGATGCCGACGTGTTCACCGAAGGCTGGCGTCCCGGCGTTGCCGCCCGGCTCGGGCTCGGGTACGACGACGTGCGGCTCGTCAATCCCACGATCATCTACGGGTCGTTGAGCGGGTACGGCCAGACCGGGCCGCGCCGCGACGTGCCGGGGCACGATCTCAACTACCAGGCGAGCGCGGGCGCGATCACGGGACGCGACGCCGACGACGCACCTCGGGTGCCGATCCTCCCGGTCGCCGACCTCGCCGGCGCGACGATGCTCGCGCTCGTCATCTGCGCGGCATGGGCGCGCCGGTTGCAGCACGGCGAGGGGGAGTACATCGACGTTTCGATGACCGATGTCGTCGCGTCGTGGCGCGGGCGACGCAGCGCGACGCTGCTCGCCGGTCGCGCGGAAGCGGCACGCGGGACGGCGGGCTACGG
Organism: uncultured Actinomycetes bacterium; assembly: GCA_963782465.1. Classification (GTDB taxonomy): domain Bacteria; phylum Actinomycetota; class Acidimicrobiia; order IMCC26256; family PALSA-610; genus JAODBJ01. The sequence continues at coordinate 68,259 of CAWAJR010000006.1, read as the reverse complement.
CGTGTTCCGCTGCCGCGACGGCAAGTGGCTCTCGCTGGCCGTGATCGCCGAAGACCACTTGTGGGCCGCAGTGTGCGACGGGTTGCACCTCACGACCTTGCGCGACCTCACCTACGACCGTCGCCTCGACCGCGTCGACGTGTTGAACGAGGCGGTCGCCGGCGCCGTCGCGGCGCGTGATCGTGACGAGGCGGTCGGCGCGCTCCTGGCCGCCGGTGCGCCCGTCGCCGCGGTCGTCACCCCGGAGGAAGCCGGTGCGAAGGAAGGCCTGCCGGTTGTGCTCGCGCACCATCCGGCAGCGCCGCGTGCCGCGTCGCCCGCGGTCGACGCGCACCGCGCCGACCCGTGGGGTTGAGGCGGCGCCCGGCGGGGGCGTTCCGCTACTTGTCGAGTTGGTCGAAGTCGCGGTCGCGCAGTCCCCGGCGGGCGAAGTCGAACGTACGTTGCGCCCGGCGGGCGCGCTGGCGCAGCGCGGTTTGCGACCGTCGCAGGCGGAGGTACGCGTCGTGCTCGAAGGTCGTCCACGGACGGACCGTGCGCGCCATCACGAGGTCGGAGAGGGAGCGTTGGCACTCGGCCAGTTCATCGAGGCGTGACGCGAGCGCGGTCCCGGCGCGGAGCAACGCCTTCTGAAAGTTGTCGTCGCCCGGCCGGTGCGCGGTTCGGCGCGCCGCCGGATCGTCAGCGGGCGCCATCAGGTCCTGCCGCGGGCGTCGCCGACGGCTGGGGGAGATGGCCGGGCGTGGCCTCGGTATGGGCATGGGCACCGTTGGGTCGAGGAGGCGGCCCGGTCGCGACGAGTGGTTGCTCCTGCTGGTACGCGGTGACCGACGACCGTCCCATGACGAGCCCGGCCACGACGGCGGCGAGGAGGCCCGGCACGACGAAACCGGGGCGACCGGTGGCCTCGGCGACGAACGTGATCGCGGCGAGCGGCACGCGGTAGCCGGCGCCCAGGAACGCAGCGACACCGACCACGGTGAACAACGACGTGTCGAGGGCATGGACGCTGCCACCGACGACCCGGCCGGTGAGCGCGCCCGCGACGACGAGGGGGATGAACAACCCTCCGACGCCGCCCCCGGCGACCGTCGCCGACGTCGCCGTCGCGCGCAGTACGAGGATCAGCGCGACGAGCCAAAGGCTGTGCGTCGGGTCGAGGGCCCAACGGATGGTGTCGTACCCGGGGCCGGTGGTGAGGTTCTGGCCGCCGGCCACCCGCGCGAGCACGAAGATCACGGCCAGGACCGCGCCGACGATCGGGACGCGCACCATCGGCGACCAGACGGTCGAGATGCGCTTGGCCCGCCTGAGCATCCACGCGAACGATCGCGCCCCGATCCCGGCCAGCAGCCCGAGCACCAGCGACGCCGCGAGGTCTTTGAACGAGAACGGGGGTGAGCCCTTTACTGCGAGGAGCGGCGTCGTGCCGTGGACGGCCACGAACGCGAGGTAGCTGGTGGCCGACGCGACCAGGGTGGGCGCGAGCATGCGACGGGCGAAGTCTTCGTGGTACGGGACTTCGAGCGCGAACACCGCACCCGTTGCCGGCGCCTTGAAGATCGCGGCAACCCCTGCGCCCGCACCGGCCACGAGCAGCGCCCGGCGGTTCTGCGCGGAGAACAGCCGCGGAAAGCGTCGCTGGAGCATGTCGCCGAGGCTGGCGCCGAGATAGAGCGACGGGCCTTCCAGGCCCATCGGGGCGCCGCTCGCCAAGGTCGCGATACCGGCGATCATCCGCGCGATCAACGGCTGGAGCCGCAAACGGTGCGAGGGGTCGTGGAAGGAGTGGAGGTACTCGTCGGCCGTCGACGGCGACGAGTCGCGGCCCAGCCAACGTAATGCGAGCGCGGCGACGCTGAGCCCGACGAACGGCGACACGGCGACCAACCACAGCGGTGCGCGGTCGAGCGCGTCGAGGCCGCGGGTCACTGCTTCGTCGAAGCCGGCGACCCCGAGGCCGGTGAGCGCGCCGACAACAGCTGCGAGGAGCAGCACCTCCTTCGATCGTTTGGCGAGTTCACGCAGTTCGACTGCCCGCGCCCCGAAGGTGGGTCGCGAGAGGGTTGGCCGGTTCATGCCGTCCAGCCCAGCTTCCACGCGTCGTCGGGGACTTCGCCGGCCGCGACCGCGAAGGCGTCGAAGGACTCGACCAGCATCTTCTGCATCCGCGGTTCGAGCCGGCGTACGATCCGGCGGATCTCGCGGCGGCGACGCATCGTCACCGCTCGAACCAGGGCATGGCCGGCGGGGCTCAGCGTGACGGTGACCTCTCGCCGGCTGCGTTCCGGGTTGGACCGCCCGATCAGGTCCTTCGCGAGGAGGCGATCGCAAAGCCGGGTGACCGAGGAGGCGTGGATCCCGAGCGCGTCGGCGAGTTTGCCGACGTTCTGATCGCCGTTCGTGCTCAGGAGCACGAGGGCGCGGTACTGGGGGAGGGTCACATCCGCTTCGACCGCCGACAGGGAACGGGCGGCCACCCCGACCAGGGCCCGAGAAGCGGCCATGACCAGGGAAACTGCGTCTTCGGTCGCGTTCGCGGCGGCTCGCTTCGGCCCGGCTGGTTGTCTCACCATAGTTGCAGCGTAGCAACTGTTGGAGGAACGCATCTATACCGGGGAGGGCGCCCAAGCGCCAAAAACCGGCGCGATCGGGGCACGCGCGCCGGGTGGCGGGACTTGAGCGCGTTCCGGGGTCGCGTGACGTGTTTCACAGATGCGGAAGCGCAGAGAGAGGACTGACTGTCCAGTGAAGCGTGGCGCGCCGATAGCTCATGCATGGGACGGACTTCACGAATTCAATGTCAGGGGTTGTCGCGTCGCCGGTGGCTGACCGCGGTGGTGGCGATCGGTGGGCTCGCGCTCGTCGGCTGCACGACGCCCGTCGGTGTGACGAACACGGGGAACCAAACCACGCCGACGTCGACCTCCTCGACGACCGCGCCGGTCGAAACGGCGACGTCCGCGCCGGTCGAAACGACGACGACGACCGCGCCGGCGGTTCCCGACGGTGGCCGCCTCGTCGACCTCGGCCGGAACCTGAGCCCGTACATCAAGTTGGCGGGAGACCAGGTGATCACGGTCCCGAACGGGACCTACACCGCGGGCACCGTGAGCGCGCCCCACGCCGCCACCGCCGGCCCGGAGCACGGATGGCTCGTGCTCGAAGCGCAATCGCCGTACGGGGTCGTGGTCGATCTTTCGAAGGCGCCCTTGACCCTCGACAAGTCGACGTCGCACGTCATGTTCGTCGGTTTCAAGTTCGTCAACGGTTCGGTGTTCGCCTACGGCTCCGACATCACGTTCTGGTACACGGACCACACGTTCCCCGCTGACGTCTGGGTCAAGCAGGCGCCGAACCCGAAATACCCGGAGCAGGGGCTGTACCGAGCTCCGCGAACCGTGTACACGAACACGGCGACGAGCCACCGGGTGAGCTTCTATGGCTCCGACGTCCACGACACCGCGACAGCCTTTCTCGTCTCCATGAGCGACCACACGATGCTCGAAGGCGTGTCGATCTGGAACCTGAGCGACATGGGCGTCGACCCCCAAGACGTCGTCCACCCCGATGCGATCGGCGGCGCGGTCGGCGGCACGACCGGTCTCACCGTGCGCGACTCTTGGATCAAGGGTCGCGTGATGATCGAGGACGCGCCCGGGAACGGTGGGTCGCCCGGCGGCCCCTTCGACGACTTCCTGTTCGACAACTCGTGGGTCTCGAACTCGCCGAGCAGCGGGTTCACGTTCACCGCGGCGAAGACGACGTCACCGCGTGGTGTCTTCGGGACGTTGAACAACGTCCGGAGCTGGGCCAACCACAACGGGTACGCGCGCATCGATCAGATCGACGGGAAGCAGTACTACACCCCGAACAAGGTGCCGTCTCGAGTGGATGTGCCGCAAACCTTGAGCACCGATCCGCCGTCGCCGAGCGATCCCGGCCCCGCGGCGCGCTCGGCGTGACGCGCACCCCTACGACGATTGGGCTTACGCCCTGGGCTAAGCCCTCGACACCCGAGCGCCGAAATGCGAGTCAGCCCCGGAGCAATGCTCCGGGGCGCTTGCCGTCGGCGACCGGTTCGCCGTCGACCCGGATCGGGGTGCCGTTCACCAGCACGTGCCGGACGCCGACGGGCGCATCGGCGGTGAGCCGTTCGCCGTCGGCGGGGAAGTCGCGTACGCGGCGCAGCGGCCCGGGGGCGACGGTGTCGGCGTCGAACACGCAGACGTCGGCGGCCTGACCGACCTCCAGCGTGCCCCGGTCGCGCATGCCGTAGACGGCCGCCGGCTCACCGGTGAGCTTGTGGACCGCGTGCTCGAGTGGCATCACTTCGCGACCGCGAACCCAGTTCCCGAGCAGATCGGTCGCGAAGCAGGCGTCGCAGAGCTGGCTCACGTGCGCACCGGAGTCGGCCAGGCCGAGCAGCACCGTGTCCTGGGGGAGGAGCCACGCGATGCCGTCGGGGTCGTTGTTGGCGAGCACCGACCAGAAACGGGTCTCGAGGTTCTCCGAGAGGGCGATGTCGAGCATCGCGTCGAGGGGCGTGCAGCCTCGCTCCGCGGCGATCTCGGGGATCGAACGGTCGACGAGTTCGGGGTGCGTCGCCGACTCGGCGACTTTCAACGACTCCCAGTTCATCCCGAAGCCGCCGCCGCCGAGTTCCTGCCACGCCTTCTCGCGCCATACGGGGTCGCGGTAAGCGGCGATGCGCTCCTCGACCGGGCGGTCCATCAACTCCTTGAACGCCTGGCGCATGTTCAGCGTGAACGGTTCGCGCAGGTTCATCTGGAACACGAGCGGCCGGCACGACACCTGCGGCCAGACCTGGGCGCCGTCGGCGCGTTCGGCGATGTTCTTCGCCATGATCTTCTCGTGCCACGGGTACCCCTTGACCGTGAGCAGTGCGGTCCAGGTGAGCGGCCGGCCCGAGACCCGCTGGAGCTCGAACATGTCGTCGTGCTTGATCGTCTCGCCCGGCAATAGCGCGGTGACGCCCCAGCGCGCGTCGCGCATCGGTGCGAGCAAGGCCCGCATCTCGCGCATGTCGGCGATGCGTGACGGGACTGGTTTGCCGGCCGCGCCGCTATGGGTCGGCGACGAACTCGACGCGAAACCGGCGGCGCCCGCCGCCAGGGCCTCGGCGATCACGCCCTGCATGGTGCGCAGCTCGTCGTCGGTGGCCTCGCGCTCGTAGCCCTCGTCGCCCATCACCCAGAGGCGCAGCGCGGTGTGGCCGATGTAGCACCCGTAATTGAGCACCGTGCCACGTGCTTCGATCGCGTCGAGGTACTCGGGAAAGGTCTGGAAGCTGTCCCATGGCACCCCGGCGAACAGCGTGTCGGGTTGCATGTCTTCGACGTGCTGCAGCGTGCGCACCAGCAGGTCCTGGTGCTCGGGGTGAACCGGGGCGATCGAGAAGCCGCAGTTGCCCGCGATCACGGTCGTGACCCCGTGGTACGACGACGGTGTGAGGCCCGGGTCCCAGAAGACCTGCGCGTCGTAGTGGGTGTGGATGTCGATGAAGCCCGGCGTCACCACGTGCCCGGACGCGTCGAGCACGGTCGGGGCGTCGAGCCGGTCGTCGATGGCGCTGATCCGCCCGGCTGTGATCCCGACATCGGCCCGCCGTCCCGGCGCACCGGTGCCGTCGATGACCGTGCCACCCCGGATGACGACGTCCGTCATCGTTCACACTCCCTGGCCGAGCAACGACAGGAGCCTAATGGGCTCGACCCGAACCTTGACGTGCGTGTCAGGTTTCGGACAACCTCCGCAGATGTCCGAACGCGATCCGGCGGCCGCAGCCGCCATTCCCGACAAGATGCCGGCCGCCGTGTTCCAGGGGTTGCGCGCGGTGACGGTGGAGGAAGTGCCCGTGCCGGTCCCGGGGCCGGGGGAAGTGCTGATCGAGGTCAGCCACTGTGGGATTTGCGGGAGCGACCTGCATTTCCTGCTCGAGTGGGGCGGCAAGCAGGGCGCGATCGAAGGTCACGAGTACAGCGGCCGTATCGCCGCGCTCGGCGACGGCGTGACCGGATGGGCGATCGGCGACGCGGTGATCGACGGCCCGGCGGAGCGGTGTGGCGTGTGCGAGTACTGCCTCGCGAACCGGCCCTTCCTCTGCGTCGACCGCAACCGAGTCGGCACCGGTGAGCACGAATGGCAGGGGGCGTTCGCGCGCTACACGCGGGTCGCGGCGTCGAGCCTGTTGCGGATCCCCGAAGGGCTTTCGATGCGCCACGCCGCGCTCGCCGAGCCGCTCGCCGTCGCGTTGCACGGCATCACGCGCGCCGGGGCGCGCGCCCGGGAACCCGCTGGCTCGTGACGGGTGGTGGCCCGATCGGGTACCTGTCGGTCGCGGCACTGCGAGCCCTCGGTGTCGACGACGTCGTGGTGAGCGAGCCGCACGAACGCCGTCGGGAGCTCTGCGAGAAGCTGGGCGCGCGGGTGATCACGCCCGACGAGTTGCCCACGCCGGCGATGCCCCACGACATGGTCGACGATCCCTTCGACTGCGCGCTGGAGTGTTCCGGTAACGGCAAGGCGATGGAGTCGGCGCTCGCGCAGTTGAAACGCGGCGGCACGCTGGTGCTCGTCGGCGCCGGTATTCACCATCCCCGTTTCGACAACAACCGGATCCTGCTCAACGAGCTGGTGATCACCGGCGCGTACGTCTACGACCACGACGGTTTCCCCCGCGCGATCGAGCTGCTCGCGTCGGGCAAGATGCCGAACGATCTGCTCGTCGAAGCCGACGATGTCCCGCTCGACGGCCTCCTCGACGCCGCGATCGGCCTCGGTGAGGGCGACCTGGCCGCCAAAGTGATGGTGGTTCCCCGCGTGAAAGGTTCGGAAGCATGACGACGATCGAAACGTCGACCGGGGCGACCCGGAGCGAACGGCCGCATTTCGCGTCGCGTTCGCCGCACTTCAACCACGTCGCGATGAGCCTTCCGGCGGAACTGCTCGTGGAGAGCGGCCGGCGCCAGCTGGTCGACTTCTACTCGAACGTGTTCGGGTGGGAAGAGCTCACGATGCTGACCGACGAAGGCCGCCGTCTCGTGTTCCAGGCCTACACGCTCGAACAGTTCGTGTTCCTGATCCTCGACGAGCCGCCGATGGTGTGCCCGCGCCTCGACCACTTCGGGCTGTCGGTCGGGGCGGAGTCGGAACTCGACGATGTGCTCGCGCGGGCGAAGGCGTACAAGGAGCACGACGACCGCGTCGAGATCATCGACAAGAAGGTCGACGACCATGGCGTGCTCGCGATCACCAGCTGCTACATCCGCTTCCTGCTCCCGATGATGGTCGAGCTCCAATGGTGGGACATGAAGAACGAGCGATCGCAGTGACGGGTGTGAAGATCGGCGCGTTCGCGCCGCAGGGTTGGAAGCTCGAGTACACGGGTTGGGGTGCGGCCGAGGCGTGGGCGCGCACGGTTGAGATCGCGCGACTCGCGGAGGACGTGGGCTACGACCATCTGTGGGTCTACGACCATGTCGAGACCGTGCCTCGGCGCGAACCGACGCACGTGTTCGAAGCGTTCACGACGCTCGCCGCGCTCGCGCCGCAAACCACGAAGATCAAGCTCGGCCAGATGGTCACGTGCGCGGCATACCGCAATGCCGGGTTGCTCGCGAAGGAAGCGGCCTGCGTCGACGTCTTCTCTGGTGGCCGCCTGATCCTCGGCCTGGGTGCGGGTTGGTACGAGCGCGAGTACCAGGCGTACGGGTTCGACTACCCGCCTGCTCGCGACCGGTTGCGCATCTTGTCGGAGACGATCCAGGTCGTGAAGCAGTGCTGGACGGCCGAGACGGTGACCTTCCACGGCAAGCACCTGTCGTTCGACGGGGCGTACTGCGACCCGAAACCGTTGCAGCAACTCCCGGAGATCTGGGTGGGGGGCGGCGGCGAGCAGGTGACGCTGCGGATCGCGGCGCGCCACGCCGACAAGACGAACTGGCAGGTCGGCCTCGAAAGCTTCAAGCACAAGTCGGAGGTGCTGCGCCGTCACTGCGACGACATCGGCCGCGACTTCGACGCGATCACCCGGACCCACGCTCCCGACTGCCGCCTGTTCGATACCGAAGCCGACCTCGACGCGTGGCTGGCGTCGCCCGGCGGCGGGTCGCTCTGGGGGCGCGGCGACCCGGTGGAGTACGTACGCGACAATTTCGTCGGCACGGTCGAACAGGTCGCCGAGAAGGCGCGCGCGTACGTCGACGCGGGGTGCCGCGAGTTCGTGTTGTGGTACCGGGATTACCCCTCTTCGGAGAGCCTCGAACGCTTCGCCCGGGAGGTTGCGCCGCGGTTAGCGTGATGCGGTGACCTTGACTTCCGACGCGCCCGCGCGCGGCGCGGCGCCGGGTGGCCCGGTCCCGTCGCGGTCAGTCGTCCTGGTGGCGGCGGTCGCATCCGCGGTCGTGATCGGCCTCGCGCTGTGCTTCGCGACGAAGTCCGACTTGTGGCTCGACGAGGCGCTGACGGTCAACATCGCCCGTCTGCCGTTCACCGAAATCTTCCACTGGTTGCGCAACGATGGCGCCCCGCCGCTCTACTACGTCTTGCTTCACTTCTGGACGATCGCGTTCGGCACGAGCGACGAGGCGGTGCGGTCGCTGTCGGGGGTCGCCGCGATCGGCGCGACCGTCGCGGCCTACTACGCCGGCAAGCGGGTGAGCGGCCCGGCCACCGGGTGGGCCGCGGTGTTGATGTTCGTTTCGAACCCGTTCGTCGCCCGGTTCGCGACCGAGACCCGCATGTACATGCTCGAGGTCCTGCTCGTGATGTGCGGGTTCCTCGCCTTCGTGCGGTGCCTCGAGAAGCCGTCGCTCGACCGGCTCGCCGTGTTCGCGCTGGTAGTGGCGCTGCTCATCTACACCCAGTACTGGGCGCTGTACCTCGCGATCGTCGTCGGAGCGATGCTCGTGTGGATGAGCGTGCGCGGCAAGACCACCGCGGCGCGTGATGCGGCTCGCCGCATGCTGATCGCGATGGCTGCCGGCGGCGCGACGTTCATCCCGTGGCTACCGACCTTCCTCTTCCAGGCGAAGCACACGGGCACGCCGTGGGGGCAGCCTCAACTGCCGCCGGTACCGATCGGGAAGACCTTCAGCGATTTCGCGGGCAGCACGCAGAACGAAGGTTGGGTGCTGTTCTTCTTCACGATCGCGGTGTTGCTCGTCGGCTTGTTCGGTGCCGCGGTCGACGGCCGCCACATCGACATCGACTTGTACACGCGACCGGCTGCGAGGTGGATCGCGTTCGTGCTCGGTGCCGGTTTGGTCGTCGGTACCTCCCTCAACTACCTGTCGGGCGGCGCCTTCCAGACCCGCTACAGCGCGTTCGTGTTCCCCTTCTGGTTACTGCTCCTCGCACACGGGTTCGTTTCCTTCACGGATCGTCGCGTGCGGTTCGGTTTGCTCGCCGTAATGGTGTGCGTCGGTTTCGTGGGCGGGTTGCGCAACACGTTCACCAACCGCACCCAGGCCGCGCAAGTGGCGGCGGTGCTCCGCGCCGACGCGAAACCGAACGACGTCGTGGTGTACTGCCCCGATCAACTCGGCCCCGCGGTGCACCGCCTCGCTGGGGGCGGGTTCAAGGAAGTGAGCTACCCGTCGTCGCCGAAGCCGGGCGTCCTCGTCGACTGGGTCGACTACAAGAAACGCATCGCGGCGGAAAGTCCCGTACGTGTCGCGCGTGATGTGCTCGCCCGCGCCGGGAACAACACGATCTGGCTCGTCACCGCGCCCGGGTACCGGACCCATGTGGGCAAGTGCGAGGCGATGGCGGCGCAGTTCTCCCGCCACCGGGTATTCACCCAGCGGGTCGTACCCGATGAAACACTCTTCGAGATGCCCGGGCTGCAGCAGTTCTCCGTTCGGTGACGCAGACCGCCGAGGAATTTCGAATCGCCGCCGTGCCGTGGGTGGTCGCCCGCGTCGTGGTGCTCGGCACGCTCGCGCTGACGCGCCATGTCGTGTCGACGTTGCCGGTGTCGCCGCCTCCGGTGCAGGCACACCAGGGACTGTTCGCGTGGGACGCCGCGTTCTACCGCGATATCGCTCGCGGTGGCTACGACGCGGTGCCGAAGCTCGGTCTGCGGTTCTTCCCCCTGGTGCCGTTGCTCGCCCGCGCGGTGAGCTGGGTGCCGGGGGTGAGCGTGGGCGCGGCGCTCCTCATCGTCGTGAACGCCTCGGCGCTCGTGGCCGGTGTGTTGCTCGTTCGTCTCGTACGTGCCGAGACCGGCGATGTCGATCTCGCGCGTCGCGCCGCCTGGCTCATCGCCCTCGCGCCGCCGGCGTTCGTGGCGGTGATGGGTTACGCAGAAGCGACGCTGATGGCGCTGGCGCTCGCGATGGCGCTCGCCTTGAGGGCCCGGCGCTGGTGGTGGGCCGCGGCGTTCGGTTACCTCGCGGGGACGGCGCGACCGATCGGTGTGCTCCTCGTCGTGTTCGCGGCGACCGCGGTGCTCACCACGAAGGAGCCGCGGTCGCGGCTCGGGCCGGTGGTCGCGGTGTGCGCGCCGGCCGCCGGCCTGTTGAGCTACATGCTGTGGGTTCGGGCGCGCACCGGCGATCTCTTCTACGTGCTGCACGCCCAGGAGAACCCGCAGTTACGCGGGAGGTCGACCGACCCGTTCACCAATATCGGCCACGCCACCCGGGAGCTGTTCTCGGGCGACCGGTTCGGTTCGGGCCTGCACGCCGTCACGCTGCTCCTCCTCGTCGTGTTGCTGGTCGTCCTCGTGCGCAAGTGGCCGTGGTCGTACTCGGCGTACGCCCTGGCCGCCGTCGTCCTGGCGTCGACGGCCGGCAACCTCGATTCACTGGAGCGTTACGCCTACTCCACCTTCCCGTTCCTGCTCGCCGGGGCGACCGTCGTGCGCCCGGCGTGGGAACGGGTGGTGTGGGCACTGTGCGGGGCGGGAATGGTTGCCCTTTGTGTCCTTGCCTTCACGGGGACCTATGTTCCCTGAGCCCGGTCGGGGAGCCGAAATGTTGGGCGGGAGCGGCGTGACGGACCCAGACAGGAAGTTGCGGCTCGATCGGTTCTGGCTCGTCCTGTTCGTGATCCTCGCCGGCGCGCTCGCGGTGCGGGTCGCCTACGTCGCCGGGGCGAAGAGCGGGCCGTGCCCGATCCGGATGAACGGCGTGGTCGTCGGCGAGGTGCACAGCCAGTGCCCCGGCGTGAACGGGGCGGCCAGCGACCAGGTGTTCTACAACGCGGAAGCAGACGCGATCGCCGAAGGCCGCGCGTTCACCGGGCCGTTCCCGCAGCCGGCATTGCCCGGCGTCGCCAATCCGCCGACCGCGGAACACCCGCCGCTCACGGTGATGGTGCTCGCCCCGGTGAGTTGGCTGTTCGAACGACCGTTGCTGCGCCACTTCGCCGACAAGTTCGAGGACGCCGGGGTCGTTCATTACACGCATGTGCGCGAGCAGCGCTACACGATGGCGCTTCTCGGCACGATCCTCGTGCTGCTCATCGGGCTGCTCGGGCGAGCGATCGCGGGCGACATCGTCGGCTGGCTCGCGGCTGCGCTCGCCGCGATCTACCCGAACCTGTGGGTGAACGACGGCCTGATCATGTCGGAGACCGTCACGGGCGTCGTGACCGTCGCGACGTTGCTCTTCGCGATCCGGATGTTGCGGAGGCCGTCGTGGCGCAACGCGCTCGCCACCGGCGTGTTCGCGGGGCTGGCGACGCTCGGGCGTGCCGAACTGGTGCTCTTCGTGCCGCTGCTCGTGATCCCGGTGGCCTTCCTCGCCCGGATGGGTGCCCGGCGGGCGGTCGCGCTCGCCGCCGTCGGCTGCGCCGGCGCCGCGATCGTCGTGGGCCCGTGGGTCGGCTACAACCTTGCCCGCTTCGACGCCCGGACGTTCGTGTCGACCAATGACGGCATCGCGCTGGTCGGGTCGAACTGCGACCACGTGTACTACGGCTCGGCGACGGGGTTGACCCTGCTCGCCCCGCCCTGCCTCGATTCACAGGGGCTCGTCGGTGACGAATCGGTGCTTTCGAAGGTGTACCGCAAGCGTGCGTTCGACTACATGAAGGCGCACGAGGCGCGGGTTCCGGTCGTGGTCGCGGCGCGGATCGGCCGCACGTGGAGCGTCTTCCGCCCGTTCGACATGCTGTTCTTCAACCTGGGTGAGGGCCGCGAGCGCTGGGTGACCGCCCTCGGCCTCTGGGCCTACTACCCGCTCCTCCTCCTCGGGACGGCGGGCGCGATCGTGGCCTGGCGCCGGTCGGCTCGCGTCACCTGGGTGCTGTTCGGTCCCGCGATCGCCTCGACCGTCGGGGTGGCCGTCACCTACGGCCAGACCCGTTTCCGGGCGGCCGTGGAGCCGTCGATCGTCGTGTTGGCGGCGGTTGCGATCGTGCGCATCGTGGAAGAACTGCGGGCGACGCAATTCGCAACCCGCAGGTAGCATGGGTGCTCGCCAGTGGGGGAATGACCCATTAGGGCAAACTTGCCCGGTTGTACGACCGCGCCTTCGACCGCGCTCCGGAGCTCATGGACCTCACCGACGACTCGCAGAACGCTTCACCCCCCGTACTTCACGACGTGACCGCGGACGGGGCTGACCTGGGCGCGCGGGCCACGCCCCGGGTCGTGATCATCGGCGCCGGCCCGGCGGGTCTCACCGCCGCTTACCAGCTGTCGAAGGCCGGCATCCCGTCGGTCATCCTCGAGAGCGACAACGTGGTCGGCGGTATCAGTCGGACGGTGGAACGGGACGGCTGGCGTTTCGACATCGGCGGCCACCGGTTCTTCACCAAGGTGCAGCCGGTCGACGACCTGTGGTGGGAGATCCTCGGCCCCGACGACTTCCTGCGCCGGCCCCGGATGAGCCACATCTACTACCAGGGCAAGCTCTACGACTACCCGATCAAGCCGTTGAACGCGCTTCGCAACCTCGGTTTCGTCGAGGCGCTGCGGTGCATGGCCTCGTACGCGTGGGTGCGGGTCCGGCCACCGAAGAACCAGGACATGCTCGAGGGGTACGTCGTCGCGCACTACGGCTGGCGGCTCTACAACCACTTCTTCAAGACCTACAACGAGAAGGTGTGGGGTGTGCCCGCCTCGGAGTTGTCGGCCGACTTCGGTGCCCAGCGCATCAAGGGCATGTCGATCGTCGCCGCGGTCTGGGAACCGCTACGGGCGAAGTACGCGGGCCGGCGCGACAAGTCGAAGCAGGTCACCAGCCTCATCGAGGAGTTCAACTACCCGAAGTTCGGCCCGGGCCAGATGTGGGAGACCGCCGCCGCGAAGGTCACCGCGGCCGGCTCGACCCTGCTGTTCAACCACAAGGTCGTGCGGGTACTGCACCGCGACGGTGCCGCGTACGCGGTGGTCGCGCTCGACAAGGAAACCGGCAAGGAGACGACGTTCGAGTGCACCCACGTCGTCTCCTCGATGCCGATGAGCCGGCTCCTGCAGGCGATGAGCCCACCGATCCCCGACGACGTGCAGGCGGCGGCGGGCGACCTCGGCTACCGCGACTTCATGACCGTCGCGCTCGTCGTGCCGATGGAGTACTCCTTCCCCGACACCTGGATCTACATCCACGACCCCGACGTGAAGGTCGGTCGCGTGCAGAACTTCGGGTCGTGGTCGCCGTACCTGGTCAAGGAAGGTCGCACCTGCCTCGGGCTCGAGTTCTTCGTGAACGAAGGCGACCAGATGTGGACCAAGTCGGACGAAGAACTGATCGCGCAAGCGAAGCGCGAGATGCAGAAGCTCGGCTTGATCAAGGACGTGAGCAAGGTCGAGGCCGGCTACGTCGTGCGGGTGCCGAAGGCATACCCGGTGTACGACGACCAGTACCAGGACAACGTGAAGGTGCTGCGCACCTGGCTCGAAGCGAACGCGCCCAATGTGTTCCCGACGGGTCGGAACGGGATGCACAAGTACAACAACCAGGACCACTCGATGCTCACCGCGATGCTGTCGGTCGAGAACATCCTGGGTGCGAACCACGACGTCTGGTCGGTGAACGTCGAGGCCGAGTACCACGAAGAGAAGGCCGACCCGGGCGCGAGTGGCGCCACCGGTCGCGACGCCCCGGTGCTCTCACGCGACGCGATCAACGCCGCGGCCGAGCAACGCCGTTCCGCCGTCTAAACCCGTCAGGGGCGGGACGCGGCGGCGAGCGTCTTGGCGCGCTTGCGCAACTCGCGGCGAGATGGGATGACCCGATCGCGAATACCCCACCACGTCACCATGATCATCTCCTCGATCATGACGCTGAGCGACATCTTCGAGTATCCGCGGACGCGGTCGGTGAAGATGATCGGGACTTCGGCGGTACGGCCGCCCCAGAGCCAGGCGCGGTACGCGAGCTCGATCTGGAACAGGTACCCGTTCGCGCGGGTCTTGGCGAACTCGATGCCCTGCAGCGTCGACGCGCGGTAACAGCGGAACCCGGCGGTGTTGTCGCGGATGCCGGTGCCGAGCATGACGCCCGCGTAGAGGTTGCCGTAGCGCGACAGCGCGCGGCGGTACGCGGGCCAGTGGGGGATGTCGCCACCCGGCACGTAGCGCGACCCGATGGCGAGATCGGCGCCCGCTTCGACCGCCGCGATGAGCTGCGGGAGCACCGCGGGGTCGTGGGAGAGGTCGGCGTCCATCTGGCAGATGAGGTCGTAGCCGCGGTCGATCCCGATACCGAACCCGGCGCGGTACGCGTTCCCGAGGCCCTTCTTCGCCGGGCGGCGCAAGACTTCGACGTTGCCGATCTCCTTGCCGACGCGCTCGGCGATATCGGCGGTGCCGTCGGGACTGTTGTCGTCGATCACGAGCAGGTCGATGTCGGCCGACGCGGCGCGGGCGCGCCGCAGCACTTCTTCGATGTTCTCGGCTTCTACGTAGGTGGGTATCGCGACCAATACGCGCACGGTGATCGAGCCTACCGGTGGCCGGCCATCAGAGCGCGCCTCCGGGCGGGTGCACCGCGTTTGCGCGCAGCTGCCGGCGTTGCCCGAACAACTCGCTGAAGGCCCGCACGATGACGCGCAGGTCGGCGCCGGTCGGTTCACCGGCGCGGCGCGGGTAGTGGTGAACGCCGACCTGCGCTCGGCGGGCGCCGGCGCGCTCGAGTTTGACGAGAAGCTCCGCCGACACGAGGGCACCTTCCGACTGGAGTGGTGGGATCCGATCGAGGCAACTGCGCCGGAGCAACTTGAACGCACAGTCGACGTCGCGTGCGTGCAAACCGATGGTCGCGCGCAGCAGCGCCGACCACAGTGCTCCATTGACGCGGCGGCCGAAGTGGTCCGCGCGGCGCAAGCGGTAGCCGGCCACAAGGTCGGCGTCGGCGGCGAGCGCGAAGAGTGTGTCGATCTCGCGGACGTCGAACTGGCCGTCGCCGTCGGTCCAGAACACCCACGGGTAGGCGCTCGCGGCGAAGCCGGTGCGCAACGCGGCGCCGTAGCCGCGGTTACGTTCGTGGTGGACCACTCGGACCCGCGGGTCGGATGCGGCGAGTTCCTCGGCAATCGCCCCAGTCCGGTCGGCGCTGCCGTCGTTGACCACGATCAACTCGAACACGCGGACGCCGGCGCCTTCGAGCGCGTCGCGCGCGAGTTCGACCGTACGGGCGATGTTCTCCGCTTCGTTGAACGCGGGGAAGAACGCACTGAGTCGCTCGGTCGGCGAAGGTTGGTTCAGCACTGGCTCGGGTCGAGGGGACGGGCGAGGCGATAGGCGGTGACGCCGTCGCCTCGCAGTACGACACGCGTGGCCGGGTCGCCGCTCGTCCAAACATCGGCTGGAGCCTGAGCGGTGCTGAAGGAGAACTCCCCGTTGGCGACGACGACCTCGTTCGCCCGTTGCGTATCGACGAGGCGTCGCCAGGTGGCGCAGGTCGTCGGCGCGGTGATCGAACCGTGCGCCCCGGCCGACCCGACGAAACTCACGCGGTTCGAGAGATCACTTCCGTAGAGGGGGTACTGGAAGACGTCGCCGGTGAAAGAGATCCGGTCGCCGTGTTGGTCGCGAGCCCACGGGAACGAGTTCCCGATGGGCACCTTCGCCACGACCGTCGCGTACCGACCGTGCTCGTAGGCGGCTCGCACGAAGAACCCCGCGACGATGGCGACGACGATCGTGCCGGCGACCGCGATCGAGCGGGCGACCGACGGCGCAGCCACGATGGCCACCGTCGACGCCAGCGCGAGCGCCAGTACGAGGGCCCCGATGGCAACATCGCCACCGGTGAAGTCCCACTCCCACCCGGGGATCTGGCGCGTGTTCCCGACCGCGAGCGCACCGAGCGCGACGACGAGGACCGTACGGCGCGCGCTACGGGTTCGCAGCGACGCCCAACCTGCGACGCCGATCGTGAGCGCGGGTACGACATAGCGCAGGTTCAGGAGGAACAACGCGCGCGACGCCGGCGACGACAGCGCGTGAGGTGCGACGCCGTTCGGTGTGACGAGATGGGCGGCAATGGCGAAGAAGGAGAGGACGCCGACTGCCCGCGCCCCCGGCCTCAGTGGACGGACGAACGCGATCAGCGCGCCGGCGAGGGCCAGCGCGAGAACCGCGAACCATGCCCGGCCGAACGACGTGCTCAGCCCGGGCCCCAGGGATTTCGACCACAACCCCGCGTCGCCGAGGTGGCTGACGATCGTCGTGCGGCCGACCTCGACGCGGGGAAGGGGCGTCTTCGTGAACCGGATCGGCCCGAGCGACGCACCGAACCAGGGCAGCGGGTTGCCGACCCGCACCCAGTTGCGCAGGTACCAGAAGCACCCGCACAACGAGATCGCCGGCAACCACACGGCAGCGCAGGCGACGCGGCGACCGCGCCGGAACACGAAGAAACCGGCCACCGCGACGATCGCGACCGGAACGACGAGGCTGACTTTCACCCCGAGCGCGAACCCGAGCGCCGCGCCGGCGATCCCGACCATCGACGGATGTGAATCGGCCTGGAGCAAGAGCGCGACGGCGGCGGTGAGCAGCGCGACGGCCGCAATGTCGTTCCTCGCGGTGCCGGCTTGGGTAGCGACCATCACCGGGAGCCCCGACGCCAGCGCGGCGGCCGCGAGCCCGATGGGCGCGCTGCCGAGCGCGGCGCCGAGTACCCAGCCGGCCAGGAGGGCGAACGCAAGCCAGCCGACGTTCAGTGCCGGGGAGAGAAGGTCGTGATGAGCGAAGTCCAGCATTCCGATCGCGTGCAACAGCTCCGTGTTCGCGGGGAAGAACGAAACCAACGGGTCCGGGTTCGTGTAGTGGAGTCGGGTGATCCAGCCGTCCTGTACGAAGCGAGCCGCGAATGGGAGGTGGTACCAGATGCTGTCGCCGTCGTAGATGCCTACCCGGTACGAGCGCACGACATGCCCGATCCACGATGATGCCGTGATACCGGCGGCCGCCAGGGCGAGTGTGGTTTCAGATGCCGATGCCGGCACCGACGTCGCGGTCGTCGTTTTCAGTGGCGCGCTGGCGGTTCGGCCTCCGGTCAGCCAGACGGCGCTCGCGGCTTCGACGAAGAGCAAGATCGTGAAAGGAGCCAGTGAGAACCAGCCGACGCTTCCCAATGCGTACGAGTCGGCCAACACGAGTGCGAGCCCGAGCACGGTCTCCGCAAGGCGCGCGGTCGCGCCCGACCAAGTCGGCGCGAGCAGACGGCGGAGGGCCGAGGCCGCCCATGCCGTAAGTCCGACCTGGAGGAGGAGAAGCACCGCGCCGACGAGGTACCGCCCCGGTGACATCTCCGTGGGATCCTAATGAGTCGGGGCAAACGCCGGTGCCGCCGAAGCTATCTCCTCCCTCCGGGGTACGTAATCATTCGGACGCAGCGCGTGCGCGTTTGAGGGCACACCGTTCGTAGAGCGTGTACTGCCCGTTGTAGGAACCGAGCTCGCAGAAGTCGCGCTTCACGATCTCGTTGGGCAGGTTCGGCCCGAACTTGCGCGAGTCGTTCGGCTCCGTCCATCCGTCCCATACCGACGACAGCACGAGGAAGTCGGCCTTGCGGACTTCGCCGGCCAATCTCGAGTGCTTGGCGTTCGCGACACCGGGGTCCATCTCGATGTAATACGTCGCCGGTGTGAGTTCGGGGAACAGGTAGTAGATGAACGCGTCGCTGTAGGGGGTCTTGCGTAGGTCGTCGGTGCCGACGAGAAGCGTGTCGCCCTTGCGCGAGTACCGCGAGAGATCGCGGATGAGGGGAGGCAACGCCTCGGCAACCTGCTGCTTGCCGTAGTAGAAGACCCTCGGGCCACGCTGGATCTTGTACGCCTGGCGGTGCACGCCGAACGTCTGCGCGACGTAGTCGGTGAACTGCTGCACGGTGTACCTCGGGATGACGAACGTGAGCAACGCGAGCACGAGTACCCCCGCGCCGATCGCGCGCGTGCGGTACGACCACGGCACCCGTGCCTTGCTCCATTCGATGAACGCGAGCGGCAACAGCGCGACCGGGACGCAACTCACCCACGCGAAGTGGGTCGAGTCGGTGCGTTGCAGCGCCTGCGGCACCATGCCGAGGCTGAACACCCCGGCGGCGAGCAACGCTCGACCGCGCGTCGAAGCGGGGTCGGCTCGCAGCACCCGCCACCCGGTGATCGCGAGCGCGGCGACCGCGAGCAGGAGGACGAAGAACCAGACCGTGAGCTGCGTCGGTGAACGCAACGCGGGAATGGGCCAGGAGATCTTCCGCAACTCGCCGGCCTTCTGCAGCCAACCTTCGAGGTGACCGGGCGGGGGAGGGATCGACAGCCGCCGCCCGCCGCGCAGGTAGATGATCGGATCGAGGATCATGCCGCGCACGACGTGCCCGGGCCGGCGGTCGCGACGTGGATGATGTAGGGCGACACACCGCCGGCGAGGCTCCACGCGAGCGTGCGGCGATCCCCGCGCGGCAAGGCCCGCCAGATCACCGCGCCGCTGAGCGCGACCGCGACGATGAGGTCGAGGCGGAAGAGCAACGCGAAGCCGGCGAGCACGCCCGCGGTGATGAGGAGGCGCCGCCGACGCCGGGCCTGCTGCTCGCGCGTCGCCGCGAGCGCGGCGTCGAGCCCGAGCAGCCCGAGCCCGACGGCGCCGACCCACGCGAGCGCGGTCAAACCGATCGGCGGCATGATGATGATGCACGACGCGGCGGCGCAACCGAGCGCCGCGATACGGCCCCAGTGACGCGCCAGCAGGTAGACCCCGGCGACGATCGCCATCTGTTGCGCGAAACCGAAGAGGCGCTCCACGAGCAGGCGGACGCCGAAGACCTTGTACGTCGCCGCGAGTGCCCAGAGGCTGCCCGGCCCGTACAAGTGCAGGAAGTCGCGATTCGGCAGCGCGCCGTGCAGCACGCGTTCGGGGAAGACGAGCATGAAGCCCTCTTCCATCGGCGGTCCCTGGTTGCGGAGCAAGCCACGCAGCGGCAGGAGCGCGAGGAAGGCGAGCGCGCCGAGCACCGCCAACGTCCGCCCATCGATGCGACGCCGGAAGCTGCTCATGCGGGGAACCGACGGTGTGTCAGTGCTCGCTCGGCGCCGATGAGCGAGGCCGGAACCACGAACGTATGTCGCGGTTCTTCAGGCGTAACGCCGGACGTTCGACGACGTAGTAGCTGACCGCCGCGAACAGCACCGTGAAGGCAGCCATGAACAGGGTCATCTTGGTGAAGCTCTCCGTCGGGAACGTTCCGGCCTGGACGTGGTGCAAGTGCAGGTACCAGTCGATGACCGTCTCGTGCCAAAGGTAGATGCCGTACGACACCAGGCCGAGCCATTGCACGACCCGGTTGTTGAGGAACCGGTGAATGAGCCCCTTCTCCTGCCGGCCGAACACGGCCGGAGCGACGAGGAACAGGCCGGTGACACCCCAGAAGAACTGCAACCACATCTGCTGCGGGTGGGAGAACAGTTCCGACGGGCCGCGTTTGGCCTTGTCGTTCAGCCCGAACCCGACACTCAGGTACCAGAACGATCCCAGTGCGACCGCCCAGCACGCCCATGGGAACAGTGCCGCGCGCATCCAGCCCGGTTCGGGGCGCTCGGTGGCCTGCAGCCACGCCGAGCCGACCGCGAGGAGCATGCCGAGTGCGAACAGGTCGATCCGCGCGGGCAGCCACGTGTTGTACTCGCCGGTGAACGACGCCGGTGGCCCGTAGAACGCCCAGATGCGAAACGCGACCGAGAACAGGTAGAGCACGCTCAGGCCGGCGAGTTCCGACAGCACCTTGGCCCGCTCGCTGGTACCGGTACGGCGCATCGCGACCGCATAGATCGGGAGGAAGATGTAGAAGGAGAGTTCCGTCGCGAGCGTCCACGACTGCTGTACGGGCCCGAGCACGTAATTGTGGAAGTAGATCTGCAGGAGCGTGTAGTGCAGGACCAGGCCGCCGAAGTCCGGCCGCCGGTAACCGATGCCGTGGAACCACGGGCAGATGAGCACGACGGTGAGCACGAGCCAGAAGGCAGGAAAGATCCGGAGGAACCGGCGCCGGAAATAGGGGAGCGCTTCCGGCGCGTCGCTCGTGCGGAAGCGGGCGAGCACGAAGGGCCGGTACAGCAAGAACCCCGAGATCACGAAGAACACGGCAACGCCGATGTCGAGGCGCGCGGTGAACGGCCCGAACGTGTTATTGCGCACGTTGAAGCCGCTGATGAACGCGGAGTGCGTGAGCGCGACGGCGATTGCCGCGATGGCGCGGAGACCGTCGAACGACGGGAACTTGATGCCGCGCGTTGCCGGCGCGACGGCCGGTTCCTGGCTCAGTTCCATCCGCAGCTCACGGCCGGGCCGGTCGCCATCACCGCGACGGGCCCCACCGGTGCGCAGGATCGAGCTTGGCCATCGACCGCGGAGAGTAGTGCTTGTCGCTCACAACGGGTTGGGCCCTCGTGCGGGGCGCGAGGCTCAACGCCGGGCGCCATTTCGGCGTCCGCCCGGAGCAGGGCGACGTCCTCGGCGACGGAACGCAGCTGCAGTTCGATCTGTGACAGCTCCCGTGAGAGGTAGATCACGACGACGAGCAACAAGCCGATCGCGAAAAGGAGGAATGTCGTCGGTGCGTACGACACGCCGAACCAGTTCGAGATGGTGACGAGCAGGTGGGGGAACAGCGCGAGCGGCAGGACGAGCACGCCGATCGTGAGCCAGAGCAACGCGTACTTGCTGCGCAACTGCTGGCGGCCGACCAGGCGCAGGATGAACAGCGTGGTGGCGATGCCGGCAATCGCGGTCAGGACGTGGGCGCGTGTGGTCATCGGGGGTCCTTCCGATGGCGGGTGTGCCGGTAACCGGCGCTGAGAATGGCGATCAGGAGACGGAGATAGTTGCCCGCGAGCGGAAGGGAGCGACTCGACGGCCGGCCACCGGCCCGGGGCCGCATCGAGACGGGCACCTCCTCGATACGGAACCCGGCGTACGCGACCATCAGGAGCGCCTCGACCGTGTCGGCGAGGTACTCCGCGGGGTAAGCGGCCGCCAGCAACTCGAGGACGGGCCGGTCGAACGCGCGGAATCCCGACGTGACGTCGGTGAGGCGCTGCCCCGACACCACTCGGACGACGATCCGTAGGACGCGCATCCCGGTCGAGCGCACCCGCCCGACCGGGTACGGGTCGGCGCCGGGCGCGAAGCGGCTGCCGATCGCAAGGTCGGCCCCCTCGTCGAGCGCGCGGGCGAGGGAGCGGATACCGGCCGGGTCGTGCTGGCCGTCGGCGTCGACCACGACGACGCGGTCGTAGCCGCGGCTCTGGGCGAAGCGCAGGCCGGTACGGACCGCGCCGCCAACCCCGAGGTTGAACGGCAACGCGACGACCCGTGCCCCCCCGGCCCGCGCGACGTCGACCGTCGTGTCGGAGGAACCGTCGTCGACCACGACCACGTCGAACTCGGAGGCGAGTTCCCGCAGTTCTTTCAACGTCCCCGGAAGTGCCTCTTCCTCGTTGTAGGCGGGGATGACGATCAGGGTGCGGACGGTGGGCCCCTTCGCCGGCCGGGACGGTCTTCCCCCGTGCCCGAAATGGTAGGCGTTGCGCCACGGTGGCGATGGGCAACGCTGCCAGGAGCGGGAGCACGGTGTCGAACTCGATACGGAACCGGACGTTGCCGTAGGTGATCGCGGTCGTGATCGCGACGGAGGCCAGCATCGCGAGGCACGGCAACAGTACGACCTTGCGCCGACGGTACATGGCGACCCCCGCGATCGCGAACAGCGACAGCACGTAGAACGCGTACTGCGCAGCCCGGGACGCGACCTTGCCGCGGTTTTCGACGAAGTCGTCGTACTCGATGCCCTGGGTGGGTTCGTACACCTCGAACGTCCGACCCACCCGGGCCGGGATGACCGCGGTGAGCCGGTTGAGGTGGTGGTGCACGTAGCGCAGGCTTGCCTTGCGCCGGAGCGCTTCGTCGTCGCTCTCGTCGCCGAGTTTCACGCTGAGGTTGTCGTTGAACTCGAGACAGGCGGTGCCGTCGACGTGACCGACGGTCTCGGGGCGCGCGTTCGCGGGCCTTCCCACCGCGACGTTGTCGATGGCCGACGCGCAGCCGATCGACCACGAACCGAGCAGCCGGCCGTAGTAGGTGTCGTGACAGTTCGCGACCGCGAGCACGCTGCCGAGCCCGCTCGAAAGGAACACCGGTTTGTCGAAACGGGCGAAGCTCTGCGCGACGCGGGGCACGCAGGTGAGCGCGGTCATCCCGACCGCGACCGCCAGATGACGCCAGTTCCGGCGAAGAAGGAGCGGCACGGCGAGGACGAGGACGAGCAGGATCGCCTCGGCGCGCGCCAGCGCGGCGAGGGCCAGCGCGAAACCGATGAACGCGGCGCGGCCGATCGACGGCTGGTTGAGGTAGCGGTACGTCGACCAGACGAGCAGCGCGATGGTGAATGCGAAGATCGTCTCCGACATGAGGAGTGCATCGTTGATCCACAACGCCGGGTACAACGCGGCGATGACGGCGGCGACCAGCCCGATGCGCTCCGAGCGCATCTCGCGGCCGGCGGCGCCGACGAACCACACGGTGCCGGCACCGAGCAACGCGGTGGCGAGCCGGTGCACGAGCGTGCTCGTGCCACCGAACAGCGAGAACGCGCTCAGGTAGAGGGGGTACAGCGGCGGGTGGGCCGCGCTCTGCACCGTGGTGCCGAAACATCTCCAGAGGTACGGCTCGATGAACCAATGGCCCTGCGCGATCGCGTTGGCCTGCTCGTGGTAATAGAGCGCGTCGCCGCCGGGGCCGAGGTGGGTCTTCTCGTACCAGACCACGTAGGCGATGCGCAGCACCAGCGCGCCCGCGGTGATAAGAGCGAGACGGTACGAGAAAGGTTGTCGACGCGAAACGCGTTCGTTCACGTGGTATTGCGGTCCTCGACGTAGAGCCAGTCACCGCCGACGAGATCGAGGCGGTGCGGTTCCTGCGTACCCGTCCACGCGAGCCACGAAAAGCGATACGGGAAGAATTGGATGTGCGGGTTGAACGTGACCGCGTACGGCCGCTGGCGCGGCACGACGATCACGAGCCGCCGGGAGGCGACGCGGCGCAGCTCCACCAGGGCCGCGGCGAGGTGCTGGACGTGCTCGAGGGTGTGGGTCGAGACCACCGTGTCGAAGGCACCGTCGCGGAACGGCAGTTCCTCGAGGTTGCCGTCGCACCACTGCACGCGTGAGTCGGCGCCCCGGCGCCCCGCGCTCACCGCGACGTCACAGCCGACCACGTCGTGCCCGGCGTCGGCCAAGAGGCCCGCGAGGTAGCCCGCGCCGCACGCGACGTCGAGGACACGGCGGCCTTCGACCGCGGCGAGTACACCGTCGAGCGACTCGGGAGTGAGGTCGGTGACGCCCTGGTCGACCTTCGATCGGAGGCCCTGGTAGAAGGCGGCGTACTCCGCGCGCGACAGGTAGAAGGCACGGTCCTTGAACGTGGTGATGTCTTGCGTCAGTGGCGCGTACATCGAGCGCACGACCCGCCCGATCAGCTTCGAGTCGCGCACGGCCGGTGGGAGCCACCGATCCAGCGCGTCGTTGATTCTCATCGACGCGGTCCGGCTCAATTTCACGGCGCACACGTTACGAGAAGCGACCTCGTCATCCTCGGTCCGGCCTCCGTCGCGATCGAAGCGACGGTCACGGCGGCGAGGACGCACAGCATCGGGTCGGCGGAGATGCGGAACCGCTGATTGCCGTACGTCACGATCGACACCGCCGACACCGTGACGATCGGGGCGACGAGCGGCCACCACGCACGCCGGCGGCGTACCAGCAGGACGATCCCGGCGGCCGCAAACGGCAGGAGCGCCCACGTGAGCCACGTTCCCGCCGTCTCGAAGCGATGGTTGCGCCCTTCGAGCACGCCGAGGTTCACCTGCTGCGCCGGCCGGAACACGCCCCACGTACGACCGAGGCGCGCCAGCGCGACCACGGGCAAGCGGCGCTCGTGCCCGCGGATGTAGTCGAGGCCCTGGCGGCGCGACTCCGACGCCGCGACCGCCTCGTCGAAGTTCGGGTCCTTGATCGCGAACCCGCCGAAGCATTGGAACGACGAGACCTGACCGTTCGCGAACTCGCTGCGCCACGATCCGATCGACGGGCCGTAGTAGGTGGCATCGCAGTTCGCGCCGTCGAGCACCGTGCCGAGGTTGTTCGACACGGGGATGAACGTGTGGAAGCGGCGCTGGTTGTAGATCGTCCACGGTGCGAGCACGGCGACGAAGGTCACGAGCCCCGCGACGCAGAACGCGACGCGGCGGCGCGCGTTCGCGTCGCGGGCCGCGAACGCGAGGGGAACGATGAGGAGCGGCGCGAGGAGGAGGCCCTCGGCGCGATTCAGCGTGGCGATGCCGAGGAGCGCGCCCAACCCGACGAAGCCGGCCGGGGAGGGGTGCGAACGGGCCCGCAACGCCACGAGCACGCACGCCGCGATCAACGCGGCGGTCAGGGACTCGGTCATCAGGATGCCGTCGGCCTGGAACAGCATCGGGTCGACGGCCGCGATGCCGGCCGCGATCAACCCGGCCGTCTCGCCGGCGACGCGCCGCCCGATCGCGCCGGTGAGCACGACCGTGGTGGTACCGACCAACGTCAGCGCGAGCTGCTGGTTGTTGACAGAACCGACACCGATCAGGCTGAGGAACGCGAGAAAGCCGGGGAACAGCGGCGGGTACTCCGAGGTCGGGTGGTGCACGCCCAGAAGCTCGAAGTCGAAGGGACGGATGTAGCCCCGGCCGTCGGCGAGATTCGTCCCGAGAAGGTGGTACGCGCTCGCGTCGCTCTGGGCCGGCACGCTCGGATCGACGATCGTGTTGTACGCCACGCGGATCGCGAGCGCGACCAGCGCGATGAGCAGGAGCCGGATCGCGAACGAACGCGACCACGGGGACGTTCGCGACGGCGCGGGGGCACTCACGGCCGCGGGAGCGTACGCGTTGCGCACCGTCGGTGCGTACCCGGCCGGTCGGGCGCGGCCGAGGAGCGCGGTTCAGGGGGCAGTGGAACCGTTGCTCGCGCCGGGCGCCACGCTGACCGGTGGCCGGGGTCGCCGCGCCACGGCGAAGAGCACCGGCGTATCGGGCCGCAGGTCGTCGGTCAGGAAGAAGTGGCTGGCATCGAGCCCCGAACCGATCCCGGAGCTGTTGCCGAGCACCTTGTAGACGACGGGCAGGACGCGTGTGTACGCACCGACGTACCACGAACGCGGTAGCCGGCGGCGCAGTTGGAAGACGTCGAGCTTCAGCAGCCGTTCGCCGCTCGTGCGCCGCGACGCGAAATCGGCCTTCAGCTCGGGTGAACCTTCGAGCCCGTGCACCTCGACGTCTTCGAAGAACAAGCCGAGCAACGAACGAAGTTGCTGTGGTTCGAAGAGGTACACGTGGAACGGGTTCTCGAAGTCGGCGGGGGCGTTCGGCGTGAGAAAGAACGCGGTGCCGCCCGGCGCGAGCACGCGCGCCAGCTCGGCGACGTGCCGTTCGGGGTTCACGAAGTGCTCGATGATGTGCGACGAGCAGGCATAGTCGACCGAACCGGAACGGAGGCCGACCCGCGACCCGTCCATCGCCGCGAACGTGAGGCTGCCACCGGGCCCGGCGTGGCCGAGTCGCTGTTGGGCGGCGATCGCGGTGGGCGGGTCGTAGTCGACGCCGACGACCTGCCGGCCCTCGCCGGTGAGGCGCACCGTCTCGTCACCGACACCGCAGCCGACGTCGAGCACCGTGCCGGTGCCGAGGCGGGCGATCACTTCCCGGTAGCCCGCGTCGTGCAGGGCGAGCAGCGAGTCTGGGGTCGCGCCCTCCATGGGGCGCTCACCGGTGAGTTTCACGGCGTTTCTCCACAGAGGCGTCGGGGAACCGTGCAGCGTATCCGCGCCTGCTCCCGCAGCAGGGGCCTGGGTAGGCTCTGCGCCTGCTCCGCTCAAGGACCGATACGACCGGCGCGAGGGGCGCGAACGTGTGAATGACCGCAAAGCAGGCGTTGCCGGCGGTGCCGAGGAGAACGTCGACGGCGAAGACGTCATCGACAAGCTGGGCGACCTCGCGGCGCGGGCCGGCTTGCGGCGCATCAGCATGCTTGCCTGGCGCGACCTCGACGATCCCGAAGCCGGCGGGTCGGAGGTCCACGCGTCGACGATCGCGTCGCTGTGGGGCCGTGCGGGCATCGAAGTCACGATGCGGACGTCGCACGCGCCCGGCCGGGCGCAGGTCGCGTGGCGCGACGGGTACCGCGTCATCCGCAAGGCGGGCCGTTACATGGTGTTCCCCCGGGCCGCGTTCAGCGAGATGATGCGCTGGCACGGCGCGCGCGACGGGCTGGTGGAGATCTGGAACGGCATGCCGTTCTTCACCCCGCTTTGGGCACGCGGGCCGCGCGTCACGTGGTTGCACCACGTCCACGACACGATGTGGCAGATGACGCTCCCGCCGCGGCTTGCCGCCGCGGGCCACAACATCGAGGCCCGCATCGCGCCACCCCTCTACCGCAGCACCTCGATCGTGACCCTGTCGGAGTCGAGCAAACGTGAACTCGTCGAGAAGCTGCACTTCCGGGCCAACCGGGTCACGGTGGTCCCTCCCGGCATCGACACCCGGTTCTCGCCCGGTGGCGAGCGGTCGGAAGTGCCGCTGATCGTCGCCGTCGGGCGGCTCGTGCCGGTCAAGCGTTTCCCCGTGCTCATCGATGCGCTGGCCGAACTGAAACCGCGGTTCCCGAACCTCGAGGCGGTGATCGTCGGCGAGGGGTACCTCCGCGACGAGCTCGAGCGCCAAGTGCGCGAGATCGGTGGCGAACGATGGATCCGCCTTCCGGGTCGCGTCGACGACGACGAACTCCTGGCGCTCTACCGGCGGGCGTGGTTGGTGGCGAGCGCTTCGGCGCACGAAGGGTGGGGCATGACGCTCACCGAGGCTGCCGCGTGCGGTACGCCGGCGGTCGCGACGCGCATCGCGGGTCATGCCGACGCGATCGACGAGGGGCGCTCCGGCCTGCTCGCCGACGACCCGCGTACCTTCTCCACGGTGATCGAACGGGTGCTCGCCGACGACGCCCTGCGGGCGCGCCTGATGGAAGGCGCCCGCGAACATGCGGCCCGCTACACGTGGGGAGCGACTGCGTACGGCACGCTCGAGGTGCTGGCGGAGGACGCAGTGCGGAGACGGTCCCGGTCGTGACGACCGCCGTGCTCGGCGCGTCGGCACCATCGTCCGAACCCGCTGATCCAACCGACCTGCCACCTGCACGCGGCTGGCAGCAGTCGGCACTCGGCTACTTCCTGCTGGCGCTGCTGTCGTACGTGCCACCGCTGCTGACCCAACCGGGCAAGGTCGTAGCCGACACGAAGTCGTACCTCTACCTCGACCCCGACCGGATGCTCGGGCGCGCCGCGTCGATGTGGGACCCGAACATCGGGATGGGCACCGTCA
The DNA here is from genome assembly GCA_963782465.1 of uncultured Actinomycetes bacterium. Taxonomy (GTDB): domain Bacteria; phylum Actinomycetota; class Acidimicrobiia; order IMCC26256; family PALSA-610; genus JAODBJ01. The sequence continues at coordinate 40,378 of CAWAJR010000006.1, read as the reverse complement.
CCCACCAGAACATCGGCTACCTGTTCCCGATGGGGCCGTTCTACTGGTCGTTCCAGCATCTCGGCGTGCCCGACTGGGTCGCCGAACGGATCTGGCTCGGGACGCTCGTGTTCATGGCCGGGGCCGGGGTGCTCTATCTCGGCCGAACGCTCGCGCTGCGCGGTCCCGGCATCGTCGTGAGCGCGCTGGCGTACGCGTTCAGTCCCTACTCGCTGCACTACGCATCGCGCATCTCGGTGATCCTGTTGCCGTGGGCCGGCCTCGGTTGGGCGCTCGGCTTCACCATCAAAGCGCTGCGCGACGGCGGCTGGCGGTACCCGGCTCTCTTCGCGATATGGGTCCAGGTGGTCGGCGGGGTGAACGCGACCGTGTTGATCTTTGCCGGCGTCGCACCCGTCGCGTGGATCCTCTACTCGACGTTCATCACGCGCGAGGTGCATTGGCGCCGCGCGCTCGGCACCACGCTGAAGATCGGTTCGCTCTCGCTCGTCACGTCGCTGTGGTGGATATCGGGCCTGTCGATCCAGGGCGCCTACGGGCTCGACATCCTCAAGTACACCGAAACGTTGCAGGCGGTCGCGCGCACGTCGGCGCCGAACGAAGTGTTGCGCGGCCTCGGTTACTGGTTCTTCTACGGCACCGATCGCCTCGGTCCCTGGATCGAGGCGGCAAGGAACTACACGCAACGGCCGGCGATCATTCTCCTGGGCTACGGCATCGCGTGCCTGGCCCTGCTCTCCGCGGCGGTCGTGCGCTGGCGGCACCGGGTGTTCTTCGTGATCCTCACGCTCATCGGCGTGGTCATCGCGGTCGGCGCCCACCCCTACGACAGCCCGACCCCGCTCGGCGGTGTGTTCAAGGCGTTCGCGAACTCGTCCGCGGCCGGGCTCGCGTTGCGCAGCACTGGCCGCGCGATCCCACTCGTGGTACTCGGCCTGGCGATGCTGCTCGGGAGCGCGATCGACGCCGCGTCGATCGCGGCGGCGCGCGCCGCGCGCACGGCAAGGGACGCGCGTGCCGCCCGCTCCGGTCGCCCGGCGTACGCGCGCGTCAAGCCCCAGTTCTACGGGATCGCGATCGCGGTGGTCGTCGGCGGGCTCGTGCTGGCCAATTTCCCGGCGCTCTACGACGGCACGTACTACGGGAAGAACCTCGAACGCCCGGAGAACGTCCCGCAGTACTGGCAGGACGCGGCGAACTGGCAGAACCAGCAGTCGTACGCGACCCGTGTGCTCGAGCTTCCCGGCGCCGACTTCGCGTCGTACCGGTGGGGGAACACCGTCGACCCGATCACGCCGGGCTTGATGGACCGGCCGTACGTCGCCCGAGAACTGATCCCCTACGGGACCGCTGGGACTGCCGACCTCCTGAACGCGTTCGACCGCCGGATCCAAGAAGGCGTTTCCGATCCGAGCGGGTACGCCGACGTGCTGCGGCGCATGGGCGTCGGCGACGTCATGCTCCGCTACGACATCCAGTACGAGCGTTACAACCTCATCCGGCCGACCATGCTCAACCAGCTGTTCACGCCGGTTCCCGCGGGAATGACCAAGGGCCCGACGTTCGGCACCAAGGCCGCCGGCTCCCCGCCCGCCAAGTTCCAGGACGAGCTCGACCTGGCGGCGCCACCCAACCAGAAGACCCCGCCGCCGGTCGTCGACTACCGGGTGAAGAACCCCACGCCGATCGTGCACGCCGAGTCGACCGCGCGGCCACTCGTCATCGCGGGGAGCGGCGAAGGCATGATCGACGCGTCGGACGCGGGCCTGCTCGCCGGAGCGGGGACCGTGGTCTACAGCGCGTCGTACGACCAGGACCCCGCTCAGCTGCGCTCGATCCTCGGTACCGACGGCGTTCTCGTGGTCACCGATTCGAACCGGCGGCAGGCCCGGCGGTGGAGCACCGTGCGCGAGAACCTCGGCTACACCGAGCAGCGAGGCGAGAAGCCCTACGTCGCCGACCCGAGCGACGCGCGGCTCCCCGTGTTCCCGAACGAGAACGAGCGCGCCTACACCGTCACCGATCAGCGGGGCCTGAAGCGCGTCGTCGCGAGCGTGTACGGCAACCCGATCTCGTACACGCCGGAAGACCGCGCGTCGCAAGCACTCGACGGCAACCTCGACACGGCGTGGAAGGCGCAGGCCTTCAACGAAGCGATCGGGACGAAGTTCGAGATCGACACGCGACAGCCGATCACGACCGACCGCGTCAACCTCGTCCAGCCCCTGAAAGGCCCGCGCGACCGCTTCATCACCGAAGTGAAGCTCACGTTCGACGGCAAGCATTCGTTGACCGAACGCCTCGGCAGCCCGTCGAGGACCGCGACGGGCCAGACGATCCTGTTCCCGCGCCGCACGTTCTCCAAGCTCACGATCACGGTCACGAACGACAACACCGGCAAACGGCTGCTGAACTCCGGGGCGAGCGCGATCGGCTTCGCGGAGATCCGCTTGCGCGACGAACACGCGGCGCACGACCTGCGCGTCGACGAAGTGATCGACATGCCCCGCGACCTGCTCTCGATGGTCGGGACGAAGTCGGCCTCGCACCCGCTCGTGATCCTGATGAACCGCGACCGCACGTTGCCGGTGCCGCCACGCCTCGATCCCGAACGCAACCTCGCACGCGATTTCGTGCTCCCGACGGCTCGTACCTTCTCGCTCACCGGCGACGCGAGGGTCACCACCGACGTCGACACGTCGGTCCTCGACGCCGACCTCGGGCTTCCCGCCCCGTCGAAGGGCGGGATCGCGACCGAAACGTCGGAATACATGTCGGGGTGCGTGCACTGCCGGCCCGACGACGCGATCGACGGCGACCCCACCACCGCGTACAACACCCCGTTCACCGGCGTGCGGAGCCAATGGGTGCAGTACACGTTGCCCAGACCCGTCACCTTCGACCACATGAACCTCCAGGTGGTCGCCGACGGCCGTCACTCGGTGCCGACGAAGCTGCGCATCGACGTCGACAACGCGAGCCAGGAAGTCACCGTGCCGGCGGTGAAGGACCGGAATGGCGACCAGAACGCGACGGTCACCGTCCCGCTGACGTTCCCCGCGATGACGGGACGGCGGATCCGGGTCACGATCGAAGACGTCCGTCCGGTGAACACGTACAACTTCTTCTCGACCCAGCCGTTGCTCATGCCGGTGGGCATCGCCGAGCTCGGCATCCCCGGGGTGCAGCTCGCGCCGGCGCCGGCGCAACTTCCCGCATCGTGCCGTTCCGACCTGATGACGATCGACGGCAAGCCGTTCCCGGTGAAGATCGTCGGGAGCGACGCCACCGCGCAGTCGCTCGGCGCGCTCACCGTCGTGCCGTGCGACCCGGCGAACCCGAAGAAGGCGCCGACGATCCACCTCGCCGCGGGGGAGCACGTCCTGCGGACGACGCCGGGCCAGCAGACGGGGATCGAACTCGACCGCCTCGTGCTCGCATCCGACGCCGGCGGTGCGCCGCTCGCGTCGGCGGGTGGGCGGGTCACCGCGTTGCCCGACAAGGCGCCCCCCGCACCGGAGGTGACGGTCGGCAAGGGCCGCACCAAGATGCACGTACAGGTGCGCGGCGCGAGTGCACCGTTCTGGCTCGTGCTCGGCGAGAGCAACAGCCCGGGCTGGCACGCGACCATCAAGGGCAGCGGCTCGCTCGGGACGCCGCAACTCGTCGACGGTTACGCGAACGGCTGGCGCATCGACCCGAAGGGTCGGTCGGTGCTCGACATCACCGTCGAATGGACGCCGCAACGGAGGGTGTGGGCTGCACTCGGGCTGTCGTCGCTGGCCGTGCTCGCGGCACTGTTGATCATCGTGGTGAGCTACGTGCGGCGCCGTTCGCGCGCGAGGTCGGTCGCGCCGCTCCCCGGCGAGGGCGACACCACGTTGGCCTGGCCGTTCGCGCCCTATGGGAGCGGCCGCGGCCGCTGGGCGATCGTCGCGCCCGCGGTGGCGGGAGTGCTCGCCGGCGCGATCGTCTCGCCCCCGATCGGGCTGCTCACGTTCGTGCTCGTCGTGCTCGCGTTGCGTTTCCCCCGGGCGCGGGTGGTCCTCTCGCTCGCGCCGCCGATCCTGCTCGGTCTTGCCGCCGTCTACATCGCGGCCAAACAGCAGCGTTACCAGTTGCCGCCCGTCTTCGAATGGCCGACCCTCTTCCCGCGCGCCGAAACGCCGGCCTGGCTCGCCGTGATCCTCTTTTCGGCCGACGCCTGGGTGGAGGTTGTCCGGTCACCCCGAAGACCCATGGGCTCGGCGCCCATCGGCCGGCCGGTCAATCCATCCGCAGAACACGCCGAGAACGAGTTCGCGACCTAGGTTCGTCGTGTGACGGCCATGACGCCCTGGGCGGGGGACGCGACCGCGCTCGTCGCCGCGTTCCGTCGCGGCGAACGCGAACCGGTCACCGAACTCGAAGCAACGCTCGCCGCGATCGAGCGCTCCGGCCTGAATGCCTTCGCCCACGTCGATGCGGGCGCGGCACGCGAAGCAGCCGCGAACGCCGACGTGACGCTGCCATTCGGCGGGGTCCCGGTTGCGATCAAGGAACTCGACACGGTCGCGGGTTGGCCGCACACCGAGGCCTCGCTCGTGTTGCGCGACCGCGTCGCGGCGCGCGACTCGACGCTCGTGCAACGGCTGCGCGCCGCGGGCTGCGTCCTCGTGGGGTTGAGCACCGCGAGCGAGTTCGGCGGCATCAACCTCACCCGCACGAAGCTGCACGGCGCCACCCGCAACCCCTGGGACCTGCAACGCACGCCCGGCGGGTCGTCGGGCGGGGCGGCGGCCGCGGTCGCCGGCGGCCTGGTAGCCCTGGCCAGCGGCGGCGATGGTGGCGGCTCGATCCGCATCCCGGCCGGTTTCACCGGGCTGGTCGGTTTGAAGAACACGTACGGGCGCATCCCGAAGGGCCCCGACATGTGCGTCGGTTCGCTCACCGCGGTGCTCGGATGCCTGGCGCGCTCGGTGCGCGACACCGCGCGTTTCCTCGACATCGCCAACGGGTTCGACGGCCACGACCCGTACAGCCTGCCGAGGGTCGATGGATGGGAGGCGTCGCTCGGCCGCCACAACCTGGCCGGCAAGCGCGTCGCCATCGCCCCCGATCTCGGCGTCGCGGTCGTCCGCCCCGACGTTGCGGCGCTGGTCGAGGAACACGCGCGCAAGCTCGCGAAGGACGCCGGGCTCGTCGTGGTCGACCTTCCGGTGACCCTGCCCGAGCTGAGCCTCGAATGGGCGTTGTCCGGTCTGGCCGAAGTACGCAACGAACTCGGTGACCGTTATCCCGGCTGCGCCGGTGATCTCACGTCGGAGATGCGTTTCGGCCTGAAGATGGCGGCCAAGCTCTACGACCTCGATGTGCGGGCGAAGATCGAGGCGAGCCGTACCGCCACGAACGAGGCGATGGCCGAGATGTTCGACGCGGTCGACTTCGTCATCGCGGCTTCGAACCCCGACGTCGCGTTCGGCGCCGAAGGCCCGTTGCCGGTGCAGGTCGACGGGCTCGACGCGGGCGTCGGCAACAACGGTGCGCTCACGATCCCGTCGAACATCTACGGCAACCCGGCCATCTCCGTACCGATCGGCACCGTCGACGGGCTCCCGGTCGGGATGCAGGTCCTCGCGCCCCACCACCGTGAAGCCTGGCTGCTCGACCTCGCCCGCATCGCCGAAGACCAGCGCCCCTGGCCCCTCGTCGCCCCGTCGGCACCGCGCTAGGGCGTACCGCCGCGCCGCGAGCACGGAAACAATCCGGGCCGGCCGGCCCGGTGCGCGACCATGGTTCGTGCTCCAGGTGCGAGATTTGGCGGTCGAGGTCGGCGGGCGGTTGACGCTCGTTGGCGCGTCGTTCTCCCTGCACCCGGGCGACAAGGTCGGCCTGGTCGGCCGCAACGGTGCCGGCAAGACCTCGATGTTGAAGGTGCTGTCGGGCGAGAGCCCCGCCGCTGCGGGCGTGATCCTCCGGCCCGCAGCCGTCGGGTTCCTGCCCCAGGACCCCAAACCGCGCGGGGCGGGCGTCGACGCCACCGGCCTGTCGCACATCCTGTCGGGCCGGGGGCTCGACGAGGCGCAGCGCCGGCTCGAGAAGTTGCAGCTCGCGGTCGAGGAAGACCCGACCGATCGCAACGTACGGCGCTTTTCCAACGCGGAGGACGCGTTCCGGCTGGCCGGCGGCTACGCGGCCGAATCCGAGGTGCGGCGGATCGCGGCGGGGCTCGGGCTCGGCAAGGGCCGGCTCGACCTCCCGCTCACCGCGCTGTCGGGCGGCGAGCGGCGCCGGGTCGAACTGGCGCGCATCCTCTTCGCGGGCAGCGACCTGCTCCTCCTCGACGAACCGACGAACCACCTCGACATCGACGCGAAGGAATGGCTCATGGGCTTCCTTCGCAACTACCGGGGCGCGTTGCTCGTCGTGAGCCACGACCTCGGCCTGCTCGACAACGCGATCACGCGTGTGTTGCACCTCGACGAAGGCGAGCTCATCGAGTACCGCGGCAGCTACTCGCAGTACCGGGTCGCCCGGAAAGCCGACGAGGAACGCCGAGAGAAGCTCGCGACGCGCCAGGAGGCCGATATCCGCCGTCTCGCCACACTGGCCGATTCCATGCGCCACCAAACGGCGAAGCGGGCGCGTACGGCGAAGTCGATCGACAAGCGGGTCGAACGGCTGCGCAGCGAGAAGGTCGAGGTCGGCAAGCACGAGCGGTCGATGCACGTGCGATTACCGGAACCGCCGCGATCGGGTGCGGTGGCGCTCCGGGCTCGCGACCTGTCGAAGTCGTTCGGCACCAACGAGGTGTTCGCCGACGTGTCGTTCGAGGTCGGCCGGGGCGACCGCCTGCTCGTGCTCGGGCTGAACGGCGCGGGCAAGACGACCCTGCTTCGCATCCTGATGGGCGAAGCCGAACCCGACACCGGGCACTTCGAGCCGGGGCACAAGGTGTCGCTCGGCTACTACGCGCAGGAGCATGAGGGCCTCGTCGCGGGGAAGACGGTGCTCGAACATTTGCGTGAGGTGTCGACGATCGGCGACCAGCAGCTCCGCGGACTGCTCGGCATGTTCGGCTTGTCGGGGGAGATCGCGTTCCAGGACGCCATCACGCTGTCGGGTGGCGAGAAGACCAAGCTGGCACTGGCGATGCTGGTCGCGGGCAAGCACAACGTGTTGCTGCTCGACGAACCGACCAACAACCTCGACCCGCCGTCGCGCGTCGCGATCGGTTCGGCGTTGCGCGGCTGGAAGGGTGCGATGGTGCTCGTGAGCCACGACACCGAATTCGTGGCGGAACTCGAACCCGATCGCGTGCTCGTGATGCCCGAAGGCACGCTCGACTACTGGTCGGACGACTTCCTCGACCTCATCGAACTGGCCTGACCGACGTGCGTCGATAGCTATCGCATAGCGATAGCTATCGACGCACGTCACAGGGGTGGGATGCCGTGGCGGACGGTGGTCTGGATGGCGACCGTGTCGGGGCGCACCTGGCATTCGACGAACAGCCGGCCTTCGACGCGGAGGCCTTCGGCGAGCGGGAGTTCGGCGCCGTCGACGAGCGCGCGCTTGGCCGCCACGAGCGCGTGGCGCGGCTTGTCGGCCATCGGGCGGGCCCAGTCGAGCGCGTGTTGCACGAATTCGTCGTCGGGGAGCACGGCCTCCACCAATCCGATCCGCAGGGCCTCGGCGGCATCGACGACGCGGCCCGACAGCACGAGTTCGGCGGCGCGCCCCGGCCCGACGACGCGCGGGAGGCGTTGGGTGCCCCCGGCGCCGGGGATGATGCCGACGGTCACCTCGGGCTGGCTGAAGTGAGCCGACGCGGCCGCGACGCGCATGGTGCACGCCAGCGCGAGTTCACACCCACCACCCCACGCCTGGCCGTTCACCGCCGCGACGACGGGTTGGGGGATCGACGCGAGCAGTTCGAACGTGCGCGCCCAGCTCCCCGGGTCGCCGTCGACCGGCTCGCCGCGGCCGATCGCGATGAGGTCTTCGAGGTCGGCATGCGCCACGAAGTACCCCGGGAGACCGCCGGTGAGGACGAGGACCGAGATCGCGTCGTTCGCGGCGACAGTCGCCACCAACGCTTCGAGTTCGCCCATCGCGGCCATGCTCATCAGGTTGCGCGGCGGTCGGGTGAAGGTTGCGAGTGCGACCGTGCCGTGCTGCTCGAGTTCCCACGTCGTCATCGTCGCAACGTAGAGCGGCGCCGGTGGCGGGACAACCGGCACCGGCGGGTTCTAACGTGACCCGGTCGGGCGGCAGCCGGTCAGGGGGAGAGATGGCCCACGTGCGCAGCGCGCCCCGAGCGTTTCGACCGCGGGAGGGCACGGGCCTACTCGCGGTCGCGTTCGTGTGCGCCCTCGTTGCCGGCGGGTGCGGGAGCGCCGGCCAGTCGGGTTCGGCGGCGACCACGACGGTCGCGCGGTCGCCGGCAGGAACGTCGGCATCGACGGCCCCGAAGTTCACCGACACCACCCTGGGTACCGGCGTGACCGCGACCACGGTGAAGCTCGGCATCGTGATGGTCGACTTCGGGTGCGTCAGCCAGTTCGTCGACACGGTGCGCAACGAGCAGCAGGCGACCTACCAGGTCTTCGTCGACGACATCAACGCGCACGGCGGGATCGCGGGCCGCAAGGTCGTGCCCGTCTACAAGTCGTATTGCCCCATCCAGAGCAGCGAAGCGCTCGCGACCTGCACCGCGCTCGCCGAAGACGACAAGGTGTTCGCCGCCGTCGGCACGTTGTTCGACACCTCGGGCGACGCGCAACTCTGTTTCGCCAAGCAGCACGACACGCCGTTGATCACGCACGGTCTGAGCGAGGCCGTCATCGCCAAGGCGAAACCCGGCCTGCTGATCACGCCCGACATCACCGCGGAACGCCAGCTGCGGGTGGTGATGTCGTTGCTGAAAACCGAAGGAACCTTCCGCGGGAAGACGGTCGCAGTGCTCGCCGAACAGGGCGCGCAGAGCGAGATCACCTCGACGATCGACCCGGGCCTCGACGCGTTGGGGGTCAAACGCGGAACGGACGCGATCCTCACGATCACCGGCGCCGACACCACCGCCGCCCAGTCGCAGCTCGACAGTTTCATCGAACGGTGGAAGACCGAGCACGTCGATGCGCTGGTACTCGCGGGTTCCGAGGTGTCGTCGAAACAGTTCGTGCAGAAGGTCAAGGCCGCGTTCCCCGACATGACGCTGGTCGCCGACACGACGAGTTTCTTGTCGAGTGCGCAAGACCTTCAGCGCGCCGGGGTGAAACCCAACCCGTACGACGGCATGATCACCGCAGAAGGCCAAACCGGTTCCGCGCATTTCGCCGGGCCGCACGGGGTGTACTGCCGCACGATCTGGGAACGCTCGACCGGCCGGAAGATGCCCGGGCCGTTGGTGGTGATCCCGGCGAAGGGCAACAAGCGCGACGACCTTTACGGCGAGATCGAGGATTCCTGCGCCGAGGTGACGATGTTCCGCACGATCGCGACCCGGGTGGGGCAGTACCTCAACGCGACGAACTGGGCGTTGACCGTCGACAACTTCGGCAAGATCGACGACACGTCGACGATCTACGCGTCGCTGCACCGGGGCAAGTACGACGCCGACGACACCTACGGGCTCGTCGCCTACGACCCGTCGATCGGCAAGACCGGCGACTGGAGGCGGGTCACCCCGGTGCGCGACGTCGGCAACGCCTGATTCCCTGGTCACGGGGGAGTTCCGAGGGTCCCTGACAAACTGACGCGCGTGTCATAGATTGGTCGCTTCGGGAGGCTTACGGGGGGAACCATGATCGAACGCGGAACGCGTCCGACGGGCCGGCGGCGGTTCACGATCTTGGCGGGATGCGTCGCGCTGGTCGTTGCCTTGGCGGCCTGCGGGAGCAGCAAGTCGACGACGGGATCGAACGCCACGACCACATCGGGGCCGTCGGCGACGACCGGGCCGCAGGACACGTCGCTCGGCACCGGGGTGACGGCGACGACGATCAAAATCGGCGTCGCGATGGTCGACTACGACTGCATCAAGCAGTTCATCGACTTCAACCGCGGCGACCAGAAGAAGACGTACCAGACCTTCATCGACAACGTGAACAAGACGGGGATCAACGGTCGCAAGCTGGTGCCCGTGTTCCAGTCGTTCTGCCCGATCGGCAGCACCGGGGCATCCACCGTGTGCACCCAGTTCACCGAAGACGACAAGGTCTTCGCCGTGATCGGCGTGTTCATCGACTCCACGGGCGCCGCCCAGCTGTGCGTTTCGAAGCAGCACAACACCGTGCTCATCTCGCACGAACTGTCGCAGGACCTGATCAGCAAGTCGCCGCCGGGCCTGATGCTCACGCCCGACATCACCGCCGAGCGGCAACTCAACGTGGTGCTCGCGCTGCTCAAGCAGAAGGGCACCCTGACCGGGAAGAAGGTCGGGATCCTCGCCGAGACCGGTACCCAACCGCGGATCGCGAGCACGATCAAGCCCGCGCTGCAAGACGCCGGGGCAACCGTCGACACCGTCGGCGTGCTCGCCACCGGCACCAGCGCCGACACGACCGCGGCGATGAGCCAACTGTCGAGCTACCTCGAACACTGGAAGACCGACAATGTCGACGCCATCGTCGTGTCGGGCCTCGACGTCGTGTCGAAGAACTTCATCGAGGCGCTCAGGGCGCAACTGCCGAACGTGTTGCTGATCACCGACGCGACCTCGAGTGCCAAGGAAGCGGCCCAGGACGAGACGAAGGCGGGCAAGACGGGCACCGCGAACCCGTACCAGGGGATGCTGGCCGCCCAGGGCTACAGCGACCAGCAGACCTTCGAGACGCCGTCGGTGCAGAAATGCGTGAACATCTACGAGACCGCGACGGGCACCAAGGTCATCTCACCGACCGACCTCAAGCCCGGCTCCGACGGCCACCGCGTCGAGGTGTACCAGGCGGTCGAAGACGCGTGCGACGAGATGAACTTCTTCACCGCGATCGCGACCAAGACCGGCAAGTACCTCAACAACGCCAACTGGACGAACACGGTGAACAACTACGGCGAGATGACCGGCGTCGCCGTCGGCCACAGTTACGCCTCGTTGAAGACCGGAAAGTACGACGCCGACGACTCGTTCGGCCTCGTTTCGTTCGACACCAGCTTGGGTGAAGCCGGCGACTGGAAAGCGCTGACCCCGGTCGAGAACGTCGCCGGCTGAGAGGCGGTCGGGCTGCCGCCGGCGCGAGCGTCGCGGCGGCCCGATCGCTCAGCGGCGGCGACGCAGAAGCAGCCGGGTGAGGCTGTCGGCGAGCCAGGTCTCGGCCTCGTCGAACGTCCACCCGGCGGAGCCGGTCAGGTATTGCCAGTTCGCGGGCGAGGTCATCATGGCGAAGGCGCCGGCGGCGCGTTCTTCCGACGTGCCGGCCCGCAGGGCGCCGAGTTGCGCGAGCCGCGTCGCGATTTGGGCCGCGCCTTGTTCGTGGCGGCGGAGGCCGTCGGCAACCGCCGCGGCAGCATCCGGCTCGGATGGCTCGGCCGAGAGAAGGGCGCGGATGACGTCGCCGCAGCGCTCGTTGAGCTGCCGGGTGAGATGCACGCCCTGGGCGACGAGCCGGGCCGGGTTCGTTTCGGCGTGAAGCCCGCGGGCGAGGACGGCGACCTCTGATTCCTCGTCGATCAGGTCGTTGAGCGCGATGAGCAACGCAGGCTTCGCGCCGACGCTCGTGTAGATCGTCTGCACCGCGACCCCGGACTCCGCCGCGATCTGCTGTAGCGACGTGTTCGCGTAGCCGTTCGTGGAGAACAGGCGCCGCGCCGCGGCAAGGATCTCCCGGCGCGTCGCCGCCGCTCCTACCTCGCGCCGGTTCGGGCGTTTCTCGGCGTGGTGTTGACCGGTCATGGTGAGATCTCTACTCTACTCGTTAGATGTACGTTCTAGTGAGTAGATACAGATGACAATGAATTGGGGGAAACCGTGACCATGCAGGGATTCGAGCGTTCAGTGCGCGTCGCCGGAGCACCGAAGACCGCGGGCGACCGTCTCGCCGGGGTGGGGGGCTTGTTCTTCGTGTCGACCCTCGTGGTGCAGAACATCCTCCGATCGAAGGCGCCGGGATTCGGCGCCGGCCCGTCGACGGTGAGCGACTACTTCACTCACCATCGCGCGGCCGTCCTCGTCCCACTCGGATTGTTCCCACTCGGGATGGTCGCACTCTTCGCGTTCACGGCCGGCGTGTGGAACCGCGCCGAGCACCGTGAGACCCGATGGTGGGCGACCCTCGGCCTGCTCGGCGTCGCCGCCATCGCCGCACTGTTCGCGCTGGTGAACATCACCGAGATCGTGCTCGCGGCGAAGGGTCATCAGCTCGCAGCATCACCTGCGGTCGTGGAGGCGATCTGGGCCGTGCACGCCGCCGCGTTCGGCCTCGTCCTCGCCGCGCAGGCGATCGCGCTCGTCGGCCTCGCCCGCGCCGCCGCCGCGTCCGACCTGATCCCGGCCTGGCTGGGCAAGGCCGCCGTCGCCGGCGCCGCCTGCCTGCTCGTCGCAGCCGTGTTCACCGTCGCGATCGCGAACGGCGCGCCGTGGGTCGCGGTCGGCATCGCGGGCTTCTTCGTGTGGGGCGTCTTCATCGCCGTGACCGGCTTCGGGCTCGCGCGCCAACCGGCCCCGCCGCGCGGATGAGCCGCCCCGAGGGGCGGCTCATCACCGAATCGCCGGCGATGTCCGGGAGAGCCCGAACACCAGATGGGAGCGGGGGCAGGATTTGAACCTGCGACCTCCGGGTTATGAGCCCGACGAGCTACCAGACTGCTCTACCCCGCAGCGTGGCGGACACACTAGCGGACGCCCACCACCATGCGTCGATAGCTATCGCTATGCGATAGCTATCGACGCACGTCACGCGTTGCTGCGCTGGATGGCGCGCTCGTCGGTGCCGAGGTACGACGCCACGACCCGGGGGTCGGCCCGTACCTCGTGCGGGTTGCCCTCGGCGATGACCGCACCGGTCTCGAGGCAGTAGATGCGGTCGCTGATCGACAGGATCAGGGGCAGGTCGTGCTCCACGACCACGAGGGTGGCGTCGAGTTCCTGCTGCACCCGCTTGATCAGCGGGCCGAAGGCCTCGGCTTCTCGTTGCGCGACGCCGGCGGTCGGTTCGTCGAGGCAGATCACGCGGGGTGCGACGGCCAACACCGACGCGAGTTCGACGATGCGCCGCGTGCCGGTCGACAACTCGGCGATGAACCGGTCGGCGTAACGGCCGAGGCCGAGGAAGTCGATCAGTTCGGCGGCTTCGGCCCGCTTCGCGCGCTCCTTGCGCACCGCGCCCGGCATGTAGGTGATCGTCGCCCAGAAGCTCGTCGCCCCGCGGGCCTCGAGCGCGAGCTGCACGGTCTCGCGCACGGTGAGCTCGGGGAACAGCGTTGCGGCTTGGAACGTCCGCCCGAGGCCGGCCGCGGCCCGCTTGTGCGCGCGTGATCTGCTCACGTCCTTCCCGAGCAGTTCGACCGTTCCCTCGCTCGGCAGGTAGCCGCCGATCGCGTTGAGCAGGGTCGACTTGCCGGCGCCGTTCGTGCCGATGAGGCCGATGACCTCGCCGGGGAACGCTTCGAAATCGACGCCGTCGACGGCGACGATGCCGCCGAAGCGGACGGTCAGGCCGCGGGTCGCGAGCACGGTGCCACCGGGGTTGAGCTCCAGCGGCGCGCGGTGCGACGACTCGCGTAACGAAGCCGGGGGTGTCGTCACCGACTTCGTTTCGACGGCGGGAAGTCGTTGATCGGCCCAGCGCAGCAGCGAGCTGCGGATCCAGTAGCCGATCTGCGCGAACCCGCCGGGGATGTAGAGCAGGATGATGAGCAGCCCGATGCTCGACGTGAACAGCGGCACCACTTTGTTGGTCGGCCAGAACGCGGGCAGGCCGACGACCCACAGCGAGCCGGTCACCGCGCCGCTCAGGCTGCCGAGGCCGCCGATCACCGCGATCGCGACGAGCGACAGTGAGTCTTCGAAGCGGAAGAAACGTTCGTTGAACCCGACGTTCACGTAGAGGCCGCCGATGAGCGCACCGCCGAAGCCGGCGATGAAGCCGGCGACGGCGAACGCGGTGAACTTCGACCGGGCCGCCGAGATCGTGAACGCGGCGGCGGTCGGTTCGTTCTCGCGCACGCCGATGATGCGCCGCCCGATGCCGCTGTGCCGCAGGCGCGACGCGAGCACGAGCACCACGACGAGCACGACCAGCACGAAGTAGTAGTAGGTGCGATTGAGCACGGTGAGGTCGACGGGGCCGATCTTGCCGCGGTTGAGGGTGACGGTCGTCGAGTTGGGGATGCCCACGAAGAAGGGCCGGTAGAACAGGTATTCCGATGCCGCGACCGCGAAGGCCATCGTGCTGATCGCGAGCAGGAGCCCCTTCACCCGCAGCGCACCGGCGCCGACGGCCACCGCTACGAGGCAGGCGAGCACGGCGCCGGCGAGGATCGCGAAGCCGAACGGGAGGCGCGGGATCGTGCCGCGGATGATGCGGGTCGAATGCCAGCCGATGTTGAGCGACGCGCCGCGCGAGAACGCGGCGGCCGACAGCGCGCCGACACCGGCGAACGCCATCTGGCCGAGCGAAAGTTGGCCGGCCCATCCGGTCAGCACAGTGACCGATACCGCGCAGATCGCAATGGCGAGGATCGTCGCGTAGAGCTGATGGCGGGACGACTGCGTGACGAGGAGCGGGACGACGGCGGCGACGACGAGCGCGAAGCCGGCAAGCATCCGGGGCATCCGCCGTACCCACCACAGTTCGCGTAGGCGTTCCGGCACGGCCGGGATGCGCGGCGCGAACGAGAAGCTCTCGCCGCCGCCTTCGTCGGAACGGCTGGCGCGGGCGATGAGGAAGAGCACGACGCCGAACAGGACGAACGAGGTGAGCCCGGGGTCGTTGGAGAAGTTGAACGACAGGAGGCGGCTGATGACGCTCAGCACGATCGCGCCGACGACGGCTTTGGGGAACGACGTCATCTTCCCGAACAGCGCGGCGCCGAGCGCGATGAGCAACGAGTCGGGGCCGATGCTCACGAGGTCGGAGGTGCTGTTCTGCGTTGCGACCAGGATGATCGAAACCGCCGAGAGGAACCCGGCGATCGTCCAGATCGCGGTCGACATCATCTTCGGGCTGATGCCGGTGAGCCGGGCCAGGTCGGTGTTCGTCGCGGCGGCGCGTACCGCTTCGCCGAAGTGGGTCCGGCCGAGGAGCCACCACAGGCCCAGCGTGATGATCGGCACGACGACGATCACGAGGAGTTGCGGGCCGGTGATCGTGATGCTGTGCCAGTGCCACTCGCTCTTGATGGGCGACGGGTATTGGGTTTGCAGCGAACCGGTCCGGTAGTTCGGCAACGCGTACGTGACGGCGCGCGCGAACTCGGCGATGCCGATCGTCGCGACGAGCACGATGACGCGAGGGGCGTTGAACAGGCGCCTGATCACGGTGAGTTCCACCACCGTCCCGGCCACGGTGCCGACGAAGACGGCACCCAGCAGCGACGGCCAGTAGGGAAGATGGTGCGCGCCGGCCATCACGGCCAGGAGCGCGGCCGAGGGGACGCCGAGGTCGCCGACGGCGAAGTTGATCACCCGGCTCGACCGGTACACGAGCACGATCCCCATCGCGATCAACGCGTACTGCAACCCGTCGACGAACCCGTTGAAGATGAGGTTCGGGGTGAAGAGCGCGGCCGCGAACATCAGCCGCCCTCGGTCCCGAAGAAGACCGCGCGCGCCAGGTCGTCGCGTTCGACCAGATCACGAGTGGCGCCTTCGAACCGCACTTCGCCTTTCTCGAGGAAGATCGCCCGGTCGGCGATCGAGAGCGCGACGTTGAGCGACTGTTCGACGATCACCATCGTCTGGCCGCGTGCCTTCAACGTGTCGACGAGTTCGAGCATGCGTTGCACCACCACCGGCGCGAGCCCGAGCGACAGCTCGTCGATGAGGAGCACCTCGGGTTCGTGGATCACGACCCGCGCCAGCGCCAGCATCTGTTGCTGCCCACCCGACATGCTGCGGGCGAGTTGTTTTCGCCGTTCGGCGAGTTCGGGGAACAGCTCGAGGACCGTCTCGATCTTCTGGTTCACCTCGCGGCGGTCATGCGTGGTGAGACGCGCGCTCACGACGAGGTTCTGGTCGACGGTGAGGCTCGGGAACGTCCCCTTGCCGCCGGGCAGTTGCACGATCCCCAGGCGCGCCCGTGCTTCGGGCGCGACGTAGGTGACGTTCCGGCCGTTGAGGCGGACCACACCCCGCTCGGGCACCTCGAGCCCGCTGATGACGCGCAGGATGGTCGACTTCCCGGCGCCGTTCGTGCCGAGCAGCGCGACCGTTTCGCCGCGCGCGATCTCGAAGTTGACGTCGAACAAGACCTGCACCGGCCCGTACGAGAAGTCGATGTTCGCGACCTGCAGGACCGGGGTCGCTTCCTTGCGCAGCGTTCGCTTCTGGTGCTCTTCTTGCTCCTCCATCAGCTCCTCGACGACCAGCGACAGGTCGTGGCGGATGAAGCGCGAGCCGTTCATCAGGAGCAGCCCGCCGATGATGCTGGTCGGTACGCCGAGCGCGATCACGGTGCTGCGGACCCCGATCGCATCGGTGAAGAAGTCGGCGACGATCCCACCGCCGAAACCGCCGATGAAGAAGATGTACATGGTGCCCATGGCCGCGCCCATGCCGCGCAGGCGGTAGGGGCAGACGGCCTGCAACACCGGCGCGACCATCGCGAACGCGCACGCGGTGAACACCGCCTGCGGGATGCCCCACACGACGAAGAGTGCCTTGCTGTGGGTCGTGAACTGCAACGGCGTGAACAGCGCCGACGGCAGGATCAACGCGCCGACGATGGCGAGCGCGCGGGCCGGGTCGCGCCGGTACGTGCGGTCGAAGTACCCACCGACGACGGGGAGCAGCGGCACCGCGACGACGCCGGACAGGCTGAGGATCAAGCCTCGTTCGAGGAGCTTGTGGGCGTGCAGGGTGTCATTGAGGTAGAGCGTCGCGAGGCTGCCCTGGGCGAAGAGCCCGAAACCCAGCGCGCAGAACGCGGCGATCGACGTGCGGATCGTCGCGATCTTCTTGAGGCGGGCGAAGGCCGCTTCCATCGAGATCGGAGCCGGGTTCTCGTCTTCGATCACCTCACCGAGGACGTCGTCCTTCTCGAACTGCCCGCGCGGCGGTTCGTGCATCAAGAAGGCGAACAGCGCGATCAGCGCGACCGGGATCCCGAGGAGGTACCAGGCCCAGCGCCAGCCCTCCGGTCCGCCGGCCCACGTCGCGATCGCGGCGACGAGCACCGGGCTGAGCAGCCCGACGGCCTGGGTCCCCATCTGCATGACGCCGGCCATCCGGGCGCGGATGCCGATCGGGTAGTTGTCGGCGATCAGCGACTGGTGCACCGGGATGCTGTTCGCCTTGGCGATGCCGGTGAGGAACCGGGTGACGAACAACATGAACGCGTTGATCGCCAGCCCCGAACAGAAGACGAAGAACGCGAAGAACAGGCTCGCCGTGCCGACGATCGGGACCCGTTTCACCCGGTCGGCGAGCCATCCCATCGGGACCGCGCCCAGTACGAAGAACGCGGCCGACGCGGTCGCGATGAACACGACGGTGCCGCTGCTGATGTGGAAGGTGCGCCGGATCTCCGGTTCGAGCACCTGGATGGCCGAGTTCTCGAGTTCGTCGAACGCGACGAGCAGGGCCAGCACGATGAACATGAGCTTGCCGCCGCGTGCGAACGAGTCTCGCCAGCTCGTGGCCTCGGAGTTGACCCCGGGGAGCAACTCGTCGGGAAAGATGATCTGTTCCTTGGCTCGCGCTTGGGCGGCTTGGCGCGCCGCCTCCTCGTCGAGGACTGCGGCTGCCAGCGCGGCGGCTCCCCCCGGAGCCTCCTCGCGCACCACTTCGTCCACGGATGGCCCCCTGAAGTTCCGTTCGGCTCGCCGGCGAAGGGCGGATCGTAACGCTCCCTGACATCGGTGTCAGGTAGTGATCGGCACCGTAACGTCTTCGTCATGAGCTCGAAGTCGTTCTTCCTGTCGCCCGAAGCCCACGCCTACCTCCTCGCCCACGGCACCCCGCCCGACCAGGTCCAGCAAGACCTCGTCGAGGAGACCGCCGCGCTGGGCGGCATCGCGGTGATGCAGATCTCGACCGAGCAGGGTGCGTTCATGACGATGCTCACCCGGCTCACCGGCGCCCGGCACGCGATCGAGATCGGGACCTTCACCGGCTACTCGTCGCTCGCGGTCGCGCGGGGGCTTCCCGCCGACGGGCACCTGCTGTGCTGCGACGTGTCGGAGGAATGGACGGCCATCGCCCGGCGCTACTGGGAGCGGGCCGGTGTCGCCGACAAGGTCGAGCTACGGCTCGGGCCGGCCGCCGACACGCTCCGGGCCCTGCCGCCCGACGAGGTCTACGAGCTGGCGTTCATCGACGCCGACAAGGGCAACTACCCGATCTACTACGAGGAAGTGCTCACCCGGATGCGCTCGAACGGCGTGATGCTGCTCGACAACGTCTTCCGGGGCGGCGCGGTGATCGATGCGGGCGCGACCGACGACGACACGAAGGCCATGCGCGCCTTCAACGACATGGTCGCGGCCGACTCGCGGGTCGACGTCGTGATGTTGCCGATCGCCGACGGCCTCACCCTCGCCCGGAAACGCTGATCACATGCCTCGCAGCATCTTGTAGATCGGCGCCATCTTCTCCCGGGTGGAATCGGGCAGCGGCACGATCGGGCCGAGCAGGCGCGCGCCCCACACGATCTCGGCGGTCAGCTCGACGAGGTTCGCGATCTTCAACGCGTCCTTCGCCGACTTGCCGACCGTCAGCAGGCCGTGGTTCGCCATCAGCACCGCGGCGCGGTCGCCGACCCACTTGCTCACCTCGTCGGCCAGCTCTTGCGACCCGGTGAACTGGTAGTTCGCGACGGGAACGTCGCCGCCGACGTAGACCTCGACCTCTTCGATCGCGCACGGGATCGGCTCGTGCGCCAGCGCGAACATCGTGCAGAACTTCGCGTGGCAGTGGATCACCGCGTGCACGTCGTCGTAGGCCTTCAGGCACGCGAGGTGCAGCATCTTCTCGGTGGTCGGCTGGTTCTTGCCTTCGAGCACGTTGCCGTCGAGGTCGGTGACGACGAGGTCGTCGATGCCCATGGTCTCGTACGGGAGCGACGACGGGGTGAGGACCACGTTGCCGTCGGGCAGGCGCGCCGAGAAATTGCCGGCCGTCCCGTGCACGAGGTTGGTGCGCAGGCTTTCCTGCGCCACCCACAACACCTCGGCCTTGATCTCCTCGGGGGTGCCTTTCGGCTTGCTCACTTCAGGACCTCCGGGTTGACGATGTGCTGGGGGCGTTCGCCGCGCAGCAGCCGATCGAGGTCGTCGGCGATCATCTTCGAATGGTTCGCTTCGGTGTCGTAGGTCGCGCCGCCGATGTGGGGTGTGAGCACCACGTTCGTCATCGAGCAGAGCGGGTGATCGGTCGGAAGGTTCTCGCCTTCGAAATGGTCGAGGCCCGCCCCGCCGAGATGCCCCGACGCCAGCGATTCGGTGAGCGCATCGGTGTCGTGGAGCATCGCGCGGGCGCTGTTGATGTAGATGGCGCCGTCCTTCATCGCCGCGAACTGGTCCTTGCCGATCAGGCCGCGGGTCTCGTCGGTGACGATCGCGTGCATGCTCACGACGTCGGCCTCGGCGAGCAGGTCGTCGAGCGAATGCGTCGCTTCGGGGTTGTACGGGTCGTAGGAGATGACCTTCATCCCGAGCCCTTCGAGCCGCCATTTCGTCGCCCGACCGACGGCTCCGAGACCGACGATCCCCACCGTCCGTCCGGCGAGCTGCCAGGCCCGGTAGCGCTGGTAGGGGATGAGACCGTTCGCGTAGACCTGGCCGGCCCGCACGTCGCGGTCGGCCGGGACGAGGTACCGGTTCACCGCGAACAGGAGCGCGACCGTCATCTCCGCGACCGCGTCGGCGTTGCGGCCGGGCGCGCGCAGCACCGGGATGCCCGCCTTGGTGGCGGCGGCGATGTCGACGTTGTTCGGGTCGCCGCGGCAACTGCCGATCGCGCGAAGCGGCAGGTCGAAGACCGGCCCGCGCACGAAGTCGGACTCGACGATGACGATGTCGGCGCCCTCCGCCTCGATCCGCGCCGCGAGCTTTTCGCCGTCGTAGAGGCGCAGCGGCCGTTGGTCGATCCACGGGTCGTACACGACGTCGGCGATCGCCTGCAGTGTCGTGAGTCCCTCGCCGCGGAACGGCGCCGTCACCAGTGCTTTCGGTCGGTTGGCCACGCTGCATGTTCGCACGCACGTGACACCGGCGTCAGCTTCAAGCCTCGCGACCGACGGATGACGCCACATACGCGGGCCGGCGCATGACGTCGTGGTAGGTGAACCACAAGAAGCGCCAGGTCGGGAGGGCGTTGGAGCGCTCGTAGTCGGCTGCCCGTTGCTGCGGTGTCGCGTGCGTGCCGTTTCCCTGTAACTCGATCGCCACCCGGCGGTCGGGGTACGCGAAGTCGAGGTACGCGCGGCGACCGTCGGTTCGCCGGACCTCGTACTGGGCGACGGGAAGCGGCAGGCCGTGCCGGCGCACGATGCGAAGGAACCGGCGTTCGAGCACGCTCCGGGGGAGCGCGTCGATCGCCGCCCGATCGTCGAGGATCGAGGCGATGGTGCCGGCGCCGGACCGGCCGGGCGTGCGCAGTTCCTCGACCCGTCGGACGAGGACGCGCCGATCCACCCTGCCGTCGCGTTCCGCGCCGTCGAGCGCCTCCTCGACCTGGTCCCGGGGGACCACGGCCCCCAGGTCGATGAGGGTTCGTACCGGTGATGTCGCCGGGACCGGCCCGACGCGGCAGCGGTCGATTGCGTCGAGCGTGTCAGTCCGATGCACGATCCCCAGCCCGGTTCGGCGCGACGTCGTCGGCACCGCCACATGGATCGCCGCGTGGTCGGCGAGCGGAGCGCACCCGTCGAACCGATGCAGTGCGGCGGCCGTCGTGTGGGACGCAACAGCGCCCGGCCCGGCCGAGCAGCACGCGGCCAGCACCAGTTGCTCAGGCGTTCTGGGCGCACCGACAACCCGAAAGACATGCACCGAGAGGCGCTCCAGGACGCCGGCGTCGACGTAGCGGCGTAACGCCTTGTCGCTGGTGCCGAGTTGCCGGGCGCGCTCCCGGGTCACGAGGCCGAATGATCGGTTCGCGCTCCGAGCGAGTCGTGCCCACGACTCCGTTCCCACCTGTGCTCCTCCGTTCGGTCGCGATGGAGAAGCAGATCGACCCTAACGATCGGGTGAGACAACTTTCTGGTGGATACGTGCCCCGCGAGGGCCGTTTTCCGCCTGAGAGCAGGGCCGGGCGGCTACGGGACCTGACTAACGTGTCAGGTGTGGCGATCCGGTACGAGCAGGACGACACGCACGTCGTCCTGATCACGATCGACCGGCCCGAGGCGCGCAACTCGGCCGACATGGAGCATTTCAAGCAGCTTCGCGAGGCGTGGGAACGGTTCCGCGACGACGACAGCGCGTGGGTCGCGATCGTCACCGGCGTCGAGGATGCCTTCTTCACCGGGGCCGACCTGAAGCGCTACGTGCCCGAGATCACCAAGTTCCAGCAGCAGATCGCCGAAGAAGGCCTCACCGAGATCAACGGGTACCGCCTCGACGACGGCACCAAGTCGGTGCTGCGCAACTTCGAGTGCAACAAGCCGATCGTCGCCGCGGTCAACGGGTTCTGCACGGCCGGCGGGATGGAGATGCTCGGCGGCACCGACATCCGGATCGCCTGCACGGAAGCGAAGTTCGCGGTGATGGAACCGAAGCGAGGCTTGTTCGCGGGCGGCGGCACGACCGTGCGCCTGCCGCGCCAGATCCCGTGGCCGCTCGCCATGGAGTTCCTGCTCTGCGCCGATCTGGTACCCGCGGCGCGGGCCTACGAGATGGGGCTGCTGAACGCGGTCGTCCCGCGAGCGCAGCTGTTGGAGAAGGCCTACGAGTTCGCCCACCGGATGACGGCCAACGCGCCACTCGCGGTGCAGGCCACGAAGCAGAGTGCCCTCGGCGGCCTGTACCACGACGAGCACGAGATCAAGGCCCTGCGCGGTGCGGTGAAGCAGTTGCGCGACACGCTCGCGACAGTGAACCCCGGCGATCCGGAGGCGACGAAGACGGCGATCGCGGCCGCCACCGACGTGCTCGACGAACTCGCGCGCGCGTTGCGAACCGCGTTCGAGAAGGAATCGAAGCTCTCGTCGAAGATCTTCGGCACCGAAGACGCGAAGGAGGGGCCGAGGGCCTTCGCCGAGAAGCGGGCGCCCGACTGGCAAGCGCGGTGACGCGCGCTGTGAACCCCCGTACGCCGTGCATCGTCGGCGTCGGGCACCACACGTGGCACCCGGGGGAAACCGCGACGCTCGGCGCGCCGGAACCGCTGGAGATGTGGGACCACGTCGCGCGGATGGCCGCGACCGACGCCGGCAACCCGGCGCTGCTCGAACGCCTCGACAGCCTGCAGATCGTCTACTGCCAGACCTGGCAGTACGACGACGCCCCCGCCCGACTCGCGGCGCGGCTCGGCGCGGGCCCGAGGCACCGGGTCTACTCGGGTATCGGCGGAACGACACCGCAACAGCTCGTGAACGCGACCGCCCGGGCGATGCTCGACGGCGACCTCGACAGCGCGCTCATCACGAGCGCGGAGGCCCTCGCGACCAGGCGGGCCTTCAAGCAACGAGGCGAGCGGCCGGCCTACTCGTTCGCGCCGGTCGAGAAACGGCCGTTCCCGTGGGAAGCGCCCATGCACCCGGCCGAGGTCGCCCACGAGGTGTTCCAGGCCTGGCTCACCTTCGCCCTGTTCGACAACGCGCGCCGGGCGCGGCTCGGCGTGGGCCTCGATGCGTACCGCACGGGGATCGGCGAGATGCTGGCGCCGATGACGGCCGTGGCGGCCGGGAACCCCGACGCCTGGTTCCCGATCGAGCGCAGTGTTCGGGAGCTGGTCGACCCGGGCCCGGCGAACCGCATGATCGGCTACCCGTACACGAAGTACATGGTGTCGATCATGGACGTCGACATGGCGGCCGCGTTGCTGCTCACCACGCACGAACGTGCCGATGCGCTCGGCATCCCGCGCGAACAGCGGGTCTACCTGCGCGGCTGGTGCCACGCGACCGACCCGACCTACGTCGCCGAGCACCCCGACCTGTCGCGCTCGCCGGCGATGGGGGCCGCGGCGAGGGAGGCGTTGCGGGTTGCCGGGACCGCCATCGGCGACGTCGAGCACCTCGACCTCTATTCGTGCTTCGCCAGTTCACTGCACTTCGCCCGGGATGCGCTCGGTATCACCGACCCGGCGCGATCGCTGACGGTCACCGGCGGGCTCCCGTACCACGGCGGGCCGGGCAGCGGGTACCTCACCCACTCGATCGCGGCGATGGCCGGCACGCTCCGGGCCACCCCGGGCTCGCTCGGCATGGTGAGCGGTGTCGGGATGCACATGACGAAGCATGTCTTCGGCGTCTACTCGACGGAGCCGGCCGGCCTCGCGCCGCCCGACGAACTCGCGGTGCAGAAGGAACTCGACGCGGTCGCTCCCGTCGCGATCGTCGACGAGTACGCGGGCGACGCGACGGTCGCGGCGTACTCCGTCGTCCACAGCCGCGACGGGACGCCCGCATGGGGGTTGCTCGTCTGCGACCTTCCCGGGGGCGGCCGGGCGTACGCGAGATTGCTCGACGCCGGCGCCCTCGTCGAGGCCGAGCGCAGCGAGCTGGTGGGCCGGTCGGTGCGGTGCAGCCCGACCGACGTGCCGGGGCCGATGGGCACGGCGCGGGTGAACCTCGCGGTCGTCACGGGTGGCGTCGGTGATTGACACGGCGACAACTCATTTCTAGGTTCCACCGTTACACTCACCGCAACGTGACCTCGGTCACACTTGGTACCACCAGGGAAAAGCCACAGAACGCGGTGCGCGAGGCAGGCCGCGCACCCAGAGCGAAGCAACCAACGGGGGGATCCGTGACAGGTGTGAAAGAGGTGGCTCGCATCTCGCGCAGCCGGTCGGCCACGGCAGGCGTCGCGCTCGTCGCGTCGTTGGCGCTGGCACTGGCCGCATGTGGCGGGAGCAGCAGCAGCGGGAAGTCGGGGACGAACAAGCCCGGGTCGACCACGGCCTCGACGTTGGTGAAGGGGCTCCCGACCGACACGAGCAAACCCACCGAGGGTGGCTCGATCACCTACGCGCTCGAAGCGGAGACGACCGGCGGCTACTGCCTCCCCGAGGCGCAGCTCGCGATCGCCGGCATCCAGGTCGCGCGTTCGATCTACGACACGCTGACCGTCCCCGACTCGAAGGGTGACTACGTCCCGTTCCTCGCCCAGGCCGTCACCCCGAACACCGACTACACCAAGTGGACGATCAAGCTGCGGTCGGGCATCAAGTTCCACGACGGCACCCCGCTCACCGCGCAGGTCGTGAAAGACAACCTCGACGCGTACCGCGGCAAGTTCCCGGCCCGGCAGCCGCTCCTGTTCATCTTCGTGTTCGACGACATCAAAGCGGTGACGGTCACCGGGCCGCTCAGTGTCGAAGTCGACATGATCAAGCCGTGGGTGTCGTTCCCGTCGCACCTCTACAGCTACGGGCGTCTCGGCATCATGGCCGAGAAGCAACTCCGCGACGGGAAGAACTGCTTCAAGGACCTGGTCGGCACCGGCCCGTTCATGCTGAAGCAGTGGGTCGAGAACGACCATCTGACCGTGGTGAAGAACCCGAACTACTGGCGCAAGGACAAAGACGGCCAGCAGCTGCCGTACCTCGACCAGATCACCTTCAAGCCGATCACCGAGACCGCGACCCTCGTCAACGGCATGCAGGCGAAGCAGTTCGACATCGCCGAAACCGACAGCACCGACGCGATCTACCAGCTGCGCCAGATCGGCACGAGCGGCGGCATCAACATGGTCGAATCCGACCAGTTCCCCGAAGTCGCGTACAACATGTTCAACAGCAGCAAACCACCGTTCGACAACATCAACGCCCGTAAGGCGTTCGCGTACGCGGTCAACCCCGACGAGTACAACACGGTCCGACAGCACAGCCTGTTGACCAAGGCCTACGGCCCGTTCGGGAAGGGCAACATCGGCTACCTGCCGAAGGCGCAATACCCGGCGGGGGTGCTCCCGACCTACGACCCGGCCAAGGCCACGGCGTTCGCGAACACGTACCAGCAGCAGACCGGTCAGAAACTTGCCTTCACCTACCTGACCGGCACCGACCCGATCGCGCTCCAGGACGCGCAGCTGATCCAGAACTACATGAAGGCCGCCGGCATCACGATGAGCATCAAGCAAGAAGAGCAGTCGCAGATGATCAACGATGCGATCGCCGGCAACTTCCAGGTCACTGCGTGGCGGAACCACCCCGGGTTCGACCCCGACGACCAGTGGGTCTGGTGGCACTGCAACGCGACCCCGGCCGCGGCGTCGCCCACCGAGACCCACATCGGCACCGACCCGCCGCCGGCCGAAGGGAACAACTGCGACAACGCCGTGAACTTCGGCAAGTTCAACGACGCCCAGCTCAACAAGGACATGGAAACCGGGCGCACGAACCCGAACGCCGCGGCTCGGGCCAAGGCCTACCAGGACATGAACGTCGAGTTCGCGAAGCAGCTCTGGAACGCCTGGGGTTACTACGCCTTGTGGACGCTGCCGTCACAGAGCAACATTCGCGGGCAACTCGGCCCGAACCTGCCGACGGCAACCTCGCCCGACGCGGTCGGCAACGAACCGTTCCCCGGTTTGACCAGCGGCGACGACGTCTCCGGTCTCTGGATAAAGCAGTAGCGGGCTCCACCGATCAGCAGCCGAGAGGACAACGATGCGAGCAGCACTACGGCGTGTCACCCAACTCGTCGTGGTGCTGCTCTGCGTCTCGTTCTTCTCGTTCGCGCTGCTGAACCTGTTCCCGGGCGACCCGGTGGTCGCGATCGTCGGGTTCTCCAGCCCCGCGCAGCGCACCGAGATCCGCCACGAGTTGAAGCTCGACCAACCGTTCATCGAGCAGTACTGGCACTGGCTGGCCGACTTCTCCCACGGCAACCTCGGCAACGTCTACTACGGGCCGACCGGGCGCGGGAAGGTGTCGACGCAGGTCGGCCAGTCGCTGCCCGTCTCGTTGCAGCTGATGGCCTACTCGATGATCATCACGCTGCTGATCGCGATACCACTCGGGGTGTTCTCCGCCTATAAGGCGGGGAGCCTCTTCGACAAACTGGCGAACGCCTTCGCGTTCGGCTCGATCGCGCTTCCCGACTTCGCGCTCGCTCTGGTCCTGTCGTACTGGGTCGGGGTGAAGCTCAGATGGTTGCCCAGTTCGGGCTACGTCCATCCAACCGACAACCTGGTCCTCCACATCAAGAGCATGATCCTGCCTGCGTTGTCGCTCGCGGTCGGCCAGATCGCCGGTTACATGCGCCTCCTGCGCAGCGACATGATCGCGACGCTCCAGGAGGACTACATCCTGATGGCGAAGTCGAAGGGCATCCCGACACGTCGGATCCTCTGGCGCCACGCGGTCAGGCCGTCGAGCCTCACCCTGCTCACCGTCGCCGGCCTCAACGTCGGCGCGCTGATCGGCGGCGCGATCGTCGTCGAGTTGATCTTCAACCTGCCCGGCATGGGGACGTTGCTGGCGCGCGCGATCTTCACGCGACAATTCGTCGAGTTGCAGAGCGTGGTTGCGCTGATCGCAGTCGGGTACGTGATCGTCAACGTGATCATCGACATCCTCTACACCGTCTTCGACCCTCGGATCCGAGATGCTCGAGCAATCGCCTAGCGCGGTCGCGGCGCCCGAGCCGGGTCAACCCGGCGCGGTCGGCGGTGCAACCCAACCCGCCGTCGATGCCGACTTCGAGCTCTCACGGACGAAGCGGTTCGGGGTCACCGGGTGGATGGCCATGGGCTGGCTCGCGTTCATCCTGGCGTGCGCCGTGTTCATCCCGATGTTCATGCACTCGCCGATCAACACCGGCAAGTACGCGAACAAAGGTTTCCTCGACAGCGCCAAGTTCCCCCTCGGCACCGACAGCAACGGGAACAACATGTTGCTGCTGCTCGCCAAGGGGGCGCGCAACTCGTTGATCGTCTCCGTCGGTGCAGTGACCTTCGGATTGCTCGTCGGCGGCACCTTCGGCTTGATCGCCGGCTACTTCCGCGGCCGCGTCGACTCCTTCCTCACGTCGATCTTCAACATCCTCCTCGCGATCCCGCAGTTGGTGCTGGCCATCGCATTGGTGTCGGTGCTCGCGACCGACACGATCGACGCGAAGGGCATCCCTCACCCGGTCGCCGCGGGCCGGAGGCTGCTCATCCTCGTGATCGCGCTCGGCATCGTGTCGGTGCCGATCCTGGCTCGCATCACCCGCGCGAACGCGCTCCAGTGGTCGCAGCGTGAGTTCGTACTCGCGGCGCGCGCACAAGGCGCGCGCAACCTCAGTGTGATGGTTCGCGAAGTGCTCCCGAACGTGCTCCCCGCGATGTTCTCGATCGCGCTGCTCGGCGTCGCCGTCGCGATGGTCGCCGAAGGCGGGCTTTCGATCCTCGGCGTCGGCGTGCATTTCCCGTCGGTGTCGTGGGGGAACATGATCGCGATCGGCCGTGCCGACCTGCGTACCGCCCCGCACATCGTCTTCGAACCGGTGGCGTGCATCTTTCTCACCGTGCTGTCGCTCAACTATCTCGGCGACGTCATCCGTGCCCGCTTCGACGTGAGGGAGAGCGTGCTGTGAGCCAGCGTTGCGCCAACCGGAGGCGGAGCGCATGAGCCCGCGTCGCAAGAAGGGCGAAGCCCGGTTCCCCGATGCTCCGCTCGACGGCCCGCTCCTGGAAGTGAGCGGCGTGAAGACGATGTTCAAGACGGCGCGCGGCCTCGTGCACGCGGTCGACGGCGTCGATTTCACCCTCGAGCGGGGCAAGACGATCGGGATCGTCGGCGAATCGGGCTGCGGGAAGTCGGTGCTGTCACGCTCGATCATGGGGCTGTTGCCGAACAACGTGGTGCGGGAAGGCAGCATCAAATTCGAAGGAGCCGAGATCGGTCAGGCGCTCGGCGCCGAACTGCGCGACTTCTGGGGTACCCAGATGTCGATGGTGTTCCAAGACCCGATGACGTCGCTGAACCCGGTCATGCGCATCGGCAACCAGATCACCGAGTCGTTGCGCTACCACCTCGACGTCTCGAAGGACTACGCGAACGAGGCGGCGCTGGCGTTGCTGCAATCGGTCGGTATCCCCGAGGCCTCACGCCGGCTGCGCGAATACCCGCACCAGCTCTCCGGTGGGATGCGCCAGCGGGTCATGATCGCGATTGCGTTGGCGTGCGGCCCGAAACTCCTCTTCGCCGACGAACCGACCACTGCACTCGATGTGACGGTGCAGGCGCAGATCCTCGACCTCCTGCAAGCCCAGCAACGGGAACGGTTCATGGCGATGGTGCTCGTCACCCACGACCTCGGCGTGGTTGCCGGGCGTACCGACGACATCGCGGTGATGTACGCGGGACGGATCGTCGAGAAGGCGCCTACCCGGGTGCTGTTCAGCGAGACGCGCCACCCCTACACGCAGGCGTTGCTCAAGTCGATCCCGAAATTGGCGCAGCCGAGCCACATGCGCCTCGATGCGATCGCCGGCCGCCCACCCGACCTGCTCAAGCCGCCGGAGGGGTGCAAGTTCGCGCCCCGCTGCCCCTACGCGCAGCCGCGCTGCCTGGTCGAGGAGCCGGTACTCGACGATGCCGCGACCCCCGGCCACGGGTTCCGTTGTTTCTTCCCCGTTGGGAGCCCGGAGGGCGAAGAGGCGCTCGCCCGCAACCTCGCGGCGGGGGCGACCGCGTCGGGCCGGGCGGTGTTCGCGGAGGGCGACGCCGTTGCGACCGGTTCGGTGGTGAGCTGAATGGCCGGGAGCGGGACCGCGCACCTTCGCGCGGAGGACGAGACGCTGCTGCGCGTCGAAGATCTCGTCGTGGAGTTCCCCGTCGGTCGCACCGGGCTGAAAGTGCACGCAGTTTCGAACGTCAGCATCGACGTCAAACCGGGGGAGACCCTCGGTCTCGTCGGCGAGTCGGGGTGCGGCAAGTCGACCACGGGCAAAGCGATCATGCAGTTGCCGAAGCCGACGTCGGGCAAGGTGCTCTTCGACGGTCGTGAAGTCACCAAGCTGTCGGGCGAGGAGCTGCGCAAGACCCGCACCGAGATGAAGATGATCTTCCAAGACCCGATCTCGTCGCTCAACCCGCGGCGCAAGGTGGAAGACATCATCGGCGAGGGGCTGCGGATCTGGAAGATCGGTACCGACGCGGAACGCAACGCGAAGATCGACGAGATGATGCTCGCGGTCGGGCTCGACCCCGCGCTGCAACGGGGGCGCCGGCCCTACCAGTTCTCCGGTGGCCAATGCCAGCGCATCTCGATCGCTCGTGCCGTCGTCACCGACCCGAAGCTCATCATCTGCGACGAGCCGGTGTCGGCGCTCGACGTTTCGGTGCAGGCCCAGATCCTGAACCTGCTCGAAGACATGAAGTCGCGCTACGGGCTCACGTTGATCTTCATCGCCCACGACCTCGCGGTCGTGAAGAACGTGAGTGACCGCATCGTCGTCATGTACCTCGGCAAGGTGTGCGAGGTCGGCGTACCCGACGACATCTACAAGCAGCCCGCGCACCCGTACACGGCCGCGTTGCTCGCCGCGATCCCGGTTCCCGACCCCGACGTGAAACCGAACGAGCGGGCAACCCTCGCGGGCGAGATCCCGTCGCCGGTCGCGCCGCCGAGCGGCTGCCGGTTCCGTACCCGCTGCCCGAAGGCCCAGGAACGTTGCGCGGCCGAAGAACCGGTGGTGCACGAGATCGGCGCCGGTCATTTCGTCGCCTGCCATTTCCCGCTCGGTCCCGGCGAGGCGCTTCCCTCGGGGAACGGCGCGGCGCACTCCGCAGCAGAGCACTGACCGGCTCCCCGGCGCGCTCACGGACCCAGGTGGCGGCCGGTGTGCTCGTCGCGCTCGTGCTCGTGTTCAGCGTGCCGTTCCTTGCGCCGGAAGGCGCGCGCGCGGCATTTCTCGGGCCTCATTCCGACGAGCCGAGCGCCATCGCGAAGGTGGCTGCCGACGAACATCTCGGCGACTGGCCGCCTGTGCGTTTCGTTCGTTTCGTCGTCGGGGTGCTGCACTTCGACTTCGGTCGCTCCTATGTCGAGCCGGTCGACGTCGAGCGCGATGTGCTGCGCCATGTGTGGCTCACCGCGTTGCTCGTCGCCGCGGCGGTCGCGTTGCGGCGCGGCCGCGGGAGCGGCGGGTTGGTGTTCCTCGTGCTCGCGTCCGAAGCCGTGCTGCGACTTCCGGGCCTGGGTCGCGTGCTCGCCTCGGCGATCGACGTGCGCGACATCGCGCTCATACGCGCCGTGCTCCTCTTCGCGTTGGTCGCGGCGGTACTGCTCCCATGGCGACCTGCGCCGCCGCGCCGCGCCGCGCGTGGCGCCGTGCTTCGCGGCGCGGCCACGCTCGCGTGGTCGTGGCTGTTCGTGCTGGCGGTAGCGGTCGCGTTCGTACGCCGTCTCCCGCTCGACAACCCGAACGCGCTGTACGTCGCGCGGGCCGCACCGTCGCTGCACCACTGGCTCGGTACCGACGACGTCGGCCACGACGTCGTCGCCCGTGTCGTGTGGGGCGCGCAGGGCACCCTGTTGCTGGTCCTCGTGGCAACGATCGCCGGGTTCCTGATCGGCGCGGTCATCGGGACAGTGGCGGCCGAGACGGCGACGGCCCGGAAGGCCTACGCGTGGTTGGGTGGGCTCGCGGTGCCCGCGCTCGGCGTCAGCGTCGCGCTGGCGGCCGTGTTGCCGCGCGAGCCGGCGGTGTTCTGGGAGTGGCTGGTGCCGGTGACGGTCGCCGGCGGTGTGCACGCGGGGACCCGGGCGTTCGGGGGATCGTTGCCCGACCTCGACCTGTTGAAAGCGACGGCCGTCGCCGCGCTCGACGCGTCGGCCGCGGCGTTCACCGCCGAAGCGGTGCTCGGCGCGCTCGGCGCGGTGCCCGAGGGGACCCTCTCCTGGGGAGCGTTGCTCGACGACGTACGGCAGGCCGATTCCCGCCGGTGGCTCGAACTCGTGACCGTGGTCGTCGTTGTGAGCGGCACGGTGATCGCGTTGCGGGTGGCCGCCGCGTCGCTCACGAAGCGGGCCCGAGGCGTCGCCGCCGGCGGTGACGCAGCGGGCATGCTGGTGTGATGCGGCGCGAGTCCTCGTTCGCGTACCGACCCGCGCTCGACGGGCTGCGGGCGTTCGCGGTGCTGTCGGTGATCGCGTACCACCTGCGGTACTCATGGGCGAAAGGTGGGTACCTCGGCGTCGACACGTTCTTCGTGCTGTCGGGGTACCTGATCACGTCGTTGCTGCTGGGGGAGCATCGCAACCACGGTCGCGTCGAGCTTGCCGCGTTCTGGGGACGCCGGGCCCGGCGGTTGCTACCGGCCGTGCTGCTCCTGGTGCTCGCGGTTTCCTTGTATGCCGCGACCTGGGCGAGCGCGCAACAGCTCGACACGTTGCGCAAGGACGGTTGGGCGACCCTCGTCTACGTCGCGAACTGGCGGTTCATCCGGAGTGGGCAGTCGTATTTCGACCTGTTCGAGCGCGCCGTCGCCGTTGCGGCACATGTGGTCGCTCGCCATCGAGGAGCAGTTCTATCTCGTCTGGCCGCTGCTCGTGTTCGCGGTGATGGGAGTGGGTCGCGGGCGACGATCGTTGCTCACCGGTGTGACGATCGGCGGGATCGTCGCGTCGGCCGCGTGGATGGCGGTGCACTACAACAGCACCGACCCGTCGCGCGTCTACTACGGCACCGATACCCGCGCGCACTCCCTGCTCGTCGGGTGCCTCCTCGCGCTGGTGCTCGAACGGTACGCGACCCTCTCGAGGCCGGCACAGCGGGCGGTGCAGGCCGCGGGATCGCTCGCCGCAGTGTCGCTCGTCGTGTCGGTGTACGCGATCACCGACAGCAGCAGCGCCATGTACCACGGAGGGTTCCTGCTGTACGCGGTCGCGGTCGCGGTCGTCGTCGCGGCGGCGGTCCAGACCACGTGGTCGCCGCTGCGGAGGGCGTTGTCGTTGCGGCCGTTCCGCTGGATCGGCAGCATCTCCTACGGCCTCTACCTGTGGCACTGGCCCGCGATCGTGATCCTCACGCCCGGCCGTATGCACACGGCCGGCAACGCGCTGCGGTTCGAACAGGTACTCGCGACGTTCGTGGTGGCGTCGGCGTCGTTCTATCTGGTGGAACGCCCGATCCGGTACGGCACCCTGCCCAACCGGACCGTGCTCGCCGGCGCGCCGTTCGCCGTCGGCATGGTCGCGGTGGTGCTCGCCGTCACGACCGTCGGCGCGCAGGCCCGCCGGCGGAGTTCAACACCGCGGCGCCGATCACCGCGCCGCCGACCACGACAACGCTCCCGGGCGCGACGACGACCACCACCAAACCCGGCGCACCGCGACCGCTCACGATCGCGGTGGTCGGCGACTCGATCGCGGGCACGATCGTGTGGGGGCTCACCGACATCATGAAGGGCACCCCGAACCATCTCGTGTCGACGGCGTTCCCGGGGTGCGGTGTGGCGGCCGGCACGGTGGTCGACGACCACGGCAAGCCCTACCCGTGGACGCCGACGTGCGCGAAGAACGTGCCGCACGTCCACGAGCAGATGATCGCCGCGTGGCATCCCGACGTCGTGTTGTGGTCGAGCAGCTGGGAGGTCTCCAACCGGCTGGACCCGCGCACCGGCAAGATCTTGAAGTTCGGAACCCGGGCCGCCGACCAGGTGCTGATGGCGGCGATCGACGAAGCGGCGAAGCGGCTGACCGCCGGTGGCGCGCATCTCGTGTTCCTGACCGTCGCACCGCGCGCACCGAGCGCCACGTACCCGACCGAAGCTCCCGGCGACGCCGAGGTCTTCTACAACTCGTTGCTCCGGCGCTACGCCGCCGCGCACAAGGCGACGACGTCGGTGCTCGACATCATGCCGTTCATCTGCCCGGGCGGGCCGCCGTGCCCCTCGAAGGTGAACGGCGTGGTCATGCGACCCGATGGCGGTCACTACACGCACGAAACCGCGCCGATCGTCGCGCGGTGGCTCTTGCCGAAGTTGATCGCGGCCGCACCGGCGAAGCCGCCGTCGGGTTCCTGAGCGCGAACGCGACCGTCGTCAGCGGCGGGGGAGGCCGAGGATGCGCTGCGCGAGGATGTTCTTGTTCACCTGGGTCGTGCCGCCGGCGATCGTGAACGAGCGGCTGTAGACGCGATCATGCGCCCAGGTACCTTCGAGCCCGGCAGGGCCGAGCACGGTGGTCGCGATTTCCGTGAGGTGCTGCTCGGCCTCGCTCCACACCAACTTCGCGATGCTGCCTTCCGGGCCGACCGGGCGACCGTGGACCTCGGCGGAGATCGCCCGTTCAGAAATGAGCTTCAGCAGTTCGGCTTCGAGGTAGGCGCGCGCGAGATCGCGGCGCAGCACCGGGTCGTCGGCAGCCATGCGCCCGTCGCCGAGCGGCGTGCGTTTGGCTTCGTCGAGCAGGCGTTGCACCTTCGCCCGCAGCCCGAGGTGCAACTTCGCGACCGTGCCCCGTTCGTAGGCGAGTGTCGTCATCGCGACGCGCCAACCCTCGTTCACCGGGCCGAGGGTTTGGGTCACCGGCACCCGGACATCGGTGAAGAAGATCTCGTTGAAGTCGAGATCACCGGTGATCGTGACCAGCGGCCGTACCTCGATCCCGGGCAACGCCATGTCGACCAGCAGGCAGGTGATCCCGTTGTGCTTCCCGACGTTCGGGTCGGTACGCACCAGCAGCTCGCACCAGTTGGCGAGGTTGCCGAGCGTGTTCCAGGTCTTCTGCCCGTTGACCACCCAGTGATCGCCGTCGAGCGCCGCCGAGCACCGCAACGCGGCGAGATCGGAGCCGGCGTTCGGTTCGGAGAACCCCTGGCACCAGATGTCGTCGCCGCGCAACATGCGGGGCAGCAACGTGGTCTTCTGTTCGGTCGTACCGTGCTCGATGATCGCGGGGGCGATGTTCGACAGCCCGATCGGGTTGAGCGTGCCCGGCGCCGATGCTCGGTGCATCTCCTCGGCGTACACCACCTGTTCCATCACGCTCGCGCCGCGCCCGCCGAATTCTTCGGGCCAGGCGATCGCCGCGTACCGCGCGTCGGCGAGCGCGCGGTTCCACTCGCGCAGCCGCGCGAGCGTCTCGTCGTCGGCGGAGAGCGAGCCGCCGTGCCCGCGCAGGTCGCCGGGCAGGTTCGCGGCGAGCCAGTCGCGGAACTCCTTGCGGAAGGCCTCTGCTTCCGGCGGGTACGTGAAATCCAACCATCGCTCCCGTGCCACCGAACCTGACGCCGGCGTCAGCCTACCGCCCACTCGTTTTGATGTAGCGGGAACGCGCGGTTGCGCGCTTCCCGTACATCAAAACCGGTCAATCGCCGGTGCGGAGGACGCCGTCGACTTTGAGCTCGCCCACGACGTGCACCTCGCCGAGCGTGTCGTCGAGATAGCCGGGACCATCGGCGGTGGGGATGAACCATCCGGTCGGGCACATGGTGAGCACCTCGACGAACGAGAAGCCTTTGCGTTCGAGTTGCGTCTCGAAGGCCCGGCGGAACATCTTCTTCGTGCGTGCGACCTCGCCGGCGTTGTGCACGGAGCCGCGAGCGACGTACGACGCGCCGTCGAGCTGCGAGATGAGGTCGCCGATCAGGATCGGGTACCCGTGGTATTCGGCGTCGCGGCCGTCGAGCGAATTCTTCGTGCGCTGGCCGATCACGGTCGTCGCGGTCATGTGCCCACCCGTCTCGCCGAACACGCCGTTGTTCAGCAGGATGCACGTGACCGGTTCGCCGCGCGCGGCGGTGTGCAACACCTCCTGCAAGCCCTCGTTCACCATGTCGCCGTCGCCTTGCAGCGTGAACACGACCGCGCCGGGCTGGACCCGCTTCACCCCGGTGGCGACCGACGGCGCGCGGCCGTGGAGTGCCTGTACGAGGTCGATGTCGATCGTTGCCCCGAACGACGTGTAGCACCCGATGCCGAGTACCGCGATCGAACGTTGCGCGACGCCCATCTCCGCGAGCGTGTCGAGGAAGCCGCGCAGCGCCAGCGGTTCGCCGCAGCCGGGGCACATCTGGTGCTCCTCGGTGAGGAGCAGTTCCGGTTTCAGCGGCTCGACGACGGTCGCGTCGGCGGGCGCGGTCGTGGTGTCGAGCGGCCGTCCGAGCGGGCTCATGACGCGGCCTCCTGCTGGTGGGGAGCAAGCGCGTAGGTGAACTGTTCGTACCCGGGGATCGGCGGCAGCGCCTGGCCGGTGTGGAAGGCGAGCAGGCGATCGCGAATGACGTCGACGTCGAGGAGCCGGCCGATCCCGAACCCGGAATGGTCGGTCGACACGCCCCCGATGAACGTTGCCGGCGCCTGCCCGGCCACACCGATGCGAACGTCGTCGATCATCTGGCCTGCGGCGAGCTCGAACGAGCCGACTCGCCGTGCACCGGCGGTCGCGTCCCGCACCGTGTCGTACGGGAACGGCCACAGGGTGATCGGGCGCAC
This sequence comes from uncultured Actinomycetes bacterium, assembly GCA_963782465.1. Lineage (GTDB taxonomy): Bacteria > Actinomycetota > Acidimicrobiia > IMCC26256 > PALSA-610 > JAODBJ01. The sequence continues at coordinate 4,701 of CAWAJR010000006.1, read as the reverse complement.
GAAACCGATGCGATGGCCGGCGGCGCGGCATTGCTTGATCGCGTACTTCACGAACTTCGCGGGCGTGCCGAACGCGACGATCACCGTTTCCGCGTCGTCGAGGTAACCGGTTTCGACGCGCACCTCGCGTTCCATGAGCGGTGTCTTGGTCGCGATGTACTGGAACTTGCCCTCCTGGCCCATGTCGGGTTGCCCGAACTTGGCGACGCCGAGCGGTGTGACCGCCCGCGATTGCCCACTTCCCGACAACGTGCCGTCGACCGCCCAGCGCTTCGGCGGCAGATCGGGGAATTCCAGCGTCGCGACGGAGAGCGCTTCCTGCGTGTGGGCGAGGAGGTAGTCGCCGTACAACAGCACCGGGTTGCGCCACTTGTCGGCAAGGAAGAACGCGAGCTGCACGAGCTCGACCCCTTCGCGAACGTCTTGCGGCGCGAGGACGATGTGCCGGTAGTCGCCGTGGCCGCCCCCGCGGGTGGCCTGGAAGTAGTCCTGCTGGCCGCGGGCCATGTTGAACACGACGAGCGGGAGTTCGGCGAGCGTCATCTCGGAGAACGATTCCTGCATCAACGACAGGCCCTGGCCGGTCGAGCCCGTCGCGGCCCGCGCGCCGGCGGCGGCCGCGCCCCACGCCATGCCGACGGCCTCGAGCTCGGATTCCGCGTTGATACACGTACCGCCGGCGCCGGGCAGGAGCCGGGCGAAATGTTCGAGCACTTCGGTGAACGGCGTCATCGGGTAGCCGGCGAAGAACCGGCACCCGGCCGCAATCGACGACCGCACGAATGCCTCGGAGCCTTCCATGAGGGTGCGGTGGCCGTCGGCGCGGGCGCGTGCGGTCATTCAGCCACCTCGATGTGGGAGATCACCGGTTGGTTGAACCGGAACACTTCGAACACGAAGTCGGGGCACACGTAGAGGCAGGCCGCGCAGCCGGTGCAGCCCGCGAACAGCTGCGGGAAGCGGTAGCCCATGTGGTTCACCTCGGTCGACATCGCGAGCACGTCGGGAGGGCAGGCCGGGATGCACAGCTCGCAACCCTTGCAGCGCTCGGCGTCGACCGTAACGGTGCCGCGGCTCGTGACGGTGATCGTCGTCATGCGGTCATGCCTTCGTGCCTTCATGCGTCGGTCGCGCGCTCGTGCCGGTGAGGCCCACGCGGGATGGGCGTCGTGTTCGACGTGTTCGTAGCCGAGGCGGATCACGCGCTCGTTCGCTTCGATGTGCTGCCGGCGGTACGGCGGGATCGACGCCCGCATGGCGGCGACCAGCGAATCGACGCCGACCAGGCCCGTGACCGCGCTGTACGCGCCGATCATCGCCATCGACCCGCCCAACGGGTTGCCGGCTTCGGCCGCGAGGTCGGTTGCGCCGACCCGGTACACCGCGACATCGGCCTCGATCGGGTGCGTGAAGGTGGCGTCGTTCACGAGCACGACACCACCGGGGCGCAGCCGCGGTTCGAGCGGCGCCCAGTATTCGTCGTGCATCGCGATCGCCGACCAGGCCTGCGCGACCACGGGCGGCGTCTCGATCGGCGCGTCGGCGACCACGACGGTGCTGTCGGTGTTGCCGCCGCGCATCATGCCGCCGTAGATGCCGAAGAGCAGCACTTCGCGGCCTTCGATGGTTGCGGCGCGGGCGACGACTTCCGCGGCGAGTTGCACTCCCTGCCCGCCGATCCCGGTGATGAGCAACTCGCGTTCCATCACCGGTTCCGGTCGATCGCCGCGAGCACGAACGCGACCAGGTGGTTCACGGCCTTGCGGTCGGGGGCGCGGCCCGCCACGAGCGCCCGGTTCATCCGGGCGAGCACGAGGTCGTGGACGAGTTCGGCGTCGCGCTCGTCTCCTCCGGCGGCGCGGACCGCGGGCCGGAGCGTGCGGACAAGTTCTTCGCGGCTCGCCGCGGTTTCGCCCGGGAACTGCTCGGCGAGTCGCGAACTGTTGCACGCGAACGGCCGCGTCGCAGCCGCCGCCTCCGGGTTGCGCGCCTGTTCCATCACCGCTTCGACCCAACGGCGAACCTGCTGGTGCGGGTCGTCGACTCGCGAGATGCGATGGGCGACGTAGGAGACGAGGCGTTGCTGGCCGTCGGCGAGCACGGCGAGCATCAGCGCGTCCTTGCCGGCGAAGTGACGGTAGAAGGCCTGGTTCGAGAGGCCGGCTTCCCGCACGACGTCGCGCACCGGGGGGTCGAGCGATGCGGTCCGGCGCATCACCGCCAGCGCGGCGTCGATGAACCGTCGGGCCTCCGCCGCGTAGGCGTCGTGGCGCTCGGCGAGGGCACGGTCGGCCAGCTGGTCCTCGACGGCCACCCCTGCGGGAACAACGTTCTGCACATCGGGAACACTATTCCGGCTCGCGGCCCGCCTCAACTGCCGGGCGGGGATCAGCCGGCGTCGGCGGCGTCGAGCACGTGCTCGATGTCGCGGAGGTGGTGATGGCCTTCGTGCACGCTGTGGCGACCGATCCACGCGATCGTTCGCGGCGCGGGTGCCGGGTAGTTGTAGATCGCGGTGCGGGCGAGCTGGTCGGGGTCGAGGCGTTCGAAGCGGGTCGCCAGAGCGCGGCCGGCAACGACGAGTTGTTCGCCGACGTCTTGGGGGTCTTGCTCGTTGTAACGGTTCGTGACCACTCGTTCTTCGCGCCCCATCGGGGTGAACGAGGGCTCTTCCTCCACGAGTGCGGTTTCGACCCGCTCGAGTTGCACCTCGAAGATGTCGCGCACGTGGCACGCGTACTCGAGCGCCGACCACACCCCGCTGATCGGGTGCGCCCGCAGCGACGCTTCATCGCGCGCCAGGATCGTGCCGTATTGGGGGAGCAGCGCCCGCAGCGCGGTGCCGATCTGGGATTCCGGGAGCTCGTCGTAGTCGAACCCGCATTCGTCGCAATGCACGGCTCCACCCTAGGAGAGGCCCGCTTGCAGCTGCTCGACGACGAGGGTTCGCTGCACCTGGCCGGTCGCGGCGGTACGGGGGAGGGCGGCGACGACCTCCAGCCGGCGGGGATGTTTGAACGCGGCGAGGCGGCCCTCGCAGTGGGCGCGGACGCTCGCCAGGTCGAGGTGCGGTGCGCCCGGGCGCAACACGACCACCGCGGTGACGATCTCGCCCCAGTCGAGGTCGGGCAGCCCGACGACGGCGACTTCGTCGATGTCGGTGTGCGCGCCGAGCACGGCCTCCACCTCGACCGGGGCGACCGTCTCGCCGCCGGTGCGGATCACGTCGCGCGCCCGGCCGACGATGGAGAGGTAACCGTCGCCGTCGATCGCACCGAGATCGCCGGTGTGGTACCAGCCGTCGCGCAATGCCTCCGCGGTCGCCTGCGGGTTGTCGAAGTAGCCGTCCATCAGGAACGAGCTGCGGAGGCAGACCTCGCCGTCGATGAGACGCATCTCCACACCCGGTTGGGGCACGCCGACACTGCCCGGTTTGCGGAACAGGTCGTCGGGGCCGAGCTGCACGCCCGGCCCCGCTTCGGTCGAACCGTAGAAGACGCGGGTGACGGTGTGGGGGAGCGCGTCGTGCAACGCGCGCAGGAGTTGTACCGGCGTGGCCGAGGTCCCGGTGTCGGCCTCCCGTAGGGCGCTCAGGTCGTAGCCGTCGACGCCGTGCTCGAGTATTCGTGCCCACACCGCGGGGATGCAGTCGAGGCGCGACGCGCGGTGACGCTCGGTCTCGGCCAGCAGCGTCGCCGCGTCGGGTGTCGCGACGAAGTGCACGGCGCGGCGGGCCTGCCACGCACCGAGTGCGATCGTCCAACCGGCCATGTGGAACAGGGGGAACATGCACACGGTGCCGCCCCCGCCAGGGGTGCTGGTCGCGCCGGGGTAGGTTCGCAACCAGTTCGCGCGGTGCGACAGCACGACCCCTTTGGGCCGGCCGGTGCTCCCGCTGGTGAAAAAGATGACGTGCGGGTCGGCTTCGGGCACGCGGATGCCGGGCGCGTGATCGGGGGCCGTGTGCGCCGAGGCCGCGAGATCGGCACCGGGCCCGGCGCCGATCTGCGCGAACGGCGCCCCGATCGCGCTCGCGACGGTGGCGGCTTCCTCGACGTGCGACTCGCCCGCGACGATCAGGCGAGGGCGGGCGTACGCCGCGACGGGGGTGATCTCCTCGACACCGGCCCGCGCGTTGAGCGGGGCGAACACAGCGCCGAGTTTCGCAAGGCCCGCGAACACACCGACGGCGTCGAGCGACGTGTCGCTCCACCAGCACCCGCGATCGCCCCCGGCGACGCCGAGCCGGCCGAAGGCGTGGGCGAACCGGTTCCCGCCGCGATCCATCTCGGAGAAGGTCGGCACGTCGGGGCCGAGGGTGACCGCGACCTGCTCCGGGCTCGAGGCGGCGGCGACCCGGAACACTTCACCGATGCAGAGCGTCACGAACCGGGATGCTGGCATACACGGGGCGCGTGCGCCGCGACCTTGTCGTGACGAATTGCTTGTCGACAATCATTGTTGATAGAGTGGCCGGGCAATGAAGACCGCCGAGGAACTCACCACACTGTTTCGCGAACGGGGCCTGCGGGTCACCCCGCAGCGGCAGGCGATCTTTCGCCTGCTCCACGGCAACGACGTCCACCCGACCGTCGAGGCGCTGCACGATCGCGCCCGCACCGACATGCCGACGATCTCCCTCAAGACCGTGTACCAGACGGTGCACGACCTCGAGGCCCTCGGCGAGGTCCGGGTGCTCGA
>CAWAJR010000005.1:0-968795 GCA_963782465.1 uncultured Actinomycetes bacterium | reverse complement strand
ATGCCCTTTCGGTTGTTCGCGCGCGTGACGCCAGCGTCGCGTCGAGCGCGGTAGCGCGCTCTGCGCACGCGCGTTGCGGCGGAGACGTTCTGCTTCAGCTCGTTCGCGGGCGGCCAGCGCGGCGTACTCGTCGCGCGGACGACGGGCCGCGCGCCGTGCGCTCTCTCGGCGTTCCATCGCTTCAACTGCCAACGCGACCGCGTGTTCCTCGTTGCGAGCTGCTTCCTCGGCAAGGCGTGCTTGATTGAGCAGGTCCTCGAGCCAACGGCGCCGATAGCTCTCCGGGTCCTCGCTCTCTGCAGCGCGGGCGAGTTGGCGAGCGGCCTCGTCTCGGTACGACGGCGCGCGTCATGACGCGCCTGCCTTGTTGTCGTCAGCCGGTGGCGCTAGCGCCACCGGCAAGTCTGTGGGAGTCCTTGAAGCAAGTTCGCGTTGAGCGCGTGCACGTTCAGGAGCAGCCGAACGTCGACGCGAGGGATCGGTTCTTCGGTGCGTTGCGCGAGCGGTGGATCGCATGCCGTCAGTGCGCGGTGTCGTCGGTGGTGCGATCCGTCGCGACGTTGAGCATCGTGTCGAACGTCGCCTTCGCGATCACGACACGACGGCCGAGCGTCAGCGCCGGGATCTCGCCGCGACGGACGCATTCGTACGCGCTCGATCGCGAGATCCCGAGCAGCTCGGCAACCTCGGGGACGGTGTACGTAAGACGCATCGGCATGTGGTGCTCCTCGTTGTTCGGTGGCGCACAGGAATGGCGCCACCGGAGCGAGGAACGCGACACGGACTCGTTGTCACCGGCGCGTCAACGGTCCCCGAGGATCATCTCGCCGAGCTTCTCGGCGGCTTCTGCTTGCAGGCCCGGAATCACGTGGCTGTAGAGGTCGAGCGTGATCGACACGCTCGAATGACCGAGGCGCTCGCTCACGACCTTCGGGTGCACGCCAGCTGCCAGCATCAGGCTCGCTGACGTGTGGCGTAGGTCGTGCAGCCGCACCTTCGGCACACCGGCGGCAACGACCAGCCGGCCGAACAGCACCGTCACGCGCTCGGGGTGCAGCGGCTCACCGCATTCGGTTGTGAACACGTAGCCCGTGTCGGTCCACGCCGGGCCCCATGCGAGCCGATCCTCGAGCTGGCGTCGCCGATGAGCGCGCAACACGGCGACGACTCGGCTGTCGAGACTGATTGTGCGACGGCTCGATCGCGTCTTTGGGTCAGACTCGTGCACGGCGTAGGCCACGCTCACCCGCGCGCGGCGTACTGCGAGCACGCCGGCGTCGAGATCGACGTCGTCCCACCGAAGCCCCGCCAGCTCGCCTCTGCGCATCCCCGTTGCCAGGACGAGCACCCACAACGCGTACAGACGATCGTCGGCGACGGCGGCGAGGAACCGGCGCGCCTCATCGGGAGTCCAGGAACGCATCTCGGGCGCGTCTCGCTTCGGTGGCTTCACGCCGATCAATGGGCTCCGCACGAGTAGGCCCCACAACACCGCGTCGTTGAGCGCCTTGCGCAGCACTCGGTGCACCACGGCGACGGTCGCCGGCGAGAGCTGGGCACGACCTCGCCTGCCGCCGTTCGCGATGAGGTCGGCGTACAGACTTCTGATGAGGAGCCCGTTGAGGTCGGCGAGCTTCACCCGACCGAGCCCGGGCTGCAGGTACCACTGCACGATCTCGCGGTAGCTCTTCGCGGTCGAGGGCTTGAGCGACGGCGCATGCCCCGCGAGCCACTCGTCGAGGAACGCTCCGACGGTCAGCGAGCCCGAATCGACGACTTCGCCAGCACCGACCGCAGCCAGCGCACGACCGAGCGCCTGCTCTGCCTCGCGCTTCGTCGCGAAGCCACCCTTCCATCGCTGCCGGCGACGCCCAGAGCGACGGTCGCGACCGACGTCTACGACGTAGCTCCAGGTCTTCCCGCGCTTGACGACGCTGCCTCGCACCGAACCCTCCGCATGCGATTAGCGCACTGCGAAGGGCTGACGCGACGACGAACCTACGGACCAGTCGTTAGCAAGCGTTAGCAAGCTCGCCGAGGAGGCGAAGGCCGAGGAACCGCAAACGGGCTCTCACCTGGACCTTCTCAGCGCGCTCGGAGGGAGTCGAACCCCCAACCTTCTGATCCGTAGTCAGATGCTCTATCCATTGAGCTACGAGCGCCTAGGCGTGCGGCTTGACCTGCGTATATGTCGCCTTCGAGAGCGTCGACCCGCACGCCGGTGACAGAGCAAGTTACTCGGTCGGGCGAAGCGCGTGCCGCACGCGGCCGTCCCACCGGCGCCTGCCTCGACGATTGACAGGTGACTATATAGTCACATAACTTACGCCGGTGGACGAGGTGTTCCGAGCGCTGGCCGACCCGGCTCGCCGCACGCTGCTCGACGCGCTCTTCGACCGCGACGGTCAAACACTCGGCGAGCTGTGCACCACGCTGCCCGCGATGACGCGCTTCGGTGTGATGAAGCACCTCGGCGTGCTCGAAGCCGCCGGCCTCGTCGTCACCCGCCGGGCCGGCCGGGCGAAGCACCACTTCCTGAACCCCGTCCCGATCCAGCTCATCGCCGACCGCTGGATCTCGAAGTACGCCGCCGGGTGGACGAGCGGCCTCGCCGCCTTCAAGCGCGACCTCGAAACGGAGTCTGCATGCCCAAGCACGTCTTCCAGGTCCACATCCGCACGTCGCCGGAGCAGCTCTGGCACGCGCTCGTCGACCCGGAGATGACGGCTCGCTACTTCTCCGGTACACCTGCCCGCTGCACCGTCGTCGAAGCGGAACCGCCCCGGCGCCTCGTCATGACGTTCGCGTTCACTGACGGCGACCTCGCCGGCGAGCGCCCCACGCGCGTCACCTTCGAGATCGAACCTCACGGGCCGTCGTGCCGGCTGACGCTGCTGCACGACGACTTCCACGGGACGACGCGCACCTATCGCCGGGTCGCCGACGAATGGCCGTTCGCGCTCTCGAACCTCAAGTCGACGCTCGAAACCGGCGCCCCGCTCGACACCACGTTCCGAGTGCCCGACGTTGTCGACGCCATCGACACCGAGCGCGAGGAGCACCGTGCGTTCGGCGCGCGCGCCAACAACCGCGTCTGGGAACTGCTCGGGTGCGACACGCGCACACCGGCCGACGACCGCGAGATGGTCGACGCCGCCCACGCATCCTTGTGGCACTGGCGCCACGCGGGGACGGCGCTCAACGAGCAGCGCGGGGAATGGCTCGTGTCGCACGTGTACGCGGTGCTCGGCGACGGCACCGCCGCCATGCGGCACGCGCAGCGCTGCTGGGCGCTGACCGAGGACGCGAGCCTCGACGGCTTCGACCTCGCGTACGGCGCGGAGGCCCTCGCCCGTGCCTACGGCGTCCTCGGGGCCCTCGACGACGCGACGAGCTGGCGGGAGCGTGCCGTCGCGGCCGCGACGAACGTCGCCGACGACGAAGACCGAGCCATCCTCGAAGCCGACATCGCCGCCGAGCCCTGGCCGCCCGGGCTCGGCGGCTGACCGGCGCGCTGCGTTCGAAGATGGCGGCGGGTCACGCCGGTGTCGCGAACACCGTCGACCAGTCGCGCCGCATGCTGACAGTCACCCAACCGAGGCGGTCGGCGACGGCGGTGATCAGCTCGGCGTTCTCGACGGTCACGGCCTGGCTCTCGTACGCGAACTCGCGCTCGGCGTCGTCGTGGTCGACGAGGATCGCCAACCCCGGGTACGGGCCGGCACAAGCCCACTCGAGCATCTCGCGGTCGCCGGCCGAGTTGCCGGCGGCGAGGATGGGGCGCCGCCCGAGCTGGGATTGGATGTTCTCGACCTTCGCGGTGCCTTCGTTCGCGCGGCCCATGAGCGAGACGGTGCGCCGGAGCGCCGGCCGGTCGGCCTCGTCCCGCCCGAACTCGTACCCGATCAGGGTCCCGACGACCAGCTCGGCGGCGACGCCGAACAGGCGCGGGCTGATCCGGCGGACGAACTCGGTGCCGCCGCCGGTCACGATGCCGGTGGTGAAGTTCGATGCCCGGAGCTCGTCGAGGAGCTCGAGCATCGGCCGGTAGACGATCCCGCCGACCGGAGCGCCGAGCACCGGGTGCCGGTAACGCTCGACGAAGCCGTCGACGGCCGCCGCGAACTCGCCCGGCGTCAAACCGTCGAACAGCCCGGCCAACGCAACGGCAATGCGCTCCAGCCCGATGTCGCCCATGGCGACCGGGTCGGCCCGGAGCACCGCGTCGAACTCGGGCCGGTCGGCGAGCGACGCGTCGCCCGACGACCTGCGCCGCAACTCGTCGACGAAGAAGTCGAGCTGGACGTAGCTCGGTCGCTCGCACCACATCGTGCCGTCGTTGTCGAGGTAGGCGACGCGGTCCTCGACCGGCACGTCGCGCACGCGGCCGAGGAACTCGAGGATGGCGTCGCGCGCCGGACCTGGTCGCCATGAGGGAAGGCGCTCGTCGCTCACGTTGCTTCGGCCTCGGAGAGGATCTGGTCGACGGCGCGGACGTTAGCTCCGCGCGTCCGATCACGCGACCGGCGTCGGTCCCGGCCCCACATCATCCCGGGACCGGCGCCGGTACCCGCGCGACCACCCCGCTCAGTGGAACGATCCGACCCGCCACGGTGAGACGAGCGGCAACGTCATGGCCGGGTGCGGCTCGACGTATTCGGGCAGCGGCTCGTCGCGCACCGCGCGCGCACGCATGCCCGCGAGGCGGAGCGCGATCGGTGGCCACGCGCGGCAAAGGTCGCTGTATTCACGGTGATGCACGACGAACAACGTCGCGGCCTGCGTCACCACCGCCAGTTCGTCGAGCATGCCGGCACCGGTGCAAGACCCGGGGTAACTGCCGAACCAGTCGCCCGCGTACAACCGGCGCGGTTCACCGTCGCTGTAGACGGTGACCGAACCGGCCACGACGATGACCAGTTCGTTCGAGGAGTTCGTCGTGCCGAGGGCCCGCCCGCCTACTGCATCGATCGTCGTCCCGTAACGCTGCACCGCACGCAATACCCGCGGCGGGCAACCGTCGAACAGCGGCGTCTGCCCGAGCGCTTGGATGTCGGTCGGCAAGGGTGCTCGCATCTCGTCCTCCGGAGTTTGGTTCCGAGGACGAGGGTGGGCGCGACCCCTCGACGCGCGCTCGACGCGCGCTCAACCGGCGAGCACGAGCTTCAACGGCTCGATCGCTCGCGCCAGTTCGCGTACTCGTCGGCCGTCAGTGCGGGTCGCCCGTCGGTCGAGACACCGATCTGGTGCAACGCGGAGAGAAAATCGATGAACCGGTAGTAGGTCCAGCTTGCCGCATCGGGCCCGTTGACCTCGACGAAGGTCGCACCGCGGAGTTCGAGATCGATGTAGGTCGCGGGGACACCGAGGAAATCGCCGGTATGTGTGCACGGGAAGCGCCACGGCACGGCGACGAGCGTTTCCGCCTGCGCGGTGACCGCCATCGGTTCGAGGTTCGAACCGTTCAGCTCGATCGTGACCGGCGAGTTCGGAGCCGGGGTGAACGCTCCTTCGAGCCCCTTGACGAGGTCGGCGGCGACGGACGACATCGCCTGCTGGACCACTGCGACTTCGATCGGCATCGGGCATCCCTTCTGCGATCAGGGAACGTACGGGCGGCCCTCGGCGAGGACACCGCCTTCCCACTCCGACGGTGCGACGCACACGATCGAGGCGATGTCTCTCGGTTGCCACGCCAGACGCGGGAACGTCACCTGGCCGAACGGCGTGGGAACGGTCGAGAAGACGACCTCCTTCGTGTAGTTGTCGTGCCCCACGACCCACATGCCTCGCGAATTTCCGCGTGCGGCGGCGGGCGGCGGGCACGCGTACTCGGCGTCGCGCGGGAACACGGCGTTCGGCCGGGTGATCTGCGCGGTCAGCGGGTGGCCCTTGGCCGGTGGGGTGCTGATGATGACGGTCACGTGACCGCCGAGTGGCGTCGAGTCTCCCTTCCGCCACAGCACCCAGCCCTGGAACCAGGGGCCCTGGCAGATCCAGTACACGTCGATGGGCCAGCGCCGCGCTGCCGTCTCGGCTCGAGCGGGCGCCGCACCCTTCGGCGGAAGATCGAATGACACCTCGAGCGCGCGCATCATCGCTTCGCGCAGGATGGATTCGGTGTCGCCCTGGTAGCCGACCCAGAACCCGGTGGGAACCTTGTTCGGCTGCTTTTGCCACGCGCCGGCCTGTCCCCCCGCAACCGGCGCCATGCCGAACCAGTCGCGGTTGAGGTGTTCGACACGCGATTCCTCGTCGAGCCCGTCAGCACCGAGGTTCGTCGAGTCGAAGCCGCACAACCGGGAAAGGGCCGTACCGTTGCGCAGTTCGGTGAGCAACGCAGCACGCCGGCCGGCGTCTGCGAGCTTGCTGGCGAGAACGGACAGGTACGGACCGCTCTCGACGACGTACGGCATCAAACCGGGCATGTCCACCCCACGTAAATCAGTGCCGGTCCCGCGACGTGGCGCGTATCGGAACGGTAAGCGCGCTCGACTCGAAGGGCAAGAAAACGGTCAGGAAACGACGGCCGGTTGCGCGGGCCGCGCGTGCAGCACCTCGACCGGTTCGCGCAGGCCCTTCAGCGCATGGCGACCGTGGTGCTCGAACACCCATCCGAGGCCGTGCGCGAGCCCCGCGACATCCGACGTGACCAGCACCTCACCAGATCGTGCCAGGTCGAGCACACGGAATGCCTCGACCACTGCAATGCCGCGCAGGTCCGTTTCGTCGACGATGGTCGGCTCGCCGGCCGCGATCGCGATCTTGACGCGCAGCGGCGTCGCCCCGCCTTCGTCGGAGAAGTCGTGGACCAATTCGGTGGCGCACCGCAAGGCCCGGTTCACGGAGAAGAACCACGCGGCGATCCCGTCGCCCGTGTGCTTGAACTCGACACCGTCGTGCTGGGCCAGCCGTTCGCGGATGACGCGGTCGTGCCGGCGGAGGTGCTGGAGGTAATCGCGATCGCCGAGCCGTTCGTTGAGGCTCGTCGACGACACGAGGTCGGTCACGAGAATGACGCGTGTCGATTCGGCGCGGGCGCCAGCAGGAGCCGCACGCGGCGTGATCGTGGTGGCCGGTTCGACGCTGACGGCACGAGCCTCGCGTCGTGCGCACGATGCCCACTCGTCGGCGCCTCGCGCGTCGCCCACGGCACGCAGGCCGAGCGAGATCGTCCGCGACAGGCGTGCCGGCCAACCCAAGGTGAGCCGCACACCTCGGTTGTGGAGATCGATCAGCGTTTCGACCGGCTCCCGGGTGAGGGGAGGCGCACCGAGGAGCGCGGCCAGGTCGACCTCGGCGGCGATCGTCCCGGCCATGAACAGATCGGGTGCCCGTCGCCCGCCGACGAACCGGAAGCCCGCGTCCTCGACGGCGCGCAGCGCGGCGTCGGTGTCGCCGGCGAGCACGTCGAGCAGCGGCCGGAACCGGCGCGACCGGCGAGGCTGGAGCCGGTCCCATTCGTCGAGCGCCCGCTGTGCTCCCCGGTGATCTCCGCGCGCGCTCCGGGCGGCGGCGAGCGTCGGGAACAACAACGTCGGCGTGAAGGGATTGTCGACCTCGCGCAGCGCGCCGAGCGCGCGTTCCGCGTACCCCTCGACCGTCGCGAAACGTTCCTGGGCGAACGCGGCCGATGCCGCCATGGCGGCGGTCATCGAGTACTCGCCGAGGTTGCCCGTCGCGCGACCGGCGTCGAGGGCGGCGTCGAGCAAACCGTTTGCCTCGTCGAGGTCCCCGGTGACGTACGCGAGCATGCCCAGACGGCTCAGGAACCACACCCGGGGATGGGGGTTGGCGAGCGTCGCGGCAACCGGGAGCACGCGCTGGAACGCATGCCGCGCCGCGACGAGATCGACGCTCGCGAGTTCTTGCAGCCCACGCGAGAACGCGACCTTCACCTGCAATTCGGCGTCGTCGATGTCGCTCGCGAGCGTTTCGGCCGTGCGCGCGTGCCGGTCGGCGGCAGCGAGGTCTCCGACTGCGGTGTGCAACTCCGCTTGCAGTGCGTGGGCCTCGGCACGCAGGGCCGGCTCGCGATCGCCGGTCGCGGCGAGGAATTCGGCGAGCTCGTGCAGGCTCGTTTCGATCGCGCCGGCAAGGTCGGTCGATTCGACCCGCTCCCGTGCGAGGGTCACGAGCGCGTGCCCCCACGTGAGGGTGGCACCGGCCGACCGCGCCCGCTCCGCCGCGGCTTCGAGGCACGCCCTGCCTACTTCGCGATCGCCGGCAAGGAAGGCGGCGCGCCCGGCCCGGTACTCGAGCGCCGCGAGTTCCTCTTCGTCCAGTCCGAGCACCTTCGCTCCGGTGAGGGCGGAAGACGCGTACCGCGCCGCGTCGCGCCACGCACCGACGGTTGCGGAGCGATCCGCGGCTTCGCCGCACACTTCGGCGAGCGACCGCGGATCGGCGAGCTGACCGGCACGCACGAAGTGGTAGGCGACGACGACCGTGTCCTCCCCCCGTTGGCGTAGGCGTTCGGCGATCTGCAGGTGGCGCGCGGCGCGCTCGCGGCTCGTGAGCCGACCGGCGAGCAGCTCGCGAAGCTGCGGATGGTCGAACCAGTACCGCTCGTCGTCGGCCTCGAGGACCTGCTGCGACGCCGCCTCGTCGATCAACTCGTCGAGCGCCGCCTCGTCGAGATCGCAGGTCGCGGCGAGCAACGTGAGCGTGCTCCCGTCGCCGAGCACTGCCGCGGTGCACAACATTTCGTGGCACGCGTCGCCGACGCGATCGAGACGCTGCTCCAATTCGTCGTCGAGGTCGGTCGCGACCAAGATGTCGGCGAAGGCCGACTCGTCGATCACACCACCGCGATCGCGCAGGCGTTGCAGCTTGCAGCGCAGCAGGAGTGCGTTCCCGGCGGTTGCCTCGACGAGATGATCGACCGTCGCTCTCGACGGCGTCGCGCCGGTCCACTCGCGTATGAGCTCGGCGCAGGCGCGCAGGTCGAGGGGGGCGAGGTCGAGCATGGCCGTGAGGTGGTCGCGGCGCAGGCGGGCGATGAACGAGCGGACCTGTGTCGACGGTTCGGGAGGCCGCGACGTCAGCACGATGAGCAGCCGCGATCGTCGGTTCGCCGCGTCGCTGTGTGCAACCGCGACGAGGTGGCCCAGCAGCGCCAGCGTCGCTTCCGACCCCCAGTGGATGTCTTCGACCACAAGGACCGTGGTCTGGGCGTCCGCCGCGTCGAGGATCGCGCTCGTGGTCGCGAAGAAGAGACGCAGCCGCCGTGCTTCCGAATCGAGATCCGCAGCACGCGCCGGGTCTGTTTCGTCGACAGCGCGCGGGCGGCCCGGGTCGAATGGGCTCTCGTTCCGGGGGAAGAGCGCGAACGTGGCCGTCGCGAGCGGTTCGTACGGGTACGCGGCGCCGGCATGGCACGTTCCGCGCAGGATCCTTGCCGGCCCGGCGCCGGCAGCGCGGGTGAACTCCTCGAGCAGGCGCGACTTGCCGATCCCCGCCTCGCCCACGATGCACACGACGCGCGGCAGACCGCTGCGCGCGTCATCGAGCGCGTCGTCGAGCAACTCGAGTTCGGCAGCGCGCCCGACGAAGTGGTCGCGCATTCGCGTGTTCGAGGCCGCGGTAGGCCGGTTCGCGGGCCGGCGCCGGCGGCGTTTCGGGGCGCCGGGCGATTTCGGAACGCCCGGCGAACCCGCCGGCGCCGGCGGCGGGAACCCGAAACCGCCGAGCTCGGGCCAGGCGGGCAGCGGTTCACCGCGCAGGATCGTGGTTTCGACGGCCAGGAACGGCGCGCTCGGCCCGACGCCGAGTTCGTCGCGCAACACCTGCCGGAGCTCGTTCGCGACCCGCAGCGCCTCGGCGTTGCGACCTTGGCGGGCGAGCGCGATGACGCGCAGTGCCCACAACCGTTCTCGCAACGGGGCCCGGCCGGTCCACACCTCGAGCTCCGCGGGAAGCCCGGCCGTCGCGCCCGCGCCGATCGCGGCCGCCGCCCACAACTCGACCGCCTCGATCCGCCGCTGCTCGAGCCGGGCCACTTCGACGGTGGCCCACGGCTCCGACGCGAATTCTTCGTACGCGCCCCCGCGCCAGAGGCCGAGCGCGGCACGGAGCGACTCGGCCGCTTCGCCCGGGGCAGCCACCGCCACATCGCGGGCGTCTTCGACCATTCGCTCGAATCGCCGAACGTCGACCTCGTCGGGCGCGACATCGAGGTAATAGTCACCGCTCGGCGTCGTGCGCAGGCACTCGATGCCCCGGCGGCGCAGCTGCCAGACGAAGGTCTGCAACGTCGTCGCCGACGACTTCGGCGGCGCCCCGTTCCACAGGTTGTCGACCAGACGTTCGCGCGACATGGGCCGGGGCGCGTTGAGGGCGAGGAGCGCGAGGAGCGCGCGCCGTTCGGCCCGGTCAACACGACCGGCGCGTCGCCGGTCGAGACCTCCATCGGCCCCAGGACGCGCAGTTCCAAAACCCGCCCGCCTTACTCGGCGTCGTCGCCTCGCCAGGAGTGTACGAGCCGGTCCCGGCCCCGGTCCCGGGAAATTCCGGCGGGCGACATACTCGGTTCCGTCGACCGCGGGATCGCCGCCTTGCGGCATGATCGCACCGCAACCCGTTCGGAGCCGTGAGCCCATGAGTGAACCCGAGGTGATTCGCAGCGACGCGAGTGACCAGATCGCGATGCTGCATCACGCCGTTGGGCTCGACCCGGCGGAATACCAGCGCAGCGATGTCGCCCACCTCGCCGGCGTCGCCCACGAGCGATCGGTGAAGTGGTGGCGCGCGATGGGCTTTCCCGAAGTCCCCGAGAACGTCTACGCGTTCGCCGACATCGATGTCGAGATGGTGCGGCGCCTGGCCGCGCTGACCGGCGCGGGTCTGGTCGACGAAGAAAGCACCCAGCGGCTGGCGCGACTACTGGGCGCCTCGTTTTCGCGCATCGCCGAAGCCCAGATGGCGATCGTCGAGCAACTCGCGGTTGCGGTCCCGGAAACGGGCCCGCGACGACGAGCACCGACCGCGCCGCGGCCGTGATCGATGCGCTCGAAGGTTCCGTGCTCGATCTGCTCGAGGAATCGCTGGTGTACGTGTGGCGGCGCCATTTGCTCGCCGCGCTCGGGCGGCGCCTCCAAACCGACAACAACGCCACCGATCGCGCGGTCGGGTTCGCCGACCTGAGTGGCTTCACCAAGTTGAGCCAGCGCGTCTCGGTCGACCGGCTCGCCGAGGTCGTCGACGCGTTCGAGAACACCGCGTTCGACGCGGTCTCGGCGCACGGGGGCCGCGCGGTCAAGCTCATCGGCGACGAGGTCATGTTCGTCGCCGACGAGTTGGGAACGGCCGTTGACATCGGGCTCGATATCGCCGAGCGACTGCGCGGCATCGACAAGATGCCCTCCCTCCACTGCGGCATCGCGTGCGGACCGACGGTCGTGGTCGGCGGCGACGTGTTCGGTCCCGCCGCGAACCTGGCGGCTCGCCTCACCACCGTCGCCCGCGCGGGAACCATCGTCATCCCCCGCGCCGCGACGGCACAGCTCGCCGGACGAGACGACATCGAAGTCGTTGCCGTGCGGCGAAGGTTCGACCTCAAGGGCATCGGCGATACCCGCGTCGTCGCGGTACGGAAGAAGCCTCGACGGGGCACCGAGACGCCGGACGCGACACCCGGCACCTGACCTTGACCCTGGAAGTCGCGCCGCCCCGACGAGGTTCGCCGCGGGCGGGGCTCTGACTTTTGGCCCTGATCTTCGAGGCCGACCGGCGTTCAGTATGGGATCGGAGGGGGATCACCGTGGCTACCGAGCCGTACCGAACGGAACAGTTCGTGCATGAGGGCCACAAGCTGGTCTACGACACGTACGGCGAAGGGGCGCGGTTGCTCGTGTACATGCACGGGCTCCTGCTCGATGCGGACCTGAACCGGGGTATCGCCGGCGCGCTCGCCGAGCAGGGCAACCGCGTCGTACTCCTCGATCTGCTCGGTCACGGGCGAAGCGACAAACCCGCGCACGCTTCCGCGTACCGGATCGACAGCTACTCGACGCAGGTGTTCGCCCTCCTCGACGAACTCGGGGCCGACAATGCGGTGCTCGGCGGCCTTTCGCTGGGCGCGAACGTGAGCTTGTTCGCGGCGTCACAGCACCCGGAGCGGGTGCGCGCGCTCGTGTTGGAGATGCCGGTCTTGGAACGGGCCGTCCCCGCGGCGGCAATGGCGTTCGTGCCGATCCTGCTCGCGGCGCATTACGGACGGCCTGCCCTTCGGGCGAGCTCGAACCTCCTTCGCCGCGCCGGCCCGACGCGGTTCGGTCCGCTGAACAGCGCGCTCCACGCCGCGTCGCTCGACCCGGAGGTGCTCGCCGCGATCATGCACGGCGTACTCGTCGGGCCCGTCGCGCCGACCCAGGAGGAGCGTTCCCGTATCACCGCGCCGACCTTGGTCTTGGCGCACCGCAACGACTTGCTGCACCCATTCGACGACGCCGCCAGTTTGGCCCGGCAACTTCCCCACGCCGAACTGGTGAAGGCCCGTTCCCCCTTCGAGCTGCGTCTTCGCCCGCGGCGCTTGACCGATCGCGTCGCCCAGTTCCTTCGCGACGTGTGGGAACCGGGGCACTCGCGGCACGACGCAGCCGATTCGGCGGGCGCGGGTGCATGACCGTCGACGAACTCATTGCCGGCCGGAGTGGACGGTTGTGCCCGCCGTCGGGTCAGCCCCCGCTCACCCGTTCGTTGTAGGACCGGATCGCGGTGTCGGCCTCGTCCTGCGCACGTTGGAGCGCCGCGTCGGGTGAGAGGCCGCCCGTCAACATCGCCAGCAGACCGTCCTTCACCGCGTTGCGCACGCCGTGGTAGTCGCCGATCAGCGATCCCGCCGTCGCGTCGTTCTCCGCGCCCGTCGTGAGCTGGTTGTACGACGCGCGGTAGAAGGGCTCTGCGCTCCAGCGGCGCGCGAGTACGGGGACCTTGACGGCGTCGCTGCGCATCGGTGCGTAGCCGAGTGCGGCCGCGAGGGCCGCATCTTCCGGGGCCGAGACGAGGTACTTCACGAACTGCCACGCGGCCCCGCGCGTCGCGGGCGGAGCCTGCTTCGTGATCCACAGCGAACCGTCGCCGACGGGCACACCACCACCCCCCTGCAACGACGGCAGCGGGGCGGCGTCGACCTTCACGCCGGGGAACTGGCCCGATTCGAGCACCTGCTTCACGTTCCCGAGGATGCCACTGCCTTCGATCGTCATCGCCGCGTCGCCGGTGCCGACGGCAAGGAGATGGTCGATGTTGCCGGCGGCGCTACCGGTGTTCAGTGCGAGGCCGCTGCGGACCATGTCGTCCCACCAGCGGAAGATCGCGCGTGCCGTCGGGGTCTCGAGCGTCGCCGCGGTTGCACGAGCGTCACGCCCGTTGCCGTGGTTGACGAGCGTGCCGCCCGACTTCGCGTTGAGGAACTCGAAGATGTACGACTCGACCCGCAGCGCGATCCCGTGCCGGGCCGCGCCTGACGCGACGATCTTCTGCGCGTCGCGCTTCACGTCGGCGAGCGTTCGCGGCGGCTGGTCGGGATCGAGGCCGGCCTTGACGAACGCCGTCCGGTTGTACGCGAGGACCGGGTTGGAGAGGCACCACGGCATGCCGTACAGCACGTGCTGGTAGGAGAAGTACGCCTTGGCACGTGGCAGCACCGGGGTCAGCGAGTAGTGGTCGGCATCCACACACGATTGGACCGGCACGACGCTCGCACTGTCGATGAGGCGCTGCGTCTCGATGTCGGACGGCTGGAAGAGGTCCGGGAGATCGTGGGTGGAGAGACCAGAGAGGTACTTCGTGTACAGGTCGTCGTAACTGGGGAACGCGACGAGCGTGACATGCACGTCGTGCTGCGAGCGGTTGAACGCATCGGTTGCCTTCGTGAGCCACTGCTCGTTCGCGCTCACCATCGTGTGCCAGAACGTGACGTTGACCGGCTTCGGCGCCTTCGCGAACGCGTCGAGCCCGCACGCGGTGGCGTCGACGTTCCCGGGCGCCGTCGTGCGACCGGCCGACGTCGAGGACGGGTGCGATGAGCCGCCGCACGCCGCGCTCGCGAGCGCGATCGGCGCGAGGAGCGCGCACAACACTCGCCGAGCCGACACGCGCGAATCCTACGACGCGGGTGACACGGCGTCGCGCTCGACCTGCCGTTCGACCCTGCCCCCGGCACCGGCGACGGAAGATGCTTGGCGCGTGAAGCGTGAAGCACGCGTCGTGTGGCTGCTCGCCGTCGTCGGGCTCGTCGGGGCCCTCGCCGGGTGCGGGGGAACGACACCGCAGCAAGCCACGACGAGCACCGCGGCAACCGTGTCATCGACCACCTCGACGAGCGCGACGAGCACCACGAACGCGCCCACGACGACTGCGGCGCCGCGGCCTGAGGGCTGGGAGGTGCTCCCGCCGTCGCCCATCGGGCTCGGCCTCTACGGCATCTGGACGGGCCACGAGTACATCGGCGGCGAACGCGGTTGCTGCGACGACCTCGACGGGACGCAGGTCGTCGCCTACACGCCGAGCACGCAGCAGTGGCGGCGGCTCAGCCCGTTCCCGTTGCCGGCGCGCCGCGGTGAAGTCGCCGCGTGGACGGGGCACGAGATGGTCGTCGTCGGCGGGGCCGAACGCCCCGACCCCAAGATGACCGCCACCGTCCCGACTGCGACCGGCGCGGCACTCGATCCGTCGGCGAACCGGTGGCGGGTGATCGCGCCCATGCCGGCGGCGATGAGCAATCCGATCGGCGCCGCGTGGACCGGTTCGCTCGTCGTCGTGTTCGACAACACCCGCACCTACCTCTACGACCCGGCAACCGATCGTTGGCGTGTCGGCGCCGCGCCGCCCTTCGACCGCGCGTTCCCGACCGTGGTCTGGGACGGGCACGAGCTGCTCGTCTGGAGCGGCCGCGACACCGGCGCGTTC
Organism: uncultured Actinomycetes bacterium; assembly: GCA_963782465.1. Taxonomy (GTDB): domain Bacteria; phylum Actinomycetota; class Acidimicrobiia; order IMCC26256; family PALSA-610; genus JAODBJ01. Next base: position 953,882 of record CAWAJR010000005.1, on the reverse strand, counting down.
AGTACGCGCGTGTACGCCGACGGCGCCGCGTACAACCCCACGACCGATCGGTGGCGCGAGATCCCCGCGGCACCCGTCGCGCCGCGGTGGTTGTCGGCGGCGGTCTGGACGGGCCACGAGATGTTCGTATGGGGCGGCACCGGTGCGACCGTCGACGTCGGCCAGCCCGCGGCGTACAACCCCACGAAGAACACGTGGCGGAAGCTCCCGCTCTCACCGTTGCGTGCCCGCACCGGCCACCAGATGGTGTGGACCGGCCGCGAGGTCGTGATCTGGGGCGGGCGGGTACAGACGTCCTCGCCCGATCCGAACGCGGCGCTGCCGCACGACGGCGCGGCCTTCGACCCGGCGACGAACTCGTGGCGCAAGCTCCCGCCGACACCGAGCTCACCGGCGACACCGGTCGACACCGACACCGCGGTCTGGACCGGGCAGGTCGTGATCTTCGGTGGCGGCTGGACGACCGAGAGCGAGGGCGACGGGCCGCTCGGGCTCGCTTACGCACCCGGTCGCTGACGGTCGGCACATCGCCGCCAACGGCGTCGGCGTCGTCGCCACGCTCGGGCCCGCGACAGCGGTACGGTCCGCGCGTGATCGTCCCGCCGCTCCTGCGTCGACTGTCGAGCGACGAATACCCACCGCTCCCCTGGTCGGTGGGTGAACGCGAGGCGTTGGCGCGCTACGAAGCGCTCCGGACGCGCGGCCGGGGGTCGATGCCTGTGGCCGGCGCAGCCGACCGGCGTAGTACCGCCGCGACCTTGCGCGCCATCGACGACACCCACGGCGGCGGTTTCTACGCGATCCCCGACGCCGCGTTGCACGACACCGACGCCGCCGACGAATGCTTCCGCGGCGACGCGCCCGTCGTCGACGTGCAGACCCATCTCGTCGACGCGAGTCGATGGCACGGCGCGGGAGCCGAAGCGCTCGGAGGCTTCCTGCGCATGGTCGACCCGGACCGCTGGCCCGCCGACGTCGACCCTCGCCTCATCGACGGCGCCGCGTGGGCGGCGTGCGTCTTCGCCGCGTCGGAAACGGCCGTCGCCCTGCTGACGTCGACGCCGGGCCCCGCCGACCGCAACGTGCTCTCGAACCCGCAGATCGCGGCGGCGCGCGACCTGATCGACCGTTACGCGGGGACGAACCGGTTGCTCACCCACACGATCGTGCACCCCAACCTCGGGCCGGCCGAACTCGACGCCATGGACGAGTGGCGGGCGACGCTACGGCCGGCCGGTTGGAAGTGCTACACGCTCTACGGGCCGCCGACCGCCGCCTCGCCCACCGGCGGTTGGTTCCTCGACGACGACGAGGTCGGGTTCCCGTTCCTCGAACGGGTACACGCGCTCGGCCCCCGCGTGGTCGCGACCCACAAGGGCTTGGGTGGCCCGGTGCCCGACGCGTCGGCGGCGGCCGCGTCGCCGCGCGACATCGGCCCGCGGCCGCCGCCTATCCCGACATCACGTTCGTCGTCTACCACTCGGGCTACGAACGCGACCCGGGCAGCGAAGAAGGACCGTACGACGCCGCGAACGCAACCCGCGGCACCGACCGGCTCGTGAAGAGCCTCGCCGGCGTGAACATCGGCTCCGGCGGCAACGTCTACGCCGAACTCGGCACGACCTGGTTCCTCATGCTGCGCCGGCCGCGCGAAGCCGCGCACGTGCTCGGGAAACTGCTCCGCGCCCTCGGCCCCGAACGCATCGTGTGGGGCACCGACTGCGCGTGGTACGGATCACCCCAACCGTTGATCGACGCCTTCCGCGCGTTCGAGATCCCGGCCGAGATGCAGGACCGCTACGGCTACCCCGCGCTGACGCCGGCGATGAAGACGCGCATCCTGAGCACCAACGCCCAGCGGCTCTACGGGGTCGCGGCTACACCGCTCGACGATCGCTCGTGGGTCGCGAACGCGGCGCCGGCGCTCGAACGCGCCATCAGCGCGACGCGTTAGTGGCCGGCGCTCCCTCGGTGCCGACGTTCGGCCCGAGCCGTCGGCGCAGGTCGGCCTCGTACTCGCGCACGGCAGAACCGGCGTGCTGCGCCTTCAACGCCGCGAGATGCGGGTAGCCGGCATCGCGTTCGGCATCCCATTCGTCGGCGAACCGGCCGCTTTCGATGTCGTCGGTGAGGGCACGCATCGTCGAGAGCACATCCAGGTGGTCGTACCGGCCCCGCCGCGAGAGCTGGCCGTACTGCGAGGTCGGCGAGTGGTACTCCGACTGGGCCGCGAAACCGACCTCTCGCAGGAGCCGGTAGGTGCGCTCCACCTCGCCCGACAGGACGAGTTCGGTGATGATCGCCTCGATCGGGATGTCGCGTTCGAGCATTGCCTGCACGAACGCGTTGTTCACCGCGGTGAGCGCCGGCGACAGCACTTGCTCGACACCCAGGTCGAGGACCGCTTCTTGCATCGGCGTCAGCGCGATCGCGCCCTGGCGAAGGCCGCCGATCGCACCGGCGATCGCGAGGACCCGCTGCATCGCGGTCCCCGTCACGTCGTTTTGCACACCGACCGCGGTGATGAACCCGACACCCTCGGTGTAGCAGCGGCGCACCTCGGGGCCGAGCATGCGCGGGGCGACCATCCCGGCGTCGCCGGGCGGGGTGAGCCGCCCGAATGCGAGCGTGTAGCCGCTCGCCACGATCACGCAGGAGTCGGCGCGGGGCTCGATCGCCAGCAACGGGATCACGTCGTCGGGGACCAGGATGCAGATGACGTCGGCCTCGCCCGCCGCTTCGATGTCGAGGACATCGAAGCCTTCGGACACCGCCCTTTCGCGGGTTTCGTCCCGCCGGACGCACACTGCCGGGTCGCACCCGCTGTCACGAAGATTCAGCGCCCACGACCGGCCCTGGTTGCCGTAGCCGACGACCGCGACACTTTGTCCGCTTATCGACCCGAGGTCAGCTTCATTCTCGTAGTGAATCGCGGTCATGTGCACCCTTCGTTCCGCCGGAGAGGAAACGACGATCCGATGCGACACCGGGCACAGAAGCGCGGTACTCTATCGGCCCGGCTTTCAGGCACCTGGGCGCGGCTCGGCAGCAACATCGCCAACGAGCAAAGACCGACCACCACAACGACTCCGCCCCCGGAAATCCACGATCGCCGCCCGCGTCTAGGCCCCTCCAGGACGGGGAACAATGCAGCGGGCAGGATCGTTTGGAACCTTGCCGCGCCGTAAAACGTCAAACAAGTTAGCCGTACTGCCATACCGAGGAGCGCCGTGCCCCCCAAGCTTCGCCGAGAGGACCGAGACTACGAGGACCTCGTCCGCCTCTACCTGGAGGATGTTGGCCGGCACGACCTGCTGACCAAGGACGACGAGATGCGCCTGGCCCAGGCGATCGAGGGCGGTGTCGCCGCGCAAGAAGAGCTGAACACGAAGAAGCGCCTCACCCCGACGCAGCGGCGGGCGCTCCGCCGCAAGGTACGCGAGGGCGAGGAAGCGCACCGCCAGTTCGTGAACTCGAACCTCCGGCTCGTGGTGTCGATCGCCAAGAAGTACCAGTCGTCGGGCCTGCCGTTGCTCGACATCGTGCAGGAGGGCAACCTCGGCCTCATCCACGCGGTCGACAAGTTCGACTGGCGGAAGGGGTTCAAGTTCTCCACCTACGCCACGTGGTGGATCCGCCAGGCGATCCAGCGCGGCATCGCGAACTCCGCCCGGGTCATCCGCCTGCCTGTGCACGCGGGCGACATGTTGAGCGCGCTGTTGAAGCTCCGCGCCCAGCTCGAAGGGACGCTCGGCCGTACGCCGACGCTCGCCGAATTGGCCTCCGAAGCCGAACTGCCGCTCGACAAGGTCGTCGAGGTGCTGCGCTACTCCGTCGACACGGTGTCGCTCGACGAGCCCATCCGTGAAGACGGCGACGCCGAACTCGGCGACTTCGTCGAGGACCGCAACGCGACGGCCCCGTTCGACGCGGCGGCGACGGCGTTGCTGCCCGGCGAGGTGGCGAAGGTTCTGGCCGTCCTCGACGAGCGGGAGCGCACGATCCTCACCCTGCGCTTCGGGCTCGACGGCGGCGGCGAGCGCACGCTGGAAGAGGTCGCCGAGTTCTTCGGCCTCACCCGGGAGCGCATCCGCCAGATCGAGGCTCGGGCAATGTCGAAGCTGCGTCACCCGTCGGCCGACGTCGGCGCACGGGAGCTGCTCGAAGCCGTCTAGGATTTCCCCGTTCTGCGAAGCGGTTCACGGCCGCCCGGCTCCGCGCCGGGCGGTCGTTTCGCGTCCGGGTTCAGCCGCCTTGCAGGGTGTCGAACAGCTTCGCCAGCGCGGCATCGGTGCCCGCCTGGGGGAGTGACAGGCCGCCGTCGATCACGATGGTCTGGCCGGTGATGTAACTCGAACGGTCGGAGCACAAGAACGCGACCAGCTCGGCCACCTCCCGCGCCTCGCCGATGCGCTGGAGCGGGATCGCGTCGCGAATCGGGGCGAACGCGTCGGGATGGTCGTCCCAGATCGCAGTGAGCTGCGTTCGCACGAACCCGGGCGCGACGCAATTCACCCGCACCGACGGCCCGTACTCGAGTGCTCCGCTCGCGGTGAGCGCGATCACGCCGGCCTTCGCCGCGGAGTAGGGCGCTTCGTTCCGCGTCGGCGAGATGCCCGAGAGCGACGCGATGTTGACGATCGAACCGCGGCCGGCGTCGAGCATGAACGGGATCGCGGCCCGCATGCCGTAGTGCACGCCGCTGAGGTTGATATCGATCAACCGCTTCCACAGACGATCGTCGACGGTGTGGAGGGGCCGCAGGTCGCCGGAACCCGCGTTGTTGACCAGGATCGCGACGTTCCCGAGCGCGGCCGCCGCACCTTGCATCGCGACCGTGACCGCGTCGCCATCGCGCACGTCGACCTCGAACGCGACCCCCTCGATCTCGGCGGCGGCGGCATCCGCGCCGGCACGGTCGCGATCGAGGACCGCGACCGTGGCACCCTGCGCTGCGAGGAGACGGGCGACCTCGAGCCCGATGCCCGACGCGGCCCCCGTGACAACTGCGCCTTGCCCTTCGAATGGAAGCCGCCCTCCAAGGTCCATCCCTCGACCTTATTGCGCGATCACGACCTTCAACCCGACCGCGGTTGCCAGCGCGGGTGCCAGCACGACGAGTTGCTCGGGTGACACCGACGCGCCGGCGAGGCCGGCTGCGCCCCGCAGGTCGTCGAGACGCGCGCCGCGCAGGTCGACTCGCTCGCACCGGCAGTGGGAGAAGTCGGCGCCGCGCAGGTCGGCGCCGTCGAAGGACACATCGGTGAGCGTCGCACCGGCGAAGTCGGCCTTGCGCAAGGAAGCACCGAACGCGACCGCGTCGAACCTCGCATGACGGAAGTTCGCGTCGTCGAGGCTGCCCTGCGCGAACACGACGTGCTCCAGCCGGGCGCGTGGGAACTCGGCACCGTCGCCGCGGCAGTCGGCGAACAGGGTGCGCCGGAACGACGCCTCGGTGAAATCGGCCGCGGCGAGATCGCACCGCACGAACTCGACGTCGCGGCACTGCCCGCGCTCGAACCGCGCGGCGGTCAGTCGGGCCCCGGTGAGACGGGCCCGCACGAGCGCCGCCCCCACGAGATCGGCGCTCGTGCAGTCGCGATCGCTCATGGCGACGTCGACGATCTCGCCGTCGTCGTCGGCGACGAGTTGATCGACCTCGGTCAGCGGCCCCTCGAAGCGTGGTTCGTTGCGGGGCGAACGCATCGCCCCATCATGTCCCGCCGCCGGTCAGGTCTGCTTGTTCCAACAGTTCGCCGTACGCACGGGCATGACCGATGGCGACCGCTGAGCGTTCGGCCAGTGCGGTGAGGATCGCCAGGTCGACGTTGTCGAAGCGACAGCCGGGCACCGCGACGGCTTCGATCACGCCGAGGAGCCGTCCGTAGTGCATCAGCGGTGCGGCCATCGTGGCCGGATCGTCACCGTCGGGCTCGTGCCGCCGCGGGAGCCGGGCGAGCGCGACCTGTTCGGCGAGCGCGGTCCGCCCCGCGACCGTCACCGGCCCGGCCGGCCCGACCCGGCTCGCCGCGATGGGCAGCTCGCCCCCGGCGACGAGCAGGCGCACCGCGGTCTCCGCGGCGTTCAGGCGTTTCTGCGCGCGGCCGGCGACCCGATCGACGACTTCGTCGAGCACGAGGGTGGCGTGCAGGAACTCGAGATCTTCGCTCAACGCGGCCGCGCGCAAGATCGCGTCGGCGACGAACAGGTTCGTGCGGCGCGCTTCGACGTCGAGCAGGGTGAGGCGGCGGAGGTGCTTTTCCTTCTCCAGCGCGTAGGCGATGAAGCCGCCGGCGCACGTGATCATCGCGGCCCGCAACCAGTTCGGGTCGATCAGCGCGTTGTGATCGTGCGCGCCCCATACCTGCGACCGCAGGGTTGTGAGCACCAGACCGAAGAACACGAGCAGCGCGACGCATTCGAGTTGCCGGCGGCGGCGACGGATCGCGGCCGTCGACACGGGTTGGCCCGGCCGGATGCCGACGGACTTCTCCTCGCGCAGGATCTCGTCGTGCAACAGGTCGAGCGCTGGCATTGTCACTTCCCCCTGGCAACAGCCCAGCCCGTGAGAGATATCGGGAAATGCCCGGCGGAAGTTGAGCAGATGTGTGACGAAGTTCTCAGGAAGCCATCGTCAGGTGTTGCGCCGGCGCGAGCGGAACGTCGAAGACGACGCCGAGATCGGCGCGCAAGGAAGCGACGCTGTTGTCGTTCGGCCAGCCGCGACCTTGGATGTTGAAGACCCGCAGCGATTCGCCCACGACCGGGTACGGGCCCCAATGCCACGTGCCGAGGTGCAGGTGCACGCACTCGTAACGGCGCAGCACGAACGCCCGCGCGGTCGCGACGTCGGCGTCGGTCTTCATTGCGCACGACGCGGGTGCGACGACGAGGATGGCGTCGCCCGACACCGGCATCAGGGTCTGGGTGTGGGTGTCGTGCCGGTTCAACACGTCGCAGCGCAGCGCGCCGTCGACGACCTCGATCTCGCCGAGGGAGTGACCGATGTAGTTCACCCAACCGTCGTCGAGGCGGAACTCGAGATCGGCGGTCGGCTCGGAACCTTCGTCGGGTGGCAGCACGCCGAACGGCGCGAACCCCTCCGCGGTGACCGGCTGCGGCTCGAGCGGGATGGCCCGGAAGTTCGACATGCCCGACCTTTTGTACGCTGACGTCGGCGTCAGTGTACGAGAGGGGTCGCCATGGACGTTCGGTCCATCGAAGAAGTGTCGCCGGTGGTCGAGCACAACGGGACGGTTCCGGTCTGGTGGTTGGTCAGCCCCCGCGAGATGCTCGACATCACCAAGGGCGGCCATCTCGAACTCGTCAGCGAGTTCGAAGTCGCGGGTGGCGGCTACGTCGACCCGCACAACCACCCCACCCACGAGTTCTATTACGTCACCGCCGGGCGCGGGATCATGACCATCGGTGACGAGTCGTGCGAGATCCGCCAGGGCGACCTCGTGCACATCCCGCCGAACGAAGTGCACAGCCTGCGCCCCGTGAGCGACAACGCGCCGATCCACTGTTTCTGTTTCGCGGTGGGCGTCGCCGACGCCGGCCCGGTCGACTACACGAACCACTGATCCCTTGGCGAGGGTGCTCGTCACACGAGCTCTCCCCGACGGCGGCCTCGACCCGCTCGCCGCTCATGAAGTCGTCGGCCCCAACTACGACGACCGCGCCTTCACGCACGACGAACTCGTCGCGTACCGCGCGCGATGTCGACGCGATCGTCTGCCTGCTGACCGACCGCGTCGACGTCGCGGTGCTCGACGCGGGCATGGGACGACTACGCGTTGTCGCGAACGCGGCGGTCGGCTTCGACAACATCGACGTCGCCGCCGCACGCGAGCGGGGTGTCGTCGTGTGCAATACGCCCGGCGTGCTCGACGAGACCACCGCCGACCTCGCGTTCCTCCTCATCCTCGCGGCCACGCGCGGTGCGTCGGGCGCCGAAGCCGACCTGCGAGCCGGCCGCTGGCCGGGTTGGGGGATCACGCAGTACCTCGGCCGCGACGTGCACGGCGCCGTGCTCGGCATCGTCGGTTACGGGCGAATCGGGCGCGCGGTTGCCCGCCGCGCCGCCGGCTTCGACATGACGGTGTTGCACCACACCCGCCGCGACACGGGAGAACCGGGCTGGTGCGCGGACCTCGACCGCCTGCTCGCCGAGTCCGACATCGTGTCGCTCCACGTACCGGGCGGCGACGCGACCCGTCACCTCGTCGACGCGCGGCGCCTCGCGTTGATGAAACCCACGGCCGTACTCGTCAACACGGCGCGGGGCCCGGTCGTCGACGAGGCCGCGCTGGCCGACGCGCTGCACGCGGGGCGGCTGTTCGCGGCGGGGCTCGATGTGTTCGAGCGGGAGCCGGAGGTGCACCCCCGGCTCCTCGACGCGCCTCGCGTCACGATGCTCCCGCACATCGGCAGCGCGTCGTTCGCGACCCGGCTCCGCATGGCCCACCTCGCAACGAGCGCGGTCGCGACCGTGCTCGCCGGCGGCGCACCGCCCAACGTGGTCCCCACCTGACCCAGGTTGTGAGACGACCGACGAGGCCGTCAGGGCAGTTCGACGGGTGACGGGTCGAGGCCGAGCAACTCGATCGTCGTCTTGCCCGCCCGCAACTCGGCGAAGAAGCCGTCTTCCTTCGTTGCTCTCGCCCGGCCCGCATCGAGCACGGTGTGCACCGACGCGCCGGGCACCACCGCGACACCGTCGCCGTCGGCGACGACCCAGTCGCCGGTGCCGACCTCGACCCCGCCGACCACTGCCGGCGCGCCCACACTTCCCCGGCGCTGCTTCGTTGCCCCCGGGAGCGCGATGCCGGCGGAGAACACCGGGAACCGGTGATGTTCGAGACGCGCGATGTCGCGTACGCAGCCGTCGATCACCAAACCGACGATGCCACGCGACCGGGCCGCGGTGGTGAGGACCTCGCCCCAATAGCCGAGCTCGGGTTGGTCGCCCACCGAGACGACGAGCGCCACCCCTTCCGGCGCGTTGGCGACCGCGACATGGATGGCGAGGTTGTCGCCGGCGTCGCACACGACCGGCAACGCCGGCGCGGCGAGGGTGGCGCCCGGCCACGCGGCATGGATGCGGGAACGCATCGGGCGGCCGCCCGATTCGCCGATGGTGGCCGCGCCCAACTCGAGCAGTTCGGCGGCGATCAGGTCGTTGGCGCTCATGCAGGGGCCACGTTCCGGCGAGAAGGAGCGGAGGGCGAGGGATTTGAACCCTCGAGGGGGCTTATCACCCCCTACTCGCTTAGCAGGCGAGCACTTTCGGCCACTCAGTCAGCCCTCCAGGACCCGCGCAGTATACGGGCGGCCCTTCGGGACTGGGCGGGCCTATCGTGCGCGAGGTGGCAACCGAACCCGACGTGCGGCGGACCGAGGTGGAGGAGGGGTCATGACACCGCGCGAAGCCTTGTCGCGCATCGCCGAACTGTTGATGCGTAGCGGCGCGCCCGTGTACCGGTCGCAGGCGTTCCACCGGGCGGCGAAGGCCATCGAGCACATGCCGGAGGCCGAGCTGCGCCGGTTGTCGGACGCGGGCCGCCTGCGCGACATCCCCGGCGTCGGCGAGACGACCGCAACCGTGATCACCGAAGCGTTGGCCGGTGGGACACCGGAGTACTTGCAGAACCTGCTGCAGCACGCGGGTTCCCCCGATTCGGCCGAAGGCGCCGCGTTGCGAGCCAAGTTCCGCGGCGATCTGCACGTGCACTCCGACTGGTCCGACGGCGGCGACACCATCTTGCAGATGGCCACCAAGGCGCGCGACGTCGGCCACGAGTACATGGCGCTCACCGACCATTCACCTCGATTGAAGGTCGCGCACGGATTGTCGGCTGAACGCCTACGCGAACAACTCGACGTCGTCGCGGAGGTGAACCGAGAACTTGCGCCGTTCCGGTTGTTGACGGGCATCGAAGTCGACATCCTCGAAGACGGTGGTCTCGATCAGGAAGACGCCCTGCTCGCGGAGATCGACGTGGTGGTCGCGAGCGTGCATTCGAAGTTGCGCATGAACGAACGCGACATGACCGCCCGGTTGAAGACCGCCATGGCCAACCCCCACGCCGACATCCTCGGGCATTGCACGGGGCGGATGGTGGTGGGCCGAGGACGGCCGCCGTCGGAGTTCGACACCGACGCGGTGTTCGCGGTGTGCGCCGAGCACGACAAAGCCGTCGAGATCAACTGCCGGCCGGAACGGCTCGACCCACCGCGCGAGATGCTGCGCCAGATCGTGCAGCTCGGGATCAAGGTGACGATCTCGACCGACGCGCACGCGACCGAGCAGCTCGAATGGCAGCCCTTCGGGACGGAACGAGCGGTCGAGTGCGGGGTGAGGGAGGAGGCGATCGTGAACGCCTGGCCGGTCGACGATCTCCTCGCGTGGTGCGCGTCGCACGAAGTGATCGCGTAGCGCTCCGCGCGCTCGCCGGGAGCACACCCGATGCGGATCGATGTCGAGCTCCCCGACATGGTTCGCCGGCGCGCGCTGGCGTACGGCGCAGTCGGCGAGCAATGGCTGCGCGACCTGCCCGCGGTGGTGGAGGAACTCGCGACGCGCTGGGAGCTCAGGATGGGCGCGACGCTCTCGGGAGGAACGGCCGCGTACGTCGCCGAGGCGACGACCGCGGCGGGCGCGGCTGCCGTCCTCAAGGTTGCGATGCCCGCCGCGATCGACGGCGATGGCGCGTTCGCGCGCACGGTCGAGGTCTACGAGCTGACGCGTGGTCGCGGGTGCGCGCGGCTGCTCGGCCACGACCGCGCGCGGTCGGCGTTACTGCTCGAACGCCTCGGCGCCAACCTCTCCTCGCTCGGCCTTCCCACCGCGCAGCAGCTCGAGATCATTGCGGCGACGGTGCAGCAGGTATGGCGACCGGTGCCGGCCGGCGCATTGCTCCGGACGGGCGCGGAGAAGGCCCGATGGCTGGCCGATTTCATCGCCACGACGTGGGAATCGCTCGGCCGCCCCTGTTCGGCCAAGGCAGTCGACCTCGCGCTCGCGTACGCGGCACGGCGGGTGCACGGGTTCGATCCGGCAACCGCGGTGCTCGTGCACGGCGACGCCCACGGCTTGAACACGCTGCAGAGCCACGACGGGTTCAAGCTCGTCGATCCCGAAGGTTTGGTGTCGGAGCCTGCGCATGATCTGGGGATCCCGATGCGCGAGTTCAACGATGAGCTGCTGGCGGGTGACGCCCTCGGTCTCGGGCTCGAGCGTGCCCATTTTCTCGGTCGCATCACCGGGCAGGACCCGAGCGCGATCTGGCAATGGGGCTTCGTCGAGCGTGTGTCGACCGGCCTGTACGCGATGACGATCGGGCACGACGCGACGCGCGACTTCCTCGCCGTCGCCGACCGTTGGGCCGACGTTTGAACCCCCATTCGAACCGGCCCGCGGCGGACCTCGCCGAGACGTTGCGGCGGCTGTTGCTGGCGTCGCCGTGGCACTGCCGCGCCCTCGACGCAGTGGCTGCGTGCCCTGCCGCCGACGCATGGATCGCCGCCGGCGCGATCCGCGACCTGGTGTGGGACGAACGATTCGGGCACGGGTTCGACCCCGCACGGGTCAAGGACGTCGACGTCGTGTTCTTCGACCCGACCGACCTGCGCCCGGAACACGACACCGGCGTCGAGTCGGCCTTACGCCGCATCGCGCCGGAGTTCGAGTGGGAGGCGAAGAACCAGGCGGCGGTGCACCTCTGGTACCCGGGTCGTTTCGGTTCCGACGTCGAGCCGTTGCACTCGATCGCCGACGCGGTTGCGACCTTCCCCGAGACGGCGAGCGCGGTGGCGGCGCGGCGGCCGGCCGGCGAGCTGGAGATCTGCGCGCCGCTCGGGCTCGACGACCTGTTCAACGGGATCTGGAGACGCAACCCGCGCCGCGTCTCGGCCGCGGAGGCCGCGGCGCGCCTCGCGAGGAAGAACGTCGGGGAGCGTTGGCCACGCGTGAGGATCGCCCCCGACGACGGCCTCGGGTGACCTCGATCAAACGGGCGCCGGCGGTTCCCGAGCGAGCCGGGCGCGCGGCGCGTAGCTTCACGCTTCGTGGAAGAAGGGGTCGCGCGCACCGACGACGACGTGCGGCTGTGGTTCACGCGTGACGGGGTGGGCGTTCCGCTGGTGCTCTGCCACGGCGGCCCCGGGATGTGGGACTACCTCGAACCGCTGGCCTCGCTCCTCGAAGGGTCCCACGTCATCCGGTGGGAGCAACGCGGCTGCGGCCGTTCCGACCGGTGCGGGCCGTACACGGTTCGGCGCTTCATCGACGACCTCGACCAGTTGCGCGCGCATCTCGGCTACGACCGCTGGATCGTCGGCGGGCATTCGTGGGGCGCGACGCTCGCGCTGCACTACGCGCTCGCGCAGCCGGACCGGGTCGACGGGCTCGTCTACGTGTCGGGCGTCGGCGTCGGGCGGGCGTGGAACGCGGCCTACCACCGCGAAGCCGACCGGCGACTGACACCGGGACAGCAGGCACGGCGCGAAGAACTTCGCCGCGTCGAGCGCACCGGGCGGGAAGAGCGCGAGTTCCGGGCCCTGTGCTGGGCACCCGACTTCGCCGACCGCGCGCACGCGGTGGCGCTCGCATGGGACGCGGCCGGCTCGCCGTTCGCGGTCAACGACGAGTGCAACGCGACCTTGAACGCCGAGACGAAATCCTGGGAGGAGCGCGACCTCGTCGCGCGTTGCGCGGCGCTCGACGTTCCGGCGTTGATCGTCCACGGCGCGTGCGACCCGCGCCCGAGCTGGGCGGTGGATTCGCTCGCCCAGGCGCTGCCTCGGTGCGATGTGCACGTGCTGCCCGACGCCGGCCACCAGCCGTGGGTCGAGTCGCCCGGCGAGACCGCGGCGGTCATCGGCGCGTTCCTGGAGGCGCGGGGTCCCCACGCCGGCTGAGCCGCGGGTAGCCGTCACCCGGGTCGCCACCGCCGCGGCGGCGCGGGCGCGATCTTGCGGTCAGGGGCCGACGATCACCGCTTCCCACGGCCCGAGGGCGAGCGTTCCGGCAACCGGTTCGCCGTCGCGGGCGCGATCGTTCGCGATCCGGATCGTGCCGGTCACCCCGTCGACCGTGGCCGGCGCGTCACCGAGATTGCAGGCAACGACAACGTCAGCATCGCGCCGCCACGCCCACGCGTCGCCGGTGCTCGCCGGGATGGTGCCGTACCCACCCGTGCGCAGTTGCGGGAACTCGTCGCGCAGCGCGATCAGGTCGCGGGTGAGGGAGAGGAACGAGTTCGGGTCGTCGCGTTGCGCGTCGACGTTGCACGCGGCGCCGTCGCCGTAGGGAAGCCACGGCTCGACGCCTGCCGGCGCGAACCCGAGACCCGGTTGGTCGGACCATTGCATCGGGGTCCGCTCCGGGTCGCGTCCGTAATGACCGTTGAAGATGATGCCGACCGGGTCGAGGATGCGCTCGCGCGGGATCGGCGTATCCGGCATCCCGATCTCGTCGCCGTAATAGAGGAACGGCGTGCCGCGCAGGCCCATCAACAGCACGAGCGCGCACCGGGCTTTCTTCTCGTCGCCGCCGGCCCACCGGGTGGGGAAACGGGTGTTGTCGTGGTTCCCGAGCGTGTAGACGGGCCACCCGTACGAAGGCAGCGCGGCCTCGGTGCCGGCCACGATCTCCCGCAGCAGCGGCGCCTGGAAGGGCGCGTGGATCAACAAGAAGTTGAACGCGAGGTTGAGCTCGTCGCCGCGGCCGTAGAACGACGCCAGCAGGTCGTACTCGTGCACGTGGGTTTCGCCGATGAGGACGCGGGGCGGGTCGTAGTGCTCGCAGATCGCGCGCCAACGGCGTAGCACCGCGTGCGTTTCGGGCTGGCACGCGTTGTAGAGCTGCCGCTGGCCCCGGAGCCGCACGAACCAATGGTCGTCGGGTTGCGCGGGCGGGTTGTCGCGCAGCTCGCGGTCTTTCACCATCATGTGCACGACGTCGATGCGGAAGCCGGCGACGCCACGGTCGAACCAGAAGCGCAAGATGCGGTCGAACTCGTCGCGTACTTCGGGGTTCCACCAGTTGAGGTCGGGCTGCGACGGCAAGAAGTGGTTCATGAAGTACTGACCGGTGTGCTCGTCGAAGCTCCACGCCGGCTGCGACGGGTTGAACGCGTTGACCCAGTTGTTCGGCGGCGAACCGTCGGGCGCCGGGTCGCGCCACACGTACCAATCGCGGTGGCGCGAGTCGCGCGACGAACGCGAGTCGAGGAACCACGGGTGCTGGTCGCTCGTGTGGTTCGGGACCAGATCGAGGATGACCCGAATGTTGCGCCGGGCCGCCTCGGCGATCAGCTCGTCGGCGTCGGCGAGCGTGCCGAGCGGCGGGTCGACCGCGCAGTAGTCGGCGACGTCGTACCCCCAGTCGGCGTTGGGCGACACGGTGATCGGGTCGAGCCAGATGCCCTCGACGCCGAGCCATTGCAGGTAGTCGAGCCGCTGGGTGATGCCGCGCAGGTCGCCGATGCCGTCGGCGTTCGTGTCGACGAACGAACGCGGGTAGATCTGGTAGAGCACCCCGTCGCGCCACCACGTACGTCCGGGTCGGTCAGGGGGCATGTCGGGCATGAGCGGGGAATGTACCGGCCTGCGGCCGGCCCGCTACCCGCCGACGATGCGGTCGTACGCGGCCGGGTCGGTGGCACCTTCCGTGCAGCACACGAGCACCGAGGCTCCGTCGAAGTCGATCGGGTGGTTCCCGGGCGGCGCGGCGAGCAGGGTGCGCAGACCAGCGAGGCCCGCGGCACCCGTTTCCCCCGCGACGATGCCCGCCCGGGCAAGGTCGCGCATGGCCTCTTCGGCGGCCGCGTCGTCGATCGCGACGAACACGTCGACGCCGCGCCGAACGGCCGGCCACGCGATCAACGAGACGTTGCCGCAGTTCAGCCCGGCCATGATCGAACGGTGAGGGCCGGGCACGAGCACCGGCTCGCCGGCCGCGGCCGACGCCAGGTTGCAGGCCGCGGAGTCGGGTTCGACGCCGACGATCGCGCTCCGCCCCTCGTAGTGGGCAACAACCGCCGCGGCGAGGGCGCCGACCCCCATCTGCACGACGACGACGTCGGGAACCGCGCCGGCGAGTTGCTCGTCGACCTCGGCGAAGATCGTGCCGTAGCCCGCGATCACGTTCGCCGGCACTTCCGTATAGCCGGGCCACGACGTGTCGGAGACCACGAGTGTGGTTTCGCCCGCGAGCGCGGCCGACGCCGCGACGGCATCGTCGTAGGTGCCGTCGACGACCGCGACCGATGCCCCCTCCTGCTCGATGCCCTCGATGCGCGCCGGACTCGTGCCCGCCGGCACGAGGATGTGCGCGGCGTAGCCGAGCAGCGCCGCGGTGTGCGCGACGGCCCGCCCGTGGTTGCCGTCGGTCGCGGCGACGAGGGTCAGCGGACCGAGCGGCGCGAACGCGGCGCGCAGTTCGTCGAGATCGTGCCAGTCGGGTTCGGTGCCGAGGCGCCCCACGAGGAGGCGGTAGGTGGCCCACGACGCGCCGAGGATCTTGAACGCCGGGAGCCCGAGGCGGCTGCTCTCGTTCTTCACCCAGAGGTGCGAAAGGCCGAGTTGCGCGGCGAGGTCGGCCGCGTCGACCAGCGGCGTGACCGCGTAGCCGGGCAGCCGGCGGTGGAACGCCCGCGGTGTGGTGGCGTCGCCGTTCCCGGCGCGGCGGGCCGCCACCGGGGCGCGATTCGGGTTCACGAGGATGCTCGGCATCAGGCCTGTCGCTGGAACAGCGCAGTTCACGCGATGGCAACGCCGCTCGCGTTGACAATTTGTTGAAGGGAATCGAGCCTACCGGGGTTGGCTGGTTTCATCCTGAACGGTTCGCCGGTCGTCGTGCGCGACGATCACCCCCACCTCCTCGCGGCGCTGCGCGAGGAGCTCAGCGTGCTGTCGCCGAAAGACGGATGCGCGCCCTCGGGCCAGTGCGGATGCTGCACCGTGCTGGTCGACGGCAAACCGGTCGTCAGCTGCAACCTGTCGCTCGCACGCGTCGAGGGGGCGGCGATCACGACGCTCGAGGGGATGCCGGAGGCGCAGCGCGCGCGGCTCGCCGGCGCGTTCGCGGCGACGGGTGCGCTGCAGTGCGGCTTCTGCACGCCGGGCATCCTCGTGCGGGTCGCGGCGCTGCTCGACAAGAAGGGTGCCGGGCTCGACCGCGACACCGCGGCGCGCCATCTCGGCGCGCACCTCTGCCGCTGTACCGGCTACGTGAAGATCCTCGACGCGGTCGAGTCGTTGGCCAAGGGCGAAACGGTCGCCCCCGTCGCGCTCGGCGGCATCGGGACGAGCGGCACCCGCTACCAGGGCATCGACCTCGCGCTCGGCGACAAGGCCTACATCGACGACATCCGCGTCGACGGCATGCTGCACGCCGCGTTGCACTTCGCCGCGCACGCCCGCGCCGACGTGCTCCGCATCGACACCACGGCCGCCGAAACCGCGCCGGGTGTCGCGCGCGTCATCACCGCGGCCGACGTACCGGGCGCGTTGCGGGTCGGGCTCATCCATCGCGACTGGCCGGTGCTGATCCCGGCCGGGGGGCGAACGTCGTACCTCGGTGACGTGCTCGCGATCGTCGTCGCCGAAACCCGTGAACAGGCGCGGAACGCGGCCACGCTCGTCGACGTCGAGTACGCGCCCCGGCGACCGATCGTCGACGCGGTCGCCGCGGTCGACGACCCGGAACCCGCGGTGTGGGAGCTCGACGGCAACGTGCTGTCGGTGTCGCGGTATGCCCGCGGAGGTGACGTCGACGCCGCGCTCGACGGCAGCACGTTCGTCGTGTCGGAGGTCTTCCAGACCCAACGCATCGAGCATGCGTTCCTCGAACCCGAGTCGACGCTCGCGGTACCGCTCGACGGCGGCCGCCTGCACGTGTACTCGGGTGGCCAGGGCGTGTGGGACGACCGCGACCAGATCGCTTCGGTGCTCGGCGTCGATCCCGAGTTGGTCACCGTCGAGCTGGTCTCGAACGGCGGCGCGTTCGGCGGCAAGGAAGACATGAGCAACCAGGCGCAGACGGCGCTGGCCGCCTGGCTTGTGCGCCGGCCGGTGAAGTGCACCTTGTCGCGCGAAGAATCGCTGTTCCTGCACCCGAAACGCCACCCGGTGCGCATCGATCTGCGCGCCGGCTGCGACGACACCGGACGGCTCACCGCGCTGCGCGCGCGGATGGTCGGCGATTCCGGGCCGTACGCGTCGGTCGGTATGAAGGTGCTCGAACGGGCCGCGGGCCACGCGAGCGGCCCGTACCGCGTCCCGGTGATCGACGTCGAGGCGATCGCGGCCCGCACGAACAACTCGGTGTGCGGCGCGTTCCGCGGCTTCGGCGCCAACCAGGCCCAGTTCGCGATGGAAGGCGCGCTCGACCGGCTGGCCGAACGGGTCGGCATCACCGGATGGGAGATCCGCGACCGTAACGTGATCGAGCCGGGCGCGGAGTGGGGGCCGGGCCAGATCATGGACGACGGTTGCCGGGGGGCGCGCCGTTGCCTCGACGCCGCCCGCCCCGCGTACGAAGCCGCGCGCGCAGCGGGCAAAGCCGTCGGTATCGGCCTCGCGCTGAAGAACTCGGGGCTCGGGAACGGCTTCCTCGAGATCGTGCGGGCCGTCGTGCGCTTCGAAGCCGACGGTACCGTCGAGGTACGGCACTGCTGGACCGAGATGGGCCAGGGCGTCCACACCGTCGCCGCGCAGGTCGCGATCGAAGAACTGGGCGTGGAGCCCGAACGCGTCGTGGTGATCGTCGACACCACCCGCGAGCTCGGAGCAGGCCAGACCACCGGTAGCCGCGGCACGTTGATGGGCGCGGGGGCGGTGGCCGACGCCTGCCGGGCCGCCAAGGCCGACGGGTGCCGGGTCGGCGTCGACTACGAAGGTGAGTACCGGGTCGACTGGACGCAGAAGATCGAGTTGGGGGTGGAACACCCGACGATCCACTCGGCGTTCGGGTACGCGGCGCAGGTCGTCGTGATCGATCGCGACGGCGGGGAGATCGAACGGGTCGTCGCGGCCCACGACGTCGGGCGCGCGGTGAACCCGCTGCAATGCGAGGGCCAGATCGAAGGCGCCGTGCACATGGGGCTCGGGTACGCGCTGACGGAAGACTTCCCGTGTGACGAAAGCGGCCGGCCGACCGTCACGACGTTGCGCGGGCTCGGCATCCTGCGCGCCAAGGACATGCCCCCGGTCGACGTGATCCTCGTCGAGGAACCGCAACCCGACGCGCCGTACGGCATCAAGGGCGTCGGGGAGATCGGGCTCGTCCCGACGGCCGGCGCGGTCGCGTCCGCGTTGCACGATCTCGACGGCACCTGGCGCACCTCGCTCCCGATGCGGCGCGGCGGCACGGCCCCGTGAGCGGCGGCCGGGCGGTGACGCCGGGCCTCGTGTGCGCCCATCATCATCTCTACTCCGCGCTCGCCCGGGGAATGCCGGCACCACCACAGGGCGCTTCCTCGTTCACGGCGATCCTCGAACAGATCTGGTGGCGGCTCGACCGCGCCCTCGATCTCGACACGATCGCGTGGTCGGCGCGGCTCGGCGCGCTCGAAGCCCTCGAATCGGGCACCACCGCGATCGTCGATCATCACTCGAGCCCCAACGCGATCGAAGGCAGTCTCGACGTGATCGCGGCCGCCTGCGCCGAAGTGGGCGTGCGCGTGCGCTGCTGCTACGAGGTGACCGACCGCAACGGCGTCGACGGGGCCAAGGCGGGGCTGGCCGAGAACGAACGGTTCCTGCGCGCCGGCGGCGACGGTCACGTCGGTGCGCACGCGTGCTTCACGATCTCCGACGACACCCTCGACGCGGTCTGCGGCCTCGCCGACGACCTCGACGCCGGGGTGCACGTGCACGTCGCCGAAGCGCCGGTCGACGCCGGCGCGGCGGCCCGCCTGCGCGACCGGGCCCGGCCGTCGTGGTTGCTGGCCCACGGCGTGCACCTCACCGAAACGCTGCCGGGCACCGTCGTGCACAACCCACGGTCCAACCTGAACAACGCGGTTGGTTACGGCCGCCCGGCCCGCTTCCCGACCGTCGCGCTCGGTACCGACGGGATCGGTGCCGACATGCTCGAAGAGTTCCGGCTCGCGTACGCGCTGGCGCGGGGCGACGAGATCACGACGGCACCGGAAACGGTGTGGGCATGGCTGGCCGAGGGCTGGAATGTGGTGCCCGCGGCCCGCAGCGATCGCGTCACCTGGTCGTACGAACCGATGGAGGCCGGGCACCTTGCGTACACGACCGGCGTGCGAGCGCGCCGGGTGGAAATCGGCGGCGAGGTCGTGCTCGACGAGCACGGTCCGACGCGGGTCGACGCGACCGAAGTGCGCGCCCGGGCCGCCGAGGCCGCCCGGCGGCTCTTCGCCCGAATGGCCGAACTGTGACCGGCGCCGCGCGCGTCGCGCTCTACCTGCAGGACGCGCACCCGATCCGCGACGGCATGCGTTACGCGCAGCTGGCCGAAGCGGCCGGCTTCGAAGCGGTGTGGCAGGCAGAGAGCCGCCTCGTTCGGGAAGCGACCGTTCCGCTCGCCGCGTTCGGCGCGGTGACCGAACGCATCAAGCTCGGGTCGGGCGTCGTGAGCATGTGGGTGCGCAACCCGGCGTTCCTCGCCGCGACGTTCTCCACCCTCGACGACCTCGCGCCCGGGCGCGTCGTGCTCGGGATCGGCGCCTGGTGGGACCCACTCGCGAGCAAGGTCGGCGTGCGGCGCGACAAGCCACTGCGGGCGATGCGCGAGATCGTCGGCGCGGTGCGGGGGTTGCTCGCCGGTGAAACCGTCACCTTCGACGGCGAGTTCGTGCACCTCGATGGCGCGGAACTCGACTACGTGCACGACGAACGGCGGGCAAAACAGGTACCGATCGTGATCGGCGCGACCGGCATGCAGATGATGCGCCTCGCCGGTGAGATCGCCGACGGTGCCCTGCTCAACTACCTCGTGTCGCCCGGCTACAACCACCGCGCCCTCGAAGCGCTGGAGGAAGGCGCGCAACGGGCCGGTCGCACCGTCGACGCGATCGACCGCCCGCAGTTGGTGGTGTGCTCGATGAGCGACAACCGCGACGCCGCGCTCGACGCGGCACGGCTGCTGGTCACCCAGTACCTCGGCCAGCAACCGCACATCATGAAGGCGTCGGGCGTACCGCAAGACCTGCTCGACGACATCGGCCGTGCCCTCACCTGGCCGGCGTCGCACGACGACATTGTCGCGGCCGCGAAGCTCGTCCCCGACGAGATCGTCCAGTTGATCACCGCGTCGGGCACACCCGACGAGTGCCGGGCGAAGGTCGCCGAGTACATGCGCGCCGGTTGCACGTGCCCGGTGCTCTACCCCCTCGCCGACGATGTTCCGGCGATGATCGCGGCGTTCCAGGACTGGCAACCGTGAACGAGCGTCCCGAACCCGACCTCGACCGGCTGCTCGCGTTGTTCTGGCACCCGGTGTGCACCCTCGGCGAGCTCGCAGCGGCCGCGCCACGACCGCTCGCGGTCTCGCTCCTCGGCCGCCGTCTCGCGATCGCCGACGTCGGGGCGGTCGGTGCACCGCAGCCGATCGCGCTGGCCGACCGGTGCGCGCACCGCTCGACCCGCCTGAGCGTCGGCTGGGTCGAACCCGGCGACGGGAACGGCTGCGGCGGCACGGTGCGCTGCGCCTACCACGGGTGGCAGTACGCGACCGACGGCCGCTGCGTCGACATCCCCGCGCTGAACGCAGGGCCCGTGCCCGCGCGAGCGAAGGTCGACGCGTTCGAGGCGCGGGTGGAGTACGGGCTCGTGTGGGTACGCATCGACGGGTCGGCGGCGACCGAACCGCCCGCCCATCCCGCGTTCACCGATCCCTTGATGCACTGCGTCGAAGGCACGCCCTACACCTGGCCGACGAGCGCGCCGAGGCGGGTGGAGAACTTCGTCGACCTGTCGCACTTCGCGTGGGTGCACGACGGCACGCTCGGCCGGCGCGACGAACCGGTGCCGCCGGTCCCCGAGGTACGGCGTGAGGACGGCGAACTCCGGTTCGCGTACGACCCTCCCGACATGGCGGCTGATCCCGAAGCGCTGTTCGGTCATTCGCGCTACCGCATGCCGATGCCCTGCACCGTCGACATCGAATTCTTCCTTCCTTCGGGCGCGCGCCGGCGGCTCTGGATGACCGCATCGCCGGTCGACGCGCGCACCAGCCGGACCTTCTGGACCGTCGCGCGCGACGACGACCTCGACGGCGACGACGGGTCGTACCTTGCGTTCCAGCAAGTGGTCCTCGACGAGGACGAACCGGTCGTGTGCAACCAGGACCCTCCCGAGATGCGCCTCGATCCGTCGTTCGAAGTGTCGGTCCGCACCGACAAGGTCTCCATCGAGTACCGCCGCTACCTCCGCGACCTCGCGTCCGAACTGCTGACCGTTCCCACTGCGTGAAAGGAACGTCCATGAACTACGACGAGTACCTGCGCCGGTTGCCCAAGGTGGAATTGCATTGCCATGTCGAGGGCACGCTCCGACCGGCAACCGTCGTCGACCTCGCTCGCAAGCACGGCATCGAACTGCCCACCAACGACGTCGACCGTATCTACGAGTACGAGACCATCTACGAGTTCCTCGCGATCTACGGCCTGGTCAACTCGACGGTGATCGATCGCGAAGACTTCGCCCGGGTCGCGTACGAGACGCTCGAAGACGGCGTGCAGTCCGGCAACCTCAAGTACCGCGAGATGTTCTTCGACCCGACCCTGCACACGTCGCGCGGCATCCCGATGGCCACCGTGATCGACGGGTTCATCGACGGCATGCGCGCCGCCGAAACCGACTACGGCGTCCGCTGTTTCCTCATCGCGAACGTGTACCGGCAGGACCCGCCGGAGGTGGCGCGCCAGATGGTCGAAGACGTGATCGCCAATCGGAGGCCCGAACTCATCGGCCTGGGTATGGACGCAGCCGAGGCACCCGACCCGCCGGAGAAGTTCACCGACGCGTTCCTCCTCGCGGGGCAGGCCGGGTTACGCCGGACGAGCCACGCGTGCGAAGACGGGCCACCGGTGAACATCACCACGTGCCTCGACGTGCTCGGGTGCGAGCGCATCGACCACGGCTACCACATCCTCGAGGACGCGTCGGTGGTCGCGCGCTGCCGCGACGAAGGCATCCACTTCACCTGCTGCCCGACGTCGACCGCAGTGGTGTACGGATGGCCCGACCTCACCACCCACCCGATCAACCAGATGATGAAGGAAGGCCTGCGCCTGCACCTCAACTCCGACGACCCGACGATGTTCCACACCGACATCGGCAAGGAGTACGTCGACTTCGTCGGCCAGAACCACTACGACCCCGCGGTCGCGAAGGAGCTCGTGCTCAACGGGGTGGACGCAACCTGGCTCGACGACACCGACAAGGCGGCGATGCGCAACGCCTTCGAGGTCGAGATCGCCGCGCTCGACGCCGAACTGGAGCCGGCGGGATGAGCGACACCGCGAGCATGCTCGGCAATTGCGACCCGAGCCTCCGGCGCGGCTGGCACGCCGTCGCGCGCGGCGCCGACGTCGGCAACGCCCCCGTCGCAGTGCGGCTCCTCGACGAAGACTGGGTACTCGTCCGCCTCCCCGACGGCCACGGCGGCGCCAGGTTGAGCGCCTTCGTCGACCGGTGCCCGCACCGGCTCGCGCCGCTGTCGGCCGGTTGGGTCGACGGGACGGCGCTGCGGTGCGGCTACCACGGATGGTGCTTCACGAGCGACGGCAGTTGCACCGAGATCCCCGCCCTCGCGGTGAGCGACCGCGTCCCGCCGCGGGCGCGCGCGTCGACGCCCGCGGGGGTGTGCGAAGCGAGCGGGCTCGTCTTCCTCGCGCCCGACACCCCGCTCTCGCCGATCATCGACGTGCCCGAGTCACGCGATCCGACCTTCGTGCACGGTGCGCTCCCGGTGATCGAAGCGCGCGTCGGTGCCGGGCTCATGATCGACAACTTCCTCGACATGGCCCATTTCCCCTTCGTGCACGCGGCGACGATCGGCACCCCCGACGCGGCCGTATTCGACGATTTCGACATCGAACGCGACGGGCTCACCATGACCGTGCGCAGCGCGCACCTGTTCCCGAACCACGAGGATCCCGGCGTCGCGAGCGGCGAACGCCCGTTGATGCAGCACCGCCGGCTCACCTACGAGTACCACGCACCGTTCAACGTGCTGCTGCGGATCGAGTACGAAGAGGCGGGCGGGGTCAACGTCCTCGAGTTCTCCGTGCAGCCGGTCGATGCCCGCAGCTGCCGCATCTACACGACCTTGCACCGCAACGACCTCGGCGGCGACGCCCACCGTCTCGCCGAAGCGGTCGCGTTCGAGAACAAGATCCTCGACGAGGACCTCGCTCTGCAGGAGCGTTTCGTCGACTGCCGCTTGCCGCTCGACCTCACCACCGAGGTGCACGTCCGCGCCGACCGCCCGACCGTGGAGCTCCGGCGCATCCTGCGCGATTTCGTCGACGCGGCCACCCCCTGAGCCGTAGCTTCACCAGTTCGTGACTGACGCAACCCAGCAGGCCGGGCACCCGAAACGCTGGCTCGCGCTCGTCGTCTTGTGCCTGTCGCTCACCATGGTCGTGATCGACAACACCATCCTCGCGGTGGCGCTGCCGAGCATCAGTCACGAACTGCACGCCGACGAGACGGCGCTGCAGTGGATCGGGACGTCGTACAGCCTCGTGCTCGCCGGCCTGCTGCTGCCCCTCGCGGTGATGGGCGATCGCCGGGGCCGCAAGAGCCTGCTGATGGCGGGGCTGGCGATCTTCGGTATCTCGTCAACCGTCGCCGCGCTCGCGACCTCGTCGGCGATGCTCGCGGTGGCGCGAGGTGTGATGGGTGTCGGTGGCGCCTGCGCGATGCCGGCGTCGCTTTCGGTGTTGAGCAACGTGTTCGCGCCGGCCGATCGCGGGCGCGCCCTCGCGATCTGGACCGGCGTCGCGGGCTTCGCGAGCGGCGCCGGCCCCGTCGTCGGCGGCCTGCTGCTCGCCCACTTCTGGTGGGGTTCAGTGTTCCTCGTCAACGCGCCCGTGAGCATCATCGCCCTGATCGCGGCCGCCTTCTGGGTCCCGCAATCGAGTGACCCGACCTCACCGGTCGTCGACCGCGGGAGCGCGGTGCGGTGGTGGGGCGCGCTCACCGCCGCGATCGTCGCGATCATCGAAGGCCCGCAGGTGGGATGGCTTTCCCCCATCGTGCTCGTCTCGGCGGTACTGGCGGTCGTGTTCTTCGTCGCGTTCGTCCGCAACGAAACGGGCAGCGACGGGCCCTGATCGAACCGGCCGCCGCTCGTGACCCACGCCTGCGTTGGGGCGCGACATCGGTGTTCGCGTTGTTCTTCGGTGCGTTCGGCTCGCAGTTCGTGCTGACGCAATGGATCCAGATCCCGCAACATCGCAGCGCGTTGGAGGCCGGCCTCTATTTCGTGCCGAACGCGTTCGCGTCGATGGTGCTCGCGTTCGCCAACCCGCGCCTCGTCGCGCGCCACGGCCACGGAACCGTCGTCGCCGCCGGGCTGAGCCTCCTCGCGCTGGGCGGCATCACCGGCGCGCTCGCGGTCGTGGCCGGCAACCTGTTCGCGGTCGCCGCATCCGGGTTCCTGATCGGTGGCGGCGTCGGCACCGCCGCCGCGTCGTGCGTGGAACTCATCATGTCGTCGGCATCGCCGGAACGGGCCGGGTCGGCCGCCGGCGTGAACGAAACCCTCGTCGAAGCCGCGGGCGCCGCCGGGATCGCGGTGCTCGGCAGCGTGCTCGCCGCGACGGGCAGCTACGCGTGGCCGCTGCCGGTCATGGCCGTCGTCGGGCTCGGCACCGCGATCGGCGCCCGTCACAGCCTGCGCCGCGACCATCACCGAACATTGTCAATTTCGCACCACGATGTGGCGGCGAAATGACAAAGTTCGGCTGCGGGGCGCGGGCACGGGTCACGATGCCAACCACGCATCGATCCCGGCACCCGCGGCGCGCTTGAGGTCGTCGGGCGCGCCCGACGCCTCGATCGAACAGCGGGCGACATGGGCGAGGGTCGCATCGTCGAGGCCCATCTCGGCGCGCACCAGTTCGTACTCCTCCAGCAGGTTCGGCCCGAAGAGCAACGGGTCGTCGGCGTTGAGGCTGCACGCGACGCCGGCGTCGAGGAGCTGCGGCAACGGGTGCGCCGAGATCGACGGGTACACCGACAGCAACAGGTTCGACGTCGGGCACACATCGAGGCACACCGGCGCGTCGGCGAGCCGCTTCACCAGTTCGGGGTCTTCAACGGCACGCACACCGTGTTGCACCCGGTCGGCGCCGAGCGCGTCGAGCGCGACCGCGACCGACGCCGGCCCGGCAAGCTCGCCCGCGTGCGGCGTCGACAGCAAGCCGGCGTCGCGCGCGACCGCGAACGCCTCGACGAACCACTCCGGCGGGCCGATCGCTTCATCGTTGGCGAGCCCCAGCGACACGACACCCTGGTCGCGGTAGCGGGCCGCGAGGCGCGCCTGCTCGACCGCGATCCGGGGATCGACCGTGCGGTCGGTCGCGACGATGACCCCCACCCCGATCCCGAACTCCGCCGCCGCGCCGGCGGCGGCGTCGAGCATGACTTCGAGCACGAACTCGTCGGGCCCGAGCCGTTCCCGGTGGTGCGGGATGTAGGTCGCCGGTTCGACCCACACCGCACCGGCGAGGGCGGCGTCTTCGACCACCTCGAACACGAGCCGGCGTACATCGGCCGGCGAACGCAACACGTCACACGCGGCGACGTACATGGCCGAAAATGCACTGAAGCTCCCGAACCCGCTCACCACCGGCACCGGGATGCCGGCCGCGTCGGCCAGCTCCTGCAAGGTGGTCGGGCGCATCGCGCCTTCCAGGTGCACGTGGAGATGTGCCTTCGGCAGCGCCACCAGGTCCCGCATCGAACTACACCTCCGCCTCGGCCGCACCCAGGGCGGCAACGAACAGCTGCCGCCACGCGATGCTCAAACGATCGGCGCGAGTGTGCACCTCGGAACGCAGGTCGAGGGGAACTTCGGTATGGCGGTACCGGGTGAGGATCGCGAGATCCTCGGCGAGGATGCGATCTTCGTCGGCGACGAACGCCGCGACACGGTCCGTCTCTCCGGCGAGGTCGTCGCGGGCGAGCAGCTTGTAGACCCGCGTCACACCGTCGCGTTCCGGCGTGCAGCAGAACAGGATCCCGATCGTCGCACCGGTCACCGGGAAATCGAGCCGCAGCACCACCCACAGCGCCGCCGCGCCCCGTTTCACCAGCACCTGCGGCTGCACCTCGTCGTGCTCGCCGGTGGCGACCGCCGGATCGTCTCGATTCCGGTACCACGTGTCGAAGGTGTTCTCGATCTCCCATCCCCGGGTGTGAACTCCGTGATCGACGACCTCGGCCGCTTCGTCGGTACCGAACGTTGCCGTGTGGACGAACGGGAAGTGGGCGGCGTCGAGAAAGTTGTCGACCAGCTGCGCGGCGCCGGCAGTCGTGCGGACGAACGTCGACGCGACGCAGTCGAAGCCCGGCGCGCCCCATTCCGGGAACGCGGGGATGTCGGTCGCGGGCGCTTCCGGCGCGAGCCAGACCAACCCGTAACGCTCCTCCACGTCGAACGGGCGTTCAGCGGCGACGCCCGCCAACCGGTCGGGCTGCGACGGCACCCCCACGACCGCGCCGCCGGCGTCGAAGCACCAGCCGTGGTAGCCACAGCGAAGCGTCGCGCCACACACCGCGCCCGCCGACAACGGTGCGCGACGGTGCGGGCAACGGTCGGCGAACGCGACGACCTGATCGCCCAGGCGCACCAAGCACCACGGTTCGTCGAGGAGCCAGACTTGCCGCGGTGAGGAGGTGACCTCGCCCGAGGCCGCGACGGCATGCCAGCAACGGCGGAAGGGCGCGAAACCGTGACCGAGGGACGCTGCCGGCATGGAGTCGGATCCTCGCGCGGCCACGACGGCGGCAGGGGGTACGAAACCTCGTATTCATGTTCGCCCAACAGAGCGGAAATGGACGGCTCTTAGCCTTCAACAATTCGTTGAAACGCGGGGCCGGCGCGTCGTGGTGAGCCACGGCGCCGGCGCAGAGGAGGACGAGTGCGCGAGAGCACCGAAGCGGCGGACGGCATCGACCGGCGGGGCTTTCTCCGCCGGGGTGCGCTGGGCGGGGTCGGCTTGGCGGTGGTCGCGAGCGGGGGCATGTCGGCGCTCCTCGCTGCGTGCGGCAGTTCCAAGAGCAGCGGATCGGGGACGACCACGAGCACCGCCGCGGGCGCGGCGGCCGATCTCGGCGCCCTCGCGTTCCAGCTGTCGTGGATCAAGAACGTCGAGTTCGCGGGCGAGTACTTCGCCGACAGCAAGGGCTTCTACACCGACGCCGGGTTCTCCAGTGTGAACCTGCTGTCGGGCGGACCGACGGTCCAGCAGGACGCGGTCGTCGCGTCCGGCAAGGCGTTCGTGTGCATCTCGACGCCCGACATCACGGCCGCGGCGATCAAGCAGGGTGCGCCGCTCGTCACGATCGGCGCGCAGTACCAGAAGAACCCGTTCGCAGTGATGAGCCTCGCCAGCAAGCCGATCAACACGCCGCAGGAGATGATCGGCAAGAAGATCGGCGTGCAGGCCACGAACGAGGCCGTGTGGACCGCGTTCCTGAAGGCCAACAACATCGATCCGGGGAAGATCAACAAGGTGCCGGTGCAGTTCGACCCGCAGCCGCTCGTGAACGGCGAGGTCGACGGTTGGTTCTCGTTCTTCACGAACGAACCGAACCTCCTCAAAGTGAAGGGCGTCGCGACCCACTTCTTCCTGCTCGCCGACTACGGCTACCCGCTCGTGTCGGAGACCTATGTCGTGGCGAAGAAGTCGCTCACCTCGGATCGCGACAAGATCAAGGCGATGTTCAAGGCCGACGTGCAAGGCTGGTTCGAGAACTTCAAGGACCCGGCCGCCGGCGCCACGCTCGCGGCGAAGACCTACGGCAAGTCGCTCGGCCTGACCGTCGAGGAGCAGACGCTCGAATCGAAGGCGGAGAACTCCGTCATCCTCACGTCGTCGACCGCCACCGACGGCCTCTTCACCATCTCGCCCCAGCTGATCGACGAGAACATCAGCACGCTGAAGATCGCCGGCATCGACATCACGAAGGACGAACTCTTCGACATGTCGGTGCTCACCGAGTTCTACCAGGAGAACCCCGACTTGAAGAAGAGCCCCGTCGCACCAGCATCGGCGTAATGATGGCAGCGGTGACCGAGACCGAAGGGCGCACCGTTCCCGCGAGCGGCCAGCCGAACGAAGACCCCTCCGTCGTGCGCGACGACGGCATCGCACTACGCGGGTTGCGGAAGGTGTTCGCCGGCCGCCGGACACAGGTCGTCGCGCTCGAGTCGGTCGATTTCGCGTCGCCGGCCGGTTCGTTCATCGCGTTGCTCGGGCCTTCGGGCTGCGGGAAGTCGACGATCTTGCGCATCCTCGCCGACCTCGAAGCCCCGACGGCCGGACAGGCGCTGGTCCACGGGGAGGCACCCAGCGCGGCTCGCCGCAACCACCATCTCGGTATCGCGTTCCAGGAATCGGCGCTCTTGCCGTGGCGTTCGGTGATCACCAACATCCGCCTGCCGCTCGAACTCGCGGGCGCGAAGGCGCGCGACAACGTCATCGACGACCTGATCCATCTCGTCGGCCTCGAAGGGTTCGAGCGGGCGCGCCCCGCGCAGCTGTCCGGTGGGATGCGGCAACGGGTCGCGATCGCCCGCGCGCTCGTGATGGAGCCGAAGGTGTTGTTGCTCGACGAACCGTTCGGCGCGCTCGACGAGATGACGCGGCAGCGGCTCAATCTCGAGCTGCAGCGCATCTGGACCGAGCGGGCCTGCACCACCCTGCTCGTCACCCACTCGATCTCCGAGGCGGTGTTCCTCGCCGACGAGGTCGCGGTGATGAGCCCACGGCCGGGCCGGATCATCGCGCGCGTGCCGATCGACCTCCCTCGCCCGCGCGCACCCGAAATGCTGCGCGACCCGCACTTCCACGAACTGTGCGACCGGTTCAGCGAACTGCTCTTCGGGCGCGGTCCCGAACTCGACACGTAACGGCGTCAGCGACACCACGACACCACGACATGACGACATGACGACATGACGAGCGCCACGGTCACGACGGCACCCGCCGTCAAGGCCGAACGTACGCCCCTCCCCCGGTGGGTTTCCGGCCTTGCCGGTGTCGTCGGGTTGCTCGTCCTGTGGCAGCTCATCGGCCATTTCTTCGGCGAGCACGGGACCATCCCGCCGCCGAGCGCGATCGTCTCGCAGATGCGCCACGACGGCTGGAACCTCTACGCGACGAACGCCGAGACCACGCTGCACGAAGCGGCCATCGGCTGGTTGTGGGGCAACGCGCTGGCGATCAGCCTCGCGTTGACGTTCCTGCTCCTGCCGGTCCTCGAAGGCCCGCTGATGCGGCTCGGCATCGCCTCGTACTGCATCCCGATCATCGCGATCGGCCCGATCCTGCAAATCACCTTCGACGGTCAGACGCCGAAGATCATCCTGGCCGCGATGTCGGTGTTCTTCACGACGCTGGTCGGCACGTTGGTCGGGCTGCGCAGCGCCGACAAAACGTCGCTCGACGTGATCCGCGCGTACGGCGGCGGCCGGGTGCGCCAGCTCACGAAGGTCCGGCTACGCGCCGCGCTCCCGAGCCTGTTCGCCGCGCTGCGCATCGCCGCGCCGGCCGCGATCCTCGGCGCCATCATCGGCGAGTACCTCGGCGCCGAAACCGGCCTCGGCGTCGCGATGATCAACGCGCAGCAAGCGCTCGAGGTGCAGCGCACCTGGGCCCTGGCGATCGTCGCCACGTTGCTCGCGGGTACCGCGTACGCGCTCACCGCGCTCGTCGGTCGCCTGCTCACCCCCTGGGCACCGAAGGCGCGGTCGTGAGCGTCGTCGCCGAAGGAGCGATCGCCCCGGGCGCGGCCCGCTGGCGTACCGCACGCGGTCTCGGCGGCCGGATCATGTCGACGTTGCTGTCGATCCTCGTCGTTCTCGCCGCGTGGCAGCTCTTCTTGAAATTGCTGCACGTCAACTCGTTCATCGGGCGCGGACCACTCGACGTCTACCGTTATCTCCGATCGAACGCCGACGGTCGATCGCAGCTCTGGCACGCCTCGATCACCACGCTGCGCGACGCGGGGATCGGCTTGACCGCCGGCACCATCGCGGCGCTGATTGGTGCGACGGTCTTCAACCTGGCCCGCAGCGTCGAGCAGACGCTGCTGCCCGTCGCCCTCGTGCTCAGTTCGGTACCACTCGTCGCGATGACCCCGCTGATCGCGTTGATCTTCGGGCGCGGCCTCATGGGCGTCACCGTGATCGCCGGGATCGTGACCTTCTTCCCGACGCTGGTGAACGTGACGCTCGCGCTGCGGAGAACGCCGGAAGCGTCACGCGATCTGTGCCGCGCGTACGGGGCCGGGTCGTTCCTCACCTTGCGCAAGGTGCAGTTCCCGAGCGCGCTCCCGGCGCTGTTCGCCTCCCTGCGCATCGCCGCCCCGCTGGCGCTCGTCGGTGCGTTGCTCGCCGAGTGGCTCGCCACCGGCAAGGGGCTCGGCTACCTGATGCTCCAGAGCCAGACCCTGTCGAACTACGCGCTCGTGTGGTCGGCGGTCGCGGCGGTGACCACGTACTCGTTCATCATCTACACGATGGTCAGCTGGCTCGAACGGCTCGTCCTCGACCGGTTCGGCGCCCTTCCGTCGTAACCTGGCGCGGTGCGACCGCAGCCACTGATCGTCGTGCACGACGTCGAAGCGAGCAGCCGGTGGTACCAGCGGTTGTTCGGGTTCCGCAGCGACCATGGCGGCCCTGAGTACGAGCGGCTCGCCGGGCCCGGTGGCGAACTCGTCATGCAACTCCACCACTGGGACGTCGGCCACGACCACGGCCCCATCGGCGACCCCGACGACCGTCCCTACGGCAACGGCGTGCTGCTGTGGTTCGAGGTCGACGACTTCGACCGCGCGGTCGAGCGGTCACGGGAACTCGGCGCCGAGATCGTGCTGCCGGTGCACCGCAACCCGCCCGAGGGCCCCGGCGGCCCCGCGCACCGGGAGCTGTGGATCCGTGATCCCGACGGCTACACCGTCGTGCTTGCCAGCCCCGACGGCGAGGCCGCCTGACAGGCGTCGATAGCTATCGCATAGCGATAGCTATCGACGCACGTGGTCAGCGGCGGGCGTTCTTGACGAAGTCGCCGATGCCGTGGCGCGGCTCGAGGCGTTCGCCGCCGTACCAACCGCCGCGGATGTGGCGGCGGATCGCGGCGGGACCGTCGTCGGTGGCGCGAGCCGCCGAATGCCAGAGGTCGGAGTGGTGCAACAACACGTCGCCGCGCTCGCAGTAGCAGGCGATCTCGCCCGGCACCTTCTCGAAACCGAGTGGCATGGCTTCGGTGCCACCGCGGTGCGACCCCGGCACGACGCGCAGGAAACCGTTCTGCGGCGATGTCGCGTCGATGTGGATCGTGAACGCCACCGACGGCCACACCTTCAGGTTCGGGCCCGATTGCGCGTCGGAGTGCCAGCCGATGCGCGAGTAGCCCGACCGCTCACCGGGTCTCGCATCCTGGTAGACGACCCCGAAACGGTCGTCTTCGAGCATCCAACATTCCTCGCCGAGCAGGCGCCGGGCCATCGTGACGAGGGCCGGGTGGAAGGTCGCGTCGCGCACGACGGTCGACACTTCGGTGATGTGGCACACGTAGTGCGCGAACGGCGCGCCGTCGATCATCGCGTCCGGATCGTCGAGCACGACCGTGCCGCACTGTTCGGGCAGGACGCCGGCGAGCAACCGTTCCTGCTGGTGCGTGCATTCGCGTTCGAGCGACCGGAGTTCGTCGCCGGTGTACAGGCCGCGCAGGGTTACGTAACCGTGTTCGCGGAAGAACGCGGCCGCATCGTCGAGCTTCGCGCCGGAGAAGACGCCGACCTCGGCGGCGAGGCGGCTTTGGCTCGCCGCCGAGGTCATCGCGTCTGGGGGATCTGCAGATCGGGTACGGGAAGGTCGGGGAGTCGCTGTTCCCGCCCTCCCAGCACCTTTTCGTTGAGCCACTCGCCCGCGACCACCGGCCCGTAGCGGGCCGGGTTCGCGTCGGAACAGCACGTCGGGATGCACTCGACCCGCAGGTCGGGTGGGCAGTCGAGGAAGCGGGCAAGCGATCGCCGGCGGACGGCGCCGTCGGCGTTCGCGGGCGGCGGGACGACCCGGTGCAGGGTCGAATGCCAGCGGTCGTTCGTCCACCGTTCCAACATGTCGCCGAGGTTGCACACGAACGTGCCGCGCGGCGGCGTGACGTCGTGCCAACGACCGTCGTGCATCACCTGCAGACCAGGCACCGGATCGGCGAGCAGGATCGTGATCGCGCCGTAGTCGCTGTGCGCGCCCATCCGCATCTGTTCGGGTTCGGGATCGGGCGCGCCCGGTGCGCGCTCGTAGTTGATGGCCCGGGTCGTGACGATCGAGTTCTGCATGCGGTCGAGGAACCACGCCGGCGGAAGATCGAGCGCGACCGCCAGCGCTTCGAGGAGTACGTCGGAGACGCCCGAGACCGCGGCTTCGTAGGCTTCGCACGCGGCCCGCAGCTCCGGCGGTGACGGCGGCCAGAGGTTCGGGGCGAAGAAGTCGCGGTACCGGTCGAAGTACGGCCCGGCGCCGCCTTCCCATCCGATGTTGTACGCCTCGAACAGGTCGGGCGGCGTCTCGACGCCCCGGCTGTAGCCGAGCGCCTCCTGCCCGAGCTGCGTGTACCCGCGATTCAGGCGAGGGTCTTCGACGACGCTGCGCGCCTTGGTCTCGACCGGCAGGTCGAAGAACGCTTCGAACGTGTCGAGCACGGCGTCGCACAGCTCGAGCGGTACGCCGTGCCCGCGCACGAGCAGGAACCCCGTGTCGCGACAGGCCCGGTCGATCGCCTGGGCGACCTCGAGCCGGTCGTTCGCGTCGCCGGCGCGAAACGGCTCCAGGTCGACGGGGTACACCGGCAGGGTCGCTCGCACTCCGGTCATCTTCGACGCCTTGTTGGAGTATTCATTTTCGGAATCATCACAGGCGTGTGAACGATGGCCGCCACGACTTGCCGCGCGCCCGCGTCACGCGCTCCCATCCTTGCGTGAACGAACCGGCGGTGCTCGATCTCCTGGTGACCGGCGCGACCCTCGTCGCGACGGTCGACGACGAACGGCGGGAGATCGCGGGGGGCTGGCTGGCGATCGACGGTGGCCTCGTGCACTCGATCGGCGGGGCCGCCGACCCGATGCCGGCGGCACGGCGACGGCTGCGCGCCGACGGCTGCCTGATCACGCCGGGTCTCATCAACACTCACCATCACATCTACCAGAACCTCACCCGCAGCTTCCGGCCCGTGGTCAACGGCACCCTGTTCCAGTGGCTCTCGACGCTCTACCCCCTTTGGAGCCTGATCGACGAGGAAGCTGCGTACGTGTCGGCGTGGGTCGGCCTGGCCGAACTCGCGCTCGGAGGGTGCACGACCAGCACCGACCACCTCTACGTGCACCCGCGCGGTGCCGGCGACCTCATCGGGGCCGAGATCCGGGCCGCGACCGAACTCGGGATGCGGTTCCACCCGACCCGCGGCTCGATGAGCCTGTCGGAGAAGGACGGCGGTCTCCCGCCCGATTCGGTGGTGCAGGACGACGACGAGGTCCTGGCCGACAGCGAGCGGCTGGTCGCGACGCACCACGACCGTTCGTGGGGCGCGATGGTGCGCATCGCGCTCGCGCCGTGCTCCCCCTTCTCCGTCACGCCGCAGTTGATGCGCGACACGGCCGCGTTGGCCGAACGCCTCGACGTGCGCCTGCACACGCATCTCGCGGAGGACCCCGACGAAGACCGCTACGCCGCGGAGACGTTCGGGCGCCGCACGATCGAGCATTTCGAAGAGGTCGGGTGGGGCACCGACCGCGCGTGGGTCGCGCACTGCATCTATCCCAGCGACGACGAAGTGAAACGAATGGGTGTTTGGGGCACCGGCGTGGCCCACTGCCCGAGTTCCAACATGATGATCGGTGGCGGCGGCATCGCGCCGGTGCACGACTTTCGCGCCGCCGGCGTCCCGGTGGGTATCGGCTGCGACGGGTCGGCCTCGACCGACTCGGCGTCGCTGTGGATGGAAGCGCGCAATGCCCTGCTGCTCGGTCGGATGCGGCTCGGCCCGCAGTCGATGGGCGCGCGCGACGCGCTCGAAATCGCGACGCGTGGATCGGCGGCGTGTTTGGGCCGCGAGGGCGAACTGGGAGTGCTCGCACCCGGCGCCGTGGGCGACCTCGTGTGCTGGCCGCTCACCGGCGTCGAGTTCGCGGGCGCGCTGAGCGACCCCGTCGAGGCCTGGCTGCGGTGCGGGCCGCTCGCCGCGCGCCACACCGTCGTCGCCGGGCAGGTCGTCGTCGAAGACGGGAACCTCACCGCGCCGGGCGTCGAGGCGATGCTCGCCCGTCATCGAACGATCAGCGCCCGGATCCAGGCCGGCTGACGTGCCCGCGGTCGATCGCGGCGGCCCTGGTGCGGTCCAGACCCTACGCAACACGCACCCGAAGCTGCGCCACTACTGGCACCCCGTCGCGCTCGAGGCCGACGTGCCGGCCGACCGCCCGCTCCGGGTGGTGTTGCTCGGCGAACCGTGGGCGATCGTGCGCCTCGGCGGCCGGTTGACGGCGCTGGCCGACCGGTGCCCGCACCGGCTCGTGCCGTTGTCGGCGGGCCGCATCGTCGAGCACGGCAACCGCGCCGCGCTCGAGTGCCGGTACCACGGGTACCGCTTCGACGGTTGCGGCCGGTGCGTGGCGATACCGGCGCTCGACCCGGAGGTGCCGATCCCGCCGCGGGCGCACGTCGCGACCGCCGCGGTAGAGGTCAGGTTCGGCCTGGTGTGGATCGCACCGAATGCGCCCGGCGCGCCGCGCGGCCCGCTGCTCGACGATCGCCACTACCTCGACCCGGAGTTCGACACCTTCGTCGCCGGGCCGTTCACCACCCGCGCCGGCGCGTCGATAATCACCGACAACTTCCTCGACGTCGCGCATTTCCCGTTCCTGCACCGGGCCACCTTCGGTGCCGACGACGACGGCCGCCCGGTGCTGTCGGTGTCGCGCGACGGCAGTGTGCTCCGCCAGTACACGACCCGGCGTTCGGCGGCACCGCAGGTGAGCGGAACCGTCGACATGCGGTACGAGTACACGGTCGCGGCACCGTTCGCGGTCGCGCTGACCTTGACGCTCGAGCAGGCACCGGTGCCGAGCATCAATGTCGTCTGGTCGTTCTGCCGTCCCGAAGTCGACGACCGCACCACTTGGTGGATCGTCCACGCGTACAACGACCTGGGCCACGACCCCGCGCTGATCGAGCGCGCCCGGCGCTTCCAGGCCGCCGTCGGCGAGGAGGACCTCTCGATCCTCGAGTTGATGGACGATCCGAACGTGCCGCTCTTCCTCCCGGCCGAAGTGCACACGAAAGCCGACGCGGGGACGGTCGAGTACCGACGGATGCTGCGCGAGATCGTCGGCGGTGCGACGGGCCACGGCCCGCGACCGGCACGTAACGTGCCCGAAACACGGATGCCGTAGCTTCAACAAAGTGTTGAACACGCTCCTGCAGGGCGGCCGGGTGATCGACCCGGCGCGAGGGATCGACCGGGTCGCCGACGTCCTCGTGCGCGACGGCCGCATCGTCGAGGTCGGCCCCGACCTCGCGGCCGGCGCCGCCGGGGGCGAGGTCGCAGTGCGCGATGCCGGCGGGTGCATCGTCACCCCCGGCCTGATCGACCTGCACGTCCACGTGTACCCGGGCCTGGGAGATTTCTGCCTCCATCCCGACCGGGTCGGTGTCGAGACGGCGGTGACGACCGTGATCGACGGCGGCACGAGCGGTGTTGCAACCTTCGGGCTGGCCCGCCGCTGGATCGACGATCCCGCCGTACGCACCCGGGTACTGGCGTTCATGGACCCGAACCAGATCTACTTCGCGACCAAAGACTTCATCTGCCACAAGCTCGAGATCGCGAACGACGAGCGCAACCTCGACACCGAATCGGCCATCGCCGCGGTCGAGGCCAACGCCGACGTCGTGATCGGGATGAAGGTGCGGGCCTGCTACACGACCGACCCGCACTCGTCACCGTTCCTCGCCGCCGGGCAGGCCGCGGCGGGTGCGCGACCGGTGATGGTGCATCTCGGGCGCTTCCCGTTCACCCCGACGATCCCCACCTCCGATCTCCTCGAGGCGTTGCGCGGTGGCGACGTGATCACCCACGCGTTCCGCGGGGCGTCGGGTGTGCTCGGCACCGACGGCAAGGTCACCGGGCAGTTCCGTGATGCAGTCGAGCGCGGGGTCTGTCTCGACGTCGGCCATTCGGGCACCGACTTCCGTTTCGCCACCGCGCGCGCACTGTTCGAGCAGGGCTTCATGCCGACGACGATCTCCACCGACCTCAACGTGTTCAACGTCGACGCGCCGGTCGTGTCGTTGCCCGAGACGATGAGCAAGATCTGGGCGCTCGGCGTCGCGCTCCCCGACGTGATCGCGATGGCGACACAGAACCCGGCCCGCGTCGTGCATCGTGAGGCCGAACTCGGTTCCCTCGAACCGGGCCGGGTGGCCGACGTGAGCGTGCTGCGAGTCGAGGAAGGCCCGGTTCCCCTGTCGGACGGCTTCGAATCGATCGACGCGCCGCAGCGGCTCGTGCCGGTCGGTTGCCTGCGCGCCGGGTTGTGGATCGATGCGACGCCGGTCGCCGATTTCGCGCCGGCGCTCGCCTGAACCGGTACCGGTGAGGCGGCGGCGGTGAAGCCTGCGCCCTTCGAATACGTGCACGTCGAGCAGGTCGCCGACGCGCTCGACGCGCTCCGCACCGATGACGACGCGAAGGTGCTCGCCGGTGGGCAGAGCCTCGTCCCGCTCATGGCGCTGCGCCTCGCCCGCCCGACGCTGCTGGTCGACGTGAACGATCTCCCGCTCGATGTCGTGGAGTTCGCCGGTACCGGCGTGCGACTCGGTGGTCTGGTCCGCCACTCGCGCCTCGAACACGATCCGACGGTGTCGTCGCGCGCGCCGCTGCTCGCCGCGGCCGCAAGGCTGATCGGGCATCCCGCGATCCGCGCTCGCGGCACGCTCGGCGGTTCGATCGCCCACGCCGACCCGGCCGCGGAGATCCCGGCCGCGCTCGTCGCGCTCGACGCGGTGGTGGAGGTGCAGGGCGCCTCGGGCGCGCGCACGATCGCGGCGGCCGGTTTCTTCGACGGTTTCTTCACCACCGCCCTCGCGCCCGACGAACTCGTGGTCGGTATCGACGTTGCCGTTCCCGACCGGTGCCACGGTGCGGCGTTCCACGAGTGGGCACCGCGCGCGGGCGATTTCGCGACCGCCGGGGTCGCGGTCGCGCTGGAACTCGACGACGGCGGAACGTGCGCGCGCGCCCGCGCCGCGGCGTGCGGGGTCGCGTCCACGCCCGTCGATCTTCGTGACGCGCTCCGCGATGCCGGCGTACCGGGCGCCGCCGAGCCGACCGGCCCGTTGCTCCGGTCGGTTGCCGGAGCGGTCGCGCGCGCGATCGCCGGCGACGACGACCGCGCCCAACTCGCGGGCCTGCTGGCCGCCTCGGCGGTGCGGGAGGCGTTCACGAACGCCCGGCGAGCCGAGCCCCGCCGGGACGGGGTCGCGGCGTGAGGCACGTGGTGAAGTTCGAGCTCAACGGCGACGGCGCCGAGGTCGAGGTGGAGCCGCGCGACACCCTGCTCGACGTCGTCCGCACACAGTTCGGCCTCACCGGCGCGCACGCGGGCTGCGAGCACGGCGCGTGCGGCGCGTGCACCGTGCTCGTCGACGGCACCCCGGTGCGGGCGTGCCTGCTCTTCGCGGTGCAATGCGCGGGCCGCAAGGTGCAGACCATCGAAGCGTTCGGCACGCCCGGCGACCTCCACCCGGTGCAAGTGGCGTTCCGCGCGCACCACGCACTGCAGTGCGGCTTCTGCACGCCGGCGATGGTGCTCACCGCGATCGACCTGCTCGCCCGCAACCCGAACGCGACCGAAGACGAGGTGCGGGAAGCCCTCGCCGGGAACCTCTGCCGCTGCACCGGCTACGCCGGCATTGTCGACGCGGTCTGCTCGCTCACCGAACCACGCCCGGCCCCATGATCGGGAGCCGCACCCTCCGCCGCGAAGACGCCCGCTTCCTCACCGGTCGGGGTCGCTACCTCGCCGACCACGACGTCGCCGGCCTGGGCCACGTTGCCTTGTGGCGCAGCCCGGTCGCGCACGCGCGTATCCGCACGATCGACACCGCCGCGGCGCGCGCACTCCCGGGCGTGATCGCGGTCGTCACCCAGGCCGACCTCGACGCGGCCGGCGCCCGTCCCATGACCCATCTGCTGCCCATCCCCGGCGTGCAGCCACTTTCGTGGAGCGTGCTCGCGCAAGAGGTGGTGCGCTTCGTCGGCGACCCGCTCGTTGCGGTGGTCGCGACATCGCGCGCGATCGCCGAGGACGCCCTCGACCTGCTCGACGTCGACTACGACGAGCTCCCACTCGTCGTCGACGCGCTCACGGCGCTCGCGCCCGGCGCGCCGCTCCTCTACCCCGAATGGGGCACGAACGAGTTCCTGCACCTCGAACACGCCACCGACGACCTCGCCGCGACGATCGAGAACGCGCCCCACGTACGAACCGAACGGTTCGAGAACCATCGGGTGTGCGCCCTCCCGCTCGAAGGGCACGGCGCGCAGGCTTCGGTCGACCCGGCCACCGGGTACCTCACCGTGTTCGCGTCGCAGCAGCAACCGCACCAGCTGCGTACCGTCATCGCGGAGGTGTGCGGGCTGTCGGAGCGCGAGGTGCGCGTCGTCGCGCCCGACATCGGCGGCGGGTTCGGCAACAAGCAGCACTTCACCCGCGAAGAATGCCTCGTCGCCTTGCTGGCGCGTCTCACCGGGCACGCGGTGCGCTGGAGCGAGGACCGTACCGAGGCGCTCACCGCGTCGGTGCATTCACGGCCGCAGGTGCACGACGCGACGTTCGCGTACGACGACGACGGGAAGGTGCTCGCGCTGTCGGTGCGGATCGTCTCCGACATCGGCAACCCGGTCCTCTACTTCTCCGGCATCGGGCCTTCGCTCGTCACCGTCGGTGCCCTCAGCGGCGGCTACGCGATCGAGCAGTTCGGATGGGAGCTGTCGTGCGTCGCGACCACGACGTGCCCGGTCGGCGCGTACCGCGGGTTCGGCCAACCGCAGGCGCACTTCACGACCGAACGCGTCATGGACCTCGTCGCGGCCGATCTCGGTCTCGATCCCGCCGAGGTGCGCCGCCGGAACCTGCTCCCCGACACGCCGAGGCCGTACATCGCGCCCGGCGGCGCGCGCATCGACGTCGGGCCGCTCGGCCCGCAACTCGACCAGTTGCTCACCGAATTCGACTACCCGGCCTGGCGCGAACGGCAGGCCACGATGCGAGCCGCGGGCCGCGCCGTCGGCATCGGCCTGTCGACGCTCGTGCAGGGCACCGCACCGACGCAATACGGCGTCGCCGGCCGCTTCGGCTCCTACGAGAGCGCGACCGTGTCGGTGCTCCCCGACGGCAACGTGACGGTGACGGTCGGGTCGAAGTCGCAGGGGCAGTCGCACGAGACGGTCCTCGCGCAGATCGTCGCCGAAGCGCTCGGAACCACGGTCGACCGGGTCGACGTGCGCGACGGCGACACCGCCGCGCTCCCCTACGGCATGGGGACATGGGGCAGCCGGACCGCGGTGATGGCGGGCGGTGCGGCCCGGATCGCAGCCGGCCGTGTCCGCGAGAAGGTCGTCGCGATCGCCGAGCACATGGGGAGCGCACCGACCCTCGAAGCGGTCGCGGCCGAAGCGTGGTGGCACACCCATCGCCTCCCGCCCGGCGTCGAACCGGGCCTGAGCGCGACCGTTTGCTACACGCCGGGGCGCACCATCCCCGTCCCCGACGCCGCCGGGCACACCAACTTCGACGAGACGTTCGCGTCGCACATGACCGCGGTCGCAGTCGAGGTGTTCCCCGCGACCGGCGACGTGCGGGTGCTCGACGCGGTGATCGTCAGCGACTGCGGCGTGGTGATCAACCCGATGGTGGTCGAGGGCCAGCACCAGGGCGGTTTCACCCAAGGCCTCGGGGCGGTGTGTTTCGAAGAGGCGCGCTACGGGCCCGACGGCCAACCGCAGTGCACGACACTGGCCGACTACACCGTGCCGACCGCGGTCGAGGCACCCCGGTTGCGGGTCGTGCACCGCGAGACCCGTTCCGGGGTCGAGGGTGGGTTCCGCGGCGCGGGCGAAGCGGCGATCACCGCGGCGCCGGCCGTGCTCGCCGGCGCGGTCGCCGACGCGCTGGCCCCCCTCGGCGTTGCGATCACTTCGACGCGGCTGCACGCACACCATCTCCGCGCCCTTCTCCGCGGTGCCGGCGCGCAACCCGACCCGGCCACGTTCGGGCTGCCGGTGTGAACGCGACCGGGCTCGGCCCGACCGCCCCGACGCCCGTTCAACCCGGTAGCGGCGGCACCGCGGCGCGCGCCCCGGCCGCGATCGCATCGACGTCGAGGGTCACCGCCGCGCCGTCCTCGACCAGGACCTCGCCGCCGACCGCGACGAAGCTCGCCGCGCTCGACAAGCCGGTGAGCAACAACCCCGCGATCGGGTCGTGCACGCCGATGCGGTCGACGCGGCGAAGGTCCCACGCCGCGATGTCGGCCTGCATCCCTGCCGCGAGCGCACCGAGATCGTCGCGGCCCAGGCACGCGGCACCGCCGCGCGTCGCCATGTGCAGCAACGTGCGGGCGTCGAGCCAGCGCGACGGGTCGTCGCCGTCGCGCGTCCGGTGCACGAGCGCGGCGAGACGCAGGTCGCCCAAGAGGTTCGCGCCGTCGTTCGACGCCGAGCCCGTCGTGCCGAACCCGACCGCGATCCCCGCGTCGAGCATGTCGCGCACCGGCGCGACGCCCCATCCCATGCGCAGGTCGGGCGCGACCAGGTGGGCGATACCGACCCCGGCGTCTGCCATCGCCGCGAGTTCGTGGCGCGGGACATCGGCGCAGTGCGCGAGCCAGGTACGCGGCTGCGCCCACCCGTGCGCGACCAGCAACTCCCAGGGCGACCGGCCGTAGCGTTCGAAGGCCGCTTCGGTGTCGACGTGCTCGTAGAGATGGGTGTGCAGGCGCACGCCGCCGTGATCGGCGGCCAGCGCGGCGAGTTCGTCGAACAGCGCGAGTTCGTCGACGTGCACGCCGCAGGGCGCGAGCGCGACCCGCACTCGCGCGCCGGGGGCGGGGTCGTGATGCGCGACGATCAACGCTTCGCTATGGCGCACGACTTCGTCGACCGTTTGCACCACCGACGGGTCGGGACCGAGCGTGAGCGTTCCCCGGCACGCGTGCAGTCGCACGCCGACCCTTCCGGCCGCGGCGATCGTCGCCTCCACGTAGGGGCGGGTCGGGCCGGCCGGATGGAAGTAGTGCTGGTCGGCGACCGTCGTCACCCCGCCGAGCAGCGACTCGGTGAGCACCGCGGTCGCGATCGCCTCGACCGCGCCGGGCTCGAACCGTCCCGCCTCCCACCACGCCTTGACGATCGCGCCGAGCTCCCGGAGCCACGGCCCGATCAACGCCCGTTCGAGTTGCGGGATGGCGCGCAGGGCGCCCTGGTAG
Source organism: uncultured Actinomycetes bacterium (assembly GCA_963782465.1). GTDB lineage: Bacteria > Actinomycetota > Acidimicrobiia > IMCC26256 > PALSA-610 > JAODBJ01. The sequence goes on along the minus strand of CAWAJR010000005.1, from coordinate 912,112 downwards.
AGGTGCTGGTGCGCGTTCACCAACCCGGGCAATACGACCAGGCCGGAACCGTCGACCACCCGATCGCACCCGGCCGCGTCGAGCCGCGGCCCCACCGCGACGATCGTCGCGCCGTCGACCAGTACGTCGGCGTCGCGGTACTCGTGCCCGTCGTCGTCGAACGTGGCGACGTACGCGCACCCGCGGAGCAACCAGCGGCCACTCACGCAGTCGCGAGCAGCGCCGCCCGGCGCGCGAACAACTCTTCGGCGGCGGCTTGCGCCTCGTCGCGCACCTGCGCGACATCGAAGGTGGTCGGTGTTCCCGACACCAACAGGCGTTCACCGTCGACCCACACGTCGCGAACGTCGTGCGCCGACGCCGAGAACACGAGATGGGCGACGGCGTTGAAGTCGGAACCGTGCAGCAGCGGTGTGGTGTGCAGTCCGGTCAGGTCGACGGTGACGACATCGGCCCGCTTCCCCGCCTCCAACGTGCCCGTGAGCGCGCCGAGCCCGAGCGCGGTCGCGCCCTCGCTGGTGGCGATGGTGAGGATGTCCCACGGGTCGCCGGTGGTCGGGTCGAGGGAGGTGACCTTCTGCAGGAGGGAGGCGAATTTCATCTCCTCGAACAGGTCGAGGTTGTTGTTCTCCTTCTCACCGTCGCTGCCGATGCCGACCGCGACGCCGGCCGCGCGCAAATCGGAGATGCGGGCCGGGCCGGAAGCCAACTTCATGTTGGAGCACGGGCAGTGCGCGACCGACGTGCCCGAGCGGGCGAGCAGCTCGATCTCATGATCGTCGAGCCACACGCAGTGCGCGACAACGGTGTGGTCGGACAGCACGCCGCGGTCGGCGAACACTTCGATCGGCCGTTTCCCCCACAACCGTTGCGCTTCCTCCACTTCCCAGCGCGACTCCGACGAGTGCGTGTGCAGCCCCGTCTCGAACTCCTCCGCGAGCGCGGCCCCGTCGCGAAAACACTGCTCGGTGCAATACATCAGGTGTTCGAGGCCGACCCAGGCGCGCACCCGGCCACTCGCGGCTTCATGGTGGGCTTCGAGCAGCGCGCGGTTGGTGGCGAGGGTCTCGAAGTAGTCGAAGCCCTCCTCGTCGGCAACGTAGGGAACGAGCGTCGCGCGGATACCGAGCGCCTCCGCGACCTCGGCCGATCCTTCCATGAACCGCCACATGTCCATCACCGACGTCGTACCGCCGAGCAACGCTTCGGCGTAGCACTGGCGTGATGCCGCCCGCGCGATCTCGGGGGAGGGCCCGGTGGGCCGGGTCGACGTAGGCCTTCAACCAGTCCCACAACGACTTCGACTCGGCGGTACCGCGCAGGAGACCGGAATGCAGATGGCAGTTGTGCAATCCGGGCACCACGGCGTGGTTCGTGGCATCGACGACCGTGGCGCCCTCGGCTCGCGGGTCGCGATCGATGGCTTCGACCGCGCCGACAGCGACGATGCCGCTGCCGTCGATCAGGACCGAACCGGGGTCGAGCGCTTCACCCGGGCGCGCCATGGGGAGCACGATGCCGTTCCGGATCACCGTTCGCATCCCTCGACCTTCGCCGCGCGTTCAACAAACTGTCAACGCGGGCGGGGCCAGTTCACAGAGCCGTTACGTAGCTCGAGGCCCGGCTCGGCGCCGCCCCACGCCTTCGGCACGATTCGCTACGTTCTCAACGACATGGTCCGCCGCCACCCACTGCTCGTCGCGCTCGAACCGGTCGCGGAGGCGCTGGGTGCAGAACTCATCGCGACGAAAGAGCTGGCCGCGGGCGACATCCCGTTGCACTGGGAAGGCGCACTGGTCGGCGGTCTCCGGCTCCCGGGAGTGCAAGGCACACTCGATCGCATGATCTCGGCGGTCGAAACCGAACTCGGCTCTTCGCTCGCCGAGCTCACGCGCGAAGACAAACAGCGCGCGGTGCAGTTGCTCGGCGAACGGGGCGCGTTCGCGTTGCGCAAATCGGTGGAGTGCGTCGCCGACGCGATGGGCGTCAGCCGCTTCACGATCTACAACTATCTCAACGCCGCCGAAGCCTGACCCCCCCTGCCGGGTTGTGAGGGTTATGCGCCCGTACGGGGGTACAACGCTCACAACCCGGCATGGGGGTGGCGGGCGAGGTATCGGCCGCGGCGCGGTTCACCGACGTAGGAGCCGTCGCGCGCGATCACCTCGCCACGCGACAAGACGAGCGCGGGCCAACCCGAAACCGTCATGTCTTCGTACGGTGAATGGTCGACGGCCATGTGCAACGAGCGCGCCGCCAGCGAATGGGTGAGGCTCGGGTCCCAGACGACGACGTCGGCATCGGCGCCGACCCGCAGGTTGCCCTTCTCGGGCCAGCAGCCGAACGTGCGCGCCGGTGCCTCCGCGCACAGCCGCACCCAGTCGGCGGCGGTGATCCGGCCCGCGGTGACGCCTTCCCACACGAGGCCCATGCGCGTTTCGATACCGGGCAGGCCGCCGGGCACCTCCGTGAAGTCGACCCAGCCGCCCGGTCGCGCCCGCACGCCGGCACGGCGGTCGGCCACCGTGAAAGGACAGTGGTCGGTCGCGACGGTCTGGACCGCGCCCGTCGCGAGGCCTTCCCACAGCTCCTCGACATGCCACGGGTCGCGCAACGGCGGCGTGCACACGTACGACTCACCGTCGGGTCGCGTGAGGCGGGCGGTGTCGAGGTAGAGGTACTGGGGGCACGTTTCGGCGGCGACGTCGACCCCTCGTTCCCGGGCCTCCCGCACCGCGGCGAGCGCCGGCGCCGACGAGAGGTGCACGACGTACAACGATGCGCCCGCCACTTCGGCGAGTGCCGCGGCACGGGTCACGGCCTCCGCTTCGAGGATCGCGGGCCTCGTGTTCGCGTGCTCGATCACGCCGGTGCGCCCCTCGGCCAGCGCGCGACGGCGCAACGCCTCGATCGCGCCGCCGTTCTCGCAGTGCAGGGTGACGAGACCGCCGTGACGCGTCGCCGCGAACATCACCTCGACGATGACGTCGTCGTCGACTTGCAGCAGTTCCGGGTACGCCATGTAGAGCTTGAACGACGTCACTCCGGCGGCGACGCACTCGGCGATGACTCGTTCGGGGACGCGTTCGGTGAACGTCATGTGGAGGCCGTAGTCGACGCACGCCGGCGCCGCCCATTGCCGCCACGTCGCCAGCGCGGCGAGCGGGTCTTCGCCGCGGTAGGCGGTGACATAGTCGATCACCGTCGTCGTGCCACCGATCGCCGCGGCGCGAGTGCCGGTGTCGAAGTCGTCGCTCACGCGTACCGCGCCGACCGGGAGGTGCATGTGGGTGTGGACGTCGACACCACCCGGCACCACGAGCCGGCCGCGGCAGTCGACGACGGTCTCGTGCTCACCTGCCGCGATCGAGGCCGCGACCTCGGCCACCCGGCCGTCGGCACCGATGCGTACGTCGGCGGCGCGTTCACCGTCGACGTCGATCAGCGTCCCACCGGCGAGGAGCACGGTTGTTAGGGTGGCGTGACGTGATGCTGCGGGTCGAATTCACCGTCGAGCCGTTCGTCGATGGCGAACCCGGCCCGCACGTGCTCGCCGCGGTCGAGGCCGCACGCGCGCACGGGTTCGACGTCGACTTCGGGCCGTTCGGGAGTGGCGTCACCGGCGACGCGGTCGCGATCCTCGACGCGGTCGACGACATCGTCCGTGCCTCGGTGAGCGCCGGCGCGACCCGCGTATCGGTGCAGGTCACAAGGTCGTGAAACAACCGGTTCACAAAGCCTTCACGGCTCCGCGTTGACATTTTGTTGAATCGGCGCCGAAGCTGGCGCCATGGCCGTGCTGGTGCCGACGACGCTCGAGGAAGCACTCGCGGCGCTCACCCGGGCACCCGGCGCGGCGCTGCTCGCCGGCGGTACCGACCTCATGGTCGACGTCAACGAAGACCGGCGGCGGCCCGACGACGTCATCTGCGTCCGCGACCTCGACGCGCTGCGGGGTTGGACGGTCGAGGACGACATGCTGGTGGTCGGCGCGGCCGTCACCTATACCGAGCTGCTCGATCCGCGGCTCGCGGCGTACGCGCCCGCGCTCGCGGCGGCCGCCCGCACCGTGGGCTCGCCCCAGATCCGCAACGCCGGCACGATCGGCGGGAACGTCGCGACGGCATCACCGGCGGGCGACACCCTCCCCGTACTCCTCGCACTCGGCGCTTCCGTCGCGGTGATCGGCCGCGACGGTGGTCGCGACGTTCCGCTCCGCGAATTCCTCGTCGGCCCGAAACGCACCGCGCTCGCCGCCGGCGAGTTGGTCACCGCGATCCGCGTCCCAATTCGTCGGGGTCCGCAGGATTACCTCAAGGTCGGCACCCGGAACGCGATGGTGATCGCGGTCGCATCGGTCGCGCTCTCCGTCGACTTCGACGCCCACCGGGTCGGCATCGGCCTCGGGTCGGTCGGCCCGACGCCGTTGACGGCCGACTCGGCCGCCGCGTGGCTCGCGGGCCGGCTGGCGTGGAGCGAGGGCGCGATCGCGGTCTCCGACCCATCCGACCTCGACGGCTTCGCCCGCCGGGTTGCGGCCGAGGTGCACGCCATCGACGATCATCGCAGCACCGCGCGCTACCGCGAGCACGCAGTCGAGGTGCTCGCGCGCCGGGCGTTGCGGCGCTCCCTCGCATGACCGGCTACACGCTCCGGGTCAACGGTGCCGAGCACGACATCGTCGACGCGTGGGACGGCGAGAACCTCCTGTACGTGCTGCGGGAACGACTCGGTCTCCCCGCGGCGAAGGCCGCGTGCGAACAGGGCGAGTGCGGCGCGTGCTCCGTGCTCGTCGACGGCACGCTCGTGTGCGCGTGCCTGGTGCTTGCTCGCAGCGTGACCGGGAGCGAGATCGTCACGCCCGAAGGCCTGCAGTCACCCGAGCACTATGAACTCAACGGCGTGCAACGCGCCTTCGTCGACGAGGGTGCGGTGCAGTGCGGGTTCTGTACACCGGGGCTCGTGATGGCGGTCCACGACCTTCTCGCCCGCGACCCGGGCGCGGGCGACCTCGCGATCCGCGAGGCGTTGTCGGGCAACCTGTGCCGGTGCACCGGCTACGGGCGAGTGCTCGCCGCGGTCACCGCCGCGGCGCGGCGGGCCGGCGCGTGACGACGTACGTCGAGTCGCCGGTGGGCGGCCGGGTCGGCGACGCCGCGATCCGTCCCGATGGCGTCCCGAAGGTCCGGGGCGAGTTCGCGTTCGCCAACGACCTTTGGGGCGACGGCATGCTTTGGGGACGGACGCTCCGGTCGCCTCACGCGTCGGCGCGGGTCCGCTCGATCGACACGAGCGCGGCGCTCGCGATCCGCGGCGTCGCCGCCGTGCTCACGGCCGAAGATCTCGAGGGCCGCAACCGCTACGGCCTCGAGCTCGCCGACCAGCCGGTGTTCGCCGACGATGTCGTGCGCTACGCCGGCGAACCGGTCGCGGCCGTCGCGGCCGATCACCCCGAAACCGCGCGCATCGCCTGCGAGGCGATCGTCGTCGACTACGACGTGACGCCCGCGCTCACCGACCCCGAGGCGGCGATCACGGCCGCGCCGCTCCATCCCGACGGGAACCTGTTCCGCCAACTACGGGTCCGGCACGGCGACCCGGCGGCGCGCGGCCCGGTCGTGGTCGAGGGAACGTACGAGGTCGGCATGCAGGACCAGGCGTTCATGGGGCCCGAAGCCGGGCTCGCGCTGCCGGCCGACGACGGCGGCGTCGACCTCATCGTGTCGACGCAGTGGCTCCACAACGACCGCGACCAGATCGCGACGTGCCTCGGCCTCCCGCCGGACAAGGTGCGCATCACCCTCGGCGGGGTCGGCGGTGCGTTCGGCGCGCGTGAGGACGTGAGCCTCCACATCCACGCATGCCTCCTCGCGCTCCGTACCGACCGCCCGGTGAAGTTCGCGTACAGCCGGCGCGAGTCGTTCCTCGGCCACGTGCACCGTCACCCGGCTCGCATCTGGATGCGCCACAGCGCCACACCCGAGGGTGCCATCGTCAGTTTCGAGGCACGCATCGTGCTCGACGGTGGTGCGTACCGGTCGTCGAGTTATCACGTCGCCGCGAACGCGGCCTGTTTTTCGCCCGGTCCCTACCGCGTACCGAACGCGAGCGTCGACACGTTCGCAGTGCGAACCAACAACCCGCCGTGTGGCGCGATGCGCGGCTTCGGCGCGGTGCAGGTGTGCTTCGCGCACGAAAGCCAGATGGACAAGCTCGCGGCGGCCTGCGGCATCGACCCGATCGAGCTGCGACTGCGCAACGCGCTCGCGCCCGGAGACGAACTCATCACCGGCCAGCGGATCGACGGCACGTTGCCGGTGGCGGAGGTGATCCGTGCCTGCGCGGCCATGCCCCTGCCCCCGCCGGCCGCCGACGACCTGCTCGCCCGCCCCGGTGGCGCGGGCCGCACCACCGACGGCATCGACGTCACCCGCGCGACCGGGTTCGCGGTCGGCTTCAAGAACCTGATGTACGCCGAGGGCTACGACGACAGTTCGGTCGCGCGGTGCCACTTGCGCGATGGCGTCGCGACGATCACCTGCGCGGCGGCCGAGGTCGGGCAGGGTTTCGTGACCCTCGTACAGCAGTTCGGCCGCACGATCCTCGGTGTCGACGAAGTCGTCGTCGCGCCGGCCGAGACCGCGTCGATCGAGTCCGCCGGTTCCACGTCGGCGAGCCGCCAGACGATGATGTCGGGTGGCGCGGTGGAACGTGCATGCCGGGCGGTGCGGGCCCGGTTCCTCGAACACGTCGCGACTCGAGAGGGTTTCACCGTCGAAACGCTCGACCTCGCCGACGGTCGGGTTCGTTCCGGCGACGGTGCCCTCGACGTCGCGCTCACCGACGCCGCGCCGGGCATCGCGTTCGAGGCGACCGAGGCCTTCCATCACCGCCTGACTCACCCGCTCGACCACATCGGCCAGGGCCACGCGCACGTTTCGTTCGCCTGCGCCGCGCACCGGGCCGTCGTCGACGTCGACACCGAGCTCGGCCTCGTGCGCGTCGTGCACCTGGCCACCGCCCAAGACGTCGGGCGGACGTTGAACCCGTTGCAGGTGCGGGGCCAGATCGAGGGTGGGTGCGCGCAGGGAGTAGGCCTCGCGGTCATGGAGGAGCTCGTCGTCGAGAACGGCGAGATCCGCAACGCGAGTTTCACCGACTACCTGATCCCGACGACGCTCGACATGCCCGACGTCGACATCACGTTGATCGAGCAACCCGAGCCCGGCGCACCGTTCGGCGCGAAGGGCGTGGGCGAACCACCGACGATCTCCTCGACCCCGGCCGTCGTCGCCGCGATCCGGGCCGCGACGGGCCGGCCACTCGCGCGCGTGCCGGTGCGGCCCGAAGACGTGTCGGGTGCCGGGACGGCGCGCGAACCTTGACCGCGATGACCGGTACCGATCAGACCGACGTGTCACCGTCGTTCCCGCGCCTGCGGGCACGGCTCGACGCGCTCGCCGAGCTGGGCGCACTCGACGGCGGCGGGTGCTCGCGGCTCGCGCTCACCGATGCCGACCGCGCCGGGCGCGATCTCGTCGTCACCTGGATGCACGACCTCGGCGCGAGAGTCGACATCGATGCGATCGGCAACGTCACCGCGACCTGGCCCGCCGACCGGTTCGACCCGCCCGTGATGATCGGCAGCCATATCGACACCGTCGCGACGGGCGGCATCTACGACGGCTGCCTCGGTGTGCTCGCGGGCGTCGAAGTGCTCGAAACCTTGATCGCGGGCAACGTCGCCACGGAACGCCCGGTCGCGGTCACCTTCTTCACCGACGAGGAAGGGGCGCGCTTCCACCCCGACATGCTCGGCAGCCTCGTGTACGCCGGTGGCCTCGCGGTGGAAGACGCGCTCTCGACCGTCGGCGTCGACGGCGCGGTGCTCGGCGAGGAGCTACGACGCATCGGCTACGCGGGCAGCGCGCCGTGCCCCGGCCGGGCGCCGCACGCCTACGTCGAGCTGCACATCGAGCAGGGCCCGGTGCTCGAAGCCGAGGGCGTGCAGATCGGTGCGGTCACCGGCGTGCAGGGCATCTCGTGGACCGAGGTGACGGTCACCGGCCAGTCGAACCATGCCGGCACCACACCGATGGCGATGCGTCACGATGCCGCGTTGGTTGCCGCACAGGTCGCGGTGTTCGTACGCGACCTCACGCGCGAGATGGGCGCGCCGCTCGTCGGCACCGTCGGCCGTGTCGCGCTCCACCCGAACCTGGTGAACGTCGTCGCGGCGCGCGCCACGTTCACCATCGACCTCCGCCACACCGACCGGGACACGCTGCACGCTGCGGTGGCCCGGGTTCGCGCCCACTGCGAGGAGGTCGCGGCCGCCGAGGGCGCGACGGTGGCGCTGCGGACGCTGGCCGACTTCGATCCCGTCGCATTCGACGACGGAATCGTGACCCTCGTCGAAGAAACCGCGCGCGCCCTGGGTTGCTCGGTGAAGCGCATGCCGTCCGGCGCGGGCCACGACGCGCAGATGCTCGCCCGCCTGTGCCCGGCCGGCATGGTGTTCGTCCCCAGCGCGCAAGGGATCAGCCACAACCCGGCCGAGCACACCGACGATGCCGACCTGGCGCGCGGGGCGAGGGTGCTGTTCGCGGTGGTGCGCGCGCTCGCAGGCGCGTCGTGACCCGCATCATCGAGGTCGCCGCCGCGCAACTCGGTCCGATCGCGCGCGACGAACCGCGCGCGAACGTCGTGGGCCGTCTGATCGCGCTGCTCCGCGACGCGGCGGGCCACGGCGCCACGCTGGTCGTGTTCCCGGAACTCGCGCTGACGACGTTCTTCCCCCGCTGGCCCCTCACCGACGACGAACAGCTCGCCTTCTTCGAACGTGAGATGCCGTCGGCGCAGACCCAGCCGTTGTTCGACGAGGCGCGGGCACTCCGCGTCGGGTTCCATCTCGGCTACGCCGAACTGACGCCCGACGGCCACCGCTACAACAGCGCGATCCTCGTCGAGCGCGACGGCCGCATCGTCGCCAAGTACCGCAAGGTGCACCTACCGGGCCACGAGGAGGTCGAGCCGTGGCGGCCGTTCCAACATCTCGAACGCGCCTACTTCGAGCCCGGCCCCGACCCGTTCGCGGTGCACGACGCGTTCGGCGGCAAGATCGGCATGGCGATCTGCAACGACCGCCGCTGGCCGGAGACCTACCGGCTGCTCGGCCTGCAGGGCGTCGAGTTGCTGTGCATCGGCTACAACACCCCGATCCACTACCCGCCCGACCCCGCGCAGGATCGCCTCGCCGGGTTCCACAACCATCTCGTGATGGCGGCCGGCGCGTACCAGAACGGCACGTGGGTCGTCGGCGTCGCCAAGGGCGGGTTCGAGGAGGGCACCGAACTCCTGGCCGAGAGCCAGATCATCGCACCGTCGGGTGAGGTCGTCGCCCGGTGCAGCACCGACGGCGACGAGGTGATCGTCGCTTCGTGCGACCTCGACCTGTGCGCGCACTACAAGGAAACGCTCTTCGACTTCGCCCGCTACCGGCGCCCCGAGCTCTACGGCCCGATCACCCACAGCCACCCCACGTTGTGACGTTTGTACCCCCGTACGGGAGCACAAACGACACAACCCGGCAGAGGGGTGCGGGAGTTCAGGGGTTCGCGGTGGTGAGTTTCCAACCGTCGACGTCGACGAGGCCGCGGTCGGTGATGCGCAGGTGCGGCAGCACCGACAGGCCGAGGAACGACAGCTGCATGAACGGCGCGTCGACGGTGACGCCGAGCGCGTCGTGGGCGGCGGCCGTGACGGCGGCGGCCTGCCGGGCGACCTCGCCGGCCGGTTCGGGCGAGATCAACCCGCCGATCGGGAGGCGGATCTCACCGACGACCCGCCCGTCGAGCACCGCGACCTGACCACCGCCGATCTCGTCGAGCCGGGCGATCGCGACCGACATGTCGGCGGTCGCGGCAACGTCTCGCGCGCCCACAACCATGCAGTTGTGCGCGTCGTGCGCGACGGTCGACGCGATCGCGCCCCGCTCGATGCCGAAACCCGATACCCATCCGAGACCGACCCGGCCCGTTTCCCGATGCCGTTCGAGCACCGCGATGCGGGCGACGTCGACCGCGGGATCGGTGACGTCGAGGACGAGGTGGCTCGTCAGCAACTGGCCGCGCACCAGACCGATGACCCGCGCCACCCCACCCTCCGGGACGGCCAGTTCCAGCTCGGCGGCCGGCGGGATGCGCGCCAGGTGCATCGAGGCGAGCATCCACTCGGGCGGCGCGCTCGGCGCGACCGCGCCGGGGACGGCGGCGCCCCGGCGCGCGACGAGCCGGCCCCGCTGATAGACCGCGGCCGGCTCCATCGCGATGAGGTCGTCGAAGCAGAGAATGTCGGCCTGGTAGCCGGGTGCGAGCTGACCGAGGTGATGGAAGTTGTGGTACTGCGCGGCCTGGTGGGTTGCCATCGTCAGTGCGTCTTCCGTCGCGACGCCGAGGGAGATCGCGAGGCGCACGCAATCGTTGACGTGACCGCGCGTACGGATGAGGTCGGGTTCACGGTCGTCGGTGCAAAACGCGACGTTCGTGATACCGCCGCGCATGACCATCGGCACGAGGTCGGCGAGGTTCCGGCTCGCGGACCCTTCGCGGATGAACACCCACATCCCCTTGCGCCGTTTCTCCTCGGCTTCTTCGAGCTGCGTGCATTCGTGGTCGGACTCCACTCCCGCCGCGAGGTACGCGTCGAGCGCCACGCCCTGCAATCCGGGCGCGTGACCGTCGACGCGGCGGTGGCCCGCGGCCCGGATCTTCGCCGAGAGGTCGGCATCGCCGGCGATCACACCGGGGAAGTTCATGACCTCGGCGACACCGATCGCGCCGTGCACCTCGAGCAGCGCGCGCACGTCGGCCGCGAGCAGTTCGGCGCCCGCGCTCTCGAAGGGTGACGCGGGCACGCAACTCGACGCGCAGATCCCGAACGTGAACGGCAACCCGGCGGCCGCCTCCGCGAGCGCGGCGATCCCGGGGACACCGAAGACGTTCGCGATCTCGTGCGGGTCGGCGGCGACCGCGGTGGTGCCGTGCGGCAACACGGTGCGGACGAACTCGTCGACCCACAGCTTCGTCGACTCCAGGTGCATGTGCGCGTCGACGAAGCCGGCGCAGAGCGCGGCGCCGTCGACGTCGACGGTTTCCCGAGCATCACGATCGCCCCACCCGACGACGAGACCGTCGCAGACGGCGAGGGAGGTGACGACCCATTCCCGGGTGGTCGGGACGAAGACCCGGCCCCCGGTGAAGAGGAGATCGGCCGGTTCGTCGCCGCGGGCGGCGGCGAGGGCACGCGGAGAGGCAGGCGGTCGCATACCCGAGTGTCGCGGAAAAGCGTGACCGGCGCGTTGCCGGCCGGTAACGGAGCCGTGGCCGGGGCCGCCGGTGCGGGCCGGCGGCGCCGAGCGGGTCAGGAGGCGGCGGCGGTGCTGTGCTCGCCTTCGGCGGCGGCCCACATCTCGGTGTACCGACCACCCCGAGCCAGCAACTCCGCGTGGGTGCCGTCCTCCACGATCCGGCCGTTGTCGACCACCACGATCCGGCCGGCGAGACGTGCGGTCTGCAGCCGGTGGGCGATGAGGATCGTCGTACGGCCCTCGGCCGCGACCCCCATCGCCTTCGTGACGCGCGCCTCCGTGTTGAGGTCGAGGTTCGACGTGGCTTCGTCGAGCAGGAGGATCGCCGGGTCGACGAGGTGCGCGCGCGCAAGGGCGATCAACTGCCGTTGGCCCGACGAGAGCGATCGGCCCCGCTCGCTCACGGGCTGCAGGTAGCCGCCGGGCAGCGAGGTGACGAACTCGTGCGCGCCGACCGCCCGCGCGGCGGCCTCGACCTCGGCATCGGTCGCGCCGCGGCGACCGTACGCGATGTTGTCGCGGATCGTCCCCGAGAAGAGGAACGCTTCCTGGGGCACGAGCCCGAGTTGCGCGTGGTACGCGACGGGGTCGTAGCGCGAAACCGGTACCCCGTCGACGCGCACCTCGCCGGCCGTCGTGTCGTAGAAGCGGGCGACGAGCTTCAGCACCGTCGACTTGCCGGCACCCGTCTCACCGACCAGCGCGACCGATTCGCCGGGCGCGATGTGCAGGTCGACGCCGCGCAGCGCTTCGTCGACCGTGTTCGGGTAGTGGAAGCGCACGCCTTCCAGCACGATGTCGCCGGTCAGGCGGCCGCGGCAGTACCGGCACCGCCGGCGGAGGAACACTGCTCGGCGTCTCCAGCAGTTCGGCGATACGCCCGAGCGACACCCGCGCCTGCTGGTAGGAGTCGAACACCTGCGAGAGCTGCTGGATCGGCGAGAAGAACAGGTCGAGGTAGAGCAAGAACGCGATGAGTTCGCCGGGGCTGAGCGAACGCTGCGCGATGAACACGCTGCCGGCACCGAGTACCAGCGCGGCGGCCAGTTCGGAGAGCATCTCGACGAACGGGAAGTAGATCGCGACGAGGCGTTGCGCGCCGAGCCGCGCTTCGAGGTAGCCGCGTGCCGTGCCCTCGAACCGTTCTTCGTTGGTGCGCTCGCGCACGAATGCCTGCGACACGCGCACACCCGAAAGGCCTTCTTGCAGTTCGGCGTTCACCGCGGCGATCCGCTCCCGCGCCCGCTCGTAGGCCTTGCCCGACTGGGCGCGGAACCACAGGGTCATCACGATCAGGGGCGGGAGGCAGATCGCGGTGACCGCCGCCAGTTTCGGGTTCATGATCGCGAGGGCGACACCGACCCCGACGAAGGTCACGACGTTGACGAGTGCGGTGACGAGCCCGGTCTGCAACAGGTTCGAGAGCGCGTCGATGTCGGTCGTCATGCGTGTCATCACGCGGCCGGCCATCTCGCGTTCGTAGTAGTCGATCCCGAGCCGCTGCAGATGTGAGAACACCTTGATGCGCATGGCGTGCAGCAGGCGTTCCGACGTCACGCCCATGACGTGCGTCTCCGACCACATGATCGCCCAGTCGAGCAACGTGACGGCGAGGAAGACCGCCGAGATGATCGCGAGCGAATTCGTGGCCTGCCTCGCGACGCCGTGGTCGATACCACGGCGGATCAACCACGGCGCGGCCAGCGTGCAGATCGCGTCGAGCGAAACGAGCACCATGCCGACGATGAGGCCGATCCGGTACGGGCGCAGGAACCGCAGGAACCGGAAGTGAGGGTCGGGCGCAGCCTCGGCTTCCACATCGACCTTGGCTTCGGCCTTCGTCGGTTCGAGCGCGGCCACCTTGGCCAGCAACTCCGGCGTCGGCGCGAGCACCGCGCCCCAGGCCGCACCCCCGCCGCCCGGGCCGAAACCACCGCCCCCGCCGCCGCCCGCGACCCGGACCTGCGGTGTGGCGGGGCGTACGGAGTCGATGACGGGCACGCCGAGCTCGCCGCTGTCGGGCGCCCGCCACGCCGAGGGCGTGATCCCGTTCACCCGCCCGTCGCCGTGCGGCGCGCCGTTCCCGTTGCCGTTGCCGGCCGAACCGACGGTTTCGCCGTCGGCGTCGATGCCTTCCGCGTCGCCACCGGGCCCGAGAGCAGGGTGCGGTACAGCTCGCAGCGCGCCCAGAGCTCGTCGTGGGTGCCGGCGTCGGCGACCCCTCCGTCGTCGACCACGATGATGCGATCGGCGAGACCGAGCGTCGAGCGCCGGTGCGCGATCAGCAAGGTGGTGCGGCCCGCGAGCAACCGTCGCAGCGTTGCGTGGATCTCTTCCTCCACACGCGCGTCGACCGACGACGTCGCGTCGTCGAGCAGGAGGATCTGCGGGTCGGAGAGCAAGGCACGGGCCAGCGCGATCCGCTGGCGTTGGCCGCCCGACAGCGTGAGCCCCTGCTCGCCCACGACGGTGTCGTAACCGTTCGGGAGCCGCAGCACGAACTCGTGCGCCTCGGCGGCACGCGCCGCCGCTTCGACCTCGGCCTCGGTTGCGTCGGGCCGGCCGAAGGCGATGTTGGAGCGGATCGAATCGGAGAACAGGAACGAGTCTTCGAACACCACGCCGATCTGGCTGCGCAGCGACGCGAGCGACACGGTGCGTACGTCGGTGCCGTCGATACGGACGCGGCCCTGGTGCACGTCGTAGAAGCGCGGTAGCAGGAGCGACACCGTCGACTTGCCCGATCCCGACGCGCCGACGAGCGCGACCGTCTCGCCCGGTTTCACGGTGAGGTCGAAGTCGCGCAGCACCGGCTCCGACGAGAGGTAGCCGAACGTGACGTGGTCGAAGGTGACCTCACCCCGGCTGACCGCGAGGTCGGGTGCACCGGGCTGGTCCTGGACGAGCGGTGTGGAGTCGAGGAGGTCGAAGATGCGTTCGGCGCCGCCGCGGGCGAGCTGCCCGACGGTGAGGATGGCCGCCATCTGCCGCACCGGCGCGGTGAGATCGATCATGTAGCTCGCGAACGCGAGGAACGTGCCGAGCGTGATGTGCCCGTGGATCGCCAGGTACCCGCCCAGGAGCAACACCGCGACCTGGCCGAACGACGGGATCGATTGCATCGCCGGCTGCAGGCGCGCTTGCAGGTCGACGAGGCGGGCGCGCGACGAGAACATCTCGTGCGACCGGCCGATCAGCCGGTCGAGTTCCTGTTGCTCCTGCCCGAAGCCCTTCACGACGCGTACACCGGTGACGGCCTCTTCGACGACGTTGGCGACGTTGCCGGCCTTCTGCTGCGCGTCCCAACTGGCGGGGAACACCGACGTGCGCAGTTTCACCGCGGTGAAGAGCAACGCGGGCGCGACGCACAACATCACCAGCGTGAGGACCGGCGAGAGGTAGAGCATCACGACGATCGCCACGACGAAACTCAAGATGTTCGCGGTGCCGATCGGCAGGAACTGCAAGAACCCCTGGATCAAGGTGACGTCGGACGACGCGCGGCTCACGAGTTGTCCCGTCTGCAGTTCGTCGTGACTGGCGAAGTCGAGTGACTGCAGGTGGCGGAAGATCGCGGTGCGCAGGTCGTACTGCACGTCGAGCGCGATGCGCCCGCCGCGGTAGCGGCGCACGTACGCGAACACGAACCGGGCAACACCACACGCGACGAGCACCGTGATCCACGGTGCGAGCGGGTCACGGTGATGGATGATGACGTCGTCGACGATGACCTTGGTGAGCAGCGGTACGAACGACGAGATCACCGTGCCCGCGATGGCGCTCCCGAACGCGATGAACGCATTGCGTTTGTGCGGCGCCATGTAGGACACGAGGCGCCGGATCCAACCCCGGCCGTCGCGCGCCGGCCCGCTGTCGATCGCGGCGCTCACGGGGTCACGGCTCCGAGACGCGCGCCCACGCGCGCGAGCCAGGCGTCGTGCATCTCGGTGAGCCCCTGCACCAAGCCCTCGCGGTCGGTGACCTCCGCGAAGAGGTCTTCGAGCGATTCGGCCATCGCGGTTTCGGCGTTCGCGAGTGCGGCCGCACCGTCGGCGGTGATGCACAGCCGGATCGAGCGCCGGTCGCCCTCCACCGCCTCCCGGGCCAGCAGGTGGCGTTCGACGAGACCGTCGACCACCGCGGTGACGGTGGGGCGGGCCACCGCGAGGCGCTCGGCGAGGCGCGAGGAACGCTCGTCGCCGGCCGCGACCATCGCGAGCACGCGGTACTGCGGCAACGAAAGCGCGCCGCACGCCCGTTCGAGCTTGCGGGCAAGCAGCGCGAGCGAGCGCGCGGCCGGGACCAAGTCGTTGTGGGGGCGGCCCGTCACGGTCGGGCAGTGTATCGAATGGTTCGATACCCTAATTGTTCGGTCCGCTGGGCTCGGGGCCGACACCGGGACCGGCGCCGGACCGGGTTGTATTGGGGCCGAGCCGGCCCGGGAGCGTGGGTGGACGACGCGATCGTCGCAATCGAAGGACTGTCGAAGCACTTCGGCGAGGTCACCGCGGTCGACGACCTGTCGTTCTCGGTCCAGCGGGGCCAGGTGTGCGGCCTGCTCGGCCCGAACGGTGCCGGCAAGACGACGACGCTGCGGGTCCTGATGGGCCTCGAGCGAGCGAGCCGGGGGCAGGTGCGCCTGTTCGGGCAGCCCGTCGCCGCGAGCGCGCCGCAACTGGCCCGGGTCGGCGCGATGGTCGAGCAGGCGGCCTTCGTGCCGAACCTCTCCGGGCTCGCCAACCTGCGTCTCTGGTGGCAGGCGGGCGGCGCCCGGTTCGCCGACGCCGACCTCGACGGCGCGCTGGCCGTCGCGGCGCTCGGCGACGCGATCCATCGCAAGGTCCGCACCTACTCGCAGGGCATGAAGCAACGCCTCGGCTTCGCCCGGCTCCTCCTCGGCCGGCCCGAACTGCTCGTGCTCGACGAGCCGACCAACGGCCTCGACCCGGGCGAGATCCGCGAGATCCGCGAGCTCATCGGTCGCCTCACCCAGCAGGGCGCGACCGTGCTGCTTTCGAGCCATCACCTCAGCGAGGTCGAGCAGGTCTGCAACGACGTGGTCGTGATGAACCACGGCAAGCTCGTCGCGATCGGCACGGTGAGCGAACTGATCGGCGCGGGTGCTTCCGTCTACATCGAGGTCGACGATCGGGAACGCGCCCGCGCGGTGCTCGGCGCGATGGCAAGCGTCGAAGACGTTCGGCTGCAAGGCGACGGCTTGCTCGTCGACCTGCGCGACGGTCGCCGGTCCGACCTCGCGTCGGCGCTCGTGCACGCGGGCCTGCGCGTCGAAACCCTCACCGCGACCCAACAGCTCGAGGACGCGTTCCTGGGCCTGCTCGAGGAAGCTGCGCCTCCCCCACCCGCCGCGGTCGCGCCGTGATCGCGCTCGTACGGACCGAGTTCGTGAAGGCGCTGCGCCGCGGCCGCACCCTCGCGGTCGGGCTGGCGTTGGTCGGGCTGCCGGCATTGATCGTGTTCGCGATCCACACGCGCGGCAACCGGCCCCGGCGGGCCACCGGCGAGGGCCTGTTCCGCCTCGCGCAGTTGAGCGGCGTTCTCGTACCCGCAGCCGTCCTCGACGTGATGAGCGCGTTCTTGCTGATCGTCATCGCGGCCAGCTTCGCGGGCGACGTGATCTCCGGCGATGCCGCGTCGGGCAACCTGCGCTACCTGCTGATGCGCCCGGTGAAGCGCACCCGGCTCCTCCTGGCCAAGACGTTCGTGGCCGGCACCCTGATCTGGGCGGCGACGATCCTGGTCGCCGTCGTGGCGCTCGTCGGCGGCATCGTGCTCTTCGGCGCGCACGCGGTCACCGTTCCGAACGTCGTCGCCGGTTCCGGCAAGGTGACCCTTTCGTTGGTGTCGCCGTTCCACCTGTCGGTTTCGACCCTGCTCGGTCGCCTGGTGATCGCGACCGCGTACGTGGCGTTCGGTTACAGCGCGCTGCTCGCCCTCGGCGTGTTCTTCTCGACGCTCACCGACAGCCCGGCCGGCGCGATCGGCGCGACGATCGGTGTGTACGTCGTGTCCGAGATCCTCGACGGCATCACCGAGCTCGGCGTGGTTCGGTACGGCTTCCCCACCCACTACCTCGCGTCGTGGGAGCCGATGTTCACCGAGAACCGCTATCCCCACGACATGCTCGTGGGGATCGTGGTCCAGGTCGTGTACGTGGTCGTGTTCGTGACCGCGGCGTCGATCTGGTTCGCCCGTAAGGACATCAAGTCGTAGCCCGCTCGTCGCGATCAGGTGAGCGCGAACACCGGGTGTTGCGGCGCGACCCCGCGCAACTCGTCGTCGCTCGCGTCGGCACCGGAGACGTCGAAGAAGCGACCGACCTCCCACTGCCAGTTGTGCAGGTACGCGCGCAGCAACGGGACTTTGGCGTCGCCCGCGATCTCGACCGCGACGAACGGTTCGGTCCGGCGACCCACCCGCAACTCGCCGTGGCCCCCGGCGGCGCGGAGGTTGCGCACCCACTGCACCTCGCCGCGGGGCGCAACGAGGTAGCGCTGCCCGTCGACTTCGAGGAGGTTCACGGGGTTGGTGCGCCACTCGCCGCTCTTGCGGCCCCGCACCCGCAGCTCACGTGACCCTTTGAGGCTGATGCCCATGCGGGCGAGGCGGATCACGACCCGGTTCATCAGCCGGTCGCCCCGGCCGGCGGGCAGGTACTTGACGGTGCCGGAACCCGGCGCGGGCTCCTCGGCTGCGTCTCCGGAACCGTTCGTTGCCAGCGGCGTGTGCGTGAGCATGGCTCGCTCCCCTTGGATCGGTGCACTGCTCTTGTTTGTGAGCAGTGCTCTCGCTTTGCAGTATGCACGAGCGTCGGGGCTGTGTCAAGAGCATTGCTCTTGACACAGATCGGTGCTCTCGGAAGACTGCGGTCGTGACCAACGGAGCAACCCAGACCGCCCGGGCGCGGGCGCGGGCCACGCTGGTGGCCGAGATCAAGGACGCGGCACGGCGCCAACTCGCCGAAGTCGGCGCGGCCGCCCTCTCGCTCCGGGCAATCGCCCGGGAACTCGGCATGGTGTCGTCGGCGATCTACCGCTACTTCCCCAGCCGCGACGACCTGCTCACTGCGCTCATCGTCGACACCTACAACGCGCTCGGCGACCTCGCGGAACAGACCGATGCCTCGGCCGCGACGGTCACCCCGTTCGGCCGCTGGCTCGCGTTGTGCCATGCGGTGCGCGACTGGGCGCTGCAGCACGAGCAGGAGTACGCCCTCGTGTACGGCAGCCCGGTGCCCGGCTACCGCGCGCCGACCGACACGATCGGCGCCGCGGCGCGCCTGCCGGGAGTCTTTCTCGGGGTCGTGCGCGACGCGATCACGAACGACGACATCGTGGCGCCGCACGCGGCGGTGGCGGTCCCCGCCGTGCTCCATGCCGACCTCGAGGCGCTGCGGCACACCGGCGGCTTCGTCACGAGCGACGACGCGACCGCGCGCGTCCTCGTCGCGTGGACCCTCCTCGTCGGCGCGATCAGCTTCGAGTTGTTCGGCCACCTCAACAATGTGATCGGCGACTACCCGACGTGGTTCGATCACCAGATGCGCGGCGCGGCGTACGACATCGGTCTGCGCGACCGCGTTCCCGGCGAGGAGGACGCATGAACAGCCCGCACCTCGAACGCACCGATGGCGCGCGGATCATCCACCTCGGCGACGGGCCGAACCTCTTCGACGACACGTTCATCGCGACGTTCGACGGCCTGCTGTCGGAACTCGAAGCCGAGGATTCGGGCGGTGCAGTGGTGATCACTGCGACCGGGAAGTTCTTCTCGAACGGGTTCGACCTCGAGTTCCTCGGCTCGCTGTCCGGCGAGACCCTCGGGCCGTTCATCGATCGCGCGTGCCGGCTCCTCGCGCGCATCCTGGTGTTCCCCGCGCCGACGGTCGCCGCCGTGAACGGCCACGCGTTCGGCATCGGCGCGATGACCGCGATCGCGTGTGATCAGCAGGTGATGCGCGCGGATCGCGGTTGGTGGTGCCTCCCCGAGGTCGACCTCGGCATGTCGTTCGCACCGTTCATGCTCGCGTTGGTCACCACCCGGCTCCCGGCGCGGACCGCGCAACACGCCATGCTCACGGGCCGCCGCTACGACGCCGCCGCCGCGTTGGAAGCGGGCGTGGTCGACGCGGCGGCGAGCGAGGCCGACCTGCTGCGGCGCGCACTCGAACTCGCCGCGCCCTGGACCGGCAAACAACCCAAGGTCGTGCGCGCCATCAAGAAGCAACTGCACGCGGCAACAATCGCCGCGCTCTAGGGCCACCGCACCCAACCCCGACCCGGCGGCGACCCAGCGGGTCTACGCGGCCTGGCCCTGGGCGATCTTCTGCAGGATCGCGATGCGCTCCTCGAGCGGTGGGTGCGTGTCGAAGAGGCGGTGCATCCAACCTTCGTGATGCTGCAGCGGGTCGTCGATGCACATGGCGGCGGTGGCGTGGTTGAAGTTGGCGAACGGCTTGTCGTTCTGCTGCAACTTCTGCAACGCGTGGATCAACCCCTCGGGGTTCCGGGTGAGCTCAACACCGGTCACGTCGGCGAGTTCTTCCCGGGAGCGTGAGAGTGCGAACTGGATGAGCGGGCCGACGATGAACGCGACGACGCTCAGCAACGCGCCCGCCAGCATCACGACGAGCACGACCTGTTCACCGTCGCGCCCGCGGGGCCGGGTGAACAACGCCGAGCGCCAGACCAAGCTGGCGAGCAGCGCCGCGAAACCGATGAGCGTCGTGACGACGAGGATGAGGCGCACGTCGTAGTTCTTGATGTGGCTCATCTCGTGGCTGATGACACCCTCGAGCTCGTCGCGGTGCATCATCGCCAGCAGCCCCGTCGTCGCGGTGATCGCGGCCTTGTTGGGGCTCACACCGGTGGCGAACGCGTTCGGCGACGGGTCGTCGATCACGTAGACCTGCGGTTTCGGCAAGCCCGAAGCGATCGACATTTCCTCCACGACGTTGTGCAACTGCTGGTACTGGGCGGGGTCGGCCGGTCTCGCACCCGCCACCGACAGCACGAGGCCGGTACCCGACATCAGCGCGAACGCGGCGCCGAACGCCGCGAACACCAAGGCGACGATCGCCCCGGTCGCGATCGCCGATCCGCGCGACGCGCCGCCGAACACGGCACCGAGCAGTACGCCGATACCGACCCACACGAGGATGAAGAGCGCGATGACCAGCACGCTGCGGCGCTTGTTGCGGGCGATCTCCTCGAGCACGCCCAGACGATACGCCGCGGAACGGCGGTGTTCGGCCCGCCCGACGGCCGGGCGGGCCGCCGGAAAACCGCGGCGGCCGGTGGGCCGCGGGCGAGATACTGGCCGCGTGAGTTCCATCAGCAGCCCGTGGCCCGTGTACCTGACGGTGCCCCTCGACAACCACGACACCGACACCGACGGATTGCTGCACGCGGCCGCGATCGAGCGCATCGTCGAAGCGGCGCGCGACGCCTACTTCGCCGAGTGCCACACGCTCCGGCCCGGGACCACCGAAATGCTCCCGATCGTGTTCCAGCGCGGCGTCCCGGCTGCCGGCAACGAAGACGCGACCGTCTCGGCCGGTGTCGTCGAGATCTTCCCCGACCGGTTCACGATGGCGATCCGGGTCCGGGTGCGCCCCGGCCTGGACGACGGCGGTATTGCGGCCGAGGTTCGGGCCGATTTCCGGGTCGACGGTGGCGTCACCGACGCCACCCGCGACGAGTTCATCGCGCTGGCGCACGGTGCCCGGCACTGGCATTGACCCCCGGCTGACCTCGAGAGCGGGGCCCGTGCGGCGCCGAGGCGAGATCTCTAGCCTGTGATCGTGACCCGTCCCAGCACCAACACCGACCTCGCGCCTCCGCCGACCGACGCGGTGCAGCGCGAAATCGAATCGCATCGCCGTGAACTCACCGCCTACTGCTACCGGATGCTCGGCTCAGGCTTCGAGGCCGAAGACGCGGTGCAGGAGACGATGGTGCGCGGCGTGGCGCAGCATCGACCGGTTCGAGGGCCGGTCGTCGTTGCGGTCGTGGCTGTACCGCATCGCGACCAATGTCTGCCTCGACATGTTGCGCGGCCCGCAGCGGCGCGCCCGCCCCATGGACCTCGGGCCGTCGTCGCCGGCCGACACGCAGCTCGGCCCGATGGTCAATGAGCACAACTGGGTGCAGCCCATTCCCGACGCGTGGGTCGTACCCGACACTTCCGACCCGGCGGAACTCACCGAAGCCCGCGAGACCATCCGCCTCGCGTTCGTCGCCGCGTTGCAGCGCCTCCCCGCGAAACAACGCGCGGTGCTGATCCTGCGCGAGGTGCTGCGATGGCAGGCGACCGAGGTCGCCGAACTGCTCGAGACGTCGGTCGCGTCGGTGAACAGCGCGCTCCAGCGAGCGCGCGCGACGCTCGCCACCTCGGGCCTCGACGACGACACACCCAGTGTGGTCGGCCCGGAACAGGAAGCCTTGCTCCGGCGTTACGTCGACGCGTTCGAACGTTACGACATCGAATCGCTCGTCGCGCTCCTCCACGAAGACGCGAAGTTCTCGATGCCGCCTTTCGAGCTCTGGCTGCAGGGCACCACCGAGATCGCGAAGTGGTACGTGGGGCAGGGCGCCGGGTGCGAAGGTTCGCGGCTGCTGGCCACGACTGCGAACGGTTGCGCGGCGTTCGGCGCGTACAAGCCGGCAGGCGACGGCACGCTCCGGCCGTTCGCGATCCAGGTGATCGAGGTCTCAGGCGATCGGATCTCCGGGCTCCACCACTTCCTCTACCCCGAGCTGTTCGCCGCGTTCGGTTTCCCCGACCACCTCGACACCTAGGGCCACCTCGTCGGCGACGGTGGCGGCCAGCCCGCAGAAGTCGAGCAACGCTCGCAAGTCGTCGCACGAGCCGCGCAGCCGAAGCGACCACCCGAGCCGGTTCGCGACCAGCTGCAGTTTGGCGAGCGTGTCGATCACCGTGAGATCGGGGAGCCGATCGTGGTCGCCGTGCAAGATCTCGATCTCGACCGTGCCCGGGGCGCAGAGCACGACGGCCCACGAGCCTGCCCCCGACCCACCAGCGGTGACCATCCCGGCTCCTCGCCGCGCGTGCTTCTCACCCGCTGATGGTTGGACCGTGGAGACGCCCGGAACTCATCGCCGCGTCTCGAATCAGCCGCCCGGCGCCCGGCCACCTCGCGCCTCGTATTCGGCCGCGACCCGCTTCGGGACGCACATCCGCCAGGCGTCGAGCACGAGTTCGCGCATCTCCTGCTCGTCGATCGCGTCGAGCCGCACGTGCACCCAGTTGTAACGAAGGTCCGACGGGCGCGGCAGGCTGAACTTGTACGGTTCCGCGGCAACGAGCGCGTCGCGCTCCTCCTTCGGGAACCCGAACCCCATGATCGTCTCGTCGCGGGAGAAACCGGCGTACACGATGCGCCCGATGCGGAACCGCACGCGGTCGCGCACCATGCCTTCCGTCGTGCGGGGCAACGTGAGCGCGAACGCGCGCACGTCGTCGATGGTCACCACGGCGAAAGTGTCGCAGCACCGGCGGCCGCGGGCGCGCGGAAGTAACGTCGACTCGTGGTTCCCCCGTCGGCGACGTCGCCTTCACCGGCCGAGTACAAGCGGCGATGGGACCGTGACGGGTGGTGCGTCGTCGAGGGCGTGATCCCGCCCGCCGATCTCGCCGACGCGCAGCGCGCGCTTCCCGACCTGTTCCCCACCGCCGACGAGTTCGCCGACGGCGTCGACCCCGACCGCAACGCCCCGTTCTTCAGCGAGGAGGGCGCGCCGCGACCTCAGTTCCCGTTCGATCAGGAGGCGCTGAACCGCGTCGCGCTGCACGACGCGATGCTCGATCTCGCCGGGACGCTGCTGGAAACCGACGATTTCCGCGTCTACCAGGCGATGGCCATCGCGAAGTACGCCGACGGCGCGCCCGACTACGACCAGCTCCTGCACGTCGACTACGGCAACCACACGCTCGTCGTGCCCCGCACCGACGTCGGCTACCAGCACCTCGAAACGTTCGTCTACCTCACCGACGTCACCCCTTCGTCGGGCGCGACGCGCATGGTCTCGCGCGAACACACCGCCGGCATCCCGATCGAGCGCAGGTACCTGCACCTCGAGGAGTACGCGCACCTCTACGAACTCGAAGAGCCCGCCTCGGGGCCGGCCGGATCGGTACTCGTGTACCGCCCCGACGCCTTCCACCGGGGGGTGCCGATGGAAACGCCCCGGACCGCGCGTTTCATGCTCGCGGTCGCCT
The DNA here is from genome assembly GCA_963782465.1 of uncultured Actinomycetes bacterium. GTDB lineage: Bacteria > Actinomycetota > Acidimicrobiia > IMCC26256 > PALSA-610 > JAODBJ01. The sequence goes on along the minus strand of CAWAJR010000005.1, from coordinate 888,483 downwards.
TCAAACCGGCCGGGACCGACTGGATCGGCTACCACGCCTTCCCCGCCCGCGGCGACCAGCGCGCCTGGGACCGGTTCATGCGCCACGCCACCCCGCGCCAGCTCGACGCGCTCGGCTTCCCGAAACCCGGCGATCCGTACTGGACACCCGAGACCCTCGCCGGTGTGGCAGCCCGGTACCCGTCGCTCGACCCGGCACCGTGGCGCGACGCGCGGCGCGGGGAAATCTGAGGGAAGCTCGATCGGGCCACAATGCGGCCCGGACCGGAGCGGAGGGAGCGGGATTCGAACCCGCGGGGCTCATCACCCAGGAGTTTTCAAGACTCCCCCGTTCGGCCGCTCCGGCATCCCTCCGGCGCCAACCGTACTCATCCGTCGGTGAGAAGAAGCGACCGCACGTGCAACGTCTGTTCGGTGACCTGGGCCGCCATGTCCTGCACCGTCGTCGCCGCGCGAGCCGACTCCGATGCCGCGACGGCGACACCGCCGACGTTCGCGGTCACCTCGTTCACCGCGACGCTCTGCTGTTCGACCGCGGCCGCGATCGTGACCTGCAGTTCGCTCATCCGATCGATCAGCCGGCTCACCGCGCCCATCGAATCCACCGCGGCGCGCACACCGGCGGTGATCGACTCGACGGTGCGGGCAATGTCGTCGGTCGCGGCGGCGGTCTGGCTCGCGAGGTCCTTCACCTCGCCGGCAACGACCGCGAAGCCGCGACCGGCTTCCCCGGCGCGCGCCGCTTCGATCGTCGCGTTCAACGCGAGCAGGTTCGTCTGGCTCGCGATGGAGCTGATGAGTTGCGTGACGTCACCGATCTTGGCGCTGCTGTCGCCGAGGCCGTCGATCACCGCGCGCGTCTGGCCGGCCTGCTCCACACCTTCCGAAGCGACCGTCGCCGCTTCCGACGCGCTGACTGCGATGTTCGAGATCGTCGCCGACATCTCTTCGGTGCTCGTCGCCACCGACTGCGCCTGCGCCGCCATCTCCTCGGCGCCGCTGCTCAACGTGATGCTCACGTTGGAGAGATTTTCCGCAGCCGCGGCAAGGTGGTTGACGAGCTCACGCGCCTGGCGTTCTTCGTCGGCGATGCTCTCCCAGGTCGCGAGGTAACCGATTGTCGTGCCATCGGCTGCGACCACATGGTTGAAGTTGGCATGCAGTTTCGCCTCGCCGAACGACAACATCGCCTCGTGCGGCATCATCGAACGGTCCTTGAGGATCCGCTCGACCCGGCCGGGGTCCTTGTGGAACCGGTGGATCGAACCGTTCAGCAGTTCGTCGCTGCCGATGCGGAACATCTTGCGGATCTCGCCGGCCAGCGTGCTCAGCGTCTGGCTCCCGTGCGGGTTGATGTAGACGAGCCGTAGGTCGGCGTCGGCAAGGAACACGTTCACCTGCATGCCGTCGAGGACAGCCCGCAAACCGGCGACGGTTTCGAGGAGCGGGCTCGGCGGCTGCTTGGCCGAACGCTTGGCGCGGCGGGTACCGGAAACTGCGGTTTGTGCCGTCACGACATCATCCTTCCGGCGGCCGCGCCTGCGGCACCTCCGGTCACATCGCCCGCGAGTCGCACGAAGCGCAGCCGAGACTGAAAAGCGGGGAAGACGCGCCGCCCGAAGTTCGGGCTATTTGCGCGCTTCGACCCGGTCGAAGCCGGTGAAGGGACGGAGTGCGTCGGGCACCACGAACGCGCCGCCGGCGTCCTGGTAGTGCTCGAAGAGGAAGACGAGCATCCGGCTCACCGCGCACGCGGTGCCGTTGAGGGTGTGCACGAGCCGGTTCCCGCCAGGGCCGCGCACCCGCGTGTTCAACCGGCGGGCGGAGTACTCGAGGTAGTTCGAGCAGGAGTGCGACTCGCGGTACCGGCCTTCCGAAGGCAGCCAGATCTCGACGTCGTACTTCTTCGCCGCCGCCGGTCCCAGATCGCCAGCCGCCACGTTCACGACCCGGTACGGCAGTTGGAGATCACGCACGATCGACTCCTCGATCGCGACGAGCCGTTCGTGCTCGTCCCAACTGGCGTCGGGGTCGCAGAACGAGAACATCTCCACCTTGTCGAACTGGTGGACGCGAAAGATGCCCCGCGTGTCCTTCCCGTACGTGCCGGCCTCGCGGCGGAAGTTCGTCGAGAACCCCGCGTACCGCAGCGGCAGGTCGTTGGCATCGATCACCTCGCCGCGGTGCAGCGCCGAGAGCGGCACTTCGCTCGTCCCGGTGAGGAAGAGTTCCCCGCCGTCGACGTCGTAGACCTGCGCCCGGTCGGTGGGAAAGAAGCCGGCCTCTTCCATCGTCGACTCGCGCACGAGCACGGGCGTGACGACCGGCGCGAACCCTTCGGCCGCCAAACGGCGCATCACCCACTGCACAAGCGCGAACTCGACCATCACCGCCTCGCGGATCACGTACGCGAACCGTGAACCGCTCGCCTGCGCGCCGTGCTCGGCGTCGACGAAGCCCATCTGCTCGGCGAAGTCGGCATGGTCGAAGGCCGGTGGCGGTACCGGCTCGCCGACCACACGTGCCACCGTGTAGTCGTCCTCGCCGCCGTCGGGGCACGACGCGTCGGCCGGGTTGGGAAGTTGGAGCGCCAACTCCTTGAGCCGCGCCTCCAACGCCGCGAGTTCCGGCTCCTTGGCCTGCAACTCGGCCTTGAGGGCCGCGGCCGCCTCGATCTTCGCGGGTCGTTCGTCGGCGGAGGCCTTCCCGATCTCCTTCGACGCCGCGTTCTGCCGGGTGCGCAGGTCTTGTACTTCACGCGCGATCGTCGCCCGCGCGTCGTCGACGTCGAGTACTTCGTCGATGAGCCCGTCACGCACCCGCTTGCGTTCGATGCCGTGGCGGTACGAGTCTTCTTCACGCAGCCGCTTGAGGTCGATCAACGTTCGACGCCTTCTTCGCCGTCCGGTCGAACCTGGGCCCGCAGCGACTCGACGAACGTCGACGCCTGTTTCCACGCCCGGCTCACGGCGCGGCGGCGCGCGACATTCGCCTCGCCTTCACCGCCGACCGGGTAGGAGCCGAGGAACTTCACGTCGGTGTGCTTCGCCATCAAATTGCGGAGCGCATCGGCGAGCAGCTCGTCGGCGATGTGGCCTTCGCAGTCGATGAAGAAGCAGTAGTCGCCGAGGCTGCGCTTCGTAGGACGCGACTCCAACTTCGTGAGGTTGATCGCGCGCGCCGCGAACTCCTGCAGGATTCCGAGCAAAGAGCCGGGGCGGTCCTTGTCCTGGAAGCACACGATCGACGTCTTGTCGTGGCCGGTCGGCGCGGGCACGCCGCGACCGACGAGCACGAAGCGGGTCTGGTTCTCGGGGTGGTCCTCGATCTCGGTCGCGAGCACATCGAGGCCGTAGGTGTCGGCCGCCAGGCGGTTGCAGATCGCGGCCTGGTCACGCCGCTTCGAACGCGCGACCTCCCGGGCCGCGTCGGCGGTGCTCAGCGCCGCGCGCACCTCGACCCCCGGGAGCTTCTGACCGAGCCAGGTCCGGCACTGCGCGGCGGCGTGCGGGAACGACGTGACTGCCTTCAGGTCGCCGATGCCGACCCCGTTCGGTGCGCACAGGTTGAGCGATACCGACAGGTCGACCTCGCGCTGGATCAACAGTTCCGACTCGAACGCGAGTGTGTCGAGGGTGACCGATACCGACCCTTCGATCATGTTCTCGATCGGCACCACACCAAGCTCGAACTCTTGGCGTTCGACGGCCGCGAGCACCTCGGGCACGGAACGTTGCGGGGCCCGTTCCATCGCCGCGAGGTCGGCCTGGGAGAGCAACGCCTCTTCGGTGAAGGTGCCGGTCGGGCCGAAATACGCAACGCGCATCGGCGTAGCGTACGCGCGGCCTCGACTTCGTCAGGGCTCGATCTGGCGGACGGCGCCGGTCGCGACGTCGTATACGAAGCCGCGTACCTCTTCGACCGCCAGTTCCGGCTCGTTCCGCAAGCGCGCGACCGAGGCCCGCACCGCCGCTTCGACGTCGTCGAACGCCCGCAGGTCGCGCCCGAGCCGGTCGCCGAGTTCGCGGGCGGCCGGCGAGCTCATGCCGCAGTCGGTGTGGGCGAGGATGTCGACGTGGCGGGTACCGAGCAGGAGCTGCGACGCGAGGAGCGAACGGATGACGTCGTCGGTGACGACGGCGCCTGCGTTGCGCAGGATGTGGGCGTCGGGCTGGCTGTAGCCCAGGATCCGCAACGGGTCGAGGCGCACGTCCATGCACGCCAGCACCACCGCGCCCGCTCGTGGGCGTTTCGCTTCCGGACTGGTCGGGTCGGTCATCGGGTTCCTTCCTCTCGGTGCTCGGTCCCAGGGGCCGCGGCCGGGGGCGCTCCCCCCGTGACGTCGGGTAGCGTTCGCAGCCAGCAACAGTTGTCGCGCGAGGAGGCCGCCATGCGGGCCGCAATGTTCGTCGAAACCGGGAAGCCGTTGGTAATCGAGAACGTCGAGCCCTCGCCGCCCGGCCCGCGCGACGTGGTCGTCCAACTCGGCGCCAGCGGCGTCTGCCACTCCGACCTGTCGCTGAAGAACGGCTACGTCGGCATCATGCCCGGCACGATCCTCGGCCACGAGGGCGCCGGCAAGGTGCTCGAGGTCGGCAACGAGGTCACGAGGGTGCAGCCCGGCGATCGCATCATCGCGTCCTTCATCCCCGCGTGTGGCACCTGCTGGTTCTGCCTCCACGACGCATCGCACCTCTGCGACACCGAATTCGAGGTGATGATGTCGATGCGCGGCAACCGCGCCGACGGCACCCAGTACACGACGATGACGGGCCTCGGTACGTTCGCCGAAGCGATGACGTGCCACGAGTCGTCGATCGTGAAGATCCAGAGCGAACTCCCCGACGACCAGCTCGCCCTCATCGGCTGCGGGATCACCACCGGCGTCGGCGCGGCGCTGAACACCGCCGAGGTGTACCCGGGCGCGACGGTTGCGGTCATCGGCTGCGGCGGCGTCGGCCAGGCCGTCATCCAGGGCAGCCGCATCGCCGGTGCGAGCCGCATCATCGCCGTCGACCCGGTCGAGATGAAGCGCAAGACCGCCGAACAGCTGGGCGCCACCGACGGTGTCGACCCGAAGGCGAGCGACCCGGTCGCGCAGGTCCAGGCCCTCACCGGCGGCCGCGGCGTCGACTTCGCGTTCGAAGTGATCGGCCTCCCGGAAACGACCCTCCAGGCCTACAACATGGTCCGCAAGGGTGGCACCGCGGTGATGGTCGGCATGACCCGCGCCGAGGCGCAGATCACGCTGCCCACCTTCGACCTCTTCTTCAACGAGAAGACGCTGAAGGGCTGCAAGTACGGATCGGGCCAGGTGCGCCGCGACTTCCAGCGCTTCATCGACCTCATCGAGACCGGTCGCCTCGACACCGCCGACATGGTGTCGCGCACGATCAAGCTCGAAGACGTCAACGACGCGTTCGACGTGATGGAGCGGGGCGAAGTGATCCGGAGCGTGATCACGACGTTCTAGGCGTAACCGGGGCCGGCTTCCTCGCGAGCGCGAGGGCGGCAGTGTTTCGCGAGGAAAACGAGCTCGGGGGGCCGGCATGTGGCCGGGACAGCACGCGCAGGACCGGCCCGACAAGCCCGCGGTGATCATGGCGGGTTCAGGTGAGGTCATCACCTATCGCGACCTGAACGACGCCTCGAACCGGTTCGCGCAGCTGCTGTTCGACGCCGGCCTGCGCTTCGGCGACCACATCGCGATCCTGATGGAGAACCGCCCCGAGTACTTCGAGGTGTGTTGGGCCGCGCAGCGTTCCGGGCTCTTCTACACCTGTATCAACTGGCACTTCACCGCCGAAGAGGCCGCGTACATCATCGACGACTGCGACGCGGAAGTGCTCGTGATCTCGGAGGCGTACCGCGACCTCGCCGAGCAACTCGCGCCGATGATGCCGCGGGTGAAGGTCCGGCTGATGGTGGGCGACCAGATCGCCGACGGCTACGAGCGGTACGCCGACGCCCGCGACCGCTACCCGGCCGAGCCGCTCGCCGAAGAACTCGAGGGCACCCCGATGCTCTACTCGTCGGGAACGACCGGGCGGCCGAAGGGCATCCGCTACCACTTGAAACGCGAACCCGTCGGTTCGCTCGTGGGGCAGATGCTGTTGCTCACCGCGGTGTTCAAGATGGGCGAGGACGCCGTGTACCTGTCGCCCGCGCCGCTCTACCACTCGGCGCCGCTGTTCTATTGCATCAGCACCCAACGTCTCGGCGGCACTGTCGTGTGCATGGAGAACTTCGACCCGGAAGCCGCGCTCGCGCTGATCGAGAAGTACCACGTCACGCACAGCCAGTGGGTGCCGACGATGTTCGTACGGATGCTGAAACTTCCCGACGAGGTCCGCAACCGCTACGACCTGTCGTCCCATCGTTGCGCGATCCATGCGGCGGCGCCGTGCCCGGCCGAGGTGAAGCGCAAGATGATCGAGTGGTGGGGCCCGATCGTCGAGGAGTACTACTCGGCGACCGAGGGCATGGGCGCCACCTACATCAACAGCGAGCAGTGGCTTGCGCACCCCGGTTCCGTCGGCGCGAGCCTGCTCAACCCGATCCACATCCTCGACGAGGGCGGCAACGAGTTGCCCGTGGGCGAGATCGGCACGGTGTGGTTCGAACCACCGTCGAACCGCCCCGCGTTCGAATACCACAAGGACGACGCGAAGACGAGCGAAGCGCACGACAGCCGAGGGTGGGCGACCGTCGGCGACGTCGGCTACCTCGACGACGACGGTTTCCTCTACCTCACCGACCGTCGCACGTTCATGATCGTGTCGGGCGGGGTCAACATCTACCCGCAGGAAGCGGAGAACGTGTTGATCAACCACCCGAAGGTCTTCGACGTCGCGGTGTTCGGCATCCCCGACGACGAGATGGGCGAGAAGGTTCATGCCGTCGTGCAGCCGGGCGACATGGCCGACGCCGGTCCCGAACTCGAACGCGAACTCCTCGCCTACTGCCGGGAGCACCTCGCGCACTACAAGTGCCCACGCGCGATCGACTTCGACCCCGAACTGCCCCGCCAACCCACCGGCAAGCTCTACAAACGGTTGTTGCGCGACCGCTACTGGGGCAACAAGACGAGCCGGATCGTCTGATGGAGCGGGGGCCGCTGCTCGCGTCGGGCCGCGACACCGACATCTACGAGTTCGGTCCCGGTCGTGTCCTTCGTCGAGCGCGCGACGGGCGCTCGCTCGAAGCCGAGGCGCGCGTCATGCAGTACGTGCGCGAGCAGGGGTACGCGGCTCCCGAAGTCCACGAGCTGCGCGACGGCGGGCGGGAGATCGTGATGGACCGGGTCGATGGCCCCACGATGGCCGCGCGGCTGCTGAAACAGCCGTGGGCGTTGCGCCGCTACGGCCGGCTGCTCGCCCAACTCCATCAACGCCTGCATTCGATCCCCGGCCCCGAGTGGATGCGCCAGTCGCCCGACAACGGGACGGTCGTCATCCACCTCGACCTGCACCCGCTCAACGTGATCATGTCGCCGTCAGGACCGGTCGTGATCGACTGGACCAACGCGGTTCGGGGCGAGGAAGCCACCGACGTCGCCGACACCTGGCTGCTCGTCGAGTGCGCCGACCCGGGTGCCGGGTTCTTCGCAACGAACGTCGCGCTCCGCTTCCGGCGCCTGTTCGTCGAGGCGTTCCTCGGCCCGTTCGATCGGGCGGCGATCGTCGCGCGCCTGCGACCCCTGGTCGAGCACCGGGCGGCGGACCGCAACATGCAACCGAACGAGATCGCCGCGATGTGGCGAGTGGTCGAACGGGAGGAACGAAAGGCAAGCGGATGACGAGTCCCCCCGGTCCCGTCATCCGCTGCCCGACGTTGCGCCGTTGGTGCGCAGTTGCGACCCACGACTCCGCCGGGCCCGGAAGGTAGGGCGCGGAGACCCCATCCGTCAACGGCATCCTCGCACCGGCGGGTACATTCGCAGCGTGGGAGACCCCGAGACCCGCCGCGACCTGGCCGCCCGCATCTACCGCGCGGCCCATCTCACGGGCACGTTCACGTTGCGTTCGGGGGTCGTGAGCAGCGAATACTTCGACAAGTACCGCTTCGAGGCCGAGCCCGAGCTGCTCCGGTCGATCGTCGACGAGATGGCGGCGCTGGTGCCCGACGGGATCGATGCGCTCGCGGGCCTGGAACTCGGCGGCATCCCCCTCGCGACGATGCTGTCGCAGGTCAGCGGCCTCCCGGCCCGCTTCGTACGCAAGGAAGCGAAGACCTACGGCACCTGCCAGCTCGCCGAGGGTGGCGACCTCGAAGGGTTGCGGCTCCTCATCGTCGAAGACGTCGTCACGTCCGGTGGGGCCATTCTCGACGCGGCCCGGGAACTGCGCGACCGGGGCGCGAAATGCGACCGGGTGGTGTGCGTGATCGACCGTGAGTCGGGCGGGAGGGAGAACCTCGCCGACGCCGGCCTCACCCTCGACCCGCTGTTCACCATGACGGAGCTGAACGCGTCGGTCTGACGCGAGCGGATCAACCCTTGAGGCAGTGCAGGACGTAGTTCGAACCCACCGGCGCGCGGAGCACGCAGGTCGCCTGCGTGGCGGTCAGGCCCGCTTCGGTCTGCAGCGGGACCTTCGCGTGTTTCGCGCCGCCGGGAGTGCAACGCAACGTGGCGAGGATGAGCGCGTTCTGGACGTTGGTGAGGGCGGTGCCGGCGAGGTCGCCCGACGCCGCGAGTTGATCGCCACCCACCGCGCGTTCGGCTTGTGTGGTGATGCAGGCGGCGTGCGCCGCGCTCATACGTGCTGCCGTCTGCAGCGAGTGCTCGATCTTGGCCCGGTCGTAGGGAGCGCCGCTGCAGGCGACGATGGCGAAGACGAGCGCCGCGTGGGCCTTGTTTCGGAGGCGGGGGGTGGGCACGGTGCGGGCACCGAGCACGTCGGCGCCGACCGTTTTCTCGAGCCGCTGGGCCAGGCACGACGCCTGTGAGCGTGAGAGGCCGGCGCTGTTCTCGAGCTCGTGCTCGACCGTCGAGCGTGAGTAGGTCGGGTTGCTGCAGGCCGACGCCGTGAACCCGGCGACCACAAGGAGCGCGACGATCATTTGGGCACGGGCGCGCACGTAGGCGAATCTAGGCGGGCCGTTCACCGTCGCCGGAACGCCGCGTACAACGCGACCCCTAGATCGTGAGATGGTTTCGCCCAGCATGACCACGACCGACGAGAGCCCGCTGCTGGCGGAAGCACGCTTTCGCGCCATGGGCGCCGACGCGGATTTGATCGCGTACGACGCACCAGTCGGTTGGGACGCCATGGCGCACGAGATGTTGGGCGAGTTCGAGGCCCGCTGGAGCCGGTTCAGTCCCGACTCCGAGATCGCGCGCCTCAACGCGACCGGCGAGCTCACACCGGCGTCGAACCTCACCTTCATGCTGCTGGAATCCGCGACCAACGCGTGGAAGGTCACGGGCGGGCGTTTCGATCCGACGATCCTCGACGCGCTCGTCGCCGCCGGGTACGACTGCGACTACGCCGAGGTTCGTTACCGCGGGCCGGTGCCGCTGCGACCGCCGCACTTCGCGTCGTGGAGCTCGGTCGAACTCGACCGCATCTCGGGGTGGGTGATCCTGCACGACAACGTCTCGGTCGACGTCGGCGGCATCGCGAAAGGCTTCGCCGCCGACCTCGTCGCGAACGAGATTCTCGAGCTCGGGGCGCTGGCCGCCCTCGTCAACCTCGGCGGTGACGTGCGCACGACCGTGCGCCCCGACGGGCAGCCGTGGAAGATCGGTGTCGACAACCCGGCTCGACCGGGCAAGGTGCTCGCGACCGTCGGCCTCGGCGAGGGCGCGCTGGCCACCTCGACGAGCCTGCGCCGCCAGTGGCGGGTGACGACCGCTGAGGGTGAGCAGATCGCCCACCATCTCATCGACCCGGCGACCGGGAGGCCGGCCGACTCCGGCCTCACGTCGGTGACGGTGGTGACCACCGAGGCGGTCTGGGCCGAACCACTGGCGAAAGCGGCGTTCATCGCCGGGCCCGAATCGGGCGTCGCATTTCTGGAAGAACTTTCCCTCGGCGCTGTGGTTGTCGACGTGAACGGCCGAAAACTGCAGACGACCCGATGGAAGGAGTACGCCCGGTGAAGTTCGACCCGAAGCTGTGGTGGTACGTCGCCCGGGCCGGGGGCATGGTCGCCGTCGTCCTTGCTTCGCTCTCGGTCGTCTGGGGCACCGCGCTCTCGAGCCGTCTCGTGCGTACGCCGAAACCGGCGTGGATGCTCGACCTGCACCGTTTCCTCGGCGCGCTGACCGTCGTTTTCGTCGGTGTGCACATCGGCGGGCTCGTCGCCGACAACTACACGCATTGGGGTGTCGCCGACATCCTGGTGCCCCTCGCGACCCGCTGGCACCCGGGCCCGGTCGCGTTGGGGGTCGTCGCCGGTTACCTCATCGTGGCGGTCGAGGTGACGTCGCTGCTCATGCGCCGGCTCCCGCGCCGTTGGTGGCACGCGATCCATTGTTCGAGCTACGCGCTGTGGGCGCTCGCGGTCGCGCACGGGTTCACGTCGGGCACCGACCGTCACACCCTTTGGTTCCGCGCCGCGATGGCCGTTCCCGCGATCGGGGTGCTGTTCACGACCCTGTTCCGCGCGCTGACGCGCAACGAGCGGCCCGTGCGCGCGGAGCGAACCCGCACCCCCGCGGCGGCCTGAAACTTCTCCGCCGCGGCGGCGGCCTCAGACGAGCCGGCGGGCGAGCACGAGCAGGCGGCCCCGTCGCGTCCCGGTACCGTCGCTCACCGGGGGTTCGACCCGGAGATCGGCCCAGCCCGCGCCGGCCAGCCACCGCAGCGCGTCGTCGCGATCGGGCACGGTCAGTACCGGCTCCCCCGACTGCTCCAGCATTGCTTCGCGGCGCCGCTGGTCTTCTCGCTCGCCGTCGTCGGTGACGGGCACGCGCGTCGAGATGCTCGCCGCGAACTCGCTGCCCGGCGCGCACTGTTCGTAGGTGGCACGGAACAGGTCGCGGAACCACACCTCCGGGAGGTAGCGCAACAGGCCTTCGCAGGTCACCAGCGACGGCGCCGAACGATCGTGGCCGGCGTCGCGAAGCCGGTCGGCCAGGCCGGGCTGGGTGAAGTCGGCCGCGACGAACGTGATGCCGTCGAGTGAAGCCCCGATTGCGTCGAGGCGCGCTCGCTTGTCGCGCTGGGTGGCGGGATGGTCGACCTCGAAGAAGCGAACACCCGGCGTGCGGAACCGCAACGCGCGACCGTCGTAGCCCGCGCCGAGGATCACGATCTGGCGGGTCCCACCGGCGATCGCGCGCATGACGGCTTCGTCGAAGAAGCGGGTCCGGACGGCGAGGAACGCGAGGAAGTCGGAACGTTGGGCGCGCCGGGCATCGGCGGCGACCCGCTCGTCGGCGTGCTCGCCGGCGCTCGGCGCGAGCGACGCCTCGAGCCGCGCCTCGGCGCCGGGGTCGCCCGTGGGCGACGAGGGCCGGTCGAGCGCGGCGCGGGCCATGGCAACGCCCCGGGCGGTCAGCGACGGCGCATCGTTGCGCACAGGCCCATCCAAGCACAGGGAGCGGACGGGAGCGGCGCGTCATTTCCAGGTGAGCGTCAGGTCTTTCACGTGACGGAGGCCGGGCGGGTATTCGAGCTTCTCGTGGCCGGGTTTGATGCGGTAGTCGGGAATGCGTGCGTGCCATTCGCGCAGCGTGATGCGCAGCTCGCGCCGGGCGAGGTGCGACCCGAGGCAACGGTGCACGCCGCCGCCGAACGCGATGTGCGGGTTCTGCACGCGGTCGAACCGCACGTCGAGCGGGTCGTCGTATACAGCCGGGTCCATGTTCGCGGCGCCGTAGTTCGGCATGACCATCGTGCCCTCATCCACCTGGTCGCCGCCGGGCAGTTCGACCGGGCATTTCGCGAGCCGGGGGACCCCCGACGGGACCGGCGACTCCCACCGGAGCAGCTCTTCGACCGCGAGGGGGATGATCGAAGGGTCGTCGACGATCATCTGCCGGTGATCCGGGTGCGTCGCGAGGAACGCGTACGAACACGTGAGCGTGTCGCTCACCGTGTCGAGCCCCGCGATGAGGAACAAGAAGCAGATGTCGAGGATGTCGTTGCGCGACAGCCGTTCACCGTCGATCTCCACGGTCGTGAAGCGCGTGATGATGTCGTCGGCGGGTTGCTGGCGGCGTTCGTCGACGAGGTTCCCGAAGTAGTCGTAGATCTCCTGGCCGGCCGCGTTCATCACGGCGGTACGAGCCTCCTCGGCGAACATCGCGTCGGGGTCCCACTTCTCCGGGTGCAAGATGCCGTCGCGCAGGCGGAGGAACATGCGCATCTCATCTTCCGGCAGGCCCATGAGACCGAGGAACACCGACGACGGGAACAGTTCCGCGAACTCTTCGCTGAAGTTGCACTCGCCCCGATCGATGAACGCGTCGATGAAACCGTTGACGCGACGGGTGATGTCGTCCTCCTGCTCGTCCATCCGCTTGGGCGCGAACAGCGGGTCGAGGAGCTTGCGGTACTTCGAGTGCATCGGTGGGTCGACGTTGAGCGGGATCATCGGCCGGACGTTGCCGAGGCCGAGGTCGATGACCGACGAGAACTGCTCGTGGTGGCGCAATACGTAGTCGGTGTTGGCGCGCGAGTAGCTGACCGCCAGGCCGTCCATGGGTCGGGCGAACCCGCCGGCCGCGATGAGGTCGAGGTAGTTCTGTTGCGGCGCGGCGAGGTCGGTCATCGCCTCCATCGCCATCTCCATCGTCGCTTCGGGCACCGCCGTCCCGTCGTCGGTGACGTCGGTCATCGTTCCTCCCGAGGTTGGTCGCCGAGCTCGCGAACCATGACGCAACGACGGTATCCCCTCGTTCGCGGCCGTCGCCGTACAGTCGGTCGTATGGTCGAGGTGATCGCCGGCCGCGAGTTCGTCGGCGCATTGGCGTCGGCGGTCGGCATCGACGCGCTCCTCGACCGCGACCCGCCGTTCGTCGCCGTCGACCTCGCGGGTATGGAACGCTCCGACGCGAACACGATCCGCGACGGCGCCGAACGGCTGCAGGCATTACCCGTCGTCGTCGTCGGGTTGGCACCCGCGGCGCCGCCAACCGGCCCCGCCGCCGCGCTCACCGACGTCGTCGCCGCCCCCGACGATCCCGCGCTCGCCCGTATCGAGGCGACGATGACCACGAACCCGCGTGCCGCGACCGCGCTGGCACTCTTGCTGCGCGGTGGGGCCGGGCGCTCGGTCGCCGCCGGCCTTGCCGCGGAGTCGGCCGTCTATTCGATGCTGCAGGCCGGACCGGAGTTCGAAGCCTGGCGCGCGGGCCGCCCGCCCCGCGACGCGCGGCGCGACATCGGTGCGACGGTGCGCGTCGCGCGCGACGGCGACTGCCTCCACGTCACCCTCACGCGACCCGACGTGCGGAACGCGTTGGACACGCGCATGCGCGACGAGCTGTACGAGGCGTTCACGATCGCAGCATCCGACCCTTCCGTGCGCGTGCTGCTCGATGGCGACGGCCCGTCGTTCTGTGCCGGCGGCGACCTCGACGAGTTCGGCAGCCGCTCCGACCCGGCGAGCGCGCACGTGATCCGCTTGCGGCGCAGCGTCGGGAGATTGATCGCCGGTGTCGCCGACCGCGTCGAAGCGGTCGTGCACGGAGCGTGCATGGGCTCGGGCGTCGAACTCCCCGCGTTCGCGGGCCGCGTGGTCGCGCGACCCGACGCGCGCTTCGGGCTCCCCGAGGTCGGTCTCGGGTTGATCCCGGGCGCGGGCGGCACGGTGAGCGTCACCGCGCGCGTCGGCCGGCACCGCACGGCCTACCTCGCGCTCACGGGCAACAGCATCGACGCCCACACCGCGCGCGCATGGGGCCTCGTCGACGCGATCGCCGACGCGCCGTGAGCGGCTACGGCTCGTCGGCGCCGCCGGCGCCTTGCCGGAGGTACAGGTAGAACACCGTGCACCCGCCCGACGCCGACGCGTCGATGTCGTGTTCGACCCCGCTCGGTATGTGCACGTACGAGCCGGGGCTCAGGTCGGCACCGAGGATGCGCACATAGCCGTCGAGCACCCACATGTGGTGATGGTTGACGCGGTGCGTATGTGCGCCCAGATGATGACCGGCATCCACCTTCAAGACGCCGGCCATCGAGGTGTCGTTGTGCCACAGCACCTTGTGCACAACGCCCTCCATCGGGCCCAGGGGCAACCAGGGGAGCCGGTCGATCGCGTCGGGGTCGAAGATCGTGGGGAGATTGCTGATGGAGACGTCCATGTCGCGACGATGCGTCGCGGCGCGGGACATCGCAAGGGGCATTCGACTCTGGCGGTCGAGGAGCCGGCTACGGCGCGGCGACGACGTCGTTCGACGTCGCGGTCGCCCGGAGGTCGAGGAGGAGATCGACGATCTCCGTCGCGGGGACGCTGCCACGACCGTGGAACTCCATGATTGCGAGGTCGATGGCCACGACGACGGGCGAAAGGGTGTTCGACAGGTCGGTGGCCGGTTCGTCTACGGGGTCGAGCAGTGCGGGCAGCATCATGTCGGCGAGCATGCGCCGCGCGCCCCGGGCGCACACCGGGCCAAAGGTCCCGACGGCTCGGTGCAGGAGGCAGGTTGGATGCGCGTGTGCGGTTACGGCCTCGCCACGATGGCAATCGTCGTCGCGTTGGTGAACGGCGTGGCGCCGGTCGAGCCCAGGAACGGCGCGTTGGGCGAACGCCCAGCCAGAAGTGCGCGAGGGGGGACTTGAACCCCCACGACCTTGCGGCCACAGGCACCTGAAGCCTGCGCGTCTGCCAATTCCGCCACTCGCGCGTGGGCGCGACACCGTACCAGCCGGGGCTCGGGCCGTTTCTCGTGCCCCGGGAGCGCCGACAACCCACCGGTAACATCGATCGCGATGGGACTCCAGCGCTTCGAGCGGCGGCTCGAGCGGATGGTCGAAGGGGCGTTCAACAAGACGTTCCGAAGCGGCCTGCAGCCCCTCGAGATCGGGCGCCGGGTGGTGCACGAGATGGATGCCGGCCGCACGCTCGGCATCCGCGGCCCGGTGGTTCCCAACGAGTTCACCGTCGTCCTCCCCGGCGAGGACGCGGCCCGTTTCGAAACATTCCTCGACGCGCTCGGTCGCGAGCTCGAAGAGGCCGCCCGCGAGCACGCGCGCGACGAGCGCTACGGCTTCGTCGGGCCGGTCAAGATCGCGTTCAGCACCGACACGCACCGCCACCGCGGCGACTTCGACGTGATCGCCGCGATCGTCGAGGGCCCGGGCGGCTCGGCCGCGACGCTGGTCCTGCCCGACGGTCGCCGCCTCGCGCTGGGCAACGAGCCACTACGGATCGGCCGCCTCCCCGACTGCCTCATCTCCCTTTCCGATCCGCAGGTGTCGCGCCATCACGCCGAGGTCAGGCCGTCGCATCTCGGGTACGAAGTCGTCGATCTCGGCTCCACCAATGGCACGCTCGTGAACGGTTCGCTCGTGAAAGAACGCGAATTGCACGACGGAGACGTGATCATGGTGGGTGCAACGTCGATCCGCTACGAGGAGTCGTAGGCACAACGCATGTCCGAGGGTGTCCTCACGGTCTTGAAGTTCTGCCTGCTCGCGCTCGTCTACCTGTTCCTCGCTCGGGTGGTCTGGGTGGTCGGGCTCGAACTGCGCGGGACGCCCGTCCCGGCCGACATACCGCCCGAACCGGCCCCTTCGCGCTCGTCGCGCCGGCGGCCGTTCCGGCTGGTGATCGTCGAACCGGCCGCAGAACGAGCCACCTTCGTCGTCGACGGTGAGTGCACCATCGGAAGAGCCGGCGGGTGCCAGATCACCCTTCCGGGCGACACCTTCGTATCGCAGGTGCACGCGCGCGCCTTCGAACGCGACGGTCATCTCTACGTCGAAGACCTCGGCTCGACCAACGGCACGATCTTGAACGGTCAACCCATCACCGGGCCGACGCGCCTGCAACGGGGCGACCGCGTCCACATCGGGTCGACGGAGATCGAGGTCGCGCGGTGAGGCTCTCCGTTGCGGGTCGCACCGAAGTCGGCAAGGTTCGCGACGGCAACGAAGACACCTACGTCGTCGACGAGCGGCTCGCGCTGTTCGCGGTGGCCGACGGCATGGGTGGCCATCGCGGCGGCGAAGTTGCGAGCGCGACCGCGATCGAAGCGTTACGCGCCGCGGTTGCCGGCGGCCGGCCGATCGATGACGCGGTGCGCAGCGCGAACAGCGCCGTGATCGAGAAGGCCGAGCAAGACCCGAACCTGACCGGTATGGGCACCACCCTCACTGCTGCCGTCGTGGTCGGTGGTGCCTCGTTGCTGATCGCGCACGTGGGCGATTCTCGTGCGTACCGGCTGCGCGCCGGGAACATCGAACGTCTGACCGAAGATCACAGCCTCGTCGAAGAGCTCGTACGGGAGGGCCGCCTCACCCCGGAACAGGCCGAGAGTCACCCGCAGCGCGCGATCGTGACGCGCGCGCTCGGCGTCGACGACCCGGTTGAGGTCGATCTCTATACCGTCGACGTGCGCGCCGGTGATCGCGTCATCATCTGCTCCGACGGTCTCACCACGATGCTGCGCGAGCGCGACATCGAGTCGATCGCCCGCACCGAGCCCGACACCCGCCTCGCGGCGAACAAACTCGTCGAGGCGGCGAACGACGCGGGCGGCGAAGACAACATCACCGTCGTGGTCATCGACGTCGTCGAGGCCGCCGAGGAAGACCTCGGTACCGACATCGCCCTCGAGCCGGCCGCGACCGACGCCGCCGGCGCCAACGCCACTCCGGCAACACCGGCAACCGCAACCGGGGGTGCCTCACCGGCGGCCACCGTCACCGACGACCAGATCCCCGCGCCGCGCCCGGCCCCGCTGCAGAGCCGCCGCCGGCGAAGGGCCGGGATCGCGTTCGTCCTCATCCCGGTGCTCGTCATCGTCGCGGTCGCGTTCGGCGCGATCGCCTGGTACGACCGCAACAACTGGTACCTCGCCGCCCAGGGCGGACAGGTCGTGCTGTACCGCGGTCGGCCCGACCCCGTGTTGTGGGGTGCAACGCGCGAGCCCTCGCCCGACGTCAGGGTCGCCGACCTCACGTCACGCGGCCGCTCCGACGTCGAGGCCAAGGCGTCGTTCACGTCGAAGAGCGCCGCGATCGCGTACATGCTCAGCGCGACGACGACGTCGACCACCACGTCGACGACCACGACCACGAAGAAGCCGCGCCCGACGACGACCACGAGGCCGCGAGCGACCACCTCGACCGCCACACCGTGAGCACCCCGACGCTCGCGCGCCATCGTCGCAACGTCGAGTTGATGCTCGGCCTGCTCGCGATCATCGTGACGATGGGCGGCTACATCCTCGTCGCGCTGGCGAAGGATTCGACGCTCCCGGCCGACCTCTACGTGTTGCTCGCGGCCGTGGTCGGGCTCTACGTGCTCGCACACCTCGCCATCCGGCGCTTCGCGCCCGCGGCCGACGGCACGCTGCTCCCACTCGCCGCGCTGCTCAACGGCATCGGCTTCGTCACGATCGCTCGCCTCGACCGCAACCTTGCTCGCATCCAGTCGGTGTGGGTCGCGATCGGTGTGGGCGCGTTCATCGCGACGCTCGTGATCGTGCGCGACAGCCGCATGATCGAGCGGTACCGGTACACGATCGCGCTGCTCGGCATCCTGTGCCTCTTGTTGCCGCTCGTTCCCGGTGTCGGCGAGGAGATCAACGGCGCTCGCCTGTGGGTGCACTTCGGCCCGTTGTCGTTCCAGCCCGGCGAGGCGTCGAAGGTTCTGCTCGTCATCTTCTTCGCCGCGTACCTCGTCGACAAACGCGAGCTGCTCGCCGCGGGCAGTTTCCGCTTCGCGGGCATGTACTTCCCCGCGCCCCGCCACCTCGGACCGTTGCTCCTCGCGTGGGGGCTGTCGATCATCGTGATGGTGCAGGAGAAAGACCTCGGCTCGTCCCTCCTGTTCTTCGCGGTGTTCTCGGCGATGCTCTACATCGCGACGAACCGCGGCGTCTACATGCTCTTCGCGCTGGTGATGTTCATGATCGGCGCCGTCATCTCCTATCACCTGTTCGGCCACGTGCGGGTGCGCGTGACGACGTGGTGGAACCCGTGGCCGGTCGCGCACGCCGACGGCTACCAGATCACGCAGTCGTGGTTCGCGTTCGGCACGGGAGGAATCGCGGGCACGGGTCTCGGGCTCGGCAATCCCGACAAGATCCCGAACGCCGCGACCGACTTCATCTTCTCCGCCATCGGCGAGGAACTCGGTCTCCTCGGGACCGTCAGCGTCGTCGTCGCGTACGTGTTGCTCGTCGGCAGTTCGTTCCGAGTCGCGGTCGATTCGGTGCGGAGCTTCTCGAAGCTCTTCGCGGCCGGCCTCGCAACGATCTTCGGCGTGCAGACGATCATCATCATGGGCGGCGTGACACGCCTCATCCCGCTCACGGGCATCACGTTGCCCTTCATCTCCTACGGCGGTTCGTCGCTCGTTGCGAACTTCATCCTCCTCGCACTGCTGTTGCGCATCTCGCACGAAACCGTGGCCGGCCTGCCATCGCCGCGAGGGCAACGATGAACAAAGGGATCCGGCGCGTCGGCGTCGGGATCATGTTGTTGTTCCTCGCCGTGGTCGGGCAGCTCACCTATCTCCAGGTCTTCCGGTCGAACAACCTCAAAGACAACCCGAACAACGTGCGGGCGTTCATCCGCGACATCAACCGGCCGCGCGGGCCGATCATCACCGCCGACGGTGAGATCGTCGCCGAATCGAAACCGACGAAGGGCGAGCTGAAACAGCAGCGGGTCTACCCGCTCGGGTCGCTGTTCTCGCAGGTGGTCGGCTACCAGTCGATCGTGTACGGGAACCTCGGCGTGGAACGCACCTACAACGACGATCTCGTCGGGCGCGACGTTTCGTTGAACCTGTCGAACATCGGCCAACTCCTGAACGGCCAGGACCGCGTCGGCACCGTCGTGCTCTCGCTGAGCAAACAAGCCCAGCAAACGGCGCGCGACGGTCTTGCCCGCCGCCCCGGGTCCGTCGTTGCCCTCAACGTGAAGACGGGTGCCGTGGTCGCGATGTACTCCGAACCGAGCTTCGATCCGAACCCGCTCGCGAACCACAACGCGACCAACGTGCAGAAGGTCCAAGAGGCGTTGCTCGCGGCGCCCGGCAATCCCGAACTCGCGCGCACGTGGCGCGAGCGCTACCCGGCCGGTTCGACCTTCAAGGTCGTCACCGCCGCCCTCGCGTTGCAAGACGGGATCGCGACCCCCACGACGACGTACCCGCAGCTGAAGGAGCTCCCGCTCCCGCAGACGACGAACACCTTGCAGAACTTCGGGGGCGAAACGTGCGGGGGCACGCTCGAGGAGAGCTTCACCGTGTCGTGCAACACGACGTTCGGCGCGATCGGGCTCCAACTCGGCGAGCAACTGGCGTCGGGCGTGGAGCAGTTCGGCCTGAACAAACCGGCGCCGCCCGCCGACTTGAGCCCCTCGCCCGTGCCCAGCCTCGGGCCCCAACGCGGCTCGTTCAAGGACAACCAGCCCGTGTTCGCCCAGGCCGCCATCGGGCAGAACGCGATCGAAGTCACGCCGCTGGAGATGGCCATGATCGCGGCGTCGGTCGCGAACGGCGGGACGATGATGGTGCCGCACGTCGTCAGCGAAGTGCGCGATGCCGAGAACCGCACCGTGAGGCGGATCAAGCCGAAGGTGTGGCGCCAGGCGATGACCCCGGAAACGGCCGCGACCCTCACCCGGTTCATGGTCGACGTCGTCGACCATGGCACCGGCACCGCGGCCCAGATCCCGGGCGTGCAGGTCGCGGGCAAGACCGGTACTGCGCAGGTCGAAGGCAAGGCCCCGCACGCGTGGTTCATCGCGTTCGCGCCGGCCCAAGACCCGCAGTACGCGGTGGCCGTGCTCGTCGAGAACGGCGGCAACCTCGGCAACGAGGCGACCGGCGGCGCGGTGGCCGCGCCCATCGCCGCGCAAGAGTTGCGAGTGCTCCTCGCCCAGCAACCGCAGTAACGCGTGGAGGGACTGACGGGTCGTATGGGGCGTCACAAAGCCCGGAAAACCGGCGGATAGGGTGTCGAACGCGATGTCGCTGGTGGGCCGTGTCTTTTCCAACCGGTACGAGATCCAGCGCGAGTTGGCGCAAGGGGGGATGGCCGAGGTCTATCTCGCTCGCGACCGCTTGCTGGACCGACCCGTCGCGCTCAAAGCGCTCTTCCCCGAGTACGCGCGCGAACCGTCGTTCGTCGAGCGGTTCCGCCGGGAGGCCCAGGCCGCCGCGAACCTGAACCACCCGAACATCGTCGCGATCTACGACTGGGGCCAGGAGACCGGCACCTACTTCATCGTGATGGAGTACGTCGAGGGACGATCACTGCGCGATGTGATTCGCTCCGACGGCCCGATCGAAGGGCCACAAGCCGCGGAGATCAGCGCCGAGATCGCATCGGCACTCGGCTTCGCGCACCGCACCGGTGTGGTGCATCGCGACGTGAAGCCGGGCAACGTGCTCATCACCCAGACCGGCATCGTCAAGGTGACCGACTTCGGGATCGCGCGCGCCGGCACCAGCGACGGCCTCACCCAGACCGGCTCCGTGATGGGAACGGCCACCTACTTCTCGCCCGAGCAGGCCCAGGGACTTCCCGTCGACGGCCGCAGCGACGTCTACTCACTCGGCATCGTGCTCTACGAGATGGTCACCGGCATCGCGCCGTTCAGCGGCGACTCGCCCGTCGCGGTCGCGTTCAAGCACGTTCGCGAAGCACCCGTGCCGCCGTCGCGTCGCAATCCCGACGTCGAACCCGATCTCGAGCAGATCATCCTCACCGCAATGGCGAAGGACCCCGACCTTCGTTACCAGAGCGCCGACGACATGCGCGCCGACCTCCTACGGTTCCGGCGCGGTCGCCCGCTCACCGCCGCACCCGTCACCGCGCTCGTGTACGACGCCGAGCAAAGCGCGCGCACGATGGCGAACCCCCGCGCCGCGGCGGCCTACGCGCAGCACGACGGCGCCACGGGCGCGGTCACCACCGGCACGCTCGTGCCCGGTCGTTCCCGCCGTACGCGCGCTGTGATCACACTCAGCACGTTCCTCGTGCTCGCGCTCATCGCCGGTGCGGCGTTCCTCATCACACAGATCGCGGGCGATAAACAGGGCCAGCTGAAGGTGCCCAACGTCGTCGGTTCCACCTTCACCGCCGCTCGCACGCAACTCACCCAAGCCGGTTTCGTCGTGACGAGTACCCGCGTTTCCAGTACCAAGGTCGTCAAGAACAACGTCATCTCGCAGAGCCCGAAGGCCGACCAGCTGCTCAAGAAGGGTGGAACCGTTCGCCTCACGGTGAGCGCGGGCCAGGGCGACGTCGCCATTGCCGACGTGACCAACCAGAACGCGACCGACGCCAAGACCGCGCTCGTCGCGCAAGGTTTGAAGGTCGTGATCGGGAAGTCCGAGGCCAGCGACACCGTGCCGGCATTGAGCGTGTTGCGCACCGACCCACCCGCGGGTACGTCGGTGGCGGCGGGGTCGACCGTCACGATGATCCTTTCGAGTGGTCCGAACCCGGTGACCGTGCCGAACGTCCTCAACGAAGACTCGGCGGTCGCGGCGGGCCAGGTCGGCCAGGCCGGGTTTGCCGTGCAGGTGAAGACCGAGGCGAACGCGACCGTGCCCGCCGGCAAGGTGATCCGCACCGAACCGGGGCCGAACACGCAGGCGCCGAAGAACTCCACCGTCGTGATCGTCGTGTCGAGCGGGCCGCAACAGGTGGCCGTGCCGTCCGTCGTGGGTGATTCGCAGGCGACGGCGACGTCGAAGCTGCAAGGCGCGGGCTTCCAGGTGAATGTCGTGCTGCAACCGTCGACCAGCGCCAACGCGGGCAAGGTGATCGACTCGCAGCCCGGCGGCGGGACGCAGGCCGACCAGGGCAGCACGGTGACGATCGTCGTGGGTGAGGCCCCCCCGACCACGACGACCACCGCGGCCCCCGCGACGACCAGCACGACCTGACGTGGCGCGAGGCTCCGCGCCCCCTTCGAAGCTGGGCGGCTGGTACGCCCGCGAAGGACGTCACGACCTGCCGTGGCGGCGAACGCGCGACCCGTGGCTCATCCTCGTGTCGGAAGTGATGTTGCACCAGACACAGGCGCCACGCGTCGCCGCGGTGTGGGACGACTTCATCGGGCGCTTCCCCGACCCGGCGACGACGGCGGCCGCCGGCCCGGGCGCGGTCATCCACGCCTGGGGAAGGCTCGGTTACCCACGCCGCGCGCGCTGGTTGTGGGAAGCCGCGTCGCACATCACCGACCACGGCTGGCCCGACGATCTCACCGTGCTCCCCGGGGTGGGTCGGTACACCGCCGCCGCGATCGACGCCCAGGCAACAGACGCCGACACCATCGGGATCGAAGTGAACATCCGCCGCGTGTGCGAACGCGTGCGCGGTGAACGGTTGAACGATCGGGAAGCCGAGTCGGCCGCGCGCGCGATCGCGTCGCCGTTGGTCGGGCGCGACCGGTTGCTCGCGTTGATGGACGTCGGCGCGACGGTGTGCACCGCGCGCGCACCGCGCTGCGACCGGTGCCCGCTGTTCGCCTCTTGCGCAACACGCGGTACCCACACCGAAGAGACCCGGCACCGCCAGAGCCCGTACGCCGGTTCGTTCCGGCAACGGCGCGGGTTGGTACTCGCGCGCCTGCGTGACGGCCCCGCGCCGGCGTGCGAACTCGACGGCGAGGCGTTGTTCACGTTGATCGACGACGGCCTCGCCGAAGTCGCGCGCGGTGTCGCCCGGCTCGCTACCGCGTAGCTACCGACGCGTTGTCGAGGAAGTTGCGCAACAGTTGGTGCCCGGCATCGGTGAGGATCGACTCCGGGTGGAACTGCACCCCCTCGACCGGCAGGGTGCGATGCCGTAGGCCCATCACCAACCCGTCTTCCGACTCCGCCGTGACCTCGAGCCCGTCGGGCACCGAGGCACGGTCCACGACGAGCGAGTGGTAGCGGGTCGCGGTGATCGGGTTCGGCAGCCCCCGGAACACACCGGCGCCGGTGTGGCGGATCTCGCTCGTCTTGCCGTGCATCACCTGCGGCGCCCGCACGACGTCGCCGCCGTAGAGCTGGCCGATGCACTGCAACCCCAGGCACACGCCGAACACGGCAACACCCCGCTCGGCGAAATGCTCGATGGCGGCGTTGCTCATCCCGGCGTCTTCAGGACGGCCCGGACCGGGCGAGATCAGCACCGCGTCGGGCGTCAGGGCGTCCATGTCGTCGAGCGTGATCGCGTCGTGGCGGTGCACGACGGGCTCGGCGCCGAGCTCCCCGAGGTATTGGACGAGGTTGTAGACGAACGAGTCGTAGTTGTCGATCACCAGCACCCGCGCCGCCATGCCGGGAACGTTAATCTCGACGGCCGTGCCGGTCTCCAAAGCCAAGCGGTCGCGTTATACGCCCCCGCCGCCGAAGAAGGCGCCGCCGAGCAGCCTCTGGGTGCCGGTGGTGATGGCGACGATGATGCTCGTCGGCCTGGTCGTCGTGCTCGCGAACTACCTCGGCGTACTGCCCGGTGACCAGCAGAACAGCTACCTGCTGCTCGGGCTCCTGCTCATCACCGGCGGTTTCGTACTGGCGACCACGTACCGTTAACCGCTCGTGAACTCCGAGCAACGGAATCCCAAACGTGTAAGTCCTCACAGCTTTATCCACAGGTTGTGGGGAACGCGGCGACTACGCCCAGGCGTGGATGACCGTCATCGCGACGCGCTCGGGCTCGGGCGGTAACTGGTCGCCGAAGAGCTCGCGCAGCAGCGGGTGCACGATCGGGTGGACCCGCTCCTCGACGAAGCGGAGGCAGTCCTCCTCCGACTCCCACACGTCGATGTAGCGCAAACCGCCCTCGGGTCGCTCGATGGCGACGTGGGAGATCAGGCCCTTGGGCATCTCGGTGCCCAAGCCATCCTGGATCCGCTGGTAGAACGCCGCGTCGATCGGGACATCCTGCGTGAACGCGTACATCGTGCTCCCTCAATTTGCTCCGAATTACCTTCGGATGGAAGTATGGCGGTGGTGGCGAAGCCAGTCAAGCGCCGGGCGGTGAAAGGCCGGGAGTACGACAACGCGGCGCGGCGCGCCCAATCCGACGAAACCCGGCGCCTGATCCTCGACGCCGCCCGGCAGGCGATCGTGGCCAAGGGGTACCGGGCGGCGACCATTGCCGAGATCGCGCGGGCCGCCGGTGTGCACGTCGACACCGTGTACGCACTCGTCGGGCGCAAACCGGTGGTGCTGCGCGAGTTGATCGAGCAGGCCATCTCGGGAACCGACCGGGCCGTTGCCGCCGAGGACCGCGACTACGTGCAGGCGATCCGGGCCGAACCGGAACCGGCCCGCAAGGTCGCGATCTACGCCGCCGCCGTCCGCCGCATCCAGAGCCGCGTGGCGCCGTTGTTCCTCGCGCTGCGCGACGCCGCCGCGACCGAACCCGAGGCCAAGCAGGTGTGGGACGAGATCAGTGCCCGCCGCGCGGCCAACATGCGCCGGTTCGTCGCCGACCTCGACGCCGCCGGCGGACTTCGCGATGGCGTGTCGATCTCGGAGGCCGCCGACATGGTCTGGGCGACGAACAGCGCGGAGTTCTACACGTTGCTCACCGTCGAGCGCGGCTGGTCGGCCGACCACTACGAGCGCTGGCTCGCCGCCACATGGTGCCGCCTGCTCCTCCCCGGCTGATCGACCGCCCCCGCAACCGGCAACGCGGGAATCAGGTGATCGGCGCGATGAGGGCCATCGGCTCGCGGCAATGGCGCGGCGCCTCGGGTTCTTCGCCGCCCTGGGCGGCGTACACGACGGCCTGCGCGCCGCACACGATGCAGCGGTACCGGTAGTCGACGTCTTCGAGCGTGGATACGTCGGGCTCGTCGGGTGGCGGTTCCGCGTTGGCGAAGTTGCGGACGAACCCCGCGCCGATCTGATACAGCACGAAGGCTGCCACCAGGGCGATCACGATCCGCGTCACGGTCCACAACATGAGCAAGGGGCGCCACCGGCGTGGCGCCCCTCAGTTTACGAACGCGGCCCCGGCGATGGGTATCGCGAACGTCCGGCCTTACAGCCGTTCGTCCTTCTGACGGCTACAGCCGTTCGTCCCTTCTGACGGCTACAGCCGTTCGATGATCGTGGCGTTGGCCATGCCGCCGCCCTCGCACATCGTCTGCAGGCCGAACCGGCCGCCGGAGCGCTCCAACTCGTTGAGCAGTGTTGCCATCAGGCGGGCGCCCGAGCAGCCGAGCGGGTGACCGAGGGCGATCGCGCCACCGTTGACGTTGACCTTGCTCATGTCGGGGTGGTGTTCCTTCTCCCACGACAACACCACCGGCGCGAACGCCTCGTTGATCTCCACCAGGTCGATCTGGTCGAGCGTCATCTTCGACTTCTCGAGCACCTTGGTCGTCGCCGGGATCGGGCCGGTCAGCATGATCACCGGGTCGACACCGGCCAGCGCGAACGTGTGGAAGCGCGCCCGGGGCTTCAGACCGAGACGGTTCGCCATCTCCTCGCTCATGATCAACAGCGCGGCGGCCCCGTCGGTGATCTGCGACGAGTTGGCAGCAGTGATCACACCGTCGGGCTTGAACGCCGGCTTCAGGGTCGCCAGCTTCTCGAGGTTCGAGTCGGGACGGATGCCCTCGTCGCGGGTCATCACCTCGTCGCCGGTTTCGGTGGTGACGTTGATCGGGACGATCTCCCGGTCGAAACGGCCCTCTTCGGTCGCCCGGGCGGCGCGCTTGTGCGACTCCACCGACAAGGCGTCGTTCTCGGTGCGGCTGATGTTCCACTTCTCGGCGATCATCTCCGCGGAGATGCCCTGCGGCACGAGGCCGGGGTAACGCTGCGTCATCAGGGGGCCGAACGGGAAACTCCCGGGGATGACCGACGCGCCCATGGGGACGCGGGTCATGTTCTCGACGCCGGCCGCGATCACGACGTCGTACGCGCCGGCGATCACGCCCTGCGCCGCGAAGTGGGCGGCCTGCTGCGACGAGCCGCACTGGCGGTCGATCGAGGTGCCCGTGGTGGTCTCGGGGAACCCGGCGGCGAGGGCGGCGTTGCGGGCGATGTTGATGCCCTGGTCGCCGACCTGCATCACGCAGCCCATGATCACGTCTTCGACGAGTGCGGGGTCGAGGTCGTTGCGATCGACGAGCGCCTTCAGTACGTGCGCGGCCAGGTCGACCGGGTGCTTGTCCTTGAGCTTTCCGTTGCGACGACCGAGCGGGGTGCGGACCGCGTCGACGATGACGGCAGTGGCCATGAGGCCTCCTCTGAGGGAACTAGACCGAACGGTCAAGTCTTTCCGTTGCCTGCGTGCAGGTCAAACCGCGCGGGGGTCTGATTGACTCCCGTCCCGTGCGACGTCTTTGCATCCTCCGTCACGGCCAGTCGGAGTGGAACACGGAACAACGCTGGCAGGGCTGGATCGACGTCCCGCTCACCGCCCTCGGCGAGGCCCAGGCCCGCGCCCGCGCCGCGCAACTCGCCGCCGGCAGCCTGGTCGTCCCCACGGTCTTCGCGTCCGACCTGGCCCGAGCGCAGCGCACCGCCGAGGCGCTCGCGGCCGCGCTCGGAGCCCGGGTGGTGACCGACCCGGGTTTTCGGGAACGCCACGGCGGCGAATTCCAGGGTCTCACCGCGGCCGAGATCGACGAACGCTGGCCCGGCCTTCGCGACCGGTGGCGGGCCGGCGAGGTGACGGCACCGCCGGGTGGTGAGAGCGACGACGATCTCCGCGCCCGCTTCGACGCCGCGCTCGCGCGCCTCGTCGCGAGCACGGCCGCCGACCACGACGCGGTGCTGGTGACCCACGGTGGAGTGCTGCGCGTCGTCGCGAGGCGCGCCGGCATCTCGGGTCGCGACGTTACGGAGAACGTCGGCGGCCACTGGTTCAGGATCGACGGCGAGGTGCTCGTTGCCGACGGGCCGCTCCCGGCGATCGTCCACGATGGCGCGCTGAAAGTGGAATGACGGCGCGCACTTCCTTCGAGATCGATTCCCAGCGGGCGAGGCGGGGGCGCAATCGCCGTGCTCGGTCGCGCGCCTCTTGCCGGAGCCCTCGTGTGCGCGGCCGTCTTCGCCACATCCGTCACGGCATGCGGCAAGCACTCGCCGGCCGCCGAAACGCTGCACATCCGGAAACCGGGCGTCGTCCTCGTCGTGGGCGACTCGCTGCTGTTCCAGTCGGCGAAGGCCGTCGAAGCCGCCGGGAAGGCTGCGGGTTGGCGGGTCGTGGTCGACGGCCGGCCCGGTTCGAAGATCACCGGGGGCTTCAGCGTCGACAGCTGGCCTGCCGCGCTCGCCGCGCTCGTGCGGACGGAGAAACCCGATGTCGCGGTCGTGGAACTCGGCACCAACGGTTGCGGGAATTGCACCACGACCGCAGCCGCGATCGACGCCGACCTCACACCGTTGCGCCACCTCGCGCGCGTCTACTGGGTGAACGTCAAGGAGAACTCGCCGATCCCGCCTGATCCGCGAGCCATGAACGCGGCGATCACCGACGCGACGACACGGTGGCCGAACCTGCGCGTGATCGACATGAACGCCCGCTTCGCCGATCATCCCGAACTCCTGCAGTCGGACCACATCCACTTCTTGCCGGCCGGCGAGGTCGCGTTCGCGAAGTTGGTCGTCGATTCGTTGCCGCCGCTCGACTGAACGAGCCGGTCGCTATACGAGCGGGAAGTAACCGGGCACTTCCGAGTGAGGGGTGTCGAGGTAGATCTTTGCTTCGGGCGGCTGACTGAACCTCCCGTGGCTCCAACGAATTTCGACGTGGCCCTCGACGAAATGACTCCGATGAGAACGCCGGTCTTCACAGTGGGCTCGCCAATCGACGCGCGGTTGCCCGGCGACGGAGGCGCGTATCTCGAAGTCGAGAAGATCGAACTGATCGCGCCAATCCCAAGGGTTCGCGACCCGCAGCCGCATGGCGCCGCCGCGGTGCGCTCCGAGCACGAAGTACGGAGCACTGCCAATCCGGAGCAGTCGCCACAACATCAGTTCCGGTTCGATCGCTTCGAGCGCGTGCCTCCACCGCTCGGCCGACGCGGCGCTCACGCGATCACAGAGAGCGCCGTACGCCGCGCGAGCCGACATCGGGTACGCGCGAGCCCGAAGGGCATCGCGAAGCGAGCGGCGCTCTCGTGACGTGAGGTCGGCGGGAGCCGCGGGGAGATCGACGAGCCGTACGGCATCAACGCAAGCGTCGTACAACGCCTGGTACTCGTCACCGGCGACGAGCTCATACCAGTCGGTGGTAGCCCACGTTCGCCGCATCGCGAGCAAGCCGTCGAAGACGCGAGCTGGCGACGTGTTCGTGATGTTCGCCGAGAGGTACTTGCAGCTGATCAGGAAGACGTGGTCGATCCGCAGGTCGATCGGAGCGACCTCGTCGCCAGGGGGGCGGCGACCGCCGGTCCACTCGATGATCCTCGGTCGTCGTCCACGCAGCCCGTCGGTCGCGCGCCTGAACGCGACCCCGTTCGCGAATGCGGCGACTGCATCCTGGGCAAAACGGCGGCTCGCGATGACGAGATCGAGGTCTTCCCAGGCGCGGCCGGGCAGCTGTACCTCGTCGGGACGAGCCCGCACAGCATCTTCGATCGACGCGAGATCGAGCGTGCCGAGTGCCGTGCCGATCTCGGTGACCATGGTTCGGTCACCCGGCATTCATTGGTCCCGGAACAACGGAGTGAAATCGAGTTCCTGCGCGGCAAGTTCCACGTCGCTCGCCATATAGAACTCGAAGGACGGGTACACGTCGACCTCCGTACCGTTGTGCATCCACAACTCGACGGCGTCGGCCCATCGTTCGTCGCGCAGTGCGGTCCGGAGTGCGTCGCGGAGGTGCGAGGGCAGGTCGCGCCCTGGCATCTGAGCAATCAAGCGCAACGCCAGAATCCAGTTCAGCGTGTCCTGGTCCTCGGCGACGAAAACTCGCGGAGGGTCGTCGCGAACGACCGCACACGCGATCAGGCGGGGCATGAGGGATCGCGGCGCGCGAGATCGGCGTCCGTCCAGAAGCCGGGCAGCGCGGTAGTCGCCCCTCCCGCCGCATAGCGTTCGAGCCGCGCGCGGCCCTCGTCGGACAACATTTCGATTGCATCGAAGAATGCCTTCGGGCCGGCGGCTCGCAAGGCGGTGTCGCCTTCGCTCGGCCGGCGAGGAAGGTGCGTCGTAAGGAAGACGATCGGGAGGTCGGGGGACAGGCGGCCGCGAATCGCATTGGCGCGCCCGAGGCATTTCCACACCGTGTCGGTGCGAATGAGCCCACCCCGATGGCTCGTGAACGCACCTGAGACGTCGAAGAACCACATCTGCTCATCCGCGTCGACCGCGACGAAGTTCACCGTCACGCCGGTCTTCGGTATTCGGTGGTTTCGCTCGGTAATGACGAATCCCGCGTCGGTGAGGACCTCCTCGGCGAGCTTCTGGGCCGCCTTGCCCTCTCGCGTCGCGCGACTCTGGAAATCTTCTTCGACCGGCTCGCTCGGGACTGCTATCCGCTTGCGCTTCTTCGGCGCCGCGCGCACGGTTTCCCGCTCGGCGACGACCTCGGCGACGCGACGTTCGGCGATCTTGGTGTAGTCGGGGTCGAGGTCGTAACCGACGTAGCGGCGCTCCAACCGAGCGGCCGCGACGAGGGCCGAGCCGCTGCCCATGAACGGGTCGAGAACCAAGTCGTTCTTGAACGTGTAGAGGCGGATCAACTGCTCGGGAAGCTCGACGGGGAAAGGCGCCGGGTGGCCGACGCGGCGCGCGCTTTCGGGCGGGATCGACCACACGTCGAGCGTGAGTGACATGAAGTCTTCGGTCAGAAGTTTGCCTTCTGACGGCAGCCCTTCGTCGCGCCGCTGCTGCACCGACCGGGCGCGGTCGAAGCGGCCCTTGCTCGCAATGACAACCCGCTCCGTGATGTCACGTAGGACCGGGTTCGCCGAGCTTCGGAACGATCCCCAGGCGCACGATCCACTCGCGCCCTCGCCTTTCTGCCAGATCAGTTCACCGCGCAGCAAGAGACCGAGGTCGTCCTGCAGGATGCGGATGACATCGGCCGAGAGGCTCCGGTACGGCTTCCTACCCAGGTTCGCGACGTTGACCGCGATGCGGCCACCGGGCTCGAGCTTCTTGGTGCACTCTCGGAAGACCTCGTAGAGAAGATCCAGGTACTCGAGATACGAGCCGGGGACGCCCGCGGCTTCGAGCTCCTCCTCGTAGGTCTTTCCGGCAAAGTAGGGAGGCGACGTGACGACGAGCGCGACGGATCCGTCTTGCACCTTGTCCATCGAGCGTGCGTCGCCGCACACGAACGGCTCCGCTATCGGGTCGGGCGCTGGCACCCAGGTGTCGTCGGAGAGCTCCGGCGCCCGGAAGCGGTCGTAGAACGCGCTGGCGTCGTGGCTCTCGCGACGCGACACACCGAACGAAGAAGTCGCCGTAGGGCGACGCCGGCGCGCGCCGTTGCCGCGCTCAACGTCGGTCACACTCGTCCCCCGTCATCCGCGTGATCATATGCGAACATATGTTCGGTCCGGCCCTCACCGGGGGACGGCGCGCGGGTGCGCACGACTTCCTCGACCGGTACCAGGCGATCGAGGTACTCCTCCAGCGCCCGCACCACCAGGAGGTTCATGCCGACTTGGCGTTCGTCGGCCACTGCTCGCACCCTGTCGTGCAGCGTCTTCGGTACCCGCACCGCGGTCGTGACCCGTTCTTCCTGGTGCACGCGCGGCCGGCCCACGCGGGCAGCCTACGGGCCCCGCGTCCCGAATCGGCGGATTTCCGCGCGCGAAACGCGCGAGAACACCCGGTCAACCGAGGAACGACACGACCTCCGGCCAGGAGTCGTACGGGTGTGCGCGCGACCACACGTCGGCGGGCGACGGTGCCCCGGCCGGGGGTGCCGTCGTGGAGATGTTCGTGTCTTTCACGTCGATGCGGGCCGGCTGCGTGTTGGGGTCGTGGTACTGCGCGCCGTCGACGATGTCGATCCGGTCGTAACCGTTCTTGTGATCCCACGAGCGGACGTCGGTACGCTCGCCGAAGATCCCGCCCCTGCCGGCTGGGAGCAATGACGTGAACGTGAAGCCAGCACTCGGCGAATTCGACACCCACATGCGATCGAAACGCAGGTTGCGTTGGGGGCCTCCGGAACTGCCGTTCGAGTCTTCGAGCAAGATCCGGCCGCGAATCCACGAATCCGCCACGGTCACGCCGTCGTTGTTGCCGGCGACGGCGCCGATCGCGTCGGGGTGCACAACGTCGTGAGGGTCGAGTCCCAGATCATCGAGACCCCATACGTTCACACCCTCGAGCAACACGTCCGACGCGTTCGCGAAGGCAAGCGCCGTTCCGGTGTCGTGGAGCGAGGCACCAAGGAACCGCACGCCCGAACCGCCGTTCACGTACACGGTGCGCGGTGCGCGGTAGAGGCCTTGCTCAGGGGCACCGGGGTTCGGCGATTGCCCCGCCCAGACATTCGCCGGGAACGTGTGGTCGGTGTACCAGAACACGATGTCGTGACCGGATACGAACACCGACCCGTTGACGAACCGGAAGCCGACGAACATCACGCGACTGGTGCCGGCACCGAGCGTCAACGGTGCCTGGCTGAGGTCGACCACCGCCCCACCCTGCGACTGGGCGACGAGGACCAGCCAACCTTTGAAACGACCGGTGGTCGCGGGATGCGGCGCGTCGACGTCACGGGCCCGGTAGACCCCGTTGGGTACGACGACGGCCTGATCGCCCGGGAGGTTGATGAAGTCGGCGAGGTTCGTCGTTTGCGGACCGGGGACGGGCGCCGGTGCCGTCGCCGGGGGCGTGGTGGTGGGCGCAACCGTCGTCGACGATGAGGTGGTCGGCGGCGGCACCGTCGCCGGGACCGTCGTTGGCGGAACGGTGATCGGCGGAACGGTGATCGGCGGGACCGTGGTCGGCGGGACCGTGGTCGGCGGCACCGCGGTCGGCGGCACCGCGGTCGGCGGCACCGCGGTCGGCGCGACCGTGGTCGTGGTGGTCGTCGACGTGGTCGGCACCGTCGTCGGCGGCGGTTGCGGGAGCGTCGTGCTCGAGTCGAGGATCGTGATGTCGCCGTTTTGCAGCACGGGAACGCTCGTCGTACGCGGGTCGACCTTCACCGCGATGGTCTCGGCACCTTCAGCCGAAGGGTCCCCCTTGGTGAACACATCGAGGGCGACACTGGTTTGCCCGGCGGGAATGGTGGCGAAGGCTTGGCGGGGCAGGTAGTCCTGGCCCGGGGTGGCCGGATCGTCGCTCGCGGGCGGCACCGCGGTGTGCCAACCGAACGTGACCGGGACCTTCATCGGCGCGCCCAGCGACGCGGTGACCTGCGCAGCGCCGTAGGTCCCCGCAGGCGGCTCGACCACCGATGCCTGCCCCACCGTGATCGCGTAAGGGGGGTTGATCGTCGCGATGCCGTTGCGCTTCGCGATGGACGCGCCGCGGACCGACGTGATGTGGAGCCGGAACTTCTCGGAGTGTTCGAGTCGGCGCGCGCCGCGCACCACCACGGAGACGTGCGCGGTGGTCGCGCCGTGCCGGATGCCGACCATGCCCGACGTCGCGATGAAGTCGCTCCCGCTGCGCGCACTGCCCGCTCGTGTCTGGTAGGCGATGTACACGGGCCGCGTCGCGGGACCGGCGAGGCCGATCGTGAAGTCGGCGTGGGTCGTCTCGCCGGGCGCAACCGGTTCGAGCACGGTGACGTCGTTCACGAACACGACCGGGCCGACGGTCTTCCCGGCGGCAGCCGCGGCGGCCGGGTGACCAAGCGCCATCGCGGGTGGCGCACCCATCACGAATCCCACCGACGCGACGAGCGCGAGCGCGTTCCTCAGCGTTTTCGGTAACAAACGAGAGCCTCCAGCGTCCGGCGAGGTGCCCGCCGACGGTAACGACCGCGTCGTTACCCCGAGTAAACGCTGGTCGAACGATCTACTTCATTTCGATGGAATCACCACAAGGTGGCCCGCGCGATACGGGTGAATCGGACGCGCCTCAGGCGCCGGCAGCCCGCTTCGCCGCGATCCACGCCTTCACGACCGGCGCGAAGTTCGCGGGGTTGTAGGCGTCTTCCTCCGATTCGAACTGCATGTCGCCCGCGTACTTCAACACGGTCAGGTTGTACGCCTGGTACACCCCGCCGTCGCCGGGGTCCTTGAACCGGTTCTCGATCTGGCAGATCCACCAGCCGCGTTCCTCGTCGCACACGCACCAGTCGTGCGGGAACATCGTCATCTCGGAGTTCGGCCATTCGCCCATCGTCGCCGTGATCCAGTCGCCGATCGCCTTGCGACCGTGGAAGGTGCCGTAGTGATGTTCGACGTAGGTCGCGTCGGGGGTGAACAAGTCCGCCCACGGCGCCCAGTTACCCGTCCGCCCCGCCTCTTGGGCGACCGCGACGTAGTTGTCGTGAGCCCGCTGCAACTCTTCTCGCGAAAACCGTGCCATCGCGACAGCTTGTCAGGTCTCAGGCCGGTTGACCGGCGGCTGGTTGGCGCATCGCGACCGCTGGTTCGCTGCTCACGTCGATGGTCTGGTCGATGTCGAGTTCGAGGAGGAGTTGGTCTTCGAACTTGTAGACGCCGAGGATGAGTTGTTTGGCGATGCCGGTGAGGGTTTCGGGTGGTGCTTCGTAGATGGTGTCTTCGACTTCGACGACGTCGCCGATGGCGTCGACGAGGAGGCTGACGGTGCCGCTGCCGGTTTGCACGACGATGTTCATGGCTCGCTGGTCGGCGTCGCGTTCGGGGAACTCGAGCCGTTTGCGCAGGTCGATCGCGGTGACGATCTGGCCGCGCAGGTTGATGAGCCCGTCGATGACGGGGTTGGCGAGCGGGACGCGGGTCATCGGCTGGTAGGAGATGACTTCCTGCACTCGTTTCACCGGCACCCCGAAGAGGTGACCGGCAAGGTGCAGCGTGCAGAACTCTCGCGGGTTATGCATTCGACACCACTTCCGGGAACCCCAGCTGCGACCCGACGATCGCGTCGATGTCGAGGAGTTCGGTGACGGCGCCTTGCACGACGAGGGAGCCGACGATGCCGGGCCGGTCGCCGGGTTGTTGGATCGTCGCGGCTTGCTCGACGATGTCGACGATCCGGTCGACCACGAGCCCGACCAACCGTCCGCGGTGCACGCAGACGACAACCGAGATGACATCGCGAACGTTCGTTGCGCGGCGCGTAGCCGAGGGTTCCGGCGATGTCGACGAGGGGCAGGATCGTGTCGCGGTATTGGACGACGTCGCGGCCGGCGGTGTGCTCGAGGCTGGCGCGGGGAACTCTTCGAGCCGGTCGACCGCCGACAGCGGCACCGCGACCCGGCCCTCGGCACCGACGCCGACCACCAGCAAGGTGTCGCCGTCGGAACCCGTCGCCTGGTGCACGACGGTGGCGGGCGTTCGTCGCTCCTGGCGGTGGTCGATGACGTGGGCGCGTTGGGCGAGGCCGAGGACGTCGAGGATGAGCGCGACGTGCCCGTCGCCCATGATCGTGCACCCGGAGAACGCGTCGACCCCTTTGCATTGCGGCGACAGCGGCTTGACCACGATCTCCTCGGTGTCGTTCACCTGGTCGACCACCAACCCGAACTGACGGTCATCGGCCTTCAACACCACAATCGTCGCGGCCGCATCGTCACCCTGCCCGCCCGCGGTCCCCAACTCCCGGTTCAGGTAGACGATCGGCAAGATCTGGCCCCGCAACCGGTACACCGGCGCCCCATGCACCGACTCCACCTTCGTACGCGCCCCCTCCGCGTCCAAGCCCACCAACTCCAACAAGCTCACCTGCGGGATCGCGAACCGGTCCCCACCACTGGAAACAATCAACGCCGGCACAATCGCCAACGTCAAGGGGATCTTCACCTTGATCGTCGTCCCCAACCCCGGCCGGGTCTGCATGTCCAACGACCCACCGATCCGCTCAATATTCGTCCGGACCACATCCATCCCCACCCCCCGGCCCGACACGTTCGACACCTTCTCCGCCGTCGACAAGCCCAGGCAAGAACACCAAGTTCGTCGCCTCACGGTCCGACATCCGGCCCGCCGCCTCCGCCGACACCAACCCCCGCTCGACCGCCTTCGCCTTCACCCGCGCCAGATCGATCCCCGCCCCATCATCCACGATCTCGATATTGACCTGACCGCCCTCATGGAACGCCCGCAACACCAACACACCCTCCGGCGGCTTCCCCACCGCCACCCGAGCCTCCGGCGTCTCGATCCCATGATCGATGCTGTTGCGCACAATGTGCGTCAACGGGTCCTTGATCGCCTCGATAATCGTCTTGTCCAGCTCAGTGTCCTTCCCCTCCATCTCGATCCGGACCTGCTTACCGAACTGCGACGCCAAATCACGCACCACCCGCGGGAACTTCGACCAAACATTCCCGATCGGCTGCATCCGCGTCTTCATCACCCCCGCCTGCAACTCCGTCGTAATCATGTTCAACCGCTGCGTCGTCGACGCGAACGCCGGCTCCACATCCTGCGTCGACGCATACTGCAAAATCTGGTTCCGCGCCAACACCAACTCACCCACCAACGTCATCACCTGGTCCAACAACCCCACATCAACCCGCAACGACGAATCAGAAATGCCTTGGTTGTCGCGCTGTTCGCCGAGCGCGGCGACAACTTGTTGTGCGTCGACCGCGCCCGACTCGACGAGGATCTCCCCGATCGGGCGCGCGTCACCCGACTCCTGGTTGATCAACCCCACCGCAACATCAACCTCCGAAACACCCCCCTCCTCGACCAAGATCTCACCCAAAAGCCGATCATGCTCCACCCCCACCGGCACCTCATCGGGCGTCTCATCGGGCGTCTCGGCGGGTGCCTCGGCGGGTGTCTCGGCGGGTGCCTCGGCCGGCGGGTTCGTGCCGCGTTCGGCGAGTCGCTCGAGGGTCGCGACCAACGCGTCGTGGTCGGCATCGCCCTCCTGCTGTGTGCGTTCGATCTCGACGAGGATGGCGCGCACCGCGTCGGTCATCGCCAGCAACGCGTCCGCGATCTCCGCGTCGACCGTCACCACCCCATCACGCAACAACGACAACAAGTTCTCGCCCACATGCGCGACCCGCTCGAGCTTTCCGAACCCCAAAAACCCACACGTCCCCTTCATCGTGTGGATCGCCCGGAAAATGCTCTTCAACACCTCCAGATCACCCGGCGCCTGCTCCAACACCACCAAGTCCTGGTCCAGCTGGTCCAAGTTCTCGAAACTCTCCACCAAGAACTCACCCAACAGCTCGTCCATACCGTCATCCATCACAACAACTCCCAATGCGGGGTGGGTGCGTCAACATCTCAACCGAGCATCACGGTGAGCTGGCCGGTGGCATAGCGCTCGACCGTCACGCGGTAGCTGCGCGACGCCAACGGCTTGCGGCGCAGATCGCTGGTGCCCTCGGGCAATTTCCCGGGCTGGCGGTGCAACTCGCGAAAACGCAGGTGCGGGGTGAAATCGGAGTTGAAGAGCTGCGCCATCATGTTCGCGACCTCGCGCACGTTCTCGATGGCCTCATCGTCGAGCTTGTAGCCCTCGATCGCGGCCAGCGCGGCGTCGGGTTCGGCTTGGAGCAGCGCGGCGCCGAGCGACAGTGCGGCTCGATGGTCGACGAGGCACAGCGCGCCAACTTCGTCGCTCTCACTGACGAACTCGGCGAGTACCGCGGGCGCGTCGTCGGCGGCCGGGTCTTGCTTGTCGAGCACGACACTCACACCTGACCCGACCATCGCGTTCAGGATCTCTTCCACCGTGTTCGGTTTCGGGCACAGGTAGTGGCTTGGCATCACGCGCTCCGGCTAGACGAACTGACCGAGCGAACGGCGGAACGTCTCGGCGTTGAACGGCTTCGAGATCAGGAACAGCGCTCCGGCTTCTATTGCCCGCTCCTTGTAGGCCTCCTGGCTCTCGGACGTGACGAAGCCGAGCTTCACCGGCACGCCTTCGGCGTTGAGCAACTCGAGCATCTCGATGCCGCTCATCTCGGGCATGTTCCAATCCGCGAGCACCAGATCGGGCTGGTGCTCCTTGACCATCGCCGCGCCTTCCGCACCGTTCGCCGCTTCGATGAACTCCGCGCCGGCGAGCCCGATCTCGCCCAGCTGGCGGCGGACGATCATGCGCATCGCCTTGCTGTCGTCGACGATCAGGATCTTCATCACACCCCGTCCTTGGCGAGCACTCGGACTTGGAAGACGTAACCGGCGCACACGTAGGCGAGTGAGCGCGACAGATGGGTGCCGGGGACCACGACCCGGAAGTCGGCGCCGCGCACGACGGTCGGCAGCGAGAGCGCAACGTCACCACCGAGGAGCGCCTTCACGTTCCCACCCGTCATGTTGGCGAGTTCGCCGATCACGTCGACCAGTTCGTCGTCGCTCAGCGTCTCGGGACTGCTCCCGAACATCGAACCGGCAACGAGCCGGCCGAACGTCTCCGGGCACTCGAGCACCACCGACCCTTCCCACGAGCCACTGATGTGGACCGTGCCGATGAATCGCCGGCCCGGTTCGGGTACCGCCTCGGTGTGCGTTCGGACGAGGGTGAACCCGAGCATGCCCGAGAACACGCTTTCCACCACCTCGGCAAAGTCGAGATCCGTCAGTTCCATTGCTGCCTCCTAGGCAGGGATGACTCGATAGCAATTGGTCCGACCGGAGTGCACCCGTTCGAAGGCTCGGTCGTAGGGCAGGGTCGACTCGGCGGCTCCGAGGAAGAGGTAGCCGTCGGGCGCGACCGTCTTGCGGACGTTGGCGAGCACGTCGCGCTTGGTGTCGTTGTCGAAGTAGATGAGCACGTTGCGCAAGAAGACGATGTCCATACGCGCGAGCGCGGGCCACGGCGCGGCGAGGTTCATGGTCCGGAACTCGACTGCGTCACGCAGTTCCCGCTTCACACACCATGCCGAGCCGGCCCGTTCGAAGTACCGGAGCAGGAGCGGCGCCGGAAGACCGCGGTTCACTTCGATCTGCGCGTACCGACCCTGCTTCGCCTTTTCGATGACGTTGCGCGACAAGTCGGTGCCGAGGATGGCGATGTCCCAACCGGCGAGGAGCGGCATCATCTCGCGCAGGGTCATGGCGATCGTGTACGCCTCCTGCCCCGTCGATGCCGCCGCCGACCAGATCCGCAGGGTGCGTTCGGCCCGACGCCGTTCGATCAACGCGGGGAGCACCTCGTCGCGCAACATCTCGAACGGGTGGACGTCGCGAAAGAACGACGTCTCGTTCGTCGTCATCGCCTCGACGACTTCCGTCGCGAGCGAACGCTCACCGAGTCGCAGGCGCGCAACCAGCGCGCCGATGTCGGCGACGCCGCGCTCTTGCACGAGCGGCTGCAGCCGCGTCTGGACCAGGTACTCCTTGCCGGGTTCGAGCACGATTGCCGAGCGTTCGCGTACGAGTTCTCGGATGTAGTCGAAGTCGGACGTCGCGAGGCTCTCGGTGGTCACGACCGCGCTCCGGCAGCACCCGCACATTGGGCCGGAGCGAACTTGCCCCGACGCCTCGACACGCGGGCCAGGATCGCGCCCGCCACGTCTTCGAGCCGCAACTCGCTCGCGCTCAGACCAGCGCGCACGACCGCGCCGGGCATCCCCCACACGACGCTCGTCGCCTGGTCTTGGGTGATCACCTCGGCGCCGGCGTCGACGAGCGCACGCGCACCTTCGCAACCGTCGGAACCCATGCCGGTGAGCACCACACCGAGCGCGCCGGCGCCGAACACCGTGGCGACGGAACGGAAAAGAGGATCGGCTGATGGGCGGCACGAGTTCACCGGCGCGCCGTCGTCCAGTCGCGCGTGCGCGTCGCCGAGCCCCGCACCGTCGATCAACATGTGACGGCCGCCCGGCGCGATATAGATCGTGCCGGGCATGAGCCGTTCGCCGTCAACCGCCTCCGTGACGTGAACCGGCGCGTCGCGATCGAGCCGATCGGCGAGGAGCCGTGTGAAGACCTCCGGCATGTGCTGCACGATCACGATCGGCACCGGTAAGTCGCGCGGCAGCCGGGGAACGAGTTCGTGCAACGCTTTCGGCCCGCCCGTCGACACCGCGATCGCCACGACGTCGACCCGTGCGGTCGCGCGGCCACGCCGGGTCGCGGCCGGGTGCGGTGGCGTCGCGCGCCGCCCGCCGGGCGCCTCCCGGTGGGCGAGCACGTCGATCTTGGGAACGATCTGCGATCGGATCGCCGCGACTGCGGCATCACGGTCCGCGACCGAACTCGGTTTGGTCACATAGTCGGCGGCGCCGAGCGCGAGCGCATCGAGGGTCGCGGCCGCGCCGTGCGTCGTTTGCGTCGAGAACATGATCACGGGCGTCGCGGGGAACTCGGCCCGCAAGTACGGCAAGGTCGCGAGCCCGTCCATCACCGGCATTTCGATGTCGAGAATCACGACATCGGGCTTCGTCAGCCTGACCTTCTCGAGGCCGAGCTTGCCGTTCGACGCGCTGCCGACGACCTCGACGCCGGGTTCGTTCGACAGCAACGTCGTGAGGACGCGCCGGATCACGACCGAGTCGTCGATCACGACCACTCGTACCCGTGCGCCGGCAACTTCGCGCCGGGTCACGGGCGGCGCGCCCGCGCGAGTTCGATCTTCTGGACGAGCGCGTCCTGCGTGAACGGCTTCATCAGGAACTCGTCGGCACCCGATTCGAGTGCCTCCGTCACCTTTTCCACCGACGACTCGCTGGTCACCATCACGAGCGGTGCGTCGTCGATCAACCCGGAGTTCCGGGCGCGGCGAATGAATTCGATACCGCTCATTCGCGGCATGTGCCAGTCGACGAGCACGACGTCGGGCGAGCCGTGGTCGCGAATTTCGCGGAACGCGTCGACACCACTCGACGCCTCCCAGATTTCCTCGTACCCGCACGAGCGCAGCATGCGACCCAGCACCGCTCGCATTGCTCTCGAATCGTCGACCACCATCGCTCGCACCTGGTACGCCCTCCTGGACCTCTTGGCTCGCCCGTGCCAACCGGAACGCGTCAATAACGGAATGCGGAAACGAGCAACTTCAGGTCGCTCGCCATCCGGCTCAACTCCGTCGCCGCGTGCTGCGCCGAATCCACGCCTTGTGCGGTGCTCTGAGCCGCGGTGGCGACACCGGAAATGTTGGATGCGATCTCGGTCGCACCTCGTGCTGCGTCGGCGGCACTCGACCCGATTTCGTTCGTCGTCGCCGCCTGCTCTTCGACGGAACTGGCGATCGCGTTCTGCAGGTCGTTGATCTGGCCGACGATCTCGGTGATCTCGTGGATCGACGTCACCGCGTGGTTCGTGTCCTCTTGGATGGCGTCGATCTTGCGCGCGATGTCTTCGGTCGCGCGTGCCGTTTCGCCGGCCAGTTCCTTCACTTCGTTCGCGACGACCGCGAAGCCCTTCCCCGACGCTCCGGCGCGGGCCGCCTCGATCGTCGCGTTCAGCGCCAGCAACTTGGTTTGCTCGGCGATCGACGTGATCACCTCGACGACCTTGCCGATCTCGCTGCTCGACGCGCCGAGTTTCGCGACGCTCTCGTTCGTCATCGCCGCCTTCTCGACCGCCCGGGCCGCGACCCCGGCTGCTTCCGCGATCCGGCCGGCGATGTCGCCGATCGACGCCGTCATCTCTTCGACTGCGGTCGCGACGCTGTCGATCGAGAAGCTCACATGAGCGGCCGCGCCCGAGACCTGGTTCGACTGGGCCGACGTTTCTTCCGCGTTCGCACCCATCTGTGTCGCGACCGCCATCACTTCTTCCGACGCGGTGGCCAGGGTGTCGGCGTTCGACGCGATGGCCTCGAACGCGGCCCTCAGGCTGTCGTAGGCGCCGTTGAGCGACATCGCCATACGCGCGGTCTCGTCGCTGGTACGGACATCGAGCTTCTGGGTGAGGTCCTTGTTGGCCAGCGCGTTCAGGCTCTCGACACTCTGAGCGAGCGGCCTGGTGATCGAGCGGTTCATGAACCAGGCGAGCAACGCGGAAGCCAGCAGCCCGACGAGTACGTCGATCCAGATGACCTGGCGCGTCATGTTCGCGGTCCAGCTCGCCTTCGCCTGGTCGTTGGTGGCCTTCTGGTCGATCTTTGCGACGAGCGCGTCGACGCGGCCGGTGAAGGCATCAAAGGTGCGAACGAAACTCCCGTAGGCGACGCTCACGTCGACCCGGCTGTCGGCCGCGGAGACCACACCGTTGACGGCGTCGGCGAGCGCGCCGGCCTGCGCCCGCAGCGTTTTCACGTCGGCGGCGATCGACGGACCGAGGCCCGCGTTGTCGACTTCGTCGAGTTTGGTCAGGATCGTCGCCTGCGCCTGGTTGATATCGGCGGTCGCCCGCGCTTGGCTCTCGGCGTCGGGCGCCCGCATGTAGTCGAGCAGCGCCCATCGCTCGTTGTCGTGCGACGCATCGACCTCGGCCTGCGCGCGCTGTGCGAGCGCGTCACGATGCAGGGAGCGGATACGGCCGTTGACCGTGCCGACCCCGGCCGTTCCCGCGACCCCGACCGCGACAACGGTGACGACCCCAACGGTCGACAGCAGCGCAAGCTTGCGACCGACGCTCCACTTCACAACGGGCTCCAAAGTCGGGCACTGATACAAATGTGCCATCGTCGGAGAACGGCGCGATCTGAGATCGCGACGCCGGCGAAGCGCTCACTCTTGGAAAATCAGCCGGCGGCAGTTCGCTTCCGCCCGATCGCTCAACTCGGGCCGTTCGCGACCGAACAGAGGAAGGGCACTACGCCGGCGACGGCGGCGACGGCTCCGGCGCGTCAGTCGTGACGGCGGAGCAACGCGAGGCGTAGGCCGAGGCCGATCATCACCGCGCCACTCGTCGCGCCGACGCTCTCGAGACGACGCGGTGAGCGCGTCAACCACTCGCGTGCCGTCCCCGCGGCGAGACCCCACGCGCTGTCGGATACCAACGCGATGGCCATGAATACGAGGCCGAAGACGAGGAATTGCATCGTCACGTGACCCGCATTGGGGTTGGCGAACTGCGGGAGGATCGCCGCGAAGAACACGGTCGTCTTCGGGTTCGTGATACCGACGACGAAACCTTCGCCCAGCACCCGCCGCGCTCGCCACGGTGCCGCCGGCGAGTCCAGCGCCTCGTGCAACTCGCGGCGACGGCCAATGGTGCGCAGTCCGAGCACGACGAGGTAGCAGGCACCGAGGAGCTTGACGAAGGTGAACACCG
Organism: uncultured Actinomycetes bacterium; assembly: GCA_963782465.1. Lineage (GTDB taxonomy): Bacteria > Actinomycetota > Acidimicrobiia > IMCC26256 > PALSA-610 > JAODBJ01. The sequence continues at coordinate 846,179 of CAWAJR010000005.1, read as the reverse complement.
CGACCGACCGTTCGAGGACGAGCCCGAGCCCGAGCGCGACGCCGACGACTTGCGCGTACTCGCCGGCCGCGTTCCCCGCGACCGTCGCGAGCGCGGCTCGCCGGCCGAGCGTCACGCCACGACTCACGACGTACAACACGCTCGGGCCGGGGACCACGATGAGCGCGAAGGCGGCCAGCGCGAACGGGAACAGGCGGTGAACGGGCGGCACGTTCAGCTCCCCGCGACGCGCCGGAGGCGCGCCGTGAACGCGCCGGCGTAGTCCCACACCATCTCGTGACCGTCGAGCCGGCGGGTCACCACGACGCCGGGCATCCCGACCGGCCGCAACGTGTGCACACCGTCCTCGTAGGTCGCGACCACGGTGATGGGCGTCGCGAAATCGATCTGCGCGACGTCGTGCACGCCGCCCGCCTCGGTGCCGTCACAGCGCATGTCGTGCACCACCCCGCCTGCGGTCACGACGATCCGATCACCGCATTGCTCGATGCGTTCGCGGTGCTTCCAAACGGGGTGGTCGGCGGCCGCGGTCGCGCCGCCAACCGTGAGCGCCACGGTCTCCCACAGGCCGCGCAGATCGGGCGCCCCGGCGATGATCGGCGTCGAGCAACCCGCGAGGACGGGCGGAGGCATCTCCTCGCCGTAACCGCCGAGTGGTGTGTGCGCGACCGGTATGTCGTCGGCGCCGACCTGACCGTTCATCCGCGGGAACGTAGTTGGTCGCGCGCCATTGCGCGCCCGGTCGAACCCTCACATCCGGATGTCGACCCTTCCCGGGGTCGTCGCGGTGTTGACCGCCGCCGGTCGCGGTTCCGGAGCCGGATCGAGCGGCGAGCGCCGGCCGTTGGCGCGCGCTTCGGCCTTCTGTTGCACGATCTCGAGTTGCTGGCGCCACACATCCAGTGGGCTACAGGTTTTGTCCGTTCAGACCGACCCGCTCGAGTACAACTGGCCTCCTCGCCAGCAAGGGTTCGGCGCACGGGCGCACCTGCTTGAGGCCGGGTTGCCCCGTACGTGCCGCTCGCCACATCGACGCCACTCGGCGAACCGCGCCGGCCTAACCGGCTTCCGGCGAAGCCTCGAGATCCGACGTTGCCGGCGATGCCTGGGCGATTTCCCGCGACGCGATCGCGACCGTCGCCTCGTCGACCTTGGCCCGCATCGCGACTGCGATCGCGGGGAGGACGGCGGCCGGCCACACCTCACGCATGCTCTCGAGCGTGCCCGTCATGTCGCGCCACCCGTCGGCCGGCTCGCCGGCGTCGACGAAGGGCTGCCACACGTTGTCGAGGAAGAGGCGGACGAACGCGTCGGCGAGCTGATCGCTCGCGCGCTGGATCGCCGCCGCGGCGCCGAGCACCGCGTCGATCGGCACCCCACGCGCGACGAGGTCGGCACCGATGCGTATGAGCCCGGGAACCGGTGCGACGAAGTTGTCGCCGTCGGGAACCAGCACGCCGAGTTCGACGGCGCGGCCGAGCGCGGTCCCCGATACGTCGGGGACCAACTCCTGCAATTCGTCAGGCGTGAACGAACGGGGGTGCTCGGTCGTGAACGGGGCGGCCAGGGCCTCTTCGAACCCGAGGACGTCGGCGAGGCTGCGATTGGCCTGCCACGCGTCGAGCAGCTCCCGGATGGCGGCGAGCGGGTAGCCGCGGTCGAGGAACGTGAGGATCAACCGGAGCCGCTGCAGGTGCGCGGGGCCGTAGAGGCCGACGCGTCCCTTGCGCTCCGGAGGGGGGAGCAGGCCCCGGGTCTGGTACAGCCGCACGTTCCGGCCGGTCGTGCCGGCCATCCGGGCCAGGTCGTCGATCGGCCACGGGCCCGCGTCCTCCGCCACGACGCCTACCTTACAGATTGCAATGTAACATTGATCGATGTAACAATGTTCGCTGTCGTCCACCCGGAGGAACCCGTGAACACCGCCGCGAACACCGACGTCGCCCAGCGCATCGAACGCTTGTCGAGCATCTCGGCCAAGCGGGTCATCGACCCCGACGCCGAAGTCGCCGGCACGCTCGGGAGCGGGCAGGTCCTCCCCGACGAACTGCTCAGCACGCGTGACCTCGGCCTCGAGCTGAGCCCCGAACAGCGCCGCCGCCTCGCCGCCGAGGAGGTTGCCGCCATCACCGAGGTCGGCATCCGGTTCGAGTCGATCCTCATCTCCGGTTTCGGCATCCAGATCGAGCGGGCCGCCGACCTCGCCGACCCGTGGGTGACCTACGCGCTCCACGAGATCGGCGAGGAGACGCGCCACTCCCGCCTGTTCGTCCGGCTGCTCGGCCAGCTCGAGCCGACGGCGGTCAACCCGTTCGAACGCGGCCTGCTCGGCTGGTTCCGGCGGCGGGTGCTCGATGTCGTGATCAAGCAACCGCCGCTCTTCTACGCGCTCGTCCTCGCGGGCGAGGAGATCCCCGACCTCATCCAGAAACGCTCGTCGGAGCATCCCGGCACCGACCCGTTCCTCGCCCGGGTCAGCCGGTACCACCGGCAGGAAGAGGCACGGCATCTCTCGTTCGCGCGGCTGCGGCTCCCCGAACTGGTCGCGGCCGCCTCCCGCCGGCAACGGGCGCAGCTGCGGTGGCTGGCGCCGTTCATCATTCGGGCCCAGTTCGAGGGGCTCCTCCATCCCGGCATCTACCGGGCGGTCGGGCTTCCCGGCTGGCAAACCTGGTGGCGGGTGCACCGCAGCCCGTCGATTGTGCGCCTTCGCAACGAGTCGACCCGCCCGATCCTGCGCGAAGTCCTCGCCGCCGGTGCCTTCCCGGACGGCCGGGTGCCGCGCGGCTGGCAGCGTCTGTGCGGGGTCGACCGGAACGGCGGCGCGCTCATCACCGCGGCTCGCGAGGATGCACTCAGGTAGCCGTGTGCTGCAGCGCGGCGCGGGTTGCCCGGTTCGCAGGAAAGAACGCTTCGATCGACAGCTCGGCGACGGTCACGTCGAGCGCGGTGCCGAACGTCGCGAGCGTGCTGAAGAACGACAGCTCCCGGCCGTCGACCGTCGTGAACTCCATCGGGAGGAAGAGCATGCGGGCCGGGTCGGCTTCGATCACGTTCGGGACACTGACCCCCGGGTAACCGCGCACCTCGTCGAGCAACGCGCCGAGCACCGGGTCGCCGCTCACCGCTGCGTCGCGCTGCAAACGCGTCATCAGGTGGTGGCTGTACTCACCGAGGTTCCGGACGCGAGGCGCGAGACCTTCCGGGTGCAAGCCGAGCCGGTACACGTTGATCGGCGGTTCGAGGAGGTGGCCGGCGACACCGGTGGTGAAGAGGCTGAGTGCGGAGCCGTTCGCGATCACGATGTTCCAGCGCCTATCGACGATCGCCGCCGGGTACGGCTCGTGGCCCCCGATGACGTGGTCGAGCGCGTCGCGGACCGGGTCCATTTCCTCGTCGTCGAGCGACCGCTCCGAGTAGGCCGGCGCGTACCCGGCCGCCAGCAGTAAGGCGTTGCGTTCGCGCAGCGGCACGTCGAGGTGATCGGCCAGGTGCAGCAGGAGCTCGCGGCTCGGCTGTGATCGACCCGTTTCCACGAAGCTGAGATGCCTCGCCGAAACGGCCGCCTCGTTCGCCACGTCGAGCTGGCTGAGACGCCGGCGGCGGCGCCAGCTCCGCAACAGCTCGCCGGCCCCTTCACCGCGGCGGTACATCGTCAACGTGCTCATGCCCTCGAACGTACCGACGGGAGCAGCCGCCGGCACTTACCTCCCGGGTCATCGCTCGCTTACCCGACGGGTAATCGATTCGCGGGGCCCGAACCGTGATCGTGAGCCGGTCACCCGGCTGAAAGGACCACCATGACCGACACCACGACCACCCACCCCGCCACCGGAGAACTCGTCGACACGTACATCGCAATGTGGCGGGCAACCGACCCCGCCGCCCGTTCCGAGCTGATCGCCCGGGCGTTCACGACCGGCGGGCGTCACGTCGACCCCGTCGCCGACGTCGCCGGCTACGACCAGCTCGCGGCGATGCTCGCCGGCGTGCACACCACCTACCCGGGGTTCACCATCGACCGCATCAGCGGGATCGACCAGCACGGCGACCAGGTTCGCTTCGCCTGGCAGCTCGACGCCGCCGACGGGATGCCGCTCGTCGTCGGGCTCGACGTCGGCGAACTCGCCGACGGCCGCTTCGCCCGGATCGCGAGCTTCTGGGGCGACCTGCCCGAACGCGTGTGAAGCGACGTGAGGGCTCGGCGCCGAACCGGCGTCGAGCCCTCACTTCAGCATCGGCGCGAGCATCGATCACCGTCTCGGTTCGCGCACCACTCCTTCGGGCGCCTGATCCGCGCGGCCACCACCGTTGTCGCGCGCCCGTTCGGCGTGCACCAACGCTTCGATCTGCTTGCCGGTATCGGCGTCGACGTTCTTCCAGTAGTCGAACGCCCGCTCCAACACGTCGCCCGTGACCCCGCCCAGCAGATGGCCGGCGACGGTGTGCACGAACCGTTCGCGTTGCGCGTCGTCCATGACGTCGCGCACGAGCGAGCCGGCCTGGCTCCAATCGTCGTCGTCGGCGCGCAGCTCGTAGGCGGTCCGCATCATCTCGCCGTCGGCATACCAACCGTCGTCGACGGTGCCGGTGATATCGGAGTACGCCCGGCCTTCCGTGTTCGGCGCGTACATCGCGGCATCACCGCGGTGGTCGTACGCCATCGGACCGTCGAACGTGTACGAGTTGGTGTCGTTCTTCGGCCGGTTGACGGGGAGCTGGAGATAGTTCGGCCCGATCCGGTACCGGTGCGTGTCGCCGTACGCGAAGACCCGGCCGAGCAGCATCTTGTCGGGTGAGAACCCGATCCCGGGCACGATCGCCGCCGGCTCGAACGCGGCTTGCTCGATCTGGGCGAAGAAGTTCTCCGGGTTCCTGTTCAAGGTCATCGTGCCGACCGCGACGAGCGGGTAGTCGGTGTGGGGCCAGATCTTCGTCAGGTCGAAGGGGTTGATGCGGTAGGTCGTCGCGTCGTCGTACGGCATGATCTGCACAAACAGCGTCCAGCGGGGGAAGTCGCGGCGCGCGATCGCGTCGTGCAGATCACGACGATGGAAGTCGGCGTCGACGCCGGCCAGTTCCTCGGCCCGAGCCGCGGTGAGACCTTCCACGCCCTGGGCCGAGTGGAAGTGGTATTTCACCCAGAACTTCTGCCCACTGGCGTTGATCCACATGTAGGTGTGCGAGCCGTACCCGTTCATGTGGCGCCACGAGCGCGGGATACCGCGGTCACCCATGAGGTAGGTGACCTGGTGAGCCGACTCGGGGTTCAGGGTCCAGAAGTCCCACTGCATGTGGTTGTCGCGAAGGCCCGAACCGCCGCGCCGTTTCTGGCTGCGGATGAAGTGCGGGAACTTCATCGCGTCACGAATGAAGAAGATCGGAGTGTTGTTGCCGACGAGGTCGTAATTGCCTTCCGACGTGTAGAACTTGAGCGCGAAGCCGCGAGGGTCGCGCCAGGTGTCGGGACTGCCCTGCTCGCCGGCCACGGTCGAGAACCGTGCGAGCATCTCGGTCTTCACGCCGGGCTGGAACAGTGCCGCCTTCGTGTAGCGCGACACGTCGCCGGTCGTTTCGAACTCGCCGAACGCGCCGCCACCTTTGGCGTGGACGTTGCGCTCGGGGACGCGTTCGCGATTGAAGTGCGCCATCTGTTCGACGAAGTGCACGTCGTGGAGCAGGATCGGACCGTTCGCGCCCACGGTGAGCGAGTGCCGGTCGCTGGGCGTCGGAGAACCCGTGCTCGTCGTCGACCCGGCGTACCCGGTGCTTTCGGTTGTCGGTTCGTTGCCCATCAGGATCTCCTTCGGGGGTTTTCGTCGGCGGCGCGTCGACGGCGAGATGTCGTTCGAGGCTGAGAACGTTCCGCGGCCCGGCGGCAATCGGGGCACCGGCCCCAGTAGATGACCTCGGCTTCGTCGATGTCGAAGCCCTGGTCGTCGTTCGCCTGGAGGCAGGGCACTGAACCGACCGCGCAATCGACGTCGACCGTCGCGCCACAGGTCCGGCAGATCAAGTGATGGTGGTTGTCGCCGACGCGGGCCTCGTAACGAGCCGGCGATCCCGCCGGTTGGATGCGACGTACGAGCCCGGCCTCGACGAGCGCGCCGAGCGCGTCGTAGACGGCTTGGGTCGAGATCGACCCCAGCGCCTCGCGCACCGCGGCGGCAACCGTCTCGGCGCTGGCGTGCGGCTGCCGGATCACCTCGCCGTACACCGCCAGGCGCTGCGCCGTGACTTGCAGGCCCGCGTCGCGCAGGACCTGGGCTCGGTCGGCGGTTCCATCGGCGGTTCGGTCGGCGGTTCGTCGGCGGCTCACCCCGCCATCAAACCACGTTTCTGGAATGAGTCAAGTAACAGAACTCATCTGCTATCCCGCGGCCGCGCCTCTCGGGCCGGTGCGCAACCGCTCGTACTCGACGTCACCGAGCTCCGAACCCTCGATCGGGCCGGAACCCGGCCACGCTTGGTGGAAGGTGCGCACGTAGGTGAGGCCGCAGTGCTCCATGACCCGGCGGGATGCGACGTTGACCGTCATCGTCTGTGCCCACACCCGGCGCGCCGCGAGACGCTCGAACGCCAGATCGACGAGCGCTCGTGACCCTTCCGTCGCCAGACCCTGGCCCCATGCCCCGCGCCGCAACCGGTAGCCGAGTTCCCGTTCCGTCGACGCGGCACCCGACGGGCGAAGCGCGAACCAACCGACGAACTTGCCCGTCGATCGCGCGAACGCGACCCACCGATGGCCGATCGCGTCGCGCACGACCTCGACCATCTCGGCGCGCGGCGTCGGCCGGCCGCCGTTGATGAAGTGCATCACGGCGGGGTCGGCATCGAGCTCGACCAGTTGATCGACGTCGTCGAAGCTGACGGGCCGCAAGACCAACCGCGCCGTCTCGACGATCACGGGTTACCGCTTGGCGGGGAGCGAGCGCGCGTACGCCGTAGCCCGGTCGACCCACGACGCGAGCTGACGTTTGGTGCGCACGTGCTCCGAGCTCACCCGCAGCCAGCCCGGCATCGGGCGGCCGCGCATGATGGCGATCTCGGCCTTCGTCCGGGAAAGCAGGCTGTCGGTGCTCGCGGGGTCGACCCGAACGAGGATCCCGCCCTGGCCGCTCGCCGAGATGGCCATGTTGCCACCGGCGAGGAACGCGAGCCCTCCGAACATCTGCTTCTCGGTGACGTCGGGCGCGGCACCGATGAGCTCGCGGATGCGGTTCGCGAGGTCCTCGTCGTAGGCCATGGAGAGATCGTACGAAACCGGCCGGGCGCCGAGATCGGCGCCGCGGGCATGGGACGGTGCGGTGGCGCGGGTTAACGTCCCGCGCACAGGCACGAGGGGGCAGCATGGCTCGGGTCGTCGTGGTGGGTTGTGGGGCGGATGGCGCGACGAACCGCGGCCCGGCCCGAACCGCGAGGAACTCCTCAGCCTGATCGCGTGAACACGCGCCCGCGAAAGGAAGGATCGTTCGATGCGCGACCCCATCACGCCACCGACGATGGCGACGGTTCCCCGTTCGCCCGCCGAAGCGCCGTTCCGGCGGGGCGCACCGAACGTTGTGGTGATCGTGTTCGACGATCTCGGTTTCGCGCACCTCGGTAGTTACGGCTCCGACCTCGCGACACCGAACCTCGACCGGTTGGCCGCCGGCGGCTTGCGGTTCACGAACTTCCACACGACGGCGGTCTGCTCGCCGACACGCGCGTGCCTGCTGACCGGCCGGAACCATCACCGCGTCGGGATGGGCATGCTCCCCGACCTGCCGACGAACTTCCCCGCGTACTCGGGCCGCATCCCCCGTTCCGCGGGGACGCTCGCGCAGATCCTTCGCGGCGAGGGCTACGCGACGTTCTGCGTCGGCAAGTGGCACCTCGTCCCGCGCGACCAGCGGGTGACCGGCCCGTACGACACGTGGCCGACCGGGCTCGGTTTCGATCGTTACTACGGGTTCCTCAACGGCGAGACGAACCAGTGGGTACCGAACCTCGTCCGCGACACGAACCACGTCGAGCCGCCGCGCGAACCGGCCGCCGGCTACCACCTCGATGCCGACCTCGCCGACAACGCGATCGGCTACCTCCGCGAACTGCGCATCTCGCATCCCGAACGGCCGTTCCTGCTCTGGTACGCGTCGGCCGCGCCGCACGCGCCGCACCAGGCACCGCCGGATTGGATCGACCGGTTCCGCGGCGCGTTCGACGACGGCTGGGACGCGTGGCGGGAAGCCACCCTCGCACGCCAGGTCGACCTCGGGATCGTCCCCGCCGGCACGTCGTTGTCGCAGCGGCCGCCGTGGATCGAGGCCTGGTCGACGATCGACCCGGCCCGGCGCCGCCTCTACGCGCGCATGATGGAGGTGTGCGCCGGCTTCATCGCGCACGCCGATCATCACGTCGGTCGCGTGCTCGACCACCTCCGCGCGACCGGCGACCTCGACAACACGATCGTCGTGTTCGTGTCGGACAACGGTGCGTCGGCCGAAGGCGGCCCGAACGGCACCTACAACCAGCTCGGCCACTACATCTCCGACGCGCCCGACGACATCGCCGACGAACTCGCGCACATCGACGACCTCGGCGGGTTCCGCTCGAGCGGCCATTACCCGTGGGGTTGGGCGCTTGCAGGCAACACGCCGTTCCGCCGTTGGAAGCGCTACACGTTCGAGGGCGGGGTGCGCGACCCGTTCATCATCAGCGCTCCGGGTATCACCGACGCGGGCGGAACCCGCGCGCAGTACTCGCACGCCGTCGACGTTCTCCCGACCGTGCTCGATCTCGCGGGCATCGCCCTGCCCGACGAGGTCGACGGCATCGCGCAGATGAGTTTCGACGGCACCAGCCTCTCGTCGGTCGTCGCCGACGCGTCGGCGCCCGACGTGCGCGCGACCCAGTACTACGAATGTTGGGGCAGCCGGGCCATGTACCACGACGGCTGGAAGGCCGTGACCGACCACGTCAACCAGCTCACCGCCGCCGAACGCGACCAGATCGCGGGCAGCCACGACTTCGCCACCGACACCTGGGCGCTCTACGACACCCGCACCGACCACACCGAGTCACATGATCTCGCCGCCGCCGAACCCGAACGCCTCGCCGATCTCGTCGAGCGTTGGTTCGCGGAAGCGGAACGGAACCAGGTGTTCCCCCTCGACGACGGCGCGGTGAACCGCATCGCGCACATGCACGTGCCGTGGACCGCGCCGCGCACCAGCTTCCGGTACGCGCCCGGCGACAAGGTGCACGAGATCGCCGGGCCGAACATCGCCGGCGGCTTCCGCATGGTCGCGACGTTCGGCGCGGAACTCCCCGGGGGCGGCGCGGCGGTGCTGTGCGAGCAGGGCGACTGGATTTCGGGCTGGGCGTGGTACCTGAAGGACGGCGAAGCGCGGTGGTGTATCGCCGGCAAGGGCGGCACGCACGCGCTCTCCGCGCCGGTGCCGGTCGCGACACGGGTGCTCGTCGCGGAAGGCACGCTCACGGGCGGCGAACTCGAAGTCGCGCTCCTCGCCGACGGCATCGAACTCGCGCGTCGCAATCTCGGCGTGCACCCGCCGCTCGCGTGGGCACCCGACGGCGCGTTCCTCACCGTCGGGTACGGCCGCCCCTTCCCGGTCAGCGACGACTACTCACCACCGGCACCCGCGCCGGCATCGCTCCTCGAGGTCGCGATCCACGTCGGCGCCTTGCCCCCGTTCGATGTCGACGCCGAATTCGAACGCATCCTCCGGCACCAGTAGGGAACGGCACTTCACGACCTTGTCGTGCGCGTTCCGCGGTGGCCGTCGCTACCGCACTACGGAGCGACGAGCCGACCGAGCTCTCGCCGATGATCGAAGTCGCTCGTGTCGAACGCGTCGGGGTCGAACGAACCACCGACCCACTGGAGCATCGATTCGTGCTCCGCGTGCTGCGGGTCCGCGATTGCCTCCAGGAAGTCGGCGTATCCCCACACGCCGCCGCAGTCCTCCGGCGGGCACGCGCGAGCGCCACCGGTGCACGCCGGGTAGTCGCCCCGCCGTTCGGCCGCCATGACCTTCTCGACGACGATCCTGTGCTCCCAGTTGTCGCCGAAGTCGTACACGTACTTGAACGAGGAACCTTCGCCTACAACGTCGCGCAAACGCGCCCGGCGCTCGTCCTTCGGTGGTTCGCCCCAGCCCTCGCCGTCGTCGATGCCGTAGCGCACCCCGTCGATCTCGAACTCGTGCAGGTGGTAATCCCACCACCCGAACGCCGCCTGCAAGACGTCGTGTAGCCGAGCCAGCGTCGTTGTCTCCGACACGACGACGCGCCGCCATACGGGCGGCTCCGTCCTCAGGATCGTTGCCTGCAACTGGTACACGCGCTTCCCCATCGCGTCTCCCTCCGCCGGGGGAACACGCTACGCGCCTCGCTTGCACCCGTGGTGGACCAATGCCCAATTTCGTTTGTGAGCGGCGCCGGTATCTGCTGCACTCCCGCGGTCGAGCTACGACCGAGGAGACCGTGATGCGGCAGACGTTCATGTCCACCCAGCAAGGGTTCGTCACCGACGTAAGGGACATGACGCGTAATGCGAACGCTGAACCTCGGGATCCTCGCGCATGTAGACGCAGGTAAGACCACCCTCACCGAGCGGCTGCTCTACGCCGCCGGTGTGATCGACGAGCCCGGCAGTGTCGATGCCGGGACCACCCAAACCGACTCGCTCGCGCTGGAACGCCGGCGCGGCATCACGATCAAGGCCGCGGTCGTCTCGTTCGTGATCGACGACCTGACGGTCAACATCATCGACACGCCCGGCCACCCCGACTTCATCGCCGAAGTGGACCGCGCGCTCGGCGTCCTCGACGGCGCGATCCTCGTGCTGTCGGCGGTCGAGGGCGTGCAACCGCAGACCCGGGTGCTCATGCGCGCGCTGCAACGGCTCCAGGTGCCGGCCCTGCTGTTCGTCAACAAGATCGACCGAGCCGGCGCGAACCGCGAACGCGTGCTGGCGGCGATTACACAGCGGCTCACGCGCGCGATCGTCCCGATGGGCACGACGAGCAGGATCGGCACCCGGGCCGCCGCGTTCGAACCGGGGCTGCCGCCCGACGCGACGCTCGCCGAGATCCTCGCCGAGCACGACGACGCGATGCTCGATGCCTACGTCGACGGCGCCACCCGGGTTGCGCGAACCCGGCTCCGCTCGGCGCTGGCGGCGCAGGCCCGGCACGGACGCGTGTACCCCGTGTTCTTCGGTTCGGCGATCACCGGTGCCGGCGTCGACGCGCTGATCGACGGGATCGCCGGTTACCTGCCCGCGACTGCCGCCACCGGTACCGATGGCGATCGCGAAACCGCGGCCACGGTATTCAAGATCGAGCGGGGCTCGAAGGGCGAGAAGATTGCCTACGTCCGGATGTTCGCGGGCCGGCTCTCGGTGCGCGACCGGGTCGACACCGGCGCCGCGACCCGCCACAAGGTCACCGCGCTTCGCGTGTTCGAACATGGCGGCGCGATCCCGCGCGACCACGTGAACGCCGGCGAGATCGCGATGGTGTGGGGCTGGCACGACGTGCGCGTCGGCGACCACATCGGCCCCGCGCCGGCCAAGGCCGCCCAACCGCATTTCGCGCCGCCCACGATGGAAGCGGCCGTGATCGCACGCGACCCCGACGACGGCACCCGTCTGCGACGCGCGCTCGGCCAACTCGCGGAACAGGACCCGCTCATCAACGTGCGCGACGAAGGCGCGCGCCACGAGCTGTCGGTGTCGTTGTACGGCGAGGTGCAGAAGGAGGTTCTCGGCGCGATGCTCGCCGACGACTTCGGGATCGACGTCACCTTCGCCGAGACGACCACGCTGTACATCGAGCGGGTGGCGACGACCGCCGAGGCCCTCGAACTCCTCCAGGACGACGCCAACCCGTACTCGGCGACGGTCGGCTTGCGCATCGCGCCGGGCTCGCCCGGCTCCGGCATCGTGTTCCGGCTCGACGTCGACCATCGCGACGTGCCCGCGCACATCTACAAGAACGCCGACAACTTCGTTGCGTCGATGGCCCAGTACGTCGAACAGGCCCTCACGGTCGGCCGTTACGGCTGGCCGGTGACGGACTGCATTGTGACGATGTTCGCGTCGGGCTACTACGCGAGCGACGGGCCGCGGAAGCCCAACCTGCCGACGCCGCGCACGACGGCGGCCGACTTCCGCAAGCTCACGCCCCGATGTGCTGCGCGATGCCCTGGCCCGGGCCACGACCGTCGTGTGCGAACCGATGACACGCGTGCGCATCGAATGCCCGAGCGCCTCCGTCGGCGGTCTCCTCGCATTGATCGCCCGGCTCGGCGGCGCGGCCCGGGCACCGGTGCTCGACGCTGAACTCGCGCTCGTCGAGACGGTGCTGCCGGCGGCCCGGGCCGAGGCCGTGCAACGCCGGCTTCCCGGTCTCACCGGCGGGGAGGGCGTCGCGGAAGTCGAGTTCGCCGGCTACGCGCCGCTCCGAGATGCGAACCCGCCTCGCCGGTGACCGGGCGACGCAGCGCGAGTTCCCCGGCCGCACGGCTACGTTGCGTGACGTGAGCAAACAGGCCAGCGACCCGCGCACGGTGCTCGTCACGGGCGCGTCGTCGGGGATCGGCTACGCGTGCGCGCAACTCCTCGCGACACGCGGGCACACGGTCGTCGGCGCCAGCCGCCGCCGCGTCGACGGCGTCGCGTGGCGGCCGCTCGTGATGGACGTCGACGACGACGGCTCGGTGGCGGCCGGCGTCGCCGAAGTCGTGCGCGAGCACGGCGGGCTCGACGCCGTCGTCGCGTGCGCGGGGTGGGGCCTCGCGGGGTCGGTCGAGCAGACGCCGATCACCGACGCGCGGGCGCAGTTGGAGACGCTCTTCTTCGGGACGGTTCGGGTGGTGACGGCCGCGTTGCCGGCGTTGCGTGAGCGGCGCGGGCGGGTCGTCCTGATGAGCTCGATCGGTGGTCTGATCGGGCTGCCGTTCCAGGCCTACTACTCAGCCGGCAAGTTCGCGCTCGAAGGTTGGGCCGAGGCACTCGCGTGGGAGGTGGCGCCGCTCGGCGTGCGCGTGACGCTCGTCGAGCCCGGCAACTTCCATACCGAGTTCACCGAAGGTCGGCGAGTCGTCGCAGTCGACGGCGACGACCCGTACGCGGAGGCGCGGCGCAAAGCCATCGCGCAGATGGAGCACGACGAGGTCAACGGCAAGGACCCGGCGCGCGTGGCCGCCGTCGTCGAAAAGGTGTTGAGCGCTCGCCGCCCGCCGCGGCGGGTCACGGTCGGTCCCGTCATGGAGCGGCTCGGCCCGTTCGCGAAGCGCTTGCTGCCGTACCGGGGCTTCGAGGCCGCGGCCGCGTCGAGCCTGCTCGGCTGAGCCGCGCTTCGGAGCCTCGTCGGCCCGGGCCACGAAGCCGCTGAACGTCGACGCGCCGCATAAACGCGCGATGGCTCGACGGCAGCGCCGGTTACGACTGCGCTCGCTTGCACAGACCAATCGGCGGAACCGTCACCTCGCGCATGTGGGACTCATCGACGAAGTGCCCGCCGATGAGCGCGCCCGGCCTTCCGCCAGAGCGCGCCGCGATCCGACGAGCGGTTGTCTCGTCCAGATTGCCGGTGATCTCGAAGTGCACCGGTGGAAGTAGCGCCATGTTCATACGCGGAGCAAGCACCACGACGCCGTCCTCGACGATCGCAAGCTCGTCGCCCACGTGCGCGGCACTCCATCGCTGCAGCCGCGACGCAGCTGCCGGCCTCAGGTCGAACGAGATACTCCAGCCGACCGACGGGTCGTAACAGCCAACGTGGTAAGCCCCGACGTCGGCGGTCGTCGCGATCGTCCCGGCGAGTTTGTAGCACTCACCGTCGAGGCCACTTCCGAATCCCGGCACGGCCGGGGGCTGACAGGGACTTCGAGAATGCCCGCGCACAGCGACGAGCAGCGCGGCGTGCGAGGGAACCGGCCCCGGCCGAGTCGTTGTCGTGGTCTGCCCCCGGCCACGCTGACATCCGGCCGCAAACGCCAGCGCGGCAATCGCGACAGTCGCGCATCGCGTGAGCTGTGCGCGCCTCGCCATGAAGTGATCGTAAGTCCAACGCGGGCAGGCTATTTCCGAGCCGCCATCGAAGAGATCGTGCGGCCCCAAAACGAACCAAGGCATTCACGTGCGGTGCGGATCGTTCATTCCCGTTCAATTGGGTTTGCGACGTGCAAGCCGCGACGACCGGCGGCGGCACAGAGGTCGGAGCCGGCACTCGTCAGCAAGTCCGCGCCGACTTCCAACGCGGCCGCCAAGTGGATCGCGTCATACCCGCGAAGTCGCTCCTGCTCGGCGAGGTCCCCGGCCGCGTCGACGAGATCCTCAGTGATCTCAAGGATCGTGACTTGCTGCCACAGGCCTGCGAACTCGGTCTTCGCCCGTCGCAACTGTTCGGCCGAGAGTCGCCGCTGACGAGCGGCCGCGGCCAGCGCCGCGCGCGCTTCAACGTGCGCCACACGGGCGGCGGCGACGACGTCTGCCTGGTCCCAGATCGTCGACGCTTGCGCTGAGCCCGGTTCCTCGACGAGCAACTTCAGAAGCGTTGAGGTGTCGACGTAGGTGATTACCGCCGTTGTTCGCGCACCAAATCGCTGACCGTCGCCTTGGCGCGGATCCGACGCGCTGGTCGGTGCCGCGTACTGTCGCCGGGCGCCTGCGCGAGGCCCGCAGCAACGAGCTCCGCCAAGCGATCGGCGCTCGCCTCCAGCGGCGTGAGTCGAGCCACCGGTCGCCCGCGATCCGTAACGACGACCTGACAGCCGGCGCGCACTTGTTCGAGATAGCGGCTCAAATTGTTCTTCAGCTCCCGGACCCCGACCTCAACCGAACGACCATTTGTAGCTACCATATGCACATCAGTGTAGCCACAACCTACGTAGCGGCGCTTTGGTCCGGTCGACGTCTGAATCCCGGTGGATAACGATGCGGCGGCCGGGCGTGCCGGCCGCCGATTGACCCGGACTCTCTCGATGGAGACGATGGGACTCGAACCAACGACCCCCTGCTTGCAAACGGCGATCGGACGGCCTGGTTGCTCGGCCGATTTCGCGTCGGTGCAGGTCAGGGGTCCGTGGGCGTCCGTCGTGATCCGCCGAGATCCGCTGCATTCTCATCCGTAGTGGCACGGAAGTGGCACGAGCCGAGCGCTCGCGTCACGCGTGACGACCTCGTCGCGCTTCTCCGCGAGTGCACCGTCACTCGACCACCCGGAGAACCATCGTGCCGCGCGATCACCGCGACGAACCCCTCACCGACATCGACCTGAGAGCCTTACCGCCCGCTCAGCACTTCGCGCCGAAACACGCGCCCAAAGAGCTTCACAGACTTGCCGGTTCCGCTAGCGGAACCGGCGGAAGCAGTGGAAGCCTCCTCGCCGACGCGGCGGGGTTACTCGCGCCGCTGCCGGGCGTCGACCGCACGAACGCCGAGTCGCTCGAGGAGTTCGCACGGCGCTACCGCGAGCGCGTTGAACGCGCGCTCGCGCTCGAAGCAGCCACGATCGAATACGAGAACGAGAAGCACCGCGCTGGTGTTGTGCGCCGTCGCATCGAGCGCAAGCAACGCGCGCTGGCGACGAGCGCGGCGTGGTCGTGACAAGCCGGCGCGACGGCAAGCGAACCGCCCGGTCAAGGTCGACGTCGAGGAGCAGGCGTGGCAGGTCGTGAAGCGCGACGCGCTGCGTCAGCGTCGCACGATCGGTCAACACGTTGGCGACCTCGTCAGCAACGCGGTGCACGATCCGGTGAGACCTCGTCGACTGTCTCAACGAACACCTCAACGGAAGTTCACGCGCCTCATCGTCGACGACGAGACGTGGGCGAAGTTCCGAGTGCTCGCGATTGACGTCGGCGTGTCAACGGGGCGCCTCGTCGGCATCGTCGTCGAACGCGAAGCGCGCCGAATCGAGCGGGGTGCCCGATGAGCGGCCGCCGGCGCTTCGGCGCAGTGCGCAAGCTCCCGTCCGGTCGCTGGCAAGCCCGCTTCCGCGATCCCGAGTCCGGAGTCATCCGCACCGCGCCGAACACGTTCCCGACAAAGACCGAAGCATCGCGCTGGCTCTCGATCATCGAAGCCGACATGACCCGCGGGCTATGGCACGACCCGAAGCGCGGTGAGGTGCTGTTCGGTGAGGTCGCCGAGCAGTGGTACGCGACGAAGCTGCACCTGCGCGCGTCGACGCAGCACATCTACCGGACGTTGCTCGACCGCCACATCTTGCCGACGTTCGCCGAGCGACCCGTCGGCGCGATCACGACGCTCGACGTGCAGATGTGGATCTCCGATCGGCATCGCAACACGCGCATGGGTGCGAACAGCGTCGCTAAGACGTACAAGGTGCTGCGCACCGTCATGGAGTCAGCCCTCGACGCCGGTCTGATCGTGCGCAACCCGTGCCGCATCAAGGGCGCGGGCACCGAGCGGTTGCCGGAGATGCGCTGCGCAACCGTCGAAGAGGTCGCCGCGCTCGCGCAAGCGGTCGAGCCGAGATGGCAAGCACTGATCCTGCTCGCCGCGTACTCCGGCCTGCGCTGGGGTGAGCTCGCCGACCTCAGGCGTCGCTACCTCGATCCGCTGCACAAGAGCGTGCGCGTCGTCGAGCAGTGCACCGAGGTCAACGGCCACTTCGTGTGGGGACCGCCGAAGACAACCGCCGGCACGCGCACGGTCGTGCTCCCGCAGTTCATCTGCGACGTGATGGTCGAACACCTCGCGAGATGGAGCGAGCCCGGCGTCGATGGCCTCGTGTTCGTGATGCCCGAAGGCACGCCGCTACGCCGCGAGAACTTCCGCAAGCGAGTGTGGCTGCCAGCGTGCCGAGCAACCGGCATCGAAGGCGTCCGCTTCCACGACCTCCGCCACACCAACGCCACCCTCGCCGCCGCCAGCGGCGCCCCGCTAAGAGCAGTCATGCACCGCCTCGGCCACTCATCAGCTGCCGCCGCACTCCGCTACCAACATCGAATCGAGGGGCAGGACGAGTCGATCGCGGAGTTCTTGGAATCCTCTGCTAGTCGCCCTGCGTTCCGTCTTCGAATGTGACGGCAGCCGGCGACGCTCGGAGGCAAGCCGATGATCACGCGCTTCGCGCGGCGCCCCCAACGCTGCGCAGGCAGCATCGCTCGGGCTCCCATCTCCTAGTCTCCGTGTGGCGCTTCACCCGGGCGAACGTGTGTTCGCTAGATTGCGTCCATCTCCCCGGAACTCCAGGCGACTACTCCGAGATCAGACTGACCTATCGGATGGACACCACCGTCATTGATCTCTACCTGATGCTCGACAAGATCATCCAGAGTTCTCTGCCGGATGCGATCAGGCAGCGCGCTCGGGAGCTCGCCATCGACGCTCCGGATGCGCCGGAAGCCGTCACAGATCAATTGCGAGAGATGGCCGCGCAGTACTCATCGACGCTCGTACATACAGCGCCTACTACAGAGCTGTACCGGCTCGTCGAACTGGACGTGTTCCGTCGACACATCGCAGACTCGAGCTTCGCACGCGTCGACGCCGGCTTGTTTAGACGCCGCGTCGAGTCAGAGCGCGAACCTGCCGCGTTTCTGGCTTCGATCGTGCCGCCAAATCGCGTAATCGCCCCCGCGCTCCGGTCTTGGCTCGTCGACAATCCCCGAGTCGCCGGCATGACCACACGCGAGCTACACGGCGCACTCGAGCTCTCTCCGGACCAACGGCCGCCGTTCGTCCTGTTCCGCTGCACCGCTGCTCGGATGACCTCGTCAGGAGTGGAAATACGACAACCAAACGCGCTCGATGCCGCGGCAGGCGGGCGCACGCAATGGGACCCGTCCGGACTCAAGGACGGCGTTGAGTACATCGATCGCGACGTCGCCATCGCTGCCGTCGAAGACATCCTGTGGAAGCCCGCATGAGCGACCTCGCAGTCCATCAGCTGTTCGTTTGGGGCTTGTCGCTCGTTGACGACTGGGTCAGCGACCCGTCGAGCCGGGTCTTGCGGCTAGTTCTGGAAAAGATCACATCAGAGACGGACGCCGTGGCTATTCCACGCGTTCTCGGCCGGTTGCCATATGCCGCCGGCTTGGACGCCGACCGATTCGACACCGTGGCCGATTTGATTCTCGGCTTCGACATGTACGAGGCCGCGGAACCTCTTCGGTACCTGATCAACGACGGGCATATCGGAGCAACAGTTCTTGCGGCTGGCCTCGCAACTCATCCGGGTGTACCCCCGGGGCTCGCCGATCTGGTCGCCGATCGCGCGGTCGACCTCCCGACCGCTGAGCGGGACCTCGCGCTCAACGCGACTGAATTCGACGCACGTACCAGGCACACCCGCCGCACATGTCGATCGACCAGCTCGCTGGCTCGACGCCTACGACACTCTCACGGCCCCCACTGCCGTGGTAGCAATCCACGAGGGTGCGGGCAGTCCCGCCGACCAATGGCGCCTGTTGGACGAACTCCGTGTCGCGGGCGCGATCGTTCGGCGAATCCCGGACGAGGCGTGGCAAAGCACCCGTCCGGGCTGGCTACCCGATTGGGCACCACGCATCGCTGCCGAAGCACTCGATCGCGACCACGCCTGGTTCGAGACCGGCGGAAATCTGGCGCCTGGCGCTCGACAGCGGCTCGTCCAGGACGTCTTCAGACAATTCCCCAACGTGCGCCGTTTTGAAGCCGCGCGCGCGCCTGACGTGCACGTGGCGCGCTCGGTTGAGTCATTCGAAGAATTCGATACGGGCGCCATCCCGTCCCGAGAACTCAGCTTTCTCACTGGGCTCAGGCTTCGGGCTGTCCGAGACATATCGAGCGAGTTCTCGGTCCTGCAACCGCGCGAAGCTCGAAGCATCAGGTATTGGGCGTTTTCGCAACTTGTCGCGCTCCGCACAGCGAACTATCTCGTTCGCCTCGCTCGCGAGCGTCGGCGCCGCTTC
Organism: uncultured Actinomycetes bacterium; assembly: GCA_963782465.1. Classification (GTDB taxonomy): domain Bacteria; phylum Actinomycetota; class Acidimicrobiia; order IMCC26256; family PALSA-610; genus JAODBJ01. Next base: position 827,246 of record CAWAJR010000005.1, on the reverse strand, counting down.
GACGTCGGTCGACTCGCGGCGAGCATCGTCCAACTCTCGCGAGAGCACGCTGAAGTTCCAATCGGGGTTACGTCCGACGGCCGAGTCGTCGTACAGCGCGACGGAGCGCTCGTCGACCTCCGCAGCCAAGAACAAGCGATCACGGACGTCGTCATACATACCGACACTCTCTATGCCCCGTTCACCTTGCGCGGTCTGGAAGTTCCGGCGCTCCGCGAACCGAGTCGACTCTCGAGCGTTCATCCGTCTGTCGCGAGCGGCCTGCCCGTCGCGCTCGGAACGCGAGTGCCCACGCGAGCCATCGCCAACGCTGCGCGTGCGAGTCGCATGAGTGGATCGGCCGACGCATTCGCTGCAACGCTTGACGAGTTCCCAGAGCTTGGCACCGTCGACAAAGTGCGCGATGCCGTCGAGTTACAGAACAAGATCATGGCCGTGCGATGAGGCTGCTCGTTGATGCATCCTTCCCGCAGCGAGTAACGGCACCTAACACCGCCGGGGTACACATCGAACGATGGAGCGGAATCGACATATCTGATGCTTCACTAGTGCGTGAGGCCAGTGCTCAGGGCTACGACGCCGTCGTGTTTCTCGGCCTCGAAACACTCGCCGAGGATCACGTGCGCGACGAGGCCTTCAAGAGAAACATCTCCATCATTGTCACGGTCACAGACGACCCGATCACGGGCGCGATGCACCTCGCGTGTCGCCTGAGATTGCTAGCGCGCCAGCTCCGGCCGCGCGACGTGTGGGTCTTAAGGTCCGACGGCGCCCTCAACGCGCCGTAGGTCGAGCAACTGCGCAGCAACGTCTCGAGTACTAGCGAGAAGCCGCCTCGCAATAGACGAGAGCGACTCGTGGCGGGATTGCTGGAGAACCTGCTGAGGCACGAGTAGATCGAGGGCGAACCAGTCGGCGGCCAGCTCCTCTCGACCGATCTGCGGAGTAACCCAGCCCCGCTGCATGACGATATGCCCGAGTTCGTGCGCTAGAAGGAACCGGCGGTGGCAAGCGGCTCGCAGGTCACGCCCTCGGATTGTTCCCACCGTGTCGCTTGGCAGTACCACGAGGCGACCGCCGATCGCGAAGGCGCCTATATGAGCGCTCACCGGTCGGTATTCCACGGTGACGTTCAAGGCATGGGCGACTGCCACAAGCGACACAGCCGGCCGCGAGGCTCCGGGGCGCGGCCACCGCAACCGCCACGCAAGATCGCGAACGGCGTCTCGTGCTTCGTCGTCAATACCTTCTAACGGCGGACGCTTCGCACCACCGAGCGCCTTCGGGGGGCTCTCCACCCAAGGCGGCGGTTCGAATGCTCCGCCGAGCAGTTCGAGCTGCGTCGTCGACTGAGTTGCATGGTCGACTTGCACGAATACTCCACGGTCACTCAATCGGGCTCTTTAGTGTCGGTCGGTGTCGGAGGCGCCGCCGCTTCACTGACTGTTCGCGGGGCGCGACGCTGGCGACTACCTGTCGGCCGCTCAGCGGGTGCCGCAGCCGACGCCGTGACCTGCTCCAGCGAGCTGCGCCACCTCTCTCGGACAAATGAGTACGCCGGCAGCTCTCCAGAGCCGGTAAACGCGTTGCTCACCGCCGTCGCCTCAGCGAGCGCGCGCTCCACTACGTCCACTGAATACCCGCGCTCAAGTGCGAGCTCACGAGCGACCTCGGCATTGAGAAATGAGAGTTCCCGCAGCGGCGCGAGTTCATGCCAGCCACTCGGATAGTCGCTGCGTTGGCGCGGAACGTACCTCGATGGTGCGCCAATGGCGTCAGCGGCGACCGCCCCGACAATACGACGACGGTGTTCCGTTTCGTCGACATCCCCGGGTACTGCTCGCACGAACACCATCACGCGCCACAGGCGCTTGTGCGCGTCGTTCAGAGCTGTGAATCGGCTTGAATCGGCCCGGTCCCAACCGTCGAGGGTCGTGACGGTTCCATCGGATCGTTCGACACGCACCGCGGCCGGCTTCTCCATCATCTTCGGATTCGGAAGATGGACAAGGACCTCGGCAGGATCAAGCCCCGCGGCCTTTGCGAGTTCATCCTCAAAGCGCAAACGGTCGGGTGCGGAGCCGCGATTCTCGAAGATGAATCGCGGCGCGATGTTCAAGATCGTCATGAACGCCGAGGTAGGCAACCTTATAGAGCCTCCGCCGGAGCACATCTTGGCCCAGGCGGCGCCCTCGTTCGAGCGAGTCTGGATCATCGGTCAGTGTGAGACCGAGCACGCCCCCGAGCTCCGGATTCGCGAGGATCTGAAGCAACAGGTCGTCCGTGATCGGCACACCACCGCGGGCGAACAACAGATTGGCACCGCGCGCATCATCAGGCGACTCCGCGGTCGCCTGGTTCAGCCCGAGCTCTTGGAAGGCTCGGCCGATCATCACGGACGCGGCGTTCTTCGCGTGGTGGAAGTACACGCGTTCGGCGAGCTCGTAGCGGAAGGTGAGGAGCTTGACAACCTCGGACTCGACGTCGGGTCGCGGCATGCCGCGCTTCTCAAGTTTCAAAGCCATGCGCCGCGAATCGACGTCCTGATCGACGCCAGGCCGCTCGGGCGTGATGACGAAATAGCCCAGGAATCTATCGCCAAGGGCGACCGGCATACCGCACGCCTCAAGGTCGCGCACGATGTAGTCGAGCAGGTCCGCGCAGACCGTGTTGCCGACAATGTCAGCGACAAACGGGTACTTGAGCCGACGAATGTCATCCTCGGTCTTCGCTTGGAGCACGAGATCAAGCTCGTCAACGAAGTCGGGGTCGAAGGCGCCTCGCAAGACGGCTCCCAGCTCGCCCTCTCGAAGCAGTCGACGCCACCGAACAGGATCCTTGTCGTGTCGAGGAAGAAGCTCGAATTCGTCCTCAAGGGTATGACCGAAAGGCAGGTGTGGCAGGTCGTGAAGCAGACCGCCGAGACGAGCCAACTGCTTGGCTTCGTCAGGCACCTGGCCGCGACTCTCAGGGTTGCCCTCGACCGCATCGATCAAGCGCTGAGCCATACTCAGCGTGCCAAGCGAGTGCTCGAAACGCGTGTGGACGGCGGTGCGGAACACAAGGTGGCTCGTGCCGAGCTGCTTGAGCCCCGCGAGACGTTGGAACTCGGCGGAATTGACGATGTCGATTTCGGGGCCAAACAGCACGACCTCACCCGAACTGGCAAGGGTGAACACCTTCGGAGGTCGGTTGTCGTCACGGTATGGAGACTCTCGCGACATGGATTGAGGCTAGCCCCGGCAAGCTGCCGTATCGAGCGCGAGAAGGGCGGAGCTTCGCCTGTTCCAAGGGGTTCCCGCGCCCGGAGTCGGTAGCGTTCACGTTGTGGCACGGAAGTGGCACGCGGATGGGTTCTCGGGCGCCTTGAGCGCCCTCGATCGGCGCGTTGCAGCGCCGGGACCAGCATGTTCGCGGTGGAGACGATGGGACTCGAACCCACGACCCCCTGCTTGCAAAGCAGGTGCTCTAGCCAACTGAGCTACGTCCCCGCTTGAGGCGAGGGCTCCATCGTACGACGCCGCCACCCTGGCGGCCGCTCGATGGGAACGGCACGAATCAGGCGACGGGCACGCCCTCGAAGACGGCGGCTCGCACGCCGCGCTGCGACAGTTCGCCCAGGAACGGCACCGGCGCGACCAGCTCGGCGACGCCGTGCACGCCGGGGAGCACGACCCGTTCGCCGAGCACGCCGGCGAGGTGCGCGGCGACGACGGCCAGCACGGTGCCGGCGGCGACGCTCGTGCGTTCGACCACGCCGTACACGAGGCACACGTGACCGTGGTCGTTGTGGCCCCACACCTCCACCCGGGTTGCGCCCCATTCGCCGTCGTCGCCGAAACGGCGGCGCATGAACGAACGCTTCGGGGGCTCACCGAGCGCGAACGACACGCGCGGCACGCCGGGGAACGCGGCGACCAGCGTGCGTACGCCGGCCGCGACCGCGGCACAGTCGCGTGCGCCGATCGGTTCGGGGAACCACACCAGCTGCTCGCCGCTCGGTTGGTCGTCGCGCCACTGGCCGTCGTGCCATTCGATCGCCGGTTCGCGCCGCGCCCGTCGGGCGCTCGCCTGGCACGCAGGCCCGCCCCAGCCGGTTCGCGCCACGCGGATCTCGTGCACTTCGTCGAACGTGTCGGCCGCGTGGCGGGCGAGCACGTCGGCAAGCCCGGGCGCAAGGCCGCAGCCGATCGCAACCGTCACTCCACGGGCGCGGGCACGACCGTCGAGCACTTGCAACGCGGCGATCGCGTCGTCGTCGTCGTCGCTGGTGGCAACCGGTACTCCGGCGTCGATCGCGTCCTCGACGATCGGAGCGTCGATGCCGCGCGGCAACGCGCACACGACGACGTCGACCCCGTCGGGGAGGGAACCCTCCGCAACATCGACCATCGACGCCTTCGCGCCGAGTGATTCGGACAGGCGCGACGCGCGCCGGCGTTCACGGTCGGCGACCAGCACCGATTCGATGCCGGGCGTATCCACCAGCTGGCGGGCGGCACGTACCCCCACTTCGCCGACACCGACGACAAGTGCGGTGGTCACCGGTAGTTCGGCGCTTCGAGTTCCCGCCAGCCCCCGCTCGTCGGCGGGACGCCGCCCTTGCCCCGGAATCGCGCCAGCAAACCGATCCCCCCGGCGACCCCGAGAACAAGCAGCACCCGCCGGAAGAGCGTCACGAACGGCGAGTGTACCGACGCCCGCCGGAGCGCTCCCAGACCGCACGATGCCGGGAACATCGCGCGCCACCGCGGCGCCGATCGCACCGCTCACCCGCAGGCCCGCGAAGTGGGGCTAGCTGGAATCGAACCAGCGACCTCACCCTTATCAGGGGTGCGCTCTAACCGACTGAGCTATAGCCCCGCGAGCGGACGGAGAGCTTATCGCCCGGCTCAGCCGGGCGGTTCTTCCTCGACGACGGTGATCTCGATGCCACCGAGCAGTTCCGCGAAGAGGTTGTAGAACGCGGCCGCGAGCACCGTGCACACCACCTGCAGGCAGACGATCACCAAGCCGATGAGCATCGCGCCCCGCAGGATCCGCCACGAAAGGAACTGGAAGTTGTCGGAGCCCAGCAGGTCGCCGATGAACCGCTCCACGTTGTGGATCACCCCGAGACCCGACGCGATCCACCAGAGCACCACGCCGCTCGCCATCGTGACGATCAGCCCGCACAGGTAGAAGCACACCGAGATCTTCAGCACCGTCCACAGGTCGACGGAGCGCACGGTCTGCCGGTAGCGCCGTTCCATCGGGCGCCGCACCGCGACAGGGCGCAACTTCGTTCGCTGCTGCCGCTTCCGGGCGAGGTTCTGCAGGAGCCCCGTGCCCGACCCGTTGGTCCGCGCTTTCGCACCGTTCTTGCGCGCGAGCGCCCGTTCCCGTTCCCGTTCGGCGCGTGTCTTGGCCGGAGTCGCGGTCTCGGTTTCGAGCACCGCCTTCGGTCTGACCACCTAGCTCTCCCCGTTCTCCGAGTCGGCCCCGGTGCCCCCGCCCGGTACATCATCGCGGCTTTCGGCCCCGTCCTCACCGTCGGGCGACCCGGAAAGGCTGCCGGCACCGTCACCGGCGGCCTCCACGCCGCTTCCTGCCTCGGTTTCGGCCGTCGTTTCACCGTCGGTCTCTGTATCGGCTTCGGCGTCGGTTTCCAGTACCCGGGCGACCGCGACGACCGCATCACCCTCGGCGAGGCGGGCGACCCGCACCCCGGTGGCGTCGCGGCCCTGCTCGGAGATCTCGTCGACCGAGGTGCGCACGATGTTGCCCGCGGACGAGAACACGAGCACTTCGTCGCCGGGCACCACTGCGAACGCGGCGACGACTTCACCGCGCGCGGCGGTAATGCGCATGCCCCGCACGCCCTGGCCGCCCCGGCCCTGGCGGTTGAACGCGTCGAGACGCGTCCGCTTGCCGTGGCCGCTCGACGACACGAACAGCATGACGGCGTCGTCTCGGGCGACGTCGCAACTCACCACGCCATCTTCGCCGTTCCGGAGCCGCATTCCGCGGACACCGGCCGTGGCCCGCCCCATTGCTCGAACGTCGTCCTCGGAGAAGCGGATCGTCATCCCGCCGCGCGACACCATGAAGATGTCGTCGTGCCCGGTCGTCTGCACGACCCGCACGAGTTCGTCGCCCTCGTTGAGGTTGATCGCGATGAGGCCGGTGCGCAGCGACGAGTCGTACTCGCTCATGCGGGTCTTCTTGACCATGCCGCGCATCGTCGCGAAGAACAGGTACACGCCCTCTTCGTAGGTGCGCGTGTCGATCACGGCCTCGATGTGCTCGTCGGCCTGCAACGAGATGAGGTTCACCAGCGCAGTGCCGCGCGCGGTGCGGTCCTTCATCGGGATCTCGTGCGCGCGCAAGCGGTAGACGCGCCCGCGGTTCGAGAAGAACAACAAGTAGGAGTGCGCGGTGGTGGTGAGGAGATGCTCGACGTAGTCCTCGTCGCGGAGGTTGCCGCCCCGCACGCCCCGTCCACCCCGTCCCTGGGTACGGAACTCGTCGACCGAAACCGTCTTCACGTAGCCCTTGCGCGACAGCATCACGACGAGTTCTTCGTCTTCGATGAGGTCGAGATCGGCGAGATCGCCCGGGTCGATCGTGATCTGCGTACGGCGGTCGTCGCCGTACTTCTCCCGCACCTGGCCGAGCTCTTCCTTGATCACGGTGCGCAGGCGCGTCTCGTCGGCGAGGATCGCTTCGAGTTCGGCGATCGTCTGCGCGAGTTCGGCTGCCTCCTCGCGCAGATTCTGGTGCTCGAGTTGCGCGAGCCGGCGCAACTGCATGTTGAGAATGTGCTCGGCCTGGATGTCGCTGAACGAGAACGGCTCGGCCGTCAGCGCTTCACGCGACGCGGCCGCCGATTCCGCGCCCCGGATGAGCGCGATGATCGCGTCGATCATGTCGAGCGCGCGCAGCAAGCCCTCGACGATGTGCATGCGATCGCGCGCCTTGCGCAGCCGGTATTCGCTGCGCCGGCGGATCACCTCAACCTGATGATCGACGTAGACCGCCAATGCCTGTTGCAGGTTGAGCAGGCGCGGGACACCGTCGACCAGCGCGAGGATGTGCGCGGCGAAGTTGGTCTGCATCGGCGTGTGCTTGTAGAGCTGGTTCAGCACCACCTGCGCGTTCGCGTCGCGCTTCAGGTACACGACGACCTTGATCGTGTCGCCCGACGATTCGTTGCGCACGTCGCGCAAGCCGTCGACCCGCCGTTCGTTCGCGAGCTCCGCGATCTTTTCGGCGATGCCCTCGGCCGACGTCTGGTACGGGACCTCGGTGATGACGATCTGCGGGTTGCCGTTCTTGTCTTCCTCGATCTCGGCGATCGCGCGCATCCGGATCGAACCGCGGCCGGTGGTGTACGCCTCGACGATCCCGGATCGGCCGAGGATCAACCCGCCGGTCGGGAAGTCGGGACCGTGCACGAACTGCATGAGGTCGGTCGGCGTGGCGTCGGGATGATCGATGAGGTGCAGCGTGGCGTCGATCACCTCCCGCATGTTGTGGGGCGGGATGTTGGTCGCCATGCCCACCGCGATGCCGCCGCCGCCGTTGATAAGCAGGTTCGGGAAGCGGGCCGGCAACACCAGCGGTTCCTGGTTGGCACCGTCGTAGGTCGCGCCCATGTCGACGGTGTCTTCGTCGATCTCGCCGAGCAGTTCCATCGCGAGCGGCGCCAGGCGCGCTTCGGTGTAACGCATGGCGGCGGGACGGTCTTTCGGGTCGGGTGAGCCGAAGTTCCCGTGGCCGTCGATGAGCGGGTAGCGCAACGACCAGTCTTGGGCCATCCGGGCCATCGCGTCGTAGATCGCGCTGTCGCCGTGGGGGTGGTACTTGCCCATCACGTCGCCGACGGCCGACGCACTCTTCTTGTGCTGCCGGTCGGGCCGCATCCCGCCCTCGTACATGCCGTAGAGGATCCGGCGGTGCACCGGCTTCAACCCGTCGCGCGCGTCGGGCAATGCACGGGACGTGATGACCGACATCGCGTAGTCGAGGAAGGAGCGTTCCATCTCCTCCTGGATCTCGATCGGCTCGATGCTGCCGACCGGGGCCGGCGTCTCGTCACTCATGCGCGCGATGTCTCCATACCGTCAGATGTCGAGGAAACGCACGTCTTTGGCGTTCTCCTGGATGAACCCGCGGCGCGCTTCGACGTCTTCGCCCATCAACGTCGCGAAGATCTCGTCGGCGATCGCGGCGTCCTCGACCGACACCTGCAGGAGCGTGCGGGTGGCGGGGTCCATGGTGGTGACCTTGAGTTCCTGCCAGTCCATCTCGCCGAGGCCCTTGAACCGGCTCACCTCGATCTTGCGACCTTCGTGCGCCGCCTCGAAGCCGCGTAGCGCCGCTTCGTCCTTGAGATAGTTGCGCTCCTTGCCGATGTCGGCGCGGAACAGCGGCGGCTGCGCGATGTACACGTGCCCGCGCTTCACCAACTCCTGCTGGTACCGGTACAGCAACGTGAGCAACAACGTGCGGATGTGCGCGCCATCGACATCAGCGTCGGTGTTGTGCGCGACCAATCCCCCGCCGAACCCGGCCACGAAACTGTGATCATCGGCCACTTCGAGGTCGTAGACGTCGCCTTCGTAGCGGCGCACGATGTTCGAACGCACCGGCAGCGCGATCAATTCGTCGGAGATCACCACGTGATGTTGGGGCCCGCGATGTGTCGCTGACATCGCATGCCGTCGCAGCGCGCCGGCGTTCGGTGCGTTGCGCCACACGGGCTCCAACCGCGCGAGTTGATCTTTCCCGAGGACGGTGATCGCCCACGCGTCTCGATCGGAAAGCGCGTTGGTGATGCCCGACTGGCGCGACAACGACGCCACGATCCCGAGTTGGCCGAGGAGGTACAAGACCCCGTTGGCGAGTTCCCGTGACGCCGTGGTGAACCGCAGCGACGACGTCAGTGCACCCTTCGTGCCGTCGCCGAGGAAGTAGCCCTCGAGGAACGCGAGCTGGCACTGCTCATCGACGTTCAGGAGCAGGTCCGGGAGCCGCTTCTCATGCGCACGACCGTGCAGCCCGAGCGCCATCAGCAGACGCGCGGCCAGCGAGGAATGGAAGTACAACTTGAACTGCTTGGCGTTGCGCGAGTCGACCGAGACCCGCGGGGTTTCACCGAAGACACACTCGACGGCGGAGACAATGGCGGGAAGGAAACGCTCGTCGTCGCGGCCCAGCGACAACGCGACTTGCGACCGCCCCGAGAGTGAACCTTCCGCGGTGTACCAGCCGAGGAAATAGCACAACTCCGGCGTCACGCTGAGGTGACGACCAAAGGCGCGGTTCGTGTGCGCTTGGGGGACGAGCGTGACGTCTCGGTCGAGCATCCCCACATCATCGATGCTGAGCGCGTCGGCGCGGCACGATCGCCCGACCCGCCGCCAGCGGCCGTTCGCACTGGCATCCGAGGCCGTACGCCAGGCATCGGCCGGCGACGCGAGCAGCCGGGCACCGGCGGGCCACGGCTCACCGAGCAGCAACAGGTAACGCCGGAACAACGACTCCGGGGGCCGGCTTCGTGCCGTCTCGTACTCGGAAATCGTGCACGCGCCTCGCAGGCCGAGCGCGACCGCAACCTCCGTCTGCGTGAGGCCCCGCGCGCGGCGGCGGGTGGCCAACCGGCGCAGGTCGGTGAGCGGTACTTCGACGCGACGCTCGGCGACCCGCGCTTGGGGCGGAGCGCAATCCACCGCCGCGGCCAGGCGTAACGCTCGTACCGATTCGCCGTCAACCCGCAGGCCGCGTGTGCAACCACTCGCGACGAACAACTCCAGCAGGTCGAGCTCGCAGGTCGGGATCACCGCGCGGGGCAGGCGGCGGGGCGCGACCACGAGATCGCCGGGCCGAGTTCGTCGGCGGGCCGAGTCGTCATGCGCCCGGCCTCCCACACGAACACGGAGTGGCCGCTCGTGACTTCGATCGAGCGGCCGTACCGCGTGGTGATGCGGTGGACGTCGCCTTCGTAGCCGTGGCGGATCGCCCGCTTGATCGGCGAAACCCGAGCCGTCTTTCCGAGTGGATCGGCACTCACCGTCGACGCATCGGGCACGTCGAGCCCGTCGTCGAGCCAGGTGTCGATGGTCGGCCCGATCGGGTGAAGGGCGAACCAGCCGGTCGAGTCGGTGACCAGCACCGGCTCGTCGGGGAGCACCGACATCAAGACGATCTTGTGGTACCGCAACTTCGAGTAGTCGAACTCTTCGGCGATGCTCGTGCCCATCGCCGAGATGAGCGCCTGGATCTCCTCGTTGCGCAACATGCGGTCGATACGGGCGCGCTCGACGTTGAGGATCTTGCCCCGGATCGGCAGGATCGCCTGGTAGCGCGAGTCGCGCGCTCGCTTCGCCGGCCCGCCGGCGCTGTCGCCTTCGACGATGAACAGTTCGGCTTCTTCGGGGTTGCGGCTCGAACAGTCGGCCAGCTTGCCCGGCATCCCACCACCGTCGAGCAGCGACTTGCGGCGGGTGAGGTCGCGCACGGCGCGCGCCGCGACGCGGGCGTGCGCGGCCTGGGTGGCCTTGGCGACGATCGCCCTGGCTTCGGGCGGGTGTTCTTCGAGCCAGTCGCCCAGCTTCTCGTTGGTGATCTTCTCGACGAACGAGCGGATCTCGGTGTTGCCGAGCTTCGTCTTCGTCTGGCCTTCGAACTGCGGCGACAGCAGCTTCACCGAGATGATCGCGGTGAGGCCTTCGCGGATGTCTTCGCCGAGAAGGTTCTCGTCTTTCTCCTTGAGGATGTTCTTCGCGCGCGCGTACCGGTTGACCGCGTTCGTGAGCGACTTCTTGAACCCTTCTTCGTGCATCCCACCTTCGGTGGTGGCGATGTTGTTCGCGAACGAATGCAATGCCTCGTGGTAGCCGTTGTTCCACTGCATCGCGATTTCGAGTTCGCCCGCGTCGTAGGTGTCTTCGAACGACACGACCACGTCGAAGATCGGTTCCTTCTTGGCATTGAGGTGCTTCACGAAGTCGACGATGCCGCCGTCGAACTTGTAACGCTGCGTCGCGGGTGGGTCGACGCGCTCGTCGGTGAAGTTGATCTCGAGGCCCTTGTTGAGGAACGCCATCTCGCGCAGGCGTTCGAGCAAGGTCTGCGCCCGGAACTCGACCTCCTCCATGATCGTCGGGTCGGGCCAGAAGGTGACGATGGTTCCCGTACGGTCGGAGTCGCCGACCCGTTGCAGGGGCGCGACCGGGTTGCCGCCATCGACGAAGGTCATCTGGTAGGCGCCCCCGTCGCGGTGGATCTCGAGTTCGAGCCGCCGCGACAGCGCGTTCACGACCGACACACCGACGCCGTGCAGGCCACCGGAGATCTTGTAACCGCTCCCGCCGAACTTCCCGCCCGCGTGCAGCATCGTCAGCACGATCTCGGCCGCCGATTTCTCGGGATCTTCCTCGTGCGGGTCGACCGGGATACCGCGGCCGTTGTCGGCGACGCTCACGCCGCCGTCGGCCAGGAGGGTCACGTCGATGCGGTTCGCGAACCCGGCCAGCGCCTCGTCGACCGAGTTGTCGACCACCTCGTAGACGAGGTGGTGCAAACCGGACGGGCCGGTGGAACCGATGTACATACCGGGCCGTTCGCGCACCGGTTGCAGGCCCTTGAGAACCGTGATGTCTGCGGCCTCGTACGCCACGCGCAAAGTCCTTGTCGATGTTGGGGCTCGACGGCGCCGGCGCGGGTGCCGGCGCCGATGCCGACGCGGGGGGTACCGGTGCGCTCGCCGATGCCGAACCGGGCGCGAAACGCCAGGTCAGAGCGGATTTCGCAGTGTTACGAGTCTACCAGAAGGGGGCGGCTCAAACCGGCTTTCCCGGCCCCTGAACCACCACCTGCAGGCGGCGGAAGACCCCCACTCCCGCGAGCCGGTCGGCGGCCTCGCGAAGGGCTGCTTCGAGGTACCGCACCTGCGTCGCGACGGCCGGGGTATCGACGGCCACGACGAGCACGCCGTCGCGAAGCGAACGGACCTGGCAGTGGCGAGCGAGGGTGTCGCCGACGATGCCGGGCCACGCGTCGAGCAGCGTCGTCAACTGTTCCGGATCGGGGATCCCGAGCTCCCGCCCGACACCCGCGAGCGCGTCGCGCAGCGGTACCGGTTCCGAGCCACGACGATCCCTCACGCGGGCGTGACCGTACCGTGCTCGACCCGCAGGAACCGTTGTGGTTCGACGCCGTCGGGGATCGCGCTCGCGGTCGTCACGAGCGTCTGGCCACCGGGAAGGCGCCGGATCAGGGCACTCGCCCGCGGGGCGTCGAGTTCGCTGAACACGTCGTCGAGCAACAACACCGGCGCGGCACCGGTGAGGTCGGTGACGAGGGCGTGGCCCGCGAGCCGGAGCGCGAGCGCGAGGGTGCGTTGCTCACCCTGCGACGCCTGCGTGCGCGCGTCGAGCGCGTCGACGAGGAGGCGCCATTCGTCGCGGTGTGGCCCGACCAAGGTCAGCCCCCGATCGAGTTCTTGCTTGCGGCGGGCGGCGATGGCGACGCGTAACTGTGATTCCACTTCGCCGGCGTCGGTCTCGTACAACGGTGCTTCGGCCCACTCGGCGGTATAGGTGCCCTCGACGGCGACGCCGCTCCCACTCACCTCCGCGTACGTCTCGCTGATCAGCGGCCCGAGCCGCGCGAGGAGCCGGAGCCGGCCGCGCACGATCTCGGCCGCGGAGCGCACGAGCTGTTCGTCGAAGATCGACAGGGTCGCGTCGTCGTCTTCGTCGCGAACACCACCCTTCAACAACGCGTTCCGTTGCCGCAACACGCGCTCGAAATCAGAACGCGCCGCGTCGTACCGCGGGGCGAGCATCGTGAGCAGTTCGTCGAGGTAACCCCGGCGCTCGGCCGGGCCGCCTTTCACGAGTTGCAAATCGTCGGGCGCGAACATCGTGACCCGTAACAGGCCGTAGAGGTCACGGGTACGGGTGATCGGGTGCCGGTTGAGCAGGATCCGGTTGCGCCCCGATGCACGGATCTCCGCCTCGAACAGTTGGCGCCGCTCCCCTTGCGTCACGTCGGCCCGCAAGATGGCCTGCTCGCTCCCCCGGGCGACCAGCGCGGCGTCGGCGACGGCGCGGAACGACCGTGCCCGGGCAACCCAACCGACCGCTTCGAGCAGCGACGTCTTGCCGGCGCCGTTCGCACCGACGATCACCGTCACCCCGGGCGCGAGACCGAGGTCGAGCGCGGTGAAACACCGAAAGTCGCGGAGTTGGAGCTGCTCGATGTGGCCGGCACCGCCCGCAACCTCGTTTGCCGACTCGCCGGCGGCCTCGCCGTCCGCCATCGCGTCGAACGACGTCAGGACGTCCGGACCGGCATCAACAGGTACAGGAAATCGCCGCCGTCGCTCGGTCGTAACGTCGCCGGCTTCAACGGGTCGATCGTCTCGAGCGACACCTCGGCCCCTTCGACCGCCTCGACCCCTTCCCGCAGGAAGACCGGGTTGAACGCGACCGCCACGTCGGAGCCCTCGAACTTGCCGTCGAGCGTCTCCTGCGCCGAACCGACGTCTTGGGCGGCCATCGACAGCTCGAGGCCTTCCGCGGTCATCGTGAGGCGCACCGCGGCGTTCTCACGGTTCTGCCCGACGATCTGCACCCGATCGAGCGCGTCGAGGAACACCTCCCGGGCGATGGTGAGGCGGTTCGGGTACCCGCTCGGGATCAGTTGCTCGTAGTTCGGGAACTCGCCCTCGATGAGCCGGGCCGTGACCTCCGCCCGCGGGGTCCGGAACACCACGTCGCGGTCGCGCAAGACCACTTCGATCTCACCGTCGCCGGCGAGACGCTGCACTTCCGACAGGCCCTTGGCCGCGACGAGCACCTTCTGGCCCTCCTCGAGCATGCTCACGCCGCGCAGGTCACGCACGGCGAGCCGGTACGAGTCGGTGGCGACGAGACGCAACCCGCCGCCGTGCGCGGCGAGCAACACACCGGTGAGGATCGGGCGCAGGTCGTCTTTCGACGCGGCCCGTACCACCTGTTTCAACGCGGACGCGAACGTCGACGCGTCGACGCGCACGCCCTGGCCGTCGCTCGGGCTCAGCCGCGGGTAGTCCTCGGCCGGCTTCAATCGCAACGACGTCGAGTACCGGCCCGCGCTGATGTGCGCTTCGTCGCCCGAAACGGCGACCGTCACCGTTCCCGGTTCCAGCCTTCGCACGATCTCGCCCAACAACTTCGGGATGACCGCGACGCCGGTCTCTTCCACCTCCGCCGGCACCGAGACCCGGTTCGTGATCTCGAGGTCGGACCCGACGAATTCCAAACCGTCGGCCGTGGCGGTGACCCGCAGGTCTTGGAGCACCGGCAGCGCGCCGCTCCGGCTGGCGACCGTGCGCTGGGCGGTCGCCACGGCGTCGGCGAGGGTGTCACGCTCGCAGCGAAACTTCACACTGCCCTCCTGCAACGTTTCTGGTTCATCTGGTTGTAGTGGTAGTAGGGCCTGTGGATTGGGGAGAACCCCGTTCCCAGGCTGGTCACGCCGGGTTTTCGCGTCCACCGCGGTGTCCACCGTCGTGCACAGGTTCGGGCCGCGCACCGCGCCGGGTTGTGGATCATCGCACGCCGGTCCACAGATTTCCCCAGGTATCCACAGCCTTATCCACCAGCACCGCTCTTGATCCGGCTGATCAGCTCGTTGACCTGGTCGAACGTGACCCGCCGCTCGGCCATCTGCCCACGAATCTTCTCGCATGCGTGCATGACCGTGGTGTGGTCGCGGCCGCCGAACTCCTCGGCGATCTTCGGGAAGCTGCAGTCGGTCAGTTCCCGGAACACGTACATCGAGATCTGGCGGGCGGTGACCAGCGGCCGCCGCCGGCTCTTGCTGCACAGTTCTTCGACGGTGAACCCGAACATCTTGGCGGTCTCGTCGAGGATCAACTGCGGTGTGATGACGCGAGGCCGGTCGCTCGGGAGCAGGTCGGCGAGCAGTGTCCGTGCCGCCTCTTCGGTGAGGGGGACGCGGTTGAGGCTCGAGTACGCGGCGACCCTGATCAACGACCCCTCGAGTTCACGGACGTTGTCGACGATGTGCTCGGCAATGAACGCGAGGACGCCGTCGGGGATGCCTTCGAGCCGTTCGGATTCGGCTTTCTTGCGGAGGATGGCGAGGCGGGTCTCGAACTCCGGCGGCTGGATGTCGGTGATGAGCCCCCACTCGAAGCGGCTGCGCAGCCGGTCTTCGATCGTGGCGATCGATTTCGGCGGGCGGTCGGACGAGATCACGATCTGACTGCCGCGCGAGTGCAGGTCGTTGAACGTGTAGAAGAACTCTTCTTGCAGTTGCTCGGTTCGTTCGAGGAACTGGATGTCGTCGACGAGCAGCACGTCGACTTCGCGGTAGCGGCGTTTGAACCCGGGCATCGTCTTGGCCCGCATCGAGTCGACGAACTCGTTCATCATCGTCTCGGTGCTCACGTAGCGGACGCGCTTGCTCGAGAACAACGCTCGCACGTGATGGCCGATCGCGTGCAACAAGTGGGTTTTCCCGAGCCCGGCCGGCCCGTAGATGAACAGCGGGTTGTACGAGCGCGCCGGGCTTTCCGCGACCGAGAGCGCCGCCGCGTGCGCGAAACGATTCGACGCACCGATCACGAACTGGTCGAAGGTGTAACGCGGGTTCAGCGAACCGGTGGGCCAGGACGGCGTCTCGCCGTCGGCCGCGGTGCGGGTGCCGATCGCGCTGGGCGCGGGCGCCGGATCGGGGGTACGGGCGAGGGCCGGGGCCGTGTCGGTCGTCCCGTCGAACGCGCCCGGGGGTTCGTTGCCGCGGGCGACGGTGTCGACGACGAGCTCGACGGTGCGCGGGACACCGGTGAGTGCCTGCACCGCATCGGTCAGGACACCGAGATAGCTGGTACGGATGCGCTCGACGGCCACCGTGCTCGGGACACCGAGATCGAGGACGTTGTCGCTCAGGTCGAGGGCGTGCACACCCTGGAACCACGTATTCCAGGTCGCTTCAGACAATTGAGCTCTGACAGCCGCTGCGACCTTCGCCCACAGATC
Organism: uncultured Actinomycetes bacterium; assembly: GCA_963782465.1. Lineage (GTDB taxonomy): Bacteria > Actinomycetota > Acidimicrobiia > IMCC26256 > PALSA-610 > JAODBJ01. The sequence goes on along the minus strand of CAWAJR010000005.1, from coordinate 811,209 downwards.
GTCCGCTGCTGCCGTTCCCACCGCACCGTCCCCGGTTGTCCACAGGCGAATCCACACTGTGTGGAGAAAGCCGCCGCTTCTGTCGCCCACGGCTCTGGTGGCCGCTCGGGAGCACCGTCGACCCGAATTCGGGGAAGTCCAACGAGGTGAGGCCGTGGCTGGGCCCCCGTTGGGCTCGGGCACCCTACCAGTCGCTGTGGAAATCCAACAAGGGGGGCGAAGGAGCCCGTTTTGTTGACCTTTTGTCGCGCGCGGGGAGGCCGAGATGCCGGTTCGGGCCCCTCGGCGCGGGGAAAGGGAGCAGCCGATCCGGGGGGCCGCGCGGCGGTCGTCATGGCCGGTGCGGGGCCGCGGCACCGGATTGCTGTGGGGTCGGGCGTCGTCGTACACTGGTTCGTCTGTCGCGCCCCGGGTTCGTCCCGGTCGAGCGCGCCGCCCGGGCCCATCCCGCGCCTCGGGCGTCTTCAGGAGGCGATGCGTGAAAAGGACCTTCCAGCCGAACAACCGGAAGCGAAGCAAGACCCACGGCTTCCGAATTCGTATGCGGACCCGTGGGGGCCGGGCACTGCTGACCCGTCGGCGTCGCAAGGGACGTCACGCGCTGTCGGCCTGATCTGGCGTGTACGGGGCCGCTCGGCTTTCCGTGCGCTGGCGAGAGGCCGACGTCATCGTCGGGGAGTGCTCACCATGACCCGTGTCGCAGGCTGCGAGGGTGAACCACCCCGCGTCGCGTATGCCGTCGGACGGTCGGTCGGCAACGCCGTTGCCCGCAACCGCCTCCGCCGGCGTTTGCGCGCGCTCACCCGTGAGCACGTCGACGCGTTCGCGCCGGGCCACCTCTACATGATCGCCGCGACCCCGTCGGCAGCGTCGGTGACCTACCGTGAACTCGATCGCGCGTTCAGCGGCTGTCTGGCTGCGGTTTCGGAGTCGTCGTGACGGAGCGCAAACAGAGCGTCACGAGCCGCGCGATGCAGCGCGCTATACACCTTTACCAGCACCTTAGTATCAACCGTCCACCGCGTTGCCGCTACTACCCGACGTGCTCGGCGTATGCCGAGGAAGCGATCGGCCGGTACGGCGCGGTGCGCGGCGGTTGGCTCGCAGCCCGCCGGCTCGGCCGGTGCCACCCGCTCGGTGGCCATGGCTTCGACCCGGTGCCCGACGTCGACCTCGACCGCCGCCACGCGGTGCGCGAAGGAGCCCTGTGAACCCGCTCACCCCACTCAGCAAGGCGATCGGCTGGCTGCTCGCCGTCTTCTACCAGTACATCCCGAACCTCGGCGTGGCGATCATCCTCCTGACGGCAGCCGTGATGCTGGTGCTGTTCCCGCTGACCGCGAAGCAGGCCCGATCGATGATCGCGATGCAGCGCGTCCAGCCGGAGATCAAGAAGATCCAGCAGAAGTTCAAAGACGACAAACAGAAGCAAAATGAAGAAATCATGCGCTTCTACCAGGAGAACAAGATCAACCCGTTGTCGGGTTGTTTCCCACTCCTGATGCAGATGCCGATCTTCTTCGCCCTCTTCGAAGTGTTGCGGCACACCAGTGGGCGGATCCCGAAGACGGGGCAATTCAGCCGTCTGTACACGGCGATCTGCCCGACTGCGACGGCCGCCAACAAGTACGCCTGCCCGAAGCCGAACGGCCTGCGGTTCCTCGGGATGGACCTTTCGGTCGCGGCGTCGCATGCCAGCAGCGTGACGCAGGGTTTCCTCGGGACGCTCCCCTACTTCATCCTCGTGATCTTGGTGATCTTCACCGGCTGGTACCAGGCGCGCCAGACGATGGCGCGCCAGAGCCAGACCGCCGCGGCGTCGTCGCCGATGGCGAACCAGGCCCAGATGATCGGCAAGGTGATGCCGATCGCGTTCGGTCTGATCTCCTTGAACTTCGCGTCGGGCTTGGTCGTCTATTTCGTCACCAGCAACGCGTGGCGGATCGGCCAGCAGCACCTGGTGCTGAACAAGATCTACGACCAGGAGGCGGCCAAGACGGGCCCGAAAGCCCGCTTCGCCGACGAGGAAGACGACAAACCCGCCAAGAACGGTGCGAAAGCCGTCGAAGGTGGGTCACCGAAGGAGCGGGCCACTCCGGGCAAGGGTACGGGTGGCAAGGCAGCGGGCGCGAAGGCAAAGCCGGGTGGCGCAGCCGCACCGGCGAAGGACGTACGCGCCGAAGGTCGGGTCATCCCCGGTGCCGGTTCGGCCTCGAGCGGCGGCGCGGCAGGCAACGGGAACCCGTCCAAACGGGCACGGCCGAGCCCGAACACCGCGCAACGACGACAGAAGAAGCGGAAGCGCTGAACCGATGGAGTGGATCGAAGTCACCGGCCGTACGGTCGACGACGCGAAGGAATTGGCACTCGATCGCCTGGGCGTGGTCGAGGACGAGCTCGAGTTCGAGATCGTCGACGAGCCCAAATCCGGCCTGTTCGGCCGCATCGGCCGAACCGAGGCGCGCATCCGGGCGCGTGTCAAGCCACTGTCGCGGGAGAAACCCGGCGACCGTCGCCGGCGCCGAACCCGACAGGGGGGCCGTGCCCGCCGGGAGACGAGCTCGAAAGGCGCGGGCACCTCGGAAGCGAAGAGCTCGAAACGAGCCGACTCGAGTCGTTCGGAAACCGACGACCGCGAGCCTGCTCGCGCCGGTGCCTCCACGGGCCGGCAACGGCCGCGCCGCCGGCGCGGCGGTGGCGGGTCGGGAAGTGTCACCGCGAACAGCGGGGGGAGTCCGGCCACCTCGGCCGCCCAAGAGGAGAGCAACATGGAAGACGACGTTTCCGTCGAGGACCAGGCAAAAGCGGCCCAGCAGTTCACGGTCGGCCTGGTCGAGGCATTCGGTGCGAAGGGTGAGGTCGTCACCGAGGTGCGTGACGACGCCATCTTCGTCGACATCAACGGCGACGACTTGGGTCTCCTCGTCGGTCCCAAGGGTGCGACGCTGAGCGCGCTCGAGGAGATCGTCCGGGCGGTGGTGCAGCGCTCGACCAGTGGCCACAGCGCCCGGGTCCACGTCGACGTCGGCGGGTACCGGCAGCGCCGGCGCGACGCGCTCGCGGAGTTCGTACGCGACATCGCCGACCAGGTGAAGGACGAGGGGGTCGAGCGCGCCCTCGAACCGATGAGCCCGCCCGATCGCAAAGTGGTCCACGACACCGTGGCCGAGCTCGAGGGCGTGACAACGGCTTCGATCGGGGAAGAGCCGCGGCGACGGGTCGTGATCCGGCCCGCGTGAGCCCCGGTCGCGCCGCCGCGACCGGTGGTGCTGCCGACACCGAATTGCGGGAATGCCTCCTCGAGGCGCGGGGCTTGGGGTTCCTCGGGCCGAGGAACCGGCGCGACACATCGCGCACGCCGAAGCGTTCCGCGCGGCCGGCGAAGCACGCTACGGCCCGGCCGGACCCCGCGCATTCCTCGACCTGGGCAGTGGCGCCGGCATTCCGGGCCTGGTTCTCGCCCTGCGATGGCCCGACGCGGGCGTGCTCCTGCTCGATGGTTCCACTCGCCGCACCGAGTTTGCCCGAGCCTGCGCCGAGCGCCTCGGGTTGGCTGACCGGGTGCGAGTCGTCTGCGAGCGTGCCGAGGTGTCGGGGCGACAACCGGAGCTGCGAGGCCGGTACCCGCTGGTCGTCGCCCGTTCGTTCGGCACTCCCGCCGTCACCGCCGAGCTCGCATCAGCCTTCGTCGAGGAAGGCGGATGGATCATCGTCAGCGAGCCCCCCGACCCCGCACCCGACCGCTGGCCCAGCGCCGGGTTGGCCATGCTCGGCTGCTCTGCGGCGTCGTTCGAACGCCATCACGGCTTCGGCGTCGTGGCGATCCGGCGCGAACGGCCGCTGAACGAGCGCTACCCGCGCCGCGTCGGCGTGCCGTCGAAGCGGCCGCTGTGGTGAAGGTTCCACGTGAAACATCACGTCTCGTGATGCATCGCGCACAGCTTCGGTAGTACGCTGCGACAGATCCCGACCCGTCGCGGTCGGTTGAGATGTTCCACGTGGAACACCTTGTTCTTGTCAGGGCGCAGCGCGAGGGGCGTGGCCATGGGACCTGAGCAGCCAGAACGTCGCGGTCTGTTCCGTCGATGGGGCGGCGACCAGGCACCGGCAGGAAGAGGAACCGCGGTGCATGTTGATGACGCGCGCGATGCCCAGGCGGAGGAAACCGACGTCATCGAACACGGAGATGACGACATCCGGGTGGAGACGAGCGACGAATTGGACGACCCCACGAACAGCGCGACGGACCAACCCGAGCATTCCGTGGTCGAAGCGATGACCGGTGCGCTCGCCGATGCCGCGGCTGCGCTCGATCCCGACGCTCCCACCGGCACCGAGCGGGAGTTGAAGATCGCGCCGACCCAGCCCGGGACTTCGGAGAATGGCGCCGAGCCTGCGCACCCGGCGGCGGACGCCGCTCGGCAGGAACCGCTCGCGCGCGGCATGTCGCCGTTGCGAACGACGGTGAGCAACGAGCCGGCGATGCCGGCTATGACCTTGCCCCGGGTGTTGGCCATCGCCAACCAGAAGGGCGGCGTCGGTAAGACCACTACGGCCGTCAACCTCGGCGCCGCACTGGCCGAGCTCGATTTCCGCGTGCTGGTGGTCGACCTCGACCCGCAGGGGAATGCCACGACCGGCCTCGGGATCAGCCACCGGAACGTGCAAGGCTCGATCTACGACGTGATCATGAACGACACGCCGGTCGAGGATTGCGTCGAACCGACCAGCGTGAAGAACCTCTTCGTCGTCCCGGCAACGATCGACCTCGCCGGCGCCGAGATCGAGCTGGTCCCCGCATTTTCCCGCGAGTTGAAGCTGCGCCGAGCGCTGGGCGAAGTTCGCAACGACTACGACTTCACCCTGATCGACTGCCCGCCCTCGCTGGGCCTGCTGACGGTGAACGGGTTGGCGGCCGCCGACGACATCATCGTGCCGATCCAGTGCGAGTACTACGCACTCGAGGGTTTGGGCCAGCTGCTGCGGAACGTGTCGCTGGTGCGGTCGAACCTCAACCCGACCCTCGACGTCAGGGGCATCGTCCTCACCATGTACGACGCGCGCACGCGGCTCGCCGAGCAGGTGGAGCACGAAGTACGTACGCACTTCGGCTCGAAGGTGTACCGGACCGTCGTTCCGAGGACCGTCCGGATCTCGGAAGCCCCGTCGTTCGGCCAACCGGTGACGGTATTCGACACGTCGTCGCGCGGTTCCACCGCGTACCGCGAACTAGCGAAAGAGGTGAGCCGTGGCGCGTCCAGGCGGGCTGGGTAGAGGGCTCGGCGCGTTGATCCCCGCCGGCACCGTTGCCGACGGGGCGATGGGGCTGCAGGAACTGCCGGTCGTGTCGATCCGGCCGAACTCGCATCAGCCACGCGAGCACTTCGACGAGGAGGCCCTCGCCGCGCTGGCGGAGTCGATCCGCGAAGTTGGGGTGCTCCAGCCGATCCTGGTACGCGAAGCGGGTGACGGGTTCGAGCTCATCGCCGGTGAACGCCGCTGGCGCGCCGCGCGCCGCGTCGGCCTGCAGACCATCCCCGCGATCATCCGGCACGCCGACGATGCTTCGTCCCTCCAGCAGGCCATCGTCGAGAACGTGCAACGTGAGTCGCTGAACCCGCTCGAGGAAGCCGCCGCGTACCAGCAACTCATCGAAGACTTCAGCCTCACCCACGACGACGTTGCCGACCGGGTGGGCAAGAGCCGGGCGACGATCACCAACACCTTGCGCCTGCTGCAATTGCCGCCCTCGATCCAGCGATACGTGCAGGAAGGTGCGTTGCGGATGGGCCACGCCCGCGCCCTGCTCGCGACCCCCGACCGCGCGTTCCAGGAGCAACTGGCCAAGCGCGCCGTCGGCGAGGACCTTTCGGTGCGCGCGGTGGAAGAAGCGGTACGGGCGCGCAACGGCGAGCCGGACAAGCCCGCGCGCGGCCAGGGCCCGTCGTCACGGTCCATGATGCGACCGCCGGGCCTCCTGGAATTGGAAGAGTTGCTCGGCGACTATCTCGAGACACGCGTCCACGTCACGATGGGCCCCAAGCTCGGGCGCGTCGTCATCGACTTCGCGACCCTCGAGGATCTCGAGCGTATCTACCGGGTGATGACCGAAGGCTCGCGCAACCGCGAACTGGCCTGATCAGCAGGGCGCGTCGAGCGGTCGTTCCACGCCCTGGCGGATCCCGCGCACCACCGCGAGCGCGACGGTGTGGTTGCGGGCAACGAGACGCTGCAGTGCCGCCGGGTCGTCGCGCGGTGCGATCTCGCACACCACCGCCGCCATCCGCGTCTCCCGCAAGGCCGGGTAGCTACGCCCGACGGTTCCGCTGGTGGCGCCGAGCACCGACCGCAACTCGGCGTCGAGATGTTCGGCCAGCCGGTACCCCGCCTCGGAACGGAACGCAGCGGTCGCGTAGTACGCGCACCGGTTGGTCTCGTCGCCGGTGCGGATCGCGAGGAAGACGTCGGCGCCGAAACGGTTCGCTTCGGCGGCCAGCACCGAATCGCTCTCGCCGGTCGTGTCGGTGACGACATCGGCTCCGGCGTCGCCGAGACCTTTGGTGACGGCACTGGCGAGCGCGGCCAACCCGGGCTCGACCGCGAGGTAGACCTTCCGGCCCGCGAGCCGGCGAATGGTGCGCAAACCCTCGAGCTCGCGCACCGCCGCGATCGACCCGCCCGCGAGACCGTCCCAGTTCTGCATGACCTTGCGTGTCGCCGGCCCGAACACCCCGTCGAGGTGGAGGCGCGCGTCGCGCTGGAAGGCGCGGATCGCACGCTCGGTCGCCGGCCCGAGGATGCCGTCTTCGCGGCCGGCGTCGAAGCCGAGCGCGTTGAGCCGACGCTGTAACTCGGTGACGTCGTCGCCGCGCAGCATCGGTTGACGTAGGTAGAGGTTGCGGTCGCCCAGCCGGAACCCGGATTCGACCAGCGCCGCGAAGGTTTGCGGCCCGCAAATGCCGTCGGCCCGGAGGCGGCGTTCGGTTTGGAACGCGCGGACCGCAGCTTCGGTCTTCGGACCGAAGTATGCGTCGACGGCGAGCGCGTAGCCCGCGGCGTTCAGCCGTTCCTGGATGTCGCGGACGGCCGGGCCGCGCTCGCCGCAGCGGACGACGGCAGGGGTGTTCAAGCGATGAACTCTGAGAGTTCCTCGAGAAGTTGGGCCTTGCCCTTGGCACCGACGAGGCGGCGCTTCACCTGCCCGTCACTGAACACGAGCAACGTCGGGATGCTCATCACCTCGAAGCGACGCGCGATCTCGGGGTTGTCGTCGACATTGAGCTTCGAGACCTGCAGCTTGCCGTCGTGTTCCTTGGCAATTTCTTCCAGTACAGGTGCGATCATCTTGCACGGCCCGCACCACTCGGCCCAGAAGTCGACGATGACCGGGACACCGGCCGCTCCGACGGATTCATCGAAGGTTGCGTCGGTGAGATTGCTGATGCCTTCTGCCACGATGCGTTCCTTTCGCGTCGCATGCCCAAATACCCCAGCGCCAACCGAGGCGGCGCCCCCAAGATTCCGACTGGTCAGTGCGCGAGCGCCTCGAGGTAACGCTCGGCGTCGAGTGCCGCCATACAACCGGAGCCGGCGGCAGTGATGGCTTGTCGGTACACGTGGTCTTGAACGTCGCCCGCCGCGAACACGCCGGGCACCGACGTCCGCGAGCTCTCACTGTCGGTGATGATGTAACCACCGGCATCAAGCTCCAGTTGACCGTGAAACAACTTGGTGTTCGGGCTGTGGCCGATGGCCACGAACACGCCCGTGACCGGTAGGTCGCTGATCGCGCCGGTTTCGATGTCGCGCAGCTTCAAACCCTCGACTCGGCCGTCGCCGACGACCTCGTCGACCGCGCTGTTCCAGCGGAACTCGATCTTCGGGTTGGAGAACGCGCGGTCTTGCATGATCTTGGACGCCCGCAACTCCTTGCGGCGGTGGATGAGCGTGACCTTGTCGGCGAAACGGGTGAGGAACGTGGCTTCCTCGACCGCGGAGTCGCCGCCGCCGACGACCGCGATCTCCTGCTTGCGGAAGAAGAAACCGTCGCACGTGGCACAGGTCGACACGCCGTGGCCGAGCAACCGTTGCTCCGACTCGAGGCCGAGCATGTTGGCGGTTGCGCCGGTCGAGATGATCAGCGCGCGAGCACGGTGCTCGATGCCGCCGACCCATACGCCGAACGGCGACGACGAAAGGTCGACGCGGTCGGCGTCGGCGGTGACGAATTCGGCACCGAACCGGACCGCCTGGTCGCGGAAGCGGCCCATCAGCTCGGGGCCGAGGATGCCTTCGGGGAAACCCGGGTAGTTCTCGACGTCGGTCGTGAGCATCAATTGCCCGCCCGCGCCCAGACCCTCGATGACGAGCGGCGCGAGATTGGCCCGGGCCGTGTACACGGCCGCGGTCAGGCCGGCCGGACCGGACCCAACAATGATGATGTCGCGGGGATCCATGCTGCTCTCGTCCTCGTCAAGCAGTGCGCTTCGTCCAGAGAACACCGCCGAGCAGCACGCAAATTCCGCCCAGCGTGAGCCACGCGGCCCAGACTTCGCCCTGGTAGGCGAGCACGAGACCCCGGAACGTCCCGATCCCGAGCAGCAGCAGCGCCGGGAGCGCGACGAGCGTGGCGAGCAGGCCGTAGACGATCGCACGCGACACGGCACGGGCCGGAACGACGGTCTTGTCGCGCACCGTCACGACGGCGCGTTCGATCACGTCCGTGGCTTCGGTGGTCCAGTCCGCCATCGGTACTCCCCGGTGAATGCGGTCGGTCGAGCGTAGCGGCTGGGGGGCCGCCGGCCTTCGCTCGCCGAGCCGTGTCAGCGCGACAGGTAGGAGATCAACGGCACGCAATCGTTGCGGTCGTAGACGACCGCGAGCGTGTGCTCGCCCTGCGCGTACACCGCGACTTCGGCGCGCCGGCCCTGATGGCGTACCGACCGAACCGCCAGTGGGCCCGAGGTCGCTCGCAGTTGCCGTCCGAGTGTGGCCGGGCAATCGGCGGCGAGTTGTTTGGTGCTTCCGTTGGCGGCCGCCGGGTTGCCCGCCGGCACGGTGGTGGTCGCCGTGCCGGCGCGGCCCTGGCCGAGCGCCTCCGGAGGTGTCGCCGCCGTGCTCGCCGGCGACTGCGGCGCTGCCGCGGGGGCGTTGAGTTGGTTGCCGGCAATGAGCGACTCCACGTAGCTACGCAGTTGATCGGCGTTGTCGATCTCGTTGGGCGGGGCGATCGTCGTCTGCGTGTTCCCTGCCGCCGCCGTCGAGCTCTTGGCGTTCTGCGAGCCGCCATCGTGCAGGATCGCGACCAGACCGACGATGACGGCGGCCGCCGCGGCAACCGCGCCGCCGGCGACGAGCCACGAGCGCCGGTCGCGGCGAGCGGGCGCGGCACGTCGCGGGAACTCAGGTGCCTTCGCGCCCGCAGCTTCCGTCAGCGCATGCTCGACGAGTCGCCGCCGTGAGAGTTCATCGAGATCGACCGATGCCGCGATCGCGTCGCGAGCCGCCTCCAGGGCGCGCGTGCGTTCGGCAACGCCCGGCGTCGCTTCGAGCCGCGCGCTCGCGTCGAGCGGGTCGAGTTCGAGTTCGCGCGCGGCGCGCTCGAACTCGCCGTCGATGCGGGCGCTGATCAGCTCGTCGACGATGTCGGGCGGGAGGGGGTCGGTTCGGCTCATGTGGATCGCTCCGTATGACGCTGGGGACCCCCGTCGCGGTTCCCGAGCCGATCGGCGAGCAGGGCACGACCTCTCGCGATACGTGAGCGCACGGTGCCGGGCGGAATGTCGAGCACCTCGGCGATCTCCGCGTAGTCGAGGTTCCCGAGATCCCGGAGTGACACCGCCGCGCGGAACTCGACCGGGATCGTCGACAGCGCGGCTTCTATGTCGAGACGATCGGCAACGAGCGTGTCGATGGGTGGACCGGCGTTCGCCGCGTCGACGTCGAGTGCGGTTGGCCGCGGGCGGCGCGCTCGTCGCCGTCCTTCGTCGAGCGCGGCGTTCATCGCCACCCGGTAACACCACGTCGTGAACTGCGCGCGACCGTCGAAGGTGTGGATGTGCCGAGCGATCGAGATGAGGGCTTCCTGGGTCGCGTCGAGCGCGTCCTCGCGATCGATCAGTACCCGGCGGCAAATCGCGTGGATGCGATCCGTATGTCGTTCGAGGAGGAGTTCGAGCGCACGCCGGTCGCCGCGCGCGGCAGCGGCTGCGAGGTCTGCGTCGGGCGTTCCCACGGCGCCGCGAACGCTACTGGGCTCGTGAGCTCAAGCGGTGCGTTCGACCCAGACGACACCCATCGCACGCGGGCCGACGTGGACGCCGACGACGGGCCCGATCTGGGCGACGACGATGTCGGTGCGCGGGACGGAGCGTTCCAACTGCGACAGGAACTCGTCGACGTCGGGGGCATTGGCGTGGAGCACGCACGCGCTCTCGACCGAACCGGGTTGCAGCTGGTCCGACATGAAACGCAACGCCTTCGAGCGGGTGCGAACCTTGCCGGCCGCGTGCACGATGCCGCCCTCGACCGTGATCACGGGCTTGATCGACAGCACGGAACCGAGCAGGGCCTGCGCGGCGCCGACGCGACCGCCCTTGCGCAGGTATTCGAGTGTGTCGAGCGCAGCGAGCAGTCGTGAGCGGGCCCGCCGATGCTCGGTTTCGGCGACGATCGCGTCGAGGGCGGCGCCTTCCTTCGCCCGTCGCGCCGCCTGCAGGACCAGATCGCCCTGGCCCATCGACACCGTTCCCGAATCGAGGACTTCCACCGGGCAGATCCCGTCGAGCGCCTTCGACGCGACCTTCGCCGATTGCATCGTGGCCGACATGCCCGCCGAGAGGTTGATGCACACGATGGCCTCGGCGCCTTCGTCGCCGAGGCGCCGGAAGGTCTCTTCGAACGCGCCGACCGAGGGCGCGGCCGTTTCCGGCAGCACGGACGACTGCCCGAGCTTCTGCCAGAACTCGTCGGTGCTGAGTTCCACCCGATCGACGTATTCGGTCGCGCCGAACCGGATGTGCAACGGCACGATCTCGATGCCGTACTCGTCGCACAGGTCTTGGGGCAGGTCGCAGGCACTATCGGTGACGATGCGGACGGCCATCGGCACTCCTCGCAGGGGACGGGAACCCATTTGGACCCCCGGGAGACTCCATGGTTACACGCTCGGCCGCGGTTTCGGGCCTCGTCGCGTCAAAAGCCGCAAGATCGTCGCAATTTCGGTGACCCCGAACAGGTACAGCGCGCCCAGATAGACGGCACCGCCCGCGGCCGCGGCCAGTACGGCGGCGAGCGCGGCGTGCACGGCGCTGTTCGATCCGATCGCGCCCGCGATCGGCCAGGCGATGAGGGCGAGCAGGATGCTTGCGCCGGTGCTCTTGGTGGCGACCCCCCGGGTCTGGCGCTGGGCCCGGATGCTGCCGTGGCCGATGCGCCGCCGGAGCAGGACCAGCGCCGCGACGGCGGCGATCGCGTAGGCGGCCGAGAACGCGAACGCGAGACCCTGCACGCCGAAGTGGGGGTAGAGCGCGAGCGCCAGCACGATGTTGCACGCGTTCTCACCGCAGTTCACGAGGAAAGGTGTGCGGGTGTCTTGGAGCGCGTAGAAGCCTCGCAGCGCGTACAGGTACATCGAGAACGCGAGGAGACCGACGGAGAACATTTGCAAGGTGTCGCCCGTGAGGTGCGCGTCGACCGTGCTGAAGTTGCCGAGGTGTAACACGCCGGCGATCGGCTGGGCGAGCACGACGAACACGACGGCAGCCGGGAGCACCGCGACGATGAGGTAGCGCAACCCCTGGTCGAACTGCATCCGCATATCGACACGATCCCCGGCGTTGGCGGCGCGAGCCAGCTCGGGTGTGATGGTGGTCATCAGCGACACCGCGAGCAACCCGTGCGGGAGCTGGAAGAACATGTACGCGTACGTATAGACGGAGGCCTGGCGTACATGACCGCTCGCCAGCACCAGCACGAGCAGGAGTGCGACCTGGTTCGCGATGACGTAGCCGATCGTCCACCCCGACAGTCGCACCATCTTCTTCACTGCTTCATGGCGCCACACGAACACCGGCCGTACAGGGACCCGGGCCGCGATCATCGCCGGCACCAGCGCGACCGCCATCGCGACGATCCCCGCGGTCGTGCCCAAACCGAGGAGCCACAACAGCCCGGTGTGGCGGTGTATGTACCCCACCGTCGTCCAGCTGGTCTTCGATCCGGTCGCGACGCGCGTGAACAGCAACAGCACGAACATCACCACGACGTTGTTGAGCGTCGGCGCGAATGCCGCGGCGACGAAACGCCGCCGCGCGTTGAGTGCGGCGGTCGCGAGTGCGGTGAAGCCGTAGAACGCGATCTGCGGCATGAACAGCCGGATCAGGAACGTCGTGACCTCGCGCTGCACCCGGATGTCGCCGTTGCCCGACCGGAACGTGTAGAGCCGGGCGATCTGCGGCGCGAACACGACCGCGAGTGCGCTCAGCGCGACGAGGAGCGTGAGGGTGACGGTGAAGATCGCTTCGGTCGCGCGATCGTCGCGGTGTTGTACGTGCTCGACGAAGAGCGGGACCAGGGTGGCCGACAGCACACCGCCGAGCAGCAACTCGTAGACGATGTTCGGCGTCGAGTTGGCGAGGTTGTACTTGTCGGCGAGGGTGTAACCGCCGATGGCGTACGCGAGGACTGCGACGCGTAGCAGCCCGGTGATGCGCGAGGTCAGCGTCCCGACCGCGACCGCGGCACTCGCGCGAACGAGTTGGCTGGCCGACGGGTCGTCGGGACGCGCCGCTCGCGCTTCGACGTCGGTCACGCGGGAGCCACGGTCGCTCGAGCGGCACGCCGGCTCCGCCAGATGTGGTTGGCCCACCAGAGCGCGAGAAATACGAGCGCGCCGATGGTGAGGGCCGCGCCCCATCCGCTGAACACCGTTGAACGAACGGTGATTTGAGTCGGCGCACCGATCGGCAACTGCCCGTCCTCCGACGTGAGGGTGACGATCATGGCAAACGTGCCGGTTGCGCGCGCTTCGACCGTGAAGCGCACCGTCTGGTTCCCCGGTGCGAGGGTGATCAGCTTTTGCGCGCCGTCGGGGAAGAGGGCTTTGCCGCTCGGCGCGGCCAGCGTGACGCGTACTCGAACCGGCTGGCCGGTCGCGTTGCGGAACGCGAGTGGGATCTCGGCCCGTCTCGCCGTGAGCGTGATCCGCTGTTGTGTGGTCGTGATCTGGCCGAGGAAGTCGGCCGCCTTCTGGTCGATCGTCGCGAGCTCGGCCTTCGCCCGGGTCGGCGTGAACAGACTCGTCAACGCGACGAGGAGCGTTTCGCGGCCCTGTTCGATTTCGGGGTTCGAATCGCCGACGAGGCTGGAGAACGAGTCGAGGGCGCGCCGCGCGTGCGCGTAGGCGGCGGCGGTGACGGGGTAGCGCTCGGGTTCGTGGGGGACGAGGGAGCGCACGAGCTGGTTGCCGTCGGTGTCGACGTCGTGGGGGATGTCGGAGAAGTACTTGGTGAGGGTCACCGGTTCGAGGAGGGGGTTGGTTCGCAGGCCGCGCAACGCGTGGGCGACCGCGGTGGTGTTCGGTGACCAGTCGGTGGGGGATGCCACGACGATGCCGCGAGCCTGCGAGGGTGCTTCCATCGCGATGAGGGAGAGCCCGGCGACGAAACGCTGCGCCCTGAGTGCCGCGGGCTGGTTGCCCGCCAGCCAGCTCTCGACGGTTGGGTTCGTGCTCGCGGCGAGGAAGTCTTCGTCGCCGTTGTTGATGGTGAACGGCCGCGCGGGCGTGAGGTTGGACTGGCGCGGTGCCAGGGACGTGTCACGCAGCAGTACCTGGTCGAGGAAGAGCGAGTGGAGCCGGTTGAGGGTCGTGCTGTCGACCGGGTCGACGAACGCGGTGCGCGGATCGACCCGTACGCCGGCGATGTTGCGCAGCGTCTCCGACCCGGCGAGGAGTTCGTCGCTGAGGTACGGGCCGAGGTCGGCGTTCTCGAACGAGGGAAGGTCGATCGGCACGTAGGGCTCGGGGAGCAAGTCGTTGGTGCTCGAACCCGCCGCGGCGCGTACCGCCGCCGCGCCCTTGGCGAGCTGCGGCCGTTCCTTGGCGAACGCGACCCAGCTCGACAGTGTTTCCGGCGAGACGTCGAGCGTCAGCGGTACCCCCTTCGCCGCGGGCATGAGGTTCGCGATCTTGTTGAGGCGCCCGCCCGGCAGCATTGCGGCCAGCACGTTGGGGTTCGGTGTCTGGCCGTCGAGCCCGTGGGCCGGCGGCGCGACGATCGACCACACCCAGCTCACGCGCAGCGGCTCCGCGATGGCCGTCGTGTTCTTGGCACCGCGCGTGTAGCCGCGGACGTAGACCATCCACGTCACGAACTGGTCGAGGACGCCGCTGCCCGAACGCAGCTCCACGGTGATCGGGTACACGCCGGTGTCGCGGGGCCGCAGCGTCTGGGCCGACGGGACGTCGGAGCCCGAGACACCGAACTGCGCGAGCACCACGCCGCCCGTCGCGTGTTGCGCGTCGGCGACCGCGATCGACGCGGTGTCGAGGGCCCCGCCCAGGTCTTGACCCGCGACGGTCTCCTCGAAGTTGGTGCGGGTGGCGACGTGCGGGTGCATCGTGAGGTGGATCTCGAGGCCCGGCTGCGGGTTGGTGATGCGCAACCGGAGGGGGAACGAGTCGCCGTCGGTGACCCACGAAGGTTGATCGAGCAGCACCATTTTCGGTGAGGTGCTCGCGGCGGCCGGCGCGCCGGCGGTGTTCGGCGTCGACGAGCTCGTCGTGGCCGCGCCCGAACGGACCGGGAACGCGACCGCGCCGAGACAGCAAACCGCGAGGAGCGCGAACACCCGATGCACTCGTCAAGGGTAAACGGTCGCACCGGCGATTCTCGGCCGGGCGAGGGAGGGATACCCTGCTCGTGCCGGACGGGGCGGGAAGAAAGGGCCGAACGTGCTACTGGTCGCTGCCGACCCGCTCTTCGCCGAGCACGACCCGGGTCGCGGTCATCCGGAGCGGCCGGCGCGCCTCGAAGCGGTGCTGGCCGGGCTGGCCGACGTCGGCGTCGGCGAGGAGTCGCAACCGCTGCCTCGTGTGGCCGCGGCTCGCGCCGACCTCGAACGGGTACATCCCGCGCGGTACCTCGACGCCCTCGAACAGTTCTGCGTGCAGGGCGGCGGTTCGATCGACGGGGATACGGCCGCGAGTGCTCGGTCGTGGGACGCCGCGACGCACGCGGCCGGCGCCGGCCTCGCCGCGATCGACGCGATCGACAACGGCGACGCGACCAGCGCGTTCCTCGCCGTCCGCCCGCCGGGCCATCACGCGGTCGCGGCAGGCGCCATGGGTTTCTGCCTGATCAACAATGTGGCCGTCACGGCGGCCGCGCTGCGCGCGCGCGGTGAGCGGGTCGCGATCATCGACTGGGACGCGCACCACGGGAACGGCACCCAGGACATCTTCTATGCCGACCCCGACGTGCTCTACGTGTCGTTCCACGAGTGGCCGCTGTACCCCGGCAGTGGCTGGCTCGACGAGAACGGGACGGGTGCGGGCGCCGGGGCGACGCTGAACGTGCCGTTCCCGGCGGGGACCACCGGCGACCTGTACCTCGACGCGCTCGACACCGTCGTCGCGCCGGTCATCGACCTGTTCGGGCCGACCTGGGTGCTGGTCTCGGCGGGGTACGACGCGCACCGCGACGACCCCCTCACCGGGTTGTCGCTCTCGGCCGGCGACTACGTCGACCTGACCGAGCGGGTGCTCGAGTACGCCCCCAAGCGGATCGTCTACCTCGAAGGCGGTTACGACCTCGACGCGCTCCGCAACGGCGTCGCGGCCACGGCCTCGGCGCTGCTCGGCGAGCCGGTGCGACCCGAAGCGGCCACTGCCGGCGGCCCCGGTCGTCCTCTGGTGCACGCGGTGCGTGACCACTGGCACGCGTATCTCGGCTGAGAACTCAGGTTCGCCACGCTCCGTGCCGATGAAGGCATGTCTGCGGAGGTGACACGCGCGTGTTGGACTTGGACCAGCTACTCCGCCAGGCCGTCGAGCACAACGCGTCGGACGTCCACATCAAAGTGGGTTCACCGCCGTTCGTCCGGATCGACGGCCGGCTCGAGAAGACGGGCTTCGACGCGGTCAGCCCCGCGGAAACGGAACGGATCTCGTTCGCGATCATGCCCAAGCAACGGGCGGAGGAGTTCCTCGCGACCGGTGAAGCCGACTTTGCCTACTCCGTCGCGGGGCTCGGCCGTTTCCGCGTGAACGTGATGCGCCAGCGGGGTTCGGCCGGGCTGGTGCTGCGCAAGGTCCAGCAGACGATCCCCAGCTTCGAAGAACTCGGGTTGCCGCCCGCGGTCCGTCGCCTCGCCGAGAACCCGCGTGGTCTCGTCCTCGTGACGGGCCCGACCGGGTCGGGCAAGACCACGACGCTCGCGTGCATGGTCGACCACATCAACCAGACGATGGCGCGGCACATCGTCACCGTCGAAGACCCGATCGAAGTGCTGCACGCCGACAAGCAGTCGATCGTGAACCAGCGCGAGATCGGCACCGACACCATGGACTTCGCGTCCACGCTGAAGCGGGTGTTGCGCCAAGACCCCGACGTCATCCTCGTGGGTGAAATGCGCGACGTGGAGACGGTGAAGACCGCGCTCTCGGCGGCCGAGACCGGGCACCTCGTGTTCTCGACGCTGCACACCGTCAGCGCGACCGAGACCATCAACCGCGTCATCGACTTCTTCCCGCCGTTCGAGCAACGCCAGGTGCGCATGTCGCTCGCCGGCTCGTTGCGCGGCATCGTGAGCCAGCGGCTCGTCGAATGTCACGACGGCGCAGGGCGGGTACCCGCAGTCGAGATCCTCGTCGCGACCGGGCGTGTCTTCGACAAGATCGTGAACGCGGAAGAGACCCACGAAATCGAAGAAATCATCGCCGACGGCGAGTACTACGGCATGCAGACGTTCGACCAGAGCTTGTTCTCGCTCTACAAGCGCGGCGCCATCGACCTGCGCGAAGCGCTGTCGGCGTCGTCGCGCCCGCACGACCTGCGCCTCATGATCGAGCAACACACCATCGCGCAGGCCAATGAGGTCGCGGCGCCCAGCTGAGCTCGCCCCCGATGCGCCCGTGAAGCACTGAAGACGCGTTACGTTTCGGCGCGTGACGCGCGTCGACGAGTTGTGCGTGACGTTGCGCAAGCTCCCGGGCGCGAACGCGAGTGCGTGGGACACCTACCTGCGGCACAACTCGCGCCTCCCCGGCCCGCGCGTGAACCTCGAGCTCCTCGAAGCCGCGGTCATCGAGGGCGACGAGACGAAGTTCCGCCATTGGCGCGAGCTCGACGCCGGCCACGAAGACATGCCCGACGAGTTCGTGTTGATGTGCGGCATCGCCGGATTGGGCCGTGTCCTCGGCGAAACGTTCGACGTGCGCCGCCACGCTCCCGCCGGCATGGTGCGAGAGCTCCGCAAGTACGCGAACGACCGCCGCGGGCGGGTGCGCGATGCGGTCGCGAGCGCGTTGCACCGCGTCGGCGACGTCCATCTCCGCCCGCTGCTCGAGATCGCCGAGACCTGGGCGGCCGGGAACCCCGTCGAGTGCAGCACGGGGGTCGCCGGTGTCGCCGAAGAACGGTTCGTCGTGCCGGCGGTACACGCGAACGAGCGCATCTTCGACATTCTCGACCGGGCGACGGCCGCCCTGGTCGCCGAGACGAACCGGCGCGCCCCGCCCGCCGACGCGCTCCGGAGAGTGCTGTCGTACGGGTGGGCGGTCGCGGTCACCGCCGATCCCGAAGGCGGCGTGGCCCGATTCGATCGGTGGGTCGGCTCCCACGATCCCGACGTGCGTCGCGCCGTCCGTGACAACCTCGAGAACGTCCGTCTCCGGCGGCGGCTACCCGCCGCGGTGCAACGCTGGGACGGTCTTGTCGGGAACTAATCCGGTGTTGCCGGCCCGAGTTGCGAGAATGTGGCCGTGACGGTCCCGCCGCGCCTTGCGCCCTACTTCGCTCCCGGCTCCGCCACCCAGGAGCTTGCCCGGCGCTTCGCCGCGGCCGGGTACCGCACCTACATGGTCGGTGGCAGCGTTCGCGACGCGTTTCTCGACCGCGCGCTCACCGACGTCGACATCACGACCGCGGCGCGCCCGGACGCCGTGGAAGCGATCGTCGCGCCGTGGGCCGACGCGATGTGGCTGCAGGGCAAGCGGTACGGCACCGTCGGGTGCATCAAGGACGACGAACGCTTCGAGATCACGACGTTCCGCGCCGAGGTGTACCGGCCCGAGAGCCGCAAGCCCGAGGTGGAGTTCGCCGACGACATCGAGACCGACCTGTCGCGCCGCGACTTCACGGTGAACGCGATGGCCCTCGCGCTCGACGAGCCCGACCTCGTCGACCCGTTCGGCGGGATCGCCGACCTCGCGGCTCGGCGGCTCCGCACACCGATGTCGCCCGACGTCTCGTTCGAGGACGACCCCTTGCGCATGTTGCGCGCCGCGCGTTTCGTGGCGACGCTCGGCTTCGAACCCGACCCCGGTATCGTCGAAGCGATCGAGCGTATGCGCGACCGGCTCGAGATCGTCAGCGCGGAGCGGGTCCGCGAGGAGCTGTCGAAGCTCATCGTCGCCGACGACCCGAGTGCGGGGTTGTGGCTGATCGCGCGCACGCGCCTGTCCGACGAGTTCCTGCCGGAACTGAACTCGATGCGCCTCGAACAGGACCCGATCCACCGGCACAAAGACGTGCTCGCGCACACGATCGCGGTCGTCGCGAAGACGTCACCCGATCTCGTGCTGCGGCTCGCAGCGTTGTTGCACGACGTCGGCAAACCAAAGACCCGCGGTTTCGGTCCCGGCGGCGTGACGTTCCATCACCACGAGGTCGTCGGCGCGCGCATGGCACGGGAACGCCTGGTCGCGCTGCGTTACTCCAACGACATCGTCGACGACGTCACTGCGTTGGTCATGCTGCACCTGCGCTTCCACACCTACCGGATGGGTTGGACCGACAGTGCGGTCCGTCGCTACGTCCGCGACGCGGCCCGCTCCTGGAGCGGCTCAACGAGCTCACCCGCTGCGACTGCACGACGCGCAACGCGAAGAAGGCGGCGACGCTGGCCCAGCGGATGGACGAGCTGGAAGCGCGGATCGAGCAACTCGCGGCGCAGGAAGAACTCCAGAAGATCAAGCCGGCGCTCGACGGCCAGCAGATCATGGAGTTCCTCGGCATCCCACCCGGGCCGCTCGTCGGCCAAGCCCGCCAGTACCTCCTCGACCTGCGCCTCGACGAGGGCCCGATGCCGGAAGCCGTCGCCTACGAACGGCTCGAGCGGTGGGCGAAGGAAAACGGCCTGCGCTGATCCCGGCAGCCGGTCAGACGCCGTCTTTCCGGGCGCGCCAGATGACGGTCGTCGGAAGGGCGGGGCCGGGGTCGGCAGATCGGACCGGTTCGGGCTCGAGGAGCGCGTCGACGCGGTAGCCGGCGCGGTGCAGCGCGGCGAACACGTCGGCCAGGGTCCGCGGCCACGCTGTGACCTTCTCGTCGTCGAGCGAACGCTCGAGCGGCCCCAGGTCGAAGTACGACCGGCGCACTTCCTGGCGGCCGAGCGGGAGGCCGCCCGGTGCGCCTTCCTCACGGCCGATGCACATGGCGAGCGGGTGCTCGTACGCGAACACGAACGCGCAACCCGGGCGCAGGACCCGATGCACCTGCCGGAACAGCCGATCGATGTCTTCGAACTCCGACACCAGCCCGGCGCTGAAGGCCAGGTCGATGGAGTCGGCCCGGAGGAACGCGAGGTCGGCGGCGTCGCTCTCGTGCCATTCGACTCGCACCTCCTCGGCGTCGGCGAGGTCGCGCGCGAGCGCCAGCTGACCGCGCGACGAGTCGAGCGCGATCGTGTGCGCGCCCTGCTTCGCGAACGCCACCGCGTTCTCGCCCGCCCCGCAGCCGAGTTCGAGCACTCGCTTGCCGCGGACGTCGCCGCAGAGGCGAAGTTCCGCCTCGTCCGGCAGATCGGCGCCGTACTGCACGACCCCGCTCGTCGACGCAACCTGGCGTCGCTGCGCGATCCGGTCCCACGATTCCGTATTCACGCTCGGGCCTTCCCTCGTTGCCGCTGGGATGGTGATTCTTGCACCAAGGTCAGCGGGACGGGTCGTAGCGGAAGACGTCGACGTACGCGGGGAACACGATCGTTGCTCCCCGGTGGTGCGCGACGAGCGTGCGGTCGAGGAGGTGGTAGAGGTTCGAAAGGGCGCGTTCCGGGTACCCGGGGACGCCGGGCGGCGTGATGTCGGCGACGACCCAGATGTGCGTCGGGTGTTGGTCGAGCTGTCCGAGGTAGGCGGCGGTGGGCAGGACGCCTTTCTGGTCGCC
The DNA here is from genome assembly GCA_963782465.1 of uncultured Actinomycetes bacterium. Taxonomy (GTDB): domain Bacteria; phylum Actinomycetota; class Acidimicrobiia; order IMCC26256; family PALSA-610; genus JAODBJ01. Next base: position 790,822 of record CAWAJR010000005.1, on the reverse strand, counting down.
GGTGCCCCAGTGCCCCCAGGGTGCGGCCGGGAAGCCCGGCACCAGTTGGTCGACGCGGGGGTCGCGGCGCGCGTAGTACTCGAACGGGATGCGCGATTGGTCGTCGGCGAACACGACCACGTCGCCGCGTGACGCATGCGCGAGCACATAGGCCGTCGCGTCCCGCCAGTCGGCTTTCGGTTCGGCGACGTGCCACTTCACGACGCCGGCCAGCGAGAGGACGACGATGACCGCGAGCGACGCGCTGAACACCCGGGTCGAGCGGATCTCGTTCAGCGACACCGCCCCGGCGAGCACGAGCGTCGGAAGAATGGTGACGACGTGCGCGCTGCTGAACAGGCCGAGATAGAGGTCGCTCGCGCAGACCAGCCCGAGCGTGACGACCGGAAGGCACCACACGGCCGCGAGCTGCCAGCGGCGAGTGCGCGACGCGCCGGGCCACACCCGCACCGTGCGCAGCAGGCCGTAGGCGAGGAGCACCGCCCACGCGACGATCAACGACGGCCCGAATTTGCCGAACACGCCGGTCACGTACCGGAGCGCGAGGACCAACGACGGGAACTGCGGGTTGAGCGTGCTCGAGCGCTGCGAGATGAGCAGCAGCACGGCCGGCAGGGCGATCGCGGCGATCACGATCGTGCCGGTGCGCAGGCGTCGCCAGATCCCGTCGACGGGACGGCAGACGAGCAGCGACACCAGCTCCGCCGACACGAGGAAGAGCGCGTACGGGTGTGTGTAGACGAGCAGCGACGACGACACGACCCAGAGCAAGGTGGCCCGGCGTGACGGTGCGCGCACGATCATCGCGAAGCCCGCGATGGAGAGCGCCCCGAACAGCATCGCAAGCATGTAGGCCCGTGCCTCTTGCCCGTACTGCACCGAGTTCGCGTTCACGGCGAACAGAACGGCCGCGAGGATCCCGACCCGCCGGTTGCACAGTGCGCGGCCGGCGAGGTACATCGACGGGACGGTCAGCACTGCGAAGACCGCGGACGGGAACCGCAGCATGGCCTCGCTGTCGCCGACGCGGTTCCAACCGAAGAGCAGGAGCGCGTAGAGCAGGTTCTGCGATTCCGAGTGCCGGACGACACTGACGAACCCGCCCCAGCTACGGGCGACGGTCGACCAGGTGTAGGTCTCGTCGATCCAGAGGCTCTTCGAGCCCAGCTGGATGCCCACGTTGATCGCGACGGCCGCGCTCAACAGCAGGACGATGATCAGTGCCCGTCGGTCGGCGTCGTGGCCGGCAGGCTCGTCACCGGGCGCCGGTCCGCTCGGGCGCGGGTCCAGCGTCACGGTTGGTCTCACGGCCACCATTGTGGCGCCGCGCTCGAAAGGATTGAGGGGCCTGACATCTCAGGCCCCTCAATCGGTCGGTAACGCGCTCGCCTGACGGTCTACCCGTCGTTTCAGTCGGTCGCGAATTTCTCCACCAGCAACCGGGCCTGGTCGTCGGTGTACTGCACCGGCGGCGACTTCATGAAGTAGGCCGACGGGCCGAGCAGCGGGCCGCCGATACCTCGATCGAGGGCGAGCTTGGCGCAGCGAACGGCGTCGATGATGACCCCCGCGGAGTTGGGGGAGTCCCATACCTCGAGCTTCAGCTCGACGTTCAGGGGGACGTCACCGAAGTTGCGCCCTTCCAAGCGGATGTAGGCCCACTTGCGGTCCTGGAGCCACGGCACATGGTCGGACGGGCCGATGTGCACGTCCTCGGTCGAGATGCCCTGGTCGATCTGGCTCGTCACCGACTGCGTCTTGCTGATCTTCTTCGACTGCAAGCGCTCGCGCTCGAGCATGTTCTTGAAGTCCATGTTGCCGCCGAAGTTGAGCTGGTACGTGTGGTCGATGGCGAGACCACGGTCTTCGAACAGCCGCGACAGGATCCGGTGCACGATGGTCGCACCGACCTGGCTCTTGATGTCGTCACCGACGATCGGGACGCCGGCCGCTTCGAACTTCGCCGCCCACTCGGGATTGCTCGCGATGAACACCGGGATCGCGTTCACGAACGCGACGCCGGCGTCGAGGCAGGCCTGCGCGTAGTGCTTCTGTGCCCGCTCCGAACCGACGGGGAGGTAGCTCACCAGCACGTCGGCTTTCGCGTCGCGTAACGCCTGGGCGACGTCGACGGGTTCGGCCGGCGACTCCTCGACGACCTCGCGGTAGTACTTGCCGAGACCGTCGAAGGTCGGGCCCCGCTGCACCTGCACGCCGAGGTACGGCACGTCGGCGAACTTCACGGTGTTGTTCGGACCGGCGAGGATGGCCTTGCCGAGGTCGAGGCCGACCTTCTCGGCGTCGACGTCGAAGGCGGCGACGAACTCCACGTCGCCGACGTGGTACCCGCCGAGCACGACGTGCATCAGGCCGGGGACCCGTTCGGACGGGTCGGCGCCGCGGTAGTACTCGACCCCCTGTACGAGGCTGTTCGCACAGTTGCCGATGCCGGCGAGCGCAACGCGGACCTTGGGGCGGTTGGTGGCGGTGGGGCCGGACGACGTTCGCGTTTCGAGACGCTCGCTCATGCGGTAGCTCCTTCCGGTCGGTCGGCGCGTTGCGCCGCCCGTTCGTCGGTGATGAGTTCCTCGATCCACGCGAGCTCGTGCTCGGTTGCGCGATGGCGGTAATCGAGCAGTGAACGCGTGTAACGGTCGGTGGTGCCCGAGGCGGCTTTCCCGCGGCGGGCGCGCGACAGCCGGGACGTGAGGTGCGCCCGGCGCGCGTCGAGAAGCGCGAGCCGTTCGGCCGGCTCCAGGTAGCGGCAGAACGCGAGCTTCAGTGCGAAGGTGCGATCGTCGCCGGCGCTGTCTTCGTCGGAGACGAGCAGCGCGTGCAGGGTTTCGACCCCATGGTCGGTGATCCGGTACGCCTTGCGGTTGCGCCGCACCGGCCGGGGGCGCCGGCGGCGCCGGGCCGCGGCCAGGTCACCCGACAGCGAACCGGTTGCCGGCAGCGGCGTGCCAAGCGCCGTGTCGGGTTCGTCGAGGGCCTCGACGCTCTCGATGGCCCCGGCCCGCTCGAGGCGCTTGAGCGCCGGGTAGAGCGAACCGAATGAAACGCCCCAAAGCGGACCAACGATCTCCGCGCACCGCTGCTTCAGCTCGTACCCGTGACGCGGGCGCTCCCGGAGCAGTCCGAGCACGGCGAGTTCCAACATGTGCGTCACGATATATCGAATCGATATATCGATGCAAGCGTCGGAGCCCTCGCGGGCGAGGCGCATCCGTGCCCTTACACTTGCGGGCGTGCGTCGCGTCACCGATTACGCACTCGCTCGCCGTGCAGTACTGCGCGATTTCCGCCGGGGGGCGCTGAACCGCATCGACGTGTGTGATGCACATCCCGAACTGGTGCGAGCCGCCCGCAACATCGGGTTGCCCACCTCCGACGACTGTCCCGTGTGCGGCAGCGTCGACCTGCGCGTCGTGTCCTACGTGTACGGCGACAATCTGAAGCAGGCGAACGGCCGGTGCATCTCGCTCGACGAGCTGGCGCGGCTCGGTGCGCGCCACGACGAGTTCGCCTGTTACGACGTCGAGGTGTGCACGGAATGCCGCTGGAACCACCTGCGGCGCTCGTCGCTGCACGGTCGGTTGCACGCGAGCTGACGGCGGCTCAACAGCGCATGGGCGGCGAGCATCGGCCGCGGGTACTCGTGGTGACGACCTGGTTCCCGTTCCCGGCCGACAACGGGATCAGGCAACGGCAATGGGCCTTCCTCGACGGCCTGCGCGAACGCTTCGACGTCGACCTCGTCGCGCTGTGCGACGAACCGGTGACCGCCGAGGCGGTTGACGCCGTTCGCGAGCGTTGCGAGCGGGTCGAGGTCGTCATCGGCCGGCCGTTCGAACGGCGCAGCCCGCGGGCGCTGGCCGCGTACCTGCACCCGCTCCCGCGGGCGGTCGTCGCGACCCGCACACCCGCGATGGAACAGATGGTGGGGCGGCTCGTCGCCGAACGCGGTTACGCCGCCGCGGTCGCCGTCGAGGTCCACGTCGCGCAATACCTCCGGCCATTCCGGCAACTCCCGCGCGTGCTCGAAGACGTCGAGCTCACCGGGCTGCGTGAGACGAGCGAATCGGGAGGGCGCTTTGGTCGTCTCCGCGACGCGCTGAGCTGGTGGAAGGTGCAGCGCTACATGCGGGTGCTGCTCACGGAATTCGACCTGACCACGGCGGTCTCCGAAGAAGAACGCGACGTCGCGCGGCGATTGCTTCCTGCGGCCCGCGTCGTCGTGGTGCCGAACGGCGTGCACGCGCGCGACACCGCGGATCACGCGACCGCGCCGGTGCCCGGTTCGATGATCTACGCCGGCTCCCCGACGTTCGTGCTCAACCGGGAAGCGGTGGAGTGGTTCGCCGAGCACGTGCTCCCGCTCGTCGCCGCGGTCGTGCCGAGCTGCCGGCTGCGAGTCACGGGCCGCAACGACGGGGTCGTCGACGCGCTGCCGCGCGGCCCGCACATCGAGTACACGGGGTACCTGGAAGACATCGCCGGTGCCATCGCGGCGTCGGCGGTGAGCGTTGTGCCGTTGCGGCGCGGTGGCGGCACGCGATTGAAGGTGTTGGAGTCCCTCGCGCTCGGAACCCCGGTCGTGTCGACGACCAAGGGTGTCGAAGGGCTCGACCTCGTACCGGGACGCGAGGTACTCGTCGCCGACACCGCCGAGGATTTCGCCGCGGCGTTGCTCGACCTATTCGCCGATCCGGCCAGGCGTGAGTCGCTCGTATCGGCCGGGCGCGTCGCGGTGAGCGAACGCTACGACTGGCAGCCGATCGCCGCCCGGTTCACCGACCTCGTGGGAGAGGTCGCGAAACGAGCCGCAACACCCTTCTAGTCCTCCTCGTCGGTGTCGGTCACGAGCTCATGGGGGTACTGCGAAAGGCAGGAGATGCACCAGAGTTCGATCTCGTCGACCACGTCGTAGGAGGCGGGGCGGTCCCACGCCTCGGGGGTGACGTAGACCCGGCGAACGAGCACGAGTTCGTCGTCGACCACGGCGCAGTTCTCGCACGCGCGTTCGGTCATGTGGCCGACGTTAGGGAACCCGTACCAACGACGCCAGCGCTTCTTTCGCGCCCCGTCCGGGCCGCCCCGGGACCGGGTACGCTGCTCGTGCTGCCGGGAGCCGAATGTGCCCTGGACGGTGGAGGGAATGTGATGGCCACGAGCCGCTCGGTCACGATGACCGCGCCCGCAGTCATGTCCGCCAAGCACGGCGACACCCCTTTGGTCATGGTCACCGCGTACGACGCACCGTCGGCCCGGGTGGTCGACGCCGCCGGCGCCGACATGATCCTGGTCGGTGATTCCGTGGCGATGGTCGTCCTCGGGTACGACAACACGTTGCAGGTCACGACGGCCGACATGGCGCACCACGTCGGCGCGGTGTCCCGGGCGAAACCGAACGCGTTGATCGTGGGCGACCTCCCGTGGCTCAGCTACCACGTGAGCAACGAGGAGACGGTCCGCAATGCCGCGACACTCGTACGCGCCGGCGCGGGCGCGGTGAAGCTCGAAGGCGGGCGGAAACGGGTCGGCGCAGTACAGGCGATCCTCGACGCGGAGATCCCCGTGATGGGCCACATCGGCCTCACCCCACAGTCGATCCACTCGATCGGTGGGTTCAAGGTGCAGGGCAAGCAACTCGACGCGGCCCGCGCGCTCGTCGACGACGCGGTGGCGCTGGCTGAAGCGGGTTGTTTCGCGATCGTGCTCGAGTGCGTTCCCGACGGCGTGGCGCGCATGATCACCGACTCGATCCCGGTCCCGACGATCGGGATCGGTGCCGGCCGGCATTGCGACGGCCAGGTCCTCGTGTACCACGACCTGCTCGGTTTCTCGGCGCCCGGTCACCGCATGCCGAAGTTCGTGCGCAGTTACGCGGCACAGGAGTTCGAGGCGACGGAAGCGATCAGCCAGTTCGTGGCCGACGTCCGTTCGGGCACGTTCCCGTCGAGCGACGAGACGTACCACATGACCGACCAGATGGCCGACGCGCTCGGGCTCTACGGCGCCACCACTACGTGAAGTCGCGTGCCCGCCTCGTCGTGGGCGGGTTCGCGATCGTGCTCGGGGCGGTGCTGCTCGCGGTTGCGATCGCGGTGTACGTGCATGGTTCGACGGTCGATGCACCGCCGATTGCCGCGCCGTTGCAGGCTGCGTTGCGCGGCGCGGCGCCGGCGCAGCCACCGTTCCCGGCGCTCACGGCGACGCGTGTGGGGGTGGGCACGCGCTGTGTCCGCGTCGTGATCGCCGACTCGCAGGCCGAGCGCGAACGCGGGTTGATGGGCACGGCCGACCTCGGGCCGTACGGCGGGATGCTGTTCGTGTCGCCGTCGATGTCGAACGACGCGTTCACGATGTCGGGGACCGTCACCGCGCTCGACATTGCCTGGTTCGACAGCAGTGGGCATCGCCTGGCCCAAACGCAGATGGTGCCGTGCCGGGGCGACGTCGCGCATTGTCCGGTGTACCCACCGGGGCGGTCGTGGCGGTTCGCGCTCGAGACACTGCACCAGCAGCTGCCCGGAGGCAACCTCGGCGCGTGCGGTTGATCGCGTGCCCCGCTGCAGTCACGCGCGGTACGGCCCGAGGGCGAACTCGATTTCCTGGCGTAGCCAACGCCGGACGTTGCCGCGGCCGGTGACCGCCCACGACACGAGAGCCCCGTTGAAGGTCGTGTAGATCATGCGAGCCAGCCGCTTCGTGTCGGTCGGTGTGAGCTCCCGCGCGGCGACGGCGGCGTCGAGCGTTCGTGCGATGCTGCGCTGCAGCGCGCGAGCGTGCGCCCGCGCCTGCGCGCCGAGCTCCGGGTCGAGCAGGTCGAGTTGCAGGAACGCGACATGGTTGGCGAGCGTCGCCGGGGTGGTGATCCCGTCGACCGTCTGCTCGAGGACTGCCGTCAACGCCCGTAGCGGCGACGGCCACCGGCCGAGGGCGGCGTCGAATGCTTCGCTCACCTGGGCCGTCGAACGAGCCGACACGGCCAGGAGGAGCGCGTGCTTCGACCCGAAGCGGGCCAGGATCGCCGCCGGTGAGAGGTGGGCGTGCTCGGCGACGTCGGCCAGCGTCATCCGCCCCGGCCCGTGCCGCCCGACCGCCTGGATCGTCGCGTCAAGGATCGCGTCGTCGCTGACCGTGCGGGGGCGGGGCACCGGCGCAGCATAGGGTGTTTATAAATGAATGATCATTTAGTAACATCGCCGCCATGGTGACGTGGTCAGCGGCCGAAGCGGAGGCACCGGCGCTGGCTGCCGCGGTCCGGGCCAGCTTCGAGGCCGGGAAGCACAAGACGATGGCGACCCTCCGGCGCGACGGTTCACCCCGCATCAGTGGCACCGAGGCGGATTTCTACGGTGGTGAGCTGTTCCTCGGGTCGATGTACGGAGCCGTGAAAGCGCGCGACCTGCAGCGCGATGGGCGGCTGGCGCTGCACAGCGCCACCGTCGATCCCGAGTTGAAGATCGGCGACGCGAAGATCGCAGGGCGGGCGATCGAAGTGACCGACCCGGACGAGATCGCGAACTTTTCCCATGCCAACGCCGACGCGACCGGACAGGAGCCGCCCGGCGAGTTCCACCTCTTCCGGGTCGACGTCGCCGAGATGGTGCTCACGCGAATCGGTGACCCACCCGACCATCTCCTCATCGAGCACTGGCGCGCGGGGAGCGGCATCGAACGCGTCGAGCGGCACTGAGCCGCGGACCGTCCGGTAACCCCGTCGCGTAGCCTTACCGCCGAAGCCGAAGAGGTGGGCGAGCTTGGAACTGGGCGGGGCAGCCGATCGACTGGCGGCATACCAGCCGCGCCTCGCGCTCGAATGGGCCGCTTCCGACCCGAGCGCCACGTCCCTCGCTCGTGAAGGCACGCTCTGCTTCGCCGACATCAGCGGCTTCACCAATCTTTCCGAGCGCCTCGCGCGCCGCGGGCGCATCGGGGCCGAGGAACTGACGGCCGTCCTCGCCGACCGCTTCGGGCGGCTGCTCGGTGTCGCGCACGAACGTGGCGGAGGACTGCTGAAGTTCGGCGGCGACGCGCTTCTGCTCTGGTTCGACGGTGACGACCACACTCGCCGAGGGGTCATCGCCGCCATCGAGATGCGAGCGGCCCTGCGCGCCGCCAGCCGTGTGCTCACGTCTTCGGGCACGGTGCGCCTGCGCATGTCGCTCGGCGTGCACACCGGCACGTTCGACTTCTTCCGCGTCGGTGAATCGCACCGTGAGTTCCTCGTTTCGGGCCCGCCGCCTCGCAGACGGTGCGCATGGAGCACGTCGCCAACGCGGGCGAGATCGTGGTCAGCGAGGCGACAGCCGCACACCTCCCACCAAGCATGGTCGGCGACGCGCGGGACTCCGGGCGGCTGATCCACCCCCGCCGGTTCGCGGTCACCGCCATCGAGCCGGTCGCGGCGCGCCGCGTCGACGACGACGTCGTCGCGCAGGCGTTGCCGTTGCGGCTGCGCAGCCGGCTTCTCGCCGGTCCCATCGATGCCGAGCACCGAACCGTGACGGTTGGGTTCCTGCGCTTCGCCGGCACCGACGAGTTGGTCGCCCGAGCGGGGCCGCAACAAACGGCGCTCGCGCTCGGCGAACTCATCGCGTGCGTGCAGGCCGAGGCGGCCGCAGAGGACGTGACATTCCTCGCGACCGACGTCGACGACGACGGCGGCAAGGTGATCCTCGTCGCCGGCGCCCCGTCGACGCAGGAGGACGACGAAGGCCGGGTGCTCCGCACGCTCTCGAACGTGGTGCGCCGGCGGCATGCGGTTTCGGTTCGCGCCGGCGTGCATCGCGGACATGTCTTTGCCGGTGAGGTCGGCACCGCGTGGCGCCGTACCTACACCGTGATGGGCGACACCGTGAACCTCGCGGCGCGGCTCATGGCGCGGGCAGAACCGGGCCAGCTGATCGCGACGCCCGCCGCGCTCGATCGTGCCGCGACCCGCTTCACGGTCCATGCGCTCGAACCGTTCAAGGTGAAAGGCAAGACCGAAGACATCCACGCCTTCACGGTCGGTCGCGTTCTCGACGCGCGCCGGCGGGCGACGGGCACGATGCCCTTCACCGGCCGCCAGACCGAGTTCGACACCATGCGGGAACGGCTGGTCGCCGCGGGTGCCGGCCAGGGGAGCGCGATTCGCATCGTCGGTGCCACCGGTCTCGGCAAGTCGCGCCTGGTCGACGAGGTCGCCCGAAGTGTCGATCCCGCCGCCTTCCTGGTCGCGGCGGGCGAGCCGTACGCCACGTCGACGCCGTACCTGCCGTTCCGGTTACTGCTGCGCTCGCTACTCGGGCTGCGGGCCAACGCCACGTCGGCCGACGCGTTGCGGCAGGCGGTCGCGGAGCGGGCGCCCGGATTGCTCGATGCGTTGCCGCTGCTGGGTGTCGTGCTCGCGATCGAGGTGCCCGACACCGACCAGACGCGGGCACTGGATGCGGTGTTCCGTCGCGAGCGCGTCGTCGACGCGGTCGTCGAACTGCTGGTCCAACTGGCGCCGCCCGGCACATGCCTGCTCTTCGACGACTTCCACTGGTTCGACGACGCGTCGCGCGAACTGGTCGCACGCGTGACCGCCGCGGCCGCGCGCTGCGCGTGGTTGGTGTGCGTTGCGGAACGTCCGGGCGGCGACGACGTCGCCGGCGAGGAGGTGTTGACGCTCCCGCCGCTGTCGCGCGACGCGCTCGAGGGCCTGGTGGCCGCCGCGACGGATGCCGCGCCGCTGCTGCCGTTCGAAGTCGACCGGCTCATCGAGCGTTGCGACGGCAGCCCGCTCTCGTGCGAAGAGCTGCTGCGCGCCGTACGCGAGACGGGCATCGACGAACTTCCCGAATCGTTGAACGCGGCGATCCTCGCCGACATCGATCGCCTCCCCCCGCTCTCGCGGCGCCTGCTGGGTTTCGCCGCCGTCCTCGGCCGGACGTTCCGGCTCGACGCCCTCCTCGAGGTGCTGGGGGCGGAGGCGCGGGAACTCGACAGCGGCAGCCTCGACGCGCTGGGCGACTTCCTCTCGCCGGTCGACGACGGTCGCATCACGTTCCGCCACGCGCTGGCGCGTGACGTCGTGTACGAGACGCTCTCGTTCAGCCGCCGTCGGGAGTTGCACGAAAGGGCCGGGCTGGCGCTCGAACGCATGGCGCAACCCGACAAGAACCGCTACGCGGAACTCTGCTCGTTCCACTTCCTCGAAGCTCGGCTCTGGCGATCGGCCTGGGGGTACGCGACGCTCGCCGGCGCGCGCGCCGCCGCGGCCTATGCACCCGTCGAGGCGGCGGTGCACTACGAACGGGCACTGACCGCGGCTCGGAACATCGACGACCTTGGTGACGAGCGCGTTGCCGACATCTGGACGAGTCTCGGCGACGCGCGCGAGATCGTCGGGCGGTTCGACGCGGCCTCCGACGCGTACAGCCACGCCCAACGGCTCGTCGGCACCGACCGCCGCCGGGCCGAAGTGTTGTTGCGCCGATCCCGTGCGAACGAGCGCCAAGGTCGGTATGCCGCCGCGGTGCGGTTCGTCCGCCGAGCCGCGAAACTGCTCGAAGGCGCGGATGATCAGGAAGATGTCGCGGTGCGCGCTCGCGTGGTCGGGTGGGAGGCGTCATTGCGCCAGGCCCAGGGTCGTCACGCCGAAGCGGTACGGCTCGCGCGGACCGCGATCGACGACGCGACCGCGTCGGGAGAGCGCGACGCACTCGCTCGCGCCTACATGACCCTCGACTGGGCGTACCTCGATCTGGGCCGGCCGGAGCTCATGGTGCATGTGGAGCAGGCGCTCGAGATCTTCATCGAGCTCGACGATCTCGCCTCGCAAGCGATCGTGCTCGGGAACCTCGGCGTCGAGGCGCAATACGACGGTCGTTGGCGCGATGCCATCGCGTTCTACGAGCGGGCCGCGAACGCGATGGAACGCACCGGCAACGTCGTGCAGGCGGCAATGGCGCGCTGCAACACCGCGGAAGTCCTCGTGAACCAGGGACGCCTCGATGAAGCCGCCGACCTGCTCGTGTCGGTGTCGCGCGTGTGCCGCGCCGCGGGCTTCACGTCGGGCCTCGCGTTCGCGACCCTCCTGGAAGGGCGGGTGGCGGCCGCACGCGACGACTTCGAGCTCGCGGGCGAACTCTTCGACAGCGCGCAACAACAGTTCGACTCGATCGGCGCCCGCGGCGAAGGCCTCGAAGCCGACGTTCGCCGGGCCGAGCTGCGCCTCCGTCAAGGCCGCGTGGAAGAGGCGCTGGCGCTCGCCGATGTCGCCCTCTCGGTCGAGAGCGCGCTCGGCGGTTCGGCCACGTTCACGCCGGCGCTGCTACGCGTTCGCGCTGCTGCCACCGCGCTCCTCTCCGGCCCGGCGAGCGCCATTCGCATTCTCGACGAGGCGCGAGACGTCGCCCGAGCCGGTGGATCGGTCTACGAGGAGGCGCTCGTCGAAGTGCTGCGCGACGCGCTCAACGACCGACCGGCGGCTGCCGGCGCGACACACCTCGAACGGCTCGCGTCCCTCGACGTGCTCCGTGTGCCCGCGTTGCTCCCGGGCTGAACGGCCGGCTCAACGGAACCAGTGAGTGTCGCCCCAACCCGAGAAGGTCTCCACCAGGTGGACCTGCTGCGGGTTGCCCTGGACGATCGTGTAGTGCTGATCGCTGATGCACCACATGACGGTCGCGTTCGGCTCGCCGACACCGCACAACTGCGCGTCCTGTGGCGGCATCGGGCCGCTGTCGTCGAAGTCGATCTGTGTGTGCGGGCACAAGCCGTGGGTGAAGTCGCAGAACGGCTCGTTCCCCCAATCGATCACCATCGTGAAGCGTTGCGACGGGTCGGATGGCTTCGTCAGCTCGACGTTGTGCGTGCCGTCGGGGTCGTTGAAGACGACGAGGTTGTAGTTGATCGGTGCCGGCCCGTTGTCGAACGTCAACGTCGCGGTGGCGCCGCCCCCGCTTGCCGGCGGCGCGGTCTGACCGGGATCCAGCGTTCCGCCCGTCGACTCGAGGTGGAACACCGTGTCGCCCGACTTCTTCGACCCGATGACCCCGTAGTAACTCCCCGCGCCCGCCGTGAGCACGACGCGGTCGAAGACCGCGTCGGGGGCGAGGGTCAGGACGTACTTGTTGGCGAGCCGGCCGGTGCCCTGCGGCGGCGTGGTGGCCGAATCGATGGTGGCGGTACCCACCATGGTGGTGCCGAGGTAGGCGTTGGCGGTGAGGGTTCCCTGCCCCGAAACGTGGAGGTCGGCGCTCTGGATCTCCACGTTGGCGAGGCTGGGGTCGGTACCGAGCTGGAAGGTGAGCGCCTCACCCTTGTCGCCGTCGATCCGACCCGAACGGGGACTGCGCGCGGGGTCTTGGAAGCAGACGCCCAACTTGCCCTGCCAGCGACCGAGCGTCGCCCCTTCGGGTGCCGACGCCGAAACGTCGACCAGGTCGGGCGAGGCGGCGAATGTGCCGCCGCACTGTGTCCCGCTCGGCATCGACTGGGTCAGGGTCGTGCTGTCCGGCGGCGTGTACTGGAAGAACGCCGACCGCGACCCGATGTGCAGGGTCAGATCACCGGCCGAGGTTTGCGCTGCCGCCGTAGGGATCCCGACGGCCGCGACGAGAAGACCTACCGCAAGCGCGATGCCGACGCTCACGCGCCTACCAGTGCCCACCATGGCTGCCCCCAAGGGTGTTCCCGTCCCGGGTTCGCTCGTTACACCCACGTCGAGCGATCCGGCTCGGGCGAGAAGGCGCATGTTATGCCGCGGAACGAAGTCGGCCAATACGGCCGGCGCCACCGTCCGGGCAATCGTCACACCCCCGAAACAACCCCGCGGCGAGCCTGCGTTCGGCCGCGACGGAGGAGCAGCGAACTCGCCGGAGCGGCGAGCCTGCGAGCGCGACCAGACAACGCGGCGAGCCTGCGAGCGCGACCAGAAACGCGGTGAGCGGCCGCGACGGAGGAGCAGCGAACTCGCCGGAGCGGCGAGCCTGCGAGCGCGACCAGAAACGCGGTGAGCGGCCGCGACGGAGGAGCAGCGAACTCGCAGGAGCGGCCGAGCCTGCGAGCGCGACCAACTGGCATGTCGGGACAGCGTGGGCAGGGGCGGTGAGCGGCCGCGACGGAGGAGCAGCGAACTCGCAGGAGCGGCGAGCCTGCGAGCGCGACCAACAAACTTGTCGCACCCCCCGTGTAGCGTCCTTCCCGATAGGTCCGTGAAGGGGTTTTGCTAGCCTCGCCGGTCCGCCCGGGCTGCGAATTTCAGGCTGCTCGGGCGCCAACCGAATCCTGCTCCCATGGGAGCCCGCAGCAACGGGCTGCGGTCCGAAGGAGGTACCGGCCGATGCGGCCGTACGAGGTCATGGTCATTCTCGCCGCGGACCTGGAAGAGGAGACGATCCGGGCGAACGTCGAACGCTGGGTCCAGACACTCGAGTCACGTGGTGCCGAGCGGGGCTACGTCGATTTCTGGGGCAAGCGTCGGTTCGCGTACGAGCTGAAGCACCGCACGGAGGGCTACTACGTGGTCTTCCAGGTGCGGTCGGAGCCCGCCGCGATGGACGAATTGCACCGGGTGCTCTCCCTTGCAGACGAAGTCATCCGCCACAAGGTGCTGCGGGTACCGGAGTCGGTCTACGGGCCGCCGAAGTACGCGGGGCAATCCTCGGCGGAGTCCTAGGGAGGACCCAGGTCATGGCGAACAACCTCAATTCGATCACGGTTGTCGGGAACATCACCCGCGACCCGGAGATGCGTTTCACGCCGAGCGGCGTGTCGAAGGTGACCTTCGGGGTCGCGGTCAACCGGTCGTGGCGCAACCAGCAATCCAACGAGTGGGAGGAGCAGACGAGCTTCTTCAACGTGGTGTGCTGGCGTGAGCTCGCCGACAACGTGGGCGCGTCGTTGAAGAAGGGCACGCGTGTCGTCGTCACCGGCCGTTTGGAGCAGCGCAGCTGGGAGACGGAGCAGGGCGAGAAGCGCAGCGTGGTCGAGATCGTCGCCGACGAGGTCGGCCCGAGCCTGCGCTTCGCGACCGCCGAAGTGCACCGGGTGGAGCGCAGTGGCCCGGGTGGCGGCGGTTCGGGTGGGGGTGGCGCGCCCGCGCCCGGTGGTGGCAATGCCGGGGGTGGCGGCGCCGCACCCAACTACGACGACTATGGCGAGGAACCCTTCTGATGGCACGTAGGAAAGGTGCGCCGCCCGCCAAGGAGCGGCGCGTCACGAAGAAGAAGACGTCGATCCTCACGTCCGAACGGATCGAATGGATCGACTACAAGGACGTCAACCTGCTGCGCCGGTTCATGTCGGAGCGGGCGAAGATCCGTGCGCGCCGCGTGACCGGGAACGATCAGCAGCAGCAGGCGGCGGTCGCTCGTGCGATCAAGGTGGCGCGCGAGATGGCGCTCCTGCCGTACAGCGTGCGGCAGGTCACCCAGCGCAGCAAGGGCCGGCGCGACCGCGATCGCGATGGCGGCGGCCGCGGCGCACCGGAAGCCGAAAGCACGGCTGCCGAGGCTCCCGTTGGCGAAGACGGCGCAGCCGAGAACGAGGCGATCGAAGTCGAAGCGTTCGAAGGCAATGGCGCGGGTTCGGCGGGTTCCGAAGCCTCGAGCGCAGGCGAGGAGTCCTGATGCGCATCGTGCTTCGCGACGACGTCGACAATCTCGGCCGCAAAGGCGACATGGTCGATGTCGCCGACGGTTACGCCCGCAACTTCCTCGTCCCGCGTGGGCTCGCCATCAGGGCGACTCCCGGGGCGCAGAAGCAGGCCGACGCGATGAAGCGCAACCGTGAGGCCCATGACCGTCGCAGCCGCGAAGCGGCGGAGGCGATCGCGAGCCAGCTGGCGGGCGGAACCGTCGAGCTGAAAGCGCGAGCCGGCGAGGGCGGCCGACTGTTCGGCTCGGTGACTGCGTCGGATGTCGCCGACGCGGTGCAGGCGCAGTTGGGGGTCGAACTCGACCGCCGGCGCATCGAACTCGACGAGCCGCTGAAGGAACTGGGCGTCGTCGATGTGCGGGTGCGGCTGCACACCGATGTCGACGCGACGGTGCGCGTCGCGGTCGTCGCCCAGTAACCCTTCGCTTCGGCGCTCCGTTCGTCCACACGTCGTCCACAGGCGCCGCGCTCGGGTGCGCCGGTTCTGTCGCGCCCGCGTCTCGCCGGTACGACGGGCGAGGGTCCACGTCGCTGTCGCACCCTCCGTCCACACTTGTGGGTAGCACGACCGGTCATCCACACGTACATCACACGCAATTCACAGGGTTACGCCTCTATCTCCCCACAGGCCGTCGGTGCGAGATTGCACCGGCCGTCCAGGGCGGCCTTCAGCGGGGACATTTCCGGGGGTTTCGTGGTTCATTCGATCGAAGAGGTGCGGCAGCGCCCGGCCCCGCCCGGCGCCCGGGTGCCACCGCACAACCTCGAGGCGGAGGAGTCGCTGCTCGGGGCGATGATGCTTTCGCGCGAGGCGATCCACGCGGCGATCGAAGCCCATATCAACCCGAGCGACTTCTACAAACCCGCGCACGGGCAGATCTACGAGGCGATCTACGGGTTGCAGGCCCGGGGCGAGCCGGTCGACCCCGTTTCGGTCGCCGAGGAGTTGCGACGATTGGGCGCGCTCGACCTGGTCGGCGGCAGCAAGACGCTGTTCGAGATCCAGGCCGGCACGCCGGCGTCGGCGAACGCGTCGCACTACGCGCAGATCGTCTCGAACCACGCGTTGCTCCGCCGCCTGATCGGCGTTGCCGGCGACATCACCGAGATGGGTTACGCGGCGCAGGACGAGATCACCGACACGCTCGACCGGGCCGAGTCGATGATCTTCGAGGTGGCCGAGAACCGGGTCGCCGACACGTTGGTGCAGCTGTACCCGGTGCTCGAAGAGACGATGGACCAACTCGCGCAGCTCTACGACCGCGAAACGAACATCGTCGGTGTCCCCACCGGGTACCGAGACCTCGACAATCTTCTTCTCGGGTTGCAGCCGTCGACACTCGTGATCGTCGCGGCCCGGCCGGGGCAGGGCAAGACGTCGTTCGCGTTGGGCGCGGCGTTGGAGGTCGCGCTCGTCGCGCGCAAGCCCGTGTTGTTCTTCTCGATGGAGATGGGCCATCTCGAGCTCACGAAACGCCTGCTCGCTTCGGAGGCCCGGATCGATGCGCGCAAGCTCGCGACGGGCCGGCTCACCGAAGCCGAGTGGCCGAAGTTGAACCAGGCGGTCGGTCGCCTGGCGGAAGCGCCGTTCTTCATCGACGACAACCCGCACCTGTCGGTGATGGAGATGCGCGCCAAGGCCCGTCGTGTCAAGGCGAAGCACGGCGACCTCGGCCTCATCGTCGTCGATTACCTGCAGCTGATGGCGAGCCCTCGGCGCGTCGAGAGCCGCCAGGTCGAGGTGTCGGAACTGTCGCGGGGTTTGAAGATCCTGGCTCGCGAGTTGGAGGTGCCGGTGATGACGTTGGCCCAGCTCAACCGGCAGGTCGAGTACCGCCAGGACAAGCGACCGATGCTCGCCGACCTTCGTGAGAGCGGCTGCCTGGTCGCGAGCACCGAAGTGTCACTGGCCGACGGCAGCACCGAGACCCTCGGCGGGCTGCTGGCCCGCAAGGCCCGCAACGTCGAGGTCTGCACGATCGACGAGCATTTCCAGATGCGCACCGCGACGATGACGCACGTGTTCCCGAGCGGCACGAAACCGGTGTTCGAACTGCGCCTCGCGTCGGGTCGTGCCGTCACCGCGAGCGCGAACCACCCGTTCCTCACGATCGACGGCTGGCAACAGTGCGCGCAGCTCCACGTCGGCGCGCGCATCGCGTCGACGCGGAGCGAGAACATCGACGTGTGCCGCGACACGATCCCGGCCGGCGTGTGGGACTACATGGAACGCAAGGGACTGCTCGTCGAGGGCATGCGTGCGCACGACATGGTCGACCGGCTGAGCGAGGGTGTCGGCTGCCATTCGGTGTACGCGGGCGGGATCTCGCGCTCGTTGATGCGGCGGGTCGCCGACACGCTCGACGATCCCTTCCTCGACGATCTCGCCTGCTCCGACGTGTTGTGGGACGAGATCGTCGCGATCGTGCCGAAGGGTCGGGAGCCCGTGTTCGACGCGACCGTGCTCGGCACGCACAACTTCGTGGCCAACGGCGTCGTCGTGCACAACAGCATCGAACAAGACGCCGACGTCGTGATGTTCATCTACCGCGACGACTATTACAACGAGAACTCGGAGCAGCGGGGCCTCGCCGAGATCATCGTGTCGAAGCACCGCAGCGGCCCGACCGGCACCACCAAGCTCGTGTTCCTCGACCAGTACACGAAGTTCGCCGACCCCGCCCCCGACTGACACCCATCGCGGCGGGGCCCGCACCGCGGCACGGCTCAGAAGAGGGTGAGTGCGGCAGCAAGCGGCGGTCGAGGTTGGGAATCGCGTCGCTCGTCGCGTCGCTCGTCGCGTCCTCCGCGATGATGAGGCGGTGGTGACTGTGAAGCAGCTCAGGCACGATGTGCCGGGAGTTGCCACCGCGATCGTCAGGGTGCAGCGCGCGGCGTACAGCGTCGAGGCACAGATCATCGGTTACGACCGGATGCCCCCTCTGCGGGAGACGACGGCGGACGTTGCGTCGCTCGACGTCACCTTCTTGGGAGCGTTCGACCCCGAACTCGTCGGGATCCTCGGCTACCGGCGAGACATGGGGTGTGTGGACATCGACCGACTGGCAGTCGATCCCGACCGCTTCCGACGGGGCATCGGCGGAGCCCTCATACGGGAACTCCACCGCCGGGAGGGTGACGCCGAACGGTTCGATGTCTCCACGGGTGCCGACAACGGACCTGCTCTTGCCCTCTACGCCGCCTTCGAGTACCAGGCGTACGAAGCACGGCTGCTCGACAGCGTGCGAGTGGCGTTCCTTCGGCGGGACGCAGCCACTGGAAGAGCCTGACCGACGTGGCCTACGCGAGGCCGAGCACCGTCATCAACGCGTCGTCGATGCTCCACAGCTCGTCGGCACTGAGGTGTCCCACGCGCTTGCCGAGTCGCTGCGCGTCGACGGCGCCCAGTTGCTCGACGAGCACCCGTGTGGCGTTCCCTTCCACGGCGGCCTCCGGCCGGAAGGACGCTGGTCGGGCACTTCGGGAGGTCGGGGCAACGAGCACGACGGACCGGGGCAGCAACTCGTCGGCCTGCACGACGACCGCGTAGCGCTCGCCGTGCTGCTCGTGCCCGACGCCTTTCGGGAGTCGAAACCGGTGCACGTCACCGCGGCGCACGGAGCGTCTCCATCAACGCCGCGACCGCGAACATCTCAGCTCGGTCGGTGTCGTCCGCCTCGAGCGCTGCGACCTCCGCGGCGAGCGCGTGCCGACGGCGCAGTCGCTCGGCCGACGCGAGGAGCGACTGACGGATGGCCTCGGACCGGCTCAGACCCGACGCCTCCAAAGCGCGTAACGCCCTCTGCGCGTCCTCGTCGAGTCGAACGGAAATCGCCCTCGTCATGGACTCAGTATGACAAATCGTGATACAGCGATGCAACGGTGGCCGTGGTCTTGCCAACCTCCGACCGCCCCTTGCTGCCGCACTCAGAAGAGGGTGAGGCCGGTGTCGGCGCCGTCGCGTAACGAGGCGAGATCGATCTCGACGCAGGCAACGCCGCGGCTCTGCGCGAACACCTTCGCTTGGGGCTTGATGCGTTCGGCGACGAGCATGCCGAGGGTCGGCGCGAACCGGGCGTCGCGGTCGAGCCGTTCCTGGTAGCGCAACAGCTGTTCGACGCCGGCGATCTCGCCGACCCGCTTCACCTCCACGACGACGGTTCGGCCGTCTTCGTCGTGGCAGAGCAGATCGACCGGCCCGATGTCGGTCGGGTATTCGCGCGTGATGAGGGTGAGGCCGTCGCGCAACGCCGCGACCCGCGCCGCGAGCAGGGCCTGGAGCTCGGCTTCGACGCCGTCTTTCTCGAGCCCCGGGTCGTCGCCCATCTCGACTGTCGTGTCGGAGACGACGTCGAGCAGTTCGATGCGCAGTGTCTCGCCCTTCGGGGTGGTCGCGCTGATCACCCCACCCGTCTCGGTGATCGTGCACGGCGGGTTCATCCAGTTGAGTGGTTTGAACGCCTTGCTGTCGGAGTGAATCGCGATCGAGCCGTCGGCTTTGAACATGATCAGCCTGGTCGCGGGCGCGAGCCGCGCGCCGAGCCGGCCTTGGTACTCGACGGAACACTGCGCGATGACGAGCCGCATCGCTGGCAGTGTGGCACGCCGTGACCGGCCGAGGCGCGGCCGGGTCGCGGCCGCGGGTGCGGTTACCCTCGCTCGGCAATGCGTCTCGACCGGCGGGTGGCCATGGTGTCGCTGGCACTGGGGGCCGCGGCGGTGGTCGCGGTGGTCGCCGTCGTCGTTGCGACGAGCGCCGGCAACGGGAACGACGCGGCCCTTCACGACTTTCTTGCGCTCGCGACCCGTCGTGAGCAGGCGACCTGGCTCGTGCATTTCCGTTTCGAACGGCGCGTGGCGTCGGGCGCCCATTTCGCACAGCCGCTCACCGAGGCGAACCGCCCGCCAATCCACGTCGCGTCGGGTGGCGGCACGGTGACGGTCGACTTCGGCGACCATGTCGCGTCGTGCACCGCGACTCCCACCGTCCCTCGGTGCACCGACCACAAGAGCTCGCCGTCGCTCGCCCCGAGCGCGGTCTACCGCGTCGCGACGAGTCTCGGTGGCTACACCGTGAAGCGAGGACCGACGATGACGATCGCCGGCGAGCACGCGACGTGTTTCGACGTGGTCGCGCACGACGGGAAGACGAACCCGACGTTGGGTGACGAGACGGTCCAGTGTTACGCGGCCGATGGCGTGCCGTTGCGCTCCGAACTGCACCACGGGGGGACGGTCGACACCCGCGTGGCGACGAGCGTCACCCGGCACGTCACGAACGCCGCGCTCGACGCGCTGTTGCGCGAACTCGACCGGGAAAAGTCGGCCTCCGGTCGGTAGCCTCAATCCGTGGACTTCTACGGCCAGGTCTTGGTCGAACTGGTCGCCGCGCTCGGCGCCGCCCTGTTCATCGCCAACGCGCTCGCGCTGGCTCGCCGCCGCTCCGATGCGCAGCGCGCCGCCAAGCGTTCGGTGGCGCGTGCCCGGCCGGGAAGCCCGGTGCGAGGGAACCGCCGCGGGCACGTCGGCGACGGCGACTTGCCGCAGGCGCCGATCGCCCGCAGTGTCACGTACCTCGTCATCGGGTTTCTGGTGATGATCTGGGGTATCGCGTCGATCGCGCATTCGTAGGCGAGAGGTCGTGGCGTGAAGGCATGGGTGGTCGCCGAGCCGGGCCCGATCGATACGCACCCGATGGCGTTCGTCGACCGCGACGCGCCCGAACCCGGGCCCGGGCAGGTGCGGGTCGCGGTGTCGGTGTGCGGGGTGTGCCGTACCGATCTGCACCTCGCCGAGGGAGATCTGCCGCCCCGCCGCCCGGCGGTGGTCCCCGGCCACGAGGTGGTCGGTGTCGTCGATCGCGTCGGCGACGGGGCGGACCGGTTCTCGGTCGGTGACCGGGTCGGCATCGCGTGGTTGCGGCACACGTGCGGCCGCTGCCGCTACTGCCTGCGGGGCGACGAGAACCTCTGCATCGCGCCCGCGTTCACCGGTTGGGACGACGACGGTGGCTACGCCCAGTACGCCGTGGTCGACGAGGCGTTCGCGTACGCGCTCCCGGAGGCGTTCCCCGACGAGGAGGCCGCGCCGCTGCTGTGTTCGGGCATCATCGGGTACCGCGCCCTGCGCCGGTCGCGGCTCGCCGAGGGCGGTCGTCTCGGGATCTACGGCTTCGGTGCGTCGGCCCATCTCGCGGCCCAGATCGCGTTGTTCGAGGGCGCGTCGGTGCATGTGATGACCCGTTCCGCCGACGCGCAGCGTCTCGCCCTCGAGCTCGGTTGCACGTCGGCGACCGGTGCGTACGACGACCCACCCGAACCGCTCGACGCGGCGGTGCTGTTCGCGCCGGTGGGTGATCTCGTACCGGTCGCGATGCGTTCCCTCGATCGCGGTGGCACGTTGTCGATCGCCGGGATCCACCTCTCCGACATTCCCTCCCTCCGCTACGAGGATGAGGTGTTCGAAGAACGGACCATGACGAGCACCACGGCCAACACGCGCGCCGACGGCGAGGCACTCCTCGCCCTCGCGACGCGAGTGCCGTTGCGGGTGCAGACGCGTTCGTACGCGTTCGACCGGGCCGAGGCCGCGCTCTCCGACGTCGCGCACGACCGGCTCACCGGCGCGGCGATCTTGCGCGTCGCCGGCGGCTGACGCCGGGCTGAACTCTGCTCTTGGAACGCGCCTCTTCGAACGCGGCTCTTCGAACGCGGCTATTCGAAAGCGACGTCGATGCCGCCGGCGTCGGCATCGAATGCGCGCAGGCTGGAGATGACCCGCACGGAGATCATGCTCTTCGTCCGGTGGTCGAGATCTCGCCCGCCGAGGACCGTGGCGACGAGCCGGCCCTCGACTCGGTGCACGACCACGTCGACGTGCTTGTCGGTGCCGCCGTGCAGCGCCAGCACTTCGTCGGCCGCCTGTTGGGCCCGCTCGCCGTGACGGCGGAGGGGCGCCGCCGCGGCCCGCTCGCACGCGGCGACATACCCCTCGTAACCGTCACTGATCTCGGTCGCCCACTGGTCGAAGGGGTTCAGCACGGTGGAACCGGCCACGACCAAGGGGATGTGGCGCTCGAGCGCGCACGACACGCCGACCTCTCGGGGTGCGGGCTGCGATCGCGGCAGGCTCCGCACCGTGAGCGCGACGTCGACGGTGTGTTTGCGCACGGGGCAGTTCGGTTCGTCGAGCAGCGCCCCGCACGGGAACGCCGGCGCGCCCGGTTCGTGGCAACGGAGGACTTCGTGGCCCGCGGCCCGAAGGTCGGCGGCCGCCTGGTCGGCCGCGCCTCTCTCGCTCTCGAGCAGCAGCACGTGCACCTTGCCTGCCATCGCGGACTCCGTTTCGCTCGCACCGTCGGCGCGGTCACCTCGCACAGATGGTTGCCGGGTGCCGGGCTCCCCGCCGCGGCCGGAAGCCCGCGAAGTCCGGGACTTCGGTCCTTGCCGGTCAGGCCGGGCCAGGGCCCTTCGCCACTTCGGCGGCATCGATGCGCCGGCCGGTGATCGCACCGCTACGGATCCGCACCCACGTGGCCTTCGCGCCCGGGCACCACGGGCCGAGCGGGAGCGTGCTCAGGCGCTTGTGCTCGCTGGCCGGCACCAGTTCGGCCGGGCCGACGACGAGGACGCTGGCCCCGCCGTGGTACATGCTGTCGCTCTCGTCGATCTCGAACGCGACGTGCTGGCCGATCGCGGCATGCAGTTTCGTGCCCGGGTCGGTGCGGAACACGACATTCTCGCCGTCGAGCGTGTAGTTGACCGGGAAGATCAGCGGTTGCCGTTCGACGACGACGCCCAGGCGCCCGAGGTGGTGCGAGCGCAGCAGTTGCATGCACTCGTCGCGGTCGAGCTCCTGCAGGTGGGTGCGGGGGTCGATGGGATTTGCCACGGTTCGAGCGTCGATCAACGACCGGGGGCGCGCCAAGTGCCGAACGACGGAACCGGACTAGGTCTTGCGGCGGTCCTGCAGGCGGGCCGCGAACACGGCGGCTTCGGTGCGGCGTTCCATGCCGAGCTTGGCGAGCAGGTTCGACACGTAGTTCTTCACCGTCTTCTCGGCGAGGAAGATGCGCTCGGCGATCTGGCGGTTGGTGAGGCCCTCGGCGATCAGGTCGAGGATCTTGCGTTCCTGCTCGGTGAGGCGGGCGAGCCGCTCGTCTTCTTCGGGGCCGCGCCGCAGACGTTCGAGGACCCGCGCGGTGACGTTCGGGTCGAGCAGCGACTGCCCGGCCGCGACGCGTCGGATCGCGTCGACGAGGTCGGTGCCTTTGATCTGCTTGAGCAGGTAGCCGGCCGCGCCGGCCATGATGGCGTCGAACAGCGCCTCGTCGTCGGCGAACGACGTGAGGATCAGGCACTGGATGCTCGGGTCGTGCGACCGCACCTCGCGGCACACCTCGACGCCGTTGCCGTCGGGGAGGCGCATGTCGACGACGGCGACATCGGGGTGGGTCGGCGGGATCCGCGACAGACCTTCGGCTGCCGTACCCGCTTCGCCGACGACCTCGAAGTCGTCCTGCGCCTCGAGCAGGTCTCGCACTCCCCGGCGGACGACTTCGTGGTCGTCGAGGAGAAATACACGAACCGTCATGCGACCACCTGCTCGTTAACCTAGCCGCGGCCGGGGCACGGCGGCGCCAAGACGGTCAGCTGGCCGCCGCGAGCACGAACCGGCCTTTGCCTTGGCGCTTGGCGTCGTACATCGCCTCGTCGGCGCGACGCAGGATGTCTTCGACCGATTCCGGCCGCAATCCGGTCGTGGCGACGCCGATGCTCGCACTGATCGGGCTGGGCAGCTGCCAGGGCCGGCCCAACGCATCGAGGATCCGCAGCGCGATGGCCCCGGCCTCGTCGTTCGCGGTGCCGCGGAGGACGACGAGGAACTCGTCGCCCCCGAGACGGCCGGTGAGGGCATGGCCGGGGACGGCGCCGACGATGCGCCGGGCGGCCTCGACGAGCACGGCGTCGCCCCGTTCGTGGCCGAGCAGGTCGTTCACTTCCTTGAACCCGTCGAGGTCGACGAACAGCACGGAGATCGTGTCGACGACGACCTCGTCGATGGTGTGGTGTTCGACCGCTTCGATGAGCGCGGCTCGGTTCATGAGGCCGGTGAGGGTGTCGTGCCGGGCCTGGAACCGCAGCTCGCGTTCGAGGGCGCGCTGCTGGGTGACGTCGTGCATGTTGACGACGATGGTCGCGTCGTCGCGCTGGGTCGCGGTGATCTCGACCACGCGCGGTGTGCCGTCACGATGTTCCAGGGTCATCTCGGTCGAGAGGCTCCGGCCCGCTTCCAGCAACCGGTCGGCGAGCACCCTCGCCCGGCGGTACGTGTCGGGACCGAGGAGGTCGCCGATGCCCTGGCCGACGCAGTCGTCGGGGTCGATCCCGAGCAGCGGAAGGATCGCGGGGCTCGCGTACTGCACGGTGAGGTCGAGATCGACCACCGCGATCACGTCGGCCGCGTGCAGCACCAGCGACCGGAAGTGCTCCCGTTCGACCTCGACGTCGCTCGTCGCCCGTTCGGCAACCGCGGCGGTGCTGCCGACGCTGTACATGACGATGGTGAGGCACGTCGCGTTCGCGGCGGCGACGGCGTGAGAAACGTGCTCGCTCAAGATGGTCGGCGCGATGTGCATCGCGATCGCGACTTGCCCGACCGCGATGCCGGCGATGCTCCAGATCACCCCGCGCGACCAGGCTTCGCTGCCATCGGTGCGCAAGACGTCCGACATCCCGAGCACGTAACCGATCGCGATGACCGGGCCCCAACCGGTCGCGTAGATGATCGCGGTCGTGGTGACCGCGGCCAGGCCCACGCGGAGGTTGCGCCGCAGCGGCCCGGGCGCCAGCCGTTGCGCGACGAAGTAGGCGATGCCGTTGACGATCGCGGTCGCGATGAGCAGCACGAAGATCGCCCAGTACGGGACGTTGCCGAGCAGGTGCGCACGTGACATGAGCCAGAATCCGAGCGCGCCGGCAGGAGTGCCGGCGTACGGCAGAAAGGGCCCCATGCCCGCCCGGACCTTCCCCTTCTTCATCGAACCCGTATCGGAGCGTCCCGGTGCGGGCTAAAGGATCTATAACGCCTGTCACCCCACTTGGGTCGTTTCGCCCTACTGCCGGTCGCGGGCTTCCAGCGCCGCGAGGCGGCCCTCGAGCTGGTCGATCCGCTGGTGGAGCAGTTGGACCTGTTCGGCATCGGCGCCCCGGCGCTCCGCGCGGCGCCGGAGGCGGGGTGAGGCTTCGGCGCGTTCACTGACCATCGCCAGCGGCACCAGGCGTTGCGGACCGTGGGGCCCGTCGACGAGCCGCGAGGGGATCTGCCCGGTGCGGTACCAGGTTCGCAGCGCGGCGCGCGACACCCCGGCCTCGGCCGACGCGCGTTCGAGCGTCACCCAGTCGGACCCTTCGAGGCGGCTCGCCAGCTCGAGCTCGGTCTCCCAGGCATCGAGGCGGTCCTCCCAGTCCACGGCGCTCCTCCCGGCGCGCCGCGCTCGATGCGCTCGGTGACCAGGCCGGCGAAGCGCGCTCGATACCCGGCGACCTCGCGGTGAGTGCCAGCCTCGGGAGCGTGTGGCTCGCGCTGCGCGACAGCCTCACCGATATCCGCCGCCGCGCCGCGGCCACCACCGGGCCCGGCGAACCGCCCGCCGCGGCGTGAGGCCGCTACCGCTATCCGGCCGCGCCGAGCGCGACGATCTCGGCCTCTGATTCGGGGACGTCGCGCATCCCGAACAGGGGCGAGGCGATCACCCAGAGCACGGCGGACCACTGGCCCAGGGCACAGACGAGCTCCGTGGCGCGCAGGCCGATGACGGTGCCGACGATGCCGCCGAAGATCGCTCCGAGGGGCATCGTCCCCCAGACGAGGAACCGCACCGACGCGTTCATCCGGCCGAGCAGCGGCGGCGGGCACACGGCCTGGCGGAACGAGACCTGCGCAGTGTTGTAGACGACACCGCCGGCGGAGATGGCGAAGAAGCTCGCGGCGACGAGCAGCACGCCGTACCCGCGAAAGGCGAGCGGCATCAGCAGGCCGAACGGGCTGGCAACGGTGAGCGAGAGCCAGATGATCCGCGCGGTCCCGACACGACGGGCGATGCGGCCGGCGAAGATCGCGCCGAGCAGGCCGCCGACGCTGCCGAGGCTCAGCACCCCACCGATCACCCGAGGGCTCGCGTGCAGGGTGCGCACGAGGTACACCGATTCGATGGCGACCATCGCGCCCGAGAAGAAGTTGGACGTCGCGGTGCAGCCCACGACCTTCTTCAGGATGGGGTGACGGAGCACGAACGCGAGGCCCTCGCGGATCTCCCGGCGCAAGTCCCGGGGCACGCCGGTCGGTTGCCGTTCGGGTTCGCGACCGCGGATGGCGAAGGTGGCGATCGTCGACACCACGAAGCTGGCCGCGTCGACCGCGACCGCGTAGGCCGCGCCGAGGGCGCCGACCAGCACGCCGCCGAGCCCCGGCCCGGTCACCTGCCCGAACGACTGGCTCGCCGCGAGCTTCGCGTTGGCGTCGACGAGTTGGTCGCGGGTGACGAGGGCGGGCAGGTAGCTCTGGTACGCGACGTCGAAGAACACCGTCAGCACACCGGAGAGCAGCGCGACGACGTAGAGCTGGGCCAGGCCGAGGTGCCCGAGGGCCCGCGCGATGGGTACCGAGCCGAGCACGAGCACCCGGCCCGCGTCACCCCAGAGCAGCACGCTGCGCTTGTGCCACCGGTCGACCCAGGCGCCGGCGGGGAGCGCGATCAGCAGGAAGGGCAGGGTGGTACAGGCGGCGAGGGCGCCGACTTCGAAGGTGGTCGCGTGGAGCACGAGTACGGCGACGAGGGGGAGGGCGAGCGTCGTGACCGCGCTCCCCACTTCGCTCACCGTCTGGCCACCCCACAGCAACATGAAGTCGCGGTGGTGCCAGAGCGTCCGGCGTTCGGCGTCGGCCATGGCCCGACGATGGCAGAAGTGATTGGGAAATGTCAATCACTTATGCTGGCGGCGTGCCCCCTACGCCAAGAGACCACCCCGAACGGCGGCCACGACGAGCGGCCACACCGGCGGAGGCCAAGGCGCTGTCGCACCCCGACCGGCTCCGGATCATCCGGCTCACCCTCGACGACGCGCTGACCAACAAGCAGATCGCGCAGCGTCTCGGACGCGACCCGGCCTCGACATTGCACCACGTCCGCACCCTCGTGGCGACCGGATTTGTCGAGCCGCAGGAAATGCGACGCGGGGCTCGGGGCGCGCGTGAGATCCCCTACCGCTCCACCGGCAAGTCGTGGACACTCGACATCGACGAAGCCCCCGACGACAACGCACTCGCGATCGTCGACGCGTTCCGCGCCGAGATGCTCGAATCACCGTCGGCCGAACGCAAGTACGCGCGCCTGGGCCTGCGCCTCACCCCCGAGCAGCGCGAGGAGCTCGAGGAACGACTGTTCGCGCTCGTGCACGAGGTCGCGGCCATGAGCCCGGCGGAAGGCGGCGAACCCTGCGCGCTGTTCGTCGCCGTGCACTCGCGTCCGGAGGCCTTCCAATCGAAGCGCCGCACGCCCGAGCGGGCGCCGAAGCGGCGCAAGCAGGCGGGCGAAGTGGCGTGAACGACGGGCCGGTCGTCGCGCGCTGACGCCTCGTTCGGCCCCCGACGACGAACCCTGTTCACGGGGCTGCGGCACTCCTACACTGCGCCGACTTGCGAGGTACCGGGGGGAACCATGCAGACGCTCGAGCGCGTAGAGGGTGCCGAGCTCGGTGGGCCGGAGCCGCGCCGGCGCCGATCCGTCGCGGCGATCGTCACGGGGGTGGTCGTCCTCGTGGCGGCCGCCGCCGGTGCCTACGCAGTCGGTTCGTCGAAGAGCTCGACGAAGACCATCGTCAAGACCGTGGCCGTGGCGCCACCGACGACTGCCGCGCCCAGTTGCATCCCGGGCGCCGCGCCCGGTTCGTGCAACATCGACGAGGCCGCGCAGGTGGCGATCCCCGACAAGCCGCTGAGCGCCAAGACGCGCGCGACGGAAGCGGCGGAGCTGGTCCTGGCACGGGCGGCGGCCATGCGTTACCCGACGGTCGCCGACGCGCTCCGGGCGCACATGCTCCAGGCCGGGAAGTTCTCGCCCGAGACGGGCGCGCACTACATCAACGTCGGCGCCATGATCCCCAAGGCGCATCCGGACCGCGTCGGTTCGTTCGACGTGTCGAACCCGGGGTCGTACATCTACGACGGCACGAGCCCGACGTCGAAGGTCATCGGCGTGATGTACCTCGCGCTGTCGATCGCGCCGCCGGAAGGGTTCGCGGGGCCGAACGACCACTGGCACCGGCACACCAACACGTGCGTCGAGTACAAGGGCGGCAAGATCGTCATCCCGTTCGCAGCTGACTCGAGCGTCACCCAGACGCAGTGCAACAAGGTGCACGGTCAGTTCATGCGCGAGACCGCGTGGATGTTGCACGCGTGGGTGGTGCCCGGCTGGGAGAGCCCGCGCGGGGTGTTCTCGCACGACAACCCCGATGTCCTCTGCGCCGACGGCTCCACCAAGACCGACGCGGTCGGGTTCTGCCGGGGCACCTGAGCCGCGTCACGCCGCGGAGGCGGCGACCTCGATCTCGTGCGGGACGAACGCGGTGGCGAGTGCCGTGTCGGGTGTGATCACGCCATCGGCGGCAAGCGCGTTCAGCGACATTTCCAGCGTCTGGTTGCCGGACGCGATCCCCATCTGCATCGCGTTGCGGATCTGACGGGTCTTGCCTTCGCGGATGAGGTTGCTCACCGCGGAGGTGGCGATCAAGACCTCGTACGCCGCGACGAGCCCGCCGCCGGTGCGGGGCACCAGGCGCTGGGCCACCACGCCGGAGAGCACGCTCGCGAGTTGCAGGCGGATCTGCGCCTGGCGTTCGGCGGGGAACACGTCGACGATGCGGTCGAGCGCCTGGGCGGCGTCGTTCGTATGCAGCGACGAGAGCACGAGGTGGCCGGTCTCGGCGAGCGTCAGCGTGATGGCGATGCTCTCCAGATCACGCATCTCGCCCACGAGCACGACATCGGGGTCTTCGCGGAGCGCGGCGCGTAGGGCGCGCGGTCGGCCCGGTGAATAGCACGAGCCCCTGGTGCAACCGGCTCAGGTCCCGGACGGCGTGCGGGAGCAGGATCTCGTCGAACGACGGGATCCGGCTGTGCATCAACCGGAGCGCGAGGGCGCGGCGGCCGCGCTCGAAGAACGCGTTCCCGCGGAAGCGGCTGTTCTCGTGCGAGAACGCGAAGTCGAGGTCGCGATCGTGTTCGAGTTGCGCGTGCTGCTCGTCGTCGAGCAACGTGCAGGATGCGTTCCTCGTGTCGTCGTCGATCGCGGCGAAGCCGGCCGCGGGGCGCAGCGCGCCGTCGACGCGCACGAGCGGTTCGGTGCCCGCAGTGAGCAGCATGTCGGTTCCGCCGCAGTCGGCGACCGCCCGCAGCAGCGCTTCCAGCACGTCCAGGTGCTTCTTCATGGGTTCGGTCCTTCTGGAGTGTTGTGGTCGATCAGTTGACCGTGAGGGTGAACGTGGCCGTGTCGATGGCACCGGTCGCGTCGGTCACCGTGACGGTGAAGGTGAAGGTGCCGGGGGAGTTCGGTGCGGTGCCCGTGAGGCTGCCGGTCGCGCCGTCGAGCGCGACCCATGCGGGCGCTGCCGCCATCGACCAGGTGGGGGTCGTGCCGCCGGTCGCGTTGAGCGTGACGGTGAAGGCCTTCTTCTTCTTCACGCTCGCGCCCGTCGTGGTGATCGCGCCGGCACCCGCGCGTACTGGCTGGGCGGCGTGCCTTTCCACACGTACGCCAGCACGATGCCCATGACCGCACTGTGCGGTTTGGCGTTGTCGTACCTGGTGCGCAGCGTGTACTTCTCGCCGCCGTTCACGTAGACGTGCATCAGGCAGGGCGTGATCGACGACGGGAAACCCATCGGCTCCGGTACGTCGTAGCGCGCGACCGACGTGCAGCCGACCTGGCCGGTGGAGTCGCGCGTCACGCGGTTGTCGATCCCGCCGTCGTGGAGGTGGCCGATCGCGTACACCGCAACACCGTCGAAGGGCGCCGTGATCGTGCGCGTCTTGGTAAAGACGCTCCCGGGGCCGCCGGTGCCGGGCACGTCGAATTCGGCATTCGTCCCGCACCCGGTCACGTCCAGGAAGATCGGCGTCACCGGGCGGGCCGCCGACGCGTCACCGGCGGGCACGTAGCCGACCTTGTACTGGATGTAGATGCTCTCCGGCGCGTTCGACATGTTCATGACGTGCCAGAGCGCGTCCCATCGATCGGTGCTCTTCGTGACGTACGCGTACGAGCTTCCCAACGCGAGGCGGCTGCGCTCCGCTCCGGTACCGGCGAAGCGCTCCTCCTCACCGGGGCAGATCGTCGACGTGCGCGCCGCGTTCATCAGCAACACATGATGAAGATGTGCGGCGGTGCGAGGCACCGGGTTGCCTCCCGCGTCGACGAGGTCGAACGACATCGACTTGATGCCGACGTCGCCGGGCGGTCGGGGCACGTTGGTCCCGCTCGTCTGGCTTTCCCAGCCGGGCTTCCCCATCGGCGCCAGGTTGAACGGCCCGATGCGGTACGTGTGGGTCGTGATCGTCGGTGCCCCCGTGTAGAGGCCCGTGACCGGCGCGCACGACGCGGCGATGAGAGCGATCATCATCGCGGGCAACAGTCGAAACGTTCGTCGCATCCCGCGCATGGTGTTCTCCCCCCGGAAAGCCCCGCGGGAGGGTAACGGCGCGTTCCCCCGACGACAAGCGGCTGTCGTAAGCGCCGGGAGCGCGCGGCGAATGGTCGAACCCGACATTCGCATGGCGCGCTACGTCGCAGCGCGCAGGCGCGCTGCTCGTCAGGATCGGATTGCCTCCCGCGCCGCGGGCGGCGTTCCCGTCGAACAGGAGCTGCACTATGGCGTTCGCCAAACCCGCGCGCGGTCCGAACCGATCTCGCCGCGACCGTCTCATCGTCGTTCTCGTGGTCGTCGCCGTCTGTGGCTTCTCGTGGTTTGCACGCGTGCCCGTGGCGCGCGCCGACGGGCCGACGTCACCGCAGGGCAACCAGCGCGTGCTCGTCATCCCCGTGGAATTCCCGTCGTGCACACCGGGCGCCGACTGCTCGCCCTCGCCCGGCGACGCGAGGTATTGCCCGAACGCGTCGCTCCCGTGCCCGGCCGGGCCCTGCGAGTTCCGCGCGCCGCGGCACACGCCGGCGCAGTGGGAGTCGATCTACGACTCGACGGTGACCCCCTTCTGGTCGACGGGAACCTACGGTCAGACGAACCTGAGTTTCACGGTGCTCAGCGATCCCGCGACGAGCGACGGCTGGTTCCCGGCACCACACCCGTCGCAGCTGTACCAGAAAGGCAACTGGTACCTCGACAAGAAGGACCAGCCGCCGTACCTGCCCTACGCCGGCGACGTCGCGAGCGCCGCGATCGACACGTTGTGTTCCAACCCGATCGAGGCGTTGGTGCTCAACTGCGGGACCGGCCCGACGAACTTCCCGCACAACTACGACCGCCTCGTCATCGTCAACAACTGGCAGGGCTTCGGCGGCCAGACCTACGGCGGGAACGGCGAGACGTACGACATCCCGACGAAGAAGACCGGCACCCTGTCGATCTCGGCGTCGGTCATCAACGAGTCGTTCTCCGATCGCGACAACGTCGCCGTGATCGAGCACGAGCTCGGCCACCAGCTCGGCGCACCGGCCCATTATGGGGACTGCGCGTTCTATCCCCCGCCCTTCGCCGGTGGGACCGGTCAGGACAGCGTCGATTGCCTGGGTAACTGGGACATCATGAGCTGGACCGGCGACCCGCCGTCGAGCGCGATGCTCAACGGGTACCCGCTCGAACAGGACGGTTGGATCCCACCGAACCTCGTGGTGCAGCACGACCTCATCGACGAGGGTGCGTTCACCGATTCGCGCACGATCGCGCCGCTCGAGGTGGCGCCGAGCGCGTCGCAACCGAACCTCATCCAGCTGTCGTTGTTGCCGCTCGACTGGCCGGAGCAGCTCGGGTACGACATCGAGTGCCGTGAGCGCGTCGGTGTCGACCAGGGCGACCCGACGGCCGGGAGCACGGGTATCCCGAGTGAGGGCCTCGTCGTGACGAACGTGCACAGCTCGTCGCCGAACGACCTGCTCCACCCGGCGCCGCCGGTGCACGTGGTGCGATCGCTGTCGGGCTACGACCACATCGACCAGGCGATGCAACCGGGCGACGTGTTCGACGACAACACGATCGGCTTGCACGTGCGCTTCGACGGTTACGTGAACGACGCGTCGATCGCGCCGGCGCGGCTTTGCCGTGTGACGGTCTCGAACCAGACCCCCTTGCCATTCGCGTGGGCGGGCCTGGTAGCGCAGTCGCCGTTGCAACTCGGCGTCGGCGGGAGCGGCAAGGGCCAGAACGCGCCGATCCCCGACCTCGGGCTCGACGCGCCGCTCGCGCCGGTCGCGAACGGGAGCGGCGCGCCCGCGCCCCTGGGTGTCGACCCGCCGTGGAACGGTCACGACAACGTGGCGTTCGTGCGCGTGCACGCGCGTGGTGCGTCACCCGCGACCGGCGTGAGCGTGCGCGGCAAGGTCGTCTCACCGGCGGCCTTCGACGACTACTGCGGCACGAAGTTGCCCGGTTCCACGACCCACCTTCCCCCGATCCCACCCCAGCAGGACGCGACGGCAGCGTTCCACTGGAAGGCCCCGAAGACGGGCTCCTCCTATTCCGTGCTCGGCGAGTCGATCGCGGGCAACGGGACGGTCGCGGCCGCGAACGGTGTGGCATTCACCGACTTCGGTACCGGTCTGCCCGCGACGCAGAAGACCACGCTGAAGGTCGGGCTCGACAAGCACTGCCCGGAGAGCCGCGTCTTCCATGTGCAGCCGGTCGGCACCGGCGACGGGTTCTCGGTTGCGGTGTCGCCGGCGACAGTGCGGCTGGCGCCCGGGAAGCATGCGAAGGTCACCGTGAGCGTGACGGCACCGGCCGGGGTCGGGCCGGGTTTCGGGGCCGACCTTCCCCTGGAGGTGAGCGAGGAACGACCCGACGCCGACGCGGCGCTACCAGCCGGGGCGCAGCGAGAGTGCACCCAGTTCTCGTTCTGCGGCAGCACCGGGCACGAAGAGAGCATCGGCACCTTCAACGTGCTCGCACGGGTCGTCGGCCCGCCGGCGACGGTGCGGATCGCCTGCCCGTCAACTGCGGTGGCCGGCCAGCCGCTGACGATCAACGGCGGCACGTCGATCAGCGGCGGGAACGTGGTCGTCGAGTCGACGGCACCGAACGGCAAGAAGGTTTCGGCGCTCGCCACCCGCAACGGCGCCGACTTCTCGGCCGGCTTCACGCCGAAGACGGCGGGCCAGTGGTCGTTCGTCGCCCGTTACGGCGGCGACGGGTCGCACGCTCCGAGCGAATCGGCGCGCTGCATCATCATCGTGACCTAGAGGCGTCGAACCGAGCGAAGGTGGGGCCGGCGGACCGCCGGCCCCACCGTTCGCGCGTGCAGCGCGTTCAGGTGGGGGGCGGCGCGGGGAGGGCGCGGCGGCGCGCTTCGAGATGCGCGCGTTCTGCGGCGTTGGTCGCGAGTGCGAGCGCGCGATCGAAGGCGCGCCCGGCGTCTTCGTAACGCTGCAGCCGCACGAGGAACTCGGCGCGACTCGCGTGGAACAGGTGATAGGTGTCGAGATCGAGCGGTTCGATCGCCGCCAGCGCGGCGGCCGGCCCCTCGACTTCGGCGAGCGCGACGGCCCGGTTGAGCGCGACGACCGGCGTCGGCGCCATCGCGTACAGCTGGTCGTACAGCGCGAGGACCTGCCGCCAGTCGGTCGCGGCCGCGACCGGTGCGTCACTGTGCACCGCGTTGATCGCCGCCTGCACCTGGTACGGCCCCGGCTGGTTCCGCCGCAGGCAGCGACGTACGAGTTCCTGGCCCTCGGCGATCAGCGCGCGGTCCCACAAGGAGCGGTCCTGGTCGGAGAGCAACACGAGGGTGCCGTCGGGCGTGGTCCGAGCCGCCCGGCGCGACTCGGTGAGCAGGAGCAGTGCGAGCAAGCCGAGCACCTCGGGCTCGTCGGGCATGCATTCGGCGAGCAGCCGAGCCAGGCGGATCCCTTCGGCGCACAGGTCGGCGCGGATCAGCTCGTCGCCCTCGGAAGCGGTGTAGCCCTCGTTGAACACGAGGTAGACGACGGCGAGCACCGGCGGCAGCCGGCCCGGCAACTCGGCTTCGTTCGGGACCCGGTACGGGATCTTCGCGTCGCGGATCTTGCGCTTCGCCCGCACGAGCCGTTTCGCCATCGTCGCTTCGGGGACGAGGAACGCGCGCGCGATGTACGGCGTCTCGAGCCCGCCGAGCAGCCGCAACGTCAACGCGATCTGCGCGCCGGGGGCGAGCGACGGGTGGCAGCAGGTGAAGATCAGGCGGAGCCGGTCGTCGCGCACCTCACCCTCCGGTTCCGGCGCTTCGTCATCGGCGTGGAGAAGCGCCGCTTGCGCATGGCGGTCGTTGCGGGACGCCTCGCGGCGGAGGCGGTCGATGGCCCGGTTGCGAGCGGTCGTGGTGAGCCAGCCACCCGGGTTCGGCGGGAGTCCCTCCGCGGGCCAGCGCTCGGCCGCGACCACGAACGCCTCCTGGGCCATCTCTTCGGCGATGTCGATGTCGCCGAAGAGACGGACCAAGGTGGCAACGACCCTTCCGGCTTCCTCCCGGAAGACCCGTTCGAGGTCACGGCGCGGCACGGCCCCCACGAGCGGTTCAGGCCTCGGGCTCTTCTTGGAACGGGCGGACTTCGACGGGGTTCATGCACGCCTCCGAACCCTTGGCGGCCCACGCGAGCGCGGCGTCGAGGTCGGGCGCTTCGATGATCCAGAAACCGCCGAGCTGTTCCTTCGTCTCGACGTAGGGGCCGTCGGTCATGATCACTTCGCCGTGCTCGCTCCGCACGACGGTTGCGATGCTCGGATCGTTGAGCCCGCCGCCGAACACCCACGCGCCGGCCGCTTGCAGTTCCGAATTGAAGGCGTCGACCTGCCGGAACGCCTTTTGCATTTCGTCATCGTTCGCGTACGGCGGGACGTCGACGTCGTTGTGCACGGCCAAGAGGTACTGGGTCATTTCGGATCGGTCCTTTCGGGTGGCGAGCGAATTCTCGCCCGCGTCGGGTTGGTTGTCAGTCGGTGAGACGGGATGCGAGCGCCGGAATGACGATGACCGCGGCGACGACGTGCGTGAACGCAAGCACGAGACGAGTGGAAGCCGGCGCGTTCGCGATCACGTCGGGAACGAACGAACCCAGCGTCAGCACGATCGTCGTGCGGGTGAAGGTGCGGGCCGGATGCGAGGCCCGTCGGGCGAAGACGGCGGCAAGCACCGTACCGACGAGTGCGGCGACGAAGGTCACCTGCGCGAAGCCGAGCAGTGGGATCGCCTGGCCCGAAACCCTCAACGAGACGCCCGCGGCGTGCGCGAGCGCCGCGGTCGACGATGTCGCGGCCGCGGCGGTGAGGCCGGCGACGGTGCCGGTCCGCACGAGGTGCCGGTCGGGACGGGTCTGAACGGTGGCCCCGGTGACCGGGGCGGTGATGGTGGTCGTGGCCATGGGGTGCTCCTCGGTGCTCGCCGGCACCGTGCCGGCTCTCACCCCTGGCTACGAAGAGGACCGGCCGCGGAGGACACCCGGCCTCAAAAAAACTTGTTCGAGCCGTCCGTCGTGGCGTTCGCCGCGGTGCCGTGCGCTCGGTCGTCGCGACTACCCCGACAGATCGCCGGCGGCATCGGCGCCCCGCGCCCGGCCGGGGGTGGGCACGAGCGCCGGCACGCGCGACGCGTACTCCTCGTAGGCCGCGCCGAGTTCGCGGCGCAGGTCGCGCTCCTCGAACTGGAGGCCGACGGCGATGTAGCCGGACGCGGCCGCGGCGAACAAGAGGTGACCGGCCGACATCGTCGGCGTCGCCCAGAACGCGACCAGCAAGCCGAGCATCATCGGATGGCGAACCCAGGCGTAGCACCACTGCTCCTTGAAGGCCGGAGCAGCTTGCGGCCGCTTGCCGGCGTGGCGCGCGGCTTGGCGCAAGCCGATGAAGTCGAGGTGGTCGATCATGAAGGTCGACCCGACCGCGAGCGCCCATCCGGCCATGCACACGCCCCAGAGGAGTGCGCGTTCGAGCGATCCGTTGACGTGCCACGCGGTGCCGGGAAGGGACTGCCAGCATGCGAAGAGGAGCCCGAGCACCACGCTCGTCGCGAGGACGAAGGTGCTGCGCTCGATCCCCGGCCCGACGACGCTGCGCTCGCGCCGCTTGAAGGCGGGTCTCGCCATCGTGGAGTGTTGCAGCGCGAACAGCAGGAAAAGGCCGAGGTCGATGAGCACCGCGACCCATGTGGTGTGCCGTACCCGCCCGTCGACTGCGGTCGGCGCGGCTTCATTGGCGAGGAAGCCGACGGCCCAGAGCGCAACGGCGACGAACGCGGCGTACGCGACGATCGCGTACGCCGGGATGGCAACACGGGTGAACCGATCGGATGTTGTCGACATGCGTTCAGCATGGGCATTCCGGCGCGCGCCGTCAGGCGTGGAACTACCTCAACTACCGAAACTTCCGTCGGAGGCCACGAACCACGCCGCGACCTGCGAGCGCGACCGGAAGCCCAGGCGAAGCCTGATGCGCTCCACGTGACCTTCCGCCGACCGTTCTTCGATACCGAGTCGCGTCGCGATTTCCCGGTTCGACAACCCCTCGCTCACGAGTTGCGCGACCTCGCGCTGGCGTGGGGTGAGCGCGGGGGCTGCCCCGCGCCGCAGCGCCCGCAGACCGAGGAACCGGCGGATGACCGATGCGAGCCGGTCGACGTCGCCGACGTACGGCAGATGGGCACGACCGGGCAAGGCCTCGAAGCGTGCGCCGGGGAGCCGCTCGGCGAGGAGCTTTCCCTGCTCGATCGGTGCCGCGCGGTCCCCGTCGCGATGCACGACGAGCGTGGGCGCGGCGACGCCGGCGACGACATCGCTCACGTCGGACTCGTAGCTGAGGGCGAGCATCTGCGCCGCGGTCTCCGCCGTGGTGGCCTCGCGCTGGTAGTTCACGAAGGCGGCACGAGTCGGAGCGGCTGCACCGGGGGCGAAGATGTCGGCGAGGACATCGGAGCCCAGGCCCCAGTGCGTCTGCACGAGGCCGACCACGTGCTCCTGTACGGCCGCGTTCGCCAAGTCGCTGCCTCGGAGCCAGCCCCCGTACAGCACGAGCCGGTCGACCATCTCGGGATGGGCGGCGGCGAAGCGCACGGCGACCGGCACGCCGAGTGATGCGCCGAGCAGGTCGAAGTGTTCGGCCCCCACGGCTCGGGCCACCGTCTCGAGCGCGTCGAGTTCCGATGCGATCGATGGCGCCCCGGCTGCCGGGCCCGACAGGCCACAGCCGGGCTTGTCGTAGCGAATGAGCGTCCGACCGCGGGAGAGTGCTTCGTAGAAGCGACGTTCGGGAGGCAGCGCCCAGCTGAGCTCGAGGTGGGTCAGCCAGCCTGCCGCGTAGAGCAACGGCGGCCCGTGACCGCTGCGCGCGTAGGCAAGCTCGGTGCCGTCGCGTGTCGTCGTGCGGTTGATTCGCTGCTCCAAGCATCTCATTTTTCCCCGTTCGGGGGCCGGGAGGGAAAGCGTTGCGCATACCTGCGCGCGGCGAGCGGGCAATCACGTCAAACGGGTGATGCGGCCGGAGGCGTGGCTTTTTACGGTCTCGGGAACGCACGCGTTCGAAGCTGGAGGTGACCGGTGCCCGACGGCAAGCCGAACATCCTCGTCATCTGGGGTGACGACATCGGGATCACGAACCTGTCCTGCTACTCGGACGGCTTGATGGGTTACCGCACCCCCAATATCGATCGCATCGCAGCCGAAGGCATCCGCTTCACCGACTACTACGGCGAGCAGAGCTGCACGGCGGGCCGGGCTGCGTTCATCCTCGGTCAGAACCCGTACCGGACCGGGCTGACCAAGGTCGGGATGCCCGGCGCCGCCATCGGCATGCAACAGGAGAACCCGACGATCGCTCGGGCGCTCAAAGACCAGGGTTACGTGACCGGGCAGTTCGGCAAGAACCACCTCGGCGACCGTGACGAGCATCTTCCGACGGCCCACGGGTTCGACGAGTTCTTCGGCAACCTCTACCACCTCAACGCGGAGGAGGAACCGGAGCAACCCGACTACCCGTCGCCCGAAGACTTCCCGAACTTCCGCAAGCGGTACGGCCCTCGCGGCGTGATCCACTCGTACGCCGACGGCCCGATCGAAGATACGGGCCCGCTGAACAGGAAGCGGATGGAAACCGTCGATGACGAGTTCGCGACCGCGGCCGAACGGTTCATCCGGAATGCCACCGAGAGCAACAAGCCCTTCTTCGTGTGGTTCAACACGACGCACATGCACTTCCGCACCCACGTCCTCGACGCGCACCGCGGCCAGGCCGGTCGCTGGCAGTCGGAGTACCACGACGTGATGGTCGACCACGACCATCACGTCGGCGCGCTGCTCGGCATCCTCGACGACCTCGGCATCGCCGACGACACGGTCGTCCTTTACTCCACCGACAACGGGCCCCACATGAACTCGTGGCCGGACGCGGGGATGACCCCGTTCCGCAGCGAGAAGAACTCGAACTGGGAGGGCGCGTTCCGCGTCCCCAGCCTGGTGCGCTGGCCGGGCCACTTCCCGGCGGGCACGGTGTGCAACGGGATCATGAGCCACGCCGACTGGTTCGTCACGCTGCTGGCCGTCGCCGGCGACGCCGACGTCGCTCATCGGTTACGGGCGGGGACGACCCTCGACGGCCACGACTACCGCGTGCACCTCGACGGCTACGACATGCGCGCGTACCTCACGGGTGAATCCGCGACGAGCCCGCGCCAACACTTCTTCTACGTCTCCGACGACGGCGACCTCACCGCGGTTCGGTTCGACAACTGGAAGATCGTGTTCCTCGAACAGCGCGCGACGGGGACCCTGCAAATCTGGGCCGAGCCGTACACGGAGCTGCGCGTCCCGAAGATCTTCAACCTGCGCACCGACCCCTACGAACGCGCCGACATCACGTCGAACACCTACTACGACTGGCTCCTCGACCACGCGTGGGTACTCGTCCCGATCCAGGCGTACGTCGGCGAGATGATCCAGAGCCTGGTCGAGTTCCCGCCCTCCCAGACGCCGGCGAGCTTCACCATCAACAAAGTCATGGAGAAGTTGCAGTCCGGCATGCCGAGCAGTTAGTGGCCGAGGTCGACGGGGGCTCCGCGACGGATCCTGACCGGTCGGGGCCCGGCCTCACCGCTGCGCCCCCGCGCTCGTTGCGCTCGTCGTTGCCGGTCGTCGGGTGGCTGCCGCAGTACGGGTGGCGAAAGGACTTCGGGCTCGACCTCGTCGCGGGGATCGCGCTCGCCGCGCTGCTCGTGCCCGAGTCGATGGGGTACGCGGGTGTGGCCCGCGTCCCAACGGAGGTCGGGTTGTACGCGGCGTTCGCCGCCGCGGTCGCGTACGCGATCACCGGAGGAACGTCGGTGCTCGTGGTCGGCCCGGCCTCGGCTGTCGCGGCCCTGTCGGCCTCGGTGGTCGCGGAGTTCCGGGGCAGTGTCGATCCTGTCGCGCTGACCGCCGCACTGGCGATCACGACCGGCGTCATCCTCATCGGCGCGGGAGCGCTCCGGCTGGGCTGGATCGTGAACTTCATCTCGCGACCCGTGCTCGAAGCGTTCGTGGCCGGGCTCTCGATCTCGATCATCGTCGGGCAGCTCGGCGGTCTCGTCGGCGTCGAGGTGAGCGGCTCGTCGGCGGTCGCGAAGTTCGTCGACGTGCTGCGTTCGATCGGCGACTGGCAGGGGACGACGGCAGCGATCGGGTTCGGATCGGTCGCGTTGTTGCTTCTGCTCGAGCGGCTCGTGCCGCGCCTGCCGGCCGCGGTCGTGGTCGTCGCCGGCGCGATCGCACTCGTGGTCGTGTTCCATCTCGACGACCACGGCGTCGCGATCGTCGGCCATATCCCGCGCGGGTTGC
The DNA here is from genome assembly GCA_963782465.1 of uncultured Actinomycetes bacterium. Classification (GTDB taxonomy): domain Bacteria; phylum Actinomycetota; class Acidimicrobiia; order IMCC26256; family PALSA-610; genus JAODBJ01. Next base: position 751,125 of record CAWAJR010000005.1, on the reverse strand, counting down.
CGGCGTTCGGCGTCCCCGATATCTCCGGGACGCGCTGGCTCGAGCTCTTCGGCGCGGCGACCGCGCTGTTGCTCGTCGGTTTCTCGGAGGGGTACGCCGCCGCGTCGGCCGTGTCGGCGAAGACCGGCGAAACCGTCGACGCCGACCAGGAACTGCTCGGTGCCGGGTTCGCGAACGTCGCCGCCGGGTTCGCCGGCGGCCTGCCCGTGAGCGGGAGCCTCTCGAAGTCGGCCGCGTCGCAGGGCGCGGGCGCGCGGACGCAGATGGCGAACCTGGTCGCCGCCGCAATCGTGCTCGCGACCTTGTTGTTCCTCGCGCCCGTGTTCGAGAAGCTGCCCGAGCCGGTGCTGGCGTCCGTCGTGATCGTCGCCGTGCTGCGCGCCGCGAACCCGAGGTCGCTGGTCCGGCTGTGGCGAGTGAACCGGCTCGACTTCATCGCCGCGTTCGCGACATTCGCGCTGGTCTTGGTTTGGGAGACGCTGCCGGCGATGATCGTCGGGGTCGCGGTGTCGCTCGCGTTCCTCGTGCACCGCGCGAGCTTTCCCGACGTCGTCGAACTGAGCCGCGGCGACGACGGTGTGTTCCGCCGGGTCGACGGCGACACCGCGCCACCTGCGCGTCGTGTCGCCGTGCTGCGCTTCGAAGCGCCCCTCGTCTACGCGAATGCCGAGCGGCTCCGGCAAGCCGCGGGCGCGCTGCTCGACGAGCACCCGGGCGCAGCTTGGTTCGTCATCGACGCGGAGATGTGGTCGGACCTCGACGCGACCGGTGCCGAGACGCTGACCGATCTCGACGACAACCTCAAGGACCGGCACATCGAAGTCCGGCTCGCGCGTGTTCATCGCCGAGCGCGCGCGCAGATGGAACGTTCCGGGCTGGCCGGCCGGTTCGCCGGCCGCTTGTACGACCGCCTCGAGGAGGCAACCGAACTGCCGTCGCCCTGACCGCGCTCGATGGCGGCACGTCACGCTCGGTCGTACTCAGTCGCATCGGCCGCGTCGCCGACGGGCAGGTCGTCTGATCAAGGTTCGCGGCCGTTGCCCTGTCGACCTCGGGCTGTGAGACTCGCGGCGTTCCCGCTGGGGTGGGACGAACGGGGAGGGATCATGGGGTTCGAGGCTCGGCTCGCGCGCGCCGTCGCAGCGGCGTCGGTCGTCATGGGTGGTGTTCTGGTCGCAGCGGTACCCGCCGCGGCGAGCGCCACGTTGGTCGCCGATTATCAGTTCAACAACAGCCGGTCGAGCAGTGTCGGCGGCGCCCCGGCGCTCGTCGACGCGGGCGGACCGAACAGCTTCGTGAACGACTCGGTCGAGGGCACGGCGCAGCCGGTGCTCCAGTTCGCCGCGGGTGATGGCGTGGACCTGTCGCCGACCGCGGGCGTCATGCCGAACGGTACGTACACGATCGAGGTCCTCGCGAGTTTCGATCAGCAAAGCGGCTACACGCGGATCGTCGACTTCAAGGATTCGACGAGCGACAACGGTCTGTACACGCTCAACGGTCAGCTCGACTTCTATCCGTGGGCTTCGGGTGGTACGAACCCGATCTCCCCGGGCACCTACGCGCGTATCGTGCTGACTCGCGATTCGGTCGGCATGGTGCGGGGTTACGTCGACGGTGTGTTGCAATGGACCTTCGACGATTCCGCCAGTGAAGACGGCGTGATCGACGCATCGGGGCTGTTGCGGTTCTTCCGCGACGACACGGTGGTACCGGATGAGGTGTCGGCCGGCAAGGTCGCGCGCATCCGCGTGTGGGATGACGCGCTCGACGCCGGCCAGGTCGAGGGGCTCGAACCGAATGCGCTACGCGTGGGCGATGTGGTTGTGACCGAACCCAGCGGCGGCAAGACGCAAGCGAAGGTGACCTTCACGTTGGATCACGCCGAGAGCTCGGACCTCACGATTCACTATTCGACCCTCGACGACACCGCAACCGCGCCCACCGATTACAAGGCCCTGACCAACAAGACGAAAATGATCAAAGCGGGCAAGAACACCGCGCAAGTCACGATCCCGATCTACGGCGGCCCAACCGATGAGGCGACGAACGACTTCTTCGTCGAGGCGCTCGAAGCCACCGGTCCGGCAGTTGCGATTATCCGACCGGTCGGCACCGTGACGATCCGGCCCGCCGACGGCGGGGGCACGGTGTCGATCGGTGACGTCACCGTCAACGAGGGCGACACGAAGACGCAGAAGGCGACCTTTACGGTCACGCTGTCGGAGCCACAGGCGACGCCGGTCGTGGTGCAGTACTCGACCGCCGACGTGAGCGCGACCGCGCCCGACGACTACAAGGCCCTGACCGGCAAGACGAAGACGATCAAGGCCGGGAAGACGACAGCGTTGATCTCGGTCACGACCTACGGCGACACGACCCCGGAATACGACGAGCAGTTCCAGGTGCAACTGACAGGCGCGACCGGCGCGGTCATCGGTAGCGCGGTCGGGACGGGCACGATCCTGGACAACGACGGATCGCCACCCGGGATCTAGCAGTCCCGGGGGTGAGCCAACGTCACCTGGCAGGGGTGATGCCGCGACCAGGGTGCCGCGGCCAGTGTGAGTGGGGTGGATGTTGATCGTTCGGTCGTCGCCGCGGCGCGCCGTTGGGTGAAAGACAACGAGCTCGACCGCCACCGTGTCGCGAGCGACGCGGTCGCGGGCGTGCCCGGCGCGATCAGCAGCGTGCCCGACGGGATGGCGGCAAGTGTTCTGGCCGGCGTGAGCCCGGTGCACGGCCTGTTCGCGAGTTTCGCCGGGCCGATCGCGGGCGGGTTCTGCGAGAGCACACGGCTCATGGTCATCACGACGACCAGCGCGGCGGCGTTGGCGGCGGGTTCGGCATTGGCGACGGTCGCTCCGAAGGACCGTCCTGATGCCCTGTTCCTCCTCACGGTCCTCGCCGGCGTCGCGATGATCGCCGCGGGTCTCCTGCACCTGGGCCGCTACACGCGCTTCGTCTCCTACTCGGTGATGCTCGGGTTCCTCACCGGTATCGCGACCAACATCCTGCTCTCCCAGTTCGGCGATCTCACCGGGGTCGCGAGCCACGGCGAGACGTCGCTCGCGCGCGCGCTCGACGTCGTCCGGCACGCGCGCCGCATCGATGTCGCGTCGGTCCTCGCCGGCGCCGCGACGATGGGTCTTATCGTCGTGCTGCGGGCGCGGCGCGGTTTCGTCGGGCAGATCTCGTCGCTCGTCGCGCTCGCCATCCCGAGCCTCGTCGTCGGCTTCGGCGGTCTGGAAAGCGTCGCGCGGGTCGGTGACCAGGGCAGCATTCCGGGGGGTTTCCCGGTGCCGCAACTTCCTCGCCTGCACCTGCTTTCGGTGAGCGTCGTGACGGGTGCACTGGCAGTCGCCGCGATCGTGCTCGTCCAGGGCGCGGGCGTCAGCGAGAACGTACCGAATGCCTCCGGGCCGCCGAACGACGTCGGTCGCGATTTCGTCGCACAGGGCGCGGGGAACATCGCGGCGGGGTTGTTCACCGGTCAACCCGTCGGCGGGTCGGTTGGCCAGACCGCATTGAACGTCAGTGCCGGCGCACGAACCCGCGCGGCGTCCATCTTCCGCGGCGTCTGGATGCTCGTCATCCTCGTCGCGTTCTCCGGGCTCGTGTCACGCGTCGCGATGCCGACGCTGGCGGCCATCCTGGTCGTCGCGGCGGTCGGTTCCCTCAAGTTCGGCGAGATCCGAACCGTGTGGCGTACCGGTTGGTCGTCGCGCATCGCGATGCTGACCACCTTCGTCGGCACGCTCTTCTTGTCGATCCAGCTCGCCGTCGGGCTCGGCGTCGCGCTGTCGGCGCTCCTCCAACTCAACCGCGACGCGATGGACCTTTCGATCGTGGAGCTCGTGCGGCGACCCGACGGCAAGGTCGAGCAGCGACCGGCGTCGCGGGAACTGCACCGCGGTCAGATAACGGTCCTCGATGTGTACGGGAGCCTCTTCTTCGCCGGGGTGCGGACGTTGGAGGACCGCCTGCCTGCAGTTGCGGGCGCCGAACGGTCGGCAGTTGTCTTACGGCTGCGAGGCCGCACCGGGCTCGGCGCGACCTTCTTCCGCGTCGTCGTCGCCTACGCGGCGGCGCTCGACGAGCACGGCAGCCGCCTCTATCTCAGCGGCGTGGAGCCCTCCGTGCTCGAGCAGATCGAGCGGGTCGGCCTGGTCTCGTCGGCGACGAACATCGAGGTGTTTGCCGCCGGGAACGTGCTGGGTGACTCGAGCGAGCGCGCGGTCGCCGCCGCGAGGTCGTGGCTCGACGGTTGCGCCTCGTGAAGCGGGGTAGATGCTGACGTGAGCCTTGCGGGACGGCGGCGCCTGCGACCGGAAGGCGCGGTCGCTGCGGTTGCGGCGCTGGTCGTGGCGGGTGACCGCGCTCACGCTCCGCATCGCGATACGACAAGGACCCGGAAGCACTCGCTGGAAGGGGTTCGATGTGACTCGAACGGTACGCCGGTTCGTTGCGGACCCCCCGTCGCCGGCGGCGGCGCACCGGGGAGACGGGCGTCGGTCTTCGCCGATCGAACCGGACCGTGCCGAGCACAGCGATCCGGAGGTCGTCTTCGACGCACTGCAGTCGAGCCGGAGCGGGCTCACCGATGCCGAGGCCACGCGCCGGCTGCAGGAGTTCGGTCGCAATGAGATCCCCGAGCGGCGGGTTTCGGCCCTGGCGCAGCTGTTCGGTTTCTTCTGGCGCCGATCCCCTGGATGATCGAGGTCGCAGCCGTGCTGTCGGCTGTGGTTCGCCATTGGATCGACCTCGTGATCGTCGTGGCACTGCTCGTGTTCAACGCGGCGGTCGGGTTCTGGCAGGAGCGGCAGGCGGCCGACGCGGTGGCGGCGCTGAGGCGCGGTCTCGCGCCGCGTGCGCGTGTGCAGCGGGACGGCCGGTGGCGGCAGGTCGAGGCATCCGAGTTGGCACCCGGTGATGTGATCCGCGTCCGGCTCGGCGACATCGTGCCCGCCGACGTGAAACTGTTCGGCGACGGCTACCTCGACGTCGACCAGTCGGCGTTGACCGGTGAGTCGCTGCCGGTGGCGAAGCGCGCCGGCGACGTCGCGTACTCGGGTTCGGTCGCCAAGCAAGGCGAGATGCTCGCGCTCGTCTACGCGACCGGGCTCGGCACGTTCTTCGGTCGGACCGCGGCGCTCGTGGGGCAGGCCGGCGCGCCGTCGCATTTCCAGCGCGCGGTGTTGCGGATCGGCGACTACCTCATCGTGTTGAGCCTCGCCTTGATCGCGATCTTGGTGCTCGTACAACTTGCACGGGGAACCCCCGCGCTGGAACTCGTGCAGTTCGCGCTGATCCTGACCGTTGCCGCGATCCCGGTCGCGATGCCGGCGGTGCTGTCGGTGACGATGGCGATCGGCGCCCGCGCGCTCGCTCGCCTCGGAGCGATCGTCACGCGGCTGGAGGCCATCGAGGAAATGGCCGGCGTCGACGTGCTCTGCTCCGACAAGACCGGCACGCTCACGCGCAACGAACTGACACTCGGGGAACCGATCGTGTTCGCGGCCGCCGACGCGGCCGAGGTCGTTCGCATCGCCGCGCTCACCGCCCGGGCCGACAACCGGGACGCGATCGACGACGCGGTCCTGGCGACCGCCGCCGGGCTCGACGGTTACCGCGAGCAGTCGTTCACGCCGTTCGACCCGACCAGCAAGCGGGCGACGGCAGTGGTCAAAGGCCCGGACGGTGCCGATCTCACCGCGACCAAGGGCGCACCGCAGGTCATCATTTCGCTGTGCGAGCTCGACGCCTCGACCGCACAACGAGCGAACACCGCGGTCGACGATCTCGCGGCGCGCGGGTACCGGACGCTCGGCGTCGCGAGTCGTCGCGACGGCAACTGGCAGTTCAGCGGCATCCTGCCACTGTTCGACCCGCCGCGCGAAGACGCCGCCGACACCATCGCGCGGGCCGAACAGCATGGCGTGGCGGTCAAGATGGTGACCGGTGACGACATCGCGATCGCTCGCGAGATCGCCGCGAAGCTCGGCCTCGGTACGAACATCCGGGGTGCCACCGACATCCCGACGGGAGAACTCGACGACGCGACACTGCGGCGAATCGGCGGCGACTTCGAACCGGTCGACGGGTTCGCACGCGTCTTCCCGGAGCACAAGTACACCATCGTCGACGCGCTCCAACACCGTGGGCATCTGGTCGCAATGACCGGCGACGGTGTGAACGACGCGCCCGCGCTGCGCCAGGCCGATGTCGGGATCGCCGTCAGCGGCGCCACCGACGCCGCACGCGCCGCGGCGGACCTTGTGCTCACCGCGCCGGGCCTCGGCGTCGTCGTGCAAGCCGTCGAACAGGCGCGCCGGATCTTCGAACGCATGACGAGCTACGCGATCTACCGCATCACCGAGACGATTCGGATCATGCTGTTCGTCGTCATCACGATGGTCGTGTTCAACTTCTACCCGATCACGGCGATCATGCTCATCCTGCTCGCGCTGTTGAACGACGTGCCGATCATGACCATCGCGGTCGACAACACGTGGTTGGACCCCGCGCCCGTGCGATGGCAGATGCCTCGGGTCCTGACCGTCTCGACCGTGCTGGGCGCGGTCGGGGTCGTGGGCAGTTTCGGGGTGCTCCTCGCGGGCCGGCTCTGGCTGCGCCTCGACAACGCGCAGATCCAGACGCTCGTCTTCCTCAAGCTCGCCGTCGCCGGCCACCTCACGTTGTTCGTCACCCGCTCGGACCGTTTCTTCCTCCGCAAGCCCTACCCGGCCCCCGCGATGCTGTGGAGCGCGATCATCACCAAAGTGCTCGCGACGCTGCTCGCCGCCTACGGCTTCGGTTTGATCACGCACATCGGCTGGGGCCCCATCGCCCTCGTGTGGGGCTACGCGATCGCGTGGATGTTCGTCGCCGACTTCTTCAAGCTGCTCACGTACCGGCACCTCGACCTCGGCGCCGGTCATCATCGGCGGTTCCTGGCCCGGCTGCGCGAACCGCTGCACCCGCACGCCTGGCCGAAACCGCGGGCGACGCGGGAGACGCAGACCTGATGCACGACCGTTACGCGGCCCTCATTCTCGACCTCGACGGCGTCGTCACCGACACCGCGCGCGTCCACCAACGAGCGTGGAAGCAGCTCTTCGACGAGTACCTGCGCGACAACGCGCCGGGCGCGCCGCCCTTCAGCGCCGAGGACTACCGCGAGCTGATCGACGGGCGCCTTCGCATCGACGGCACGGTCGCGTTCTTGTCGTCTCGCGACATCACGTTGCCGATCGGCGCGCCGGGCGACCCGCCTACGGCCGCCACCGCGTGGGGCCTCGCCAACCGCAAGAACGAGCTGTTCGTCGCCGCGGTGCGCGACGGTGGCGTCGACCCGTTCCCCACGACGTTCGACCTGTTGCGGCGGGCCCGTGCGGCCGGGAGTCGCACGGCGCTGGTCAGCGCGAGCCGCAACGCCGAGCTGGTGCTGGCGGCGGCGCACGCCGGCGAGCTGTTCGACGTGCGCGTCGACGGCGTCGTGGCCGAGGAGCTCGCGCTCGCGGGCAAGCCCGACCCCGCGACCTACCTCGAGGCGGCGCGGCGGCTGGGTGCGAGCCCGGGGACCTGCGTCGTCGTCGAGGACGCGGTGGCCGGCGTCGAAGCCGGGCGGCGCGGTCGCTTCGGACTCGTCATCGGCGTCGACCGCACCGGGCACGCCGACGACCTGCGCGCGGCGGGTGCCGACCTCGTCGTACGCGACCTCGCCGATGTCCCCGACGAGGCACTGTTCGACGGCGACCCGTGGGTGCTCGCGTACCGCGGGTTCGACCCGATGACCGAGGGCCAGCGTGAGGCCCTCCTCACCGTGGGGAACGGCTATATGGCGACTCGCGGTGCGATGGTGCATGCGGTCGCCGACACCGTTCACTACCCGGGGACCTACGTCGCCGGGACCTACGACCGGCTCGTCTCGAACGTCGACGGCCGGCGTCGTGAAGACGAATCGATGGTGAACCTGCCGAACTGGACCAATCTCACGTTGCGCTGCGACGGCGGCTCGTGGCTCGCGCCCGACCGTTGGTCGCTCGCCGGTCATCGCGTTTCGCTCGACCTGCGCACGGCGGTCCTGGAGCGGGAGTCGACGTTGATCGATCCCGACGGCCGCCGTACCCGCGCGACCGAACGCCGTTTCGTCTCGATGGACGATCCGCACGCGGCCGCGCTGGAGATCCGGTTCGTCCCCGAGAACTGGTCGGGTCGCATGGAGGTGCGCTCCATCGTCGACGGCAACGTGACGAACGCGAACGTCGCCGCCTACCGCATGTTGGCCGACCGGCACCTCGGGATCGTCGAACGTCGCCACCACGACGGGGCGGCGTGCCTGGTAGCCGAGACCGTCTCGTCACACGTCCGCGTGGCGGTCGCGATCCGCACGAACGTATGGCGCGTCGGCGCCGGCGACAGCCGCGTCGCCATCGGCACGCAGCCCGTCGACGACGACACCGCGGTCGGGCACCGCTGCCAGCTCGACGTCGCGGCCGGCGAGACGATCCTCGTCGAGAAGCTCGCCGGCGTCGTGACCTCGCGCGACGATGCGATCGCCGAACCCGCGCTCGCCGCGATCGCGACCACGGAAGCCGCGCCGTCCTTCGAGGCACTGCTCGGACCGCATCTCGAACGCTGGGTCGAGCTGTGGCACCGCTTCCGTATCGAGCTCGAAGACGGCGCGCCGGGCGCGAACGTCGCCGTGCGCGTCCATGTCGTTCATCTTCTCCAGGCACTGTCGCCTCGTACCGCGGTGCTCGATGCCGGCGTCCCGCCGCGCGGACTGCACGGCGAGGGCTATCGCGGCCACGTGTTCTGGGACGAGCTGTTCGTGTTCCCGTTGCTCGACTACCGCCTCCCCGAGCTGACCCGCTCGCTGTTGCTGTACCGGGTTCGGCGGCTCCCCACCGCCCGCCGTCGCGCGCGGGAGCGGCAAGCACGCGGCGCGCTGTTCCCGTGGCAGAGCGGCAGCGACGGGCGGGAGGAGACACCGCGAGCGTTCTTCAACCCGCGCTCCGGACGGTGGATGGCCGACAACTCCTGCCGCCAGTACCACGTGAACCTCGCCATCGCGTTCAACGTCTGGCAGCACTGGCAGGTCACCGGCGACCTCGGGTTCCTCGTACGCCACGGCGCCGAGCTGCTCATCGAGTCGGCGCGGTTCTTCTCCTCGTTCGCCACCTACGACGCCGACGCCGACCGTTTCGACGTGCGCGGTGTGATGGGCCCCGACGAGTTCCACGACGGCTACCCGGATCGTCCCGGCGCGGGGATCGACAACAACAGTTACGTCAACGTGATGGCCGCCTGGGCGCTCGCGCGTGCCGAGGAGGTGCACGAACTGCTCGGCCCCCGCCTCGGGGGCGAGCTCTTGAACCGGCTCGGTGTGACGAGCGACGAGTTGGAGCGATGGGGCCATGTGAGCCGGCGCCTGCGCGTCCCGTTCCTTCCGAACGGGCTGCTCGCACAGTTCGAGGGCTACGAACGCCTGCGCGATCTCGACCTCGCCGCCTGCCGTGACCGCTACGGCGATATCGGCCGCCTCGATCTCATCCTCGAAGCCGAGGGCGACTCGACCAACAACTACCAGGTCTCGAAGCAGGCCGACGTGCTCATGCTGTTCTACCTGTTCACCGCGGAGGAGCTCACCGAACTGTTCCCCCGTCTCGGTTACGACTTCGACCCGGCCACGATCCCCGCGACCGTCGACTACTACCTTGCCCGCACTTCCCACGGGTCGACCCTCAGCCGCATCGCGCATTCGTGGGTGCTTGCCCGCACCGACCGTGCCCGCTCGTGGCGACTGCTCCAACAAGCGCTCGAAGCCGACCTCCGTACCGAGGCGGCCGCCAGTACGCGCGAAGGGATCCACATCGGCGCGATGGCCGGGAGCCTCGACCTCCTCGAGCGCTGCTACACGGGGCTCGAGGCCCGCAACGAGGTGCTGACGTTCAACCCGCTCCTTCCCGACGAGCTCAGCAACCTCGTCATGGAGCTCCGCTACCGCAACCACGTCCTCGCGGTACACGCCGACCACGACGAGATCCGGGTCGCCAGCGCGCCGGGCCCCGCAGCACCGATCACGATCGGTCTGAGAGGCGTGCTCCACGAGCTCGCCGCGGGCAGCTCGCTGCGCCTCGGCCTGCGCGCCCGCGCGCGCTCGCCGCGACGGTCCTCGCACCCGTCCCGCTGATCGCCCGTACCGGAGCGCGGCGGAACGCTGGAGCTTCGCCGATCGGCGGGCGGGTCGTGGTGCGCGCGAAACTTGCGTCCGGCTCGGCGAGGGCGAGGGTGCGGCGTTGCGGTTCGGGTTACTCGGGAGTCTCGAGGTCTGGGCCGACGGCGGCGCGCCCGTCGATCTGGGCGGCGCGCAGGCGCGCGTCGTGCTCGCCATGCTGCTCGCCGCCGAGTCGCGGATCGTTGCCGTCGATGCGCTGATCGAGGCGATATGGGGCGACCGCGTCCCGCCGTCGGCATCCGGGACGCTGCAGAGCTACATCTCTCGCCTGCGCCGCGAGCTCGAACCGGGCCGGGCGCGTGGCGAGGCCCACGCGTGCTGCGCTGGGAGCCGCCCGGCTACCGCCTCGACATCCCCGCCGACGACGTCGATTTCCGACGGTTCGAGCGGCTTGCCGACGAGGGTCGGGTGCTGCTTGCCGATGGGCACCCCGGTGAGGCCGCGGCCCGGCTCCGCGAGGCACTCGAGTTGTGGCGCGGTCCCGCGCTGCTCGAGTGCGCCAACGAGGAGTTCGCGCGCGGGCTGGCGACGCGGCTCGAGGAGCGACGTCTCGCGGCGCTGGAGGACCGGATCGAGGCCGACCTCGCCCTCGGCCGCCATGCCGCGCTGGTCGGGGAGCTGACGGAGCTCGTCGGGCGCAACCCGTTGCGCGAAACGCTGTGGGCGCAGCTGGCGCTCGCGCTCTACCGCGCGGGGCGCCAGGCCGACGCCCTGCGGGCGCTCGACGACATGCGCACGACATTGCGCGACGATCTGGGCGTCGACCCGAGCCGGCCGCTGCGTACCCTCGAGGCCCGCATCCTCGACCAGGACCCGGGACTCGACGCGACGTTGGCCGCGCCGGCGGCCAGCGCGCTGCCGGCATCTGCGCCCGCCGCGGGGCGCGCCGAGACGGGGCCGCAGTCGGTGCTCGCCGTCGACATCGCCGACGGCGTCGGCGCGACCGGGATCGTGGGCCGGCGCGCCGAGGTGCTCGAGATGATCGCGGCGTACAACGAGATGGTGCGCGCCAACGCCCGTTTCGCGATCGTCGAAGGGGAGCCGGGCATCGGCAAGACGCGCCTGCTGGAGGAGCTTTCACGCGAAGCCGACCGTGCGGGCGCGGCCGTGTACTGGGGGCGCTGCCACGAGGGCGGCGCGGCGCCCGCGTTCTGGCCGTGGCTCGAGGTGCTGCGCGCGCTCGTTGAGCGCGGTGACGGCGCGTCGGTGATCGACGAGCAGCTCGCGACTGTGCTCGCGCCGGCCGCGGCGCTCGCCGAGCCACCGGGTGCCGACCGCTTCCGGCTGTTCGAGGCGGTCGCGCAGGCGCTCGATGATGCGGCGGCTCGTGCGCCGGTCGCCATCGTGCTCGACGACGTGCAGTGGGCCGACCCGGCTTCGCTCGAGCTGCTCGAGTTCCTCGCGGGCCGGTTGTCGACCGTGCGCGTCATTGTCGCGGTGTCGGTTCGTGAGCTCGAACGCACCGCGGCAGTCGTCGACGCGCTTGCGGCGCTCACGCGCCGGCCCGGGACGCGCCGGCTGCAGCTGCGTGGGCTCGACGAACAGGAGACCGGCGTGCTGGTAGGGCGCGCCACTGGTGCTGCTCCGTCGTCCGCCGTCGTGCGCGCCATCCACGCGCGCGCCGATGGCAATCCCTTCTTCGTCGGCGAACTCGCGCGCCTCGTCGTCGCCGACGTCGCGGGGAGCGACGAAGAGCTGATCGAGCGTGCCGGTGTTCCCGCGGGCGTGCGCGACGTGGTGCGGCGGCGGCTCGCGCGCCTGCCGGAGGGAACGCGCGACCTGTTGCAGGCCGCGGCGGTGATCGGGCGAGAGACCGCGCTCGAGCTCCTGCGACGGGTCGCCGACCGCGACGTCGAACAGTGCCTCGACGACCTTGAGCACGCGATCGCGACCGGTCTCATCATCGAAGTCCCTGACGCGCCCGCGACGTTCCGCTTTGCGCACGCTCTGGTGCGCGAAGTCGTGCTCGAAGAGCTCGCGACGCTGCGGCGAGCCCGCCTTCACTTGCGCGCGGCCGACGCGATCGTCGCCGCGGGCGGCGACACCGACGACAACGCGGAGATCATCGCCGCGCATCTCTGGGACGCGGTGTCGCTCGGCGACCGCGAGCGCGCCGCGAGCGCGCTCGAGCGGGCTGCCGCCGTTGCCATGCGACGGTTCGCGTACGAGTCGGCGGAGCCACTGCTCGAGCGGGCGCTGCAGCTGCGTCACGGTGCCGGCGACGATCCCGCTGCGCTCTCCGCCGAGTTCCATGCGATCGCCGCGCTCGCGCGGGTGCGCCGGGCCCGCTACGGCTACGTGACAACCGCGACGACGACGCCGCTCGACCGTGCGCGCGAGCTCGCCGAGCGCACCGGCCGCTTCGACCTCCTCTATGAGCTGATGTGGGAGGAATGGGCGGCGGCGGCGACCGCGTGCGAGCTCGAGCCCGCGGGCCGGTTGGCCGCGCAGATGCTCGAGATCAGCAAGCGCAGCGACGATCCGTTGCTGCGTGCCCTCGGCCACAGCGCGTGGGGTGTGCACTGCTGGCACACCGGGCGCCTCACGGAAGCCGCCGGGTACATCGACGCCGCGGTCGCCCTCGACGCGTCGATCGACCCGCGGCTGTTGGGCGAAGGCGCCTTCGCGGAGCAGCGACTTCTCGCCGCGGGCTTCCATGTCGTGATCCACGACTACGTCGACGTCGAGAACGACGGTGAGGCCCGCGCCCTCGCCTTGCTGGAACGGGTCTCGGACCCGTACCCGCAGGTCGTGCTGCTCGAGCTGGCCGGGTTCGGCGGCATCATCGCGCACGACCCGGCGCGCGCCGCTCGCATCGCGCGCCGCGGGCTCGTACTCGATCCCACGTGCGCGTTCATCTTCTTCACCTCCGCGTGTGGCTTGTCGCTCGCGTGGGCGCTCAGTGAACTCGGCGACAACGACGAAGCGCTCGCGCTGTTCGATGCCTACCTGCCGCGATACCGCAGCACCGGCGTGCGCACCACGGTCGCGCTCTTTCTCGCCAACTACGCGCTCACGTTGATGCGCGCCGGCCGCACAGAGGATGCGCACGCGCGCCTGGCCGAGGCCACGGAGGTCCTGGAGACGTTCGGGGAGCGTTGGCAGGAGCCGCTCCTGCTCGAACGCCGCGCCGAGATCGCCGTACTGGAGGGCGCCTCGGAGCAGGAAGTCGACGAGCTGTTCCGGCGGGCGGTCGAAACCGCGACGGCCCAGGGATCGCTGGCCGTCGCCCACCACGTCGAGGCGGCGTGGGAGCGCGCGGCGCGGGGTCGGCCTAGCGAGCCCGTTGCGGGCTGACGACCGCGCCGGCGATCGCGTGCAGCTCGTCGTACGCGTCGAGTAGCGCCGTCGCCGTCGCCGGGCCCGTCTCAGCCCGAGGATCACCTCGGAGCCGCCGAGCGCGCGGATCGCCTCGAGGTCGTCGGCGACCTGTGCCCGGGTGCCGCAGAAGCTTTCGCGCGCGCCGTCGAGCGGCACCGCCGTGACGCGCGCCGCCGCCCGCACGACGAGTTGCAAGGTGTCGGGATCACGCCCGTAGCCGGCCGCCAGCTCGCGAACCGCGCGCCACATCGAACCGATGGCCTCGATCGGCAGCCCGCCGACGATCCAGCCATCGGCGCGGCGGGCGACGCGATCGAGACCGGCAGGCGTGCGGGCCGCGAGCAGCAGCGGCGGTCGTGGCTCCTGCAACGGCTTCGGCTGCACCTCGACCGGCCCGAGCTCGATCCTCGGCCCGGTGTGGACGACGGGGTCGTCGCCCCATACCGCGTCGAGCACGTCGAGCAGTTCCTCGAGGCGGGTCGCGAGGTGCCGGGCGGGGACGCCGACTGCTGCGTAGGGGCTCTCGGGCCACCCGATACCGAGACCGACCGTGAGGCGTCCGGCGCTCGCGTGGTCGAGCGTCGTGAGCGCCCGCGCCAGGAGGACCGGTGCGTACCACGGGCCGACGAGGACGCTGGTTCCGATCCGGACTCGTTCGGTGGTGGCGGCGGCGATGTGGAGGGTGCCGATCGGGTCGAGGACGCCGGCGGTCGGCGCGTTGCGCGCCGCGAAGGCGGCATCCACCACCCAGAGGGAGGCGTAACCGGCGACGTCGGCGGCCCGAGCGACCTCGCGCACCGCGGTCACGTCGGCGAGCCGCCCGACTTGCGGGACGCTGATCCCGATGCGCACCTGCTGCCTCCTCATGGCACCCGCGGGGCCTGGTGACCCGGTTCCTGTTCTCGCTCCGAGCGCCGCGCGGCCGCTTGACGCTCACTTGACGAGAGGGCCGCCCCCGCGGCCAGGCGCCGTGGAGAGGCTGTCGAGCCCGCGTCAAGGCCCCCGGTCGAGAAATGGCCTCACCGTTTCTGATCCCGGGAGGCAATGCCATGGAACTGCCCGTCCGTGCCTGCGACACGCAGCACCTCACCCCCGACACCCACGTCACCCGCCTGCTCATGGGCGAGGGCGTGAACCCGGTGGCCGTGTTCGTCAACTCGATGGTGATCACGGGTGCCGAGCCGATCGTCGTCGACTGCGGCCCCGCGATCGTGCGCGACCTGTGGCTCGAGAAGACCTTCTCGGTCGTCGACCCCGCCGACGTGCGCTGGATCTTCCTCTCGCACGACGACGCCGACCACGTCGGCAACCTGCCGCAGGTCCTCGAACTGTGCCCGCAGGCCACCGTCGTGACGACCTGGTTCATGGTCGAGCGGATGGGCGCCGACTACGTGCTGCCGCTCGACCGGCTCCGGTGGGTCAACGACGGGGAGCGCTTCCGCGCCGGCGACCGCGAACTCGTCGCGCTCACGCCGCCGACGTTCGACAGCCCGACGACGCGGGGTCTGCTCGACACGCGCACCGGCGTCTACTGGGCGTCCGACAGCTTCGGGCTGCCGGTGACCCACGAGGTCGACGACGTCACGCAGCTCGATCCTGGTTTCTCACGTGAGGCGTTCCTCACCATGAACCGGGTGCTCAGCCCCTGGCACGCGTGGCTCGACCCGACGAAGTACCGCGCGCACCTCGCCCGCCTCCAGTCGTTCGACGCAACGGCGCTCGCGAGCGCCCACGGGCCCGCGTTCTTCGGGCCTGACATCGCGGACGGCTACCGGATGCTCGCCGAGCTTCCCCGCCTGCCCGCCGCGCCGTTGCCCGGCCAGCCCGAACTCGAAGCCATGGTCGCCGCGCTCGCGGCGGCATGACCCGATCCCACACGCGGGTCCCAACCCACACTCGAAGAGGAGACGATCCCGATGCACCGCACCCGTTCCACGACGACGCGCGGCGCCGCCGGTCGCGGCCACCCCAGCGGTGGCCTCGCCCGGCGGCTGCTCGCGGCGTTCGTGGCGCTGACCACCGTGAGCGCGGGTGCCGTGCTCGCGACGGCCCCCGCGCACGCGTCACCGACCAACCAGTACAACTCGCTCAGCTACGCCAACGGCGACGTGCAGAAGACGTTCGGGCCGAACGGCGTGATCATCATCGACGGCACGCTGACCTACGACCCGGCGTGCCCCGCCAGTGCCAAGAAGGGGACCGACGACTTCCTCTACCCGGCAAGCGACGTGTACATCGTCCCGTCCGGGTTCAGCGGCGGTGAGCTCACCGACGTCGGCGGCGGCGCACCGAACACGATCGTCGCGACCGCATCGCACGTCTTCCTCGACGAGACGATCGGCTTCACGTCGCCGGGCGGGAACATCGGGCCGGGCACCTACGACGTTGTGTACGACACCTGCCAGGACGGCGAATTCACGCCCGCGGAGGACACGATCTTTCCCGACGCGATCACCGTGAAGATGCCCGACGGCGACCTGCCGGCGCCCGATCCGACGATCACCAACCTGAAAGAGAAGGCGCGCCAGGAGTACGTGAGCTGGCTCGCGACGCACACCGTTCTGCTCGCCGCGATGAAGGCGAGCAAGGTCGGCGACTTCGTCAAGTGCTTCGCCGACCCGAGCGGCGGCTGCCTCTCCGAGATCCTCGCGGCGATGACCGGCAAGACGACGCCGGTGTTCAAGGCGAAGGTCCAGGGCGACGTGCTCAACCTCGTGATGAACGAGGCGAAGAGCTACGGCGCGATCTGGAAGGACCCACCCGACCCTTCCTTCGCCCAACCGACCATGATCAAAGGCGCGGCCGTTGACGCGTCGCCGGAGATCGGCGGTTCGCTCGCCGGCGATCTCGCGAACCTCGAAGCCCCGCTCGCGGACGAAGCCGCGACGAGCGAAGCGTTGCTGCACGCGATCGAGCGCTACCAGGGCGCGCAGGCGGCGGGCGACCGCGGCTGGGCGCTGGTGCACGCCCGTGAGGTGCGCGACCTCGCCACAACGCTCGCCACGGGGATGTCGTCGACGAACGCGCCCGAAGCGTTGCGCGACACGGTCGCTGCGAACCAGGACGCAGTGGAGCAGGTCTACAACGAGGCTCGCCTCGACAACCGTCGCCTGCGCGACACCGGGCTCACGCCCGACGAGCGTCGCCACCTCGCGAACGCAGGATTCGACGCGAACGCCATGGCCGCGCTCGAGGCCGAGTTCGTCGCGATGGGCGAGCTGCCGACGTTCCCCCAGGGTGCGATGGCCGCGACGTTGAACGACCTCGTCACCGCACGCACTGACCTCGAATCGGCGCTCGCCGAGACTGCGAGCGGTTGGGGCACGCTCGCGCGGTCGCTCGAAGCGCGCGGTGGCGACGCGGGCGCGATGCCCGTCGCGAACGCCGGCGGTCCGTATGCGGTGACCGCGAACGCCGACGTGACGCTCGACGCGAGCGCCTCGCGCGCCGGAACCGGTTCGACGATCACCGGCTACAGCTGGGACCTGAACGGCGACGGCACGTTCGGTGACGCCACCGGCGCGACGCCGCGAGCCGCGTTCGCGCACAACGGCATCGTCGGGGTGCGGGTCACGGACGATGCCGGGCGGCAGGTCGTCGCCTACGGGAACGTGACCGTGAGCGGCGCGGACCGCGCGCCGGTCGTCGCCGGCACCGCCCCGCCGGCCGCGACGACCGTCACCGTCGGCCAGCCGGTCGAGGCCGGCGTCGCCGCGAGCGACCCCGACGGCGCTGCGGTGCACTACGCCTGGGACCTCGACGGCACACCCGTCGGGAACGACAGCGCGAGCTTCACGTACGCGCCCGCAGCGGGCGACGTCGGCCTGCACGAGCTCGCGGTGACGATCACCGGTGACGGCCCCGCGAAGACCGAGCGCGCCTGGTCGTTCTCGGTGCAGCTGGCCGACAAGGATGGCGACGGGTGGACCGCGACCTCCGACTGCAACGACAACCGTGCCGACGTTCACCCGGGCGCGCTCGAGCGGTTCGGCAACGGCATCGACGACGACTGTGACGCGTCGACGCCCGACGCGCCGCCGGGCGGCGTGACCGGTGCCGTCTGGTCGTGGGGCAACAGCCAGGGTGTCGGTACCGGCACGTTCTCCGACCAGACGAGCCCGGTCGAGGTCACGAGCCTCGGCCAGGTGCGCCAGATCGAGAGCGCGCACGCGACCGGTTACGCGGTGATGCCCGATGGCAGCGTGCGGTCGTGGGGCCTGAACAACTACGGCAACCTCGGCAACAACACGGGGATCACGTCGCGCACGCCGGTAACCGTCAGCGGGATCGGCGGGACCGGTGCCCTCGCGGGGGTCACGCAACTCTCGGCGAGCCAGGGCACGGTGCTCGCCCGCCGCGGCGACGGTACGGTCGTCGGCTGGGGCGACAACGGCAACGGCCAGGTCGGCGACGGTTCGTCGGTCGGCCAACGGGCCGCCCCTGCCGTCGTCGTCGACGAGAGCGGCAACCCGCTCATGGGTGTCGCGAGCGTCGAGAACGGCGACAGCACGTCGTTCGCGCTGATGGACGACGGCACGGTCCGAACGTGGGGCACGCGTATCTGCTCCGGCGCGAGCACCGGCCAGAAGTCGAACCGTGCTCTGCCCGAGCCGTTGTTCGGCAACGGTGTCGTGCAGCTCGTCGCGACGTCGAGCTGGGCCATGGCTCGCAAGGCCGACGGCTCGGTGTGGGCGTGTGGCTTGTCGTACGTGCTCGACCGGGGTACGAGCGGCGGCAACACCGTCGAGCTCGCGACCCCGAAGCAGATGATGCACCTCGGCCCGAACAGCGGTGTCGTCGACGTCGCCGCCGGGTCGTCGACCGGTGCGGCGCTGAAGGACGACGGCACCGTTCTCGTGTGGGGCCGCAATCTCAACTTCAGCCTCGACGTCATCGGCGCGACCCAGAACCAGGAAGTGCTGACCCCGACGCCGGTCACGCTCCCCGCGGCCCGCCCGTCGTCGACATCGACATGGACGACAGCAACCACCTTTTCGCGGTGCGCGCCGACGGCTCGATGCTCGTATGGGGCGACAACGTCTTCGGTGGTGCAGGGATCGCGAGCAGCGCGACCGCGGTGCCCGGCATCGGTCAGCCGCAGGTTGCCGGCCATGTCGTCGCCGCGTCGTCATCGAACTGGAACGGGCTCGCGCTCGTTCGCCCGGTCGACGACCCGGCCTGGACGCGACCCGACCAGTGGGTTCACGCGTCCGTCGCCGACGCGCAGATCGGCGAGTCGGCGGGTGGTGCGTTCACCGTCACGTTGACCGACCCTGCACCCGACGACCTCACGGTCACGTGGGCGATGGAGGGCGGGGCGACGGGAACGGCGACCATCGCGAAGGGTGCTACCTCGGTCGACGTTCCCGCATCGGTGACCGACAACGCGCTCGACGAGCCCGACCGCACGGTGTCATTCCGCATCGTGTCCATCGACCACGGCGTGCAGGTAACGCGCGACACCGCGGTCGGCACGATCGTCGACGACGACCCGCCGCCGGCAGTGAGTATCACCGGCACGACGGTGAACGAGGGCGACACGAGCCTCACCGACGCAGTCGCGACCGTGTCGCTGTCGGCGCCGAGCGCGTACGACGTGACGGTGCAATACGCGACCGCCGACGGGACGGCCGCCGCGCCCGGCGACTATTCGCCGGCGAGCGGTGAGGTGACGATCCCGGCCGGCGCAACGGAAGCGAAGGTCCACGTCGCCGTGCATGGCGACACGCAGATGGAACCCGACGAGACGTTGCGCCTCACGCTGGCCGACCCGGTCAACGCAACGCTCGGGACGGCCGGTGCGACGATCACGATCCACGACGACGAACCGCTCGTCGTGAACACGAAGAGCCCCACCGTTGCGGAGGGCGACACCGGCACGACGCCGGCAACCTTCGACGTGTCGATCACGGCCCCACCAGCGGGTGAGACCGTGCAGGTCCCGTGGTCGATCGCCGCCGGTACCGCCGAGATCCCCGGCGATGTGGAAGGGGCGAACGGCACGCTGTCGTTCGACGCGGCCACGACGGACGGCTCGGTCACCGCGCAGGTCGTCGGCGACACGGTTGCCGAGGACCTGCCGGTGGAGACGTTCCGCCTCGCGTTCGGTGACGCGGTCGACAGCGCCGGTCGCACGGTGTTGTTCGGCGACAGGCAGCCGGCCCGCGTGAACGACGACGACGTCGCTTCGCCGCCGGCCGATCCGGTGACGGCGGACCCGGGCGGCGACGTCAGCGGCGTCGAGGGCAGCGCGATCGCACTCAGCGGCAGCGCGTCGGGTGGCTCGGCCCGCTCACCACCACCTGGGCGGTCGACGACCCGCACTGCACGATCGCGGATACGGCCGCGCTGGCAACGACGGTCCGTTGCACCGACGACGCGAGCGCGCAGCTCACGCTGACCGCGACGGATGGAACCAGCACTGCGTCGGGCACGGCGACTCTGACTGTCGAGAACGCCGCGCCCGCAGTGCGGGTTGACGCGCCGGCGACGGGAACGTCGGTGGCGGCGGGTTCGACCGTGCAGCTGCAGACGACGGTGACCGACCCCGGTGCTTCCGACGCCGTGACGTGCACCGTCGACTGGGGTGACGGCTCGCCGCCGGCGCCCGGTTGCACCGGATCGCACCGTTACGACGCGGCCGGCTCGTACACGATCGCGGTGACCGCGACCGACGACGACGGCGGCGTCGCGCACGCAACCGCGGATCTCGTCGTCGAGGACGCGAGCACGCGTAACGCGTTCGTCTTCGGCGGCGGGACGCTCAAGGGCGGGGTCGGGGTCGGTGCGCTCGTCATCCCGTTCTTCGGCAAGAAGGTGGGGACCGTGAGCGGCCGGTACGCCGACGCTCGCGGCCGGCACACCTTCGTGGGCGGTCTGGGCGTCAACAACTTCCGGCTCTCGGGATCGACGGCGAGTTGGAGTACGACCGGCGTGCTCGACAGCCGGCGGGGCGCGACCATGACCATCGCGGTCACCGACGGCCGCGGCACGGCACCCGATCACGTGAAGCTCACCGTAAAGGCGCCCAACGGCACCGTTGCACTCAACGTCGACGCCGACGTCGTGACCGGCGGGTTCGTGGTGCGCGCCCTCTGAGCGGTGACGATGCTGCGCACGTAACGAGGGGCCGGTGCGAAAGCACCGGCCCCTCACCGCGCGATGGCGCGCCATCTGCGGCGCAGGCGACAAGTGTCGTTTCGCGCTCAGCGCGTTGCAACGACGAAGTCTTCTCCGCTCGACGGACGGAGGCCGTCGGTGCGGCAGGCGAAGTAGCGGGCCGCGAGCTCGTTCGACGAGATGTGCTCGGCGCGCGCGAACCCGGCGTCGTGCGCGAGCGTCAGCATCTCGTCGGGTGTGTAGAGGCTGATGAACGGCGTACCCGAGCGGCGTGCGCCCTCCTGAGCGGTTTCATAGGCGGGGCGGTCGGCCTCGTCGACGAGCTCGGTCGGGAGGAGGAACGTCATGACGAGCGTCGATCCCGGCGGAAGCTGCGCGACCTGGCGCAGTGTCGCCGCGGTTGCCGACTTCGTCAGGTACATCGACACGCCGGTGGAGGCGACGATCGCGGGCTGCCCGGCATCGAAGCCCGCTGCAGTCAGCTCGTCCCACCACGAGGTGCCCGACTCGAAGTCGACGGGAACGAAGCGCAGCCACTCGCTTTCGGCGTACCCGAGCGCGGCGAGGCGCTCGCGCTTCCATCGCTGGTGCTCCGGCTGATCGATCTCGTACACGTGCAGCCGCGATGCGCCGAGTGGCCGGCGCTGCGCGTACGTGTCGAGCCCCGCGCCGAGCAGCACGTACTGCGTGACGCCGCCGGCCGCGCGGTCGGCGACGAGATCCTCGACGAATCGGGCGCGGGCCACCATGCCGGCGCGAAATGGGCCTGTCCACGCCGGGTCCATATCGGGCCGGGCCCGCCAGTCGTCGTCGGGCGCGACGAGACGCAAGCCCAGCTCGTCGACCAGTACGTGCGGCGGTGCATCGACGAGGACGTGCATCGCCCGCCAGAGCGCGACGCGCACGGCCGTGCTGTCCGGTTCAGCCACGACCGGGAGCCTGCAGGTTCCACAAACGGCCGTCGGGGTCACGCACCACCATCTGTTTCGTGCCCCAGTGCGTTTCTTCGAACGGCGACACGACCTCGATCTCGGGAGTGCCGCGGAACGCGTCGGCGTCGGCGACGCGCAGCACGATCCGAGCGTCGGTCGCCTGATCGGGGGGCACCTCCGCGATGAACACCGTCGGGCCCTCTCCGAGTCGGAGCTGGCCGGAGTGGTGATCCGTTTCGAACTCGAGCTCGTAGCCCAGTGCCTGGAAGAACCTCGCGGCCTTGCCCCAGTTGTGGGTTTCGAGGAACACGGCCTCGATGCCCTCGGTGGTCATGTCATCGCTCCTTCCGCGACGAGCGGGATGGTTGGTCGTCGTCGAGGTACGCGCGCAACGCCGCGGCGACGAGTGCCGAGAGCGATGAGCCGGTCTCGATCGCGTGGTGCTTGACCTGCTTGATCAGCGACACCGGCAGGTACACGTTGAACTGCTTGACCTGGTCCTCATCTGCGCGGTCGTCGCTCACGCGCTGATGCTAGCATACTAGCATGCCTGGTGAACAGTCAATCGGTTCGCTCCCCGGCGACCGGTTTCGAACGGCGTGTCGCGGGTGGCGCCACTCGCGTCCGCGCGGGCACTGTGGGCAGGTGCGAAGGCTGGGCACGGCGATCGTGATCGTTGCGCTGCTCGCCGCGGGATGCGGCCACTCGCAGTCGCGCGGCGTGGTCGACGGGTACTTCCGGCTGCCGGCCTCGCCGGCGGCCGATCTCCAACGCGGCGGCTTGAACTTTGCCAAGGCCGGTGCAGACGTGCACGGCAACGGCGCCGGGCACACGGTGCGGGTCGGCGCCGACGGGAAGTACCGGGTGACGCTTCCGGCCGGGTCGTACTCGGTGATCGGTGGGCTTTCCGGGCAGCCGGGAGGGCCTGCCGCGGAGAAGTGCGCGGCGAGCATCAACGTCGTTGTCAGGGCAAACACCACGACCCGCGCCGACTACGTGTGCCACGCGATTGCGGTGGCCGCGCCCGCGCCCTGACCGCCGCTCCGGCGACCGGGTTCGGGGACTCGACACGCGCGAGCGAGTCGCGCGACCTACGGCTGACCGCCCGGCCGGGATGGCTCGAGGACGACGACCGCCGTCTCGCCGGGCCGGCGGGCCGCGTACGCGGCAAGGTTCTTGTCGACGCCGGCCCAGCGCGACCAGAGCCGGTCCCGCTCCGCGCCTTGGGCCGCGTGAGCACGCACGTTCCGCACGCCGTCGCGCGTCTGCACGGCGGTGCCCGGATGAGCCTGCAGGTTCAGCCACCAGGCCGGCTCGGCCGGGGCCCAGCCGTTCATCGCGAGGACGACCAGGTTGTCGCCGTCTTCGATGTAGCCGAGGAGGACGGCGCGGGGTTGGCCGGTGCGCCGCCCGACGGCCGTGAGACGGAGCGCACCCCAGCCGCCCGGCTTGGGGCGCCACAAGCCGAAGCGGCCGCGCGTCGCCTTCACGACTGCACGATGCGCGTGCCAGAACGACACGACGAACCAGCGCGGAGGCAACCGAGCACGACGGCCACCCGAGCGCACTTCCTGCTGCTGACGCCTGATCACTCCGACGAGCATGGAGCGCTTCGACGACACCGGCCAGGGTCGAAGTACTCGTCAGCGCATCTGGCGGTACGCCCTCGGTGGTGCGTGACGGCGCCGCGCGAGGGACGCGCGATGGAACCCGACGCCAGCGAAGCCCACGCCGGCGAAACACGCGAAACCTGGGCCTTTGAGGAGAGCGGGTGACGAGAATCGAACTCGCGTTCTCAGCTTGGGAAGCTGATGTTCTGCCGCTGAACTACACCCGCGGAGCGGTCGGCGAGGCTACCAAAGGGGCTTCCGCCCGGCGCCGGTCCCGTTGCCTAGGCTCCCCGCATGATCCTGTCGGACGTCTCGATCCGCAAGGCGTTGTCCGAGGGACGCATCGTCATCGAACCGCTTGTCGACGGTGCGGTGCAGCCCTCGTCGGTCGACCTTCGGGTCGACCGTTTCTTCCGCGTCTTCCGCAACGACACCACGCCCTACATCGACCCCAAGCTGCCGCAAGAGGACCTCACCGAACTCGTCGAGGTCGGCGACGACGGTGCGTTCATCCTGCACCCCGGTGAGTTCGTGCTCGGGTCGACCCTGGAGCGCGTGGCCCTGCCCGACGACCTCGTCGCCCGGCTCGAAGGGAAGTCGAGCCTCGGCCGTCTCGGCCTGCTCATCCATTCGAGCCTGCCCGCGAGCGAGACGGTGTTCGTCCTCGACGGCGACGGTCTACGACCGAAGCCAATCGGCGAAGTCGTTGCGAAGCGCATGCCCGCCTTCGTCGTCGCGTTCGACCCCGAAACGTTTCGGGTCGACTATCACTCGATCACCGGCTGGTACGAGGGGCCGGCCGACAAGATCTACGAGGTCGTCCTGGCGTCCGGTCGCCGGGTCCGCGTGACCGCGGGCCACAACCTCTTCACGCTCGACCGCGACGGGAACATCGCCAAGGTCCGAACCGGTCAGCTGCGCCCCGGTGTCCGCGTCGCGATCCCACACCGGGTTCCCGACCCGGCGTTGGCGACGGAAATCGACGTCGTCGGCCTCATACCGGAAGCCGCATGGCGCGACATGGTGTGCGAGGGGCCGACGATCAGGTCGGCCTTCGAGACGCGCGGCGACGAAGTGCGACGAGCGCTCCGCGCCGAGGGCTACAAGCACGTCGACTACTACCGGGCGCGCGGTCGTCTCCCACTGCATGTTGCACAGCACGCGCAGGTCGTTCCCGACCTCAACGCCGACGACCGCCTGCTCACCCGTTCGTCACGTTGGGGGCTTCCGGCGCGAGTCGCGGTCGACGTCGAGATTGCGTGGATGCTGGGCATGTACGTCGCCGAGGGTTGCCGGCGCCGGAACCAGTTCACGATCTCGAACACCAATCAGGAGCGCCTCGATCGGATCGAGCGAGTGCTGCGCGGTCTCGGCCTTCCCGTCTCTCGCGCGCCGGGCGCGATCACGTGTTGCTCCTCGTTTGCCGCGAGTGCGCTCGGCTGGTTGGGTGCGGGCGACGGGGCCGCGAACAAGCGTGTGCCTCCGGTCGTGTTCGGATGGCCTGCCCCCCTCATCGAGTCGTTCTTCGATGGGCTGGTCGACGGCGACGGCCGTCGTGAACCCGCCCGCACCTCGGTCTGGACGACATCGGCCGGGCTCGCCGGCGACCTGCTCGCGTTGTGCAGCCGGATGGGATTGCGGGCCGGGTCCACGTGGAAACCAACGAAGACACTGCCGTTGTGCCAGATCTACGTGCCGACCCGTGAGCACAAATTGCTGACGTCGGTGCCACTGCCCGATCAGCTTCTCGTCGCACTCAGGCACGAGGCAGCGCTGGACCAAGCGACCGCGGCCCGTCGGGCCGGCTATCGCAACGCGAGCGATCTCAACAACATCGAACGTCGGAGCGGACGCGACGCCGTGCGGCTCGCGACGCTTCGTCGCCTCGCCGAGACCTATGCCACACCGATCGGGAGCGAGACGTTCACGCGGTTGCGGCGCCTGGTCGACGGCGACCTGCTCTGGGACGAAGTCGTCGAGGTCCGCGACACCGGCACGTCCGAGCCGATCTTCGACATCGAAGTGCGGCCGGGTGGCCGCAAGATCGAGAACTTTCTCGCCGGAACCGGCGGTGTGTTCGTGTCGAACACCGCGGGATTTGTCGATGCAGGATGGGACGGGCACCTCACGCTCGAATTGTCGAACGTTGCAAACCTGCCGATCGCGATCTACCCCGGGATGAAGATCGGCCAGATCTCCTTCCTGCAGATGACGACTTCGGCCGAGCACCCGTACGGCAGCGACACGGCCGGTTCGAAGTACCAAGGCCAGCGCGGCCCGACGCCGAGCCGGTACTACCTCAACTTCAAGCGGTGATCGACGGTCCGGCGCCGGTGCCGGCGCCCGGACCGGAGGCGACGAACGACGCCACCGCCGTCCTTCCCCGCCGTGTGCTCGCATTCGCGCTCGACGCGGTCGTGCCGCTCGTCGTGTTCGTGCTGCTCTTCGCGGTGCTCGGCAAGACGTACGACAAGCAGGGCGACTTCATCGACCTGAGCGGCGTGCACGTGTGCAGCATGTTGCGGGCACGGACCGACGCCGCGTTCTGTTTCGAGACGAGCCGGACCGCGCACACCCTGACCGGTCTCGAAGCCGCGGTCGTGATCGTGATCCCGGTCTTGTTGAGCTTGGTGAACCTCGTCGTGTTGCAGGGTGTCGTCGGTGCGAGCGTCGGCAAGCAGATCACCCGCCTGCGCGTCGTCGACGCGGCCGGCGGGGCGCCCGGTATGGGCCGCGCGCTGGTGCGCTGGGCCTTGCTCGTGGTCGACGGCGCGTGCCTCCTCGGCTTGCTCATCGCCGCGGTGACACGTCCGCACCGCCGGATCGGCGACGTTGTGGCCGGTACGTACGTGATCGGTGCCGACGCCGGCAAGGCGGAACCGGTCGCGACGGGAACGCTCACCGGCCCCACGCCGAGCACCGTTCCGTCCTCCCAGCCGGCCCCGACGACGTTCACCACGGGACCGTCGGCGCCGGTGTGGGACGAGCAGCGCCGCGCCTGGATCTCGTACGACCCGGTGCGCCGGGCGTGGCTCGGCTACGACGACGCAACGGGTGAGTGGCGACTGCTCTGAGGGAACAGCCGGTCGCGCGGGACCTTCGAGATCACCGGTAGCCGATGATCGGTCCAGGCGTAGGGGTACTGCGACTGGACCTCCCGCATCACGTACCGGCGCGACCCCTCGACCCCGACGACGATGTCGCACACCGCCGCGTCGGCGGGCCGCGCAGTTCTTGCACCGCGGCGACGTACGCGAGGAGGGATTGGCTCCCGACGGCACACGGCCGCAGCCCTGCCGCCCGCGCCGCGGTGACCTCGATCGCTCCCTGCTCCACGACGCCGTACGCGTCGAGATGGGGAAGTTGCGGGAGGAGCATGGCCGCGGACGCGACGAGCGCGGGGATCAGGAGCCAATGCGCACGGGCGACACCGCGAGCGGCGATATACGCGATGCCGACGACGCCGACCACGAGGAAACGCGGGTACATGTCGTTCGGCCGTTCGACCTTCCAGATGAGGAGCACGCACACGACGGGAACCGCGGCCGCGAGCAGCAGAACGGGCCGGCGGGCGAGCGTGTACAGCCCGAACGCGAACAAGACGGTCACGATCGTGATCGCCAGCGGACCGTTGCCGAGCAAGAGCTTCGCACTCTGCGAGAGGAAGTCGTGGTTGGCCGCGCCACGGCGGGCCCTCCCGGTGCGCAGGAGCGTCCGCCATGTCCACGCGTACGCGACGAGCCCGAGGCTCGAACCGAGGCACAGCAGCACGAGCCACGACCAGCGGCGTTCGACGGCGAGGTACACGGCGTGCGCGGCGACCACGAGGAACGCGTAGAGGTGGGTGGCGACGCCGAGCCCGATCGCGAAGACGTAGCCGGCCCGGGACGCCCACGTGTCGGGGGCCACGAGGAGGATCGTCGCGACGAGCGCGCACAACGCGAGCAACCCGTAGCCGCGTGCACTGCGGGCCAGCGGCACGAACAGCGGGTTGGTCCCAAGCAGGGCCGCGGCGGCGATACCCGCCGCGACGCCGAGACGGCGCGCGGTCCAGCCACCGAGGAGCGCGACGCACACCGCGCCGATGGCCGCCGGCACCACGCGCATCCACGCGACGTCGTTCCCGACGACCCGGCGGGTCACCGCGAGCAGGAACGAGAACGCGGGATGGTTGTTGAACACGAACTGTTTGCGGAACGGGGCCCACACCGACGGGTTCTTCGCGAACAGCCCGACCGTCACGGCTTCGTCGTACGAAAAGGGCCGGCGCGGCCACGCGATGTAGAGCGCGAACGAACCCGCGAGCGCGACAACCCCGACAACGACCGGGCCGGCGACCGCGCGGTCGCTCGCCACTCAGAGACCCGGTTCGAACACCCCGCCGGCGGGGGCCGGCAGCGACGCTTCCGACTCGAGCGCTTCGAGCAGGATCTCCGCGATGTCTTGCACCTTCACCGCTTCGTCCTCGCCCTTTTCCTTCACACCGTCGTCCATCATCACGTAGCAGAAGGGGCACGCGACCGCGATCCGGGACGCACCGGTGGCGAGCGCCTCCTCGCTGCGTTCGGTGTTGACCTTCTTGCCGGTGCTCTCTTCCATCCACATACGCGCGCCGCCGGCGCCGCAGCAGAAGCCTCGCGTGCCGTTGCGCGGCATCTCGACGATGTCGATGCCGCCGAGCGCGCCGATCACCTTGCGCGGTGCGAGGTAGACGTCGTTGTGGCGGCCGAGGTAGCACGAGTCGTGATAGGTGACGCGCTCTTCGAGCGACGCGCCCGCCAGGTTGAGTGAACCGTCGGCGACGAGCGTCGCGAGCAGTTCGCTGTGGTGCATCACTTCGTACATCCCGCCGTACTGCGGGTACTCGTTCTTCAACGTGTTGAAGCAGTGCGGGCACTGCGTGATGATCTTCTTCACGCCCATCCCGTTGAGCGTCTCGATGTTCTGCATCGCGAGCATCTGGAAGATGTACTCGTTGCCTGAACGCCGGGCCGGGTCACCGGTGCACAGCTCGCTCGGCCCGAGGATCGCGAAGTCGAGCCCGGCGCGTTGCAGCAGCTTCGCCATCGCGCGGCTCGTCTTCTTGTTGCGGTCGTCGAAGCTGCCCGCGCAGCCGACCCAGTAGAGGTACTCGTGGTCGAGCGGGCCGGAACCGTCGACGATGTCGACTCCCTCGAGCGAGGCGGCCCAGTCGGCGCGCTCGCCCTGGTTCATGCCGTACACGTTCGATGCGTTCTCCATCGACCGGTAGGTGTTGCCGAGCTCGGTCGGGAAGTCGCTCTCCATGAGCGTCTTGTAGCGGCGCATGTCGAGGATCTTGTCGAGGATCTCGATATTCACCGGGCAGATCTCGTCGCAGGCCTTGCAGCTCGTGCAGGCGAACAGCTCTTCGCCGGTGATCCGCTCGAACAGGTTGTCGGCGCTGACCGTGATGTCGGGAACGACGCCGACCGGTGGCGACACCGCCGGATCGCCCGTCGCGGCCATCACCTCGCCGACCTTCAACACGATCTCGCGCGGGTCGAGTGGCTTGCCGGTGTTCTGCGCCGGGCACACCGAGGTGCATCGCCCGCACACCGTGCACGCGTCGGTGTCGTAGAGCTGCTTCCAGGTGAAGTCGGAGACGACTGCCGCGCCGAACGATTCGAGTTCGGTCTCCATCAGGTTCGGCATGGGCTTCATCGCGCCCTTGGGCCGCTCGCGGTCGCGCAGGTACATGTTGATCGGCGACGTGACCATGTGCCGCAGCTTGGTGGTGGGCAGGATCGCGAGGAACGCGAGGAACCCGACGAGGTGCACGCCCCACAACCATCGGTGCCCGTCGCTCAACGCGCTCGCCGACCACGAGTTCACCCACGACGAGAGCGGGTAGCCGACGAACGACCACTTCTCGAACGCGGGCCGGCCGATGAGCGCGATGCGCAGCGCTTCGGTCATGAAACCGGTCACGCCGATGACGAAGAAGGTGCCGAGGATCATCGCGTCCTCGGGTTTGGTCTTGATCCGGATCCGGTACGGGCGCTGGATGTAGCGCCGGCCGATCGCCCAGCACACGCCGACGAGGAAGATCACACCGGCCAGATCCGCGCCGGCCGAGTAGGCCTCGTAGGTCCGGCCGTGTAGGAACTTCAACGACCCCGGCATCTGGTGGTCGGTCTCGGAGATCACCGTCGCGATGAACAGGCCGATGAAGCCGAAGTAGAGCAGCGCGTGCATCACGCCGGCGGCCGGGTCGCGCAGCAGCGTCTGCATGTAGACACCGGCGCGGAAGTCGGCCAGGCGCCGCTTCACGTTCTGCTTGTTGGTGCGGCGGTCGTCGGGCCGGCCGCGCTCGTAGTTGCGGACCCGCAGCGACGCGAGCCACGCGGTCATGAACAGCATCGCGGAGACGGTCACGTAGAACGCGACCTTGACCGCGCCCGGGACGTCGATGAACACCGGCCGCTGGATCGCCGAGTGGTCTTCCCAGTGGGTGATCGCCGGGACGATCCCTGATGCCAGCGTGAAGATGGCGAACAGGAACCCGATGATCAGGACGAGCTGATGAGGCTTGGGCCGCGACACGAACGCGAAATCTATCGGGGCGCCCCGCGCGACCCTCGACCTGAGGCGGTGCAGGCCGTTGCACCGGGCACCCGTGTGCTGCAATTGCGCAGGTGCTCGCCTCTCTCGGCCTGCGTGCCTCCGACCTCGAGCGAGGTGTGCGCTGAAGCTGCGGTGCGAGCAGGTCGCCAAGCGGTACGGGCTCGGCACCCCGCTCGTGCTGCGCGGCGTCGACCTGACGCTCGAGAGCGGTGACGGGATCCGCCTCTGCGGTGTGAACGGCTCGGGCAAGAGCACCTTGTTGCGAATCGTGGCCGGGGTGTCGAAGCCGTCGAGCGGGCGGGTCGAGCGCGCGGCCCGCGCGGTCGGGTGGGCGCCGTCGGATCCCATCGGTGGGTCGAGCCTCCCGGCCCGCGCGGTGTTCGAGGCGGGCGAACGGGTCTACAAGGTCGCAACGACGACCCGCCGCGACGAGCTGATCGACCGGCTCGGCCTCGGCGGTCACGTCGATGCGCCGCTGCGGACCCGCTCGGTCGGGACGCGCCGCAAGGTGAACCTCGCCTTCGCGCTGCTCGCGCCGCCGGGCGCCCTGCTGGTGCTCGACGAACCGTGGGCCGCGCTCGACGCGAACGCGGGTGCGCAGCTCACCGAAGTACTCACCGAACGGCGCGCCGACGGGAGCTGCGTGCTCGTGAGCGACCACGGTTTCGGCCCGGGTTCGTTGGGTGGTTTGCGCCCGGTGATGCTCGAAAACGGCGTGCTCCGCGACGCCGGCGGCGCCGGGTCGGTACGGGTCGCCGCCCGGCGCGGTGACGAACACCAGCAGCTGGTCGTCGAGCGTGACGGTAGCGACGCGCTCCTCGCGCGGCTGCTGGCCGACGGCTGGTCGATCGACCGGGTCGAACCCGTATGACCCGGCTCGTCGTGCGCGACGTGGTGCGCTCGCAGCGCATCATGCCGACCCTGTTGCTCACGTTTCTGATCATCGCGATCGTCGTCCCGAACGGTCCGCAGGCACCGGGAGAGGCGCTCGCGGCGGCCGGGTTGCTGATGATCCCGGTGCACGCGTGGATCGGTATGAGCACGGCAATGGCGACCGACCGTGTCACCCGCGAGGCGTTCATCGCCGTCCTCGGGCCGGTCCGGGTGTTCGGCGCGCACGTCGGCGCGGCTGCGATCATCGCGGCGGGCGCCGAGGCGCTCATGGTGCTCGCGACCGTGGTGAGCGGCGCGATGTCGCCGATGCCGTCGGGGACGCGCTGGCTGGCCGGGTCGTTCGCGGTCGTGGCCGGGCTGGCGGTCGGCGTCGCGATCGGCGTGCTGGCCGCGCCGCCGGTCATCAACCAGCGGGGTCGCCGGGCGCTGGTGCTGGTCGGGCTCCTCGCGTGCACGCCCCTCGTGCTGCCCGTGCTGAGCCTGGCCCGCCTCCTCGCCGACGATCGCGCCGCGGTCGTGGTCGGCGACGTCGGCGCCCGAGCCGTGGTGTGCGTCGCCGCCGCGGCCGTGCTGTTCGCGGCCGGCGCGCTGGTGAGCGCCCTGCGGCGGGACTGAGCGCCGGCGGCGGTTACTGCACCGACTTGGCGTCTGCGTCGCGCAAGCGGGCGGCCATGCCCGCCAGCAGCTTGCGGGCGAAGCCCGGGACCTCGTCGATGATGCCGGCGAACTCGCGCTGGCCGAGCACGACGAGCTCCATTGGGGTCTCGGCGATCACGGTCGCGTTGCGGGGGGCCTTGTCGAGCAGCGCCAGCTCCCCGAACGCCCCGCCGGGGCCGATGGTGGCCACCCGCTTGCCGTGCCGGGTCACCCGGGCGCTGCCGTCGAGGATCACGAAGAACTCGTGGCCGGTCTCCCCTTCGTTGACCAGGACCTTTCCGGCCGGTACCCGCACGTCTTCCGCTCGCCGGGCGACGAGTTGGAGGTCGCGCTTCGAGCAGGCCGAGAACATGGGGATGTGCTGGAGGTGTTCGATGAATGCGTCGTGGCGCGCCATGGGCGGGAAATCTAACGATCGGTCAGGTCAACGTCACGCGGTTGGGCCAAAAAGGTCCGACTTCCGGGAATTGACAACGTGGGACTCAAGTTAGACTGCTCAGTACGACTCAAGAAGTCGCACAGCAGTCGAACAAACCCTGAGTAACTACCCATTCCTGGAGGAAACCCATGGCGAAGGCCGTCGGCATCGACCTCGGCACCACCAACTCCGTCGTATCGGTGCTGGAGGCCGGGGAGCCCACTGTCATCCCCAATTCCGAGGGCAGCCGTACGACGCCCTCGGTCGTCGCGTTCTCGAAGACCGGCGAAGTCCTGGTCGGCGAGGTCGCGAAGCGGCAAGCGATCACGAACCCCGATCGCACCGTTCGCTCGGTGAAGCGCCACATGGGCACGAACTGGTCGATCGAGATCGACGGCAAGGCCTACACCGCGCAGGAGATCAGCGCCCGCGTGCTGCAGAAGCTGAAGCGCGACGCCGAGTCGTACCTCGGTGAGTCGGTGAACCAGGCCGTGATCACCGTTCCGGCCTACTTCGACGACGCGCAGCGCCAGGCCACGAAGGAGGCGGGCGAGATCGCCGGCCTCGAAGTGCTGCGCATCATCAACGAGCCGACCGCGGCCGCGCTGGCCTACGGGCTCGACAAGGAAGGCAAGGACCAGACCATCCTCGTCTTCGACCTCGGTGGCGGCACGTTCGACGTTTCGGTCCTCGAGATCGGCGACGGCGTCTTCGAGGTGAAGAGCACCTCGGGGAACACGCACCTCGGTGGCGACGACTGGGACCAGCGCGTCATCGACTGGCTCGTGAGCGAGTTCAAGAACAACCACGGCGTCGACCTCGGCAACGACAAGATGGCGTTGCAGCGGCTGAAGGAAGCGGCGGAGAAGGCGAAGATCGAGCTCTCCACGTTGCAGGAGACCACGATCAACCTGCCGTTCGTCACCGCGACGACCGAAGGCCCCCTCCACCTCGAACTGTCGCTCACGCGGGCGAAGTTCCAGGAGATCACCGCCGACCTGTTGAAGTCGTGCCGCGGACCGGTCGAGCAGGCGATCCGTGATGCGGGCGTGTCGACGGACCAGATCGACCACATCATCCTGGTCGGCGGTTCCACCCGTATGCCGGCGGTTGCCGAAACGGTGCGCGAGCTCACGGGCAAGGAAGCGCACAAGGGCGTGAACCCCGACGAAGCCGTCGCGGTCGGCGCCTCGATCCAGGCCGGCGTGCTGAAGGGCGACGTGAAGGACATCCTCCTTCTCGACGTCACGCCGCTGTCGCTCGGGATCGAGACCAAGGGTCAGATCATGACCAAGCTCATCGAGCGCAACACCACGATCCCGACCCGGCGTTCGGAGATCTTCACGACTGCCGACGACAACCAGCCGTCGGTCGAGATCAAGGTGCTGCAGGGCGAGAGCGACATGGCCTACCGCAACAAGTCGCTCGGTACGTTCCAGCTCACCGGTTTGCCGCCCGCGCCGCGAGGCGTCCCGCAGATCGAGGTGTCGTTCGACATCGACGCGAACGGGATCGTCAACGTGTCGGCGAAAGACCTCGGCACGGGCAAGGAACAGCGGATGACGATCACCGGCGGGACCGCGCTCGGCAAGGACGACATCGACCGCATGGTGCACGATGCCGAACTGCACGCCGAAGAGGACCGCAAGCGTCGCGACGACGCCGAGGTGCGTAACAACGCCGACTCGCTCGTGTACCAGACCGAGCAGCTCCTGCGTGAGCAGGGCGAGAAGGTCTCCGGCGACGAGCGGACGAAGATCGACGACGCGCTGAAGCGGTTGAAGGACGCGCTCGCCGGCACCGACGTCGACGCGGTGAAGTCGGCGCACGAAGGCCTGATGCAGGCGAGCCAGGAGTTCGCGCAGCGGCTCTACCAGAACACGCAGGCGCAGCAGCCTGCCGGTGCGTCGGCATCGGGCGACGACGCGAACGCGACCTCCGACGAGGAAGTCGCCGACGCGGAAATCGTCGACGACGAGCGCAGCGCGTAAGCGGCATGGGCCAGGCGCAGAACGGAAGTGCGGTCGTACCGACGGTGCGAGCGACGCCCGGCGTTCGAGCACTGGAGTGCGAAGCCGCATGAGCATGAATCAAGAACCGGTGGCTCCGGCCTTTCCCGAAGAGGGCCCGGAGGCCACAGATGACGAAGCGCTGATCGAGGCTGATTTGGCTGCCCTCTTGAAGGAACGCGACGACGCGCTCGACGTGGCGCGGCGGTTGCAGGCCGACTTCGAGAACTACCGCAAGCGGGTGCTGCGCGAGCAGACCACCCTGGTGGATCGCTCGACGTCGGGCCTCGTCGAGGCGTTGCTGCCGGTGCTCGACAGTTTCGAGTTGGCGGTCGTCAACCTCGAAGGCGGTGACGTCGACATCGACAAGGTCCGCAAGGGCGTCGAGTTGGTGTTCGCGGAGTTCCTCGCGGTCATGGAGAAGAACGGGCTCGAGCGCATCGAGAGCCAGGGCGTTCCTTTCGACCCGAACGAGCACGAAGCGGTGCTGCAAGACGGCGGCGACGGCGAACCGGTCGTCGGCGACGTGTTGCGCACCGGTTGGAAATTGAAAGGCCGTGTCCTTCGACCCGCGATGGTCAAGGTCGTCCGGTCGGCAGAAACACCGGCGGAGTAAGCATTGGCACCGCAGCGCGAGTGGTTTGACAAGGACTATTACGCGGTCCTCGGCGTGGCGAAAGACGCGGCCGAGAAAGACATCTCGCGCGGTACAAGAAGTTGGCGAAGCAGTACCACCCCGACGCGAACCCGGGGAACAAGAGCGCCGAGGACCGCTTCAAGGAAGTGTCGGCCGCGTACGACGTGCTCGGCGACAAGGAGAAGAAGAAGGAGTACGACGAGGTGCGGCGCATGGTCGCCTCGGGTGTCGGCCCGGGCGGTGCCGGCCTCGGTGGTGGCGGCTTCGGTGGTGGCGGCGCCCGCAACTTCGACTTCACCGATTTCCAGGGCGACGGTGCATCCAGCGGTGTGTTCTCCGACATCCTCGGTGGTCTGTTCGGCAATCGTGGTGGCGGCCGTGGTGGACGCGGGCGCCCGCCGACCGGTCCCCAACGCGGCCAGGACCTCGAGACCGAACTGCACCTGAGCTTCCGCGACGCCGTGCACGGTGTCACCAGCACGGTTCGTTTCCGTGCCGACGCGATCTGCGAGACGTGCCACGGCAACGGTGCGCGCCCCGGTACCCAACCCGAGGTGTGCCCGGAGTGCAAGGGGAGCGGTGCGATCGCAGTCGACCAGGGACCGTTCTCGTTCTCGCAGGTGTGCCCGCGCTGTGGTGGGAGCGGCCATGTCGTCGCGAACCCGTGCCCGACCTGCCACGGGCGCGGGGTCGAGCTGCGCGCCCGCGAGGTGAAGGTACGCGTGCCGGCTGGGGTCGACGACGGTCAGCGGATCCGCGTCAAGGGCCGCGGCGGCGCCGGTGCCAACGGCGGCCCGGCGGGCGATCTGTACGTGGTCGTGTCGGTGAAACCGCACCAGCTGTTCGGTCGCAACGGCAACAATCTCACGGTGCGGTTGCCGCTCACCTTCGCCGAAGCGACGCTCGGGGCCGAAGTGAAGGTGCCCACGCTCGACGACCCGGTAACCGTTCGTATCCCGCCCGGCACACCCAACGGCAAGACGTTGCGGGTGCGCGGCCGCGGGATCCACGCGAACGGCAAGGCGCCCGGCGACCTGCTCGTGACCGTCGACGTGCAGGTGCCGACCGAGTTGACCGACGAGCAGCGGGGCGCGATCGAGGCGTTGGCGGGCGCGTTCCCGACCGACCCGCGCGTGGAGATGATGGGCGCGCACGCGTGCCGCCGGGACGATTGACGAGGAACGGGGGCTGCCGATGCAACGCGATTCGTGTGCGCTCTATGTGATCTCGGTCGCGGCCGAGCTGGCCGGCGTACACCCGCAAACCTTGCGGATCTACGAGCGCAAAGGGTTGATCGCGCCGGCGCGCACGAGCGGCCGCAGCCGCCGCTACTCCGACCGCGACATCGAGCTGCTCCGGCGCATCCAGGAACTGACCAACGAAGGCGTGAGCCTCGTCGGCGTGCAGAGGGTGCTCGAACTGGAGGACGCCCTCGCCGAGGCGCGCAGCCGGATCGCCCGCCTCGAGGCCCAGCTGGAGGAAGCGAAGCAAGCCCAGCAGGAGGCGGTCGCCGACGCGCACCGCCAGTACCGGCGGGACCTCGTGCCGATCCGCCCGAACGCCCTGGTCCGGGTGGTGCAGGGCCGCCGGTCCTGAACACGAAGGTTCGCGTCGTGGGAACAAACTTGAGTGCTGTGTTGTCAACTTTGTTGGCAGTACCCGTCCGACCGAGGTAGCACCGAATGCCGCTCGATCCGAACCGATTCACCCGCAAGACCTCCGAGGCATTGCAGGCCGCGCAGGCCCTTGCCCGCGAGCAGGGCCACACCGAGGTCGCCTCGGAACACGTGTTGCGGACGTTGCTCGACCAGCCCGAAGGCGTGGTCAGCGGCGTGCTCGAACGCATCGGCGTCACGCCGTCGCACCTGCGCGGTCTCGTCGACACCGCGCTCGAGAAACGCCCCCGGGTCAGCGGGGCGACCGTGCGCGAGGCCGGCCTCTCGGCCGAGGCCTACCGCCTGCTCGAAGCGGCCGACGGCGAGCGCGCCGCGCTCAACGACGAGTACCTCTCGACCGAGCACATCCTCCTCGCGATGACCGACGTCCCCGGCGGCGTCGGCGATCTGCTTCGCGGCGCGGGCGTCGAGCGCGACGCGGTGCTCGACGCGCTGCGCCAGGTACGCGGGAGCCACCGGGTCACGAGCGACAACCCCGAGGAGCAGTACCAGTCGCTGGAGAAGTACGGGCGCGACCTCACCGAGGACGCGCGCAAGGGCAAGATCGACCCGGTCATCGGGCGCGACGAAGAGATCCGCCGGGTCATCCAGGTGCTGTCGCGCCGCACCAAGAACAACCCGGTGCTCATCGGTGAGCCGGGTGTCGGCAAGACCGCGATCGTCGAAGGGCTGGCGCGGCGCATCGTCGAAGGCGACGTGCCCGAGGGGCTGCGCAACAAGCGGCTGATCTCGCTCGACCTCGGATCGATGATCGCCGGCGCGAAGTACCGCGGTGAGTTCGAAGAACGCTTCAAGGCCGTGCTCAAGGAGATCGCCGACTCCGAAGGCGAAGTCGTCACCTTCATCGACGAGTTGCACACCATCGTGGGCGCGGGCGGCGCCGAAGGCGCGGTCGACGCCGGCAACATGATCAAGCCGATGCTCGCGCGCGGTGAACTGCGCCTCATCGGGGCGACGACGCTCGACGAGTACCGCAAGTACGTCGAGAAGGACGCCGCGCTCGAACGCCGCTTCCAGCAGGTCTTCGTGGGCGAGCCGTCGGTGGAAGACACCATCGCCATCCTGCGTGGGCTCAAGGAGCGCTACGAGGTGCACCACGGCGTGCGCATCCAGGACGCCGCGCTCGTCGCGGCGGCGGTGCTCTCCGACCGCTACATCACCGCGCGCCAGCTCCCCGACAAGGCCATCGACCTCATCGACGAAGCCGCGTCGCGGCTGCGCATCGAGATCGACTCGATGCCCTTCGAGATCGACGTCGTCGAACGGCGCATCCGGCAGCTCGAGATCGAGAAAGCCGCGCTCGCCAAGGAAACCGACGACGCGAGCAAGGCCCGTCTCGACGCGCTCGAAGCCGAGCTCACATCGCTGTCGGAAGAGCGCGACGGGATGGTCGCGCACTGGCAGACCGAGAAAGACGTCATCGCTTCGATCCAAGACGGCAAGGAACGCCTCGAGCAATCGCGGTTGTCGGCCGAACGTGCGGAGCGTGAAGGCGACCTCGAACGCGCCGCGCAACTTCGCTACGGCCACATCCCCGTGCTCGAACGCGAGGTCGATGCGATGACCGCGCGCCTCGCCGACTTGCAGGGCGAAGGCGCGATGTTGAAAGAAGAAGTCGACGAGGAAGACGTCGCCGAGATCGTCGCCAAGTGGACCGGCATCCCCGTCTCGCGTCTGATGGAAGGCGAGATGGCCAAGCTGGTGCGGCTCGAAGACGTGCTGCACGAACGGGTCGTCGGGCAGGAGGACGCGGTCGTCGCGGTCGCCAACGCGATCCGGCGTTCACGCGCCGGGCTGTCCGACCCGCACCGCCCGATCGGTTCGTTCCTGTTCCTCGGCCCCACCGGTGTCGGAAAGACCGAGCTCGCACGCGCGCTCGCCGACTTCCTGTTCGACGACGAACGGGCGATGGTGCGCATCGACATGTCGGAGTACATGGAGAAGCACTCCGTGTCGCGTCTCGTCGGCGCGCCTCCGGGCTACGTCGGATACGAGGAAGGCGGCCAGCTCACCGAGATCGTCCGCCGGCGGCCCTACGCGGTCGTGTTGCTCGACGAGATCGAGAAGGCCCACACCGACGTGTTCAACGTGCTGTTGCAGTTGATGGACGACGGCCGTCTCACCGACGGCCAGGGCCGCACCGTCGACTTCACCAACACCGTCGTGATCATGACGAGCAACCTCGGCAGCGGCGGCTCGGAACAGCAGGTGTTGGCGGCGGTGCGTACGCACTTCAAGCCGGAGTTCGTCAACCGGGTCGACGAGATCGTGGTGTTCCACCGGCTGTCGGAGGAGCACATCGCCGAGATCGTCGGGTTGCAGGTGGAGCACCTCCGTGGCCGTCTGGCCGAGCGGGGCCTGGGGCTCGACCTCACCCCGGCCGCGCAGGCGTGGATCGCCAAGACGGGCTACGACCCCGATTTCGGTGCCCGACCGTTGAAGCGGGTGCTGCAGAAGGAGGTCGCCGACCCGATCGCGCTCGCCCTCTTGAAGGGCGAGTACTCGAGCGGCGACACCGTGCTCGTCGACGCGGCCCCCGACGGCGGCCTCGTGTTCGACCACGCCGCCACCGCCGAGATCGTCACCTAGCTGTCTCGCTCGCTTACTGCTCCTCGTCCCTCGTCGCGGGCGTGCGCTTGCTGGCGAGCTCGCTGCGCTCGCCGCATCATGAGGGGGTCGCGGAGGTCAGGGTGGGGGGGTCGGGCAGGCCGATCCGGCGGATCATCGAGCGCATGTTGGCTTCGTAGAGTTCGGCGGGATCCGCCCACTCGGGGTGGATGTGCCCGTTGAGTTCCAGGGCGACGAGCCCGTGGAACTCGCCCCAGCATTCGGTCGACGAGCGCAGCTGGTCGCTCGTGAGCGCGAGGCCGAAGCGTTCCTCGAACTTCGACGTGTCGACGCGCGGGCCCGGTGGCGGTGCGGCGAGGCGGCCGGTCGCCCACCCCTCGGCCAGCACCTGCAGGAGCGGGAGCGCGACACGCAGTGACGCGGCGAGGGTCGGCCCGTCGGCCGGGGCCTCGTAGCCGGGCACCGGCGCGAAGTAGCAGAGGCGGAAACGGGGGGCGTTGGCGAGCGCCCAGTCGCGGTAGGCGAGCAGTCCCCGCAGCATCTTCACCCCGAGGGGCGCGGCGGGGTCGCCGTGCACGGCCGCGTCGACGGTGTCGGCGAGATCGTTGAACCCGTCGGTGATGAGCGCGGTGAACAGGTCGTCGAGCGAGTCGAAGTAGCCGTAGAGCGCTGCCGGCGACACCCCGATTTCGCGGGCGATACCCCGCAGCGACACGGCGGCCGGCCCGCCCACCTCGAGCTGGCCGAGCGCGGCCTGCTTGATGCTGTCGACCAGTTCGGCCCGGAGGCGGTCCCGCCGTGTCGTCGTCGCCAACGTCGTGGCTCCTTGCCTGTACAGAAGGTGAACACCGTTGACAATACTGTCATCGTCAAGTAGAACACCGTTCAGGAAGTAGTCATCAGTCACGAAGTAGCCATCAGACACGAAACTCGATCGTTCAGGGAGCAGGCAATGTTCGAACGCCTGGGTCGGTTCACGGTGCGCCGGCGGCGCCTGGTCCTGGTCGCGACCGCCGTCGCGATCGTCGTCGCGGGGGCCGTCGGCGGCGGCGTGTTCCCGAAGCTGCACACCGGGGGGTTCGACAACCCCTCGTCGGAGTCGAGCCGCGCCCAGCGCATCCTCACGGACCGTTTCGGCCAGGGCGATCCCAACGTCGTGCTCGTCGCGACCGCGACCGACGGCCGGGTCGACAGCGCGGCGTCGAAAGCCGCCGGTGAACACCTCACGTCGACGCTGCAGGCGATCCCCCACGTATCGGCGGTGGCCTCCTACTGGGAGCTCGGCTCCCCGGCCCCGCTGCGCAGCAAGGCGGGAGACCGCGCGCTGCTGCTGGCGCGGGTCGACGGAAGCGACGCGCAGATCAAGGACGCGATCGCGTCGATACGCACCGAGGTGGCCGGCGCGCACGGTGCGCTCGAGGTCGGTCTCGGTGGCCAGCAGGCCGTCTTCAGCGATGTCGGCTCGCAGGTGCAGCACGACCTCGAACGCGCAGAATCGATCGCGGTGCCCATCACGCTGGTGCTCCTCGTGATCGTGTTCGGCACCCTGGTCGCCGCGCTCCTGCCGCTCGCGGTCGGCGCGATCGCCATCGTCGGCACGCTGCTCGTGCTCTTCGCGATCGGGTCGGTCACCGACGTGTCGATCTTCTCGATCAACCTCACTACGGCGCTGGGGCTCGGTCTCGCGATCGACTACTCGCTCTTCATCGTGTCGCGCTTCCGGGAGGAGCTCCACGCCGGCTACCCGTCGGACGATGCCGTCGTCCGCACCGTGGTGCGTGCGGGCCGGACGGTTGCCTTCAGCGCGTTGACCGTCGCGGTGTCGCTCTCGGCGTTGCTCGTGTTCCCCCTCTACTTCTTGCGCTCGTTCGCCTACGCAGGGGTCGCGGTCGTGCTGATCGCCGCCGTCGCGTCGACGGTCAGCCTGCCCGCACTGCTGGCCGTGGTCGGGCCGCGCGTCGACGCCGGGCGCGTGTTCCGGCGCAAGGCCGCGCCGAAACCCGACGCCGAAGGCTTCTGGCACCGAGTTGCGACGACCGTGATGAAGCGCCCGGTGCTGATCGCGACCGCGGTCATCGCGCTGCTCGTGCTCCTCGGCCTGCCCTTCTTCCGGGTGCAGTTCGGCCTCCCCGACGACCGCGTACTCCCGGCCAGCGCACCGAGCCGGGTCGTCGCCGACCAGTTGCGGCGCGACTTCTCGAGCAACGAGAACAACGCGTTCCCGGTCGTGATGCCGGACCGAGTCGGCGCGAAGGAGCTGGGCGCGTACGCGGGCGAAGTGTCGCAACTCCCTGGCGTCGCGCGCGTCGACGCGATCACCGGCAGTTACATCCACGGTGCGCTCGTCGCGCCGCCGGGGCCGGCGACGCAACGTTTCGACGTGGGCGCGAACGCGGGCGGCTGGATCAGCGTCGTGCCGTCGGTCGAGCCGATGTCGGACGCGGGTGAGCACCTCGTGTCCGACGTGCGGGCCGCGCCGGCTCCCTTCACGCGCCTCGTCGGCGGGAGCGCGGCACAACTCGTCGACACCAAGCACGCGATCGTCGCGAAGTTGCCGCTCGCCGGCGGGATCATCGCGCTCGCGACCTTCGCCCTGCTCTTCCTGATGTTCGGCAGCGTGGTGGTGCCGTTGAAGGCGTTGGTGCTCAACACGCTGTCGTTGTCGGCGACGTTCGGGGCGATGGTGTGGATCTTCCAGGAAGGTCACGGGGCCGGCCTTCTCAACTTCACGCCCACCGGCACCCTCGACACGACGACGCCGATCCTCATGTTCTGCATCGCGTTCGGCCTGAGCATGGACTACGAGGTGTTCCTCCTCTCGCGCATCAAGGAGGAGCACGACCGCACCCACGACAACATCCACTCCGTCGCCACGGGCCTCGAGCACACCGGGCGCATCGTGACGGCCGCCGCGTCGCTGCTGGCGGTCACGTTCCTCGCCTTCGCGACGTCGGGGGTCACCTTCATCAAGCTGTTCGGCATCGGTCTCACCGTCGCCGTCCTTGTCGACGCGACGATCGTGCGGGGGACCCTGGTCCCGGCGTTCATGCGCCTCGCGGGTGAAGCCAACTGGTGGGCGCCCGGGCCACTGCGCCGCTTCCACGACCGTTTCGGGCTCCGGGAGGCCGTCGACGACGAGCCCGTGGTCGTCATCGGTACCCCGGCTGGCGCTCCAGCGGGCGCCCGGGCCGGCGCCCCGTGCCTCGAACCCGCATTCGACGGGCCTGCCTAAAAGGGATGCTGCGCCCGAAGCGACGCATGTCTCTCTCGATCGCGCTTCGGCTCGGGCTCGCGGCTTCCGAAACATCTTCGTATGGGCGACGTGGCCCGCGAGACATCCGGAACGATGACGGCGCTCATCGTCCAGTACGTGCGGCGGCTGGGCGGCGACGAGGCGGTCGAACGCGTCCTGGCGCGTTCGGGCGTGAAGCGCACGGTCGCGGAACTCGAGGACGAGGCGGGTTGGTCGACCTACGAGGACAAGATCGCGCTGTGGCAGGCCGCCGCGGTCGAGCTCGACGACCCGATCGTGTCGCGCCACATGGGCGAGACCGTCCTCGAGACACGGGTCGGCACGCCACTGCGGCTCTTGTTGCGTGGGTTCGGGTCACCCGGCATGGTGCTCTCGAAGGTCGCCAAGGTGTGCCCGAAGTTCTCGACCGTCGCGACGATGCAGGCGATCGAACACAGTCGCCGCCACATCGTCGTCAGTTACGAACTCGACAGCGGCAAGCCTCCCCACCGCCTCGACTGCGAGTCGACCATCGGCTTGCTGTCGGCCGCGGGGCCGTTGTTCGGCCTCCCCCTCCTCGACGTCGAACACGTCGAATGCCAGGTGCAGGGCGCGCCGAAATGCATCTACGTGGTTCGGTGGCCGATCCGCCACCGGCTCCGCCTGTTCGGCCGCAAGCGGGCCCACCTCGAAGAACGGGTGGAGTCACTCAGTGCGCAGGTCGAGTCGTTGCAGTCGATTGCCGCCGACCTCGTGTCGTCGCACGACACGACCGAGGTCCTCGACCGGATCGTGACCCGCGCGGCGCGAGCGGTGAGCGCGCAGCGTTACGTGCTGGCCGTACGCACGAGGGACGGCGGCCCGATCGCGGTCCACTACGACGGCTTCGTCGAGGCCGAGGCGGAAGCGGTCGGGGCGGCGCTCCTCGCCGAGGATGTCGCCGACGACGACGAGTCGCGCATCGTCATCGACGTCGCTTCGGCGCGCCGCCACTACGGTCGCCTGGCGGCCTTCTACGACGGCCAGTGGTTCTTCCGAGAAGAACGTCAGGTGCTCGCCGCCTACGCGCGCAGTGCCGCGGCGGCGCTCGACGCGGCGACCGCGCTCGAATCGGTTCGCGAGCGCGAGGAAACCGCGACCGCGCTCTTGGAGTTGGCGCGGAGCCTCGCTTCGATCTCCGAACCCGACCAGGTCGCACAACAGGTTGCCGACGCGATGGTCCCGGTGCTCGGCGCTTCGCGCGCCGTCGTCGGTGTGTACGACGCCCCGACGAACGCGATTCTCGTGAAGGGCTCGCACGGCCTCGACGACTGGCAACGAGAGCTGCTCAGTGTGATCCCGCTCGGCCAGCATCGCGACGACGCGCTGACCGAATGGCTCGACGCTCCCGAACCGCTGTTCACCGAGCGCGGTAATGAGCGTGCTGCGATCGGCCGGGCGATGCTCGAAGCGCTCGATGTCGACGCGATGGCGACCGTCGCCGTCCGGCGTCACGGTGAGATGCTCGGGATCGCGTCGGTGTTCTTCGACGACGTGAACACCATCGGCCCCGAGCGGGAAATGTTGCTCGAACGCATGAGCGCCGTCGCCGACCAGGCCGCGACCGCGCTCGAGAACGCGCGCCTGCTCGGTCGCGCGCAACATCAAGCGACGCACGACGAGCTCACCAGCCTCCCGAACCGGGTGCTGTTCGAACGGGCTGTCGACCGCGCGCTCGAATCCGCCAGCGACGACGCGCCGGTCGGGTTGCTGTTCGTCGACCTCGACGGGTTCAAGGCCGTGAACGACCGTTTCGGTCACGACGCGGGCGACGCGCTCCTGGTCGAGGCGGCGCGCCGGATGTCGGCGTCGCTCCGCGCCGGCGACGTGATCGCCCGGCTGGGCGGCGACGAGTTCACGGTGCTGCTCCCGGGGGCGTCGGTCGAGGTCGCCAAGGACATCGCCCGCCGCCTGGCCGACGCGTTGCACGAACCGATCGCGTTGCCTCACGGGCACGTGACCATTTCCGCGTGCATCGGCATCGCGGTCGCACCCGACGATGCCGCCGAGTTCAAGCCGTTGCTGCGGGCGGCCGACGGCGCGATGTACGACGCGAAACGGCTCGGTACCGGCCGCTGCGTCCGCTACGACGCCGCCTGACCACAGGCGTCGATAGCTATCGCTATGCGATAGCTATCGACGCCTGTCACCCGGCCGGGGCGTCTGCGGCATCGTTGGAGTGTGGGAACGCTGTCGGCGGGCGAGTGCTACGAGAAGCACGCCGACGCCCTGGTGCGGTTCGCCACCGGGCTGGTCGGGCCGGCCGACGCGGCCGACGTCGTGCAATCGGGCGTGTTGCGGGCGGTGTCGTCGGCCCGCTGGGGCGACGTTCGGGACCAGCGGGCGTACCTGTTCCGCTCGGTGATGAACGAGGCGCGCATGCACCACCGCTCGACGATGCGCCGCCGCGCCCGTGAAGTGCGCGCCGCGCTCCTCGACGAGTACGTCTCCGCGGAGACGCCGTTGCCACGGCCGGAGGTGCTGGAACAGGTGGGGAAGTTGAGCGTGCGCCAGCGCGCGGTCGTGACGTTGACCTACTGGGACGATCTCGACCGGGCGGCGGTCGCCGCGCTGCTCGGTATCAGCGAAGGCGCGGTGAAGCGTCACCTCGCGCGCGCCCACCACAAGCTCCGGGAGCTGATCACGGATGACTGAAGATCGCGATCCCCGCGTCCGCCAACTTGTCGTGGAGTTGGTCGAGCTCGCGCCGGCCGCGCCGCCGTTCCCGACGCCGGAGACGGTGGCCGCGCCGCCGCAGCGTTCCCGCATGCGGGTCGTCATCGCCGGCGCGATCGTGATCGCGCTCATCGCCGGCGTGCTCGGCTTGATC
This sequence comes from uncultured Actinomycetes bacterium, assembly GCA_963782465.1. Taxonomy (GTDB): domain Bacteria; phylum Actinomycetota; class Acidimicrobiia; order IMCC26256; family PALSA-610; genus JAODBJ01. The sequence goes on along the minus strand of CAWAJR010000005.1, from coordinate 706,355 downwards.
GCGGCGGTCGGCCCGAAACGCGGTGCCGTCAAGCCCGTGACCCCGGCGCCGGCCGCGACGACTCGCGCCATCGCCTACGTCACGAGCGACGGTCTGTACGTGCGTGACGCGGGGAGCACCCACGCGTGCCAAGTCGTATCGAGCAGGACCGTCGAGCGACCGCAGTGGTCGGCTGACGGCCGGTACCTCGCGTACGTCGAAACGGTCAGGGGTGTCGGCGACGTCGTCGACGTGGTCGGCCCCGACGCACAATCCCACACGGTCCAGCCCAGCTCGGGACGGTACGCCTGGTCGCCGAAGCGCGACGTGTTGGCGATGGCGATTCGCGGCTACGGCGGGTCGGCCGGCGTCGCCGTGTACACGCTCGACGGCACGACGCTCGCGTTGTGGAACGACGCGACCGATTTCACGTGGGCGCCGGACGGTTCGCTCTTCGTCAGCACGCGCGTCGCGACACCGGTTCGGCACGACATCATCGTCCACGCGACGCTGGCTGCGACGATCCGGGACGTTCACGTCGAACCGTACGCACCGAACGTCACGCTCCCCGACGGTTCCGGTGTCTACCTCCTGTACTTCGCCGGAACGACGCGGTTCGGAGCGCCGATCGTCTGGGTGGACCCGGACGGGTCCGGCTCGATCGCACTCGACGGCTTGTCGCTCGTGATCGTCGAAGACGGCGGGACCGTGCTCGTCGCGAAGACGCTCGTCGATCGCAGCTGGGTGCGCCCCGGACCACTCGGTGATCACCTGGCGGTGGTTGCGAGCAGCGGGCGTATGGTGACCGACCCCCGCCAGGTGGTGCGGTGCGGGGTCGGGCCGTCGTCGTGCGCGCTCGCGGCCCCGGCAACCGCGGCGACCGGCCGCCACGGACAGTTCTCGGTGTGCGGTTTCGCCGGTTGCGATACGGCGCCGGCCGCGCACCAACAGACGCTCGATCCGGCCTGGTCGCCGGACGGGAGACGGCTGGCCTTCGTCGCCAGCGACGCGTCGGGCGATCCCAACACCTTCATGGTCAACGGCGTCCCGAACTGGGCGGCGCGGTACGCGGAACGGCGATTGTGGGCGGATGACGGCAACGGTGCGGTCCCGCACGCTGTCACCGCCGCGGGTCGCGGCGTCGCGTCGCCGGAATGGATCTCGAACAGCAAGCTCGTCTTCGTCCGTGACGGAGCGCTCTGGCAGATCGATCCGGCGATCGGTCGAACTGACCGCATCGCGACGCTGGCCCGCCGCGGCACGATGCCACCCGACAACGTCTACGACCCGACCGACATCGAGGGCGACACCCAGTGGACCGACTTGTTCGCGGTCGCGCCGGCAACGCCGTCGCCGGCCTCGACGCCGGCCTCGACAATCCACGCCGCCGGCGCGCCGCAATGGATCGGGACTCGGTTCACGACCAACGGGCCCGGCGGCGAAGTGCTGATCGGTGGCCGGCCCGCACACCTCTGGTACTGGGGAGACGACTGCGTCAAGGGCGGGTGCAACAAGCAGTACAGCGTGATGATCGCCGTGACCGAGCCCGGAGTGGGCGAGCACGTCGGCCGCGCGTACGTCTGGCTGACGAGCCACGACCCGAACGACCACGGTGCCTACCCGACCTACCAGGTGCTCGCGTCGATGAGGATCGACGTCCCGCAGGCGTTGTACCTGTCGAACGACTGCCACCCTCGTGGTGAGACCGCGCCTTCGGTGCTCGCCGTCGTCCCGTCGCTGGCCGACGGTGTGGTGGAGCCGGCGATCCGGGCCTGGACGGCCGACGCGGCGACGAAGCACATCGTCGAGGTTTCGCCGCAATCGGTCGTGTGCCGGTTCGTCGTCGGCCCCTGACGAATCACCCCTTCGGCGCGAGCAGGTCCTCGACTACCATTCTCCCAACGTGACCGGAAATGCGGTGCGTGACAGGGGCAGGGGGCGACGATGCCGGGTGCGGTGATCGTCGGGACCCAGTGGGGCGACGAAGGCAAGGGTCGGTTCACCGACTACCTCGCCAAGGAATCGTCGATGGTGGTGCGCTACCAGGGCGGCCACAACGCCGGGCACACGATCGTCGTGCACGGTGAGGTCTTCAAGCTCCAGCTCGTGCCGAGCGGCATCCTCTACCCGTGGGTCACCCCGATCATCGGCAACGGTGTGGTGGTCGACCCGGCGGTGCTGTTCGAAGAGCTCGACATGCTCGAAAGCCGCGGCATCGACACGCACCTGCTGCGAGTGTCGGGCAACGCGCACCTGATCATGCCGTACCACCAGGAGCTCGACCGGGTGACGGAGCGGTTCCTCGGCAAGAACAAGCTCGGCACCACCAAACGCGGCATCGGCCCGGCCTACGCCGACAAGGCGCTGCGGGTCGGCTTGCGCGTGCAAGACCTCCTCGACCCGAAGATCTTCCGCGAGAAACTCGAACTGGTGCTGCGCGAGAAGAACGGTGTGCTGGCCAAGGTCTACAACCGGTTGCCAACCGACGCGAACGAGCTCACGGAGCGTTACCTGTCGTTCGTGCCGCGTCTCGCGCCGATGATCGACGACACCGTGCACCTCGTGCACGACGCGCTCGACGCCCAGCAATGGGTGTTGTTCGAAGGCGCGCAGGCCACCTACCTCGACCTCGACCACGGCACGTACCCGTTCGTCACGTCGAGCAACCCGATCGCCGGCGGTGTGTGCACCGGTGCGGGCGTCGGGCCGCGTGCGATCGAACGCATCATCGGCGTGGTCAAGGCCTACACCACTCGCGTCGGCAGCGGCCCGTTCCCCACCGAGTTGTTCCAGGGCGACCCCGTGGGCGACCTGCTCGTCGACCGCGGCGCGGAGTTCGGCACGAACACGAAGCGCCGGCGCCGGGCCGGTTGGCTCGACGCGGTGATGATCAAGCACGCGATGCGGCTCAACTCGTGCAGTGAGGTCGCGATCACCAAGCTCGACGTGCTGTCGGAGCTGCCGGAGCTGAAGATCTGCATCGCCTACGAAGCCGAAGACGGCACCCGCTACGAGCACGTGCCGTACCACCAGTCGGTGCTGCACAAGGTGCGACCGGTCTACGAGACGATGCCGGGCTGGCAATGCGACATCGCCCAGTTCGAACGTATCGAGCAACTCCCGAAAGCGGCGCGCGCCTACGTGCACCGCATCGAAGAACTCGCCGGGGTGCCGGTCACCTTCGTCGGTGTCGGTCCCGGTCGCGAACAGACCGTCGTGCTCCCCCGCGCCGCGTAGCGAGGCGAGGGGCACTGTGGACGTTGCTCGTCGCTTCGGAGGCGATCCCCGAGCCGTGGCCCGAGCGGCCCGGCGTGTCGCGCCATGAGCGGGAAGCGCATGGCCCGGGTTCTCGTCGTCGGCAGCGGGGGTCGGGAGCACGCGCTCGCGTGGGGGATCGCGCGCTCGCCCGAGGTCACCGAGGTTGTGTGCGCGCCGGGCAACCCGGGGATGGCGGCCATCGGCGAGTGCCATCCGCTCGACGTCGCCGACCCGGCCGCGATCGCCGATCTGGCCGACGCGGTCGACGCCGACCTGACCGTCGTCGGCGCGGAGGTGCCGCTGGTCGCCGGCGCAGTCGACGCGCTCGCGGCGCGCGGTCGGAGCGCCTTCGGCCCACGTGCCGACGGCGCGCGGCTCGAGGGTTCGAAGGTGTGGATGAAGGACCTTCTCGCGTCAGCGGGTGTGCCCACGGCGCGACACCGGAGGTTCTCCGGCTCCGACGACCTGGATGCCGCGTTCACCTTTCTCGGCACGCTGGCGCCTCCGTACGTGGTGAAAACCGACGGGCTCGCCGCCGGCAAAGGTGTCGCAGTCGTCGAGACGATCGCCGAAGCCCGCGAGCACGTGCACGCGTACCTCTCCGGCCGGGCCTTCGGCGATGCCGGCCGCACCCTCGTGATCGAAGAAGGGCTGGTCGGGCCGGAGTTGTCGCTCCTCGTCCTCTGCGACGGTCGCGACGCGATCCCGCTCCATCCCGCGCAGGATTTCAAGCGCATCGCCGACGGCGACGGCGGCCCGAACACCGGCGGCATGGGCGCGTACTCGCCGGTGCCGGTCGCGACGCCCGAGATCGTCGACGAAGTGATGGCGAAGGCGGTTCGGCCCACCCTCGACGAGTTGCGCCGCCGCGGGATCGAGTACCGCGGCGTGCTCTACGCGGGGCTGATGCTCACCGCCGACGGCCCGAAGGTGATCGAGTACAACGTGCGCTTCGGCGACCCGGAATGCCAGGTCGTGGTGCCTCGCCTCGCGAGCGACCTCTACCGGCACTGCGTGGAGTCGGCGGCCGGGCGTTTCGAAACCGACGTGGAATTCGGCCGCGACGCGGCGGTCACCGTGGTGCTCGCCGCCGATGGCTACCCGGGGTCGACCAGGACCGGCGACGTGATCGAAGGCCTCGACCGGGCCGAAGCGATCGAAGGGGTGTTGGTGTTCCACGCGGGGACGAAACGGGACGGCGCCGGCGTCGTGACGGCGGGCGGACGGGTGCTCGACGTCACCGCGACCGGCCCCGATCTGGCGACCGCCCGCGACCGGGCCTACCGCGCCGTGGCCCAGGTCGGCTGGCCGGGGATGCAGTACCGTCGCGACATCGCGCTCGCCGCGATAGCGAACCACTCGTGATCCCTCGTTACTCGCTCCCCGAGATCGCCGACCTCTTCACCGACGAAGCCCGTTTCACCGCGTGGCTCGAAGTCGAGGTCCTCGCCGTTGTTGCCTGGGCGCGTATCGGCGTCATCCCGGAAGCCGATGCCCGGGCGATTCGCGAGCGGGCATCGTTCGACACCGAAGCGGTGCACGAACGCGAACGCATCACCGATCACGACGTCGCCGCCTTCGTCGACGTGGTTCAGGCGAGCGTCGGGCCGCCCGCCGGTGTGTGGGTGCATTACGGGCTCACGTCGAGCGATGTCGTCGACACGGCGCTCTCGTTGCAACTGGTGCGCGCCGCCGACCGTATTGCCGTCGTGCTCGTCGGGTTGGAGTCGGCGATCGCCACCCGGGCGCGCGAATTCCGCGACACGCCGATGGTCGGCCGGACCCACGGCATCCACGCGGAACCGACGACGTTCGGCAACAAGCTTGCACTCTGGGCCATGCAGGTGCGGCGCGACCGCGAACGGCTGCGCCGGGCGCGCGACGTCATCGCGGTCGGGAAGTTGTCGGGCGCGGTCGGCACGTACTCCAACATCGACCCGCGCGTCGAACAGTACGTCTGCGAGGAGCTCGGACTTCGGCCCGTTCCCGCAACGCAGGTGATCGCGCGCGACCGTCACGCCGAGTTGATGTACGCGTGCGCTTCGATCGGGGCGACGATCGAGTCGTTCGCGCTGGAGGTACGCCACCTGCAACGCACCGAGGTACGCGAAGCCGAGGAGCCATTCCGCGCCGGCCAGAAAGGGTCGAGCGCGATGCCCCACAAGCGCAACCCGATCAAGTCGGAACAGATGTGCGGCTTGGCGCGTGTGCTGCGCGGCAACCTGCAGGCGGCGCTCGAAGACGTGGCCCTCTGGCATGAACGCGACATCTCGCACTCGTCGGTGGAACGCATCATCCTGCCCGACTCGTTGATGCTCGCCTACTACATGGCGGTGCGGTTCACGACGGTCGTCGAGGGGTTGCGCGTCTACCCCGACCGGATGCTCGAGAACCTCGACGCCTCCTACGGCCTCGTGTTCAGCCAGCCGGTATTGCTCGGCCTCGTCGAGGCGGGCATGACCCGCGACGACGCCTACCGGGTCGTGCAACGCAACGCGATGCGCGCGTGGGAGGAACGGCGGCAGTTCCGCGAGCTGCTGCGGGAAGACGCCGACGTCACGGGCGTGCTCGACGATGCCCGCCTCGACGCCTGCTTCGACCTGAAACGTGCGCTCGCCAACGTCGGCCGCACGTTCGACGCGCTCGACGCGCTCGACGCGCTCGACGCGCTCGACGCCGATACGTTCGATTCGATCGACTCCGTGGGGACGACGTGACCGGTACCGCGTTGAAACACGTGTATTCGGGGAAGGTCCGTGAGCTCTACGAAGTGGGCCACGACCGGCTGCTGATCGTCGCTTCCGACCGGGTGTCGGTGTTCGACGTCGTCCTGCCCGACCCGATCCCCGACAAGGGCCGTGTTCTCACCGCGCTCTCCGCGTTCTGGTTCGACCAGACCCGCGACATCGTGCCGAACCACATGATCTCGTGCGACCCGACCGACTTTCCCGAGACCGCGGGCGATGTGGCCGGTCGAGCGATGTTGGTGCACGCGACCCGGCCGGTTCGCCTCGAGTGCGTGGTGCGCGGGTACCTCTTCGGCCACGGCTGGGCCGAGTACCGCGACCAGGGCACGGTGAACGGGGTGGCGTTGCCGGCGGGCCTGCGGCAGGCGCAGCAGCTGCCCGAGCCGATCTTCACGCCGACGACGAAGGCCGAAGCCGGCCACGACGAAGCGCTCACCCCGGACGCGGCCCGCGCCCTCGTCGGTGCCGACCTCTACGACCAGCTGCGCGACCTCGCGCTGCTCGTCTACGAGCGCGGCGCGGCGCACGCGTCGTCACGGGGCGTGATCCTCGCCGACACGAAGTTCGAGTTCGGACATCGCGAAGGCGAGGTATTCCTCATCGATGAGTGCATGACCCCCGACTCGTCGCGCTACTGGCCCGCTGCGCAGTACAAGGTGGGCGTCTCGCCACCGTCGCTCGACAAGCAGTACGTGCGCGATTGGATGGACGGCACCGGTTGGGACCATGAACCGCCGGCGCCGCACCTCTCGGAGGAAGCCATCGACTGCACCCGGGCCAGTTACGTCGACGCCTACGAGACGATCACCGGCCTCAGCTTCGACGACTGGTTCGGGCCGGAGTAGCGGGCCACAGGCTCGGAGGTCAGCGTGCATCCCCAATGGCCGAGTTCCGGCGACGCGACGCCGAGCCCGAGCGACCCCTGGAAACCGCCGGGCCACCCGACGGCCGGCCCCGGCTACGGCGGGTACGGCGACGGCGGGTATGCGCCACCGACGCGCACCGAACCGCTGGCGATCGTCTCGCTCGTCGCCGGCGTGGCGCAGTTCGTCATGCCGGTCATCGCGGGCATCGTCGCCGTGGTCACCGGTCATCTCGCCCGGGCCAACATCCGCCGCGCCGAAGGGCGCCTCCAGGGCGGCGGGCTCGCGCTGGCCGGGCTGATCCTCGGCTACATCGGTCTCGCGTTCACCGTGCTGGCCGTCGCGGGCCTGATCACCGTGGTCGCGGTGTTCCACGACGACTGGGCGCGCACCGACGCCCGGCACCAGGCGCGGCGGTTCGCCGACGCACTCGTCGTCGAGAGCAGCCGGTTGCAGGCGGGACCACGCGACGCGAACGTGATCGCCCGCGCGTGGGGCGAGGCGTGCGACTGCCGGGGCGGCGACGTGAAGGCCGACGTCTCGCTGGCGGGTGGCGGCGACGTGTTCACGGCAACCGACGCCGAATGGGCGCGGTACGGGTGGCGGATGCAGTTCGTCGTGCACGACATCGGCGACGGCCGCGCCTGCCTCACGATCCCCGCGGAGATCGGCTCGGCACCCGTCATCACCGGCGGCCGCTGCGACACGAGCGCGGCGACGTAACCGGGCGCGGTCATGAGCATCGACGGCGAAGGGGTCATGCGCGCGATGGTCGAGATGTTCGCAACCGGCGACGTGTCGTCCGTCGTCGAGGTCGTTTCCGACCAGTACCACGACCACCAAGGCTTGCAGGGGCCCAGGTCTACGGGCCGACGGGTTCCGACGCGTCGTGGATGTTGCGCGGACCTCGATCCGGGGCTTGACGGTCACCATCGAGGACCTCATCGCCGACGGCGACCGAGTCGCGGCTCGTCTTCGTTGGCAAGGTCACTCGCCGTCCGGTGATCCCGTCGATCGGGAGACGATCGACATCCTGCGCGTGCGATCCGGCCGGGCAGTCGAGCACTGGGGCGCACAGACGTAGCCGGGCCCGGAACCAAGGGCGGCACCCGTGCCGTCGGTAGCATCGAAGCGATGGCGTCGTTCGAAGCTCGCGTCGAGGTCTCGCACCTCCCCGGCATCGCCGACCCGGCCGGTGCGACGGTCGAGCGGGCGCTGCCGGCACTCGGCTACACGAACGTGTCGCAGGTGCACATCGGCAAGACGATCCGGCTCGTCGTCGACGCCGCCGACGAAGCGACCGCCCGCCGCGAGGTCGACGACATGTGCAAACGGCTCCTCGCGAACCCCGTGATCGAGTCGTACGACATCGTCCTCGATCGGCTGGAGACGGCATGACGGTTCGCGTCGGTGTGGTCCTGTTCCCGGGCACGAACTGCGAGCAAGACGTCTGCTTCGCGGTCGAACAGCTGGGCGGCTGCGGCGAGATCCTGTGGCACGGCGACGCGACGACCAAAGGCGTCGACGCGATCGTGGTTCCCGGCGGGTTCGCGCACGGCGACTATCTCCGTACCGGTGCGATCGCCCGCTTCTCTCCCGTGATGGACGCCGTGAGCGCGTTCGCCGCCGACGGCGGCCCGGTGGTCGGTATTTGCAATGGCTTCCAGGTGCTCACGGAGGCCAACCTCTTGCCCGGGGCATTGCAGAAGAACATTGGCGCGAAGTTCTTGTGCGAGACGGTGGAGATCAGGGTCGAGCGCACGCGAACGGTGCTCACGAATGCCGCGCGGATCGGTGACGTGTTGCGCGTCCCGATCAACCATTTCGAGGGGAATTACGTCTGCGACCGGGCCACGCTCGAACGCCTGCAGGCCGAAGATCGTGTCGTGTTGCGCTATGTGCACAACCCGAACGGGAGCCTCGACGACATCGCCGGGATCTGTAACGAGGCGGGCAACGTCGTAGGTTTGATGCCGCATCCCGAACGCGCGAGCGACACCATTCTCGGCTCCGGCGACGGTGTCGTTCTGCTGCGTTCGCTGCTCGGCGCCGCGGTGGGGGCGCAGGTCCCGGCCCCTTCTGTGTGACCTACACGTTCGGCGACTCGTCGATCGCGTCGGAACGACTCGCGATCGTGTCCCGAGTGATGGCCCCGGCGATGCAGTCGGTACTCGCACGCTGCCCGGCCGGCACGGTTCGCTCGGTCATCGACCTCGGTTGCGGCCCGGGTCACACCACAACTGCGCTGGCCGAGCATTTCCCGGCCGCGAGCGTCGTCGGCGTCGACCGGTCCGACGCGTACGTCGCGGAGGCCACCGGGGCCCGCGGGCGGGCCTGCACGTTCGTCGTGGCCGACGTCGGCGCGGTTCCATTGCCGGGCGCGCCCGCCGACCTGGTGTACGCGCGCTACCTGCTCTCGCATCTCGATCGCATCGCCGAGCACGTCACGAAGTGGTGCCACGCCCTCACGCCCGGCGGCGTGCTCGTACTGGAGGAGCCCGAGTCGATCCGCTCCACCGATCCCGACTTCGCTCGCTACGAGCAGATGGCGAGCGGCATCGTGAGGGCGACGGGGGCGCCGTTCTACGCCGGGCCGTTGATCGAAGCGGTCCCCACTCCCGACGGCTTCGACCGCGTGCACGACAGTGCGATCGCGATCGACGTCACCGAAGGTGAAGCCGCCGCGATGTTCTGGCGCAACGCACGCGCGTGGCCCGGCCGACATCGCCCGGGGTGGTTTCGATCCCGACGAGGTCGCGGCGTTGTCCGACCGCCTGCGAACGCGCGAACCCAGCACGGTGCGCGGGCTGTTCGATTGGCGGCAGCGCCAGACGGTGTTCCGGCGCGACTGACTTGGCTCAGGCGCCGCGCCCGATACCGGCTTTGCGCAGCACTTCGGCCGGGACACCGAATTCGCGCCACGTGCCGTACGTGATGCCTTTGCGATCCGAGTAGCTCTTCGCCGACTTGACGAACTCTTTCTCGAGCGCGCTGAGGTCGGGCCCACCCGCCTGCATACCGGCCATTTCCACTTCGAGGTCGCGCCGCTGCTGGATCAACTCGAGACGGCGTGCCCCACTCGCCGTCTTGATCGATTCCTGCACCGCCGCCAGCTGCTTCTTGACGCTCTCCGGGGTGCGCTTGCGCCCCCGCTTGGGCTTGTGCGCTTCCATCGCTTCCAGGTAGCGACTCACAGAACGGGAAAGGTTGCGGCCTTCGGCCAGTGCAGCCTTGTGTTCTGCGCTCATGGCGCGTTTCTTCGTCCGGGGGGGCATTGACACCTCGCATACGGCTCGTGGGGTGGCACCATTTTAGGCACACACCGCCCATGAATTGGGAAGCGCTGTTTTTGCGATGATCGCGGCGTGAGCGACACGGGTCATGCAGGTCAATTCGCGGGTGCCGCCGCGCAGGAACATGCGTATTCGGGCGGGGGCGATTGCGGTGCCGGCCCGCGATCGCCGCCGCATGGGCCCGGCGCGCGGTGGTGCCTCGTTAACCTGCGAGCGTGTCATCGACGGCCGGCGAGCAGCCCTTGCACCGACAGCTCGGGATGACCGACGACGAGTTCGCGGCGGTCGTCGACGAACTCGGCCGCGAACCCACCGACGTCGAACTCGCCATGTACTCGGTGATGTGGTCGGAGCACTGCTCGTACAAGTCTTCGCGCATCTACTTGCGCCGCTTCCCGACCGAAGCGCCGTGGGTACTGGTCGGACCGGGTGAAGGCGCGGGCGTCGTCGACGTCGGCGACGGCCTCGCGGTGGCGGTCCGGATCGAGAGCCACAATCACCCGTCGGCCGTCGAGCCGTACCAGGGTGCGGCAACCGGCGTGGGCGGCATCATCCGCGACATCTTCTCGATGGGCGCGCGTCCCATCGCCCTGATGGACCCGTTGCGCTTCGGCCCGCTCGACGACGCCCGTACGCGGTACCTCTTCGAAGGTGTCGTGTCGGGCATCAGCGGCTACGGCAACTCCGTCGGCGTGCCGACGATCGGCGGCGAGGTCGTCTTCGACGACTGCTACCGCGACAACCCGCTCGTGAACGTGCTCTGCCTCGGGCTCCTCCCGCACGACCGTCTCGTGCTCGCCCGCGCCGAGGGGCCCGGGAACCTCGCGGTCCTGCTCGGGAGTTCCACCGGCCGCGACGGCATCGGCGGCGCGAGCGTGCTCGCCAGCGCCGGATTCGAGGAGGGCAGCGACGACAAACGGCCGTCGGTGCAGGTCGGCGACCCCTTCGAAGAGAAGCGCCTGATCGAGGCCTGCCTCGAACTGCTCGACCGCAAACTCGCGGTCGGGGTGCAAGACCTCGGTGCCGCCGGGCTCAGCTGCGCGGCTTCCGAGACCGCCGCGAACGTGGGCGCGGGGATGGATGTCGACATCGCGCGCGTCGCTCGTCGCGAGCCGGGGATGAACGCGATCGAGGTGATGACGAGCGAGAGCCAGGAGCGGATGCTGGCGATCGTCGAGCCGCAGCACCTCGACGCGGTGCTCGACCTGGCTCGAAAGTGGGAAGTGCGGGCCATGGTGGTCGGCCGGGTCACCGACACCGGCCGCTTCCGTGTGTTCGACGCGACATTCGACGCGATCGGTGTTCCGGGCGAACCGGCACCGCCTCCCCCCGGCGACACGCCCACCCCGATGTCATCCGATCGCCCGCCGTCGGCCGATGTGCCGGTCGGCTCGCTCGGCAACGGGCCGGTGTACCACCGTGAGGTGCAACGTCCTCGCTGGCAGGACGAGTTGCAGGCGGCAGATCCTCAGGCGCAACTCGCCGCCGCGTTCGGCGCGGGTACCGACCTGTCGAAGGAGTTCCTCGCGCTGCTCGCCACGCCGTCGATCGCCGACAAGACGTGGGTGTCGCGCCAGTACGACCATCAGCTTTTCCTCAACACCGTCACCGGGCCCGGTGGCGACGCGGCCGTCCTGCGGTTGAAAGGCACCCGCAACGCGCTGGCGCTTTCCACCGACGGCAAGGCCCGGTTTTGCCAGCTCGATCCCCGAACCGGCGCGCAGCTCGCGGTGCTCGAAGCCGCGCGGAACGTCGCGTGTAGTGGGGCGCGACCGATCGCGCTCGTGAACTGCCTCAACTTCGGGAACCCCGAACATCCCGAAGTGATGTGGCAGTTCTCGGAAACGGTCGAAGGGATGAGCGAAGCGTGCGAGACGCTCGGCATTCCGGTGATCGGCGGCAACGTGAGCTTCTACAACGAGAGCCGCGGCGCCGATATCCATCCCACCCCCGTCGCCGGTGTGCTCGGCCTTGTCCAGCCGCTGGAGCAGGCGCCGCCGCCCGCCGCGTTCACCGAACGCGACGCGATCGTGGTGCTCGGCGCGACGCGGGCCGAACTCGGCGGCTCGGAATGGGCCGCCGTCGTGCACGACATCGTCGGGGGGATGCCGCCGGCCGCCGACCTCGGCGGGGCGAAACGCCTTCACGAACTCGTCGCGGGCCTGGTGAACGACCGCGACGTCCACGGCGTGCACGACTGCTCCGATGGCGGCCTCGCGGTTGCGCTCGCCGAGATGGCGTTCGCCGCGAACGTCGGTTTCCGGGTCGACCTGTCGAACGCCCCCGGTGCCGCCGGTCTGGTGCCCGCCGAGGCGTGCTTCAGCGAGTCGGCGTCGCGCGTCGTGTGCAGCGTCGATCCGGCCAACGTCGCCGCGGTGCTCGCCCGCGCCGCGACCGCCCGGGTCGACGCGGCCGTGGTCGGTGATGCGGGCGGTACGAGGCTCGTGGCTGCGAACGCGTTCGACGTCGCCCTCGCCGACGCGCTGGCGCAGTGGCGCGATGCGATCCCCAACCTCATGCAGAACGCGGCGGTCACGCCGGGCACATGAGCCAACCTCGAGTTCCTGCCGGTGATTTCGTCGCCGACTCGCAACTGACTGCCGACCCGGGCCGGCCCGGTCGTTACCTTGGCTCGATCCCGACCGCGTGGCAGATCGTCGACGCGTTCGGCGGCATGCAGATGACGATGGCGTTGCGGCCGATGTACGACGCGCTTGCCCGGCCCGACCTGAAGCTGGTCTCGGCCACGTCGACCTTCGTCGATCGCGTGCCGTGCGGCCCGGTGACGGTCGACGTCGAGGTGTTGCGCAGCGGTCGGCGTATCGCGCAGGTCGCGTCGCGATTGCGGGCCGGAGGCAGCGAGCAGGTCGCGGTGCACACGCAGGCGGTCTTCGGCATCGAGCACGACACGGAATTGGCACTCCAGGACGTGACGTTCCCCGACGTGCCGATGCCCGCCGAGATCGACCCACCGGGGCCGCCACCGCCGGAGTTCGAAGACTCGTGGCAGCACATCAACTTCCACGACCAAACCGACTGGCGCCCCGTGAACGGCAACGCCCCCTGGGACCCGGAGTTCACGAAAGGCCCCGCGAAGATGGCGAGCTGGGTGCGGCTGTGCGGCGACGCGGTGCTGGCCGACGGCACCCCCGACCCGCTCGTCCTCGCGCTGCACGGCGACCAGATCGGCAGCGCCGTCGGCCAGGGTCTCGGGCCGGTCGGGCCGATCTTCACCCTGAGCCTCGAGATCGGTATCCGCTTCGTCGCCCCGCCGCGCGACGGCTGGGTGCTGCAAGAAGCGGAGGCCTGGTACCTCGGCGACGGCTACGCGACCGGCCCCACCCGCCTCTGGGGCACCGACCGCACCCTCCTCGCCCTCGCCACCCAAACCGCCTGGCTCGTGCGTCGATAGCTATCGCTATGCGATAGCTATCGACGCACGAGGCCTTTGGCGGCGAGGGCGCTGAGGAGTTCGGCGGCGGACTCGTCGGGGGTCTTGCCCGCGGTCACGAGCCTGACCTCGGGGTCGAGGGGCGGTTCGTACGGGTCGGAGATGCCGGTGAACTCGGGGATCTCACCGGACCGGGCCTTCGCGTACAGGCCTTTCACGTCGCGCGCCTCGCACTCTTCGAGGGTGGTCGCCACGTGCACCTCGACGAAGTTGTGGATCTCGCTTCGCATCTCGTCGCGCAAGGCCCGGTACGGCGAGATCGCAGCGGTGACCGCGACCACGCCGTTGCGAGCGAGCACTTTCGCGACCCAGCCGATACGGCGGATGTTGATGTCGCGGTCTTCCTTCGAGAACCCGAGGCCCTTCGACAGGTGCTCGCGCACCTCGTCGCCGTCGAGGAGCTCGACGTTGCGGCCCCGGTCGCGCAGCGCGTCGACCACGATGTTCGCAATCGTGCTCTTGCCGGCACCGGACAAACCGGTAAACCACAGACAGAAGCCGTCGTCGCTCACGGCCGGGCACCGTAGCGGCTGGCGGGGAAGCATCGTCGCCGGTCCGCGCGGTTGTACCGAAGCCGCTCGAAAGCCGGATCGGACCGCGCCGCATGGGATACTTGCCGAGGCGAGGACAAGCGGAGCGCCAGCGACGCCCGAGCCGGGGCCCGAGCGGCCCGGACCGTAGGGACGGGAGCGGACAAGCACGTGACTGACGACCTCCGCGAAGCTCGCGACGCGTGCGGGGTGTTCGGTGTGTACGCACCGGGCCAGCCCGTCGCCCACCTCGTGTACTCGGGTCTCTACGCCCTGCAGCACCGGGGCCAGGAGTCGGCCGGGATCGCCGCCAGCGACGGCGAGACGATCACCGTGGTGAAAGACATGGGGCTCGTCGCCCAGGTGTTCGACGAGCGGCGGCTCGCTCCGCTCGACGGCCATCTCGCCATCGGGCACGTGCGCTATTCCACGACCGGTTCGAGCACGTGGCGCAACGCGCAGCCGGTGTACCGCTCGGTGGCCGACGCGGGTTTCTCGCTGGGCCACAACGGCAACCTCACCAACACCACCGAGCTGGCCGGCAGCCTCGGGATGCTGCCGGGTGTGCTCACCTCCGACAGCGAACTGATCGGCGAGCTCGTCGCCCGCGAATACGACGCCGAGGGCCGCTCCGACGGGCGCGACCTCGAACGGGCACTCGAAAAGGTGCTGCCGGTCCTGGCGGGTGCGTTCTCACTGGTGCTCATGGACGAGGCGCACCTGTTCGGCGTGCGCGACCCGCACGGCATCCGCCCGCTCGTGCTCGGCAAGGTCGAGGGTGGTTGGGTGCTGTCGAGCGAGTCCTGCGGCCTCGACATCGTCGGCGCGCACTACGTACGCGACGTCGAACCGGGTGAGATGGTCGCGATCGACGCCACGGGTGTGCGTTCGATCCGTTACGCGGCTCCCGAGCCGAAGCTCTGCCTGTTCGAGTTCGTCTACATCGCCCGTCCCGACTCCCAGCTGTACGGCCAGAGCGTGCACTCCGCGCGGCAGCGGATGGGCGAGGAACTCGCCCGCCAGGCACCGGCCGCGGCCGACATCGTCATGCCGGTGCCGGAATCGGGTGTGCCGGCCGCGCAAGGGTTCGCGCGGGCTTCGGGTATCCCCTACGGCGACGGGTTCGTGAAGAACCGCTACGTCGGGCGCACGTTCATCCAGCCGAACCAGAAACAGCGTGGCGCGGGCGTGCGCACGAAGCTCAACCCCTTGCGCGACAACATCAAGGGCAAGCGCCTCGTCGTCGTCGAAGACTCGATCGTGCGCGGCACCACGACGCGCCAGATCATCGGCTTGCTGCGCGAAGCCGGCGCGACCGAAGTGCATTTCCGGGTCGCGTCGCCGCCGTACCGCTGGCCGTGCTTTTACGGGCTCGACACCGGCAAACGTTCCGACCTGCTCGCCGCCGACATGTCGGTCGGCGAGATCGAGGACTACCTCGGCGTCGATTCGTTGCACTACTTGGATCTCGACCGGCTCGTCGCCGCGACCGGGAAGCCGGCCGAGTCGTTCTGTGCTGCCTGCTTCACGGGCGCGTACCCCGTCGCCGTCCCCGAGTCCGACACGAAGCACGCGCTCGAACTCGACCCCGACGCCGATGCCCCGATGCACATTCCCGGCACGGTGCCGTCGTAACGAACGATGAGCAGAGACACTGACGAGCCGCTGTCGTACGCGGCGGCCGGCGTCGACATCACCGCAGGCGAGAAGGCCGTCGAACTCATCAAGTCGCACGTCCGGTCGACGTTCCGGCCCGAGGTCGTCGGTGACATCGGCGGTTTCGGCGGGCTGTTCGCGATCGATTGGAAGCGTTACCGCGACCCGCTCCTCGTCGCGTCGACCGACGGCGTCGGGACGAAGTCGTTGCTGGCGCGCCTCACCGGGCGGCGCTCGACCATCGGGATCGACTGTGTCGCGATGTCGGTCGACGACATCGCTGCGCAGGGCGCGGAACCGTTGTTCTTCCTCGACTACGTGTCGATCGGCAAGCTCGTGCCCGAGGAGATCGACGACATCGTCGCCGGCGTCGCCGAGGGTTGCCGCCAGGCGGGCTGCGCGCTGCTCGGCGGCGAGATGTCGGAACATCCGGGGGTCATGGAAGCGGGCGAGTTCGACCTCGTCGGCTTCGCCGTCGGCGTGGTCGACCGCGCGCAGGTGTTGCCGCGCGGCGTTCGGCCCGGCGACCGCATCATCGGGTTCGGTCAGCCCGGGTTGCGCTGCAACGGCTATTCACTCGCCCGGGCCGCGTTGCTCGAACGCGCCGGTCGTGACCTCGACGGTCCCGCCTGGGACGGTGCGCACCACACGCTCGGTGAGGAATTGATGGCCCCGAGCGAGATCTACGCGCCCGCGATGCTGCGGTTGCGCGACCAAGCCGAAGTGCACGCGTTCGCGCACATCACCGGCGGTGGCCTTCCCGGCAACCTCGTGCGTGTCCTTCCCGATCATTGCGACGCGGTGGTGCACCGTGGGCGTTGGGAGGAACCGCGGATCTTCGGTGAGATCCGGCGCGCGGGCGACGTACCTGCCGCCGAGATGGAACACGTCTTCAACCTCGGTGTCGGTATGACCGCCGTGGTCGCCGGCGGCGACGCGCTTCACGCGGTCGACGTCGTTCGGGCCGCGAAACACGATGCATGGGTGATCGGCGAAATCGTCGACGGTCACGGCCATGTACGTGTCGAACGCGAACACTGACCCGATGCGCGTACGCGGGGCCGCGCTGCTCGCGTTGAGTGGCCTGCTGCTCGTCGCGCAGTGTTCCGGTAGTGGTCACGACGGTGCGGCGTCGAGCACGACTTCGCGCTCACCTGGAGGTACGACCACAACCGTCGCGCGCGCGACGCTCGCGCGCCGGCTGTGTGACGGGAGCGCGCCGCGCCGTACCGGGACGATCTCCGACCCGGAGATCACTGAGGCGTCGGGCGTCGTGCAAAGCCGCCGGTACCCCGGCGTGGTCTGGGTGCACAACGACTCGGGCGACACGCCGCGCATCTTCGCGATGACGACGAAAGGTGTGGCGATCCGCCAGTACGCCATCCCCGACGCGAAGGCGGTCGACTGGGAAGACATCGGGATACTCGCCGGGGTAAACGGCGGCCCCGACACGCTCTATCTCGGCGACATCGGCGACAACAACAGCACGCGGTCGAGCATCCACATCTACGCGATCCCCGAGCCCGACCCGGCTCACGACACGACGGCGGGCCCGACCGAATCGGAGCGGTTGCTCTACCCCGACGGGCCGCACAACGCGGAGGCGATGTTCGTCGACCCCGCGACGCGCGACGTGATCATCGTGACGAAGGAACCGTCGGGGGCGTCGCGCGTGTACCGCAAGCAAGGTGGCTTGCTGTCGGGCCATCCGACGCTGACGTTGATCGCGACGCTCCACCTCGGCCTGGGGGAGTTGGTGACTGCCGGCGACATCTCGCCCGACGGTTCCGCGATCATCCTGCGCACGTACTTCTCGGTGTTCGTGTGGTCGCGCGACCTCGGTGAGGACATCGCCACCGCGTTCACCCGTCAGCCGTGCGAGGCACCGTCGCCCGTCGAGCGGCAGAGCGAAGCGATCAGCATCGACGCCGACGGGCGGGGCTATCTGACGACGAGCGAGGGCGTGCACGCACCGATCTTCCACGTGCAGGCCGGTTGAGGGCGGGGCGCTCCTACGCGAACCAGTGCGCTTGCAGCCACGTCCATTGACCGCACGACGGGCAGGTCATGCGACGGTTGAACTGCAGGCCCGGGAGCGGCAACCACACGCCGATCGGGAGGTTCAGCAAGACGAAGTCGAGGTAGTTGACCCGCGATCGCGTGTCGCAGGCCGAACACTCGACGACGACCGTCGCGGGCCGCCGGGGCGCGACACCCTCGTGGCTCGTCGCGATGGCGTCGGGCTCGGCCTCGGAATTCGCGAGCTCGGCGGTCGCTTCGTGGGAGAAGAGCGCCGCCTTCCCCGACGGGTCGCGGTGGCGGCGCGACTGCGATACGTCGCGCAGGTTGCCCGGCATCAGGCGCTGCTTCCTACTTCGGTGTCGGCGTGCAGCGTCGCTGCGATCGCGCGGTAGGCCGCGGCACCGGCCGACGACGACGCGTGTTCGAGGATCGACCGCCCCCGCCCCGGCGCCTCGGCGAAGCGGACCGATTTCGGTACGGGCGGTTGCAGCACGGTGAGACCGAAACGCGTTGGCACGTCGTCGAGCACCTCGTGCGCGTGTTTCACCCTCGAGTCGAACATCGTCGCGATCACGCCGCGCACACGAAGCGCGGGGTTCGTGAACTCTCGAACGTCTTCAACCGTATCGAGAAGTTGCGCGACACCGCGATGGCTGAGTGCTTCACACTGCAGGGGGATGAGTACTTCTCGCGCCGCGGTGAGCCCGTTGACCGTGAGGACGCCGAGCGAAGGCGGGCAATCGATGAGCAACGTGTCGAAGTCGTCGCGTACGGCCTCCAACGCGCGCGCGAGCACCTGCTCGCGGCCCGTGCGCGTGAGCAGATGCACTTCCGATCCGGCGAGGTCGATGTTGGCGGGCAGTATCGACAAGGCGCGGGTCGGCGGGCCGGCGGCGACGATGGCGTCGACGACCTTCGCCCGGCCGAGCAGGACGTCGTGCACGGTCGGCGTCAGTGAATCGGGATCGAGACCGACCGCGAACGTCAGGCAGGCCTGCGGGTCGAGATCGACGAGCAACACGCGTTCGCCGATTTCGGCCAGCGCGCTTCCCACCGTCTGCACCGTCGTGGTCTTGGCGACGCCGCCCTTCTGGTTCGCAACCGCGAACACTCGCGCCATACTCCGGAGTCTACGGACGGCGAAAGAATTTCTGGCCCGGAGCGCACTTTGCGTCTTGACCACTTTGTCCCAGAAGGACGATCGTGGCGTAGTATGGCCAAGCCGGTTTCGAGCGGACCGAGGTTTGGCGGTCCGTTTGGTCCGGATACAACGTTTGACCTGGCAATTCACGCAACACTGAATGCGGCAACCGGTACGGGCTCTCCGTACTCTGAACCGGCCCGGCGGGGCGACGGGGCGGGCGGCACAAACGGTGAACACCGAGCGACCACCCGAGGAGCACGATGAACAAGGCGGAAGACCCCATGCAGCCCCATGAGGACGATGCCCTGCTAACCCCGTCTGAAGTCGCGGCGATGTTCCGCGTCAACCCGAAGACGGTGACGCGCTGGGCACGTGCGGGCAAGATTTCGGCGATTCGCACCCTCGGCGGTCACCGCCGGTTCCGGGCGAGCGAGATTCGCCAGTTCCTGGAACAGGTCGAAGACGCCGACCACCTCTGAGAACGGCGGCCGCGCCCCGTGCGGTTGCCGGTGCAGCCCCGATCTCCGATGAGCCGGCCCGTGAGGCCGGCGACTCGGATGGGTTGCGTACGAGAACGAGTGGCCGGGACCGGCGTCGATCCGGTGACCCCACGCTTTTCAGGCGTGTGCTCTGCCAACTGAGCTACCCGGCCATATTGGGTACGGCGCTCTCGCGAGCGTCGCACCCGAGCGGTCCTGACGGGATTTGAACCCGCGGCCTCCGCCTTGACAGGGCGGCGTGCACTCCAAACTGCACCACAGGACCGTGTACCAACCGGCTCGGGTCGAGCCGGCCTGTGCCCCCAGGGGAGTTCGAATCCCCGTTACCGCCTTGAAAGGGCGGCGTCCTAGGCCACTAGACGATGGGGGCTCTGCTCCCTTGGGAGGCGCGCCAGCCTAGCAAGGGAGCGCGCGCGGTTCCCCGTGCCGGCCGCGGCCGTCACTACGGTGGCGGGATGCGCGTGGTCGTCGGGGCGATGCTCTTCGCGATGTCCGGGGCCCTGGCGGCATGCAGCGCGAGCGGCACTGCACGTGGCACCGGTGACGGCAGCGTGAAGGGTGGCCATGTCGACACCCGAACCGCGTGCAGGCTGTTGCGCCAACTCGATCAGGACGGCAAAACCGTCGCGCACGCCGACGTCGGCGACCCGGCCGCGTTCAGCGCGACGTTGGACACCGCGGTGAAGCGTTACACGGCGACCCTCGACCAGCTGCGCCTCGTCGTGCCGAGCAACCTGCTGCCGAGCATCGACCGGTTGCACGCGGCCGTCGATCAGTACCGCTTCACCGACGGCGTCGACGCGCACGCCACGCTGAGCGCCTACCGCGCGCGCAGTTGCCATTGAGCCGGATGGGGCGGAGGAGCCGGCCCCACGCCGGCCCTGCCACTGAGTAGCGTCCTCGTTCACCGAACACGCAAGACGCGAGGACCGACGACACCGGGGGACGGGCCATGCCGGAGGAGGGCGATCTCGAGCCGGGGACGCCGTGGCGACGCGAGCTCGAGACGATCGGACCCGCGATGGAGCGGTGGGCATCGGCGACGCTCGGTGAAGGCGCGGTGGTCACGAACGTCGCGTCGCCGGCGAACGGGATGTCGAGCGAGACGATCCTGTTCGACATGGCGGCGCCGAGCGTGGCGGGCGGTGCGCCCGAACGTTACGCGGCCCGGCTCGCGCCCTTGCCCGACCTCTACCCGGTGTTCCCCGAGTACGAGCTCGGCACGCAGGCCCGCTGCATGCGTCTCGTTCGCGACCGCACCGACGTTCCCGCCCCGGACGTGCGCTGGATCGAACTCGACACGCAGTGGCTCGGCGCACCCTTCCTCGTGATGCCGCGTATCGATGGTGTCTCCGCGCCCGACATGCCGCCATACGTCTTCGAAGGGTGGCTGCTCGACGCAACCGATGCGCAGCGGGCGCGGCTGCAACGGGCCGCGGTGAGCGTCGTCGCGCGGTTGCACGAGATCACACCCGAAAATGCCGACCTCGGGTTCCTCATGCACCCGGAACACGGCGATACACCGATGCGACAGCAGCTCGGCTACCAACGCTGGTACTACGACTGGGCTCGCGAGGGCGTGTCGTTCCCGTTGATCGAACGCACCTTCGCGTGGCTCGACACGCACATGCCGGTGACGCGCGACACCGTGTTGAACTGGGGCGACGCGCGCATCGGCAACATGCTGTTCACCGATTTCGAGCCGGTCGGTGTCCTCGACTGGGAGATGGCCACCGTCGGTCCTCGCGAGGTCGATGTTGCCTGGATGGTGTTCCTGCACCGCTTCTTCCAGGACCTCGCGGTGCGCTTCGGCGTTCCCGGGATCCCGAACTTCATGGATCGCGACGAGGTGGCGGCCACCTACGAGGAGATGACCGGAGCGTCGCTCGAAGCGCTCGACTGGTTCGAGGTCTTCGCGGCGCTGCGCTTCGCGATCGTCTCCATCCGAACGTCGACCCGCGGTATCGCGTACGGGATGATGGAAAGGCCCGACGAACCCGACGATCTCGTGATGTTCCGCGGCTTGCTGGAACGCATGCTCGACGCCAACCCCTGACGACGCGCGTGGCAGCGCGCGGGCCGGAACGCGTGGAGCGTTCGTTCACACGTTGTTCTCGGCTCGTTGGGGGTTTTTGGAAGAATGTTGTTGCATCCTGACCGCGTGTCGGGTTGTATGACAGCGCGTCCCCGTCCGGTTCGGGGACTTGTCTCAGGTGGGGAGATGTAACTGTGGGGAAACGTCGAAGCGCGCTCGCGCTCGCTCTCGTTGCTGCCGTCGCGTCCGTTGTCGGAATGCTGGTCGTCACGACCGCATCGGCGGTACCGACCGTCGTGGTCCACGAAGGAAACTCGATCCAGGACGCCATCGACGCGGCTGCGCCCGGGACGCACATCAACGTCGATCCGGGCGACTACCAAGAGTCGCTCGACTTGAACACGACCAAGGTCGTGTTGACCGGGAACCACGCGAACCTGATGCCGCCGGAGACGCCGGTCACGAACGCGTGCGGCACCGACGTCGCCATCTGCGTCGAGGGCGCGGCCAACAACCAGAACGGCGTCCGGAACTTCAGCATCGCCGGCTTCACCGGCGGTGGCATCGTGGTGCTCGATGCCAAGAACACCGACGTGAGCGGCAACGTCGTCAATGACGACGGCTCGATCGGCATCAAGGAAGTCAACGCCGCGGGCGTGAACATCCAGAACAACGTGGTGTTCGCCTCCCCCGACTCGGGCGTCCTCGTCGACGAGGCGCAGCTTCCCGCCGCCGTCATCAAGAACAACATCGTGTTCGACGACGGCTACGGCGTGCAGGTGCACAACTCCGCGAGTGGCGGGAACGTGATCCAGAACGTGGCGACGCGCAACTGCGTCGGCGTGGCGCTGCTCCGCGACAGCGGCGGTTCGGCCACGACGAGCTGGACGGTGCAGAAGAACAGCGTCGTCGGCAACGACAGCGCCTGTTCAGGTGCCGGCACGAACGGCAGCGGCATCCTCGTCGGCGGGGCCGACAACTCGAAGATCATCAAGAACACCGCGACCCGGAACCAGGCCGACGGGCCGGCGGTGTCGACCTCCGGTGGCATCGTGCTCTTCAGCACCGCGACGAACGGCGGGGCCGACCCGGTGAACGTGACGATCGCGACGAACGTGGCGTTCAGCAACCAGGGCGGCGACCTCGTGTGGGACGGTTCGGGTACCGGCAACGACCTGAAGACCAGCAACCGGTGCTCGACTTCGAGCCCCGACCACTCGATCTGCAAGAACCAGCATTCCTGATCTGCATTCACGCATACTGGGCCCCGGGCTCAGGCGAACTCGGAAGCGGGCGGTCCTCGGACCGCCCGCTTTCTCGCGGCGAGGAGTGCATCGATGCCGAGTTGGGCGTACGCGTGGCCGCCATCGGTCGCCGACGGCGACAGGTTCACGATCCACGTCTCGGCGACCGGGCCGGTCGACATCGAGGTGGCACGGGTCGGTGGCGCGCGCACTGTCGTGTGGCAGGCGGCGCGGCTGGACTGCGAAGAGCACCCGTTCGACGGTGACACGATCGCGCGCGGCTGCGACTGGCCCGTGACCGTGACGGTCGCGGTCGAAGGTTGGCCGTCGGGCTACTACGAGATCGTCGCGACGGTGGTCGGAGAAGCGCGCGACCCGGCCGCGACGTCGGCGTTCGTCGTCGTGCGGCCCGCCGCGGCAACGACGAACCGGCTGCTGCTCGCGCTGTCGACGAACACCTGGTACGCGTACAACGACTTCGGTGGGGGCAATTGCTACAGCGGAGAGCCGCTCGTGTCGGCGCGCCGGCCTCTCGCGCGGGGCTTCCTCGATCGACCCGCAGGGCCCGGCGACCGCCTCGCGGCGCCTACTCGCGACGGGGCCGACCCGACCCTGCGCGCGTACCGGCACCATGTGCGAGATCACGCACTCTCGCTGGTCTGTGGTTGCGCGGGGTGGTGGAACCAGGAACGCGTCTTCGTCGGGTGGGCGGAGAACGAAGGCTGGGGCGTCGACGTGGTCACGAACCTCGATCTCGAACGCCACCCCGATGTGGTCGACCGTTACCCGCTGGTGTGCTCGGTCGGCCATGACGAGTACTGGACCGCGGGGATGCGCGACACGGTCGAGGCGTACATCGCCCGGGGCGGGAACGTGGCTTTCCTCTCCGGGAACACCTGCTACTGGCAGGTGCGGTTCGAGAGCGACCGCGGCGATGCCGACGCCGTGATGGTGGCGTACAAACAGCGCATCGAGCGCGACCCCGTGTACGGCACGGAGCGGGAAGCCGAGCTCACGTCGATCTGGTCGGACCGGGCGATCGGCCGGCCCGAGAACGCGCTGACCGGCGTCAGTTTCGTGCGCGGGGGCTACGCGCGCATCGGCCGTCGCTCACCCAATGGTGCCGGTGGGTACACGGTGCACCGGCCCGACCACTGGCTGCTCGACGGTACCGGCGTGGCCTACGGCGACGTGCTCGGCGCGACCGGAACGGTTGTCGGCTACGAGTGCGACGGGTGCGACTTCGCGACGGTCGACGGGCTCCCCGTGCCGACCGGGAGCGACGGGACGCCGGCGAGTTTCGTCATCGCCGCCAGCGCGCCGGCCCAGGGGTTCGACCGGGAGAGCGCGCTGTTACCAGTACCCGCCGGCGACCGCTCGGAGATCGAGTTCAACGCCCTCCGGGTGTTCGGCGATGCCGAACCGGCAACCGTTGAGCGCGTCGCGCACGGCCGCGCCATGCTCGGTTCGTACCGTTCGAGAGCGGGTGGCACCGTCGTCACGACCGGCTGTACCGACTGGGCCTACGGCTTACGCGAGCACGACCCGCACGTCGAGCAGGTGACCCGCAACATCCTCAACCGCCTGGCGGGCCCGTAAGCACCGGTGGCCACGGTGAGGCATCGAAGATAAGAGTTCTGCCCGATGTGCGAGTGGGGGTCTTAGCGGTCTGATGGTGGTGGCGCCGAGCAACCCCCGGCGCCGGGAGGCCACCGTGTACCTGCACTTGTTCACTGCCCAACGGCTGGTGCGTGACCAGCAAACCGAGTTCCGCGGCGCCGCCGCCCGCCACCGCGTTGCCCGCTCGGCACGCGCCGAGTCGCACCCGTCGCCGGCTCCGCCGGCGCGCCCGGGCCGGTCGCACCCACTCTCCTGGCTGCGACCGGCCCGCACCCTGCCCGCATGACGGTTCAGCCGGCGATGCCGAGCCGGGCCGCGAGGGCGGTGTGGTCGGCGGGGTCGAGGACGCTGGCGACGAGGCCCCAGATGCCGGCGAACACCTCGGCCGGAGCGTCGGCCCGGATACCGCCGAGCAGCTCGAGGCGGTCGTCGATGTTCATCGCCGGGATCATGAACGCGAGCGACTCGGCCATCTGGGCCGGCGGGATCGAAGCGATGATCGCCCGGTGCAGTTCGAGCACGGCCTCCACGCCGATCGCCCGGTCGAGCGCGGGCATCACGACCCGCTCCTCGACATCCTGGTGGGCGAGGTAGGCACTGGTGAACGACGCCAGCTCGATGTAACACCGGTGCATCGTCTGGCGGCGGTCGTCGCGCGGGGCGTCGACTGCCTCGGCGGCCAGCTCACGCAACCCTTCCAGGCGGCCTTCGAGATGCGCGTGCTCCGACGCGATCTGTTCGGCGAAGGCCGGGAAGTGGGTTTCGAGCGCCGGTTGCACGCCGAAGTCTTCGTGCTCGGCGTGGGTGACGAGCACGCCGACCACCCGGTCGAGGTGCGCCGCCACCGCGGCCTTCGCGGCGCGGTCCGAGGCATCGGTCCGGCCCGCCCGGCCGGTGAGGTCGAAGAGTTCGGCTCGGATCCCTTTGTGGATGTCGCGGTACAGGTCGACGGCGACGGCGTCGAACGGCGCCGGCCGGGTGATCTGGTCGATGGTCGTCACGGTGGTTGCTCCCGTCTCAGGGCCGCTCGGTCGAGCGGTCCGGTGTCGTTGGAGCCATCGTGAAGGAGCCGGCTGCCAGCCGCTCCTGAAAGACGCGTAAGCGAATGCTAAGAACATGCTTACTGAACGAGCCGGAGGGGTGTTCGCTCGTGTTCGACGCCGAAACGGTGGCGTTCCTCGAGTCGGGGTGTGCGCTCATCGTCGGCACCGTGATGCCCGACGGTGAACCGTTCGCGACTCGCGGCTGGGGCTTGACGGTGCTCGATGCCACGCCCCGCGCCGACAACACGTTCGACGTGCGCCTGCTGCTCGACGCGAACGACGCGGTGACCCTCGCCAACCTCGCACCCGGCGCGCAGATCGCGATCACCGGCGCCGATGTCCGAACGCTGCGCTCGATGCAGTGCAAGGGCCGGTCGCGGGGGACGGAGCCGGCGACCGCGGCCGACGGGGAGCGGCCGGGCGTTCTGCGACGACTTCTACGACGCGGTCCTGGAAACCGACGGCACCGACCCCGCGCTGCTGGAACGGCTCACCCCTGCGGCCTACGCGGCGTGCCTCGTCGCCGTCGATGCCGTGTTCGACCAGACGCCCGGCCCGCGGGCCGGCTCGTCGCTCGAGGAGAAGGCGTGAACGCCGACGACACGATCGCGCTGCGCGACCTGGAACTTTGTTTCGAAGGTGCCGTGCCCGCGGTGATCGCGACCGCGGCCGCCGACGGCACCCCGAACGTCACGTACCTCTCGTGCATCCGGGTGGTCGACGACACCCGCGTCGCGCTGTCGAACCAGTTCTTCTCCAAAACGGCCCGCAACCTGGCCGCGAACCCACGCGGCAGCCTGCTCGTGATCGACCCGGTCACCTACGAACAGTTCCGGCTCACCGTCGTGTACGAGCGCACCGAGCGGCGCGGGCAGGTCTTCGATCGTCTGCGGACCGATGTCGACGCGGTCGCCGCGATGCAGGGCATGGAAGAGGTCTTCAAGTTGCGCGCCGCCGACCTGTACCGCGTGGTGCGCATCGACCGGGTCCTCGGCGGGCGCGACCTCGAAGGCGCTTCGCCGGCCCGGGAGCTACCGGAGCGCACGCCGCCCGGCGCCGATCGTCTCGCCGAGGTGACGGCCCGGCTCAGCCGTTGCACCGACCTCGACGCCATCGTCGGCACGACCGTCGACGCGGTCGCCGAGGTGCTCGGCTACCAGTATTCGTCGCTGCTGCTGCTCGACGAAGCCGGGACGCGGCTGTACACGATCGCGAGCCGCGGCTACCGCGCCGAAGGGGTGGGGTCGGAGGTCGTCGTCGGAGAGGGCATCGTCGGCATGGCTGCCGCTCGGGCGACGCCGATACGCGTCGGCAACCTCCGCCAGATGGCGAAGTACTCGAAAACGGTGCGCCGCTCGTACGAAACGCACGACGCGATCGAACCGGGTCGCGACATCCCGGTGCCCGGCCTCCCGCACGCGCAGAGTCGCGTCGCGGTGCCGGCCCTCTCGCTCGGCCAACTGGTGGGGGTGCTCGTGGTCGAGAGCCTGGAACCGGTCGCGTTCACCGTCGACGACGAAGCGACGTTGGCGGTCGTCGCGTCGGTGGTGGCCAACGCCGTCGAGGCGGAACGGGCGCGGGAGAGCGTCGACGACGGCGGCTCGACCGAGACGCGTCGCCGGGAGGTCGCTTCCGACGCGGCGACGCCGGTCACCCATGTGCGGTTCTTCACCGTCGACGGCAGCACCTTCCTCGACGGCGACTACCTCATCAAGGGCGTGGCCGGGCGCGTGCTGTGGTCGCTGCTCGGCCACTACACCCGCGAGGGGCGCGACACGTTCACGAACCGCGAGGTGCGCCTCGACCCGGCACTCGAACTGCCCGACTTCCGCGACAATCTCGACAGCCGCCTGATCCTGCTCAAGCGGCGGCTCGACGAGCGCGACGCGCCGATCCGCATCGAACGCACCGGCCGCGGGCGTTTCCGCCTCGTCGTCGAGACGGCGCTCCGGCTCGATATGGGCGGAACCTGAGCTTCACACCGTTCGTCCGTCCTACGGTCGATGGCGTCGCGGCCGATTGGAAGAGGGTGGAAACGGCTGTCGTCATCGTCGATGCCGGAATGGGCAACATCCGATCGATCGAGAACGCGTTCGGCGCGCTCGGGTATGCGGTCGACGTCGCCACCTCGCCGCGCGGCCTCGTGCCCGCGACCCACGTCGTTCTCCCCGGGGTCGGCGCGTTCGGCGACGGCATGGCCGCCCTCGAAGCCGGCGGCTGGGTGCCGGCGCTCGAAGATGCCGTGCTCGGCCGCGGCGTGCCCTTCCTCGGAATCTGCCTCGGGATGCAACTGCTCGCGGCGTGGGGTACCGAGCACGGCGAACGCCCCGGTCTCGGCTGGGTGAAAGGCACCGTCGAACGGCTGCCCGACGGCAACGGCGTACGGGTCCCGCACATCGGTTGGAACGACGTCGAGACGAACGCGCCGTGCCCGCTCCTCGACGATCGCGGCGGCGTCTTCTACTTCGTGCACTCGTACGCGCTCGCGAACGACACGCCCGACGCGGTCGCATCGACCGAGCACGGCCGGCGTTTCGCGGCGGTCGTGCAACGGGGCAACGTGTTCGGGGTGCAGTTCCACCCGGAGAAGAGCCACCGCGCAGGTCTGGGCGTGCTGCGCGCCTTCGCGGCGATCGCATCATGTTGAAGGTGCGGCTGGTGCCGTGCCTGCTGTTGATGAACGGCCGGCTGGTGCGCAGCGAAACGTTCTCGGAACACCAGGTGATCGGCTACCCGCTCCAGGAGGTCGCGCGGTTCAACGAGTGGGCGGTCGACGAACTCGTGTACCTCGACATCAGCCGCGACGACACCTACGACGTCGGTCGCGACGACCACAAGGTCGGCAACCTGCACACGCCGATCGAGATCTTGGAACACCTGTCGCGAACGTGTTTCATGCCGCTGACCTTCGGCGGCGGGATCCGCACGGTCGACGACATGCGACTGCGCTTCTCGAGCGGGGCCGACAAGATCGCGGTGAACACCGCGGCATTCGACACGCCCGAACTCGTGACCACCGGTGCGCGCCGGTTCGGCAGCCAGGCGATCGTGGTGGGCATCGACGTCGTGCGTCACGACGATGACCGGCTCGAAGTGTTCGTCGACCGTGGCCGGCGCGCAACGGGTCACGACCCGGTCGCGTGGGCGCAACAGGTGGAACGGCTCGGCGCGGGCGAGATCCTCCTGCAATCGATCGATCGCGACGGGACCGGCACCGGCTACGACGTCGATCTCGTGGCGCAGGTGAGCGCGGCGGTCGACATCCCGGTGGTCGCGCTCGGCGGCGTCGGCACCTACGAGCATTTCGCCAAGGCGGTCGCGGCGGGCGCGTCGGCCGTGTCGGCCGCGAACATCTTCCACTTCAAGGAGCTGAGCGACCGCAACGCCAAGCGCGCGCTGGCGCGGGCAGGTGTGGAGGTGAGGACATGACGGCGCGACCGGCAGCGGCGCCGGTAGGCGCGCCCGTGGCCGCGGCCGCCGGGATGCTGCAGGGCCCGGCCGGCGCGCCGCCGATGTCGTACTGCCGGCGTTGCGTCATGCCCGCCGTTTCGCCCACCCCGCTCACCTACGACGAGTCGGGCCTGTGCAGCGGTTGCCGGGTCGCCGCGCAGAAGCACGACATCGACTGGGACCGCCGGCGCGAAGAGCTCGGTGAACTGCTCGAGGGCTACCGCACCGACGGTTCGAACTACGACTGCATCATCGGTGTGTCGGGCGGCAAGGACAGCTACTGGCAGGCGCACGTCGTGACGAAGATGTTCGGGCTGAAGCCGCTGCTCGTCACCTACCACGGCAACAACTACACGCCGGCCGGTCAACGGAACCTCGACCGCATGCGCGAGGTCTTCGACTGCGATCACGTCGTGGTGCGCCCGGGGGTCGACCTGCTGCGCAAGATGAACCGCCTGTGCTTCTACAAGATGGGCGACATGAACTGGCATGCGCACTGCGGAATCTTCACGGTGCCGATCCAGGTATCGGTGCGGTACCGCGTGCCGCTCATCGTGTGGGGCGAGCACGGCTTCATGGAACTCGGCGGCATGTTCAGCCATGCCGACTACCCCGAGTTCACCGCGAAGACCCGCCTCGAACACGCGCTGCGCGGGTACGACTGGTACGACATGGTCGACGACGAGCTCGGTATCAGAGAGCGCGATCTGCTGTGGGCGCGCTACCCGAGCGACGACGAGATCGACGACGTCGGGACACGCGGTATCTACCTCTCGAACTATCTCGGGTGGGACGCGAACGTGCACGGCCCGCTCATGCAGGACCTGTACGGCTGGGAGGACGCGCCCGAACCGTTCGACCGTACGTACCGCCGGATGTCGAACCTCGACGACATGCACGAGAACGGGGTGCACGACTACCTGAAGTACGTGAAGTTCGGGTACGGCCGGGCCACCGACCACGCGAGCAAAGACATCCGGGCCGGGCACATGACGCGCGAGCAAGGCGTCGAGATGGTCCGTACCTACGATCACGTGCGGCCGCGCGACCTCGTGCGCTGGCTCGACTACGTCGGGATGACCGCGACCGAGTTCGATCGTGTCGCCGACGGTTTCCGCGACCCGCGCGTCTGGGCGCGCGGGTCGAACGGTCAGTGGGTCAAGACGAGTCTCTGGGACCCACTGGCGCGCTGAGCGACTCGACCTCGGCCGCCACCGCCCGCATCGCGGGCTGCCAGTCGTCGGCGAAGTGGCGCTCGAACGTCTCCACCGCCGGCAACCACGGCCAGTGGTCGGTGCCGAGCGCGGTGAACGTGTGCGACGGTGTGAGCAGCAAGGTGCGGGCGCCGATCGAGCCTGCGATCGCGGCGACCGCGTTGTCGACCGACACGACGACGCCGAGCGCGGCGGCCAGCGCCGCGACGCCGTCGAGGTCGTTGCGCAGGTCGAGGCGAGGGGGCACGACGATCTTGGTGCCGTACCGCCGCTCGACCAGGGCACGGTCGGCAACGGAGTCGTCGTACTGGAGGCACACGAACGTCGTTCCCGGGCCGGAAAAGACCGGGCCCCATTCCTCGAGCGGCGGGTACGCGTGGCGCCGGGTGCCGGTGACCAACCCGCTCCGCCACGAGACGCCCACCGGGACGCCCGGCAACGTCGCCAGCCAGCCTTTCCAGTGCGCGACACGTGCCGGGTCGGCGGCGAGGTAGCCCGGCTTCGACGGGAAGTCGGCGTGCGCGCGGCGCCGGTAGCGCGGCACGCTGCCGGACGCGACCGCGGCGTCGACGGGCGGGAGCGGTGCCCGGGCGTCGATGGCCCGCACGGTGCTGGTTGGGAACGAACGCGCGAAGAGCGAGACGAGCCGCGGCCGGCATTCGACGACGAGGTGGGCGGCCTCGGCCGTGAGGTCCGGGTAGCAAGAACCGAAGATCAACTCGTCGCCCAGCCCTTGCTCGAAGTACACGAGCAGGCGGGTGGCGTGGAGCGGCTCACCCTTCCATTCCGCGATGTCGCGGTGGCGGCGTTCGCCTCGCCCTTCCGGCGCGAGACCTTCGTCGTACTCGGCCCAGCCGGATTCGAGGTCGCCGTCGGCGAGCATCGTGAGCGCGCGGTTGACGCGCACGAGCGGGTCGCCGGGTGCGAGGAGGCAGGCGCGATCGTGCGCCGCGCGCGCCTCGGCGTCGTTGCCGGCGGCCGACAGCGCGACGGCAAGGTGCGATTGCACCGCGGGCTCGTCGGGCGCCAGTTGCGCGGCCCGGCGCAGGTGGGTGACGGCCTGGTCGAGGTCGCCGAGCCAGTAGTACGCGGTGCCCATGGCATCGTGCACTTCGCAGGTGTCGGTACCGAGCGCCAGTGCCCGTTTCAGCGCCCCGAGCGCGCTGTTGTAGCGGCCCACGTTGGTCAGCGCGACGCCCCGCAGCATGAAGGCGTGACCGTTGCCCGGCTCGCGAGCGGTCAGCTGCTGGGCGAGGGCGGCCGACTCGTCGAAGCGGCCCAGTTTCGAAAGGACCAGTGAGAGGCCGAGGCATGCACCCGCGTCGTCGGGGGTGTCGGCCAGCGCCTGCCGGAGCGCGGGTTCGGCTTCTTCCCACCGCTCCGAACGCACGAGTTCGCCGACCGCGGTGGTGGCCGTGGTCGGGGCCGCCCACCGGCGATTGCGGCGTGTGGCGCGGCTGCTCACGACCGCCTCCCCGGGCGCGGGCGCGTCGCGGCAAGGGGTGAGGGAACGAGCTTCACCATTCTTCATCGGCACCCGGCCGCCGCGCTCCAGCGTCCGCGACGAACCGGGGCGGCGCCGGCGGTATTACGCCGCGGAGCGCGCGCGAGGTGTCGGGAACCTGCGTGGGTGCTTCGCCGTCACCGTGCGGTGGGCACGGGGAGCGCTTCGATCCCCGTGAGCCACGGCCGGCCGGCCCGCTTGAGGTCGTCCCATTTCGACGGGTCGTTCCCGGTCTGGCCGAGATCGTCGGGTGTGGGGCCGACCCGGTCGGCGAGGGGGCGCAGCGCGTCGATGTCGAAGCCGTAGAACTGCGCCGCGTTGCCGCCGAGAATGGCGGCCGTCTCGTCGACGGGGATGTCGGCGAACGCGTCGCGCAACCACTCGCGGTGTGTGGCCAGGTGCCTTCCGGGTGCGGGAAGTCGTTCCCCCACATCAGGTTCCCCACGCCGATCTCGTAGCGCCGCGCGAGTTCACGCCGGCGGGTGTTCGACGCGCCGATCGCGCAGTTGCGATCGAAGTAACCCGACGGTCGCATCGACATCCCGGCCGTCAGCTGTTCCCCGAGCTTGCGGGCGCCGTGCTCACGGTCGTAGGCGATGTCCATCGACCACAGGAGGTCGGCGGCCCAGAACGCGCCGCACTCGGTGATCGCGAACCGCAGACCGGGATGACGTTCGAAGACGCCCGACCAGAGGAGGAAGTGCAGTGGCCGTGCCGACCACCACCGCACCTCGGTCACGTACATGCCGACGTACGGGCCGTACGCGAGCTTGTCGGCGGCGCCGGAATGCACGTGCACCGGCATCGACAGTTCTTCGCAGGTCGCCCACACCGGCTCGTAACGCGGGTCGTGGTACGGCGCGTAGGTGCCCCACATCGACGGGATGAGGATCCCGCCCCGCAGCCCCGATTCGCGCGCGCGGATGATCTCGGCAACGGCGGCGTCGGGATCGAAGATCGGCACGATCGCGATGCCGGCGCGGCGTTCCGGCGACGCCTGGCACAACTCGGCCAGCCACCGGTTGTGGGCGCGGGCGCCGGCCATGAGCAACTCGGTCGGGACGTCGCTGCTCGAAGCGAGACCCGCGCCGAACGGGGCCGACGCGCCGGCGGTGACCGCGTCGGCGTCGGGGAAGATCACCTCGCCGACCACGCCGTCGGCGTCGAGTTCCTTGTCGCGCCGTTCGGCATCCCACCCGCCGCGCAGGCCCTCCTCGTTCTCGTGCTCCCACTCCTGCGCGAACTCCTCGTTGAGGATGCCGCGCGACGCGAGCTCCATCATGCGAGCCCGGTCGGCGAGGCTCGTGTCGAACGCGTCGCGGAACTCGGGGTCGAGCCACTCCCGGTACTGCGCGTTCGGCAGGCCGGCATGGCAGTCGCTCGAAATGATGAGGTAGCGGTCGGGCACGTCAGCCTCCGAGCTCGCGGATGTAGGTGGGGTTCGTGCGCGTGAGCATCGACTGGGCGCGGGCTGTGATCTGCTCGTCGCTCCGCTCGCTGGGCGGCAGGATCCAGAACGTGTCGTGACGGATCGCGTCGACGACGCGCCCGGCCACTTCTTCGACGGGTGTGTAGTCGAGCACGATGCCGCGGTCGGCGAGCTCCTTCTCGAAGTTCTCGATCGTCGTCGGTGGCCGCACCGGCGCGCCCGGGTTGGCGAAGGCCGCGGGACGGTTGCGCCACGACGTGAACAGTCCGGTGCGCAACACGTTCGGGCCCGGGAACAAGACCGATGCCGAGATGTTCGCGTCGACGTCGCGCAACTGCGCGTAGAGCGATTCGGTCAAGGTGACGACCGCCGACTTCGTGAGCGTGTAGATCGGCGTGTTCGGCAGCGGCGCGATACCGCCGTTGCCCGAACTCGTGTTGACGACGTGACCGTCGCCGCCCCCTTCGAGCATCGGCGGCACGAACGCCTTGATGCCGTTGATCACACCCCACATGTTCACGCCGAGCGCCCACCGCCAGTCGTTCAGCGTGTGGTCCCACATGTGACCGGCTGCGCCCGCGCCGACACCCGCGTTGTTGCACAACACGTTGACGGTGCCGTACGTGGTGTACGCCGCGTCGCGCAGCGCCTCGACGGAGGCGAAGTCGGCGACGTCGGTGACGACGCCGGTGACATCGGCGCCGCCGTCGCGGAGTTGCGCGACGGTCGTGTCGAGGGCGGGCGCTTCGACGTCGGCGAGGACGACGCGCATCCCTTCGGCGAGGAACGCTTCACCCATCGCGCGACCGATGCCGCTCGCGCCGCCGGTGACGACCGCGACCTTGCCGGAGAAGTCGTCGATCATTCGTCGCCGACCGGTGACAGGTCGTCGTAGCGTTGATGCGCGAACGGGACCAGCCATTCGGCCGGCACCCGGCCGACGATCTCACCCCGTTGCACGCTGCGCCGATCGGCGAGCGTCATCTCCACGACGCGCCGCACCGGGAGGTCGGCGACCGGGTCGAACCGGGAGTCGCGCAGGGTGAGGGTGCCGTCGACGCGGTGTGCTTCGCGCGTCGTCTCGTCGCGATGGCAATAGACGAGCGACGGTTCGTGATCGAACCCCTTCCCGTCGGGCGCGGGAAGGAACTTGAAGTAGAAGTCGGTCCGGCGCCGGTCGGGTGACGAGATGGCGTCGCCGACCGTCCCTTCGATCTCGATGATCGTGGTGCCGAGCCGCGCGATCTTGCCGGTGACCCGGCCGTCGTTCTGCTCCAGGGTGACCTCGCCGATCTTCTTCGGTTCCCCGAAGGTTTCCCGCCCGCCGATCACCGACTGCTCGGTGGTCATCGGCATCAGGAGCGCGTACCAACCCTCGGTGCCTTCGTGGCGGGCGGCCACCGAGAAGGACCCGGCGCCGAAGGGCGGCAGGCCGGGCCGGCCGAGGTCGACGGTCGCGATCGTCACCTTCACGAGCGGTTCCGCGCCGGGCTCGATCGGAGGGGGGAGCACCGCCGCGATGATCTCGGGGTCGGTCTCGTAGACCGCGACGAGGGATGTCGCCCACGCGCCGACCGATGTTGCCTGCACCTCCCGGTTCGCGAGCTGCTCGGGTGTGCGAGCGGCGTAACGGATCGATCCCATCGCGTCTCCTGACGTCGGGTTCACTTCCCTGCCTTCGCCAGCGCGAACGCCGGGCATCGCAGCGATTCCTGGGGGATGTCACTCGAATCGAGCGGTCGAGCGACGTCGTCGACGCACGGGCCGATGCGCGCCGCGATCGGCGCGAGCGCGTCGAGATCGAAGCCGTAGACGCGCGCCGCGTTGCCGCCGACCATCGCCGCGACCTCGTCGGTGGGGACATCCGCGAACGCGAGACGAAGATGCGTCGCGCTGAACGGCCAGCAGCCCTCGCGGTGCGGGAAGTCGCTGCCCCACATGATGCGGTCGACGCCAACGGCGTGGCGCATCTCCACCTCGGCGCGCCGGATGAAGCTGGAGCCGACGTGGCACTGGCGCGCCCAATATTCGCTGGGCGTGAGCGACAACCGTTTCATGAGCTCTTCGCCCCAGCGCATCTCTTGCGATCCCGTCGCGCTCGCCATGCGGTCGCGGTAGGCGTCGAGGGTTGCGAGCTGTTCGGGGATCCACGCGGTGCCTTGCTCGGTGAACACGAACTGCAGGTTCGGGTGGCGTTCCATCACCCCCGCGTAGACCAGTTGCCACAACGCTCGGTGCGCCCACCACGTCGCCTCGACGAGGAACATCGCCTTCGCCTCGGGGTAGTCGCCGTAGTCGGGCGACGCGCTGCCGGTGTGGTGGTTGAGCGGCAGCCCGTGCTCCTCGCACGCGCGCCACAACGGTTCGTAGCCGGGCGCGTACAGCGGCGGCAGCCCCGAACCCGGCGGTGTGCCGGGCAGCAGGACACCGCCGGTGAGTCCCGCGCTCGCGGCGCGCCGCACCTCTTCGACCGCGGCATCGACGTCGTGCAGCAACACCTGGGCGATGCCCGCGCGTCGCCCCGGTACCGCGGCGCAGAAGTCGGCCAGCCAGCGGTTGTGCGCGCGCAGCCCCTCCCAGCGGAGTTCGAGGTCGCCGGCCGACGCGGCCGGCGGTTGGAGCACGAGCGACGACTGCGGGAAGAACGGCGGGATCGTGTTCGGGAAGACCACCTCCGCGACCACACCGTCGGCCTCGAGTTCGGCGAGGCGGCGGTCGCTGTCCCAGTTGCGCGACGCGTCGGCACCTTCGAGGTCGTCGTACGGGTTCTCGAACTGCGCGCACCATGCGTCGAAGGTGTCGTGAAGGCGCGCGGGGAGGTACGGGCGGTAGTCGGCGATCGCGCCGCCCCCGTGGCAGTCGGCCGAGATGACCGTGTAGCGCTCCATGTGGAGGACCCCCGAATGTTGTAAGACAATCCATGGATTTGTCTCACCGGAAAACGTACCATCACCGGGTGCCTTCCACAACGGCGGATGCCGACGTGCGTTCGCGGCTCATCGCGGCAACCGCCGAGGTGATCGCCGAAGACGGCCCGCTCGCGGTGCGGGTCGAAGAAGTCGCGCGCCGGGCGGGATGTTCGCGGGCGACCGTGTACCGCTACGTCGCCGACAAGGACGAGCTCGTGCGCGAGGTACTCGTCGGGCGCTCGGCCGCGATCGCGGCGACCCTCGAGGCCGAGCTCGACCACCACCTCGACCCCACCGATTGGATCGTCGAAGGATTGCTTCGCCACGCCGATGCCGTTCGCGCCGAACCCTGGTACCGCGCGCTCGAACGCGAGGGTGCGACCGCCGCGGTCGCTCGCGTGGGCGGTGGCCCCGACGCGGTGATCGGGCTCGCGGCACCGATCGTTGCCCATTTCCTCGAACGCATCGCGGCGCGTGGTGCGCTGCGGTCCGATATTTCGGTCGAAGAGGCAACCGAATGGTTGATCGGCGTGCACCTCGGACTCCTCGCGCCGGCGTTCGCCGATCGCTCACGCACCCATCGGGCAACCATGCTCCGCAAATTCGTCGCCTACGCGCTGCTGGCCCCCGACCACACCTGACGATCTTCGTACGATGGGTGACGACGGCAGGCGCACTTCGGCGGCGGCCGAAGGAGGCACGATCAGCGTGAACGACGAGGCCGCGTCGGCGAAGATCACCGCGCGGATCCAGGAGTTGGGGGACTGGAGGGGAGCGACCCTCGCTCACGTCCGGCGGCTCATCCACGATGCCGACCCCGACATCCAGGAGGAGTGGAAATGGGAGAAGAAGACCTCTCCCGGAACCCCCGTCTGGTCGCATAACGGTGGCGTCTGCACCGGGGAGTCTTACAAGCAGGTCGTGAAACTCACCTTCTTCCGTGGCGCGTCCATCAAAGACCCGAAGAAGCTCTTCAATTCCAGCCTCGAAGGCAACGCGCGGCGCGCGATCGACCTCCACGAAGGGGAGAAGATCAACGAGAGCGCCTTCAAGCAGCTGATCCGCGCCGCGGTGGCCGCCAATGCCGCGGTATACGCCCAACGCGCCGCCAAGAAGAAGTGACCTGCGGGAGCCCACCTCGCTGGTGAGCGGCGGTATGGGCAGGTACGCTGCCGCTGCGCACATGGGGCGAATCGACCGGTTCGGGCGCAGTCATCACGACAATAGGCAGGGACGCCGATGTCACTTCTTCACCATCACGGCACGGCGCTTCCTCGCGAAAAGTTCCGGCCGGTTGGCCGCCGGCAACCGGTGTTGACCGCGCTCGCGGCGGCGGGGCTTTTGCTCGCGGCGGTCGGACCGGCGGTCGACGTCCCACCGGCATCGGCATCCACGCCCCGGACCACGGTCCAAGACTGTGATGCGTACGAGGCGGCCCAAGGACCGAATTCGTTCTCGGTCGACTTCAACTACTCGGACCAGTTGCAGCATTGGGTCGTTCCCCCGAACCTTGCCGGCGGGTCGGCCTGCCTCGACCTCAGCGGCGGCGAAGGAGGGGCGGGAAAGCAGTCACCCGGCGGCCTCGGAGGCGCCGTCAACCAGGTTCTCGCAGTGAGGCCGGGCCAGACCTACACGATCTCGACCGGGGCGCAAGGGGCCAGTTCGAGGACCACCGGGGGTACCGGCGGAGGCGGCACGTTCTTGTTCGACGGAGCCGGGCACCTGGTGCTCGCCGCCGGCGGTGGCGGCGGTGGCGGCGAAGGCGCGTCGAGCGCCGGTGGCGCCGGGAGCAAGGCGGGTACCGATCACCTCAGCGGCACCGGCGCGCCGGGCGCACCGGCGGGCAGCGCCGGCGGCGGCGCCACCGTGCACGCGCCCGGCGCGGCCGGCACTCCTCCGGCCACCGCGGGCACCGGCCCCGCGACGGCGGCCAACGCGCTCGGTCACGGCGGAACGGCAGCGCCCGGCGGCGGTTCCGGTGGTGGTGGCTACTTCGGCGGCGGTGGCGGCGGCGCCCTCGCTGGCGGTGGCGGAGGCTCGGGCTTCAGCTCGACCGCGGGCCGGCTCAGCGTCCCGTACTACCAGGGCTTGTGGCACGGCCGGGGCCACGTCGCAATCGTCTACCAGACGACCACGCCTTCACCGCCGACCGGCCACGACGTCGTCTCGACCCCGAGTACCGGCTACTGGTTGACCGCGACCGACGGTGGGATCTTCACCTACGGCCGCGCCGCCTTCCACGGGTCGGAGGGCGCCAAGCATCTCGTGCATCCCATCGTCGGCATGGCGACGACTCCTTCGGGGGGCGGGTATTGGCTCGTCGGAGCGGGCGGCGAGGTCTTCGCCCACGGCACCGCGAAGTCGTACGGGTCCGGCACTCCCTTCCTCTACGGCGAGCCGACGGTCGGGATGGCGGCGACGCCCGACGGCCGCGGCTACTGGTTGGTGAAGGCCAACGGAGAGGTCACCGCGTACGGCAACGCGCGCAGTTACGGCTCGCCGAGCGGGACGCACCTCGCGCAACCGATCGTCGGCATCGCCGCGACGGCCAGTGGGAAGGGCTACTGGCTCGTTGCGAAGGACGGCGGCGTGTTCGCCTACGGCGACGCCCGCTTCCACGGTTCGACCGGGAACCTCCGACTCGTCAAGCCGATCGTCGGCCTCGCGGCCGACCCGGTGACCGGCGGGTACTGGCTCGTCGCGTCCGACGGCGGCATCTTCTCGTACGACGCACCCTTCTTCGGCACCGCCGCGAACGTTCGTCTGGTCAAGCCGATCGTGGGGATGGCCGCCTCTCGCGACGGGGCCGGCTACTGGCTGGTGGCGTCCGACGGAGGCGTGTTCACCTACGGCCACGTCAAGTTCTTCGGCTCGGCCGGCGCGCTCCCGCTGAAGAAACCGATCGTCGCCATCACCGCGCACTGACGAGGCAACCGGGATCACGGGCCGCGCCGTCCTGTGCGCTGCGCGATCGTTGGTTGCCTCGCAACCGATGCAACAGTTGGGGTGGTCCGGCGCGTCATCCTGTTGTGGGAACCGTCCATGACGAGCCGATGGTGAGGGGACACGCCGGCCCCGTGAGTTGGCCGCCCGAGTTGATGGCGCTCTATGTCGAGCACTACCGGGGACTGGTGCGCGAGGCCTATGTGATGCTCGGGACCCGGGCCGAGGCCGAGGAGGTCGTGCAGGACGCGGTAGTCGCCGTGCAGCGCCGGTGGGCGACGATCGACGAGCCTGCCGCGTACCTCCGCCGTTCGGTCGTGAACGGTGCGCTCGGAGTCTTGCGTCGCCGCTCGATCGGGGCGCGCCTCGAACCGGATCCGCCACCGCCGAGCGCGCCGTCGCAACTCGTCGAACTCCGTGACGTGCTCCTCGCGCTTCCCGAGCGGCAACGTATCGCCATCGTGCTGCGACACGTCTCCGATCTCCACGACGAAGAGATCGCGTCGATCCTCGGTTGCCGGCGGGCCACCGTGCGTTCGCTGATCGCCCGCGGTCTCGCCACTCTCCGGCTGGAAGTGACTCCATGACTGCTCGCGGGACCACCGACGACCTTCGACGCATCGCGGCGTGGGGCGACCCGGGTGAAGTCCCGGTGCCCGACCTTGCCCGCGCGCCGTTGGTGGAGATGCCGCCGCGTCATCACGGCAATCGGCACGTCCTCGTGGCCGCGGCGCTGCTACTGGTCATGTTGGCCGGGGTCATCGCCGTCTTGCACTCGACGCCGGCCGTTCCCGCCGCCGCAGCGCGGGGCGAATGGTTACCCATGGCGGCCGGACCGCTGTCACCGCGCACCAGCCCGGCGACGGTGTGGACCGGGACGGAAATGCTGATCTTCGGTGGCCACTCGGCGTCGGGCGCGACGGTCGACGACGGCGCCGCGTACAACCCGCGAACGAACACCTGGCGGCGGATGGCGCCCTACCCGTTCTCGAACGATCGCACATGGGACCCGAACGGCCTCGCGGTATGGACCGGGCGCGAGATGCTTGTCGTGATGGCCGGACCCGATACGAGCGGGGCCGACCCCGACTGGTCCCTCGTTGCCTACAACCCGAGCACGGACCGGTGGCGCAAGCTGTTCGACGCGTCGTTCACACAGCCGATCCCGGACGGTGCCATCATTCCCACCAAACCGGTGCCGATCGACCAACCGGAAGCCACTGCATGGATCGGTGGGTCGCTCGTCGTCGTGGGCTTCGAGTCGCGGGCGAGCCGCTACGAGTGGGTACGCATCGATATCGGGGGCATGCGCTGGTCGGCGCGTCATGCGTTGCCGGGCAGTGAAGACCTCTACATCCTCGCGAAGGCCTACGCGTCAGACGGGCACCGCCTCGTGTTCACGCGCTATTCGTTCTCGAGCACGGTTGCGCCGACGTACGTGATCGACCCACACATGGGAACGGCAACGAAGGTCGCCCCGCCTGTAGTCAAGCATGGCTCGCCCGCGCTTTGGACTGGTCCGATCACCGTCGTGTCGGGTCGCTTCACCCGCGTGGGGCTGGTCGGGTCCGACACACCGCCCGGCGAGGAACAGCGGGTGACGTTCGTCTTGGATGCCGGGCGCGCCCGCTGGGTGCCGGCCGCCGCTCCGCCCGACTCACCGGCCGACACGAGCCAATACGCGACGCTGGTCGGCACGCCATACGGCGCGGTGCTCCTCGGCGGTGTCGACCCGAACGCGATCGATGTCGGTGGGCTGAAGACGCACGGTGCGACGGCGGTTGCATCCGACCCGACGGTCGAGCGCTGGTCGAAGCTCCCGAAACCGCCGATCGACCTGCACCGGGTGGGCATGGTCGCAGTCTGGACCGGCGAGGAAGTCATTGTGTGGGGCGGCGCCACAACGCCTTCGCCGGGCGCGTTGCCGAGTGTGCTCCTCGCCGACGGCGCGCGCTGGCGAATCGACCACTGACGAGGATTGCCTCCTGGTCGACCTCGGCGCGTCGAGCCGGCCTGCGGGCGAGGGCCGTAAGGTCGCGGCGCCGTCGGAAGCGTTCCACGAAGCCGACTGGATCGAAGGAACCCATGAGCCTCCTCCAAGTCGAGCACCCCGCCGAGCACGTGACGACGTTGCGATTGTCACGGCCCGAGCGCCTCAACGCCTTGGACTACGCGCTGGTCGGCGAGTTGCACGACGCACTCGACGAAGTCGGCGCCGACGACGACTGCCGGGTCGTGATCCTCACGGGTGCCGGGCGTGGTTTCTGCGCGGGCCTCGACCTGCGCGACTACGGCACGCCGCCCGACGTCGGTGCGCACCGTCACCGCCACGCGGGCATCACCGCGCAGGGTTTCATCGCCAACCTGACGCAACACATCCACGACACGCCGCAAGTCGTCATCGCCGCCGTCAACGGAGCCGCGTTCGGTGGCGGCCTCGCGCTCGCCTCCGCGTGCGATCTTCGCGTCGCGGCGGCGTCGGCCACCTTCTGTTCTGCGTTCATCCGCACCGGCCTGACCGGCACCGACATCGGCATCACCTACTTCCTGCCCCGGCTCATCGGGGCGTCGCGCGCCTTCGACATGATCCTCAGCGGCCGCACGGTCGACGCCGAGGAGGCGGAGCGCATGGGCCTCGTGTCGCAGGTCTGCGGCGACGAAGCGCTCGGCACCACCGCGCTCGCGCTCGCGCAACAGATTGCGGGCTACACCACGTTCGGGTTGCGGCGTACCAAGGAAGTGATCTGGCACAACCTCGAAGCGCCCAGCCTCGCGGCCGCGATCGCGATGGAGAACCGCAACCAGGAACTCGCGGTGCACGAGGCGGAGGTGCTGGAGTACATGCGCGCCTACGGCGAGCGGCACCAGCGCCGAATGTGAGGTCGGAGCAGATGGCGAGCGCGGGATCGAACCGCCGGATCGAGTACGCGGGTTCGGTGCACGACGAGCGCGAGATCGACGCGGTCGTCAAGGTGTTGCAGGGCGGGCCGACCGCGTTGCGCATCGGCCGCAACGTCAGGGCGATGGAGGGTCGCGTCGCCGAACTGTTCGGCAAGCGGCGCGGCGTCATGTGCAACTCGGGTAGCTCCGCGCTCTACCTCGCCGTGGAAGTGCTCGACCTCCAACCGGGCGACGAGATCATCACTTCCGCGGTGACGTTCTCCACCGACATCGCGCCGATGGTTCGCAAAGGGATCGTGCCCGCGTTCGTCGACGTCACGCCCGACACGTTCCAGATCGACGTCGACGGCATCGAGGCGATGATCGGGCCTCGTACGAAGGCGATCCTCGCGCCGAACCTCATCGGGAACGCGCCCGACTGGGACCGCATCCGCATGATCGCCGACCGGCACGCATTGTTGGTCGTCGAAGACTCGTGCGACGCGCTCGGGCTCACGCTGCGCGGCACACCGACCGGAACACGCACCGACATCAGCCTGACGAGCTTCGCGCTCTCGCACATCATCACCGCCGCCGGCACCGGTGGGATGGTGTGCTTCGACGACGACGAGCGCGCCGACAAGGCACTGTTGTTGCGGCGATGGGGTCGCCGGTCCGAAGTGCAGCTCTTCGGCTCCAAGAAAGGCGTCGACAAGCGGTTCTTCGAGCGCGATCGACGACGGCCTCGAGTACGACAACCTCTTCATCTTCGATGAGGTCGGTTGGAACTTCGAGCCCAGCGAGATCTCGGCCGCGTTCGGGCTCGTCCAACTCGACAAGCTCGCCGCCAATCTCGCGAGGCGCCAACGCAACTTCGACGTCACCAGTTCGCACTTCGCCCGGTGGCCCGACCGCTTCACGCTCCCGCGACTCACCGACGGCGTGGAGACCGGATGGCACATGTTCCCGGTGATCATCAACGCCGGTGCGGGGATCCGCCGCGGCGAGTTCCAGCAATGGATGGAGGGGCACGGGATCGACACCCGCATGGTCTGGACCGGCAACGTCACCCGCCAGCCGGCGTTTCGCGACATCCCGCACCGGGTGCCCGCGGGCGGCCTCCCGAACGCCGATCGGGTCATGGAGTGGGGGCTCGTCCTGCCCAACAACCATTCGATGAACGACGACGACTGTCACTACATCGGCGAGTGTGTCGAAGCGTTCCTCGACCGCCGCGCCGGCGGCTCACCGCGCTGATGTGAGCCCGGTCCGGGCGGCGGCTGCGCCGCGCGCGACGATGCCGTCATGTCCGTCCGATCGTGGATCGTCCGCACTGGGCTCGCGACCCGCCGCGCGGCAGTGTTCCAGAACCCGGGCGCGGTCGCCCTGGGCTGGGCGGAGGTGCCCGGAATGGGCGACCTCACGGCGATGGAGCACGAGGCGATCGTGACACTGGTGCAGCGCGCGGGGCGTGCCTCCGACGACGCCGAGCGCGACGGTGCGCAGCTGGTCGCGTTCCGTGACGACGTCGCCGTCGGCGACACCGTCGTCGCGCCTGACGCGCGCTCGGGCGACGTCGTCGTCGGAACTGTCGTCGGTGACTACGTCTACGACGACGACGCTCGGCGCGCCGGCGACTCGTACCCGCACCGACGCCCGGTGAAATGGATCGGGCGCGTGAAGGAGGCCGACATCCCCGAGGCGCTGCGCGACGACACGCGCGGGAACCTCGTGCTTCGGCGCAACGATGAAACGGCCGACGCCTGGGCCGCGCTCGCCGCGCTCGCCGTGCAGGAGCCGCCCGCACCGGCGGCCCGTCGTGGGCGCGCTGCGGCGCGTGCACCGCGGGCGCCCGCCGCGAAGAAGCCGGCCGCCGCGAAGAAACCGGTCGCCCCGCCGGCGCCGACGCAACGCCGCTGCAGCAGCTGTGGCTACTCGTGGCCGCTCAGCCAGTTCGCCGGCGACGGGACGCTGTGCGTCGAGTGCCGGGGCTGACGGCGGGCGCGAGCGCGGTGCCCGTCACCGACCGGTTGGTGGCCGCCGGGTGTGTCGCGGCGGCTGAAGAGGCCGAAGCCTTGATCGCGGCGGCGCCCGACCGCGATGCGCTGGAGGCGTTCATCGTCCGTCGGGAAGCGGGCGAGCCATTGGCGTGGATCACCGGCACCGCATCGTTTTGCGGTCACCCCGTGCGCGTCGATCCGGGGGTATACGTGCCGCGGGCGCAGACCGAGGAGTTGGCCCGGCGGGCCGGAGCGCTCCTCCTTGGTTGCGGGCCGGGGGCACGCGCCGTCGATCTCTGCACCGGTAGCGGCGCCGTTGCGGTCCACCTGGCGGCGGTCGTGCCTGGCGCGACGGTCGTCGGCGTCGACGCCGATGTACGGGCGGCGAGGTGCGCCCGTCGCAACGGCGTGCGCACTGTCGTCGGCGACGCGGGGCAGCCGTTTGCTCCCCGTACGTTCGATGTGGTGACGGCGGTGGCCCCCTACGTTCCCACCGCGGCCATCGAGTTCCTCCCGGCCGATGTGCAGCGCTACGAACCGCGCCGCGCGCTCGACGGAGGCTACGACGGCCTCGATCTCGTCCGGCAAGTTGTCGCGTCGGCCGCGGACCTCCTTCTGCCCGGTGGGTGGTTCCTGACCGAACTCGGCAGCGATCAGGACCGAAGGCTCGCTCCCACGCTCGATGCATGCGGCTTCGAAGCGGTTACCACCTGGCTCGACGACGACGGCGACCTCCGTGGGCTGGCCGCCCGGCGCAGTCGTCGGTGATCGGTGCGATGCTGACGACGTGGCGGGCGCCAAACGATCGAGGTCGGCGCAGGCGGTGGCCGCCCAGCGCGCGCTCTTGACCGACGTGGCGGTGCTCGAAGATCCGTTCGCGCGAGGGATGCTCACCCCGTCGATGGCGATGATCTATCGGGTCTTCCGGCAGTGGCCGCGGCGGGTCCC
Source organism: uncultured Actinomycetes bacterium (assembly GCA_963782465.1). Lineage (GTDB taxonomy): Bacteria > Actinomycetota > Acidimicrobiia > IMCC26256 > PALSA-610 > JAODBJ01. The sequence goes on along the minus strand of CAWAJR010000005.1, from coordinate 661,693 downwards.
GACACTCTCGGTCACGCTGGCGGGCTTCGCGGCGCGGGTGTTGTGGCACGACGCGCGTCTGGCCGCCGCGTTGGATGCCGGCGTCGACCAGGTCGCCGTGATCGGCGCCGGTCTCGACCGGGCGCGGCCGGCACTGTTCATCCTCGAAGGCGTCACGATGTACTTCAGCGAGGAGGTTGTCCGCCACCAGCTCCGTGACTTGAGTGCTGCGACCGTGCCCGGCAGCTGGCTTACGACCGACTTCGTCCCGCCGGCCGAGATCGGCACTGCGCGCGATCACCGTCAGGTCCGCATGCAGCACGTCGCTCGCGCCGGAAGCGGGGAACGTTTTGGGCTGCTTGTCGACCGGCCGCAGGCGATGGAACTGGTGCAGGCATGCGGTTGGAACGTCGACGAGGCAATCAGCCTGCGGGAGGCGGCTCTCGCCCTCGTCCCTCGTGACGCGGGACTCCCGGTTGATGCCGTCAACGAGCACAAGACGCTGGTGTCGGCTTCACGCTGACGAAATGGCCCGGCGGGCACGGCCTCGCTCTGGCACCCTTCTCTCATGCGGGTCTCCGATGTCGAACGTATCCGGGCGTTCGAAGACCGCTTCACGCGTGCGCAGGCGACCGACGTGATCGAGCTGCCGTTCGGGTTCGCGGTGCTGCAGCGGGAGTTCCCGTTGTCGCACTACCACAATCGTGTCGTCGTGACGTCGGTGACGAGCGCGCAAGACATGCTCGACGCGGCTGAACGCGTTCTGGCGGGCTTGGCCCACCGTTACGTGCTGGTCGACGACGACGCGTTGGGCACCGCGGTCCGGCCGGCATTCGAAGCGGCCGGGTACGAGCACGAGGCGATCGTGACGATGGTGCACTCTGGGGTACCGGTCGCCGAACCGGTGCACGAGGTCCGCGAGGTGTCGCTCGCCACGTTGCGCCCGGCGATCATCCGCGACTGGCGGGTCGACCTGCCCGAAGGTACCGAGGCGGACTTCGCCCAGCTCGCCGATCGCGTCGCGCTCTACAGCCGCGGCGCGGAGCTGGCGTTGCTCGCCGTCTACGAGAACGGCGAGATCGCAGCGCACGCCGAGCTGTACCTCGACCGTTCCGCGGGCATCGCCCAGTTCGAGCGGCTGGTGACCCACGCCGACTTCCGGGGTCGCGGCTACGCCACCGCGCTCCTCCTCGACGCGCTGCGCCGCGGCCGGGAAGCCGGTTGCGACCTGCAATTCCTCACCGCCGACTCCAACGACTGGCCGCGGGAGTGGTATCGCCGCGTCGGGTACGCCGAGACGAACTGCGTCCACCACTTCAGCCGCGACTGAACGCGGCGTCGTGCGTTGCGCGCCCCGGGCCTCGAGCCGAGGCCAGTTTCCGCAGGTGAGCCTGCGTGGCGGCGCACGCCCCCGCCGGCGGCGTCACACTCGAGTCATGCCTGGAGCAAGCGAACAAACGAAGCGGGTCAAGGCGCTCAACGCGAACTGGGTTCCCGGTGCCCGCGCCGACGACGGACAGTTCGAGTTGATGCTCGTGACCGACGACGATGAACGCCACGTCGTCGCCCCGAGCCCGCCCACGGTGACGGCCCTCGTCGCGCTGGCGCAAGCCGACACGGTGCTGCTGTGGGACCCGACCAACGAGACACTCATCGTCGGCAACATCGTCGGTGAAACGCTCCCACGCGCCTGATCCGCCGAGACGCGCGCGCGGCGGCGGCCCGGGTTGCGGGGCGGCGGCCGCGTCGCGTACACCGGCGGCATGCGCACCGAGAACGTGAGCTACGAGGTCCGACGGCCGCACGATGGTCGGGCACTACGCCGTGGACGAGTACCGGCGCGGTCCGCGGCCGGCGGTGTTGCTGTGCCACGAAGGCGTCGGCCTCGAGGACCATGTGCGAGGACGGGCGGTGAGGCTTGCGAGCCTCGGGTACGCCCGCTGTCGCGCTCCGACTACTTCGGTGGTGGAGTTAGAGTTGCGCGCCGTCGTGAAGACGCGATGGCGCTGCTCGGCGGGTTCATGGGTGATGCCGCCCGGACGGCTTGGAGATCGCGGTGGCGACCGGTCTCAGACCAGTTGCTCTACCCGATTCTCAAGCGGCTCGAGCGACTGGCTCTCGAGACGCTGGAGTGGTCGACCGCCTCCGCGGATTCGCCGCATCGGCTACTGCTTCGGCGGCGTGATGGCGATCGAGCTCGCGCAGCCGGCGCGGACCTGAAGGCCGTGGTCGCGTTCCACGCCGGGCAGCCGGCCGCCGATCTCGACGCCACTCGTGCGATCCGCGCGAGCCTCCTTCTCTGCTCCGGGGCCGAAGACCCGTTCTTCACCGCCGAGCAGCGGCGCGGTTTCGAGGACGAGCTGCGCCGCGTCGGGCGTCGCCGACTGGCGCGTCGAGCTGTACGGCGGTGTCGGGCACAGCTTCACGAACACGAGGGTCGACGAGCTGGGCATGCCCGGGCTCGCGTACGACGCCAAGGCCGACCGACGCTCGTGGCGCTCGATGCTCGACCTTTTCGCCGAGACGATGGGCTCGTCCGAATAGCCGCGTCGCCCGCTGGTCGAGCTGTCGCAGCGGCTGTCAGGCTGTCTTCGGCAGTGCAACCCGTACACGTGAGATCGTCGTACCGCCCTTCTCGCCGTCGCGCACTTGGCCGGCAGCTGTTGCTCGCCGCCCGCTTTGGCGGGTCTGTCCGACGAGTGGCAGGTATCGCGCCGACATCGCGGGCGTGAAGAACCCGACGAGCGCCTGACCGATCCACACGCCGACGGCCGGCTCGGTTGTGTGCGCGTGCGGGTTCGCGAAGGGCGCGAGCTCGACAATGACAGGCCAGTACGACTCGCTCCACCCGTCGGGGCAGCTCGCTTTCACGGCGGGTCCTGGTAGTGCTGCCTCGCACGTGACCGTGACGGTCGCGAACCGTTCCGTTTCGAGAGCTTCGGGCGTAAGCCGCGCTTCGTCGGGACGCGGTGGCGGCAACGTCGGGTACGGCTGGCGCGGCGGGAGAGGAGCGGGCGGCGCGAACGTCGAAGTCGGCAGGCCCATACGGGCAACGTCCGTCGTCGTGATCCAGACGCGGATGCCGTAGTGGCCTTCGCTGTCGCGGTCGTGCCAACCGCCGACGACGAGGCCGCGTGCTTCGAGTGCACCCTTGCAGGTCTGTTGCATCAACTCGGACATGATCGCGGCTTGCTCGCGAGCGCAGTAGCCGACGAGCTGTCCCATCACCTCGACGCGGATCGCGTTGCCGTCGTTGCGTACGCTCGACGGTTCCGACGCGACCGAGTCAGCGTGACGCCGAGCGGGCTATTTCGCTTGGAGAGATCGAGCAGAAGGGTTCCTTCGCGACTATCCAGGACATCGACCAACTCGCAACGACCGCGCAGCAAGCACACGACAACTTGGACACGATGCGGCTTGACTTCGCGAGTGGTGCCGACGGCACAGGTGCCAATCCGACGTCTGAAGCCGACATGACTCTCGGCGCGAACGACCTAAAGAACTCGATGGGCGCTCTTGTCGCCTACACCGGCGTCCCGAACCCGCAGACGTTGGCCCACTTCACGTCGCAGTACGGCCAAGCCGTCGCCGAATGGAACGAGGGGCACGAAATTTGTGCAAGGGGGCCACGATGTCCGGCCCGCCGATCATTCCAACGTCGTGAACCGTAACCGGTTCCGTACCTCTCGTTGCATCTCGTTGCACCGCGTTTACGGTGGGCGCGGGGCGGCTCGTGGAGTTCGTCGCCACGGCCACCCCGTGGGCCGGGCGGCACGAGGAGGTGTCGCGAAGGTGCGTCGAGATGACCTGTCCGGGCGATGACGCACCCGCGAGCAGTGCTGCCGCCCCGGACCGACCTCATGAGCCGGCGCCGGCGCGTGGCCGCCAACGCCGCGGTCTACAGCGAGCGCTTTTATGAGCGACTGAAGTCGCGGTTGTTGCCCGCGGTGACGCCTCCGGCCGAGGACCCGTTCTATCGGGCCCCCGAGAACCTCGGAACGTTCCATCCGGGCGAGGTGCTCGACAGCCGCCCCGTCGAGGTCCGGGGGTTCCGCCGCGTGATCGCGGCCGACGCGTGGCAGGTGAAGTTCCGCTCGACCGATGCGGATGGCACTGCGGCTTCGGGGGTCACCACCGTGATGGTCCCACAGCGAAGTTCCGACGGGCCGGGCCGGCCGCTGCTCTCCTACCAGTGCGCGATCGACGCCCTGGGGGCGACCGCGGATCCGTCGTACACGCTCAGGCGCGGTGACCAGTCGGAACTTCCACTCATCGGCCGGGCGCTCGGCCGCGGATGGGCCGTCGTCGCCACCGACCACGACGGGCCGCGGCACGCGTTCGGCGCGTTGCCATTGGTCGCTCGCTTCGTGCTCGACGGTATTCGGGCCGCGATCGCGTTCGAACCTGCCGGCTTCGACGACACGACACGGATCGGCCTCTGGGGATACTCGGGTGGAGCCCAGGCAACGATCTTCGCCGCCGAGCAACAGCCCGTCTACGCGCCGGAGCTGAACGTCGTCGGCGCGGCCGCCGGTGGCGCCGGCGTCGACCTCGTTGCCTCGCCCCAGATGTTCGAAGCCGCCAACCTCCTCAGCGGAGTCCCGTTCGGCGCGGTCATCGGAGTGAGCCGCGGGTTCGCCGGCGTCGACCTGTTCGGTGTGCTCACACCCCAAGGTCGGGCGATGGTGGAAGCCGCGGCCGACATGACCCTCGAACAGCTCGTCGTGAATTTCCCGTTCCTCCGCTGGAGCGACTACCTCACTGTGCCGAGCGTGCTCGACATCCCCGGGATGCGCGCCGCCTTGGACGCGATCCGGCTCGGTCAGGCTCCACCTGCGAGCGCGATGTACCTGTACCACGCCGTGCACGACAAGTACCCGCCCGTCGCCGACGTCGACACCCTCGTTGCGAAGTACCGGCGCGAAGGCGTCGACGTGACGTACCGCCGGTTCCGATTCGGCGGGCACGTGACCGCGGCGCTCGCGGGCGTGCCGGGCACACTGCGGTTCCTGAGCGAGCGGTTCGACGCCCCGTCGGCCGTAGAACGACGGTGACCACGAGGGCGCGACCGCAAGATGGAGCGGCGATGGAACATGCTCGCCGTGCGCCGGGCCGCCGGGGACGTCGTGGGGGCGTTCGTGCTCGTCTGCGAGCACGCCTTCGGGGCCTACGCGCCGAGTAAGGCCCGGTCGAAGAACTGGGTGACGTGTGTGGTCCAGCCGGCACGGTCGGCCGCAAGCCCGTGCGTGTGGGTGGCGTTCGGAACGCGCCACACATCGACGCGTCCAGGTGCCGCGCGGCGCAGGTATTCGGCGGCGCGCGTCTCGTCGGCTACTCGTCCGGCGGTGATGAGCAGGAACGTTGTTGTGTGCGCCCGCGCGACCGCCTCGTGGAGCGGGGCCGGCTTGGGTGCCGGGGTGAGGAGGTCGGTCACGGTGAAGGTGAGCCAGTCCAGACCGCGTTGCAGCGTTCCCGCGGGACCGCCCGGAAGCCAGCCGGCCTTGTCGGCCGCGGTACGCCCCGTTGCGCCCTCGCCGACGACGAGCGCGAATCCGGCTGTCGGTGCCGGCGGCGCCGATGGCCTCTTCGGCGCCCATCGACAAGCCGAGCACTCCGATGCGCGCCGGATCGACGCCGGGTTGGCGGGTCAGGAACGTCACCGCGGCCGCGATGTCGCGGTCGCCGTACCAGCCGAGGTCCATCGCACTTCCGCCGCTACGTCCCTGCCCGCGCGGGTCGATCATCAGCACGCCGTACCCATGCTCACCCAGCACCGCGGCTTGCGCGAGCGTCGCCGTACGAGTCGATCCCGCGCCGGGCACCGTGACGACAGCCGCCCTGTTCTTGGACGCGATGTACCAGGCGGCGATCCGCACGTGATCGCTCGTCGTGAATGTGACGGTCCGATACGCCTGCCCGTCGTTCGCGGGTGTGGCGGTGCCGAGCGCGTTGCGGGGTGAGTACGCGGACATGACGCCGAGCGCCAACGACCAAATCAGCGCGAGCGCGACGATCGCTGCCGGCACGAGCCACAGCCGCTGCCAGCGGCGCGAGCCGCGCCAGGCCGACGCGCCGGCGAACGCCAGCAGGCCCAACCCGACGACGAGTACCACTCCCCCCACGACGGTGGTGGCACTCAGGCCGGTCTTCACCGCGTAGCGGATCCCGACGCCTGCACCGCCCGCGACCGCGACCACGCCGAGCCCGGCGGCGAATGCCCCCACGAGGCGGGGATGTCGCCCGATCCACGTTCGACGGTCGCGGGCCCTGGGGCGACGGTGGAGGGCCGGGGTGTTGTGGTGACTGGCATCGTCGCCGCCCTTTCGAAACCTGCGGCTGAGGGCTGCCTTTCGGTCCACGGTGCGCGTTCGGCGGCGAAGTTCGCAGTGCTTCGCCGCCCGTGCCGTTGAGACGTTCTCCTCTACACGCGCCTTGCCGCGCTCAGCGCGGCGGCGCGCCGGCGGTTCCGAAACTGTGCACACAACAGGATCGAGCTACCGGGCCGGGAGGAGTTCCAAACCCTGCTCCGGTTCGTCATCTACCACTGCGCTGGATTGAGGCACCGCGACGCTCGTGTGACGAGATCTTGACGACCCGGTGACGATGCCGCCGTCGAATGCCGTGTGCAAGCGCAGTCCGCTTACCGTCTTGTGCGGCCGCGAGGGTTGCCGCCGCACTTCATGGAGCTGCGCCAACAACTCGATCGGACGGGAACGACTCGTTCGACGGCCGAAGCAGCGGGAGGCTTCAGGTGTTCGAACGGCACAAGATCGGTGCGATTGCCGCACTCGCCGAAGCCGCGACGTTCGTGTTCGGTTTCGCGATGGCGGCGACGGTGCTGTCGGACTACACGATGGGCGATCCGACTCCCGCGGAGTCGGTCGCGTTCGTCGCCGACAACGAAGGCGCGCTGTACATCTGGCAGTTCGTGATCCTCATCGTGTTCGGTATCGCACTGGTGCCCCTGGTCTTCGCGCTGCACGAACGTTTGCAGCATGCGTTGGGCGAGACCCTGAAGCCGGTCACTGCCTTCGGCGTCATCTGGGCCGGCCTCGTCCTCGCCTCCGGCATGATCGCCATCGTCGGCATCGGCACGGTGAACGACCTCTACGACACGAGCCCAGCGCGCGCCGAACCCGTGTGGTCGGCGATCGACGCGGTGCAGAACGCGCTCGGTGGCGGGATCGAGATCGTCGGCGGGCTGTGGGTGTTGTTGGTCAGTGGCGTCTCGCGCCGGGCGCGAGCGCTGCCGCGCTCGCTGTGCTGGCTCGGTATCGTCGCCGGCGCCGCAGGAATCGTCACCGCGGTGCCGTCGGCGGAAGCGGCAGGCGCGCTGTTCGGGCTCGGGCTCATCGTTTGGTTCGCATGGCTCGGACTGGTCATGCTTCGCAGCGACACCGTGCCGGCCGTGGGACAGTCCGACGGGGCGAGCCCCCGGGCGGCCGTCACGATGCGCCGAGCGGGAGCGCGGGCCGACAACGCTGCGACGAGCTGATCGCGCGCTGTCTGCCGCCCGACCACCTGAGCCTGGATCCGTAGGAAGTCGGCGCGCGTTGTCGGGCGTCAGGCGATGCTCGACGGTTCCCAAAGGTTGATGCCGGAGTCGACGGCGTAGCGGTCGATCTCGGCGAGCTCGTCGGCCGACAGGTCGAGGCTCGCGAGCGCGCCGACGTTCGCCTCGAGCTGGCGGACGCTGCTCGCACCGATCAGCGCCGAGGTCACGCGCGGGTCGCGCAATACCCATGCGATCGCAAGTTGCGCGAGTGTCTGGCCCCGCCGGTTGGCAATGTCGTTCAATGCCCGAGCCCGCGCGATGTTTCGCTCGTTGAGGAACTCCGGCGACAATGACCCGTCGTTCGCGCCGCGAGAACCCTCCGGGATGCCGTCGAGGTAGCGGTCGGTGAGCAGCCCCTGCGCGAGCGGCGAGAACACGATGCAGCCGGTGCCGGTCTCCTCGAGCGCGTCGAGCAGGCCACCTTCGATCCAGCGGTTGAGCATCGAGTACGACGGCTGGTGGATCAGCAGCGGTGTCCCCAGCTCGCGCAGGATCGTCGTGGCCTCGCGCGTGCGTTGCGCGGAGTACGACGAGATGCCCGCGTACAGGGCCTTGCCCTGCCGCACCGCGGTGTCGAGTGCACCGAGCGTTTCCTCGACCGGCGTGTCGGGGTCGACGCGGTGGGAGTAGAAGATGTCGACGTAGTCGACGCGCATTCGCCGCAGGCTCTGGTCGAGGCTGGCGAGCAGGTACTTGCGCGAGCCCCAGTTGCCGTACGGACCCGGCCACATGTCGTAGCCGGCCTTCGTCGAGATGACGAGTTCGTCGCGATGCGCACGGAGGTCGGTGTGCAACACATGACCGAACGTTTCCTCGGCGGTGCCATACGGCGGGCCGTAGTTGTTCGCGAGGTCGAAGTGCGTGATCCCGAAGTCGAAGGCGCGGAGCAGGATCTCTCGGCTCGTCTCGAGCGGCCGGTCCGCGCCGAAGTTCTGCCACAGCCCGAGCGACACGGCCGGCAGCAGCATGCCGCTGCGCCCGCAACGCCGGTACAGCATGGAGTCGTAGCGGTCGGATGCCGGCTCGTATGCCACGGGACGACGGTACCCACAGATGCCCCGCCGGACGACCACGAGCTGCGCCCGTGCCCATTTCGCTCGGTGCTGCGGGACAACTTCTCGACCTCATCGGCTTCTCGCTCATGGTGAACAGCGTCGCCATCCGGCGCCACCGAGCGAAACACACCGAACCAGTCGCCCTCGCCGCCTGGCGCGGCCGGCGACAGGCACGATCGTCGCGCCCACCCAAGCGCCGGGGGCTGTCGCAGGCCTCGCCGAGTTCAAGTCGGTTCGTTCTCGCGCCGCTGGTACAGTCGCCATCAGGAGCCTGCGAAGTCGTGCCCGGTTTTCACCCACGATTTCTCCAGGCCCCCGGGCAGCTGAGGCCGGTTGAGAGCCGTCGCGGCCCTGGTCGGCGGGCTGCGCGCTCGAGGCGCCGGAACGCCACTCGCTCGTCCCTGGAACGTCTCCTGGCGGAGTCGCGACGCCTCAGTACCAGATCCCTACTGCACAACCCACCCTTCCATCCGCGCGATCAGGACGCGTGGTAACCTCCGCGCGTCCCGGAAGGGTGGCCGAGTGGTTTATGGCGCTCGCCTGAAAAGCGAGTGAGTTGCTGCCAAGCAGCTCCGCGGGTTCGAAGCCCGCCCCTTCCGCGCATGAGATAGGGGCCTCACGTGCCGTGAGGCCCCTATCTGCAGGCACACCGCCGGCAACGCCAGCGAGTGAGTTGCTGCCAAGCATCTCCAGAGTGCCACACCGCTGGTGCCGCGGGCGCCGCGGCACACGGTGATGGAGACCTCCATGGGTCACCGGACGTGTGCCGGTCCATGGCAGTACGAGGACCGGCGTTGGCAGTCTCATAACGCCCGACATTGGTGCAGGTCACACGTGGTCCATCGCGCTGTGAACGTCATGAGACGATCACGGTACTAATGAGACTCGAACTCAGTCCCCCTCCGTAGTACCATCAAGAACAACAGATTGTCGAGGGGCGTCACCGATGTCAGACACGAGCTCGCAGGACAGCGGCCAGAAGCGAGGACGCAAGAAGGCGACAGGCTTTCCGGTTGTCCATCTCGACGAGGCTGCGACGGTCCTCCGAGAAGCTGGACGGTATGGGCGACAGCAGTCGGTCGACACGTTCGCTGGCTATATGGGTCACTCGACGACGAACAGCGGTGCGTTCAGGCAACGGATGGCTGCCTTTCGCGACTGGGGGCTAATCAGCGGCCGCGGGGACGTCGTCGAGATCACGGACCTGGGATGGCGAATCGCTCACCCGGTCAGCGCAGAAGATGAGCTGGCGGCACTCCGGCAAGCGTTCCGCACCGCCAACGTGTTCCGCGCCATGTACGACGCGTCAACTCACGGCACGCCGCTACTGCTGAACCACCTCGGCAACATCGCGGTGCAGAAGTACGGGGTAGGTCCGAACTGGAAGAGCCGGTTCGCTGAGTCGTTTGCTTACAGCGCCGCGTACGCGCGCCTGGCCGAGAGAACGGATGACAAGGTCGTACTAGTGGACGAGTCCGAGGAGGTTCCAGAACCGCGCCCTCCGGTTGCTCGCCAAGACACGACCTCGGAGGTAAGTGCGCAACCTGCTGAGCCTGCAGCCCTGGCACCCTCCGCGCCAGCGGTATTGCGAAACGTCTGGACACTCCGTTCCGGGGAACTGATCTTCGAAGTCCGATCGCACGAGCCCATCAACGCTGCTGCGTTCATTCAGGTCGCGAAGGTCGTGGAGTTGCTCGAGGTGTTAGCTACCGCGCTTGGTTCGGGTTGCGCCGGCGGGGAGGAAGCCGCAGCCGACCAGGCTCACGGCCTGTCGACGCGCATCGGCTCGGCGGCAGGGAGCTTGCCTCGAAGCAGCTCTCATCGTGACCGATCACTAGAGGAGCTAGATCATGGCCAAGACGCCGACCAACTCGGGTAGGCGTTGGACAACCGGTGAGATCAACCAGTTAAAGCGGGAGATCCCCGAGAACACTCCGAGGCGAGTCATGGCTATGAAGCACGATCGTTCCGCAGGGGCTGTCCAAGCGAAGGCAAATGTCCTCGGCCTATCGACGAAGCCGTCCAACCAGTCTCTATCGCAGAGCGATGACGAGGACGAGCGTGACCGTCGCGACGAGCGCCGCGAGGATCGTTGCGACCTCCGCCGCGAGCGTCAGCAGGTGTTCGCCTGATCGTGGGTCCCTCGCCTTCGTGTGATCGTCTTCCATGCTCCACCCCTACTCTGCACACCTGCGCGAGCGTCCCATGACACGGGTGTCACGTCATCCTCGGCACGGACACATAGCGAAATACCGCTGTAGTTACACTGACGTAAGTAGCGTGTGACCTGCCCAAACGACCAGTGAGCGCGATTTCGCTGGGTCCTTCAGCTCGAGCGTGGGGTACTCGTAATGGCGTTCAATCGCTGGGCCCTGAGCGGCATTCGCTTGGCGCGCGGCATGACGAAGTCGCAGCTCGCCGTTACGGCACAGATATCGAACGCCTATCTGACCGAGCTCGAACTAGGCGACAAGACCAAAGCGAGCGCGGCGGTGGTGCGGAAACTCGCGGACGCTCTGCAGGTCGACCCGAGGGCGCTCGACATCGACTTCACAGTTCCTGTCGCTCCAAAGCGTCGCGTGAAGCGCGCGTAGTTCACGCCGCGGCCCATTTCCGGGCCGGCTCGATCGGCGCGCGCCGGTACAGTCGCCGCCAGGAGGCTGCGAAGTCGTGCCGGGTGTTCACCCCCGATTTCTCCAGGCCCCCGGGCCGCTAGCTCAACTGGCAGAGCATCGGACTTTTAATCCGCAGGTTCAGGGTTCGAGTCCCTGGCGGCCCACTGCACACGACAGCTCAGACCGGCGTGACGATGACGGGGCAGGGTGCATCCGGTTGCGCGTCGCCCGCTGCCAGATGTCACAGTAAGCATTCTCGAAGTTACGTTCCGTGGTCGCCCGTCGTACGTCTCGCTCTATGGTGCGAGGTGGGGTAAGGCGACGGATGGTGGTGGCGTCCTCGCTTTTGGCGGCCGTTGCGATGGTGGGCGTCGTCGCACCGGCGCACGCGACGACGGCAGAAATGCAATCGCTCGACGCGACACCGCTGCCGGGCCGGATGAGCGCCATGATCCTCGACCCCGCGACGGCGCACGTGTTCGTCGCGCTCGGCAATACCGACAGCATCGCCGTCCTCGATTACGACGGCACGCTCGTCACGACGATCGCGGGCGAAGCGGGCGCCAAGGGCCTCGTCGTCGTCGGTGACAAGTTGTACGTGCTCGCCGCCACGGCCGGCACGGTCGACGAGATCGACACGACGACACTCACCCGTACCCGCACCCTGGTGTCCGGCCTCACCGGCGTCGGCGACATCGTCTCCGCGGCGGGGGCACTCTGGGTCGGCACGATGAACTACGCGGCGCAAGTCACGCTCGTTCGGGTGTCGCTTGTCGACGGTTCGACGCAGTCGTTCCCGAACCTGCTCTTCCCGTACTCCACCGGCTTGGTCGCGGACCCGGCCGACCCGAACACGGTCCTGTCGTACCCGCCCGGAATGTCGCCGCTCGTGCTGTCGCGCGTCGACCTCACGACCACGCCGCCGACGGTCTTCGGGCCCGTGTTCGAGACCAGCCCGTCGCTCGGCCACGGCGAGGACTTCGCGTTCGCGCCCGACGGCTCGACCTTCGTCGCCGCCACCGGCGCGCCGTACCAGTTCGACGAACTGCGACTGTCCGACCTCCGAACCGACGGGGTCGTGTACCCCGCCAACCCGTACCCCGTTGCCGTCGAGATCGGCGACGGCCTCGTCGTCGGCGGCATGGACGCCGTCTACGGCACGGGACCTCGTGGTGTACCCGCTCGGTGATCCCGGCGACCAGCTGGAGTCGTTCGACTTCGGTTCCGTGTCCCAAACGGTGGAGCAGGCCGGCCTCGCCATCTCGCCCGACGGGACGCGCCTGTTCGTCGTCACCGGCGACAACGGGTCGCAGTCGCCGACCGACACGTTCCGCGTAATGTCGCTGCCGCCGCACGACAGCAACCCGACCACGACGTCGACGATCCCCGGGAACACGGCAACAACGACCACGACGCCGCCGGGCAACAACGCGCAAGGGACACTCGGCACCACGCGGGTCACGCCGTCAACGATCGCGTTCGGGCCGCAGCGCGTCGGGACGTACGGCGCCGGCAAGACCATCACCGTGAAGAACAACGGTCCGGCCGCGGTCTCACTGAAGAACATCGCGTTCGGTGGTGCCGCTCCCGACTTCTTCGGCGTGACGAACTGTTTCCCGAAGGGGCGCCCGCGTGTGCTCGCGGCCGGCGCGTCGTGCAAGGCGGTCGTGTACTTCGCGCCCGCGAAGCTCGCGACGCGCAACGCGACCGTCATCGTCACCGACAACACCGCGACGTCGCCGCACAAGGTGTCGCTCGCCGGTTCGGGTAGCGAGGGCTACTTCATCGGCGGCGCGCACGGGCAGGTCGCGAACTTCGGCGACGCGGTCTACCACGGTGACGCAACGAGGGTCGGGTTACAAGCTCCCATCGTCTCTCTGCGTACGACACCCAACGGTGCCGGCTACTGGCTGCTCGGTCGCGACGGCGGCATCTTCAGCTACGGCAACGCGCACTTCTACGGATCGACCGGCAACCTCGCGCTCCGCCAGCCGGTGCTCGGTATGACGCCGGCGCACGACGGCGCGGGCTACTGGCTCGTCGCGTCCGACGGCGGGATCTTCGCGTTCGGCGACGCGCACTTCTATGGGTCGACCGGCAACCTCGCACTCCGCAAACCGATCGTCGGCATGGCCGCGACACCGACCGGCCACGGCTACTGGCTCGTCGCGTCCGACGGCGGGATCTTCGCGTTCGGCGACGCGCACTTCTATGGATCGACCGGCAACCTCGCGCTGCAGAAGCCGATCGTCGGCATGGCCGCGACGCCGACCCGCCACGGCTACTGGCTCGTCGCGTCCGATGGCGGGATCTTCGCCTTCGGCGACGCTCGCTTCTACGGCGCACCCTCGAATGCGAACGGGAACGTCGTCGGCATCGCGACGACACCGTCAGGGCACGGCTACTGGACGCTGACGAACACTGGGCGGGTGTCGAACTTCGGTGACGCGCCGTTCTACGGGGACGTCGGCAACGTCGGCACGACCGAGGCAATCGGCATCGCGCCCACCGCGCCGCCGCTTGCGCCGGCCCGGGTCACCTTCTCCAAGGCGAGTGCGCTTGCCGCGGCAGAACGCGAACTGGGCGCGCCCTCGACGGCGATCCGGGGCGTCGAGCCCTGAGTCGTTGCTCACCACCCGATGCCCGTGCCCCCGTCAGGATCGGTGAGTACCGCGCCGGGCGGGCGTGACGCGTGCAGCGACGACGACGCCGTTCCGGCGGTGGCACACTGTCACGAATGGCTCGTTTGTTCCGCTGGGGCGTCGTGCTCTTTGTGGTCGGTGTCGCGTTGGCCGCTGCGCCATTCACGTTGCACTCGTATTCGACGACCGAGGAAGTTCTTTTCGAGATTGTCGGCGCCGGCCTCGCTCAGATTGGCTTCGTGCTGGCCGCCATTTCCGTCTTGTTGTGGGTGGAAGGGCGCCGAGCCGCGCGGCCGTCGGTTCCACAATGAGCCGCGTCATGGGCAGTCTGGACGGCCCCGATACGGTCACTGACCGACTCGGCTCGTCGATCCGCCGTCGGCCGGGCGCCTGGCTCGCCGCAACGCTCATATGTGGTCTCACGATTGCGTCATCGGCGGCCGCGGTCGTGAACGCGGACAAGGCTTTCAGCAGCGGCATCGCGCTCGCCGCCGCAGCGTTCATCGCGTATGCCGTCGTCGCCTGGTTCCGACTGCCCAGCGTCATCGTTCAGCGCAGTCGCGCACCGGTGAACAGCGACCGCGTTCTGTACGTGCGATGGGTGACGGCCATGGCCCCCCTGCTTGTCGGTGCCTGCGCGGTCGACACCGGGGGGAAGTACTGGGCACTTGTGCTTGGAACCGGCGTAAGCGGCGTGCTTCTCGTCCTCGCGGTCACAACGGTGCGCCGCGCCGGCCGACCCGCCTGACGCGCACGGACCGAACAATGTCGGTCGCGGCCGCGCTGGCGCCGCCGCTCGACAGCGGGGATGAGACCGGCGCGATCTGGTGTCAGGCTCCGTAGTGACGGGCGATGATCCACGCGAGCCCGGCGCATGAGGCTCCCAGCGCGATCAGAGCGAGGGCAGCTGTACGTCCGAGCCCGCGGTATGCGAGTCGGCGTCGAGCGGCTGTACCCGCGCGAAGCGCACGAGAAGCAGCACCACGGCTACGAACCCCATGACCAGGACCACGCGTACATCGTGCCCGATCCGCGCCCGGCGCGCCCGCGCCCGGGTGCTCCCGTCGAAATGTCCCTTGCATCGAGCGCGCCCTCACTCAAGGCTGTGTGAGGGGTCGAGCGACGGGAGCTGGTGGTGAGGCGAACAGTGGTGTTGATCGCGGTCCTCGCCGGGTTCGGCGCGGCGTGCGGATCGTCGTCGAACAGGGCGTCGACCACCTCGACGGTGGCGACGACCATCCCGTCGGGTGCACCGACAACGGCACCATCGACGGGGTCGGGCGGGACGACGCCGGCACTCGTCGATATCGAAACGTGCGACAACAACGGTGGTACCGGCAGCGCGTCGGGCACGGTCGAGAACGACGGGTCGAGCCCGTCGGCGTACCGGCTGCAACTCGGTGTGTACGACTCCGCGACCAACAAGTTGCTCGCGACCGGCAGCGTCGACATCGCAACCGTCGCGCCCGGTTCAACCGGTGACTGGGAGATCAACACCTCCGGTCTCGGGAGCGCCGACGTCGTGTGCCACACGATCTCGATCGACCCCGGCGGCAGCGGTTCGAGCACGAGCGGAACCCCGAACACGACATCTGGCTCGGCCGCGGCGGAGTTCCCGTGCACGTTGGTGACCCAGGCCGACATCGAGCAGTTCGCCGGCAACCCGCTCGACGCGGGAGACGCGGCGACGAATCACGTGAGCGAAGACACCGCGAACTGGACCGAGCACGCGTGCTCGTGGGCCAAGCCCGACGCCTCCAATCCGACCGAGGTGACACTCGCGGTCGCGCGCGCCGCCGACTTCCCGTCGGGATCTGTGCATTGCCCGCGGCCGGTCGGCTCGTCGACGCCGGTGACAGGGCTCGGCACGTCGGCTCGGTGGTCATTCGACGCCAGCGGCGGAGCGATCAACGTCGGGAACCTGCGGGTCTGCACGTCAACACTGCTCGTCGACGTGAACGTCACCGGCCCGGGGTCGAACGCCGCGCAGCTGAAGGTCGCGCGAGACGTCGCCGGTAAGGCGCTCGCCGCGTCGTGAGGGAGCCGGACGGCACCGTTCAACCTTGGATCGCGGTCAGGGTTGCGTGACCTGCGTGGTGTCGCGCCCGGTCGCGTCGTGATAGGCCCGAAGCAACTGGGGTACCAGCCAGGCCGCGACGGTGCCCGTCGTGGACGCAGTCAGGTGCACGCCGTCGGGCCGCAGATGGTGCTCGTCCGGCCGGTGCGCGAGCCACCCGGCGTAGTCGAGCACCTTCACGCGTGACGACCGCGCGGCGACGTCGTCGAGCATCTGCCGGAAGCGCTCCATGCGCGCCGGGTCCGACTCGGGGTAGGCGGTGTTGGGCGACCGGCCGTCGACGCGGCCGACGTCGACGTTGGGGCTCGAGAGGAGCACGACGATGCGGGCGTGAGCGAGGAGCGTGTCGACGCCTTGTTGCAGCGCGCGGCGGAACGCGTTGTCGAGCGCGGCGTCTTTGCCGATGGTGAGGAACGGGCCGTGTCCGCCGAGCTGCTGGTCGGTGACCTCGTAGGTCCCCAACTCGACAACGGCGATGTCGACCGGGTTCGCGGCGACGTCGGCCTTCCATCCCGCGAGCCAGTCCTTGCACATGGCCGGCGGGGACACGACCTGGCCCTGGACACGGCGCTTCACGTTGCCGAGCAGCCCGCACCCGAGCTGCGCCCAGCCGCGTTCCGCGACGACCTGTTTCGGGTGGCCGATGCTGTACTCGAGTACACCGAGGCCGGCCATCAGCGCCGTCGAGTCGCCGTAGGTCGCGACGCGCGGCGCGTGAGAGCCGACGATCGCGGGGCGCAGCTTGGCGAGGTCGCGCTGGAAGATCGCCGAGACGTTCGCGAGCTGATCGCCGGGACCGGCGCCCGCGACGGTGGTCACCGTGAAGATCGAGGCCGCGGTGACGGCGACGGCCGTACTCGCCGCGAGCCACGTCCGCGGCCCGGCGAGACGCCGGCGGCTGCGGATCGGCCGCTCGAGGAACCGGGCCGACAGGCCGGCAACGACCAAGGTGAGCGGGAGCGCGAGCGCGAGCCGCTGCGCGGGCCGTAACCCGGTATGCGACGCGAGCCAGATCAGGATCGGGAAGTGCACGAGGTACGCGCCGTACGAGACGAGGCCGATCCACGCGAGCGGCCGCCACGCGAGCACGCGCTGCGGGACGCTCCCAGGCTGGAGCGCGGCGAAGATCACGGCCGCGGTGAGCAGTGAGTACGCCGCGAGCCCACCCGAGTACACGGTGCGGTTCTCGAATCCCGCGGTGGCCCAGAGCACGAGCATCGCCGCGAGCGCGCCCGTGCCGAGCACGTTCGCGCCGCGCCGCGCGCGGCCGGCGAGCGGCTCCGGCCACGTCACGAATACGAGCGCGAGCATCGAACCCACGAGGAACTCGACGACGCGCACGTCGGTGCCCCAGTAGAGGCGATCGAGCGACACGCCGTGGTGCAGCAGCACCTGGCTCCACGCGAGCGACGCGGCGATGATCGCCGCGTACACCCACGCGAGCGTGCGTCGTGAGCCGCGTGTGAGCAGGAGTACCCCGGCGGTGAGTGGCGGCAGGACGATGTAGAACTGCTCCTCGATCGCCAACGTCCAGAAGTGCGTGAACGGCGACGGGCTCGCGAAGCCGGCTCCGTACTTGTCGCCGGCCGCGATGAAGTGCCAGTTCGCGACGTACCCGAGTGCTGAAAGCGCGTCGCTGCGAAGGCGCGAAAGCTGCGTCGAGTCGCCCAAGATCCAGGTCGCGACGACGATGGCGAAGATCGCGGTGAGCGCGGCCGGCATCAACCGGCGGAGGCGGCGCGCCCAGAACCCGCCGAGCGAGATACGGCCGCTGCGGGTGCGCTCGATCAGCAGCAGGCTCGTGATCAGGAAGCCCGACAGCGTGAAGAACGTCGAGACGCTGAGGAACGCTCCGGGCGCCCAACCGACCTGCGAGTGGTAGGCGATGATCGCGAGCAGCGCGAGACCACGCAGCCCGTCGAGTGCGGGGTGATACCCCAGGGACGGGCTGCGCACCACTCTCGCCGGGCCGACCGCGACGTCGTCGACGGTACGAGCCATCCCGGCCCAGGGTACCGAGCGCCGCGTACCCTCCGGTCATCGCCGATAAACCGAAGCCGAACGTGTCGAGCGACAGCGCGCGCCGGAGTCGCGCCGGTATCATCGGATAGTCCGTCCGACGGGGAACGATCGACTTCGGGTCACCTCGGCGGTTGTCGCCTTGCTCAGTCGAGGGGGCACATGAACGGCAGCACGCCCGTGCAAATGCGCACGACACCGCGCCGCAGCGCTCTCGACTCCCACGTTGTTCGTGCGGCCGCTCTCGTCCGATTCCCCTGGGTCCGCGTGTTCCACCACTCGGGGAAGGAGATGCCGGTATGACCCGTCGCAGCCTCGATCTGATCTTCGCCGCCGGGGGCGTGCTCGTCGCCGCCGGGCTGCTCGTCTTGGGCCTCGTCCTGCAGAGCCAGGCGAACTTCGCGCACAACTACGTTCACGACCAGCTCGCCCAGCAGAAGATCACGTTCACGCCGGCGGCCGGGCTGCAGCCGAACGAGAACGACCCGTGCCTCAAGAAGTACGCCGGCAAGCCGCTCGTCACCGGGCCCGAAGCCGCCTGCTACGCCAATCACTACATCGCCGTGCACCTCGGCGAAGTCAACAACGGCAAGACCTACGCGGAGACGAGCAGCGAGTTGCGCGCACTGCCCAACCAGAACAGTTCCGAGGCCCAGGCATTGAGCGCCAAGGTCGACACACTGTTCCGAGGCGAGACATTGCGGGGTCTCCTGCTCACGAGCTACGGGTTCAGCATCTTCGGTGATCGGGCACAGACCGCCGCGATCATCTGCTACTTGATTGCCGGGATCCTCTTCCTTGCCGCCGTCGCGGGCTTCGTTCACGCGGCCAGCCGGTCGGCGGAGCACCAAGTCTTCGCCACCTGAGTGCTTCCCCGCTCCGCCCTGCCCTCGGGCCGGCGGGCGTCGAGCCGCGCGCGATCGAGGCCGGCCGTCTGAACCGGATCCGTAGGGAAGGCGGCGGCACCTTGCTCGTTGCACCACTCCCTGCAGCCACGGTCGGCCGGCAGGCGCCGGAATTCTTACGGCCAGTGGCCTTTGCCCGGGGCGTCCTGTTACTCTCCGTGGCACCAGACTTGGAGTGCGGCGGGGAGAGATCACGGATGAGCACGCTGCGTCGCGGCACGAGCGTTTCATGAGCCTCCTCCCCGCGACGGTGCGCTCGAAGGCGCGACGGCGCCCGGCGCGGACGATGCTCGTCGTCGCGAGCATGGCTGTGCTCTTCGCCGGCCTGACCAGTTGCGGCCCGCCGCCGGTACCCACCGTCATCGGAGTCAGCCCCACGTCGGGCCCGACCGTCGGCGGGACCACCGTCACCATCACCGGCACACAATTCAACAACGCGACCGTGGTCCAGTTCGGTGCGAACGTCGCGACGTTCACGGTGAACGACCCGACGACGATCACCACGACGTCACCCCCGGGGACGGGCACGGTCGACGTGACCGTGAGCAGTGGCGGCGGTACGAGCACGACGAGTGCGGTCGACCAGTTCACCTACAGCGATGCCCCGCCGCCGGTACCCACGGTCACCGGAGTGAGCCCAACGTCGGGCCGACCGCGGGCGGGACGGCCGTCACCATCACCGGCACCGATTTCGATACCGCGACCGCGGTCGACTTCGGTGCGAACGCGGCGACGTTCACGGTGAACGACGCGACGACGATCACCGCGACGTCGCCCGCAGGGACAGGCACGGTCGACGTGACCGTGAGCAGCGGCGGTGGTACGAGCGCGACGAGTGCGGTCGACCAGTTCACCTACGACGACGGGCCGCCTCCCGGGTCGATCCCGTCACCCGTCGACGGTGGGTGGCAGCTCAACGGGTCGGCGGTGCTCGACACGACGGGGTCGCCCGCGAACCTCCAACTGACGCCCGCGACCAACTGGGTGGTGGGTTCCGCGTTCTGGCCGACCCCCGTCTCGGGCGTCGGTATGACCGCTGCGTTCGACGCGTACATCGGGCCGGGTGCGGGCGCCGACGGGCTCACGTTCACGCTCGCGGATGCGAGTGTCACCACACCGACCGCGCTCGGTAACACCGGCGGCGGTGAAGGGTTTGCGGGTATCAACGGGATCGCGGTCTCGCTCGACACGTGGCAGAACACGAGCGACCCGTCGAACAATTTCGTCGGTATCGCGACGACGTCGGCGCCGATGCAGTCGTTGAACTACGTGGCCACCAACGCGTCGATCCCGTCGCTGGTCGACACGGTGCACCACTTCGTGGTGACGACCACCTCGACGGGGGTGACCGTGACCATGGACGGGACCCAGGTGCTCGATGACGCGACGGCCCTGCCGCCGTACGTCCTCGTCGGGTTCACCGGCGCGACCGGCGGGTTCAACGATGTCCACCAGGTGCAGAACGTGTCGATCACGGCCGGTCCGCCGCCGCCCGCACCGACCGTCACCGGCGTCAGCCCCGCATCCGGGCCGAGCACCGGCGGGACGGCGGTCACGATCACCGGCACGAACTTCACCGGCGCGAGTGGCGTGCACTTCGGTCTCAACGCCGCGGTCTTCACCGTCGACAGCGACACCAGCATCACCGCGACTGCGCCTACGGGGTCCGACACGGTCGACGTGACCGTCACGGCCATCGGGCGCACGAGCGCCACGAACGCGAACGATCAGTACACCTACGAAGCCGGGCCTCCGCCCCCGCCACCGCCGCCGACCGTCACCGCGCTCGACCCGGCTTCGGGACCGGACGCGGGCGGGACGGCGGTCACCATCACCGGCACGAACTTCACCGGCGCGACCGCGGTGAGTTTCGGAGCGAACGCGGCGACGTTCAGCGTCGACAGCGACACGGGTATCACCGCGACCGCACCGGCCGGGAGTGGCACGGTCGACGTCACCGTCACGACCGCCGGCGGCACGAGCGCGACGAACGCGAACGACCACTACACCTTCGTCGCCGGGCCGCCCCCGCCGCCCACCGTTACCAGCGTCAACCCCATCAGCGGGCCGGCGGGGACGCTCGTCTCGATCGTCGGCACGAGCCTCACCGGCGCCACGGAGGTCGACTTCGGCCCGACCCCGGCGACGTTCACGGTCAACACCGCGACCACGATCACCGCGACCGCACCGGCCGGCACCGACACGGTCGACGTCACCGTCACCACCCCGCAAGGCACGAGCGCGACGAGCGAGGACGACCAATTCACCTACACGGCCGGGACCGCGGCGGGCGCGATCCCGTCGCCGGTCGACGGTGGCTGGCAGCTCAACGGGGCCGCGCAGCTCGACACCACCTCGACGCCACCCAACCTCCAGGTCACGCCCACCACCAACTGGGTCGCGGGCTCGGCGTTCTGGCCCACTCCCGTACCCGGCGCCGGTATCACCGCCACCTTCGACAGCTACATCGGCCGGCGCGGGTGCCGACGGGATGACCTTCACCCTCGCCGACGCGAGCGTCACCCAACCCACCGCGCTCGGCAACAACGGCGGCGGTGAAGGGTTCGCCGGCATCAACGGGATCGCGATCTCCCTCGACACCTGGCAGAACAGCACCGACCCTTCGAGCAACTTCGTCGGCATCGCGGTCGCGTCGTCGCCCATGCAGTCGATGAACTACGTGACGACGAACTCGTCGATCTCGGCGCTCGCCGACACCGTCCACCACTTCGCCATCAGCACCTATTCCACCGGCATCACCGTGTGGATGGACGGCATCCAGGTCTTGACGTACACGACCACCCTGCCGCCGTACGTCCTCGTCGGGTTCACCGGCGCGACGGGCGGGTTCAACGACATCCACCAGGTGCAGAACGTCGCCATCACCGCCGGCCCGCCGCCTCCGGTCCCGGTCGTCACCAGCGTCAGCCCGACCTCCGGGCCCAGCACCGGCGGCACCACCGTCACCATCACCGGGACCGGGCTCAGCAGCGCATCGGCGGTGAAGTTCGGGAGCACCGCCGCCACCGACTTCCTCGTTCAGAACGACACCGCGATCACGGCCACGTCGCCCGCTCACGCGCTCGGCGCGGTCGACGTCACCGTCAAGACCGCCGGTGGTACCACCGCCACGAACGCAGGTGACCGTTTCACGTTCACCACTCCTCCGGCACCCACCATCACCGGCCTCAGCCCGGCCACCGGGCCCAGCACCGGCGGCACCACCGTCACCATCACCGGGACCGGGCTCACCGGCGCGACCGCGATCAACTTCGGGGCGAGTAACCCCGCACTCTTCTTCTCGGTGAACAGCCCGACCTCGATGACGGTCACCGCGCCGTCGGGCACCACCGGCACCGTCGACGTGACGGTCACCACGCCCGGCGGGACCAGCGCGACCAGCGGGGCCGACCAGTACACGTACACGGTGCCACCCGCGCCCGCGGTGAGCAGCCTGAGCCCGACGTCGGGCCCCAATGGCACGTCGGTGACGATCAACGGTTCGAACTTCGCGGGCGCGACCGCGGTGAGCTTCGGCGCCGACGCGGCGACGTTCACCGTCAGCGATCCGAGCACCATCTACGCGACCGCGCCCTCGGGGGCGGGAACCGTCGACGTCATCGTCACGACACCCGGCGGTACCAGCAGCACCAGCCCGGCCGACCACTTCACCTATACGGTGCCGGACGCGCCGACGGTCACCGGAGTGAGCCCCGCCTCGGGGTATGAAGGCACATCGGTGGTGGTGACCGGCACGAACTTCACCGGCGCGAGCGGTGTCGCCTTCGGCGCCAACGCGGCGACGAGTTTCACGGTCAACAACGACACGAGCATCACAGCCACTGCTCCCGCGGGGAGCGGCACCGTCGACGTGACCGTCACGACGTCGGGCGGCACGAGCACGACGGGGGCGGCGGACGCCTTCACCAACCTCGTCGGCCCACCGCTTCCGATCCAGGTCGACAACTACCGCGGTGACCTCGGCAAGACCGGCTACTACCCGAACGAGACCGGCATCACGACGGCGAACGCGACCAGCCTCAAGCTGCACTGGACGGCGCCCGGTGGCACCAGTTCGTTCGCGCAACCCATCGTCGCCAACAACCTGGTCTACTGGGGCGACTGGTCGGGCATCGAGCACGCCACCGACCTCTCCGGGCACGACGTGTGGACCATCGACGTGGGCCAGAACGTCGACAACGGTTGCCTCCCCGCAGTGTCGGGAGTGAGCGGCACGGTCGTCGCGGCGACGGTCGACGGCACTCCCGTCGTGTACGTCGCCGGTGGCCTCGACGACTTCTACGCCCTCAACGCGCTGACCGGAGCGGTCATCTGGCAGACGAATCTCGGCACGCCGCCCGCCGACTACCTCTGGGCGTCGCCGGTCCTGTTCAACGGCAGCATCTACGAAGGGGTCGCGTCGTTCGGCGACTGCCCGCTCGTACAGGGGCGGATGGTGCAGATGGACGCGCGGACCGGTGCCATCCAGCACCGGGCCAACCTCGTGCCCGACGGCTGCGTCGGCGCCGGCGTGTGGACGTCACCGGCCGTCGACCCGAGCGACGGCAGCATCTACGTGACGACCGGCACCCCGAACGTGTGCCACCAGCCCGGCGACGCGCTGGCGCCGTCGATCGTCAAGCTGCGAGCCAGCGACCTGTCGATCCTGTCGAGTTGGACGGTGCCGCAGGCGGAGCAGCAGTACGGCGACGAAGACTTCGGTGGGACACCGACGCTCTTCGACGCGACCATCAACGGCGTGCGCCGGCCGCTGGTCGGCGCGATCAACAAGAACGGGCTCTTCTACGCGTGGGACCGCAACGACCTCGCCGCCGGACCGGTATGGCAGTCGACCGTCGCGGAGCCGAGCGGCAGCCCGCGCTCGATCGTCTCGGCCAGCTACGACGGCACCTACATCTACGCGGGCGGGGGCGGCGCGACGATCAACGGCCAGAGTTGCTACGGCAACATCTCCGCCCTCGACCCGGCCACCGGCGCGTTCGTATGGCGGTCGTGCCAGACGAGCTTCATGACCGCAGGGATCACCGAGGTGCCCGGGCTGCTGATCGAGGGGGTCGGCGCCGGCGGCGACATCAAGTTCATCAACACCGCCAACGGCGCGACGGTCTTCAAGTACAACACCAAGAGCACGGTGCAAGGTGAGGTGACCGTGCGCGACGGTGTCCTGTACGTGCCGCTGTCGAACGGGAACCTGATCGCGCTGGGCCAGTAGCGGCCTGCCGAACCGTGGGTGCGGCTCGTACGGATAATTCACCGTCGTTCGAGCAAAATCTGGCTCGGTAACGATCCGACAGCGGGCCTCCGGGTTTCTTTGCCAGGCGGGTGCGCGACGGCGCGCGATGCGCGAAACTTGATGCTTGCAGCGAGGGCCGGCCCCACCCCGGCCCTCGCTGCGCGTCCCGGCCCGGTGCGCGCCCGCAGCATTGCCCGGTCGCGGCGCGGTTGGCTTGCGATGATGCGTGGCGGTCCGACAAGGAGTCGCCATGGCGCAATCGCCCAAGCCGCAACGGCGGCATCACCCAGCCGTCCTCGCGCACGAAGAACGTCGCGCGCGCGACGTACAGCTTCGTATTGCCGACAGCATTACGAAGTTCGCCGGATCGATGCTCTTCGTCTACATCCACGCGGTCGTGTTCGCGCTCTGGTGTGGTACCGGGTTGTTCGGGCTCGACAAGTTCCCGTTCAACTTCCTCACGATGACGGTGTCGCTCGAAGCGATCTTCCTGTCGACGTTCGTGATGATCGGGCAGAACCGGCAATCAGACTTCGCGCAGGCCAAAGCCGATCACGACTTCAACGAGCAGGAACTCGAACTGCACACGAACACGGACCTGACCCGCCAGATCCACGCGCTCACCACCGAATTGCACGCGCGCCTGTTGGGCAAGGAGCCGGGTACGGGGACCGCGCCGTCGCGTTGACGATCAGAGCAGCACGCGGGAACGGAAGCTGCGCAACCCGAGCGTGAGGAACAACGCGCAGAAACCGATCAGCGCGGGGTACACGACGTAGAGATGCATGTGCGGCAGTGTCGTGAACCCCGCCCGTAGCCCTTCGGCGACGTAGATCAACGGGTTGATGAGCACCAGCGTCTGCAACCAGTGGAAACCACCGACCCGCACCGGTGCGAGACGCGTCCACTGGTAATAGGTGCCACCGAGGAACGTGATGGGCAACACCACGAAACCGAACATCAGCCCGAGGTTGCGGGGCTCGAACTTCGTGCCGAGGAGGAGGCCGAGCGACGTCATCGTGACGCACGCGAGCGGGATGAGCGTCACGATGACCCACCAGTGGTAGTCGAGGTGTGCGTGCACACCACGGGCGTGCACGACGTCGGCGAGGGGGAGCACGATGAGCGCCGCGATGACGCCTTGCACCGCGCCGGAGATCACCTTCGCGACCGCGACCAACCAGATCGGGCACGGCGCCTGCACACGGTCCTCGATCTCGCGGGTGAACCCGAACTCCTGGCTCAACGTCATCGCGACGGCCTGGATGCCCTGGAACATGATGCTGATCCCGATCACGCCCGGGACCAGCACCGACGCGAAGGCCGACTCGGCCTTGACGCCGCCCCCGCCGCCGACGCCCTGGCCGATCGTCGGGAACACGTAGAGGAAGACGAAGACGAGCAGGAATGGCTGCACCAGCGTGCGGGTGACGAACTCGCCCATGTTCTTGCGCAGCACGATGAGGTCGCGCAGGATCAGTGCCCGGAACGCGAGCCGGCTCGCCGCCGGTGCCGATCGCGCCGGTTCGACGACGATGCGTTCGTGCGCGGGGGCACTCGCGGCGCGGTTCGCGGTGGTCGCGGGAGTGGTGGAGGCAACCATCAGTCGCGAAGCTCCTTGCCGGTAAGCGAAATGAACACGTTCTCGAGGCTGGGTTCCGACACCGAGAGATCGGCGACGTCGAAGCCGGCCGCCTCGGTCGCCGACACGATGCGAGGGACGAGCCGGGGTGCGTTGCGGACCTGGAGTTCCACGCCACCCTCGACGATGCGGGTCTGCACCACGCCGTCGACGTCTTCGCGCAGTCGCGTCGCGAGGGTTTCCTCGTCGCCGTCGGCGCGCACCACGACGATCGTGTCGGCACCGAGCGAACGTTTCAATTGTGCCGGTGTGTCGAGGGCGAGGATCTTGCCGTGGTCCATGATCGCGACACGGTTGCAGAGCTGGTCGGCTTCTTCCATGTAATGGGTGGTGAGCAGGATCGTCTGGCCCGAGTCGTTCAGCTCGCGCAGGATCTCCCACAGCGCGAGCCGGCTCTGCGGGTCGAGGCCCGAGGTGGGCTCGTCGAGGAACAACACCGCGGGCCGGTGGAAGATCGCCCGCGCCACCATGAGCCGTTGCGCCATGCCGCCCGAAAGGGTGTAGACGCTCTGCTTCGCCCAGTTCGTGAGATGGAACTGGTGGAGCAACTCGTCGGCCGTCGCGCGGGCTTCACGGGCCGGGACGCCGAACAGGCGGCCGTGCATGTAAAGGTTCTCGAAGACGGTGAGGGCGCGATCGAGTGTGTTCTGTTGCGACACCACACCGATGAGCTGCTTCGTGAGGGCCGGGTGCGCGACGACGTCGACGGCGCCGATGTACGCGGTTCCCGACGTCGGGACGACCCGGGTGGTGAGCACGCCGACGGTGGTCGTCTTCCCGGCGCCGTTCGGCCCGAGCAGCCCGAAGATCTCGCCCGGGTGCACGCTGAGATTGAGCGCGTCGACCGCTTTGAAGTCGGCGTTGGCGTACACCTTGGTGAGGTCGACGGTACGGATGACGTCGTCGCCCGGCTGATAGTGCGCTGCGTCGCGCCCGGTGGCGGCGGTGCCGGTGGTGGTGGTCATGATCCCTCGTCTCGAGCGTCGGCGAGCATCTTCGTCAGTTGGTCGAGGAGTTCCTCGTGCCACGAGATCTCGGTTTCGACGCGCATGATGCGATGCCGCATGATCATGCGCTCGATGTCGTTCACGTACGGTTGCGCGGCGTCGTAGAGGTGGCGCGACGTCTGCAGGTCGCCGATCAACGCGTGGCGTCGTTCTTCGAGGATCGCGCGCAGGATCTCTTCGTCGACGTCGGCGCTGTACTGCAGCGCGAGCTCGAACGGGTCGGGCGAGATCTGCGCGTGGCGCAGCGTCTTGTCGCGTACCACGTGCAGTTCGCGCCGGCCCTCGGCGGTGATGCCGTAGACGGTGCGGGTCGGCAGGTTGCCTTCCTGCTCGGTGCGTACCGCTTCGATCAGCCCTTCGTCGGCCAGGCGGTGCAGCGCGGCGTAGAGCGACCCGACCTTGATCTCGGTCCAGCGTTCGGTGTGGTCGATCTGGGCTTCGCGCCGGATCTGGTGGCCGTGCATCGGGCCCCGCCTCGCGAGCACACCGAGCACGAACAGCTGCGTCCCGTTCATTCGTGACTACTCTAACGTGAGTAGTCAAGCCCGAGTAGAGGGACAATGAGGCCGCGCCCGGGGGATTCCCACCCGCCAACGCCCCGCGCGCACACCTATTCCCGCCGTTTCCCGCCGTGTCCCCCGTTCACCTCAGGAACGCGGCGGTGTTGCCGAGCAGGTGTGCCGTGCGAGCCCTCATCGTCGACGACTCCCGTGCCATGCGGACCATCCTGCGCCGCCTCCTCATCGAGGCCGGGTTCACGGATGTGACCGAGGTCGCCGACGCCACGGGTGCCCGGGTGGCCGCCGTCGACGGGCGTCCCGACATCGTGATCGTCGACTGGCGACTGCCCGACGGCAACGCCCTCGATCTCGTGTCGTGCCTGCGCGCCGAGGGCGAAACGGCGACGCTCGTGGTGCTCGCCCCGTCGGCGGTGGCCGACGCCGCCGACCAGGCCCGGGCCGCCGGCGCCGACGATTGCGTCGCGAAGCCGTTCACCGGCGAGGACCTGCGCCGCCGGCTCAGCGCGCACCTCGCCGCCTGACGTTCCCGCACCGGCGGGCCGCGCCGGGCGCCGGTGCGGGGGAAGAACGGGCAGGCGGCCCCTCAAGGTCACGTTCCGCGCGCCCGATTCTCCAATTGTCAGCGCATCGCGCGCGACGGCTACGAGGAGCGCTGGATGCCCACCAACTTTCCCCTCCCCGCTCAAGAACGAGTTCGCGAGGTTCTGACCGACCTCATGGGACGTGCGGTCACCGTCGCCCGCACGGCCGCGGTCGACCTCGAAGGCGCACGACCGGGGGCGTGCGCCGACTACGAGGCCGCGCCGGGCGCCATCGGCGTCATCTGCGTGGCCGACCTCCGCCTCACCAACGCGCTCGGCGCCGCGCTGACGATGGTCGCGCCCGCGGTGGTCGAGGACGCGGTGTCGAAGCAGACCATCGACGCGCCGACCATCGACAACTTCCGCGAGGTCGTCAACGTGCTGACCACGCTGTTCAACACGCCCGACACCGCGCACGTGAAGTTCCGTGACGTCCACACGCTGCCGTCGCAGCTTCCGGGCGACACGGCCCTCCTGCTGCACACGCCCAGGGCGCGGCGTGACTTCGAGGTGGAAGTCGAAGATTACGGGTCGGGGTTGCTCACGGTGCTCGTCGGCTGATCGCCGCCGAACCCGGTGTGCTCAAGCCGCCGGTTGTTCGGGCGCCGCGTCGTCGGCCGTGGAAGCCTCGCCGTCTTCGGCGCGGCGCAGCGGGTGCTGGACCGGGCTCGGCGGGAGGGCCGGAGGCGTCGGGGCCGAGTCGTGCGCGTACCCCGCGACGAGCGTGCCGATGCCGAACACGGCCAGCCAGCTCAGGCCGAGGGCCGCGAGGTAGCGCAGGCCCGCGACCGTGATGTCGAGGCTGCCGTCGAGCGCGCCCTGCAACGACGGCCACCACAGGAGGAGTGAGAGCAACAGGCTGATCCCGAAGAGCAACGCGGGATCCAAGGCTGTTCGGCCGCCACCCTGGGGCGCGGAGGTCTCGGGACTGCGCGTCATGGCATGCGACCGGTCAGGAGTTCGGCCCACGCGATCGGGGTGGCAACCCGGCCGTTCAGGCGACCGATGGGCACACCGAGTTCGAGCGCCGCGGCCGGGCTGACCGTGTCGTCGAGTTGCGTGAGCGCGAGCGCATCGACGCCACCGAGACGCTCGATCCAGTCGCGCACGTCTTCGGTCTTCCAACCGGCGCTGACGATCGACCAGGCGATCGTCGGTTCGAGATGGTCGAGGATCTCGCGCGCCCAGGCCAGGCCGCCTCGGCCGGCACCCAGGTTGACCGCGACGAAGGTCGGCATGGTGCGTCGCCGCCAACTCCGGCGCCGTTCCTCGGCGGTACCCCGGTCGCAGATCTGCAGCCACGCGGGCACGCCGGCACCGAGCGGCTCTTGGGTCGCGAGCACCACGCGGTCTTCGTCGTAGCCGTACTCGGCGCACAGCTCGCGTGCGAGCAGCACCGCCGATGCGCCGACGCCGACGACCGCGATCACGACACCGGTCGCGTCGGGTACGGCGGGCACGGCAGGAAGGTCGGAGAGCGATTCGATCAGCGCGCCGCGCAACTGGCTCGGGGTCGCGCCGCGCGGGACGAGCCGGGCGGGCAGGCCCAGGCGGGCGAGCGCGGTTTCGGGACGTTCGATGACGGCTTCGGTCCGGGGGACCCGGCGGAAGGTCGCGGGCCGCGGGGCATCGGGGAGCGCGCCGAACGCGGTCGGGGTGAACGCGGGTGCGGGTGCGGGCGTGTCGAACGAATCGGGGTCGGAGGTGATCCGCGCCGCGGTCGCAGTGCGCCGCGCGTTGTCGGCCACCGTTCCCAGGCGCTCTCGCACCTCTTCGGCGATGCCGTCGCCGGGGGAGAGGCGCGGACGCGCCGAGCGCGCCGTTTCGGGCCGCGCCGTTTCGGGGCGGGGTGCTTCGGGCCGGGGTGCTTCGTGTCGGGGCGGTTCGGGACGGAGCGCTTCGGGGCGCACCTCCGCGGGCGGCAACGCGACCGCTCGCGTCTCGACCCGGATGTCGTCGTGCTCGCCGTCGTGCTCGTCGTCGTACTCGGTGCCGGCATCGAACTCGTCGTCGTCGACGTCGGCGGCGGGGCTGTTCATCGCGTCGACTTCGTGCGAGATGCGTTCGAGGATCGACGCGAAGCGGGTCGACTCGGTCGAGAGCACCGGCGGTTCGACGAGGTCGATGACGTCGCTCGAGTCGCCCTGATCGGCTCGCGACGAGAACCGCTCGCTGTTGTTCACCGCTTCGGCGAGGTCGAGGATCGACGCGGGGACGCGGCGGGTACCGGTGGTGTTCGCCGCCGGCGGCGCCGGGGCCGGTTCGGGGGCCGCGGCGCGGGCCGCGCGGCCGCCCCGCGATCGCAGGCTTCGGCGTGTCGCGGGCGGCGAGGTTTCGTCGTCGTCGACCGTCTCGAAGGAACCGGACGTGTCGAACCGGGCCGGCCCGGGACGGTCTTCGGAAAGGTCGACGTCGGGCACGTCGACGATCACCTCGAAGTACTCGCGCGTGAAGAACCCGCCGAGGCCACCCTTGCGGACGCGGTTCGCGGCGACGATCTGCGCGCCGGGGCCGGCGTCGCCGCGCACCTGGTCGAGCAGGTCCTCGAGGACCGGACCCTCAAACCGCCGCTGGCTGGCCAAGGTTCACCACCCCGATGGTGTCGAGCTCGAGCTGCGAACCGAGCTCCGTGTACGCGAGAACCGGGAGTCGCGGTGCCGCGGCGCGCAGCAGCCGGCGCAACGCCGGGCGGAGCTGCCCGGCGCACACGAGCACCGCTTCGATGCCCCGCTGTTCGGCCGCTTCGGCGTCGCGGGCAACCGCCATCGCGAGGGCCTCGGCGACGTTCGGGTCGAGCGCGAGATAGGTGCCGTTCTCGCTCGGTCGCAACGCCTCCGCGAGCGAATGTTCGATGAGGGGCTCGAGGGTGAGCACCGGCAGGCGGCCTTCCCGCGCGTACGACGCGGAGATCGCCGGCCCGAGCGCGGCGCGCACCGCTTCGACGATGTGCTCGGTGTCCTTGGTGACCCGCGCCCGTTCCGAGATCACCTCGAAGATGCGGACGAGGTCGCGGATCGCGACGCCTTCGTCGAGGAGCGCCTGGAGCACGCGCTGCACCTCACCGGCGGAGGTGTTCGACGCGTTGAGCTCGTCGACCACGACCGGGTCGCTTTCCTTCACCAACTCCACCAGCATCTTCACGTCTTGGCGGCTGAGAAGGCGGCCCGCGTTGCGGCGCGCGATCTCGGCGAGGTGCGTCGTGATCACCGACGCACGGTCGACGACGGTCCCACCGCTGATCTCAGCTTGGTGACGGAACTCCATCGGCACCCAGGTCGCCGGGAGCCCGAACACCGGCTCGCGGGTCGCGAGGCCGGGCAGGTTGACCGAATCGCCGAGCACGAGCACGTGACCGGGGGGCGCTTCACCGCGGCCGAGCTCGACGCCGTGGACACGGATCGCGTACGTGTGCGCGGGGAGTTCGAGGTTGTCGCGCGTGCGGACGAGCGGGATGACGATCCCGAGCTCGAGTGCGAGCTTCCGGCGCAGGGCGCGGACCCGGTCGAGGAGGTCGCCGCCACGTTCGGGGTCGACGAGATCGATGAGGTCGTAGGCGATCTCGAGCTCGAGCGGCTCGACCCGCATGTCGTTGGCGATCGTCTCGGGCGTCTCGACCGGGCTGACCATGGGCGCGGCGGCGGCTTCGGCCTCCTCGACCATCTTCTGCGCGGCGAGTTCGGCGTCGCTCGGGAGGCGGGCGGCGATGAAGAACAGCGCACCACCCACGACCAGGAACGGCGGCTTCGGCAGGCCCGGGACGATCGCAAGACCGCACAGCGCGCTCCCCGCGAGCTGCAGGGTGCGCTTGTGGCGCGTGAACTGGTGGATGAGGTCGGTGCCGAGGTCGGCTTCGGTCGCGGCGCGGGTGACGATCAGGCCCGACGACATCGAGATGAGCAGCGCGGGGATCTGCGAGACCAGACCGTCGCCGACGGTGAGCAGGCTGTAGTGGCTGATCGCTTCGCTGAACGACAGGTGCTTCTGCAGGATGCCGACCGCGAAACCACCGATCAGGTTGATCAGCACGATCACGATGGCGGCGATCGCGTCACCCTTGACGAACTTCGATGCACCGTCCATCGCGCCGTAGAAGTCGGCTTCGTCGGCGATCTCCCGGCGGCGACGTTTGGCTTCGTCCTCGTTGATGATGCCGGCGTTGAGGTCGGCGTCGATCGCCATCTGCTTGCCGGGCATCGCGTCGAGGGTGAAACGCGCCGCGACTTCGGCGACGCGGCCGGCACCGTTCGTGATCACGATGAACTGGATCACGATGAGGATCAGGAAGATCACGAGGCCGACAACCACGGAACCACCGACCACGAAGTGACCGAACGACTCGATGACCTTGCCGGCGTAACCGTTGAGCAGCACGAGCCGCGTGACCGACACGTTCAACGCGAGACGGAAGAGGGTCGCGATGAGGAGGTACGAAGGGAAGATCGAGAAGTCGAGGACGCGCGTCGTGAACATGCTGGCGAGCAACGCGAGCACCGCCAACCCGATGTTGGTCACGATGAGCAGGTCGAGCAGCGCGGTGGGTAACGGCACCACCATCATCACGACGATCCCGACGATTGCGGCCGGGATCGCGATCTGCCCGATGCGGTTCGATTTCACGTTCACCCTGAGGTGGGCTCGAGCCGTCCATGGCGCGCGGTGGACGCGTCGTCAACGGCGTCCGGGCTTCTGATCGGCGGTTTGACCTGCGGGTTGAGGACGCTGTGCGGTCAGTTCTCGCGCCGTGCGCGCGCCGACCAGGCTGCGAGGTCGACCGCCGGCAGAGTGGACAAACCCGTCGAAAACGACGTTCCCGAGGTCAGAAGGCCGGCGCCACCACGGGCATCTCGTGGTAACCCTCGGCGCGGCCGTTCGCCCGCAAGCTGAACACGAACGCGAGAAGGTGGGCGACACCCTCGTAGAGCTCGGCCGGGATGAGCGTGCCGATCTCGCACACGCGGTACAGCGCCCGGGTGAGCACCGGTTCGTGGACGATCGGGACACCGTGGGCTTCGGCTTCGCGCCGGATGCGCGCCGCCATGACACCGGCCCCCTTCGCGACGACCTGCGGCGCACCCTTGGTCGCCTCGTACTTCAGTGCCACCGAGTAGTGCGTCGGGTTCACGACGACGACGTCGGCTTGGCTCACGAGACCGATCATGCGGTTGCGGCCGATCGCGGCCTGGCGCTGCCGGATGGCGCGCCGCATTTCCGGGTTCCCTTCGTTTCGCTTGTACTCCTCTTTGACCTCTTGCTTGGTCATGGCGATTTCTTTGTTCACCCGCCGTTTCTGCACGATGTAGTCGGCGACCGCGATCATCAACGCGGCAACCGAGACGTTGCGCAGCACCGAGAGCGCGGTGAGCGCGGTGACCGACGCGACCTCGTTCAACGAGTTGGCGGTGCCGCTGGCGAAGACGTTCGACGCATGCGCGATCGCCGGCCAGACGACCGCGGTGAGGACCGCCACCTTCAGGATCGACTTCGCGACCTCCCAGTACGACTGCGGGCTCACGAGCCGTTTGAGCCCCTTGGCCGCGTTCAACCGGCTGAAGTCGGGCTTGAGCCGCTTGAGGCTCGGCTTCAAGCCGACCTGCCCGAGCCACACGACGATCGTGACACCCATCAAGACCAGCATCAGCGGGGCGATGAGCTCCGCACCCTGCAATGCCGACTTCGCCGCGTAGCGGCTCGCCGATCCCTGATCGGGCTTCGCGATCACGAGGGCCATGCCCTGCAACATCCCGGTGAAGGTCTTCGCGCCGTGCTCGACGGTGCTCTTGATCGTCTGCGAGAGCACGAGCATGCCCAGCCACGTCGCGAGTTCCGGTGTGCGCGCGATCTGCCCTTTCTCATGCGCTTCCTTCTTGCGCTTTGGAGTGGGCTTCTCGGTCTTCTGCGACTTGTCGGCGTTCGCCATCGTCCCCCGCCTACCCGCCTACCCGCCGAAGGGGCGGACGGCGCTGTGCACCAGGTTGTCGAGGGCCGGTGCGATCAACGGCAACGCCACGGCGACGAGGAGCAACGCGACCGCGACGCGCACCGGGAACGCGAGCGAGAACACGTTGAGGCTCGGCGCGGCCCGGGCGAGGAGACCGAGCGTCACCTCGGTGAGGAACAAGCAGGCCAGCACCGGGCCCGCGACCTCGATCGCGGCCACGAAGAACACGCCGAGGTTGTCGGTGAGCAGCTTCGCGATGTTCGCCGTCGTGAGCCCGGAGGCGGGTACGGCCTCGAACGACCGGTAGAACCCGTTGATCAGGATCAAGTGCGCGTTGGTCACGAAGAGCAGTGTCGTGGCGACGAGGTCGTAGAAGCGGCCGAAGATCGACACGGTCGCGCCCGCCATGGGGTCGTATTGCGTGGCGAGCGAGAAGCCGGCGAACAGGTCGATGAACGAACCGGCGATCGAGATCGCGCTCAGCAGGAGGAGCGTGAGCATCCCGAGCGTCGCGCCGACGAGGACCTGCGTGAGTACGGCGCCGAAGAACGGCGCGGTACCGAGCGACAACTTCGGGTCGGCGATGTGCGGAGCGGCCGTCAACGCGAGCGCGGCGGCCAGCCCCGCCTTCACGCCGGAGGGCATCAACCTCGAATTGAACGGCGGCGAGATGAACAACCACGCCGTCGCCCGCACCAGCGCGAGAAAGAACGCGGTGACGATGACGGGGTCGAAGTTGACGGTCACGGGCTCACGACTGCAAGAGGCTCGGGATCATGTCGAACAGGCTGTGGGTGAAGCCCATCGCCTGCGAGAGCATCCAGTGGCCGGAGATGAGGATGACCAGCGCGATGCCGGCCAGCTTCGGGACGAACGCGAGCGTCTGCTCCTGCACCTGCGTCGCCGATTGCAGCAGACCGATCCCGAGACCGATCGCGAGCGCGGCGAGGAGCATCGGGCCTGCGAGTTCGGTCGCCAGGATGATCGCTTGGATCGCGATGTGCATCACTTGGCCGTCGGTCATGAGACGAGTCTCCGGTATGAGGTCGCTAATGGAAGCTGGTGATGAGCGACTGCACGATCAGTGCCCAGCCGTCGACCATCACGAACAGCAACAGCTTGAACGGGAGGGAAACGAGCACGGGTGGGAGCATGAACATGCCCATCGACATCAGGGCAGAGCTCACCACCAGGTCGAGGATCAGGAACGGGATGAAGATCACGAACCCGATGATGAACGCGGTTTTCAGTTCCGACAGCACGAACGCGGGGATGAGCGTCGCCATGCTCACGTTCGCCCGTGTCTCCGGCTTCGGCGCGCGGCTTGCTTTGATGAACAGGTCGAGGTCGGTCTTGCGCGTCTGCTTCAACATGAAGTTGCGCAGCGGCACCTGGGCCTTGTCGTACGCCTGCCCGTAGCTGATCTTCCCGTTCAGCAACGGTTGCAGCGCCGTCTTGTTCATGGCCGACACGGTCGGGAACATGATGAACAGGCTGAGGAAGAGGGACAGGCCGACCACGACCTGGTTGGGCGGGATCGTCGTGAGACCGATCGCGTTCCTCGTGATCGACAGCACGATCACGATCCGGGTGAAGCTGGTGAGCATCACGAGGAGGGCGGGCGCGACGGCGAGCAACGTCAGCAGCAGGATGATGACGACGCTCTGGCCCGGCTTCTGCTTGCCGTCGGCGCCGACCCCGCCGAGGTCGATCGAGAACGTCGCCTTGCCGTTGCCGATGCTGTTGTCGACGGTCGTGCTGGTGGTCGAGCCGATCGACGGTGCCGTCACCGTCGGGGTTGTGACGCTCGGCGTCGTCACGGTGGGCGTCGTGACGTTCGGCGCCACCTGGGCGTTCGCCGGGCGCGCCGCGAGTTGAGGCGCGACGAAGGCCGCGAGCACAACGAGAAGTAGAAGAAGACGTGCCGGACGGGGCACGGATCCCCCGTGGGATCGGTTGACACTCACACGCGTCGGACGGTCTTGTCCCGCAAGTTCTCGAGCATCGTCTTCCATGTCTGGCTCGACCGCGTGAGGTCGATGGTGAGCCCAGTCCCTTGGGCTTCCGCAGCTTCGAGTTCGAGGGCTTCGAGGTCGATGTCCGCCTCGCCGAGCATCGTGATGTTGGTATCGGTGATGCCGACGACCATCGACTTCGAGCCCGCGCGGACGATCGCGATCGATGCCGTCCGGTTGATTTGTTTGCGGGCCAGCACCTCGAGGTCGACGATCGGTGCGCCGCGGCGCGCTCGTGTTGGTGCGAAGCCCGCGATGCCGCGCCGGCGCAGGAACGCCGTGATCCCGATCATCAGCGCGATCACCACGGCCAGCGACACGAACAGCCGCAGCATCATTGCGAACGTCGACGCGCCGGCCATGCGTCAATGCACCCCGGCGTCTTCGGGGGAGACGATCTCCGAGATGCGGATACCGAACTCCTCGTCGATCACCACAACTTCGCCGCGCGCGATGAGGGTGCCGTTCACGAGGACGTCGACCGGGCTCCCGGCGGCGCGGTCGAGTTCGATCACGGCGCCCGGCGTGAGCCCGAGCAGGTCGCGAACCGTCATGCGGCGGCGGCCCAGTTCGGCCGTCACCCCCATCTCGACGTCGTGCAGCAACGAGAGCGGCCGCGGGTCGCCGAGGTTGATCTCGGTGTCCTGCAGGGTCGGGAACTCGTGCACGACGACGGTGGGCGTGGTCGCCTCGACCTGCGGCGCGATACGGATCACGATCGCGGCGACGCGCTCGTTGCCGTCGAGCAGCGGGTAGACCACGAACTGGTCTTCGCCGCTGATGTCGTCGGCGAGCTCGCCGACCGGGATCTCGGCGACCCGTCCGGTGCGCACGTCGTCTTCGGCGAGCGCCCCGACCTTCGCTGCGCCTTCGATCACCGCGTTCCCGGCGGCGGTCAGCAGGCTCTCGTCGGTCGCGCTCGCTTCGAGCGAGCTGGCCATCGACTCGCCGACCGCCAGCGACACCGCGCCACCGATCCCCGACTCGAAGGGTGCGCTGATCACGCGAACGTTGCCGCCGGGCAGCACTTCCGCGCTCGGTGGTTCGTTCCGCGGCAGGCCGACCGCGAGGATGATCTCGCCGCCGAGCGCGTGCTCGATCGCGGTCGCGATCACCATCGCGACGTCGTTGTTGGTGGTGAGCTCGGAAAGGATGCTCATGTCGCGCGCTCCTCGTGGTGTCCGACGATGAGGCACGCGAGGCGCTTCCCTCGCCGGCCTGTGACCGCCTCGTAACAATTGATCCCGTCAACCGAAACCGTGACCGGCTTGCCGACGGGGTGGCTCAGGGGGACGACGTCGCCGACGCGCAGCGCGATGATGTCGGCCGACGTCAACGCGACCTGGTCGAAACTCACCGACAACTCGACGGGCACGTCGGTCAACGCGTTCTCGAGCGAGCGGCCCCATTCGAGGGCGTCGTGTTGGGCTCCGCTCTGGAACAGCGACTGGCTCGCCAGGTGTTCGAGCACCGGCTGCATCGTGGCGTACGGGATACAGATGCTCGCCGTACCGCGCTTCTCGCCGATGCGGGTCTCGAACGACACGGCCAGCGCCATGTCGGAGGGCGCGGCGATCTGCGCGAACTGCGGGTTGAACTCCTGCTGGACGACCTCGGCCTGGATGCGCACGAGCGATTCGTACGCGTACTCGAGCTCGCGCAACGCGCGGTCGATCAGCGTGCGCATCAGGTTCGACTCGATCTCGGTGAGTGGCCGCTTCGGGCTCAGCGCGTCGCCGCCACCACCGAGGAGGCGGTCGATCGCCGCGAACGTGATGGGCAGCGGGAGTTGCAGGACCGCGGCGCCGGGGAGCGGCGCGAGCGAGAGGATCACCATGAACGACGGGTTCGGCAGCGACCGCACGTACTCGTCGTAGGTGAGCTGTTCGACCGAGGTCAGGCTGCAGTGCGCGACCGCACGCAGCGTTGTCGCCAGCACCGTCGAGAACTGGCGGGCGAACGTCTCGTGGACGATCTGGAACGCGCGAACGTGGTCGCGGCTGAACTTGCTTGGTCGCCTGAAGTCGAACGGTTGGACGTTCGACTTCCCACGCTTCGAGGTCATCACCGGCACGCGGCCTGATCGGCGCACCACGCCCCGAGTTGAGGCTGACGCCTGGGCCGTAAGGCCCAGACGGCGTGACCTCTTCCGTCCGGCGACTGTCCGGCGAGCGCTACTGCATCACGAAGTCGGTGAAGAACACGGTGAGCACCTCGCCGTCGTAGGCGTGGCAGGTGTCGATCCCCAACTTCTGCTTCAGGGCGGCTCGAACCGATGGCTGGCTCAACTGTGCCATCGTCTTCGGGCTGATCGCGGCAATTGCCATGTCGAGCGCTTTGGCACCGAGGCCGGTGTCCTTCTCCGTGGTCGCGACGAGGCCCATCTTCAACTGCAACGCGAGCCCGACCTTCAGGTAGTGCTCGCCGTCGGCGAGGTTGATGGTGATCGGGTCCATCTCCAGCACTTCACCGCGCGCCGCGTTCGGGTCGGCGGTGGTCGTGGTCGTGGCGAGGGTCGTGGTCGTCGCGCCGGTCTTGGTGGCGCTGGGTGCCGTGGTGGTCGGCGTGACCGCGACACCGTTCTGCGCGTCGCAGAGGTTGTCGAGCGCCGTTTCCTTGGCGGCCGCGGCCGCGGCGAGCGCGGCCGGGCTCGGTTTCGGCCGAAGAACATCTTGCCGGCGAAGAGCCCGACGACGAGCAGCACGACGGGCACGATCAGTTTGCCCTTGCCACCCTTCTTGCCGTCTTCTTCCTCGTCGCCCTTGGCCTTCTTCTTTGCCATTTCACGGCTCCACGTCGTGGTCGGTGACGAGGCGGAGGGTGGGACCACCGTTCATGCGGTTCTCGAGCAGATGGGACATCGCGACGACTGCTGCCTTCGATTCACGTATGCGCGCGATGAGTTCGTCGACGCTTTCCGTCACGACGTACACCGCCCCGTCGACCAACGTGATCACGGTGTCGGGGGTGGCTTCGATGCGCTCGATCAAATCGGGGTTCAGCGCGAACGGCGGACCGTTCAAGCGCGTCACGTTGATCATCTGATCCGTCCTTGGATCCTCGGGTTCCCCGTCCATTCGGGACCGGTGTCGAGACCGGCGGTGGCGCCGGCCTCACTGGCACTATCGGCGCGGGAATGGCACCGGTAAAGGTGTCGATCGCAAAGGAGGGGACAGGGCCGCCGTGCGGGGTATGGCGGCCCTGCCCCGTCCACCTTTCTAGTCACTGCGTGGCAGCATCGCTACCCATTGCAACATTTATCGCTTCAAGTTCACGAGATCCTGGAGGATCTCGTCGGCCGAGGTGATGACCTTGGAGTTCGCCTCGAAACCACGCTGGGCGACGATCAGGTTGGTGAACTCCTGCGCCAGGTCCACATTGGACATTTCGAGCGTTCCGCCCGCAAGGGTGCCGCGCCCGCCGCTGCCGGGGACGCCGATCTGCGGCTGGCCGGAGTTGCCCGTCGCCTGGAACAGCGAGTCACCCGCCTTCGAAAGACCGGCCGGGTTCCCGAACACCGCCATCGCGAGCTGCCCGAGCGACTGGGTACGGCCGTTCGAGAACACGCCCGAGATCGTGCCGTCCTGCGCGACGCTGAAGCTCGTGAGCGAGCCGATCGACGATCCGTCCTGCGACAGGAAGCCGAGGCTGTTCAGCGTGGCCGATCCGGTCAGCCGGGCACTGTCGGTGGCCGTGCCGAAGTCGAGGGTCACGCCGCCCGCGGGCCAGGTGCCCGCCGTGCCGGCGATCGTGTCGAGCTGCGCCTGCGTCATGCCGATGTTCCCGGTGAGCAGGTTGCCATTCAGGTCGAAGCCGACGGTGGTCGGGCCGACAGCAGGTTGTTGGCGTTGTCGTAGGTCCGGACCTGCCAGTTGACCTGACCGGCGACCGGCGGCGGGCCGGCGCTCGGCGCAGTGTCGGCCACCTTGGTGAACTCGACCCGGATCGGCACTTGCGTGCCGAGCGTGTTGTACACGGTCGGGCTCACGTTGAGCACGGTGCCGACCGCCGCGTCGGACGGCATGTTGCCGCCGATCTTGACGTTCTGCGTCGCCACCGGTGCGATGGTCTGCCCGACGGGGATGGTCAGGTTGCCGAGTGCGGCGTTGGTGTTGATGTTGCCGTTCACGTCGGCCTGCCATCCCTGCACGAACCCGCCGTTCGGGGTGACGAGGTTGCCGTTCTCGTCGAGCGAGAAGCTGCCCGCTCGCATGTAGTTCTGCTGGCCACCCTGGTTGATGACGAACATGCCGTCACCCTGGATGGCGAAGTCGGTCGCTCGCCCGGTGAGCTGCGATGCGCCCTGGGCGAAGTTGAGTTGGGTACCGGTCAGTTGCACGCCGAGACCGACCTGCGCCGGGTTGGTACCACCGGTGCTCGTGCCCGCAGGCGCACCGGCGCCCCGCAACGTCTGGCTCAAGACGTCTTGGAACAGCACGCTGCTGCTTTTGTAGCCGGTCGTGTTCACGTTGGCGATGTTGTTGCCAACCACGTCCATGTAGGTCTCGTGCGCGCGGAGGCCGGATACCGCGGCGAACATTGAACGAAGCATTGTGGGTCCTTCTTGAACGAGTCTGACGAGATGGATTGGTTGGTTTCGGCGTGCCCCCGTCCCCCGGAGTGGGCGCGCAACGGGTCGGGGGTCAGGTGGTTGTTGATGTAGATGTCGACTGGATCTCTTCGATCGCCGCGTAGGCGATGTCTTGGTTGCCGATGCGCAGCACCGGGCCGTCACTGGTGAGCTTCACGCTCGACACGACACCGGTTGCGTCGTTGCCGTTCGCGTCCTTGAACATGACCTGGCGGCCGATCATCACCGACGCGGCCAGGGTTTGGTTCGCGTTGCTCGACGTCTGCAGTTCGTCGGCGATCGTGTTCAGTTTCTCGACTTCGGTGAACTGCGCGGTCTGGGTCAGGAACTGCGTCCCGTCCTGCGGGCTCAACGGGTTCTGGTACTGCAGCTGCGCGACGAGCAACTTGAGGAACGTGTCCTGGCCGAACTGGTTGTCGGTGCCGGACGCCGACGAGCTGGCGGTGGTCGATGTCGAGTTGGATGCTCCGAGCCGGAGCGATGCAAACGGGTCGATGGCTGTCATGGCTGCCTCACATCCGCACGTCGAGCAGGGAGTCCGCGACGTTCTGCTCGGGTTGTCTTCGGTTCTGCCCGTCGCCGTTGCCGGCGCCGGTCTCTGGGTGGACGACACGGCTGCGACCATCCGCACCGGCCTGTGAGCCGGCGCCGTTCGAGCCCTGCTGCGCGTTCCCGGCACCGTGCCCGTCGACGATCACGTTCCCGGCGCGCATCCCTTGCGCCTGCAGACGGTTGCGCAGGTCGCCGAGCCCTTCACGGAGCAGGTGCGTGGCGGCGGCCTGCTCGGCGTGCAGGGTTGCGTGGATCACGCCGGAGCGGAGTTCGACGTCGATGTCGACACGACCGAGTTCCGCCGGGTGGAGTTCGAGGCGCAGCTTGTAGGTGCCGTCGGTCGCGAATTGCAGCTGCGACAACACGGTTGCGACTTGGTCGGGCGGCGGCGTCGGCACGGCCGGGGTCGCGGGCGGCGGTGCCGCGGCCGCGGCGACCGGCGCGGCGGGCGGCGACGGCAAGGTGGTCGGGACTGCCGGCGCGATCGCGGCGGTGGCCTGCGCGTGTGTACTCGGTGTCGTACCGGTGAGGGTCGAGTCGGTGGGCGCAACCGTGACGTGCGGCGCGGGAGCGACGGCATCGACCGGCACGGCCAGCGACGCGATCGCGGTGGCGACCCCGTCGGCGGCCGCGTTCAACTCCGCGGCCGTCGGCGGCACCGGCGGCGCGGTCGCCGGGATCGTTGTGGTGCCGTCGGCGGTGGCCGGTGTCGAGCCCGCGGTCGTCGCGGTGTTCGACGCCGTCGTCGACGTGCCGTCCTTGGTTGGTACCGGAGCCGCCTCGGCGCCCGCCGCGACCGGGCCGGCGGCGCCGGTCGTGGTCGCGCTCGTCGCGTCGGCCGTCGTCGTGGTGGCCGCCTCGGTCGGGGTGGACGCGGCAGCCGACGCGTCGTCCTTCGCGGTCTGGGCCGCGTGGTTGTGCTCGGCCACCTTGGCCTTGTCGGCGTCGGCTTTCTGGGCGGAGATCGCGACCGCGTCGGCGGCTTTCGCTTTGTCGGCTGCGTCGGCTTTCTGGGCCGCGATCGCCTTTGCGTCGGTCGCGGCGGCGTGTGCGGAGTCTTGCGGCGCGGCGGCCGGGGTGGTCTCGATCGGTTTCTCGGTGACGCCGAGCACCGAGGCCACCGCCCCGTTCGACGCGCTGCCCTCGGTCGCCGGGGTCGTCACCTTGTCGGGGGCCGGCGGCAACAACTCCGCGGTCGTGACCGTGGCGGCCATCATGCTCGCCGCGGCCTCGTCGGGAGACGTCGAGGTGGGGTCCTTGTCCTTGGTCGGGTCGGTGCTGCCGGTACCGCCGGTCGTCGTGCCGTCGGTGGTCGTCGTGCCATCGGTGGTCGTCGTCGTACCGTCGGTCGTCGTCGTGCCCGTGGCCGTCGAGCTCTCGGCGTTCGTCGTGCCGGCCGCGGGCGTGCCGGGGCCCTTCGCGGCCGGGTCGTTCCCCGTGGTGGCGCCGGCCGGCAGCCCGTTCGAAGCCGATTGCGCGGCGTCGAGCATGTCGGCGAACCCGGTTCCCGTGCCGGTGTCGCCGTTGTTGTCGGATGCGCTCGTACGCGGGCCGTTGTCGACCGGCGGCGCGATGGGAAGGATGGTCATGCGAGGCGGTCCTCTCGACTGAAGCGGCTCGACACGAGGTCGTCGGTGAGGCGGTCTTCGTCGCGTTGGGCTTCGATGGCGTGCTCGGCTCGCTGGCGGTCTTCGAGGCGTTCGAGCGCGGAGACGCGCATCGAAGCCGCCTGCCACGCGATGCGCTGCTCGGCCACCTTGGCGAGTGCCTGGGTGCGCTGCACGCGTGCTTCGTCGACCGCGTCGGCGGCTTTGTCGAGCCGGAACCAGGTGCGGGCGAACGCGGCTTCGTACTGCACACCGTGCGGTCGTTCCATCGTCGAGTAGCGCGTGACACGGTTCTCGACGACGGCCTCCGCTTCGCGGGCTGCCCGGTTCGCGCTCAACAGCTGCGCGCGCGCCAGGTCTTCTTGGAGGCGGCGAACGCGGAGGACCGACTGGAGCCGGAACTTGAACTTCTTCATGCAGTGCCTCCCCCGACCAGTTGCGTCAACCTCGCCCATGCGTCCGATGCGGGCGTGAGGTCGTGCAGTTCCTGGCGGAGGAAGCCATCCATGGCATCTCTGAGGGTGATGGCGCGGTCGACGAGCCGGTTCGTGCCCGTCACGTACGCGCCGATCTCGATGAGGTCTTTGGCGTCGCGGTACGCGGCCATGAGCCGGCGCATCTCGATCGCGCTGTTGCGTTGCTCGGGCGTGGTCACGGCGTTCGTGAGCCGGCTGATCGATTCGAGCACGTCGATGCTCGGGAAGTGCCCGGCCGTCGCCAGCGATCGGGTGAGCACGATGTGCCCGTCGAGGATCGCGCGCGACGCGTCGCCGATGGGGTCCATCAGGTCGTCGCCCTCGATGAGCACGGTGTAGAGGCCGGTGATGCTGCCCCGATCGGAGGCACCGGCGCGTTCGAGCAGCCGGGGCAACAAGGCGAACACCGACG
Source organism: uncultured Actinomycetes bacterium (assembly GCA_963782465.1). Classification (GTDB taxonomy): domain Bacteria; phylum Actinomycetota; class Acidimicrobiia; order IMCC26256; family PALSA-610; genus JAODBJ01. Next base: position 618,250 of record CAWAJR010000005.1, on the reverse strand, counting down.
GCGGGTACCCGCGGGTCGCGGGCGGTTCACCTGCCGACAGGCCGACTTCGCGCTGGGCCATCGCGAACCGGGTGAGACTGTCCATCAGGAGCAGCACGTCGGTGCCCCGGTCGCGGAAGTACTCCGCGATGCGGGTGGCCGTGAACGCGCCGCGCAGGCGGACGAGCGCCGGTGTGTCGGAGGTCGAGACCACGACGACGCTGCGGGCCAGGCCCTCGGGGCCGAGGTCGTTCTCGATGAACTCGCGTACCTCGCGGCCGCGTTCACCGATGAGCGCCAGCACGGTGACCGGGGCTTCGGTGCCGCGCGTGAACATCGAAAGCAACGTCGACTTGCCGACGCCGGAACCGGCGAAGATGCCGATGCGCTGGCCCCGCCCGCACGGGATGAGCGTGTCGACGGCGCGGACGCCGAGCGGCAGCGCCTGGGTGATGCGGTTCCGGGTGAGTGGGTGCGGTGCGTGATGGTCGACGGTGACGCGCGGCAGGTGGTGCAGCGGGGGACCGCCGTCGATCGGGCGGCCGAGCCCGTCGAGCACGCGGCCGAGCAACTCCTGACCGACGGGCACGGTTGCGGCCGATGCGCTCGCTTCCACCGGAGCCCCCGCGCGGACGCCGCGCAGTTCGCCGAGCGGCATGCACACCAAGCCGTCGGCTCGGATCGCGACCACTTCGGCGAGCAGTGGTCCTTCGGTACTGGCGACCGTCACCGCGCTGCCGATCGCGAGCTGCAGTCCTTCGACCTCGAGGTTGAGCCCGACGACGCGCGAGACACGACCGAACACCCGCGGTTGGGCAAGGTCGAGCACCGTGTCGAGGAGCGCGCTCATGCTGTCGTTCCCAGCACTTCACGGACCCGGTCGAGCGCGGGGGCGAGCCGGGCGTCGATGTGGCAGCCGGCCACTTCGACGAGACAGTCGCCGGCAGCGAGGGTCGGGTCGGCGATCACTTTGAGGGCGCGACCGGGCGCGATCGTGTCGAGGTCGCCGAGGCTCGCCGCGTCGTCGGGGTGCAACGATGCGACGACGGCACCTTCCTTGGGCGCGAACTGCAACGCCCGCTGGATGGCTTCCTGCCCGCGTTTGGTGCTCTCCGACAGTTCGTGACCGAGCAGCACCTCGGCGATCGCGAACGCCGAGCGCACCACCTGGTCTTCGATGTCGACCATCGCGGTTGCTTCGCGGGCCAGCAGCCCGTTCGAGGCTTCTTGCAACTTCGCGATCACCGACTGCAGCTGCACGAGGCGCTGGCGCGCCGCGTCGGCCCCGGCTTGCTGCGACTCGGCGAAGCCGGTCTCGAAGCCGGCGTCGTAGCCGGTGCGGAACCCGTCGGCGAGCGCGTCTTCGACCAGGCGCTTGTCGACGACGAGGCCCCGGGCCGCGGGCGCGCGCACCGTGCCGAGGTCGGCCGCGGTGACGGTCCCCCGGGTGACGTCGGCGGCCCGCAGGACGCGTACGCGTTGGTTAGACGACCAGTTCATCACTGCCTCTCGACAACATGATCTGGCCGGCTTCCTCGAGCACGCGGATGACGCGCACGACTGCGGCCTGCGATTCTTCGACGGTCTTGAGCTTCACCGGGCCGAGCAGGCTGATCTCCTCGACCAGGTTCGCGGCGGCCCGCTCCGACATGTTGTGCGTGATCTTCTCGCGGACTTTCTGGTCGACGCCCTTGAGCGCGATCCGCGAGTTCCTTCGCGTCGACCTGGCGCAGCACCAGCTGCACGGAGCGGTCGTCGAGGGTGACGATGTCCTCGAAGATGAACATGCGGTTGCGCACCTCGTCGGCGAGCTCCGCATCGTTGCTCTCGAGGCCTTCGAGAATGAGGCGCTCCGTTGCCCGGTCGGACCGGTTGAGAATGTCGACGAGGGTCTGGACGCCGCCGGCGCTGGTGAAGTCGGCCTGCTGGATCACCGTGGAGAGCTTGCGTTCGAGGATCGCCTCGACCTGCTCGATCACTTCCGGCGACGTGCGGTCCATCTTGGCGATGCGCTGCGCGACGTCGCGCTGCTCCGTCTCGGGCAAGGCGCTGAGCACCAGTGCCGCCGCCTCGGAGTGCATGTGCGCGAGGACCAGCGCGATGGTCTGCGGGTGCTCCTCTTGCAGGTACGAGAGGATCTGGCGGGTGTCGGTGCGGCGCAGGAACTCGAACGGCGCCGCCACCAGCGTCACGCCGAGGTTCACGAGGATCTCTTCGGCCTTGTCGCTGCCGTAGCTCGCTTCGAGGAGTTCGCGGGCGGTGTCGTAACCGCCTTGTGCGATGTGGGCGCGCGCGATGAACGTCTCGCGGAACTCGCTCAGGACCTCTTCGATGGTCTCGGGTTCGAGGTTCTGCAACCGAGCGACCTCGGCCATGATCTCCGAGACTTCGTTCTCACGCAGGGCGCGCAAGATGGGCGCGGCGCGCTCCTTGCCGACTTGCATGAGGAGGACGGCGGCCTTCTGGACGCCGCTGAACTTCGCCACCTATGTCCTCCGGTCGGCGAGCCAGGAACGGAGGGTTTGCGCCACCTCGTCGGGCTGCTGCTCGATCAGCGCGTTGAGGTCGTCTTCGATGCTCGAGCGGGGCGCTTCCAACGGCCGCGCCCGCGGCGATCCGTCGGGGAGCGCGGTTCGGTCGTACGACGTGTCGGCCCGGTCGCCGACGAGGTCGCCGGCTTCGAGTTCACGCAGGTCGAGCGGGACCCGGATCGGCGCCGAGATCGCGGCCGAACGCTTCACGCTGCGGTAAGCGAAGAAGAGCACGAAGCCGACGATCAGCAACGTCGCGAGGTAGCGGACGAGGTTCAGCAGGAAGTTCTGCGACGCGGCCGACTGGGTGTCCTTGACCTGCGCCGCCTGCGCCTTGGCTGCCGTCTGGTCGAAGGGCACCAGGTTCACCGCGAGCACGTCGCCGCGAGACTTGGTGATGCCGGCCGCGCTCGAGATGATCTGCGTCCACTTGTTGATGTCGGCCTGCGACACCTTGGAGCTGTCGAGGATCGCCGACACGGAGAGCTTCGTGATCGAGCCCGGCGCGTTCTGGACTTCTTTGTGCACCTGGTTGACGGCCCAGTTCGCCTGCGTCTCGGTCTTCTTGTAGCTCTGGTTCGGCGAGCCGGTCGAGAGCGGCGTACCGGTCGGGCCGAGGACCCCGGCCGAGGAACCGCTCGGGCCGCTGAATGTCTCGGTCGAGCTGGTGCTGCTGTCGGCGACCTGCTTGCCCTTCTTGTCGACCGTCGGCTGCTGCGAGTCGCTGGTCGTGGTCGTCTTGCTGAAGTCGAGGGCGGAGTTCACGGTCACGGCGGCGTGGCCCGGCCCGAGCGACTGGGCGATCAGCGTCTGGATCGTGTTGCCCAGGCTCGTGTCGAACGCGGTGGTTTGGCTGAGCTGCTGGCTGTTCGCGAGGGCGCCGTTCTGACCCGGCGCCGACAGCACGTTGCCGAGCGAGTCGGCGACGGTCACCTTGTCGGGTGAGAGGTTGGGGACCGCCGACGACACGAGGTTGACGATCGCCTGCACCTTCTCCGCGGTGAGCGAGGTGCTCGTCATGGGAGTGACGAGCACCGCGGCGGTCGACTGCGAATCGGTCGCGTCGACGAACACGCTCTGCTGCGGGATGCTGAGCGTCACCGACGCACTCGAAACCCCGTCGATCGCGTCGATCGTCTTCGCCAATTCCGTCTGCAACGCGCGCTGGTAGTCGACCGATCGGGTGAAGGAGTCCTGCGTGATCCCACCCTTGTCCATGATCGACCAGCCGTCGCTCTGCGCCGACGGCACACCCTTGGTGGCCATCGTGGCGCGCAGTTGGTAGACCTGGTTCTGCGAGACCATCACGGTCGCGCCGCCGTCGGTCAGCCTGTACTTGACACCCTGCGAGTTGAGCGATTGGGTGACTTCGCCGGCGCTCTTGCTGTCGAGGTTGGTGAACAGCGGCGCGTACGTGGGCTTGTTCTCCCATTTGCTGAACATGAACATCGCGAGCACGACGCCGACGACCGCGGCGATCGTCACGGCCTTCTGGCCGGTGGTGAAGTCGCTCGCGAAGCGACGTCCACTCGACTTCAGTTTGTCGACATCGATGATTGCCATCAGACCTGCATCTGCATGATCGAGTTGAACGCGTCAACCGCTTTGTTCCGAACGGCCACCGTCAACTCGGTCTGCACCGACGCTTCGGTCGCCGCGATCATGTAGTTGTGGACGTCGGTGAGGTCTCCGGTCGCGGCCTTCAGCGCCAGGTTGTCGGCGCTCGACTGCGTGTCCTGCAAGTTCTGGAGCGCGTCGACGACGGTCTGGCCGAAGTTGCCCGTCGCTTGGGTGTTGTTCGTGGGCGTCGTGACGGGTTTGACCCCGTTCACTCCGAGGACGCCGGCGACTGCATTGATCGGCATGTGCTACTACCGCCCGTTGATGTTGAGGGCTTGGAGGTATGCGTCGCGCGCTCGGTCGACGACCGCGAGGTTCAGCTGGTAACCGCGCTGCGCCATGATCAGCTGCGTCATCTGATCGCTCAGATCGATGTCGGGACGGCGCACGTAACCGTCTTTGTTGGCCATCGGGTTGCCCGGGTCGTAGGTCTGGATCCCCTGGGCGTTACCGAACAGCACCGCGACCGGTTCCGCACCGCCACCGACACCGACCGGGTCGTTGTTGTCGCCCCGCACCGACTGGGCGACGATGTAGCGCGCCTGGAACGCCGACTGGTTGTACGGCTTGATGGTGTTGATGTTCGCGAGGTTGTCGGCGACGGCGTCCATCCACACCCGGTTGGTGTGGAGCGCCGACATCGCGGTGTCGAAGATGGGGAAGTCGGACATGAGACGACCTTCAGTCGATCTTCATCGAGTCGGTCAACAGCCGGAACTTGTTGTTCATGGCGTCGGTCGCGAGCTGGTAGCGCAAGCCGGTGTCGATCAGGTTCAGGTTTTCGGTGTCGACGTTGACGTTGTTCCCGTTGACGTTCGTCGGGTCCGTCGAGGTCGACGTGCTGATCTGGGTGTTCTGGGGGTCACCGTTCGCGATCGCGCTGCGCAGGCTGTCTTCGAAGTTGACGTTGCCCGCGAGGTAACCGGGCGTGTCGGCGTTCGCGACGTTTTGCGCGATGATCCGTTGGCGCGTGGAGAGGCCGTCCAGCTCAGCCTGGATGGCGCGCATCGTGACGTCGAGCACCGTTGCCACCGCCCCCTTCGCTTCGGCCCAGCCTCCCAGCTGCATTGCCTTGCGAAGTCCCGGTGACCGTCCCTGGTCGATTGACCGAGTCGTCCATGCTCGGTTCGGACGTCCATACATCGGCCTCACGCCCGAAAAGTTGAGCCGGGGTTTCTCCAGGTCACAGCCGGGTGTGACGCATGTCGCGGCGGCGCTCGGATCGCCCGCCAAATGGGACGTCGCGCGGCTTCACATCGGCACCGCGCGGTCGATGAGACACCATGCTGCTCGACCTCACCATCGAGCCTTCAGGCTCGGAAGACTTCGACCGTGCGCGCCGGTTGCTCGCGGACGCCCGCGAAGACGAAGCACTCGACTGGTTCGAGGTCGCGAGTACGAGCGCGACCGAACCGGAGGTTCGGGCCTCGGCCGCGGCGCACGTCGCCGCGATCCTGCTGTCGCGTGGTTTGCCGTGGGAAGTGACGGCCTGGGCCGAAACCGCCCGTAACAACACGGCGCACCACGGGGTGGCCGACGTCCTCGAAGCGGCGGCGCGAATCCAACTCGACGATCTCGAAGGTGCCCGCGAGTTGCTGACCGACATCGAGGAACCGGTCGACGCGTGGTTCTCGTGCTCGCCGGTGATCGTCCCGATCCTGCGCGCCCATCTCGACTATCTCGCGGGCGACACCGAAGCGGCCCGGGACGCCGTCCTCGCGGTGTTCGCGACCGCGCCGTTCGAACCCGACGTGTGGGACGCCTTCGCCCGGCTCTGCGCCGAAACCGACTTCGATCCGGAACCGGTCGTGAACGCGATCGGCGACGACCAGGTACTCGGTGTGCTCGCCGCGTTGCAGGGGGCGGCGCCCGACGGTGTCGATCGCATCGTCGATCGGATGTGGGACCGTCGTCCCAACGATCCGCGGGTGCTCGCCGCCGCGACGCGTTTCGCGCCCGCGCTCGACCCGAACCGGGGGCTCGAGTGGTCGGCCCGTTTACGCGTGGCCGGCGACGACACGCGTTGCCCGTTGATCGCGCGGTCGAAAGACCCGGCGCTCGACCCGATCGAACGCCTACGGTCGGCGGTGATCGCGTTCGTCTCCTTCGCCGACGACCGAGCCCGCGATGCGGTGGAGTCCGCCGTCGTGCTCCTGGCCGACGACCAGCTGGCCGGTGTGCTCGACGACATGCGGGCGCTCGCGCCGCAATTGTCGGATTCGGTGGTGGTGGCCGGCGCATCGACAACGCCGCGCACCTTGCGCCTCGCGACCGCGCTGTGGCGCGGCGACGCCCACGACGAGGCCTACGCGGTGCTCGTGCATGGTCTGTCGCGGGAGGAGGCCGAGCAGCTCGAGTCGGAGACGTTCGCCGCGCTGGTGCCGTCGCCGGTGCTGGAAGGGCTGGCTGATCACGCCGCGAACCGGGGCGATGCCGAGGTCGCGACGATCCTCTGGTCGGTGGCGGCGTGGACCGGCCAAACCGACTGAACCAACTGGACCGACTGGCCCGCCTCAACGAATACCCCGGGAGTGTGGCGATGGACGCCACGGCAACGGTGATACTCGGCGACCGGCCGGTCGGAACGGGCCACCGGTGTTACGTGATCGCGGAAGCGGGTGCGAACCACGACCGCGACTTCGACGTCGCGCGCCGCCTGATCGATGCGGCCGCCGGCGCCGGTTGTGATGCGGTGAAGTTCCAGACCTACTCGGGCCGGTCGTTGTACTCGACCAAAACCCCCCGGTTCGACTATCTCGGCGAACTCGGCGCGAAACCCGCGCACGAACTGCTCGAAGACCTCGCCCTCCCTCGCGACTGGCAACCCCGTCTCGCCGAGCACGCACGCGACCGTGGCATCGCCTTCTTTTCGAGCCCGTTCGATCGTGACGCGATCGACGAACTCGACGCCATCGGCGTACCCGCGTTCAAGATTGCTTCCTTCGAGCTCGTCGACCTCCCGCTGATCGCGTACGCGGCGTCGAAGGGCCGGCCGCTGATCCTCTCGACCGGGATGGCGACGCTGGGTGAGGTGGAAGAGGCGATCTTCGCGGCGACCGATCGTGACTCCGGCAACCCCGACGCCGGCATCTGCCTGTTGCAGTGCGCGTCGCTGTACCCCGCGCCGCCCGCCACCATGAACCTGCGCGCGATGCAGACCATGCGGGCTGCGTTCGGCGTGCCGGTCGGCCTGTCGGACCACACGCTCGGCACCCATATCGCACCCGCGGCGGTCGCGATGGGGGCGGACCTGGTCGAAAAGCACTTCACGCTCGATCGGGCGCGCACCGGCCCCGACCATCCGTTCGCGGCGGAACCCGGCGAGCTGCGCGAGCTCGTCGCTCGGGTGCGCGACGTGGAAGCCGCGCTCGGCGACGGCAAGAAGCAAGGGCCGTCTTCCGAAGAGGCGATCGAGATGTACACCAAGGCGCGCCGTTCGGTGGTCGCGGCGCGAGCCATCCCGGCCGGCGACGTCATCACCCGCGACATGCTCACGGTGAAGCGCCCCGGTTTCGGTGTGAAACCCAAGTTCATCGACGTACTGGTTGGCCGCGTGGCGCGGACCGACATCGAAGAAGACGATGTCGTGACGTGGGAGATGGTGTAGCGCATGTCGCGGGTGACGTTCGTCTTCGACGAAGGCCCCGGCGCGGGGCTCGGCCACCGGCGCCGCATGGAAGTGCTCGCGCGAGCGTTCGGCGCGCTCGGCTATGAGTGCGAGTTGCGTTCGGGCGGTACCGAGGCGGTGTCACCCATCGTCGTGGTCGACTCGTACCTCTACCGGGCCGACGACCCGACTCGTTTCAACGGCGAGGTCGTCGTCGCGGTCGACGACCTCTTACGCCAGTTGTGCGTCGACATCGTGATCGACCCGTCGCCGGGCGCCGAACGCGGGAAGCATCGCAGCGCCGACCTCGTGCTCGCGGGGGCGCGTTACGCGCTCGTCGAACCGGCGCCACCGCGTGAACCGGGCGACGAAGTGCGGCGCGTCCTCGTCACGACCGGCGCGACCGATTCCGGTGGCGCGGGCTCCGCGATCGCCGCCGTGATCTCGTCGGCGGTGCCGGGCGTCGAAGTTCGCCTGGTCGTCGGGGCCTGGGGCTCGCAATCGGTGCCGGCCGGGGTCGAAGCCGTGCACGCGCCGCAGGGTTTGGCCGACGAGCTCGCCGCCGCCGATCTGGTCGTCACCGCCGGAGGTGTGACGCTCCTCGAATCGCTGCTGCGGGGCTTGCCGACCGTGGCGGTGCCGATCGCCGCCAACCAGGAGACGGCCGTGCGCTCCGTCGCGGCAAGCGGCGCGGCGCTGCGAGCCGACCTTCACGACGTGGCGGAGGCAGTGGAACACCTGGTGCGCGACCACGACGAGCGCCGGGCGCTCGCCGCCCGGGCGCGCGCCAGCATCGACGCGAACGGCGCGCGGCGGGTCGCGACCGAAGTCGCCCGGGTCGCCGTCGCCCGGCAACGGCGCCCGGCATGAGGCCGAGGCCGAGGCCGACATGAGCGCAGCCAAGACCGTGTGCGTCGTGCAGGCCCGCACCGGGTCGAGCCGCCTGCCGGGCAAGGTTCTCGCCGACCTCGCAGGCCGGCCGATGCTGCGTTACCTGCTCGACCGCCTCGACACGTTGCCGGTCGACGAAGTCGTCGTCGCCACCAGCACCGAAGCCCGCGACGACGCGGTGGCCGACATCGCCGCCGCGGCGGCCCGCCCCTGCGTGCGCGGTTCCGAACAAGACGTGCTGGCGCGGTACATGGCCGCGCTCGACGCGTTCCCGGCCGAGCACGTCGTGCGCATCACCGCCGACTGCCCGTTGAGCGACCCCGGGCTGATCGAAGCGGTGCTCGCCCACCACGTCGAAACCGGCGCCGACTACACGACCAACACGCTGCCGCGGACGTTCCCGAAAGGTCTCGACGTCGAGGTCGCGACCGCCGACGCGCTCCGCATCGCCGCCGCCGAAGCAGTGGCCGCTGCCGAGCGCGAGCACGTGATGCCGTTCCTCTACCGGCGCCCCGAACGATTCCACCTCGCGAACCTTCGTAACGCGTTGCCGCTCGGCCACGAACGCTGGACCGTCGATACCGCAGCCGATCTCGACGTCGTGCGCGGTGTGTGCGAGCACTTCGGCCGGAACGTGCATTTCGGTTGGCGTGAGGTGCTGGCCGTGGTGCCGCCGAGCATGGTGGCGCACGGTGGGCTCACGCTCCGTCCTGCCTACGGGTGCGACTGCGAGTTCGTGCTCGACTGCCGCAACGACGACGACGCGTTGCGCTTCAGCGAAACCCATCGACGGGTCGACCCGGCCGAACACGAAGCCTGGTTCCGGGCGCGGCTCCGCGACGCCGGTGGCCCGCTGTGGATCGGCGAAGTCGACGGCCGCCGGTTGGGGACGGTCCGGGTCGACGTGCGCAGCGGGATCGGCGAGATCGGCATCGCGGTGCACCCCCGGGCACGGGGGCGGGGCCACGGCCGCGCGCTGCTCGCCGGGTTGCTCGGGGAGCTGGTCGCCGACCAACAAGTGGTCGAACTGGTCGCGCGCGTCCACCGGGAGAACGAGCCGTCGTTACGGGCGTTTCGCGGCGTCGGGTTCGTGGGCGAAGAGGTCGACGGGGACTTCCACGTCCTGCGCCGCGACCCCCACCTGCCGATGGAGAACGCGTGACCTCGACCGTGACGCCGCCGGCTCAGGGCTCGGGCCCGGCCGACCGCAAAAACCGCGCCCGGCCCGGGTCGCCGCGGCCGCTCGTCTACTGCCGGCGCTGCCTGTACCCCGAAACGAAGCCCGACATCCTCTTCGACGCCGATGGGGTGTGCAGCGCGTGCCGCCACTTCGAACGGCGCGTCGACGTCGACTGGGCCGCGCGCCGCGCGGAGCTCAGCGAACTCCTCGGGCGGTTCCGGTCGGCGAACGGCTCGAACTACGACTGCATCGTGCCGGTCAGCGGCGGCAAGGACAGCACCACGCAGACGATCCGCATGCTCGAACTCGGGATGAACCCGTTGTGCGTCACCGCGACGACCGACCAACTCTCCGACATCGGCCGGCGCAACATCGAGAACCTCAAAGGGCTCGGTGTCGACTTCGTCGAGTACACGCTGAACCCCGTCGTGCGCCGGCGCATCAACCGTCTCGCGCTCACGCAAGTGGGCGACATCTCGTGGCCCGAACACGTCGCGATCTTCACCATCCCCGTGCGCGTCGCGGTGCAGTTCGGTGTGCAACTGATCGTGTGGGGTGAGAACTCGCAGAACGAGTACGGCGGTCCGGCCGCGGCCGCAACCGGCAACGTGCTCACCCGCCGGTGGCTCGAAGAATTCGGTGGGCTGCTCGGCCTGCGGGTGACCGACCTCCCCGGGCAGGAAGCGATCGAACCGAAGCACCTCATCGCCTACACGTACCCGACCGACGAGGAACTCGCACGAGTGGGCGTGACCGGCGTGTTCCTCGGCTACTACATGCCGTGGGACGGCTACCAGAACGCCCTGTTCGCGCAGGCTCACGGGTTCGAGTCGTTCCCGCACACCGTCGAAGGTTCGCTGGTCGACTACGAGAACCTCGACAACTACCAGACGGGCATCCACGACTACTTCAAGTTCCTGAAGTACGGGTTCGGGCGCGCCACCGACATCGCGTGCAACCACATTCGTCGCGGCCGGCTCGACCGGGCCGACGCGCTCACGCTCGTTCGCCGTCACGACGGCAAGTTCCCGTGGACCTATCTCGGCGAACCGATCGGCAACGTCCTCGACGCGATCGGTTTGACCCTCGACGAGTTCGTCGCGGTGTGCGATCGCTTCACCAACAAGCGGCTCTTCGTGTGCGACCGTCACGGCGACCTGGTCAAAGACCGCGACGGCAACCTCACCAAGATCAACAGCGACAATGCTTGATGCGGCTGCGACCTCTGCTGCTCTCGCGCCCCGCGCCGGCGAACGTCGCGTGGTCCGCAGCAGAGGATCTGCGCCTGGGCGAGTTCGCTCGCTGCGCTCGCTCACTTACCTATGCGGCTGCGACCTCTGCTGCTCTCTCGCGCCCGCGCCGGCGAACGTCGCGTGGTCCGCAGCAGAGGATCTGCGCCTGGGCGAGTTCGCTCGCTGCGCTCGCTCACCGCGCGGTTGGCTCGGGGAATCATGAGCCGCGTCGCGGTGGTCGATTACGGGATGTGCAACCTCGATTCGGTGCGGCGCGCCTTCGAAGAGGTCGGTGCGCAGCCGTTCGTGACCGACGAGCCGGCCGAACTCGAACGGGCCGATGCCATCGTGCTGCCCGGTGTCGGCGCGTTCCCTGACGCGATGCGCAACCTCCGCCGACGCGGGTTCGACGACGCGCTGACGAAGCTCGTGATCGACGAAGGTGTGCCGTTCCTCGGCGTGTGCCTCGGCATGCAGCTCTTGGCGTCTTCCGGTGAGGAGGTCGCGACGACCGAGGGCCTCGGCTGGTTCGATGCCGATGTCGTGCGCCTGCGCCCCGCCGCCGGCGATACGCGCATCCCGCACGTCGGCTGGAACGAAGTCGACGCCCTCCCCGACTCGCCGCTGTTCGCCGGCATCCCACCCCGCGCCGACTTCTACTTCGTGCACTCCTTCCACCTGCAGTGCCGCGACGCCGGCGACACGCTCGCGACCACGCCGTACTGCGGCGGGTTCACGTCGGCGGTCGCTCGCCGCAACGTGTTCGCGGTGCAGTTCCACCCGGAGAAGAGCCAGGCCCACGGTCTCCGGCTCCTGCGCAACTTCGTGGAGTGCTGAGCCCGTGCTGAAGGTTCGCGTGATCCCGACGTTGCTCCACAAAGGCTTCGGCCTCGTGAAAGGCGTGCAGTTCGACTCGCGCCGCGCGGTCGGCAGCCCGATGCAGGCGATCAAGGTCTACAACCTGCGCAACGTCGACGAACTCGTCTTCCTCGACGTCACCGCGACCATCGAAGGCCGGGGCCCGACCTCGACCTGATCGACGATCTGGCCGACGACTGCTTCATGCCCTTCGCCGTCGGCGGCGGTGTGGCGAGCGTCGACGACGTCCGCAACCTGCTGTCGGTCGGCGCCGACAAGGTCGTGATGGGGACCGCGGCGATCGAAGACCCGTCGATCGTGCGGGAGGCGTCCGACCGGTTCGGCGCGCAGTGCGTCGTGGTTTCCATCGACACCCGCCGGGAGACCGGCGGTGGCGCCGAAGTGTGCGTGCGATCGGGGACCCAACCGACGGGCCGCGACCCGGTGACGGTCGCGCAACAGATGGAAGCGGCGGGTGCCGGCGAACTGCTCGTGCAGTCGATCGATCGCGACGGCGTGATGGGCGGCTACGACGTCGAGACCGTCGGGCGCATCGCCGACGCGGTGTCGCTCCCCGTGATCGCCTCCGGTGGCGCGGGCACGTTCTCCCACATGGCCGATGTGCTCCGCGACGGCCACGCATCGGCGGTTGCAGCCGCCGCGATGTTCCACTTCACCGAACAAACGCCGATGGAAGCAAAGCAGTACTTGCGCGACCGCGGGTTCCCCGTACGCGTCTGAGAGCCGGAAAGGTTTGCCATGACGATCTCCGAATCCGAACGCCTCGAAGCGCTCTGGTCCGGGCGGTTCGGCGACGAGTACGTCGAACGCAACATCGGCGCGTACGACGAACGCCGCGGTTTCTGGCGTTCGCTGCTCGCCTCGGTGAAGCCTCGCTCGGTGCTCGAGGTCGGCTGCAACGTCGGCGGCAACCTGCAATGGGTCGCCGAGAAGGTCGACGTGCGGAACGTCGCCGGTATCGACGTGAACAAGAAGGCGCTCGCCCAGCTGCGAGGCCGGGTACCCGGCGTCAACGCGATCTGGGGCTCGGCCCGCGAACTGCCGTTCGAGGACGCCTCGTTCGACCTCGTGTTCACGATGGGCGTGCTGATCCACCAGCCCGACGAGTCGCTGCCCGACGTGATGGACGAGATGGTCCGCGTCTCGCGTCGCTTCGTGCTGTGCGGCGAGTACTTCGACCACGAAACCAAGGAAGTCGGCTACCGCGGCTACCGCAACGCGCTGTTCCGGCGTGACTACGGCGGGCTGTTCGCGTCACGCTTCGAGCACGAACTCGAATGCTCCTCCCATGGGCTGCTGACCCAGGACGACGGCTTCGACGACGTCACCTGGTGGCTCTTCGAACGTAAGAACCTCTCGGCGCCTTGACACCGGGGCCTCGCCTCCGAACGGGCCTCGTCGTCTTCGTCCTCGGTGCCGTCGTCGCGATCTCGGCCGGCGTTTACGCCGCGTTGCCGACGTTGCGCGGGGTGTTGAGCCCGACCATCGCGACGCCCGGCACGGTCGAGCGTCAACTGGGCGCGGGAACCTGGGTCGTCTTCGAGCAGACGGCATCGGGTTCCTCGACCGGGCCGTTCAACGTCACCGACGAGCGACCGGTGAGCATCGACCCCACCCAGGTCGAAGTGACCGACACGTCGGGTGCGCACCTCGTCGTCCGGCAGGTCGCTCCGAACGAGACGATCACCCGCGGGAAGACCGGGTACACGAGCGCGGTCGATTTCCACGTCGTCGAGGCGGGCCGGTACCGGCTCCGTTTCGACACCGACTGCGGCTGCCGCGTCATCGTGTCGCGACCGCTCGGCACGCTCTTCAGCGTGCGCCGCGGTTGGATGGAACTCGCCGGTGCCGCGACGTTCGTCGCGTTCGTCGGGGTGATGATGATGCTGGTCGGCTTCGTGCGGCGCGACCGTCGCAAGCGCCGCGCCGCGCGCATCGGGTACTCGACCGCAACCGTGGCCGGCCCCGGCCAGGCCCCGGCGGGCTGGTACCCCGACCCGGTCGGCAAGGCGTCACGTCGCTACTGGGACGGCGCCCGCTGGACCGAAGACGTCATGTCTTGAGCGCCGACTTCATCGTCGTCGTGATCCACGCGGCGTAGGTCGACACTCGAGCGTACGCACCGGGGAAATGGTTCCTCGCACAGCCGCGGCCCCAACTGGTGACACCGGCGACGCGAGGTCCGGCCGCCGTGTCCTCGACCAGTGGTCCGCCGCTATCCCCGAAGCAGGTGTCCTTCCCGCCGCCCGGAACGCCCGCGCACAGCATGTGCTTCGAGATGTACTTGCCGTGCGGGTAGTTACCGCAGGCCCCGGACGGGCCGGCAAGATCGCTGACCGTCACGCCGTGCAACTTCGCCGGGTACGACAACGTGGGGAAGCCCGTGCTGCCCCAGCCGTACGCGGCGAGCGCCGCGCCGATGTGGGGCGTCGAGGCGTTGGTGTTCAATCCGATCGTCGCGGCGTTCGCGACGGGAGACGCCAACCGCAGCAAGGCGACGTCGAAGATGTTCTTCTTCGAGTTGTAGTGGGGATTGACGATGATCTGCGCGAGCGCGTGGCGATCGCGCGCCCTGACCCGGTTGAGGTTGGTGATGCCGAACGTGACATCCATCGAGCCGGCAGTTTCCTTCGTCACGCAGTGCGCCGCGGTGAGGACCCACTCCGGGCTGATCAATGATCCGCCACACTCCTGCGCGTTGTAGGCGTTGGCAACTGATGTGTGGAGCAGCGCAACGACCCACGGCACCTTCGACGCGGCGACGACCTCACCACCGATGACGCGAGGAGTCGCGGTCGCCGCGGCCGCGGCGTCGACGGAAGCGCCCGGGCCCAGCAGCGAGCACGCAAGCGCCAAGATGACCATGGATGTGACGAGCCCTCGCCGCACCGGCGTCCCCCCGTGCCGAAAGAGTGGCGGGAATCGTAGGCCCGTTTCCCCCCGATCGCACCCTGCCGCGCCACTGGCCCGGATGGAATACTCGCCGCGGCAGGGAACCAGCCCTGATCCCCCCAAGCGAACGTGCGCCGGTATCTATCCCGTCAGGGGATAAAACTCACGCCGGTTCGTGAAGGGCGCGGCGGAGGGCCGATACGACGCGGTCCTGGTCGCCATCGGTGAGCGACGGGTAGAGCGGCAGCGACAGCAGACCGGCGTAGGCCCGTTCGGTCTCCGGGAACTCCGACGCCGACGCGCCGAGATCGCGGTAGAGCGGGTGGCGGTAGATCGGCACGTAGTGCACCTGCACGCCGATACCGGCCGCGCGCATCTCGTCGTAGACCCGGCGCCGTTGCGCGACGCGGATCGGGAACAGGTGGTGACCGTGGCGGGACCCACTCGGCGCTCGAGCCGGGAGCTCGACCGGCAGCTCGGCCAGGAGTTCGTGGTACCGCTCCGCGAGTTCGTGGCGGCGGGTGATGAACCGCGACAACTTCGCGAGCTGTGAGACACCGAGCGCGCATTGCAGGTCGGTGATCCGGTAGTTGTACCCGAGCTCTTCGATCTCGTAGTACCAGCCGCCCTCGCCGGGTGCGTCGGGTTTCGCGACCATGCCGTGCGAACGGAAGCGCCGCAGTCGTTCCGCGTACTCGTCGGAGTTCGTGGTGACGGCCCCGCCCTCGCCGGTGGTGATCGCCTTCACCGGGTGGAACGAGAACGTGCACAGGTCGGAACGAGCACAGTTGCCGACCGGCCCGTCGGGCGTGCGCGCGCCGAGCGCGTGAGCGGCATCCTCGACGATCACGCGGGGGTGGCGGGGCAAGGCGCGCAGGTCGACCGGGAGCCCGGCGTAGTGGACGGCGACGAGCGCGTCGCACACGCCGACCAACTCGGGGTCGAGGTTCAACGTTTGCCGGTCGATGTCGACGAACGCCGGCGTCGCACCGACGTAGCGGGCGCAGTTCGCGGAGGCCGCGAACGAGAGCGGCGACGTGACGACGTGGTCACCGGGCCCGATCCCAGCGGCGTAGAGCGCCGCGTGCAGCGCGGCGGTGCCGTTCGAGAACGCGATCGCGTGCTTCGCTTCGGTCACGCAGCACAACGCGTCCTCGAAGCGGGCGACGGTCGGGCCGGTCGTCAGCCACGAACCGCGGAGAACGTCGACGACCGTCGCGATGTCGTCGTCGCCAATGGTCTGGCGCCCGTACGGGATCACCGAATGGGCGTTCGTCGAGACCATCAGCGCATCAGGCAACGGCGGGCGCGACCAGCGGCGCGTAGCCGAGCAGGTCACGGAGTTGGGCCACCGACAACCATTCGTCGTTGGTGTCGCTCGCGTAGACGAAGTCGCCGTCGAGCGGGGTGCCGAAGCGCGTGGCCAGCTGTTCGTCCCACCAGGGGTGCTCGGGGAACACGACGTACACATCGCCGCGGTCGATACTGTGCCGCGCCTCGTCGCCGGTGAGCAGCAACTCGTGCAGCTTTTCGCCGGGACGGATGCCGATGATCTCCTGGGGAACACCGGGCGCCATCGCTTCGGCGAGGTCGACGACCCGCATCGACGGGATCTTCGGCACGAACACTTCGCCGCCCTCCATCTCGGCCAGGGCGAAGAGGACGAGATCGACGGCCTGCGGGAGCGTGATCCAGAACCGCGTCATGCGCTCGTCGGTGATCGTGATCCGCCCGTCGCGCTCGAGCTGCTGGCGGAACACCGGCACGACGGAACCGCGGGAGCCGATCACGTTGCCGTAGCGAACGCACGCGATCTTCGTCGACCGCTGCGCCGCGTACGCGTTGCCCTGCACGAAGATCTTCTCCGCGCACAGCTTCGTCGCGCCGTAGAGGTTCACGGGGTTGACGGCCTTGTCGGTCGACAGGGCGACGACCCGTTCCACCCGGGCGTCGATCGCCGCGTCGACCACGTGCTGGGCGCCGAGCACGTTGGTGCGAACCGCCTCGAACGGGTTGTACTCGCAGGCCGGCACCTGCTTCATCGCCGCCGCGTGGACGACGATGTCGGCGCCTTCGGCCGCGCGCGACATGCGCGAGCGGTCGCGCACGTCGCCGATGAGGTACCGCACCCGGTCGTCGCCGAACTTGGCCCTCATCTCCGACTGCTTCAACTCGTCACGCGAGTAGACGCGCACCACGGAGGTCGGCCAGCGTGTCGTCACCAGTTCGACGAACGCGTTGCCGAACGAACCCGTGCCTCCGGTGAGCAGGATCGTCTTGTCGTTGAGGTCGAGCACAACTGCCTCTCAGTGGGGTTTCAATCCGGCTCGCAATGCTTCGACGCGCGCCGCCGCGGTGGCGAGCACGTCGTCCCATTCCTGGCCGATCTCTCGGTACACGAGGGAAACGGAAGGCAACCACGGACAGGTGTCGGTGCCGAGGTCGGACCAGTCCCAGCGGTTCCCCATCATCACGGTGGGCACGCCGAGCGCACCCGCGAGCATCGCGACCGCGTTGCGTGGCGCGATCACGAGATCGAGGTTCGCCATGAGCGCGGCGACGTCGTCGAAGTCGTTCATGTAGTCGACGGTCAACCAGCGGTGCACCTGTACGCCGAAGCGGCGCTCCGCGTCGCAGAGTTCCCGCTCGCATTCGTCGTACTGCAAGTTGAAGAACGATGCGTGCGGCACACCGAAGATCGCGGCCCACTCCCGCAGTCGCGTGTACTCGAGGCGACGTTCGGCGGTGTTCATCTTGCTTCGCCACGAGATACCGACACGAGGCCCCGGGATCGACGACAGGCGCTCCCGCCACGATGCGATCCGCGCCGGATCGGCCACGAGGTAGGAACGCCGATCCGGGAAGTCGGCGAGGCTGCGCCGCAGCAACGTCGGCACCGAACCGGCGGGCACCGCGGCGTCGAAGTCGGGTTGGGGGAGCTGCTCGACGTAGTGCCGGTCGATCGTCTGCGGGCGGACGGTTGCCTCGGGGAACGACCTCGCGAACAGGGGCGTGATGCGCGGGTCGCATTCGATCACGAGATGTTCGGCCCGATCGGCGAGGTCCGGGTAGCACGAAGCGAACAGGATCTCGTCGCCGATGCCCTGCTCCCGGTACACCATGAGCCCTTCGCGCCCGACGTCTTCGCCGTGCCAGCGGCGGGCCGTCGTGTCGCGCTCGCGGCCGCGCGGGCCGTCTTTGATCGCGTACTCCCAGTCTTCCCAGGCGCCGGGGATGTCGCCCGCGGTGAGACGCGCGTGAAGCGCGGTTGGCGCGGATCGTCACGTTCTCCGGGTCGAGGGCAACGGCCCGCCCGTGCGCGGCCGTCGACGCTTCGAACTGCCCGGTCTGTGCGAGCACCACCGCGAGGTTGGCGTGCGCCCACGGGCTGCCGGGCAGCATCTCCACGACCTCGCGCAAGAGGGTTTCGGCGGTGCCGAGCTCACCGAGCTGCCGGTGCACGAGCGCGAGCCGGGTGACGATGTCGTGCTGACGGTGGCCGAGGTCGATCGTGCGTTGGAGCGAGGTGATCGCCGCGTTCAGCCGCCCGAGGCTGCACAACACTTCGCCGAGCGCGGCGTGGTTCCGCGCGTAGTCGGGGTTGATCGCGATCGATCGGCGGAGCGCGGCGGCGGCCTCGTTGGGCCGGCCCCGCTCCTTGTAGACCTGTCCGAGGTTGTGCCACGACTCCCACGAAGACGGTACGGCCGTCACGATCGCCCGGAGCACGACCTCGGCCTGGTCGAGCTGGCCCGCGCGACGGAGCGCGTTCCCCAGATTGTTGTGGACGCCGGCGTTGCGCTCGTCGATGGGAAGCTGGGCCGCCGACGCGCGCCGCAGCAGCGCGATGGCTTCCGCGTGCTGCTCGTCGTCGACCGCCCGGGCCGCGAGGAGGGCCCCGAAGAGATGCCACACCTCGGGGTCTTCGGGCGCGACGCGCATCGCTCTCCGGTACAGCTGTTCTGCCCGGGTGAAATCGCCCGTCTGATGGAACTCGACGGCCCGTTCCAGCAGCTCGTCGACGTTGCCCTGAGCTGGTGCACCGGCCGGAATGGTCACCGAATCTGATCGGCAGAACCGGAAATCAGCTTTGGAAGTTCACCAGCGTCGGGCGCTGGAGCGGGCCATTCTCGACGCGTGCCCGTGGCAGGTTGTGCAGTTCCGCCCGAACCTGCCCCTGGAAGGTCGTCGCGCGCTCGAGCGCGGCCTCGTACGCAACGCCGAGCGCGGCTGCCCGGGGCGCGAGCTCGGCCGGCAGCGGGCCGAGGTCCGCCGGTGGGACGAAGGCGGGAGGCGGGGCGTGGCGCCCGGCGTCGTCGATCACGCCCTCGAACGTTTCGAGGTCGCGTTCCAGGGCGTCGAGCGCCGCTTCCCATCCCGCCCGGGTCATGCCGTCCGCGCCGCCGGAGTTTCAGCCGTCATTCCGGCGGCCTGTCGCCAGGCATCGCGGAGCGGTTCGAGCAGGTCGCGGCACGCGATCACGCGCGCGACGTCTTTGCCCACGTTCGCGGCGACGAGCTCGTTGATCGCGTACTGGTAGATCGCGAGCAGCGGGGCTCCGGCGGGCCAGCGCTTCGTGTCGAGCGATCCGAGCAGTTCGTACAGGATCTCCTGCGCGTGTACCAGCGCCTCATGCGATGCGGAAATGTCGTGCACACCGATCGCGGCTTCCGCTCGGTCGAGGTCGAGCATGAACCGGTCGTACAGGGCGACGATGAGCCGCCCGGGCGACATCGTCTGGACCGCGTCGGTGACGTAACGGCTTCTGAGCATCGTGCTCGTAGGCATCGGGATTCCGTTCCCTTCGGGGTTCTTGCTCGAGATCATTGTTTGGCGGCGACGGCCTGGGCGTTGCTCACGCTGGTGAGGTACGAGCCGGTTGCCTTCAACTGCGTGATCACCGTTTCCAGGTTCGAGTACTGCTGGTTCAGCTGGTTCTGGTACTGGACGAGGTGGTCCTGCATCTGGGCGACGCGGTCGTTGATGTTCTTCACGTCGTTGTTCAGCGAGTTCTCGGCCCCGATGACGTAGCCGGAGATCGGGTCGGTCGCCCGGGTCATCGCCGTGGAGACGCGCTGCGCGACACCGGGCGTGTAGGTGAAGTCGCCGAGGTCGCCGGTGACGGTCGACGTGATGTTCAGCGACAGCCCACCCATCGTCGGGTCGTCCCACGGGATGGCGAGCTGCTGGCCGGTGCCGACGGCGGCGACGCCGCCGATCGTGCCCTGCACGTTGGTGCCGGCGATCGTGTTGTAGTTCACGCCGTCCCACGCGACGTCGAAGGATGCCGCGGTCCCGTACTGGCTCGTCTTCAACTCGATGCCGGTCCCGTTGGCCGAGGCCTGGATCTGGAAGCCGGCCTGGGCGAAGCGGTTGTTGAGCTCCGCCACCGCGGCCTGCTGCGTGTCGCCGGCCTGCGTCGTGTACGAGATCACGGTCGACCCGACCCGCACGTTGATGACCTGACCACCGGCCGACGGCCAGGTGCCGTTCCAGCCGGTGGTGTCGGCTTGGGTCGCGAGCGCGGTGACGTTCACGTCGTACGCGCCGGCCTGCGCGCCGTCGCCGGCCGACACGAATTTCACGCCCGCGTTCGCCGACGTGCCGCCCTGGGTGAACAAGCGCATGACGCCGGTCGGGTCGGTATTGAACGCGGTCGTGAACTTGCCCTGGTCGAACGTGAACTTGCCGTCGGAGCCGATCTGGAGCCCGGCCAGGCCCGGCGACCCGGGGTTCGCGCCCGGCACGGCGTCGGTGACCGCGAGCGCGAGGTCGGAAATGATCCGTTCCGCGCTCGGGTCGCCGGTCAACGGCGACGCGGTGTTCGTCGACGCGTCGTACGCGGTCGCGGTGGCGATCGCGTCGTGAACGGCGTTCGCCGCGTCGACCAGCGCTTGTACCTTGGTGGCGAGGCTCGCCGAGTCGCGGCTCACGCTCACCGTCACGGGTGTCGTGCTCTGCGACTTCAGTTGGATCGTCACGCCGGGCATGACCCCGCTGATCGTGTTGCTCTTCGAGGTCACGCTGTAGGCGCCGGCCCCACTACCGACGGTGATCTTCGCGTCGCTTGCCTGGGTCAGCTCGACCAGTGAACCGACCGCGCTGTTGAACTCGCTGTCGGCGACGTTCGAACCGTTCGCGGCACCAGTGGTGTTGGAGTTGATCTGCAAGCGGTAGGTGCCGTTGCCGACCTGTACGGTCGTCGCGGTCACGCCGGCGCCGGCCGCATTGATGTTCGCGACGACGGTCGCGAGCGAACCGTCGCCGACGCTCACGTTGTTCGCGGTCACCGTCCCGGCCCGCAAACCACCGGCGATCGTCGCGGTGACGGTACCGGCGGTCGAGTTCAGTGTGACCGTCTGGCCCGCTTCGACGTCGGTGAACACCTGCTCGGCGCCCCCGTCGACCTGCACCTTGCCGTCGGTGCCGACCAGTTGCGTCGCGTCGGCCGAAAGGTGGAGCTTCGCGAGTGCGGTGCCACCGGTGAGCTGGAAGGTGGCCGTCGAGCCTTCGCGCTGGGTCGCGATGCTGAGGCTGTTCGTCGCCGGGTCGACCGTGACGTTGACCCCCGCACCCTTGGCGTCGGCCGCGGTCTGTATCGCCGCGGCCAGGTCGGACTGCGTGTAGGTGCCGGCGGCGATGTTGTCGAGGGTGTAGCTCGTGCCGTTCACGTTCAGCGTGAGGGTGTCGCCGGCGGCGATGGTGGTCGTCGCGTCGAGTGCGGTGTCACCGAGCTTGGTCGCGCCGCTCGACGACTGCGTCACCGTGATGGTGTGCGTCCCGAGCGCGAGCGCGTCGTCGGACGCGAACGTCTTGAACCCCAGTGCACCACCGCCCGCGGCGACGAGCACTGCCTGGTCCGCTGCGACCGCCGTCGTCGTGCTGCTGAGCACGTTCGCGGAGCGCACCGAACCGGCCGACGCGAGCGCGTCGACGGTGAATTGCAAGGTGCCGTTGAGCGTGCCGCTGCCGGCACTGACCGACGCCACGCTGTCGTCGGACGACGACGCGGTCAGCGGCGTCCAGTCGGTCGGGTGGAGCAGCGCGACCGAGGCGGTCTTCAAGGTGCTGATCGCGGTGGTGATCGTCGACCACGTCTGCAGCTTGGTGTTGTCTTTTGTGACGCCGGCAGAGACCGTGTCGATCTTGTTCTGCTCGACCGCGACCAGCGCCTGGATGATCGACTGGGTGTCGATGCCGCTCCCGAGGCCGCTGAACTGCAGCAGCGGCCCGGCCGCCGACGAACCCAAGATCGACGGTGATGATGCGCTGACCGATGATGTCGATGACATCTGCTACCTCGGGTGCTGGCTGTGGTCCTCGAGGCAATGGCGGCCGTCCGCTCCGGCACCGCCGTCATTCCCTCGAGGAGGGTGGGGGACAGAAGTCCCCCACCCTGATCGACTGATTTCCCGCTTACTGGAGGAGCTTCAGGATCGACTGCGGGGCCTGGTTGGCCTGCGCGAGCATCGCGGTACCGGCCTGCACGAGGATCTGGTTCTTGGTGAAGTTGACCATTTCCAGGCTCATGTCGGTGTCGCGGATGCGGGATTCCGAAGCCGAGAGGTTCTCCGAGGCGACCTGCAGGTTGCTGATCGTCATGTCGAACCGGTTCTGGACCGCACCGAGTTGACCACGCACGTTCGACACTTCGGTGATCGCCGCGTCGACGATCTGCTGTGCCGATGCGTAGTTCGCCGTGTTGGTCACGTCGATCGCGCCCAGCGAGGTGAACGCCTGGACGGTCCCACCCGTGATCCGCGTGTCGGCGATCGCCAGCTTGATCTGGTCGGTCGAGGTCACGTTGGCGCCGACCTGGAACACGCCGCCGCCACTCGTCGTGGTCGTCACCGCGGCTGCGGTCACGCCCTTGACGCCGGCACCGACGCCGCTGATGGTGATCCCAGCCGTCGTCGCGGTCGAGTTGCGGGTGAGGTTCACAGACCAGGCGCCGGAACCGAGGTCCTCGACGCTGACCGTGACGTCACCGGTGAACCCGGCGCCGAGCGCCGCGCTCACGCCGCGCTGCAGGTCGGCCTGCAACGACGCCGCGGTGTTGTACGTGCCGGTCGTGACCGTGACGGTCACGCTCGTGCTGGCACCCGAGCCGGCGTCGACCGTGAGGTTGAACGTCGCGGTCGCGGCACCGACGGCGACACCGGTACCGGTGCCGGTGAGCACGGTCGTCGTGCTCGCGGCCTGCGCACCGAAGCTGCCGTCGAGAAGCTTCTGGCTGCCGAAGGAGGTCGTGCCGGCGATGCGGTCGATCTCCGAACGGAGCTGGTCGATCTCGTTCTGGGCGGCTTGGCGAGCGGTCGAGTCGGACGACGCGGTGTTCGCCGACTGGATGACCAGGTCGCGGATACGGCCGAGGATGTCGTGCACCGTGCTGAGCGCGCCGTCAGCGGTCTGGACGACCGAGACACCGTCTTGCGCGTTGCTCGTCGCTTGCTTCAAGCCGCTGATCTGCGAGCGCAGTGCCTGGCTGATGACCAGGCCCGACGCGTCGTCGGCGGCACGGTTGATGCGGTAGCCCGAGGACAGCTTCTCGAGGCTGCCCTGCATTGACATCTGGTTGGCGGAAAGGTTGCGGAACGCATCCATCGCCATGATGTTTTCGTTGATTTGCACTGGTGCTCTCCTCCATGAGTGCGTGACAAGCCAGTCCCTGGCCCGCCGCGTGCATTTTGTGCCACTTCCATCGTGACGAAAATGTTCTCGGCGCCCGGCGCGACCGGCTGTAGCCAATTTGCGTCAGGTGACGCATGCAACCCACAAGGACGAGAAAGGGGGCGGGGCCGAGCGCCCCGCCCCCTTCTCCTACGTAACTCCCTTACTGGAGGAGCTTCAGGATCGACTGCGGGGCCTGGTTGGCCTGCGCGAGCATCGCGGTACCGGCCTGCACGAGGATCTGGTTCTTGGTGAAGTTGACCATTTCCAGGCTCATGTCGGTGTCGCGGATGCGGGATTCCGAAGCCGAGAGGTTCTCCGAGGCGACCTGCAGGTTGCTGATCGTCATGTCGAACCGGTTCTGGACCGCACCGAGTTGACCACGCACATCGGACACTTCGGTGATCGCCGCGTCGACGATCTGCTGGGCCGATGCGTAGTTCGCCGTGTTGGTCACGTCGATCGCGCTCAGTGCCGTGAAGGCCCCGACGGTCCCGCTCGTGATCCGCATGTCGGCGATCGACAACGCGATCTGGTCGGTCGAGGTCACGTTGGCGCCGACCTGGAACACGCCCCCACCAGCGGTGTTGGTGGTCGTCAGCGCGCCTGCGGTCACGCCCTTGACGCCGGCACCGACGTTGCCGAGGGTGATCCCCGCGTTCGTGGCGGTCGAGTTGCGGACCATGTTCACTGCCCACGCGCCCGAACCGAGATCGGTCACGTTCACGGTGACGTCACCGGTGAACCCGGCGCCGAGCGCCGCGCTCACGCCGCGCTGCAGGTCGGCTTCCAACGACGCCGCGGTGTTGTACGTGCCGGTCGTGACCGTGACGGTCACGCTCGTGCTCGTGCCGGAGCCGGCGTCGACGGTCAAGGTGAACGTCGCGGTCGCGGCACCGACGGCGACACCGGTACCGGTGCCGGTGAGCACGGTCGTGGTGGTCGCGGCCTGCGCACCGAAGCTGCCGTCGAGAAGCTTCTGGCTGCCGAAGGAGGTCGTGCCGGCGATGCGGTCGATCTCCGAACGGAGCTGGTTGATCTCGTTCTGGGCGGCTTGGCGAGCGGTCGAGTCGGACGACGCGGTGTTCGCCGACTGGATGACCAGGTCGCGGATACGGCCGAGGATGTCGTGCACCGTGCTGAGCGCGCCGTCAGCGGTCTGGACGACCGAGACACCGTCTTGCGCGTTGCTCGTCGCTTGCTTCAAGCCGCTGATCTGCGACCGCAGGCTCTGGCTGATGACCAGGCCCGACGCGTCGTCGGCGGCACGGTTGATGCGGTAACCCGAGGACAGCTTCTCGAGGCTGCTCTGCATCCCCATCTGGTTCGTGGAGAGGTTGCGGAACGCATCCATCGCCATGATGTTTTCGTTGATTTGCACGGGTGCTCTCCTCCATGAGTGCGCGGCGCGCCAGTCCCTGGCGGCCTTGTGCATTCTCCTTCTTGTCACGTTGACCGTGACCCGAAGGTTTTCGGTACGAGCGACCGTTACCTGGTGCCCGCGCGTTCGCCGATTACGTCCTGATATCGGCGAACCGGGCCAGCGCGTGCCGCGCGGCGTTACCCCTGCAGCAGCTTCAGCACCGACTGCGGCGCCTGGTTGGCCTGCGCGAGCATCGCGGTACCGGCCTGCAAGAGGATCTGGTCGCGCGTGAAGCTCACCATCTCCTGGGCCATGTCGGTGTCGCGGATGCGGGATTCGGAAGCCGAGAGGTTCTCCGAGGCGACCTGCAGGTTGCTGATCGTCGAGTCGAACCGGTTCTGGACCGCACCGAGCTGGCCCCGCACGTCCGACACTTCGGTGATCGCGTCGTCGACGATCTGGTTGGCCGACGCGAAGTTCGCGGTGTTGGTGAGGTCGATCGCGCCGAGCGCGGTGAACGCACCGACGGTCCCGCCGGTGATGCGCATGTCCTGGATGGACACCTGGATCTGGTCGGTCGAGGTCACGTTGGCGCCGACCTGGAACACACCGCCGGTACCGGTCGTCGCGGTCGACACTCCCGCGGTCACACCCTTCACGCCGGCGCCGACGTTCGCCATCGTGATGCCGGTGCCCTGCGAGTCGCTGTTCCGCGCGAACTCGACGGACCAGGCACCGGAACCGAGGTCGGTCACGCTCACGGTGACGTCACCGGTGAAGCCGGCGCCGAGTGCCGCGCTCACACCCGACTGGAGGTCGGCCTGCAACGACGCGGCGGTCGTGTAGGTGCCGGTCGTGACGGTGACCGTCACGCTGGTGCTCGTGCCGGACCCGGCGTCAATGGTGAGGTCGAAGGTCGCGGTGGCGGCACCGACGGCAACGCCGCCACCGGTGCCGGTGAGCACGGTGCTCGCCCGGGCAGCCTGGGCGCCGAAGCTGCCGTCGAGCAGCTTCTGGCTGCCGAAGGAGGTCGTGCCGGCGATGCGGTCGATCTCGGCCCGGAGCTGGTTGATCTCGTTCTGGGCCGCCTGGCGGGCGGTCGCGTCCGACGACGCGGTGTTGGCCGACTGGATGACGAGGTCGCGCATACGGCCGAGGATGTCGTGCACCGTGCTGAGCGCGCCGTCAGCGGTCTGGACGACCGAGACACCGTCTTGCGCGTTGCTCGTCGCTTGCTTCAAGCCGCTGATCTGCGAGCGCAGCGCCTGGCTGATGACGAGGCCCGAAGCGTCGTCGGCGGCCTTGTTGATGCGGTAACCCGAAGACAACTTCTCGAGGCTGCTCGCCATCTCGTCTTGCGTCGTCGACAAGTTGCGATAGGCGTCCATCGCCATGATGTTCTGGTTGATGCGCATCGCGCCGTTCCTCCTTGATGTGCGCGCGCCCGGTCCATGGTGGCATCGCGCCCTCGAGAGATCGCTGGTTCGAGCCAGCTTTCTTTGCTCGGTCGGAACCTCACGGATGTGAGATGACCGAAGTCCTTTTTCCTACTGTGCCGGTGACATCACCGAACCGCCGGCGTTGGCGACGGCAACCTTCTCGTGTACCGACGCCGGCCGTGCGTCGAGGCGGGCGCGGTAGTCGGAACCGGCCGCGACCGACGCGTAGTACGACGCCTTGCGGCGTGCGACCCGACCGTTCGGGCGCGCCTCGGGGGCGACGGCGCTCGGTTCGAGTTGCGAGTTCATCCCGTCCTTCAGCAGGAGGAGCGCTTCCGCCCGCAACTGCGACACCCGGGATTCGCTCACACCGAGCTCGTCGGCGAGGTCCTGCATCGAGCGCTCTTCGAAGAAGTAACCGACGACGACCTTGCGCAGGCGCTCGGGCAGCGCCGCGACCGCGTCGGTGAGGTAGGCACGCCGTTCGCGCTCGACGATCGCGTCTTCCGGACCGCCGTCGGGTGTGGCCAGGAACGACTCGGCGTCGCCCTCGAGCACGAGCGATTCGTAGTTCAGCACCGTGGCGCGGTGGACGTCGTCGACCAGTTTGTGCACCACTTCGGGGGCGAGGTCGAGTTCGCGTGCGACCTCGTCGGTCGTCGGCGCCCGGCCGAGGCGGCTCGTCAGTTCCTCGTTCGCGGCCTGCAGGCCACGGGCACGGGAACGCACCGACCGGCTCGCCCAGTCACGCCCGCGCAACTCGTCGAGCAACGCACCGCGGATGCGGGTCGACGCAAAACGGTCGAACGCGATACCGCGGTCGGGGTCGAAGCTGCGAGCGGCCTGCGCGAGACCGAGCATCCCGGCGGAAACGAGGTCGCTGCGGCACACATGGCTCGGGATGCGATGCGCGATCTCCGACACGACGTACTGCACGAGCGGCAGGTGTTCCCGCACGAGACGGTCTTCGTACTCGGCACGCGCGACGTCTACCGGCTGCGTCTTCACACGATCCCCCAGGTTGGTAGTGGATGTCACCAAGAAAGTTGTCGGGAAATGGCGGCTTCCCGCTTGATCAACCGGGGGGTGGAAGTTTGGTCGCGCGCAGCGTGACCATCCGCAGCGGTCCGCGAGTGCGGATAGCGACCCGGGGTACGTTGACCGTTGGTCTGGGAGGCCCCGTGCGCGATGCCGTAGGTACGACTGGCGACGACGCCGGGCCCGTCAGCCGGCGGGCCGTCGTCGTCGACGAACTCGCGATCTTTCGTCTCGGGATCGCCGCCGTCCTGGAACCACTCGGCACCGAGGTCGTCGCCGAAACCCATTCCGGTCGGGAATTGGTCAGTCTCGCCGCGGTCGAGCGCCCCGATCTGGTCGTCGTCGGTACCCCGACCGACATGCCGCTGGTCGACGTCGTGGAACGACTCCGCCGCCGGTGCGTCGTCGTCGGCCTCATCCCGCGCTCGGCCGAACAAGATGTCGGCCTGCTCGTGGCCCACGGCGTCGACGGACTCGCGTTGCGCAGTGGCAGCACCGAAGAGTTCGCCACTGTCATCGATCGCGTGCAACGCGGAGAAAAGGTCGTCGTGCCGGCATTGCTCCCTGCACTCGCCGGCCGGTTGCGCCTGCGGGCCAGGCCGGCGCAGAGGGGAGCGGCATCGTGCTGACCCTGCGCGAACGTGAGGTGCTCGCCTTCCTGGCCGCCGGGCGGACCAACCGCGAGATCGCCGGTGCCCTGTCGGTATCGATCGCGACGGTGAAATCGCACCTGGTGCACATCTACGACAAGTTGGGCGCCGCGAACCGCAATGAGGCCATCGGCCGCGCCGTCGCCGCCGGCATCCTGAGCTGAGGGCCGGGCCGCCGCCCGGACTTCCTTCACATTCTCGGCCGCCATCGCCGGATCGCTTCATTGCCGCGGCCTTTGCGCCGATGAGATCGCCTAGAACGCCGCCTTCAGAGGGCACCCATGGCGCTGAACGACGTATCGAACATCCTGTGGCGGGAACGCAACCTGCTCGAGCTCCTCGTCTTCAAACTCGAAGAAGAGCAGCTCGTGCTCGCGGCGGGCCGCTCCCGATGGCTCACGCACGCGACCCGCGAGGTCGAGACCGTGCTCGAGGAGCTCAAGCGCATCGAGCTCGAACGCGCGCTCGAAGTCGAGTCGGTCGCGGCCGACCTGAACCTGTTGTCGGCACCGACGATGCGCGAGCTCGCCGAGCTCACACCGGCCCCGTGGAACAAGATCTTCGAAGAACACCGCCGCGCGCTGCTCGAATCGGCGCAAGAGATCGAGAGTGTCGCGCGGGCGAACCGTGACCTCCTGACGCGCGGGCACCAGGCCACGCGGCGAAGCGCTCGCCACGATCGGCCAGATCGAGATCGACTCCTACACGCCGAGCGGCACCGCGGCGGCGGGGTCGCTCGGATTGCGACTGATCGACGAGGCCATCTGATGACGGAGATGGCGGGGCTGCAGACGGCGCTCAGCGCGCTCTACGCCCAGCGTCGCGGCCTCGAAGTCACGGGTGAGAACGTTGCCAACGCCAACACCGAGGGCTATTCGCGACAAGCGGTGAACCTGCAGGAGATCGGCGGTCCCTCGGTCCCCGCGTTCTTCTCGCGCTACAACGGCGGCGGCACCGGCGTCCAGGTGACCGACATCACCAGGTTCAACGACCAGTTCCTCCAGATTCGCGCGGCACTCGAGCACGGTGCGTCGGGGCAACTGAGCCAGGTGAGCAACGCGCTCAACAACCTGGAAACGATCTTCGGCGAACCCGGTGACAACGGGATCCAAGCGCAGATGGCCGCGGTATGGAGCGGCTACGACGACGTCGCGAACACGCCTGGCGACTCGGCCGCGCGCACGCAGCTCTTGCAGCGGGCCACGACGCTCGCGCAGTCGTTCAACTCGATCTCGACGTCGATCACGCAGATGAGCGCGGCCACGACGAGCCAGCTCAGCGCGATGGTCGCCAACGTGAACTCGCAAGCGGCGAACATCGCCACGCTGAACGCGGCGATCAAGTCGCGTGAAGCGTCGGGCATCAGTGCGAACGACCTGCTCGACCAGCGCGACCTCCTCGTCGGCAAGCTGGCCGACGAGGTCGGCGCAACCGTCGCCCCCGGCCAGTTCGGCCAGGTGACCGTGTCGGTCGGTGGCACCCCCCTCGTGACCGAGAACCACGCCGAGACGCTCACCGTCGACACCTCGACGCCCACCGTCGCCGTGCGCTGGACGAAGGACAACTACCCGGCGACGATCAACTCCGGCGAAGTCGGTGGGATGCTCCAAGTCGTCAACCAGACGTTGCCGGGTTACCTCACCGGGCTCGACAACATCGCGGTGCAGTTGCGCAACGACGTCAACTCGTTGCAGTCACCGATCGCCGGTTCCCTCCCGACGACCGCGCAGGACCAGAGCGCGTCGGGCAACCTCAGTTTCCAGGTCGCGCTGAACGGCGGCGGCTACACGACCGTGACGATCCCCGGGGCTGATTGGTCGGGCGCCGGTGGAGCGGCGGCGCTCCAAACCGCGTTGCAGACGGCCGTCGACGGTGCCGTGGGTGCCGGCAACGCGACCGTCGCGGTCACCGGCGGGGCCGGGTCGGCGATGAGCCTCTCGATCACCCCGACCGGTACGAACAGCCTCCTGGTGCAGGCGACGAGCGGGAACGCGGGTTTCACCACGCTGCTCGGGAACACCGCGATCGGGCTCGACGGGATCGGCGGCCGCCAGTTCTTCACGGGTACGAGCGCCGGCACGCTCGCGGTGTCGGCCGACGTCGCCGGGAACGCGAACGCGATCGCGGCGGGTACCGCCGCGAACGGCGCGCTCGACAACTCGGTTGCCCTCGCCGCCGCGAACCTCGGCCAGTCGACCACGGGCGCGGATGCGCAGTACCGCGCCTACATCGTCGGGATGGGTGTCGACACGCAGTCGACCCAGCAACGAGCCGACATTCAAACCCAGACGACGAACTCGATCGACGACCAACGCGACGCGGTCTCCTCGGTCGACACCGACCAGGAGATGGTGAACCTCGTGCAGTTCCAGCACGCGTACGAGGCGTCGGCCCGGGTAATGACCGCCATCGACAGCATGCTCAACACGCTGATCAACAACACCGGCGTGCGCTAGAGGGAAAGGGCGAGCTGATGGTGTCTTCCTACTTTCGCATCACGCCGCAGATGACGGCGCGCCACACGATGGCGAACCTCCAGCAGCAGATCAACAAGCTCGACAAGCTCCAGAGCGAAGAGTCGTCGCAGAAGGCATTGACGAAGCCGTCCGACAACCCCGTCGCGATGGTGGCGGCGTTGCACTACCGCGCCGACGTCGCCCGCAACACCCAGATCGGGCGCAACATCGACGACGCCACGACCTGGCTGAACCTCGCCGACTCGACACTCAACTCGGTCACCACCCAACTGCAGCGGGTGCGCGACCTCACCGTGCAAGCCGCGAACGCGACGTCCGACGCGTCGTCGCGCCAGGCGATCGCGACCGAGATCGACAACATCAGGGGCACGCTCATCGGCCTCGCCAACACGAAGAACCTCGATCGGCCGATCTTCGGAGGCAACACGTCGGGCGCCGCGGCCTACGACGCGAACGGCAACTACCTCGGCCAATCGGCCGTGGTCCAGCGCACGATCGCACCCGGGGTGCAGATGCAGGTGAACGTGAACGGGGACGAAGTGTTCGGTTCGGGCGCAAACGACATCTTCAGCACCCTCAGCAAAATTTCTGACGACGTTCGTAATAACCCGACGGCACTTGGAGCCGATCAGACAGCACTCGATGCGCAGACGAAAACGATCCAGAACACCTTGGCATCGGTCGGCGCACGGGAACAAAGCCTTCAAGCGTTACAAGCGCAAAACAGCACGGATGGCCTGACTTTGAAGCAGAGCCTGTCGCAGGTCGAGGACGTAGATCTGGCGCAGACGACCATGGACCTGAATATGCAACAGGTCGCGTACCAAGCAGCACTGCAGACTACGGCCAAAGTCATCCAGCCGACGCTGGTCGACTTCCTGAAATAGGACGCTCGATGATCGATGCTCAGGAACAGATCGTGACGGACACCGTCGAGATCACCTTCGCCGCCGGCCTTCCCGGCTTCCCGGAAGCGCACAACTTCCACTTGTCACCTTGGGGCCCTCCGGGGACGCCGTTCTCGATGATGACTTCGAGCGACGGTCTCGAACTCGGCTTCATCGTCGTCGAGCCGTGGGTGTTCTACCCCGACTACGAGTTCGAACTCGACCCTTCGACGTCGGCGCGGCTCGGCCTCTCGGCCCCGGGTGACTCGATCGTCGTGTGCGTCGTCACGCTCGGCGAGACGGCACAGGACGCGACGGTGAACCTTCTCGGTCCCATCGTGATCAACCGGTTCACGAATGAGGCGTGCCAGGCAGTGCTCGACCCGAGCCTGTTCAACGTGCGCTCACCGCTCGCTCGCGTCGCCTCGTAGAGCGTCATCACCCGTTCACCTTGCGCGCGCAGGCGCGCGCGAAGTTCGGTGGGGTCCGCGCGCGAACGACAGGGTGCGTCGTATGCTTCGCGCGGCCACCACGGAGGCCACCACGGAGGGAGGACCCCGTGCTCGTGCTCACAAGGCGTGCGAACCAGAGCATCATGATCGGGCACGACATCGTCGTGACCGTTCTCGAAGTACGCGGCGACCAGGTACGGCTCGGCATCAAAGCGCCTCGCTCGGTCGATGTGCACCGTGAAGAAGTGTTCGCGGCGTTGCAGCAGGCCAATCAGGCGGCCGCCGTGAAGCCGGGCGACCAGGAACAAGCACGCGACTCCCTCGACGCGCTTCGCCCGACCACCGCGAAACGCGACCAATAGCGCCGGCGGATCAGGCTGTCGCCGTCGGCTCCAGGCACGCTGCAAGGGGCGTCGTCTCGCAACCGAGCGCGCCGGCAACCCGTTCGTTCGGGACGCACCCGTTGACCGCATTGAGACCGAGGCCCAATGCCGGGTCGGCGTCGACCGCGTTACGAACACCGCGCGTCGCGAGTTCGACCGCATACGGCAACGTCGCGTTCGTCAGCGCGTACGTCGACGTGTTCGGTACTGCGCCGGGAATGTTCCCGACTGCGTAGTGCAGCACGTCGTGCACCGCGTACACCGGGTCGCTATGGGTGGTCTCGCGGATGTTCTCGATGCACCCGCCCTGGTCGATGGCGCAGTCGACGATCACGGCCCGCGGCTTCATGGCCCGGATCATCTCGTCGGTGACCAAGGTCGGTGCGCGTCCTCCCGCGACGAGGACCGCACCGATCACGACGTCGGCTTCGGCGACGGCCCGCGCGACGACGCCGCGGTTGCTCGCCAAGGTCATGATGCGGCCGCGATGGATCTGGTCGACGAAGCGCAACCGGTCGATGTTGCGGTCGAGCAGCAACACCTCCGCTTCCATGCCCTGGGCGATGGTCGCGGCGTTCAGGCCGACATTGCCGGCGCCGAGCACCACGACTCGGCCCGGCCGCACGCCCGGCGCGCCGCCGAGGAGGACGCCGCGGCCACCCCGATGGCGTTCGAGGAACTGCGCGCCGATCTGCGTCGCCATTCGCCCCGCGACTTCGCTCATCGGCGCGAGCAACGGCAGCGTCCCATCGCTCGCCTGCACTGTCTCGTAGGCGATCGCCGTCGCTTTCGAGGCGAGTAACGCCTCGGCCACCTTCGGGTAGGCGGCGAGGTGCAAATAGGTGAAGAGCACCAGTCCGGGGCGAAGAAATCCGAACTCGTCGCCTTGCGGTTCCTTCACCTTGAGCACGAGGTCGGCCTGTTCCCATACCGCCTTTGCGTTGTCGACAATGCGAGCGCCGGCGCCGCGATAGTCGTCGTCGGTGATGCTCGAATCGACGCCCGCACCCCGTTCGACGAGCACTTCGACCCCGCGGTGCGTGCATTCGAGGACGCCGTCGGGTGTGATCGCGACGCGATGCTCGTCCGATTTGATCTCTTTCGGTACTCCGATCCGGGTCACCGGCGGGTGGCCTCGAGGAGCACGCGCCGCAAGATGTCGGTGATCTCGTCGAGCTCGCGCTCGCCGGCGACGAGCGGCGGCGCGAGTTGGATCACCGGGTCGCCGCGGTCGTCGCAGCGCGCGATCAATCCCTGCTCGAACAATGCCGGCGCGACGAACCCCCGCAGCAGTCCCTCCGCCTCCTCGCGGCTGAACCGCGCGCCGCTCGCCTGGTCCTTGACCAGTTCCAGCGCCCAGAAGTAGCCCGCGCCGCGAACGTCGCCGATGAGCGGGACCTCGTCGCGCAGTGCCAGCAGCCGCTGGTGGAAGCCGGCCTCCCGTTTCGCCACCTGCGCGACGATCTGCTCGTCTTCGAACACTTGGAGGTTTCGCAGCGCCACCGCGCAACTCACCGGATGACCGCCGAAGGTGATCCCGTGGGCGAACGACGCGCCCGGCTCGAGGAACGGCTCGGCAAGAACGTCGCGGCACAGCACCGCCCCGAGCGGTGAATACCCGCTCGTGAGGCCCTTTGCCGTGGTGATCATGTCGGGCCGGTAGCCGTAACGGTCGCAGCCGAACAGCGAGCCGAGCCGCCCGTACGCGCAGATGACTTCGTCGGAGACGAGCAGAACGCCGTAGCGGTCGCAGATCTCGCGCACGCGCTGGAAGTACCCCTCCGGCGGCGGGAAACAACCGCCGGCGTTCTGCACCGGTTCGACGAACACGGCCGCGACGGTGTCGGGCCCCTCGAACAGGATCGCCTCCTCGATCGCGTCGGCGCAGTACGCCGAGAACGCAGCTTCGTCGTGCGCGAGCGGGTGCCGGTAACGGTTCGTGTTGGTCACGTGCACGCCGCCCGGTGTGAGCGGCTCGAACGGGGCCCGGAAAGCGGTGACGCCGGTGATCGCCAGCGCGCCCAACGTCGTGCCGTGGTACGCGGTCTTGCGCGCGATCGCCTTGTACCGGTTCGGTTGGCCGATGGCGCGGAAGTACTGCCGGGCGAGTTTCCACGCCGATTCCACCGCGTCGGAACCGCCGACCGTGAAGAACACACGGTTCAGGTCGCCGGGTGCCAGTTCGGCGAGGCGAGCGGCCAGTTCGATCCCCGGCTCGTGCCCGTACGACCAAAGCGGGAAGTAGTTGAGCGTCTCCGCCTGGTGCGCGGCCGCCTCCGCCAGCTCGCGCCGCCCGTACCCGGCCTGCACGACGAACAGGCCCGACAACCCGTCGACCAGCCGCCGCCCGTGCTGGTCGTACACGTAGCAGCCCTCACCGCGGGAGATGATCGGCAGCTCGCGCTCCGCGTACGCCGAGAGTTTCGTGAAGTGGCCCCACAGGTGACGGCGAGCCTTGTCCTGCAAATCACTCATGTTGTCTCGCTCGTTCACTGCTCCTCCTCCGTCGTCGCGGGCGTTCACTCGCTGGCGAGTTCGCTCGCTCACCGCGTCGCGATCCGTCGCGCGGCTGCGCCATATCCCTCCTGTCTCGCTCGTTCACTGCTCCTCCTCCGTCGTCGCGGGCGTTCACTCGCTGGCGAGTTCGCTCGCTGCGCTCGCTCACCGCGTCGCGATCCGTCGCGCGGCTGCGCCATATCCCTCCTGTCTCGCTCGTTCACTGCTCCTCCTCCGTCGTCGCGGGCGTTCACTCGCTGGCGAGTTCGCTCGCTGCGCTCGCTCACCGCGTCGCGATCCGTCGCGCGGTAGTGCCAGAGGGTTCAACGGGTGCCCCAGGTGTAGGTCTGTTTGTGGAGGCGGAGGTAGGTGAAGGTTTCCGTGCTGCGGACGCCGGGGATCGAGCGGACGTTGTCGTTCAACACGGTGAGGAGATGTTCGTCGTCCTCGCACACGATCTCGAACAGCAGGTCGAACGAACCCGACGTGAACACGACGTAGTCGATCTCCGGGATGAGCGCGAGGCAGTCGGCGACGGCGCGGATGTCGCCTTCGGTTCGCACGCCGACCATCGCCTGGCGCCGGAAGCCGAGGCGCAACGGGTCGGTGACCGCGACGATCTGCACGACGCTGTCGTCGATGAGCCGCTGCACACGCTGGCGTACCGCGGCCTCCGACAGGCCCACCGAACCCGCGAGCCGCGTGTAGGGCAACCGGCCGTCGGTTTGCAGGAGTTCCACGATCAGTTTGTCGGCGTCGTCGAGGTCCGCGAGACGCCGAGCCCGCGGCGATCGCGCGTCGGCCGACACGTCAGTTACTTCGCAAGTTCGGCGCAGAGATCGGCGAAGGCTTCGACGTAACGATCGATGTCGGCTTCGGTGTGTTGCACCGAAAGCGTCCACTGTTCCTCGTCGCCCGGCGTCATGAACACGCCGCGGTTGATCATCCACGGGTACGAGGCGTTGTAGAGCTCCGTGTTGGTTTCGAGGAAGTCGCGGTAGTTGCGCAGCGGCTCGGGACGGTACGACACGCAACCCTTCGCGCCGAGGTCGACGGTGTGACCGGGAATGCCGTGCTCGGCCATCGCCTTCGCGCAACCCTCCGCGATACGCGACCCGATCTTCGCGAGGTGTTCGTAGGCGTCGGGTGTGAGCACCTCGGTCAGGGTCGCGAGCCCGGCCGCGGCCACCAACGGGTTGCCGTTGTAGGTGCCCTGGTGCGCGGCACCTCGTTCGATCGATTCCATCACGTCGGCGCGGCCGCCGAACGCGGCGGCGGGCGTGCCGCCGCCGATCGACTTCGCGAAACAGGCGAGGTCCGGTTTCACGCCGTAGCGCTCGGTGGCGCCTCCCGCCGCGATCGTCGCTCCCGATTTCACTTCGTCGAAGATCAGCAGCGCGCCGTGCTGGTGCAGGAGGTCCTTCAGGCCCTGCAAGTAGCCCGGTTCGGGTTGCGCCACACCGATGTTCATCATCACCGGCTCGATGATGAGGCACGCGATGTGCTCTCCGTGCTCGTCGAGGGTGCGACCGAGCACTTCGAGGTCGTTGAACGGCACGACATGGGTGTGCTCGGCGAGAAAGTGGGGCACGCCGAGCGACATCGGCGTCGATGCGGGCATGTCGCGCCCGCCCATGAGGTCGGCGCCGGGCACCACCGAGAACATCACCTGGTCGTGGTGGCCGTGGTAGGAGCCTTCGATCTTCACGATGTCGTCGCGTCCGGTTGCGGCGCGCGCAATACGGATCGCGCTCATCGTCGCTTCGGTGCCCGAGTTCGCCATCCGCACCCGATCGAGGGAGAACCGGCGGCACAACTCCTCGGCGAACAGCACGGTGTCGGGTGTCGGCGCGGCGAAGTGGGTGCCGCCGCGTGCGGCGCGGCTGATCGCCTCCACGACCTTCGGGTGCGCGTGGCCGACCACCATCGCGCCGAACCCGTTGTGGAAGTCGACGTACTCGTTGCCGTCGACGTCGGTGACCTTCGATCCGTACCCATCGCGCAGGTAGAGCGGGTACGGGTCGCCGACCTGGAACGACGACGCCACACCCGACGGCATCGACTTCAGGGCTCGTTCGAACCACGACTTCGACTGGCCGGTCCGATCGAGGAGACGCCGGCCTTCGGCGAACGCGATCTCGCGCGCCCGCGTATTGAGTCGTTCGTCGTCAGTCATGCTCGTCCTTGCGTCACAGCTTCACCATCACGTGTTTGAGTTCGGTGTAC
Source organism: uncultured Actinomycetes bacterium (assembly GCA_963782465.1). Lineage (GTDB taxonomy): Bacteria > Actinomycetota > Acidimicrobiia > IMCC26256 > PALSA-610 > JAODBJ01. The sequence continues at coordinate 581,358 of CAWAJR010000005.1, read as the reverse complement.
GCCTCGATGGCGTATATCGACATGTCCTTGCCGTAGCCCGACTGCTTGAAGCCCCCGTGCGGCAACTCCGAAACGATCGGGATGTGGTCGTTCACCCACACGGTGCCGAACTGCAGGCCCTTCGCCATCCGCATCGCGCGCCCGACGTCGCGGGTCCACACGCTCGACGCCAGGCCGTAATCGACGTCGTTGGCCCACGCCAGTGCCTGTGCCTCGTCGGTGAAGCGCTGCACCGTGACCACCGGGCCGAACACCTCCCGTTGCACGATCTCGCTGTCCTGGGCCGGGTTCACGACGACCGACGGTTCGTAGAAGAAGCCGTCGCCGTCGCGGGCGGCGCCGCCCGTCGTGACCTCGGCGCCGGCGGTGCGGGCGCGATCGACCATGCCCGAAACGCGGGCGAGCTGATCGGCGGACACGACCGGCCCCATGGCGGTGCCGGGGTCGAGCGGGTCGCCGGTCGCGATCGATCCGACCGACTCGGTGAGGTCGGTCACGAAGGAGTCGAACACCCCCGAACCGGCGAGCACGCGACAGGGCGCGGTGCAGTCCTGGCCCGAGTTGTAGTAGCCCGCCTCGGTGAGCGTCGCGACGACGGCCGCGATGTCGGCGTCGTCGAAGACGATCACGGGTGCCTTGCCGCCGAGTTCGAGATGCACACGCTTGAGGCTGTCGGCCGCTGCTCGTGCGATCGCCTTCCCGGTCGCGACGTCGCCGGTGAGGCTCACCATCGCGACCTGGGGGTGGCTCACCAGCGTCGCGCCCGCCGTTTCGCCCTGGCCGCACACGACGTTCAGCACGCCCGGGGGGAGGATGTCGGCGGTGATCTCGGCGAGGCGCAGCGCGCTGAGCGGCGTCAGTTCCGATGGTTTCAGCACCACGGTGTTCCCGGCTGCGAGGGCGGGGCCGAGCTTCCAGGTGGCCATGTTGAGCGGGTAGTTCCACGGTGCGATCGACGCAACCACGCCGAGCGGGTCGCGGCGGAGGAACGAGGTGTGGCCCTCCATGTACTCACCTGCCGAGCGACCTTCGAGGAAGCGGGCGCCGGCCCCGAAGAAGCGCCAGTTGTCGACCGTGAGGTCCATCTCGAAGTCGATGATCGAGAGGGGCTTGCCGACGTTGCGGACCTCGAGGTCCTGGATGGTCGCCATGTCGGCTTCGATCGCGTCTGCGATCTTCGACAGCACCTCGAAGCGGGCACGCGGCGTGGTATTGCCCCACTCGTCGAACGCCGCCGCGGCCGCGGCGACCGCCTCGTCGACGTCGGCCGCGCCGCTCGAGGGAACCTCGGCCAGGATCTCGCCGGTCGCGGGGTTGCGCACGCTGTCGGTACGGCCGTCCTTGGCCGGTACCCACTTGCCGCCTATGTAGTTCTCGTGGGGCATCCGACAGCCTCCCGGGGCGCGGTAGATGCGAGCATGACGAACGAATGTGGAGCAGGATTGCGACGACGGACGATGCCGGCGATGGGCGCCGGCCACGATGTTGCGCGACGGGACCGGGTGTGCGCAAGGGATTCCGTCGTGAAATGAGTTCGAAACGAAGGATTCCCTTGCGGAGCGGGGACTCGGTCTGAAACAGTTCCGCCGCGACCCGAGGGCGAGGTGATAGGGCGCTGGACGAAGTACGAGATCCCGTCATTTCGATCGAGCACGTTTCGAAGAAATTCGGTTCGTTCGTCGCGGTCCACGACGCCGACTTCGGCATCGCGCGGGGCGAGTTCTTCGCGATGCTCGGCCCGTCCGGCTGCGGCAAGACGACGACCCTGCGGATGATCGCCGGTTTCGAGACGCCGACGTCGGGGATCATCCGTCTCGACGGCCAGGACGTCTCGCGCGTCCCGCCCTACCGGCGCAACGTCAATACGGTGTTCCAGCAGTACGCGCTGTTCCCCCACATGAACGTGTTCGACAACGTCGCGTTCGGTCCGCGAAGCCGGAAGGTCCCCGAAGCGGAGACCAAGAAGCGGGTCGGGGAAATGCTCGAGATCGTGCGCCTCGGCGAGTTCACGAAGCGCAAGCCCGCCCAATTGTCGGGCGGCCAGCAGCAGCGGGTCGCGCTCGCACGCGCGCTCGTCAACTTCCCGAGCGCGTTGCTGCTCGACGAACCGCTCGGCGCACTCGACTTGAAGTTGCGCCAGGCGATGCAGATCGAACTGAAACGCATCCAGCGCGAGGTCGGCATCACGTTCATCTTCGTGACCCACGACCAGGAAGAGGCGCTCACCATGAGCGACCGGATCGCGGTGATGAGCCTGGGCTTCGTGGAACAGATCGGCGAACCGGAGCAGATCTACCACCACCCGGCGAGTGTCTTCGTCGCCGGGTTCATCGGCAGCGCGAACCTCTTCCGCACCCACGTCGACCACCGCAACGGCAGCGAAGCGGCCGTGTCGATCGCCGGTCGGTTGGTGCCGGTACCCACGGCCGACAACGACGTTGCCATACCCGAAGGCGCGCCCGCGACGGTGATGGTCCGCCCGGAACGGGTGCGCGTCCTCATGAGTGAGCCGACCAACGGCACCGTTGGGGTGCCGTGCACCGTGAGCGACCTCGTGTTCCAAGGGCCGGTCGTGCGCGTCGCGCTCGCGACCGCCGACGGGCAAGAAGTCGTCGCGCACGTCGGCGCCGACGAGCAACTGCCGTTGCTGCGCCCGGGTGATGCCGTTTGGGCAGGCTGGGACGGCACCGCGGCGCGCCTTCTGCCCGAACCTCAAGCCGGTCGTGGCGCCGACTTCGACGCCGATCCGACAGCCGCCGTCTGAACGTACGATCCATCTACTTGCAGGGAGTTTTCGATGCACACTCGCCGTTCGACTGGTCCCGCGACGAACGGAGGGAACGGATTGAACCGCCGCCAGTTCCTCGGCCGCGCGGGGATGATGGCCGGGGCGGTCGCCCTCGGTCCGTCGTTGCTCGCCGCGTGCGGTAGCTCCTCCGGAACGTCTGCTTCGGGGAAGGGCAAGCAGTGCCCGGTACCGACGCAGAGCACGACGAAGGAACTGTCGATCTCGAACTGGCCCCTCTACATCGACAAGAAGACGGTCGCCGACTTCCAGAAGGCGACGGGCATCAAGACGACGTACAAAGAGGACTACAACGACAACGACCAGTACTTCGCGAAGGTGCGGCCGACACTGAAGGCGTGTCGCAGCATCGGGCGCGACATGATCGTGTCCACCGACTGGATGGCTGCGCGCCTCATCAACCTCGGGTGGGTCGCGAAGCTCGACGCGTCGAAGATCCCCAACAAGAAGAACCTCATCGACACGTTGAAGAGCCCGACGTGGGACCCGAACCGCGACTACTCGCTGCCGTGGCAGTCGGGCATGACGGGGATCGCGTACAACAAGAAGTTGGTGAAGAAGCCGCTCACCTCGATGGCCGACCTGCTCGACCCCGCGTACAAGGGCAAGGTCACGTTCCTCACCGAGATGCGCGACACGGTCGGCTTGTTCATGCTCCTCGAGGGCCAGGACCCGACGACCGCGACCCTCGCGTCGGCCCAGAGCGCGTTCAAGGTGATCAAGAAGGCCAAGGACGACGGTCAGGTGCGGCGTTTCACCGGGAACGACTACGGCGACGACCTCACCGCCGGCAACGTGGTCGCGGCGATGGCCTGGTCGGGCGACGTCGTCCAGCTCCAAGCCGACAACAAAGACCTCGAATTCGTCGTGCCGAGCGACGGCGGGATGATCTGGGCCGACAACATGCTCGTGCCGGCGCCGTCGACGCACTACGCGAACGCCGAGGTGTGGATGAACTACGTCTACGACCCGGTGCACGCGGCGCAGATCACCGACTACGTCGAGTACATCTCCCCGGTCGCGGGCGTCGGCGACGTGCTGAAGCGCACCGACCCCTCCGTCGCGACCGACCCGCTGGTGAACCCGCCGCCGAGCCTGCAGAAGAAGCTGCACATCTTCGGCGGGCTGACACCGCAGGTCGAGCAACAGTTCAACACGCAGTTCAACGCGATCGTCCACGCGTAGGCGCGAATGGCAGTCGACCAGGAGACCGGGGGCAAGCGGGGCCGCTTCGCCCCGTGGGCGCTCATGTCGCCCGGCATCTTCTGGTTGACGCTGTTCTTCCTCGTTCCCGTCTACTACCTGTTGCGCACCGCGCTCTCCAACGTTGACTTCGTCGGTGACACGACGTTCGCGTGGCGGTGGGTGAACTTCTCCGACGCGTGGACGACCTACAACGCGGAGTTCATCAGGTCGTTCTGGTACGGCTTCCTCAGCACCGTGTTCTGCATCGCGCTGGGTTACCCGCTCGCGTACGTGATTGCGTTCCGGGGCGGGAAGTGGCGCAACTTCCTGCTCGGGTTGGTGGTCGTGCCGTTCTTCACCAGCTACCTGATTCGTACCCTCGCGTGGAAGACGTTGCTCCAGGACCGCGGACCGTTCGTCAACCTCTTGCGCGACGTCCACATCGTCGGGGCGAACGGCCGCGTGTTGAGCACACCGACCGCGGTGATCGGCGGCCTCACCTACAACTTCCTGCCGTTCATGATCCTGCCGATCTACGTGAGCCTCGAGAAGATCGACCTCAACCTCGTGTCGGCGGCCAAGGACCTCTACTCGAATGCGTTCCGTTCGTTCATGAAGGTCGTCCTCCCGCTCTCACTCCCGGGCGTGTTCGCCGGCAGCCTGCTCACCTTCATTCCCGCCGCCGGCGACTTCGTGAACTCCGAGCTGCTCGGCAGCCCGCAGACGAGCATGATCGGGAATGTCGTGCAAGGGAACTTCCTCGAGACGGTGAACTACCCCTCGGCGGCGGCGATCTCCTTCGTCTTCATGGCCATCATCCTGATCTTGGTGCTCCTCTACGCCAAGGTCCTCGGCACCGACGAGCTTTCCGTATGACAGTTGACGCGCCGGCCCGGCCCGCCTCGGAACCCCAACCACGCGAGAGCGAAGGCGCGGTCACGCGCGGCTATACCGCCCCGGCCTGGTTGCGCAAGATCGGGACGCAACTGTTGAACGCGTGGGCCGCGATCGCGATGCTCTACCTGTTCGCGCCGATCTTCGTGATCATCGTGTTCAGCTTCAACAAGCCGAACGGTCGCTTCAACTACCTCTGGAAACGCTTCACCCTCGACAACTGGGCACACCCGTTCCGCTACGCCGACCTCGTACGCGCGATGGAGTTCAGCCTGAAGATCGCGGTGGTCGCGTCGGTGGTCGCGACCGCGATGGGTGCGCTGATGGCGATCGCGATGGCTCGTTACCGCTTCCGTGGCGGCGCGCTGGTGAACCTGCTCATCGTGTTGCCGCTCACGACGCCGGAAATCGTCATGGGCTCGTCGCTGCTCACGCTGTTCATCAGCGCGAACACGCCCCGGGGTTTCTCGACCATCCTCGCGGCGCACATCATGTTCTGCGTCAGCTTCGTCGCGCTCACCGTGAAGGCTCGTCTACGCGGCTTCGACTGGACGCTCGAAGACGCGTCGATGGACCTCGGTGCCCCGCCGTTGCGAACATTCCGCAAGGTCACCCTGCCGTTGATCACCCCGGGGATCCTCGCGGCGTTCCTGCTCTCGTTCGCGCTCTCGATCGACGACTACATCATCACGGTGTTCATCGCGGGCAACTCGGTGACGTTCCCGATCCAGGTCATCAACCAGGCCAAGGTTTCCGTGCCGCCGCAGATCAACGTGCTCGCGACGATGGTGCTGCTCGTCAGCGTCGTGATCATGGGGGCCGGCGCGCTCCTCGGTGCCCGTCGCGCCGCCCGCCTCGGCTGAACCACAGGCGTCGATAGCTATCGCATAGCGATAGCTATCGACGCACGTCGTCGCCACTAGGTTTCGGCGATGGACCTCGATCAAACATCGGTGCTCGTCACGGGAGGCGCGAGCGGCATCGGTGCCGCGGCGGTCGACGCACTTCACGATGCCGGTGCGCGGGTCGCGGTGTTCGACGTCGCCGCGACCTCCCGAGGCGATCTCCACCGCACGGTCGACGTCGGTGACGAAGCCGCCGTGGTCGACGGCGTCGCGGCCGTGGTCGCCGCATTCGGCGCGCTCGACGCGGCTGTGCTCAACGCCGGTATCGGCGGGACCGGTGCGCTCCTCGATCTCACCACCGACGAATGGGATCGAGTCATGCGAGTGAACCTCCGCGGCGCGTTCGTGACGTTGCGTGAATGCGCGAAGGCGATGGTCGCATCGCAGCGAGCGGGCGCCATCGTGCTGGTGAGCAGCGTTTCCGGGTTCCTCGCCGACACCCGCATGGCGCACTACAGCGTGTCGAAGGCAGGAGCATCACACCTCGTACGGGTCGCAGCCCGCGAACTCGGCCCGCACGGCATCCGCGTGAACGGCGTTGCGCCCGGTACCACCGATACGCCGATGTTCAAGGCGACCGACCGGCTCGCCGGGTACCGCGAACGGGTCGCGTCCCGCGCCGCGCTCGGCCGCGTCGGCACTGCGGCGGAGGTCGCGCAGGCGATCGTCGCATTGCTCACGCTCGACTGGGTGACGGGCCAGATCGTCGCGGCCGACGGCGGGGTGTCGCTGTTCAGTCCCATCGATCCCGCCGAGAGCATGCCCGGACGGCGGCCATGACCCTCGTGCACCACAGCGCGATCGTGGTCGCCGATCTCGACGCGAGCCTGCGCTTCTGGCGTGACGGCGTGGGCCTCGAACCGATCATGGACCACGCGTTCGACGGTGCATGGCGAGATCTCTTCGGTGCGCGCTCGGATCGGTTGCGTTCGGTGTTTCTGGGCGATCCCGCGCGCGGATGCCGGCATCATCGAACTCGTCATGTTCGACGGCGGCGCCGAAACGGCCGGGCCGCGCGCCGGGGCGCCGGCGGAGGGGTTCTTCCTCGTCTCGCTCTTCGTCGACGTCGATGCCGTACTCGAACGGCTCGCCGCACTCGGTCTCGGCGAGGAGCCCCGCCGCATCACCGTTCCGAGCTCGAACGGCGCGGTTGCGATGGCAACCGTGCGCGATCCCGATGGCGTCCTGGTCGAGTTGATCGGCACGCCGGGAGGAGGGCGGTGATCCGCGCCGTCGTGTTCGATTTCGACGGTCTGGTACTCGACACCGAAACCCCGATCTATCGCGCCTGGAGCGAGGTGTTCGAAGCGCACGGCACCACGCCGCCGCCGATCGAGGTGTGGGCCGCGGAGGTCGGCTCCCACGGCGTGGTCGACTTCGTCGCGTTGTTGCACGAGCGAGCCGCGGTGCCGGTCGACATCGCGGCGGTCGACGCGACGCGCCGTTCGCGTCACGAGGAACTCATCGCCGCGGAGGCGATCCTGCCCGGTGTCGTCGACTGGCTCGATGCCGCCGATCAGCGTGGGTTCGGGATCGCCATCGCGTCGAGTTCGACGTACGACTGGGTGCACACCAATCTCGACCGGCTCGGTATCCGGCATCGTTTCGCGCACGTGTCCTGCCGCGACGAGCAGGTGCCGGCCAAGCCCGCGCCCGACGTCTACCTGCGCGCCTGCACGGCGCTCCGGGTGGCGCCGGCCGAGGCGATCGCGATCGAGGACTCACCGAACGGCATCGCCGCCGCGAAGGCGGCCGGCCTGTGGTGTGTCGCAGTGCCGAACACGATCACCGCACCGCTCGACTTCAGTGCCGCCGACATCGTCGTGCGATCGCTCGCCGACTGCCCGCTCGACGCCGCGATCGCTCGCCTCGCGTGAAGGGGCGTCGGGGGACCGGTCGGGTTCAGCAGCGCCCGTTCCAGGGCGTGTTGCCCTGCCATTGGTAGAGCGCCCAGGCCAGCGCGTCCTGGTCGTACTCCGACGCGGTGTTCGGCAACACGCCGACGAGGTCGGAACGGCCGGCGTGGATGGCGGTGACATCCCACGTTTCGCGGGCGAACTGGTAGGCGCCGAAATACAGGCCCGACGGGCTCACCACGCTGTAGATGCCGTTGCTCTCGTGAGCTCGAGTGCAGACGAGGAACGGGTGGTTGTGCATCGGGAACGTCGTGGTGTTCGGCGGCGGAGCGGGCACGACCACGCTCACGGGCGCGCCGGCGTGCGGTGGTGCCGTCGCCGGCTCGAGGCGGGCGGGAACCTGTACCGCGGCCGGCGGCTTCGAACGGGACGCGGTACGGGCGGCGCGATTGCTTGCCGCGGCGGCTTGTTGTGCCGCGATCGCGCGAGCCTGGCTCAGCTGCGCGTCGAGTGACGCTCGGCTGCTCGCGAGGGCGTCGAGTGCCGACTGTTTCTGGTCGCGCTGGCGAACGAGTTGATCGTGTTCGGTTCGCAACTGCGTCGTGAGCTCGTCCAAGAACTCGAACGTCTGGGTCGACTTGTCGTTCGCGCGCTCGATGATCTGCATGCGGCGGGCCGAGTCGAGCGCGCTGGTGCCGTCGAGCACGGCGGCGAAGCTGTTGTTCTTCCCGGTGTAGAGGTCGACGGCGCGAACGCGCGCGACGGCCTTCAACTTGGTTGCTTGCGCGCTCAGTGTGGCAATGCGTTGCGCGTGGTCGGCGATGTCGGCATCGAGCTGTTGCACCGTTGCCTGGGCATCGAACCACTGCTGCGCGACATGGTCGATGGACGCGTTGAGTTGACCGACCGAGTCGGCGGACGCCGTCGCGGTCGACGTGGCGAGCCCGACGACGGGCGCGCTGGCGATGACGACGAGCACTCCAGCTGTTCCCAGTCGCATCCGCGTGCGCGTGAGAACACCGTGCGCGCCGCCCGCCCTACAAGGTTTGCCCCGGGGCCGGCGCATGCGCGGCACCCTAGACAGCGATCCGACCGCGAGGCGAACCGCCACCCGCGAGCGCGCGTGGCGCCTTCGGCACGGAGTGTGATCACACGCGTGTAAGCACAGCGGCGCCGCACGCGCGAGACTCTGTGCACATGCGGTCTGACGTGCGCCAACACCGGCACTCGACCGCGTCTCGTGCCGGCACTTCTCCGGCGCCCCTGATCGTCCTCGCTGCCGCGGTCGCGCTCTGGGTGCTCGTTTTTCTTCGGTTGGGCGCGTTGCGGCAGGACCGCCACGCGACCTTCGGCTTCGACCTCGGCATCTACGACCAGGCGACCTGGTTGCTCGCGTTCTTTCATCGGCCGTTCATCACCGTGCGCGGCCTCGACGTGTTCGGTCATCACGCGACGCCGGGGCTCTGGTTCTTCGCGCCCTTCTATTGGTTGGGTGGCGGGCCGAAGGTCCTCCTCGCGTTGCAAGTTGGTTCGCAAGGTGCGGGCGCGTTCGCGCTGTACCTGCTTGGTCGCGACGTGTTGCACTCGCGGTGGCTCGGCACCGCGCTGGGTTGCGCGTTGTTGTTGCACCCGACGTCGCAATGGCTGGTGTGGGAGTTCTTCCATCCGGAGGCGTTCGCGATCGGTCCCTTGTTGTTCGCGTACTGGGCCGCGCGCACCGGACGATGGGGATGGTTCTGGCCGTGCGCCTTCCTGGCGATCACGATGAAGGAAGACGTCGCGCTGACGCTGATCGTCATCGGCATCCTCGTCGCGTTCCGCGGCGCGCGCCGCATCGGTATCGCGATCGCGTTGTTGTCGTTCGGCTGGTTCGTCATCGCGACGCAAGTGGTGATCCCGTGGCGCAACGGCGTCGGCCCTTTCTACGAGCAACTCTTCGGGAACTTGGGTGACTCACCGCTCCAGGTCGCGTGGCACCTGCTGCGGCACCCGGTGACCGGCGTGAAGATCGCGACGGAACACGATCGGCTCGAGTACTACAAGATGATGTTGTTCCCCGTCGCACTGGTCCCGCTGGTGTCGCCGGAGACGCTCGCCATCGGTCTCCCGATGCTCGCGATCAACGTGTTCACGTCCGACGGGTTCCCGTTCACTCGCAACGCGCGCTACCACTATTCGGCGCTCGTGCTCGTCGGCGTGGTGCTCGCGACCGCCGAGGGACTGGCCCGGATCCGCGACCATCGCGCGGGTCGGCGTGATCGGGCTGGTGCTCGTCTCGTCGCTCGCGGCCACGATCTACTGGGCCCTTCCCCCATCAGTCGCGACTACCACTCGGGGATCTGGCCGCTCCAGACCGAAACCAACGCCGCCGCGAAAGACGAAGCGTTGCGGCTGCTCCCGAAGAACGCGGCGACGAGCGCCGCCTACAACCTCGTTCCGCACTTGACCCACCGTACGCACATCTACGAGTTCCCGGTGCCGTGGCGCGCGATCAACTGGGGTGTCGACGGTGAGCATCTCGACGACCCGAGCATCGTGCAGTGGCTGCTCGTCGATCGTTCCCTCCTCAACGACGACGACACCGCGCTGTTGAACTCGCTCCTCCGCAAACAGTTCCGTGTCCGCTTCGAGCGCGAAGGGATCGTCCTCGCGCAGCGCGTCAGCTGAGCCCGGGTCGTCAGGCGACGGTCGTCCCGCCGTCGACCGCGATGGTCTGACCGGTGACGTAGCGCGCGTCGTCGGAGAGCAAGAACGCGATCACGTCACCGAGATCTTCGGGCCGGCCGTAGCGCCCGAGCGGGATCCCCTTGCGCGCCCGCGCTTCGGCATCCGGTCCGGCGAAGGTGCCGGCGGTCATCGGCGTGTCGATGCCGCCGGGGCACAGGCAGTTCGCGCGCACGCCCTGCGGGCCGTACTGCACGGCGACGAGTCGGGTGAGCGCGTCGACGCCTCCCTTGCTTGCCGTGTACCCCGACCCGTAGCCGTGCCCGCGGATCGCGGCGGTGGACGCGATGGTCACGACGGCGCCGCCGCCCTCGGCGAGATGGGGGAGCGTGTAGTGCAGCACCGAGAACGTCCCTTGCAGGTTGACGCCGAGCACGCGCCGGAACGTCTCCACGGACACCTGGTGCAGGGGCTGGAGGTCGGGGCCGTCGAAGATGCCGGCCGACGTCACCACGCCAGTGATGCGGCCCAGCTCACGCACGGTCGTGGCGACCGCTTCGCCGACCGCGCCGTCGTCGCTCACGTCGGCGGGAAGCGCGATGGCCCGCCCGCCGGCGGCGGCGACGAGGTCGGCCGTTTCGGCCGCGTGGTCGCCGTCGCGATCGACGACGGCGACGGCCGCCCCCTCGCGGGCCGCTCGTTGCGCCGCGGCTCGACCGATCCCGCTCCCCCCGCCGGTGACGAGGACTGCGCCTTCTAGTTTCGTCATAGAACGCGGAAGCTACGCGAGACGTAACGTGACACGCACGTCAGCAAACTTCGGAGGGGGACGCGTGGACGGCAACGCCGCCGCGATGCACACGGTCGACGGCAAGGTCGTGGTCATCACCGGTTCGGGGAAGGGAGTGGGCCGGGGGATGGCGCTGCACCTTGGCAAAGGTGGCGCCCGCATCGTCGTCGCCGAGTGGAAGCAAGACCTGATGCAGCAGACGTGCGACGAGCTCTCGGCGCTCGGCGTCGAGCACCTCGGCGTCGTGTGCGACATCCAGCAGCAGGACCAGATCGACGCGATGGTCGCATCGACCGTCGAGCGGTTCGGACGCGTCGACGCGCTCATCAACAACGCGCAGACCTTCCGCCCGCTCGCGTCGGTCGCCGAGGTGAGCGCCGACGACTTCGACGTGTTCTATCGCTCCGGCGTGAAGGGCTCGTTGTGGGCCATGCAGGCCGTGTACCCGCACATGCGCTCACAGGGATGGGGCCGCATCGTCAACTTCGCGTCGTCGATGGGCATCACCGGCGGTACCGGTTTCGCGGCGTACAACGCCTCGAAGGAGGCCGTGCGCGCGCTCACCCGCACCGCAGCGCGCGAGTGGGCGATCGACGGCATCGTCGTCAACGCCATCGCGCCCGCGGCGGCAACCCACCATGGCGCGGCCGGCCAGGTGAGCGAGGGCTACCGCATCTTCATCGAGAACTGCCCGATGAAACGGCAGGGTGACCCCGAACTCGACATCGGCCCGCTGGCCTGGTTCCTCTGTTCCGACGCGTGCCGTTACGTGACCGGCCATACGTTCATGGCCGACGGCGGCGCGTTCATGTGGGCATGACCGACGTTCGCGCGCACCTCGCGATGACGTTCCGACTGCAGCGGGCCGGTTGTGCGCACGGCGGCGCGCCGTTCTACGCCGACCTCTGCGACCTGCTCGCCGGCGACGCGGAGAGCGGCGGCCCGACCATCGCGGCGATGGGCGAGTACGCGAGCGCGCCGTTCGGCAATGCGTACCACCTGCGCCTCCTCGGCGGGCTGCACCGCATGGCGCTCGCGAACGAAGCACCCGGGTTGCGCGCGCACTACCCCTCGACCGGCGGCGACGGTGATGCGCGCGCGGTGTGGCCGGTCGTCGAAGCGCTGCTGCGCGACCCTCCGCCCGCGCTGCGCGGCGCGCTCGAACGGCCCTTGCAGACCAACGAGGTCGGCCGCTCGGCGTCGCTCGCCGCAGGAATGGCATGGGTCGCGCGCGTCACGGGCCTTCCCCTCCGCGTGCTGGAGATCGGCTCGAGCGCCGGTCTGAACCTTCGTCTCGATCGCTACTTCTACGCCGCGGGCGGCCGGACATGGGGCGACCCGTCGTCGACGGTGCGATTCGTCGAGAGTTGGGACGACGGCGTGCCGCCGTTCGGCGACCACACGGTGGTGCGGGAACGGCGGGGCTGCGACCTCGCACCGATCGATGTTGCGCAACCGGGCGCCGACCTCACGCTGCTGTCGTTCGTGTGGCCCGGGCAGGACGAACGGTTCGAACGGCTCCGCGCCGCGCTCGACATTGCCCGCGTCATACCGGTCGAGATCGACGCGGCCCCGGCCGATGCCTGGCTCCCCGACCAACTGGCCGCGAAACGCGACGGCGTCGCGACGGTCGTGTTCCACTCGATCGTCTGGCAGTACCTGCCCGCGGCGAGCCGGGCGAACGTGCTCCGGGCGCTCGCGCACGCCGGCGCGTCGGCATCACCGAACGCACCCCTCGCGTACCTGCGATTGGAGCCGGTGGAAGGGATGTCGCACACCGAGCTGCGGTGCACGGTGTGGTCGGGCGGCGGGCCCGGGGGCGAAGAACACCTGCTGGCGAACGCCGGCTTTCACGCCGGCCGGGTCACCTGGCTCGCCGGCGGCTGACGGGCTACCCGTCGCCGGGGAGGCCGAGGTCGGCGAGGAGGCGGCCGAGGTTGGCGACGGCGCGGGGCACCGCGGCGTCGTAGCCCTCGGCGTCGATGCGGGGGCCGATCAGCTCGAGGTCGAACACGCCGTCGTAGCCCGCGTCGATCAGCGTGCGCAGGATGCGCGCGAGCGGGATGTCGCCGTCGTCGGGAACGAGCCGGTCGGGTGTGCAGCGGGTACCGATCGCGTAGTCGCTCACCTGGACCAGTCGGATCGTGTCGACGCCGGCCGCGATCGTGGCGGCGAGCGCGCGCTCCGCCCAGCAGGCATTGATCTCCATGCACACACCGGTGCCGAGCCGGCGGGCCAGGTCGATCACGTCGCGCAACGAGTGCACGAAGCCGACGTCGGCCCGCAATGAATGCGTGTGCTCCAGCGCGAAGTTCACGCCGCGCGCGATCGCGTCGCGCACGACCGATCCGAGCGCCGCCTCGAGCGCGTCGGCCGCGTCTTCCCACGGCAGCGGCCCAGCCGGACCCGTCGTGAACACGAGACACCCCGCTCCGAACCGTTCGGCGGCCTCGACGGCGCGTACAAGGTGGTCGCGCTGGCGGTCCCATTGCGCGGGGTTCGCCAACTCGAAGGGCCCCAGGCCGATCAGGTTGGCGATCTCGAGCCCGCCTTCCCGGGCCTCGGCGACGAGTTCGACGCCCGCGTCCCATCCGAAGGCTTCGAGTTTCGCGACCGACACGCCGACGCGGTCGATCTCGTGCCTGCGCCAGAACGACAGGTCTTCGTCGAGCGGCAGTTTGTAGGTGCAGATTGCACTCACACAGGCACGCGGGTGCATGGTCATCCCAGGGTGAGGCCGCGAGCGATGCTGCTCCCGCCGTCGAGTTGAAGGTTGATGCCGGTGACGTATTCCGATTCCCGCGACGCGAGATAGATCGCGGCGGCGGCAACGTCGGCCGCCTCACCGAGCCGGGTCAGGTGCATCCCTTCGTAGCGGGCGCGCCGCTCGTCGGAGATGGCCGCGTCGCGGCGCGCGTTGAGGACATACCCCGGGCTGATCGTGTTGCAGCGGATGCGCTCGGCCGCGTAGTCGACCGCGATGGAACGGGTGAGCGCGTTCAACCCGCCCTTCGCGGCGATGTACGCCGCGAAACCCCGGCTTGCCCGCTCGGCCTGCCGCGACGAGATGTTGACGATCGCGCCGTGACCCGCCTCGCGCATGCGGGGGATCGCGCCCCGGCACAACCACATCGGAGCGGTGAGATCGACTCGGAGGACGCGTTCCCACGCCTCGTCCGTGACCGTGCCCACCGGGCCGTCGCCGGTGCCGCTCGCGGCGGCGTTGTTCACCAGCACCGTCAGCCCGCCCAGGGCGCCACCGGCCGCCTCGATCAGCCGTTCGCACGCGGCTCGGTCGTCGAGGTCGGCGGCGACGAACGTCGCCCGCCCGCCCGCGGCCGCGATTTCGGCCACGACCTCCGCGCCCCGGCCCGCGTCGCGTCCGGTGACCACCACCTCCGCGCCTTCGGCTGCGAACGCGGCGGCGATCGCGCGCCCGATCCCCGACGTCGACCCGGTGACCAACGCCCGCTCGCCCGACATGCGCACGGGCGGCGACGCTACACGCCGTATCGCGCGCCTCGCGCGCCTCGGGTGCCCGGAAGCGGCTGCCGGTTAGCGGCTCAGCGCGTACGACGCAGCCGACATCGGGCTGCGCTCCTCGTCGGGGAGGAGTGTCAACACCTCGACGCCGTTCGGTGCGACGAGGACGGTGTGCTCGAACTGCGCGCAACGCGAACCGTCGCGAGTCGGGGCGGTCCAGCCGTCGGGCCAGATGCGCCCGAGTTCGTACGAACCTTCGGTGATCATCGGTTCGATCGTGAACAGCATCCCGGCCTGCAACACCAGGTCGGCGTAGGGGTCGTAGTAGTGCGGGATCGAGGGTGCCGTGTGGAACTCGGTGCCGATGCCGTGACCGACGAAGGCGCGAACCACGCCGAAGTCGTGCGCTTCGGCGTGGGCCTGGATCGCCCGCCCGATGTCGTAGACGCGCGCGCCCGGGCGCACGGCTTCGATTCCCTTCCACATCGACTCGTTGGTCACCTGCACGAGTTCGCGGCCGCGAGGGTCGACGTCGCCGACGAGGAAGGTCTCGTTGTGATCGCCGTGCACACCGTTCACGAAGATGGTCACGTCGCAGTCGATGATGTCGCCGTCGAGCAGCACCCGATCGTCGGGGATGCCGTGGCAGATGATCTCGTTCACCGACGTGCAGACCGATTTCGGGTAGCCCTTGTAGTGGAGCGGGCTCGGGTAGCCGTTGCGTTCGATGCATGCCTCGTGGCACACGCGGTCGAGTTCGTCGGTGGTGATCCCGGGGCGCACGGCCGCGGCGACGTCGAGGAGCACCTCGCGCGCAAGGCGCCCGGCGACGCGCATGCGGTCGATCAACTCGTCGGGCGGTACCGCGGGAACGAGGGCCGGCGCATCGGGCGCGTACGGCGGGCGGGCGATGTTGGCCGGCACCTCGCGGGTCGGCGAAATGCGGCCCGGCCGGACCGGTGCGCGCGTTCCCGCAGCCGAACGGCGCACCGCTGCCGTCCGTCGCCGGGCCAGCCGTTCGCGTTCTCGTCGCTTTCCCACGCCTCCAGTGTCGCGCTCGCGGCGGCTCGGCGCCCCACCGTTGTTAACATCCGCCCCCGGTGCAGCAGTCCTGGCTTCATTCCGCCGCCGTGGTGCAGCCCGCGGCCGGCAAAGGTCTGGGGATCTTCGCGACGGAAGCGATCGCGGCGCGGACAACGGTCGCGGGCTTCGGAGGTTGCGTCGTGGAGCGGGCGGAGTTCGACACCCTCGACGAGCACCTGCGTACCCACTCCATCCAGATGGACGAGCGTCTCTACCTCGTCAGCCTGCCGCCCTTCGCGCCGGCCGACTACATGAACCACTCGTGCGACCCGAACTGCGGGATCGTCGGCACCGCGCTGGTCGTTGCGATCCGCGACATCGCGCCCGGCGACGAGCTGTGCTTCGACTACGCGATGTCGGATACGAACGACTACGACGAATTCGTCTGCGAATGCGGTGCGCCCGCGTGCCGCCGCCTCGTCACCGGGGCCGACTGGCGGATCCCGGCGCTGCAGGAACGGTACCGGGGCTATTTCTCGGCGTACATCGAGCGCAGGATCTCGTTCGCGCTCGGCGAGTCGTGACGCGGTCGCGCCTGGAACGGCTTCCGTAGCCGCGTTGCCGCGGTCACGACTGTGGCCACACCCGAACCGATCGTCGCGGCGACGAGCACGCGTTCGACGCCGAGCGAGTAGCTCGTCGGCAGCTGCGAAGCGACGAGCAGCGGGAGACCGGCCAGTCCGCTCGCGAGCAGGAGCGCGACCCCCGCGAGCAATGCGATCGGCGTCGCGTCGTAGGGCGCGGCGCGACGTACGACGATCCACACGACGGCGGCGATGCCGAGCGCGACGCCGGCGAAGACATAGACGTGCTCGCCGATGCGGCTCGGGAGTGAGAGCGTGACTGCGTCCCACTCGCCGATCAGTTGCGCGGTGGCGGTGACGACGAGCATGACGAGGGACGCGGCCAGCGCCCGCGGCCAGGCCTTGGTGCGCCCGGCGCCGATGAGCACCAGCGCGACGAAGAGCGCGAGCAGGAGTGGCGGCAGGGGCGACGGTGCCGGCACGTAGTCGACGACGATCTGGATCGCCCCGTGCGAAGTGGTCGTTCCCGCGGTTACCTCGAACGGGACGCGGTCGCGCAGGACCACGCGTTCCGCCCCCTTCGGTCGGGCACCGACGTAATGGGCGCGGTGGTCATGCCACCGGGCGAGGTCGCCGGTCGAGATGCGGTGCCATACCGGCGTGGCCTTGGCGTTGTACTGGCTCGCCGGTGGCGCCGATGTGATCGCCGCTTGCCGGTTCCAGAACACCGCCGGCGAGTGGATGTTCTCGAACACACCGGCCGCGCTCACCCGCAGGTAGGGCTCGTTGTCGTAACCGAGCACGGTGACCATGGTCGCAGTCGGGTTGCGCAGTTCGAGCCGGGCACCGTTGTCGACGACCTTCACGGAGAGGCCCGGGACGGTGGGCTGGACCGCCGCGATGCGCACCGCGTAGTCGGTGGCCGGCACTTGCGCGGTGCCGTGCGCGAACGCCGGGGCGGCGGGGACGACGACGAGCGTGACCGCGGCCAGCGCCGCGGTGATGGCGTGGCGCAGCAGTCTGAGGGCCGGGCGCGGCCCGGCTGGAACGGCGCCCGGTTCGAAGGTGTGTGCCATGTCGCCAAGCATCGTCGCGTGCGGAGGCGCATTTCCCGGCGTCGGCCCGGCCCGGCTGGGTCGGTCAGGCGCTGGGTCAGGCGCAGTCGGCACACACGCCGACGAGATCGAGACGGTGGTGCGCCGTCTGGAAGCCGTTCGTGCGGGCGGCGAGGGCGACCGCGGCCGCCACCGAGCGTTCGAGGGCGGGCGTTGCCGGCAGGTCCTCGACCCGGCCGCACGCGGCGCACACGAGATGGTGATGATGCACGGTGAGGTCTTCCGCGAGTTCGTACCGGGCGAACTCGTCGCGGGTGATGAGGCAGTGCACCACACCGGCGGCCTCGAGCACCACGAGGTTGCGGTACACCGAACTCTGCGCGAGGTCGGCGCGCGCCTGCAGGATCTCCGGGATCGTGAGCGGCCGATCCGCCCCGGCGAGCACTTCGATCAGTTGGAGCCGCCCGGCGGTGAGCCGCTGATGGTGTGCCCGCAACCGGTTGGCGACGCGCTCGCGCAGACCTTCCGGGAGGCCGGGACGACTGGAAAAGGGGCCACAGGCCGACACGCCACGGTTCGACCCGTCACGTCGCGCCACCATCGAGGTTGATTGTAACGGCCGGGTACCGTCGGCCCGGATGGACTTCGTGGCCCGGTTCGCGTCGCTGGTGTCGCAGCCTGCAGCCGACGTGCCGCTCGCGGAGGCGGCGCTCGTGTGCTCGGCTCACGCCCGCGCACCCTTCGACATCGAAGCGGCGCTCGAGCGCATCGACGTGCTCGCGAACGACTGCCCCGAGCGCACCTTCGCGGCGCTGGCCGGTCATCTCTTCGGGCGGTTGGGGTTTCGGGGGAACGTCGCCCGCTACGACGATCCCGACAACTCCTTCCTCGACCAGGTGCTCGAGCGCCGTCTCGGGATCCCGATCACCCTGTCGGTGTTGATGATCGAGTCGGGCCGCCGCATTGGCGTCGATGTCGTCGGCATCGGGATGCCCGGCCATTTCCTCGTGCGGAGCACGGAGCCCGGCGAGGACGGTGACGACGTCTATTGCGATCCGTTCAACGGCGGGGTGCTCCTCGACGTGGCCGGGTGCGCGGCGCGTTTCGAGCACATCATGCGGGAGCGCGCGCGTTCGACCCGGCATACCTCGCGCCGGTCAATGCGCGGCAAGTGTTGGCTCGCATGCTGGTCAACCTCGAGCACGGCTCGTTCGCCGCCGACCCGGTTCGCCTGAGCAAGCTGCTCGACCTGCACGTGGCGATCCCGTCGCTCGGCCGCCGACCGGCTCGCGCTCGCGGCGCGGCTCGCTCACGTCGGCCGTTTCGACGAAGCGGCGCGCGTGGTCGACGACGTCGCGAGTGCGGCGCCGAACGCCGCCGCGCTCGCGCAGCAGGCGCGCAGCTACCGCGCCCGGTTCAACTGAGGTCGCGATTGAGGTCACGATGACGAGACGGCTGGCGATGTTCCCGCTCGGGACGGTCTTGTTCCCGTACCGGGTCCTTCCGCTGCACGTGTTCGAGCCGCGCTATCGCGTGATGATGCGCGACTGTGCCCGCGAAGACCGGGAGTTCGGTGTCGTGCTGATCGAACGGGGCAGCGAGGTCGGCGGCGGCGACGTCCGGTTCTCGGTCGGGACCATCGCCCGGATCGTGCAGATCGCCGAACTCGACGATGGCCGTTTCGCGTTGCGGGCGGTCGGTGTCCGCCGCTTCCGCGTCGACGAATGGTTGCCCGACGATCCGTACCCGGTGGCGAACATCACCGAGCTCGTCGAAGCCGACCTCTCGGCGCCGGAAGCGGCCGTCGCCCGCGACGGGCGCGAACGCGTCCAAGCCGCTTTGCGCCGGCTGTTCGAGCTCTGGGCCCACTTCGATCCGCGGGCGGCGAGCATGGATGCCGCGCTCGCGGCTGATCCCCGGACCGCGTCGTTCGAGGCCGCGGCGCTTGCCCCGATGGGGCCACTCGACGCGCAGCGGGTGCTCGAACTCGACGGCACGACGGCGCGGCTCGAAGCGGTCGAAGGGTGGCTGCTCGACGAGATCGCGCTGCTCGAGGCACGCCGAACCGACTGAAACGCCATCGGCCCGTGCTCGGTTTGTGCCGTCCACGCGAGTGGCCGCCGCCGATGGGTACCCTCCGAGCATGATCGAATTTCCGGTGTGGCGGCCAGGCCTATGCGAGCGTGGCCCGAGCGGCCCGGGCCTTCGGCCCGAGAGCGGGCAAGCATGAGCGACAACTTCGACGCGGCCCACATTCGGGAGCGGCTGTCCAGCGAGCGCGCGCGGGTGAGCGACCTCATCAGCAACTTGCGCGAGGGGCTCGGCGAGTCGCCGGAGTCGGAGGAGACGGGCGAGCTTGCCTCCTACGACCAGCATCCGGCCGACCAGGGCAGCGAAACGTTCGAACGAGAGAAGGACCTGTCGATCCTCGAGCGCCTCGAAGCCGAGATGGCCGAGATCGAGGCTGCCCTGCAGCGGGTCGACGACGGGACCTACGGCGTCGACGAAGTCACCGGCGAACCGATCGACCCCGATCGCCTCGAGGCGGTGCCGACCGCGCGGCGCAACGTCACGCCCGAGGACCAACCGCCCGAGCACGACGAAGTGCCGCGCTCAGCGCGGCGCGGCCGGAGCCTCTGATGACGGGCGAGCCGAAACCGGTGCGGCTCCGCCTGTTCGCCCGTGCCCGCGAGGCGGCCGGCACCAGCGAGATGCCGGCGGCCCCGGGCGGGACCCTCGACGCGCTGCTTGCCGCCGCCTGCGAACGGTTCGGGCCGGAGTTCGCGGCGGTGCTCGAACGGTCGCGGGTTTGGGTGAACGGCGACGAACCGGCACGCGGCCCGGCCACGGTGCTCGGCGCCGGCGACGAGGTCGCAGTGCTGCCGCCGGTTTCCGGGGGCTGCGCGCCCTCGCGCGCCGACGCCGCGAGCCCGCGACGCTCAGCGGTGCGCGTGCGCGGCCGATGTGCTTGGGTACGCTGACTCGACTGCACCCGGGGGGCCATGACCACCGAACGCATCCAGCCGCTTCTCGACCCCGCCTACACCGAGGGCCTCGGCTCGCGCTCCACCGACGAACTGCGCGCGATGAAGTCGGAATGCGCCGCGATCGAGACATCGGTGTCGTACTACCGGCGGCTCGCGCAGGCGCGCATCGAGATCCTCGACGCCGAGTTGGCGCGCCGCGGCAGCGGCGGCAGCATCGAAGATCTGATCGCGAAGTTGCCCGAGATCCTGGCCGGCGAGGGCGCGCGTTCGGCCGGCGCACAAACCCGCCTTGCCGAACCCGATGCGCCGGTCGTCGAACTCGAATGGAGCGACGGTCGCCAACGCCTGATCACCGACACGACGCTCGCGAACCTTCCCGCGCTCGACGAAGCGGGCCTGGCGTCGGTGCGCACCGAGGTCGCCGATTTCGAACGTGACCTTTCCGACGTGCGGCACCGGCTGCACGGCGCGCTCGACAAGATCGAGCACGAGATCGCGCTGCGGCAGGCGGCCGGTACGACGGGATGACCCCCGACACGCTGGAGGGTCGGCTCCACGACCTCGGCGAGTTCATCCGTGATCAGCGCCGAACGGCCCGGCTCTCGCTGCGCAAGCTGAGCGAACTCGCCGGCATCTCGAACCCGTACCTGAGCCAGATCGAACGGGGCCTGCGCAAACCGTCGGCCGAGATCCTCCAGGCGATCGCCAAAGGCTTGCGTATCTCCGCCGAGACCCTCTATGTGCGCGCCGGCATCCTCGACGAGCGCGACGACGGCGCCGACCTCGTCGGCGAGATCCTGCGCGACCCGTCGATCACGGAGCGTCAAAAGCAGCTGCTGGTCGAGATCTACCGCTCGTTCCAGAGCGAGGCTGCGACCGAACGGGACCAGGCGCAAACCTCCTAGGGACCGGCCCGTGCCGGGCCGGTACCGGGGCTGTCGTCCCGGTCGTGATGCCCGCTGCCGGGTCGATTCGCGTGGTCTTGGGTACGATCCGGCCCGATGTCGGTTCGGCGCGTCGCGATGTTCAGCGTCCACACGTCACCGCTCGCGCAACCCGGCGCGGGCGACGGCGGCGGGATGAACGTGTATGTGCGCGCGCTCGCCTCTTCGCTGGTTCGCGCCGGCGTCGACACCGACGTGTTCACCCGGGCCGAGCACCCGAACCAACCCCGTGTCGTCGAAGTCGAACCGGGGTTCCGTGTCGTGCACGTCGATGCCGGGCCACGCGAAGTCGTCGCGAAACATGAACTGCCGGCGCTCCTCGACCCGTTCGTCGATCGGGTCGACGAGTTCGTCGCCGGCGACGAACCGTACGACGTCCTCCACGCCAACTACTGGTTGTCGGGCGAGGTCGCGCACCGGTTGAAGCACCGGCTCGATCTCCCGATGGTTGCGACGTTCCACACGCTGGCGCGGGTGAAGGCCGAGGCGGGCGTGGCCGACGACCCCGACGATCGTGTCCCCACCGAGCAGCGCATCTTGGCCTGCAGCGACCTCGTGCTCGCGTCCACGCCCGACGAGCGCGGCCAACTCGCTTCGCTCTACGACGTCGACGCCGAACGCGTCGAGGTCGTCGCGCCGGGCGTCGACCACACGATGTTCACGCCCGAAGGGCGAGAGGGCGCGAAGCAAGCGTTGGGCCTCGCCGGCCGGCGCGTGCTGTTGTTCGTGGGTCGCATTCAGCGCTTGAAGGGCGCCGACCTCGCGGCCGCCTGCCTCGGTGCGCTCGACGACCCGTCGGTGGTGCTGCAGATCGTCGGCGGTCCGAGCGGCGCCGACGGCGACGCGGAACTGGCCCGCCTGCACGCGCTCGTCTCCGACCTCGGCCTGCGCGACCAGGTGCAGTTCATCGCACCGCAGCCGCACGACCGGCTCGCGCACTACTACCGCGCTGCCGACGTGTGCCTGGTGCCGTCGCGCACGGAATCGTTCGGGCTCGTCGCGCTCGAGGCAGCCGCGTGCGGAACGCCGGTCGTCGCGGCCGCCGTCGGTGGCCTTCGTTCGCTCGTCGACGACGCGCACACCGGCTTCCTCGTGCACGGGCGAGACCCGGCCGCGTGGGCGGCGCCGGTCTCGTTGCTCCTCGGCGACGGCGAGCTGCGGGCGCAGATGGGGCTGAGCGCGAACGCCCGGTCGCGCCGCTACTCGTGGAGCATCACCGCCGCCCGGCTTCGCCGGCTCTACGCCGATCTCGTCGTGCGCGAGCCGGTTCGTTGCTCGTAGCGTCCACGCGTGAGCCGTGAGCGACTCCGCACTCGATCCGGTCCTCGACCCGGAGTTCATCGCCGCCAAACAGGCGATGATCGCCGCGCACCTCGAAACTTCGGTCGCGGCCGAGCCCTGGGTGCAGGCGGTCGAGTACGACCCGACGATCCCACGCTGGTACGTGCGCTTCGGGTGCGACGGTCGCGACGCGTCGACCATCTACTTCGACTTCCACCAACGCGCACTGCGCTACGAGTGCTACTACCTGCCCGACCCGCCCGCGCACCACGAGGAGCTCTACCGGTACCTGTTGCGCCGCAACCACACGACGTACGCCGCGCACTTCTCGGTCGGCCCCGACGGCGATGTCTACCTTGTCGGTCGCACGTTGCTCGAGCACCTCGACGAGGCCGAACTCGACCGCATCATCGGGTCGCTCTACGAACTGGTCGAGAACTGGTTCCAGACCGTGCTGGCAATGACGTTCCGGCGCCCGCCCGACGCTCAGCCGAAATGATCTGAAATAGCGAGAAATTGTCACAGGTCGCTTCGACATGGGTTGAAACGACCGTGCTAGGTTGCGCAGCACAGCGCCTCTCGGGGCGTGTGCGAAGGGCCCGAGGTGCCGGAGGTCCGCCCCGTTCGGGGAAGTGCGGGGCGGATGGAAAGTTCCTCGGGCCTTGTCGCGCCCCCCGGGCGCCCCCGGTCCGGACCGCGCCGGCGACGGGGTCCGAATTGTGCCCGGCAGCCGGGCGTAACCTCGCCCCGTGAGCGAGCGTTGCGAGCGGGGCCCGAGCGGCCGGGGCCTTCGGCCCGAGGGCGGGCACGCGTGACCCGATTGGCATTGCTCGGCGGTGGGCGCATGGGGGCCGCACTGCTGGGTGGCCTGCTCGACGCCGGTTCCGACGGTGAGGACCTCTGCGTCGCCGAGGTCGACGCCGATCGCCGGCGAGAACTCGAGGGCCGTTTCCCCAAGGTGCGCGTCGTGCCGAGCGTCGCGTGGGCCGTGGGCGACGCCGACGTCGTGGTCGTCGCGGTCAAGCCCGGTGATGTCGCCGCCGCCCTCGAAGCCGCGGCACCCGCGCTACGGCAAGACGCGCTCGTGCTGTCGATCGCGGCCGGCGTGACGATCGCGGCCATCGAAGCCGCGGTTCCCGGGCACCCGGTCGTGCGGGTGATGCCGAATGCCCCGGCGCTCGTCGGCCGGGGGGCGTCGGCCATCGCGCCGGGTTCGCTGGCCACCGCCGCCCACCTCGAACTGGCTTCGCGCCTGCTCGGCAGTGTCGGCATCGTCGTCGAACTCGACGAGAAGCACCTCGACGCCGTCACCGGCCTCTCCGGTTCCGGCCCCGCGTACGTCGCGCTCGTCGCCGAGGCGTTGATCGAGGCGGGCGTGCTCGTCGGCCTCCCGCGGGCCACCGCGCACGCCCTGGTGATCGAAACCCTGGTCGGATCGGCTGCGCTGCTGGCCGAGGGCGACGCCGGCCCCGAGACCCTGCGGTTCAACGTCACCTCGCCGGGCGGCACCACTGCGGCCGGTCTGCGGGCGCTGGAAGCCGGTGGTGTACGGGCTGCGTTCATCGATGCCGTCGTCGCGGCGACGGCTCGTTCCCGGGAACTCGGACGCGCCGACTGAGGAGTTGCTCACCGTCCACGATCGCCTCAATCGGCATCGTGAGTTGACGCTCGACAACAACCGCCCCGCGGCGTACGCTTCTCCACAGCGGGAGGAGTAGGGAGATCCGCGTGGCGCAAGGGCTGAGTAAGGCGCGCTTCCTGACGGTTCAGGAAGTGGCCGACTTGATGCGGGTGTCTTCGATGACGGTGTACCGGCTGATCAAGGCCGGTGACCTTCCCGCGGTGCGGGTGGGTCGCTCGTTCCGAGTCTCCGAAGTCGATGTCGACGCCTACCTGGCATCGAGGTACACCCAAGCCGGCTGAGCCACCCGGCGCATTTCGCGTCGAGCGTGACCCGACCGGTACCGTCTCGCGGTGGTCGAGCGCGCTCGTTTCGTCTCGTTTCTCTCCGACTACGGGCGGGTCGACGAATTCGTCGGCGTCTGCCATGCGGTGATGCTCGACATCGCACCGCACCTGCGCGTGCTCGACATCACCCACGACGTGCCGCGCTTCGATGTGCGGGCGGGCTCGCTCACCCTGGTCCGTTCGGTGCAGTACCTGCCCGAAGGGATCGTGCTCGCGGTCGTCGATCCGGGTGTGGGTACCGAGCGGCGCTGCATCGCGGTCGAGGTCGAGGCGGGCCACCTGATCGCGCCCGACAACGGCCTGCTGGCGCCCTCGGTGGCGATGCTCGGCGGCGCCGGCACGGTCGTGTCGCTCACCAACCCGGAGTTCCAGCTGGAGGCCCCGGGTGCGACGTTCGCGGGCCGCGACGTGATGGCCCCGGCGGCCGCGCACCTCGCCAACGGGGTACCGATCACCGAACTCGGCGACGTGGTCGACCCGGCCTCGCTCGTCCCCGGGCTCCTGCCGCTGCCCAGCGAAGCCGAGCACTCCTTTGTCGGCGAGGTGCTCTGGGTCGACCACTTCGGGAACTGCCAGACGAACATCGATCCCGACCTGCTCGCCGCCCGAGGGGTGCAACCGGGCGACGCCGTCGAGTTGCGCTACGCCGACCAGACCCGCCGCGCCCGTTGGGTCGGTGCGTTCGCGGAGGCGAAACCGTCGGAAGTGGTGGTGCTGACCGACTCCTACGGCATGCTCGCGGTCGCCCTCGACCAGCGCTCCGCGGCCGAGGAACTCGGCCTGGCCGCCGGGACGGCGTGCACCGTGGCCTTCAACCCGGAGTCGGGCCCGTGAGGTCCGGCACGTTGCTCATCCTCGTCGCGCTCTTGGTGCTCATCCTCGGCGCCGCCGTCGCCCAGTTCGTGTTCCACCTCTAGGTCTCGCTCAACCCGGCGATGGTTCTCGACCGAACACAGGGGCCCCGCCCGCGAGTGCGGACGCTCTGGGGCGGGCTGGGAGGCTACGTTGCGTGATCACCAGAGGGCGCACCCCTCCGGTGGTCACACGCCCGTACCCACGGACCGGGACCCCCGATCGGTGCACGATCGACGCTGGTTGGGCTTGCTGTCCCGAGCCCCTCGCCTCCGTGCTGTCCAATTAACGACACGCAGAGCGTGGATCTTGAGAAGAATCACCACTCTCCGTGGTATTTCGCCCTCGCGGGCAGCCCGGCGTTTGCGCCGGTACGATCCGCCGCCGTGAACCTCGCCTCGGCGCTCCTCCGCACTGCGACCACAGAGCGTGACCGTGTGGCGCTGCGAAGTGGTTCGGAAGTGTGCTCGTTCGGCGATCTGGCGACGTGGTCGGCCCGGGTCGCGGGGCTGCTCGCGACCACCGTTGCCGCCGGTGACCGGGTTGCGCTGGTGATCGGGAACGAGCCGGCGTTCGTCGCCGGTTACCTCGGCGCCCTCGGTGCCGGGGCGATCGCGGTGCCGTGCGAGCCCAGTGCGCCGGCGCTCGAACTGCAGCGCGACCTCGAGATGGTCGGCGCGAGCGTCGTCCTCACATCGCGCGTTTCGGCGGCCGCGGCGAACGCGGCGGCGGGGAACCGTCCGGTGATCACCATCGACGACGTCGACGTCGAGCCGCTCCGCTTCGTCGAGGCCGCGCCATCCGACCCGGCGGCCCTGCTCTTCACGAGCGGCACCTCGGCGCCGCTGCGCGGCGATCCTCACTCACGGGTCGTTGCTCGCGAACCTCGAGCAGTTGCAGCACCACCCGGGCTTGGCCCTCGGCCCGACCGACGTCGCGCTCGGCGTGCTCCCGTTGTTCCACATCTTCGGTCTCAACGTCGCGCTCGGACTGCCGCTCTTCGCGGGTGCATCGGTGGTGTTGATCGAACACTTCCACCCGCGAGACACGTTGCAACGCCTGCGCGACGAACGCGTCACCACCATCGCCGCCGTTCCGGCGATCTACGAAGCGTGGTTGTCGCTCGACGAACACGCCGCGCCCGCCGACTCCTTCGCGAACGTTCGCCTCGCGGTGTCGGGTGCCGCGGCACTCGCGGCGTCGACGGTCGATGCAATGTGCGCGCGCTTCTCGCTCGACGTGTACGAGGGGTACGGGCTGACGGAAGCATCGCCGGTGGTATCGACCTCGGCGGTACACACGCAGCTCCGGCCCGGATCGATCGGCCCGCACTCCCGGGCATCGAACTTCGTCTCGTCGACATCGACGGCGCCGACGCGCTGGTCGGCGACCCCGGAGAGATCTGGGTGCGCGGACCGAACGTGTTCGCCGGTTACTGGAACGACGCCGAGACGTCGCAACGGGTCCTCACGCCCGACGGTTGGCTCCGCACCGGCGACATCGCCGTCTCCGACGACAACGGTTGGTTGTCGTTGGTCGATCGGGCCAAGGACCTCGTGATCGTCTCGGGCTTCAACGTGTTCCCGGCCGAGGTCGAAGAGGTCTTACTGGAACACCCCGACGTCGCCGAAGCCGGAGTCGCGGGGGAGCCGCACCCGCGCACGGGTGAGACGGTGATCGCGTATGTCGCCGCGAAACCGGGGCACTCGATCGATCGGCGCGATCTCCTGCGCTTCGCGCAGGCGCGTCTCGCTCGTTACAAGTTGCCGACGCGGGTAGAAGTGGTCGACGCCGTGCCGCGCACCTTCGGCGGCAAAGTCGTGCGCAGAGAGCTCCGTTCGGCGCTCTCGGATGTCGAGACGCGCGACGACGCGACGACGAAGCCGAGATAGATCACGACGATCCCGAGCGCGAGCGACAACGCGAACGCTTCGTCCTTCCCGACGACGCCTTGCACGAGCCCGCCGCTCGACAGTACGAGTGTGCCGAGCGCGATCAGCAGGTTGGAGCGCATGAGGCGCGACGCGATCGGGTCTTGACGGCGCCGCGCGAACCGGATCGCCGACAACACCGCGCCGCCGAGCACGATCGTGGCGCCGAGCCCGCTGCCGGCACCGGCGAGCACCCGCGGCAACACGTCGAGGTGCGCTTTGCCGACGGGGATCGTCGTGCCGGTGATCGTGCCGTGCACCGGGGTCGAGAACATCACGCCGGCGCCGAAACCGGTGAAGACCAGCAGGACCGCGCGGGTTGCGCGCGCGACCCGCTCGCTCGCGAGCAGGTACACGGTGCCGAGGGCGAGCCACGGGACGTTCAAGATGGCGCCGAGGAGGAAGAACACCCGGAAGGTGTTCGGGTCCCACCCCGTCGAGGTGCCGGTCGCGAGCGCCGCGCTCGCGAGCGCGAAGAGGGCGAGGGCGAAGGTCCAGGCGCCGTTGTGCGGCTTGCGGCCCGTCGACCAGCGCACCGCGGTGGCCTGGGCGAACACCGTGGCCACTGCGGTGGCGATGAAGGCGAGACCGGCGACCATGAGGCGGTCACCAGGCTATGCCTCGACTTCGGGAAAACGCTCACAAAGTCGCTACGCTCTGGTTTCACGCACCGACCAGGGAGCCCCCGCCGCGGAGCCCCGCCCGAAGGAGCAATGTGGGCGATTCGTCCCGACGCCGCATCCCTGAGGCAACGGTCGCACGCCTGCCGCTCTACTACCGGGCGCTGCTCGAGACCGCCGAACGTGAGGTCGCGACGATCTCGTCCGAACGGCTCGCGGAACTTGCCGGGGTGAATGCCGCGAAAGTGCGTAAGGACCTGAGCTATCTCGGCTCCTACGGCACGCGCGGCGTCGGTTACGACGTCGAATACCTGCTGCACGAGATCTCCCGCGAACTGGGCCTCACCCGCGACTGGCCGGTCGTGATCGTCGGGGTCGGCAACCTCGGCCGGGCGCTGGCGAACTACCGCGGGTTCGGCGCGCGCGGCTTCCGGGTCGTCGCGCTGGTCGACGCCAACCCCGAGCTCGCCGGCCAGCCGGTGGGCGACCTCGCGATCGAACCGTTCGACGACCTCGAACGCATCGTCGCCGAGCGCGAGATCGCCATCGGGATCGTCGCCACGCCTGCGGTCGCGGCGCAAGAAGTGGCCGACCACCTCGTTGCGGCCGGGGTCACGTCGATCCTCAACTTCGCGCCGGCCGTGATCGCCGTCCCCGACGGCGTGTCGCTACGGAAGGTCGACCTCGCGATCGAGCTGCAGATCCTCTCCTTCTACCAACTCCGGCGGTTCTCGTCGGCGGCCGGTGAGAGCCGGGCCGCCGAAGCCGCCTCGTGAACGGTCCCGCGGCCCCTGGCGGCCCGACCGCCTCGCCCGGGCGCCCCGGCCTGGCCGGTTGGCCCGTCAACCTGCTGGTTCGCGGCCGCCGGGTGGTCGTCGTGGGCGCCGGCCGTATCGCGGCCCGCAAGATCGAGCCGCTCCTCGACCTGGGCGCCGACGTGGTCGTCGTCGCGCCCCGGGTGGGCACCGACGTGCGCCGCTACGCGGCCGCCGGCCGCATCGTGCTCCACGAGCGGGCTTTCGCCCCCGCCGATCTCGACGGCGCCTGGCTCGCGGTGACCGCCACCGACGATCCGAATACCAACGCCGCTGTTTTCACCGCCGGCGAAGCGAGGCGGATATGGGTGAACAGCGCCGACGACCCGGCCAACTGTTCCTTTACGCTGATGTCGGTCGTACGCCGCTCCGATGTCGTCGTGGCGATCGGTACCGGCGGCCGCAGCCCGGCGCTCGCCACCTGGTTGAAGCGGCACGTCAGCGAGGAGATGGGCCCTGAGTACGAGACGCTGCTCGACCTGCTCTCCGAGGCGCGGGAATCACTCCGTGCGGCCGGGCGTTCGAGCGAAGATGCCGATTGGCAGCAGGCGTTCCGCTCGGGCATCCTCGACCTGGTCCGCGCGGGCCAGGTAGCCGAGGCGAAGGAGCTGCTCCGGTCGTGTCTCTGATCGTCGTCGGCCTCAATCACCGGACCGTCCCCGTCGACCTGATGGAGCGGGTGGCGATCTCCGACGCTCTCCTGCCCAAGGTGCTGCACGATCTCTCCAGCCGTGAACACCTGCTGGAAGTGGTGGTGCTCTCCACCTGCAACCGCACCGAGATCTACGCGCGCTGCTCCCGCTTCCACGCCGCGGTCGGCGATGTACGCGATTTCCTGTCGGCGCAGTCGGGTGCCGACCCCGACGAGTTCGCCGACCACCTCTACACCTACTTCGACGACGCCGCGGTCGCGCACCTGTTCTCTGTCGCCGCCGGGCTCGACTCGATGATCGTCGGCGAGAGCGAGATCCTCGGGCAGGTGCACGACGCGTGGGACATGGCGGTGCGCGAGAACGCGTCGGGGCAGCTCCTGTCGCGCTTGTTCCGGCACGCGGTGGAATCGGGCAAGCGCGTCCGCACCGAAACGGGTATCGGTCGCCATCCCGTCTCGATCTCGTCGGCGGCGGTCGCGGTCGCGGGTGAGCATCTCGGCTCGCTCGACGGCGCCCGGGTGCTCGTGATCGGTGCCGGTGAGATGGGCGAAGGCGTCGCCCGTTCACTGGGTTCGCGCGGCATCGTCGACGTGTGCGTCGCGAACCGCACGCAGGCACGGGCGCTCGAGATCGCGAAACGGGTCGGTGGCCGCGCGGTATCGCTCGATCACGTCGAGGCGGAGCTCCTCGACGCCGATGTGCTCCTCACCTCGACCGCCTCGCAGCACGTACTCGTCGAGCGCAGCGCGGTCGAGGCGGTCATGAGGCAACGCCCGGAACACCCGTTGCTCGTGGTCGATGTCGCGTTGCCGCGCGACGTCGACCCTGGTGTACGCGAAGTCGACGGCGTCACCCTGCTCGACCTCGACGACCTCAAGGATTTCGCCCAGCGCTCGGCGGAATTGCGTCGCCGTGAAATCGGGCGCGTGCGCGAGATCCTTGCATCGGAGCTCGAACGGTTTCGTTCGGAGCGCGCCGCACGGGAGGTTGCGCCGCTCGTGGTGTCACTGCGCGCGCTCGGCGAAGACGTACGGGCCGGCGAACTCGACCGGTTCGCGAAGAAGCTCAACGGGCTGAGCCCCGAGCAGCGCGAAGCGGTCGAAGGACTGACGCGCGGCATCGTCAACAAGTTGCTCCATGAGCCAACGGTGCGGCTGAAGGACGCCGCGGGCACCGGGCGGGGCGACTACCTGAGCGATGCGCTGGCGACGCTGTTCGACCTCCCCGACATCCCCGAGGAATAGTGACCGACCGGTTGCGGGTGGCGACCCGCGGTAGCCGTCTGGCGCGCTGGCAGGCGGAACGGGTCGCGGTGTTGCTCGGGTGCGACGTGGAGTTCGTGGTCATCGACACCACCGGCGACCGCGTCCGCGACGTCGACATACATCAACTGGCAAAACGCGAGCGCAGCGAGCACCAAGCCAGGGTGGTGGGCGGGGTCGGGGGGCGGGGCCAGGGGGTGTTCGTCAAGGAGGTGCAGAACGCCCTTCTCGACGGGCGCGCCGACATCGCGGTGCACTCCGCGAAAGACCTCCCGGCCGAGACCCCCGAAGGTTTGACCATCGGCGCGTTCCCCGAACGCGGCGACGCGCGCGACGCCCTCGTCGGGTCCCGGCTCGACGACATCCCCACGGGTGGTCGGGTCGCGACCGGTTCGGTACGGCGGCGCGCGCAACTCGCGGCGGCGCGGCCCGATCTGCTGTTCGCGTCGTTGCGCGGGAACATCGAGACTCGGCTGCGCAAGGCGGAAGACTTCGACGCGATCGTGATGGCGTACGCGGCGCTGGAACGCCTCGATCTTGCCGACCGGGTCGCCGAGGTGCTCGAACCGTCGGTGATGCTGCCCCAAGTCGCGCAAGGCGCGCTGGCCGTCGAGTGCCGGGCCGGCGATGCACCGACGCTCGCAGCACTCACCGCGATCGATCGGCCGTCCGTCCGGTCGACGGTCGTTGCCGAACGCGCCTTCCTCGCCGCGCTGGGCGGCGGATGCGACCTTCCCTGCGGCGCGCTCGCGGTGCGCAACGGTGATCATGTGCGCCTCGAAGTGTTGCTCGCGTCGCTCGACGGTCGGATCGTGTTACGAACGACCGCAGAAGGCGCATCACCCGAACGCGTCGGTGCCGAAGCGGCGGTTGCGCTCCTCGACGGGACCGGCGGTCGGTCCCTTCTCGAAGGCGCGGCCTGACGTGGCCGTCTACCTCGTCGGTGCCGGCCCCGGCGACCCCGGCCTGCTCACGCGCCGCGGCGCGGAACTGCTCGCCCGCGCCGACATCGTCGTGTTCGACCGTCTTGCGTCGCCGGCCCTCCTCGACCTCGCGCCGAGCGATGCGGAGTTCGTCGACGTGGGGAAGGCACCCGGTCGCGCCGCGATGAGCCAGGAACAGATCAACGCGCTGCTCGTGGCGCGCGGGCGTGCCGGTCGTGAAGTGGTGCGGCTGAAGGGCGGCGACCCGTTCGTGTTCGGCCGCGGCGGCGAGGAAGCCGAAGCGTGCATCAACGCGGGGGTGCCGTTCGAGGTGGTGCCCGGCATCACCAGCGCGATCGCGGCGCCCGCGTACGCGGGCATCCCGGTCACGCATCGCAGCGTGTCGACGCATGTCACCATCGTCACCGGCCACGAAGACCCCGCCAAGGGCACCACCGACGTCGACTGGCGGGCGCTGGCACGCGCCGGCGGCACGCTCGTGGTCCTCATGGGCGCGGGCCACCTGCGCGACATCGTGGCCGAGTTGCTCGCGGGAGGCCGCGATCCCGGAACGCCCGTCGCGGCGGTGCGCTGGGGCACGCGTCCCGAACAGCACACGGTGCGGGCCACACTCGCGACGATTGCCGATGCGGGCGTGGAGGCGCCGTCGGCGATCGTGGTCGGCGACGTCGCCGCGCTCGACTTCAACTGGTTCGAGGCGCGGCCGTTGTTCGGGCGCCGTGTCGTCGTCACGCGCGCGCGAGCAGGCCAGCGCGTTGCGCGCCCGGCTGGAAGCCCTCGGCGCCGAAGTGGTGGAACTGCCGTCGATCTCGCTCGAGCCCATCGACTTCGTGCTTCCCGATCTGTCCGGCTACGCGTGGGTGGTGTTCACGTCGGCCAACGGCGTGACGCATTTCTTCGACCGGGGTGTGTACGCGAGCGGGCTCGACGCGCGGGCGCTCGGTGGCGTGCTCGTGGCGGCCATCGGGCCCGGTACCGCCGACGCGCTCTCCCGAGCCGGCGTGATCGTCGACCTCGTGCCGGAACGTTTCGTGGCCGAGTCGTTGCTCGACGCCTTCCCCCCGCCCGACAACGCCGGCGACCGGATCTTGCTCGCGGTGGCCGAGACCGCACGCGACGTGCTCCCCGAAGGGCTGACCGCGCTCGGCTACGCCGTCGACGTGTTGCCGGTGTACCGAACCAGCGCGGCGCAACCCGACGAGGCCGACCTCGCGCGCGTCCGCGCCGGCGACGTCGACGCGATCACCTTCACGTCTTCGTCGACCGTGACCAACTTCTGCGATGCCGTGGGCGCGTTCGAGGGCGCGCAACCGCTAGTGGTGTCGATCGGGCCGGTCACCTCGAAGACGGCCAAGGAACGCGGCCTCGACGTGAGCCAGGAGGCCGACCCGCACACGATCGACGGCCTCGTCGACGCGCTGATCGCAGCATTACCCTCGCGGTCATGAGTTTCCCCGAGCGGCGCATGCGGCGGTTGCGCACCACGCCGGTGTTGCGGAGGCTGGTCGCGGAGCACCGGCTCTCGGTCGACGACCTGGTCGCGCCGCTGTTCGTGAAGGAAGGCATCGACACTCCCGCCCCGATTGCCTCGATGCCCGGCGTGGTGCAGCACACGCAGGAGTCGTTGCGCAAGGAAGTGCGCGCGCTGGCCGATCTCGGCATCCCGGGCGTGATCCTGTTCGGTGTGCCCGAGCACAAAGACGACCGAGGATCGTCGGCCGACGACCCCGACGGTGTCGTGCAGATCGCGTTGCGCAACCTGCGCGACGAGGTCGGCGACAGCCTCGTGCTGATGGCCGACAACTGCCTCGACGAGTACACCGACCACGGGCACTGCGGGATCCTCACCGGCTCCGGGGAGGTCGACAACGACGCGACCCTGGAACGGTACGCGTCGATCGCGATCGCGCAGGCAAACGCCGGGGTCGACGTCGTCGCACCGTCGGGGATGATGGACGGCCAGGTGGCCGCGATCCGTCGCGCGCTCGACGGTTCAGGGAACTCCGGCACGGCGATCCTCGCCTACGCGGCGAAGTACGCATCGGCGTTGTACGGCCCGTTCCGCGACGCGGCGGAGTGCGCGCCCCGCTTCGGGGATCGCCGGTCGTACCAGATGGACGCCGCGAACGGCCGGGAAGCCACCGACGAAGTCGCACTGGATGTGTCCGAAGGTGCCGACATGGTCATGGTGAAACCCGCGCTCGCTTACCTCGACGTGATCGCGTCGGTGCGTGCGCAGGTGACCGTACCGGTCGCCGCGTACCACGTGAGCGGCGAGTACGCGATGGTGAAGGCCGCCGCGCAACTCGGTTGGCTCGACGGGCCGGCAGTGGCTCTGGAGCACATGCTCGCGATCA
The DNA here is from genome assembly GCA_963782465.1 of uncultured Actinomycetes bacterium. Lineage (GTDB taxonomy): Bacteria > Actinomycetota > Acidimicrobiia > IMCC26256 > PALSA-610 > JAODBJ01. The sequence continues at coordinate 547,499 of CAWAJR010000005.1, read as the reverse complement.
AGCGGGCCGGCGCCGATTTCGTGCTCACCTACCTCGCGCGCGAACTCGCCGAGACGCTTTGACCGACTGGTTCACGCGCGCGCAGCGGGTGGTGCCCGGCGGGGTCAACTCGCCGGTGCGCGCGTTCGGTTCGGTAGGCGGCGACCCGTTCTTCGTCGATCGGGCGGAAGGCGCCTACCTCTACGGCACGAACGGCCGGCGCTACATCGACTGGGTGCAGTCGTGGGGAGCGTCGATCCTCGGGCACGCCCACCCGGTGGTCGTCGAAGCGGTGGCGAAGGCCGCGGCGCGCGGCACGTCGTACGGCGCGCCGACCCCGGGCGAAGTCGAGCTCGCGGAGGCGATCTGCGCGCGCGCGTCGCGTCGGTGGAGAAGGTTCGGCTGGTGTCGTCGGGCACCGAAGCCGCGATGACCGCGGTGCGGTTGGCGCGCGGCGCGACCGGCCGCTCGAAGATCGTGAAGTTCGCCGGTTGCTACCACGGCCACCTCGACGCGCTGCTCGTGGACGCGGGCAGCGGTGTCGCGACGCTCGGGCTGCCGGGATCGGCCGGGGTCACCGAGGGCACGACACACGACACGGTCGTCGTCCCCTACAACGACCTCGACGCCGTCGACGACGCGTTCGCGGCATACCCGGGAGAGATCGCGGCGGTGCTGGTCGAAGGGGTCGCGGCCAACATGGGCCTCGTCCCGCCGGTCGACGGGTATCTCGCCGGGCTGCGAGCAGCCTGTACCGCCGGCGGCGCGCTGTTCGTGTGCGACGAGGTGATCACCGGCTTCCGAGTGGGTTCGGGCGGTGCACAGGCGCGCTACGGCGTGACGCCCGACCTGTCGATCTTCGGCAAGGTCGTCGGTGGCGGCTTCCCCCTCGCCGCGGTGGGCGGGTCGGCCGCGGTCATGGACCACCTCGCGCCGCTGGGTCCGGTGTACCAAGCGGGGACGTTGTCGGGGAACCCGGTCGCGACCGCGGCCGGGTTGACCGTGCTGTCGTTGCTGAGCGACGCGAGTTACGACGCGCTGGAGCGGACCGCGATCGCGTTGGTCGACGGTCTCGGTGCAGTGTTCGAGAAGCAAGGGGTCGCGGTGGCAACCGCACGCGCGTGGACGCTCGGAGGCATCTTCTTCCGCGACCAGCCGGTGCGCAACTACGCCGACGCGAAGACCGCCGACCACGACCGCTACGCGCGCTTCTTCCACGGCATGCTCGAACGCGGCGTCTACCTCGCTCCGAGCGGCTACGAGACGATCTTCCCCAGCCTCGCCCACACCGACGCCGACCTCGACGCCACGCTCTCGGCGGCCACCGAAGTAGCCGCCGGCTTGTGAGGGGTTATTGCTGGCCGCGTTCTTGTTCGCGGCGCTTGCGGATGTGGTCCATGTAGAAGAGCGACGACACGAACAACATGCACATGATCGCGAACAGCAGGAACGCCAACCCACCCTGGGTGCTCGCGTCGACGAGTTGTTGGGCAACGAACATCGCCAACTCCTAGGTGGTCGGGACGAGGGCCGCGCTCTTGCGTTCACGCTCGTCGAGTTCGTACCAGTGCAGACCGAGCAACGACAGGCCGAACAGCAGCGTGAACGTCACGAAGTAGACGATGGGCGGCTGGCGGGTGGAGCCGAGGTCGAGCTCGAGGATCGCGAACTGCTTGGGCACGAGCGGGTCGCACACCGGCGCCGGCGGCTTCTCACCGAACGGCACGTTCACCACTTTCACCTGGCAGTACTCGATCGCCGAGTACTTCGGGTAATGCCAGAAGAAGTTCTTCGTGCCGCCGCCGGTGACGTACGCGGTGAGCCCCTGCTCACCGGTGAGGTAGTTGCTCGAGCTCGTGTACTTGGCGAACGGGCTCACCTTCGCCCCCGCGACCGGGGTGGAGGGCGTGACGAACGCGGCGTCGATAGCCGGCCGGATCGTCGCGATGTTCTCGGCCGACAGCTCCTTGCCGGTCGTCGCGATCGATCTGACCTGTGGGACCTTGGAATCCGACAGCGACGCGACGATCTCCTTCGGTTTCCACGCCGCCGGCCGGCCCTTCGGGCTCTCGAGCGGCGTGAACGTGGTCATCCAGAGGATCGACAGCAGGGTCAGGAAACCGAACAGGCACGCCGACGCGACCAGGAACCCGAGCCGCGCGCCGAGGTTGGTGGCGAGCAGCAGGTAGACCGAACCGCAGAACAAGCCGATCGCCGACAGCACCACGAGCACGCCGAGCAGCGTGGGGTTCCACAGCGTCCTCTTCGTGAACTCGTCTGCGAGCAACGCCAGGAGTTGCACTAGCTCATCCTCCGATCGCGGGCGGGAGCGTGGTCGTGGTGCTCACGGTGCCGGTACCACTCACATTCGCGTTCCCCGACGAACCTTCGAACGGCACCTCGTAGGTGGTCGCGTCGATGCCGTCGCGTTCGTAGGCGACGATCTCCTTGATCATCTGGGGCGTCAGCATCTCACCGAATCCCGGCATGCGCCCGGAACCGATGCCTCCGATGCCGTAGGCCTGCTCGGAGTTGGAACCCGCCGCGACGAACGCCTGGTTCGCCTTACCGTTCGCGCTGTCGATGCTGCCGGGCCCGAAGCGGCGGATCTCGTCGCCGCCGGTGAGGTTCGGGGCGCCGCCCTGACCGCCACCGCCGGCCGGACCGAGAATCCCGGTGCCGTCGACCTGCGTCGGGTCGAAGACCGACCAACCCTTGGTGTGGCACCGGGCGCAGTTGAGTTCGAAGAGCAACTGCCCGTCGGTGACGTTCGCGCGGTACTTCTGCCACGCGAGCGCCCAGTTCAACGCCTGCCGTTTGTCGGCGACGATCTTCGGCGCGTCGTCGACGGCGGCCTGCGCGTTCGCGATAGCCGACTTGGTCGACGTCTTGTCGGCCTGCACCTGGGCCAATGTGGTCTGCGCGGCCTTCTCGTCGGCGAGTGCCTGTTGCACCGCCGCCTGCGCGTTCTTCACCTCGGTCGCCGCCTGCTCGCGGGCGGCGATGAGATCGTTCTCCGCCTGGGCTTGCGCCTCCGCCGGCGTCAGCTGGATCGACTTGATGTACGCGAGCAGGTCGTTGATCGACTGCACGTTCTTCGGGCCACCACCCGCGACCCCCCAGGGTTGCATCGGGGTGCCGGGACGGCCGAAGGTGATGATGCCCCGCACCTCACTGGTGCTGAAGCGCAACAACTCGGTGTTGAGCGCCGGTGCCTTCCAGGTGACCTGGATCGGTTTGGCCGGCCCGTCGCCGTCGGGGTCGTATGTCGTTGCCACCGACCCGCCCTCACCCTTCGAACCGTGGCAGTTCGCACACTGCAACGAGACTGCCGCGTTGTACGCCGGCATCGTCGCGTTGGCAAAGAGGGTCGCGCCCCGGTCGATCGCACCGTTCCTGAAATAGCTGTTGCTCTCGCGTTGGCGGCTCGGCTCATGGAGCCAGTAGAGCGGCAACGCGAGGGCAACAACCGCGGCGAAGATCAATGCCCACCCCAACACCCGTTCGAGGCGGCGCCCCTCGAGGTCCTCGTCCTTGAGGAACGGCGTGAGGTTCTCCGGCGCCTTCGCCTCCGGGTTCTTGCGCAGCGTGAAGAACGCGTACACCGCAAGGCCGAGGAGGACCAAGACGTTGAGGATGAACAACCATTTCCGGGCACTCACGCGAAGGGGCTCCGCTTCGACGAACGGGCAGGGGTATCGGCAGCCATCAGATGCAGTGCGGTCCTTCGACCTTCTGGCCGGTGGTGTCAGTACCGATGGGCGGACCGGTGATCACCACCGACGTGTCGATCGTGACCGAACCGCCGGAGATCGTCACCGCGAACCGGTCGAGACCGCGCGGTGCGGGACCGTCACGCTTCTCGCCGACCCGGTTGTACTTCGAACCGTGGCACGGGCACTCGAACCACTGGGCACTGAAACACCACGGCACGCGGCAACCGAGGTGCACGCACTTCTGGTAGAGGGCGACGATGCCCTGCTCCATGCCGGCGACGACGACCGGTTTGTAGACCTTCTTCGCCGCGGGGAGGTCGGCTGCCGGGTACGGCTGGATGTAGGTGCGGGCGAGCGGGACGTAGAACGGCGACTGCTTCGAGTTCACGAAGGCGAGGATGTCGCTCAACTTCCCGGCGGGGATCTTGCCCCCGAACCCACCCGAACTCGTCGGCCACAAGAACGCGAGCACACCGGCGCCGAACGTCGCCACGGTGAAACCGACCGAGGCGAGGATGCCGCGGTTCAGGAATTGGCGCCGGGTGACGCCGAGTTCTTCTTCGTCGACCGGTTCCCATCGCGCAACACCTGCCGGCTGGCGCTCGGCGACCGTGCCGGATTCGCGCGCGCGTGTGTCGTCGGCACGCTCGCGGCCTTGGAGTTCGAGGTCGGTGGACGTGCTCGTTGCAACGGGTTCGACGTCGGGGGTGCCGGCGTCGCGCTTGATGGTCTCGCGACTCAACTCACCCGTACTTGCGCGCCGGCGCGCGGTCACGAGCAGCGTGGCAGCTGCGAGAACGAAGATGACGATGATGGCGATGGCAATTCCCATCGCGGGCTCCTATTGGGTCAGTAGAGATGCGATTAGAGGTCGAAGAAAATTCCGTCTTTCCATGGGTAGGTGAAGTTGAATCCGGGGCCTCGGAAGAACGAGCCGATGATGACGAGTGAGGCCCACATCATCATGAAGATCGTCATCATCGCGATCGCGAACTTGCGATCGGTTGGTTTCGTCGACGGGTTCTTGTCGACGTATGGCGTGATCGCGAGCAACCCCAGCGCGACGCCGGGGATGGTCACGCCCGCGACCATCGGGTGAAACATCGTGAGCAGTTCCTGCAAACCGAGGAAGTACCACGGTGCTTTCGACGGGTTCGGCGTCTGGTTGACGTCGGCGAGCCCGAGGAGCGGTGCCTTCACCAGCGCGGAGAACACGGTGATGAAAGCCATGAGCGAGAGGATCGAGGCGAACTCGATCACGAGGAGGTGCGGCCAGACGTGCACCTTGTCGGAAGCCTCGGAGCGCGTCTGCTGGATCGAACCCGATTTGACGACCGTGAGCAGCCGCTGCGTGTGACCGCCCGGACCGGTGCCGGCCGGCGCCGGTGCCGTCGCCGCCGCGGTGCGCGCCCGGGTCGCGGTGGCCGTGCCGCCGCCCGCTGCCGCTTCGCCACCGCCGGCCGCGGCGGCCGCGGCCGCCTTGCGCTTGCGTGAGCGCTCGAGCAGGTGTGCGGGAACGCCGCCTTTGCTCTCGGTGATCGCTTCGCCGGTGTCGGCGGCAGCCGCGGCGGGCGCAGCTTCCTCCGCGGCGGCTTCGGTCGTTTCGGGCGCGCCGGCTTCCGGCGCCGCTTCGCCGCCGTCGTCGTCGCCTTCAACCGGGAGACCTAACGCCTTACGGCGGTCCCGGCTGCGGCGGAGGAGATGTTCGGGAACCTCAGCCATCGCTGTTCTCCGGTTCTAAAGCGGACCCGAGATGCCGCCATCTTTTCTGACTCGCCAGAAGTGGACGGCCATGAAGATGACGATGACGAACGGAAGCATCAACACGTGGAGTACGTACCATCGAAGCAGCGTCGCGTCACCGATCTCCTTCGTGCCGAGCAGCACGAAGCGGACCTGGTCGCCGAACACCGGGGTGTACCCCATCATGTTCGTGCCGACGGTGACGGCCCAGAGCGAAAGCTGGTCCCACGGGAGCAGGTAGCCCGTGAACGAGAGCAGCAGCGTGAGCGTCAGCAGGATGATGCCGATCACCCAGTTGAACTCGCGCGGTGACTTGTACGCGCCGTGGTAGAAGACGCGGCACATGTGCAAGAAGACGGAGAGCACCATGAGGTGCGCGCCCCATCTATGCATATTTCGTACGAGCGAACCGAACGCCACCGCGGTCTCGAGCGTCTTCACGTCGTTCCACGCCGTGGCGCCCGTCGGCCGGTAGAAGAACATCAAGAAGATGCCGGTGACGGTCAGCAGGATGAACAAGAAGAACGACAGGCCGCCGAGGCACAACGTGTACGAGACCTTCACCGTGTGCCGCTTCACCTTCACCGGGTGAAGGTGGTACAGCACGTTGTTCATGATCACGTAGGAACGGTTGCGAGGGCTGTCGGTGTAGCCCTTGCGGTAGATCGAACCGGGCCGGAAGATCGAGTTCCAGGCTTGGGAGTTCTGGATCGAGTCGCCGAGCTTCGCAGCCCGCGCGCCGATGTTCACTCTCCCGTGCCCGTTTCCGTTCCCATTGCCATTACCGATGGCCACGAAGCCTCTCCTTAGAAGGGCTCAGAATCGGACGCCGTAGGCGTAGCCGTGTCGGTTGGTGCGGACGTTGGGGTCGCCGTTGGCCCATTGGTCGGTGACTTTGCCGAGGATGATGACGCCGGTGGGGCAGCGGTCGACGCAGAGGGCGCAGCGGGTGCAGACGTCTTCGTCGACGACGAAGAAGACGTGGTCTTTGGGGTCGTCGCCGGGCATGTCGGCGTTGACGCTTTGGTCGATGGCGTCGACGGCGAGCATGTGGATGCATTTCCAGGGGCAGATGTCGACGCAGCCTTCGCAGAGGATGCATTCGGCTTGGTCGATGTGGAGGAATTGTTTGGGTTTGACGGCTTGGGTCAACCATTTGGGGTCGACTTCTTGGAGCGTGTAGTCGGTGGCGAACTCCGGCATCGGCGGGTTCGCGTCCGTGCGCGCCATCAGATGCCGTCTCTCGGGTGTGCTAGCGCGCGCATGCTTTCTCGGTCGCTCAGTCGCCGCTCGCGCGGTTGGCTGTTGGGCACGGCTCCGTCGCTCCCTGGCGAGCTCGCTGCGCTCGCCGCGCTTTCTCGGTCGCTCAGTCGCCGCTCGCGCGGTTGGCTGTTGGGCACGGCTCCGTCGCTCCCTGGCGAGCTCGCTGCGCTCGCCGCAGCTTGGCCCGTCGCGCGGTTGTGCCATGGGCGCACCCCCGCAACGTGCGTCAGTTTCGGCCCCCGACCGCGGCAAAACTGACGCAGGTTCGGATTGGCTGGGATGGATCGCGCGGGGGAGAGGGTGCGCGGGTGCATCACTCGTCCACCGTGACGGGGCGGCCGAAGGCGCTGGTGCGGCGGAGGCGGCGGCGCAACCAACCGGCACTCGGGGTTGCGGGGGCGCCGTCTTCGGCCGGTTCGGCGACGGGGCGCTTCTGCCACATCGCGAACAGCTTCACGTTCGTCGTGAGCATGAAGCCGTAGATACCGACGACGACGATGTGCGCCATCACCTGGCGGGTCACGTCGAACGGCGGCAGGTGGTTCGCGATCTGGTTCTTGTGCAGCGCGAACGTGTCGGTACCGAAGTTCAGGTACGCAGCGGCGAACTGCAGCCACTCGTGCGGGATCGTGCCGTAACCGAGGATCAGCAGCACCCAGACGAACACCGCGCCGAGGATCGTCTCCGCCCACGTCGCCTTGCGCGCCGGCTTCGGCTTCGTGCACAGGAAGCCCACGATCCCGATACCGATGAAGAAGAGCACGCACGCCCAGATCAGCCGGCCGGCCGGCCGCAGGTAGGGCGTATTGAACGTGAACACGCTCTTTGGCAACAGGTTCCACGTGTGCAGTGCGAGCACACTCGACAACGCTTGGCCCATGTCGGCAGGAAGCTCCTCGACTGGTTCCCGGACCGCCGTATCCCACCGCGCACGGCGACTGCTCGTCGCGCCCGTGGTGTAAAGCGTTTGCTACCACGCTATTCGAGTCCGCGGCACATCGCGGGCCAGGTAGGGAGCGGTTTTCGCGTACGAGACCCGCGGCGCGCGTATGTGATCATGAGAGCGACTTGGGAGGCACGCGCGTGCACGACCGCACAAGCGAGCAAAACGGCTCGGCCTCATCCGTCGACGACGCCAACTTCGACGCGCTCGTCGTCGGGGCCGGCCCCTCCGGCGCGGCCACCGCGTACTGGCTTGCCGAACGCGGGCACCGGGTATGCATGGTCGAGAAGAAGCGTTTCCCGCGCGACAAGACCTGTGGCGACGGGCTCACTCCGCGCGTGGTTCGCCAGCTGCACGACATGGGCCTCGCCGAACCGCTGCAGGGGTTCCAGCGCTACGACGGGCTGCGGGCGAACGCGCACGACATCTCCATCGAGATGCGCTGGCCGGACCATCCCGATTTCCCCCCGTATGGCTACGTCGTGCGCCGCCACGACCTCGACGACATGGTCGCGAACAACGCGGTCAAGGCCGGCGCGACGCTCCGGCCCGCGACCGAAGCCATCGCGCCGCTCGTCGAGGGCGGCCTGGTGACCGGCGCGGTGGTCAAGCACAAGGACGACGGCACCACCGCGGCCATCCGTGCCCGCTATGTCGTGGTCGCCGACGGCGCCAACTCGCGCTTCGGTCGTGCCCTCGGGACCGCCCGGGACCGCTCGTACCCCCTCGGCATGGCGATACGCGGCTATTTCACCAGTCCGCGTCACGACGATCCCTGGATCGAGAGCCATCTCGACATACGCGACCGCGACGGCAACCATTTGCCAGGTTACGGGTGGATTTTTCCGGTTGGCGACGGAACGGTCAACGTCGGTGTCGGCCTCCTCTCGACCTTCTCGGGATGGAAGAACATCAATACGTCGCACCTGATGGACGCCTTTTGCGAAACCGCGCCCGCATATTGGGGCATTTCCTCCCAGACCGCGACGTGCGCACCCACTGGTGGGCGCCTGCCCACGGGCGCCTCGGTGCAACCACGGGTCGGCCCCACCTATCTGGTGGTCGGTGACGCGGCGGGATGCGTCAACCCGTTCAACGGCGAGGGCATCTCCATCGCCTACGAGACGGGTCGCCTGGCGGCCGATGCGGTCGACCTCGCCCTCGTCACCGGCGACGGGTTGGCCCTGCAGACCTACTCGCAGCGGCTCGACGAGGTCTATGCCCTCTACTTCAAGGTCGCCCGAGCCTTCGTGAAAGCGATCGGGAACCCGGCGGTGATGCGCGAACTCACCCGGATCGGGATGCACAGCCGCACCTTGATGGAATGGGTACTGCGGATCATGGCGAACCTGCTCCGCCCCGACGAGCTCGGCCCGGCCGAAGCGGTGTACAAGGCCGTCGCCGCGCTCGTCGCCGTGACCTGAGCAGTGGTCCCCGTCGCCAAAACGGCGGGCAACAACGCGCGAGACGTAATGTGAGCGCGGCGAGCGAGAGGGAATGCGAGCGCAAGCGAGCTCGCCAACAAGCGACGGAGCCCTGCTCAGCCGCCAACCGCGAGGGTGGCGACTGAGCGAGCGAGAAAGCATCTATGGCTGACTACCTGCCGATTCTGGTGATGGCGGCGCTCGTCGTCGCGTTCGTCTCGCTGTCGTTCGTCGCGTCGATCCTGCTGGCACCGCAGCGGCCCAACTCGGCGAAACAGGCACCGTACGAATGCGGGATCGTCCCCGAAGAAGACGTCGTCGAACGCTTCCCGGTGAAGTTCTACCTGGTGGCGATGAGTTTCATCGTCCTCGACGTCGAGATCGTCTTCCTCTACCCGTTCGCCACCGTCTTCCGGGGTCTCAGCCTCTACGGGCTGCTCGCGATGGCGGTGTTCGTCCTCGTGTTGCTGGTCCCGTTCGCGTACCTGCTCTCCGTCGGCGCGCTCGATTGGGGCCCGGTGAGGCGGGTGATCGAGCAGACCGCCGGGCCGATCCTGCGCACGAAGCGCGCGGTGCTCGACCCGGCCGCGAAACCCGAAGTCGACCCCGCGACCGGCGAGGAGGTGGCGGCCTGATGGGACTCGACGCGGTTCCGTACAACTTCCTCACCGGGCGTGTCGAAGACCTCGTGCGATGGGCGCGACGTAACTCCGTGTTCCCCGCGACGTTCGGGCTCGCGTGCTGCGCGCTCGAGATGATGGCCGCCGGCGCCGCCGACTACGACCTGGCGCGCTACGGCATGGAAGTCTTCCGCGCCAGCCCGCGCCAAGCCGACCTGATGATCGTCGCGGGCCGGGTCAGCCAGAAGATGGCGCCCGTACTCCGGCAGGTCTACGACCAGATGGTCGAGCCGAAGTGGGTCATCTCGATGGGCGTGTGCGCGAGCAGCGGCGGGATGTTCAACAACTACGCGATCGTCCAAGGCGTCGACCAGATCGTCCCGGTCGACGTGTACGTCCCCGGTTGCCCACCCAACCCCGAAACGCTGATGCACGGGATCCTCACGCTGCACGAGCAGATCCGTACCGGCGAGTTGCTGCGCCGGCGGACGCAGACCGCGACCGGCGGCGCGGGGATCCACCTCGAAGCGCCCGTTCCCACCGGCGCCTGATCGCGAACTGCAGCCCCGGTTCTCCATGCCTGACGACAACGCTCGTGAAAGTGCTCACGAAGAAACCGAAGCGGAGCCGTTGCCTCCGTCCGACGCCGTCGCCGCCGCGTTGCTCGACGCGTTCGCCGGTTCGGTGTTCAACGACAGCCACGGGCAGCCCGTTGTCTACGTCGACCGGGCATCGTGGCACGACGTCGCGCTGCACCTGCGCGACGAGCAGCAGTTCACGATGTGCCTCGACGTCACCGTCGTCGACCACCTCCTCGACGGTGTGCGGTTCTGCCCGCCCGGTGTCGTGCCGGAGCGGTTCGAAGTGGTTGCCAACTTCATCTCGCACTCGCGGAACCGTCGCATTCGCGTGATCTGCGAGGTGCCGGCGGCCGAACCGACGGTTTCGACGTTGGCCGACGTGTACCCGGGTATGAACTTCGGCGAGCGCGAGGCCTACGACATGTTCGGGATCGTCTTCGAAGGCCATCCCGACCTCACCCGCATCCTGATGCCCGACGATTGGAACGGTTACCCGCTGCGCAAAGACTTCCCGCCCGCGCGGGTTCCCGTGACGTTCAAGGGAGATCCGAGCCCACGATGAGCGATGTGAGCGCGAGCGAGAACGTGAGCGGCGAGCCTCCGACGGCGAGCGACGAAGACGAAGATCGCGACGACTTCGACATCCGGTTCGACATCGAAGAAGAACGGCTGGAACGCCAGACCGGCGAAGGCGCGCAAGAACTTCGCACCAAGACGCGTGAGCTGGTGCTCACCGGAGGGCTGTGGCCCGAAGGTGAGGGCGTCGACGACACCATGATCATCAACATGGGCCCGCAACACCCGTCGACCCACGGTGTGCTGCGCCTCATGATGGAGCTCGACTCCGAAGAAGTCGTGCGTATCAAGCCGGTGATCGGCTACCTGCACACAGGTATGGAGAAGACGGGCGAAGACCTCACCTACGTGCAGGGCCCGACCAACGTCACCCGCATGGACTACGCGGCGCCGTTCTCCAACGAGCTCGTGTTCGCGACGGCGGTCGAGAACCTGCTCGGCATCGAGGTGCCGCCGCGGGCGACGTGGATCCGGATGATGTTCCAGGAACTCAACCGGATGTCGTCGCACTTGCTGTTCCAGGCGACGAACGGCATGGACATCGGTGCCGTGTCGATGATGCTGTACGGGTGGCGCGAACGCGAACAGGTCCTGCGGTTCTACGAGAAGACGACCGGCTTGCGGATGAACCCGAACTACATCCGTCCCGGGGGCGTGGCCGTCGACCTTCACGAAGGCTGGCAGGAAGACGTGCTCGCGTTGTGCGACACGGTCGAAGCCGGCATCCACGACTACGACGAACTGCTCTCGCAGAACCCCATCTGGCTCGAGCGCACCGTCGGTGTGGGGACGATCACCACCGAGGAATGCCTCGCGCTGTCGATCACCGGCCCGATCCTGCGTTCGACCGGGTTCGCGTGGGACCTCCGCAAGGCGCAGCCCTACCTCGCGTACGACGAGGTCGACTTCGACGTGATCTACACGGAGAACGGCGATGTGTTCGACCGTTACCGCATCCGCCTCTACGAGGTGCTCGAGTCGATCAAGATCGTGCGGCAGTGCGTCGAACGGATGCCGCTCGGCGACTACCGCGTGCAAGACAAGAAGGTCACACCCCCGCCGCGCGCGGATCGACGAGTCGATGGAAGCGTTGATCCACCACTTCAAGCTCTTCACCGAGGGCTTCAAGGTGCCGGCGGGCGAGACGTACGCGTCGGTCGAGTCGCCACGCGGTGAGATCGGGTGCTATCTCGTGAGCGACGGCTCTTCCAAGCCGGCGCGGCTCCACATTCGGGGGCCGTCGTTCTACAACCTGCAGTCGGCCGAACCGATGGCCCGCGGCAGTCTCGTGGCCGACGCGGTAGCGATCGTTTCGAGCGTCGACCCCATCATGGGCGAAGTGGACCGGTAGGAGCGGTGGGAAGCACGTACGACCTCACGCGAAGCCCCTCGTCGTGTGCCGCGGGGCGGGGGTAGGAGCGGTGGGAAGCAAGCACGACCTCACGCGGAGCCCCTCGGCGTGTGCCGCGGGGCGGGGGTAGGAGCGGTGGGAAGCAAGCACGACCTCATGCGGAGCCCCTCGGCGTGTGCCGCGGGGCGGGGGTGAAGATGTTCACCGACGACAACCGCGCTCGCGCGCGCGACATCGTGGCGCAGTACCCGCAATCGCGGTCGGCGATCATGCCGCTCGCGTACCTGGCCCAGGACCAGGACGGCCACGTGATGCCCGAAGCGATCGACGAGATCGCGGAACTGGTCGGGGTCAACGCGGCCGAGGTGCAGGGGACGGTCAGCTTCTACACGATGTTCAAGCGCCGACCGTGCGGGAAGCTCATCGTTTCGGTGTGCACGAACGTGACGTGCCTCGTGGTCGGCGGGCCCGAGATCCTCGAACATCTCGAAGCGAAGTACGCCGACGACGACGACGTGACCGTCGAAGAGGTCGAATGCCTCGCGGCGTGCGGGAACGCACCCTCGATGCAGGTCAATTACGAATTCCACGAGCACATGAACCCGGAGATGGCCGAAGCGGTCGTCGAGGACTACAAGGCGGGCCGGCTCAAAGCTCGCACCGTGTCGGGAACGCCAACATGACGGCTTCAACAACGCAACCGTTCGCCGAGACCCGCATTGTCACGAAGCGACTGCACGACCGCCCCGACGACTCGTGGACGATCGAGGCGTCGCTGGCGACCGGCGGCTACGACTCGTTGAAGCAGGTGCTCGCGCAGGGCGACCCATCGCTCGCGCAGGCGGCGGTTTCCGCATCCGGCCTGCGCGGCCGTGGTGGCGCGAACTTCGCGACGGGCCAAAAGTGGTCGTTCCTACCGAAGGACAGTTTCCCGCGGTACCTCGTGGTGAACGGCGACGAAGGCGAACCGTCGACGTTCAAAGACCGCATGTTGCTCGAACGCGACCCGCACCAGTTGATCGAAGGGATCGTGATCGCGGCGTACGCGATCCAGTGCAACACCGCGTTCGTCTACTGCCGGGGCGAATTCGCGCTCGGCTACGACCGCCTCCTCGCGGCCATTGCCGATGCGAAGGCGAAGAGCCTGCTCGGGCGCGACATCCTCGGTTCGGGGTTCGACGTCGACCTCGTCGTGCACCGGGGCGCCGGCGCGTACATCTGCGGCGAAGAGACCGCGTTGCTCGAGTCGCTCGAAGGCAACCGGGGGATGCCCCGGTTGAAGCCGCCGTTCCCGGCCATCGAAGGCCTCTACGCGAAGCCGACGGTGGTCAACAACGTCGAGACCCTTTCGACGCTTCCCCACATCGTGCGGCTCGGTGGCGAGGAGTACGCGAAGCTCGGCATGGCCCGCTCGACCGGAACGCGTATCTGCTCGCTGTCCGGTCACGTGAAGAAACCCGGGAACTACGAGATCGCCTACGGCTGTACGTTCCGCGACATCATCTACGGCCTCGGTGGTGGCATCCGCGACGACAAGGCGCTCAATTTCTTCCTGCCCGGCGGCGCATCGTTCCAGTGGTTGCGCGAAGAGCACCTCGACGAGCCGTACGACATGGACCACGCGTCGCAGAAACTCGGGACGAGCCTCGGCTCGGGCGCGGTGATGGTGTTCGACGAGGACACCGACCCCGTGCGCGTCGCGTGGCGTCTCGCGAAGTTCTATTCGCACGAGAGCTGCGGCAAGTGCACGCCGTGCCGCGAAGGGACGGGCTGGATCGAGAAGGTCCTCTACCGCATCCTGAACGGCTACGCGAGCCCGGCCGACTTCGAGATGGTCTGCGACGTCGCCGACAACATCTCCCCGAACTTCATGGCCGCGCCGTTCAGCCAGACCACGCTCTGCCCGCTCGGCCCGAGCGTCGCGTCGCCCGTCGCGAGCCTCAACAAGTACTTCCGCGACGACATCGCGGCCCGCATCGCCGCCCAGAACACCGAGGTTCCTGCGTGACGACGCCTCCCGAGACGCAGCCCGTCACCGACCTCGTCACCTTCACCATCGACGGTCGCGAGGTGCAGGCCCCGAAGGGCGAACTGCTCATCAAAGCGGCGCAGGAACACGGCACGTACATCCCGCGCTTCTGCTGGCACGAGCGGATGAAGCCGGTGGGGATGTGCCGGATGTGCCTGGTGCAGGTCGACGGCATGCGCGGCTTCCCGCCGGCGTGCACGACGCCGATCGCCGACGGGATGGTCGTGCACACCGACACCGAAGCGGTCAAGAAGATCCAAGACGGTGTGCTCGAGTTCCTGCTGATCAACCACCCGCTCGACTGCCCGGTGTGCGACCGCGGTGGCGAGTGCCCGCTGCAGGACCAGACCCTCGCCTTCGGTCCCGGCGAATCGCGTTTCACCGAGGAGAAGCGCCACTTCGAGAAGCCGATCCCGCTGAGCAGCCTCGTGCTCCTCGACCGTGAACGATGCATCCAATGCGCGCGGTGCACGCGTTTCGCCGACGAGATCGCGGGTGACGCGCTGATCGACTTCGGCGAACGCAGCGACCGCACGCAGGTGGTGACCTTCCCCGACGAACCGTTCTCGTCGTACTTCTCGGGGAACACCGTGCAGATCTGCCCGGTTGGAGCGCTGCTGTCGAAGCCGTATCGCTTCAAGGCCCGGCCGTGGGACCTCACGACGGCCGAAACGACGTGCACCACGTGCGCAGTCGGTTGCCGCGGCGCGCTCCAATCGTCGTCGAACCGCTTGGTCCGCCTCCTCGGTGTCGACCTCGACACGGTCAACCAGGGCTGGCTGTGCGACAAAGGTCGCTACGGCTACGACTGGGTGCACGCCGACGAGCGCGTCCTCGAACCGCGGCTTCGCGGCCGGAACGATGTCACCGACGTGTCGTGGCCCGAAGCACTGGAAGCCGTCGCCAACGAGGTGCAGCGCGCGGTCGAACTCCACGGGCCGTCCTCGGTCGCGGTGCTCGGTGGTGCGCGAGGAAGCAACGAAGACGTGTACGCGTGGGTACGCCTCGCGAAAGGCGTGATCGGCACCGACAACTTCGACGCGCAGCTCGGCGACGGTCTCCCGCCCGAACTCGTGCTCGGATTGCCGCGTGCGGAGATCTCCGAGCTCGACCGCGCGTCGGGCATCGTGCTCCTCGGCCCGACCTCAAGGAAGAACTCCCGGTGCTCTACCTGCGCGCGAAGCGCGCCGCGGTGGAGATGAAGGTGCCGATGCTCGACCTCGCGTCGGTTGACGTCGGCCTGACGCGTTACGCGACCGCCGTGCGCCGCACGCTCCCCGGCCAAGAGGGCGAGGTCGCGGAACGGCTCGCGGGGGCACTCGCCGGCACGCCGAGCGGCGACGCCGCGATCGACGCGTTCGCGACCGCAGCGGCCGGGCGTGGCGGCCCGCTGGTCGTCGTGCTCGGGCGCGCGTCGCTGGCCCAGTCGGTCGCGCCGACCGTTCGCGCCGCCGCCGCGCTGGCCAAGGTGGCCGACGTCCGGTTCGTCAGCGCGTTGCGGCGAGGCAACGTGCACGGCGCGCTCGACCTCGGTGCCGCGCCGGGCTTCCTGCCCGGCCGGGTCACCCTCGACGATGGCCGCGACTGGTTCGGTTCGGCGTGGCAGAAGCTGCCCGTCGAGCGCGGCCTCGACGCCGAGGGCATCCTGCGCGCGGCGGCCGACGGCAAGATCAGGGTGCTGGTGCTCCTCGGCGCCGACCCGATCGCCGATTTCCCCGACGCCGATCTCGCCCGCCGCGCGCTCGACGGTGCCGGGTACGTCGTCGCGGTCGACGCCTTCGCGTCGGAGTCGTCGCGGCGGGCCGATGCGTTCCTGCCGTGCACGGTCTGGGGTGAGAAGGGTGGCACCACCACCAACCTCGAGAGCCGGGTACAGCGGCTCGGGCGCAAACTGTCGCCCGAAGGCACCACGATGGACGACTGGCGCATCGCCGGAGAGCTCGCGCTGCGGCTCGGCGACGACTTCGACCTCGAGTTCGTCGACGAAGTCACCGACGAGATCGCGCGCGTCGCTCCCGCCCATGCGGGCGCGCTCGTGGCGCTCCTTCGCCGTGCCCGCGACGGCATCGTGCTCCCGGTACGCGAGCACCTCGACGCAGTGATGCTCCGCACGCGCGAACTCAACATCATGGCCGACGACGGCCAAGCCGTCTCCTGGGACCCGATCCGTGCCGATGCCGCGGTCCCGGCCGGGTCCACCGCGGCCGTCGAAGGCGCCGGTGCAGGGAGCAACGTCAACCTGCAACCCGACGTCGACGATCCCGAGCACGACCCGAAGGCCGCAGCCCAGGCGGTCGGCGCAGCCCGCGACCAGAGCGAGCGTCTGGCGCGCGAGGCACCCGAGCTGTACGTGTGGGACGGTGCCGCCAACGATCTCGACGCGCCCGGCCGCGACGCGTACGCGCTCCGTCTCGTGGCCGGCCGTTCGCTGTACGACGGCGGCCGGATCACCATGTGCACGCCTGCGCTCGCCCCGTTGCGCAAGGATGCAGCGTTGCTCGTGCATCCCCAGGACCTGGCCCGTATCGGGGTCGATGAAGGCGACTCCGTTCGCGTCACGTCGTCGCGTGCGACCGCGACGCTCGCGGTCCGGACCCACGGGTCGGTGCCCGCCGGTACGGCGCAACTCTTCTTCGGCGCCGACGGCCAGGGGGCCGCCGAACTCATCGACACGACGACGATGGTCACCGACCTGCGGGTCGAGACGATCCGAGCGGGTTCATGAGCGAACTCCTCGCGGTCGACCCGCTCTTCACCGGTGGCCACGTCGGCTTCGTCATCTTCCTCGTCGTCGCGGTGAAGGTGGTCGTCGCCTTCGCACTGCTGCTGGTTTCGGTGATGCTCTACATCTGGGGCATGCGGAAGTGGATCGCCGACATGCAGAACCGCATCGGCCCCGACAACGCGGGGCCGTTCGGCGTGCTGCAGACGCTGGCCGACGGCATCAAGCTCTTCTTCAAGGAGCAGTCGATCCCCGACACCGCCGACCGCTCCGTGTTCCGGCTGGCGCCCTACATGTCGATCATGCCGGCGTTCCTCCTGTTCTGCATCATCCCGATCGGTGGCGAGGTGTCGATCTTCGGTCACCGGACGTTGTTGCAGGTGGCCGACCTGCCGATCGGTGCGCTCTGGATCCTCGCGATGTCGGGGCTCGGCGTATACGGCGTGATGCTCGCCGGTTGGGCATCGGGCTCGAAGTACCCATTGCTCGGCTCGGTGCGAGCGACGGCGCAGTTGCTCTCGTACGAAGCGGCGTTCAGCCTCGGCATTCTCGGCGTGCTGGTCCGGGCGGGCACGTTGTCGACCCGCGACATCGTGTCGCAGCAAGGTTGGGTCAACTGGCACTCGTTCGTCTCGCAGTGGTACTGGCTGCCGGCTTTCGTGCCGTTCGTGATCTTCCTGATCGCGGCGACGGCGGAGACGAACCACCCGCCCTTCGACCTGGTCGAAGCCGAACAGGAGCTCGTCGGCGGGTTCAACACCGAGTACACCGGTATTCGCTTCGCGATCTTCTTCCTCGCCGAGTTCATGAACGTCATCACGATGTCGGCCGTCGCGACGACGTTGTTCCTCGGTGGCCCGTCGGGCCCGAACCTGGGTTTCCTGAGCGCGACGAACCCGGTCAACTCGTGGCTGATGCCGATCTTCTGGTTCGGCATCAAGGTGATCGCACTCCTCTTCGTCACCGTGTGGGTTCGCGCCTCGTTACCGCGCATGCGTTACGACCGGCTCATGAGCCTCGGGTGGAAGTACCTGATCGAGATCGCAATCCTCTGGGTGATGGTCGCGGCGGCGATCGAGGTGGCGAACGTCGAGAACTGGAATGTGTGGCTCACCGTGGTGATCGCGTTCGGGAGCGCGGCACTCGCGTACAGCGTGCTCTACCTCTCGATCCCGAAGCCCGACGAGACGGTGGAGGAATTCCGCTGATGGGCCGTTTCTCCGGTTTCCTCGTCACCGCGCGCCAAATGTTCAAGCCGCGCATCACGACCGAGTTCCCGAAGCAGGTACGCGACTACCCGGTGCGGCGGCACGGCCGTCACGTGCTCAACCGCTACGAAGACGGCATGGAGAAGTGCATCGGCTGCGAGTTGTGCGCCGGTGTCTGCCCGGCCCGGTGCATCTACGTGCGGGGGGCCGACAACCCGCCCGACGACCCGGTGTCGCCGGGCGAACGCTACGGCTTCGTCTACGAGATCAACTATCTGCGCTGTATCCACTGCGACTTGTGCGTCGAGGCGTGCCCGACCGAAGCGATCACCGAGACCACGCTGTTCGAGTTCTCGTTCAGCAACCGCGCCGACTCGATCTACACGAAGAGCGAGCTGCTGGTCGACGACGACGGCAAGCCGCGCCAGCAGCCCTGGGAAATGTGGTCGCCGGGCCAAGCCGAACACCTGAGCGAGTGGGTCCGCGCGACGTCGCCGTCGGGGATGGCGTCGTACGAAGGCCGGGTGTCGTGGTCGGGCGACCTCGGTGCCGGTGTGCGCCCGCCCGGCCCGACGCAGACCGAGCTCGACGGGCACGAGGGCTCGGCATGATGGACACGATCGTCTTCTTCGTGTGTGCCGCGCTCGCGCTCATCGGCGCCTTCGGTGTGGTGCTCGCGCGCAACCCGGTGCACAACGCGCTGTTCCTGTTGCTGACGCTCGTGACGATGGCGGTGTTCTTCCTCCTCCAAGACGCGCAGCTCGTCGCGATCATCCAGATCGTCGTGTACGCGAGCGCCATCGTCGTGCTGTTCATCTTCGTGATCACGCTGCTCGGCGTCGACGAACATGAATCGCTCGAAGATCCGCGGCCGTACCAACGGCCGGCGGCGATCGGGCTCGGCGCGATCCTGCTCGTGCAGGTGATCGTGCTCGCCGGTCGCCATTGGGTCACCGGCGCGCCCTCCCAGCGAGGCAAGCTCGACGCGGCCAACACCGGCAACGTCCAGGCGCTGGCTCGCAGCCTCTTCACGAGTTTCGTGTGGCCGTTCGAGCTCACCGCCGCGCTGCTGGTGATCGCGGTCGTCGGTGGTGTGGTCCTCGCTCGCCGAAGCCGTCAGCAACCGGAGCGGCGAGCGCCGGCGAGCGCGACCACAGGCGGAGAGCACGCGTGATGCTGGCTGCCTCCGCGCTCACGCCCTCCTATTACCTCGTGCTGGCCGCGATGATCTTCACGATCGGTGCGGTGGGCCTGCTCGTGCGGCGCAACACGCTGGTGATGTTCATGTGCGTCGAGTTGATGCTCAACGCGGTGAACCTCACGTTCGTCACGTATGCGAAAGCCCTGAACGACATCGGTGGCCAGGTGATCGTGTTCTTCACGCTCGTCGTCGCGGCAGCGGAGGTCGCGGTCGGGCTCGCGATCATCATCGCAATCTTCCGGCGCCGCCAGAACGTGACCGCCGACGACGTCGACATGTTGAAGGGTTGAACGTGGGAGCTGAGCTTTCCATGCGTGACGGGGGACGAGCGCGGCGGAGTGGAGCCGCATAAGCATGCATGCAACGAACTTGCTCGATCTTGCGTGGGTCATTCCCGCGCTGCCGGCGCTCGGTGCCGTCGTGCTCCTGCTCTTCGGGAAGCGCATCGGTGAGCCGCGCGCGGGCTGGATCGCGACCGGCCTGATCGCGCTCGCGTTCATCGGGTCGGCGATCACCTTCGGTGCGCTGTTCAGCCTGCACGCTGATGCGCGCTCCCATCTGAGCGACGGCTACACGTGGTTGCAGTCCGGCGGCTTCTCGGTGCAGTTCCGGTTCCTCGTCGACCCGTTGTCGAGCACGATGATCTTGTTCGTCACCGGTGTCGGCACGTTGATCCACTTGTACTCGATCGGGTACATGCACGGCGACCCTCGGTTCTCGCGCTTCTTCGCGTACATGAACCTGTTCGCGGCGTCGATGCTCGTGCTCGTGCTCGGGAGCAGTTTCCTGCTCACCTTCCTCGGGTGGGAGGGCGTGGGCCTGTGCTCCTACCTGCTCATCTCGTTCTGGTTCGAGCGCAACAGCGCGGCCGTCGCGGGCAAGAAGGCGTTCGTCACCAACCGGGTCGGCGACTTCGGCTTCATGATCGCGATGTTCCTGATCTTCTCGAAGCTCGGTTCGCTCGACTATTCGGCCCTGGGCGGCGTGCACCGGCTGTCGTCGGGCACGATCACCGCGATCGGCTTGATGCTCCTCCTCGGTGCCTGCGGGAAGAGCGCGCAACTCCCCCTCTACATCTGGCTGCCCGACGCGATGGAAGGCCCCACACCCGTTTCCGCGCTCATCCACGCGGCCACGATGGTGACCGCAGGGGTGTTCCTCGTGTGCCGCGCGCACGTGTTCTTCGACCTGTCGTCGTCGGCGTCGTCGACCACCGCGTGGATCGGTGCCCTCACCGCGCTGTTCGCGGCGACGATCGCGCTGATGCAGAACGACATCAAACGCGTGCTGGCGTACTCCACGATCAGCCAGCTCGGCTACATGTTCCTCGCGGCAGGGGTACACGCCTACGACGCCGCGATCTTCCACATGGTCATGCACGCGTTCTTCAAGGCTCTGCTGTTCCTCGGTGCCGGCGCAGTGATCCACGGCCTGCACGACGAGCAGGACATGCGGCGCATGGGCCAGCTGCGCAAGTACATGCCGATCACCGCGGGAACATTCATCGTCGCCTGGCTGGCGATCGTGGGCATCTTCCCCTTCGCCGGCTTCTGGTCGAAGGACGAGATCCTCGCCAAGGCGTGGTACTCGCATCACTACGCGCTATGGGCCGTCGGTGTGATCGCGGCCCTGCTCACCGCGTTCTACATGACCCGTCAGGTGTGGCTGGTGTTCTTCTCCGACGAGCGCTTCAACGACCCCGCAGTCATCGCGGCGACCGCGGGCGCGCACGACGAGCACGAGGAGCACGGCGAGGTCACCCCGCACGAGGCACCGTGGACGATGACGCTGCCACTCGTCGCGCTGGCCGGGTTGTCGCTCGTCGGCGGCGTGCTCGACCTGCCGTTCACCCGGGCCAAGATCGACATCCTCAGCCGCTGGCTCGAACCGGTCTTCGCCGGCGCGCACATCCCGCAGGCGACGTCGTTCTCCAGCGCCTTCGCGCTCTCGACGGTCGCGCTCGTCCTCGGCATCCTGGGAATCGCGGCCGGTATCGCGGTGTACGGCAAGGGCCTCACCGACGACGCCAAGGACCCCGGCGCGGAACGGCTCGGCGGGTTCGCCACGGTGCTGGCCAACGCCTACTACATCGACATCACCCTGGCGCGCTTCGTCAGCGGTCCCGTGACCATCTTCGCGTCGACGCTCTCGCGGTGGTTCGACGGTGAGGTCATCGACGGTTTGGTCAACGGCGTCGCCACCGCGACGAGAACCGTCGGAACCGGGCTGCGCCGCGTGCAGACCGGTTTGGTGCGCAACTACGCGCTCGCGATCGTCGCCGGGATGGTCGTGTTGATGTTCTGGTTCGCGACGAGGGTGACGTTCTGATGCTCGCAGTCACGGCCGCGGCGAACCACGGCTTCCCAGTGCTCACCGCGTTGATCCTGGTGCCGTTCGTGGGCGCGGTGCTCGCGCTCATCACGCCGTCGCGCCGCCCGGAGCTGATCCGTGTCGTCGGCTTCCTCGCGACCGCGGCGACGCTCGGCCTCGCGATCTACCTGCTCGTCAACTTCGACACCGCACGGCACGGCTTCCAGCACTACCAATTCGTCGAACGTCACCGCTGGATGGGCGAGTTCGGCGTCTCGTGGTTCCTCGGCGTCGACGGCATCAGCCTGTTCATGCTGGCGCTCAACGCGTTGCTGTTCCCGCTCGGCTTGCTCGCCTCGCTGAAGGTCGAGCAGCCGAAGTCGTTCATGGTGTGGATGCTGATGCTCGAGGGCGCGGTCATGGGTGTGTTCCTCGCGCTCGACCTCGTCGCGTTCTTCGTCTTCTTCGAGTTCGTGCTCGTCCCGATGTACTTCATCATCGCCGGATGGGGGTACGACAACCGCCGCTACGCGGCGATGAAGTTTTTCCTCTACACGATGGCCGGGTCGGCGTTCCTCCTGGTCGGGATCCTTTCCGTCGCGTTCCTCTACCAGCGCGCCGGCCACCCGCTCACCTTCGACTCGACCGTGCTCGTGCCGTGGGCCTCGCAGCACGGTTCGATCGCGGTCAGCACGTCGAAGTGGCTGTTCCTCGCGTTCGCGGTCGGGTTCGCGGTGAAGATCCCGCTGTTCCCGTTCCACACCTGGCTGCCCGACGCGCACACGCAGGCACCGACGGCCGGTTCGGTCGTCCTGGCCGGCGTGATGTTGAAGATGGGCACCTACGGCTTCTTGCGCTTCTCGGTGCCGATGTTCCCGCAGGCCGCGGTCGACCTCGCGCCGGTATTGCTCGTGTTGGCGGTCGTCGGCATCGTGTACGGCGCGATCGTCGCCGCGATGCAACCCGACCTGAAGCGGTTGATCGCGTACTCGTCGATCGCGCACCTCGGGTTCGTCGTGCTCGGTACGTTCGCGCTCACCGCGCAAGGCATCAGCGGCGGCCTGTTCACGATGCTGAGCCACGGGCTCACCACCGGAGCACTCTTCCTTCTCGTCGGCATGCTCTCCGACCGAAGGCACACGCGTGAGATCGCCGCCTTCGGCGGGCTGTGGAAGTCGATACCGGTCTTCGCCGGGCTGTTCATCGCGACGGCCTTCGCGTCGATCGGCCTTCCCGGCTTCTCGGGCTTCATCGGAGAGTTCCTGTCGCTCCTGGGCGCGTTCCTCACCTCGCGGTGGTACGTGGTCGTCGCCACCACCGGCGTGATCCTGGCCGCCGTCTACCTGCTGTGGGCGGTACAGCGGGTGTTCACCGGCGAGCCGGAAGGCGACAACATCGGTCTCGCCGACCTGAACCTCCGCGAGTTGGCGACCGTCGTCCCGCTGCTCGCCCTGTCACTTTTCCTCGGGTTCCAGCCGCGACCGGTGCTCGACCGGGTCGACCCGGCCGCCCGTGACCTCGTCGCCCACGTCGAACAGAGCACCAACTACAAGGCGCCGACGGTGAGCAACAACGGCCCGCGCGTGGCGGTGGCGACGAACCGGTGCGGCACGCAGGGTGCGGCGGACCAGGTTGCGCTCCGGCTGGAACAAGGCGCGACCGTCAGCGGCTGCGGGAGTGGCAAGTGATCGGGCAGGCCTTCGTTCAACCGATCGCGACCCCGCCGATCGACTGGTTCGCGATCGCGCCGGAGATCGCCCTGTTCGGCGGGGCGGTGCTCGTCGTGCTGACCCGGGCGCTCGTTCGCCGCAGCCGGCATGTATTCACGGCGTCGCTGCTGATCGCGGCGGTGGCCATCATCACGAGCGGGGTCTTCACCTACGTCGAATGGCACTTCGTGCACCGCGACGGCCCGTACCAGGCGATCGCCGGCATGGTCGCGGTCGACGGGTTCGCGGTGTTCGTACAAACGATCGTGCTGATCTCGCTGTCGCTCGCGTTGCTCATCTCGATCGCGTACCTGCAGCGGGAGCGGCTCGAGGCCTCCGAGTACATCGCGCTGATGATGCTGTCGGCCACCGGCATGTTGGTCATGGCGTCGGCGAACGATCTGGTCGCGATCTTCCTCGCGCTCGAGATCCTCTCGATCGCGCTGTACGTCCTCTCGGCGTTCGACCGGCGGCGCATCACATCACAGGAAGCCGGGCTCAAGTACTTCGTGCTCGGAGCGTTCTCGTCGGCGGTGTTCCTCTACGGCGTCGCGCTCATCTACGGCGCAACGGGCACGACTTCGCTCGTCGGGATCGCGAAGTTCCTCGCCAACACCACGTTGCTCGACAACGGCGTGCTGCTGTTCGGCATGGGCCTGCTGCTCGTCGGTCTCGGGTTCAAGGTGGCCGCCGCACCGTTCCACATGTGGACACCCGACGTGTACCAGGGTGCGCCGACGCCGGTCACCGCGTTCATGGCCGCGGCGACCAAGGCGGCCGCGTTCGGAGCGATCCTGCGCGTGTTCGTCGGTACGTTCCCGCTCTACCGGGTCGACTGGCGCCCGGCGCTGTTCGGGCTCGCAGTGGTTTCACTCGTCGTCGGCACCGTCGCTGCGGTGGTGCAGAGCGACGTCAAACGCATGCTGGCGTACTCGTCGATCTCGCATGCCGGCTTCGTTCTCATCGGCGTGCAGGCGGCGACGCAACGCGGCACGAGCGCGGCGCTGTTCTACCTGTTCGTCTACGCGTTGATGATCATCGGCGCGTTCGCGATCGTCACCGTGGTCGCGCGGCGCGGCGACGAGAAACATTCCATCGACGACTACCGCGGCCTGGCTCGGAGCGAACCGCTCCTGGCGGGCCTGCTCACCCTGTTCCTGCTCGCGCAGGCCGGTGTGCCACTCACCGGTGGGTTCGTCGCGAAGCTCGGCGTGTTCACGGCCGCGGTTGCCGCGGGCCAATACCCGCTCGCGCTGATCGGCATGCTCGCCGCGGTGATCTCCGCGTACGTCTACCTCCGCATCGTGCTCGCCATGTACGCGCCCGACGGCGATGCCGCCGTCGAAGGCGCTCGCATCGGGCTCGATGTCGCGAGCGGCGTCGCGCTGGTCGTCGCCGCCGTCGCGGTGATCGCCCTGGGCGTGTTGCCGGGCCTCGTGCTCGACTTCGCGCGCGACGCGACCCTGTTGCTCGCGACGAAGTAGCGACGCCTTCAGGCGGTGCGGAAACGGCGAAAGACGCGGACGCGTTCCGGCGCCGCGGGTTCATGTTCGTCGAGCACGGCCGCGGCCAGCCGGTACGCGGCCTCGATGAGTGCTTCCGCGCCGGAAAAGTCGAAGAGGTCGCGCGGGTCGGGCGGCCGGGGCAACACGACGATGTCGATGCCGGGGTTCGCGTGGCGCAACTCCAACTCGAACCGGAGATTGCGCGAGTGGGCGAAGCTCGCCATCACGACATCGAGCGGTGAGCGCAGCGCCCGGTCGTGCGCCGTGCTCGACACGTTCAGCACGTACACGACATCGACCGGGCCGAGAGCGCGTGCCACAGCGGCACGGTGTCGACCACGCCGCCGTCGACGAGACGCCGGTCGTCGTGGGCCACGATCGGGAACACCCCCGGCAGGGCCGCGCTCGCGAGCAGCGCCGGCTTGAGTGGCCCGCTCGCCAGCACCACTTCCTCACCGGAGTCGAGATCGGTGGCGACGACGCGCAGCGGGACCTCGAGGTCGGCGAAGTTGCGGGCCGGCGTCGTGTGGTCGATGAGGTGTTCGAGCCCGCTGCTGTCGAAGAGGTACGTGCCCCGCCGCACCACGTTCCACGCCCGGGTGATGCGGCCGCCGGGGAAGACGTCGGAACCGGAGAGGTCGCACCAGACGTTCGCGAGTTGGGCGACCCCGGCGAGGGTCGGCGTCGCCGCGACGGCGACGCCGTTCAACGCCCCGGCCGAAGTACCGACGACGATGTCGGGTGTGATGTCGCGTTCGACGAGGGCACGCAACATCCCGACCTGCGCGACGGCCTGGTTGCCACCACCCGACAGCACGAACGCAACGCGCGGCCGGTACGGCTCCGTTGCGCGCGCACTGTGGCGAAAACCGACGTTGGGGACGCGACGCACGGTGGCTACATCGGCCAGTCGAACGCGTTGCTTTCGGGGCTGCTTTCGAGCCTGCTTTCGAGGCTGCTTTCGAGGCTGGTTTCCGGGCGAGGAGCGAAGCGGTTCGGGCATACGGGCTCCCACAACGTTCGCGGCCGCCGCCGCATGCCGGAACCCGCGCGGTTTGCTGCCGCGAAAAAACACCCGCGTATACTCCGCCGAGTCCCCGTGAAAAGGCCTGTTCGGAGCCGCGCGTGACCGAGTTTTACCGGCAGTACCTCGCTGTCGCGGTCTTTTCCGTGGCCGCCTTGTTGATGGTCGGCGCCATGCTCGGCGTCGGCCGCATCTTGCGATCGACGCTGCCCCAGGAAGACAAGTACCTCACCTATGAGTCCGGTTCCGACCCGCTGCCGCTCTTCGGCCAGGCGAACGTCCGGTACTACATCTACGCGCTGCTCTTCGTGGTGTTCGACGTCGAAGCGGTCTTCATCTTCCCGTGGGCCGTGGGCGTCGAAACGCTCGGCTGGTACGGCCTCGTCGAGATGTTCGTCTTCGTCGCGGTGCTGCTCCTCGGTCTCGGCTACGTCTGGCGCAAGGGGCTACTGAAGTGGGCTTGATCCAGTCGGGCAAATCACCCAAACCGCTCACCTGGCTGCTCAACTACAGCCGGAAGTACTCGCTGTGGATGCTGCAGTGGGGCCTCGCGTGCTGCGCGATCGAGATGGGCGTCGCGCTGGCCGGCCCTCGCTTCGACGTCATGCGCCTCGGGGTCATCCCGTTCCCGGCGAGCCCCCGCCAGGCCGACCTCATCGTCATCTCCGGCACCGTCACCGACAAGATGGCCCCCGCGATCAAGCGCCTCTACGAGCAGATGCCCGACCCGAAGTACGTGATCTCGATGGGGTCGTGCGCCAACTGCGGCGGCCCCTACTGGGACTCGTACTCGGTCACCAAGGGAGTCGACCAGATCATCCCCGTCGACGTGTACGTACCCGGTTGCCCGCCGCGGCCGGAGGCGTTCATGCAAGGCATCGTGCTGTTGCAGCAGCGGATCCAGGACGAAGAACCGTCGGGCCGGTTCAACGCAGACCAGCGGGAGCCGATCGTCGTTGGCTGACACCGACGTCGAACCGGCACCGGCGCTGAACGACGCGCGCCAGCGCGTTCTCGCGCGCCTCGAAACGGAACTCGCCGGCGACCTGGTCGCGTCCGGGGCATCGCTCGGCGAGTTGATCGTCCGGGTGAAACGCGACGTGTGGTTGGCCGTCGCCGAATTCGCGTTGCGGTCGCTCGACTGCAACTATCTGTCGTTCATCGCGGGCATCGACTGGATGCCTGCCCCGCTCGTCGCGGAGGAAGGTTCGGGTGACACCTCGGCGCCCGCCCAGCCGCGCGAAACGACCTACGGCGTTGCCGGTTCCGACGGTCGGTTCCAGCTGTTCGCCCACGTCGAATCGACTGCGCATCACTACGGCTTCACCGTGAAGACCGACCTCGACGAGACCGATCCCGTCGTCGACTCGTGGGTCCCGGTGTACCCGGGTGCCGACTGGCACGAGCGCGAGACGTGGGAGATGTTCGGGTTCCGTTTCGCGGGCCACCCCAGCCTGCGCCACCTCTACCTGCCGTCGGAGTTCGAAGGCCACCCGCTGCGCAAGGAATTCCCGCTCCTCGCCCGCGAAGTGAAGCCGTGGCCCGGGCTCGTCGACGTCGAGGGCATGCCGGGCGAAGCAGCCGACGAGGAAGGTGGCGCCGAATGAGTGTCCAGGCGCAGATCCTCCGGTGCGGGCAAGTCCATGACCCACGTGCTTCCGTGCGCGATCGAGCACCGGAGGTCGCAGCCGCATGAGTGGCCAGGCGCAGATCCTCCGGTGCGGGCAAGTCCATGACCCACGTGCTTCCGTGCGCGATCGAGCACCGGAGGTCGCAGCCGCATGAGTGGCCAGGCGCAGATCCTCCGGTGCGGGCAATTCCGCAACCCACGTGCTTCCGTGCGCGATCGAGCATCGGAGGTCGCAGCCGCATGAGTATCGCGAACCCTCCGCTCCCGGCGCCGGGCAACCTGCCGGAAGTCGAGGTCGACCCGGCGCTCTACCGCAACCTGGCCGGTGCGCAGATGGGCCTCGACGTCGACACCGGCGACATGGTCCTCAACATCGGGCCGCAGCACCCCGCGACGCACGGCACGCTCCGGCTCGTGGTGCGCCTCGACGGCGAACGGGTCATCGCGGCCGACCCGATCATCGGCTACATGCACCGGGGCTACGAGAAGCTCACCGAGTACCGCACGTACCCGCAGATCACGACGCTGATCAATCGCATCGACTGGCTGTCTTCGTTCGCGAACGAAGTGCCGTTCATCTTCGCGGCCGAGAAACTCATGGCCATCGAGGCACCGCCGCGAGCCCGCTACATCCGCACCGTTCTCACCGAGTTGTCGCGCATCGCGACCTTCTTGCTGTTCCTGGGCGAGATGGGGCTGCAGGTCGGTGCGATCACGCCCGCCTTCTACGGCTTCCGCGACCGCGAATACGTGCTCAACCTGATCGAGGCGGTGACCGGAGGTCGGTTCCACCCCAACTTCAACCGCATCGGCGGGATCAAGGACGACCTGCCTTGGGGTTGGTTGAACGACTGCCGCCGCACGATGCGCAAGGTGCTCGACAGCTGCGACGATTTCGAGAACCTCGTCGCCGACAACCCGATCTTCCAGCAGCGCACGCGCTCGATCGGCATCATCCCCGGCGACCTCGGCGCCACCTACGGCGTGTCGGGGTCGAACCTGCGGGCCAGCGGTGTCGACTGGGACCTGCGCCGCGACGGTACGCCGTACGGCCTCGTCTACGACGAGCTCGACTGGAAGGTGTGGACCCACCCCGACGGCGATTCGTTCTCGCGGTACTGGGTGCGGTTGCAGGAAACGCGCGAATCGGCCCGCATGGTCTTGCAGATGCTCGACGCGCTCCCGAGTGGCCCCATCATGGCGAAGGTTCCTCGCATCATCAAAGTGCCCGAGGGCGAGGCGTGGGTGAACTGCGAGAACCCGCTCGGGGAGATGGGCTACTACATCTTCTCGAAGGGCGCGACCGGCCCATTCCGGGTGAAAATCCGGTCGGCGTCGTTCAGCAACGTCTCCATCCTCCCGTGGTTGCTGCGCGGCGCGTACGTTCCCGACGTGATCACGATCCTCGCTTCGCTCTACTTCATCCTGGGTGACATCGACCGGTGACAGCAGACGTGTTGGCGCTCAACATCGGGTGGGGGACGACGCTCGCGATCAAGACCGTGATCGTGCTCGGGCTGATCCCCGCGACCGCACTCATCCTCGGCTACACGTTCCTGCTGAAGATGATGAGCCACATGCAGAGCCGGCTCGGGCCGATGGACCCGGGCGGGTTCCACGGCTGGTTCCAGCTCGTCGGCGACGGCATCAAGTTCATGCAGAAGGAAGACATCATGCCGGCGGAAGCCGACCGGCGGGTCTTCGCGATCGCGCCGGCGGTGGTGGTGATCTCGACGTTCCTCGTGTTCGTCGTGATCCCCGCGGGCCCGCGGATCGTCGTTCAGCCGCTCGACGTCGGGGTGTTCTACGCGCTGGCGGTGTCGAGCCTTTCGGTCATCGGTGTGCTGATGGCGGGCTGGGCCAGCGCGAACAAGTACGCGCTGCTCGGCGCGTTGCGTGCTGCCGCGCAATTGATCGCGTACGAACTCCCGCTGGTGCTCGCGGTCGTCGGTGTCGTGATGCAGGCCGGCACGATGAGCCTGCAGGGAATCGTGCTCGCGCAGCAGCACGGCTCGATCTTCGGGTACAGCGGGTTGGGCAACCCCTTCATCCTCACCCAGTTCGTCGGCTTCGGGTTGTTCATGGTCGCGTCGCAGGCCGAACTCACCCAGCCTCCGTTCGACATGCCGGTCGCGGAGTCGGAACTGGTCGCCGGTTACATGGTCGAGTACACCGGCTTCCGGTTCTTGTTCTTCTTCATCGGCGAGTTCGGTACCGCGTTCGCGTTCGCGGCGCTGGCCGCGACGTTGTTCCTCGGCGGTTGGTCGGTGCCGTGGGTGCACGGCACCGCCGCCGACTTCCTCGGCCCCGTCGTGCTCTTCGCCAAGGTGATGTTCGTCGCGTTCTTGATGTTCTGGGCGCGCTTCACCTACCCGCGTTTCCGAGAGGACCAGCTGCAAGCGCTCGCGTGGAAGTGGTTGATCCCGATCGCACTCGGCAACATCCTGGTGACCGGGGTGCTCAAGGTCTGGGTGAAGTGAGGCCGCGACGATGAAGAAACAAGTGAAGGGCATGCTCGGCGGGCTGGGCGTCACGTTCAAGACGATGATGCAGCCGACGGTGACGGTGCAGTACCCGCACGAGCGCGAAGAACCGGCACCGCGCGCCCGCGGTGTGATCGCGCTCAAGGAAGAGAACTGCACCGTCTGCATGCTCTGCTCGCGGTCGTGCCCCGACTGGTGCATCTACATCGAGGGCCACAAGGAGCAGCGCCCGCCGCGTCGCGAAGGGGGCCGGCCGCGTTCGGTCAGCATCCTCGATCGCTTCGACATCGACTACGCGCTGTGCATGTACTGCGGCATCTGCGTCGAGGTGTGCCCGTTCGACGCGTTGTTCTGGAG
Source organism: uncultured Actinomycetes bacterium (assembly GCA_963782465.1). Lineage (GTDB taxonomy): Bacteria > Actinomycetota > Acidimicrobiia > IMCC26256 > PALSA-610 > JAODBJ01. The sequence goes on along the minus strand of CAWAJR010000005.1, from coordinate 517,125 downwards.
CCCCGAGTTCGAGTACTCGGAGCCCAACATCGCCGAGCTGCTCCACGACAAGGAACGTCTGGGCGAGTGGATGGCAACGGTCCCCGAACCCGAACCCCTCGAGCTCGGCGCCGAAGTGAAGGGCAAGAAGTGAGCGCAGCGAGCTCGCCGGCGAGCGACGGAGGAGTGCGGCGTCCTACGCCGTGCCCCGACCGAGCGAGCGAGACACAGTGGTCGTAGAGAACGTCGCCTTCGGCATTCTCGCGGCGGGGATGGTGGTCGCCGCGCTCGGTGTGGTGCGCACGAACAATGTCGTGCACGCCGCGCTGTACCTCGTCGTCGTGCTCGCCGGCGCGGCCGCGCAGTTCATCCTGCTCGGCCAGGAGTTCATTGCCTGGGTCCAGGTACTCGTCTACATCGGTGCGGTGATCGTGCTGTTCCTTTTCGGGATCATGCTCACGCGTGCACCCATGCACCCCGACGAGAAGCTCAACAACGATCTGCGCTGGCCGGCCGCGGCGACGTCGTTGTTCCTCGCCGGTGTACTCGGCTCGCTGCTCGTCGATGCCTTCCATCGCACGAAAATCGTGCTCACGGAGCCGACGCGAACGTCCGCTGTCACCACCGCGGTGTTCCGCACCTACATCGTCCCGTTCGAAGTCGTCGGCGTGCTGCTGCTGGCCGCGCTCGTCGGCGCCGTGGTCCTGGCGCGCAAGGACTGAGGCGGGAACGGGGGGAGGAATGCCATGCTGCTGAACCAGTTCCTTTTGCTCGGCGCGTTCCTGTTCTGCACCGGCATCTACGGTGTGCTCTCACGGCGCAACAGCGTGCTCGTGCTGATGAGCGTCGAGTTGATGCTCACTGCGGTGAACATCAACCTGGTCGCGTTCGGAGCCTTCCAGCACAACGTTGCCGGCCAGGTGTTCGCGCTGTTCGTACTCACCATCGCCGCCGCCGAAGTCGGTGTCGGGCTGGCCATCGTTTTGCTCATCTACCGCAACCTGCGTAGTAGTGATCTCGACGACGTCGACGTGTTGAAGGGCTGAGGCGCTTCCGTGTTCTTCCTCGACCACGCCTATCTGATCCCGCTGATCCCGGCGCTGTCTTTCGTCGCGATCCTGTTCGTCGGGAAGCGCATGCCTCGCAACGGTGCCGAGATCGGCATCGCCTCGGTCGGCGCATCATTCGTGCTGGCGTGCGGCGCGCTCGTCGGTTGGGTCCACCGCGTCGACACCGCGAAACCGAGCGGTGGTGCACTGGGTGCGTTCACGCATTCGTTGGGCCAGAGCGTGGGGCGGCTCGGCGCCGAAGGTCACGTCACCGCGGTTGCCCCGGTGGTGCACCACATCACATGGTTCCGCAACGGCGGTGTCGAGCTCGGCGCCGGAACGCAGATCGACGGCCTGGCCGTGATGATGATGTTCGTCGTCACGCTGATCTCGCTGCTTGTGCACGTGTACTCCATCGAGTACATGCACGGCGACCGGCGGTTCACCTACTTCTTCGCCGCGCTGAGCCTGTTCAGTGCGTCGATGCTGTTGTTGGTCGTCGCCGACAACACGTTGCAGCTGCTCGTCGGTTGGGAACTCGTCGGCCTGTGCTCCTTCATGCTGATCGGGCACTGGTGGGAGGAGAAACCCAACTCCGACGCCGCGCTCAAAGCCTTCCTCACCACCCGCACCGGCGATATCGGCCTCACCATCGGCGTGATCATGACGTTCTTCCTGGTGCAGCGGGCCACCGGCACCGGGTCGTTCAACATCGTCGCCCTCAACAACGCGGCGCTGTCGGGCAAGGTCGGCAGCAGCTTCATGTTCTGGTGCGCGCTCGCGCTGTTCATCGGCATCATCGGCAAAAGCGGCCAGTTCCCGTTGCACACGTGGCTGCCCGACGCGATGGCCGGCCCGACACCCGTGTCCGCGCTGATCCACGCGGCCACGATGGTCGTTGCCGGGGTCTACCTCGGGGCGCGTGTCTTCCCCGTGTTCTGGACCGGCTTCCACATCCACGACGGCGGCATCAACCCGATGGCGCTCATCGGCGGGATCACGATCATCATCGGGGCCGCGCTCGCGTTCGTCCAGGACGACATCAAGAAGGTGCTGGCGTACTCGACCATCAGCCAGCTCGGCTACATGGTGATGGGCCTCGGTGTCGGCGCGTGGACCGCGGCGGTGTTCCACCTGTTCACGCACGCGTTCTTCAAGGCCGACCTCTTCCTCGGTGCCGGCTCGGTGAGCCACTCCGGCTCCCACCACTCCTTCGACATGAAGAAGGACATGGGTGGGCTGCGCAAGTACATGCCGGTCACCTTCTGGACGTTCGTCGTCGCTTCGCTCGCGCTCTCGGGCATCTTCCCGTTCGCGGGGTTCTGGTCGAAGGACGAGATCCTCGTCACCGCGAACGCGGCCGACTACAAGTTCTTCTTCTACGTCGGCCTCATCGGTGCCTTCATGACCGCGGCCTACATGGGCCGCTGCGTCTACCTCACCTTCTTCGGTGAGTACCGGGGCGCCGGCCACGTCGCCGAGCACGACGCCATGGAAGACGAGCAAGACGCGCATCTCGACGACCTCGCCGAGGTCGAGCACGGCCACCACGGCGAGCCGCACGAATCGAACTGGCTCATCACCGTCCCGCTGCTCGTCCTGTCGGCCTTCGCGTTGCTCGGCGGGTTCATCAACGCGGCGCCGTTCCACGTCGAGAAGTTCCGCGACTGGTTCGAACCTCGCGTCGCGTTCCCGGTCGACACGATCGTGCACGTCGGGTTCAGCTGGCCGAAGGCGATCGTCTCCGTCGCGATCGCGCTGCTCGGGATCGGCGCAGCCTACGTGTACTACTGGTTGAAGCTCGGGCCGCAGAACTTGTCGGAGCGCAACGGGCTCGCGCGTCTCGGCAAACAGTTCCTGGTGAAGAAGTACTACCTCGACGATCTCTACGAGAAGGTCATCGTCGCCGGGATCAAGGGCCCGATCGCCACCGCCACCTACTGGGTGAACCAGAACATCATCGACAATGTTCTGAACTACACGGGGCGGGGCGCGAAAGCGTTGGGTGAGGTGACGTACAAGTACGTCGACCAGGGGATCATCGACGGCGCGGTCAACGAGTTGGCGGCCGGTACCGGAGAAGCGGGGGGCGCGGCCCGAGGGCTGCAGACCGGTCGCTTGCAGTTTTACGCGTTGATGCTGGTCCTCGCGGTGGGGTTGTTCAGCCTCGCCCTCTGGATCGCGAGCTGAGGGGAATCCAACTGATGGCACACGGGTTCGACGCCTGGCTGTTGACCCTCGTGGTCTTCGTCCCGGCAGTGGGGATGGCAGTACTGCTGTGCATTCCGCGGGCCGAAGAGACGTTGATCAAGCTCACCGGTCTGATCGCGACATTGGTGTCGTTCGCGTTCAGCCTCGTGGTGCTGGCGCGCTTCGACTACGACAAGACGAGCACGTTGCAGTTCCAGGTGAACAAGCACTGGATCGACGTCATCAGCAGCCGCTACCACATGGGGGTCGACGGCATCTCGCTGCCGATGCTCGTGCTCTCGACGTTCATCACGTTGCTGTGCGTGATCTACTCCTGGAACCACTGGCCGGAACCGCACAACCCGAAGGCGTTCCTCGCCCTCATGCTGCTCCTCGAAGTCGGCATGACGGGAACGTTCGTCGCCCAGGACCTGATCCTCTTCTTCATCTTCTTCGAACTGGTCCTGCTCCCGATGTTCTTCATGATCGGCGTGTGGGGCGGCCCGAACCGCGAGTACGCGTCGATCAAGTTCTTCCTCTTCACGCTGTTCGGTTCGGCCTTGATGTTGCTCGGGTTCCTGGCGTTGTTCTTCAAGTCGACCGCGCCCGGCGGAGGTCACACCTTCGACATGGTGGCGCTGAGCCAGCCGGGCGTGCTCTCGATGACAACCGGGGTCGCGAACCTGATCTTCGCGGGACTGTTCCTCGGTTTCGCGATCAAGGTGCCGATGTTCCCCTTCCACACCTGGCTGCCCGATGCGCATACCGAGGCACCGACGGTCGGTTCGGTGTTGCTCGCCGCGATCCTGCTGAAGCTCGGCACCTACGGCTTCATCCGTATCGCGCTCCCGATCCTGCCGATGGCCGCGAAGACATGGGCGCCGTGGATCGGCCTGCTCGCGGTGATCGGCATCATCTACGGTGCGCTCGGTTGCCTCGCGCAGAAAGACATGAAGCGCCTGATCGCGTTCTCGTCGGTCGCGCACATGGGCTTCGTCATGCTCGGGATCTCGACGCTGACATCGTTCGGGATCAACGCGGCGATCTTCGGGATGGTCGCGCACGGGCTGATCACCGGCATGCTGTTCTTCGTCGCCGGCACGGTGCAGCACACGTTCGAGACCCGTGAGATGTCGCGCCTCGGTGGCCTGCTCATCCAGGCCCCGAAGCTCGGATGGATCCTCGGGTTCTGTGCGATGGCGAGCCTCGGGCTCCCCGGTCTCGCCGGGTTCTGGGGCGAGTTCCCCGCGATCCTCTCGACGTTCAATCCGGCGGCGCCGTTGCACGAGGCGACGTTCCGGACCTTCATGGTGGTCGCCGCGATCGGCACGGTGCTCGCTGCCGGCTACCTCCTCTGGATGTTGCAGAAGGTTGCCTTCGGCACGCCGAAACCGGAGTTCGAACACGCGCACATCCACGACGTGTCGCCGTTCGAGTGGATCGCGTGGACGCCGATCCTGCTCCTCATCGTCGCGCTCGGCGTGTACCCGAACATCTTGTTCCGGGTAACGGACGGCGCGGTGACCCACATGACCACGGCGATCTCAACGGTGATCGGCCACTAGATGAACCCCGTCTTCGACTGGCACGCGCTCGCGCCCGACATCATCCTCGTCGCGACGATTGCGATCGTGCTCGTGCTCGACTTCGTCCTCCCGGAACGCACCGTGTGGCAGACGTCGCGCGTCGCCGCGATCGGTGTGCTCGCGGCGCTGGTCCCGATCGTGACGCTCGCGCACAACGGTCACAACCGGTCGATGTTCGGCGGCGCGTACGTGGTCGACAACTACGCGCTCGCGTTGAAAGCGTTCTTCCTCCTCGTCACGTACGTGACGATCCTCGTGTCGATCGACTACATCGAAGAGGGCGACTACTACCGCGGTGAGTTCTACTTCCTGATGCTCACCGCCGCGTTCGGTATGAGCGTCATGGTTTCGGCCCGCGATCTCATCACCTTGTTCGTCGCGCTGGAGACGATCTCGATCCCCACGTACGTGCTCGCCGCCTACCGCAAGCACGACCGCGCCTCGAACGAAGCCGGCATCAAGTACTACCTGATCGGCGTGTTGTCGTCGGCAATCATGCTCTACGGCATGTCGTTGATCTTCGGGCTGACCGGCTCGACGAAGCTCTCCGTCATCTACAACCACGTCAGCACCCACGGCGCGAAGCCGTTACTGACGATCGCGATCTTCCTCTCGTTGGTCGGTTTCGCGTTCAAGGTGAGCGCGGTCCCGTTCCACTTCTGGGCACCCGACACCTACGAGGGCGCTCCGACCCCTGTCACTGCCTTCCTGTCGGTCGCGTCGAAGGCCGGCGGGTTTGTCGCCCTGCTCAACATCATCTTCTTCGGTTTCTACGGCCTGAACGGTTCGGGTACGACCGCATGGTGGCCCGTGCTCTGGGTGCTGGCGGCCGCGTCGATGACGCTCGGCAACCTTTCGGCGCTTCGCCAGACGAACATCGTTCGGATGCTCGCGTACTCGTCGATCGCGCAGGGTGGGTTCATGCTCGTCCCGTTCGCGGCGGCCGGCATCGCGGGGGCAAAGGGCGACTTCTCCGTTGCGAACTCGTCGTTCAGCGCGGTCGTCATCTACTTGTTGATCTACGGCGCGATGAACCTCGGCGTGTTCGCGGTGGTGATCGCGGTCGCGCGCCGCACCCGTTCGGGGGCCATCTCCTCCTACGCCGGGCTGTTCGAGACGTCGCCGGCGTTGTGCGTGATGATGACCGCGTTCATGGCGTCGCTCGCCGGCATCCCGTTCTTCGCCGGTTGGTTCGCCAAGTTCGTCATGTTCCGAGCGGTCATCGAGGCGGGCGGCACGTGGGCCGTCGTGCTCGCGGTGATCGCCGCGGTGAACTCGGTGATCGCGTTCTTCTACTACTCGAACGTCATTCGCCAGATGTGGTTCCGCCCGCCCGCCGAGGAGCAAGGCGCGGGCGTGATCCGGGTCCCACCGGCGCTCGCGGGTGCCATCGGCGTGACGAGCGCCATCACCGTTGTGATCGGCGTCTACCCGCAGATCTTCGCCCGCGTCGGGGAACTCGCGACGCGCTTCACGTAGCGTCGACGTGGCGACGGCAGCCGAATACCTCCGGCAGCTGATCCGCCGCGAAGGGCCGATCACCTTCGACCAGTTCGTCGAGGTCGCGCTGTACCACGAAGACGGCGGGTTCTTCGCGGGTGGTCGGGGGGCGGGCCGCGACGGCGGCGACTTCATCACCAGCCCGCAAGTCGGCTCGCTGTTCGGTGCGCTGGTTGCCCGCGCCCTCGACCGGTGGTGGGAAGCGCTCGAGAGCCCGGACCCGTTCGTCGTCGTCGAGGCGGGGGCGGGCAACGGCAGGCTGGCACGCGACGTGGCGCGAGTAGCACCCGCGTGTACGCCGGCGTTGCGCTACGTGCTCGTCGAACGCTCGCCGGTGTTGCGCGAGCTCACGCGCGAGCGACTCCCGATCGAGCCCGCCGACGAGGCACTCGGCGCGTACCGGCACGAGCGCGGCGAGGATCATCCCGTTCCGTCGGCCGGTACCGGCCCGGTCTTTGCCGTCATCGATGAGCTCCCGGCAACATCGTTCGACGGTGTTGTGTTCGCCAACGAGTTGCTCGACAACCTGCCGTTCGGGCTCGCGCAGTTCGATGGGCATCGCTGGTACGAGGTGCTGGTGACGGTCGACGACTCCGGCCGTGACTTCTCCGAGGTTCTGGTGCCGGCTCGCGCCGAAGACGACGTGCGTCTCCGGGCACGTACCGAAGGGATCGATTGCCCGGCCGGGAGCAGGCTGCCGATCGCGCGCGGCGTCGACGACTGGTTCCGCCGCTGCGGTTCGGTGCTGCGCAACGGTTGGTGCTGCGTCATCGACTACGCGGCGACGACCGACGAACTCGTCTCCCGCGGTGACGGGTGGCTGCGAACCTACGCCGCCCACGGCCACGGCGGTCCGGTGCTCGGTCGCGTCGGCAGCCAGGACATCACGGCCGACGTTGACATCGCCACGCTCGTGCACGCGGCGCAATCGGCCGGCTTCCGGCTGGAGGCGTCGCCGAGCCAGGCCGACTGGCTCAGCGATCTCGGCATCGACGAACTCGTCGAGGCGGGCAAGGAGCGCTGGGAGGCAGGCGCGGCGCGCGGCGATCTCGACGCGCTGGCCGGCCGGAGCGCGGTGTCGGAAGCGGCAGCGCTCACTGATCGCGCGGGGCTCGGCGCACACCGTGTCTTCGTGTTCCGCCGGGGGCGTTGAACGCAACCTTTGGGTAGAACGACCCGTTGTCGCGATCGCACGGGGGAGCAAAGCTCCGGCCATGACTGCATCGCTTCGTCGGCTGGCGTTCGTACTGTTCGCGACCCTCCTCGCGGTTCCGGCGCTCGGTGCGCCTCCCGCCCGGGCCGGTGGGCCTGACACCCTCGAAGGCGTGTACGCGTTCGGCGACGCAACCTTTCACGGTTCGACCAGCGCGCTCACGTTGACGCAGCCGATCGTCGGCGCGGCTGCAACCCCGACCGGCTCGGGCTACTGGACCGTCGCGTCCGACGGTGGCGTGTTCGCGTTCGGCGACGCCCATTTCCACGGTTCGACCGGCAACATCGCGTTGACGAAGCCGATCGTCGGGATGGCGCCCACACCGACTGGGAACGGCTACTGGTTGGTGGCGTCCGACGGTGGCGTGTTCGCGTTCGGCGACGCGCATTTCCACGGTTCGACCGGCAACATCGCGTTGACGAAGCCGATCGTCGGGATGGCGCCCACACCGACTGGGAACGGCTACTGGTTGGTGGCGTCCGACGGTGGTGTGTTCGCGTTCGGCGACGCGCATTTCCACGGCTCACTTGGTGCGCTTCACCTCGCCGCGCCGATCGTCGGGATGGCGTCGACGCCCACTGGGAACGGCTACTGGTTGGTGGCGTCCGACGGTGGTGTGTTCGCCTTGGGCGGTGCCCATTTCCACGGCTCCCTCGGCGGTACCACCCTCGGCAACCCGGTCACGGCGATGGCCGCCCGCTTCTCCGGGAACGGGTACTGGCTCGTGCAAGGTGACGGCACCGTCACCGCGTTCGGCGACGCGCACACCTTCGGCAACTCGCCGCACTCGCTCATCGAGTCGGTCGTGAGCATCATGCCGACCCCGAGCGGCAACGGGTACTTCCTCGCGACGGGGCTGGGAATCCCGGCCGCGGTGCAGGACCAGCAGCGCGACGGGACGGCTACCGGCACCGCGCCGGCACGCCTGATCCAGGTGCGTGAGCAGGCGTTCCCGACCTTCGATCGGTTGGTGCTGCTCTTCGACAAGCACCGTCCCGACTACACCGTCTCGTACGTGCCGCAGTTCATCGCGCCGGGTTCGGGCGCGGTCGTGCCCCTCACCGGCAACGTGTTCCTGCACGTCGCGCTCCACAACGTCGCGACCTTCATCGCGCCGATCGCGCACTTCCCCGGTCTCACCACGATCAACGAGGTCGACCGGCTCGGGGTGTTCGAAGGGTCGATCGACCTGGGCGTCGGCATCAACTCGACGAACGGCAACGAGCAGGTCGGTTACCGCGTCATCGCGTCGAGCAAGAGCATCTTCGTCGACATCGCGCATCCCGCCGACTTCTTCGGGAGCTGATCACCCCCACCCGCCGGGTCGGCCGCCGCGCGCCGGTAGCCTCTGGGGCGAGCACGAGGGGGAGAACACGCATGTCCGACACGCTCGCCGCGCTGTTGCAGGAAGGTCGCACGTTCCCGCCGTCGGAGGCGTTCCGGAAGGACGCCCTGGTCACCGACGCCGCGATCTACGACGAAGCCGAGCGCGACTGGCAGGGCTTCTGGGCCCGCCAGGCGCTGGCGCTCGACTGGTCGAAGGAGTGGGACCAGATCCTCGACTGGCAGCTTCCCTTCGCGAAGTGGTTCGTCGGCGGGAAGCTCAACGCCGCGTACAACTGCCTCGACCGGCACGTGGCCGCGGGCCACGGCGACCAGGTCGCGTTCTACTGGGAGGGGGAACCGGGCGACCGGCGCGACATCACCTATGCGCAACTCCTCGACGAGGTGTCGCAAGCGGCGAACACCCTCAAGTCGCTCGGCATCCGCAAGGGTGACCGCGTAGCGATCTATCTCGGGATGGTGCCCGAACTCCCGATCGCGATGCTCGCCTGCGCGCGGATCGGCGCGCCCCACTCGGTCGTGTTCGGCGGGTTCACGGCCCAGTCGTTGAAAGACCGCATCAACGACGCCGAAGCCAAGGTGCTCGTCACCGCCGACGGCGCCTGGCGGCGAGGGTCGGTCGTCTCGTTGAAGGAGATCGCCGACGAAGCGCTCGCGGCCACACCTTCGATCGAACATGTGCTGGTGCTCCGCCGGACGGGCAACGACGTCGACATGCGCGAAGGGCGCGATGTCTGGTGGCACGACGTCGTCCCGGCGCAGCCGGTCGACTGCCCGTGCGAGGAGATGGACGCCGAAGATCTGCTCTACATCCTCTACACGAGCGGTACCACCGGCCGCCCGAAGGGGATCATGCACACGACCGGCGGCTACATGACGCAGGTCGCGTTCACGCACAAGTACGTGTTCGACCTCCATCCCGAAACGGACGTGTTCTGGTGCACCGCCGACTGCGGATGGGTCACCGGCCACTCCTACATCGTGTACGGACCGCTCGCGAACCGCACCACGAGCGTGATCTACGAGGGCACACCCGACTATCCCGACAAAGACCGGTTCTGGTCGATCGTCGAGAAGTACAAGGTCACGACCTTCTACACGGCGCCGACCGCGATCCGTACGTTCATGAAGTGGGGCGACGATCTTCCCGCGAAGCACGATCTCTCGTCGCTGCGGTTGATCGGCACGGTCGGTGAGCCCATCAACCCGGAGGCGTGGGTCTGGTATTACAAGGTCGTCGGGGGGGAGCGTTGCCCGGTCGTCGACACGTGGTGGCAGACCGAAACCGGCGCGATCATGATCAGCCCGTTGCCCGGCGCGACGACCTGCAAGCCGGGCAGCGCGACGTTCCCGCTTCCCGGTATCGATGCCGACATCGTCGACGACGCCGGCAACCCGGTCGGGATCCCCGGTGGCGGGTACCTCACGCTGGGACGGCCGTGGCCTTCGATGCTGCGTGGGATCTGGGGCGATCCCGAGCGCTACCGCAACACCTACTGGAGCCGCTTCGACGGCAAGTACTTCGCGGGCGACGGCGCCAAGCGCGACGAGGAGGGTTACTTCTGGTTGCTCGGTCGCGTCGACGACATCATGCTCGTGTCGGGGCACAACATCTCGACCACCGAGGTCGAGTCGGCACTGGTCGACCACGTGACGGTCGCGGAAGCGGCGGTTGTCGGGCGCGTCGACGAAACCACCGGCCAGGCGATCGCGGCGTTCGTCATCCTGCGCGGCGGCGGCGAACCCTCCGACGAACTCGTCGCCGAGCTGCGCGATCACGTCGCGCAGCTCATCGGGCCGATCGCGAAACCGAGAACGATCCTCTTCACCGACGAACTGCCGAAGACGAGGTCGGGCAAGATCATGCGCCGCCTCCTACGCAACGTCGCCGAAGACGAAGCGCTCGGCGACGTGACGACGCTCGCCGACCCGGCGGTTGTCGACGGCATCAAGGCGCGTTACCTGTCGGCGCAGCCGGCCGACGACGAGTAGGCGCGTTGTACGAGCGTTCGACGCGCCGGTACACGCCCGAGCACTGGACGTGGCACGACGAGCCGGTCGTGCCGGGGAACGCCGTCGTGGTCGACATCGACGGGGTGCTCTCCGACGCGGCCGGCCGCCAGCACTACATCGAGGCGCCCCGTCGCGACTGGCGATCGTTCTTCGACGCGTGCAGCGAGGACGCCGTCATCGAGGAGGTGCGCACCTTGCTCGATCTGCTCGACGACGAATTGCAGATCGTGCTCCTCACTGCTCGACCTGATCGTGTGCACCACCTCACCGAGGCGTGGCTGCGTCGCTACAAGATTCGTTGGGACCTGCTGCTGATGCGGCCCTGGGGCGACTACGAGATGGCCCGCGACTTCAAGCAGTCGTCGGTGTGGGACCTGCGTTCCTACGGCTTCGACCTTCGCCTCGCGTTCGAAGACGACCGGCGGAACGTGGAGATGTTCCGCGCCGAGGGCATCCCCTGCCTCTATGTGCATTCGGGTTACTACGACTGAACGAGGTCCCGTGGGACCGAACCCCGTAACCGTCGCCAAGAGAAGCCGCCGTTGGACGATCGTCGAGCTCGGTGTCGCACTCGCGATCCTGGTCGCGGTCGGTGTGGCCGCCGGGTTCTCGGTGCGCAACCTCGGCGACAAGGCGACCACACAGGTGTGCCGTACCGACGCCCAGACGATCATCGCCGGGGTCGAGACGTACCTGGCCCAGCCCACCCACCATGCAACGGACGACCCGACGATGGCGCAGCTCGGCGCCGACGGCGACCTGGCCGCGGGCAGCTCGAGCTACCGGACCATCCATTACCACGACCACGTCGCCCACCTGGCGGCGAGCGGCGGGTGCCCGGCGACCTGAGCCCTTCTCCCGGACGGTGAGAACGCGGTGAGGAGCCGCGCGTCCGGGAACGAACCGCCCGACCGGTACGTTGGAGCGTCACGAGTGGGAGGAGCAAGCCGCCTCCCGCGACCGAACGGAACCCAGCAAACATGATCAAGAACAACGTGAAGACAGCTGCCCTCCTGGCCGCCCTCGGTGCCCTCTTCATGGGCATCGGTGCCGCCTTCGGGGGCCAGTCAGGTCTGACGATCGGGCTGCTGATCGGCCTTGTCTTCGTCGGCGGGTCGTACTGGTTCAGCGACAAGATCGCGGTGAAGGCCGCCCGGGCGGTCCCGATCAGTGAGGCGGAAGCCCCCGACCTCTACGCCATCGTGCGCAACCTCACCCAGCGTGCCGACATGCCGATGCCGAAGATCTACATGAGCCCGGCACAACAGCCGAACGCGTTCGCGACCGGCCGTAACCCGCACCACGCCGCGGTCGCGGTCACCCAGGGCCTGATGCAGGTCGTCGACCACGATGAACTGCGCGGTGTGCTCGCGCACGAGCTGTCGCACGTCCGCCACCGCGACATCCTCATCACCTCGGTAGCCGCGACGGTTGCCATGGGCATCACCTTCGCCGCCCGCATGGCGATGTGGGGTGCGATGTTCGGAGGGGGCGGCGGCAACGGCCGCAGCCGCGACGAGAACATCTTCGGCCTGCTGGCCATGATGATCCTCGCTCCGCTGGCCGCGACGGTGTTGCAGATGGCGCTGTCGCGCTCACGCGAGTTCGACGCCGACCGCGGTGGTGCGGAGCTGCTCGGCACCGGTGAACCGCTCGCCCGGGCGCTCACCAAGATCGAGGCCTACGCCAAGCAGGTGCCGATGGACGTCGACCCCGCCCACGCGACCGCCTACATCATCAACCCGCTCACCGGGAAGAAGATGCAGTTCAAGAACCTCTTCACGACGCACCCGCCGACCGAAGAGCGCATCCGCCGGCTTCACGAGTACCACAACACCCACTGACCTCACGCGAGAAGCGCCGAACCGACCGGGTCGGATCGAGCGTCCGCGGGCCGATCAGTTGTACGCCGCGCCACTCCACGTGCGGCCCGACCAGGTGTGGCCGGACCAGGTGTGGCCGGACCAGGTGTGGCCGGACCAGGTGTGGCCCGACCAGGTGTGGCCCGACCAGGTCCGGCCGCTCCAGGTCCGGCCGCTCCACGTGCGCCCGTCCCAGGTCCCGGTGCTCCACGACCCGTCGGTCCACGAGCTCCCGGTCCATTCGGTTCCGTTCCACCAGCCGCCGTCCCAGGTGCGCAGCGCGCTCGCGTCGGCGGCCCACTGCCATGCGTGCCACGGCTGGCCCTGCACATCTTGCTCGCCGCTCAGCACGACGCCGTTGTCGGCGAGACGGTCGTTGGTGCCGCGGGCGGCATCGATCGAACCGAGCCCCGTCGCCGGCCAGAAGAACTGTTGGGCGTGCACGGGTACCGCTCGGTTCGCACCGGCGACGTCGAGCCGCCCGATGCCCTTGTCGAGCGCGATGCCGTCGGACGACAGCGGCGCGGCGCTGCGCACGAGCGCCTGCTTCACCTCGTCGGGCGTGAGCCACGGCCGCGACTGGAGCAGCAGGGCAACGGCACCGCTCGTCACCGCCGTTGCCTGCGAGGTCCCGCTGCCCCGGAAGTACCGGGTGCCGACCTGCGCCGTCGGGTAGTTCACGTCGATGTAGGAACCCGGGTCGCGAAGGCTCGCGATCGAACGGCCGGGGGCAGCGAGGTCGGGCCGGCGCGACCAGGTGCCGCGGCTGGAGAAGTCGGAGATGCCGTCGTCGCCCCGGGAGACCGTGCCCTGGTGGTCGGAGGAACCGACGGCGACCACGTACGGGTCGTACGCCGGGTCGTCGAGCGGGGCCGATACGCCGTTGTTGCCGGCCGCGACGACCACCACGATGCCGTTGCGCCACGCGACCTCGGTCGCGTAGGTGATCGGGTCGAACAGGTAGCTCTGCGTGCTGTTCGTGCCGAACGACAGGTTGATCACGCGGATGTTGAGGCCGCCGTCGTGCGCGTGCTCCACGACCCAGTTGATGCCCGCGATCACCTGCGAGACGTCGGCGCTGCCGTCGCCGGCCGCGACCTTCACACTCACGATTCGGGAATCCGGCGCGATGCCGATCGCCGCGTCGGACGAAGCCGTCTGCGGGTCGACGCCGTTGTCGTGCGCGGCGATGATGCCGGCCATGTGCGTGCCGTGGCCGTAGCCGTCGAGGTACTGCAGGTTCGAAGCCTGCGAGTCGAAGGAGAGGTCGGGGCCGTAGACGATCTTGCCGGGTGCGTCGAGACCGGCGACCGGCGACACACCGGAGTCGATGACCGCCACGTCCACACCCTGGCCGGTGTCGCCCGACTTCCACACCTGGTCGGCGTTGACGAGGTGGTCGGTGCCGTACAGGGAACCCGGGTCGTCGAGCGCCGACTTGCCGTGCACCGCCGGGTCGGGCCCGTAGGTGCTGTTGTTGACCTTGCCCGCTCCGAGGTCCGAGAGTAGGTGCAGTGTGCCGTTGGTCGTGACCTCGACGACACCGGGCACGCTGCCGAGCGATGCAACGGCGCCGCTCGGCACGTTGGCCGCCAGTTCGTCGAGACCCGAGTAGTTGGCAGTGACCGTGCCGCCGAGGGCGCTGATCGCCTGCGCCACACCGGCGGTCGTCCCGGGCGCGTCGCGCACGATCACCGCGACGCTGCTGCTCGCCTGCGCGGGCGCGGCGCCAAGGGGGATCGCGATCATGGCGACGAGCGCGCAGGGCGGTGCGAACTTCCAAAGCCGGTGCATCAGTGAGTCCTTTCACTCCGGCTGGGAGAGCGGGACCCGCACAGCAGACAACAACGGGCGTCGCAAAGGAATGGAGCACGCGCCTGAGGTGATCAAGGTCATGTTGCCGGGGACGACGAAACGTGAACCGCGACACCGCCCGCGACGCGGCGGCAGAAATCGTTCAAGGTCGCGACCGGTCGTGCCGAAGCAACGCTTCAGCAGCGATTGCGTGTTCCCGGCGTTTCAGTCGCGGAAGTTCGTGAACTGCAGGGGGATGCCGAAGTCGTGCTCGCGCATCGCGGCGATTGCGGCCTGGAGGTCGTCACGCTTCTTGCCCGTGACGCGCAGCTGGTCGCCCTGCACCTGGTGCTGTACGCCCTTCAGGCTGAGGCCCTTCAGGAACTTGCCGATCTCGCGGGCCTTCTCGTCGGAGATGCCGACGTTCAGGGTCACCTTCTGGCGTACCGCGCCCTTGCTCGCTTCCTCGACCTTGCCGTAGCTCAGGAGCTTCAACGACACCTTGCGTCGCACGAGTTTCTCTTCGAGTACTTGCGCGACCGCCTTCATGCGTTCTTCGGTCGCGGAGCGCAGGTCGATGTTGTCGGGGGTGAGTTCGACGCCGCTGTCGGTGCCTTTGAAGTCGAAGCGAGTGGACAGCTCGCGCTGCGCCTGGTCGACGGCGTTGCGAACCTCTTGCATGTCGACTTCCGAAACGACGTCGAAGCTAGGCATTGGCGCGTCTGACCCCCAGGAAGATCGCCGTGAGCGGCTGCTCACAGCGTGATGAATTATCCCGTACAAGGCGCCGCCGCTTGCCGGAACGAGGTCGGCCAACGCCGGCGGCGCCGTCGAATCCATCATTCATCACGCTGCTAGATTACGCCCGGGTCGGTACCCGAGTGGCCAAAGGGGACGGGCTGTAAACCCGTTGCGTTACCGCTACGTTGGTTCGAATCCAACCCGGCCCACCCCCGTTCTCCTTCCAGTCTTCGCCCGCGCCGCGCCCCTGCACCCCGCGGTGCACGCGACCTCACAGCATGCATTGCATGAGCACGACGTCGAGCCAGCGCCCGAACTTCCGGCCGATCTCCCGTTCCACCCCGATGGGCTCGAACCCGCACTTGGTGTGAAGCGCGATGGACGCGGCGTGGCCACCCACGATCCGCGCGATGATCGAGTGGAAGCCGTGGTCGCGCGTCATGTCGACCAGCTCGCCGAGGAGCGTTTTCCCGACGCCGGTGCCCTGGCGGTCGCGGCGGACGTAGACGCTGTCTTCCACCGTCGTGGCGTACGCGGGCCGCGAGCGGTACGGCGACACGGAGGCGAAGCCGACGAGGGCGCCGCCGTCGACGGCGACGATCGCCGGGTGGCTCCCGGAATGGATGTCGATCCACTGGCGTTGCTGATCTGCGGTGCGGGCGACGAGATCGAACGTGACGGTCGACTCCAACACCTCGAGGTTGTAGATGCGGCGGATAGCCTCGGCGTCGGCGATCTCGACCCGTCTGATCTGCACCCCGGCAACGTAGCGAGCGCCGGCGCCTGAGCACCGCAGGGGCTCCGAGCCACCGGCTATTCTTTGGCGCCTCGCCCCCTTAGCTCAGTCGGCAGAGCACTTCCATGGTAAGGAAGGGGTCTACGGTTCGAGTCCGTAAGGGGGCTCGTTCGGAGTGCGCTCCCGGGCGCACCCCGGCTCGGCGGAGTAGCTCAGATGGTTAGAGCACACGGCTCATAATCGTGGTGTCGCGGGTTCGAATCCCGCCTCCGCTACCCAGTCCCCGCCCACCTACTGTTCCTCGTCCAGCCTCTCCGCGGAGTTGCAACATGTCCAAGGCCAAGTTCGAGCGGAACAAGCCGCACCTGAACATCGGGACGATCGGTCATATCGACCATGGCAAGACGACGCTGACGGCGGCGATCACCAAGGTCTTGGCCGACCGGGACCCGAACGTGCATTTCACGGCGTTCGATCAGATTGATAAGGCTCCGGAGGAGAAGGCGCGGGGGATCACGATTTCGATCGCGCATGTGGAGTACGAGACGGAGAACCGTCATTACGCGCACGTGGATTGTCCCGGGCATGCGGACTACATCAAGAACATGATCACCGGTGCCGCGCAGATGGATGGCGCGATTCTCGTGGTCGCGGCGACCGACGGGCCGATGCCGCAGACGCGTGAGCATGTGTTGTTGGCGCGTCAGGTGGGGGTGCCGTCGATTGTGGTGGCCCTGAACAAGGCCGACATGGTCGACGATGAGGAGATCCTCGAGTTGGTGGAGCTCGAGGTGCGTGAGTTGTTGAACGAGTACGAGTTCCCCGGCGACGACATCCCGGTGGTGCGCGTCAGCGCGCTGAAGGCGTTGGAGGGTGACGAGAAGTGGACGGGTTCGATCGTGGAGTTGATGGACGCGGTCGATTCGTACTTGCCGGAGCCGACGCGCGATATCGATAAGCCGTTCTTGATGCCGATCGAGGACGTGTTCACGATTACGGGCCGGGGGACGGTGGTGACGGGCCGGGTGGAGCGCGGTCTCGTGAAGGTGGGCGAGGAGATCGAGATCGTCGGGTTGCGGCCGACGACGAAGACCACCTGTACCGGCGTCGAGATGTTCCGGAAGTTGCTCGACGAGGGTCGGGCGGGCGACAACATCGGTGCGCTGCTTCGTGGCACGAAGAAGGAAGACGTCGAGCGTGGGCAGGTGTTGTCGAAGCCGGGGTCGATTACGCCACACACCAATTTCACGGCGCAGGTCTATATCTTGACGAAGGAAGAGGGCGGGCGGCATACGCCGTTCTTTACCAACTACCACCCGCAGTTCTATTTCCGTACGACGGACGTGACGGGGACGATCGCGTTGCCGGAGGGTACGGAGATGGTGATGCCCGGTGACAACACGGAGATGACGGTCGAGTTACAGAAACCGATCGCGATGGACGAGGGCCTGCGCTTCGCGATCCGTGAGGGTGGCCGTACCGTCGGCTCCGGCCGCGTCGTCAACATCATCAAATAGCGAACGACAGCAAGCCGAGAAGAGAGAGCGAGAAGCGATGGCGAGCGACAAGCGCGTCAAGGTCACCCTTGCGTGCGAGGTGTGCAAGCGCCGGAACTACATCACGGTCAAGAGCAAGATCAACGACCGTGAGCGGATCGAGATGAAGAAGTTCTGCCGCTGGGACAACAAGCACACGCTCCACAAGGAGACCCGCTGAGGCGGTCGTTCCGCGCCCATCCTCGGTTTCCCGGCACCCCCGGCGCGTCCGGGGGTGCCGCGCGTGTAACGCTGAGGTCGTACGCAGCGTCCAATCGTCGCCCAGCCGAACGGGAGAGCCCGTGGACCAGGCGGAACTGATCGAGGCCGCCCAGCGGGGCGACCGGGGAGCGTTCGACGAACTCGTCCGTCAGACCTTCGTCGATACCTTCACGCTGGCATGCCGCCTCACGGGGAACGAGGAGGACGCACGAGACGTGGTGCAGGACGCCTACCTACGGGCCTGGCGTGCGATCGGGAAGTTCAGGGGAGAGGCGCAGTTCTCGACCTGGATGTACCGCATCACCGCGAACGCGTCGGCCACCCACATGCGCAAGCGGCAACGGCACCGGACCGAAGCACTCGACGACGTCGCGGAACCGGCCGACACCCGCCACGAGCACCAGCCGGTCGCCGCATTGGAAACCGGCGACACCCTCGATCGCGTCGCCGCCGCCATCGACGAACTCCCGTCGAAACTGCGGCAGGTGGTCGTCCTGAAGGACATCTACGACCTTCCGCACGAAGCGATCGCCGACGAACTCGGCATCTCGGTGCCGGCGGCGAAGGTTCGCCTGCACCGCGCAAGGCGGCGTCTGCGCGACGCACTGTACGAAGAAGGAGCCGAGGCCCATGCGGTGTGACGAGGTGGCAGCCCTCCTGCCGATGTTCGTCGACGCCTCGGTGCCGCCCAACCTCGCGGTCGAGCACCACGTCGAATCCTGCCTGCGCTGCCAGGCCGAACTGGCCCGCTACCGGCGCCTCCTGCGCACGTTGCACCTGCTGCGGACGCGCTTGATCGAACCGACGCCCGGGCTGCTCGGCGAGACGCTCGCCGCGATCGAGGACGCCGCCGAGCGTCGCGCGGCGCGATCGGTCCTTTCCGGGCGGCGGTTGGCCTACGCCGGCGCGATCGGTGGTACCGCCGTCGCGACCGCCGCGACGGCGGCACTGCTCATCGCGCGGCTCGCGTCGCCGGGGCGGTCCGGGGCTGAAACTCGCCAGCTGAGGCCGCTGGTCCCCCGGCGGGGAGTCGCTGCTATCCTCGATCGACGGCCCCCGGCCCGGAGGGCAGTAGCTCAACTGGTAGAGCTCCGGTCTCCAAAACCGGCGGTTGGGGGTTCGAGTCCCTCCTGCCCTGCTCCCTGCCTGCACCATCGCACGAGGCGAAGCCTTGAACCGACAGACGAAACGACAGATGGCGCGCCAGGGGGGCGATTCGCCGCGCACCCCGGCCACGGCCGGCCGGAGCGCGAACGGCGGCGCCACCAACAAGCGCCCGTCGGCGGCGCCGGCGCGCGAACGCACGACCCCGTCCCAGTACTTCGCCGAGGTGCGCAGCGAACTGAAGAAGGTCGCCTGGCCCACCCGGGAAGAGACCATCCAATCGAGCCTCGTCGTCCTCATCGCGGTCACGGTGATGACCGCGCTGATCTTCGGCTTCGACTGGGCCTCGTCGCACTTTGTCGTCTTCCTGTTCGGTTGATCCCATGACCGCAGCCGAACCACCCCTCATGACTGACGAACCCGCCATGCCCGATGAACCCGAACATCCAGACCGCGCCGACGCGGACGCACCCGACGTGATCAGCGACGGTGCGATCACCGACGGCGCCACCGACACCGACGGAGACGGCGAAGGCGAGGGCGTGACCGCCGAGCTCGGCGACGCCGAACTCCTCGACGTCGAAGTCGTGACGTCGACCCGCGAGCCGAGCCCGTTCGACCGGACCGGTCGCTGGTACGTGGTGCACACCTACGCCGGGTACGAGAACAAGGTGAAGCAGAACCTCGCCAGCCGGGTGCGGTCGATGGGTGTCGAAGAGCAGATCTTCGAGGTCGCGATCCCGATGGAGACGGTGATCGAGTTCAAGGGCGGGCGGAAGCAGGAAGTCCAGAAGAAGGTCTTCCCCGGCTACCTCCTCGTTCGGATGGACCTCGACGACAACTCCTGGTATGTCGTGCGCAACACGCCCGGCGTCACCGGGTTCGTGGGCAGCGGCGCGAAACCGACCCCGTTGTCACGCAAGGAAGTGGAAGACATCCTCGGCACCGGCGCCAAGGAAGAGGCCGCCGGCCCCGAGAAGAAGGCACGCCCGCGGCTCGAGTACGAACTCGGAGAACAGGTGCGGGTCGTCACCGGCCCCTTCGCCGACTTCAACGGCGTCATCAGCGAGATCGACGCCGAACGTTCGAAGCTCAAGGTGCTCGTCAACATCTTCGGTCGTGAGACGCCGGTCGAACTCGAATTCGGCGACGTCGCCAAACTGTAGGAAGGTCCACGGCGAGGCTTGGCGCGCCGCGGTGAGCGAGCGCAGCGAGCGAACCTGCCAGCAAGCGAACGCCCGCGGCGACGGAGGAGTCGCCGTGAGCGAGCGAGATGAGAGAGTGAGCGAAACGGAATGGCGAAGAAACGCGTCGCGGCGATCGTGAAGATCCAGATCCAGGCCGGCGGGGCAACGCCCGCGCCGCCCGTCGGTACCGCGCTCGGCCCGCACGGCATCAACATCATGGATTTCTGCAAGCAGTACAACGCCGCGACCGAAGCGCAGCGCGGCACCGTGATCCCGGCCGAGATCACGATCTTCGAAGACCGGAGCTTCACCTTCATCACCAAAACCCCGCCGACACCGGTGCTGCTGCGCAAGGCCGCGGGCTTGGAGAAGGGGGCGTCGAACCCACGCCGCGAGGTTGCCGGATCGGTGACGAAGGCCCAAGTGCGCGAGATCGCCGAGTCGAAGATGCCCGACCTGAACGCCATCGACATCGACGGCGCCATGGCCCAAGTCGCCGGCACCGCCCGTTCCATGGGGATCGAAGTCACCGGCTGAGGCGGCGAGCGGATCGAAACCCGCTGCGGAGGACCTCACCGCAGCGCACGAACCAGAGAGGGAGGCAGCAGATGCCGCAACACGGCAAGAAGTACCAGGACGCGAGCAAGCGTCTCGACAAGGATCGGCTCCACCAGCCCGCCGAGGCATTCGAACTGGTGAAGAGCATGTCGAATCGCAAGTTCGACGAGTCGGTCGAGGTGGCATTCCGTCTCGGGGTCGATCCTCGCAAGGCCGACCAGATGCTGCGCGGCACGGTGTCGCTGCCGTCGGGCACCGGCAAGGACGTGCGCGTCGCGGTGTTCGCGGCGGGTGAAGCCGCGCGCGAAGCCGAAGCCGCGGGCGCCGACATCGTCGGTGCCGACGACCTCGTCGACCGTATCCAGAAGGGCTTCCTCGACTTCGACGTCGCGATCGCGACCCCCGACCTGATGGGCCAGGTGGGCAAGCTCGGTCGCGTGCTCGGGCCGCGCGGGCTCATGCCCAACCCGAAGACCGGCACGGTCACGCCCGACGTCGGTCGGGCCGTGGCCGAGTTCAAGGGCGGCAAGGTCGAGTACCGAACCGACCGTCACGGCAACGTCCACGTCCCGATCGGCCGGGTGAGTTTCGAGCCCGCGGCGCTGGTCTCCAACTTCGGAGCGGTGCTCGACGAGATCAACCGGGCGAAGCCGGCCGCGGCGAAGGGCCGCTACATCAAGGGCATCACGACCAGTTCGACCATGGGGCCGGGCGTGAAGATCGCGCCCGACGCCCGCGTCGAAGCCACCCACTGACGGCCGAGCAAGCTCACGCCTCGCGGCCGAGAAACGCGAGGAGCCTGGTCTGCGCGTCGGCGTCGGGCGGCGCGGGGACCGCGGGACCGAATGCACCGGGGCTGCGCAGCATCTTCTCGTCGATGGAACCCATCGCCGCGAGGGCCTTCGCGACCTCGCCGGGGTCGAGCGTCTCGTCGAGCCCGGTGGCGCGGGCAAGGTCCCAGCCGTGCACGACCAGGTCGGTGCAGATGAACTGGTCGACACCCGCTTCGAAGGTCGACGGTCCCATGAACCCGGAGTACTTGGTGGTCGCGGCTGCCGGGTCGTCGAGCGCGGCCTGGACCGCATCGCGGGCGTTGACCCACGCCGCGAGCGGGTCGTCGTCGACGGTCGGCCCGTCGGGTACCGACCGGCCGATGAAACCGAGGAACAGGCCCGAAGACGAGACGCAGTGGTCGACGACCTCGCGGGCGTTCCATTCGGCGCAGGGGGAGGCGCTCGACCAGCGATTGGGCGGAACCTGCGCCACCTTGGCGGTGAATTGGGCGGCGACCCTGCGGTAACGGTCGGCGACGTCGGGCACGAACGACGACGGTAGCTCCCAATCAGGTACGCTCCTCGGCCGACATACAAACGCCACAGACCTCCGGTCTCGCCCGCTGCGGCTCGTCGACGACGACGTGCCCGTAAGCGGGAGAGGTAATCGGCCCCGGCCGGCCGGAAGAGGCGAACCAGGCAGGCGTGCTCTTGCGCGCGTTCCCGGGGCGCCTCGAAGGCGTCCCGATTCGCGAGCCGAGACGGAAGCGAGAGCCCGGAGCCGACCGTCAGGGAGGCGAAGGGCGAAGCGACCAGGAACGAAGGTACGCATGCCGACGAAGGCGCCCGACAACAGCGACCAGCTCCGCAAGAAGGCGGCCGTCGTCGACGACATCACGTCGCGCCTGCGCGAAGCGGATGCCGCCGTCCTCACCGAGTACCGCGGCCTGTCGGTGACCGATCTGGCCGAACTGCGGGCCGCGTTGCGCCCGGCGGCCACCGACTACAAGGTCTTCAAGAACACCCTCGCCCGGCGCGCCGCCACCGAGGCGGGAATGACCGACGTCGCCGACCTCCTCGAAGGCCCGGTTGCGATCGCGTTCGTCCGCCGCGACGGGGGCGACGCGGTCACCGCGGCGAAAGCGTTGCGCGACTTCGCGCGCACCAACCCGAACCTCGTTCTCAAAGGCGGCCTCCTCGGGCCACGAGTGTTGAGCACCCGCGACGTCGAAGCACTGGCCGACGTCGCGCCGCGCGACGTGTTGCTCGCCCGCCTCGCCGGCGGTTTCCAGGCGCCGCTCGTCAAGGCGGCCGGCCTGTTCCAGGCGTTCACCCGCAACTTCGCCTACGGCCTGAAGGCCTACATCGACCAGCGCGGGCCCGAGGGCGCCGACGCCGCGGAGGCCGAGCCCGAAGTGGCCGCCGAGCCCGAAGTCGCGGCCGAGCCCGAGGTCGCGGCGCCGGCGGCCGTGGCCGACGAGGCCGCGCCCGAGGCGAACGCCGAATAACGAACCCGATCGAGATACAAGCAGGAGACACGCACGATGGCCATGAGCACGCAGGATCTACTCGACGTCTTCAAGAACATGACGGTGCTCGAGTTGAACGACTTCCTGAAGGCGTTCGAGGAGGAGTTCGGTGTGACCGCCGCGGCACCCGTCGCGGTCGCCGCGGCCCCCGGCCCCGGTGGTGGCGGCGGCGAGACGGCCGCGGCCGAGGAGAAGGACGAGTTCGACGTCATCCTCAACGCGGCGGGCGACAAGAAGATCCAGGTCATCAAAGAGGTCCGCTCGCTGACGAGCCTCGGCCTCAAGGAAGCCAAGGACCTGGTCGACGGCGCCCCCAAGCCGGTGCTCGAGAAGGTCTCGAAGGAAGACGCCGAGAAGGCAAAAGCCCAGCTCGAAGGGGCCGGCGCCACCGTCGAGCTCAAGTAGGCAAGCCCGGGAGCGCCGCGCCCGCGGGCACGGCCGGCCCCGGTCGGTGAGCGCAAAAGCTTGCCAATCGGAGGGTCGGGCTTTATCGTCTGCGCCAGCGCGGAGGCTTCCCGGCCTCCCGAAACCGGATGCCTTGTAAGGAGCGTGGCCGCGCGGCTATGCTCCTTCGAGCCGTGTCTTCCCGCTCGCGCTCTTTGTGTTTCCCTGCCTTTCGCGTCGCGCGCCATTACTGCGGGAGCGGCGGGATTCCCGCCGCCGGGCGCAACTTCGGCGCGTGCTGCAAACCCCGAATGGAGTGACGTTGGCTCGTCTCGCGTCCCGTGAGCGTCTGTCCTTCTCTCGGTTGCGTGAGGTCAAGGACCTCCCCAACCTGATCGAAGTCCAGACGGAGTCCTTCCACTGGTTCCTCGAAGACGGCGTCGGTGAGGTCCTGCGCGACCTCTCCCCGATCGAAGACTTCACCGGTCAGCTCAAGCTCGAGTTGACCGACCACGTCTTCGACCCGCCGAAGCATTCCGAAGACGAGTGTCGCGAGCGCGACATGACCTACGCGCGCCCGCTCTTCGTCACCGCGCGTTTCATGAACGCCCAGACGGGTGAGATCAAAGAGCAGACGGTCTTCATGGGCGACTTCCCGATGATGACCGACCGCGGCACCTTCATCATCAACGGCACCGAGCGGATCGTCGTGAGCCAGCTCGTGCGGTCGCCGGGCGTGTACTTCGGCGCGACGCCCGACAAGACCCAACCCGAAAAGGAAGTCGTCGACGCGAAGGTGATCCCGAGCCGCGGCGCGTGGCTCGAGTTCGAGGTCGACAAGAAGGACGTCGTCTACGTCCGCGTCGACCGCAAGCGCAAGCAGCCGATCACGATCCTGCTGAAGGCGCTGGGCTTCGGCGAGTCGGAGGAGGAACTCCTCAACCTCATCACCGACGATCAGGGCCGGCCCTACGAGTCGATGCGCAACACGCTCGACAAGGACAACACCGCCAGCGTCGACGAAGCCTTCATCGACATCTACCGCAAGCTTCGCCCGGGCGAGCCGCCGACCCCCGACTCGGCGCGTGCCTTGCTCGAGAACCTGTTCTTCAACCCGAAGCGCTACGACATGGCGAAGGTCGGGCGCCACAAGGTGAGCAAGAAGCTCTCGAAGGAATACCCGCTCCTCGCGCTCGACCGTTTCGGGCTCGACATCCCCAACGCCGACATCGACGGTGGCCGGGCCGACTACATCCTGTCGCGCGCCGACATTCTCGCCGCGGTGTCGTACCTCGTGAAGCTGCACGCCCGTGAGCCGGGCTACTACGCCGACGACATCGACCACTTCGGCAACCGCCGGGTGCGTTCGGTCGGTGAGCTGATCCAGAACCAGCTGCGTGTCGGTCTCAGCCGCATGGAGCGCGTCGTGCGGGAACGCATGACGACCCAGGACGTCGAAGCGATCACGCCTCAGACGTTGATCAACATCCGTCCGGTGGTCGCGGCGATCAAGGAGTTCTTCGGTTCGTCGCAGCTCAGCCAGTTCATGGACCAGACCAACCCGCTTGCCGGCCTCACCCACAAGCGGCGCTTGTCGGCCCTCGGCCCGGGTGGCCTGTCGCGTGAGCGCGCCGGCTTCGAAGTGCGAGACGTGCACCCGAGCCACTACGGCCGCATGTGCCCGATCGAGACGCCTGAAGGCCCGAACATCGGCCTCATCGGCTACCTGTCGAGCTACGCGCGCATCAACCGGTTCGGGTTCATCGAGACCCCGTACCGGCGGGTCACCGACGGTCGCGTCACCGACGAGATCGAGTACCTCGCCGCCGACGACGAAGACATCTACCGCATCGCGCAGGCGAACGCGAGCGTCGACGAGCAGGGCAACTTCCTCGACGACAAGGTGCTTGCCCGTCTCGGTCGTGGTGAGATCGGCCTCGTCGACGCGTCCGAAGTCGAGTACATGGACGTCTCGCCGAAGCAGGTCGTGTCGGTCGCGACCGCGTTGATCCCGTTCCTCGAGCACGACGACGCCAACCGGGCGCTCATGGGCGCCAACATGCAACGTCAGGCCGTACCGCTGCTGCGCGCGACCGCGCCGTACATCGGCACGGGTGTCGAGGGCCGCGCGGCCCGCGACGCCGGCGACGTGCTCCTCGCCCAGGACGAAGGCACCGTGCTCGACGTGTCGGGCGACACGGTCACCGTCGACTACAAGAAGCTCGGCAAGAAGGTCCACCGGCTCAACAAGTTCCGCCGGTCGAACCAGGGCACGTGCATCAACCAGAAGCCGGCCGTCGACGCCGGCGACCAGGTGAAGAAGGGCGACGTCCTCGCCGACGGCCCGTCGACCCATCAGGGCGAGCTCGCACTCGGCAAGAACCTGCTCGTCGCGTTCATGCCGTGGAAGGGCCACAACTTCGAGGACGCGATCGTGCTCTCGGAACGACTCGTGAAGGACGACGTGCTCACGTCGATCCACATCGAGGAGCACGAGATCGACGCGCGCGACACGAAGCTCGGCGCCGAAGAGATCACCCGTGACATCCCGAACCTGAGCGAGGACATCCTCAAAGACCTCGACGAGCGCGGCATCATCCGCATCGGCGCCGAGGTCGGTGCCGGCGACATCCTCGTCGGCAAGGTCACCCCGAAAGGCGAGACGGAGCTCACGCCGGAAGAGCGCCTGCTGCGCGCGATCTTCGGTGAGAAGGCCCGCGAGGTCCGCGACACCAGCTTGAAGGTGCCGCACGGCGAGAACGGCAAGGTCATCGACGTGCGGGTGTTCTCGCGCGAAGACGGCCACGAGCTCCCGCCGGGCGTCAACCAACTCGTGCGGGTGTACGTCGGCCAGAAGCGCAAGATCAGCGAAGGCGACAAGCTCGCCGGCCGGCACGGCAACAAGGGTGTGATCTCGAAGATCCTCCCGCAGGAAGACATGCCGTACCTCGCCGACGGGACGCCCGTCGACATCGTGCTCAACCCGCTCGGTGTGCCGAGCCGGATGAACGTCGGGCAGGTGCTCGAGGCGCATCTCGGGTACGCGGCGCGCCACGGTTGGGTCGACACCGGCACGCGCCCGGCCGAACCGCGCAAGACACGCACCATCACCGAACCGGCGGTTTGGATCTCGACGCCCGTCTTCGACGGCGCGCACTGGGACGAGACCGAGCAGGGCGGCGTGATCGGCACGATCCAGTCGCTGTTCGAGAACTTGCACGACGACAGCCAGAGCGTGCTCACCGCGCCCCGCAACGAAGACGGCAGCACCGGTGCGAACCGGTTGGTCGACAAGAGCGGGAAAGCGACCTTGTACGACGGCCGTACCGGTGAGGCCTACGACCGGCGCGTGACCGTCGGCTACATGTACATCCTGAAGCTGTCGCACCTCGTCGACGACAAGATCCACGCCCGTTCGACCGGCCCGTACTCGATGATCACCCAGCAGCCGCTCGGTGGGAAGGCGCAGTTCGGTGGCCAGCGATTCGGTGAGATGGAGGTCTGGGCGCTGGAGGCGTACGGCTCGGCCTACGCGCTCCAGGAGATCCTCACCATCAAGTCCGACGACGTGCTCGGCCGGGTGAAGGTCTACGAGGCGATCGTCAAGGGCGAGAACATCCCCGAACCGGGCATTCCCGAGAGCTTCAAAGTGCTCATCAAGGAAATGCAGGCGTTGTGCCTCAACGTACGGGTGATGAACTCGGCCGGCGAAGAGATCGAGATCCGCGAACTCGACGAGGACGCATTCCGCACCACCGAGTCGCTCGGCATCGACCTGTCGCGCCCCGAACGGGGTACCGACGAGGAAGACGCCGCGACGGCTCGTTTCTAGTCCGGTTTTCCGGTTATCCGCTCCAGCTACCACGGCAATGCCGAGGGGGCATTTGTGCTCGACGTAAACGACAGCAACCGACTGACCATCAGCCTCGCGGCCGCGAACGACATTCTCACGTGGTCGAACGGCGAGGTGAAGAAGCCGGAGACGATCAACTACCGGACGCTCAAGCCCGAGAAGGACGGCCTCTTCTGCGAGAAGATCTTCGGGCCGACCAAGGACTGGGAGTGCTACTGCGGCAAGTACAAGCGCGTCCGGTTCAAGGGCATCATCTGCGAACGCTGCGGCGTCGAGGTGACGCGTTCGAAGGTGCGCCGCGAGCGGATGGGCCACATCCAGCTCGCCGCGCCGGTCACCCACATCTGGTACTTCAAGGGTGTCCCGAGCCGGCTCGGGTACCTCCTCGACATCGCGCCGAAGTCGCTCGAGAAGGTCATCTACTTCGCCGCGCACCTCATCACGTGGGTCGACACCGACCGGCTCCACGAGAAGTTGCCCGAACTCGAGGGCGAGATGCGGGCCGAGATCGAGGAGATCCGCAAGGAGTACGAGCTGCGCCGCCGCGAACGCGACGAGCAGTACCTCAAGGAAGTCGAGGAGCTCGAAGGCCGTAGCGCGAAGAAGAACGAGTTCGAGCGCACGGAGAAGGCTCGCAACAAGGACTTCGAAGACAGCCGCGAGAAGGAAGAGGAAGAGATCGCGCACCTGCAGTTGGTGTGGGACACCTTCCGGACGCTGAAGCCGAAGCAGCTCGTCGACGACGAGCGCGTTTGGCGCGAACTGCAGGACCGGTACCAGGAGTTCTTCGCCGGCGGCATGGGCGCCGAAGCGGTGAAGGACCTCGTGTCGCGCCTCGACCTCGAACTCGTCGAGGTGGAGCTCAAAGAGACGATCGCGACCGCGAAGGGCCAGCGCAAGGCGAAGGCCATCAAGCGGTTGAAGGTCGTGTCGGCGTTCAACCGTAAGAACGACGACGGCCGCTACGTCAACTCGCCGATGGGCATGATCCTCGACGTCATCCCGGTGATCCCGCCCGACCTGCGCCCGATGGTGCAGCTCGACGGTGGGCGCTTCGCGACGTCAGACCTCAACGACCTGTACCGGCGCGTGATCAACCGCAACAACCGGTTGAAGCGACTGCTCGACCTCGGTGCCCCCGAGATCATCATCAACAACGAGAAGCGGATGCTCCAGGAGGCCGTCGACGCGCTGTTCGACAACGGTCGCCGCGGGCGTCCGGTGACCGGGCCGGGCAACCGCGCCCTCAAGTCGCTCTCCGACATGTTGAAAGGCAAGCAGGGCCGGTTCCGCCAGAACCTGCTCGGCAAGCGCGTCGACTACTCCGGCCGTTCCGTCATCGTCGTCGGGCCGCACCTGCGCCTGCGGCAGTGCGGTCTCCCGAAGGCGATGGCGCTCGAATTGTTCAAGCCGTTCGTGATGAAGCGGCTCGTCGACCTCGAGTACGCACAGAACATCAAGTCGGCGAAGCGGATGGTCGAACGGGCGCGTCCGCAGGTGTGGGACGTCCTCGAAGAGGTGATCAAGGAACACCCGGTGTTCCTGAACCGTGCCCCAACGCTGCACCGCCTGGGCATCCAGGCCTTCGAGCCCGTGTTGGTGGAAGGCAAGGCGATCCAGATCCACCCGCTCGTCTGCGCGGCGTTCAACGCCGACTTCGACGGCGACCAGATGGCCGTGCACCTCCCGCTCTCGGCGGAGGCACAAGCCGAAGCGCGTTTGTTGATGCTCTCGGCGCACAACATCCTGTCGCCCGCGTCGGGCCGGCCGATCGCGGTCCCGAGCCAGGACATGATCATCGGTCACTACTACCTGACCAAGCAGCTCCCGCTGCCCGAGGGGCGTGAGCGGCCGCGTTCGTTCTCGTCGCTCGACGCGGCGATCTTCGCCTTCGACGACCGGCTCGCGGCCGGCAGCGACGACGCGATCTCGCTGCACGAACCGATCCGGGTCCGGATGCCGGCGGCGAAGTTCCCGGCCGACCGTTACCCGCGCCCCCTCGACGACGGCACGCAGCAGAGCCTGGTGGTGCGCGAGTACGGCACCAACGGGACCAGCGAAGTGTTGGTTGAAACGACGCTCGGCCGGTTGCTGCTCAACTCCGCGTTCCCCGACGACTTCCCCTTCGCCGACGCGGAGATGAAAAAGCGCGAGATCGTGAACGTGGTCGGTGAGCTCGTCGAGCTCTACGACAAGGCGGTCGTCGCCGACAGCCTCGACCAGTTGAAGACCCTCGGGTACGAGTGGTCGACGCGAGCCGGGCTGACCATCTCCATCGCCGACGTGAAGACGCCCGACGCGAAGGCCGGGTTGCTCGAGAAGTTCGAAGGCGAAGCGTCGAAGGTCGAGAACCAGTACGAGCGCGGCATCATCACCGACGACGAACGGCGGCAGCAGGAAATCGAGATCTGGACCGACGCGACCAACCAGGTCACGCGGGCCATGCAGGAAGAACTGCTGACCGAGCCGTTCAACCCGATCGACATGATGGTCGGCTCGGGTGCTCGAGGAAACGTCATGCAGGTGCGCCAGATCGCCGGTATGCGCGGGCTGGTCGCCAACCCTCGTGGTGAGATCATCCCCCGCCCGATCAAGGCCAACTTCCGTGAAGGCCTCTCCGTGCTCGAGTACTTCATCTCGACGCACGGCGCTCGAAAGGGCCTCGCCGACACCGCGCTTCGTACCGCCGACTCGGGTTACCTGACCCGACGTCTCGTCGACGTCGCGCAAGAGCTGATCGTGAAGGAGTGGGACTGCGAGAGCGCCCGCGGCATCTGGGTGGAGCCGATCGAAGATCTTCGACTGCTCGAAACCAGCCTGCTCGGGCGTTGCCTCGCCGAAGACCTCACCCTTTCCGACGGCACTGTCCTGCCGCGGAACCTCGAACTCGACGACGACCACCTCGTGGCGTTGGCCGAAGATCCCGCGATCACACGAGTGCGGGTGCGTTCGGTGCTGACCTGCGACACGATCGTCGGCGTGTGCTCGAAGTGCTACGGCCGGTTCCTCGCCACGGGCAAGCCCGCCGATCTCGGTGAAGCGATCGGGATCATCGCGGCGCAGTCGATCGGTGAGCCGGGCACGCAGCTCACGATGCGTACCTTCCACACCGGTGGTGTGGCCGGTGAAGACATCACGCACGGTCTCCCGCGTGTGGTCGAACTTTTCGAAGCTCGCACCCCGAAGGGTGCGGCGCTGCTCGCCGAAATGAGCGGTGTCGTACGCATCGGTGAGAACGAGAAGGGCGAACGCACCATCACGATCGTCGCCGACGACGGCACCGAAACCGAGTACGCGGTATCGCGCCGAGCGCACATCAGTGTGCGTGAAGGCCAAGAGGTGCAGGCCGGTGACCGGTTGGTCGGCGACGAGAAGACGCCGCTCGACCCGAAGAAGCTGCTCGAGGTGCGAGGGATCCGGGAAACCCAGATCTATCTCGGCGCCGAGGTGCAGAAGGTCTACCGGGAACAGGGTGTGTCGATCCACGACAAGCACGTCGAGGTGATCGTCCGCCAGATGCTGCGACGAGTCGCGGTCTCGGAACCGGGCGACAGCCCCTTCCTGCCCGGCGAGAAGGTCGATGCCCGCCGTTACGCGGACACCAACCGTCGCCTGGTCGAGGAAGGCAAGCAGCCCGCCGAAGGCCGGCCGGAACTCATGGGGATCACGAAGGCGTCGCTCGCGACCGACTCGTGGTTGTCGGCGGCGTCGTTCCAGGAGACCACTCGGGTGCTCACCGAAGCGGCGATCGAGGGTCGCTCCGACGGGCTCGAAGGCCTGAAGGAGAACGTGATCATCGGGAAGTTGATCCCGGCCGGTACGGGCATGAACCGTTACCGCGACATCACGACCGAAGCCCCCGACTACGAACCGCTGCCGTTCTATTCGTCGGAAGCCGAAGACGAGATGGACCTCGCAACGTGGCTGCGTGAGGCAAGTTCACGCCAGTCGCCGAGCGAAGAGCCCGACTTGTCGATCCTGCAGGACTTCGCGGGCGATACCGCGACCTTCGGCGGGACCGAGCAGGCCGAAACGAACGGCGACGGCCAAGCAGTGGGCGGCGAGTAACGGTCGCCATCCCAGAGTGATGTGTGTCGGCCCCGGCCCTGTGCCGGGGCCGACCCGCGCCCGGGCGCTCGAACATTGTCAATTCGCCCACATCATGTGTTGCTGAACTGACAAAGTTGCGGTCGTGGACCTCGATGCGTTCGCGGCGACGGGGATCATGCGCTGCACCGCGGTGTTCTCCGCTGCCGACGCGGCGCGCATGCGCGAGGTGATCTGGCGCGAATTGCACGCGCGGTACGAGATCCGGCGCGACGATCCAGCGACGTGGAGCCGGCACGCACCGACCGGACTTCGCACGAGCAAGAAGAGCACCGCGTTCGCACCGATCTGTGGCCCGGTGATCGAGGACGTGCTCGACGCGTTGTTCGGCGCGGGCGGTTGGGTGCGACCGAAGACGTTCGGCAACGTGCTGGTGACGATGCCGAACGCAACGCAATGGCGGGTACCGTCGAAGATCTGGCACTCCGACTTCCCGCCGACGTTGCCGGCCCATCGTCTTGTCGCGGTGAAGCTGTGGGCGCTGGTCGACGACGTCGAGCCCGGTGGCGCAGGGACGCCGCAACTGGCAGGGTCGCACCGCGCGTTCGCGGCATACCTCCAGACGACGCGCGAGCGCGACTACAAGCGCTGCAAGTTCGGCTTCCTGGGGTCGCATCCATGGCTGCGGGCGCTCACTTCCGACGACGCCGGTCCGGAGCGCGACAGCGTGTTGGTGAACGAACGAGCCGAAATGCACGGCGTGCCTCTACGAGTGGTCGAGTGCACCGGCAAGGCCGGCGACGTGTACGTCACTCATCCCTGGGTCTTCCACTCGATCGCAAGCAACGCGACCGCTCGCGTTCGGTTGATGCGCAGCGTCGCCATCTCCGCCGCGCCGACCGGCGGTTGACCACGACATGCAGCTCGATGCCGTCGCCATCGTCGTCCAGGACTACGAACCCGCGATCGAGTTCTTCGTGGGCGCGCTCGGTTTCGAACTCGTCGAAGATGCGCCGGCCGCGACCACGGACGGGCGCGCGAAACGTTGGGTCGTCGTCCGTCCGCCGGGACTGGGATCCTGCTCGCCCGCGCCGACGGGCCACGTCAGCGCGCGGCGATCGGCGATCAGGTCGCCGGTCGCGTCGGCTTCATTCTCCGCGTCGACGACTTCGCCGCGGTGTACGACCGGATGCGGGCGGCCGGCGTCGAATTCGTCGGGTCGCCTCGTACCGAACCGTACGGCCGGGTAGTGGTGTTCCTCGACGTCGTCGGCAACCGGTGGGATCTCGTGGAGCCGGCCGAACGTCGCCACGCGCGGGTCCCCGGTTCCGTCGGCGGCTGGCTGCGCGGGGAGGCAGAGGGCGTCCGCGAGACTGGCGCGGTGGAGCGATCCCCTGCCGTTGCCGTGCACGGCCTACGTAAACGCTTCGGGCCGACGCTCGCGGTCGACGGCATCGACCTGATCGTCCCGGCGGTTCGTTGTTCGGCATGATCGGCCTCAACGGTGCCGGCAAGACGACGACGATCCGGATGATCACCGGTTTGTTGCGGCCCGACGCCGGGCGCGTGATCGTCGACGGCGTCGACGTGTGGGCCGACCCGGTCACCGCGAAAGCGCACTTCGGGGTGCTCCCCGACGACCTGCACCTCTTCGAGCGGCTCACCGGCCGCGAGTTCTTGTCGTTCCTCGGCCGGCTCCGTCGTCTCGACGTGGCAACGATCGCGGCCCGTGTCGACGAACTGTTCACCGTCCTCGGGCTCGAAGATGCGTCGAACAAGCTCGTCGCCGACTACAGCCAGGGGATGCGGAAGAAGATCGCGCTCGCGGCGGCCATCCTGCACGCGCCGAGCGTCCTGTTCCTCGATGAGCCGTTCGAATCGGTCGACCCCGTTTCGGCTCACACGATCCAAGGCGTGCTGCAGCGCTTCTGCGCCGCGGCGGGCACCGTCGTGTTCAGCACGCATGTGCTCGATGTCGTCGAGCGACTGTGCGATGCGGTTGCCGTCGTCGACCACGGGCGGATCGTCTCGCAGGGAACGATGGCGGAGGTTCGAGGCGCCGAGCGGCTCGAGGACGTGTTTGTCCGGTTGGTCGGTGGCCTCGCGACGCAAGACGAAGGCCTCGGCTGGTTGCGTGGTGGCGCGTGACGCGCACGTTTGCCGCGTTGAAGTGGCGCCTGGTCGTCAACGGCATGACCCGTACCCGTCACGGCCGCCTCGCGCTCGCGGGCGCACTGGTCGGGTTCTTCCTGGCCGGTATCGCGGCGCTCGAAGCGATCGCGACCGGGCGGGGCCACGAAAGCGCGCTCGCGTTCCGCGCCGGTGGTCTGGGCACCTACCTGATCGTGTTCGGGCTCTGGACCTTCGGCCCGCTCGTCATCGGTGTCGACGAAACCGTCGACCCGAGCCGCCTGACGCTCGTTGCCTTGTCGCACGCCGACATACGGAAGGGCGTCGTTGCCGCATCGCTGATCGGGTTCGGTCCGGTTGCCGCCGCGATCGTGATCGCCGGCGTCGTCATCGGCTTCGTGCGCTTCAGCCTGGGTGGGCTGGTCGTGGTGCTTGCCGGTGCCGTCGGGTTCGCGATGGCGCTGTGCGCGTCGCGCGCGCTGGCAACGGTGCTCGTTCGGGCGCAACGTTCCCGGCGCGGGCGCGACATCTCGGTGCTCGCGGCCGCGTTCGTGGGTGCCGGTTTGTGGTTCGGGACCCAGATGGCACCCCATCTCGGTTCGAAGGCGGAGACTCGCCTGTTCGACGTGTTGCGGTTCACTCCGCCGGGCCTGGCCGGCCAGGCGATCGTCGACGCGAGCCGCGGGAATGTTGCAGTCGCGCTGGCCGGGATCATGGCTGCGATCGCGTGGACCGTTCTCTTCGCGTGGGCGTGGGTGGGTGGCGTGACGGCCCTGCTCGTCGACCCGGGCACGGTCAGCCGCGACGACCACCGCTCGGCGAACGACGGCGCGGCCTGGGCGCGGGGGAGCGAACTCCACGCGGCGACGCGCAAGGAACTGCGCTACCTGGCCCGCTCGCCGGCTCGGCGCTCGGTGACGCTCGTCGCGATCGTGCTCGGCACCGGGTTCGTCCTGCTGCAGGTGTTGCAACATCCGGGTTCCGTCCCGGACGGCATCGTGCTGGTCGCCCCGCTGTCGGGGATCTTCGCACTCTCGGCCGCGAACAATCAGCTCGGCCACGACGGCGCCTCGCTGTGGCTCGAAGTCGTTTGCGGCGGGCCGCGGCGGGCCGAGTTCGTTGCCCGCGAGTTGAGTTGGTTACCCGCCCTGGTCTTCCCGACCGTTCCGGCCGCGTTGTTGCTCGCGGCGATCTCTGGCGGGTGGCGCTACGTGCCGTTTGCGATCGGTCTCGCCTTCGCGGCGTGCGGTGTGCCGTTCGGCGTCGGAGCGGTCCTGTCGGTCTTCGCGCCCATCCTCGTACCTGACGACGTGAACCCGTTCCTCAACCGCCAGGCCAACACGGGCAGGGGTTGCATCGTCGGCTTGGCTTCGTTGGCCGCGCTCACGTCCGATGCGCTGCTGCTCCTCCCGGTCGCGATCACGGTCGTCGTCGCGCATCGTCGCGGCCTGCTCGCGCTCGGTGTGGTGCTCCCTGCGATTGCGGTGTACACGTTCGCGATCTGGTTCGCCGCGGTCACGTTCGCGGCGCGCCGCGCCCGCGAGCGCCAGCCGGAGCTCATCGCGGCGATGTCGCCCAACGCGTGAACGCGACCGGTCGCCGCGTTCAACATCGCGTGGGACGCAAACGGATCGGCAGCCTTCAGTGGCCGGCGAGGTTGGAACGCAACCGGCGCAGCGGTTCGGTCTCGAAGTGCGACTGCAGCGCGCGCCGTATGCCGAGCGTCGGTGGCCCCCACCGTAAGACGAGAGCGGTGAGCAGCGCGATCGCGGCGAGGAACGCGCCGCCGCCGAGCCCGGTCGCCGAGAAGTGGTAGCCGCCCTGCACGATACGAAGGTCGTGCGTGGCGAGCGCCCCGACTTCAGCGGCGAGTGCCGCGATCGAGGCGCGGAAGACCGTCGCGGTTGTGACGCCCCAACGCCGTGCACCGCGACGATCGCTCACCGAGCGGGCGAGCACTTCCATCGTCCACCCGTAGAGGGCGAGCGCGCCGCAGTAGCTCACGAGCCACGCGAGCGCGACCGGTTCCGACAAGTGCCCGAGCAGCGTCGCGGCGGTGAGGACGAGCAGCAACGCGAGGTCGGCGCCGAGTGCCCGCAGCCACCAACGGTGACGGTTCGACACCGGCGCGCGCAGCATCAGGCCGACCGCGGTGATGCCGGCGAGCGATCCGATCACGACGGGCACCGGGATGTTCGCGAACACGAGGAGCGGCGCGCCGAGCAGCACCGCGCCGGCGAGGACCGCACGGTCGAGCCCGGCCTCCAGTGGACCACCTGCCTCCCGCATGACGGAAGTCTATACGTCTGAATTGCCGTATTTGTCGCGGGCGGGCCGACCGCCCTGAGAACCGACTCGTCCAAAACGCAGGTCACTGATATTCTGTTCGGTCGGCTCCCGAACCCGCCGCAACGCCGGCGCGTCCCGCCCCACAGCGGCTCGGGGAGCGAAATCTCCGCCCGCCAGCCGAACCCAGCACTCCACCGGAACGTTTGCGAGGAAACGCGTGCCCACGATCGCGCAGCTCGTCCGTAAAGGACGGCAGGCCAAGACCACCAAGGTCCGCACCGCGGCCCTGAAGGGCTCGCCCTTCCGCCGCGGGGTGTGCACGCGCGTGTTCACGACCACGCCCCGTAAGCCCAACTCCGCCCTCAGGAAGGTCGCCCGGGTCCGGCTCACGTCGGGTGCCGAGGTGACGGCATACATCCCCGGCGTCGGCCACAACCTCCAGGAGCACTCGATCGTGCTCGTGAAGGGCGGCGGCCCGAAGGACCTGCCGGGTGTGAGTTACCGGATCGTGCGCGGCACCCTCGACGCGAGCGGTGTCGCCAATCGCAAGCAGTCGCGCAGCCGCTACGGCGCGAAGAAGGACTCCTAATGCCCCGCAAAGGTCCCGCACCCAGGCGCGAGCTGATGCCCGACCCGATCTACCGGTCGGTCGTCGTCACGCAGCTGATCAACAAGGTGCTGCTGTCGGGGAAGCGTTCCACCGCCGAACGGATCGTCTACAAGGCCCTCGACGACATGGGCCGCAAGACGCAGGGTGACCCGGTCGCAGTGTTGAAACGCGCGGTCGAGAACGTCCGCCCACCACTCGAGGTGAAGAGCCGTCGCGTCGGTGGTGCCACCTACCAGGTGCCGGTCGAGGTGCGGCCTCGCCGGGCGACGACCCTCGCGATTCGTTGGATCGTCGGCTACTCGCGTCAGCGGCGCGAGAAGACGATGGCGGAGCGGCTTTCGGGCGAATTGCTCGATGCGAGCAACGGCATCGGCGCGGCGATCAAGCGCAAAGACGACCTGCAGAAGATGGCCGAGTCGAACAAGGCGTTCGCTCACTACCGCTGGTAACCCCGCTCGACGCTCAGGAACAAGAGGGGCAGGCCGATCGGTTGTACTGAACCGTGACGCCGGTGGGCATTCCTGCCCATGCCTCCTCGAAACGGCCGGGCGGAGCGCCCGGCCGATCTGTGCTCCGGCAACCTTCCTCTCGGCCCCCCGACCAAGAGACGTACGAACATGGCACGCGCATTCCCCCTCGAAAAAACCCGCAACATCGGGATCATGGCCCACATCGACGCGGGCAAGACCACGACGACCGAGCGGATCCTCTACTACACGGGTCGTACCTACAAGATCGGTGAGGTCCACGAGGGCGCGGCGGTCATGGACCACATGGTCCAGGAACAAGAACGCGGGATCACGATCACCTCGGCCGCGACCACGGCCCACTGGCGTGACTGCCAGATCAACATCCTCGACACGCCGGGCCACGTCGACTTCACCGTCGAAGTGGAGCGCAGCCTGCGGGTCCTCGACGGTGCGGTTGCCGTGTTCGACGCCGTCGCCGGGGTCGAGCCCCAGACCGAGACGGTTTGGCGCCAGGCCAACAAGTACAGCGTCCCGCGGTTTTGCTTCGTCAACAAGATGGACCGGGTCGGCGCCGACTTCGACCGTTGCGTGCGGATGATCCGTGAGCGCCTCGACGCCATCCCGGCGGTGGTGAACCTGCCGGTCGGGACCGAGAGCGAGTTCCGGGGCGTCATCGACCTCATCAACATGAAGGCCGTGCTCTGGCCGCTCGACGACGACACCGAAGGCGCCAAGTACGAGGTCACCGACATTCCCGCCGACATGGTCGACCGGGCCGAAGCGGCGCGCCACGAACTGCTCGAAGCGATCGCCCACGTCGACGATGCGCTGATGGAGAAGTACCTCGGCGACGAGGAGATCACCGCCGACGACATCCGCAACGCGATCCGTACCGGCACCCTCGCGTTCGAGTTCGTGCCGGTGTTGTGTGGCTCGGCGTTCAAGAACAAGGGCGTGCAGCCCATGCTCGACGCGGTCGTCGACTTCCTACCGTCGCCGCTCGACGTGCCTCCGACCCCCGGCACCGACCCGAAGACGGGCGAGCACATGGAACGCAAGGCCAGCGAGGACGAACCCTTCGCTGCGCTCGCGTTCAAGATCGTCGCCGATCCCTACGGCAAGCTCACCTACATCCGCATCTACTCGGGCAAGCTCGAGAAGGGCGCCGAGGTCTACAACTCGACCAAGGACCGCAAGGAGCGCATCGGCCGCATCCTGCGGATGCACGCGAACCAGCGGGAAGACATCGACGTCGCGTACGCGGGCGACATCATCGCCGGCCTCGGCTTCAAGCAGACCACGACCGGCGACACGCTCTGCGAGCGCAGCCAGGCGATCGTGCTCGAGAAGATGGAATTCCCCGAGCCGGTCATCCAGGTCGCGATCGAGCCGAAGACCAAGCAAGACCAGGACAAGCTCGGCAAGGCACTTTCGTCGCTCTCCGACGAGGACCCGACCTTCCAGGTCCGCACCGACGAGGAGACAGGCCAGACCATCATCGGCGGGATGGGCGAGTTGCACCTCGAGGTGCTCGTCGACCGCATGATGCGCGAGTTCAACGTCGACGCGCATGTCGGCAAGCCGCAGGTCGCCTACCGCGAGACGATCACCCAGCCGGTCGAGAAGGTCGAGATCCGCTACGTCCGCCAGACCGGTGGCCGCGGCCAGTACGCGCACGTGGTCATCGCCCTCGAGCCGACCGGCCCGGGCGGTGGGTACGAGTTCGTCGACGAGATCAAAGGCGGCGTCATCCCTCGCGAGTACATCCCGGCGGTCGACGCCGGTATGCAGGAAGCGATGGAGGGCGGGGTCATCGCGGGCTACCCGCTGGTCGACGTGCGGGCGCGCCTGACGTTCGGCTCCTACCACGAGGTCGACTCGTCGGAGATGGCGTTCAAGATCGCCGGCTCGATGGCGTTGAAGGACGCGGCCCGCAAGGCGAAGCCGCAGTTGCTCGAACCGGTGTTCTCCGTCGAGGTCGTCACGCCCGAGGACTACATGGGCGACGTGATCGGCGACCTGTCGTCACGGCGAGGCAAGATCGGCGGGATGGAGCAGCGGGGCAACGCCCACGTGATCACGGCCCACGTGCCCCTCGCGGAAATGTTCGGCTACGCTACCGACCTGCGGTCGCGCACCCAAGGTCGCGCGACGTACACGATGCAGTTCGACTCCTACCAGCCCGTGCCGGAGTCGATCGCCCAGGAGATCGTCGCCCGAGTCCGCGGCGAATAGCCACTGCAGCAGCTCTCCGAACCGACTGACGCGTCCACGAAGGAACGAGCGAGAGAACCGATGGCCAAGGAGAAGTTCGAGCGGAACAAGCCGCACCTGAACATCGGGACGATCGGTCATATCGACCATGGGAAGACGACGCTGACGGCGGCGATCACCAAGGTCTTGGCCGACCGCAACCCGAACGTGCATTTCACTGCGTTCGATCAGATCGACAAGGCGCCGGAAGAGAAGGCGCGCGGTATCACGATTTCGATTGCGCACGTGGAGTACGAGACGGAGAACCGTCATTACGCGCACGTCGACTGTCCGGGTCACGCCGACTACATCAAGAACATGATCACCGGTGCCGCGCAGATGGATGGCGCGATTCTCGTGGTCGCGGCGACCGACGGGCCGATGCCGCAGACGCGTGAGCACGTGCTTCTGGCTCGTCAGGTCGGTGTGCCGAACATCGTCGTCGCGTTGAACAAGACCGACATGGTCGACGACGAAGAAATCCTCGAACTGGTCGAGCTCGAAGTGCGCGAGCTGCTCAACGAGTACGAGTTCCCCGGCGACGACATCCCGGTGGTGCGCGTCAGCGCGTTGAAGGCGCTCGAGGGCGACGACAAGTGGACGAGTTCGATCGTCGAGCTGATGGACGCGGTCGACAGTTATCTGCCGGAGCCGGTTCGCGACATCGACAAGCCGTTCCTGATGCCCATCGAGGACGTGTTCACGATCACCGGTCGCGGCACGGTTGTCACCGGCCGCGTCGAACGCGGCCAGGTGAAGGTCGGTGAGGAAATTGAGATCGTCGGCCTCCGCCCGACGACGAAGACCACCTGTACCGGCGTCGAGATGTTCAAGAAGCTGCTCGACGAAGGCCGTGCCGGCGACAACATCGGCGCGCTGCTTCGTGGCACGAAGAAGGAAGACGTCGAGCGCGGGCAGGTGCTTTCGAAGCCCGGTGCGATCACGCCACACACCAACTTCACCGCGCAGGTGTACATCCTGACGAAGGAAGAGGGTGGCCGCCACACGCCGTTCTTCACCAACTACCACCCGCAGTTCTATTTCCGCACGACCGACGTGACCGGGACCATCGCGTTGCCGGAAGGCACCGAGATGGTGATGCCCGGTGACAACACGGAGATGACGGTCGAACTCGGTAAGCCGATCGCGATGGACGAGGGCTTGCGGTTCGCGATCCGTGAGGGTGGCCGTACCGTCGGCTCCGGCCGCGTCGTCAGCATCATCAAATAGGAGACGGCGTGCCACCGACCGGCCAGAAGATTCGCATCCGTCTCAAGGCGTACGACCACGAAGTGGTCGACCAGTCGACGAAGAAGATCGTCGAGACGGTGTTGCGCACCCAAGCGAAGATCCGGGGCCCGGTGCCGCTGCCGACCGAGATCCGCCGGTACACGGTGGTGCGTTCGCCGCACGTCGACAAGGACTCCCGCGAGCACTTCGAGATGCGGATCCACAAGCGCCTGATCGACATCGTCGAGCCCACCGGCAAGACGGTCGAGTCGTTGCAGCGGCTCGAACTGCCCGCCGGGGTCGACATCGAGATCAAGATCCAGCAGATCTGACCTCGTACGGCTCAGCGTTCCCGACGGCCGCCCTTCGGGGCGGCCGTTTCGCGTTCGCCCGCGTTACGCGGAGCGGCCCGGTTCGAGGCCGGCAGTGAGCGCGGAGCCGGCGACGCGCACGACGTCGTCGTCGGACGCGCTCGATACCGCGCGCAGGCCGAGGAAGTGACGGGCCAGGGTGAGGCCGAGCACGCTGCTCACCGCAATGGCAGCGCGCAGTTCGGCGTCTTCGCCGCCGATGCTGACCGCGAGGTTCGCGATCCGCTCGTCGAGATGCTGCCTGACCGCTTCGGCCGCGTCGGGTGCGGTGAGCATCGACCGCACCAAGGCCTGCATCTCGGGCGGCAACGGCCCGGCCCGTACCCCGATCACGTCGACGAGGTGGTCCGCCGCTTCTCGTGGTTCGCCCGGCGGGAGGCGGATCGCGGCGGTGAAGAGGGCCGACTTCGAGCCGTAGTGCTGCAGAACGAGTGAGGGGTCGACGCCGGCGCGGCGCGCGATGCCGCGCACGGTCGTGGCCTCGAACCCCCGATCACCGAACTCGGCCCGGGCGGCGTCGAGGATCCGCGCGTGCGTCGCCGCCCGTTGCCCCGCCCGGTCCTTGCGCTCCGCCGGGGTCTCGGTCTCGTTGCCCACGTTCGTCACTCTACGGGTGTTGAGCGAATCGGTGCAGGCCCGGTAGCTTTGGCTCACCATGCGTTGAGCGAACGCTTCACCGATGGGAAGGGCGTCGCATGTTGATCGGCATCGAGGAGCATTGGACGACACCGGCGTTGCACGCCGCGCTCGCCGGGCAGACCGGCGACGGCCTCGACCCGAGCCTCCTGTTCAACACCATGGGCGACCACGGCGAGCGCCTCGCCGACCTCGCCGGCGGACGCCTCGCGGCGATGGACGCCCTCGGGATCACGTTCTCCCTGTTGGGCGTGGTACCGCCCGGCACCCAGCCGCTGCCGGCGGCCGACGCCGTCGCGCTCAGCCGCGAGATCAACGACCGGGCAAGCGCGGCCGTCGCGGCACACCCCGACCGGCTCGCTGCGCTCGCCACCCTCCCCACCCCGGAGCCGCAGGCCGCGGCCGAGGAGTTGGAACGCTGCGTCACGCGGCTGGGGCATGTCGGCGCGATGGTCTACGGGCGCACCGCCGACCGCCCGCTCGACGATCCGGTGTACGACGATCTGCTCGCGACGGCGGCCCGGTTGCAGGTCCCGCTGTTCATCCACCCGCAGGTGCCGCCGGCGGCTGTCCGGGCGGCGAGCTACTCCGGCCTCTCGCCCGACGTCGACCTGGCGTTGGCGACGTTCGGTTGGGGCTGGCACCTGGAGGCGGGCCTGGCCGCGCTCCGGTTGATCCTGAGCGGCGCGCTCGATCGCCATCCCCGCCTCGAACTGGTGCTCGGGCACTGGGGCGAGATGTTGCTGTTCTGGCTGGAGCGAGTCGATGCCATGTCGCGGGTCGCGACGCACCTCGAGCGACCCGTCGCCGACTACGTGCGCGATCGCGTCTGGATCACGACCAGCGGGATGCTCGGCCCGCGCATGCTGTCCCACGCCCTCGACTTCGTCAGCGTGGAGCGGATCCTCTTCTCGACCGACTACCCGTTCGCCCACGTCGACCGCGCCGGCATCGACCGGTTTTTCGCGGCCCTCCCCGACGATAGGGGGCGGGAATTGGTGGCCTGGCGGAACGCAAACCGAGCCTTCCGTCTGGGCCGGGATTGACCATGGGGGTCGTACCTACCCCCAACCGCTCGCCCCGCCGATCGCCGCGCCGCTCGCTGCCCGGAACTGCTGGACTGGCGCGCATGAGCGGGGCGCGACTGTTGCTGACCTGCGGGTTGCCGGGTGCGGGCAAGACCGAACTCGCGCGGCGGCTCGCGCAGGAGCGCGGCGCCGTTCGCCTCACGAAGGACGACTGGCTGTGGGCACTCGGTTCCACGCCGTGGGACGAGTCGACCAATGACAAGGTGGAGCAGCAACTCTGGCGGGTCGCCCAGGAGATCTTGGGTCTCGGTCTGAGCGTCGTGCTCGATTTCGGGCTCTGGGCGCGGAGCGAACGCGACGAGATGCGATCGGTCGCCCGCCGCCTGGGCGTCGGCGTCGAACTGCACTATCTCGACGTGCCGCCCGACGACCTCTGGCGGCGCATCGACGCCCGGAACGCGAAACCACCATGGGACCGTGCCCCGATCCAGCGGGCCGACCTCGACCGGTGGTGCACGCAGTTCGAGGCGCCCGATGCCGCCGAAGTGGCGCGGTTCGACCCGCCGGCCGCGTCGAAGTGACCCGTTCGCGCTTGCGGCGCCGGGTTTACTTCGGGGCGAAGCCGGGCGCTGCTCCCGTGGAGCCGTGCAAAGCTTCGATGGGGTCGCGCACGTCGCCGTAGTAGCCCAGCGCGTACGCGCCCCGCTGGTAGCCGATGAGCCGCGCGAGTTCGACGGGGAGTTCGCGCGCGATGTCGGGCGGGCACGCGAGGTACTGGTTCTCCTCCTGGCGCAGCCACGACAACGTGTAACCGACGTTGATGCCGAGCCGGTGCGCCTCTGTCGTGTTCGCGCCGCCGCCGTGGTACACGGAGCCGACGTACACGAACACCGAGCCCTTGGGCATCACGGCCGCGACGGTCTGGTCGTAGCCGGGCCGGAGTTTGTCGTCCCATCGGTGGCTCCCGGGGATGACGCGGGTCGCGCCGTTCGCCTCGGTGAAGTCGTTCATCGCCCACATCGTGTGGCACTCGACCTCGTAGCCCGGCGGGAACGGGAAGAAGTCGAACGCCCACTGGTCGCGATGCACGAGTTGGCCGGGTTCTCCGGGGCCGATGTCGATCACCTGCGTGAGGTGCAGTTGGTAGCTCGTGGCGTGGTCGCCGAGCACCTGGTCGAGCGTGCCGAGCACGAGCGGGTGGGCGGCCAGATCGCGGAACGTGCGCGACCGTGCGATCAACGCGCCGGTGCGACGGGTGTTGTGCCCGGCGAATTCGTCGGCGCCGTACGGCGTCGCGTCGAGGTGTTCGGCCAGTTCAGCGGCAATCGCGTCCATGACCGACGGGTCGACCAGCCGTTCGACGACCACCGCGCCCGCGTCGCCCAGCGCGGCGACCACCGCGTCGGCGGTCGCGCCCGCACCGTTGATCCGAGGGAGCTCACTCATATCCATTGCCCCAGTCTCGCCGCGTTGAGCGGGCGCAGCGAGCGAGCTCGCCAGCGAGCGACGAAGCAACGAGCCCCCTGGGCGAGGCGCGACCGAGCGAGCGAGTGTTGCGCGGTGAGCGAGCGCAGCGAGCGAGCTCGCCAGCGAGCGACGAAGCAACGAGCCCCCTGGGCGAGGCGCGACCGAGCGAGCGAGTGTTGCGCGGTGAGCGAGCGCAGCGAGCGAGCTCGCCAGCGAGCGACGAAGCAACGAGCCCCCTGGGCGAGGCGCGACCGAGCGAGCGAGTGTCATTGCACGCAGAAGAGGTTGCCTTCTGGGTCGGCCATGGTGGTGTGGAAGGCGCCGGGCTCGTCGACCTTGTACTGCTCTTTCGCGCCCAGCGCGGTCAGTCGTGCGACCTCCGCGTCAATGTTGTCCTTGCCGACGTTCAGATCGAGGTGCCAGCTGTTGCGAACCGGGCGCGGGCCGTCGACCAGTTGGAAGAGCACCCGCCCGATCGGCAACCCGTCGGGATGGCGGATCGCGGCGCCGGTGCGCCAGGCG
Organism: uncultured Actinomycetes bacterium; assembly: GCA_963782465.1. Classification (GTDB taxonomy): domain Bacteria; phylum Actinomycetota; class Acidimicrobiia; order IMCC26256; family PALSA-610; genus JAODBJ01. The sequence continues at coordinate 472,920 of CAWAJR010000005.1, read as the reverse complement.
AGCCGGCCGTCGTAGGTGACGACGTCGGCCTCGGTGGCGATGCCGGCATCGAGCATCTCCCGGACGAACGCCGCGTGGTCCTCCTGCTCGTAGCGCAGCGCGGCGGCCCAGAACTTGGCCTGCGCGTGCGGGTCGTCGCAGTCGACGGTGACCTGGAAGCTGATCGGTGCCATCGCGCAACGGTAGGCCGCGGCTGCGACGGCTGGTCGCGGCACGTCCGGTCCCGCTAGTATCTCCGGGCCGTGCGGACTGCCTGTCCGCGCCAACAATCGGCAAGACAAATGACGTCTGCACAGGCCGGCGCCGCGACCGGGTACCGGGACCGTGCAGCACAACCGAATCGACGCTCCGCCGGCCTGTCCGTGCGGAGCGTTCGCGTGACGACGAGGACACGCACACGATGGTGAGCAAAGGGATCCTGGGGCGCAAGCTCGGCATGACCCAGGTCTTCGACGACCAGAACCGGATCATCCCGGTGACGGTGGTCGAGACCGGCTCCTGTCGCGTCGTGCAGCTCAAGACGCCCGAGCGCGACGGGTACAGCGCCGTCCAGCTCGCATTCGGCGAGACCAAGCCGCGCCGGCTCAACAAGCCGGAGCTCGGCCACCTGAACCGCGCCGCGGTACCGCCGTCGCAGTACCTCGCGGAGCTGCGCGTCGAAGACACGTCGAGCTTCGAGGTCGGCCAGCTGTTGCGAGCCGACCTGTTCGTTGCGGGAGAGCGGGTCGACGTCACCGGCATCTCGAAGGGAAAGGGCTTCTCCGGTGTGATGAAGCGCCACAACTTCAAGGGGCAGGGCGCGTCGCACGGGAACCACAAGAAGCACCGTGCGCCCGGCTCGATCGGCGCGTGTGCCACTCCGGCCCGCGTGTTCAAGGGTGTGCGTATGGCCGGGCAGTTGGGCGGCGAGCGCGTCACCACCCTGAACCTCGAAGTGGTCCAGGGCGACGCCGAACGGGGCCTCATCCTCATCCGCGGTTCGGTCCCGGGCGCCAACGGCGGCCTCGTGTTCGTGCGCAACGCCGTCAAGGCAGGGGCGTCGGCATGACCAGCCTGCAGACGAAGACGAGCGGCGGCGCCGACGGTGGCACCGTCACGCTGCCCGACGAGATCTTCGGCATCGAGCCGAACGTTCCCGTCATGCACCAGGTCGTCACGGCGCAACTCGCCGCGGCCCGCTCCGGCACCCACAGTACGAAGAGCCGCTCGGAAGTGTCGGGTGGCGGTGCGAAGCCGTGGCGCCAGAAGGGCACCGGCCGGGCCCGGCAGGGTTCGATCCGCGCGCCGCACTGGCGCGGTGGCGGTGTGGCGCACGGCCCGAAGCCGCGCGACTACTCGCAACGCACCCCGAAGAAGATGATCCGCCTCGCGTTGCGTTCTGCGCTCTCCGACCGCGCCCGCGACGGCAAGGTCATGGTGGTCGACGACTGGGGCATCACCGAGCCGAAGACCAAACGCGCGAACGAGTTGCTGGTCACGCTCGGTCTGCGTGAGAAGGGCCGGCGCGAGGAGCGTGTCCTGCTCGTGCTGTTCCGCGACGAGGATTCGGTCTGGAAGTCGTTCCGCAACCTCGGGTCACGGGTGCAGATCATGCTGCCCGAGGAACTCAACACCTACGACGTGCTCGTGAACGACACGATCGTCTTCTCGCGCGCGTCGCTCGACGCGACGATCGCCCGCCTCGGCGGCACACCGGCGGAGACCACCGACGCCGTCGATTCCGGCGACGACGATGAGACGGGAGGCACGGAATGACTGGTCGTGATCCCCGCGACATCATCATCCGCCCCGTCGTTTCGGAGAAGTCGTACGCGTCGTACGACACCAACGTCTACACGTTCATCGTCGCTCCCGACGCGAACAAGATCGAGATCCGCCGCGCCGTCGAGCAGATCTTCAACGTGCGCGTCACGAACGTGAACACGATCAACCGCAAGGGCAAGCGCAAGCGCAATCGCCGCAGCGGTGTGTGGAGTTCGCGAGCGAGCCAGAAGCGCGCCCTCGTGTCGTTGCACCAAGACGACCGCATCGACGTGTTCGGAGGCTGAGGATGCCCATTCGCAAACGCAAGCCGACGAGCCCCGGGCGCCGTTTCCAGTCGGTCTCCGACTTTGCGGAGATCACTCGCGACCGGCCCGAGAAGAGCCTGACGAAGCCGAAGCCCAAGACGGGTGGCCGCAACGCCTACGGCCGCATGACTTCGCGTCACCGTGGCGGTGGGCACAAGCAGCGCTACCGCATCATCGACTTCAAGCGCGACAAGGACGGCGTACCCGCGAAGGTCGCGGCCATCGAGTACGACCCGAACCGCAACGCCCGCATCGCGCTCCTGCACTACCGCGACGGCGAGAAGCGCTACATCATCGCGGCGGCCGGCCTTGCCGTCGGCGACATGTTGCAGAGCGGCCAGGGTTCCGAGATCAGGCCCGGCAACGCGTTGCCCCTGCGTTACATCCCGGTTGGGACCACGGTCCACAACGTCGAGTTGAAGCCCGGCGCCGGCGCCAAGCTCGGCCGCGGCGCGGGCACCGCGATCCAGTTGATCGCGAAGGAAGGCCTCTTCGCGACGCTGCGCCTTCCGTCAACCGAGATGCGCCGGGTGCCGATCGACTGCCGCGCGACGGTGGGTTCGGTGGGCAACAGCGAAGCGGCGCTGGTGTCGATCGGCAAGGCCGGTCGGGCGCGCTGGCAGGGCAAACGCCCGCAATCACGTGGTGTTGCGATGAACCCCGTCGACCACCCGCTCGGCGGCGGCGAAGGCAAGAGTTCCGGCGGCCGTCACCCGGTTTCGCCCTGGGGCAAGCCCGAGGGTCGCACCCGCAAGAAGGGCAAGCCGTCCGACAAGATGATCGTTCGCCGGCGTCGTACGCGCGGCGCCCGGAGGTAGTGGCATGGCGCGCAGTCTGAAGAAGGGCCCGTTCATCGACGACCACCTTCGGGTGAAGATCGAGCGTATGAACGAGGCCGGCGACAAGAAGGTCGTCAAGACCTGGTCGCGCCGCTCGACCGTCACGCCCGACATGGTGGGCCACACGATTGCGGTGCACGACGGTCGCAAGCACGTGCCGGTGTACGTGACCGAGGCGATGGTCGGGCACAAGCTCGGCGAGTTCGCGCCGACCCGCACCTTCCGGTACCACGCGGGCCAGGAACGATCGAGCAGGCGATAACGATGAGCGCAAGAAACACCGGCACGGTCGAGTCCCCGAGAGTTCGCGCCAGCGTGAAGCACTTGCACGCTTCGGCGACGAAGGTCCGCCAGGTACTCGCGCTCATCCGCGGGCTCGGTGCGGAAGATGCCGAGCGTGTCCTGCAGTTGTGCCAGAAGGACGCGGCCGGCGACATCTTGAAGGTGCTCGACTCCGCGATCGCGAACGCGGAGAACAACAACAGCCTGTCGCCCGAAGAGCTCTACGTCGTGAACTGCTACGCCGACGACGGCCCGACCCGCAAGTGGGGCCAACCCCGTGCCCGTGGCCGTTACTTCCGGGTGCGGCACCGTTCGTCGCACGTGACAATCGAGCTCGCGCGCTACTCGGAGGAAGACCTCGAGCAGAAGCGCCGCCGGGAAGAGGCGAGCACGGGCGGTCGTGGCCGTGCCGCGAGCCGCCGCCGGGCCGAGCGGGTGCGCCGCTCGCGGGCCGCCGCGCATGACCACGATCACGACCACGACCACGACCACGACCACGATGAAGTGCCGGAGCCGGAGCCGACCGGTGGCCCCGTGAGCGAAGCCGAACTCGAAGCGACCGACGAGCGCGACGAGGACCTGGCCGAGGCGAGCGACGACATCGAAGCCGAAGCCGAAGCCGACGCCGAGACCGATGCCGGCGACGACGACGACGACGAGGCCGACGACGAAGAAGAGAGCGAATAGTGGGTCAGAAAGTCAACCCGTACGGCTTTCGGCTCGGCGTCACCACCGACTGGAAGTCGCGGTGGATCGCCGACAAGAAGGAGTACACCGACAACCTCATCGAGGATTGGAAGATCCGCGACTACCTGCGTCGCCAACTCGAGCGCGCCGCGGTGAGCCGGGTCGAGGTCGAGCGGACGCGTGATCGGCTGCGCGTCGACGTCTATACCGCGCGTCCCGGCATCGTGATCGGCCGCCGCGGTTCGGAAGCCGAACGGTTGAAGGCCGGGCTCGCGAAGATCACCGGCAACCCCCGCGTCCACTTCAACATCCAGGAGATCAAGCAGCCGGAGATCGACGCGACGCTGCTCGCGCAAGGTGTCGCCGACCAGCTCGCCGGTCGTGTCTCGTTCCGCCGGGCGATGAAGCGCGCGGTGCAGACCGCGATGAAGGCCGGCGCCCTGGGCGTGCGGGTGCAGTGCGCGGGGCGTCTCGGCGGCGCGGAGATGAGCCGCAAGGAGTGGTACCGCGAAGGCCGGGTCCCGCTGCACACGTTGCGCGCCGACGTCGACTACGGGCTCGCCGAAGCGCGCACCACGTTCGGCCGCATCGGCGTGAAGGTCTGGATCTACAAGGGCGACATCCTCCCCTACAAGTCGGCCGCCGAGGACAAGATCGCCAAAGAGGCGGCGATGGCCGTCGGCGAGACGTCGGGCCAGGCCCCCGGTCGCCGAGTCGTCAGCGCCGGTGGTGGCCGGCGCCGCCCGGCTGCGGCCGCGGCAACGGCCGAGACGCCGCCCGACTCGGCTGCCGAACCCGCGGCGGCCAGTGCCGAGGAAACCGAACCGGTGCGTGAGCTGGTCCACGAAGCCAGCCCCGAACTGGAGCGGCTCCTGCAAGAAGAAGAAGAGATCGAGCGCCGCCTGCGCCGTCAGGGCGGCGGCGACGCGGGCCACTTCCGCGACGAGGACTAGCTCATGTTGATGCCGCGCAAGGTCCGGCACCGGAAGGTGCAGCGGGGCCGCACGAGAGGCAACGCGAAAGGTGGGACGTCGCTGGCGTTCGGCGACTACGGGATCCAGGCCCTGGAACCCGGTTGGCTCACCAACCGCCAGATCGAGGCGGCTCGTATCGCGATGACCCGCTACATCCGCCGTGGCGGGAAGGTGTGGATCAACATCTTCCCCGACAAGCCCATCACCCAGAAGCCGGCCGAAACGCGAATGGGTTCCGGGAAGGGCAACCCGGAGAAGTGGGTGGCGGTCGTGAAGCCGGGACGGGTGCTCTTCGAATTGTCGGGTGTTACCGAACCGGTCGCGCGCGAGGCGATGCGACTCGCGATCCACAAGCTCCCGTTGAAGGCGCGTTTCATCATGCGCCAAGAGGAGGCATAGGCGATGTCGCGCGCCTCGGAATTGCACCAACTCAGCGATGAAGCGATCGAGCAGCGCATGGCGGAGACGAAGGAAGAACTGTTCAACCTCCGGTTCGCTCACGCGACGGGGCAGCTCGACAACACCACTCGCCTCGGCGTGTTGAAACGCGACATCGCCCGGCTGCACACGTTGCAACGCCTACGCGAGATCGAGGCCGCCGAGAACATGGCCAGGCAGGAGACACGATGACCGACGAAGCGACCGAGACGCGCAACAACGCGCGCAAGGTCCGCGAGGGTCTCGCGGTGTCGGTGAAAATGGACAAGACGGTTGTGGTCGCGGTTGTCGACCGTGTCCGCCACCCGCGCTACCGCAAGACCGTGCAAGTCACGAAGCACCTCTACGCCCACGACGAAGCGAACGACGTCCGTGAGGGCGACCGGGTGCGCGTACAGGAAACCCGCCCGCTGTCCCGGCAGAAGCGTTGGCGCATCGTCGAAGTCCTCGAGCGCGCCCGATGATCCAGCAGGAAAGCCGGCTGAAGGTCGCCGACAACTCGGGCGCGCGCGAGGTGCTTTGCATCAAGGTGCTCGGTGGGACGCGCCGCCGGTACGCGAGCATCGGCGACGTGTTCGTCGCGACCGTCAAGGACGCCACGCCCGGCGCGTCGGTGAAGAAGGGCGACGTCGTGAAGTGTGTCGTCGTGCGTACGAAGAAGGAGAAGCGCCGTCCCGACGGCAGCTACATCCGCTTCGACGAGAACGCGGCGGTGTTGATCAACGACCAGATGCAGCCGCGCGGTACCCGCATTTTCGGACCGGTAGGTCGTGAGCTTCGCGAGCGCCGCTTCATGCGCATCGTGTCGCTCGCTCCGGAGGTGATCTGAGTGAAGTTGCGTAAAGGCGATGAGGTCGAGGTGCTGTCGGGCAAGGACGTCGGCAAGCGGGGAACGATCACCCGGGTCCTCCCGGCGCGTGACCGTGTCATCGTCACCGGCTCGGGCACGCAGCTCATCAGCGTGTCGAAGAAGCACCAGAAGCCGACGCGGGCCACGATGCAGGGCGGCATCATCGACAAGGAGATGCCGATCCACGTGTCGAACGTCGCGTACGTGTGCAAGAGCTGCGGACCGACGCGTATCGGTTACCGCTTCGCGCCCGACGGCACGAAAGTGCGTATCTGCCGCAAGTGCGGGAACGACCTCTGATGCCGGCTTCCTCCACGCCGGCCAAGACGCCGCCGCGCCTCAAGGCGCGCTACGAGTCGGAAATCATGGCGCGCCTCAAAGAGGAGCTCGGCCTGCAGAACGTCATGCAGGTCCCGCGCCTTTCGAAGATCGTCGTGAACATGGGTGTCGGTAAGGCCACTCAGCAGAAGTCGTTGCTGGAAGGTGCCGTCACCGACCTCACGCTGATCACGGGCCAGAAGCCGATGGTGACGAAGGCGAAGAAGTCGATCGCCGGGTTCAAGCTCCGTGAAGGCAACGAGATCGGCGCCAAGGTCACACTGCGCGGCGACCGGATGTGGGAGTTCTACGACCGGCTCGTGAGCATCACGATCCCGCGTATCCGAGACTTCCGCGGCATGTCGCCCATGCAGTTCGACGGGCGCGGTAATTACACGTTCGGGCTCACCGAGCAATTGGTGTTCCCCGAGATCGACTACGACAACATCGATTCGGTGCGAGGAATGGACATCACGATCGTGACGTCGGGCGAAACCGACGACCAAGGGCGCGCGTTACTGCGAGCGCTCGGTTTCCCGTTCCGCCGCGACGGCCAGGGCCAGGGGTAACTCGATGGCGAAAAAAGCTCTCGTTCTCAAGTCACAGCGCAAGCCGAAGTTCAAGGTGCGCGGGTACACGCGTTGCCGCCGGTGCGGCCGGCCGCGTTCGGTCTACCGCGACTTCGGTTTGTGCCGGATCTGCCTCCGGCAGATGGCTCACGCGGGAGAAATCCCCGGCGTCACGAAGTCGTCGTGGTGAGGGGGCAGCGACAGTGACGATGACCGACCCGATCGCCGACATGCTCACCCGGTTGCGGAACGCGAACATCGCGTTCCACGACGACGTCCGGATGCCCTCTTCGAAGTTGAAGGAGGCGCTGGCGCGCATCCTCGAACGCGAGGGGTACATCACGGGGTACAGCGTCGAGCAAGACCCGGCGAAGCCGTTCAAGCGGCTGACGATCCAGATGAAGTACACGAAAGACCGCCAGCGCACCATCTCGGGTATCAAGCGCGTCTCGCGCCCGGGGCTGCGCGTCTACACCAAGGCCGAAAGCGTGCCTCGTGTGCTCGGCGGGATGGGGATCTCCATCGTTTCGACGAACCAGGGCCTGATGACCGACCGTGAAGCGCGTGATCGCAACATGGGCGGCGAAGTGCTCTGCCAGGTTTGGTAGGGACGGCAGATGTCTCGTATCGGTAAGCAACCAATTCAGATCCCGAGCGGCGTCGACGTGACGATCGTCGACGCGCTGGTCACGGTGAAGGGCCCGAAGGGTTCGCTGTCGCAGGCGATCGTCGGCGACGTGAGCGTCACCCGCGAAGCCGACACCCTGGTCGTCAGCCGCGCCGACGACGCGCGGCAGAACCGCTCGTTGCACGGCTTGACCCGTTCGTTGATCAACAACATGGTCGTCGGGGTGTCGGAGGGGTTCTCGAAGGACCTCGAGATCGTGGGCGTCGGCTACCGCGCCCAGGCCGCCGGCGCGAGCGCGATCGATCTGCAACTCGGCTTCTCGCATCCCGTACACGTCGAAGCGCCCGAAGGCGTCACCTTCGAGGTGCCGTCGCCGACGCGCATCACGGTGCGCGGGTTCGACAAACAAACGGTCGGCCAGGTCGCGGCCGACATCCGCAAGATTCGTAAGCCTGAGCCGTACAAGGGCAAAGGCATTCGTTACGCCGGTGAGCGGATCATCCGCAAAGCCGGGAAGTCGGCGAAGTAACGGCCGCAGGAACCAGGTAGGACCTCGCAATGGCGCGCACGAAACAAGAGCAGCGACGCCGGCGTCATCGCCGGGTGCGCAAGCACGTGATGGGCACGGCCGAGCGACCGCGGCTTGCGGTGTTCCGCTCCAACCGTCACATCTACGTGCAGGCGGTCGACGACATCGCGGGCCGGACGCTCGCGAGCGCGTCGACGGTCGAGCCCGACCGGCGCGCCGACGCGACCGGCACGGTCGATGCCGCGAAGGCGGTCGGGCAGCTGGTCGGCGAGCGCCTGAAGGAAGTGGGCGTGACCGCGGCGGTGTTCGACCGCGGCGGCTTCCAGTACCACGGTCGGGTCGCGGCGGTCGCCGAAGGTGCACGAGCCGCCGGCCTCGAGTTCTAAGGGAAAAAGGGAACGCTTTATGGCTGAAGGCCAGTACGACGAACGAGTGATCGCGATCAACCGGGTCGCGAAGGTGGTGAAGGGCGGTCGGCGCTTCTCATTCACCGCGCTCGTTGTCGCCGGCGACGGCAACGGCAACGTCGGTCTCGGGTACGGAAAAGCAAAAGAGGTCCCGGCCGCGATCCAGAAGGGCATGGAGGAGGCGAAGAAGAACCTCTTCGCGGTGCCGCTCGCCGGTTCGACGATCACCCACGTCGTGCTGGGTGAGCACGACGCGGCCCGAGTGTTGTTGAAGCCGGCCGCTCCCGGTACCGGTGTGATCGCCGGCGGCGCCGCCCGCGCGATCCTCGAAGCGGCGGGCGTGCACGACGTGCTCGCCAAGTCGCTCGGGTCGTCGAACGCGATCAACGTCGCGCGGGCCACGTTGCAGGGCCTGCGCTCGCTGCGCCGCCCCGACCAGGTTGCGATCCTGCGGGGGAAGTCGCCCGAAGAGGTTTCCACGAAGGGCATGTACCAGGCGTACCGCGAGCGTGAGCGCGACCGGTCAGGCAAGCACGAACCGGTCGAGGTCCAGTAATGCCTGCGCTCAAGGTGACGCTCGTTCGTTCACAGATCGCGATCAAGCCCAAACAGCGCGGCACGTTGCGCGCGCTCGGGCTGCGCAAGATCGGGTCGAGCAACGTGCTTCCCGACCGCCCCGAGATCCGCGGCATGCTCGCTCGCGTGCCGCACCTCGTCCGCGTTGAGACGCAGCCCGATGTGGTGGAGGACGCGCGATGAAGATCCATGATTTGAAGCCGGCGCCCGGGTCGCACCAGAAGCCCCGGCGGGTGGGCCGCGGTATCGGCGGCAAAGGTGGCAAGACGGCGGGCCGCGGGACCAAGGGGCAAGGTGCCCGCAGCAAGGTCCCGGCCGGGTTCGAGGGCGGCCAGACGCCGTTGCACCGCCGGACCCCGAAGCTCAAGGGTTTCAACAACCCGTTCCGCGTCGAGTACCACGTCGTCAACCTCTCGACCCTCGACGCGTTCGAGGCGGGTTCGGAGGTGAACCCGGAAACGTTGCGGAGCCGGGGGCTGGTATCCAAACGCGGTCTGGTGAAGATCCTCGGGCGCGGTGAGCTCACCAAGCGCCTCACGGTCCGCGCGCACGGATTTTCGAAGAGTGCGGTTCAGGCGATCGAAGCGGCAGGCGGTTCGGTCACGGTCCTGCCTCCGCCGTGGGGCGACGGCCGCCCACCCGCAAAAGGCAATGCCCACACCAATAGGTAGACTGCCGCTCTCCGGCCCTTGAGGAGGTCGCGCCCCTAATGTCGGGCTTGTCGCGTTTGCGGAACATGTTCCGGGTCCCCGACCTTCGGAACAAGATCCTCTTCACGATCTTCATCGTCGGTGTGTACCGGCTCGGGAGCCACATCCCGGTCCCGTACGTCGACTTCGCCGCGATCAAGAAACTCCGTGACGCCTCGCAGAGCTCCGGCGGCGTGGTCGCGTTCCTCGACGTGTTCTCCGGCGGCGCGATCACGAACGTCGCCGTGTTCTTCCTCGGGATCATGCCGTACATCACGGCGTCGATCATCATGCAGTTGCTCGGCGTCGTGATCCCGAAGCTCGAAGAATGGCAGAACGAGGGCCAGACCGGGCAGAAGAAGATCACGCAGTGGACCCGTTACCTCACGGTCGCGCTGGCGCTCGTCCAGTCGACCGGGTTCGTGTTCGCCCTGAAGAGCGGGAACGCCGGCCTGTTCGGCATCTCGGGGATCCGGCTGCCGAACGGTCTCGACCTCATCCCGAGCTTCACCGCCTGGAAGGCGATCCTCATCGTCATCACGTGGACGGCCGGCACCGCCATGGTCATGTGGTTGGGTGAGCTGATCACCCAGCGCGGGATCGGCAACGGGATGTCGATCATCATCTTCGCGTCGGTCGTGTCACGCCTCCCGTTCCAGGGCTCGGCGGTCTACTCGCAGGGAAGCCCGTTCCAGTTCGGCCTGATCCTGGTCATGGGCTTGGGGATGATCCTCGCGATCGTCGCCGTCGAGTCGGGGCAGCGGCGCATCCCAGTGCAGTTCGCGAAACGGGTCGTCGGGCGCCGCATGTACGGCGGCCAGAGCACCTACATCCCGTTGAAGGTCAACCAGTCGGGTGTCATCCCGGTGATCTTCGCGTCGTCGTTGCTGTCGTTCCCGGCCCTCGTCGCGAACGTCGCGCCGTGGAACAGCGTCAAGACGTTCGTGAACTCGAACCTCGTCAACTCGACGACGTGGTTCTACATCGGTTCGTACGCCTTGCTGATCGTGTTCTTCGCGTACTTCTACACCGCGATCGCGTTCAACCCCGCGCAGCAGGCCGACATCATCCGCAAGCAGGGCGGCTTCATCCCCGGCATCAGGCCCGGGCCCTCGACGGAGAAGTACTTGTCGAAGGTGCTGAACCGCATCACGCTGCCGGGATCGTTGTTCCTGATGGTGATCGCGATGGTGCCCTTCTTCGTGTTGAAGTTCTGGCACATCACGCAGTTCCCCTTCGGAGGCGTTTCACTGCTCATCACCGTCGGTGTCGCCCTCGAAACGATGAAGCAGATCGACAGCCAGCTCATGATGCGCAACTACGAAGGCTTCCTGAAATAGCTTGCGTATGGCAGCCCCTCGGCTCGTACTGCTCGGTAAGCAAGGCGCCGGCAAGGGCACACAAAGTGTGCGACTTGCCGAGCACTACGACGTCCCGCATCTCTCCACCGGCGACATGTTCCGCGCGCTCGCCGCGCTCGGGACCGCGTTCGGGCTGGAGGCGCAGCGGTACATGGACCAGGGCGAGCTTGTTCCCGACGACGTCGCGATCGGTGTGGTCGAGGAGTCGCTCGCGCCGGGCGGGCCGCTCGAGAACGGTTTCGTGCTCGACGGGTTCCCGCGCACGGTTCCCCAGGCCCGGGCCCTCGATCGTCTCCTCGCTTCGTGGCCGCTCGACGTCGTCGTCGACCTCGCCGTCCCGACCGACATCGTGATGGACCGGCTCGCGGGGCGCCGGGTGTGCACCGTGAACGGCCAGCACATCTACCACGTGAACTTCCCGCCCAAGGAGAACTGGACCTGCGACTACGACGGCGCGCCCGTCGTCCAGCGCGACGACGACACCGAAGAAGCGGTGATGCGCCGCCTCGAGCTCTACGAGACGGAGACCACACCGATCATCGACTACTACCGCAAGCAGGAGTTGCTGGTGACGGTCGACGGCGTCGGCGAGGGCGAAGAAGTGTTCGAACGCATCCTCAAAGTCGTCGAAGCGCGACTTCCGCAGGCCTGACCGCGCCGCGAAGTTGGTCCTGCGCAAGAACCCCGAGCAGATCGGCCACATGCGCCGGGCCGGTCGCGTGGTGGCGGAGATGCACGAGGTGTGCCGGGCGGCGGCCGTGCCGGGCGCGACCACCGCGGATCTCGACCGGGTCGCGCGAGACGTGCTCACGAAGCGGGGCGCCCGCTCGAACTTTCTCGGTTACCACGGGTTTCCCGCCGTGGTGTGCACGTCACCGAACGAGGTGATCGTGCACGGCATTCCCGGTGATCGTGTCCTCGCCGAAGGCGACATCGTGGCGATCGACTGCGGGGCGATCATCGACGGCTGGCACGCCGATGCGGCGATCACCGTCGCCGTGGGCGCCATCGATCAGGCGTCGCAGCGCCTGATCGACGTCACGCGTGAAGCGCTCGACGCCGCGATCGGCCGGGCGACGCCGAATGCCCGCCTGGGTGATCTCGGCGCGGCGTGCGAAGCGGTGGTGCGGGCGGCCGGGTTCTCGGTCGTGCGGGAGTACGTCGGCCACGGGATCGGCACCGCGATGCACGAAGATCCCGAAGTGCCCAACTACGGGCCGGCCGGGCGCGGGATGCGCCTCCGCGAGGGCATGGTGATCGCGATCGAGCCGATGGTGAACGCCGGGCGGGCGACGACCGACGTCCTCGACGACGGCTGGACGGTCGTGACCGTCGACGGTTCGCGATCTGCCCATTTCGAACACACCGTCGCGGTCACCGCCAATGGCCCCGAAATCCTGACCGTCCCCTGACTTTGGTGGCTCGGGATTGATCCGGTACTCTGTTCGGTCGGCTCTGTGCCCGCTCGGTCCGCTTCGCGCGCGCCGATTTCTCGAGAGGGTGACGCCCCCTGGCTAAACCGAAAGATGACACGATCCTGGTCGAAGGCACCGTGGTCGAACCGCTGCCCAACGCCATGTTCCGTGTCGAACTCGAGAACGGGCACAAGGTGCTGGCCCATATCTCCGGAAAGATGCGCATGCACTACATCCGTATCGCTCCGGGCGACCGTGTGCAGGTGGAGCTCACGCCCTACGACCTGTCCCGCGGTCGGATCACCTACCGCTACAAGTAACCGGTAACCCGGGCCCGCGTCCCCCACGCCGGGCCCCGCTTGGATGGAACGCAACGGAACGAAGTGAAGGCCCGCTTGCCGCCGGCTGCTTCGGCCGAGAACGAGAGTGACGCAAGAAGATGAAGGTACGTCCTTCGGTGAAGAAGATGTGTGAGAAGTGCAAGGTGATCCGCCGCCATGGGTCGGTGCGGGTCATCTGCGAGAACCCGCGCCACAAGCAGCGGCAGGGATGAACCGCAGCGGAGTCATCAACAGGAACAAGGGCTAAAGGATCGGCATGGCTCGTATTTCCGGCGTCGACATCCCCCGCGAGAAGCGGCTCGAGATCTCGCTCACCTACATCTACGGCGTGGGCCGTACGACCGCGCAGTTGATCTGCGACGACACCGGGATGTCGCGCGACACGCGAGTGCGTGACCTCACCGACGAAGAAGTCGCGCGGCTGCGTACCTACATCGACAACAACGTGAAGGTCGAAGGTGACCTGCGCCGCGAGATCGCGCAGAACATCAAGCGCAAGATGGAGATCGGCAGCTACGCGGGCCTGCGGCACCGCAAGGGCCTGCCCGTCCACGGGCAGCGCACCCGCACCAACGCGCGCACCCGCAAGGGCCGAAGAAGACCGTTGCGGGCAAGAAGCGCGCCCGCAAGTAGCTGAGACACACAAGCCGATCGTTGTGAGGCCGGAGGCCGAGCAGCGAGGGAAGGGCCCGAGCGGCCCCGGCGCCGAAGGCGCCAAGGAGCAGAAGACATGGCGAAGCCGAGTACCGGCGGTCGACGACCCAAACGTCGCGAGCGCAAGAACGTGGCCTACGGGGTTGCGCACATCAAGTCGTCGTTCAACAACACGATCGTCACCTTTGCCGACCAGTCGGGCAACACGTTGTCGTGGGCGTCGTCGGGCAATGTCGGGTTCAAGGGTTCGCGCAAGAGCACGCCGTTCGCTGCGCAGCTGGCCGCGGAAGCCGCGGCGCGACGCGCGATGGAACACGGTGTGCGCAAGGTCGACGTCGTCGTGAAGGGCCCGGGTTCGGGCCGTGAAACCGCGATCCGCTCGATCCAGAACGCCGGTATCGAAGTCGTCGGTATCAAAGATGTCACCCCGATCCCGCACAACGGTTGCCGGCCGCCCAAACGGCGGAGGGTCTGAGTCGTCATGGCGCGTTACACGAAGGCCGTTTGCCGCTTGTGCCGGCGCGAGCGGATGAAGCTGTTCCTCAAGGGCACGAAGTGCGACTCGATGCGGTGCCCGATCGAGCGGCGCCCCTACCCGCCCGGCCAGCACGGCCGGGGCCGGATCCGTGAGAGCGAGTACCTGCTGCAGTTGCGCGAGAAGCAGAAGGCGCGGCGCATCTACGGCCTGCTCGAGAAGCAGTTCCGCAACCTCTACGACAAGGCTGCCGCGGAATCGGGCATCACCGGCGAGAGCTTGCTGCGCATGCTCGAGCTCCGGCTCGACAACGTCGTGTTCCGGGCCGGGTTCGCCTCGAGCCGCAACCAGGCCCGCCAGTTCGTACGCCACGGCCACATCGCGGTGAATGGCAAGCGGGTCACGATCCCGTCGTACGCGCTGCGCAAGGGTGACGTCGTCACGCTGCGCGAGAAGGCGAAGAAGATGATCGTGATCCGTCACAATCTCGACGTGCTCGACCGCGCGGTGCCGATGTGGCTCGAGGTGTCGGCCGGCGACTTCCAAGCGACCGTGCGTGACCTGCCGCTGCGAGCGCAGATCGACGTGCCGGTCCGAGAGCAGCTCATCGTCGAGCTGTACTCGAAATAAGTCTTTCGAAACCAAGAGGGGCAACCCCACATGCTCATCATCCAACGACCCGAGATCGAAGCGGCCGAGCCCGAAGGCAACCTCCAGCGATTCACGATCTCGCCGCTCGAACCAGGCTTCGGGCACACCCTCGGCAACAGCCTTCGGCGGACGCTGCTCTCGTCGATCCCCGGCGCCGCGGTCACCCAGGTCCGCTTCGACGAGGCACTGCACGAGTTCGATGTCATCAAGGGCGTGAAGGAAGACGTCACCGACGTCATCCTCAACCTCAAGGACCTCGTGCTGAAGTGCGAGTCGGAAGAAGCGGTCACGCTTCGTCTCGACAAGCGCGGCCCGGGCGAGGTGCGTGCCTCCGACATCCAGACGACGGCCGACGTCGAGATCCTCAACCCCGACCTCTACCTCGCGACGGTGAACGCCGGCGGCCGCCTCGCGATGGACCTCACCGTCGAGCAGGGCCGCGGTTACCTGTCGGCCGAACGCAACAAGCGCAGTACCACGATCGGCATCATCCCGGTCGACGCGATCTTCTCGCCGGTGCGCCGCGTCGCGTTCGTCGTGGAGCCGACCCGGGTCGAGCAGGCCACCAACTACGACAAGCTCACGTTGGAGATCGAGACCGACGGTTCGATCTCCCCGCGTGACGCGCTGGCGTCGGCGGGCGACACGCTCGGCAAGCTCGTCGCGCTCGTCGCCGACCTGTCCGGAGAACGTCGCGGCCTCGAACTCGGCGAGGTCGCCTCGCCGGCGTCGACGTCGCCCGATCTCGACCTGCCGATCGAAGAGCTCGATCTGTCGGAGCGCCCGCGTAACTGCCTGAAGCGCGCCCGGGTCGACTCGATCGGCCAGCTCGTGCAGAAGACCGAAGACGACCTTCTGGCAATCACGAACTTCGGGTCGAAGTCGTTGGAAGAAGTGATCCAGAAGCTCGATGAGCGAGGGCTCTCGTTGCGGGTGAAGGAGTAAGTCGTGCCGAGGCCGAAGAAGGGTGCCCGCTTCGGGGGGTCGCCCTCGCACCACCGGGCGATCATGGCGAACCTCGCCGCGAACCTGATCGCGGCCGAGGGCATCACGACGACCGAGGCGAAGGCCAAGGCGCTGCGCCCCTACGTCGAGAAGCTGATCACGAAGGCGAAGCACGGTGGGGTTCACCGGCAGCGCATCGTCGTGAGCCGCATCCACGACAAGGACATGACGCAGAAGCTCTTCGCCGAGATCGGGCCGCGTTACGCGAACCGCAACGGCGGGTACACGCGCATCCTCAAACTCGGTCCGCGCTCCGGCGACAACGCGCCGATGGCTCGCATCGAGTTCGTCTAAACGCCGCCGGGCGGTCGGGGCGCCGCATGACGCTGTTCGACGCGCCCCGGGAAGACGAAACGGCGACGGCGAACGCCGCCGTGGTGAAGGTCGTGCTCGCGTACGACGGCACCGGCTTCCGCGGGTTCGCCGCGCAACCGGGGCAGCGGACCGTCGCGGGTGTCTTGCAGACCGCGATCGAGACCGCGCTGCAACACGACGTCGAGCTGGCGTGTGCCGGGCGCACCGATTCGGGGGTGCACGCCTGGGGCCAGGTGGTGAGCTTCGAAGCGGTCGGACCGGTCGATGCGATGCGGCTGAAGAACTCGATCAATTCGATGCTCGCCCCCGAGGTGGTGGCCCGCAGCTGCGAGACGGTCGGACCGGGGTTCGACGCTCGCCATTCGGCTGAGTGGCGGTGCTACCGCTACACGGTCGTGAATCGCCCGGAGCCCGACCCGTTCCTCGACCGGTACGCGTGGTTCGTGGGTGAACCACTCGATCTGCGCGCGATGCGGCTCGCCGCCGATCCCTTCATCGGCCAGCACGACTTTGCTTCGTTCTGCCGGAAGCGTGAAGGTGCGACGGCGACGCGCCGGGTGTTGTCGTCGCGTTGGACCGACCAGGGCGAAGGGGTCTTGCGGTACGAGATCCGCGCGCACGCCTTCTGCCAGCAGATGGTGCGCTCGATCGTGGGGACGCAGGTCGACGTCGGGCTCGGGCGGCGCACACCGGGCGACATGCTCACGATCATCCGCGCTGCAGATCGCAACGCCGCCGGCAACGTCGCGCCGCCGAAAGGCCTGTGCCTCTGGGAAGTGGGCTATGGCGAGTAACGGCCGGTCCCGGTACTCCGCGTACCCTGTTGCCCGGGGCCAAGGGAAGGTGGGGTCGACGTGGAGACGGATGAACGGCCGTGGGGCCGGTACTCGGTGCTGCTCGACGAAGCTGATCACAAGGTCAAACAGATCGTCGTGAAGCCGGGGACGCGATTGAGCTACCAGCAGCACGCCCGCCGGTCGGAGCACTGGTTCATCGTGCGCGGTCGAGGTGTGGTCACGCTCGATGGTGACCGCATCGACGTCGGGCCGGGCACCGCGATCGACATCCCGCAGGGTGCGGCGCACCGCATCGAGAATGCGAGCGCCAACGACCTCGTGTTCGTCGAGGTGCAGCACGGCGAGTACTTCGGCGAAGACGACATCGTCCGTCTCGACGACGACTTCGGGCGCGCCGGCACGTCGTAGCCGGGCGCCGGCGCGCGCCGCGGAGGTACTACGCGACGCCGAAATAGAGGAAGCCGTAGCCTTCGTCGCGAACGTCGAAGCCGGCTTCTCGTAACGACACGTCCCAGTCGCCCCGGCAGGTCGGGTCGTTCTGCTCCATGCCGTGGTCGGCGACGAGGACGAACGCGCAGTCGTCGTAGATGCCGGCCTGCTTGGTCGCTTCGATCACGGAGCCGATGCGGCCGTCGCTGTCGCGGATTGAGGCCGCCGCCATCTCCGAGTACGGCCCACCTTCGTGCATCGCGGCGTCGGTGAGGGTGAAGTTGACCCACATGAAGGTGGGGGCCACCGGATAGCTCGTGTCGCGATATTTCCCGCCGAGGATGCCGAGTACCTGGTCGATACACATGTGGTCGACCACCGACGACCACGAGTAGTCCTTCGACGGGCGAACGAACCGTTCGGTCACGAACGGGAGGCCGTCGGGCGCGTCGGGGATGGGCGGGACATCACCGCGGCGCATGAAGTCGAAGGTGGAGTAGTCGGCACGGGTGTCGCACGGCTCGTTGACCGACACGCTGAACGCTTCCGGCCAGGTGCGGTGCACGACGTCGTGGATGGTCTCCACCTCCGGTGAAAGGTGCGTCATCGAGGTCGGCCAAGTCGCCGGTGAATTGGTGATTACCTGCTTGCCCGCCGCGCGATCGAACCAGGCGTTGTGCAGGATGCCGTGATGGCCGGGGAGCGCGGAGGTGATGATCGACGTGTGGTTGGCGAGGGTGACGGTAGGCAGGCCGGCCATCGCGCCGTGCCCGTACGCCGTGCCCATCTCGATGAGCCGCGCGACATTGGGCGCTTCGCCGCCGGCGGCCATCGCGTAGAGCACGTTCGGGTTCGTGCCGTCGAACAGGAAACCGATCACGTGTTTCGGACGACCGGCGCCCGGGTCGAGGACGTCGTCGCGCACGACGCCGTCTTGCACCGAGAAGTAGTTGCCGTTCTCGTGCGGCGTGCAGCCGAGGAGCGCGGCGATCGTCGGGGCGACGTCGACCAAACGTCCGGAGCGGGGAACCAGGCCGTCGGCTCGCACACCTTTCCCGGCGATCACGAACGGCGCCCGGGCCTGCACGAGGCCGATCGAACCGTGCTCGCCGATGTGGCCGCCCTGGTCTTCCCAGTTGTGCGCGGCCGAGTGGATCACGCACAGGTCGGGCGCCGACGGCGAGTCGTAGAGCTGCGCGACCTGCTCGAAGGCGTACGGGTAGGCGTTGACCGACCGGTGCGGGTAGGGCTGGGCCCGTTCCTCGGCGAGCGTGGCGAACTTGTCGGTCGACTGGTCGGCGAGCGGGTTCGCGCCCTCGACGGCGAGCAGCTCGAACTCGCCGGCGTCGTCGCGCCGGAACCGGCAGCGGCCGTCGTGCGAGAGGGCCTCGTAGGCGCCGTCACGGCGGGTGAGGACCATGTCGACGATCGGGTCGAGGGCGGCGTCGAGGAGCACGTCGAGGGCGGCGTCGACGACCGCCGCGTCCTCGGGGCGCACTTCGTGACCGGGGGCGGAAATCATGTCGCGCGGCACAATCGGGAGCCTAGGCCAGCATCCGGGCGCTCGCGGGGGCCGGGTTGAGCCGGCCGGGCCGGGTTCGCTATCGTGGTCGGTCGCGTCCCGGCGCCCCAGCGCGCCATTCTCAGGTTCGCGCCCGCCGAGCACAGACAGCCAGGAAACCCGTGCGTACGTACACGCCCAAAGCCGCGGACATCACCCACGAGTGGCACGTCATCGACGCCGAAGGCGCGGTGCTCGGCCGTCTCGCCACCGAGATCGCCACCTTGCTGCGCGGCAAGCACAAGCCGATCTTCGCTCCGCACATCGACACCGGCGACCACGTGATCGTCGTCAACGCGGCGAAGATCGCGGTGACGCCCCGCAAAGGCCACGACAAGATCTACTACCGCCACTCCGGTTACCCGGGCGGCCTGCGCTCCGAGCGCCTCGAAGACCTGCTGGCGCGTGACGCCGAGAAAGTGGTGAAGCTCGCGGTGCGGCGCATGCTGCCGAAGGGCCCGCTCGGTCGCGCCCAGTTGAAGAAGTTGAAGGTGCATGCCGGCCCGACGCACCCGCACCAGGCCCAGCAGCCGAAGGTGCGGCCGCTCCCGGCGCGCAGCATCGCCCGCCCGACTTGACCCCGAAGCTTTTCGAAGGACCTCAGCAGTGCCCAGACCTCTGATCCAGACCACCGGCCGGCGCAAGGAAGCGGTGGCGCGCGTGCGGTTGCGCCCCGGGACCGGCAAGGTCGTGGTGAACGGTCGCCCGATCGAGCAGTACTTCCCGATCCTCACCCATCGGGTGGTCGCGAAGGAGGCGTTGCGCCTCACCCAGACCGAAGAGGTCTACGACGTCGACGCGACGCTCGACGGCGGCGGGACGTCGGGCCAGGCCGGCGCGGTGCGTCTCGGCATCGCCCGTGCCCTCATCGCGCTCGACCCCGAGTGCAGGGGTGTGCTGAAGAAGGCCGGCCTGCTCACTCGGGACGCGCGTGAGAAGGAACGCCGCAAGTACGGGCTGAAGAAGGCGCGTAAGGCGCCGCAGTACTCGAAGCGGTAGTTCCCCTTCAGGCATGTCGCTGCGGTTCGGCACCGACGGTGTCCGTGGCGACGCGGATACCGACCTCACGTCGCCACTCATCAGCGCGTTCGGTCGCGCCGCGGCGAGGGTGCTCGGCAACGGGAAGCCGTTCCTCATCGGTCGCGACACGCGTGCGTCGGGGCCGCGGCTCGAGGCTGCCTTGTGCGCGGGCATGGAAGCCGAAGGCGCGACGGTGACGCGCCTCGGTGTGTTGCCCACTCCTGCGCTCGCGTTCTGCGCCGACGTCGACGGTGCGCCCGCCGCGATGATCTCGGCCAGCCACAACCCCTGGCGCGACAACGGCATCAAGCTGTTCGCGCCCGGTGGCCGCAAGCTCGACGACGACACCGAAGCCGAGATCGAGTCGGAGATGCAACACCTCGCCGGTTCGCCGGCGCCCGACACCTCGCAGCGCGAACTGCTGGCTCACGACGACGCGGCCATCGCGTCGTACATCGACCATCTCGTCGGGGTCAACGGCGACGCCGACGTGTCGGGTATGCCCGTCGTCATCGACTGCGCGAACGGGGCGGCGAGCACGGTTGCCGACACGCTCGCCAATCGTCTCGGTTTGCGCGGCCGACTGCTGCACACGCGCCCGAACGGCCGCGACATCAACGACGGTTGCGGCTCCACACACCCGGAACGGCTGCAGGAGATGGTCGTGCGCGACGGTGCGGCGGTCGGCCTCGCGCTCGACGGTGATGCCGACCGGGTGCTTGCCGTCGACGAACACGGCACGCTGGTCGACGGCGACCAGATCATGGTGATGACCGCGCTCGACCTCCACGCGCGCGGCATGTTGCGCAACGACGCGATCGCGGTGACCGTCATGTCGAACCTCGGGCTGCGGCGCGCGCTCGAACGTGCCGGTGTGGGCGTCGTCGAGACCGCGGTGGGCGACCGCAACGTGCTCGCCGCGCTCGACGAGTTCGACCTGGTGCTCGGTGGCGAGCAGTCGGGGCACATCGTGTTCCGTGAGTACGCCCGTACCGGCGACGGTCTGCTCACGGGTCTCATGCTGCTGTGCCTCATGGCCCGCACCGGCCGGCCGCTATCGGAGCTTGCCGCGGTCATGACCCGCTTCCCGCAAGTGCTGGTGAGCGTGCACACCGGCCGGCGGCCCGATCTCGACGCGGCCCCTTCGATCGCCGGCGCGGTTCGCGCCGCCGAAGCCCGCCTCGGCGACGCCGGCCGGGTGTTGGTGCGGGCCTCGGGCACCGAACCGGTCGTGCGGGTGATGGTCGAGGCGTCGACCCATGCGATCGCCGAGACGGAAGCCGATCGACTCGTCGCGGTCGTACGCAGCGCGTTCAGCCCCGCCTGAGTGCGCCCGCCCCCGAACCTTGTCACTTCTCCTACATCGTGTGTGGCCGGAATGACAAAGAACGAGGCTGCAAGGTGTGGCGACCACCTGCCGTGGGCCGCTCTACACTTTTTGACCTTCGCCGACTCCGGGGAGGCCTTTCATGTGCGGAATCGTTGCCGTCGTGCGCCGGCGCACCGATCGCGTCGCGCCGCCGCTCGGTGAGCTGACCGCAACCCTGGAGCGGGCCGAAGCCACCCTCCGGCAGATCGCGGCGGGCGCGAGCCCCGTCGGTGGGCTGCAGTCGGCGGCAACCGACCTCGCGACGGTCGACACGCAGTTGCGAGGCGTCCCCGGTCTGGCCGCCTTGCTCGCCGACCGGGTCGGTCTCGTCGCGCTCGAGCACCGCGCCGAGTCGGTACAGAACACGCTCACGGGCACCGAAGCCCATCTCGACGCCGAGATCGCCGCGGCCCGAATCGGCGACGTCGAAGCGGTGAACGCCGCGCTCATCGCCTGCAAGGACGCCGCATGGGCCGTCGCCCGCGACCGGTTGCGTTCGGCCCGCGCGGTCGAGGACCTCGCGGGTGGTGGCCCGCTCAGCCTCGCGGGCTTGGAGGCATACCACTCGATCCAGATCGCCCTGTCGGCGATCGACCGGCTCGAAGTACGTGGGCGCGACTCGGCCGGGTTGCACGTGTTCGTCGCCGCGCACGGGCTCGACCTCGACGAACCCGGTATCGCCGAACTGCTCGAACAACGTTCCGACCCGTTGTTCGTCGCCCGTTCGGTACGCGTGCCGGGTGGGAACCTCGCGTTCGTCTACAAGACCGCCGCCGAGATCGGCGAGTTGGGCGACAACACGTCGGAGTTGCGCAACCAGATACGCGACGACGAACTGCTGCGCCTCGCGTTGGCGCACGACGACGCGCGCGTCGTCGTGCTGGGCCACACTCGTTGGGCGAGCGTCGGCATCATCAGTGAAGCGAACGCGCACCCGCTCAACCAGGAGGAGATCGGTCGAACCTCCGGTCCGTACGTGACGGCCGCGCTCAACGGCGACGTCGACAACTACGCCGATCTCAAGGCGCTCGACGGTTTGAGCATTCCGAACGAGATCACCACCGACGCGAAGGTGATCCCTGCGCTCGTGTCGCGCCGGGTCGCCAACGGTGCGGCGCCGGTCGAAGCATTCCGGGCGACGGTCGCGTCGTTCGAAGGGTCGGTCGCGATCGCCGCCCACAGCGCCGACGCTCCCGACCGCCTGCTGTTGGCCCAGCGGGGCAGCGGGCAGGCCATCTACGTCGGGTGCGCCGACGATTGTTTCGTCGTCGCGAGTGAGCCGTACGGCCTCGTCGAGGAAGCGCAAAGCTACGTGCGGCTCGACGGCGAATCGATGCTCGAACCGGGCAATCCCGCGACCCAGGGGCAGATCTTCGTCCTCGACTCGACCCGTGCCGGGAGCGTCGACGGCATCGAACGCATCTCGTACGACGGCCGCGCGCTGCCCATCGACGCCTCCGAGTTGCAGACGCCGGAGATCACCACTCGCGACGTCGACCGCGGCGACGCACCGCACTATCTCCTGAAGGAGATCACGGAAGCGCCGGGTTCGTTCCGCAAGACGTTGCGCGGCAAGATCGTCGAGGTCGACGGTCGGCTCGACGTGCGACTTCCCGAGGAGTCGTTGCCCGCCTCGCTGCGGGCCCGGGTTCGCAACGGCGAGATCCGCAGGGTGCTCGTCACCGGGATGGGTACCGCGATGGTCGCCGCGCAGAGCCTGGCGATGGCATTGAAGCGCGCCGTCGCCGATGCACCGGTCGTGGTCGAGGCGGTCGCGGCAACCGAGCTTTCGGGCTTCGACGTCCGCGACGACATGCACGACACGCTCGTGATCGCGATCTCGCAATCCGGTACCACCACCGACACGAACCGCACCGTCGACGTCGTGCGCGCTCGCGGCGGCGCCGTCGTCGCGATCGTGAACCGGCGCCAGAGCGACCTCGTCGACAAGAGCGACGGCGTGCTCTACACGTCGGATGGCCGCGACGTCGAGATGAGCGTGGCGTCGACCAAGGCGTTCTATTCGCAGATCGCCGCCGGCTTCCTCCTCGCGTTCGCGCTCGCGGTCGAGTTCGGTGCCGACAGTGAGGCCGACCGCAGCGCTCGTCACGCGCTGCTCACGTCGTTGCGCGAGTTGCCCGACGCGATGTTGGAAGTCGTGGCGAGGCGCGAGTCGATCGCCGCGGTCGCGCAACGGCAGGCACCCTCGCGTCGCTCGTGGGCGATCGTCGGGAACGGTCAGAACCGGGTCGCGGCGTCGGAAGTTCGCATCAAACTCTCGGAGCTTTGCTACAAGTCGATCGCCTGCGACGTCACCGAGGAGAAGAAGCACATCGACCTCTCGGCCGAGCCGATGATCATCGTGTGCGCCGCGGGCCTGCGGGGGTCGAACGCCGACGACGTGGGCAAGGAACTCGCGATCTACCGCGCCCACAAGGCGGCGCCGATCGTGATCGCCGACGACGGCGAAACGAGGCTGCGTGCCGCGCTGGAGTCGATCAGCGTGCCGGTCGTGCACCCCGACGTCGCGTTTGTGCTGTCGGCGATGGCGGGGCACGTGTTCGGTTACGAAGCGGCGCTCGCGATCGACGGTTCGGCCCGGCCGCTGCGGGAGGCGCGCGGCGCCATCGAGTCGATCGTCAGCCGAGCGCGCGAAGGCGACGATCTTTTCGAGGAGCTCACCGACGCGCTCGAACCGATGGCGGCGCGTTTCTTCGACACGCTGCGCGCCGGCGGCTACGACGGTTCGCTGGAAGCAGCGACCGCGGTGCGTCTCGCTGCGTTGTTGCGCTACGGCACCGGCATCGTGCCCTTCGACGCGTACCAGGTGGAGTTCGGCAAGGTCGGTACACCGAGCACGATCATCGAAGACCTCATCGGTGCGCTCACCGACGGCATCGAGGAACTCACGCGGCCGATCGACGCCATCAAGCACCAAGCGAAGACGGTCACGGTCGGCATCTCCCGTTCCGACGAGACGCTGCTGCGGGTGCGGTTGGTACAGGAAGTGCTCGGCGCCGGGGTCGCGCGCGACGCACTCACGTACCGCGCGCTGCGGACGCTCGTGGGGATCGACGCGGCGGTCGAATCGGTCGTCGGGTTCACCCGCTACCGCATCGAAGGCGAGCCCACGGAGTCGGCGCAGGTGCACGTGGTCGATCGGGGCGGCATCGCGCTCGACATCCCGTCGCGCACCGCGCAGAACCCGGTACTGCGAGGTACGAAGCACCGGGTTGCGACCGAACGCGAGGTCACGGTGTTCAAGGGCCGTTCCGACGGCCGAA
Source organism: uncultured Actinomycetes bacterium (assembly GCA_963782465.1). Classification (GTDB taxonomy): domain Bacteria; phylum Actinomycetota; class Acidimicrobiia; order IMCC26256; family PALSA-610; genus JAODBJ01. Next base: position 448,388 of record CAWAJR010000005.1, on the reverse strand, counting down.
CGTTGATCGCGGTGCCGGAGGTGAAGGGCAACCAGGCCGTCGGCCTCACGCTCCTGCACGTGCACTTCGTCGACCGGTTGCCGGCCGACGGTGCTCGCCGCGTGCTCGAGAACTACCGCGACCGCTACGCCGCCATTGCCGACTTCGTGGCCGAGACCGAACCCACGATGCGCGACGAAGTGCTCGGCGAGATCGACATGGTCGACCTGCTCACCGAACCGATCCTGCAGCTGGCCGAACGCTGGCGCACCTCCCCATGACCGCCTCGGTTGTGAGGGTTGTGCGACCGTACGGGGGCATGAACCTGACAACCTGGCGGGAGGGGTGAAGCCGGTCCTGACGCCGGCGCAGATGGGCGAAGCCGACCGGCGCGCGATCGCGGGCGGCACGCCCGAGGCGGTGCTCGTCGAGCGGGCCGGCACCGCGGTGGCCTGGGCGGTCCGCGACGTGCTCGGCGGCACGTACGGGCGTCGCGCCGTCGTGGTGTGCGGGAAGGGCAACAACGGCGCCGACGGCCATGTCGCGGCGCGGCACCTGCGTGCGTGGGGGATGGGCGTCGACGTGTTCGACCTCGCGGCCGGACCGCCCGAGCGCGACCTGCGGCGTGCGATTGACCGCGCCGACGTGCTTGTCGACGCGATGTTCGGCACGGGATTCCGAGGTGAGCTCGAAGGCCTGGCGTCGCGGATCGGCGCGATGGTCGCGACCGCGGGGACCCGTGTGGTCGCGGTCGACATTCCTTCGGGCGTGAACGGCACGACCGGTGCGGCGAGCGCATCGACGCCGCGGGCCGACCTCACCGTTTGCTTCGCGGCGCTGAAACCCGGGCTGCTGTTCGAGCCGGGCCGGTCGCGGAGCGGCCGGGTGAAGGTGGTCGACATCGGCATTCCCGTCGAGTCAGGCGTGCACGTGTGGGAACCGGCCGACGCGCGGGCGCAAGCCCGTCACGTCAGGCGGGCCGGGCGCATGCACAAATGGTCGGCCGGCTGCATGGTCGTGGGCGGGTCGACCGGGATGATCGGCGCGCCGCTGATGGCGAGCCACGCCGCCGGCCGTTGCGGCGCGGGCATGGTTGTGTGCGGGCTGCCGGGGCACGACGCTGCCGCGCGCGCGTCGGGGAGCGAAGTCGTCGTGCGGGCGCTCCCCGCAACCGACGACGGCATCCTGGTCGAAGCGGCCGCCGATTCGGTGGTCGAGGGCGCCGACCGTTTCCGGTCGATCGCGATCGGCCCCGGCCTCGGTCGCGACCCGCGCACGCAACGCGCGATACGGCACATCGTCGCGGCTGCGCCGACCCAACTCGTCGTCGACGCCGACGCGCTCAATGCACTGGCCGAAGACATGTCGGCGCTGGAGCAGCGGGCGGCGAGCGGTCTGCCCCGAGCGGTCCTGACCCCACATGAAGGGGAGTACGCGCGGCTCGCGGGCGAGCCGCCGGCGCCCGGCTACGACCGCGTCGATGCCGCCCGCGTGCTCGCGGCGCGCACCGGCGCGGTCGTGCTCCTCAAGGGCCCGGGAACGGTCGTCGCCGATCCCGAGTCGGGCGAGTGCGTGATCAACACCACCGACATCCCCGCGCTGGCCGCGGCTGGTACCGGCGATGTCCTCACCGGGATGATCGCGGGCCTCCTGGCGGCCGGGGTGGGTGAAGGCGTCGGCCCCCACGTCGCGGCCGCGGCGGGCGCGTGGCTCCACGGCCGGGCCGCGCAACTGGCCGGCACCGGCAGCAGCCTGGTTGCGTCCGACCTGATCGCGGCCCTGGCCCGTACGCTGTCAGTGCTCTTGGAGGTATCCGAGGAGGACTGAATGCCGGCAACGACCCTGGTGCGCGACGTCATGACGGCGAAGGTCGTCACGTTGCGCCCCGACCAGCCGATCGCCGAAGCGGCCGACACGCTGGCCGCCGATCGGTACGGCGCGGCGCCGGTCGTCGACGCCACCGGGCATCTCCTCGGCCTCCTGCGCGACGAAGACCTCATCGTGTCGGAAGCGCGCGTGCACGTACCGACGTTCATCAACCTGCTCGGCGCGGCGATCCCACTGCCGGGTTCGATGCACCACCTCGAAGAGGAGTTGCACAAGGTCGCGGGCTCCACGGTCGGCGAAGTGATGGACGACGAGTGCCAAACGATCGGTCCCGACGCGACGCTCGAAGACCTCGCGACGGTCATGAACGAGCACGACCTCAGCCATGTGCCGGTGATCGATCGTGATCGGAAGGTGGTCGGCATCGTCGCACGCGGCGATCTCGTGCGGTTCATCGCACGAACCACATGACGTTGTTCCGGCCCGTTTGGGCCGAGGTCGACCTCGACGCGATCCGGGCGAACGTCACGACGTTGCGGCGCACGGTCGCGCCCGCGACCTTGCTCGCGGTCGTCAAGGCCGACGCCTACGGCCACGGCGCGGTGCCCGTCGGGCGCGCGGCACTCGAAGCGGGCGCGACGGCTCTCGGGGTCGCGCTGGTGGAAGAAGGCGTCCAGCTTCGCGACGCGGGTATCACCGCACCGGTGCTCGTGCTCTCCGAGCCGGTCCCCGACGCCGCGGCCGGTGTGGTCGCGCACCGCCTGACGCCCGTCGTGTACACACCGCTCGGTATCGAGGCCCTGGCGAAGGCGGTGGTCGAAACCGGCACCGGCGAACCGTTGGCGGTACACCTGAAGGTCGACACCGGGATGCACCGGGTGGGCGCTTCGCCGCGCGACGCGATCGCGCTGGCCCGCCAGGTCACGCAGCACGGCGAGTTGCGCCTCGAGGGGATCTGCACCCATTTCGCCGTCGCCGACGAACCCGGCGACCCCTACACCCGGCAGCAACTCGCGGCCTTCGACGCGGTGCTCGCGTCGCTGTCGGAACTGGGCATCGAACCGCCGGTCGTGCACACCGCGAATACCGCCGCCGCGCTCGCGTTCCCCGAATCGAGGCGCGACATGGTGCGCATCGGGATCGGCCTGTACGGGCTCCCACCCTCACCGGCGCTCGCCGGCGCGGTCCCGCTCCGGCCCGCGCTCGCCGTGAAGGCGCACGTGTCGCACGTGAAGGTGCTCCCGGCCGGGAGCCGCCTGTCGTACGGCCTGCGTTACACGCTCGCCGCCGACGCGACCGTTGCGACGGTGCCGGTCGGCTACGGCGACGGGGTGCCGCGCAACCTCTCCCACGCCGGTGGCGAAGTGCTGGTGCACGGCCGGCGCTGCCCGATCGTGGGAACCGTGACGATGGACCAGATGATGGTCGACGTCGGCGACCTCCCGGTGACCCGAGGCGACGAGGTTGTGCTCCTCGGCCGGCAGGGCGACGCCGAGATCACCGCGACCGAATGGGCGGAGCGCCTCGGCACGATCGGCTACGAGATCGTGTGCGGTATCGGCCCGCGGGTTCCCCGTGAATACCTCGGGGTCGGCGGCCAATGACCTTCAAACGCGTGCTGCGCAACGCCGTGATCGCGGCAACCGGCGCGAGCGCGCTGTCGTACGGCGCGCAGCGTCTCGCGGCGCGGCGGTTGCGCGGCAAACCCGACGGTGGCGCGCACCGCGCGCTCGACATGCCGCGGTACCCCTCGCGCCGGATCCCGAGCCACGACGGCGGCACGATCAACATCGTCGAGTCGGGGTCCGGCCCGACGATCGTGCTCTCCCATGGCGTCACCCTGTCGGTGCGCACGTGGGTCTACCAACTCGAATCGCTCGCGGCCGCGGGGTTCCATGTCATCGCGTTCGACCATCGTGGTCACGGCGGGTCGGAACTCGGTGAAACCGGCCACTCCGTCGAGAACATCGCCGCCGACGTCGTGAGCGTGCTCGTGGGCCTCGATCTGCACGATGCCGTCATCGTCGGGCATTCGATGGGCGGGATCGCGGTCCAGGCCTTCGTGGAGCGGTTCCCGGAAGTCGCCCGCGAACGGGTCGCCGGGATCGTGTTGCTGTCGACGCTCGCGAAGACCCCGTTCTCCGGCGCGGTCGCACGCTACGAGAGGCCGCTCGAGCGGCTGGTGGAACGCCTCCCCGACAGCACCGCGTTATGGGACGCGCGGAACCTGGGTTTTCTGGCCGCCCGTATCGGGTTCGGCCGCGACCCGAGACCGAGCCACGTCGAACTGGTGCGCACGATGATGCGCGACTGCCCCGACGAGACGCGCCGCCTCGCGCCACGGGCACTCGTGGGCCTCGACCTCACCGAAGGCCTCCCGAACGTCGACATCCCGACGTTGGTCATCGGTGGCTCGGCCGACGTGCTCACACCACCTGCGGAGGCGCGTCGTATCGCGTGGCTCATTCCGAACGCGCGGCTGGAACTGGTACCCGGCGGCGGTCACATGCTGATGCTCGAACGCACCGAGTTGGTCGACCGGCTGATCATCGAGTTCGCGCGCGAGGTCCAGGCAGGCTCGTCGATCGACCTCCGCCACTCCGAGCCTGCGGCCCCGTGACCTTCCCGGTGCGCGGTGTGCGCGCCGGGCACTGGACCGGCCGGCGCACCGGCACGACGGTGCTGCTCTTCCCGTCGGGTGCGGTGGGCTCGGGTGAGGTGCGCGGCGGCGCGCCCGCGACCCGGGAGGTCGCCCTGCTCGACCCCACGTGCACGGTCACGCGGGTCGACGGGATCGTGCTCACGGGGGGTTCGGCATTCGGGCTCGCCGCCGCCGACGGGGTGATGCGCTTCCTCGCCGAACGGGGCCAGGGGTTCGCGACCGGTGGTGGGCCGGTCCCGATCGTTCCCGCGGCAGCGGTGTTCGACCTCGTCGAGGCGGGCGACGAACGGCCGGGCGCGGCCGACGGGTACGCGGCGGCCGAAGCGGCCGAGCGCGGCGCACCATTCGTGGGCGGCCCGGTCGGCGCGGGCCGCGGCGCCACCGTCGGGAAGTGGCGCGGCCGCGAGTTTCGCGCTCCGGGCGGTGTCGGCCTGGCGACCGCGACCGTCGATCAGGCGACGGTCGCGGCAGTGGTCGTCGCCAACGCGCTCGGCGACGTCGTCGGCGACGACGGGCGGGTGTTGGCGGGCTCGTCGGCACCCGAAGGAGTTCCCGGCTTCCCGGTTCCCGACCCGTTCGGCGAGCGGGAGAACACGACCCTGGCCGTGGTCGTCACCGACGCCGTGCTCGACAAGGCGGCCTGCCATCTCCTGGCTGCCGGCAGCCACGACGGGTTCGCTCGCGCGTTGCGACCCGCGCATACCCGTTTCGATGGAGATGTCTGCTTCGCGGTGGCGACGGGCGCCCTCGACGCGCACCTCGACCGTCTGCGCGAGGCAGCCGCGACCGTGGTCGCCGGCGCGACCAGAGCCGCGGTCGCGGCCCGACCTTCCGGCTGAAGCGGCCGCTACCATCGCCGCGGCGCCGAGCATCGAACGAGGGAGTGCGGTGTCGGTCGAGCCTTCGCTCTCGTCGCAGCCATCGTCGCAACTCGCTCCCGGCGCCACGCTCGCCGAGGTCGCGGCGGCGTCGCTCACCTGCGAACGCTGCGGGTTGGCCAACGGGCGCACGCAGGTCGTGTTCGGGGTCGGCAACGCCGGCGCCGACCTGATGTTCGTCGGCGAAGGGCCCGGCGCCGAAGAAGACAAGCAGGGCATCCCGTTCGTCGGCCGGGCCGGCGGCCTCCTGACCCAACTCATCGAGGGCATCGGGCTCACCCGTGACGACGTCTACATCGCGAACGTCGTGAAGTGCCGCCCGCCGGGGAACCGCGACCCGCTCCCCGACGAGATCGCCGCGTGCAGCCCGTGGCTCGACCGCCAGCTCGAACTGATCGCGCCCCGGGTCGTGGTGACGCTCGGCAACTTCGCGACGAAGCTCCTCCTGCAGACGAAGGACGGGATCACCAAGTTGCGGGGGCGGGAGTTCACTTACGAGCGCGCCGGTCATCGCGCCGTGCTGGTGCCCACGTTCCACCCGTCGGCCGTGCTGCGGTCGGGTGGCACCTCGCTCGCGCAGTCGCGCGCCGACTTCGTCACCGTGAAGCGCGTCCTGGCCCGCGTCACCGGATGAAGGTCGGCACGTCGTCGGCGAAGGGAACGCGCGCGCTCGGCGCGCTGCTCGGCACGCACCTCCGGCCCGGCGACATCGTCGTGCTCGCGGGCGACCTCGGTGTGGGCAAGACGACCTTCGCGCAAGGGGTCGCGGCGGCGTTGGGGATCGACGAACCGGTCGTGAGCCCGACGTTCACGATCGTGCGCGAGTACGACGCTCGGGTCCCGCTCGCGCACATCGACGTGTACCGCCTCGACAACATCGGCGAACTGCACGATCTGGGCTTCGAGGAACTCGTCGACGGCACCCGGGTCATGCTGATCGAGTGGGGTGACGTCGTCGCGCAGGTGTTGCCGAACGATCGCCTGGTCGTGCGGCTGGAGCTCGGCGACGGAGACGACGACCGCATCGTGACCTTCGGTGCCCACGGCGCGCGCTGGCGCGAACGACTGGTCGCGTTCGAACGGGCGCACGCGGCCGGGGCCGGCAGCTGATGCGGCTCCTCGCGATCGACACGTCGACTCGGCGCGTCGGGGTCGCGGTCGGCGACGCCAACGGCGTCGAGGCACTCGTTGCGCTCGGCGGGCCGTGCGACCGGCGCCCGCCCCGCCACGCGGAGGAGTTGGTGCCCGCGATCCAGTACCTGATGGCGCGGGTCGGCGGGGAGCTCGCCCACGTCTCGGCGATCGCGGTCGCGATCGGCCCGGGGATGTTCACGGGGTTGCGGGTGGGGGTGACGACCGCCAAGGTGATCGCGCAGGCCCTGCGCGTGCCGCTGGTCCCGGTCCCGACCCTCGACCTCGTCGCGTACCCCCTGCGGTACGCGAGTTCGACGGTCGTGCCGGTGATGGACGCCCGCCGCGACGAGGTGTACTACGCGATGTACCAGCCGGTGCCGGGCGGGATGCAACGGGTGGGCGGTTACGAGCTCGGCCCCGTCGAGGACGTGACCGCCGAGCTCGCGGCGCGTGGTCAGGAGGCACTGGTGTGCGGCGACGGGGCCTTGCGCTTCGCCGGCGCGTTCGCCGACCTCGACCGGGTCGACCTCGCGGGCCCCGCGCACGCCGCGCCCAGCCTTCCCGCGCTGGTTGAACTGGCAGCCGCGCGGTATGAACGGGAAGAATTCGTCGCGCCGGCCGAAGTCGTGCCCATGTACCTGCGTCGGAGCGACGCCGAGATCGCCTGGGACCACCGGGAGCGGTAAAGGAGCACCGTGGTCGCGCAACACAAACACCTCACCGTTCCCGACGTGCACATCATCCCGATGCGCCGCCGCCACGTGCGGTCGGTGCTTCGCATCGAGCAGCAGGTGTACCCGCGCCCGTGGACCCATTCGCTGTTCGTCAGCGAGCTCGCGTTGCGATCAACCCGCGCCTACTTCGTGGCGCGGGTCGGGCGCGACGTCGTCGGCTACGCGGGGTTGATGATGACCCTGACCGACGGCCATGTCACGACGATTGCGGTCGATCCCGCGTGGCACCGCCACAAACTCGGGACCCGGCTCCTCCTGGCCCTCGCGCGTGAAGGAATCGCGCGGGGTGCGACCGGGCTCACGCTCGAAGTGCGCCTGTCGAACCACGGCGCGCAGAACATGTACCGGAAGTTCGGTTTCGTCCCGGTCGGTGTGCGCAAGGGCTACTACGTCGACACCAACGAGGACGCGCTCGTGATGTGGGCCTACGAATGTGACCAGCCCGAGTACGCGAAGGTGCTCGACGATCTCGAAGGGCAACTCCCGAGCCCGACCGTGATCGAACGCCCCCGGACCTGGTGACGCGGCCGCATGCGGGTACTCGGGATCGAAACCTCGTGTGACGAGACCGCCGCCGCGGTCGTCGACGACGGGCGCGACACCTTGTCGTCGGTGGTGTCGAGCCAGGCCGACCTCCACGCCCGGTTCGGTGGTGTGGTACCCGAGATCGCGAGCCGCGCGCATGTCGAACTGATCAACGACGTGATCGCGCAAGCCTTGGTGGAGGCCGGCGTCGAACTCGACGAACTCGACGCGGTCGCTGCCGCGCACGGTCCCGGGCTGGCCGGCGCGCTCCTCGTGGGGGTGAGCGCGGCGAAGGCGCTCGCGTTGGTGCAGGGCGTGCCGTACGTCGGCGTGAACCATCACGAAGCGCACATGTACGCCGCGCTGCTCGACGATCCCGCGCTGGAACCGCCGCTGTGCACCCTGGTCGTGTCGGGTGGTCACACGTTGCTCGCGGTGATGGAAGCGCACGGCCGCTACCGCGTGCTGGGCCAGACTGTCGACGACGCGGCCGGCGAAGCGTTCGACAAGGTCGCTCGTTTCCTCGGGCTCGGTTACCCCGGCGGGCCGGCGATCGACCGGCTGGCCGCCCAGGGTGACCCGGACGCGATCCGCTTCCCCCGGCCCATGTTGCACGAAGGGCTCGACTTCTCCTTCTCCGGGCTGAAGACCGCGGTGGTGAACCATCTCCGCCGCAACCCCGGCGCCGAGGTGAACGACGTCGCCGCGTCGTTCCAGGCCGCGGTGGTCGATGTGCTGGTCTCGAAGTTGGTCCGTGCCGCGCTCGAGACCGGCAACGACACCGTGGTGATCGGTGGTGGCGTCGCGGCGAACTCGGCGCTACGGACACGCGTCCTCGACGCCGCGGATGCCGCCGGCCTGCGCGCGGTGGTGCCGCCGTTGGCGCTCTGCACCGACAACGCGGCGATGGTCGCGGCCGCGGCGGCCTACCGGCTCGGGGTCGACGGCCCCACACCGCTCACCGCGGGTGCCACCCCGAACCTCCGGCTGGTCTGAGTTTGCCGAGGCCGCGTGGCCTTGGTAGCGTTAGCACTCGCCGGTGGAGAGTGCTAACGCTTTCCGCCGGGGTCATCCGGCGGGTGGGCCCGGGCGGGCTCCCCGCATCAGATCGCACCAGCGAAATGCCTTCGAGGAGGGCGCACCGATGAACCTGCAGCCGTTGGAGGACCGCATCGTGGTCCGCACTGCGGAAGCCGAGGAGACGACCGTCAGCGGTCTCGTCATCCCCGACACCGCCAAAGAGAAGCCGCAGCAGGGCGAAGTGCTCGCGGTCGGCCCGGGTCGCCGGGCCGAGCAGTCGGGTGAGTTGATCCCGCTCGATATCGCCGTCGGCGACACGGTCGTCTACTCGAAGTACGGCGGCACCGAGATCACCATCGACGGCGAAGACCTGTTGATCCTCAACGGTCGCGACGTGCTCGCCAAGGTCACCGGCGCGACCGCGTCGGGCAAGAAGAAGAAGTAGCCCGCGCCACGAGCAGCGGTCGACGATGCGGGTGCGGCCCCTCCGGGGGCCGCACTTCGCGTCCGGGGCCGCGTCAGCCGGCAACCGACTTCTGCGCGGTTTCCTTCGCCCAGCGGTAGTCGGCCTTCCCGTTGGGGCCACGCAGCACCTCGGTCACGAACACGTAGTTGCGCGGGTGCTTGTAGCGGGCGAGGGCACCGAGGGCAGCCGTGATCTCTTCACCGCTCGCTTCCGAACCGGGTCGCAGCCCCAGCACCGCGGTCACGGCTTCGCCGAAGCGGTCGTCGGGCACGCCGACAACGAGGCAGTCGGCGACGGCCGGGTGCAGCTTCACCGCTTCCTCGACTTCTTCGGGGAAGATCTTCTCGCCGCCCGAGTTGATCACCACCGAACCCCGCCCGAGCAGCACGATCGTGCCGTCGGTCTCGACGCGGGCGAAGTCGCCCGGCACCGACCATCGCCGGCCGTTCAGCACCCGGAAGGTCGCGGCCGACTTCGTCTCGTCCTTGTAGTAGCCGGTCGGGAGGAACCCGCCGAGCGCGAGCAACCCGATCTGATCCGAGCCGGGCTCGACTTCGGTGCCGTCTTCCTGCAGCACCTTCGCGTGCGCGCCGATCGTGAACTTCGCCGTGGCCTGCTCCGTCCCGGGCGCGCTCGTCGAGTTCGCGAACCCGACACCCTCGCTCGAACCGAGCGAGTCGAGGCAGAAACAGTTCGTGCGTTGCATGAGGCCGTCTTTGACCTCCGCCGACCAGATGACCCCCGACGAGATGATGAGTTGCAGCGAGGTCGTGTCGTACGGATTGCCGCTGGCTTCGCGCTCTTCGAGGGCCCGCAACATCGGCTTGGCGAACGCGTCGCCGACGATGGCCATCTGCGAAACCTTCTCGCGTTCGACGGTCTGCCACATTTCGTGCGCGTCGAAGTGGCGACCGGTGAGCGTGACGATCGTGCCGCCGAGGAAGAGGGCCTGGAATGTCGTGAACGCGCCGGTGCCGTGCATCAGCGGCGACGCCGGCAGATGGACGCGCGGGCCGACGGCCTCGACTGCCGCGACCGCGATCGAACCGGCGTCTTCCGATCGCTCCGGTGTGGAGGCGCCGACGAGTGGGTAGGCGGCCTCGCCGAGCACGCCGAAGAGGTCTTCGTTCCGCCACATCACGCCCTTGGGCATGCCCGTCGTGCCGCCGGTGTAAAGGAAGTAGTAGTCGTCGCCCGACCGCTCGATGCGTTCCATCGGTTCGTTGGCCGCGATGAGATCTTCGAACGCGATTGCGAACTCCTGCTGCGGTGCGCCGTCGTCGACCTGAACCCACAGCTTCACGTTCGGTGCCCGATCGCGAATCTTCGCGACGCGTTCGCCGAGGCTGCCGTGGAAGAGGAGCGCTTCGGCATCGGAGTTGTCGAGCATGTAGACGAGTTCGTCTTCGAGGTAGCGGTAGTTCACGTTCACCGGTACCGCGCGGAGCTTGAACGACCCGAACACGCCCTCCATGTACTCGTTGCTGTTGTAGAGGTACGACGCGACCTTCGAACCGGTCGACAGGCCGGCCGCGCGAAGGCCGCCGGCAAGGCGCGCCGAGCGGTCGTCGAACTCCGCCCACGTGCGGCGGCAATCGCCCTGCACGAGTGCAGTGTGCGCGGGTAGCGCGTCACCGACTGATTCCCACACGGTGGCGAAGTTCCAGTCCAAAGCAATGCTCCTGTTACACGGGCTTCACGCGAGTCTCGCGGACGAGAGGCAGTGCCGTCATGGCGAGCGGTACCTTGACGTCATGGCGACACGCGGCGGACAGCAACGAATCCCCCGCCCGCCGTCGTTCCGGCCGGGACGTCCCGCACCGTGGGGTCACCTCGAGCCGTCGTCGCGGCGGTTCCCACTCGCGACGGTACGCGAACGTCTCGCGACGATGCCGGTGGCGACCAACCCGGTCCCGCTGGTCGCCGGGAGCCGGGCGGCCGCGGTGCTCGTACCGCTGTTCGAGGAGGCCGGCGAAGCACGAGTGATCCTCACGAAACGCCCGGAGACGATGCCGTCGCACCGGGGCGAGATCGCTTTCCCGGGCGGGAAGTTCGACCCCGAACTCGACGTGAACCTCGAAGCGGCCGCGCGCCGGGAAGCGTACGAAGAGGTGGGTATCGAGCCCGACCAGGTCGAGATCGTGGCTCGCCTCGACGGCATCGCGACCGTTGGATCGCAGTTCACGATCACGCCGTTCGTCGGTTTCCTGCGCGGGCGGCCGCTCCTCACACCCGACCCGCGCGAGGTGGTCGCGGTGTTCGACGTGGCGCTCTCGGAGTTGATGGCCGACGGTGTGTTCCGTGAGGAACGTTGGGACACGTGGAAGGCCGACCTCGACGTGCACTTCTACGAATTGACCGGCGAAACGGTCTGGGGCGCGACGGCGCGCATCCTCACCGGGTTCCTCTCCCATATCGCTTCCGGCCGCTGATCGGGGTTGCTGCGCCCGGCCCCGCAGGGGAAGCTGTGCGTGATGCGTCGCGCGTTCATCGTCTTCGTCGTCGCGTTCGTGGCGATGGGCGGAGTCATTTCCGGGGGCCTGCACCCGAGCCGGGCCGGCGCGACCTTGCCGTGCGAAGCCGGCAACGTCGTGTACGTGAACACGTTGCCGGGCCACACCGTCGACGGGTACGTCGACGGATCGCTCACCTTCCGTCACCTCCCGCCGGGCGGGGTCGTCGGCGCGTTCGAGTACCGAGCTTCGCCGTTCTTCGACTGCCGCTCACGCCCCCGCCTCCAACTGTTCGACGCGACCAGCGCGCCGCCGAACGCCGCGCCGGTGTCGGGTGCCCTGGTCGACGGTTCGTTCTTCGTCGACACGCTGGAGCACGTCGACGTCGTCGTCGGGTCGTCGCTCGGCGGGACGCGGCGCCTCGAGCGGTTCCCGACCGACGTGCGCAACCAGTGGACGTTGCTCGCGGTGCGCAACGTCGGCAACCACGCGCCGATCGACGTGTACTACGGCGGTTCGAAGCGGGCGACCGCGCTCGCCACGGGCAAGGCGGCGAAGTTCCTGGCGAGCCCGAACGCGACGAGCACGTTGCTGCTCACCGAGACGGGGACCATGACGCCGGTCGTTCCCGCCGTGAGTGTCCGGCCCCGGCCCGGGATCACCTACGAGTACCTCACGACCCGGCCCGATGGCAGTGCACCTCGCCTGCTCTCGTCGTTCCAGAAGACGATTGTTGGTTATCGACTCGTCACGAGCGACGGCGGCGTGTTCACGTACGGACGTTCGCGCTTCTACGGTTCGGCTGGGGCCCTGCCGTTGCGCGCTCCCGTCGTCGGTGGCGCGGCGACGTCGACCGGCAACGGCTACTGGCTCGTCGCCGCCGATGGCGGGGTGTTCACCTACGGCGACGCGCGGTTCTTCGGTTCGGCGGGCGCGCTGCAGCTCGCAGCACCCATTGTCGCGATGGCGCCGACACCGACCGACCGGGGTTACTGGTTGTTCGCCGCTGACGGCGGGGTGTTCACCTACGGTGACGCGCGGTTCTTCGGTTCGGCGGGCGCGCTGCGCCTGGCGGCCCCCGTCGTAGGTGGTGCCGCGACGCAGGCCGGTCGCGGTTACGTCCTGCTCGGGCGCGACGGCGGTGTGTTCGTGTACGGCGATGGCCCCGGCACGGCACCGATCGGGCACTGTGATGCACCGCCGAGCATCGCGACGATCTCCACCGGGCAACCGTTCTTCGTGTGCGACCGGTTGCTCGTGTGGACTCGCACGTTCAACGCGCCGACGTTCCCCCTCTCAGCGGGAGAGCCACCGGTCTCGCTCCTCCCGTCGGTGACCGGCGACGGTGTCGTCGTGGCGTACGCGAACGGGGCCATCGCCCTATGGGGACAGGTGCCCGACCTCGGCAGCCCGGCGCGGAGCGGGATCACCTTGCGGTCGTCGGTCGTGGCCGTGATCCCTTGATGTTCGGCGCGATCGCGACGTAGACGGCGGCGACCGACAGCAACAGCAGGCCGGCCTTCAGACCGGCGACGGCAGACACCCAGCCGACGATCGTCGGCCCGGCGAACAGGCCGGTGTACCCGAACGCCGACAACGCACCGACGACCGCGCCCGGGCGCGAGCGGCCCGCGTTCGTGTGCGCCATCAGCAGCGGCCAGCACATCGACACGCCGGCGGCGGCAATGACCAATCCGGCACCGGGAAGCCACCGCCCGGGTGAGAGCGCGAGCACCAACACCCCGACGGCGGCGGCGCCGGCCCCGACGGCCACGCCGTGCGCGGCACTGCGCCGCCCCGCGATCGGGCCGATGAACACGCGCGCCACTGCACCGATCGCGTACGCGGCGACCCCACTCGTGACCGCGACGGCCAACCCTGACGACAACGTCGTGCGGAGGAACAGGACGCCCCACAACGCGACCCCGCCTTCGACCATCGCGCCGACCGCGAACGCGGTCGCGACGAGCATCATGTGCTCGGCCCTCAGGAGACGGATCGCGCCACCGAGCGGCGCCGCCTCACCGGCCTCACCGGCCGGCAACCTTGCTCGCGCGCAGACCGCGGCCAGGACGAGGCCCGCGGCCCCGACACCTACCCACGTGTAGCGATAGGAGACGGCGTTCGCGATGAGCAGTCCGGCGGCGAGGCCGCCGAGCGCGCCGCCCGCGTTGAACAGGGCGTGGAAGCGGACCAGCGCGCCGGGCCGGTCGGCGAGCGCCGCGGTCGCGGCGACGTTCATGACCAGGTCGACCAGGCCGCCGATCGAGAACGTCACGACGATCAAGGCCCCGAACGCCCATCGCTCACGGGTCGCCGCGACGACCAGGATCAAGATCGACCACGCCGCCATGGATGCGCCGAGCACCCGGCCGGTGCCGTGCCGCTCGGCCACGGCCCCGCCGAACGCGTTGACGATCCCGCCACCCGCGAGCCCGGCCGAGAGCAGGAGGCCGAACATCCCGTGCGACACGCCCAGGTTGCGCTCGATGTCGGCGGCCGACACGTCCCACGACCCGACGAACACGCCGAACACCACGAACGCGGCCGCGACGGGCACCAGCGTGGTCGCCGCGACCGGCCCGCTCGACGGGCGCGAATCGTGGAGCCCCGGCCCGGCGGCAGCCGGCTGGAGAAAAGGGACGTCGGACAGGCACCCATGGTCGCGTGATCCGAGACGCTCGGCGGTATCCTCGAATTTTCGAGGCGCCCGGAGGAATCGTGGAAGTCGAGATCGGCATCGGGAAGTCCGGACGGCGGGCCTACGGGTTCGACGACATCGCCATCGTTCCGAGCCGCCGTACGCGTGATCCTGAAGATGTCGACATCTCCTGGGAACTCGACGCGTACCGCTTCGAGCTGCCGATGATGGCCGCCGCGATGGACGGCGTCGTGTCGCCCGCGACCGCGATCGAGATCGGCAAGCTCGGCGGGGTCGGTTGCCTGAACCTCGAAGGCCTCTGGACCCGCTACGAGGACCCGGAGCGGGTCTTCGAGGAGATCGCCGAGCTCCCGGCCGACAAGGCGACCCGCCGAATGCAGGAGCTCTACGTCGAGCCGATCAAGCAGGAGCTCATCGGGCAGCGCATCCGCGAGATCAAGGACGCCGGGGTCATCGCGTGCGCGTCGCTCACACCGCAACGGGTCGAGCAGTACTCGAAGGACGTCCTCGACGCCGACCTCGACGTCTTGGTCGTGCAGGGAACGGTCGTGTCGGCCGAGCACGTGTCGAAGGACCCGTCCCGCCAGCCGCTCAACCTCAAGAAGTTCATCCGTGAGTTCGAGCTTCCGGTGATCGTCGGCGGCTGTGCCTCCTACTCGACCGCGTTGCACCTGATGCGCACCGGCGCGGTCGGTGTCCTCGTCGGCGTCGGCCCCGGCCACGCGTGCACCAGCCGTGGCGTGCTCGGGATCGGCGTGCCCCAGGCGACCGCGATCGCCGATGCGGCCGGTGCCCGCATCCGCCACCTCGACGAGACCGGCGTCTACGTGCACGTCATCGCCGACGGTGGCATGCGTACCGGCGGCGACATCGCCAAGGCGATCGCCTGCGGCGCCGACGCGGTGATGATCGGTTCGCCGCTCGCGTCGGCGTACGAGTCGCCGGGCAAGGGCTTCCACTGGGGCATGGCGACCTTCCATCCGACCCTGCCGCGCGGCGCGCGCGTCAATGCCGGGATGAAGGCGTCGCTGGCCGAGATCCTGGTCGGCGCGCGCACGAGAACGACGGCACCCTGAACCTCTTCGGTGCGTTGCGCACCTCGATGGCCACGACCGGCTACGAGACGGTCAAGGAGTTCCAGAAGGCCGAAGTGATGATCGCCCCGTCGCTGCAGACCGAGGGCAAGAGCCTGCAGCGCGCGCAGGGCGTCGGCATGGCCCGCTGAGACCGTTGCCGCCCAACGACACCCGACCCGTTCTCGTCGTCGACTTCGGTGCCGAGTACGCGCAACTGATCGCCCGCCGCGTACGCGAAGCGCACGTCTACTCCGAGATCGTGTCGCGCACCACGCCGGTGAGCGAGATGCTCGCCCGCAAGCCGCAGGCGATCATCTTCTCCGGCGGCCCGAAGTCGGTTCACGTCGAAGGCGCGCCCAGCATCGACCCCGCGATCTACGACGCCGGCGTCCCGATCTTCGGCATCTGCTACGGCGCGCAACTGATCGCGTTGCAGCTCGGGGGTGAGGTGCGCAAGACCGGCACCGGGGAGTACGGCCGTACGGATCTGCAGGTCACGGCGCCGGCGACCCTGTTCGCCGAACAACCGCTCGAGCAGATCGTGTGGATGAGCCACGGCGACTCGATCACCGCCGCGCCGCCGGGCTTCACCGTCACCGCCCGCACCGAGGGCACCCCGGTCGCCGGCCTCGAAGATCGCGACCGGGCCATCTGCGGTGTGCAGTTCCATCCCGAGGTGATGCACACCGAGCGCGGCATGGAAGTGCTGAAAGCCTTCCTGTTCGACGTCGCGGGCTGCGCGCCGACGTGGACGCACGTGTCGATCATCGAGCAGGCCGTCGACGAGATCCGGGCGCAGGTCGGGAGCGAACGGGTGATCTGCGGCCTGTCGGGCGGGGTCGATTCCGCCGTCGCCGCCGCGCTGGTGCACAAGGCGATCGGCGACCAACTCACGTGCGTGTTCGTCGATACGGGGTTGTTGCGGCTGAACGAAGCCGACCAGGTGGAGGAGACGTTCCGTCGCCAGTTCGCGATCGATCTCGTGCACGTGAAGGCAGCCGACCGGTTCCTCGCCGCGCTCGACGACGTCATCGACCCGGAACGCAAACGCAAGATCATCGGTGAGCACTTCATCCGCGTGTTCGAAGAAGCCGCGCGCGACCTCGGCGATGCGAAGTTCCTCGTGCAAGGGACGCTCTACCCCGACATCGTCGAGTCGGGTGGGGGCGACAACGCGAACATCAAGTCGCACCACAATGTCGGTGGGCTTCCCGACGACATGGAGTTCGAACTCGTCGAACCGTTGCGCAACCTCTTCAAAGACGAAGTGCGCGCGGTGGGCGAGGAGCTCGGCCTGCCGGAAGAGATCGTGTGGCGCCAGCCGTTCCCCGGCCCGGGCTGGCAGTGCGCATCGTCGGCACGGTCACCCCGGAACGGATCGCGATCCTGCAGCAGGCCGACGCGGTGGTGGTGGAGGAGATCAAACGGGCCGGCCTGTACCGCCGGATCTGGCAGAGCTTCGCGGTGCTCCCCGCCGTTCGCACCGTCGGCGTGATGGGCGACGACCGAACCTACGCGTACCCGATCATCCTGCGCGCCGTCACCAGCGACGACGCGATGACCGCCGACTGGGCGCGCCTTCCCTACGACGTGCTGGAGCGGATCGCGTCACGGGTGATCAACGAGGTCCCCGGCGTCAACCGCGTCGCCTACGACATCACCTCCAAACCCCCCGGGACCATCGAGTGGGAGTAGCCAACCGGTTTTGATGTACGGAAATGGCGCTGCGGCGCGTTCCTGCTTCATCAAAACGAGTGTGGTGGTGTCGATTTGTCCGTTCCGGGACTGCCTCCCCTAGCGTGCGGGTAGGGGCTGGGGGACGCTGTCTCCCGGCCGAGCAACAATCGCTGGGGCTCTCGTCACAACGAGGAGAACAATGAACACCGAGCAACTCGAAAAGGCGCGCAGCGGGGCCGGCTTCATCGCCGCGCTCGACCAGAGCGGCGGCAGCACCCCCAAGGCCCTGAAGCTGTACGGCGTCAACGAAGACGCGTACTCGAACGACGCCGAGATGTTCGACCGGATCCACGAGATGCGCACGCGCATCATCACGAGCCCGAGCTTCAACGGCGACCGCATCCTCGGTGCGATCCTCTTCGAGGGCACCATGGACCGCGACATCGAAGGCCAGGGCGCGGCCGCGTACCTCTGGAACGTGAAGAACGTCATCCCGTTCCTGAAGACCGACAAGGGCCTCGCCGACGAGGCCGACGGCGCGCAGGTGATGAAGCCGTTCCCCGACCTCGACCCGCTGCTCGAGCGCGCGGTCGCGAAAGGCTGCTTCGGCACAAAGATGCGTTCCGTGATCAAGATCGCGAACAAGACGGGCGTGAACGCGGTCGTCGACCAGCAGTTCGAAGTCGCGCGGCAGATCCTCGGTCACGGTCTCGTACCGATCATCGAGCCCGAGGTCGACATCAAGAGCCCGAGCAAGGCCGAGGCCGAAGAGCTTTTGAAGGAGGCGATCGTCGGCCGGCTCGGCGATGTTCCCGCCGGTCAGCAGGTCATGCTGAAGCTGACGTTGCCGAGCGAGGACAACTTCTACGCCGACGTGATCGCGCACCCGAAGGTGTTGCGGGTCGTCGCGCTCTCCGGCGGCTACAGCCGGCACGAGGCGAACGAGAAGCTCGCTCGCAACCATGGGATGATCGCCAGCTTTTCGCGAGCGCTCACCGAGGGCCTCACCGCGCAGCAGAGCAAGACCGAGTTCGACACCATGCTCGACGCGACGATCCAGAGCATTTTCGACGCCTCGCGCACCTGACGAACGCGGCATCTTCCGAGGCGACTCCAAGGTCGTTCTTACCAACAGCCGCCTAACGTGCGGCCATGCGCGCGCTGGTGCAACGAGTGAGCGAGGCGCGGGTGACCGTCGGCGATGAGGTCGTGGGCCGGATCGGCGCCGGGCTGTGCGTGCTCGTCGGGGTCACCCACACCGACGATCGCGACATTGCCGCCCGTCTCGCCGCGAAGGTGGCGCAACTGCGCGTTTTCGACGACGACGCCGGGCTGATGAACCGCTCCCTCATCGACACGGGCGGCGCAGCCCTCGTGATCAGCCAGTTCACCCTCTACGGCGATACCCGCAAGGGCCGGCGGCCGGCGTGGGTGGCGGCGGCCGCGCCCGGTGTGGCGGAAGAACTGGTGGAAGAGTTCACGAAACAGTTGGCGAAGCACGTGGTCAACGTCGAAACTGGTCGCTTCCGAGCCGACATGTCTGTTGCGCTCGTGAACGAGGGGCCGGTGACGCTGATGTTGGAACTCGAACGCGCCACCGAGGCGGTGTAGGCGCCCATGTCGACGTTGCGCATCGAGACTGCGAACAGCGTCTGGTTCTTCGACGAGGAACGCGCGCACTTCCGTCGCGTCCCGCGCGGCGCCGAGGAAGTGTTCGCGAACGAAGATTGGGAGCCGTATTACGGGCTCGAGATCGACGTCGACACCGGCGCGTTCACGGTGTTGCTCGACCCCGACGGCGCCCGCCGCTACCGGTCGTGGACCGTCGACACCGATCTCACGGCGCCCGATCGCGCGCCCGCGCCGGCCGCCGGGGCCGACGCCACGCGCAGAGATCTCACTGCTGCGCGCCCCCGAATAGTCCGGTGTTCGATCCGGCGGCCGGCCCGATGCTCCGGGTCGTGTCGCAGCGCGCCGGTACGATCAATCGGATGTCGGACGCGGCCGAAAACGTTGTTACTGCGGGCGCGCTCGGCCTGAACCCGGCCCAGCTCGAAGCGGTCACGCTCCCGCCCGAACCGGTGCTCGTGATCGCGGGCGCAGGGTCCGGCAAGACCCGTGTCCTCACGCACCGGCTCGCGCACCTCACCCACGAGGTGGGCGCGTCGCCGTTCTCGGTACTCGCGATCACCTTCACCAACAAGGCCGCTCGCGAGATGCAGGAACGGGTGGCGCAGCTCGTCGGCCCGGTTGCCAGGCGGATGTGGGTGTCGACGTTCCACGCCGCCTGTTCCCGCATCCTGCGGCGCGAGGCGTCGGTGCTCGGCTACCGCTCGAGTTTCACGATCTACGACCAATCCGACGCGCAGCGCCTCGTCGACTGGGTGCGCCGCGACCTCAACCTCGACCCGAAACGCTTCCCGGCCCGGTCCCTGCACGGCGCGATCTCGACGTTGAAGAACGAACTGGTCTTGCCGGCCGAGTACGCGGAGCGCGCCGTCGGCCCGGCCGAACGGCGTACCGCCGACGTGTACACCGAGTACCAGCGGCGCCTGCAGGAGGCCTCGGCCGTCGACTTCGACGACTTGCTCGTGCTCGCGGTGCGCCTGTTCCGGGAGCAGCCGGCCGCACTCGCCCGGTGGCGCGACCGGTTCCGCCACATCCTGGTCGACGAGTTCCAAGACACGAACCTCGCCCAGTGGGAACTCGTCCGTCTGCTCGCCGAGGAGCACCGCAGCGTGATGGCCGTGGGCGACGCCGACCAGTGCCTCGTCGCGGGGACCTTGGTGACGATGGCCGACGGCTCGAGGAAACCGATCGAAGCCATCGCGGCCGGAGACGAAGTCCGCTCGTGTTACGGCAGCGGCGACTTCCGCCCCGCGAGCGTCACGCGGGTGCACCGCACCGCCGCGACCGGCGGCATCGCCATCACCATGGCGAGCGGCCGTCGCATCGTCTCGACCCCCGAGCACGTTCACTTCGCCGGGTACGAAACCGAGCTTCGCCGTCACGAGCGCGCGGCCGAGTTCGTCCTGTGCGAGCGCCAACGCAACGGCCGGGTGGTTCATCGCCTTGCCCTCGGCGGCGCGGTCGTCGACGTCGAAGACGTCGGCGCCGCGGCCGGCGTGGCCCGCCGTCTCCGCGGCGATGTCGGCGTGCGGGCCATGGCGCGCCTCCACCGGCGGCGGCACCTCCTGCCCTTCATTCCCGCGGGGTCGGTACGCCCGGGCATGGTGATGGTCGACGGCGACGGTGAGTTCGACGTCGTCGCTCGGGTGGAAGGCGCGGTCATCGACGCGCCCGTCTACGACATCGATGTCGACCGGGCCCATAACTTCGTCGCCAACGGGATCGTCACGCACAACTCGATCTACAAGTTCCGCGGCGCCGACTTCCGGAACCTCGTGCGTTTCGAGGAGGCGTTCCCCGACGCGACGGTGGTGGTGCTCGACCAGAACTACCGATCGACGCAGCGCATCCTCGATGCCGCGAACGCGGTGATCGTGAACAACCCGGCGCGGCGGCCCAAGCAATTGTGGACCGACCGCGGCGACGGCGACCAGATCGTTCGTTACCAAGCCGAAGACGAGCACGACGAGGCCGGTTTCGTCGTGCGTGAGATCACCCGTCTCACCGAGGAGCTGGGCCACCGGTTCGGCGACATCGCGGTGTTCTACCGCACCAACGTGCAGAGCCGTGTCGTCGAAGAATCGCTCGTGCGGGCCGGTGTGCCGTACCGCGTCTTCGGTGGCGTGAAGTTCTATGACCGGCGCGAAGTGAAAGACGCGCTCGCCTACTTGCGCGCGCTGGTGAACCCCGACGACGAAGTGAGCTGGAAGCGCATCGTCAACACGCCCCGGCGCGGGGTCGGCGACACGTCGGTGGCAAAGGTCGACACGTACGCACAAGGTCGCAACGTCACGTTCAAGGAAGCGCTGGCCGACGCGTCGCTGGCCGGTGTGAGCGGGAAGGCCCTCGGCGGTATCCGCGACCTGCTCGACCTCATGGCCGAAGTCACCCTCGCCGCGGCGGGGGGCGTATCCGGTGCGCTCGAGGCCGCACTGTCGCGTACCGGTTACATCGCGGAACTCGAGGCCGAACGATCGGTGGAAGCGCAGGGGCGCATCGAGAACCTCCAGGAACTCGTGGGCGTCGCCCGCGAATTCGACGAAGCCGTCGATCGCGGCGACATCGGCGGGCTCGCCGCCATCAGCGGGGTCGGCACCGCGACCGACGCCGAGATCGCGGCCGAAGTCGACGCCGAGACCCCACCTTCGATGCCCCACGGTCTCGAGCGCATCCAGGCCTTCCTCGAGGGCATCTCGCTCGTCACCGACCTCGACGAAGACGACCCGGAGCAGAGCACCGTCACCCTGATGACGCTGCATTCCGCGAAGGGGCTCGAATACCCGGTGGTGTTCCTGATCGGAATGGAAGACGGCGTGTTCCCCCATTTCCGGAGCCTCGGCGAGCCCGACGAACTCGAAGAGGAACGGCGCCTCTGCTACGTCGGGATCACCCGGGCGGAGGAACGCCTCTACTTGTGCCACGCGTGGAGCCGCATGCTGTTCGGCTCCACCGATTACCACCCGCCGAGCCGGTTCCTCGACGAGATCCCCGAGCACCTCGTCAGCATGGTCGGCGCGGAACGTTCGCGTCGCGGCTTGGGCGCACATCGCGACACCGTCGTGGCCGCGGCGGTTCGCCGCAGCCGCGAGCTGGTCGGCACGTCGGTCACGCCCACCGGCGCGCGTGGCGCGGAGCAGATCGGCCTGCGTATCGGCGACGACGTGCACCACGACAAGTTCGGCGAGGGCGTCGTGATCGACATCCAAGGGACCGGCGACAAGGCCGAGGCGCGCGTGCACTTCCGCGACGTCGGCGACAAGGTGTTGCTGCTCGCGTGGGCGCCGCTCACGAAGGTGACTGCTTGACGCGTTTGCCCGCGAGGAACACGTTGGTTCCCTGCCGGTAACGCAACTCGCCGTAACTGCGCATCCGGCGCACGGTGAACCCGGCGGCCCGCAGGAGGCGTTCGATGACGGCGCCGGCATACAGGCGCTGTTGATGTTCTTCGTCGCTGCGTCGCCACATGTCGCCAGCACGCCGGAACGTCGTGATCGTGCGGCGTAATTCGTCGTGGGTGTCGTTCTCGGTCGTACGGGCGAACACGACCCAGTCGTTCGTGTCGACGAACGTGTGCGACGTCCCGTTCGGAACGCGGCCCGGGCCGGCCACGTCGAGCAGGAAGAACCCGCCCGGCAGAAGCGCGTTGTGCACGCGGCGGAACAGTTCTCCGATGCGATCGACGTTCGCCGACGGATCGAACATGTAGTTGATCGCTTCCCCAACGGCGGTCACTGCAAGGCAGGTCGGCACGTGGAAGTCGAGGAGCGAGGCTTCGATGAAGCTGGCTCGCGGCGCGTGCTCCATCGCGAGTGCGAGCATCGAAGGAGAAATGTCGACGCCGGTGACGTCGTAGCCCGCGTCGGTCACGATGCGGGCGAGCACACCGGTGCCGCACCCCAGGTCGACGAGGCGGCCGTCCGGCGCGCGCCGGCGGAGTTCGGCGAGCGCGACCCCCGACGCATGCCGGGCGACGTCGATGAACCCTTCGTGGTGCGCGACGGCAAGGTCCGCGCTGTACGCGCCTACCACGGCCTGACCCGTTCAGCCCGTGGTGGAGGATGTCGCATTGTCGCGGGCAATGTCGGCCGGGGTTCGCAGATCGACGATGAACGCGTCGACACCGCCGACGTTCTGGATCGACGTCGGGTACTGAAGCAGCTTGGACCGGGGGACGAGCTTCCCGCCGCATTCGAAGTTGTCACCCTGCGGTTTCACCGTGCACGAATTCCCGGGGATGTGGATCTTGTAGGCGACGATATTGCTGCCATCGAGCGCGAGGAGGAAGCTGCACTGCTCCCCACCGCCGGTGACGAAATAGGGCCCGCCGTCGACCTCGGTGCGCACGCTGTCGACGCTGCCGACGGTGAGGCGCCCGCAGGCGGGGGAGTGGCCGCCGCGGATGGCGAAGAGGATCCCGCCCAGCAGCAACCCGCCGACCGCGAGCACCATCAGCGCGCTCGTCGCGATCACTTTGACATCGCCGCTACGTTGCCGTGCGCTCGCCACGAACGCGTCCTTTGGCCCGGCTTGGGCGCCGCTCGATATCGTGTCCGCCGCCCCGGGCCGACGGCTCGCGGCGGAAGGAGTGGGATGCTGCGACGCTACCGCGTCGTCATCGCCAAACCCGGTCTCGACGGTCACGACCGCGGCGCCAAGGTGATCGCCCGCGCGTTGCGTGACGCCGGGTTCGAGGTCGTCTACACCGGCCTGTTCCAGACGCCGGTGCAGGTGGCGGAAGCCGCGCTCCAGGAAGATGCCGATGCCGTCGGCCTCTCGCTGCTCTCCGGGGCGCACCTCACCCTCATCCCCCGCGTCGTTGCCGAGCTGCGCGACCGGGACCTGGATTCCGTCCTGGTGTTCGCGGGTGGCATCATCCCGGAACCCGACATCGCGACGTTGAAGCAGCAGGGCGTCGCTGCCGTGTTCACGCCCGGCAGCCCGCTCGACGCGATCGCCAACTGGTTGGAGGCGGCGCTCGACTCGCGCGAAGCGCGGCCCGCATAACAGACTGAGGAACATGGATCTCTTCGAGTACCAAGGCAAGCAGTTGTTCGCGCGGTACGGCATCCCGGTGTCGGCGGGCGAACCGGTCGACACCGTCGACGACGCGGTCGCGGCCGCCGGCCGGGTCGGTTACCCCGTGGTGGTGAAAGCCCAGGTGCAAGTGGGCGGTCGCGGCAAGGCGGGTGGTGTGAAGCTCGCCGCGAACGCCGACGAGGCGCGAACCCATGCGGGCAACATCCTCGGTCTCGACATCAAGGGCCATGTCGTGCGCACGCTGTGGATCGAGCACGCATCCGACATCGCCGAGGAGTACTACGCGTCGTTCACGCTCGACCGATCGGCGAAGAAACACCTCGGGATGCTCTCGGCGCAAGGTGGCGTGGAGATCGAGACGGTCGCCGACGAGAACCCCGAGGCGATCTCGCGTATCGAGGTGGACCCGGTCGAAGGGCTCACGGAGGCCGCGTGCCGCGCCTGGGTACTGGGCGCCAAGCTCGACCCGAAGGTCACCGACGGCGCGGTCGAGTTGCTGATGAAGTTGTACACCGCCTACGACGACGGCGACTGCGACCTCGTCGAGATCAACCCGCTGATCGTCACGCCCGAGGGCCGCGTTCACGCGCTCGACGCGAAGGTCACCCTCGACGACAACGCGCGGTTCCGCCACCCGGAGTGGGACGAATTGAAGGGTCTCGAGAAGCTCGACGCCCGCGAGCGTGAAGCGTCGGAGAAGGGGCTGCAGTACGTCGGGCTCGACGGCAGCGTCGGCGTGATCGCGAACGGCGCGGGGCTCGCGATGGCGACGTGCGACATCGTGCACGAAGTCGGTGGGCGTCCCGCGAACTTCCTCGACATCGGCGGCGGTGCCAGCGCGCAGGTCATGGCGAACGCGCTCGAAGTGATCAACAACGACCCGAACGTGAAGTCGATCTTCATCAACATCTTCGGCGGTATCACCAAGGGTGAAGAAGTCGCGAAGGGGATCGTGCAGGCCTGGCACGAGGTCGACATCGCGTCGCCGATCGTGATCCGGCTCGACGGCACGAATGCCGAACTGGGCCGGGAGATCCTCGCGATCCACGAATCCGACCGGCTCGTGAGCCGCACGACCATGATCGAAGCCGCCCGCACCGCCGTCGAACTCGCAGGGAGCAGCAAATGAGTGTTGACCAGGCGCAGACCGTAGAAGCGGTCCGCGTTGTGACAAATCAGCATGTGTGTGTTGGAGCGCCGGAGGTCGAAGCCGCATGAGTGTTCTGGTCGACGCATCGACGAAGGTTCTGGTGCAGGGGCTGACCGGCAGCCAGGGTCGCTTCTACGGGCTGCGCAACCGCGCGTACGGGACCCAGGTCGTCGCGGGAGTACGCCAAGGTAAGGGCGGCACCGACGTCGAGGGCATCCCGGTGTTCGACGCCGTTCGCGACGCGGTCGCGGCCACCGGCGCGACGGTGTCGATGGTGATCGTGCCGGCGCCCGGCGCGGCCGACGCGGTGATCGAAGCGGCCGAAGCGGGCATCGAACTCATCGTCGTGCTCACCGAGGGCATCCCGATGCACGACGAAGCCCGCTTCTTCAATCGGGTGAAGCGCGACTTCCCCCGGTCGCGCATCCTCGGCCCGAACTGCCCGGGCATCCTCACCCCCGGCGAATGCAACATCGGTTTCATCCCGGCGGAGGTCGCGCGCGCCGGCGGCCCGGTCGGCATCGTGAGCCGCTCGGGCACGCTCACCTACCAGGCGCTGAACGAACTCAACGAGAAGGGCATCGGTGTGACGACGTGCGTCGGGATCGGTGGCGACCCGGTGCCCGGTACGAGTTTCATCGACTGCCTCGAGCTGTTCGAAGCCGATCCCGCAACCAAAGCGGTGATCATGTTCGGTGAGATCGGTGGTTCGGCCGAGGAGGAAGCCGCCGCGTTCATCAAGGCGAACATGTCGAAGCCGGTCGTGACCTACGTCGCGGGTGTGACCGCGCCGCCCGGGAAGAAGATGGGCCACGCGGGCGCCATCATCTCCGGCTCGAAGGGCACGGCCCAGGCGAAGATGGAAGTGCTCGAGGCGGCCGGCGTGCACGTCGCGACCAACCCGACCGCGGCCGGCGAGCTCATGGCGAAAGTCGTCGCCGGCCTGTGATCGTCGCGCCGTGACGTCCGCGCGCGACAACGAAGGTGCGGGTTCGGGCTCCGACCCGTACCGGGCCGCGGCGTCGCTCCTCGACGGCGAGTTCGGCGACGTCCGCTTCCGCACGCCGAACTATCTCCGCTGGCTCTACGACGAGAATCCCGACGGGCCGGCCGTCGTCGGTGATCGCGACGACGATCAAGGTCGTCTCGCTCACTATGCCTGTGTGCCTCAACGCTGGCGCAACGCCGGCGGCGACGCCCTCCTCGGGATCACGCTCGACGCGGTCGTGCGCTCGGGCGCGCAGCGGCGCGGGGTCTTCGAGCGCGCTGGCCCACGACGTCTTCGACCGGGCGTCGACCGCCGGGATGCAAGGAACGATCACGGTCGCCAACGCCAACTCGACCCCCGCGTTCCTGCGCAATCTCGGCTTCGCGATGGTCTGCCCGCTGCCCGTCGTGGTGCGGCCCGCGCTCGGCCGGCTAACGCAGGTCGAGTCGGCCACGGCGGACGACGGTCTGGGTAAAGGCTGGATCGACGAACTGGCGGCCGACGCGGCGGCCTTCACGCCGCACGGTTGGGTGCGCGCCTGGACGGCGGCGACCTTGCGCTGGCGTCTCGCGAGCCCGATCACGCAGTTCTCGATCCATCGAGGGACCGATGGCTGGGCGATCGCGACGTTGACGCATCACGCCCGCATCCCGTTCGCCATCATCGTCAAATTGATCCCGCGGGCGCCGCACGACACACTCGACGCCGCCATGCTCGCCACCGCCGCGTGCCGGTTTCACAAGGCGCCGTTCGCGCTCTACGCGGGAATGAATGCCCACGGCTCCCCGCGCGGTATCCCGCTCCCTCGTCGTGCCTTACCGTCGCCACTCAACCTGCTCGTGCGCAGCTTCGATCCCGCGCTCGACCGTTCCCTCCTGCAAACCATCGACACGTACGAATTTCTCGACGCCGACCACTATTGACCGCCATCCACGATCCACGAACCACGACGGGACCGCGCATGGAGATCACCTTCACCCTCGACCTCGAGGACACCTGGTGGAGTGAGGACCGCGACCGGTTCCAGGCGCCGGCGCGCGCCCTGCTCGATCTCACGCAGCAGCGGGCGATCCGCGGCACCGTGTTCGTCGTGGGCGAGCTCGCGGCGCGGGTTCCGGGCTTGATCGAAGATTTTGCCGCCGCCGGCCACGAGATCGGGCTGCACGGTTGGTCGCACGAGCCTCTTCCGGCGGGCAGCACCGACGGCTTCCGCGACGGTGTGCACCGCGGGAAGGCCGCGCTCGAAGACCTGGTGCAGCAGCCGGTGCGCGGCTTCCGCGCCCCGTTCTTCTCGCTGGTACCGGAGTCGCGCGCAGCCGTGGGTGTGCTCGCCGAGGAAGGGTTCGCCTACTCGTCGAGCGCGCTTCCTGCCCGCAACCCGCAATTCGGGTGGCCGGCGTTGCCGGCGACGCCGTTCGTGTGGCCCGAAGGGCTCGTCGAACTTCCCGTCCCGGTGGCCCGGCGCGGTGGGCGGGGCCTTCCGTTCCTCGGCGGCGTGTACTTGCGCGTGTTGCCGCGAGCCGCCGTCGAGGCCGCAGCCGCAACCACAGCACGCGGCCAGTTGCTCTGGACCTACTGCCACCCGTACGACGTCGACCCGGGCGAACCGTTCCGGGAGATACCCGATCTCGGCTGGTCGAAGAGCAAGCTGATGTGGATCGGCCGCGGTTCGATGCTCGCGAAGCTCGAGCGGCTACTCGCCGGCCGGGCTGCGCCGCCGCTCGCGGAGCGGGTCGAGGGGCTCCTCGGAGCCGGACGCGAACCCCTCCACCATCCGTTCGGTTAACGACCCCTTGCCCCGGCGGGCCATGTGCAGGTAGCCGAAGGCTTCGGCGCGGCGACGCCACGCGACGCCGAGCATCCGCGGCCGGGCGAGGTGCGACGGCGGGAGGTACCCGAGCTCCCACACCATCAGCAGCAACCAGAACGCGGTGTCTTCGCGGCTGCCTCCCGGGGCGAGCGCAACGCGGACCCGCACCGCACCATGCACGAGGTGCACGATCCGTTTGTCGATCGCGTCGGCGAGCAAGCCCTCGGTGACGTGCACGACTGCGGCCCGGTCGGCGGGAAGCCGGCGCTCGGCCCGAACCTGACGCCGGGCGAAGTCGAGCACGAAGTACGGCGCATCGGCCGAGGGGACCTCGAACACGATGGGGCGCGCGATCGCTCGGCGCCACACGACGCGAGGAAGCGCGTGGAGGAACGGCTCGAAGTACCCGGAGAACGCATCGAACGTCACCGTTCTGGCCGACTCCGCCGCCGTCTGTTCGGCGACTTTCTGCTCGACGGCTTCTTCCATCGCCGCGAGATATTTCGGTCGTTGCGCGTACCAGTCGTGTTCGGCCCGATCGAAGCCGGTACGTGAATCCCAGGTGTCGCCGGGGGCAACCGTCACGATCGTGCAGTTGATGTCTTGCAGCGCGGGAGCGCACACGGACGCGATCTCGTCCGGCGTGATCAGCTGCTCGTTCACGTGCCGCGATTCGGGGTGCAAGAACGCGACCATCGAACCGAAGGGCACTGCGTAGCGCGGTTGCAGCTCTCGCGCGATCGCAACGAAGTCGCGGTGGTAGGTCTCGCGCTCGATCAAGTGCAGATCGGCGGGGTCGTCGGCTTCGTAGCAGAACGGGTAGGCCTGCGCCCACGAGTGGCTCTTGAGCATCACGTCGACGTCGCCGAAGGCGTCGCGAACGGCCTGCAACGCGCGGCCGCGGATCTTGCAGTCGTTGACGTCGACGACCACGGCACCGTCGCCGGCGACGGCGAACAGCGAGTCGTCGGGGCCGTACTGGTACGACGCCACCCGCACGCCGGGCGCGAGTTCGACGACCTCTCCGTGCGGCAGTTCGCGCACGTTCGCGAAGCCGAGCCCCTCGACCTCGCCCCGCATCACGTCGACCCCGAATTTGGGGATCAGTACGGTCGTCCGCCGATCGATACGGCGCATCGACGGGTAGTGGAAGTGATCGAAATGATGGTGGGTGAGGTACACGAAGTCGGGGGCGAGCCACTCCGAGCGGGCGTCGGGGCTCGGCGGGAAATGCCACCACGAACGCCAGAACGCCGAGCCCGCCAGCCACGGATCAACGAGGATCGTCGTGCCCGCGACGTCGAAGTGCAACGCGGCATGACCGATGACGGTGAATCGCACGAGTAACCGAGATTACCGGGTGCACGAGGATATGTTCATCCGTCGTGCAGGAGCGCGCCCAGCGACGATTCTTCGTCTCCCTCACCGCGATCACGATCCTCGGGCTCGCGATCCGCGTCGTGTACGTCCTGGTGTGGCGCCGCAGCCCGACGAACTCGATCGTCACCCGACCGAACGACGCCGCGTTCTACCACCAGGCTGCGCAACTCCTCGCCGACGGCAAGGGTTTCCTGAACCCCTTCTTCTCGGCGCCCGGCCATCCGTACCAGTCGGCGGACCACCCGCCCGTCTACCAGCTGTTCCTGGCGTTCTTCGACCGGCTCGGCCTGTCGACGCCGACCGAACAGATGCTGCTCACCAGCGCGTTGCTCGGCACTCCGGCCGTGTGGTTCGGCGGCCTGGCGGGGCGCGAAGTGTTCTCGCCCCGCACCGGTCTCATCGCCGCGTTCTTCGTCGCCGTCTACCCGAACGTGTGGTCGTGGGACGGAATGCTCCTCTCGGAGTCGGCCGCGATCGTCTTCGTCACCCTCACGATCTGGTCGGCGTACCGGTACTGGCATCGACCGACGACGGCGAACGCGTTGCTGCTCGGCGCAATGGCGTCACTCGCGGGAATGTCGCGCGCCGAGCTCATCCTGTTGTTGCCGCTGGTCGCGCTCCCACTCGTCTGGCGTCACGGCATCCGGGGTGCTCGTCCCGTCGCGCAGCGGATCGGTGCGCTGGCGCTCGCCGCACTCGTGATCGTCGGGCCGTGGGTCGGTTACAACATGACTCGCTTCGCGCACCCGGTGTACCTGTCGGTGGGCTTCGAGATCACCGTCGCGTCCGCGAGTTGCGACCCGGCGTGGTTCGGGCCCACGACGGGGTACTGGAGCCCGCAGTGCGTGAAACCGGTACGTGACGAAATCTCCGCGCGCTACCCACCCGGTCACGCGGTCGTCGACGGGCAGGTTCGGGAACTTCCGGTGCTCGACCAGTCGCAGGAGACGAAGTACTTCCGCCAGGCGGCCGTCACCTACATCGAGGACCACAAGCGGCGGGTGCCGGCCGTCCTGCTCGCCCGGTGGGGCCGGATCACCGGGTTGTTCCGCCCCGTCCAACAAGCCCAATTCGACTGGTTCCCGGAGGGCCGGGACCGATGGGTGACGCGCCTGGCGCTGTGGTGCTGGTACCCGTTGGCGACCTTCGCACTCGCGGGCGTGTTCGTGTTGCGCAAGCGGCGCACGCCCCTTTACCCGTTGCTCGTCCCGCTGTTCACGGTGCTGTTCGCGGTGACGGCCGCGTTCGCGTCGACCCGTTACCGCGCGTCGGCCGAGCCTGCGATCTGCATCCTCGCCGCGGTCGCGGTCGACGCCGTCATCGAACGGCTCCGCGCGCCGGCGCGCGACGCACCCGTCACCGCCGGCGCGTCAGGTCCACGGGCGTAGCTCGGCCCGGCGGTGCCGCCGGAAGGCTGTTGTTGCGCGGCGGCGGGCTCTCCGAGCAGGCGCCCGACGAGCATCGCGACGACGATCATGACCACGCCGAACAGGATCGCGAACGCGCCGAACACGCTCGCGGTGTGCGAGTTCCCGCCGCTCGTGCTCGCTTGCGTGATGCGCCCGGCGAAGAACAGCGCGCCCACGGTCGCGAGCAGGGCACCGGTCCACAGCATGAACCGGCGGTGCGACTGCGCGCCGACCGACCCGCACAACAATCCCGCCGCGACCGACAACGCACCCGCGACGATCGTGCTGTTGGCCAAGTTCCCGAAGAAGATCACCGCGGCGACGAGCGCGATCACACCGGGAAGCACCGCCGCGGTGGCGACCCCACGCTTCCCGCGCGTGTCGAGGACGACGACACCGAGCAGGTACACCGCGGCGAACGCGACCGATTCGCCACCGAGCTGGCCCCACCTCGTGTGCGACGAACTCGTCGTGATGGGGGTAGGTGTCGGGGTACGTGGTGTCGGGTGTGTAGCTGAAAGAGCCGGACGACCCGGTCACCGATGAGCCACTCGAACCGTTCACGCCCGTGAGCGGGATGACCGACGGCGCGAGGTCGGGCAGGTTGGCCACTTCGATCGTCGTCCACGCGAACCCGGTGAGCAACGCGAGCGAGAGCAGCAACGGGCGCGACTTGGCCGGACCGAACGCGAACGCGACCAACCACGCCACGACGACGACGGCGAAGAACAGGCGCAGGTCTGCGACGCGGTGCACGCGGGGGAACTGCACGAAGGCCATCGTCGCCGCGACGCCGGCCGCGATCATGGCCACCCCGGCCGACTGCAACAGCGTGGGCAGCGCGATGACCACCGCGTAGCCCGCGACGATCATCGCCAGGCAGAGGCCGGCACCGGCCCAACCCACACCGTGATGATTGCTCGGGTAGGCGTCGATCCCGATCGCGACGACGCCGATGACGACGAGCACGCCCGCGCCGCCGGCCAGCGCGTTGGCGAACCACGGCGTCGCGCGCTCATCGAGACGACTCGCGGGCGCGGGCGTGGGCGCGGGCGCCGCGCCCACCGGCGGCGCGTCCACGAGCTACAGCGACGGCGTGGTTTCGCGGGTGCGCATGATCGCCCCGACGAGCAGCGCGATCGACGCGAGCAGCATCAGGAAGAAACCGATCCCGAAGTCGAGGCCGACCTTGTCGACGATGAGCCAGCAGATCATCATCAGCGTGGCTTGGAACCCGAGGAGCAGGTGGATCTGGTCCCAGGTGAAGCCGGCGACGCGCGGCGGGAACTTCGTGTTCGCGAAGGTGGCGAGCGCGATCTGCGCGGCCATGATCACGCCGAAGATCGCGGGCAGCGTGGCGTTGCCGAGCAGGTAGGCATCGCTGCTCCAGGCGCTGTAGCTGTGGCTGCCGAAGCCGCTGATGCTGAACTTGTAGAAGGCCAGGAACGACCCCAGGAGGCCGACGACGCCGGCGATCAGGATCGTGAGGTTGCCGGGGCTGAGCTTGTTCTGCACGGTGTGCTCCTCGTGTCCTCGGTGGTGCCGGTCAGCCCAGCGCGCCGGTGTTGCGTTCCCGCTGCAGCATCACGGCGCCGACGACGAGCGCGATGCTGGCGAGCAGGGTCAGCCAGAGGCCGATGCCCTTGTCGGGCGCGCCGCTGATGAGCCAGCCGAGCGACATCAGCAATGCGAACACGCTGAGCGCGAGGTGGAGCTGCTCCCAGGTGAACCCGGCGATGTGGTCGGGAAGGGTCACGTTGGCGAACTTGGTGAGCGCGATCTGCGCGCCCATGATCACGCCGTAGAGCACGATCAACGTCGCGATCGGGAAGAGGTGAGAACCCCATGCGTTCTTCTTGAACACGAAGTTGAAGAACGAGGCGATCAGCATCACGGCACCGCCCGCCATGATGACGATCTCGCCCGTCGTCGGCTGCTTGTTGTCCACACGACCCCCTGGTCACGTAATCACGAGCAGTCAAACACGGCGGGGACCGCGAAACGCGGATTTCACAGCAATTTCGGGGGTGCTGCACCCGCCGCCGCGGCGACTCGCGGGGCTAGCGTGACCCGTATGCAGGTCGGTGTCCTCGCATCCGGGAGCGGAACGAACCTGCAGGCGATGATCGAGCGAAACCTCCCGATTGTCGTGGTCATCGCCGACCGCCCCTGCGGCGCCCTCGATGTCGCGCAGCGCGCGGGCATCGCCACGGAACTCGTCGAACGGGTCGACTTCGGCGCCTCGTTCGACCGGGTGGAGTACACCCACCGGATCGTCGACGCCCTCGAACGGCACGGTGTCGAACTCGTGGCAATGGCGGGTTTCGGCACCATCCTCGAAAAGCCGGTGCACGACGCGTTCGGCGGGAGGATCGTGAACACGCACCCGGCGCTCCTGCCCGCCTTCCGCGGCTGGCACGCGGTGCGCGACGCGCTCGACTACGGCGTCAAGGTCACCGGCGTGACCGTGCACATCGCGACGCTCGAGGTCGATACGGGCCCGATCCTCGCCCAGGAAGCGGTCCCGGTGCTCCCGGGCGACACCGTGGAAACATTGCACGAGCGCATCAAGGCGGTCGAGCATCGCCTGTACCCCGAGGTCATCGAACAACTCGTGAGAGGAAGTTGATGCGCACCAAGATCGCGCGCGCGCTGTTCTCGGTATCCGACAAGACGGGGTTGGTCGAGTTCGCGTCGGCCCTCGCCGGTATGGGGGTCGAACTCGTCGGTTCGATCAGCACGACCGCCGCACTCCGCGATGCGGGCCTCACCGTGACCCGCATCGACGACATCACCGGCAGTCCCGAGATGCTCGGGCACCGGGTCGTCACGCTGCACCCGAAGGTCCACGGTGGCCTGCTCGCCGACCGCGGCCAGGCGTCGCATCTCGAAGACCTGGAGAAGCACGGCATCGAACCGTTCGACCTCGTCGTGTCCAACCTCTACCCGTTCCGCGCGAAACCCGACATCGAAACCATCGACATCGGCGGCCCGGCCATGGTGCGCGCCGCGGCCAAGAACCACGCGTGGGTCGCCATCCTCACCGATCCGTCGCAGTACGACATGGTGCTCGACGAGCTGCGCGAGAACGGCGGCACCCTCGGCGCCGAGACGCGACGCGCGCTGGCCGTGGAGGCATTCGCGCACACGTCGGCGTACGACGCCGCGATCGTCAACTGGTTGCAGGACGACGAAGTGCTGCCCCGTCACCTGCGGCTCGCGCTGGAACGCACCGACGACGTCTTGCGCTACGGCGAGAACCCGCATCAAACCGCGGCCCGTTACCGCGACCTGGCCGCGCCGGGCTTCTGGGAAACCGTGGTGAAGCACGGCGACTTCGCGCTTTCCTACCTCAACTTCTACGACACCGAAGCCGCGTGGCGGCTCGTGCACGATCTCGGCACGGGCCCGGCGTGCGCGATCATCAAGCACGCCAATCCGTGTGGTGTCGCCGTCGGCAGCTCGATTTCGGAGGCGTACCGTCTCGCCCTCGATTGCGACGACAAGTCGGCGTTCGGTGGGATCGTCGCGTTGAACCAGATCGTCGACGACGCCACGGTCGACGAGATGGTGCCGGCACCGCAAGCTGACGTCGTCATCGCTCCGGGGTACGCCCCGGGCGCGGTGGAACGCCTTCTCGCCCGGCGGAAGCGCACGCGGGTCCTCGAAGCGCGGCCACCCACACCGGAACTGCGCCACTTCCGCCAGAGCGCGGGCGGCTTCCTCGTCGAGGACCCCGATCACTTCGCCGCCACGCGCGACCAATGGCGCGTTGTCACGAAAGTGAAACCGACCGAAGAGCAATGGCGCGACCTCGAACTCGCGTGGCGGATCCAGGCGTACGTCAAGTCGAACGCGGTCGTACTCGTCGCCCACGGCCAAGCAGTGGGGATCGGCGCCGGCCAGCAGAGCCGGGTCGACGCCGGAGAGATCGCCGCTCGCAAGGCGGCGGGGCGCGCCAAGGGGGGCGCGTCGGCAACCGACGGCTTCTACCCGTTCGCCGACGGCATCGATGCCGCCGTCGCGGCCGAAGTCGGAGCGGTCATCCAACCGGGTGGTGCCGCGCGCGACGACGATGTGATCGCGGCCGCCGACGAGCACGGGCTCGCGATGGTGTTCACGGGAGAGCGGCATTTCAACCACTAGCACCTGAACCACTCACCCTCCCAGCCAACCGAGGGGCGCCAATGGCTGTAACCATGATCGACGGCAAAGCAACGGCCGCCGAGATCAAGGAAGAACTCCGAACCCGAGTGCAGGCGCTCACCGAACATGGTGTGACCCCCGGGCTCGCGACCGTGCTCATCGGTGACGATCCCGGCTCGCACGTCTACGTACGCAACAAGCACAAGGCGTGCGCCGATCTCGGCATCGACTCGTTCCGCTTCGACCTCCCGGCCGAAGCGTCCCGCGAGCAGGTCCTCGAGCTCATCGCCGGGCTGAACGCCGACCCGAAGGTCGACCGGTACCTGATCCAGTACCCGGTACCCGCGCACCTCGACTACAGCGAGCTCGTCACCGCGATGGGCC
Source organism: uncultured Actinomycetes bacterium (assembly GCA_963782465.1). GTDB lineage: Bacteria > Actinomycetota > Acidimicrobiia > IMCC26256 > PALSA-610 > JAODBJ01. The sequence continues at coordinate 413,362 of CAWAJR010000005.1, read as the reverse complement.
CCGACAAGGACGCCGACGGTCTGCACCCGACCAACCTCGGTTACCTCGCGCTCGGCGCGCCGGGCCACCCGCGCCCGGGAACCCCACTCGCGATCGTCGAGCTGCTCACCCGGTACAACGTCCCGATCGCCGGGCGTCACGTGGTGATCGTCGGGCGCGGTATCACCGTCGGGCGCGGCCTCGCGATGTTGCTCTCGCTGAAGGAGCCGAACGGGAACGCGACCGTCACCCAGTGCCATACGGCAACGAACTTCCTGCCCGAGTTCACCCGCCAGGCCGACATCCTCGTGAGCGGCGCCGGGCGGGCCGGGATGATCACGGCCGACATGGTGAAGCCGGGCGCGGCGGTGATCGACGTCGGCATCAGTCGAACCGAAACCGGCATCGCGGGCGATGTCGCCGCCGACGTGCGCGAGGTCGCCGGTTGGCTCGCCCCGGTTCCCGGCGGTGTCGGCCCGATGACCATCACGATGCTGCTGCGCAGCACCATCGAGGCGGCCGAAGCCCGGGCGCAGGCCACCCGATGAGCAGCCCGGCGCAGCCCAGTGCCGAAACCGAGGCCCGGTGCGTGCTCTGCAACGCCCCGCTGACCTCGGGAGCGACCCGTTGCCGGGCCTGCGGCATGTACCAGCAACTCGGCGCCCGGCGCCCGAACCCCTTCACCAGAGGGAGCCTGTGGGCGCTGGCCGCGTTGCTTGCCGCGGTGTACGTCGTCGCGCTGGTGATCGTCTCGCTCGCCCGCTGAGAACGCCGCCGCGCCCCGACTCGTTGCGGGGCGGTGCGATCCGCGACGATCGGTGTCACCGAACTCCTTTGGAGGAGTTGTGCTACTCGCCGAGTTGCATGTGAGACATACGCGCCGGCACATGCCGACCCGCCGTGTCGCGCTCGGCAGCGCGTACCTCCCGATGAGCGGCCAGGCGCACGGCGCCGCCCTCGTATCAGCGGTCGTGGCCGCGAACCTGCCCGACATCCGCGAGGAGCAGGCCGAACTGCTGCCTCGCCTGCTCGACGACGCCCGCGAAGGGCTGACGGTGCCACGAATCGCCCTCTGGTACCGCCTCCAGACCGACGTCCACGGCCTCGACCGCTCCCGGCACCGGATCTTCGGCGAGAACGGCCGTCTGATCGTCGAACTCGACACGCACGCGGCAGCGGCGCCGCAGGTGCTCGGCGCGGTGCTCGGCGTGGCCGCGCTCCCGCCCACGCCGAGGGCCGCCGGCCTCGCGGCGCTCCGGGCGGTCGTCGAGGGCCGCTGGGGCGGTCTGGCGCCCGACGTGGTGGTCCGGCGCCTCGACTGGGCCCAGCTGACGGAGCGGCCACCCCTCGCCGGCATGACGTGGAAACCCGGGCGCCCTCCGGAAGAGGAGGGCTGGGCGGGGGTGCCGTCGGAGCGGCGCTGGGCGATGGAGGTACTCGGCCTCCGTTGCGACACGAGCATCGTCTCCGACGACATCAACCGCCGGTTCCGCCGGCTCCTGCGCGAAGCGCACCCCGACCACGGCGCGGCAGCGAAGGGCGCGGCGGAACGGATCGCCGAACTGACCGAGGCGCGGACGCTGCTGCTCGAGTTCGCTTCGGCGGGCCGCGCGGCCGAGGGATAGCTTCCGCGGCGCATTCCCCGACGTACAGGAGGCAGCCGTGAAGGATCCCGTTCGTGTCGCCGTCACCGGGGCTGCGGGCCAGATTGGCTACAGCCTCGTGTTCCGTATCGCCAACGGTGACCTGCTCGGCCCCGACCAGCCGGTCATCCTGCACCTGCTCGAGATCACGCCCGCGCTCGGCGCGCTGGCCGGTGTCGTGATGGAACTCGACGACTGTGCGTTCCCGCTGCTGCACGGCGTCGTGCAGAGCGACGACGCCGTCGCCGCGTTCGAAGGGGTGAACTACGCGCTGCTCGTCGGTTCGCGGCCGCGCACGAAGGGCATGGAACGGGCCGACCTGTTGCAGGCCAACGGCGCCATCTTCACGACGCAGGGCAAGGCACTGGCGCAGAGCGCGGCGAGCGACGTGCGGGTCCTGGTGGTCGGGAACCCGGCCAACACCAACTGCCTGATCGCGATGAACAACGCGGCGGGTATCCCGCGCGAGCGATTCAGCGCGATGACCCGTCTCGACCACAACCGGGCGACCGCGCAGATCGCAGCGAAGGCGGGCGTGCTCACCACGTCGGTCTCGAAGGTGACGATCTGGGGTAACCACTCGGCGTCGCAGTACCCCGACGTGTTCCACGCCGAGATCGACGGCAAGAACGCCGCCGAGGTGATCAACGACCGGGCGTGGATCGAGAACGAGTTCATCCCGACGGTGCAGCAGCGCGGCGCGGCGATCATCGAGGCGCGGGGCGCGTCGAGCGCGGCGTCGGCCGCGAACGCGGCCCTCGACCACGTCCGCAACTGGGTGCTCGGCACACCCGCCAACGACTGGGTCAGCATGGCGATCTGCTCCGACGGTTCCTACGGGGTTCCCGACGGACTGATCTCCGGCTTCCCGGTCACCGCGAAGGCCGGCGACTACTCGATCGTCCCCGGCTTGGAACTCGACGACTTCTCGCAGGGCCGCCTCGACAAGACCGTCGCCGAGCTCGCCGAAGAGCGCGACGCCGTCGCCGACCTCGGCCTCCTCGGCTAGGCCGACAGGCGTCGATAGCTACCGCTATTCGATATCTATCGACGCACGTGGCTGGCAGACTGGCGGCGTGATCCCGCTTCGCGACGGCACCGTGACGACGGCGTGCCCGCTCGATTGCCCCGACACGTGCTCGCTGTCGGTCCAGGTGGAAGACGGCCGCATCGTCGCGGTCGACGCCGGCCCCGGGAACCCGCTCACCGACGGGTTCATCTGCCAGAAGGTGAAGCGCCACGCCCGGCGGGTCTACGCACCCGAACGCGTCCTCACCCCGTTGTTGCGCACCGGGCCGAAGGGCGCGGCCGAGTTCACGCCGATCTCGTGGGACGACGCGCTCGACCGAACCGCCGCGCACGTGCGCGACACCATCGACCGTTTCGGCGCCGCATCCGTCGTGCCCTATCTCTACGGCTCCTCGGCCCCCGCGTTGCAGAACGTCCTCGGTGACCGCCTCTGGCGACGGCTCGGAGCCGCGAAGGTCGAGCACACGATCTGCGCGGCGACGCACGGCAAGGCCTACGAGGAGATGTTCGGTTCGATGCTCTCGGCCGACCCGCTCGACGTCGTGAACGCCCGGCTCGTGGTCGTCTGGGGCGCGAACCCCGCGATCTCCAACACGCACTTCCCACCGCTCGTCGCGCGGGCGTGCCAGGCCGGCGCGCGGCTCGTCGTGGTCGACCCGCGCCGTACCGGGATGGCCAAGCGCGCCGATCTCCACGTCGCGGTGCGACCCGGTACCGACGTGGTGCTCGCCCTCGCGCTGGCGCGCTGGCTGGCGCACAACAACGGGCTCGACCGGGCCTTCCTCGACGCGCACGCCGAAGGGGTCGACGAGTACCTCGCGGCCGCCGAGCCGTTCACGGTCGAGGTCGCGGCCGACACGTGCGGCATCGACGCGGCCGACATCGTCGCCTTCGCCGAACTGCTGGCGTCGACGCGTCCCGGCTATTTCCGGGTCGGCTGGGGCCTGGAACGGAACCGCAACGGTGGGTCCGCCTGCGTGGCGGCCTTCGCGTTGCCGGTGCTCACCGGTCAGTTCGGTGTCGCCGGTTCCGGGATCATGGCAAGCCTCTCCGAAGCGGCGCCGTTCCGGTCGCCACAGCCGTCGAACCGGCCGGGCTCGGCCCGACCGCCGCGCCGCGTCCTCAACATGAACCAGCTCGGTCAGTGGCTCGATCCAACCTCCGATCCGGTGACCGCGGTGCTGTTCGTGCAGGGCAGTAACCCTGCCGCGACGGCGCCGAACCAGACGCTCGTGCATCGCGGGCTCGGGCGTGAAGACCTCTTCACCGTCGTGCACGACCAGGTGATGACCGACACCGCCCGCTTCGCCGACATCGTCCTGCCGGCCACCACCCACTTCGAGTTCGCCGACGTGGCCGCGTCGTACGGCGCGTACGTGTTCGCCGAATTGCCGACCGTGATCGACCGGGTCGGCGAGAGCCGCACCAACAACGAGGTGTCGGCCGCACTCGCGCCACGTCTGGGCTTCGACGCCGCGCACTTCGATCCCGACCCCGCACAACTGGTCGCGTTCGCGGTCGCGGAAGGCGTGAACGTCGACGGGACGCAGGTGTTGCGAGACCCCGCCGGCACGGTGCAGTTCCGCGACACCTTCCCGACGACCCCCTCGGGCCGGGTGCGGCTGGCCGGTATCGACGAGATCGGCGTCCCGCGCTACGAACCGCTGACCGAGGCGTTCCCGCTCGCCCTGATCTCGCCCGCGACCAATCGGACGATCAGCACCATGTTCGGCGAGTTCAACGGACCGGAGGCCGCGGTGCACGTGTCGCGGGCCGATGCCGCGGCCCGCGAGCTGCACGACGGCGATCTCGTGCGGGTGCACGACGCCGGCGCGAGCGTCACCCTGCCCGTACGGGTCGATGGCGATCTGCGCCCGGGTGTCGCGTCGATGGCCAAGGGGTTGTGGTGCCGGACTGTGCGCGACGGCTTCACTGCGAACGCGTTCGCGCCCGACACGCTCTCCGACCTCGCCGGCGGCGCGACCTTCAATGACGCGCGCGTCCAGATCGAAAAGGTGTGACGTGTTCTGGCAGCAGGAATCGCCGTACGGCACCGTGAGCATCCTGGTCACCGACGCCGGGCTGCGCGAAGTGACCCTGCCCGGCGAACCGCTCGTGGCGGACGACCAGGAGCGCGACGAGGCGATCGCGGGACAGTTCGACGATTGGTTCGCGGGGCGGCGCCGGACCTTCGACGTGCCGCTCGACCTCGACGGTGTCAGCGGCTTTCGCCGTACCGTGCTCGACACGCTCGTGCGCGACGTGCCGTGGGGCGAAACCGTCTCGTACGGCGAACTCGCGCTGATGGCCGGGCGGCCACGCGCGGCCCGCGCGGTCGGGAGCACGATGGCGACCAACCCGCTGCCGTTCGTGATCCCGTGCCACCGGGTGCTCGCCGCGGGTGGGAAGATCGGCGGCTACGGCAGCGGCCGTAACGCCGTCGACCTCAAGCGCGCCCTCCTCCGCCGAGAAGGCGTCGCCATCTGACGGCCGACGTGCGTCGATAGCTATCGCATAGCGATAGCTATCGACGCCTGTCGGTCAGTGGAGGTAGCCGAGGTTGTGCGCACTGCGTTCGAGGTGCTCGCGGTGCGCCGGGTGGGCGATCGCGATCAGGGCGCGGGCGCGATCGGCGAACGATCGCCCGCGCAGTTCGGCGACGCCGTACTCGGTGACGACGTGATCGACGGTGTTCTTCATCGTCGTCACCGGCGCGCCCGGGCAGAGCTGCGCGACGATCCGCGAGATCGAATCGTCCTTGGTGGTGGAGTGGGCCACGACGAATCCCATGCCCTTCTCCGAGTACATGGCACCGCGGGCAAAGTCGGACTGGCCGCCACTGCCGGAGTAGTAGCGGCCCGCGATCATCTCCGAATTGCACTGGCCGAGCAGGTCGACCTCGATGGTCGCGTTGATCGAGACGAAGCAGTGTTCGCGGCCGATCACGCGCGGGTCGTTCACCCAGTCGACGGGGAGGAACTCGACGGCGCTGTTGTCGTGCAGGAAGTCGTAGAGACGTTTCGAGCCCATCGAGAACGTGGAGACGATCTTGCCCGGGCGGGTCACCTTCCGGGTGCCGGTGAGCGCGCCGGACTCGAGCAGGTTCATCACGCCGTCGCTCATCAATTCCGTGTGCACGCCCAGGTCGCGGTGGTTCGACAGCATCCCGAGGATCGTGTTCGGGATCGCACCGATCCCCGCTTGGATCGTTGCCCCGTCGGGGATGCGTTCGGCCACGAGTGCCGCGATGCGTTCGTCCTTCTCGTCCATCTTCGGCGTCTTCGATTCCACCAGCGGGTAGTCGGCTTCGGTCCAGCCGACGACCTGGCTGACGTGCAGGGTGTTCTCACCGAACGTGCGCGGCATGTTGGGGTTCACTTCGAGGAAGAACGGAGCCTGGCCGATGAGACGGGCCGTGTAGTCGGCGTTCGTACCGAGCGAGAAGTAGCCGTGCCGGTCGGGCGGTGATGCCGCCGCGAGCACGAGCGAGCACTTCGTCGCGCGGCGCAGCATCATCGGGACTTCGCTGAAGTTGGCGGGCACGAGATCACACCCGCCTTCGAGGAACGCCTTACGGGCGACGCTGCTCAGGAAGTACGAGATGTGCCGTAGCCGGTCGCCGTAGACGCCGTGGAGGTAGGGCCGGTCGTAGAGCGCGTGCATCTGGTGGACGCGAACCCGCTCGAGCTGGTCGGCGTGGGCGTCGATCGTGTCGAGCAGCGTCTTCGGTTCGCCGATCGCGAGCGGCACGATCAGGTCGGCGCCGGCGGGGATGAAATCGAGCACCCGCTCGGGGCTTACCGGTCGTGCGGCTGCATGCCGCGGGTCCAACGTCGTCACGGCGCCTCCAGTGCAGTGGTTCGAATGGGGTCGCCCCTTGCGTTTGCTTTCTAGTTCGGCGAGAGCGCGACCGGTTTCGAGACTTCGGAGAAGAAGTCGTTGCCCTTGTCGTCGACGACGACGAACGCGGGGAAGTCGACGACGTCGATCTTCCAGACGGCTTCCATGCCGAGTTCGGGATATTCGAGCACTTCGACGTGGGTGATGCAGTCCTGGGCGAGCCGGGCGGCCGGGCCTCCGATCGAACCGAGGTAGAAGCCCCCGTAGGTCTTGCAGGCGTTCGTCACCGCTTGGGACCGGTTGCCCTTCGCGAGCATGACGAAGCTGCCGCCGCGCGACTGGAACAGGTCGACGTAGGAGTCCATCCGTCCCGCGGTGGTCGGGCCGAACGAGCCCGACGGGTAGCCGTCGGGCGTCTTCGCCGGGCCCGCGTAATAGACGCAGTAGTCCTTGAGGTACTGGGGGAGTTCTTCGCCCGCGTCGAGGAGTTCCTTGATCTTTGCGTGGGCGATGTCGCGCGCGACGACCATCGGGCCGGTGAGCATCACGCGGGTCTTCACCGGCAGTCTCGACAGCGCGGCGCGGATGTCGGACATCGGCCGGTTGAGGTCGATGCGGACGACGTCGTCGGAGAGATGTTCGTCTTCCACTTCCGGCAGGTACTTCGCCGGATCGGTTTCGAGTTGCTCGATGAACACGCCGTCGCGTGTGATCTTGCCGAGCGCCTGCCGGTCGGCGGAGCACGACACCGCGATGCCGACCGGGCACGACGCGCCGTGGCGCGGCAGGCGGATCACCCGAACGTCGTGACAGAAGTACTTGCCGCCGAACTGCGCGCCGATCCCGAACTGCTGCGTGAGCTTCAACACCTCGGCTTCGAGTTGCGGGTCGCGGATCGCGTGGCCGAGTTCGTTGCCCTCGGTCGGGAGCGTGTCGAGGTAGCGCGCCGACGCGAGCTTGGCCGTCTTCAAGCGTGTACTCCGCCGACGTCCCGCCAATCACGATGGCGAGGTGGTACGGCGGGCACGCGGCGGTGCCGAGCGTGCGCAGGTGCTCGTCGAGGAAGCGCATCAACCCGTCGGGGTTGAGCAACGCTTTCGTCTCCTGGAACAGGTAGCTCTTGTTGGCCGAACCGCCGCCCTTGGCCATGAACAAGAACTTGTACTCGTCGCCGTCGGTCGCCTCGATCTCGATCTCGGCGGGGAGGTTCGTACCGGTGTTCACTTCGCGGAACACGTCGAGCGGCGCGAGCTGCGAGTAGCGCAGGTTGTCGTGCTGGTAGGTGCGGAACACGCCGCGCGCGAGCGCTTCCTTGTCGCCACCGCCCGTCACGATCCACTGGCCCTTCTTGCCCTTGACCAGCGCGGTGCCCGTGTCTTGGCACATGGGCAGCACGCCGCCCGCCGAGATGCACGCGTTCTGGAGCAGTTCACGCGCGACGTAGCGGTCGTTGTTCGACGCGTCGGGATCGTCGAGGATCTTCCGCAACTGCGCGAGGTGCCCGGGGCGCAAGAAGTGGGCGATGTCGTGCATCGCCTGCTGCGTGAGCGTGGTGAGCGCGTCGGGATCGACACGCACGAACGAGTCGCCGCCGGCCGAGAAGGTCGAGACACCATCTGCGGTGACCTGGCGGTACGTGGTGCCGTCGGCGCCGAGCGGCAGGAGGTCTTGGTAGGCAAAGTCGGCCATTGCGCCAAGGTAGCCACTCCTGGGTACGGTCGTTCCATGGACAAGCACGGCGATCAGTACCGGGTCGAACACGACACGATGGGCGACGTTCGCGTGCCCGCCGCCGCCCGCTGGGGCGCGAGCACGCAGCGCGCGGTCGAGAACTTCCCGATCTCGGGCATGCGTCTCGAACCTCGGCTCGTCCGGGCGCTGGCGCTGGTGAAGGGCGAGGCCGCGGCGGTCAACGTTCGGCTCAAGGACGTACCGAAGGTGACGAAGACGATCGGCGCCGCGATCAGCTCGGCGGCGGCAGAGGTGGCCGCCGGTCGCTACGCCGACCAGTTCCCGGTCGACGTGTTCCAGACCGGTTCGGGCACGTCGTCGAACACGAACATGAACGAAGTGCTCGCCAACCTTGCGTCGGAGCGACTCGGTGAGGCCGTGCACCCGAACGACCATGTCAACGCGTCGCAGTCGTCGAACGACGTGTTCCCGACCGCGATCCATCTCGCCGCGACCGAAGCCGTCGTCGCCGATCTCGTTCCGGCGCTCGAGCACCTCTCGCGTTCACTGCGGCGCAAGCAACGCAAGTTCGCGCACGTCGTGAAGTCGGGCCGCACGCATTTGATGGACGCGACGCCGGTGACGCTGGGGCAGGAGTTCGGCGGGTACGCGACCCAGATCGACGATTGCGGGCAACGCCTGCGCGACCTCCTCCCGCGCCTGGGTGCGTTGCCACTCGGCGGCACCGCGGTCGGCACCGGGATCAACGCGCCGAAATCGTTCGCGCGTGGTGTCGTCCGCGGGCTCGCGGAGAAGACCGGCCTGCCGCTCACCGAAGCGCGCGACCATTTCGCTGCGCAGGGTTCGCGCGACGCCTTGGTCGAGTGTTCGGGCCAGTTGCGCACGACGGCCGTGGCGCTCGTCAAGATCGCGAACGACATTCGCTGGATGGCGAGCGGCCCGCGCACCGGGCTCGCCGAGATCCGCCTCCCCGACCTTCAGCCCGGTTCGTCGATCATGCCGGGCAAGGTCAATCCCGTCATGGCCGAGGCGGTCACGCAAGTGGGCGCGCAGGTCATCGGGAACGACACCGCGCTGGCCTTCGGCGGGTCGCAGGGCAACTTCGAACTGAACGTCTACATGCCGATGATGGCGCGGAACCTCCTCGAGTCGATCCGGCTCCTCACGAACGTCGTCCGGGCGTTCGCCGACAAGTGCGTCGACGGGATCGAGGCGAACGAGGAGCGGTGCCGGCAGTACGCGGAGTCGTCGCCGTCGATCGGTACGTCGCTCAACCCGTACATCGGTTACGAGGTGGCGTCGTCGGTGGTGAAGGAGTCGGTCCGCTCGGGGAAGTCGGTGAGGGCGATCGTGCTGGCCCGCAAGCTGATGACCAGCGAGGAGCTCGACCGGGCCCTCGATGTCGAAGCGATGACAAAAGGCGGCGTCGTTGGGTGAGATCGGCCCCGCCGCAGTTACGCTCCTGCCCTGACCCTTGGAGGGCACCGTGGACGAGCACCAGAACCCGGGTTCCGGGGCGGCGGGCGTGCCGGCGGCACCGGAAGGCATGCGGGTGGTTTCCCGGCGTTCGCTCGACGTCGACGGCGACGGAACCGACGACCTGGTCGAGACGGTCACCGAGACCTCGCTCGACGTCGACGGCGACGGCCTTGCCGACGTGCTGGTGATGACCACGTCGGTCGCGATGGACATCGACGGCGACGGCGTGCCGGATGCGGTCGAGATCACGCAGGTGACCGCGATCGACGTCGACGGCGACGGGATCCCCGACGAGATGGGGCTCGCCGAGTACGACAGCACCAACATCTTCGGATCGGCCTCGGGCGACCGGAAGAACGGGTGACACCGACGCGATGAGCGACGCCGAGCGCGACGGCGGCCGGGTCGCGATCCTCGCGGCCTTCGCCGCCAACCTCGGGATCGCGGTCGCGAAGTTCGTCGGTTTCGTGTTCACCGGCGCGGCATCGATGCTGGCCGAGGCCATCCACTCGCTCGCCGACACCGCGAACCAGGGGCTCCTCTTCCTCGGGCGCGCCCGGGCGAACCGCGCGCCCGATGCGGCCCACCCCTTCGGCTACGGGCGGGTGCGCTACTTCTGGGCGTTCATCGTCGCGCTGGTGTTGTTCCTGGCCGGCGGGGTCTTCGCGATCGTCGAAGCGATCGACAAACTGCAACACCCCCACAAGGTCGACTCCCTGGCGTGGGCCATCGCCATCCTGCTGCTGGCCATGGTGCTCGAAGGATCGTCGTTGCGCACGGGAATGCGGGAGGCCCGTCCCGCGAAGGGCGATCAGTCGTGGTGGGCGTTCATCCGCCACACGAAGAGCCCGGAACTCCCCGTGGTGCTGCTGGAAGACACCGGCGCGATCGTCGGGCTCGGGTTCGCCCTCGCCGGGCTGGTACTCGCGGCGATCACCGGCAACGCGCGCTTCGACGCGATCGGGAGCCTCGCGATCGGTGTTCTGCTCGTGGCGATCGCGGTGACGCTCGCGATCGAGATGCACAGCCTGCTGCTCGGCGAATCGGCGCGACCCTTCGAGGTCGAGGCGATCCGGAAAGCGATGGAGGCCGGCGACGACGTCGTGCGCGTGATCCACATGCGTACCGAGCACCTCGGCCCCGACGAACTGCTCATCGGCGCCAAGCTCGAGTTCTCGCGCGACCTGACGGTGCCGCAACTCGCGGCCGCGATCAACGCGGCCGAGGCCCGCGCCCGCGCCGTCATCCCCGAGCGTTGCGTGATGTACGTCGAGCCCGACATCTTCGACGAGCGGCGGGTGCCGCTCTCCGAGTCAGGCGGTACCGGTACCCGGAGCTGACTGCTCGTCGGGGGCGGGGGCCTCGATCGAGGCCGGCGCCCCCGCGGTGAGCTCACCGGCGGCCGCCGGTGCGGGCAGCCCGAGTTGGGTTCGTAACACCGACAGCCGCGCCTGCGCTTCGGCGTTCATCTGCGCCTGTTCGACCTCCAACATGCGGTGCTCGACCGTTGCGCCCGCGAGCTCGGCGAGGCCCTGTGCGCGTGCCGCGCGCGATTCGATCTTCTCGCGGATCTGCGCGAACGTCGGTACGTCTTCTCCCACGGTGGCCGACAGGTCGGTCATCGCGCGGTTCATCTGCTCCTGCATCTTCGTCTGGTCGAGTTGCGAGAGGAGCCGCTGCCGTTCGCTCAACTTCTTCTGCAAGGCCGTCGCGTTCTGAGCGACTGCCGCCTTGGCGTTGTCGGCATTCTGGGTCGCTTCGAGCAGCATCGATTTCAGCGATTCGACTTCGTGTTCGAGCGCGATCATCCGGTTGGCGAAGCCCTCGGCCGCGCTCTGGTAGTCGCGCGCCTTCGCGTCGTCGCCCTTCTGCGCCGACTCGTCGGTGAGCACGAGGGCCTGGCGGGCGTTCAACGTGACCTTGTTGAGGTCTTCCTGCGCGCGGTCGAGGCGCATCTGGGTCTGCTTCTGGTGCGCGATGACGTTGGCGGCCTGTTCGGTGAGGCGCCGGTGCTGGTCCTGCGCTTCGGCGATCGCCTGCTCGAGTTGCACCTTGGGGTCGGCGGACGCTTCGAACCGGCCCTGGAGCCTGGCGGTCGTGTACTTCCACCAGCGGCGGAGAAGCTTCAACATCCGCGCGAGCCTAGACGCCGCCCTTGGCCCCCGCCGGGCCGCCGTCGAGCGTGGTTCCCGGCGCCGGGACGTCGTCCGGGAGCAACGTTGCGAGGTCTTCCTTCGTCGGGGCTGCCAGCTCCACGACCCGGTTCGCGTGGCGGGCGACCGCGGCTTCGAACAGGTTGCGGGCCAGCCGGGCGTTGCCGAACGACGTGTCGCGTGGCTGCGCGTCGACGTACGCGCGCACGCGGGCAAGCGTCGCCGGCGTCGCGTGGTACTGCGCTTCGTCACCGAGCGCGGCGAACACCGCGACGAGTTCGTCGGCGGTGAAGTCGGGGAAACGGACCGTCTTCGGGAACCGCGATCGCAAGCCGGGGTTCGACGCGAGGAACGCTTGCATCGGTGACGGGTAACCCGCGGCGACGACGACCAGACGGTCACGTTCGTCTTCCATGCACTTGAGCAACGTCGCGATCGCTTCGGCGCCGAAGTCGGAGCCGCTCTCGACCCACAGCGCGTACGCCTCGTCGACGAACAACATCCCACCGGCCGCCGACGCAACAACCGACTTCACCTTCTCCGCGGTCTGGCCGACGTACCCCGACACGAGGCCACCCCGGTCGGTCTCGACCAGTTGGCCCTCGGCGAGCACGCCGAGCACGGCGTAGATACGCGCGATCAGCCGCGCGACGGTGGTCTTGCCGGTTCCGGGATTGCCGACGAACACGAGATGGCGGCTGCGTTCGGCGACGGGAAGGTCGTGCTCGCGCCGCAGGCGTTCGACGCGGGTGAGGTTGACGATGAGCCTCACCTCCGTCTTCACTTCGCTGAGCCCCACCAGCCGGTCGAGTTCGTCGAGGAGCGCGTCGAGCGTCGGAGCGATGGCGGGTTGCTCGCCCGGGAGCCCGCCCAGCACGGTCGGGTCGTTCCAGTCGGCGACGTCGGTGGTCCCCGCGACGGAGCCCGGCGTCGGGCGCGCGACGCCGGCGTGCTTCAAGCGGTCGAGAAGCAGGCTGCGGTAACGGTCGAGCGCCCGCAGGCTGTCGGCCGTCGGGATGTCGGCCAGGGCGAGCATCGCGTGGCCGATGCCGAGCGCCGCTTCGTAGTACGACCATGCGCTCGCCGTGTGGGCGCGTTGGTCGTTGGCGAGGAACTGCTCGAACAACGGTGAGGGCGTGTCGACGAATCGCGCGTCGCGCGTCACGATGTCGCCGGTTCGCAACTCGTTGAACGAGCCGTTCATCAGCTCCGGTTCGCCCGGCCCGAACGTGCGGCGGAGCGCGAGCAGCTGGTCGTCGCCGAGGCGACCGGCCGCGCTGAGGAAACCGGCGGCGAGATGGCGGGCCTCGGCGTGTAAACCGTTGACGACCTTGTCGGGATCGGAACCGCGGGCCTCGGGCCAGGCGAGCACCGCGGGCTGTAGCCGTTCGATGAACTCGCGCACCGCGTCCGACAACGGGTGCAGCTCGCGCTCGGCCGGCATCTCAGGTCGCGCGGGCCGCGGAACCATCGCCCGCGAACCATCCGGCGACGACGTCGACGAGCGCGCCGGGCGCTTCGAACAACGGCAGGTGGCCGCAATCGAGCACCTCGACCTGCCAGTCGGGGCGACGTCGGGAGACGTCGTGGGCGAGCGCGACCGGCACGAGCGGGTCACCCCGGCCGTGGACGAGCAGCGTCGGCGCGCGCACGTTCGTGATGTCGGACGGCATCACGGTGGCCAGGTAGGGGAGCATCGTGCGGATCGCGTCGTGGTACGCGCGCCCGGCAATCCCCTCCTCGTAGCGCGCGGCAGTGAGTTCGATCAGCGCGTCGCGCACGTCGGCGTCGAACGAGTGCGGCTGCACACCCGACGCGATGAGGCTCTCGTCGACGACTCGCGTTGCGCCGAGCCGGCGGGCGCGTGTGTCGATGATCCACGGGCCGGCCATCGGGATCGAGGCGGCGGTGAACACCGCGAGGTTCCGGACGTGACGCGGTGATGGCCGGCCGCGCAGGAACGGCAGGGCGGGGTTCACGAGCACAAGCGCGTCGACAAGTTCAGGGATCACGGGCCGCGCACCGTAGGGCGAGCGTGCCGCCCATCGAATTGCCGACCAGCGTTGCCGGGCCGGTGGCCCGGAGGAACGATCGCAGGAGGCTCGCGTTGGCGGCGAAGGTCGCGCCCTCCGGCCCGGGGGCGGTGTGGCCGAAACCGAGCAGGTCGAGCGCGGTGACCGTCGCGCCGAGCGCATCAGCCAGTGGCTGCCCGACGAGGTACCAATTGATCGTGCAGCCACCCAACCCGTGCACGAGCACGACGCGGCGGGGGCCGCGAGGGGAATCGGCCGGGTCGTCCGGTGCCCACTCGGCGACGTGCACTCCCGTGCCGCCGATGTCGATGTTGGCCCGCCGCGGCTCGGCGATCACGCGCTGGCCTCCGCTTCGGTCGGTCCTTCGCTGCTGCGTTCGATCCCGAGCGCGAGCAGCAGGTCTTCGTGCAGCTGCATCCACACGGTGTGGTACGAGTCGAGTCGAGGCGACGTGAACCAGTCGGTGTCGCCTTCTTCGACCCGGGCGAGCGCGTCGCTCAACCGGCCGCGGTAGGCCACGAACCTCGGCTCCGACCTCGACATGGCGCGACCGAGGGGGCTGAGCCGCTCGTGGACGCGGTGCAGCCGGTCGATCACCGCCCAGTCGTATTCGAGGTCGGTGTGGTCGTTGTGGCCGCCGGCGTGCACCTGCCAGTCGTGGCAGACGCGGATGAACTCGGCGTTCAGCGGCAGGAACCGTTCGTAGGCCACGTGGAGGTCGGCTTCCCGGGCCGAGCCGGGCTCGATCCGCGCCCAGGCCGTGTGCGCGGCGCGGCCGGTCGCGGTGATCATCACGGCTCTCGGCTTGCGGATCGCGTAGCCCCTCGCGACCAGGACCTCGATGGTCGCCGTCGCCATCTCGCCGCCGTCGCCGCGGTCGTCGCTCTCGTCGCGTCCCTCGCGTCCCTCGCGTCTCGCTGTGGTGGTGCTGCCGCGGAGACGAAGCTCATGGAGCAGCGCCCACGCCGCGTCGTCGAGCTCCATCGGTACCGAGCCTACCGACGCGGCAGACTGCGCAGATGGCCGAGCTCCGCGCCTCCGACGGCGTCCGCCTGCACTACCGCTGTTCGGGGCCCGACGATGCGCCGCGTCTCGTGTTGCTGCACGGGCTCGGCTCCGACAGTTCCAGCGCCGACGCCACGATCGTCGCGCTCCGCGACCGTCTCCATGTGGCGCGTCTCGACCTGCGGGGCCACGGCGGCAGCGAACCGCTGACCGATCCGGCCCGCTACGAATGGTTCGGCCGGCCCGCTGCCGACGTCGTCGAACTGATGGACGAACTCGGCTGGGACGACGCCGCCGTCGCGGGTGGGTCGCTCGGGGCGGCGACGGCGGTTGCGGTCGCGCTCGGTTACCCCGAGCGGCTGCGCGCCCTGGGCGTGTTCACCCCGGCATTCGGTGCCGGCGTCGATGCGGGGAACCCGGTGGCCCAGAACTTCTTCACCGCGGTTGCCGACCTGGGGTTGCTCGGCGTGCTCGACGTGTTGGAGCGCCTGCCGGAACCGCTCGCGCCCGAGGTGCTCGAGGACGCGCGCCGTAACTGGGAGCGCCAGGACGACGCTGCGATGCGCGCTTGTGTGACGGCGCTCAGCGATGCCGTCCTGCTCGACGACATCGCCGATCTCGACCACGTCGACGTCCCCGCGCTCGTCGTCGGTCAGCGGGGCGATCTGCTCCACCCGTGGGAACTGGCCGAGTCGTACGCGGCCAACCTGCCGCACGCGCGTCTCGTCGGGTTCGAGGCTTCGTCGGAGCTCACACCCGAGGCCACCGCCGACCTCCTCGCCGCGCTCGTCACCGACGTCTGAGGCCCGGCGCGCCGAACCGTCCCCCGCCCCGAACCTGCGTCAGTTTCGGCCCCTGACGACGGCTTCGCTGACGCAGGTTCGGGGTGGGGGCACGTACCATCTGCCGCCGTGGCTGACATCGGGACGGGTACGAAGGTGTTCGACGCCGAGCCGGTGCGCGGCACCTGGCACCGGCTCGACACGCCTGACGACGTGTTGGCGCTGATGGACGACACGGCCGAGGGTGTCGTCGCGTGCGTTGCCGACGCCGGCGCGACGTTCCTCGCGCCGATCTTCGACGAGCTCGCGGCGGTCGTGTGCCTGTCGGGTACGCCCCTCAGCCACATCGGGATCGTGAGCCGCGAGTACCAGGTGCCGTGCGTGATGGGCGCGGTGCTCAGCACCGAGCCGTCGCTCGGCGACACCGTCGAGGTCGACTGCAGCGGCGGGTCGGGCATCGTGCGGCTCGTGGGTGCCCCGTGAACAAGGACGAGGTGAATCGCTGGTTGCGGTACCACAGCGAGATCTCGCTCGCGCTCACCCAGCAACGCACCGCGCTCGAATCGGCCTTGATCCCGGTGAGTGCATACATCCTCGTCGCGTGCGTCGAGTGTTACCGGCGGTACCCGGAATGCATCGCCGAGATCGACGCCGCGATGCCGGCCGAGCAGATCGGCGCGACCGGTCATACGGTCGGCAACGAGATCGACCTCGTGCGCCTGTGGGGGGTGTCGAACTTCCCGCTCGTGGGCCGCAAGGTGTTGCAGGCCGCCGGCATGGTCGATCCCGACGACGATGTCGCCCGGCTCGGTACCAACTTCGACTTCTGGCGCCGTGCCGCGAACGCGTTCCACGGGGACGGCCGGACGCAGGCGCACGACAACGGCGGCGTCGTCACGCAGTACGCGGCCTACGTCGACGAGATCATCTCGTACTGCGAGCCGGTCGGCGACGCGGACCGCGCGGCCGTGAGCCGGCTGAACGCGCTGCTCACCTCATACCTGTTCCTCATGTGGTTCGACACCCGTTCCGGTTACCAGGACACCGGCCCGTACGTGCTTCCCGACGGACGGGTCCTGCTCCTGCGAGCGATGCACAAGCTCGCGCCGTCGGACTTCGCGTGGAGCGCAGATGTCGCGCGCGACGTCCCGTACGGCGAGTTGCTGGCGGCGTTCGTCCTCGACGGTGCCCGGTTCCGGGTGACCGACTTCGGTACGTCACTCACCGAACCCGACGATTACCTGCCGCACGTCGTCGCGTTCGCGTTGTTCGACACGACGGGTGGCACGCTCGTGCCCGTCGCCCGCACTGCGTTCGACGATCTTCGAGCGACCGTGAAGAAGACGCAGAAGGACCTCTACCGCCTCATCGCGGGGATGGAACACCGCGAGAAGATCGACGCGGGCGCGTACGTGTACTTCTCGTTCCTGCGCCCGTTCGCAGTCGCGGCCGGGATCGCCGGCGCGCTCGACTGGACCGTGCCGCGCGACAGCCTCGACCTCTACCCGTTCCTCGAACTCGTGAAGGGCACCGAGGGCGATTTCGAGGAAACGGTCGACACGTACTACCCCCAGATCGCGTGAACGGGCGCGACGAGCGCCGCCACGCGCCGGGGAGCGAACCGGCCTGGAACGAGTGGTGGTACGTCGATTTCGCACGTGACGACGGCCTCGGCGGGTTCATGCGCCTCGCGCTCTACCCGAACGCCGGCATTGCGTGGTACTGGGCCTATGTGGTCGTGCCCGGTGGGCCGGGGCCGATCGTGGTGCGCGATCACGAGGTGTCGTTGCCGCGGGGCGACGCGCTCGAGGTTCGCGCCGAGGGACTCTGGTCGGAGCACACGTGCGAAACGCCGTTCGAGCATTGGACGTACGGTCTCGAAGCGTTCGGTGTGCGCCTCGATACGCCCGGCGACGCGTACCGGGGCGAGATCGGCGAACGGCTCGCGGTCGGCTTCGATCTCGAGTGGGAAGTGCGCGCGCCGCCGTACGACGAAGGCGGCGGTCGTTACGAGCAGGCCGGGACCGTGCACGGCGACGTCTTGCTCGGTCCGGAACGGATCGAGTTCGACGGCACCGGGTTGCGTGCCCACGGCTGGGGACCGGTCGCTCCGTGGGTTGCCGGCGCGTCGCACGCGTCGTTCCAGACTGCGACCGGTGACGCGTTCGGTTTCTCGCCGCCGCGCGGCTGGCAGTGGCGAGGTGGCGTCGCGGCTGCACCGCTCGATCGGGTCGCCTTCGAGGCGCGCGCCGGCGAAGACGGCATACCGCACGCCGCCGCGACTCGTCGTCACCGACGCATTCGATGTCGCCGTCGACGTGCTCGCCACCGCGCCGGTGCCCCTCGGGGCCGGCCTTCGGCTGCCGCGCGCGCTGTGCCGTTTCGAACTCGACGACGGCGCCACGAGCGGGGTCGGTTGGGCCGAGTGGGTGCAGGCCGTCGAGCCCTGAAAATCGGCGCAACGAGCGGACCGCGTCGGCAAGACTGCATTGCATGTTCGAGGGGCGTTTGGTCGGCATCTACACCACGGCGTCGGCCGGTGAACCGATGCAGTCGCACGACGTGATCGAAGCCGTCGCCGGTGCCGGTCTTGCCGGCGATCGGTACGCGACGGGGAACGGGAAACACTCCGAGCGCCCCGGGAGCGGGCGCCAGGTGACGTTGATCGAGCGTGAGGCGATCGCCGCGGTGAACGGCGACGGGCAGGTTCACCTCGCCGAGCACGAGGCCCGGCGCAACCTGGTGACCGAAGGGGTGCCACTGAACCACCTGGTCGGGCGGACCTTCCGCGTCGGCGACGTGGTGCTGCACGGGCGCCGGCTCGCCGAGCCGTGTGCGTACCTCGCATCGCTGACGGCACCGGGCGTCGAGCGCGTGTTCGTGCACCGGGGCGGCTTGCGGGCCGACATCCTGGAGGGCGGCGCGCTTCGGGTCGGCGACGTGATCGGCGTCGCGGCCGACGCGACGGCGGCGCCCCCGGCCGGCTGAGTCAACCCAGCGCGCGTTGCACCCGGTCGATCGCGGTGGTCGACGGGATCCCGAGGCGGCGCGTCGCGTCGGCGAAGGCTTTGGCTGCGTCGTCGAGCTTGCGCCGCCGATCGGCCGCGCTGAGACGGGGAGCGTCGTCGCTGACAAAGGTGCCGCGCGGTCCGCGGCTCCGCAGGAAGCCGTCGTTCTCGAGTTCGCGGTAGGCACGGGCGACGGTCCCGGGTGCCAGCCCGAGGTCGCCGGCGAGCTGGCGGACTGCCGGAAGCCGTTCGCCGCGCGCCAGGCGGCCGGCTTCGATCATCCCCGCGATCTGCGCGCGTATCTGTTCGTACGGCGGGATCGCGGCACGTGGGTCGATGGAGATGATCATCGGAGCGGCGCGAGGAGTTGCGCGTAGGGGCGGCGAACCACCCACGGGCCGATGCGTGCGGAGAACCACACGAAGTAGGCGAAGATCCCCGTCAGGAGCGCGGCGAGGAACGCGAGAACGGCGAGCGCGAGGTCGTCGGTCGCGGTGGCGATCTGGAACAGCCCGGCGCTCGCGAGGTCACTCACGAGCGCGAGCCCGCACCCGCAGAGATTATGGATCGACGCGGCTCGGAGTTGGTCGTCGGCGTAGACGAGTTCCGGGCTCGCAATTGGTTGCGGGCGGCGTACGGCTGCCGTGCTCATCACCGCGACCAGGGCGACGATGCCACACGCGGCGACGGTGCTCGCGGCACCGATCCCGCCGTCAGCGTGCGCCGGCTTCACCGGGAGGAGCAGCGCGGCGACATCGAAGACGAGCAATCCTCCGAGGATCGCGACCGGTGCCCACACCATCCAGCGCGCGACGTAGAGATCGAGCCGGCGAGCCGACAACGACGCCGTTACCCCGGAGCGCGAGAGGCGAGGTCGTGCGGTCGGGATCTCGGCGATGAGACTGCCGGCGAAGTACCCCGCCGGCACCATGAACAACAGGTCGGCCGCGCGGCCATGGGTTCGTGTGAGCCCGAACGCGATGGCGAGCAGCAACCCGCCGAGGCCGCCCAGCGCGCGCGCCGAACGCACGCGAGCCAGGTAGCGCAACACCAGCGAGCCGGTCGCGGCGCTGCGCGGTACCGGGTAGCGGGCGACGAACGTGTCGACGACCCGTCGCGGTACGGGGCGGAAGGCGACGGTCACCGGGATCGCCACGACCAACGCGAAGACCACGCCGAGAAGAAGCACCGGTCCAGTATCGACTTTCCGGCGGCCTTGTGTCAATGTAGCAATACATGAGCACGGCACGCGCGAGGATCGACGATGGGGCATGGGACGCGCTCCCGGCCACCCACGCCCGCCGCGCGATCGTTCTCGCGGTACTCGCTGCCTACATCGCACTGGCGGTCGCCGTGTTCGCGGCCGTTCGCAGCGGAGCAGTGGTTCCCGCGCTCCGCAGTTACGAGAACGTCGCTACGGCGAAGCCGTCGACGCACTCGGTGCACTACGTGTTCACGGTGGAGAACCGCGGCGCGTGGGCCTGGACCGTCGATCGGGTCGACATTTCCGGCCCCGGGATCTCGACCGTGCGATCGACCGCACTACCGGCGGTCGACGTTCCGGCGCACTCGTCGGTTCCGGTCGTGGCCGACGTCCACGTCGACCGCTGTTCGACCTTCGCCGGGGCCGAGCGGGTGACACCGCCACCGATGATGTCGGTGCGACTGCACGTCTCCCGCTTCTGGCTCGACCGAACGGTGTCGATCCGTTCGCTCGACGCGTCGATCCTCGCGATTGCCTGTGGATCGTGACAACGTGCGAACATGCCCCCGATGGACACTTCACAGAACGCGCTCGTGGCCAGCCGCAGCCGCGCCGTGATCGGCATCGGCGCCATGCTCCTCCCCGGTGCCGTCAACTGGGTGATCTTCGGTTCCGGCGCCGCGAACCGCTCGGCGTCGGCGGCGAAGGCGCTCACTCGCATGCTCGGCGTGCGCGACTTCGCGCTCGGCGTCGGTGCCCTCACCTCGGTGAAGGAGCACACGCAGGGCCCTGAGTGGTTGAGCATGGGGGCACTGGCCGACGGCATCGACGCGCTCGTGCTGCTCACGGCCCGCGGCGTTCCCCGGCGGGCACGGGTCATCGGCGTCGGCGCGGCCGCGTCAGCAGTGTTCATCATGAAGCTGTCGCGCGACCTGGCCGACGAGCGGGCGCTCGAAGCGGCGCTCGCCGCGTCAGCCGAAGACGGGTCGTAGCGGCATCCCGCTCCGGCCGCCGTCGGGCTTCACGCCCAGCACCTGGTGCACCTGGATGTTCGCGTCCTCGAAATTCACCGCCGACGCGGCCATGTAGAGGCGCCAAACCCGTGCCCGGCCCGCACCGGCGTCGCTCACCGCAGCGTCCCAGTTGCGTTCCAGGTTCGCGACCCACTGCCGGAGCGTGAGGGCGTAGTGCTCACGCAAGCTCTCCTCGTGCCGGACCTCGAATCCCTCGAGTTGCATCGACGTCACGACGGTCCCGACTTCTTGAAGTTCGCCGTCGGGGAACACGAAACGATCCACGAACGAGTCGCGCGCGAATCGCGGCCGCACGTTGTGCAGCAACGAGCGTTTGGCGGCCGGCCGCGCGATGGCGTGGTTGAGCATCCGGCCGCCCGGCTTGCACAGCGCGTAGCAGTTCGCGAAGTAGGTCGCGAGTTGTGATTTACCGACGTGCTCGAACATGCCGATGGAGCTGATCGCGTCGAAGGGACCGTCGTGCACGTCGCGGTAGTCCTGCAAACGGATCTCGACCCGATCCGCCAGGCCCGCCTCGAACACGCGCTTCTCCGCCAGTTCGGCCTGCCGCGACGACACCGTCACCCCCACGGCGTGCACGCCGTGGTGTTGCGCAGCGTGCATCGCCATGCTGCCCCAACCGCAACCGATGTCGAGGAGCCGCATGCCGGGCCGCAGCGCGAGCTTCCGGCACACCAGTTCGTGCTTCGCCGCCTGCGCGTCCTCCAGCGACGTCGTCGGGGTCGCGAACACCGCGCACGAGTACGTCATCGAGGGACCGAGCACGAAGTGGTAGAACTCGTTCGAGACGTCGTAGTGATGTGCGATCGCGGCCGCGTCGCGTTCCTTGCTGTGACGGCGGCCATGCAGGTGAGCCTCTTCCGGCGGGGGTGGGAGGCGGCGAAGTCCGTTGGGACCGACGAGCCGGAGCGCGTCACGCCACTGCTCGAGGGTGAGTTTCAGTTTGGGCATGCGATGACGAAGTTCGAGGGCCGCGAACACGTCGCCTTCGAGGTCGATGTCACCCGCGACGTACGCGCGCCCGATACCGAGCTCGCCGGGCGCGGTGACGATGCGGCGGAGCGCATCGGGTGATCGGAGCACCAGCGTCGCCGGTGCTCCGGTGGGACCCGCCGCGCTCCCGTCGTAGGCGCGGAACGCGATCGGAAGGTCGTCTCCGAGCATGGACTCGATCAAGTTCGCGACTCGCATGCCCACAAGTTTTGCCAAAATGCGCCCGTTTGGAAACCCCGTCGCCGTAGCGTGAAAGCCGTGCGTGACCCGGCGGAAGTGTTGGCGGAACGATGCGGCACGCTCCGTGCCGCGTGGGACGCGTGGGGTGTCACGCTCGGCAACGTCGACGACGGGCAATGGCACGCGCCGACGCGCGTCGGCGAGTGGGACCTCGCCGCGCTCGTCGCACACCACGCACTGTTCCCCCGCGGGCTGTCGCTCCTGATCGAGCGGCGCACCGACCATTCGCCGGACGTGTCGTCTGCCGGCGAGCTGCTGCGCCGGTTCAACCAACCCGGCGGCGCGGCGACGACCAAGGCGAGCGCCGTCGCCGCCCGCGCCACCGAAGCCGCGGCCGGCCGCACTCCCGACGAACTGCGGCGCTGCTTCACCTCCGACGCACCCGTCGCCATCGCTTCGGCGCTCGCGGCAGGGCCGATCGTCATCGACTACTTCGGCAACGGCACGATCGCGCTCGTCGAAGCCCTCCGCATCGTGACGCTCGAAGCGACCGTGCACCTCCTCGACGTGCAGTCGGCGCTCGGCCGCGCGCCGAGCGTGCCCGCCGCCGCGCTGCACGACACCGCGACGCTGCTCGCGGAGGTCGCCGAGCCCGTCGCGTTCATCGACGCCGCCACCGGCCGCGGCGCGACCAGCCCGTTCCCCGTCATCCGCTGACGCGTCCCTCCCGGGCCGCGCCCGGATGGGAAGTCACGCGAAGTCGATGCCCGACAGATCGGGGAGCCACCGGCGCGAACGATCGACGGCGGCGCGCCAGCGGTCGCGGTCGAGCGCGGCGCGGGGTTCGACCCGGGCCCGGGGCGTCCAGGTGCGGGCGAGGTCTTCGGCGCGCTGGTAGGTACCGAGCGCGACCGCGGCGAGGAGGGCCGCGCCGAGGGTCGTCGCCTCCCGTACCCGCGAGATCTCCACCGGCCGCTGCGTCGCGTCGGCGAGCGCCTGCACGAACGTCGGGTTGTCGGTCATGCCGCCGTCGACCCGTAGCACCGGGATCTCGACTCCCGTATCGGCCTCGGCCGACTCCACGAGGTCGGCGCCGCGCTGCGCGACGCCTTCGAGGACGGCGCGCACGATCTCGGCGCGACCCGTACCTCGCGTCAGGCCGAACAGCGCCGCCCGGGCGCCGTAGTCCCAGGCGGGAGTCCCCAAACCGAGCGGCGCGGGGACGAAGACGACACCGCCGCTGTCGGTGCACGCCGATGCCACCTCGTGCGACTCGGCGGCCGAAGCGATGAGGCCGAGGTCGTCGCGCAGCCACTGGATGTTCGTCCCCGCCGCGAGCATGATCGCCTCGACGCCCCATGTCAGCTCGCCGGCGATACGCCAGGCCACGATCGGGAACGTGCCCGCCCGCCCGCGCTGGGCGAAGTCGGCACGCTGCGAGCCGAGGGTGAGGTCGAGCATCCCGCCCGTGCCGAACGTGATCTTCGCGTCGCCCCGTCGCACGCAGGCCATGCCCGCGAGCGACGCCTGCTGATCGCCGGTCATCGACGCGATGGGTGGTGCGCCCGGCAACGCGGTCGCGTTCCCGATGACGCCGGCGGTGTCGACGATTTCCGGCAGCATGCGAGCCGGGATGCGCAAGGCGTCGAGCACCTCGCCGTCCCAACCCTCGGCGTCGCTGGTCGGCTGCAGTCCGGTGACCGCCGCGTTCGACGCGTCCGTCACGTGCAACGCACCCTCCGTCAGCGCCCACGCCAACCAGGTGTCGATGGTGCCGAAGCAGAGGTCGCGCCGGCGATCGGGATCGAAGGTGTCGAGCAGCCACTGCACTTTCGTCGCCGACTGGTTCGGGGCCAGCTTGAAACCGTCGGCCCGCAGGGTCAGGCACGCGCCGATGGTGCGCAGGTCCTGCCATCCGAGCGCGGGACCGACCGGCTCGCCCGTCGTGCGGTCCCACACCACGGCCGACGCCCGTTGGTTCGAGATGCCGACCGCGTCGACCGGCCCGCCACGTTCGAGCGCGGCGCGCGCGACGTCGAGCGATGCGGCCGCGTACTCGGCGGCATCGAACTCCACCAACCCGCCCGCGGGCGACGAAGGCAACAATTCCCGAGCGATGTCGGACACGAACGTTCCGTCGGCGCGCACCACCGCGGCGCGCACGCCGCTCGTGCCCGCGTCGATCACGAGGATCGTCGACGCGGCGGGCGCCGGTTCGTTCACGGCCACGCCAGGTCCCCGAACCTCGACGGCAGGCCGAGCTTGCCCGGGTTGAGGATGCCGTGCGGGTCGAGGGCGCGTTTCATCGCCGCGAGCACGTCGAAGCCGTTGCCGAGCGCGTCGTGCACGAAGCGGGCACGGTTGAGACCGACGCCGTGATGGTGGCTCAGCGCGCCGCCGGCCGCGAGGACGGCACGCTGGCCGGCGTCCCAGGCCGCCCGGTAATAGGCCTCGCGGTCGGCTTCCGGTGGTTGCCCGGCGAAGGTGAAATAGAGGCATGCACCATCGGAGTACGAGTGGCTCTGATGGGCCGACGCGACCAGGGTGTGCTCGACCGCCCGTAACGCGCCGGTGGCGGCCTCGTAGATCGCGGGCAGCGCGCTCCACGTACCCGCCACTTCCATCGTGTCGACGACGAAGCCGCGTTTCACGAGCGCCTCGAGGGCACTCACGTCGTTCCGGTGTTCCATCCACCGGCCGACGAGCTGGGTGTCGAGTGGTTCCGCGCCGGCACACTCCTCGGCGACGATCCGCATCGTCGCGTCGACGAGGTGTTCGTCGCCCTCGTCGAGCACGAGCAGCACGTTGTGGTCGCCGGTCTGGAAGCTGCGATCGCCTTCGATCGCGTCGTACAGCCGGAGCACAGCGGGGGTCGCGCCCCGTTGCAGGGCCGCCGCGTCGCGTCGAGGCCGGCGCCGAAGGTCGGGTACGCGTACGCGGCGCGCGCTTCGTGCGGCGGGCGCGGGTGCAGCCGGAGCCGCGCGCCCGTGATGATGCCGAGCGTCCCCTCCGAACCCACGAACAATTGGGTGAGATCGGGGCCGACGGCTTGGCGCGGCGCGCCGCCCGTGTGCACGACGGTGCCGTCGGCGAGCACGACGTCGAGACCTACGACGATGTCTTCGATCTTGCCGTAACGCGTCGACAGTTGGCCGGCGCCACGGCAGGCGAGCCAGCCGCCGACCGTCGACAGCGCCATCGACTGCGGCCAGTGCCCGGCGGTCATCCGGTGGCGCTCCCGCAGCTCGTCTTCGAAGACGTCGCCGAAGGTCCCCGGCTTCACGTCGACGACCATCGAGGTGGTGTCGACGCCGACGATGCCGGCGAATCCGGTGAGGTCGAGCAGCACCCCGCCGAACACGGGCACACTCGCCCCGCACACACCGCTGCGACCCGCCGCCGCGGTGAGGGGGACACGGGAACCGCTGCACACCGCCGCGATCGCCGCGACTTCCTCGGTGGTCGTCGGTCGCACGATCACCCCGGCTCGGGCCGCGACCTGGTTGTCGAGCGCCCAGATCATGGCGAGCGGCCACCAGTCGCGGCTGGCTTCGCTGAGCGCGTCGGGCGCGACCACGACCTCGCCGCACGCGTCGCGCAACCGCCGCAGGAGCGCTTCGTCGATCTCGGCTCGATGGGTCGAGAGATGATCGCCGGTCTCTGCAGCGTTGCCGGCAAACGCGATGGGCGGCGTGGGCGCGCCGCGGTTCGTGTCCAAACCGTCCCCCTGGTTGGTGCTCGGATGGCCGACGTTACGTCGGCCGGTGGAGCAGCGCGTCGAGCGCGGTCTCCGGCAGCGCCGACGCGCTGCGTTCGTGGTCGATCGCGGCGCGGTAGGTGTCGACCTCGCGGCGCCGTTCGTCGGCCGTCCAGCCGAGCACGTCACCCATGAGTGCCGCGACCGCCTCGGCCGCCTCGGCGGATGCGTCGCGAGCGAGCAGGCGCGCCCGGGTGCGGCGGGAGAGGACATCGTCGACGTGCCGCGCCATCTCGTGGCTGGCCGCGTACACCGCTTCGGCGCGCCAGTAGGGCAGCCCCGGTACGAGTGGCTCGCGGAGGCGCGGGTCGGCGTCGGCCAGTGCCATGACCGTGCGCGTATCGCTGCCGTAGCGCTGAACGAGGTGTTCGGGCGCCGCCGGCACCTGCCACCCTTCGGCACCGCGGAGCGGCACCCGCCGAGTCTTGCTGCGCACCTTGACCGACAACTGCTTCGCAGCCTCGTCGACCGTGTCGGCGGCCATGCGCCGGTACGTCGTGAGCTTGCCGCCGGTCACCGTGATCACGCCGCTCCCCGAGGCACGGACGCTGTGCCGCCGCGAGAGGTCGCTCGTACGTTCGCTGGTCGCGTCGCGCACGAGGGGGCGCAAACCGGCCCATGTCCCGAGGATGTCGGATTCGGTGATCGTCGTGGTCACCGAGAAGTTGATCGCGCGCAGGAGGTAGTCGATGTCTTCGGGGGTGCACTGCGGGTCGTCGAGCGGGCCGTCGTAGTCGGTGTCGGTCGTACCGATGTAGGTGAAGTCGCCCCAGGGCACGACGAACACCGATCGGCGGTCCTTGGGCACCGGGATCACCGCGGCGATGGAGTTCTGGACGAGCGACCACGGCACCGTGATGTGCACGCCCTTGGCGGGCCGGATCGATGCCGGGTAGGTGCCTTCGTCGAGCGCACGTACGTCGTCGGACCAGACGCCCGTCGCGTTCACGACGACCTTCGCCCGCACGTCGAACTCGTCGTCGCCGGCCGCGACCCGCGCACCCGCTGCGCGCCCACCCTGGTCCTTCAAGATCTTCACGACGCGTACGTAGTTGGCGACCACCGCGCCATGGTCGGCCGCGGTACGGGCCACGGTGAGCGTGAGGCGCGCGTCGTCGGCCTGAGCGTCGTAGTACACGTAGGACGCGGCGATGCGCTCGATCGGCAAGGTCGGCATGTAGCCGAGTGCCTCGTCCTTCGTCACCCGCTTGTGCAACTTGCCGATGCGGACACCGCCGGTCGCGTCGTACAACCACATCGCGGTGCCGAGCGCACGCGCGAGCGAACGCGGTAACAGCCCGTCTTTGGTGAAGACGGGGAGGAGGAACGGCATCACGCGCACGAGGTGCGGTGCCGTCTTGCGCAGCACCTGCCGTTCGGCGAGGGCTTCGTAGACGAGGCGGATCTCTTTCTGTTGCAGGTAGCGCAAGCCACCGTGCACGAGCTTCGACGATTTCGACGACGTGCCCGACGCGAAGTCGTCGCGTTCGACGAGCGCGGTGCGGAGGCCTCGGCTGGCGGCATCGAGGGCAACGCCGGTGCCGGTGATGCCGCCGCCGATGACGAGCACGTCGAACGACTCGTTCGCGAGGCGCGCCAGGGCGTCGTCCCGGTTGAAATGCACGATTCGCAGGCTACCTGCCGGTAACCGGCAGCCGTCCGGCGGAACCAGCCTTCAGATCGCGCCCGAGCGGCACCATCTCGAAGGGGTACTCGTGGATGGGCGGCGTGGCGGTGAAACCGAACGACTCGTAGAGCGCGATCGCCCGGGTGCGGTACGGCGCGACGTCGAGCAGCATCCGTTCGAACCCCAGTGCCTCGGCGTGGGTGATGCACGCACCGACGAGCAGGCGCCCGCGGCCGGCCCCCCGGTACGCCTCGCGCAGCCAGAGCCGGTTCATCTCGCACACGCGTTCGTCGAGACGGGTGATACCGACACCACCGGCGACGGTCTCACCCGAGGTCGCGAGGAGGAACGCGCCATCGCGGTAACGGCCCGCGAAGTCGGCAAGGTCGGGAACGAGCCGGGTGATCGTCGCCGCATCGAGTTCGATGCCCGCCCGGCGAACCATCTCGTCGGCGGTGAACGTGACGTACTCCTCGATGAGCGCGCACCCGAGCGCGACGTCGCCCGGGTCGTCGAGGTCGAGACGGCGAACGCCGAACGGAGCGGTCATGCCCGCGAACCTCGCGTGCTACGCGACGATGCCGTCGGCGCCGTCGTCGGTGCGTACGTCGTAGCCGGCCGCGGCCCAGGCCTGCATCCCGCCACTCAAGTTGACGACGTCGAACCCCTGCCGGTTGAGGAACTCGGTGATGCGACCCGAACGCGTGCCCGAACGGCAGATCGCGACGATGCGACGGTCGCGCGGCAAGCGGTCCATCGCCGCCGGCACATCGCCGAGCGGGAGGAACTCGGCGGCCATTGCATGGCCCGCCGACCATTCGTCGTGCTCGCGCACGTCGAGGAGGAGCGCACCTTCCGCAAGGAGCTGCTGGGCTTCTTCGGCTCCGACCTCCGGAACACTCACCGCGATCCCTCCTGCTGGGCCAGCACACGCTGGGCTGCGACTTCACGCAACAGTTTGTAGTCGGCCTTGCCGGCCGGCGACCGTCGTAACGACTCGACGAACACGAATTCCTTGGGCCGTTTGTAGCCTGCCAGTTCGGCGCGGCAGTGCGAAGCGAGGACTTCGCCGTCGGTCGGGTGGTCGGGTGTGGCCTCGATCAACGCCACCACCATCTCGCCCCATCGATCGTCGGGCACGCCCACGACGACGCAATCGAACACGTCGGGGTGCGCGCGCAAGACGATCTCGACCTCTTCGGGGTACACCTTCTCGCCGCCGGTGTTGATGCACGCCGAGCCCCGCCCGAGAAGCGTGATCGACCCGTCGTCCTCGACGAGGGCGTAGTCGCCCGGCACCGAATAGCGCCGGCCGCCGACCGTACGGAAGGTCGACGCCGACTTCTGCGGGTCTTTGTAGTAGCCGAGCGGGATCGCACCACCGACGCCGAGCATGCCGACGCGACCGTCGCCGGGTTGCGCGAGCTCACCGTCGTCGGTGATCACGACGACTCGTTCCGACAGCTTGAAACGCGCCGGTTTGATCTCGTCACCGCCGCGCGTTTCGGTGCGGGTCATCAAACCTTCGGACGCGCCGAGCGAATCGATGAGGGTGACGGAAGGAAGGTGCGCGAGCATCCGTCGCTTCGTCTCGGGGCTCCACGTGACACCCGACGACGTGATCGCGCGCAGGCAGTGGAGGTCGTAGCGGTTCGGTTCGTCGTCGAGGGAGGCGAGGAGCGGCCGCGCGAACGCATCACCGACGATGGTGAGCACCGCGACCTCCTCTCGCTCGACCGCCTCCCACACCCGTTCCGGGTCGAGGCGGGCATCGTCGAGCAACACGACCTTGCCCCCTCCGGCGAGCGTCGACAGCGCGATGAACAGGCCCGTGCCGTGCATGAGCGGGCAAGCGGGCAGTGCGGTGGCCGCCTGCTTCCCCACCCGTACCGCCGCGGCCGGGTCGGGCGGCGTCGAGCCGGGCCGCGCCATCTGCCAGAGCGCGACCCGCGAGGTCGTCGCTCCGCCACATGACGGCCTTGGGGTACCCGGTCGTGCCGCCCGTGTAGAGGAACACGAGGTCGTCGCCGCTCGGCGCACGTTCGACGGGCGCGCTCGACGCGCCGGTCGCGATCGCGTCCTCGTACGCAACCGCGCCCGCGTGCAGCCGGCCGTCGCCTGCGTGCGCGACCTGCAGCCGGAGCCGTGGCCGTCGCTCGGCCGGCAGGAGTTCGAGCGCCTCGTCGACGGTGGGTGCGAACTCGTCGTGGAAGACGATGGCGGCCGCGTCGGAGTTGTCGAGCAGGTAGGCAAGCTCGTTCCCGACGTAGCGGTAGTTCACGTTCACGGGCACCGCGCCGAGTTTCTGGGCCGCGAAGAACGACTCGAGGTACTCGGGCCCGTTCAGGCACTCGATCGCGACCTTGTCGCCTTCCCCGACCCCGCCGTCGCGCAGGAAGGCGGCCAACCGGGCGGCTCGCTCGTCGAACGCCGCGTAGGTGAGGTGCCGGGCCCCGCAGGCGATCGCGATCCGGTCGGGCGCGATCGTGGCGACATCGTGCCAGGCCCGGGCGAACGAGTGATCCACGGCATCCGTCACCCGGCGAGGCTAGGCGAGGCCTGTCGGTACCGGGCAAATGGTGCCGTGCCATGGCCTTGCCGTGGCCGCGGCGAGCCGGCCGAGCGGCCGAGCGGCCGTGCGGTCAGGCGGTGAGGCCCGGCACGACGCCGGCGTAGTTGAACCGGTTGGCCGCGTCGAAGATGCCGACGCCGTAGTCCTTGCCGCGGGCTTCGATCGTCTTGCCGTTCCCGAGGCTGATCGCGACATGCGCGTGCGACGGGTACATGTTGCCGGGCGAGGGTTCGCTCGAGAACGAGAACAGCAGCGCCCCGGGCGTGTTGATCGCCTGCTGCACCGGGATCAGCTTGCCCTGGTTCTTCAGCCACAGGTACTGGTTCTGCGCGACGTCGGGGATCGTCACCCCGGCGCGGGCGCCGGCCCACTTCACCAGCTCGGAGCAGTCGAACGCTTTGGGGTGCGGGTCGGCGGGGTTGGCCGACGCGCCCCACACGTACGCGTCGCCGGCTTGCGCGAGCGCGTTCTGCAGGAACGTCTGGTTCGCGGCCGACGTGCCGGCCCCGATGCTGCTCGTCGCGCCGGGCGCGCTGGTCAAGCCGGCCAGGCTGCTCGACCCGGCGAGGCCGCTGGAGCCGGTCGAAGAGGCAACGCCGGTGAGTTGTTGCAGCAGCGCGCTCAACGGGTCGGTGCTCGTGCCCCCCGCCGACGAGCCGGTGTTCGTTCCCGTGAGCGCCTGCAGGAGCGTGCTCAGCGAACTCCCCGACGAACCGGTGAGCGAACTGGCAAGGGAACTGGCCAGGGCACTGGACCCCGTGCCGGTCGCGTCGGTCGCGCTGCTCGTGGTCGTGCTGCCGTCGCTGCCGATCGCGGAGGCCGCGGCGAGCATGTCGGAGAACGCGACGTTGTTGCTCGCGCTGGTCGTCGTCGAGTTCGACGTGTCGGTCGATGCCGCCGAAGGGTCGAACTGCTGCTGGATCTCGGCGATGCGAGATTGGATGTTCGCGATCCCGTCGAAGGCCATCGGTACCAGATCGGCATGTCGGGGCCCGTTTTATAACCACACGCCGCCGGCGATCTCCGAGAACCCGTACAAATCGGACCGCCATTCGTAGCTCCAGACGCGATCACCGGCGATGGTTTCCACTTCGCGGCGTACGTACTCGTCGCCCTCGAAACGGTCGAGGCGCGCGAGCGTGCGGGCGGCGTCGCAAACAGTGAGGACGACGCCGCTGATCTCCAACGGCCCACAGTCGAACGTCGCCGCCGGGTACCCACGGCCGGTGTCGTACAGCCGGCCGTGCACGCGCGCCGCGCGGTGGGTGACGACCGCGGCGGCGACGACGTCCCAATAACGACCGCCGGGCACGAGCGTTCCGTAGACGAACAACTCGGCGCGCGTCTCGCGCGCCGCATCTTCCGTTCCTACCGGTGCGCCGGCGCTCACCTACCCGGCCGCCTCCGCTTCACGCTGCCGGCGCTTCCGGTGCCAGCGCAACCCGCCGTTCAACGCGGCGAGGATCGTGTCGTTGTCGCGCGACAGGCTTTCGTGGACGCGCTTTTCGAAGAGCACGCGCATCACCGGGTTGAACGCTTCGTATTCCTCGGTGAAGTGCACACGCGTCCGGTTACCACCGAGGTCTTCCAGCCGGGTCCATCCGGTCGCCCGCGACCAAAGCGGCTTGCCGACCGCGTCGTAACGCCACGACTCGCACGGCTTCACCTCCGTGAGCCACTCCCACGACTGCCCGACGCCACCCGACAGGAGCCAGCGCGGCACCGGGAAGTAACAGTGGCGGACGAGACCGTTCCCGGCGTCGTCGCCGGGGTGGAGGATCTCGATGCGGGTCTTCACGTCGCGCGGCTGCGGCCGGTCGGGCGCGCGGTACCAGAACACCTCCCACACGTCGGGCGGTGAAGCGTCGAGCTCGATGGAGTACTCGTGACGTTGCACCGGCAGCCTCCGGTCAGGCGCCGATCAACGATTGCACGCTGCGGGCGAGATCGTCTTCCCAGCGCCAGTTGTGCTCGAAGTGGCGGTTGCCTTCGACCATCAGGTCGTACAACCACCAGAGGCCGTAGATCCCGCAGGTGAAGATCGTCGCGATCACGCGGCCCACATAGTTGTGACGCTGCTTCAAGCGGGCCGGGTCAGGAGGCGCGATCGTGGCGCCGAGCCTCGCGTAGATCGCCGACAGTTCGGCCTCGATCGCGCCTTCCGCGTAGTCGTGCCGGACGAGATCGCCGTCGAGCAGGATGTAGACGATGATCTGCACGATCACCCCACCGCCGCCCGTGAACAGGCTCGACAGCACGAGGATCACCAACCAGATCGCCGGGTCGCGAAACTCGGTGCCGAGCTGGCGCAGCGTTGTCATCTGGGTCGCGATGCGCTCGAACGCGGGGCGCAGTTCGTCGGCGATTCCTTGTTCCGTGCATCGTTCCCACGCGAACGCGTTTGCCCCGTCGAGCAGTTCGACGCGGCGCAGGTTGTGCTCGCGGGAGCGACGCACCAGCTGGAAGAACACGTAGAACGAGTAGATCCCGCACGTGAGGATCGTCCAGCCGAACGCGGTCCAGAAGCTGAAGATGTAGTCGGTTTCGTGGCGGCGTTGCCACGCGAGCCGTACCCGGTCGGCGGGCGTCGCGACGGCGTACGGCGGGAAGGTGTTCGGCACCGGTGGTGGCACGGGTGGTGGCACCGGCGCGGGCGGCGGTGTCGACGGTGGTGGTGGCGGTGGCGGTGGGCCGGGCGGTCCTTGCGGCTCCTGCGGCGGTTCCGGCGGCTGGGAGGGCGGCGGAGGAGGGGGCGGTGGTGGCGGCGGTGGCGCGCCGGGCGGGCCGGGCGGCGGGGGCGGCAGGTCGGTCACGGGTTCGAGACTACGAGGCCCGGGCCGGCCGGTGGGCGTCCCGACGAAGCCGGGTTGTGTCGTTTGTACTCCCGTACGGGGGTACAAACGACACAACCCAGGGAGGGGTTCAGGCGGGCTCGGGGCGACCTTCGAGGGCCTCGGCGAGCAGGGCGACGAGATCGGCACGGCGCGTCCCGAGGGCGCGGGTGAAGTCGCGCTCCGCCCGGTGCTGGCGGGCGGCAGCCTCCTTCAGGAGGACGCGCCCGCTGCCGGTGAGGGCGAGACGGTGCTGGCGACGGTCGTCGGCGGCGCGGGTGCGCGTGAGCACGTCGCGGGCTTCGAGTTGGTCGACCAGCTTCACCACGACGGTGGGGTCGACGCCCAGCTTCGCCGCGAGGTCCTGTTGCGACAGGTCCTGATGGTCCTCGACCAGCGCCAGCAGCAGGAACTGGCGCGCCGAGAGATCGAGGTCGGCGAGCGCGTGCTCGAGCGCGACCAGTGATCGCTTGGCCGCCTTCTGCAGTAGGTAGGTGAGCGATTCTTTTGGTTGTCCCATCGTCCCTCGCGGGTTATTGTCGCACACATCGATCATAGAATTCACCTATGATCTGTGAATCCGATGATCTAGCGATCGGGGTACCCGATGATCAAAGCCGGACTGCAGATCCCCAACTTCACGTACCCGGGCATCACTCCCGCCACCTTGTTCGAACGCGTCGCCGCGATCACCACCACGGCAGAAGACGCCGGTTTCGACGCCGTGATGGTGATGGACCACTTCTACCAACTCCCGCTCATCGGTGCACCCGAGCTCGAGATGCTCGAGTCGTACACGCTGCTCGGTGCGCTCGCCGCCCGGACCGAGCGCCTCCTGCTCGGCACGCTGGTCACGGGTGTGACCTACCGGAACCCGGCGATCCTGGCCAAGATCGTCACAACCCTCGACGTCGTGTCGAAGGGACGCGCGTTCCTCGGGATCGGCGCCGCCTGGTTCGAGGAGGAACACCGTGGGCTCGGCGTCGAGTTCCCTCCTGCCGGGGCGCGGCTCGACATGCTCGAAGAGGCGGTGCAGATCTGTCGAGCGATGTTCCGCGACGAGCGTCCGACGTTCAACGGGCAGCACTTCCACACAGAATCGGCGTTGAACTCGCCGCCGCCGGTGCGCGCCGGTGGGCCGCCGATCATGATCGGTGGCCAGGGCGAGAAGCGCACCGCGCGGCTCGTAGCGCAGTACGCCGACATGTGGAACTGCAACTCCGGCTTCGACGAGTTGCCCCGCAAGCTCGACGCGCTCGCGGCCCACTGCGCCGCGGTCGGTCGCGACCCCGCGTCGATCAACAAGACCCCGCTCGGTTCGCTGATGCTCGCCGACACGATGGAAGGCGCGGTCGCCAAGCGCGACGCGCTGCTGGCGGCGCGCGGGTTCCAGTGGGACACGCTGCCGCCCGAGTTCCAGGCGCAACTGTCGGCCCGTTTCGTGGTCGGCGACCCCGACACCGTGGGCGAGCAGGTTCGTGCCCTGCTCGACCTCGGTCTCGACGGTGTCGTGTTCAACATGCCGGCCGACGGTTGGAGCCTCGAAGCGGTCGCACACGCGGGCGAGGTCGTGGCGAAGGCGGTCGGCTGAAGATGGGACGGAACTCAGATGCGCACCGGGTGCACGGGGCCACCGGCCGCGCCGACCCGGGTGCGGAACACGCTGCCGCGCCGCAGCGCGTCGTCCGTATTGTCGGCCGTCGTGACGTAGAGGTCGCGACGGTCCGCGCCGCCGAAGCACACGCTGGTGACGAACGTCGACGGCACTTCGAGGCGCTGATCGAGCGTGCCTTCCGGCGTGAACCGAGCGACACCGAACCCACCGAGTACCGCGACCCAAACGCAACCGTCACTGTCGACGGCGAGACCGTCGGGGCTCCCGTAGGGGGCGACGTCGATCGGCGGTGACGCGACGGCACGGTCATCGACGAGATCGTGTACGAGCACACGGTTGGATCGGGTGTCGGAGTGATAGATGCGCCGTTCGTCGGGCGCGAGCGCGATGCCGTTCGCGTGCACGACGTCGCCGTACAGACAAGTCGCCTCACCCGCTCGATCGATGCGCCACGCCTCGCCCGGCACCACCTCTGCATCGCGGTCGAAGACGGCGAAGCGCAACGCGCCCGCGTAGATACGACCCTGCGCGTCGGTGCAGATGTCGTTCCAGCCCGGTAGGTCGTCGATCGCGTACAGGACGCGCGTCACGCCGTCGCGCACGTGCACGATGTCGCGCCCCGAGCACACCACGCCGTTGTCGGCGTGCAACGCCAGGCCACCGATCCCGCGTCGCTTGGGCACGACCGTCTCGATCGATCCGCTGCCCTCCAGGTCGAGGCGGTATACGCCGCCGCCGAGCACGTCGCTGAAGTAGAGGCCGCCACGGTCGTCGACCGTCGGCCCTTCGACGAGGCCGTAGCCCGTCGCGAGCGTCTCCCATTGCGTTCCCGGCGTCATCGCCGCACGCTACGTTGCGGCCATGCCGCTCGTCATGGGCGTCGACTCGTCGACGCAGTCGACGAAAGTCGAAGTGCGCGACGCGGCCACGGGTGCGCTCGTCGCCGCGGGCCGCGCGCCGCACCCGGCAACGACGCCACCGCGCAGCGAGCAGGACCCCCGCGCGTGGTGGCACGCGTTCGAGGCGGCACGGGCCGAAGCGGGCGACCCGGTTGTCGCCGCCGTCGCCGTCGCCGGCCAGCAGCACGGGATGGTCGTGCTCGACGCGAGCGGCGAACCGGTCCGTGACGCGAAGTTGTGGAACGACACCGAGTCGGCCGCCGACGCCGCGTGGTTGGTCGAACAACTCGGCGGCCCGCAGGCGTGGGCGGATGCGTGCGGCGTGGTGCCGGTCGCCGCGGTGACGATCACCAAACTGTCGTGGTTGCACCGCAAGGAACCGGACGCGTTCGCCCGGATCGCCCACGTGCTGCTCCCGCACGACTACCTCACGTACCGCCTCACCGGCGAGTTCGTCACCGATCGTGGCGACGCGTCCGGTACCGGCTACTACTCCGCTCGCGACGACGAGTACCGGCTCGACCTGTTACGGGTCGTCGACGGCGAAACCGATTGGGAACACGCGCTCCCCGAAGTGCTCGGACCGGCCGACCATCGCCCCGCGCTCGACGGCGCGTCGATCGTCGCCGCCGGTACCGGCGACAACATGGCCGCCGCGCTCGGCATCGCGCTCGCGCCCGGCGACATCGCGGTGTCGATCGGCACCTCGGGAACCGCGTTCGCCGTCTCGGAGCACCCAACCGCCGACCCGACCGGCGCGGTCGCCGGTTTCGCCGACGCGACCGGGCGATTCCTACCGCTGGTGTGCACGCTCAACGCGACGAAGGTCACCGACGCCATCGGCCGCGTGCTCGGCGCGAGCCACGAGGAGCTCGACGAACTCGCGTTGGGCGAGGCGCCGGGCGCCGGTGGCGTGGTGCTCGTCCCGTACTTCGACGGTGAACGCACACCGAACCGTCCGGACGCGACGGGTTCGGTCCGGGGCTTGCGTTCCGACGTCTCGCGCGCGCAGGTGGCCCGGGCTGCGTTCGAAGGTGTCGTGTGCGGGCTGCTCGATGCCATCGATGCGCTCGAACGAGCCGGGGTGGCCGCGAGCACGTCGGGCCGCCTGGTCGTCGTGGGCGGCGGCGCCCGCGCTCGTGCCTACCCGCAGGTGCTCGCCGACCTGAGCGGGCGGGTGGTGTCGGTGCCGGCCGGCAACGAGCACGTCGCGGCGGGTGCGTGCGTGCAAGCCGCCGCCGCGTTCGCCGGCCGGCCACCCGCAGCGGTGGCCCGCGAGTGGTTCGGCGAAACACAGATGGAGGTCGTTCCGGCGAATTCGGTTGATCGGGCCGCGATTCGCTCGGCGTACGCCGCGGCGCGGGGCTAGCGTCGAAACGTGGCCGACGACCTGCATCCCGCCGCGATGGACGTGGCCGGATCGGTCCTCGAACTGGTGGGCAACACACCCCTCGTGCGGCTGGGCAAGCTCGCGGCGGCCGAAGGGTTGCGGTGCGATCTGCTCGCCAAGGTGGAACTCACCAACCCCGGCGGCAGCGTCAAGGACCGCGTCGCCATCGCGATGATCGACGCAGCCGAGAAAGACGGGCTGTTACAACCGGGCGGCACGATCGTCGAACCGACGTCGGGCAACACCGGTGCGGGCCTCGCGATCGTCGCGGCGCAACGCGGGTACCACTGCATCTTCGTGATGAGCGACAAGATGAGCGACGAGAAGGTGTCGTTGCTCCGCTCCTACGGCGCGGAGGTCGTGGTGTGCCCCACGGCGGTCCCGCCGGAAGACCCTCGTTCGTACTACTCGACCGCCGAGCGGTTGGTACGCGAAACGCCGGGCGCGTTCCGCCCCGACCAGTACTCCAACCAGGCGAACCCGGCCGCGCACGAGCAGACGACGGGCCCGGAGATCTGGCGCCAGACCGCGGGCCGGGTCACCCACTTCGTCGCCGGCATCGGGACCGGCGGAACGATCACCGGCGTCGGGCGCGCGTTGAAGCGCGAGAACCCCGCCGTGCAGATCATCGGCGCCGACCCGGAGGGATCCGTGTTCTCGGGCGGGAGCGGGCGTCCCTACCTCACCGAAGGGGTGGGCGAAGACTTCTGGCCCACCACGTTCGACCCGAGCATCGTCGACCGCGTCGTGATGGTGAGCGACGCCGACGCGTTCCTCACCGCTCGTCGTGTCACGCGCGAAGAAGGCCTGCTGATCGGCGGGTCATGCGGAACGGCGGTGAAAGCCGCACTCGAAATTGGTCGCGACCTCAGTGCCGGCGACGTCGTCGTCGTGCTGCTGCCCGACTCCGGCCGCAACTACCTCTCGAAGATCTACGACGACCAGTGGATGTTCGACATGGGGTTCCTGCGCTCCGACGGTCTCACCGCCGGCGACGTCATCGCGGCGAAAGCCGGCGCGACGCCCGCGCTCGTACTGATCACCCCCGACCAACCCGTACGGCGCGCCATCGGGTTGATGCACGAAACCGGTGTGTCGCAGCTGATCGTGAGCGTCACGACCGACGAACCGCTCGCCGCGAAAGAAGTGATCGGTGCCGTACACGAACTCGAACTGATGGACCGCGCGTACCGCGACCAGGGCGTCCTCGACCGGCCGGTGAGCGACATCATGACGCCGACGATGCCGATGATCGGCGTCGGGGAACCCGTGAACCGGGTCGTCGCCTGCCTCGACCAGGGCCCGGCGGTGCTCGTGCTCGAGGGTGGCCACCCGATCGGTGTCGTCACCCGGTCCGACGTCCTCGCGTTCATGGCCACCCGTACCCCCGACTGAGACCGCGATGACCGACGCCTTCGAGACCCGCGCCATCCACGCCGGCCAGCACCCCGATCCGTCGACGGGCGCCATCGTCCCGCCGATCAGCCTCGCGACGACGTTCGCGCAACGCGGAGTCGGCGACCACGCCGGTTACGAATACTCGCGTAGCGGCAACCCGACCCGCGCCGCGCTCGAGACCTGTGTCGCGTCGCTGGAGGGAGCGCGGCACGGCTTCGCGTTCGCGAGCGGTCTCGCGGCCGAAGATGCATTGCTGCGCCGGCTGCGCCCCGGCGACGACGTGATCATGGGGAACGATGCCTACGGCGGCACGTTCCGGCTGATCGCGCGCGTCCACGACCCGGCGGGGATCTCGTGGTCGGCGGTCGATCTCACCGACCTCGACGCGTTCGACGCGCAGTGGCGCGACGAAACGCGCGTCGTCTGGATCGAGACGCCGACGAACCCGCTGCTCACCGTCGTCGACATCGAAGCAATCGCCCAAGTGGCGCACGCGCGCGACGCGATCGTCGTCGTCGACAACACGTTCGCGACTCCGTACCTCCAGCAGCCGCTCGCGCTGGGTGCCGACGCGGTCGTGCACTCGTCGACCAAGTACCTCGGCGGCCACTCCGATGTCGTGGGCGGTTTCGTCGCGGTGAACGACGAAACCATCGCCGACGAGATCGGGTTCCTGCAGAACGCGGTGGGCGCGGTGCCGTCGCCGTTCGACTGCTACATGGTGTTGCGCGGCGTGAAGACACTCGCCCTCCGTATGGAGCGCCATTGCGAGAACGCGCACGCCGTCGCCCACATGCTGCAAGAACACGACGCGGTGGCCCGAGTTCTGTACCCGGGCCTCCCCGAACATCCCGGTCACGCCGTTGCGAAACGCCAGATGCGCGACTTCGGCGGGATGGTGTCGTTCACGATGTACGAAGGTGAAGATGCCGCCCTCGATGTCGTGAGCCGGACGCGCCTGTTCACCCTGGCCGAATCACTCGGGGCAGTCGAGTCGCTGATCGAACATCCCGCCCGGATGACCCACGCGTCGGCGGCGGGGTCGCCGCTCGAGGTCGACCCCGCCTTGGTCCGCTTGTCGGTGGGCATCGAAGCCGGCGACGACCTCGTCGACGACCTTCGCCAGGCGCTCGACACCACGCTCGCCTGAGCCGCCGACCGCGACGGTCAGTTCAGCGTCGCCTTGTCGACGACGGGCCCCCACCACGGTGCGTTGCCGTTGAAGGTGGTGCTCTGCAACTCGACGTCGACCCAGTGGGTGTTCGGGCCGGTCGTGAACGTCGTCGTGACGTGCTTGTACCCCATCGACGACGGCGTGTGGCCGGTCGTGTCGAAGGAGAACGAACCCAATGAACCGCCGATGATGTACGACCCGGACGAGTCGAACTGTTCCTGCACCGCGA
Organism: uncultured Actinomycetes bacterium; assembly: GCA_963782465.1. Lineage (GTDB taxonomy): Bacteria > Actinomycetota > Acidimicrobiia > IMCC26256 > PALSA-610 > JAODBJ01. The sequence goes on along the minus strand of CAWAJR010000005.1, from coordinate 373,816 downwards.
GCATCGACACCGTGCCCGGGTAGACGGGATCGCCGCTCATCCAGAACGAGAAGTGGTAGGTCGTGTTGGGCTGCGCGGCATACACCTGGAGGACGTCTCCCGCGCCGGCACCGTTGAGCTCGAGCGACTGCTTGCCGCCCTTCGCCGACCAGTACGGCGCGTTCACAACGTCGACGTTGCCGCCGAACACGCGCCAGCAGCCCGTCTGGTAGCCGATCGATCCCGGCATCGCCAGCTGGCACGTGCCGAGCGTCGAGCCGGTCACGAACCGGGCGAGGCCGCCCGCCGGGGCCTTCGGGACTTCGAAGCTCGGATTGCCGAGGATGTTCCCGGTTGCCGCGGATGCGCTGTGCGCCTCACCTGCGAGTGCGGCCGTGCAGAGCACGACCATCGCCATCGCCAAGCGTCGGAGCTTCATGGTCTTTCCCTTCGTCGCGGGTACGACGAGACCGTACGAAGCGACGCGACCGTCATCGCTGCACGAGTTCACATCCCTGGTGTCGGTTCTTACCGTTCCGCTCGACGGCTACATTCCGCGCTGATGTCGACACCCGGCGCCGAAGCTCACGTCACCCCCGACTGGAACGGTGCTCTCGGCGCGACCTGGGTCGCGCACGCCGACGCGATCGACGCGATGTTCGAAGGGTTCGGTGCGCACGCGATCGACGCGCTCGCGCTCGCCAACGGTGAGTCGGTGCTCGACATCGGTTGCGGGGCTGGCGCGACCACGCTCGAGATCGCCCGCCGCGTAGGCCCCGGCGGTCGTGTGCTCGGCGTCGACCTCTCCGCGCCCCTCCTCGAGCTCGCCGCGGATCGAGCCGCGGCCGCGGGCCTGGCGAACACGAGGTTCGCGGAGGACGACGCCGGCACGGGCGACCTCGGCGGGCCCCACGATGCCGTGTTCTCCCGGTTCGGCGTGATGTTCTTTCCCGACCCTGTCGCCGGCTTCGCGCACATCGGCGCGGCCGTTCGCAGTGGTGGTCGGCTCGCCTTTGCGTGCTGGCAGGGCCGGGAGTACAACGCCTGGAACTCGCTGCCGTCGTCGGCCGCGGCGACGGTGCTGCCGATCCCGCCGGCCTCAGGCCCGCGGGAGCCCGGCGGTGCGATGTTCGCCGAGCCCGACTACGCGCGTGCCGTGTTGACTCGCGCCGGCTTTACCGACGTCGCGTTCCAGCCGTACGCCACGAAGTTGGCCTTGCCCGGCGGCGGCGACGCAATATCCGTCGCCCACGAGATGGCGGAGATCCTGCCGTCGATCTCGGCTGCGTTACGCACCGCCGACGACTCGACGCGCGCCCGCGCCCACGACGCGATCGCGCTCGCGATCGTGCCGCATCACGACGGCAAGGCGATCTGGCTCGATGCCGCCGTCTGGATCGTCAGCGCCACCAAACCCTGACGGGCGTCGATAGCTATCGCATAGCGATAGCTATCGACGCCCGTCGGTTTTACGGGAAGGTCTGGCCGACGAGGCGGCGCTGCTTGGTCTGCGCCTTCGCGTAGTCGCGGTTGAGCAGGGCGATGAAGTCGATGCTGATCTCTTTCGGGCACGCGGCCTCGCACTCGCCGTGCATGGTGCACGACCCGAAATACGACTCCATCGTGTCGACCATCGCCAGCGTGCGTTCCCACCGCTCCGCCTGGCCCTGGGGCATCAGGTTGAGGTGTTGCAGCTTCGCGGCGGTGAAGAGATGCGCCGCACCGTTCGGGCAGGCGGCGACGCATGCCCCGCACCCGATGCACGCGGCCGCGTCCATGGCCGTGTCCGAGACCACCTTCGGCACCGGGATGAGGTTGGCGTCGGGCGCGCTCCCGGTCGGTGCGGTGATGAAGCCGCCCGCCGCGATGATCGCGTCGAACGGGCTGCGGTCGACACACAGGTCCTTCGTGACGGGGAACGACGCCGCCCGCCACGGTTCGATCGTGACGTGGGCGCCGTCGCTGAACTTGCGCATGTGCAGCTGGCAGGTGGCGGTGCCGCGCTCGGGACCGTGCGCCTGCCCGTTGATCATCATCCCGCACGAGCCGCAGATGCCTTCACGGCAGTCGTGGTCGAACGCGATCGGTTCGCGGCCGTCCTTGATCAGCCGCTCGTTCACGATGTCGAGCATCTCGAGGAACGACATGTCGGGGCTGATGTCGGGGACGTCGTAGGTCTCGAATGTGCCGGTCGCCTTCGCGCTCGCTTGGCGCCACACGGTCAGGGTGAGGTGCATTGGTCGCAGTACTCCGTGGTCCGGTTGCTACTTGTAGCTACGGGTCGCGAGGTGGACGGTTTCGAATTCGAGCGGCTCTTTGTGCAGTACGGGAGCCTGGCCGACGCCGGTCACTTCCCACGCCGCGACGTACGCGAAGTTCTCGTCGTCGCGCAACGCCTCGCCGTCTTCCGTCTGGTACTCCTCGCGGAAGTGGCCGCCGCAGGATTCCTTGCGGTGCAACGCGTCGAGGCACATGAGCTCGTTGAACTCGAGGAAGTCGGCCACCCGCTGCGCCTTTTCGAGCGACTGGTTCCGTGTCTCGTCGTCGCCGAGCACGCGCACGTTCTTCCAGTACTCGTCGCGGATCGCCGGGATCTCCGACAGCGCCTTCTGCAGGCTCTGCTCGGTGCGGGCCATCCCGCAGTTGTCCCACACGACCTTGCCGAGTTCCCGGTGGAACTCGTCGACGGTTCGCTCGCCCTTGATCGAGAGCAGCCGCTTGACCTTGTCGTCGACCGCCTTCGCGGACTCCTCGAAGACCGGGTCGTCGACCGGCACGGGTTCCGTGCCGAGCAACGGCGCGAGGTAGTCGCCGATCGTGTAGGGGAGCACGAAGTAGCCGTCGGCCAGACCCTGCATCAGTGCGCTCGCGCCGAGGCGGTTGGCGCCGTGATCGGAGAAGTTGGCCTCGCCGATCACGTACACGCCCGGGATGTTGCTCATCAGGTTGTAGTCGACCCAGAGACCACCCATCGTGTAGTGGACGGCCGGGTAGATCCGCATCGGTTGTTTGTACGGGTTCTCGTCGGTGATGCGGTCGTACATCTCGAAGAGGTTCCCGTAACGCGCTTCGATGGTGTCGTGACCGAGGCGGTCGATCGCTTCGCCGAAGTCGAGGTAGGCGCCGTTCTTGAGCGGCCCCACACCGCGTCCGGCGTCGACTTCGCGCTTGATCGCGCGCGACGCGACGTCGCGCGGCACGAGGTTGCCGAACGCGGGGTAGCGACGTTCGAGGAAGTAGTCGCGGTCGGCCTCGGGGATCGAGCCGGCGGGCCGGGTGTCTTCGGTGTTCTTCGGAACCCAGATCCGGCCGTCGTTGCGTAGCGACTCCGACATCAGGGTGAGCTTCGACTGGAACTCGTCGCTCGCCGGGATGCAGGTGGGGTGGATCTGCGTGTAGCACGGGTTGGCGAAGAAGGCACCCTTCTTCGCCGCCCGCCACGTCGCGGTGACGTTGCACTGCTTGGCGTTCGTCGACAAGTAGAAGGCGTTGCCGTAGCCGCCGGTCGCGAGCACGACCGCGTGACCCGAAACGGCGAACACGTCGCCGTGCTCGATGTCGCGGCAGACGACACCCGCCGCGACGCCGTCCTTCAGCACGACGTCGAGCATCTCCGTGCGCGGCAACAACTCGACGGTACCCAGGTGCACCTGCCGCATCAGCGCCTGGTACGCGCCGAGGAGCAACTGCTGGCCGGTCTGGCCGCGCGCGTAGAACGTGCGCGATACCTGCGCGCCGCCGAACGAACGGTTGTCGAGCAACCCCCCGTACTCGCGCGCGAACGGCACGCCCTGCGCGACGCACTGGTCGATGATGTCGACACTCACCTGCGCGAGGCGGTACACGTTCGCTTCGCGGGAGCGGTAGTCGCCGCCCTTCACGGTGTCGTAGAAGAGGCGGAAGACGCTGTCGCCGTCGTTCTTGTAGTTCTTCGCTGCGTTGATCCCGCCCTGTGCGGCGATGCTGTGCGCGCGCCGGGGCGAGTCGTGATAGGTGATGCACGTGACGCGGTAACCGAGTTCGGCGAGGCTCGCCGATGCAGAGGCCCCCGCGAGGCCGCTGCCGATCACGATGATGTGGAACCGGCGCTTGTTCGCCGGGTTGACGAGTTTGATGTCGAACTTGTGGTTGTCCCACTTCTCGGCGATCGGCCCGGCGGGCACCTTTGAATCGAGGCCCGAATCGCTCGACGTCGTCGCGGTAGCAGTCATCGGTTGATCTCATTCAACTTGTGCTCACGCGCCGCGACGGAGCAGGACAGCGTCGTCGGAGCGTGAGGGCATTCGGTCTTGACGAGGTGCAACTGGATCGCGATCGGGAAGCTGAGGTTGCCGAGGAGGATCACCGAGCGCGAAGCCGTACGCAAACGGGCGCTTGGCCGCGTTGATGCGGGGGTTGTTGATACCGAGGCTCTGGAACATGCTCCACACACCGTGGGTGAGGTGGATGCAGAGCGCGATCGTGGCGATGATGTAGATCGCTGCCACCGCCGGCCGTTGCAGGCTGTACACCAGGTTGTTGTAGGGATCGCCCCGCACGAACTCCGGGTTCGCCATTCCCCAGGTGAGGTCGGCGAGGTGGAACAGCACGTAGAGCAGGATGATGACGCCGGTCCAGCGCATCGTGCGTGACGCGAAGTTCGCGGCCACGTAGTCACGCTTCGACTGGTACTGCATGGGGCGGGCCTTGCGGTTGATGACCGTGAGCCCGTACGCCGAGTGAATGTGGAACACGAACGCCGCGATGAGCGTCGAACGGATGCCCCACAGCAGCCAGGTGCGCGGGAGCAGGTGGCCCGGCATGGTGCGCAGCGCCTCGCCGTAGAGGTTGATCTCCTGCTTCGACAAGTAGAGCTTCAGGTTGCCGATCATGTGGACCAGCACGAAGCTCAACAGGATGATGCCCGACACGGCCATCACCCACTTCTTGCCGACGCTCGACCGGTAGAACTCGACCGGCCACGGGGCTCGGCGCCGCGGTTTCCTGATTGGTGCGACCGGCTCCGTCACGGGACGGGACTGTGTGGTCGACTGCGCCATGGCCTCCCCCGGGTGGGTGCCCGGAAGCGTCGGATTCGCCTGCGAATGAGGCCGCCGGGGCTGCTCGTGCCTTTGTGCGCGGACCCTACATCGTGCCCAACGCGGCGTCCGTATCCGGGCCGCGGCGACCGGCCCGGCGCTCGTTCAGCTCGACGCGCGCCGCAGGAAACCCGGCGACCGGCGGCCCGGCCGGCAGGCGTCGAGGATGCTCAGCGGGTACCGGTTGGTGACCCGCCCGACCGCTGGATGTTCGAGCACGACCTCGACGTCGACGGCGTCGTTGAGCTCGACCCGCCCCACATAGGTGACCGCGTCGGCCGCGATGGTGCCACCGAAGCGGTGGCGTTGACCGTCGAGGTGCACTTCGATCGTCGCGTCGGCCAGCGCGGTCCGCTCCTCACTCACGACGTGCACGAGCCCTTCGCGCGGTTCGAGCATCGGCAGCACCGGCCGGCATGCGTCGCGCAGCGCGCCGTAGCCGCGCTTGGCGACGCGCTCGTGATCGAGCACCGACCAACTCACTGCGGGGTTGCCGTCGGCGAACGAGAAGTGCGCGAACCCGCCGGTCGGTGCGTACTTCAACCGGCGCAGGTCTTCCACCTGGAGCTGGATCAAGGCCGCCTGGTACGCCTGCGTCGCTTCGCGCCATTCGTCGAAGGTCTTGCAGTCGGCCGGAGGGACGAAGCGATCGAAGTTGCGGCGCTGCAACGCGTGGTGTTCGAACAGGTCGTCCCAGCCGAGCGCGGGCCAGCGGTCCGGTGCCATCCACTCGCAGGTGTCAGGTACGGCCTGCGCGCCGAACTCGGTCACGAAACGAGCGAGGCGGGGCATGGCGCGCAGTGCCGGGGCGAGGCCGGCGAGATTGCCGTAGTACCAACCGAAGTACGCATGGGTGTCGGTGCCGCGGCTGCTCGCGCCGGGCAACACACCCGAATGGCGGACGGCGGGGCGGGTCGGGTCGGAGCGGCCGAGCCGGCGCGTGATCGACCGGTCGAGGACGTCCTTGTTCCAGGTCGGCAGGAACATCGACGCACCGATCTTCACGGTCTTGCCCACGCTCATCGCCTCGCCGGGCTGGCCGAGCGCGAGTGGTTCGTTGTGCGCGCACCACAGCGCGATCGACGGATGATGGCCGAGGAGGTCGACCATCGCGCGCGCCTGGCGCACCGCCTGGCGGCGGACGCTGCGCGCGTACCCCCACTGCAGCGGGAAGTCCTGCCAGAGCAGCAGGCCCCGTCGGTCGGCGGCGTCGTAGAACTCGGGTCGGGTCACGTGCGCGTGCACGCGGAGGAAGTCGAGGTTCGCGTCGAGCGCGCGGTCGACGTCGCCGCGCAGCTCATCGTCGGTCGCCTCGGCGAGTGCCATCCTCGCCGGGCCCTGGTTCGAACCCTTCACGAAGAGCCGTTCACCGTTGATGCTGAACGTCCAGTTGTCGAAGCGCACTTCGCGAAGCGCGGTGAGTACCGAGCGGCGGTCGCTGACGGTCTCGCCGGCATGTAGCTCGACGTCGACCCGGCACCGTGGCTGGTCGCCCAGCCGGGCGGGCCACCAGCGAGGCGGGTGGTCGACGTCGAGCGCGATGTTCAGGTGGTTCTCGCCCTGCGCGAGGGCGAGGTCATTGGTCTGCGACGCGAGGAGGCGGCCGCCTTCGTCGTGGACGTTGGCGACCAGACGCGCCGGCGACCGCGTCTCGTCGTCGACGGCGGCATCGACGGTCAGGTGTACCGCGATGCGGCCCCGCTCGACCGACGCTTCGGTGCACAGCACGCGCATCCGGTCGATGCGGAGGGGACCGGTGGTGGAAACGCGAAGCGGGCGCCACAGCCCACCGGGGTTCCACGCCGAGTCGAGCGATTCGGAGTGTGAGAACACGCCCGTGATCGTGCGCTTCGCGGTTCGGTCGCGTTGCGGTGGGCACGCGACCTCGATCGCGAGCACGTGTTCGTCGTTCCGCGCCAGTTGTTCCGTGATGTCGAACGCGTGAGGAGCGAAGTAACCCTCGGTCGCGCCGATGTAGTCGCCGTCGAGCCAGACGTCGCCGTAGTAGAAGCAGCCGTCGAGTTCGAGGAAGCGGCGTTGGCCCGTCGGGAGTGCGGTGGCGCCGAATGACCGGCGGTACAGCAGGGGGCCGTCGAACCCGGCGAACGCGGGTGTCGAACGCCAGTGGCCGGGCACCTCGATCGGCGCCCACGAGCGATCGTCGAAGTCGGGCCGCGCGAACAGTTTGGGGAGATCACCGGCACTCGCGTGCGCGCGCCACGATCCACCGAGGTCGAGCGTCGCGGGTTCGCCGTCCACGACCGCAGGCTACGGCCGAGTGTCGGCCCCGGGGGGCCAGACGTACACTCGCCGTAAGACTTGCAACGAGGAGCGCGCGCTGATGAGTCGAGCCGCAACGCTGGGGGAACTGCGATCCAGCGGCTGGGTGTCCCGCCCGGTCAAGGAAGAGATCCGTGCGAACGCCATTCGTGCGCTGGCCGAGAACCGCCCGCTCGTCGACGGTGTGGTCGGCTACGAGACGACGGTGTTGCCGCAGCTGGCCAACGCCCTGCTCGCGGGCCACGACATCATCTTTCTGGGTGAACGGGGGCAGGCGAAGACGCGCATCATCCGCGCGCTCACGAACCTGCTCGACGAGTGGTCGCCGATGGTTGCCGGCAGCGAGATCAACGACGACCCTTACCACCCGATTTCGCCCTACGCGCGCCATCTCATCGCCGACCGTGCCGACGAAACGCCGATCGAATGGATCCACCGCGAGCGGCGCTTCGGCGAGAAGCTCGCGACCCCCGACACGTCGATCGCCGACCTCATCGGCGAAGTCGACCCGATCAAGGTCGCCGAAGGTCGTTACCTCTCCGACGAGCTCACCATCCACTACGGGCTCGTGCCGCGCACCAATCGCGGGATCTTCGCGATCAACGAGCTCCCCGACCTCGCCGAACGCATCCAGGTCGGTCTCCTGAACGTCCTCGAAGAGCGTGACGTCCAGATCCGCGGTTACAAGATCCGCCTCCCGCTCGACCTGCTCCTCGTCGCGTCGGCGAACCCCGAGGACTACACGAACCGCGGCCGCATCATCACCCCGCTCAAGGACCGGTTCGGTTCGCAGATCCGTACGCACTACCCGCTCGAGACCGACATCGAGATGGAAGTGATCCACCAGGAGGTCCGGCCGCTCGCCGCGGAGGGGCTCACCGTCTCGGTGCCGTCGTTCATGACCGAGATCGTCGCGGAGATCAGCCAGCTGGCCCGGCGTTCGCCGCACATCAACCAGCGCTCCGGTGTTTCGGCTCGGTTGTCGATCACCAACTACGAAACGCTCGTCGCGAACGCGGCGCGTCGATCCCTTGCCGCGGGCGAACGTGAGGTAGTACCGCGCGTATGCGACCTCGACGCGCTCGCCGCGTCGACGGCCGGCAAGGTCGAGATCGAAACCCTCGAAGACGGCCGCGAATCGCAGGTGCTCGAACGCATCGTCAAGGCCGCATCGCTCGAAGTGTTCCGCGCCCGGGTGCGGCCCGAACGGTTGCGCCGATCGTCGCCGCGTTCGAAGACGGCCTCACCGTGAACACGGGCGAAGACGTTCCGTCGAGCGCCTACGCCGACGTCCTGCCGCAGCTGCCCGGCCTCTCGGCCGTGCTCTCCGACTTGGGCGTGAGCGAGTCGCCCGCCGCGGTCGCGTCCGCGATCGAGTTCGTCCTCGAAGGCCTGCACCTCACCAAGCGGCTCAACAAAGACGCCGTCGGCGGCCGCGCCGTTTTCCGCGCCCGCTAACCCCGCCACCTCCCCCTCGTCCTTCCCCGAACTTTGTCAATCGAGCGACATCGTGTGTAGGGGAAATGACAATGTTCGAAGGGGAGTTCGTTGCGCGCTCGACAGCGGGCGATGGCGGCTTGCCTGTGGCTGGGCGACGACGCGGCGGTCTCGCACACCACGGCGGCGCGCCTCCTGAGTTTCGACGGGCTCCCGAAGAAGGTGCTGCTTCATCTCAGCGTGCCGCTCGATCGTCGCCGGTCAGCCGTCAAGCCGCGGCCGTTCGTCCTCCATCGGGTCGCGCAGCTCGAGGGCCAAGACCGCATTGAGGTCGACGGCATCGCGGCGCGGTTCACGCAAGTCGCGGGTCGTGGCAAGAAGGGAAGTGCCAAGGTTCGACGGCTGCTGGAGCACCAGCACGTCGGCACGCGTCCGCTCGAGTCACCGCTCGAGGTGAAGCTGTGGCGCCTGTTGCGCGACAGCCATCTTCCGATGCCCGAGCGCCAGGTGACGTTGGCCCCGCCGTCGGGCGCGATCTATCGCGTCGACTTCCTGTGGCGCGAGCACCGCGTCGTCGTGGAATGCGACGGGTTCGAGGCACATGCCGGGCACTTGCGCTGGAAGCGCGACCGGCGACGGCTCGCCGACATCGAGCTGCTCGGCCACCGTGTCACCCACGTGACGTGGGACGACGTCGCGCGCCGGCCCGGCGACACCTTGCGACGTATCACGCTCGCGCTGTCCCCGAACATTGTCACTTGAGCCACACATCGTGTAGCGGGAAGTGACAATGTTCGGATCGGTGGGGGTCAGGCGCGGGCGTACGACGCGAGGAGCGCGGCGCTGTCGCGCGGTTCCCGATCGCGGGTGAAGCAACCGAACGAGACGTCGTAGCCGTGGTCCCACTCGTAGTTGTCGACGCCCGTCCAATGGAAGAAGCCGCGCACGTCGATCCCATCGGCGATGGCTTCCTCGACGAGTTGCAGCGACGCGCGCAGGATGTCGCAGCGCCATTCGTCGTCGTCGGTGCCGACGCCGTGCTCGCAGATCAGCAACGGCCGGCCGGGGAGTTCGTCGTGCAGGCGGTGCAGCACGATGCCCAGGCCCTCGCTCCACGGCGCGTAACGCATCGGCCCGACTCGCGCGCCGGCCGGGTAAGGGACGCCTTCGCCCTCTCGACCGACGCCGGTCGCGCTGTAGTACGAGAACCCGATCAGGTCGCAGGCTTCGCGCAGGTCGGGCACTTCTCGTGCGGCGCGGTCGGGGAGTTCGAGCACGCCGTCGCGATCGGCGCGCATCCACACGTCCCACAGCACCCGTTCGAGCAGCTGCGACATGTTGCGCGCCGGAACCGTGTCGGCGACCGTGAACACGGGCGAGAGGCTGTGCACGGTCGCGACCGGCTTGCCGCCGCCGCGCAACTCGCGCCACGCATCGCGCTCCGCGAGGAGGATCGCGCCGAGCATGTCGAACACCTTGCGCCAATCACGGTTGGCGAACGATCGCCCGCCTTGCGCGTAGATCGACGCGTACGCCGCGGGTTCGTTGATCGGCTTCCACCCGTACACGAGGTCGCCGAACGTTTCCGCGCAGAACGCGACGTGGCGCGCCCAGTAGTAGGAGCGGGCGCGGTCGTCGACGAAACCACCTTCGCCCACTTCGGTGAACCATCCCGGCAACGTGAAGTGGTGCAGGCACACCCAGGGTTTCACGCCCGCGGCACCGGCCGCTTCCAGTACGGCTCGGTAGTGCTCGATCGCCGCTTCGTCGCGACGGCCTTCCTGCGGTTCGATCCGTGCCCATTCGATCGACATCCGGTGATGCGCCAACCCGTGCGCCGCGTACAGCTCGAAGTCTTCGGCGTAACGGGACGCGAAGCCGTTGCCTTCACCCGACGGCGGCACGAAGCCGCGTTGCTCGAGCGCGTACCAGTCGCTTTGGGGAGCGGCACCTTCCGCTTGGGTCGACGACGCGGCCGTTCCCCACCAGAAATCGCTCGGCATTGTCACGCTGACGGACGGTAGCCCTGCGGGGGTACCCTCGCCTCATGGCCGGTTCTCGCTTCCAGTACTCGCGATGGGACGGTACACAGGTCGGGTTCGACCTCGATGCCGACGCGCTGCTGGAGGAGATGACCGACGATCTCCTGTACCACGGCGACCTCAACGCGGCGCTGCGCCGAATGTTGCAGCAGGGTTTCCAGGACCGCGACGGGAACCGCCTGCAAGGCATGCGCGAGATGCTCGAACAGCTTCGCGAGCGCCGTCGCGAGTACCTCGACCGCTACGACCTCGGCGGGGTCTACGAAGACATCGCGAACCAGCTCGACGAGATCGTCGAACAAGAACGCGAGGGCATCGACCGCCGGGTCGACGAAGCTCGCGCCACCGGCGACAAGCGACGTGAGGAGTTGCTCGACGAGCTCGCCCGCCAGCGCCGCGAGGAACTCGACCAACTCCCGCCCGACCTCGCCGGGCGCGTCTCCGACCTCCAGGAATACGACTGGATGGACGATGCCGCCCGCCAGCGGTTCGAAGAGCTGATGGACCAGTTGCGCCAGCAGTTGCTCGACAGCATGTTCAACCAGCTGTCGCAGGGCATGTCGCAGATGTCGCCCGAGCAGATGTCGCGCATGAAAGACATGATGAGCGAGCTCAACCAGATGCTCGAGCAGCGCGAGGCCGGCGAGGAACCCGACTTCGCGGGGTTCATGGAACGCTACGGCGACTTCTTCCCGGGCAACCCCCAGTCGCTCGACGAGTTGCTCGAACAGATGGCGCGCTCGATGGCGCAGATGCAGCAGATGCTCAACTCGATGACACCCGAGCAGCGCGCGCAGCTCCAGCAACTCTCCGATTCGTTGCTCGAAGACATGGACCTGCGCTGGCAGGTCGAGCAGCTGGGCAACAACCTGCGCCAGGCGTTCCCGCAGATGGGTTGGGGGCAACGCATGCCGTTCCGCGGCGACGAGCCGTTGCCGCTCGACCAGATGGGCGGGTTGCTCGACCAGCTCGGCGACATCGACGCGCTCGAGCACATGCTCCGCAACGCGACCCAGCCGGGCCAGCTCGCCGAAGTCGACCTCGACCAGGCCCGCGACCTCCTCGGCGACGACGCCGCCCGCTCACTCGCGGAGCTGGCCCGCCTGGCCAAGATGCTCGAAGACGCCGGGCTGATCGAGCAGCGCGAAGGTCGCCTCGAGCTGACCCCGAAGGGCATCCGCCGTATCGGCCAGCGGGCGCTGGGCGACCTGTTCCGCAAACTCCTGCAGGACCGCGCCGGCCGCCACGAGGTCGAGCACTCCGGTGCCGGCAACGAGCGTGCCCACGACCACAAGCCCTACGAATTCGGCGACCCGTTCCATCTCGACGTCAACGCCACGATCCGCAACGCGATCTGGCGCCAGGGCTCCGGCACGCCGGTGCAGTTGCTCCCCGACGACTTCGAGATCGAACGGACCGAGCAGCTGACCCGCTCATCGACGGTCTTGATGCTCGACGTGTCGCTCTCGATGGAGATGCGGGGGCGGTTCCTGGCCGCCAAGAAGGTCGCGATGGCGCTGCACGCGCTCATCTCCACCCAGTTCCCGCGCGATTACCTCGGGATGGTGAGCTTCGGCCGCGTCGCCCGTGAGGTGAAACCGGAACGGTTGCCCGAAGCGACATGGGATTTCGAGTGGGGCACCAACATGCAGCACGCGTTGCTGCTGGCCCGCCGGATGCTCGGGCAGCACGGCGGCCGCAAGCAGATCATCATGATCACCGACGGTGAACCGACCGCCCACATCGAGAACGGCGAGGCCTGGTTCGACTACCCGCCGTCGCCCCGCACCATCGAGATGACCCTGCGGGAAGTGCAGCGCTGCACGAAGGACGACATCCGTATCAATACGTTCATGCTCGAGGACAACTTCTATCTCCGGGAGTTCGTCGAGCGCATGATGCGGATGAACCGGGGCCGGGCGTTCTTCACCACCCCGGAGACCCTCGGCGACTACGTGCTGGTCGATTTCCTCGAGCAGAAGCGCCAGCAGCGCCGCGCCGGCTGAAAACATTCTCGGATTCGGGACCAACTCGGCACTGTTTCGTGTTGCACGCCCCGAAGAAGAGGAGACGAAGTAGATGAACAACCCGATTTCCAAGGACCAGCTCCCCACCACCGACGACGAGTGGCGGCAGCGGCTCACGCCGCAGCAGTTCGAGGTGGCCCGCAAGGCCGGCACCGAGCGCGCCTTCACCGGCGAGTACTGGGACTGCCACGAGGACGGCACGTACACGTGCGTGTGCTGTGGCGCCCCCCTGTTCTCGTCGAAGACGAAGTTCGAGTCGGGGAGTGGCTGGCCGAGCTTCTACGAACCGATCGAGGGTGCCCCGGTCGACGAGGAAACCGACCGCAGCTACGGCATGGTCCGTACGGAGGTCCGCTGCGACAACTGCGGTGCGCACCTCGGGCACGTGTTCCCCGACGGCCCGAAGCCGACCGGTCTGCGTTACTGCATCAATTCTGCGTCGCTGCGCCTCGAAGAGGACCAGGCCTGAGCAGTTCCCGGTAGAGGTCGTACGTCTCGGCGTCGAACGCGACGAGGCGGGCGACCTCGACAGGACTGCGGGCCGACCGCAGCGTTCGCACCGCGATCGCGGCCGCCTCACCTTTGGGGAAGCCGTAGATCCCCGTCGAGATGGCGGGGAACGCGATGGAGCGGGCACCGACATCGCCGGCGACCTCGATGCAGCGCCGGTAGCAGGACGCCAGCGCATCGGCCTCGCCCTGCCCGCCGCCGTGCCACACCGGCCCGACGGCGTGGATCACGAAGCGGGCCGGCAGGCCGAAGCCCGGCGTGGCTTTCGCGTCGCCGGTCGCGCACCCTCCGAGCCGGGCGCAGGCGGCGTCGAGTTCGGGCCCGGCGGCGGCGAAGATCGCGCCGCACACGCCCGCGCCCCGGGCGAGGGCCGAGTTCGCGGCGTTCACGATCGCGTCGACCGGCTCGGCGGTGATGTCTCCCCGTACGGCAACGATTTCCATTGTTTCAGTGTGTACCTGTGAAACGGGGCACAGGAACGCCGGGTTTCTCCACCAGGAACTGGGGATTGCCGACGTGCTCTGTCAACGCATTGCTCCGCTCGCTGCGTGTCAAGGAGACCATTCGTGCCTGCGTTCACCATCGGCGTCACTGCAGCCCGCTTCGAGGCCTGCAAGCGCGGCATCGCGGCGAACTACGCGGCGATCCTCGCCCGCCGCGACGACCGGTCGGTGTGCGTGATCGATGCCGACGGTCGCAGTTGCGACGTCGGCACTCGTCTCGGGGTCAGGGGTACGACCGTCCAGCGGTTCGCCGCACCTCGCCTCGCGAGCGGCGGCGCCGCGCTGTCGCCTCGTGTGCTCAGCCGGATGGTGTACCCGCCGCTCACCGTGGTGCCGGTGGAGCCGTCGTTCCTCGACGCGCCGTTCCGCCTCGCGTACGACGCGACGCTCGATGGAGTTCGCGACGCGTTCGACATCGTCGTCCTCGACCTGCCGGTCGGGGCGGGCCGCCCCGGGCCGACACTCGACGCGCGGATGGTCGACCGGGTCGACGTGCTCCTGGTAGCGGCGACACCGGACCGGGCCGCCGTTTCGGCGACGTTGCGCCATCTCGAGCTCTTCGACGAGGCGAAGCAGCGGGCGGCGGTCGCCCGCCACGTCGACGCGTTCGTCGTCATGAGCGGCGACGAGGGTTCGACCCTGCTCGATCCCGTGGATGTGGCCGAACTGCTCGGTGACCGGCTCATCGGTCACATCCCTCAGCTGTGGGGCAGGTCGCTTCCGAACTTCGGTTTCGGCCCCACCCTCGGGATCTCGTTCCTCGAGGCCGAGGTCGAACGGTTGCACGCGCTGGTCTCGTCGCCGGCACGCAACGTTGCCTCCCGGTCGTTCGCGCCCCTGCACTGAGCCGTTATCGCCCATTCGCGGCAATATTCCGCGCTGAACGGGACACGAATATCAGGCTTCCCCTTGCGGGCCCTCGGATGGGCGCGTCAAGATGACACCAGTGTAATTTCAAGAACGGCATTCGCGGTGCACCCCGACGGGGTCAGCCCGGATGCCGTTCTTGTGCACGCAAATCCGGTGGGTCATTGGATGCCGGCATTCGGCGGCTATGTGGTGGCTGAGTCATAGCGAGGAGGCAGCCGATGCGAGAAATGCTCATGCAGCTCGAGGTCGACGTTTCAGACCGGCGGTGGCAGGAACGGGCCAACTGCCTCGGCGTCGACCCCGATCTCTTCTTTCCGGAGCGTGGCGCGTCCACCAAGGAAGCCAAGGGCGTGTGCGGGGGGTGCGAGGTCCGCCTCGAGTGCCTGGAGTACGCGTTGCGCCACGGGGAGAAGTTCGGCATCTGGGGTGGGATGTCCGAGCGGGAACGGCGGCGGCTCCGCCGCCAGCGCGCGCTGGTGCGCCGAGGGCTCGCGACCGCCTGACCCGGCTGAACCCCCTGAACCGCCTGAACCGGCTAGCGGGGGAGCGCCTCGCCCGGCAACCAGCGCGGCCCGACCCCCACGCGAGCCTCGATGGTCGAAGTCGCGTCGAGCTTGCTCCACGCGAGGAACTCCTCGCTGCAGCGGTCCAGTTCGCGGCGTGGCACCAGACCGACGAGCTCGATCGCCGCGACATCGGTGCGTTCCTGCCGGGCGAGGACCCGGACCTTCCGGCACGCGATCTCGATGCCCGTGCTCGGGAGGTCGACGAGGTTCATCGAGACTTGGGCGCGGCCTTGGGATTCGAGCATGAACCCGAGGGCGCGAACGCCAGGGAGCCCGCCCGTCTCTTCCCGAACGCCGCGCGCGATGCGCCGCGCGATCTCGACCTCGTCGCTCAGCAGGAGGCAGTTGATCGCAATCAGTGGTGAGCGGACGCCCACTGCGGTCGCGCCGAGCCGTTCGTGCGGTTGCGGTGGCCCGTAGTCGGGCACGCGGCTGGAAAAGGCCGTGCGGCGAGCCTGCGGCAGCGTGCGGCGTTTCGGATCGGCATCCCCGAACAAGAAGACGGGGACCTCGTAGCGAGCCGACCACCATCGGGCGAACGAGGTCGCAGCGTCGGCCGCGATGTTTTCCTCGGCCGGGGTGCCACCGAGCGGGACGAACGGAACGACGTCGAGCGCGCCCAGCAGCGGGTGGACACCGTCGTGCTCCGACACGGAGAGATGCTCGCCGACGGCACGCGCGAGCGCCCGCGACGCGGCCTGGGTGTCGGTCGCCTTCGCGCCGGCCAGGGTGAACACGGAACGGTTGTGGTCGGGATCGCTGTGCACGTCGATCAGCGCCTCGCCGCAGGCCAGTGACAGCGTGCGCAACACGTCCATGTCGCGACCTTCCGACACGTTCACGACGCACTCGAGCACGAGCCCAGGCTAGATGTGGTGGATAGCCTCCCTGTTCCATGCGCCTCGGGCTCGCGCTGCCCCAGTACGACTACTCGGTTCCCGGTGAGCGCCCGTTGTCGTTCGCGACGATCGTCGAGCACGCTCGGGTCGCCGAAGCCGCCGGCTTCGATTCGTTGTGGTGCTCCGATCACCTGTTCCTCGATCTCGGCAAGTACGGCGGCAGCGACCGACGGGACGCGTGTTACGAGCCGATCGTGACGCTGAGCGCGCTCGCGCGTCTCGTGCCACGGGTTCGGCTCGGCACGCTGGTGCTGCTCGAAGCGTTGCGGCCCGCGGCGCTGCTCGCGAAGGCGTTGGCCACCGCCGACCGTGTGTCGGGCGGCCGGATCGATGTCGGCCTTGGGGCCGGCTGGTACGAGCCCGAGTACGCCGCGCTCGGGTTCGACGCCATGCCCGGCCCGGGGGCGCGGCTCTCGCGGCTCCGGGAGGCGGTGGAGGTTGTGACCGCCGTGCTCGAGGGCGGCCCCGTCAACTACAACGGCGCCGCGCATTCGACCCGTGGCGCGGCCCCATGGCCGGCGCCGGTGCAGGCGCCGCGACCGCGGGTGTTCGTGGGCGGCAAGGGTGATCGCCTCTTGGGTCTCGTCGCCCGTCATGCCGACGGTTGGAACACGTGCTGGACGTGGACGATCGACGCCTACCGGGAACGCTGCACAGTGCTCGAGCGGGCCTGCGAAGCGATCGGTCGCGACCCGTCGACGGTGTGGCGGACGCTCGGGCTCTACGCGCTCGTCGGCGAGAACGAGGTCGACCTGCGCCGGCGCTACGAACGGCTGCGGGCCAATACCCCGGGCGTGCTCGACCGGGTCGGGCTCGACGAGTTCCGCCGCGGTCGCCTCGTCGGTACGGTCGACGACGTACGCGACCAGGCGAATGCATGGTCGGAGTTGGGCGTCGAGACGCTCGTCGCCGGAGTGGGAGCGGTGCCGTTCCAGGTCGGGGCGATCGACGACGTCGAACTGCTCGCGTCGGCCCTGCTGCGTTGAAGCCGGCGCGGCGTTGGTACCCTGAGAAGCGGCCACCGTCGGAAAGGTGCCCCTATGAGCCTCGGCGCTCCCGAGTTGTTGATCATCCTCCTCATCGTGCTCTTGCTCTTCGGCGGCGCAAAGCTGCCTTCCTTGGCGCGTTCATTGGGCCAGGCCCAGCGCGAGTTCAAGAAGGGCATGGACGACAAGCACGACGGCGAAGACGAGCAGCACCGCTCCAAGTAACGCTCCTCGCGTTCAAATCTCGTCTTCGGGCACCCAACCGGGAACTCACGCCTCCGAGCCGTCGTTCCTCTCATGGCTGACGGTGTGCCCACGTGGGAAGAGGTCGCCCGTGACCACGGGCGCTTCCTCTACAACGTGGCCTACCGCCTCGCCGGGAACGATGCCGATGCCCAAGACCTGGTGCAGGAGACGTTGTTGCGAGTGCGACGCGGGTTGGAGAGCTACGAGCCGGGTTCGCTACCTGCGTGGCTCTCGCGCATCGTCACCAACGTCTTCCTCGACGAAGTGCGCCGGCGCCGGCGCCGCCCGACCGATCCGTTCGGCGACGACGCCGAGCGGGTGCTCCCCCCGAGCGCAGCGGCCGACGAGATCTCCGCCGACCTGAGCGACGAAGTGCAGGGCGCGTTGTCGTCGCTGTCCGACGAATTTCGCACCGCGGTCGTTCTTTGCGACGTCGTCGGTCTGAGCTACGACGAGATCGCCGCGATGCAAGGCGTGCCGGTCGGCACCGTGCGCTCGCGCATCCACCGGGGCCGGCGCCTTCTCCGCGCGGCGCTGACATGAGCGGGCGCGATGAGTGACGCACCGCGCCTCGGCGAAGACCTGCTCTCGGCGTTCGTCGACGGCGAGCTCGACGACGCGCAGCGGGCGGCGGTGCAGGCGCGCCTCGAAAACGACGCGGCGTGGCGCCACATCCTCGACGACGTCACGGTTGCCCGCGCCGCGGTTCGCGACCTGCCCGAGCGCGAACCGCCGTCGGGGTTCTGGCTGCGCGTCCTCACCTCCGTCGCGGAGGTCGCCGAGTCGGATCGAAACGATGCCGACCTCGCGCGCGCCGCCTCGGCCCCGCCGCGGTCGTACCGATCACGCGAGCGAGCCCCCGCCGCTCGCCGCGCTGGGCCGCGATGGCGGCCGCCGCGGTTGCGGTGGCGGTCGGTGTCGCCGTCGCCGCGCCCGAGCATCACCAGCGCGTCTCGCCGAGCCTTCCCGCGCTCGTCGATTCGCACGCCGCGGCCTCGTCGCTGCAGTCGTCCGACCCGTTGAGCAACCTCGCCCCCGCGGCCGTACCGGTCGGGTTCCCGCAACCATGAAGGCTCGTTCGCTCGCCATTGCGCTCGTCGCGGTAGCGGGAGCGGTCGCGGCCGGGAGCGCCACGGTGATCGCGGCGCACGCGCAGAGTCCCGGTTCGTCGAACGACCCGAACTCCGACCTGCTCACCCAGGCGCGCGAACGCCTCGCCGATCACGACTTCTCGGGTGTGGTCATCGTGCAGTGGTCAGATACCGAAGGGGTGACGCACGGGGAGCAGGCGCTCGTCAGCTACCACGCCGGCGTCATGGAGATCAGCGACCACGGTCGCGTCGTCGCGTCGACCCCCGACCGGCTGCTCCTCGACGGTTCGGCGTGGAGCACGGCACCGGGCGCCGGTTTGCAGGGCGCGCCGAGCCCGACCGACAAATACCAGCTCACGCGCGCTTCCGGCCCCAAGGTTGCCGGTCAACCGACGACCGTCGTCGACGCCCGGCGCGCGAGCGACAACGTGCTCGTCGAGCGCTTCTACATCGACGACGCGACGGGCCTCGTGCTGCGGCGCGAGTCGTACGACGGTGGCGTGCGCCAACGGTCGCTCGCCTTCACCAGCGTCTGGTCGAACGCGGACCAAGCGGGCGTCGCGCCGTTACCCGATACCGCTTCGGCACCCGCCGCCGCGGTGCGGCTCGTCACGCATCTCGAAGCGCCGTACCGCGCACCTTCGCGTGTCGGGAACGGGTTCCGTCTCGTCGGGCGGTGGAAGCACTCGGGTTCGACCGTGCAGCTGACCTACAGCGACGGCTTGCTCTCGGCATCCGTCTTCGAGCAGCCGGGCGATCTCAACTGGGCCGCGTTGCCGGCCGGTGGGGACCAAGCCGAGGTGCGCGGCAAGCCTGCCGTGACGTACTCGCTCCCCGGCGGCGTCGCACTCGTGTGGGAACGCGGCGGCGTGGTGTACACGTGCGTCGGCGACGCGCCGAGAGCGGAACTCCTCGGCATCGCGGCCGACGTGTCGCGGCCGGCGCAGGATGCGGCCTACACGCGGCTCGCGCGAGTCGTGCTCGCACCGTTCCACTGGTAACCGCCGGACCGGCCGACGGCTGTGCCGTCGGGGCCCAGGGCGGCGGGTCAGTTCTGCGTCGCGCTCAGCTGGCGCCGGCGGCGCAGGATGCGGCGCCGTTCACGTTCGGACGCACCGCCCCACACGCCGTGCTCGATCCGGTTCTCGAGCGCGTACTCGAGGCATTCGGCGCGAACGGGGCAGTTGTGGCACACATGCTGCGCCGATTCGACGCCGAGGCCGTCGGAGGGAAAGAAGTCGGCTGGGCGGACGCCTCTGCACTTGGCGTGCAGCATCCAGGCGTATTCGTCGGGGGTTTCTTGCACCGTCATCTCCTTTCCAACGATCCGTACGAGTCTGGAGTTCCCGGAGTTCAGTGGAACCGGCCCGGGCGAGCCGCTCCTGTACCTACCCGTTCCGGGACCACTATCCGTACCTAGGGTTAGATCTTGACAAGAGTGTGACCCTTCCGGAACGTCATTCGTTGCCCCGGCGTTCACATCTCGACGAAAGCTCCACACGGAGGATCGATGGACGAGAACACGCCGACAAGCGCTCCCGACCCCGAGCGCGGGCCCGAGAACGGCCCCGGAGAAACCGGGGCCGAGCCCCTTGAAGCGTTGGAGCCGGCACCTCCGACTGCCCAAACCGACTCCCAGGACCTGCCACCTGCTGCTCCGGCTGAAACGGTCCCACCGCCCCCCGCCTTCTCGCCCTGGATCGACGTGAGCGCCGGTTCCGAGACTTCGGCCGCGGCGGGCGAAACCCCCCCGGGCATGGAACCGTCGTTCCCGCCCAGCGCGGCGTGGGCGCCCGGTGCCACCTGGTCGGCGGCCGGCAGTGCACCCGAACCCCCGCTCCCGCCCACGGCGCCCGGCGAGGGAGGTCCCGGTGAGCCGACCATCCCGTCGGCCGCGTGGGCCCCGACGCCTCCTGCGAACGGCGGAACCGGCAGCGGGGCGTCCCGGAGCCGTGCCGGTTCGAAGATCGCCGCCGTTGCCGCCGCGGCCGCGCTGGTCGGCGCGCTCATCGGCGGTGGCGTCGTCGCCGCGACCGACCACAACGGCGGCACCAAGACCATCATCGAACAGTCGGCCAGCACCGCCCCGTCCCGGCCCGCGTCGATCATCCAATCGCCGGGCGACATCCAGGCGATCCTGCAGAAAGTCGGCCCGGCGGTCGTGCGCATCGACGTCGTGATCAACAGCGGCGGCTTCGGTGGCTCGGAGCAGGGCGTCGGTACCGGTTTCATCATCTCGCCCGACGGTCGTATCGCGACCAACGCGCACGTGGTCTCCGACGCGAGCAGCGTCACCGTGAAGCTGGCCGATGGTCAGCAACTCAAGGCCAAGGTGTTGGGCGTCTCGACCCAGTCGGACCTTGCGGTCATCAAAGTCGATGCGAGCAACCTGCCGACCGTGCAATTCGGGAACTCCGACGCGCTCGAAGTCGGCGACCAAGTCGTTGCGATCGGTAACGCGCTCGGTATCGAGGGCGCGCCGACGGTAACGAGCGGCATCGTTTCAGGTGTGAACCGCATCCTCCAGGAGCCGGGGAGCAACAGCAACCCGAACGGCGTCGACATCCCCAACACGATCCAAACGGACGCCGCGATCAACCCCGGTAACTCCGGCGGTCCGCTCGTCGACGCGAACGGCCAAGTTGTCGGCATCAACACCGCAATCGCCGATCCGAGCCAGTCGAACAACATCGGCTTCGCGATCGCAATCAATGAGGCGAAGCCTGCGATCGCGGCGCTGAGCAACGGGAAGCAACCACAGCTTGCCTTCCTCGGCGTCGGCACCGAACCGATCACGTCGAGCCTGGTGAGCCGGGAAAACCTGTCCGTGAACCAAGGTGCGTACGTCGCCGACGTGACGAGCGGGTCGGCAGCCAGCCGGGCCGGCATCAAGGTCGGTGACGTGATCGTGAAGATCGACGGCACTGCGGTGACCACCACCGACGACGTGATCAACGCCGTTCGCGCCCACGTTCCCGGCGACAAGGTCACGATCACGGTCAATCGCAAGGGTCAGGAGCAGACGTTCAGCGTCGTCCTCGGTTCGAAGCCCAACGCCTGATCGAGCGCCCGGGCGGGGTCGGGGCGCAAGCAGCCGCTCCGACCCCCTCCGGTAGCCTGCAGCCATGTCGACCGAAGCCGAAGAACTCGAAGAGATCCCGCCACGAGGGCACGTGCAGATCATCTACACCGGCCCGGTCGCGCCTCACTGGGACATCCGGCGGGTCTTCGGCGACCAGCACGCGATCGACGAGTTCCGCCAGCGTGCGATGGCCCGGTTGCAACTGTTGCCGGTTTACGACCCGCAGTTCCGCCGCAACCGCGAGCGCGTCGCGCGCGACGCCGAGCGTGAACACCTCATCCTCGAATGGGACCTGGGCGACGAGCCCGAGAGCTGATCGCGAACCGGCTCAGCGCTTGTAGGTCGCGAACCGCGCGCTCACCACACGCGCGATCACCGTGAAGACGAACACGATCACGACGAGCGTGAGTGCCGCGCCCCAACCCCGGTCGATCGCAGCCTGAAATGGCCGTTGGGCATTGCCGAAGACCTGCGACGGGAGCGCCGTGTTCGCGCCGTGGAAGGCATCGGTGTTCGTCTTTCGTGACGCTCCGATCGTGAACAGCAGTGGCGCCGTTTCTCCGGCGGCGCGCGCGACCGCGAGCATCGAACCGCTGACGATGCCCGGGAGGGCGGCCGGCAGGATCACCCGCAACACGGTGTGCCAGCGCCGGGCGCCGAGCCCGTCGCTCGCCTGACGGAGTTCGTCGGGGACGAGTCGCAGCATCTCCTCCGACGAACGGATCACGATCGGCAGCATGAGCGCGGCGAGCGCGAGCGCGCCGCCGAAGCCGAGCAAGCCGTAGCGCAACGTGAAGATCGAGAAGACGAACAAACCCATCACGATGGAGGGGACGCCGGTCATGACGTCGGCGAGGAAGCGGATGAGCCGCGCGAGGCGACGATTGCGCCCGTACTCGTTGAGGTAGATCGCGGCTCCCACACCGAGGGGCACGGCAATGGCGGTCGCCCAGAACGTGATGATCAGCGTTCCGATGATCGCAGCCTTCATCCCGCCGCCGGGGAACTGGTCGATGATCGCGATGTCTTTGGTGAACCACGCCTTGTCGATGACCTTGGCGCCCTTTTGCAGGACGTAGCCGAAGACGAACACGAGCGGGATCAGCGCCGCCAGCACCGATGCGAACATCCACGCGGTCGCGATCCGGTCGCGTACGCGCCGGCCGCGCGCCACCGTGCGCTGCAACATCCAATCGGCCGGTTCCGGCGGCAGCGCCGGTGACTGTTCGAGCGTCGCGGTCACAGCGCCACCCCGGCCGAGTTCCCGCTCGTGGCCCGAACGATCAGCCGGGCGAGCCCGTTCACGATGATCGTGATCACGAACAGCAGCACGCCGAGGCCGATGAGCGCGGCGCGGAAGTCGCCTTGGGCCTCACCGAACTCGTTGGCGATGACCGCCGCCATCGAGTCGCCCGACGAGAACAGGTGCGTCGTGACCTGGTGATTGGCCCCGATCACCAGCGCGGCCGCGATCGTCTCGCCCATCGCGCGCCCGAGGCCGAGCATCACCGACGCGACCACGCCGCTCCGAACCCTCGGCAACACCGTGACCCGGATCATCTCCCACCGGGTCGCGCCCATGGCCAGCGCGGCGTTCTTGTCGTCCTGCGCCACGGTCGCGAAGGTTTCGCGCGTCAACGCGGTGATGATCGGCGTCACCATGAACGACAGGATGATCCCCGCGGTCATGAGGCTTCGTCCGGTGACGGCCCCGCCGAAGAGGGCGTCGAGCACCGGGATGCCGTTCACCCAATGCGAGATCGTGAGGTAGCGCTTGGCGATCCACGGCCCGAACACGAGCACGCCCCACAAGCCGTACACCACCGACGGGATCGCCGCGAGAAGGTCGACGACGTACACGATCGGTCGCCGCAATCTGGGTGGCGCGACCTCCGTCGTGAACAGGGCGATCCCCAGGCTGACGGGCACCGCGATGACGATCGCGATCAGCGACGTGACGACCGTGCCGTACACGAACGCCAGCGAGCCGAACTTCTCGTGCGCCGGGTCCCACGTCTTCGACGTGATGTAGGAGAGGCCCGCGTGGTGGAACGCGGGCCAGGCCTGCTTCGTCGTCGAGTACGCGATCAGCGCAAGGGCCGCGAGAACGGTGAGGCCGGCGACGAGGGTCGAACCGCGAAAGATGCGGTCGGCCCAGACGTCGCCGGCGTTCCCGTTGCGTTGCAGCCCCCCACCCGCGTTTTTGTCGTTCGCGGTGAGGGACGTCATCGGTTTCCGTCTATCCCATCTTCATCTGGTCGATTTGCGCGATCGCCTTCTGGGCGAGTTCCGCCGGGAGCGCCGCGTACCCCGCCTGGCTGGCGAGCTGCTGGCCGTCGGTGAGGATGTAGTTGAGGAATGCCTTCATCGCGGCGAGCTTGTCGGCGTTCGTCCAATTCTTGTACACGATGATCCAGGTGGGCGACGTGATGGGGTAGGCGTCGGCACCGGCCGCGTCGAGCGGGCTGTAGGTGAGGTCGGCCGCGATGGTCGCGCCGCCGATCGCCGCCGAAGCGCCGTCGAGCGTGGGCTGCTCGAAGTTCCCCGACTTGTTCTTGATCTGCGCGTACACGAGGTTGGAGGCCTTCGCGTCGGCCAGGTCGACGTAGCCGATCGCCCCGGCCGTGCTCTTCACGATCTGGGCGACGCCGGGGTTGCCGTTCCCGGCCTGCGTGCCCGCGGGCCAGTTGATCGTGTCACCCGATCCGAGCGTCCAGACTCCGCTCGCCGCGGTGTCGAGGTACTTCGAGAAGTTGCTCGTCGTCCCCGATGCGTCGGACCGGTGCGCGACCACGATGCTGGTGCTCGGAAGGGTCGTCCCCGAGTTCAGCGCCGCGATGGCGGGGTCGTTCCAGGTCTTGATGTCGCCCTGGAAGATCTTCGCGAGCGTGTCGGCGTCGAGTTTGAGGTCGGTGACCCCGCTCAGGTTGTACGACACGGTGATCGGTGCCCCGACGGTCGGGAAGTAGAGGATCCCGCCGCCACTGTCGTACTTCGACACGTCTTCGGGCTTCACGAGGCTGTCGGTGCCCGCGAAGTCGACGACCTTGTTGGGGCCGGCGGCGAGGTCGGTCTTGCCCTTCCCGGAGCCACCGCCCGGGTAGTTGATGGTGACGCCCGATGCCTTGTCGGTGAAGCCTTGGATCGCGGCCTCGTCGAACGTCAGCTGGAAGCTGGAGCCCGAGCCGTTGAGCGTCGCGTGGAGGCTGGAAAGGTCGGTCGACCCGCCAGCGGTTGTTGCACTGCCGCTGGACGTGCTGGTGTCGGACGAGGTGCTCTTGCTGCTGCCGCACGCGCTGAGGACCAGCGCGAGCGCAACCGTGGACACGAGCAAGACCCGCCGGGTGGGCCGGGATGCAGTCAAGGATGTCCCCCTGTTTCTGCCTGATTGGACGCCAGCGACCCTAAGGAAACGGGATGGATTGGCCGCTGCCACGGCGTGAACGAGAGGTGAACGTCGCCGGAACAGTCCCCAGCGGGCTTCAGTCAGTCGAAGCCCGACTCGTTCGTCGTTTCCCCGGGGAGGCGGCCGGTCACCATGAAGTCGACCCAGCGGCCGATCGTGACGGCGTGGTCGGCGGCCCGCTCGTAGTCGCGACCGACGAACGCGATCTGCACCGCCATCTGCAGCGCGTTCTCATCGGGTGCTCCCGACGAGAAGATTGCACGGAAGAGTTCCTTCTGCAGATCGTCCATGACGTCGTCCATGTCGGGCAACGCCGACGCGACGGCGGCGTCGCCGTCGGCGAACGCATCGACGGCCAGGTGCATCTGCACGCTCGCCTGCGCGCCCATCCGCTCGATGATCCCGCGAACTCGCGGCGGTAACTCGCGCGGGTAGATGCGGCGAGTCTGGCGGGCGACGTTCTTCATGAGGCCGGCCGTGAGCTCGATCTCGTGCAGGATGCGCAACACCGCGAGGAGCGTCCGCAGGTCGGACGCGAGCGGGTGCTGCAACGCAAACAGCTGGTAGGCGCGGTGCTCGATCTCGACGTCGAGGGCCTTGATCTCCTCGTGCGTCGCGTAGATCTGGTCGACGACGCCGAGGTCGCCGTCGAGCAGCGCCTGGGTCGCCGCACCGATCTGCTCGCAGCTACGGGCGGCGAGTTTGATCAGATCGGCGCGGATCTCGTCGAGGTGCTCTGCGTACTGCTTGCGGTTTTCGGCCACGACCACTCCTCCGGCGCGGCGCCGGATCGTTGCGGGGTTGTTTCGTCCTCGCCATTGTGCCGATCCCGGCAAGCCTTGGGTCGAGGGCCTGTCCGAGTCGGTCTTCCTGTTCACTGCCTGTTCACCCTTGGTCCACCACCAGTGCAGGCTCGGGACAGGCGGGCTTTCTAAGGTCGCCGTACGGCCCATTCGCCGGTAGCCTTTTCGGGAGGGGCAGCGATTTGTTGGTCGCCCAGGCCGGTCGAACCGTGCCGGCTGCACATCGAGGTGCGTAGGTCGAATTGGTGGTGTCTGCCGCGGAGAGTGGTGAGACGATGTCGAGCGTGACGGTGAATCTGTCGGGCGCCGTAGCCCGGGAGCCCGAGGCCGAACCGGAGGTGATCGCCAACGTCTTCGAGCTCGAAGACGTTGGCGTCCTCTACAGCGGCCGCGTCGCCGTCGAGGGTGTGTCGATGGACATCCCGGCGCGGCGCATCACCGGCCTGATCGGGCCATCGGGTTGCGGCAAGAGCACGCTCCTCCGGTGCTTCAACCGGATGAACGATCTGGTCCCCGGCGCGTCGGTCAAGGGGCGGCTCACCTACCACGGCCAAGACCTCTACGCGACCAACGTCGACCCGGTCGAGGTTCGCCGCCGGATCGGCATGGTGTTCCAGAAGCCGAACCCGTTCCCGAAGTCGATCTACGACAACGTGGCCTACGGCCCGCGCATCATGGGCCGGCGCAAGGGGCTCGACGAGGTCGTCGAACAGTCGCTCACCCGCGCGGCGTTGTGGGACGAGGTGAAGGGCAAGCTCAAGGAGAACGCGTACGCGCTGTCGGGTGGCCAGCAACAGCGGCTCTGTATCGCCCGGTGTGTCGCGGTGCAGCCCGAGGTCATCCTCATGGACGAGCCGTGCTCGGCGCTCGACCCGATCGCGACGTCGCGCATCGAAGACCTCATGGCCGAACTCAAGGCTGATTACACGATCGTCATCGTCACGCACAACATGCAGCAGGCTGCACGCGTGTGCGACATGACCGCGTTCATGACGACGGACGCGAGCGACGACGAGTCGAGGGTGGGCCGACTCGTGGAGTTCGAGGTGACGGAACGGCTGTTCACGAACCCGTCCGATCCGCGCACCGAGGGTTACATCACAGGTCGCTTCGGTTGAACCGATCGGTGCCGGGCGTTCGACAGACATGAACCTTCTCGGTTGGGCCGGCCTCGTCGTCGCACTGGCGGCGCTGTGCCTCGTGACCCTTGCGTTCGCGCGCTCGCGACGTGCGTTGCAACGGCAGCTGTTCGACTTCGCCAGCCGGCTCGACGACGCCGTCGACGGTCGTACCGCCGAGCGGGTCGAGACGGTGCTTTCCCATCTCGAACAGTCGGCCGACCATGAACGGACCCGTGCGCACGATGTCGAACTCGAACGCGACCGCTTGGCCCTCGCGGTCGACGCGGCGATCGACGGTGTCGTCATTGTCGACGCGAACGGCGAAACCGTGCTGCGGAGCAGCACGGCGGAGCGATTCCACGACGCCCGTCATGCCGACGCCCTGGCCGCGGAGGCGATGCAACAGTTGCTCGACGCGGCCCGGAGAGGCGAGGCGGGCCAGCGCGAGTTGCAGCTGTTCGGGCCACCCCGCCAGACGCTCCATGTGCGCGCCCAACCGCTCGTATCGGACCACGAGATCGTTGGCGCCGTCGCCTTCGTGCGCGACGTGTCGGAGACCCGCCGGGTCGAGAGCGTTCGCCGCGACTTCGTGGCCAACGTGAGCCACGAGTTGAAGACGCCGATCGGCGCGCTCACCTTGCTGGCCGAAACGATCTCCAGTTCACCGAACGCGGCGGTGATGCAACAACTGGCCGAGCGCGTCGTGCGCGAAGCGGACCGTCTCGGCCGGATCGTCGACGACCTGCTCGACCTCAGCCTGATCGAAGCGCAGGAGAACCCCACACGTGAGCCCTTCCCCGTGCCGCTTCTCATCGGTGATGCCGTCGACCAGATCCGAGCGGCCGCCGATCTGGCCGATGTTCCCCTCACCATCGTGTTGCCAATCCCCGATGTCGAGATCGTGTGTGACCGCCGCCAGGTGTTGAGCGCGCTCGTGAACCTGCTCGAGAACGCGGTGAAGTACTCCGACGAAGGTGCGGGTGTCGAGGTCGCGGCGCGGCTCGAAACCGGCCGGGTTTGCGTGACCGTCAGCGATCACGGCATCGGTATCCCCAAGCGCGATCTGGAACGCATTTTCGAACGCTTCTATCGCGTCGATCGTGCCCGCAGCCGCCAAACCGGCGGTACGGGGCTCGGTCTTTCGATCGTGCGCCACGTCGTGCAGGTGCATGGCGGTGAGGTGACCGTCGAGTCCGTCGAAGGTGAAGGTTCCTCCTTCACCCTGCACATGCCGTTCGCCCGAGCCTCGGCCACCCGGTATTCGGAGGCGTCGTAATGGCCGATCCCCCCCTCATCCTCGTCGTCGACGACGAACAGTCGTATCGCGACGCGTTGTCCGTCGCGTTGCAGCGCGAAGGCTTCGGTGTCGACACTGCGGCCGACGGCGTCGAAGCGATACAGCGGTTCGAGGCGTCGAAACCGGCGCTGGTGTTGCTCGACGTCATGCTCCCGAAGGTTTCCGGTATCGACGTGTGCCGGGAGATCCGTTCGCGCTCGCGGGTCCCGATCATCATGGTCACGGCCCGTAACGCGGAGATCGACGCGGTCGTGGGCCTCGAGGTCGGTGCCGACGACTACGTGTCGAAACCGTTCCGCCTGCGCGAGTTGATCGCGCGCGTGCGCGCCGCGCTGCGAAGGATCCCGAGCGTCGTCGACGACGAGGGACCGCACGCCGACCTGTTGGAGATCGGCGACGTGACGATCGACGCCGCGCGGCACGAGGTGTACGTGCGAGGCGAGGCGGTCGCGCTCCCGTTGAAAGAATTCGAGTTGCTCGAGTTGCTCGTGGCCAACGCCGGCCGCGTCCTCACCCGCGACACGCTCATCGACCGCATCTGGGGCCCGAACTATTTCGGCGACACGAAGACGCTCGACGTCCACATCAAGCGGCTGCGGGCGAAGGTCGAGACCGATCCGGGCGCACCGAGCCGCATCGTGACGGTGAGAGGCGTCGGTTACCGCTACGAGAAACCGGCCGCCGCCGCGAGTTAGCGCTTCTTGCGGGTGGGCAAGAGGTCGTCGTCGACGGGAGCGAGCTCGTCGACGAACGCGCGCTCTTGCGCATCCGAGGGAGTGCTGAACCCTCCGTACTCGGGAGCGGGCGCGAGCACGGGCGCCGGTTCGGTCGGAGCGGGAGGCGGAGGTGGCGCGGCCGCCACGGGGGGCGGCGGGGGTGGTGGTGCCGCGGCCGGCGGGGCGACGGGTTCGGGTGCAGGCGCGGGGACGGAGGGCGTCTCCGGTGACCATTTGGGTTCGCGCGGCTGTGCCGCCGTACCGGCGTAACTGGTGAGACGGTCGAGGAGATCGTTCGATCCGGGTGGAGGCGGCGGTGGGGG
Source organism: uncultured Actinomycetes bacterium (assembly GCA_963782465.1). Lineage (GTDB taxonomy): Bacteria > Actinomycetota > Acidimicrobiia > IMCC26256 > PALSA-610 > JAODBJ01. The sequence continues at coordinate 344,554 of CAWAJR010000005.1, read as the reverse complement.
CTCGTTCGGTGCCGGCGGGACCGGTTCGTTCGGGGTCTGCTGGTCGCGCGGTTGTGATGCCGACGCCTCCCGCTTCGACTGGTCGTCGTCGTCGTCGCCGCGACCGAGCAGATCGGAGAATCGCACCATCAGGACAGGCGGGCGAGCGCAGCTTCGTACGCGGCCGGGTCGCGTGGGGTGCCGAGGTCGGGTGACGCGAACGTCGCGACGACCTTGCCGGCTTTGTCGATCACGAAGGTGGCACGGTTCGCGCATCCGAGCGCCTCGTTGAAGACGCCGTAGGCACGGGCGACTTCCCCGTGCGGCCAGAAATCGGACAAAACCGGGAACGTGAAGCCTTGTTGCTTCGCCCACATGGATTGCGCGTGCCGCGAATCGCACGAGATGGCCAGCAGTTGCGCGTTGTGCGTGTCGAAATCCGCCCGTTCATCGCGAAGGGAGCAGAGTTCGCCTTCGCAAACGCCGGTGAACGTGAACGGGTAGAACACGATGACGACGTTGTCGTTCCCGCGGAACTTGGAGAGTGTGACGTCGTCGCCGTGTTGGTCTTTGAGCGTGAAGTCGGGCGCTTCCTGGCCCACCTCGACCGTCATGGCTCCAGTGTAGGAGCGGCGAGCGTAGCGAGCGCGACCAGGGGAACGAGCGGCGAGCGCAGCGAGCGCGACCAGGGGAACGAGCGGCGAGCGCGACCCGGAGTCGTGACGCGATGTTCGGCGCGCGTTCATCGCGCCTTCGCGCGGTCTTCAACTGCGTTCTTTAGTGTGTTCCCTGGGCCGCACCCGGTCCGGTCCAGGGATTCAGGGGCCGCAACCGGACCGGGTTCGTGCCCTCGTTGGTGGCCGACGACTGAACTGCACGCGAAGACTCGCTCCGAAGTCGTCGCGTAGCGGTGTGGAGTTGGCACCCTCGCGCGGTGCGCATCCGTTTGGCAGTGCTCGACATGGCGGGGACGACCGTGAGCGACGCGGGAACGGTCGAGCACGCGAATTGGGAGGCGCTGTCGGCGGTCGGTGTCAACCCGGCCCCCCACCTCGACGTCCTGGAGGCGACGATGGGCTGGCCGAAGCTCGAGGTGTTCCGGCGCATCCTCGGCGACGACGCGATTGCGCATGTCGCCAATGCACGTTTCGAGGATTCCTACGCGGGGGCGATGGGTCGGGGTGAGGTCGAGGCGCTTCCGGGCGCGGAGACGACGTTCGCCGCGTTGCGGGCCGCCGGCGTACGGATCTGCCTCACCACGGGGCTGTCCCGCGCGACGCAGGAGCACATCATCGACGTCCTCGGTTGGCGCGATCTCGTCGACCTCACCTTGACGGCCGAGCTCGACGATGGCTTGCGGGGCCGGCCTTACCCCGACCTCGTCCTCGCGGCCGGGTTGCGGTTACGGGTCGACGACGTGCGCGAGGTCGCGGTGGCGGGCGACACGACGAACGATCTCATCGCCGGGGCCCGGCGGGCGCGTCGATCGTCGCGGGGGTACTGGGCGGCGCGCACGACGAGGCCACGCTCGCTGCTGCGCCGCACACGCACATCCTTGCGGCGATCGACGAGCTTCCGGCGGTGATTGCGGCCGCGGCCTATTCGCCGGCAGGAGCGATGTAGCGCACCGACGTTACGTCGCCCGCGTCGTTCACGTCGAGCACCCAGGTGCAACCCTTCGGGCAGGTCGGGTCAGGCCCGAGGTCGAGACCGCGGCCGGCGAAGTGTTCGAGCAGCATCGGGATGACGTCGCCGTGGCTGCACAGCACCGCGCCGGACTGGGCGTGCTTGGTGACGAGCGCGAGCGCCGGACCGAGCGCGGCTTCTTCGGCGAGCGCTTCGGTTGGTTCGATGGCGAGCCCACGCGCGCAGGCGAGGGGCGCCATGCTCTCGATGCAGCGGACGTAGGGGCTCGAAAGGATCCGTTCGAAGTGGGCGGTCTCGAGCAGGCCGACGAGCCCTCGTGCCTGGCGTTGGCCGCTGCGAGAGATCGGTCGGAGCCGGTCGTTGTCGGACCAGGTCCGGCGCTCACCGGCCTTCGCGTGACGCACGAGGTAGATCGTCAACCCGGCGCTCCCAGTGCATCGAGCAGGCGGCGGTCACCATCGTACGACAGGAGCGCGGCGGCCTGGTCGGGCGGCAGCCAGCGCAGGGCGTCGACTTCGGCGTTGGGCACGAACTCGCCGCTCACCACTTCCATCTGCCAGTAATGGACCGTCTTGGGTCGGTCGCGGCGGTCGCGGTAGGTGCGTACGCCGAGTTCCTCCTGCAGCCGGCACTGGAAACCGGTTTCTTCCTCCACCTCGCGGAGCGCGGCGGCCTCCTCGGTTTCGCCCGCTTCGAGCTTGCCCTTCGGGAAACTCCAATCGTCGTAGCGGGGCCGGTGCACGACGAGCACCTCGAGGTGCCCGTCGGGGGTGCCGCGTGTGATCAGGCCGCCCGCGGCGCGCACGAGCGCTTTGGTCACAACCAGCTGCGCAGTCGCTTGGCGGCGGCGGCCTTCCATACGGCGGGGAATTCCCGCTCGGCGCGATGGGCCGCTTCGAGTTCGATGCCGCTCAGCATTCCGGCGGCGTAGGCCTCGCGGCCGGCCAGGTCGGCGGCGGTCTTCGCGAGCCACTGGCGCGCGACAACGGCGTCTTGATGTTCGCCGAGGATGTCTTGGACCGATGCGACGGCCTTCGCGAAGTTGCGGGCCCGTTTCCCGACGACCGGCGCCGCGGCTTCCGCCGCGTAACGGCAACGCTTCGCCCGCTTGCGGACCTCGTGCAGCGCTTCGTCGGCGGGTGCGTCGCCGAGCGCCGCGACTGCCCGGCGAAGGTGACCCCAGGGGCGGCGTACGACCTCGGGCAACGCTTCTTCGGCCATCGTGCCGGGCGGTGTCGCGTCTGGCCCCGACGCGAAATGCGGTTCGTGGGCGGCGGCGACGAGGCGGTCGAGCAGCTCGGCGTAGCGCGGGCTGCGGTACGCGGCGAGCAGGTCGGCGCGCGCGTCGTCGCGTTCGGCGGCTCGCCGGGCGATGACGCGTTCGACGAGCAGGTGCTCGTCGTCGGGCATGCGCCGGGCATGGGCTTCGAGCCGCTCGAGGAGCACGTCGGCATCGCGCACATGTCCGAGTTCGCTGCCGAGCCACTGCAATTCGTCGCGAAGGCTCGTGCTCCATTCCGGGTCGAGGAAGGCGCGGAAGGTGCGCAGGTCGGAACGGAGGCGCCGGGCGGCGACTCTCGCCTGGTGAAGGCCCTCGGCGTCGTCTCCCAGCCGCACCGGCGCGTCGTGCGCGATCAGGCGCTGTGCGGAAGCGGCGATCGCGGTCATGACGACGTCGGCGACGGTCGCGCCGTCGCCGAGTTCGGGGGCGACGAGATCGGGTGGTTCGACCGCGCGCGGCCCGAGCGCCCTGACGATCTTGGGGACCGGGTCGGGGCCCCGGCGCCCGCTTCGCGCAACGCGGCGACGACGGTCGCCTGCAGCTCCGAGGGGACGCCTTCGTACACCTCGACTTCGATCTCGCGGAAACGAGCACCGACCCGGCGGCCGTCGAGCACCGACACTTCGTCGTCGTCGATCTCCGCGACCTTCGCTCCGTCGAGGAGCAGATCGATCCGACGCCGCAAGGTGCGGAGACGGGCCACGACGCCGATCGGTGCCGTCCGCGCGAACGCGCGCACGAGATCGAGCGTCTCGCCCGGCGGTGTGCCCGCCGGGCCCGGGAACACGAGCTCGGTCCGGCGCAGCGCATCGTCGTGCCGGTCCTCGGTGGGCAATTTCACGGTCCAACCGTCGCTGCTGCGGTGCCGGAGGCTCGCGCCGGCGCGCGTCAGCGCGAGGCTCGGCGTGTCGAAGTAGGTCGCTTGGAGCACGACGTCAGGGCAGGTGAGCGCGTTCACCCCTTCGACGATGCCGTCGAGCGCCGGGACACGGAATCCCGGCGGCGCTCCCAGCTTCACTTCGTTCTCGATCATCTCCCTCTCGCCCGCTTCCGCCCGCAATCTGGTGCCCCGGAAGGCCTGCCCTCAATCAGGTGATGTCGGCCACCCGGCTCTTCGCCCGGGTGATGGCCAACTCCTGGAATGCCACGTGCGATTCGATCCCCTGCACGGTCGGGACCCGGTGCCAGGTGCCGTCGGGGCGCAACGTCCACGCGAGCACGTCGTCGGCGAACACGAGGTCGAGGATCTCGTCGAGGCGGGCGCGCGAGCGCGGGTCGGTGACCCGCAGCATTGCTTCGACCCGGCGATCGAGGTTGCGTGGCATCAGGTCGGCCGAACCGATGACGTATTCGACGTCGGGATCATCGGGTGCGCCGAACCGGATGATCCGTGAATGTTCGAGATAGCGACCGACGATCGACCGGACGGTGACGTTCTCCGACTGGCCCGGAACACCCGGGCGCAGGCAGCAGATCCCGCGGACGCTCATGTCGATTCGGGCACCGGCCGTCGCCGCCGCGTACAACTCGTCGATCATCTCCGAGTCGACGACGCTGTTCATCTTCATCGTGATGGCGCCGCCGGGCCGGGCCTGGCCGCGGATCAGTTCGATGAGCGCGGGCCGCAGCTGCGCGGGCGCGACGAGGAGCCGGCGGTAGCGGCCCGGGTGGCTGTAGCCGGTGAGATGGTTGAACAACTCGGAGAGGTCGGCGCCCAATTCGGGATCGGCCGACAGGATGCCGATGTCTTCGTAGAGCGTCGCGGTCTTCGGGTTGTAGTTGCCGGTGCCGACATGGCAGTAGCGCCGGATGCCGTCGGCTTCGCGCCGGACGACGAGCAGGATCTTCGCGTGGGTCTTCAGGCCGACGAGCCCGTAGACGACGTGCGCGCCCGCTTCTTCCAGCATGCGGGCACGTTCGATGTTCGACTGCTCGTCGAAGCGGGCCTTCAACTCGACCAGTGCGACGACTTGCTTGCTCGCTTCGGCCGCTTTCACGAGCGACGCGACGATGCCCGCTTCTTCACCACCGGTGCGGTAGAGCGTCTGTTTGATCGCGAGGACCGCAGGATCGGACGCGGCCTGGGCAACGAAGGTTTCCAACGACGACGCGAACGAATCGTAAGGGTGGTGCACGAGCACGTCGCCCGAACGCATCGCCCACATCACGTCGGCTTCGCTCCCGCCCGCGAGGCTCGGCGGCGTCTGCGGTTTGAACGGCGGGTACTTCAGGTCGGGGCGGCGCACGCCGTACAACGTCCAGAGACCGGCAAGGTCGAGTGGACCGTCGATCACGTACACGTCGTTCGGGCCCAAGTCGAGTTCCCGGCACAGCAGGTCGAGCATCTCGGGCGTCATCTTGGTGTCGACTTCGAGGCGCACCGCGGCGCCGGATTTCGTGCGCTGCCGCAACACGAGTTCCATCGCCGCGAGCAGGTCTTCGGCTTCGTCGGTGAGTTCGATGTCGGCGTCGCGGGTCACGCGGAACGGATGGTGAGCCAGGATTTCCATGCCCGGGAACAGCGCGTCGACGTGCGCCGCGATGACCTGTTCGAGCGGTACGAACAAGGTCTGATCGGGAAGTTCGACGAAGCGCGGGAGCAGCGACGGGACCTTGACGCGCGCGAAACGCTCTTCACCCGACGACGAGTCGCGCACGACGACCGCAAGGTTGAGCGAAAGGTTCGAGATGTACGGGAACGGGTGGGCGGGGTCGACCGCGAGCGGCGTGAGGACCGGGAAGATGCGTTCCTCGAAGATGTGGGTGAGCCGGTTGCGGTCGTCGTCGCCGAGCGAGTCCCAGTCGGCGAACGTCGCGCCGGCTTCTTCGAGCGCGGGTGCGACGTCCTTGGTGAACGTCGCCGCTTGGCGGGTGACCAACTCCTCCACCCGCTCACGAATCGCGCGGAGCTGTTCGACCTGGTCGAGGCCGTCGGGTGAAGTGGTGCGGACGCCGGCGAGGACCTGTTCCTTCAATCCCGAGACGCGTACCTGGAAGAACTCGTCGAGGTTGTCGCTGAAGATCGCGAGGAACTTCGCCCGCTCGAGCAGTGGCAGCCCGGGGTCTTCGGCCAAGGCCAGGACCCGCGCGTTGAAGTCGAGCCACGACAGTTCGCGGTTCAAGTACCGCGCGTCGTTGTCGTCGGGAACGCCGACGATGTCGGGGAGGCTCATGGCGCAATCGTACGTGCGTGGGAAGGGGGCCACTCAAGGGCGCCGCGGCACGCCGGACAACCCCGGACGGAAGGACGCCACCGCCGCCCCCGCACCGGCCGGCGAGCGGCGCCGGGCCGGGTTACGAGCACGCGAACACGCGGGGTAGCCGGGCGGGTCGGGGGATATCCTCCGCCCGATCACCTTGACCCGCATCCCGACGAGCTCTTCACCGTTCAGCCGGCTCGCAATCGCGTACGCGATCGGTGTGTGCGGCGACGTGTTCGTCACCGTCGCGCTCGCCGACTCGCTGTTCTTCTCGGCGCCGACGAGCGCGGCCCGGCCCAAGGTGCTCCTCTACCTCATGCTCACAATGGCGCCCTTTGCGGTCATCGCGCCGTTGCTCGGGCCGCTGCTCGACCGCAGCCGGGGCGGGCGGCGCCTCGTCATCGCGATCGCGTGCGCGGGGCGTTCGGTGCTGTGCCTCTTCATGGCCGACAACATCCACACCCTTCTGCTGTACCCGTTCGCGTTCGGGCTCCTCGTGCTGTCGAAGGCTCAGACGATCGCGAAGAGCTCACTCGTGCCCTCCGTCGTCGAAGACGAAGCCGAACTCGTGCTCGCGAACTCGCGCCTCGCACTGATCGCGGTACTCGCGGGCCTGGTCGGCGGACTGCCGGCGGCCGCGATCCTCAAGCTGGCCGGCGGCGAGTGGGTCTTGCGCGTCGCGTCGCTGGTGCTCTTCGCGGGCGCCCTCGCCGCGTTGCGCATCCCTCGAGCCGAGCACGTCGCGTCGGCGGAGAGCGAAGCCGACCGGCGCGCCCTGCACCTTCCGAGCATTCTCGTCGCGGGGAGCGCGATGGCACTGCTGCGCGGCGTCGTTGGTTTTGTCACGTTCTTCGCCGCGTTCGTGCTGAAGAGCGCGCATGCACCGACCTGGTTGTACGGCGCGCTGCTGGGTGGGAGCGTGTTGGGCAACGGCGCCGGCACGCTGTCGGCCCCGTTCTTCAGGAAGCACTTCCGCGAGGAGTGGATCCTCATCGGCTCGTTGCTCCTGCCCGGCGTCGCGCTCGGTGTTCCTCGCCCGGTCCTACGGTCGGATGCAGCTCATCGGCGTCGGGTTCCTCGTCGCCGCCGGCGCCGCGATCGGACGTCTGGCGTTCGACAGCCTCGTGCAGCGCGACGGTGCCGACGCGGCACGGGGAAGGGCCTTCGCCCGCTTCGAAACGCGTTTCCAACTCGCGTGGGTCGGAGGAGGGCTGCTCGCAGTGCTCTTCCCCGGTGGCGGTCGCGCCGGCGTGTTCCTCGCGTCGATGGTCCTGCTGTTCAGCGGCTTGACCTATTTCGGTGCGATCCGCCGGCCCGGTGGCGTGGTCGCGCCACCCGAGCGCGACTGGCGCGGCGGGCTGAACCGCCTCGTGAAGAAGGGTCGTGCCCGCGTGAGCGCGTCGCGCCGTCCGGCGGTGCGCCCGAGCGACGACGCACCGGCGCCGCCAGCCCAAGCGCCGCTCACCACACCTTCGGTGGGCGACGAGCCACCCGAAGCCTTCCCATCGGGCTCATAACCCGAAGGTCGCAGGTTCAAATCCCGCCCCCGCCACCATCGAAGAAGCAGGTCAGGCCCGGTGCGGAAGCGCCGGGCCTCTGCATTTGGAGGCCGACTTCTAACGTTTCTTCTAACGTCGAGTGCGCGCAAGGCTGCGCAACACGGCGCTACAAGGTCGAGATCCGTCAGCGCCGGCGCCGCATCAGGGACCATGTTGCGATGAACGTCGACAAGGATCAGCGAGATCGTGCGATCGAGCGTCTCGCGAATCTCGGTGGCCTGACACAGGCGAACGCGGCAACGTTGACCGACGCCGCGCTCGCCGGTGCCATGGACCAGGCCTTCGAGCTGATTAACGGATCGAGCGCGGTGCCGACGAGCATGACCACGTCGAAGGCCGATCAGCTGCGTTTCATATGTGATCGAGCCGGTCGTCTGCTCTCGCAGCGCGAGGTCGAGATTCTGTTCCGCGTGACCGCAACGTCGGCTCGGTCCATCCTCACCACGATGCTCGCGACCTACGAGGAAGCGCTCCGAGAGAAGTTCCTGGCCAGGATGCGAGATGACGCAAAGGTGATCGCGAGCGGCACCGAGGAGGCGGGTCTGACGTGGACGCTCCGCTTCAGCGAGTCGAGCACGCTGGACGCTGCCTGGGCCGAGGTGATGCGACTCGGCCTCGCGGGTGACGCTGAGGTGCACGCGTCCGCGACGAACCGTCACGGTTCCGCGTACGGTCACCCGGGATTCGAAGAAGGTGAAGACTCTGGAGGAGCTCGGCCTGGACGCTCCGGAGTAGGTGTCATGCGCCAGACGCTCGCGGATCAGGTCGCACAAGCGGCGAACCTTCTCGGCCTCCTCCTTGCTCTGGTGACGTTGTTTACGAGTGAGCAGGCGAGGCGGCTCGGAGACGAGCGCACGAGAGAGGGCGGTGCCCACCCCGAGCGACTCAAGTCAATCCGCTACGCGTGCGCGGGTCTGTGCGCAGTGACGATTGCGTCGCTCACCCTGCTAGGGCCACTCGCGCTCGACGTGGTCAAGGCCATCGGTACGAAAGAGTGGGAGCCCGTGCTCGGTGTATTCGTCTTGGCCTACCTTCTCCTCGCTGCCCTTCTCTGCTGGCAGGTCGTGATTGGAGCCGGAACCTCGAGCGGATGATGGCGGACCTGTCTGCGGCATTTCGGGCCGACCGCTTCGCCCTAAAGCTGAGTCCTGCATCCTCAGCCTCGAGTTCCGCCATCACTAGCCTGGTCCGTCAATGGTCACGCCTTGCGTCGGCCGCGAAGTGAGCCGGCAGTCTGAACTCCAGATGGGGCCTGGCGCTCCGATCGGTAGTCTCCACCGCTTGATGTTGTTCTTCACCCCTGCTCAAGGCCGCGTCGGTGCCGCCCGTTAGCACTGCTGACTGGGCCGCACCCCTGGCCCATGTTCGTGACGCGGAGCTGCGCGAAGCCTTGGCCAGCCTCTTCACGAGTGCCGCCGAAATCGCGAACGGATCGACCGGCAACCAACCGACTGTCGTCATCCTCGTATCGCGCCGCCTCTCGTGCGTGTACGACATGCTCGTAGCAAGCGGGTTGGACGTCCTGGATCAGTGTGAAGTCATTACGGATCGCGCGCTCGATGGCGGCGTTGCGGAGTTCGCGGTCGGCGCGTGATTCTCCTGGACGACTCGATCGTGCTCGGTACAACTCTCGTCGATCTCTATGACGACGTCGTGACCCGAGTCGGCAGCGCTGAGCTAGTCACAACGCTCGTTGCTGCTGTTGACCGCGAGCGATACAACCTTGCATTTGCTGACCGATTGAAGTTGGCCGTGGGAGAAGGTAGTGAGGTTGTCGCTCGAAGCACGAAGGAGCTCGAGGGCTTCGCTTTCGATGTTGCGAGTTGCCTCTACCGGGCCGGTGTGCCGTACTTCACGGACTTTCCGGCGTGCGCCCCGCTGTCGACGACGACGGAAGCGTTGTTCGACCTGCTTCGAACCGATCGCTGGCTTGCCGCCGACGTGTCCGCCCCCAAGATGTTCGCCGGCCCACGCGACGAGCCTGGACGCTGGTGCCGCGCCGGAACACCGCCGCGCGAATTCGAGCCCGAGGCGCAGCGGGCGCAACCTCAATTGCCGACGTCCTGAAGGCAAGGATCTACGCGTCCATCGAAGGTTCGCATGCGAACGGCGTTCGGATCGTTCCCATCGGCGTCCCGGGAGCAGTCGTAGAGCCGCGTCTCACCGAACTCCTAGCGAACCTGCGCAAGGAGACGGGCTTCGACGTTGGTTGTGATGCATGGCGAGCGCGCGCCAAGCACCGACTGGTCCAGATGTACCTGTCAGGGTGCGTCCTCGCTGAGCTGTGGCCGGAGCTCGCGGGTCTCGGAGTACAGGAGCGGCTCGATCACTCCGTCCTCGACACCCGTCCTCTCGAGACCTACTTCGGGAAGGCGGACGCTGCCGTTGTCCTCGCTGCGTTTGACGCCGCGGTCGAGGCGTACAACGGTCGAGACGACGCATACGCGTCTGAATCGCTGGTGCCGCTACGGCTCCGTTCGGGCCTCGGTCGTCGAGACGTTGTTCGCAAACGAATGATCCTGAGTCGGCTGACGATTGACGCGACCGAAGAGTTGGCCGCTGCTAACCAACTCTCGCTGTTAGGCACTGCGGTTGAGCCTCCGCAGCCAGCGAAGGGCGCCACGACCGCGTGGATCCGTTCTGGGCTCTCCACTTGTTGCTCGTGTTCGGATTCGTCGACCGCGAGCTGGAGCGCAAGCAGGAGGAGATTCTCCGAACATATGACTACCCTCAGTACGTCACGTATCGGGAGAACGACGGCGACGCCATCGCGGGGCCGCGGGTGTTGAAGCAAGGCATCACGATGCACGAGCTGACGTCGATGATTCTTCCTGACGTCGACATGACGGACGCTTGGTCGGCAGCGTCGACATCTCTTGCCGTGGATCTTGGGAACGATCTCGGCATCGTCGTGCCTACGACTCTCGAGAGTGACCACGGTGTCATCTCGCGTCAGTACAGGTCCGGCGAGACTGCATACCTCGCGAGCGGGGCGCCCGAGAGCCTCGTTCGCCGGTACCGCGATGATCTGCGAGCCGGCACGGTCACAGCCGATGCCGATGCCGAAGCGTTTGTTCGCCGCTACCGCGACGATCTGAGGGCGGGCAACCTGTTCTGTTGGGCTGTTCTCGATGACATCAGTTCGGAGAGGCCGCAGGCGCTCCGAGAGTTCTTCGAGGACCTCGATGCGATCGTCTCGCAAGCTCTCCCGGGGGAGCTCGCGCAAGCGTGGCAGGGCGTTGTCACCGATCGACTTGACGAAGGCTTCCGGGCCACCGTCGAGAGCCGTCTCTTCGATGGTGAGACCGACGTCGCCGAGCTCTCGGCAGCGCTGCTCGATGCTGAAGAAGCCGAGCTGTTACACGCGGGCGCACGATTTGACTGGATCGTCTGGCGCGCTCTTCAACACGATTGGCAAGCCCGAGTTGATCGCCCGGGTGCGTCATCGCGCCCTCGACAGCCCCAACGCTCGACTAGCCACGCGCTTCTCGGGCACTACGGGCTGTGTCGACTGATGACGTCGTCGAGGTTGTCGTGCTGGGCAAGGGCATCGGCGAGAGCATTCTTGTGTGCCTACGTCCAGGCGACTGGGTCATCGTGGACTCGTTCCGGACGCCCGGTTCCGGCAATCCCGCCGCCATTGATTACTTGAACGGGCGCGGCGTTCGTCCCGAGACCGACGTCGCCGCGGTGATCCTGTCGCATCTGCACGCGGATCACAGCGACGGAATCGACGACCTCCTCGTGCGTTGCCCGCGAGCGACGTTCTCCATGCCTGCAGCGGTTCCAGAGGAGCACTGGAACCGCGTCCTTGAGCGTCTCTTGTCGGAAGAGCCGCCGCGTTCAGACAAGCTGCAGGAGATCGCCAACGCATTCCGACTGGCCATGGACACCGGGCGTTTCCGACCGATGGCTGTCGACAGTTTCGTCAACACCGAGCCCCCTGAGCTGTCGGCGCTCGCTCCGCTCGCGGCTGCCCAGCTTGCTGCTCACAAAGCGACGGCACCGGCGGCGGCGGCTGCGGCACGGGCATTCTCCGCGAGAACTACACGTCGATTGTGCTTTGGCTCAGGGCGGGCGCCGCGACGGCTCTCTTTGGCGCTGACATGGATCGCCATGAAGCCCTTGGCTGGAGTGCCCTCCTCGCGCAGCATGAGAGAACGGCTCGGCTTGCTGAGCCCGCAGCGGCTGGTCAAGGTGCCGCATCACGGGAGTGGGCATGCGCACGAGCCAGCGGTCTACGCGACCTGGACCGACGGCAGCCTCGCGGTGCTCACGCCAAACCGCAGCAGCCGATTGCCAACAGCGACCGTCGTGAACGAACTCAAGGATCTCTGTGCCGGAGTGTGGCAAGCAGGGCCGCGAGCGGGACTCGCCTTGAAGGACCTTTCTGTACGAGCTTCCGCTGAGGTGGTCGCGATCGAGTTCTTGGGCTCACGGCGTACAGGACAATGGACGGTCAACAACGCTTACTCGCATCGGCTGTGATGCCGCCACAGCCCACTTCGCATGACACGTTACGGGCGCGCGCCGCCGAACACTGCGTCGCTGAACATCAGCCGCGGCGTCGGCCTGCATGCCGGGCAGGACGTGCTGGTACACCGTCATCGTGAACGCGGGGCTGCTGTGGCCGAGGCGTTCGCTGACGACCTTCACCGGCACGCCGGCCTTCAACAGGATCGACGCGTGCGTGTGCCGCAGGTCGTGCAGCCGGATGCGCGGCAGCGTTGACTTGGCGACGGCGCGGTCGAAGGTCTGGCTGAACAGGTCGGGATGCGTCGGGCCGCCTTCGAGCGCGCTGAACACGATGTCGATGTCGTCGGGCCGATGGCCGAGGGCGAGTCGTTCCTCGAGCTGCGTCTTCCGCCACGCGCGCAGCACGGCAACGGTGCGCGGGTCGAGGTCGATCGTGCGCCGGCTCGTCTTGGTCTTCACGTCGGCGAGCACGAGCTCGTACGCGACGTTGAGCACCGCGTGGCGCACGGAGATGCGCGCGGCTTCGAGGTCGACGTCGTCCCACCGGAGCCCGAGCACTTCGCCGCGGCGCATTCCGGTGTTCGCCGCGACGAAGAACGCCGGCGCGAGTCGATGGTCATCGATCTCTTCGAGGAACTGTCGGAGCTGCGCAGCGGTCCAGATCCGCATCTCCTTCTTGCCGTAGCGCGCTCGGCTTGGGTGGGTCGGCGAGGTCGGCCACGTTGCGGAGCACCGTGCCTTTGCGGCACGCGTCGGCGAGTGCCTTGCGCAGCATCCCGTGGATGATCCGCACCGAGCGCGGTGACAACCCGCCGCCGGCGCCGTTGCGGCGACCGTCGACGAGCAGCGCGGCGTAGAACGCGTCGAGGTCCTCGGGTGTGAGCCGCTGCAGCGGGATGTTGCCGATGCGCGGCTTGACGTGGATCTCGACGTTGCGCCGGTACGAGTCCCACGTCGAGTGCCGCAGCTGCGAGCGCTTCGTGGGCAGCCATCGCTCCTCGAGGTAGGTCGCCGAGGGTGATGCGTTCGGGCGCGCGGTAGTCGCCGTCGTGGTTGCGCTTCACCATCTCGGCGAGGAGCTTCTCGGCTTCCTTGCGGGTGGCGCCGCCGGCGTACCAGCGGTGCCGTTGCCGTCCCGTGGCCGGATCGATGCCTTCGTAGATGACGGCGTAGTAGCGGTTGCCCTTCTTGGCAACGTGACCTCGCATCACGGGCTCCTTCGTGTCGGTTCGTGCCGACCGGTTCAGCGCTTCGAGCGGCGGACGCCCTTGGACTTGGTGCCAGTTCGTGCCGGCTCGTGTGACGGGGTGGCGGTCGCGGGACCGTCGAGGCGGTCGAGCTTCGCGGCGAGCCGGAGGAGGACGTCTCGTGCTTCCGCCACGTCCCCGAAGGCCTGGCGCAGCTCACTGGCCGCTCGCAGCTCGGCGAGGGCGTCGAGGCGCTGCTCCACGGTGCCATAGCCCGCGGCGCCGGTGCCGCTCCCTTCGGCTTCCTCCTTCGCGGTTGCCGCCGCGTACGCGAGCAGCGCGTCGCGCCACGGAGGCGTGCTCACGGGCGTGCCGAGCACGATGTCGAGCAGCACGCCCATGTCGACGCCACGACCGCTCGCCTCCTTCGAATGCAGCCCGGCGTCCTCCTCGGGAGGCGGGGGCAGGAAGAACCAGCCGAGCGGCAGGTCGAACCCGCGGGCGAGCGCGACGAGCTCATCGGCGCTGAACTGCTTCACCCTCGTGCCACCGATCGAGCGCTCGACCGCGGAGAAGCTCGCGTTCGACCAGCGGGTTCCGAGGTAGGGGGCGAGCGCGTTCGGACGCTTGTTCCTGAGTCCATCCCGCGGATCGCTCTGGCTCGGGCGACGTTCAGCGCCACGATCTGGTTCGGGGAGTAGGTCCGGCGGAACAGGTTCTTGAGCCTCGGCATGCGCTCCTCCGCAGTGAGCGAGTTCGTAGAGTAATCAACGAATCGTGTTGCATCATGCCGCGGCCGGGCGTACTCTGCAAGATCGTTGAATTATCTGCGATATGGGGGAGTATGCCTCGACGGTCGAAGGACGTGCTGTCGGTGGAACAGATGGCAACGGTCGTTGGCGTCGGCCGGCAGACCGCCTACGCCCAATGCCGGCTCTTCCTTGCGACCGACGGCAACGAGGGCATCCCCTGCCACCGGATCGGCCGACTGATCCTCATCTACCGGGCCGAGCTCGAGCGGTGGTTGGGCTTTCCGATCCTCTGGCCGCCGCTGACGACGAGCGTCCCGGCGCCAACGGCGTTCCACGAGCACCCGACCGTCGCAACCTCCTCGCCTCCGCTCAACGCGTCGCATCCGCCGCGTCACGTCCGACCAGACGACGCTCCCCTTCTGAACGCGGTCCATGCGCCAGCCCACTCCCTCACCGCGACCTGACCAAGAACGTCGACGCACTTGCACCTGCCGGTGCGTGCCGGGCCGTCCGCCGCCGAACTACGTGGGCGGTCGGCCAGTGTTGAGCCTCGGGAAGCTCGCGCCCGGCCAGCAGCAGTACTACCTCGACACAGTCGCGAAGGGCGCGGAGGAGTACTACACGGGCGCGAAGGAGGCGCCCGGCCAGTGGGTGGGCCGCGCCTCGGCGCTGCTCGGGCTCGATGGCGATGTCGACGCCGATGCGTTGGGTCGCGTGCTCGACCACGTCCATCCCGACGGCAGCGATCGACTGACTGCGTCGCGGTCGGTGCCCGTCGTCGCGGGCTTCGATGTCACGTTTTCTGCTCCGAAGTCCGTGTCGCTGCTCTTCGCGCTCAGCGAGCCCGAGGTGTCGAACGAGGTCCGCAACGCGGCCGACGCGGCGGTGACCGCGTCGTTGGCGGTGTTGGAGCGCGCCGCGTGCCGTGTACGGCGAGGGCAAAGGCGGGCACACGGTTCTTGACGCTGACGGGTTCGTGGCCGCGGCGTTTCGGCATCGCACGTCGCGGGCCGCGGACCCTCACCTGCACACCCACGTCGTGCTCGCGAACCTCGCCCACGCGCGCACGACGATCGGTGGACCGCGCTCGACGCGCGACCGCTGTATTCATGGCTCTCGCCCGTCGGGCATCTCTACGAGGCACAGCTGCGATGGGAGCTCACCCGCCGCCTCGGCGTGGACTGGGGACCGGTGCGCAACGGGATTGCCGACATCGCCGGCATCCCGCGCGCCGCGATCGGGGAATTCTCCACTCGCCGCAAAGAGATCGAGGCCCACCTCGAGGAGCACGGTCAGCACAGCGCGCGCGCCGCGCAGTTCGCCGCGTACGCCACCCGCCGAGCAAAGGACGACGGCGTCGACGTCGAAGGACTGCTACCGGGGTGGCGAACGCGCGCGGACGCAAACGGCCTCGACTCGAAAGCTCTGGCCGCCACGCTCGGCCGGCTCCCGGTGGTGGACCCGCCGAGGCCGGGAAGTCCAGAGGCGGAGAATCTGTACCGATGGCTGGCAAGCGCGAACGGACTCACGGCGAGAGCCAGCACGTTCGGCGAACGCGATGTCATCAAGGCCGTGTGCAACGCCCTGCCCGGCGGTGGCCCGGTTGATCAGGTCCTCGACGTCGTCGACGGGTTCGTCACGTCCCAACACGTCCTCGTCGTGCGAGCCGATCCTGCCGCCGCAACGATCCGCCTCCAGGACGGGACAGTTGTGGCGGCTCGGACCGACGAGAACCGTGGACGACACCGGAGATGCTCGAGCTGGAGATGGGGCTGGTCGACACGGCGCTCTGCCGCCGGCCACATCGTGCGGCATCGCCGCCCCGGACGCGATCGAGAACGCGATTGCCGCGCGCCCCTATGTCGGACGAGCAACGCGCATGGTCCGAGCAATCTGCTCATCCGGCGACGGGATCGAGATCGTCGAGGGAGTCGCCGGCGCCGGCAAGACCTTCGCCCTCGCCGCGGCGCGCGAAGCGTGGGAGGCGTCTGGCTACCGGGTGATCGGCTGCTCGCTCGCGGCCCGCGCCGCCAAGCAACTACAGAACGACGCCGGCATCCCGTCGTGGACTATCGACCGTTTGCTCGGCCGCCTCGAATGCACCGACGACGGCGCCGGGCACCACCGTGCTGGTAGTCGATGAGGCTGCGATGGTTGGCACCCGCAAACTCTCCCGTCTCGTCGAACGCGCTGACGCCGTTGGAGCGAAGGTCGTGCTCGTCGGCGACCCATGCCAACTTCCCGAGATCGACGCCGGGGGCGCGTTCCGCGGACTCCGCGCGGACTCGGTGCGAGCGTCCTGACCGACAACCGACGCCAAGTCGACGCGTGGGAACGCAATGCGCTCGCCGAACTCCGACGTGGCGACTCCGATCAAGCGATTGACTCCTATGTCGCGCACGACCGCGTTCACGTCGCGTCGAGCGAAAGCGAAGTGCGTGAGCAGTTGATCGAGGAATGGATGAACGCGCGGGTCGAAGGCGAGAACGTCCTCATGGTTGCCCCGCGTCTCGCAGACGTCGACGATCTCAACCGGCGCGCCCGGGTCATCCTGCGACTCGAGGGATACCTCGGCGATGACAGGGTGCTGCTCGCGGGCCGAGGCTTCGCGGAGGGCGACGACGTTCTCGCCTTGCGCAACGACTACCGAGTCGGACTGCTCAACGGCACGCGCGGCATTGATCGACCAGATCGACGTGGCGCGAGGACCCTCACTGTCCACTGTGACGACGGAGAACGGTTCGTGGTTCCGTTCGAGTACGTCGAGGCTGGGCATCTGACGCACGGCTACGCCACCACGATCCACAAGGCGCAAGGCGCGACCGTGGATCGCTGCCTCGTGCTCCTCGACGAGACCGGTGCGCGCGAGCACGCGTACACCGCCCTGTCGTGGGCGTAGAGGCAACGATGTCTTCATCGCCGAGAACGATCACCGCATCGACGAGCGCCACGCCACCGAAGTGGGACTCGATGCGCTCGATTCGCTGCGTTCAGTCGTGGCCCGTTCCGCAGGGCAGCGTCTTGCGCTCGACCAAGTCGATCCGAGATCGACAGCGCTCAACTCGATGCGTCACGAGTGCGACGTCCTGCGTCGACGAATTGGCGACGGACCACCGGACCGCGGCCGGGAGTTCCGCGGGTTGAGCACCGGCACCAACAAGAGGAGCGGTACCTCAGCGAGGCGCATTGGCGGCGCGACGTCGCGCAAAAGGAACTCGACGAGCTCGGTCCGATCGGTCGGCGCACGCACCGCGTGAAACGCCACGAGATCGAGGACCGCATCGAGCGCTTCGAAGTCGAGATCAACAGCCACGAGAAAAGCTCCGCCAACTCGACCGCGCGCTCGGCGAACGTCACGCCCGAGGTCCTCACCCGCGCTGTCGTGGGAGCACGAGAACCATGCTGAACTCGTCCTACTCGCGACGCTTGACCGACAGATCGACATCGCCTCTCGCCTCGGGCGTGTCGCCGAGCGAGGACTCGACCGTGAGCTGGAGCATGACCTCGGCATCGAACTGTGAACAGCAGCTCGATCGGAGCCGAGATGGAGGTGCAGACGGAGTTAGACGCTGACGAGCACGTGCGTCACGCCCGCAAGTTGAGCCGCGGCTCTGTTCCATCCGAAGTTGTCGAGGAAGTATCCGCGTCCATCAGTCGCGGGTCAGCGCTTCGGCGAGACTTGCGCGCAGCGCTTCGCGGGCTGCTTCGACTTCGGCGTCGCTTCGGTGTACCGGGCGAGCAGCACGTCTGGGTCCTCGTGGTCGTCGTCGACCACGTTTGGATTGGCGATGTCGAGGTTGTAGCCGCCCGCGGCGATCTCCTCGGCAGTGACCTTCCAGGCCCGCTCGGTCTCCTCGCGCTGTCCACCATGCCTTCTCGGGCTCGAACTCCTCGATCCGCATGGGCTTGGTCTTGGAGTAGTTCTTGTAGCCGTCGGGGTATGGGTGCTCGTAGAACCAGACGTCCTCGGTCGGCTCGCCCTTGGTGAAGAACAAGATGTTGGTCTTGATCGTCGTGTACGGCGCGAACACGCCCTTGGGCAGCCGGACGATGGTGTGCAGGTTGCACTCCTCCAGCAGCTGCTGCTTGATGCGGGTCTTGATGCCTTCGCCGAACAGGGTGCCGTCCGGCAGGACGATCGCCGCGCGCCCGCCGTCCTTGAGCAGCTCCATGACCAGCACGAGGAACAGGTCGGCGGTCTCGCGGGTACGGAACTCGGTGGGGAAGTTGTTCTCGATTCCGTCTTCCTCCATCCCGCCGAACGGCGGGTTGGTGACGATGACGTCGACCTCGTCCTCGGGTCCGTAGTCGCGCAGCGGTCGGGCCAGGGTGTTGCCGTGGCGGATCCGCTGGGCACCTCGATGCCGTGGACCATCAGGTTCGTGACGCACAGCAGGTGGGGGAGCGGCTTTCTTCTCGACGCCGCGGATGCTGTGTCTTCAGCTTGCGAGCTTGGCGGCGGTGTCTGGCCTGTGCTGGCGCATGTTCTCGTAGGCGCAGGTGAGGAAACCGCCGGTGCCGCATGCCGGGTCGAGCACGGTTTCGCCGAACTGCGGGTCGACCATGTCGACGGCGAACTGGGTGGCGGCGCGCGGTGTGTAGTACTCGCCTGCGTTGCCGGCGCCCTGCAGGTCCTTGAGGATCTGCTCGTAGATGTCGCCGAAGGTGTGGCGGGTGGTCGACTCGTTGAAGTCGATGTCGTGGTTGATCTTGTTGATCACCTGGCGCATCAACGTGCCGGACTTCATGTAGTTGTAGGCGTCCTCGAACACGCTTCGCAGCAGGTCGGCTCGTGGCGGGACTTGCCGGTGAACTCGGCGACGTCGAGGTCCTTCAGCGCCGGGAACAGCGAGTTGTCGATCAAGCTCGAGGAGGTCGTCGCCGGTGGGCGCGTGCCGCACCGAGATCCTCGTTCGCCCATGCATCCCAACGCAGTTCGGGCGGGACGGGCGATTCGTAGTTGTCGTCCTCGAGCTCGGTCTCGATCTCAAGGTCACTGAGATCTTGAAGAACAGCATCCAACCGAGCTGGCCGATGCGCTGCGCGTCGCCGTCGACGCCGGCGTCCTTGCGCATGATGTCTTGGATGGACTTGATCGTGGTGGAGAGGGACACGGGTGCTCCGGGTCAGGCGGGTTCGTAGAGGGCGGCGTCGATCTCGCGGAGTGCGGCGAGGTACTGGTCGCGTCCGCCGAACCTCCGGACCAGCTCGACTGGTGTGCCAAGTGCGGGGAACGGATCGAGCTTGAGCACCTCGATCTCGCCGATCGAGTCGAGGCCCTGGTCCGCGTACTTGTCGAGTAAGCGCGGCGAGGACCTCGCGGGCCTGATCGCCGTACTTGGTGAAGACGTCACGCTTGCGGACGTTGTCGGCTCGCTCCTGGCGCGTGAGCGCGGGCCGGTCGAAGGCGACGTGGCAGATCAGGTCGAACGGGTCGAGGTCTCCGGCCGGCCGCGTCCTCGAGCGCTTCGAGGAGCACGCCCGCTCCTGCAGTTCGTCGATGATTGCCTCCTTGCGGTCGGCGGTCTTCCACCGCTTGAGGAACTCGTCGAGGGTGGCGAACTCTTCCTGACGGTGCGGCGGGTGTAGTCCGTCAGCGACTCGGTGATGAGCCTGCCGTCGCGGTCGTAGTACTGGACCCGCTCAGCCAGGACGGTGAACCTCACACCGCTCACGACGTATACGTGCCGGTCGTCGTCCTCGTCGCTCGGCGGCGTCGACGACGTGATCGGGGTCATCGAGTACCTCGTCGATTTCGTCATCGATCGGCTCGTCGTCGAGCGTCGGATCGGGTGGGGTGACGTCGTCGTCGTCCTCGGGCACCTCATAGATCTGGATCGGCGGGCCGTCCCAGTCGGGGTCGGCGAACAGTTCGGTCGCCTTTCGGAAGTCGATGATCGTGAAGAAGTACTTGCCGTAGTCGGGCCGCAGCCGCGTGCCCCGGCCGATGATCTGCTTGAACTCGGTGAGGGACTGGATTCGCTGGTCGAGGACGATCACGTGGCAGGTCTGGGCGTCGACCCCGGTGGTCATCAGCTTCGAAGTCGTGGCGATGACCGGATAGGGGCGCTTGGGGTCGATGAAGTTGTCGAGCTGCGCCTTGCCCTCGTCGTTGTCGCCGGTGATGCGCATGACGTAGCGGTGGTCGGCCTGGACCAGCGGCGCGTTCTCCGGGACGTTGACGAGGGCCTGCCGCATCCGTTCGGCGTGGTCGATGCTCTGGCAGAACACGATGGTCTTGTTCATCGGGTCGGTGCCGTGCAGGAACGAGCTGATCCGCTCTGCGACGACCTTGTCGCGCTCGGGGAAGACGATGTCGCGATCGAAGTCCCTCTGGTTGTAGATGCGGTCCTCGATGAGCTCGCCGGCGTCGTCGATCTGGCCGTGCTCCGGCCGCCACCCGAGCAGATCGTGGTCGAGGTCGACCCGGACCACCTTGTATGGGGCGAGGAAGCCGTCCTCGATGCCCTGCTTGAGTGAGTACGTGTACACGGGCTGGCCGAAGTAGTGGATGTTCGAGACGTACTTGGTCTCCTTCGGCGTGGCGGTCATGCCGAGCTGGATCGCCGAGTCGAAGTAGTCGAGCACCTCCCGCCATGCGGAGTCGTCTGCTGCGCTGCCGCGATGGCACTCGTCGATCACGATGAGGTCGAAGAAGTCGGGCGGGAACTTGTCGTAGATCGGTTCCTTCTCCTCCGTGCCCATGATCGCCTGGTAGAGACCGAGGTAGACCTCGTAGGAGGTATCGATACGTCCGCGCTCGTCGACCAGGCCGCGGTTGAGCTTCTTCATGACCCCGCCGAAGGGTCGGAAGTCGTTCTGGATCGTCTGGTCGACAAGCACGTTGCGATCGGCGAGGAACAGCACTCGCTTGACGGTCTTGTTCTTCCAGAGTCGCCAGATGATGTTGAATGCCGTGTACGTCTTGCCGGTACCGGTCGCCATGACAAGGAGCAGCCGCTTCTGGCCCCTCGCGACGGCCTCGACCGTGCGGTTGATCGCGAGCTGCTGGTAGTAGCGCGGTTCCTTGCCGCCTGGTTCGGCGTGGTTCGGGCTGGTGACCAACCTTCGTCGGCGTCTGTCGAGGCCCTTCCAAGCCTGGTAGTGCGTCCAGAATGGTCGGGTGACGGGAACTCGTCCAGCTTCAGGGTGCGCTCGATCGCGTCGAAGGTGCCGGTTCGGTCGTGGAACAGGAACCCGTCCCCGTTGAGCTGAACACGAACGGGATGTCGAGCGTGTCGGCGTAGGCGAGAGCCTGCTGCATCCCCGAGCCGACCGAGTGGTTGTTGTCCTTCGCCTCGATCAGCGCGATCGGCAGGTTCGGCTTGTGGAACAGCAGGTAGTCGACGCGCTTGCGCTTGGCTCGTGCGACGAGCTTCCCGCGGACGATGATCTTGCCGTCGGTGAAGCCGTACTCGCGGCGCCACCGGTTCGTCTCCCAGCCTGCCTTGGTGAGCGCAGGCGTGATGTAGCGATCGCAGATATCGGACTCGCTCAACGCCTTCTTGTTGGTCACCGCCACGTGACACCTTTCACGACTTCGCACAGTTCGATCTCCCGGTCAGCGCGGCAAGTTCGGACACGCGGTTGTCCAGGCGTTAGAGCTCGGCGCCTTCACGCCCCTGCTTCTCCTGCTGATCAGCGGAGTACCTCATCCCGTCCCGCAGCGCGACGCGGCACTGTCGGCGATGGAGAGCTGGGTCGTTTGCTGAATCTTGCTGTGCGATACGATCAAGGACGTCAACAAGCTCGTCGTCGCAATGCTGAAGGAGCTGGACCAGCACGCTGGCGCCAACGTTGGCGATGATCTACGGTCGCCTACCTGCAAGTCAGATGGTCGACGCCGCATCCGGCCGACTGAATCGAGGCGCTCATGTCCCTACTCCTGAACGTGAAGGCCTACGGGAACATTAAACAGCAGCGACTTCGAGCCATTCTCGCCGCAAGTCGAACTAGAGTTGCGGACCGATCGTCACCATCGGTAACCCTGCCAACGAAGCTCGACATTGAGCACGTCATGCCGCAGGGGTGGCGCAGCTTCTGGGATGACGGCACGGCGGGAACGACGAGGCCTGCTGCCAGGGACCACTACATCAAACACGCTCGGCAATCTCACCCTCGTAACAACACAAGCTCAACGTCGCCTCTCCAACCGGCCGTGGACGACGAGGAAGCCTCGACGATCGCACCAACCGGAAGGACGCTGCTGCAAACGCAGTCCTACCGTTCAGACGCGCCGACGTTGAACAAGCACATCGTCGACCCACACGTCGCCGCGCGGAACGAGGCGAACATCGGCGAACGGAACCTCGCGATGGGGAAGACGATTGCGGAGGTCTGGCCCCGACCCCCGGAGGCGGCGATCAATAGGGCCGCTGCGCGGCGACCTGCGCGGCCGTCAAGTGCTCGAGCAGCTCGGCGAGTCGTCGCGTAGGCGGTGAGCACCGTGGTCACGGTCGGTGCCGGGGCACCGAGCCCAATGACGTTTACGGCAAGCGTGACACCTGGACTCACCGCCGCACGGAACAGCTCCGTGAGGTAGGCGAGCGCCTCGGCCGTCGTTGCTGCTGACCGAGTGTCATCGAGGAGCACGCCGAGCGTGGAAGTCACGTCGCCGGCGCCGACCGCATCGAACAGCCGGTAGACGTCGCCGGTATCCCTGGCATCGAGGCGATCGGGTGTCGCGAATCGATCGCCGAGCTTGTGGAGCTTCGCGACGAGCAGTGCGCCGTGACCGGCGACGTTGACCGAGACGAGTCGCCGATCGGCCCGTTGCAGCGCAGCGAGTCGATCGGGAAGTCGTCGACGACAGCGCCGGCGAGGCCGGGGCTCTTGCGCGCCGTGGTCTTGCCATGCTCGCCAGGCAGACGCGCTGCTCGTCCACCGGCCTTCGGCGCGAGTTCGTCGGGAACGATCAAGTCGACCGGCACCACGATGTCGCCGTCGAATCCCGGCCGAGTGATGTGAGCCTCCCAGATGCCGGGCTACATCGGTCAGGACGAAGCCGGCGGCGTGCATGGTGTCGCCCAACGGCGGGATTGCGCGAAGTAATGTTGGGTCGAGCACTACGTCGGCGTCGGCGGTGAACGGTTGGTAGCCCGCCATCCGTCCTTCGGTGCGGAGGTACACGGCCTGTGCGCCGACGAGAACGACAGCGTCGAGTCGGGCCTCCAGCGTGTCGAGTACGTCGAGCAGGACGTGTCCGGCCTCGACGTACTCGATACGCACTGGCTCGTCGGCCATCACGCACTTCGTCGCTTCGAGCGCGGCCCGAGAGCCCCGGCGCGCCAACGCCATTCGTTCTTTCGCATCCACCCGAGCAACGCCTCGCCTTCGGACGGCATACCAGCGTTGCCGGTCAGGCAGTCGAGCGCGACCTGTGCCGTTGACACGTAGGTGTCAACGCCCGACGTAACGGTGCGCTCGAACACGATCGGCTCGTACGGCTCGGCGAGGACTACGTTGGCGCCCCGCGTCGTGCATAGCAGTCGACCAGCGCGTGCAACTCGCTCCACATCTTCGGCGTAATGATCGCCACCTCGGGCGCTGCCACTGGCGCCAGTCGCGACGTGGTCAACGAGCCTGTGACCGCCCATCGACCGGCGCGCTCGCCGCTGAGGTCGGCGACGAAGCGATCTGGTCCGCCTGGTGCGACAAAGGTCGATGTCTCGTCGGCGATGAAGAACCCGTACGTCGTCGCGGCGCGTCGCAGAACGGCTTCCCAGTCGACTTCGGTCACGGACCCTCGCGGTGCAAGTGTGACGAGCCGCTCATCTTCGAGAACCCGGATCGCGTGCGTCGTGTAGCCGGCATCGACATCGACTGACTCGGCGAGCTCTCGGACACCTATCGGGGGCGGTACCTCGGCCAACGTTCTCAGCAAGGCCCACGCCTTCGCGCGTAGGCTCGGTCCCTTCGTCGGTAGGGGCGACGGGTTGCGGCGAGCACCTTCAGTTCGCACGAACAACCCCGTCTCGCTGAGCCGGACCTCAGCATTGCCGGTCGTGTCGATGTAGCTGACACCGTGGGCGAGCAGCAGCGCTCGGGATCGGTCGCTCAGCCAGTCGGTGACGACAACCGACGGGCCGTCACGTGGCTCGAGCTGGGCGACCGAGCGCGGGAGTGGAGTCTTTGAGCGACGTGACCTCGAGCTCGGCCGTGACGCCGTCTGGGCTGGTCACTAGAATCGAGGGGGCGTTCGGGCCGCCACGCGCCACAGTGGCCTTCCAGTCATCGGGGAGCACTTCGCGTAGCTGCCTGATGGCGACGTCGACACCGGCGCGGCGAGCCATGTGACCAGGATATCGGCAGTTGTCTAGATCAGCCTGTTGTTTGTTGCAGACAACACGTACATCTGGTCAGAACTTCTAACGTTTCCTCTAACGCATCGGCTGGTAGAGGCCGTCAGGAACCTGGACCAGGCATCACCAGGCGGCAGCAAACATGCAGGTCAGAGGCACTGTCCGGATTGCCCGACACGAGCCGACACCGCCTCGAAGCGCCTCATAACCCGAAGGTCGACTTCCTGCACACGGTGCAGTTCATCCGCGATCACCAGGAGGTGGCCGCCACAGTGCACCTCACCGCACCCGCACCCATCCGGAACAAGTACGTGATGGTCTCACCTCGGAGCGCGCTCGGCCGACAGTGGCCGCCCGCGATGCCGAAGCCACTCGTTCATCATGCGGGCTGCCGCGACGCATGGGTGCATTCCGGTCACGTCGACTGCGATAATCGGTTGACACTCATCGGCGAAGAGCAGATCATCATCGTTCCTATGGCACGCATCCTCACCGCCGAACGAACGCTCCAGGGTCAAGCCCGGTCGAGCTTCGGCGCGTACGCGTGCCAGCCCGGCTCACGACTCCACAACGAGTTGGAGCCGGGACGACGGGATACTGCCAAAACCGGCAGGCCCGTCGTGCGCTGGTAGTCGGCGCAGCACTTCTCGTCGAACTCGCCGGCCATTCACCCGAACCGCGCACAACGTCATGCGCGCAATCTCCCGCTTGGGCTCGAGCCACGGTGGTGTCGCGGTCTCCAAAACCGCTGACCGGGGGTCCGACTCCTTCCGAGCCTGCTTCAACGAGCCCGGCCGCCAGCCGGGACACCCGCACCTTGACAACTACAGAGGCATCGTCGATTCGCGGTCGGTCGCCACGACGACCGCGCATGGGTCGGTCGCGGCATGGCGGCGCAGCTGGCTGTAAAACCAGCCGTCTTCCGACATCGGAGGTTCGATTCCTCCCCGGCCCACGACGTGTGTCACGCCTGACTGGTGGAGCACCGGGTTCTTCGCCCGGACGAGATTGGTACCAGGCCCAGGGCGCGCTCCATGCCGCCGTAGCTCAGTGGTGAGAGCAACTGCCTGTCGAGCAGAAGGTCGTCGGTTCAAGTCCGATCGGTGGCGCGCAGCAACACACGTCGACGTCGTCCAATTGGAGAGGGCCCGGTCTACGAAACCGGTGAGTGCAGGTTCGAGTCCTGCCGTCGACGCTCCATCTCGCCGTAGCTCAGTGGACGAGAGCACCGCCCTCCGAAGGCGGGGGTCGCACGTTCGAGTCGTGCCGGCGAGGCAACGATGGGTGCGAGTCCCACCCCGCTTCCTCCATGAGGATGCGGGTTCGAGTCCCGCCGACCACACGCAAGTAGCCCAACAACAAGGAGGGGGTGACATGCCCAACCAGATCAACGACAAGCTCATCTCGTGGGCGAGCGACATCGACCCCGAGACCATCCGCCAGGCAGAGAAGACGGCACGACTGCCGATCGTCGATGGGCATGTTGCGCTCATGCCCGACGCGCACGTCGGCATCGGTGCGACGGTCGGCTCGGTGATCCCGACGAAGAACGCGGTGATCCCGTCGGCCGTTGGTGTCGACATCGGCTGCGGGATGATCGCTGCCGAGCTCGACATCGTCGAGTCGCAGCTGCCCGACAACCTCGAGCCGCTGCTCGGTCGCATCGAGAAGGCGATCCCGGCCGGTGTCGGTCAGGGCCACGACCGCGTGGCGCGCAATGCCGACATGTGGCTCACCGAGCACAAGCCGGCATCGGAGCTCGCGGCGGACAAGACGGCGAAGCTGCTCAAGCAGTTCGGCACGCTCGGCTCGGGGAACCACTTCTTCGAGCTGTGCGTCGACGAGCGAGGCCGGGTGTGGGTGGTGCTGCACTCGGGGTCGCGTGGCATCGGCAACCAGCTGGCGCAGCAGCACATCGCCAGGGCACGGAAGCTGGCGAAGGACCTCGAGCTGCGGCTCGAGGACCCGGACCTGGCGTACTTCGTGGAGGGCACGCCGGAGTTCGATGCGTACATCGGCGACATGCTCTGGTCGCAGGAGTACGCACGAGCGAACCGTGACCAGATGATGGACAACGCGATGCGCGAGGTCCTCGCGTTCATCAGCACCGGACGCGAGACGCAGCGCATCAACTGCCATCACAACTTCACCCAGCGCGAGGTGCGCAACGGTGTCGAGACCTGGATCACCCGCAAGGGCGCGATCAAGGCCGACATCGACGACCTCGGCGTCATCCCCGGCTCGATGGGCACGCGCAGCTACATCGTGCGGGGTAAGGGCAACGAGGCGAGCTGGATGTCGTGCTCGCACGGCGCGGGTCGTCGCCACTCGCGCACGAAGGCGAAGAAGCTGTACACCACGGCTGATCTCGCCGAGCAGATGAAGGGCAAGGTGTGGCTCTCGAACCGAGCGGACGCGCTCGTCGACGAGATCCCCTCCGCCTACAAGGACATCGACCAGGTCATGGCCGACCAGTCGGACCTCGTCGAAGTCCTGCACGCGCTTCACCAGGTCCTCAACTACAAGGGGACCTGACCACCGTGTCGGGCCGGCGCCGGCCATGCCTCTGTAGAGAGATCGGCCTGTTGCGTAGACGGGGGTTCCTTCTTGGATCCAACGGTCGTGGGTTCGAGTCCCGCCGTCCCTCGGGGACGTAGCTCAGTGGGCAGAGCATTGGACAGCGTCCTCTGTCGCTCGGGTGCTCAGGCCGATCTCACCACTCCGGTCAGCTGCGAAGGACGGGCGTCCTTCATCTGGTTGAAGCGCCTTCGGGCGTGCCGTTCGAATCGGCGATCCGCTCGTCCACGAGTTCCCTGACCGGGCCCATCGACATCACAACAACCAACAAGACAGAAGAGAGAGAGGAGGGCGTCATGCCGAAGTTCTCGGGCACCAAGCGGCGCCCGCTGCGGACCAACCTGACCGCACCGATCGCGACGACGAACGAGCGCACGCGCACGTTCGAGGGAGGCGCCGCGTTCGCCCGCGACCCGGAGTCGGAGCTGTTCACGCTCGCGGTGACAAACATGGTTGGCGAGGACACGTTCTACGAGCGCGCCGACAAGCGTGACGGGCGCTTCGTCGAGCTCGTGCACACGGTGACGGCGGCGAACCCGACGTTCATCGCCGGTGCGGACGTCGAGGCCGGCCAGGTTGGTCTGGCGCATTACCTGCGCGAGACGATGCTCATGCGCTCGGCCGCGGTCGTGATGGCCGCCGAGTACGTGGCTGCGGGTGGCCGGTTCGGCCGTTCGGTGGTCGCGCGCGCCCTGCAGCGTGCCGACGAGCCGGCCGAGCTGCTCGGCTTCTGGCTCACCCGCCACGGCCGCAACGTCCCGATGCCGATCAAGCGCGGCATCGCCGCCGCCGCCCGTCGTCTCTACACCGAGCGCGCCGCGCTGCGCTACGACGGTCGGTCGCGTCAGATCCGCATGGCCGACGTCATCGAGCTGACCCACCCGTCGCCGCGTGACGCGCGCCAGTCGGCACTGTTCAAGTTCCTGCTCGACCGCCGACACCACGACGACGCTCGGGCGGACGCCGACGTGCTGCCGGTGCTCGCCGCTGCGGCTGAGCTCGACGCGCTTCCGATGGAGGAGCGTCGTGCCGTACTGCGCGCCCGTGGTCCGGGCACGCTCGCCGACGCCGGCTTCTCGTGGGAGCGGCTGTCGGGCTGGCTCCCGGGCGGCATGGACGCCGAGGCCTGGGAGGCGGTCATCCCGTCGATGGGCGTGATGGCGCTCGTGCGGAACCTGCGCAACTTCGACGAGGCCGGCATCGCCAACGCCGCGGTCGACGCGGTCATCAACAAGATCACCGATGCCGAGCAGGTCTCGCGCGCCCGGCTGTTCCCGTACCAGGTTTGGGCGGCGTACAAGAACGCGCCGTCGGACAACTGGAAGCGTGTACTCGGCCGCACGCTCGAGCTCACCATCGGACGCATCCCCGCGCTCGACGGCACCCTCGTGGTGATCGACACGTCGGCCTCGATGCAGGCTGCCGTGTCGGGTCGGTCGACGATGTCGCGCGTCGAGGTCGCCGCCGTCATGGCCATGGCCACCGCCAAGCGAGCGTCGAACGTCGACGTCGTGATCTACGGCCAGACCAACGCGCTCGTGCGCAAGCTCGAGGGCATGTCGGTGCTCGGTGGCGTGGACAAGGTGGTTCGCTCGATCGGCTCGGTCGGTCACGCCACCTTCGGTCACACCGCCATCGCTCGTTGGTTCGACCCGAAGCGCCATCAGCGCGCGGTGATCTTCACCGACGACCAGCAGCACGACTCGGGCCACGTCCGGCTCGATCACGTGCCGCTCATCTACACCTTCAACCTGGCCGGCTACCGGCCGTCCTCGCTGCCGTCGGGCGAGCGGGGCCGGTACACGATCGGTGGCTTCACCGACGCCACCTTCACGGTCATGAAGGTCCTCGAGGACGGCTGCAACGCGGCATGGCCGTTCTGAACCCGCGGGACGGGCTCCAGCTCATCGGCCACCATGACGGTGTGCTGGAGATCCCGCCCCTACCCGAAGTGATCGGCGCGGCTGTCGAGCAGGCTCACGATGACCGCACGGCTGGTTCAGCCGGCGGTCAGAGAGGGTTCTTGTCCTCGCGGAGGACGAGCATCACGTCGGCGATCTCCGCATCGGGACCGTGCGTGACCTGGTAGGTCTCCGCCAGCGTCCCGGAAAGGTTGGTGTCGCGCCAGCTCTGCAACGCCTCCGGCGACTCCCAGATGTAGACGCCGCCGTACTCGTCGGTCTCGGGGTAGCGGACGTAGTACTTCTGCAGGAGTCCTGGTACCTGCCGGTAACGGTCGGCGCGGTCCTCGAACCGCTCCATCACCTCGTCGTAGGTCAGCTTGGACCCGTAGCGCACGACTTGGACGATCACACGACACCTCCCGTTGGTGGCTCCACGGCGAGCGTAGGGAGCGCCGGCTCGACGGCGCGATCGCGCCAGACCTACTTCAAGTGCTCGGGCAGCGCGGGTCGGTACTGCGGGCGCCCGTTGGGACGGTAGACCTGGATCGTCACGCCCTTTGCGTCGACCCGCGATTCGATCAGCTCGAGTGCGATGTCCGGGCCACGATCGGCGAACAGCCGTGTGCCCTGGCCCAGGACGACGGGCACGACGAGCAGTGTCATCTCGTCGACGAGGTCGCGTTCGAGCAGCCAGCGGATCAGGGCGCTGCTGCCGTGTACCTGGAGCTCCCCTCCCGGCGTGGCTTTGAGGTTCCGGATGGCGGCTTCGACGTCTCCGGAGAGCGCAGTCGTGCCCGCCCATCCCGGGTTTGTGAGGGTGCCCGACACGACGTACTTGGGCTTCGTGTTCAGCGCCACGCCAATGGGCTGGGCCCGCATGTCTGCGACCTCTCCCCAGGAGCCGGCGAAGATGTCGTAGGTCTTTCGGCCGAACAGGAACGCCTCGGCACTTTGGTACGTCCGGGTGATGAACGCGATGGTCTCTTCGTCGAACACCCCCATGGCCCAGCCACCGCGTGTGAACCCGCTCCTTTCTTCCTCCTTCGTCGCGCCGCCGTTGCCTTGCGTCACGCCATCAACGGTGACCTGCGTGTGCGTTATGAGTTTCATACCGTCGTCCCCGATCTCGTTCGTTCTTCGCTCGGCTCGGCCCGCGTGCCGGTCCCACATGAGCTACGAACGGTCCCGGCCGTTTCGACACCGGCGCGGAAGATCTTCTTGCGCGTTCGCGCGTTGCTGTTCGAGGAAGCGTCGTTCGGTGGGGTTGGCGGTCAGCTCGATGGCGCGGGTGTAGGCCGCGACGGCTGCGTCGTGCCGACCGGCGCGGGTGAGGAGGTCGGCACGGGCAGCGTGGTACGGCTGGTAGTCCTCGAGCGGTGTGGCGTCGATCGATTCGAGGGCGTCGAGTCCCGCGGTGGCTCCACCGAGCTCGCCGATGGCGACCGCCCGGTTGAGCGCGATCACTGCGTTGGGGCGCAGCGCGTAGAGCTGGTCGTAGAGGGCGACGATTTGGGACCACGCGGTGGAGGTGGCGGTCGCTGCGTCGGCGTGGACGGCGGCGATCGCGGCTTGGATCTGGAACGGGCCGGGGTGGTTGCGCCGTAGGCAGGCTCGGACGAGGCGGTGACCTTCTTCGATGAGGGCGCGGTCCCAGAGGGTGCGGTCCTGGTCGACGAGACGGATCATCGTTCCGTCCTCGGCGATGCGTGCGGGCTGCCGGGCCTCGGTGAGCAGCATCAGGGCCAGGAGACCAACGGCCTCGGCCTCGTCGGGCATGAGCTCGGTGAGGACGCGCGCGAGGCGGATGGCCTCTCGCGACAGATCGACGCGGGCGAGGGTGCCGCCTGCGGTTGCCGTGTGCCCTTCCGTGAAGATCAGGTAGATCGCCGCCAGCACGCTGTGAAGGCGGTCGGCCAGCTCGGCGGCGCGCGGGACGCGATACGGGGCGTGGTTGTCGCGCAGTTTGCGTTTGGCGCGGACGATCCGTTGGGCGAGGGTGGCCTCGGGAACGAGGAAGGCGCGGGCGATCTCCGGGGTCTCGAGCCCGCCCAGGAGCCGCAGTGTGAGTGCGACTTGGGCGTCGGCGGCGAGGGCGGGATGGCAGCACAGGAACATCAGCCGCAGCTGGTCGTCGGGGACGACATCGACGAGGCCATCGAGGTCGTCGAGTTCGGGGTGGTGGTCGCGTTCCATGTCGTTGGTTTCGAGTCGCAGCGCCGCGAGGTGCCGGTCGGTGCGGGTCGATTCGCGTCGCAGACGGTCGATGGCGCGGTTTCGGGCGGTGGTCGTGATCCAGCCGCCGGGGTTCGGCGGCACACCGTGCGTCGGCCACTGCGCAGCGGCGATGGCGAATGCCTCGGCCACCGCGTCCTCGGCGAGGTCGATGTCGCCGAGGACGCGGATCAGGGTCGCGGTGCAGCGGCCGGCCTCGCGGCGGAAGATGTCGGCGAGCTCGGCCATCAGTTGGTGGGCCGAACCTCGATGGGCCGCTCGCAGGCGGCCGCAGCTTTGGCGGCCCACTCGAGCGCCGCGTCGAGGTCGGCGGCTTCGATCACCCAGAAGCCGCCCATCTGCTCTTTCGTCTCGGCGAAAGGCCCGTCGGTCATGGACACGTCGCCGCCTGCGGTTCGGACCACGGTCGCCGACGACGCGGGCCGCAGGCCGGCGTGGAACAGCCAGGCGCCGGCGTGTTGCATCTCGGCGGTGAGCGCGGCGGTCTTTGCCATCTGGCGCTGGGTCTCAGGTGCGTCGATGTCGACGTCGTAGGGCTCGTCGAAACACACCGACAGCAAGTACTGGGGCATGGTCACCGTCTCCTTCGGCGAGCGACATGGGATTCTCCTTCGGGCCAGGTGGCGCCGATGCGCCGCTCACCACTTCCACGAACGCGACCGCCCGAATCGACGCGCGGCCGGGAAGACGCTCAGACGAATCGGTCCGTAAGCGCGGCAACCTCGTCGAACTTCTTCTTGATCTCCGGCAGAGCCGTACCGTCGCGATACGACTGCTTCGACATGTCGACGTCGCCGAAGCGCAAGCGACCGGAGTCGCTGTCGATGACGTCAGCCAGCAGGAGGTCGCCGGTCTCGCGATCGAACTCCGCATTCGATCTTGAAGTCGATGTAGACGCCGCCGTGCTGCTTCCACGCCTCCTCGATGACCTCGAACGCCGAGAGGGTGCGGTTCCGAAGGCTTGCGACGAGCTCCGGCGAGACGTCGGCGTAACGGCTCTCTGCGAGCGGTTCTTCCGTGATGAGGTCGCCGGCCTTGGCGTCCGGGCCGATCGCTTCGGCCGCCTTCTTGTTGGGCACGTGCCGCCGTAGAACGCCTGCTTCGAAGTCGAAGTCGAGCAGTGGGTCGTGATTGGCATCGTCCTTCTCGAAGATTTCGAACACGAGCTCTTCGAAGACGGCACCGTCGGGCAGGTCGGGGAAGCGGTCTCGAAAGCTGCCGGAGGAATACCGGCGCGCGACCAGCTCCAGCGGGATCATCTCGACGTTGCGCGCCCGGAAGGTGACGTCGTCGACCCGATCCACGAAGTGGGTGCGCACGCCGTTGCGCTCGAGGAGCTGGAAGATGTTGCAGGTCGTACGCGTGGATGCGGCCGCCTTGCCATCGAGCACGTCGTGTTTGGCTCCGTCGCCCGCGGTGATGTCGTCCTTGCTGCGTACGAGCACTTCGCCATTGCCCGCTTCTTCGACGATCTTGGTCTTGCCTTCTGCCATCGTCATCGTGTCTCCGATCAATGCCATCAGGGCGTAGCTGTCGAGGTCGCGGCCGCGCTGGAGCTGGGCCACGACGGCGGCGAGACGATTCCGGAGCGCGGTCGTCTGCGCGACACGCAGGTCGAGGTCGCGCAGCTGCCGGGTGAGCGTGGCGGCCAGGGCTTCGCCGCTGTCGAGACAGTGCCGGATCTCGCCGAGGGAGAGCCCGACGCTGCGAAGCGCGACGACTTGGGTGAGGCGGGCGACGTCGGGCTCGGTGTAGCGGCGATGGCCGGCGGCACTGCGCGTCGGGCTCAGGATCCCGATCCGGTCGTAATGGTGGAGTGTTCTCACCGACACGCCGGCTTGATGCGCCAGCTCACCGACCGTCCACTCCCGCGCCACGTTCACAACCGTAAGAGGTCACGTCGCGTCAGGTGCAAGGGGATTCTCCGAGAACGTTTCGCTCCGTGCCGGGCGATCATGGCCGGGCTCGACCCGGCGGAGCGATGTCGGCCGCGGCGCCGAGGAATGCTGCGAGCGCGGCTCGGTTGGCCTCGTCTTGACCGAGCATGAGGTGACCGCCGCGGAGATGGGTGATCAGCCGGCAACCGGGGATGCGTCGGGCCGCGGCGTCGGCCGCGTCGTAGGAGGCCAGCGTGTCGTCGCGTGAGTGGACGATGAGCGCCGGGACCGACACTGCTTCGAGCGGGTAGTCGTTGACGGCCTTGTTCGACACGAACGCGTCGAACAAGGCCCCCTGGCTGCGATCACCGACCGGGAAGATGCTGTCGACGACGGCGTCGACCCGGCGCAGCTCGTCGTCGGTGAACGCGAACCCTGCTGGTACGCCGCCGATGAAGTTCCGAAGCGGGCGTCTGGCGACGACGCCGGCCAGCCACATGAGCACGTCGCTCCGGAACGCCACCTTGGCGACGGGCGGCGGCGTGGTGGCGGCGACGCGGCCCGGGAGGTTGCCGCACATGATGACGAGGTGGCGTACTCGGCTGGGATGGCGGAGCGCGAGCTGCAGTGCCGAGGTCGCTCCCGCGGAGTAGCCGATCACGTCGATGTCGTCGAGACCGAGATGGTCGAGGAGCTCAGCGAACGCGTCCGCTTGGGCCTCGGGTGACGGGTTCGGCGGCATCGCCGACCCGAGGTAGCCGAACCGCGAGGGAGCGATGACTCGACGCCCTGGCAGCACCCCGCCGAACGAAAGCAGGCCGGCGTCGCGGCCACCGAAGATGCCGTGGACCACCAGGACCGGCTCGCCGCCGCCGGCCTGCGCGAACTCCATCGTGCCGAACGCGGTTTCGACCGTCTGCTTGTCGATCGAGTCGACGCGCCGCCGAGCCGCGATCGAGTCGCGCCGGTAGCGCCCGGCGATCGCGATGCCTGCGATCACGCTGACGATCCCGAACACTCGTCGCGGGGCGCGCATCACCTCGCCTTGCCGCGCTCGCCTAGGTGGTGACGCGCAGTCCGTCGAGCAGGACGGCGACCAGTCGTTTGCCCTGTTCCTCGGACAGGGTGGCGCTCGTGCACATCGGGCCCATCAGCTGCATCAGGTCGGCGCCGCTGACGTCGTCGCGCATCACACCGGCTCGTTGGGCTCGGCCGACGACGAGCTCGGCCGCCTGGTCGATGCGCTCACGAGACTTCAACTTCAGGTCGGGGCGCTTCGCGAACGCCTCCTGCAACTCGGAGAGGAAGGTGCGCTTGGTTCGCGCGTAGCGGAGGAAGGCCATGAGGAACTCTTCGACCGCCGCCCACGGTTCGAGCTCGGCGGCCCGTTCGGCGGTCGCGACGAGCTCGTCGAGATCGGTGGTGTACACGGCCTCGACGATGTCGATGCGCTTGGGGAAGTGGCGATAGAGCGTGCCGACCCCGACGCCGGCCTTCCGGGCGATGGCCTCCATGGACGCGTTGGCGCCTTCGGCCGCGAAGACATCCCTGGCGGCGGTGACGAGCAGCTCGTTGTTGCGCTTGGCGTCGGCTCGCATCGGGCGACCGACCCTCCGGAATCAATGACGAGAGAAAATGCGCTTGCTATACGGAGGGACCCTCCGTATAGTAACCGGAGGAAGCTTCCGCTTACTTGCCAGCGTAGCAGCGGAAAGGTCGAAGTCAATGCCCTCCTCAACCCTCTCCCCGCCGCGCCCCGCGGCCGCGCCCGCCCGGTGGGCCTCCCGTCCGTCGGCGTTCTTGTTCGTGATCCTCACCGCCCAGCTGATGCTCGTGCTCGACGGCACCATCGTCACCGTTGCCCTGCCGCACATCCAGCAGGGGCTGGGCTTCTCGGCGAGCGGCCTGTCGTGGGTGCTCAACGCCTACATCCTCACCTTCGGCGGCCTGTTGCTCCTCGGCGCCCGGGCGGGCGACCTCGTGGGCCGTCGCCGCGCCTTCCTCGCCGGTCTGACCCTGTTCTCGCTCTCCTCACTGGTTGCCGGGCTCGCCCCCACGGCCTGGGTGTTGCTGGGGGCACGGGCGGTGCAGGGGATCGGCGCGGCGTTCGCTGCGCCGTCCGCCCTCGCGCTGCTCACCGCGGTGTTCCCCGAGGGCCCGCAGCGCGTGCGCGCGATCGGGCTCTACACCACGGTGTCCGCGGCCGGCGGCGCCACCGGCCTGGTCGCCGGGGGCTTGCTCACCGAGCTCGTGTCGTGGCGGTGGGTCATGTTCGTCAACGTTCCCATCGGCCTCGCCATCTGCCTCATGGGCCGGGTCGCACTGACGGAGACCGAGCCGCGGCACGGCCGGTTCGACCTCGTCGGGGCGACGACCTCCACCCTCGGCATGACCAGCGTCGTGCTCGGGCTGGTCGAGGCGGGGAGCAACGGCTGGACCGACACCCTGACGGTCGGTTCGTTCGCCGCCGGGCTGGTGTTGCTGGCGGCCTTCGTCTCCACCGAGCGGCGGGTCGAGGAGCCGATCCTCCCGCTGCGCCTGCTCGCCCACCCGACGCGTGCGGCGGCCAACGTCGCCCGCGGGCTCGTCTACGCCGGCATGTACGGGCTGTTCTTCTACATGAGCCAGTTCCTCCAAGACGTCCAGGGCTACTCGCCACTGCGAACGGGCGTGGCGTTCCTGCCGATCCCCGCCGCGGTGTTCGCCGCGTCGCAGCTCACGAGCAGAGTGCTGGTTCGGCGCTGGCCCGACAAGAGCGTGATGACCGCAGGGATCCTGCTCACCACGGTGAGCCTCCTGCTCGCCACCCGCCTGTCAGCGGGATCGAGCTACGGGCAGATCGTGGTGTGCCTGGCGCTGCTGGGAGCCGGAGCCGGCGTTGCGTTCGTCAGCCTGGTCTCGGCGGCGCTGCGCGACGTCGCGCCGGCAGATGCAGGCGCCGCGTCCGGCCTCGTCACCGTCACCCAGCAGTTGGGCGCGGCGATCGGCCTCGCCGTCCTCGTCACGGCGTTCGGCACCGCGACCCATCACGCCCAGATCGGTGCCGGGCCTGCTGCCGCCGCCACCTTCATCCACGGCCTGCACGAGGTCTTCTGGGTCGCGGCGCTGTTCACCATCGCGGCCCTGGCCGTCGTCACCTCCCTGGTGCGGGCACCCGTGTCGACGAGTGAACCCGTGGCGGTCGACCTCGACGACCCCGACCTCGTCTTGGCGGAACAGGCCGAGGTCGCGTAGAAGCCGGTCCCAATCGCGGAGAAATCCCGGTCGCGTTCAGTGCTCGAGCGCGGCTGCGAGACGCTCGAGCGTGCCGCTCATCGTCTCGCGGTTGCGCTCGGTGCGGTCGTCGATGCCGGAGACCGTCTTGCTGAACTCCAGGGCCGACTCGGGCCTCAGGTCCTCGTTCCATTCGGTCACCCGGCACCCCGTGCCGGTGGGCTCGATGCGGTACCCCCACGTCGAGTAGTGGAAGTCCATCATCGAGCACTCGAATGCGAACGCCCGCCCCGGGTCGGCCTCGACGATCTTGCCCTGCGTCGTCCACTCGTGCTCGCCGTGCCGGTTGTGCCCGTCGAACGTCGCGCCGACGGCCGGACCGTCGACGCCGTCGTGCCACTCGCACGCATAACACTCCGCGGACCATTCGCCCATGCGGGTCACGTCGGAGATGGCGGCGTAGACCGCCTCGGGGGAGGCGGCGATGTCACGGGATACCTCGAGTGTTCCGGTCATGGGCCGGAGTTCACCACACCGCGGGTGACCGCGTGCGTTCGCGGCGCGCTCGTAATCCACGGGCGGCGACGGGGCACGGAACGCTAGAACGGGCGGATGGCCATTTCGTATCGCGCCGTCACCGTCGACGAATACCCGGACCTGCTCGAGATGGACAGGGTCGGGTTCGCCCAGGAACCGCGCAAGCCCGACGCACCGGAAAGCTGGGCGCGGGCCGAACTCGACCGTACGCGCGCCGCGTTCGAAGACGGCGCGATCGTCGGCGCGAGCCGCAACTATTCGTTCGAGCTGACGGTGCCCGGTGGTGCGTTGGTCCCGACCGCGGCCGTTTCGTGGGTGTCGGTGCTCGCGACCCATCGCCGGCGCGGTGTGCTCCGCGGAATGATCGACGCGCTGCACGCCGACGCGCGCGAGCACGGCGAACCGCTGGCCGCGCTCACCGCGTCGGAGAGCTCGATCTACGGGCGCTTCGGCTACGGCATCGCCACCTGGCGGCTGGGGTTATCGCTCGAACGGGCGCACGCGAAGTTCCTTCCGGGCCCCGCCGACGACGGGCGGGTGCGCTTCGTCGACGACGACGAGTCGTTGAAGTTGTTCCCGCCGGTCTACGACGTCGCCCGCCGCGCCCGTCATGGCATGGTGGGCCGCCCCGACTTCTGGTGGCCCGAGGTGTTGCACTGGCTCGCCGACGAGTTCGCGCCGACCTTCCGGGTCGTGCACGAAGACCGCGACCGGGTCGTCGACGGTTACGCGATGTACGGCATCAAGGGCGACTGGGGCGACGGGCTCTCGAAGAAGCGCCTGACGGTGATCGATCTGCAGACGACGAACGCGCCCGCGCGCCGATCGCTCTGGCAGTTCCTCGTCGGCGTCGATCTCGTGCACACGATCTCGGCGTTCAACCTGCCGATCGACGAGCCGTTGCGCCTCATGCTCGCCGATTCGCGCCGGGCGCGCCCCGACTACCTGAACGACGGGTTGTGGCTGTGCGTGCTCGACGAGGCGGCGGCGCTCGCTGCTCGCACGTACACCGCCGCAGATCGTCTCGTGCTCGAAGTGCACCGCCCGGAGGGCACGGTCGTGACGGTCGAACTGCAGGGCGGGCCCGATGGCGCGACCTGTCGCGAAACGACCGCGTCGGCCGACCTCGTGCTCGGCACGTCGCAGCTCAGTGCCGCGTACCTCGGCGGGACGTCGTTCTCGGAGCTTGCCGGCGCCGGCCTCGTCGACGAGGTGACGACCGGCGCCGTCCAACGTGCCGACCGCATGTTCGTCACCCGCCCCGCACCCGCCATGACCACCGGCTTCTGAACCGCGGGGTTGTGTCGTTTGTACCCCCGCCCGGGGGTACAAACGACACAACCCGGCGTTGCAACCCGGGTCAGCTCCAGCCGCTGCCGGCGCCCTTGACCATCCCGAACGGGCCGGACGGCCAGCGGAAGCAATCCATCATCAGCTGGTCGACGTCGTCGCGGCTCGCGATGCCTTCGTCGACGACCCGCTGCGCCTCGCGGATCATCGCGAAGTACACCCGGTTGGCGACGAAGCCCCACGACGTCGCGGTGTCGCGAACGACGACGGGGTTCTTGCCACACCTCGTCGCCGCGTCGCGCACGACCGCGATCGTGTCCTCGCTGGTTTCGCGCGTGACGACGATCTCCGCGAGGCGCATCACTGGTGCCGGAGAGGCCCAGTGCCAGCCGATGACACGCTCGGGGCGGTCGGTGGCCGCCGCGAGCGCCGCGATCGGGAACCCCGACGTGTTCGACGCGAGCACGGTCGCCGCGGGCGCGGCGCGGTCGAGATCGCGGAACACGCGCACCTTCAGGTCGATGCGCTCGGGGACCGCTTCGATCACGAGGTCGGCTGCCGCGGCGGCATCGAACTCGTCGGTGAACGAGACACGCGCCCGTGCCGCGTCGGCCTCCTCGCGCGACAGTTTGTGGCGCGCCACCGCGCTGTCGAGGCCGAAGCGACCCGTCGTGAGGTGCCCTTCCGCGGCTTGCAGCGCGCCCGCATCGATGTCGTAACACACGGTGTCGAAACCGGCGATCGCGGCGACCTGCGCGATCCCGCTTCCCATCACTCCCGCGCCGAGTACCCCGATGGTCGAAATGGCGTTCGTCATGCCGGCATTGCTACCGCATCGAGCCGCGACGGTGAACGGCCGGTCCAGGCCACGAGTTCGCGCACTCGCTCACCGAGCGCCTGGAGTTCCGCGGGGAGCAACGCCTGCGGGCCGTCGCAGCGCGCCGATTCGGGGTGCGCGTGCACGTCGATCATCACTCCGTCGGCGCCGGCGACGACCGCGGCGAGTGCCATCGGCGCGACGAGCGAGCGGTGACCGGTGCCGTGCGACGGGTCGACGATGACCGGGAGGTGTGTCTTCTCCTGCAGGAGCGGCACGACGGAGAGATCGAGCGTGTTGCGGGTCGCGGGTTCGTAGGTACGGATACCGCGCTCGCACAGCACGATGTCGAGCGTTCCCGAAGCCGCGATGTACTCGGCTGCGAGCAGCCATTCCTCGACCGTCGACGACAAGCCGCGTTTGAGCATCACCGTCTTCCCCGAACGCGCGCATTCCTTCAGCAGTTCGAAGTTCTGTGCGTTGCGGGTACCGATGCGCACGACGTCGACGACGTCGGCGACCACTTCGAGGTGTTCGGGCGACATCACCTCGGCGACCCACGGCAGCCCGAAGCGGGCACGCTGCTCGGCGACCATCTCGACACCGGCGGCGCCGAGGCCTTGGAACGCGTACGGCGATGTGCGGTGCTTGTAGAGGTCGCCGCGCAGCGCGGTGGCGCCGGCGGCGACGGCCGCTTCGCACGACGCCGCGAGCTGCTCGGGCGTTTCGACCGCGCACGCACCGGCGACGAACGCGAACGAGTCGGGGCCGATCGTGCCGTCGCCCGCCCGTACCGTGCTGCGAACCCGATCGGCGTGCGCGGCGACGAGCTTGTACGGGGTCGACAGGCGGACCACTTGTTCGACGCCCGGGAGTGCTTCGAGGGTTGTGCCGCCTTCGGCCGCGAGGGCGGCGTCGACGTCGCCGACCGCACCGATCACGGCTCGCTCGACACCGCGCGACACGAACGGGACGAGGCCCATCGTGCCGAGCGTCGCCACGACGGCCTCTATGTGTTGCCCGGTCGCACCGGGGCCCATCACCACGATCACGTTTGCGCTCCGTATGTTCGGGACGCCCGAAACGGCCGGGAACGCGAAAAGGCCCCGGCCGCAGCCGGGGCATCCGTGGGACCTGCGTGCGCCGTTAGGAACGGTCGGCCGCGGCCCCGGGGATCACCCCGGCGCTCGCAAAGAACCAACCGAACCAATAACGACGGCACATGGTGAGCCCAGCGTACCTCACAACCCGGCGAACCGGCTACAACTCGATGCGGGCGAGCCAGAGGCCGGGGGCGTCGAGTTCGGCCGGCGTCGGGATCATCTCGACGCTCTCCCAGAGCCGGTTCAGCCCGTCGAGCCCGGCCCGTTCGACCACACCACGGCAGAACGCGACGCCGCGGTCGTAGTGGTCGCGGTCGAGCTGGAGGCCGAGCAGCTGGTCGACGAACCCGGCGGCCTGCCCGCGCTCGACCCGATGGCGGCGCAAGGCTTCGTCGATCATGCCGAATGATGTGATCATCGGTTCGCCGAGCCGGTCGACGACGACGTCGGTGTAGCCCTCGAGCACCGACACGAAGCGTTGCAGCGATTCGAGCAACGGTCCTTGCCGTTCCGAGCGCATGGCGCCGAGCAGTTTCGTGGGGTCGCCCAACGATTCGGGCACGTCGGTGAGGCCGGCGAGGTTCGTGAAGTCGAGTTCGCCGAACGCGCTCTCCAGGAAGTCTTCGCTCAGTTCGTAGGCGCCGACGTACGCCTTCGACAGGTTGGCGAGGTGTTCGCTCACCCACGGGACGGAACGCTGCGCGGCATGCACCCCTTCGCGCAGCGCGAGCGCGTAACGGAGGTCGTCGATCGGTAACGACCAGCCGTTCGAGAACTCGTCGACGTTGCCGGCGACGAACGTCAGCCGGGGCGCACCGAGCAAGGGCAGCGGCAGGTCGTACTGGCCGAGCGCGTGCTGGGCGAGATAGCCGATCATCGACCCGGCCCACACGCCGAGCAGGATCGGCATCATGACCGTCGCGAGTCCCGCCATCGGGTCGGCGCCCATCGCGGCTTCGACGTCTTCTTCGTCTTCGATCGACGCGAGTGGTTGCTGCAAGGGGCCGGCAAGTGCTTCGAGGACGGGGCGCAGGTTGTCGAGCGTGCCTTCGGCCCAGGTGCGACGGTCGACGCAGGTGACGCGAATCGTGCTCGTCGCGCCGAGGCCGGTCGCGTCGGCGACGGCGACCTGCGCGGCACGCACGACCGCGTCGAACGCGGCGGCGGTTGCGGTGTCGACGGGTGGCTCCTCGCGCGGTTCACCCGTCTCGGCGTCGACGACGGCCATGACGCCGGCGATCTGCCGCGCTACCTCCCAGTTGACCGGTCCCTCGGATTGGAGCATGCGCATGAGTTGCGCCGGGTCGAAACCGAAAGGGAACGGGCCTGGTCCCATTTGGGGATCGTCGCCCACCGCGACAGTCTATGAAGCGTGAACATCGCGGTGACCGGCGCATCCGGGTTGCTCGGCCAGCGGCTGTTGCCGTTGCTCGACGGCGCGGGATATGACCGGATCGTCGGCCTCGACGTCCGTGACCCGGCCCGGCAGGCCAGCCGTCTGCGCTTCCACCGGGTCGATATCAGCGGTGCCGACCTCCGCCCGTTGCTCGATGGCGTCGACACGGTCGTGCACCTCGCCGCGATCGTGGGGAGCATCCCCGACACGACGCTCATGACCCGGGTGAACGTCGAAGGCCTCCGGCGGGTCCTCGACGCCGCGACCGCGGTGGGGGTTCGCAAGGTTGTGCGGGCGTCCAGTGCCGCGGTGTACGGCGCGTGGCCGAACAACCCGGTGCCGCTGTCGGAAGACGCGCCGCTCCGACCCAACCCCGGCTACGTCCCCGCCGCGCTCGACGCGGAATGCGAACGGATGCTCGCGGAGTGGGAACAGCAACGCGAGAACCGTGTCGTGTCCCGCCTGCGGATCGCGCCGGTGGTGGCGCCGGCGCGGCCACGCTGTTCGCGAACGCGATCGTCGGTCATCCCCCGATCACGGTGCGGGGAGCCGCGCCGCCCGTGCAAGTGGTGCACGTCGATGATGCGGCCGCCGCGCTGGCGCTCGCCGCGGGAACAGCATTGCCGGGCGCGTACAACGTCGCCTGCGACGGTTGGCTGTCGCACGAGGACGCGATGGCGATCGTGGCCCGGCGGCGGCTCCCGGGCGTGCCGTACGAGGTCGCGCGGCGCACCCTCTCGGTGTTGTGGTCGACGGGCCTGGCCGACGCCCCGCCCAGCGTCCTGCCGTACCTCGTGCACCCGTGGGTCGTCGCGAACGATCGCATCAAGGCCGCGGGCTGGCAACCGCGTCACACCAACGAGGAAGCGATCCTGCTGGCATCCCCGGTCGAGTCGAACGCAGTGCCGTGGATGATCGCCGCCGCGGGCGCGGCCCTCACCGGCGTGACCGCGACCACGTGGTGGGCGACCCACCGTCGACGGGCGCGCCGCCGCGCCTGAGGCCGGCCGCTACGCGGCGCTGAGGTGCTGCGCTTGCCACTCGCCCCACGCGGGCGTGTAGTAGCGCAACCGCACCTTCTTGTACTCCTTCACCGACCACAGGAGGCAGTAGTCGTCGATCCCGGTGTCGGCGCGGATCGCCTCGATCGTCTGCTCGCAGTCCGAGGCGTTGCGGCCGTGCACCA
This sequence comes from uncultured Actinomycetes bacterium, assembly GCA_963782465.1. GTDB lineage: Bacteria > Actinomycetota > Acidimicrobiia > IMCC26256 > PALSA-610 > JAODBJ01. Next base: position 302,039 of record CAWAJR010000005.1, on the reverse strand, counting down.
TGGTGAACACTGAATACGGCCAGTCTTCGTAGGTCGGTCTCCGGTAGCAGTGGCTCACGGCGGAGAACCCGGCCATACGGGGACCGATCTCGTCGAGCCGGTCGTCGGGGACGGCCCACACGCCCATCGCGTTCGCCTTGAAGCCCGCGCTGCGATGGTTCATCACGGCCGCGAAGCGGCGCATCAGCTTGCGGTCCTTGAACGAACGCAGAAGGTCGAGCACCTCGTCTTCACCGATACCGAGTTGCTCGCCGTACGCGGCGAATGGGTGCTCGACGTTCGCGAGGTCTTCTTGCACGACGCGGATCGTGTTCAACTCGAGGTCGGACAAGTCGGGCGCGGGCATCTCGGCCTTGCGCTCGGGCCGTTCGTGCTCGAGGACTTCGGTTTTCGCGCCCGGCGCGGTCTTGCCGGTCATGTCGAGCTTCACGCCGATCTTGTAGAGCTTCAGCGTGGGCAGCTTGCGGGTGACGAGCGAGCCCGACTCGCGGTGCAGGACGTCGAGGTGCGCGTCGAGATCCTCGCCGGGCGGGACCGCGATCGTGTACCAGAGGTTGTACGCGTGATTGCGCTTGTAGTTGTGGCTGACGCCGGGGTGCTCGCTGATCAAGGCCGCAGCGGCGTCGATGCGGCCGGGATCGATCTTGGCGGCGACCAGCGCCGACGAGAAACCGAGCGCGCGGGTGTCGAAGATCGCCGAGAGCTGGCGCAACACGCCGGTGTCCTTCACTCGCTGGACCCGTTCGCGCACCTCCGGTTCGGAGATGCCGAGGCGTTCACCGAGGGCGGCGAAGGGGCGTGCCTCGAGCGGGAAATCCCACTGGACCGCGTTCAGCAGTTCGCGATCGACGTCTTCCAGGGGTTCGTTGGCCATACCCCATGGTCGCGCACTCAGCTGGCGCCGACCGAGGCGGCCGCAACCGTGCTCGTCCGGCCGCCGCCGGTGCCACCCACCGGGCCGGCGGCGGTGCCGGCGGTGGTCCCGTCGGTTTCGGCGCCGGCACCGCCGGTCGCGCCGAGCACGACGTGCATGTTGAGGAGGATGCTGCCGCGTTGCACCTTCACGACCACCGAGGTGCTCGGCGGGTACCAGCGAATCGCCGCGACGACGTCGCCCATCGTCGTGACCTGTTTGCCGTCGATCGCGACGACGACGTCGCCGATCCGCATCCCGCCGTGCGCGGCGGGGGAGTCGGCGGCCATCGACGTGACGACCGGGACGCCGAACACGTCGACACCGTGTACGCCGAGCCATCCGTGGGTCGCGACACCGGCCGTGTCGAGCTGGCTCGCGACTTTGGCGGCGAGGGCGATCGGCACTGCGTAGGTCGAGGTGTCGCCCGCGACGGGCGCGACGAGGATGCCGGCGACGTTGCCTTTCCGGTCGAGCAACGCGCCGCCGAGGCCGTGCTCACCCGGCGATGCGTTGGTCGCGATGAGGCCGTCCATTGCCGGCCCGCCCGCTTCGGTCACGCTCCCGTCGACACTCGACACGATGCCGTCGCCGATCCAGGGCTGGTTGTCGTTGGTGTTCCCGCCGCCGACGGCGAGCACGGTGTCGCCGGGCTGCACGCTGCTCTCGGAGATCGGGGCGGCCTGCAGGCCGGTTCCGACGTGCAAGAGCGCGAGATCTGTGTCGGGGTCGTGGCCCCGGACCGTTGCCGGCCTGGTCGTGCCGTCATGGGTGGTGACGAGCACTTTCGTGGCCCCTCGAACGAGGCGGTCGCTGGTGAGGATGTCGCCGGCGTGGCGGACGCACACCCCCGAACCGCGGCGGGCGCCCTCCGGCGTGATCGCCGCCACGGTGACGATGCTGGGAGCGATCTCGGCCGCCAGGGTCGCCACCGCCTGGTCCTCGACCCGGACCCGTTGTTCGCGGGCGACGGTCGCGTTGGGGCTCGCGTCGTCGAACACCCCGAATGCGGCGAGCAGGGCCACCGTCACGATGGCGCCCGCCCCCGCGGACGCGGCGAGCATCCACCAAGGCCCGTGCTGCCTCGCGGGGCCTCGAGGCCGGCGCCGGCGCGGCCGTTCGACCGGCGGGAGCTCCGACGGGTGGCGCCAGACGCGGTCCATCGGGTGCGGCGGCGCTCCAAGGGGTTCGGCGTCGTCGTCGAGATCGTCGTGTTCGTCGCCCGCAGGGCCCCCGACATTTCGCGGAGTGTAACGACGGGCCCCCACGCTCCGGCCGCGCCCCCCAGGAGCGCCCGGCCTGCACATCCGTAGAATGAGCAGGTGCTCGACAATCGCGCTGACCGCGGCATCGCCTCCTCGAGCGCACGCGTCGCCGCCGGCGCGCCGCATCTTGCCGCGTCCGGGGTGCCCGATCTGGTCTCGCTCGTCCACACCTCGATCGCAACCGACGAGCTCGTGCAGTGGGCGACCACCCCGCGCAGTGGCGCGGTCGTGACGTTCCTCGGCGTCGTGCGCGACCACGCGGAAGGCCGCGACGGCGTCACGGCGATGACCTACGAGGCCTACGAGCAAGAGGCCGAGCGCGCGCTGCGCGAAGTTGCCGCCGCCGCTCGCGTGCGCTGGCCGGCGGTGGAACGCATCGCCCTCGTGCATCGCGTCGGCGAGATGGTGCTGTCCGAAGCATCGGTCGCGGTGGTGGTGTCTTCACCGCATCGCGCCGACGCCTTCGAAGCCGCCCGCTTCTGCATCGACACACTGAAAGAGACGGTGCCGATCTGGAAGCAGGAGCATTGGTCGGGCGGCTCCGACTGGGCCGTCGACGAACATCCGATCCGGAGCGTCGCGTCCGCGGCCTCCCAACCGTCCCCTCCCTCCCCCCGTCACTGAGGAGCATCGTGCAGTTCCTGCTGTTCGTCGTATTGGCCAGCGCCATCGGCATCACCGTCGTGCTGCTGCGAAACCGCCGGCCGACGTCGATGGACCACAGCATCGAAGAATTCGAGCGAGGCTTACGGGCGCTCGCTCCCGACACACAAGCGCGGCGCAATCAGCGCCCGCCTGAGTGAGAGGGTTCGCACTGGCCCGGGACCTCGCCATCGACCTCGGCACAGCGAACACCCTTGTCTACGCGCGCGGGCAAGGGATCATCCTCAACGAGCCGACCGTCATCGCGCTCAACAGCCGGACGCAAGACGTACTGGCAATGGGCCACGAGGCCTGGCAGATGATCGGTCGGACGCCCGGCTACATCGTCGCGGTACGCCCGTTACGCGGCGGCGCGATCACCGACTTCGAGATCACGCAGCGCATGATCCGCCTGCTCTTCCAACGCGCGGGTGTGAACCGGTTGTACCGCGCGCGAGTGCTCATCTGCGTCCCCTCCGCGATCACGCACGTCGAGCAGCGCGCGGTGCTGGAAGCGGCCCGGCGGGCCGGCGCGGCGCAGACCTTCCTGATCGAACAGCCGATGGCTGCGGCGATCGGCGCGGGGCTCCCCATCCACGAGCCGATGGGCAACATGGTCGTCGACGTCGGCGGTGGCACCACCGAAGTGGCGGTCATCTCGCTCGGAGGGGTGGTCGCCCTGGAAGCGGTGCGGGTCGGTTCGTTCGACATCGACGCCGCGATCCAGGCCTACGTGCGGCGGGAGTACGGCATCGCGATCGGCGAACGCACCGCCGAGGAGATCAAGCTCGCGATCGGCTCGGCCGCATCCGTGGCCGACGAGTACAAAGCCGAAGTGCGCGGCCGCGACCTCATGTCGGGGCTTCCGAAGACGATCATGCTGGTTCCCTGACGAGGTGCGAGGCGCGATCGAGGAGCAGGTCCGCGCGATCTGCGACGCGGTCGTCGCGTGCCTCGCGCGTACACCGCCGGAACTCGCGCAAGACCTGATCCTCAACGGTGTGCATCTCGTCGGGGGCGGCAGCATGCTGCGCGGTCTCGACCGGCGGATCTCGCGAGAAACCGACTTGCCGGTGCATCTCGTCGACGCGCCGCTCGAGTGTGTCGTGCTCGGCGCCGGGCGCTGCCTCGAAAACTTCGACAGCCTCAAAGAGATGTTCATGGCTCGCTCCGACCAACGGAGTTAGCAGGGGGATGTCATCGTCGCGGCGTTTGATCGTCGCGCGGTTTTGCGAGGTCTTCGGCGGCTTGGCGCACCTGCCAGTCGCGGTCGCTGAGCGCGTTGCGGATCGCGGCTTCGACCTCTTCGCCCTCGAACGGCGGCGAGCGCGATCACCGCACGGCGACGGATCGCGGGACGGTCGCTGCACGCGTGGAGGACCGCGGGGAGCCCGCGCCGGTCGCCGAGGGCGCCGAGCGCGGCGACGGCGGCTTCACGTACGAGCGGGTCGTCGTGGTCGGTTGCCGCCCGCGCGAGCTCGCCGACGACGCGACGCGAACCGTTCGCACGTTCACCGAGCGCGAACGCGGCAGCTTCGGCGACGAGACCGTCGGCGTCGGCGAGAAGACCGAGCAACGCACCGACCGGAACGTTGCGGCCGAGGCTCGGCGCGAGGTCGGCCGCCCGGCGCCGCATCGACACGTCCGGGTCGGCCGCGGCCGTGAGGAGCGCGTCGCGCGCGATCGCGCGCCGAGCCGACCGCACCAGCGCCCCCAGCGCCGCGCCGCGAGCCCGTGGGTCGGAACCGTGCACCACGATGCCGGCGAGCTCGATCGCCTCGTCGTCGGGGATCCGGCCCGTGAGGCCGCGGGCGGTGATCGCGGCGGCCCGCTCGGTGGCGTCGGGCCTCGGCATAGGCGCGGAACCCTAACCGTCGCCCGCCGAACCGGAAGTGGCGACCCGCCGGGCCGGCGGCCCGGCCGGTCCTGAGGTCAGTGGCCGAGTTGGTTCAGTGCCCCGGCCGCGAACGCGAGGACGACACTGCTCACGACACCGATGGCGACCGCGGTCGCCGTCAGCAACGCGGCGATGCGGATGAGCACGCCGGCGACCCTCGGTTCGGGCACCGGTGAAAGCACCGTGTGGCGCGTCGACCAGGCCGCGGGCGCGGGCCGGACGGCCGACGACGTGCGAGGGCGCGTCTCCGGCATCACTTGGGGCATGGCACTCTGATGGGCGATGGCCATTTCCGAGCAGCTCCTTGATCAGCGCGCTCTTCCTCAGTCGGCCTCCGAGCTGCAGAACTGAACGACCTTGACCGACGAACCTGAAGCTCCGGGCGCACCCGCGCCGACGTGGGAGCCCTTCGAACCCTTCGGTTCCACCCCGCCACCGCCTCCGGAGCCGGGCCCGCCCCGCCGCCGTCTGCGCTGGTGGCAGTGGTCGCTGGCGAGCCTGCTGGTGCTGCTGGTGGCCGGGGCACTCCTCGGGTTCTGGGTCCAGTTGCCGTACGGCACCATTTCGCCCGGCGGGTCGTTGCCCGTCGAGAGCGCGATCTCGGTACATGGCGCGCGTACGTACCCTGCGAACGGTTCGATCCGGCTGCTCTACGTGCGCGAGCGGGTCCCGATCAACTTCTGGCGCTGGGTCCAGGCGAAGCTCGACAACCAGATCGACCTCGAGCGCAAGAAGAACCTCACGGGCGGCCAATCCTCCGACTTCAACAACGCGCAAGCGGTCGCGCAGATGTCGGAAGCGCAGAACGACGCGAAGAAGGTCGCGCTCGAAGCGGTCGGCTACAAGGTCCCGCTCGCGACGCAAGGAGTCGTCGTGTTGTCGGTGTTCGCACACGCGCCCGCGGCGGGTGTGCTCGAGAAGGGCGACGTGATCGTGTCGGTCGACGGGAAGACGATTACGGCGCAATCGGACCTCGGCAACGAGATCCGCAAACAGAAGGTGGGCGCTGCCGTGACGCTCGGTGTCCGCCGCGACGGCAAGCTGCACACCTTCACGTTGCACACCCAAGCCGACCCGCAGACGCACAAACCGATGATCGGGGTGTTCGCGTCGGCTCAGTACAAGTACCCCGTGTCGATCAGCATCAACACGGCCGACATCGGTGGCCCGTCGGCCGGCCTCGCGATGACGCTCGCGCTGATCGACGAGTTGACGCCGGGCAACCTCACCGGCGGCCAGCAGGTCGCGGTGACGGGGACGATCGATCCCAACGGCGTTGTCGGTGAGATCGGGGGCATCGAGCAGAAGGCCGTCGCGGCCCACGCGTTCCACGCCAAGTTGTTCATCGTCCCGAAGTGTGTCGACACCGACGCGAAGCTCCGAGCGGGTTGCCTCGCCGACCTGGCCCACGCGAAGAAGCGCGTCGGCGACATGCCGGTGGTACCGGTCGCGAACCTCTCCCAAGCGCTTGCCGCGCTGCGCAAGATCGGTGGGGAACCGTTCGCGAAGGTGCACACCGCCGCCTGACGTCGAGCACGCGGGTCGCGCGACCACCCCTTTTGCGCCACTACGATGGGTATGACGCGCGCACCGCCCTGGCGCGTCCGAAGCGGTCCCCGGGAGTCCGTCATGGCTGAGGAGCGACGTCCTCGCACCATCTCGACGATGCCTCGTCTCAGTGCCGACGACATCGCCAACCGAGCCTTCGCAACCTCGTTCCGCGGCTACGCGGAGGCTGAGGTCCGAAGCTTCCTGAAGCGGGTTTCCGAGGAACTGGTGGGGGTGCGCGAACGCGAGCACGAACTGCTCAGCGCGATCGACGAGCTCGAAGCACGGCTGGCGGCGCCACGGCCGCTCGACGAAAAGGAACTCCTCGATGCGCTCGGCGAGGAAACCGCGCGGCTGTTGCGTAACGCCCGCGAAGCGGCAGAGGACATTCGCCACAAGAGCGAGGAACGCGCCGCCCGGCTGGCCGAGGAGTCGCAAAGCGAGGCTCAACGGCTTCGTCACGAGGCGGCCGAGATCCTCGCGGTCCGCAGCCGGGAAGCCGAGGAGGCCGCGGCCGAGATCCAACGTCGTGCCGAAGAACGCGTCGCCGGATTGCGCGACGAAGCGGAACGGATCGCGGAAGAGGCACGGCTGCGCGCCCAGAGCGAAGCCGACGGGATCGTCGAGGGCGCCCGCCGGCAAGGCCGCGACATGGTCGAGGAAGCGAAAGCGCTGCGCGAACGAGTGCTGAAGGACCTCGGTCGGCGGCGCACGCTGCTGCAGGCACAACTCGAGGAACTGCGCAACGGCCGCGATCACCTGCTCGACGCCTACCGAACGGTGAAGCGCACGTTCCTCGAAGCCACCGAGGCGCTGGCGCAAGCCGAAGCACGCGCCGCGGCCGGCAAACCGATCGCGTCGGTCGAAGCCGCGGCGGCAGCCGCCGCCGACGACGAGAGCCTCGGCGAAGACGAGCTGGATGCCGGCGACGCCGCCGGCGTCGAGCCCCCGGCGGGCGAAGACCGCACCGAAGCGCTCGACGTCGAGTCGATCATCGCCGGTACCGACGTGGAGCCGGCGGAGGAAACCGCCGCCGCCGAAGCGGTCGACGAAACCGCGGCGGTTTCCGACGAGGCGTCGCAGGAGGTGCCGGTTCCTCCCGCACCCGAAGGCGGCGAGCAACCTTCGGCCCGGCCGGCCTCGCCGATGTCGACACGATCTTCGCTCGCATTCGGGCGGGCACCGAAACCGAAGTGGAGGCCGCGGCCGGCGAGCCCGCCACGGCCGATGGCGAGCCCCCGGTGGCCGGCGCGGCCGCGGAGCCGGGCGACGATTCACCCGGGCCCGAGGCCGGGGCGAACGCGGAAGCGGAACCCGACGCACCGCCCGAAGGCGAGCCCGGCACCGAACCGGCCGATCCCGCGGCCGAAGCCCGCGCGAAATGGCGCACCGACCAGGCCGCATCGACCGACCCGCTCGTTGCCCCGATGGTCCGCCAGGCCAAGCGCAGCGCCCAAGACGAGCAGAACGCGCTCCTCGACGCGTTGCGGCGCCACAAGGGGCGGCCCACCTCGGAGCAGGTGATGCAGTCCGACGGGAGTGCGATCGAAACGTGGGCCACGGTGGTCCGCAGCGGCCTCGACCGCTCGTACGCGGCCGGCCGGGCCGCGGTCGGTGCCGATGAGGTGAGCGCACCGCCCGACCTCGTCGAAGAGGCGGTCCGGTACCTCGTCGTGCCGTTGCGCGAACGGCTCGCGGTCGCGATCGACGACGCCAACGACGGCTACAGCACGTCGTTGGTCATCGAGCGCATCGGCGCGCGCTATCGAGAGTGGAAACTCCAGTCGCTGGAAGCGTTGGTCGGCGACGTCGTCGCCAACGCATGGTCGCGGGGCGTGTTCGACGCGGTACCCGACGGGACCGTGCTGCAGTGGGTGCCGGCCTCCGACGGTCGCTGCGCCGACTGCGACGACAACGCGCTGGAACCGACGACCAAGGGCGAACCGTTCCCGACCGGGCAGTGGCACCCGCCCGCGCACCCGGGATGCCGGTGCCTCCTGGCACCGGTCGACTCCATCGCTTCGTAAGTCGCACGACCCTGCCGCTGCCGACGTGAGGCGGCCCTCTAGCATGCCGCCCGATGCGTGTTCCGACCACGGACGCCCCGCGCCGATCCTTCGGACCGCGCTTGTGGCTGATTGTCGCGGCGATCCTTCTCCTGCTGCTCGTCACGAGCATGCGTGGGATCGCGCGCTTTTACACCGACTACCTGTGGTTCGCCGAAGTCGGCTTCGGGAAGGCCTGGCGCTCGCTGCTCGGCGCGAAGATCGTGCCGGCCGTCATCTTCTCGGCGATCTTCTTCGTCGTGATGCTCGTCAACCTCTACATCGCCGATCGCGTCGCGCCGCGCGGTCGCCCGATGGGTACCGAGGACGAGATCATCGAGAAGTACCGCACGTACGTCGTGCCGTACGCGGGACGGTTGCGAGTCGGTGTCGCGTTCTTCTTCGCCATCGTGATGGGCGGTGGGGTCTCCGGCCAGTGGCGTAACTGGATCCTGTTCTCGAACGCGGTGAGCTTCCACCAGAAGGACCCGCAGTTCCACCGCGACATCGGCTTCTACGTGTTCCGCCTGCCGTTCCTCGAGTTCGCGATCGGTTGGACGTTCGCCGCGTTGCTCGTCGTGTTGCTCGTCACCGCCGTGTTCCACTACGTGAACGGCGGGATCCGGCTGCAGAGCCCGTTCCAGCGGGTCACCCCGCAGGTGAAGGTGCACCTGTCGGTGATCCTCGCGCTGATGGCGCTCACCAAGACGGTGCAGTACTACCTCGCCCGTTTCGAGTTGCTCTTTTCTCACCGGGGCGTGGTCGACGGGGCCGGCTACACCGACGTGAAGGCGCAGTTGCCGGCGCTGAACCTCCTGATGATCATCTCGATCGTCGCCTCGGTGCTGTTCATCGCGAACATCTTCCGGCGTGGGTGGGTGTTCCCGATCATCGCGGTCGGCTTGTGGGGGTTCATCTCGATCGTCGTCGGCACCATTTACCCCGCGTACATCCAGCGCTTCCGAGTGCAGCCGAACGAGTTCTCGACCGAAGAGCCGTACATCCAGCGCAACATCACCGCGACACGCGCCGCGTTCGGGCTGACCGACGTCCAGCAGGAGAACTACAACTACGCCGAGAACCTCGACTCGAGCGACATCACCGACAACAAGGCGACGCTCGAGAACACACGGCTGTGGGACCCGGCCGAGCTGAACGCCACCTACCAGGCGATCCAGGAGTTCAAGCCCTACCTGACGTTCAACGACGTCGACGTCGATCGCTACAAGTCGGGCGTCGACACGGTGCCCGCGCTCATCGCCGCCCGTGAGCTCGACCCGACGAACCTGCCGAGCCGAACGTGGACCAACTCGCACCTCGTGTACACCCACGGTTACGCGGCCGTGGTGTCGGCGGGCAACACGGTGTCGGGCGACCAGCCGAGTTTCCTGCTCAGCGACATCCCACCCACGGGTGAGGCGGGGCTCCAGCTGACGACACCGGGCGTGTATTTCGGCCAGGGCCTCGGCGGCTTCGCGATCGTCCACACGAAAGTCCAGGAGGTCGAGCCGACGCCCGGCTCGATCGACAAGCGCGTCGTCTACAACGGGGCCGGTGGCGTGAAGGCGTCGAGCTTCGTCCGCAAGGCGGCGCTCGCGTTGCGGTTCGGGAGCTGGGACCTGTTCGTCTCCGGCCAGCTCACGAACCAGTCGCGCGTCATCTACAACCGCGACATCCTCACGCGGGTGAAGACCGCGGCGCCGTTCCTCAAGTTCGACGCCGACCCCTACCCCGTGGTCGAGAACGGTCGCATCCTCTGGGTGATCGACGGCTACACCACGACCGGCAACTACCCGTACTCGCAGAGCCTGCACCCGGCGTCGTTGCCGGGCGGGAGCGGGCTCGACACCGACTTCAACTACGTGCGCAACTCGGTGAAGGCAACCGTCGACGCCTACGACGGCACGATCAAGTTCTACGTCGTCGACTCGAGCGACCCGATCATCCGGGCGTACGAGAAGGCGTTCCCGCAGCTCTTCACCGACAAGAGCAGCGCGCCGGCCGATTTGCTGGCCCACTTCCGCTACCCGGAAGACATGTTCCGCGCCCAGACGGAGCAGTACGCGCTCTACCACATGACCAACCCGCGGCAGTTCTACGGCAAGGCCGACCTGTGGGACATCGCATCCGAACCTTCGACGTCGGGGACGGCCGCGGCGCCGACCCCCTCGACGCTGGTCGGCGGGAGCAACGGTGGGCGGAACAGCACGTTGAGTTCGAGCGGGAACCCGATCACGCCCCTGTACCAGATGATGCAACTCCCGGGGAAGATCGGCACCGAGGCCGGTCAGGAGTTCGTGCTGACCCGCTCGTTCGTCCCGCGCGGGAAAGACAACGTGCTCACCGCGTTCATGGTGGCGCGCAGTGACCCGCAGAACTACGGGCAACTCGTCGTCTACAACACACCCGACAACAGCACCGCGCCGTCACCGACGAAGGCCGCGACGGCGATCGAGTCCGACAACACGATCAGCCAGACCCTGACGCTGCTCGACCAGCACGGTTCCAAGGTGCTGCGCGGCGAGGTGCAGCTGTTGCCGATCAAGGATTCGATCGTCTACATGCGGCCGATGTGGGTCGAGGGCAGCGGGTCGTCGTCGTTCCCGCGGTTCAAGTTCGTGGCGATGGCCTACGGCGACAAGGCGGTGCTCGCCGACAGTGTCGACGCCGCGCTGGCAAAGCTCTTCAAGACCCCCGCACCGCCGACGGGCGGCACCACGCCGACCACCACACCGGGCGGGTCGACCGGTCCGACCACGCCGTCGAAGGTGGCCGACCTGCTGGCGCAGGCCCAGACCGAGTACAACGACGCCGTCAAGGCCTTGAAAGCGAACGACCTCGGTGGGTACCAGAGCCACATCAAGGCCATGCAGAAGCTGATCACCCAGGCGCAAGATGCGCTCAACGCGCTGCCGAGTTCCGGCACCTCGGGCTCCGGCTCGTCGACCACGACGACGAGCACCACGGCGCCGTCGAGTGGCACCACGACCACCACGACGAGACCGGCCACTACGACGACATCGGCCCCCGGCGCCTGATCCCGTCCCGCCTGCTCGGCGGGAATTGTGGCAGGCGCGGGAGCTATTGTTACTATCTGGATAGTGGAAATTCCCCTGGGGTGGGCGCCTGACGGCAGGACCTGCCGCCCAACCGGCGGACGAGAGGACGGCTTGCGATGGCGGTTTCCGGCATCGATCTCGGCAAGTACAAGCTCGGCTGGCACGACACCGAGTCGTACATCTACGAGCCCAAGAAGGGCGTGAACGAGGACATCGTCCGGGAGATCTCGCACCACAAGTCGGAACCGGAATGGATGACGAAGTTCCGGGTCAACGCGCTGAAGCGTTTCGAGCGCAAGCCCATGCTCGAGTGGTTCGCGAAGAACATGCCGAACATCGACTTCGACGACATCTACTACTACCTGAAGCCGATCGACAAGCAGGTCTCCGACTGGGACATGCTCCCCGAGGAGATGAAGACGACCTACGAGCGGCTCGGCATCCCCGAAGCAGAACGCAAGTTCCTCGCCGGCGTCACCGCGCAATACGAAAGCGAAGTCGTTTACCACAAGAACCGGGAAGACCTCGAGAGCCTCGGGATCATCTTCTGCGACATGGACACCGCGGTGCGCGAGCACCCCGAGCTCGTGCGGGAGTACTTCGCGACGATCATCCCGCCCGGCGACAACAAGTTCGCCGCGCTCAACTCCGCGGTGTGGTCCGGAGGTTCGTTCATCTACGTCCCGCCGGGCGTGCACGTCGACATGCCGTTGCAGGCCTACTTCCGCATCAACGCGGAGAACTCGGGCCAGTTCGAACGCACGCTGATCATCGCCGACGAAGGCGCGTCGGTGCACTACGTCGAGGGCTGCTCGGCTCCCGTGTACACCACCGACTCGCTGCACTCCGCGGTGGTCGAACTGATCGCCAAGCCCGGTGCCCGCATCCGCTACACGACGATCCAGAACTGGTCGCCGAACGTCTACAACCTGGTGACGAAGCGAGCGAAAGCCGAGACCGAAGCGACCGTCGAATGGATCGACGGCAACCTCGGTTCGAAGCTCACGATGAAGTACCCGGCCGTCGTGATGACCGGCCCGAAGGCCCACGGCGAAGTGTTGTCGGTCGCGTACGCCGGCGCGGGCCAGCACCAGGACGCGGGCGCCAAGATGACGCACGCGGCGCCGGAGACGACGTCGATCATCGACTCGAAGTCGATCAGCAAGGACGGCGGCCGCACCACCTACCGCGGGCTGGTGAAGGTCGAGGAAGGCGCGCACAACGTCAAGAGCCACGTCCGGTGCGACGCGCTGATCCTCGACGACGATTCCCGTTCCGACACCTACCCCTACATGGAGGTGGAGGAGAAGGACGCGCGCATCGGCCACGAGGCAACCGTCTCGAAGGTGGGCGACGACCAGGTCTTCTACCTGATGAGCCGGGGCCTCTCCGAGCAGCAGGCCACCGCGATGATCGTGAACGGTTTCATCGAGCCGATCACCAAGACGCTCCCGATGGAGTACGCGGTGGAGCTGTCGCGCCTGATCGAGCTCAACATGGAAGGCGCCGTCGGGTAACGGCATGCCGTCTCGCTCGCTCACTGCTCCTCCTCCGTCGTCGCGGGCGTTCGCTCGCTGGCGAGTTCGCTTCGCTCACCGCATCTCTTGAGCGTGTTCCCACATGACTGCATTCACTCCTGAAGCGGCACGATCGCTGGGCGGGCCCGATTGGCTCGTCGAGCGACGGGTCGCGGCGGCCGAGCGGCTGGCCACGATCGCCTGGCCGAGCTCGCGCGACGAGATCTGGCGCTACAGCCGGATCGACGAGTTCGAGCTCGACCATTACCGGCCGGTGACCGAGGCCGAGCTCGGCCCGATCGGTTCGGAACGAGCGCCGGGCGGCGGCCCGTGGGCCGCCGAAGCGGGGGAGCGGGCCGGCATGGTCGTCGTGCGCGACGGCCGGGTCGTCCATTGCGAGCTCGACGCCGGTCTCGAGGCGAAAGGCGTGCGCGTCTGCGACCTCGCGTCGTGCGAAGCCGACGACGTCCGCGATGTGCTCGGCCGTGCGTCGTCGCAGTCGGAAGACGCGTTCACCGTGTTGCACGACGCGTTCCTCGCCGGTGGCGCGTTCATCTCGGTGCCCGCAGGCGTCGTGGTCGACGCGCCGATCGTCGTCCTGCACTGGACCGAAGGCGAACTGGAAGCGAGCTTCCCGCACACGTTGCTGGTCGCGGGGGAGGCGTCGGAGGTGACGCTGCTCGACCGTTTCGGTTCGCCGACCACCGACCATCTCGTCGACGGGGTCGTCGAACTGCTCGTCGGCGACGGCGCGCACGTGCGTTACCTGTCGATCCAGGAGCACGGTCCGCGCACGTGGCACATCGGCCTGCAACGCGCGCTGATCGGCCGTGACGCGACGCTGCACACATCGGCCGTCGCCCTCGGCGGCGACTACGCGCGGTTGCGCAGCGAGGCGGTGCTCGAAGGCCGCGGCGCCGAGAGCAACCAGCTCGCGGTGTACTTCGGCGACGGCAAGCAGATGCTCGACTTCCGCACCCTGCAAGACCACGCGGCACCGAACACGCGAAGTGACCTGCTCTTCAAGGGCGCGGTTGAAGACGAAGCGCATTCGGTCTACTCGGGCCTCGTGCATCTCCGGAAGCCCGCGCAGAAGTCGCAAGCGTTCCAGACCAACCGCAACCTCGTGCTCACCGAAGGCGCCGGCGCCGAGTCGATCCCGAACCTCGAGATCGAGGCGAACGACGTGAAGTGCTCGCACGCGTCGGCCGTCGGCCCGATCGACGACGATCAGCTCTACTACCTCGAGAGCCGGGGCGTGCCGCCGACCGAAGCAGAACGGCTCATCGTGCTCGGCTTCTTCGACGACGTCTTCGAGCGGCTGCCGCTCTCGTCGCTCACGCGGCGGTTGCGCACCGCCGTCGTCGAGAAACTGGAACACCGCCAGGGACGGACGGCGTGAACACGTTCCGGGCCTGCAGTGTCGACGACGTGAAGCCCGGCAGTGCGCGGCGCGTCGACATCGACGGTTTGCGCGTCGCCATCGTGCGCATCGGCGACGACTGGTACGCGCTCGCCGATCGCTGCTCCCATGAGGATTACTCGTTGTCGGAGGGCGAAGTGTGGGAAGACGAGCGCGAGATCGAGTGCCCCAAGCACGGTTCGACGTTCTCGCTCGTCGACGGTGAACCGCAGTCGCTGCCGGCGATCAAGCCCGTTGCCGTCTATGACGTCGTCGTCGACGGCAACGACGTGAAGGTCGTGTTGCCGTGAGCGTGCTGAAGATCGAAGGGTTGCGGGTCGACGTCGACGGGCACCCGATCCTCCGCGGCGTCGATCTCGAAGTCGGTTCCGGTGAAGTGCACGCGTTGATGGGGCCGAACGGTTCAGGGAAGTCGACGCTGTCGCACGCGCTGATGGGCCGCGACGACTACGACGTGGTCGCCGGTTCGGTCACCATCGACGGCGAGGAGTTGCTCGGCCTGCCGACCTGGCAACGGGCCGCCAAGGGGTTGTTCCTCGCCATGCAGTACCCGGTCGAGGTGCCCGGCGTGCGCCTCGACGATTTCCTCGTTGCCGCCCGCCGCGCCCGCGGCGCGACCGTCGACGACGTCACCGCCGAGGTCGCGGCCGAAGGCGAACGGCTGGGTGTGCCGGTCGCGTTGCTGGAACGGGGTGTGAACGACGAGTTCTCGGGCGGCGAGAAGAAGCGGGCCGAGACCTTGCAACTCGCGGTGTTGCAACCGAAGTTCGCGGTGCTCGACGAGATCGACTCCGGGCTCGACGTCGACGCGTTACGCGATGTGTCGCGGCGTGTCGAAGCAATGACGCACGAGAACGATCTTGGCGTGCTTGCCATCACGCACTACTCGCGCCTGCTCACCGAACTACGACCCGACCGGGTGCACGTGATGCTCGCGGGCAGGGTCGTGCTCTCCGGTGGTCCGGAACTGGCCGACCGGCTCGAAGCAACCGGTTACGAAGGCATTGCGGCCGAACTCGGGATCGACGAGCTCGTCGTGGAGGCGCGTAAGGTCGCCGACCCCTTCGGTGACCCGACGATCGCCACGAACCCCTTCGCCGACCCCTTCGCGTAGCGCCGAGCGGCCCGGCTCGGCCGAAGTCGGCCCCGGTCGATGCCGGCGGGAACGGGGCTATGGCGCCAACGCGGCAACATGGTGGCGTGCAGTTCAGCCCTGAGCTTCGCGATCGCGTCGCGGACGGGATCATCACCGTCTCCTACCGGCTCTGGTCGCGGCCGCAGGTCAAGGTCGGCGGCGTGTACCGGAGCGGTTCGGTCACGATCGAGATCGACGAGATGGAGTTGCTGCCGTTCTCGTCGATCACCGCTGACGACCTCGCCCGCACCGGCGAGCCCGACCTCGAGACGCTTCGTCGGCGAGCTGCCCATGCCGGTCCGATCCACGACGACACCTTCGTCTATCGGGTGGAGTTCCACGTCGTGAGGCAGGCGGACGGCACGAGCCGGTGATCCGGCGGCCGCAGGAGCGCCGGTCGGCGCGCGAGGATGTGCGGGTCGCGACTGGCGGCCTCGGCGTGGAGCACCACGGGGGAGCCTTGGAGCGGGGCCGGCCGCCTGGGCCCCGCCGAGGACGGTGATGCGATGTCCGGCTTCTCGTCGGTCGACGACGCACCCGACCCGGCCGCGCTCGTCGAGCGTCTCGACGAGTTCGCGAGCGCCGCGTCGGGGATGAAGCACTACGCCATGGCCGCGCACGCACTGCGCCGTCCGCGCGGCCCCATTCTCGACCTCGGTTGCGGTGCCGGCCACGACCTCGTGTTGCTCGCGGCGGCGGCGTTGCCGGTTGTGGGTGTCGATGCCAGCATCGTGATGCTCGCCGCGGCACGCGCCCGGACCGGCGGGGTGGTCGCGCCGCTCGTGCGCGCCGCGGGAGAACGCCTACCGTTTCGCGACGCTTCGTTCTCGGGATGCCGGATCGAGCGCGTGCTCATGCATGTCGACGCCCCCGAGGCCGTACTGGATGAAGCCGTCCGGTGCGTGACGTCCGGTGGGCTGATCACCGTGTACGAACCGAACTGGGCCGGGTTGCGAGTACGCAGCGAGGTCCTCCCCGAACCGGCCGGCTGGCTGTCGTCGGCGAAGCATCCCGACATCGGCGCGCGGCTGTGGGAACTCCTCGAGAACGCGGGCTGCGACGTTGCCGATCGCGTCGAGGAACTGTCGGCATGGCGTTCCCTGGCAACGTTGGAACGCGTCGCCGGCTTCCCCGACGCGGTCGACCGAGCGGTGAACGCCGGGCGTGTCGAGCGCGCCGGCGCTCGCCGGTGGGTGCGCGAACAACGACAACGCGACGCCCGCGGACAGTTCTTCGCGCTCATGCCGAAGATCCAAGTCATCGCGACGAGGCGATGACGCGCCGCCGTGCAGTCGGGCCGGAAGCGAAGGCGTGGGCTCGACAGGGCGACTTCGATGTTCGTTTCGAGTGGGCGCGCCGGCCTCGAGGCGATCGGCGACGGTGGAACGGCCGTTGTCGTCGACGTGCTGCGGTTCACAACGGCGGTCGAAGCCGCGACGAGCCGGGGGGCGATCGTCTATCCGTACCGTTGGCACGACGAATCGGCGACCCACTTCGCGCGAACGGTCGGCGCGCAGCTTGCGCAGAGCGCGGCACCCGACGGCCCGTCGCTGTCGCCGCTCAGTCTCCTCCGCCTCCGAGCCGGTGATGCGATCGTGTTGCCATCTCCCAACGGGTCGACGTGCGCGGCGCTGGCCGCCGAAGCCGGGGCGACCGTGGTCGCCGGCTGCCTGCGGAACGCCGCCGCCGTCGCCGATTGGTCGCGCCGGCAAGCCGCACCCGTGGTCGTGGTCGCGTGCGGTGAGCGGTGGCCGGATGGATCCCTCCGTCCCGCGCTCGAAGATCTCCTGGGCGCCGGCGCGGTGCTCGCCGGGATCGGCGGTCGGCAGTCGCCGGAGGCCGCGGCGGCCGTGGCCGCGTGGCGCGACGCGCAAGACCACCTCGGCCGGGCCCTGCTCGAGTGTTCGTCGGGGCAGGAACTCTCGGGCAAGGGCCGGAGTGACGACGTCGGCTACGCCGCCCAGCCCGACGTGAGCACCATCGTCCCCGTCCTCCGGGACGGAGCCTTCCGTGCGGTCCCGTAGCCGGATCAGAGGTTCGCGACCGACACGATGGGCGCTCGCAACGGCAGGTTCGCGGCTGAGCCGAAGAAGTCGGCGTCGCCGTAGGTGAAGACCCCGCCGTCGGCGGCGACGAGCGTGTAGCCGTTCCCGGTGGTGGTCAGCGCCATGTCGACGATCGGCGCGCGCAGCGCGAGCGCGCCCGCCGAACCGTGGAACTTCGCGTCGCCGTAGGTGAACACCCCACCATCGGATGCGACCAGGAAGTAGCCGTGCGCGCTCGCGTTGATCGTGACGATCGGTGCGCGCAGGCTCATCGTGACGGGAGAGCCGTGGAAGCGGGCGTCGCCGAATGCGAGCACGCCGCCCGACGCGGTCGCGAGGTAGTAGCCGTGCCCGCTCGGCGTCGCCGCGATGTCGACGACGGGGGAGCGCAAGGTGAAACCGCTCGTCGAGCCGTAGAAGGCCGCGTCGCCGAACGCCAGCACGTTGCCGTCGGACGCCGCGATCCAGTAACCGTGCCCGCTCGGTGTCAGGGCGATGCCGGCGAACCGGCCGGCGGCCCCGAAGCCGGCGGCCGACCCGGCGAAGCGGGTCGCGCCGAAGGTGAACACGCCACCGTCGGCGCCGAGCATCACGTAGCCCGTGAGGGTGCGCGTCGCGGCGATGTCGACGACCTGGTTGGCGATCCCGAGCGAACCGAGCGAGCCGTGAAATGCCGCCGACCCGTAGACGAAGACGCCGCCGTCGGCGGCGGCGAGCAGGCTCCCGCCCCTTGGTCCCGACAGGGCCCGAAGAACGCGCGATCGGGCGCGGTGTCGATCCCGCCCGAGTTGCCGTTGAGGTCGGGGATGTAGATCATGAACGCGCCGACCCAGATGTGGGCTGCGTTCCCGACGCACGAAGGGGTCGCGGTGACGATGTAGCTGCCGTGGTCGAAGCGGGCCTTCGCCCCTTTGCACACCTGCGTTTCGAGCCCGGCCGCGTTCTCCGGCACGATGTCGGCGACGAGCCGCCCCGCGGCGCCCGCGGCGAACAGCGCGATGTACTCGGGGTTGCTGTCGCCGGTCGTGTCGATACCCCACTCGGTGCCGACCAGGGCAGTGCTACTCCGCCAGTTCGCGTCGGTCGACGGGTTCGTCGGCTGTGCGACCTTCAGCGACAAGTCGAGCGCCGTGGCGCTGTAGTACGCGCCGACATGGGTGATGTCGGCACGCGTGTCGCCGGCGTCGCCGACCGGGTCGTTCACCCCGGCCTTCGTGAGCGGCGCCGCGCCCGCCGGCGCAGTTGTCGCGTGGGCCTGCAACGCGCTGCGGCCGCGATCGAAGAGACGCTCGATCCGTGCTCGGACCGGCGAGGTTGTACCGGCGGCGGCGGTGGCCGCGGCACCGACGCTCGTACTGGCGACGAGCGCGAACGCACCCACCAACGTCCCCACACGGCGCAGCATTTGCATCCCCTGATTTCGGCCCGCACGACGGCGGGCGGGTGCGGGACGGTAGCGGTACGCGCGTCGGCGCGCAACGTCAGCGCGCGGAGTGTCGGGCGAGCCTTGCCAGCGCCGCTTCGACGGAACGTTCCGTGACGCGCCGCGCCGCCCATCCGGCACCGGGCACGCGGGCGCGCACCGTGTTGTCACTCGTGATCGTCGTTGCCTCGGACCCGGGAACCGACTCGAGCCGGTACTCCTCGTCGATGGCGACCAGGCCGTAGGTGAGGCGAGCAGCGAGGCGGTGAGGCGCGTCGACGGCGACAACGCGATCGTGCAAGCGAAGGGTGAACGGCCCGACGGGCGTGAGCCACAACGCGTGCTGTCCCGGCCGCGGGTAGCCCGCCGGGACGACCAGTGGCGTTGCACCGTCCCACGCCGCAACCTCGGCCGGCTCGCACAGCGCCTGCCACACCCGTTCGATGGGAGCGTCGACTCGGGCCCGCACCGTCACCCGGTGCCCCAACGACGATGTCAGGGCTTGGTCGTGGTCGTCGGGGCCGGCGTCTTGGGTGTGGTGCCCGGCTTCTTCGCGGTCGTCGTCGTGGTCGCCGGCTTCGACTTCTTCGGTTTCGTCGTGGTCGTGGTCGGCTTGGCCGCCTTCGGCGGCTTGGTGGTGGAGGTCGTCGGGAGCGTCGGCGGCGGCAACTTCCCGATCTTCGGTGCTTCTTTGCCGACGACGTAGACCGGCATGCCCTTCCACACGAGGTTCTGGAAGTAGTCGGCGATGTGCATCGGGATACGCGAGCAACCGTGCGACGCGTTGTACGGCGGCACGTCGGGGTAGCCGTGCACCGCGATACCGCCGTTGAAGTAGTACGGGTTGTAGAGCTCGCCGAGCTTGCCCTTGTCCCAGCCGACGTGCTTCCACTGGAACGTGAATCGGCCGGGCGGTGTGAGCGCGTACTGGCACCCGTCGGAACCGCCGCAGAACGCGCGCCCGCTCCCCGTCGACGTCGTGGTCATCAGGTAGATCTTGCCGCCGCGGTACAGGGTGAGGACCTGGTTGTCGAGGTTGATCTCGACCCGGTCGGGCTCACCGTTGGCTTCGGCGGGTGCCGGCCACCGGAACGTGCTCAGCGCGAACCGAACGCCGGGGCCGATCTCCCCGTCGCGTGACCCACCGGTGAGCTTCTCGACGGTTTGCACCGCGTACGACGTGTCCTGGTCGTAGACGCCGTCGACCGGGCCCGGATCGAAGTGCAGGTCCTTGAGGCGTTTCTCGTACGCGAGCACGAGCGGACCGGTCGAACCGATATGGAGCACGGTGCCGTTGAGCGCGGGCATCTTGACGATCTTCGGTTCGTCGTTCTTCGCGGTCGTGGTCGTCGCGCGGGTCGAGGTCGCGCCGCGCGGGGTCGTGGTCGTCGTGGCTTGGCGCAACGCGGCGGCGAGCTTGCCGTCGACGCCGGAGCCCGTTGGCCCTCCACCGAAGACGTAGGCCCAACCGCCGATCGCGAGCGCCGTGACAGCCGCGATGGACGCGACGACGGTTGCCACCCGCGCCAACTTCATCCCGCGCTGACGAGGATCGCGTTGGTTCCGGGGCAGCAGAACCTCGGTCTCGTGAGACGGGTCGAGATCGGCCACTCGGCGGAGAATGGTAGTTGAACCGTCCGGCGAACTTGCGGCGCGAAGGGGCCGCCGGTACGCGCCGGCGACCTTGGCCTTGCCCGCCGATCACGCGGTCAGTGCGTCGGTTGTGCTTCTTCTTCGAGGAGTGTCCGCAATGCTTCGTCGGAGACGACGGCGCTGCGCAGGTCGAGGAGGAAGTCGACGACTTCGCCGGCCGCGACGCGGTCGCGAGCGGCAAAGCGCTCCAGTGCCTCGTCGATCATGGTGACGATTCCGGGCCGGTCCATGCCGCTCCTCTCGATTCCTTACCACGGTAGCCGCTCTTCCGGGCCCGTCAGTTCACGATTCGTTCCACCGGACGACATGTCCCAAACCGGGCTGCTTGTCGCTCGTGCCGTACCGTGCGCCGGCGTGGCGACGTCGTTTGCGCAGGAAACCGCGATCCGGGCCGCGCCGGGCGCCTCCGGGCGTTACGACGCGCACTTCGGTCCCGACTGGTGGGGGCCTCGCTCGCCCCAAGGCGGCCTGGTCGCGGCCACGACGCTGCGGGCGATGGGCGCCGCGCTCGACAACCCTGCCCATCGGCTGCGCACGTCGACCACCGTGTTCGCCCGCACCGTCCCGGCCGGACCGGTCGCGATCGACGTCGAGGTGCTCCGCGCCGGGCGTTCGGTTTCGCAAGTGCAAGGAACGGTGCACTCGGAGGCGGAGCCCGAGGTCGGGCACCGGACGCTGGCGGTGTTCGGGCGGGAGCGAACCGGTTGGGAATCGCTCGACTTCACCGAACTCGAGATGCCCGCCGTCCCCGCCCCCGAATCGTGCCCGCCGTTGCCCGACACCCGTCCCGCACCGTCGATCTACGACGTGAGTTTCTGGCGGCGCCTCGAGGTGGGCAACATCGACGTCCGGTACCGGTGGGAGACCGACTGGACCGGCGGCGCGGCCGAAGCGATGCGCTGGATCCGTTACCGCGAGACGCCTCGCGCCGCCGACGGCACTGTCGACACGCTGGCGTACCTCCCGCTCGTCGACGTGATCCCCGGCGCGGTGTTCCAGCGCGTCGGGCCGACTGCACCGCCGTTCTTCGCGCCGACCCTCGATCTCACCGTGCACTTCCTCGACCGCACGGAGCACGACTGGATGCTGCAGGTGATGCGGATGCGACGGGCCAACCACGGTTACGGGTCGGGGGAGATGGAGTTGTGGTCACGCGACGGGCAACTGCTCGCGCACGCCAGCCAGACCATGTTCTTCGCCGCCATGTGACGGCGGGAGTCACCCGTTGGCGTTCGCGCCGGCTTCGGCTTCGTCGAGTCCCTGTTGCAGCGTGTTCCACGCAAGCGTCGCGCACTTGATGCGGACGGGGAACTTCACGACGCCTTGCAACGCCTCGAGATCGCCGAGCCGGACGCCTTCGAGGTCTTCGGCGAGGTCGGCACCATCACTCTCGCCTTCGAGCTTGTGCTCGTGGATCGACATGAGTGCCTTGAACGCGTGGATGAGCCGGCGCGCCTCGGCGACGGTTTGCCCTTTGACCGCCGCGCTCATCATCGACGTTGACGCCTGGCTGATCGAACAGCCCTGCCCCGAGATCTTCAGGTCTTCGACCGTGCCGGTCGCGGGATCGACCTCGAGGTAGAGCACGACCTCGTCGCCGCACAACGGGTTGAACCCTTCCACCTTGTGCGCGGGCGGCACGGGCAGCTCGCCGCGGTTCCGCGGCGAGCGGTAGTGGTCGAGAATGATCTCTCGGTACAGGTCTTCGAGACCGGGCATCGGGTCAGATCCTAGGTACGAGGTGAGGGTTCAACCGAGAAAGAACTTCTCGGCCTTGGCCAGCGCTTCGATGAGCAGGTCGACGTCGGCCTCGTCGTTGTAGACGTAGAACGACGCGCGCGTCGTGGCCGGGACGCCGAGCACCCGCATGAGTGGCTTCGCGCAATGGTGGCCCGCCCGCACGCAAACGGCGTCTTCGTCGAGGACCTGGCTCACGTCGTGCGCATGGATCTCGTCGAAGAGGAACGACACCGCGCCGCCCCGACGGTCGAGATCGAGCGGGCCGTAGATGTGCAATGTCTGCGGGAACCGCTCGCGGAGCGCGTCGAGCGCGTAACCGGTGAGGTGCTTCTCGTGGGCTCGAACCGCGTCCATGCCGAGCGCCGACAGGTAGTCGACCGCGGCGCCGAACCCGACCGCTTCCGCGATCGGCATCGTCCCGGCTTCGAACTTCCACGGCAGTTCGTTGGGAGTGAACCCGTCGAGGCGGACGTCGCGGATCATCTCGCCACCACCGAGGAACGGCGGCATCGCTTCCAGCAGTGCTTCCTTGCCGTAGAGCGCGCCGATGCCCGTTGGCCCGAGCAGCTTGTGGGCCGAGAAGGCGACGAAATCGGCGTCCCACGCCTGCACGTCGGTGACGTTGTGCGGCACGTACTGGCACGCGTCGACGAGCGCGAGGGCACCGTGGGCATGGGCCGCGTCGACCAGTCGGCGCACGGGAGTGAGCGTGCCGAGCACGTTCGACATCGCGCTCACACCCAGCAACTTCGCGCCGTCGAGCAGCGCGTCGAGGTTCGTGAGGTCGAGTTCGTAGCCGGGTGTCATCGGCAGCCAACGAAGCTCCACTCCCCGTTCGGCCGCGAGCATGTGCCAGGGCACGACGTTGGCGTGATGTTCGAGGTGGGTGAGCACGATTGCGTCGCCGGCCTGCAGGTTCGCTCGCGCCCACGTGTACGCGACGAGGTTGATGGCTTCCGTCGCGTTCCGTGTGAACACGAGTTCGGAAGTGGAACGCGCGTTGACGAACCGCGCCACCTTCGCGCGCGCCTGCTCGTACGCAACCGTTGCTTCCTCGGCGATCGTGTAGACGCCGCGATGCACGTTGGCGTAGGAGTTGCGGTACAGGCCGTCCATCGCGTCGAGCACTGCGGTCGGTTTCTGCGACGACGCGGCGGAGTCGAGGTAGACGAGACGGTGCCCGTGCACCTCGCGCCGCAAGATCGGGAAATCGTCCTTGATCCGCGCGACATCGAGCGGGGACGTGCTCACGCGACGCGCTCCCGGAACGCGTCGAAGCCTTGCTCGTCGAGCGTCCGCGCGAGTTCGGGGCCGCCCGATTTCACGATGCGACCGTCGAGCAGGATGTGCACGCGGTCGGGGGTGAGGTAGCTCAGGATCCGCTGGTAGTGCGTGATCAACAGGATCGAGAGTTGCGGGCGGTCCTTGCGCACTTCTTCGAGACCCGCGGCGACGACACGCAACGCGTCGATGTCGAGGCCGGAGTCGGTCTCGTCGAGCACCGCCAAGTCGGGTTCCATCAATGCCATCTGCAGCACTTCGTTGCGCTTCTTCTCGCCGCCGGAGAACCCTTCGTTGAGGTAGCGCTCCGTGAAACGCTGGTCCATGCCCAGGCGCTTCGTCCAGTCGATGAGCTTCATGCGCACTTCGAGCACCGAGAAGTTGTCGATGCCCTTGCGCACGGCCATCGCCTGGCGGAGGAAGTTGAGGACGCTGACGCCCGGGATCTCCTCGGGGTGCTGGAACCCGAGGAACATGCCCCGCGCGGCGCGGTCGCTGGTGGAGAGCTTCGTGACGTCTTCGCCCTTGAAGACGATCCGCCCGCCGGTGATCTCGTAGACCGGGTTCGCGAGCAGCGTGTTCGCGAGGGTCGATTTCCCCGACCCGTTGGGCCCCATGAGGGCGTGCACTTCGCCCTCGGCGACACTCAGTGAGACCCCGCGCAGGATCTCGTTCCCTTCGACCGCAACGTGCAGGTCGTCGATCTGCAGCACCTCGTTCATGGCCGCATGTTAATTCCACTACGTCCGTAGTGAAAATCCCGCCGCCCGGTTCCCCCCACCGGTTTTGATGTCGCCGAAACGCCGGGAAGGGCCGTTCCGGTACATCAAAACGAGTGGCGGGCGGCGAGACGCTCGTAGATCTCGGCGTAGCCGGCGACCATCGCGGTCGAGGAGAAGCGCTGCTCCACGCGCGCCCGGCAGGCCTCGGGGGAGATCTCGCCCACCCAGTTGAGGGCGTCGATCAGCTCGCCGTACGAGTCGCGGCGGAACCCGGTGACACCCTCTTCGACCAGTTCGGGCGCCGCGCCCCAATTGGTCGTCACCACCGGTGTGCCGCACGCCATGGCCTCGACCATCACCAGGCCGAACGGCTCGGGCCAGTGGATCGGGAAGAGCATCGCCTTGGCCCGGCCGAGCAGGTCGACCTTCTCGGCGTGGGTGATGTTCTCGAAGATCTCGACGTCGTCGCCGAGCAACGGGACGACCATCTCCTCGTAGTAGGCGCGCTCGGGCGGTTCGTTGCGCTTGAGCACCAACTTGATCGGCAGGCCCGCGTGGCGAGCCGCGGTGATCGCGGTCGCGGGGCCCTTGTCGGGGTTCGCTCGCCCGATGTAGACGAGGAAGTCCTCTTTCTCCGTCCGGAACGGGTACGAGTCGAGGTCGATGCCGTTGTAGACGGTGCCGGCGTACGGAACGTCCTGATTGTCGCGGCGCTGCGCGTCGCTGATCGCGACGAGATGGATGTACGCGCCGGCCAACCCGTAGACGAGGCGAGTCGGTTCGGTCCACGGGCCGTGCAGCGTGTGCACGACCGGCGGGACGCCGCGCAGGAGCGAGCCGAGCACCGGGCCGGTCACGCCGGCATGGTCGTGGATGACGTCGAACTCGTCGGCGTGCAGGTACGAGGCGAGCGCGTGGTACGCGTCGTACCAGGGGTTGCCGAGCAGGTGGGGGTCGGGTGGCGATTCGAGCGGCGAGACCAGTTTCGCCTTGGTGCTCGAACCACCGCTGGCGAAGAGGGTGACGTCGTAGCCGGCATCGGCGAGGCCGTCGGCGAGGAGCGCCGTGACCAATTCGATGCCGCCGTAACCGGTCGGCGGGACGGGGAACCAAACCGGAGCGACAATCCCGACCCTCACCGCGACGCAAGATAGTGCGAGCGAGGCCTGCCGGGCCGCGCGCCCGACCGCTAGCGTGACTCGGCAATGCCCGACCCGTGGACCACGAGTTCGAGCGCGTCGCTCGGCCAGGGCGAGACCGTCACGCTCGTCGAAGGATCGGCGTTCTGCATCTCGGGCCGCTCGGGCGACATCCGCCCCGAACACCCCGAAGGTCTCTTCTTCCGCGACACCCGGTTCCTCTCGGAACTGCGGGTCAGGGTGAACGGCCGCGAACCCGAGCCGCTCGGCGCCGAAGTGATCGATCCATTCAGCGCGGTGTTCGTCGTCCGCGATCACCCGCGCGCCGGGCACGCCGATTCGCACCTCATGTTGTTCCGTCGCCGCTACGTCGGCCGCGGCATGCGCGAGGACTTCGCGCTCCACAACTATTCGGAGGAAGCGGCGTTCTGCTCCCTCGAATTGCTCGTCGCCTGCGACTTCGCCGACCTGTTCGAAGTGAAGGAAGGCCGCATCGAGAAGGCCGGCGACTTGTCGGTCGCGAGCAACGAACAGGGGCTCGCGTTCAGGTACCGGCGCGGTGCATTCCGGCGCGCGACACACCTGCAGTTCAGTGATGCGCCCCGCTTCTCCGAGACGGTCGTGAGTTGGGAGGTGATCGTGCCGCCGCGGGGTGAGTGGTCGACCTGCCTCCAGGTCGCTCCCGTCCTCGACGACGTCGAGATCACGCCCCGCTACCTGTGCGGGCAACCGGTGGAACGATCGACGCCGGTCGAACGCCTCGAAACGTGGCGGCGTCGACTCCCGAAGGTCACCACCGACCACGACGTCTTCCGCGGGTTGCTCGAACAGTCGACCGAAGACCTCGCCGCGCTACGTATCTTCGATCCCGAACACCCCGAACGCGCCGTCGTCGCCGCGGGAGCGCCGTGGTTCATGACGTTGTTCGGTCGCGACTCGTTGCTCACGTCGTGGATGACGATGCTCATCGATCCCGACCTCGCGCTCGGCACCCTCGAGACGTTGGCGCGTTTCCAGGGCCGCGAGGTGAACCAGGTGACGGAGGAAGAACCGGGCCGCATCCTCCACGAGATGCGCTTCGGCGAGACGGCGTCGCTCACGCTCGGCGGGGGACGGGTCTACTACGGCACCGCCGACGCGACCCCGTTGTTCGTGATGTTGCTCGGCGAACTCTCACGGTGGGGTGTGCGGCGCGCCAAGGTCGACGCGCTGTTGCCGAACGCGGACCGGGCCATCGAATGGATGCACACCTACGGTGATCGCAACGGCGACGGTTACGTGTCGTACCAGCGCACAAGTGACCGAGGGTTGCAGAACCAGGGCTGGAAAGACTCCTGGGACGGCGTTCGTTTCCGCGACGGGACGCTCGCGCACGATACGCCCATCGCGTTGTGCGAAGTGCAGGCGTACGCGTACGGCGCGCTGATCGCGCGGTCGCACTGCGCGACCGAGGCCGGCGACCATGAACGCGCGGCGGAGTTACGCGAGCGGGCGCACCGCTTGAAGGTCGCGTTCAACCGCGACTTCTGGGTCGATCACGACGGCGCCGGCTACTTCGCGATGGGGCTCGATGCGAACCACCGCCCGCTCGACGCGATCACGTCGAACATGGGCCATTGCCTCTGGACCGGGATCGTCGACGAGGAGAAGGCTCCGCACGTCGCGAAGCACTTGTTGAGCGACGGAATGTTCAACGGTTGGGGTATCCGCACGCTGTCCGACGAGATGCGGGGGTACAACCCGATCAGCTACCACAACGGCAGTGTGTGGCCGCACGACAACGCGATCTGTGCCGCCGGGTTGATGCGCTACGGCTTCATCGACGAAGCGCACCGCGTGATGCAGGGCATCATCGAAGCGTCGCCGTTCTTCGGCAACCTGCTCCCGGAATTGTTCGCCGGGCTCGATCGTGACGAGTTCGGGTTCCCGATCAGCTACCCGACATCGTGCTCGCCGCAGGCGTGGGCCGCCGCGTCACCGCTGCTGTTCCTGCGCACGATGCTGCGGTTCGAGCCCGACATCCGCAACGCCAAATTGCACATCGCGCCGGCGGTGCCCGACTGGATCGGTTTGCTGCGCCTCGAACACGTCGAGTTGATGGGCGGGCATCTCACGATCGAGACCGAACGCGACCGTGTGCACGCGCTCGAGATCCCCGAAGGCTTGCGCATCGTGCACGCGCCGCGGGCGCCGACGGCCTAGGTGTCGCCAAACGCATTTTGCGGTAGCGACAGTGGTCGGTAGCCTGCCGCGACCCGAGGAAGAGTGTTCAGGAAGACCCAGGTGCGGAAGGGGTGCCGCACCGCCACGGCCGGGGCTGCGGTGTACCGCAGGGAGGCAGGGTGACGAATCCGCAAGGTGCCGTCGGTGGGGCGCGTGAGCTGTCGAACGAGGCGGCGATCCGTCTCGTCCACGTGGGCAAGCGCTTCGACGGCGCGCCGCGTCCCGCGGTGGGCGACCTGTCGTTCGACGTGCCGCGTGGCGCGCTCGTCGCGATGGTCGGCCCGTCGGGGTGCGGCAAGACCACCACGCTGAAGATGATCAACCGCCTCATCGAACCGACCGAGGGCGAGATCTGGGTCAACGGTGTGCAGGCGCAGTCGATTGCCGCGTCCGAACTGCGACGGTCGATCGGTTACGTGATCCAGCAGATCGGCTTGTTCCCGCACCGCACCATCGAGGCGAACATCGCCACCGTCCCGAAGTTGCTCGGCTGGGACCGCAAACGCATCAAGGCGCGTGTCACGGAACTGGTCGACCTGGTCGGTCTCGAAACGGACCAGCTACGGCGTTACCCCGCCGAGCTCTCCGGCGGCCAGCAGCAACGCGTCGGCGTCGCGCGTGCACTGGCGGCCGACCCGCCGGTCTTGCTGATGGACGAGCCGTACAGCGCCGTCGACCCGATCGTGCGGGCGCGGCTGCAAGACGAACTGATCGCGCTGCAACGCCGCGTGCAGAAGACGATCGTGCTCGTCACCCACGACATCGACGAAGCGATCAAGCTTGCCGATCGCATTGCCCTGATGAATGTCGGTGGTGTGCTGGAGCAGTACGCGTCGCCCGAAGACCTGTTGCGCGAACCGGCCAACGAATTCGTCGTCCACTTCCTCGGCCACGAGCGCGGGTTGAAGCGGTTGTCGCTGATGACGGTCGATCAGGTGGAGCGCACCGATGGCCCCGTTGTCGGCGTCGGCGCGACCCGCGCCGAAGCCGAGGCGACGATGGAGAAACATGCGGTCGACTGGGTAGGCGTGCTCGACGGCGACTGCATGCTCGGTTGGGCCGACCGCAACGACCTCGACGGTCACCAGTCGGTGCGCGACGCGCGGCTGCGGCCGTTCTCGACGCCGGTGCAACCGGGCACCTCGCTGCGCGAGACGCTCGACGCGCTCGTGGTCAGCCGGAACAACGTCGCGGTGGTCGTCGACGACCGGAACCGTTACCTCGGGATGCTGACCATCGAGCAGATCAGCGAAGGCGTCCGTTGACGTACCTGCTCGCCAACGATGCGAACTCGTTCATCTGGTGGAAATGGGTCCGAGAGCACGAGCACGACATCTGGGTCGCCACGAGGCAGCACTTCCACCTCACGGTCGTGGCGGTGATCGCCGGCCTACTGATCTCCGGCGCGCTCGCCGCGTTCGTCCTGCGGTTCCGGTGGGCGTACGGCCCACTGCTGTCGGCAACGAACGTGCTCTACACGATCCCGAGCCTGGCGCTGTTCGGCTTCCTCATCCCGATCACGCACCTCGGCTTCCGCACCGCGGAGATCGGGCTCGTCAGCTACACGCTGTTCATCCTCACCCGCAACATCGTCACCGGTATCGACGGTGTGCCGGCGGCGGTGAAGGAGTCGGCCGACGGCATGGGCTACACGCCGTGGCGCCGGTTCTTCGCCGTCGATCTTCGACTGGCGACGCCCGCGATCGTGGCGGGGGTGCGTATCGCGTCGGTCACGACCGTCGGGCTGGTCACGATCACTGCACTCGTCGGCGAGGGTGGCTACGGCGTGTTCATCCTCGACGGCATCAACCGCCGGTTCTCTACGCCGATCGTCGTGGGCACGGTGTGCTCGATCGGGCTCGCGATCGCCCTCGACCTCGGGTTCGTGTTGATCGAACGGTTGCTCACACCGTGGGCGCGGCGCGGGCTGGCGCGCTGATGCACACGTTCTCGCTCTTCTGGCACTACCTCACCACCGCGAACCACTGGTGGGGGTCGACGGGCATCCTCAACCGGACGAGCGCGCACGTCCGGATCTCGATCGTTGCGACCGTGATCGCGTCGGCGATCGCGTTGCCGCCCGCGATGGTGCTCGGTCATCTCCGCAAAGGCGGCCTCATCGCCGTCTCGATCGTGAACATCGGGCGCGCCATCCCGTCACTCGCGATCATCGCGTTCTTCACGACGCTAACCCTGTTCGGCTTCGGGTACCGCCCGACCCTCGTCGCGCTGGTCGTGCTCGCGGTCCCGCCGATCTTCACCAACACCTACACCGGCGTGCGCGATGTCGACCGCGACGTCGTCGAAGCGGCACGCGGCATGGGGATGACGCCCAACGAAGTGATGTTGCGCGTCGAAGTGCCGACGGCGTTGCCGTTGATCATCACCGGTCTGCGCATCTCCGCGGTGCAAGTCGTCGCGACCGCGACACTCGGCGCGATCGTCGCGTTCGAATGCCTCGGATCGTTCATCACCGAAGGCATCGCCCAGCAAGACACCGCGAAGCTCGTGACCGGCGCGGTGCTCGTCGCGGTCCTCGCGCTGATCACCGACGGGTTCTTCGTTCTGTTGCAACGCGCGCTCACGCCGTGGCTCTCACGGCGCGGGCGCGGGGTGCGCGTCACCGTCGACGACGACATCGACGCGGTCGCACCAACGGCCGCGGGCTAGATCCAACACAAAGGAGCCAACAGGCAAATGAAACGAGTCAGGCCTCTGCTGTTGCTACTCGCGGTCTTCGCGCTGGTAGTGGCGGCATGCGGAAGCAGCAGCAACAAGTCGAGCAGCACGACGACGACGGGCGGCGCGACCAGTTCGGTACCGAACGGGCCGACGATCTCGATCGGGGCGCAGAACTTCGGCGAGAGTGCGATCCTGTCGCAGGTGTACGGCCAGGCACTCGCAGCCAAGGGCTACAAGGTGAAGTACCAGTCGTTGGGCGGGTTCCGCGACATCGTCTACAAGTCGTTCACCGCGGGCGACATCAACTTCACGCCCGAGTACGCCGCGTCGGCGCTGGAGTTCCTCAACAACAACGCCGGCGAAGCGTCGCCGGACGCGCAGGCGACGACCGCGAAACTTCGCACGGCATTGAAGGCGAAGAACCTGCAGGCGCTCGACCCGTCGCCGGCGATCGACAGCAACGCGTTCGTCGTCACCCAGGCCACCGCGACGAAGTACAACCTGACGAACATCAGCGACCTGGCCGGCCACGAGAGCGAATTGACGCTCGGCGGCCCGCCCGACTGCCCGACGAACCCGTTCTGCATCCCGGGGTTGAAGAGCAAGTACGGCATCGACTTCAGCAAGCACTTCAAGTCGCTCGACGCGGCCGGCCCGATCACGGTGCAGGCCCTGAAGAGCAACCAGGTGCAGGTCGCGGTGCTCTTCTCGACCAACGGCGCGATCGCGCAGGAGAAGTGGGTGCAGCTGAAGGACGACAAGGGCCTGATCAACGCGGACGCGGTCGTGCCGGTGCTCACCGACGCGCTGGTGACCGCGTACGGATCGAGCTTCACCGATCTCGTCAACCAGGTGAGCGCCGCCATGACGACGGCTGACCTCACCGCGATGAACAAGAGCTACGACATCGACAAGGAAGACGCGAAGACCGTCGCGTCGAACTTCCTCGCGTCGAAGAACCTCGGCTGACCCCATGCCGGGTTGTGACGGTTACACCCCCGTAGGGGTGCATAACCCTCACAACCCGGCGGGGTGGGGTTACCACCCTCGGGTGACCCACTCTTGGATGTGCGGGCGCTCGGTACCGATCGTGGTGTCGAGGCCGTGGCCGGGAAGCACGAGGAGATCGGCGGGGAGCGTGAAGAGGCGCCGGTCGATCGACGTGATGATCTGATCGAAGCTCGCGTTCTCGAACTTCGTGTTGCCCGGCCCCCCGGGGAACAGCGTGTCGCCGGTGAACAGGATCGGGTGCCCCTCGAGCAGGAACGACGTGGAGCCGGGCGTATGACCCGGCGTGTGGATCGTGCGCAACCGGAGGTCGCCGACCGCGATCACGTCGTCGTCGGGGATGACGAAGTCGTACGACGGCAGCATCTTCGCGTCTTCGGCGGCGATACCGACGTCGATGCCCGCGTCGCGCATCGCCGTGACGGCCTGGATGTGGTCGAAGTGGCCGTGAGTGGTTAACACGCGGCGCACGCCGGTGGCGCGGCTCACGTCGAGGAGGAGCTCGTGCTCGTTGGCCGCGTCGATGATCACCGCGTTCCCGGTTGCCTTGTCGCGCACGACGAACACGTTGTTCTCGAAGGGCCCCACGACGATCTTCTCGATCCGCACTCCTGTGTCTTCGTAATGCGCGACGCGAGCCATGACCTCACCGTACCGGCCGTCGGGCGTCCTCGCTCCGGCCGATCGATGTGAGTAGGTTGCCGCCCGACACCACGTCAACAGGGGGCATTTCATGACGTACCCGAATCGCCGGTTTCGCGCCCGCGCTGCGTTCGCGCCGGTAGCACTCGCCGTCGCGTGTGGGGCGGCGGCGCTCGTTCCGACCGTCGCGCGGGTCGCCGCCGCGGGGGCGGTCACCCCGACCCCGGTCGTGGTGACGCAGGCCGACCCGTCGTGGGGGTTCGTCGACGGCAACGCGTCCGGTGGGGTCGGTCAGTTCGTCACCGGTCCCGCGACGCCGCCGGCCGGTACCGGCAGTGTCGAGTTGGGTGTGAACAACACCAGCCAGGGCTACGAGTTCGGTGCCGGGATCGACGGCGGTACGAACTTCTCGAACATCACGAACCTCCAGTACTCGACCTATACGGCCAACGGCGCCACCGCGAACCGGGCGGTCGCGATCAGTTTCAGCGCCGACTACGACATGACCGACGCCCGCACCGACTGGCAGGGTCGCGTCGTATGGATCCCGTCGTCGATCGGCCCCGGCCAGGTCGTCGACAACACCTGGCAGACGTGGTCGCCGCTCACGACAGGCAAGTGGTTCTCGAGCGGCACGCCGATCGTGGCGGGGAACACGGCGACGGCGCTGTGCACGCAGTCGTCGCCCTGCACCTGGTCGCAGCTCACGGCCGACTACCCCGATGCCGGCATCAACTCGCGTGACGCGCAGGTGGTGTTGAAGGACGGGAGCGGGTACTCGAACTTCTACAGCAACGTCGACGATGTGGTGATCGGCATCGGTGGCAACGACACCGCGTACGACTTCGAGCCGGGCGGCTCGAAGTTGACCGACGCCGTCGTCAACGGCACGACGTACGGATGGGGCTTCGCCGACGACAACGGCTTCGGCGGCAAGGGCAAGTTCGTGAACGGGCCGAAGGGCCGCCCGACCGGGCACGGCAGCGCGCGCCTCATCATCAAGAAGCCGACGCAGGGTTACGTGTTCGGGACCGCGGCGTACCTCGCCAAGGGCGGGACACCACTGAGTGACCTCACGGACCTCGAGTACTCGACGTTCCGCGGCACGTTCGACCCGGGCAACAACCTGGCGATCACGCTCAATGTCAGCCTCGACTACGACCTGACCGACACCACGACCGCGTGGCAGGGGCGTCTGGTGTTCGAGCCGTACCTCGCCAACGGCGGCGGCACGATCCCGCGGAAGACCTGGCAGTCGTGGGACGCGCTCACGCAGAAGGGTTGGTGGAGCACCGGTACGCCGAAGGTCGCGAATGCCACCGCACCGAAGGTGTGCACCCAGGCGTCGCCGTGCACGCTTGCGCAGGTGATCGCCGCCTACCCGAACGCGGGTATCAACCCGACCGACGCGCAACTCGGCTTCAAAGCCGGGAGTGGGTGGAACAGCAAGTTCACCGGTTCCGTCGACAACTTCGTGATCGGTATCAGCGGTAACACGACGTACTACGACTTCGAGAAGTAACCGTTCGACGCGGTTCGGAATGCGAGGGACCGGCCACGAGGCCGGTCCCTCGTCGCGTCACGAGCAATGCGCGGTGTGCGTCCTGGTTGCGCGCCGCGCCGTCCTTGACTGTTCACAACGAAGTCGTTACGTTCGGCGGGCCATCCCGTTCGGGGTGCGTGGGGATGTCACGCTTCGATCGTTCGGTTTTCGCGGCCGGCCGGCGGTGCGTGCACGTCGGGACATCTTGCATACGCGTGACGTCCGATGTCCGTCACGTCCGGTGACAACGTCGCGCGTCTGCATCTGTCTCTCGCGGTTACGGAGGAGCGCCGACGAATGTCTTCGTC
The DNA here is from genome assembly GCA_963782465.1 of uncultured Actinomycetes bacterium. Classification (GTDB taxonomy): domain Bacteria; phylum Actinomycetota; class Acidimicrobiia; order IMCC26256; family PALSA-610; genus JAODBJ01. Next base: position 268,186 of record CAWAJR010000005.1, on the reverse strand, counting down.
GCGCTCCGCGTGTTTGCGAACCATTGCGTGCCGGGGGACGAAAGCGTCATCGAGAGAACAAGAGGTGGGACATGAAGAGAATTGTCGTCATCGTCTTCGCGACGACAGCATTGCTCGGCGCCGGCTTGGTCGCCGGCATCACGACGGCGAGCGCCAAGGTCAGCGGCATCAAGGACGGCCCGTACCCGTCGATGTCGCCCGATTCGACGCAGTGCGGCACGGCGTGGGCGATCGATACCTACAACCGCGACTTCACGATCGAGCCGCAGAACAACGACGGCACCTGGACGGTGATCGAGAGCTTCGACAAGGGGCACATCCTCACCCTCGGTGATGGCCAGAGCGGGGCGGCGGAGAGCCCCGGTGCGTGCAACGGCCAAGTGGAAAACTCCGGCCACACCCTGAAGGGTGGCATCCCGGGGACGTTCAAGGGCACCGAGACGCTCCAGATCAACACCGGTGCGGCGTACCAGGGCACCGGTGGCTGCGCACTCATCAACTGGGGTGACCTCTACTCCGGGTGGGGTTCTGCAGGTAGCAACACGCCCGGCGACTGTGTCGGCACCAGCGCATGGGTCACACAGCACTTCGGCAACGTGGGCTACTCGGTCACCTCGTTCCACTTCGTGTACAAGGCGCACAAGCAGACGTACACGCAGGACGGCGCCGACGGTGAAAGCGGCGACATCTTCACCGGCTCCTGAGCCACGCATTCCCGTTGACGAATTCCGAGGCCGGGCGCCTGCTGCGCCCGGCCTCGGCGCACCGAGCGAGAGCCGCGACACGCGGCAGGTGGAAACTCGACCGAGCGGTCAAGTAGCGTCCACGTACCGTTTCACCTGCGCGGTTCGGGGTTCATGGACTTTCGCGACACACCTGCCGAAGCTGCGTTCCGCGACGAGGTCCGCAGCTGGCTCGACGAGCATCTCGTGGGCGATTTCGCCGCGCTCGGCGGGCGGGGCGGGCCGGCCGACGAGGAAGGCTGGGACGTCCGCATCGAGTGGGAGCGCTTGCTCGGCCGCGACCGGTGGGTCGGGATGAGCTGGCCGCTCGAGTACGGGGGCCGCGCCCTCGACTTCGCCCAGCAGGTGATCTTCAACGAGGAGTACGCCCGCGCCAACGCGCCGGCAAGGGTCAGTTTCTTCGGCGAGGGCCTGTTCGCCCCGACGTTGGTGCAGTTCGGCACCGACGAGCAGAAACGCCGCTTCCTGCCGAAGATCCAGTCGGTCGAGGAACTGTGGTGCCAGGGGTTCTCGGAGCCGAACGCCGGTTCCGACCTTGCCAACGTCCAGACCCGCGGGGTGCTCGACGGCGACGAGTGGGTGATCAACGGGCAGAAGGTCTGGACGACGCTGGCGCACCGGGCCGACTGGTGCTTCGTCGTCACCCGCACCGACCCCGAGAGCAAGAGCCATCACGGCCTCTCGTACCTGCTCGTGCCGATGGACCAGCCGGGTATCGAAGTGCGCCCGTTGCGGCAGATGACCGGCAGCGCCGAGTTCAACGAAGTGTTCTTCACCGATGCCCGCACGGCCCGCGAGAACGTGCTCGGGCCGGTCGGTGAGGGTTGGAAGGTCGCGATGGCGACGCTCGGGTTCGAACGGGGCACCGCGTTCCTCTCGCAGCAGCTCGGCTTCCAGCGCGAGCTCACCCAGCTGATCGAGACGGCGCAGAAGAACGGCGCGACCGCCGACCCGTTGATCCGCGACCGTCTGGCCGGGCATTACGCAGGCGTGCAGATCATGAAGTACAACGGCATGCGGATGCTGACCAACCTCATGCACAGCGGTGTGCTCGGCCCCGAGTCGAGCATCGGCAAGCTGTACTGGACGAACTGGCACCGCAATCTCGGCGAGACGGCGATGGACGTGCTCGGCACCGACGCGCTGCTCGTCGAGCGCGAGGGCTCGAAGTACGAGCCGGGCCATTACCACCTCGACGACCTGCACCAGACCTTCATGGCGAGCCGGGCGGAGACGATCTACGCCGGTTCGAGCGAGATCCAACGGAACATCATCGGCGAGCGGGTGCTCGGGCTCCCGCGCGAGCCGCGCTAACACCCGCAAAGGGGACAGGTATGAATTTCGCGTTTTCCGAGGAGCAGGAAGAGCTGCGGCGCACTGTGCGCCAATTCCTCGAGTCGAAGTCGCCGTCGAGCGAGGTGCGCCGGCTGATGGACACCACCGAGGGCTACGACCCTGCGGTGTGGAAGCAGATGGGCCAGGAACTCGGCTTGCAGGGGTTGCACATCCCCGAGGAGTACGGCGGGCAGGGCTTCACGTTCATCGAGCTCGGCATCGTGCTCGAGGAGATGGGACGCGTGTTGCTGTGCGCGCCCTACTTGGCGAGCGTCGTGCTCGCCGGGAACGCGATCTTGAACGCCGGCACCGACGCGCAGAAGCAGGCCTTGCTGCCCGGCATCGCGTCGGGCGACACGATCGCCGCGCTCGCGTTCACCGAACCGTCGGGCAAGTGGGGTGCCGACGGCATCACGCTGTCGGCGAAGGAATCGGGCGGGGCGTGGACGCTCGACGGCGAGAAGATGTTCGTCATCGACGGGCACAACGCCGACCTGCTCGTGGTGGTGGCCCGCACGCAAGGTACGAGCGGCACCGACGGCATCGCCTTCTTCACGGTACGCGCGGATGCCGACGGCATCACCCGCACCGCGCTGTCGACGATGGACCAGACCCGCAAGCAGTCGCGCATCGAGTTTTCCGGCGTGACCGCCGAACCCCTCGGTGAGCCCGGCAAGGGCTGGCCGGCGTTGAGCAAGACGCTCGACCAGGCGGCCGTCGCGCTCAGCAACGAGATGGTTGGTGGCGCGCAGTTCGTGCTCGACATGTCGGTTGAGTACGCGAAGGTCCGAGTGCAGTTCGGGCGGCCGATCGGGTCGTTCCAGGCGATCAAGCACAAGTGCGCCGACATGCTGCTCGAAGTCGAGTCGGGCAAGTCGGCCGCGTATTACGCGGCGTGGGCGGCGGCCGAAGACAACGACGAGCTGCCGGTGGTCGCCTGCCTCGCGAAGGCCTACGTGTCGGAGGCCTACTTCCACTCCGCCGCGGAGAACATCCAGATCCACGGCGGCATCGGGTTCACCTGGGAGCACGACGCGCACCTCTACTTCAAGCGCGCGAAGAGTTCCGAGATCTTCCTCGGTGACGCGACTTACCACCGCGAACTGCTCGCGCAGCGCATCGGTATCTGAGCGAACAGGACCGTCGCTCTGGTCGAGTTCACGGTCGGGGGGTTCAACTCGCGCTGGGGGGTGACTCGCTTCGGCGCGGGCCGGAACGTGGTGTACGACGTGTTCGAGGTGTTGGCGCGCCTCGACGCCGACGTCCTGGTCCTTCCCGAGACCTGGGTGCCGCACGAGCCGGGCGGTGTCGTCGACCGGCTCGAAGCGGCCGGGTATTCGGTCGCGGTCGCGCCGTGGGTGACGATGAACCGCACCGGCCGCAAGCCGGAGCTGGCGTCGCCGGGTGAGGGATCGTGGTCGCTCGCGGTCGCGTCGCGCTTCCCGGTGCAGGCTCGGAGCGACATCCCGCTCCGGCGGACCCTGTTCGACCCCGCGGGCCCGCGCGTCGCGATCGACCTCACCCTCGACGTCGGCGGCGCCGCGGTCGACGTCGTCGGGCTGCACACGTCGTCGCGCTTGTGGTGGGGCGCGCCGATCGTCCAGCTCGACGGTCTGCGCCGCCGGCTGCCCCGCTTCGACGGCCCGGCGCTCCTGGCCGGCGACTTCAACCTGTGGGGACCGTGGGTCGAGCGGCTGTTCCCCGGCTGGCAGCGAACCGTGCGGGGCCGCACGTACCCCTCGCACCGCCCACACAGCCAGATCGACCATGTGCTCGTCAACGACCGGCTGGCGTACATCGACGGCGGGGTGGTGGAAGACCACCGTCAGAGCGACCACCGTCCCGTGTGGGCCCGGCTCGAGGTGCGTCGATAGCTATCGCTATGCGATAGCTATCGACGCACGGTGGGTCGGCGGCGCATCTAGCCTCAGCGGCCGATGGGCGTCTACGTGCTCGGCATGCACCGGTCCGGGACTTCGGCCGTGACCCGGGTGATCAACCTGCTCGGCGTCCCGATCGGTCGCGCCGACCGGCTCATGCCGGTGCAGGCCGACAACCCGGCCGGGTTCTGGGAGCACCTGGCGCTCATGGAGGTGAACGACGAGGTCCTGGACCGTCTGGGGGGCAGCTGGGACGCACCACCGGCCCCCGACCCTTCCTTCGTCGACGCCCCCGAGATGGCCGAGCTGCTGGCCCGCGCCGGCGCCGAGTTCGTCGCGACCTACGACGGTCCGCGCTGGGTCTTCAAAGACCCGCGAGCGAGCGTGGTGCTGCCGTTCTGGCGGCGTTGCGTCGGCAGTGGCGACGACGTCGCGGTGGTCGTGGTGCGCAACCCGCTCGACATCGCGGCATCGCTCTCACGCCGCGACCGCATGGCGGTCACGTACGCGATGGCGCTGTGGGAGCGTTACACGCGGCTGGTGTTTCGCGACGCGGCCGGGCTGCCGGCCATCGTCGTCGACTACGACCGCATCGTCGACGACCCGGCCGCGGTCACCGACCTCGAGAAGTTCCTCGTCGCGCACGACCAGGTCGCCACCGCGCCCGACCCCGACGCGATCCGCCGGTTCCTGCTGTCGTCGTTGCGCCACGCTCGCCACGACCGGGCCGCGCTCGACCGCGACGAGCGGGTCAGCGCCGAGCAGCGGGCACTGTTCGACCGATCGCTCGCGCTCGCCGGCGCGCACGAACGGTTCGACCCGGGCGAGTTGCCGCCCGACTCGCCGCTGACCGACGCGCTGATCACGGCCCGGCGCGCACCGACCACCGCCGAGCGGCGCGCCCTCGACCGCGCGACCCGCCTCACCGGCGAGTGCGAGTACGAGCTGGAAGCGTGCCGGGCGGAACTGGGCACCGCCCGAGCGGTGTCGGACGCGGTCGCCGGCGCACTCGGCTACACGGAGATCGGGCGGCTCGAACGCGCCGCGTTGGGGGCGGCGCGCCGCGCCCGCCGCGCGCAGCAAATGCTCCGGCGCCGGTGAACGCCGCGCTCACGGCCGAGCCCGACGCAGCTCCCGCGATCGACGCCGGCGACGTCGACCCGGTGACGCGCGGTATCGACGTCGCGCTCGACGCGGCCATCCTCGCGTTCGCGTTGTGGACCGTCGTGTACCACGTGGCAATCGTCGGCCACGTCCCGGTCGCGGTCGCGACCGGGATCTGGTTCGCCGGCGTCGTCGCGGGAGCCGCGGCAGCCGCCGTCGTGCCGTGGCGCAGCCGGGCGCGGCGAGGCGGCGAGGGCGCGACCGACGTCGAGGTGGCGCCCGCGCCGGCCGCGATCGCGGGGATCGTCGGCGCGGTCGTCGCGATCGCGCTCGCGCGGTCGGTGCTCGAAGGCAAGCACTGGTGGCTGGCCGAAGCGGCCGCCGTGATCGCGCTCGCGGTCGCGGCGGTTGCGATCCGGAAGGGGCGATCGGTGCCGGCGCGGCGACCGGTCGCGCTCGCACCGATCGTCGCGATCGTGATTGCCGTCGCGTTCGCGGCGGGTTCGTTGTTCATCGTGCGGTCCGACGCCGACGACATCCTCACCCTCAACCGGTCGGTGTGGATCTCGCATCATGGCCGCACGTTCCCGCAGCGCGACACGCTGCTCTCCAACGAACGCTTCGCGTACACACGACCGGAGAACCCGTCGCCCGCGATCGAGCCGTTCATCGGGGTGATCGCGCGTTACACGCCGTGGACCGCGCCGAGTGTCGCGTACCTGGGCGTGGCGCCGGCCGTGTCATTCCTCGCGATGCTCGCGTTGTGGCGCTTGTTGCGCGAACTCCGAGCCGTGCTGCCGTGGCTCGCGCTCGCGGTGAGTGCCGTGTTCCTCGCGTTCGACGGCAACATCCATCCGTCGTTCGGCAACTTCGGGATGGTGCGCGACTGGCAGGGCAAGGCCATCTTCGTGTTCCTCGCCGTGCCGCTCCTGTGGCGCCACGCGATCGCGTGGTCACGCGACGGCGACCGGCGCGCACTGGTGATGCTGATCGCGACCAACATCGCGGCCGTCGGTTTCTCGACGACGGCGCTGTTCGTCGCGCCGCCGATCACGGTGCTCGGCGTCGTTGCCGGTTTGCGGCGCGACCGCGTGCGGTCACAGGTTGCGGGCACGCTGGCCGCGCTCGTCTACCCGCTCGGCGGTGGCCTGTTCGCGGCGATCGCGGCGCGCCAACCGGTCGCGCTCGCGCTCGCGGCGCGCGCCGGCGAGTTGGTCGGTGATATCGGCCGGCCGTCGCCCGTGGCTGTGTCGCCGTTGCATTCGTGGACGCCGTGGTACTTCGTGATCGGGACGGGCACGATGGGCGTGGTCGCTTCGGTCGCCGCGCTTTGCGGGTGGCTGGGCACGCGCGACCGCGTGGCCCGCTACGCACTGGTCCTCGCGCCGGTCGCCTTGTTCGGCGTGTTCCTCACGCCGCTCGCGCTCCACGCGTTGAAGAACGCGTCGTCCGAGGGGGCATCGGTGGTCTGGCGGGTGGTCTGGATCGTGCCGCTCCCCGCGATGGTCGGCCTCCTCGCGACCGGGGCGCTCGCCCGGTACGGCACGCGCGCGGTTGTCGCTGTCGCGGCCGCGGTGGTCGTGGTGTGCGTCGCCGGTGGCGCGCCGGTGTGGGCGCGCCGTAACGGCGCGTTCGTCGTGTCGCACCCGCAGTGGGACATCTCGCCGCGCGATGAAACGCCGGCCTCGAAGTTGCTCTCGCTCGCGCACCCGGGCGACGTCATTGCCGCGCCTGAACGCATCGCGGGTGCCGTCGCGATCCGGAGTGCCGACGTGAAGACGGTCGATCCGCGTGGTCAGTACCTCACCGGAAGAGCCAGCCATGCGCCCGGCTTCTTGGCCGACCAGCGCCGCCTCGTGACGCGCGGCATGCAGTCGGGGATCCAGCCGTCGGAGTCCGGCGCCTTCATCGCGTCGCTGAACCAGCTCTCGGTCGACGTCGCCTGCACGCGGCTCGGGCTCGAGCGCGGCGTCGTCGGGAGCGCGATGACGGCGGCCGGGTTCACCGACGTCGGGCGCGATGCCGAGTGCCACTTCTGGCGCCGCGGCCACGCATGAGCCCGCTCGCGATCCGGCGCGCCCGCGCCGCGCTCGTCGCGATCGCCGTCGCCTGGGTTGTCGCGCAGATCGTGCTCGTCGGCGTTCACCGCTGGTTCGCGTGGGACGAAGCGGTGTACTTCGCCAAGGCGTCGCCGAAACTCCCGACGATCACGTGGGACCCGGTGCGCGCGCTCGGCTTTCCCGCGATCCTGTGGCCGGTGATCGCCCCCGGTGGGAGCGTCGTCGCGGTGCGGGTGGAGTTGCTCCTCCTCGGAGCGACCGGTTTGGTGCTCGCGTACGGGACGTGGTCGACGCGTCTCGGGTGGGCCGCGCCGGCGGCCGCGTTGTTGTTCGCCGGTTCTTGGCCCGCGCTCTTCTACGGCACCGAGCTGTACCCGAACCTGCTGGTCGCGCTCGGATTGCTCGGTGCCGTCGGCGCGGCAGCGCCTCGCGAAGGCCGGCCGGGCGGTTCGCCGGGTTGGGTCCTCGCGTTCACGACCGTCGCGGCGTGCATCCGGCCGACCGACGCGCTGCTCGCCGGGGTCGCCGTCGTGCCGGTGTGGCTCCTCGTGCAGCGGCGGGATGCCGTCGCGTCGTCGGTCGCGCTGGTCGCCGGTACCGCGATCGGCTGGTTGCTCTGGGTGGCCGAGGCGTTCGTGTCGTTCCATGGGCCGATCAGCCGGTTCCGGGCCGCGTTCGAACGGCAGCCCGCGCGTGATCCCCGCAGCGGTCTGATCACCGCGCTGGTGCACCGCGCGCCGGGAACGGTCCTCATGACCAAGGGCGTCGTCGCCGCGCTCGGTTGGGTCGCCTTTCTTACGGCGCTCCTGGCGGCCGGAGTGTGGCTGGCGGCGCGGCGAGGCCAACTGGCCGTGGTTGCGCCGCCGGCGGTCGCCGGACTGCTCCTCGTCGTCACGTACGCCGTGTACTGGTCGGACACCGGCGTGCGTTTCATGCTGCCGGGCTTCGCGCTCGCCACGATTCCGGCCGGCGTCGCGCTCGAAGCTGCGTCGTGTGCGGCCCGCCGCCCCCGCCGATGGTGGGGCGCGGTTGCGGCAGTGGTGGTGGTGATCGCGGCCGGTTCGGTGGTGGCGCACGCCCGCGAGGCGCACGCGGTCGCGCGCGCCGAACGCAAGACCCGCGCCATCCCGCACGAGGCCGGGCTGGAACTGGCACGGCTGGCGGGCGGCCGTCCGTGCGCGTTCGTGGCCCAGTTCGACTTCCCGCAGCTCGAGATCGCGTCACATTGCGACGGCGTGCCGTTGCGCTTCGACCAGACCACGGTCGTGCCGCGCTCGTTCACCCGCCGGCCGGAGGACCTGTTCGCCGTGGGTTTCAAACCGCCGATCGCGGGCTCGCCGATCGCGCGCTGGCCGGTCGTCTCACCGTCGGGCGCACCCGGCGTTTCGATCTACGTCGCACCTTCGCGAGCCGCCCATCGGTAGCATCGAGCCGTCCCGCCGAGGGACTGGGGAGGCGTGTGAGCGACGGGCCCGGGTTCGGGAGTGCAGGTGACGGCCGGCGGCCACTGCTCCTGACCGACGAAGCACTGCGGTACTGGGACGATCGCCATGCCCGCGCCGGCGACGAGTTCTCGGGCGGCGACATCGGGCTCGACGCGGCCGGCAACCACGCCTTCTACCTCCGCCGGGTCGGCAGCCTGCTCGAACTGATCGAGGAACACCTTCCCCTCGTCGAACCGTGCTTCGCGCTCGACGCCGGATGCGGCAAAGGGTTTTTCGCGTCGCATCTCGCCCAGTGCGGGATCGAAGTGACCGGTATCGACGCCAGCGCGACGGCGATCGATTTCTGCCGGCGCCATCACCGGGGCCTCTTCCTGCAGTCGCGACTCGATACGTTCGAGCACGCCGACTTCTTCGATTGTGTCTACGCGATCGACGTCATGTTCGACATCGTCGACGACGACGTCTGGGCGGCGAGTTTCGAGAACCTCGCGTCGCTCACCCGTCCCGGTGGCCTGCTGGTCGTCACCGATCACAATGGCGCGCGTCGAGCGCAGCTCGGCAACTACATCGTGCATCGTCCCGTCACCGACTATCTCGCCATCGCGCATGAACACGAACTCGACTATCGCGGGTTCAAGCCCTACGGGTTCCGGACGAATGCACGCGGCTTCCACTCGTTCGTGCGGAATGGAGTGCAGTGATGCGGATCGCCGACGTGTTGAACAGCGCGCTCGAAGGCATCAAGTACGTCGTCGATCTTCACGAGGGCGAACTCGATCTCACGCCGTACCTCGGCCTTCCGGAAGGAGTCGAGCACGTGCCGGGGATGGAAGCCGCCGGACGCAGGTTCGACGACCAGACGCTTGTCGTCGACCTCTTCGCGCCGACCCACGCCGGCACCGCCCGCTCGACCGCATGCCGGCAACGCTCACGGCGGCCGCCGGTGCGCGCCGCGCCGTGTTGCTCTTCGGCTACGCGGAATCGGAACTTCCGGTGCATCGCGTCGTCGACCTGTTGCGCGGCGAGCCCTGGCGAATCTCGGCTGCGGTACCGCTCGGGTACCGGCACATTTCGATCGGCGTGGTGCTCGAGCCGGTCGCCGCCGGCGTTTCCTTCACCGACGAGCACAACTTGTTGCGGCTCAGCGAGTTGGGTACCCGCACATTGCGTGCCCGCCTCGTCGCACGCGAAGCCGAGCTCGAGCGACTGCGAGGCGGGCTCGCCCCGGAGAGCTCCGCCGACGACGACCTCGACACCGACCAACCGCGCACCGAGATCGAAGCACTGCGCGAAGAGCTCGACATGATGCGCGTCGACCGGCAGCGACTCCGCGAACTCGAACGTTCGACCACGTACCAAGTCGGGCGGATCGTGGTCGACGCGCTCGCCAAACCGGGGAAGCGGACATTGGAGGCGCCGAGGACACTCGTACGGATGTTCCGGCAACGTTCCGAACGGGCGCGGTTCAAGACCGCAAACGCCGACGAGAAGCCGAAACGTGCCCCGTCGCTCCAGCCGCTGCGCACCCAGAAGCTGATCACGCCGCTGTCGGCGCCCGTCGACGAAGACCTCACCGGTGTGCTCACGCTCGCCGGCGTCTGGCCGGCGGAGTCCGAGCGCGTGCTCGCGCCCGACGCCCGGGCGGTCACGCTGCAGCCGAACCAGGCTGTGATGCAACTGTGGCGCTCCGACCCCGACGTGCTCCTCGTGCAGGCGAGCGCGATGTCGGCCGGTTCGCCGTGGGCCGGTCTGGGAACCTCGGTCGGTGTCGCTCGCGACGAGGAGCTGCGCGCCGTGCTCGACGCGGCCGCCCGCCGCAACGTGCCTTCGATCCTGTGGTTCGACCGTCCCCCGTTCCTCGTGCCGGGCCTCGACGCCGTCGCCGATCGTTTCGATCTCGTGCTCGGCGATCACGGGCCCCTCGCCGACGTGCCGCGCGGTGACGCGTTCTCGCTCGGCGTGCAACTCGCCCGTTTCGGGGTTCTGGCGCCCCCGGGGCCGGGAGCCACCGCCGAAGATGCGACCGTGGCCTGCTTCCTCGGTTCGCTCGACCCGCGACTCGGTTTGCGCCGCCGAGCGAGGTTGGTCGCCACCCTGCAGGCCGCCGGCGCGCGCGGGTTGCGCTGGTTCGACGACGGTGCGTTCGACGATCTCGCCGGTCAGCCGCCGCCCGGCGTCGCCGATCTCGAACCGCGGCGCGCCGGTTACCTCTCGACGACCCGCCGGCCTGCCGCCTACCGCGAGCATCACGCATGGATCGCGACGCCCGCGCTCGGGAACGAAACGATGCTGCACCACCGGGCACTCGAACAACTGGCGGCCGGTGCGAACGTCGTCACGACCGACGCGGTCAGCGTGACTGCCGCGCTGCGACCGCACATCCTCAACGGTTCGCACGACCCGGCCGGCGCGATCGACGCGCTGCTTGGGCGGCCGGTGCGCGAACCCGGCGAGCAGCTCGCGGTACTGCGTGCCGTGTACGAGCGGGCCGCGACGGCTCGCTGGCTCACCCGCCTCGCACGCGCCTGCGGGCTCAGCCTCGATCCGGAAGCGGCGTACGCGACGACGCTCGTCGTCGACGGCATGGACGCCGGCCGCGTCGCGTCGGTGGCCGGCGCGGTCCTCGCCCAACGCTCCCGCCCCGTGGCGTGCGCCCTCCGCCTCGCGCCGGGCGTCCCGGCAACGGCGGCGGGCGGCGCGATCGCCGCGCTCAAGGCCCAAGGTGTCGCGGCTCGCGTGGTGACGGCGGAATCACTCTCGACGACGATGATCGCGGCGCGGACCCCTTGGTGTGCCGTCGTCACCCTCGACACACTGCAGCCCGATGCGCTCCTCGACCTCCATGTCGCACGCGCGTGCAGCAGCGCCTCGGTGATCACGTTCGGGAGCGGCCCGGTGGGACGGCTAGGTGCGTTCCCCACGCTCGTGCGGACCGATCTCGTCATCAACGGCACGGTTGTCGTCACCGAGGATGCAGCCGGGCCCGGTGGGACGCGCCGGCCGCGCTCGTCGCTGCCTTCGACCCGACCGCAATCGGAGCCAACGCGTGAGAACTCTTCGCGTCGCCGTCTACGGCGACGTCAACCTCAACATCCTCGACGGCTCCGCAATCTGGGCCCAGTCGATGGTCGAAGCGCTCTCGGCCAGCGGCCGGTGCGAAACGGTGTTGCTGTTGAAGGCCGCAGTCCAGAACGATCGGCTGGTGCGGCCACTGGTCGCGCTCGACAACGTTCGCATCGTGCGGCCGTTCGAGGAAGGGCTCGTGCCCGGCCCCGGCGACCAGTTGACCCCCGCCGACGCAGTGTCGTTGCTGCAGCGCCTCGACGACGAGCAGCCTTTCGACGTCGTGGTCGTGCGCGGCCTCCGTCTGGTCAGCGCGCTCGCGGCCGCTCCGCGGTTCGCCGGACGGCTCTGGACGTACCTCACCGACATCCCGCAGGCCATCGACGACGCCGAGCCGGACCAGATCGAGGAACTGGAGCGGATCGTCGCCGCGTCACGGTTGCTGCTGTGCCAGACCGAGGACCTGCGCACCTTCCTCGAAGCCCTCGTGCCGGCCGCCTGCGGCCGTGCGGTGCTCTATCCGCCCGTCGTACCTCCGGTCGACGACATCGAGGTCGCGGCGCGCGCGCCGGGCGACACCGCGATCCGGCTCGTGTACACGGGCAAGTTCGCGCTGCTGTGGAACACGCTGGAGATGACGCGGCTGCCGGAACTGTGCGCGCCGCGCGGCCTCGACGTCGAAGTGCACATGATCGGCGACAAGGTGCACCGCGAGCCGGACGCGCCCGACTTCCTCGACGACATGAACCACGCGCTACGGCACGCGCCGGGCTTGGTCTGGCACGGAGGAATGTCGCGTCAGGAGGCGATGAAGCTCACGGCCGGCACCGACATCGGTTTGTCGTGGCGCAACCCGCGCATGGACCGCAGCCTGGAACTCTCGACGAAGGTGTTGGAGTACGGCGCGCTCGGGCTCCCGGTATTGCTGAACCGCAACCGTGCCCACGAGGAACTTCTCGGTGCCGACTACCCACTGTTCGTGCACACGGCCGCCGACGTCGTCGACGCGGTGGAAGCGGTGTCGCGCGACCCCGAACTGCGCGCGCTCGCCGCCGACCGGTGCCGGCAGGCCGCGGAAGGTTTCACCCTCGCCGCGGCGGCCGACCGGCTGAACCGGTACTTCGGGCGGGTGTTCCCCGATACCGACCGGATCGGCACCGGGGCGGCGCCGCTGAAGATCGGCGTCGCGAGCCACGACCTGAAGTTCTTCACGCGCCTGCTCGACTACTTCCGCTCGATCGACGGCGTCGAGGTACGGATCGACGAATGGGCCGGGGTCTCCGATCACGACGTCGCGGCGAGTGAACGAATGGTCGCGTGGGCCGACGTCGTGATCTGTGAATGGTGCACCGCGAACGCGGTTTGGTATTCGCGCAACAAGCGCGCCGGCCAGCGCCTCATCATCCGGCTGCACCGTTTCGAACTCGACGCGGGGTTCTGGCGTGACGTCGCCATCGATGCGGTCGACGCCGTTGTGTGCGTCAGCCCCTACTACGCCGACCTCACCCGTGCCACGACCGGATGGTCGCCGGACGTCGTTCGTACGGTGCCGAACTGGGTCGACGCCGTCGACCTCGATCGCGTGAAGCTCCCCGGTTCGGTCCACCACCTCGGCGTCGTCGGGATCGCCCCCTCGCGCAAGCGGCTCGATCGCGCGCTCGACGTGCTCTCGTCGCTGCGCCGGCGCGACGACCGGTTCCTGCTGTTCGTCAAGTCGAAGTACCCATGGGACTACTGGTGGATCTGGAACAAGGAGGAGGAACGCGACCACTACGAGGCCGTACTGAACCGGGTGCGCCGCGATCCGTCATTGCGCGGCGCCGTCGTGTTCGACCCGTACGGTCCCGACGTCGCATCCTGGCTCCGCAAGATCGGGTGGGTCCTCTCGACGAGCGACGACGAGAGCTTCCATCTCGCACCGGCCGAAGGGATGGCGTCACGCGCGTTGCCGGCCGTGCTCGCCTGGCCCGGCGCCGAGACGATCTACCCCCACGAATGGGTCGACGCGACCGTCGACGACATGGCCGACCGGATTCTCGCGGTGAGCAGTAACGGCGGGTTGCGTGCCCACGGCGACGACGTGCGCGACTTCGTCCTCGACAACTACTCCCTCGAACGCGTCTGCGGCCTCTGGCTCGATCTCGTGGTCCCCGCATGAAGCGCGTCTCGCCGGCATCGAGCAACCTCTCGGAGATCTTGAAGTCGTGCGTCCCGCACGACCACGCCCGGCAGGTGTCGTCGCGCTACTACATCGATCTCGTGATGCAGGAGGAACCGAAACCGCGAGTGGTCGTCGACCTCGGCTGCGGCCGCGGCGATTCGGTGAAGGCGTTCCGTGCGCACGCGCCCGATGTCACGTGGATCGGGATCGACATCGGCGACTCGCAGGAAGCCCAGCAGCGGACTCGAACCGACGCCCCGTTTGTCTGGTACGACGGGTGGGACGTGCCCCTGGCCGACGCGTCGGTCGACGTCGTGTACAGCCACCAGGTGCTCGAACACGTTCGCGACCCGCAGTTCCACGTGGCCGAGATCGCGCGCGTGCTGCGGCCCGGGGGAGTGCTGATCGGCAGCACGTCGCAATTCGAGCCGTACCACTCGCGCAGCTACTGGAACTACACGCCGCTCGGGTTCCAGGCCCTCGTGGAAGACGCCGGGCTCGCGCTGACGGAACTGCGGCCCGGGATCGACGGCATCACGTTGATCCTGCGCACGTACCTCGGCCGGCCGAAGTACTTCTCCAAGTGGTGGGCCGAGTCGTCGCCGCTGCACACGATGATCGACGAGTGGGGACGGGGAACCGACCGCCGCACCTGGCTCGTCAATCTCCGGAAGCTCCAGTTCGCCGGACAGTTCTCGTTCCTCGTGCGACGACCCGTTTGACCCGCCGCTTCCAGCGCGCCATCGAGGTCGGCTCCGGTCGCGGGCGCGGTGGGGGCGCCGCGGCGGCGGGTTGCGGCGCCGGTTTCGGCACCGGCTTGGGCTTCGGCTCGGCCCGCAACGTCGCGGCTTCGTCGTCCCACTTCGCCGCGAGGTCGAGGTCTTGTTCGACACCGAGGCCTTCGCGGTACATGCGGGCGACCATGTCGATCGCACCCAGCGTGCCGATAAGGGCGGCGCGGTACGCGTAGTCGAACGCGCGCGCCGGGTCGCGGGGCACGACGCGTCCTTCGAGCAGGAGGGTGGCATAGCGGTACCCGGCGCGGGCCGCCTCGCTGTCTTCGGCGGCCAGCCGGATGGCTTCGGCTTCTTCCGGCGTGGTGACCGACTCGGGAACCCATTCGGGCGCGGTACCGAACCGGCGAGCCATCTTGGCCTCGACGACCGGGCGGCGGGCGAGGATGTAGCCCGAAGCGGTTTCGGCGGCGATGTGCGGCGCTGCCGCCGGCGCCCAGTCGTCGTCGTAGCCGAACGTGCCCATGTAGCGCTTGAACAGCGGCCGGAAGAACTCCACGTCGTCGGCGACGAACCAGTTCCGCCACTCGCCGTGGGTCGCCGACCGGACGACATGGCCGTTCTGGACTTCAACGGAGTCGGGGACGATGGGTTCGACGTGCAACCCGAGGTACGACGAGAGCGCGTCGAGCCGGTTGTCGGTGAAGTCTTCGTACTTGAACAGGAAGCACTCGTAGCGGTCGCTGATGCGTTCCGCGACGTCGAACCGTTCGAGGTACTTCTCCCACGTCCATTCTTTGTCGCGGTCCATCAACGCGATGCTGCGCTCGAAGACTTCGCGGAACGAATGGCTCGCCGGGTCGCGCTCTTTGTCGTGGAGGAGCGAAAGCATTTCGTCGAGGCGCTTCTGGCCGGCCGACCGCACGCCGTACGGCTGCAGCGGCAGGTAGAGGAGCTGGCTCACGAGCGTGTCGCGCGGGTCGCGTGAGATCAGCACGTGATGGGTGAATGCCTTGTAACCGATCGCGATGCCGTTCTTGTTGACCATTGCCTTGGCGAGCAAGGAGAACGGGACGTTGTGGCGCGACAGGCGGCCGAGCGAAGACGTGCGCGGCTCGAACAGGAGGAGGGCATCGGGATATTTCGCGCGGAGCGGTGCCCGGACGCTGTTGAACAGGCCGGTCGTGCCCGTCTTCGCGTTCCCGATGATCTCGATCTTGCAGAAGTCGTCAGCCACGGCGAAGTCCGAAGGCGGTTCGAGCAGGATCGACGCGGTGCTCGGCACGGTGCCTGATGTGCGGCGACGTCTGGTGCATCATGGTGCCGTGGATTCCCCGGTGAAGCGCTTGCGTGAGCTCTACGCGGACCAAACGGACGGTACTCACCCCGCCCACGAAGATAGCTTGGATCGCCTCTTCGAACGGTACCTGGAGGAGGCCACGGCAGCCGGAATGCCGGCCGAAACGCCGGCCGGAGCGTCGATCGGAGCGTCGCCTCGAGCGTCCTCGGCGCCGGCGCGCCGCTTCACCGACACCGTCCGCAAGCTGGCGCGGCGGCGCAGCAAATGAACGACATCATTCACATCGTCGGGGCGCGCCCGAACTTCATGAAGGCGGCGCCCGTGCTCGAAGCGGGTCGGCGCCTCGGCCTCGCACAGCTGCTCGTGCACACCGGTCAGCACTACGACAAGGCCATGTCCGACGTGTTCTTCACCGAGCTCGGGCTGCCCGAACCCGATGTGAACCTCGGTGTCGGCTCCGGTACCCACGGCCACCAGACCGCGGCGCTCATCGCGGCGCTCGAAGACACGTTCGTCGAGCGCCGGCCTTCGATGGTGGTGGTGTACGGCGACGTCAACTCGACGATGGCCGCCGCGCTCGTCGCCGCGAAATTGCACGTGCCGCTCGCGCACGTCGAAGCGGGTTTGCGCAGCTTCGACTGGACGATGCCCGAGGAGGTGAACCGCCGCGTCACCGACGTTTGTGCCGACCTGCTGTTCGTCACATCACCCGAAGCGATCGGCCACCTCGCGAGGGAGGGCGTCGATCCCGCGCGCGTGCACTTCGTCGGGAACCCGATGATCGACACGCTCCTGAAGAACCTCGCGCACTTCGACGTCGACGCGTTTCGTTCGCGGTACGGCTTGACCGGCGGCTACGGCCTCGTCACGTTGCACCGGCCCGCGAACGTCGACGACCCGGAGCCGGCTCGCGAACTCGTCGGGCAACTGCATGCGGTGTCGGAGCGCCTTCCGCTGGTGTTCCCCGTGCACCCTCGCGGGAGAGCGTTGCTCGAGGCGGCCGGGCTGCGCAGTTCGGAACGACTGCTCGTGATCGAACCGATCGGTTACGTCGAGTTCCTCTCCGGCGTGCGGGGCGCGACGGTCGTGATCACCGACTCGGGTGGCGTGCAGGAAGAGACGACGGTGCTGAATGTGCCCTGCCTCACCGCGCGGCCCAATACCGAACGGCCGGTGACCGTGACCCACGGGACCAACCGGTTGGTCGCTCCGAGCGAGATCGCGAAGTCGGTGGAGATGGTGCTGGCCGACCCGCCTCGCGTCGACGAACCGCCACCGTTGTGGGACGGCCACGCCGGCGAACGCATCGCCGCCATCTTGCGCGACGAAACCGTCTGACGCAACGACGCGAGTGTTCGGTCAACCGCCGGACGCGTGCCGGAGACCGAACACCATCGGCGTTGCCATCGCCGGCGGGAGATGTTTCAGGAACGAGAGCGCGTGGCTGCGGTCGAGCCGGCGCACGAAGTTCATCGCCGCGCTCTCATGGCGACCGGCGAACACGGCGTCTTCGCTCAGGCGGGCGACAAAGTCGTACATCACCCCGCGTTCGAACGTGGCGTCGAGCCCGTAGGCGCGGGCCAACCGGCGCACCTGCGATGACGTGATGAAGTTGAGCGAGCGCCACACCGCTTCCTCGCGCTCGCCCCGCCGGCGGAGGAACCGCCCGGTCGTGCGGGGCGCGAACGGGACCAGCGGGATCCCGAGGTGCGGCTCGTAAGGGACGTGGTAGTTCGGGCACACGTGCACCATCTGCCCGCCGGGCGCGAGGACCGAGGCCATGGCCGCGATCGCGCGGTTGAGGTCGGGGACGTGCTCGAGTACGTGCACCGAGAAGATGGCGTCGAACGAACCGTGGCGGAGCGGCGCCAGTTCCTCGACGCCGATCTGGAGCACTTCCACCGGTGTCGGTGCCGCGGCCCGGATGATCGGCTGCGCGGTTGCGAAGAAGCGGAACCCCTCGCCGACCGGTTCCAGCGCCACGACGTCGTGGCCGGCGTCGCGGAGGGCAAGGCTGACGAACCCCAAGCCCGCGCCCACCTCGAGGATGCGGGCACCCGGGCGCACCACCCGCGCCGCGATGTCGAACCCGAGACGGGCCTCGTTGAGGTAGGTCTCGAGACGTGATTCGACCTGCGCGATCGGGTCTCCGGTTTTGGCGGCGATCTCGCTCGCGATCGCGGGTTCGCGGAACCGGTCGAGGAACTCGGTGAGGTCGGTCATGGGCGTCACGTATGGAACCACAAGGGCTCGGTCACCCTTGCTTTTCGATCAGCGGTGCGTCGACCGGCGAACCCGACAGGAGCGCGTCGTACAACGCGTCGACCCGCATGCTCAACGCGTCCCAGCTGCGGTTCACTTCGACCCACTGCCGGGCGTTGCCGGCCAGCTGCCGGCGAAGTTCGCCGTCGTCGATCAACTGGCCGAGCACGCGGGTGAAGTCGTCGAGCTGTTCCTTCTCGAAGAGCAGCCCGGTGTTCCCGTGGTCGACCATCTCGGCGAGGGCGGCAACGTTCGAGGCGATCACGACCTTTCCGCTCGCCATCGACTCCAATGGCTTGAGCGGTGAGACCATCTCGCAGACCGGCAGCGCGCGGCGGGGGAACGGCGTGATGTCGATGACCGACAGGTAGCGCTCGACCTCGGTGTGCGGGACGCGGCCGGTGAAGGTGACGACGTTCCCGAGGTCGAGTTCCTCGGCGAGCGCGTGCAGATCGTCTTCGCCGCCGCCGCTGCCGACGATGAGTACCCGAAAGTCGTCGCGATCGCGGCGGAGGCGATCGACGGCCCGCAGGAGGAGATCGAGGCCTTCGTAGTCGACCAGGGTCCCCACGAACCCGATGACCACCTTGCCGGCCAGGCCGTAGGTGGCTTCCAGGTCTGCGTCGCGGGCCCGCGGCGAGAACCGTTCGGTGTCGACGCCGTTGGGGACGACGACGATCTTTCCGGGCTCGATGCCCCGTTCGATCATCTCCCGGCGGAGTGCATCGGTGATCGTGATCACCGCGTCGGCCCCCGCGGCGGCTTGGACCTCGAGCTTGGCGGTCAGCCGGTACCCCTCCGTGGCGCGGTAGTACGGGTGCCTCGACAAGCGAGTGAGCTCACCGAGCCCGCGCACTTCGTAGATGCTCGGGATACCGAGCCGCTCTTTGAGCGCGTTGGCCACGATGCCGTTCCAGTAGAAGCTGGCCGCGTGGACGATCCCTGCTCGTGCTTCACGCGCGACCGGTTCGAGGAACGAGACGTAGGCGTCGCAGTAATCGGCGTACTCGCGCAGGTTGTACGGCCGTGGTTCACCGATGCGGTGGTAGACGACATCGTCGATCAGGTTCGAGTCGGGCACGGCAACGTCGTCGGCGACGACGTTGTACGGGAACCCGGGACGGGTCACGCCGTGCATCGTGCGGCCCCGGCGGGCCAGTGCCTGCAGCAACCCGTGGGTGCGGGTTGCGTACCCGCCGCTCATGTAGGGGAGCGAGTTCTGGAGGAGGTAACAGACCGTTCGCGGATCGCCCTCGTAGGTCAGGTCGGCGACCGGGACGCCGACGGCGACGCCGTTGCGCAGCACCCCCAATTCCCGGTCGCAGAGTTCGCGCACGTGTGCGGCACCCTTCCCGGGCGGGGTACGGGCGGCCGCGACCGTCGCGGCGTCCTTCGCCAACGTGAACTCGCCCGCGTTGAAGAGATCCGACGCGTAGCGCGCGATGAGCGCGGTGCTCGCGCGGTCGACCTTCGGCGCCAGGAGTCGCCACCCGTTCGACCGTTCGTCGAGGTCGAGCAGGAGGCGGGCTTGGGCCGCGATCAAGGAGCGAGCCGCACCGGGCGCGCCGGCGAGCACCTGGCGCGCCTTTTCGGGGCCGGCGTCGTGGAAGCGAACGAGGGCCTCCACGACGAGGGCGTCGGCGGGTTCGTTGCTGCTCGCCAGCTGGTCGCTCACCGAGCAGGCGCGTGCGTACGCGCCGCATTCGGCGGCCGCGACCCCGATGAACGCCAGCTCGCTCCCCACCGGCGCGCGCATGAGCTCGTCGGTGCGCGAAGGAGCGTTCGCGCCCGGTGCGATGTTCTGGAGCAATGCCGCGACCCGGTCGCGTACCGCCGGCGTCGGTGGCGCAACGCTGACTGCGTGAACGAGTGCATCGAGCGCGGTGTCGACGTCGGCCCGGCGCAGCGACGAGCGCGCGAAACGCAACCACGACCACGGGTGCGTCCCGTACGTGACCGCGACGCGGAAGTGCTCGTAGGCCCCCTCGTCGTCGCCGGCGCGCCACGCCGCCTCCCCGGCTCGACGGGCCGAGCGTTCCCGCGGCCAGTGCACCACCGCGCCGGGCGCGGCCGAGATCCGGTGGCGCACGACCGACACGCGGCGCGCGATCGCCCGCATCGCGACAGCCGGCTCCCGGGTGGCGCGGGCGAGACGTTCACGCACGGGGACTCGTCCTCACTGGTCGCGCATTCGCTTGTCGCGCATTTCTCGCTGGCCGCGCCGTCGTGCAACAGGGTGATCGGGCGGTCGCAGCGTAGCGGCGCAACCCGTCGCCGAGGGTGAGGGCGAATGGCCCATGCCCGGCCGGCGGCGGCCTCGACGGGTAGCGTTTACCGGCCTTCGAACCTCGAGACGTGGTGGCGATGCTCGCGACGAGCAACACGAATACCGGGGAGGAACCTCCCGGTCCGCTCGTCGATTCGGGTGTCCCGCTCATCGCCACGACACCCGCGATCGTCGGGATTGCGCTGGCGACGGTCGTCGCATGGTTGGTGGCGCCTGGGTTGGCGTCTCGTTGTGATTCGTTGTTGCCGGCGGCGGCCACGGTTCGCTCGCGGGGTACGCCGTACCCGTCGATGGTGCATGTCCTGCCCTTCATCATCCGTGCCGGCGCGTCGACCGTCCTCGCCGCCGCGTTGATCGCGTGGGTCGCGGCCCGGGTGACGCTCCCGAACCCATCGCCACGAACGGCCCGCCTGGTGGGCCTGGCCACGATCAGCGCGGTGGTCCTCGTGACCGCCGTCATCTACGGCTGGTTCGGCTACCCGCCCAACGCGTTCGTCACGAACGCCCGGATCCACTGGGTCGACATCTACTTCAACCGGGCCGGCGTCTGGTACTACACGCTCGTCAAGGTGCACCGGTTCTTCTACGACGTGCCGTACCTCCTGCAGGCGTTGAACGGTGCACTGAATGCAACGCTGATGTACGCCATCGGGCGAACGTTCTTCCGGCCCCGGCGCGTGATGCCGATCTTGATGGCGGTGGCGTACCTCGGGTCGTCGTTGCTGCTGCTCTTCGCGAACACGGCCGAGGACGTGCAACTCAATGTCGCGGTGCTGCTGTGCGCGTACCTCTTCTACCTCCGACGCTCAACGCCGTGGCTCGGCGTCGCGCTGTTCCTCGTCGTGTTGGGCCGCCCGCAGCTGCTCCTCGTATGGGCCGCGGTCGCGATCACGGAGTTCCTCGTATGCGAACGCCGGCCGGGCCAGGGGCGGCTGCGCAGCCTGCTGGCCGACCGCTTCCTCGTACCGAACCTCGCGGTCGCGGCGGGCCTGTTCGCAGTGTGGGACGGGTTCCTCGTCGTTCGGGGCCAGAACTGGTTGTTCCACAACGGAAAGGTGCTCGACAGCCGGCTCACGAACTTGAAGCCGATCGCAACCGACGGCTTCACGATCTCGCGCCTCGGTGGCGCCTACGTGTTCCACAGTTTGTGGATCTACCCGACCGCGCTGCTCGTCGGCGCCGCGGTGGCGTTGTGGCGGGTGCGCGAGCTCAGCCCCACGGCGAAGCGCGCGTTGTTGTTCGCGATCTTCGCGACCGGGTTCGGCATCGCGGTGTCGGAAGTGGAACCGCTCTTCTATTACAACGTCCGCTACCTCGCCTACTACCTCCCGTTCATCATCGCCGCCGGATTCGTCGTGCTCACGCTCCCGGCTCCCCACCGTGCCCGGGGCCGTCCCGCGCTCCTCGGGCGCCCGGCCGTCGCGGCGTTGCTGTGCCTCGGCGTTCTGACCACGCCCTGGACCGCGTGGGGCCAACACCGGCAGTTGCTGAACAACCCGATCACTGCGGCGTTCGCCGATCGGGGCACGATCCGGGCGATCATCGGTGACGCGCGCGCCGGCACCACGTCGACGCATACGTCGATGCAGGACTACATCTGCTACCTGCTGCGCCGCCGCCGCCAGAGCATCGCGATCGTGCCCCACCCGCGCCCCGACTTTCACGGCTACCTGTTCTCGAACGTCGCGGGGGCGCCCCCGGGCGAGGTCGTATGGCGCCACGGCGCGCTCGAAATCGTGAAGGTCGGGTGACCGGACCGTACGCTGGCGCCCGTGATGAGCACGTGACGGCCGGCGATCGACCTGCGGAACGGAACACGGGCCTGCGGGCCGTGCTCACCGTGCCGCGCGTCTACGAGACCTTCCAGCGCGCGATCGGTTCGCCGAACGTGCGCCGGGCGCTGATCGAGCGTTACCTGAAGCCCGAACCCGGGCAGCGCGTCCTCGACATCGGTTGCGGGCCGGCCGACCTCCTCGACTGGATGCCGAATGTCGACTACGTCGGCTTCGATTTGAGCGAGCGTTACATCGCCTCGGCTCGTGAGCACTTCGGCGATCGTGGGCGTTTCTTCGTCGGCGATGTCGCCGCGGTCGACGCCGCGCCGCTCGGCCGCTTCGATCGCGTCGTGGCCAAGGGTGTGCTCCACCACATCGACGATGCCGCGGCCGAGCGGCTGTTCACGATGGCCGCAGGCGTGCTCGCGCCGGGCGGTTTGCTCGCCACCATCGACCCCTGTTTCTCCCCCGACCAGACTGCGCTGTCACGTCTCGTCGTGAGCCGTGATCGTGGGCAGCATGTGCGCACGCCTGATGGCTATGAAGCGCTGGCGAGGACATCGTTCGACGAGGTGAGCGTCGAGCGCCACGACGATCTCCTGCGCGTCCCGTACGATCATTGCGCCCTGGTTTGCCGGGTCCCGCGCCCGGTGCCGGGCCCGGCGGTTCCCGGGTTCGGGGCCGTCTCGACGGTACCGTGAGTACCGGCACGGGCGCCGGTTCGCCCGGTTGTCGGCGCGGCCCGGGGGAGGAACTCGGCGTGGACGACGTCATCCGTTTCAACCGACCAGCGCTCGAAGGCAACGAGCTTGCCTACATCCAGACGGCGGTCGAAACCGGCCACACCTCGGCCTCGGGCCCGTACTCGGCCGCGGCAGCCGAGTTGATCCGCGACTTCATCGGCGCGCGCGACGTGCTGCTCACCACGTCGTGCACGAGCGCGCTCGAGATGTCGGCGATGCTGATGGACCTCGGCCCCGGCGACACGGTGGTCGTCCCGTCGTTCACGTTCGTGTCGACCGCCCTCGCGTTCGCGCGCCAGGGTGCGAAGGTCCTGTTCTGCGACATCGAAGACCAGGCCCTCGGCCTCGACCCCGGCCATCTCGAGCAACTGGTCGACGAACGCGTCCGCGCCGTCGTCCCCGTGCACTACGCGGGTATCGGGTGCGACATGGCGGGCATCGCCCGTGCGCTCGAAGGGACGAGCATCGACATCGTCGAAGACAACGCGCACGGGCTTTTCGGCTCGTACCGCGACCGTCCGCTCGGCAGCATCGGGCGGTTCGCGACGCTCAGCTTCCACGAGACGAAGAACTTCATCTGTGGTGAAGGCGGCGCCCTCGTCGTGAACGACGACGCCGACGTCGAGCGCGCGCACGTGCTCTACGACAAGGGCACGAACCGGCGCGCGTTCATGCTCGGTTCGGTCGACAAGTACTCGTGGCAGGATGTCGGCTCGTCGTTCGGCCTGAGCGAAGTGCTCGCCGCGTACCTGTTCGGCCAGCTCGAACGGCGCGACGTGATCCTCGGCAAACGCAAGGTCGTGTTCGACCGCTACCAGCAGCTTCTCGCCCCGCTCGCGGAGGAGTTCGGTTTCCGGCTCCCCGTGGTGCCGATCGACCGCCACCAGGCGTACCACATGTACTACGTCCTCCTCCCTGATCGCGCCACACGCGACTGGGTGCTGACGACGATGCGTGAACAGGGTGTGCAACCGACGTTCCACTACGTGCCGCTGCACAGTTCGCCCGGCGGTCGGCGCGCCGCGGCGCGGCCGACGGAGTGCCCCGTCACCGACGACATCAGCGGGCGCCTGTTGCGCCTGCCGTTCCACAACAACCTCTCGGCCGCCGACGCGGAACGCATCGTCAGGGCGTTCACGTTCGCGCTGCGCGGCATCCGCCACGCGTGAGGCGATGACGTGAAACCGGCACCGTCGGAGATCACGATCGACGCGCCCGTCCTCGACGAACGCGCCTACACCTACTCGGTCGTGATCCCCGTGTTCAACAGCGCCGGGATCGTCGGGGAGACCATCGATCGTACGGTCGCGTTCTTCGAGCGGGAGTCGTTCAAGTACGAGATCATCCTCGTCAACGACGGCAGCGCCGACGGGTCGTGGCAGGTCTTGCGGGACAAAGCCGCACAGTACGAGCACGTTCGTGCCGTCAATCTCCTGCGCAACTACGGGCAGCACAACGCGAACCTGTGTGGGATGCGGGCATCGCACGGCGACTACGTCATCACCCTCGACGACGACTTGCAGAACCCACCGGAGGAGATCATCCATCTCATCCGAGAAGCGATGCACGACCGCGACGTCGTGTTCGGTCAGTTCCGGCGCAAGCAGGCTGCCGCACACCGCACGCTCGGCAGCCGGCTGATGGGCCTGCTGAACCGGCGGATCTTCGGGCAGCCGGCCGACCTCGTGGTGTCGAACTTCCGCATCCTGCGGCGCGATGTGGTCGACCGCATCTGCTCGTCGCGCAGCGCCTACCCGTACATCACGGGGCAGGCGCTCCTGTACTCGAGTAACCGTTCCAACGTGCTCGTCGAGCATGCACCCCGGCCGGTCGGGAAGAGCAACTACAGCCTGCTGCGCATCTCCCGCCTCGTGCTGCGCATCCTGTTCAGCTATTCGTCGTTCCCGCTGCGGTTCTCGGCCGCCATCGGGTTCGCGATCTCCGGGGTGAGCCTCGTCGCGGGCCTGGTGCTCGTCGTGCGCGGTCTCGTCAGTTCGTCGAATGTCGCGGGTTGGACATCGGTCGTCGTGCTGCTCGCGTTCTTCAACGGAGTCGTCATCGCGATGCTCAGCATGCTCGGCGAGTATGTCGTTCGCACCTTGAACCAGGTCACGGCGCAGGAGCCTTATCACGTCGTCGAGCAGGTCGGTGCCTGAGCCGTCCGGCGGTTCCGCCTTCGGGCATTTCGTCATCGCGGGGGCGCAGCGTTCGGGAACCACCTACGTGTACCGGATGCTCGACGAGCATCCCGAGATCGAGATGGCGAAACCGATGCGGCCGGAGCCGAAGTTCTTTCTCGACGACGCGGCCTACGCGCGCGGGCTCGCCTCCTACGAGCACGAGTACTTCTCGGGGAAGCCCGGCGCGCGCGTCCGGGGCGAGAAGAGCACGAGCTACCTGGAACACCCGGTCACGGCGTCGCGGATCGTGACGATGCTCCCCGGCGCCCGCGTCCTGGTCGTCGTTCGTGACCCGGTCGAGCGCGCGGTGTCGAACTACCGCTTCACCTGCGAGCACGGGTTCGAGACGTTGCCCGTCGACGAGGCGTTGTCGAACGCGGCGGCGTGGGACCGCCCCTATGACCGCGAACGGTTCTCGGTCTCGCCGTACGACTACGTGCGCCGCGGCCGCTACATCGACTATCTCGAGCAGTACCTGCTGTACGTCGCGCGCGAGCAGCTGATCATCGTCGTGCTGGAGGAGTTGCTGGCGGGCGGCACCGAGGCGGAGGCGACCCTGTACGCGCAGCTCGGCGTCGACGCGACCTTCCGGCGCTCGGAGCCGGCCCGCCGGCCGGTGAACGCCAGCGCGGGAGACGCGCAGCCCGGGGCCGAGACGCGATCGTTTCTCCGGGCCTACTACCGCGATGCGAACGCCCGTCTCGAACGCCTGCTCGGCTCACCGCTGCGCCTCTGGCAATGACGGCCGAGTACCTGCAACGGCGCGGACGCGACGCGACCCTGCTCACGATCGCATCGGTCGTCGCCGGGATCGGCGCCTACGCCTACGTCGTGCTCGGCACCCGCCACTACGGCAGCCGTGCGTTCGCTCCCGTAGGTGTGCTGTGGAGCCTGTGGTCGGCCGAGGCGTCGGTCGTCACCTTCCCGATCCAGCACTGGATCGTGCGCGGCTTGCACATCGACCCGACCGGGGCGCGCCTGCGGCGCGAGCTTGTCGGGGTCGCGATGGCCGTCACGTCGCTCGCGGTCGTGCTCGGTGCCGCCGCGGCGCTCTGGCGTCACTCGGTGTTCCATCGCGGCTCGTTCGTGTACCCGGCGCTTGTCGCGCTGGTCACCGTCGGGATGGCCGGCGTCGGCGCGTCGCGCGGGTTGCTTGCCGGCCGCGGGCGCTTCCGCGAGACGGCGCTGTCGATCGCGATCGAGAACCTGTTGCGGGTCGCGGCCGGTGTCGTGGTCGTCGCCGCGAGCGGCGGGGTCCCGGCGTTCGCGGTCGCGCTGCTCGCGGGGTTCGCGGTGGCACTCTTCTGGCCGACCGCGTTCCGGCTCGCGCCGTGGCAGGCCGGCGCGACACGCGAACGGTTCGCCGCCGACTTCGGTGGCCTGGTGGGTGCCTCGTTCGTCGGTCAGGTGTTGCTCTCGGCCGCGCCGGTCATCGTCGCGGTGCTCGGTGGCTCCGACCGGGAGGTCACGGCCACGTTCGCCGCGTTCGCGCTCGCGCGTGCTCCGATGGTGGTGGCGGTGTTCGTGTCGGTGATGCTGACCGCCGAGTTCGCGCGCTGGGTCGCGATCGGGCGGCTCGACCTCATCCGGCGGGTCACCGGGCTCACCGCCGCGGCAACGGTCGCCGCGTCGGCGGCCGCGACCCTCGCCGCGTGGGCGATCGGGCGCAGCGTGCTGCACGTCGTGTTCGGCCGCACTGTCGACACGACGCGCCTGGTGGTCGCGACCATCGCGCTCGGCTGCACGGTCGCGCTCGGGGTGCTGGTGCTCACCCTGCTGCTCGTGGTGCAGCGTCGCAGCGGGTCGGCGTTCGCGGCGACCGTGCTCGGCGTCGTGGTCGGTGCGGTGTCGCTCGCGTTCGTGGGGCACGGCGCGCCGGCACGGGTCGGGATCGCGTTCGCGGTCTCGCAGGTCACGACCTTCGCCGTGATGGTCGCGATCGCCGTTTCGGTGCACCCGCCCCGGGAGTGACCCGCGCGCCCGGCCCGTCGTGGATCGTCGCGGGCCTGCCGGCCGGCGGTCCTACCAGGTGTCGGAGATGTCCCCGAGGCTGGCCTGTGTGGCGCCGGCTCCCGGGTCGTCGATGAGCCCGTCGTCGACGGTGATGTCTTCCCCGGCTTCGATGGCTCGCTCGTCGTCGCGCCGTTCGTAGGCGTCGACGACTTCTTCGGGGTCGCCGTCCATCAGCATCGTGCCGTGGTCGATCCAGATCGCGCGCGTGCACATGCGGCGGATCTCGTTGAGATTGTGCGACACGAGGAAGATCGTGCCGGCGTGGCCGCGGATCTCTTCGATGCGGCGCGCGCTGCGGCGCCGGAACTCCCGGTCGCCGACGGCGAGCGCCTCGTCGATCAGCAGGATCTCGGGCGCGACCGCCGTCGCGATCGAGAAGTGCAGGCGCGCGCGCATGCCCGACGAGTACGCGCGCATGGGGAGGTCGATGAACTCTTCGAGGCCGGAGAACTCGATGATCTGCTCGACCTGACGCTCGATGTCGGCGCTCGACAGCCCGAGGGCGAGCCCGCCGAGGTAGATGTTGCGCCGCCCCGACAACGACGGGTTGAGCGCAGCGGCGACGCCGAGCAATGTCGGGCGGGTCCGTGCGTAGATCGCGCCCCTGCGCACCGGGAGCAGCCCGGCGATCGACGCGAGCAGCGTGCTCTTCCCGGCGCCGTTCCCACCGACCAGGCCGACACTTTCCCCCTGCCGGACCTGGAACGACATCTTCTTGATCGCCTGGATCTCACGTTTGGCGCGTCCCTGGAACCCGCGCGTGATCACGGAGCGCAGGCCGATGCGCGCCTCCTGGAAGATCTCGTAGGTGATGCTGACGTTGTCGATCACGACCGCGAGCGGCGCGTCGAGCGGCGGCGGCTCCTTCTTCCAGCGTGGCCGCGGCGGGGGGTTGGGCTCAGCCTCGACCGTAGCCATGCTCACCGGCGCGGAAGTAGAAGAAGCCGACGATCAGCAGCATGAACGACCAGCCGATCACCGAGGCGAATTCGCCGATGTGGGTCGGCAACCCGAGCACCGCACCCCGAGCGAGCGAGATGAACGAGTACATCGGGTTCATCTCGAACAGGTACCGGGTGAGCGCGCTGTGGATGAAGCGGGTGTCGACGGAGTACATCGCGCCCGACATGTAGATCAGGATCCGGAAGAAGTGCGGGAGGATCTGCGTGAAGTCTTCGTACGCGTCGCCGATGCGGGCCACGATGAACGCCGCGCCCAGGTTGAAGATGGCCTGCAGCGCGAAGAGCGGTACCAGCAGTAACCACGCGGGGCGGGGCAGGCCGCCGCTCAGGATCGTCACGACGAGCATCGTGACGATCGCCGGGAAGAACGCGACCGTCTGGCCGATGACGGCGGAGAGCGGGAGGATCGAGCGGGGGAAGTAGATCGCGCGGATGAGGCCCTGGTTCCCGAACACCGACGCGGCGCTCACCGAGACGGAACGCTGCGTGTAGTGGAACGTGAACACGCCGACCGCGATGAAACCGAGGAAGTTCGAGATACCCCGGTTCGTATGGAGGATCAGGCCGAACAGGGTGAAGTAGACGCCCATGAGCATCAGCGGGTTGATCACGTGCCAGAGGTTCCCGAGCAGCGTGTTCATGTGCTGCGCGCGCAATTGGCCGAGCGGCACCGCAACCGCGAACTCGCGCCGGTTCCAGACGTCTTGGAGGTAGTCCTCGACGTACTGCCGTTCGCCCACGTTCGTGAGGCCGGCCCGGCGCATCGCTTTGGGAGATACCCGTTTCGTTGCCATCGCGATCCGTTGGAGCCTATACAGCCGGGTGGCGTCGGCTCAGACAGGAGTTCAGACGATCACACGGTCGAGGCAGCGGCCGCTCCCGGCCCGGGTGGCGTTCTTCTCGAAGTCGCGATCCGAGACGGTCCAGGTGTGGTCCCGCCGGTTCGCCTGCCGCAGCAAGAGGTAGTTGAACCGGTCGGCGGAGAAGATGCGCAGGCCGGATTCCCGGCAGTCCTGGAGGAACCGGGTGTCGGTGCCGCGGGGGAGCGAGGCGAACCGGATGTCGCCGAGCTGGTCGCGGTCGGCGACGATCGTGCCCCCCGCGACCCGGTTGACGTAGGCGAACTCCCGCCCGGGTTCGTGGAGGACGGTCGCGTCGGCGGCCTGGAGGTAGGCGTAGTACGTCGTCTTGCCGACGATCGCCGCGTCGGCGTAGCCGAACGCGAGGAGCGCGTCGGCGAGGTACTCGGGGCCGTAGGTGTCGTCGTCGTCCCACTTCGCGACGTAGCGCCCGGTCGACTCGTCGAGCGCCGCGTTGAGGCAGACGCCGAGCGGTTCGTTCGGGTCGACGGCGAGGATCGTCGCGTTGCCGGCCCGGGCCGCGAGGCGGTGCAGCAGGTCGGTGTCGAAACCGTCGGCGTTGGTGACGAAGATCAGCTCGCGGGCGGCGTGGGTCTGCTGCGCGAACGCGTCGAACACCGCCTCGGCCCGTTCGGGCCGCATCGACGCGCACAGGACCGACACCGTCGGTTCTTCGCGATACCGGGGGACGATGCCGGCGAAATCGAGCATCGTGTCGACGCGGTCGGAATAGGTGTGATGGCCCATCACGAGCCGGTACCCGCGCTGGCCGACCCGGTCGCGGTGGTCGGGGTCGGCGACGAGGTGTTCGATCTCGCGCGCCGTGTCGGCCGCACTGTCGGTGATGATCACCGCGTCGCCGAGCATCTCGGTGATCCCGCGGGCCGGTGTGGAGATCACCGGTGTCGCGGACGCGAGCACTTCGAAGACGCGGCGTGAGAACATCGTCGGCGACACCGACACCGAGTTCACGTTGAGGAACCCGGCGTAGCGGCGGTACGCGGCGACGGTGTCGTCGTAGGAACGCGAACCGAGTACGGCGCGCGCGTAGGGGGCAGGGAACGCATCGGGCGTGCCGGCTTGCCGGTCGAAGATGTCGAGGAGCCCGAGGTCGAGCGCGGGCCGGAGCAACGTCTCGGCGTCGTGGGCGCGTTGCTCGTACTTCTCGCCCCGCCAGCTGCCCGCGAAGCACACCCGGGGCTGCACGTCGGTGCGGTTCCCGATCGGGTTGTGCAGTTGCGGTTGGGCCGCGAACGGGAGTGCCGCGACGCGGTCGTGGCCGAGCGCGTCGCGGTACCACGGGATCGTGTCGGCGTCGGTGGTGAACACGACGTCGAAATGGCGGGCCGCGTCGAGGAACACCTCGAAGTTCACCGGGTCCTCTTTGTTCCAGAAGACGCTCGGGACGCCGAGTTCGCGGCAGCGTTCGACCACCGCGCGAAGCGCGTTGGGCTGTTGCGTCGCCCAGCTGCCGACCGCGTAGCGCCACTCGCCGCCGTTGCCTTCCCACGCCGACTCGACGAGGAGGAGGTCGGGCCGCTCGTGCAATTCCTGCTCCCAGCCCGAGCGGGTGAGTGGCACGAGCGTGAGCTCCGGGGCGAAGCAGCGGAAGGTGAACTCGTCGAGGACGGATGCCGCCCGCGTCGAGCGTCGCGGTTCCGGCGCCGCGGTCAGGTCGATGCCCGCGGTCGCGGCGACGATCCGGCGTTGGCGGTAGAGCCGCCGCAGGGTCAAGGGGAGCCGGGCGAGGCGGCGCGGTGAACGCGCCGCGTGGACGACTTCGTCACCGACGCGGTACGTGATCGATTCGCGGAGTTGGCGCAACCGCCGGTCGTGCAGTTTGCGCAGTTCGCCGACCCGTTCGGTCTCGCGTCGCCGTTGCGCTTCGAGCTCCGACTCCAGTTCGCGAATGCGCGCGTCGTGGGCGGCCGGCAACGGGTCGAGCGGGGGCTCCGGGCGTGGGGCGCCGGCGGGATCGTCGGGGTTCACGGTTCCACGACCTCCACTCCTCGACCACCGCTCCTCTCGTCGCGCGGTTGGGAGGTTCGCTCGGTGCCTCGCCCGCGGATCAGTGCGCGGGAGCGTACTGAAAGCGCGAGAGGCCAGGGGTCCCGAACCGGCTCAATCCTCGTCGCCGCGCACCGATCCCTGGTGCACACACGACTCGCTGGGATGACGCGGATGCTCGCAAGGATTTCGATACGTGCTCGGTTGGTGGCGCTCGGGTTGATCGGCGCACTGTGCTTCGTCTCCGGGAGCACCTTCGCGTCGGCGCACCTGCGCACGATGAGCAATCAGGCCAAAGCGGTCACCCGGGCGCACGCGGTCGAGGCAGCCGTCGCCAACGGCTACGAGCAGTGGCTCTTCGATGACGACCAGTCGAACATGTACGCGGCGGTCGTCGCCCTGCGTGACCCGTCGCAGCACGCGCTGGCCGAGACCACGTGGGCCCAGGTCGAGGTCGCGTACAAAGGAGCCGTCGCCGCCCTCAAGAGGGCCCGACCGCTCGTGCAGACCGCGGCGGAGAAGAAGCTGATCGCCCGGATCGACACCGATCTCGCCGCCTACAACACCTTCACCCGTGAGGTCCGGTCGTACGCCCTCGCCGGGAACATCCCGAAGGCGATCCGGGTGATGTCGGTCGACAACCTCGTGCCCTCGAACGACCTGCCGGTCGCGTTCGAGGCATTGCGCAAAATCGAGGAGACGCGCTCCGCCACGCTGGCGCGCCAGACGCAGCACGGCGCCTCGACCGGCGTGTCGTCGCTGGTGGTCCTCAGCCTGTTCGGTCTGGCGCTGCTCGCCGTCGCGACCGTCGCGATCATCCGCTCGATCCTGCGACCCCTGCACGCCCTCGACGAGCGCCTCGACGACATCGCCGACGGCGAAGGCGACCTGACCGTTCGTCTCGACGAGACCAGTGCCGACGAGTTCGGTGACCTCGCCCGGGCGTTCAACCGGTTCGTCGACAAGATCCGCCGCGCGATGACCCAGATCGGCGGGAGTGCCACTGGGCTGGCCGGGGCATCCGAGGAGCTGTCGGTCGTCAGCCGCGAGATGGGATCAGCGGCCGACAAGGCGGCGCTGCAATCGGGTTCGGTCGCCACGGCGGCCGAGCAGGTCTCGATGAACGTCGCCTCCGTCGCGACGAGCACCGAGGAGATGAGCGCGTCGATCCGCGAGATCTCCGAGAGTGCGAGCAATGCGGCCGCGACCGCGCTCAACGCGGTCGAAATCGCGCGCGACACCACCGAGGTCGTCGGCCGGCTCGGCACCAGCTCGGCCGAGGTCGGCGACGTCGTCAACGTGATCTCGGCCATCGCCGAACAGACGAACCTGCTCGCATTGAACGCCACCATCGAGGCCGCGCGTGCCGGTGAAGCCGGCCGGGGGTTCGCGGTCGTCGCGAACGAGGTGAAGACCCTCGCGCAGGACACCGCGCGGGCGACGGCCGACGTGTCGGGACGGATCGACGCGATCCAATCCGATACGAGCGCGGCGGTGCAGGCGATCGAGCGCATCACCGAGATCGTCAACCGCATCAACGAGACCCAGATGGCGATCGCGTCGGCGGTCGAGGAACAGACGGCGACGACGAACGAGATCGGCCGCACCGTCGACGAGGCGTCGCGCGGCACGCAAGGCATTGCGAGCAACATCGCCGAGGTCGCCGCGGCCACGTCGGAAACGCACTCGGGCGCGGCGCAGAGCGCCGACGCGGCGTCGGAACTCGCGCGCCTTGCGTCGGACCTCATGCAACTCGTCGGTCAATTCCGCGTCTAGCAGGGTGATGAATCTTGGATTCGACGGCGCATCCAACGCCGGCCGACCTGCACATTTTCCAAGCGGGATGGATCATCGCCCGGCCGGGGCAAGTACCGTGGCGGCATGGCCGGTGAGGAGCGACCCGCGGCGTGGGATCGTGTGCACCGGGAAGCGGAGTACCACGATCACCGCTACGCGCACGACGCGCGTGCGGGCAGCTCGAAGTTCTACGGGTTGAGCGCGGGGCACGCCTACTTCCGGGAACGCGTGCGTGAGCTCGCCGCAGGCGGCGTCGTTCTCGACTGCGGTTGCGGCACGGGCGGTACCGCGGTCACGATCGCACCGCTCGCGACGAGCGTGACGGGTGTCGACATCTCGCCGGTCGCGATCGAAAAGGCAACGAAGCGCGCTCGGCGGGCCGGCGCGCACAATGCAACCTTCTCGGTGGAGCGTGTCGAAGCGCTCCCGTTCCCGGATGCGTCGTTCGACCTGGTGGTCGGGTCGGGTGTCTTGCACCATGTCGCGTTACCGGACGCGTGCGCGTCGATCGCTCGCGTGCTGCGCCCCGGTGGGCGCGCGCTGTTCCTCGAACCGCTCGCGTACAACCCGGTCGTGCGGGTGTACCGGCGGCTGACGCCGGCCCAGCGATCGGTCGACGAGCATCCGTTGCGCATCCAAGATCTTCGGGTGCTGCGCGGCGCGTTCGCTCGTAGCGACGAGCGCTACTTCGACCTGCTGTCGATGGTCCCCGCCGTTTTCGGGCCTGCTCGGCGGTTCACGCCCCGCCTCGAACGGGCCGACGCCTGGATGTTCCGCCACGTCGCGGCGCTCCGACCGATCGCCTGGATGGTCGTCGTCGAAGCAACCGCGTAGCTGCGGGCGCACGGGGTCGCTGACGCACGCACGTCGAGCCCACGGGCGCCGCACCTAGTGTCGCGGGATGCGCGTCCTGGTCGTGACGATCGTGCACAACCCGCTCGATGCCCGGATCTTCCATCGCGAGATCACGGCGCTGCTCGACGCGGGCCACGAGGTCATCTACGTCGCGCCGTGGTCGGGCTACGGGCTGACGCCACCCGTGCGCCCCGGGTTGGAAACCGTCGACGTGGCGCGCGCCGGCGGTCGGCGACGCTTCGCGGCGTGGCTCGGGGCACGGCGCCGTGTCGCGGCGTTGCGCGCCCGAGCCGACGTGATGCTGTTGCACGACCCTGAACTGGTCGTCGCCGTCGCATTCGAGCAGCGGCCGCCCACAGTGTGGGATGTGCACGAGGACACCGTCGCGACCCTCGTCGACAAGCCGTGGCTGCCGGCGCGGCTGCGCGCGCCGTTGCGCGCGGTGGTGCGCCGGGCCGAGCGACTCGCGGAGCGGCGCATGGCGTTGCTCTTCGCCGAGGCGGCATACCGCGACAATTTCGCCCGCGATCATCCGGTCGTTCCCAACGAGCCGGTCGTACCCGAGTCGGTGGCCCCGGCGGGTGAGGAGCGCGTCGTGTACCTCGGTCGCGTCTCGCGCGGTCGGGGCGCCGACGTGCTGCTCGCGTTACCGGGGCTCTTGCCGCGCGGCGTGCGACTCGTGGTGATCGGCCCGGCCGACGCCGACGTTGCGCCGCGCTTCACCGACGCCGACCGGGCCGGCGTCCTCGATTGGGCGGGCTTCATGCCCAACAACGAGGCGCATACGTTGCTCGACGGCGCGCTGGCCGGCCTGTCGTTGCTCCGCGACCTCCCCAACTACCGGCACTCGCGCCCGACGAAGATCGTCGAGTACATGGCGCGCGGCGTGCCGGTGATCACCACACCCACTCCGATCGCCGCCGAGATCGTGCAGACGCACGATGCCGGCGCCGTCGTGCCGTTCGACGACGCGGGCGCGGTTGCCAATGTGATCGAGCAGCTCCACGCCAACGGGGCGTTGCGGCAGCGCTACGCCACCAACGGGCATCGTGCCGCGCTCATGCACTTCAACTGGCGCAACAGCGCGCCAGGTTTCGTCGCGGCGCTCGAACGGCTCGCCGGCGTCGCCGCCGCTTCCCTCAGCGGTGCGAGCGGGGACCGGTGAGGAACCCGGCACCCCACGCGGTGTGCATCGTCGCGAACACGATCGGAAGGCGAGCCGCGACCCGGGGCTCCTCGCCGCGGCCCGCGATCACCGATGCGGCGATCGCAGCGACGGCATAGACGGCGGGCACGGCGAGCGCCCGCCGGTCGCGCGTGAGCCCGACCACGATGCCGCCGGCGTTCGCGACCAGTGCGACCGGGGGCACCGCCTGGCGCCACCGCAGCGACCGCGGGTGACGCCGCAGCATCTCGCGCTTCCACTGCCCGTACTCGTAGTACTGCCGGGCCAGGCGGCCGAGTGTGGGGCGCGGCCGGTACTTCACCCGGAGCTCGGGGTCGAACCACACGGTGCCGCCCGACGCCCGCAGTCGCCAGTTGCACTCGTAGTCCTGGTTGCGCACGAGATCGTCGTCGAACCCGCCGACCCGTTCGAGCGCGGCGCGGCGGAATACGCCGAGGTACACCGTGTCGGTTGGTCCCGGTTCACCGCCGTAGTGGAAGCGTGCGTTCCCGACGCCGAAACGCGACGTCATCGCGGCGGCGACCGCACGCTCGAACGGCGTGACACCCCTCGCGTCCTGCACGCCGCCGACGTTGTCGGCGCCGGTTGTGCACAACGTCGTGACCGCTCGCTCGAGGTAACCGGGTTCGAGTTCGCAATGCCCGTCGACTCGTGCGATCACGTCGCCGGTCGACGCGCCGATCGCGGCGTTCAACCCGGCCGACGTCCGGCCGTCGGGGTTCGCGACGGCACGTACTCGTGGCTCGCGGGCGGCAAGCTGCTCGGCAACCTGCTCGGTGCCGTCGTCGGAAGGCCCGACCCCGAGGACGACTTCGAACGGCAGCGGGTATTGCTGTGCGAGCACCGCCATGACGGCATCCTCGAGATGGGCGGCGTCGTTGCGCACGGGGATCACGACCGACAGCGTCGGCCAGCGGTCGATCATTTCGTTGCCCGCGGTCGACGTACTCGGCGCTCGGCTCGGGCCGGCTCGACGGGGTCAAACTCGCCGCGTGACGACGACCCAGACGGTGCGCATGGCGATCTCGACGTCGAGCACCGGCGACCAGTTGACGAGGTACTGCAGGTCGTAGCCCAATTTGAACGCGGGGTCGGTGTGATAGCTGCCGTGGATCTGCGCGAGGCCCGTGATGCCGGGCGGGATCTCGTGCCGGCGCCGGTACCCGGGGATCAATTCCTCGTGGCGGGCGGTGAGCTCCGGACGTTCGGGTCGCGGCCCGACGATCGACATCTCACCCTTGATGACGTTCCAGAGGTTGGGGATCTCGTCGAGGCGGGTGTCGCGCAACCACTGGCAGGCCGGGATGACCCGCGGGTCGTTACGGCGCGCGAGTTGCGGCCCAGCCCCTCTTCCGCGTTCGGGTACATCGTGCGGAACTTCACCATGTTGAAGCACACACCGTTGCGGCCGACGCGTTGCTGGTGCAGCAGGATGTGCCGCCCGGCGACGATCCGGACGTAGATGGCGACGAGCAGCGCGACCGGGATGATGATCGGGCTCAGCACGATGATCGCCGCGATCTCGAAGCAGCGTTTCAGGTGCGCGCGCGAGCGGGGCAAGGTGTGCGCCTGCAGCGGCACGAACGGCATACCGGCGACTTCACGCACCTCGCGCAGCCCGAGCATCGTCTCCTGCGCGCCGATGCGCTGCAGGGCGCCGATCCCGCGCTGCTCGAAGCTCGTGAGCGGTTCGGGGAACAGCGTTGCGAGCCCGCCGCTGCTCAACATCAACACGTCGGTCGCGCCCGCGTCGTCGACCCGTTGCTCGAGACCGTCGGCCGTCGTCGACTCGCCCACGATCACCGCCGTGCGGTCGCTCTCGTGCAGGTGTGCTCGCGCGAGGTTCACGTCGTCGGGCGCGCCGACCAGGAACACGCGCGGCGGGCCGCCGCGCCGCAACCGGATCCAGCGCGACAGCCAGCGGTTGGCGGTGAGCAGCAACGACGCAACGATGAGTAACGCGACCAGGTTGGCGCGCGGCATCAGGTAGCGGCCGGTGGCGAGCGCGGCCAGCGCGTCGAGCAGCACCGCGACGAGGGTCGCGGCACCGATACGGGGCAGCCAGGGGCGATGCCCGAGCCGCAGCTCCGGTTCGTAGAGGCCGGCGAAGTAGTAGACGCACAGGTGGATCGCGGTGGCGATCGCGAAGCCGAGGATGTAGTGGGAGAGCGGGTAGTGCGGCCAGTCGGTGCCGAACCGGGCGACGTTGATGACGACCATCGTCGTGAACAGCAGGACCGCGTCGGCCACCTGGAGCCAGCGGAACCCCCGTGTCCGCAGGTGCTGCAACAGGACCGGCTCCGGGCCGGGCGGCTCGTTGATCGTGAGCCAGCGCCGGCGATCCTGCGGTCCGGAGCGGGTTCCCCGCTCGGTCTCGCTCATCGCTTCCGGCAATTGTCCTGCCACTCCATGCGATGGTAGCGGCGGGCGGCACCGCTAGCATCGACCACTTGGGGGTCGTTCCCTCACGCGCCCATGGCTTCGACTCGTCCCGCTGTCACCCAAACTCGAGTGCTCCGCGCCCGCCGGAGCGTTTTCGGGCGCCTGATCGACATCTGGCGTTACCGGGAGCTGCTCGTCGGCCTGGTGCGCAAGGAACTCAAGGTCAAGTACAAGAACAGCACCCTCGGGTTCCTCTGGTCGCTGGTCAACCCGCTGCTCTACCTGGTCGTCTACACGCTGGCGTTCCAGGTGGTGCTGAAGGCGGGGATCCCGCAGTTCCCGATCTTCTTGCTGTCGGGCCTGCTGGTTTGGAACCTCTTCGCGACGGGGTTGAGCGCCGGCGTCGGGTCGATCGTCGTGAACGCGGGCTTGGTGAAAAAGGTCGGGTTCCCGCGCGAGATCCTCGTGCTCGCCACCGTCGGCGCCGCGCTCGTGCACTTCTTCCTGCAGGGCATCGTGCTGCTCGTGTTCATGGCCGTCGTGCAGCACGCCGTCGCGTTCGCGTACTTCCCCCTGATGTTCCTCTCGCTCGCCGTGGTGCTCGTGTTCACGTCGGCGGTCGCGATCTTGCTCTCGTCGATCAACGTGTACCTCCGCGACACGCAGCACTTCCTGGAGCTCGCGTTGCTCGCGTGGTTCTGGGGCACGCCGATCGTCTACCCGTTCATGCTCGTCGGTGCCCGCCACGACTGGTGGGTGAAGGCCTACCTCTGTAACCCCGTGGTCGCGATGATCCTGCCGTTCCAGCGCGCGCTCTACGCCCGCACCGACGCGCCGACGTCGGCCGGTTCGCGTTACGGCAGCCAGATCCTCCCCCACTGGGGGATCGCGGGGTACCTCGGCTACCTGTCGATCGTCGGTGTGGTCTCGATCGCCCTGTTCGTGTTCGCGCTTTACGTGTTCGGTCGGCTCGAAGGCAACTTCGCCGAGGAGCTCTGACGGTGGCGCCCGCGATCGACGTCAGCGGACTGTCGAAACGGTTCCGGCTCTCGAGCGAGAAGTACCAGTCGCTCAAGGAACGCATGATC
The DNA here is from genome assembly GCA_963782465.1 of uncultured Actinomycetes bacterium. Classification (GTDB taxonomy): domain Bacteria; phylum Actinomycetota; class Acidimicrobiia; order IMCC26256; family PALSA-610; genus JAODBJ01. The sequence goes on along the minus strand of CAWAJR010000005.1, from coordinate 229,964 downwards.
CATTTCGGTCGCGCGACCCACGAGGAGCTGTGGGCGCTGAGCGAGATCGACCTGGCCGTCGAGAGTGGCAGCACCGTCGGGCTGCTCGGCCACAACGGTTCGGGCAAGAGCACCCTGCTCAAATGCGTTGCCGGGATCCTGCAACCCACCCAGGGCGAGATCCGTACCGTCGGTCGAATCGCCGCGCTGCTCGAGCTGGGCGCGGGTTTCCACCCGGAGCTCACCGGGCGCGAGAACGTGTTCCTCAACGGCTCGATCCTCGGCCTGTCGCAGAAGGAAATCCGCAAGCGTTTCGACGAGATCGTCGCGTTCGCCGAACTCGAAGATCACATCGACCGCCAGGTGCGGCACTACTCGTCGGGCATGTACGTGCGGCTCGGCTTCGCGGTCGCGGTCAACGTCGACCCCGACATCCTCCTGGTCGACGAAGTGCTCGCGGTGGGCGACGAAGCGTTCCAGCGCAAGTGCCTGAACCGCGTACAGGATTTCCAGAAGGAAGGGCGCACGATCATCGTGGTCACGCACGTGCCCGACCTCGTGCGCCAGGTGTGCCACAAGGCCGCGGTGCTCGACCACGGAAAGCTCGTGTTCCACGGTCCGCCCGGTGAGGCGGTGCGATCGTTCCGAGAACACTTGCTCGGTGGCGCGGGCCCGAGCGCGTCGCGCGCGGTCGTCGCCCACCAAGCCCACATCACCGGCGTCCGCCTCGAGTTCCCGCAGCACAGCGAAGGCAACTTCATGCTGCCCGGCGACCCGCTCACCGTACGGGTGTCGTACGAGGTGGCGAGCGTGATCGAAGACGTCGCCTTCGTGATGGCGATCTACGACACGCAGGGCAGGTTGATCTACCGCGTCTCCACCGACCGGATCGGCAAGCCGCTGCCGCGCCTTTCGGGCAACGGCGAAGTGGTGTTCACGATCCCGAACGTGCCGTTGCTCGACGGCACCTACCCGCTCACGTTCGGCATCACGAGCGCCGGCGGCGGGGCGGTCTACGACTGGCGGGAACAGCACGAGCAGTTCGAAGTGATGAACCCGGCCCCGGCCGAAGGCCTCGTCGACATGCAGATGAAGGTCGAGGTCGACGGCACCGACCGCTGACCGGTCAGTGGGGGAGGGCGGTGGCGGCGTCGGCCAGGGCGCGCCAGCCGTCGACGATCACGGCGATCGGGCCTTCGCGAGCGGCGCGGCCGTTGCGCCAGGCCGGCCACCAGGCGGCCGCCGCGGCGACCTCGGGCTCGGCGTCGAGCGCGAGCGCTTCGAGGGCGCGACCGACGGCCGTCTGTGACAGCAGCGCGCGGGGCGCGGTCGCGAGTGCCCCGGCCAGCGCGGCGCGGGCTTCGACGAGCGGCGACGCGGCCTCCGCGGCGACCCGCGCCGCGAGCTGGCCGGTGCTCGCGGGGTTCACGACCGGCCACGGCAGCGGCCGGCCCGGCTTGCTGGCGAGATAGTCGGCAACCGTTTCGGGCTGGAACGCGTACAAGTCGGCCGGTACGAGCACACCGTCGGCCACGAAATACGTGTCGTACCCGAGTTCCGCGAACGCGGCGACGAGCGCGCTCGGCTCCAGCCCGCGTGGCGCGAGCACGTGCCGGTTCGCTTCGAACACCACCGGCGGCGCGTCGGCCCGGCGAGCAACGAGCGCAGGCCGTCGAGCACGACGAGCTCGTAGCCCTCGACGTCGATCTTGACGAGGTCGACGCCGTCCCAACCGTTGGCGGCGACGAGCGCGTCGGCGGGCTGCATCTCGACTTCGGTCGCGTCGGTGTCGTCGTTGCCGGCGACGCGGCCGTACGGGCCCTCTTCGTGGAACCGGACCGTGCCGGCACGATCGCCGGCCGCGACGTTGCGAACCGTCATCGTGGTGAAGCGGTTGTGCTCCGCGCTCGCGGCGAGGCAAGCGGCGTTGCGCGGCGACGCTTCGACGGCGAGTACACGCGCCCCGCGGGCGGCCGCCGCGAGCGCGACCGTGCCGAGGTGGGCGCCGAGATCGAGCAGGCGGGCGCCGGGGGGCGCGAGCGCGAGCACGAGGCGGGCCGCGGTGGGCAGCTCGTAGGTGCCGAGGCGTAGCTCGTGCGCGATCGCGTCGTGCTCCGCGGGCAGGCACACGTACACCTCGTGGACGACGCCCGGGACCGCGAGGCGCGCGTAACCGGGGGTGTCAGCCGGCATCGCGAGCGCGACGCGCGAGTTCCTCGTAGGCGTCGGCGATCCGCTCGGCGCGTGCCGCGAACTCCCCGCTGAAACGTTCGACGCGCGCCATGACCGCGTCGAGGTGGCCGGCTTGCTCCGCGGCCGCTTCCACCTTCGTGGCGTTGGCGACACCCCCGATCGCGGTTTCGAGCCGGTCGAGCCGAGCCTCGAGCGCGTCGAGCCGGTGGTCGATGTGGCCGTGCAGGTCCTCGAAGCGCTTGTCGAAGTAGGCAGTCAGCGGGCGCGTCATGCCCTTCAACGATGCGAAGCGCGCTGGGTCGTTGGGCGAACTGGTCAACGGAGCGCTCCCAATGTCGTCGGCGGCGCGATGCGCGCGACAAGATCGATCGAGCCTAGCCAGCTGTCGAACGCGGAAGGTCGATCAACGACATCGGGGCGGGGAGCCTCGGCGAAGACCGCCTGGGGCTGGGTGTCGTGCAGGACGATCGACGGGTCGTCGAGCCCGGTACCGGCGGGATCGGGGCCGACCGGCGGTACCGTCACGATCGCCGCGTAATGGAAGCGGCGGGCACGGGCAAACGGGGCGAGTGCGCCCGCGGTGACGATCTCCACGCCGCGCGCGAGCCACGCGTCCTGTACGACTGCGTCGCGAGGCCCGGTTGCGACCGCCACGGTCACCCGCCCGTTGTGGAGGCGACGTTGCAGGGCGGCGACGAGCTCGCCCGCGGTGCCTGCTTCGCCCGGGGCCTGGAGCTCACCGGCGATCACGAGCACCCGATCGCAGCTGTCGTAGTCGCGCGCGGCGGCGAGATGATGGGCTTCGGGCCGCGCGAACACGTCGGGCCGGCCCGTGAGCCACGGTGCGTAGCGGGCCTGGAACCGCGCGCGGTTGCCGAGCAGCATCCGTTCGGCGTCGCCGGCAGTTGCCGACGACGCGCCCTGCGCGTGCACCACCCGCACCCCGGCGACCAGTTCCACGCGCAAGCCGGTCGCGTGCAGCGCGAACACATAGTCGACGTCTTCGTAGTAGGCGACGCCGTAACGGGCGTCGAAGCCGCCGAGGGCGCGAAAGGTTGCCGTCGGCGTCGCCATGCACGCCGCGGACGCGAACGGCACCGGCCCCGACACCCGATGTTCGACCAGTTTCGGGTCGTCGAAGCGGCCGAAGGCGATCACCTGCCCGCTCGGTTCGACCGCGGCCCCCGCTTCTTGCAGCCGGCCGTCGGGGTACACGTAGACGGGCATCGTCGCGCCGATGGCCGGGTCGGTCGCGAGGGGCGCCACCAGCGAGTCGAGCCAGCCTCGGGGCACGAGCGCGTCGCTGTTGAGCGTGACGAAGTAGCGGCCCCGGGCCCGGTTCGCGGCGTAGGTGTGCCCGACGCCGAACCCCAGGTTGCGACCCGGCCGTTCCACCTGCGCTTCGGTGACGGTGGCCAGGAACGCGCGCACCTCGTCGGTGGTGCCGTTGTCGACGACGATCAGTTGGTACCCGCGCGGGGTGTTGGCGCGGAGCGCGCTGACAACGTCGGCCAACCACGGGCTCGGCCCGTAAACGAGCAGGCTGATGGTCACTTCCGACGCGTCGATCACCGGTCGCGCAGTTTCCTGGCCGCCCGGCCGAGCGCGGCGCGGGCTCGTACCTCGATCCGATCGCGCAGTGCATCGCGCTCGGCGGTGAGCGCCGCGATCTCGGCGTCGCGCGCGGCCAAGTCGCCTTCGAGGCGGCGCTCGATCTCCCACACCCGATCGGCCATCGCGGATCGCTCCGCCGCGAGCCGACGGCCGCGCGCGTCGAGCGCGCGCCGCAGTGCCTCGACTTCCCGGCCGGCGAACTTCTCGGGGTCTTCTCCGGCATCGCGGCACAGCCCGTCGATCTGCGTGTCGAGGACCAGCAAGGCGGTATCGGCATCGCCACCCGCCGGTGCGCCGTGGTGGTCGCGGAACGCGGCACCGAGGGTGCGCACCGATGCCGCGCCCGCGTAGAGGGCGCCGCTGCTCGCGATCGCGGTGACGAGGTCGTCGACGCAGGCGCCGTCGCCGAGGGAGCAGCGCGGGCCCGTCCAGTGGGTCCGTTCGTCGCCCGGCTCGGCGTCGATGCGCAACGCGCCGGATGCGAGCGAAGGAGGGACGGTCGCGTCGCCCTGCACGACGGCCGGGGTACCGGCGCCCGTGCTTGGTGCGGGCCACCAACCCATCGCGACGAGGAACTCGCGGCGCTGGGCGAGCAGCGCCGGCGGGTACCAGCGCGGCGCGAGCAGCGCGAGGTCGCCCTCGATGCGGGTCACGTTGCGCGCCGGATCGATGAACGGTGCCGCGACCGCGGGGTCGCCGACCACCACGATGCGGTGGAAGCGGTCGCCGAACGCGGCGCGTTCGCGCGGGTCGACGGCGCGGAACACTTCGACCGGGTCGAGGCCGGGCGCACCGTCGTCGGGCGCGAACACGCGAACGCGCACGCCCGGGCAACGGTCGTGGAGTTCTGCTTCGAGCACCCGCCGCGCGATCTGCAGCGCGAACGACGGCACATGGAACGGCCCGACGAGCGCGATCTCGGTCATGCGGGCACCGCGAGCGGCGTCGGGTACGCGGGTTCCGCGACGGTGGTGGCGATATCCAGCACCGCGCGCGCGACGTCGGCGAACGAGTGCGTCCGCGCGTGCGCGAGCGCGGCCTGCTGCAACGCGATGCGGCGGTCGGTGTCGGTCAGGAGGCCGCCGATGGTCCGGGCCAGATCGGGAACGGGCGCGTCGGTCGCGACGCGGGCGATCGTGCCGGTGGGGAGTTCCCGGCTCGACCCGACATTGGTCACGACGGCCTTGCCGGCGGCGAGCGCGTCGGTGACCGTCGCGGAGCCTTCTCCGACGGAACGGGTGCGCAGTTGCACGACGACCTCCGCGAGTTGCACCCAGTCGTGGTACTTGGCTGCGGGGACGAGACCGGTGATGAGCACGTCGTCGCCGACGCCGGCTTCCCTCGCCAGCGCTTGCAGCTCCGCGGCGTACGCGGGGTCGATGTTGCCGACCACCGCGAGCCGGGCCGCGATGCGGGGGCGCAGCGCGGCAAGCACCCGGATGAGGTCGTCGATGCGCTTCACCGTCGAGACCACGCCGAGCGACACGATCCACGGGCGGTCGGGGCCGGCGCGGCCTGGGGGGCGGGCGCAGCGGCCGGGGTCGGGATCGCGAGCGGCAGCACGTGCACCGGGAGCGTCTTCGGCGCGCGATCGCGCACGAGTTCGCTTGCTTCTTCGCTGCTCACGATCACCGCGCGGGCGCGACGCAACGTCTCTTCGAGGAGGAGCACCTTCGCGTCGACGTAGGCCTCGGGCCGCCACCAGTCGGCTCCGAGCCCCGGCGCGCCGGCGCCGGCGTTGCGGGCGACGGCCTCGCGCATGAACGCTTCGGCGGCGTCGAAGTCGATCGATTCGGTCGCCACACCGGGAAGGTAGAGGCCGGCGCGCGTGAGGTAGAGGCCGGCCAGGCACGCATCGTGCAACCAGACGACGCCGGGGTAGGCGAGCGTGTGCTCGAAGGTCGCGCGGTGGAACCGGCTGTTGCCCAGCGAGTAGATCACCGTGTGGTACGCGGCCGGGTGCATCGTGCGCCCGAACGTGCTGATCGCGAACCGCCGGCCGGCGGTGTCGCCACGCGTGTACGGCGGGTCGATCTCGGCGTAGCAGTCGAGGGCGCAACGCGGCGCGAGCGCGGTCGCGAGCCGTTCGTTGTAGTCGGCCACACCCGACGACGCGGGAGCGAACGGGCCGACCAGCGCGACGCGCGCCGCGAGCTCCCGCGCGGGGAGCCCGCTCCGATGCGGGCGGGATGTCGACGCGCTCGTACGCGGCGAGCGTGCGGCGGGCGACCTCGGTCCAGGTGTGGCGAGCGCGGGCGCGCCCGGCCGCGTCGAGCAACGTCGAGCGCAGCTCCCCGTCGCTGAGGGCGCGCTGCATGAGGTCCGCGCACGCGCCGGTGTTCCCGGTTTCGAATCGTGATGCCGGTTCGTCGAGCACTTCCGGCAGCGACGAGTTGTCGGCCGTGATCGTCGCGCAGCCACAGCACGCGGCCTCGAGGGCCGGGAGCCCGAACCCTTCTCGCCGCGAGTTGGCGACGAACAACGAGGCCCGTTGGTAGAGCACTCGCAGCGTGTCGTCGTCGACGTAACCGGTGAACACGACGTCGTCGGGGGCCAGACCACGCGCGGACACGTGCGCGTGCCAGTGCCGTTCGGTCGCCGGTGCCAGCGTGCACACCATCACGAGTTGATGGTCGCGACGTGACGCCGGCGGGAGTGCGGCGTACGCGTCGATCAAGCCGAGCGGGTCCTTGCGCGGGTCGTCGCCGGTGACGCTGACGACGAACGGGCGCCGCAACGCCGGGACGGCGCGCGCGAGCATCGCGGCGGGCGCTTCGCCCGGCTCGGCCGGCCGGAAGTGCGGGTCGGCGGCCGCGCCGATCACCACGACCCGCGCCGGGTCGACGCCGAGCACGTCGATCGCGCCCCGGGCCGCGTCGTTCGAGATGGTGCACACGAGATCGGCACCGCGCACGAGCGCGGCCCGGCGGCGCAGGAACTGGCGGTTCCACCAGCTGCACTGGTACTCGGCGGGCATCTCGTACGGGATGACGTCGTAGAGCGTCACCACAATGGCGCCCGCGCGGCTCCAAGCGGCGGGTGCGACGAGACCGTCGGCCGGCCGTACGTCTTCGAACGGCGACATCACGTGGTGGAGAAAGCGACCCTCCGATGCGACGGTGTCGAGCACCTGGTCGGTCGCCCAGCCGAGCCGGCCCGACGCGACGAGGTCGGGCGGGATGCGCCGCGGCGCCGGCAACAACGGGTTCAGGGTGCACGCGGCGATCGGCGCGCCCGCGCGAACGAGCGCGGTGGCGTGGTTCGCGACGTAACGCCCGATGCCGCGCTCGGCGTGCGCGGGGCTCTGGAGCGCCTGGATGTCGAGGGTGAGTCGCGGCGCCACCATGCACTCAGCGCGCGGCGTCGTCGGGCGGGCGCTCGCGATCGGGTCGCAGTTCGTCGAGGGCGCGCTGCAACTCGATCGTCAGCTCGACCATCGACGACAGGTCGGCTTCGACCCGGTCGCGCACCTCGAGCAAGAGGCGGGTGCAGTCGTCGAGCCGGGTCTCGATCGCGTCGAAGCGGCGGTGGATCGGGTCGAGGACCGGGCCTGCAGCGCGGCGGGCGACGCGGCGCGGGAGTGACTGCTGAGGCGCCGGTTGGGCCGCGCGCGGCGCGTCGTGCTCGTCCGCGGGCATCGTCGATGAATAGTAATCGTCCGGTAGATTGCGGCCGTGCCCGATGCTCTGGGGGATGCCGACGGCGGAGTTCCCGACACCGGTGCGTTGATGGCCGACATCGAGCGTGAGGTGCGTGAGCGCCGCCGCGCCGGCGAGATCGACGACGACTACGAGCGCGAACTCGATCGCATCTTCAACGCGGTGGCGCCGCCGGGTGCTGTCGGTTCCGGGCTCGACGCCGCGCTGATGCGCGCCGAGCGGGCCGCGGTGATCGACCCGGTCGGCCCGGTCGCGTCCCGTCTCCCCGGTGTCGCGTTGCTCCGGCGGGTGTTGCGCAAGCTGATGGCGTTCTACGTCGAACACGTCGCCCGGCAGGTGACGGCGTTCGGTGTGATGTCGGTGCGCGCGATGCGGCTCCTCGGTGAGCGTCTCGACTCGGTGGAGACCCGTTCACCGAATACCGACCCGCGGCTCCTGCAACTCGCGCTCCCGATCAGCTCCGACCTCGACCTCGAGCCCTGGCGCGATGTCGTCGTGAAGACGTGCTCGTCGTTCGCGGCTCCCGGCCGCGTCCTGCACGCAGAATGCGGCGACGGCGCGCTCCTGGTCGCGATGCACGATGCGGGAGTCGACGCCTACGGCATCGACCCGCGCGCCGACGCGGCGGCCGTCGCCGACGAGCGGCGGGTCGAGGTGCGCACGACCGGCGCGCTGGAGCATCTCCGCGCGGTACCGGCCGTTGCGCTGGGTGGCGTCGTGCTCTCGGGTTGCACCGAACGGCTCGCGGCGGGCGACATCGTCGAGCTGGTCGACCTGGCCGCCGCGGTGCTGGCTCCGGGCGCGCCGATCGTCGTGCTGTCGCGCGACCCGAGCGGCGAACCCGACCCGATCGCGGCCGACCTCGCGCCGGGGAAGCCCTTGCACGCTCAAACCTGGGCGTTCCTCCTCGCTCGGCGCGGCTTCGGTTTGATCGACACTCGCACGAACGACACGCCGGGGAACGGCGCTCCCGCTTCGTACGCGGTCGTCGCAGTCCGCGCCGGGTCGTGACCCGGGTCGACCAACTGCTGCCCCGCCTCGCGGCGCGCGACGCGGTCGGCGGCCACACGCTCGCGGTGCAGGAAGCGCTGCGCTCGGCCGGTATCGAGAGCGACGTCTACGCAGCCGAGTGCGACGACGACGTCGCCGGTCGGCCCGGCCGTACCTCGAGTACCGCGGCACGGACGCCGACTGGCTTTGCTACCACGCGTCGGTCGGCAGCCACGTGGGCGGCTGGTTCGCCGAACGCGAGGCGCGCAAACTCGTCGACTACCACAACGTCACGCCGCACGAGTTCTTCGATGCCTGGGCCCCGGAGATCAGCGGTCTTCTCGTGAGCGGCCGGCACCAACTCGAAGACCTTGCGCCGGTCGCGCGCGGCGGTTTTGCCGACTCGCACTACAACGAGCGGGAGATGCAAGCGGCCGGGTTCGCGAACACTGCGGTCGTACCGATCATGGTCGACGCGCGCCGCAGCGTCGGTGTGGTCGACGAGCAGATGCGCGATGCGCTCGTCGCGTCGAAACAAGGTCGCGATTGGCTGTTCGTAGGGCGGGTCGCGCCGAACAAGGCGCAACACGACCTGATCAAGGCCTTTGCGGTGTACCGGCGCATCTTCGACCCGGGCGCGCGGCTGTGGGTGGTCGGCGGTGAGTCGTCGGCGCTCTACCGGGCCGCGCTCGACCGCTTCGTCGTCACGCTCGACCTCGCCAACGCCGTCGTGCTCACCGGTTCGGTGCCCGATACCGAGCTCGGCGCCTACTACGACGTCGCCGACGTGTTCGTGTGCATGTCGCGGCACGAGGGGTTCTGCGTGCCGGTGCTCGAGGCGATGGCCCACAGCGTGCCCGTCGTCGCACTCGCGTCGAGCGCGGTCCCCGAAACCGTGGGCGACGCGGCCGTGCTCGTTGCCGAGCAGGCACCGCTCCACGACATCGCCGCGGCGGCGTGGCGGGTCGCCACCGATCCTGCGACCCGCGACACGCTCGTTGAAGCCGGCCACGCGCGCGTGGAGCATTTCTCGCCCGCCCGGTCGCGCGAGCGCCTGCTCGACGTGGTGTCGCAGCTCATCGCGGCGAACCCGTGAGGGTCAACCATTTCGTCGCGACGTGGGAGCCGGGGGCCGTCGGCGCGCACGTCGTCGCCGCCCGCGCCGCGCTGCACGCCGCCGGCATCGACGGCGACGTGTACGCCGGGGTGGTTCGCGAAGGTCTCCCGATCGCCGCGTTCCCGGTGCACGAGTACGCGCGCCGCGCCCGGCCGGGGGATGTTCTCCTCTACGAGCACGCCATCGGTTCGACGGTCGCCGACGACGTGATCGCCCGCCCCGAACCGCTCGCCGTGCAGTACCACAACATCACACCGCACGAGTTCTTCGACGCCTGGGACCGTCCCGTCGCCGATGCGCTCGACTGGGGCCGCCGCCAACTGCGCGCGCTCGCGAACCGCAGCGCGCTCGGCCTGGCCGATTCGCATTACAACGAAGCCGAGTTGCGCGCCGCCGGGTTCACGAACACCGCCGTCGTCCCCGTGTTCGTTCCGGCCCTCGAACGAGACGCCCCGGTCGACGCCGGCACCCTCGACCGGTTGCGGGCCGCGAAACGGGGCAACGATTGGTTGTTCGTCGGTCGCCTCGCGCCCAACAAGGCGCAACACGAACTGGTGAAGGCGTTCGCCTCGTACCGGCGCATGTTCGACCCGGGCGCGCGTTTGTGGCTGGTCGGCGGCGACGCCTCCACCCGGTACCACAGGAGCCTGGCGCGGTTCGTCGCCGCGGCGGGGCTGGAGGCCGCGGTGCACCTCACGGGCGCCGTCGCCGATCCCGTGCTCGGCGCCCACTACGCCGCGGCCGATGTGCTCGTGTGCGTCTCGCGGCACGAGGGTTTCGGTGTGCCCCTCCTCGAAGCGATGGCGCACGACGTGCCCGTCGTCGCCCGGGCCGGTACCGCGGTCACCGAAACCGTCGGCGATGCCGGGCTCCTGCTCGACGAAGGCGCGCCGGCGATCGCGGTGGCCGTCGCCGCTCATCGGGCGCTCGCCGATACGTCGTTGCGCGAGCGGCTGGTCGCGGCGGGGCGCCGCCGGGTGGAGCAGTTCTCCTCCGCTCGAACGGCAGCCGCGTTGCTCGACGCCCTGGGGCCGCTCGCGACGGCGAGTGCGGCGTGAAAATCGGGTTCGTCCTCCCGCGCTACGGCGTCGAGGTCCACGGTGGCGCCGAAGGCGCGGCGCGGATGCTCGCGGAGCGCCTTGCCGCGCGGCCCGGGTGGTCGGCCGAAGTGTTCACCACCGGTGCGATCAACCCGCAGACGTGGGCCGACGAGCTCGCACCGGGAACGTTCGCGGTCAACGGCGTGACGGTGCACCGCTTCGTGGCGCAACCGAAGACCGTCGAACGCTTCCATCAGCGGTCGATCGACCTGTTCGCCGACCCGCGTGCGGTTTCCGACGCCGACGCGCGCGAATGGATCGACCTCCAGGGCCCGGTCTGCCCCGACGTCGTCGACGCGGCCGCGACCAGCGACTGCGCGCTGGTCACGTTCCAGCCGTACCTCTACTGGCCCGCCGTGTACGGCGTCCCGCGGCTGGCCGAACGGGCGGTGTTCCATCCCGCGACCCACGACGAAGCGCCGATCTACTTCCCGCCCTACCGCGAGGTGTTCGAGGCGCCGGGCGGGATCGTGTTCTGGAGCGACGAGGAGCGCGACGTCGCGCATCGCGTGTTCCCGGCGGTCACGACCACCCCGCAACTCGTCCTCGGGATCGGTGTCGAGCCGGAGCCCGGCGACGCGGCGCGGGCACGCGACGCGATCGGGATCGGTGAACGTCCGTACCTGTTGTGCCTCGGCAACGTCACCGAGATGAAAGGCACCACCGCGCTCGCCCGGTTCTTCGACCACTACAAGGAACTGCACCCCGGCCCACTTGCGCTGGTCTTTGCCGGTTTCGTCGCCGACCCGCCGCCACCGGGCCTGCGCGACGTGTTCGTGGTGGGGCCGGTCGACGAACACACGAAATGGGGGCTGCTGCGCGGCGCGACCGCGCTCGTGTCGCCGTCGGCCTACGAGTCGTTGTCGCTGGTGGTCCTGGAGGCGTGGGCCGCGGGCACGCCGGTACTGGTGAACGGGCTGTGCGAACCGACTCGCGGGCACTGCCTGCGATCCGGCGGTGGCCTCTGGTACGACGGGTACGCGTCGTTCGCCGCGGTGCTCGAGCGGGTCTCCCGCGACCCTGCGCTCGCGGCCCGCCTCGCCGCGGCCGGCCAGGCGTACGTCGAACGTTCGTACCGCTGGGACGTCGTCCTCGATCGCTACGCCACATTCCTCGAGCGGGTCCAGGAACGATCGGGCGCGCTCACGTCTTGACCGCCACGTACGGGCGCCCGTTCGAGAAGCCGAGTGCGGCGATGTGGAAGTAACGGCTGGCCGGGTAGCCGACGGACGACGCGCTGTACGCCGCGAACGCCGCGTGGAGGCTGCCGTCGCCCGCGAGGAACGCTTCCATCCCCCCGGGACCGGCCATGCGCGAGCCGCTCACGAGGACCCGATTGTTCGCGGGCTTGAGGCACGGGCCCGACGGGCTGGCTGCACACGGCGTATGCCGTCGTGTAGTTCGCGGTCTGCCAACTCGCCGCCGAGTAGAAGAGATAGAACCGGCCGCCGATCCCGACCATCGAAGGCGCCTCGACGACGCCGCGCTCGAAGCTCTGGTCGGCGTGGATGAGCTGTGATGCCGTACCGACGAGCGAGCGCCCGTCGTCGGAGAGTGGCTGCGACCAGATGATCGCCGGGCCCGAGTCCTGCTTCCAGAGCAGGTACGGGTTCCCGCCGGCATCGACGTACGGGCTCGGGTCGATCGCGCTCGTGAAGGGTGGGCAGACGAGCGGGCCGGAGGAACCGTCGACGAAGGGCCCCGCCGGCGACGACGAAACCGCGACCGAGACACAGCGCCGGTTCTGCCCGGCCGCGGGGATCGTGTAGTAGAGGAGGTAGCGACCGCCGCGCGCGAGCACGGCGGGTGCCCACGTCGCGTTGGGAAGCGCCCAGCCGGGGATCGCCGCAAGACCGTTCCCGACGAATTGCCACGAGGCGAGGTCGGTCGAGCGCATCACCTGGATGTCGCCCGCACCCGAGTTGGTGGAGTACGCGTAGTAGGCGCCGCCGGCGTAGAGCACGTACGGGTCGGGGAAGTCGTAAGGGCTGAGCGCGCCGGTTGAGAGCGCGAAGGTCTTCGCGCAGTCGGTGGCGGAGTCGTTCAGCGAGGCAACGGCTTGTCGGGTGTTGCCGTGCTGGTTCGCCGACGCCGCCGTTGTCACACCGTTGAGGCAGTGCGTCACCGTGTTGGTGTTGGTCGCGACGCCGAAGACGGCGATCTCCGTCTGGCTGAACTGGTGCAGCACGTCGGAGCTCGTCGCCTTGTCGTTGCGCAACAGGGTCTCGTAGAAGTCGTGTTCCTTGTTGACGTTGACGACCTGGCGCCGGGTGGTCGCATCGGCCGTCTGCAACTTCGCGCGTTGCGCCCGGGCGCCGGCGAGCGCGACCCGAGCGTTGGAGAGCGCCAGCCGGGCATCGGCGAGCGCTCGGTGCTGGCGATCGAGGTGTTGCTGCGCGCGGTTGAACTCGTACGCGACCGTCGTCGCGAAGAGCAGCATCGCGACGACGGCGACGATCCCGAACCGGGAGCGTTTCATGCCCCGCCCTTTGCCGCGGTGCAGTCGGCGCTGATCGACATCAACGTGCGGCTCAGCCCGTTGATGTCGGCGACGGCCGCCTGGTTCAATGCCTTCGCGGCTCCGGCCAGGCAGACGTTGAGATGCCCGAGCCGGGCGGTGCGCTGTTGCAGGTCATTGGTTGCTTCTGCCAGTTGCTGCTGGTTGCGGAGCAACTCCTTGTGCTGCGCAACCAGTTCCGTGTACGACAGGTCGCGACGCGCCCGGTCCTGCTCGAGGATGTGCCGCGACAGCGCGAGCGCGGCGTTCGCGCGATCACGGGCAATGGTGGCCGCGTGAAGGGTCGAACGCGTCGCCGCCAGTTCGTGCCGGGTCGCGACGAGCTCGGCACGCCCGGTGGCGGCGTCGTCACGGAGATGCACGAACACGACCGCGGTGGCGACAACGAGCGCGACGACAGCGACCGCGGCCGAGATACGGATGCCCACACCGGTGTTCGACGCCGTCGCCATCGTTTTGGTTCCTGTACGAGCCGTGACGGGTTGATGAACTCCCTCACGGCGCGCGAAGACGACCTCAACCCGAGCAGGTTCCCCACGAGCCGCGCCGCCGGTCCGAGCCTACGTCGCGAGACCGGCATGTTGGTCGCGGCGCTTCCGCGTAGCCTCGCCGTGTGAAGCCACCGCGGGCCGTGACGTCACGCGCACTGCGGTGGTCACCGATCGCGTTGGCGATCGCGGTTGCCGTCGCGCTGCGCGTCCGGGTCTTGTCGACGAGGATCGGCCGGGCCGACGGTGACGAAGCAGTCGTTGCGCTCATGGCGCGGGCGATGTTGCACGGCTCGCACCCCGTGTTCTTCTGGCACCAGCCGTACGGGGGGACGCTCGAACCGGTCGCGGTGGCCGTCCTCTTCCGCGTCTTCGGGCCTTCGGTCGCGACGCTGAAGGCGGTTCCGGTCGCACTCGCCGTCGCCGGTGCGCTGCTGGTCTGGCGAATCGGTCGCCGAACGGTCGGCGCCGCGGCGCCGCTGGCGGGGGCGTTGTTCCTCGTCTACCCGCCCGCGTTCATCTGGTGGTCGACGAAGGAACGCGGGTTCTACTGGGTCGCGCTCCTGTTCGCGCTCGGTGTCATGCTCCTGGTACTCAGGATCGCGAGCCGGCTGCCGGCGGTGCAGCCGTGGGAGGCCGCGTTCCTCGGTGTGTTGGTCGGCGCCGGTTGGTGGACGAGCCCGCAGACGATGTTCGTCGCTGCACCGGCGTGCGTTTGGCTGGCGGTGCGCGCCCGGCGTTCGCTCGTGCACTGCTGGCCTGCGATCCCCGGCGCGCTCGTGGGCGCGGCGCCATGGATCGTCTGGAACGTCGCGAACCACTACGGATCGCTGCTCCAACCCGAGGCGGCAGTACGGACGACGTACTTCGAGCGGCTGCACCGGTTCTTCTCGCGCTTGCTTCCCGTCACGCTCGGGTTGCGGCGGCCGTTCACCGGGACCTGGGTCTTCGGCATCGCCGGCCCCGTCGTGTACGGACTGCTGCTCGTCGCGTGCGGTGGGTTCGTTTTGTTCCTGGTGCGGCGGCGTGATGTCGCGTTCGTCGCCGGGCCGATCGGGCTCCTGCTCGCCATCGCGGCCGCGTACCCGTTCCTCTACGCGCTCCCGAGCACGTCGTACTACGTCACCGAGCCGCGTTACGGCCTCTTGCTCGCACCCGTGCTCGTGCTGCTGGTGGCGAGCGCGCTCGCAAGGCGGGTGTCGAAACCGAGCGTGCTCCCGATGGTCGTGGTCGCCGTCGCGTCCCTGCTCGCGTGGAACACCGTCGCGTCCACCCTCAGCGCGGGCCGGGCGTCCCCCTACGCACTCGACCTCGCGCCGCCCGCACTGCAGGGCCTCGAACACGTGCTCGACTCGGCGCACGTCACTCGCGTCTACGCCGACTACTGGATCGCGTACCCGCTCACGTTCGACACCCGGAACCGGATCATCGCGTCGCCGGTCGACTCGGTGCGCTCGCAAGCCATCGCCGCGCAGGTTGCCTCGGCGCCGCGCTCCACCTTCGTCGTCTTCCGCGACCGGCCGCGCGACGCGGCGTTGCCCGGCGCCCTCGGCCGGCAACATCTCGTGTACCGGCGTCGAACGAACGGTCTCTTCGCGATCTATTTCTTCCCGACGAGGGTCGACCCGGCCGCGCTCGCGACGGTCTGGGCGCTGCCCGTCGTGTGATGATTGTGCGTTCGCTCAACCGGCCAGCGTGACGAGGTACGCGTCGCCGATGCGTTGAATCTTCCGTGCCGCGCCGGGCGGGATCGCGCGCACGATCGCGTTCGCACGTGAAGGGCGGTAGGAAGCAACGCCGTCGGGCGTCACGAGTGCGTCCTGGCCCGCCGGGAGAGGCCGGGGAGCGCGATCCGCACCACGACGTACCGAACGCCTCGATCGTGCAACGCCCGCAGCGACTCGGCGGACGGAAACGTTTCGAGCGTCGCGGCGAGATCGTCGTACTGCTTCGGGGCGAAACCGCTGTACCCGTTCACCCGCGGGTCCCAGTCGATGGTGGAGAGCACCTCGCGCGGCGCTTCGATGAACGCCCAGGCGACGCCATCGGAAGGGCTCCCGACGGGCAGCTCGACCACCGGCGCGTGGGGGAGCCGCGCCAGTGCATGGTTCACGGCGGTCGCGCGTGCGTTGTTCGGGAACGCGACGAGCACGATCGGGGCCGCGGATTCGGCGACGATCGCGCACGCGAGCACGCCGGTGACCACGATCGCGATCGTTCGCGAGCGAACCCGAGCCAGCACCCAGGTCGCGCCGGCTGCCGCCAGCAGCGCGATCGCGAGTTGGGCCATCGCGAAGAGCCGGGAAGTGGCCCGGATCCCCGAGAACCCCGCGACGTGTTGCACGAAGCGGAACGGCAGAGGGACACCGGTGCCGGCGACGTGCAAGGTGTTCCCGAGCGAGAGGACACCGAGGACCGCGCCGGCCACGAGTACCCCGGTGAACGCGCGACCGTCGCGCCACCGAACGCGCCGGCGCGCGAGCGCCACGGCACCGGTGCCGGCCAGGAGCAACGCCACCACGCCGGGGAACAAGCGGTTCTCCACCGAATGGGTCGCGGCGCGTGATGCCGACGCGAACGGCGGCACGTGGGTCAGCACGTACGCGTCCTGCGTGACGGCGACGAAGTCGCTCGTGTGGACGGCGAACGTGAGGGTCTGCTGGTGGCGGAAGTACGGATCGCGCTGCAGGTCGTGGTAACGGATCGCGACCGGGGCGAGCAGGGCCGCGCCCACGACAGCCGCCGCGACGATGCCCGACAGCGACGCGCCCCGGCGCCCGGCCGCGAACGGCCGCCGGCCCGCGAGGCCGATCATGACGATGACGAGGGCCGCGATCGCGGCCACGACCCCGAAATACGTGGCCGACAAGCCCTGCAGCGCGACCGCCGCTCCGAGCGCGGCGCCCCGGCCCGCGGCCGGTCGTTCGACGAAACGCACCGCGAGCAAGACCACGAGTGGGAGCACCCAGCCGCTCGAGAGTTGGAAATGCAGGTACTGCGACAGGCGGGGCGACGCGCCCGTATACACGAGGCCGGCGACGAGCGCCGCGCCACCTCGCGCGCCGAACCGGCGCGCGAGCACATAGGTGAGGAACCCCGAGAGCGTCCAGCCCGCGAGGTACACGAGGTTGAACGCGAGTACGGGCGAACGCGTGATGACGGCGAGCACCCAGTGCACGAACGCCTCGGGCAGCATCGATTCGCTGTACGCGAGGGTGTTGGTCGCGGGGAAGTAGATGTTGGCGTTCCACAACGCGTGCCATCCGTGCGGAGCCGCGTGCTCCACGAAGCGGAGCGTCCAGTAGTTGAGCAGCGCGTCGCCGCCGTCGCCCGGCAGATGCGACGCCAGCTTCGCCGGGCTGGGGAAAAACAGCACGAAGGCGACAAGCGCGTAGAACCCCGCGATGCACACGTATTGCCGGCCGGCGTGTCGCCCGCGTTCGTCGGCGTTCAACGGCCCGCCTACCGTGACGTCCCCAGCCTGCCCGATGCCGTCCAGCGGTTCGTCAACGAGCGCGGAACGTACCAGCCGCCGGCGTTCGATGCGGGTGTTTCAGAAAATCGAGCTCGAGGTCGATTGAGAAGCGTGCACCCTCGTTCCCAGTGTTCCCGGTGGTGCGCGATCGCGGGCGTTCTCGTCGCGATCGTTGCGCTCGTGCCCGTCATGCGAGTCGTGCCCGCCGCCGCCACCACCGCCGCGCCGTGGCAACGTTCGTTCCCCGGCTGGGACCGGAGTTCCTCGCCGACGCTGGCCGACGTGAACGGCGACGGCGTCCCCGACGCGGTGTTCGGCAGCCAGGCCGGGTTCGTCGACGTCGTCGACGGCCGTACCGGCCACAACCTGCCCGGTTGGCCGCAGGCAACCGGTGTCGCGATCGACAGCAGCCCCGCCGTCGCCGACCTCGACGGCGACGGCCATCCCGAGATCATCGTCGGCGCCGGGTCGACGTGGGCGCCGTCGCAGACCGGCGGCGTGTTCGTGTTCAACAGCAGCGGCGCCCGGCGCTGCCGTTTCACGACCCCGGTGGCGAGCGGCGGCCCGTCGTGGTCCGCGGTGTTCTCGTCGCCCGCGATCGGCGACGTCGACGGCGATGGTCATCCCGACATCGTGTTCGGCGGCTTCGACCTGCGCGTCCACGCCATCGACCGCAACTGCAACGAACTCCCCGGGTTCCCCTTCTACCAGGACGACACGACGTTCTCGTCGCCGGCGCTGTACGACATCGACGGCGACGGCCGCATGGAGATCTTCATCGGCGGCGACAGTTCGCCCGGCGGCCCCACCGACCATCAAGGCGGCGTGTTCCGCGCGCTCGACTGGCGAAACGGCCAGGTCGTCGAGCTGTGGCACCAGTTCACGAACGACGTCATCTCGTCGAGCCCCGCGATCGGCGACATCAACGGCGACGGTCACGTCGACGTCGTCGTCGGCGGTGGCGACTACTGGCACGGCAGCGACGGCCATCGGGTGTTCGCGTGGGACGCGCGCAACGGTGCGCTCCTTCGCGGTTGGCCGCAGACACTCGGAGGTGTCGTGTTCGGTTCGCCGGCGATCGGCGACCTGGAAGGCAACGGCGCCCACGACGTCGTCGTCGGTGCGCGTAACGGCGCGGTGTACGCGCTGCGAGGCAACGGGTCGTTGCTCTGGGCGCGCGTCCTCCACCGCCAGTCGGGTATTCACGGCGACAACTCCGTCGGGCCGA
This sequence comes from uncultured Actinomycetes bacterium, assembly GCA_963782465.1. GTDB lineage: Bacteria > Actinomycetota > Acidimicrobiia > IMCC26256 > PALSA-610 > JAODBJ01. The sequence continues at coordinate 211,603 of CAWAJR010000005.1, read as the reverse complement.
TCAACGGCTCGCCGGCCGTCGCCGACCTGAACGGCGACGGGCACGAAGACGTCGCGATCTCGAACGACTGGGGCACCTACCTCATCAACGGGCGCAACGGTCTCGACCTCACGACGCGGTACAACTCGGCCACTCCCGTGCTCGCGTACTGGTCGTTCGAGACGGCGCCGGCGATCGCCGACGTGGCCGGCGTGCGGCGCCTCTACACGATCGGCTTCAGCACCGGGGGCAGGAACACCGAGTTCGCCTCGTACCCGCTCGCACCCGCCGGCGGGAAGGCCTCGTGGCCGATGTTCCGTAAGAACGCGCGCCACCTTGCCGCGCCGGCCAGCGGTGGCCCGCCGTTGCCCGCCGGGTATTGCAGCCGGCCGGTGAACCCGAAGAGTGTCTCGTCGTCGCGATCGGCCGGGGGCTACTGGTTCCTCGGGTCCGACGGCGGGGTGTTCTCGTTCGGCGCGGCCCGCTTCCACGGCAGCCTGCCGGCGCTCGGGATCCACACGAACACGATCGGGCTCACGCCTACCCGTTCGGGCAACGGGTACTGGGTGCTCGCGGGTGACGGTGGTGTGTTCTCGTTCGGCGACGCGCGCTTCTACGGGAGCATGGGCGCTCGCGCGCTGCGCGCACCAGTGATCCGCATGGCGCGTTCCGCGAGCGGGCGGGGCTATTACCTGCTCGCGTCCGACGGTGGTGTGTTCTCGTTCGGCGACGCGAAGTTCTACGGCTCGACCGGCAACCGCCACCTGAACGCGCCGGTGATCTCGATGGCGGTCACGCCCACCGGCCACGGGTACTGGCTGCTCGCGTCCGACGGTGGTGTGTTCTCGTTCGGCGACGCGAAGTTCTACGGCTCGACCGGGGCCATGAGGTTGAACGCGCCGGTGATCTCCATGGCAGTGCGCCCGCAGGGCAACGGCTACTGGTTGCTCGGTGGCGACGGCGGCGTGTTCTCGTTCGGTGCCGCGCGGTTCCACGGCAGCGTCCCCGGCACCGGCTTGTGCGCGGCGGCGCCGGCCGTGCAATTGCGATCGACGCTCACCGGTAACGGCTACTGGTTACTCGGTCGCGACGGCGGGGTGTTCTCGTTCGGCGACGCCAAGTTCTACGGGTCGCAGCCCGGTCTCTCCGGCAGCCGCGCCGCCGTCGACATGGCGATCAAGTCGTAGCCCGAGCCAAAGCCCACCCGTTCGCGCGGGCGGCGTTTACCATGGTCGGGAGTGAATGCCGGGCGGGGCGGGAACGACGTGGTCGTCGAGGTCGATCTCGACCTCGGTGTCGACCGCCGTCTCGAGATCGCCGGCGACGCGCACGACACGAGCGTGATGTCGGTACTGCACGCGGTCGGCGCGTACGAACCGCACGTCGTCGCGCTGATGCGCGCCGCGCTGACGCCGGCGTCGGTCGTCCTCGACATCGGCGCGAACATCGGTGTGCACACATTGGCCGCGTCGTCGTTGTGCCCGCGCGGCCGGGTGTTCGCTTTCGAACCGTCGTCGCACCACCTCGAATACCTCCGCCGGAACGTGGCCGCGAACGACGCCTCCAACGTGACGATCGAGCCCGCCGCCGCGATGGATGCGCCGGGCGAAGTGACGCTTGAACATGCCGGAGACCTTCCAGGCGGGCTCGTTCGTGTCGTCGCATCATCGTGAAGGCGTCGTCGAGCACGTCCCGGCGATCACGATCGACTGGTGGGCGCGCGGCGAGCGGCTCGATCGATGCGACTTCATGAAAGTCGACGTCGAAGGCTGCGAACGGTTCGTGCTCGCCGGCGCGAAGGACACGATCGAACGCTTTCAGCCGCTGCTCCTCGTCGAATGCAACGCAGTCACGCAGCGGCGGTTCCGGTCGGAGTCGTTGCGCCCGCTGTATCGCGACCTCGGTCGCGTCGCGCGCGACCGGTACGCGTTGCGTCCCGACGGCTCGCTCCAGCGTCTGCTGTCGTACGACCATCTCGACCGGCTGGTGCGCGACGGCGGCCTGGTCGACGTCTTGTGCGTCCCGCCGTCGCGGCGGGCCGCGCTCGCCGGCCTCGGCTCGTGGCGCCACGCGCTCCTGTCGTACGCCCGGCTGGGCGCGACCCACAACCGGTTCCGCTGCCCGAGCCGGACCGTCGTGTACGACCCGAGCTACGACCTCGACCTCGATCTCACCGCCTTCGATCCTCCGCTGCGGGCCGCGCCGGGCGACCGGCTGCGCATCCCGGTGAAGATCCGTAACACGGGCCGGCTCTGGCTCTCCGACCGGTTCTCGCCCGGCCCGACCACGCTGTCGTACCGCTGGTCGCGCGCCGGCGTTCCGCTCGACGGCGTCGGCGGCCCGCGCACCTCGTTCGGTCGGCTGCGCCCCGGAACGGAACGATCGGTCGTCCTGCGCGTCGACGTCGACCGCGACCCCGGCCGCTACGAACTCGACATCGGCGTGGTGCAGCAAGACATCGCATGGCTCGTCGACCTGGCGCCGGCACTGGCCCGAAGGCTCCCCATCATCGTCGGTTGAGCGACGGCCGGTAGCGTCCACTCCCGTGGTCTGGGTGACGGCGCTCCTCGTGCTCGGCATCACCTTCGCGATCGCGGCCGTCTTCGTCCTGCGCGAAGTGGGACGGCTCGCGACCGAACCGCCCCCACCCGTCTACGACTTCGAAGAAGCGTACGACTGGGTCGTCGAACACCTTCCCGACAACATCGCCGCCACCCTCACGCCGGCCGACGTTCGCCGCATCCTCGACTTCCAGCTCGAGTTCCTCAGCCACAAAGGCGTCACCGGCAACGGGTCGGGGCCGAAGTTGCGTTCCGACGTCGTGGTGGGCGGCACCGAACTCGTCGACCACATCTGCACGCGCTCACGCGAGTCAGGTGAGGAATACCTCCCCGAGCAGGTGTACGGAGTGCTCGATACGCAGATGGGATATCTCAGGGCGATCGGGGCCGTCGGCGACGCGACACCACCGTCGAACCGGCCGCCGCGACGCCCACCCGACGGTCCGTGAACGCTTTGTAACCCGGCCGGAACTGTGATCACCGCCCGGCGTGAATCTGCTAAAAAATGCGTACCGAAGAAGGGAGGTGGTCCAGAGAATGCACGATAAACCTGGGACCTCGGAGGTGCGCGGCCGCTAGGCCGTTTGGCTGGACCGGTCCTGGCGGAAACCAGACCGCCGCACCGTCGCCTGCGTGGCCGGCAGTGGTCCCACCGGCAGCATGACAAAGGCGAATTCGAAACAGTCGTTACGGTCGGGGGCGCATATGCGCCCCCGACCACTCTTTCCGCTCCCGTCCCTGCGGTCCGGGCCGCTCGGGCCCCGCTCGGCCACCGGGGAACATGCCCGGTGCGCGCGGCGAGGCCTCGCTTTGGTTTTTCCGCTCCCGTCCCTGCGGTCCGGGCCGCTCGGGCCCCGCTCGGCCACCGGGGAACATGCCCGGTGCGCGCGGCGAGGCCTCGCTTGTGTTCTTCCGCTCCCGTCCCTGCGGTCCGGGCCGCTCGGGCCCCGCTCGGCCACCCACCCGTGAGGGGGCTGGGCACCGTCCTCAACGTCGTGACGGTCGCGCTCGGCACGACGATCGGCGTCCGGTTCGGAGCACGCGTGGCGGAGCGTTTCCGTGCCGTCGTGATGGAGGGCATCGGCCTGGTCGTCCTCACGCTCGGCGTGCTCGAAGCGCGCGACACCCACAACGCGGTGATCCTGCTCGCGTCGCTGCTCGCCGGTGGCCTGATCGGGGAGGCGCTGCGCCTGGAGGAACGCATCGACACGATCGGCGGAGCCATCCAGCGTCGCGTCGCCCGTCGCCGCGCACCGGCCACCATCGACCCACCGGCAACCGACGGGCGGGCGCGGTTCGTCGAAGGCTTCCGGGTCGCGTCGATCGTGTTCTGCGTCGGCCCCCTCACCATCCTCGGTTCCATCCAAGACGGCCTGCGGGGCCACATCGACCTGCTCGCGACGAAGAGCATGCTCGACGGTTTCGCCTCGCTCGCGTTCGCGGCGACCTACGGCTGGGGCGTCGGCGCGGCGATCGTGACCATCGTCGTCGTGCAAGGTTCGATCACGGCCGCGGCCGCCGGTCTGCACCACGTGCTCAGCGCGCGCATGGTCGACGAGATGAGCGCCGCGGGCGGCGTGATGCTCGTCGGTCTCGGCCTTCGCCTGCTCGACATCAAGGCGATCCGGGTGGCGTCATTCCTGCCCGCCCTCGTCGTCGCCCCGCTCCTCGTCGCAGTGTTCGTGCACTGACGTGCGTCGACAGCGAGCGCCATTCGCTGGCTATCGACACATGTGGCCTAGCCTCCGGGCCATGCCTAAGCCGACGCGGTTCGAGCACTTCCGCTACCTGGGCGACAAGCGCACGCTCGTCGTCTACGACATGGACATGATCGACACCGACCCGACGGTCGCCACGGCGGTCCACGACATCATTGCGTCGGAACGGTTCCTCTCGTTCGGTCCCGACACGCTCGCGGAGGCTCGGAACCGTGGGTACCGGCCGCACCGTTCGATTCGCCGCGCGCAAGAGGCAGCCGAAGCGAACTGACGCGACCTCCGGTGCCCCGCGCGATCGACGTTCACGTCCACCCGTCGACCACCGAGTTCGTCGAGGACGCGCTGGGCGACTACACGCCGGCCTGCGAAGCGCATTTCCGAACGAAGCTGCCGCGCCTCACTCCCAGCGAGATGGCGGGCGTGTTCCGCGCCGCCGACGTGCTCGGCGTGTTGTTCGCGTGGGACGCCGAGACGAACACCGGTCTTCCACCCGTCACGAACGACTTCGTCGCCCGGTGCGCGCGCGAGTTCCCCGATGCGTTCATCGGGTTCGCTTCAGTCGACCCGCTCAAAGGTGAGGCCGCGGTCGTCGAACTCGAACGGGCGGTGCGCATGCTCGGTCTGCACGGTTTGAAACTGCACCCGAGCGCGCAAGGGTTTCGCCCCGACGATCGCAGCGTCTACCCGATCTGGGAAGCCGCGCAGGCGTTGCGTATCCCGGTGACGGTGCACACCGGGACCACGGGCCTCGGCGCCGGCATGCCCGGCGGCGGGAAGATGAAACTCGAATATTCGCGGCCGGTCCATCTCGACGCGGTGGCCGTCGACTTCCCGAACCTGCAGATCGTGATGGCGCATCCCGCGTGGCCGTGGCAGGACGAACAACTTGCCGTCGCGCAACACAAACCGAACACGTGGATCGACCTGTCGGGTTGGTCGCCGCGCCGGTTCAGCCCCGACCTCGTGCGCAACATTCGCGGCCCGCTCCAGGACCGCGTGCTGTTCGGCACCGACTATCCGTTCATCCGTCACGACCAGTGGTTCGACGCGTGGGCGACCCTCGATGTGCCCGACGACATCACGGAGAAGGTGTTGCGCGCCAACGCGCAACGACTGCTCGGGCTCGCGTGATCAGGAGAGCTCGGCCCGCACGCCTTTGAGGCGGGCCTCGAACGCGATGTCGGACAGCGCGGGCTCCGAGGGGAGCTCGCGGGGGTTGTCGGGAAGATCGCCGAGCGCCACCCAACTCGTGCAGCCGCCGTACTCGTCGCGCCACGGCACGACGAACGGTTCACGGAGACGGTGCACCCGCATCACGAGCACCCACAGCGGATCGCGGTGCTTCCACTTGAGCCGCGATTCGGCGTATTCGCGCGCCCAGATCGTTTTCCCGTCGAGACCGTCGAGCCGTTCGGGTTCGGTGATCGTGGCGACCTCGACGATCTCGGCCCAGCCCGGGATCGTGATCGCTCCTCCGACCGGCGACGCGACCGCGAGGTCGGTCCAGTGCCGGTAGGCGGCCTTCAGCAGCTCGGGCCGTTGGTGCTCGGCGGTCGGGTAGAGCCAGCATCGTGTCGCGTCGACGCCGAAATGCCGGCCGTCCTCGCGCAGCCCACCTTTGCGAAGGTCGATGATCTGTTCGCCTTCGAGCAACGCGTGGACGATCGCGGCCCACTCTTTCAGGGCCGGTGTGCCGACAATCTGCGTGGAGCCCGTCACGCGGGCCAGGATACCGACGGGTGGAAGAAATCATCTCCGACGGCCTCAGACTCGACGCGTACTTCGCTCGGCCTCCCGGGCTGGCCCGCGTCCCCGGCCTGATCCTGCTCACGGGGTTCCCGCGGGGGGTGGGTGGCGCCGCCACGGTCGGGAACACCTACCGCAGCCTCGTCGACCGGATCGTCCGCGAAACGGGGTCGGCGACGGTGACGTTCAACTTTCGCGGCACCGGCACCTCCGAGGGCGACTTCTCCATCGAGGGATGGCTGGCCGACGTGCGTGCCGCGGTCGACACGATGCTCGAACGGCCCGATGTGAGCCGGGTGCGCCTCTGCGGGTTTCGCCTCGGTGGGACGCTCGCGGTGATGAGTGCGGCGTCGGACGATCGGGTCGAGGGGTTGGCGACGTTCGCCGCTCCCGCGTCGCTGCGCAGCTGGGTGCGTGATCCCGACTGGTTCCTCGAGTACGCGCGCGGGACCGGCGTGTTGCGCACGGAGGGGTTCCCGAGCGACCCGCACGCGTGGACGAGGGCGATCGCCGCCCTCGACCCGGTCGCGGCGGCGAAGCGCATCGCGCCCCGGCCGTGGCTGCTCGTGCACGGTTCGGCCGACGACGTCGTACCGGTCGAGGACGCGCGGCGCCTCGCGGCGGCGGCCGGCGACGAGATCGAGTTGCGGATCGTGCAGAACGGCCCGCACCGGCTACGGCACGACCCTCGCGCGATCGCGTTGCTCCTCGGTTGGCTCGACCGTCAGTAATCGCGTGACGTGAAGCCAAGCGGCTCAGCCGTTGGCGGCGGACGCCTGGCTCCGCGCGTCGTCGAGCGCGCCGGCGAGGGTCTCGGCGAGCGAGTGCCGCGGCTCGTAACCCGTGGCCGCCCGCAGTTTCGTGGGGTCGCCGACGAACGACGGCACATCGATCGGTCGCACGAGCGCCGGATCGACGGCATAGCGCAACGGTCGCTTCGCCAGCGCGATCAGCTGTTCGACGATCTCGCGCACGCTGTAGCCGCGACCGCTGCACACGTTGTAGGTCTCGCCGGGTTCCCCGTGCTCGACGAGCAGCCGGTAGGCCCGCACGACGTCGCGGACGTCGTTCAGTTCGCGCACGGGTTCGAGCGACCCGACCGTGATCTCGTCGGTTCCGTCGATCTCGGCGCGCGCGATGCGTTGCGCGAGAGCCGGCACGAGGAACGTCGGGAGCTGCCCCGGGCACGCGTGGTTGAACGAACGCGTGCAGATCGTCGCCAGGCCGCCGGCGAGGAACGCCTGCCGCGCGAACAGCGCGGCCGCCGCTTTGCTGGCGCCGTACGGCGTGACCGGGTCGACCAACGCGTCCTCGGCGATGGGCGCGTCGCTGGGCAGGCTTGCGTACTCCGCGGCGCTTCCTACGACGAGGACGCGCGACGCGCCGGCGCGCTGCGCGGCCGCGAGCACGTTGACGGTCCCCTCCACGTTCACGCGCGCGACTCGGGCCGGCGCGTCCCACGAGTCGCCGACGTGCGCGAAGGCGGCAAGGTGGAAGACAGCATCGGGATGCGCCCGTGCGAACGACTCGTCGACCGAAGCGGGGTCGGTCACGTCGAAACCGTCGGGCCCGCCGCGGTCGAGGCCCACGACATCGTCGCCCATCGCCGCGAGATGCGCGCAGAGATGACGGCCCACGAACCCGCCCGCGCCGGTGACGACCGCCTTCACGATCGCGACCGTTCCGGTTCGGGCCGGCTCGAGTCGAGCGCGAGGCGGTACGCGTCGACGTGGCGGCCGATCGACGCCGCCCAGGAGAACGGGGCGGCCTGCACCGGGCCCGCGGCGCGAAGCCGGGCCGCGACCGCGCGATCACCCAGCAGGGTTTCGAGCGCGCCGGCCAGCGCGTCGGGGTCCGACGGCGGGACGACCAGCGCGGCGTCGCCGACCACCTCCTCGAGTGCCGATCCTTTCGTGGTCACGAGCGGCGCACCGCACGCGAGGGCTTCGAGCGCCGGCAGGCCGAAGCCCTCGTAGCGCGACGGGTACGCGACGGCATCGGCCCGGCGCAGCAGCGCGGGCAGCACCGCGGCGGGGAGATAGCCGGGGCGAAGGACGCGGGTCGCGATCCCGCTCCCGGCGATCGCTTCACGAACTTCGCGTTCGGCCCATCCGGTGCCTCCCGCGATGACGAGCCGAAGGTCGGGTCGGGTCGCGGCGATGCGCGCGAATGCGGCGATCAAGGTCGGGATGTCCTTGCGCGGTTCCATCGTGCCGGGGTGCGACGCGACGTACGGCGGTGTGATGCCATGCGTCGCGAGCGCGGCGAGGTCGGCGGAGGCGCCGGCATCGTCGGTCGCACCCGGGTGGAACCGGTCGTGATCGACCCCGTGATGCGCGACGACGATCGGCGCGCGAGGGTTCAGGATGTCGCGGACGCGTTGAGCGGTTTCGTTGCTCACGCACACGATGGCCGCGGCGCGCGCCGTCGAAGCCTTGATCATGCGGCGGAAGAACGGCACCTTCGCCCGCTCGTGCCACTCCGGATGGTCGAAGAACGTCATGTCGTGCACGGTCACGACAGTCGGGAGGTCGACGCGGAGCGGCAACGTGTAGTGGGGGCCATGCCAGATGTCGGCCCCGGCCCGGCGCGCGAGCGCGGGCGCGCCCGCTTGTTCCCACAACAACCGGCCCGGGCGCGCGCCCGGTACGGCGGCGTACAACGCGGCGCCGGGCGCGATCTGCTGCCAGCGATCGGCGTCGCCGCGCCGGGCGACGAGCGCGAGGTCGATACCGGCCTGCCCGTGCAGGCCGCGCGCGAGCGCGATCGTGTATACGCCCGCACCGACGGGGCGCGATGGCACTGCGGATACGTCGAGCAGGACACGCACGGGCCGGAGTCTACGAACGTCGAGGCAGCGCGCCCGTGAGCGCCGCGGTGTACGCGTCGGCGTGCAGCGCCGCCGCGTGCGACCACGTGAACTCGGACGCTCGTTCCACGCCCCGGTCGCCGAGCGAGCCGCGCAGCGCATCGTCGTCGACCACCCGGGCGATGGCCGCGGCGATCGCGTCGACGTCTTCAGGGTCGACGAGGACCGCCGCCGACCCCACGGCTTCGGCGATGGCGCTGTTGTTGCTGGCGACGAGGGGGGCCCGGCGAGCAAGCGCTTCGATGGCGGGCAGGCCGAAACCCTCGTAGCTGGAGACGAGGCAGCAGGCGGTGCACCTCCGGTACAGCGCGTCGAGCACGGGCCAGGGGATACTGCCGAACCGGGACACGCCGGGGCGATCGAGCCCTTCTACGTCGCCCCAGCCGGGCGGGCCGACGAGCAACAAGCGCAGGGTGGGGTGTGTCGTACGCACCTGTTCGTACGCCGCGACGAGGCGGGTCAGGTTCTTGCGCGGCTCGATCGTTCCGACCGCGAGCAGGTATGGGGGTGCAACGCCGGCGTGGCGGACGATGTGGTCGATCTCGTTGTCGCTTCGTCGCATCGGAGGGTCGAAACCGTGCGGGATCACGCGGACGCGCGCGCGATCGAACTCTTCACGCACGAGTTCGTCGCGCGTGAAGACCGACGGGACGATGACCATGTCGGCGTCGCGTCGTGCGAGATCGAGCCCCCGTTCGTGAAATCGGCGGCCGCGTGGCGTTGTTGCGGCCGGGAAGCGGCGGAACGCGATGTCGTGCACCGTGACGACGAGCGGCCGCCGGCCCGGCGGCGGAACCGCGAGGCTGGGCGCGTGAAGGACGTCTCCGGGAACACGCACGAGGGGCCGGCGCAAGCGGTGCCAGCACTCGTACCGCAAGGGACCACGCGGCCAGCCGATGTCGGTCCACCCGACGCGCTCGCGCAGGTACGCGGGTTCCGCGCCGGTCGCGAACGCCATCACCTCGACGTCGACGGATGGAAGGTGGTGGAGCAGCGCGCGCACGTACCGGCCGACGCCGCCCGGTACGGGTTGCAGCAACTGGCCCGCGTGCAGCGCAACCTTCACGATGCGAGGCGCCGGTAGAGCGTGTCGAGGCCGCGGGCGGTTGCCGACCACGAGAACTGTTGCGCCCGATCGCGGCCGCGCGCGACGAGCGAGGCTCGCAGCGTGCCGTCTCGCAACACCCGCGCCACTTCGCCGGCGAGCGCGTCGGTGTCGTTCGGGTCGACGAGCAACGCGGCGTCGCCCGCGACCTCGGGGATCGCTCCAACACGCGTCGTCACCACGGGCACACCGCAGGCCATCGCTTCGAGCACCGGGAGGCCGAACCCCTCGTAGAGCGACGGGTACACCACGACGGCTGCGCCCTCGAGCAACGCACGGCGAGCCGCGTCGTCGACCGCGCCACCGAGGACGACGCGGCTGCGCGCCACTGGGGGAAGGTTGGCGACCTCTGCATCAACGGCCGCGCACGCCGGACCGTCGCGACCCGCGATGACGAGCCTTACGTCGTGATCGTCGGCCGCGATCTTCGCGAACGCGCGCACGAGCGCCGGGTAGTTCTTGCGCGGCTCGAGCGTGCCGATCGCAAGGATGTAGGGCGCGCCGCCCAACCGATCGCGCATCGACGGTGGGAGTCGCGAGGCATCGCCCAGACGCGAAACGCCGAGCGGCACCACGACGACGCGATCGTTTTCGAGCAGGCCGGGCCCGTACCGCTCTTCGATCTCGGCCGCGACGAACTCCGACGACGTGTGCACGACGGCGCCTCGCCCGATCGCCCGCTGCAGGACCGGGTCGAACGCGCGCACCTCGGGGGTGCACAGCTCGGGGAAGCGCACGAACGAAAGGTCGTACACGGTGACGAGGGCCGCGTGACGCGTGGGAGGGGTGAGGTAGTTCGTCGCGTGCACGACGTCGGCCCGCCCGAGGAAGGCATCGACACGCGGCCAGTCGAAACGAACCCAGGCGCGCAGGAGGAAGCGCGCCGGAAGCGGGACGAAGTGGGTGTCGGGCGGCAAATCGGGGCGAGCGCGGCGGGCGCGGAGACTGAGCGCGTACGGAAGGAGCACGGGGGGCACATCGAGGGCGCCCAGCGCGTCGATGATGTCGGCCAGCGCCCCCCCGACGCCGCTGCGGGCGCCGATCAACGGGGTGACGTCGATCGCGACGCGCGGCCCTTGGTCGCTTCGGGTGCCGGGACCCGATCCGTCACGCACGCCGGTTTCGTACCACAGCGACACGACGGTGCCGGAGCGCACGTGGTCGGTAACGTGAACGGCTGCACGCGGGCGCACGGGTGCAACGAGCGAAACGAGCAGGCGAGCCGCTGTGCGGGGAACGCATCGTGACTGATTCGCACCTGGGCTGCACATGCCCCGATTGCCGTCGGGGCGTCTCTCGCCGCGACGCACTACGGCTCGGCATCGGGGCAGGTGCGGTCGCCGCGGTTGCACCGCACGTGCCGTTCGGCGCGGAGGCCGCGGGGGGCGCGCCGGGCGCGGGCATCGATCTTTCGACGGCGCGACGGCTCGCGTTCCAGGGGCAGTCGTGGCCGCCTCCCCCGATCGTGACCCGCGAGGAATGGGGCGCCGACGAATCGCTGCGCAAGCCGGGCACGACCTACGACTCGACCGTGCAGAAGTTGATCGTGCACCACACCGTCACCCCCAACAACCCGTCGGACCCTGCCGCCGTGTTGCGCAGCATCTACCAGTACGCCGTGTCGCGCGAGTACATCGACGTCCCGTACAACTGGTTGATCGATCAGAACGGCCGCATCTACGAGGGACGATGGGCGCGCGACTACCCGCCGGGCCAGGTGCACAACGGTGAGGCCGCGAACGGCAACAACGTGCGCGCCGCGCATGCGTTGAACCACAACGCACGGACCATCGGCGTCGCCTTCATGGGCACCTACACGACGTTCCTGCCGCCGCAACCCGCGATCGACGCGTTGATCACGCTGCTGTCCTGGAAGGCAGCGCGTTGGGGGATCGACCCGCTCGGCGCCAGCGTCTACGACGCGTCCGACGGCACGGTCGCGGCCTTCGCGAACGTCTGCGGGCACCGCAACGTGTTCGCGACGACCTGCCCCGGCGACCCGACACTCGCGTCGCTCCCGCAGCTTCGCGCCGAGGTCGCGGCCCGCCTGCGCGCCGGGGTCTTCGGTTTCTGGATCGCGTCCCGCGGCGGCCGGGTGCTCGCCTTCGGCGACAACCCCGACTGGGGCGACACGCACCGGCTCCGCCTCGCGGCGACGATCGTCGGTGTCGCGGCGCACCCGAACGGCCGCGGCTACTGGACCTTCGGTCCCGACGGCGGCATCTTCACGTTCGGCGAGGCCGGTTTCTACGGCTCGACGGGCAACATCCGTTTGCACCGGCCCATCGTCGGGATGGCAGCGACACCCTCGGGGAAGGGCTACTGGCTGGTCGCGTCCGACGGAGGGATCTTCGCGTACGGCGACGCGAAGTTTTTCGGTTCGACCGGTGCGATGCGCCTCAACCGACCGGTCGTCGGGATGGCGGCGTCGCCGACGGGCCGCGGCTACTGGCTGGTCGCGTCCGACGGCGGCATCTTCGCGTACGGCGACGCGAGGTTCTTCGGTTCGACCGGTGCGATCCGGCTCAACCAGCCGATCGTCGGGATGGCATCTTCGCCCACCGGGAAGGGGTACTGGCTCGTCGCGCGCGACGGCGGGATCTTCGCGTTCGGCGACGCGAAGTTCCGCGGCTCTGCCGGTGCACGCGGCACGCCCCAGCCCGTCGTCGGGATGGTCGCAACGAACACGGGACGCGGTTACGCACTCCTGCTCCGTGACGGTTCGGTGTACAGCTACGGCGACGCACCCTTCTACGGCAGCGCGTTCGGGCAGGTCAACGACGCCGTCGGTATCGCCGGTCGGCTGGTCGCGCGATGACCGCCGGGCGAACTTGCACCGGCTGGTGGCGTGCAAGCGGTGCAATGCAGGCAATTGAGCCGGTTGGGTCACCTATCGTGGTCCTGTGTTCATGAGGGGGCATCAACACACGCGCGGCGTCGTTGCCGCCGGTTGCGTGCTCTCGATCCTCGGTCTCGCTTCACCTGCTCACGGCGCGATCGGCGGCCGGGCCGCAGCGGGCGCCGGGTCGGTCGGCGTGATCGTGAAGGTCGCGCCGAACGGGGCTCGCGTCGGCGCCGCAGTGCTCCGCGCCCAGACGAAGAACACCACGTCGATCGCGCCCGGCACCTACCTCGTGCATGTTCCGGGTCACGATGCCGCGGCGGCGGCGGCCGCCCTTTCGTCCGAACCCGGTATCGCGTACGCGGAACCGAACCGCGTGTACCACGCACTCGGTCATCAGGTCGTGCCGAACGATCCGTGCTTCACCAACTGCGCGCAAGGTGATCAGTGGTACCTCGGTCCCGACGACGACGACGCCCCGAACGTGTGGGCGGTGACCCGAGGCAATTCGGGTGTCGTGGTCGCGGTCCTCGACGTCGCGATCAAGCATCATCCCGATCTGGCCGGGAAGGTCACCAACGGTCCCGACTTCGCCGACCAAGGTGATTGGTGCGGCACCATCGGCGACGTCGACCACGGCACGCTCGTCGCGGGGATCATCGGTGCCGGTACGAACAACGCCGCCGGTATCGCGGGGCTCGGGTGGAACACGCACATCCTCGGCGTCGGCGTGCTCAACACCAACGGCTGCGGGACCACGGCGTCGATCGTTCAGGGCCTCTCGTACGCGGCGAACCACCACGCTCGCATCATCAACTTGTCGCTCGGTGGCCCACCGAGCGCCGCCGTCGCCGAAGCCGTCAGGTCGGCGCAGGCGAAGGGCGCGCTCATCGTCGCCGCGGCGGGGAACGAGGCCTCGAGTTTCCCCGAATACCCGGCCGCGTACCCGGGTGTGATCTCGGTCGGCGCGACCACGCGGAGCGGGCATATCGCGGCGTTCTCGAACCGTGGTTCGTCGGTCGACATCGCGGCGCCCGGCGTCGGCATCCTGTCCACCTCCGACGAGAGCAACGTTCCCACCTACAGCGCGTTCGACGGCACGTCGTTCTCGGCCCCGCAGGTCGCCGCGACCGCCGCGCTGCTACGTGCCGCGAACCCTTGCATGTCGAACGACGACATCACGACGCGCCTGCTCTCCACGACCCATCCCCTCCCGGGTGGCGGCGTCGCGTCGGGCATCCTCGATGCCGGCCGCGCGCTCACTCCGCCGGCACGCGGCTTCCGGGTCGCGGCCGCGAACGGCGGCGTGTACACCGCCGGTGGTCTTTGCTACTTCGGGTCGGCGGCGACACTCGGGTTGCACGCGCCGATCGTCGGCATGACCTCGACGACCACCGACAAGGGCTATTGGCTCGTCGGGAGCGATGGTGGGGTGTTCGGGTTCGGCGACGCGCGTTTCTTCGGGTCGGCGGCGGTGTTGCCGCTCGTCAAGCCGATCGTTGCGATGGAGTCGACGCCGTCCGGCCGGGGCTACTGGCTGGTCGCGTCCGACGGTGGGGTGTTCGCCTACGGCGACGCACGTTTCTACGGTTCCACGGGCGCGATGCGGCTGAACCGTCCGGTGCTCGGGATGGCGGTGACGCCGAGTGGGCACGGGTACTGGTTGGTCGCGTCCGACGGTGGGATCTTCGCGTTCGGCGACGCGAAGTTCTTCGGCTCCACCGGCGCGATCACGCTCGCGTCGTCGATCACGGGGATGGCCGCCGCGCCCGACGGGCGGGGTTACCTCCTCGTCGGCGGCGACGGTGGCGTGTTCGCGTTCGGAGGTGCGCTGTACCGGGGTTCGGCCGCGGGGTCGACCGGAGCGACTTCGGCCAACGGGATCGCGATGACCTACACCGGCCGCGGCTACTGGGTGCTGCGCGCCGACGGTTCGATTCACGCCTTCGGCGACGCGACCCCCTACGGCCCGGTGCCGGCGCACGGTGCGGTCGCGATCGTCGGCGCGCACAGGGGTTGATCGAAGCGCGTCCGCGCTACGCGTCGGTCGGGAGCCGCGACCAGCACTGGGAGTCCATCCGCCGGCCTTTGAACGGCTGGTCGGACCGGAGCGTGCCTTCGTAGGTGAACCCGGCCCGGCGAGCGACCCCTTGCGACGCGGCATTGGCGGGATCGATCTTCAACTCGACCCGTTCGAGCCCGAGCGTGTCGAAGGCGTACCGCACGATGACCTGCATCGCGGCGGTGGCAACACCCTTGCGGCGAGACGGTGCGGCAACCCAGTAGAACGCCTCGCCGGCATTCCGTGAACGGTCGATCGCGATGCCGCACTGCCCGCAGAGGGCGTCGCGGCTGCGATCGATGACCGCGAAGCTGGCCGTGCGACCCAACCGCCGACCCTGCGCGCGACGTTCGATCCAGGCGCGGGCAGATCTGAGGTCGAGATCGGCGGGCATGTACGTCCAGCGGAGGATCTCCGGGTCGCGGCAGATCTCGACGATCGCCGACGCGTCCTTGCGGTCGAACCAGCGCAGGAAGACGAGCTCGTTGGCGAGTGGCCGGTGCAGGTCGGGGATCGAGGCCGCCATCGTCGTCACCGCGCGGTGCGCAGGTCGCGAAGATCGCCCTGGCGCGTCACCCGTACCGGCCGGTCGGCCATCGCCAGGAGTTCCCGGTCGCCGCTGCTGTTCCCGTATGCCCACAGTTCCACGTTTGCCGCCCCTGTCTCCCGGCGCAGATGTTCGCGCAGCCGAGACGCCTTTTCCGGGCCGCGACAGTTCCCGCCGACGAGCCGGCCGGTGACACGCCCCTCGTCGTCACGTTCGAGGGTCGTACAGAGCACCGCGTGCACCCCGAGCCGGGAACCGACCTCGTCGAGGTACACGTCGAGCGCGGCCGACACGATGACGACATCGTGGCCCTCGCCGACGTGCCATCGGAGACGCTCGAGCGTCGACGGCCGGAGCCCCTCGGACACGACCCGGTGCGCGAAGACCCGCCCCCGTTCGGCGACCTCGTGCCAGGGCCGGCCGCCGAGCACGCGCGAGACGAGCTTGGCTTTCGCGGCGTCGCGATCACCGCGCCCCGCGGCCATCAGCGCCAAGCCGGCCGCGTCACGAGCCAGCGCACCGGCGACCCGCGTCGCGCCGGCGAGGTCGACGAGGTAGGGCAGCAGTGAATCGCGCCGGGTCAAGGTGCCGTCGAAGTCGAACGCGGCGACGACGCGACGGCTGGTGCCGTCGGGCGCAGCGGCGGGCCCGGAACTGCTGTTCACGGTCGCGAACGGCTCACACCGGGAGGCGCCGGAACACCGGTCGCGGGACGTGCCGCAGCACCGACATGACGTAACGCAAAGCGCCCGGCACCCACACGATCTCGCGACCGGCGGCGAGGCCGCGCACGATCGCGTCGGCGACCTTGTCGGGTGTGGTCGCGAGCGGCGCGGGGGCCATGCCGGCCGTCATTTTCGTCGCCACGAAGCCGGGCCGGACGATCATCACGTGGACGCCCGAACCGGCCAGCGCGTCGCCGAACCCCTGGAAGAACGCGTCGAAACCGGCCTTCGACGCGCCGTAGACGAAATTCGAACGGCGGGCGCGCTCACCCGCGACCGACGACAGGGCGACGAGGGTGCCGTGGCCCTGCGCGCGCAGCCGGTTGATCACCGGGATACTCACCGAAACCGCACCGACGAAGTTCGTGTCGATGACCTCGCGGGCGGCTCGGGCGTTGCGCTCCGATTCGGCCTGGTCGCCGAGGACACCGAACGCGAGGAGGACCACGTCGAAGTCGCCGTAGGTATCGAAGACGCGTTGTACGAATGCCTCGTGGGACCGGTAGTCGGTACCGTCGAACGCGACCGCCTCGACCCGATCGGCACCGCAGGAACGCAACACCTCGACCGCGGGGTCGAGGGTTTCGGGTTTGCGGGCGGCGAGCACGATCGTCTTCGCGTGCGGCGCCCAGCGCCGGCAGGTCGCCAACGCGAGGTCGGAGCCGCCCCCGAGTACGAGCACTGATTGCACGGTGCCGAGCGCATCCTTCATTCCGTTCGTGCCTCCACCGTCGGCTGCGTCATCTTGGTCTGCGTCGGCTCCGTTGTCAGCGGGCGCGGCCCGGCCGAGAGCCCGAGGCGGCGGTCGAGGTCGCTGTGCAGGATGTGGGCCGGGTCGAGCGCGGCACGCTGCTCCCGCCACTGGTCGAGTTCGGGGTACATCGCCGGTAGCAGTTCGGGCCGCAGGCGTGAGTCTTTCGTGAGATAGACGCGGCCGCCCGCACCCGCCACGAGCTCGTCGAGACCGTCGAGCAGTTCGACCAACCCGGGTCGGTCGGCGGCGATGTCGAGCGCGAGGGTCCAGCCGGGCGTCACGAACGACATGCCACCGGTGCCGCGATGCTCGAAACGTTTCAGTACCGCGAGGAACGACGTCGCCTTCTGCCGGCTGAACCGTTCGAGCGATTCCCGAACGACGTGTTCGGCCCCGTACGGGACGACGTATTGGTACTGGAGGAAGCCGCGGCGCCCGTAGATGCGGTTCCATGCGGTGACGCCGTCGAGCGGGAAGAAGAAACCGGTGATGCCCTGGAGCTCGCCCTGGCGGAACTTCGGCGCCTTGCGGAACCACACCTCGTTGAACGCGCGCACCGTGAGCGGGTTGAGCAAACCGCCCGGCACCCATGGCAGCGCCGGCACGAGGCTGCGCGGCGAGTAGACGCTCGGCGCGGTGCGGTCGTCGGGTGGCAGGTCGTCGAGTGTCGCGTGGTTGCCCCGCGTCAGCACGGAGCGCCCGAGGTGCTTGCCGGTGGCGAGGCAGTCGATCCACGCCACGGAGTACTGGTACTCGTTGTCGTTCGCCATCATGCGCGCCATGCAGTCGTCGACGTCGGTGGTGCGCTCGGTGTCGACGAGCATGCGCGACGACTCGATCGGTTGCAGCTGCATGCTCACGTCGGTGACCACACCCGTGAGCCCCATGCCACCGGTCGTCGCCCAGAACACGCCGGGTTCCCGGTCGGGGCCGGTGCGAACCACGCCGCGGCCGGGGGTGACGAGCGAGAGCGCATGCACGTAGTCGGAAAACGTGCCGTGGCGGAACTTGCCGTGGATGTCGGACGCGACGGCGCCGCCGAGCGTGACGTAACGAGTGCCCGGCACGACCATGGGGAACCAACCGAGCGGTACGAGCACGCGGAGGAGCGTGTCGAGGCTCACGCCGGCTTCGGCGGTGAGGAGCCCCTTCTCCACGTCGAGCTCGAGGACACGGTTGAGCCCGGTCGCGAGCACCACGGTGCCGCCGGCGTTCTGCGCCGCGTCGCCGTAGCTGCGGCCGAGCCCCCGCGCGACGACGCCGCGACTGCCGGGCTGGCGCGCGATGAGGTCGAGGCGACCGGCGACCTCTTCGGCGCGCCGCGGTGCCCATACGCCGGCTCGGGTCGGCGCGGTGCGGCCCCACCCCGACAGCAGCGTCTCGACGGTGCCGTCGACCGGGACGCTCGCGTCCGGGCTCCGCCTAGGAGCCATGCACCGCGATCGCGAAGAGGACCAACCACGCGAGCCCGAGCACCTGCAGCGTGCGGTCCGACAGCACCAGCTCTTCCGGCGCGCCACCCTTGCCCTGTTCGAGCAGCAACGCGTAGCGGAACACTGCGATGACGAACGGCACGATCGACAGTTGGAACCAGATCGGCTGCCCCACCGGTTCCGACTTCTCGAAGGCCCACAGGCAGTACGCGAGGATCGCGACACTCGACGAGACGGCGCGTACGTAGCTGAGGAAGGCGTGCGAGTAGACGTCGAGTGCCCGGCGGTGATCGCCCGCGTCGTCGCCGAGTTCCAGCATCTCCGCGTGACGCTTGCCGGTGACCATGAACAGCGACCCCGACGCCGCGACGATCAAGAACCAGAACGAGATCGGCACACCGACGGCGACCCCGCCGGCAATCATGCGCAACACGAACCCCGCGGCGACCGCCGCAAGGTCGATGACCGCCTCGTTCTTCAACCACGCGCTGTACGCCACGGTGAGGGCGAGGTAACTGCCGACGACGACCGCGAGTTCCCAGCGTGCGGCGAACGAAAGCCCGACCGCCGCGAGGATCAGCGCCACGCCACCGATGGTGGCCGCCCGGACCGAGATCGCGCCCGCCGCGATCGGCCGCATCCGCTTCCTCGGATGGAGCCGGTCGGCCTCGACGTCGAGGGCATCGTTGATGTAGTAGGTGCCGCTCGCCGCGAGGCAGAAACACACGAACGCGATCGCGGTCTTGAACAACGGCGTGCCCTGGGTGAGGACCCCCGCCGCGCCGGGCGCGGCGACGACGAGCACGTTCTTCAACCACTGTTTCGGGCGTGCGAGACGGACGAACGCACCGATCCCCGAGGTGGGGGGCGGGGCCGCCGGCACGGCCGCGGCGTCGGTTCCCGTCACGGGTGTTGGTCGCGCTGACTGCTGCCGAGCAAGGTTTCGCAATTCCATGGTCCCGAGTGGGCAATCCTACGAGTGGCGGGAGCGTTGCCGCCGCCGCGGTACCTCCGGGTGGGCCACGTTCGGTGGCACTCGCCGCGACCCGATTCGAGAATTGCCACGCGCGGTGCCGGCCCGCGTGACTGTAGTGCTGTACGTCGTCCGAATTGTCGCTGCCGGTATCTTCAATCCGTGAGTACTCGTACCCTGCTGATTCTCGCCGCGCTCACCGGCCTCGCGATCCTCGTCGCGTTTGCCGTCCAGGTTCTGCTCGTGGCTTGAGTGGGAACAGGAAGCACGGGAACAAGCAGGTGTTGAACAGGGTGAGAACCTGCTTGCGAACCGTTCGTTGCCGATCCGGATGAGGTGAGTCCAACGGCTGAGGAATTCGATGTTGTCGTGCTCGGCGGTGGTCCCGGTGGCTACGCCGCCGCGCTCTACGGGGCATCGGCGGGCCTTTCCGTCGCCATGGTCGAGGCTCAACGCGTGGGCGGCACGTGCCTGCACCGAGGGTGTATCCCGGCCAAGGAGTTGCTCCAGACCGCCGAGGTCCTGCGCACCATTCGCGGCGCGGGCGAGTTCGGTGTCCGTACCACCGACCCGTCGCTCGACCTGCCGACGAGCCACCAGCGCAAGCACCAGGTCATCGACAAGCTCACGAACGGCCTCGAATCCCTGCTCAAGGGACGCAAGGTCACCGTCGTCGCCGGCCGCGGCGCGCTGTCGGCCGACGGTCATGCCATCCTCGTCGACACGCCCGAAGGCAGCCGGCGTGAAGTGCGCGGGCGCAACGTCGTCCTCGCGACGGGTTCCGCGCCGCGTGCGTTGCCCGGCCTCGACTTCGACGGTGAGCGGGTCCTGTCGTCCGACCATGTCCTCGAACTGCCCGAGGTGCCGGAACGGGTCGTCGTCATCGGTGGCGGTGCGATCGGTTGTGAGTTCGCATCGTTCCTCGTCGACGCGGGCAGCGACGTCACGCTGCTCGAAGCGCTGCCCCAAGTGCTCACCGGCGTCGACCAGCAGGTCGCCCAGGTCGTCGCGCGCGCGTTCACCAAGCGGGGCGTGAAGATCGAGACCGGGGTCAAGGTCGGCGCGGCCGCCCGCACCGGCGCCGGTATCGAACTGCAGTACGAGAACAAGAGCGGTGCGCAGGCGCTTACGGTCGACGCGATCGTCGTGAGCGTCGGCCGTCGCCCGCTGAGCGACGGGAACGGCTTCGAGGAAGCGGGCGTGAAGGTCGACGAGCGTGGCTTCGTCGCGGTCGACGGCAACATGCGCACGAGCGTCGACGGCGTCTACGCGGTCGGCGACCTCGTCGCCACGCCGCAACTCGCGCACGTCGCTTTCGCGGAAGCGATCGTCGCGATCAAGACGATCCTCGGTGAGAACCCGCTGCCGATCGAGTACGACAAGGTCCCGTGGGGCATCTACTGCCACCCCGAAGTGGGTTTCTGCGGTCTCACCGAGGCGCAGGCGACCGAGCGCGGCTACGAGGTCGTCACCTCGGTGCACCGGTGGGGCGGCAACGGTCGCGCGCTGATCATCGGCGAGACCGAAGGCATGGTGAAGGTCGTCGCCGAGAAGGACGGCCCCGTGCTCGGCGTGCACATCGCCGGCCCGTGGGCGACCGAGCTGATGGCCGAGGGGTACCTCTCCGTGAACTGGGAGGCGACACCGGCCGATCTCGGTCTCCTGGTCCACGCGCACCCGACCCTGTCGGAGAACTTCGGCGAGTCGCTGCTCGCCCTCACCGGTCGAAGCCTGCACGGATGACCGATGTGTGCCGATCGAACACGTGCGTCGATAGCTATCGCATAGCGATAGCTATCGACGCACGTCATGACTGCTGACCCGGAGGAACCGTGGACGTCACGATGCCGCAACTCGGCGAGACGGTGACCGAAGGAACGATCACCCGGTGGTTCAAGCAGGTCGGAGAGCAGGTCCAGGCCGACGAGCCACTCTTCGAGGTGTCGACCGACAAGGTCGACTCCGAAGTGCCCGCGCCGAGCGCCGGCGTGGTCAGCGAGATTCTCGTGCCAGAGGGCGAGACGGTGCCCGTCGGCGCCCGCCTCGCGGTGATCGGTGGCGAGGCCGGCGCCGCCGCACCACCCGCGGCCGAACCGGCTCCCGTCGCCGCCGAGCCCCCGGCGCCGGCCCCCGCCGCACCACCGCCGCCCGCGCCCGCCGCCGCGCCGCCACCGCCCGCACCCGAACCCGTGCGGGCACAGGCACCGCCACCGGCTCCCGAGGCGCCACCGGCGCCGCCCGCCGCGCCCGCCGCGGCCGGCGGTGGCAACGGTCTCGTCACGTCGCCGCTCGTGCGGCGCCTGATCGCGGAGACCGGCCTCGATCCCGCGCAGATCAACGGGACCGGGGAGGGCGGGCGCATCACCCGCAACGACGTCCTCGCCGCGGCCAAGCGCGGCGGCGCAACGGCGGCACCAGTCGCACCGGCCGCGCCGGCCCCGGCCCGCCGCCCGCGTCGACCGCTCCGCCGGCCCCGACCGCCGCGCCCGCCCCGACCGCCGCGCCCGTGCCGGGCCGCGCGGCCGGCGACACGGTGGTCCCGTTCGACAACATCCGGCGCCGCACCGCCGAGCACATGGTGCGCTCGAAAGCGACCAGCGCCCACGTGTACACATCGGTCGAAGTCGACTTCGAACGCATCGAACGGGCCCGGCGGGCGAACCAGGCGGAGTGGAGAGCCGAAGAAGGCTTCTCGCTCACCTACCTGCCGTTCATCGTGCGGGCCGTCTCCGACGTCGTGCACGACTACCCGAATGTCAACGCGAGTGTCGAAGGCGACAGCTTGATCGTGCACCGCGACCTCAACCTCGGGATCGCCGTCGACCTCGACTTCCACGGGCTCGTCGCGCCGGTGATCCGTAACGCCGACGGGAAGCGCCTCCGGCTGATCGCGCGCGAGATCCGTGACCTTGCGCAGCGTTCGAAGAACAAGCAGCTCTCGCCCGACGAAGTGGTCGGGGGCACGTTCACCATCACCAACATGGGACCGTTCGGCACGACGCTCACCCTGCCGGTCATCAACCAGCCGCAGGTGGGGATCCTCTCGACCGATGCCGTGCGCAAGCGACCGGTCGTGGTCGAGGGCCCCGACGGCGAAGACACGATCGCGATCCACCACGTCGGCGTGCTCGCGCTGGCGTGGGACCACCGCGCGTTCGACGGCGCCTACGCGGCGTCGTTCCTCAACGAGACGCGCGAGGTGCTGGAAACGCGCGATTGGGAAGCCGAACTCGCGTGAGGAACTTGCCGTGACGTTGCGGGCGCGCTGGCTGGGCCGCGTCCCGTACGCGGAAGCCGACGCCTTGCAACGCGCGTTGCACGAACGTTCCGCCGACGACTACCTCTTGCTCCTCGAGCACCCGCACGTCTACACGCTCGGTTCGAGCGCCGACCCCGCGCACGTCCTCGTCGACCCGGCCTCGGTCGGTGCCGAATTGCGCACGGTCGACCGCGGTGGCGACGTCACCTACCACGGGCCCGGTCAGCTCGTCGGCTACCCGATCATCTCGCTCGCCGAATGGCGAGCAGGCCAGCGCGATGTCGTCGCCTACGTGCGCCGGCTCGAGTCGGTACTGATCGAGGTGCTGGCCGATTTCGGTATCGGCGCCACGACGTCGAAGGGGTACACGGGCGTGTGGGTCGGCGACGAGAAGATCGCGGCGATCGGCGTGCGCGTCGCCCGCGGTCGCACCCGGCACGGCTTCGCGCTCAACGTCGAACCCGATCTGTCGATGTTCGGCAACATCGTCCCGTGCGGGATCGCCGACCGTGGTGTCACGTCGATGGCGGCGTTACTCGGTGAGGCACCCGACCGGCGCGAAGTGGTCGATCGCGTCGTCGCCCGCTTCGCGGCCTCGTTCGGTCACGACGACGTCGACCGCCAAGACGTCGTATGGCGCGAGTCGCCCTCCGACCTGTCGGCGTTCACCCGAGGTGCGATCGACGGGAACGCGCCCGTGCGCCTGCTCGGCCGCCTTGCCGAAGCGGGGGTCGAGTCGCCGGAAGTTGCCGGGCGCAGGCCCGAGTGGATGCGCGTGCGCGCCCGGTTCGACGACGGCTACTACGAGCTGAAGCAGATCATGCGCGACCGCGGCCTTCACACGGTGTGTGAGGAGGCCGGTTGCCCCAACATCTACGAATGCTGGGCCGATCGCACCGCGACGTTCATGATCCTCGGCGATCGTTGTACCCGGGCGTGCGGTTTCTGCCTGGTCGACACCCGTAAGCCGCTCCCGGTCGATCCCGACGAACCGAGGCGCGTCGCCGAGGCGACCCGCGAACTCGGCCTCGCGCACGTGGTTGTCACCTGCGTGGCGCGCGACGACCTCCCCGACGGCGGCGCGCACGCCTTCGCCGAGACCGTGCGCGAGATCCGTGCGCTCAGCCCGCTCACCCGTATCGAATTGCTCATCTCCGACTGCCGTGGCGACGACGCCTCCCTCGCGGCGATTTTCGACGCCCGCCCCGACGTGTTGAACCACAACCTGGAGACGGTCGCGCGCCTCCAACGCGCGGCTCGACCCTCGGCCGGCTACGCGCGTTCGTTGTCGGTGCTGGCCCGGGCGAAGAACGCCGGGCTCGTCACCAAGTCGGGGCTCATTCTCGGCATGGGGGAAACCGGCGACGAGGTACGGGGCGCGCTCGCCGATCTGCGCGGGGCCGGGGTCGACATCGTCACCCTCGGTCAGTACCTGCGCCCGACCGCGCACCACCTGCCGGTGGTGAAATGGTGGACGCCCGAGGAGTTCGCCGCGATCGGCGCCTACGGCGAGTCGCTCGGCTTCGCCCACGTGGAATCGGGGCCGCTGGTGCGCTCGTCGTACCACGCCCGCGCCGCGACCGACGCGGCCGGCGTAGGCGATGCGGCCGGCGCGACGGCCGGTTCCGTCGTTGCCTGAACCCATTCCCGCGGCCCGAACCGGAGCGAGGCGCAGCGGCCTGCGAGAATTGTCCGCATGGGTGCAGTGCACGACGACATCACGGCCGAATTCGCTTCGTGGATCGCCGAACAACCGATCTTCTTCGTCGCGACCGCTCCGGACAACGGTGGTCACGTCAACCTCTCGCCGAAGGGGTACGACTCGCTTCGCGTTCTCGGCCCGCGCCGCGTCGCCTACCTCGACCTCACCGGGAGCGGTGTCGAGACGATCGCCCACCTGCGCGACAACGGGCGCATCACCTTGATGTGGTGCGCCTTCCAGGGGAACCCGCGCATCCTGCGCGTCTACGGCCGCGGCACCGCGCACCCGATCGGCAGCGCCGGCTACGACGAGTTGGTATGCCACTTCGACGAACTGCCGGGCAGCCGCTCCATCATCGACGTCGAGGTCGAACGGGTGTCGACGTCGTGCGGCTACTCGGTGCCGTTGATGGGGTTGGAAGGCGATCGTGATCGCCTCCTCGACTGGGCGCGTGCCAAGGGCGACGGCGCGCTCCCCGAGTACCGCGCGAGCAAGAACGCGCGCAGCATCGACGGCCTGCCGGGGCTGAGCGTGTGAGCTACGCCGACCGGGTTGAGCGCGCCCGGGCGCGCATGGACGCCCTCGGCGTCGACGTGTTGATGCTGAGCGTCGGGGCCGACCTGCCGTACTTCACCGGGTACGAAGCGATGCCGCTCGAACGGCTCACGATGTTCGTCCTGCCGCGTTCGGGCGAGGCGAAACTCGTCGTGCCGCGACTCGAAGCGCCACGCGTGAGCGCCCGCCCCGACCTGTTCGAGATCGTGCCGTGGGACGAAACCGACGACCCCGTTGCGCTCGTCGCGCGGCTCGCGAACCGCCCGGCCGTCGTCGCCATCGGCGACCACACGTGGGCGCGCTTCGTGCTCGATCTCGAGGCGGCGATGCCGGCCACCGAGTTCCGCCGGGCGTCCCCCGTCACCGGACCGTTGCGCGCGGTGAAGGACGCCGCCGAGATCGACGCGCTCACCTGTGCCGCGCACGCCGTCGACCAGATTGCGCACGACCTGCGCACTGCCCGGTTCTCGGGTCGTACCGAACTCGACCTTCACCGTGAACTCGTCGAACGCATGCTTGCGCTCGGTCATCAGCGGGCCAACTTCGCGATCGTCGCGGCGAGCGCGAACGCGGCGAGCCCCCATCACGAGCCCGGCGACCGTGTGGTCGCGCCGGGAGATGTCGTGCTGTGCGATTTCGGCGGCACGATGAACGGCTACTGCTCCGACATCACTCGGATGTTCGTTGTCGGCGATCCGGCACCCGAGGTGCAAGAGGTGTACGCCGTGCTGGTCGACGCGCAGGAACGAGCGGTGCAGGCCGCAACCGTCGGGACGCCCTGCGAGCAGGTCGACGCGGCGGCGCGGCAAGCGATCGCGGCCGCAGGGTATGGCGAGTACTTCATTCACCGGGTCGGTCACGGCATCGGGACCGAGGCACACGAAGATCCCTACATGGTCGCCGGGAACACGACCGCGCTCGTGGCCGGTCATGCATTCAGCGTCGAGCCCGGCATCTATATCCCCGAACGGTTCGGTGTGCGGTTGGAAGACATCGTGGTGGCCACGGCCGACGGCCCCCGGCGGCTCAACCTCGCGCCGCGCGATCTCGCCGTCGTGTCATGAACGAAGCCGCGTGAAGGGCCCGCGTGAAACTCGACGGCGGTGCGTTCCTGTTGCAGTGGGCCAGCGGTGGCCTGCTGTTCCTGTGGGTCACGACGCGCCGGCGCGAGGTGGGGATCGGTTACGGATGGTTGTTGCGTTGCGTCTACGGCACGCTCGCCGCCGGTGCCATCGCGGTGTTCGCAACCCGTTCTGCCGGCGCGCACCGTGGCGCGTCCGCGGTCGCACTGGCCGCCGCGATCGGCGTGGTGCTCGCGGCGGTCGCCGCGCTCGTGGTGTCGGTCGTCCGCCGCAAAGCGGGCGTGCGGGGCCAACGCGCCGAGCAGGAGCGCAAGCGTGACCGGGTCGCCGCGATGGTGCGGGCCGGCGCGGAGGTCGAGCCCGGGGCGGGCGACGGCTCGTCACCGCCGGCTGACGCGAAGGAGTTCCCGCCCGCCCTCGACCTGATCGCCCCCGCGCTGGGTGCGGCCGGGCTCCTCGCGACCGCCGTGTTCGCCGGCGGCCCCTACCTCCTCGCGGCGGTGCGGTTGCTCGTCGGCGCAGCGTTCCTCGGCGCGGTGAGCGACGCGATGCTGCTCGGGCACTGGTACCTGGTGCAGCCCGGTTTGCGCCGCGACCCGTTGCGCCAGCTGGTGCTGGCCAACGCGCTGTTGTGGCCCATCGAGGTGCTCGCGTTCTGCTGGCCGACGGGGATGTTCCAGGTGTTCAGCGGCACCATCGACGACGGTTACGGCGGTTTGCTCGCGTGGGTCTGGCTCGTCTCGGCGGTCACCACCATCGCCCTCGTCGGCGTCACGTGGCTCGCGCTCAAGGAGCGCTACTACTCGGCGGTGATGGCCGCGACCGGCCTGCTCTACCTCGCGATCCTCACCGCGTTCGGCACCGACCTCGTCGCTCGCGCCGTCCTCTCCCCGTAACCCGACAGGCGTCGATAGCTATCGCTATGCGATAGCTATCGACGCACGTCAGCGGGCGAGGCCGACGACGCGGTAGAGCCAGAAGTGCTCGTCGGGCACGACGCCGTTGTCGAACGCGGCGAGCGGTTCGAGCCGGAACGCGTTGGCGACCTTCAGGTTGATGGGATGGTTGATCAGGAGGAGCACCGGTGCGCTCGTGCCGTCGGCGATCCGCCGGATGATCTCGCGTAAGGGGGCGGTGCGATCTTTGCGGTTCTGGTCCCAGAGGATGTAACGGCCGAAGCGTTCACCGGCGGGGTAGTACACGTCGCGGTTCAGGTAGGCGGCGACGGTGGATGCCGAAACGTCGGGTTGGCCGATGATGATCGCGTGCTGCAGGTGGTGTTGCTCGATGTAGTCGGCGACGTCGCGACCGTTCGAGAAGGGTTCGACCCAGTCGACGGCCACGACGAACATTCCGGCGATCAACTGGAGCACCAGGATGCCGGTCCACAGACGTGAGCGGAGCCGCGCCGTCGAGGCATCGTCGCCGCGCGTCGTCGTGGCCATCACCGGGACGAGCCACAGCGCCGCGACCAGCGCGAGGAAGATGTGCCCGTTGTAGCGCGACGCGCTCGCGTACTGGATCTTCGAGTACAAGAACCCGACGACGAGCACGGCACCCGCGACCCATGTCGCGCAGGCGCCGGGCCGGCGGCGTAACAGCCAGGCGATGCCGGCCACGAGCAGCACACCCAGGAGCGCGGACGCGGCCGTGACGCCGTCGAAGATGCTGGTGTTCCACCATTCACGCTGGAACTTCGGGATCGGGATGATGGCCCGTGAGATCGAGGCGAGCGACGTGCGCGCCAGCGCCGAATTGAACGACGTGTTCCACGACTTGTACACGCCGGCGTCGCCCGGGGGTGCCGCTTCCGCGTACGACAGCGCGAGGCCGGCGATCGCCGCGCCGCAGCCGACGGCGACAGCCACGAGTGGCACGGAGCGCTCGCCGTTTCGTCGCCGCACGAGTTCGTCGATCGTCAGTCCCAGGAGCAACGCGGCCGCGACCAGCGCGTCGAACGCGCTCGTGAGCGCGAGCAGCGCGAGGGTCACGCCGCACCACGGCCAGCGTCGTGATGTGCCGGCGACCACGCACGTCGCCGCGATGAACAGGAACCCGAGCGAGTAGCCGCGGCTCAACGTGCCGTACTCGAACACGACGAAGTAGCCGCCGGCGAACAGGGCCTTCTGCACGTTGGTGAACGGCGCCTTCCACAACACGAGGCCGAGGGTGATCGCGGCGATCGTGCCTTGCGCGACCTGCATCATCCACGGTGCCGTGGTGATCTTCGCCAGCGGCAACAGCACCAGGTACCAGAGCGCGGGGTGCCCCTCGTAGCGGATGTTGTCGAGGAGGTTCGGTACCGAATGGCTGGCCCGGGCGATCATCCATGCCTGCAACTCGTCGCGCCACATCTCGTGGCGCGCCATCGTGAAGGCGATCACCGCGACGAACGCCACGAAGATCACGACGCGTACATCGACGCCGCCGATGCCCGGGCGGCGGGTTCGTGAGCGTCGCCCTCCCGCCGCTCCCGGATCTTCGCCCGGCACGCTCTCGCGTTCAGGACGGGCGGCCGTCGACGTCATGAAGGAATCACTCTACGTGGTCGATCGTGCCTGTATCACCCGCGAGGTCGCGTGGTAAGACCACGACGAAGAACTCCGCGGATGAAAGCGAGCAATCGTGGCCGAACCCGGCACGCTCAAGGTCGAGAGCACGCTGTTCGAGGACGGGAAGACGATCCCCACGTCGGCGGCCCACACCTTCGCGGGAGGTGAGAACGTCAGCCC
Organism: uncultured Actinomycetes bacterium; assembly: GCA_963782465.1. Taxonomy (GTDB): domain Bacteria; phylum Actinomycetota; class Acidimicrobiia; order IMCC26256; family PALSA-610; genus JAODBJ01. The sequence goes on along the minus strand of CAWAJR010000005.1, from coordinate 182,959 downwards.
TGATCTTTCGTGGAGTGGCGCCCCCGCGGGGACGGTTTCGTTCGCGGTCACCTGCTACGACCCCGACGCGCCGACCACCGTCGGTTTCGTCCATTGGGTCCTGTTCAACCTTTCGCCCGACCTCGATCATCTCGACGCCGGCCAGGGCGCGAGCGGCAAGAACCCCAAGGGGAGCACGCTCGGCTTCACCGACTGGGGCGAGAGCCAGTGGGGCGGGATGGCGCCCCCGCCGGGCGACGATCCGCACCACTACCACTTCGCGGTGTGGGCGCTCGACCAGAAGCTCGACCTCGACGAGACCACGACCTACGCGAAGTTCAACTTCATGACCCGCGGGCATGTGCTCGCGAAGGGCGAGACGGTCGGTCGCTTCGGCCTCTGATCCCCGCACCCGCGAGGACTGTCGGCCCGGTGCCCGGGCCTTCGGCCCTGGCGACGTGGAGGCCCGAGGCGCGCCAATGGTGACGGGAGGAGTCACCATGACAACCAGCCACGAATTGCTGCGCGACTTGCGCATGCCCACACGCGACCTTCGCCGGGCGGTGCCGGGCGTCTACGCGGGCTTCGGCGAGATGCACGATGCCGCCTTCGCCGACGGCGCGCTCCCGTCGCGGACCAAAGAACTGGTCGCGCTGGTGATCTCGGTCGTGAAAGGCTGCGAAGCCTGCATCGCGTACCACGCCCGGGCGGTAGCGACGCTCGGCGCGACCGAGGCCGAGGTTGCCGAGGCGCTCGGTGTCGCGGTCGTGATGGACGGTGGCCCGGCCGCGAGTGGCTACGGCCCGCTCGCGTTCAGGGCGTTCCAGGAGTTCGCCGCCGAGCAGCAAGCCAAGTCGGCCTAGCCCGCGGCGCGGCCCGCTCGCGCGGCCGCTACACGACGAAGTACTTCGCTTCGGGGTGCGGGACGATGATCGCCGATGTGCTCTGTTCGGGCACCAGGTGGAACTCCTCGGTGAGCGACACGCCGATGCGTTCGACCTCGAGCAGTTCGGCCGCCTTGGCCTGCTCTTCGAGGTCGGGGCACGCCGGGTAGCCCCACGAGTAACGCGAGCCCCGGTACTGCTGGCGGAACAAGCCCGCGATGCTCGGGCCGTCCTCGCCGGCGAAGCCCCACTCCTCACGCACCCGCCGGTGCCAGTACTCGGCCAGCGCTTCGGCCATCTCGACCGACAAGCCGTGGGTGAGCAGGTAGTCCTGGTACTTGTCGGCGGCGAACAGCTCACGCTCGCGTTCCGACGCGCGACTCCCGACCGTCACGACCTGGAACGCCGCGTAGTCGGCGTCGCCGGAGTCGACCGACCGGAAGAAGTCGCTGATGCAGTGGAACGGCGCCTTCCGCTGCCGCGGGAAGTTGAAACGCAGCCACTCCTGGCTGCGGTCGTCGTCCTTCCACACGACGAGGTCGTCGCCCTCGGCGTTCACCGCGAAGTAGCCCCATACGACGGCCGGGTTGAGCAGGCCTTCGGCCCGCGCGATCTCGAGTTGCTGGCGCAACACCGGCCGGATCCGTTCCTTGAACTGCGCGTCGTTCTCCTTGCCGCCCTTCTCGGGGCGGAACTGCCACTGGTTGCGGAACAGGGCGGTTTCGTTGATGTACGCGGCGACATCGTCGAGGGGGATGCCTTTGGCGACGCGCGCGCCGAGGAACGGTGGCGTGAACACCGGCGCGTCGGCGGCAACCGCCGAGCGCGCGGGCACCTCCACCGCCTCGTCGACCCGTTCGCTCTTGCGCGGGGGGAGCTTGCGCCCACCCGCTTCGCGCCCGAACTCCGGTGGGAGCGTTCCGGCCCGGGTGCCCTGGACGAGCGTGTCCATCGTGTGCAGGCCTTCGAACGCGTCCTTGCCGTAGAAGACGCGCCCTTCGTAAACCTCGCGCAGGTCGACTTCCACGTAGTTGCGGGTGAGCGCAGCACCACCGAGCAGCACCGGGATCGACGACAGGCCCCGTTCGTTCAATTCCTGCAGGTTCTCGCGCATGATGATCGTGCTCTTCACGAGCAGGCCGCTCATGCCGATCGCGTCGGCCTTCACCGCTTGGGCCTTCTCGACCATGTCGTGGACCGGCACCTTGATGCCGAGGTTGTGCACCGTGTAGCCGTTGTTGGTGAGGATGATGTCGACGAGGTTCTTGCCGATGTCGTGCACGTCGCCCTTGACGGTCGCGAGCACGACGGTGCCCTTGCCGGTGTCGCCCTCGACGCGTTCCATGTGCGGTTCGAGGAACGCGACGGCTGTCTTCATCGTCTCCGCGCTCTGCAGCACGAACGGCAACTGCATCTCACCCGCGCCGAAGAGTTCGCCGACGACCTTCATGCCGTCGAGCAAGACGTCGTTCACGATCCCGAGCGCGGGCATCGTCTGCAGCTGCTCGTCGAGGTCGTTCTCGAGGCCGTCGCGGTCGCCGTCGATGATGCGGTGCTTGAGCCGTTCGGCGACGGGCCATCCCGACCGGTCTTCGCGCTCGACGGTGCTCGCCTCGACACCTTCGAACTTCGCCATGAACTCGGTGAGCGGGTCGTAGTTCTCCCGCCGCCGGTCGTAGATGAGGTCGAGCGCGGCTTCTCGTTGGGCTTCGTCGATGCGGTGGGTCGGCATGATGCGAGCGGCGTGGACGATCGCGGCGTCGAGGCCGGCCTCGCGGCACTCGTGCAGGAACACGCTGTTGAGCACATGGCGGGCGGCCGGTTTGAGGCCGAACGACACGTTCGAGAGGCCGAGGATCGTCGACGCGCCGGGCAGCTCCGACTTGATCCTCCGGATCGCCTCGATCGTTTCCATCGCGTCGCGGCGAAGGTCGTCGTCGCCGGTCGACAGCGGGAACGTGAGCGCGTCGAAGATGAGGTCGGTCGGGTCGAGGCCGTAACGCTGCGTCGCGATGTCGTAGAGGCGGTGCGCGACGCGCAATTTCCAGTCGGCGGTACGCGCCTGGCCCTCTTCGTCGATCGTGAGGCAGATCACCGCCGCGCCGTACTCCGCCGCGAGCCGGAAGACGCGGTCCATGCGCTTGCCTTCGGCGTCGCCTTCTTCGAGGTTGGCCGAGTTGATGATCGCCTTGCCGCCGTGGTGCCGCAGCCCGGTTTCGACCACCTGCGGTTCGGTCGAGTCGAACACCAGCGGGAGGCTCGCCTGCGTCGCGAAGCGTTTCGCGATCTCTTCCATGTCGACCCGGCCGTCGTGGCCGACGTAGTCGACGCAGACGTCGAGCACGTGCGCGCCTTCCTTCACCTGTTCGCGCGCCATCTGCACGCACGTGTCCCAGTCTTCGGCGAGCATCGCTTCCCGGAACTTCTTCGAGCCGTTCGCGTTCGTACGTTCACCGACCGCGAGGTAGCTGAGCTCCTGGTGGAAGGGAACGTGGCTGTAGATCGACGAGCAACCGGGCTCGAACTCGGGGTTGCGCGCCACCGGCGCGCGTTCACCGACCCGTTCGACGACGGCCTGCAGGTGCGCGGGTGTCGTGCCGCAACAACCGCCGACGACGTTGACGCCGAACTCCGTCACGAATCGTTCGTGCGCGTCGGCGAGTTGTGCCGGCGTGAGGTCGTAGTGGGTGTGGCCGTCGACGACGGAAGGCAGCCCGGCGTTCGGGAGGCAGGAGAGGAACGTGCGCGCGTGTTGCGAGAGGTAGCGCAAGTGCTCGGTCATCTCGCCCGGACCGGTCGCGCAGTTCATGCCGATGACGTCGGGCTGCAGCGCTTCGAGCGCGGTGAGCGCCGCGCCGATCTCCGAACCGACGAGCATGCGCCCCGTGGTCTCGACGGTGACCTGCACCATCAGCGGGACGGTGCGCCCCGCCTTCGCCATCGCCCGTTTCGCCGCGTTGAGCGCGGCTTTGGCCTGCAGCAGGTCGTACACGGTTTCCACGAGGACGACGTCGACGCCTCCGGCGAGCAGCCCGTCGCACTGCACTTCGTAGTCGTCGCGCAGCGTTTCGTACGCGATCTGGCCCAGCGACGGCAGGCGGGTGCCGGGCCGACCGAACCGATGACGAAGCGCGGGCGGTCCGGGGTGGAGAAGCCCGACGCGACCTCGCGCGCGATCTCCGCGGCCCGGCGGTTGATCTCGAACGCTTGCTCGGCGATCCCGTACTCGTTGAGCACGAGCGGGAACGCGCCGAACGTCGCGGTCTCCACCGCGTCGACACCGATGTCGAAGAACTCGCGATGCATCTCCGCGATGAGATCGGGTCGCGTCATGACGAGGTACTCGTTGCAGCCTTCGAGCGTCTCGCCGCCGAAGTCGTCGGCGTGCAGGTCGCGGGCTTGCACCCAGGTGCCGAACGCGCCGTCGAAGACGAGCACGCGCTCTTGCAGGCGGGCCAGGAAAGGGCTGTTGCGACGGGCCGCTGCGTTCTCGAGCATCAGGACAGGCTACGCGGCCCCGGCCGCCACACCGGACGGAAAACGCCGTCGCGGATGAGACATGCGTCTCATGGTCCACCGAATCCCGGCGCGTCCCGTCCGAGCGCGGCGATGTGACGGATAGACAGTGTCGCAAAGGTCGGTTTCTCGTTACGCTTCAGGCCCCCTCGGAGTCGAAGCCCAGTGGGGACGAGCAGCAACGGGGGAGCGTCGCAACATGGCAGTGGCAGGGGCGACGGTTCGGGCGCGCCGCCGGGCTGGTTTCGCGCTCGCGGCCGCCGCGTGCTTGACGATCGTCGGTGTGCTCCCCGTGAGCGCCCACGCCGCGACGGCCACGAACGCCGCGGCCAACGCCGGGAAGGGTGGCTTCAGCGCGCAGGTCGTGAACGGAACATCCACGTCGATCGGGAAATGGCCGTTCCTGGTGGGAATCCTGCAGAAGAACCAACCCGACACGTTCTACGCGCAGTTCTGCGACGGCACCCTCGTCACGCCGACGCTGGTGCTCTCAGCCGCCCATTGCACCTTCGACGAGTCGGGCCTGCCGCTCGACCCGAGCGCGGTCGACATCCTGGTCGGCGCCGACGACCTCTCGACGAGTGCCGCCCACGAAGGGACGCGCATTCCCGTCACCGCGATCATCCGCAACCCGGGCTACAACGCCGACACGCTGTTGAACGACATGGCCCTGTTCCAGCTCGCGTCCCCGGCGAGCGCGACACCGGTCGAGATCGTGCCGCCCTCGAGCGACTACCGCTGGGCCGGCGGGAAGCCGGCGACGGTGGCCGGCTTCGGGTGCTCGCGCTACGACATCGACAGCGGGCAGTGCGTGTTCCCGACCCACCTGCGCGAGGCCGGCCTGCCGATGCTGTCGGATTCCCACTGCGCCGGCCTCGGAGGCGTGTACGCGCGCGTCTTCAACCCGGAGACCATGGTGTGTGCAGGAAGCATCGGCACCGTCCGCCAGACGTCACCTGGTGTCGACGAAGGAACCGCGAAGAGCCCGTGCTTCGGTGACAGTGGCGGGCCGCTCGTCGTCGACGGCCCAACCCATCCCCTGCAGGTCGGGGTCGTGTCGTGGGGGCCGTCGGCCTGCGGTACCGGGCCGGGGGTGTTCACGCGCCTCGGTGGGAAGACCGTTCGTGCGTGGCTGCGGGCCAACGGCGTCCCGATCGCGCGAAGCGCCTTCAGCGCCGGCCCGCCGATCCGGATCGACGGCACGTTCACGCCGGTCGTCGGCGACTTCAACGGAGACGGCTTCGACGATTTGCTGCTCTACGGTCCCGGCAGCGCGCGCGACGTCCTGGAACGCGGGACGGCCACCGGGTTCGTCCACGGCGGTCCCGTCAACATGGGTGGCGCGCTCGTCCCGGTGGCCGGCGATTTCAACGGTGACGGCAAGACCGACATCCTGTGGTTCGGCCCCGGACCGGCGCGTGACGTGATGTGGCTGGGCACCTCGACCGGTTTCGTGCGCGGGCCGGCGGTGAACATCGACCGGTATTCCGTGCCCGTCGCGGGTGATTTCAACGGCGACGGGACCGACGATGTCTTCTGGTACGGCCCCGGTACCCGCAGCGACCTCCTCACGTACGGCAGCGCGGGCGGGTTCACCGCGGGACCGAGCGTGACCAACCGCGGCAGGTACACGCCGGTCGTCGGCGACTTCGACGGTGACGGCAAGACCGACATCCTCTGGTACGGGGTCGGGGCGCAACCCGACACGCTCTGGCGCGGCGCCGGGTCGGGGTTCACCTCGGGCGGCACGCTCAGGATCGCGGGCACGTTCACGCCGGTCGCGGGCGACTTCGACGGCGACCATCGTGCCGACGTGCTCTGGTACTCCGCCACCGGCCCCGACGTCCTTCGCCGCGGTTCGGCGAGCGGGTTCACCGGCGCACCCGAGGTGACCGTCAGGGGCTCCTACCTCCCGATCGCGGGCGACTTCAACGGTGACGGCCGGGCCGACATCATCTGGTACGCCCCGGGCCGGGGCGCCGAGATGCACTGGCTGGGCGCCCACCGCTGAGCGTCCTCGCGGCTCGCCGGGCCCATCGTCTGGGCCGTACAGCGCGCGTAGTGGTGGCGCACGTACGCTGTGCGGTATCGAGGGGGTTGGCATGGTGGCGTCGGGCGGGGCCGCGAGGGACGCTTGGGCAGCCGGTTTGGCCGGTTATCGCGACATTGTCCTGGTAGGCCACGGACGTCACAGCGTCGTATACCGCGCGTACCAGGAGCGGCCGACCGCCGCGCCCGGCCCCGCGGGAGGTCCCGGCTCGGGCCCGGGTGCCGGCCCCGGCACCGACGTCGTCATCAAGGTGTTCGTCGACGGCACCGACAATCGCGGCGATCCGTCCGACGACCCGGCGGCCCGGGCGACATTCGATCGCGAGCGGCCGGGGCTGACCGAGCTGACCGGCCACGATGCCCTCGTATCGGTGCTCGACGCGGGCTACACCGACGCCGGTCGGCCCTTCGTGGTGATGGAGGTCATGGCCGGCGGCTCGCTCGCCGAACGGCTCACGGCGGTCGGCCCGCTCGGTACCGCCGAGGCCGTCGACGTCGGCGTCCGCATCGCCGGTGGGCTCGAGGCCGCGCACCGGGCCGGGATCCTGCATCGCGATGTCGAACCCGACAATCTCCTCGTGTCGGCCAGGGGCGACGTGAAGCTGGCCGGGTTCGCGGTTTCCGCGCTGCACGGTGGCGGTGCCTCGGCGGTGTACGCCGCGCCGGAGGTGCTCGCCGGGCATCCGGCGACGGCTGCGTCCGACCAGTACGGGCTCGCGGCCACGCTCGTCGCGCTCCTTTACCGGCGCCCGTCGCGCGAGCGCCCCGCCGCGCCCGACCCGACGGCGGCGACCGGCCTGGTGATGGTGACGAGCACGGTCGCCGGGCGGGTCGCCGACCTGCGCGCATCCGGGACGCCCGAGCCGGTGTGCGCGGTGCTCGAACGTGCGCTGTCGCGCAACCCGCAGGACCGGTACCCGAGCGTCGAGGCGTTCGGTGACGCGCTGGTGGCCGCCCGGGGCGGCCCGCGTCGCGAGCCCGCCGTTCCGCCGCCCGCCCGCAGCGCGGCTGCGACCGCGGCAGTGGTTGCGGCCACCCGGCCGAGTGTGTCGCCGCCGGGTGTTGCACCGGAGGCGGTCGCGGCCGAAGTGGCCGAGCCGCCCTTCGGCACTGCCGAGCCGGCGATCGCCGCGCCCGAGGTGGTGGCGCCCGATGCGGCCGGGGCGGAACCGGCGGCACCCGACGTGGTCGTGCCTGCAGCCGCCATCGCGGAACCGCCGGCACCCGACGTGGTCGTGCCTGCAGCCGCCATCGCGGAACCGATGGTGCCCGACGCGGTCGTGGCCGAATCCCCGGCGGCGGAAACGGTGGGCGCGACCGAGCCCACCCCGCCGGAACCGGCCGTCACGGAAGTGGCGGAAGTAATCGCACCTGAAACCACCGAGCCCGAACCCGGCACGGCGGAACCGGTCGCGCCCGAAGCGCCCGGTCCGGCCGTGCTCCCCGTCGTCCTGCCGATCGGCGCGATCGCGCCGGTGCCGCCGGCTCCCTCGGTGCCCGGCGCCGCGCCCGGGCCGCCGGCCGAACCCGCGTTCGGCACGGAGGCTCCCGCGCCGCCCGGGGAACGGGAGCCCGACCAGCCCTTGTCGCCGGCGTTCATCGCCGGGGCCGCGGCCGCGGCCGGGGCCGGAGCTGCGGGTGCCGCCGGCGCCGTGGGCGGCGTCGCCGGTGCCGGCGGTGCGGCGACCGGAACGCTCGGCGCGGCCGGTGCCGCGGGCATGCCGCCGGGCGCGGCCGGCGCAGCCCCCGCCGCGGGCGGGAGCGGGTCGCGGCGGCGCGCGTTCGCGATCCTCGCGGGCGTGGCGCTCCTGCTCGCGGCCTCGGGTGGCCTCGCGTACGCACTCAGCGGGAACAACCATCACACGAAGCACCCCGCCGCGACGGCGGCGCCGATCACCCCGCTGGCCACGACCGTGCCCACCACCGTCACCCCGACCACCAAGCCGCACAAACCGAAGCCGACCACGACGCTCGCGCCCACGACGGTCGCGCCCACGACCGCCGCGCCCGTCACGACCACGCCGACAACCGCCGCGCCTCCTCCACCGCCGCCGGCGGCCCCGAAGGTGCAGGTGCTCGGGCCGAGCGTGGTCGAGGACAACTCGAATGTGAGCTTCCGCTCGGCCACCGCGAACGCATCGACCGGGCAGTGGTCGCTGCAGGGCAGCCCGACGATCAGCGTGCAGAACTTGCACTGGTCGCCGAGCGCGGCAGTGTTCACCGTGCACCCGGGCTGCGAGGACGTGGGTCACTCCTATGTGCTCGTCCTCACCGTTGCCGGCCCGGGCGGCACGTCGTCGGCATCGCATCCGTTCAACGTCGTCGACACCAACCATTCCTGCGGCTGACATCGGGCGCGCTCATAGACTGCGCGAACCGTGAAGGTTTATACGCGCAAAGGCGACGACGGCACGACCGGCTTGCTCTACGGCGGCCGCGTGCAAAAGGACGACGCCGGCCCGCCGCGTACGGTGCCGTCGACGAGGCCGTCAGTGCACTCGGTATCGCTCGCGCCGAAACCGAAGGTTCGGGTGAACTGCACGACCTGCTCCTCCGTGTGCAACGCGAACTGTTCGTGGTCGGCGCCGAACTCGCCACCGCACCGGGCAACCGTGCGAAGCTCACCCCCGGCACGACGTCGACGACCGCGGCGATGGTCGATGCGCTCGAGCCGTTGATCGACGACATCACGACCCGCTTCGAACCTCCGCAGGAGTTCGTCGTGCCGGGCGAGAACCGGGTCGCGGCCGCGCTCGACCTCTCCCGCGCGGTGGTGCGCCGCGCCGAACGGGAAGCCGTCGCCGCGACCGGCGTGGGCTGGCTCGAAACCGAAAGCCGTGTCGTGCCGTACCTCAACCGGCTCGCCGACCTCTTGTACACGCTCGCGCGCTGGCAGGAAGGCGCATGGCGGCCGCTGCACCAGCAGTCATCCTGAACTTCGTTGCGACCTGAACCCAGCCCCATATTGCGAGGAGTAGATCTTGGCCCCCACGTTTTCGCTCGTGCCGACGCCCGCCGACCGGGTGAGGGCCGACCTTCTGGCGGTACCGGTGTTCGCCGAGCGTGAGCTCGGTCCCGGCGCCGACCTCGTCGACGACGCGCTCGGAGGTGGGCTCGCCGACTTCATGGAAGAGGCCGACTTCTCGGGCAAGCGCGGTGAGACGTTGGCGGTGCCGACCAACGGGCAGCTGGGTGCGAAAGCGGTCGTGCTCGTCGGTGTCGGCAAGCGAGACGACCTCGACGCCGAAGCGTTCCGCCGGGCCGGGGCGGCGCTCGCGCGCCGGGCCAAGACCGTGCGGAGCGTCGCGACGACGTTGCTCGACGCCGCCCCCGAAGGCAGCGACCCGGAGGCCAACGCGCAGGCTCTGGCCGAGGGGGCGACGCTCGGCAGCTACCAGTTCTTGCGCTACAAGGGCGACGGCAAGCCGAACCGCCTCGAGCGTCTCGTCGTGGTCGGCCGCACCAATGCGAAGGTGCGCGCCGCGCTCGAACGGGCCTCGGCGATCGCGGGCGCGGTCACCTGGGCGCGCGACCTCGTCAACGAGCCGGCCGGAGCGAAGGCCCCGGCCGACGTCGTCGACGCGGCGCGCAAGGTGCTGCGTGGCGGCAACGTGAAGGTGAAGGTCTACGCCGGTGAAGCGCTCGCCCGGGAACGGTTCGGCGGAGTGATGGGCGTCGGCCAGGGTTCTGAACGCCCACCGCGCTTCATGCGCCTGGCCTACGAACCGCCGGGTGCGAAGGCGACGCTGGCGCTGGTCGGGAAGGGTGTCGTCTTCGACTCCGGCGGCCTCTCGCTCAAGACGGCCACCGGCATGGAGACGATGAAAACCGACATGTCGGGCGCGGCCGCAGTGATCGCCGCGATGTCGGTGCTCTCGACCTTGAAGGTGAAGACCCGCGTGATCGGCTACGTGCCGCTCGTCGAGAACATGCCGAGTGGCACCGCGATCCGTCCCGGTGACGTGCTCAAGATCCGCAACGGCAAGACGGTCGAGGTGTTGAACACCGACGCCGAGGGACGGTTGATCCTCGCCGATGCGCTGTCGCTCGCGGCGGAGGAGAAGGCCGACGCGATCGTCGACATCGCGACGCTCACCGGCGCGTGCATGGTCGCCCTCGGCGACAAGGTCGCCGGCTTGATGGGCACCGACGACGGCTGGGTCGCGCAGGTACGTGGCGCGGCCGACCGCGCCGGAGAAGCGGTCTGGCATCTCCCGCTCCCGACCGACTACCGCAAACTGCTCGACTCCGAGATCGCCGATCTCCGCAACGTCGGCACGACGAGCTACGGCGGCGCGCTCACGGCCGGATTGTTCCTCAAAGAGTTCGCCGGCGACGTGCCGTGGGCACACCTCGACATCGCGGGCCCGGCCGCGCCTCGTCGGAAGACGGTTACAACTCGAAGGGCGGCACCGGTTTCGGTGTTCGCACATTCGTCGAACTCGCGTCGTCGTTCAGCGCTCCCGCGTGAGCATGCGAGCGATCGGAGCGTTCCTGTTCGCGGTATTGCTGGCCGCGCTCGTCGGTTTCGCCGCCTCGAGCGCGCGCCACGACAGCCGTGAGAACGCGTCGGCCCGCACGTCGCTGATCGACGTCGTCGACTTCCGCAACGCGACGAGCGGGACCTATCCCGAGGTGCAGGTGGCGGTGCTCGACAACGAGTTCGATCCCCCTGCCATCCGGGTGCGCGCGGGCACCACCGTGGTGTGGCAGAACAAGGGCCGGGTCGAGCACGACATCATGCCGGTCGACCGTTCGCAGTTCACGACCCCGTTCGGTGTCGCCGCCGCGAAGTACAAGCCTGGTTCCGAGTACGAGTACCAGTTCACGAAACCGGGCGTCTACCGCTACTACTGCTCGCTCCACGGCACCCCGACGAAGGGCATGACGGGCATGGTCGTGGTCGGCGACGCGCCCGTCGTCGAAGCCGGAGCGACGACTGTTGCCCGCACGGCGAGCGGCACCGTGCACGTCCCGGCCGACTACCCGACGATCCAGAGCGCCGTCGATGCGGCGAAGCCGGGGAGCTTGGTACTCGTCGCGCCGGGCGTCTACCACGAGGCGGTCACCGTCACCAGCGACGACATCGTGATCCGTGGCGAAGACCGCAACAAGACGATCGTCGACGGTCAGTTCAAACGTGACAACGGCTTCAAGGTGTTGGCCGACGGCGTCGCCATCGAGAACATCACCGCCCGCAACTTCACGTCGAACGCGTTCTACTGGACCGGCGTGACCGGCTACCGAGGTTCCTATCTCACCTCGTACCGAACCGGCGACTACGGCATCTACGCGTTCGGTTCGACGAAGGGCCAGTTCGACCATTCGTACGCCGCGGGCAGCACCGACGCCGGCTACTACATCGGTCAGTGCTATCCGTGCGACGCGGCGATCGACCATGTCGTCGCGGAGTGGAACGGGCTCGGCTATTCCGGGACGAACGTGGGCGGCAACCTGCTCATCGTCAACTCCGAATGGCGCGACAACCGGGCCGGCATCGTGCCCAACAGCGGCACCGGCGAACAGCTGTCGCCGCAGCACGGCGCGACCGTCGCCGGCAACGTCGTGCACGACAACAACAACATCCACACGCCCGCGATCAGCATTGCGCAGACCGCGCTCGGCAACGGCATCCTGCTCGCCGGTGGGAACGACAACCTGGTGGAGCACAATCTCGTCTACGGCAATTCGGTCGTCGGTATCGCGCCGGTGCCGTTGCCCGAGAAGATCCTGAACCCCGACAACACCTCGGCGCAGAACTTCGACGCCACGGGCAACATCGTGCGCGACAACGTCGTGCGCGGGAGCGGCCAGGCCGATATCGCGAACATCAGCAACGTCGACGATCCGAAGGACAGCGGCAACAACTGCTTCTCGGGCAACACGTACGCGACGTCGATGCCGGCGAACCTCCAGGACCTCCTGCCCTGCGGTTCGCCACCGTCGCCGGCGTTCCAGAGCGACCTGGCCAGGTTCGCCAGCCTGTTGCTCGGCAAGAAACCACCCGACGTCGACTATCGCACCGCACCGTTGCCGCCGGTCCCGACCCTCGAGAACATGCGCGATCCGTTGCACGCCCCGGCGAGCCCCGCGAACCACGGCGTGCCCGAGCGCATCGATCTCGCTTCGATCACCACGCCCGCCGGCTGACGCGGCGCGCCGTCAGCCCGGCTCTTTCGACGCACTGGCCGCGGGGGTCTGCTCGAACACGTAGTAGATGGCGATGAGGGCGGTGATCACCAGCGCGGCAACCGCGTTCACGAACGCGACGGCGATCGCAACCACATAGGTGGCGTTGCCGATCACGCCGAAGCGGAACACCGCGGCGCGGCTCTCGCGCGGCGTGAGCGGGGCGACCAACAGGTTGCGCCGGAGCGCCCAAACGAACGAGAGGAAGAACCCGATCGACATCCCTTCGAACACCGCCTCGTACAGCGCGGCGGCAAGGTGCGCGTCGGTGCCGCCGCCGCGCATGTAGGTCGCGGTCGTTGCCGTCGCGAACGGGATCAGCGCCACGAAGAGCAGCAACACCAAGTTGAGGAACGCGAGGGTGCGGTCGGTGCGGGCGAAGGTCTTGAACAGCGCGTGGTGGTTCACGGCGATGATGCCGATCGTGAGGAAGCTCACCGCGTAGGCCGCGAACGACGGCCAGCGGTCGGCGAGTTGGTGCGCGAGTGTTCCGTGGCCGGGGCCATCGACCGTGAGATTGAGTGCGAGCAGCGTGATCGCCACTGCGAACACGCCGTCACTGAACGCCTCGATCCGCGCCTTGTCCATTCACGCGCCTTTTCGAAGCGTCGCGGCATGGTGGTGTAGCGACCGCGCGACGATCCCGTGAACAGTCGCGTGCTCCGTCATGTAATTATGATTACACAATCGTTCGGACGGCGCACCCGGCCACTCGCGACGGTGCAGCTACGGCAGCACCACGACCGTCGTGCCGATCGGCGCCCATGCGTACAGCACCTTGATCGCGTCCTGGTTCATGCGGACGCACCCGTGGCTGCGGAACTGGCCGAGTTCCGCGTCGCTCTGGATCGGCCGGCCGTTCGGTTCGAGCGGGACGCCGTGGAAGCCGATCGGCGCGGTGTGGCCCCACGCGAAGCGCGTCATGTAGGGGAGCAACAGCGAACCCGCGTACGACGTGACATCTTTCGAGAACACGTGGTACGTGCCGGGCGCCGGCACGCCGCGGCGGCCCGAGACCAACCACGAGTGCGACGCGTACCCGGCCGCCTCCACCAACCACACCCGCTGCATCGAGTTCGAGTAGACGATGCGCCGGCCAGAACCCGAGTTCGCCGGTACCGGTTCGCCGCCCGGCGCGACCGCTACCCAGTAGCCGTCGCCGCGCGGAGCGCGGGCGATGCCCACCGCGGTGATCGGCGGGCCGTACGCGCCACCGAGGTACCGCGCGTGGCCGTAGGCGTAGACCGCGCCGTCGGCTCCGAGCACCCATGCGCCGTCGCCGGCCGCGTCGAGCTGCATGCCGACCACCGGCGCCGACAGGAAGCCGGCACCCGCGGTGTGGAACGACGGCGCGCCGCCGAAACCGAACACCGCGCCGCTGTCGGCGACCAGGGAGTAGCCGCCACCCGGCGCGGCGGCGATGCCGACGAACTTGCCGGCGCCCGGCGTCGCGCCGAGCGACCCGCGGAAGCGCGCGTCGCCGAACGCGAACACGCCGCCGTCCTGCGCAACCAGCCAGTAGCCCCGCCCCGTCGTCGTGACCGCCATGCCGACGACCGGTTGTGCCAGACGGATGGCGCCCGTCGAGCCGTAGAAGTGTGCGTCGCCGAACGCGAACACCCCACCGTCGGACGCGACGAGCCAGTAACCGTGGCCGGTGCGTGTCGCCGCGATGCCGACCACCGCGGCGTTGAGCTGCCGGTTTCCGGTCGAGCCGTAAAAGCGCGCGCCGCCGTAGGTGAACACGCCGCCGTCGGCGCCGAGGAGCCAGTAGCCGTTGACCGCCGGGCTCGACGCGATCCCGACGAGCGGTGCCTGCAACGTGAGGCTCGACGGCGCGCCGAGGCCGCTGACGCTGCCGAAGCCCTTCACGTCGTGGCCGGGGTCGGCCGAGGCGGGTGTCACCCAGGCCAGCGGGACGAGCAGCACGCACGCGAGCAGGACGAGAACTGATGACGGGAGCCGGCGCATCGCCGCAGCGTAAGCGGCCGGTGTGTCGTCGTCGTGCCCCAACCTGCGTCGGTTTTGGCCCGTGGAGGGCGCAAAACTGACGCAGGTTCGAGAAGCCGACGGGGGATGCGCTCAGTGCGTGAGGGTCGAGCCGTCCTTCAGCACCGCGTGGGGGAGGCAGAGGTCGTCGTACTCGGCGATGACGATCTCGGCGTTCTCGCCACACGACGGGCACGTCGGGTCGCGCCGCACTTTGAACGTGCGGAAGCTCTGCTCCAGCGCGTCGTACGCCAGCAGGCGACCGATGAGCGGCTCGCCGAGGTCGAGCACGACCTTGATGGCTTCGAGCGCCTGGATGGAACCGATGATGCCGGGCAGCACGCCGAGGACGCCTGCTTCCGCGCACGACGGTGCGAGTTCCGGCGGCGGCGGTTCGGGCAGCAGGCACCGGTAGCACGGGCCGTCGTACGGCTTGAACACGGTGACCTGGCCCTCGAAGCGGAAGATCGAGCCGTGCACGACGGGGATGCGCTTCAGCAACGACGCGTCGTTGAGGAGGTAACGGGTCGGGAAGTTGTCGGTGCCGTCGACGATGACGTCGTACCCGTCGATGATGTCGAGGACGTTGTCGGCGCCGAAGCGCACGTCGTAGGTGACGACGTCGATGTCGGGGTTCAGGTCGGTGAGCGTCTTTTTCGCCGAGTCGACCTTGCGCTCGCCGATGCGGTCCATGTTGTGCAGGATCTGGCGCTGCAGGTTCGACGCGTCGACGACGTCCATGTCGACGATGCCGAGGGTGCCGACGCCGGCCGCGGCGAGGTACAGCGCCGCCGGTGAGCCGAGGCCTCCTGCGCCGAGCAGCAAGACGCGTGATTCGAGCAGCTTCTGCTGGCCGGATTCGCCGACCTCGGGGAGCAACAGGTGCCGGTGGTAGCGGTTGCGCTGCTCCGGGCTGAGGACGGCCGGGGTGATCCAGGCGCGCCCTTCGTTCTTCCAGCGGCCGAACCCGCCGGCCATCGATACGACGTCGGTGTAACCGAGTTCCTGCAGCGTCTTGGCCGCGAACACGGAACGCACACCGCCGGCGCAGTAGATGACGACCGGCGCCGAGCGGTCGGTGAGCTTGTTCTCGACCTGGCTCTCGAGGTGACCGCGCGGGATGAAGACCGAACCGGGGATCATCCCCTGCTCGTACTCGTCGAGTTCGCGCACGTCGAGGAAGGTCGCCTTGCCCAGCCGCGTCTCGGCCTCGGCCGGGTCGACCTCGCTGATGTCGGACTTGGTCTGCGCGAGGAGCTCACGGAAGCTCGGCATCGCACCTCTCCTCGTTGATGATCGTGCTGTCGGTGATCGTTCTGATCGTTCTGATCGATGATCGTCAGGACGTAAATGCTACCCGGGTGGTCGGAAATTCCCAACCGCCGAGTCAGCGGGCCCGCCGGCGGCGGGCGACCGCCAGCGCCGCCGCACCGGCGCCCGCGGCGGCGACGCGGCGCGGGTTCGTCGTCTGGCGTGCCCGGCGCAGCGCGGGCATGGCCCCGGTGACGAGGCCGCCGAGGTGGAGCGATGACGGGTGGGTGCCGTTCGCGGGCTCGAAGTGCACCTCCAATGGCGGCATCCCGATCGACTGGAGGTCGATCGCGAAGACGTGCTCGCGGTCGTCGACGGGCCGCAGCGGCGTCCCGCGCCAGAGGGCCGGCATCGGGGAGAAGCCGCGCAGCAGGAGCGCCCGCCGCCGCACGACGACCTCGGCACCGTGGCCGAGCGCGAGGGTGCGCACGTTGGTGAGCGGGCCGGGGTCGGGTCGGTACCAGCCGACGAGTTCGTGCCACCGATCAGGGCGCAGCGGGATGTCGTCGGGCACGCCGGCGTCGATCCCGAGCAGGGAGCAGAGCACCCGGTGGGCGATGAGCGCGATCGCCTGGGCCGAGCCGTTCGTGTACGCCACGACGCCGACACCGTCGTCGGGGGCGATCGTGAAGGCGGTGACGAAGCCCGGGACCCCTCCGCTGTGGCCGACGAAGCGATGCCCGCCCCGCTCGTCGCGGAAGAACGCGAGCCCGATGCCCGGATGGGTCGCGCAGGGCCGGTAGTGCGGCTCGAACGCCATCGACAACGTCTCCCGGCGCAGCAGCCCGCTCCCCTGGTCGAGCAGCATCGCCCCGTACGCAGCCATGTCGGGGAGGGTCGAGAACACCGCACCGGCGGCGGGCGTCCCGACATCCATGTCCTTCGGTGTGCGCAGGCCGTTCCGGCCGACGGCGTAGGCCTGCGCGAGCCGGCCCGCGACCCGCTCGTCGCGCCGAGCGCTGGTCGCCCGCATGCCGAGCGGTTCGAAGACGGTCGCTTCGAGATGCTCCGCGTAGGGCGCGCCGGTCAGCGTCTCGAGCAGGTAACCGAGCACGTTGAAGCCGTGGTTCGCGTACGCCCATTTCGTGCCCGGCTCAACCTCGAGCCGGAGATGGCCGCGGTAGCGCTCCGGCGCGCGTTGCGGTGTGGCCCCGACCGGGACTGCGAGACCGATCAGCGGCGAGAAGAGGTCGCGCCACGCCGACAGTTCGCCGATCCCGGCCGTATGGGTGAGCAGGTGGCGGATCGTCGCCGGCCGCCATCCCGGCCGGCCGTCGAGCGAGAGGTCGGGGAGATGGTCGTTGACCGGGTCGTCGAGCCCGAAGCGGCCGTGCTCCCACTCGCGCAACAGCGCGAGCGTGGTCATCGTCTTGGTGACCGACCCGATGCGGAACACGGTGTCGCGTTCAACGGGCCGGGCACCGGCCGTACCACGCAGCACGATCTCGCTGATGCTGTCGTCGAGGCCGTCGCGGGTGAAGACCGCGAGCCCGCAACCGGCGAGCGGGAACTGAGCGAGTGCCGAATCGACGATGCCGGCGACGGGCGGCATGCGCCGCATCGTACGGCCGGATCAGGCGCGTACGTCGAGGTTCTGGCCGAGCTCGCCGAACGCGGGGAGTTTCGGCATCGCGCTGATGAGGGTCGCCGCGGCGGCGGTTTGTGCCTTCAGCGTCTTGGCAAGCACCGCCATCGACACGTCGGCGCTCGTTTGCTGCGAGACCATCGCGCTGTACGCGCCCGCGATATCGCCGACATCCATCGAATTGGTTAACGGCGAGGGTGCGCGGCACCTTGAGCGCGGCGAAGCGCTCGCAGCGCGGGCCGGTGCACGATGCCGAGCGCGTCGGCAACGGACGCCGCCGCGGCGTCGAGCCGGCGGGCCTGGGCGATCGCGTCGCGGGTGCCGACGGTGCGGAGGAACTGCGCGTACTCGCGCCGCGTGCGCACGAGCAGCGCGTCGCCGTCGACCCTCCGGTGGAGCGCGAGCGCGGCTTCGAACCGTTCACGGGCGATGCGCGGGCGGCCGAGTGTCGCGGCCAGCAGCGCGAGGTAGAGATCGACCGGTCCCTCGCACGATGTTCCCGAGGCGATTACCACGAGTTGCCCGGAGTACGGCTCGAGGAGCGGTTCGACGGCCGCGGCGGCGTCGGCGCGCCGAAGCGCCACGGCGGCGGTCGCGGCGCCGATCGCCGACGCGACCCACGTCCAATCCCGCGGCGCGCGGGCAAGCATTTCGACAACCGCATCGAGGGCCTGGTGCGCGCCATCGTCGGAATGCTCGGCGAGCAGCAGCGCGTACACCGATCGCCAGGCGAGGAGATCGGGGTTTCGTTCGACCGCACTCGCGACGAACGGCACGAGCTCGGCGGCGCGGCCCGAGGCCCGCTCGATCATCACGTGTTGGGCGGCGAACCCCAACGCGAAGTTGGGTGCGTTCGGGGCGATCTCGATCACGTCGTGCGCGAGGCGTCGCGCGTCGGCGAGACGGCCCTGCATCAGCGCACGCATCGCGAACCACTGCGTTGCCTGCGCCACGCTCGTCGCGTGACCGGCTTTGCGCCCGGCCACCGCGAGTTCGCCGGCGACGGCGTCGAACGCGTCGACCCGGCCGCTCTGCAGGAGCGGGACGGCGACCAACTCGATCCCGTCGAGCATCCATTCGTCGTCGTGGCAATGGCCGCCGTGCGCCGCGAGCTCCCGGCTCACCAGGAACCGGGTTTCGACATCGGGCGTGCCCCACAGCGCGATGGAGCGGGCCGCGAGCGCGACGGCGAGGGCGCGGTCGTCGTCGGTCGAGCGGGCGAGTTCGAGGGCATGCTCGCTCTCGTCGCGCGCCTGGCGATCGTTCCCCCGCAACCACATGTGTGTGGCGCGCGCCGCGAGCAGCGTTGCCCGCATCGCCGGATCGTCGGTACCGACGAGCGCCTTCTCCCAGCATTCCAGCGCGCGGTCGTCGGCGACGGCCGCCTTGGCCATGTAGCCGTAGCCCACGGCCGCCCGGACCACCCGCTCGAGCGACCCGAGCTCCGTCGCGAGTTCGGCCGCCCGGAGGAAGAGGGGGAGCGCGTGTTGACGCTCGAGCGAGCGGACCCGGGCATCGGCGAGCGCGAGGACCAGGTCGCACAATTCGATCGGGTCGTGATCGGGTTGCGCCTCCATCACCGTCACTGCGCGTTCGTAGTGCGCGGCTGCTCGTTCCCAGGCGAAGACGCGTGCCGCGTCGATGGCGGCGCGGCGCGCGTGCGCGATCGCTCGCGGCGCCATGCCGGGCAGGTTGCTCGCGGACGCGCTGTGGTAGGCGAGCATGTCGATCACGTCGGGCGAGTCGTCGCCGCACGCCTCGAGCGTGTCGACGATCCGCGCGTGCCAGCGCGAACGGGCGGTATGCGACAGCGCCTCCGTGAGGACGGCGCGGTACAGCGGGTGCGCGAAATGCCAGCGCCCGTACAGCTCGTCCTCGACGACGACCCCGGCCCGCACCGCCTCGTCGACAAACGAGAACACGGCATCTTCCGGTTCCTGCATCAACGCGCTCACCAGGTGCACGTCGAAGACGGCGCCCATCACTGCGCACACGGTCAAGCCCTCACGAGTGGCCTCGGAAAGCTGCGCGAGTCGTGCGGAGAGGAGATCGCGAACGCCGGCCGGAACACCGATCTGCTCCGCGAGCGTGATGCCGGTTCTCCATGTATGGCCGTCGAGGTGCCCGCCGGCACTGAAGTGCGCGACCAATTCCCGCACGAAGAGCGGGTTGCCGTTGGTTTCCCTCTGCAAGACGCGCGCGAGCGCGGGGAACGGTTGGCCGAGTCGATCGGCGACGACGCGTTCGACGTCGAGGGGGTCGAGGCCGTCGAGCGTCATCCGTTCGACGTTGACGTCGCGGGCGAGTTCGGCGGCGACCTGCTCGATGGGGCTCGGCGTTCGCATGCCGTCGGTGCGGTAGGCGACGACCACGAGCACGCGGCGTTCCGCGTTCGTCCGCAGGAGATGCCGTAACACGTACAGGTCGGGGAGGTCGACGTGGTGCGCGTCGTCGAAGAGGAGGACGCACGGCATGTTGCCCGAGCAGTTGCCGACCACGTTCGCGACGGCGTCGAACAGCGCAGCGCGGGTCGGGTGCGCGGGCGGCGGGAGTTCGAGCTCGGGCAGGAGCGCGGCGAGCGCGGCGGCGTCGTGGGGCGACTCCGTGACGAAGGTTTCGGGTGTCACCACGGCGAGGTACTGGCGCAGGATCTGGACGAAGCCGTGGTACGGGTCGCCGATCGCCTCGTCGGCCCGGGCGAAGAACGCCGCCGCGCCCAGCCGGTCGGCGCGGACCGCCAGTTCGGCGAGCAGACGCGTCTTGCCGATCCCGGCGCCACCCGTGACGACCACCAGTTGCGCTTCACCGGCCGCCGCGCGTGCGACCGCGGCATCGAGGGCGGCCAGCTCCGCGTCACGGCCGCGCAAGACCGAGGTCGATGCCAGGCGCGCGAGGGGCGCGGCCACGGGCGGTCGGGCCGGGCCTCGCCGGGCCTCGGGCGTCGCGAGCCGGACGAACGCCTCCCGCGTCGCCGTGTCGAGCATGAGGGCATCGGCGAGCGCGGCGATGGTGTGCGGCCGGGCCGACACGTGCACGCCCCGCTCGAGGTCGCTCACTGTCCGTACGCTCAACCCGGCCTTGGCCGCGAGTTCCTCCTGCGACAGGCACGCGTGGAGCCGCAATTGCCGTAATCGCGCGCTCAGGGTTGCGCTCGCCCGACCCATCGACCGCCCTCGTCGATCGCCTCGACCTCATGATGTGGGTCGAGATGTGGGCAATCTTCGTGGCTGAGGGGCCCCGGTTTCAACCAGGCTTGGCCCGGCGGCGAGGACGAGGGCGCCGGAAGGCGTT
Organism: uncultured Actinomycetes bacterium; assembly: GCA_963782465.1. GTDB lineage: Bacteria > Actinomycetota > Acidimicrobiia > IMCC26256 > PALSA-610 > JAODBJ01. Next base: position 162,166 of record CAWAJR010000005.1, on the reverse strand, counting down.
CGGTGGGGCGTTCAGGTCGCCGACGATGGGGGTGTACGGGCCGGGTGCACGCCACCCGGCCCTGTCGCGCCCGCTCGCTACAGGCGCTCCACGATGGCGGGGAGCACCTCGCCGAGCCGGCCGCGCACGACGACGTCGGCGACCGCGTCGAACGGCGTCTCCTGCTCGTTCACGATCACGAGCCTGGCGCCGGCGCGGAGCGCGATCTCCGGCAGCGCCGCTGCCGGGTAGACGCCGAGCGAGGTTCCGAGCGCGAGGAACACGTCGGCCTGCGCGGCGGCGAGCTGGGCGCGGCGCAGGTCGTGCGCGACGAGGTTCTCGCCGAAGGAGATCGTGGCCGATTTGAGGATCCCGCCGCATTCCCGGCACGCCGGGTCGTCTTCGCCCTCGCGGACGCGTTCGAGCGTCTCCTGCATCGGGCCGCGCCAGTCGCACTGCATGCACTTGGCCTCGTGCACCGTCCCGTGGACCTCCACGACGATGTCGCGTGAGGTCCCGGCCGCGAGGTGCAGGCCGTCGACGTTCTGGGTGATGAGCGCGTGGAGCGCGTCCTTGCGTTCGAGGTCGACCAGTGCGATGTGCGCGGCGTTCGGTTCGGCGTGCCACATCTCGCTGCGCAGGCGGTTCTGCCACGCTCGCCGGCGCAGCTGCGGGTCGGACAGGTAGAACTCGATCTGCGCGGCCTTCTCGGCGTCGGGGTTCTTGGTCCAGGTGCCGTGCGGGCCGCGAAAGTCGGGGATGCCTGATTCGGTCGAAATCCCCGCCCCGGTCAGCGCGACCACGCGCGCCGCGTCGCGCACCAGCGTCGCGATGATGTCGAAGGCCCGATCGTCCACATCGCAACGCTAGCCACGCCCCCCATAGGCTCGGGGTGGGCGGGTTCCACACGCGGCGGAGCGCAACGGAGGGACCGTGACGAGCACCTTGGTGGCAAAGATGAGCGCCGAAGAACTCGAGCAAATCGACCGTTACTGGCGGGCCGCCAACTACCTCGCCGCGGGCCAGATCTACCTCCTCGACAACCCGCTGCTGCGCGAACCGCTCACACCCGACCACATCAAGCCGCGCCTGCTCGGGCACTGGGGCACCACACCCGGCTTGAACTTCATCTACGCGCACCTCAACCGCGTGATCCGCCGGCGCCAGACCAAGATGTTGTTCGTCACCGGGCCCGGGCACGGCGGCCCGGCGAACCTCGCGAACACGTGGCTCGAAGGCACCTACAGCGAGATCTACCGCGGGATCCCACGCAACGAGATGGGGATGCGCGCGCTCTTCCACCAGTTCTCGTTCCCCGGTGGTGTGCCGAGCCATGCCGCGCCGGAAACGCCCGGTTCGATCAACGAAGGCGGCGAGCTCGGTTACTCGCTCGCGCACGCGTACGGCGCCGCGTTCGACAACCCCGACCTCGTCGTGGCGTGCGTCATCGGCGACGGTGAAGCCGAAACGGCGTCGCTCGCGACGAGCTGGCACTCGAACAAGTTCCTCGACCCCACCAACGACGGCGCGGTGTTGCCGATCCTCCACCTCAATGGCTACAAGATCGCCAACCCGACCGTGCTCGCGCGCATCCCGCACGCCGAACTCGACCAGCTGCTGTCGGGGTACGGGTACCGCGCCTGGTACGTGGAGGGCGACGACCCGGCGCTGATGCACCAGCAGATGGCCGCCGCGCTCGACGAGGTGTTCGACGAGATCGCGCGCCTCCAGCTCGCGGCGCGGGAAGGCGGGGCGACCGATCGGCCGCGCTGGCCGGTGCTCGTGTTCCGCTCGCCGAAGGGCTGGACGGGACCGCGCGAAGTCGACGGGTTGCCGGTGGAAGGCACGTGGCGCGCGCACCAGGTGCCGCTGGCCGCAGTGCGCACCAACCCGAAGCACCTCGCCGAGCTCGAAGCATGGTTGCGCAGCTACGAGCCGGAGAAGTTGTTCGACGCCGAGGGCCGCCCGGTGCCCGACATCGTCGCCACGACACCCGACGGCGACCTGCGCATGGGGGCGACGCCGTACGCGAACGGCGGCCGCCTGCTGGTGCCGCTCCAGCTCCCCGACTTTCGCGACTACGGCGTGACGGTCACGGCGCCGGGCGCGACCGACAGCGAGGCCACTCGCGTCCTCGGTGCCTACCTGCGCGACGTCATGGCCGCGAACCTCGACGAGAAGAACTTCCGCGTCTTCGGCCCCGACGAAACCGCGTCGAACCGTCTCGACGCCATCTACGACGTGAGCCCGAAGGTGTGGGAGGCGGAGATCTATCCCGTCGACGAGCACCTTTCCCGTCATGGGCGCGTGATGGAGGTGCTGAGCGAGAATGTGTGCCAGGGCTGGCTGGAGGGCTACCTCCTCACCGGCCGGCACGGTGTGTTCTCGTGTTACGAGGCGTTCATCCACATCGTCGACGCGATGTTCAACCAGCACGCGAAGTGGCTGAAGGTGTCGCGTGAACTCCCGTGGCGCTTGCCGGTGGCGTCGCTCAACTACCTGTTGAGCTCGCACGTGTGGCGCCAGGACCACAACGGCTTCTCGCACCAGGACCCCGGTTTCATCGACCACGTCGTGAACAAGAAAGCCGACGTGATCCGCGTGTACCTGCCGCCCGACACGAACACCTTGCTGTCGGTGATGGACCACTGCCTGCGCAGCCGCAACTACGTGAACGTCGTGGTGGCAGGGAAGCAACCGCAACCGAACTGGCTCGACGTCGAGGCGGCGGCGTTGCATTGCGTGCGCGGCATCGGCGTGTGGGAGTGGGCGAGCCATCGCGACGAGGGCGAACCCGACGTCGTGCTCGCGTGCGCGGGCGACGTCCCGACGCTCGAAACACTCGCGGCCGCCGACCTGTTGCGCCGCCACCTCCCCGACATCCGCGTGCGGGTCGTGAACATCGTCGACCTCATGCGCCTGCAGCCGGAGAGCGAGCATCCGCACGGCCTGCCCGAACGCGACTTCGACGCGTTGTTCACGTCCGACAAGCCGGTGATCATGGCGTACCACGGTTACCCGTGGTTGATCCATCGGCTCACGTACCGCCGGAACAACCACGCCAACCTGCACGTGCGCGGGTACAAGGAAGAGGGAACGACGACCACGCCGTTCGACATGGTGATGATGAACGACATGGACCGTTACCACCTCGCGATCGACGCAATCGACCGCATCCCCGATCTCGGGAGCCGGGCGGTGATGGTGCGCCAGAACCTGCTCGACCTGCGCACCGAGGCGCGCGACTACACCCGTACGCACGGCGAGGACGACCCCGACATCACCCAGTGGCGCTGGCCCGCTTGACCCCTTCCCCTGCGTGAATTGATCGCCTGATGCGCGTGCTCGTGGTGAACGCCGGGTCGAGCAGCATCAAGCTCGCGGTGCTCGGCGACGGCGACAGCGACGTCAGCGTCGTGTCGGCCGAAATCGAGCGGTGGGACGGCGACGCCGGCGACGCCCGCATCGCCGCGTTCCTGGCGCGGTGCGGCTCCGTCGACGCGGTCGGCCATCGGGTGGTGCACGGCGGCACGAAGTTCACGACCGCGGTCGTGATCGACGGCACCGTGGTCGGCGAACTTCGCGACCTTGTCGACCTCGCGCCGTTGCACCAGCCGCGCGCGCTGGGCGGTATCGACGCGGTCGGCCGTGCGCTACCGGATGTTCCCGCGGTCGCCTGTTTCGACACCGCGTTCCATGCGACGATGCCCGCCGCGGCGTCGACGTTCGCCTTGCCGCGTGAGTGGCGCGAGCGCTGGCCGCTGCGGCGCTTCGGGTTCCACGGCTTGTCGCACGCCTACGCGGCGCGACGGGCCACGGAACTCACCGGCGCGCGCCGGGTCGTGACGTGCCATCTCGGGGCCGGCGCGTCGTTGTGCGCGGTGCTCGACGGCGCGTCGGTCGACACCACGATGGGGTTCACGCCGGTCGACGGGTTGGTCATGGCCACCCGTTCGGGCCGGGTCGACCCTGCCCTGATCACATGGTTGGTGCGCGACGCCGGTGTGCCGGTCGACGACGTCGACGACGCGCTCTCGCACCGTTCCGGCCTGCTGGCCCTCGCCGGGTCGGGCGACATGCGCGACGTGCTGTCGGCCCGGGCGAGCGGAGATGCCGGCGCCTCGCTCGCGTTCGACGTGTACGTACATCACCTCGGGCAGGAGATCGCCGGCATGGCCGCGGCGACGGGTGGCATCGACACGCTCGTGTTCACCGGCGGTATCGGTGAGCACGCAGCCGGCGTGCGGGCCGCCGCGTGCGAGCGAGTCGCGTTCCTCGGCGTCGCGCTCGACCCGGCGGCGAACGCCGCCGCGTCGTCCGACGCCGAGATTTCCCCGGCCGGTGCCGCAGTGCGCACGCTCGTGCTCACGGCCCGCGAAGACCTCGAGATCACCCGGCAGGTCCGCGCCCTCCTCGCCTGACCCCGCCGGGTTGTGTCACTTGTACCCCCGTGCAGGGGTGAAAACGACACAACGCGGCGGGGGTGGTGGCCACGTGCCGGTGCGGGTTCACGGGGTCGTAACGCACCGGACGCGGCGAGGCGCACGTGGGGTGGTAGCCAGGACGGTGGCACGTCGCCGGCCTGAGGGAGGGGGAACCGTGTCGTCGATCCCGCTTGTCGACCTGGCGGTCTGGCGGAAAGGCCGCGACCGTGAACGGGCCGCGTTCGCGGCGCAGGTCGACGCCGCGTTCCGGGAATGGGGGTTCGTGCTCGTTGCCGGTCACGGAGTGCCGGCCGAGCACGCGACCGAAGTGCGAGCCGCGGCGAGCCGTGCCTTCGCACTGCCGGGCGATGTTCGCGATCGTTACGTGACGACGGTCGGCGGCCGGGGCTGGATGCCGATCGGCAAGGAGGCCAACTCGTACTTCGGTGAAGACGCCGACCCCGAACGGTTCGACCTGAAAGAGACGTGGGTCTCGGGGCGGGCCGACAGCACCGGCGACCCCGTTGTGGACGCCGAATGGTTCGCGCCGAACGTGTGGCCGGCAGAAGTGCCGGAACTGGGGGAGGTGTGCACTCGCTACGCGGCGGAGATGCGGGCGGTGTACGTCGAGTTGCTCGAGGTGCTGTCGGTGGCGCTCGGCCTCGATGCCGGCTGGTTCCTCGCCCGCAACCGGCATCCCGTCGAAACGTTCAACATCAACCGTTACCCGCCGCAGCAAGAGGTCGGCGCCGCGCGCGACGGCCAGTTCCGTATCGCGCCACACACCGACTGGGGCACCCTCACGTTGCTCGACCGCCAGCCCGGCTACGGCGGGTTGCAGGTCGAGGCGCGCGACGGCAGTTGGGTCGACGCGCCGCATGTGCCGGGCGCGCTCACCGTGAACGCGGGCGACCTCCTCGCCCGCTGGACCGGCGACCGGTGGCGTTCGAGCCGGCACCGGGTGCTCCCCCCGCCCGACCGGGCGCCCGGCGAGGAACTGATCTCGCTGATCCTGTTCTTCGAGCCCGACACCGACGCGCTCGTCGAGTCGTTCGCGCCACCGATCGGCCGGGGCCGGGCCTACGAGCCGGTGCGTTCCGCCGACTACATCCGCAGCCGCACCGCCGCCGCAACCGTCGCCTGAAATCGCCCGGCGGCGGGTCTCGGGCTGGGCGCGCCCGGCCCGCCGCTCAGGCTTCGGTCACCGCGCCGCGACGCACCGCCTCGATCGCAAGTTGGCGTCGGCGTTCGTCGGGATCGTCGTCGTAGATCTCGAACTTGTCGTACAGGCGGTCGAGGTGGTGCCGGACCGCCGATTCCGACACCACGAGGTCGGCCGCGATCTGCTTGGTGGGCGCGGTGAGCGCGAAGCGGTCCGGGCCGAACAGCGGGCGGCACAGCGCGGCGAGCACGTCGCGCTCGCGCCGTGTGAGTTCGGGCACCGCCGCCACCTGGGCGGCGACGGTGCGCCGGGCCCCTTCGGTCTGGCGCGGCGCGCGGAACACGAGCTCCGAGTCGCCGACCCGGATGCGATCGCCGTCGCGCAGCGGCCGGTCGGCACGTACCCGCTGCTCGTTCACGAACGTGCCGTTCGTGCTGTCGAGGTCGGTGATCCGCCAGCCGGACGTGCCGGTGCGCTCCACGATCGCGTGCTCGCGCGACACCTTGGCGTCGTCGATGCGGGCGCCACTCGACGTCGCCCGGCCGAGCGTCGTCTCGCCGACGAGCGCGAAGCTTTCGACCATGCTCCCGGCCTTCCACAATTCGAGGCGCGGCGAGCGGGCCTGTACGTCCTCGGCCGGCACCGGGCGAACGTACCGCGTGACAAAACACTCACGCGCCCGGCATACCGGCGGGCCCGGTTCCCAGCGCACGATGGGTTCGTCGCAACCCACCGAGGAGGACACCATGAACCGCTCGATCCGCTTGGCCGCCGCTTCCCTGTTCTCGGGCACCCTGCTGGTCGCAGGCGCCGCCTTCGTCGCCGCCGCACCGGGCGCATCCGCACTGCCCGTCACCGGCACCGGCGTCACCAACCCCGGCAACGTCACCGTCCCGCCGGTCACCGACCCGCCGCCCACCACCCCGCCCACCCACTTCCCGCCCATTCACATCCCGCCGAACGCCGGCGTGGTGCAGGTCCCGACCGACCCGCCCTCGACCACCGACCCCGGCAACGGTTCGGGTTCGGGCTCGGGCTCGACGGGAACCGGCACCACGACCGGCACCGGCACCACGGCAACCGGCACGAACGGCTCCGGTTCGGGCAACCACGGCGGTACCGGCAGCTCCAACGTGGGGACCTCCGCAGGCACCGACAGCGCGCCCGGCGCGCCGGTCGCTACCACGGCGCTCGTGAAGCAGGCGCAATCCGCAGCTGCTGCGCACACATCGAGCTCGAGCAGCAGCAGCGACGTGCTCGCCATCGTCGTCGGCAGCGTGCTCGCCGCGGCGCTCGCCGCCGGTGTGTTCCTGGTGGTGCGCCGCCGCCGGCGTCTCGCCTGAGCGCTCACGCCCCCGCCCCTGAACGCCGGGTTGTGAGGGTTATGCACCCGTACGGGGGCGTAACTCTCACAACCCGGTTTTTGTGGTGGGTGTTTGCGCCGCGGCGAGCGCATCCTGGTGGCGGCGGTGCGCCCATTCGGCGGCGTCGCGGCACAGGGGCGGCGGGAACCCGGCGGTGCCGAGCGCTCGTTCGACGGCGTCGGTGTCTTCGCCGAGTTCGTACAGCGTGAACGCGACGCGCCGGGCGCGGCGACGGGCGATGTCGAGGGCGGAGCTGTCGAGGGCCTGGCTCACCCATTCTTCGTGCCGGGCTTGCAGCGCGACCGGCAGGCGGCGGACGTGCCGGCGATTGACCGGCGGGAGGTAGCGGCGCACTGCGAAGGTCGTGTCGTCGGTGCGGCACGCGAGGTCGAACTGCACCAGGCGGCCGAGGCTGCGCATGAGTGGCGAGTTGGCGCCGTCGCCGGTGCCGAGCCCGAGCGCGGCGGCCGTTTCCGACACGACGAGCGTGAGCGCGCCGCCGGGGCTGCGGTCGAACCGGTCGGCGAGATGGCGCAGCAAAAGGAGCGATGTCGGCCCGAGCGTCGGGAGCCAGAAGCTCTCTGCGTACGTCGACCGAGGATCGTGGCCAAGGGTGTCGACGACGGGGTCTGACCAGGGGGAGACGACGAGTTCGGCCGGCATGGTGCACATCCTTCCGTGGCGTGTGAACGTGTAAGAACACGTCAAGTTGTCGCAAAGTGTGCAAGATGGCGTACGCAGGGCGCAAGTCGCCGCGTGCACGTGCCCCGCCGCAGCCCCCTCCCACCCCGAGGTGGGGTGCGAGGTGGGTTACGGGAGCGGCTCGCCGACCGGGCCGTCCCAACTCCAGCGCGCGAGCGCCATCCCGTCGGGGACGTCGTCGGGCGAGTCGGGGTAGGTCCCCATCCGGGTCGTTGCCCAGCGGAAGTAGTTCTGCAACGCGGCCCGCAAGCGTGGGTCGTCGGGCAGGCGCGCGTCGTCGAGCGCGAGTGCGAAGCAGTCCTGCGCGCGCTCGTCCATCTCTTCGTGCTCGCCGTTGCCCGAATGCAGCCGCACCACCTGGCTCTCGTCGGCGATCGACGTGCTGTACGCCGGTGGCCCTCCGAGCGCTTCGGCCCAGTACGCGGCGAGCCGCTCCGTATGGCGCGGGTGGTAGCCGTTCGAGAACGCGTGGCTCACCACCGGGTCGGCGAGGCAGCGCGCGTGCCAGGCGTGCGCGAGGTCGAGGAACGCCTGCGATCCGCCGGCTGCTTCGAAGATCGTCGGCGTCGGGTTCGGCATGTTCGCGATGTTCGCGCGGCCGCGTAACGTGCGCCTCCGTGACCAAGCAGCTCGTGCACCCCGACTGGGTCCGGCGGTTGAACGGCTTCGGTGACGCCGTGGGTGGCGCCGACCGCCTCGTCGACCTCGACGCCGGTTCGCTCCTCGCGCTCGCGCGGGCCACCACCGGTCTCGACGACGCCGGCGAAGCCGACTGGCCGGGCTGGACCGAGACGTACACCCGCCTCCTCGCCGCGATCGACGGTGAGTCGAGACTGCACACGCTCGGGCGGGTCACGACGCGCGGCGAGGTGCTGCGTGTCCTGCAGACCTGGTTGCAGTTGCAGGCGTTCTGGCGGGCCGAGCCGGTGCTCACGACGGCACCGGTCGACGCGCCGCTGTTCGTCGTCGGACCGCCGCGCACCGGCACGACGATTCTCTTCGAGCTCCTCGCGCTCGACCCGGCACTGCGCGCGCCGTACGCGTGGGAGGCGCTGCACCCCTTGCGCGACCGAGCGGAAGCGCTTGCGCTGTCGGAGAGCGAGCAGGAGTTCTGGGCCGACATCGACCCCGACTTCATGACGATGCACGAGCTGCGCAGCGACCTGCCCTGCGAGTGCGTGCACTTCCTCAGCTACGACTTCGCCGGTCCGTACTGGTCGATGCTGTTCGACACGCCGTCGTTCACCGGCTGGCAGCTCGAACACCTCGACACGATCGAACGCGTCTACCGGTTGCACCGGCGGATGCTGCAGACCTTCGCGCACCTCCGGCCGACCCCTGGTCGACGGTGGCTGCTCAAGTCGCCCGGTCACCTCTCGACGATGGCGGCGCTGTTCGCGGAGTACCCGGACGCCCGCGTCGTGCAGACGCACCGCGACCCCCGCCGGTTCATCGCGTCGCTCGTGAGCCTGCTGTCGGTGCTCCGGTTCATGCGCAGCGACGAGGTCGACGTCGCCGCGCTGGGCGCGACGATGGAGATGACCTACCAGTTCTTCCTCGACCAGGTCATGGCCCAACGCGCCGACGGCACGATCCCGGCCGGCCACGTCGTCGACGTGCACTTCCTCGACCTGATGGCCGCGCCCGCGGCGACGCTACGCGGTGCCTACGACCAACTCGGGCTGCCCTGGCCGGCCGGGCACGACCGCACGATCGAGCAGTACCTCGCCGAGAAGCCCAAGGCGAAGCACGGCGCGCACGAGTACACCTTCGCCGACGTCGGGCTCGACGAGGCGCACGTGCGCGCGACCTTCGCCGGCTATGTGGAGCACTACGGCATCGTCGAGGAGTGACCACTTCGGGGCCTGCCTTCGCCGGTGACCTTTGGGGGCGCGCCCGTGAATCAGGCGATCACCTCGCGCCGGCGGCGCGCGAACGCGACGGCGAACGCCTCGAACATCGCGACCGCGCCGGCACCGGCGAAGACGCAGAGCATCGGCTGCACCGGTACCCGGAAGCGCGCGTACATCTCCGGCCCCGCGGAGGTGACGAGGTAGAGCACCGCCGGAACGCCGAGGAGTGCGAGCGCGAACCATTTTCGCCTCGCCATCGCGACCGCGACGCCGGCGACCGCCAATGCGTACATCAAGACCGTGTCGGCGATCGACCAGCGCATGATCGTGAGCCCCGTCGCTCGGGTGAGGGGGCGCGGAAGTTGGCGCGCGATGTACGGCGCGCCGGTTCCGACGGCGGTACGTCCGAGCGCGCGCACTGCGATCGACACGTAGCCACGCGGATGGTGCACGATCTCGCGTATCCCGTCGCGCCGGCGGGCCGCGTCGAGGCGGGCGAGGTTCGTGGTTGCGAGGTCGGTCGCGTACTTCGACTGCAGCTGCGCGCGAGCCGCGTCGAGCGTGATGTGTTCTTCGGCTGAGACCGCGCCGGCGGCGCGGAACTCGAACAGGTTGAAACCTTCGATCGTGGTGAACGTGTACTCGCCCATCACGTGGGCATTGCGCGCGTACCACGCTCCGATCGGCGCGACGGCGACGGCCAGCGCGACCAATCCGAGGGTCGCGGCCTGCTTGGTGCGCAACGCGGCGAACAACCCGATCGCGAGCAACGGCGTGAAGTAGAGCAGCGTCGGCCGCACGAACAGCGACGCTGCGAACAGCGCACCGGTCGAGGCCGCCCATCGCGCCGAACGGGTGCGCACGGTGCGCTCGAAGGCGACGAGCGTGCCGAGCAGCAGCGCGGTGAACACGGTTTCGCTGAGCACGAGGGTGGCGTGGCCGATCGACAGCGGGTCGGTCGCGAGGAGCAGCCCGGCGACGACGGCCGCGGCCGGGTTGAACAACCGCCGCCCGAGCTCGATCGCGAGCCACACGCTGACGGCACCGCCCACGATGCACTGCGCCACCACGATCGCGACGACATTCGCGTGGGCACCGAACGGCGACACCAGCCGGATGAAGATCGGGTAGCCCGGCCCGCGGTCGACGGCGTTGCGCAGGATGCCCGCGGGCGGCGACCACAGCGAGGCCGGGAGGTGGTCGGCGAAAGCGCGGTAGCTGCGCGAGTCCGGCTTCAGGAATCGAGCGGTGCCTCGGCCGGCCCACACGAGCCAGCTCCGCAGCACCACGCCGATCGCCATCGTCGCGCCGGCCGCCGGGCGGTACCAGAAGGGGGTCGCTTCTCTTTCGTCGGTCACGTACCTGTCTCCGACTGACCCCCGGGCGAACATACCGACGGTGAACGGCGCGAACCGGTCACGGGCGCCGGTTTTAACGATCACTTATGGATCGCCGTACGATCCCGGCATGACCGAATCGCCGGAGCCGTCGTTGGACCAGTGGCGCGAGTTGGCCTCGTCGGAGCTCAAAGGCCGCGACCCCGATTCGCTCGTCTGGGCAACGCCGGAAGGCCTGTCCGTCAAGCCGCTCTACACCGCCGCCGATCTCGAGCAGATCGAAGGGCTGGGCACGCTGCCAGGGTTCGCGCCGTTCACCCGCGGCGTGCGGGCGACGATGTACGCCAACCGACCGTGGACGATCCGCCAGTACGCGGGCTTCTCAACCGCGGAGGAGTCGAACGCGTTCTACCGGGCCAACCTCGCGGCCGGGCAGACCGGCGTGTCGGTCGCCTTCGATCTCGCAACCCACCGCGGGTACGACAGCGATCACGAACGCGTCGTCGGCGACGTCGGGAAGGCCGGCGTCGCGATCGACTCGATCGAAGACATGAAGCTGCTGTTCGACGGCATCCCGCTCGACAAGATGAGCGTGTCGATGACGATGAACGGCGCGGTACTCCCCGTGCTCGCGGGCTACATCGTCGCCGCCGAAGAGCAAGGCGTGAAGCAGGACCAACTCGCCGGGACGATCCAGAACGACATCCTCAAAGAGTTCATGGTCCGTAACACGTATATCTACCCGCCCGCGCCGAGCATGCGGATCGTCGCCGACATCATCGAGTACACCGCGCACAACATGCCGCGCTTCAACTCGATCTCGATCTCCGGCTACCACATGCAGGAAGCCGGCGCGACGGCGGTGCAGGAACTCGGGTTCACGCTGGCCGACGGGTTGGAGTATGTCCGCGCGGCCTCGTCGCGCGGGCTCACCATCGACGAGTTCGCCGGCCGCCTCTCGTTCTTCTTCGCGATCGGCATGAACTTCTTCATGGAGGTCGCGAAACTGCGCGCCGCGCGCCTCTTGTGGGCGCGGATCATCGCGCCGTTCGAGCCGAAGAAACCCGGCTCGTCGATGCTGCGTACACACTGCCAGACCTCGGGTGTGTCGCTCACCGAACAGCAGCCCTACAACAACGTCGTGCGCACCGCGTACGAAGCGCTGGCCGCAGTGCTCGGAGGCACGCAGAGCCTCCACACGAACTCGTTCGACGAAGCGATCGCGTTGCCCACCGAGGACTCGGCCCGCATCGCCCGCAACACCCAGCTGATCCTGGCCGAGGAGACCGGCATCACGCACGTGATCGACCCGCTCGCCGGTTCGTACTACGTCGAGTCGCTCACCGCGAGCCTCGCGGCCGCGGCCTGGGACCTCATCCAGGAGGTCGAAGGGCTCGGCGGCATGACCAAGGCGGTCGACAACGGTATGCCGAAGCTGCGTATCGAAGAGAGCGCGGCGCGCCGCCAGGCGGCCATCGACCGCGGCGAGGAAACGATCGTCGGGGTCAACAAGTACCGGCTCGAGAACGAAGAGCCGGTCGACGTGCGCGAGATCGACAACACGGAGGTACGTCGCCAGCAGATCGCGCGGCTCGAGCAACTGCGTGCGTCCCGCGACCCCAAGCGCGTGCAGGAAGCGCTCGACGCGCTCACCAACGGCGCCGCGGCCGACGCCAACCTGCTCGCCCTCTCGATCGACGCGGTACGGGCGCGCGCGACCGTCGGCGAGATCTCCGACGCGATGGAGAAGGTGTTCACCCGGCACCGCGCGGTGATCCGTTCGATCAGCGGCGTCTACGCCGACGCCTACGCCGGCGACGAAGACTTCGCCCGGATCCAGGAAGAGATCGACGAGTTCGCGGAGGAGGAAGGCCGCCGGCCGCGCATCCTCGTCGCGAAGCTCGGCCAGGACGGCCACGACCGCGGCGCGAAAGTGATCGCCACCGCGTTCGCCGACCTCGGCTTCGACGTCGACATCGGCCCGCTGTTCCAGACCCCCGCCGAAGCCGCGCGCGACGCGATCGAGAACGACGTGCACGTCGTCGGCGTGTCGACCCAGGCCGCGGGGCACAAGACCCTCGTGCCCGAACTGGTGGGCGAACTGAAACGCCAGGGCGACGGCGACATTCTCGTGGTGTGCGGCGGCGTGATCCCCGTGGCCGACTACCCCTACCTGGAGCAGGCGGGCGTGAGCGCGGTCTTCGGGCCGGGCAGCAACATCCCGAAGGCGGCGTCCGACATCATCCGCTTGGTCCGCAAGCGTCGCGCGAGCGCGTAGCGAACCGGCCGGCAATCGGGCCGGTCGGCCTCCTCGCGGTCGCGGAGGTCGTTGCCGTTGCGTTTCGCCGATCGTGGCGATCGGCGGAACCACCTGGCATCAGCCCGTACGCTGGCCCGATGGCCGACACTGCTGCGACCGACGTCGACTCGCTGGCCGCAGCGGTCGAGTCGGGCGACCGGCGGGCGCTGGCCCGCGCGATCACGCTCGTCGAGTCGACCCGCGACGATCATCGTGAGCAGGCCGCGGCGCTGCTCGAACGCTTGCTCCCGCATACGGGGAACGCGGTGCGTGTCGGGATCAGTGGCGCGCCCGGCGCGGGGAAGTCGACGTTCATCGAAGCGTTCGGTGTCGGCGTGTGCGACGCCGGGCATCAGGTCGCGGTGCTCGCGGTCGACCCGTCGAGCACGCGCACCGGCGGTTCGATCCTCGGCGACAAGACCCGGATGGAAGGGCTGTCGCGACGGCCCGACGCGTTCATCCGCCCTTCACCCACCGGCGGCACCCTGGGCGGCGTGGCTCGCCGCACCCGCGAGGCGATGCTCCTCTGCGAAGCCGCCGGGTTCGACGCCATCATCGTCGAGACCGTCGGCGTCGGGCAGTCGGAGGTCGCGGTCGCCGGGATGGTCGACGTGTTCGTGTTGCTCCTCGCGCCGGGCGCGGGCGACGAATTGCAGGGCGTCAAGCGCGGCATCGTCGAGCTGGCCGATCTCGTCGTGGTCAACAAGGCCGACGGCGACCTGCTCGCCGCCGCGCAGCACACCGCCGCCGACTACGGCAACGCGCTCCACCTCATGCGGTCGAGCGGCGCGTGGACGCCTCGGGTGTTGCTGTGCTCGGCGCTCACGGGCCGTGGGGTCGACGCGGTGTGGGCCGCGATCGAGGAACACCAGCGGGTCGTGCTCGCGAGCGGCGAACGGGACCGGCGCCGCGCCGGCCAGGCGCGCGACTGGATGTGGTCGGAGGTGACCGAGACCCTCCTCGAACGCCTGCGCCGCGACGGGGCGGTGGCCAAACTCATCGCGCCGCTCGAACGGCAAGTCGAAGCGGGCGAGATCTCTCCCGCCGCCGCCGCCCGCCGGCTTCTCACCGCCCTCAACCAAAGCTGACGCGGCGTTTCGATGTTGCGGCGATGAGTTGTGCCCGCGCGCGCCGTCGTCATTCCGGGTCGTAGCTCGGGGAGGAAGCGATGGCGACGTATGTCTTGATCCCGGGCGCGGGTGGCCAGGCTTGGTTCTGGCACCGTGTCGAACGTCTGCTCCGTGCCGGCGGGCACGATGTGGTCGCGGTCGACCTTCCGGCCGGTGACGACACCGCCGGGTTCGACGAGTACACCGAGACCGTGCTCGCGGCGATCGGCGAGCGCACCGACAACCTCGTTGTGGTCGGGCAGTCGATGGGCGGGTTCACCGCGCCGCTGGTGTGCGACCGCACCCCGGCGAAGTTGCTGGTGCTGCTGAACGCGATGGTGCCCTGCCCGGGCGAGTCGGGCGGCGACTGGTGGGCCGTCACGGGGCACGAGCAGGCGCAGGCCGAATGGGCCGCTACCCACGGGTGGGACCTCGACGACATGTTCGAGACGATGTTCCACGACGTTCCCGCCGACCTGCGCGACGAAGCGATGCGCCTGGGCGAGCCGCAACAGTCGGGAACGCCGTTCGAGAAGGCGTGGCCGCTCGCCGCCTGGCCCGACGTGCCGACCCGGGTCGTCGTCTCGCGCGACGACCGGTTCTTCCCACTGCCGTTCCAGCACCGGGTGGTGCGCGAACGGCTCGGCATCACCCCCGACGAGATCGACGGAGGTCACCTCGTCGCGCTGAGCCGGCCCGGCGCCGTGGTCGAGCGGCTGGAGGCCTACCGGGCCGGGCAGCACGTGCCCTGACCCGGTACGACCCGGGATCAGCTGGCTTTGCGGACCGGTTCGGGTGGCCGTGCCCGGCGCAACGTCTCGCGCACTTGCGCGACGCCGGTTCGACCGATTTCGCGAGTTTTGTCGTCGATGTCCCACTCGCGGCGACGCTTGTCGCCGGTGAGGAGGCGTAACTGGCTCGGTTGGCCGCCTGTCCGTGCTGGGTTCGCTCGCTCCGTCCCACTCATGTCCCGAGTATGCACGGGGGGTGAGACAGTGAAACCCGGCACTCGGCCGGCTTCGGGCGGGACCGAAGTCCCGCTACCGGTAACCGTCGGTTGGGAACCCGCCGAGGTAGGCCAGCACCCGCGACTCGGCGAACGAGGCCCAGTACGCCGTCAACGCGTCGAGCTTGTCGCTCGCGTTGCCGTCGCGGTTGATCCCCGCCGATTCGTAGCCGGCGACCACGATGGTCGGGTCGACCTTGTGCTTCTCGAGCACCGACACGCTCCGTTCGACCTGCGACTGGCCGAGATCGAGCGACGCCTGGAGTGCCTTCTCGTTGCCGATACCCGTGACGTTGAGGTTCTTGTCGAGCGTCGCGTCGAGTGAGTAGTACTTCGCAATCAGGCCACTCGCCCGGCTGTAGAGCGACACGGCACCACCCAACTTCGCGTACGCCGACGCGGTGGTGTTCGGGCCCATGAACTGGTCGAGCTCGCCCTGCAGGATGTTGTCCGCCGAGTTCGCGAGCGCGTAGTCGAGGTCCTTGCCCGAGAACTCGACCTGCACATCGGCGAGGCTGGCGTGATTGTCGGTTGCGAGTTGGCCGAGCACCACCGTGTTGAACGCATTCAGGTTCGCTTCGGCTGCCTTGCGGAAGAAGTCGGCGACGCTCTTCGGGTCGATGGTGCTGGCGAGCTTCGCACCGCCGAGGTCGCGGCCGACGGCGAAGATGTCTTGGGCGCTGTCGACGAGCGTGCCCGCAAGCTCGTGGTACAGCGCTCCTTCCGTGGCGATGGTGACCGCCTCGGTGTCGTTCGAGGCCGATCGGATGTTCTTCAAGATGCTGGTCGCGTAGTCGGAGAGCGACAGCGCGTCGATCGCCTGGCTGTAGGTGTCGATCAACGCCGCGGCGTCGGCGACGGTCGAAGGTGTGAACGTCTTCAACTCGTCGAACAGTGACTGCACCCGACCGTTGATCGCGGTGCTCGACTGGAGTTGCGCCTCGAACTTCGAGACGCCCTGGGTGAGGTACACCTGGAGGAGGCGGCCACCCTTCACGATCGCGTTGGCGAGCCCGGCGGCTTCCACCGCGTGTTCGAACGCCCCGGCCTCGAGGCCCTGCTTCTCCAGGTTGCGCGCCCGGTTCGCTTCGCTCTGCGCGTCGTTCGCGGTGCTCGACAGTGCCTGCTGGATGAGGTTGGGCAGCGAGTCGAACTCTCCGGCAGATTGCGAGAACTTCGCCAGCCAGTCGTCGACCTTCGCCTTGATGCGCTGGTAGGCCTCCTCGCTCAACTCGACCTTGCCGGCCGCGTCCGGGGGATGCGGGAGCGCGACGCCGGTGAACTGCTGGTACGCGTCGTACACGTCGGTCGTCTCGCTCACCGCGACGTGCTTGCGTTGCCCTTCATCGACGACGTCGACGAGATTGCCCTTGTCGTTCTCCGAGTTGCGCTGGCCGGCCGGGATGAGCATGCGCGTCTTCTTCGCCTTGACGGCGCCGTCGACCTTGTACGGGATGCCGCCCACCGGACCGACGGTGCCGTCGGGGTTGATCGTGCCGGTCATGGTGATGTCGGGCTTGATCTTGTCGCCCCGCATCAACGACAGCACGCCGACGGTCATCAGCGCGCCGGCACTCGGGCCGTCGATCCGGCCGGTGATGTCGAACGTGTAGTCCTTGCCGCCGAGCGGTCCGCCGGTGAGCAGCGTCGCGGTCGTGACCGCGTTCCAACCCGCGGCGCTCCACTGGTCGCCGGTGCCGGCGACCTCGTCCTCGGTGAAGCCGACCCGCAGCGCCTTCGTGTTGTTGTCGGTGATCTCGAGGGTGACCGGGTTGGAGAGGCCTTTCGAACCGCTGCTCGTCTCCTGGACCGCCAGCGGCGACAGCGAGACCTGGCCGGTACCGGCGCTCGCGGTCGTGGTCGTCGTCTTGCCGCTGCCGCTCTTGCTGCCCGACCCGCCGCACGCGGTCGCGACCATCGCCGAAACCAGACCGAACGCGAAGCATCGACGCGCGAAGCGAGACATCTGCACTCCTATTTCTTCCCCGAAACGACTGGAGGGCGCCCGGCCCCGAGGGCAGGTAACGGCGCGTGATCCTAACGGGCTGACCTGGTGAAACCTGGGACTCCCACCGAGGGGTGATCGGTACGATCGTGCGGTGACCTACCTCGACCACGCGGCTTCCACGCCGATGCGGCCCGAAGCGATCGACGCGATGTCGCCGTTCCTCGCCGACGTCGCGGCCAACCCGTCGGGATCGCACGCGGCGTCACGGGCCGCGAAGACCGCGCTCGAGGAGGCCCGCGAGACGGTCGCGACCGCGCTGGGCGCGAGCACCCGCGAGATCGTCTTCACGGGCGGCGGGAGCGAGGGCGACAACCTCGCGGTGAAGGGTGCCGCGTGGGCCGCCCGGGAGCGGGGTCTCG
Source organism: uncultured Actinomycetes bacterium (assembly GCA_963782465.1). Taxonomy (GTDB): domain Bacteria; phylum Actinomycetota; class Acidimicrobiia; order IMCC26256; family PALSA-610; genus JAODBJ01. The sequence goes on along the minus strand of CAWAJR010000005.1, from coordinate 144,564 downwards.
ACGGCATCGTCACCACGGGTATCGAGCACAAGGCCGTCCTCGGCGCCGCCGGCCGGTTGGCGAAGGACGGCTTCCGGGTCGCGCGCGCGCCCGCGACGGCCGCGGGGGTCGTCGACCTCGACGCGCTCGCCGCCGCGCTCGACGAGCGGACCGCGGTCGTGTCGGTGATGTTGGTCAACAACGAAACCGGAGTGGTGCAGCCGATCGACACCATCGCCGCATTGGTCCGTGAGCGTGCACCCGGCGCGGTCGTGCACACCGACGCGGTGCAGGCACCGCAGTGGCTCGACGTCGGTGTCGCGGCGCGCGCCGCCGACCTGGTCGCCATCTCGGGCCACAAGTTCGGGGGCCCGAAGGGCGTCGGCGTCCTCGCGGTGCGCAACGGTGTCGAACTGGTCCCGCTGGTCGAGGGCGGCGGCCACGAATGGTCGTTGCGCGCCGGTACCCAGAACGTCGCGGGGATCGTCGCCCTCGCGACCGCGCTGCGGGTCACGCACGAGCAGCGCGCGGAGGAAGTCGCGCGTATCGGCGCGTTGCGCGACCAGCTCGAAGCGGGCTTGCGGGCCACGGTCGACGGCATGATCGGCAACGGTGATCCGCGCCTTCGGGTCGCGGGCGTGTTGCACGCCGCGTTCCCGGGCACCGAGGCCGAGACGCTGCTGGTCGCGCTCGACCAGCTCGGCGTCTACGCGGCATCCGGTTCTGCGTGCTCTTCGGGCTCGGTCGATCCTTCACACGTGTTGCTGGCGATGGGCCTGGCGCGCGAGCACGCGCTCGCCTCCGTTCGGTTCAGCCTCGGATGGGCTTCGACCCTCGACGACGTCGAACATGCCCTCGATGTCGTGCCGCTCGCGGTAGACCGCCTCCGCGTCGCCGGCAAGGTCGCGTGATGCCGCGCGTCCTCGTGATGATGAGTGGTGGTGTCGACTCCTCGGTCGCGGCGGCCCGGCTGGCCGACCAGGGCCACGATGTCACCGGGGTGACGCTCAAGCTCTGGGGCGGCGAGAGCGATTCGGGGTGCTGCAGCGTCGCCGATGTGGAGGACGCCCGCCGCGTTGCCGCCCAACTCGGGCTCCCGCACTACGTGTTCAACTTCACCGACGACTTCACGCAGCACGTTGTCAGTCCGTACGTCGACGCGTATTCCAACGGTCGTACGCCGAACCCGTGCATCGAGTGCAACCGCACGATGAAGTTCGGCCGCGTGCTCGAACGCGCCGAGCAGCTCGGGTTCGACGCGGTGGCGTCGGGTCATCACGCGCGCGTGGTGACCACGGCCGGCGGACCGCGCCTCGCGCGCGGCGCCGACCCCGCAAAAGACCAGTCGTACGTGCTCTACATGCTCGGCCAACGGGAGCTCGCCCGCACGTTGCTCCCGGTCGGCGAGTGCACGAAGGCCGAAGTGCGAGCGCAGGCAGCGGCGCTCGGGCTCCGTACGGCCGCGAAGCCCGAGAGCATGGACGTCTGTTTCATCACGCGCGGGGGCGCGAACAGTTCCTCGCCGCGCGGTACCGAACGCGAACCGGGCGACATCGTCGCGGTCGACGGCCGGGTCCTCGGCCGGCACGAAGGTGTCGAGTCGTTCACCGTCGGCCAGCGGCGCGGGGTCGGGGTTGCGCTCGGCGAACGGTCGTACGTCGTCGACATCGACGCGCCGAGCGCGACGGTCGTACTCGGCTCCCGGGCCGACCTGTTGCGAGACCGGGTCGCGCTGCGCGACACGAACTGGGTCGACGGGCCGCCGCCGGCGAACGCCCGCGTGCTCGTGCAGACACGGGCACACGGCCCGTCGCGGCAGCCCGGGTGCACGACGACGTCGTGACGTTCGCGACGCCGCAGACGCGTGTCGCGCCGGGCCAGGCCGTGGTGTGTTACGACGGCGACGTCGTGCTGGGCGGCGGCATCGCCGCCTGACCGGCCGTCACGGGGATGCGGCGGCGCGTCGCGACTTCGAGTGCGTGCCGGCGATCGACGATGGCGAGGCAGATCGTGCGCGCGTGCAACACGACCGCGTCGGCCCGCCCGCGCCGGCGCATGAGCATCGCGTGGTCGCGAAGGCTGATGGTGATCGTGCCCCGCGCCACGCCGAGGCGTACGTCGAGCGCGCCGTCGACCCGGCCCGTGGTGATCTCGGCGATGTCCTCGCGGGGCATCAGCATCGGGTCGGCGAGGGTGAGCGGGTCGACGAGGACGACGCCGGCGGGAACGAAGACGAGCCAGCGGTTCGACAGTGCGCGTATCGAGTTGGAGGCGAGCGCCGCGGCGGGGAGCCCGACCACCAGCGCCACGACGCCACCGATGACCCGGCCGTCGGCCAGCAGCAGCGGCCCGGCGCTGATCCCTCCCGCGACGAGCAGCACCGCGATGGGCAGCGGCGCCGACGCGATGCTCGCGGGGATCGAGAGCGGGAACCGGTCTTCGTCGCCGTAGGAGATCGAGTTCGCCGATGCGCGCGCGATCGGCGCGCCGAGAGCCAGCACCAGCGCCAGTACCGCGAACACGACGCCGAGTGTTCTGATCGCCGCCGGCGCGCCGGCGGCTGCGGCGACGACCACGGCGCTCGGTGCGACGACCCGCAAGATCGCGAACCCCCACGGTCGTGGTGCGAACAGGGCGATCGTGCCGGCGAGCCACGCGGCCCACAGCAACACCATCGCGACGACAGCCGGCGCGTCCGACCAACCTTTGAGCGCGCGGGCGAGTTCGGTTCCCACGGTGAGCGGGAGCACGACCCACGCCGCCCGCGCGCACCACTTCCAAATCACGCACGCTCCGCTTCTAAGAGGCGTCGAGGGCGTTCGTATACTACGAACTTGATGCCCGTCAGCCGGTTGCCCGCCGGGGCTGCAACTGCGATCGGCAGCCTCCCGCATCGAGATGCGCACGCGGCGGCCGCGCTCGTGTTGCGTTGTCTCCCGCGGCTTCCCGCGGTGCCGGAACTGCCCAATCGCGATCCGCGCGAATCGATGATCGCCCGGTTTGCAACCGGCTTGCCCGAAGTGGTCGCGGCGCCCGACGGATCGATCTCGGTGCTCGGCCTCGATTGCGACTCGCCGGTCGACGCGCGCTTCGACGACGAACGTCATGCCGGCTTCCTCACGTTCCTCGAAGTGGCCGCGGCCCAGCCCCGCCCGCCTGCATTCGTGAAGGTGCAACTGGCGGGCCCGTTGACCCTCGGCGTCGCGCTGACTCGAGCCGGCATGCCGCACGGCCGTGCCTTCGTGCGGGCGGTCGAATGCGCGCGAACGTGGGCACGCGCCCTCGAAGCCAGGGTGCGCGACGAGCTTCCGGGCGCCGAGGTGATGACCTTCTTCGACGAGCCCGCGCTCGTGCTCTGGCGCACCGACGATGCACTCCTCGACCGGGAAACCGCCACCGATCTGCTGTCGGCCGCGCTGGCGGCGCCGAGCGGGGTCACGGGCGTCCACGTCTGCGGCGCGGGCGACGTGCGGCTCGCGCTCGACGCCGGCCCCGATGTGCTCGCGCTCGACGTCGGCACGTTGGAACTCGACGACGCGTTCGCGCTGTCGCGGTTTCTCGAGGCCGACGGATGGGTCGCATGGGGCACCGTGCCCACCGACCGCCCCGTGGGGGAGAGCGCGTCGCCGCTGTGGAAGGCGCTCATCGAGGCGTGGTGTGAACTGACGCGTCGCGGCTGCGACCCGGTGCGGCTGCGCAACCAGGCCCTCTCCACTCCCACCTGTGGGTTGGCCGGTCACGGCATCACGCAGGCTGAACACGCGATGCGACTCGCACGCGAGATCGGCGCCCGCGTCCACGACCAGGCCGCCGCCACCCGCCTCACCGTCGGGGCGTAACTGCCGGCTTCGCCGATGAGGGTGTCGTAGCCCCTGGGTAGATTCGACGCATGGCCGCGGCGAAGGTCCCGAAGCAAGCGGTGGAACGCGCCGGCGCGTTGCGTACCGAGATCGAGTACCACAACGATCGCTATTTCCTCGAGGACGAACCGGAGATCTCCGACGCCGAGTTCGACGCCCTCGTGCGCGAGCTTCGCGCCCTCGAGGCCGAGTACCCGTCGCTCGTCGTCCCCGACTCGCCGACGCAGCGTCCCGGCGGCCAGGCGTCGTCGACGTTCGCGCCCGTCCACCACCGTGTCCCGATGTTGTCGCTCGACAACGCGTTCTCGCACGAGGAACTCGCCGCGTGGGCCGAACGTGCGCAACGGATCGTGCCCGGCGCCATCACCTTCGTTGCCGAACCGAAGATGGACGGTCTCGCCATCTCGTTGCAATACGAAGACGGCGTCTTCGTCCGCGGCTCCACACGCGGCGACGGCGTCACCGGTGAAGACGTGTCGGAGAACCTCCGCACCATTCACGAAGTACCGCAACGGCTGCGCGGGAAGCGGGTTCCGGGTGTGATCGAGGTACGGGGCGAGGTCTACATGCCGCTCGCCGCGTTTGACGCGCTCAATCGCCGGCAGGGCGAGGCCGGTCTTCGCCTGTTCACCAACGCCCGCAACGCGGCGGCGGGGAGCCTGCGGGTGAAAGACGTCTCGATCACGGCGTCCCGCGACCTCTCGTTGTTCTGCTACCAGCTCGGTGCGCTGGAAGGCGGCCCGCGGCTGCGCACGCACGTGGAGACACTCGACTGGTTGCGCGAACTCGGCTTCGCGGTGAACCCCGAAATCGAGCGCGTTCGACGCACTCGACGGCGTCTACGACTTCGTCGCCCGCATGGAAGGGCAACGCCACTCGCTCGGCTACGAAATCGACGGTGTGGTGGTGAAGGTCGACGATCTCGGCCAGCGCGACGAAATGGGTTTCACGAGCCGGGCGCCGCGCTGGGCGATCGCGTACAAGTTCCCACCCGAGGAAAAGACGACGCGTCTCAACGACATCATGGTGAGTATCGGCCGTACCGGTCGCGCCACGCCGTTCGCGGTGCTCGAGCCGGTGTTCGTCGGCGGGGCCAACGTCGGCATGGCGACGCTGCACAACGAAGACGACGTCGCTCGCAAAGACGTCCGCCCGGGCGACACCGTCACCGTACGCCGGGCCGGGGATGTCATCCCCGAAGTGGTCGGGCCGGTGCTCGCGAAGCGACCCAAGGGCACGAAGCGGTGGAAGTTCCCGTCGGTCTGCCCGGTGTGCGGCCAGCCGCTCGTGCGCGTCGAGGGCGAGGCGGCCAACAACTGCATCAACGTCGAGTGCCCCGCGCAACGCCAGCAGCGCATCGTGCACTTCGCGAGCCGCGGCGCAATGGACATCGAGGGTCTCGGCGAAGAACGAGTGCGGCAGTTCACCGAAGCCGGGTTGCTCGTCGACGTCGGCGATGTCTACTCGCTCGAGTTCGAACAGCTCGTCGAGCTCGAACGGATCGGGGCGAAGTCGGCGCAGTTGCTCCTCGACGCGATCGAAGGGTCGAAGGGTCGCGAGCTTTGGCGCCTGCTCGTCGGGCTCGGCATCAACCATGTCGGCCCCACTGCCGCGCAGGCGCTGGCGCGCGCGTTGCCGCACCTGGACCGCATCGCGTCGGCGACGGAGGAAGAGCTGGTCGCGATCGAAGGCGTCGGCCCGACCATTGCGCAGAGCGTGCAGCGGTTCTTCGCCCGCGACGCCAACCTTGCCGTGATCGAGAAGTTACGCGCCGCGGGCTGCAATTTCGAAGGGCCGGAGCCGTCGGCCGAACCGCTCGACACGACGTTCGCCGGTCAGACCTTCGTGCTCACCGGCAGCCTCGAACGTCACACGCGCGACGAAGCCGCCGCGCAGATCGAAGCGCGCGGCGGGAAGGTCACGAACAGCGTGTCGAAGAAGACCACGTACGTGATCGCCGGGGAAAGCCCCGGCTCGAAACTCGCGAAGGCCGAGGAACTGGGCGTGACGATCCTCGACGGCGACGGGTTCGAAGCCCTGCTCGCCGGCGAAGGGGCCGCCGCCGGCACCGGCGGTTAGCCGACTTTGATCTGCCAGGCGTAGGTGCCCCACTGGTTGCGGTGCTTGGCCGTGGCGACCGATTCGCCGATCGGCCAGTAGTCGATCGCGAGGTTCATGGTGCCGGGTTGGAACTCCGAGTACTCGCAGTCCTGTTTCGACACCTGTGCGCCGTCGCAGCCGGGCCGGAAGGTGATGAGGCCGAGGCCGGGGTCGCCGTTGATCTGGTCGAGTGGGATCTGCCCGCCGTTGATGTAGAGCACGCCCTGCAACCCGCCGTTGAGCTGCGCGCCGACGGTGTCCTGCGGCCGGATCACCTGCTGGTTGCCCGGGAAGAGTTGTTTGATCTGCGACGGCAGCGGCGAGGTCGCGTTGTCGTTCGAAAGCCCGGCAAACCACAACAAGTTGACGGCGACGAGCAGCCCCGCGACGACGATGAGCACGCGCCCGAGCTTGCGCCGACGGGCTTGGAGGCCCGGACTGGTGGCCGACCGCTTCGCCATTGACGACCGACGGTACCCGGGCATCGCCGGGCGTGTGCGATCGAGCGGGATGCCGCAGTTCGAGCCGGTTCGGCCGGTACCGTTGTACAAATGGCCGGAAGTGGTGTCGCCGACCTTGCCGGTCGGGTGCTGGCCGACCGTTACCGACTGCATGCGCCGATCGGGACCGGTGCGAGCGGCCGGGTGTACGTCGCGCAGGATTCGCGGCTGAACCGCCGCGTCGCGCTCAAGGTGTTGCACGCCGCGCTCTCCGACGATGCCGCCTTCCTCCGCCGGTTCCGCGCCGAGGCGCAGATCGCGGCGTCGCTCAACCACCCGCACATCGTCACCGTCTACGACTGGGGCGAAGACGAGGTGCCGTTCCTGGTCCTCGAGCTCCTCGAGGGCGGCAGCCTGCGCGGCATGCTCGACGCCGGCCAGCGGCTCAGCCCCGCGCAGGCGACGCGCGTCGGTCGCGATGTCGCGTCGGCGCTCGAGTACGCGCATGCCCGCGGCATCGTCCACCGCGACATCAAGCCGGCGAACCTGCTGTTCGACGAGCACGGGATCGTGCGGGTCGCCGACTTCGGGCTCGCCCGCGCCCTCGCCGAGGCCAGTTGGACCGAACCGGCCGGCGCGATGTTCGGCACGGCTCGCTACGCGTCACCGGAGCAGGCGATCGGCGTGCAACTCGACGCGCGCTCCGACCTCTATTCCCTCGCGTTGGTGACGGTCGAGGCGGTCACGGGGCGGGTGCCCTTCGCCGCCGACACCGCGATCGGCACGCTCGCGGCGCGCACCCAGCGGCCGCTGCTCGCGCCGCCCGAACTCGGGCCGCTCGCCCCGATCATCGAGCGGGCCGGCCGGATCGAGCCCGAGGAGCGGTACCCCGATGCCGCGACGATGGGCGCCGCGCTCAGCGACGTCGCCGAAGCGCTCCCTCGCCCCGCGCCGCTCGTGCTCGCCGGGATGCGCGACCACGCCGATCCGAACCCCACCACCGCGCAGGCCAACCCGACCGCGGCGCTCTTCGACCAGGACGCGGCGGCCCGGGTCGCCGCGCAACCGGCGCCGCCGCGGCCGAAGCGCGAGCGGCGGGCCGCGAACCATGCGGACCACAACACCGATCGCGAGGCGCGCCGCCTCGTGTCGCTGTTCGTCGGCACGGCGATCGTGCTCGTGCTGGCGCTGGTCGCCGTCGCGCTGGGCCGGGTCGGCGCGAAACCGGTCGCGGTGCCGGGCCTGATCGGTCGCTCCGAAACCGCGGCCGAGACGCTCGCGCAGAAGGCGGGCGTGCACACGAAGGTCGTGGCGCTCAAATCGTCGGCCGATCCGTCGGGCCTGGTGATCGGGCAGCAACCGGCGGCGGGGGGCTGGTTACACGGCGGCGGAACCGTTGCGCTCACCGTGTCGAAGGGCCCGGCACCGGTCACGATGCCGAGCGTCGTCCACCACCCCGGGCTCACCGCCGCGAACGACCTCGGCGAGCAAGGCTTCATCGTGAAGGTGACCAGCCGGTACGACGAAACCGTCCCGAAGGGGCAGGTCGTCTCGCAGGACCCGGGCGCGAACGCGACCGTGCCGGCCGAGTCGAACGTTTCGCTCATCATCAGCAAGGGCCCGCGCCGGTCGCGGTCGCCGACGTGCACGGCGAGTCGTACAAGACCGCGGCGAAACAGTTGGCCGCGCAGCACTTCAAGGTTTCACGCGTCAACGAGTTCAACAACGACGGCGTGCCCGCGGGCAAGGTCGTGAGCACCGATCCGCCGGCCGGCCAGAAGGCCGACTTCGGGTCGACGGTCAAGGTCCACGTGAGCAAGGGCCCCGACCTCGTGCAGGTGCCCGACGAGACGGGTCACAACGTCGTCGACGCGACGAACGCGCTCAACAACCTCGGGTTCAACGTCACCGTCAGCGGCAACTTCCGGCCGAACAAGACGGTCAAGAGCCAGCAGCCCGACAGCGGCAAGGTCGTGCGCGGCAGCACCATCACACTCGTCCTCTGACCCGCGTAACATCCGCCGCGGAAACCGGCTTACACGGTGCGGTGAGCGAGCGGAGCGAGCGAACTCGCCAGCAAGCGACGAAGCAACGAGGCCCCTGGCCGAGGCGCGACCGAGCGAGCGAGGAAAAGGAGCGAAGCGACATGGGTGCACTCGACGGTCGGGTCGCGATCATCACCGGTGCCGGGCGCGGGCTCGGCCGCGAACATGCGCTGCTGTTCGCGCGGGAGGGTGCGAAGGTCGTCGTGAACGACCTCGGCGGCGACATGCACGGCGAGGGCGGCGACCCGTCCCCGGCGATGGACGTCGTGAAGGAGATCGAGGCGTTCGGCGGCGAGGCGGTCGTGAACGGGGCGAACGTCGCCGATTGGGCCGGTGCGGAACAACTGGTGCAGCAGGCGATCGACGCGTTCGGTGATCTGCACGTGCTCGTGAACAACGCAGGCATCCTGCGCGACCGCGTCGTGGTGAACATGACCGAGCAGGAGTGGGACGCGGTGATCACCGTGCACCTCAAGGGTCACTTCGCCCCGACGCACTTCGCGGCCGCGTACTGGCGCGAGCAGGCGAAGGCGGGCCGCGACGACATCTCGGCGTCGATCATTCACACCTCTTCGACGTCGGGGATCTTCTCGAACCCCGGCCAGGCGAACTACGGCGCCGCCAAGAGCGGTATCGCGACCCTTTCGCAGATCTGTGCGAAGGAGCTCAAGCGCTACGGCGTTCGCAGCAACGCGATCTGCCCCGGTGCACGCACCCGGCTCACCGAGGCGACCCCCGGGCTGGGCGACGCGGTCAAGGCACCCGACGAGGGCTTCGACATGTGGAACCCCGCCAACGTGTCGCCGTTCGTCGCGTACCTCGCGACGGCCGATTGCCCGTTCACCGGCGAGACGTTCACGGTGCAGGCCGGGGTCGTGCAGCGGGTGCAGTCGTGGACGGCGGCGGAGAAGATCGACAAGGGCGATCGCTGGACCGTTGCCGAACTGGCGACCGCGGCGTCCCAGCTGATGCCGGGCTCGGCCTCATAAAGCCGCGAAAGCCGCGTTCTTCGCGCTCGTCAACAAGATTCCCGTCCAACGTGCCGGATGCCACGGAAAGTGGTGTTGCTACCGCTATGCAGCACTCGTATCGTGGATTCGCGCGGAGAGTGGTCGTGGGGTAGCGACCACAGTCCGCGGTTTTGGCCATCAAGCAGTGACCCGAGCAGGCCGTAGGAGACAACATGAGCAGGGGCGGATGCATCGGCGGTGCGCGATGAGGCGCCGGTTGCCGCACGGCGGCACCGCGAGGCCGCCGTTCTCGCGACCGGGGAACGGTTACGGCCGGCCGCCCAAGGTTGGGCCGCCCTCCGAGTGGCGACTGCCCGACGAGTTCCGCACCGACTGGAGCGAACTCCTCCTCAGCGTCGTGAACGACGCCGAGCGCGTCAACAGCTGAACCCCCACCGGGTTGTGTCGTTCGTACCCCCGGGACGGGGGGAAAACGACACAACCGGGCGGGTGCGTCCTACTCGGTCATCTCCTGGATGGCGCTCTGTAACGCGGGGTTACCGCCGCCGCCACCGGCCTGGGCCGCCATGAGCTTCGTCATGTCGCCCTGCACCTTCACCTTGCCGGCCATGAAGGCCTGCATCCCGGCCTGCGGGTTGCCCGACACGAAGACGTCCTTGGCGGTCGCGTAGTCGGTCGTGAGGGTGACGTCGGCACCGTCGGCGTGACCGATCGCGAACGCACCCTGGCCCTCCTTGGCGCCCATGTGGAGCTGGCGCTCGTCGCCGAAGGGTGACCCGGTGATGGTGAGGTTCACGAGCACGTTCGCGTGGGCCGGGACGGCGTCGTCCCCGTGCTCGTTGACGAGCCGTTCGACCTCGGCGAACCAGCCGTCGCTGAGGAAGGCATGCTTGTCGGCCACTCGGAGCCTCCTGTTACAGAACGGATACGCGGCCAAGAACATTGGCGTACCGGAATGTAGTCGGCACGAGCCTCTACGCTTCCGGGATGGCGGCCGGGACCCGGAACGAGCGTGTCGACGCGCACGAGCGGAACCCGAAATGGAAGAACCCCCCGCTTCGCATCGAGATGGCGGAGTGCATCAACTGTGATGCCTGCCTGCGGCACTGCCCGCCCCAGTTCGGTGCCATCTTCAATCACGGCGTCGACGTGATCATCATCCCGGAGTTGTGCAGCGGGTGCGACAAGTGCCTGCCCGCCTGCCCGGTGGATTGCATCTACCCCGACCCCGACTGGGAACCGGCGCCGTCCGACTGGTGGAAGAACCCGCTCGGCCCCAACGACCCGTATTCCTAGACTCCGGGCATGAGCGAGCGTTGCGTCACCGGCACGCCTTCCCCACGCGAGCGTGGCCCGAGCGGCCCGGGCCTGCGGCCCGAGAGCGGGCAAGCATGACGCAAGATGGGGCGCGGATCACGCGCGCCGACGTGACGCACGTCGCGCGGCTGGCCCGGCTCGCGCTCACCGACGAAGAGGCCGAGTCGCTCACCCGCGAGCTCGGCGCGATCCTCGACCATGCGGCGAAGGTCTCCGCGCTCGACACGGCCGGGGTGCCACCCACCGCGCACCCCGTGCCGCTGGTGAACGTCTTCCGGGCCGACGAGCCCGCGCCGTGCCTCGATCGCGACGAGGTGCTCGCCGCGGCTCCCGCGACCGAAGACGGCCGTTTCCGCGTGCCGCGCATTCTCGGTGAGGAGCCATGACCGCCGCCGCGATCGCCGCCGCGGTCCGTTCGGGTGAACGCAGCGCGCTCGACGTGCTGGAGGAGCACCTCGAACGCGTCGGCGCCCGCGAAGGTGAGATCCATGCGTTCAACCTCGTGTTCAACGGGGAGGCACGCGCCGCGGCGGCAGCCGTCGACGCCGCCGTCGCCCGCGGCGACGACCCCGGCCCGCTGGCCGGTGTGCCCGTCGCGTTGAAAGACAACCTGTGCACGCGCGGCCTCCCCACGACGTGCTCGTCGAAGATCCTCGACGGCTGGCGGCCGCCCTACGACGCGACCGTCGTCACGCGCCTGCGCGACGCGGGCGCGGTGTTCGTGGGCAAGACGAACCTCGACGAATTCGCGATGGGCTCGTCGACCGAGAACTCGGCCTTCGGGCCGACCCGCAACCCCCGCGACCCGTCGCGCGTTCCGGGCGGTTCGAGCGGTGGGAGCGCGGCGGCCGTCGCGGCCGGTTTCGCCGGCGTGAGCCTCGGCTCCGACACCGGCGGATCGATCCGCCAACCGGCCGCGCTGTGCGGGGTTGTCGGCGTGAAGCCGACCTACGGTTCGGTGTCGCGTTACGGGCTGGTCGCGTTCGCGTCGTCGCTCGACCAGATCGGTCCCTTTGCCTCCAATGTCGCCGACGCCGCGCTGGCGCTCGAAGTGATCTGGGGCCACGACCCGTGCGACTCGACGTCGATCGACCGCGTGCCGGCCGGCGTGGCGTCGCCGCTCGGCGCGCTCGGTGAAGGCGTTGCCGGGTTGCGCGTCGGCATCGTCGACGAGATCACCGCGGCGGAAGGCATCGCGCCCGAAGTTCGCGACGCAGTTGCGGGCGCGGCCGCGGCGCTCGAAGCGGCGGGGGCGAGCGTCGAGACGGTTTCGGTGCCGGCCGCGGAGTTCGGATTGTCGGCCTACTACCTGATCGCGCCGGCGGAAGCGTCGTCGAACCTGGCCCGTTACGACGGTGTTCGCTACGGCTTGCGCGTCGACGCCGAAACGGTGGAGCAGATGAATGCCGCGACACGCGACGCGGGTTTCGGCGCCGAAGTGAAGCGCCGGATCATGCTCGGCACCTACGCGCTGTCGGCCGGGTACTACGACGCGTACTACGGCACCGCGCAGCGGGTCCGAACGTTGATCATCCGCGACTTCAACCGCGCGTACGAACGCTTCGACGTGCTGCTCGGCGCGACATCGCCGACGGTCGCGTTCGAACTGGGCGCTCGCACCGCCGATCCGCTCGCGATGTACCTGAGCGACGTGTGTACCGTGCCGTCGAACCTGTCGGGCGACCCCGCGATGTCGGTGCCGTTCGGCACCGACGCGCAGGGTCTGCCGATCGGGGTGCAGGTGCTCGCGCCCGCCCTGCAGGAAGCGACGATGTTCCGCGCCGCCGCCGCCATCGAGGAGGCCGCACCATGACTTCTTCCGAGTCGAGCACCGGGTGGGAGACGATCATCGGGCTCGAGGTGCACGTCGAGCTGGCGACCACGACGAAGTTGTTCTGCTCGTGCCCGAACGCGTTCGGGTCGGAACCCAACACGAACGTCTGCCCGGTGTGCCTCGGTCTGCCCGGATCGTTACCGGTGCTCAACGAGAAGGTGGTCGAGTACGCGTTGCGGGTGGGGGAGGCGTTCGAGTTCTCGGTGCCCGAACACTCGATCTTCCACCGCAAGAACTACTTCTACCCCGACATGCCGAAAGACTTCCAGACCTCGCAGTACGACGAACCGATCTGCGTCAACGGCTGGATCGACGTCGACGGGGCGCGGATCGGCATCACGCGCGCCCACATCGAGGAAGACACCGGCAAGACGGTGCACCTCGGCGGTGGTGGGCGGATCCACGATGCGTCGCACTCGCTCGTCGACTACAACCGCGCCGGCGTCCCACTGATGGAGATCGTCAGCGAACCCGACCTGCGTTCGGCGGAGCAGGCCCGCCGCTACGTCGAGGAACTCCGCGCGACGCTGCTCGCGATCGGTGTGTCCGACGTGAAGATGGAAGAAGGGTCGTTGCGCGTCGACGCCAACATCTCGGTGCACCGCCCGGGTGAACCGTTCGGCACGCGCGCGGAGATCAAGAACGTGAACTCGCTGCGTTCGGTGGCGCGCGCGATCGACTTCGAGGTCGAACGGCAGATCGCGCTCATCGAGGACGGCGGCCGCGTCAAGCAGGAGACACGCCACTGGGACGAAGAAGCGGGCGTGACCCGGCCCGGGCGCTCGAAGGAAGAGCCCGACGACTACCGCTACTTCCCCGAACCCGACCTTGTTCCCGTCGCGCCGACCGACGAGCTGCGCAAGTCGGTGCGCGAGTCGATGCCGGAGTTGCCGTCGGCCCGGCGGGCCCGGCTCGCACGCGCGTGGGGGATCACCGATCACGATGCGGGCGTGCTCGTAGGTACCGCCGGCCTCGCCGACTACGCGGAAGAGGCGGTGCTCGCGCTCAACGGTGGCGGCACTCCCAAAGACATCGTGAACTGGACGACCAACGAAGTGCTCTCGTACCTGAACGAGACCGGCCTGTCGCCCGCGCTGCTGGCGCCCGAAATGCTGGCCGAGCTGGTCGCGCTCGTCGGTGCCGGCACGATCTCGCGCGGCCAGGCGCGCGACGTGCTCGCGGAGTCGTTGCGCGAGAACAAATGGCCGAAGACCATCGTCGAGGAACAGGGCGTCGCGCAGGTGAGCGACGAGAGCGCGCTCGGCGCCGCGATCGACGCGGTCCTCGCCGCGAACGCCGATGCCGTCGCCGACTGGCGTGCGGGCGACGACAAAGTGAAGAAGAAGAAGTACGGGTTCCTGATGGGCGAGTGCATGAAAGCACTCAAGGGCCAGGGCAACCCGCAACTCCTCAAACAACTCCTCGAAACCCGCCTCACCGCCTAGGCCCGCGACAGGCGTCGATAGCTATCGCTATGCGATAGCTATCGACGCACGTGGTCAGCGGAAGCCGGCGAGGGCGCCGGCCCATCGTTCGGGGGCGGCCTGGTAGGGCGCGTTGAAGCTGATGCGCTGCACGACGTCGCCGTAACGGGCCATGACCTGGGGCGCGATCTCGCTCGGCGTGCCTCGGACCACGAAGGCGTCGAGCATCTCGTCGGTGATCAGGGCGGCCATGCTCCGCCAGTCGCCCTGCTTCGACAGCCGGTTCAGCTCGGGGTGCACGTCGCCCCAACCGTGCACGTCGAGCACGACCTTGTAAGCCGGGGTCGAGCCGTAGAAGGCGAGTTGCGCTTGCATCGCCGCGGTTCCCGTCGCGAATTCATCGTCGCTCTCGGCCACCACCATCAGGAGCGGGTACGCGACTTCGATGTCGGCGAGCGTCCGTCCCGCCCGGGCCGCGCCGCGCTGCAACGCCGGGATCGTGATCTCGCGGATCGATCGCTCGGTCGCGAACGGGTGCACCATGAAACCGTCGGCGACCTCGCCCGCGACTTCGGTCATCAACGGGCCGACGCCCGCGAGGAAGATGCGCGGCGGGCCGTACGGGTTCGGGCCCGGGTTGAAGAACGGCGTCATCAACGTGTGGTGGTAGAACTCGCCGCGGAAGTCGAGCGGTACGCCGTCTTGCCATGTCGCCCAGATCGCCCGGATCGCGAGCACCATCTCGCGCAGGCGCGCCGCCGGCTTCGACCACGGCATCGAGAACCGCTTCTCGATGTGCGGTTTGATCTGCGTCCCGAGCCCCAGGTTGAAGCGGCCCTTCGACGCGAGCTGCAGGTCGTAGCCGATGTTCGCCAGCGTCATCGGGTTCCGGGCGAACGCGATCGCGATCGCGGTGGTCAACTCGATCCGTTCGGTGTGCTCGCCCGCGAGCAGCAGCGGGAAGAACGGGTCGTGGGGCCCTTCGAACGTGTAGACGCCGTCGTAGCCCCCCGCTTCCATCGCGACCGCGCGCGCCGGCACGTCGGCGAGGGTGGTCGTCACCAGTGCACCATCGATCTTCACGGTTCTCCTCGAAATTCGTTCGACGGACCAGGCTGAACACTGCCACGGTTGCCGCATGGAGCACTACGCGAAGGAAACGTACGGCGACCGGATCGCCGGCGTGTACGACAACTACCACGGCGGGCTCGATCCGGCCGATGCCGTCTCGTTCCTCGCCGACCTCGCCGGCGACGGCCCGGCACTCGAACTCGGCATCGGCACGGGCCGCGTCGCCCTCCCGCTCGCGGCGCGCGGGCTCCCGGTCGAGGGGATCGACGCGTCGACGAAGATGGTCGAACGGTTGCGAAGCAAGCCGGGCGGCGATGCGCTCCCGGTGACGATCGGCGACTTCGCGTCGTTCCGCCTCGGCCGGACGTTCAGCCTCGCGTACGTGGTGTTCAACACGTTCTTCTCGTTGCTCGAACAAGACGAGCAGGTTGCCTGTTTCGAGTGTGTTGCCGCACACCTCGGGCCCCGCGGGTGCTTCGTGATCGAAGCGTTCGTGCCCGATCTCACCCGGTTCCACCGCGGGCAGGCGACGTTGACGAGCAGGCTCGAGACCGACGACGTGCGTATCGACGCGAGCATGCACGACCCCGTAGGCCAGATGGTCCGTACCCAGCACATCACGATCCGCGACGGCAGGCTGGAAACCTTCCCGGTCGCGCTCCGCTACGCGTGGCCGGCCGAGCTCGACCTCATGGCCCGCATCGCCGGTTTCGAGCGAGAGGCCCGTTACGCGGGCTGGCGCCGCGAGCCGTTCAACGCCGCGTCGGGGTCACACGTCACCGTGTACCGGAAGGGGTGAGCGGCGGCCCGGCGACGAACGCCGGGCGCGCAGCACGAACAACGCGACGAGGGCCAACACGATCAGCGCGATGAACGCAAGGCCGGCGAGGAGTTTCCGCTGCGCGCCGACCTTGTTGGTACCGAATTGCGTCGCCGGTTGTACGAGGACGAACGAGGGTGCGCTGATACTGAAGAAGGCCGGGCCTTCGTCGGTCGGTTGGGTGACGACGTTCTTCCACCGGTCGTTGCGGTACGCCTCGAGCAGGTCGTCGTGGAACAGCGGGATCTCGGGTGATTGTGCGATGAGGAGCCGTTTCATGGCGAGCACGGTGTCGGTACGCGACGCGAGGTCGAGGTCGGTCGACTCGCGGGTGTACATCTGCTGGTAGCCGGCGTTGCACCACCACGACCGGTCGGCCGAGCAGGTGAACGCGCGCAGGATCGTGCCGGGGTCGTCGGTCGGTTTGCGCAGGACGAGTCGCGCGTTGGCGTCGCCGGCCGTTGCCTGCGTGACGTGCACCGGCGTGCCTCGCAGGACCTCGCCGAGCGCGCGCAGGACCTGCGGCGCTGCGGGATCGTCGGATGGGAGCGCCACCGACAGGTTGATCGTTCCGACGCCGGCTGCCTTCAACAGGTTGCTCGCCTCGCCGCTGTTGTTCTCGATCGTCTGCTCGACCTGTTCGCGCTCCTTGACGTCGAAGTCCCATGCGGTGGAGCGGGCCAAGGTCGGGGTGAGCGCGGCGCGGCCGACCCCGTGGTTCTCGCGCTCGACGAGGAGGGCGCGATCGATGAAGTACCCGATCGCCTGCCGCGCCCGCGCGTCGGTGAGGCCGGCGGCGCGAGTATCGAGCGAGAGCGCGTAGTAGTCGCCCAGGTTGCCGATCACGGTGTTGATGCGCTCGTTGCCGTTCAGGTCGTTCAAGTAGCTCGACGGTATTCCCGAGGCCGCGTCGACGTTCCCGCTCTCGATCGCCGAGTTCAGCGCCGCGCCGTTCGGGAACACCTGGAATTCGACCGCGTCGAGGAGCGGCCGGCCCCCGTAGTAGCGATCGTTCGCGACCATCTGGATGAAGCCCGGCTTGCGTTGCCACACGACGAACGGCCCCGACCCGACCGAGAGCTTGCCGGTCGCGCCGCCGGGGGTGATGTGCACCGGCAACGACGGCAGTTGCCGGTCGAGGGTCGTGGTGTGCACAACGACGGTGAGGGGGCCGGTGGCGCGGGCCGAGAGGCCCGACAGGTCACCGGTACCCGGCCAGTGGCCGCGGCGCGCCGCGTCGATCGAAGCGACGACGTCGGCCGAGGTGATGGGTGTGCCGTCGGACCATGTCATGCCCCGGCGCAGCTGGTACGTGTAGGTGAGGAGATCGGCCGACGGCGACCACGACTCGGCGAGGCCGGGGGAAGGCGTCGCGTCGGCGGCGTCGTACTCGGTGAGGCGCGGGTACTGGAGTGTCCACACTTCGGATGCGAGCGCGCTGGGATCGGACGCGAGGTTGAGCGCGTCGTTCCCTGCCGCGGGGCCGGCGAGCACGCCGACCTTGAAGGTCAGGCCGCTCGTCGCGCTCGCACGGTCGATCCCGCCGATCGCCGGGACGGCGGCGGGAACGAGAATCGCGGCGAGCAACCCGAGCACGACCAGTGCAAGTACGCCCCGGCGCAGCATCGGGCGCATGCTACGAGGCGGAGTGCCACACCCTCCCTCGCCGGCGGTCGCGCAGCACCTGGCGAACCGCGTTCAGGCCGGGGATCCCGGTGACGCCACCGCCTCCGTGGGTCGCGGAGGAAGCCTGGTACAGGCCCCGGATGGGCGTGCGATAGTCGGCGAAACCGGGCGCGGGCCGCATGTGGAACATCTGGTCGGCCGACAGTTCGCCGTGGAAGATGTTGCCGCCGATCAGGCCGTACTCGTGCTCCATCTCGTAGGGCCGATCACCTGGCGATGCAGGATGCTGTCGCGGAACCCGGGGGCGACGGCGTCGACCCGATCGATCACGCGGTCGGCGTACCGGTCGAGCGGGTCGTCGTTCGGGCCGGCCGCCCATTCGTGCGGGACCCACTGCGTGAACATCGACATCACGTGCTTGCCGGCCGGCGCGAGGGTGTCGTCGAACACCGACGGGATGCAGATGTCGGCGAACGGCACTGCCGCCGGACGTCCGGCCACCGCGTCTTGGAACGCGGTCTCGATCTCGTCGAGCGACTCGGCCAGCACGATGGTGCCGCCGTGCACTTCGGGGTCGAAGCCCGGTTTCGAAACGAATTCCGGCAGCCGGTCGATGGCGACGTTCACTTTCACCGTCCCGCTGCGCGTCTTCCACCGTTCGATGCGTTCGACGAAGTCGGTGGGGAGCTCGCGGCGCGACACGTGTTCGAGAAAGGTGGTCTTCGGGTGGGTCGCGGCGATGACGACGTCGGCGCGCACCTCGTCGCCGTTCGCGAGGGCGACGCCGGTGACCCGCCCGTTGCGCACGACGATGTGTTGCACGGGCGCTTCCGTACGGACCGTCGCGCCGAACGATTCCGCGGCCTGCCGCAACGCGTGGGTGACCGCGCCCATGCCCCCGACCGGGAACCCCCACGCGCCGAGTTGGCCTTCGCCGACGTCGCCGATCTTGTGGTGTGCCATCACGTACGCGGTACCGGGTGAGCGGGGACCGGCCCACGTGCCGATCACACCGCTCACCGACAACACGCCGAGCAGTTGCGGCGATTCGAACCATTCGTCGAGCAGGTCGGCGATGCTCATGCTGAACAGGCGCACCGCGTCGCCGACGCCGCGAGTGTCGAGCCCGCGAAGCTTCCACGCGAGGCGGGCCTGGTCGAGAAGGTCGGCCGGGCGGTGGGAACCGAGCTTCGGCGGCACGACCGACAGCAACGGGCCGAGCACGTCGGCGAGGCGGCCGAGCCAGTCGTCGTAACGACCGTAGGCGTCGGCGTCGTGCCGGGAGAACTTCGCGATCTGCGCGTGGCGGCGCGCCGGGTCGTCGGGCATCTGCAGGTAGGTGCCGTCGCGGTGGGGCGCGAAGTAGCCGTGTTGGGGCAACACCTTGTAGCCGTGCCGGGCGAGGTGCAGGCCCTCCACGATCGTCGCCGGCATGAGGCTCATCACGTAGGAGAGCGCCGTCATCTTGAAGTCGGGGCCCCACGGCTGTTCGGTGATCGCCGCGCCACCGACGACGGGTCGCCGTTCGAGCACGGTGACGTGCGCGCCCTGTTGGGCGAGCAACCCCGCGGCGACGAGCCCGTTGTGCCCACCGCCCACGACGACGACGTCGAACCGATCGGTTGCCATCAGCCGGGAGGGTCAGCGACCGGCGGTGGGGAAGTCGGCCCGGTCGAGGCCGACCTCGTACGCGGCCGCGGTACGCGCGTGTTCGAGCATCTGCGAGCGGCGCATCGTCTTGCGATGCACGACGACTTGGAGGCCGAGCCCGTCGAGCAGCGACGAAAGCCGCCACGCCGAGGCACGCGGGTCGGCGCAGGTGAAGATCTCCGCGTCGACGCCGGCTTCGAGCACCCCTTGCAGGACCCGCACCCACGCTTCGTCGAGTTCTTCGGAGATGTCGCGCAGCACGGGGTTGCGCAGGCCCGCGCTCCACATGTCGATCCAGAGCAGCCACGTCTGGTCGCCGCGGCTCGGGAGGTACTCACGGAGCACACGGTCGAGCCGCTCGATCGGGTCGGCGCTCGACGCCACCGACTTCTCCAAGCGGTGGATGTCGGTGTCGGCGGCGTGGCGGAGCGTCTCGGCCAGCAGGTCGTCTTTCGACGCGAAGTGGTAGTGGATCAGGCCGGTGCTCACGCCGAGCGCATCCGCGACATCCGCGACGCGCGTGTTCGACAAGCCCCGTTCGAGCACGACCGCCCGGGCGGCCTCGAGGATTTCACTGCGGCGTTGCTCCACGGCGATGCGTCGCGGGTTGCGTCGCGGTGGGCGCCGGGCACTGACGGCCGTGGGCACGTCAGCAGGTTAACGCCCGGTCGGGCGGCCCGAGGGCCTGGAGCAACAACTGGTGCAGGTGCGCCACCCCTTGTTCATGTTCGGTCGACAGCACGCCGTCGGCCGAGCACCCGCCGGTGTAGGTCCGCTGCACCGCTTCGCACATCGCGAGGTCCTGTTCGACGACACGCACGGTCGCCTCGTAGTCGGCCTGCCGGCGCTGCTCGCTCACGCCGGGGTGCCAGAGGTAGTCGCGCTCGACGACGGTCGTGGTCGGGCCGGTCGGGATGATGCGGAAGGTCGCGGCGAAACCCGCGAACACCGAGAGCATGGTGTTCGGCCAGAGGGTCATGTACACACCGTTGTTGAACGACTCCTCCGCCGCGCTCGACGCCACCCGTTCCCAACCCGGTTCGCCCGGCCGGCACTCCGACAGCGCACGCTCGGCCTCGTCGCGCGGGTGCAGCGGTTTGTCCCACGCGAACACGACCGGCCCCTCGGCTTCGATCGGGTACTCGTAGCCGACGACCGGCAGCTCGGGATGCACGAACGGCGTGTGGTAGTTCTCCGCGTAGTTCTCGAGCAGCACCTTCCAGTTGAACTCGCGGGTATAGCGATCGTGCCGCCCCCGCACGAACGTATCGACGCCGAACGGGTCGATCCCGCGACCGAGACGGCCCGTGCACGGTGGCGTCGCGTTGCGGTCGAGGTTGACGAGGACCGAACGGGCGAAGGTCGTGACCGCGATCTCTCGCAGCCCGTAGTCGTCCGTGCGGAAGCCTTCCGGTTGCCCGACGCCCGCCGCCCGTGCGAGCGAACCGTCGAGGCGGTACACCCAGCCGTGGTACGGGCACGCCAAGGCCCGGGCCTCGCCGCACCCCTCGGCCAGTGGTGAGCCGCGATGGCGGCAGACGTTGAGGAAGGCGCGCAGCGTGCCGCGGTCGTCGCGGACGACGAGCACCGGGGTTCGACCCGCGTCGCACGCGAGATAGGACCCGGGGCCGGCGATGTCGTCGGCGGAACCGACACCCACCCATGCCTGCCCGAACACCCGGTCCATTTCGAGGGAGTGGTGCGCGGCGTCGGCGTAGAACGAACCCGGAAGCGTGCGGGCACGGGCCAGAGGGGTTCCCACCCCCTCGCGTCGGGTTCGCGTCATCCGTGCTCCTGACTGATCAGTCAGTCACCCTACTGCCCGTGCGTCGATAGCTATCGCTATGCGATAGCTATCGACGCACGGGCACAATGGGGCGATGACGACCACCACGCCGCCGCAACCACCGGTACCGGCGCCCTTGCCGGCAGCCGCGCTCGATCCCGTGCTCGACCCTGCGGGGAGCGGGCGGATGCTCCCGCAGGCGTCGTACACCTCGCCCGAGGTGCTGGCGTGGGAACGCGAGCATTTTTTCGCGAACACCTGGGTCTGCGCGGGCCGGGCGGCCGATCTCGCGACCCCGGGCGACCGGCGCGCGGTGCGCATCGGCGACGACGCCGTGCTGTTCGTGCGCGGCGACGACGGCGTGCTGCGCGGGTTCTTCAACACGTGCCGCCACCGCGGTCACGAACTGTTGCCGTGTGGCGCGAGCGCCCATCGGAACGCGATCCACTGCCCGTACCACGCCTGGACCTACGGGCTCGACGGCGAGTTGAGGGCCACGCCGCGCTTCGACGCGCCGGCCGGTTTCGACACCGCCGACTACGGCCTGGTGCCGGTGCGTTGCGAGGAGTGGCACGGCTGGTTGATGGTGAACGTGTCGGGCGACGCGCCACCGCTCGCCGAGCACGTCGGTGCGCTCGAAACGTTGATCGCGCCGTACGAATGTGAGCGGCTGGTCGTCGGTGCGTCGCACGAATACGGGCTGCACGCCAACTGGAAGCTGCCGCTCGAGAACTACCACGAGTGCTACCACTGCCCGGCGATCCACCCGGAGCTGTGCGTCGTGAGCCCGCCGACGAGCGGCGACAACTACGACCTGCCCGGCCATTTCATCGGCGGGACGATGGACCTCGAACCGCACGCCGAGACGATGTCGATGACGGGAGCGAGCGGCGGTGTGATGCTGCGCGGGCTCGACGGCGCGTTGCGGCGGCAGGTCGTGTACGTCGGTTTGTTCCCGAACCTCTTGCTGAGCCTGCACCCCGACTACGTGATGACGCACCGGATCGAACCGCGCACGGCCAACGAATCGTCGATCGAGTGCCAGTGGCTGTTCGCGCCCGAAGCCGTCGAACGCGACGGCTTCGACCCGTCGTACGCGGTCGACTTCTGGGACGTCACCAACCGCCAGGACTGGCACGCGTGCGAGGGCGTGCAGCGGGGTGTCGAGTCGCGTGGCTACCGGCCCGGGCCGTTCTCAGAAGCCGAGGACGCGGTGCAGCAGTTCGTGACGTTCGTCGCGCGGTCGTACCTCGCGGGCGGGATCAGCCCCGCGCGCTGACCGCGAGCAGGAGTTCGCGCCACGACGGGAGGCCGGGCACGGACGCGCCCGGTACCTTGGCCCGCTCGTCGGCGCGCCGCAGGGCGATGATCGCTTCGAAGTCGGGTGAGGCTTCGAGCGCGGCGGCCTCGTGGTCGTCGAGCTTTCCACCCTGGAAGGCCAGCGTCGCGGTGCTGCGGCCGCTGAGCCCGTCGCCGTACGCCGGGTCGCGCGCGACGAGATAGCGCTTCGCGAGCACGTGCCCCGCGACGAGGCGAGCGACCCGTGCACCGAGGAGCGGTTCGACGAGCGCGGCACCGCGCCGGTCGTGGTCCTCGTGATCCGCCGACACCGCGTCCCAGACGTCGTGCACGAGCCCCGCGACGGCAAGCTCGGGGTCGTCGGCATGTTCGACGCGCAAGAGCTGACCGCACTGCAACGAATGCGAGCACACGTCGAGGTCGGGTTCGTCGTTCACCGTGGCCCCGGCCGCGAGCGCGTCGAGCAACTCGTCGACCGACGCGAACGCGGCGACGCTCACCGCTCCGGCCGGGCCGGGTGGGAACGCATCATGCGGGGGTGAGCTTCGCGTGTACGGCGTGGCCGTCGATGGTGCCGCGCACCGACGCGAGCGGGTGCAGCGAAAGATCGTTCCACGAGATATCGAGCCGGGCGCGGTCGCCGGCGTCGCCGTGCAGCGAGACGTGAGCCGTCACGCTGCCGGTCTGGCGGTTCCAGTCGACATGACCGTCGGCCGCGACGTCTCGTACCCACCGCACACCGTGCATCGTGAACTTCACGTTCACGTAGCCGGTCGTGTGGAACGAACCGCCGCGCAGGCCGGCGCCATCTTCACCGATCATGTTCCACCACCGGAAGAACAGGTCTGATACCGCATTGAGCGCGACCTTCTCGATCCGCCCGTCGGTGCCCGGTGCGTTCACGGTCGCGAGCGTCGGCGGGAACTGCTCGACCATCCGCACGGGTGGGAGGAACGTGGCCGCGCACGACGTGTCGCCCGCCGACCTGGTCGTGACGAACCGCACGACGATGTTGGCCGCGCAGTCGGGGAAGCCGTCGAGCGCGGTGACGTGCACCCCGTTGTGGACGTCGACGAAGGTGGAGTTCGGGAAATGCCCGGCGACGATCCGCGCGCCTTCCGGTGACGTGAGCGAGTCGAGGTCGCCGGAGAGCACGAGGGTCGGGACGCCGGGGTACGTGTGCGGCTCGGGCAACGGCGGGACGAAGTTGCTCGGCACGGGCCACTTGATGCAGTCGGAGTACTCCACCCAGCTCGAACTCATCCAGTCGTCGATGCTGAACGGGTCGAACGCGTTGGGGTCGCCGGCCTTCAATGCCGCGATCGACGCCGCGAACTGCGCGGGCCTCGAGGCGATCGGCGAGCTGATGTCCCACAACTGCGGGTAGTCGTTGCAGTCGACCGCGTCGGCCAAGCCCTCCGAGTACTGGCGCACCGGCCCGGCACTGCCGTAGTAGTTCTGCTCGGCCGCGAGCCGCAGCAGGGGAGCGGGATCACCGCCGTCGAGGTAGGCGCTCGCCGCGCCGTCGAGCTCGCGGTACACCGGGTAGGTGTAGGCCGCGGTCCCGGCCACGTACGCGAGCATGCCGGGGTCGACGGTCACGAAGCGACGATGGCCGTCGGCATCGCGCGCGTACCCGGTGAGCGGGTGGGCGCGCAATGCGTCGTCGAGCGTGCGGATGCGGTCGATGATGTCGCCGCCGCGGGCCGTACAGGTGGGCGCGCGCCGGCACGCCAATTCGAATGCGGTGCGCAACGCGCGGTTGCTGTCGCGGTACCAGGGATCTTGACCTTCGACGGGGTACGCCGAGTCGAGGACGAGGGTGCGGAGCCGGGTCGGGTGGCGCACCGCGAAGGTCTGCGCGAGGAACGTGCCGTACGAGTCGCCGTAGAGATCGACGGTGGATATGTGCAGCGCGTCGAGCACGGCCGCGATGTCGTCGGCCGCGAACGCGCTGCCGTAGACGTCGGCCGCGTTGCCGAGCTGCCGGCCGCACAGGCCCGCGTTGGTGTCGTAGTCGCCCTTGTACGACTGCAACGCGCGGCAGTTGATCGGCGACGACATTCCGGTACCGCGCTGGTCGACGAAGAGGATGTCGTGACGTTTGCGCAGCGGTGCGAAGAGCGTGAGGTAGTAGCTGCGGCTCGCGGTCGTCGCGTAGCCGGGCCCGCCTTCCATCGCGACGATCGGTTCGAGCGACGGTTTCGACGCGCTGGTGTGCGGGTGGAGTTCGAAACCGATGTGGATCGTGCCGACCGACGGGTCGGCGGGGTCGAGGAGGCGGGTGATGTAGCCACAGCGGGCGCGTTTCACCGCGCAGGGCTTCGAGTGCGGCGACGTGACCGTGGCGGCCCTCGGTGTCGCGGCCGCGGTTGCGGCCGGACCGACGGTGGCGGGCACGAGCCCGGCGACGAGGATCGCCAGCACACTGAACCCCGTCCGCCGTCGCATCACCGCGACGGTAACGGGCGGCGCTCAGACGAGCCAAGACCGTTCGACGCCGGGACCGGTCATTGCCGGCCGGTCGATCGCGAACGGCGCGATCGCTGCCGGGGTACCACCGTCGAGCGCGAGGTCGGCGAGCACCCGTCCGAACCAGGCGGCGAACTTGAACCCGTGCGCCGCGCCCAGCGCGACCGAGATCTGCGGCATTGCCGGGAGGCGGTCGAGCACGAAGTCGCGGTCGGGCGTGAGCGTGTAGAGGCATGTCTTGGTGCGCACCGGTTCACCGAGCGTGCCGGGCGCGAACAACCGGGCGCCGAAGCCGCTGAGCAGGTCGAGCATGCCGGGGTCGGGATCGAATGTGCGGGTGTCGGGGTCGACCTCGAACCCGCCGCAGTCCTGCGCGAGTTTCACCGCCGGCTCGCCGAACACCGGGAAGCCGTAGAAGGACGGATCGTCCATCCAGATCCACACCGGGAACCGCTCGGCTGCGAAATCGGCGAGGCGCGTCGACGCGAAGTAGGTCAATTGTTCACGCAGGACCGTCAGCGGGAGTTCGACGCCGAGCGGCGCGAGCAGGTGGTTGGTCCACGCGTCGCAGGCCACGATGGCGTGCCGCGCGTGCACGACGCCGCGGTCGGCGACGATGGCGACGCCGTCGCCGCGCGGTTCGATGGCGCGAACGGCGGTGTGGTCGCGGAGGTCGGCGCCGCGGTGGCGAGCGCCACCTTGGAGGCTCGCGGTCGCGATCGCGGCGGCAACCACGCCGGACGACGGCTGGTAGACACCGAGCACGTCGTCGGCCACCCCGAAGACCGGCCAGCGATCTCGAACGGCCGCGCCGTCGAGCAGGTCGTAGGGCACACCGGCGGCGTCCATCGCGGTGCGATATTCGCGGTCGCTGATCGTCGCGCCGCGCGGGAAGAGGTCGATGCCACCGGTGCGAGTAACGATCCGGTCGCCGGTGCCGGCCTCGACCGCATCCCAGGCGCGGTACGCGTCCTTCGCGAGTTCGACGTACCAATCGGTGTGGTACGAGAGCCGGATGATCCGCGAGTGGTCGTGCGACGCGCCGCGGTCGTTACCGAGCTCGAACTGTTCGAGCCCGACGACGCTCGCACCCCGGTCGGCACAGAAGTAGGCGGCCGCGCTCCCGATACCGCCGAGGCCGATGATCGCGACATCGACCGCGTCGGCGGGCAAGGTCACGAGGGGTCGGCCATCGACGCCCGGTACCAGCGGGAGATATCGAGGCTGTCGTCCTCCATCGGCGCGAACCAACCACCCGTGAACGAGCGCGATTGCATGCCGCGCTGGACGCTTTCGCAGATCGCCCAGTCCTGGCGGTTCACGACGTCCCAGAAATCGACCGCGTCCGACGGGTCGAAGCCATCGCGCTCCATCTCCGCCGGGTCGAAGAGGAAGTCGCAGATGATCGTCGTGCCGTCGGTCGCCTGAGGGAGGAGCCGGAACGCGACCACATGGTCGGCCGAGAGGCTCAACAGGACGTTCGGGTAGATGAGTTCGCCCTTGTGACGGACACGTTCGTGCTCGTCGAGGGTCGGGAACGGTGCCCGCTGCGTGTCGCCCGTCGCGGTGAACGTCCACGCACCGTCGCGGTGCGGGATGCCGCGTTCCCACTCGAGGTCGCGACCGCCCTGCCGGAACGCGGGGACGAGGTCGCACAGCTCCGGGTGCACGTTGCCGCAGTGGTAGCACTCGTTGTAGTTCTCCGCGATCAGCTTCCAGTTGGCGCCGGTGTCGTACACGATCCGGGCACCGCGGCGGAGCGACGAGAGCGGGTAGTTGCGGCACCGGTCGGGCACGGGGCCGAGTTGCTCGGCCAGCGTGACCTGCGGCTGCGGGTCGAGGTGCACGAAGACGAACCCGCCCCACATGTCGAGCGCGACCTCGTGCAGGCCGAAGCCTTCCGGCTCGAGGCCGTCGAGCCACGGCGCGTGCCGGAACCCGCCGTCGAGGCCGTAGGCCCAACCGTGGTACGGGCAGCGGATGATCGAGCGCACGTGGCCGTCGGTCGCGCCGTCGCTCGGTACGAGCTGGGCGCCGCGGTGCCGGCACACGTTGAAGAAACCACGGAGGCTGCCGCCGGCGTCGCGCACGAGCAGCAACGACTCGCCGGCGAACTCGACCCGGTGCCAGTCGCCGGGGTTCGCGACGTCTTCGGCCCGCGCGACGTTGCACCACTGCCGGGCGAAGATCCGTTCCCGCTCCGCGTCGAAGGCATCACGATCCACGTAGACCGAACGCGGCAACGCGGGTTGAAGGTCGGCGGCGCCCACGCGGTTGATGCTAGGTGTACGGGCATGCGGGAAGAGCAAGTGTGGATCGTGGTGAACGACGGCACGCGCCTCGCGGTGTCGCTGTTCCGGCCCGACGGTGCCGCGGAGGCGGTCCCGGCCCTGCTCGAAGCGTTGCCGTACCGCAAGGACGACCTGACCGCCTCGTACCGCGAGGAGTACGAACGCCTCTGCGACGAGTACGGCTACGCGGTGGCCCGGGTCGACGTCCGCGGGACCGGGTCGTCGTCGGGGACCGCGATCGACGAGTACCCGCCCGAGGAGCAGGCCGACCTGGCCGAGGTGATCGGCTGGCTCGCCGCCCAGGCGTGGTGCACGGGTGCGGTCGGCATGTTCGGCACGTCGTACTCGGGGTTCAACTCGCTGCAAGTCGCCGCGGTCCGGCCTCCGGCGTTGCGGGCGGTCTGCGCGATCTACGCGACCGACGACCGCTACACCGACGACGTTCATTACACGGGGGGAGCGCTCCGCGCCCTCGACCTCCTCGACTACGTGCTCTACATGACCGCCATGAACGCGTTGCCGCCGGTGCCCGCCGTCTACGGCGACGGGTGGCGCGAGGAATGGCGGGCGCGCGTCGAACGGACCGAACCCTGGTTGGTGCGCTGGCTCCGCGACCAGGTCGACGGGCCGCACTGGCGCCAGGGATCGCTGCGCCTCGGCGTTCGTCCCCCGGGGTCTGATCAGGGTTACGACCGCATCGAGTGCGCGGTGATGCTCGTCGGGGGCTGGGCCGACGGGTACCGCAACAACACGTTCCGCACGTTCGAACGGTTGCCGGGCGAGAAGCGGCTGTTGATCGGGCCTTGGGCGCACCAGTCGCCCGCGAC
This sequence comes from uncultured Actinomycetes bacterium, assembly GCA_963782465.1. GTDB lineage: Bacteria > Actinomycetota > Acidimicrobiia > IMCC26256 > PALSA-610 > JAODBJ01. The sequence goes on along the minus strand of CAWAJR010000005.1, from coordinate 116,752 downwards.
GGCCCACCCCGGCCCGCCCGTCGACCTGACCGCGGAGATGGTGCGCTGGTTCGACCATCATCTCCGCGGCGCCGACAACGGTGTCGGCCGCGACGCGCCGATCCAGGTGTTCGTCCGCCACGCGACACCACCCGAACCCGATCTCGCCCTGCACCGGGGCGAGTGGCGCTCCGAGCCCACCTGGCCGCCGGCGCGCCTCGTGCCGCGGAGGCTGCACCCGACCGACGCGTCGGTGCGTTCGTACCGGGTGGCCGGCGATGTCGGGACGACCGCGTGGATCTCGTGTGCCGGCCACCTGCCGTGGGGCCAACCGACCGACCAACGGATCGACGACGCGCGTTCGCTCACCTTCGAATGGCCGGTCGACGCGCCGGCGGAGATGATGGGGTACGCCCGCGTGCACCTCCGGGTTCGTGCCGATCAACCGGTCGCGTACTGCTCGGTGAAGTTGTGCGACGTCTTCCCCGACGGCACCAGCGCGCTCGTCACGCGCGGCTTCCTCAACCTCACGCACCGGGAGTCATCGACCCGGCCGCAACCGCTGACGCCGGGCGAGTGGTACGACGTCGACATCGACCTCGAAGCCGCGGCCTGGCTGTTCGAAGCGGGTCACACGGTCCGGCTCGCGATCGCCGGCACCGACTGGCCGAACATCTGGCCGCCGCCGGGTGCACCGATGCTCGAGTTCGACGGTGCGCAGCTCACCCTGGAACTCCCGGTGCTCGACGGCCCCCCGATCTCGCCGGCGCCGGTGCTGGCCGTTCCCGCGCCCGGCACGGAGGACGACGGCGCCGACGACGAGCGCGAGCCGGTGACGTGGCGAATCGAGCACGACGTGCTCGACGCCGTGACCCGTTGCGTCATCCAGCACGCAACGCGCTACCGGGCGCCGTTCGAAGCCACGGTCAGCGAGGCTTACCGCGGCGATATCGACGTGCACCGCGACGCGCCCGAAGACGCGAGCGCGCGCACGACCGCGCGTTACGAGATCACCTGGCCCGGCGTCGCAGTCACCAGCGAAGCGCGCCTCGTGTTCACGTCGGATGCAGGCCACTATCGCGTTCACGTCGAGCTCGACGTGACGGAGAACGGCGCCATCTTCATGCAGCGCCGCTGGACGCACGACATCCCGCGGCAGCTCCAATAGCCGTCAGGTTGTGAGGGTTGTGCGACCGTGAGGGGGCACAACCCTCACAACCCGGCGGGTCGGGTGCGGGCGTGGCAGGCGACGAGATGGCCCTCGCCCACGGGTTCGAGCCCGAGATCGACGTCGCGGCAGCGGGCCGCGATGCCGAGCGTCTCGGCCTCGCCCGACCCGTAGAGCGGGCAGCGCGGATGGAAACGGCAACCGGGCGGGATGGCGGCCGGGTCGGGCGTCTCGCCGACCAGGATCTGCTGTTCGAGTTGTTTCGTCTCCGGCACGACCGAGAGCAGCGCCCGCGTGTAGGGGTGTTGGGGGTCTTGCAGCACCGCTTCGGCCGGTCCGACCTCGACGATGCGCCCGAGGTACATCACCGCCACCCGTTCGGCGATGTTCCACGCCAGCCCGAGGTCGTGGGTGACGACCAGCATCGCGACACCGGTGGTGTCGACGAGGTTGCGCATCAACCCGAGGATCTCGCCGCGCACCGACGCGTCGAGCGAGCTGACCGGTTCGTCGGCCACGACGAGCCGCGGTGCGAGCACCATCGCACCGGCGATCACCACCCGTTGCCGTTGACCGCCCGATACTTCGTGCGGGTACCGGGTGAAGAAACGCTCGGGCGGGCGCAGGCCGGCCTGGGCCAAGGCCTGCGCGACCCGCTCTTCCTCGTTGTCGCCGATGCGATGGACCCGCAGCCCTTCGGCGACCGCTTCGTAGATCGTCTGGCGTGGGTTGAGCGCGCCGGCCGGGTCCTGGAACACCATCTGCACCTGGCGGCGGTACTCCCGGAGCCGCCGGGCGCGGGTGCCGACGACCTCCCCTTCGAACGACACCGAACCCTGGCTCGCCTTCTCGAGGCCGACGATCGTTCGAGCCAGCGTCGTCTTCCCGCAGCCCGATTCCCCGACCAGCGCGAGCACCTCACCCGGCTCGATCGAGAGGTTCACCCCGTCGACCGCGCGCACCTGGCCGCGCCGGGTCGTGAACGACACGTGCACGTCGTTGCACTCGAGCAGGGTCATGCGTTCGCACGCCCCGGCTGCACCTCGATGCACGCGGCCCGGCCACCGGTCGGCGCGGCCCACAACTCGACGTCGATCGCCGAGCACTCCGGCTGCACGTCGGGGCAACGCGGGTGGAACGAGCAACCGCTCGGGACGTCGGTGGGGTCGGGCGGGTCGCCACCGAGACCACTCGGCGCCATGCGTGCCTTCGGGTCGCCGACGGTCGGGAACGCGCCGACGAGGGCGCGGGTGTACGGATGAGCGGCGTGCGCGAACACCTCTTTGCCGGGCCCTTCCTCGATGATCTTGCCCGCGTACATCACCGCGAGCCGTTCGCACACCGACGTGAGCACCGAGAGGTCATGGGTGATGAAGATCATCGCGAGGCCGAGGTCGCGCTGCAGGTCGGCGAGAAGTTCGAGCACCTGGGCCTGCACCATCACGTCGAGCGCGGTGGTCGGTTCGTCGGCGATGAGGAGGTGCGGGTTGCAGGCGAGCGCCATCGCGATCATGACGCGCTGGCGCTGGCCACCCGAGAGCTGGTGCGGGAAGTCGTTGACGCGCTTGGCCGGCAGGCCGACCTGCTCGAACAACTTCTCGACTCGCGCCCGTACGGGCTTACCCGAGATCTGTTCGTGCAACTCGATCGCTTCGCCGACCTGGCTCCCGACGCGGATCACCGGGTTGAGTGTGTGCAACGCCCCTTGGAACACGACGGCCATGTCGGACCAGCGCGCGGCGCGCAACTGCCCGGGTTTCATCGCGTACACGTCTTGCCCGTTGAGCTCGACGGTGCCCTCGACGACTGCGCCCTTCGGCAGCAGGCGCAGGATCGCGTACGCAAGCGTCGACTTCCCGCATCCTGATTCGCCCGCCAACCCGAGTGTTTCGGCCGGCGCGAGGTCGAACGAAACGCCTCGCACCGCGGGGACCGCGCCCGAACGCGTGCGGTACGACACCCGCAGGTCGTGCACCCGGAGCAGCGGCGCGTCGCTGCTCACGAGCGTTCCATGAGCCGGGGGTTGAGGATCTCTTCGAGCGCCTGGCCGCACAGGGTGAACGCGAGCACGACGAGCAGGATCCCCACGCCGGGCGGGATGTAGTACCACCAGGCATGCTGGCCGATCGCACTCGCGGTGAACGCGTCGTCGAGCATGCTTCCCCACGACACGCGGTTCGGCGCGCCGAGACCGAGGAACGAGAGCGTCGTCTCGGTGAGGATCGCGTCGGGCACGGTGAGCGTCGTGTTGGCGAGGATCAGCGGCGCGATGTTCGGGACGATGTGGCGGCTCATCAGGTGCCAGCGGCTCGCTCCGAGCGCACGGGCACGGTCGACGTAACCGCGCTCTTTCACCGACAGCACCTGCGACCGGATGAGCCGCGCCGTGAACGGCCACGAAGTGATCGCGATGACGAGGATGATCGTGAACAGCGAACGCTTCAACACCGAGGCGAGCACGATCGCGAACGGCAGGAACGGGATGACCAGGAACCATTCGGTGATGCGCATGAGGAAGGCTTCGAAGCGGCCGCCGAAGAAGCCCGCCGTCACCCCGATGACCGAGCCGATCACCATCGTCAAGACGGTCGCGGCGAGGCCGACGAACAGGCTCACTCGTGCGCCCCACAGGAACTGCGCGGCGACGCTACGCCCCAGGTTGTCGGTGCCGAGGGGGAAGAACTTCGTCGGGCTCGCCCACGTCGGGTTGTTGGTGGTGTTGATCGGGTTCAACGACGCCGACTTCGAAATGTACGGCGCGGCGAGCGCCAACCCGATGAAGATCACGAGGACGACCAAACCGGCCATCGCCAGCACGCGCGACCGGTAGAGGCGCCCGACGCGTCCGAGGGCGCGCCGCCTCCGGGTCCAGGCGATGCGCCGCCGGCCGACGACGCGGGGGTAGTCGGTGGCCGTCATTGCACACGGACTCGCGGGTCGAGGTACGCGTAGAGGAAATCGGCAACGAGGTTGGCGAAGATCACTGCCGCGCTGAACAGGAGGAACAGGCCTTGCAGCATCGGGAAGTCGGGTGCGCGTGCCGCGTTGAGCGTCGCGAGCCCCAGTCCCGGCCACGAGTACACGTACTCGACCGCGATTGCGCCGGAGATGACGAAGCCGAAGTTGAGCGCCGACAGGGTGACGATCGGCAGCAGCGCGTTGACGACGGCGTGGCGCCGCCGCACCAGTGAGTCGCGCAGCCCCTTCGCGGCGCGAGCACGAGATAGTCCTCGCCCATCGTGTCGAGCAGCGACGAACGCATGATCAACGTGTACTCGCCGAGGTAGGCGAGCGTGAGGGTGAGGCAGGGGAGGAAGATGTGCTTGGCCTCGTCGACGATGTGCGCGAACCCCGTTGCGCCACTCGCCGCGTTGATGATCCCACCCGTCGGGAACCATCCGAGCGCGGCAGCGAACGCGGCGAGGAGAAGCAGCCCGAGCCAGAAGTCGGGCATCGCGTAGAAGATCATGGTGATCGACGTTGCGATCCGATCGAACGCGCTCCCGTGTTTCCAGGCCGCTTGGATGCCGATCGCGATCCCGATGACGGTCGAGAGCAGCGTCGACAGGCCGACGAGCCACACGGTCGCCCACACGTTCTGGTAGATCTCCGACGTCACCGGCTGCCGGGTCTCGAACGAGAACCCGAAATTGAAGTGCGCGGTCTGGTCGAGGTACCGGACGAACTGGTCGGGGAGCGGTTTGTCGATCCCGAAGTCGTGCGCGAGCCGTTCCCGTTGTACCTGGGAGATGTTGCGGCCGCGGAACAGCGTGCCGACCGGGTCGGAGTCGACCACCCGGAACAGGAAGAAATTGAACGTGAGGACGAAGACCAAGGTCGCGAGCGAACCCACGACCTTGCGGGCGACAAACGTTGCCGTCACGGCTCGGTGGGAAGGCTCGTTATTCGCGTTCTCCGGCGGACGCCCGGCGCCGGACCAGGAGCACTCCGCCACCGCCGACAACGATCACCGCGCCGACGATGATCGCGATCAACGCGCCGGTGCCGAGCCCGCCACCGCTGCCCGAGCTACCCACCGGCTTCAGGTTGAAGTACGACGGCGAGGAGTTGGAGAAGATGACCGGGCCGATGTTCGCCGGCTGCTTGATCCACCCGGTGAAGTGGTCGGTTCGGTACGCCTGGAGGTCGGGGCTGTAGTCGAGCACCACGTAGGGCGCCTGCTCGTACATCAGCTTCAGCATTTGGTGCACGATGTCGAGGCGCTTGGTCTTGTCGAGTTCCTTGCTCTGCTCCTTGTAGAGCTTGTCGTAGGTGTGGTTGCACCAGTTGGCGTCGTTGTAATAGTTGGTCGGGTCGCCGGGCGGCGCGATCTGGTCGCACTGGAAGTAGGAGAGCTCGGGGTCGGGGTCGACGAACGGTGTCCACCCCCACACGAACAGGTCGACCGCGCCCTTGCCGATCACCGGCGTGAGTTGTGTGTCGTTGTAGACCTTGATGGTGGTGGCGATCCCGATCTGGCGGAGCCAGCCGGTGATGTACTGCGCGAGCGGTTTCGCGACGTCGGAGTCGGAGCGTTGCGCGTAGATCAGCCGCAGCGGTTTCTTCGTCTTCGGGTCCTCGCGGATGCCGTCGCCGTTGGTGTCCTTGTACCCGGCGGCTTCGAGGATCGAGTTGGCCTTCTTCAGATCGAAGTCGTAGCGCTCGCCGTCGGTGAGCTTCACGTTCCATTCGGGGTCGGCGGACGGGCTCATGGCGTCAGCTGCGGTCGCGAGGTTGTTGTCGACCTTCGACACGAGGGTCTGCTTGTCGATCGCGTGCGCAATCGCCTGCCGGACCCGCAGGTCCTTCAGCACGGGGTTGCCGGCCACGCCGTCGCCCGAGTTGATCGCCAGTTCGTCGAACCCGCCCTGCTGGCCCTGGACCGTCACGACGTTCGGCGTGTTCGACAGGTCCTTGTAGCGCCCCGAAGGAATGTTTTCGGCGCCGTCGAGCTCACCGTTCTTGAGCGCGTCGGCCATCGCGTCGGCGTTGTTGTAGACCTTGAACACGACTTCGTCGACCGCGGCCTTGCCCTGCCAGTAGTTCGGGTTCGCGTCCATGGTCCAGAACTGGCCCTTCTTCCACTGCTTGAGCGTGAAGGGACCGGAGCCGACGCCGTCGGTGGCCGCGTACGACGGCAGTTCCTTGGCCGAAATCTTGGAATAGATGTGTTTCGGCAGGATGTACAAGTCCATCGTCGGGAGCTTCGGGTCGGGGACCGACGTGGTGATCACGACCGTGTTCGGGCCCTTCGCCGTCGCGGTCAGGTAGTTGACCGTCGGCGTGTAGTTGAGCCACTCCTCCTTGCGCGCGCGGTTGATCGTGTACACGACGTCGTCCGACGTGAGGGGTTGCCCGTCGGACCACTTGAGGTTCGGGCGCATCGTGTAGGTGTAGGTGAGGCCGTTGTTCGACGCCTTCCACGACTCGGCCAGGCCGGGGATGTTGTGGAAGTCGCTCGCCGCCTTGTCGGTGAGCGTCGCGTACTGCAGGTTCCACGTCTCGTACGACGCGACGAGTTCGCCGACAGTCGTGTTCGCGCTGTCCATGTCTTGCTGGAGCCCGATCGACAGGACCGCGCGCTTCGACTTCGTGGTCGTCGTCTGCGCCGCCGCGGTACCGATCGCCGCCAAGGCCATCGCGGCCGCCAGCAGGAGGGCGAGCACACCGCGCGCCGTACCGTGTTTGGCGCGCCGTTGCGCGCTCCGTCGATGACCGGTCGCCATGAGGACCCCTCCGCCCGCCGTAGGAAGGCGGCGATTCTCCCGACGGCTCGCGCCGGTGTCAAGGCGAGCGCATCAATGCCGTGTTACATCAGCCACCAATCGAAGAACCGTTCCAGCCGCCGGTAGAAGTCGACCTGCGGCCCGGTGTGCAGGAAACCGTGCGCCTCGGTCGGGTATGTGACGTACTCGTAGGTCTTGCCGAGCTGCGCCAACGACTCCACCAGTTGCCGTGACTGCGCCGGGTTGACCCGCTCGTCGAGCTCGCCGTGCGCGACCAGCAGAGGCACCGACAGTTGCTCGATGCGGTGGATCGGTGACCCGGCGTGGTAAGCGGCCCGCGCGGTGGAAGGGTGCCCCATCATCCGTTCGAGGTCCTGGCGGCCTTCGCGATCACCCTGTGCCCACGACGTGAGAATGTCGCAATCCCCGTACTTCGCGACCGCGCAGCGATACCGGCGTTCCGGATCGTCGACGACGCTGCAGAGCGCGAGGTACGACCCGTAGGAACCGCCGAAGATCGCGACCCGGGTCGCGTCGACCCAGTCGAGCGTCGCAAGATGGTCGTAGGCGGCGAGACAATCCTTGGTGTCGTCGACTCCCCACACGCCGTGGTTGGCGCGCTCGAACTCGCGGCCGTAACTGGTGCTCCCGCGGAAGTTCAGGCACAACCACGCGTAGCCCTTGTCGACGAAATATTGCGCGTGGCCGTACCACTCGTCGCCGTCGGCATCGGTGGGGCCACCGTGCGGGTTGACGATCGCGGCGACCGGCGCGCTCGCCGACGCGTTCGTCGGGCGGTACAGGATGCCTTCGATCTCGAGCCCGTCGAACGAACTGAACGTGACCCGTTCCGGGCGTACGTGCGGCGCGGCGACGATCGCGGCCGGTGCCGGGGCGAAGACGGTTGTCTGCGTGCCGTCGGGTGCGACGCGCCGGATCTGGGGTGTGGTCCCGCTGTCTTCGTAGGTGGCAAGGATGGAGCCGTCGGGAAGGTAGATCGGCGTGCCCCACGAACCGCCGGTCGCGCGCATCGACACGGCACCGTCCGCGGCGTCGATCTCGACCAGGTCGGTGAAGGCGCGCCGGGTGCGGGTCGCGGCGATGCGGGAACCATCAGCCGACCAGGCGAGGTCGTTGAAGTCGGCTTCGTCGCGTGTGCATTGCCGGGGTGTACCGCCGGTCGCGGGCACGACGAACACCTCGTTCCAACCTGGTTCTTCCGACGTGTACGCGATCTGTTTGCCGTCGGGTGACCACGCGGGCCCGCGCCTGCATCCCGGGTGTGCCGCTGAGGAGCACTTCGTCGCCGCGCTCGTTCACGATGCGGATATCGGACCGGTTGCGATCGTCGTGCGGCCAGAACACGAACGCGACTCGCTCGCGATCGGGGGCGATCGCCGCCGCGCCGCAGTCGCCGTTACCGGCCGCGAGCGTCTGGGGCGATGGGTCGTCGACCTCGACGACGGCGAGCCGAGTGCAACGGTCGCGTTCCACGGTCACGACGATGCGTTGATCGTCGAGCCACATCGGGTTCCCCGCCTCGCACAGCCGTTGCGGTGGTCCGCCCGCCGCCGCGACAACGAACAGTTCGCCGCCGTCGGCGTACACGATGCGGGTGCCATCGGGTGACCACGCCGGCTTCGTGTCTTCCCAGTAGGGCATCAGCGCCCGTCCGGTCGTGATGCGTCGCAGGGTTCCCGGCTGCGGTTCGGCCCCGAGGGCGAGCGTCCAGACATCGGAAGTGTCGCGATCGAGGATGAACGCGACCGAGCAACCATCGGGTGCGAGCACGAGATCGCGGGGGCGTTCCGTGGCGGCGACCGCCTCGAGCCGCCAGTGGGGCGGCGGGTCGACCTCCGGGCGTGCCGGCACCGGCAGCCCACCCCGTTGTTCGGTGCCGACGAATTCACTCGCCATCTTCGAAGCCTCCGAGGAATGACAGCACCAGGTCGGCGAACGTGCCGAGGTGATAGCCGCCTTCTTGTACGAACACGGTGGGAAGGTCGAGCGCGGCAAGACAGCGTCCCGCGGCGGCGAAGCCGGCCCCGGTGACCGCCAGCGGGCTTTCCGGGTCTTGTCGCGACGCGTCGACACCGAGTGAAACGACCAGCGCACCGGCACCGTGCTCCGCCGCATCAGTCGCGAGTTCGTCGATCGCGCGCAACCATTCGTCGTCGCTCGCACCCGGCGCGAGCGGGATGTTGTGGTTGGCGCCGATACCGTCGCCGTGGCCGCGCTCCTCGGCGAACCCGACGAAGTGCGGGAACCAACCCGCGCCCGGGTCGACGTGCACCGACCCGTAGAACACGTCGTCGCGGTCGTAGAAGATCTCCTGGGTGCCGTTGCCGTGATGGGCATCGACGTCGATCACGGCGACGCGGGCGACCCCGCGGTCGCGCAGGTACTGCGCCGCGCACGCCGCGTTGTTCAGGTAGCAGGAGCCGCCGAAGAAGTCGGCGCCGGCGTGATGGCCGGGTGGGCGCACCGCGGCGTACGCGCCGCGCCGGCCGTCGAGGACGAGGTCGGCCGCAGTCAGGGCACAGTCGACGGCGGCGCGCGCCGCGTCGTAGGTCGCGGCGCCGATCAACGTCATGGTGTCGATCGCGAAGCGGCCAACCTCGGCGTGCACCGACGCGGCAGCGTGCGCGGCGCGGCCCGGCGTGAGTTGCCGCAACGCGAACACGTAGGGCACGACGACCGGTTGGCCGGGATCCTTCGCGTACCCCGCCGCGACCCACCGGTCGTAGGCGCCGGCCATGAACTCGACGAACTCGCCGGTGTGCACCGCCAACAGCGCGGCATCGCCGTGCTCGACGAGCGCGCTGATCGGCGCCCCTGCCGCCAGCAGCGCGTCGCGCAGCAGGTCGCCGCGTTCGGGTTCTTCGTCACCCGGGAGGCGCACGCCGAGCCAGTAGCCACCGTCGGTGGCGTGCCCTCGGTGGCGCTCCGACCACACGACCGGCATACGCACGGCGGCGACGCTACCGGCATGAGTAGCGTCGCCGTCAGTGCATTCCTCGCCACCTTCACCTCGCCCCCGCGCGCGCGAACTCGGCCTCGAGATCGGGTCCCTGCCGCCGGGCCGACGAACAGCATCGTCGACGTCGGCGCCGTGCGGGTCGGGCACGTGACCTGCTGGTACGACGGCGAACGCGGTCACGGCGCGGCGCGCACCGGCGTCACCGCGATCGTGCCGGCCCCGATCGACGACCTGTTCCTGCACCCGATGGCCGCGGGAACTGCGGTCCTGAACGGCGCCGGGGAACTGACCGGATCGGTGGAGATCGCCGAATGGGGGATGCTCGAGACGCCGGTACTGCTCACCGGCACGACCGCGGTCGGGCGGTGTTTCGACGCGGTCGTCGACGCGGTGTTCGAGGCGGTGCCCGCCGCCGGGAACGGCATCGAAGACGTCGTCATCCCCGTCGTCGGCGAATGCGACGACTCCTGGCTCGACGACGCGCGGGCTCGCACCGTGCGGGTCGAGCACGCGCGGGAGGCGTTGCGGGTCGCGAGCCGCGACGCGCCGGCGCTCGGCGCGGTCGGTGCCGGCACCGGGATGGTCGCGTTCGGGTGCAAGGGCGGTATCGGTTCGGCGTCGAGGTACGTCGCCGAACTCGACGCGACCGTCGGTGTGCTGCTGCTCGCCAATTTCGGCTCGATCGACCGGCTCACCGTCGACGGCCGGCCGGTCGGGCGCGAGCTTGCCGCGCAGGGCTTCGGTGGTGGTTCTCGCCGGCCCGCCGGGTCGTGCCTCGTGGTGGTCGCGACCGACGCACCCCTCGATACCCACGGCTGCAGCCGCCTGGCGCGGCGCGCCGGTCTCGGGCTCGCGCGTGTCGGTTCGGTCGGGCATCACGGCAGCGGCGAGATCTTCCTCGGGTTCAGCACCTCGACCCGCTCCCCGCGCGACGCGCGCTTCGCCGAACCGCTGGCCCTCCCGCCGGCGGGAACGTGGATCGACGGCCTCTTCGCGGGCGTGGTCGAAGCCACCGAAGAAGCCGCGCTCGACGCGATCTTCGTCGCGAGCGAAGTGACCGGCACCGCCGGGCGCGTCGTTCCCGCCTTCCCCGTCGAATCGGTCCGCGGGGCCGCTAGCCGGGTCAGCCGGTCGGCGCCTCAGCCGACGATCGTGCGGCTCTGTTCCCTCAGGTACTGCTGCAGGTAGTACGGGCCGCCGCCCGCCTTCCCGTTCGTGCCCGAGCCCTTCCAACCACCGAAGGGCTGCACGCCCGGCCACGCGCCAGTCGTCGCGCCGGCCTTCCGGTTCACGTACACCACACCGGCGTCGATGCCTTCGAGGAAACGGTCGATGTCGGCCTGCTCGCGACTGAAGAGGCCCGCGGTCAGCCCGAGCGCCGACGAGTTGGCCCGCATAATCGCTTCGTCGAGCGACCCGACCGGTGCAACCGCGATGAACGGCACGAACAGCTCGTCGGCGAACAAACGCCCGTCGACCGGCGCTTCGACAACCGTCGGCGCGACGAAATGGCCGCGTGCCAGCTCGCCATCGGCGAGGCGCCGGCCGCCCGCGACCACCCGGCCGGTTCGTTTCGCCTCGTCGACCGCCCGCTCGTAACGGGCCACTGCGGCCGCATCGATCACCGGGCCCATGAACACATCTCGGTCGAGGGGATCGCCGACCACCACTTCGTTGGCGCGCCGCGCCAGCCGGTCGACGAACTCGTCGTACACCGACTGCTCGACGTACGCGCGCGACGCCGCCGAACATTTCTGCCCCGTGTACCCGAACGCCGAGCGCGCCGCGCCCTCGACCGCGAGCTCCAGGTCGGCCGACGCGGCAACGAGCACCGGGTTCTTCCCGCCCATCTCGCACACGACCGGCCGCGGCCACGAACCCTCCCGCGCCGCGCGCCAGATACTCATCCCGACGTCATACGAACCGGTGAACGTCACCCCGTTCACCCGCGGGTCGGCGACGAGCGCCGCGCCGACCGTATCGCCCGGGCCCGTCACCGCCGAAAGCGCATCGGCCGGCACCCCGGCGTCCCACAGCGCCTCACAGCCGAGCAACGACGTGACCGCCCCCTGCTCCGACGGTTTGAGCACGACGGTGTTGCCGACGATCAACGCCGCCGCGGCCGGCGCGATCGCGAGCGCCATCGGGAAGTTGAACGGTGCGACGACCGCCCACACGCCGTACGGGCGCATCACGTCGAACGTCGCCTCGTTCGGCGACAGGCGCTCCATGTCGAGGGCGAACCCGTGGTGGTCGCGCAGCTGGTGGGCGTAGTAGCGGATCAGGTCGGCGGTTTCCTCGACGTCGCCGAGCGCTTCGAGACGGTTCTTGCCCACCTCCATCGTCATCGTCGCCGACAGTTCGAACCGGCGTTGCGAGATCAGGTCGGCGGCCCGTTCGAGCGTCGCGGCCCGCTCCTCCCACGGCGTTGCCGCCCACGCCGGCGCGAAGCGCTGCGCGGTTTCGACCGCGTCGGCGACATCGGCCGCCGACGCGGTGGCGATCGTCGCGATGCGCAGGTCGGCATCGCTGGGCGAGCGCTCGTCGAGCGCGGCGCCGCCCGCGCCCGCCCGTTCCTGCCCACCGATCACGAACGGCCGGTCGCGCCCGAGGCCCGCGCGGACAGCGACGATCCCGCGGTCGAACGCAGCGTGCAACTCGTCGTTGTCGGCGCTCAACGTCGCGTACGTCACCCGAAACGTGGTGTTGTCCCGCTCGCTCACCGCTCCTCCTTGCTGTTTCGCTCGCTCGGTCGTTCCTCGCCCAGGGGGCTCGTCGCTCCGTCGCTCGCTGGCGAGTTCGCTCGCTGCGCTCGCTCACCGCACGCTCGCTCGCTCGTCGTTCCTCGCCCAGGGGGCTCGTCGCTCCGTCGCTCGCACTTTCTCGCTCGCTCGGTCGCTCCTCGCCCAGGGGGCTCGTCGCTCCGTCGCTCGCTGGCGAGTTCGCTCGCTGCGCTCGCTCACCGCGCCGCGTGGCGTCGTTTTCGCGGCAACATAGGTTTTGGGTGTCGCCTGAATTCGGGTGTTCCTGCGTGCCTCGCGTCGGCGGGTCGCATTGTCGCATCTGCGCGCCGTGGGAACCCGATGGATGTCTGTGCCGGTCGGTCGTTGCGCCGGGCCTCGGGGCCGAGCTACGTTACTGACTGAACAGTCAGTTAGATTGTGCTGACGCATCAGTCAGTTGACCGGCCCCGGTAGGCGGCCAGATCGGTCCCCATGGCCCTCGTCATCCCGTCGGAGGTCGACGGCAACGTCGGCGATGAGCACGTCCTCGACGGGCTCATCGAACGGCAGGAACTCCAACTCCTGGGGCGTACGCCGGCATCGGCCCGGCTCACGCGGGAGGCCTCGGCGACGCTCGCGGGTGGGGTCGCGTCGAGCTGGCAGGCGGCGCCGCCGTGCCCCATCTGGGTGAGCCATGGTCGGGGCTCGCGGGTGTTCGACGCCGACGGCACCGAGTACGTCGATCTCCACGCCGGGTTCGGTGCGATGCTCGTGGGCCACGCGCACCCCGCGGTGGTGCGGGCGGTACAGAACCGGGTCGAGCTCGGCACGCACTTCGCGCAACCCACCGCCGACGTCATCACCGTCTCCGCGGAGCTGGCGCGCCGTTTCGGGTTACCGCTGTGGCGGTTCAACAACTCCGGCACCGAAGCGACGATGGACGCGGTCCACCTCATGCGGGCAGCCACCGGCCGGGCGCGCATCATCAAGGTCGAAGGCAGCTACCACGGCCACCACGACGCCGTGCAAGTGTCGGTGTACCCCGACATCGCCGACGCCGGGCCGGCGCGCCGGCCGCGGTCCGTCGCCGCCGAAGGTGGGATCCCCGAGGAGATCGCGCAGTTCACGGTCGTCGTGCCCTTCGGCGACGCCGCCGCCGTCGAGCGCGCCTTTCTCGACCACCCGGGCGAGATCGCCGGGATGATCGTCGAACCGATGATGATGAACATCGGTGTGATCGCGCCGCCCGACGGTTACCTCGCGGCGCTGAAGGAGATCACCCACGCGCACGGTGCCTACCTCGCGTTCGACGAGGTGAAGACCGGCCTCGCAGTCGCGCCGGGCGGCATGGTCGAACGGTCGGGGGTCACCCCCGACCTCGTCTGCCTCGCGAAGGCACTCGGCGGCGGACTGCCCTGCGGGGCGATCGGCGGCACGCACGAACTGATGGGCCTGATCGCCGACGGCCGTTACGACCAGGTCGGAACGTTCAACGGCAACCCGCTCACGATGGCCGCCGCGCGTGCGACGCTCCTCGAAGTGCTCACCCACGAGGCGTACGAACGTTTCGACGTGCTACGCGGCGTGATGGTGCAAGGAATCCTCGACGTGCTCCACCGCTACGAACTGCCCGGCTACGTCAACGCGTTCGGGGCGAAGGGCGCGATCGTGTTCAGCGAGGCGCGCATCCGCGACTATCGCGACTTCCTCGACTACGACGGCCGTTGGGGCCACGCGCACTGGTGTTTCCAGCACAATGGCGGCGTGTACCTGCCGCCGTGGGGGAAATGCGAGCAGTGGACGATCTCGGCCCAGCACACCGTGGAAGATGTTTCCCGCTTCGTGACGAACCTGGAGACGTTCGCCCGCTCGGTACGCAGCCAGTGATCGTCGGGCCGTGACCGCCGGGACCATCCAAGCGGCCCTCGGGCGGGTTGGCCTCCCGATGCCGGTGCGCGACCTTGCCGCGCGCGAGTGGGATGTGGTGGTCGTCGGTGGTGGTCACAACGGCCTCACCGCGGCCGCGTACCTCGCTCGCGCGGGAAAGTCGGTGCTGGTTCTCGAGGCGCGTGACCGCCTCGGCGGAGCGTGCACGCTCGAGGAGCCGTTCGCCGACCCGGCCTACAAGGTGAGCCCGTGCGCCTACGTCGTCGGGTTGCTCGACCCGCTCGTGATCGACGAACTCGACCTTCGCCGGTACGGCTACAAGGTCTACGTCACCGACCCCGGCATGTGGTGCCCGTTCGACGACGGCACCTCGTACGTGCAGTTCCTCGACCACGACGCGACCGTCGCGAACCTGCGGGCCAACGGGTTCAGCGACGCCGATATCGAAGGCCAGTTCGCGTACGAAGACTTCTTCGACCAGATCCGGCGGGCGCTGCGCGAGGGACCGCGTGACGCGTGGGCGGGCGACGCACCCGACCGCGACGAGATCGAGGCGATGCTCGGCCACGACACCGACCTGATCGGCACCGTGTTCCACACGTCGATCGCCGAGGTCATTCCCCGCTACTGCAAGGACGAACGCCTCCACACCGCGCTCTACGGCCAGGGCGTGATCGGCGCGTGGGCCGGCCCGCGCGACCCGGGAACGGCGTCGATCAAGCTGATGCACTTCTCGGGCACCATCGAGAACGTGCCCATGGCGTGGGGCTATGTCGAAGGGGGCATGGGTCGCATCTCGTTCGCGATCGCCGAAGCCGCCGCCGACCTCGGCGTGGTCCTCGCGAGCGGTGTACGTGTCGGGCGCATCGTGCCCGGCGAAGGTGTCGAACTCGAAGGCGGCGAGCGGGTCCGCGCCCGCGTGGTCGTGTCGAACGCCGACCCGAAAGTGACCCTCGCGCTCTGCGGCGACGACGCGGCTCCGAGTTTCAGAGCCAAGGTCGACGGGTGGCGCACGCAGAGCCCGGTGATGAAGGTCAACTGCGGGCTCGGGCGGTTGCCCACCTGGACCGCCGCGCCCGGCGCCGGCTACCCGAACCGCGCGCCGGTGTCGATCGCGCTGCCGATCGACGAGGCGCAAGCGGCATTCGAAGACTGCACGCGCGGTGTCCCGCGGCCCGGGTTCGCCGAGCTCTACTTCCAGAGCGCGTACGACCCGACCGTCGCACCCGCGGGCAAGCACACGATGAGCGCGTTCGTGCAGTACGCGCCGTACACGCTCGCCGACGGCGACTGGGACTCGCGCCGCGACGAGATCGGCCGCCAGGTGCTCGATCTGATCGGCCGGTTCTCGCCCGACATCCACGCATGCGTCGAGGAGATCGACGTGCTCGGCCCGCCCGACATCGAACGCCGCATCGGCCTCACCGGCGGCCACATCTTCCAGGGCGAATGCATGCCCGACCAGATGTGGCAGCACCGCTTCGCGCCCCGCACGGGCATGCCCGGCGTCTACCTCTGCGGCGCCGCCACCCATCCGGCCGGCAGCGTCATCGCGCTCAACGGCCGCAACGCCGCGATGGCCGTCCTCCACGACACCGCCTGAGGGGATCTCAGTCTTCGCCGGAGAAGCGTTCCCACGCGGCTTGCTTGCTGATACCGAGCGCCTGGCCGATCTGGGCCCACGACTTCCCCGTCGTGCGGCAGACCCCCACGACCTCGGTCATCTTGTCGTCGACCCGCGCCCGTAGGTACGCGAGCGCGACGAGCATCACGATGGGGTCGATGTCGTCCTTCGACTTCGACACGTCGCGCGGGAGCGCCATGTGCACCTGCCACGCGGCATCGGGATCGGTGTTGCCCTCGGCGCTGTCGCGCAGGTGGGGGACGATGGTGTCGTAGCCCGGCAGGCCCGCGAGCCAGTCGGGAAGCTCGTCGATCGACCTCGGGTAGGCGTTTCTCGGCATGGTCTCCACGGTAACCCCCAGCGTCAGGATTTCTTGAAGTCAAGAATGCCTGACGGAGCCGGGCCGTCAAGCTCCGTCATTCCCCGGTTGTGCCGTCGAGCAGTTCGCGAGTCGCATCGGCGTGACCGGCATGGCGCGCGGTTTCGTTGATCAAGTGGAGGAGCACCCAGCGCAGGTCGGTGTCGTGCCCCCACCTGCACGGCGTGGTCAACGACATCGACCTGACGGCGGCGTCGGTCGCCGCAGCCCGGGTGCGGTACGCATCGACCGCCTGCTCGACCGTGCATTCAGGTCCGGGCCGGTACTCGCTCTCGTCCTTGCTGACTTCTTGGCCGAGCATCCAACCGTCGATCCAACGCCACTCGACGTGCGTCAGGTGATTGACGATGCCGAGCACCGGGATCAACTTCCCATCCGGCGTCCAGCGCGCGTCGTCGTCGCTCAGCCCGTCGATCTTGCGTAACACGGCGCCCCGCAGGAACCCGAGCCAGCGCAGCAACAGCTCGCGCTCGTCGGCCGACCCCGTCGGGAACCCGATCTCTTCATCGCTCGCCATCATGCGAGGGTAGAAGGAATCTCCGGCGGACGACTTCTATGGCGGTGCCTGCCCGCAGAGGTGGACCTCGCGGTGGTGGCGGTGGCATCGCAGTTCGAGATTGTCGACGTTGGTTTCACCGTGATCGCGGGCCCACCAGCGTTGGTGATGGGCCTGGCACCAACCGGGCGGGCGGTCGCAGCCCGGTTCGACGCAGCCGCCGTCGCGGACGACGAGTGCACGCCACTGCGCGTCGGTGACCGTGCGGCTGGCCCGGCCGACGTCGAGGGGTTGCGAATCCCCGTCGGTGATCGCGCGCCAGATCTTGCAGTCGCACGCGATGCGTTCGAGGACCGATCGTGAAAGCGGCCCGTACGCGCCCTCGGCGCGGACGAGGTCGGCGAGATCGGCCCCGCCCCGAGCCTCGATCACCTCGAGGTCCGCCACGACACCGAGGTGCGGCGGGTTGTGCCGTCCGGGACCGTTCGGCATGTGGGCGAGGGCAAGGCGGATGAGGTCGCCGAGCGCGTCGCAGCGTCGTTGCGGAGCCGTGCGGGTGTCGTTCGCGTCGTGGTCGGCTTCCATCGCTGCGTCGAGCGCGGTGTGGAGCAGCTCGCTCGTTTCGGGATCGAGCGTCCCTTGGACCGCGCCCATGCCGTCGAGCAGTTCGGACAGGTAGAGCGCCCGTCGATCGAGCCGGGCGCGCTCTTCGCCGGCACCCCCGTCGCCGTCGATCGCGTCGCACGCGTGTTGTACGACGGCGCGCAGTTGGTGCGGCGACAGCGTTGTTGCCGCCGCGGCGAACGCGGCGTCGAGGAGGCGGAACGCCGCGTCGCGGGCTGGTGTGCGCGCGAACGACACGACAAGTACGTGCCTGCGTGTGATCGCCCCCGCTTCGAATGCGGCCGCGAGTTCGGGCATTGCCTCGATCGTTCGTGCCAACTTGATCGCAGTCGCCGCCTCGTTGTGGCTCAGATTGCAGCGCTCGCGAAGCCATGCCGCGGAAGATGCGAAGCCTTCCGCTTGCCATTCGCATGTCCGCTCCGCCTCACGAACCGAACGCAGCCACAGAAATTCGAGCCGATCGATCTCGTGCCGCAGCGCGGCCACATGGGGCGGTTGCTCGGACACCGCCAGTTTGTCGACGGCCTCTGCGAGGTCTGCGAGTGCACCGAACACGTGTTCGATTCTAGCGACTCCAACGCAAAAAGTCCCAGTAAACGGACGCCTCGCCCGATTACCTGCCGGTCACAACCTCGTCGAGGATGCGCACCGCGGTGTCGGCTTGGTCGATCGTGACGATCAGCGGCGGGGCGAAACGAAGCGACGACTCGCCGCACGTCAGCACTAGCAGGCCGCGCCGGAAGCATTCCTGCTCGACCGCCTCGGCATCGTCGTGGGTGGGCAACTCGATACCGATCATCAGGCCGCGACCGCGCACGTCGACGATGCTCGGGTGGCGCGTCGCGAGTTCGCGCAGCCGCCCGAGCAGATGGTCGCCCACCGCGCCCGCATTATCGGTCAGGCCGCCCTCGAGGAGATCGAGCGTGGCGAGCGCGGCTGCGCACGAGACAGGATTTCCCCCGAAGGTCGAGCCGTGCTTGCCGGCTCCCCACGTCATCAAGTCGGCGCGCGCGATCAGCGCCGACAACGGCATCCCGCTCGCGAGTCCTTTGCCGGAAAGGATCACGTCGGGCACCACGCCCTCGTGCTCGATCGCCCACATCTTCCCGGTGCGACCGGCGCCGCTTTGCACCTCGTCGGCCACGAAGACGATGCCGTGCTCGTCGCACAACTCGCGCAGTTCGAGCAGCCAACCCGCGGGCGGTACGACGTACCCGCCTTCTCCTTGGATCGGTTCCACGACGATCGCGGCCACGTCCTCGGGCGGTGTGAGGTGCTTGAAGATCACGTTCTCGATGTAGCCGGGCTCGCCGTAGGGCGCGTGGTACACGCCGGGGAGCAGCGGACCGAACCCGCCGCGGTAGCGCGCCTTGCTCGCGGTGAGTGAGAGGCTGCCGAGCGAACGGCCGTGGAACGACCCGAGGAACGCGATCACGTTGGTGCGCCCGGTCGCGTGGCGCGACAACTTGATCGCCGCTTCAACCGCCTCGGTGCCGGAGTTGCCGAGGAACACGCGTGCCGGGCCGATGGGTGAGGTCGCGACGAGGCGTTCGCACAGTTCGACGTACTCGGGGATGTACCAGTCGCTCGAGCAGTAGTGCAGCAGTGTGTTGCTCTGCCGCTCGATCGCTTCGACCACGTGCGGGTGACAATGCCCCGTGGAGGTCACCGCGATGCCCGCATTGAAATCGAGGAAACGATTGCCGTCGACGTCTTCGAGCACGCATCCCGCCCCGCGCGACGGGACCAGCGGGTAGACGCGTCCCATCGACGGGCTCGTGACGCGCCGGTCGCGTTCGATGACCGCACGCGCTCGCGGTCCGGGCAGGTCGGTGACGAGGTGCGGGGCGGGCGCGTCGAACACATCGACCGGAAGGGGTGTCGCGTTCGTGGTCATCATGTGCTCCTGTTCGTTCGCGGGCCGGGCCAGCGCGGGCTTGTCGTGACCGGTGGGTACAGCTGCGCGCGCACGTGCAGCAGGCGGGGCCGGTTGCCCGACAGCGCGTGGGCCATCGCCCGGCCGTACTCGCTGCCGAAGCCGTCGATGACCCGCGCGTCGATGCCGAAACCTTTGGCGACGGCGACGAAGTCGACGGGCGAGAGGGTGCTGCCGTTTGCCTCGTGCTCATGGCCGAAACGCAACATGCCGTAGCCACCGTCGTCGACGACGACGACGGTGAGCGGCAGCTGTTCCTGTGCCAGCGCGGCCAGCTCGCCGATGGCGAACAGCATCCCGCCGTCACCGGCGAAGCACACGGCTCGATCACCGGCCGCCGCGGCGCCGATTGCCGCCGGGAACGCCCAACCGAGCGTGCCCCAACCCATCGGGTAGTGCAGGCCTCGCGAGCGCGCCACCCCGAGATGGCCCGCGAGCCAGTAGCCGGCGATGCACATGTCGGCGAACACGGTCGGCGCACCGGTGCGATCGAGCGCGGCCTCGGTCAGTTCGATGAACTCGATCGCGGGTGTCGTTTCGGGCGTGGCGCGCAAGCGATCGCGGATCGCGGTGCCGAGTGCGCCGAGGTCGTCGGCCCACGGCTCACGGTGCTCGAGCTTCTCGGCGATCGCGGCGACGGTGTCGGCCGCGGTGCCTTCGACGACGACGTCGATGGCGTAGTTCTTGGTCGCGTCGGCGGCGTCGACGTTGATCGCGACGCGATGTTCGGGAAGGGGGAGGCGCCATCCCATCGTGTTCATGTAGTCGAGATCGGAACCGATCACGACCGCGAGGTCGGCGCTCGCGATCAGGTCGGTGACTTCGGGTTCGTGCGGCGGCGCGGGCACCAGCATCGGGTGGCCGGCCGGCAAGACGCCGCGCGCCTGGTACGTGGTGACGACGGGTGCGCCGAGCGTGCTCGCAAGCGCGTCGACCTCCGCGCCTGCGTCGCGGGTGCCGCCCCCGATCCATAGGAGCGGCCGCGCCGATCGTTCGATCTCGCCGAGCGCGTCGGTGATGTCGAGCACCTTCGCGTCGGTATCGCTGCTCGTGGTGGCGCCGGGCTCCTGGTAGTCGGCGCTCAGGAAGTCGGTTGGGACTTCGACATACGCCGGCCCTTGCTTCGATGAGCGTGCGTCGCGGCACGCCTGCGTGATGGAGCCGGCGAGCCAGTCCAGCCGATCGACGACGACGCGTGTCGTGGTCACCGGCGCGAACAGCCCGGCCTGGTCCGGGGTTTCGTGCAACACGCCGCGGTACACGCCGTCGCGGCGCAAGGTGGAAGGGATGTCGGTCGCGATCACCACGACGGGTGAATGGCTCGCCCACGCTTCGCCGACCGCCCCGAGGGTGTTCGCGGCGCCCGGACCGGTGGTGACGAGCGCGACACCCACCTTGCCGGTTGCGCGCGCGTAGCCGTCGGCCGCGTACGCGCAACCCTGCTCGTGGCGCGACCCGACGATGCGGATCCCGGCGCGTTCGAACGCGGGCCACAGCGCGAGGTTGTGCACGCCCGGCAAGCCGAACGCGACGTCGACGCCCGCGCCGCGCAGCGCGCTCGCGATCGCGTCGGCGCCGTTCATACGGCCGTTCACGACACTCCGGGGCGGTTGTCGATCTGCGCTTTCTGCAACTTGCCGGAGAAGTCGATGTAGACGCTCTTCACTTCGCTGAACTGCTCGAGACCGCGCTTGCCCGCTTCACGGAACCCGTTGCCGGTGTGCTTGTTGCCGCCGAACGGGAGGTGGATCTCGGCGCCGATCGTCGGCGCGTTCACGTAGACGATGCCCGTGTCGAGTTGATGGACCGCGCGCATCGCCTGGTTGATGTCGCGCGTGTAGATGGCGGCGGAGAGTCCGTACTCGGTGTCGTTGGCGACCTCGATCGCTTCGCCGAACGAGTCGACCTCGATCACGCTCAACACCGGGCCGAACACCTCCTGGCGGGCGATGGTGTGGTTCCGTTCGACGTCGCGCAGGATCGTCGGCAGGTAGAAGGACCCACCCTCGCAACCGGCGACCTCGACCGCGCGGCCGCCGGTGACGATCGCCGCACCTTCGTCGACCGCGTTCATCACCATCCGGTCGATCCGTTCGCACGAAGCCCGGTCGATCACGGGACCGACGTCGGTTCCGGCCTGGGTGGGGTCACCGAGCACGAGTTTCTCCGCGCGCGGTACGAGCGCCTCGAGCAGCGCGCCCGCGATGTCGGCGTGCGCGACGAGGCGGGAGGTCGAGGTGCACCGTTGCCCCGAGGTGCCGAACGCGCCGAACAGCGCGCCTTCGACGACGAGGTCGAGGTCGGCGTCGGGCATCACGATCATCGCGTTCTTGCCGCCGAGTTCGAGCGACACGAGTTTCGGCCCGTGCTCCATCGCGCCGGCCGCGACCCGGCGCCCGGTCGGCACCGATCCGGTGAAGCTGACCGCCCGCACGTCGGGATGTTCGACGATGGCGCGACCCGCGTCGCCGTAACCGTGCACGACGTTCACGAGGCCGTCGGGCACACCCGCCGCCCGGCACGCGTCGACGAACGCCTCACAGCAGGCCGGCGCGTGCTCCGACGGTTTGATCACCACACCGTTGCCGGCGAGCAGCGCGGGGAAGATCTTCCACGAGGGGATGGCGACCGGGAAGTTCCACGGGGTGACCATCCCGACCACGCCGACCGGGTGGCGGGTGGTGAAGCCGATCTTGTCGGGCATCTCGCACGGGTGGGTCTCGCCCCACGCGTTGCGCCCCTGGCCGGCGATGTATGCGGCCATGTCGATCGCTTCCTGGACGTCGCCGCCCGCTTCGACGAGCACCTTGCCCGCTTCCCGCGACACGAGATGCGCGAGTTCGGCCTTGCGGTCGGCGAGCACCGCGCCGCACGCCGCGACGATCTCGGCGCGCGCCGGTACCGGTACGCTGGCCCACGAACGTTGCGCCGCGACCGCGCGGGCCACCGCGTCCTCGACGTCGTCGGCGTCGGAGATCGGGAACTCGGCGATCACCTCGGCGGGGCGAGCGGGGTTGACGGACGCGAAGGTGGGGTCACTCATGTCCTGTACCTCTTGTTCCGTCGACGGGAATTGATTGTAACGTATGTTCCGATGAACCTGTCCGAGCGGATCGCCGAAACGGCGGGCCGGCTCACGCCGGCCGAGAAGCGCGTCGCGGAGACCGTGGCGGACGACCCGAAGATCGTCGCATTCGGCACCGTCGCGCAACTGGCAACCCATTCCGGCACGAGCGGTCCCACGGTGCTGCGATTCGCGGCGAAGCTCGGGTTCTCCGGGTTCGCGCAATTGCAGGCCGCGGTGCAGGAAGAGATCGCCGACGCCCTCCGGCCCGCGACGGAACGCATTCGCGAGCGCCCACCGAGCGACGTGCTCAGCCGCACGCTCACCGCCGACCTCGACAATGTCCGCTCGACCCTGGATGCCGTGAACCCCGACGAGCTGCGCGCGGCCGTCGATCTGCTCGCCGACCGCCGGCGCGGCGTCCATGTGATCCCGGGGGAGTTCTCGCGCGGCGTCGGCATGCTTTTCGTGACACAACTCGACATGTTGCGCGAGCACGTGTCGCTCGTCGGCGGTTCGCCGGTGCGGGTGTCGCGACTCGTCGCCGCGGTCGAACCCGACGATGTCGTCGTCGCGCTCGACCATCGTCGCTACGAACGCTGGGTCCTCGAATCGACCCGCCGGCTCGTCGACCGCGGCGCGGTGCTCATCGCGGTGACCGACAGCGCGTTCTCGCCGCTCGCCGAACGCGCCCGTCACACGTTCGTTGTGAGCGCCCGCAGCGCGGGGCCGTTCGACAGCCACACCGGCACCGTCGCGCTCGTCGACGCGATCATGGCCGGGGTCGCGACCCGCTTGCGTCGTAGCGCCACCGAGCGTCTCGACGCCGTCGAAGCCTCCTGGTCGACCTCCCGGGACCTCGTCGACTGACCGGTCGGGACAGGCGTCGATAGCTATCGCTATGCGATAGCTATCGACGCATGGGCCGCGGCGAGGAGGCGTTGGAGGTGGAGGCCGCGCTGCACGTCGAGGGGGTGTGAGCCGCCGGACCGGGCGACCTGCACGAACTCGTCGCGCAGGGTGGCGAACGTGTCGGCCTCGTTGCCGGCGCGACCGTCGAAGACGAGCGATCCCGACAGACCGAACAGCTCGGCTTCGGTGCGCTGCACTCCCGCGGCCCGGGAGCATGTCGACGCCTGGCTCGTCGCGCCCGACGCGTGGCGCATCGTGACTCCGACCCAACCCTGCACGTCGCCCATCGCCTCGATCTCGA
This sequence comes from uncultured Actinomycetes bacterium, assembly GCA_963782465.1. GTDB lineage: Bacteria > Actinomycetota > Acidimicrobiia > IMCC26256 > PALSA-610 > JAODBJ01. The sequence continues at coordinate 92,953 of CAWAJR010000005.1, read as the reverse complement.
CGACGTCGCCGAGCGCGGCGTCGAGCAGGTCGATGATGTGCGGACCGACGTCGAGCAGGCAGCCGCGTTCGAGCCGCCAGTCGGTGGCGAACGGGCTGCCTTCGAGGAAGGCGCCGGAGATGAAACAGCCGCGTCCGCCCAACGCGTCGAAGGTCTTCGCGGCGGCGAGGAACTCGCGGGCCGACGGGTTGAAGCGGTACGTCAACACGACCAGCGACCCGACGCCCGCCTCCCCGATCGCGTCGGCCATCCGTTCGGCCGATGCAACGTCGAACGCGAGGGGCTTCTCGAGCAGCACCGCCTTGCCGGCCCGCGCGGCTGCGATCGCATACTCGGGTTGGGCCGCCGGCGACACAGTGATCGCGACGGCCTCGCACGCGTCGAGCAGCGCGTCGACCGACGCGAACGCAGGCACGTTGTGCGTCGCCGCCAATGCTTCGGCATGGGCCGCGGTGCGCGACCACACACCGGCGAGCCGCGTGCCCGGACCGCCGGCGAACATCGGCGCGGTCACCATCCCCGCCCAGGGCCCGGCGCCGATCAAACCGACCGACAGCGGCGACGTCATGTCTCCCGCTCCGGGCCGCTCGTGCCGTCCGGGCCGCTCGCGCCGCTCGGGCGGCGCCCGCTCACGTCGATCATCGACACACCACCTCCGCGCGCACCACGCCGGCGCGGGCGTGACGGAACTCGACCTGCATGGTCGCGCCGGGCGACGCGCGAACGGTCCACTCGGCCTTGCCGCGATCGCGGGTGTCGTCGTTGGGCCCGACCCACGACAGCATCGACACCGCGCGTGACCACCCGCCGAGCTGGCCGAGCTCGACGCGAGGATCACCGCCGGCCAGCGCCGCGCCATCGGGCAGGGTGATCGTCGCGGCCAGCGGTTGCACCGCCTTGCGGCTGAGTGCCTGCTCGCTCACGTTGGTCGGGAGCCAACCTCGGTTGTGCACCACCGCGCGTACGCGGAACAGGTCGCCACCGAGGGGCTCGGCGCTGATCGAGTGCAGCTCGAGGCACGGCGTCGCGAGCGCGTGCAGCACCGCCCAGTCGGCGTGCGGCGAGATCTCGGCTTCCATGTACTCGGATGGCGCGTTGCTCCACACGTTGAAGAAGTCCCACCCGCCAAGCTCGACGGGGCCGAGTTGCGGGTGTTCGAACGGGTACCAGGTCACGTAGCCACGGCCGCCGAGCGACGTGTCGCTCCATCGCAACAGTGCGAGGTCGTCGTCGATGGGGTGCTGTTCGAACCATTCGATGAAGTGGAAGTCGGTGATCCCGGCGGCGCGCAGCGGGCTCCAGAATTCCGTGGTCCATCCGTAGATCCCGAGATGGTCGTAGGCCCAGGTATCCGCGGCGCCGGTGATCACTTCCTCGTTCGGGTAGCGGAAGTCGTGCCAGACGCTGACCGCCTTGTAGCCGGTGATCTCGGTTCCCCACGCGCCGAGTTGCTGGTAGCGGCGAAGGTCGGTGCCGTTCATCTTCTCGTCGGGCCGGTCGTCGTAGGGCCTGAGGTTCACGCCGCTGTAGGTGTGGTACGCGAAGTAGGCGCACACGTTGGGCCGCGCGACGAGCGCGTCCATCAACGTCCGCACCTCGGGTTCGGAGCCGGGGAACGGTCCGGCGCCTCGCTGCTCGCCCTCGGTGCGCCAACCGCTCGGGAAGTTGCGGTTCAGGTCGAGCGATCGGCGTTCGGCGGCGTACGGCACCAGCACACCGTCGTAGTTGCGAACGATGCCTTCGTCGAGCAGTCGGTAGTACGTCCCGTCGAGCGGATCGTCGGGCCGGCGCGCGACCATCAACCGAGGGTCGGCGTCGCTCGTCTTCCACGCGCCGTTCGGGTCGAGGATGCGCATGGTGAGCACGCGGCCGTCGCCGTCGATGTCTTGCACCACCAGGCCGTCGGCGTCGTCGGTGCGGGGCCACTTCCGGGTGCTCGAGCGCAAGAAGGTGGGCGACCCGGCCAGCGCCAGCTCCACGCCGTCGGGATTGACGCGGGGCAGCACGTAGAAGGTCCGGGTGTCGACCGCACGGGTGACGCGCTCGTCGTCGCCGTGGCCCGTCACCAAGCGGTGCAAAAGGTGCAGGGCCGCCGTCGACCCGGTGATCTCCGTGGCGTGGATGTTCGCGTCGACCCACACCGCGGGTTTCTCGTCGTGCGGCCCGGTCGCCGCGTTGGTGACGGTCGCCAGCAAGATGTCGCGGCCTTCGTGCGACCGCCCGATCGTGTCGACGGTCATGAGGTCGGGGCGGTGCGCGGCGAGGGCCGTCAGCGCGGCGAGAAGGTCGTCGTAACGCAGGAGCCGGTCGAAGCGCACGTCCATGGCAGGCAGGCTACGGGCAGTGCTATTAGCGTCGCCCAGATGCTGGGGATGCTTCCCGAAGACGTCGCGCTCCTTGTCAGCGCATCCGACCCGCGGGTTTCGCCCGGCGGCGACTGGGTCAGTTTCGCCGTGCAGCGAGCCGACCTCGAGCACAATCGCTACCAGTCACGAGTGTGGCGGGCGCCCGTCGACGGGTCGCAGCCCGCTGAGCCCTGCACCCCCGACGACGTCACCGCGGGCGTGGCGCGCTGGTCGCCCGACGGTGTTTCGCTCGCCTACGCCGCTCGCGCGCTCGACGACGAAGAGGCTCCGACCGAGCTGCGAGTGATGCCGGCGAGCGGGGGTGAGCATCGGGTCGTGGCCTCGTCGCGGGAGGCGATTCGCGAACTCGAGTGGTCACCCGACGGCACCCGGCTCGCGTACGTCGCGCGGGATCCCGACCCCGACGTCTACGGCCCGCCCGGTGAGCACCGCAAGGAAAAAGACATGCCGGCGCGGCGCATCGAGCGGCTGTTCACCCGCCTCGACAGCGTCGGTTGGACCTACGACCGACCTGCGCGCGTCTTCGTCGTCCCGGCCGACGGGTCGGCCGAACCGACCGCGATCACCAGCGGGCCCTTCGACGCCACCGGGGTGTGCTGGTCGCCCGACGGTGCCACGATCGCGTTCGCGTCGGCCCGCCACGAGACCGCCGACCTCGACCTGGCCGTCGACCTGTTCGTGGTCGACGCGGCCGGGGGCACCCCGCAACCGCTCACCGAGACCGGCCCCGACTTCTCGCTGCCGTCGTTCTCGCCCGACGGCAACCGTCTCGCCTGTGTGTACGCGCCGTCGCCGCTCGACGGTCCGTGGCACGGGCGCGTCGCGACGATCAGCGCGTCGCCGGGGGAGCGCGGCAACGTGACCGTCCTCACCTCGACCCTCGATCGCAATGCCGCGGTGTACCCATCGGTGCGCGCGCCACAGTGGGACGGCAGCACGCTGCTGTTCCTCGTCGAAGACGGCGGTCACGTACACCTCTGGCGCATCACCGTGGAGCGTCCCGGCGCGCCGGAACCGGTGGTTGACGACACCCGCTCGCTCTCCGGGTTCGACCTCGCAGCCGGAACGATCGCGTTCGTTGCGGTGTCGGCGTCGTCGCTTTCCGAGGTCTACGTGCGTGCGGGCGGCGAGGAGCGTCGCCTCACCGACTTCACCTCGGAACTCGCGGCCCACGATCGCCGGATCGCAACGCCGGTACGTTTCGTCGCGACGTCGCCCGACGGCGCCGAGGTCGACTGCTGGATCATCGAACCGGAACACGCGCGGGGCGCGCGCGTTCCCGTGCTGCTCAACATCCACGGCGGCCCGTTCACCCAGTACGGCGCGCGGTTCTTCGACGAGTTCCAGTACGAAGCCGGCGCCGGCTTCGGCGTGCTCTTCTGCAACCCGCGCGGCTCGTCGGGTTACGGCGAAGCGTGGGGTCGCGCGATCCGGTGGCCGGAATGCGAGATCGACGGCGGCTCGGGATGGGGCGGGGTCGACTACGACGACGTCATGGCCTGCGTCGACGAAGCCGTCGAACGCTTCGATTGGATCGACCCCGACCGTCTCGGCGTGATGGGCGGAAGTTACGGCGGCTACATGACGTCGTGGATCGTCGGCCACTCGGACCGGTTCAAGGCGGCAGTGTCGGAACGGTCGTGCAACAACCTCCTCACGCTCGAGCACTGCTCCGACGTCGCCGGATCGTTCGTTTCGTACGTGGGGGTGCGGCACACGACCGATCCCTCCCCTTACCTGCGGCAATCGCCGATCACCTTCGTGGAGGAGATGCGCACCCCGTTGCTGATCGTGCACTCCGAGAACGACCTGCGGTGCCCGATCAACCAGGCCGAGGAGCTGTTCCTCGCGTTGCGGTTACTGGGGCGCACCCCCGAGTTCGTCCGCTTTCCCGGTGAGAGCCACGAACTGACGCGCGGCGGCGCCCCGCGCCACCGCGCGATGCGGGCCGAGCTCATCCTCGACTTCATGCACCGCCAACTCGTGGCCGGCAACAACGGTGATGCCGGGTAGTCGTCAGCAGAGTGCCGGAGAGCAACTCGACGCGTTGACGTACGCCCCGTCGGAGAACGGCATGTGCTTGAGCCCGCCGCTCCCGGCGACCCCTTTGGTCTTCGGGAGGCAGTGCGTCGTTTCGTCGGCTGTACTCATCGTCGTGAACGCGGCGACGACGATCACGAGGTGGAACGAGCCCTCGGGGTTGAGCGCAGAGACAAGCGCGCCGTCGAGATTGCCCGAGCCGAGGGTGAACTCCGATGAGCCGGTGGTGAAGGAGGTGGGCGCGATCGGCGCCGGCGGCGCGGGCGCGGTCCACTTGGCCTTGCCGGCCGACGGGCCACCCGTATGGCTGGGCTGGCCGAGGTAGACCGCACAATCGTTCGTCGGGAGCATGAACGACGTGTGCACCTTGCCTCCCGTGATCCCGCCCGGGGCTGGAGGCGTGCCGGTCAGGGAGTTGACGCAGTTGCTCATCGTGCCCCGCGTGGTCACCTTGGTCGGCACGGCACCGCCGTTCACGAGCGCCGGCTTGAAGTGCACCGCTCCGGTGATCGTGCACTCAATCGGACCGGTCACATTGGTGTGAGTCGCCGCGTGAGCCGCGCCGGCCGACGTGCTCACGGCGGCCCCGCCCGTCAACGCGACAACCCAGATCGCGATCGAACAACGACGCATGAGCGAACCCCCCAGAGATCCCCCGCGCAAGATAACCGCCGCTCAGCCCGTCGACCAGGGGTGATCTGAGCGGCCAACGGAGGGCGCGGGTGCGTACCCTTGGCGGCATGCCCTCGAACATGAAGCCCCGCAGCCACGAAGTCACCGACGGTATGGAGCGCGCCCCGGCCCGCGCGATGTTGCGCGCCGTCGGCATGACCGACGCGGATTGGGGCAAAGCCCAGGTCGGTGTCGCGTCGTCGTGGAACGAGGTGACGCCCTGCAACCTCCCGCTCGATCGCCTGGCCAAGCGTTCGAAGATCGGTGTTCGCGACGCGGGCGGCTTCCCGCTCGAGTTCGTGACCATCGCGGTGAGCGACGGCATCTCGATGGGCCACGAAGGCATGCGCGGTTCGCTCGTGAGCCGAGAGATCATCGCCGACTCCGTCGAATGCATGATGCACTCCGAGCGCCTCGACGCGCTCGTCACCTTCGCCGGTTGCGACAAGAGCCTCCCCGGGATGTTGATGGCCGCGGCGCGCTGCAACATGCCGTCGGTGTTCCTCTACGGCGGGTCGATCCTTCCCGGTCACTACAAGGACCAGGCGCTCGACATCGTGAGCGTGTTCGAAGCGGTCGGTTCCTGCGCGGCGGGAACCCTCACCGAGAACGAACTGGGCGAGATCGAAAAACGCGCCTGCCCCACCGAGGGTTCGTGTGCCGGCATGTTCACCGCGAACACGATGGCGTCGATCAGCGAAGCGATCGGCATGGCGTTGCCCGGGAGCGCGACTCCGCCTGCGGTCGACCGCCGCCGCGACGACTTCGCCTACGAGAGCGGTCGTGCCGTCATGCACCTTCTCGACCTCGACCTCCGGCCGCGGCAGATCATGACCAAGGAGGCGTTCGAGAACGCCATCGCGGTCACGATGGCGCTCGGCGGTTCCACCAACGCGGTGCTGCACCTGCTCGCCATCGCGCACGAAGCGCGCGTCGAACTCGAACTCGAAGATTTCAACCGTGTCGGGGCGCGGGTCGCGCACCTCGCCGACATGAAGCCGCACGGTCGCTTCCACATGGTCGACCTCGACGCCATCGGCGGTGTCCCCGTCGTGATGAAGATGTTGCTCGACGCCGGACAGCTGCACGGCGATTGCCTCACCGTGACCGGCAAGACCGTCGCCGAGAACCTCGAAGCGCTCGCGCCTCCCGGGCCCGACGGCGTGGTCGTGCACGCGCTCGACGATCCGATCCACGAGCAGGGCGGGATCGCGGTGTTGCGTGGTTCGCTCGCGCCCAACGGGGCGGTGGTGAAGGTCGCGGGTCTCGACACGCTGCGGTTCGAGGGGACGGCCCGCGTGTTCGACGGCGAGGACGCCGCGATGGACGCGATCCTGGCCGGCAAGATCAACGCCGGCGACATCGTGGTCATCCGCTACGAGGGCCCGAAGGGTGGCCCGGGTATCCGCGAGATGCTCGCGGTGACGGGCGCGATGAAGGGTGCGGGGCGCGGGGGAGATGCGGCGCTCATCACCGACGGCCGGTTCTCCGGTGGGACGCACGGTTTCTGTGTCGGCCACGTCGCGCCGGAAGCGGTCGACGGTGGCCCGATCGCGTTCGTGAACGACGGCGACACCATCGTGATCGACGCGACCAACTACACGATCGACCTCCGTGTCGACGCAGCCGAACTCGAACGGCGCGCCGCGAACTGGAAGCTGCCCGAACCGCGGTACCCGAGCGGCTTCCTCGCCAAGTACGCGCGGCTCGCGCAAGGCGCGGAACGCGGCGCCATCACCAACGTCTGACATGCGTCGATAGCTATCGCTATGCGATAGCTATCGACGCACGTAGGGGCCGCATGCCGGAGATGCTCGAAGTCGAAGCGGCGCGGCGCGTCATCGAGGCGCGGGCGCTCGGGCGCAAGGTCGCCGAGGTCGTCGCGCCCGACGCCTGGTACCTCAAGCGCGGGCTCGTCGCACCGGAGCTCGAGGCGGTACTCCCCGGCCGGTCGTTCATCGCGGCCCGGCGGCGGGGAAAGTTGTTGCTGGTCGACACGTCGAAGCGCGGCCCGGTGCTCGGGCTGCACCTCGGGATGAGTGGGCGGGTCGTGGTCGACGGAGAGGCGGCCGGCGACCCGTTCGTGTACGCGTCGAACCGGGAGGTGGAGGCCTGGCACCGTTTCGGCGTCCGCTTCGCCGACGGCGGCGCGCTCTGGCTGCGCGACCCGCGGCGCCTGGGCGCGGTGGAGCTCGATCCCGACGAGGACCGGCTCGGTCCCGACGCGTCGGTGCTCACGCGGGACGAACTGGTTCGTCTCACCCGCCGGAGCCGGGCGCCGATCAAAGCCGTGTTGATGGACCAGTCGCGTATTGCCGGTCTCGGCAACCTCCTCACCGACGAAGCCCTGTGGCGGGCCGGCATCGATCCCGCGCGACCCGCGTCGGGCCTCGGCCCCGACGAGACGGCGACGTTGTACCGGTGTGTCCGTCAGACACTTCGTACCCTCGGGCGGAGGGGCGGGTCGCACACCGGCGACATGCCGCGCGGCCGTGACGCCCACTGCCCGCGCGATGGCGCTCCACTCCTGCGCCGGACGGTCGGTGGGCGCACCACCTTCTCATGCCCGGTTCACCAGCGATGAGTTTCCCTGTCGACGCCATGCACGAGCCCGCGGGCGTTCCCGATGCCACTCGCCGCAGCACTACCGTGAGGTGGTCGCCCCTCGGAACGAAGCGCCCCGGGCGGCACCGGCAGGGGAACCGTGAGGTGGAAGTGGCGAAGCGTTCCCCGAGAAAGGGCCGGCTCGACCCCCGGACCCGAGCCCGTCTCCTCGGCCTGTTCGTCGCCGTCGTCGGCCTGATCAACATCGGTTCGGCGTTGAGCCCGGGCGGCGGGCAACGGCTCGAGGCCGTCCGCAGCTACCTGACGCCGACGGTCACCGACACCGCCGACAGCGCCACCGCGCTGGCCGGGCTCGCCCTGCTGCTCATCGGCCGCGGGCTCTCGCACCGGCGCCAGATGGCGTACCGGATGGCGCTCTTCCTGCTGATCGTCTCGATCGTCACGCACATCACGAAGGGCCTCGACTTCGAGGAAGCGGTCATCGCGCTGCTCGCCGTCGTCGCCCTGGTGCGCCAGCGTGGGCTGTTCACCGTTCCGGTCGGCGCCCGCGCTGGCGCTCGCTCGCGACCGCGGTGCCGACCGTGGCGGGCATCGTCGTCGCCTACGGCGCGGCCGGTCTCCTGTTGCGCCGCAACGCGATCGTGCAACCGCTCACGCCCGTGAACATGGCGCACGAGATCGGTGCCCGGCTCGTCGGCCTGACCGGCCCCCTCACGATCCAGGGACGGTTCGGCGAATGGTTCGGCGCGTCGATCACCGCGGTCGGCATCGGCGGTGTGCTCCTGCTGCTGTTCCTGATCCTCGCGCCGGTCGCCGAACGAGCCGTCGGCGATCCCGCGGCCCGCGATCGGGTGCGGCGGCTCATCGAGCGCGAAGACGGCGACACGCTCGACCCGTTCGCGTTGCGCCACGACAAGCACTACGTCTTCTCCACCGACGGGCGCGCCGCCATCGCGTACCGCTACGTCACCGGTGTCGGTCTCATGTCGGGTGACCCCGTCGGCGAACCGGAGTCGTACGCCGACGCCTTCCAGCAGTTCTACGACTTGTGCGAGACGCAGGGCTGGCGCATCGCCGCGCTCGGCACCCGCCGCGACCGTCTCGAAATCTACGAGGCGCACGGGCTGCGCACCCTCTACCTCGGCGACGAAGCGATCATCGACGCGCAGGAGTTCACACTCGACGGTCGCAAGATGCGCCCGGTGCGCCAGGCGACGAACCGGACCATCAATCACGGCATCACGTGCGAAGTCCACCGCGAAGGCACGCTCGACCCGACCCTGCGGCGTGCGCTCATCGGCATCGCCGACCGTCACCGGGCCGAGCAGCCGGAGCGGGGCTTCTCGATGGCGCTCGACGGCTTGCTCGAAGGCCGTCACCCCGACGCGCTCGTCACTGTCGCGCGTGACGAGTCGGGCGCACCGTTCGCGTTCCAGCGTTACATCCCGTGCAAGGCCGGTCACGCACTCTCGCTCGACGCGATGCGGCGCGACAAGGTCGGTGTGAACGGTGTGAACGAACGGATGATCGTCGAGACCGTGCTTTGGGCAAAAGAGCACGGTGTCGACGAGGTGTCGCTCAACTTCGCCGTTGCCCGCGAGATCCTCACCGAAGGCGCCGACCTGTCGTCGGTCGAAACCGCCGAAGCGTGGGTGTTGCGGAGGCTGAACCCGTACTTCCAGATCGAATCGTTGCTGTCGTTCAACGCGAAGTTCCATCCGCGATGGGTTCCGCGGTACCTCGTGTACCGCGGATTGATCGACCTCGTGCCGGTCGCCGTCGGTGCCTTGAGCGCCGAAGCGTTCCTGCCGCTCGACCGGCACCGCGGTGCGGCGGAAACCGACGGTTCCGACGACGACAACGTCACCGAACCGGCCGGCGATGCCGCCCGCCACGCGCCCGCGACCGCCGCGGCTTGCGACCAGGACATCATTCGTGCACAATGAAACGGTTATGCGTCGCTCGACCCTGCTCGTAGTAATTATGTAGCGCCCGGGTTTCGCGTCACGCGCCCGAGCGCACCTCCGACCCCTCGCCCGGCGAGGGGTTTTCTCTGCCCGGTGGGAGTTGCCACCGGCACCCTCGAAGGAACCCGACGGAGAACTCATGAAACTCACCGGTGCCCAGGCCCTGATCAAGAGCCTCGAAATGGAGGGCGTGGAGGTCATGTTCGGCCTTCCCGGGGGCGCCATCCTGCCGGTATACGACCCGCTGATCGACTCGTCGATCCGCCACGTCCTCGTCCGCCACGAACAAGGCGCAGGGCACATGGCGTCGGGGTACGCGCACGTCACCGGCCGTCCCGGCGTTGCAATGGTCACGAGTGGGCCGGCCGCGACGAACATGGTCACCGCGCTCTGCGACGCATACATGGACTCCGTGCCGATGGTGTGCATCACCGGCCAGGTCGCCTATTCGGTGATCGGCACCGACGCGTTCCAGGAGGCCGACACCGTCGGCATCACGATGCCGGTCACCAAGCACAACTGGTTGATCAGCGACGCCAACGACATCCCGCGCGTCATCCGCGAAGCGTTCCACGTCGCGACGACCGGCCGCCCCGGCCCGGTGCTGGTCGACCTGCCGAAAGACATCGCCAACCACATCATGGATTGGTACTGGCCCGAAACGGTCGACCTGCCCGGCTACAAGCCGACGATCAAAGGTCACCCGAAACAGATCAAGGACGCGGCGCGGCTCATCAACGAGTCGCACCGGCCGGTGATCTACGCGGGTGGCGGCATCCTGAAGGCGCACGCCGGCCCGGCGTTGCGCGACCTTGCCGAGCTGACGGGCATCCACGTCGTCACGACGCTGATGGCGCGCGGCGCGATCTCCGACGACCACGAACTGTGCCTCGGCATGCCGGGCATGCACGGGAACTACACCGCCGTCACGTCGATGCAGCAAGCCGATCTGCTCATCACCCTCGGTGCACGTTTCGACGACCGGGTCACGGGCAAACCCGGAGCGTTCGCACCGCACGCGAAGGTGATCCACGTCGACATCGACCCGGCGGAGCTCGGCAAGGTGCGGCGGCCCGACGTGCCGATCGTCGGCGACTGCCGGATCGTCATCGAAGAGCTGGTGAAGGCGGTGAAGGCCGAGCACGTCAAGCACGGCAAGCCCGACCTGTCGGAGTGGACGGCGCAACTGCGCGACTGGCAGGAACGGTTCCCGCTGCGTTACTCGCAGGAGGAGGGCGGCGCGCTCAAGCCGCAGTACTGCATCGAGATGCTGCGGGCCAATACGCCCGACGACACGATCCTCGTCTCGGGTGTCGGCCAGCACCAGATGTGGGCGAGCCAGCTCTGGAAGTTCAAGAAACCGAACACCTGGGTGAACTCGGGCGGCTTGGGAACGATGGGCTACGCAGTGCCGGCGGCCATCGGCGCGAAGGTCGGGCAACCCGACAAGATGGTGTGGGCGATCGACGGCGACGGTTGCTTCCAGATGACCGCGCAGGAACTGGTCACCGCCGCGGCGGAACGGATCCCCGTCAAGATCGCGATCCTCAACAACGCCTATCTGGGCATGGTCCGCCAGTGGCAGGAACTCTTCTACGAAGAGCGTTACAGCGAGGTGTACCTGTCGCCCGACCTTCCCGACTACGTGAAGTGGGCCGAGGCGATGGGCTGCGCCGGCTTCCGGGTCGACAACGCCGACGACGTCGTCGCGACGATCGAGAAAGCCAACGCGATCACCGACCGTCCGGTCGTGGTCGACTTCCGCACCGACTGGCGCGAGAAGGTGTACCCGATGGTGCCCGCGGGTGCGTCGAACGACGACATCATCCTCGGCCCCGACGAAGGTGAAGGCGGCCGATGAGTTACGAGATGCCCCGGCATCACATCCTGACGGTGCTGGTCGAGAACAAGCCCGGTGTGCTGTCGCGCGTCGCTGCACTGTTCTCACGCCGCGGCTACAACATCTTCTCGCTGGCGGTGAGCCCGACGGAAGACGATCGCTTCTCGCGCACCACCATCGTGGTCGACGCCGAGTCGGCCCCGCTGGAGCAGGTCATCAAGCAGCTCAACAAACTGATCCCGGTGATCAAGATCACCGAGCTGTCGTCGTCGGAAGGCGTCGAGCGCGAGATGATGATGGCGACGGTGAAGGCGACCAGCGAGCAACGCAGCCAGCTCACCGAGCTCACGTCGATCTTCGAGGGCAAGATCGTCGACGTCGGTTACGAGGCGATGACCATCATGGTGGCCGGCGAACCCGACAAGCTCGACGCGTTCTCCGATCTCGTGAAACCATTCGGGATCGTGGAACTCCAGCGAACCGGGCGTATCGCCCTGCCCCGGCTTGCCCGCCAGCCCGTGAAACTGCGCGCCGTCAAGGCCGCACGCGCGTAACCAGAAATCGCGCCCAACAGGAGACGACTTCCGCATGCCTGCCAACGTGTACTACGACAACGATGCCGACACCGCCATCATCGCCGACCGCAAGGTCGCGATCCTCGGTTACGGCTCCCAAGGCCACGCGCACGCGCTCAACCTGCGCGATTCCGGGATCGACGTTCGAGTCGGCCTGCGGGAAGGCTCGAAGTCGCGGGCGAAGGCCGAGGGCGCGGGCCTGCGCGTCCTGAACACAGCCGACGCGGTACGCGAAGCCGACATCATCATGGTGTTGCTCCCCGACACCGAGCAGGCAAAGGTCTACAAGGAGGCGATCGAGCCGAACCTCGCCGACGGCAAGTCGCTCGCCTTCGCGCACGGCTTCAACATCCACTTCAAGCAGATCGCCCCGCCGAAGGGCGTCGACGTGTGGATGATCGCGCCGAAGGGCCCGGGCCACCTCGTTCGCCGTACCTACGAAGAAGGTGGCGGCGTGCCCTGCCTGATCGCGGTCGAGAACGACGCGACCGGCAAGGCGAAAGCCATCGGTCTCGCGTACGCGAAAGGCATCGGCGGCACCCGCGCCGGCGTCCTCGACACGACGTTCGAGGAAGAAACCGAGACCGACCTCTTCGGCGAGCAGGTCGTGCTGTGCGGTGGCCTCGTCGAACTGATCCGCAACGGGTTCGAGACGCTCGTGGAAGCCGGTTACCAACCGGAGTCGGCTTACTTCGAGACGCTGCACGAAGTGAAGCTCATCGTCGACCTCATCTACGAGGGTGGGATCGCGGCGATGAACTACTCGATCTCCGACACCGCGGAGTACGGCGAGATGAGCCGTGGCCCGCGCGTCATCACCGCGCAGACCAAGGACGAGATGCGCAAGATCCTCGGCGAGATCCAAAGCGGCGAGTTCGCGAAGGAATGGATCGCCGAGAACGAGAACGGCCGCCCCAACTTCAACCGCATGCGCGAGGAAGCGGCGAAGCACCCCATCGAGGCCGTCGGGGCGCGCCTGCGGGCCATGATGCCCTGGATCTCAGCCGGCAAAGCCCGCGTCCAAGACGTCTCCGGCGGCTGAACCCCATGCGTCGATAGCTATCGCATAGCGATAGCTATCGACGCACGTCACTGCGCGATCACCCCGGCAGCGCGAACTCGACGGTGGTGCCGGCGCCCGGCGCGCTCTGCACGTGGAAGCGGCCGCCCGCGATCCGGGCGAGCTCGTTCGCGAAACCGAGCCCGCCACCGCGCTCGTCGAACGCCGACGGAACCGTGAAGCCGGCGCCATTGTCGGTGATGCGCATCTGCACATCGTCACCGTCGTTCTGTACGTGGTAGCTCATCGTGGAGGCGTGAGAGTGCTTCCCGACATTGACGAACGCTTCGTGCGCGATCCGGAACGTCGCGCTCGCGACACCGAGCGCCGGCTCGCGAGCGAGCGAAATCTCGGCTTCGACCCGCACGTCCGTGCCGTCGAGGACGCGCTGCGCCGCCTCGGCGAGCGCCGCGCCGAGCCCGTCGTGCTCGAGTGAGAGGGGGTGCACCTGCAGGAGCGTCGAGCGAACGCAATCGATCGCGTCGAACACCGAAGCGCGCACCGACTCGAGTTTCGCCGGTGCATCGGGCGAGCCGAGCGCGGCGGCGAGAAGATCGACCCGCATCGCGGCAACCACCAGCAATTGCATCGTCTCGTCGTGCAACGCGCCCGCGATGCGACGGCGCTCGAGCTCCTGGACGGCGAGAAGACGTCTGCGTTCGTCGCTCTTCTCGCGGTCGCTCGGTGCCATCACGCGCTCGACGTCAGATGATGTTGATGACGTCGAGCACGCGTCCGGCGTACGCGGCATCGCCTTCGAGCTTCACGTAGTCGCGCCACGGCCGCCGTTGCGTCCCCCACACCACGAAGTCGTGATCGCTCGACGTGGCGGTGGCCGCCGCGCCGTCGGCCGCGCCGTTCGTGACCACGACCCGGCCCTCGGCCCCGATCGGGTTGATCGTGAACGTCGTCTCTCCCGGGCCGACGAGGTGCACGGCGACCGGGCGGTCGACGAAGCCGAGCGCGTCGGAGCACATCCATGGCAGCCCGGCGACCATCCATTCGACGGTCGGGCGGAGCCGCATCTCGTCGCGAGGCGGTTCCGGCCGCTCGATCGGGCCGGTCGGGCTGAGAATGTCGTGGCGGAGATGGCAGTAACAGTCGAACAGGAACGTGCTCGCCAGCATCGACATCGGGTGCGTGCCGAGCTCGCCCATGGGGAGCAGGGTGTCGCCGAGCGGCGGGTCCTGGAGCGCGGCGAACGAGTCGGCCGCCTGCCCGCTGTAGGTCTCGTACTCGTCGAGCACGTCGGCGATCGGCAAGCCCCGCCGCTGCGCGACCGGAGCTTCCATGCTCGGTTCGGTGCCGGCGCTGAGGTCGGGCATGGCCGACGGGTCGACCACGCCGTGCAGCACCGAACCCATGTGCGCGACGACATCGCGCACCGCCCAACCCGCGCAATCCGACGGCGCGTTCCATTCGTCGTCGGTGAGGCTGTGCGCGATCTCGAGGAGCGCGGCGCGCTCGGCACGGAACCCCTCGACACCCAGCCGGCTCACGCTATCTCGCTCGCTCACTGCTCCTCCTCCGTCGTCGCGGGCGTTCGCTCGCTGGCGAGTTCACTCGCTGCGCTCGCTCACCGCGCTGTCTCGCTCGCTCACTGCTCCTCCTCCGTCGTCGCGGGCGTTCGCTCGCTGGCGAGTTCACTCGCTGCGCTCGCTCACCGCGCTGTCTCGCTCGCTCACTGCTCCTCCTCCGTCGTCGCGGGCGTTCGCTCGCTGGCGAGTTCACTCGCTGCGCTCGCTCACCGCGGCGCGCTGGGTGGGGTGCGTTCGGTCAATTCCGTGGGACCTCCGACCAGGGAAGGTCGCGGTCGTTGCGTGGCTCTCCGGGTAACCCGAGCACGCGTTCGCCGAGGATGTTGCGCATGATCTCCGACGTACCACCCTCGATCGAGTTGGCCCGTGAACGCAGGAACATCTTGCGGGCGGTCCCCGGTGCGACTTCGAGGCCCGCCGCTTCCGAGCGCCGCATCTTGTAGTCGTAGTCGACGATGCCGTCGGCACCGAGCAGGTTCACGCAGAACTCGAGGATCTCCTTGTTGGTTTCGGCGAAGCGCAATTTCGCGATCGAACCTTCCGGGCCCGGGTTGCCCTGGCGGGCCGCGGCGGCCGCGCGCAGGTTCGTGAGCCGCAATGTTTCCGCATCGACCCACAGTTGCATCAGCCGGTCGCGCAGCACCGGGTCGTGGTCGGCGCGCGCGTTCCAGATGCGGACGGCTTCGGCGATCGCGCCCGAACCACGCTTGGGGCCGCCGCTGCCGCCGCCGCCCCCGCCGATGGTGACCCGTTCGTTCATCAACGTCGTCATCGCGACCCGCCAACCTTCGCCGACATCGCCGATGCGGTCGGCGTCGGGGATGCGAACGTCGGTCAGGTACACCTCGTTGAACTCGGCTTCGCCGGTGATCTGGCGCAACGGGCGGACCTCGACGCCCGGCGCGTGCATGTTCACCGCGAAGTAGGTGAGGCCCTTGTGCTTCGGCACATCGGGATCGGTGCGGGTGACGAGCATGCCCCGGTCGGCGAGGTGCGCGAGCGTGTTCCACACCTTCTGACCGTTGACGACCCACTCGTCGCCGTCGGGGACCGCACGCGCCGCGAGGCTCGCGAAGTCGGAGCCGGCTCCCGGTTCGCTGAACAGCTGGCACCAGATCTCCTCGCCGCTGAACATCGGGCGGAGGAGGCGGCGGCGCACTTCGTCGTTGCCGTGGGTGACAACGGTCGGCCCCGCGAGGGCCAGTCCGAAGAACAGCAACGCCGGTGTCGCGGGGCCACCGGCCTCGCGGAGGCGACGGTCGATGTGCCGCTGGTGTTGCGGCGCGAGGCCGAGGCCGCCGAACCCCTCGGGGAACTGCACCCACGCGAGACCGCGGTCGTACTGCGCGCCGCGGAACACTTTGATATCGGTCGTCGCCGGGTCGTGCGCAGCCAGGAGGTCGTCGATCGCCGCGTCGACGCGGGCCAGGTCGGGTGTCGTCACCGTTTCGGTCGTCATGTACGGAGGCTAAGTCGTCGGAGGGCTTCCCGGCACGCCTAGGGTCGATTTCGTGCCGTTGCCGCGAACTGCGTGGGCGGGCGTCGCCGGGTACCTGCTCGGCACGATCCCGTCGGCCGACACCGCGACCCGGCTCGCGGCGCTCGGCGACGTCGACTTGCGGCGCGATGGAAGCGGGAACCCGGGCGCGGCGAACGCGGCGAAGGTGCTCGGGAAGCGGTGGGGTGCCGCGGTGCTCGCGGCGGATCTGGGAAAGGGGTTCATCGCCGGGTTCGCGGGTCGGGCGATCGGCGGCGACGCCGGCGCGTACGTTGCCGCGACCGGCGCCGTCGCGGGGCACATCGCACCGCTGTGGAACGGTTTGCGGGGCGGTAAGGGCATCGCGACCTCGGCCGGGACGTGCCTGGCGGTCTTCCCGCCGTACTTCGCCTTCGACCTCGCGGTCGCCGCGCTGGCCGCGGCCGGCTCCCGCAACGCGGAACGCGCGGCGCAGTGTTCGGCGATCGCGTTCACCGGTGCGGCGACCTCGTGGTGGCGCGCCGGGCGCTCGAACGGCTGGGCGCGCGGCCGACGGTCGGCTTGCCGCTCTTCGCCGCGACCACCTCGGCAATGGTCCTGGCGAAGTTCGCGGCGACGCGTACGCCCACAGTGCCCGATGCGACGATGGGCACCGGCCGTCAGCCTCCGGAGGCAGCGTGACGACGAACAACGACGATCCGGTCACGATCATGGCGGATGCCGCGGCTCGCGCCGGTGTGTACCTCGGCACGCTGGCGGAGCGACCGGTCGCGCCTTCAGCCGGCGCAATCGGCGCCCTCGACCGTCTCGGCGGGCCGCTACCCGAAACCGGCGAACCGGCGGCCGACGTGCTCGCGTTGCTCGACGCCGTCGGGTCGGCCGCGACCGTCGCGACGGCCGGACCGCGCTACTTCGGTTTCGTGATCGGCGGCGCGCTGCCGGCTTCGCTCGGCGCGTCGGTCCTCGCGACGGCGTGGGACCAGAACGCCGGCTACTTCGGTATGTCGCCCGTCGCGGCGCGCTGCGAAGAGTTCGCCCTCGAGTGGCTGGTCACGATGCTCGGGCTCCCGGGTGGCACCGGCGGTGCGTTCGTCACCGGTGCGACGATGGCGAACGTCACCGCGCTGATCACGGCGCGCGACGCGGTGCTCGCCCGCGAGGGCTGGGACGTCGCGGCCGACGGGCTCAACGGTGCGCCGCCGCTTCGCGTCGTCGTCGGGGCCGAAGTGCATGCCAGCGTCCGCAAGGCGCTCGCGCTGATCGGCCTCGGCCGTGACGCGGCGACCGTTGTCCCCGCCGACGACCAGGGCCGGATGCGCGCCGACGCGTTCCCGGCGATCGACGGCGCGACCATCGTGTGCCTGCAGGCCGGCAACGTGAACAGTGGTGCAAGCGACCCGTTCGACGATCTCGTCGATCGCGCCCACGAAGCGGGCGCGTGGGTGCATGTCGACGGTGCGTTCGGATTGTGGGCCGCGGCCGCGCCGCACCGCGCCCACCTGGTGCACGGCGTGCAGCGCGCCGATTCGTGGGCCACCGACTTCCACAAATGGTTGAACGTGCCGTACGACAGCGGGATCGCCTTGGTGCGCGACGGCGACGCGCTCCTGCGATCGATGGCGATGAGCGCCGCGTACCTGCCGGTGAGCGGCGAACGCGATCCCGACGCGTTCACGCCCGAGTCGTCACGCCGGGCGCGTGGCGTCGAGGTGTGGGCGGCGCTGCGTTCACTCGGCCGTGACGGTGCCGCCGATCTCGTCGAGCGTTGCTGCCGGCACGCGACCCGCTTCGCCGACCGTCTCGCGGCGGCGGGCTACGACATTTTGAACGACGTCGTGCTCAACCAGGTCGTGGTCGCGTTCGGCGACGACGACACGACCGGCAAGGTCGTCGCCGGCGTGCAGGCGGACGGCACCTGCTGGTGCGGCCCGACGACTTGGCGCGGCCGGGCGGGCATGCGTATCAGCGTGTCGTCGTGGGCCACCACCGCAGACGACGTCGAGCGCAGCGCCGACGCCATCATCCGGGTCGCCCGTTCCGTCGCCTGAGTTGTGAGACTTCTGCGCCCTGAGGGGTGAACAAGCCTCACAACCGGGCGGCTATTTGGTGGTGGCGATGCCGCCGTCGACGGGGACGACCGCGCCGGTCACGTACGAGCCGGCCCGGGAGGCGAGGAAGATCGCGGCGCCGGCCATGTCGTCGGGGCGCCCGATGCGGCCGAGCGGTGACGACGCGGCGATCGAATCGCCGAAGTTCCTCAACGTTTCGGCCATCATCTTGCTCTCGAAGGGGCCGGGGGCGATCGCGTTCACGGTGACGTGACGCGGGCCGAGTTCCTTCGCCAGCACGCGGGTCAGGTGATGGATCGCGGCCTTGCTCGCGGAGTACGAGTAGGTACTGAGGACCGGCACCTGTATGCCGTCGATCGAACCGATGTTGATCACGCGGGCCGGGTCGTCGGCCGTACCTGCGGCCGTCAGCTGCGGCAACAACGACCGGGTGAGGTAGAAGGGCGACTTCACGTTGAGGTCGAGCACCTTGTCCCAGCCCGACGCCGGGAACTCCTCGATCCGGGCGCCCCACGTCGCCCCGGCGTTGTTGACCAGGATGTGCAGCGCCGCCTCACGCGCCGCGATTTCCGACGCCAGCCGTACGCACTCGGCCTCGGTGGCGAGGTCGGCCGGGAGCGAGACGCACGTGCCGACCTTCGACAGTTCCGCGGCGACCTCGTCGCAGACGTCGGCCTTGCGCGACGAGATGTAGACCGTCGCGCCTGCTTCGACGAACCCGCGGGCGATCATCAACCCGATCCCGCGGCTCCCGCCGGTGACGAGCGCAACTTTGCCTTCGATGGAGAAGAGGTCCGACATGGCGGCGAAACCTACTCTCTGGCGTGATCCGGCCCGGGTGGGCGCAGCGAACAGCACGAGATGATGTCAGCACCGTGCCTGGGGGGGCAGATGGCTGATCCGCAGATCACGGCGTGGGAACACGCCGTGCGCAACCGTCTCGTGGAACGGGACGAAACTGCGCTCACTGAGCTCTACGACCAGTTCGGGTCCTTTGTCTACGGGCTGGCGGCCCGCGTGATCGGCGACCGGCGGGCGGCCGAAGACGTCACCCAGGACGTGTTCCTGTTCGTGTGGCAACATCCCGAGACGTTCGAACCCGAACGCGGCCGGCTGCGCACCTTCTTCGGCACCTTGGCGCACCGGCGGGCGGTCGACTTCGTGCGCCGCGAGGAAGCCCGGCGCCGCCGCGGCGAACGTGACGCCGCGCTGCAGGTTTCGGTACCCGACGTCGACGAGATGGCGATCGCGCTCGTCGCCGCCGAGCGGGTGCGCAGCGAAGTGGAACGGTTGCCGGCCGCGCAGCGCGCCGCGATCGAACTCGCGTATTTCGGCGGGCGGACCTACCGGCAGGTCGCCGCGGAACTCGGCATCGCGGAAGGCACCGCGAAGTCGCGCCTGCGGCTCGGGCTGCGTCGTATCGCCGACGCACTGGAAGCGAATGGAGTCGAGTGGGCATGGACCTGAACCACGACAGCTTCGAGGACCTGGTCGGTGCCTACGCGCTCGATGCGTGCGATGAGGACGAGGCGGCGGCGGTCGACCGCTACATCGCAGCCAACCCCGAAGCGTACGAAGAAGCCGAACGGTTGCGCAGCGCGGCCGCGTGGTTGGGCGCGACCGGTCCGCTCGTACCGCCCCCGAACCTGCGGTCGTCCTTGTTGGCTCGCATCGAGCCGACCGTCGCGGCGACGGGCGCTGCCGCGTACGGCGCGATCACCGACCGCTTCGAAGCCGAAGCGAGATCGTTCGCCGGCCCTGACCTCGATACGCGGACCTACAACGGGCTGACCGTCCGCGAACTGGTCGCGCACCTCGACGCCATCGACCGCACCTTCTCCGAGGAACTGCGCGCGCCCACGCCGAACCGTCCCTTCATCGACGCGAATGCGGTGGTCGAGATCACCGACCGCGCGCTCGAGGCCGCGGCGACCCTGCCGTTCGACGTCGTCGTCGACCAGTGGGACGCGACCCGGCGTGATCTGCTCGACGCCGCCGCGAACGCGCCCGGCGAACGGACCGTGATGGGTTATGGCGTGAACGACGCGCTGGTGATCCGGGCCTTCGAGGCCTGGGTCCACCTCGACGACCTGCGCCGCGCCGCCGGCCGCGCCGCGTACGTACCGGCCACGCCCGTCCTGCGGTCGATGGCCGACCTGTCGATGCGGGTCGTGCCGTACGCGTTGGCGGCGACGAGCCGGTCGCACCCGGGCAAGTCGGCCGAAGTCGTGCTGACCGGCCGGGGCGGCGGGAGCTGGCGGGTGCCGCTCGCGCCGGGCGAGCACCCGAGTGGCGATCCCGATATCACCCTCACCGTCGACATCCTCGACTGGTGCCATCGCTTCTCCGACCGCATCGACGCCGACCGGGTCCCGGTCACCGTCGAAGGGGACGAAACCGCCGCAATCGACGTGCTCGTCGCCGCGCCCGCGTTCGCGGCCCTGTGAGCCCGGAGCCGGCTCTGGGTCATTTGCCCCAGGGTGTGTGAACTTGGTGACCGGCTGAAGATTTCTGCTCAAGGCCCCGGGGCCTCCCGCCGATAGATGGACGGGGGAGTCCGAGCTGGGTTGGCAGCATGAACGTCCTGAACGAAATCACCGAACGAATCGGACAGTTCCTTGCCGCACGGGCCGACGACGTCCGTCACGAGTGGCAGGGGCTCGACACCGATGCGCTCGCGATGCGGATGGCGGGCGCGGTGTTCTTCTTCGGCGGCGCGCTGTCGTGGCTCGCGCTCGCGGTGCTGCCCGAGTCGTGGGCCGACTCGCGCTACGACTGGCGGATTTCGGCGCTCGCCATCGCGATCGGGGTCGTCGGCCCCCTTCTGCCGTGGTCGCGCTGGCCGCGACGCACGCAGATCGCCTATGCGCTCGCGGCGCTCGTCATCGTCGCGGTCGGCGGCGAGTCGTTCGGCGGTCCGATCACCCCCTACCTCGCGCTGGTCCCGTTGCCGTTCGTGTTCGTCGGGTTCACGCAACCTCCGGGCACGTCGCTCGTGCTGATGCCCTTCACCGCGGTCGCCCTCGCCGTCGCCGCGCACGGTCACTGGACGCACGAACTCGTCGGCTCGATCCTGCTCGCGATCCCGCTCGCCGTCGCCGTCGGTGAAGCGATCGCGCAGATGATGAAGCGCCAGCGCGACGCCGAAGCGCGCGTCGCGCGACTGCTCGACGCGGTGCGGGTCCTCGCCCGCGAGGACGACGCCCGTCACGGCGGCCAAGTGATCGCGTCGCTCGCCGTCGAACTGCTCGAAGCCGACGCCGCCGCGGTACTGGTCGGCAACGGCACCAACCTCCGCCGGTACCAGCACCGCGCGTGGTTCGGCCACCCGGCGCTGGCCGACGCGGTTCCCTACGTCGTCGACGAAGTGGAGCTACGCGAATCGGTGCCGCCCGGCGTGCTGCGCTTCTACCAAGACGCCTCGATGTCGCCGCTGCTCGCGCCGCACGGTCACCGTGCTCGGTCGGCTCTGGTCGTCTCGCTCCCCGGCGAGCGACGCGCCGTCGGTGTGCTCTTCGTGCTCTGGGGCACGCGGCGCCGGCTGCTTCCCACCGCGACGCGCCAGGCCGCCGACCTGCTCGCGCAGGAGGCCGGCCGCATGTTGCAGCGTCTCCACCAGACCGCGATGCTCACCCACGACGCCGAGACCGACCCGTTGACGCAGCTCGCGAACCGGCGTACGTACAACCGCGCCCTCGCGACCTTGCAGCCGGGCGACGCGATCGTGATCGTCGACCTCGATCACTTCAAGTCGGTGAACGACCGCTTCGGCCACGACGAGGGCGACCGTACGCTCCGGGTCCTCGCGCGGTGCCTCCGCGGGGTCGCGCGCCAGGTCGACTGCGTCGCGCGCTACGGCGGCGAGGAGTTCGCGCTCGTGCTCGCCGACGCGCACGAAGACGGTGCTCGCGCCGCGATGCAGCGGTTGCGGGCGGCGTGGCAAGCGACGGCGCCGGTCACGTCGTTCTCGGCAGGCATCGCGGTGCACGCCGCGCACACCACGCCGCACCAGACATTGTTGCGGGCCGACGCGGCGCTCTATCGGGCCAAGGCCGACGGCCGCGACCGCGACGAGATCGCACTCCAGCACGAGCTGGTGCTGCCGTAGCCCCGCGGCGAGCCGGGTGCGTAGCAGGCCGAGCGGGCGTACGCTTCCCGGCCATGGGATTCACGCGTATCGAGGTTTCACCCGTCACCAACGTGTTGGGCGCGACGGTGCGGGGCGTCGACCTGCGCGAGCCGCTCGACGACGAGACGGTCGGCGAGATCTCGGAAGCGTGGCTCGAGCACAAGGTCTTGTTCCTGCCCGACCAACGGGTGACGCGCGACCAGCACAAGCGCTTCGCGCGCTCCTTCGGCGACATCTTCCGGCACCCCTACCTCAAAGACGTCATGTCGGACCCCGACATCGTGAAGCTCTACAGCGGTGGCGACACCGGGAGCCGGTACGTCGCGGAGGGCTGGCACACCGACGTCACGTTCGCGCCGCGACCACCGATGGGTTCGATCATCCGCGCCATCGAAGTGCCCCCGTACGGCGGCGACACGATGTGGATCGACCTCGAAGCCGCGTACGCGGCGTTGTCGGCTCCGATGCAGCAGTTCGCGTCGACGCTCACGGCGGTGCACAGCGCGCCGCGGGCGGCGTTCGTGCCGGGCGACAAGAGCGGTGAGGTGATCTCGAGCCGCCACCCGGTGGTGCGCACCCACCCGCTCACCGGGAGGAAGTGCCTGTTCGTGAACCCCGGTTTCACCCGCTACATCGAAGGCCTCAAACCGGCGGAATCGGAAACCCTTCTGCACATGTTCCACACCCACTGCCAGAAGCCCGACTTCCAGGTGCGCAACCACTGGGAGCCCGACACGATCGCGATGTGGGACAACCGGTGCACGCAACATCGCGTCGCGACCGACAATCTCGAAGCGTTGCGCAAGATGGAGCGCATCACCCTGGAAGGCGACGAGCCTCGCTGACGGTCATCACGGTGCCGGCTGGCAGTTCGGGCACCAGAACGTCGTGCGGTCGGTGTCGCCGCCGTAGGCCTGCACGATCGTCGTCCGGCATCGCGGGCAGGGCCGCCCGGCGTGGCCGTACACCGCCAGCCCGTCGCGGTAGGTGACGCGCCGCGCCGTGTCGAGGTTGGCGACGAGCATTTCGTTCGCGGTGTCGTAACACGCGCGGCGGCCCTGCGGGTCGACGCTCGACCACCGCGCGAACGGGTGGAGGCGCACCGCCCAGCAGATCTCCGACTTGAACACGTTGCCGATGCCGGCCGCGACCCGCTGGTCGAGGAGGACGTCGCTCAGGGTCTGGTCGCCGTCGACGGCGTTTGCTCGCGCGACCACCGCGTCGAGATCGACGCCGGCGTCGCACAGGTCGGGGCCGAGCGCGGCCAGCGCGCGCGACGCCCTCGTCGGTGCCGAGGCGCGTCCCTCGCGTCGCAACTCGACGATCGGCGCGTTGAAACACACTGCCGCGGTCCCGTCGTCGACTTCGATGATCGCGCGCGCTTGGTACGCCGGGTGACGCCAGCGTTGGCCGCGGCGGTACAGGTCCCACCGCCCGAGCAGTTCCATGTGGGTGTGGAGGGTCGCGCCGTCGGCGAAGCGCACGAGCAGATGCTTGCCGCGCGCCTCGACACCCGTGATCGTGGTACCGCGTTCAGGGCCCCGATTGCCGCGCGGGTCGCGGCGCAACTCGAAGCGGGTGAGCGCGTGGCCGGTGATCGCCGCGTCGAGCCGGCGCGCCCACTTGTGGATCGTGTCGCCTTCGGGCAACGGCTGCGTCGTTTACGAAGCGGCGGGCGGCGGGGGAGGCGGCGGGTTCTCGCCCTCGCCCTCGCCCTCGCTCGCCGGCGTGCTGTTCGCTTCGATCTGCGACTCGATGTCGGTGATCTCGGCGACCTTGGCGTCGATCTGGACATCCACGTCGGCCGGGGCATTGCCCCGCTTCTGCGCGACGACGAGCCGGCCGATCTCGCCGTAGAGGTCGCCGGCCTTCTTCGCCAAGCGTGAGTCGTCGATCTTCTCCTGCGCGATCGACGCCGCCTGCTTCGCCTGTTCGGCCGCCTTGCCGGCCGCGTCCTTCACCTTGTCGAGCAAACTCATTGCGCGCCTCCGAGATCGGTGGTCAGTCTTTCAGGGTCAACCCGCGGTAGCCGTCGACGAACCCCGCGGCTCGGAGTGCGTCGGCGATCACCGATGCTCGCGCCGGTGCGTCGTCGATGCGTTCAAGGGTGAGACGGGGAACCCGGCCCTCCTTGTGCGCGCGCACCAGCGCCTCGATCCACTCCGACGTGACCTCGGCCGCGGCGCGGTCGCGAACGGGAACGTGAGCATCGAGCGGCCGCCCCGCTCGACGTAGGCGACCACGTTCCCGGTGTGGAGCACCACGAACGCGCCCGCGGCGCGGGCCGGCCGGCCCGGATGATCGGGCCAGTGCAGCGCACCGCCGAACGGTTGGGCGGGGTCAGTGGCGGCGAGCACGAGCACCGCGGGGTCGTCGGTGTTCGGTTCGCGGAACGCGCGGAGGCGATCGACCGCGCCGGGCGACGCGAACTGCGCGGCGCCCATGCCGGCGACGAACCAACCTCGACGGGCGCGACCGGCCTCTTCGAGCGCTTTGAACACCGGGTAGATGCCCGCGAAGCCGCCGGGCACGCCTTCGGCCCGAACCGACTCGCGCGTGACGACGCCGTGCCGTTCGAGCAGTTGCAGCGCGGTCGCGTGCGCCGCCGCCGTGGTCGTTGCGGGCGGGTCGAGCAATGGTGCGACGAGCGACCAGCGGCCGGCGCCCGCGGGCGGCCCGAGCCGGGTCAGCCGACCGACCTGCGGCCGGCCGCGGCGCGGCCCACTCGGCCGTTTCGTGGTGCGGCGAGGTGCGCGCAAGGGCCCGAACGTGTCGTTGGTGACCTCACCCGACCACACCAGGTCCCAGAGCGCGGTGAGGAGGAGCGCTTCGTCGGCGGTACCGGTCGCGGCGACGAGATCGGGCCAGAACGAGGCGCCCGCGCCGCGCAGGCGCGCACGGATCGCGTCGTGCAGCGGCCCTTCGGGAAGATCGGTGCCGGCCGGCGGCGGCGCGAGGAGCCGGACCCGGTCCCGGAAGTAGCAGCGCACCCGGCCGTCGTCGTGCCCGAGCGGGCCGGCACCGATCCAGACGAGTTCGCCGGCGGCACACAACTCGTCGAGCATCGTCGGGCGGTAGCCGTCGACCCGCGCCGGCAGCACGTCGCGTTCGAGCACCGAAGCAGGGATCGCGACCCCCTGTAACTGTTCGAGCGCCTCGACGAGCGCGTCGATGCCACGCCGGCCCCGCTGCACGCCCTGCCACGCGGGCAGGAACCGGGCGAGCGTGGCGCCGTCGACCGGTTCGATCTCGTGCCGCAGCCGCGCCAGCGAGCGGCGCCGCAACACGCGCAACACGCCGGTGTCGCACCACTCGCGCTCGACCCCGCCGGGGCGGAACTCGCCGAGCACGACCCGGCCATCCTGCTCGAGCGCGCCGAGGGCGTGCTGGACGCGTTCGTTGGTCGCACCGAACCGTTGGGCCACGTCGCCCGCGGAGAAGGGCCCGTGCGTGCGCGCGTACCGACCGACCAGGTCGACGAGCGGCGCGGGCACCGGGTCGGTGAACGCGACGGGAAGGCCAGGGGGAGCGCGGTGCCGAGCGCATCGCGCAACCGGGCCGCGTCCTCGGCCGCCGCGATCCGGTCTTCGCCCGCCACCCTGACCGCGATCGCCCGGCGACTCGTGATCAACGTGTCGACGAACGCCGATGGTTCAGCCGTGCAGCGAGCCGCGATCTCGTCGCGGGAGAGCGGCCCGAGGTCGCGCAGCATGTCGTGGACGTCGTCGACGCGGCGGGCCTGGCGTTCGGGTACGAGCCGTTGCAGTTCGAGTTCGAGATCGGTGAGCACCTCGGGGTCGAGGAGCTCGCGCAACTCCTCCGCGCCGAGCAGGTCGCGCAGCAGGTCGCGGTCGAGCGCGAGGGCAGCCGCGCGCCGTTCGGCGAGCGGCGCGTCGCCTTCGTACATGTAGGCGGCGATCCATCCGAACAGCAACGACTGTGCGAACGGCGACGCTCGTCGCGTCTCGACCGGCACCACCCGCACGCGCCGGGAACGGATGTCGGCGAGTACCTCGCGCAACGCGGGCAGGTCGAAGACGTCGCGCAACGCCTCGCGGGTGGTTTCGAGCAGGATCGGGAAGCTCGGGTGACCGGAGGCGACTTCGAGCAGGTCGGCGGCGCGCTGGCGTTGCTGCCACAACGGGGTGCGCTCGCCGGGACGGCGGCGCGGCAGCAGGAGCGATCGGGCCGCGTTCTCGCGAAAGCGCGACGCGAACAGCGAGGTCGACGGTAGGCGCGTGACGACGAGGTCCTCGACGTCGTCGGGCTCGATGAGCAGCACATCGAGCGGGACGTCCTCGATCGACTCCGGGAGCCGCAGGATGATGCCGTCGTCGCTCCACAACACCTGCACCGGCAGGTCGAGCCGGGCGAGCCGTTCTTCGATCGCGAGTGCCCAGGGCGCGTGCACCCGCGACCCGAACGGGGTGAGCAGGCACACACGCCAGTCGCCGATCTCGTCGGGGAAACGCTCGACCACGATCGTGCGGTCGTCGGGGACGACGCCCGTCGCCTCGCCCTGATCGTCGAGGTAGCGCACGAGGTTGGCGGCGGCGCGGCCGTCGAGCCCCTCACCGAGCAGCCGCGCCTCGGCGTCGGTCGGGCTCTGCCCTCGCAACTCGCGCACGAGCGCACCGAGCGAGCGACCCAGTTCGAGCGGCCGGCCGGGCCGGTCGCCGCGCCAGAACGGCATCTTGCCGTGCTCGCCCGGCGCGGGCGTGACGATCACCCGGTCGAAGGTGATCTCCTCGATGCGCCACGTACTCGCGCCGAGCAGGAACGTCTCGCCGGGCCGGCTCTCGTAGACCATCTCCTCGTCGAGTTCGCCGACCCGGGCACCGTCGGGAAGGAACACGCCGAAGAGGCCCCGATCGGGGATCGTGCCACCGCTCGCGATCGCGACCCGTTGCGCGCCTTCCCGGGCTCGCACCCTGCCCTCGATCCGGTCCCACACGACGCGCGGCCGC
Source organism: uncultured Actinomycetes bacterium (assembly GCA_963782465.1). Lineage (GTDB taxonomy): Bacteria > Actinomycetota > Acidimicrobiia > IMCC26256 > PALSA-610 > JAODBJ01. The sequence continues at coordinate 65,688 of CAWAJR010000005.1, read as the reverse complement.
AGCCCGGAGAAACGATCCGACGGGTAACGGCCTGCGAGCATGTCGAGCACGGCGACGAACGCGTCGTTGGTGAGCTCGGCGAAGTTGGCGCAGCGGCGAACGAGCGCGAGAAGGTCGTCGACCGCCCACTCGTCGACCGCCGACGCCGCGACGATCTGCTGCGCGAGCACGTCGATCGGGTTACGCGGGTAACGCATCTCCTCGACGAGCCCTTCGCGCATGCGGGCGACGACCGCCGCCGCTTCGAGGAGGTCGCCCCGGTACTTCGGGAAGATCTTGCCGACGCTCGGTTCGCCGACCTGGTGGCCGGCGCGCCCGACGCGTTGCATCCCGCGGGCCACCGATCCCGGCGACTCCACCAGCACGACGAGGTCGACACTGCCCATGTCGATGCCGAGTTCGAGGCTCGACGTCGCCACGATCGCCCGTAGGCGGCCGGCTTTCAGGTCGCTCTCGATCTGCAACCGTTGCTCGCGCGACAGGGAACCGTGGTGCGCGCGCACGAGGTCTTCGCCCGCGAGTTCGTTCAGGTGCGCGGCGAGGCGTTCCGCGAGACGACGGGCATTGCAGAAGATCAACGTGGTGGTGTGCGCCCGCACCAGTTCGAGCAGCTGCGGATGGATGTGGGGCCAGATCGACGGGTTGTTGTGCGGGGCGCCGTCGTCGTCGGGCGGCAACTCGCCCGCCGGTGCGGTGATCTCCGCCATGTCGTCGACCGGGACGATCACCTCGAGGTCGAGCACCTTCCGGCTGCCGGCGTCGACCACCGTGACCGGGCGCGGCGTGCCGCCGTCGTACCCGCCGAGGAAGCGGGCGATCTCGTCGAGCGGGCGTTGCGTCGCGCTCAACCCGATGCGTTGCGGTGCCTGCCCGGTGATCGCCGCCAGCCGTTCGAGCGACAGCATGAGATGCGCGCCGCGTTTGGTGGGCGCGAGCGAATGGATCTCGTCGATGATCACCGACCGCACGCTGCGCAGGATCTCGCGCGCCTGGGAGGTGAGGAGCAGGTAGAGCGATTCGGGCGTCGTGATCAGGATGTCGGGTGGGGTGCGCGCCATCTGCTGGCGTTCACGGCCGGGCGTGTCGCCGGTGCGGATCGCGACGGTGGGGGCACGGAACGGTGCGCTGATGCGTTCCGCCGCCAGCGTGATCCCGGCGATGGGCGCGCGGAGGTTCTTCTCGATGTCGACTGCGAGAGCGCGCAGCGGCGAGATGTAGAGCACCCGGCAGCGTTCGTTCTTCGGCGGCTCGGGCTCGGCACCGAGCTGGTCGATCGCCCACAGGAACGCGGCGAGGGTCTTGCCCGAACCGGTCGGCGCGAGGATCAGCGAATGCGAGCCGTCGGCGATGGCCGGCCAGCCGCGTTCCTGCGGAGCCGTGGGCGCGGCGAAGCTCGCTTCGAACCACGCCCGCACGGGTGCCGTGAAGCGATCGAGCACATCCTCCGCCACGCCGCCCACCGTACCCACCGACGTGCGTCGATAGATATCGAATAGCGATAGCTATCGACGCACGTGGTGGAGGGTGGTGACCTGCACCATGAGGGCGGTCAGGCCGTCGTCGCTGCCCTTCGCGTGCACGGTGCCGCGCTCGAAGTAGGCGGCTTCGCCCGCGTCGAGCTCGACGCGCGGCCCGTCGCCTTCCCTGACCCAGCCGCGGCCGGTCAGCGCGACGAACAGTTGGTCGAACCCGGCGGTGTGGGGGCCGATCTCGCCGCCCGCTTCGAGGTGCACGACATATACGTGCGCGTCGCCGCCACCGTTGCCGAGGTCGATGCTGGTCGCGCCGTGCGACGCGAACTCGGTGATCGCGGTACCGGGATCGTCACCGAAGTTGATGATCTCCATGCCCGGCTGCCCGTCTACGACGACCGCAGCGCGGCGCCGAGCCGGTCTGCTTCGCGATGGCGGGTGGCGAGGTGCACGTGCAGCCGTTCGACGTGCTGGTTGATCGTGCGCTCGCCCTGCGCGAAGGGGTGCCCGGCGAGGAACGCGGTGACGTCGGCGACCGTCGCGTCGTCGAGCAGCCACAGCGCTCCTTCGATCATCCGCACGATGAGGTTCGACGGGAAACGTTCGACGAACTCGCTCCAGTGGTCGCGCACGAACGCCCACGCGTACGCGCCGTGCGCGCGGTTGCGCAAGGCTCGCTGCAGGAGGAACGGCGCGCTCTGGCTCCGGACCTCATTCGACGCGGCGAGATCGAGCGCCCGTTGTACGAGGGCTTCGGTGGGGAACTGCCCGAGCGCGTACAGGTAGCGCAACTGCTCCTGCGGCGTTGCCGCGGCGTGGAAGCGAGCGACGAACGCCTCGAAGTCGTCGTCGGTGCCGTGGTGCGAGACGATCGAAACCGTCGCCGCGGCGACATCGGGGTCGATGCCGTCCGCGCCCGACAGCACGCCGGCGTGCACCTCGCGCGCACGACCGATGGTTGCGGGGTCGTCGGCGATCGTTCCGAGTGCCTCGAGCACGGTCGAACGCAGTTCACGACGGCGGCCCGGCTCACCGTCGACCGGTTCCCAGCCCAACTCCTGCGCCGCGGGGAGCAACAAGTCGTGCACGACGCGCCGGAACGCGTCCTGGTCGGCGTCGGGCACGAAGCGAGCGAGCAACCGGAGGCGGCCGACGATGACCCGCCACACCACGAGGTCGCGCTCGCCCGCGAACCGGCGGCAGAACGACAGGAATTCGTCGGCGTGGGCGACGCCGCCGAGCATGGCGGCGAAGAGGTCGTCGACGAGGGCATAACGCTCGACCGGCGACAGCGCGGCCCGTTCGAGCAATGCTTCGGCGGCACCCGTTTCGTACGCGACGCGGTAGAAACCGTGGGCGCCCACGTTCGCGAGCAACCAGTCGATGGTGCCGCCGAAGTCGTGCGTCACCGATTCGTGCTCGACGAGGATGCGCTCCTCGACCAGCTTCCCGTCGACCGACGCACTCGCGATCACCGGGATGGACCAGGTCCCGGCGCGCTCCGTTGTGCCGTAGCCGAAGCGATGCTGCCGGAACGACGCTCGCGGCCCGTCGATCGAAACCGCGAGCAGCGGGAACCCGGGTTGGAAGATCCACGAGTCCATGATGCGGCGCGCCGGGCGACCGGTGGCCTTCTCGATCGCGTCCCACAGGTCGGTGGTCTCGGTGTTGCCGTAGCGGTAACGCTCGAGGTACTGCTGCACGCCGCTACGGAACGGTCCCTCACCGAGGTACTGCTCGAGCATGCGAACGACCGACCCACCCTTCTGGTAGGTGAGGACGTCGAACATGCCGTCGGCATCTTCGGGGCTGTGCACCTCGTACTCGACCGGGCGCGTGCTCGACAGCGCGTCGACCTCGAACGCACCGGTGCGCGAAATCGAGAAGTCGTCCCAGGTGCACCACTCGGGGCGGAACGCGTCGACACCGGCGTGCTCCATGAACGTCGCGAACGCTTCATTCAGCCAGATGCCGTTCCACCACTTCATGGTGACGAGGTCGCCGAACCACATGTGCGCGATCTCGTGCACGATCGTGAGCGCAGCTTGCGCGAGCTCGGCTTGCGTCGCGTGGTCGGGGTCGGCGAGCAGCAGCGACTCGCGGAACGTGACGCACCCGAGGTTCTCCATGGCGCCGAACGCGAAGTCGGGGAGCGCGACCAGATCGAGCTTGTCGCCCGGGTACGCGATCCCGTAGTAGTTGTTGAAGTGCGCGACGGCGAAGCTCGCAACCTCTACTGCCCAGGCGGTGAGGTGAGCCTTTCCCGGCACGTGCGCGACGCGCAGCGGGATCCCTTCGACCTCAACGGCCGGTGTGAGATCGAGCGGGCCGACGACGAACGCGACGAGGTACGTCGACATCGGCATCGAATCGGCGAAGGTGACCCGCGCCGTCCCGTCGCCGACGGTTTCGCGTTTGATCTCGGTCGTGTTCGACAGCGCGAGCAGGTGTTCCGGGACGACGAGCGTCGTGCCGAACACGGCCTTGAAATCGGGTTCGTCGAAGCACGGGAAGGCGCGCCGCGCGTGGGTCGCCTCGAATTGCGTCGCGGCGACGGTGTGCTCGTTGCCGGCGTCGTCGGTGTAGATGCTTCGGTAGAACCCGACGAGGTCGTCGTGCAGGCGGCCGTCGAAGGTGCACGACAGCACGGCGTCGCCCGGGACCAGTTCACGCCCGACGGCGATGCGCACTTGCTCGTCGTCGTGTTCGATCCGCACACTGTTCGGGATCGATTCGCCGGCCTGTGCCACCTGCACCGCGCCGATCGCGAGGTCGTGTGCGTTGAGCACGATCTCGTTCGTCGCCGTGACGACGTCGAGCAGGATCACGACCTCACCCGTGAACGTGGCCGCGCCGAGATCCGTGGCGATCGTGAGGTCGTAGCGGCGCGGTAGCACGGCGCGCGGCAGTCGTGTCGCTTCGGGGCTCCCCATGCGACGCAGCGTACGTGACCTGCCCGTCGCCCTGCCTTCCCGCTGGCCGGGGTCCCCGGGTGGTCAGGCGGATTCGGCTTCGAACCCGTGCGCGCCGGGCGCGGGGATGTCGGGTGTGCGACGGCAGGCGGAGATCCCGAGGGCACGGTCGAGCAGCGCGAGCACGCGGCGTTGATGGTCGGCAATCGTCAGATGTTGCGCGGGGACCGCCCTCAGCCCGGCCTGGCGGCATTGGCGTCGCAACACCGGATCGTTGACGAGGCGGTCGATCGCGTGCGCCAGCGCGTCGATGTCGCGGGGCGGCACGAGGAGCCCGCCGCCGTCGAGGACCTCGACCACCCCGCCGTGCGCCGTCGCGACGACGGGGACACCGACGCTCATCGACTCGATCGCGGTCAACGGCCCGGCTTCCGGGTCGATGCTCGCCGACACCGACACCGTCCACGTACGCACCCGTTCGAGCGGGTCGGAGACCCGGCCGACGAACCGCACCCGGCCCCGCAGGTCGGGCTCCTCGGCCCGTGCCCGCAAGGAGCGCGCGTACTCCTCGTCGGACGGCATCGCGTCGCCGACGAGTTCGAGCACGACGTCTCGCCGCGGCAGGCGGGCGATCGCGTCGAGCAGCACGTGCTGGCCCTTCCACTCGCTCAGCAACGCGACGCAGCCGACGACCGGCGGCAGGTCGGGCGGGATCTCCGGCGCCGGCTCCACCGGCCACGCGACACCGTTGTGCACGACGGCGGCCGCGATCCCTGCCGCGCGCAGCGGCGTGGCGACGGCATCGGACACCGCGATCGCGAAGTCGACCGCGGGCGCGCTGATCCGCAACAGCGCGAGGCGGTCGGTACGGGCGAGCACGTCGTGGGCGAGCCAGACGCGCGGCGCCGGGGTGCGCGACAGGCGGACCGCGGGCAACGCGTTCAACCCGTTCACGAGGACGAGGTCGGGTGCCGGCTGCGCGTGGCGGATGCGCCGCGCCGCGACGAGGCTGCGAGCGGCGGCCCGGGCCAGCCCGGCAACCCGCCCCACGCCGCTCCCACCGCCGAGCTTCAGGTCGGGGATGCGGACGCGTTCGATACCCGCGGCGGCGAGCAGTTCGACGAGCCGCCCGGGAGGCGATGCGCAGCGGACGACCCAGCCCGCGTCGCGAGCCGCCTCAAGATCGCGGAGCAACACCATCTCTGCGCCCGACACGAACCCTGAGGGACTGACCGCGAGCAACCGGGGTGCCGGAGGACGTGCCTCGCGGATGGTCGGGCGGCGAGCGAGGGGCACCGGCGCGAACGCGGCGCGGAACTTGCCGGAATGGAACGAGACGTTGAACTCGAGCAGTGCCCGTTGGGCGCTGCGTTTGGCCCGCGCGGCTTCGGTGCCCGGCACGAACGACAGGCACCGGACGACGGCGAGCTTCGTCACCGCCGCGGCGAGGTTGACCGCGCTCCAGGTTCGCAGCGGCCAATGGCCTCGCTCGCGGTCGTACCAGTCGTACATCGCGTCGAGCCACCGTTGCTCGCGTTCGGCACCCCATGCCTTTTCGCCCGCCACGTTGCCGATGTGCATGATCGCGACGCTGCCCACGAGGACCACCCGCCAGTTGCGTTCGTGCAACTGCCAGCACAGATCGAGGTCCTCGATGTACATGAACCAGCGTTCGTTGTACGGGCCGAGGTCGCCGATGGCGCTCGCCCGCATGCAGTGCACCGCGCCGATCGCCCAGTCGATGTCTTCGACCCGCTCGTGGCGACCGTCGGCCGCTCCCTCGAGCCACCACCGTTCGCCGATCGTGCCCGGCCGCAGCGGCGGGGGCACGAACCCCATCACGACGGCTTCGATCGACGACGGGAAACGGTGCACCGAGTGCTGCAGCGAACCGTCGTGGTTCAGCAGCCGCGGCGCGACCAGGCCGACGTCGGGATGTTCACGGAGGTACTCGACCAGCGCCGCCAGTGATCCCGGCGGGCAGACGGTGTCGGGGTTGAGCGCGATCAGGAACTCGGCGCCCGGGCCGCGCAACGCCTGGTTCATCGCCTTCGCGTAACCGAGGTTCTCGGAGTTCGTGATGACACGCACGCCCGGACGCGCGCCGGCGACGGCCGCGCTGTCGTCGCCCGAGGCATTGTCGACGACGACGATCTCGGCGTCGATCCCGGCGAGCGCGGCCGGGAGCGCGTCGAGACATTGGCCGAGGCACTCGGCGGTGTTCCACGACACGATGCCGACTCGTACGTCGGGCATGAGGGCTGCTCCGGGGGGCGGGGAGGCGTTCTCGGGGGGCTCCGGGAGCCCCTACCATGATCGGCCGTCAGTCTGTCGCGCCGAAGGTATCGATCGGCGACGCAATTGTCCTGCTCGTAGGGCCGGGGGTCGACGATCACCAGCGATGAAATAGGCGGCACGCCGACCGCGTCCGGATCGGTGCTCTCCGGCGCGGGCGTGATGCTCGTCAGCCGGGTCACCGTCGCGATCATGGGCTGGGCCGGGACCATCCTCATCGCGCGCGACCTCACCCGCGGGACCGACGCGAGCGTGTGGGGCGCCTACTCGTTCATCTTCAGCCTGCTCGGCATCCTCGGGCTGCTCGCCGACCTGCAGATCAGCCGGGTCGTCATGGTCGAGATGCTCGAAGCGGGCGAAGATCTCGAGCCGGTCGTCGGCCGGTACGTCGCCCTCCGGTTCGTACTGGCGATCGTCTCGTACCTCCTCGCGGTCGGCATCGTCATCCTGCTCGGGTACCCCCACGAGGTCGTCGTGGGCACCCTCGTGGCCGGGCTCAGTTTCTTCATGGCCAGCACGACCTGGGCGCTGGTCACGGTCTGCCAGATCAAGCTCTGGTTACGCCCCGTCGCGATCGCGCTCGCCCTCGGCCAGTTCATCCAACTCATGGCGACGATCGCGCTCTACGCGACGCACAAAGGGACGATCGTGCGTTACGCCGTCCCCGCGGTGCTCTACGACGCCACCGCAATGGTGTTCGTGACCTTCGCGGTGCGCAACGTCGTGCGAGTCCGGCCGCGGGTCGACTGGCCGCGGTGGTGGATCTGGCTGCGCGCCGCGGTCCCGCTCGCGCTCGGCAGCTCGCTCGGCACGCTGTACTTCCGCATCGACACGGTGATGCTCTCGAAGCTCGACGGTTTGAAAGCGGTCGGTATCTACCAGTACGGCTACAAGTTCTCCGACATCCTCGGGTTCGTCGCGTCGTCGCTGCTCGGTGTGTCGTTGCCGTTGCTCGTCCGGGCCTGGCCGGACCACATCCCCGAGTTCCACAAGGCGTTCCGGCAGGCGTTCATCGTCTTGATGATCTGCGGCGCGGCCGCCGCAACCGCCTTCGGTGTGATCGCGGGCCGGGCGTTGACGTCGCTGTTCGACGCGCCGCCTTCCGCCGCGTTGCCCGCTCGTGTCCTGGTGCTCGGCCAGGCGCTCAACTTCTTCAGCCAGTTGTGCGCGATGGTGCTCATTGCGACGGAACGGCACAAGATCTACCCGTACGCGACGTTCGCGGGTGTGGTCGCGAACGTGGTGCTCAACCTGATCCTGATCCCGCATTTCTCGGCGACCGGTTCCGGCATGGCGACCGTGTTCACCGAATTGGTGGTGATCTCGGTGATGCTCGTCATCGTGGTGCGAATCCCCGGTGTGCGCCCGTTCCCCTGGCGTTCGATGGCGGTCGTCGTCGTGGGGGCCGGCGCGCTCGCGGCGACGATCTACTCGTCGGCGAAAGTCGTGCCGTGGCCGCTGGCATTGCTCGTCGGCGCGCCGGTATACCTGCTGGTGCTCCACGTGCTGGGCGTCGACGGGCCGGGCGGGTTGCGCAAGATCATGCAGGAGAACCGCGTCGACCTTCGCAGTACGACGAGCTGAACGCCGGCTCGACGCTCAAGCGCCACGAGAAGTGGCCGAGAGGGTTGCGATGAACGACGACGCGGTGCCCTCATCGCCTGTGCTCGCGCGCGCCGCGTGGGAGCACGGTCAGGACCTCGTGCTCGAGGTCGACCGCGAAGGGGTGCTGGTCGCGGCGGCCGGCCGCGCGGGCCTGGTTCGGCGGCCCCGGCGCGCGTCTTGCCGACCTCGTGCACCCCGATGAGGCAGCACGGCTGCTCGACGTGGTGCGCGACGGTGAGCCGGGCCACCCCGAGTTCCGGTTCGCACCGTTGCCTCCGGGCAACGGCGCTCGCATCCTCGAAATCCTTCAGCGGCTTCCCCACGGCGACAACGTCGTGCTCGTCGGCCGCGACGTCACGGCCGAACGGGCCGCGCGCTTGACGCTCGACCGGCACCGCGAAGTGCTCTCGTTGCTCACCCGGCAAGGTGCCTTGCCCGCCGCGCTCGACGTCCTCGCCCGTTCCGTGGAGACGGCTTCGGGCGGCGGCCGGGTCGCCGTCCTCCTCGTGCGCGGCGACGATCTCGAACTGGTCGCGGGCCGAGCCTGCGCGCCGACGCGGCCCGGGCACTGGCCCGGGTGCGGGGCGCGGCGGTTGCGGGTGAGTTCCCGCCCGCCGGCACGCTGAGCGGCCGCCTGGCCGAGATCCTCGCCGAGCAGGCCCTCGGCTTCGGGTGGGCGGCCCCCATCGGCCCCGAGGATCGTCGCGTCGGTTTGCTCGTGCTGCTCCCCGGGTCGAAGCGGTTCCCGAGCGGCCCCGAGCAGGCCGCGCTCGACGCCGCGGTGCCCCTGGCGCACGTCGCGATCGCCATGCACGACGCCGAGCTGACGGTGCAGCGAACGGGGCGCAGCGATCCGCTCACCGGCGTGCTCGGCCGCCAGGCGTTCGTCCACGAGCTCGAACTGCTGGGCCGCCGGTCGCGCGACATGATCGGCGTGCTGACCGTTGCGATCTCCGGGCTGGCTGCGGTCAACGAGACCAGCGGGTTCGCGGCCGGCGACGCGCTGCTCCAGGCCGTCGGGTCACGGCTCGCGGCGGTCGTGCGCGGGCGCGATGTCGTGGGCCGCTGCTCGGGCAACCGGTTCGCGGTCGCCTGCAGTTCGTTCCGCGACACCGACGCCCTGGCCCAGTTCGCGGCCCGGGTCGAGCGCCTGCTCAACGAACCGGTCGTGACCGCGGCGGGCGTCGTCCCGGTGCAGGTACGGGTGGCCACAGCCGTGCGGGCGACCAAGGGTGGCGACACCGAGGCCGTCCTGCTCGACGCCGAACGGGCGCTGGCGGCCGCCGGCGCGACAACCGGGAGAAAACGCGATCGCGATCCTCACTCAGGCGCGGCCCAGAACGACCGATAACAAGGCGGGAAGGCCCATCTGTGCCCACCGCCGGGTGGGCCGCTCGGAGCATGCAATGGCGACTGCTGACACGAACGACCTCGTAGCCGAGATCACCCAGCTGCCCGTCCAACCGGGCGCGGCGATGCGGCTGCTGTGGATGCTCGAAGATCCCCGCACCTCCGCGGCCGACCTCGGCCGGCTGATCGAAAGCGACCCGGCCCTCTCGACCCAGGTCATCCGGCTCGCGAACACGGCCTTCTACGGCCTGTCGGGCAAGGTCTCGAGCGCGTGGCGCGCGGTCACCGTGCTCGGTCTGGCAACCGTGCGGGCGCTGGCCACCACCGCCGCCTTCGACCTCTTCTCCGAGAAGGGCCGTTCGGTCCCCGACGACTTCTGGAACCACTCGGTGACGACCGCGGCCGCGGCGTCGTCGCTGGCGCGCCGGGTCGGTGTGCAGGCGAACGACGCGTTCAGCGCCGGGCTGTTGCACGACATCGGTTCGGCGCTCGTGTTCCGCCGTGCGCCGCGCCGTTACGACGCAGTGGTCGAACGCCTCGAAGCCGAGCCCGGCCTCTTGCTGGTCGACGCGGAACGGGCCGAGTTCGGGATCACCCACGCCGAAGTCGGCGCCGCCGCCTTGTCGGTGATGAAGTTCCCGGCCGAACTGTGCGACGCGATCGCCAAGCATCACACCCCGCCGCAGGAAGTGACCACGACGCTGGCGCGCATGCTCATCGCCGCCGACGCGATCGCGATCATGGTCGACGGTGCGACCCACGAGCAGAACGTCCCGATCGCGGAGGCGTTGACCGCGCTCGAGATCCCGCCGGCAGCCGAAGAAGCGTTGCTGGAAGAAGTTCGCCGCGACCAGGAGAACCTGGCCGGCTTCCTCACCGTCCGCGGCTGACCGACATGCGTCGATAGCTATCGCTATGCGATAGCTATCGACGCACGTGACGGTCGAGGATGGCGTCGGCCCAGGCGATGTCGGGCCGGGCCCGCCGACGGCCGGCGAGCGCATCGGGGACGTCGATCTCCATGCGCACGAGTGCCCCGCCGAGGGTCTTTCCGAGATTGTCGGACCGCAGCGACCTCGGCCCGCCCCCACCGAGCGCGCCGCGCAGCACGAAGTTGCACGCGAGCACGTTGCGCGCCTCGTACCGTTCGACGTCGCCGTGCACCATCGAGCCGAAGTGCGCCTTCACGCGCTCCGGCGTGACCTCGCGCAACAGGCACACGAACGATGCTTCGTCGTCGGCGAACAGTGCGACGTTCGCGATGTCGCCCTTGTCGCCGGCGCGGTAACCGAACAGTTCGCGCAGCGCGAGTCGCGTCATCAGCCGACCTCCTCGACCGTCACCGTCACTTGCGCGTCGACGCTGCCCTTGTCGACGAGGCTGGGCCAGATCGCGAGCAACTCGGTGGTGCCGGCGCCACCACGGCCCATCCCGGTCATCCCCGCGGGTGGTGCCGACAGCGTGAGCGGGACGAGCTCGCGCCCGACCGCGCCGGCGGTGCGGTGCTCGGCGCAACGCCACGCGACCCGCAGGACACATTCGGGTGGTTCGCAGCCGGGCATCGCGGGCACGGTCGGGCCGCCGAGCGCGTCGACGCCCCAGTACTCGAAGCACCACTCGTCGACCTCGTGGCCCGCCATCTCGACGCGCTTCACGAAGATCGCGGCGGTCGCCTTGGCCTTCTCGTACGCGTCGGGCCACGAGAACGCGACCCGTGCCTCGCCCGACCAGCCGGCGTGATGAGCGAGTAACAACTTGTAGGTACTCGTCGCGGGCAGACCGCGAACGTCGGTGATGCGCACACGGTCGCCGGGAAGATCTTCGAACCGAGCCGACGTGAAGTCGGCGACGACGTCGGGCGCGAGGTAGCGGGCGGGATCGCCGACCTCGTACAGCAACTGGTGCCGCAACGTGTCGGTGGAAACCCGGCCCCCGCTGCCGTGAGGCTTTGAGATCACGGCCGAGCCGTCGGCCGCGATGTCGGCGATCGGGTAGGGCAGATGCCACGGTTCGGGCAGGGCCACCAGTCGCCGGTGTAGTTGCCACCGAGGCTCTGGCCCGAACATTCGAGGAGATGGCCGACGAGGATCCCGGCCGCGAGCCGGTCCCAGTCGTCCCAGCTCCAGTGGTGCGCGAACACGGCGGGCGCGAGGAAGAGCGAGGCATCGGCGACCCGGCCGGTGATGACGATGTCGGCGCCCTGGTCGAGCGCGTCGACGATGCCGCGCGCGCCGAGGTACGCCGACGCGAACAGTGGCGGGCTCGGCATGTCGCCGAACGCCTCACCGGTGTCGAGGTGGGTGAACGGTTGGCCGGCGCGGTGAAGTTCGTCGAGACCGCGCAGCACGTCGTCGCCGAGCACCGTCGCGACCTTCACGCCCGACAGGCCGAGTTGCTTCGCGGTTTCGATCGCGGCGCGCGCCGCGGCCGGCGGGTTGATCCCACCGGCGTTGGTGATCACCTTCGTCCGTCCTTCGGCCACGAACGGCAACGCGCGGGCCAGGTAGGCGGGAAGGTCACGCGTATAGCCGCGCGCTTCGTCGCGCTGGCGGTCCTTCTGCAGGATCGCGAGGGTCAACTCGGCGAGCGCTTCGAGGCACAGGAAGTCGATGCCTTCGGTGAGCAGGCTGTCGAGGGCGGCGGGGGTGTCGCCGTAGAAGCCCTGCCCGCCCGCGACCCGGATCGAGCCGGCGGGCATGCCGGTCTGGCTGTCACCCATGGACGGGTGGCCTCCGATCGTGCCACGGCGTCGCCTGCTCGAGTTGCGAGGCGACGCGGAGCAGCAGGTCTTCGCGCCCGTACGAGGCGACGAGCTGCACGCCGATCGGGAGCCCGTCGTCGTTCCAGTGCAGCGGTAACGAGATAGCGGGTTGACCGGTCTGGTTCGCGAACGGCGTGAACGGCGTGAACCCGCCGGAGAGCGCGAGACCGCCGATCGGGTTGGCGGGGTCGGCGAGCACGCCGAGCGCCGGCGGCGGCATCCCGACGGTGGGCGACAGGAGCAGGTCGTGGTCGTCCCACCACGACGCCATGCGGCGGGCGACTGCCTGCATGTCGTTCACGGCGACCATGAAGTCGACCGCGCTGATCCGCCGCCCACGCTCGGCGAGGAACCAGGTGACCGGCTCGACATCGGCTTCGGTGAGGGCACGGCCGAGCGTCGCACCCCACCGGTCGACGGCGAAGGCGGCATTGCACGACCAGATGGCGAGGAACGTCGCCAGCCGGGCCGGGTCGTCGAACCCGTCGGGCGCGCCGGCCTCGACGTGGTGGCCGAGGCCGGCCAGGGTGGCCGCGGTGCGTTCGGCCGCGTTCACGCAGTCGGCGTGCACGGTTTGGCCCTCGGTCGGGCCGGTGGTCAGCAGACCGATCCGGAGTGGCTCGACCGGTGCGCCGACCTCGTCGAGGTACGGGCGCGACGGCGGTGGGGCGACGACCGGGTCGCCCGGTTCCTCGCCGGCGACGGCGTCGAGCAGCGCGGCGGCATCTCGCACGGTGCGGGTGACTGCGAACTGCACGCTGAGAAATCGGTTGAGCTCACCGAGGTCGGGACCGATCGACACGCGGCCCCGTGACGTCTTCAACCCGACCAGGCCACAGCAACTGGCGGGGATGCGGATCGACCCGCCGCCGTCGCTCGCGTGCGCGGCCGGCGTGAGCCCCGCCGCGACCGCGGCCGCCGACCCGCCGCTCGACCCGCCGGGCGTGCGCGTGAGGTCCCACGGATTGTGCGTCGGCCCGAACGACAGCGGTTCGGTCGTCCCGACGAGCCCCAGTTCGGGCGTGTTCGTGCGGCCGATGATCACGAACCCCGCCGCGCGGTAGCGGCGTACGAGATGGCTGTCGGAGGCGGCGAGATGATGCGCGTCCTTCGCCGCCTGCATGCCGTCGTACGCGGGGTCGCCGCGCATGTTGCAGGCGAGGTCTTTGATGAGGAACGGCACCCCGCGGAACGGGCCGTCGGCCGGGCCGGCCTCGGCTTCGGCGCGGGCGGCGTCGAACCGTTCGGTGATGACCGCGTTGAGGTCGGGGTTCAGACGTTCGACGCGCCCGATCGCCGCGTCGACGAGTTCGACCGGCGAGACGTCGCCGTTACGCACGAGCGCGGCCTGCGCGGTCGCGTCGAGGGTTGCGAGATCGTCGGGCACGAACGGGTGCCTACGCGTGCACCGGCGGGCGGCGCTGCGCCCACGGGCGGGCCTGCTCGCACTGCGCGGCGACTCGTAGGAGCAGGTCTTCGCGTCCGTACGCGGCGACGAGCTGGCTGCCGATCGGGAGGCCTGCGTCGTTCCAGTGGAGCGGCAACGAGATCGCCGGTTGCCCGGTGACGTTGAAGGGCGGCGTGAACGGCACGAACGTCGCGGCCCGGATGTAACCGAGGATCGGTTCCTCCGGCGTGTGGAACGTGCCGAGCGGTACCGGGACCTCACCAAGGGTCGGGGTGAGCAGGAGGTCGTGGTCTTCCCACCACGCGGCCGTCGCCACCGTGAACTCGTTCACCGCATGGTACGCGTCGAGGAGCTGCAGCGCGGTGAGCGACCGGCCCATGTCGGCGAGCGTCCACGTGAGCGGTTCGACGTCGTCGGCGGTGATCTCGCGGCCGGTCTTCGTCTCCCAGTACTTCAGGTTCCACAGCACCGTCGACGACCACAACGCGGTGAAGCTGTTCACCAGCGAAGGATCGGCGAACGCCTTCGGCCAGTCGGTCGAGACCTCGTGGCCGAGCGACTCGAGCAGAGCCGCGGTCTGCTCGGCCGCGGTCACGCAGTCGGCGTCGACTGCGCCCGTCTCGAGCGGGTTCGCAGTCATCATGCCGATCCGGAGGCGGCCCGGGTCGGCACCGATTTCCTCGCGGAACGGCCGTACGGGCGCGGGCGCGATCACCGTGTCGCCCGGGAACGGTTGCCGGACGGCGTCGAGTACCCCGGCGGTGTCGCGCACGCTGCGGCTCACGCACAGTTCCACGTTGAGCGGCGATCCGAGTTCGTCGAAGTCGGGACCGAGCGAGGTGCGACCGCGCGAAGGCTTCAGGCCGACGAGGCCGCAGCAACTGGCCGGGATGCGGATCGACCCCCCGCCGTCGTTCGCGTGCGCGACGGGCACGATGCCGCTCGCCACCGACGCGGCCGACCCGCCACTCGACCCGCCCGTGGTGCGGGTGAGGTCCCACGGGTTGCGCGTCGGGCCGTGCGCGAGCGGTTCGGTGGTCGGCACGATCCCCAGTTCGGGTGCGTTGGTGCGCCCGATGCACACGAAGCCGGCTTCGAGGTAGCGCCGGGCGAGATTGTCGGTGTGGTCGGCGCGGTAGCCGGCGTCCTTCAGGAACTTCATGCCTTCGTTGTACGGATCGCCCTCGACCGCGCAGAGGAGGTCTTTGAACACGATCGGAACGCCGCGGAACGGCCCGTCGGGGAGGTCGGCCCGCGCGCGTTCACGCGCCTGGTCGTAGAGCGGGTGGATGATCGCGTGAAGCTCGCCGTTGACGCGTTCGGCGCGTTCGATGGCCGCGTCGACCAATTCGAGGGGCGACACCTCCTTGCGGCGAACGAGATCGGCCTGCGCCGTGGCGTCGAGTGTCGCGAGATCGTCGGGCATGCCGCGCACGGTAGGTCGCGCGGCACCGTCAGGTCTAGGTGCCGGCCGGGCGCGTCACCAACCGCGGAGGTCGACTTCCCAGGTGTCGAGCACCGCGGCGCCGGCGCCCGTACTCCCGGCGACGTGCATGCGCTCGTGGTACGCGACGGTCGGGTCGACGTGCGCAGGCCATACCGCGACGTGGTCGCCGGGTTCCACCGCGGAAGTGGGCCGGAACGTGACGTGCTCGTCGGAGACGAGCAACACCCTCGCGCCGTCGATCGTGGGGTTGCCGTGGTCCATCCCGAGGGCCTTCAATCCGCAGTCGGCGACCGCGTACCCGCTCGAGACGCTGATCACCGTCGCGAGGATGTAGAGGGCGGGCCGGAAGGCGGGGACGAGCGGTGCGAAGGCCTGGTCCATCAACGCGTACGACCCGGCTTGGATCTCGGTGGCCCAACGGTTCAGGTCGTAGGTACCGGTCGCGCCGGCGGAGACGATCGTGCCGCCGACCTTCTCGTGCGCGCCGAGCAGCAGCTGCATCGCGGTCTCGGTCGTCTTCGCGCGATCGGCCCGTTCGGTGTACGCGTACGCATGGCCCTCGTACCCCATCACGCCGCGCACGTCGAGCCCCCGCGCGGGCGGTGTCGGCGAGCCGGGCCGCGTCGTCGGGCGCGCAACCGCAGCGGGGCAGGCCTACGTTCACGTCGACGAGCACTTCCGTGATTCCGTTCGCGGCCGCGGCCGAGATGGTCGTGTCGGAATCGACCGCCACGGTCACCCGCCCACCGCAGTCGGCCATCGCGCGCAACCGCAACGGGTCGAGCGTCTCGTTCGCGAGGAGAAGGTCTTCGCCGAGCCCGGCACCGGCCATGCCGATGACCTCGCGCGGCGTCGCGCAGGTGAAGGAGTGATGGCCGGCCGCGAACTGGTGGCGAGCGAGTTCGGTGCACTTGTGCGCCTTGACGTGCGGGCGCAGCCGCGTCCCGGGGAGCGCGTCGGCCATCGTCGCGATGTTGGCGTCGAACGTCGGGCCGTCGACGACGAGCGCGGGTGTCTGGAGATCGGCGACCTTCATCAGCCTGCGATGATGGCACGCAATGCCGGTAGGAACGGAGCGGAGGTCCGCTCGCGCGAAGCGCCACGCGACCATGAGCGGAGTGACCCATGCCCGCCGCTGACCGACCGCCCGTCGAACGCACGTACCACACCGGTGAACTTCCGCCCACGCCGCAGCGCGAATACCTGATTCCCGCGACCCGGTGGGCGGAAGCGCCGCCCGAGCTGCTGTCGCTCGGCGCCGACCTCGGCATCCCGCTCGTCGCGTACCTGCGCCGGATCGGTCGGTACCTCTTGTGGCGGGCCGGTCCGCCCTCGCACGGCGACGCCCGGTACCTCGCGATCAACGCCGGCGACTTCGGCGATCGGTACACCTTCCGGCTGTTCGCCGACGGAACCGGCAACGGTGTCTCGGCCGACGGCGCGTCGCATACCCGCTTCCGGACGTGGAAGGAGGCGCTGCGCGACGCGAGCGACGCGGCCGACCCGGGCGGTGGCGGCGAGGGCACGGTCGGGCGTCGATGAACTGCCCGTCGGCGTCGAATCCGGCCCTCGGCGTCGAGGTGCACGATGTTCGTCGTGCGTCAGTCGCGGAGTAACCGGCGTAACGCCTTGCCGCCCCCGCTGCGGGGGATCTCCTCGACGACCCGCAGCTCGTGCGGGAGGTCGGCCGCGCGCAATTGATCGCGCGCGTAGGCACGCAGGGAGTCGAGGTTCGGAGGGCCGGCCGGGCCCGGCGCCGGCACGACGACCGCGACCACCCGTTCGCCCCATTCGTCGTCGGGCGCCCCGATCACGCACACGTCGGCGACGCCGGGATGGGTCGCCAGTACGGCCTCGACGCGCGTCGGGCTCACGTTCACGCCGCCGCTGATGATGAGGTCCTTCTTGCGATCGACGACCCGCACGATGCCGTCGGTGATCGTCGCGATGTCGCCGGTGCGCAGCCATCCACCGTCGAGCGTCGTCGCCGTCTCGCCCGGCGCGAAGCGGTAGCCGCGCATCACCATCGCGCCGCGCACCAGCAGTTCGCCGTCGTCGGCGAGCGCGACTTCTGCGCCCGCGTTCGGCCGGCCGTCGAGGGCGAAACCGCCCCACGTCTCGGTGAGGCCGTACGCGTCGACGACGGTCGCGCCGGTGGCTTCGGCTCGTGCCCGCAACGACGGCGGGCACGGCGCGCCACCCACCACCAGGCAGCGGTACTCGTGCAAGGGTGCGCCGGCGTCGAGCAACCGGCGCAGCGTGGTGGGCACGAGCGACACGATCGTGGTGCCCTCGGTGCGGGGCGAACGCGCGACCGCGTCGAGGTCGAACGTCGGGTGCGCGGTCCACGGAACGCCCGTGACCCACGCGTGGGCGACGATCGCGAGCCCCGCGACGTGGTGCAGCGGCAGGCAGGCGAGCCAGCGGTCGGCGGTGGTCGCGCCGAGCCCGGCGCTGTACCCGCGCCCCATCGTCTCGAGCCCGGCCCGGGTCAGCTCCACACCCTTCGGCGCGCCCGTCGTGCCCGACGTGACCATCACCGCGGCGGTACCGCTTGCCACCGGCACGCCACCGGCCCGGGACGCGCGCTCGCCGTCCTCGACGACGTGGGTCGGGCGGAGCCGTTCGAACAAGTCGCGGCGCGCCGGTCCCGGGAGCCCCGGGTCGACCGGCCAGATCGCCTCGCCCGCCTCCCACGCCGCGATCGCGGCCCGGGCCACCGGGGCGCCGCGGCCGATCACCGCGACGAGCGGGGCCCCTGCCGCTTCGGCGGGCTCAGGCACCCGGCACTACCGTGGGAGTGTTCACTCCCAGCATTGTTCGCACCTGCAGGATGACCTTGCCCATGGAAACCAGCCCTCGCACGATCCGTCCCGGCGCCGACTGGAAGCCGGGCGACAGTGCCTTCAGCGACATCCGCTACGAGACGGCGGAGGGTATCGCCAAGATCACGATCAACCGTCCCGAGGTGCGCAACGCGTTCCGGCCCCGCACGCTGTTCGAACTGCGCGACGCGTTCGACGCCGCGCGCGACGACCCCGCGATCGGCGTGATCGTCCTCACCGGGGAGGGGCCGACGCGTTCTGTTCCGGCGGCGACCAGCGAGTCCGCGGCGACGACGGCTACCGCGACGACAAGGGCGTCGGGCGCCTCAACGTGCTCGACCTCCAGGTGCAGATCCGCCGCTGCCCGAAGCCGGTGGTCGCGATGGTCGCCGGGTACGCCATCGGCGGCGGTCACGTGCTGCACGTCGTGTGCGACCTCACGATCGCCGCCGACAACGCCCGCTTCGGCCAGACCGGGCCGCGGGTCGGCTCGTTCGACGGCGGGTACGGCTCCGGCCTGCTCGCGCGCAGCGTCGGGCAGAAGAAGGCGCGTGAGATCTGGTTCCTCTGCGAGCAGTACGACGCGCAAGCCGCGCTCGACATGGGCCTCGTCAACAAGGTCGTGCCGCTCGCCGCGCTGGAAGAGGAGACCGTCGCGTGGTGCCGGCGCATGCTCACGCACAGCCCGCTCGCGCTCCGCATGATCAAGGCGTCGATGAACGCGGCCGACGACGGCCTCGCCGGCATCCAGCAACTCGCCGGCGACGCGACGTTGCTCTACTACATGAGCGAAGAGGCCCAAGAAGGCAAGAACGCGTACCTCGAGAAGCGCAAACCCGCCTTCGACCGCTTCCCCAAGCGGCCTTGATGTCTCGCTCGCTCGGTCGCTCCTCGCCCAGGGGGCTCGTCGCTCCGCTCACTTGCTGGCGAGTTCGCTCGCTGACGCTCGCTCACCGCACCTCGTGCGGGCGCGCGTGACGACGGCACGGGAGTGGTACGAGGGGGCTCGGCCGCGCACGCTGGGGGTCGCGGTCGCACCGGTGCTCGTCGGTACCGCGGCGGCGTCGCTCGGCGGGCCGGTGCGCTGGTGGCGGTGCGCGGCCGCGCTCGCCGTGGGCCTCTCGTTGCAGGTGGGGGTGAACTACGCGAACGACTACTCCGACGGCATCCGCGGCACCGACGCCGAACGCCGCGGGCCGCTCCGCCTCACCGCGACGGGGATCGCGTCCCCGGCCGCGGTGCGCAACGCCGCGCTGGCATCGTTCGGCGTCGCCGCGGTGGTCGGCGGCGTGTTGTCGATCGTCGTGAACCCGTGGTTGCTCGTGGTGGGCGTGTGCTCGATCGCGGCGGCCGCGTTCTACACCGGCGGCCCGAAGCCCTACGGCTACAGCGGCTTCGGCGAACTCGCGGTGCTCGTGTTCTTCGGTTTCGTCGCGACGGCCGGTTCGGCCTACGTGCAGCACCGCCACGTGCCCGCGGAAGGCTGGTGGGGTTCGGTCGCGTTGGGCTTGATCGCGTGCGCGGTATTGCTCGTCAACAACCTGCGCGACGTCGACACCGATCGCATCGCCGGGAAGAAGACCCTCGCGGTCCGCGTCGGCAAGCCGGCAACCAAGAACCTCTACGCCGCATGTATCGCCGGCGCGCTCGTGAGCACGATCGCCATCGGTGTGCTGCAACCGCCCGCGCTGATCGCGCTGGCCGCGTTCGCACTCGCCCTCAGGCCGGTGCGTACCGTGCGGGAACCCGACGTCGCTCCGCCCCGGCTCATCGCGGTGCTCGTCGCGACGTCGTTGCTCGAAGTGGTGCTCGGCGCGCTCCTCGCCCTCGGCCTCGCGATCGCGTAAGCGTGTGACCGCGTCAACCGTCGGCGTCGAGCGAGGCGACGAAGGCGTCGATGGCCTGTGCCATCGCATCAGGCCGTTCGAGCGGTACCGCGTGGCCGCAGCGTTCCACCGCGAATGTGATCGTTCGCGGGATCGCGTGCGCGAGCAGCCGGCCGATTCGCTCGTACTTCGTGTCGCGCTCGCCCCACACGACGGCCACCGGCATCGACAACCCCGGCAGGTCGTCCCACATCGACGCCATCGTCCCGGCACCGAGGTCTCGCAGGCAGTGGGCGACGAACGGTGCGGTGAGCGAACGCCGTTCGGCGATCCCCGGGGCGTCGGCCGGTACACCCGCGAACAACGGCTGCGCGAGCCAGCGTTCGAGGAACGCATCGACGCCGTGGGCCTCCACGAAGCGCGCCAGTTCCTCGTCGCTCGCGACGCGTTCGGCGCGCACCGCCGCGTCTTCGATGCCCGCGTTCGCGCTGACCACGACGAGGCCGGCGACGAGGTCGGGCCGATCGAGCGCCAGCCGCAGGCACAGGCGCCCGCCCATCGAGTAGCCGCAGTAGACCGCCCGGCCGGCCGCGTCGCCGATCGCGGCCGCGGTCGCCGCGAACGAGCCGGCGTCGGGCACGTCGATGGCGTGCGCGTCGTAACGGGGGTCGAGCGCGGCGCGTACGGCGTCCCACGACGACGCGGTCTGCGTGAAGCCCGGCACCAGCACGAGGTTCGTCACTGATGCATTCTCGCGACGCCAACACCGCATTCGCGAACGCCCTGGTCGACGAATGGGTGCGGGGCGGGGTCGACCAGGCCGTGATCGCGCCCGGGTCGCGTTCGACACCGCTCGTGCTCGCGCTCGCCCGCAACGACCGCATCCACCTGCACGTCGTGCTCGACGAGCGGTCGGCCGCGTTCTTCGCGCTCGGCTTGGCCAAGGCGACGGGGCGCCCCGCCGTGCTGTGCTGCACCTCCGGGACGGCGGCCGCGAACTTCCATCCCGCAGTGGTCGAAGCCCACCACGCTCGCGTCCCGATGCTCGTGTGCACGGCCGATCGCCCGACCGAACTGCACGGTGTGGGCGCGCCGCAGACGATCGAGCAGGTGAACCTCTACGGCAACGCGACCCGGTGGGCGCACGATCCCGGCCCGCCCGAAGACCGGCCCGGCGCGGGTGCCCGCTGGCGAACGATGGCCTGCCGCGCGCTCGCGGCCACGACCGCGTCGCCGCCCGGCCCCGTGCATCTCAACCTGGCCTTCCGCGAACCGTTGGTCCCGACCGGCGACCCGTTGGTCGACGCGCCGGGCCGCGAGGGCGGAGAACCGTTCGTGACGACGACGACCGCGCCCACCGCCGACCCCGACGAAGCCGCCGCCCGCCTCGCCGCGCTCGTGCGCGACCTGCGCGACCGGCGCGACGGCGTGATCGTCGCCGGGTTCGGGGCGGGGGTGCGGGCCGGCCCGCTCGAACGGTTCGCGGCCGCGGCCGGTTGGCCGGTGCTCGCCGACGCGGTGTCGAACACGCGCCGGGCCCCGGCGCCGTCAGCATGTACGAAGCGCTCCTTCGCTCGCCGGCGTTCGCGGCGTCCGAGCGACCCGAACTCGCGGTGCGGTTGGGCGCCCCGCTCACCAGCAAGATCGCGAACCAGTGGCTCGAACCGGTGCCATCGGTGCTGGTCGACCCGCACGGAGGCTGGCTCGATCCCTCCCGTTCCGCGTCGCACCGGATGGTCGTCGATCCGGGCGCGTTGCTCGACGCGACGGCGACGCTGCTGGCCGGGCACCCTCCGGCCGCGACGCGAGAACGGTGGCAGCGCGCCGACGCCATCGCCCGCGGCGCGCTCGACGCGCTGCTCGCCACCGGCGACGTCACCTGTGAAGCGCGCATCGCACGTGATGTGGCGGCCCACGTACCCGACGGAGGCCAGCTCGTCGTCGCGTCGAGTCTCGCGGTGCGCGCACTCGAATGGACGATGGAACCCCGCGCGATCACGGTGCACGCGAACCGCGGTGCCAACGGCATCGACGGTTTCGTCTCCACGACGCTCGGGGTCGCCTTCGGCACCCGCTCGCCGACCGTCGCGCTGCTCGGCGACCTGTGCTTCCTCCACGACGTGAACGGGCTGCTCGGCGCGGCCGAGCGCGGCGCCGGCGCGACGTTCGTCGTGGTCGACAATGCCGGCGGCGGGATCTTCTCGTACCTTCCGCAGCGCGACGCGCTCGAGGCGGCGGTCTTCGACCAGTTGTTCGCGACGCCGCAACCGGTCGACCTTGTCGCGGTGGCGGAGGCGCACGGTGCCCCCGCGAGCCGCGTGCACGGCGCGGCCGACCTGCCGGCCGCGCTGAAGGATGCCGTGCATCGCGGCGGCGTGCACGTGTTGGTCGTCGACGTCGACCAGTCGCGCAGCGTCGAGCGGCACCGCGCGTTGTGGGCCGCGGTCGATGCCGCGCTCGCCGCGCCGCGGTCGAGCTGATCAGGGGCGCACGAGCGCCCGCAGCATCGGGTCGAACTTGGCGCCGGTCTCGTCCCACTCGGCGCCGGCGATCGAACCGGCGACGATCCCCGCGCCGGCGTGCAGCCGCGCCACCGAACCGTCGACCTGCGCGCACCGCAGGGCGACGGCGAATTCGCCGTCGCCGTCGGCGTTGACCCAGCCGACCGGGCCGGCATAGTTGCCGCGCGGTGTCGGTTCGAGCTGTTCGATCAGCGCGAGGGCACGGTCGCGCGGTGTGCCCGCGACCGCGGGGGTCGGGTGCAAGGCGCACGCAAGGTCGAGCGCACTGATGGTCGGGTCGGTGACGCGCGCGTCGACGTGGGTAACGAGGTGCACGACGTCGGCGAACGCGACCGCTTCGGGTTCGCTGACCGACAGCCCGCCGCACCAGCGATCGAGTTCGTGCGTCACGGCGTCGATCACCACGGTGTGCTCGTGCGCGTCTTTGCCCGACGAGCGGAGTGCTGCCCGCGGGTCGTCGCGCCCGCGCCGAGGCAGCGTGCCGGCCATCGGGCGGCACGACACATCCCGGCCGCGGCGGCGAACGAGCAACTCGGGTGTCGCGCCGACGAAGCCGCCGTCGGCGAACACGAAACAGCCGGGCTGCGCGCGCCGCAGGTGCGCGAGCAACGCACCGAGATCGAAGGCGCGGTCGGCGTCGATCCGTACTTCGCGCGAGAGCACGACCTTCTCGACGTCGCCCGACGCGATCCGGGCGAGCACGTACTCGACCGCCGCAGCCCACGCGGCGCGATCGGCGACGCCGCGTACATCGAAGCGGGAAGGCGCAACCGGTACCGGGGCCGGCGCCGGAGCGGTGGGCGCGGCGCCGATACGCGTCGCCCATGCGTACCCGTCGCCGGTCGCCCCGACAACCAGGGAAGGGATCGTCAGCGAGCCGGAACCGGCGAACGGCAACGCGCCGACCGCGAGTGGGCGAGCCGCAAGCGGCGCGATGCCGGGCGCGTCGTGCCGGATCGCCTGCAGGGCCCGCGCCGCATCGGTGGTGCCGACGGTCGCCGCGACCCCGGCCGTCACGAACGACACGCCTTCACCGAACCAGGCGAACCCGCCGGCGCCCAGGTGGTCGAGAAGCTCGCCGGGCGCGTCGATCCTGGTGGTGACCGCGCGCAGGCGCTCGCCGGCCGCCAGATGGGCCGCCGTCACGCGCGCGTTCCCGTGAGGAGTTGCGCGGCGCCGAGCCCGAGCGTGATGCGTTCGACGCCGACGAAGCCGCTGGCGCCGAGGAGGTCGACGAGGGCGGCCGGTGCCGGGAGGTACGCCGTCGACGCGGGCAGGTACGCGTAGGCGGCCCGGTCCGACAGCAGCCCGCCGACGAACGGCACGACCCGGCGGAAGTAGAGCTGATGGCCGGTACGCAGCACCCGGTTCTCGGGTTCGGCGACGTCGACGAACGCGACCCGGCCGCCGGTGCGCAACACGCGCGCGCTCTCGGCGAAGAAGCGATCGAGCGAGACGAAATTGCGCAGCGCGAAACCGCACGTGACGGCATCGGCGCGGCGATCGGGGAGGGGGAGGCGCAATCCGTCGGCGCGCACGAGAGGAGCCGCGGTGCGCGCCGATGCGAGCATCCCGGCTGAGAAGTCGATCCCGACCGGCGCGTAACCCGCGGTGGTGAGGTCGCGGCAGAGGTCGCCGGTGCCGCAGGCGACGTCGATGACGCGGGCGCCGGCCGGCAGGTGAAGGGCTTCGACCGTGCGCCGGCGCCAGCCGACATCGAGCCGGAACGTGAGCACGCGGTTCAACCGGTCGTATCGCGGGGCGATGCGATCGAACATCGCCTCGACGGCCTCGGCCTTGTGCTCGGCGGGCGGCAAGGGCGTTGCGGCGCGGGCCGCATCGGTGCGCGTCACGATGGCCACACGATCTCGAGCCGGCGCGAGGCCTCGTTGTTGACCGCCGCGATCTCGATGTCTTCGCCGACCGCTTCGAGATGCTCCTGCGCGACCGCGAGCAGCACCCGCCGGAAATGGTGGGCGACGAGCGCGGTGACCGACGGCAGCAGCACGCGGAACGCTTCGACGAGCCGCTGGGCCTTCTCGTCGTCGGTGAGATCGGCCGCGCGCAACGGCGCCCGCACGTGCTCGTCGAACATCGCGACCGCGTCTTCGGCGATGCCGCGCGTCACGTCGTGATGGCGGCGCGCGAGGGCGAGGAGTTCGGGGAGCGGCAGGCCGCTCTCGAGCAGCTGAAGGCCCGCGCTGACGATGCGCGCGTCGGCCTCGGTGTAGCGCGGTTCGCCGTCGTGTACTCGGGGGACGAGCAGCCCTTCCCGCGCGATCGCGTCGAGCAACGCGAGCGGCACGCCCGAACGTTCCGCGAGTTCTTCGAGGGTCAGGAAGGCCTCGGGTGCTTCGCCTTCGGCGTCGGCGGCGGCCACCGCAGCCGCGAGCGGCTCGTCGGCCGCGTCGAGTTCGCCGCGCAGGATCCGGTCGATGAGCGCGAGCGTGAGGCCGCGGCCACGAAGCTCACGGATACGGGCCAGCCGGTCGAGGTGCTCGGGCCCGTACCAGGCGACGCGGCCCTCGCGCGCGGGCGGCGCCAGGAGGCGGCGCTTCTGGTAGAAGCGCACGGTGTCGACCGACACGTCGGCCCGGCGGGCAAGGTCTTCGACGCGCCACTTCTCCACGGGGAACGATTCTAGGAGTGATCACTCCCAGAATCGCACCGGGCTCCGTTTCGGGGCCGGGGGCCGGGGCCGGTCAGGTGGTCTTCCACACGGGTTTGCGCTTCTCGGCGAAGGCGGTCGCGCCCTCGATCGAGTCGCCGCTGCCGAACACCTCGACCGACAGCTCGGCGGTGCGCTTCCAGCCTTCGGCCTCGCTCAACTCGGCCGCTTCCCGCACCAGCCGGCGCGAGAGGCGAACCGCGATCGGCGAGTTCTCACCGATGCGCTCGGCCAGCGCGATCGCCTCGCCCACCACCGCGGCACGCGGGACGACGCGGTTCACGAGGCCGAGTTGGAGGGCGCGCGACGCGTCGATCGGGTCGCCGGTCATCGCCAGCTCCAGCGCGATCGCGAGCGGCACCCGCTTCGGGAGGCGGATCAAGCCACCCGCGGCGGCCATCAGCCCGCGCTTGACCTCCGGGATGCCGAACCGGGCCGTCTCGGCCGCGACGACGAGGTCGCACGACAGGACGATCTCGCAGCCACCGGCGAGCGCCGGCCCGTTGACGGCCGCGATGATCGGTTTGGGGAAGTCGCGGGTGACGATGCCGGCGAAGCCGCCCTTGGCGCGTGCGATGTCGGCGGCCCGGCCTTGGGCGACGACCTTCAGGTCGGCGCCGGCGCTGAACACGTCGCCCGCGCCGGTGAGGACCACCGCGCGCACCGCCGGGTCGGCCTCGAGCCCGTCGAGCGTTGCCGCCATCTCCTGGCTGACCTCGGGGCTGATCGCGTTGCGTGCCTCCGGCCGGTTCAACGTGAGCAGCACCACGTTCCCGCGACGTTCCTGTTCGACCAGCGCCATCGATGCCTCCCCGGAAGATGCCGGGCAACGTAGCCTCCACCCGATGTTCAGGGCCGTGCTCTTCGATTTCGGCCACACCCTGTTCGACAGCATCGACCCGGCCGAGCACTCGCGCACGTTCGAGGTCGCAACCGGTGTCGCGGTCGACACCGCAACGCTGGCGAGGGTCTGGGCCGGCGTGCGGGAACGGTCGTTCCTGGCCGAAGAGCTGGCGAAACAACGGGATCTGTCGCCCGAGCTTCACCGGCAGTGTTGGATGGACCTGCTCGCGCCGCTCGACACGATCGCGCCGGGTCTCGCCGCGCACGTGTACGCCGCCGAGAGCAGCGCCGACGGTTGGCGGCCGTACTCCGACGCGCGCGAGGTGCTTCTCGAACTCCGCGCCCGCAACGTGCCGGTCGGTGTCGTCAGCGATACCGGCTGGGACATCCGGCCGGTGTTCGTCGCCTACGAACTCGACCAGTTCGTGCAGCACTACGTGCTGTCGTACGAGCACGGCGCAACGAAACCCGCGCCCAAGTTGTTCCTCGACGCGTGTGCCGAACTCGCCCGCGCGCCGCACGAGACGCTCATGGTCGGCGACAACCATCTCACCGACGGCGGCGCGGCGGCCGCCGGTCTCACCGCGCTCGTGCTACCGCACGTCGACACCGGCGCGCCCCGCGGTCTCGCCACCGTCCTCGCCCTCGTCCCCTGACCCCCACGGGAGGGGTTCGGGGGTGAACGGCGCAGGGACGGTGGTGACGGGGAGGTCGATGGCGTTCGTGACACCGGGGCGCAGGAACCGCGCGCCGGCGATCGCGACGGCCATCACGCACGCAGCGAGCGCGGTGGTGTGACGCAAGCCGATGTGGTCGCTCAGCGCGCCCTGCAACACCGAACCGACCGGGTAGAGCGACCCGAGCAGCACCGCGTTGACACTCAGCACGCGGCCGCGCAGATGGCCGGGTGCCCGCAACTGCGCGACCGTCGTGAAGCTCGCGATCGCGCCGAGGTACGCGCCGCCGACGAAGAAGATGGCGACCGCCGACAGTGCGAGCGTCGGCGCGAACGCGTAACACGCGAGCGCCGGCGTCAGCACGACGAGCATGGTGATCAGCACGCGCCGCGCCCCGATGCGCGCCGCCAGCGGGCCGACGCTCAGCCCCACGGTCACCGCGCCGATCCCCTGTGCGGTGACGAGCACCGAGGTGCCGCTCGGGCCGGCGTGGAACACGTCGAGTGCCATCGCGGGGACGAGCGCGATGAACGGCGCGGCGACGAACGTCGTCAGGGTCATCGTGAGCAGGATGATGCGCAGCCCGCCGTCGCGGCGCACGAAGCGCATCCCCTCGACGATCGCCGCGAAGATGCTCGCCCCGCCCGACCCGGCCGGGCGCGGCAATTGCAATGTGAGCAACACGACAACGACCGCGAGGAAACTGGCCGAGTTGGTGCCGAGCGCCCACCCGTAGCCGCCGAGGCTGATCACGATGCCCGCGATCGCAGGGCCGATCACGCGCCCGAGGTTCCACTGCGCCGACGACAACGCGATCGCGCCCGGAAGGTCCTCGACGGGGACGAGGTCGGGCAACAGCGCCTGGTAACTCGGGAACCCGATCGCCTGCGCGCAGCCGCTCCCGAAGACGATGAGCGTGACCGTCGGTGCGTTCGGGCGACCGACGACGAACAGCGTGGTGAGCAGGCTGGCGAAGCCGGTCTGCACGAGGGTCGTCGTCAGCAGGATCTTGCGCCGTTCCCACCGGTCGGCGAGCGCGCCGCCGATGGGCCCGAGCAGCGCGGTCGGCACGAACCCCGCGGCTGCAACCGCGCCCGTCCACGCGGCACGGCCGGTGGTGTCGGTGACGTACACGCCGATCGCCACCGTCTCCATCCACGTGCCGATGTTGGACACGAACGCGCCGCTCCAGAAGCGCGCGAAGTCGCGGTGGCGTAGTGGCGCGAGCGACGAGAACCGCATTGTGGGTGAAGGTACCGGCCGGCAGGAGGCGGCCGGGTCAGGACGCGATCAGCTCGGGCAACCGACGAGCGGGCCGCCGGTCTTCGGGTCGACGGGGATGAATCGCGTGTCGACAGTGCTCTGCACCGTCGTCGACGTGGTCGAACTCGACGCGGTCGACTTCGACGACGGCGACGTCGTGGACGACGTGCCGGTGCGCTTCGTTTCGACCGCCTTGAAATTGTGGTGCAGCGCGTCCCAGTCGCGGCCGACGATCACCAGCACGTCGCCGCCGAGCGTCTGTTTGGCCGAGAGGGCCTCGCTCACCTGGTTCGATCCCGAGGCCTCCACCGCGGTCACGCCCGCCCCGCCCTTGCCGGGCGCGAACCGGATCTGGGTCTGGGCGTAGTTGTCGCGGTCGGCGTCGGCGGCCGGGCCACCCGACTTGAACCCGGCGGCGAGGAACTGGTCGAGCACCTTCTGGGCGAGGCCCTGCACCCCCGAGCCGTTGACGACGCGCACCTTGATCTTGTTCGGGGCGACCGCGCTCGGGATCGTGATCGCCGGCGGTCGGAGGTCGGCGAGCCGGGCGATCACGGCGGCATCCTGTGCCTGGTTCGGCAACACGCGGTTGAGGTACGCGCCGGTGCCGGCCACCCACGGCAGGGTCGTCATGTCGACCCGGGTGGGGTCGAGCCGGTTGAACGTGCGGACCAGGCTCTGCAGCTCGCTGAGCTTGAGCGTGTCGTCGTGGCTGAAGTTCTTCTGCACCGCGTTCAGCAGGCCGATCAGCTTCGTCGGGTTGCTCGCGGTCTTGTCGACGGCGGCCTGGCTCAACGTGCGCAGGAAATATTGCTGGCGCGGGATGCGGTCGAGGTCGCTGCCGATCGAGCTCCACCCGTTCGCGTAACCACGCTCGTTGCCGGGCGTCTGGTTCGTCCAATGCCATACCCACGGCGCGGGGTTCTGGACGTCGTCGGGCACGTAGTAGTGGCGGGAGCGCGCGTAGTTGAGCGCCCCCTGCCCGTCGACCGAGACGCACCCCGCCTGGGGCACGTCCATACCGAGGAACGGGTCGTGCATGGGTGTCGGGAACCACAGATGGATGTGACCGATCGCGTTGACGATGTCTTTGAAGCCGGCGAAGTCGACCTCGATGTAGTGCTGGATCGTCAGCGGCTTGAAGTTCGCCTCGAGGGTCTGGATCACCAGCGACGCGCCGTTCGCGCCGCCCTGCGAGAACGCGGCGTTGAGCTGCCCCTCGCCGTGGCCGGGAATGTTCACCTCGAGGTCGCGCGGGAACGACACGAGGAACCCGGTCTTGGTCGCGGGTTCGACGTGCAACACCATCATCGTGTCGGAGTTCGAACCGGTGTCGTTCGTGCTGCGGCTGTCGGAGCCGATCAGGAGGTAGTTCTGCGGATCGCCCGGCGGCTTCCGCTTCAGCGTTCCCGCCGGGAGGTGGATCTTCGTGCTCTGGTTGAACGCCTTGTGCTCGTAGGAATCGCCGACGAGCACGAATGCGGTCAAGCACAACGACGCCACGACGAGCGCGATCACGAACCGGCTCAGGAACGACACGAGAGACGAAGTCGACACACGCACGCGGCGGCGGAGCGTAATGCGCGGCGTTCGTTCCGCCCGGTCGGGCGTTGTGAAGATCAAGCGAACTCGGCGTCGTTATTTCGTGAAGGCGGCGATGCCGATGATCGGCGCCGCCGGGGGAGCACCGCCGAGGCTGCCGGCGAAGGGCTGGTCGGAGAAGTCGAAGACGCCGCCGTCGGCGGCCACCATGAGGTACCCGGACCCGTACGCGATCAGGCCGTTGACGGGCTGGTTCAACCGCCGCCCACCCATCGAACCCCGGAACGGTGCGTCGAACGCGAAGACGCCGCCGTCGGACGCGACCAGCCAGTACCCGCGGTTGTCGGGGGTCGGGGAGATGCCGACCACCGGCTGGTCGAGCTTCATGCCACCCGTCGAGCCGTGGAAGTGCGCGTCGCCGAAGCTGAACACCCCGCCGTCGCGACCGACGAGGTCATAACCGCGACCGGTCGGGGTCGCGACCGCGGCGACGATGGCGCCGTCGAGCGTGTAGGCCGACAAGTCGCCGTAGAAATGCGCGTCGCCGTACGCGAACGCGCGCCCCAGGTTGGTGAACAGCCAGTAGCCGTTCCCCGAAGGCGTCGCGGCGATCGTGCTCACCCGCTCGCCGTCGCGCAGCTTCGGGGCCCGCCGTGCACCGTCGCAGCGCCGTACGCGACGACGCGACCCGCGGTGTCGACGATCCAGTACCCGTCGCCTTGGCGGCGCGAAGCGAACGCGGCGGGCTCGATCGACGACGACCCGAAGTTGCGCGCGCCACCGAAGCCGTAGACCGTGCCGGTCGAGCCGAGCATCCAGTAGCCCGACGCCGATGCCGAGTTCGAACCCGCGCCGCCACGGCCGGCCGGATCGTGCAACCAGCCGTACGGCACCTGGTTCCCGAAGGCGGCGACCCGCCAGTTCGCCACGGCGAGTGTGCGCCAACCGTCGGCGGTGTCGTTCTGGCTCAGCATCCGGATCGTGCCGTTGCCGTGCGCGTCGACATCCGTCGCGGCGACGACACCCACGTGACCGAGCCCGGGGCTGTCGAACGAGATGATGTCGCCCGGTTGCGGTGCGACGCCCGCGGTCCCGTTGTCGATCTTCACGAGATTGCCACCGTCGGCGGCGGTGTAGTTCCGGACGACGGAGTTGCCGTTCGCGTTGTACGCCGACACGCCGTAGACCTGGCCCATGAACCGCATCGCGAGCTCGACGCACTCGAACTCCAGCTCGCCCCAACCAGGCTTGCGCCACAAGATGTCGGGCGCGCCGTCGACGGCCGGGCGCGGGCCGCACACGGGAACACCGAGATAGCTCGCGCCGAGCGGGTGGGCGCGGGCGCCGGGCCAGTGCCGCGCGGCGGCTTGCGCGTTCCAATACGTCGCGTCGCACGTGCCGCTCCACCACGACGGCGTTCCGGCCGCCGCGTGGGCCGGCGGCCCGATGTACACGAACGCCCCGAGCGTGACGAGGGCAACCAGGAACGCGCGGGCGCGCCAGGGCCTACCGGTCACAGTTGGTTATCGGCACCGCCCCCGTGGTGCTGAAGGCTCAGCGGCGTTTCCATCGCGGCGGGCGTTTCTCGAGGAAGGCCGTCATGCCTTCGAGCGCGTCGTCGTGAGCGGCGTTCTCGGCCATGATCGGCGCGGTGATCGCGTACGCGTCGTGTTCGACCGTGCCGTCTTGCGCGTAGAACGCGTGCTTGCCCAGCGCGACGACGTGTGCACTTGCCCGTGTGATGCGCTCGGCGAGCTTCACGGTTTCGGCTTCGAGATCGTCGGCGGCGACGACCCGGTTCACCAGCCCCCACTCGGCGGCGGTGCGCGCGTCGATCATCTCGCCGGTGAGCAACATCTCCAGCGCGCGCTTGCGGCCGATCGAACGGCTGATCGGCACCATCGGCGTCGAACAGAACAGCCCGATGTTCACACCCGGTGTCGCGAAGCGGGCATCGGCGGCTGCGATCGCAAGATCGCACGCGGCCACGAGCTGGCACCCGGCCGCCGTCGCGACCCCGTGCACCTTCGCAATCACCGGCTGGGGGATCGCGTGCACGGCTTCCATCATCTCGACGCAGACCCCGAAGAGCTCGTCGAAGAACGCGGCTTCGCGCGTCGCCACCATTTCCGAAAGGTCGTGGCCGGCCGAGAAGACCGGGCCGTTCCCTTCGACGACGAGGACGCGAACCGCCTCGTCGGCGGCGACCGCGGTCAGCGCAGCGATGACTTCGCGCATCATCCCGAGCGACAGCGCGTTGCGGCGCTCGGGCCGGTTCAACACGAGCCGGCCGATGGGGTCACCCGTCTTCAGCTGTACCTGCTCGAACGCTCCCGGCACCACGATGGGAACGTTACGCCCCGAACAATTGCGGCGGCGCGGGCGTGGTAGCGCCGCTACCGTCGCCGGCCGGGATGCAGCAACCAGTACCGACCGTCGCCGCGGTGCACGCGAGCGCCGCGCACGAGATGGCGAAGACCGCCCGGCGGGCCATAACCCTGGTCGAAGGGCTCGGGGTGGCCGGCGACGCGCACTCGGGTGCCACGGTGCAACACCGGTCGCGGGTCAGGCGCGACCCGACGCAACCGAACCTGCGCCAGGTGCACCTGATGCACGCCGAGCTCCACGACGCGCTGCGCAGCGCGGGGTTCGCCGTCGCCGCGGGCGCGATGGGGGAGAACATCACGACGCGCGACCTCGACCTGCTCGCGCTGCCCACCGGTACCCGGTTGCGGCTCGGCGCGGGCGCGGTGATCGAAGTCACCGGGCTGCGCAACCCGTGCCGGCAACTCGACGGCGTCCAGCCTGGATTGATGGAAGCGGTGCTCGGTCGCGACGAGCACGGGGCGCTCGTGCGCAAGGCCGGAGTGATGGCGATCGTCGTGCGCGGTGGAGCGGTCGTTGCCGGTGACCTCATCGGCGTCGAGTTCCCACCCACGCCGTTCCGACCCTTGGAACCCGTTTAGCAGCTACACCAGATCGGCGTCGGCGACCACCTCGACGACCGCCGGGCCGTCGTACGCGAGCGCGGTGACGATCGCACGGTCGAGTTCGGCCCGATCCGTCACCCGCTCGCCGTGCGCACCGCACAGTTGTGCGAACTTCGCGAAGTCGGGATTGTGCAGCGATGTTTGCCACACGTCCCATTCACCCGCGCGCTGCTCCTTCGCGATCTTGCCGAGCTGCGAGTTGTTGAGCAGCACGTGCGTGATGTTCATGCCGTACTTCACCGCGGTCGTGAGTTCGGCCAGGTACTGCCCGAAGCCGCCGTCGCCGGATACGCACACGATCTGGCGGTCGGGCGCGGCCGCCCACGCACCCATCGCGGCGGGAAATCCGAAACCGATCGAACCGAGGTAGCCCGACATCAGCACCCGTTGGCGGGCGCACTCGAAATAGCGCCCGAACGAATACGCGTTGTTCCCGACGTCGACGGTGATCACTGCGTCGGCCGCGACGTGACGCGACATCGCGTCGAACACCGAAGCCGAATTGACGCCCTTGCCGCGGTCGTCGGCGAGGCGCCGCCGTTTCTCGGCCCGCCAGATGGCCCATCGCTGCGCGATCTCGTCGCGCTGGTCGTGCGCGGCCGGGCCGACGCGTCGCAACGCCTCCGCGAGCCGGAGCGCGGTCGTGCCGACGTCGCCGAGCAGCGGCACCGTCACCGCATGGAATCGTCCCAGCGCGTCGGGATCGAAATCGACCTGCACGATCGGCTTGTAGGGCGCGATCCCCGTGTGGTTCGAGAAGGATGCGCCGAACACCAAGAGCGCGTCGGATTCGTTCATGAACCACGACGCGATCGGCGTGCCGCTCCGGCCGAGCACACCGCAACCGAGGGGGTGCGTGTCGGCAATCTGGCCCTTCGCCTTGAAGGTCGTCAGCACCGGCGCGCCGAGGTCGTCGGCCAGCGCGATCACGTCGTCCATCGCGAAGCGAGCCCCATGACCGACGATGATCACAGGCCGTTCCGCCTGGGAGATCAGCGCAACGGCATCGGCCAGCGGTTGCGGAGGCGGTTCGGTGCCCGTATTCGCGAGCCGCCCCGACGGCTTGCCGGCGACGATGTCGCCCGCGGGCAGGGTCTGCACTTCGTCGGGGAAGACGAGGTGCGCGACGCCGCGGTCGTCGATCGCGTGCTTGCACGCGAGGTTCATCAATTCGGCGTGGTCGGAACCGGCCTGCACCGTCTGCGTGAACGTCGCGACGTTCGCGAACGCGGCGGTGAGATCGAGGTCTTGGAACGCGCCGCGGCCGCGCACCTTCGACGGCACCTGGCCCGACAATGCGAGCACCGGCGCGCGGTCGACCTTCGCGTCGTAGAGCCCGGTGAGCAGGTTGGTGGAACCCGGCCCGGCAATCGCGAAACAAGCGGCGGGCCGGCCGGTGAGCTTGCCGTACGCCGAAGCTGCGAACGCGGCCGCACCCTCGTGGCGTATCCCGACGAACGTCAGGTCGCCACGCGCCTCGGCGACGCGCATCGCGTCGGCGAACCCGAGGTTCGAATGGCCGACCATCCCGAACACGTGCGTCACGCCCCACGCGATCATCGTGTCGACGAGCACGTCGGAAACCGTGCGCACGTGCGGTGCTTCGGGCGCGACACCCACGTACACGCCGTCGTCGCGGACCTCGACCGGGAAACAGCTCGGCCCGTCCGTGAAGCCGGGCGGCGGTGTACCGGTGAGCGGCGAGTAGTCGTAGCCGTGCCACGGGCAGCGCAACCAACCCTTCTCGATCGACCCTTCGCCGAGCGGGCCGCCCT
The DNA here is from genome assembly GCA_963782465.1 of uncultured Actinomycetes bacterium. GTDB lineage: Bacteria > Actinomycetota > Acidimicrobiia > IMCC26256 > PALSA-610 > JAODBJ01. The sequence continues at coordinate 31,507 of CAWAJR010000005.1, read as the reverse complement.
GGTGCGGGCATCGGTTGTCGAGCGCGCCGTAATGGCCGTCGTAGCGGGTGAGCACGAGGCTCTTGTGGCCCGCGGCCACCGTCTTCACCCGGCCGTCGTCCAGCTCGTCGAGCGCGGCCACCTTGTGCCATACGAGTTCACCCGTCATCCCACGCAGTATGGACGTGCGTCGCCGGCCCGGAAATAGTCCGGGCCGGCTACGCCTGCGCCGCACACCCTGGGTTGTGAGAGTTATGCGCCCATGGGGTCGCATAACCCTCACAACGCTGGCGTTCGGTTTACGCGTAGTCGAGGAGGACGCCGAGCCAGTGTTCGGGGTCGTCGCGGAGGCCTTCGTAGGCGCGTTGCGCTTCGGGGCCGAACGGGATGCGGTGGGTCACGAACGGGTCGACGACGATGCGTTCACTGGCGAGCAGATGGTTGAGGAACGCGTCGTACGCTTGGCGCGCGGCGCGGTCGCGCCGCCATTCGTGCGCGCCGATCACCGAAACGCCCGGGTGGTGGATGTCGAAATAGGGGTCGATCTCCACCTTCGTGCGCGGGCTCGACAGGATCACGACGCGCCCGTCGGGCGCGACGACGCGCAACGCGTCGGCCACGGTCTGGCCGAGACCGACGGCCTCGATCACGTACTGCGGGCGCGGATCGGTCTGTTCTCGGAACAGCAGCGGCAGCCCGCACTGCTGCGCGATCGCGATGCGGCCCGGCGCGAGGTCGAAGCCGTACACGTCGAACGCGCCCGCTTCGCGGCACAGCTGCGCGGCGAGGTTGCCGACCATCCCGAGCCCGATCACCAGCGCGTGCTCACCGAACGCGATCGGCGCGAGCAACTGGGGGGTGAGCGCGATACCGAGAAGTTTCAGGAACACGGCCCGCTCGTCGGTGAGGTCGTCGGGGAGCGGCACGACCATCGCGGTCGGTTGCCGGGCGAAGGTCGCGTGCGTCGCCTGGTGCATGACCCGATCGCCGGGTTGCAGGTGCGTGACCCGGGCACCGGCGGCGACGACCTCGCCGACGCTCGCGTACCCGGGCCACCACGGGTAGCGCGCCCAGTGCCCCTCGACCTCGAAGCCGCGATGGGTCTGGTTGAAGATCGCGAGTTCGGTGCCGGGGCTGATGAGGCCGAGCCGGTTGCGCACGAGCACTTCGTGATTGCCGATCGCCTCGTCGAGTTCGACCGTCTCGACCCCGCAGGTGTGCGGTGCACTGAACACGAGCCGCTGGATCTGCATGGCGAGGAATGTATTGACCGGGCGCGGAGGCGGTGGCTATAACAGCGTTATACGATGCCGTCCCGGAGAAGGAGACGCGCCCATGACCGTCACGGAGAACCCGTTCCTCGCCGGCAACTACGGCCCGGTGCCCGACGAAATCACCGCGATCGACCTCGCCGTCGACGGCGCGCTGCCGCCCGAGCTCGACGGTCGCTACCTGCGCATCGGCCCGAACCCGCACACGATCCCCGAAGGTGCCTACCACTGGTTCCTCGGCGACGGCATGGTGCACGGCGTCGAGCTGCGTAACGGCCGCGCGACCTGGTACCGCAACCGCTGGGTACGCACGCCGGCGATCACCGAGGCGCTCGGCGAACCGGCAACCGGGGCCCGCCGCCCCCGATGTACGACGCGAGCAACACGCACGTGATCTCCCACGCGGGCCGCGTCCTCACGCTCACCGAAGGCGCGATCCCGTACGAGTTGACGAAGGAACTCGACACGGTTCGCCGCTACGACTTCGGCGGCCCGCTCCCGACCGGCTTCACCGCGCACCCGAAGATCGACCCGGTCACCGGAGAGCTGCACGGGTTCGCGTACTGGTGGGCGGAGCCGTACCTCACCTACCACGTGATCGACCCGCAGGGCCGCCTCGTGCGCAGCGAACCGATCACCGTCAAGGGCCCGACGATGATCCACGACTTCTCGGTGACGCGCGATCACGTGATCTTCTACGACCTGCCGGTCGTATTCGATCTCAACACGCAGCCGTTCCCGTACCGCTGGGACGACGACTACGGCGCGCGGGTCGGCGTGATGCCACGCGGCGGGAGCGACAACGACGTGCGGTGGTTCGACGTCGAACCCTGCTACGTCTTCCACCCGATGAACGTGTACGACGACAACGAAACCGTGGTGCTCGACGTCGTACGGCACCCGACGATGTTCAAGCACAGCACGATCGGCCCGAACGACCATCAGGTCCCGACCCTCGACCGCTGGACGGTCGACCTCAACGCGGGCAAGGTCCGCGAGGAGCGGCTCGACGACCGCGGCCAGGAGTTCCCGCGCGTCAACGAGGCCCTCGCCATGTCGAAGCACCGCTACGGCTACACGGTCGAGTCCACGAACACCGACGACGCGTTCTCGTTCGGGCGCGTGCTCAAGCAGGACGTCGATCGTGGCACGACCACAGTCCACGAGTTCGGCGCCGGGTGCGTGCCCAACGAGTTCGTCTTCGTGCCTTCGAAGGCGGCGGGCGCGGGGGCCGGGGAGGACGACGGCTGGCTCATGGGCTACGTGTACGACGCGGCCCGCGATTCGAGCGATCTCGTCGTGCTCGACGCCCACGATGTGGACGCCGCCCCGGTCGCCACGGTCCACCTGCCGCGGCGGGTGCCGTACGGGTTCCACGGGAGTTGGGTTCCCGACCACGAGGGCTGACCCCTAAACTTGACCGTCTGGTCAAGTGAAGGGGGCGAACGTGGCGGTCACCGATCTCGGCACCACCGAAGCGCAACGGGTCGAAGGTCTCGTCGACGAGTTGCTCGCGGCGCACGACCCGAAGCAGACGCCCGCCGCCGAGTTCCTCGGCGCGCAGTACGACCGGGGCCTCGCGTGGGTGCACTTCCCCGAGGGGTGCGGTGGCCTCGGCGCGTCGCCGAAACTGCAGAACACGATCAACGCCCGCCTGACCGGTGCGGGCGCGCCACTGTCGTACGCCCGCAACCCGATCGGCTACGGCATGTGCGCGCCGACGCTCGTCGTCCATGCATCCGCCGAGCAGAAGCAGCGTTACCTCCGGCCGCTGTTCACCGGCGAAGAGATCTGGTGCCAGCTGTTCAGCGAACCGGGTGCCGGTTCCGACGTCGCCAGCCTGTCGACACGCGCCGTGCGCGACGGCGAGGAATGGGTGCTGTCGGGCCAGAAGGTGTGGACGACGCTCGCGCACGTCGCCAGTTACGGGATCATCATCGCCCGCACCGACACCGAGCTCCCGAAGCACAAGGGCCTCACGATGTTCGTCATCGACATGCACGCGCCGGGCGTCGACGTGCGGCCGCTCGTGCAGATGACGGGGGAAGCGGAGTTCAACGAGGTCTACCTCGACGACGTGCGCATCCCCGACGCCGAGCGGCTCGGCGACGTCGGCGACGGGTGGCGGGTGTCGCTCACCACCCTGATGAACGAGCGGGTGTCGATCGGCGGCCAGGTGGCCCCCCGGGGCGGCGGGCTGATCAGCGCCGCGCTCAAGGCCTGGAAGACCTACGGCGGCGGTGCGAGCGACGCCTCGCGCGACGAGCTCATGCGCCTGTGGACCGGTGCCGAGGTGAACCGGCTCACCAACATGCGCGCCTCCCAGAACCGGGTGAAAGGCACACCGGGGCCGGAAGGGTCGGTCGGGAAGCTCGCGATGGCCGAATTGAACAAGAAGATCATGAGCTTCGTCGTCGACCTGATGGGGGCCGACGGGATGATCTACCCGCCCGGCTACACGAAGGCCCGGCCGGCCACCGCCATGGACCTCAGCAGCCCCCAGAAGGCGTTCCTGCGGGTGCAGGCCAACTCCATCGAGGGCGGCACCACCCACATCATGAAGAACATCCTCGGCGAACGGGTGCTCGGCCTCCCCGGCGAGCCCCGGCTCGACAAGGAACTGCCCTGGTCGCAGGTGCCCCGCAGCTGAATCCGGGTGAGGCGGGGGGTAAAAGCCCCCACAGCTCACGCCTGCGGGCGCCGATGAGTACAGCGAATGTTCACGCGCACGCCCTTCCGTGCCGGCTCCTCGCGCGCCTACCGTCGGTCGCCGGTGCCGGGAAACCATGGAGGGACGACGCGCGCACGCGGGCGCATGGGTGTGGGCGCCGCCGCCTGCCTGGTACTGGCCGGCGCGCTGACCGGCGCGCTGCCCGCCGCCGCAACGCCGGCGACCACCACCAGCACGACCGCCGCGCCCACGACCACCACCACGTCGGCGGTCCCCACGACGACGACCACGACCGTCCCCGGTGCGCCGCCCACCACGCCGCCACCCACCTCTCCGCCGCCGCCACCGTTCCCGATGGGCTACGACGCCGGCCCGCGGCTGGTCGCCGAACTCCAAAAGTCGGAAGCCGACATCGTCGCGGTGCAGCCGGTGCTCGCCCGCCGCGAGAAGCAGCGGGCCACCATGCAGGCGGCGTGGGATCGCCTGCTCGCCCGCCTCGCCGCGTCGCAGGCGCAGGTGCGTGAGGCCCAGCGCCAGCTCGACGAGGTGCACGACCGCGTGAAGGTGATCGCGGCGCAGGCCTACACCCAAGGTGCCGGCGCGGAGGTGAGCGCGGCGGTGAGCGCGGTGGTGTCGTCCGAGAGCATCGTGTCGGCGTCTCGCGACCTGCTGCTGCTCACCCGCTTCGGTCAGCAACAGACGGATGTCGCGTCGCAGTACGCGCAGCAGAAAGCCGCGCTCGACGAACGTGTCCACGCGATGAACGCCGAGCGGGTCGAGGTGAAGGGCAAATACGACGCGGCGGTGGCCGCGCTCGAGGAAGCGCAGCGTGAGTACGCCGACGCGCAGGCGCGCTACACCGACGCGACCACCGGCATCGCGCGTTTCCAGAAGCTCGCGACCACGAGTGCCAGCCCGGTCCTCGGCCCGAGCTTCCTCACCGCCGACGATCTCGCCGCGTTCGTCCGCTCACGGGGCTATCACCCGCACATCAGCGTGCCGCTCAAGCAGCTCGCGCAGTTCTACATCGACGAGGGCAACCAGACCGGTGTCCGTGGCGACGTCGCCTGGGCGCAGTCGATCCTCGAGACCGACGGGTTCAACTTCCCCGGCAGCGGTGCGCTCGTCGGTGTGAAGGACAACAACTTCGCCGGGATCGGTGCCTGCGACTCGTGCAAGCACGCGTTCAGCTTCAAGACGGCACGCCTCGGCGTGCGCGCGCAGATGCAGTTGCTGCGCACCTACGTCGACCCGAAGTTCGGGCCAAGACGTCGAAGTACAAGATCCTGCTGCCGGGCACGCTGCGGCTCGGCTTCCGCCACAGCGTCCACTCGTGGTGGGACCTCGGTCATCACTGGGCGACCGGGGCGAACTACGGCGACCGGGTGTACGCGATCTACATGCAGATCGTCGCCTTCGCCCACCATCGCCACTGACCACCGGCCCCGCCGGGCCCCGGTCTGACCAGCTCCGTGTCCCGATGATCGAGACGGCGATTGCTCGCGGTGCCCGGGAGCGTGTTCTATTCGACGTCATGGCTTTCAATCTCGCTGATCTGGTCGAGCATTCGGTCGACGCGGTCCCCGAGCGCACCGCGCTCATTTGCGGCGACCGGGAGATCACCTACGCACAGCTCGACGCCCGGGCCAACCGGCTGGCCCACGAACTCGCCGCGCACGGTGTCGGCGAGCGCATGCACGTCGCGGTCTACGCCTACAACAGCATCGAGTTCGTCGAGACGATGTTGGCCTGCTTCAAGATCCGCGCCGTCCCGATCAACGTGAACTACCGCTACGTCGAAGACGAGCTGCTCTACCTGTTCGACAACGCCGACGTCGTCGCGTGCGTCTTCCAGGCTCAGTTCGGCCCGCTGATCGACCGCGTTCGCGGAAAGCTCCCGTTGCTCTCGCATCTCGTCGCCATCGACGACGGCAGCGGCACACCGCTTCCCGCGGGTGCGGTCGACTACGAAGACGCGCTCGCGTCGGCGTCACCCGAGCGCGACTTCGGGCCGCGCGACGACGGCGACCTCTACGTGCTCTTCACCGGCGGCACCACGGGCTTCCCCAAGGGCGTGATGTGGCGGCACGAAGACGTCTTCCGCACCCTCGGCGGTGGCATCGACTTCGCGACGGGGGAGTTCGTCACCGACGAGTACCGCCTGTCGCGCGACGGCGCGGCGGCCGCGCCGTCGAAGTCGCTCGTGCTCGCCCCGCTCATGCACGGCGCCGCGCAGTGGGGCACCTTCGGTGGCCTGTTCAAGTGCGTCACGGTCGTGCTGCTCGAGAAGTTCGACCCGCACGCGGTGTGGGCGGCGATCGAGAAGCACAAGATCGCGGGTATCGGGATCACCGGCGACGCCATGGCGATACCGCTCATCGACGCGTACGTCGAAGGCGACTACGACGCGTCGTCGCTGGTCATCGTGGCCTCCACCGCCGCGGTGTTCAGCCCCGTCGTGAAGGACCGGCTCTTCGAGCTGTTCCCCAACCTGCTCATCACCGAGGCGGTCGGGTCGTCGGAGACCGGCTACAACGGGGCGAGGCTGCTCGAGAAGGGCGCGACCCGCAACGACAGCGGCCTCATCAACATCAACCGCGGGCCCGACACGATCGTCATCGACGACGACAACCATCCCGTCCAGCCGGGTGAGATCGGCCGCATGGCCCGCGGTGGCCACGTCCCGATCGGCTACTACAAGGACCCCGTGAAGAGCGCCGCCACGTTCATCGAGGTCGACGGCAAGCGCTACTCGGTGCCCGGCGACTTCGCCCGTCTCGAGCTCGACGGCACGATGACGCTGCTCGGTCGGGGCAGCCAGTGCATCAACTCCGGCGGCGAGAAGATCTACCCCGAGGAGGTCGAGTCGGCCATCAAGGCGCACCCGGCCGTGTTCGACGCACTGGTCGTCGGCGTGCCCGACGAGCGATGGGGCCAGAAGGTCGCCGCGCTCGTCCAGGCCCGCCCGGGCATGGAGGCACCGAGCGTCGAGGAGCTGGCGGAGCATTGCCGGACGCGCCTCGCCGGGTACAAGGTGCCCCGCGCGGTGGTCGCGGTCGACGAGGTTCCTCGCCAGCCGTCGGCCAAACCCGACTACACCAGAGCCAAGCAACTCGCCGAGGAGGCCAACGCATGAAGAACCGCTTGTGCGAGATGTTCGGCATCGAGTTCCCCATCTTCGCCTTCTCCCACTGCCGTGACGTGGCGGCCGCGGTCACCAACGCCGGCGGGTTGGGCGTGCTCGGCGCGCTCGCGTTCACGCCCGAGCAGCTCGAGCTCGAGCTGAAGTGGATCGACGAGCACGTCGGCGGCAAGCCCTACGGTGTCGACGTCGTGATGCCGGTCAAGAGTGTCGACCGCCAGGAGGGGATCCACGACGACCTCGGGTCGCAACTCAAGGCCCTGGTGCCCCAGACGCATTACGACTATGTCGACAAGATCCTGGCCGACCACGGCGTGACCGGCGACGCGTCCGCAGCTTCGACCGGCGACGACGGCACCTCGGCGGGCGCCGGTTCCGGGTCGCTGGTCGGCGGCGGGGTGCTCGGGTGGGCCGAGGCGACCGGCGCGACCCAGATCGAAGTTGCGCTCTCGCACAACATCGCGCTGCTGGCATCGGCCCTCGGGCCGCCGCCCAAGTCGGCGATCGACGCCGCGCACGCGCAGGGTGTCAAGGTCGCCGCGCTCATCGGGCGGGTCGAGCAGGCGGTCCGCGACGTCAACGAGGGCGTCGACATCATCATCGCCCAGGGCTACGAGGCCGGAGGCCACACCGGCGAGGTGGCGACGATGGTGCTCGTCCCCGATGTGGTCGACGCCATTGCCCCGGTGCCCGTGCTCGCCGCGGGCGGCGTCGGGTCGGGACGGCAGATGGCCGCGGCGATGGCGCTGGGTGCCGACGGTGTGTGGACCGGTTCGATCTGGCTGACCACGACCGAGAACGACACCGGCGCGGTCGTCACCGAGAAGCTGCTGAACGCGACCTCGACCGACACGGTGCGGTCGCGATCGCTCACCGGCAAGCCGGCCCGCATGCTGCGCACGGCGTGGACCGAGGCCTGGGAGGCGCCCGAGTCGCCCGGCACGCTGCCGATGCCGCTGCAGTTCATCGTCAATTCCTACGCGACCCAGAAGATGGGGCGGAACCAGCCGCCCGAGCTCGTCGGCATGCCCGTCGGCCAGATCGTGAGCCGCATGAACGCGGTCCGCACGAGCAAGCAGGTCGTGTTCGACATGGTCGAGGAATTCGTCGACGTGACCCAGAGGCTCGCCGCCGACCTCGAATCCTGACCTCTTCGGGCTGCACAACCGAAGGTGTGATCGGCCGGTATGCGACACCGGCCGCGCGTCGGTAGCGTGCAACCGCGATGGCCCAGCCCGGCGGTACAGGGGTGATCGGACCGTTCCCTCCCGGCACCGACACCGATGAACAACGCGAGGCGTTCGACAAGCTGCGCCGGCGCCTCCTGTGGACGATGCCGAGCGGGCTCTACGTGGTCGGTTCAACCGACCGCGGTGAACGCCGCAACGCGATGACCCTCAACTGGGCGACGCAGGTTTCGTTCGACCCGAAATGGATCGGCATCGGTGTCGACCAGACGGCGTTCACGCACGAGTTGATCGAAGCGAGCGGTGTGTTCAGCTTGTGCCTCATCGACCGTGAAGATCGCGCGATCGTCCGCAAGTTCACGAAGCCGGTCGACGTCGACCTCGCGGCGAAGACGCTCAACGAGTTCCCCTACGTCGAGCGGGTGACCGGCGCGCCGATCCTGGCCCAGGCGGTCGCCTACCTCGACTGCGAAGTGCGCCAACCCGTCGTCACGGGTCATCACACGTTCTTCATCGGTGAGGTCGTCGATTGCGCGTTCCTCAAGCCCGAGGACACGCCGGTGTTGCGCATGGAAGACACCCGCATGAACTACGGCGGCTGACCCCCAACTCGTTTTGATGTCGCGAAAGCGCGGTCGACGGCGCGCTGACGACATCAAAACGAGTGGGGTCAGGGGAGCGCGGCGACGAAGTGGGCGGCGATCGGTGCCGCGACGGCGCCACCCACCCCGCCGCCCTCGACGATCACCGCGAACGCGGTGTTGTTGTAGTAGCCGATGAACCACGCGTGCGTCGGTGGGTGGGCCGCCGCCGTACTCGGCGGTCCCGGTCTTGCCGAACACGGTGCGGCCGGGAACGGTTGCGCCCGCCGCGGTGCCGCCGGGTTGCAGGACGGCGGCCATGAAGTCGTGCAGTGTCGGCAAGATCGTCGGCGGGATCGGCGGCACCGCGACGGTCGTCGGTTGCTTCACTCCCCGCACGATCACCGGCGGTTTCCACTGCCCACTCGCGGCGGCGGCCGCGACACTCGCCATGTGCAGCGGGCTCACGTCGACGCGTCCCTGCCCGAACGCCGACGCCGCGAATTCGGCCTGGTCCTTGGGCGCCGGGTACGAACCCCCGAAGCTCGGCATGCCGGTCTTGTAGGCGACCCCGAACCCGAATTCCTTCGCGGCCGTCTCCACCGCGCTCTCGCCGGCGTGTTGTGCCAGTTGCACGAACGCGGTGTTGCACGACTTCGCGAAGGCGGTGCGGAACGTGATCGTGCCGAGGGTCTCCTGCTCGAAGTTGTTGAACGTCGCGCCGTCGACGGTGATGTTCGGTGGGCACGTGATGGGCGACTGCGAAGTCGCACCCGTGCTCAGCGCGGCCGTTGCCGTCACCACCTTGAACGTGCTGCCCGGCGGGTAATGGCCGTCGATCGCGCGGTTGAACCCTCCGACGGGTTGGTTGGCGACCGCGCGCACCTCACCGGTCGGCACGTCGACCGCGACCAGGGCGGCGGGCTGTTTCGTGCCCGCCCCCGCGAGCGCGGCATCGGCGGCCGCCTGTACCTGCGGGTCGAGGGTGGTCGCGACCGGTTCCGACGGCGCGCCTTTGAACGAATGCAGCACGGTGACGACCTTGTGCGACTTCGCGTCGACGAGTTGCACGGCACCCGACGGTGTGCCGGCGAGGCGGCGTTCGTAGGTCTGTTCGATGCCGCTCGCACCGACGACGTCGCCGGTTTGGTACGGGGCACCCAGCCGTTTGAGGTCGTCGGCGGTTGCTTCGTGGGTGGTGCCGACGATGTCGCTCGCGAACGTGTCGTTCGGGCCGACGCGACCCTCGCGGGGTTGGAACAGGATGCCGGGAACCGGTGCGAGCACCGCGTGCACCGCGTCGTAGTGGGCACCCCGTGCGAGGGTCGCGACTCTCACGAACCAGTCGGGCTGCGCGCCGACGAGCGCGGCGTCGAGTTGCGCCCGCGTCACGCCGACCTGCGCCTGGAGCGCGGCGGCGACGTCGGCGCGGTTCTTGATGTGCGACGGCTCGACGCCGATGTCGACGACCGCCCCGGTGCTCGCGAGCACACCCAGGTTGTCGTCGAGGATCGATGCACGCTGCGGCCAGGTGCGGCTGAGGCCGAAGGCGAGGCCGGGTCGCATCTCGGGGTGCAGCACCGCGGGTGACCACGCGATCCGCCACGTGCCGTCGTTGTTGCCGGGCTGCGCGGGTGTGATCGTGCCGTTCTTCGTCGTGACGATGCGCACCAGGGAAAGGTGCCCGGCGTAGTGCCAGGGACCGAACCCCTTCAATGAGAGCGTCGCGTCGAACGTCGCGCTCGCGTGGGTCGTGTCGGTGCCGGCGAACGACACCCGCCCGGCCGTGAACCGGCTACCGGCGACCCCGAGTGCGCTCACCATCTGCCGGTGACTGCTCGCGAAGGTTGCCGGCGGGCGGTACACCATGCCTTCCATCGTCTGGTAATCGCCTGCCGACCACGCCGCGAGGTAGCTGCGCACCTGCGCGGTCGGGACGACGACCGGCTTGTCGGGGGACGCGTCGTCGTTACGCCGCACGAAGAACACGACGGCCCCGATCGCGAGCGCGACCACAACCGCTCCGACCCCCAGACGGCGCATGCCCCAGGATCGCAGAACGCGGGCGCCCTTTTGGCGCGCGCGGCGAACCGCGTACGCTCACGCCCATGTCCGATGCGTTGAGCCCGGCCGCGCAACGGTCGCCGAACGTCGTGCAGAAGTGGTTGTACGTGCTGGCGACCACCAACCCGCCGCGCGGCGAGATGGACGCCGTATCGAAGTGGCTCTACCTGACGCGCGCCGGCGTGCTGCCCATGACGCTCGTTTCGGCGGCCGTCGCCGGTCTCCTGGCCGTGTACCGCGGTGCAAGTGTCGCCTGGGGTTGGTTCGCGCTGGCCGCCGCGGGGATCGTGCTCGCCCACATGGCGAACAACCTGATGAACGACCTGTTCGACCTCGAGGTGGGAACGGACCGGCCCGACTACCCGCGCAACCTCTACTCGCCCCACCCCGTGCTGTCGGGCGTGATCACCCGCCGGGGACTCGCGCTGTGCGCGCTCGTCGTGAACGCGGTGTGCCTCGCGATCATGGTCGTGCTGACGATCGTGCGAGGCTGGGCGATCCCGGCGTTCGCGCTCGGAGGGTTCGTCCTTTCCGCGGCCTATACGGCACCGCCGCTACGCCTGAAGAAGCACGGCCTGGGCGAACCGACGGTGATCGCGGTGTGGGGGCCGTTGATGGTCGGCGGGACGTACTACGCCGCGACCGGCCACATCCCCGGAGCGATCGTGCTCGCGTCACTGCCCTACGCAGTGCTCTGCACCACGGTGCTGATGGGAAAGCACATCGACAAGATCCCGTGGGACGCGCCCGACGGCACGCACACATTGCCGGTGCTGCTCGGGGAATCCCGCGCCCGTCGCATCACCCAAGGGATGTTCGCGACGTTCTACGCGTCGATCGTCGCGCTGGTCGGCGCGCGTGTGTTGCCGGTCGCGTCGTTGCTCGTGTTCGCTTCGTTCCCCGTGCTCGTGCGCGTGTGGAAAGCCTACGACCAGCCGAAACCCGACGAGTCGCCGGTACCGAACCCGGTGTGGCCGTTGTGGTTCGCGCCCCACTCGTTCCTTTTGACCCGGCGCGCGGGTGGCCTGTTCGCGTTGGGGTTGGTGATCGGCGCGATCGTCGGTTGGTAGAAAACGGTTGGTAGAAAACAGCGCGGTTCGGGTAGTTGTCGTCGAAAGCCCGTTGCGCGACGCAATCGGTGGGTGAGTGGTCAGCCAGCCCGAGACGACAACTTCACTTCCGCACGTGGTCGCACGGGGGCGAACCGCGCCCGGGTGCCCCGCGTGCGGGTGCCGGTTGACCGCACCGCTCTTCGACGTCAGCGAGTTCAGCTACGTCGTGTGCCCGGGATGCGGGTTGGCGCACCTCGACCCCGTACCGAGCGAGGCCATGCTCGAGGCGTATTTCGACGAGGGCTATTTCACCGGGCAACGCACCGGCGGGTACGACGACTACGAACGTGACGCGCCGCTGCACCGTCGCAACGCGAGGGCGCGCCTTCGCCGAGTGACGCGAGAGGTCGGCCCACCCGGCCGGCTCCTCGACATCGGTTGCGCGTATGGCTACGTCCTCGACGCAGCCCGCGCGGCAGGGTTCGACGCGGAAGGCGTGGAAGTGTCGCCGGTCCTCGCGTCCCGGGTTCGGGCGAGGGGTTACCGCGTCGCCGACGACGTCGCGCACATTGCCGCCGACCAGCCACGCTCGTTCGACGTCGTGACGATCTACCAGGTCCTCGCGGACGTCGCCGCGCCCGACCGGTTTCTCGCTTCGGCGCTCGCCTGCCTGGCGCCGGGAGGTGTGCTCGTCATCGAGACGTGGAACCGTCGTAGCCGGCTCGCTCGCATGCTCGGTTCGCACTGGCAGATCGTGGCTCCGCCGAGCGTGGTCTGGCTCGACGCCCGGCAACCGCTCGAAGTGATGCTCGACGAACTGGGGGTGAGCATCACGGCGTTCGAGCCGGCACACAAGTGGGTGAGCCTCGGGTTCGCGGCGTCGCTGCTCGACGCGCCCCGCCGTGCCCCTGCGCTCGTGCGGCTGGGCCGGGCACTGCGCCGGGTACCGCCCCAGTGGGGCATCCCTTGGGCGTTCGGTGATCTGGTGACCGTCGTTGCCCGGGCGCGCGACGAGGTGTCGCTCGCGGAGTAGCGCGACGCAGCGTTACGCTCTCGCCACCTGCAGTCGGGTGGGCGAGGAGACGCGATGACGTCGAGCACGATGCAAAACGCGATGCAAAGCACGGTGCCGAACGCGATGCAGAGCACGATGCAGGACGTACCGCTGACGATCACGGCGATCTTGCAGCACGGGCGCCGCGTCTACGGGGCCAAGGAGTGCGTCACCTGGACCGGCGACGGTCCGCCGCGGCGAGCGACCTACGCCGAGGTGGCCGACAACGCCGACCGGCTCGCGGCAGGATTGGCCCGGCTGGGGGTGGCGCCCGGCGACCGGGTCGGCACGTTCGCGTGGAACAACCAGGAACACCTCGAGGCGTACTTCGCGGTACCGGGCCTCGGTGCGGTGTTGCACACCCTGAACATCCGCCTGTTCCCCGAGCAGTTGACGTACGTCATCAACCACGCCGAAGACAAGATCGTCATCGTCGACGACAGCCTGGTGCCGGTGCTCGCACGGGTCGCCCCCGACCTGCAGACGGTGGAGACGTTCATCGTCGTCGGCAACGGCGATGCGTCGGCGCTCGCCGAGGCGACCACCGCGGCGGGTCGCGACGTCGCAGTGCTGCGCTACCACGATGTGCTCGCCGCCGAGCAGCCGGGCTTCGTGTGGCCCGACCTCGACGAGCGCTCGGCGGCCGCGATGTGCTTCACCAGCGGCACGACCGGCAACCCGAAGGGTGTCGTCTATTCGCACCGTTCGTCGTACCTGCACTCGCTCAGCGCGACCACTCCGAATGCGCTGGACGTCGGCGAACGTGACCGGATCCTGCCGATCGTGCCGATGTTCCATGCCAACGCGTGGGGCATCCCGTACGCCGCGTTCTTGTGCGGCGCGACCTTGGTGATGCCCGACCGGTTCCTCCAGGCCGAGCCACTCACCCGGATGGTGCGCGACGAGCAGGTCACCTGTTCCGGCGCGGTGCCGACGATCTGGGCCGACATCCTGCGCTACGGCGAGTCGAACGAACTCGACCTGTCGTCGCTGCGCACGATCGTCTGCGGTGGTTCCGCCGTCCCGCGTTCGTTGATGGAGAAGTTCCACGAGCGCTACGACGTCGACGTCATCCAGGGTTGGGGGATGACCGAAACGAGCCCGCTCGCGGCAACGGCGCGGCCACCGGCGGGCGTCGAGATCGGCACGAGCGACGAGTTCGACTGGCGGGCCAAGACGGGGCGCATCATCGCCGGTGTCGAGTTGCGCATCGTCGGCGACGACGGCACGCCGTTGCCGTGGGACGGTGTCGCGGTCGGGGAGATCGAAGCCCGCGGGCCGTGGATCACCGGTTCGTACTACCGCGACGCGTCACCCGAGAAGTTCGACGGCGGCTGGCTGCGCACCGGCGATGTCGCGTCGATCGATCCGAACGGCTTCGTGCAGATCACCGACCGGGCCAAGGACGTGATCAAGTCGGGCGGCGAGTGGATTTCTTCGGTGGAACTCGAAAACCACCTGATGGCACACCCCGACGTGCTGGAGGCTTCGGTGATCGGCGTCGCCGACCCGCGCTGGCAGGAGCGCCCGCTCGCGTGCGTCGTGCTGCGGTCCGGTTCGGCCGCCGGCGCTGGCGAGCTGGCTGCGTTCCTCGGCGAGCACGTCGCGAAATGGCAGGTACCCGAACGCTGGTCGTTCATCGACGAGGTGCCGAAGACGAGCGTCGGGAAGTTCGACAAGAAGGTGCTGCGCGCCCGTCACGAGAAGGGCGACCTGGCGGTCGAGACGCTGCCATGAGCATGCAGGATTGGGTGGAGTCGCGCCGCGCCCGGATGGGCGAACCGACGGGCGCGGAGGCCGTACCGGCCGCGACCGTGGTGCTGCTGCGCGACGGCGACGACGGCATCGAGGTGCTGCTCGGGAAGCGCTCGTCGAAGCTCGCCTTCCACGGTGGCGCGTGGGTGTTCCCCGGCGGTCGGGTCGACCCCGACGACTACGCCGGCGACCCCGACGACGTCTTCGAGGCGGCCAAACGCGCCGCGGCACGCGAGTCGCTCGAAGAAGCCGGCGTGGAAGTCGACGCGAGCACGCTCGTGCACCTCTCCAAATGGACGACCCCCGACATCTCGCCCAAGCGGTTCGAGACGTGGTTCTTCGTCGGGCGGGCCGGCGGCGGCGACGAACGGGCCGACGGCTCCGAAACGGATGTCATCGCGTGGTTCCGGCCCCAGGACGCACTCGACCGGCGCGCCGCGGGCGAGATCGAACTCGCGCCGCCGCAGTTCGTCACCCTGCTCGAACTGGTGGCGCACGCCACTGTCGACGAAGCGATCGCCGCGTTCACGGCCGCCGAGCCGTTCGACTTCATGCCCCGTTTCCACTTCGTGGAAGGCGGCCCCGCAGTGTGCTTGTACCCCGACGATGTCGCGTACCTCGACGCCGCGAAGCTCGAGGCCGACGGTGCCCGCCACCGCCTGATGATGGACGCCGCCGGCTGGGAGTACATGCGTCGATAGCTATCGCATAGCGATAGCTATCGACGCCTGTGGTTACTTGCCGGGTTGGGGGGTGAGGCGAAGGTAGGGGCGCAGTTCCTTCCAGCCCTTCGGGAACTTGCCCTTCGCGTCGGCGTCGGAGATCGCAGGGGAGATGATCACGTCGTCGCCCTGGTTCCAGTTCACCGGCGTCGACACGCTGTAGTTCGCGGTCAGCTGCAACGAGTCGATGACGCGGAGCAATTCGTCGACGTTGCGGCCGGTGCTCTGCGGGTACGTGAGCAGCAGCTTGATCTTCTTGTCGGGCCCGATGATGAACACCGAACGGACCGTGACGGTCTCGCTCACGTTCGGGTGGATCATGTCGTAGAGCTCGGCGACCTTGCGGTCGGGGTCGGCGATCAGCGGGTAGTTGAGCTTCGCGCCCTGCGTCTCTTCGATGTCGGGTGCCCAGCCCTCGTGCGATTCGAGCGTGTCGACGCTGAGGCCGATGAGCTTGACGCCCCGCTGGTCGAACTCCTTCTTGCGCTTCGCGAACGCTCCGAGCTCGGTCGTGCAGACCGGCGTGAAGTCCTTCGGGTGCGAGAACAACATCCCCCAGCCGTCACCGAGGTAGTCGTAGAGCGTGATCGTCCCCTCGGTGGTCTCCGCGGTGAAGTTCGGGGCGTCGTCTCCGAGACGCAGCGCCATGTGGTGCTCCTTCTTCGTTTCGAGTGTTCCGGAAGCGAGATTTCGAGACTAGGTCCACCCGGGCAGAAAGTCGATTGCCCAGGTCGGGAATTGCAACGCACCGACCGTCGGTACGATTCCGTGTGGCGCGCGACACCAGGAACGAGCCGAT
Source organism: uncultured Actinomycetes bacterium (assembly GCA_963782465.1). GTDB lineage: Bacteria > Actinomycetota > Acidimicrobiia > IMCC26256 > PALSA-610 > JAODBJ01. The sequence goes on along the minus strand of CAWAJR010000005.1, from coordinate 15,230 downwards.
CGCGCGGCCCATCCGCCGGTTCCTGCGCCGGACCGCGGTCGACGTCACCCCACTGCGCGTTTCGCGCGATTTCGCATTCATCTGGTGGGGCGAAGTGGTGTCGCAAACCGGCACCCAGATCACGACCGTCGCGCTCCTGATCCAGGTGTTCGAACTCACCCATTCGCCGCTCGCGGTCGGCGGTACGGGCCTTGTGCAGCTGGTCCCGATGATCGTCGTGGCGTTGCTGTTCGGGCCGGTGATCGACCGGGTCGACCGGCGCCGCATCTTGGTGCTGGCCCAGATCGGCCAGGCCGGCGGGTCGGGGTTGCTGCTGGTCAGCGCGTTCATGCACCACCCGCCGCTGGCCCTGATCTACCTCGCCGCTGCGATCAACGCCGGGCTCGTTTCGGTGGCGCTGCCGACCCGCGCGGCGGTCACCCCCACCCTCGTGGGGCCGAACTCCTTCCCAGTGCGACCGCGCTCAACCAGGTGATGTGGAACACGGCCGCGGTCGTCGGCCCGGCCGCCGGTGGGCTCATCGTCAGCCACTACGGCCTCCGGTTGGCCTACGGCATCGATGTCGGTTCGTACGCGGTCGCGCTGTTCTGCGCGCTCATGTTGCGGCCGCTGAAACCGCAGCGTGCCGCGCACGAAACGGTCACGCGGGGTGTCGACGCGGTCCTCGAGGGAGTGCGCTACCTCAAGGGTCGGCGAGTGCTGCAGTCGACCTTCACGATCGACATCGTCGCGATGGTGTTCGGTATGCCTCGCGCGCTGTTCCCGATCCTCGCCGTGAAGCAGTTCCACCGCGGGCCCGAAGTGGTGGGGTGGTTGTTCAGCGCGGCCGCTGCGGGTGCGTTGCTCGGTGCGCTCACATCGGGTTGGGTGCGCCGCATCCGGCGGATGGGGCTCGCGATCATCGTCGCCGTCGCACTGTGGGGTGCGTCGATCACGTTGTTCGGTCTCGTCGGCGGGCACTTGTGGGCGGCGCTGGTGCTCTTGGCGTTCGCGGGCGCGGCCGATGTGGTGTCGGCGGTGTTCCGATCGACACTCCAGCAGCTGACGGTGCCAGACGCGCTGCGCGGTCGACTGAGCTCGTTCAACATCCTCGTGGTCGCGGGTGGCCCGCGCCTCGGCGACTTCGAGGCCGGCTTCGTCGCGCAGGTGTTCAACCCGACGGTGTCGGTCGTATCGGGTGGTTTGTTGTGCCTCGCCGGTGTCGGGGTGATCGGGCTGACCGTGCCGCAGTTCGCGCGCTGGCACGTCGGCGAGCCGGCCTGACCGGTTCGGGAAGCAGCTTTACCGAGATCTTGTCGCGCAGATGCCGATCCGGCGTTGACCGCGCCCGCGTACGCGCGATTGACTCGACTCGTGGCGGGGTACTCGGGGACACCACTGCCGCAGAAGTTGGGAATTCGGGAAGGCGCGCGCGTCACATTGGTGCGCGCGCCCGACGGTTTTGCGGACTCGCTGGTGCCGCTTCCCGACGGAGTGCGGCTGCGGGCCAGGTTGGGCGGTGTCTCCGACATCGTGTTGTTCTTCGCGACGCGCCGCAGCGAGTTGGAACGGCGTTTTCCGACGATGGCACGCGCCCTCGAACCGGCCGGCGGCTTGTGGATCGCGTGGCCGAAGCGAACCTCGAACGTCGCGACCGACCTGAGCGAGAACCTGATCCGCGGTATCGGCCTCGGCAACGGCCTGGTCGACAACAAGGTGTGCGCGGTCGACGACGTGTGGTCGGGGCTGCGATTCGTCTACCGGTTGGCTGATCGCCCGTCTCGCTGAGCGAGCGCGATCGTTGCTTCGTAGGCTCCGCTGTCGAGCGACGCGTGCGCGCCCGGGGCGAGGCGATGCAACGTCGCCAGTGCGGGCCGGTTGTCGGCGAGCATCGATGCGAAGAAGGCGTCGAAACCGTGGGCCAGCGCCTGTTTGGTCAGCATGCGGAGCAATACCGTCCCGAGCCCCCGGTGTTGCCACGCGTCTTCGACCGTGACCGCGATCTCGGCGCGCTTCGACCCGGCCGGCGCGTCGTAGCGCGCAACCCCCACAACCTCGTCGCCGTCGAGGGCGACGAGCGCTTCGCGCCGATCGTGATCGACGGTCGCGAGGTGGCGCAGCACCGATTCGCGCGGCCGGGGGATCGGCGAGAAGAACCGGCGGTACACGGTCGTGGGCGACAGGCGGTCGAACATGCGTCGCAGCCGTTCCGCGTCGTCGGCCCGGATCGGGCGGACCATCACGACGTGGCCGGCGGGAAGTACCCGCCGGTGGAGCGTCTCGCCGTCGTCCTGCGATCGGGTCATGACGGTCACGGTTCGTCTTCTCGCGCCCGCAGGCTGTCGATATGGGCGACGAGATGGTCGACGGCGCGGTCCATGTGCCGGGGGTCGTCGTACAGACGGCTGAGCATCAGCGCGCCTTCGAGCGTGCTCGTGACGATCGTCGCGAGCACGAACGGGTCGGTCGCGGCGCCGAGTTCTCCCCGTTCGATCCCCTGCTTGACGATCGACCCGATCAGGCGATGCCAATCGGTCATCGCGGCGCGTGCCTGCGCGCGGAGTTCCGGGTTGGTGTCGTCGGCTTCGATCGCGGTGTTCATGATCGGGCAACCCCCCGCGACCAGTGGGCGCCGGGCGCCCTGCCCGAAGGCGCGCACGACGGCCCGCAACTGATCGGGCGAGCGTTCGTGGGCGTCTCGCGCCGCGGCGAGGCGGCTCCCGACGAGGTCGACCGCGTGGGCGAGCGAGGCCGCGGCGAGCGCTTCCTTGCTGCCGAAGTGGTTGTAGAGGCCGCCCTTTTCCAACCCGGTGGCTTCGACGAGGTCACGCATCGACGCGCCCGCGTAGCCCCGCTGGTTGAACACCGGCGCGGCCCGTTCGACGATCCGCCGCCGGGTGCGTTCGCCCTTGCTCGCCGGGACTGCCGCCGGTGCACCCGGCACCGGCGCCGCCGTCGGCGTCGTTCTCGCGTTCGGCATGACGCTCCCGAGGTTCATCCCGTAGAAAACCGACCGGTCGGTCTTAAAGGTAGGCGAGGGTTGGCGGCGGGTCAACCGGTTACCGTCGTCGAGCATGTGCGGCCGTTACGTCTCCGTGTCGTCACCGTCGTTGCTCGCGTCGCATTTCGGCGTCGAGCAACTGCGCATCGACGACGCCGAGCCGAACTACAACGTCACCCCCCGTACGGAAGTGCCGATCGTGGCGGTCGGCACGACCGGACGAGCGCTCGACCGGGTGCGCTGGGGCTTGGTGCCGTTCTGGGCCAAGGACACCGCCATCGGCGACCGCCTGATCAACGCGCGAGCCGAGAGCATCACCGAGAAGCCGGCCTACCGGCGGGCGTTCGAGCGGCGCCGTTGCATCATCCCGGCCGACGGCTTCTACGAATGGAAGGCGGAGGAAGGCACCCGGCGGCGCCAGCCGTACTTCATCCGCCGCCGCGACGGCGAGCCGCTCGCGTTCGCCGGCCTGTGGGAGGCGTGGTACGACCCGAAGGAAGGCGACCCGGCACGGCTGCGGTCGTGCGCGATCGTCACGACCGCGGCCAACGGCGATCTCGCGCCGTTGCACCATCGCATGCCGGTCGTCCTCGACCCGTCGGTGTGGACCGAGTGGCTCGACCCGGGCCGGCGCGACACGCACACGCTCCAACGGCTCCTCACGCCGCTGCCCGACGGTGAGCTGCTGTTCCATCCGGTGAGCCGCCGCGTCAACACCGCCGACAACAACGGCCCCGAACTCGTCGAGCCGATCACGATCCCCGAATCGCCGCCGGCGACGTTAGGTGTGTAGCGCGGTCTTCGCCGGCGCCGAACTGGGAGCGCCCGACTGGTTTGAACGGAATGGCGATGGATTACCGATCATTCATCACTGCCATCAGTGATGAGGGTGCGAGCCTGGCCGTCGCGGCGCGACGCGCGGGCCTGCATGCTCCAGTGCCCGCCTGCGACGGTTGGGCTGTCGCCGATCTCGTCTCGCACCAGGGCCGCCTCCACCGCTGGGTGCAGGGCATCGTCGATGCGGGTGGCCCGGCCCCGGCTGAGCACTGGTCGAAGCTCACCGCGCCCGGCGCCGACGCCATCCTCGACTGGTACGACGAAGGCGTCGAGCTGCTCGCGGCGACCTTCGAGCGCGTGCCGGCCGGCGCTCCGGCCTGGTCTTGGACCGACGATCACCGCGCCGCGCTGTGGGCGCGCCGCATGGCGCACGAGACCGCGATCCATCGGTGGGACGCGCAGGACGCGGCGGGATCGCCGTTGCCGTTCGACGCCGCGCTCGCGGTCGACGGCGTGCAGGAGGTGTTCGACCTGCTCCCGTTCCGTCGAGGGTCCGAGCGCGTACGCGGCCACGGCGAGACGATCCACTTGCACGCAACCGACGCCGATGGTGAGTGGCTCGTGCGGCTCGAACCCGACCGCGTGCTCGTGACGAACGAACACGTGAAGGCCGACGTCGCGGCGCGGGGTTCCGCGTCGGACCTCTTCCTTTTCCTGTGGGGCCGCGCCGCGCCCGACCTGCTCGAAGTGTTCGGCGAGCGAGCGCTCCTCGAACGCTGGCAGGAACTCGCGCGGTTCTGAGGCGGGCCGCTTATTCGGGCGCGATCGCGGTGCGGAGGACGTCGAGCACGTGCTCGCGCCGCGTCGCGAGCGCTTCGGGTGATAGCGGATCGACGTCGAGCAGGCCGGTCATGAGCGGCGCGTCCGACAGGTAGGAGAACACCGCTCCGTACCCCGTGAGCAGCAGCTGGCGCGCGTCGTAACGACGCAACCGGCCCGCGTCCATCTCGCGTTCGAGGAAGGCCGCGCCGCGCTCGAAGAGCGGCCGGATCATCACCGCCATCTCGTCGCGCAGGACGGAACCGCCGGTGAGCGCCTCCCACCGTACGAAGCGCACGAACTCGGGGTGCTCCTCGAAGAAGCGGAACGCGGCACGAAGGACCCGCTCGACCTGTTCCCACCCGGTGCGGTGCTCGTCGATGGCGGCATCGACCAGCTCGAGCCAGTCGGTGAACGAGTCGAGCACGACCTCGCGGTACAGGGCTTCCTTCGAGGGGAAGTGGTGCAGGAGGCTCGGCCGCCGGATGCCGACCTCCTCCGCGATCTCGGTGAGGCTCGTCCCGGCGTAGCCGTGCTCCGCGAAGCGACGGCCGGCGACTTCGAGGATTAGTTCCTTCGTGGTCGGGACAGCTGAGGATGGCAGTGCCATGGGCTTCTTACGGTAGAACCAGCCGCCGACCGGCGTGGTCGATGTCGCTGCGCCTCCAGCCTACCGACTGGTAGGTAGTAGGGTTTTGAGAATGTCTTGGAGCCACCTCCTGGCGGCCCTCGTCGCCGCGTTCATCATCACCCAACTCGCCATCGCGGTGACGACCGTCTACCTGCACCGGGCGCTCGCCCACCGGGCGCTCACCGTCGCACCCGCCGCCGCCCTGCCGTTCCGCGTCGTGTGCTGGCTCACCACCGGGCAGCGGCCGCGCGAATGGGTTGCCGTGCACCGCAAGCACCACGCCGCGACCGACACGCCCGAAGACCCGCACAGCCCGATCCAGCACGGGTTCTGGAGGGTGCAGCTCGGCAACGTCGGCCTCTACAAGAAGGCCGCAAGCGACGACGCGAACCTGCGCAAGTACGCGCGCGACATGCCCGTCGACCAGCTCGACCGCCTGTTCTTCGACCATGCGCTGCTCGGCCTCGGGACCGGAATCGCGATCATGGCCGGTATCACGTGGGCGCTCGGCTTCGGGCTGCTGACCGGTGTGGTCGCCGCGTTGTTGCACGCGGGCCTCTACGTGATGCTCGCGGCATCGATCAACGCAGTCGGTCACACGGTGGGGAAGCGCCCCTACCCGAATTCGGCGACCAACGGCCAGATGCTCGCGCTGTTCACGGGTGGCGAAGGGTTGCACAACAACCACCATGCGGCACCGACGTCGGCGAAGTTCGCGCTCGACAAGGGTCAGCTCGATCCGGGCTGGTGGCTCGTCTCCGCGCTACAGAAGCTGAAGCTCGCACGCGTCCGCCACGACGAAGTGCACCTCAAGGCCGCGTAGCCGCGTCTGCGCCTCCGGGCGCGAACACGCAGAACTCGTTGCCCTCCGGATCGGCCATCACGGTCCACCGTTCGAGCCGCGTGAGCAGCGTCGCGCCCCGAGCGACGAGGCTGTCGACGTCGCCGTAGACGTCGATGTGCACGCGGTTCTTCGACTGCTTCGGCTCGGGGACGCGACAGAACCAGAAGCCCGGGCCGGGCTCGTCGATGGGGTCGACCGCGACGTTCGGGTCATCGCGAGGATCATCGATCCCCTGCGCCCGCAGCTGCGCGAGGTCGTCGTCGGTGTACGGCCGGACGCGGTAGCCGAGCGTCTCCGCCCACCAGTGCGCGAGCGTGGACGCGTCGGCGCAATCCACGACGACATCCTTCAGATGCGACACGACGCGCCCGTCCTATGACCGTGCGAGCGCACGGATCACGTCGCGCAATTGATCGGGGCCGCAGAACAATGCGGGCGCGGGTGTCGTCACGCCGTTCTCCATGTAGCGCGCGATGTGCTCCTTGCACGCTTCGGGTCTGCCCCACACGAGCAGGTCGTCGAGCACTTCGTCGGGGATCGCCTCTGCGGCTGCCTTCCGGTCGCCCGCCTTCCACAACTCCCACGTCTTCGCGAGCAGGTCGCCGCGACCGAGCCACTCATGGAACGCGGCGTAGACCGGCACGGTGAGATAACTGGCGATTGCTCGTTTGCCGACCGCCCGCACGAGGTCGCGGTCGTCGGTCGGGAACACGAAGATGCGGGCCGCGATCTCCTTGCCTTCGCCGACGTGGGGCACGACGGTGCGCACGTCTTCGGCCGACAGCCAGTTGATGATCGCGCCGTCGCCCTCGCGGCCGGCGAGGCGGAGCATGCCGGGACGGAGCGCGGCGACGAGGATCGGCGGCTGTTCCGGCACCGGGATACCGAGGCGGAACCCGTTGACGGTGAACGTTTCGTACTCCTGGGTGACCTTCTCGCCCGCGAGCGACGCGCGCAGGAAGCGGATCGTGTCACGCACGCGCTGGTAGGGCTTCTCGAACGGGATGCCGTTCCAACGGCCGACGATGACATCCGACGACGTACCGATACCGATGGCGAACCGGCCCGGCGCGGCCTGGCACATGCTCGCGACCTGTTCCGCGAGCGTCGCCGGCCCGCGTGTGTACGCGGGGACGATGGCCGTCCCGAGCCGCAGCGACGGCGCCCACACCGACGCGAGCGCGAGCGGCGTGAACGCGTCGTGCCCACCCGACTCCGCCGACCACAGGTCGGTGTAGCCGAGGTCCGCGATCTCGCGCACGAGGTCGCCCTGCTCCGCGAGCGGGATCCCGTCGAACGGAAACGTGATCCCGTACCTCTGGGGCGCTCGTTCGCTGGTCACCGGACCTCCTGCTGTTCGGGTGGTTGCTGGTCGCCGCGCCAGCCTCGCACGATCGTCGACTGGCTCGCGGTGCCGAGCAGTGTGCCGTCCTCGGCCCACAAGTGCACGAGACCGTGGCCGAACCCGCCGTGGACGGCGTGTACCCGGATGTCGGCGAGCACCCAGTCGGTCGACGTCCGTGACGCGACGCGCAACGTGTTGTCGAGACTGTTGCCGCCGGCCCGCTGTCCGAGTGCCTGACCGATGCCGAAGGGCACGTAGTCGCCGATGATCGCGAGCGACGCGGCCGACATCTCCAGCACCTCCGGCATCCGCACCCACAGGCTCGCGTTGCCGGAACCGGGCGGGCCGGGCAGTTCGTCGGGTGTGCGCGCGCTCGCGAGCCGCATGTCGAGGCGGTCGCTGATCGTGCCTTCGTGGTGCGCCATCATCACGCGCGGCGGGCACTGGTCGGGCGGCGGCACTTCGGGCCGCACCGCCCATTGACCGTCGAAATCCGACGGCCGTTCTCCGAGAGCGGCCAGCACGGTGAGGATCTCGGTGTCGCCGACGTGCGCGATCACGCGCGCTTGGCTGATCTGGTGGCCTCGCACCACTTCGTCGACGTCGAGTTCGAGCACCGACGGCGGTCGCGCGTACGACAAGTACTGGGCGGTCGCCCAGATGCACGGCCGGCCGGTGGCCTGTTCCATCACTTCGATCGCCGCCCCGAGCCCGCACCCGCCGAAGAGGGCGCCGGTGCCGGAGATGAGCCCGTGGTGCACCGGCATGCGCCACCGCTTCCCGGTGTCGACCGGTTCGAGCCCGAAGAACGTCGCGGCATCCACGGCGCGGCAGGCTAGGTGAGCGCCCCCCGCTCGTTTTCGTGAACGCCGCGAGCCCTGGAGCGCGCTTTCACTACATCAGAACGGGCCCGGAGGGTCAGCGGCGGGGGCGCGGCGGATGATGGGGCCGAAACCGGTGAGCTTGGTGCCGGTGAGGGCGCGGTCGGCGTGGCGCATCCGCCACGCGAGCATGCGCTGCGCGTAGTCGAGCACCCGCGGCGCGTAGGCCGGGTCGGCGGCCCGGTTGACGACCTGGTCGGGGTCGGTGTCGAGGTCGAAGAAGATCGGCGGCAGCTGCGGGTGGCCGCCGAACTGCACGTACTTGCCGTGGTCGTCGCGCAGCACGGTGAGCGAGCACTCGTCCATGGTCACGTCGAACAGTCGCTCGACGCTCTTGTCGGCCGGTTCGCGGAAGTCGAACTCGTAGTGCACTTCGTCGCGCCAGCGTTCGGGGGTGTCGCCGGCGAGGAACGGGACGAGCGAGCGGCCGTCGCACTGCAACGGCACTTCCGCGCCGAGCACGTCGAGGATGGTCGGCGTGACGTCGACGTTCTCCGTGAACCGGTCGACGCGCCGCCCGCGCGACGCGTCGAAACGCGCGCCGGGTGCACGGACGATGAGCGGTACCTGGTACGACGCGTCGAACCACGCGAGCTTCCCGGTGACGTAGTGGTCGCCGAGCATCTCGCCGTGGTCGGATGTGAGCACCACGAGGGTGTGCGCGGCGGCGCCGGTTTCGTCGAGCCGGTCGAGCAGGCGTCCGAGATGGTGGTCGACCTCGGTCATCATCCCGTAGTAGGTCGCGCGCATCTCGCGGAGTTCGCGATCGTCGCGCGGTGCGGCGATGAACGGATGGTCGATCATCAACGCGAGCAGCGGGTGTTGCGCGGCGTCGGCTTCCGGGCTCGGCGCGCGCACGGGCGCAGGAACGGAATCGGCGTCGTACATCGACGCGTACGGTTCCGGTGCGAGGAAAGGCGGGTGCGGCCGTAGGTAGCTCGCGTGGACGAACCACGGTTCGTCGCCGCAGTCGTCGATGTACTCGAGGACCCGATCGGTGAGGAACGCCGGTTCGGAGTGCTCGGCGTCGTACTGGGTGCACCATTTGGTGCCGGCGGCCGGTTGGCCGACGAACGTGCGCCAATCGCTCGGGATGTCGTAGCCGGCCTTGGCGAGCCACAGCAGCCAGGCTTGCGGATCGCCTTCCGGGAGATGGCACACCGGGTCGAAACCGGGGAGCACGCCTTCGTACGAACGCAGGCGCGGGTCGTCGTCGGCGACGGTGCGCGGGTCGATGCTGGTGTCGGTATAACCGAACAGCGCCGGCGTGAAGCCGAGCGCGCGGGCTTCGAGCGCGACGTTGGTGAACCGCGCGTCGAGCGGCGTGCCGTTCAGCACCGAGCGGTGGTTCATCGAGTACATGCCGGTATAAATCGACGCGCGGCTCGGTCCGCACGGCGCCGCCTGCGCGTAGTGCCGCGTGAAGTGCACGCCGTTCGCCGCGAGGCGGTCGAGGTTCGGTGTGCGCACGACGGGATGCCCGAGCGACGACAGACATTCGCCGCGCCACTGATCGACGGTGACGAAGAGGACGTTGGGCGCGGAAGGGCCGGGCACCTTGCGCAGTGTACGAGCGCTACCAGAGCGAGAGCTCTTGCACGCGCACGAGCGCGACCTTCGTGCGATCGAGCGCGGCTTGCCGCGCTTCGACGGCAGGGTCGCTGTCGGCGGTCGGTTCGGCCGCGTCTTCGACGGTCATCTCGTACAGCGCGTTGGTCGCGCTCCACAGTTCGCCGAGTGCGCCGAGCCAGTCGCCGACCGTTTCGCCGTGCACCACACTCCGGGCGAGCCGGGCCTGCGGGCACAGGTAGTGCTCCCAGAGCAAGGTCGCCGGCGGGTCGCCCTGGATGGCCGACGGCTGATCGAGCTCGTTCTCGCCGTACCCCGCGAGCCGGGCCGATGAGCGGGCCTGGGCGACGAGCGCCTGATCGAGGGTGGCGAGCAGCGCGCGCTGGCGCGCTTCGACGCTCGGGCCGCCCGCCCGGCGCATGTGCTGGTCGTAGAGCACCCGGGCGACCGTGACCCACTCGTCGACGTCGGCGCCGGTACCACCGTGGGCCAGGGCCAGCACCCGGGCCGCGACGGTCGGGTACAGCTCCTCGATCACCGCCTGGAGGCGGCGGGCCGCGAACTCCGCCGGGGTCTCGCCGGGGGCCTCTTCGACCTTCGGAATCGACGGCGCCGGTACGTCGTTCGACCCGGTGGGCGAGGTCTCGGTCGCCGCCTGATCGGCGCCGGCCGGGTCGGCGATCGCACCCGCGATCCGCTGGAGGCCGCGTGCCACGCCGTGGCGCCAGCCGGGTTCGCCCTGCTCCGATGGTGCCATTCGCGTCGTTCCTCCGGGTTTCTGATCGGCAAATGGGCCGGCCCAACCGAAGCGACTTCTGCCACCGGGGCCACGGGTGCCCGAGGGAACACACGGTAATGACTTACTTGGCTCACCGAAGGAACCGGATAAAAGCCGCGGTGGGGCTATATCTAAGCTCTGTGGCTCAAGTGACGAATGAGGTCTGAGTGATGTACCGTGATCCGCCGCCACTGTGGGGGTGCTGATGGATACCGGCGTTCTGTACTGCAACGACAATCTTGAGCGGCTCGCTGCCCTACCGTCCGAATCGGTCGATCTCGTCTATCTCGACCCGCCGTTCTTCTCGAACCGCGTGTACGAGGTCATATGGGGCGACGAGGCGGAGGTCCGTTCATTCGAGGACCGCTGGGAAGGCGGCATCCAGCACTACATCGATTGGATGCGCGATCGCGTCGCTGAGCTGCGACGCGTCCTGAGCCCGACGGGATCGTTGTACTTGCACTGCGATCCGCATGCGAGCCATTACATCAAAGTGATGCTCGATGAGGTCTTTGGGATGAAACAGTTCCAGAACGAGATCGCTTGGAAGCGTTTCGAGCGCGAAGAACGATTCAAAGCGGTATGGCCGAAGCCATGACACGATCTTCTTCTACACCAAGGGAAAACGCTTCACTTGGAACCCACACTACGGTCCGTTCGAATCCGACTACATCGAACAGAACTACCGCTACATCGAGGAAGGGACGGGTCGTCGCTACCGCTTGAGTGATCTCACGGCAAACAAGCCAGGCGGCGACGTTGATTACGAGTGGAACGGTATGAGGCCATATCGCGGCCGACACTGGGCTTATTCGCGGGCGAACATGGACAAGTTCCTCGCAGACGGTCGGATCATGTTCCGTCGCACAGGGATGCCCGTCTACAAGCGTTACCTCGATGAACAGCCGGGCGTCCCGCTACAAGACATCTGGACCGACATCCGGCTTCACGCGGGATCGAACGAGCGACTTGGTTATCCGACACAGAAGCCCGAGACCCTTCTTGACCGGATCCTCTCAGTGAGTAGCAACGAGGGTGACGTTGTCCTTGATCCCTTCTGCGGTTGCGGAACGACGATTGCCGTTGCGGAACGTCTGCGACGCCGATGGGTTGGCATCGACATTTCACCCACGGCAATGGAGATCATGAGACGGCGACTATGGAACCAGTCCCGGATGGTGCCCGACATCGTCGACATCCCGGATACTGAGGAGAGCCTGAAGGGGCTGAAGCCGTTCGAATTTCAGAATTGGGTTATCAACGCAGTGAACGGCACACATTCGCCACGTCGGACTGGCGACATGGGCATAGATGGGTTCTGGTTCTTCACGCGCGATCCCATTCAAGTCAAGCAATCGGAACACGTCGGGCGCAATATTATCGACAACTTCGAGACGGCTATGCGTCGCGCCGGCAACGACACTGGCTACGTCATAGCGTTCAGTTTCACAAAGGGCGCGGTAGAGGAAGCTTCACGAGCCCGACGTGATGGGCTGAACATCAAGCTTGTCCGCGTGAAAGAAGTCCTGTTGCTGACGAAACGTACGAGGTCATCAATGCGGAACGTCGGTCCGCAGCCTGAGGGCGATGTTTTGCCTTTGCCGCCGATGCGGAAACCGTCCGATTTGCCATCGGCTGAGCAGCTAATCGCGAGTGACCTAGCCAGCTAGGCAGTCAGCTGCTCCCACGTGAGCCTCCGCCCAACCGACTGCACCAAGGCTGTCTCGAAACGCGTCAAGTCCGTCTGCTGACGCAAGTTGTACGCGAAGGCCCTCTCCTCCACGTAGCGGGACAGGTGCTCGGGGGATACCTGGACATACGTCCCGTGGATACTGCGCTTGAGCAGGCTCCAGAAGTTCTCGACGGAGTTCGTGTGAACGGACCCGCGGACGTACTCCTTGTTGGAATGGTTCACGCTCGCGTGCTTGTAGCCGTTCCAGCGAAGCCCTAGGTACTGGTTCGCCTCGTCGCTGTAGACCGGGTCGCGTCGGGGCTGACGCTGGTTGTGACGAACCGCATGAGGGTGTCGCGCTTGCGGTCGGGCACCACACGAGCGCGTACCCCGCCGCCGCGCTCACGGGCCCCGGCGACGACCGTCTTGGTTGCGCCTGGCTTCTTCCAATCATGCTTGTTATCCACGAGGCCGCCGATGAACGTCTCGTCTACCTCGACTTCACCCGTGAACCGTTCGAACGACCCATCGCGCAACGCTTCGCGAATGCGGTGCAGGACGTGCCATGCCGATTTCTGCGTGATCCCGAGCGCCCTCGCGACCTCATGGCTACTGATGCCGTTCTTGCTGTTGGCGATCAGCCACACCGCTGGCAGCCACTTGTCGAGCCCGAGCGGCGACTGCTCAAAGATCGTGCCGACCTTGACCGAAAACTGGCGGTGGCACTCCTTGTTGCGGCATTTCCAGACCCGGCGCTTCGCCAGGTAGGTGTGCTCGGTCCCGCCACACGAAGGACAGACGGGCCCTTCCGGCCAGCGCAGCTTGGCGACGTACTCGATGCAAACGTCAGGGTCGGAGAAGTACCGGATGGCCTCAATAAGCGTCCGCGGCTTGCGAGCGGGCGTAGAATGGCTGGTGGAGACGACGGGAATCGAACCCGCTTGTCCTGGATGATGGGCCTGGGTGGCTTCCATTGCCTCGTCCCCTTGCGTTGAGAACCCCCGAGTAGCCGCTCGGGGGTTTTCTCTTACTCCCGGCAGTCTAGGCCCCGAGCAGAGCAAACGCAAGCCGTACTCTTGCCATCTGCCGACAAATTTGGTAGGGTCATCTCTGGACGGGAGGTCCAGATGGCCGACGCCAACGAGTTCCGCAAAAAAAAGGGGCGGAGCCCTAGCTATCCGGGGACCAGCCTCGAGGTAGCCGTGAGGCGCGCGCAGGTGCTCTATGACGAAGAACGGCAGCACGCCGTTCCAATGGCAACAGTCACGAGCCATTGGGGTTTCAGGTCGCCCTCAACAGGACCGGCGTCGGTCGCGTACGCCGCGCTTAAGAAATTCGGTCTCCTCGAAGAAGAGGGGCACGGCGCAACCGGATGGGGAGGCTCACGGATCTAGCGTTGGACATCCTGTTGAGCCCGGACGCACGCCAACGTGACCTGGCGATCCAACGTGCGGCGTTACTGCCGTCGATTCACGCCGAATTGTGGAACCAGTACAAGCCACACCTACCCTCTGACCATGCCCTGCGGTACGACCTCGTTCGGAACCGTGGTTTCACGGAGACTGGTGCCGCCGAGTTCATCAACGAGTTTCGCGAGACAATTGCCTTCGCTCGACTGGCAGAGTCCACTAACATCGGCAGTGAAGAAGAGGACGCTAATGGTGAGGCGGAGCCCGAACGGGGTTCGGTGCCCCAGCATCGCGAGGTTCAGCGGACCGGAATGCGATGGGAGCGGCCTGTGGGCGCGAACGTGTTGACGATCCCGGTGCCCGTGAGTGGCGCTGCGCCGATCGTGATCGAAGGAGAGTTCCCGGTCACTGAAGCGGCCTGGGACCAGTTCATCGCTGTCCTTACCGCGATGAAGCCCGGCCTCGTCAGTGAACCCATCGCCCGTGATCTCAACGAGGACCAGTGACGGACGAGCCCGAACCTCCGCGGGACGACGAGCCGGGCGAGGATGAAGAGAACGCGGAGTTCGACCGCTTCGAGGCCCTGACCAAGAAGCTCCTCAGAGTCGACCAAGAACCCGAGGATCAGGGCGACCCCGACGGTGACACCGCAGGTACCTAGAGCATGGGCGTCACGCTGGCCGAACCAGAGCCCGCGCCGTCAGGAACTGATCGCCGGGATTCTTGGTCACGATCTCGAACGTCAGCCGCCACCCATATGGCAGGTAAGCGATCTTGAGCGGTTCTGGCCACGCACGGAGACGGGCGATTCGGACCGGCCCGGCTTCTGAACAATCGACCAGGAGTTTGTCGATAGCTTCTCTGACCTCGACTAGTTCTGTTGCCGGCACCTGCTCCAGCAACGCCTGCAACCGCGCCGGGTCTTCCCACGACCACCCACCCGCTCCTGCCATTCACCAAAGGTTAGGCGTGGGCGCGACGACGGCCTTTCGGATCTTCCATTTGATGTCGCCACACCGGGGTCGTTCTGGAGCCGAAGGCTGGTCATCCAGTCCTCAAGGAGGTCCGTTAGGTCGCTGATCTTCGCAGCGCCCGTTTGTTGTGCCTTGAGCCACGCATCGATTTCGGCTGCGAACTCCAACAGGGCATCCCGGCGGCCCGCGAGCTTGGTGACAATCCAGGACACCTGATCGAACGGGTAGTCGTTCACGCCGCGACCGCCGCGTGATTCCCGGCCGCGAAAGAGCGTAGATGCCGCGCCGTCGCGGCGTCGATCTCCTGTCACGATGCGCTCCCGCGTGTATAGCCCGGCCAGGCCCTCCCCTTCAACGAGGGCCGGTCCCTCATTCCCGAGAGGGTCCGCTACCAGGGTGCAGCTTGAAGAATAACGAAGGGATTCGTCCATGCAAGGTCAAACCTCTGCTTCTTCAGCCACTCTAACAACATTGATCTCAGGCACCTCAGCTGAGCCTCTGACCATAGCGCCCTTTTGTCCCGTTCCTTCGGTGAGCCAAGTAAGTCATCA
>CAWAJR010000004.1:0-403693 GCA_963782465.1 uncultured Actinomycetes bacterium | reverse complement strand
GTCTGAGTCCTCGGGTCAGCCTTCGCAGGCTGAGCCTCCCGTTACGATGCGGGGAGTCGGTCTCTGTTAATGGTCCTCTCCGACGACCTGGCGGGTGCGCGGATCAAACAGATGGAGCTGATCGAGTCTCACGTCCACGCTCAGCGGCTCGCCAGGCCGGCAGTGCTGCTCACCGTAAATCCGCGCGGCCAGGCTGTGCTCGCCCGCTTTGAGGTGGAGGATGGTCTCGGCGCCCAGGTGCTCGACAAGCTCGACGGGAAATACTGCCGCCGCCGCACCGGCGCCGTTTGGCGCAGCAGCCAGGTGTTCGGGGCGGACCCCGAGGACTACGCTTTCTTCCAGGAACCGCCCGGCGGGTTTCTCCAGCCTACCCTGCAGGGGAACCACAAGGGGAGCGGGCTCACCGCTTGCGACGAAGCAGAGCGCGTCGCCACGGCGTTCAACGCGGCCTGGGAGGAGGTTCATGGGCGGGCTGCCGATAAACCCCGCCACAAAGAGGTTTGCCGGGCGGCGATACAAGGTGAGCGGGTCGGCCACCTGCATGATCGCGCCTTCGTTCAGGACGCAGATGCGGTCGCCCAGTGTCATGGCCTCCGCCTGGTCGTGGGTCACGTAGAGCATGGTCGTCTTGAGCCGGGCATGGAGGCGGGCGATCTCGGTGCGCATCTGGACGCGCATTTGGGCGTCGAGGTTGGAGAGCGGCTCATCAAACAGGAACACCCTGGGGTTGCGCACGATGGCGCGGCCCAGCGCGACGCGCTGTCGCTGGCCGCCGGAGAGGGCCGATGGCAGCCGATCCAGCACCTGGTCCAGTTCGAGCGCGGCGGCCACCTGCGCGACGGTCTTACGGATGTCCTCCTTCCGCTGCTTCGCCAGTTTCAACCCGAACGCCATGTTCTCGAAGGCGGTCATGTGCGGGTAGAGGGCGTAGTTCTGGAAGACCATCGCGATGCTTCGGTCTTTGGGCTCGAGTTCGTTGACGATCCGGCCGCCGATCTCGATGCTGCCGCTGGTGACCTGCTCGAGGCCCGCGATCAGGCGCAAAATGGTGGTCTTGCCGCAGCCCGAGGGGCCGACCAGGACCATGAGTTCGCCATCCGAGACGTCGAGGTTGAGACTCTTAACCGCAGTGACCAGCGGACGGCCTTTGTCGTCGAGGTAGGTCTTGGTCAGTTCGCGGACGCGCACGGCTGCGCCGCCGTGGGAGATGGGCAGCGCTTCGCCACGGTGCCTCGATGTTTCGGTGGCCGGTGGCCCCTCGTCACTCGTTGCTCGCCCCCCGTCACGCGTCATTTGGCCTGATCAATCCTCTCGCGGGGAACGTGGCCCTCGCAGCGCCGAATGCTGGCGGCCAGTCTCGGGGACAGAACCGGGACCAGGGCCTTCAGTTGTTCATAGACCTTGATAGCCTGGTCCCAGAGTTGCAACCAAATTTGTCGGCAGATGGCAAGAGTGCGACTTGCGTTTGCTCTGCTCAAGGCCTACACTGCCGGGAGTAAGAGAAAACCCCCGAGCGGCTACTCGGGGGTTCTCAACGCAAGGGGACGAGGCAATGGAAGCCACCCAGGCCCATCATCCAGGACAAGCGGGTTCGATTCCCGTCGTCTCCACCAGCCATTCTACGCCTGCTCGCAAGCCGCGGACGCTTATTGAGGCCATCCGGTACTTCTCCGACCCTGACGTTTGCGGCGAGTACGTCGCCAAGCTGCGCTGGCCGGAAGGCCCCGTCTGCCCTTCGTGTGGCGGGACCGAGCACACCTACCTGGCGAAGCGGCGGGTCTGGAAATGCCGGAACAAGGAATGCCACCGTCAATTCTCGGTCAAGGTCGGCACGATCTTCGAGCAGTCGCCGCTCGGGCTCGACAAGTGGCTGCCAGCCGTGTGGCTGATTGCCAACAGTAAGAACGGCATCAGTAGCCATGAGGTCGCGAGGGCGCTCGGGATCACGCAGAAGTCCGCGTGGCACGTCCTTCACCGCATCCGCGAAGCGTTGCGCGATGGGTCGTTCGAACGGTTCACAGGTGAGGTGGAGGTAGACGAGACGTTCATCGGTGGCCTTGTTGATAACAAGCACGATTGGAGGAAGCCCGGCGCGGCCAAGACGGTCGTCGCGGGAGCCCGTGAGCGCGGCGGCGGTGTCCGCGCCCGTGTCGTGCCCGACCGCAAGCGCGACACCTTGATGCGGTTCGTGACAACAAGCGTCAGCCCTGACGCGACTGCGGTCTACAGCGACGAGGCGAACCAATACTTAGGGCTTCGGTGGAACGGGTACAAGCATGCGAGCGTGAACCACTCCAAGAAGGAGTACGTCCGCGGCTCCGTCCATACGAACTCGGTCGAGAACTTCTGGAGCCTGCTTAAGCGCAGCATCAACGGAACGTACGTCCAAGTCGCTCCTGAGCACCTGTCCCGATACGTTGACGAAAGGGCCTTCGCCTACAACCTGCGGGACACCACGGACCTGGAACGATTCGAAAAGGCGCTCGTCCAGTCCGTCGGTCGTCGGCTCACCTGGGCGACGTTGACAGGTTGACGGGCAGCTATCTGTGCCCGTTCACGCGGCGAGCAACTCCTTGACGGTTGACTCGCCCTCATGAATCAGTTCCTTCGCAATCCATGCGGGGTCCGCTCCGTTGCCAACGTCAGGCTCGCCGCCGGCATTCATGATCGCCTCTTCGAGCACGGTGCACGCAGTATCGAGGGCTTGGCCGCGACTAGGAGCCATCAGGGCGGCTGACACCGCGATACGTCCGTCACGAACAAACAGAACACCAGCATCAGTCAAACGACTGTCGGCAACAAGCTGCGTGGCAAGCCGGTCGATGAATGGTTGAAGATCGGGGTCGTCGTGGTCCACCGTCGCGTCAGGGTCGTTCGTCAACACGCCCGTGAACCGGACCCAGAAGGCTCGTCGTTCGATCATGTGCCCCTTACCCCCAACGGCAGTCATTGCCCACCCTCATACCCTTCTCGTCCTCTACGGACCCAAATCTTGATCGGCAATCGCTCGCAGGTGCTTCGGGGCGTGGTGGCAATCGAACGCCTCCACGTCTCGGAGAAACAGCCGCGAGGAAGGCTGGGTTCGTCGTGCTCTCCTGCAGCCGTGGCCACATCGGTTCGAAGCCGCAGGTGTCGCATGCCTTGACGTACACCGTGAACGTTTGCCCGGGCTCGTACTGGCGGAGAGGGACGTAACCCATTGCTGCCATGGCCGCATCGAATTGCTCTCGTGTGATCGCCTCGGCCACAAGCCTCCCCCCACCCGACCGCTCACGCAAGTTAACGTAGCGTTTGAACAGGACAAACGCCTATTCAATAGACCCTCCGGCCAGCCATCGGAGCATCCTCGTAGGCCTTTCGGCCCGAGGCGAGGGTGTACTACTCCCGGCGCCGAGCGTATCTCCTCCCGATGGACCGACCAGACGATGGCCGACTCAGCTTGGGGATGTGTCCTTTTTGTCCAGGTGTGCCAAGTAAGTCATTTCCGAACACACGCGGGAATTACGTGATTACACAAGTGTTGAGTTCGCGAACCACACCTGACAAGAGGGCGAAATGGCCGACACCGAAACTCGCAACACCAGTGCCCTGCCGCTGCTGCCGCTGTCGAGCGGCGTCGTGTTCCCGCAGATGGTCGTGACGCTCGCGCTCGAAACCGACGAGGCGAAGCGCGCGGGCACGGCCGCCGGTTCGGGTGACGGGCGGGTCTTGCTCATCCCCAAGGTCGACGGTCGCTACGGCGCCATCGGCACCGTGGCCCAAGTCGAGGACGCCGGGCAGCTCCCCACCGGGTCGCCGGCGCTGGTCGTGCGCGGCCTGCACCGGGCGCGCATCGTCGGCGCGGGCGCGACCGGCGAGGCGGGCGCGCTCCACGTCGAGGTGACGCCGATCGAAGACCCGGAACCCGGTTCGCGTGCGCGCGACCTCGCGAAGGAGTACCGCGCGGTCGTCGAGACCATCCTCGAGCATCGCGGGATGCGGCGCCTCTCTGGCCTGTTCCAGAACGACGACGACCCCGGCGCGCTGGCCGACACGATCGCCTACTGGCCCGACCTGACGATGGAACAGCGGGTCGAACTGCTCGAGACCATCGACGTCGAAGCCCGGCTCGAACTCGTGCTCGGTTGGGCACGCGACGTGCTCGCGGAGCTCGAATTGAAGGAGCGCATCCGCACCGACGTCACCGACGGCCTCGAGTCGCAACAGCGCGAGATGTTGTTGCGGCGCCAGCTCGACGCGATCCGCAAGGAGTTGGGCGAGGGCGAAGGCGACGAGATCGGCCAGTACCGCGAGCGCATCGCGGCCTCGAAGATGCCCGACGACATCCGCGCCACGACGGAACGCGAACTCGACCGGCTGGAGCGGATGGGCCCGCAGAACCCCGAGAACCAGTGGGTGCGCACGTGGCTCGACACGATGCTCGAGCTGCCGTGGGGCGAGCACGCCACCGAACGCGAAGACATCGTCGAAGCACGCTCGGTGCTCGACGCCGACCACGAAGGTCTCGACGAGGTGAAGGACCGCATCCTCGAGTTCCTGGCCGTGCGGACGTTGCGCCGTCAACGTGATCTGGGCGCGGTCGGCGGGCGCGGT
The DNA here is from genome assembly GCA_963782465.1 of uncultured Actinomycetes bacterium. Classification (GTDB taxonomy): domain Bacteria; phylum Actinomycetota; class Acidimicrobiia; order IMCC26256; family PALSA-610; genus JAODBJ01. The sequence goes on along the minus strand of CAWAJR010000004.1, from coordinate 399,100 downwards.
TCCGGCGCGATCCTTGCGCTGGTCGGTCCTCCCGGCGTCGGGAAGACGTCGCTCGGCGAGTCGGTCGCCAATGCGCTCGGCCGTTCGTTCGTGCGGGTGAGCGTGGGCGGCGTGCGCGACGAAGCCGAGATCCGCGGGCACCGGCGTACCTACGTGGGTGCGCGTCCCGGCCGTATCGTCCGCGCGCTCACCGAGGCGGGTTCGATGAACCCGGTCGTGCTGATCGACGAGATCGACAAGGTCGGTTCCGACTGGCGCGGCGACCCCGCGTCGGCCTTGCTCGAAGTGCTCGACCCGGCGCAGAACCACACGTTCCGCGACCACTACCTCGAAGTCGACCTCGACCTGTCCGACGTGTTGTTCCTCGCGACCGCGAACGTGCTCGACACGATCCCGGGGCCGTTGCTCGACCGTATGGAAGTCGTGTCACTCGACGGCTACACCGAGGACGAGAAGGTCGCGATCGGTCGTAACCATCTGCTGCCGCGCCAGCGCGAGCGGGCGGGGTTGTCGTCCGACGAACTGACCGTCACCGACGACGCGTTGCATGCCGTCGTCGCGGGTTGGACCCGTGAGGCCGGCGTGCGCGGTCTCGAACGCCAGCTGGGCAAGGTCGCCCGTAAGGCGGCGCGCCGTATCGCGGGCGGCGACGACCGGGCGCTGTCGGTGATCGTCGACGAGCCGGCACTGAAGGAATACCTGGGCCGGCCGCGCTTCAAGCCGGAGGACGCGACCCGCGCTCCGGTGCCCGGCCTCGCGACGGGGCTCGCCGTCACCGGTGCCGGTGGCGACGTGCTCACGATCGAGGCGACGTCGATGACCGGCGACGAAGGCCTCACCGTGACCGGGCAACTCGGCGCGGTGATGTCGGAGTCGGCGCAGATCGCGCTGTCGTTCGTCCGGTCGCACGCCGACGAGTTCGGCGTCGCACCCGAGGCGTTCGAACACCGCCGTTTCCACGTGCACGTGCCTGCGGGCGCGGTGCCGAAAGACGGCCCGTCGGCCGGCATCACGATGACGACCGCGCTCGCGAGCTTGCTCACGGGCCGGCCGGTGAAGCCGAACGTCGGGATGACGGGCGAGGTCACGCTGCAAGGACGGGTGTTGCCGATCGGTGGCTTGAAGCAGAAACTGCTCGCGGCGCACCGGGCCGGGCTGACGGAGATCTTCGTCCCCGCCGACAACGATGCCGACCTCGACGACGTGCCCGAAACCGTTCGCGGCGCACTCCAGGTGCACCTCGTGCGCGATGTCCGCGACGTGGTCGCCCACGCCCTCGAGCCGTGACCCCGTGCGTCGATAGCTATCGCATAGCGATAGCTATCGACGCACGTCGGCGATGACCGGCGCGAAGGCTTCCATGGCCGCCTCGAACACGACGAAGTAGGAAAGGCCGAGGTGCTCGCGCCGCTCGCGCAGTGCCTCGGCCATTTCTTCGTGGGTGCCGACGAGCATGAACGGCGACGACAGCAAGTCGGCGGCGGGTAAACCGAAGCGTTCGACCAACGGGCCGATTGCGGCGCGAGCGTCGTTCGTGACGTCGACGTGTTGCACGAGGGCGTTGAGCTCCAGCTGCGCGAACCGTTCGCCCGCCGCCGCGCGCACCGAGCGCGACCTTCGCTTCGACGCCGCCGCGGTTGAAGTGGCTGAGCCGCACATTGCGCGTGCCCTCCACCTGCGAGAAGCCGGTGAAGCCGACGATGTCGGCCTCCCGTGCCGCGATCGTCAGGACCTGCCGGCCGTTGCCACCGACGAGGATCGGCACGTGCGCCTGGGTCGGTGGGGGATAACCGGTGTGGTCGCGCACCGTGTAGTGCTCGCCCACGAAGGAGACGGTTTCTCCCGCCAGCACGCCCTTGACGATGCGCACCGATTCGGCGAGTCGCGCCACGCGCACCGCAGGAAGGTCGAACGCGATACCCGCTTCGTCGTATTCGGCTTTCATGTGGCCCGCGCCGATGCCGAGTTCGAGGCGCCCGCCGGTGAGCAGGTCGACCGTGGCGGCCTCGCGCGCGAGCAGCACCGGGTGCCGGAAGTCGTTGTTCACCACGAAGCTGCCGACCCGGATGTGATCGGTCGCGTCGGCGGCGCTGCACAGCGCGGCGAGCGGCGGGAACCCGTCGGCCAGATGGTCGGCCGTGAGGAGGACATCGAACCCGAGTTCCTCGGCGCGGCGGGCCTTTTCCTGCCACTCGCGACGCGTTCCGGCCGTCCGGACCGAAACGCCGAAACGGAACGGGCGCACGAACGCAGCCTAGGTGCGTCGATAGCTATCGCTATGCGATAGCTATCGACGCACGTGGGGTGGGTGCAGCTACCGTCCGGGCGCGTGGTTGACGACACATCGAACGGAATGCTGGCGGGCAAGGTCGCGATCGTCACCGGAGGGGGTGGTGGCATCGGCCGGGGGATCACCCAGCGGTTCGTCGCCGAGGGCGCGCGCGTGCTGGTGGTCGACATCGACGGCGCGCTCGCGTCGGAGAGCGCGACGGCGGCGGGCCGCGACGCGCTCCCGTGCGTGGTCGACGTCCGCGAACGCGGTTCGGGGGAGACCGTCATCGGGACCGCACTCGACGCGTTCGGTCGCGTCGACGTGCTGGTGAACAACGTCGGTCATTACGGCGGGGGGCGCAAGCCCTTCCACGAGTCGACCGACGACGAATGGGACGACCTGTACCGGGTCAACCTCGCGCACGTGTTCCAGTGTTCGCGCGCGGTGCTCCCCGTGCTGCTCGGTCAGGGCACGGGCGGCACCGTGATCAACGTGTCGACCATAGAAGCCTTCCGCGCAATCCCGACGCGCGCGGTGTACTCCGCGTTCAAGTCGGCCATCACCGGCTTCACTCGCAGCCTCGCGGTCGAGTACGCCCGCCACGGCATCCGGGTCAACGCGATCGCGCCCGACGTCACCGAAACCTTGCAGGTGCCCTACTCGAAGTGGCTGAAGCCCGAAGACGAGGCGCTCATCCCGGCCTGGGTGCCGCTCGGTCGCTTCGGCCGGCCCGACGACGTCGCCGGCGCGGCCGTGTTCCTGGCGTCCGACCTTTCCGGGTTCATCACCGGCACCACCATCCATGTCGACGGCGGCACGTTCGCTTCCGGCGGCTGGTTCCCGACGGAGGAGGGGGGATGGACCAACCGACCACGGCGACCCTGACCCCGTCGCGGCCGGTCGGAGGGGCCGAACGGCGGACGTTGCGCCAGCGCTACATCGCCGACGTTCGGCGCGACGCCGACGCGGCGTCGGCCGCCTACCGGGCCACGACCGATTCGACCGTGGCCGACCGGAAGATGGTCGTCGTGCTCCTGACGACCGCGCTCGCGCTCACCTGCATCAATTTCCTCCGGCCGGGCGACCGGCCGGGGTGGGTCGTGTCGCCGTTGCGCGCGATCGGCTTGCACTCGTTCGCGGCGACGATCGACACCGCGTTGCGCACGTCGCCCCATGCGAACTTCTGGCAGCTCGTGTTCTGGGCGGCCGTGAGCGTGACGGGCTACATCGGCATCCCCGTGCTCGCGATCAAGGTGCTGCTGCGCGAGCCGCTACGCGACTACGGGTTGCGCGTACGGGGGATCCTGCCGCACGGGCGCGTCTACCTCACGCTGTACCTCATCGCGTTGCCGGCCCTGGTGCTGGTGTCGTACGGCGCGAGCTTTCAGCAGACGTACCCGTTCTACGACCTCGCTCCGCACCAAGGCTTGTGGCCCTACTTGTGGATCTGGTGGGCGTGTTACGCGCTGCAGTTCGTCGCGCTCGAGTTCTTCTTCCGTGGCTTCGTCCTGCACGGTCTCGCGCCACGATTCGGCTACGCCGCGATCTTCGTGATGATCGTGCCGTACAACATGATCCATTACGGGAAGCCCATGCCCGAAGCGCTCGCGGCGATCGTGGGCGGCATCGTGCTCGGCACCCTCGCGCTCAAGACCCGGTCGATCTGGTGGGGTGCCGCACTCCACATCTCGATCGCCCTGACGATGGATGTGTTGTCGTTGTGGCACGGCGGCGTGCTGTTCTAGAAACGATCCGGCGTCAGGCCCCGAGCTCGACCGGCAACCTTGACAAACCTCGCAGCACGATACGACCGTTCCATTCCGCGGTGTCGGCCGCGAGGCTGAGGCGAGGGAAGCGACGCACGAGTTGACCGATCGCGACCTGCCCCTCGAGACGGGCAAGGTGCGCGCCGAGACAATTGTGGAACCCGCCGCCGAACGAGACGTGCTCGTTCGCGTCGGGCCGCCGCAGGTCGAGCCCGTCGGCACCCGGGCCGAAGTGCTCCGGGTCGTGGTTCGCCGACCCCAGGCAGGTCATCACGAACACGCCCTTCTCGATCACCTGGCCGCCGATTTCCGTGTCTCGCAGGGTGATCCGGCGCGACATCTGCACCGGGCTGTCGTAACGAAGCAGTTCTTCGATCGCGTTCGCGTCGAGCGTCGGGTCGCGCTGGAGCAGTTCGAGTTGGTCGCGGTTGCGGAGCAGCGCGAGGGTGCCGTTGCCGATCAGGTTGACCGTCGTTTCGTGGCCCGCGATGAACAGCAGCGCGACCTGCTCGTTCAACTCCTCGGTGGTGAGACGGTCGCCCTCGTCCTCGGCGGCGATGAGCGCCGACAGCACGTCGCCCGCGGGGTGCTCCCGTTTCCACGCGATGACGTCCTGGAGGTAGGCGAACATGTTGTCGCTCGCCTCGAACGCGGCGCGCATCTCTTCGACGGTGATGATCGGGTCGAACGTGCGCACCAGCTGTCCCGACCACTCGCGCAGACGTACCCGGTCGGCACCCTCGGGCATGCCGAGCATCTCGGAGATCACGGTGAACGGCAGGGGGAACGCGAGGTCGCCGATCACCTCGATCTCGCCGGTCCCGCGAGCGACGGCGTCGTCGAGATAGGTGTCGACCAGCTCGCGCACGCGCGGGCGCAGCGCTTCGACCATGCGCGGCGTGAACACCTTGGAGACGAGGCGTCGTAGGCGGTGATGGTCGGGCGGGTCGAGGTTGAGCATCGAGTGCGAGACCCGGTCGGCGCGCGCATCGACCATCTCCTGGATGTCTGGTGGTAGTTCGCGGGCCACGGTGGCGTACCGCTCTTCCACCGAGAGCGACGGGTCGCGCAGCACGCCGTGCACGTCGTCGTAACGCATGAGTAGCCACGCCCCGATCGGGCTGTGGTGCACCGGGTCGGCTTCGCGGAGTGCCCGGTACTGCGCGTACGGATCGTCGAAGAAGCCGGGTTCGAACGGGTTCAGGGTGGGCGGCAGGTAACCCGTCGCCGGCGAGTCGGGCGTCGTGGTCATAGGGAAAGGCTACGACGAAGTAGGCGCGCCCGCTCGCGGAAGAACTAGTTGCATTGATACTGAAACTAGTGTTGAATGCGACCAGTGGTCGACGTAACGCCCGACGGGCGAGTGGTGAGGGGCGAGCGCAACCGGGCCGCCATCGCCGACGCCCTGCTGTCGCTGTACGACGAAGGTGTGCTGCGGCCGAGTGTGCAGCAACTGGCCGAACGCGCCGGTCTTTCGACCCGGTCGGTGCACAACCACTTCGCCGACATGGAGTCGCTGCGGGCCGAGGTCGCCGACCAGCAGTGGGCGCGGCACGCGCACCTCACCGCGCCGTTGCCCGCAGATCTCCCCCTCGCCGAACGCATCCAAGCCTTCGTCCAGCAACGCGGCGCCTTCTACGAGGCGATCACCCCGGTGCGCCGTGCCGCGCTGCTCTCGTTGCACGAGTCACCGACCATTGCCCGCCGGCTGGGCCGCCTGGCCCGCATCCTGCGCAGCCAGTTCGAAACCCTCTTCGCGCCCGAGCTCGCGCGCGCCGGCGACGCCGTTGTGGAGGCGATCGACCTCGCGACGTCGTGGGAAGCGTGGGACCGCCTGCGCTCGCAACAACGCCTGAGCATCACCGCGTCGCGCCGGGTCGTCGTCGCGCTGCTCACCGACCTTCTCGAAGTCGACACCGAAACCAAGGAACGCCGATGAGCGCCATCCGCCCCAACCGCGAGCAGTTCGTGCAACTCATGTCGGCCCCCGACGACGGGCCCGTCGTGATGTTGAACCTGGTGAAATACAAGGCCCAAGCGGCCGACGGCAGCGGGTCGGGGGGTGAGGCGTACCGGCGTTACGGCGACAAGGCCGTCGAGATGGTGGAAGCGCGCGGCGGCAAGGTGTTGTGGACGGGGCGCGCCGAGCAGGTACTCATCGGCGACCCGACCGAGGACTGGGACGCGGTGCTGCTCGTGCAGTACCCGAGTCGTGCCGCGTTCATCGAGATGGTCACGACGCCCGAGTACGAGAAGGCACACGAGCACCGCGAGGCCGGTCTCGAACGCACGACCTTGATCGCATGCCGTCCCGGTATCGACCGCCTGCTCGAACAAGGTGAGCGCTGATGGGGCGCAAGATCCTCTTCATCACCACCGACCAACAGCGGTACGACTCGCTCGGCTGCAATGGCGGGCAGGTCGCGCGCACGCCGGTGATCGACGGGCTCGCGGCGAAGGGCATCAACTACCACCGCGCGTACAACCAGAACACCGTGTGCATGCCGGCGCGCTCCACCATGCTCACCGGCCAGTACGTGCGCACGCATGGCGTGGTCGCGAACGGCGTGCCGCTGCCGGCCGACGCGCCGAGCATCGCCGCGTACCTGCACGACAAGGCCGGCTACCACACCGCGCTGCTCGGCAAAGCGCACTTCGAGCCGGGTTTCGACCTGCGCAACGAGTGGCCCGAGAACGCAATGGCTCCGAAAGGTTCGACCGGCCCGTACCGCGGTTTCGAGCACGCGGAGCTCACGATGCACGTGCCGAACGTCGGGAAGCACTACATCCAGCACTACGGCAAGTGGTTGCTCGAAACCCACGGCATCGAAGCAACCGAAGGCTTCGCGCCGCTCCTGTCGGCCGAGCCGGGCGGCGACACCGGCGCACCGGAAACGCGCATCAACCCGATCCCGCGCGAGTGGTACCACACCGACTGGGTCGCCGATCGCACGCTCGCGTACCTCGATTCGCTTCCCGACGACGCCGACTGGTTCGTGTGGATGAGCTTCCCCGACCCGCACCACCCGTGGGACCCGCCGGCGTCGGAGATCTCGCGCGTCAACTGGCGCGACCTCGACCTACCGGCCGGTCACCCGGGTTCGCCCGAAGCGATCGAGAAGGTGCTCGCGCAGAAACCGGCGCACTGGCAGGCGTGCTGGGAAGGTTCGTGGGTCAACGCGGAAGGCGGTCCCGGTTCGTACCGGCCGCAGTCGGTCAGCGCCGACAACATCCGCGAGATCAACGCGATGGCGCACATCATGAACGAACTGATCGACGACGCGTGCGGCCGGGTGTTGCGGCGCGTCGCCGAACGCGGATGGGACACCGATACCGACGTGTTCTTCACCACCGACCACGGCGAACTCCAGGGCGACTACGGGCTCGTCTTCAAGGGACCGTTCCACACCGATTCGCTGATGCGCTTGCCGCTCGTGTGGCGGCCGGCACCGTCGGCGGGCGTCGCGCCGAGCGAGGTAAGTGAACCGGTCGGTCAACTCGACCTCGCTCCGACGTTCTGCGAGATCGCCGGCGTGCCCGTTGCCGATTGGATCGAGGGCTCGCCCCTACCGACCGCACCCGGGTCGGGCCGGGAGCGGGTGCTGTGCGAGTGGGACAGCCAGTTCCCCGGCTACGGCATGCACCTGCGCTCCATCTACCGCGATGGCTGGCTGTGCACCGCCTACGAGCCGAGCACCATCGGCGAACCGAACGGGCTCGAGAAGTTCTTCGAGGCGACCGGGATGTTCGGGGGCGTCGGGCCGAAGAGCTCGGTCTCGTACGAGGGCACCGAGGGCGAGCTCTACAACGTCGTCGACGACCCGCAGCAGTTCGTGAACCGTTGGGACGACCCGGCGATGCGCTCGCGGCGTGACGAGCTCGTGGCCGACCTCTACGACCATCTTCCGCGTGAGCGGAAGGTGTTGGCGGTCGAGCGCCCGGCGTAGTCTCCGCGGGTGACTGAACCCCGGCTCACCCCGCTGGCGCCCGAGGATTGGGACGACGAAACGAGGGAGTTGCTCGCGGCGGCGGGCACCGTCGACGGGCACGTGCTCAACATCTTCGCGACCCTCGCGCGCCATCCGAAGTTGCTGAAGCGCTGGCTCGTGTTCGGCGCGCACGTCCTGGCCAAGAGCACGCTCGCCGCGCGCGACCGCGAGCTGCTCATCCTGCGCACCGGTTGGAACTGCGGCGCGCCCTACGAGTGGGCCCAGCACGTCGCGATCGCGCGCGGGTCGGGCATCACCGACGACGAGATCGAGCGCATCACGGCGGGCCCCGACGCACCCGGTTGGTCGGCCTTCGACGCCACGCTGCTGCGAGCCGCCGACGAGCTGCACGCGGCGTCGATGCTGTCGGACACGACGTGGGCCGCCCTCGCCGCGCGCTACGACGAGCAGCAGGTGCTCGACACGATCTTCACGGTCGGCCAGTACACGCTCGTCTCGATGGCGCTGAACTCCTGCCGCGTGCAGCGCGACGACGGCGTCACCGGCATGCCGATGCCCCCGGCCCGCTGAACGGGGAATTTGCGCGCGCAAGTATTGGTTGGGCGGGGCATGACCGACACGACCGCCACCACGACCACGTCCCGCCCCGTCGCCCGCGTCGTCGACGCGCCCCGCACCCTCGAGGGCGAGGGCTTCGAAGTGCGCCGCCCCTTCCCGACGGCGGCCCTCGCAATGGTCGATCCGTTCCTGCTCCTCGACGAGATGGGGCCGAAGGACAACCCGCCCGGAGGCGCCATCGGCACCGGCGACCACCCCCACCGCGGCTTCGAGACGGTGACCTACCTCATCGACGGCGAGATGGAACACCGCGACTCGGCCGGCAACCACGGCGTGATCCGCGCCGGCGACGTCCAGTGGATGACGGCCGGGGCCGGTGTCGTGCACTCCGAACGGCCGTCGACGGCGTTCCTCGAACGCGGTGGGCATTCGCACGGGTTCCAGCTGTGGGTGAACCTGCCGCGCGCCGACAAGATGCGACCGCCGCGCTACCAGGACCTACGCGCCGCCGACATCCCCAAGGTCGATCGCGACGGCGTGCACGCCACGGTCATCGCCGGTGAGGCCTTCGGTGTGAAAGGCCCGGCCGACACGCGTGTACCGATCCTCTACGCGCGTGTGCGGCTCGACCCTGGCGCCCGCGCCGAGCTGCCCACGACCGCGACGGCGAACGCGTTCGTCTACGCGATCGGCGGGTCGGGGTTCGTCGGTCGCGACCGGCGCCCGGTGGCCGACGGCCAGGCCGCGGTGCTCGGGGCCGGTGACACCATCGAAGTGCGCGCCGGTGAACAGGCCTTCGACGTGCTCGTCCTGGCGGGCGAACCGCTCAACGAACCCGTCGTGCGTTACGGGCCGTTCGTGATGAACACGAAGCAGGAGATCGCCGAGGCCATCGACGACTTCCAGTCGGGTCGCATGGGCGCGATCACCGGTCGGTGAGGCGCGCGAGGAGTGCACCGGCCGCGGCGACGTTCGCCCCGAGCGCATGGACGCGCGCCCGTAACCCCGCGTCCGACGTGACGACGGTGAGCGACCGGGGGTCGGCGTCGCACTCGACTTCGTGCACGATCCGGTCGTCGGCGGCGTCGCGACCGGCACGCGTCGCGTAGGCCACGAGCACACCTTCGTGCACCCCCTCCGGGAGGCCGGCGAGCGGACGACCGTCGAACACGATGGCGAAGCGTTCGTCGTGATGCTCGCGAGCAAGGGCCTGCAACTGCCGGGTGAGCCGTCGCGCCGCGCCCGGCCGGTCACGCCACCATCCGTCGGGCCGCGACCCGAGCACGTTGTTGCCGTCGACGATCGTACGGATCACGGCGCGATGGCTTTCGACGCGCGGTAGCGCGCCGGGTCGGTCCACGCGCCCGTTGCCGCGTCGAACGCGGCCGCTTCGGGAAGCATGAGGTCGAGCCGGCCCTCGCGCACCGCAGTGGAAGACACATGCCCGTGATCGGCGTCGAGTACCAACGGCTCGGCCGGTCCGAGCGCGACGTCGAACCCGCGGCGCGCGGTGACGAGGACGCGCGGCAGCCGCTCGACCGCGTCGTCTCGCGCCTCGGCCGACCCGTACCACGCGGGGTCGAGCACCTGCGCCCACTTGTCGGCACCCATGACGACCACGTCGTACCCGCGTGCGATGTCGACGAGGAGACGGTCGTCGGTCACCCGCACACCCAACCAGTCGCGATCGCGCGCGATCGCGTCGAGGACGCGCACCCGGTCGTCGAGCGTCGGCACGGCCACGGGTTCCTTGCCGAGCGCGACGCGCGACACGACGAGGTCGATGCGCTCGAGCCTCGCCCGTTCGACCGCCGCCTCGGCGATCGCAAGGTGTGCGACCGTCGGCGGGTTGAACGACCCCGGGTAACACCCCACACCACGTGCGTCGCTCACCCGGAAATTATCCGGGTGAGCGACGCACGGTGGTGACGGCGACGGCCATGAGGCGGTCGGCGGCGCCGCGGTCGCGCACTTCGACGCGCATGACGTGACCGTCGGCTCGCTCGCCGATCACCTCGGCGACGGTGGCGACGGGCCGGTCCGGCCCGGCGCCAGGAAGTGCAAGACGACGTCGGTGGTGACGGCCGGGCCGCCCCGTGCGAGCCGGTGTTCCGACGCGAGATCGACGAGCGCAGCCGTGACCGCACCGTGCATGATGCCCCAGGGATTGCGCAGGTCGTCGCGGAGGTCGATCTCGACCCCGCGCCCGCCGTCGCCGTCGTCGATCGGGCGCACGCCGAGCCATTCGGCGAGCGGGGGTGGGTTGTCGAGCTTTTCCGGCACGATGCCGGCGGGGCGTTGCCACACCGGCGGTCCCGTTTCCGGCACGAGCACCGCCGAGGTCAGCACCGCGTCGGCGACGACGCGTGACCCGGCCGCGTCGTCGGTGATGCGCACGCGGTTGACCACCGCGGCCCGCCCGCGCCGCAGGACGTCGGCGCGTATGCGCAACGGGCCGGTCGACCCGGCGGTCGCCATGCGCATCGAGAGATTGGTCGACACCACCCAACCCTCGGGAAGCGCGGCGAGGCCGGCCGCGAGCCCACCGACATGATCGATCATCGCGAGGAGGGCGCCGCTGCGGATCCCGCCCGCCGTGTTGCGCAGGTGCGGTTCGACGACGGCAAGACCTTCGAGCACCACCTCGCCGTTCTCGAAGTCGCCGACTTCGTGCTGCTCGACACCGAAGTACCGGTTCACGCCACGCTGCGCGCGCTGCACGTCGAGGTCCATCACACGTCTCTCGTGGCAACGACACGGGCGGTGGTGGTGCGCCGTGCCTCCGACCCGGTGTCGATGACGTCGACGAGCGCGGCGCCGTGAGCGTCGCTTGCGCTGATCACGTCGGTCGACGTGCGCAAGGTGCCGCGCACGAGCGCGAGGTAGGTGATCTGCATATCGGTGACCCGTACCGGCGCGTCGCATGCGACCCGAAGTGCGTGTTCGCCGGCGACGTCGATCGCCAGCGCGACGATGCCGCCCTGCAACGCGCCGAGCGAGTTGCGGGCGTAGTCGGTCACGGGAACGTCGACGGCACCGGCGGCCGGGTCGAGCACGGTCAGGCCGAGCTCGTCGAGCAACGGGCGACGAAAGCCCGAACCGGGGAGCACGAGCGACGTGCGCGGTGTCGACGCGCCGAAGGTGATCGTCGGGTTGTCGTCGCGCCGCGGTAAGACCGAGAAGGTCATGGTCGCCACCCCGAGCGACGTCGGCCCCGAGCGCAGCCGCACCTCGATGACCACCGTCGTTCGCCCGGCGCGCAAGACCCGGGCCACCGCTTCGACCGTGCCCTCGGTCGCCCGCCCGACGAGGTGCAGGGTGAGGTCGGCGGTCGCGATCCAGTTCGGTGCGGCCGCCATCGCCGACAGCCCGCCGCCGATCATGTCGACGACGGTGGCGAGCACGCCGGCACGGACCGCGCCGGTGTCGTCGAGCAACTCGGGCACGATCGTGAGCCACGCCGAACTGGTGCCGTCGCCGCGATGCTCCACGTCGACGGCCAGGTCGCGGAGAAGATGATGCTCGGGCGGGTAGGCCGATGCCGGCGTCACGGTCACCGTTCCGCCCTCACGACGCCGCCCGCACGATGCGGATCTCACCGTCGACCTCTTCGACCGGCAGTGTCTCCACGTGGTCCTTCGGGTCCTCGCGGCCGGTGAGATTGCGTTTGAACGCGCGGCCGTCGCACCCGAACGACCAACCGTGGCCCGGGCAGACCAGTTCGTCGTCGAGCACGGTCGCCTCGGTGAGGTCCCAGTCGAGGTGCGGGCACTGCCGCGCCATCACGCAGAGCGCGCCGGAGTACCCGCGCCACACCACGAACTCGTCGTTGCCGATCTCGACCGGCGCGACCGTTCCCGCCGGCACATCGCCGGTGCGCAGGATCGTTTCGGGACCGATGCTCACCGTTCGTACTCGCGCACGATTCGATCGAGGTCGTCGAGCGAGGCGCCGGCCGCGACGGCGCGGCCGAGCACGTGGCACAGGAGCGGCGCGTTCGTGCGCTCACCGGTTTCGTGGGCCGCGTAGCCCGCGAGGTCGAGCAAGGTCTGCGCGTCGGTCTCGTCGACCTTCAGGGTCTCGGCGTTGAGGCCGGTGCGCGATGCGACGTGGCTTGCGATGTCGTCGATCCAGGTCATGAACCGCAATTGTCGCGTACGGCGGTCGGGCCTCAGTTCGTAGACGGGTCGTCGGGGCAGTTGGCGAAGAACGCGAGGTGTCCTGGCTGCCGGCGAAGCACCGTGCGCCACAGCTCGGCCGGTCGTGCCGTGAAGGCGTCGTGCACGTCGAAGTCGACGACGAACCATCCTCCTTGGGCCACTTCGGCTTCGAGCTGGCCGGGCGCCCAGCCGGCGTAGCCGACGAACACCCGGACCGAGTCGATCGGGCCGGCCACCTCGCTCGGCTCGCGAGCGAGGTCGACGGTGCCGAGGCCGTCGACGATCGGGACCCAACCGTCGCGAGCCTCGGGTTCGCCGCTTCGTGCCAGCGCGATCACCGCATCGGGCGACACCGGTCCGCCGACGAACACGACGGCCGGCGGCGCGGCGAGGGCCTGCCATTCGGGAACGGCGTCGTCGAGGTCGACGGAACCGGTCCGGTTGAGCACGAGGCCGAGCGCGCCTTCGTCGCCATGCTCGAGTACCAGCACGACGGTCCGGTCGAAATTGGGGTCGACCAGCGGCGGCGCAGCGACCAGCAAGCGCCCGCGCAACGGTCTCTCGTTCACCCTCGAATCTTCGCCCACCCGCGGCGCCCGGTCGCGGCACCCGACCACCTCGTACCGTGCAGTCGTGGCCGACGAGGACCTGCTCCGGTACGTGGTGGGCATCGTCGGGGCGGACAACGTCCTGACCGCCCCGGATGTCACCGCCGGCTTCACCCGCGACTGGACCGGCCGGTTCTGCGGATCGACGCCGGCGGTGGTTCGTCCCGGCTCCGTCGAGGAGGTCGCGTCGGTGCTCGCCGCGTGCAACGACGCCGGTGCCCCGGTGGTACCCCAGGGAGGTAACACCGGCCTCGTGGGCGGAGGCGTTCCGCTCGGCGGCGAACTCGTCCTGAGCCTCCGACGGCTGCAGGGGATATCGGCGGTCGACGCGCGCGCCGGCCAGTTGACCGCGCAGGCCGGCGTCACCGTCGGTGCCGTGCAGGCGCAGGCGCGCACCGCCGGTTGGGAGTACGCAATCGACCTCGGCGCTCGCGACAGCGCGACCGTCGGCGGCACGATCGCGACCAACGCCGGCGGAACTCACGTGATCCGCCACGGCGCAACCCGGCGGCAGGTGCTCGGCTACGAGGCGGTGCTCGCCGACGGCCGAGTGCTACGCCATCTCGACGGGCTCGAGAAGGACAACACGGGTTACGACCTCGCGGGCCTGTTGTGCGGGAGCGAAGGCACGCTCGCCGTGGTGACCGCGGCGCGATTGCGACTGGTCGCACGCCCCGGCCACGTCGTGGTCGCGCTCCTCGCCTTCGACGGCGTCGAGCTCGCGCTCGACGCCGTCGGTGCGCTGCGGCGAGGCATGGATGCACTCAACGCGCTCGAGCTGTTCTTCGCCGACGGTTTGCAACTCGTGTGTTCCGCGTACGCGTTGCGGCCGCCATTCGGCCGCACGCATGCCGCGTTCGTACTGGTGGAGGTGGCGGGGGCGACCGACCCGACCGAGACGCTGGCCGCCGCGGTCGAGGCGCTCGACGTTGCCGACGCCGCGGTTGCGTCGGAACCGGCACGGCGCGCCGAGTTGTGGCGATACCGCGAGGCGCATTCGGAGGCCATCAACACGCTCGGCCCTCCGCACAAACTCGACGTGACGTTGCCGGCCGACGCGCTCGGAACCTTCGTCGCGCGTGTTCGGGCGGTGATTGCGGGCATCGTCCCCGACGCGAACGTGTGGTTGTTCGGTCACGCGGGTGATGGCAACGTGCATGTGAACGTGACCGGTGTTCCCGATGGGGTCGCCGCCGACCGGGTGACCGAAGGTGTGCTCGGTCTGGTCGCCGAACTGCGCGGCAGCATCAGCGCCGAGCACGGCATCGGTGTCGTGAAACGACGCTGGCTGCACCTCAATCGTTCGCCGGAGGAGCTCGCGGTGTTCCGCGGCATCAAGGGCGCGCTCGATCCGCGCGGCATCCTCAATCCGAACGTGCTGCTCCCGCCCCCGTGACGCCGGGCCGAGTTGTGCGAGACGTCACGTTTGCCCGGGGAAGGGCGGCCGAGCCCATGACCAGCGGAATTGGGCGCGCAAGGGCGCGAAAGGCCCGAATGAACGTCACGCGATCGTGACAGAAGTGCCTTCCCTTTGCCGGCCCGTCTCGTCACACTGGGTCCAACGCCGCCATCCCGTTGCGACCAAAGCGACGGGGGAGGGAGGACCCATGAGTCGACGTCACCACCCTGAGCTCGCGGATGCGCTTTCGTTCAAAGAGCGCCAAGCCCATGCCCGGCGGGAACGCCAACGGGTGAATGTGCGACTGCGTGAGCTTGCTGCGGAAGGCGGTGACGGCGACGAGCCGGGTGCTTCGTGGCGACCGGAACGTCATCACGAAGCCGAGCACATCTCGACCGGCGGCCGCGAATGGCGGCATTGGAAGCAGCCGTTCTGGAAGCGCCGCACCGCGTCGCGCCGGGAGCGCGCGGTGATGGAGCGTGCGATCGCGGGTTAGCCCGCCGCTTCGGCGCTTTCCTTGATGCGTTCCAACGTGGTGCGCATCCCGGCTTCGCGTTGCGCCGGCCGGTTGCGGTTGAAGCACGCCTCGAACACGCGCACGTACATCGGTTCGTTGATCGACTCGTACGACTCGGTCACGTCGGTACCCGCGTCGTTCGCCTGTAGGTCGTAACGCCAGCGGGTCTGTTCCCGGTCGCCCGACTTCGTCGTGAACGCGAACGCGCGGCCGGGTTCGGCGGCGACGATTTCGGCTGTCGTCGTCCAGCGCAGCCACCCCTGCTTGTTGGAGCCTTTGAAGCGCGCGCCCGCGACCGGCGCGGTCGCGCCGCCGACGTACTCGCACCGGTAGCACTCCGGCGACCACTCGCCCATCCGGCCGATGTTCGAGATCAGCTCGTAGACCTGTTCCGGTGCCGCGTCGATGTGCACCGTGACCGAACCGCTTGCGCCCATTGGCCCCCCAGTCGATCGAACCGGCTGGATGCTAGGACCGCCGTGATCCAGAATGCCCGGGCAATGCGAATGGCGGGAAACGTCCGGAAACGAGGGAATCAATGCGGGTTGTCGGAGCCGGTGTCGGTCGCACCGGGACGCATTCGTTGAAGCTGGCGCTCGAACAGTTGTTGGGTGCGCCCTGCTACCACATGATCGAGGTGTTCGCGCACCCGGAGCATGTCCCATCGTGGCAGGCGGCCGTCGACGGCCGGCTCGAGCGCTGGGACGCGATCTTCGCGGGTTACGAGGCGACGGTCGACTGGCCCTCGGGCTCGTTCTGGCTCGAGCTCAGTCGTGCCTACCCGGACGCGATCGTGTTGCTGTCGACGCGCGACGCCGACTCGTGGTGGACCAGCGCGAGCAACACGATCTTCCACTCGATCGGGCAGCCGCCGGCGGACCCGCACCTGCAGCCGTGGTACGAGTTCATGATGCAGCTGCTGCGGGAGCGGTTCACCACCGACGTTTCCGACGAGGCGGTCGCCAAGGCGGCATACCTGCGGCACAACGACGAGGTTCGCGAGCGGGTGCCGGCCGGCCGGTTGCTCGAATGGCACCCCGGCGACGGCTGGGAACCCATCTGCGAGCGCCTCGGTGTTCCCGTGCCGGACGTGCCGTTCCCGCACGTGAATACGACCGACGAGTTCCGCGAGATGCAGGGCTTGCCCGCATTGCCGTGAAGCCCGCAGCTCGCGTGTTCGCCGCCGTCCGTCAGCGGAGGTCGTCGCGCCGCGCCGGGAACACCTTCGCGACTTTCGCGGTGATGTAGTCGCCGTACGTTCCTTCGAACCCGAGTGGGTCGTCGCCGTCCCAACGCTCGCGGTTTCGTGCGGTCACCGAGGGCCCGGCCGGTACGGGCTGCACCCGCGCGTCCCAACCCGGGTCGTAGAAGAACGGGCACGACAGCCGGTCGCGGTCGCCGAGGTTGCGCACCCGGTGGGGAGTCGAGCGGTACCGGCCGGACGTCATGCGTTCGAGCATGTCGCCGATGTTGCAGACGAAGGCGCCCTCGATCGGCGGCACGTCGACCCATCCGCCGGGCCCGTGTACCTGCAACCCTCCCGTGCCGTCCTGCAGGAGGATCGTGAGCAGGCCGTAGTCGGTGTGTTCGCCGACGCTCCAGCGCCCGTCCGCAACCGGCGGGTAGTGGAACATGCGGAACAACACGAGTGGGTCGCCGGTGATCGTGCGCGCGAACCAGGCTTCGTCGATACCGAGCCCGAGCGCGATCGCGCGCATCACATTCGCCGCCGTCTCCTGCAACTGCGCCATGTAGGTGAGGACGAGGTCGCGCAGGGTGGCCGGCCGTTCGGGGAACAGGTTCGGTCCGTGCAGCGGGGTGCTCGCCTGCACGCGGGCGTCGTCGTCCCCCAACTCGGCGCCGAAGTAGATGCCTTCCTTGTGGTCGGGCCGCCCCGACGTGAGTTCCCCTCCGAGGGGGAACCACCCGCGCCAGGCCCGGCCGCCGCGCTCCATGCCGATCCGGGCCTTTTCGGGGTCGGGGAGCGCGAAGAAGGCGCGCCCGGCAGCGAGCAGCGACGCGCACAAGTCCGGGTCGACACCGTGGCCGACGATCGAGAAGAAGCCGAGCGTGCGGCACGCATCGTCGATCTCGCGGGCGACCCGCGCTCGCGCGGCCCGGTCGTGGCCGGGCGTGCACAGCTCGGTCACGTCGATCACCGGGAGTGCCCGCTCGCTGGTGCCGGCCATGACCGACAGCCTCGCACGGATGGTCGGCGGCCCACCCGTGCTCGGGGAATGAGCGGCCGCACACCGGTGGTTTCACTCCTCGGCATCCCCTGAGATACGATACGAAACGGTTCCGTTTCGGAATGCCCGATAAGGGCGGTACCGACCGACCGGCGCCCTGTTCCCGGTCGGTCCCCCGAGGAGACAGATGCGAGAACGACTGCGCGACCCGCAGGTGGCATTCGATCGGCGCTGGTTCACCCTGCTCGTGCTGTGCCTCAGCCTGATGGTGATCGGGCTCGACAACACGATCTTGAACGTGGCCCTGCCGACGCTGGCGAAGACGAAGGCCGGTGGCGGGCTGGGCGCCTCGCAGAGCGAGCTGCAGTGGATCGTCGATGCGTACACGATCGTGTTCGCCGGCCTGTTGCTCACCGCGGGCAGCCTCGGCGACCGGTTCGGTCGTTACAAGGGCCTGGCGCTCGGGTTGACGATCTTCGGTACCGGATCGGCGATGTCGGCGTTCGCGTCGGGGGCGACGATGCTGATCGCGACGCGCGCGCTGATGGGTATCGGCGGCGCGTTCATCATGCCGTCGACCCTTTCGATCCTCACCAACGTGTTCCGGACCCCGGCGGAGCGCGCCAAGGCGATCGGGATCTGGGCCGGTGTCGCGGCGCTCGGTATCGGGCTCGGCCCGGTCACGGGCGGCATCCTGCTCACCCACTTCTGGTGGGGCTCGGTGTTCCTCGTGAACCTGCCGATCGTCGCCCTCGGTCTGGTGCTCGGGTTCTTCCTGGTGCCCGAGTCGCGCGACCCGGCCGCGCCGCGTCTCGATCCGCTCGGCTCATTGCTTTCCATCGCCGGGCTCGGCGCGCTGCTGTGGGCGATCATCGAGGGCCCGACGCACGGATGGACCTCGGTCTCGGTCCTCGGCGGGTTCGCGCTCGGGACCGTCTTGCTGCTGGCCTTCTTCGGCTGGGAATGGCGCATCGACCACCCGATGCTCGACGTGCGTTTCTTCGAGAACCCACGGTTCTCGGCCGCGAGTGCGGCGATCATGCTCACCTTCCTCGCGCTGTTCGGCACGCTGTTCCTGATGACCCAGTACCTGCAGTCGGTACTCGGCTATTCCACGGTGAAGGCCGGCGCGGTGCTCATCCCGCAGGCCGTGCTGTTGATGATCTTCGCGCCGATGTCGACCCGCTGGGTGCGCCACTTCGGCAACAAGGTCGTCGTGGCCGCGGGGATGGCCGTCGTCGCGGGGTCGCTGTTGTTGATGCTGACGTTCAACACCAACTCTGGCTTGCTCGCGGTCATCGTGATCACCGCGCTGCTCGGCCTCGGGATGGCGAACATCATGGCGCCCGCCACCGAGTCGATCATGGGATCGCTGCCGCGCGAGAAGGCCGGTGTCGGTTCGGCGATGAACGACACCACCCGCCAGGTCGGCGGGGCAGTGGGTGTCGCGTTGCTGGGTTCCGTCCTCTCGTCGCGATATGGCGCGAGCATCACCGCCGCGATCGGAAAGACGGTGCCCGCGCCCTACCTCGGCCACGCCCACGATTCGATCGGCGGCGCGCTCGATGTCGCTCGCGCGCCCGCGGCGCACCCGTACGCCGCGCAGATCGTCGACGCCTCGAAGCAGGCGTTCGTTTCGGGCATGCACACGGCGGTCATCGCCGCGACCGGGATCATCGTGCTCGGTGCGATCATGGTGTTGCGCTTCCTCCCGGCGCGCGCGCTCGACGACGAACGTTCGCCCGGCTATGCCGGCGCCGGGCAACCGGTCGGTGTCGATGGCATTGCCGTCCCGGCCAGTGCGCTTCCCGCCTACGACCTCGCCCCCGCGACGGTGACGGTGCCGGGGCGCGGTTTGGAGGGCCCGGGTGGCGGTGCCTAGCGGAGCGGGGGCGCCGGCGACTCGGGGCCGGCCGCGATCCATCGAGCGGGAGCAGGAGATCCTCCGCGGTGCCATCACCGCGCTTGTCGAGGAGGGCTACGACGCGATCACGATCGAAGGGATCGCGTCGCGCGCGGGCGCCGGCAAGGCCACGCTGTACCGGCGCTGGCGCAACAAGGCGGAGTTGGTCGCCGATGCGATCCGCGGGCACGCGTGCACCGAGGTCCCGATGCCCGACACCGGCGATGTGCGCGCCGACCTCCGCACCTACCTGAAGGGGATGTTCGATGCCTTCGCCGGCGTCGACGGGCCGTTGATGGTGGCCTTCATGGCCGAACGGATCCACCATCCCGAACTCGGAGAGGCGTTCGAACGGCGCTTCCTCGCCGATCGCCGGCGCTACCTCCGCGCGATCGTGCAGCGCGCCGTCGAACGGGGCGAATTGGCGCCGGGGACCGATGTCGAGTTGTTGAGCGAGGTCGGCCCCGCGCTGATGCTGCACGAGTTCGTACTGCGCCACGGCCGGTTGCGGCGTGATCTCCCCGAGCGGATCGTGGCCCAGTTCTTCCCGCCCGCCGCCCGCCCGGCAAACAATTAGTTTCCTACACTAACTATCTGCTATCGTGGTCGGCGTGCCCACGCCGCCCGTACCCACCGAGACGACCGAGATCGCCGCCCGCCTTCGCCAGTCGGTGTTCCGCCTCGCGCGCCTGCTCCGCCAGCAGGACGACAGCGGCATCGCCCCGGCCCTGATCGCGGCATTGGCGACGATCGACCGCGAAGGTCCGATCACCCTCGGCGATCTGGCCGAACGGGAGCAGCTGAGCCCGCCGAGCATCACCAAGGCGGTCGGCGCCCTCGAAGAACGCGGCCTGGTCGAACGCGTGCGCGACGAGCACGACCGGCGGGTGTGCCGGGTTCGCATCAACGCGAAGGGGCGGCGCCGCATCGAGGCCAGCCGGACCCGCCGCACCGCCTGGCTGACCTCGCAACTCGCGGCGCTCACGCCCGAGGAGTTGGCCCGGGTGGCCGCGGTGCTCGAGGTCTTCGATCGGCTGGTCAGCGCGCCCCGCGAGGCCACGCATGAGAGCGCGAATCAACGGCGCGGCGCGCGACACGTTCCGGTCGATGCACGTACGGAACTTCCGTCTGTTCTTCAGCGGGCAATTGATCTCGCAGGTCGGGAACTGGCTCACGCTCATCGCGCAGACGCTCCTGGTACTGAAGATCACCAACAGCGCGTTCGATGTCGGCCTGCTCACGGCGTTCCAGTTCGCACCGGTGCTTCTCTTCGGTGCGTGGGCCGGGCTCATCGCCGACCGCTCCGACAAGCGACGGTTGCTGATCATCGTGCAGGCGTTCGCGATGCTGCAGTCGTTCGCGCTGGCGTTCTTCGCGTTCATGCACCATCCGCCCGTCGTCGCGTTCTTCGTCGTGGCCTTCTTCGGTGGGCTCGCGATGGCCTTCGACAACCCCGCCCGGCGTGCCTTCGTCGTCGAGATGGTGCCCGACACGTACGTCAACAACGCGGTCAGCCTCAACAGCGCGCTGATGACGTCGGCTCGCATCGTCGGCCCGGCCTTCGCCGGGTTGCTCATCGCGACCGTCGGTTACGGCTGGTGTTTCTCCGTCGATGCCTTCACCTACATCGCAGTGATCATCGGGCTGTGGATGATCGTCCCCGGCGAGTTGCGCCCGAGCCCGGTTGCCGAACGGGGAAGGCGGCAGGTTCGTGCCGGCCTCGCGTACGTGCGGCGGGTTCCCGACCTCTGGATCCCGCTGGCGATGATGGCGGTGATCGGCACCCTCGCGTTCAACTTCAACGTCGTCATGCCCGTGTTCGTGAAGCGCACGTTCCACGGGAACGACACGACCTTCACCTTGCTCTACTCCGTCTTGAGCGTGGGGTCCCTCATCGGTGCGCTGGCATCGGCGCGGCGTCGCTCCATCACCGTGCGCCATGTCGTCGCCGCGAGCCTCGCCTTCGGCGTCATGATGTGCGTGCTCGCGGCCGCGCCGTCGTTGGGAGCCGCGTTCCCGATCGGTGTGCTGCTCGGGGTGTCGAGCATCTCCTTCATGACCGCGTCGACGGCAATCGTTCAGGTGCGCGCCGATCCTTCGATGCGCGGACGGGTCCTGGCACTGCAAGCGATCGTGTTCCTCGGCAGCACCCCCATCGGCGGACCGATCCTCGGTTGGGTGTGCCAGGACTTCGGCGCGCGTGCCGGTCTGCTCGTCGGGGGGATCGCGACGATTGCCGCGGCCGGCTTCGGCGAGTTCGCGCACCGCCGCTCACGCGATCGCGTCGCCCTCGTCGGCGCGCTCGACACCGCCGAACTCCAAGTCGCCTGAGCAAACCGCTTCAGGCGGCAGGCCGCAAGCGCTCGAGCAGCGTGAAGATCTCCTCCGCCGGGAGTGGCCGCGAGAAGCAGTACCCCTGGAGTTGCTGGCAACCCAGCTGTTCGAGCCGGCGGACCTGGTCGTCGTGTTCCACGCCTTCGGCGACGGTGCCGAGGCGCAGCGTCCGGGCGAGGCGGATGATGGCGTGGACCACGCCGGTCGCTTCGACGCCGGTCGTCAAACCGTCGATGAACGTCTTGTCGATCTTCAACGTGTCGACCGGCAGGTCGCGCAGCGAGCTCAGGCTCGAATACCCGGTGCCGAAGTCGTCGACCGCGATGCGGACCCCGATCGACTTGAGCAGTGCCAGGCGCGTGATCGCGAGCTGTGGGTCCTCGATGACGGCGCTCTCGGTGATCTCGAGCGTGAGCGCAGATGGAGGGAGCCGGCTTTCGGCCAGCGCGTTCATCACCTCGTCGACCAGCATCGGATCGGCGAGCTGGCGCGGCGACACGTTCACCGCGACGGTCAGATCGGGATGCGTCAGGCGCCACTCCGACACTTGCGCGCACGCGACCTGCAGAACGAAGCGGCCGATATCGAGGATCAGGCCGTTCTCCTCGGCCAGAGGGATGAAGTCGAGCGGCGGGATGATCCCCCGCTCCGGGTGCTGCCAGCGCACGAGTGCCTCGAAGCCACCGATGTCGCCGGACGCGGCTTCGATGATCGGCTGGTAGTGCACGACGAGTTCCCGTTCGTCGATCGCGCGCCGTAGGTCGGTTTCGAGTTCGAGCCGGGCAACGGCGGCCGAATGCATCTCCGCTTCGAAGAGCCGGTAGCAGCCCTTGCCTTCGGCCTTGCCGCGGTACATCGCGGCGTCGGCGTTGCGGAGCAGTTCGTCCGACGTTTCGCCGTGGTCGCAACCGATCGTGATGCCGATACTCGCGGTCACGAAGATTTCTTTGTTGGCCAGGCAGAACGGCCGGGAGAGTTCGTCGATCAGGCGTTGCGCGATCTCGATCGCCGCCGATTGCGACTCGAGGTCCTCCAGCAAGATCGCGAACTCATCGCCGCCGAGACGCGCCGCGGTATCGCCGACGCGCAACACGGATTGGAGCCGGGCCGCGACGCCGACGAGGAGCGCGTCGCCGGCGGTGTGACCGAGGCTGTCGTTGACCGTCTTGAACCCGTCGAGGTCGAGCAGGAGCACGGCCAGCGTCTCGCTGCTCCGCCGGCCGCGGCCGAGTGCGTGGTCGACCCGGTCGCGGAACAGCGCCCGGTTCGCGAGGTTCGTGAGCGCGTCGTGGAACGCCTGGTGGCGGAGTTCGCCTTCGAGCGCGTTGCGCTCCGTCACGTCCTGCATCGCGACGAGCACCGCGTCCCTACCCTCGAACACGAGTTCATGGAGGTGCAGGTCGACGTCGATGATCCGCCCGTCCTTCAAACGGTGGCGGGGACCGTCGGAGGTGTCGTCGGCCACGGTCAGCTCGTGCAGCCCGCCGGAGAGGAGCTCCTCGCGGGTGTAGCCGTAGTGCGAGACGGCCGCCTCGTTCACTTCGAGGAACGCCAGGGAGTCGCGGTCGTACACCCACATCGGCTGCGGGTTGTCGGCGAACAGCTGGCGAAAGTTCGCCGCGCTGGTCGCGAGGCGCTCTTCGGCCGCTTCCTGTGCCGCGGTCTTCGTCCCGAGCAGGTGCAGGATGCCGATGCAACCCAGACCGCCCAGCGTTGCGACGCCGTGGACGTACGGCTGGTGCACGTAGCTCGGCACCGCGCCGAGCGCGACCGCGACCTGCCCGGCGGCGATCGCGATCCCGGTCCAGATGGCCGCGGGCTTCCAGACGCGCGCGCCGAGCTCTTCGAGGTCTTGCGCGACGACGAACGCGTACCCGATCGCGAGCGTCGCGCCCCAGCCGATCGAGTAGATGATCGCCGTCACCGAAAGCGTCTGCACCGCGAGCATGAGGTGCAACTGCAGCGGGCTCGGGTCGTTCCGGAACGAGCGGAACACGACGTTGCTGACGACGGTCGATGCGCCGAGCAACCCGAGCAGGACACCGATCGGCCAGTCGCCGAGCAGCCCGTGCGCGTGCAGGCCGACGAACGCGGCGCCGGTCAGCACCGCGTACAAGCCGACCCACGACAGGCTCGCCGGCCCGGCGTGCTCGCTCGATGTCGAGTCGGGTGTCACGTTTGGTTTGGTCGGCCACGGACGCCCTCGTCTGAATGGGACATTCCGGCCGGTCGGACGGTCTGGCTGCACAAGTTGGACAGAACGCACGACGGAGCGGGTGACCATCACCCGGAGCCCGGGCCCCCGTCACTAGGGTCGCGGGCGCGTCGGCTTCGGCGATGGGGAGGGATTCGTGAAACACGGTTCGGTATTGACGCGTCTTCGAAGCCCCCGGCTTCCGCTGCTCGCCACGATCGCGGCCGCGATCGTCGTCCTGACCGCCGCGCCCGCCGCCGCGCACACCCTTTCCGTGACCGGCACGACCACCTGCGGGTCGACCGATCACGTCGTCACGTGGACGATCCACAACAACGAAACGCTGCCCACGAGAACGCTGCACCTCGTGACGGTCACCGCGGAGATCGGCGGGACGTCGTACACGGTCAGCGGCTACTCGACCGACATCGCGCCCGACGGTTCCACGACCGCGTCGACGACCGTCCCCGGTTCGGTCACCGGGACCATCGTCATCACGGTCGACGGCAAGTGGGCCGACGGTTTCAAGAACACCGCCACCGGCTCGGTCGACCTCCTGGACCCCTGCGTCGTCACGACGACATCAACCTCGACGACCACCACCTCCACCACGGGCGTGAGTACGTCCACCACGGCCGCGATCGCGACCACGACGACCGCGGGCGGGCCGGGCGTGAGCGTCGAGGGCAGCACGACGACGGTGGGCGGCGTCAGCGACATCTCGGCCGGTCCGACCACGACGGCAGGCGGCACTGCTTCGTTGCCCTTCACCGGGTCCAACGGCGGCACCGGCGCGGTCGTCGGCGTGACGGCGCTCGGCCTGGGGTTGGTGCTGCTCGCAGGAGCGAAGCGGGCGGGCGCGTTCACCCGCCGCTGACAGTCCGGGCCCGGCGGCCGCGGCCTCAGTCGGCGTCGCCGCGGCGTTCGAGGAACGCGTTCACCTGTTCGTCGGTCGGCCACTGGTCGTCGTCGACCGGTGGCGGCGCGATGAACGACGGCCGGGGCGGTGGGTCGATCTCGGTGTGAGGTTCGACGGCCGGCCTGGGTTCGAAGCGGCCGGTCGGCGCGGCGGTCGATGACGCGGCGGCGGCCCGTCGCCGGATGCTCGCCACGACCGATACGGGTGGGGGAGCAGGGGGCGACGGGCTTGCGACGACGGCGTCGGTCGCGGCCTCGATGTGTTCGTGCTCGAGCGCGAGCGGCACCGCGGCCGGTGGGTGCCGCGGTGCGTCGACGTTCGGTTCGGGTTCTCGGATGACGACCGGGTCGTCGTCGGGGGCGAAGAACGGCGCCGGTGCGGGTGGCGGCGACTCCGCGGTCGCGGGCGCCGCGGGAGGCGGTGGCGAAGGTGGCGGGGGCGCGCATTCCGCGGCTCGACGCCGGCGGCGCCGCGAGGTCGACGGCGCCCCGATGATCGGCGGCCCGGGTGGGAGGGTCAGTGGGATGCCGACCCGGTCGGCCAGCCGCTCGATCACCGCGGCGAGCGCCGCGACCTGTGCGACCAGCGCGTTGAGGACGTCGGTGTGCGCGGGGTCCATCGTGATGTGCAGCGGCGGGATGGAGCCGATGTCGAGGGGGACGCCCACGGTGCCCGTCGCGTCCGGCCGGTCGGGAAGCGGGCGAAGGAGTTCGCGCAACAAGAACGCGCCGGCGGCAAGCATCAACGCGATCACGAACGCGATCGCGCCGACGCGCAACCACTGTTCACCGCTCGACGACTTCGACGCGCTCGCAGATGTGGTCGGCCCGGTCGCGTTGTCGGTCGCCGCCGTCGTGGGATTGGTAGCCGGCTTCGATCCCGCCGTTTGTACGTTGCCGATCCACGACGCGACGTTGCCGTTCCCGTACGACAGCTCGACGTCGACGTCGGCACCGCGTGTCGAATCGAAGGCCGGCCAGTTGACGAGGACGCTGCGCTGCTTGCGCGCTTCGACCGTGACGTGCACTTTCCGGCTCAGCGTGCTCCCCGGTTCGGTCACCGTGCCCGAAACGTCGGCGGCCACCGCGCCCGAGTTGTTGATGTTGATCTGCAGCGAGGTGCGCGTGCCCTGCTGCTTCTGCTGCACGCTCGTCACCGCGATCTGCGGCGCCGGCGTACCGGCGACCGTGATGCCGATGGGCACGTCGAGCGAGGGCAGATGATCGACGATCGGCGCGCCGCCCGACGCCGAGTCGGCCCGTTCCCCGTACACATGGATGCCGGCCCATACTTCGTCGCCGGCCGCGGTCGAGCTGGGGACCGCGATCGTCAACGGCACGATCGCGTTCGCATTCGGCTCGATCACAACTTCGTTGATCGCGGCCGTCACCCACGATCCGCCGCCCGTCGTCGTCGCGGTGCTGCCGTAGGTGGTGTTCCCGCCCGAGTTCGTCGCGTCGACAGGCTCGACGCCGACGGTCAGCCGGCGGTCGGAGCTGTGGTTGGTGACCACGAGGTTCTGGTGGGACGAGCCGCCGGCGTCGAGCGTGAGCGCGAAGCCGTTCGCGGGGCCGGCCGACGAGCCGGGCGCGGGCGCGGCGCTGAGGACGTCGGTCCCGATCGCGGGCGCGGTCGAGCCCGGCGTGCCGCTCGGAACACGAGCGTCGCTCCGAGTGGTCGCGCCGTAGGCCGGCAGCGCCACGAACAGAAGCGTCGCGGTCGCGCCGAGAAAGAGCGCTGCGACTCGTCGTTTCATTTCGTCCAGTCGCGTGCCGAGAATCCGACACGTCTGAGCCTCAATCGACCGAAACCGAATCGAGTTGACCGGTCGTCCCCAAGGGGACTCAGACGCGCGTGAACTCACGTTCGCCGTCGCCGGTCGGCGACCCCGTCCGGGTGACCGCGATCGTGCCGCGACCGCCGCTGCGGCGGCGGCGTACGACGAGGGCAGCCAGCGCGCACAGCACGACGACGCCCAGACCGAGCAGCACCAGCACGAACGGGAAGCTCTTGTGCACCGGAATGCGGGTCTTGGCCAGGCTCGCCTCGAGTTTGGCCCCGGTGCTCTGGTCGATCACCACGTTGCCGTTCCACGTCGTCTGCTGGTTGTTGCCGTAACGCAAAACGGCCGAAACGGCATGCGTCCCGGTGACGACGTCCTTGGTCCACGGAATGCGGTACTCGATCTGTGTGCCGGCGACGAAGGTGTTGATCGTGAAGTGGGTCTGCAAGCCGGTGTCGTTCACCGAGACCGTCGCGTTGCCCCGCGCGAACGCGTTGCCGGTGTTCGAGAGACCGAGCAGCAGCGCCACGCCGTCAGGGGTCGCGGTCGCCCGCGCGCCCGTGACCGCGAGCTTCGATGCCAGCGGACCGCCGGGCACGTCGATCTCCACCGCGATGACGCGTCGCGGCTGCAGCGACACGGAGAACCCGGTTCCCTGCTTCAACGCGGGTTGCTTCTTCGCCGGCGGCAGCGGCACCCATGCACTGAGGCCGGCGATGTACTGGCCCGGTTTGGTCCCCGCCGGGACGGTGACCGTGAACGGCAGCGACCGCTTCTCGTTCGGCTGGAGGGTGACGACCGGGGTCTGCACCGTGACCCACGTACCAGTGAGCGTCGGCTGCGAGTTCGGGAGCGCGTACGTCACGCCCGTCGCGTCGCCCGTTGTCGCATCGACGCTTTCGAGGTGCGCCTCGATGGGGTGCGACTGGCTGTTCTCCAGCACGATCGACTGCGTCACCGTCGCGCCGGGCTGCTCGTCGAGGACGAAGTAGCTGCCCTTCGGGTCGGTCTGCGAGCCGGGTGCGACCGACGCCCCGACACTGTCGCCCTTCGTGGTCGCGGCCCCGGCCGGAAGCGCCAGCCCGACAAACACAGTGAGGGCCGCCGTTGTCACGGCGACCGCTCGGCGAAGTTGCTTCATCTGATCGTGCCCTCCCGGCGCGGTTGCCAGGCGGGCCGGCCCCTCTGGGCCGGCCCAACCATGGCATTCCAAACGCTTGAAGACCTACGACCGTTCGATCACGGACCAGTGTTGATCGAGATGACCGCAGCGCTGGTGTAGGTCCCAGTGATTGCATCGACCGGAACGACCAGCTTTGCAGGGAACGGCGACACGAGGTACATGCCCCCGGTCGTTGCGTCCGCTGCCGCCGTCACGATCTCGTCGCCCGCGCTACCCGTGAAGGCGGCAACCGCCGTGGGCGTCACGAGGGATGCGTCCGACGTACCGACCGGGGTGACGGTCGGCGCCGACATCGAGATGTCGGTCGAGAGGATCGAGCTCCCGCCATTCACCAGGTCGGGGATCTGCAGCGTCACGTTCCAGCCGGCGGCCGAACCCGTGGGGTCAACCACGGTGAAGGGGTCGACGGTGAGGGTCGTCAACTGCGGGACACCGGTCAGGGTGATCGGGTCGAAGGAGCTGATCGTGGGCGCGCCGCCGTCGAAGGCCAGCGCTCCACCGGTAACCACCAGGTCGCCGGGCGCAGCCATGGCCGGGCCGGCGACGAACATCGTCAACAGCGCCGCAGCACCGCAGACCGCAATGAGTTTCTTGTGCAACATGCCATGCATCCTTGTCTTGGCTATGCAGGGCCTCCGTGCCCAGCGCTTGGTACTTCGGCAGGGCAATTCCGGCCCTTGAGGTTGGGTGCCCGGACGAGACGAAAAAACGGCGTTGTGTCCCGTTTTCGTGGCGAATGGCACTCGGCGTGCGAGGCTGTGTGCATGCCCGCGGCGATGCACGACGAACACACGATCGCGATCCTGGCGGCGATGAGGCCGGAGTTGAAGCCGATGGTGCGGCGCCTCTCGCTCGCACCGTCTCGTCTCGGTGCCGTCGACGGGTACCGCGGCACGGTGCGCGGCGTCGACGTGGTCGCGGCGGTGATCGGGATCGGTACCACTCGCGCCGCCGAGGCGACCGCGCGTGTGCTCGACGCGGTCGACGTCGAGCACGTCGTGATGATCGGCATCTGCGGTGGCATCGACGGCGTGTCCGCGGTCGGCGACCTCATCGTGCCCGACGTCGTGCTGAACGGCGCGACCGGCGAAACGTTTCGACCGGCAGCCATACCGGGCACCATCCCGGCCGGCACCTTGCACACGTCCGACACGCTGCTCGGCCCCGACGACGGGCTGGCCGACCTGGTCAACCGCGGGGTGGTCGCGCTCGACATGGAAACCGCGGCGGTTGCCGCCGTTGCCGAGCGCCGCGGCCTGACCTGGTCGTGCATACGCGCCGTCAGCGACATCGCGGGTGACACCGACGACGAGATTCTTGCGATGTCGGGCCCCGATGGCACCGGCGATGCTCGCGCGGTCGCGAAGTTCTTGATGCGGCACCCGGCACGGGTGCGTCAGCTCGGTCGGCTCGCGCGAGGCATGCGCGTCGCGGTCGACGCTTCGATCACCGCGACGGTCAACGCGTACGTACCCTGAACGTCGAGCGCGTCGTGCCGATCAGAACGCGTGACGCGGTGTGCAACGACAACGAGTGCCTTCGGCCGGTTCGGCGTGATGGGCACGACCGCCGAAGTCGTCGTGGTGGGCGAGACGACCGACGCCCTGGTCGATCGGGCGCACGGTGAACTCGACCGGCTCGAGCGCGTGTGGGACCTGTCGCGGGCCGACAGTGAGATCAGCCGGCTGAACGCGAACGCGAGTGGCGGCCGGCCGATGCGGGTCACGTCCGCCACGTTGACGTTGATCGAGGCGGCCGTCAGCGCGTGGTACCTCACCGGCGGGCGGTTCGACCCCACGGTCGACGGCGACCGGCGGCGCGGCTGCGGCGAGATCGAACTCGACACGGCCGCGTCGACGGTGAGGATGCCGCCGGGGGTTTCGTTCAACCCCGGTGGGATCGGCAAGGGACTTGCCGCCGATCTCGTCGTTCGGATGCTCAGGGCCGAAGGTGCCGCGGGCGTGTGCGTGCGCGTGGGTGGCGAAGTTCGCGTGCAAGGTCATGCGCCTACCGGCAGCGCGTGGCGGGTGCCCCTGATCGCTCCCGGCGTCGAGCCGGAGCACGCCACGACGATCGACGTCACCTCGGGAGCCGTCGCGACCACGAGCGCGTTGCACCCGCTCGTCGATCCGAGCACCGGTGATGTCACGAGTACCGACGTGCTGAGCGTGAGCGTGGTGGCGTCGCAGGCATGGCAGGCCGAAGCACTGGCGAAGGCGATCGTCGTCGCGGGAAGCGCGACCGGGCTGGCGATGGCCGAACGGCGAGGGGCCGCGGCGCGCGTCGCGACCCACGGTGGCGAGACCCGGTCGACGTTGTCATTCCGCCGGTTCAACGCCGGTCGGCGCGATCCGAGCCCCAGTGCCGGCTGACGTTCAGCCGGCTTGCCCGTCGAGCACGTTGCGCAACACCTGCGCCGCTCCCATCAGCCCGGCGCTCTCGTACGGCACGACGATCTTCGAGTTGTCGCTGTCGGCGAACTTCGACAGGGTGTCGAGTTGGAGGATCGACACCAGCGTCGGGTTCGGGTTCGCTTCGGTGATCGCGGCGTAGACGGTCGCGATCGCGCGGGCGCGACCTTCCGCTTCCAGCATCGCAGCTTGTTTGTTGCCTTCGGCGCGCAGGATGGCAGCCTGCTTCTCGCCCTCGGCGGCGCGCACGTTCGCCTGCGCGTCGCCTTCCGCGACGTTGATGGCCGACTGCTGCTGCCCCTCCGACTGCAAGATGCGCGCCCGCTTCTCCTGGTCGGCCTGTTTCTGCAGGGCGAGGGCTTGGAGGATCTGGGGCGGCGGCGCGATCTCGACGATCTCGATCCGGTTGATGCGGATGCCCCACTTGTCGGTGACCTGTTCCATCTGCTGCTGGACGTCGGTGTTGATGCGCTCGCGCTCGGAGAGCGCCTCGTCGAGCGTCATCGTGCCGATCACGGAACGCAACGCCGTACGCGCGAGCGCGTCGATGGCGATGTCGAAGTTCTTGACGCTGAACAAGGCCTGCTTCGCGTCGACCACCTGCGTGAAGATCGTCGCGTTGACGGTGACGACGACGTTGTCCTTGGTGATGACTTCTTGACGGTCACCCGGGACGGGGATCTCGCGCATGTCGACGTACTGGAGCGTCGAGATGAACGGGGGGATGAGGGCGAGGCCGGGATCGCGGGTGCTGCGGTACTCGCCGAGCCGTTTCACGACACCGACTTGGCCCTGCTGGACGATGTTGACCGCCTGCTTGAGGGCGGACAAGAGAACGATCACGACGACGGCGAGGACGATCAACCCCGCGATGCCGGCACCGCTCATTGGGTACTCCTATCTTCGGCGCCGCCGGCGCCGGTGTTGTGGTCGGAGATGTCGGTGTTCGACGAACCGGCAGCGGGCGGCCCGATCTCGGGCAGCCCACCGTCGGAGGGGTACACGACGAGTGTCGTGCCGCGAACATCGAGCACGAGAACCTTCTGCCCGGCCGGGATCTGGCCGGTCTCGGTCACCGCGAGCCACCGTTCGCCGGCGAGCCGGACGTGCCCGGCCGTGCGAACATCGCCGACGACGTCGAGCGTGAACGCCTCCTCGCCGACGAGCCCGCCGTGCACGCCGTGCGCGACCTTCCCTCCGCGATGGGTGTGGAAGGTCCGGCTGACGTACGGGCGTACCGCGCTGACCCCGACGGCCGAGACGCCGACCGCGACCCCTCCCTGCAACGCGATCGCGCCGGGGACGAACCCGGCGACGATCGCGGCGGCGAAGGCGCCCACGGCACCGAACAGCGCGTAGAACGCGAGGTGGTGCATCTCGAAGAACAGGAGCAGGATGCCGACCGCTAACCAGGCGAAGATCACAAGCCCCACCTCCTGCGATCGAGGGTAGTCCCGCGCCTTGCCTTCGCTTGCCGTTGCCGGGGGCGAGAACGTTGCTGCAATTCGGCTCCTGATGTGTAATCGTTTACAGCATGAACCCGCGACCGGCCCAGCGTCAAGCAACCCGCGCCGATATCCACGACGTGGCGCGCGCGGCCGGGGTGAGCACCGCGACCGTGTCGCGCGCCTTGAGCGGGAACGGGTACGCGAGCGAGGAAGCCCGGCGCCGGGTGAGACGCGCCAGTGAACGCCTGGGTTACCAGCCGGCCGGTCCCGCTCGAAGTCTGCGCACGACGCGGTCGATGCTGCTCGGTGTGCTCGTTCCCGACCTCGCCGACGGCGTCTACCTCCCGTTCCTGCGCGGTGTCGAGCACGTCGCGCAGCGTCGCGGGTACCTCGTGCTGCTCGCCGACGGCCAGGGATCGAAACTGGTCGAACGGGCGCAGCTCGACCGGTTGCAGGCGCAGCGGGTCGACGCGCTGATCCTCGCGGGTGCGCCACGCGACGGCGCGTACCTGCGCCGCGCCATGCGGGCCGGGCTCACCGTGATCGATCCCGAAGGGCCCGACGGCCCCGACGCCTGGGCGCGCGCCACGACCGAGACGCGGGCAACCCGCGCGTTGTGCGAGCACCTCGCCGGTCTCGGTCACGCACGGATCGCGTACGTCACCCGCGGCGAACCGCGTGGCCGAACCGCGCGGCGCCGCTCGCGGTCGATCATGGATTCGTGCCGGAGGGTCGGGATCGACGCGCGCCGCGTCGCGCTCGGCGCCGACCCACGTCCGGGCGAGGTCGCGGGGGTGCTGTCCGGGCTCGTTCGCACTCGCCGGGGCGTCACCGCGGTGGTGTGCGGCGCGCATTCGCTGGCGCCGCTCGTGCTGCAGGCGAAGCACGAGGCCGGGATCCACGTGCCGGAGGAATGCTCCTTCGTGACTTACGGCGACTCGGCCTGGGCGAGTGCGTACCGCCCGGCGATCGCGGTCGTCCGGCG
Organism: uncultured Actinomycetes bacterium; assembly: GCA_963782465.1. GTDB lineage: Bacteria > Actinomycetota > Acidimicrobiia > IMCC26256 > PALSA-610 > JAODBJ01. The sequence continues at coordinate 366,521 of CAWAJR010000004.1, read as the reverse complement.
CGACCTCTACGCGAAGGCGGTGACCATCACCACCCACGTCGTCGCCTCGCTCGAAGGTGAGAGAGCGCCGTCGACGAGCGCGCACGCGCACCGGGCCGAGTTCGTTCCGCGGGCCAGCGTCGCCCGCGCGCGCTCGCCGCGTTAACAGGGTGATGAATTATGGATTCGACGGCGCCGCCAACGTTCGCCGACCTGCATGTTTCCGCCAGCGGCGGCGCCTTGTGCGGGATAATTCATCACCCTGTTAGCTCTCGTCGACCGGGGGCGTCTCGGTCTCGCGCTCTCGTAACTCGAGTTCACGCTCGCGCAGTTCGGCTTCGCGTTCGCGCAATGCTGCTTCGCGCGCGTCGAGGGCCGCGGCGTCCTTCAGGCGCTGCTCGGCCTCCCACTGTTCGAGCACGCGATCGAGTTCTTCGGAGCGGCGATCGGTGACCACTTCCGTCGCCCGGTAGCGGGGCTCGTCTTCGGGCCGACCGGTCGCCTCGGGGTGTCGTAGTTCGCCGCGCCCGGCTGCCAGCGCGCCCGCTCCGGGCGCCCGAGCAGGAGCCACAGGAACGACCCGATGTCGGGCAGGATGAGCACGAGGATCACCCACAACGGTTTCGGCAGGTTGCGGCACCGCGAGCTTTCGGTCGCGATGCAGTCGAAGAGTGCCCACAACCAGAACAACACGAGCAGGATGGCGACAACGCCTTCAGCGTCGAAGATGAACACCCTTGCGCACCCCCCGGGAACCGCGGCGTCGCGGTGTCTTCGCCGCGAAGGCTACGCCGGTTGTGCCCGAGGGGTCAGATCTCGAGCGGTGCGTACTCGATCTGCTCGATGAGCGACGCGAGGCTGCCCGCCGCGATCCCTTGCCGGGCCCGCCAGCGGAACAGCAAGGCGGTCGCGACCGCACTTGCGCCCGCACCGGCGATCGCGCCGATCTCGACCCGCAGGAACAAGTCGTGGGAGGCGACCGCGGTCACGACGACGAAACCCACGATGCCGACACACCACGCCCACATGGCCTGGGCATGACCGGAGAGGGAGATCAGTGCCTGCGACATCGTGAGAGCCAGGATGAAGAGGCCGCTGCCGGCGGTGAGCAACGCGACGTCGGCGTGACCGAGTTTGAACTTCGCGCCGAACAGGATGCGACCGGCTTCGGCGCCGACGGACGCCCCGACGACGACGCCGAGGATCGCGATACCGAGCACGATCAACGACAGCCGGCGCACCGCGGAATGGAACTCGTCGTCCCGCCCGGCGCTCACCATCGTCGTGAGGCCGGGGAGCAGTGCCGCCTGGACGGCTTGGAACAGCACGATCGGGATGCGCGAGAGGAACAAGCCGACGATGAAGTCGGCGATCTGCGTGCGCTGGTCGGGTTTGGCCAACACCTGGGCGCCGAGGAACGGCGCGTAGCCGAGCACCTGGGCCAGCAGCGACCCGCCGAGGAGGTAGCCGAGGTTGGTGGACAGTTCCGCGTAGGGCGCGTCGGGGCCGGGGAGCATGAGGCCGTGCTGGCCGTAGACCGAAATCGCCGTCGCGAGGACCGGTGGCACCGCGAGGCAAAGGCCGAACCACACCGGGTTGGTACTGCCGACCATCGCGAGGGGAATGCAGGGCAGGAGGCGGATCACGGCTTCGGCGCCCATGCTGAGGCCGTAGGCGTGGAAACGGCCGTTGCCGGCGAAGGCGCCGCGGGCGAGGTATTCGATCCCGAACGTGAACAGCGCGATGACGAGGCAGATCACCAAACCGACGTGCCCGGCGAAGACGCCCGACACGATTCCCGTGGTCGACGCGACGACGACGGCGAGCACGGTGACGACGCACGCGAACCCGGTGCCGATCACCCCGGCCCGGCGCACGACGGGACCACCTCCGACGCCGCGCGCCCGGCGCGCCGACACCGCCCGCCCGACTTCCTGTTCGAGGGGCAGGAAGACGCCCGGCGCGAGCACGAACACGAACACCCAGAGCGCGTTCAGCGCGCCGTAGTCGGGTTTGCTCAGGCCGCGGAAGGCCAGGATCTGGAACCCGTAGGTGGCGAGGCCGGCCACGACGAGACCGACGCCGACGGCCAGCGTTCCCTGCGGTGCCGATCGCTTCGCGGCCGCCAGGAGGCGCGCGGCCCGAGCCTGCGGTCCGGTCGCATCGACTTCGGCGATGTCCTTGCGCTCGCTGACCATGTCTGGCGTGTCTCGGACCTTCACGTTCCGGCGGAGCGCCGCGGTGCCAGCCGGGTCTCGGACCTGTTTCCCCCCAAGCGGCGGACGAGCACAGTACGTGCCCCAGGTAAAGGCCCCCGAAACGGTCGGCTGTTCGGCGGTCAGGTTAACGGCGATCCGCGGAGAACGGGTCCCGCTGTTCCTGCCCGGCCCGGCCGCGGCCGGGCCCGACAGGATTGTGCGTCCGCCGACCCCCGAACGGGACCGTGCGGAGGGAATGGGAGGAACGGTGCGCGAAGTAGTGGTGCTCGGCACGGCGTCGCAGGTCCCGACGCGCCACCGCAACCACAACGGCTACTTCCTTCGCTTCGACACCGCCGGCGTGCTCTTCGATCCGGGGGAGGGCACCCAGCGGCAGATGACGGTCGCGCACGTGCCTTCGCCCGACATCACTGCGATCTGCGTGACGCACTTCCACGGCGACCACTGCCTCGGGCTTCCCGGCATCGTGCAGCGCTGTTCGCTCGACGCGACGCCGCACACCATCGACGTCTGCTATCCCGCTTCCGGTCAGGAGTACCTCGACCGGCTCCGTCACGCGTCGATCTTCGACGATCGCACTTCGCTCGCACTGCACCCGCTGCGCGGCCCCCGCGCCGCGGTCGCACACGGTGACCTGTCGATCGAGGCGCTCCCCTTGGAACACCGCGTCGAATCGTGGGGCTATCGCGTCGTCGAACCCGACGGCCGCAGCTTCGTGCCCGCGTCGTTGGATGCCGCCGGTGTGTCGGCCGGCCGTCGGCGAACTCGAGCGGGAAGGCTCGGTGCGCGTCGGTGGCCGGCTCGTCAGGCTCGAAGACGTGAGTGTCGCCCGTCGAGGGCAGGTCGTCGCGGTGGTGATGGACACACGGCTGTGCGACAACGCCGTGGAACTCGCGCGCGGCGCCGACCTGCTCGTGTGCGAGTCGACGTTCCTCGACGGCGAAGCCGACCTTGCGCGCGAGTACGGCCACCTGACGGCGCTCCAAGCCGCGACGATCGCACGGGACGCCGGTGCGCGGCGCTTGCTGCTCGTACACTTCTCGCAGCGCCACCCCGATGAGCAGCTGTACGCCGACGAGGCTCGCACCGTGTTCCCCGACGTGATCGCCGCCCACGACCTGCTGCGCATCGAGGTCCCGCACCGCGTCCGGCCCGGGCACGATCGGGGCTGATTGCCGCGATCAGAAACGCTCGTAGGTCGCGAGTTTCGCGATGTCGAACCTGTCCCGTTCTGCCCGGAGCCGCCACAATGTCGGCCGTCGACCCCGGCGAAAGACGATTGCATGAGTTGCACCGCATGACCCAGCCCGACCTCGAATCACGTGTCGCGTTCCGTGAACTGATCACGCTCCTGCAAGAGATCGATGCGCGCTACCTCGGCGACGAATGGAGTGCCGCTTCCTTCGGTGACCTTGCCGACGGTTTCCGAAGCGTGGCGAACACGCTCGAAGGCGCGCTCGTGCTCATGTTCGACAACGATCCCGAGCGGCCGTTCTTCCGGTCGATCGTGACCCGCAGCCGCAAGATGCTCGGCGACAACCCGGACGCGCTCTACTACACCGCGCCCGTGCGCGACGACCGCGCCTACCGGGTCACCGGCAACGTCGCCGGGTGCGCGTACCTCTCGTTCACCGTCGAGGTGAACACCGCCGACGGTGGCTACAGCACGCAGACGGCGGGCGTGTTGCGCGATCGCGACTTCGACGTCGCCGCCGACGGCAGCTTTGAAGTGTTCTTCGGCGGGCCGGCGCGCGACCGGAACTGGCTCGGCCTCGCGCCCCGGGCGTCGGAACTCATCGTGCGCTGTTACGTCGAAGAGGCCGAACCGGCGGCGGCCGACCCGAACCGCCGCGTACCGCTCTCCATCGAACCGGTGGAGCCGGTCGGGCCGCCGGCACCGTGGGACGACGCCTCGGTCGCGGCCGGTTTGCGGCGGGCGGCGCGGTTCTTGCGTACCCGCACCCTCGAGCAGGCCAAGCCCGGCGAGCGCGAGCAGCCGTCGTGGGTGAGCACCACCCCGAACGTGTTCCCGCCGCCGGAACTTCCCGGCACCTTCGCGTTCGCCGCCGCCGACGCCGCGTACTCGATGGCGCCGTACCTCCTCGGCGCCGACGAGGCGTTGCTGATGGAAGGCCGCTGGCCCGCATGCCAATTCGCGAACGTGTCGCTGTGGAATCGTTACCTGCAGACCTACGACTACGCGCACCGTCATGCCGGCCGGAACCGTGCCAACACGGCACTCGAACCCGATGGGAGCTTCCGCATCGTGATCGCGCACGAAGACCCGGGCGTCGCGAACTGGATCGACACCGAAGGTCGACCGTTCGGGATGGTGTTCTGGCGTTTCTTCCTGCCCGAAGGCGACATCGAAACACCCCGCGCCACCGTCCTGAAAGTGAGCGACCTCCGTGGTTGACGCGAAGAACCGTTACGACGCCGAACACTTCGCCGCGCTGGCGATCGAGGCCACCGGCCACGACGATTTCGGCGACGGCGCGTGGCGTGAGGGCTTCGAACGCCTCACCGAATCCCTGAGCACCGAAGCCGCGTTGAGCGAGATGGGCGACGCGATCGTCACCGGGGAGCTGTCCGGCTACCTCATCGACCGGTTGAACATCGTCGCGCACCGCAACGCGCATCCCGAGGTCGGCGACGTCGACGTCGTCCCGCCGATCGTGATCGTCGGTCAGGCGCGCACGGGCACGACGATCCTGCACGACCTGCTCGCGCAGGACCCGGCGACGCGTGTCCCGCTCACGTGGGAAGTCGACCATCCGTGCCCGCCACCCGAGACCGCGACCTACGACACCGACCCGCGCATCGCGGAAGTCGACGCGACGCTGGCCGGCGTCGACATGGTGCTTCCCGGCTTCCGGGCCATGCACCCGATGGGCGCGCGCCTTCCCCAGGAATGCGTGCGGATCACTTCGTCCGACTTCCGCAGCATGATCTTCCCGACGCAGTACAACGTCCCGTCGTACGCGCGCTGGTTGCTGAACGAAACCGACATGCACAGCGCCTACCGCTGGCACCGCACGTTCCTGCAGCACTTGCAGTCGCGGCACCCGGCCCGGCGCTGGGTCTTGAAATCACCCGGCCACATCTGGTGCCTCGACGCGCTGCTCGCCGAGTACCCCGGCGCGCTGCTCGTGCAGACGCACCGCGACCCGTTACGGATCATCGCGTCGCTCGGCTCGCTCGTCTCGACGTTGCGGTCGCTCGCGAGCGACGAGACGTCGACGCCGGCGGCGGCGGCCGAGTTCGCCGACTACATCATCGACGGTCTCGACCGGTCGGTCGCGGCCCGGGAAGACGGCCGGGTCGGTGCCGAACGGGTCGTCGACGTGTACTTCGCCGAGTTCATGGCCGACCCGTTCACCACTATCCGCGCGATCTACGAGCGGCTCGGGCTCGAGTTCAGTGCCGACGCCGAGCGGCGGATGCGGGCGTTCCTCGCCGACCACGGCCAGGACGAGCACGGCGGGCACCGGTACTCATGGGCCGACACGGGGTTGCGTGAGGGTGAGCTGCGCGAACGCACCCGCCGGTACCAGGAGTACTTCGGCGTCGCCAGCGAATCCCTGTCCTGAACGGACTTCCGGCCCTGCTGCCGGCGCGCTCGGATCACGATCATTCGTGGTGGATCGAGTGCGAGGTGAAGCAATGCCCACGTTCAGTGACCAGGTCGACGCATCCGGCCGTCCCTACGACATCGCGCCGGCACGGGTCGTGTCGACGTTCGACTCCGAGATGATGGCCCGCCTCGAGCAGCACCTCGAAGACGAGCGGGCATCGCTCGTCGAGTACGAGAAGCTCGCCGAAACGTCGCCCGACGAGCCCATCCGGTACCTGGCCGGGCTCCTGCTCGAAGACGAGCGCCGGCATCACCGCGTGCTGCTCGAGATGTTGAACTGGTTCCGGTCGAGCGCGACGCTCGAAGTCCGGGAACCGCATGTGCCCTGGCTCACGCGCAGCCACGACCCGACGCTCGCCGCGACCGTGCGCAAGCTGCGGAAGCAGGAGCGCCACGACCTGCGGGAGCTCAAGACGCTGCGCCGCCGCCTGTCGTTCCTGCGCCGCGACTCCCTGCTCGGGGTGCTGGTGCGCTCGCTGGAACTCGACACCCGCAAGCACATGGTCTACCTGGAGACGATGCAGCGCATCGCCGACCGGGCCGCGAGGAGCTGAGCACCGCCCCCGGGCTCCCGGCGCCGCCTTCGCGGCGCCAACCGGTACACTGTCGCTTCGCACCGCAACGCCGGGTCCCATGCTGGGTTCCAGCGAGCGTGAGATCGCTCCCCGGCGATGACACGACTATCCGTGAGCGGCGCGCCTCAGCACTGGAGCTACGTTGTCCTCGTTTTCCGACCTCGGCGTCCCCGCCGACCTCGTTGCCGCGCTCGCGCAGCGCAACATCACCGAACCCTTCCCGATCCAGCAGATGGCCATCGCCGACGCGCTGGCCGGCCACGACATCAGCGGCCGGGCGCCGACCGGGTCCGGCAAGACCCTCGCGTTCGGCATCCCCGTGGTGGCCCGCATCTCTCGTTCGCAGCGGATGCGCCCCCGGGCCCTGATCCTCGCACCGACCCGTGAACTCGCGGCGCAGATCGAGCGCGACCTCTTCCCGCTCGTCAAGGCACGTGGCCGGCGCGTCATCGCGGTGTACGGCGGTGTCGGTTACGGCCCGCAGTTCCGGGAACTCCGCCGCGGGGTCGACGTTCTCGTCGCCTGCCCCGGGCGCCTGATGGACCTCGTCGAGCAGGGCGGTGTGTTCCTCGACCAGGTCGAGGTCGTCGTGATCGACGAAGCCGACCGCATGGCCGACATGGGGTTCCTGCCGCAAGTGCGCAAGCTGCTCGACCTGGTGCCCGACGACCGTCAGACGATCCTGTTCTCGGCGACGCTCGACGGCGACGTCGGCGCGCTGACGCGTGAGTACCAGCAAGACCCGAAGCGACACGAAGTCGGTGAAGTCGAACCCGACATCACGTCGGCGACGCATGCGTTCTGGCGGGTCGAACAATCGGAACGACCGCGCCACACCGCGGCGCTCATCAACGACCACGGGCAGACGATCGTGTTCACCCGGACCCGTCACGGTGCCGACCGTCTCGTGAAACAACTCAGCGCCGTCGGCGTGAACGCGACGTCGATCCACGGTGGCCGTACGCAGGGCCAGCGCGATCGCGCGCTCGCCGCGTTCAAGAAGGGCCAGGTCGAGGCGCTCGTGGCCACCGACGTCGCGGCGCGCGGGATCCACGTCGACGGGGTCGCGTGCGTCGTGCACTTCGACCTCGCCGAAGACGCGAAGGCATACCTCCATCGTTCGGGTCGCACCGCTCGCGCGGGCGCTTCGGGCGTGGTCGTCACGCTCGTCCCCGATGCGCTGGCCCGCGACGCGCGCCGGCTGCAGCGCGATGTCGGGCTCGACGGTGATCTCGAGCGCGTCGGTCGTGGCGCGTCGACCGACAGCCGGCCGCGGACCGACGTTCCGCGGGCACGCAACCAGCACCGGCGCGACGAGCAGCGGCCGAACGAACCGCGTGCCCGGCGGCGCCAAGGCCAACCGCGCCGTTAACCGGCCAGCGCCGCTTTCACGGCGTCGGCGACACGCGCCCCGCCGGCGTTGTTCCCGACGCGCGCCCGCACCGCCTTCATGACCGTGCCCATCGCTTTCGGGCCGGTCGCGCCCGCGGCGGCGGCGTTGGCGACCTCTTCGGCGACGATCGCGCCGAGCGCGCCGTCGTCGAGTTCGGCCGGGAGGTACGGCTTCAGCACCTCGGCCTGGGCGCGCTCACGGGTCGCCAGTTCGTCGCGGCCGGCCGACGCGTAGAGCTCGGCGGCCTCGACCCGCTTGCGTACCTCCGAACGGAGCACGTTGCGCACGTCGTCGTCGGAGAGGGCGACGTGTTCCTTGCCGGCGACCTCGGCCTTGGTGATCGCGGCGAGCGCCATCCGCAAGGTCGACACGGCAACGTCGTCGCGGGCGCGCATGGCACCCGTGAGATCGGATTGCAGCTGGTCCTTCATGGTTGCGTCGGGTGTGGCCATCGCCTCTCATGATGGCCCACCCCCGAACCGGCGTCAGTTTTGCCGTCGTGAGGGGCAAGAACTGACGCAGGTTCGTTGGGGGGGTGGCGGTTCACGGGTGCGCGTTCCAGTGGCGACGGAGGACGGCCGCCAGTTCCGGGGCCCGCTCGTCGGGGAAGAACAGCCGCCCGCCGCGGACCTCGACCACCTCGGTGACGCCGGGGATCGTCTTTTGCAACCAGTACGCGTCGGCCAGCGGGAAGTTGGGGTCGTCGGTGCCCCACACGACCACGGTCGGCACGGCCAGCGTCTCGAGCACCGGCTCGACCGCCAACAGGGCTTCGGGGTCGAGCGACACCAGCAGACGCTCGAAGTCGCGGGCGTGCTCCGGTGTGCCCAGCACCGGTTCGAGGTAGGAGCGCACGATGTCGAGGCTCACGAGTTCGGGGTGCTCGTAGGTCCCGCTGAACGCGGTGTCGCGCGCGGTGGCGAGGTCGGCGAGCAACGCGGGCGCGAGGGCCGACAGCTGCCCGGCCGCGGCCAGTTCGACGGTCGGCTTGAACGCCTCGGGGGGCACGTTGTCGTGGGTCTCGCAGTTGGTCAACGCGAGGGTGCGCAACCGCTCCGGTTTGCGCGCCGCGACGATCTGGGCGACCCCGCCGCCGGTGTCGTTGGCCACGAGGTCGATCCGGTCGAGGCCGACCGTGTCGCAGAACGCCTCGACGGCGTCCGCCAGCCCGGTGAGGGAGAGGTCCTGGCCCGCGGCGGCCGGGCTCTTGCCGTGCAGGGGCAGGTCGAGGGCGACGCAGCGGTACTCGCCGGCCAGTTCGCCGATGGCGTTGCGCCAGAGCAGCGCGTTGCTCGCCACCCCGTGCACGAACAGGGCGGTCCGGCCGTGCGGGCCGGCGCCGGCGGCATCGGTGTCGGGGTCGCCGGTGTCGAGGTAGCTGATCGGGCCGATCGCGGTCTGGGCGGTGCGGCGGTGACGTTCGAGTTCTCGCAGTTCCATCGCGGGCGCCTTTCGGGTTGGCGGCTTCGGGGGGGCCGGGAAGTAAACCGACTGTCGGTATGTAAACAGACCGACAGTCGGTATGTCAAGATGGTTTCATGACACCCGGAGAGAGCGACCGCGGCCGGGCGACGCGCGCCCATCTCGTGGAGGTCGCCAAAGAGCTCTTCGCGCAGCGCGGCTACGAGGCGACGTCGATCGAGGCGATCCTCACCGCCGCGGGCATCAGCCGCGGCGCCCTCTATCACCACTTCGACACGAAGCTCGCGCTCTTCGAAGCGGTGTTCGAATCGGTCGAGGACGACGTCGGGCGGCAGCTGCAGGAGGCGTCCGCCGGGATGACCGACGCGACGAGCGTGCTGCGCGCCGGGTCGCGGGCGTGGGTGCGCATGGCCCGCGCCCCGGTGGTGCAACAGATCGTGCTGATCGACGCGCCCTCGGTGCTCGGCTGGAACCGCTGGCGCGAGATCGAGGAGGCCCACGCACTCGGCGGGCTGAAAGTCGCACTCGGCCTGGTCGCCGACGAAGGGAAACTCGCGCCCGAACTCGTCGAGATGTTCGCGCACGTGCTCCTCGCGGCGACCAACGAACTGGCGCTGTTCATCGCGCGCGCCGACGATCCCGAAGCGGCGCAGCGTGAGGGGGAGGCCGCGGTCGACGAATTGCTCCGCCGGTTGCTGCGGGCCTGAAACGGGGCGATGTCGTGACCGGCAGCCCCGGCCGACGTATCGTCCAAATCGATGGCAACGCGCGGAGCACCGTTCGACGTTGCCGTGATCGGCGCGGGTGTCGTCGGGGCTGCCATTGCCCGCGTGCTCGCTCGTCACGAGTGCCGCGTCTGCATACTCGAAGCGGCTCGCGACGTCGGGACGGGCGCGAGCAAAGCAAACGCGGGGATCCTGCACTGCGGGTTCGATGCCGTGCCCCGGCACCCTCCAATCGCAACTCATTGCCCGGGGGCACGCGCTGTTGCGCGAGTTCGCGAGCGGCGCGGGCATAGCCCTCGAAACGACCGGCGCGCTCGTCGTCGCGTGGGACGACGAGCAACACGAACGGCTGGAGACGCTCCTTCGACAGGCCGTGGCCAACGGTTACCAACGCGCCGCGCTCGTCGGTCGCGACGAGGTGTACGCGCGCGAGCCCCATCTTGCGCCGGGAGCCACCGGAGGCCTGGTGGTACCCGACGAAGCGATCATCGATCCGTGGTCGACGGTCATCGCGCTCGTGACCGAGGCGCTCGCCAACAACGCGGTGCTGCTGCGCTCGGCACCGGTCGTGACCCTCGAACGCGAAGGCGACCTCTGGACGTTGCACACACCCCGCGGTGCGTTGCGCGCCCGTTTCGTGGTGAACGCGGCCGGCTCGGGTGCACCGGCCGTCGATCGCGTTGCTGGCGTCGTCACGGCGAGCACGGCAACGCGTCGCGGTGAGTTCGTCGTGTTCGACAAGCCGGCGCGAAAACTCGTTCCCGCCATCGTGCTACCGGCGGGCCCCGGCTTCGCGATCAGCCCGACCGTGTTCGGGAACGTGCTCGTCGGCCCGAGCGAGGAGACGTTCGCCGCCGCAGTCGACACCGCGACGACGCGCACCGGGATCGACGGGTTGCTCGCCCACGCCCGGCAGGTGGTGCCGCCGCTCGGGGCGCAGGCCGTGATCACGGCGTTCGCCGGTGTGCGTCCCGCGCCGAGCGACGACGGCGATCGGTTCATGCTCGACGCCGCCACCGGGTACGTGAGCGCCGGCGATGCCGGCCACGCCGGCTTCAGCGCGTCGATGGCCATCGCCGAGCACGTCGTCGGCTTGCTCGGGCGGGCCGGTTTCGAGGCGCCCCTCCGCTCGGCCGCCAGGGTCGCGCCGGTCGCGAACTTGGGTGAAACGGCGGTCCGGCCGGCCTTCGACGCGGCACGCATCGCCGGCGACCCCGAGTACGGCCGCGTGGTTTGCCACTGCGAGAGCGTCAGCCGGGGTGAGCTGCGTGACGCGTGCGGTGGGCCGGTTGCACCGGTCGATCTCGACGGTTTGCGCCGGCGGACGCGAGCGATGATGGGCCGGTGCCAGGGTTCCTGGTGCAGCGCCGAGGTGATGGGGTTTCTCGCCCGCCCCGCGAGTGCCGAAACGATCGCGGCGAGCGCCGGCCCGGCGCGCCGGGGTCGTACTACGACGTCGTGGTGATCGGTGGCGGTCCCGCGGGGTTGGCCGCCGCGACCGCCCTGCGGCGTACCGGCGCCGGCCGGGTCGCGCTGCTCGAACGGGAGGCCGAACTCGGAGGCGTGACGCGCGACGTGGCGCACCGCGGGTTCGGTCGCGAAGATCTCCGCCGGCTCCTGCGCGGCCCGGACTACGCGCACGTGTGGGCCCGCCGGGCCGAGCGGGCCGGTGTCGACCTGCTCACCGCATCGACGGTCACCGGTTGGTGCGGCGCGCCCGCGGATCGCCGGCTCGAGGTCACCACTCCGGGATGGCGCGGGAACATCGACGCCGGCGCGATCGTGCTCGCCACGGGCAGCTACGAACGCCCGCGGGCGGCCCGGCTGGTCCCCGGCACTCGGCCCGGAGGCGTGCTCACGACGATGTCGTTGCTGCGCCTGGTCGCGGCGGGCCACTGGGTCGGCAACCGCGCCGTCGTGGTGGGCAGCGAAGCGGTGAGTTACTCGGCCGTGCGCGTGTTGCGACACGCCGGGGTGCGGGTGATCGCGATGGTGACGGAAGCGTCGCGACCCGAAGCGTCGTCCGTTCCGGCGTTCACCGCCCGGTGCGTGTGGCGGGTCCCGCTGTTCACCGCGACGCGCGTCGAGCGGGTGCTCGGCCGCACGCGAGTGCAGGCGATCGAGCTGTCGGGTTGGAGGCGGCCGCTCGACTGCGACACCGTCGTGTTCACCGGCGAATGCGTTGCGGAAGCAACGCTGGCGACGGGCGCCGGGATCGCTCTCCGTACGGTCTCGTCGACCCGCGACGTTTCCGCATGCCGCACCTCGGTGCCGGGCATCTTCGCTGCGGGCAACGTCCTCCACTGCACGTCGACGGCGGGCTCGTGCGCGCTCGAAGGTCGCGCGCTCGCGCCCCTGGTCGGTGCGTGGCTGGCGAACGGAACGTGGCCGGAGGACGGTCTTCGTTAGGGTCGATCCATGCAGAACGACGAGTCGCTCGGGTCGGTACACCTCACCTTCGAATCGCGCGGCGGCGTCGGTTGGGTGACGATCAACCGCCCGGCCCGCCGGAATGCGCTGACGGCGAACATGTACTTCGGGATCCGGCGCGCGGTCGACCTCGTGAACGCTCGCGCCGACCTGCACGCCCTCGTCGTGACGGGCACCGGCGACGTGTTCGCACCCGGTGGCGAGCTCGGCGGCGAGAACGATGATGTCGGCACCGACGCCGGGCAACCGAACATGGGCACGCTGCTCGGCAACGCGGTCGTCCCGTTCGACGCGATCCGCGAGAGCGGAAAGCCCGTCGTGTCGGCCGTCAACGGGTTGTGCATGGGTGGCGGCCTGCTCATCGCGATGCTTTCCGACGTCGCGATCGCGAGCGACCGGGCGGTGTTCGCCGCGCCCGAGCTGCGGCGTGGCATCGCCGACGCCTACCACGCCGCGATCCTCCCCGAGCAGGTCGGCATCGCGCTGGCTCGCGACATGCTCTTCACCGGCCGGCGGCTCACGGCGGCCGAAGCCGAGGCACACGGCCTGGTCGCGAGGGTCGTACCGCACGATCAGCTCGAACGCGAGACATCGGTGACGGTCGACGACCTGTTGAAGAGCGCGCCTCGGGCGCGGGTTGCGTTGAAACGCATCATCAACGCGCGCTACGGCGCGATCGACCGGCTCACCTTCGACGAGTCGTTACGGGGCGAGGAAGCGCGCGAGGGGTTCCTTGCGTTCGCGGAGAAGCGTCGCCCCGCCTGGGTGCCCGAGAGCGTCGCCGGGAGCGGCCGGGTGTGAACGTCAGGGCACGATCGGCGGGTAGTAGTTCTCGGGACCGATCTGCCGGATGTCTTCGAACCACGAGCTGTCGTAGACATCGGTGTGACCCTGCCGAACCGGGTCCTCGAAGTTCCAGGCCTCCCGTTTATAGGTCCAGTTGTCGGGTTGGAGGCGGTGTGCCTCGCGCCAGTGGGGGATCGCCGCCGCGTGGTTCCCGTCGCGGTGGAGCCGTTCACCGAGTTCGAAGTGCGCGGCCGCCAGTGCCTGCTCGTTCGCGCGCGGTTGCGAACGGCGAACGACTTCATCGGGCGTGAGCGCGTACGTGCTGCCCGCACCGTGCTCGACCCAGTCGCGCAGCATCGCGATGTAGAGCTCGGGTTCGCTCTTGATCTTGCGGGCCTCGGTGAGAATCTCGGCGATGTCGGGAGGCAGCGTCGTGAGATCGATGGTGCGGAACGACTCGGTGACGGGATTGTTCCCCGGGTGGGCCGGTTCGGCCGGGCGCACGATCACGCCCTGCTCGTCGATCCAGACGCCGTTCGGCACGTTCACGACGCCGAACAATTCGTCGACGATGTGGCTGCTGTCGATCAGCGACGGGTGATCGGCGTGCGCCGACTCGATGAACGGGATCGCGGCGCTCGGCTCGACGTCGAGCGCGACGGTGACGATCTCGAGACCGTGCGGATGAAGTTCAGTGCGCAGTGCTTGCCACACGGGCAAGTCGAAGCGGCAACCTCACCACGACGCCCACGCAACCAGCAGGACCTTCTGTCCCCGGAGGCTCGACAGGTGGAACGGGTTGCCGTTCGCGTCGGGTAACACGAGATCGGGGGCCACGGCAGTGGTGAGGACACGGCCACTGGTCGTGGTCTCCGGGCCGATCGCGCTCAGGCCGTTGACGGTGTCGACGACATAGGGCATCCCGAGCCGTTCGGCGAGCACGCGCACGTCGAGCGCGCCCGTGTTCGTGTGCACGTCGTCGGGAAGCGGGACGCACACCTCGCCCTTGCACGCGCCTTCCGGCTTGATCTCCCAACCGGTGCGCGCCTGGAACGCGGCGGGCTCGACGACGGCACCTTCGACGATCATGCACGGCTCCCGGTTGGCTCGTTCAAAGACGGCTCGTTCAACAACGGCTCGCGCCAGACTACGTACGATTCGGGATCATGTCCGGTGGCGCAGTCGTCGTGGTCGGTTCGGCCAACGTCGACCTCGTATGGCACGGCGCGAGGTTGCCGCGGCCCGGCGAGACGGTCACCGACGGGACCTTTCGCGAGACCTTCGGTGGGAAGGGAGCGAACCAGGCCAGCGCGGCGGCGCGGCTCGGTGCCGCGACTGCGTTCGTCGGCTGCGTCGGGACCGACGACCGTGGGGCGCGCACCCGGGTCGAGTTGCGCGACCGGGGCATCGATTGCACCTGGTTGGCGACGGCGGGAACGCCGACGGGTGTCGCGTTGATCGCGGTCGCGGCCGGCGGGGAGAACATGGTCGCGGTGGCGCCCGGCGCCAACCGTGATCTCACCGTCGCGCACGTTCACGACGCGATCGCCGCGCTCGCGCGGCCCGGCGTCGTCGTCCTGGTGAGCCTCGAGGTCCCGGTCGAGGTGGCGGAGGTCGCGCTGAGGGGCGCCCGTGCCGCCGGGGCGACCACGGTCTGCAACCCGGCGCCGTTCCGCGACGACGGGGCGCGGTGCTTCGCGTCGTGCGACGTCGTGGTGCCGAACCGGCTCGAAGCCGAGCAGTACGGCGGGGTCGCCGCGATCCTCGCGGCGTGCCCCCCGGGCGCGACCGTGATCGTGACCCGCGGTGCCGAAGGCGCACAGGCCCACGACGCGTCGGGTGAGGTTGCGACGATCGAGCCGTTCGCGCTCGACGCGGTCGACACGACGGGAGCCGGCGACGCGTTCTGCGGTGCGCTGGCCGCCCGTCTGGCGGCTGGAGCGAGCCTGACCGATGCGGCGCGGTTCGCGTGCGCGGCGGGCGCACTCGCGTGCACCGGGCTGGGCGCGCGCGCCGCGCTGCCCGACGAGGCTCAGGTCGTCGCGCTCATGGCGCCGCGCTGATCGCCGCCGTGATCGCGCCGAGGGCAGCGGCGCTCGCGATTCCTTCCGCGACCCGAACATCGCCGGGCGACCAGGGCCGGCGATCGATCACGGTCATCCCACGTGTGTGCTCGCCGGTCAGCTCGACGGTCACGCTTCGGCTCGCGAAGTCGAAGTACTCGGGGCGCGCGAGGGCCAGCACCGCGCACGGGTCGTGCAACGCCGCGTCGGCGCCGGAGCCGGTGAGCCGGCGCGTCGTCGCGAGGTACTCGCCGAGGAAGCCGGCGCAGAACCGGCCGAAACGGTTGGGCAGGGTGAGCAGCCCGGTGACGAACGGGTCGTCGACGAGGACCTGATGGGTGACGTCGAGCCCGCACATCACGATCGGGGCGCCGGACCGGAACACGATGTCGGCCGCCTCGGGGTCGAAGTGAACGTTGAACTCGGCCGCGGCGGTCACGTTGCCGAACGTTCCGCCACCCATGATCGAGATACCCGCCACCCGCTCGGCGAGCGACGGGTCGCGCCGCAGCGCGAGGGCGACGTTGGTGAGCGGGCCGGTCGCGATCAACCACACGCCGCCGGTCACGCGGGTGACATCCAGAATGAACTGCACTGCGTCGTCGGACGCTGCCGTGCGCGTGATCGCGGGCATCTGCGCGCCGGCGAGGCCGGTGTCGCCGTGCACGTGCGAGGCGCTCACCGGCACCGTGGCGAGTGGTCGTGAGGCGCCGGTGTGCACCGGTACGTCGATCCCGAGCAGTTGCACCGTCGCAAGCGCGTTGCGCGTCGTGTGGGTGAGCCCGACGTTGCCGCTCACCGTCGTGACCCCCAGAAGCTCGCACTCGTGAGCCGCGACCGCGATCGCGATCACGTCGTCGTGACCGGGGTCGCAGTCGATGACGACCGGTATCGCAGGCACTAGCGCGCGGCCCGGGCGCGCCGCCGGCGGGTGCCGCGCCGCAGGTCGCCGATGAGGGCGGCGGTGTAGTTCTCGTAGAGATGCATGAGCTCGACGTGTTTCGGGTCGAGCGTATGTTGCACCTGGGCGCCGCTCGTGAACGAGAGGATCTCGTCGGCCTTGGCCGGAGCGTCGATGTCGTCGCGGACGTCACCCTCTTCCTTCGCGGCGTCGAGCAGGTGGACGAGACCGGCATGGATGGCGCGGCGGCGACCGACGAAATAGTCGTGCGCGTCTGCTCCGGCTTCGATGTTCTCCATCTGCAGCACCCAGAACAGCTTTGCGAGTGCCGGGTGCTCGATGCGGAACTTCGCGATGATCGGCAGGTTCTGGAGCGCGTCGAGGCACGGGCCGTCGAACGCGTCGCCGATGTAGGCCTGGTAGCGCCGTTCGCGTTCGCCGAGCACCGCGAACAGCAGATCGCGCGACGACCCGAAGTGGTAGAGCACTGTGGCGTGCGTGACCCCCGCCTGTTCGGCGATCGCCATGAGCCCCGTGCCGCGCGCCCCGCCTTGCGCGTAGAGCTCGATGGCCGCTTCGAGCACGGCCTGCTTGGTCTGGGCGCCGCGCGCTTGGCCGCTCATGCTGGTTCCTGACAGACCTGTTGATAAGAAACTGACAGGTCTGTAGGTTACGGGCCGTGCGCAGCGCGGGGCGAGTGGTAGTGGTCGTGGCCGCGCTGGGAGCGCTGCTCGGCGCGCTGACGGTTGCGTGCAGTTCGAGCTCGCCCGCCCGGCAGGGCGCGGCGACGACCGGTGCAGGCCCGCCGTCGTCGACGTCGAGCCCGACGACGGCGGTGCCGGCCGACTGTTCCCCGGCCCACCCGGCGCCGGTCGCCGGTGCCCACGCCTTCGCCTACGGCGGCCAAGCGCGGTCGTACCTGCTGGCGGTGCCCGCGACCTACGACGGCCGCCACGCCGTCCCGCTCGTGCTCAGCCTCCACGGCTTCAACGGTCGCAAGGAGGCTCAGGAAGTCTTCACCCGGATGGGAAAGAAAGGCGCGGCGCGTGGCTTTCTCGTCGTCACCCCGGACTCGTTGGAGAACCCGCCGCAGTGGAACGCGTTCGGTGCACCGAACCAACCCGACGACTTCGGCTTCATCCACGCGCTCGTCTCGTCGCTCGAACATCGCTTCTGCATCGACGCGTCACGCGTGTTCGCCGCCGGCCATTCGAACGGTGCGGCCTTCGCCGCGTTCCTCGCGTGCACCAAGCCGTACGATTTCGCTGCCGTGGCGACGGTGTCGGCCACGACCCCCGCGGGTTGCCCGAAGGGTGTGACGCCGTCGGTGCTCGCGATCGCCGGTACCGCCGACGAATCGGTGCCGTACGCGGGAGGAACGGTCGACGGCACGACGATCCAGATCCCGTCGGCGGTCTCGGTGATCGAAGGGTACGCGAAGCATTACGGCTGCTCGGCGACGCCGGCGCGCGACCGGATCGCCCCGGGCGTCACGAGCTTGCGCTACGGGCACTGCGACAACGGCGCGCGGGTCGTGCTCGACACGATCGCCGGTGGGCGCCACGCCTGGCCGGGTGGGATCGCCGCGGGCGCCGACAAGCAGGACTCGCCGGCGGGCCGCGCCTTCCCGGCGACCGATCAGATCCTGCAGTTCTTCGCGACGAGCGTCAGCCGTCGGCCAGGGTCTGGGTGAACGCGCTGAAGCCGTTGACGAGCGCTTTGCCGACCCGCTTGCCGACTTCGTTGCCGACGACACCGCCGACGATCGCCCCCGCGAACGTCCCCACGCCCGCGACGGGGAACACCGCCGAACCGATACGGGCGCCGGTGAGCAGCCCGGCGCCGAGCCCGGCCAATCCGCCCGCCCGCTCCTGCTGGCTCTCGCTCTCGTGCTCCGTGCCCATCGCTGCCTCCTGATGCAGGGAGTTCATCATCGCGCGGCCGGTGCCGCCCACACACCTGGTTGTGTCACTTGTGCCCCCGTACCGGCCTGCAAATGACACAACCCGGCGGGGGTCAGCGTTTGATGCGTTCCATGGCGGGGTCGTAGAGCGGGCGGAGCGAGGCGACGGCGGGGTGGCACCGGCCGGCCACTTCGATCTCCCAGCGGCCCGCATCGAGCCACGCCTGGTTGATCGGTTCACCGGCGTCGATCATCGCGAGGCCGACAGCGCCGCCCAACGTGAAGCCGTAGGAAGCGGCGCGCACGTAGCCGAGCGGCTTGCCGTCGCGGTGCACGACCTCGGCGTGGAAGAGCAACGGCTCCGGGTCCTGCAACAGCAGTTGCACGATCCGGCGGGTGAGCGGCCCCTCGGCCTTCTTCGCGAGCACCGCGTCGCGGCCGATGAACCCGCCCGGCTTCTTCAGGTCGACCGCGAAACCCAGGCCGGCTTCGAGGACCGAGTCGGTGCCGTCGATGTCGTGGCCGTAGTCGCGGTAGCCCTTCTCCATCCGCAGGCTGGCGAGCGCCTTCAACCCCGCGTGGCGCATGCCGAACGCCTCGCCGGCGGCGACGACACGGTCGTACACGTGCACCGCTTGTTCGGTCGGGATGTAGAGCTCGTAGCCCAACTCACCGAGATAGGTGATGCGGATGCACAGGGCGCGGGCGAAACCGATGTCGATCTCGCGCGCGCCGCGGTAGGGGAACGCGTCGTTCGAGAGATCGGCCGACGTGACCGACTGCAGCAGTTCGCGCGAGCGCGGGCCTTGCACGTTGATCTGCGCGTAGGCCGACGTCATGTCGGCGACGTGCACGTGCAGGTCGCTCGGGATGTGCCGGCGCATCCACGTGAGCGCGTGGCCGTAGGCGGTGTCGGACGCGACAACCCAGAACCGTTCGTCGTCGAGCTTGGTGACGGTGAGGTCGGCTTCGATGGTGCCGCCGTCGTTCAACCATTGCGTGTACGTGATCAGTTCGGGTTCGGTGTCGACGTCGTTGGCCGAGATGTTGTTGAGGAAGCGGCCCGCGTCGCGGCCTTCGACGAGGAACTTCGACATGAACGACATGTCCATCAGGATCACGCCGTTCCGGGTCGCTTCGTGCTCCGCCTGCCAGAACGGGAACCAGTTGGGCCGTCCCCAGGTGAGCCGGTCGACGTGCGGTTCGACGCCGTCGGGCGCGTACCAGTCGGCACCCTCCCAGCCGCTGACGTCGCGGAAGTAGGCGCCGCGTTCCGCGAGTGGACGATGGATCGCCGACTGTTTCGCACCGCGCGCCGTCTGCATCGAACGGAAGGGGTAATGGCACTGGTACACCATGCCGAGCGACTCGACCGTGCGCGTGCGGCGGTACTCGGGGTTCGCCTGGTAGGTGTGCAGCCGATCGATGTCGAAGCCGGTGACGTCGACATCGGGACGGCCGTTGATGATCCAGTGTGCGAGCACGCGACCGAGCCCACCGCCCGTGAGGATGCCGATGGAGTTGAGGCCGGCCGCGACGAAGTAGTTCTTGCATTCCGGCGATTCGCCGACGATCGGCTGCAGGTCGGGGGTGAAGCTCTCCGGCCCGCAGAAGAACTTGCGCACACCGACCTCCATCGAAATGGGGACGCGTTGCATCGCCTTCTCGACGTAGGGGCCCATGCGGTCCCAGTCGGGTGGGATCTCGCCGAACGAGAAGTCGTCAGGCACACCGTCGACGTGCCAGGGCGCGCAGACCGGTTCGAAGAGGCCGATCATCAAACCGCCGACCTCTTCGCGGTAGTAGCCGTACGACGCGGGGTCTTCGATCACCGGCCACGTCTTCTCGAGGCCCGGGATCTGCTCGGTGATGAGGTAGTAGTGCTCCGCGGCCTGCAGTGGGATGTTCACGCCGGCGCGCCGGCCGAGCTGGCGCGCCCAGACCCCGGTGCAGTTCACGACGTACTCGCATTCGATGTCGCCGTACGCGGTCTGCACGCCGGTGACCGCCTCGCGCGTGCGCGTAAAGCCGGTGACCGGCACGCCTTCGATCACCTTCACGCCCTGCTGCCGCGCGCCCTTCGCCAACGACATCGTGACGTCGACCGGGTTCGCCCGGCCGTCTTCCGCGACGTAGAAGCCGGCGAGGATGTCGTCGGTGCGCGCGAACGGGAACATCTCCTTCACTTCCGCGGCAGAGATTTCGTGCACGTCGACGCCGCAGTAACGGTTGAACGCCGAGACGCGCCGGTACTCCTCGAGGCGATCGCGGTCGGCGGCGAGCTCGATGAACCCCACCGGGTTGAAGCCGGTCGCGAGCCCGGTCTCCGCTTCGAGGCGGGCGTAGAGCGCGCTCGTGTACTTGCGCATCTCGGTGGAGGTCTCCGAGGTGGAACCGAACGTGACCATCAATCCGGCCGCGTGCCAGGTGGTGCCCGACGTGAGGCGATCGCGTTCGAGCAAGACCACATCGGTCCAACCCATGTGCGCGAGGTGGTAGGCGACCGAGCAGCCGATCACACCTCCGCCCACGACGACGACCCGGGCGCGCGGCGGTAGGTTCGGTGCGGCCATGAGACGGCAGCCTACGTGCGTCGATAGCTATCGCTATTCGATAGCTATCGACGCACGTCAGGCGTAAGCCTTTCGAGGCACTCGTGCGAGTGTGTGTCGTGATCAGCGATGGGGTCGACGTACCGAGTTCCCGGCCGTCGCCCAAGGAACTCCCGGAGGCGTTCGAAGACTTCTACCGGCGGGAGTACGCCAATCTCGTCCTGCTCGCGTCCGCGCTGACGGGTGATCGAGCCGTCGGCGAGGACCTCGTACAGGACGCATTCATCGACGCGCATCGCCGCTGGGAAGAGATCGGGTCGTACGACAAGCCGGGTGCGTGGTTGCGCCGCGTGGTCATCAACCGTTCGCGGTCGTTGCGGCGTCGCGCCCGAGTGGAGTTTCGGGCGTTGCTGCGACTGGGAGCGGAGCGGCGACCCGATCCACCGCTCTCGAACGACACGACCCACTTCTGGGCGGCGGTGCGCGGATTGTCGACGCGGCAGGCGCAGTGCCTGGCGCTGCATTACCTCGAAGACGCCTCGGTTGCGGAGATCGCCGGTGTGCTCGGTTGCGCCGAAGCGACGATCCGGGTCCACCTCCACCGCGGCGCGCGGCACTCGCGAAGCGCCTGCAACTCGAAGAAGGAGACGTATGAACGTCGACGTAGCAGCGCACGAAGCCGCCCGCGAAATCCGGGATCAGGTGGTGGACGTCCCGCCGCTCGAGACGTTGCGGGTGCGGGCGCGGCGCCACCGCGCTCGCAGGATCGGCGCGAGCAGCTTGGCGGTGCTGGTCGTCGTTTCACTTGTGCTGTTCGGCTTGTCGCGGTCGGGCCGTGACGCGTCGCCCGCAGTCTCCGCCGCCGGCGCCGGACCTCGATCGAGCTGGGCGCGACTCTCCAAGGCGACCGCCGGGTTCGGGCCGAACGCCACGTTCACGGCAATGGCTGCCGGCTCGACCGGCTTCGTCGTCGTCGGGTCGGTGGAGGCGCCGACGGGCTCGACCGGCGCGTCGCGCGCGGCCGTGTGGTTCTCGTCCGACGGGTCGAGCTGGGCGGCGGTCGGTCGTGCCGCATTTGCTTCGGCCGGGAGCGTGAATGCCGTGGCCTTCCGGCGCGGTTCGTTCTGGGTGACCGGCTCGAAGGCGAACCGCGCCACCACGTGGACGTCAGCCGACGGGCGCACCTGGGTGGCGCGATCGAGCAATCTGCCTGCCGTCGCGCCGATGGCGCTCGTTGCCGATCCGGCCGGCCTGATCGCATACAACGTCGGCGGTCCCCTCGGTCGCCGCGGCCCCGAGGCGTGGGTCTCGGGTAACGGCCGGACCTGGCAGCCCAGCAATCTCCCCGGCTACGTCCAGGCCGTCACCCGCGACCGTTCGACGCTCGTCGCGCTGGTCGACGAGTTCAGCGGGTTCGGCGTCGGTCGCGCCGCGATCTTCTCGTCGCGCGACGGTCTCCATTGGGTGCGGCGCGCGGATCTGGGTCCGACCGTCGACCCCGGCTCGGCGACGCTGACCACCTGGGACGGTGCGCTCTGGGCCGTGACCTATCCCGGCTCGGGAACGACAAACAGCGCGCTGTGGCGTTCGCGTGACGGCATCGCATGGTTGCGCGCGCCGGCGGCCGCGCCCCGGGAACCCTGTTCGACGTGCTGACGCCCGTCGGTTCGTCGCTCGTCGCCACCGGTTTCGACACCGGCTCACGCCCCGGCGGTTTCGTCACGACCGACGCCCGCACGTGGACGCCGATGCCCGACCTCGGCCGGCCGGCGGGCGGCCGCCTCGACATCGCCGCCTCGCGAGCGCGCACGCTGGTCGCGCTCGGGAGCGCCCCCGAACTCGCAGACTTCTACGTGTGGCACATGCGTCGATAGCTATCGCTATTCGATAGCTATCGACGCACGTCAGCCGGCGATCTCGGCGGCGCGGGCGCGCATGGTGTCGATGTCGCCGTGGACGACCAGGTCGCGACGCGCACGACCTGGATCACCTACGACATGACGATCGAACCGGCCGACCGCGACGGCGGCTGACGGGGCTAGGGCGACGGCGGTGGGTAGGGGCCGTGGTCGATGTCGTTGTCCGGGCGTCCGGGCTGGAGGTGTGCCGCGCGAGGACTTCGGTCGCCGCGGCGCATTCATCGGGTCGCAGCGAACCGTCGGTGGGCTCGAACCACGGCTCGGGGAGCGCGTCGGCGGCCCGCGCCGGCGGGCCAACCGATCAGCTCCCGGTAACTCGTTTCGGCACCGATCTGCACGCCCTTCGCGTTCGCGATTTCGGCCCATCGCACGTCGCCCGCGCGGCTCGCGCCGCGGTGCAGGACGCGCGCGTAGGCGCGGGAGGTCGGCGGCACGAACGTCGCGACGCAAATGCCGCTCGCCCACGACCGCAACGCGCCAAGGAGCCAGTCGGCGACCACGACGTCGTCCGATGTCGTCACCCCTGGAAAGCGGTCAGGCACTGGTCGCAGCTTGGCCGATCAGCGTGGGATCTGCCACGGCCGCCGCGCGGGGTCCTGCTGGTAGAAGTCGCGCATCACTTCGTAGAGGCGCGGTTCGTGCTGTTCGAGCGCGATCGGTACGTCGAAGAACGCTTCGGTCGCGACGGCGAAGAACTCGGCCGGGTTCGTCGCGCCGTAGGGCTGGAGCGGCGGCCGGTCGACCCCTTCGCGTAGCGCCGTGTAAGCCTCGGTGCACACCTCGACCCATCGCGCGACGTCGGCGCGCCGCGGCAACGGTGGCGTGCCATCGAGGAGGTTGTCGAGCATGTCGAGCTTGTGCGCGAACTCGTGGAACACGACGTTGCTGCCCCGGCCCGGTGAGCGGGCGGCGTCGCGGGCTTGGTCCCACGCGAGGAGCACCGGGCCACGACGCTCGTGCGCCTCACCGAGTACGGGGATGACGCCGCTCGTCACCGTGCCGGCCACCGGCCCCGCGTACTCGCCGCGCGACTGCATGCCGCTCGGGTACACGATGATGGCGCTGACTTCGCGGTACTCGTCGACCCCGAGCCGCAAGATGAGCAACCCGGCCAGCGCGGCGATCGTGACCGTCATCTCGTCGGTGAGCGCGAAGCCGTTCGCAGCTTCCCAGTGCTTGTGCCGGAGCAGCCAGTCCATCGTCGCTTCGAGCAGGTCGCGTTCCTCGTGATCGAGCCCGCTCCACATCGCGACGTTCGCGTCGACGATGTGCGCCCAGTCGTCGGGTAGGCCCTTGCGGCGGTGCAACACCGGCTAGCGCCGCATCAACCGGCTGAGCACCTGCGGGCCGTCGACTTCGTATGTGATGTCTTCGACGTGCATTAGTCGTGCGCTCGTTTCGCGGAGGGCGCGCTACGGGATCAGGTCGTAGTCGTCGGCGTCGGGCGCGAGCGTGCGTTGCCAGTACTCGAGCAACGTGAACGGCCAGTTCTGCGCGACGCGCCCGCGATCGTTCTTGTACCAGCTGTTCACGGTCGAGTGCCCCCACGCCATCAGCCGGTTCTCGGCGTCGACACTCTCGTTGAACGCGTCGTGGACGTCTTTGCGCACATCGAGCGCGCGCATCCGTTCACGGAGCAGCAGCTCGATACACCCGAGGATGTAGCGCACCCCGCATTCGGAGAAGTAGATGATGCTGCCGTTGATGACGATGTTGGTGTTCGGCCCGTAGAGGCAGAACAGGTTCGGGAAACCGGGCACGTTGATGCCGAGGTACGCGCGGGCATCGCCGTCCCACGTTTCGTGCAGGTCGGTACCGTTGCGGCCGGTGACCTTCATCGGGGTGAGGAACTTCGACGCCTCGAACCCGGTGCCGTAGATGATCACGTCGACGGCGTGTTCCTCGCCGTCGCGCGTCACGACGCCCTTCGGCGTGATCTCGCGGATCGGTTCCGTGATCAGCCGGGTGGTGTCGCGTTTCAGCGCGCGGGCCACACGCCGTTGTCGCGGAGCAGGCGCTTCGCCGCGGGCGGGTACTTCGGGACCACCTGCTCGAGCAGGTCGGGGCGATCGGCGAACTCGCCGTTGAGGTAGTCGGTGAGCATCATCCGCATGAAGTCGTTGAGCACGCTCACCGACGCGTCCTTCGGTTCCCAGTCGGGGTCGACGCGCACGCCGGGGAGGACGCCGTCGCCCATGCGCCAGAAGATCCAGAAACGGTTCCACTCGCTGTACGAGGGGAGGTGCGCGTAGAGCCACTTCAGACCGTCGGATACCTCGTCGTGGTACTCGGGGGTCGGGCCGAGCCAGGGCGGTGTGCGCTGGAACACGAACAGTTCGCCGACGTCGCCCGCGATTTCCGGGATGAACTGCACCGCGCTCGCACCGGTACCGATCACCGCGACCCGCTTGCCGCGCAGGTCGACGTCGTGGTCCCACCGCGCGGAATGGAACGCGGTCCCCTCGAAGGAATCGCGGCCCTTGATCGCGGGGAAGTTGGGCCGGTTCAACTGGCCGACCGCGCTGATCACCGCGTTCGCCGCGAGGGTCTCTTCGGTCCCGTCGGCACCCCGCACGTGTACGTGCCAGTCGAGGGTGTCGTCCGACCAGGTCGCCGACACCACCTCGGTGTTGAAGCGGATGTGGTCGCGGAGATCGAAGACGTCGGCGCAACCGCGGAAATAGTCGAGCAGGACATCTTGCGTCGAGAAGTGGAACGGCCAGTCGTGCCGTTGCGCGAACGAGTAGCTGTAGTTGTGGTTCGGGTTGTCGACCCGGCATCCCGGGTACGTGTTCTCGTACCAGGTACCGCCGACGTCGGCGTCTTTCTCGACGATCACGAATTGGATACCGGCCTGCTGCAATCGGTGCGCGGCGAGCAGTCCCGACATCCCGGCACCGATGATGACGACGGTGAAGCCGGTTCCCGGCGCGACGTCGGCGAGCGACCAGGCCGGCGCGCGGCGGTCTTCGCCGCGGAACGCGAGCTCCTCCTCGAGCAACGGGAGGTACGCGCTCATCTCGGTGCCGCCGACGGCGTACTCCATCATCTGCAGGAGCTCGGCGTCGGACGGGGTGGGCGCCGGGCGTGAACCGCCGTCGCGGAACCGGATGATCGTGTCGGTGGCGAGCGCCCGCGCGGCCGCGAGCTGTTCCTCGGTGAGGCCGCCCTGGGGCAGCCCCGTCAGCAGCGGGTCGGGACGAAGGTCGTCGCGCAGCAGCGTGAGGTCGCCCGACAGGTAGGCGAGCGCGGGCAGCAGCGGCGGCACCTCCGCCCGGCCGACCGCGGCGCGGATTTCGTCGTCGGTCGCGGTGATCGGTTCGATCGCCGAGACGAACGGGCTCGAGGTGAAAGCGGCATCGTTCACCCCGTCATCTTGGCACTCGGGCGACCCTGCCGTAATGCCCGGGTTGTTCCGGGCGGGTCGCCACTACGGCGCGGCGCTCAGATCCATTTCTTGCGGCGGAAATACCAGAGCTGGAGGATCGTCGTGATCGCGATGAGGGTCCACGACCACAGATAGCCCTGCGACCATCGCAGTTCGGGCGCGCCCCGCAGGTTCTGACCGTAGAGACCGACGATGAATGTCGGGAGCAAGAGCACCGATGCGATCACGGTGAGGCGTTTCATCACCTCGTTCTGATCGTTGGCCACCTGGGCCTGGTGGTAGTCGCGCACGCCCGCGAGAAGGTCGCGCGACAGATCGAGGCCGTCGGTGGCCCGCAACAACTTGTCGTACGCGTCGGCGAACCGCAGTTCGACGTCGCGGGGGAAGAGCGTGACCGGTTCGAGTTCGACCCGATCGTCGAGCACGGCGCGAGCGGCGTCGCGGGTGGGCGCGAGCACGCGTCGGACGTGCAGCATGTCGTGACGCGACTGCGAGATGCGTTGCCGCACCTTGAGGGACTCCCACACCGCGACGTTGTCTTCGAGTTCGTCGATGACGTCGTCGAACTTGTCGACGATGGAGAGGAAGCGCTCGGCGATCTCGTCGACGAGCAAGTAGAGGCAGACGCCTACGGGCGCGTCGTCGCGTAACGCCGCGGCGCGTACTTCGTCGAACTCGCACGCGCTGCTGCCGGTCGGCGTCTTGCGAACGGTCACGATCCGGTCGGGGGTGGCGACGACATTGATCTCCTGCGAGACGATGTTGTCGCCCTCGACGGCGGGGACGACGAGGACCCCGAACACATAGGTGCCGTGGGCCTCGAGGCGGGGCCGAGGCTCGTCGTCGTGCTGGGCCGGCGCGTGGAGCCGCTCGAGCGCGGTGACGTGCACATCGGTCGGGAGGGCAGCGTCCAACTGCGCGGCGTCGGGGTCGTGAAGATCGATCCACCGCAGCTCGTCGGGCACGCGACGCGACGTTACGGAGGCGGTGACGCCGGGCGGTGGACCCGCATGTGGAGCACCCCTGTGCGGTGCGCCGGCACCGCCGTTGTCACGCCGACGGCGATGTGAGCGAGTTCCTCACGTGGGTGAGGTCGACGAACCGGTGGGTGCCGTAACGATCGGAGCGTTCCGCCCCGGCGTCGGTCGCCTCGAAGCGCCGCCCGACGCGGCGCGCGAGGCCCATGGCTTCGAGGAGGTGGAGGGCTTCGTCGCAACGCGTGTCGCGAGCACCGAGCTCGACGGCGAGTTGCAGGAGGACGATCGGCCGGCCGTGCTCGGCCAGCAGGTCGAGCACTTGGGCCGCGAAGCCATCGAGGTCGGTGAACGGCTGCTCGATCATGGCTGGGATCCTGATCTCGAGTCGCCCCTCGTACCGGAATCTCCTGGGCGCATTATGGAGAGGAGATTCGCCGGGCGCCAGAGGCGCGGGCCCGAAATTTCCGCCGGTGCGGGCGCACGACCAGGGACTTGTGTACTGTCCCGGCACGTTCTCGGATGGGGGAAGCCGGTGAGAAGCCGGCGCTGACCCGCAGCCGTAGGTGCACGGAACGTCGGGTACTCGTTACCTCTTCGAGCCGTGCACGAGCCGGAATACCCAGCGGGAACGGGCTCAAATACCGCCGAGGTTTGCGGGGCGAGCCCGGGCCTTCCCGCCCGACATCGCCCCTTGCGTTCACGCAGGGGGCGAATCTGTCGAACGGGCCGGACGGGCGTGCCGCGCGACCGTCTGGAAAGGAATGCCATGCGAAGTCGCTCACGTGCGCGTCGTGGAATGCGCGTACTCGCTTCGGTATGCACGGTCGCCGTCGGTGTCGGGGTTCTCGGCGCCGCGACGGTGCCGGCGTCGGCGGCATCGCCGGCGAAGAAGTCGAAGATCGTGTCGCGGTCCGGAGCCGAATGGTTGGCCACGCAGATCGTTGCGAACGGTGGCCATATCAACTCCTTCGGTTCACCCGACCCGACGAACACCGCGTACGCGGTCGTGGGTCTCCACGCGGCGCAGGTCGGTGCCAAGGCGTCGAAGCGGGCGATCAAGTACCTGAAAGGCCAACTCGGCGCCGCGCTGCAAACCGGTGGTGCCGACGCGCCCGGTGCGCTCGGTTACTACATCATGGCGGCGGTGTCGGCCGGCACGAACCCGCGTCACTTCGGCGGCCACGGCGCCGCGCATGATCTCGTCGCCCGGTTGCTCGCGACCCAGCGCACGACGGGGCCAACCGGGGGCTGTTCGGATCGCAGGACCCGACCTTCGACGGCACCTTCCGTGAAGGAGTCGCGCTGAGCGCGTTGAAGGCGGCCAAGGTGAAGCCCAACTCGCCGGCGGTGCAGGCCGCGATCACGTGGCTCACCAGGCAGCAATGTTCGAACGGGTTGTTCGAGGCGTACCGCTCCAACCCGACCGTCGCGTGCGTTGCCGCCGACCCGAACACGTTCACCGGCCCCGACACGAACAGTTCGGGGATGGCGATCCAGGGCCTCGCGGCGTACGGGAAGCGGCCGCTGGGGGCGCAAGCCCTGGCGTCGTTCGCGTCGGCCCAGTCGTCCGACGGCGGGTGGCCGTTCGTCGCGAAGGCGGGCCAGGCCTCCGACCCCGACTCGACCGCCCTCGTCATGCAGGCGTTGCTGTCGGAGAAGAGCAAGCCGACCTCGAGCCGTTGGGTGCACGGAACCGCGTCGCCGCTCGGCGCGCTCGCGAAGTACCAACTCGGGTGCAACGCGCCCGCCGCGAACCGTGGTGCGTTCTTCTTCCCGGGGAGCAGCGACCCGAGCGTGCTCGCGACGGTGCAAGCGGTGCCGGCCGCCGCGCTGAAGCGTTTCCCGTTGGCGAAGACGCACCTGAAGAAGGCAGCGGCAATGCAATGCCCGGCTTGACCGGCCCCGCACCCGGCCGGTGCGCCCGGGCTGCGTGGCGCGCGCTCATGGGCGCGACGATCGCGATCCTCGCGGTCGTCGCGCCGGCCGCGGGCGGCTCCGGGGCGGCGAGCGCGTCGTCGGGCGCGTGCAGCGGGAACTCGGGCGTAACCGTCGTCGTGGATTTCACGCACTGGGGTGGCCAGATCGAACGCGGCTGCGCCCCCGGGCAGCCCTCGACGGGCCTCGACGCGTTGCACGCCGCCGGGTTCAGCACCGCGGGCACTGCGCAGGAAGGCTCGGCGTTCGTGTGCCGGGTCAACGGTGAGCCGTCGGCCAGCGAGGACGCGTGCGTATCGACGCCGCCGGGCAACGCGTTCTGGGCCTACTACCACGCGCGGCCGGGCGACTCGTCGTGGAGTTACAGCTCGGTGGGCGCCGCGAGCGCGCACCCGCAGCCCGGCTCGATCGAAGGTTGGGCCTTCGGCGCGCGAGCGGTGCCCGGGATCGCGCCCAACGCAGTAGTGCCGCCGCCGACCACAACGCCACCGTCGACGGCACCGCCGGCACCCCCGCCCCCGACACAAACCACCGCGCGCCCGGCGGCGGCGACCCAGCCGGCCGGGGCCTCGAACGGCGCGGGGCAATCGAGCCAGGGGAGCACCGGCACCACGCCGCCCGCGACGTCGGGGCCCGATGTTTCGATCGCGTCGCAACCGCCGGCCGCGTCCGGTGCGAACACCACGAGCACCACGAAGGCCGGCTCGCGCGCGTCGCCGCGGGGCGCACCCGCCGCCGGCAGCGGCAAGCACCACGCGACGACGACCACCACGCGCACCGGTACGACGACCACGACCGCGGTGGCGGTCGTCGATGTCGCGTCGCGTTCGGTGCCGCACCACTCATCGGGCAGCCCGATCGGTGTGATCGTCACGGTTGCCGTCGTGTTCGTGGTCGCCGCCGGCTCCACTGTCGTCGTTCGCCGGAGACGGTTGCGCGCGTGAGCATGCGCGGCGCGGCGCGCCTACCCCGTCCGTTGCACCCCATCGCGTGGTGGTTGTGGGCGATCGGGTTGGCGGTCGCGGCCAGCCGCACGACCAACCCGCTCCTGCTCATCTGCATCATCGCCGCGGCGGGAATCGTCGTTTCGGCTCGCCGCACCGACGCGCCGTGGGCGCGCGCGTTCCGCGCCTATCTCGTGCTGGGGTTCGTCGTCATCGCGATCAGAGTCGTGCTGCGCGTGCTGCTCGGCGACGTACCCGATTCCGGTGCGCACGTGCTGTTCCGGCTGCCGTCGGTGCCGCTGCCCTCATGGATGGCCGGCGTGTCGCTCGGTGGCCCGGTGAGTGCGGAGAGCCTGCTCGGCGCTGCGTACGACGGGCTTCGCCTCGCCACGTTGTTGTGCTGCGTCGGCGCGGCCAACGCGCTCGCGAACCCGAAGCGCGCCCTGCGCGTGTTGCCCGCCGCGCTCTACGAACTCGGCGTCGCGGTCACCGTCGCGATGACGATCGCGCCGCAACTGATCGAGAGCGCGACCCGCGTACGCCGAGCTCGCAAGTTGCGCGGCTCGACGCACCGGGGGCGCCACGCGATCCGCGAAATCGCCATGCCCGTCTTGCACGACGCGCTCGCGCGGTCGTTCCAGCTCGCGGCGGCGATGGACAGCCGCGGGTACGGGCGTTCGGCGTCGGTCACCGAGCGATCGCGGCGCGCGACCGCCGCGCTGTTGCTGGTCGCGGTCCTCGGCATCTGCACGGGTACCTACGGGCTTCTCGACCCGACGACGCCGTGGGCGCTCGGGGCGCCGACCCTGGCCGTCTCGGTCGTCGGCGCGCTCGGCGGTGTGGCGCTGGCCGGCCGGCGCGTGCAGCGGACCCGTTACCGCCCCGACCCGTGGACGGCCGACGAATGGTGCACCGCAATATGTGGTGGGCTCGCCGCCGTCGCCATGATCGTCGCCGCCCATCTCGATCCGGCCGCGGTTGCCCCGTCGGTCGCGCCGCCGGTATGGCCGTCGCTCCCGATCATCGCGGTCGCCGGGCTCGCGGTGGCCGCACTTCCCGCGTTCTTCACGCCGCTCCCGCAGGTCGCCGCAGCGACGGAACGGCCGGCGCCGATGGCCCGCGCGAGCACGGCATGAGCACCAGCGCGATCGACTTCGACCACGTCACGTTCACCTACGCCGACGCCGGCCAACCCGCGTTGCGCGACGTGCATTTCGGTGTTCCCGCCGGCGAACTGTGCCTGGTGGTCGGCTCGACCG
Source organism: uncultured Actinomycetes bacterium (assembly GCA_963782465.1). Classification (GTDB taxonomy): domain Bacteria; phylum Actinomycetota; class Acidimicrobiia; order IMCC26256; family PALSA-610; genus JAODBJ01. The sequence goes on along the minus strand of CAWAJR010000004.1, from coordinate 335,517 downwards.
GGAGCGGCAAGTCGACCCTGCTGCACGCCATAAACGGGTTGGTCCCGCATTTCACCGGTGGGTTGTTGCAGGGCCGGGTGGTCGTCGAGGGTCGCGACACGCGCGACTTCCCACCCCGCGAACTCGCCGACGTCGTCGGCATGGTGACCCAGGACCCGCTGGCCGGTTGCGTCACCGACACGCTCGAAGAGGAACTTGCCTACGGCATGGAGCAGCTCGGCGTCGCGCCGACGACGATGCGCAAACGGGTGGAGGAGACGCTCGACCTGCTCGGTCTGGCCGACCTCCGCCGTCGCCCGCTCGCGCAACTGTCGGGCGGCCAGTTGCAGCGCGCCGCGATCGGCGCCGCGCTCACCGCGCACCCGGCGGTCCTCGTCCTCGACGAACCCACCTCCGCCCTCGACCCGGCCGCGGCCGAAGAGGTGCTCTCGGCGGTGACCCGGCTCGTCCACGACCTCGGGATCACGGTGGTGGTGGCCGAGCATCGCCTCGAACGCGTCGTGCAATACGCGGACTGCGTCGTGTACTTGCGCGGCGACGGGAGTGCCGAGCACGGGTCGCCGCCCGACGTGCTCGGGCACCTCGACCTCGCGCCGCCGGTCGTCGAGCTGGCCCGCGCCGCCGGCTGGCAACCGCTGCCGTTGTCGATCCGCGACGCGCGCCGCCGCGCCGGCGACCTCCGGGCCCGGCTCGCCGCGGTGTCGCCGCCGCCTGCGGTCACGCCCGCGCCGGGCCCCGCTCCGGCAGTCGTGCTGGAAGCCCGGCGCATCGTCGTGCGGCACGGCGCGGTCGTCGCCGTGCGCGAGGTCGATTGCACCTTGCGAGCGGGTGAAGTCGTCGCGCTGATGGGCCGGAACGGGTCGGGAAAGTCGTCGTTGCTCTGGGCGCTGCAAGGCACCGGTGAACGGCAGGGCGGCACGGTCCGGGTCGACGGTGCCGACCCGCGCGACCTGCCTCCCGACCGTGCCCGCCATGTCGTCGGGCTCGTCCCGCAGAGCGCGTCCGACCTGCTGTACCTCGATCGCGTCGGCGACGAGCTCGTGCAGGCCGACGTCGAATCGCACGCCGAACCGGGCGCGGCGCGGCGGCTGCTCGACCGGTTGGCGGCCGGCATCGCCGACGACACCCATCCGCGTGATCTCTCCGAAGGCCAGCGCCTGCTCGTCGTCCTCGCGGTGCAGTTGACCGCGACGCCGCGCGTCGTCCTGCTCGACGAACCGACACGCGGGCTCGACTACGTCGCGAAACGTCACCTCGCGAACGTGCTGCGGAAACTGTCGGGCCTCGGCCGCGCCGTCGTAGTCGCCACGCACGACGTCGAGTTCGCGGCGACCGTCGCCCATCGCGTCGTGGTGATCGCGGAAGGCGAGATCGTCGCCGACGGCCCGAGCGGCGACGTGCTGGCGGCGTCGCCGCTCGTCGCGCCGCAAGTCGCGAAGGTCCTGGCGCCGTTGCCGTGGTTGACGGTCGATCAGTTGCAGCGGGCGGGCGCGTTCGACGCGGCCGCGACGGGGGCGGTGTGACGGGCGTGGCCGTGAAGGGCCGTTCGGCCGCCGTCGGTATCGGCCCGCGGGTTGCCGTGACGCTCGTGGTCGCGTCGGTGTTCGGCCTGGTCGCGTTCATGTGGCCGTTCTTCGTGCGGCCCGGCGCGTCGATCGGCACCAACAGTGTTGCGCCGGTCATGTTCGGCCTGTTGCTGTTCGTCGTGCTCGCGATCGTGCTCGCGCAGATGGGCGATCGCGGGCTCGACGCGAAGACGGTGGCGCTACTCGGTGTGTTGTCGGCGCTCGGTGCTGCGCTGCGGCCGCTCGGCGCGGGGACCGCGGGGATCGAAACCGTGTTCTTCCTCATCGTGTTGGGCGGGCGCGCGCTCGGCCCCGGCTTCGGGTTCACGCTCGGTGCGACGACGTTGTTCGCTTCGGCGATCATCACCGGCGGGGTCGGGCCGTGGCTCCCGTACCAGATGTTCGGCTGTGCCTGGGTCGGGCTCGGTGCCGGCCTGCTGCCGCCCGCGACCGGACGGCGGGAAGTGCTCCTGCTGATGCTGTACGGCGCGGTCTCGGCCTTCGTGTACGGCTTGTTGTTGAACCTTTCGTTCTGGCCGTTCGTGGTCGGGTCGCGTACCGACATTTCGTTCGTGCCCGGCGCGTCGTGGGCCACCAACGTCCACCGTTTCATCGCGTTCGACGTCACGACGTCGCTCGGTTGGGACGTCGGCCGCGCGTTCACCAACGCGGCGTTGCTCGCGATCGTGGGCAGTCCCGTGCTCCTCGCGCTCCGCCGCGCCGCCCGCCGCGCCTCCTTCGGCGCGCCGCCGCCGGCGCCCGTCCACCCCCTCGCCGGGTTGTGACGTTTGTACCCCGTAGAGGGGTGTAAACGTCACAACCCAACTGTCGCGGTCGAGCGGTCGGCGCGATACTGCCGAGGTGGGTGCGTTCGTGGGGTGGGTTCGCCGTGAACCGTGGATGGCGCTGAACGCGTTCGTCGCCAGCGTGGCCGGCTCGACGTTCGCCGCGATCCACTGGCTCGCGGTCCTCGGTGTCGTGCGTATCTTCACCGTTGAGCACACGACCGGAACGCTCAACAGTTCCGGTTACTTGACGAGTTCGATGAACACTTGGCACAGCGCGATCGGCCTCGCTACGGGCCCGAACGCCGCCTTGACCAGCCTCGACCGAGGTTGCTGGCAGGTTGCTTTTGTCGCCGGCGCGCTGTGGATGATCCGGCTTGCCCGCCGTGCGGCCGACCGCCGTATCGGCACCATGCGAACCGTGGGGATCGCGATCGGTTTGGGTTTCTTCGTCGCCGCGGGTGCGATGCACTACACAACGAACGCGGTCGTGCCGGCGAAGCACCAAGGCGAGACGAACGCGGCGATCCGTTGGCTCTGCACCGCACTGGTCGTTGCGGTGCTCGTGCCGGGGCTGGCACCGTCGCCCGCGAGCCTTGGCGTCGACGTACTCGGAGATCGTGCAGTCGCCCTGCCGCTCGGATGGTCGATCGCGCAGAACGCGCTCATGGTGCTCGTCGCGGTCGGCGGCTTGGTTGTTGCCGCGTTTCTCACCGTCTGCTGGTCGAAGGCGCAGCGACCCTCGCCGGCGCCCGTCCACCCCCTCACCGGGTTGTGACGTTTGTGCTCCCCTAGAGGGGTGTAAACGTCACAACCCGGCTCAGAGCCAGTTGTCTTCGTCGAGGCCGAGATCCGGCCACGGGCCGACCGCCATCGGCTGGCAGTTGCCGTAACCGACGCCACCGCCGACGGGGTCGGTGATACGGATCGTGGTGTCGCGGATCTGGTGCAGCCGGCGCGCCACATCAGGCAGGCGGCAGTCGGCGAAGCGTTCACCGTCGACGTGCAGCGCGCCGCGGAACTCGCCGTGATGGTGGCCGTCGAACCCGAAGTAGAGGCCCGCACCGAGGTGTACGCCGGTGTCGCCGAGTACCTCGATCGTCAATGGTCGTTCGGTGCCGTCGGCCAGCGCCGCGACCAGCGTGCCGCCGAGGAGGCGGCGGTTCACCGGGTCGAAGCGGAGGTCGGGTTCGATGCCGACGATCGGCTCCCGCCGCCCGTCGGGATGTTCGACGCCGCCGATCACCATCTTCTGCTCGAAGCCCGGCGCGACGAACCGGGTGAAGTGCAGGTGGAGCCCGTAGCGCGTCCCGTCGGGGCGTTCGAGCAGCGTCGGGCTCCAGATCATCATGAAGCCGACACCGCGCCGGATCCCGCCGCCCGCGCCTTCGACGTCGACGAGCGGGACGCCGACGTCGTAGCGCACGCCCCACGAGTGATCGCGTGTCGATACCCACGTCGACGGGTCGATCTCGGTGCGCGTCCCGTCGAGCTCGACCCAGCCCGAAGCCACCCCGATCTGGTGGTAGCGCACCAGGTCGGTCGAGACACGGTATTGGGTGCGTGAATGCGAACGGTCTTCCATGAACGCCGGGACGACCGATTCGAACACCCAGTCGAACGCGATCGGTTGGCAGTCGTTCGCTTCGAGCCGGAAGCGCACCTTCCGCATCGGCTCGACGATCTCGTAATGCACCGGCCCGATCGCGGTGAGTTCCGGTGTCGGTGAAAGGCGTCGGCTCGCCCGCACCGTGATCTGTTCGGGGCCGCGGCTCACCGCGGCATACGCGTCCATCACGTTGCGGTTGGCGTACTTCCCGAGCCCGAAACCGAGTTGCAGGCTCCCGTCGCGGGCCATCGCCATCGCGCAGACCTTCTCGGTCCACGAGAGATCACTCGTGCCGACGACCGCGAACGTGTCGGCAATCTGGTGGGTGAACTGTTCGTCGGCGGCGAGCAGTTCTCCGATCGGGTTCACGCGTGCGGCAAGAACGCCGCCGTCGTACCGCCGACGGGTGTCGGTTCCATCCCGAGCTTGCGGTGGTCCCAGGAACGCACCCGGTCGACTTCAACGCGCACCGCGACGCGCTTGTGCAGCATCACCTCGACGAACGGTTTCATCTCATCGGTGTAGGGGCCCTGGTAGCGCTCGAAGACGCTCACCCCGACCGGCCAGATTTCTTCCGGGTCTTCCAGGATCACGCCGCGCCCTTCGAGTGACACACCTCGCAGCGTGTCGTAGGTGAAGCCGTCCTCGACCATCACCGTGATGCGGGGATCGCGCCGCAGGTTCTGCACCTTCTGCGAACGCAGCTTGGTCTCGAAGCAGATCTTTCCGTCGACGAGGGCGTACCACATCGCGACCAGGTGGGGTAGGCCCGTCGGGCCGATGGTCGCCATCGTCGCGGTTCGGCTCCGCTCGATGAACGCGGCGATCTCTTCGTCGGTCATCGTGATCTGCGCACGTTGGTTCGTGCCCATGAGGACGTCCTTTCGGCGGTTCGGACCTTGAGCGTTGCGCATTGCGGCCGCCGCAGCCAAGTCGGCTTGGTTGCCCCCGGAGCCGGTCCGGGAGTATGCACAAGGGATGGCAGATCCCCGACCGTGGCGGGTACACGCACCGGACGCGTTCGCGGCGTTCGACCGTGCCGAAGCACTTGCGGCCGCCGCGTTCCCGGTCGCCCTGCTCGCCCCGGTGCACCAGACGGTGGCCGCGCACCTCGCGAACCCGTCCGACAGCGGTCGCGTGCCCGTCGTCGCGCCGGGCACGCCGGCCGACCCGCGCACCGACGTTGGCGTTCGTTTCGCCGAGCAGTTCGTGGTCGACGTCGCCGGTACCACGACCGATCAGCGAGCCGCACTCTCCGGTGCGTTCGGCTCCGACACGTTCCTGTTCACGCAGGTGTGTTATGTCGTCGATGTGTTCCAGCGTGGCCGGATGGCGCTGGGCCGCTTGTACGGCAGCCCGTTCGGGGCGCCCGAGCCGCCGGAGCCGGGTGCGGCCACCGACTTGTGGCCGGTGCTCGAGGAGTTCATGCAGGTCGTCGCGCGCCGCGCCGCGCTCGACCCGCTCACCACCGAACTCGTCCGCTTGCGCGGCGCTCGCGTTCACCAGTGCCGCTTGTGCCAGTCGCGCCTGAGTGTGCGCGCGCTCGACCAGGCTGGTTCCGCCCGGCCGTTCGACGCGATCGACCGTTACGAATCGAGTGATCTCGGCGACGCGCACAAGGTCGCGTTACGCCTCACCGATGCGATCGTCACCCAGCCCGCGTCGATCGACGCCGCGCTCGTGGAACAGGTCTTCGTGCACTACGACCCGGACCAAATCACCGAGATCGTCCTCGACGTGGTGCGCAATGCCGCGAACAAGATCTCGGTCGCGCTGGGTGCCGACGCCGCGAACGTCACCGGCGGCACCGAGTATTTCGATCTCGACGGCGCGGGTGCGGTGGTCGCCGACGTCGACGCGAGCGTCGTACGCGCACGACGCTAGGACCGGCGCGACGGGAGCGGCGCGCCGGGCGTGGTCACGACGAGTGGCCATGGCGTGTTGCGTTCCGCGGCGAGCGCGACGTCGAACAACAAGGCGTCGGCGTGGTGGCGGGCGAGTACCTGCAGGCCGACGGGGAGACCGTCGACGAAACCGGCCGGGATCGACACTGCGGGGTTGCCGTACAGGTTCGAGATCATCGTGAGCGCACCCATGCTGACGACATCGGGAAGCAGGCGGCTCACCAGTTCGAGCAGCGCGGTCGGGAGGTTCGGGAACGCGGCGGCCGCGAACCGCACGCTGCCGAACAACCCGCGTACGGCGACCTGCAACGCGCGGTTGCCGCGCGCGATGTCGAGCGGGCTTTCGGTCGGGCTGCTCGTCGGTGCGTCGGCCGCGAACGCGACATCGGGGTTCGACGCCGCGATGATGAAGTCGACGCCGGCGAACGCGTCGGCCATCGCGCCGGACGCCTGCAGTCGGAGTTCCTCGGCCACTGCGGCGGTGCGCAGGTTGTAGAGCGCCTGTGACATCACCAAGCCGAGCGCGACCTCCTCGGTGAGGTCGTTCGCGCACGCCGGCCACTTGTTGCCGAGATCGGCGAGCAGGGTCGAGAGGTTCCCCATCATCCACTGGGCGGCGAGGTTCGGCAGTTCGAGGTGAACGTCGACCTCGACCATCCCCGTCGCGGCGATGAGCTCGCGCGCCGCTTCGCGTACGCGTGCTTCCATCGCCGGCGCGATCTTCGTGACCCCGCCGAGCGAGGGCAGCACCGCGACCTTGCGGCCGGCGAGGTCGTGCGAACCGAGTTGGGCTTCCCAATTGCCGGCGCTCGGCAGGCTCGACGGGTCGGCGGGGTCGTACCCCGCGCACACGTCGTAGAAGCGGGCCGCGTCGCGTACGGACCGGGCCATGCAGCCGAGCACCACGGTCACCGGCCGCGAGTACGCGTACGGCGTGCGGGGGATACGACCGAACGTGCCCTTCATGCCGAGGAGCCCCGTGTAGCCGGCCGGGATCCGGATCGAGCCGCCGCCGTCGCCGCCGGTCGCGATCGTGACGAGGCCACCGGCGACGGCGGCCGAACTGCCCGCCGACGACCCTCCGGTCGTGCGGTCGAGTCGCCACGGGTTGCGGGTCACGCCGTTGAGCTTCGTGACACTCACGTTGAGGCCGCCGAACTCGCTCGCGGTCGTGAGGCCGACCGGCACCGCGCCGCCCGCGCCGAGGAGACGCCGGACGATTGTCGACGTCGTGGTCGCGACCCGGTCGCGGAACACGAGCGACGCTTCGGTCAGGGGCCATCCGAGCACCGGTTCGAGTTCCTTGATGCCGGCCGGCACGCCGCCGAACGGGAGCGATACGTCGGCGCGACGCGTGGTGTCGAGCGCGCGTTCCGGATCGAGGTACGAGAACGCGTTCAGTTCCGATGAGGAGATCGCGGCGAGCGTCGCCTCGAGTTCCTCGACCGGGCTGCGTTCACCACGACGGAACGCGTCGACGAGCGAGCAAGCATCTGCGGTCCATGGGGTATCGGGCATACCCGGCGATCATGACACGTGCGTCGATAGCTATCGCTATGCGATAGCTATCGACGCACGTCGGGGTTACGGGGTGACGAACATGTCGACGGCGGGGCCGGACCGCGCGTTCGGTGTCGCGGTGCCGTAGTAGGGCGCCTTGCCGAAGGTGAAGAGCGCGCCGTGTGCCGTGAGCACGTAGTAACCGCTGCCGTCACGGAACGCGCGGATGCGGTTCGCGTCGGTGGTGCCCGTGATCCCACGGCTCGGGAGCGACCCGCGGAAGGGAAGGTTGAACGCGAAGATGCCACCGTCTCGGGCCACCAGCCAGTAACCGGTGCGACCGCTCGCGATCGACGCGATGGGCGAGGTCAGGTGCAGGTTGCCGGTGGAGCCGTGGAAGTGGGCGTCGCCGAAGGTGAAGACCCCACCGTCGCTCGCGACGAGCCAGTAGCCCCTGCCGGTGCGGCTCAACGCGATGTCGATGACGGGTGCCGCCAGGTGCAGGTCGCCGGTCGAGCCGTGGAAGCGGGCGTCGCCGAAGGTGAAGACACCGCCGTCGGCGCCGAGCAGGTAGTAGCCGTGACCCGAACGAGTGGCCGTCATGCCGACGATGGGCGCGCGCAGCGCGCGGTCCGCCATTGAACCGTAGGAGCGCGCGTCGCCGAACGCGTGGACGCTGCCGTCGCGGCCGGCGAGCCAGTAGCCCCGGCCGGTTGCGGTGGGTGCCGCCGCGACGACCGGTGCCGCCGGCTGCCGCCCCTGCAGTTCGCCGTGGCTACGCGCGTTCCCGAACGCCCGGACGCGCCCGGTCGAACTCACGGTGATGTACCCGCCGGTCGCGGTGGGCGTCGAAGGTGCCGGCGGGCCGGTCGTCGGTGTGGGCGCCGGCGCAGGCGCGGCCGTGGTCGTCGTCGTCGTCGCCGGCGCGGCCGTGGTCGTGGTGGGCGCGGCTGCGTCGAGCGGCGACACGCGGATGTAGTCGACGAGCATTTCCACGGGCGCGGCGACCGCGCCGCCGTACCCGCCGACCCCGAGGTTCAAGATGATGTAGTGCGGGGCGACGACCGTGGTCTCCGAGCCGATCTTCACCCCGTCGTAGTAGTAGGTCGCGGTGCCGTTGCGAACCTCTTCACCGTAGGTGTGCCAACCGGTGAAGTTCCCGGCCGCGCAACCGCCCGGGCCGCCGGCGGGTGAGTGGTAGTGAAAGCAGGCCTTCCCGCTGAGCCCCTCCATGATGTCGGACTCGCCGGTCGCGGGCCACGAACCGGTGCCGTCGGTCCACACTGCGGGCCAGTCCTGAATCGCACTGGTCCCGGGGAGCCACACGCGTGCTTCGAGCACACCGTTCGTGAAGCTGAACCGCCCGTTGGTCTCGACGAGGCCCGACGCGTACGCGTAGGTCGTCCCGCTGTCGGTTCGGCAGGTGCGGTGCGCAGCCGAGAGGTGCAGGTAGCCGTCGCCCGGTTCGCGCACTTGCGCAGGGTCGTAGCAGGAAAGCTCCGCGCCGTTGATCGGCTTCGTGATCGACGCGTTCGACGCCCCCAGCCAGTTGGGCTGCCAGTGCGAAACGTCGAGCGTGGTGCCGTTGAACTCGTCGCGGAAGAGATAGCTCGGAGCGGTCGCGCCGGCGGCGTGGAAGTGGCCGCCGGCGACAAACGCGGTCAGACCGAGCAACACGGTCGAGACGAGTACGACCAAACGGCTGCGTACGAGCAACTTGCATCCCCCGGAGTGACGGCAGTGACGTTGCGCGACGAATCCCGGTCGCGGTGAGCGTGCGTCCCGCTACGCGCCGCCCGCTGTTTGCATCGGCCGCGACACGGCGCGATCTGTAGCGGCAACCTTCGGATTCGGTTCCTGGTGTCCGGTGGAACCCGCCGGAATCGGTCGTACCGCCCGTTCCGGCGGCGGCGGTTCACCGCCGTGCCCGCCCCGACGTTCAGCCTTCGGGAACGAGCACCACGACCGGGATGTCGCGGTCGGTCTTCTTCTGGTACTCGTCGTACGGCGGCCATGCCGCGGTGGCGTGGGGCCACCACTCCCGCTTCTCCTCGGGCGTCGCGGTGTGCGCGATCATGTCGAACACCTGATCGCCGTCCTGCAACGTCACGTGGGGGTCGGCGACGAGGTTGAGGTACCAGACCGGGTGCTTCGGCGCGCCGCCCATCGACGCGACGACCACGTAGCGGCCGTCGTGCTCCACTCGCATCAGCGGCGACTTGCGCAACCGTCCCGAATGGCGCCCGCGGGTCGTGAGGATCACGCACGGCTTGCCTTCGAGCAAGTTGCCTTCCTTGCCGCCGGTCCTCTCGTAGAGGTCCACCTGTTCTTGCACCGGCGCCCACGGGCTCGGCTCGTACGTACCTTCCAGCGGCATGCGGTCCTCCTCGCTCGGGCGACGGCTGCAACCTACCGACGCTGCGCCGCGGTGAGATATTTCCCGGCCACCCGTCGGAAGTCGCGGCTGCGGAGCGATGATGGGGTGTGAGCGAACGGGAGCCGGCCGCGACGGAGCAGGGCACCGCTTTGCTCGCGCTCTACGACCACGCGCTCCCGCAGGTGTACGGGTACCTGGTGTCGCGGTGCCGCAGCGCGCCGGTGGCCGAAGACCTCACCGCCGACACCTTCCTCGCCGCGGTCGGCGCGGTGCGGAACGGCACGGTCGACCAGCTCACCGTCGCGTGGTTGATCGGTGTCGCGCGGCACAAACTGGTCGACCATTGGCGGAAGTCGGAACGCGAGCAGCGCGGGCTGCGCGTCGCGCACGACGCCCCCGACGCGGTCGACGACCCTTGGGACGAACGGGTCGATGCGATCCGCGCGCAGGCGGTACTCGCGAACCTGAGTGCCGATCACCGCGCCGCGCTCACGTTGCGGTACGTCGACGGCCTGTCGGTACCTGAGGTGGCCGCGCAACTCGATCGCAGTGTGCACGCAGCCGAAGGCTTGCTGGTGCGCGCCCGAGGGGCGTTTCGGCGCGTGTACGGCGAGAGGAACAGCGATGGCTGATTCGTTCGACGCGCTCCGCCAACCGATCGTCCCGATCGACCCTCGTCCGGAATTCGCGGCCGATCTTCGCCGGCGCCTGCTCGGTGAGCTCGGCATCGTCACCCCAACGGGAGGAACCATGACCTCGACGACTCCTGCCTCGACCGTTGTGCACGCGAGCGGTCTGGTGCCCTACATCTGCGTGAGCCCGGCCGCCGACGCGTTGGCGTTCTATGCCGACGTCTTCGGCGGGGTGGAGACGTTGCGTGTCGCGGCGCCCGACGGGCGGATCGGGCACGCCGAGATGAGGATCGGTGCCGTCCGCCTGATGCTGTCCGACGAGTACGCGGAGATCGGTGTGCTGAGCCCGAAGACACTCGGCGGCTCCGGTTTCAGCCTCTACCTCGAAGTCGACGATTGCGACGCCGTGTACGCGCGGGCCGTCGCGGCAGGCGCGACCGGGCAGCGCGAACCGGCCGACCAGGACCACGGGAACCGGACCGCGACGTTGCTCGACCCGTTCGGTCACCGGTGGATGCTCTCGACCCACATCGAAGACCTCTCGCTGTCCGAGTACCAGCGCCGCAGCGCGGCGGAAGGGTGGTCGACGACCGGGGCGCCGGACGCGCTCGCGGTGCCGGCTGCCGTTGTCGAGGTCGGCTATTACACCTCGGCGGTTCCGGACGTCGCGCGGGGCGTCGCGTTCTACGGCGCGTTGTTCGGCTGGCAGTTCGACCCCGCGGTGCCGGCTTCAGACGGCGTGCACACCTACGCGCACGTTGGCAACACCCGCCTACCGACCGGCCTCACCGACGACACCGGCGCGGCGAGCCCGCATCTCTATTTCCGGGTCGACGACCTCGACGCGATGCTCGAGCGTGTCCGCGCGCTCGGCGGCGAAGTGCTCGAGGTTTCGCAGTACGCGTCGGGTGGCAACGCGCGGTGCCGTGACGACCAGGGCGTCGAATTCGACCTCTGGCAGCCCGCGCCCGGCTACTAGAAGGGTGTTGATTACGGATTCGGCTGCGCCTTGCTCGGGATGATGCAGCATCCTTCTAGCGCGGCCGGGCACTCCACGCGGCGCAGCGCGCCGCGTCGAGAGGTTGACCGGCGGAGCGGAACGCGTCGCCCGCCTCCGTGAACCGTGCTCGCGCCGTCGCCAGGTCACCTTCGGCGAGTGCGCAGTGCGCCCGCACTTCGGTGACTGCCGCGCTCCAACCAGGCTGGCGGAGCATGACCGTCGCCAACATTTCGGAGATGTCGGCGTAGGACGCGGCGCGCTCGACGTCGCCCGCACGGGCGGCGGCGATCGCGGCCGGGACGGTGAGTGTGATGCGGCACGCGGGGCATGTCTCGGCGGGACCGCGCACCGCGATCTCCGTCTCGTCGATGAGCGCGAGCGCGCCGTCACCGCCGGCACCGTCGGCGCCGAGGGCGATGCGGGTGCCGTAGATGCGATCGAGAAGGTGGTGCCCCAGGTTGGACTCGCGAGCCGCGGCGAGCGCGTCGGCGAGGATCGTCGTCGCGTCGGCACGGCGATCTTCGTACGACGCGAGCTGCGCGCGGCGCTGAAGTGACAACGACTCACCGGCGCCGGCTCCGATGGCATGGTGGAGCCGCGTCCCTGCGGTGAGGTCGTCGTCGGCGTCAGCGAGGCGGCCCGACAGGAGGTTCGCCTCACCCCGAAGCGTCAGCGCGAACGCGCGACCCCGAGCGGCACCGACACGCTCAGCCTCGGCGGCGAGGTGCGTCGCGAACTCGATCACTTCTGCGTAGGGCCTCGCGCCGTAGAGAAGGCGCTCGGTCGCGCAGAGGTGCCCGTCGAAGACGCGGATCGCGATCTCGGGGAGGTCCCGCGTCGCGAGCAGGTCGGCCGAGAGCCGTCCGGTCAGATCGCCCCGCGCGTGCGCGGCCAGTGACTCCGCCCACGAGGCGTCGACCAGTGCGCCCGGGTCGCCGGCCTCGAGTGCGTAACGGCGCGCCTCGGACGCTTTGACCGCGGCGAAGTCGGGATCGGCGAACCCGATGGCGGCAGCACCGCTCAGAGTGATCGCCTGGCTGAGTCGCGCCCTGGTGGTCTGCGGCGCCACCCCTTCGAGTGCTTCGAGCGCGGCGCGGGGATCGCCCGCCTTGAGCAGCGCCAGCGCCTGTTTCGGACGGATCTCGTCCGAGCGCGGCGCGCCGGCGACGCGCGCCGCCGCTGCGTAGGTGGCGGCGGCGCGCGGGTCACCAACCGCGTCGAGCGCCTCCGCGTACAGGCACAGCGCGTCGGCGTGCTCGGGTGCGTCGACCAGAACCCGTTCGGCGTACGCGCGCGCATCCGTGAAGGCGCCCAATTCCATGGCGCGTCGCGCGGCGGCGAGCAACCACTCGGCCGCGTCGCCCGGTCGCCCGCCTTGCAGCCAGTGATGCGCGATGAGCGACGGGTCGGCGCCCCGCTCGACGAGGCGCCTTGCCGCGTCGCGGTGGATTGCGATGCGCCGGTGCTGCGGCACCGGCTCGACGAGTGCTTGGCGGACGAGTTCGTGCCGGAACCGGTAACCCGCGGCGGACACGACCAGGACACCCGCGGCGATGGCTGTGTCGAGCAGGTCGAACGCCTCGGCCTCCGCGAGGCCGGTGAGCGCGACGACGCTCGCCGCGTCGAGGTCATCGCCGGCGACGGCCAGACGTTGCAGCAACGCGATCGTCGCCTCGTCGAGGTCGAGGAAGCGGGTCGAGATGGCTTCCCACGCTGAAGGCGCGACCCGCAGGTGCCCGGTGGCATCGACACTGCGCGCAAGCTCGATGGCGAAGAGCGGGTTCCCTTCCGCGGCGGCGACGATGCGGGCAAGGTCCCCGGCGCGCGGACGGACCGCCGAAGCCGCGACCGCGAGTGCTTCGGTCTCGTCGCCGGCAAGCGGTCCGACATCGATCTCGACGACGCGCCGGGCCCGCTGTAAACGCGCGATTTCTCGCGTGAAGGCTCGGCCCGCGAGTTCCGGTCGGTAGGCGAACACGGCGAGGAAGCCGGCGGTACCGTCGCCGACGAGGCGTAACAGGACATCACGGGTTGCCTCGTCGGCATGGTGCGCGTCGTCGACGACGACGATCACTCCCGGGCCGTCGAGCCCGTCGCACAATCGTCGGAGCGCGCCGACGACGAGATGTCTCGTCATCGCTCCCGAAGGGTGCTCGTCGGGTGTCGTGACGTCGGCCACGGTGTCGAGCACGGCGTGCGTCCGGTGGGGAAGCGTGCGCAGGACGTCGGGGTTCCGGGCGACGAGCTGCTCGACGAGCCGTCCGAGTGGCGCGTAGGGGCCTCCCGCTTCGGCGACCGTCACGCTCGCGACCTGCCATCCCTCGTCGCACGCGCGTCGACCGACCCGGCGCGCCAGGGTCGACTTGCCGATCCCCGCCGGGCCCCGCAGCACGAGGGCGCCCGTTTCGCCGTTGGCCGCGGCGTCGAGCGTGGCCGCGCCGAGCGCCAGTTCGACTTGGCGCCCGATGAACGCAGGCTCGGCGACCGCGAACCCGGCGATGCATGCTTCGTAGAGCTCCGTCGCCTCCGCGTCGGGCGTGACCCCGAGTTCGCGCGCGAGCGACGAGCGAAGCCGTCCGTACCAGCGGATCGCGGCATGACGGTTGCCCGAGGCGAGGGCCTCACGCATCAGGGCGACGTACGCGGGTTCGTCGGTCGGGTCGACGTCGACGAGCCGCGCCCACTGGCGCCCGTGGCGCAACAGGTCCACGAGCCGGCGCTGCAGGTGCGCGCGCGGCGCTTGTGCCCATTCCTCGTAGCGCGCGCCGGGAAGCAGGTCGCCGGCGTACGACCCCGCGACGGCGGCGGCTTGCGCTGGGTCTTCGGTGACGAGGGCCGCGGCCGCGCGGTGTTCGAAGTCGTGGGCGTCGACCACGACCCGACGGGACGGGAACAACGCCGCGCTGACTCGATCGAGCACCACCGCGTCTGCGACTTGCAACGCCCGGCGGGCATGGTGGGCGGCCTTGCGCAGGTTGGCGGCGCCGGCCGCGGGGTCGAGGTGAGGCCAGAGCGCTTCGATCACCTGGTCGCGCGCGAGGCGATGGCGATCGCTGAGTGCCAGCAACTGCACGAGCTCACCGGAACGCCGTCCCGGCCAGGCCCGTTCGCCGATCTCGCGCCCGTCGATCTCGACGCGAAACTCGCCCATCAGGAAGATGCGAACGGGCGCGACCGGTGACATGTCGGCGGCCTAGGGGCCCGACCGTGCCGAGACGGGTACCACGTTCACCGGTCGCCCCCGGCACGCTCGACGGGCCGGCCGTCGGCAAGCCATGCCTTGTAGCCGCCGTCGAGATGGGCCACGTCTCGGTAGCCCATGTCCTGAAGGCTGCGGGCCGCGAGCGCCGATCGTGAACCGGCGGCGCAGTACACGATCACCCTGCGGTCGTCGGCGAAGGCGTCGAGGTGGTACGGGGTCGCCGGGTCGGCGTGGAACTCGAGCATCCCGCGGGGCGCGAGCACCGCGCCGCGGATGATGCCGTTCGCCGTCTCGTCGGCTTCGCGCACATCGACGAGCAGTACGTCGCCCCGGTCGAGCTCGGCTGCCACCTCGGCCGGCTTCAAGTTCTCGATCCCGGCTTTCGCCGCGGCCACCATCTCCATCGCACCTGCCATCATGCCTCCTCGGTCGGTCGTGGTCTCCTGCCACGTGACTGACCCGAGCGTGACGGGTGCGCGTTCCTCGAACGTTCCTGCGGTTCCCGCGCGCTGCCGGCGCGTCGGCGGCCCCGGCCCGGAAGCCTCAGGGGTTCGTCGCCGCGATGGAGACCACCGGTGACGCGACCTGCCGGTTGCCGAGCGAACCGGCGAACGGAAGGTTCGAGAAGTCGAACGCGCCGCCATCGGACGCGACCATGAGGTAGCCGTTCCCGTACCGCACCACCCCGACGATGGGTTGCGCGAGCGGCCGGCCACCGAGCGAGCCTCGGAACCGGGCGTCGCCGAACGCGAAGACCCCGCCGTCGGACGCGACGAGCCAGTACCCGCGGTTGTCGGCGGTGGGGAGCAACGCGACGATCGGTTGGTCGAGCGGCCGGTCGCCCATCGAACCGTAGAAGCGGGCGTCGCCGAACGCGAAGACGCCGCCGTCGGACGCCACCATGTAGTAGCCGCGGCCGGTCGGTGTCGCGACCGCCCCGAGGACCGGCGCGTGCAGCGCGAGATGACGCAGGTCGCCGAAGAACGGGAGGTGCGTTCGCGCGCCCGCCGGGTTGCCGACGGGGATGGCACGCCCCGCCGACGTGAACAGCCAGTAGCCGGCGACGGGTGTGCGGAAGAGGGCCATGCTCGTCACCTGCTCGCCGGGCTGCAGGTGCAGGTCGGGCCACGCGCCTTGGCCGCGCGCGGTGCCGAGCGACTCGACGTGGTCGGGGGTGAGGATGTCGTAGCCGCGACCGTCCCACCACGGCACGATCTGCAGTGCCCGCTCACCCATGATGAGGTCGCCGAAGTGCGCAACGTCGCCGAACGCGTAAACCCGCCCGCGCTCGGTCACCATCCAGTAGCCGGCGCTCGGCTTCCCCGTCGCCGGTTTGGCCACGGGCGCCGACGGGTGATGGTGGACTTTGGCCAGGATGGCCGGGTTCGACGCCGCCGACGGCGGGCTCGTGCCCGCGCGGTTGGTCGCGCTGATCTGGAACGTGTACGCGAGCCCGCGCGTCAAGGTGCTGACCGACAGGCTGGTGACCGTCGGCCCGGTGGCCATCGTCGCGACGTGCCGGCCCGCGCGGTACGCGTCGACCTCGTAGCCCGTGAGCGGCGCACCGTTGTCGTCGGGTGCCTGCCACGCGACGGTGAGATGGGTGCGAACGGTCCGCGCGATCACCGGGCCGGGTGCCGCGGGCACCCCGGCCGGCACGACGGTGTTCGAAGCCGCCGACTCGGCACCGTCGCCGACTGCGTTCGTCGCGTGCACGGTGAAGGTGTACTCGGTGCCGTTGGTGAGACCGGTGAATTGCGCCGACGTGGTCGGCGAGTCGACCGCGACAACTTCTCCGCTCGGTGAAGCGGTCACCGAATAGGACTGAATCGCGGCGCCGTTGCTTGCCGGCGCGTTCCACGACACCGCCGCGGTGCCGTCGCCCGCGTTCGCGGTCACGGCTTGCGGCGTGCCCGGAGCACCGGCGGGAACGACCGCGTTCGAGGCCGCGGACGCGGCGCTGTTGCCGACCGCGTTCATCGCGTGGACGCGAAACGTGTAGCTCGTGCCGTTCGTCAGGCCGGCCACCGTCGTGGTCAAGACGGTCGCCCCCTCGGGCGCGTTCGTCGTCGCGCTCTGCCCGCCGGGGCTCGCGGTGACCGTGTACGAGATGATGCTGCTGCCGCCGTCGTTCAACGATGCGTTCCATTGCACCGAGGCTTGCCCGTCGCCGGCGGTCGCGGTCGCGCCGGTCGGACCGCTCGGCACCGTCGGCGGGGGATCGGTCGACGTCGTGGTGCGGTCGGCGATGTGGATGAACCCGTCGGGCCATCGCGCGCCGCGCTGCAACGTCGCGAAGTCGAAACCGTTGTGGAGGTCGTGGTTCATCTCGGAAACGGTGACCGTGCCGTCGTCGTTCACGGCTTCGACGTACGCGACGTGACCGCCGTTTTGCGACCACCACGCGACCGCGCCGAGCCCCGGGATGTCGTCGACGACGATGCCCGCGTTCGCCGCACTGGTTCCCCACTCCCACGCGTCGCCCCACGTGTCGCCGGCCGGTTGCCCGTAGGTGTTGTCGAAGGTCGCGCCGTTCAATTCCGCCGCGTTCAGTTCGTTGAGGCGGTACGCCACCCACGAGTGGCACTGGCCCTCGACGAACCCCCACTGGTCCGTGACGCAACTCGCGCCCGTCTGCTCGTTGCAGTCGGGTGCGTTCGGGTACGGGTAGCCGTAGTCGGCGCCGGTCACGGCGGCGGCACGACCGGCGAGGACGAACACGGAGAACGCGACCGACAGCAGGGCCGTTGCCGACACCAGCGCGCCGGCCGAACGCAGCTTCCCACGCAGCTTCCAACGCAGCTTCCAACGCAGCGCCGAACGCGCGCGCCCGCGGGTTGTCGTCCTTCCCCGGAACATGCCCTGCACCCGCGGTCCCTCCCTGGTGCCGGGGCGGCGGCGACCGGATAAGCTGTCCACTGACCGTGCAACCCCGCGCACGGTCGGCGTGCCCAGAATGTCATAAAGCGCGGATAACGCGCAGTTTCTCTGGGCTACTTGACCGCCGAATCTGCTGAGCTATGCTCCTGCCACTCTTCGTGACGACAGCTCACGTAGAGTGAAGTCGAGTGGGGTGCCGGGGCGGTACCCGTAGCAGGGGAGGCGTTCTGAACGCGCACGGGGTCTCTGGGAACGCACGCCGTTCCATACGTTCGGTCGTCGCGTCGATCAGCGCGATGGTGCTCATCGGTACGGGTTTGGCGGCGCTCGGCGCGTCGCCTGCCGCGGCCGCCACGGGCACGGTCAGCGGCACCGTCACCGCCGCGGGGGGCGGGGCCCTCGAGGGCATCTGCGTCGGTGCCTTCACGCCGGGAGCCGACCCGCCGGTGCAACTCGCGGTCGTGACCACCGGTGCCGACGGCACCTACAGCCTCGGCGGCGTGCCGACCGGCAACGTCGATGTCGAGTTCACCGGTTCGGCGCAGTGCCCGGGCGGCATCGCGCACAACGTCGTGAACCAGTGGTACTCGGGCCAGACCACCGAGGCGACCGCGACGCACGTGACCGTGAGCGGCACGCCGGCCACCGGTATCGACGCGGCGATGGTCGCCGGCGGTTCGATCAGCGGCAAGGTCACCGCGGCGTCGGGTGGTGCAGGTCTTGCGGGCATCTGTGTGAACGCCTACATCCCGGGTGCCGACGCGACCCTCGTCGCGAGCGCGAGCACGACGTCGGGCGGGAACTACACCGTGACGGGTGTCCCGGCCGGGAACGTCGAAGTGCAGTTCTCCGCCACCGGGTTCTGCCCCGGTGGTACCGAGGCCGACTACGCCGCGCAGTGGTACAACAACCGTCCCGATGAGGCGTCCGCGGGCACCGTCCCGGTGACTGCCGGCGGGACGACCCCGAACATCAATGCCGCGTTGCTGGCGGCCGGCTCGATCCACGGCACGGTGACCGCGGCGGCCGGTGGCGCGTCGCTCTCCGGCATCTGCGTCGAAGCGTTCACGCACGGCATCGACCCGCCGCAAATGGTCGCGAGCATTGCGACGGTCAGCGGCGGAACGTACGCCCTCACGGGTGTACCGGTTGGCCAAGTCGACGTGCAGTTCAACTCGTCGGGCTTCTGCCCCGGCGGCACGGGCTCGCACTACGTCACCCAGTGGTACAACAACAAGTCGTCGCAGTCGGCAGCCAACGCGGTGACCGTCACCGCCGGCGCGACCGTCTCAAACATCAACGCCGCGCTCGCGGGTGGTGGCTCGATCAGCGGCACCGTTACCGCCGCCGCGGGCGGCGCCCCGCTCAACGGCATCTGCGTCGTCGCGTTCAGCACCGGCGCCAACTCGGAGCAAGTGGCACTCACCGGCACGCTTCCCAACGGCACCTACGTGCTCGACGGTGTCCCTGCCGGCTCCGTCCAGGTCGAGTTCAACGCGTCGGGCTCGTGCCCGGGTGGTAGCGCGGCGAACTACGTCACGCAGTGGTTCAACAACCAGCCGCTGCAGACGACCGCCGCCAACGTCACCGTCACGAACGGCGTTGACACGCCCAACGTCGACGCCGCGATGGTCGGTGGCGGTTCGATCAGCGGCGTCGTCACTTCGGCCGGCACCGGCGTCGGTGGCATCTGCGTCGACGCTTACGTCGACGAGGCCCTCGTCACGAGCGTCGCGACCAACGCCAACGGTACGTACACGCTCCCGGGTGTGCCGGCCGGCCCGGCCCAGGTCCAGTTCAACTCGTCGGGTGTCTGCCCCGGTGGCGTGGCCGGCAACTTCGTCACGCAGTGGTGGCAGGGTGCGGCGACCGAGGCCGCCGCGACGACCGTCACCGTGACCGCGGGCGGGACGAAGACCAACATCAACGCCGCGATGGTCGAGAACACGTCGTTCACCATCAAGGTCAACGGCGGTTCGCTGGCGACGATCGCGTTCGGCGCGAAGGCGACGCTGTCGGCCAGTGGCATCCCCGGCCCGGCAACGGGCACCGTCGTGTTCAGCGCGCCGGGCCACAACAACCTCTGCACGATCACGTTGCCGGCGACGTCGTGCCAGACCTCGGCGTCGCTCGGGGTCTCGACCTACTCGCCGATCAGCGCCGCGTTCAACGACACGAGCGGGGCGTTCACGGACTCGACGTCGACCAACACGGTCGCGTTGACGGTGTCGGCCGACCTTCCGAGCGCGCCGACCAACGTGCACGCAACGCAATCCGGCGGGACGGTGACGGTCACGTGGACCGCACCTTCCGACACGGGTGGGTCTTCCCTCACCACGTACACGGTCGCCCCGTCGAAGGGCGCGGCCCGCACGGTGGCAGCCCCGGCGACGCAGGCCAAGATCAGCGGTCTCGCGGCGGGCACGTACACGTTCGTCGTGACGGCCAACAACTCGCTGGGTGCCGGTGTCCCGTCGGCCGCGTCGAATGCGGTCGTGGTGCCCCGGCCGGTCGCAACCGCCCGTACCGGCTACTGGATGCTCGGGGTCGACGGGCACGTCTACAACTTCGGGAACGCGTCCCGTCTCGGGAACGCCTCCGGTGCAGTCGTCGCGCTGACGCCGACCCTCGACGGGCGCGGCTACTGGGTCGTCGACCTCGCCGGGCGGGTCAGCCATTTCGGTTCCGCCGGGTACTTCGGCGGCCGGCCGCACCTGAACTCGGGTGAAGTGGTGACCACCATTTCGGCGACCCCGTCGGCGAAGGGTTACTGGCTGTTCACCAACCTCGGACGCGTGTTCGCCTACGGCGACGCGCATTTCTACGGCGACATGCGCGCCACCAAGCTGAACGGTTCGATCATCGCGTCGTCGGCGACGGCGACCGGCAAGGGTTACTACCTCGTCGGTTCCGACGGCGGCGTGTTCAGCTTCGGTGACGCGAAGTTCCACGGTTCGACCGGCAACATGCGGCTCAACCAGCCGGTCGTCGGTATCGCGCCCACGCCCGACAACAAGGGCTACTGGCTCGTCGCCTCCGACGGTGGCGTGTTCGCATTCCACGCGGCGTTCCGGGGATCGATGGGCGCCGTGCAGCTGCAGAAGCCGGTGAACGGTCTGGTCGCCTTCGGCAACGGCTACCTCATGGTGGCGTCCGACGGTGGCGTGTTCAACTTCTCGAACAAGCCGTTCCTCGGGAGCCTCGGCATGAACCCGCCGGCGGCCCCGATCATCGGGATCGCGGCGTTCGCGACGAACTGAGCGGGAGGGCTGCTCGGTCAGTCGGGGAGCATCGGCATGCTGATGCCCTCGCCTCGACCGAGCAGCACCGCCCGGGTGACGGCCGATGAACCGAACCGTTCGCGGACGTCGTCGAGCGCGGCATCGAGCGCGCCGCCGGTGAGACGATCGAACGGGATGGCGAGTTGCACCACACCGTCGTCGCCGAGGTTGCCGACGGAAACGCCGACGAGCGTGAGGCCCTGACGGTCGATCAGCGGCGCGACGGTAACGAGCAGCCCGCGCGCGATCGTGAGTATCGGTTGCGTCTCCGACGTCGGCCGGGCCATCGTGTGCGAGCGTGTCGCGCGAGAGAAGTCGGAGAAGCGCAGGCGCAGCACCACCGTGCGGCCGACGCGACCCGCGGCGCGCAGGCGACGGGTGACGCGATCGACGAGGCCGACGAGCGCGGCGTCGATGTCGGCGAGCGACTTGGGTGAACGGCCGAGCGCGCGCTGCGCGCCGATGGACGCGCGACGCCGCCCGACCTGCACCGGTCGTGGATCGCGGTTGTGCGCGAGCGCGTGCAGGTGGCGGCCCGACCCGCGGCCCAGCATCGCGATCAGCGCGGCTTCGGGAAGCATTGCGACCTCGCCGACGGTTGCCAGCCCGCGGTCGTGCAGCTTCGCCGCGGTGACCGCACCGACACCCCAGAGTCGTTCAACCGGCAACGGGTGCAAGAACGCGAGTTCGCGATCGGGTGGAACGACGAGCAACCCGTCGGGTTTCGCGACACCACTCGCCACCTTCGCGAGGAACTTGGTGCGGGCCACGCCGACGGTGATGCGCAGCCCGACGTTCTCGAGCACGTCGCGCCGGAGGCGCACCGCGATCTCCGCCGGCGTGCCCGAGACGCGTCGCAGCCCGCCGACGTCGAGGAACGCCTCGTCGATCGACAAGCCTTCGACGAGCGGTGTCGTGTGCTCGAACACTTCGAAGACGGCCTTGCTCGCCTCGGTGTACGCGGAGAAGCGCGGGTGCACGACCACCGCGTCCGGGCACAGCCGGCTCGCCTGGTGGGCACCCATCGCGGTGCGAACCCCGTACGCCTTCGCTTCGTAACTGGCCGCGAGTACGACCCCGGCGCCGACGATCACGGGACGGCCGCGCAGCTCCGGGTCGTCGCGCTGCTCGACCGACGCGTAGAACGCGTCGAGGTCGGCGTGGAGGATGGTTGCCTCGGGCACGAACATATGTTCGCATACTGCGCCCGGGCGGGCGAATGCCTTCTCAGAGGGAGGCGACGGCGAGGCCGAGCGCGGCGGCGCACGCCGGGACGACGAGGCTGAGCACCAGGGTGCGGAGCGCGAGCCGCGGCGCGCGACCTTCGGTGAGCCGCACGACTTCGTACGCGAACGTGGAGAACGTCGTGTACGCACCGCAGAAGCCGGTACCGAGCACCGTCTTCGGGGTGGCCGGGAACGTGTGGTAGAGGGCCAGGCCCGTAATGAGGCCGAGGAGGAGCGACCCGCTCGCGTTGATGATCAGCGTCGCGATCGGCAGCCCCGACTCGATCCGGTCGATCACGAAGCCGTCGACGAGGTAGCGCGCGGTCGCGCCGAGCATGCCCGCGAGCGCGATCCCCGCGATCAGCATCAGGCCCCCACCGTCGTCGTGGCGCGGGCGAGCCCGCGACGCGCGATCGCGATGCCCGCGTAGCTGACCGCGAGACCCGCGGCGATGCTCGCGACCAGGTAGCCGGCGCCGAGCATCACCTTGCCGTCTTTCATCAACGTGACCGTCTCGACGGCCATCGTGGAGAACGTCGTGAACGCGCCGAGGAACCCGACGGCGAAGAACGGGCGGACGTAACGGGTGCGGGGGAACCGTTCGATCATCACGGTGAGGAACGCACCGAGGATGAACGCGCCGCCGAGATTGGTGACGAACGTCGCCCACGGGAACGTGTCCTTCGCGACGTGCACGAGCTGCGCGACCTCGTAGCGGGCGGGCGCCCCCAGTGCACCTCCGCACGCGATCGCCGCGAGGACCCCGGGGTGCGTACGTCCGGGTATGCGCCCGGGGGGACTGCCTGATTTCCGCGCCTGCTGCGAGCGTCCGGCGACCACCCGTCCTCCTGGTTGATCGAGTAGGGACCATCAGCCGGAAAGGCGGTTCGTCAGGGCGAGTCCCATCGCCGGTTCGCATCGTAGCGATGCCGCCGGCGCGCTCAGCCGGGTGATGCCTCCCACTGCGACGACCGGCGCATGGCGTACGCGCCGGCGGCGCCGAACCCGGCCGCGGCGACGATCTCCAGGATGGCCGCGAACCAGGAGAAGCCGGTGACGCCAGTGCCGTGCGCCCCGGGGAACGCGTCGCTGAACACGCTCCAGTGCGGGAGGAGGTGCACCGCGGCGATCCCGATCGCATCGGGGAAGCCGATCGCCGCCGCGAGCAGCGGCGCGAGCCGGTGACGGCCGAGCACCGCGGCGATCGCCAAGATCTGTGCCACTGCCGCGATCGTCCCGAGGGTCGACACTTCGGGGGTCACCACGTCGAGCCCGCGGCGCACGTGGTCGCCGGTGTGCACCGCCCACGCGCCGAGGTAGAAGAACGCCGAGTACCAGAGCACGGCGGCGCTCCGGGCATCGTCGGTCCAGCGGGCGCGCCCGGCGCCCGCGGCGCCCGGGACCGCCGTCGGTGCTGCCATCTCGTCCCCCTCGTTCCGTCACGCGCGCGGCAACCGGTGCTAGATAGATCGCTCTACTGATACCGTAACCAACGGTGACCGCACTGTCGAACGAGGCTCCCGGAACCCCTCCGAAGAAGGGCCCGGGCACGAAGGAGCGGATCCTCGACGTCACCGCCGAGCTCTTCATCCGCCACGGCTACACGGGCACCGGCTTGAAACAGATCGTGGCGAACGCCAACGCGCCGTTCGGCTCCGTGTACCACTTTTTCCCGGGCGGCAAGCAGCAACTGGGCGACACCGTGATCCGCCGTTCCGGTCAGATGTACCTCGAGCTCGTCGACGCGGTGTTCGAAGCCGCGCCGGATCTGCAAAGCGGCGTGCGCGACGTCTTCGAGGGCGCGGCGCTCGTGCTGGCCGAGACCGACTACGTCGACGCGTGCCCGATCGCGACGGTCGCCCTCGAAGTGGCGAGCAGCAACGAGACCCTGCGCATCGCGACCGCCGATGTGTTCGAGCAGTGGATCGTCCGCGTCGTCGAGCGGCTCGAAGCGGCGGGGATCACCGGCGCGGCAGCGCGCGACCTCGCCATCGTGCTCATCGAGCTGCTCGAAGGTGGTTTCATGCTGTCGCGCGCCGCGCGCACGCCCGACGCGTTGCACGCGGCCGGCCGGGCCGCCGTGGCGCTCGTGCAGGGTGCGGTTGACGGAGCGTAACGTCGCCGCCGATGCGCGTCGCCCTCACCGACGGTTCGGGCCTGACCGCGCGTCAAGTGGCCGGCCAGCTTGCCGGCCTCGGGCACCGGGTCGAGGTGCTCAGCCCCGACCCGCTCTGCCTGTCGCGATGGACGCGGAGCGTGCACCGGGTGCGACCGGTTCCCGCGTACGGCACCGCGCCGCGTGTGTGGTTGCGGGCGGCCCTCGACATCTGCGAGACGAACGGCATCGACGTGTTGTTCCCCACCCAAGAGCAGGTAGCCGTGCTCTCCGCGTGTGCCGGCGAGGTTCGCGCCGCGAACGTGCGAACGGTCGTGCCGCGTTTTGCCGCGCTCGTTCGCGTGCAGGACAAGCTCGCGGCGTACGCGACGTTGCGCGCGGCCGATCTGCCGCAACCGGATGCGACGATCCTCGCAGGCCGCACCGAGGTCGAATCGTGGGACCGGTTCCCCGTCTACATGAAACTGCCGATCGGCACCGCAACCTCCGGCGTCCGGCTCGTGCGCGAGGCGGCGCAGTTGCGATCGGTGGTCACCGATGCGATTGCGGCCGGCGCTTTCGACGATGGGGGCATCCTCGCCCAGGCGCCAACCGAAGGACCGCTCGTGATGGTGCAGGCAGTGTTCGCCGACGGCGAACTCGTCGCCTTTCACGCGAACGAACGCGTTCGGCTGGGTTCGATGGGTGGCGCGAGCCACAAGCGCAGCGTCGACCTTCCCGCCGCGCGTGACCACATGCGAACGCTCGGGCGGTATCTCCGGTGGCACGGCGCGATCTCGGCCGACGCGATCGTCACGCCGTCGGGACCGCGTTACATCGACATCAATCCGCGCCTCGTGGAACCGGCGAACGCGCGTCGCTCGGGCGTCGACCTCGTTTCGCCGATGCTCGAGCTCGCGACGGGTGACCTGCCCGCGGTCCAGGCGCCCGGTCGCGTGGGGGTCGACACTCACCAATTGTTGATCGCCGTCCTCGGCGCGGCGCAGCGAACCGGTCGCCGGCGGGCGGTGGTGCAAGAGCTCGTCGACGCCGCTCGGCATCGGCATGGCTATGCCGGCAGCAGCGAAGAGCTCACGCCGGTTCGCGGCGACTGGCGCGCCGCGGTGCCCGTCGTGGTCGCGGCCGCCGCGACCGTTGCCCGCCCGGCGCTGTGGCACCGGTTCGCGTCGGGGAGCGTGCAGAACTACTCGCTCACTGCCGCCGGGTGGCGTCAATTGCGCGCGCCGGCGCCGGGTGAGGTACCACCGCGCGGTTCGCCGGCCTGAATTTCGCGGCGCGTGCACCGACGTGTCAGTACCTTCGTCGGCGTGGGAGCGGTCGATGTCAACGGGATCTCGTGCCGGGTACCCGGCGGCGACGTGTTGTTCCGCGACGTCACCTTCCGGGCGGGCAACGGTGAGCATGTCGCGCTCGTCGGCGCGAATGGCGCAGGGAAGACCACGTTGTTCCGCGCGATCGCGGGTGATGTCGGAATCGACGAAGGGAGCATCCACGTCGACGGTACGTTGCGGGTCATGGCGCAACTCGTCGGCTGGCGCGACGAGCGCCGAACGGTGCGCGACCTGCTGCTTTCGATCTCACCCGCCCCCCTCCAGCGCGCCGCGATCGAGCTCGTCGAAGCGGAAGCCGGGTACGCGCGCGACCCCGGCGACCGGTCCGGCCTCGCGCTCGCGCGTGCGCATGCGACCTGGGGCGACGCCGGCGGGTACGACGCCGAAGTGTTGTGGGACACGTGCACGACGCTCGCGCTGCGCGAAACTTTCGCCGCGGCGTCTGGTCGCCGCCTGAGCACACTGTCGGGCGGTGAGCAGAAGCGGCTCGCGCTGGAACTGCTCTTCCGTTGCGACGCCGACGTGCTCCTCCTCGACGAGCCCGACAACTATCTCGACGTTCCGGGGAAAGAGTGGTTGGAGCAGGCGATCCGTTCGTGCCCGAAGACGATCGTGTGCATCACCCACGACCGTGCCCTGCTCGCGGCGGTTGCCCACAAGATCGTGACGATCGAGGGCCGCACCGCCTGGGTGCACGGCCACTCCTTCGCGACGTGGCACGACGCCCGCGACGAACGGCTGGCGCGCATCGACGAGGAACACCGGCGCTGGCAAGAAGAACGGCAGCGACTCCAGCGTTCCCTGCAGGAGTACCGGCGCCGCGCCGCGATGGGAAGCGACGTGTTCGCGTCCCGGGTGCGAGCGACGAAGACGAAAATCGAACGGTTCGAGGCCGGTACGCCCACGGAACGGGTGACCGATCATCAGGTGTCGATGCGCCTGGGTGGGAGCCGTACGGGGACGCGCGTCGTCGTGTGCGAACAGCTCGAGCTCCACGGCCTGACCGACCCGTTCGATACGGAGATCGTGTTCGGCGAACGGGTGGCGGTGCTCGGCTTGAACGGGACGGGCAAGAGCCATTTCTTGCGCCTCCTCGCGGGGGAACCGATCGACCACGCCGGGGAGTGGCGTCTCGGGGCGCGCGTCGTGCCGGGGTACTTCTCGCAGACCCACGACCAACCGGAGTTGCGGGGCACCCCGGTCCTCGAGGTCGTGATGGCCCGCGGCTACGACCGCGGGCGAGCCGCGGCGACACTGCGCCGCTACGGGCTGCACGCCACCGCGACGCAACCCTTCGAGACGTTGTCGGGTGGCCAGCAGGCACGCCTGCAGATCATGTTGCTCGAACTGTCGGGCGTGAACCTGCTCCTGCTCGACGAACCGACCGACAATCTCGACCTCGCGTCGGCCGAAGCGCTCGAAGAGGCGTTGGCGTCGTTCGTCGGGACTGTTGTCGCCGTCACGCACGACCGCTGGTTCTTCCGCGCCTTCGACCGCTTCCTCGTGTTCGGTCGCGATTGCACCGTGCGCGAGCGCAACGAGCCCGTATGGTCGTGAAATCGGCGGTCGTGCCAAACTCCGCCGCATGATCCGATCGCGCGATCGCCGCCGGCCGTCGGTCGCGATCCTCGGTGCGGGCGCGGGCGGTATCGCGATGGGCGTCGCGCTCGACGCGCGCCGGGTACGACTACACGATCTACGAGAAGTCGGACGGCGTCGGCGGAACGTGGAGGGCGAACACGTACCCGGGCGCCGCGTGCGACGTCCCGTCGCATCTCTACTCGTACTCCTTCGCGCCGAACCCGTGGTGGAGCCGCACGTACTCGACGCAACCGGAGATCCTCGCCTACCTCGAGCGCTGTACCGACCAGTTCGGTGTGCGGGGCCACGTCCGCACGAACACCCCGATCCTCGAGGCCCGTTTCGTCGACGCGGAGCAGCAGTGGGAGTTGGTCGCCGAGTCGGGCGAACGCTTCCGCGCCGACGTGCTCGTCAGCGGGCTCGGCATGCTCAACGTGCCGTCGGTGCCCGACTTCCCCGGCGCCGACCGTTTCCGGGGTCGCGCGTTCCATTCGTCGTGCTGGGACCACAGCAAGTCGCTGGCGGGGGAGCGAGTCGCTTCGATCGGCACCGGCGCGAGCGCGATCCAGTACGTGCCCGCGATCGCACCGGAGGTCGAGCACCTCACGGTCTTCCAGCGTCAACCGATCTGGATCACGCCGCGCCTCGACCGGCCCTACACCGCCGAGGAGCAACGCCGCTTCGCACGAGTGCCGTTCGCGGCGCGCCGGCACCGCTGGCAGATCTGGTGGCAGTACGAACGGGCCGATTTCGCGGTCGACTCGGACCTCACCCGTACGCAGACGGAACTCGCGCGTGCATACCTCGAACGCAAAGTGGCCGATCCCGAACTGCGCGCGAAGCTCACACCCGACTATCCCGTCGGCTGCAAACGCCCCCTGATCTCGCGCGAATGGTTTCCTGCCTTGACGCGACCGGACGTGCGCCTCGTCACCGAGCCGATCGTCGAGATCACCGAAGCGGGCGTTCGCACCGCCGACGGTGAGGAGCACGCCGTCGACACGATCATCTACGGCACCGGGTTCAAAGCCAACGACTACCTCAGTGCGGTCGACATCTATGGTGCCGGCGGGCGCCGTCTTCACGACGACTGGCGCGACGGCGCGGAGGCGTATCTCGGTATCGCCGTCGCGGGGTACCCGAACCTCTTCTTGTTGTACGGCCCCAACACGAACGGCGTGACGTCGATCATCTTCATGCACGAAGCGCAGGTGCACTACATCATGCGCGCGCTCCAGGAGATGACTCGCCGCCGGCACGGCACCCTCGAAGTGCGCGAGCGCGTCGTCGCGCGGTACAACGCGAAGTTGCGAGCCGCGATGCGCGGCACGGTCTGGACCGCGGGCTGCACGAACTACTTCACGGCGCCCAACGGCAAGGTGGTCACCCAGTTGCCGTACCGCCCGGGGCGGTACTGGCTGCGCACCCGCCTCTTCGATCGCTGGCGCTACCGCGCCCGGCGCGGCCTCCCCCGTCCCGACTGACCGGCCGCGCCGGCCGCGCCGCCCGCCCGATCCCGCGGTCTCTCCAATATTCAGCCGGGCCGACTCGCCCGTCTACCGGCGCGCGCCGGGCGTCGATGACTTGAGGGACAGTCGTGTATGGCGAAACAAGGAGGTGCGCCATGCGGAACAAGAGATCGCTCATCGGAGGCGTCGTATTCGTGGGGCTGCTCGCCGCGGCCACTTCCGCGATGACGGCGACCAGCACCATTTCCCGGCCGAGCATTTTCGTCGGCTCGGCGGCCCAGTCGATTGCGGGCATTAACGTCACGAATGTCCAGTACACATATGCCCCGTCGACCGACATAACGACGGTCGTCACCTTCACGCTCAGCGACGTGCTCAACCCCGTCCCGCAGGTGATCAACGTGATTGCGACGGGCGACACGAGTGGGACATATGCGTGCGATGCGCCCACGGTCACGACCGACACGGTGATCGACTGCACGCTCGACCCGGGCAACGGCATTGCGAACCTGACCTCGGTCCGGCTCGACATCCACGACTGACCGGCCGGGAGCGCGCACTCATGCCTTGACCAGGCATGACGACAAGGAAACGTGCGCGTATTCCGCCAACGGTGGCGCTTCCTGACGGGCGCGGTCTTCACGACCGCGCTCGTCTGCCTGTGCTATCTCGTGCTCGCGCCCTCCCGGTTCGGCGGCTCCGTCACCTATGTCCGCACGACCGGGCACAGCATGGTGCCGCACCTGCACGAAGGCGATCTGGCGATCGCACGCTCGTCGCCCTCGTACCACGTCGGTGAAATCGTCGCGTACCGCAGTGATCTGCTCCATCGCATCGTCATGCACCGCATCGTCGGTCGCGACGGCGACAAGTTCGTCTTCAAGGGCGACAACAACTCGTACACGGACCCCGAGCATTTCGGTCCCGACCACATCGTCGGGCGGCTGTGGGTGCGCGTGCCGCGCGGAGGTGAGCTGCTCGGGTGGGCCGACGATCCGCGCCACGTCATGCTCGTCGGCGGGCTGCTCGTCGTCGTCAGCGCGGGCGCGGCCACGCGCCGGCGCGCCCGGCGCGCGCGCCCAGCCTGATGCGCCGCGGGCGCGCGATGGTCCTGCGCGCCGGCGCCGCGCCGAGCGCCACGCTCGTACAGAACGGTCTCCTGGTCGCGGGCGCGGCGGGCATCGTGCTCGCCGGGTTCGCGTTCACGCGTTCCCCCACGAGCACGATCAGTGACCCGGTGAAGTACACCGAGCGCGGTGCGTTCTCGTACGACGCACCGTCGCCGGCCGCGCCGGTGTACAACGGCGGGGGCGCGCACACCGGCGACGTCGTCTTCCGCCGGCTGGCGAACCGCGTCAATGTGAACTTCACGTTCGGCTTCTCGAGCGCAGCTGTTCACGCAGCTTCGGGGGTTGTCGACATCGAGGCCGTACTGAGCAGCCCCAACGGATGGTCACGCACCGTCGTGCTCACTCGCGCGCAACGGTTCTCGGGCGAGCAGGCCCGGGCGCACGCGACCCTCGACCTGCCCCGGCTCGATCTGCTGATCGGGCAGTTGGAGACCGCGACCGGCGTGAAAGGTGGCGACCACCAACTCGGGGTGATCGCGCGAACGACCGTCAACGCGACCGTCGACGGTCACACGGTCGTGGACCATTTCTCGCCCCGCATGAACTTCATCCTGGAACCGTTGGCGCTGCGGCCCGCTGCCGTCACGTCGAGCGGTGCCAACACGACGAGCGCGTCATCGACCGCCGAACCGTATTCGTCGTCGCAGAACGGGACGGTGCCGCGTACACGCGTCGGGCGCGCGCAACTGGCGGCGGCCGGTCACGGGATCGACGTCGCGAGCGCCCGCTCCCTCGGCCTGCGCTTCGGCGGGCTGCTGCTCCTGCTCGGCGGGCTGGTCGCGCTGCTGGCCCGCCGCGCCCGGGGGAAGGACGAAGCGGCCCACATCGCGGCTCGTTACGGCCGTTCGCTCGTGCCGGTCGGCGGCGTCGCCGGCGACGCAACGCGCCCACTGGTCGACATCGCGAAGATCGGTGCTCTCATGAACCTGGCCGACCACCACGGCGCGCTCGTGTTGCACCACGACGACGACGGCGACCACACGTACTTCGTCGACATCGGCGGTGTCGTGTACCGCTACCGCACGGCGCCGGTCAAGCGCACCCCGCCGGTCCCGGTGGCCGTGCCGGAGGAGCCGAAGCCGGTTGCGCCCGGCCCGCCGCGCCTGAGCACGAACCGCGAGGTTCGAGCGAGGACGTAGCTCGAGTCGTACTTCAGCAATGTGGCGCGCATCTCGACGTGGTTCACGGCGCGATCGTGATCCGGTGGCCTTCAGTCATCATCGCCTCAACCGTGGTTCGCGCCCCGGCATTGCACGCGGGGTGTTGGCCGCGAGGTTGGCCGCGACGAGCGCCGCGAGAAGCAGGCCGGTGAAGAGCACGGCTTGGGGCGTGAAGCTCGACGCGAGGATCAACCCGACGGCGACCGGTACGGCGAAGTCGCGCAAGGGCCCCGGCGGTTTGTAACGGATGTGCAGCAGCCACACGACCAGCAGGTACAGCGCGACGGGCACCGTGATGGTCAACGACGCGTCGATCTCGGTGAGGCGTGAGTGATGTGCGGCGCGGTCGACGGCGATGGCCAAGCCGGTGCCGGCCGCCGCGGCACTCGCGAACACGATGTAGTGCCCGTAACCCCACGCGAACGCGCCCGACAGTCGAGTGGCGAAATGGGCGCGGGCCTCGGCGACGAGTTTCTCGGCCGGCATGTCGAAGTAGATCCACCACATGGAGAAGAGGATGAGAAGACCGCCGATCATGACCGTGGCCAGTTCGCCGAACGTCGCGTTGCCGTCGATGGCTTCCTGCGCGCCGACGGTCGCGGCCAGCACGGTTTCGCCGAGCACGATGATCGTGAACAGGCCGTACCGTTCGGCGATGTGGGCGGGATGCCACGCCGTACGGCCGGCGGCCTCCGCCCATATCGGGACGAGCAGTTCGCCCGTCGCGAGGACCAAGAACGTCACGACGCCGATGCGGTCGGGGAGGGCGAGCCGCGCGATCCAGGCGAGCTGCAACACCGCGATGCCCGCCGCGTACCGCAACGCGCAGCGCCGGCCTTCGGGGTGCGCGGCGGCGGCGCGCAGCCAGAGCGCGACCATCGACGTCCGCATCACGACGTAGCCGGCCACAATCACGGCGAAACGCTGGTCGGCGAGCGCGCGCGGGACACCGGCCGCAAGGATCAGCACGCCGGTCATCTGCACGAGTACCGCGATCCGGTACGGCACGTCGTCGGTGTCGTAGGCCGACGCGAACCAGGTGAAGTTCATCCACGCCCACCAGATGGCGAAGAACACCAGCGGGTAGCCGAGCAGGACGCTCGCGGTGTGGCCGGTCTCGAACCCGTGGTGCAGCGCGGACGCCGCTTCCGAGATCGCGACGACGAACGTCAGGTCGAAGAACAGTTCGAGCGGCGTCGCGCCCCGGTGGAGTTCCGCGGGGTCACGGGACGACATGCGCACATGGATCGACACGGCCCCAATCTTCGCAGCGCCCGGGGCGAGAAATATGCGGAGAGGTGGTTTGGTGGGCGATCGCCGCCGGGTAAGGCGCCCCGGGCCTCGGACGAGGGTGGCGCGGGCACTGTTCACAGACGTGGGGCGGGGAACGGAGCATCGGTCATCCATGCGCACATCCATCGCTGCCGCCGGCGCCACCTTGGCTGCCGTCGCGCTCGCATTTGCGACCCTGGCAACCACGGGGATGGGCGCAGCCGGCGCCACAACGTTGTGGGCGACGACCGCGACGCAGGCCGAGAGGCTGGTGGGCGCGACCGACCTCGGTCCCGCGCCCGCTTCGATGCCGATGCACGTTGCCGTGTCGCTCACGTTGCACAACACCGCCGCGTTGCAGCGTGGCATCCAGCACGGCACCGTCGTGTCACCGGCGGAGTTCGCGTCCTCGTACGCGCCGACGGTCGCGCAGGCCGGAAGCGTCGCGTCGTACCTGACCGCGAACGGCTTCGGCAACGTGCGGGTCGCGTCGAACCGGTTGCTCGTGACCGCGCAGGCGACGGCCGCGCAGGCGACCGCCGCGTTCGGCACGCCGATCGAGCGGTACCGCCAACACGGTCGCACGGTGTTCGCCAACACCGCCGCGGCCCGGGTACCGAGCGCGCTGAGCGGCATCGTCGGTTCAGTTCTGGGCCTGACCGATGCCGCCACGATGGGAGCGCACCCGGTGCCGGCCGGCAACCCGCCGTCGTCGTGTGCCATCAGCGGCGTCGGCATCCCGTGCACGTACAACCCGCAGGGGTTCTGGCAGGCCTACGACGCGACGAACGCGCCGACGGGGACGTCGACGAGTATCGGCATCTTCGCCGAGGGTGACGTGAGCGGTGTCGTCACCGACTTGCGTTCCGAGGAGCAGGCCAACGGCCTCGCACAAGTGCCGGTGACCGTCGTGCCGACCGGCCCGGCGAGCACCGACACCTCGGGTGTCGACGAGTGGGACATGGATACCCAGTACTCGACCGGGATGGCTGCGAACGTCGCCCGCCTCTACCTCTACGACGCGTCGTCGTTGAGTGACCCCGACATCACCGCTGCGTTCAACCAGTTCGCGGCCGATGGCGTCGCGAAAGCCGCGAGCGCATCGTTCGGTGAATGCGAGTTCCAGGCGTACCTCGACGGCTCGATGGCCGCCGACGACAACGTCTTCATGGAAGCCGCCGCGCAGGGCCAGACGGTGTTCGCGTCGGCCGGCGATACCGGTGGGTTCTGCCCGGTCGGGGCGGCCGCGAACGGTGTACCGGCCGGCGTTCCCGACGTGAATTACCCGGCGTCGTCGCCGTGGGTGATCGGGGCGGGGGGCACGACCCTGGTGACGAACGGCGACGGTTCCTACAACACGGAGATCGCGTGGCTCGCGGGCGGTGGCGGCCCGAGCCTCTTCGAAGCACCGCCCGCCGACCAGAACGGCGTCGCGCCGCCGCTCGGCACCGCCTGCGGCTTGCTGATGGTCGTCACGTGCGGCCGGACCGTTCCCGACGTCGCGATGGACGCCGACCCGAACAGCGGCGCGAACGTTTACCTCGACGGGACGCCGACCGCGATCGGCGGGACGAGCCTGTCTTCGCCGTTGGCGCTCGGGGTGTGGGCCCGGCTCGAATCGGCGGGTGGCAACGGCCTGGGTTTCGCGGGCCCGCTGCTCTACGGAGCGAACGGCACCGCGGCGTTCCACGACGTCGTGCTCGGCGACACCGGCCCGTACCCCGCGACACCCGGTTACGACCTCGCGACCGGCATCGGCACCTTCGACGTCGCGCAGGCGGTTGCCTCGATCGGCTGACATCGCCCGATCGGGCAAGGTCGTGCATCTCCGTGTAACGCGCGGCGGGCCGCGTACCACTGTCATGCATGTCGATCACCACCGCATCGGAAGTGGGCGACCTCGTCGCCGAACTCGTCACGCCGGCCGGCCAGGCCGATCCGTACCCCGTCTACCGCGAGCTACGAGCACTCGGCCCGGCGGTCGCGTCGCCCGACGGCGCGGTCGTCGTCACCGGGTACCGCGAATGTGCCGCGCTGTTACGCAGCCCGGACGTGCGCAAGAACCCCGGCCCGTTGCTCACGGCGTCGGGGTACCCGGATTGGTGCGAGCGGCCGTCGCTCCGGATGATGTTCGGCAGCCTGCTGATGTTGAACCCGCCGTCGCACACTCGCCTGCGCCGGTTGGTCGCGAGCGCGTTCAGCGTGCGGCACGTTGCCGGTTTGCGCTCGTCGATCGAACGGATCGTGGCGTCGGCGATCGACAGGATGGACGGAGTCGTCGACTTCGTCGAAACGTTCGCGTTCCCGGTTCCCGTCGCGGTGATCGGCGAACTGCTCGGCGTGCCTCCCGCCGACCGCGCCATGTTCCGCGGGCTCGTGCGCGACTGGACCCAGGTCCTCGAGTTACTGCACGTCGACGCCGTCGATCAGGCCGATCTCGCGGCGGGCAAGATCGCGGCCTATCTGGGGGCGCTCGCCGAGGAGCGACGGGCGAGGCCGGCCGGCGACCTCATCTCGGCCCTCGTCGCGGCCGAAGACGACGGCGAACATCTCACCGACGACGAGTTGGTGACGACCGCCGCGCTCCTGCTCGGCGCGGGGTTCGAGACGACGACGGGGCTGCTCGCCAACGGTCTCGTCGCGCTGCTCGCCTGCCCCGACGAAGCCGCGGAGCTTCGCTCCTCACCGGAACTGGCGTCGGGCGCGGCCGAGGAACTGTTGCGCTTCGACACGCCGCTGCAGATCCTCTTCGGGCGTACGGCCGCGGTCGACCTCAGTGTCGGCGGAGTTGAAGTCGCCGAAGGGACGCGCCTGCTCACCGTGGTCGGTGCCGCGAACCGTGACCCGGCGGCGTTCGACGACCCCGACCGCCTCGACCTCGATCGTGGCGGTGAGCCATCGCTGTCGTTCGGCGGCGGGATCCACCATTGCCTCGGCGCACCGCTCGCGAAACTCGAAGCCGAGATCGCGTTCCCCGCGTTGCTGCGGCGGTTCCCACACCTGCAGCTCGCCGGCGACGGCGTACATCGGGAGGGCATCACCCTGCACGGCTATACCGCGCTGCCGGTCAACGCCGGCTGACGCCCGTCCCCGGGAGGCCCGAACGTGCCCCCTGGCCCTAGGGCCGTTCCGGGTGCGTTGGCCATCTGCCTCTGTTCCGCCGATTTCGCGGCGCGCATCCTCGCCGTATCGAAGCGGTAGAAGCGGAGGTTGCGATGGCGCTCGCTGCTCTCCCGCGTGAGGCACCGCCGGTCGTTGTTGCCGCGCGTGCCGAAGCGGCGACCAAGATCTACGGCAAGGGCGAAACCGCGGTGCGGGCGCTCGACGAGGTCACCCTGGAGTTCGAAGCGGGCCGGTTCACGGCGATCATGGGCCCGTCGGGTTCGGGGAAATCGACGCTCCTGCACTGCCTCGCCGGTCTCGACTCCCTCACCTCGGGCGCCGTGTACCTCGGCGACACGAACCTCACCAAGCTCACCGACAAGCAGCTCACGAAGCTGCGCCGCGACCGAGTCGGGTTCGTCTTCCAGACGTTCAACCTCATCCCCACGCTCACGGCCGAGGAGAACATCACCCTCCCGCTCGCCCTGGGCGGTCGCAAGGCCGACCGGGCGTGGCTCGGCACCCTTGTCGGGTCGCTACGGCTGGAGGATCGGTTGCGTCACCGCCCGTCGGAACTTTCGGGTGGGCAACAGCAGCGGGTCGCGGCGGCGCGGGCCATGATGACGCGCCCCGAATTGATCTTCGCCGACGAGCCGACCGGGAACCTCGACTCCCGCTCCGCGACCGAGATGCTCGAAATGACTCGCGCCGCGGTCGACGGTTTCGGCCAGACGGTGGTGATGGTCACGCATGATGCGCGTGCCGCCAGCTACGCCGACCGGGTGGTGTTCCTCGCCGACGGCCGCATCGTCAAGGAAGTCGAGCAACCCACGATGGACGGGATCCTCGACGCTCTGAGGAACATGGGGGAGTGAACCGTGCTGCGCGTCGCGCTCAAAGAAACGCTGGCGAAGAAGCTT
Organism: uncultured Actinomycetes bacterium; assembly: GCA_963782465.1. Lineage (GTDB taxonomy): Bacteria > Actinomycetota > Acidimicrobiia > IMCC26256 > PALSA-610 > JAODBJ01. The sequence goes on along the minus strand of CAWAJR010000004.1, from coordinate 299,475 downwards.
CGGCTCTTCAGCACCGCGTTGTCGATCATGCTCGGCGTCGCGTTCCTGAGCGGCACCCTCGTGTTCACCGACACCATTCGCCGTACGTTCAACGATCTGTTCGCCGACATCTACAGCCAGACGGACACGTTCGTCCGTTCGGCGACCAGTGTCGAGATGAACAACGGCGGGATGTCGACCACGCAACGGGGCCGCATCCCTGATTCCGTGGTGGCGACCGTGCGGCGCGTGCCCGGGGTCGCCGACGCGCAGGGTGTCGTGCAGAGCTACGCGCAGATCGTCGACGCGAACGGGCACGCGATCGGGAACCCGGGTCGCGGTGCCCCGACGCTCGGCATGAGCTACGTCTCCGGTGTGCTCGGCCCGTGGCACCTGACCGACGGGTCTCACGCGCCCGGTCCGGGCGAGGTCGTCGTCGACAACGAGAGCGCGAAGAAAGGGCACCTGACAATCGGTGACAAGGTGACCGTGCTCACACAGACGGGGCCGCACCGCTTCGACCTCGTCGGGACGGCACGCTTCGGCTCCGTCGACTCGCCGGGCGGCGCGAGCGTCGCGATCTTCGACCTCCCGACCGCGCAGCAGGCGCTCCTGGGCCATACCGGTGAGATCGACGCGGTGATGGTGCATGGCACGAACGGTGTCACGGAGCAGCAGCTGACTGCCCGCATCGCGGCGGTCCTGCCGCACGGTGTCGAAGCCATGACCGGCGCTGCGATCACCGCCGAGGTGCAGAACGACGTCGAGCAGGGCCTCAGCTTCTTCAACACGTTCCTGCTCGTGTTCGCGGCGGTCGGGCTCGTGGTCGCCTGCTTCACGATCTACAACACGTTCCAGATCATCGTCTCGCAGCGGGTTCGTGAGATGGCGTTGCTGCGGGCCGTCGGCGCGACGCGCCGGCAGGTGCTCGGTGCCCAGCTGATCGAAGCCGGGATCGTGGGCGCGGTCGCGTCGGTCCTCGGCCTCGCCGCCGGAGTGGTGATCGCCGGCGCGCTCAAGGGGCTCCTGGCCGCGTTCGGCATCGACATCCCGGCAGGCGGCATCGTGTTCACGTCGCAGACCGCGGTCGCCGGCCTCACCGTCGGGATGCTGGTGACCGTCGCCGCGGCGGTCTTCCCGTCGTGGCGCGCGTCGCGCGTCCCGCCCCTCGCGGCGATCCGCGACGTCGCGCTCGAGACGTCCGGCCAATCGCGGCGACGGCTGGCGAGTGGTGCGGCACTGCTCGGCCTGGGCATCGCGGGTTTCGCGATGGGATTGGCCGGCGCGGGCATCGCGTGGGTCGGCGCCGGCGCCCTGCTCACGTTTGTCGCCGCGTTCGTGCTCGGACCGCTGATCGCGCGTCCGGTGTCGCGCTTCTTCGGTGCGCCGCTCCCGAAGGTTTCCGGCATCACCGGTTCGCTCGCCCGTGAGAACGCGATGCGCAACCCGAAGCGCACCGCCCGCACCGGTGCCGCGCTCATGGTCGGTGTCGCGCTCGTGTCGGCGATCACCATCATCGCCGCGTCGGCGAAGGACTGGACCCGCGACGTGTTCGGGCAGCAGTTCACCGGTGACTACGTCGTGAGTACCGACACGGCAGGGTTCGGTGGGCTCAGCCCGAAGCTGGCCACCCAGTTGAACGAACTTCCCGAAGTGAGCGCGGCGACGGGTATCCGCATCGGCGCCGCCCGGCTCACCGGAGCCGGCCAGAACGGCGACATGACCTACGTCGCGGTCGACCCGGCGACCGTGGGCAAGGTCTTCGACATCGGCATGGTGCAAGGTTCGATCTCGAAGCTCACGCCCGACGGTCTCATGGTCAGCAAGGCCGAGGCGAACCATCGCCACCTCGCCGTCGGCGACGTGCTCGACCTTCGCTTCCTCAACGGGTTCTCGCAACGGGTGCACGTCGAGGGGATCTACACCAAGGACCAACTCGCCGGGGCTTTCGTGATCAGCCACGCATTGCACGAACGCAGCGGCGCCGACCAGTTCGACTTCTCGGTCTACGTCGTGAAGGCGCCCGGGGTGAGCGACGCGAAGGCGGCGGCGGCGATCACGACGGTGAGCCAGCCGTATCGCAACGCGTCGGTGCAGAGCCGCAGCCAGTACATCGACGACCAGGCCGCACAGGTCGACCAGATCGTCAACCTCATGTACGGGCTGCTCGGTCTCGCGGTGGTCATCGCGTTGGTCAGCATCGCGAACAGCATGGCGCTGTCGATCTACGAACGGACTCGAGAGCTCGGGCTCTTGCGGGCCGTCGGCATGACGCGCGGCCAGACCAAGGCGGCCGTGCGCCTCGAGGCGGTACTGATCGCGCTGCTCGGATCGTCGCTCGGGATCGCGCTCGGCGCCTTCTTCGGTTGGTCGATCAGTGTCACGCTGCGCGGTGAGGGGCTCGGCGCGTTCGCGATGCCGACCCGATCGCTGGCCGTCGTGGTCGTGATCGCAGTGCTCGGCGCGCTCGTCGCCGCCGTGCGGCCGGCCCGGCGCGCCGCCAAGCTCGACGTCCTGCGGGCGATCATGTCGGAGTGATCGCCAGCGGGTCGTCAGACCGCTGTCAGACGCACGTGTACAGGGCGTCGAGCAGCGCGCGGTTGCGGCTGTTCTGCCAGCGAGGGTTCACCGCGTTCATCACGTACCCGAACGCGACGCCGGCCGCCGGATCGGCATAGCCGAGCGCGCCACCGGTACCGAAGTGACCGAAGCTCCCCGGGTTGGGGCCGAAGGGGCGGTCGGGGCGCGTCGGTTGGAACCCCAGCCCGAAGGACACGTCGCGGTCCAGGAACGGGCACCAGCCTTCCGACTGCGTCGAGGTCGCCTCGGCGAGCACATCGGCGTCGCACACGACCACGCCGTCGAGTGCCCCGCCCGCCGCGAGCGCCGCGTACACCCGCGCGATCCCGCGTGCCGTCGCGTGGAGGTTGGTCGACGGCACCTGCGCGCCGCGCCACTCGGGTGTGTTGACCACACCCATGCTCGAGAAGCCCGGCGGGTTCGCGTAGCCGAGGATGATCATCGCCTGCTCATCCCGAAGGTCGGCGCTCGACCAATCCACCGAGACGGTCAGCTCGGATTGCCAGACGACGTCGGCGCACCGGGCCTGGTCGTCGCGGCCCAACGACCACGCGAGATCGGCGCCGAGCGGCCCGGCCACCTCCTCGGCGAGCCATTCGGCGGGGAGGTGGCCCGACTGCCGGCGGGCCAGCTCGCCGACGAGGAAGCCATACGTGTTCGTGTGGTAGCCGTGCCGGGTGCCCGGCGGCCACCACGGTTCGGTCGCGGCCACGGCGGCGGTCATCGTGCCCCAGTCCCAGAGGTCGTCGTTGGTGAGACGGGTGCGGATCGCGGGCACGCCGGCGCGGTGGCACAGCACGTCGCGCACCGTCGCCCCCTGCTGCCCGGCGACCAGTTCCGGCCAGTACGTGGAGGCCGGTTCGTCGAGTTCCAGCACCCCGCGCGCGACGAGTTGGAGCACCGACAGCGCGACGATCGGCTTCCCGACCGAGTACGCGTTCACGAGCGTGTCGGCCCGCCACGGACGGGTGCACGCGCCGTCGGCCCAGCCACCCCATAGGTCGACCACGGTGCGCCCGTCGATCACGACGGTGCACGCGGCGCCGATCTCGCCGTCGTCGAAGTTGCGGGTGAAGGCGTCGCGCACCGCGGCGAAGTGGGTGTCGCACATGCCGTCGACGACCTGCATGGCAGCACCGTACGCGCGACTCACCCCGACCGCCGGCTTGTGAGGGTCATGCGCCCGTATGGGAGTACAACTCTCACAACCCGGCGGTGACGGGCTGGTCAGACGAGCGCCGGCGCGAGTTCGCGCCAGTCGGCGATCGGCAGGTCGTCGTCGGGTCGGATCACCTGGATGCAGACGTGGTCGGCGCCCGCATCGCGCAACGCGGTGACGCGTCGCGCGATGGTGCCGAGATCGCCCCAGGCAACGATCGCGTCGACGAGGCGGTCGCTTCCTTGTCCGGCGAAGTCGTCGTCGTCGAACCCGAAGTCGCGCAGGTTGTTCGCGTAGTTGGGTAACCCGACATAGATCGCGGTGTGGCGGCGCGCCGTCGCCCGCGCCGACGACGGGTTCGCGTCGAGCACGACGGCGAGTTCGACCGCGATCGTCGGGCCGGCACCGAGAACGTCGCGGGCGTGCGCGACATGTTCGACCGGCACGAAGTAAGGGTGCGCGCCGGCGGCACGGTCGTGGGCCAGCCCGAGCATCCGCGGCCGCAGCGCGGCAAGGACTCGCGCGTCGGCCGGGAACGGCACTTCGGCGGCGTCGAGGCCGTCGAGGTAGTCGACCATCTTCGAGTACGGCTTCGTGTAACGGCCCGGATGCTCATGGTCGATGAGCGGTGCATGGCTCACGCCGAGCCCGAGCAGGAAACGGTCCTTCCACCCGGCGTCCCATGAAGCGCGCCGCGCGGCGACCTCGGCCGGTTCGTGCATCCACACGTTGAGGATGCCGGTTGCGACGGTCATGCGCGTCGTGGACCGAAGCAAGGTTTCGACCGACCCGAGGACGTCGCCGCCGACGTCGGGGATCCAGGCCGCGTGATACCCGAGCTCGTCGAGTTCGGCCGCGGCGTCGGCGATCTGGCCGGCATCGCCGTAGCGGAGGTGCCCGGACCAGACGCCCGTGCCCGTGCATTGCATGCGGTGCTCCCGGCAGTCGGTGGCGCTCGCCGACGCTACCCGAGGCCCCCGGCCGCCCCCGCCGGTCACACCGGCTGGTCAAGTGACCAGTTACGCTTTCGTCGTGTGACGCGAGCCGAGCAGCGGGAGCAGACGCGCGAGCGCATCGTCGACGCGGCGGTGGCCGTGTTCGCCGACCAGGGCTATGCCGCGTCGAGTACTCGCGACATCGCGGCGCGCGCCGGTGTCACCCAGGGGCTCGTCACGTACCACTTCGCGTCGAAGGGCGACCTCTGGCGAGCCGCGGCCGACCGGATCTTCGTCCAGTTCGGCGAGGTCCCGCAGCCGTCCGAGGCACCACCCGCCGGCACACCGGGTGCGGGCGCGCGCGATGCGATCGCCGCGTACGTCCGCTTCGCGGCGCAACACCCGGAGCTGTTCCGCTTCATGGTCGACGCCGGCCGCCGCGACGACGAGCACATGCGGTGGCTGGTCGAGACCCACCTCGTGCCCCGCTTCGCGACGGTCGCGGGCCTGGCGAGGGCGGCCTTCCCCGGTTCCGGGCCGGAGCTGGCCCCGCACGTCTATTACGCGCTCGCCGGCGCGGCGTCGCTCATCTTCGCCGTCGCGCCCGAATGCCGTGCCCTCGCCGGTGTCGACCCGCTGGCCGCCGCGGAGATCGAGCGGCATGCCGACCTCGTGGCCCGCCTGTTCCTGGGGGCCTGACGGCTCCCCCCTCTGCTGTCCGCCAGGTTGTGTCATTTGCACCCCTGTACGGGGGCACAAACGACACAACCCGGCGTCTGGTTCTAGCTCGCCGGTCGCTTGACAAGTGAACCTCGCGCGTCGCATGATTCGCTGGTCAAACGAACAGTGAACTTGCGAGCGAGTGGAGGCGCGCCGATGCGCACCGTCGAGACCGACGTATTGATCGTGGGGGCGGGCCCGCCGGGCTGACGGCGGCCTCCCTCCTCGCGCGCCAGGGGGTTCGTGCGCTCACGCTCACGAAGTACGCCACCGCCAACTCGCCCCGCGCCCACATCACCAACCAGCGGACCGTGGAGATCCTGCGCGACCTCGGTCTCGAGGAGCGGGTGAAGGCACGCGCGCTGCCGCATCACCTGATGGGCAAGCAGGTGTTCGCGACGTCGTTCGCCGGCCGCGAGCTGTCGCGGATGATGACGTGGGGGACGGGCGACGATCGGATCGGCGAGTACCACGCCGCGAGCCCGTGCGAGATCTGCAACATCCCCCAGCACATCCTCGAACCGATCATGCTCGAACACGCGCGCGAACTCGGCGCCGACATCCGGTTGCACCACGAGGTCGTCGCGGTCGCGCAGGACGACACGACAGTCACGGCGCGCGTCGAACCGCGCGACGGAAGCGAACCGTTCGACGTCGTGGCGAAGTACGCCATCGGCTGCGACGGCGCGCGCACGGTCGTGGGGCGCGACGGCGGGTTCGAGTTCGAAGGTGAGGGAGGGCTCGGCAACGCGATCACCGTCTGGATCGAAGCCGATCTCGCCCGGTACACGCAGCATCGTTCCGGGGCGCTCTTTTTCGTCTGCAATCCCGGCAGCGACGACATCGTCAGCATCTGGACGTGCATCGAACCCTGGAACGAGTGGAGCACGATCTTCGTCCGACACGGTCTCGAGAAGAACGAGCTGTCGGAAGCGGCGGTGATGGCACGGGTACGCGCCGCCGTGGGCGATCCCGACGTTTCCGTGCGTATCAAGAACATCAGCCAATGGGAGTTCAACCACGTGGTCGCGTTCGCGGTACCGCCAAGGTCGGCTGTTCATCGCCGGTGATGCCGCGCACCGCCATCCTCCCGCGAACGGGCTCGGGAGCAACACCTCGATGCAGGACGCGTACAACCTCGCGTGGAAGCTCGCCCTCGTCCTGCGCGGCGACGCCGGCGAAGGTCTGCTCGACACCTATGACGCGGAACGGCAGCCGGTCGGGCGACAGATCGTCGACCGCGCCAACCAGAGCGTGGGGGAGATGGTCGCGTGGCTCGGCCCGATCGGGTTACGCCCGGGGCAGACGGTCGCGGAGGCGAACGCGGTGCTCGACGAGGTGTTCGGCCCGTGCGGCGAGGAGCACCGCGAACAGTTGCTGAAGGGCCTCGACGTGATGAACGGGCAGTTCAACGCGCACGGTGTCGAACTCGGTCAGCGCTACCGGTCGGCGGCGGTCGTCGACGACGGAACGCCGTTCCCCCCGTACACCCGCGACCCCGACCTCCACTACCACCCGTCGACCCATCCCGGTTGCGCGCTCCCGCACGCCTGGCTCGGTCGCGACACCCACGACATCTCAACCCTCGATCTCGGTGCCTACGACCGGTTCACGCTGATCACCGGTGCGAGCGGCGCGGCGTGGGAAGCCGCAGCCGCGCAAGTGTCGGCCGAGTTGGGCGTCGAGATCCGGGCCTTCCGGGTCGCCCTCGGTCAGCCGTACAACGACGTGCTCGGCGGCTGGACGCGGCTTCGTGAGGTCTGCGACGGCGGCTGCGTTCTCGTCCGCCCCGATCGGTTCATCGCGTGGCGCAGCGCCGACGCCGTCGCCGACGCGCCCGGCGCGCTCGCCGATGCCATGCGCCGGGTCCTCGACCGCGTGCCCGTCCCGGCCGCATGACCGTCAACGCGTTCCTCGACATCACCCTCGCGGTGCCCGATCCCGAACAGCTCGTCGCGTTCTGGGAGCGCCGCGGGCTGCGACGCGCGGGGGCCACCCTCGGCACACCGGAACGACCCCGCCAGCTCACGGCCGTGGAAGGCGCGTACCGGCATCTCGCCGAGTTGCACCTCGGTTGTGCGTCGGAGGCCGATCTCGCCGGCATCGCCGCCCGCCTCGAAGCGCTGGGGGTCGCGGCGAAGGTCTCGTCGACGACGTTGGTCTGCGACGACCCGGTTTGCGATCACCGCGTCGTCATCGACGTGGTCGGGCCGAAACCACTCTCCGCCGGGCCGGACCGCGTCGCGAACCGTCCCGGCCGTGTGGCGCGCCGTACCGCACGCGCCGACGTGATCGGGGAGGCTTCACCCCGCCCACCGCGACGGGTCGGGCACGTCGTCATCGGCACGCCTCACGTCGCGGAAGCCTGCGCGTTCTACCTCGATGGGCTCGGCTTCCGCGTGTCCGACCGGATCCTCGGCGGCGTGCTCACCTTCGCCCGCGTCGAACCCGACCACCACAACCTGCTCGTGCAGCCGTCGTCGGTGACCCACCTCAATCACTACGCGCTCGAAATGGACGACGTCGACGCGATCGGCGCCGCGGGCACCGCGGTGATCGCGGAACGGCCCGGCGCGCATGTGGTGGGCATCGGTCGCCATCTGCTCGGCTCGAACCTCTTCTGGTACCTGCTCGACCCGGCCGGGAACATGTTCGAGTTCTACGCCGACATGGACCAGATCACCGACGATGCGAGCTGGGAACGCGAGCTCCGGCGCGACGACTGGGCACCCGACGAAGCGGGGTTCTCGGTGTGGGGCCCGGCCGAGGCGCCGGAGATCTTCTTCAACCCGCCCGACCTCGCCGCGATCGGCGCGGCGCGGCGAAGCGGCCGGGAAGCGCTGACCGTGGACCTCGGCATCCGCGGGAAGACCGCGATCGTCATGGCGTCGAGCCGGGGGCTCGGGCGCGCGTGTGCCGAATCGCTCGCGCGGGAGGGGGTCTCGGTCGCGATCAACGGTCGAGACCCTGGCTCACTCGACACCGCGGCGCGCGAGTTGCGCGCCCGGCACGGCGTCGAGGTGTGGGCGGTCGCGGGCGATGTCGAGATCGACGCGACCCGCGATGCGTTGCTCGACGCGTGCGGCGCTGCCGACATCCTCGTCACGAACAACGCCGGCCCGGCTCCCGCGCCGTACGGCGCCTGGGATCGCGACGCGTGGGTCGCGGCACTCGACGCGAACCTGCTCGCGCCGATGCTGATGGTGCGGGCCGTGCTCGACGGGATGGTCGAGCGCCGGTTCGGGCGCATCGTCAACATCACGTCGGCGATGGTGAAGGCGCCCATCGGTGCGATGGGACTGTCGTCGGGCGCTCGCGCCGCGCTCACCGCGGCCGTGAAGGGCGTGTCGCGCGACGTCGCGCACGCGAACGTCACGATCAACAACCTGTGCCCGGAACGGTTCGACACCGCGCGCCAGCGGCAGATGGCGGAACTCGCGGCCGCGGTGAAGGGCATCACGCTCGACGCGGCCTACGCGGAGATCCGCGCCACGATCGCGGCGCGCCGTCTCGGCGATCCCGCCGAGTTCGGCGACGCCTGCGCGTACCTCTGCAGCGCGCAGGCCGGTTACCTCTCGGGGCAGAGCATCAGCCTCGATGGGGGCTCGTACCCGGGCCTCCTCTGAACCGCGACACCGAAGGAGCACCGATGAGCTACGCCTGGGACCCCGACCACCGTGCCTTTCTCGACGACCACATGTGGTCCGTCCTCGCGACGGGCCGGGCCGACGGGTCACCCCAGCAGTCGATGGTCGGTTACACCGTCGACGACGAGGGTCGGCTCGTGATCTCGGCGAAGGCCTACACCGCCAAGTGGAAGAACTCGCTCCGGCTGCCGAAGGTCTGCCTGACGGTGCCCGACGGCCGGCAGCACCTCGTGGTGTACGGCGACGCCGAGACGATCGACGCCGACCCGGCGCGCGCCGAACTGACCGCGGCCGTGTTCACCCGGATGAGCGGCAATCCCGTCGACCCGGCCGGCTTGGCCGAGATGCTCGACCAGCAACAGCGCACGGTGCTTCGCGTCACCCCGACCAAGACCCTCTTCCAGGCCTGACCGCACCCACGGGGGCCACGCCGGCCGCCGTCCGGCTCGCTCAGCCCGACCGCGATCGCCGTTTCCCGCGGAGCTGAAGATCGCCCTCGGCAACCGATAACGCGTGGTCGATCTCGCTGCGCAACGATGTGTCGTAGCCGGTGGAGTACCAGTGGCGCACGGCCGCCATGAGCGCCGCGATGAGCACCGACGCGATGACCTGGACCTCGAGGTCGTCGGCACCCCGCCCCGACGCGCGCGCGAGCGCGTCGGCGACGAGCGGGACGAACATGTCCGTCATTTCGAGGCTCGCGGCGCGCAACGCCGGTTCCTCGTACGCGTAGCGCACCTTGCGCCGGGTCAACTCGTCGTCGCGATCGAAGTAGTCGGCGAGGAGGTCGGTGACCGCGCGGCGAACCGCGGTGACCGGCGGGTGCGACGCCAGCTCCAGCTCGACGCGCTCCACGAGGTTCGCGTCGATGTCGTCGTAGAGGACCACTTGCTCCTTGGTGCCGAAGTAGCGGTACACGGAACTGGGGGAGACCTCGGCGCTGGCGGCGATCTGCTCGATCGTCACATTGGCGAAGCCGTGTTCGTCAAAGAGGTCGAGCGCGGCCTGCTGGATCCGTCGCATGGCCGCTTCCTTCTTGCGCTCGCGCAGACCGCCCGTACCGGTCATGCCGCCAGCCTAGTACAAATCGAAAGTCAGTTGCAATTGATAGTGACTTTCAATAGACTTCGGGTGTCAGAAGCCCGAAGAGGATCAACCAAAGAACAACCAAGAGGAACGGAGGAGGTGGCCTCATGGCCGAGTCGTTCGCGATCGAGACCACGGAGCTGACGAAGTCGTTCGGGTCGCTCGTCGCCGTCGACAACGTCGATCTCGCGGTGCCGGCCGGATCGGTCTACGGCATTCTGGGGCCGAACGGCGCCGGGAAGACGACCACGATCCGGGTGCTGGCCACGTTGTTGCGGCCGGATCGAGGTGCCGCGCGAGTCTTCGGCCACGACGTCGTGCACGACGCCGACGCCGTGCGCGCGCGGATCAGCCTGACCGGCCAGGGCGCGTCGATCGACGACGAGCTGACCGGCTACGAGAACCTCGTGCTGATGGGGCGGCTGCTCGGCCTCGCGCGCGCCGATGCGAAGGCACGCGCCGCGCAGCTCCTCGAAGGGTTCGAACTGGCCGCCGCGGCGGGCCGGGTGGTCAAGACGTGGTCGGGAGGCATGCGCCGGCGAGTCGACCTGGCCGCCAGCATGGTGACCCGCCCCGACCTCCTCTTCCTCGACGAGCCCACGACCGGGCTCGACCCGCGCAGCCGCATGCACATCTGGGAAATCGTTCGCCGCGCTGGTCGCCGGTGGGACGACGGTGCTGCTCACCACGCAGAACCTCGAGGAAGCCGACCAACTCGCGGATCGGGTCGCCGTGTTCGACCACGGCCGCGTGGTCGCCGAAGGCACGCCGGCCGAACTCAAGCGGGCCGCCGGTTCAGGCGTCCTGCGGCTCCGGCTCGGCGACGCCCGCCGGCGCGACGACGCCCGACGCCTGCTCGCCGAACACCTGGGCACGGCGATCAACGTCGACGGCGACCCGAAGCTGCTCACCGCCGCCGTGTCCGACCCGGCGCGCGCCGCCGATGCCGTTGCCTCCCTGGCGCGCTCGGGCGTGGCCGTCGACGACTTCGCACTCAGCCAACCGAGCCTCGACGAGGTCTTCCTCGCGCTCACCGGCCACGCCAACGAAACGGAGCGCTCATGACTGCCGGTACCACTACACCTGCCGCGACCTCATTGCCCCGGTTGGCCATGATCGAACCGCCGCGCACGGCGCCGCACGCGTTCTCCGCGTCGATGGCGTTCGCGTGGCGCGCGGTGCTCAAGGTCAAGCACGTTCCCGAACAGGCACTCGACGTGCTGGCGATCCCGATCGTCTTCACGCTCATGTTCACCTACTTGTTCGGTGGTGCCATCGCCGGGTCGACCCGCGAATACCTGCGCTTCCTGCTGCCCGGGACCTTGGTGATGACCGTCCTGTTGCTCACGACCTACACGGGTGTCGCGCTCAGCACCGATGTCGCGTCCGGCAGCTTCGACCGGTTCCGGTCGATGCCGATCTGGCGTCCCGCGCCCGTCGTCGGCGCGCTCATCGGAGATGTCGGCCGGTACCTCATCGCGGCCGCGCTCGTGCTCGGGCTCGGTTTCGCGATGGGCTTCCGCCCCGATGCCGGGGCGACCGGCGTGATCGGGGCGCTGGGTCTCATCCTGGTGTTCGCGTTCGGTCTCTCGTGGATCTGGACGACGCTCGGTTTGCTCGTGCGCACGCCGAATTCGGTGCTGAACCTCGGGATGGTCGCGCTCTTCCCGCTGACGCTCGCGAGCAACGCGTTCGTCGACGCGAAAACCACGCCCGGATGGATGCAAGCCATCATCCACGCGAACCCCGTGACCCATCTGGTCACCGCGGTGCGAGCGCTGGTACAGGGCACACCGGCCGGGCACGAAGTCCTGTGGGTGCTGGCGTCGACCGCGGTGCTCGTCGTCGTGTTCGCGCCATGCACGCTGCGGTTGCTGCGCACTCGTTCCTAAAAGCGACCGGTGCGCGCCGCGCTGGATCGACGCCGGCGGCCCCGTGCCCGTAGCCTCCCGCTCGGCCCACTGCAGGCCGGCCTTCCCCCAACGAGAGGACGACCTCCCCATGATCCGTCTGAGCGTCATGTACCCGACGACCGAGGGCGCGACCTTCGACCACGACTACTACCGGAACAAGCACGTGCCGCTCGCGACCAAGACGTGGGGCCTCGACGGGGCGGAGATCGACAAGGGGATCGACGGCCCCTACGTCGCCGCCGTCCATTTCACGTTCGAGTCCCTCGACGCGCTGGGCGCGGCGATGGGCAACGCCGGCACGGCCGACGTCCTCGCCGACGTCGCCAACTACACGACGATCGCTCCGGTGCTGCAGACCAGCGAGATCGTCGGCTGAACCACCGGGCGGGCCGCGTCCGGCCTCCCGAGGATCGGTGCGCGTCAGCGCGGCACGAATTACTGGCGCGCGGGCGCAGTCGTTGGTAAAAGAGCGTTCCGCCCGGAGGGCAACCGGGATGAGGTAAGGACGCTCCATGAAGACGCATCGGACGCGCGGGCCGGCCCGGCATCTCGTACTCCTGGCCGTGGCCGCGCTGATGGCGTCGTGGACGGTCGCCGTGCCGGTCGCGCACGCGCTCGACGTCTGCGCGCCGGGTTGTTCGGTCTGGGCGAACGAGGACGACTACACCATCCCGTACAACCCGGCCGGCCAGACCCTGACGGTCGATGCCGCGAACGGTGTGCTCGCCAACGACGAAGGCCCGAACGCGACCAAGGTCGATCTCGTCGACAGCGGCGACACGCCCGGGTCGCACATCATCACCACGTGGAACAACTACACCGTCAAGCTCAACTACGACGGGTCGTTCACCTACACCGTCGACGGGGCGTTCACGGGCGTCGACGAGTTCGACTACTACATCTGGGACACGAACCATCACGACAACTGGGACCTGAACACCGTCTACATCACGATCGTGCCCACCGTCACCAACGACACCTACACGGTCCCGGCCAACCAGACGCTCAACGTCCCCGAGCCGGGGGTGTTGGCCAACGATCTTGGCGTCGACCCGTCGACGATCTTCGTCGACGGCCGGTCCGCCAACGGCGGTTTCATCGACGACAACGACAACGGCGCGTTCGACTACACGCCACCGCCGAACTTCACCGGCGCCGACACCTTCACGTACGACATCTACGACCTCGACTTCGACAACGACTACATAGGCACGGTGACCGTCAACGTCACCGCCTCACCACCTCAACCCCCGACTGATCTCGTCGCGACTCCGGAGAGCGAGTCGGCGTCGATCACCTTCTCGCCACCGACCGATACCGGGGGGTCGGCCATCAGCGGCTACACCGCGACCTGCTCGTCGTCGGGCGCGGGCGTGACCGGTACGGGCACGGGGACGGCGAGCCCCATCACCGTGACCGGGTTGACCGCCGGCGAGAACTACTCGTGCACGATGACCGCGACCAGCGACGGCGGCACGAGCGATCCTTCCGCCGCGTCGAACACGTTTGTGCCGCTCGCTCCGCCCGGCTGCGCGACGGTATGCGTGTCGGTGGGTGACCGGGCGCAGCTCGAAGGTGATTCGGGCACGCGCACGATGCGCTTCCCCGTCACGCTGTCGCAGCCGGCGACATCGACGGTCACGGTGCACTACGACGTCACGGGTGTGACCGCGACCGGTGCCGCGAAAGCGTCGCCGGGTACCGACTTCACCCTCAAGAGCGGCACCGTCACCTTCAAACCCAAAGCCAGCGGGATGACCGCGACGAGCGCGAACATCTCGGTCAAGGTGAACGGCGACACGACGATCGAACCCGACGAAACGCTCACCGTGACGTTGTCGGCCCCGACCGATGGTTACGCGGTCGGCCGCGGCGTCGGCACCGGGACGATCCTGAACGACGACGGCGCCGCCTCGGGCCTCACGCTGGGTGCCGGTGACAGTTCGATCGTGAACGCGAGTAGCGGCAACCAGAAACTCGAGATCCCGGTCACGCTTTCGGCGCCGGCCGCGACCGCCGTGTCGGTGCAGTACACGATCACGCCGGCAAGCGCGACGTACAGCAGCAAGGCGGCGGGCGGCGGCGACTTCGGCGGCAAGCTCGCCGGCACGCTGAACTTCGCGCCCGGAGCGAAAGCGAAGAACATCAACGTGCCGATCTGGCCCGGCTCGGGTGGCGGTGGCGACAAGACGTTCACCGTTGCGCTGTCGAACGCGACCGGTGCCGACCTGCTGCGACCGAACGGGACCGCGACGATCCTCGGAGGGTTCTGACACGACCGGTCTGCCGTCGAGGCGATTCACCGCCCGCTTGGAACGGGTGACTCCCGAAGACCTCACGTCGCTCGCGACCGATACCGGGCCTGCGTCCATGCAGGTCGGCGCGATCCTCGTACTCGACACTGCGGCCGGGTTCGACCTGCAGCGGGGAACCGGCGCGATCGCCGATCGCATCCGTTCGGTGCCGCGCCTTCGCCAGCGTCTCGTGCCGGTTCCCTTCGGTTGTGGCCGGCCGGTCTGGACCGACGACACCGCCTTCGACATCGCGCACCACGTGCACACGGCGGCGTGCCCCGGCGCCGGTGACGACGACGCGCTCCTGGCCTTCGCCGCCGACCTCATCGGCACGCGCCTCCCGGGCGACCGGCCGTTGTGGTCGGCGACGTTCGTTTCCGGGCTGACGGGCGAACGCACCGCGCTCGTCGTCATCTTCCACCATGTGCTCGCCGACGGGATCGGTGGCCTCGCCGTGCTCGCCAACCTCGTCGACGGCGCGCCGGTGAACGACGCCACCCCGGATTTCCCGCGTCCGGCGCCGTCGCGGCAGCAGATCGCATTCGACGCGTTCAGAGAACGGCGCCGATCGATCGCGAGGGCCGGCGAGTGGGTACGCGAGGTGCGTGCCGCGATCGCCGAACTGCGCTCGGCGCGACCGAGCCGGCCGTCGCGCTCTTCACTCAACCGCCCGACCGGCTCGCGCCGCCGCTTCGCCTTCGTGCGCGCCGATCTCGAGCGGGCCCGGGAGGTCGCTCATGCGCACGGCGCAACCGTCAACGACGTCGTCCTGACCGCGGTGACCGCGGCGCTTCGCGATCTGCTGGCATCGCGGGGTGAGACGGTCGACCGGTTCGTCGTGTCGGTGCCCGTTTCGGCGCGGCGGGAGGCCGGCGCGACCGAGCTCGGCAACCGGGTCGGGGTGGTGCCCGTCGAACTCCCGGCCACCGGCGAGGCCGTTCATCGCCTCGACGCGATCGCCACGATCACTCGCGTCGCGAAGCGCGCACCGCGTGCCGCTTCGGCGGCCGTGCTCGGCCCGGTCTTCCGGCTGCTCGCTCGGCTCGGCCTTTTCCACTGGTTCATCGATCGCCAGCGGTTCGTCAACACGTTCGTCACCAACCTGCGCGGCCCGAGCGACCGGTTGGCGTTCCTCGGTGCGCCGATCACCGACGTCCTCCCCGTCGCGATCGTGACCGGCAACGTGACGGTCTCGTTCGCGGTGCTGTCATATGCGGGCACGCTCGGTGTCACGATCATCGCCGATGCCGCTGCGTGCCCCGACCTTCCGGTCCTCGCCGTCGCGCTCGCGTCTCGTCTCGACGAAGTGACGCGCTCCGGTGCCGGTGCGGACGACGCTACGAGGTGACCGTGAGCAGCGTGTACATGCCCGCGGCGTAGTGGCCGGGGACGTTGCAGACGAGTTCGTAACGCCCGGGCGCGAGCGTGACCGTCAACCAGCTCGACGTGCCGGGCGTGATGCCGTCGCCGCCGCCCGGCCCGCACGGGCTCGACGCCTCGCCGAGGCTCGTCGCTTCGTCGACGGTCCCGTCGTCGCCCACCACGCGCGCCCCCGCGACGGCACCCGCCGCGAGGGGGAGGACCACCAGCTCGTGCACGAGCGACCCGGCATTCGTGGCCACGAAGGAAACCGCACCGGTCGGCACCGAGTCGCGACTCGCCCGCAGCCCCATCCTCCCGGTCACCGCCGCGCCGCCCATCATCGGGCCCGCGTTCCCGCCGGTCATCGCCCGGCCCATGTCGAGGAGCGTGACGTCGACGACGGTGCTCCCGAGATCGCTCGGCACGCACGAATTGCGGTGCGAACGGCCGGCGATGTTCGCCTCATGACGACCGCCGAACCCGCCCTGCGCCGCGGCCACGACGACGGTCGACGCGAGCGCCAGCAGGATGACGACGACGCCGAGCGCCACCCGGGAAGGCGCCCCGGTGGGTTTCATCTCGTGCGAAGCAGGTCGCGCCGCTGCGCGTACTCGTCGGCGTCGATCTCGCCCCGCGCGAGCCGCTCGTCGAGGATGCGCATCGCCTGGTCGCCGGACGGCCCGCCCGCGGCCGGGGGGCCGGGATGCTGCGACCGTGCGAACGCGGCGACGGCGAAGACCACCGCAGCCCAGAAGACGACCATCATCAACATGACCAGGGCCCAGGTACCGGGCCCCCAACCGTCGTGCCATCCCATCATCGGTACGCACCTCCACCCACCACACTGCAACACGGCACCGCCGGATCACAGGGACGAACGTCCTCGCCGGGCTTGCCTTCCTGCGGTGACGGCCGACCGGGCATGACACATTCGTGCCAGTGCCGGTGGGACCTTCGACCCTGCCCACGATCGCAGGGATCGACAACGATGACGCCGTGGTCGGGGGCTTGGCGACATCTCGTTCGGGAGCAAGACGGCAGCACCCCCGCGCCGCTTCGACGGGACGGCGTCACGCGTGACGGCCGACGGGGCGACCCGGGCCCGCCGTACTGCGTTGCGTGCGGCGGAGGACGGTACGCCGCTCGAGGAGGCGATCGTCGCGTTCATGCGCGCGACGCGCGAGCCGAGCGACATGCTGAGCGCGCTGGCCGACCTGAACCGGGCCTGCGACACCCGGCCCGACGACGCCATCGCGCGACGCGCTCGTGATCTCGCCGCCGCCGCCATGGCCACGCCTATCTACCGGACTGCCGGCGGTCGCGGCGCAGCGCTGAGGTGATCGCGGCCGTGGTACATGCACGTTCGCACCCTGCGGGCGGCGAAACGCAGCCCGGCCAAACCGCGTAAGGTCGACGCCGTCGGAGCAGGTCGGTTCGACGGGGGGTTTGCGGTGCGGGGCTGGCGCGCCGGTTTCGGAGCAGTCGTGGTGGTGGTCACGCTGGTGGGCGCGGCCCCGGCATCACCGGCGCGCGTCGCGCCGACGGCCGCGTCGTCGAGGCGGCACGTCCCGCACTTCCACGCCACGAGCTACTTCCGCACCCAGTTCGACGGCTCGCGGTGGTGGATCGTCACCCCCGACGGCCGGCCGTTCTACTCGCGCGGGGTGAACCACGTGACCGCCTCCCCCGACACCGACCAGACGACCGGCCGCTGCCCGTACTGCGACACGATCGCCGCGAGGTACCGAAACGTCGACGCGTGGTCGACGGCGACACTCCGCCGGCTGCGCGCCTGGGGGTTCAACACGCTGGGTTCGTGGTCCGACACCGATCGCTTCGCGGGCCGGATGCCGTACACCTCGCTCCTGAGCATGGCGAGCGGCAACGACTGGTTCTCGCCCGACTTCGTCGCGCACGCGGCATCCGTCGCGGCGACGGATGTCGCCCCGCGCCGCGACGACCCGAACCTCGTCGGTTGGGTCCTCGACAGCGAACTGCGCTGGAGCCCCGATTGGAGAAGCGCGAACACGCTGCTCGCCGACTACCTGGCGCTGCCGGAAGGTGCGCCCGGCCGCGCGGTCGCGGAGCGTTACGCCGGCGACGCGAGCCGGTTCGTGCGGGCGTTGGCGAACCGCTATTTCCGCGTGACGACCGCCGCCGTCCACGCGCAAGACCCGAATCACCTGATCCTCGGCGTCAAGATGATCGCCCAGCTGACGCCGCGCGAAGTGCTGGCGGTCGCTCGACGGTACGTCGACGTGTTCACCGTCGACGACTACACGCTCCTGCCCGGCCTCGACGCGCAGATCGAGCAGGCGTGGGGACCGTTCACGCCTGTCGACGCGACGCTGGCCGCGCAGTACCGCGTCGTGCGCAAGCCGATCATCATCAGCGAGTACTCGTTCCGGGCCGCCGATGCCGGTGTACCCAACAGCTGGCCGCCGATCTACCCGACGTACGCGACGCAATCCGATCGCGCCGACGCGTATGCCGCGTTCGTGCGCCCGCTGTACACGGCACCGTGGATCGTCGGCGACGAGTGGTTCGAGTACGTCGACGAACCTGCCGGTGGGCGCTTCGACGGTGAAGACTCGAACTTCGGTGTCGTCTCGACCGGCGATACGCCGTGGCGGGTGCTGGTGCGACGCATGCAGCAGGTGCATGCGTCGGCGCCGGACCGGGTCGCGGACCCGTCACCGCCGTGCCGGTCGTGGCGGCGGGTGAGCCCGCATCGAGTGGTCTGCGCGTAAAGGTCAGGCGACGCGAGGGGTGCCGGCCTCGACACCGTCGAGCCGGCGAACCACGTTGACGAGCGGCTCCGGCAATGTCGCCGCGTCGCCGTGCAGCGGCGTCTCGTCGCGTCCCCACAGCGGCGGCATCACGTCGGTGATCTCCACAGTGTGGAACGTCCGCGCCAGGTATGACGTCGCGTCGATGGTCATGGCCTCGCTGCCGGTTGGTACGACGCGGATCTCCAGCGCGGGCGGGATCTCGCCCGTCACACGCCCTCGCGTGATCGTGTTCACGTAGCGCACCAACGAGGAGACGTCGCCGGGCCGCGCCGCGGTCGCGACGAACAGGTCGTCGACGAGATCCACGAGGCCGTCGGTCGAACCCCGGTGCATCGCGAATGCGATCGGCGCATCGACGACGATGTACGCGAACGACCGGCGCAGGTGGCGTAGCACCTGCGCGAAGGCCGCCGGGTCAACCGGCCGGTTGTCGGCCGGGAGCGGCACGACGAAACAACCGCCGGCCTCGCGGGCGAGGGTCGCCGGCAGGTCGACGTCGGGCTCCTCGGCACAGGTTGCCGCCACCTGCGCGACCGTCGGGCCGGCCACGCCGAACCGATCACCCACGTCGCGGGCGGCGCGGTCGGCGTCGACCACGCACACATCGCCCGGCGCGAGACGCGCGAGTGCTCGGCCGATCCCGGCCGCCAACCCGCGCTTGGCAGTTCCTGGGCGGGCGGCGGTGATCGCGACCACGCGAGCGAACTCACGCGCGCCGATGTCGTCGGGTCGTGCCTCATGGGCCTGCGGGGTTGCGGGCGACGCCGCCAGTTCGAAGACCGCCATGGGAGAAGCATCGGCGCCGGGTCGCCCCCGTCCTCAGCGTGCCGGCCACCTGTGCGACCTTTCACAACCAAGAAATGCCCACTTGCAGCCGGGTCTTGCCGGGGTCAGGCGGCTCGGCGAGCAGTCGAGGACGGGTGCGCTTCGGCGATCTGGAGGGCGCGGGCGATGTCGGTCGGCGAGACGATCCCGACGAGGTGCTCATGCTCGAACACGAGCACGCGGCCGTCGCCGGCCCGGCCGGTTCGGCTCATGACCTCGAGGAGGGGCTCGTCGGGTGCTGCCCGCTGCACCTGCTCGACGGGCCATGCGACGCTCGATGCCGCGGTGACCGCGCGACGCAGTGGGATCACGTCCTTCAGCTGGGCGAGCGTCGCGAGCGCGTGCACCCGCCCCTGGGCATCGGTCAGCGGGAAGGTCGAGTGCCGGTATTTGAAGATGTACTCGTCGAGAAGTTGTTGCACGGTGATGCTCATCGGTGCGCACACGGGGCGCTCCGTCATCACGTCTCGGACTCGCAGGCCTTGCAAGTCGTAGGTGATCACCGTCTGGAGCTCTTCGGCATGCGCGGCGTTCGTGAGGAACCAGCCGATCAGGATCACCCACAAACCACCGACGTCGGCTCCGGCGACGAACTCGAGGAGCCCGAGCCCGACCAGCACCCAGCCGACCGTCCGGCCGGCGCGGGCCGCGCTGATCGCCGCGCTCCTACGGTCGCCGCGGTGCTTCCAGAGCGCGGCGCGCAACACTCGACCCCCGTCGAGCGGAGCGCCGGGCAGCAAGTTGAACACGGCGAGGACCCCGTTGATCGAACCGAGCCACACCGACGCGGCGACCAGGAGGCCGGGCGCACCGAGGAGGTGGCCCACGCCGGCGACGGCGATGAACGCGACGGCGAGCACCGCGCTGGTGGCGGGGCCGATGATCGCGATGTGAAAGTCGGCGCGTGGCGTGGGTGCTTCACCCTCGAGGGTCGAGATCCCCCCGAGGAGCCACAGGCGAATGTCGCGCACGCCGATGCCGTAGCGGCGGGCCGTCAACGAGTGACTGAGTTCGTGCGCGAGCAACGAAGCGAGGAACACGATCGTCGTCGCGGCCGCGGCGGCCCACCGGGCGCCGGTCGACGAGTCGGGGACAAGGGCCGGCAGCGCGGAGACCGCGAGCGACCAGGTGAGCAACGCGAAGATCAGTACCAGGCTCCAGTCGAGCGTCACGTCGATGCCCGCGATGCGCGCGAGCGGTACCGATTTCGGTCTTCGTTTCGTCGGATCCTGGTGATCGCCGGCCACGATCTCACGATGACCCGCGTCGCTTCCGCGGCAGCAGGGTCGAAGGTCATCGCGTGGAACATCCGGGCGGACCGGCACGAATCGATCGCGTCCCGGTGGGACCTCTGGCTCCCCGGCGCGGTCGCCGGGTGGGCCATCCGCCGGGCGAGCGTGGCCGGTCGGCACTCGCCCGGGGGTCGCGACGCGGCTGACGATTGGCGCGGCGAACATGGGAGGTCCACGCCGACCGGCAAGCGCGTCGGGGGAGGTTCGTCATGGCAGATGTACACGGTTGGATGCGTCTCCACGAGATCGAATTGCGTGACCTCGCAGTGCGCGTCGACGCGCACGAGGACACCGTGCACTTCCTCGCGGTGCTGGTGCTCGCCGGCGAGAGCGACGACGAGATCTACGAGGGTCTGCGGGCCATGTCTTGTTCACTCGATGGCGAGCAGAACCCGCTCGCGGGCGCGCCCGAGTTGCTGGGCGCGGTGCGCCATCTGGTGACGACATTGTGAGGAGGAGCCCGGGGCCCGACGACTGAAAGGTCAGGGCGATGAAGCGTGTCGTTGTAGGTGTCGACGGTTCGAAGGTTTCCAAGGTCGCGCTTGCGTGGGCCGCGACATTGGCGCGGCCGACCTCGGCGGACGTGATCGCCGTCATCGCAAGCGGCGCGTTCCCGCACAACGATCGCGTCCTCGATCGCTGGTGCGCGCCGGTCGCCGATGCCGGCGTCGCGATCCGCCACGTCGTGCTTCCCGACGCGCCGCCCGTCGCTTTGATCGAGACCTGCGACCGCGAGGACGCCGATCTGTTGGTTGTCGGCCACCACGGCCGGGGGCGTGCCCGTCAACTCGGCAGCGTCGCGATGCAGATCGCGCACCGAGCCACGCGGCCTTTCGCAATCGTTCCTTCCGGCGTCGACCCGCTCGCGCCGAAGCGCTTCATCCTGGGGATCGACGGTTCCGATGCCGCGCGCGCCGCCGCGTTGTGGGTCACGCCGCTTGCCCGTGCCGTCGAAGTCGACGTGGTCGGCGCGTACGTCCCGTGGCCGATGCCCGAAGGCCTCGCCTCGCTCACGGACGACTGGTGGGACCGCGCGCAGGATCGACTCGATCACCACTGGATCGTGCCGTTGCGCGAACGGCTCGGGCCCATCGGCACGGTTGTCGTCGACGCCCGCGACCCCGCGGCCGGGCTCTCCTCCTTGGCGGACGCAAGCACGAGCGACGTGATCGTGATCGGTACCCGCCGTCTCGGTGGGTTGCGGCCGCGCCGCCTCGGTGGCGTGACGATGAGCCTGCTGCATCGCGCCGACGTTCCGGTGATCGTCGTTCCCGACACCCGCTGACGGCGGTTGCCCGGGCGACGTCGCGCTCGTGGCAGGCTGAACGGGTGCGCGTACTGGTCGTTGGCGCGGGGATCGCGGGGCTGACCCTCGCGGCGCGCCTGGCGCGGCAACCCGCGGAGACGGTCATCGTCGAGCGTTCGACGGGCGCGCAGGAGGGCTACGCCATCGGGTTGTACCCGCTGGGCAGTTGCGTGCTCCACGGCGTCGGTCTCTACGACCGGTTCGTGTCGCGGGGCCTCGTCTTGGAGCGGTACGAACTTGCCGACCACGCCGGGCGGCTCCTGCAGCGCGTCGACATGTCGCGATTGACCGGCGAGGTCGGGCCGTGGGTGATGATGAGCCGCCACGAACTGGTCGACCTCCTCGAAGACGCGTGCGGCGGGGCCGGCATCCGCCGGGGGGTCACGGTGTCGTCCTGCGTGCAGGTCGGTGCGGGGGTCGACGTCACCTTCTCCGACGGTTCGAGCGAGCGTTTCGACATGGTCGCCGCCTGCGACGGGATGGGATCGGCCACGAGGGACCTCGTCTTCGGCCGGCAGCCGGCGTTCGACGCCGGCTGGTTGCTGTGGACGTGGTGGGCCGGACCGGATCGCTTTCCGGAGCCCGCGGCGAAGGAATGGTGGGGGCACGGTTGGTTCTTCGGCGCGTACCCGGCACCGGGTGCCGTGATGTGCGCGGCCGGAGCGCCGTCGACGGTCATGGCCGAGGGGCGCGACCGCGATGCGGCGGGCTTCCTGCGCGACCTGCTCGGGCCGGTCGCCGAGCGGGCCCCGATCGCCGGCGCGCTCGACGATGCCGGCACGACCTACCCGTGGCCGATGCGCGATGTCCGGTCGGGCCGTTGGGTCGATGGTCGCCTCGCGCTATGTGGCGACGCCGCAACGGGCTTTCTCCCCACGGCCGGCGTCGGCGCGTCGAACGCGATGCGCGCCGCAGCCGCATTGGCCGACGAGCTGTCGCGCGCCGACGCCGTCACGGTCCCGCTCGCGCTCGAACTCTACGAGAAGCGGTGCCGGAGGATCATCGAGCGCAACCAAACCGAATCACGACGGCTCGCGTGGATCATGTTCCTGCAACGGCCCGCGCTCGGGTGGGCGCGCGACCAGCTCGCGCGCCGCTACCCGGCGGAGCGCATGCTGAACGACATCATCGGCAGCATGCACGATCCGTTCTGACGCGGGCCGCCTCGGGTCAGGATTGCCGCGTCGGCGCCAACGTGTCGGCGATCTCAGCGGCCCACCGGCGGATGTGACCGGTGTCGCGCCAGTCGCCGGCGTTCTTCTTCGCCATCGCGCTCGCGGGAAAACCTTTGGCGTCGGCCGTGAGGCGACCGCCGAAGGTCATGTGGCCGCGCGCGTTCACCCGGTCCATGAGCGATCGAACCTGCCGGACGGGTGGGATCTCGTGCTCGGTCGCGCTCGCGTCGAGCGGCCCGCTGCTGAAGAACCAGACCGGCAGGCCGCCGAGCGCGCCGACGTTGCGCTTCACGAACCGCCGCGCCGATCGGTTCCAGCGCATCGCGTAGAGCGAGCCGCCGACGACGACGGCGTCGTACCCGGCCGGCGACTTCACGTCGGTCGCGGGCGCGACGTCGGTTTCGAGCCCCCGCTCGACCAACGCGTCACGCAGCGTCTCCGCGATGCCTGCCGTCCCGCCTCGCTTCGACCCGTACACCACCAAGACTCGCATCACCGACCTCCTTTATCGGGGCACGCCCCGACGATGTGCCCGCGGCCCGGCCGATGCCAGAGCCACAGGTCATTTGGGCGCCGGCCCCCCGCCCCCCCCGCAACGTGCGTCAGTTTTGACCCCTGACGCCGGCAGAACTGACGCACGTTCGATGGGGGGCCGGTCCGATGGGGGGGCGGTTCGCTGGGGGGCCAGGCGGTCAGGTGGCCGTGCGCGCCGGCACCACGAGCCGGTGGTCGGCCGTGAAGAGGCGGCGCTGCACGCCGAGCCCGACCACGACCGTGGTCGTGGCGGCGGCACCGAGGACGAGGTACATCACCGCGACCTGCACCTTCACCGCGGCCATCGGCGCCGTGCCGGCGAGGATCAGCCCGGTCATCGCGCCGGGCAGGAACACCAGGCCGACCGCCTTGGTCGTTTCGATCTGCGGGATGAGCGCGGTGCGCAGCGCCGCGCGCACGTAGGGCCGGGACGCGTCGCGGGCCGCGATCCCGAGCGCGAGGCGAGCCTCGACCTCGTCGCGTTTGTCGCGCAACTCTTCGAGCACCCGGCGGGCGACGACAACCGTCGCCGTCATCGAGTTGCCGACCATCATCCCGGCGAGCGGGATCAAGGTCTTCGGCTGGAGCGGGAACACGCTCAGACCGAACAGCACGAGCAGGGTCACGACGCCGGCGGCGCTGAACGCGAGCAACGCGAGCGGGAACACGTCGGGAACTTCCCGCGCCCGGCGGCGCACCGTATCGGCGGCGAAGAGGACCATCGCCACCACCCACGCCCACGACCACGCGAGGTTCCTCCGGAGCACGAACGTGAGCGCGACGCCGACGAGCAGGAGTTGTGCCATCGCGCGCGCCGAAGCCCAGAGGATGCTGCGTTCCAGCGACAGCCGCCGGGAGAGCGAGAGGGCGACCGCGACCGCTACGAGCACGAGCGACGCGGCCAGACCGGTCCAACCGATGTCATTCGCCATGGACGTCCTCCTCAGTGAACGCGGCGGCCTCCGCGTCCCCGCGATGTGGCCGCGCACGACGACGAGTGTCGTGTCGGCGATCCGGTCGGCCTGCGCGAGGTCGTGGGTCACCCACACGATCGGAATGCCGCTCGCCGCGAGCTCGCGAGCGAGATGTTCGAGCGCCCGCCGCGCCGCGGGATCGACCGACGACGTGACTTCGTCCATCAGCACCACCTCGGGGTCGACAGCGAGCGATCGCGCGAGGCACAGGCGTTGCGCTTCACCACCGGAGAGTTCGGTCGCGTTGCGTTCGAGGAACTCGGCGCCGAGCTGGACGCGCGCCAGCAAGTCGCGGCCCCGCGCCTCGTCGAGCGTCGCGTCGGCGACGCGCAAGTTGTCACGTCCCGTCCCCGGGAACGGCGTCGGTTTCTGGAACACCATCGACACCCGGCGGCGCAGCTGCAACACATCGAGCTCGGCGATATCGGTCCCGTGGAACGCGACCGTGCCTTCGTCGGGTACTTCGAGCCGGTTGCAGCACCGCAACAACGTCGACTTGCCGGAACCCGACGGCCCGACCAGCGCGGTGACGCCTGCGGCGGCGATGTGCCCGTTGACGTCGCGTAGCCGCCACCGATCGTCGGCACCGCGCACCGACAGGTGCGCGAACTCGAACAAGGGATCGGTCACGGCACCGTTTCGGCCGGGCTCGCCCCGACGACGCCGTACTGCATGGCGCGCATCGCGGCGCCGGCACGGTTCGTGACGCCGAGCTTCGTGTAGATGCGTTCGACGTGGTTGCCGACGGTCTTCCCGCTGATCCCCAACTGCACGGCGATCGCCTTGTTCGGCCGGCCCTGCGCGAGTAACCGGAGCACCTCGCTCTCGCGCGCGGTGAGGCCGGCAGGCCCACCGGCGCGCGAGCGCCCGGCCGCGTGCCCGGCCGCGGTGAGTACTGCGTCGGTCGCGGCTCGGTCCAACCGTTCGTCGTCGGCTTCCCTGCGCAACTGGCGCGCCGCGTCGGCGGCAGTCATCGCCGTCCGGTACGGGCGCGGTTGGGTCATGGCGTGGTAGGCGTCCGCGGCCGCGAGCACCCGCGCCGGCGTGGTGAGCATCGTGCCGCTGAGCCCTCGGTGATAGCCCGAACCGTCCATGCGCTCGTGATGCGCGGCCGCGAGTGCGCCGATCCTGCGGAGCGGTTCCGGGCGGGTGAAGATCCGTTCGACGTAATACACATGCATCCGCATACGTTCGCGCTCGGTGCCGGTCAGCGGGCCGGGCTTGTCCCACACCGCTCCCGGCACGCCGAAGCGACCCATGTCGTGGACGAGCGCGGCGCGGCGAGCGCGTGTCGCCTCGTCGGCCGGGAGTTGGAGCTGCGCCGCCGCGGCTTCGACGAGGTCGGCGGTGCCACGGGCATGGCCGGCGAAGTACGGGCACCGCATGTCGCAGAAGTCGCCTACGGCCTCCAGGCTCCGGTCGAGTTCGTCGTCGGTCAGCGGCGCGCGCTCGACCGGCTCGGCATCGAGGATCTCGTCGACGGTGTCGTCGTCGATGCCGTCGAAGAGCGCGGCCGGGTCACGCTCGACCGCGGCGGCAACGACCGGGTCGAAGTGCGTGCCGCGGCGCGACCGGACAACTTCAACGGCCTGTTCGAGGCCGCCGATGCGGTGGAACACTTCGCACGCCTCGGCGACGTGGGAAATGCGCGCCGAGAGGGCGACCGCGTCACCGGCCAGGCCGCGGGGAACGCCCCGGCCGTCCCAACGCGCGTAGGCCTGTTCGATGCCGGCCTGCACGTCGGGCTGTAATCCCAACCGGCCGGCGAGAGCACCGGCCGCGGCGCAATGGTTCGCCATCTGCTCGACGACCGCGTTCCCGCCCGTGGCTATCAACCGCGCGGCTTGCCGGAGGCGATTGACCGCCGACGATCCCGACCCCGCTCGGCGGAGCATGAACATCATCGCCGGGAACCCCGCCAGGTCGACCTGCACCGCGCCGGCGCGGAAGTCGATGTCGTCGCCGAAGAGCGTCGCCGCTTCGTTCCCGTAGACCGGGCAACCGACGTAGGTGAGGATGCTGACGTCGTAGAGCGTCGCCAGGTCGGCGCCTTCCAAACCGAGACGACCGCCGAGGCGCATGCTGATGCGCGCCGAGCGCAGCATGTGCTCGGCCGGTTGCCCGAACCCCAGGTCGGTGGCCAGCGAGAGGGCCACCAATAACTCGGTGAGCCGAACGCCTGCATCGGGCACACGAAAACCCTAGTGGTCGGCTCCCAGCCGGCTCACCGCCAGGCGTGACGGCCATGGGGTGAATGCCTCATGCCGTCGGCCCGTTATTTCCGTACGTTCCTTCAAGGAGCCACGGCGCGGTTCCCCAACCCAGGAGGACGGCATGCCCAAGTACGTGATCGAACGGACGGTGCCCGGAGCGGGCCGCGGCGGCGGCTTTCCCGTCGACGCGGTGCACCAGGTCCGGGCGACGATCGACCCGACCACCGCGGAGGTGGCGTCGTGACCCGCGCCGCGATCAGCCTGACGACCGGTCTCGAAGACCCCGAGAAGGTCACGGTGGCGCTGCTCGTGGCCGTCGGCGCCGCCGAAGCCGGCCGCAGCACGTGCGTGTTCCTCACCAAGGAAGCGGTGCGGCTCGCGACCGACGGGTTCGCGACCGGTGTGGCGTGCGAAGGCTGCCCGCCGATCGCCGATCTCATGAAGCGCTTCGACGCGGCCGGCGGCGCGTTCCTCGTCTGCCCTATCTGCTTCAACGCCCGGCGGCTCGACGACGGCCGGCTGCTCGCCAACGCCGAACTGGGCGGGACCGTCCAGCTCTGGGAGTGGATCGGCGACGGTGCGACGACCTTCAGCTACTGACGTGCGTCGATAGCTATCGCTATGCGATAGCTATCGACGCCTGGTCTGGTAGCACATCGGGATGGTCAAGGAATGCTCCGCCGCCGACGCCGCCGCGCTCTTGCGCCCGCGCGATTCGCTCGGCATCCCGCTCGGACCGGGCCAGCCGCCGGCGCTGTTGCATGCGCTCAGCGAACGCGACGGGTGGGAGCGCCTCGACGTGTTCGGCGCGCTCGTCCTCGACCTGTACCCCTTGTTCCAGAAACCCGGGGTCCACTATCGCAGCGGGTTCTTCGGCCCGGGTGAGCGGCTCCTGTTCGAAGCGGGCGCGGCGATCGAGTTCGTTCCCGCCGACTTCCGGCGCTTCATCGCGATCGCGCAGGAGTTCGCGCCCCGGGTCGTTGCGACGTCGGCCGCGCCGCCCGACGAGAACGGGTTCGTGAGCCTGTCGCTGCACGCGGGGGCGACGGTCGCCGAGTTGCATCGCGCCGCGGCCGATCCCGACCGGGTCGTGATCGTCGAGACCAACCCCGGTTTCCCGCGCACGCACGGGCTCCCGCCCGAACACCCGCACGGCTTGCACGTCGACGAGATCGACGTGCTCGTGGACGGCGACCGGCCGCCGATGAACCTCGTCGAGGCCGAACCGACCGACGTCGAACGCGCGATCGCCGCGCACGCGGCCGCATTCTTCCCCAGCGGCTGCACGATCCAGACCGGTATCGGCGGCATCCCGTCGTCGGTGGTTCGCCTCCTCGCCGAACAGCCGGGCGGCGACTACGGCGTGCATTCGGAGATGTTCACCACCGGCCTGATGCACCTCGAACGCGCCGGGAAAGTGACCAACGCGCGCAAGGGTGTCTTCGAGGGGTTCTCGGTGTGCACCTTCGCGTTCGGGACCGCGGAATTGTACGAATGGCTGCACGAGAACGAACGGGTGCGCTTCCTTCCCGTCGACGTCGTGAACGCGCCCGATGTCATCGCGCGGAACGGGCACGTCGTGTCGATCAACGGTGCGATCGCAGTCGACCTGTATGGCCAGGTGACCGCCGACCGGATCCGCGGCCGCCAGTATTCGGGGATCGGCGGGCACGAGGACTTCGTTGCCGTGTCGGGCCTCGAACTCGAGGACCGTTCGCTCGTCTGCCTGCCGTCGAGGGCGACGTTCCAGGGTACGAACGTGTCGCGTCTCGTTGCCGCGCTGCCCGAAGGTTCAACCGTGACGACGCCGCGCCATCAAGTCGATGTCGTGATCACCGAGTACGGCGTTGCGGAACTGCGCGGTCGCACGACCCGCGAGCGGGCGGAGGCGTTGATCGCGATCGCGCACCCCGACCATCGCGACGGCTTACAGGCGACGCTTCCCGGCTTCGCCTGACGCCCATCGAGCGGCGTCGGTCCGATCGAGACCGAGCCGGTCAGGCCTCCCGGGGCGTTCGGGAGCCTTTCGATGGGAGGCGGGTCCTCCCGAACCGCCAGACCGGCTGTTCCTTGGGGTCGGGCCGTACAGCCCGCGGCCGACATCGCCGAGCGTCGTCTCGCGCTTTTCTGCGTCGTCTTCCTGACGCGGCCGCCGGCGAAGATGCCACCTCATGTAACCGATGCTCGGCGCGAGGATTCGACGGCTTGAGGGGGTTTTCGCGAGCCGCGCCGGCCGCCGCGGGATCAGGTGATCGACCCGTACCACGCGTTGGCTTGGGCACCGCCGGCGACCTTCGGCGACGACTGCGTGTACATCTTGGCGCCGCTCGCCGTGATGCCCGACGCGCTGCCGCGCAGCAGGTAGACGGCACCGGCGTGGGTGAGGCCCGAGACGCTCCGCCCCGCGGCGGCGACGTAGAGGTCGACGTAACCGTCGTGGTTGTAATCGCCGTCCTCGACCAGCGAACCGAACTGGTCGCCGCTCTTCGGGCCGCTGCCCGGCATCCCCGACGTCTTCTCGGTGATCGTCTTCATCCCCGTCGAGGTGAGGCCGGCGGCGGAACCGGAAAGGACGAGGATCTCACCCTGTTTGGTCCCCGAGACTCCGGGCAGGTTGCGGGTGTCGACCGTGATCACGAGGTCGGCATACCCGTCGCGGTTGAAGTCGCCGGCGACGAGACTGTCGCCGTAGTTGTCGGCGTTCCCCGCTTGGGAGCCGATACCGAGCGACGGGACGTCGAACAGTTTCGACCCGGTCGTGGTCAGGCCCGAACCCGTCCCCTTCAGGATGTAGACCGCGCCGTCGTTCGGCACCGGCGCCAGGTCGTCGCCGTCGGCCGCCACGGCGAGGTCGACGGTGCCGTCGTGATCGAAGTCGCCCGCGGCGAACCAACCACCGAGATGCGCGGCGGGAAGTGGGGTTGCCGGCATGCCCGCGCTGTTCTCGGTGAGGAATTGGAAGTGCTGCCCGAGAGACGCCTTTGTGGCGTTGCCGTACAACACGTAGAAGGCGCCCGACGGTTGGGTCTTCTGCGACGCGAGTTTCGTGACGGCCTGTCCTTGTACGCCGATCGCGATGTCGGCGTTCCCGTCGTGGTCGAGGTCGCCGATCGTCACCGGCGACCCGAAGATGTTGCCTTTCGCCGCGGTGCCGCCGATGCCCCCGCCACCGGTGCCCTGGTGGAACGTCATCGCGCCTTGCGCGGCGGTGAACTGCAACCCGTTCGCGCCGCCCCAGAACACGTACACCGCGCCGGCCTGCGACGCGCCGTTCACGGCTTCACGCGGCGCCGACACCACGAGGTCGGCATACCCGTCGCCGTTGAGGTCGCCCGCGGCGAGGGCATGGCCGAACTGGTCGCCCTGCGATGCGCGATGGGCGAGGCCCACCTCGTTCAGGTCGATGTGCTGGTACCCGGCGTCGGTCAGGCCGCTCGCGCTGCCGTAGAAGATGTGCACCTGGCCCGCGCTCGCATGGCCGCCGATCGTCGCCCCGTACTCGCCGATCGCGAGGTCGTCGTAGCCGTCGCGGTTGAAGTCGCCGGCGGCCCAGTCCTGGCCGAACCGCCCGCCCGCGGTGACCCCACCGCTCACCGCGGGGCTTGAGTTCGACAGGTACTGCGACCGTGGCGTCGACCCGAACGGTGAGCCGTAGAGGATCTCGAGGCCGCCCGCGCCTGCGACCGTCCCGATCGACTGTTGGTCGATCGGGACGACGACGTCGGCCGTACCGTCGCGGTTGAAGTCGGGGAAGCCGCGGGCCACGGTCGCGGCGCCGGCGGGCGACGGTGACGCGACCGGCAGCGTCGTGGCGACGAGGAGTGCGGCGGCCGCCGCGAGAAGTCCGGTCCTGCGCATCCGTGCCCCCACCTTGCCTGTTCCCGCCACCGGCCCGCTCTCGTTTCGCACCCGGCGCTTCGCGCGCCGCGGCGGCGCATTGGTAGCAGTATTCCGCGCCGGGCATCGAGCCCGGACGGGAAGAAACCCTCGCGGCGGCGCCCCGGGAAGATTGTTGCCCCGGATGTCGAGGACCCCCTCAGTGCTCCGACTCCCGCCTGTCAGCCCAACGATCGGCCGCCGGCCGCTCGGAGCAACTCGGAGGATCTCATGCAAACGCTCACGCTCTGGATGCAGGTTTCGCTCGACGGGTACGCCGCCGGCCCCGACGGCGCATTCGACTGGCCCACCGTCGGCCCCGACCTCAACCAGTACTTCGTCGACGAGCTCGGTCGGGCCGGCCGCTTCCTGTACGGGCGCGCGGTGTACGACATGATGGCGAGCTTCTGGCCCACCGTCGACACGCAGCCCGACATGCCCGACGTGACCGTCGCGTACGCAGCAATCTGGAAGCCGATGCCGAAGACGGTGTTCAGCACGACCCTGACGTCGGCCGGCTGGAACACCACGATCAGCCGTGACCCGGTCGAGACCATCCGCGAGTTGAAGCATTCCGACGGGAACGGTCTCGTCTTCTTCGGAGGTGCGAAGACCGCCCGGACGCTCATCGAGCACGACCTGATCGACGACTACCGACTGAACGTGCACCCGGTGCTGCTCGGAGCAGGGGAGCGGTTGTTCCCGGAGCTCGGGCAACGTCACGAGCTCGAACTGGTATCGGTGCGCGTGTTCGACGGCACCGTGCCGCACGTCCACTACCGCCGGCGCCGGCCCTGACCCTGCGGCCCCGGGTGCCCTACGTCTTGCTCGCCTCGGTGAGGAGGTACCGCTGTTCGGGATGGTTCGTCGCGAGGCGCGCCGCAGTCACGAAGGCTTCACGCGCCTCCGACGCCCTCCCCGAGGCCCGCAAGAGGTGGGCGCGTGTCGCGTGCAGGCGGTGGTGGTGCACGAGACGTGGGTCTTCGGCGAGCGCCGCCAGCTCCTCGAGCCCGGCCTGCGGCCCGTCGCGGCGAGCCAGCGCGTACGCCCGGCTGAGTTCACCGATCGGGTTCGGTGCGACGGCGAGCAGCAGGTCGTAGAGCGCGACGATCTGCGCCCAATCGGTCTCGTCGTCGCTCGGTGCCTCGTCGTGCACGGCTGCGATCGCGGCCTGGAGTTGGTACTGCCCGGGCGCCCCGGTGCTGAGGGCATCGGTGACCAGCGCGACGCCCTCGGCGATCTGCGCCTGGTTCCAGAGGGAACGGTCCTGTTCGGGCAGGCTCACGAGTTCGCCGTTGTCCGTGCGGGCGGGCCGGCGGGCATCGGTGAGCAGCATGAGCGCCAGCAAACCTTGGGCGTCGTGATCGTCGGGGCGGGCCGCGACGAGCGCGCGCGTGAGGCGGATGGCCTCCGCGGCAAGGTCCGCC
Organism: uncultured Actinomycetes bacterium; assembly: GCA_963782465.1. Taxonomy (GTDB): domain Bacteria; phylum Actinomycetota; class Acidimicrobiia; order IMCC26256; family PALSA-610; genus JAODBJ01. The sequence goes on along the minus strand of CAWAJR010000004.1, from coordinate 267,386 downwards.
CGGTTGATGTTCGGGCCGGAGGTCGCGGTGTGCCCTTCGTTGAAGATCAGGTAGAGCACCTGCAGGACCGCCAAGACGCGTGCGCCCACCTCCGCGGGCGGCGGCAGCTCGAAACGGGCCCCGCCGCCGCGATCGTGGCCTTGGCCCGGCTGATCCGTTGCGCCATCGTGGGTTCCGGCACGAAGAAGGCGGCGGCGATCTCCTTGGTGGTGAGGCCGCCGACCGCTCGTAGCGTCAACGCGAGCTGCGACGCGCGCGAGAGCGACGGGTGACAACACATGACGAGCAGCATCAGGCTGTCGTCGTGGTCGGTGCGGACGGCGGCCGGCTGCAACAGCTCCGACCCCGCGTTCCCGAAGCCGCCGACGGCCTCTTCGCGCTGCCGGCGTGCCCGGTCGCTTCGCAGCGAGTCGATCAGGCGCCGGTCGGCGACGGTCAGCAACCACCCGCCGGGATTCGCCGGGAGGCCTTCGTCGGGCCATTGGCGCGACGCGGCGAGCAGCGCTTCCTGCACCGCTTCCTCGCAGAGGTCGAATTGCCCGCGCCGGCGGAGGAGCGCGGCGAGGACCCGCGGCGCGAGTTCGCGCAGCAGGTCCTCGATCGAGCCGGTCGGTGTCACGACCTATCCGGCTTCATGCAACACCTGGCGCACCTCGACCGCGTTGTAGGAAGCGAATGGGACCAGTGCCGCGATCTCGAGCGCGCGGGCTTCGTCCTCGCACTCCAGCAGGAAGAAGCTCGACACGTACTCCTTCGCCTCGACGTAGGGGCCGTCGGTGACGACGCTCGCGTCGTCGCGGACCCGAACCGTCTTCGCGAGCAGTTCGCTGGCGAGACCGAAGGCGCCGAGGAGTTCTCCCGACTCGATGAAGGTTCGGTTGAACGCGTCCTGCGCGGCGATGGCCTGCGGCCAGTCCTCGGCCGGGAACGAGTCCCACAGCTCCTTGTTCCCGTAGATCAGTACCAAGTACTTCACGGTCTTCCCTTCGCGGCCCGACCATCGAGCCCCGCGACGAGTCGGCGCCGACCGGCCGTTCTCGACACCGCGAGAAAACCATTGTGCCGGTTTCCTGCCGATCTTCGCCGGGCCTGTCGAAACCGCGCCCCCGTCTCCGACTCCTCGATACCGGGCACGGCCCGGCACTCGACCGCAAACCGAAGGAGCTGCAGGGCGATGACACGTACCGCCGCACGGGATTCCTCCGCGGCAATCGTCGCCGGCAGCCTCGCGCTCGCGAGCTTCTACGTGCTGCTCGCGAGCCTTCCTCGCACGCTCGCCGAACACGGAGTCCCCGACGTCGCGGCGTCGGCGGCCACCGCGCTCGTGACGGGGGGCGCGGTGGTGAGCGAACTCGTCGTCGCCCGGATCGCACGGCGAATCGGTGATCGACGCGCGCTCACCACCGGGCTCGCGGCGATGGCGATCGGCTCCGCGGCAATCACGCTGACCGACCGGACACCGATCGTCCTCGCGGCCTGCGCAGCCCGCGGTCTCGGGTTCGGCGCGGCGGCGGTGATCGCGAGCGCGACGGTCGGGCGGTCCGCAGCGATGGAAGACGTCGGCCGCGCCATGGCCCGATACGGCGTCGCGACCGGTCTCGCCGGCATCGTGGCCGTGCCGTTGGGAGTCGCCGTGGCGGGCGAAGCCGGCGGTCGCGCGCCGGCGCTGTGCGCGCTCGCGTTCGTCGTGCCGGCGCTCGCGTCGTGCCGCAAGATCGCCGACCGACCCGCCGGCGCCCGCACGGCTGCCGGAATGGTCCCGACCTGCTCCCGGCCTCAGGTCTGGCGCCCACTCGTCGTCTTCATGGCTGCCGCGTCGCTCGCCGGCGCGGTCGCAACGTTCTTCCCGATCGCCTTCGCCCGCCACGGCAATGCCGTCGCGGCAATGCTGCTCGTGCACACGGTCGCGACGACCCTCGCGCGAGGTCTTGCCGGGCACCTTCGCCTCGAACATCACCCGCGACTCGGCCTCGTCGGAGCGACCGTCGTTGCCGCGACCGGTGTGGTGTCGCTCGCGCTCGGCACGCTGCCGGCCGCCGTCTTCGGGCTCGTCGCGCTCGGCGCCGGGTTCGGGCTCTCGCAGAACCTGACCATCACGCTCATGTACCGCGCGGTCCCCGAAACCGCGTACGCCGCGGTGAGCGGGCTCTGGAACGCCGGGTACGACCTCGCGCTCGGCGTCGGCGCGGTCGCCTACGCGGCGATTCCCGGCTCGATCGGCTCCTCGGCGCGATTCCTCGTGCTCGCACTCGTCGCCGCGGCGTCGCTCACCGCAACGCGTGACGCGCGCTCGCGAGACGGCGTCCGTCTCACGACGGCCGGGTCCCGGCGTCCCGATCCGGAGCTTCGATGCGGTCGATGAAACCGAGCAGCCTCGTGGTGAAGAACTCCGGGTCTTCGACCGGCAGCATGTGGCCGGCACCGGCGACGACATCGACTTCGACGTCGGGCAGCAAATGGCGCGCCCGGTCGGCCGCGCGTGCCGCGTGCGTGACGGGGCTCGCCCCGCAGAACAGCAGCAGCACCGGCGTGCGGATCGAACGCAGGCTCGTGGCGCCGAATCGCCGGGGCGCCGGCTGCTTCAACCGGAACGTTCTCAGGCCCGCCACCGCGAGGTCGAGGACCGGTTGCGGAGGCGGAGTGCCGTTGTTCAACGAGGCGAGGAGCCGGTACAGCGCGGCGTCCGACTTCCTGAACTTCGCCCGGAACGCGTCGGGGACCATCGAGAGCATGGGGCGTACCTGCGCCGCGCCGAACGCACCCGGTGGGTCGATCGCGGTGACGCTCGCGAGACGTCCTGGCGACCGTTGCGCCTGGTTGAGCGCCAACCAACCCCCGTAGGAAAGCCCGACCAGGTGCGCGCGCTCCACGCCGAGACCGCCCAACACTTCGTCCAACCACACCGACATCTCTGCTCCGTTGCCGATCGGCGTCGTCTGCCGGCTTCGGCCGGCGTCGGTGATCGTGTCGAGCGCGTAGACCGGACGACGTGCGGCCAGCGCACCGACGGCGCGGAACCAGAGCGGCGACGACACCGCGACGGCGGGCAGGAGCACGATCGGTGCCCCGCTGCTCGTGCCGAGCGCCTGCACGTGGGTCAGGCCGAACCGGGTCTCGACGTCGTGCGCGTCGGGTCGGGTCGGCCATGCCGCGAGTGCCCGCTCGTACGCGGCGAGGTACGTCTCGCGTGCCTCGGGACTGCGAAAGTGGCCCAGCCGGCGCGCGTTCCCCACGACGCGACGATCCCACACGGGCGTCGACGGGGCAACGATGTCATCCCCCGACCATCACGATCGCAAATCGCCTCCGGGTCGACCCGTTCCTGCTGCGGTTGATGCGCGGCCTCGTGCACCTCGCCCGACGATCTCGGTCGCGAGGTCAAAGAGCTCGAGGAAGGTCAGCGGGCCACGGGCCGCGCCGCCCTTCGACGCGATGGGCGCTGCTTTTGGGGCCGACGACAACTTCAGCTGGTTGACACGCGTTCGTTCGGCATGACAGCCGGCTACGAGTCGATGTTCTTCCCGTACCCGGCTTCACGTTGCCGTGATGACTCCGTAGTCACCGTCGTAGCGACGGTAGAGCACGCTGCCACGGTCGGTGTCGGCGTCGACGAAGAAAACAAAGGGCGCCTCGGTCTCGTCGAGGATCGTACGTGCCGTGTCGAGCTTCTCGATGGACGGCCTCGGGCCGACTCGGAGCGCAGGCTCGATTCGCGCGATCGCATCAGGTGTGCCGACGCGCTGCATGATGCCGTACCCGCGGTCGACGCGGTAGACGACGGTCTCACTTCCGGTCTCGTCGTGGCGGAAAAGGTAGAAGTCATGGTCGAGAACTTCCAGATCGACGAGCGCCTCCTCGATCGATCCGGGATCCAGGGCGAACGTCTTGTGCCGCACGAGTCGCCGTTCGTCAGCGGGCCGCGGATAGAAGGATGGCCGCTCTCGCGGCTGGTCGTCGTGGTGCCACGCCGTTCGGTCCCGGTGCCGGAACTCGAGCGATTGGGCGCGTTCGGTCGCCGCTTCGACTCGCCGCCGCAACCGCGCGTAGGTGCCATCGATTGCCTCGCGCATCGTCGGTGCGCTGTCATGGGCGCGCACAGGCCGGCCGTCGAGATCGATCGACATCTCGACGTGATGGGCCCGCTCACGGGCCGGGTCCCGATGGTGATCGAGCCGGATCTCGACGTCGAGGACCGGCACCGTCGTTGAAGCAACGACATGTCCCGCCTTCTCGCGTGCGTACGGAACATCCTCGGCGGCGACGTCGCCGCGGACGACAACGGTCGGCTCATGCGTTTGTCGTGCCATGTCAGCGCTCCTCCACGTCAGTCGTCTCCCAGAGCGTTCGAAGCTCGGCCGGGAGCGTCGCCCCGACGTCGTGCGCTTCGTGGGGCACAAGCGGGCGGAGCGCGGCGATGACGGCGCGGGTGATGCCCTCGGCTCGTTCCGGCTCGATGCCGCCTTCGGCGGTCACTGCCGCGACGAGTTGCGGGAGGCTCTTCAGTCGCGGTGCGCGCTCGCCGTGCCGGCGGGGCGGTCCGGCCAGTGCCCGCACATCGGCCGGGAGCTGCCCGAGCAGCTGCCCGCGCTCGTCTTCCGGGACGCGGTCCATGAAGCCACACAGGACCGCGTGCACGGCCGCGATCGGATGGTGGGCACCGGCCCCGTTCGCGGCGGCGAGCAGTGCGTCGAGCGCCTCGGACGGAACGGAGATCCGCCGTTGGGACGGGCGTGTGTCACCGCTGATGAGCCCGAGGTGCAAGTGCGACTCCACGCCCTCGATACCGCTGACGCGCAGCACGGCGTGTTCGATGCGGGTCGCGTCCACGGCGTCGGGGACGTCACCGTGCACGATCGCGACGTGATCTTCGACCATGACGTGGACTCGCGGGACGTCGAGCCGCTTCTCGAGCGGTCCGAGACTCGATCGCACGCGGTCGGCGAGGATGTCATCGCTGACGTTGGGGTCGGGCTGACGGCCGGTGAGGCGGTACCGAATGCCCGGGGCGCTTTTCGCAATGTATCTCGCGTCGCGTACGAGCCGGCCACCGACTCTCCGCGCGGCTCGACCGACCCTTGAGTCGGGCGCAGCCGCGGTAATCGCGCCGACGGCGCCCGCGACGAGCCCCGCCCCTTGCACCAACCGTCGTGTTGCGCGCATTGTTGCTCCCTTCGACCTTCTCGATCCTTGCCTCGGCGTCGCCCCGGGAGCAGTGCCGACGGATTGTCGGTTGGTGGGACGAAAGACCCGCGCGACGCGGTGCCCTTCAGCGCAGCTGGACGAAGTGGTAGCCCCGGGCACGGAGCCCGTCGATGATCGCGGGAAGGGCGGCGACGGTTTGGCTCCGGTCGCCCCCACCGTCGTGCATCGCGACGACGATGCCGCGTCCGGTCGCGGCGGCAAGGGTGCGCGCGGCGATCGCCGCCGAGCCGGGGCGGAGGTAGTCGGACGGGTCGACGTTCCACAGGATCTGGGTCATCCCGAGCTTCGTCGCCTCGGAGATGACGGTCGCGTTCGTGCGGCCGTAGGGCGGGCGGAAAAGGTGGACCGGTTCGCCGGTCGCAGCGCGGATCGCGTCCGCGCCCCGCCGGAGTTGGTCATCGATCTGCGCGGGAGTGAGGGTCGTCAGGTCAGGGTGGTCCCACGTATGGTCGCCTACTGCATCCCCGGCCGCGATCTCGGTGCGCACGAGGTCGGGGTCGGCCGCGACCTCATAGCCGACGGCGAAGAATGTCGCCTGCACGCCCTTTTGCGCGAGTACGGCGATGACGCCTGCGGTGTCGCGCCCGGGGCCGTCGTCGAATGTCAACGCGACTTCGTGCGCGCCCGGCCATGTGACCGTGCGCGGTTGCAAGAGTCGCTCGAGGAGTAAAAGTGCGTAGCCGGACGATGACGCCCAAGGTGTTGCGAACCCGACGACGGGCGCAGCGAGCCTCGTTGGTGACGCCAGGGGTGCGGCGTCGCCGAACGCCCGGATCGTGTCGTCGGATGAGACGATCCAGTAGCCGCGCCCCGATCGGGTGGGCACGATCCCGACGCCCAACGATGCACCGAGTGTGGCGTCGCCGAACTTGCCCGCGTGGCCGAACGCGGCCACGTGGCCGTCCCGGCGTACGAGCCAGTAGCCGCCGCCGCTCGGTGACGCGGCCATCGCCGCGAATGCCTGGGGCGCGGGCGCGCCGGCGGCGCTGCCGAAGAAGTGCGCGTCCCCGAACGTGAACACGCCTCCGTCGCGCGCCTCCATCCAGTACCCGCGGCCATTCGGTGTTCGCACCATGCCGGTCATCGGCTGGTCGAGCCGCCGGCCACCCATGCTCCCGAAGAAGCGTGCGTCACCGAAGCTGAACACCCCGCCGTCGGCCGCGGCGAGCCAGTAGCCGCGGCCGCTGGGTGTCGCCGTGATGCCGACGACGGGTGCGTTGAGGCGCCGGCCGCCCATGCTGCCGAAGAAGTGCGCGTCGCCGAAAGCGAATACGCCGCCGTCGAGGGAGGCGAGCCAGTACCCCGCGCCGGTCGGCGTCGCCGCGATCGATACCACGGGTGCGTTGAGGCGCCGGCCGCCCATGCTGCCGAAGAAGCGCCCGGCGACGCCGAACACGCCGCCGTCGGTGCCGGCTGTCCACATCCCCGCCGGTGCGGCCGCGGTCGCCGCCACGGGTCCCGGCGCGGCTGCGCCCGCGACCGGTGTCACCCGGATGGCGGTGGGAATGAGCGCGGCCGCTGCTATCACCGCGCCCGCAGCGCGAAGCGCCTGCTTTCCCCGCATGACGATCGACCTACGCTCCCGCTGCAACTCGCAGTCGACGCCAACATGTGGTCGCTCCGGCGCGCACCGCGAGCGCCGAACGACCTTCGCGTAGGGGTCTTTCGACTTTCGCTTGTGGCGACCGGCACGCGGTGTCCCGTGCCGGCCCGACATCCGCTCGTTGAACGACGCGCGGACCTCCACCATTTTGGATCGCCCGCGCACACCACCTGAGCTGCGGGCTGTATTCCGTCAAGCTGGAATGCAGCATTGCGAGGTCGCGACGTCGGGGCCGCGGTTCACTGCTGTCGTCCCATCGGCATGAGGTGGTGCGACGCCGGCGGTCGCGAGCCGGCGCGCGCCGACGCGCTACAGGCGCGGCCATGCTGGTGGCCGTTTCTCGATGAACGCGGCCATGCCTTCGACCATCTCCGCTGAGCGGATCGCGTTGAAGAACAACGCGACGTCGGGTACGGCCAGGCGGGTGTTGAGGTCGCGTTTCACCGCGCGGCGCGCCGCCGGTCCCGTGGCCGCGATCTGTTCGAGCGCCGTTGCGACCGCGGCGTCGAGCTCGTCGTGGGGCACGACCTGGCCGACCAGGCCCATCGCCATTGCCTCGTGCGCGTCGACTTCGCGACCGGTGAACATCAGTGACCGCGCCCGCACGAGCCCGACCGCTGCGGCCAGCCGCGCACTGAGGAACGGGTCGGGTATGCCGCGCAGCAGTTCGGGCGCGCGGAAACGGGCGCGGTCGGATGCGATCGTGACATCGCAGTGCAACGCGAGTACGAGCCCGCCGGCGTGCGCGACACCGTTGATGCGGGCGACCCACAACTTCGAGCAGCGCTCGATGTGCCGGAAGGGGAACTGGTCGGTCGGGTCCCATTCGGTGGCGAGCCCTTCGGGGTCGGTGTTGCTCCCCGACATGTCGCCGCCCGCGCCGAACCAACGGTCGGTCCCGGTGATGCAGACCGCGTCGAGTTCGGGCTGCTGGTCGGCCCAGACCGCGGCTCGCTTCAACCCGCGGTACATGTCCTGGCTGAAGGCGTTGCGCCGGTCGGTGCGATCGAGACGCAGATGCAGCACCCGGCCGTCGACGTGCACGACGAGGTACGGGCTCCCGAGGTCGGGCGGGGTCAGGTCGGGCGGTGTCGGGTCGGGCGGGGTCAGGTCGGTCGTCACAGCCCGTACACCCGTGCCGCGTTCTCATGGAGGATCTTCGCCTGCACGTCGGGCGGGCACTGGCCGAGCACCCGCGACGCGTAGACGCGCGGCCGTTGCGCCGGCGTGCGCGGGCCGGGATGCTGGCATGTCGGGTGCGGGTAGTCGGTCTCGTAGAGGATGTTGTCGGGGTACTGCGCGATGGCGTCGAGCGCGGCCTGTTGTTCGAACCAGAAGCAGCCGTAGATCTGGCGCCGGAAGTATTCGCTCGGCAGCAGGTCGTACTCCGGGTGCTCGTCGAGCACGCCGCCGTTGCGCCATTGCCAGTCGCACGTCTCGAGCATCGCGGGAAGCCAGCCGACGCCGGATTCAACCGACACGAACTTCAGGTCGGGGAAGCGGTGGCAGACGCCGCCGAGGATCAGGTCGGTCACGCAGCGGATGTTGTCGAGGAAGATGAGCGACGACACCTTGGCGAAGTTCGTCATCCAGCCCATCTCGGCGGTGTCGACGAACTGCGTGCCCATCGTGCCGCCGCCGACGTGGAAGCTCACCGACACGCCCGCCTCCTGCGCGGCGGCCCACAGCCGGTCCCAGTGCCGGTGCGCGAGCGGCGGTTGCCCGAAGTCCTGCGGCTGGTTGCAGAAGTTCACCGCGCGGTGCCCGAGTTCCTGCCCACGGTGGAGTTCCGCGATCGCGGCCTCGACGTCCCAGAACGGCAGCGCGGTGACGGTGATGAGCCGGTCGGGCGCGACGCTGCTCCAATCGGTGAGGAAGTCGTTGTACGCGCGCACGCAGTCGAGCGCGAACGACGCGTCGTCGAGCGTGCTGAAGTAGCCGTTCCCGAAACCGGCGACGTTGGGGTACAGCACCTGGGCGTCGATGCCTTCTTGGTCGAGGAACTGCACGCGCGCGGCGCCGTCGTACATCGCGGGCGCGATGTCGTCGTAGGTGGGCGGCACCGACGCGGGGAGCACCCCGTCGAAGCCGGCCATCGAGTAGAAGCCGGGCGCGCCGATGTAGTTGCCGTTGGCGACCCACACGTCGCGACCGTCCTGGCGCTCGATGTGCGGGACGCGGTCGTGCACCTTCGCGGGCATCCGCGCGGTCCACACGTCGGGTGGTTCGGTGAGGTGCGTGTCGACGTCGATGACGCGGTACCGGTCGAACAGGTCGGTCATGGTTGTTCTTTCTCAGAAACCGGCGGGTTGCTCGGCGATCACGTGCTCGGCGCGCAGGCGGTCGAGCTCGTCGGCCCGAGCCCGAGGAGGGACCCGAGCACGGCGACATTGTGCTCGCCGAACATCGGAGCCGGCGTGCGAACCCAACGCTCGGTGCCGTCGATGCGGAACGGCAACGTCGGTACCGGGATCGGGCCGACGATGGGATGGTCGACGACCTCGTGGAAACCACGGGCGGCGAACTGCGGGTGGCGCGCGGCCAGGCGGGGATCGCGACCGATCGCCGCCGGTACCCCGGCCGCGACGAGCGCACCCGCGGCGGCTTCGGCGTCGCGCGACGCGGCCCAGGCCGCGATCGCGTCGTCGAGGCGGTCGTGGGCGCGCCGCCGATCGGCACGCGTCCGCGAGGGCGGGATCGCCGGCCAGGTCGTGCCGGTCGATCGTGGTTGCCAGCGCGCGCCACTGCTCATCGGTCTCGACCGACACCGCGAGCCACTGGTCGTCGCCCGGACAAGGGTAGAGGCCCTGCGGCGCCGCCGTCGCCGACCGGTTGCCGTCGCGCGAGAGGACGTTGCCGTAGGCGGTCCACTCGATGATCGGTTCCACCGCGATGGCGAGTGCGGCGTCGAACATCGATGCTTCGACGACACAGCCGAGACCGGTGCGTTCGCGTTCGGCGAGGGCGGCGAACAACGCGATCACGGCGTGCAACCCACCGTTCGGGTCGCACGGGCCGCGTTGGATGCGCGGTTGGTCGTCGGCGCGACCGGTCATCCACGCGAGGCCCGACGCCTGCTCGATCGTCTGCGCGAAACCGGGTCGTTCGCGCCACGGCCCGTCGAGGCCGAACGCGGGCATGCGGACGAGGATCGCCCGCGGGTTCGCGGCGTGGATCGCGTCCCACCCGAGCCCGACCTTGTCGAGGACGCGAGGTGTCGCGTTCTCGACGATCACATCGGCCTGCGCGATCAGGTCGAGCGCGAGGGCATGGCCGCGTTCCGTCCCGATCTCCAGCGCGAGGTCGCGCTTGTTGGAATTGATGGCGAGGAAGAACCAACTGCGATCCCACCAGCTCGGGCGGTCGAAGAACATCGCGCCCACTGTTCGCATGCCGTCCATGCGCGACGGCGACTCGACGTGGACGACGTCGGCACCGAACGCGGCGAGCAGCGCGCTCGCCATCGGGCCGGCCCACCACGACGTGAGGTCGACGACCCGTACCCCGTCGAGCGCCCGGCCGGGAACGTTGCCCGCCGCGCCGACGGCGGGAGCGGGGGAAGGGTCGCGCCACGAGATGTGATCGGTCGCTTGCCGCGGGCGTGCCGGCGCCGGTTCGGGTGCGGGGCCGCGGTCGCCGTCGATCCGCCACGGCCGGCCGGGCATACGGAAGCGGCCACTCGGTGCCGTGATCAACGTGCCGCGCGCCAGCACCTGTTCCAGCTCGGTGACGGCGCGGCCATCGCACACCGGGGCCACCGGGACCTTGTGCGCGACGGCGAGTTCGACGATCTCCGCCGTCGTACGTTGCGTGGTCCAATCCGATACGAGCGCGTTCCACTCGTCGGCCCGCGCGATGCGGTTACCGGCCATCGTGAACTCACCGCTGGCGACGAGGTCGTCGCGGCCCATCATGGTGAGGAACGCCTGCAATTGGTGCGGCGCGTTCGTGTTGAAGCCGACCCAACCATCTTTTGTGCGCTCGATCGACGGGATCTCCAGCTGGCGCGGCGATCCGACCGGTGTCGCGTCGGCACCCCATTGCATCGCGTGGAACACGTCGGCGAAGTTCGAGCCGCCGAGGTAGTTCACCTCCGCGATCGACACGTCGATCACGCCGCCGCGCCCACCGTGCCGGCGTCCTTCCCACGCCGCGAGCGCGGCCGCCGTCGCGTACGCGCCGGCCAGCCAGTCGCAGGTGCGGCCGCCCATCTGGAACGGGGCACTGCCCGCCGAGCCTCGGATCAGCAGCGCGCCGCTGTCGGATTGGAGCGTGAAGTCGGTCGCGGGGCGGTCGTGGTACGGCCCGTCGAGCCCGTACGGCGTGATCGCCACCGCGATGAGCGCCGGGTCGTCGTGCGCGGCTCGGCGGAGCGCGTCGACCTCGTTGCCGCGAGGCGACGCGATCACCACGTCGGCGCCGTACGCGAGCGGGTCGCCGTCGACCTGTACCGCGCGCTGGTCGACGCGGAGGTACTCGTAGAGCGCGCCGTCGTCGTCGGCCTCGATGTCGCCGTTCCGCCAGCGGCGCATCGGGTCTCCGCGTTCGGGTTCGATCCGCACGACGTCGGCGCCCGTCTGCGCGAGCAGTCGGGCCGCGTAGGCCCCGGGAATCCCGTTCGAGACGTCGACGACACGCGGCATGCTGCGGGCGGTCACGAGGCCGAAACTATCGACCGGCCCGCTTGCGCGCGAACCTGCCTCGCCGAGGGCAACGGGCCGCGGGCTGAAGATCGTCGAGCGGGTCAGCCGGTAAACTCGCCGGCCAGGGCTGGAGTGAACCGCATCCTCGGTCCGGCGAGGAGTGCGCATGGACGAGCATCCCGGGCCCGAACGTACGACGCATCCGACGCGGCATCCGACGCATCGCCGGCGCGGCCGCTCGATCGCGACGGTGCTCACGATCGTGGGCCTGACCGCGTCCGCCGCCGCGTGCGGGCAGGGGAAGGACGGCGGCGCGCGCATCTCGCTCGTGCCCAACCCGGCGGCGAGCGGTCGGAGCTGGGATTGGACGTCGGCGTGCCGCGTCGGTCCTCGCAGCACGACCGGCTGCGCCGCGTCGGCGCCCCGTTTGGGTGTCGCCCAACTCGCGGGCAACGAGTGGAACCTCGGTGGCTCGCCGAGCGCCGGATCGGTGCGCATGTCGGTGAATGCGTCCGGCGCGGTGGAGGTGAAGGGCAGCCTGTCGAGCGCGCCGCCCTGCACCGACTCCGCCTGTATCGCGCCCCAGGCGAACACGTGGGTACGCGGCTTCCCGAGTGTGTTGTACGGGGTCGACCAATGCCATGCGGCAACGTCGCCCCGGCCGTCGCCCGATCTGCAACTCCCGGTACGGGTTCGTTCGCTCCCGTCCGACCTGATCGGCAGCGCAACCTACGACGCGCAGGCGGCGCAGGTCACCTACGACGTCGCCTACGACCTGTGGCTCAACGCCTCGGGCACCCCGACACCGTGCCAGACGGACGGAACGGTGGAGGTCATGGTCTGGACGGACTACGACGCGCAGTCACTGCTACCCGACGGCTCGAAGATCGGGACCGCGACGGTCCCGTACTCGGTGAACGGCCGTGTCGACCCGGGCAACCAGGCGTGGTCGTTGTACGCCAACAACGTGTACGGCGACGGTCACACCGCGCCCTGGGGCGGCACGATCTGGCTCGTGCTGGACGCGGCGCACATCGCGCAGGAAGGCACCGTGACGGTCGATCTCAGTACCGCGCTCGACGCCGCCGGCACGTTGCTCCAGAACACCTACGGCTGGAACGACTTCGCGAACAACTACTGGCTCGACACGATCGCGTTCGGTACGGAGTTCGGTCCGCAGAACGCCGACCCCTACGGCGCCGGGCCGATCGACTTCTCGCTCGACCTCTCGTCGTACTGCCTCGACGTGGGAACGACCGTCTCGGCGGCCGCGTGCTCGAAGGCGGCCGCTTCCGGCTGACCCTGCGACGCCGAACCGTGCTCGGCGTCAGCGCCCGGGTTGTACGGCGCTCGCCGATTGGGTGGCTGCGGCCGGCGGTCGTGCCGGTCCGACGGTCGCGGCCGGGGCCGGGGTCAGCTTGTGCGGCGCGGCGAAGACCGCGATCGTCGCTCCCGCCATCAGGGCGACGAACAGGGCGCCGACGAAACCGACCGTCGCGAACGAGGGTGTGAAGTGTCTCCGAAGCTTCCGCTCCTCGTAGCGCCGCCGGTACTCATGGCGCGGTACGCGTTGTGCGCGCAGGTTCCACAAGGCCGCGACGGGCGAGCTCGCGTATACCGCGCCCTGCACGATGATGATGCTGATCAGCAGGATCGGCGGATGGGCCGACGCGATGAGGAGGCCGGCCGAGACGAACAACGCCACCGCCAACAGCGTCTCGATCCGGCTCAGGCGGAGCGCGGTGCGCAGCGGGCGGTGCGTCGAACCCGTCTTCGAGGTTCGCAGGAAGACACCTTCGCGGTGGGTGAGCCCCTGGATGCACGCGAGCGCAGTGATCCAACTCGCCGAGAGGCTGATCAGCAGGCCGGAGAACGCGCGCCGCCAGGAGATCGTCGTCCAATATCGCAGCGTCCAGGTCATACACACGGAAGCGACGATGATCAGCGACATCGGCAACAGCGACGCGTTGCCGCGGAGCGGCATCAACGCGAAATCGGCCCCGGTCAGCAGCAAGCCGGTGACGACGAGGAGCAAGAGCGCGAACGCCAGCATCATGAGGTCTCTGAACCACCCGAGCGACGCCATGAGGTAGTCGCGGCGCTGGCTGGACGTCAGGTGGTTGTCGGGGGAACGATCCCACGGCATGAGGCTGCGCCAGTGGAGCCGGAGGATCTGCATCGCGCCGAAGCACCAACGATGGCGCTGCGTGTTCAGTCCGGCGTACGAAGGTGGCACGATGCCGCGGCCGAAGCAGCGGGGGATGTAGAGCCCCGACCATCCCGACTTGAGGACGCGCAACGAGGCCTCGGTGTCTTCGCTGATGCACCACTCGTTCCAGCCGCCGACACCCTCGAGCGCGCTGCGCCGGAAGAGGCCCATCGTGCCGACGAAGGGCACGGTGTCACGTTCGTTGCGCGACGACATGACCGCCAGGTAGAAGCCTTGGTAGGAGTCGACGCAGGCGGTGTAGTACGCGCTGCCCTCGTAGTCGCGGTTGCCTTCGAAGGTCTGGACGAAGCCGACCCGCTCGTCGGAGAAGTACGGCGCGGTCTCGCGGAGGTAGTACGGCTTGACGATGTCGTCGGCGTCGACAAGACCGATGATCTCGGCGCGCGGGTCCGTGTACTCGCGCAGCGCCAGGTTGCACGCGCCCGCCTTGTAACCCGGCCAGGGTGCGACGTGCACGAACTTCACCCGTTCGCGACCTCGGCAGTACTCCTCGACCGGTCCCCAGATCGCCGGGTCCTGCGTGTTGTTGTCCATGACGACGATCTCGAAGTTCGGGTAGTCGATCTCCTCGACGGCCTTGATCGTCGCGATCAGGATCTCGGGCGGCTCGTTGTACGCCGGGATGTGGATCGACACGAACGGCTGGTAGTTCGGATCGGCCTCGGGCAGCGGCCGCGAGCGGCGGGTGCGCCCCATCACATCGCTCACGTAGTTGATGTTCGAGTTCCACACGAGGAACGCGCCGAGGTCGAGCAGGATCAGCAGCGAAGCCGTCAACGTCTCGGCAAAGGAACGGGTCGAGTTCGCGGCGACCAGCGCGGCATACCCGACGAACGTGAACCCGGCCGCCGCGTACGAGGCGTAGAAGAGCTTGCCGACCACGCTCGTGTCGGGACGGGCGATGATGACGGCCAGCGAGAAGAGCACCAGCAGGTACGCCGCGACTTCGAGCCCCTTCAGGGGTATCCCCCACAGCACGACGCTGAAGAAGCACGAAACGGCCGCGACCGCCGCCGCGCACAGCGCGCCGAGGGTGACTTCCGTGATGAAGGAACCGGTCCAGCGAAAGCGGGTATCGATGCTGCGTGCCGGGCTCATCACCAGCACCGTCGTCACCACCAACTGCACGAAGCTGAGGATGAAGAGGTCGTAAAGCCGGAAGCTGTGCAGCACTCGGAACCCTCGCTTAGATGGAGTGCACGAACGGGTGACCGTTGCGCGTGACGATCGCGACGACCTTGCCGACGAGCAGCGATTTGGCTATCGGCCCGAACGCCCGGGAGTCGCACGAGTCGGTGCGGTTGTCGCCCATCACGAAATAGCTGCCCGCGGGGATGGTGGTGCGCCGGATCGCGGTGGGCCCGAGTTCCCCGAACGGCGGGTTGTACCAACCGGGCTCGTCGAGGCGTTTCCCGTCGACGTAGATACGTCCTCTCACCGACCAGATCGTTTGGCCGGGCAGGCCGATCACCCGGTCGACGAGGCGATGTGCGTCGTGCCCGCCGGAGCTGCACGTCGACCCGGCGGGCTGGCGGTAGACGACGATGTCGCCCGTCTTGACCGGCCCGGTCAGGAGGCTCGACTTCACGACGAGCGCGCCGGTGCCGGCAGGCAACGTCGGCACCATCGAAGCCGAGCTCACGGAGAAGGGTTCGACGACCGAAGCGCGAAGGAACATCGCGACGAGTGCGGTCACGGCCAGCACGACGATCCACTGGACGATCAGTCGCCGCCGGCGCCGGCGGAGGCTCGGGTGCTTCTTGCGCACCGGTCGGTCGGCCTCTTCGGCGAGGACGACGTCGAGGTCGAGGCCCCTCAGCCGGTAGTCGGTCGCCCGTTTCGGGCGCGCTGTCGTCGTGCCGTTCCCCGGGAACGCGGCGGGCCGTGTCGCGAGATCGGTGTCGGCCGCGACGGCGTCTCGCCCGTTCCCGATCGACCGAGGCGGCTGGTCTTCCGTTTCCGGATGGTGGATCGTCATGCGCCCTCGACCGTCGGTGCGTCGTCGCTCATGTCAGTGAGGTCGATGACCGCGTTCTTCGCGGCCGCCGGTTCTTGCGTCACGTCGAGCGTCACGTTCGCCTCGGCGGCGGCGCCGGGAAGCATGTCGTCGGACACCGCCGTGAGGTCCAAGACCGGTTCGTCCTGCGGGGGTTGCACCGGTTCGAACCACGGGCTCGCTTGCCGGCGCCGCCACCGGCGGCGCGGCGGCCGGGCCTCCGCCGCGGCGCGCTTGCGCGTCTTCAAGTACTCGAGCGACCAGGCATTCCGCTCCGCGCGCGACAGGTTCGACCAGTTGGCGGGCATCCGCCGCATCAGCGAGGGGACGGCCGTACCGGCGCGCTCCTCCCGGGGGAAGTGCGTTCCCCATTCGGCCGCGATCGCGGCTGCCTGTTCGAAGGTCACCGGCGTGCCGCACGGGTCGTAGGGCAGGTCGAAGAGGCCGGGGTCTTCCTGCCAGTCGGGCCGGACCGGGCTCATCGCCTGGCAGATGTCGGGCCAGCGCACCCGGGCGAGCAGGTACGGGTTCGTCGAGTCGGGGAGGACGAGATATTGGACCTCGCGGGTTCCCGCCATCAGCGGGCCCCTCGCCGGGAGCATCGCGCGCCGGCGGTGCTCGGCGTCAGGGGCCGGTAACGCCCCATTTGTCGAGCAACGACGATGACTCCCCGACCAGCCGCGGCGCGTCGCAGCGTTGTCACTGTGTGAACCCTCCCGCCCAAGGGGGCCGCCGCCCTCGGTCACGGAGAGTAACTACGGCTCTCCGAGTGCGTCAATTTGGCTGGACTCCCCGCGCGGCGCGCGGCATCGCCGCCACGATGCGGCGGAACGGGTGGTGCCGGGCACGCTTTGACGCTGCGGGCGGGCCGGTCGAACGGTGGTGGGCGGGATCCCGCACCCGACTTGGGCCCCGGCACCAGTGACCGGTTCCCCGTAAGACGGCGCCCTACGACCGGCAGGTCGTGCTCATCCGAGCATCGACTCGAGGAGGCCGGCGCTGTCGAGGTGCGCGCACGCGGCCGTCGCCCGTCGGGTCGCGCTCGAGGCCGACGGAGAGGGGCTGCCATTTCGACCCCATTCCCGCCGTCGCGGCCGCTGCGACCCACGAGTACACGGCGAAGAGCCGGTATTGCTCCCAGGCCGCGACCGGATCGAGGTCGACGCCGGCGGCGGCCAGCACTTCGCAGTAGCGATCGACGAACTCGCGCTCGTTCGGTTCGCGAACGTCCTGCGGTACCGAGTTGCACAAGACGTACGCGACGTCGCGCAGGCCCGGCGCGCGGCACAGCACCGCCCAGTCGAGAAAGCCGGTGCGATCGCCCCCTTCGACGTCGACGAAGAGGTTGCCGAAGTGCGGGTCGCCGTGCACAAGGGTGCCGGCCCCCGTGCCCCAGAGCCGTCCGATGTCCGCGGCCCCGCGAGGTAGATGTCGGCGATGCGATGGAACGGCGGGCCCATCTCGTCGCCGAGCACGTCGACGGCCTGCCGGATGAAGGTCCGGCCGCCGTCGCCGCCGTCGGTGCCGCGCCCCGCGAGCCAGGCCAGGTCCTCGCCGGGTGCGAACCGCGTCGAACTCCAGAACGGCGCGTGCAGGGTGGCGAGCTGCTCGACGACATCACGCGCGCGGCCCGCGATGTCGGCGTCGTCCGCGGTGGGGAACCGGCACCCGGATGCCGCGAGGTCTTCGAGCACCATCACGTAGCCGCGACCGTCGGTGCCGGCGAACCACGCGCCCGGCACCCGCACCGGGACCTCGCTCGCGAGGTCGCGGTAGAAGCGGGCCTCGGCGACACCCATGCCGGTCTGTTCCACAAAGGCGCGCTGCTGCTCGTCGAACGGGGGGAGCTTCACGAACACGGTTGACGGAAGGCCCGGCTCACCGCGCAGCGCGACGCGCGCGCTCTACCGGTGGTACCCGAGCTGCGGTCGACGACGGTCGCGTCGGTCACGTGGCGGTCGAGCGCCTGCGAGAACCACTGGGCCGTGAGGTCGTCGAGCCCCACCGGCAGTTGCTCATCCATGACGGCACCCTACGTGCAGCGCACGTTGACGCATTGACGTGGGTCGCCGTTGCCGCTCGCGCGGTTGCCGCCGAGGTCTTTCGGCCGGACCACCGATTCGATGCCGAGCGCGAGGTTGTCGTCGGCCCGGTTGTGCCGAAGCCGTGTCGACTTCGCCGCGTTGTAGATGCCGTCGTTGCCGTTGTGATCCGTGACGTTGCGCGAGAGATACGTGTGGCGAGCGCCCTTCACCGCAGTGCCTTCGAAAACACCGGGACCGGGAACGTGAATCCCGTCACCACGCGAGTACGACACATGATTGGCAACGAGCGCGTTCCCGTCGACGGGGCCGATCGGGTCCTGCGGTGTGTGCACCGGGAGTTGGTTGATCACGATGCCGTCACCGGTGACGACGTTGTGCGCAACGATGCTCCTACTGACGGCGAAGAGAACGATGCCGGCGCCGGGGTCGATGGTCTCGTTCGCGAACGGTTCCGTGTCGATGGTGTTGTCGCGAATGCGTTCGTCGACGATTGCTGCGGCCTTGCCCGGGCGGCCGGGTGGGCTGAGACCGCCGCCTTCGACCTGGAGCGGGCCGGTGAGCACGTTGTGCGCGATGACGTTGTGCGACCCGTCGCGGGGGTTCGTGCCCCAGCCGACGAACATGCCGCACGACGCGTTGTGGTCGATGACATTCGACGCGCCGAAGATGTACATCCCGAGTTCCGTCTCCGACGGGCATACGTACTCGCGCGGGTCGATGCAACAGCTCGGGTTCGGGGGCGTTTGCGAGGAGGCGACATGGTTGTGATCGCCGACCACCTCGAGGCCGGCGCGCACGCGCTTCACGGTGTTGTCGTTCCCGACGATCGTGATGTCGGCGTCGGTGTAGAGGTCGCGCAGGGTGTCGTGGTTGCCGGCGTCGGCGTGCTTGTAGGTTCGGCCGTTCTCGAAGGGGATGCCGCCGACTTGGACGGCGGTTCGGAACACCGACCGGCGAGGGATCGCGGCGATCGTGTAGCCCACGATCCGGCCGTTGGTGACGGTGACGTGGTCGTGGGTGCCGACGCGCACGCCGGTCGGCTGCGTCGTGACCGGGGGAGTCGTCTCGTCGATCACGGCACCACTGATCGTGTGCCCGGCGAGATCGATCCTGATGTGGTCGGCGCCGACGACGATGCCGTCGCCCGGGCACGGCCCGATGTCGGCAGTGAGGGTCACGCTCGCGGTGATCGTCTGCCCGCAGGTGATCTCGGCGGCTGCCGGCGTGGCCCTCGCAGGGATCACGACGATCGCGCCGGCGGCGAGTGCACCGGTTACGGCGATGCAACGGCGGACGACGTGGCGCGATCGCAACGACATCGCGTGCAAGTTATCGGGTGCGCTCCGCGGGAAGGTAGGGCAGAACGTCCTGATCCCGATCCGGGCACGAGCGCGATGGTGCTCGGTCCTGTCGTAGGGTCGGCGGCAGTGCGGATCTTGTTCGTCGACATCGACACGCTGCGCGCCGATCACCTCGGCTGCGCCGGGTACCACCGGCGAACGACACCGAACATCGACGCACTCGCGGCCGGCGGTGTTCGCTTCGCGAACGTGTACGCGTCGGACGTGCCGTGCCTCCCGAGCCGCACCGCGTTGATCACCGGCCAGTTCGGCATCCGCAACGGTGTCGTCAACCACGGTGGCGCCGCCGCCGATCTCCGTTCGCTCGGCGCGCGGCGTGGGTTCATCACCCGCTGGTCGTTCGAGTCGTGGGCGGGCATCTTCTACTGGAACGGCTGGCACACCGCGTCGTTGTCGAGTTTCCCGTTCCGCCATTCGGCGACGTGGTGGAACCACGGGTTCATGGAAGCGATGAACCTGATGCGAGGCGTGGGCGGCGAACGCGCCGACGAGGTACTCCCGTTCGCGCTCGACTGGCTCGAACGCCGCGGGCGCGCCGACCAGTGGTTCCTCCACGTGCACCTCTGGGACCCGCACACGCCGTACAACGCGCCGGACGAGTACGGGAACCCGTTCGCATCCGACCCGGTTCCCGCGTGGCACACCGAAGCGGTGCGGGCACGGAATTGGGAACTGCCGGGCCCGCACTCGGCGCAGGAACCGTGGGGGTTCACGCCCGACGAGTGGGGGCAACCGCCACCGCGCCAACCGTGGGACGCGCGTTCGATGGACGAGGTCAAGGCAATCTTCGACGGGTACGACGTCGGGGTGCGTTATGCCGACGACGCGCTCGGCGCGCTCGGCAACAAGCTCGACGAACTCGGGGTGCTCGACGACACCGCGATCTTCGTGAGCAGCGACCACGGCGAGGCGTTCGGAGAACTCGGCGTGTACGCGGATCACCAGGCTGCCGACGAAGCAACGACCCACATCCCGGCCGTGCTCCGCTGGCCCGGGCTCGCGCCGGCCGTGCACGACGGCTTGCAGTACCACCTCGACGTCGCCGCGACGCTGCTCGATCTTGCCGGGTTGCGCGTCCCGCCGAGGTGGGACGGCCAACCGATAGAAGTGGGTTCGGCCGGGCGCGACCATCTCGTGCTCTCGCAGGGCGCGTGGTCGTGCCAGCGCGGCGTGCGCTTCGATGACCACCTCTACCTGCGCACCTGGCACGACGGCTACCACGCGCACTGGCCCGACGAGATGTTGTTCGACGTGGCCGCCGACCCGCACGAAACGCACGACCTCGCGCCGTCCGACACGTCGACGACGCGGCGCGCCGCGTCGATGCTCGACGAGTGGACCGCCGCGCAGCTCGACCGCGCCGTCGTGCGAGAAGACCCGATCGACGTCGTACGGCGCGAGGGCGGACCGTTCCACGTTCGCAAACACCTCCCGGCGTACCTCGACCGCCTACGCGCGACCGGCCGCGGCGAGTGGGCCGACGTGCTTGCCGAACGTCACCCCGAAGAAGTCGCACCCGGCTGAACGGGGCGCGGTGGCTGGGGGCTCGGCACTCAGATACCGAAGCTGTTGACCTTCTCCGGGTAGAGGCGGATGAAGGCGTCGCCGAAGCCTTGACCGAGGTTTGCTCCACCTGCAGCCAACGCTTCCGCGCGCCCGCGAACTTCGAGCATGCGCGGCGTCCACGGGTCGATCGACACGAGGTCGTCGACGACGAGCGCCGCCCACGGGTTCGCCTCGACGTCGCGGAACTTCTTCGTGGTCGCGACGTGCAGCCCACCGATGTCGATCGTGCCGAGTTCGGCGTTGTACCGGTACGACGTCGGCACGACATGCGGTTTGCGATCGGCTCCGGCGGTTGCGATCCGGCCGAGCCGCTGGCTGGCGAGGTACTCGATCTGCGCGGTGGTCAACGTGGTCATGCGTATTCCTATACCCGACAGCCGACCTGCGGGCGATGATGTAGCGGTGGGCCCGCGCATCGATCCTCCGCTCGGCGCCGACGAGCGGGAGATGCTCAACGCCTTCTTGGAGTGGCATCGGGCGACGCTCGCGCACAAGTGCCGCGGGCTGACCGACGAGCAGTTGCGGGCGGAGTCGGTCCCGCCGTCGAAGCTGTCGCTGCTGGGCCTGGTGCGGCACATGGCAGAGGTCGAACGGACGTGGTTCCGGCGCGTGCTCGACGGCGAGGACGTGCCGCTGATCTACTCGCCGGCCGGCGACTTCCAGGCCGCGTACGACGCGAAAGCGGCGGATGGTGACGAGACGTTCGCCATCTGGCGTGCGGAGTGCGCCCGTGCCCGCGAGGCCGAGCGACGCGCGCCATCACTGTCGACGAGCGCGCTCCAGCCGAAGTGGGGAGAATTCGTGTCCTTGCGTTGGATCCTGCTGCACATGCTCGAGGAGTACGCCCGGCACAACGGTCATGCCGACCTGTTGCGCGAGCGAATCGACGGCACGACGGGTGAGTGACACCGATGCGGCGTGCCGCGATCCCGGGGAGGCGCTTCGCCGCCTCGGATCGGACCCGGCGCGGTTCACGATCGAAGATCTCGCGCACAATCGCTGGTTGACGCCGGGGATCTGGCGAGTTTCCGCGTCCGGGCGACCGATGGTTCTGAAATGCCTGTCACCCGGCCGCCCGGTGCCGCAAACACCGTGGGACACGCACTGGACGAGCGGTGCCGACGACCCGCGACGGTTCAATTATTGGGCTCGCGAGGGGCTTGCGTACCGGGATAACGTCGTGGACGCGTACGAGCCGGGCGGGATCGTCGCACCCGGAGTCGTCGAGGCCTACTACGGCGACGACGCGATCGTCCTGTTGCTCGAGTTCGTCGGCGGCCGGCCCGGTGAACAGTGGGCGATCGCCGACTACGTCGCCGCGTCGAGCGCGCTCGGGCGTGCGCAGGGCCGTTATCTCGCGGGAACGCCCATGCCCGATGTCCCGTGGCTCACCCGGGGGTTCCTGCGCGGGTACAGCAGCGGCAAGCCGGTCGAATGGAGACTGCTGGACGACGACGAAGCGTGGGCGCAGCCGCTCGTTCGAGACAACTTCCCGCCCGAACTCCGCGAGGCGGCGCGATGGCTCCACGACTCCCGCGAGCGCCTGTACCGGATCGTCGAAGCGCTCCCGCGGGTCCTCTGCCACCTCGACTTCTGGACGAAGAACCTGATCATGCGACCCGACCGTCGTGTCGCGCTCCTCGACTGGGCCTTCGTGGGCGACGGCGCCATCGGGGAGGACATCGGCAACCTTGTACCCGACGCGGCCTTCGACCATTTCCTCCCCGCCGCGTCGCTCCCGGTCCTCGAGGCGGCGGTGCTCGAGGCCTACACCGCGGGCCTGGCCGAGGCCGGTTGGAGCGGCGACTCCCGACTCGCCGGGCTCGGCCTCTACGCCTCGGCGGTCAAGTACGACTGGCTGACCCCGGCCATGCTCGCCTCGGCCTCGGCCGCGAAGCAGTTCCGCTACGGAGGCCGCGAGGAGATCGACGCCCACTACCGGTACCGCGAGCGCGGCCTCGCGCTCCTCGACAACGCCCGGCGCGCCCGGCGCGCGGCGGTACTGGCGGACGAGCTCGGTTTCGCATAGCCCACCGCGTGGGTTGACAGCGAGACGCGCCGCCGGTTACGAAGCGGGTGCTCGCCGGGGCTGTGGGTTGGCGAGTTGGGGGCGGCGCCGTCGTTCGCGGCGCACGGTGGTGACCAGTTTCGCGAGTTCGACGACGTGCGCACCGGCGCTTCGCGCGCTGAACGGTCCGCGCGTCGACGATCCGGCAAATGGGGGTGGGCGGCGTGGACCGGTACGAGGTCGTCGACGGGCGGATCGTGAACGGGCGTTGCGAGATCAACGTCGTCGAGCACTGCAACCTGTCGTGCCGTGCGTGCAGTCACCTTTCACCGGTGCTCCCGAAGAGCTATGTGGATCCCGAAACCATGGCCCGCGACCTGAAGGTCCTCGCGGGTTCGTACCACGTCAGAATGCTGAGACTGTTGGGCGGGGAGCCGCTCCTGCACCCCGATCTTTCGTCGGTGATCGCGGCGGCCCGTCATTCCGGTGTCGGCGACGCGATCGTCGTGGTCACCAACGGCCTGCTGCTGCCGCGGATGACCGATGCGTTCTGGTCGAGCGTCGATG
This sequence comes from uncultured Actinomycetes bacterium, assembly GCA_963782465.1. Lineage (GTDB taxonomy): Bacteria > Actinomycetota > Acidimicrobiia > IMCC26256 > PALSA-610 > JAODBJ01. The sequence continues at coordinate 244,165 of CAWAJR010000004.1, read as the reverse complement.
CCGTCGAAGTGTCGTTGTACCCGGGCCGGACCATGAAGGAAGACGTACAGCAACGTTGCGTCGCGCAGGCGGAGCGTCATGGCGTCGCGCTTCGCTTTCGTCCGTGCCCCGAATTCCAGGAGTCGTACTCGGAGGTCGGGACCGAAGATCGAGACCTGGTCGGTCGGATCTTTCGCACGTGCAACGTGGCGCACCGCTGGCGTTGTCACAACGTGGTCAACGGCTGGTTCTTCCGGTGCCCGCAGGCGCATTACATCCCCCGAGTGCTCGGCGACGACGCGCCGAGCGCGTACGTCGACGGCATCCCGATCGAAGACGATCCGGCGTTCGCGCAACGGCTGCTGTCATACCTGCAGTCGCCCGAGCCGCCCCGGGCGTGCACGAACTGTCTGGGTACGGCGGGCAAGTACGGCCCGAACGAACAAGTGCGCCGGGGCGAGTTCCGTGATCGCCAACGGGTGCCGACCGAGGAACTCGTCCATCCGAGGCTCGTCGGCCGCACCCGAGTGATGCTTGCCGAACTCGAATCGCACGTGCCGCGGCGCGTGGTCGGCCAGGTCGAACAGGCGCTGTTGTCACCGCGGTTCCTGCGGATGATGCGCGCCGCGCAGCGGGCCAGCCGCCGTGCGGTCCATGCCCTCGACACCGACGGATCGGCCGGATGACGCGCGTCGCCCCGGACGACGCGCCTGCCGGGACACCGGCGCCGTTCGACGAGTTGGCTTCGCTCCTGGCGCCGGTCCTCGACGCACAGCCGTTCCGGCCGGTACCGGTCTTCGCACTCGAACTCGCCGATGGTCTTCACCGGCTTCGAGGGTTTGTCGAAGCGCACGCCGGCAGTAACCACGCGCTGGTGCTGTGCCGGCTGCACGGCCGGCCGCTCGGTCTGGTGTTGTTCGACTGCCGGGTCGACCACGATCGACGCGCGTGGACCGCGACGGTCGAGCGCCGGCTGGGCGTTGCGATCGCGAACCATTTCGAACGCGACGACGACCAGTCGACCCCCCATGACCTGTGGCACGGATGGACCGAACCCGACGAGCCGCCGTGCCGGGCGGACCACGACCTCGCGCGCACCGTCGCGCCGCCGGTCACCGTCGTCGTCGCGACACGCGAACGACCGGTCGCGCTGGCGCGCTGCGTACGCTCGCTGACGGAACTCGACTACCCGAACTTCGACGTGGTTGTCGTCGACAACGCTCCGGGCACGACGCAAACGCGCCGCACCGTCGAGGCGTTCCAAGACGAGCCGCTCGCGATCCGTTACGTGCGCGAAGACCGGCGCGGTCTCGCGAACGCGCACAACGCGGCGCTCGAACACGCCTCCGGGGAGATCATCGCCATCACCGACGACGACGTCGTCGTCGACCGCGACTGGTTGACCGAGCTCGTCGTGCCCTTCGTCGCCGGCGAGCAGGTTGCGGCCGCGACCGGCCTCATTCTCCCCGCCGAGTTGGAGACCGAGGCGCAGGCGGTGCTCGAAGCGCACGGGCGTTACGTGAAGGGGTACGAGCCTCGCCGGTTCGACCTCGGTGCGCACCGTCCCGACGACCCGCGGTTCCCGTTCACCGCCGGCACGATGGGAGCGGGCGCCAACATGGCGTTCCGGGCCGAGTTCCTCCGCCGGCTCGGCGGTTTCGATCCCTGCCTCGGTGCCGGAACGATCGCGAAGGGCGGTGACGACCTCGCTGCGTTCTTCGAGGTCGTGACCTCCGGGGCGACGCTCGCGTACCGTCCGTCGGCCGTCGTTTGGCACCACCATCGGCGAGACGATGCATCGATCGCGCAGCAGGTGCACGACTACGGAGTCGGCCTCGGTGCCTACCTGGCGAGCGCACTGTTCCATCATCCCCGCTGGGGCGTCGCGCTCCTCCGTCGAGCGCCCGCAGGCGTTGCCCTGCTTCGCCAGCGCGAAGCCGACCGGGCGGGCCGGCGCTGGCCGCCGGAACTGGAGCGGCTCGCGCGGCGCGGGCTGCTCTACGGCCCGATCGCGTACCTCCGGAGCCGCTGGGCGCATCGTCGTGTGAGGTGACGCGGTTCGGGTCGTCGCCCCGCGGTGCGTGCACCCGGGCCGGCGCGACCGGCGGGCGTACGGTCAACGCGAAGGTGCCGGGCCGACGTACACGGCGCGCGGCCGGAACCGAAGGCGGTAGCCGTACTCCTCGGCGGCGTGGGCGAGCCACCCCGCGATTCGAGCGACCGCGAAGATCATCTCGCCGGCGTCGTCGATCATGTCGAAGCGTTCAGTGAACGACGCGAGCGCGAAGTCGACGTTGGGGAACGGCAGGTCGCGGTCACGCAAGGTTTCGATGATCTCGTACTCCGCGTCGAGGTTCGCGCCTGCCTCCGCGAGCGCGGCGAGCAGGATCTCCGCACGCGGATCGCGATCGGTGTAGACGCGGTGCCCGAAGCCGGGCACGAGTTGCCGCTCGCGCAGGCGGGCGCCGACCGCCTCGGATGGCGTGGCACCCTCACGCACGACTTCGCGCAAGAGCGCGCGGGCCGCGCTGCTCGCGCCACCGTGCAGCGGTCCGCCCGCAGCCGCGAGCCCGGCGAGCACGACGAGGTACGGGTCGGCCCACGTCGACGCGGCAACGCGCGCGGCGAGCGTCGATGCCGCGAGCTCGTGATCGGCGAGGAGCACGAGCGCGGTGTCGAGCACGCGCACGGCGTGCGGTGTCGCGCGACGGCGTGTCAAACGGCCCCACAGCCGCCGCGCGATCGACGACGATGCAGGCGGCATCGGCGCGCCGTCGACGAGCGGGCACGCGTCGACGACCGTCGCGATCAGCGACCGTCCCGCCATCGCGACCGCCGCCGGGCGCCGGTCGTCGCGCATCGGGTCGGCGTGGCGGGATGCCGCTACCGCGGCGCGCATGCGGTCCATCGGCGGCTGGCCGGCCAACGCGTCGGTGACGCGGCGTGCCGCCTCGAGCATGGCCGCCGGTGCGACGAAGCGTGCGGGCGCGCGTGTGCCGCTCCACAGCCAGCCGGCGATCTCTTCGAAGGCGACGCCGTTCGACACCGCGTCGGCGACGTCCCACCCGCGGTAGCAGAGCCGCCCGGCCGGGTCGAGCAGCGTGAGATTGGTCTCGACGACCACCTCGAGGGCGCCAGCCCGCCCGCCGGCCCGCCGGCGCGCCGCGACGCGCTCGATGTCGCCGCGCAGGAAGCGGCTGCGGCGCGACCCGGGCACGCGTTCGCTGCGCACGACGCCGCGGCTCACGTACGCGTAGAGCGTCTCCGGCTTGACGTTGAGCCGCGCCGCGGCCGCCTCCGAGCTGAGCCAACCCTCGTCATCGCTCACCCTCCGACCTTACATTGATGCAATCAATCTTGACAACATTGCGATGGCGGCGCTTCGATGGTCGAAAACAAAGGGGAACGGAATGCCGACCACGCCGACCGTCGCGGACGCGATGACCCAGCCCGCGATCACCGCGGCCCCCGATGAGACGCTCGAGGCAGCGGCAGGGCGCATGCGCGCCCACGGCATCGGTTCGGTCGTGGTCGTCGACGGCAACCGCCCGATCGGCATCGTCACCGAACGCGATCTCCTGCGCGCGGCAGCCGATCGCGCGGATCCCGCAACCGTTCACGTGCGGGAGTGGATGGTGGCCGACGTCGAATGTGTCGGCACCGACACGACGATCGACCAGGCGTGGCACCAGCTCGCCGACCGCGGCTACCGCCACATCCCAGTCGTTGCCGGCGGCGAGCTGAAGGGCGTCATCTCCATGCGCGACCTCATGGGGCGCGCGCAGCTGCGCCCTGCCGACGAGCTCGCGGCGACCGCGCCGGCAGGGTTGAAGGGCGTCGTGGTCGCCGAGACCGCACTGGGCGACGTTCGGGGGAAGGAAGGCTTCTACCACTACCGCGAGTACGCGGCCCCCGACCTGGCGGCGAAGCGCACCTTCGAAGACGTGTGGTCGCTGCTCGTCGACGGTCAACTCCCGACGCGCGCCGAGCGCGATGCGTTCATCGAAGAAGTCGCGCCGCTACGGCGCCTGCCCGACGTCGTCCTCGACGCGCTCCCGCTGATCGCGCGCAACACGCCCGCACCGATCGCCGCGCTGCGCAGTGCGATCTCGCTCCTCGCCGGCGTCGAAGACTTCCCTGCGTCACTCGACGTCGATCGCGCTCAGCTCCGGCTGCATGCGCTCCGGCTCTGCGCGGCCGTGCCGACGATCATCGCAGCGATCCATCGACTGCGTCACGGTGAGGCGCCGGTCTCGCCGCGCGACGACCTCGCGTACGTCGCGAACTACCTCTACATGATCGATGGCGCGGAAGCCGATCCGGTGCGGGTGCGCGCGATCGAGCAGTACCTCGTGCTCGGCGTCGACCACGGCTTCAACGCGTCGACGTTCGTCGCCCGTGCCGTGACGTCGACCGGCGCCGATCTGGGCGCGGTCGTCGTCGCCGCGCTTTCCTCGTTGTCGGGCCCGCTGCACGGTGGCTCGCCGAGCCGCGCGCTCGACACGCTCGATGCGATCGGCTCACCGGAGCGAACCGCGGAATGGGTCCGCCATGCCGTCGCGGGTGGCGACCGGATCATGGGCTTCGGCCATCCCGTCTACCGGACCGCCGATCCACGGTCGGTCATGCTGCGCGCCGTCGCCGAGGAACTCGGCGGCGAGTTGGTGCAGTTCGCCGAACAGGTCGAGACGGAGATCGAGCGCACGCTCGCGGAGTTGAAGCCCGGACGTGAGCTGCACACCAACATCGAGTGGTACGCGGCCGTCGTGATGGACCAGTGCGGTTTCCCGCGTGACCTGTTCACTCCGACCTTCGCGGCGAGCCGCGTGATCGGCTGGTGCGCGCACGCGCTGGAGCAGCATGCCGACAACCGCATCATCCGCCCGAGCTCTCGCTATATCGGCCCGCCTCCGCCGCAGCCGGTACCCGAGCCGTAGCGCGGCGCGAATCCGCCGGCTCCGGCGCGGTTCCCAGCTGATCGAGCGCGCGACGGGCCTCGTCGTAGCTGTCGAATTCGGCCATGAGCACGTTGCCGTCGACGAGGATGACGCCGTGGACCGCCCACATCGCCGTGCCGATCTGCAGGACGTCGCCCGAGATCCAAGCGTTTTCCTCCAGCAGGTCCCGAAGGAACCGGAGCTGCTGATCCGTCTGTTGGCCGGCGGTTTCCATGGTCGGGCTACCCTTCTTTCGCATGATCCGGTTGCGTTCCGCCGCGCGGCTCACTCACCCGCCGCGGTGACGTCGAGTTGCGCGTCGCGCTCCTCGGTCACCGGCGCCGTAGCCGCCGGGCCGGCAAGGCCATGCGAGCCGGCGCTACGGGCACCGGCCCCGCGGTCTCGGCCACGAGCTGGGCGTCGATGAACTCGGCGACCTCGGAGCCCGTCGGTCGTAGGTAGTTGTTCGGCAAGTACATCGTCATGACGCCACGGTCGCGCCTGCGGGAACCCGGTCGCGTCCGTGGAACACCCGAGTCTGCGACGCGGGGGGCGTACGGCATCACGGTCGCGGGTACCGGATGTGGGGCGCTCCGTGCCTTTGCGCCCGTATCTACGGTTTTGTTGCCCTGGTCCCGCGTCGCCGGCGCGTGCGTACCCGACTGGGGTGTTCCACGGAGGCGATCGCCGCCGCGCGGACGCGACGGTGCTCATTGTCACGCAGCTGTCGCAAGGAGTCGACCAATGAGCACCATCACGACCAAAGACGGCACCGAGATCTATTACAAGGACTGGGGCGAAGGGCCCGCGGTGACCCTTTCCCACGGATGGCCGCTGAACGCCGATGCATGGGACGGCCAGATGCTGTTCCTGGCCCGGCACGGCTTCCGCGTCGTCGCCCACGACCGGCGCGGCCACGGCCGTTCGAGCCAGCCGTCGTCGGGGAACAACATGGACGGTTACGCCGACGACCTCGCCGCGGTGATCGACGCGCTCGACCTTCACGACATCACGGTGGTGGGCCATTCGACGGGCGGGGGCGAAGTCGCGCGTTACATCGGTCGGCATGGCACAGCACGCGTCGCGAAGGCCGTGCTGATCTCCGCGGTGCCGCCGGCCCTGTTGAAGGCGGACGCGAACCCCGAGGGGTTGCCGATCGAGGCGTTCGACGGGCTCCTGGCGGGGATGGCCAACGACCGGTCGCAGTTCTACAAGGACCTCGCGCTCCAGTTCTACGGAGCCAACCGGCCGGGGACGCAGGTTTCGCAGGGCCTGCTCGACCAGTTCTGGGCATGGAGCATGCAGTCGGGCCTCAAGAACTCGTACGAGTGCGTGCAGTCCCTCGCGGAGAGCGACTTCAGCGGTGACCTCGAGCAGTTCGACGTTCCGACATTGTTGGTGCACGGCGAAGACGACCAAGTCGTCCCGGTCGGCAACTCGATGCGGTCGGCGGGGATCATCAAGAACGCGAAGGACATCTACTACCCGGCCGCACCGCACGGCCTCACCGCGACGCACCAGTCCCAGATCAACGCCGACCTGCTCGCCTTCCTGGAGAGCTGAGTCGCCCTCACGAAAGAAGGTTCATCATGAAGATGGTCGTCATCGGCGGTACCGGGCTCATCGGCTCGAAGCTCGTGCAGCAGCTCGCCGGGCAGGGTTACGACGCGGTACCGGCCGCGCCGTCCACCGGCGTCAACACGCTGACCGGCGAAGGCCTCAAAGATGCGCTCGACGGTGCCTCGGTTGTCGTCGATGTGTCGAACTCACCCTCGTTCGAAGAGCGCGCCGCGGTCGAGTTCTTCGAAACCGGGACCCGCAACATCCTCGACGCCGAGGCGGCAACGGGCGTGCGCCATCACGTCGCGCTCTCGGTCGTCGGCGCCGAACGGCTCGGCGACAAGGGCTACTTCCGCGCCAAGGTCGCGCAGGAGAAGCTGATCAAGCAGTCGTCGATCCCGTATTCGATCGTGCACGCGACGCAGTTCTTCGAGTTCCTGAAGCCTCTCGCCGACGCCGGGACCGAAGGCGACACCGTGCGGATCGCGCCGGTCCTGTTCCAGCCGATGGCCGCCGACGATGTCGCCGCCGCGGTTGCGACGGTCGCGTTGGGCGCGCCGCTCAACGGCACGGTCGAAGTCGGCGGTCCCGAGCAGTTCCGGTTCGACGAATTCGTCCGGCACGGGTTGCGAGCACTCGGCGACGCGCGAGACGTCGTCGCCGATCCGAACGCGCCGTACTACGGCTATCTGCTGAGCGAGCGCTCGCTCGTCCCGGGCGACGGCGCCGAACTCGGCCCGACCCGTTTCGACGACTGGCTCAGCCGGAGCGCCCCTCCGAAGTGACGGATACCGCCGGGTTGCTGCTCCGCTCCGACTCGGAGCAGCAACCCAGCGCGGCGGGAACAAGTGCCCGCTCACCGAGGCGCCGACTGATCGCGCCGCAGACCGCTCAAATCGCCCGGCGACGCCGACGCGCCTGCGTCGTACACTCCGTCGGGGGGCAGAAGAGAGCGGAAAGAGATGTTGCGCGGCAGGGCTCCCGAGTGCGCGCGGTTGGACGCACTTCTGCGCCAGGTGAAATCGGGTCGCAGCGAAACGCTCGTGCTGCGCGGCGAGGCGGGCGTGGGCAAGACCGCGCTCCTGGAGTACGTCGCCGAGCAGGCACTGGGTTGGCGCGTCGCCCGCACGAGCGGCGTCGAATCGGAGATGGAGCTCGCGTACGCGGCCGTCCATCACCTGTGCGCGCCGATGCTCGGGCAAATCGATCGCTTGCCGGCGCCGCAGCAGAACGCGATACGGGTCGTGTTCGGGCAGTCGGAAGGCGATGCACCCGATCGTTTCCTTGTTGCGCTCGCAGTCTTGAGCCTGCTCGCCGAGATGGCGGCGGAACGGCCGCTCATGTGCATCGTCGACGACGCGCAATGGGTCGACCGGGCATCGCTGCAAGCGTTCGCGTTCGTTGCCCGGCGCCTCTTGGCCGATCGAGTTGCGTTGCTCTTCGCGGTTGGGAGCCCGACGACGCCGCGGGCCTGCAGGCACTGCCCGAACTGGTCGTCGGCGGGATCGGCGACCGCGAGGCTCGACGGTTGCTCGACGAGACCGTCCCGGGGCGCCTCGACGAGCGAGTGCGTGATCGCATCGTCGCCGACGCACGAGGCAACCCGCTCGCACTACTCGAACTCCCGCGGGGGTTGACCCCGGCCGTGCTTGCTGGTGGTTTCGGGCTTCCGAGTGCCCTACCGTTGCCCAACCGCATTCAGCAGAGCTTCTCCACGCGCGTCGCGGCCGTACCGCGTGACGCGCGACTCGTCTTGCTCATCGCGGCGGCGGAGCCAACGGGCGATGCCGCGCTGCTCTGGCGCGCGGTGGACCACCTCGGCATTCGCCCCGATGCCGTCGCGGCCGCCGAAGGCTCCGGCCTGATCGACGTCGGGACGCGGGTGCGCGTTCGGCACCCGCTCGTGCGCGCCGCGGCGTACCGTGCCGCGAGGCTGAGCGACCGCCGGCGCGTGCATCTCGCGCTGGCGGAGGCGACCGATCCCGAGATTGATCCGGAACGTCGAGCGTGGCATCGCGCGCACGGGACCGAGGGGCTCGACGAGCGTCTTGCGGACGAACTCGAACGGTGCGCGAACCGCGCTCGGCGCGCGGCGGGATCGCCGCGGCGGCAGCGTTCCTCGAACGATCGACCGAGCTCACACCCGATCCGGGGTGTCGGAGCCGGCGCGCCCTCGATGCGGCCGACGCGAAGTTGGAAGCAGCTGCGCCCGATGTGGCGCTCCATCTGCTCGCGATCGCGGAAATGGGCGCACTCGACGACCTGCAGCACGCGCGGCTCGAGCGGTTACGCGCGCAGACCGAATTTGTTCGAACTCGGGGCAGGAGCGCGCCTCCACTCCTGCTGGATGCGGCCAAGCGTCTCGTGCCGCTCGATGCCGCGCTGGCGCGCCGGACCTACCTCGACGCACTCGAAGCCGCGATCTACGCCGGGCGCCTCGGTCACGGCGGGGGAGCGCGCCAAGCTGCGGAAGCGGCCTGTTCCGCCCCGGCAGCTCCCCAGCCGCCCAACGCCAGCGACCTCCTGCTCGATGGCCTGGCCACACGGTTCACCCAGGGTTACGCGGCAAGCCTCCCTCAGCTCCGTGACGCGTTGCGCGCGTTTCGACGCGACGACCGACATCTCCCGGAGAACAACCGCTCGCTCTGGCTGGCCTGCCGAGTCGCACCCGACATTTGGGACGACGAATCGTGGCATGAGCTCGCGTCTCGCCACGTTCGTTTTGCGCAGGACGTGGGCGCGCTCAGCGAGCTTCCGATTGCCGCCAGCAGCCGAGCGGGTGTGCAGGTGCACGCGGGCGACTTCGACGCGGCCGCGGCGTCGGTCGACCAGGCTGACGCGATCACGGAGGCAACCGGCAGCCTTCGACTCACGTACACCTCGCTCGTGATTGCCGCCTGGCGCGGTGACGAACGCGTTGCGTTGCCGATGATCCAGGCCAGTGTCGCCGGCGCCGAAGCGAGGGGCGAGGGGCGTGCCGTCGCGCTGGCGGAGTACGCGACCGCCGTGCTGTACAACGGGTTGGCCCGCTACGACGACGCACGAGCGGCGGCCCAACGCGCAACCGTGCACGACGACTTGAGCTTGTTCGGATGGGCGCTCGTCGAGCTGGTGGAAGCGGCGGCTCGAAGCAACTGTCCCGACGACGCAGCGGGCGCCTGTGCGCAACTCGCGGAGCACACGAGCGCGAGCGGCACCGACTGGGCACTCGGGGTCGAGGCCCGTTCTCGCGCACTGTTGAACGACGAGGCACCAGAACTCCTCTACTGCGAGGCGATCGAACGGCTCGCGCGAACGCGCATCGTCGTTCACCTCGCCCGCAGCCACCTCCTCTACGGCGAATGGCTCCGGCGGGCGCAACGCCGGATCGATGCTCGCCGCCAGCTCCGCACAGCGCTCGAAATGTTCACCCGAATGGGAGCGGAGGCATTTGCCGAGCGTGCTCGGCGAGAGCTGCTCGCAACCGGCGAGACCGTACGCAAACGGGCGTCCGGGACGTACGACGAGCTCACGCCGCAGGAAGCACAGATCGCGCGCCTTGCGCGCGACGGGCTCACGAACCCCGAGATTGGCGCACAGCTGTTCATCAGCCCGCGGACGGTCGAGTACCACCTGCGCAAGGTGTTCACGAAGCTCGGCATCAGCACGCGCCGGGAACTTCGCGACGCGCTCGCACGCGCCTGACGCACTTCGGCGTCCCGCGGGGACCCCAAGGAGCGGCGCGAGGCCATCGGTGCGTCGCGCCCCCTTGGTGCATCGCCAACCGTCGTGGATGACGACAAGGCGATCGCCTCGACTGCTGCGGCACTCCCTACCTGAACGCGGCTACGAGGCGATCGGTTGGGCGGCCCGATCACCCCATCGCGACGACCGGCGACGTCGCGACGTGGTTCCCGTTCGAGCCGTAGAACTCGGCGTCGCCGAAGCAGAAGACCCCGCCGTCGGAGGCCACCAGCCAGTAGCCGTGGCCCGAGGCGGTCGTGCTCATGCCGACGACCGGCCGTTGCAGGCGAATGGCGCCGGTCGAGCCGTAGAACTTCGCGTCGCCGAAGCTGAAGATCCCGCCGTCGGACGCGACCAGCCGGTAGCCGTGGCCCGAGGCGGTCGTGCTCATGCCGACGACCGGCCGTTGCAGGCGAATGGCGCCGGTCGAGCCGTAGAACTTCGCGTCGCCGAAGCTGAAGATCCCGCCGTCGGACGCGACCAGCCAGTAGCCGTGACCACTCGGCGTCGAGGCGATGCCGACGATCGGCTGGTTCAGGTGTTTGCCGCCCATCGAGTTGTAGAAGTGGGCGTCGCCGAACGCGAAGATCCCGCCGTCGGACGCGACCATCCAGTAGCCGTGACCACTCGGCGTCGCGGCCATGCCGACGATCGGCGCGTCGAGGTGCAGCCCGCCGACCGAACCGTAGGAGCGGGCGTCGCCCACCGCGAACACGCTGCCGGTCGACGACGCCAGCCACGCACCATGGTCGGTCGGCGTCGCCGCCATCGCGACGATCGTGCCGTGCCCCGCGATGCTCGCCGAACCGACGGCCGGCAAGTTGCCGAACGACGAGATCTGCCCGTCGGCGGTGACGATCCGGTAGCCCTCGGGCACCGCGGTCGCGACGCGCGCGGTCACGGTGATCGTGACCGTCGCCCGCTTCGACGACGCGATCCCGTCGAAAGCCCGGTACGTGAAGTGGTCGGTCCCGCTCCAGCCGGTGACCGGGGTGTACGTCAGGCTGCCATTGGCGGCGAGGGCCAGGTGGCCGTGCGCGGGCGCGCTCACCAACCTTGCCGTCAGCCCGTCGCCGTCGATGTCGGAGTCGTTGCGCAGCACCCCGGGCGACGCGACGCGCAGCGTGTGCCCTTCCTTCGTGGTGTACGCGTCGTTCGCCGCGACGGGTGTGTCGTTCACCGAAGTCACCACGATCGTGACCGTCGCGGCAGCCGACGACAGCACGCCGTCGGAGTCGCGGTAGGTGAAGTGGTCCGTGCCGTGCCAGTTCGCCGCCGGCCGGTAGACGAAGCCGCCGTCGGCGTCGAAGGTCAATGAGCCGTGTGCGGGTGCCGCGACGAGTTCGGCCGTCAACGGGTCGCCGTCGGCGTCGTGGTCGTTGGCAGTGACGCTGCCCGCCGGCGCGGTCAGCGTGGTGTCCTCCGAGGTCGTGAAGTGGTCGTCGGATGCAACCGGCGCGGTCTCACCTTCCACCACCGTCCACGAGAACGTCGCGGTGTCGGTACCGCCGTGACCGTCGTCGGCGACGACCTCCACGCTGAACGGGCTCCCCGCCGCGGTCGATGCCGCGCCGCTCACCGTGCCGTCAGGCGCGATCTCGACTCCCGGAGGCAGGCCGGTGGCGGAGAACGTCACCGGGTCGCCGTCGACATCCGATGCGCTCACCGCGAAGTTCACCGCCTCGCCCGCGGCCGAGGATTTGTTGCCCGGGTTCGTGATCACGGGCGCGTCGTTCACGGCCGACACGGTGATCGTCACGGTGGCCACGTTGGAGACGAGCGACCCGTCGCTCGCTTGGTACGTGAAGTGGTCGACGCCGTTCCAGTTCGCGTCGGGCGTGTACGTGAACCCACCGTCGGACGAGAGCGCGAGGTCGCCGTGCTCCGGCTCGGTCACGAGCACCGCCGTCAACGCATCACCGTCGGGGTCGGAGTCGTTGCCGAGCACTCCGGAGCCGTGCCGCGCGAGCGCCGTGTCCTCGGGGCCGCCGATCGAGTCGTCGGCCGCCACGGGCGCATGGTTCGTGGGCGGGGACGCGCCGAGCGCGATCGACACGCCGTTCAGTACCGGTGTGGCGTCGCGATCCGACGACGTCATCGTCGCCATGTACTGCACGTAGCGGGCGGTCGCACCGACCTGCTGGCCGGGCGTGATCGCCGCCCAATCGGTCCACGTCGCGTCGGGTACCGCGGTGTTGCCGCTGCGCACCTCGAACTGGATGCCGGTGGCCGCGGGCACGACCGTGTCGGCGCTGAAGGTACCGAGCGCCGAGGGCGCGCCGGCGTCGAGCACCCGTGACGTGAACCAGCCGTTCGACACGTACGGCGACATCACCATGCGGTCGAGGGTCACCGACCCTCCGCCGACGGTGAAGTCGCTCGCCGCCACGCGCAAGAGCCCGGGCAGCGTCACGTTGTGCTGCGCGACCTGCTGGCCGTCGACGAAGAAGGTGACCTGATCGGCGTTCCACAGGATGCTGTAGTGGTGCGCGCTCCCGAGCCAGTCGCCCGGGATCGTCTCGTCGTACGAACTGCCGCCGTCCGAATCGAGCGTGCGCACCTGCAGCGCGGTGCCCGTGATGCCGGTGCTGAACAGGGCCCACGGCCCGTTGAACGCTTCGGTCGCGAAGCCGACGTGCTCGTACGGATCGGCCGTGAACGTGGCGGTGAAGTCGAGGAGGTGCCCGGAAGCCCAGCTCGTGGTGCTCCCCACCTGGCTGCCGTCGACGACCACCGAACCATTCGCGACCGTCGCGGTGCCGCCGTCGTTCCACGCTTCCGCGGTCCAGTCGCCGACCGGCAGCGAGGTGCCGTCGAAGTCGGCCCACGCGCACGGGAAGAGAATGACTTCGCCGTTGCCGGTGTCGGTGACCGCGCTGCTCCAACCCGGCGTGCCCGCGTTGAAGTCGGCGACGGTCGTGTCGACCAGCGCGTTCTCGGCTTCGTCGGCGCGGGCGGGTTGGGGGCGCCCGCCCAGCGCGACGAGCTGGAACAGCGCCAGCAACGCGACGGTGACGACCGTCGCGACCCTCCGGAACCGCGATGGCGGGCGCGTGGAGCGCCGAGTCCTGGATCGTTCCGCCGTGCCCATGGACGCCTCCCTGCGCCAAGGCGGGGGACGACCTCATGCGGCCGTACGCCGGTCGCACCCCGCATCGGGACTTCCGGGCGTCGGGATCGCCATTCGCTCCCCGCGGAAGAGGCGACCTCGCAGCTTCCGCGGATCAGTGCGTCGCCATCGCCAACGTACGGCGGGCCCGCTCGGCGAGATAGATACCGTCGGCACCTACGAAGAGAGGCGAAAGACTCACTGAGCGTGGTCGAACGTCGGGCCTCGCGGACTCGACTCGCGGCGCCCGAGCCCCGTGATGGGCGCGCCCGGACGGTCGTCACCGCGTTGGACTTGTCCGGCGGCGGCAAGTAGCCAGGCGGTCGAGGTCGGCGGCCTTCGGTCCGCCGCGGGGGAGCGTTGCATGGACGACATCGAGCTGATCAAGCAAGTGAAAGCGCGGTACTGCAGGCTCATGGACACCAAGGACTGGGACGGGTACCGGCAGGTGTTCTGCGACGACGTCACCATGGACACGACCGAGTCCGGCGGCAACGTCGTGATCGGCGCCGACGCCTTCCTGGCCTTCCTCGTCGAAACGCTCACCGGCGTGACGACGGTGCACCAGTGCCACACGCCGGAGATCGAACTCACCTCCGCGACGACGGCCACCGGCATCTGGGCGCGCGTACCCGAGGAGCACTGAGCCATGTTCATGATGCGCTTCGACATGCGAGCGCCCGACTTCGGTGCCACGACCACCGATCTGTACGCAGCTGCACTCGAGATGGCGAGCTACGCCGAAAGCCGCGGCGCGGTCACCGCGGCGATCTGCGAACACCACACGATGGCCGACGGCTACCTCCCCTCGCCGCTGGTGCTGGCCACGGCCATGGCCGCTCGCACATCCACGCTGCCGATCATGACCGCCGCGCTCGTGCTGCCGTTGTACGAGCCGGTCCGCCTTGCGGAAGACATGGTCGTGCTCGACATCATCAGCCACGGCCGGGTGAGCTACGTCCTCGCCGTCGGTTACCGACCCGAGGAGTACGACCATCACGGCGTCGACTTCCGCCGCCGGGGCAAACTCGCCGACGAACAGCTCGCGCTGCTGCTGCGCGCGAAGTCCGGTGAACCGTTCGAGCACGAAGGCCGGCACATCCACGTCACCCCCCGGCCGGTGACCCCCGGCGGCCCGACGCTCATGTGGGGAGGCGGCAGCGTCGCCGCGGCCAAACGTGCCGCTCGTTTCGGCCTCGCCTTCCTCGCCCAGGGTGGTGGGCCCGCCGTCGAGGCGGCGTACGTCGACGAGTGCCGCCGGCTCGGTCGCGAGCCGGGCTTCTGCATGGTCCCACCCACCGACATGGCGACGACGGTGTTCGTCGCTCACGACGTCGAAACGGCATGGTCCGAACTCGGTCCCCACTTGCTCCACGACGTCGTCAGTTACGCCGCGCTCAACCCCGGCAACACCCACACCGCGAGCCTCTCGACGGCGACGACGGTCGACGAACTCCGGGCCGAGGACCGCACCCATCGCATCGTGACCGTCGACGAGGCGGTCGCCATGATCCGGGCCGGGGCGCCACTCCCACTGCAACCGCTCGTCGGCGGGCTGCACCCCGAGATCGCCTGGCGCTACCTCCGCATCGTCACCGACGACGTCATCCCCAGGCTCTGATCGATCACGGCGGGTCGCCGGAGGTCTCACGCGACTCGTCTTCGAAGCGCGCGATGTCGTCGGCACTCAACGCACCGTCGGCCACGGGCGAGCTCCTTGTCGCGATCGCTCAGCCACCGTCAGTTCTCGACAGGCGCCGTCGCCGACCGGTGCTACACATGTTCGCGGATGGCCGGGTCGGGTGACGGAGTTCGTGGGGCGACGCTCGCGCTCGATGTCGATGGCGTACTGCTCGATCCCGATCGCGGCGGGCAGGGTCGCTGGCACGTTGCGCTCGAGCATCGTTTCGGCGTCCCGGCCGGCGACCTGCAAGCCGTCTTCTTTCGCCGCTCGTGGGCCGATGTCGTCTGCGGGCGGCGACCGATCGAGCCCGCGCTCGGCGCCGCGTTGGTCGAACTCGGCTGGAGCGTGACCACCGACGAAGTACTCGCCTGTTGGTTCGAGGCCGATTTCGTCGTGCGCGAACCCGTCGTGCGCGCGGCGCTGGCGTGGGCGGCCGGCGGCGCGAGGCTGGTGTTGGTCACCGATCAAGAGCATCGCCGTGCCGCGTTCCTCCTGGAGCGACTCGCCGCGTTGTTGCCGATCTCCGGGATGGCGTACTCAGCCGGGGTGGGCTGCCAGAAACGCGACGACATGTTCTTCGCGCGCGCGGCCGCGCTCCTTTCGATCGAAGACGCCACGCGTGTCGTGTTCGTCGACGACTCCTTGCCCAACGTCGAAGCCGCCCGCCGGCACGGGTGGACGGCTGTCCATTTCGCACCCGGCGTCGACTGGGAACACGAGGTCACGACGGCACTCGCGTAAGCGGCACGTCGTGTACCGGTGGCGCCTCGACGCTCCCGGGGTCGTGCGATCTGGCGCGAGCGGTACCGAACGTGCAAGCATCGTGACGGACGGCGGACGAGAAACGCCGGCCGAGGGGCGGGGTGACGTTCGGGGGAACGCACATGAGGACCGTCGCTCGCCGCGCAGTGTTGCTGACCGCTGTACTTGCGCTCGTAGCCGGGGCCACGGCGCCGGCATCGGCGCGCGACAGTGCTCACCATCGGGGCCAACCCGGTACCGACCGCGCGTACTACATCTTGCCGCCGGGCAACTACGGCGGCCTGCCGACCACGCAACAGTCGCTCGACCAACTGCCCCTCTACGACGCGCTCACGCCGCTGCGCGGCAACGTCTCCGACGCCGATATCGCCAGCGACTTCCTGCCCGAGAACTTCCAGCCGGTCGGCGCGGCGCACTTCGAGGACACCGGGCACCCGGGCACGACGATCCTCTACGACTCCTACGGCGTCCCGCACATCACGGGCAAGACCCGCGAAGACCTCGCGTTCGGTGCGGGTTGGGTGACCGCGCGCGACCGCAGGTTGTTGCTCGAGCTCGGGCGCGGCCCGGCGCGGGTCGCGGTCGCCGACGTGCCCGGTATCAACGCGTTCAGCCTCGTCACGAGCGGCCAGTCGTTCGTCCCGAGCGCGCAGACCGAGCAACTCGTGACCGACCAAGCGAAGCTGATCGTCAAGACGTACGGGAAGAAGGGACGCGAGATCATCGCCGAGGCGCAGGCGGAGGCCGACGGCATCAACGCGTACGAGAAGGCGAACAACATCAACGACCCACCCGCGACGGTCAACGATGTCATCGCGGTGACCGCCTTCATCGGCTCGATCTTCGGTGCCGGAGGCGGCGCCGAGGCCAGCAACGCGGCGTTCCTCTCCACCTTGCAGAACCACCTGGGAGCGAAGACCGGCACCGAGGCGTGGGACGACGCGATGCTGTTCAACGACCCCGAAGCACCGACCACGATCAAGCAGCGCTTCAACTACGGCATCTTCACCGGCGGACGCGTCACGGGCTCCGTGCCGATCGACGAGGGTTCGATCGTGTCGCTCGACCCGACAAAGACGTCGACGACGCCCGCGCCGGCGGCGGCGGTGCGCGCGGCAGCCGCGCCGGCGGTGACCGCCGGCGGGACCGACGGTTCGACGTACCCGGCGGCCGGGCCGGTGCCCCACAAGGAGGCGTCGAACTTCCTGGTCGTGGGAGCGAAACGTTCCGCCACGCACGACAACCTCGCGGTGATGGGGCCGCAACTCGGCTACTACTACCCGGAGATCGTCGAGCAGGAGCACCTGACCGGCCCGGGCATCGACGCGCAAGGTGTCGCGGTGCCGGGGATCGCGATGTACATACTGATCGGTCGCACGCACAACTACGCGTGGAGCCTCACGTCGGCCGACCAGGACGTCCGCGACGTGTTCGCGGAGCAGCTCTGCAACCCCGACGGCAGCCTGCCGACGCGCGCGTCGGACCACTACTGGTTCAAGGGCCGCTGCATCCCGTTCAAAACGTTCGACGCCGGTCTGCTCAACGGCAAACCGATCACCTACCCGACGTCGGTGCACGGCCCGGTGATCGGCACCGCGACGTCGAAAGGCTGGCCGATCGCGCTGACGCGGCAACGCTCGACGTTCGGGCGCGACGGCCTCAACCTCGGGGCGCTGAAAGACATGACCGACGGGCAGGCGACTACACCGCAACGCTTTTTCTCGACCGCGAACGAGTTCGGGTTCACGTTCAACTGGGCGTACGTGAACCGGACGACGACCGCGTACTTCTCGTCGGGGCTCCTGCCGCGCCGTGCCCGCGGCCTCGACCGGCGCCTCCCCACGCTCGGCAACGGCCGGTACGAATGGCGCGGGTTCCTCTCGCGCAATCAGCACCCGCACGCCGTCGGTGGGCCCGGCAACCTCTTGCTGAACTGGAACAACCAGTCGGCTCCCGGCTTCATGCACGGCGACGACCAGCCATTCGGTTCCGTGCAGCACGTCGAGCTCTTCTACCGGTTCCCGCGGCGGGGCGTCACCCTTGCGAACGACGTCGGCGTGATGAACACCGCCGCGACCGGAGACGACCGGGCGCTCGTGTGGCCGGTCGTGAGCAAGGTGTTGCATACGGGCGCGGCACCGAACGCGCTCGCCGCCCAGGTGGTCGCGGTGCTCGACGACTGGGTGCAGCGCGCCGCGCCGCGCGTCGACGCCGACAACAACGGCCAGTACGACGATGCCGGACCGACGATCATGGACGCGCTCTGGAAGAGCATCGCCGAGGAGGTGATGCAGCCGGTGTACGGGCCGCTGACGAGCACCCTCGACAGCATCCGCAACCTCGGCGGGTCGTCGGGGGAGTCGTTCGTCGACAAGGACCTCCGCACCCTGCTCGGCGAGCATGTGAAGGGCCGCTTCCATCTGCGTTACTGCGGCAAGGGCTCCCTGAGCGTGTGCCGAGCGTCGCTGTGGGCGGTGGTCGCCTATGTCGCGGCGTCGCTCGCGGCGACGCGCGGCGCCGACCCGAGCACGTGGCGCAGCCCGTCGTCGCACACCGGGTTCGTCCCCGGCCTGATCCCGGACACGATGCGCACCACCAACCGGCCGACCTTCCAGCAGGTGCTGCAATTCGCGCCCAAGGAGCACTGACGCGACCGCGGCGGCTACAACTGCGACCGTCAGTGCCCCAGAGAGCTTCCGTCACCCACCGATGGCGTTGTTCGCGCGCTCCCAGGCGAACGACCCGTCGATGCTCGTCATGATGCGGTTCTGGTCGTTCATGAACTTCGTGGTGAGCGAAGTATTGCCGGATTGCCCGCTGTAGTGGCTTCCCTGCGTGTGCTGCGCGGCGAGCGTGTGGTCGAGCGAGGTGTGTGCCATCGACAGTGCGATCGCGGCGACCGCTGCGCCACCGACTACCTGCTTGAACGTGGCCATGGTGTGCTCCTCCCGTTGTCGCGGTCTCGGTCGACCGCTCGGTGAGGACAACGCGTCACCACGATGAGCGTGACGCAGAAATCCCCGGTCGCCGGGAACTACGAGTCGACTTCGAGCCGGACGCGCGAGTTGACGAGCGCAGCGCTCGGCGCGATCCCGAAGGTTCGGTGGAAGGTCTCGCTGTAGTGCGACAACGATGCGAACCCCGCGTCGACGGCGCAGCGGGTGAGGTCGTGCCCGGCCCGCATGCCCTTGACCGCGTGCAGCAGGCGCGCCCACTGCTGGTACCGGCGGAAGGTCGTGCCGGTTTCCTCCGCGAACCGCCGGAGGAAGTACGAGGGTGACAGTCCCATCTCGCTCGCCGTCGTGCTCGCGCGGAACGCCCGGAACGGGTCGGCTTGGATGGCGGCGGTGACACGACCGAAGCGAGGGTCGGTGGCGCCGTCGGTGCGCGTGGCCAGGGAGAGCATTCGGTCGATCTCGTAGGCGCGACCGGCGCTGACGAGTTCGTCTTCCCGGCGGTGGTCCAGGCCGTACGGCCCGACGAAGCGTTGCATCGCGGCCGCCACGAACTCGGTCTGCCGGCGCGACGGTTCAGGGAACAGCAACACGATCCGGCCTTCAGGCGCGATCACGCGGTGCGACGTGCGAGCGGGTACGTACGAACTGCGAGCCTCGAGCGCGCCGTGCCCGCTCGTCTCGAGGGTCAGCGGGGCGTCGAGGCCGATCGACAGCACCGCGACCGCCGCTTGGTGCACATCGACGCCGAGGTCCGGCCCGATGTAGCAGACGTGCCCCCGCCGGATCCATACCACCGGCGAGACAGCGCACGTTTCCGGAAGCGATCGGTCCACAACCCGTGTCACGGTAGCGCTCGCTCGCGCGCGCAACATCTCGGGGTTCACGACTGGAGAACGTCATGTCGCATCACATCACCGACAACTCGAGTAGCACCGCGGGCATCACGTCGCGGCGCGAGCACGACCTGTACCTCGTGCAGGACGGCCCAGTCGACGGGCCGACGTTGGTGTTGGTCCACGGGCTGGCCGGGTCGACGGCGTGGTGGGGCCCGGTGGTCCCGACGCTCGCGCGGAACTTCCGGGTGATCCGCGTCGACCTCGCCGGGCACGGAAGATCGCCGATCTCCCGGCACGGCTACGACACCGCGACGCACGCGCGAAACGTCGCCGCGGCGTTGGACGACCTTGGCGTCACCCGGTTCGCGGTCGTCGGCCATTCGACCGGCGGTTACGTGGCGACCGCGCTCGCCGAGCAACGACGCGACGCGGTCGCCGCCCTGACGGTGATCGATACCGGGCCGAGCCCGAAGGCGATCATCCCGCAGGGATTTCTCAGCCGGCTCGCTTTGTTCCCGGTACCGGGGCGGCTCCTCTGGAGGTTGCAGTCGGAGGCAACGATCCGCAAACTCCTGCGTGCCGGCGCGTTCGTCCGTGAGGTCGACATCCCACGAGAGGTGATCGAGAGCATCCAAGGCATGACGCACAAAGCCTTCGCGAGAACCGCGGCGGGATCGTTGGACTACATGCGTACGTGCCGCGTGCCCGACCGGCTCTCGTCGCTCGGTCTGCCGGTGCAGGTGATCTTCGGTGCCGAGGACCGGCGCTACCGAGCGTCGTCATCGGCCGACGAGTACCGCGTCATTCCCGGCGTCCGCATCGAGCTGTTGGAGGGTGTCGGGCACACCCCGATGATGGAAGACCCACCCACGACAGGCCGCTTGCTGGCCGACTTCATGATCGGCGTCGTCGACCGCGGGCGATGAACAAGGGCGACGCGGAACGTCGGCACGATTTCTTACGCCGTCGCGGCGCGTGCGTGCTCACTGACGAGACGTACGAGCTCGTCCCAGTATTGCGGCGGGTAGTCGTGGCCCATGCCGTCGATCAGCACGAAACGTGCACCCGGGATCGCCTCGGCGGTTTGCCGGCCCCCGCTCGGGTCGACGAGTTTGTCCTCGCTCCCGTGAAGCACGAGCGCAGGGACCGACACGTTGCGGAGTGCCGCAGTCCGGCTCCCGCCCGCGTAGATCGCCATCGCCTGGCGCGCCTGGCCGGCCGGATCGAAGCAGCGGTCGAACGCGGCGGTGGCCTTCGCTCGCAACCGGTCTTCGTCGTAACACGCGGGGCTGCCCCACGTGCGGCTGCCTTCGAACTCGCGCGCGATGTAGCTCTCGCGGTCGGCCGGCGCCGGTCGTTGGAACAGGCGGCGTGCCTCGGGCGACGACCCGCCGGCGTCGGCATCGCCGGTCCTCGACATCGCGGACGTCATCGAGAACAAGCGCTCGGGATGGTCGATCGCCATCGTCTGCACGATCATCCCGCCCATCGAGACACCGACGACATGGGCCCGTTCGAGCACCCACCGCGTCGAGCACTGCGAACGCGTCATCGGCCATGTCGTGCAGGGTGTAGGGCGGGTCGGGTTCGCGTCCCTCGGCGAGCGCTTTGGCGATCCCGGCGAGGTCGGGAGTGATATGGCTGAACTTCGTCGACAGGCCGACGTCGCGATTGTCGAACCGGATCACGAAGAAGCCCTCGGCGACGTACTTCTCGCACCACGGTTCGCTGAAGTTGATGCACTGGCTTCCGAGCCCGTTCACCAGCAGCAACGCCGGGTCGGATGCGTTCCCGAACGTTTCGTAGTACAGCTCGACGTCGGCGCTGCGGGTGTACGGCATCGCGCACTCCTCGACGGGATGGGGTTATGGGAGCACTTGACGGTATCCGGGTCGCGGAGGCGGGCCTCCTCGTGCAGGGCCCGCAGGCGGCCGCGTTGTTGCACGATTGGGGCGCCGACGTCGTGAAGGTCGAGTTCCCCAACTTCGGTGACCAGGCGCGGTGGCTGCCCGTCGCGCCCGGCGACACCCGCAGCGCGTACTTCACCGGCTGCAACCGGGGGAAGCGCAGCATGACGATCGATCTGCACCGGCCGCGAGGCCGGGAGGTCTTCCGCCGCCTCGCCGAACAGGTCGACGTCGTGGTCACCAACTTCAAGCCCGGGACCATGGAGTCGTGGGGGCTCGGCTACGACGACCTCGCGGCACGCAACCCGCGGCTCGTGTATGCCGCCGGTTCCACGTTCGGGCCGATGGGCCCGACGCGACGCGCGAAGGTGCCGACCTCAGTGCACAAGCTGCCGGCGGTTTGATCAGTACGACCGGTGTCGACGGGGCCGATCCCACGCCGGTGGCGATCACGATCGCCGACCACATCGCGTCGCAGAACCTCGTCGCCGGGATCCTCGCCGCGCTGTTCGTCCGGGAGCGCACGGGCCGAGGTCAACGCGTCGACACGTCGCTCATCGGCGGCCAGATCTGGGCGCAGGCGAGCGAGTACACGGCCTACCTGCTCACCGGTGCCGTCGCCGGCCGCGCCAACCGGGGGCATCCGTTGGTTCCCGGCCTGTACGGCATCTTTCGCACCGCCGACGGTTGGATCGCCGTCGTCGGAGCCGCCGGCGCGGCGCGCAACGTGTTCTTCGAGACGATCGGCCGGCCTGATCTGATCGAGCGTTTCCCGCAGTTGCTCTACTGGCCCGAGGAGAAGGCCGAGCTCTTCCCACTCCTCGACGAGACGTTCTCGACCAAACCCACCGCGCACTGGGAAGCGGTATTGCGATCAGCCGGTTTGCGGTTCGCTCCGGTGCGCGACCACGCCGCCGTCGTCGCCGACCCGAGTACCTGGGCGAATGGCTACTTCGTCAACGTTGTCCACGGTGACGACGAGCGTGCCGTCGTCGGATCGCCGGTGCGCTTCAGCGAGACGCCTTCCACGCGAGCGCGACCGTCGCGGAGCTCGGCCAGCACACCGAGGAAGTACTGCTCGAACTCGGCTACACGTGGGACGACATCGCCGAGCTCGGCGCCGCCGGCGCGATCTGAACCGACGAATACCGCCGGTCTCCGTCACCGGCTCGCGCCGGTCACGGAAACCATTTGATCGCAGCGGCGACCTCCGCGCCGTCCTCTGTCGTTACCGAGCGGGCCTTGTGGTCGAGGACGCGTTCGGAATGCGCCGCCGCGCGAGTGGTCGCGAGGAGCGCATCTTGCGTTTCGCCGACCGTGGGGCGCGGGCGCGCTCCAATCCGCGCGAGAACGGCGCGACATTGTGGTTGCGGGCGAACAGGTTGCCGGGGTCGTACCGGCGTTTGACCACTGCGAGGCGGCTGAACGTCTCCGCCGGGTAGATCGCCGCGACATCGGCGTCGGTGGCGGCAGTGAGGAAGTTTGCGTAGGCACCGTTGACGTGAGGTGCCAGCCGCGCCCAGATCGCGTCGAGCGCCGGCGTCGCGGCTTTCACCGCCGGCTCCGGGCCCGCGGTCAGGGTCGCGATCATCAACTCGGCGCGGCGGTGCGCGTACGCGGTGGCGTCATCGGCGACTCGCGACACCGCACCACTGACGCTCCGCAGGGCAATGGCCGGCGACCCGTTCGTCGCGGCGGTGTCGGCGAGGATTCGGAGCACCTCCGGTACAGCGTCGTGTTCGACAAAGGCGCTTCGCGTCACGAACTGGATGCCGGGCGGCGGTGCGCCGCCGTCGGCGAGTGTGCCCGAGTAGCGAGTCCGTGTGACGTCGTCGGCGATCACCGTGCCGAGACGGCGGATCGGGTCGAGTGCGCGGGCGGCGAGCTCGGGGTCATCACTATCGAAGACCACGAAGAACTCGAGCGGCGCCTCCGGGCCGCCGGCTGCCGGGTTCGCCAGTGTCCCCACGGAGGTGAGTTCGTCGGGGGCGGAACGGAGGTAGTCCGCCCAACCCTGCAGCACGGAGGCCGCCTCCGATGCCGGGAACGCGATCTTGCCGTAGAAGACGTCGGTCGTCGGGTGGGCCGCGAACTCGAACGCAGTCACAATCCCGAAGTTGCCGCCGCCACCACGAATCGCCCAGAAAAGGTCCGCATGTTCCCGCGCGCTGGTGTGCACGACCGTTCCGTCGGCGATGACGACGTCGGCGGCGACCATCTGGTCCAGTGCCAACCCGTACTTCCGTACCTTCCAGCCGATGCCACCGCTCAACGTCAGTCCGCCGACACCGACGCTCTTGGTGTCGCCGGCCGAGATCGCCAGGCCGTGGGGCGCCAAGCCGGTCGCGACTTGCCCCCAAGTGGCCCCGCCGCCGATCCGCACCCGGTGCTGCGCTTCGTCGATGACCGCGACGTCGGCGAGGTTGACGAGATCGATCACGACGCCGCCGTCGTTGGTACCGAACCCCGCAAAGCCATGGCCGCCACCACGCACCGACAGCACGAGCCCGGCCGTGGCCGCGAACCGGACCGCTCCTTGCACGTCGGCGACGGAGTTCGGACGGAGCACCCAGGCGGGGCTTCCCGAGGCGAACAACGAGCGACGGGCCGGTTCGTAGCCGGCGGTGCCCGGTGCGACGATCTCGCCGCCGAAATTGCGATGGAGGTTTGCCAGCGCTGCATTCATGACGTTCCTTTCAAACTGAGAGCTGCACGATGCGGGCAGCGGTCTCACGCAGCCAGAGCCCGGCGGAGGACGTCGCCGAGCTCGGCGATCTGGCGCTGCGACACCTTCGCGGAGAGCACCGCCTGCGATCCGTGGAAGGTGCCGAGCCACTGGTGCAACTCGACCGGCACGCCGGCCTGCAACAGGCGCAGCGCGTAGGCGATGCCCTCGTCGCGGTTCGGGTCGAACTCCGCGGTTGCGATGTAAGCCGCCGGCAGGCCCGCCAGGTCGCCGGTCCGCGCCGGCGCGGCATACGGGGAAGCCGACGCGGAGCCCAGGTAATGCCGCCACGACTCGGTGACCTTCTGGCGCGTCATGAATGGCGTCTCGGTGAAGTGCTGTGCCGACCACGTCTCCTGCCGGTCGTCCAGCTCGGGCTGGTTGAGCAGTTGGAAGCAGATCGGCGGCCCCTGCTCGTCGCGCGCTCGCAATGCCACCGCGGCGGCCAGCCCCGCTCCGGCCGCGTGGCCGCCGGCCGCGATCCTTGCCGGGTCGATGCCGAGGTCTTGCGCGTGTGCCGCCGTCCAGGCGAGCGCGGCGTAGGCGTCGTCCAGTGCGGCGGGGAACCGGTGCTCGGGTGCCCGGCGGTAGCCGACCGAGATCACCACGGCACCCGAGCCGCCCGCGACCCGCGCGGCCCACGGGTGCTCGGTGTCGAGGTCGCCCATGACGAACCCGCCGCCGTGCAGCCAGACGATCGCGCCTCGCACGCTCGCGGGGCGATAGACCCGCACGGGCACGTCCGGGTACCCGTGCACCGTGCGGTCTTCGATCTCCAGCGCGCTCGTGTCGGGCGCCGGCGCCGCGCGCGCCAACTCGGCGAGGTGCTTGCGCGCGGTGACCGGGTCGGAGAGGTCGGCGGGCGGGAACGAAGGGAGAGAAGTTTCCAGTTCAGGGTCCATGTCGGGCCTCCTCGATGTCGCGTTCGGACTCGGCCTCGATTACTCCAAGTTGGAGTAGAGCCGACACTACTCCAGAACGGAGTAGTGTCAAGGGCCATGGCTGAACTCACGACGACGTCGTACGCGATCCTCGGACTGCTCAACATCAAGCCGTGGAGCGCGTACGAACTCACCCAACAGGCGCAACGCAGCCTTCGGTACGCGTGGCCGAAGTCCGAAAGCCACCTCTACGCCGAACCGAAGCGGCTGGTGCACATGGGCTTCGCTCGGGTCACCGAAGCGCCCGCCGGGCCCGTTCGTACCCGTCAGGTGTACCGGATCACCGCCGCCGGCCGCCGGGCCCTGAAACGATGGCTCGAAAGTGAGCCTGCACCCCCGCAACTCGAGTTCGAGGCCGTCCTCCGGCTCTTCTACGCCGACGCGGCCGACAAGGATGCTGTGCTCGCCGCGCTCGCGCACACTCACGACGACCTCCACCAGCGCTACGCCGAAGGGATGTCACTCGTTCACGCGTGGCTCGACGGCGACGCACCGTTTCCCGAACGACTGCACATCAGCGCACTCGTCGCGGCGTTCACGCGCGACCTGTTGTTACTGATGATCGAATGGTCGGAGTTTGCCCAGCGCGAGATCGACCAGTGGCCGCGTACCGATGGTCTCGGCATGACGCAGCGCACTCGCGATCTCCTGCAGCGCATCGTCGACGAAGCGCCGATCCTTGACCCGTAGCGACGGATCCGACCAATGGATGCGGGCTCGATCCCGCGTTCAGAATCGCCAGCGCGTCGAGCCGGGAATCTCCTCGGTGGTACCGACCGCCGTCGCGGTGCGCGGCTTCACTTCGTACACGAACCACGGCGGCGGGCCGAGCGCGGGCGCGTTGAACGGTGCCGTGATCCCCGTCCCCGAGTCGTCGGGCTCGGCCGGCCAACCGCTCTTCGCCCACAAGGCCGCGATCTCCGCGACGACCTTCGGGTCGGTGACGCGGCGGGCCTCGCCCGCGACCATCACGTCGAAGCCTCCGGTCGCGACACTGATCGTGCAGCGGGCGTCGCGCGTGACGTTCCTCGCTTTGCGGGTGCGTTCGCCGGTTTGGAACCACAGCGATCCCGCGTGCCAGAGCGCGCCGACGCTCGTCACGTGCGGGCTGCCGTCGGCATCGAGCGTCGTCAGCCAGAACGTGGAGCGGTTCGGGGACCGGGGGTCGTCGTGCATCAGGAGATCAGTGAGCTGGGATTCCACTTGGGACCACTCGATCGTGGGCAATCCCTCTGCTGCGGCGAGGTTCGTTGTTTCCATGGTCCCTCAGACTGCCCCGGCGCCCGAGACTCATCGCGGTTATTCGGGTTCGAGTGCCCGCGGTCAGAGCGACAGCAGCCGCGCGATCCGTTCGTCGTCGCCGCCCAAGAACGTCGCCAGCACGCCGGCGATCGTCGCGCGGTCGAGCGTGCCGGCGTCGCGCATGGCTTCGAGGTCGGCCCAATCTCTCGTTCGGTTGAAGAAGGCCTTGAACACGGCAAGGTCCTCACACGCGAGGAAGGGAAGATCCACTCCGCCGAACGGTTCCCAGCGCACGCGTGACGCGACGCGTTCGTGGAACGCCGTGGTGTTCAGGAACACGTCGACGGGCGTGGTTCCCCACCACAAGCGCGCCTGACCGTCGCGCGCGAGAAGCGCGCGGTCGTCGTCGCCGGCGACGATGCCTCGCGGCAGCGCGGCGAGCACCTCGTCGGTACGGTCCGGAGCAGTGAACACGTTCACGTCGAGGTCGATGGTGCCGCGCGCCTGCTGTGTGCACCACGCCAGGGCGAGCGCTCCGCCGAAGGCATGTTCGATCCCGGCCCGCCGCAGATGATCGTGGATGGCGAGCATCTGCTCGGGCAGACCGGGTTGGCTCACGCGACCCGCCGGCGCGCGAGCGGTGGGAACCGCAACCGCTTGTTGTGCCGGGCCGGGAACATCGCCGCGAGCTCGAGCGCGTCCCGGAGCTCGTCACCCTTCGCCCGCCGTTCGTCGGCGGTCGCGTCGGGACGGTGGACGATGTCGATGTCGGTGGCGTAGCCGGCGGCGCGCAGGATGCGGTCGAGTGTGTCGAGTCGCGGCACCGCGCGCCCGGCCTCGTACGCCGCGAGCGTTGCGTGCGACGTACCGGCGCGCTCGGCAAGCTGCCGCAACGAGAGCCCGGCCGCGCGCCTCGCCCGTCGCAACGTATCCGCCGCGTTCACGGCAAGAGTCTAGCGCAGCGGTATCGAATCTGATACCACCACTGCTCAGGGCACGCTCGATGCGCGGCCGGCGCCGAAGCGCGGGAACTCGTCTTGCATCTGAGCGATGCAGTCGCGCTTGGCGCGGGCGGCGCAGCCGTGGCAGCCCAACACGTTGACCGGGCGGAGCTGTCCGTTGCTGAGTCGCCAGCAGTGCCCACACGATGAGCACAGCAGGTGTTGCTGGTCGGCCGACCCGACCGGTCGGAGGATCGGCCACACACACCGCGGGCATCGCCGACCCAACACCGCTGTGAGCTCCGACGGGATGAACGTGTCGCTGAAGACCTCCATCGGTCTACCTCCCCCCTCGAGACACTCCGTCAATGGTCGCGAACCGATGGCCGAAAGAGCAGAGCCGAACGGCCCAAGACCGCGCTCGATCGCTGTCGCCGCACTGTTCGCGACCGGCGCATGGGCGGTGTTCTCGCTCGGGTTACGCCGCTACCGGTCGAGTTCGCTCTGGGCTCGCGCCTGAACTCCGCGGTCGTCGCCGGGGCGAAGCCTCAACCGCGTGAGCGCTCACGCCGTTTGGGTGCCGGCGGGTAGAGGGCGACGAGGAGCTGCATGAGCTTGGGGAAAAGGGGCGTGAAGCGGCCTTGTCCCCATTCGAGGTCGGGTTCGTTCGCGAACGCCTGACTGAGTATTCCCGTGATGAACGTCGACACGAGGTAGACGGCTTCGTCGGAGTCGGCGCCGGGACCGAGTTCACCGGCGGCGACCGCGTCGGCGGCGGCTTCGCGTTGGAGGTCGACCATCTCGACGCTCGGCCGCATCGCGTCGGCCGAGGGTTCGAAGCTCGGCACCGGGCGCCAGAACAGCAGTTGCGCGATGGCGCGGTGTGCAAGTGCCCAACGACCGCTGGCTTCGAGGCCCGCGGTCAGTGCGTCGAGGCCGGGTCGAGCGCCGGCCATGGTGGCGCGCATGACCGCGAGGTGCTCGCGCTGGCCGCGCTCGAACAGTGCGTCGTACACGGCCATGAGCGACGGGAAGTACTTGTAGATCGAGGGCGGCTGGACGCCCAGACGGCGCGCAACCTCTGACAGGCTGAGCGCGTTGACACCCTCCTCGGTCATCACGTCTTCGGCGATGTCGAGGATCTCTTCGATGGTCTCCTGCCGCCGGCGGGCGCGGCGGTCGGAAGTCGGCCCTCCGTTGGCGGTGGCGGCTTCGCGCTTCATCACGGTCATCATAGCCTTAGTTTGGGTTGACAGGTATAGCTACATGCAATAGCTTTTCCTACGTTCGCTATCGAAGGGCGGGACATGGCACCGAAGAACCAGCGTTGGTGGTTGACCGCCGACGGCGTGAGCATCGACGTGAAGGCGCCGCCCGAGGTCGTCTACGACCTCGTCGCCGATATGCCGCGCATGGGCGAGTGGAGCCCGGAGTGCCAGCGCGTCGAATGGACCGGCGGCACCACGGGCCCTTCGGTGAACGCGACGTTCATCGGGCACAACCGCGGTGGTCCCTTCGGTCTCATGCGCTGGTCGCGGCGCGGGCGCGTCCTGACTGCCGACCGAGGCCGCGAGTTCGCGTTCGTCACCGAGGAAGGCGGGCACGAATCGACGGTGTGGGGTTACCGCTTCGAGCCGAACGGCGATCACACACGCGTCACCGAGTCCTACGAAGTGCGGAAGATCCCTCTGTGGGCACGCGTCGTCGACGTCCCGACCAACCGGCACCGTGAACTTCTCGAGGGAATGCACCACACGCTCGCGCAGCTCAGGTCGGCGGCCGAAGCCGCAATGACCGAAAGGCAGACATCATGATCACCACCCACCGTGCCGCGCCCGACGTCGACGTCGTGAGTTCGACCGCCAACATTCCCGGTTTCGGCAATCTCGCCATCAATGCCTTCTTGCTGCACGGCGACGAGCCGTTGCTCGTCGACACGGGCGTCGCGCGAGAAGCCGACGAGTTCATGACCGCGCTCCGGACCGTCATCGACCCGGCGGACCTCCGCTGGATCTGGCTGAGCCACACCGACTACGACCACATCGGCGCACTCCATCGGCTCCTCGACGAGAACCCGCACGTCCGCGTCATCACGACGTTCTTCGCGGTCGGGATCATGGGTCTCTCCTCCACACCGCTGCCGATGGAGCGCGTGTACCTCCTCAACCCCGGGCAGACGATCACCGCCGGTGATCGGGCGCTGACCGCAATCAGGCCACCGGTCTACGACAACGCGGTCACGGTGGGCTTCTACGACGAAACGTCCGGCGCCCTCTTCAGCGCCGACTGCTTCGGCGCACTCCTGAATGACGTACCGCAGAACGCCGCTGAGCTGAGCGATGCCGAACTGCGCGAAGGCCAGACGACGTGGGTCACCATCGACTCGCCGTGGGTCCACAAGGTCGATCGCACGCCGTTCCTCGACGAGCTCGCGCAGTTCCGCGCCATCGAACCGAAGCTCGTGTTGAGCGGTCATCTCCCGCCGGCACCCGGCGCGATGCTCGGCCGGCTGCTCGACACGCTCGCCGCCGCGCCGCAGGCCGCGCCGTTCGTCGGCGCCGATCAGCTCGCGCTCGAGCACATGATGGCGCCGGCGGGCGCAGCGCCGTCCGCGTGACACACCCGCCGTCCAACTTGCGTCCGGGCGTATGGGCTCGGGTCAGGTGCCGAACGCCGCGATGCCGATGATCGGCGCGGTCGGTGGGTGGTCGCCGAGGCTTCCGGCGAAGGGTTTGTTCGAGAAGTCGAACACGCCACCGTCCGAGGCGACCATCAGGTAACCGTTGCCGTACGCGACGAGCCCGTTCACCGGTTTGTTCAACCGCACGTTCCCCATCGAACCGCGGAACGGCGCGCTGAAGGCGAATACACCGCCATCCGACGCGACGAGCCAGTAGCCCGCGTTGCTCGGCGTGGGTGAGATCCCGACGATCGGCTTGTTGAGCCGCATGTTGCCGGTGGAGCCGTGGAAGCGAGCGTCGCCGAAGCTGAATACGCCACCGTCCGACCCGACCATGTAGTAGCCGCGACCGGTCGGCGTCGCGACCGAAGCGATGACGGGACCGTTCAGCGTCACGGCAGACATGTCGCCGTGGAGTTGCGCGTCGCCGTACGCGAACGCGCGTCCGCGGTTGGTGAAGAGCCAGTACCCGTTGCCCGATGGCGTCGCCGAGATCGTGCTGACGACTTCACCGGATCGCAGTGCCGGCCGGCCTCCGTGGTCGCCCGCGGCGCCGAAGTGCGCGACGTTCCCGACCGCGTCGACGATCCAGTACCCGCGCCCGTCGAGCCGCGGCGCGATCGCGACCGCACCACTCGGCGCGCTGCCGTAGTTGACAGCACTACCGAACGCGTACACCTTCCCGTCGCTGCCGAGCATCCAGTAGCCCGACCGTGCCGCGGCCGGCGGCTTCACGATCCTGACGGCATTCGAGGCCACCGACCAGGGCCCGGTGCCGAACGCGTTCGTCGCGCGCACCGTGAAGGTGTACGTGCCGGGGGCGAGCCCGGTCACGGTCGCATGCGTCGCGGACACCTTTGTCGTCTTCCCCGCCGACGTCATCAGCGTGTAGCTCGTCACGGGCGAAACGTTGTTCGTCGGCGCAACCCACGTCACCGAAGCACTCGAGTCAGATGCCGACGCGCGGACGTTCGTCGGTGCCTTGGGCACGACCCCGACCGCGATCGATTGGTACGCCTGCGCCGCCGGAGCGAAGGTGGCGTCGCCCGCCTGGTTCGCGTCGATCCGGCACGTGCCGATGGCCGCGAAGCTCACCGTGTTGCCGGACAAGGTGCATACACCGGTCGAGGTCGTGTCGATGGAGAGCGCGACCGTCAATCCCGAACTGGCCGTGGCAGTCACGTTGTACGTGCCGCCCACCAGCGCGCGCTTCGGTGCGGTCGACGTGAACGACACCGTCTGCGTTCGCTTGACGACTGCGACGGTGAAGGGCCCGCGGCGGCGTCGGGCATCACCCCGTTGGACGCGATCACGCGGTAGGCGAAGCTGTCGGTGCCTGTCGGCGGCGTGCCCGACACGACGCCGGTCGTCGCGTTCACCGACAGCCAGTCGGGCGCGCCGGCTGCCAGCGCGAAGGTCGGTGCCGGGTATCCCGTGGCCGAGAAGGCGTAGCTGTACGGGGAACCGATCGTCGTGGTGAGCGGCGGGCTCTTCCCCGTGAAGAGCGGCGCAGCCGGGACGGGTGTGAACGACACCGCAGCCGTCGCGCTCATCTGCACGGCGTCGGTGGTGTCGGTGGCCGTGTAGGTCACGGCCTCGGCCGTCGTGTCGGTCACGGTGAAGGTCACGCGACCGTTGCTGTCAGAGGGCCCGCTGGGCGCGGAGATGATCGAGTGGCGGCCCCCCTGGGCGAGCGTGACGTTCTTGCCCGGCACCGCACGACCACTCGCGTCCTTCAGCGTCACGGTGATCGTTGCGTGCGAGGAACCGTCGGCCGGTACGGAGCCGGGACTGGCGTTCAGCGTCGACTGGGCCGCCGATGCCGGACCGACGGTGAAGCCGACACCCGCAGTCTGCGCCACCGTCAGACCGTCGGTGGCGTCGGTGGCCGTGTAGGTGACGTTCTCGACGACGGTGTCCGTGACCGTGAAGGTCACGCGACCGGAACTGTCGGACGGCCCGCTCGCCGCCGAAATCACCGAGTGGCCTCCGCCCTGGCCCAGTGCCACCGTCTTGCCCGGGACCGCGATGCCGTGGCCATCCTTCAGCACGACGGTGATCGTCGAGTGCGTCGAGCCGTCGGCCGGCACCGATCCGGGACCGGCGCTGACGGTCGAGACCGACGCCGACACCGTCCCGGTGCTGATCCGACCGATCGCGTTGTTGCCGGTGAACCAGAGGTCGCCGTCGGGACCGGCCGCGATGCCGTTCGCACCGCCGCCACCGCTGAAGTTCGTCACCGTGCCGCCGGTGGTGATCCGCCCGATCGAGGCGTCGTACCCGGTCGACACGCTGTAGCTGTTGGCGAACCACAACGCTCCGTCCGGACCGGCTGCGATCGCGCCCGGGCTGCTGATCCCGGTGCCGGTGTAGTTGGTCACCGTCCCGCCGGTGGTGATGCGCCCGATCGAAGGCGGATTGTTGTTTTGATTGGTGAACCACAAGGCTCCGTCCGGGCCGGCGGTGATCCCGCTCGGGCCGTTGATCCCGGTGCCGGTGTAGTTGGTGACGGTCCCGCTGGTACTGATGCGCCCGATCGAGTTGTTGCCGTTGTTCGCGAACCACAGCGCACCGTCGGCCCCGGCCGCGATGCCGTCCGGGTAGCGGATCCCGGTGCCGGTGTAGTTGGTGACGGTTCCGCTGGTGCTGATGCGCCCGATCGAATCGTTGTAGGTATTCGTGAACCACAGCGCGCCGTCGGAGCCCGTCGTGATCCCGTAAGGGCCGTCGATGCCGGTGCCGGTGTAGTTGGTGACCGTCCCCGACGTCGTGATGCGCCCGATCGAATCGTTGTACAAGTTGGTGAACCACAGCGCGCCGTCGGGCCCGGCCGTGATCCCGAAGGGGTGGTCGATCCCGGTACCGGTGTAGCGAGTGACAGTCCCGGTCGTGGTGATGCGCCCGATGGAGTCGTCGGTGTAGTTGGTGAACCACAGGGCACCGTCGGCGCCGGCCGCGATGCCGACGGGGCCGTTGATCAGGCCCGGGAACGCGGCGACGGCGCCGGCGGTCGTGATCCGCCCGATCGAATTATCACCGAGGTTGGTGAACCACAAGGCGCCGTCGGCGCCGGCCGCGATCCCATCTGGGCCGCTGATCGTCGCGTTGGTGTACTCGTCGGCCGACCCGGCCGTGGTGATGCGCCCGATCATGTCGTTGCCGTAGTTCGTGAACCACAGCGCGCCGTCGGCCCGGCCGCGATGTCCTGCGGGTGGATGGTCAGGTTGGGGAAGCTGGCGACCGTCCCGGAAGTGGTGATCCGCCCGATCGACCCGAGCGCGGCATTGCCGTTGCCGAAATTGGTGAACCACAGCGCACCTTCGGGCCCGGCGGTGATGTCGTTCGGATGGTCGATGCCGGTGCCCGTGTAGTTGGTGACGGTTCCGCTGGTGGTGATGCGCCCGATCGAGTTGTTGCCGTTGTTGGTGAACCACAACCTGTCGTCGGGCCCGGCCGTGATCCCCATCGGGGCGTTGATGCCGGTGCCGGTGTAATTGGTGACGGTTCCGCTGGTGGTGATGCGCCCGATCGAGTTGTTCCCGTTGTTGGTGAACCACAACCTGTCGTCGGGTCCGGCCGTGATCTGGTACGGGTGGCTGATCCCGGTGCCGGTGTAGTTGGTGACGGTTCCGCTGGTGGTGATGCGCCCGATCGAGTTGTTCCCGTAGTTGGTGAACCACAGCGCGCCGTCAGGCCCAGTGGTGATCCCGTACGGGTAGCTGATCCCCGCGCCGGTGAAACCGGTGACGGTTCCGGAGACCGTGATCCGCCCGATCGAGTCGTTGGAGAAATTGGTGAACCACAGCGCGCCGTCGGGGCCGGCGGTGATCTCGTGCGGGCCACTGACGCCCGGGTACGACGTGATCGTCCCGGCCCCCGACGCGGCCGCGGTACCGGGCGTCAGCCCCAGCGCGACCCAAGGCGACGCCACCAACAGCGCGATCGGCAGCACGAGATGCCGGATCAGCCAACGGCCACGTCCGAAATGCAACCCACGAGCGACGTTTGCGGTCCCGCCTCGCATGCCGGCCTCCCACGGTCGCGTCGCCCGCGCCCGCTCGGGTGCCTCGGCACTCGGCGAGGAGCGACCTTCTCAGCGAACGCCGAGCGTGGCCGCACTCCCAGAGCAGTAAGACCCTTATGAGAGGATTGTTCCGTAGGTCGAAGGCCGGCTTCGCGTTCAGGCTCGCGGGAGCATCGAGAAGCGATAGCCGAGCGTCGCCCGTTCGCGGCGCGCGGCTTCTTCGAGCTGCAACCTCGATGCCGGGTCGCCCGCCCGGTCCGCCGCGACGAGCAACTCGAGCGCGTCGACGGCCTGCAACCGGAACCCTGACCTGGTGGCGAGATCGAGAAGTTCCCGCGCGTGTCCCGCAACGGCGCCCGCGCGGCCTTCGTGGAGTGCGAGCTGCGCGCGGCTCTGGTGGAGCGCGGCATGCAGCAGCGGCGCGTCGCCCATTTCGGCGACGAGCTCGGCGGCGTCGGTCGTCACGGTGTTGAGCACGTGGGCGCGACCCGCCGCCAGGAGCGCGACGGTGAGGACCGGAACGGCATGCACCCGCGACACCGGAACCGGCGCCGCCTCGTGCCAGTAGCGCTCCGCCAGGTCGGCCGCTTCGAGAACGTCGTCGTCGAGGAGCGCGCCGCAACAGGCGATGAGTGTCGGGAGGAAGCGCAGGATTGGGATGGTCCCGCGACGCGACCAGTCGACCGCGCGCTGAAGCAGCGTCGGGTCAACCGCGAACAAACCGACGTGGGCGATGGCCGCGGCCGCGGTCATCGAGAAGGCGGGGTCGTCCGGGACCGCGCCGCCGGCGAGGCGCGCCGCGCCGCGGAGGTCGCCTCGCGTCGTCGACGTGAGGATCGCCGCCGCGAAACCGTTGCCCACCGTGTCGACCTCGAAGCGCGCTCGCTGGCGGCGCGTCACGCGACGGAGTTGGTCGACGCGACGATCGCACTCGTCCAACTGGCCGGTGAGCGCGAGCATGTACGCGCAAAAACCGACGTAGATCGAGCTCTCGACGTCGTCCTCGTCGGCGACGATCCGGTCGGCGTACGCGCCGATGGGAACGAGGTCACCTCGGTACGCGGGGAGCATGGCCGCGCCGCGCTCGAGCCACCCTCGCGCCCGGCGGTCTTCCACCGGCAGGCGCGCGGCCACTGCATCGGCGAGACCCGTGATGTCGGCTCCGATCGCCGTCGCCGACGCCATGAGCGCCGCGACTGCGGTCGCCCACGCGGCAGCGTGCGGACCGCCGCGGTCGAACGCCATCAGCCACGCCCACGTTTCCGTCAGGTCGGCGTGGTAACCGAGCGCGCTGCGCACGGACGCCAGCCCTGCGCACATCTGCAGGGCGTCGAGCGGTGCACGCTTGCGAGCCCACGCCATCGCCGCCACCACGTCGGGCATATCGCGCAGGAAGAGCCCGCGTTCGATCCCGTGCCGGCCGTCACCGACTTCGGTGCACCAGCGCGCCACGTACGTGCAGTGCGCGGCACGAGCCTGCTCGAGATCTGCCGAACCGCGCGCCCGCCGGACACAGAACTGCCGCACCGTGCTGAGCATCCGGTAGCGGCCGGACGCATCTGCGAGCTGCAGCAGGCTGCTGTCGACCAGCCGGCTCAGCGCGACGAGCACCTCGTCGGGCTCACGCTCGCCGGACGCGCCGACCGCCAACGCCGCGTCGAGCGTGAACGACCCGCGGAACGTGGCGAGCCGCGTCAGCAGCGACCGATCGGCCGCGCCGACGAGATCGACGCTCCACGCGATCGAGGCATGCAGCGTCTGGTGGCGCGCGAGGGGCGAGTGCGTGTCGCGGCCGAACCATCGGAGCGCGTCATCGACGCCGCCGGCGACGCGGGCGAGTGGCAGTGCCCGGGTCTGGGCCGCCGCGAGTTCGAGCGCTAGCGGCAGGCCGTCGAGACCGTCGCAGATGGCGACCACGTGCTCGACGTCGGGACCCTCGACCACGAGACCGGGGCGCGCGGCGCGCGCCCGCTCGAGGAAGAGGCGCGCGCTGTCGGAGGCCTCGAGATCGCCGCGGTCGGCCGCGGGCCGTGCCGCCGACAACGAAGGAACTTGCCAGCACACCTCGCCGGCCAGTGCGAGCGGCTCGCGACTCGTCACCAACACGTGGACGTCGGAGCACCTCGTTGCGAGCACTTCGACGAGAGCTGCGACCGCGGTGATGAGGTGCTCGGCGTTGTCGAGCACGACGAGTGCCGGACCGCGGCCATCGATCAGCTCGCGGAGCGAGGCAACGAGATCGCCGCCGCCCCACGGCGCCAGGCCGGCCGCCAGCGCGACCTGGTCGGCCAGGCGAATGGCATCATCGACCTGGCTCAACTCGATCCACCACACCCCGCCGGGATGGTCGGCGATCGAGCGGGACGCGAGCTCGAGCGCGAGGCGGGTCTTGCCGCACCCGCCGGCGCCGGTGAGCGTCACCAGTCGATGCGCGCGGATCAACGGTGCGACCGCGCCCAGCTCCTCGCGACGCCCGACGAACGAGCTGAGGGGCGTGGGCAACCGCGGCGCGCGCAACGAGGGCCGACGGGTCGCTCCCTCGCGCCGCGGCCACTCGAGGGTTTGGCCACTGGCGATGGCACGGTCGAGCGCCGCGAGCTCCGGTGACGGTTCGGTGCCGACCTCGTCGACGAGAAGACGTCGATGCGCCTGGAACGCGCGCAGTGCATCCGTTCGCCGCCCGAGCGCGACCAGCCCGCGCAGTTGGAGGACCCGCGCGGCCTCTCGGAACGGGTGCGCCGCGAGGTGCGGCTCGAGGGTGGCGAGCGCGAGCGATGCCTCACCCGCGTCGAGCAGCCGCTCGACCAGGTCTTCGATCGCGCCCGCTCGGAGCTCGGTGAGCCGCGCGACTTCGGTGATCGCCCACGGCTCGTCGGCCACGTCGGCGAACGCGTCGCCCGACCAGAGCCCGAGCGCGACCTCGACCTCGGCGGTCGCCTCGGTTGCCGGAGCCTCGCGTGCCCGCGCGAGATGCGCTTCGAAGTCGGCGACGTCGAAGCGAGTGGGCCGCAGCTCGTAACCCAGCGGCGACGTGACGACGTGGTCCGCGCCGATGACGACTCGCAGCCGGCTGACGGACGTTCGCAGCGCGCTCGCCGTGAGCCCGAGGTCGTCCTCGAGGACCGCGGCACGAACCACCGAGTGGGCATCGACGGCGAGACGGCTCAGCAGCCGGCACTGCGCACGGCTCGCGACCGCAATGCAACGCCCGTCGTCGCCCACCACCTGCAGCGGTCCGAGCACCCGTAGATCCATCGCCCCACCCTCTTCACGGGCACCCTACGACAGGTGGGACGGGCCTGTAACACAACGGAAGTTGGATGGGCGTCGAGCCGGCGTCGCGCCGGCCGTCGCAACCCCAAGGGGGTCCCATCCCATGACGTTTCTCTTCACCCGCTCCGTGCGACTCGGTCGCGGAAATGTGCTCGATGCAACGGCCTGGTCGGTCAAGATGACCGAGAAGGTCAACGGCATCTCCGAGACGCCGGTACGGCTCTGGACGACGGTCATGTCGCCCGACGTCGGCCGGCTGACCTGGACCTCTGCGGTCGAGCACCTTTCGACGATCGCGGTACTGCAGGACAAGCTCCTCGCCGACGCCGGTTACCTCGACCTCGTCGAAGAGGGGACGAGCTACACCGACGGTGCCGCACCGGTCGACGCCCTCGTGCGCCTGGTGCATGCCGACACCGATGGTGTCGCGAGCGCGCAGTACTCAACGGTCGTGCGAGCCGTCATCGCGCCAGGGGCCTCCGCCACCGGCGTCGCGCTCGGCGTCGAGATCGCGACGCGAGCGAAGGCCATCACGGGCCGCCCCACTTCCTTCGGCATCGCGCAGACCGGTGTCTACGGCGAGGTCGGTTGGGTCGCCCTCTACGACACGATCGATGAGGTGGAGGCTGCGAGCGAGGCGTTGGCGTCGGACCCGGGCTTCGCCAAGCTGCTCGACGACAACGCCGGGACCTGGATCGCGGGCTTGAGCACGCAGGTGATCAGCCGACGCGTGGCCTGATCACGCACGGTTGAGCGTTTGCAAGAGGAGGCCCGGCCGTCAAGGCCGGGCCTTCGAGGCGAGGGGGTGTTGAGATGGTGATCGTGACGGGTCAGACGGTGGGGGTCTTCCTCTTCACGGACATCGTCGGATCAACGGCGCTGTGGGCCGAGCAGGCCGACAGGATGCGCGTGGATCTCGCGGTGCACGACGACATCTGCCGGTCGGTGTTCGCTGAACGCGGCGGTCGAGTCTTTTCGGCCGCCGGCGATTCCTTCGGCGTGGCCTTCTCGACCCGCCACGCGGCGGTCGACGCGGCGGTCGAGGTCCAGCAGCTCATCCGCGCGCACCCCTGGACCGTCGATGGTGGGCTTGCCGTTCGTATCGGCATCCACATGGGGGAAGCGGAGGAGCGCAATCAGAACTTCTACGGGCCGGCACTGAACGAAGCCGCCCGCATCATGAGCGTCGGCCACGGCGGTCAGATCGTGGTGTCGGACGAAGTCGCCGGAGGAGTGACCCATGCGACGCGACCGCTCGGCGAGCATCGTCTGCGCGACTTGGACGGTCGTTGGTCGCTGCACCAGGTCGACGTGCCCGGCTTCGAGAACGATCATGCGCCACTTGCATCGCTCGGCGACTTCCGCTCGACGCTGCCGCAGCAACGCACGCGGCTGATCGGGCGCGAGGACGATGTCGATCTGGTTCGTGACGCGATCCACTCGGGGCGACTGATCACCCTGCTCGGCCCGGGCGGCGCCGGCAAGACTCGGGTCGCAATCGAAGCAGCAGAACGTTCACGCGCCCGATTCCCCGGAGGCGCCTTCTTCGTCGATCTGACGAAGATGGCCGACTATGGCTCCGTGGTGTCGGCGTTCGTCGATGGCGTCGCCCGAGCGGTACTGCCCGAGCGTTCTCCGGAACAACACCTGTTCGCCGAGCTCACCGGCGCGCCGGTGTTGGTGGTGGTCGACAACTGTGAGCACGTCATCGACGAGGTTGCCGATTTCATCGGTCGGCTCCTCGTCGAAGTCGTGAACGTGTCGGTGCTCGCGACATCACGCGTCGTGATGGACATCGACGACGAGCACGTCATGCCGCTTCCTCCGTTGAAGACCGACTCCCGTTCCTCGGCGGCCGTGGAGTTGTTCGTCGAGCGGGCGCTCGCGGTGGACCACACCTTGGACTTCGACGACGCCGAACTCACCACGATCGCTGCGATCGTCACCAGGCTCGACGGTCTCCCACTCGCGATCGAACTCGCGGCGGCGCGCATCAGATCGCTGACGCCGAAACAGATCCTGTCGAACCTCGACGAGCGGTTCCGGCTCCTCGTCGGCCTTCGCCGGCGCGACCCGCGCCAGCAGAGTCTCGAGGCCGCAATCGCCTGGTCGTACGACCTCCTCGGTCCCGAAGAGCAACAGGCGTTGCGAACGCTCGCGGTGTGCGCAGGCCCCGTCACGTTGGAGACGGCTGCTCGTCTGCTCGGGCTCGATCTGCTGGCGGCGGCGGACCGGCTCGAATCGCTCATCGGCAAATCGTTGATCCACGCGGTCGCCGGTGGTCGCGCGACGCGTGGGTTCGGGATGCTCGAGTCGATGCGCGCCTTCGGCCGCCGGCAGCTCGAACGCAACGGGGAAGCGGAGGCCGCGCAGCTGGCCCTCGAATCGGCACTTGTCCCCGATCACGAGGAGATCGCTCGCGACTACCTCGCCTTCAGCGATGTGTACTGCGACTGGAACGAACGCAACGCGCTCGAGGCAACAACGCGACGATCCGCGGCGTCGATTGCTCGTCGAGCCGAACGCATCGAGTCCGCCGCCTTCCTCTACGTTTCGGCGACCTCACCAGAGGAACCGGGCGCGCATCACCAGATGCTCGCCGAAGTCCGCCAGCTCCGGTCGCGTCACGCCGCGCTGAGCCGAAGTGGGCGAACCGCGTCGTGGGTTGCGCAGATGTGGCTCCAGACGTTCACGTTCCAGATGGCCGACATGGTGCAGACGGCGATCGACGCGCTCGCCGATCTGCCTGACGGCGATCCGAGTCGACGGCTCTTCGACGGGTACCGGTTGATGGGGTCGACCGTCGCCGATCCCGGCGCGGTGATCGCCGAGACCGAGGGATTGATCCCCGCGCTGCTCGAGACCGTCGACCGGGCGCACGACTCCGCGACGGCGTTCATCGCCCTGGCGCGCTCGATGGCGCTGCTCTCCATCCCCGACTACGCCGGCGCGCACGAAGCCGCACACCTCGCGTTGCGGTGGGCGGCACCACGGTCGGGTGGGTACGACGCGGCGCTGGCTCACCTGCTGTGGATGGAGTACACCGGAGGCCTCCCGCGCGGACCCGAACTGACCGAAGCGCGAGCGCTCGGAGTGTCGCACTACTCGCAGCTGCGGGTGGGTGTCGCCGCGGCCATCGCGACGCACGCCCCGATCGAACGGCGCGCCGCGGAACTCGCGGAACTCGCGCGTTGGCGGCCGCTCGGATCTCAGATCTACGACGAGTCCCAGTTCATCGTCGCGTTCGCCTGGCTGGCGCTCGAGGAGGGGCGCTCGGAACGCGCCGCCCAGTTGCTGACCGCGTTCGCGACGATCGACCCCGGATCGGGAACCGCCGGAGTGCTCGCCCTCGAGCGGCTGGCACGGGCCGAAACCGGCGAGCCGGTCAGCTCCGACGAGTTGCTGCTGCGCTTCATCGATCCCACCGTGCACGAGCGTCTCGCCCGCAGCGTGCCGCTGGCGCTGTCCGAGGAGTTGGCCTATTGGGACGAGCGCCTCAAAGGGCCTGCGATCCGCACCAACGCCTGACCGAACCCGGCGGAGGCCACAGCAAGAGCCGCGACGCATTCGGCGCTCGCCGTCTTCCAGAGGACCTCGTGGTGTGGTTGTTCGAGACGACCGATCGAGCCGAAGCGATGGCTCGGCTCGAAGCGTTCTACGCCGAAGGTCCCACCGAAGCCGTCAACGTGCTCATCGACCCGCGCGGGCGTCGAGTCAGGCGGAGTGACGGCCGACGGCCCGGCGAACCCCAATGTCGGCGACATCGCCGAAGCGCGTGCCCGCGTGCCAGCCTTCGACATCGTTGGCGCTGGGCGAGAAGGTGCCGACCTCGGGGAACACGGTTGCCGCCGCCGCACGCGTCGCCTCGCTGCGGGCTGCCAGCACCGGCACCAGTGCACCGCCGATGTCGTCGCGCGCCGCCGAGACGGTCGCGGCGACGACATCGCGCAGGCGCTCGCCGATGCGCCGCGCGAAGGCGGTGAGGAACGAGCGGCGAAAGCGCGTCGTGCGGCTGCGGCCGTAACGATCGTGCTTCGATCCCTCGCGGCGAACGGCAGCCGTCGCCTGCACGAGCAAGGACGTGAACAGCTCGTCGACCGCGTCGAGCTCGGAAGCGAGGGTCCAACAGATCCGTGATGGTGGAGGTGGGGGAGTCGAACCCCCGCCTCCGAACCCTGGTGGCGCGTCGCGTGTGCACGGACGCGGCGCCAAGCGTCGCGTCCGTGCACCGAGAGTCCCGGGCGCGCGGCGCCGGGCGTTCAGGCCGGCTCGATGAGCTGCAGGTCCAGGTCGACTTTCACGACGTCGCCGAGCACCGCGTTGCTCACGCCGGGCGGCATCGTGAGGTCGATGCCGAAGTCCTTGCGCCGCAGCTGCGTCGCGGCTTCGAACCCGGCGTGGCGCGTGCCGTCGACGAACGACTCGACCCCGCCGAGCTCGACGGTCAGCGATACGGGGCGTGCCACGTCGCCGATGGTCAGGTCGCCGTCGACCTGCCATGTCTGCCCGGCCCCGCTAATGCGGGTCGAGCGGAATGCCATCTGCGGCCGCTGCGCCACGTCCATGAGGTCGGCGGAGAGCACGTGCGCGTCGCGATCGGCGTTCCCGGTGTCGATGCTGGCGACGTCGATCGTCGCGACGACGCTCGTCGTGGCGAGGGTGTCACCGACCACGACGTCGGCCGTGAAGCGGTTGAACCGGCCGCGTACCTTCGACACGCCGAGGTGCCGGATCGTGAAGCCGATGGAGGAGTGCGCCGCGTCGAGCTCCCACCGCCCGGGCGTCAGGGGGAGTTGCGGGCCGCGGTTCGGTTGCGTGGTGGATGTGGTCGAGGTGGTGTTGGTCATGGCGCCATCGTCGGCGCCGGCGCGGGCCGGAGGGAGACCGGGACCATCCTGGGAGTGAGACGGCCAGGATCGCCCGCCGGGGATCGGGCATCATCGGTGCGTGACCGACGACCTCGACCTCGGGACGTTCCTGCGGGCCCGGCGGGAACTGCTGCAGCCCAACGACGTCGGGCTCGTGCACCACGGTCGCCGCCGCACGCCGGGCTTGCGGCGCGAAGAGGTCGCGACGCTCGCCGGTGTCAGCGTCGACTACCTGGTGCGCCTCGAACAGGGTCGCGACTCCAACCCGTCGGCGGAGGTGCTCGCATCACTCGCCCGGGCGCTGCGGCTCAGCGACGACGAGCGCATGCACCTCGCGAAGCTCGCGGCACGCGGGAACGCGCCGGACCTGTGCCCGTCGCTCACGACCGCCGAACGCACCGTCGCGCCGACGGTCCGCACGATCCTCGGCCGGGTCGAGCCGACGCCGGCGTTCGTGCTCGGGCCCTTCGGCGACGTGCTCGCGTGGAACGACGCGTGGGCCGCGGTCGTCGAGCCGCTCCATCTCCTCGCGTGGCCGGAGGGTGCAACGGCGAACATCGCGCGGTACGTCCTGACCGACCCTATCGCCCGCGACGTGTTCGCCGACTGGGAGCAGGCCGCCGACGAACAGGTGACGCGCCTGCGCGCGGCGTCGGTGCGTTGGAGCGGCGACGAACATCTCGCCGAACTGCTCGCGCACCTCTCGCCGCGGCCCGAGTTCGCCGGGCGCTGGGCACGCCACGACGTCGCCGAGAAACGGCGCGGCGTGAAGACGTTGCGTCACCCCGCCGCGGGCGCGCTCCACATCGCGTACGAGGTCATGGCCCTTCCCGACGCCGGTGAGCAGAGCCTAGTGATGTGGCTCCCGGCCGACGACACCACCGCCGCGGCGTTCACCGTGCTGACCGGCGTGCCGCTCCCGCAGGCGCCGGCGCGCCTGCGGGTGGTCGGGCCGGCCTGATCGTTCGCGGCCGGCCGGCCCTGCCGGTCAGCGCGGTCACCCCCGACGCCCGGCGACTCGTCGCCGCGAAGGACGGAGGGAGCAGAGGTAGTCCAGTGCGAGCGCCGGCGCGTTGTTGTCGACGTTCTGGCGACTGCCGCCCAACGCATCGGGAAGCTGGGCCTGCGTTATCGCCACCGACTCCGAACCGAACTGCTCTCCGAGCGTGCGGCACCCGAAGAAGGAGCATCCGGCCTGGACGACCGCACGACCGCGTAGGTCCGGCAGCGCGAAGGTCGTCACCCCGTCGCCGCCGTAGGTCGTGCCGAGCACCGCGAACAGATCAGGGTGCTCGGCGATCGACAGCAGGCGACCGTCCGCCACCAACTACCCGGCGGGGACCAACGTGCCGGCGTACGGGACCACGACGCCGAGCGAATCGAACTCGATCGTATTCGCCGACCCGTCGCGACCCGACGTGCGGATCAGGTAGGTCAGCCCCAGAGCGGGGGGACGGCGAGCCAGCGCCGACCCGTCGCCGCCGTAGGCGACCGGCATGACAGCCCGGCTGATCGTGACCCGGTTCGAACCGACCTTCTCACCCAACGCGACCGTCGTCCCGCCCGGGCGGGTACCGAGGCCGGTAGGGGTGCGACCCTGGAGATCGGGAACGCCGAAGGTCGTGGAACCGTCGCCGCCGAACGTCGATCCGAACACGGCGGAAGCGTTCGGGTACGCAGCCGTCGACAGGACCTGGCCGGCGGGCGCCGCGCTCGTGCCCGGCGTGAAGTTGGAAGCCACCATGCGGATCGCGCCCAACGGCGCCCCGCCGCTGTCGACGGTGCTCGAGGGCACATCGCCCGCGAGCGGGAGGAAGGGCGGTGAGCACCGGCCGGTGACCGCCCAACGGACCGGGTCATCGTGAACGACCCGTCGCGTCAGTTGCGCGTCACCGCATGGAACCGAGATCGTCACGGCGTAAGTGGTGGCCGTGGTGGTGGTGTGGTGGTGGAGGTGGGGGGAGTCGAACCCCCGTCTTTCGAGCTCTTGGCGGGACTTCTCCGAGCGCAGCCGTTGCTTTGATGT
This sequence comes from uncultured Actinomycetes bacterium, assembly GCA_963782465.1. Taxonomy (GTDB): domain Bacteria; phylum Actinomycetota; class Acidimicrobiia; order IMCC26256; family PALSA-610; genus JAODBJ01. Next base: position 199,991 of record CAWAJR010000004.1, on the reverse strand, counting down.
CGGGTCGCTCACGGGCAGCGGCACCCTGGAGCGACCCCATCCTCAGAAGGTGTTCCTACGCGGCCTGAGGCACTCCGTGCAGGTAAGCCATCCTCAATGACGCGTCGCTCAGTCGAATGGCAAAACTGATGCGGGCGGACTGCTGACTAGGTCAGGCAGCCAGGGCCAAGTTGTCGTTGGCAGATATATATGGTGCCGACTCTTTAACGACGTTCCGGCGACGTCGGCTCGCTTCTCCCGCTTCGATCCTCAAAATCGAAGCCACGCACCCCCTTGTCAATGTTCGGCACCCGATGCGCTGGGCAGCCGAACCTCGCGATTCTACCGGAGCCCGGTATGTCCATTGGACGAAATCTGCGCTCTGGCGCCGGTTCAGGTCCAATGGACGAATCACTTGGCCGTGCTCAGAGATCGCTGAGTTCGGCGTCCCAGTCGTGGTCGAGCAGGTCGAGCAGCGCGCCGGGCGGGGTGGCGTCGGTGCGCAACGCGTCGTCGAGTTCGTCGGGGTACCACCAAATACGTTCCTCGACGCCGGCGGCTTCGAGCAACGGGACGCTGCGACCGGGCGGCACGACCACGGTGCGGCGCGCGCAGAGCGGGCACGGGAACGACACGGTGTAGGCGCCGTTGTCGAGCGAGCACAGCAGGACGACATCTTGGATCCGAGGCGCGACATCGCCGCAATCTGGGCATGTCACGCGCACGGTGTAAGGGCTCATGATCTGTCCCACCTCCATGTGAACGCAGTCACGTAAGCACTCCAACAGGGATATCGGCGCGCCACGGCGACCCGTGACCCCGGTGTTTCACCGAAGTTCCCGCCCCTTTTGTGCACTGGACAATCGCGTGAACGGAAGGAAGATGCGTTGTACCCGGGGGCATGAGCGGTAGGAGATGACGGTGACCCGAGTCCTCGTGGTCGACGACGACGAACAAGTACGCAAACTGCTCGGACGGTTCCTCGAAGCCGGCGGCTACGGCACCACGTACGCGTCGGCCCGGCCGAAGCGCTCGCCACGGTCGACCGCGACCACATCGAGTTGGTCTTGTCGGATGTGCGCATGCCGGGCGGTTCGGGGATCGACCTGCTCGGCGCGCTGCACGACCGGCGTCCCGACCTTCCGGTCGTCATGGTGTCGAGCGTGAACGATCCCGACTTCGCCGACACCGCGCTCGCGCTCGGCGCGTACGGCTACGTGACCAAACCGTTCGACTCGAGCCAGGTGCTGATCGCGGCGGCGAACGCGTTGCGGCGCAGCACCCTCGAACGCGAGAACCGCGCGTACAGCGAACGGCTCGAAGGCATGGTCGACGCGCGGACCGCGGCCCTGAGCGAAGCGCTGGCCGACCTGCAGCGCGCGAGCGATCAGCTCCAGCATTCGGCCGAGTTGACGATCCACTCCCTCGCGCAGGCGATCGAAGGCCGCGACATCGAAACCGGGCACCACGTCGTGCGCGTGAGCCGCTACGCGACGGTGCTCGCGGGTGCGTGCGGGTTCAGCGAGGGCGAAGCGCGACTGGTCGGCGTGGCGAGCGCCATGCACGACATCGGCAAGGTCGGCGTGCCCGACGGCATCTTGTTCAAGCCCGGCTCGTTCTCACCGGCCGAGTACGACGTCATCAAGCAGCACGCCGAACTCGGTTACCGCATCCTGTCGAAGTCGGAACAGCCGTTGCTCACGACGGCCGCGTCGATCGCGTACACGCACCACGAACGCTTCGACGGTTCCGGCTACCCGAACGAGCTCGCCGGTGAGGCGATCCCGATCGAGGGGAGGATCGCGGCCGTAGCCGACGTGTTCGACGCGGTGGTGAGCCGCCGCTGCTACAAGCCCGCGTACCCGCTCGAGCGCGCGTACGAGATCCTCCAGGACGCGCGGGGCACCGGTTTCGACCCCGGTGTGATCGACGCGTTCTTCGCGAATGTCGACACGATCGTCGACATCAGGAACGAGTACCCGGGCGAGTAGCGCCGAACCGGGTGACGAATATCCGGCACAAGGCGCCGTCGAACCCATACGTCATCATCCGTTTAACAGACGACCGAGTTCGGTGTGAACGTGCAGTCGTGCCCGTCGAGTTCGCCGATGAGGGTAAGGAGCGACGCGGACGCAGCGACATTGAACGTCCCGTCGGTGACGAGACCGCAGTGCGGGTCGGCGAGCACGACGTGGGTCGAGCCGTTCGCGTAGCCGAACCGAATGAACGTCGTGAACGTGGGCGCGCTCACGCAGCGGTTCGTGGTCGGGCGCGACGCGTTCAGTGCCGACTGGAGTTGCCCGGCGTACCCCGCGTGGGCGGCCGAGAGCGTCCCCGGTTTGGCGCCGTGATGGGCGACCCCGCTGCCGTAGTAGCGGCAGACGATCGCAGAAGTCGGGTGGCCCTCCACGATGTGGGTGAGGTAGCTCGGTTGGGTGGGTGCCTGCGACGGCTGCGTAGCTGGGCAGCCGGCGACGGAAAACGTGTTTGACCGCACCGTGCGGATCGAATGCAGAACCGTCGCCGCGATTCGACCGTCGCGACCCGTCGCGATCGTGATCGGCGTCGCAGTGCCGGCAACGCGAACACCGATATGCGTGTCGATGGGTGTGGCGACGAACGAGGAGGTGATGCGACCGTTGTCGACGACGACTTCGCGTGAGCCGCCGCCGTGCCCGAGCCACACGCCGTCGAACAGCATCCGGCCCGACGTGCGATCAGGAAGCGGGCACGAGCTGGCGAGCCCGCTACCGACGAGCAACGTGTTCGCCGGTTGCTCGCCCAGTTGGCACGGGTCCGGGCGGGTCGCAGCGAGGTCTTCGATCGCCCAATTGGGTGGTACGCGTATCGAAAGACCGCCGAATCGCACGGCGGGCCAACCCGTCGTCGGCAAGATCGCGTCGGCGCGCAACGCGACAGCGCGAGCCGACGGCGCGAGCGTGCCGAGCACCCGCTTCGCGTCGACGACGTCCGTGCCGACGACGATGCGTACGTCGAGGGCAGGAACTGCGTACGAAGTCGAGCTGCCGAAAGCCCCGGCGGCGTAGAGGGCGTAGCCGTGGACGGTCCTTACCGGCGCGGTCGTGATCGTGAATCGCCCGAGACGCTGCATGGTGATCGCGCTGCCGTCGCCGCACGCCGGTGCGCCGGTGAACCCGATGGTCATGTCGGGACAGATGGCGATCGCCGCACTCGGTGGGACCCACAAGCGCGCGTCGGCGACATCGACCGGTTTCCAACCCTGCGGCAAGCCGAGTCCGAGGTGCGCGTCGAGTTGCTGCCGCGCCAGCGAGTTTGTCTCGGGCGTTCCCGACACTGCGTGGATCTTCTCAGGCGCGCCACCGTGCGTCGGACGGGTCGCGGCGACAGTTCCGGCGACGAGCGCGACGACGACCGCAACCGCCGCGGCGTTGCGCCACCGTCGCCGGCGGCGCAACGCGCGGCCGCGCGTGATCACGGGTTCGGGCGCGGGCGACTCGGGCTGTGCGTCCACGAGGCGTCGCGCCGCGACTTCGATGTCATGCATGATCGGTCCTTTGCGTCTCCGCGGAGACGTCTTCGCGCAGCTGTGCGGCGAGGCGGGCTTTCGCAGCGGCGAGGGTCGACGAGACGGTGCCGCGCCGCACGCCCATCGCCCGCGCGATCTCGGCTTCGGGGAGATCGGCGACGTAACGCAGCACGACGGCGAGCCGCTGACGGTCGGGGAGCGCGCGTACGACCTCCCAGAGGTCGAGGTCGACCTCGGGCGCGTACCTCGGTCCGCCGGAAGCATGGGCCCGCGCGGTGCGTCCGCGCTTCCGCAACGTCGTGCGCAACGCGTTCAGCGCGACGCGATACGTCCAACCGCCCGGCGAGTCCATCCGCTCGACCCGGCCCCAATGAGCGAAGGCCCGCGCAAACGCTTCGTCGGTGGCTTCGGCGGCAGCGTCACGATCGCCCGACAGCATGCTGAGCGCAGCGAGTACGCGAGGCCGCTCGCCTCGGTACCAATCGGGAAAATCGGCCTCACCCATCGAGGGACAAGTCTGCTCACCCTCGGAATGCTCAGTGCGACGACCGGTAGCGTCGCGGTATCCCGAAAGGAGCCGCAGTGATCGCCACCCGCACGCTCGGTCGTTCCGGCCTCGAAGTCTCGGCGCAGGGCCTCGGCTGCATGGGCATGTCGCAGTCGTACGGCACGCCCGACGAAGCCGAATCGATCGCAACCATCCACCGGGCGCTCGATCTCGGCGTGTGCTTCCTCGACACGTCGAACGTCTACGGCCTCGGCCACAACGAGACGCTCGTCGGCCGCGCCATCGCCGGCCGCCGCGACGAAGTCGTGCTCGCGACGAAGTTCGCGCTGAGCCACGGCGAGAAGGGCCTGCAGATCAACGGGCGCCCGGAATACGTGAAGGCGTGTTGCGACGAGAGCCTGCAACGTCTCGGTACCGATCGGATCGACCTCTACTACCAGCACCGGGTCGACCCGAAGGTGCCGATCGAAGACACCGTCGGTGCGATGGCCGAGCTCGTCGCCGCGGGCAAGGTGCGCCACCTCGGCCTGTCGGAAGCGAGCAGCCGCAGCATCGAGCGCGCGGTCGAGGTGCACCCGATCGCGGCGCTCCAGAGCGAATGGTCGCTCTGGACGCGTGACATCGAAGACGACGTGCTCGCCACCGCTCGCCGCAACGGGGTCGGGATCGTGCCGTTCAGCCCCCTCGGCCGAGGTTTCCTCACCGGCGCGATCAAAGACCCGAGCGACTTCGAAGCCGGCGACATGCGCCGGACCAACCCCCGTTTCCAAGGCGACAACTTCACCCGCAACCTGCTGCTGGTCGACGCGGTGCGCGAACTCGCCGACGCGAAGGGCGTGTCGGCCGGGCAGCTCGCGCTCGCCTGGGTGCTCGCCCAGGGCGACGATGTCGTGCCGATCCCGGGCACGAAACGCCGTTCGTACCTCGAAGAGAACGTTGCCGCGCTCGACGTGCTGCTCACGGCCGACGATCTCGCGAAGCTCGCGGCGATCGCGCCGAAGGGCGTCGCCGTCGGTGGCCGCTACCCCCAGAGCAACTACGCGTACGGTGACAGCCCGGAGCAAGTGGGGTAAGGACCGATCATGCGCACGGGGCATCACGTCGTCGTGATCGGCGCCGGTTTCGGCGGCCTCCAATGCGCCCGCACGTTGCGCGGCGAAGCGGTCGACGTCACGCTCGTCGACCGGCACAACTACCACCTCTTCACGCCGCTGCTCTACCAGGTCGCGAGTTGCCTGCTGAACCCCTCCGAGATCGCCGCGCCGTTGCGCAAGGTGTTCCGCCGATCGCAGAACGTGCGCATCCGCGTCGGCGAGGTGGAGCACATCGACCTCGCCTCGCAGAAGGTGGTACTCACCGACGGCGAGCAACTCGAGTACGACGACATCGTGGTCGCCGCGGGGAGCACGAACAACTACTTCGGCAACGATGCGCTGGCGAACTCGACGCTCGGGCTCAAGGACCTCGGTCAGGCGATCCGGTTACGCAACCACGTGCTCGCGTGCCTCGAACAAGCTGCGCTCACCGACGATCCCGATACTCGCCGCCGCCATCTCACGTTCTGCATCGTCGGCGGCGGGCCGACGGGCGTCGAGTACGCGGGCGCCCTCGGCGAGTTGGTCCGCCTGGTCCTGCCCCACGAGTACCCCGAGTTCGACGGCAGCGACGTGCGCATCGTGTTGCTCGAAGGCGGCGACCGTCTCCTCCCGACGTTCACCGAACGTCTGTCGGCGTACGCGCGTCGCGAACTCGAACAACGCGGCGTCGAGGTGCACTGCGGCGAGTTGGTGGCCGATGGCTCCGACGACCACGTCGAGACGCGATCGGGACTGCGCATCGAGACGCACAGCGTGGTGTGGACCGCCGGGGTGCGCCCCTCCGACCTCGTGGCCGACGCCGCGCCGAGCACCGCGGCCAACCGATTCGACGTCGACGACCATCTCCGCATCGCCGGCGCGCAACACGCGTACGCGATCGGCGACGCGGCCGCGGGACGCGACCGCAAGGGCAACGTGCTACCGATGCTGTCGCCGCCCGCGATGCAGGAGGGCCGCTTCGTCGCCCGTCACATCCTTGCGACGCGCATCGGGCGCGACACGTGTGGGTTCCGCTACCACGACAAGGGCACGCTGGCGACGATCGGGCGGACGTCGGCCGTCGGCTCGGTGGGGCCGTTCGAGTTCACTGGCTACTTCGGCTGGCTCGTGTGGCTCGCGGTGCACCTCTATTACCTGATCGGGTTCGAGAACCGTTTCCGCGTGCTCATGCGCTGGGCTTGGTACTACGTGCGTTACGACCGGCCGGTGCGCGCGCTGATCGACGCGCGTTCACCCTGACAAGCCGCCTTTACCTATCTACCTAGGTAGAGTAGTTTGGTGGCGTGATCGACTTCTTCGTCGCGCGCGGTGGCCCACCCGCGTACCTGCAACTCGTGCAGCAGGTGAAGCAGGCGTTACGGCTCGGCTGGCTCGAACCGGGCGACAAACTGCCGACGGTGCACGAGGTCGCGGCCGCGGCCGCAGTGAACTCGAACACCGTGCTCAAGGCCTACAAGGAGCTGGAACGCGAGGGGCTCGCGGCCGGCCGGCCGGGGCAGGGCACGTTCATCATCAAGAGCCTCGCCCAGATCACCCCCGCGTCGTCGGCGACGCTGCAGCGCCGGCTCGCGGTGTGGATCAGCGCGGCCCGCCGGGCCGGGCTCGACGATGACGGCATTGCCGACCTGTTCGCGGCGACACTGCGCGCCGGCGCCGCCGGCGCCGCCGGCGCCGCGGAGATCGCGTGAGCGCGCCGTCGTCGTTGCCCGAGCGGCCGGCGAACGCGGTCGCGACGCGCGGGCTGGGCTGTCGCTTCGGCGATCTGTGGGCGTTGCGCGAGTGCACCTTCGATCTTCCCGCGGGGCGCGTCGCGGCCGTGGTGGGGCCGAACGGTGCCGGGAAGACGACGTTGCTCAACCTCCTCGTCGGCATGCTCCGGCCATCCGAAGGCGACGTGAAGGTGTTCGACGAGGTCCCGGTCGACACGACGGCGTTCCTCTCGCGCGTCGGCTTCGTCGCGCAGGACGCGCCCTTGTACCGCGACTTCTCCGCGGAAGACCACCTCCGCATGGGCCGGCACCTGAACCCGACCTGGCACGACGATCTCGCTCGCGAACGATTGCGGGAAGCCGACGTGCCGCTCGATCGTCCCGCGTCGACGCTCTCCGGTGGCCAGCGCGCCCAACTCGCGCTCGCGCTGGCGGTGGGGAAGGGCCCGACCTCCTCGTGCTCGACGAACCGCTCGCGAGCCTCGACCCGCTCGCCCGCCGCGAGTTCCTGCAATCGTTGATGGCCACCAGCGCGACGGGCGCGACGGTCATGCTCTCGTCGCACCTGATCGGTGAGCTCGCACGCGTGTGCGACTTCCTGATCGTGATCGCGGGCGGCCGCTTACGGCTCGCCGGCGATCTCGACGACCTGTTGCAGCAACACCGCTGGGTCGTCGCGTCGCCGGAAGACGCGGCGCACCTTCCCGGCGGCGTCGAAGTCGTCGCCACCTACGAGCAGCATCGCAACACTCGCCTGCTCGTACGCACCGATGATGCGTTGCTGAACCCCGCGCTCGTCGTGAGCGACGTCGAGCTCGAAGATCTCGTGCTCGGGTACCTGGAAACGCCCGCACCGGAGCGCCGGCGCGCCGCGGTCGGAGGGGGTGTGCGCGGATGACGTGGATGACCTGGCGACAACATCGCGCCGCGGCGGCGGTGGGCGGTGCGATCACGGTCGCGATCTGCGCCGCGCTGGTGTGGCTGGGCGTGCGTGCGCGTGCCGACGTCAGGCACGCCGGTCTCACCGCATGCCTGCGAGGCGGGGGCGACTGCAACGTGGCGGTGCAGCAGCTCCAGCACCAGTACCACTGGTTGCCGCCGGTTGCCGCGAGCCTCTTCGCGCTCCCGCTCCTCGCCGGCATGTTCTGGGGTGCGCCGCTCGTCGCGCGCGAGATCGAGACCGGTACCCATCGCCTGGTGTGGACGCAGTCGGTCAGCCGCCTGCGGTGGATCTCGAGCAAGTTGGTGATCGTCCTCGGTGTGGCCGCGGCCGCGACGCTCGCGGTGAGCCTGCTCGCGGTATGGGCGTTCCAACCCCTGATCCCGGTGCTCGGCAACCGCTTCCGCGGCGGTTGGTTCGACGTGCAGGGCTTCCTGCCCGCCGCCTACATGCTGTTCGCCCTCGCGCTCGGCATCACGATCGGTGCCGTGTGGCGGCGCACCATCCCGGCCATGGCGGCGACGCTGGTCGGCTACGCGGTCGTTCGCGTCCCGTTGCACAGCTACCGGCACTACCTGCTCCCCGCGCATGTAAAAACCGTCTCGATCGTGCTGTCGCAGCAGCAGGTCGCGCAGCTCACGAGCCGGTCGTCGGATTCGCTGCCGAACGTTCCCTCGGGGCTCGGCCCCGGCGCGTGGGTCTTCGGCACGAGCCCGGTTCGCATCGTGGGCGGCGCGAACGGAGGCCGGACGATGACGACCACCTTCCACTACATCGCGAGCGGGCGGTTCTGGGCGCTGCAGGGGGTCGAGGCCGCGATCTTCCTCGGTCTCACGGCGCTGCTGCTCGCGGTGTGCGTCACCGTCGTCGCCCGCGCCCGACCGACCTGATCGCGCCCGTCCCGGTTACTCGCGGTCGCCCTTCATCGCCCGTTCGGCTTCGCGTTTCGCGTCGCGCTCGGCGAGGGCACGGCGCTTGTCGTAGTGGTGCTTGCCCCTCGCGAGGGCGATCTCGACTTTCGCCCGCCCGTCCTTGAAGTAGACGCGGGTGGGCACGAGCGTGACGCCCTTCGTCGCCGTTTCGTTCGCGAGCTTCTCGATCTCGCGCCGGTGCAGCAGCAGCTTGCGGCTGCGAACCGGGTCGAGGTTCCCGCGGGAGAACTCATAGGGCGAGATGTGCATGCCGTGCAGGAACACCTCGCCGTCTTCGACCGCGGCGTACGCGTCCTGGAGGTTGCCGCGACCGTCGCGCAACGACTTCACCTCGGCTCCCGCGAGCACGATCCCGCACTCGAAGGTTTCGAGCAGGAAGTACTCGTGGCGCGCGCGGCGGTTGCTGATCACGAGTTGGTCGCCGCGGCGGGACATGGGAGCGACGCTACCTCGCTATAACACCGTTATGATCGGGATTGTGACGCCCACCGTTCGTGGAACCCGGTCCCGCAAGGCGCCGCCCGGCGTCGACGTGCGCGTCGCGCTGCTCGACGCCGCGGGCGAGTTGTTGCACCGCGAAGGCCCCGGCGCGCTCACGACCCGCCGGCTCGCCGATGCCGCGGGCACGAGCACCCAGTCGATCTACACCCTGTTCGGCGGCAAGGAAGGCGTGGTGCGGGCCATGTTCCGCGAGGGCTACGCACGCCTCGAAGCTCGCATCCGGAGGGTGCACGACACCGACAACCCGCTCCAGGACCTCCTCGAACAGGGCCGCGCGTACCGGGCCGCCGCGCTCGCCAGCCCGCACTACTACGACGTGATGTTCGGTCACCCGGTACCCGAGTTCACGATGAACGACGACGACGTCGCCGCCTGCGACGTCACCCTGCACCTGCTCGAACGAGGCGTGCAACGTTGCATCGACGCCGGCCTCCTCGTTCCCGGCGCCGACGCAGCCCACATCGCGCAATGGCTGTGGGCCGCGGTGCACGGCCTCGTCAGCCTCGAACTGAACGGCAACCTCGACCTCGGTCCGCGCCGCGGCGTGTCGCCCGTCTACGACGAGTATCTCGCCGCCTCGCTCAACCTCTACCTGAAGCACTAGGCATGGGCGGCCGGCCCGCCGCATCGGGCACTGTCGTGGAGGGGTTGCGTCATGATACCACCTCGCCGACCATCGCGATCGATGCGCCGCTAGCGAACGCGACGGTTGGACGTCATGCGGCCGTCTCGACTGCCTTTTCGTGCGCGGATAACGAGGGAGGGAGCGGCGTTGCCACCTGCACTGCTCCGGCCTTGCTCGACACGTCGACCCTCGGCGTTCACAGCTTCACGGTGACAGCTTCGGACTTCGCAGGCAACACTGCCTCCCAATCCGTCTCCTACGCGGTAGTCCCGTGGGTCTCTGTCGGCGACACGACGATCGTCGAAGGGTCGGGAACAGGATCCCGCTCAGCGAAGCTCGCGGTTTCATTGTCAGAACCATCGACGCAAGCGGTGACCGTTTCGTACTCCGTCCTCGCGGAGACGGCGTCTCCAGGCGTGGACTACAAAGCACAAGCAAAGAAGACGGTACGGTTCACGCCTGGAAACGTGAGCAAGAACATTTCAATTCGGCTCCTCGCCGCGACGACTTCGGATGCCACAGAACGGTTCGCTGTCGTTCTCAGTGCTCCGACGAACGCTGTCGTCGACAAGTCGTCCGGCACGGTTACGCTCATCGACCCGAGCGCGGGGCAATCTGCAAACATCGGTGACGCGTCGATCGTCGAGGGCGACGCAAAGACCCGGACCGTGGCCCTGACAGTGTCCCTCGCGCAACCCGCGGCCACGGCAATGTCATTCACGGTCGCGACGCAAGCCGGCACCGCGACCGCGACCGCCAGCAAGCATGGCAATGGCGACTTCGTCGAGCGAACGGCGACAGTCGCGTTTCGTACTGGCCAACGCCAGAAGACGCTGGCTCTGACAGTCATTCCCGACACGTCGATCGAGGCAGACGAGCAGTTCACGGTCGCGCTGACGGGTGCGGGCACAGCCCGCGACAAAGGCACGGTAACGATTGTGGACGACGATTCACCACGAACAGTCACGTCCCTCGATACCGACGTGCGTCAAGGACCCACGGGCGCGGCCGTGACGATGACAGCACACGTAATGTCCCCTGCCGCTACACCGGTAGGAACTGTTCACTTCTTCGACCGTCGCATCCCTCTGGGGACTGCAACTTTGCAGAGCGGTACGGCGACGCTTGCCACAACCGGACTGCTCGCCGGCGTGCATCTCTTGAGGGCGCAATACGACGGAAGCGACTTCGCGCCATCACGTGGCGGCACGATCTACACCGCTCGCGGCGCGTCGACCAACGCCTACGGTTGGGGCCGCAGCAACGACGGTGAGGTCGGCGACAGCGGTGTCATGGCCCAACAGGGAACGCCACTGCGAATCGGCAGTGACCAGTGGACGCAGATCGCGGTCGGCAGGGACCACACGCTCGGCATCAAGAACGACGGCACGCTGTGGTCCTGGGGAGCAAACCTCCACGGCCAACTCGGCAACGGGACCAACCAGGACCGCGACGTCCCCACACGCGTAAGTGGCGATCACTGGGTCGCCGTGGCCGCGGGCGGTGAGTTCAGCCTCGCGATCCGTTCCGACGGCGCCCTGTTCGGGTGGGGCAACGATTACCTCGGTGAGGTCGGCATCGGCCAGTGGCAGAACGACATCCTGACGCCGACGCAGATCTACGGACAGTGGACCTCCGTCGAAGCAGGGTACGACTGGGTACTCACGCGAGATGCCGACGGAAATCTCTGGGGGTGGGGCAACAACTCTGCCGGGCAAATCGTCCCGGGTAAGATCAACTACATATACACGCGACCGCAACTGATGGATTTCGTCGGAACAGCGATCAAGCAATTCAGTGCAGGCTCCGGAACATACGTCATTAAAACGGACGGCACGCTTTGGGCATGGGGCTCGCATGGTGATGGGCAAATTGGTGCTGACGATGCCTGGTGCGACGTGTCTGCTGGACCCAACTTCCAATTGGCGACCAAGTGCGACGGCAGCCTCTGGGCGTGGGGGGACAATTACTACGGCGAACTTGGTACCGGAGACAACGTCGATCGCAACACCCCCACCCGGATCGGTAACGACAACGACTGGGCATCTGTCGCCACACCCCACCTCGAATGGCCGGCCGAGTCTTTCGCGACGAAGGCCGACGGCACTCTCTGGGCGTGGGGTGGTGGTTTGGGTTATGTGGACCAACTTGGACTTGCCGGTGTCGTAGACACGACACCGAACGTTCCGACCGCGGTCCCCGTCGGAGGATGGGTTGCAGTCGTCCCCGGTGGGTACGACACGATCGGGTTGCAGTCCGATGGCTCCATACGGGGCTGGGGCCAGAACGACGAAGTCGATTACCACGACGGGTTACATAGCGGCCTGCTCGGTGACGGCCCGACTAACCGAACCTCTCCCGTTGCAGTATCAATACCCGGTCCTTGGGACTCCGTCGCAGCCGGTGGCGACGTAAGTGCAGGGATCAAAGGCGACGGGAGCCTGTGGATGTGGGGGTATGACACAGTGTGGGGAGAAAACCTCCCGATGGCGAGCGCTACCCCCGTACCAGTAGGGAGTGACAGTAGCTGGGCGCAAGTCGCAGGGCTTGACTCGTCGTCGAGTTCACTCCCAACGATGATGGCGCTGAAGACCGACGGCACCTTATGGCGGCTCGACATCGATGCCGCTGGCACGCCGTCCCCCGGCACCTCAACCATCGTCGCCACACACGTAGGTTCGGGGAACGACTGGGTCAAGGTTGCTGGAGCGTCGGGTTATTACGTCATGCTCAAGTCGGATGGCACCATATGGACATCCGGAGATGGTTCCAGCCTGACACCCGCGCTCGGCTTTGGTGACTGGATAAACGTCGCAGCAAGTGGTGGGGACGTCATCGCCTTACGGAGCGACGGTACCGCATGGGAGTGGGGCAACACCCTCGCGGCGCACGAGGTTGCCCCGGACAAAGCATGGGACGACATCGCCATCGAAGAAGTCGATAACGCGGTTGCGATCCAAGCAGATGGCACGCTGTGGCAATGGTCTACGGGGGGTTACGGATCTGCGGTCGACGAACCGATGCAACTTACTCCTGCAGACAATTGGCAACGGCTGGCAGCTGGCACAGAAGTGTTCTTTGGGCTGAGCACCGATGGGGCACTTTGGGCATGGGGCAACGGATTTGATGGTCAGCTCGGCACCGGAGCCGACCAAGCAGAAGGCCAAGTGATGCCAACGGTGCACTGGAACGACATCGCCGCGAGCGAATACACGAGCCTGGGGCTCGGCGACCCGTGAGGGGGCATCTACCGAATGAGGTTGCCTGCGCTTCGGTGTGTGGCTGATCGTGCCGCGCACCTCCCAATCGTCCCTGCGTGGCGAGTTGTGTTTGTCTTCGTCACACTCCCTCCACCGCCCGTCCGCCGGAACCAAGCGAACGCGCCTTCGATTACTGAAGTTGCTGGTGGTGCTCGTAGCCGTTGAAGCCGAGCGACCCTGCAGACAACACGGCACAGACGCTGACCACGATGCCCACCACGCGATTCATGCTCGGAGCGTAAGCCGTGCCTCAGTGTGAATGCCTTCGGTGCAGCCGCCTGATCAACCTCGGCGCCTGTTGCGCGGAGTGCAGGATCGGGCGCGCAATCGTACCGAGAAGCTAAGCGTGGGAGCTAGCAAAGAGCCTGGTCATCCGGCGAGCAGGGATCAGTAGCCGATCAGCAGCACGGCCTGGAAGGGAAGGGCGAGCGTGCCGCTCGCGTGGATGGCGTCGAGTTGTCCGTGCGCGAGCTCGTAATCGCGATTGATGCTGTTGACTGGTAGCTGTACTCGATCATCATTGCGACCGCGAGGTGCCGCGCGCCGACGATGAGTGGCGAACGCACTAGGCCACGGTAGAACGGGTTTCCCATCATCCCGCGATCGGCCTCGACCTCGAAGAGCACACCCTCAGTCTCGAGAACGGCGTCGACCTCGTAACGCACCCTTGCGCGACCTGATCGCCGAATAGCACCGGACGCGAGATGAGATCGGGCTGCTTCTTGCTGGCCTCGACGAGGTACCCAAGATTGAGCAATCCCGGTGCGAGCTCACGCAAGATGCCTTCGCTCTTCTTCCCTTGCACCGCTCGTGAGTCGATCTCCGATCGTGCCGAGGCGAAGACTCCGACGAGATCAGCGACCCATAATGGTGCCGCCGAACGCTCTTGGTAGTAGCGCCACAGCGGATAATCGACCACGAACCGAAACCACTGGCGTTCACACGCCGAGGCGCGTCTGATGGTCCGGGCGTGCGCGACGGAGAGCGGTTCAGGTATCACGCCGACGTGGTAATAGCCCTGCAAGACGGCGCCGTCCTCTATCGTTGGTTACGAGTACAGTTACCGCCGTGTGCGGGTGAAGTTCGTGATGTGGGCGGCCGAAGGGATCTGCGCAATAATTCACGAATATGACCGTCACCAACTCGGCGCGGCTCCTGCACGACCTACTGGGCGCGTTTCGACACACCGCGCAAGGAAAGTCGGTCAGCATCGCGTGCGAGACGATCTGGACGGAAGCATTTGGGTGGGAAAGTGCGGAACTCGCTCGCCGGGTTGACGACGTCCACCAACTTCCACGTGAAGTCCGACGAGAGCTAGCGCACGCCCCGATTGACCCCGAGTCCATCGACCGGGCGCTTACCGCGGTCGAGTACGGCGGCTACAAGTACCGCGCCAGCACGTGGTCGGAGTACTGGAAGAACATCGACGGCGATCACACGTTGCCGATGCTTGACATGGCGGCCGCGTTGTTGGATCAGACGCGGCCTGACGACGTACGGTTGAACATCACCGATGTTCGCGTCGCTGCGCGACCACATCGCGGCGCTTCTCGCCGAGGTGGTGGCGGCGGACGACATTCCGAATGATGTGAAGCGAACGGTTGTCGACTACCTCGAACAGATGCTGGACGCGCTGCTGAGCGCCGACACGCGCACGACGAAACTCTTCTGGCGCATTGTCGAGTCTCTCGCCGGTCGGATCGGTTTGGACGACAAGATATGCGAGGCACTGAGGAAGTCGAAGGCAGGCGAACGCGTCCTGAAGGTGGTCGCGGCGTTCGTCTTTATTCTGCATGGCGGAGTGACGATTGACACGCCCATCAAGTTGCCACTGCCCGACCAGAGGGTCGTCTACTGCGTCGACCAGAACCTTACGCCCGCGCTCCCGCCCGGCGGGCGGACAGCCGAGCGTCCACCGGGTGATCCCCCGCCTCTCGTAGACTCCGGCGACCCGTTCGGGGTTCGGCATATACCCGAGGACTCCTGATCTTCGTCTGATCGATTGTGATCGCGCATGCCTCGGTGTGCAGGCGCTTTGACATCAGGAGCGTCCCAACAGGCAGCGCACACGTTCTACGAACACGCGGCGCTCAGCTGGGTCGTCGGCGCCTCGGGCGTCGATGTGTCCAACGAACCGAAGTCCGGACCGTCGGCGTGCGGGGCGGATCGCGAGCATCGGATCGGGCCGCACCCGCCTACCCTTCCGTTGGGAAGGTAGGCGGATTCTCTGTCACGTCGTGTCGCTCCCGGCTGGGCGGGCGCCCGTCGCGTCTAGCTTCCAGGCCAATGACGATCCGTTCGTTGGGCGACGCACGGTACGGGATGTTCGTGCACGCGAACATCGCGTCGGTGCCGGGGTTCGCTCCGGTGCACGAGTACGCCGACTGGTACTGGTCGCATCTCGAACCGAAGGCCGACGTGTTGCTCCACCCGACGTCGCCGTTGCCGGAGGTGATGGCCTGGCACGCGGAGCATTTCCCCGGCCGCGCGTTCGACGACTTCATCCCCGGCCTGACCGGCGCCGCGTTCGATGCCGACGCGTACGCCGAACTCGCGGTCGCCGCCGGGATGCGTTACGTCGTGCCCGTCACCAAACATCACGACGGCTTCTGCTGGTGGGGGAGCGAGTACACCGAGCGCAATTCGGTGCGTCTCGGGCCGCACCGCGACGTGATCGCCGAACTGGCGCAGGCGACCCGCGCGCACGGGCTGGTGTTCGGCGCGTACTACTCGTTGCTCGACTGGGCGCATCCCGCGTACCCCGACCAGGCCGGCTACGTCGACGCGTTCCTCCACCCGCAGGTCGCGGAGCTCGCGGAACGGTTCCAACCCGCGGTGCTGTGGGGCGACGGCCATTGGGGCCACACCGGCGCGCACTGGCGCGCCGATCAACTGGTCGAGCGCTACTACGAGATCGCGTCGCGCCTCGGGTTCGAAGCGGCGGTGAACGATCGGTTCTTCTCGTCGCACGTCGACTTCACGACCTTCGAGTACGACGTCCCCGCGTCTGTGCCCGAAGGTGCGTGGGAACTGTGCCGCGGCCTCGCCTACTCGTTCTGCTGGAACCGGGCCGAACGCGACGAAGACTTCCTCACGCCCCGCCAGATCGTTGCGATGCTGGTGGAGACGGTCGCGAAGGGCGGCAACCTGCTCCTCAACATCGGGCCGCACGCCGACGGTTCGATCCCCGCGATCCAGGAACGTGTGCTGCGCGAGGCCGGCGAGTGGGTGCGCGCCAACGACGACGCGATCAACGGCAGCGCGCCGTTCGTGTTCCCCGGCATCGGCTCGCACTGGTACACGATCACCCCGGGCGACGGGTTGCCGACGCTCAACGCGATCGACCTCGAAGCCGCGGCGGCGCCGATGTTCGCCGCGCTCGGCACCGGCGCGGGCCGGGTCGGTGCGGTCCTGGCGCCCGACGGGAGCGCGCCGCGGTTCGAGCAGACAGCCGCCGGGTTACGAATCCACGGCCGCGAGCAGCCGGCGACGACGCTCGCGGTGCGGTACCGCATCCAGTGGGAACCGGCCGCCGCCGGGCCGATCGCGGTCACGCCCGTCGCGGCGCCCGGCCCGGTCCACCTGCACGGCGCCACGATGCCGACGATCACCGCCGCGTTGCAGGCGGCGACGCCGGGCGACACCGTCGAGCTCGCCGCCGGCCGCTACGGCGACGATCGCGAGACCTTTCCGCTCGTCGTCCCGGCCGGGGTCACGCTGCGCGCCGTGCCGGGCGTCGCCACGAGGGAAGTCGTGATCGACGCCGGTGGGAAACATGCGGTTTCGCTTGCCGGCGACGGCGCGACGCTCGCCGGCGTCACCGTCGTGGGTGGCGCGCCCGGCTACATGATGATCCCGCCGACGTGCGTGTCGATCTCCGGCGCGTCGAACGCCGAGGTGCGCGAGTGCGTCGTCGAATCGATCAGCGTCACCGGCGGCGACGGCCATCGCATCCACGGCAACGTCGTGGCCGGCGGCAACATCTGGTGCATGTTCGCGTCGAGCACCGAGATCGTCGCCAACTACCAGACCGGCCTGCGCTGGGGACCTGGCATCGAGGTGCGGGGCGGCGAGCACCATCTCATCGCCGAGAACGAATGTCGCGACGACCTCTGCGCGATCCGCGTCGCGAACGCGGCCGACGTACGGGTGGAGCACAACCGCTACGAGACGCGATGGTTCGGCATCCACGTCGACGCGTCGCGTGGCGTGGTGGTGCGACGCAACCAGGCGTGGCGCACGATGCGCGCCGCGAGCGTGGAAGGCGGCGCCGGCGTGCTCGTGGAGCGCAACCTGGCCGAGCATTGCGACACCGGAGCGCTGATCGAACGCGACGCGACCGATGTCGTCGTGTCCGACAACTGGTTCCACGACTGCCGGGTCGGCGTGCTCTGCTGGGACGACGGCGACGGCGGCCGCACCACCGTGGTGCGCGACAACGCGATCAGCGAACCGCGCGACCATGCGATCGTGTACAACCGCGACGTGACCCTCGAAGCCAACGATCTCGGTACCGGCGACATCTTCCGCGTTCCGGAGCGGGAAACATGAGCGAGCAGTTGCTGGTCGCGATCTGGCGGGCGCCGGCGGTCGGGCTCGACGAATGCCGAGGCCGCGTGCTCGACGAATGGGTCCCGGAAGCGGTCGGCACCGACGGGCTCGTCTCGCTCACCGTCT
Source organism: uncultured Actinomycetes bacterium (assembly GCA_963782465.1). Lineage (GTDB taxonomy): Bacteria > Actinomycetota > Acidimicrobiia > IMCC26256 > PALSA-610 > JAODBJ01. Next base: position 182,255 of record CAWAJR010000004.1, on the reverse strand, counting down.
CGTTCGCGTCGAGCGATCAGGGGCCGTACACGCGCCCACCCGACGCGCAGGGGCTGGTTCCCAACGTCGACGCGATGGCGGTGGTCGGGCTCGAACGTGCGCACGACCTCGACGACATCCCGGCCCGCGACCAGCTCCACCAGTTCGCGCGGCGGGTCGAGGCATGGCGGGTCGACACGCGCGAACCGAAGCAGTGGGACCGCACCTGGCCCGACGGCGAGGAGGCACCGGGGCTGAAGATGGTGAGTTTCATGCGGCGAGCCGAAGGCCTCGGTCGCCAGCAGTTCCTCCGCCACTGGACCGAGCAGCACACGCCGCTCGCGCTGGAACATCACGTCGGCCTGTGGAACTACCGCCAGAACCTCGTCCGCCGCGCCTATACGCCGGGCGGCGGCCAGATCGACGGCATCGCCGAACTGCACTTCCGTACGCGCGACGACTTCACCGATCGTTTCTTCGATTCCGACGCGGGCCGCGATGTGATCCTCGCCGACGTCAAACGGTTCATGGCCGCGCCCGGCCCCGAGACCGCGCTGATGGTCGAACTCCCCGTCCTGACCGCCGGTTGACCAACCCCTGTTTGCAGCTGAGGGCGCGCTCGAAGCGCGCCCTCAGCTGCAATTAGGGGGTGCTCGGCGGCAGGTCGAGGAGGGTGGCGGCGCCGGTGAGGGACGCGACCGGCCGGCCGATCTTGTCGCACAGGTCGCGCGCCGCGTTCACCTGGTCGAGGTTCGCGGGACCCGTGTCGAAATCTTCGAGACCGACGCGCAGGTGGCCGCCGCGTTCGAGCGCCAGCGCGGCGACGGGGGAGTCGAGCACCGATCCGCCGAGCAGCGCGACGGCCCACGGCACGGGTAGGTCGCCCAGCATCGCGAGGTAGAGGTCGAGCGCTTCACGTACCGGCGGCGCGCCCCACAACGGTTCGCCTCCACCGAGGTACCCGCCGCCGGAGAAGTAGAACTTCACCAGCGATCCGCGCGGCAGCTTCCCGGCCCGGGCGTACGCGACGACGACCCGCAAGAACCCCGGTTCGAAGATCGAGATGCTCGGTCCGAGGCCGAGCCGTTCGCATACGTCGAACTTGTAGCGGATGTCGGCGAAGGTGTTGGTGTAGACGTAATCGCTCGCGGGTGGAAGCCCGTCGCGCCCGGTGCCGCCGAGGTTGACCGAACCGGTGTCGACGAACGCGGCGCGAATGAGATGTTGCGCGGCGAGCAACGGCACGTGGCCGTAACGGACGTCGATCGTCGGGCCGAGCCCGGTGGTGGGGTAGAGGATCGCGCCGGGCCGGGCGTCGATCACCGGTGCGTACGCCGCGGCGTAGATCGCGGCCGCTTCGGCCGGTGTGGCGGCCATGTCGTGCGCGTGGGTGTGCACGACCGTCGCGCCGGCGTCGATGCACGCGATCGCGTCGCCCGCCAATTCGTCGGGCGCAGTCGGCACGAGCGGGTTGCGCTGCTTGCTCGTGACGCCGTTGAGCGCCGCCTCGATGATCACCGGCGTGTCGATCATGCGCGCATCTCCCCGGGCCGCGACTCGCGGCAACGTACCGCGCGGCCGGTTACCGTGCACGGCGTGCAGACGCGAGTGACCGAACTGCTCGGTATCGAGTACCCGATCGTGCAGGCTCCCATGGGCTACATCGCCCGCGCGCAACTGGCGTCGGCGGTTTCGAACGCGGGTGGGCTCGGCATCATCGAGACGTCGTCGGGCGAACTCGACGTCGTGCGCGACGAGATCCGCAAGATGCGCGACCTCACCGACAAGCCGTTCGGTGTGAACGTCGCGCAGCTGTTCGTGCGCGACGCGTCGATCGTCGATTTCGTCGTCGACAACGGCGTGACGTTCGTGACCACCTCGGCCGGCGACCCGACGAAGTACACCGCGTTGCTCAAGGCCGCCGGGCTCGTCGTGTTCCACGTGGTGCCGACGCTGCGGGGCGCGCTGAAGGCGATCGCGGCCGGGGTCGACGGGCTCGTGGTCGAAGGCAACGAGGGTGGCGGGTTCAAGGACGCGAACGGCGCGTCGACGATGGTGTTGCTCCCGCAGATCGCGTCGGCGGTCGACGTGCCGATCATCGCGGCCGGCGGCATCTGCGACGGGCGTTCGATGGCCGGCGCGTTCGTGCTCGGGGCCGAAGGCGTGCAGATGGGCACGCGCATGGTGTCGGCCGCCGAGTCACCGGTGCACGACGCCTACAAGCAGCTGATCGTGCAGTCGGCCGAGACGGGAACGATGTTGTTGAACCGGTTCGCCCGCCCCGCGTTCCGCGTGCTGCGCACGGAGCACACGGGCGCGCTCGAACGGGAGGACCCGGTGCCGTTGAGCGAGCTGGGCGGCCAGCTGTCTCTCTACTTCGAAGGGTCGATGGCCGCCGGCCTGCCGTTCGGCGGCCAGGTCGCGGGCCGGATCGACGCGGTGAAACCGGTTGCCGAGATCCTGCGCGACACGGTCGCCGAGTTCGAGGAGGTCCTCGCCGCCACCGCCGCCCGCTACGCCCGCACCCCAACCTGAGTTGTGTCGTTTGTACCCCCGGGGAGGGGTACAAACGACACAACCCGGCGGTCAGGACTGGCCGTTGAGGATCCGGAGCACGAGACCGCCGGTACCCCACGGGGAGTTCTGGATCGCCTGCGCGACGGCGGTTGCGCTGTTGCCGGCCTGCAGGGCGGCAAGGATGTTCGGGTAGCGGCCGTTGGTGATCGCCTTGATGTTGGCGGTCAGGCCGTCCTGGTAGCTGGCGAAGTTCTTCACGCCCACCGAGTTGAACTGGCTGTCGCCGGGCATGTACTGCGTGGTCGCGAGCGGGTTGTACATCGCGCTCGTGCCTTCCGCCTGCTGCCAGGCGACCATCGCCTTCACGTTCTCGGTCGTCACCGGCATGTTGAGCTGGGTCAGGAAGTCGTGCGCCCACTGCTCCCGGTTGTTCGCCGGGGCGCCCGCGGCGACCGCGCTCGTCGATGCCGTGGCGCCGGCCGATGTCGTGGCGCTCGCCGCGGTCTGGGCCTGGTCGAGCAGCGCCGAGAAGTCGCTCGACGAGGAACTCGAAGCGGTGGCCGACGTCGTGACGGGCGAGGCGAATTGCGACTGGATCTCGGCGATGCGAGCCTCGACTGCGGCGATGCCATCCATCGCGTCATTCATCGGCACGGGCAGCGCCCGTCTGAACGCGCGGCAGTAATCTGCGCCGCGCTGCAGACCCACCGGAAAAGGACAAACATGCCGACGTCGGGTTCGATTCTCGGGCACCCCGTACGCCGCAAAGAGGACGCTGGCATCCTCAACGGCATCACCCGCTACTTCGACGACCTTCCCGTCGAAGGGTGCACTCACCTGGCGTTCGTCCGGTCGACGATCGCGCACGCACGACTCGAGTCGATCGACACCGCTGAAGCCGCCGGCATGCCGGGCGTGCTCGCGATCTACACGGCCGACGACCTCTCGCTGCCCGACCAGCACGGCTTCGCGATGTTGCCGCCCACCGCCAACCGGCCGCCGCTCGCTCGCGGCAAGGTGCGCTTCGTCGGCGACATCGTCGCCGCGGTCGTCGCCGAGACCCGCGCCCAGGCGGTCGACGCGGCGGAGATGGTGGTCGTCGACTACGACCCGCTCCCCGCGGTCACCGACCCGGAAGCCGCGCTCGCGCCGGGCGCCCCGCTCGTGCACGAAGGCCACGGCTCCAACGTCGCCATCGGCATGGGCACCGGCGAAGTGGAAGACATCTTCGGCGACGCCGACGTCGTGGTGACCCAGCGGATCCACAACCAGCGCGTCGCCGGGGTACCGATGGAGTGCAACGGCATCCTGGCTGTGCCCGGCGAACCCGACGGCGGGCTCACCGTGTGGGTTCCGACACAGACACCGCACGGCCAGCAGGGCCCGCTCGCCGCGGCGCTCGGACTTGATCCGGCGCAGGTACGGGTGATCGCGCCCGCCGTCGGTGGCGGGTTCGGCCCGAAGGCCGGCGACTACGTCGAGTTCCAGATCGCGGCCGCGGCGGCGATGCGGCTCGGCCGACCGGTGAAATGGACCGAGACCCGTTCCGAGAACATGGTCGCGATGATCCAGGGCCGCGGCCAGGTGCAGCACGTCGAGCTGGGCCTGAAACGCGACGGCACGATCACCGGCCTGCGGGTGCGGGTTGTCGGCGAAGCGGGCGCGTACCCGGCGATCGGCGCCTTCTTGCCGTTCTTCACCCAGACGATGTCGCAGGGTGTGTACGCGATCCCGAAGATCGAGTTCAACTGGCAGTCGGCGATCACCAACACCACGACCACCGGCGCGTACCGAGGCGCGGGTCGTCCCGAAGCGACCGCGTTGCTCGAACGCATCGTCGACGTCGCGGCCCGCGAACTGAACATCGATCCCGTCGTCATCCGCGCGAAGAACTTCATCCCCGCCGCCGACTTCCCGCTCACCACGCTCACGGGCGCGGCCTACGACACGGGCGAGTACGCGAAGTCGCTCGAAGCCGTCGTCGCCGCGTCGGGCTACGAACAGTTGCGGGCCGAACAGAAAGCGCGGCGCGAGCGTGGCGACCGGAAACTGCTCGGCATCGGTGTGTGCTCCTACGTCGAGATCACCGCGCCCGTGGGCCTGCATGCCGAGTACGGCGCGGTGGAAGTCCACGAAGACGGTTCGGTCACCGCGAAGGTCGGCACGAGCGCGCACGGGCAGGGCCACGAGACGGCGTTCGCGATGATCGTGTCGGAGCTGCTCGGCGTGCCCATGGACAAGGTCACCGTCGTGCAATCCGACACCGCGCTCGTGGCTCGCGGCCAGGGCACGATGGGTTCGCGTTCGTTGCAGACGGCCGGGTCGGCGGTGTGGCGCGCGAGCGAGACCGTGCTGGAGCAGGCGAAGACGCTCGCCGCGCACCTCCTCGAAGCGAGCCCCGACGACATCGTGCTCGGCGACGGCGGTGTGCAGGTGGCCGGTGTCCCCACCAGCGCGCTCACCTGGGGCGATCTCGTGCGCGCCGTTCGCGACGACGCGAAACGGCCCGAAGGCATGGCCGCGCAACTCGCGCACGAACTCGACTTCGACGCCGGCCAGTCGAGCTTCCCGTTCGGCGCGCACGTCGCGGTCGTGGAGGTCGATGCCGAGACCGGGCAGGTCGAACTCGTACGCCACGTCGCGGTCGACGACTGTGGCCGGATCCTCAACCCGTTGCTCGTCGCCGGGCAGCAGCACGGTGGGATCGCGCAAGGTGCCGCGCAGGCGTTGTTCGAGGAAGTGCGTTACGACGACGAAGGCAACCCGATCACCGGCAACCTCATGGACTACGCGATGCCGAGCGCCGCGGAACTGCCGTCGTTCGAAGTGAGCAATACCGAAACTCCCACGCCGCTCAACCCGCTCGGTGCGAAGGGCATCGGCGAATCGGGCACCATCGGGTCGACACCCGCGGTGCACAACGCCGTCGTCGACGCGCTCGCGCACCTCGGTGTGCGCCACATCGACATGCCGTGCACCGCGGAGAAGGTGTGGCGCACGATCCAGGGTGCGGCCGTACGGTGAGCGAGGCGGCCCGGGTGGCGCCGCCGGTCGTGCGGCTCACCCAGACGCAGTGGCAAGTGGTTGTCGGGCATTGCTACGACGCGTACCCCGAAGAGGCGTGCGGACTGTTCGTCGGCACGATGGACGCGGGCGCGCCAACCGGCTCCGTGAGCGAAGCGCGGCCGTGCCGGAACGAGGCCGCGTCCGCGCTCGTGTACCGCATCGACGGTCGCGACCAGCTGGCCGCGATGCGCGCGGCCGAACAGCGGAACGAGGAGGTGGTGGGCTGCTGGCACAGCCACACGCACACCGACGCGTACCCGTCACCGACCGATGTGAGCCAGGCGGCCTGGTACCCCGATTGGCTGTACGTGATCGTCAGCCTTCGCGACGACGCCCCGGTGCTACGGGCCTACCGCATCATCGACGGCGAGGTCCACGAGGTGCCGGTCGCGCTCGAGCGGGGCTGATCGTGCAATCCGCGCGCGATCCGCGCGTCGAACCTGATTGAGCGCCGACCTCGGGGGGTAGCCGCACGACATGCCGCAATCGCCGGTCAACCGCATCGCGGCCGCCATGAAAGCGCTGCAACGCCGCGCCGATCGTGCGCAGCGTCGCCGGCGGTGGCTCGCGGTTCCGTACGCCGTGCTCAAGAAGTACGGCGACGATCAGGGTGGCCGGCTCGCGGCGTTGATCGCGTACTACGGGTTCTTCTCACTGTTCCCGCTGATGCTCGCGCTGGTGAGCATCCTCGGCTTCGTGTTGCACGGCGACGTGCACCTGCAGCACCAGTTGCTGAACTCGACGTTCGCGCAGTTCCCCGTGATCGGCGACGAGTTGCGCAACACCGGTTCGCTGCCCGGGAGCGGGATCGGTGTCGCGATCGGCGTGCTCGGGTTGTTGTGGGCCGGCCTCGGGGCGATCCAGGCGACCGAGACCGCGATGAACGAGGTGTGGGACGTCCCGCGCCGCGACCGGCCGAACTTTCTCCGGGCCAAGCTGCGCGCGTTGACGATGCTCGGTGTGTTCGGCGTCGGCATCGTCGCGGTGACCGCGGCCGGTTCGGCCGCAACGTACGGCCAAGCGCTGGGCCCGGCCGGCGCGGTGCTCGGCATCGCGTTGTCGCTCGTGATCGGCACCGGCCTCTTCGTGCTGTCGTTCCAGGTGCTCACCAACCGCTCGCTGTCGTGGTCGGAGATGCTGCCCGGTTCGATCGTCGGGGCGATCGGATGGATCGCGTTGCAGCTCGTCGGCGGGTGGTACGTCGCGCACGTGGTGCAGGGCGCGAGCCAGACCTACGGGACGTTCGCGGTGGTGATCGGCCTGCTGACGTGGCTGGCGCTGCTCGGCCAGGTCGTGGTGCTCGCAGCCGAGGTGAACGTGGTCCTCGCGTGCGGGCTGTGGCCCCGCAGCCTCGTGACCGACCCGGCGGGACCGACCGACCCGGCGGGACCGACCGGCCCGGTGGAACCGGCCGGACCGCCCGGCCGGGAATTCCGACCCACCGAGTCGGGCTTGTAACCTCGCGAACCGGTTCGCGAACGAAAGGCTCGCCGTGCCCACCGAAGTCCGACTTCCCACCGTGTTGCGTGCCCAGGCCGACGGCCAGGCCAACCTGACGGTCGAGGGGGCCACGGTCGGTGAGGTGTTCAACGCGCTCGTCGAGCAGTACCCCGGCCTCCGGGGCAACCTCCTCGGCGACAACGGCGACCTGCACAAGTTCGTGAACGTCTACAAGAACGACGAGGACATCCGTTACCTCGAAGGCCTCGACACCAAGGTCGACGAGGGCGACGCCATCTCGATCCTCCCCGCCGTCGCGGGCGGTTGAGTCGTGCAGCCAGTGCCGTGTTGCGTTCAGGCAGACCGGCGGTGAGCGGCCGCGACGGAGGAGCAGCGAACTCGCAGGAGCGGCGAGCGCAGCGAGCGCGACCACAGACATGAGGTATCAGTCCGTTCTCGACCTGATCGGGGACACGCCGCTCGTCGGCGTGCACGCGCTGTCGCCGAACCCCGACGTCAAGATCTACGCGAAGCTCGAGGGCCAGAACCCGGGCGGCTCGTCGAAAGACCGCATCGCATTGAAGATGGTCGAACTGGCCGAGCGCGATGGCGTGCTCACCCCCGGTGCGACGATCCTCGAACCGTCGTCGGGCAACACGGGGATCGGTCTCGCGATCGTCGCGAAGTTGCGCGGCTACGGCTTGCGGATCGTCATGCCGGAGAACGTGTCGGTCGAACGGCGCCAGTTGCTCGAGATCTTCGGCGCCGAGATCACCCTGTCGCCCGGCGAAGAGGGCAGTAACGGTGCGATCCGGATGGCGGAGAAGATCGTCGCCGACGAACCGTCGTACGTGATGCTCTTCCAGTACGGGAACCCGGCGAACCCGCTCGCGCACTACGAGGGCACGGGCCCGGAGATCCTGCACGACTGCCCCGAAGTCGACGTGTTCGTCGCGGGCCTCGGTACGAGCGGCACGCTCATGGGCGTCGGCCGTTACCTCAAGGAACAGAAGCCGGGCACGAAGATCGTCGCGGTCGAGCCGCCGGCGGGCGAGCTCGTGCAAGGGCTGCGCAATCTCGACGACGGGTTCGTGCCGCCGATCTTCGAGGGCGGCGTGCTCGACCGCAAGTTCATCGTGCGACCGCGCGAGTCGATCGAGTGGACGCGGCGCCTCCTCGACGATTGCGCGGTGTTCGCGGGGATCTCCTCGGGCGCGGCCGTCGCCGGTGCGGCGAAGATGGCCGCGACGATGGAATCGGGCACGATCGTCACGTTGCTCCCCGACGGCGGTTGGAAGTACCTGTCGTCGGGCGCGTGGACCGACGACATCGACGTGGTCGCGGAGCGCGCCACGCGGATCAACTACTGGTGACGCAACCCGACGTGGCCGGCGCGGCCGCGACGCTTCGGGCCGGCGGCCTCGTCGCGTTCCCGACCGAAACCGTCTACGGGCTCGGCGCCGACGCGACGAACGCGGCGGCCGTGCGGCGCCTGTTCGCGGTGAAGGGCCGTCCGGTTTCGCACCCGGTGATCGTGCACCTCGGTGCGGGCGCATCGCTCGACGACTGGGCAGCGGAGGTTTCCGGCGACGCCCGCGCGCTGGCCGCCGCGCTGTGGCCGGGCCGCTCACCGTGGTGGTGCGGCGAAAGGCGGGGACGATCGTCGACGAGGTGACCGGCGGGCGCGACACCGTCGGGCTCCGCGTGCCCGACCATCCGCTCGCGCTCGAGTTGCTCGCCGCGTTCGGCGGCGCGATCGCCGCACCGTCGGCCAACCGGTTCGGGTGCGTGAGCCCGACGACCGCGCGCGACGTGCGCGCCGATCTCGGCGCCGACGTCGACGTCGTCCTCGACGGTGGGCCCTGCACCGTCGGTGTCGAGTCGACGATCGTCGATTGCACCGGCGCCGTGCCGGCGATCCTCCGCCTCGGTGGCGTGCCCGCCGAGCGGGTCGAGCAGATCGTCGGGCGGGCGGTGGAGTTGCGCAACACGGGCGAGGTCGCCGCACCGGGCACGCTCGCCTCGCACTACGCGCCGCGGGCACGGGTGGAGCTGGTGGCGCGGGAACAGGTCCTGGCCCGCGCCAACGAAGTTGCGGCCACCGGGCAACGCGCCGCCGTGCTCGCGATGGCACCGCCGGTGCGCCTCGGTGGTGACGTCGCGTTGGTACTGGCGGTGCCCTCCGATGTCGACGAGTTCGCCCGGGTGCTCTACCGGTGCCTGCGCGACGCCGACACGTTCCACGTCGACGTCGTGCTCGTCGTCCCGCCGCCCGAGACCGGCGTGGGAGCGGCGGTCCTGGACCGCCTGAACCGGGCCTCGGCTGGGTAACTTCTTCGGGAATGGGCCATGACGCGCGTCCGGTCGGTGTGTTCGACTCCGGCCTCGGGGGGCTCACCGTCGTCCGCGCGCTGCTCGACCTGCTGCCGGACGAGCAGCTCGTCTACTTCGGCGACACCGGCCGGTTCCCGTATGGGCCGAAACCCGCCGAAGAGGTGCAGAAGTTCGCGATCGAGATCACCGACCTGCTGATCGATGCGGGCGTGAAGATGGTCGTCGTCGCCTGTAACAGCGCCTCGGCCGCCGCCCTCGACGTGCTCCGTCACCGGGTCGACGTCCCGGTCATCGGTGTGATCGAACCGGGCCTGCGCGCCGCGCTGCGCGCGACCCGCAACCGCCGCGTCGGGGTGATCGGCACCGTCGGAACCGTTGCCTCGGGCGCCTACCAGGACGCAGCCGCCCGCCTGCTCGGCACGAGCCCGGTGGTCTCCGATGCGGGCGCCGAGGTGGAGATCACCTGCGCCGCCTGCCCGGGGTTCGTCGAGTTCGTCGAGGCCGGCGACGTCGACTCCGACCAGGTGCACGTCCTCGCCGAGCGGCTCCTGGCGCCGGTGATCGCGGCCCGCGTCGACACCCTGGTGCTCGGCTGCACCCACTACCCGATGCTGGCCCGCACCATCGGCGACGTCATGGGCCCCGACGTCGTGCTCGTGTCGAGCGCCGACGAGACGGCCTTCGAGGTGCGCTCGACCCTCGCCGGCAACCATCACCGCCCGGATCCTGGTGATCCGCAACCATTGCACCGATTCGTCACCAGTGGCGACCCCGAAACATTTCGGGCGTTGGGCGCGCGGTTCTTGGCCGGAGGTCGATTCAGTGGAGGCATGGACGTGGTGAACGGACGCCTCGAACTCACGGTGCTCGGCTGTTCCGGTTCGTTCGGCGCCCCCGCCGGCGGCGCCTGCAGCGGCTACCTCGTCCGCGCCGGCGGCACGACCATCTGGCTCGACTGCGGGAACGGGTCGTTCTCGAACCTGCAGCAGCACGCGAACGTGATCGATCTCGACGCGGTCGTCATCACCCATGCCCACGCCGACCACTGCGTCGACCTCTACGGGTTGCACGTGCTCTACAAGTACGGGCTCGGCTGCCGCAACCTCCCCGTGTTCGCGCCCGAAGGGCTCGAGAAACAGCTCGAAGGGCTCGTCGGCGAATGGGGCGACACCTTCGACTGGCGCCTCGTCGGCGACGGCGACACCGCCACGGTCGGCGAGGCGGCGCTGCGTTTCTCGCGCACGGACCACCCGCCGCCCACCGTTGCGGTCGAGGTCGCGCACGGCGGTCGCCGGCTCGTCTACACGTCCGACACCGGGCCGGAATGGTCGCCCGAGGTCTTCGGCGCCGGCGCCGACCTGTTGCTGTGCGAAGCGACCTACCAGCACGACGACATCAAGGCGCCGATCCATCTCTCGGCCCGCCAAGCCGGGGAGAAGGCGCGCGCGGCGGAGGCGAGACGGTTGATGATCACGCACCTCTGGCCGACCGTCGACCCGATCGCGTCGGTGATCGAGGCGACCGAGGCGTTCGGCGCGCAGGTCGTGCTCGCCGCACCGCACCTCGTCACCCACGTGTAGCAGGGTGTCGCGGCGACGGGTCGTCGGACCGGTGACCGGTCGGTAGCCTGCCGCGCTGATGGGAACCCGGGCATCAGGACGTGAAGCCGACGAGTTGCGCGACATCCAGTTCGAGCGTGACTACACGGAGATGGCGGCGGGCTCCGTGCTCGTGTCGTTCGGCCGGACGCGCGTGCTGTGCACCGCCTCGGTCGAGGAGCGGGTGCCGCCGTGGCTGCGGGGGCAGGGTCGCGGCTGGGTGACCGCCGAATACTCGATGCTGCCCGGCTCGACGGCCGAGCGGGTGCAGCGCGAAGCGGCGAAAGGCAAGCAGTCGGGGCGGACGCAGGAGATCCAGCGGCTCATCGGCCGGTCGCTGCGCGCCGTCACCGACCTCGTCGCCCTCGGCGAGAACCAGATCGTCGTCGACTGCGACGTCCTGCAGGCCGACGGCGGCACCCGCACCGCATCGATTTGCGGCGGTTGGATCGCGCTGCACGACGCGTGCTCCCGCCTCGTGGCCGGTGGTGCGTTGCGCCGTCATCCGATCCTCGAGGCGTGCGCCGCGATCTCGGTCGGGGTGATCGACGGGACGCCGATGCTCGACCTCGAATACGTCGAAGACGTGCGCGCCGAAGTCGACATGAACGTCGTGATGACCGCGAGCGAACGGTTCGTCGAGGTGCAGGGCACCGCCGAGAAGATGGCGTTCTCGCGCGGCGAACTCGACGCGCTGCTCGGCCTGGCCGACGCGGGCATTCGCGAGATCATCGGTGCGCAACAGGAAATGGTGTCGGTGCCGCCACCCGCGCGTCGATGAAGTTCCCCTTCGTCCTGGCGACCGCCAACCCCCACAAAGCACGAGAGATCTGCGAAGTGCTCACCGACGCGTGGGACCACCCGCTTGCGGCGTGGGCGCTCGAAGTGGGTGACGCGACCGTCGCCTTCCTCGTCTCGACGCCCGACGGCATCGCCGACGCGGTGATCGGTGTGCGCGAACTGAGCGTCGCACCCGACGTCGAGGAGACCGGCGCGACGCTCGAAGCCAACGCGCGCATCAAGGCCGTCGGGCTCGCCGGTGCGTACGGGATCGACGCGATCGCCGACGACACCGGTCTGGAGGTCGACGCGCTCGGCGGCGCGCCCGGCGTGCGCAGCGCCCGTTACTCGGGTGAGGACGCGAACCCGGCCCGCAACGTCGAGAAACTGTTGCACGAACTCGCCGGTGTCGAACCGGCGCGGCGCGCCGCCCGGTTCGTGACCGTCGCGCTCGCTCGCTTCACGGCTGGCGACGAACTCGTCGTGCGCGGCGAGGTGGAAGGAACGATCACGGTGAGCCCGCGGGGCACCAGCGGGTTCGGCTATGACCCGGTGTTCCAACCGCGCGAAGGTGACGGCCGGACGTTCGCCGAGATGTCGGCCGAAGAGAAGCATGCCCTGTCGCATCGCGGTCGCGCGTTCCGCGCGCTGGCGGCGGCGTTGAAGGAGAGATGACGATGCCGCTGCACCCGCAAGCCAAGACGCTGTGCGATCTCGTGAACGCGATGGGCGGCGCCAGTGCGTCCGACGAGGAGCTGCAGACCGCGCGCGACGGCCTCGCGGCGCTGACCGCGGGTGGCGCGGGGGAGCCGCAGCCCGTCGCGAAGGTCGAGGACCGGGTCGTGCCCGGGCCGCGCGGCGACATCCCGGTGCGCATCTACCATCCCTCGCTCGACCCGGGCTTGCCGGTGTTCGTGTGGTTGCACGGCGGGGGTTGGACGATCGGCAGCGTCGAGGTCCACGACCCGATCACGCGCGCGATCGCGAACGCAGCGGGCTGCATCGTGGTGTCGGTCGACTACCGGCTCGCGCCCGAAGACCCGTTCCCCGCCCCGCTCGACGATGCGTGGGCGGCGCTGCAGTGGGTCGCGGCGAACGCAGCCGAGTTCGGGGGCGACCCGGCTCGCATCGCGATCGGCGGCGACAGCGCCGGCGGCAACCTGTCGGCCGTCTGCGCGTTGATGGCGCGCGATGCGGGCGCACCCAACCTCGCGTTGCAGTTGCTCGTCTACCCGGTCACCGATGCCGCGTGCGACACCGAGTCGTTCCGGGTGAACGGCGAGGGGTACCTCTTGGAACGCAAGCAGATGGACTGGTTCTACGACTGCTACCGGCGCGGCTCGGGCGTCGACCCGTCCGACTGGCGGGTGTCGCCGCTGCGCGCGGCGTCGGTCGAAGGCGTCGCCGCCGCGCTCGTGATCACGGCCGAGTTCGACCCGTTACGCGACGAAGGCGAGGCCTACGCGCGCCGCCTGGCCGATGCCGGCGTGCCGGTCACGTCGACGCGCTACGACGGCATGATCCACGCGTTCTACGGGCTCTTCCTCGCGTTCGACGACGCCAAGACGGCACTCGACGAGTCGGCTGAAGCGTTGCGGCGCGCGTTCGGTACCGTGGCCTGAGATGGCTGTTCTCGACGTTGCCGGCTTCGTCGCCGACTTGAAAGACCACGCAGTGGAGCACGGGTTCCACGTGCACGACGAACGGCACTTCGTCGAGAGCTACTCGTTGCGCCAGACCTGGGAAGTCGACCTGCACCCCGAAGAAGGGTGCGAGGGCCCGGTCGACCTCTACCTCTCGTTGGAGATCGAGCCGCGCGTGCTGCTCGGTTTCGAAGACGCCGTGATCGGGCTGCCCGAAGACGACGAACCCGAAGACGAGTTCCACTTCCCGCTGAGTTTCACGTGGGCGTTGCCGCCCCTGCCGCACGGGCCCGACTTGCTCGTGTTGGCGACGGAACTCGCCGGGCTCGGCGGCCCCGAGCTCCCGCTCGAAGTGTCGGCCACCGACTCCTACCCGTCGGCCACCGACGCGCCCGAGCGTTCGCTGCGCATCGTCGCCCACCAACGCGTCTCGCTGCTCGGCATCCGGCGGGGCGAGGAAGTGCCGTGCGACACCCTCGAGCGTTGCCTCGGTGTCAGCCGTTTCCTCCTCAACCACGCCCCCGACTGGCTCGGTTGACAGGCGTCGATAGCTATCGCATAGCGATAGCTATCGACGCACGTCGGCCGTCAGGCGGCGCGGAGGATGCCGTCGCGGATGACGGTGAAGGCGGCGTCGGCGGTGAGCGGGCGCGAGAAGTAGAAGCCTTGCGCGTGGTCGCAGCTCAGGTTCATGAGCGCGGCGACGTGTTCGATCGTTTCCACGCCTTCGGCGATGATCTCCATGCCGAGCGCATGCGCCAGGCTGATCACCGACGCGACGATCGTCGAGCCTTCGTGGTCGCCGCCGAGTTCGAGGATGAACGAGCGGTCGATCTTCACGGCGCTCACCGGCAACCGGCGCAGGTAACTCAACGACGAGTACCCGGTGCCGAAGTCGTCGATGGCGAGCCGCACACCGAGCTCACGCAATGCCTTGATCGTCGCGATCACCTGCGGCGTGTCCTGCATCAGCACGGTCTCGGTGATTTCGAGGCAGAGCAGTTCAGCCGGGAGCGCGTTCTCGTCCAACTTCCGGCGGACCAGGTCGGCCAGTTCCGGTTGGGTGAGCTGGCGGGCCGAAAGGTTCACCGACAGTCGCGGGACGCGATGTTCGGGGAGTTCGCGGTTCCACGTCGCGAGTTGGCGGCACGCCTTGTCGAGCACGACCTCGCCCAGCGGGACGATGAGCCCCGTCTCCTCGGCGACGTCGAGGAACTCGACCGGCGGTACGAGCACCCCGTCGCGTTCCCAGCGCACGAGTGCTTCGAACCCGACCACCTCGCCGGTCTCGATGCGAACGATCGGTTGGTACAGCAGGCGCAGCTCGTCGTGATCGAGCGCGTGGCGGATGCCCGACTCGGTCTCGAGCCGCTTGGCGACCGAAGCCCGGAGTTCCTCGTCGAAGATCTCGTAGCGGTTCCGGCCCCGTTCCTTGGCCCGGTACGCGGCGGTGTCGGCTTGGCGCAACAACGACTCGGAGTCGAGCTCGGCGTTGGGGTGCGCGCCCGGGTCGGCGAACGCGATGCCGATGCTCGCGCCGACGAACACCTGCACGCCCCGCAGTTCGACCGGTTCCTCGAACCGTTGCCGGATCCGCTCGGCGATCGTGACGACGTGTTCCTCGTGGAGCAGGTCGGGGCAGACCACGACGAACTCGTCGCCGCCGAACCGTCCCGGCGTGTCGACGCTCCGGACCGCGGACCGCAACCGGCCTGCGACCGCCTTCAGCAGCTCGTCGCCGGCGGCGTGCCCGAGGTTGTCGTTCACCCGCTTGAAGCGGTCGAGGTCGAGGAAGAGCACCGCGACCTTCGAACGGTGACGGCGGGCGTTGGCGAGGGCGACGTCGAGATGGTCGAGCACGAGCGTGCGGAGGGGCAGCCCGGTCAGCGCGTCGTGCGTCGCGTCGTACGACAGTCGCTGTTCGATCTGCTTGCGGTGCGTGATGTCTTCGACGTGCGCGATCGTGTACAGCGCCTTGTTCTCGGCGTTGCGTACGGCGGTGACGCTGACCCGCACCCAGATGAACGAACCGTCCCTGCGCACGTAGCGTTTCTCGAGCGTGAAGTCGGCGAGGTCCCCGGACTGGACGCGGCGGGAGAGTTCGTTGTTCACCGCGACGTCCTCGGGGTGGGTCACGTCGGCGTAGGAGAGCGTGTAGATCTCGTCGGCGGTCCGGTCGAGCATGCGGGTGAACGCGGTATTGACCTTGATGAAACGGCCGGCCGGCGTCGCGAGCGCGATACCGATCGGTGAGTAGTCGAAGACCTGCCGGAACCGGATCTCGACCTCTTCGAGGGTCGCCGCGGTGCGGACGCTCTCGCGCATGTCGCGCACCGTGACCACGATGCCCTTGAGGAACGGGTCGTCGAGCAGGCTCGACCCGGCGACTTCGACGGGGATCCAGGTGCCGTCCCGGTGGCGCACTCGAAGCCCGACGCCTTCGCCCGGTTCACCGCTCGCTTCGACGGTGTTCGCGATCGCGACCGCGGCATCGTCGATCTCGTCGGGATGGATGAGCTCGAGGGCCGACGTGCCGACGACGTCTTCCGGCCGGTGCCCGAGGAGCTCTTCGATCTTCGGGCTCGCGTAGGTGAACACACCGAGGGCGTCGATCACGATGATCACGTCGGGTGAGTGCTGGACGAGGCGCTTGAACCGTTCTTCGCTGACCCGCAGCGATGCTTCCGACTGGCGCCGTTCGAGCTCGGCGGCGCGCCGCTCCAGGGCACAGGCGACCACACCGGCGAACTGGTCGAGCAGCGTGGCCGTGGCCCTTGCCGTCGCGGTGGCCGGCGACCGGTCGTCCGTCTCGGTCGACGAGCCCAGCCCGAGGTAGCCGACGACGACGTCGCGGTTGACGATCGGGACGGTGACCGGGGCGGCGGTCGCCTGCGGCGGGGCGGCGCCGGCGGCGCGGTCGCCGTCGCGGCGCCACGTGTTCGTCTCCTCGAAGGTCTGCCCGCCGTCGGCGCTCAGCTGCAGGAAGGCCCGCTCGGCGCCGGTGAGGCGCCCGACGGTACCGAGGGCGTCGTCGATGCAGGCGTCGAACCGGTCGACGGTGCAACCGACGAAGGAACGCAGCACCGACGTGAGCGCGCGCTCGAACGCGAGTCGTTCCCGAAGCCCCTGTTCCCCATCTGCAGCGTCGTGCGTCGCGTCCGTCACCGGCGCGCCCTTCTCCGAAGTTCTCCATTCATCGGGATCTGGCGGGCCGAGGAAGAGTCCGAATTCGGGCGAACAATGTCACGTCGCGGTGGTTGCCGCGCTCAACCGGGTGGTGAGAGGCGCCGATGGTTCGCCGAGGCAGGAGGCCGGCGAGCTATGGAGAAAGCCCAGCTCATCGAGGAGTTGCAGCGGCTGCCGCTGCGGCCGAACTCGGTGACTCGCGTCCTCGCCGTGCTCGAAGACCCCCGCACCTGCGCGTCGACGGTGGCCAACGCCCTGGCTCCCGACGTCAGTCTCTGCGCCCGGATCCTGCACCTTGCGAACTCCCCGTACTTCGGGGCGTCGGGCCGGATCGGGAGCCTCGAACGCGCGGTCGTGACCCTCGGGAACTCGGTGATCCGGTCGCTCGCGATCACCACCGCGGCGGGGCTGCTCGGCTCGGCGTCGCGCGTCCCTACCGGTTTCTGGGTGCATTCGGGCGCCGTCGGCGTCGGCGCGTCCCACCTGGCGGCCCGGTTCGGCCTGCCGTCGGCCGACGCGCTGTGCGCCGGGCTCTTGCACGATCTCGGTGGGGCCCTCGCGTACCAGTACGACGCGACGATCTATGCCGACATCGCCGCCCTCCCCGCCGACCAGATGCTGGCGCGGGAATGTCATCGTTTCGGCACCGACCATGCCCAACTCGGCGGTATCGCGCTCGCGGCCTGGCGGCTGCCGTCGACGGTCGTCGACGCGGTGGCTTCGCATCACCGCGGCTTGGAGGACGACGCGGCGCCGCTCACCCGGGCGGTGCTCGCCGCCGAGGCGTTGGTGCACGCGACGATGGGTGGCGCCGGTGCAATGGGCAACGAACCGATCGGTGACCCGGAGGCGACCCTGTACCGGGCCGGTATCACCGGCGCCGACCTCGAAGACCTCGGCGCGCGGGTCGCCGAGGACGCCGATCACATCGCTGCGCTCGCGATTCCGGCCTGAGGCGTTCCCGGCCCACCGCGTCACACGGGTCGCAGCCGTTCGCGACAATGGTGGGGTGACGATGCGCACCGACTGCCGCCACTACGACAGCCGCACCTACCCGTCGGGCGACGTGGTGCGGAAATGCCGGCTCGACCTCGCTCCCGAAGCCCCGTGGAAATGCCCCGACGACTGCCCGAGCTTTGCTCGCCGCACGGTCGACGTCGGGTGGCACTACGGGAGCCTCGGCGCGCCCGCCAAGCAGGTCCCCGCGCCGGAGCCCGCCGGCGAAGACGTCGCTGCGCTCCTCGATGCCGCCGAAGACATCGTGAACAGCGCCGGCGCCGAACTGCTCGCGGAGCAGGAACGCAAGGCGCAGCGCAAGTTGTTCCGCAAGAACGCGAAGAACAAGAAGAAGCGCCGGTAGCCGCCCACCGCGAAAACCGCGGGCGGCGAGCGACCGGCGTGCCGCTACGGTCCGACCGTGGTCGACGTCGTACCTCGCCGAGTTCGCGCCCCGCGGGCGCTGCTGCGAGATGCCGCCGGCCGGGTGGGGCCGTACGCCGCCGTGTGGGTGGCGGTGAGCGGGTGGGCCGTCTGCGCCTTGCTCGTGCGGGCCGCGCACGTCAACGCGATGCGGTTCACGATGTGGCGATGCTGGTTCGCGCTGCCGCCGCTGTTCACGATTTCGATCGTCCGCGCCCGCCGGAACGGCGGAACGGCGATCATCGCGCCGGGCCGGAGCCGGCGAAGCTGGTTCGCGTTGATGGCGGGTGCCGGGGCACTGTTCGCCGGTGGAGCGACGACCGCCTTCGCGGCGCTCGGCAAGACGACGCTGCTCGACGCAACGCTGATCCCGTCGCTCCAACCGGTCGCGGTGATTGCGTTCGCGGTGCTCTTGCTGCACGAGCAGGTTCGCCGGAACCTCGTCGTGCGCTGCCTGGTGGCCGTGGTGGGAACCGCGTTCGTCGCGTTCTCGGCATCGGGCTCCGGCACGTGGAGCCTGGCCGGTGACCTGTTCGCCGTCGCGAGCCTGTTCGTGAACGCGGGTTGGCACCTCTACGGGCGCTGGGCGCGCCACCAGTTCGGGACCGACCCACTCGTGTTCATGACCGGTGCGCTCACCTTCGCCGCTGCCTTCCTCACGCCGCTGACCATCGTCGCGACCGGCGGTGTGCACCTCGGAGGTCACGCGATCGGTTACGCGGCGGCGGTGATGGTCGTCGGTACCAGCGCGCACGTCACGATGGTCTGGGCGCACAAGTACGTCCCCGCGTCGGCGTCGGCACCGGTGCTGCTCGCCGAGTCGCCGATGGTTGCGATGGCCGGTTGGGCCGCGTTCGGCGAGGCGCCCGGGCTGGTCGAGATCGCGGGCTCCCTCGTCGTTGTCGGCGCGTTGATCGGCGTGGTGCGCGGCCCGGAACGCGAGCCGGGACTCGAGCGCCCGCTCGACATCGAACCGGACATTGAACCGACTGTCTGAGTCGCGCCAGGTCGAACGGGTGGCAGTTGCCCGCGGCGGGCGCCGAAAGTACGGTCAGCGCGAGTTGCCCCGAACGGCCATGTGCGGCAACGTGCATCGCTGGGGCGGTCGGCGGCGTGTTCCCCTGCCCAGCCGCCGGCTGCCCCCGCTTACTTTCGCAAGCGCGCCGCAGCGCACCAGGGCGCTCGGCGCAAGCGCCCGGCACAATGCCCGTCATGGAATCGCTGTCACTCCAACAGGCGAGGCGCATCGCGCTCGGTGCCCAAGGTTTGGCGCGACCGCGCCCGTCCGGGAGGGTCGACCGCCGCCATGTTCGACGCGTGCTCGGCCATGTCGCGTGCATCCAGATCGACTCGGTGAACGTGCTCGTGCGCGCGCAGGAGATGCCGCTGTTCGCGCGGCTCGGCCCGCACGCCCGCGACGTGCTCCCGCGCATGACCGCCGACGCGCAACTGTTCGAGTACTGGGGCCATATGGCGTCGCTGATCCCGATCGAGCATTACCCGCTGTTCGGGTGGCGCATGGCGCGCGCTCGAGCCGGAGAGGGCACGTGGCGACACCTGTCGCGGTTCGCCGAGGCATCGCCCGAGTACATCGAAGCGACCTTCCGAGCGGTGGCCGAGCGTGGTCCCGTCACCGCCGCCGATCTCGACCCCGACCGGAACCGGAACGGGCCCTGGTGGGGTTGGCACGACGCGAAGCTGGCGCTCGAATACCTCCTCTGGGGTGGGCGCCTCGCCGCGCGCCGCACCGGGAACTTCGAGCGGGTGTACGACCTCCCCGAGCGGATGCTTCCCCGTTCGGTGCTCGATCGCCCGGCGTTACCGGAGGCCGACGCGCAACGCGAACTGCTGCACATCGCGGCCGGTGCGCTCGGCGTGGCGACGCTGGCCGACCTCGCCGACTACTGGCGCATCAAGGGGTCCTCGGCGCGGCCGCTGGTGAAGGAACTGGTCGACGACGGGCGGCTCGTACCCGTCGATGTCGAGGGCTGGGAACAGGTCGCGTACGTGCCGGCCGGTGTACGCGTTCCGCGCCGGGTCGGCGCGTCGACGTTGCTGTCGCCGTTCGACCCGGTCGTGTGGGAACGCCGTCGCCTGGAACGGCTGTTCGGCTTCCACTACCGCATCGAGATCTACGTGCCGCAGCCAAAACGGGTGTGGGGTTACTACGTGTTGCCGTTCCTGCACCGCGAACGTTTCGTCGCGCGTGTCGACCTGCGCTCCGACCGCAAGCGAGGTCTGCTCGAGGTGCGGGCCGCGTACGCCGAACCGGGGCTCGACCCCGACGGGATTGCTGCGCTCGCGTCCGAGTTGCGTGTGCTCGGCGAGTGGTTGGCGTTGGCCGGTGTCGAGGTGACCGAGCGCGGCGACCTCGCGGGCCCGTTGCGTGACGCGCTCGCGTCGTGAACCACGCGCGGCCGGCGGCCGGCTAGCGCAACCCGTTGGTGCGGCGCGGCGACGAACGCAACAGTCGCTTCAGCCGCGCGAAGGTCGACGGGTCAACGGCGTTCGTGATGCGTGTGCGGTGCGGGAGCGGCGCAGTGGGGGAGGTGGCGGGTGACGGTGTCGCGGCGGCGGGGCCGAGCGGTAGCACGTCGTCGATGTGCACCGGCTCGGGGGCGGGTTCGAGTTCGGGTTCGGGTTCGGGCGCGGCCTCCGGTTCGAGCGGGGCGCGGCGCGCGAGCTCGCGATAGAAGCCGGTGCGAGTATCGAGGTGCGCGTTCGGCGACGCGCCGGAGCCATTGCCGCTGCCGTTGCCGTTGGTGCTGCCGGGGTCTTCGAGCGTGAACGGCTCGGTCCGGTCGACGACCTCGTAGTACACGGTCATCGACGGCCACGGGCCGTCGTCGGTCGAGTCGACGTGGAACGTGATGTCGGCGACGTCGATCGTGCCCTCTGCCGCGAGCCGGTCCGCAACATGGCGGAGAAGGGCCGCGACGTCGTTCTGACCTGCGCCGCGAGGGGTCGAGGCGGTGAACCGGCGCAGCACCGACTCTTCGTTGTCTACGTCGGCGCGCGGCTCGGCGCGGCCGGGATCAGTAGTTGGCATATAAGGGTCATAAGCCTACTGATTGCCTGCGCCGGCGTCCTATCCGGGTGCCAACGGGCGCACGACGATGGTGTCCTTCTGGTCCTCTTCCTCGACCGCGACGTCGACCTGCATCCCGTGCTCGAGCTCGGCGGTTGTCACGTTGCAGTCGAGCGGCATGATGTACTCGCCGCTGTCGAGCATCGCGAGCGTCGCCGCTCGGATGCCGGCCACCACCTCGGGGTCGAGGTCCTCCAGGATCTGGCGCACCTGGGGGATGCATTCCTTGTCGAGGCCGAGCGCGTCGACCATCTGCGTGAGTGGTACTTGCTCCGCGTGCATCTGGCGCACGCGGTCGCGGAACTGCGGGTCGCTCAGGCTGTTGTTGGCGGCGATGACGATTGCCATACCGGGGTTCATCGGCAACCCGTCGCGGTTCGAATTCGCGGCTTCGGGCACGGCCACCTTCCTCACGTCTTCGGGGTCGAATCTCACCGGCGGAGTGTGGGTCGAGGGCGGTAAACGCGCCGTAAACGCGGCCCGGGCCGCGCTCGGGCGACGGTGTTACGCTCGCTGCGAAGTGCTCGGCACCGGCGCGCGGATGGGGGTCCATGCAGCTACGAGTGCTCGGGCCGGTCGAGGTCGTGCATGATCGCTCGAGCGTCACGATCCGCGGTGGCAAGCCCCGCCAGCTCCTCGCCTTCCTGGCGATGCACGCGAACCGGCCGGTACCGAGCGAGCAGCTGATCGATTGGCTGTGGGAAGGTTCCGCGCCGCCCAGCGCGTCGACCGCGCTGCGCGTGCACGTCGGCCGGTTACGGCGGGCGCTCGAGCCTGAGCGCGGCGCCAACGCACCGAGCGGGCGGCTCCCGGCAACTGCGCACGGCTACGTCCTGCGGGTCGAGCCCGACGAGCTCGACGCGGAACGGTTCGAACGGCTGGTGCTCCTCGGGCGTGAAGCCAACGCCGGCGGTGAACAGGTCTTTGCGGTCGCGCAACTCGTGGACGCGCTCTCCTTGTGGCGCGGTGATGCGTACCAGGACGTGCGCGACCTCAACGCGGCCGCGGCGGAGATCGCGCGCATCGAGGAGCTGCGCGCCGTCGCGATCGAAGAACTGGGGGTCGCACGCCTCGCCATCGGCGACCACCTCGCGCTCGTCGACGACCTCACCGCGGCCGTGCACGCGTACCCGCTCCGTGAACGCTTGACCGGGTTGCTCATGCGGGCCTTGTACCGGTGCGGTCGCCAGGCGGACGCGTTGCGGGCCTACGGCGAACTGGCGCGACGGCTCGACGAGGAGTTGGGCGTGCAACCGTCGCCCGAACTGCGCAGTCTCGAAGAAGACGTGCTGCTGCAGCGGCCGAAGCTCGATTGGGCGCTGCCACGAGTCGCGCCCGCCAAGCTCTCCGAGCGCCGGGTCGCGCCCCGCCGGTTCGTCGGCCGCCGGGCCGAACTGGCGTGGATGCTGGCTCGGCTCGACGAGGCGGGCGCCGGCGGGAGCCGCTTCGCGCTCGTACGGGGCGCCGCCGGCATCGGTAAGTCGACCATCGTGACCGAGTTCGCGGCGCGTGCCGACCGCGCGGGAGCGGCAATCCTGCGCAGCGCCTGCGTCCCCGACGGGGTCGGTCTCGACGCCCTGGCGGCGGCGGTCGGCGCCAAGGCCGCGGTCGCGACGGTGGCGGCGGCCGGCCCCGGCGGGGGAACGCCGGCGCCGCCCGAGGACCCCGCGGCGGAGCAGGTGAGGTTCCTGGAGGAGATCACCGACGCGGTGGCGGCGCTGCCGTCGCGCCCACTGGTCCTCGTCGTCGAAGACGTGCACTGGGCCGATCGCCCGACGTTGCTGGCGCTGCGCCAGCTTCTTCGCACGCCTTCGGTGGAACGTTTGTTGGTGCTCGCGACCTGCCGCGACGACGAGATCGGTCACGAGCGGGCCGAATTGCTCGCGCGGCTGGCACGCCGAGGTTTCGGTGACGAGATCACCCTGTCGGGGTTCGACGAGCGCGGCGTGCGCGCGCTCGTGCGAACCGTGGCCGCACCCGACCGGGTCGAGCTGCTCCTCGCGGCCGCGCCGCTGGTCCACGAACTGACGGGTGGCAACCCGTTCTTCATCCGTGAGTTGCTGCGCGAACTCGAGGAGCACACGTTCGGCGTCGACCGGCAGCGGGAATTGGCGCAGCTGCTGAAGGTGATCGCGCCGCCCGGTGTCGGCGCGCTCGTCGACCGCCGCATCGCTCGTCTGTCACCCGCGGCGCAGGCGGTCTTGGAGGCGGCCGCGGTCTTGGGACGCGACCTGTCGACCGACATGATCGGCGCCGTCTCGGGCCTGTCCCCGTTCGTCGCGCTGGACGCGCTGGAGGAGTGCCTCGCGGTGCGACTGCTCGTCGACGACGAGCTCGACCCGTTGCAAGTGGCGTTCCCGCATGCCTTGGTGCGCAACGTCGTGTACGCGCGCATCGACCCCGACCGCCGCGCGCGTTTGCACGGCGCCGCGGCGAGCGCGATCGAAGCCCGCGGGATCGCAGTGGTCACGGAACGCCGCGAAGAGTTCGGGCGCCACGTGTGCGCGGCGCTGCCGTACCGCGATACCGGGCAAGCCGCGTTGTGCGCCCGCCGGAACGGCGACGACGCGCGCGCCCGGTTCGCGTTCGACGAAGCCGCGGAGTGGTACGCGCGCGCGATCGAGATCGAGCGGAGTCGCGGGTCCGACGCCGGTTCGATCGGGCGGCTGCAATTCGCACTCGCGTGGGCCTACGAGGCCGACGGCCGGGTCGCGCCGGCGCACGACATGTACCTGGCGGCGGCCGACAGCGCGCGGCACGCCGAGGATGCCGGCTTGCTGGCCGACGTCGCACTCGGCGCCGCGGAGCTGTGGAGTTCGGGGTTCGACACGGCTGAGGGAGCCGCCCTCCTCGACGAAGCGCTCGCCGCGATCGGCGACGCCGACCCCGTCCGCCGGGTGCGGGTGCTCAACGGGCTCGCGACCAGGTTGTACTTCCTCGATCCCGACCGCGAGGGTCGTATCGCGGCCGAGGCGCTCGACATCGCGGCGTCGCTCGAACCGCCGAGCATCGCGACCGCGCAGCTGGCGATGCACCGCTGGTACACGCACGACCCGGGAGCGGTGGCGTCTCGCCTGGAGTTCGCGCGGCACGCGTGCCGGGTCGCCTTGCCCGACGCGCACCCCGACATCCATCTTCGAGCGCGACGTGAGTTGCTCGCCGACCTGCTCCAAGCCGGGTGCGTCGACGAATTCCATCGCGGTCTCGACGAGTACGAAGCACTGGCGCGAGAACGCCGCGCACCGCGGCACACGTACTGGGCGGGTGTGTTGCGCGCCACCCAGGCGACGATGCGCGGCGACCTTGCCGTGGCCGAACAGCTCGCGCGCGGGGCCGCCCTGCGCGGGCGAGCACTCGACCGGCACGCCGCGGGCGCGCAGTTGCTGCAGGAATTCGTGGTCCGCTACGAGCAGGGCCGGCTCAACGAGTTGCTCGGTGTCCTGCAGGCCGCGCCCGACGCCCAGCCCGCGTACCGCGCCGGCTATGCGCTCGCGGCCATCGCGGCGTGCGACACGGGCCGGCCCGACGAGGGCGCGCGGCTCACCCGGCGGGCCCTCGGCCCGACGGGTCGAAGCTGCCGCGGGATGCCTTCTGGCTCGCCGGGATTGCGCTCTTCGCCGGGGTGGCGGCGTTCGCCCGCGACCGTGAGGTGGTGCAGTTGCTGCGCCCGCTGCTCGAACCTCACGCCGACCAGATCGTGGTGTTCGGCGTCGGCGGCGCGGTGCTCGGAAGCGGCCACTACTGGTTGGCGGGCCTCGCGGCCGCGGCGGGTGAGGTCGAGGCCGCGGCCGTCCACTACCGCGAGGCGGCCCGGGTCGCCGACGCACTCGGCCTTCCCTACTGGCTGGCGAGCGCGCAGGCCGAGCTGGCCTTGCTCGACCCGGCCGCGGGCGACGCCCTCACCCGATCGGCCCGGGAAATCGCGGCGCGGCACGGCTTCGGGCGAGTGCTGGTCCGCGCCGGGGAGGGTCGCGGGCCGACCCGTTAACGGCGGCTTTACAGGCCCCGTGCAGGCTGGCCGGCGATGGGAGTCGACCACTCCAAGATGCGGCTCGGGAAGCCGGACCCGCGCCACGATCCGCGCACGCTGCTCCTCGCCGACTATCTCGACACGACCGTGCTGCCGGCGCCGCCGCGTGCGCGCGACTGGGGCGACAAGGTCGAGCCGAACGCGTGGGGACTGATGTTGAACGACCGTACGGGCGACTGCTCGCTCGCCGCGGCCGCGCACCTCATCGAGGAGTGGACCTCACAGACCGGCGCCGACGTCAAGCTCACCGACGACGACGTCATGGGCGCGTACCGGGCGCTGAGCGGGTACGACCCGGCCACCGGGGAGAACGACCACGGGGTGGCCGAGCTCGACGTCTTGAACTACTGGCGGAAACACGGCATCGGCAGCCGTTTCATCGAGGCGTACGTCGCTCTCGAACCGCACAACCATGAACACATTCGTGACGCGATCAACCTGTTCGGCGGTTGCATGATCGGGCTCAAGCTCCCGACCACCGCCCAATCGCAAGTCACGTGGGCCGTCCCGCCTGGCGGGCCGGTCGGCCGCGGTGCGCCCGGATCGTGGGGCGGGCACGCCGCGGCCGTCGTCGCGTACAACGAACGGCGCGTCAGCTGCGTCTCCTGGGGTTCGACGAAGCAGATGACGTGGGAGTTCCTCGACGCGTACTGCGACGAGGCCTACGCGGTGCTCAGTCCCGATTGGTTCACCGGTGAGGTGGCGCCCGTCGGGCTCGACATCGAGACCCTCCGGGCCGACCTCGCGCTCGTCGCCGGCCGGCCCGCGCCCGCCGCCGGCCAGCCCGCGCCCGCCTGACGACCGTCCGGCCTGGCATCCTCTCGGGAGGATGCGATTGAGGGGCGTGGCACGACAGTTCGTGCTGGTGGGGATGGCCGGCGTCGCCGCGTCGTGCGCGAGCAGCGCGACCTCCGGCCCGGCAACGTCGTCGACGAAGGTCCCGCCGGCGTCGGTGCGCGCCCACGCGCCGACCTCGGCGACGGCGCGACCGCCGGCGCCGGTGTCTTCACCGGTTCCCGCGTCGGTGCCGGTTCCCACCTCGGTGGCGGCGACGCCGGGGAGCGCGCTGGCTGCCGCGTCGCGGGTGACCGTGAAGGGCCGGGCACCGACAACCGGGTACTCACGCGACCAGTTCGGGCCGGCCTGGGCCGACGTCGATCGCAATGGCTGCGACACGCGCAACGACGTGTTGAACCGAGATCTCACGCACAAGGCGTGGCGGGACGGGACGCACGGTTGCGTCGTGATCTCCGGGGTGCTGGCCGAGCCGTACACCGGGCACACGGTCCAGTTCGAGAAGGCGAATGCCGCCGCGGTCCAGATCGACCACGTCGTCGCGCTGTCGGACGCGTGGCAGACGGGCGCGTACGCGTGGGACGCGTCGCGCCGCGAACGGTTCGCCAACGACCCGGCCGAGTTGCTCGCGGTCGACGGGCCGGCCAACGAAGCGAAGGGCGATGGGGACGCGGCAACGTGGTTGCCGCCGAACAAGGGTTATCGGTGCAAGTACGTCGCTCGGCAGGTGAGCGTGAAACTGCACTGGGGCCTGTGGGCGACGGCCGCGGAACGCGACGCGTTCGTCCGGGTACTCGCCGCGTGCCCCACCGAGCCGCTCCCCGCCGATACCGCGCCGACCGGGGCGCGCTGGCCGGGGCCGCCCCGCCGGTCACGAGCGGCGTCTACTACGCGAACTGCGCCGCCGCCCGCGCCGCGGGCGTCGCGCCGATCCATCGCGGGCAACCCGGCTATCGCAGCGGCCTCGACCGCGACAACGACGGCATCGCCTGCGAATAACGACCACGCGAAAAACCCCCATTCGCGGTGCTCCCATTTGGGAGCACATCGGATGTAGGCCGCTCCCGCGATCCTCCCGAGCGGGACGATCGCGCCCATGCACCCAAGTCACTCCTCCCGTTTGGGAGTGTCGCGTGGTGGCCGGTGCAACGCGGTCGTCCCGTTTGGGAGTGTCGCGTGGTGGCCGGTGTGGCGCGGTCGTCCCGTTTGGGAGCGTCGCGTGGTGGCGGGTGCAACGCGGTCGTCCCGTTTGGGAGTGTCGCGTGGTGGCCGGTGTGGCGCGGTCGTCCCGTTTGGGAGCGTCGCGAATCGAGCTTTTTCGCGTGTTGTCGCTCGCGAGTCAGCGCAGCCGTGCTGCGACGCGGACATGCTCGGCGCTCCAGGTCAGGCGCACTTCCACGGCAGTCGGCGTCGACACCCGCTCCACCTGCACGGGCGGCGAGTCGAACGCGAGCTCGAGCGGCCCGAGCGTGCAGCCCCGCGCACTCAGCGTCGGTTCGGCGGAGCACAGCACGATCAACGCAACCGTGCCCTCGAGCGACGCCGCGTGGAGCGCCACCGAACGGTCGCCGTCGAACGTCGCGTCGACGCTTCTCGTCGCGTCGCCCAGCTTGATGCCGAGCGCGTACGCCGCACCGGCGTCTTCGAAATGAACCGTGAACGGCACGTACTGGTCCTTCGAGAACGCCGGTACCCGTCCCCGTTCCGCGCCGATCGCCCACGTCGGGCCGAGGCGGCTCGTCGCGACGACCGGTCCGAAGCGCTGCTCGTGGACGCGCGCCGCGTCCACCGGGACGGTACGCAGGTGCGGTTGGATCACATCACCCAGCGCGTCGAACAGTTCCAGGAAGTAGAGGTCGTGCACGTGCACGGTTTGCTCGTCGAGCACCGGCGGCGCGACGCCGAGCAGCAACCCCGCAAGCGACACGTACCGATCGAGTAAGAGCCCGTACGCGCGGATATAGGCCCGCAGATCGCGCGCAACCGCGGGTGGTAGAGCGCGCTGATCCGCGCCCCGATCGCGGCGCCCAGCCGCGCGCCCTCGGCTTCGAAGCGCGGGGTCGGCGGGAACCGCGACCACAACGCCAACGCGAACAGGTCGACGCCGTCGTAGGTCGGCGAGTTGTACTCGTCGACGTCGCCGGCCCGGTCGAAGCGGGCCGTCACCCGGCCGAGCCGCGCCTCGCCGGCGGCGACCAGCGCCTGGTCGCCTTTCCGCGCGCCGACCCACGCTTCGAGCCACGCGTGCATGAGCGCCGGGTTGGTGTACCAGTCGGGGATACGCGACGGCGGTTCACCGGCGACGCACCGCCCGATCGCGTCCTCGATACGCGTCGCCAGCGCCCCCGGCAGCCCGCCTCCATGTTCCGCGACGACGAACGCGAGCGTGCAGCCCACGAACTGCCGCCAGTTGGGGTCGTAGTGGTACCACTCGACCGCGCCGTCGCCGGGCGGCGCGGCCTCCTCGGCGACCACCTTGAACGTGCCCGACCACGGCCGGCCGGCCTCGACGTACTGGTGGTCGAGCACCCGGTCCAGCGCGACGGCGGCCCGCTCGACGTTCCCGGCCCGCAAGTCGACCACGGCGCCCAGCGCCGTTTCCCGCACCGCGTGCAGCGACAACGACGACAGGTCGATGCCCGGCGTCACGCCCGGCGCGACGCGCACGAGGCCCGCGCCGACGTCGAAGAGCCGTTCGTGCAGGCAGGCAAGCGCGTCCAGGGCGGCTTCGATCCGGCGAAGGTACTCTGCAAAGACATCGTGACTTCAAACCACACGCCCAGCGGAACGTCGGAGGAACTGTGAGCACCGGTGCCGTCCCGCTCGTCGACTACCTCGTACTCGGCGACGACCCCCACCTCGAAGCGAATCGCTGCACCACGTGCGGCGCCCGCTTCTTCGACCGCCGGAACGCGTGCGCGTCGTGCGGCGGTCGCACGTTCGACAAGGTCGCGATCGCGACCGAGGGCGAACTGCGTTCGTACACGATCGTCTCGATGGCGGCACCCGGTATCCCGGTGCCGTTCGTCGCGGGCGTGATCGACTGCGACGGAACGAGCGTGCGCGGCAACGTCGTCAACACCGAACCCGACCCGGAACACGTGAAGCTCGGGATGAAGGTGCGTTTGACGACGTACCCGATCGGTACCGATTCGGCGGGTGTCGAAGCGATCGGTTTCGGGTTCGAGCCTCTGGAGGTGGCGTGATGGCAGAAGACGTGTGGATCCTCGGCATCAAGATGACGAAGTTCGGCAAGCACTACGACCAAGACGTCGTCGACCTTGCCTCCGAAGCCGCGCTCGCCGCGCTCGACGACGGCGGCGTCACCATCAAAGACATGGGCGTGCTCGCCGCCGGCAACCTGATGAACGCGAGCGCCGGTATCGGCCAGCAGCTGCAGAAGCAGATCGGCCAGACGGGTATCCCCGTCTACAACGTCGCCAACGCGTGCGCGACCGGCGCCACCGCGTTGCGTACCGCGATCATGGCGGTGAAGTCGGGCGAGTGCGACATGGGACTCGCGGTCGGTGTCGAGAAGCTGGCCGGAGCCGGCCTGCTCGCGGGCGGCCGCGCGCAGCAAGGGTCCGATGAGTGGGCACCGCACGGGCGGATGGGCGCGGTCGCGCCGCTCGACGGCCGTGTCGGCACCGAGACGATGCCGGGCGTGTTCGCGCAGGTCGGCATGGAGTACGGCCACAAGTACGGCGGTACGAGCTTCGAACTGTTCGCCCGCATCAGCGAGAAGAACCACGCGCACTCCACGCTGAACCCGCTCGCGGCGTACACGAAGAAGATGAGCCTCGAGCAGATCATGGGCGACGTGATGATCGCCTACCCGAACACGCGCCCGATGTGCTCCGCGAACTGCGACGGCGCGGCCGCCGCCGTTGTCGTGTCGGACTCGAAGTTGAAGACGCTCTCGCTCGAACAGCAGCGGCGCGCGGTGAAGGTCGCCGCGTCGGTGCTCACCTCCGACCCGTGGGAAGAGGCGTGCCAGATCCTTCCCGATGTCAACACGCTCACGCGGAACGCGGCGAAGCAGGCCTACGAGCAGGCCGGTGTCGGCCCCGACGATCTCGACCTCGTCGAGCTGCACGACTGTTTCGCGACGGCGGAACTCGTCCACTACGACAACCTCGGCCTGTGCGAGCCGGGCGGCGCGGTCGACTTCTTCGAGTCGGGCGCACCGTGGCGCGACGGCAGCACTCCGGTGAACGTGTCGGGCGGCCTCGAATCGAAGGGCCACCCGATCGCCGCGACCGGTATCGCGAACATCTGGGAGGTCTGCCATCACCTGCGCGGTGAGGCCGGCGACCGCCAGATCGAAGGTGCCCGGGTCGGGCTCGCGCACGTGATCGGTCTCGGCTCCGCGTGCGGCGTCCACATCCTCGAACGCGCCGCCGCCTGACCACGTGCGTCGATAGCTATCGCATAGCGATAGCTATCGACGCCTGTCCCGACGCTGTCCTACGACTCCACAAACCGCGCGAGGTTGTCGAGGGAGGAAGCAAGTCCGACGGCGTGATCCTCGGCGGAGATACCGTCCGGGACATCGTCGGCGACGATCTCGACCCGAGTGCCTCCGGGTTCCTCCTGCACCCTCCATGTCATCTTCATCGTTCCGGCAAACTTCGGGTCGTCGGCAATGAACTCCACCGCCTGTACCACGCAAGTGTCCGGAACAATGTCGAGGTAATGCCCCTCGACGATGTCGGAGTTTGCTGAACTCTTGCCCTGCGAGGTCGTCGGGCTCGCGTACGTGAGAACAAGCCGGTACGAGCCACCCGGGGTCGGGTCGAACCGCTCGAAGCGTCCCGTCATGCCACCTGGCGGCAGCCAGCTCTCCAACGCCTCACGAGTCACCAAGGCATCGAACACCCGGCGCACGGGCGCGTCCATCAAGCGCGACGCGCGGTCGGTCCTGGGCATGCCCGGATCGTACCGACGGCCCCACGGCGCGGCCTCCAACTCGGCAACGACCCGGAATCTACAGCCTGTCGTGCAAATCAAACGGGGCATACTCCTCGTATGACCCGAGGCTTCGCGAAGCACGGCCCCGTCGACGGCCGTGTGGTCCTGTGGCTCGAGGAGGAAGGATGGGGCGCGCTCGCGTCGGACGACGTCGACGGTGAAGTCTGGGCGCACTTCTCCAATATTCGTGGCGAGGGCTACAAGTGCCTACGGGCGGGACAGCCGGTCCGCTTCACGTACGAAACCGCGGCACAGGATGGGTACGCGCACCGAGCACTTTGGGTCGACGCGACGTAACCGAAACCGCGCCAGTCGCGCCGTCCGCCTGACCACGTGCGTCGATAGCTATCGCATAGCGATAGCTATCGACGCCTGTCTGTACGCCCGGTGCGAGCGGAGGGACTCGAACCCTCACCCTGCGAAGGACCGGGACCTAAACCCGGCGCGTCTGCCAATTCCGCCACGCTCGCGTGCCCTCATGCTCGCGCACTCAGAGCGGCGGGTTCGTGAGCGTGGTTCGCCGCACGAGGTACATGTACTGGGTGCCTCGGTGCAACCAGCTCGAGTACGGCACCTTCCACAGGGTGGTGTACCCGAACAGCGGTTCGGCGGTCACGATGTAGTCGTTGTTCTGGATCGGCGCATAGAACCCGATCCACCACGGGTGGACGTCGTGCTTGCTGAGCACGAACGCGTGCTTGAGCCCCGACGCTTTGATGGCGCGCAGGTCGATGTGCGCGTTCTGCTTGTACGACTGTTCGTAGAGGTGGTACGCGTCGAACGCGGCGCCGGCGTCGAGGCTCGTGTACGGCACACCCCGGGCGTGCGCACGGTTGGCGACCGACCAGGCTGCGTTCTGGTACGTGAGGAAGTCGTGCGTCGACGTGACCGAGAAGGCCGCCAGCACGCCGACCATCGCCCATGCCGCCCACATGGCGATGCGGACCTGGTTGCAGGCCCACAACGTGAGCGCGATGAGCAGCGGCAACAGCGGCAGCAGGTAACGGTCGCGTGAGATCGCGGTTCCGCGCAGCGGGATCGACGTGACGACAAGGCCGAGGAACTGCACGACCAACACGGTCGCGACCATCGCGGCCGGGCTCTCGGCCAGCCGCCCGAGGTTCGGGACCCGGTGCGCGAGCGTCAGCGCGAGGAGTACCGACGTCGCGACGCACGCGACGGTGATCCAGTAGCTGCCGGTCGGGCTGTAGAACGGCACGCGCCCGCCACGAACGTCGCCCGACGGCCCGAGCCCGGCCGGCCCGACGAACTGTTGCAGGTACGGCATGCGCGCGTGGCGCAGGAACCCGGAGAACACCGGTCCGCTCACGAGGACCAGCACCCACACGCCGACGAAGATCCAACCGCCGCGTGTCGTCGACCGCACGATCTCCGGCAGCCGCCCAACCGCGCCGAGCACGACGGGGAACACGAGGAAGGCGGCGTACACCGCGGTGATGAACAGGAGGCGACGCGCCAGGAGGCCGAGCTCGCCGGCGCCTGCGTCGCCGATACCTCCGGCCACCGAAACCTGCGCCGACCCCTCGGTCCCGTGCAGGAACTTGAACCACAGCCAGTAGCCACCCGCCGTCAGCGCGGGCACCCCGAGCACGGCGACGGCGATGCCCGCCCCGGCCCGGTCGGCGCGCACGCGCCGTGCGAGCAGCAGGTAACCGATCACCGCGACCGGTACGAGCGCGCCCTGCTGTCGAACGAGGAACGCGAGACCCGATACCGCCGACCCGGCGAGCAACCAGCGCGGGTTGATCGCCTCGGCGCGCAGCGCCCAGCGCGAAGCAGTAGGTCGCGGATCGCGATGAAACTCGTGAGGTACGCGTCGGTCATGAACGTGAACCCGAGCACGTAACTCAGCGGATGGAAGAGGTAGAGGGCGGTGCCGAGCGCGCTGCGCCCGGTCGGCACCCGAAGTTCGCGGCACAGCCCGTACACCGCGATGGCGCCGAGGAACACGAGGCAGACCGTCGCGACGCGCAAGACGCCGAGGGTGTCGTGGAACACGGTCGCGAAGAGCGCGCCCCACCACACTTGTGAGACGAGGGTGGCGACCGAGATCGGCAGGATCCGGAAGTTGCCGTGCTCGACGAGGATCTGCACCGAACGCGCGTAGAGCGGATCGTCGCTCACCGACACCGGCGCGAGCACCGGCACCAGGAACGCCGATACCGCGTACGCGCCGAGCACGCCGAGTAGGAGCCAGTGGCGCCGGAGGCGATCCTTCACGCCGAGAACCGGCGTTTGAGCTGCAAGGCGGGCGTCTCGATGTACTTGAACGCGAACCACGCGGCCGCGAAGACGACGGCCAGATGCAGGAAGAGCGATCCCCAGTCGCCCAGGTGGAACGCGCCGAGGTACTGGTAGACGACCGGGTGGATGAGGTAGATGCCGTACGCGCGCTGGCCGGTCCAGGTCAACGGCCGCCACGACAGGGCGCGGGCGAGCAACCCGCCGGGCAGGAGCACCAGCGCGGCGATCAGCACGGCGACCGCGAACTCGAAGATGATCGAGCCCCAATGGTCGAGCCAGGCCCGCGTCGTGTACGGCCGGTTCACGAGCAACGCCACGGCCACGACCGCGGCGACGATCCCCGCGACTCGTCTCGCGCTGAGCGCGAACTCGGAGATGCGTGGTGCCAACCACCACAACAAGGCGGCAACCGCGCAGCCGAGCAGCAGCTGATGCGCACGGGTGTCGGAGCCGAAGTACACGCGCGTGATGCCGGGTTCGACGGGCGGCCGTCGCCCGCGAGCGGTGAGCCGCAGGTAGTAGTCGACGAACGACGGTGTCGGCGTGGACCGGTACCAGAACGACATGCGGTAGACGATTGCCACGAGGGTCGCGCCGCACACCGTCAACGCCACCGTGCGGCGGGATCGCTTCAGCGCGAGCAGGCCGATGAGCAGCAGCGGCCAGCACAGGTAGAACTGCTCTTCGATCGAAAGCGACCACGTGACGCCGAGGAAGCCGAGGCCGGGCGTGGAGTGCAGCGAGTACCAGTTCGCGTAGTAGAAGGCGGCGGCGGTGATGCCCTGGCGGTCGGGGCGGCCCGGGTAGCCGGGCGGGAACGCGAGGTTGACGACGAGCGCCACGACGAGCATGCACGCGAGCAGCGGGAGCAGTCGCAACGCGCGCCGGAGGTAGAAGCGGGGGAGGCTGATACGCCCGGTGCCCGTGCGCTCACGCAGGAGCAACGTCGTGATGAGGAAGCCGCTCAGCACGAAGAACATGTCTACGCCGAGCAAACCGTGGTCGAGAATGGAGTGATTGCGGAAGGGCAAGTGGAACAGCAGCACGCCCACGATCGCGAACGCGCGCACACCGTCGAGCGCGGGCTGGTAGCCGAACGTCGATATCACGGCACGCGCGGGCGGTTCGCTCGTGTCGTGCGCCGCCCCGGTGTCCAACTCGACGTCGTCCAAGAATCCGTCCTGGTTCCGTGCGGGACTCGCCGGATGCTATCGAGGCCGCACCGGCACGCCGGGACCGGCCACGGGGGCCGA
Organism: uncultured Actinomycetes bacterium; assembly: GCA_963782465.1. Lineage (GTDB taxonomy): Bacteria > Actinomycetota > Acidimicrobiia > IMCC26256 > PALSA-610 > JAODBJ01. Next base: position 147,891 of record CAWAJR010000004.1, on the reverse strand, counting down.
CTGGGACGAACGGGCCTTCAGATCGCGGTCCAACCACCGTCGACGCACACGACGGCGCCGGTCATGAAGCTGCTCGCGCCCGATGCGAGGAACAGCAATGCGCCGTCGAGCTCGTGCGCTTCGCCGCCCCGACCCATCGGTGTGCGTTGGCGCATCCAGCGCTCGCCGCGCTCGTCGTCGAACATCTTGCCCTCGGTCATCTCGCTGCGGAACCAACCCGGTGCAAGCGTGTTCGACGCGCACGCCCTTGCGGGCCCATTGCGCGCCGAGTTCACGCGTGAGGTTGATGAGCCCGCCTTTCGACGCCGCGTACCCGGCCTCGGGGATCTGGCCGACGCCGACCATTCCCCACAACGACGCGACATTGACGATCGAACCGCCGGTTCCCGCGCCGACCATCGCACGCGCGGCTTCGCGCGCGAGCTCGAACGGCGCGACCAGGTTGACCGCGAGCGTTTGCGCGAACTTCTCGGTCGTCTCGTCGAGCGCCGGCACCGGGTCGCTCACCCCCGCGTTGTTCACGACGACGTCGATGCGCCCGAAGTGTTCGAGGGTCGACGCGGCGAGCGCGGCCGCCGCGCCCGGTTCGGCGAGATCGCATCGCAACGCGATGGCGTCGCGGCAGGCGGCCGCGACCGCCTCGATGCGGTCAAGACGCCGGGCCGCGAGCACGAGCCGCGCGCCGACCGCGTCGAGCACCCGCGCGAACCGGGCCCCAGCCCACCACTGGCGCCGGTGACGATCACCACCCGGCCGTCGAGCCGGAACATCGAAAGCGGGTCGAGCAGTGGTTCCGGCGATCGGTCGGGCGGCACGGCGCCGGAGTGTACGAGCGTGCGAGACTGGCGACCATGAGCGATGAGTTGCGGCCGTTCACGGTCGACGTCCCCGAAGCCGTACTCGCCGACCTGCGCGACCGGCTTGCACGCACCCGCTGGCCCGACCAGATCCCCGGTTCGGGCTGGGGCTACGGCACCGACCTCGCGTACCTGCAGGACCTGTGCGAGACCTGGCGCACGACCTACGACTGGCGCGCGCAGGAGAAACGGTTCAACCGTTGGCCGCACTTCCTCACCGACATCGACGGCCAGACCGTGCACTTCATCCACGCGCGTTCGCCCGAACCCGACGCGCTCCCGCTGGTGATCACCCACGGCTGGCCCGGCTCGGTCGCCGAGTTCCTCGACGTGATCGGCCCGCTCTCCGACCCGCGCGCCCACGGCGGCGACCCGGCCGACGCGTTCCACGTGATCGCGCCGTCGATCCCCGGCTACGGGTGGTCGGGCCCGACGCACGAACCGGCCTGGGACGTGCAACGCGTCGCCGAAACCTGGGCGACGTTGATGGCCCGCCTCGGCTACGAGCGCTACGGCGCCCAGGGCGGCGACTGGGGCGCCATGATCTCGTCGAGCCTCGGCGTCGTCGACCCGCAACACCTCGCCGGCATCCACCTCAACATGCTCATCGGCTTCCCGCCGCCCGAAGGCCCCGGCGAGCTCAGCGAGATCGAACAAGCCGACGTCAACGCGTTGCAGACGTTCATGCAGACCGGCACCGCGTACCAGGAGATCCAGGGCAAGAACCCCCAGACCCTCGGTGTCGGCCTCGCCGACTCGCCGGCCGGCCTCGCGTCCTGGATCATCGAGAAGTTCTGGGCCTGGACCGACAACCAGGGCAGTCCCGAAGACGCGGTGAGCCGCGACGCGCTGCTCACCAATCTCACCGTCTACTGGGTGACGAACACGATCAACTCGTCGGTGCGGCTCTACTGCGAGACGGTGCGCAGCGGCCGGTTCGGCCCGATGGGCGTCTTCGTCGACGTGCCGACCGCGGCCGCGGTGTTCCCGAAGGAGATCTTCCGAACGCCGAGGGCGTGGGCGGAGAAGGCGTTCGATCTGCGGCGCTACACCCGATTCGACCGGGGCGGCCATTTTGCCGCCCTCGAAGAACCTGATTTGCTGGTGGACGACGTTCGCGCGTTCTTCCGAGAGGTGAGGTAGCAGCGCTCATGCACGATCTCGTTATCCGCGGTGGAAATGTGGTCGACGGGACCGGCGCGCCGGCGCGCACCGCCGACGTTGCGATCTCCGACGGGTTGATCACCGAAGTCGGCAAGGTCGACGGCGCCGCGAAGGAGACGATCGACGCCGACGGCCTGCTCGTGACCCCCGGCGTCGTCGACGTGCACACCCACTTCGACGGGCAACTCACGTGGGACGGGCTGCTCACGCCGACGTGCTGGCACGGCGTCACCACCGTCGTCGTCGGCAACTGCGGGGTCGGCTTCGCGCCCGCGCACCCCGACAAGCACGAGTGGCTCATCGGCCTGATGGAAGGCGTGGAAGACATTCCCGGCGCCGCGCTGTCGACCGGCATCGAATGGGAATGGGAGACCTTCCCCGAATATCTCGACGCAGTGGAGCGCAAAGACCTGGCGATCGACGTCGGCACCCAGGTGCCGCACGGCGCGGTACGCGGCTACGTGATGGGCGAGCGTGGCGCGAAGAACGAACCGGCGACCCCCGCCGACATCGAGGCGATGGCCGAGATCGTGCGCGAAGGCATCGAGGCCGGCGCGCTCGGCTTTTCGACCAGCCGCACCATCGCGCACATGGCGATCGACGGCGAACCCGTCCCCGGCACGTTCGCAGCCGAGGACGAACTCTTCGGTATCGGCCGGGTGCTCGGCGACCTCGGGCGAGGGGTGTTCGAACTCGCGCCCGCGGGCGCGCTCGGCGAAGACCTCGCCGCGCCCGACCGGGAGATGGCGTGGATGCGCAAACTGTCGGCCGAGATCAACCGGCCGGTCACGTTCGCGCTCACCCAGAACGACCACGACCCCGACTCGTGGCGGCGCATGCTCGAACTGAGCGCCCAGGCGCGGGCCGAAGGGGCACGAGTGCGGCCGCAAGTGGCGGGCCGGCCCGTCAGCCTGCTGCTCGGCCTCCAGACGTTCCACCCGTTCTCGTACTGCCCCAGCTACGGCTTGCTCGGCTTGTTGCCGCTCGAAGAGCGGGTCGCGCGCCTGCGCGACCCGGAGACGAAGCGCACGCTGCTCGCGGAGGTCGCGAACGGCGACGTCGGCGTGCTCCAGTTCGTCGACCCCGAGCGCGTGTTCCCGCTCGGCGCGTCGCCCAACTACGAGCCGGCGAAAGACGACAGCATCGCGGCACGCGCCCGGCGCGAGAACCGCGAGCCGTACGACGTGTACTACGACGCGTTGCTCGAAGACGACGGTTACCAGTTGTTGCTGCGGCCGCTGCTCAACTTCACCGACTACAACCTCGACGCGGTACGCGAGATGCTGTTGCACCAGACGAGCGCGTGGGGGTTGGGCGACGGTGGTGCCCACTGCGGCACGACCTGCGATGCCAGCACCCCGACGTTCATGCTCACGCACTGGGCGCGCGACCGTGATCACGACCGCCTCCCGCTCGAATGGGTGGTGCGCAAGATGACGACCGAGAGCGCGTCGCTCTACGGGCTGACCGACCGCGGCGCGCTCGTGCCGGGCAAGCTCGGCGATGTCAACGTCGTCGACCTCGAGAACCTGCGGCTCGACCGCCCGGTGATGGTGCACGACCTTCCCGGCGACGCCCGCCGGTTCGTGCAGGGTTCCGAGGGTTACGTCGCGACGATCAAGCGCGGCAGAGTGGTGCTGCGCGACGGCAAAGACCTCGGCGAACGACCCGGCCAGTTGATCCGCGGCGCGCGATAGAGGCGCCCGCGCTACACGCCGGGTTTGAAGATCATCAGATAGATCAGGATCACGACGATGATGTCGAGCGTCGCGCCACCGATCGCGAGTTTCTGACCGACCTGCGCCATCTCCGTGCTCTGAGGCGACCCGGTCGCCGCGGCCGCGGGTGTGGTTTCCATCTCGGCCAGCAGTTCGTTGACCCGCCGGTGGCCCGGGAACATCACCGCGTGCGAGATCCCGATGGCGGCGATGTAGATGAGCAGCGACAGCCAGACCCACGTCTGGCTGAACTTCCACTCCTTGTCGCTCATGCCGACGAGCGCGAGGCCCCAGATCGGGATCGAATAGATCACGTACTCGGCGATCTTGCTCACCGCGAAGTTCGCTTCGGAGATCGCGCGTCCTCCGGTCGTGGTTCGCTTCGCGGCCTGCGACGCGTAGATGCCGTTCAGCATCACCGCGCCGATCCCGACCACCACCGAAAGGATGTGGAGGAGCAGGACGAACTTGTAGATCCCTGACGTGCTGTTGATCGTGGCGACGAGCATGGCCGACAGTCCACCACAAGGCCGCGCCCGGGGCGGGGACGGCCTACCCTTCCGGGCGATGCCGACCGATGCGAGCAGTGCCGACGCGGTGAGGCGCCTCGAGGGCGAGGGGTACACCGCCCAGTTCCTCGTCCGGGCGGGCGGGCTCGTCGAGTGCGGGCCGTGCCGGGCCACGTTCCCGGCCTCGGCGGCACGCATCGAGCAGATGCAACGTTTCGAGGGCAACGAAGACCCCGACGACGGCGAAGTGGTCGTCGCGATCAGCTGCGCGGAATGCGCCGCGAAGGGCGTGCTGGTGTTGGGCTACGGGCCGGCGTCGAACCCCGACGACCAAGACGTCCTCGCCGCCCTCCAGGACATGCGTCGATAGCTATCGCTATGCGATAGCTATCGACGCACGTCACCAGGTGTCGACGTGGGGGCGTTTCTTGGTCTCGCGGCGAGGCACGGGGGGAGCGGTACGCAATGCTTCGACGATGCGGCGGCGCGACTCGGCGGGGTCGATCACGTCGTCGATCTCGAAGTAGGTCGCGACGTTCAACGCCTTCCCCCGCTCGTAGGCCCGGGCCACCATCTGGTCGAACGCGGCCTGGCGTTCATCCTCGTCTGCGATGGCGTCGAGTTCGCGCCGGAACCCGAGGCGCACCGCGCCTTCGAGCCCCATCCCGCCGAACTCGCCCGTCGGCCACGAGACGCAGAACTGCGGCGCGTGGAACGAACCGCCCGCCATCGCCTGCGCGCCGAGCCCGTACCCCTTGCGCAGCACGATGGTGAAGAACGGCACCGTGAGGCTGCCGCCGACGACGAACATCCGCGAGAAGTGCCGCACCTGCGCGGTCTTCTCCGCTTCGGCGCCGACCATGAACCCGGGCGTGTCGCAGAGGAACAGGATCGGCAGGTCGAACGCGTCGCACAACTGCATGAAGCGGGCCGCCTTGTCGGCGCCGTCGCTGTCGATCGCGCCGCCGAGGTGCAGCGGGTTGTTGGCGATCACGCCGAGCGGCCGGCCCTCCACGCGCGCCAGCGCGGTGATCATGCCGACGCCGAATTCGGGCCGCAGTTCGAGCACGCTCCCGCTGTCGGCCATTACCTCCAGCACCGCGCGCACGTCGTACACCTGCTTGCGGTTCTCGGGGACGAGCGCCCGCAACCGGCGCTGGTCGTCGCACGACCAATCGGGCGACGCACCCTGGAAGTAGGAGAGGTATTGCTTCGCGGCTCGTACCGCGGCCGCTTCGTCGGCCACTGCGATGTCGACGACGCCGTTCGGTACCTGTACCGACATCGGCCCCACGTCGTCGGGGTCGTACACGCCGAGGCCGCCACCCTCGATCATCGCCGGACCGCCCATCCCGATCGACGCGTTCGCGGTCGCGACGATCACATCGCAACAGCCGAGGAGGGCCGCGTTGCCGGCGAAGCAACGGCCCGACACGATCCCGACCAGCGGGACGAGCCCCGACAGCCGGCCGAACAGCGCGAACGCCATCGTGTCGAGCCCCGTCACCGACGCGGTGTCGGTGTCGCCGGGACGGCCGCCGCCGCCTTCCGCGAACAGCACGACCGGCAACCGGAGACGCTCGATGATCTCGAACAGCCGATCTTTCTTCCGGTGGTTCTGCTGGCCTTGCGTCCCGGCGAGCACGGTGTAGTCGTAGGAGACGATCGCGCAGCGCGCGTCCTCGTCGGGGAACCGGTCGCCGTTGACCCGGCCGGTCCCGGCGACGAGCCCGTCGGCGGGGGTGCGGGCGATGAGTTCGTCGACGCTGCGCCGCGCCCGTTGTGCCGCGATGGCGAGCGACCCGTACTCGACGAAGCTGCCCGGGTCGCACAGGTCGGCGATGTTCTCGCGGGCGGTACGTTGCCCGCTGCGCCGTCGCCGTTCGACCGCTTCGGGTCGCGCCGCGTCGAGCGTCGCCGCCTGACGGGCGAGCACGTCGGCGAGGTCGGGCCGGATCGTGTCGAGGTCGTGCTCGGCGCCGCCGGCGCCCGGCGCGACGTCGACGTCGGCCTCCTCGACGACCACCAGCGGGTCGCCCTCGATCACGGTGTCGCCGACCTCGACGCTCACGACGCGCACGTAGCCGCTCACGCCGGCGCGCACGACGTGCTCCATCTTCATCGCTTCGAGCACTGCGATCACGCTGGTCGCGTGCACGGCGTCGCCGACCGCGACCCCGATCTGCACGACCGTCGATTGCATCGGCGCCCCGACGTGCAACTCCGCCATCGCGCCGAACCTTACGAGGAACCCGACCCAGGTGCGCCGACCGGGCGCGATTGGGTACCGTCGGCGCCATGGGCGAAGCGCGGTTCCGCCACCTCGACGACCTGCCGTGGCAGGAGTGCCGGCGCCAGCAACACGGCGACCACACCGTTTCGGTACGGGAGAAGTGGCTGGAGTTCTCGCCCCGTTACCTGTCGCTGTACGCGGTTTGGGGCCCCGGGATGATCGTGCAACCGCACGGCCACAACAGCGACCACCTCGTGTTCGTGATCGCCGGCGACATGACCTGCGGCGACGTCGCCTGCCCGGCCGGTACCCACATCGCGCTCGATCAGGGCGATACGTTCGGGCCGTTCGTCGCCGGCCCGAACGGCGTGACCCTGTTCGAGGTCATGATGGGCGATCCCACTTCGTTCCCGGCCGACGAGGAGGGGTACGCCGCGTTCCTCGCCGCACGGGGTGTGCAACAACTTCCCAACCCGCCGATAGACCTACCGGAATTCGTGCAAGATGCCCGGAACTGACGACACTGACCGGAAGCACCTCTTCGATACGGGGGAACCATGCAGCTGAGTGACATCGACCTCCTCGATCGGGACGTCTTCACCAAGGGCGTCCCGCACGAGTGGTTCAAGTTCCTGCGGCGGGAAGCACCCGTGTACAAGCACCCCGAGCCCGACGGCCCGGGGATCTGGATCATCACCAAGTACGACGACGTCGTCGCCGTCGGTCGCGACGCGGAGACGTACTCGTCGGCCGAAAAGCGCGGTGGCGTGGTGCAGATGGAGGGCAGCGGCGAGGCGAACGCCGAGTTCCAGGGCGACGGCAATCTCATGTTGCAGATGGACCCGCCCGCGCACACCCGCTACCGGAAGCTCGTGAACCGCGGTTTCACACCGCGCCAGATGCGCATGCTCGAACCGCACATCCGCGACCTCACCGCGAAGATCATCGACAACGTGATCGACCGCGGGCAGTGCGACTTCGTCGTCGACGTGTGCGCGGAGCTCCCGCTGCAGGTGATCGCCGAGATGCTCGGTGTCCCGCAGGAAGACCGGCACAAGCTCTTCCAGTGGAGCAACCGGATGATCGGGAGCGAAGACCCCGAGTACCGGGTGTCCGACGAAGAAGTGATGCAGGCGCAGGTCGAGATGTTCATGTACGCGGGCGAACTCGCGGCGCAACGTCGCGAGAAGCCGGCCGACGACATCATCACCGCGCTGCTCACCGCCGAGGTCGACGGCGACCGGCTCAGCGAGATGGACTTCAACCTCTTCTTCCTGCTGCTCGCGGTCGCGGGGAACGAGACAACCCGCAACTCGATGGCGCACGGCGTACGCGCCCTGTGCGAGAACCCCGAGCAGTACAAGGCACTCGTCGAAGACCCGTCGCTCGCGGTGCCGGCCACCGAGGAGATCGTGCGCTGGGCGTCGCCGGTCATGTACTTCCGCCGCAACGTCACCCGCGACACCGAGCTGCGCGGGCAGAAGATCAAAGAGGGCGACAAGGTCACCATCTGGTACATCTCCGCCAACCGCGACGAAGATGTGTTCGACGATCCCTACACGTTCGACATCCGCCGCAACCCGAACGAGCACGTCGGCTTCGGTGGCGGCGGGCCGCACCACTGCCTCGGCGCGAACCTGGCCCGGATGGAGATCCGCGTGTTGCTCGAGGAGATGGCGAGGCGGATGCCGACGATCGAACTGGTCGACGACCCGCAGTTGTTGCGCTCCAACTTCATCGCCGGCATCAAGCACATGACGGTGAAGTACTGACCGTCACGGCCCGGGCTTGTTCTCCGAGCGCTGATCGACGAGCCGGTCGGTCTGCTCGCGCTGCTCGTACACGAGCCGGATGAGCCAGTAACGCAGGTAGCGGGTCAGCGAGTAGCGGATCCAGACGATCGCGCCGACGAGCGCGATGCCGATCCCGATCGCGGCGAAGATCGCGGCGCGGTCGAGGTCGGCGAAGTTCCCGGCGTTGTACGCGCTCCACCAGGAGATGAACGCGATCACGAAGCCGCCGACGACGAGGCCGATGCCGGCCCGCTCGGCGGTGCGTTCCGGGTTCGCCCCGCCGCCGCTCACCTTCAGCTTCGTCACCTCGGCTTCGAACTGCTGGAGTCGCGACGGCGACATCTTCTCGTCCTCGCTGGTCAATGCTGTCCCCCGAGATAGGCCGACGCGAGTTCGCCGGCGAGTTGCGCGGTGCTGCCATGGTGCTCGATGCGGCCGTGCAACATGATCGCGGCGACATCGGCGATGCCGAGGATCTCGTGCACGAACTGCTCGATGATGAGGATCGACAGGCCCGACGCCGCGATCTGCCGTACCTGCTCGTAGAGCTCGTCGACGATGATCGGCGCGAGCCCCATCGACAACTCGTCGACGAGGAGCACCGCGGGGTCGGTCGCGAGCGCGCGTGCCATCGCGAGCATCTGCTGCTCGCCGCCCGAGAGCGTCCCGGCCATCTGCTTGCGCCGGTCGCCCAACCGGGGGAACTGCGCGAACGCGCGGGCTTGGACGTCGGCGAACTTGATGCCGGTGAACGTCGCCATGCGCAGGTTCTCGGTCACCGAAAGGTTCGGGAAGATCCCGCGTCCTTCCGGCACGACGCAGATCCCGGCGCGGGCAAGCGCGTCGGGCGTGGCGCCGGTGACGTCGCGGCCGCAGAGCATCAACCCGCCGGAACTCGGGACGATCTGGCCCGACGCGACGCCGAGCGTGGTGCTCTTGCCGGCGCCGTTCGGGCCGAGCAACGCGAACACCTCGCCGGCGTGGAGCGCGAGGTCGACGCCGTGCAGCACGTCGATCCGGCCGTACCCGGCGTGCACCGCGACGAGTTCGAGCACCGGCACCCTCGCGTCGGGAAGGAGCGCGGTCACCGGGCCGCCCGGCTGCCGAGATAGGCCTGCTGCACGGCCGGGTCGGCCTGCACTTCGGCGGGCGTGCCGCGCGCGATCACCCGCCCGAAGTCGAGCACGTTGATGTGCGCGCAGGTTTCCATCACGAAGCTCATGTCGTGCTCGACGAGCAGCACACCGAGGCCGCCGGACGACAGGCGCACCAACAACTCGCCGAGGGCGTGGGTCTCGCGCTCGTCGAGCCCCGAAGAGGGTTCGTCGAGCAGCAGCACCTTCGGTGCGACCGCGAGCGCCCGTGCGACTTCGACCAACCGTGCGGTGCCGGTGGGCAACGCTTCCACTTTCACGTTGGCGACGGCTTCGATGCCGACCTGCGCGAGCAGTTCGTCGGCGAGGGGGCCGGGCGCGTACCGCTCGGGCCACCACCGCCGGCGCATCTCCAGCGCGACGAGCACGTTGTCGCGCGCGGTGAGGCTGCCGAACGCTTCGAGACGTTGGAAGGTGCGCGCGATCCGCGCCGGGCCGGCGGTGCGGCCGGGCGCGTGTCACGTCGGCCCCGTCGAGCACGACGGTCCCGCTGGTCGGGGGCTGCAACCCCGTCACCACGTTGAACAGCGTCGTCTTGCCCGGCACCGTTGGGGCCGATCAGCCCGGTGACCTGGCCCGCGTCGACGGCGATCGACGTGTCGTCGAGCGCGACCACGCCGGCGAAGCGCACCGTCACCTCGCGTACTTCGAGCAGGGCCACGGTCAGTCACCCGCCACCGGCACTCGGGCGACCTTCGCGCGCGGGACGTCGTTGGTGATGCCGAGCCCCCGGTCGAGGATGAGCACGTCGGCCTCGCGGAACGGCCGGGTCAAACCGAGGTCACCGACTTCGGGTTCGGCGTTGGCCGCCTTCAACTCGTCGGCTTCACGTTTCGCGTCCTTGCGCCACGGCAACAACGGCGCGAACGCCTCGCCGATCGCGATCACCGCGCCCGACGGGTTCTGGATGATGCCGAGCGCCGCCAACCCCGGCGCGAGGAACTCGAGCGCCCGCCACAGCGACAGATGCCAGTTGTCCTTGATGAGTTGCTGGCCGAGCCCGAACACACCGGCGAACAGCGCGCCGGCGACGGTCCCGACGCCGCCGATCACGAGCGCGAGCACGATGCTGAGGCCGGCGAGCATCTGGAACTGCCCGCCGCTCACCGTCTCGTAGTACTGGGCGAAGAACGCACCGGCGAAACCGGCCATCCCGGCCGAGAGCATGAACACGAGCACCTTGGTCTCGAGGATGTTGACGCCGACGGTTGCCGACGCGGCCTCACTGTCGCGCAGCGCGACGAACCGGCGCCCGAGCGCGCTGCGGCGCAACGCGACCACGCCGATCCCCGCGAGACCGAACACGATCGTGACGAGCAGCAGGAACGATCGTGTCGACGCGAACTGCGCGCCGAACAGGCGCAGGCGTTCGACCTTGCGGTCCTGAGTTCCGAGCGCGAAGGGCTGCGTGAAGAACACGTACTCGACCATCGAGGCGAACGCCATCGTCGCCAGCGCGAGGTAGAGCCCTTGCAGCCGCATCGCCGGGAGCGCGAGCAACGCGCCCACCGGAACGGCGATGAGGGCGGCCAGCACCACCGCGTACCAGTGGCCCTGGAGCCCGCCGAGCCGCGTGTACGCGACCGCGCCGATGCCGGCGAACGCGAGCGGCGCGAGCGACACCTGGCCTGCCCACCCGATGAGGGGCACGAGCGAGAGCGCGACGAGCGCGGTGCACATACCGAGCGCGAACCGGTTCATGTTGGTGGGGGAGAGGAACACGCTGATCGCGGCGATCACGGCGACGAGCGCGGTCATGCCGAGCACCGTGTCGCGCACGCTCGTGACCCGTTCGCCGTGGCGCACCACGTTGATCCGCGCGAACTGCAACTTCGCGCTCGGCAGCAGCAGCAAGACGATGAACAGCATCACGACCGGGAGTGCGAGCGGCAGTTGCCCCCACCGGCCGCCGAAGCGCAAGAACAGCTGCGACCATTCGATGGCGAGCGCGAGCAGCAGCGCGCCGACGTAGGTCATCGGCAGGCTGCGCAGGCGGCCGACGACGGCGGCCGCGAACGCGGTGATGATCAGCAGCGTGAGCGGTCCGCTGGTCGCCATCCCGCTTTCGGGCGCGAGGAAGATGCCGGCCAGCGCGGCCAGCATGCAGCCGAGCGCCCAGGCGAAGCTCGACAAGTACTCCGATCGCGCGCCGGTGAGGGCGGCGAGCCCGCGGTTGTCGACGACCGCGCGCATCGCGATACCGGTGCGAGCCTTGAACAGGAACGCCCGCAACCCGACCGCGAGCACGACCGTGAGCGCGAGGGTGATGAACCGGTGCCACGTCATCACGACGTCGCCGATATGGAAACCGCTATCGCCGAAGAACGTCGGTACCGCGTAGCCGAGGTTCTGGTCCCAGATCATGTTCGCGATGCCGATGAACGCGAACATCAGGCCGATCGTGACCGTGAGCTGTACGACGAGCGACTTGCCCTGCAAGTGGCGCATGATGAGGCGGTCGAGCGTGATGCCGACGAGCGGCGCGGCGACGAGCACGGTGAGGAACAGCGCCAACCAGGTGGGCAGGCCGCGGTTCACCTTCAACTCCCAGTACACGTACGCGAGGAGCATGCCGATCGCGCCCTGGGCGAAGTTGAAGATCCCGGTGGTCGTGTAGACGACGACGAGCCCCGCGGCCGACAGCGCGTAGATGCCGGCGAGGGGGAGCGCGAACACGACGAGGTTCAGGAGCGCGGTGCCGTTCACCGGGTTGCCGGCCCAGGCCATCTTGCTGATGCCCACGACGAACAACACCGTCGCGGCCCATACGGCGAGGTTCGACCTTCTCACGCGAGCGCGCCAGCCATTGCGGTCAGCCTTTGAACGCCTTCTGCGGGTCGAGCGTGATCGAGTACGCCTTCCCGCCGCAATCGAACTCGCCGGGAGTCGTCGGGTCGATGCGCACGAACTTGCCCTGCTGTACCTGCATGCCGACCACGCACGGGCTGCCGCGGCGGCCGCCGATGTCGGTCTTCCCGAGGAAGCCGCCGGCGGTGAAGTCGTGGATGTTGTTCAGGGAGGCGAGGAGCGCCTTGCGGGTGAGGCCGTTGGGCCCGCTCGTCGTCATGATGTTGTTCACGGCCTGGCCGAACAGCAGCCCCGACACGAACGACGTCGCCCCGAAGCCGTCGGCCTTCGGGTCGTACTGGAGCAGGTTGTCGAGCGTGGCGTTGTGGCCCTTGTCCTCGAAGGGCAGCGTGTTGAGCCACACGTACTGGCCGTCGACGGCGTTCCCGCCCTGGGTGAGGAGCCGCTTGTCGTAGCACTGCACCGAGCAGTCCCAGACCTTCACGGTGTTGACGCCCTGCACCTGCGCTTCCTTGCGCAGGAACACGGTGCCGAGGTAGTCGAGACCGTTGCGCGCGTAGGTGCTCTTGTGCTGCTTGATCGCCTGCACGAACGGTGTGTACGCGGCTTGCTGCGAGAGGCCGCTCGCACCGAACTCGGCGTCGAGCTTGATGCCGAGTTGCTGGCTGGCCCGGAAACCCGGCATCGACGACTCGATCGTCGCCGGGAGGTCGGCGGGGATGATCCACACGCCGTGCAGTGTGTTCTTCCCGTACTTCCCGAAGTAGTAGTCGTCGGCGGTCGTGGAGACGGGGAAGGTGCGCACACCGCTGCCGCTGTACGGGCACGAACCCCCGCCGGGCAGCACCGAGAACGAAACCGGCGAGCACTGCTCCTCGTAGTTCGTTTGCAGGGTCGCGATGTCGGGGATCCCGGTGACCGCGCCGGTCTTGTCCTTGCACTGCTCGGCGCCGGTCATGTCGTTGAGGAACAGGGCGCTCGTGCCGACCATGGCGAGGGAGTTGCCGCAGGCGCCGACGATGGCGTTCTTCGCGTCGTCGGGCGTGATCTTCGAGTCGGCGCTCTTCACCACGACCTGGCGGCAGGCGAGCCCGCCGTTCGCGTTCTGGTACTTCGCCCAGGCCTTGACCCCGTCGACCGAACCTTGGAACAGGCCGGGTCGGAGCGTGGAACCGGTGTCGGCGATGACGGTGATGGTGATCGTCTTCGCGGTGACGCCGACGTCGGTGGCGCGCGGCGTGGTGGTCGCGCATTTCGCGTTCGGCCCGGTCGTGGTGGTCGCGCCCCCGGCCGCCGTTTGCGGGGTCGTGGTGCCGCCCGAGTTGTTGATCGTCTTCCCGCCGCCGCAACTCGCGCCGACGACCACAAGGGCTGCGACCAATGCCAACCAACGAACGCGCGCCATGGCGAGCTCCCTTTCGTCGGTCCCCCCCGGGAACCCGACCCGCTTGGCGCAATTGCTACTCCACATCGGGCGGCGGTGCACGGCACCTTCGCCCCGAGAAGGTTGTAGGAATACATACATATGCACTAGGGTGCGGTCGTGGCCACCGTTCCCGACGTCGCGCCCGGCGTCCCCGTCACGCCGCTCCTCGACGACGCCGCGCTGCACGCGCTCTACGAGTTCACCGAGCTCATCGCGGCGAACGTGCGCAGCGCCCGCCAGCGGGAGCGAGTGGTACGCGCGGCTCGCGTGCCGCTCACGCGGGCGGGTCTCAGCGGCCTGCGGATCATCGAGCGGCACGGCCCGATCGCCGTCTCCGACCTGGCTCGCCGGCTCGGCGTCGACCAGAGCACCGCGAGCCGCCAGCTGCGGCCGCTGGAAGACGCACGGCTCATCGCCCGTGCCGTCGACGAGAACGACCGGCGGGTCGCCTGGCTGTCGCTCACCCCGAAGGGCCGCCGGGTGGTCGCCCGCACCACCGAAGCGTGGCTCGAAGACTACGAAACCGCGCTCGCCGGCTGGTCGGCCACCGACCGGGCCCACCTCGGCGACCTGCTCGATCGCTTACGCAACGACCTTGCGAAATCGCGTCTCAACGGAGGCAAACCATGACCGCCACTGCCATCGACCCGAAAGCCGCGCCGAAGAGCGGGCACTACACGATCATCTCGTCCGACTGCCACGCGGGTGGCAGCCACGAGCAGTACCGCGAGTACCTCGAAAAGAAGTACCTCGACGACTTCGACGCGTGGCGCAACAAGTACAAGAACCCCTACTCCGACCTGCGGGGCAACCGGCGCCTGCGCAACTGGGACGACGACCTGCGCAACGGGCAACTCGAAGAAGACGGCATCGTTGGTGAAGTGATCTTCCCCAACACGGTGCCGCCGTTCTTTCCCAGCTTCGTGCTCTTCGCCCGTCCCCCGACCGCAGACCAGTACGAGCACCGCCTGGCCGGCATCCGTGCCCACAACCGGTGGATGGTCGACTTCCAGAACCGGTTCCCCGAGCGGCGGGCCGGCATCGGCCAGATCTTCCTGAACAACCTCGACGACGCGATGGAAGACGTCCGCTGGATCAAGGAGAACGGTCTGCGCGGCGGCGTGCTCATCTCCGCGATCCCGCCCGACGTCGACTACGTGAAGCCGCTCTATCACCCCGACTACGAGCCGCTGTGGGCGCTGTGCGAAGAGCTCGGCGTTCCGGTCAACAGCCACGGTGGCACCGGCCTCCCCGACTACGGCCGGGTCCCGGCGGCGCCGTTGCTGTTCATGGCCGACGTCGGCTTCTACTCGCAGCGCCCGTTCGTGCACCTGCTGCTGTCGGGCGTGTTCGAACGGCACCCGAACCTCAACTTCGTGATGTCGGAGATGGGCTGCGCGTGGCTGGTGCCGATGTTGCGGCACTTCGACCGCGTGCTGAAGGCGGTACGCGACAAGGGCGCGATCGGCGAGATGCGCTACAAGCCGGAAGACGCCTTGAGTCGTTCGGCGACCGAGTACTTCCACCAGAACTGCTGGCTCGGTGTGAGCCAGCCCGGGCCCGACGACGTACGGGCGATCAAGACTCTCGGTGCCGACCGTTGGATGTGGGGGAGCGACTACCCGCACGACGAGGGCACGGGCCCTTCACCCGTGAGCACCTCCGGCAGCTGTTCGCCCCCGACGCCGACCCGGCCGTCATGCAGCAGCTGCTCGGCGGCAACGCGGCGCGGCTCTACGACTTCGACATGGGCGCCCTCGAAAAGCTCGCGGAGAAGGTCGGCCCGACGGTCGACGAGCTCAACGTGCCGCTCGACAAGCTTCCCGAGAACCCCAACGAGGCGCTCCTGAAAGCGGTCAACAACGCCTGACCGTTCTCCCGCCCAACCCCCGTCCCCAACGCTGCCGGGTTGTGACACTTATACCCCCATAGGGGCGTATAAGTGTCACAACCTGGCGGCTAGGTCGTGACGCGCCGGGCGAAGGCGACGGCTTCACGCTCGATGAGGTCTTTGTCGAAGTCGAGGGTGGCGACGTGGAAGCTGCGCTCGAGGCTGACGCGCGTCACGGGGCCGCCGACCGCGGCGGCGAACAGGTCGCTCGACCCGGGCGGCACGACGTGGTCCTGCGGGCTGGTGCACAGCAGCACCGGGCAGGTGATCTCGCCCGCACGCGCGTCGAGGTCGACGAGCGCGTCGAACAGCGACAGCAGCGGCGCGACGGGCGCGGCGTCGTAGGCGAGTTCGGTCTGGGCCGGGTCGGCGATGTCGTCGCCGATCGCGGGCAGCACCTTCTCGCCCGATTCGAGCAACTGGCCGAGACCTTCGCGTAGCGCGTCGACCGGCCCGGCCGAAACCGTGCCGTTGATCACGACGATGCCCGCGATCTCGGGGTGACGGATCGCCAGCCACGCGGTGAGCGTGCCGCCCATCGACAACCCGGCCACCACGACCTTGTCGCAACGCGCCGCGAGGTCGAGGTAGGCGGCTTCCGCGGCGGCCGACCAGTCGGCGAACGACGTCGTGAGCATGTCGTCGACACTCGTCCCGTGGCCGGGCAACCGCGGTAGCTCGGTGGCGAACCCGGCGCGCGCGAACGCTTCGGCCAGACCGCGCATCGACTGGGGGGAACCGGTGAACCCGTGCAGCACGAGCGCGCCGTGCGGGCCACCGGGCGCGGAGAACGGTTCGGCCCCGGGAAGCACCTCGGTGGTCATCTGGCTCCTGTCGTCAGGTGGGGTCAGGTGAGGGTTGTGAGGCCGCCGTCGACGGCGAGCACCTGGCCGGTGATGTAACTCGCGTCGTCGCTCAAGAGGAACACCACCGGCGCGGCGATCTCCCACGCGGTTCCCTGGCGGCCGAGCGGCACACGCGTTCTGGTTCGTGACGGTCTTCCCGCGCTGGCCCACCGGCCGAGCGGGGTGTCGATGAGGCCGGGTGCGACCACGTTGGCGCGCACGGTGCGCCGCGCGCCTTCCCGCGCGACGTGGCGGCACAGCCCGAACAGCGCCGCTTTCGACGCGTCGTACGCGGGCAGGTTGCTGCCCGGCTTGAGGGCCGCGACCGACGCGATGAACACGATCGACGCGCCGTCGGTGCAGCGGGGGAGCGCGGCGCGCGCAAGCAGGAAGTGCGAGCGCGCGTTCACGGCGAATACGGTGTCCCACTGGTCGGCGGTGGTGCCCTCGAGGCCGCCGCCGGCACCGATCCCGACGTTGCACACCAACCCGTCGAGGCCGCCGAGCGCGTCGACGGCTTCGACCACCATGCGCTCGCACGCGTCCTCGTCGCGCACGTCGCCTTCGATCACGACCGCGGTCGACCCTTCGTCGCGCACGAGCGCGGCCGTTGCTTCGGCGGCGTCGCGGCGTTTGTCGGCGCACGCGACCAGCGCACCTTCGCGCGCCGCGGCCACCGCGATCGCCCGGCCGTTCCCCATTGGCGCGTCGGGGTCGGGCGACGGTTGCGTACCCGCACCCACGACGAGCACGCGCCGTCCCACCAACCGCAATGCCACGGGCGCCATGATGACATGCGTCGATAGCTATCGCTATGCGATAGCTATCGACGCACGTCGCCGGGGTCAGGTGTCGCGGGTTTGGGTGGTGGCGAAGCCGGCGACGAGGACGACGGCGACGTAGACGGCGAGCACACCGAGCCCGGACCACGGCCCGAGCCCTTTGCCCGGGTGGACGTTGAGGATCTGCGACCCGGCGTTGAGCGGCGAGTAGTTCTGGATCGCGTTGTGCCACGACGACGGGAACGCCTCGGCGAGGATCGGCGGCACGAACAGCACACCGAACAGCGCGCTGATCGCGCCGGCGGTATTGCGAATGAGCGCGCCGAGGCCGAGGCCGAGCAGCGCGATCGCCGTCACGTAGAGGCCGGAACCGAACACCGCCCGCGCAACTCCCGGCGCACCGAGCGTCGTCGCGATCCCCGTGCTGTGCAGGAGGCGTTCTCCGAGCAGGAACGACACGACCGAACAGGCGATGCTGACGAGCAGCACGATCGTGGTCACCACGAGCAGCTTCGCCGCGATCACCGAACTGCGGCGCGGCGCGGCCGCGAAGGTCGAGCGGATCATGCCGCTGCCGAACTCCGACGTGACGGTGAGCACCGCGATCACACCGACGACCAGTTGGGTGAGGTACCAGCCGTTCAACGTGAGGTTCGTCGGGTCGGTGTTGGCCCGGTCGATCGGGTTCATGAACTTCCAGTGCGCGGCGGTTTCCGCGCACACGAGCGCGGCGACACCGATCGTGCCGACGATCGTGAGCAGCAGCCCGACGCCGTTGGAGCGCAGGGTGCGCAGCTTGGTGAACTCCGACGTGACCAGCCACCGGAACCGCTGTGGTGAGTCCGGGACGGTTGCGGTGGTCATGACGCCTCCTGTACGGCCGGCACCGAGGGCGCGAACTCGACGCTCGATTCGGTGAGGTCCATGAATGCCTCTTCGAGGGTGGGCCGCAACGACACCAGTTCGTGGAGCACGATGCCGTGCGATGCGGCGAGTTCGCCGATGGCTTCCGCGGCGACGCCGTGCAGCAACAGCGCACCGTCTTCGTCGACGGCCGGCTCGACGGTCGGACCGAAACGCCGGGCGAGGTTGCGCAACTGCTCGATCTGCGGCGTACGCACCCGCACCGTGCGCGCGTCGCCGCGCTCGATCACTTCGCGCACGCTGGCGTCGGCGATGAGGCGCCCGCGGCCGATCACGACGAGATGTTCCGCGGTGAGTGCCATCTCGCTCATGAGATGGCTCGACACGAGCACGGTGCGACCCTCGGCCGCGAGACCTTGCAGGAACGTGCGGATCCAGCGGATGCCCTCGGGGTCGAGCCCGTTGACCGGCTCGTCGAACAGGAGCACCTCGGGGTCGCCGAGCAGCGTGGCAGCGATCCCGAGCCGCTGGGCCATGCCGAGCGAGAACTTCCCGACCCGCCGGTTGGCGACGCCTTCGAGGCCGGTGATCCCGAGCACCTCGTCGACGCGCCGGGGCGCGATCCCGTTGGTCTGCGCGAGCCAGAGGAGATGGTCGTGGGCGCGGCGGCCGCCGTGCACCGCGCGGGCGTCGAGGAGCGCGCCGACGGTGTGGAGCGGGTCGCGTAGCGACGCGTACGGCACACCGTTGACGAGCGCGTGGCCGGCGGTCGGCCGGACGAGGCCGAGCATGATGCTCATCGTCGTGGTCTTGCCCGCGCCGTTCGGCCCGAGGAAGCCGGTGACCCGCCCGGGCCGTACCGAGAACGACAGATCGTCGACCGCGACCGTGCCGCGGTAGCGCTTCGTCAACCCGATCACTTCGATCATGGGTCGATGATGGACGTCACGGCTCGCCCGGGGAATCGGGGATGTCCCCGACCACGAGGCCAGGGTGGACGACAGGCGTCGATAGCTATCGCTATGCGATAGCTATCGACGCACGTCGCGCGGCTCGGGCCGGACGAGGTGTGTACCTCGTCCGGCCCGAGCCAGTTCGCTGGTGGTCGGTTTGCCTACGACAGACCGAGGATCGTCCCCGTGGCGCTGGATTGCAGCAGCGAGGTTCCGGCACCGGTCAGGTTCGACAACGTGACGGTGAACGTCTCGTCGGTGTCGGGGTTCGGGTCGGCCCAGATCGGGATGGCAATCGACTTCGCCGACTGGCCGGCCTTGAACGTCAGCGTCTTGGTGAGCTTGCCACCGAAGTCGCCGCCGGTGTCCTTCTGCGTGTAGGTGGCGGAGCCTTCCGTGATCGTGTAGTCGACGGTCACGGTGCCGGTCGCCTTGGCCGACAGGGTGACGAGCATCTTGAACGTCTGCTTGCCGCTGTGCTGCACACCGGTCGAGCCGTCAGCGATGCCGACGGTCGTGCCACTGGGCCCGCCGTCGTCGTTGAGGATCGTGCCGGTGCCGGTGTCGCGGTTCAGCGTGTAGCCGCCGCTCGGGTTGGAGAGCACGACCGTGAACGTCTCGTCGGGTTCGACGGTCGTGTCACCGTAGACGGTCACGTTGATCGTCTTCGAGACCGGCGTGAGACCCGTCTTCGCGTTCACCTTGAAGACGAGGGTCTTGCTCGCCAGCTTGAAGTCGACCCCCGCGCCGGGCTTGGTGCCACCGGTGGCGCTCCCGGCCAGCACGTCGTACTGCACGGTCACGTTGCTCGTCGACGGGTCCGACAGCGTCACGTTGAACGCCATCTTGTGGTTGGCGGTGTCGCCTTCGAGCTGCGACCGGTCGCCGATGGTGATGCAGTTGGAGCTGCACCCCGCCACGACAGGGGTGAACGTGTACTGGTCGGCGGCGCTCGTCGCGCTGGTGCCGCCCGGCGTGGTCACCGTGATGTCGACGGTGCCGTCGGCCGCGGCCGGGGAGGTCGCGGTGATCTGGGTGTCGTTGTCGACGGTGTAGCTCGCGGCGGGTGTGGCACCGAACTCGACGTCGGATGCGCCGTTGAAGCCGGTACCGGTGATGGTCACGCTCGTGCCACCGGCGTCCGACCCGGAGGTCGGGCTCACCGAGGTGACGGTGGGCGCGGCGACGAACGTGTACTGGTCGCCGGCGTTGGTTGCGCTGGTGCCGCCGACGGGTGTGGTCACCGTGATGTCGACGGTGCCGGCGCTCTCAGCCGGCGATGTCGCGGTGATCTGGGTGTCGTTGTCGACGGTGTAGCTCGCGGCGGGTGTGGCACCGAACTCGACGTCGGACGCACCGGTGAGGTTGGTGCCGGTGATGGTCACGCTCGTGCCACCCGCCGCGGGCCGGAGGTCGGGCTCACCGAGGTGACGGTGGGTGCGGCGACGTAGGTGTACTGGTCGCCGGCATTGGTTGCGCTCGTACCGCCGCCAGTGGTGACGGTGATGTCGACGGTGCCGGAACCGGCCGGCGACGTCGCGGTGATCTGCGTGTCGTTGTCGACGGTGTAGGTCGTTGCGGGTGTGGCACCGAACTCGACGTCGGACGCACCGGTGAGGTTGGTACCGGTGATCGTCACGCTCGTACCGCCGGCGGTCGAACCCGAGGTCGGGCTCACCGACGTGACCGTCGGCGCGGCCGGTGCGGTGAACGTGTACTGGTCGCCCGCGTTCGTTGCGCTCGTGCCGCCGCTGGTCGTGACGGTGATGTCGACGGTGCCGGCGCTCTCAGCCGGCGACGTTGCGGTGATCTGTGTGTCGTTGTCGACCGTGTAACTCGCGGCCGCTGTCGCACCGAACTCGACGTCGGACGCACCGGTGAGGTTGGTACCGGTGATCGTCACGCTCGTACCACCGGCGGTCGTGCCCGAGGTCGGGCTCACCGACGTGACCGTCGGCGCGGGCGGCGTGCTCGTCGTGGTGGTCGCGCACACGTCGGGTGGGCGGCAGGTGGGGTACGACGTCGTGGTCGGGCCGCCGGCGCCGACGACCGTGGCCGAAATGCCGTCGGTCTGCGGGTCGTTGTGCGGCAGGTTGCAGGTGGTCGCCGCGTCGCCGAGGGGGACGAGCGTCGCGGTGGTGGTGACGACGCCGCCGTAGGTCGTGACGGTCGCGTCGGCGCTGGGCGCCGTCATGTTCACGGTGACATCAGGGACCGTCAGCGTGCCCGGCTGCGCCGTCGGCGTGTCGAGGGTGACGGTGGTGAGCGTGTTGACGTTGCCCTTCGGGCTCCCGATGCTGCCGGGCTTGCCGAGCGTGTCGACGACACCCTTGGTGGTGATCGGGCCGGGGTCGGTGGCCGATGCGCCGGCGATCTCGAAGTGGGTCGAGTCGTCGACTGCCGACACGACGCCGTCGACGTTGTACTTGCCGGGCGAACTGTTGATGGTGCTGACGGTGTCGCCGACCTGGAGGTGGTGGTCGAACGCCGTGCCGAAGGTGATGGTGCCGCCGCCCACCGCCGACCACGTCGCGCTGGTGATCGTGTACGAGCGGCCCGTAACGGTGAAGGTCGTCGAGGTGGGCACCGCGGCAACGACCGCGCCCGACATGTTGTAGAGCGGGTTGTGGGCGCCGGTGATGTCGACGAGCTGGCCGGCATGCAGGCCGTGCGCCGCGGTGGTGGTGTAGGTGATCGTGCCGCCGTTGGCCGACGACCACGAGCCGGTGCTCAGCGCCATCGCGGCACCGGTGTTCGTGTACGACGTGTTGTAGGTGATCGGGTTGCCGTTGTTGGTCGCGCCGCCGTTCGCGGTGACGCCGGTGATGGCCGCGTTGCCACTGCTACTGCGGAGCAGGTACGTCTGGTCGAGGTTCTTGTAGCCGCTGATGTTGAACCCGTTCGACGTGTCGGGCAGCGTCGTGGTGCCGCCGGGGATCGTCGCGTCGTACGCGTCGCCCTGGTTGGCGGTGTCGGGCACCACGCCCTGCACGGTGATGTCGATGTTGGTGGCGAGCGAACCGCCGCCGACGTTGGCGATGCACTGGGTCTGCGCCCACGTGATGGGGTCGCCGTTCGTGCCGGCCGCGCTGGCGGGGATCGACAGCGCGAACATCGCGGCCACCATGGCCACGATCGTCGCGAGTGAAGACACGACGAGTCGCCGGCGCCGGCCGGAGCCGCGCCCTGCGAACCGATGCATCACGTTCTTGCTGCGGACCACGATCATCTCCACTCGCCGAGGACCTGAGGGCTGAGAGGAGTTCGTGCCGCGGCTGGTGGCAACGCAGTTGTGCCGCTGCCAACCCGGGGCGCGACGAACGCGGCCCGGCGCGAACCAGACCGCGTCCTTGCAGCCGCGTCGCCGGGCTGACCGATCATGCTTGGCACGAATTCCCCCCAATGGCGCCGGGGCATCCGCACGGCCCTGCCCTGGGCCGCCGGCGTCCCGACGTCGTCGGCGCGCATTCTTGCTGGCGAACGCGCGCCGCGCAACGGGTATCTCCGGCTGCGTTGCGTTCGCGCACGCGGCGGGCGAATTGACCGGACAATGTGCTTTCCGTTCCGGTGCGCGCTACCTCGAGCGACGTCGCAGGACGCGACTTCCCAGGATGCGCACAGGGTGACGTGATCGGAGTACAGAGCGCGCGACAAACCTTGACAGTGGGTAGCGCAGCGTGAAAACTGCGCTCGCTCGACCGTAAAAGGCCGGGCGCCATGCGTGCGAGAGCACGCAGACATTGGGGGGAAACGGGAAGCCGCTCGGCGACGGATCGCGAGGACCGCGACCGCCCGTCGGCGCGGTGCCCGCGCCTTCCTTTGTCATTTCGAGCACGCGTGAGCGCGCTCATACCTAGGTGAGAATGACAAAGGAGAATCATCAACGTGAGACTCACGAACCGCTTACTGGGTGCAGCGAGTGCGCTGTTGCTCACGGGTGGCATGGTGGCAGTTGCCCTCCCGGCAACCGCGGCCGTCACGCCCGTTGGTAGCTGTGACAGCTCGCTGAACCTGCTCAAGCTGAAGCCGCCGCTGGGCGACCAGACGGCACCGTTGAGCGTCAGCGGTGGCCTGGCCAAGGACCAGACCACGAAGGCGGCCATCGCCGGTACCTGCTCGGGCACCACGTACGGCTCCACGCTGCACGTGATCTCGCAGGCCGTGAAGTTGTCGGGTGCGGCGTCGTGCGCGAACGGTGCAACCGCCCAGGCGGCTGACGCCACTGCGGCGAACGCGTACCCGTTGAACGGCAAGCTCACCGACAAGTTCAGTGAGATCATCGCGGGCAAGAACGCCCAGATCGCGTCGTACATCTCGGCGCTGGGCTTCAACCCCGGTGGTCCTGACCTGCTCGACGTCGGCGGCATCGTCACCAAGGGTGTCGACGTCGGCGCCCAGGTCAGCGGCACCATCTGGGAAGACCCGGTCATGAAGACGGGCGGCGCAACCGGTTACAACACCGGCTACGAGCTCGACCTGACTGACGCGCTCGGCTGCGCAGACGGCACGCCGAACAACGCGACCATCGCCATCGTCCTTTCGGGCGGCGGCGGCAGCACGGCGACCTCGCTTCTGGGTTCGTCGGCGCCTGGCGTCTCGTTCAGCTTCGGCGAGTAAGCAACTGAACAAGCGTTGCGGGCGAACACCCACAACGCCAAGCACTGCGGCGGGCCCGCTCCAATCGGAGCGGGCCGTTCGCGTGATGCGTTCGCAACGGGCGGAGGTACGCCGCGGCGCCGGCGCCGCGAGGCCGGCGTGACAGGCCTGGTGGGCCGAGCGCTACGACGCCGCCAGGCACGACCACGGTGCGCTCGCCGCGTGCGCAGTCGCGGTGTCGTCGCGCAGGTCGGTGACGGAGCCGATCGAACCGGCGCCGCAGTCGAGCTTGGTGCCGTCGGCGAGCACCACGCCGAGGTACCCCGGTGTCGGCGACGCGGCCCGACCCACACGAGCGGCGACGTGGTCGCGACCGGCTGGGTCTTCCCGCCGACGAACCCGAGCGTCGCCGACTTCACACCCGCGGGCAGCACCACACCGAGGGCGTCGTAGCTACCCGTCCCGTCGGCATCGATCACGAATTGCACGGTGTCTTCCGGATCGGATCCCGGGCCGGCCGGCGTGACGCAGCGGGCGCCGTCGGCCCGGTCTTGCACGACCTGCTTGATCGGCGGCGTCGCGTCCCAGCGCCAGCACACCTTGCCGTCGGTCGCGTTCGCCCGCATTAGCCGCCACGCGACACCGTTCGTCGTGCCCGAGGCCGCCACAGAGTACGGGCCGGCGAGCTGCACGGTGTTGGCGCTGCTCGTGATCGCGATCTCGCTCGCCGCGGGAGGTTGCACGTTCACCTTCGTGCCGTAGTTCGAGACGTCGTAGGTGAGGCCCCCGCTGGGCGACGAGATCGTGGTGCGCACGAGGCGGTTCTGGTGGTCGAGCCACACGTCGACGGTGGCGGCGGTCCACCACCCCATCAGCGCCGACGGCTTGGTGGTGCGGTAATGAGTGGTGTCCTGCCCGTTGATCTTTTCCTGGCCGAGCTTTTTTGATTCGGAGGTCTCGATACCGGCGAGCAGGGTGGGCGGGTCGAACGCGCGCAGGAGCCCGAAGGTGACGACGGTCTGGGTCGTGACCTTCGACCACGGTTTGTCGGCGGCCGGGCGCGTGAACAGCGCGAGGATGCCCGCGCTCGCCTGGGTCGCCGGGCTCACCGGGACGCGGTCGAAGTACGCGAACGCCTTGGCCCAGCGGATCTCCACCGGCGCCGGCTGCTCGCCGGGGACGGTGACGGTCGTCTTCACCACGCCCTGGCCCGTGGCCGACAAGTCGCCCGACCAACTGCCCGACAGCGCGACGTGGCCGCCCTTCGCGTCGACAATCTGTCCGGTGATGTTGGCGCTCCCGGCCTTCAGCGTGGCCTTCGCGGCGTCGACGATGGGGTTCGCCGACAGTGTCGGCGAACCCGACGAGCCCGAGCAGGCGGCACACGCGACGGCGATTGTGAGCACGAGCACGGGCGCGACGGAGCGAACACGAGAACGGGTGAGGGTGCGCATTTCGACATGGTCGCACGTTTTCCGGCGCGTTCTGGCTCGGCCCCGCGCGCGCGATACTCGTCGCCCGAGGCAGGAGGAACGGGTGGGTCGACATCTCGCATTCGTGCTCGCGGCCGCGCTGGTCGGGAGCATGTGCGTCGCGTGCGGCGGCAAGAAGGTGTCGGCCAATTGGGATGCCGGCTCCGTCACGGTGACGCACCAGGCGGTGGCGTTGCTCGCCAAGTCGTTCCCCGGCCAGTGCAAAGACTTCGGCCTGTACCCGCGCGTGAGTTACGTGCAGAACCAGAACAAGATCCACGGCCCGGTCCCGGGCGCCGTCGGTTCGTGCACCGTGATCGGCGAGAACGTCGAGATCAGCGGGTTCGCCAGCACCAAGGAACGCGACGACTTCGTGCACCAGCGCGCGCAACTGCTGTGCGCGAGAGCCGCGAAGGCGAAGTCCGATTTTCCCGGCGTGCGATGGGTCGAGAGCGGTACCTGGTCGATGCAACCCGACACCGAAGGCGGCGCGCGGACGATCGCAACCCGCACGCACAGCAAGTTCGTCACGACCAGCTGCCCGGGCCGGGGCCAGATCAACTGGTCGAACACCGACGTGGCGCACGTGAACCAGCTCGCGTCGACGTTGACGAAGGCAGGCCTCGGCTGCGCCGACTTCAAGCTGGACGACCGCGACCTCCTGTCGCACAACGCGCACTACGCCACGGCCGGGTTGCCGGGCGCCTACGGGGAGTGCACCGTCGGGCCCGACGCCGGCGTGCACATCGGTTCGTTCGACGACACGAAGACGACCCTCGGGCAGTTCGCCAACAACGAGCAGCAGTACGCATGCTCGTCGTCAAAGACATCGAAGCTCGTCATCGGCAGCGACTGGATCGTCGTGCTGCCGAAGGGCCAACGCGTGGCCGACGTCGCCCGGGCCTTGCACGGCAAGCCCTACGGCGGGTCGTGCCCTTCGACCCCCTAGCGATTGCCGACGCCCTAGCATCGGCACCGCCATGCGCTCCCGGGTGGTCGATCGATGAGGCAACGGCTCACGCTGCTGACCGCCGGCTACTTCATCGTCATCGCGATCATCCTGATCGCGGTGCTGCCGTTCGTCTCCAGTGCGTTGCGTATCGCCGGCGCGATCCAGCACCAGCTCGGCCCGGCGAACGCGAACAGCCAGGCGTACCTCGCGGCGGCGATCGACCAGGAAACCGGGGAGCGGGGATACCTGATCACCAGCGACGAACGCTTCCTCGAGCCCTACTCGGAGGGCCAGGCCACCGCCGCGAGCGCGTACGACGCGCTCCAGAAGCTCCACCTCGATGCACGCGAGCGCGCCGCACTCGAACGCGCGCACGCGGCGCTGGTGGCGTGGAACACGAATGTCGCCGCCGAAATCAGCGCGACGCGGGCCGGGCGCGCGAGCGACGCCGCGAGCCTGGTGAAGCAGGGGCGGAGCAAGGCCCTGTTCGACCGGTTCCGGGCAGCCGAGGCGCAGTTCTCGGCGCTCGTGCGCTCACGGCTCTCGGGGCAACGAGCCGAGCTGCAGCGCAACAGCGAACTGGCGATCGTCGCGCTCCTCGTCGCGAGCGCGGTCGCGGCGATCTGGGCCCTGTGGTTACGCCGGTGGGCGCGTGCCTCCACCGAACGTGAAGAACGCCAGCTTCTCGAACTGCTCTCGTTGAGCGAACTGCACCGGCTCGCGGCGTCGCTCGCCGAACCGCGCTCGGCGCAGGCCGTAGCCGACGCCGCCGTCGCCGACGTGTTGCCGCTGCTCGGCGCCGCCATCGCGCGCATGTGGGTGCGGGAAGGCAACGACCGGGTGCGGTTGGTCGCGGAAAAGGTGTTGCCACCGTTCGACGGGGGCGACATCAGAGTGCTGTCGCTCGACGACCCGAGCCCGGTCGCCGATACCCTGCGCGAACGGCACGCCCGGTTCTATCGAACGCGCGACGAAGCGAAGGCCGCGTACCCCAACTGGGCTTCGTGGTGGGAACGCCAAGGCGCAGGCGGCTTCGCGCTACTGCCGCTCCGAGGCGACGACGACGCGTTCGGCCTGCTGCTCGTGTTCTGGGCGGCACCGAAAGACTTCGACGACCACGCCCGAACGCTGCTCGAACTCGCCGCCGACAACATCGGGTCGGCGTACACGCGCGCGTCGACGCGTGAGCGCGAGCACGAAGCGGCCCTGAAGTTGCAGGAGAGCCTGCTCGGCCCGTCGGTGCTCGTGGAGGGGGCGGGGCACACCGTGCGTTACCTCCCGGCCGAGACGAGCCTCGCCGTCGGCGGCGACTGGCACAACGCGCAGCGCCTGCCCGACGGTCGCATCCTGATCGCGGTGGGCGACGTCGTCGGCCGCGGGATCGACGCTGCGACCACGATGGGGCAGTTGCGCGCGGCCGTGAGCGCGTCGGCGCCGAGGTGCGACACACCGGCCGACCTGCTCGGCAGTCTCGACGATTTCGCCCACGACCTCCCCGGCGCGCAGGGCACCACGGTCGCGTTCGCCTACGTCGACGTGTACGGCGAACGGGTGGAATACCTCTGTGCCGGCCATCCGCCGCCGCTCCTCGTCAGCCCCGACGGCGACGTGCGCCTGCTCGACGGCGCGCTCAGCTGGCCGCTCGGCATCGACGAGGCGCGCCCGGCCCGGCTCGGGACCTCGACCCGCTTGCCGGCCGGGTCGCTCCTCGTGATGTACTCCGACGGCCTGATCGAACGGCGACGCGAGCCGCTCGACGCCGGGATCGAACGGCTCGTGAACTCGGTGGAGGCACACTGGGCCCTGCCGCTCGAACTGCTCGCCGACGCGATCGTCCGCGACGCGTTCGCCGGCGCGACCCGCGAAGACGACGTCGCCCTCGTGTTGCTGCGCACGCCGGTCGTGTCGTCGCGGCTGTTCCTCGTGAAAGCGCCCGCCCGGCCCGACTCGATCCGCCGGGTGCGAGCCGAACTGCGAGGTTGGTTGAACCAGCTCGGTCTCGATCCGCAGGAAGTGACCGGCATCCTCATCGCGGTAGGAGAAGCGTGCACGAACGCGGTGGAACACGCCTACGGCCTGGGCGGCAGAGCACTGTTTCGCGTCGAAGCAAGCCGGACCGGCGACGACGTGATCTGTTCGGTCACCGACGCCGGTGCGTGGAAGGACAACCCCGACCGGTTCGCGCGCGGCAACGGCATCGCGATCATGCGCGAACTGATGGACGAGGTCGCCATCGAATTCGGGCCGGGCGGCACGACCGTCACCTTGCGGTACCAACCGCGGTCGCAGCATGAACCCGTCGTACTCGCTTGAAGTGACGCACGCGGGCGACGCGTGCGTGGCGTCGCTCACCGGGGAGATCGACCTCGCCAACGTCCCCGAGCTCGAGCGTCGCCTCACCGACGCGGCCGGGTCGGCGAAAACGCTGGTGATCGTGCTGGCCGGCGTCGACTACATCGACAGCACCGGGTTCGGGTTGCTCGAACGGCTCTCGTCGTCGGTGCCGCTGCGGCTGGTGTTGCCGTCGATGTCGCTCGTGCACACCGCCTTCCGGGTCACCGGCCTCGCCCAGATCGTGGCCGTGTTCGAGAGCGTGGAAGAGGCCCTCAAGGCCTCCTGACAACTGGACGAACCTTCCAGTTGTGAGCGCGGGAGGTGAGCAGACCGTCCGCGGACGCTCGCCCGAAGCGAAACCTGGCGCGCGGGCGGTCGTACCGCCCCGGCAGGACACGATCGGCGCGGGTGGGACCCCGCAGACCGCCATCGGGTACTGGTGGGAACGGCACCCACGGAGCATGCGAGTCGTGGTCGCGATCGCCCTGACCTGGGGCGGGGTGTGGCTCGCCTACCGGCTGGGTTGGTCGTGGCGGGGGACGAACCCCGTCGCCTTCGTCGCGCTGGTGCTGGTCGAGGGCTACAACTGGGTGTCGCTCGTCTTCCTCGCGGTGGCGGGCTGGCGGTGGGACAACCGCGTCGCGCCACTCGTGCACGGCGGCCGGCGGGTCGACGTGTTCGTGTGCACGTACAACGAACCGGTCGAAGTGGTCGAAGCGACGCTCGCCGGCTGCGCGGCACTCGAATACCCGCACACGACGTACCTCCTCGACGACGGCCGGCGCGAGTCGATGGCCGAGCTCGCGCACCGCTGGGGCGCGCACTGGATCACCCGGCCCGACAATGCGCACGCCAAGGCCGGCAACATCAACCACGCGCTCGGCGAGACCGACGGTGAGTTGATCCTCTTCCTCGACGCCGACCACGTTCCGCTGCCCGATGCGCTGAACGTGACGGTCGGGTACTTCGACGACCCGCTCGTCGCGCTCGTGCAGACGCCGCACGACTTCTACAACCAGGACTCGGTGCAGCACTACTCGCCGGGGCGCCACGAACAGAGCCTGTTCTTCGAAGTGGTGTGCCCGGGCAAGGACCGGCACAACGCGGCCTTCTGGTGCGGGTCGGCAACCGTGCTCCGGCGCAGCGCGCTCGTCGAGGTCGGCGGGGTCGCGACAGAAACGATCGCCGAAGACTTCCACACGACGATCAAGATGCACCGGCACGGCTGGCGCACCCGCTACCACAACCAGGTGATCGTGCAGGGGCTCGCGCCCGTCGACCTCGACGGTTACCTGCTCCAGCGCGACCGTTGGGCCCGCGGCAACCTCGCCGTGTTCCGGCTCCCCGAATCGCCGCTGCGCCGATCGAGTGGGCTCGACTGGCGCCAGCGCGTCGCGTACTTCTCGAGCCTGTTCGCCTACGGCAGCGGGTTCGTGCGCCTCGCGTTGATCGCGGTGCTCGCCGCGACGCTCGGGCTCGGTGTGCTGCCGGCGCAGGTCGGGGTCGTGGAACTGCTCGCGCTCTGGCTCCCGGCGACGATCCTCGCGGTCACCGCGACCGTCGCGGTGTGCCGCGGCCACATGCGCCTCACCGAGTCTTCGCACTACACGCTCGTCACCGCAGAGATCTTCGCCCGCTCGTTGCGCTGCGCGCTGTTGCCGTCGCGCACGAAGTTCAAGGTCACGCCGAAGGAAGGCACCGACACCGGTGGCTGGCCCGCCATCCGGCGCCTGCGCGTCGTGCTCTTGCTCGGGCTGGTCCTCGCCGGGGCATTGGTGTGGCGGGTGCTCGGCGATCTCTCGGTGGTGAAGATGCGCGGCCTGCCCGGCATCGCCGGCCCGCTCGCGATCGGGTTGGCGATCTGGGAGCTGGCGCGTGTCGTGCAAGCGATCCGGCGGGTCGGGAAGCGTCGCCAGCGGCGCGTGCAGTACCGGTTCGAATGCCACCTCGCGGCCGCCATCGCCGACCCCGACAACCCGGGCGGCCCGCCGATCGGCGCGTCGGTCACCGACGCGTCGGTGGCGGGCATCGGGATCTCGGTCGAGACCGCGATCGAGCGAGGCACCCGGCTGCGCTGCACGACGGGAGTGCCCGGCGCCGACGCCGTGTTCTCGATGATCGAAGTGGAAGGGGTCGTGCGCTCGTGCCGGTCCGGGCCCGACGGCCGCTACCGCGTCGGGCTGCAGATCGACACGATCGACGACGAGTCGCGCCGGCGTCTCGTCACCTTTTGCCATGTCGTTCACCCCTGGCGCCAACTGCGGCCCCGCCACGTGTGGGCCGGCCGCGACTACCTCGCGCCGATGGCGGCGATGCAACGCCGCGATGCGGCCGAGCAGTTCGGCCAGCTCACGTTGACGATCGACACCGTGGTACGCGGCCGCCACTCGCTGGTCGAGACCTGAGCCCGCCGTCGCGTCCGTTCCGCACGACGAATTCGGACGCGGCGAAGCCGGTGACGCGCACCACAGTCGGTACAGGACGTTCGCGGCACCGTCGATAGCCCGAATGCGGGGCACGACGCCGCGCGGCGGACGCAGGGACGGTGGGAAATGGGGCACGTCCTCGACGAGGCGGGACTACGAGCCGCCGCGACGCGCCTCGGGCCGCTCCCGTTGTCGGTGCAGCGCCTGGTCGCGATCACCGCGACTCCATCGTTCGAGTTCGCCGACTTGGTCGACGTCGTCACCCACGACATGTCGCTGTCGCTCGCGGTGATGCGCCGCGCCAATTCCGCGGCGAGCGCGCCCTCCACGCGAATCCAGTCGCCGCGCGATGCAGTGATGCGCATCGGGGTCGCGGCGACGCTCGCGACCGCGATGCACACCGTCGTCGGGAACGCCTTGAGCGCCGCCACCAGCCGCTACTCGTTCGCACCCAAAGAGCTGTGGGCACACTCGTGCGGCGCGTCGATCGCCGCCGACCGTGTGCGGGTGCGCGCCACGGCCCCATTGCCCGCGAGCGTCAGCACCGCCGCGTTGCTCCACGACATCGGCAAGGTGGTACTCGACCGCGCCGGCGAGCCGGCCGCCGGCGAACGGGGTGCCGGCGATCATCCGATCTTCCTCGCGCGCGGGCAGGCGCTCTGCGACGCCGAACGCGAGTGGTTCGGGTTCGACCATGCGTACGCGGGCGCGGTCGTGGCCGACGTCTGGGACCTCTCACCCGCGATCGCCGAGGGGATCGAGCGCCACCACGATCCGGGAGAACGCGCGCTGCCGGGCGCGGTTTGCCTCGCCGAGTGCATCGCGCACATCGCCTGGACGCGGCTCGGCGAAGCGCCGTCGCCCGGCGTCGAGTTGCCCGTCGAGGCCGAGATCGCGCGCCAGTCGCTCGGTGTTCCCTCGGCGGCGATCGACGAGATCGTCACGTCGACCGCGGTCGAACTCGCCGCGCTGCTCGGCCGCTTCGAGCCGGTGGGATAGGCGAGCGCGTTGCGTGCCGAGCCGGTACAGGGCCGACCCGGAACATCGCCGGCCGTGAGCGTTCGCGGCGGCCGCGACCTGTCGTTCGCGCGGTGGTGCCTGCTCGTCGGCGCGCTGAGCATGCTGCTCGCGACCGTCCTGCGCGCGGCGCGCGGTACCGCTTTCGTCACCGGTCTCGACGATGGCGCACAACTCTTCTGTGCCGCGGGCGCGTCGTTCGCCGCGTCCCGCGCCGGCCGCCGGGCACCCGACCGGCGCCGCGCGTGGTGGTTCCTGTCGGTCGCAACCGGTGCATGGGCCTCGGGCCAGCTCGTGTGGGCCTACTACGAGTGCTGGGCCCGGCGCTCGACGCCGTTCCCTTCGGTTGCCGACGCCGGCTTCCTCGTCGCGGTGCCGCTCGCGCTGCTCGGGCTCGTGGGCTTCATCGAGAGCGAATCGTCGATTCGATCTCGGGTGCTCGGCCTGCTCGAAGGGGCGATCATCGCCCTCTCGTTGTTGATCGTCAGTTGGATGCTCGTGTTCCAGCCGGTCGCGGGCGAGGCGGCGGGCAGCCTCTTCGCCCGCGCGGTTTCCCTGGCCTACCCGACCGGCGACTGCGCGCTGCTGGCCGTCGTGCTGTTCGCGATCACCCGCCGGCGTACACGGTCGCAAGGACCGCTGCGGCTCCTCGGTGCGGGGTACGCCGCCATCGCCATCGCCGACAGCGCGTTCGCCGTGCTGTCGCAGAAGGCGTCGTACTCGACGGGCGGCCTCGTCGACCTCGGTTGGATTGTCGGGTTCGCGACGATCGCGCTCGCGGCGAGCGCGCGCGACAGTGACGCGGCGGCGGCGGCGCGTACGCATCAGCACCAGCCGTGGGCGTTCGGCCTGCCCTACCTGCCGGTCGTGATCGCCGGTGCCGCCGCCGCGGTGCGCATGATCGACGGCGACCTCGACGCGACGACGATCTGGGTCGCGATCGTGCTCGTCATGGTGTTGTGCATCCACCAGTTCGCCGTGCTCGCCGAGAACTCGGCGCTGACATCGAACCTCGAGGCGCGAGTCGACGAACGGACGGCAGAACTGCTCGCCCGGGAGCAGGAGTTCGCGGCGCTGGTCGAGCACTCCTCCGACGTCACCTTCGTACTCGACCGTGAACGGCGGATCACCTACGTGAGCCCGTCGGCGCGTACGGTCCTCGACCTCGACCCCGCCGGGCTCACCGGGCGCCAGTTCGAGGCGATCGTCGACCTTGCCGACCGTGCATCCACCCGCGCCGCGATCCGGGTCAGCGCCGGCACCGAAGGGCGCCCGCAGCGCTACGACGTCCAGCTCGTCGGCGGCGAGGGCCGGTTGCACCACAGCGAACTGACCGTCACGAACCTGCTGGCCGAACCGGCGTTGCGCGGCATCGTCGTCAACTGCCGCGACGTGAGTGAGCGGCGCGCGCTCGAAGACCGGTTGCGGTACGACGCACTGCACGACGCGCTGACCGGGCTCGCGAATCGTCGGCTCCTGATCGACCACCTGAGCCTCGCGCTCGAACGTCGCCGCGACCCGCGCCGGCCGAAGAACGCAGGATCCGTCGCGCTCCTGCTCGTCGATCTCGACGACTTCAAGGCGGTGAACGACGGCCTCGGCCATCCCGCCGGTGATGAGCTGCTGGTCGCGGTCGGCGAACGCCTGCGCGAGTGCGTGCGCCCCGGCGACACCGTCGCGCGGCTCGGTGGCGACGAGTTCGCGCTGTTGCTCGTCGACGTCGAAGCCGAACTGGTTGCCACGAGCGCGCAGCGGATGCTCGAGGTGCTGCAACTACCGGTCTCCGTCGCCGACATCGACGTGACGGTTCCCGCGAGTATCGGCGTGCGCGTGATGCAGGACAGCGATACCCCGCAGATGCTGATCCGTGACGCCGACATCGCGCTTTACGCCGCGAAGTCGGCCGGCAAGAACTGCTACGAGGTGTTCGACGTCGCGATGGGCGAGCAGGCGAGCCGCCGGCTCGCGTTGAAAGCCGACCTGCGTGGCGCCTGGGGCCGCGGCGAGATGTCGGTCGTGTACCAGCCGATCGTGCACCTCGACTCCGGTGGCCTGCGCGGGGCGGAGGCGTTGCTGCGCTGGACGCACCCGCAATTCGGCACCGTGTCGCCCGAGGAGTTCATCCCCCTCGCCGAAGAGACCGGCACGATCGTGGCGCTCGGCGTCGACGTGCTCCGCGCCGCGTGCCGGCAGGCAGCCGCCTGGCGCGGTCGTGGTGGCTTCACCTACATGAGCGTGAACGTCTCGCCGGTGCAACTCGACGAGTCGTACGTCGACGCGGTCGACGCGGTGTTGCGCGAGTCGGGGCTCGAGCCGGAACGGCTCGTACTCGAAGTGACCGAGGGCGTGATCCTCTCGAACGTCACGACCGCCGTCGACGTGCTCCAGGAGTTGCGCCGCCGGGGTATTCGCGTCGCCATCGACGATTTCGGTACCGGGTACTCGTCGCTCGCGTACGCGCAGCAACTCCCGATCGACCTCGTGAAGATCGATCGCGCGTTCACGCGTGAAGTGACCAACCCGTCGAGCGTCGTCCCCGCGATCGTCCAGCTCGCGCGGGTCCTCGGCGCGCAGGTGATCGCCGAGGGGGTCGAAGAAGTCGAGCACGTACAGGCGCTGAGCGCCCTGCGCTGCGAGTTCGGCCAGGGCTACCTCTACTCGCGACCGTTACCCGCCGCGTCGTTCGAAGAGTTGCTCCGGGCCGGCATCCCGGTTCCCTGATCCTCGCGCCGCGAATCGCGCCGCTTGCGCAACCCGGTGGCGAACGTCGTTGCGGCCAGCGCGACACCGCCACCCCACACGACCGAGTGGGCGATCGTGTGCTGCACGCCGTGATGGCACGAGCAACCGGCGGCGATGACAGCCCACATCCCCGGCATGATCGCGCGCCCCCACCCCCCGTCGCCGGGTTGTGTCACTTGTACCCCCCGGCGGGGAGGAAAATGACACAACCCGGCGAGGGGGGGTGGCGTCAGCCTTTGCCGGGCACGGCGATCATGCCCGGCCGTGCCAACATGCACCCCATCTCCAACCCGTTCGCCCGATGGCCATCGTTCGCGGCGCTCCTCGCGGCGCGTGCGCTGTCGCTCGTCGGCGACGGCATCGGCGCGCTCGCATTGATCGTGTACGTGGAGCGCACGTCGGGCACGGGCAAGGCCGTCGGCCTCCTGCTGCTGATGGTGTCGCTGCCGTCGGTGCTGAGCCCGCTGACCGGGGTGGTCGCCGACCGGTTCGACCGGCGGCGGGTCATCGCCGGTTGCGAGGTGGTGCAGGGCATTGTCACCGCGGTGATCGTCGTGTGGCTCCCCGGCCTCGCGGCGCTGTTGCTCCTCGTGCTGGTCAAGTCGTCGGCGGCGACGATCGCCGACCCGGCGACGCGAAGCGCGGTGCCGGCCCTCGTCGCCGATGACCAGCTCGAACGGGCGAACGCGCTCCTCGGCGGTCTGCGCGAAGGCGCGCTGGTGCTCGGGCCGCTGCTCGGCGGTGTGCTCGTCGCGGTGTGGAACGTGCGCGGCGCGCTGATCGCCGACACGGCGACGTTCTTCGTCGGGGTCCCGCTCCTGTTACGCCTGCCGCAACTCCGGCCCGCACCGGCCGCGGGCATGCGGGGCGCAACCGCCGCGCCCGAACGGTTCTTCACCCAGGCGCGCGCCGGCCTGCGTTACGCGATGGACCACCGGCTCGTGCGGGCCGTCGTCGTCGGCTTCTTCCTGCTCGGCTTCACCGGTGCCGACGACGTCGCGCTGCCGTTCCTCGCCCGTCACCTGCACGCGGGCGCGGAAGGTCTCGGGGTGCTGTACGCCGCGACCGCCGCCGGGCTCCTGGTCGGCTTCGCGTGGTTGCTGCGCTTCCCGCCGCGCCACGCGCTCGAGGCCGGTTTCGTCGGCGGGTGCATCGTGGCCGGGCTGGCGAATGCCGCGACCGGCATCGCGCCCGCGATCGCGATCGCCGTCGCGTTCCAAGTCGTGCGTGGTATCGCCACCGCCGCGATCGACACCAACCTGCAGACGATGCTGCAACGCTCGGTCGAACCCGCGATGCTCGGGCGCGTCTTCGCCAATGTGTACGGCGCGGTCGGTGTCGCGTCGGCGGTGTCGGTGTTGCTCGGCGGAGTGCTGCTCGACGCCACCTCGGCCCGCTTCGTGCTCGTCACCGTCGGTGCGATCGGTGTCGTCGCCGGCCTCACCAGCGCCCTACTGCTGCGCCCCGAACGTGGCGGTGGAGGTGTTGCAACTCGATCATGAGGGGGAGCAGGAAACCGACGTACGCGCTGGTGAGGGTGTAGTCGTGCTCGGCACCGTGGGTGGTGCGCGCGTGCACGTCGATGAGCCGCACCCGCTCGTCGCGCGCCTGCCACGCCTTCACACGCTCGACGATCGCGTGCAGCGCATCGAGCGACGGCACTTGCAAGCCGAAATGATCGAGCGCGGGTGCGTGCATCGGCGGGTCGGCGGGGAGCAGGTACACGAACTGCCCGAACGCGCCCGTGTAGAGGATCAACGGGTTGCCCGGCTCGCCGGTGTTGTCGCCTTCGGTCCAGCCGAAGACGTCGCCGTAGAACGCGAGCAGGTCGGCCCGGCCGCGCTCGTCGAGCACATCGGGGCTCATCGAGATCGCGACATGGTTCAACGTTGGGCGATCGGTCACACCGTCACCTCCGGGCGGACCATCACCTTGCCGGGCAACTCGCCCGCGCCGAGCCGGTGCATCACGTCGAGCACACCGTCGAGGCCGACGTCGACGGGTTCGATCAACAAGTCGAGCGGCAGGTCGCCCGACGCGAGCAGGTCGAGCGCCGGCCCGAACCCGTCGGCGTCGTAGTTGTAGGCGCCGAGCAGCGTGAGCTCGAGCACGATGAAACGGTTGTGGTTCACCCGCGGGCCTTCGCGGCCGGTGCCCACGAACACCATCGTGCCCGCGTAGTCGAGTTGGTCGAGCGCGTGCTCCGCCGCGCTCGCGTGGCCGGAGCACTCGAACACGACCTGGAACGGCGCATCGACGGTGCGGCCCATCGCCGCCGGCGGCAGCGTGCCGGGTTCGACGGCCTCGCCCGCGCCGACCTCGAGGGCGCGGGCACGCCGCACGGGAGACGGTTCGGAAACGGTGATGTCGGTGATGCCCTGCGCGCGGAGGACGGCCACGGTGAGGAGACCGACCGGTCCCGCGCCGGTAACGAGCACCCGGTCGCCGGGTTCGACGCCCGACAGGTGCACGGTGTGCAACGCGATCGCGGTCGGTTCGGTGAGCGCGGCGGCTCGCGTCGGCAGCGATTCGGGGACGCGAAGCAGGCGTGACGCGTCGACCACCTTGTAACGGCAGAACGCGCCCTTGGAGAAGTCGAGCAGGTCGGGTGGTTCCCGGCGGGTGCACACCGAGGGCCGGCCCCGGCGGCACGCGCGGCACGCGCCGCACCCGCGCGTCGCGTCGGCCACCACCCGGTCGCCGGGCGCCCATCCGGTGACCGCGCTCCCCACCGCGGCGACGGTGCCCGCCCACTCGTGCCCGAGGACCGATCCCGGCCGCGCGTAGCGTTCGAGCACGAGGTGCAGGTCGGTACCGCAGATCCCGCAGTGCGACACCTCGATCAGCGCGTCGCCGGCGCCGATCTCGGGCACCGGGAGGTGTTGCACTTCGATCTTGCCGTCGCCGAGGTAGACCGCGGCGGGCATCAGGTCGCTCACGAGGCGCCAGTGTTCCACCAACCCCGCCGGGTTGTGAGGTTTGCACCCCCGTACGGGAGCACAAGTCTCACAACCCGGCGGTGGGGGGTGGCTAGCGTCGGGGCGCGATGGCGGGTACGGCGATCTTGCTCATCACCTGCGCCGACCGGCCGGGGCTGGTCGCGGCGGTGGCCGACTTCGTCGCGGGCAACGGCGGCAACATCACCGACGCCGACCAGCACGTCGACGCCGAGTTCGGCGTGTTCTTCCAACGAGTCGAGTTCGAACTCGCCGGTTTCGCCATCGCACCGGCCGACATCGCGGGGCGCTTCGCCGAGATCGCCGCGCCCCTCGGCATGACGTTCTCCCTCCGTTTCTCCGACGACGTCGCGCGCGTCGCGCTCCTCGTCTCGAAGGCCTCCCATTGCCTGGTCGACCTCCTCGCGCGCGGCCGCAGCGGCGAGTTGGCCCCCGCGCAGATCGACGTGGTGATCTCCAACCACCCCGACCACGCCGACACCGCGGCGTTCTACGGCGTCGACTACCACCACCTCCCCGTCGAGGCGGGCAACGAACGCCAGCAGGAAGCGCGCCTGCTCGCGGTGCTGGAAGGCGCCGGGATCGACCTGGTGGTGCTCGCCCGTTACATGCGGGTGCTTTCCGGCGAGGTGATCGACCGCTACCCGCACCGGATCATCAACATCCACCATTCCTTCCTCCCGGCGTTCTCGGGCGGCCGGCCGTACCACCAGGCGCACGCCCGCGGCGTCAAGATCATCGGTGCGACCGCGCACTACGCGACGGTCGACCTCGACGAAGGCCCGATCATCGAGCAGGACGTCACGCGGGTCAGCCACCGCGACACGGTCGACGACCTGGTCGCGAAGGGACGCGACCTGGAACGGGTCGTGCTGGCCCGGGCCATCCGTTCGCACCTGCACCACCGGGTGCTCGTCTACGGGAACAAGACCGTGGTCTTCGGCTGACGCGCGGCAGCGAATTCGATTGCAAGCGGAAGCGCCATTCCGATTAGCTTGACGGCCGGATGGAAACGCTCACCCCCGAGGAACACGCCGACCGGGCCCACGAGCGGCGCTGGTGGACCCTCTCGGTCCTCTGCCTGAGCCTGCTGATCGTGTTCGTCGGCAACTCGAGCCTCAACGTCGCGATCCCGACCCTCTCGCGCGACCTGCACGCCACCGAGTCGCAACTGCAATGGGTGGTCGCGGTCTACTCGCTCGTGTTCGCCGGCCTGCTCTTCTCCACCGGCGCGCTCGGTGACCGCTTCGGGCGCAAGGGCGCGCTCCAACTCGGCCTCTTGCTCTTCCTGATCGGCGCCACGCTCGCGTCGGAATCGAACGCGATGTGGCAATTGATCGGCTGCCGGGCGCTGATGGGCGCGGCGGGCGCCCTGATCATGCCGTCGACGCTGTCGATCCTCATCAACGTGTTCCCGCCGCACGAACGGCCGAAGGCGATCGCGATCTGGGCGAGCATCACCGGCGCGTCGGGCGCGTTCGGGCCGGTGGCCAGCGGCTATCTCCTCGGGCACTTCTGGTACGGGTCGGTGTTCCTCGTGAACGTGCCGATCATCGTGCTCGCGCTCGTCGCCGGGAAGTTCCTCGTCCCCAAGTCGCGCGACCCGCAAGAGGCCCGTCTCGACCCGCTCGGCGCGATCCTGTCGATCATCGGCATCGTCGCGCTGGTGTACGGGCTCATCCAGGCCCCCGAACAAGGCTGGGTGAGCGGGGCGACGCTCGTCTCGTTCGCGGTCGCGATCGTCGTGCTCGGCATCTTCGTCGCGTGGGAACTGCGTGCCCCCGAGCCGATGCTCGACATGTCGTACTTCCGCAACGCGGCGTTCAGCACCGGCACCGGCGGCATGGTGCTCGTGTTCGTCGCGATGTACGGCGTGATGTTCCTCATCACCCAGTACTTCCAGCTGGTCCTCGACTACAGCGCGCTCTCCGCCGCGTTGCGCCTGATGCCGATCGCGCTGATCATGCTCGTCGTCGCGCCCACGACACCACGGCTCAGTATGCGTTTCGGCGCGCACCGAACCGTCGCGTTCGGGATGCTCTGCATCAGCCTCGGGCTGTTGCTCCTCTCCCAACTCACGTCGGGCACCCATTACTGGTACGTCGTGGTGTGCCTCGTGCCGCTCACGTCGGGGATCGCGCTGTCGATGTCGCCGATGACGGCGTCGATCATGTCGGCCGTCCCGCCGCGGCGAGCAGGGGCCGGGTCCGCGATGAACGACGCGACCCGGGAGTTCGGCGCCGCGCTCGGGATCGCGATCCTCGGCAGCGTCGCGGCGTCGCGTTACGGCTCCAACATCGCCCGCTATCTCACCGGCTTGCGCCCGTCCGACGCGTCGGCGGCGCGCACGTCGATCGCGGGGGCGTTGCGGGTGGCGAACACATTGCCGGCGGGCGCGCGGGCCACTCTCACCGTCGGGGCGCAGCACGCGTTCGTGTCGGGGGTGCACCTCGCGGTCGTGGTCGGCGCGCTGCTCGCGCTCGTCGCCGCGTTCATCGTCGCCAAGTACCTGCCGCACTCGCTGGCGCCCGAAGGCGCGATGCACGGCCCGGTGGAAGCACTGGAAGACATCGCCGAGCTGGGGCTCGGTGGCTTCCCGCCGGTGTTCGCCGACACCCCCGGTGAGGAACGCAGCGCCTGATCTCCCCGTCGCGGGGTTGTTTTCGCCGCCGGGAAGTCCGCTACTTCCGATTCGCGAACAGAACGAGCACCCGGCGGTAAAACCGGAGAAGGAACCGGCAGATCGCGGCCGCGCCCGATGCCGATGTCGTTCCCATGGTGACAAGGCACGGTCTTCGGCGCGGGCTCACGGCAACGGTGGTCGGGGTGATGCTGGCCGCCCTGTCGCCGGTGTCGCCCCTGTCGGTGATGCCCGCGCACGCGGCGGTACCCGGCCCGGCGGGGCACAATGCGATCGTCGACGACCCGGGGTGCACGCAGAACCTCTTCACCCGCAACGACGACGACAGCGAGGGCCCGTTCAACCTCGGCTTCAACGTCAACTGGTTCGGGACGACGTACAGCAGCCTCTACGTCAACAACAACGGTGGCGTGAACCTCCAGCAGGACTGGAACGACTACAGCAACCTGCAGCTCACGTCGATCCACCAGCCGATCATCGCCCCGCTGTTCACCGACCTCGACACCCGGAACGCCGCGACCACGGTGGTGAGCTACGGCATCATCGCCAACTACAACGGGCACCAGGCGTTCTGTGCCGACTGGGTGAACGTCGGTCACTACAGCAACGGCGCTCCCGAGTACAGCGCGCAGCTGTTGCTCGTCGACCGGTCCGACACCGCACCCGGCAACGTCGACGCGATCTTCAACTACAACTGGATCGCCGACGGCAGCGAGGCGCTGACGGTCGGCTACGCCGCGGCCGACGGCACGTCGTACGAGTTCCCGGGTTCGGGCACGACCAACCTCGCCGACGGCAACAGCACGTTCGGCCTCGTCAACAACACGTTGAACAGCGGCGGTCAACTCGGGCGTTACACGTTCCCGGTGCGGGGCGGCACGCCGCCGGCCGCGCAGACGATCTCGTTCGACCCGATCGGCAACCAGGTGATCGGCGCGTCGCCCATCACGCTCGACGCCACCGCGAGCTCGGGGCTCGCGGTCACCTACACCGCGTCGGGTGCGTGCAGCGTGACCGGCGATCAACTGTCGCTCGACAGCACCGGTGCCTGCGCGGTGGTCGCCCATCAAGCCGGCGACCTGGCCGGGAGCCCCGCGTACAACCCGGCCGACGACGTCGAGGTCGACTTCCTCGTCACGCCACCACCGTTGAACGTCACGACGACGTCGCTGCCCGACGCCACGGTGGGCATCGCCTACGACGTCGCGGTCGATGCGCAATACGGGACCGCGCCGTACTCCTGGAGCGTCGCCGCCGGGGCGCTGCCCGCCGGCCTCGCCCTCGACCCGGCCACCGGGCACATCACCGGGACGCCGACGGTCGACGGGACCGCGTCGTTCACCGCCCGTGCGACCGACGCCGGCAGCGCGACGGCCGACGCGTCGCTCGGCATCCACGTGCACGCGGCCCCCGCCGTCACGACGGTGTCACTCGCCGGCGCCGAAGCGGGCGTCGCGTACAACACGAGCCTCACGGCGACCGGCGGCACCGCGCCCCTCTCGTGGTCGGTCAGCGCAGGATCCCTGCCACCCGGTTTGACGCTCGACGCGGGCACCGGCGCGATCACCGGCACCGCCGCCACGGCAGGATCGTCGAACTTCACGGTAGAGGTCACCGACGCCAACGGCGCCACCGCGACCGCGGCGTTGAGCATCGCGACCGTCGCCGGCCCGGAAATCGCGGCCGCGACGCCGGCGCGCCCGCTGTCCGGCAAGGCGTACTGGTTCGTGCCCTCCCTCAGCGGTGGTACCGGGCCGTTCGTGTGGACGATCGCCACGGGCACCCTGCCCGACGGCCTCAACCTGAACCCGGCGACCGGCGCGGTGAGCGGGACCGCAACCGGCAGCGGCGCGAGCGCGGTCACGTTGCGGGCGACCGACCAGGCCGGTGGGGTCGCGTCGCGGACGTTCCGCTTCGACGTGCAGTCGGCGCGGAGCGGGTACTGGCTCGGTGCCCTCGACGGCGGCGTGTTCAGCTTCGGCGACGCGAGGTTCCGCGGTTCGCTCCCGGCCGAACACCTCTGGGCGCCGGTCACCGCCGTCGCGGCCGCACCGCACGGGCACGGCTACTACCTCGCGTCGGCCGACGGCGGCGTCTTCGCGTTCGGCGCGCGCTTCTACGGATCGCTCGGTGGTCGGGGGATCCACGCGTTCATCTCGGCGATGGCGGTGACGCCCGACGGGCGCGGCTACTGGCTCGCTTCGACCGACGGGCGGGTGTTCCCGTTCGGCGACGCGGCCTCGTACGGTCATCTTTCCGCTCGGCGGTTGCGCTCCCCGGTGGTGGGGATCGCGGCGGCCGGCGACGGCCACGGGTACTGGCTCGTGAACCGCGGTGGTGCGCTGTTCTCGTTCGGCAGCGCGAACGCGTTCGGTCGCGTCGACCGGGCCCATCTGCACAGCCCGATCGTCGGCGTGGCGAGCCTTCCCCAGGGTGACGGCGCGTGGGTGGCGGCCGCCAACGGCGCCGTGTACCGGTTCGGCGCCGCCGCCTCGCACGGTTCGCTCGACCGCCGCCGTTTGCGTGCCCGCGTGGTGGGCATCGCGGCGGCACCCGACGGCGGGGGCTACTGGCTCGTCGCCGCCGACGGCGGGGTGTTCGCGTTCGGCAGCGCGCCCTTCCACGGCAGCGCGGCGCACCGGGCGCTCGTCGACGACGTCGTGGGGATGACAACGACCTCGTAGGCCCGTCGGCGGCGCACCATCTCGGTAGGGTGCCGCCGTGGCGAGGATTGCCGTCGTTCCCGCGTACAACGAAGAACCGACGATCGTCGAGGTGCTCGAACGGTTGTACCCGCTCGTCGACGAGTTGATCATCGTCGACGACGGTTCGACCGACAAGACGCGCGCCGTGGTCGAACAGTGGTTGCCGGGCCACGACGGCGCGCGCCTTCTCGGCTTCCCGCAAAACCGGGGAATGTCGGCCGCGTACTACCTCGCCTTCACCGATCTGCGCGACGCGCTGCACGCCCGCCGCCGGAGCCCCGACGATCTCGTCTTCACCGTCGACGCCGACGGCCAGCACGACCTCGGCGCGCTGGCCGAGCTCGAACGCATCGCGCTCGACGAAAAGCTCGACGCGGTCATCGCTCGTCGCGACCTGTCGACGTACCCGCGCTACAAGCAAGCCGGCAACCAGTCGTTGAGCGCGTGGGCGTCGTTGTGGGCCGGTCATCGCCTGTTCGACGTCGAGAGCGGTTACCGCATCTTCCGGCTCGGCGCGCTCGCCGACGCCCTGCAGTACTACCGGGGCTACAAGTACAGCGAGACGGTCGAGGTTGCCGTCGTGTTCTGCCGCCTCGGCTACCGCGTCCGCAACGACGTGCTCGTGCCGGTGCCCGTCTACCGCTCACGCACCCGGCTTCGCGACGCGGCGATCGACTTCGCGATGATCCCCGTTGCCGCGGCCCGCGTCTGGATGGGGCGCGGCCGGCGCAACGCTCACGAGCAGGCGCCGGTGTAAGGCTGCTCGCCGAGCATCTGATCGAGCGGCACGACGCGAAGCCCCTTGCGCGCCAGGCCTTCCATGATCGCGGGCAGCGCGCGAACGACGACGGAACGGTCGGCACCGACCTTGCCGTCGAGCCCGTCGTGGAGATCGATGATCGAACCGGGCCGCACCTTCGCCAGCACCCGCCGCGCGACGCGCGAGGCGTCGGTCGTGGCCCAGTCGGGCGTCGACACGTCCCAGGTCACCATCCTCATGTGGTGGGTGCCGACCTCGTAAGCCATGAACGGTGTGTGCTGGCCGTGCGGCGGGCGGAAGAACGTGGGGCACACCCCCGCCGCGCGATCGATCGCCTGCTGGTCGCGCCCGAGTTCGGGGTAGCGCGGGTCGAGCCAGCGCAGGTAGTCGTGGTGGTACGAGTGGTTGGCCACGACCTGCCCGTCGCGCACGAGGGCGCGGGTGATGTCGGGTCGGAGCACGACCGCCTTGCCGACCTCGAAGAACGTGCCCTTGGCGCCGAAACGGTCGAGGATGCGGCTCACCGCCAGTGTCGCGGTCGCGTTCGGGCCGTCGTCGAAGGTGATTGCCACCTCGCGCCGGTCGCGTGGCCCGTGGCTGACGAGCGCACCGAACCACGTCGCCGAAGCCGAATTCGCGCCGATCCAGGCCGTCACCGACAGCACGACGAGCACGGCGAGCGCACCGGCTGCGATCGCCCGGCCGCCACGGTCGTCACGCTCCGCCCGCGCCGACCGGCTCGTCGCCAGCGCGACCACCGGCGCCGGCACGGCCAGGGCGGCACCGGCAGCGAGCGCGGCGCCCACACCGGCGATCGCCTTGATCGCGAGCACCCCTGCGATCGCCGCGCCGGCGACGAGCACCGCGAGGACACGGGCGGTCGTGCCGCGCGGCGGGCCGAGCACGCGCGGGCGCGACAGCCCGATACCGGTACCCAGCGCGAGCGTGAGGAGCGCCAGCAGCGGGAACTCGACCGTCTGCCTCCCGACCCACGCGGTCGAGGCCACGACGAGCGCGCCGGCGACGGCCGGCCAGGCCGGGCGCGGCAGCCGACCGACCAGCACCGCCAGGAGGAGCGCGCCGGCCGCCAGC
Organism: uncultured Actinomycetes bacterium; assembly: GCA_963782465.1. Classification (GTDB taxonomy): domain Bacteria; phylum Actinomycetota; class Acidimicrobiia; order IMCC26256; family PALSA-610; genus JAODBJ01. The sequence continues at coordinate 103,200 of CAWAJR010000004.1, read as the reverse complement.
CACCAGCCGCGGCTGCCTGTCGCCCACAGCAACGGGAAGGCGGCGTCGCCCACGATCACGTTGGCGAGTAGCGCCACCGTCGCCCATCCCGGTGCGCCGTGCGACACTGGGCCGGTATGTCGTTGGAGCGAGTGGGCCGCGCCGCGCTCGCGCTGACGGTCTTCGTCTGGGCCGGCGTGCTCGCCTTCGTGCTGCGGCACCGCATCTTCGTCTCGCACGACACGATGATCTCCTACGCGCACGTGTGGTACGTGAGCGCGCGGCTCTGGCACGGTCACGGGCTGCCGCTGCGGATGCCGCTGTTGAGCCATGGTGAGGCGTTCACCTTCCCATACGGCCTGGTGCCGTGGTTGAGCGCGGCCATCGTGCGGCCGATCGTCGGCGACTGGGTCGTCACCTGCTGGTTGGTCCTCGGCGCGATCGGCGTCGCGGCCGCGACGCTGTGGGCGTTCCCCGAGTTGCGCCGCGGATGGTGGGCCACCGCGGTCTTGGTGAACCCGGCCCTCGTCGCCGGCGCCCTCATCGGCCAGCTGCCGTTCCTCTGGGCGTCGGCGCTGTTCATCACGGCGATCGGCTGCTGGCGGCGCCAGCGCGTCGTCGCCGCCGTCGTGTGCGCCGCGCTCGCCCAGATCACGCACGCGGCGGTGCTCATCCCGATCGCGGCCGCGCTCGTCGTCCTCTGGCTCCCGTTCGAGCCCGACCGGCGAGCGCTCGTGCGTGCGTACGCGATCTCGCTGGTCCCGGCCCTGCCCGCGGTGTGGATCGTGTGGCGCTCACCCGTCTTCGTCGAGAGCTCCACCTGGGTGAAGTTCTTCAATTTCTTCGACACGGTCGGCCCGCGCACGCTGATCGTCGCGGTACCGGTTGCGCTCGTGGTCCTGCACGCCCGTACCCGCGCCCGACCGTGGGTGGCGCCGGTCGCGGTGGTCGTGCTGCTCGGCGCCAACATCGCGACGTCGATCCCGATGGGCATGCCGCAGGCCTGGCGGGCACTCGTGCGCTACCCCGAGACCGGCATGGCGCCGTTCCTCGACTCGGCCGATTTCGTGCCCGGTGCCACCTACCGCCTGCTCTACACGAGTAACGGCAAGCTCGGCATGTACCAGCTGATCCGCCACGGCGGGCGCCTCGATTCGGAGTTCTTCCCGGAGAGCATCCAGATCACGAGTTTCCACGACACCCGCGCCTACTCCGATTTCCTCACCCGCCGCCACGTCGACGACGTCATGGTGTGGCACAGCTACGACCGGCGCTGGCACACCAACGAGCACGCGCTCCTCGACCAGCTCACGCACGGGTCGTCGCGAACGTGCTCGGCCGGGCTCGTATCGACGCGCCACATCGTGCGCAACCCGCGTTACGACGTGTACGCCGTCGACCGGAAGTGCGCCTCAGCCTCCGCCACCTGACGGCACGCTCGCGGCCGCGCCGGCGCGATGCAAGGTCGCGGCAACGCTGCTCGCGACGTACTCGGCTTCATCGGCCGTCATGTCGGAGTGCACGGGCAGGCAGATCTGCCGGCGGCAGACGTCGTCGGCCACCGGGTAGGCGTCGCGGGCCAGGTGCTCGAACACGGGTTGGCGATGGAGCGGTTTCGCGTACACCTCACCGCTCAGCGCGACGTCGTGCTCGGCCCGCAGTTCGCGTTTGAACGCATCGCGGTCGATCGCGGGGTCGAGCAGCGCGACGTACTTGTAGTAGTTCGAAACGGTGCCGGCCGGCGCGAGCAGCGGCTCGATCCCCGGGGCGTGCCGCAGCACGTCGTCGTAGTGGGCGGCCGCGGCCTGCCGCGCGCCGATGAACGAGTCGAGGCGGCGCACCTGTACGAGACCGATCGCGGCGTGCACCTCGCTCATGCGCCAGGCCGAGCCGAGGCGAACGTGATCGCCGCCGAGGAACCCGGCCTTGCCCTGGTCGCGGAAGATCACCGCTTCGTCGCGCAGGCGCTCGTCGGGGGTCAGGATCATGCCGCCCTCGCCGCTCGTCATCACCTTCGTCGGGTAGAAGGAGAACGCAGCCGCGTGGCCGAACGTGCCCGCCGGGCGACCGTCGTACGACGCGCCGTGCGCGTGCGCGGCGTCCTCCAGCAGGAACAGGCCGCGCTCGTCGCAGAACGCACGGATCGCGTCGACGGCCGGGGAAATCAACCCGCCGATGTGCACGACGACCACGCCGACGGTCCGTTCGTTGCACACCGCCGCGATGGTCGCCTCCGAGAGGGCGAGCGTCGCCGGGTCGACGTCGGCCAGGCGTGGGGTGCTGCCGGCATGCAACACCGCGGCCGCGGTCGCGAAGAAGGTGTTGGTCGGCACGACCACCTCGCCGCGCTCCGCGCCGAGGGCACGGAGCGCGATCTCGAGCGCGCTCGTGCCGCTGCTCGTGGCGATCGCGTACGGCGACGCGTGGCGTTCGGCGAAGGCGGTTTCGAACTCGCGGGTGTACGGGCCGAGCGTGAGGGAACCGGTGACGAGGCAACGGTCTACGAGGGCTTGGACCTCGGCCCGATCGTCGGGTGAGAAGACGGGTCGGGCGGCGGGAACCGTGCGTTTCATCGAGGCGGCGACAGTACCGGACCGCGCTCCGGTGCCTCCGTCGCGACGCTGCTGATCGCGGCCGACCGCGCCACAACCCACACGCCCACGGCCATCGCGGCCAAGCCGAGCGCGGTGCCCGCGCGCGAGGGCTTCGCCCGCGAGATGCTCGCGGAACAAGGCCACGCCGAGCACCACGCTCGCCAGCGGTTCGATCACCATCAACACCGGGAGCGACGCGGTGAGGCTCGCGGCGGCGAACGCGCTCTGCACGACGACGACCCCGACCGCGGTGACCGCGAGGAACACGTACGGCGCCCACGTCGCGAGCACGTGGAAGTGCTGCTCACGCGCCCCCGATGCCGCGACCTTGGCCAGCGCGGCGGTCGACGCGAGCAACGCGCCGCCGGCGGCCGCGAGGAGTGCGGCGCGGGTCGGGCCGACCGTCCGGTGCCCCAGTGCGAGCAGCACGCCGGTGACCGCACCGATCGCCGCGATCGTCGCCAGCCAGGCGGCGGCGGGCGCGTCGCTGCGCCCCGTCGACGGCGCTGCGCTCACGATGAACAGGCTGAGCCCCGCCGCGATCGCGATCGCACCGGACCAGTCGCGCCCGGTGAGCGGTTGGTGGTGCCAGCGCGCCGAAAGCGGCAAAGCGAACAAGAGGCTCGTCACCAGGACGGGCTGCACGACGCTGAGCGAACCGGCACCGAGGGCGACGAACCGCAGCCCGAAACCGGCGATGTTCGCCACGACACCGGCCAACCACAGCGGTCGCTTGGCCAGGTCGGCGACCAGGCCCCAGCGCAACGACAGCGCCGGGTCGGTCTCGCCGGCACTGCGGTGCTGGAGCACCATCGCCACCGCGTAACACGCGGCGGCGGCCAACGCGACGGCGATCACCATCTCGACGCCATGAACGAGCCAATCTACCGGGGAGGATCACCGGAGCGGGCCGGTGGTCCGGTACGTTGCGACGGCATGCGGGTTGCGGTCACCGGCGGCTCGGGATTCATCGGGGCACACGTCGTCGATCGGCTCATCGCCGAAGGGCACGACGTCGAGGTCATCGATCGGCGCGCGCCCGCGTGGCCGGACGTGCGGCACTGGGCCGTCGACCTCGGCGATCTCGACGGTCTCGTGCGCGCCACCGCCGGCGTCGACGTGGTGTTCCACCTGGCGGCCGTGGCCGACGTGAACGACGCGGCCGCGGCGCCGGTTCACGCCACCGACGTGAACGTCGCCGGCACGGCACGGGTGTGGGAGGCGTGCCGGGTCAACGGTGTCCGCCGGGCCATCCTGGCGAGCACGGTCTGGGTCTACAGCGGTGCCGACGACCGCAGCGCCGATGCCGGCGGGCGCCTCGACGAAGCCGCGAGCTTCCGCCTCGAGGCGGCCGGCCACCTCTACACGTCGTCGAAACTCGCCGCCGAACTCGTCGTGCAGAGCTACCAGACGCTGTACGGGCAGGACTTCACGATCCTGCGTTACGGGATCCCGTTCGGGCCGGGTATGCGCGATTCGCTCGTCATCTCGCGCTTCGTCCGGATGGCGCTCGACGGCGACCCGATCACGATCCAGGGCGACGGCAGCCAGTACCGCAACTACATCTATGTCGAAGACCTCGCCGACGCGCACGTGCGGGCGCTGCGCGACGAGGCCGCGGGCGAAGTGTTCAACCTCGAAGGCCCCGAACCGGTCTCGATCCGGTACCTGGTGGAGAGCATCGAACGGCTGCTCGGGCGACCGCTCGCGGTCGAGTACCTCCCGGCCCGCACCGGCGACTACGAAGGCCGGGCCATCTCGAACGAGAAAGCCGAGCGGCTCCTCGGCTGGTCGCCGCAGGTCTCCTTCGAAGAGGGGCTGCACCGGTACCTCGATTGGTACCGCGACCGCCGCGCAACCGCGCCCGCCGCGTCCGGCCCGCTGCCGGGCACGCCGCCCGGCCCCACCCCGCCCGGCGCGCCGCCGGCGCCACCGGCCGGCGAACAAGAACCGGCCCGCCGCCCCGAACCGGTCGGGGTGGCGCTCCCGCTGGGTTCGCTCGCGGCGGTCGCGGTCGCGATCGCGGTCTTGCCGTTCCTCACCACGAGCGGGAGCGCGAGCCTGTGGGCGCGCCTGCTGGCGCTGGCGGGGAGCGGGGCCGCCGTGGCCACGGCCTGGTTCGTTTCGCGGCGGCGGGCGATCGCGATCCCGTCACTCGTTTCGAGCGCGGTGCTGCTCGTCGCGATCTGGCTGCTCGCCCAGGCGAGCCCGGGCGCGGTGCTCGTCCCGCTGGGCGTGCTCATCGGCCTGGCGGCGGGCACGCTCTCGCCCGTTCCCTTGCGCTTCGACCGTGCCCGGGCCGGCGTCGTCCTTGCGGGTGCGATCGCGCTCGAGGTCGTCGCCCACCTCGATCGCCGGGCGCTGTTCTGGTCGGCGGCGGTGCTGGCGGCGGTCGCTTCCGTCGAGCGGTTGCCGGTACGGCCGCGCGAGCGCGCCGGGCCGATCCGGCGCCCGTCGTGGGCGACCCTCGCCGGCACCTGCGTGCTCACCGCCATCACCGCATCGTGGGCGGGCGCGACCTCGCCGAGCGCCGCGTGGTTCGGCTCCGTCGTGGAACACGGGCCGCGAAACGCGCAGGAGGTCGCGCTCACGTTCGACGGCAGTTCCGGTGTCGGGGCGACCCAGCGGGTCCTGGCAATCCTGCGGGCCGACCACGTGCACGCGACGTTCTTCGAGAACGGCCAGACGGTTGCGGCGCAACCGGCGCTGGCCCGCGCCATCGCCGCCGGTGGGCACCTTCTCGCCAACCGGTCGTGGAACGACAGCGGTGCCGACTGGCTCGACCCCCGCTACCGCGAGCTGCGCAAGGCACAACTCGCGTTCGCGCACGGGGTGGGCCTGTGCCCGACATATTTCCGTCCCCCGCACGGTCGGCACACACCGCTGATGGCGCGGGTCGCCCACGGGCAGCGGATGACCATGGTCACGTGGGACGTCCGGGCCGGCGACAACGGCGACGCCGATCCCAATGCGCTCGCCGCGCACATCCTTTCCCAGGTGCGGCCCGGGTCGATCGTCGCCCTCGACCTCAGCGGCGCCGGCGACGCGGCCGCCGACCCCCTTGTGCGTGCGCTGCCGTTGGTGCTCGACGGTCTTCGCGACCGGCGGCTGCGGCCCGTGCGGCTCGACACGCTGCTCGACACGGGCGGCTACACCGGCTGTTGACCCCGGGCCGGATCGCCTCGGCGGGGATCGCGGCGGCGATTCCCGTCGCCCGAGGGTGCTCGCGTCGTATAAAACGTGACGGATCGTACGCGCGCTACGTGGTTTTTTTGCGTAGAATGTGACGCTCCGAGGTTGATTGTCGTGTGGGCGGCACTCGTATGGGGCGGCACGTGAGCAGGGTGACAACGCGGCGAACTGCATGGGGGCTGGCTGCGCTCGTCCTCGTCGCGTCCCCTGCGCTCGGGGGCTGTGCCACCAAGAGCGCCGGTCGCCTGACGAACTCCACCCAGCCGACGACCACGACGGCGAAGCCGGCCGACAAGACGGCCGCGCCCGTGCAGTTGCTCGCGTCCGACGGGCAGGCGGGCGACAACCTGGGCGGCGCCGTCTGGTACGACACGTTCAACCCGCCGATCAAGCCGAACTACTACGCAACACCGGGCGAGACGGCCCTCTCGTCCGACGGCAACGTCGGGATCGTGGGCGCCTCCGGGCACGCGATCGGCTCCAAGCTGGGCGCGGGCGCCGCGTACGTGTACGCGCGCACCGGCGGCAAGTGGGCACAGGTCGCCCGCCTCACCGCCGGCAGCCCGCAGGCCTACGCCGCGTTCGGGTGGGTCGTCGCGATCTCCGGTGACGGCACCGACGCGCTCATCGGCGCGCCGTACACAGACGTGGGCAAGAACGTCGACCAGGGCAGCGCGTACTTCTTCCACCAGCGCAGCGGGAAATGGTCGCTGGTCGGCGAGGTGCAGGGCCCGACACCGGCGGCCTACGACGCGTTCGGTTGGTCGGTCGCGATCTCGCGCGACGGGTCGACCGCGATCATCGGCGCCAGCTCGCGCACGGTCGGCGGGTTCAAAGCCCAGGGTGAGGCGTACGTGTACCGCAAGACCGGCGCCACCTGGACGCGGGTGCAGACGCTGGTACCCCAGGCCGGCCACGAAAGTGCCGAGTTCGGCGGCGCGGTCGCGCTGTCGGCCGACGGCTCGTACGCGGCCGTCACCGAGGCCAGCCATCTCGATTCCCAGCGCGTCTACCACGGGGGCGCGACCTACATCTTCAACACGGCCGACGGGTGGAAGCACGCGGAGCAGCTCGCGCGTTTCGCCGACCCGAACCTCAACGCCGATCACACCAGCGACGCGTACGGCGTGAACGTCGTGCTCTCCGACGACGGGAAGCTCGCCGCGGTCGCGGCGCCCGACGTGTTCGTGAACAACGTCGGGGGCGCCGGCGTGGCGTACGTCTACGAGACGACCGGTACCTGGCGCAGGTCGAGCACGAACATCACGCGCACCATCGCGCCCGCGCAGCCAGTACCTTTCGGCTACTACGGGTCGTCGGTCGCGTTGAGCGCCGACGGAACGCTGCTCTACATCGGCCTCGACGGGGTCGGCAGCAACGACCAAGGTGGGGCCGATCTGGTGAAACTGCAACGCGGCGCGCCGGCGACGACGAAACCCGTCGTCACGTCGTTCGCGGCGCCGAACCCCGACAAAGGTCGCTTCGGCACCGCGGTCAGCATCTCGGCCGACGGCACGACCGTGCTGTCGAGCGCACCGTGGCTCACCATCGGCGGCGCCGCGAACCGCGGTGCCGCGTACATCGTCACGCTGCCGTCATCGGGCGGCAATCCATGATCAGCAATGCAACCGGGGAGAATGTCAACCATGCGAATTGATCCGCGCGCTTCCTTGCGCCAGTTCCTCATCCGGGCCGGAGGCAAGCTCAGCACCGAGCGACTTCACGATGCCCGTAACGCGCTCGGCGCGCTCGCGATCGGCAACTGGGTCGCGCAGCACCCGGCGCCGAGCAAGCTGCTCGTGCACACCGACAAGACCGACACCTACCGCGACGGCGTGAACCGGCTGACCACCCCGAACCCGCTCTACCTGGAGTTCGGTGTGTGGGAAGGCTGGTCGCTGCGCTGGTGGGTCGAGCACCTGAAGACACCCGGCGCGACGTTCGTCGGGTTCGACAGCTTCGAGGGCCTCCCCGAGCAATGGCGGCCCGACTACCCGCCGGGCACGTTCGCGGTCGGCGCACCGCCGCCGATCACCGACCCGCGCGTGAGCTTCCAGGTGGGCTGGTTCAACGAGACCCTCGCCACCTTCGAGATGCCGCCGCACGACCAGTTGTTCGTGAACATCGACTGCACGCTCTACTCCAGCACCGCCTGTGTGCTCGAGTGGCTCGAGCCGCACCTCAAGCCCGGCGACCTCATCTATTTCGACGAACTCCCGGAGTACGACCATGAGCTGCGCGCGTTCTTCGAGCACGTCGAGCGTACGAAGCTCAACCTGGTGCCGATCTCGCAGACCCGTGGCTATTACTGGCTGTTCCAATACACCACGTGAGATCGCGGGCTCTGCTCGCGATCTGCACGGTCGTCGGGATCGTTGCGCTCGCCGCCGGGTGCGGGGGCTCGTCGGCGAAGCCGTCGGCTTCGACGCGCCCGTCGACGCCGACGACTCCCGACTCGCCGGCGACGACCGCGCCGGCGACCACCACGACCACGGCGGTGCGCGGCGGGCCACCCGCGGTGCCGTCCACCGGGGCGTACTTCGGTACGTGGCGGGGGCCGGGACCAGGCCGTTCGACCGATCCGCACACGACGATCGAGGACGCGGAACGGGAGATCGGGCGGCGTTACGCGATCGATCATCAGTACTACGACTGGGATGCACCGATCCCGACCGCGTACGAACGTTGGACCGCGGCGCGGGGTCGCATCCCGATGGTGAGCTTGTGCGCGTGCCGGTTCAAGGACGGGTCGAACGTGCAGTGGGGCGCGATCGCTTCGGGCCAGTACGACCTCTACCTGGTCTCCATCGCCCGCGGCTTCAAGTCGCTGGGGAGCCCGGCGTTCTTCGTGTTCGAGTCGGAACCCGAGGCGCAAGTGGGCATTCGCGGGACCGCGACCGAGTACCGCGCCGCGTTCCGGCACGTCGTTTCGGTGTTCCGATCGCAACGAGTCAAGAATGTGGCGTTCGTGTGGGCGACGACGGCGTACGCGTTCCGACCCGAGGCCAAACAACTCGCGTTGGTGGAGAGCTTGTACCCGGGCGACGACGTCGTCGACTGGATCGCGTCCGACCCTTACAACTTCGACCAGGACGGTGTGTGGAACTCGCTCGCGTTCGAGCTCGGTCCGTGGTACGCATGGGCCGTCGCGAACCATCCGGGCAAACCGCTGGCACTGACCGAGTGGGGTTCGAAGGAAGATCCCAACAATCCGGCGCGCAAGGCCGAATGGTTCGCCGACGCGCTCACGGGGCTCTCGACGAAGTACCGCGCGATCAAAGCGGTCGTGTACTTCGACGAACAGAAATACGAGCGCGGCGTTGTGAACGACTGGCGTATCGACACCAGCGCGGCATCGCTCGCGGCGTTCGCCAAGATCGGTCGCGCGGCCTGGTTCAGGACCGTTCCGTGAAGGGGGTGGGGAAACTCTGCGTTGTTCAGTCCAACGCAGGGGCGCCGAACGAATAGCGGATCAGGGCAGGGCGAATCACCCGTCAGGAACGTGTTAGGGTGGTTTGTCCGATAGAGGGTAGTTTGGGGAAGGCGCGGGGCGGCGCCGGCCAGGCCATCAGGCATGGTCCGACGCGTCCCAGGCAGGGCTGGGAGCAAGGATGGCACTCGGCGCAGAGGACCTCGACGCATACGTGCGTCGAGTCGACAGCGCAAGTGGCGACGTGACGATCGATCTCGTCGCCGAGGAAGAACTCGACCGGAGCACGGCGCGGATCAGCGTCGTGATCCCGACACTGAACGAAGCAGAGAACTTGCCGCATGTGCTTCCGCGCATTCCGGCATGGGTCGACGAAGTGATCATCGTCGACGGCTTGTCGACCGACAACACGATCGAGGTGGCACAACGTTGCCGCCCCGGCGTGCGCGTCGTCCTCGAGCACACGAAGGGGAAGGGCGCGGCACTGCGGGCCGGGTTCCGAGCGGCGGAGGGCCACATCATCGTGATGCTCGACGCCGACGGTTCCACCGACCCCCAGGAGATCCCGGTGTTCGTCGGGGCGTTACTGGGCGGGGCCGACATCGCGGTCGGGTCGCGGTTCGTGCAAGGCGGCGGGACGGCCGACATGGAAGCGCACCGCAAGCTCGGGAACTGGGCGTTGACGCGCCTGGTCCGTCTCGGGTTCGGGGCGCGGTACTCCGACCTGTGTTACGGCTACACCGCGTTCTGGCGCGACGTGTTCCCGTACCTCGACGGCGAGTACACGGGTTTCGAGGTCGAGACCTTGATCCATATCCGGGCGTTGCGGGCCGAGCTGACGGTCGCGGAAGTGCCGAGCTTCGAAGCGCCCCGGCGTTTCGGCGTGAGCAACCTGCGCACCGTGCAAGACGGCGCGCGGGTGTTGCGCTCGATCGGCACCGAGTGGATCGCGCATCGCTTCAGTGCGAAGCCGGCGCGTTTGCCGTCGGTGGGCCTCCTCCCGGGGGCTCGTCCGAGCACGCCGCCGTTCTGCGAGGACGTTCGCGGTCGCGACGGCTCGCGGGCCAGGCGGAGCGCGACACCGTGAACCAACGGCCGACCGTCTCGGTCGTGATCTGCTGCTATACGACGGAACGTTGGGACGATCTCAGCGCCGCCATTGCATCGGTACACGCCCAAACGCAGCCGGCCGACGAACTGATCGTCGCGGTCGACCACGCGCCGGAACTGCTCGAGCGGGTGCGGGACGCGTTCCCGTACGCCAAGATCGTCGAGAATGCCGAGACCAAGGGCCTCTCCGGGGCACGCAACTCGGGTATCGCGGCGGCCCGGGGCGACATCGTGGCGTTCCTCGACGACGACGCGATCGCGATGGCCGACTGGCTCGAACGGCTGTGCGAGCCGTACCACCAGCCGTCGGTCGTCGCGGTAGGCGGCCGGGTCGTCCCCCGGTGGGACGAACACCGTCCCTCCTGGTTCCCGCCCGAGTTCGATTGGGTCGTCGGCTGCACGTATGCCGGCCACCCCGACGTCGGGCCGGTGCGCAACGTGATCGGCGCCAACATGTCGTTCCGGCGCGCGATCTTCGAGGAGCTCGGCGGCTTCGACGACCGCGTCGGGCGGGTCGAGGCCCTCCCGGCCGGCTGCGAAGAGACCGAACTGTGCATCCGGGTCCGCCAGCGGCGCCCGGGTTCGGTGATCTGGTACGCCCCGGATGCGATCGTCTTCCACCGGGTGCGGGCCGAACGAGCCACGTTTGCGTACTTCAGCGCGCGGTGCCGGGCCGAAGGCGCGTCGAAGACGCGGGTGGCCCGGCTGGTCGGCGCGCACGACGGGCTCTCGAGCGAACGTTCCTACACGTCGCGCACGCTGCCCGAGGCCGCGTGGCGCGACGCGAAGGTTGCGATCACCGATCGCAGCCGGAGCGCGCTGGCCCGGGTCGGGACGCGCGTGGCGGGTGTCGCGCTCGCGGGTGCCGGGTTCGCCCGGGCGCGCGTCAGCCTCGCCCGCACCGATCGGGCCGAAGCGCACTCCGACGACGCAGCCGAGTTCGAACCGGCACTCGTCACCCAGGTCGACATGGCGATGCCGGGCGGGATCGCCGGCGGCACCAGCATCACGGGGGAGCCGTACACGCGGGCGATCGTGCTGGTGCGTGACGCCGGCCGGCCGCGCGGGATCGTCGAGATGCCCATCCCGCCGGAAGGGCTCGACGCGACGGTGCTCGAGCAACGCCTACGCGACGCGGTGGAGCAACACGACCTCGCGCCGGTCTCCGGCGACAACGCCCGCGCCCTGTTCAGCATGTCGACGATGTTCTCGGGACTGCCCCCGGTGACCGTCGTCGTCGCGACCCGTGACCGTCCCGAGACCCTGCGCCGCTGCGTCGACTCGATCCTCGCGTCCGAGTACCCCGACTTCGACGTGCTGGTGGTCGACAACGCGCCCGGTTCGATCGCGACCCAGCGGGTCGTCGCCGACACCTACGGCCCCGGCAGCCGCGTCCGGTACGTACGCGAAGCAACGCCGGGCCTCGCCTGCGCGCACAACCGGGCCCTGCCCGAGATCACGAGCCCGATCGTCGCGTTCACCGACGACGACGTCATCGTCGACCGCGATTGGCTGGCGAACCTGGTCGCCGGATTCGGCACCGCCCCCGACGTGGGGTGCGTCACCGGGATGATCTTCCCGATGGAGATCGAGACCCACGCCCAGGACCTGGTGGAACGCTCCGTCGGTTTCAACAAGGGCCTCGAACGCCGCCTCTACCGTCTCGGGGGCGCGGGGGAGACCGACCCGTTGTTCCCCTACGCGGCGGGCAAGTTCGGGTCGGGCGCCAACATGGCGTTCCGCACCGACGTGCTGCGCTCGCTCGGCGGCTTCGATCCCGCGCTCGGCACCGGGACGCGGGCCAAGGGCGGCGACGACCTGGCCGCGTTCTTCGACGTCGTGGCCGCCGGTCACGCGCTCGTCTACGAACCGGCGGCGATCGTGTTCCACGCCCACCGCCGGGCCGAAGAGGCACTCGCCCGCCAAGCCTTCGGGTACGGCGCCGGCCTGACCGCCTACCTGACGCGAGCGCTGGCGACCCGGCCCACCCGGGCCTGTGAGGTCGCGACGAAGTTGCCGGCGGGCGTCTGGTACGCGTTCGCCCGCGGTTCCGACAAGAACGTCCGGCTCCCGGGCGACTACCCCCGCGCCCTCGTGCGGCGGGAGCGCCTCGGGATGATGGCGGGGCCGGTGCTCTACGCCTGGAGCCGCTACGCGACCCGCCAGGTCGCACGCGACGCGGTGAGCGCGGCGCAACCGGCGCGACCGGTGGTCGCCGCCGCCGAAGGCAGAGGTTGATCCGTGGTCCGCAAAGTTCCCGTCCTCATGTACCACTCGGTCTGCAACGACCCGGCGCCGTTGCTGCGCGACTGGGCGATCAGCCCCGACCTCTTCCGCGAGCATCTCGCCTTCCTGGCCGCCGAGGGCTACGAGACCCTGACGGTCAGCGAGTACGCGCTGCGCCTGCACGCGCCCTCGTGGTCGCTCCCGGAACGGCTGGTCGTGATCACCTTCGACGACGGTTTCGCCGACTTCGTGACCGGTGCCGTCCCGGCACTGGTCGACGCCGGGATGCGTTCGACCCTCTACGTGTCGACCGCGTACGTCGGCGACCGCAGCACCTGGCTCGGGCCGACGGAGAGATGCCGATGCTCGAGTGGTCGCAGATCACCGAGTTGCCGTCCGCCGGCGTGGAGGTCGGCGCGCACGCCCATCGCCACCTCGCGCTCGACGAACTCGACCGGGCGACGGCGCAGATCGAGATCGTGCAGAGCAAGAACGCCCTCGAAGACCATCTCGGCGCGCCGATCGAGTCGTTCGCCTACCCGCACGGCTACCACAGCCGTGCGCTCAAGGAGATGGTGCGGCTCGCCGGTTTCACCAACGCGTGCGGGGTGAAGCATGCGCTGAGCGGTCCGGGCGACGACGTCTTCGCGCTCTCCCGCATCATCGTCCCACCCGACGCGACGGCCCACGACCTCGGAGCGCTCATGCACGACCTGCGCCGCGCACCGCGCCACGAGAAGATCAAGACGAAGGCGTGGCGCACCGTTCGCCGGGTGCGCGCCCGCCGCGTCCCGCCGGTGCCCGCGGGTCATGTCTGACATGACCGCCGACCCGATGCCAGCCATGCTGTCGCCGCGCGCCGCACGGCTGCAACGACTCCTCGTGCACCTGCGCAACCCGTTGCACCGCAACGGGTACGCGCTCGTCGCCGCGACGTTCTCGACGTCGGTACTCGGGTTCCTCTACTGGGCGATCGCCGCGCACCGTTACACCGCCGACCAGGTCGGCGTCAACGCATCGCTGGTCACGACGATGATGTTCGTGACGAACCTGGCCAGCCTCAATTTCACCGACGTGCTCAACCGGTTCGTACCGGTCAGCGGCGCCTCGTCCCGGCGGCTCGTCTTGATGTCGTACGCGATCGCGGTCGCGCTCGGCGGCATTTCGGCGACGGTGTTCGTGATCGGCCTCAACTTCTTCTCGCCGTCGCTGAGCGACACGCTGCACGGGTCGATGCTCGCCGTCATCTACGTCGTCGCGACCATGTTCTGGGTCGTGTTCGTCTTGCAGGACGCGGTGCTCGTCGGGCTGCGCAAAGCGACCTACGTCCTGTTCGAGAACACGACGTTCGGCCTGGTCAAGATCGGCCTGCTCGTGGTCCTGGCCTCGGCGTTCCCGGCCAGCGGCATCTTCCTGTCGTGGACCTTGCCCCTCGCGGCCGTCGTGATCATCGTGAACCTGATCGTCTTCCGCCGTTTGATGCCCGACCACGCGAAGCAGGTGCTGCCCACCGCGGAGAAATTCAACCGGCGGCACGTCTCACGGTTCCTGATCGCCGACTACATCGCGTCGGTGCTGTGGACCGCCGCGATCGGCCTGATGCCGCTGCTGGTGCTGCGGGTGCAGGGCAAGAAGGCGAGCGCGTTCGTCTACCTGGCCTGGACGATCGCTTACACCTTGTACCTCGTGAGCCGAAACATGGGCATGGCGCTCACGACCGAAGGCTCGCGCGACCCGGTACGCCTGGCCGAGAAGCTGCGGACGACGCTCGTGAGCACCGGCCGGATCGTCATTCCCGGCGCCCTCGTGCTGGCCGCCGGCGCGCCCCTCTTCCTCCGCTTCTTCGGCCCCGAGTACTCGTCGCACGCGAGCACCCTGCTCCGGCTCCTCGCCCTCTCGACCATCCCGGGGATGATCCCGCTGATGTTCGTCGGCGCCGCTCGAGTGCAGCGCCGGCTGAAGGCCATGGTGATCGTCACCGCCGCGACGACCGTTCCCGTGCTCGTGATCGTCCCGCTCCTGCTGCCGCTCATCGGCATCGCCGCGGTCGGTGTCGCATGGCTCGGCGTCGAGACGATCGTCGCCGTCATCCTGCTGCTGGGTGAGCTGCGCCCGTTGTGGCGCCCGGTTCCCCCGGCCGCCGTCCACGAGCTGGTGAGCGCGGCCGCGTGACCGCGACGGCAACGACGGACACGGGCGACGACGTGCTCGATGCCGAGCACACGGTTGCCCGGCCCGCGCCGCTGATCGACCACCCGGTCGACGCGGCGGATGAAGCCGCGACCGCGACCGCGCCGCGCCGGCGGCTCCCGGCCTGGTGGCCGATCGTCACGCTCGGCAGCGCGCTGGCCCTGTGGATCGTCGCGCTGGTCCAGATCGACCCGAACCGGGTGGGCGACTACGGCCTCATCTCCGCGATGCCGCGGGTCTACTTCGCCGCGCTCGCGGTCCTCACCATCGGTGTCGCCATCTCGTTGCACCGTGGCGGACGCCTCCCGGTGGTACTCGCGCACGCCACCGTGTTCGTCCTGGTGGTGCACCTGACGCCGGTGCTCGTTTACGAGACGATGCGCTACTCCTGGGCGTGGAAGCACGTCGGGATCATCGACCTGATGCAACGCACTCACCGGCTCGTGCCGAGCACGCCGGTGTTGCCCATCTACCAGCAGTGGCCAGGGTTCTTCGCCGCCGCGACGAGCCTCACCGAAGCGGGCGGCCTGCGCAGCGCCCTCGCCTACGCCGGCTGGGCGCCGCCGGTCTTCGAACTGCTCGACGCCGCCGTGCTCGTCGTGCTCTACCGCGGTCTCACCGACGACCGCCGGCGGATCGCGCTGGCGGTGTGGTTGTTCCTGATCGCGAACTGGATCGGCCAGGACTACTTCGCACCGCAGGCCTTCGACTTCTTCCTCTACCTCGTGGTGTTCTCCATCGTGTTGCGCTGGTACCGGCGGCGCCCCCAGGCGCCGGGGTGGATGCGCCGGAGGCTGCATTTCCGCGACACCGACCACCCCGAAGCGCTCCCGCGTGAGCTCACCGCGTCGCAGCAGCGGACGATGGCGCTCCTGCTCGTCACGGTGATGGCGGCGATGGCGACGAGCCATCCCCTCACCCCGCTCGTGCTGACCGCCGCGATGTGGGTGCTGGCCGTGTTCCGCGTGCTGAAACGGCGCTGGCCCGCGATCCTGGTGATCCTCTTCACGTTCGGGTGGCTCGTCACCGGTGCGCGCCAGTACACGTTCGGCAACTTCTCGGCCCTGCTCTCCGGGTTCGGGCAGCTCACGTCGAACGTCAACTCGAACCTCGCGAACTTCGGCGCGTTGAGCCCCGCGCAGCGGCTGGTCGCCGACATGGGCCGCCTCGTCGTCGGCGTGATGCTCCTCCTCGCGATCGCGGGCCTCGTGCGGCGCTTCCGCCGCGGGCACTTCGACCTCGAGGTCGCGCTGTTGTGCATCGCCCCCGGCGCGATCCTCGCCGGTGGCTCCTACGGCGGTGAGGCCATCTTCCGCGTCTACCTCTTCGCGCTGCCGTTCGCCGCGTTCCTGGCCGCCGGCTTGTTCTACACGACGGCCCGCACCGTCACCTCGTGGCGCACGCCGGTCGCGGTCGTCGCGGTGAGCGCGGTGTTGCTCGGCGGCTTCATGTTCGCCTACTTCGGGAAAGAGGCGTGGTCGCGGTTCACACCGGGCGAGGTGCGCGCCGCCAGCATCGTGTTCGACAACGCACCGCCGAACTCGCTGCTCGTCGACGGTTCGCTCAGCTTCCCGACACAATTCGCGAACGTCGAGCACTTCACGTACGTCGCCATCGGCAACGAGCCGCCGCAGTCGGTGCGCACGGTGCTGAAAGACCCGGTGACCGTGCTGCACGGATGGCTCGCCGACCCGCGGTATGCCGAGGGGTACCTCATCATCACCCGGTCGCAGAAGGCCGACATCGACGCGACCGGTCTGCTGCCGCCCGGCACGCTCGATCGGATCGAGAACCTCCTGCTCGCGTCGCACCAGTTCAAGGTCCTGTACCACGACAAGGACGCCGTCGTGTTCACGGTGCCGCACTCGACCGGTACCGCAACTCCCGTGGGGGCCACCGGATGACGCTGAAACGATTCGTCCTCGCGTGGTCGCTGGCCGCGTTCTGCCTGGCCGGCGCGCACGGAACCTGGCCGATCGCCTTCATCGTGGTCGGCATCTTCATCGCGACGTGCCCGGGCGCCGGGCTCGTGCGCTCGCTCGACCTCGACGAACCCCTGATGTCGGCCGCGCTGCTCGTCGCGACGAGCTTCGGGCTCACCGCGATCGTCAGTGAAACGTTGCTCTACCTGCACCTCTACACCGGAGCGCGCGCGATCGGCGTGCTCGCGGCGATCGCCGCGATCGGCGTGACCTGGCCCGACGGTGGCCGTACCGCCGGGGCGCCGGTGCGGGTCACCCGGGCAGGTACCCGAACCGCCACCGCCGAGGTCGCGCTCGACCCGAACCTGCCGGTGCTGCTCGTGCGCGTCGGCCGCTACCCCGTGTACCACGGCACCGTCGGTGCGATCCGTTCGCTGGGACGCGCGGGCGTGCCCGTCAACGCGATCGTCGAAGACCGCTTCACGCCCGCCGCGGTCTCGCGGTACCTCACCAAAGCCGTCGTATGGCCGACGACCGGGTCAGAGCCGGAAGAAGAACTGGTCGCGAACCTCGCACGCATCGGCGAGGAACTGGGTGGCGGCGTGCTCGCGGTGCCGAGCGACGACGAGGCCGCGGTGCTGCTCGCCGAGCACGGCGACGAGTTGCGCAAGTGGTTCATCTACCCCGACGTCGCTGCCGACCTGCCCCGCCGCCTCGCGAGCAAGCGCGGCCTGTACGCCGCCTGCAAGGAAGCCGGCGTCCCCACGCCGCACGCCGTGTTCCCCCGGTCCCGCCGCGACCTGCGTTCGTTCGCCCGGCGGGCGAAGTTCCCGGTCGTCGTGAAGAACGTCGACCCCTTCCGGCGGTTGCAGGACCGCGCGGTCGCCGGGACGACCCGGATCGACACTTCGGCCGACCTGATCGCCCTCGGCAAGACGATCTCCGACCTGACCACGGTGATGGTGCAGGAGTACATCCCGCGCGACGAGGCCGAAGACTGGATCTTCCACGGCTACTGCGACGCGTCGTCGAACCCGCTCGCCGCGTTCACCGGGATCAAGCTGCGGTCGTGGCCGCCTCACGCCGGCGTCACCACCTACGCGCGGTCGGTGCCGAACGACGAGGTGTTGGCCCTCTCGACCAAGTTGTGCCGCGAGATCGGCTACCGCGGGATCCTCGACCTCGACTGGCGTTACGACCGCCGCGACGGCCAGTACAAACTGCTCGACTTCAACCCGCGGACGGGCGCCCAGTTCCGGCTGTTCGAGACGGAAGCGGGAATCGACGTCGTGCGGGCGATGCACCTCGACCTGAGCGGCCGCCCGGTGCCGGTGTCGCCGCCCGTGTACCGGCGGGGCATCACGGTCGAGAACCTCGACGGCCCGGCGAGGCTCGCCTACCGCGGCAAGCTCGCCACCTCACCGACCGGGGTCGCCGCCGGTCCGCGCCCGACGAGGGCGTGGTTCGCCGGCGACGACCTCGCGCCGTTCTTCATGATGCTCGTCCGGTTCACCCGCCCGGCGCTCGGCCGCGCCCTCGGCACGATCACACCGAAGCGGTCACGGCCCAAGCCGTCTCAGGAGCGGGCTGCGACACCGCGCGCCAAGCGGGGCGCCGCGAAGTCGTTACCGCAGACGAAGCGCAGCAAGGGACCAAAGGTGCCGGCGGCCGACAAGCCGGTGAAGAAGAGCCCGGGCACCGACGATTCGAAGGACGCGTCGAGCAGCGGGAAGCCCGCCACCCGGGTGAGCCGGGATCGCAAGTCGCGGTCCAAGAACTCGATGGCGTCGACGTCGACCCGGTAACCGGTTGCCGCCATCACGTGGTCGACGACGAGCCGATCACGTGAGCCGTTCGATGCGACCATCTCGAGCGCGACCTTGTCGCCCTCGATGGCGGCCGAACCGACGAACTGCTCCATGCGGGTGTCGATCACGCCGATGACCCGGTCGCGCAGCCACCAGGCGCCGGCCGGTCCGAGGATGTTCTTCACGAGCCAGAGGCGGTTCTTCGCCGGGAGGTACCGGACGCCCGCTGCGAAGCGCTCCGACGCGAACAGCGACCACCCGGCCCGAGCCCCGAAGGCGGCTTCAAGAGCGTGTGGAGGAGGGTGCCTTCCTTCCCCGTCGGTGCGCCGGCCCACAGCACCTTGTTCTCGCGGACGAGCAGCGTGACACCGGCGCCCGCTTCGTGGAGCAACGCCGCGGTCTCGAGCGCCGACTGGCCGGCACCGATCACTGCGACGTCGGAACCGGCAAAGACCGACAGGTCGCGGTGCTGGCTCGTGTGGGAGACCCGGGCCGTCGGCAGCGGTTCGCCGTGCGCGAGCGCCGCGACGACGGGCGGGAGGTACGAGAACTGGACGTGCCCGGCGGCCATCACGACGCTCGTGGTGCGGATCGACTCACCGGAACCGAGGGTCACCTCGAACCCGCCGTTGGCGCGGACCACGTTGGTGACCCGCTCGCGTTCCACCGGTACCAGGCGTTCCTGGAACCACATCCCGTAGTCGCTGAACAGCTGGATCGGGACCGGTCCGGGGTCGCGGATCGGCGGTTCGCCGATCGAGACGCAGTAGTCCTGGATCGTGTAGCCGTCGATGGGTGCCGACAGGCTCGATGCCGTCGGTTCCGACTTCAAGAACATGCCGACCGGCATGTTGTTACGCCAGGCGTCCATCGGTTCGCCGAAAACGCGAACCGATACGCCTCGACCGATGAGGTGCGCGGCGGCCGACAGACCGTAGGGGCCGGCACCGACAACGACAGCAGCGGGGTTGGTTTGAGACGTCATACGGGATCCTTCATCGGCGGTTCATGGCACAGCTGAACCATGCGGCCACGACATCTTTCCCTGTCCGATTTCTACCGCCTCGGCGGATGGGCGAGGTCGCGGGGCCGCGACGGCCCGTGTAACCGGCCGTTCACACGCCCAACCCGAAACGGTCATCTCGATCGGCTCGACTGCATCGAAGACCGGTCGCGGGTGCGTACGGGGGGCGGGTTGGTGCTCGAAACGGTGGGTGTCGTGCCGGGCTCGGCGCCCAAAGTCTCGCGCGGCGTCTCGAACTCGCCGCTCGTGGCGGTGCTGCGGCGGATCCACGAGGCGGTCGCGCCCCTGGCCGGTGGCGCGGTGGCGCACTACATCCCCGAGCTCGGCCGGGCCGACCCGGCCGCGTTCGGGATCGCGATCGCGACGGTCGACGGCGAAGTGTTCAGCACCGGCGACGCGTCCCTCCCGTTCACGATCCAGTCGATCTCGAAGCCATTCGTGTACGGCAGCGCACTCGCGACGCACGGCACCGACGCGGTGCACCGCCGCGTCGGCGTGGAGCCGTCGGGCGACGCGTTCAATTCGATCCTCGTCGACCAGCGAACGAACCGGCCGTTCAACCCGATGGTCAACGCCGGCGCGATCGTGACGACCGGCCTGGTCCCCGGCGACGACGTCGCGTCGCGCCTGGCCGCCTTGCGCACCACGTTGAGCGACTTCGCCGGCCGCGACCTCGACGTCGACGAGCGGGTGTGGATGTCGGAACGCGGCACCGGCGATCGCAACCGCGCCCTCGCCTGGTTGATGCGCAGCCTCGGGATGCTCGGCGCCGACGTCGAAACGACGCTCGACGCGTACTTCGGCCAGTGCTCCGTGCTGGTGACCTGCCGCGACCTCGCGGTGATGGCCGCGACACTCGCCAACGGCGGCACGAACCCCTGCACCGGGCGACGCGCGCTCGGGGCAGAACCGGTCGCCGACGTGCTGAGCGTCATGACCACGTGCGGTATGTACGACTACTCGGGGGAGTGGGTGCACCATGTCGGCCTCCCGGCGAAGAGCGGCGTTGCCGGTGGCGTCCTCGCGGTGTTGCCCGGTCACTTCGGCATCGGCGTGTTCTCACCGCCGCTCGACGAGCGCGGCAACAGTGTGCGGGGCATCGAAGTATGCAAGCGGCTCTCGTACGAACTGCAGTTGCACCTGTTGCGGACGACGCCTGCGACCCGGTCGGTTGTGCGGCGCACCGTACGGGGCGACGAGATCCGCTCCAACCGGGTGCGCACGATCACCGACGACGAGGAGCTCGCCGATCGGCGGCGAGCGATCGTCGTGCACGAGCTGCAAGGCGATCTCTTCTTCGCCTCCGCGGAGAAGGTGCACCGCACTGTCGCGTCCGCGCTCGACGGCGCCGAGTACGTGATCCTCGACCTGAAGCACGTGCACACGATCGACGGCCCGGCGAGCGACGTGATCGACGCGCTGGCGGCCGAACTGGTGGGCACCGGACGGCGGTTGCTCGTTTCGTACGCGTCGCGGATGGAGGAGGTCTCGCTCTCGTTGGTCGATTCGATCGCGATGTTCGCCGACACCGACGCCGCGCTCGAATGGTGCGAAGACGAACTGCTGGGCGCCGGTACCGGGCCGGCCGCCGTCGCGTCGCTCGATGCCGGCCTCGGCGCGTTCGACGTGCTGCGCGGGCTGTCGGCCGCCGAACGCGCCGCGCTCGGCGCGGTACTCGAGACGCGGCGATTCGCCGGGAACACGTACGTGTTCCACGAAGGTGACGCCGCCGACGCGATGTTCTTCCTGCTGTCGGGCCGGGTGAGCGTGCGGATCGAACTCGGTGAATTACCGAACGAATCGACCCGCCGGCTCTCGTCGTTCGGCCCCGGCGTGACGTTCGGGGAAATGGCCTTGCTCGACGAGGGCCTCCGTTCCGCCGATGTCGTGTGCCTCGAACCGTCGACGGTCGCGCGCCTGTCGCTCGGCGCGTTGCGTGATCTCGAAGCCGCGCATCCCGCGTTGACGAAGACGATCTACGTCAACCTCGGGCGCCTGCTCGCCAACCGGCTCCGCGCCGCCAACGCGCAGATCCGCGCCCTCGAACGCTGACGCGCCCGCGCCCAGAACCTGGAAGCGCGCCCGATTCTCTTACCCGATTCCCAGGTTGCCGTAACCGGCGCTCCACAAACGCGTGGTGAACTCGCGGGATGCGGGTCGCCCTCCACTCCGGGCAACTGTCGGCGCGTGTCCCGGGCGGCATCGGCCGGGTTGTCGAGATGCTCTCGCAGACGTTGCCGGCGACGGGCGCCGATGTCGTGTGCTTCGGTGAGGAACGCGCCCGCCATCTGCCGCGGCTGCGGCAGCGGTGGCAGCGCGAATGCTGGCAGCGGGCGCGCCGGCCCGCGGTGCGAATCGATTGCGACGTGTGCCACGCCCCGAGCCTCGACGTGCCGCCGGTCGACGTACCGCTCGTCGTGAGCGTGCACGACGTCGCGTTCTTGCGCCATCCGGGAACGTTCACGCGTCACGGTGTCAGGTTCCACGAGCGCGGGCTCGACATCGCGCGCCGGGAGGCCGCGGCGGTCTTGGCGCCCTCGCACTTCACCCGCGAGGAACTCGTCCGCGCCGGGTTCTCGCCGGCGCGTGTCCACTACGTTCCGCTGGGCGTCGCGCTCCCACCTCCGCGCGACGTCGCAGTCACGGCGCGTCTCGTGGAACAACTCGGGGTCACCGGCCCGTTCGTACTCGCGGTCGGCACCGTTGAACCGCGCAAGGGCCACGCGGTGCTCGTCGGCGCGCTGCGCGAGCTGCGTTCACGCCGTCGCGACGCGTCGCTCGTCGTGGCCGGACCGTTCGGTTGGTCGTCGGAGACGATCCGCGACGGCATGGTCGAAGCCGGCGTGCACGTGCTGGGCGCCGTACCGCAAGGCACGCTCGACGCGCTCTACCGCCACGCGAGCATCGTCGCGAGCGCGTCGATCTACGAGGGGTTCGGCCTACCGATCCTGGAGGCGTTCGCGCACGGCCGCGCGGTCGTCGCGTCGAACATCCCGGCTCACGCCGAACTGGCCGGCGATGCGGCGCGACTCGTGGAAGCGGGCGACGCCTCCGGGTGGTCGGACGCGTTCGAAGAACTGCTCGACGACGCCGAGCGCCGTCGCACGTTGGAACTCGCGGGTCGAGCGCGCGCCGAGCACTACCTCGCGATGCGCTCCGCGCTGGCGCACCTCGCGGTGTACGAGTCGGTCGCCCGAACGCGTGTCGGCTACGCTGAGCCCGAGCCGGGCCCGCACCTCGGGGCGGCGCAACGGCGGCACCGTCTTCGGCGGCTGTTTGCGCGGCGGCAAGGTCTGCAGCAGCCGTTCGGTGATCGCCGCGATCTCGAGCGCCGCCGCGTCCATCGTCTCGCCGACGAGCGGGCTCGGGCGGGTCACCCCGCTCACCTTGCGTACGAATTGTTTCGCCGCCGCTTCGATCTCGATACGGGTCGCCGGGGGTTCGAGCCCGCGCAGCTCGGTGATGTTTCGGCACATGCCGCCATCGTACGTACCGCGGCCCACCCCCTCCCACGCCGGGTTGTGAGAGTTGTGCGCCCCTACGGGGGTGCAACCCTCACAACCGGGCAGGGGGGTCAGTGGGCGAGGTGGATGAAGCGCGCGGCGCGGCGGCGGATCCGGTGCTGGCGGCGCTGCTCGGGCGACGTCGCGGCCCGGCGCGGGTGGCTCACGCTCGCGTAGAACCGGACCTTCGCGAACTCGATCAGCGCGAGGTACGCGGCGATCATGCCCAGCAGGATGAGGAAGAACGCGACCGGCAACGTCGCGAAGCCGAGGACGTGGTTCACCGGCGAGAAGGGCAGGGCCCCGCCGACGATCGCGCAGCCGACGGGTGTGATGATCATCGGGAGGCTCGGCCGGCTGCGGAAGAACGGCACCCGCCGGGTCCGGATCAGGAACACCACGAGCGTCTGCGTGGCGAGGGATTCGACGAACCATCCGCTGCGGAACTCGTCGTGGCTCGCGTGGAGTATCGCGAGCATCACGAAGAACGTCGCGAAATCGAAGATCGAGCTCACCGGCCCGAACACGGTCATGAACCGGCGGACGAACGTGATGTCCCACGCGGACGGTCGAGCCACGACTTCGGGGTCGACGTTGTCGGTCGGGATCGCGAGCTGGCCGACGTCGTAGAGCAGGTTGTTGAGCAGGATCTGTGACGGCAGCATCGGCAGGAAGGAGAGGAACAACGACGCGCCGGCCGCGCTGAACATGTTCCCGAAGTTCGACGACGTCGCCATCAACACGTACTTCAACGTGTTGGCGAAGATGCGGCGGCCTTCCATCACCCCGTCGGCCAGCACGCCCAGGTCCTTGTCGAGCAGCACGATGTCGGCCGCGTCCTTGGCGACATCGGTCGCGGAGTCGACGGAGATGCCGAC
Source organism: uncultured Actinomycetes bacterium (assembly GCA_963782465.1). Taxonomy (GTDB): domain Bacteria; phylum Actinomycetota; class Acidimicrobiia; order IMCC26256; family PALSA-610; genus JAODBJ01. The sequence continues at coordinate 79,344 of CAWAJR010000004.1, read as the reverse complement.
GTCGGCCGCGTGGAGCGCGACCGCGTCGTTCACGCCGTCGCCGAGGAACGCGACATCCTTGCCGGCCCGCCGCGCAATCTTGATGATGCGCGACTTCTGATCGGGGCTCACCCGGGCGAACACGGTCGTCGCCGGGATCGCCGCCGCCAGCGCGTCGTCGTCGAGCTGGTCGAGTTGCGCCCCCGACAAGGTCCCGGAAACGGCGAGGCCGATGTCGCGGCAGACCTTCTCGCCGACGATGCCGTTGTCGCCGGTGATGATCTTCACCGCCACGCCGAGGCGGTTGAGTTTGGCGATCGACGCGCCGGCATCGGCCTTCGGCCGGTCGATGAAGGTGAGGAAACCCGCGAGGTGCAGGTCGTGCTCATCGGCCGGGCTCGGATCGGTGCAGCCGGCGGCGTCACGCGTCGCGACGGCGACCACCCGGGCACCATCGGCGAACAGTGCGTCGACCGTCGCCCGCGCTTCCAACGGCGGATCGACGCAGCGGGCCAGCACCGTCTCGGGCGCGCCTTTCGTGATCAGCAGCGTGCGGCCGTCGAACTCCACGAGGGCCGAACCCAGCTGCCGTTCGTGGTCGAAGGGGACCCGTTGCCGCACGCGGTACGCGGCCGGGTCGCCCGGCCCGGTGAGGTGCGACGCGGCGGGCGCGTCCCACAAGGCGGCGTCGAGTGCATTGCCTCCGACCGCGCCGTGCTCCGTCGGCGTCGATTCGTTGCAGACCAACCCCAGCGTGAGCACCGACGGGTCGGGGTGGCCCGCCGCGTCGAGGGCGCGGTCGAACGTGATCGCCCCGTCGGTGAGCGTCCCGGTCTTGTCGGTGAACAGCACCTCGATGTTGCCGAGGTCCTCGATGGTGACGAGCCGCTTGACGAGGACGCGCTTGCGAGCGAGCGCGCGCGACCCGCTCGACAGGCTCACGCTCACGATCGCCGGGAGGAGTTGGGGCGTGATGCCGATCGCGATGGCGAGCGAGAACAAGAGCGCGTCGATGATCGGGCGTGAGAACGCGACGTTGATGACGAAGATCGAGACGGTCAGAACCGCGGCGACGCGCACGAGGAGCTTCGAGAAGTCCCGCAAGCCGAGTTGGAACGCGGTTTCCGACTGGCGTTCGGCGAGGCCGACCGCGATCCGGCCGAACGCGGTTGCGGTCCCCGTCGCGACCACGAGTGCCCGGCCCGAACCCTGATGGACGACGGTGCCCATGAACGCGCACGACGGCAGGTCGACCGCCGAGCCCGTCGAGCCCCCCGGGCCTGCCGGGCCCTCGGCCCACCGGGCACGGCGCCGCCGACTTGGGGGCAGGCATCGACTCGCCGGTGAGCACCGCCTCGTCGCACTCGAGCTGGTCCGCCTCGAGCAGCCGCACGTCGGCGGGGACGAGTTCCCCGACGTGCAGTTCGATGATGTCGCCGGGTACGAGTTGGCGCACGTCGAGCTGCTGCCCCGCACCGTCGCGCCACACGACCACTTCGTGGCGGATATTCGCGTGGAGCGCCGCAACCGCCTGCTCCGACCGGTACTCGTTCACGAACCCGAGCCCGACGCTCAACGCGACGATCGCGGCGATGATGCCACCGTCGGTGCTGTCGCCGGTCGCCGCCGACACCGCGGCCGCCGAGAGGAGGAGGATGAGCAACGGGTTACGCAGTTGCCGCACCAGCACCCCGAACGCGGTGACCCGCCGGGTGGCGAGCACGTTCGGCCCGTACTGCCGTAACCGCTCCGTGGCCTCGCCGGTGGTCAGGCCGCCGGCACCGACCTGCATCGCGGTGAGCGCATCGGCGACCGGCTCTGCCGCGATCGACACGAGGTCGATGTTGCTCACGTTCGACCCACCTCGTTGCCGTCGCCTCCTCGGCACGATAGGGCCACCCCCACTGCCGGGTTGTGACGGTTGTGCCCCCGTACGGGCGCATAACCCTCACAACCCGGCGGTGGGGGGCGAACCGGGGCGGCGCTGCGGCGAACATGGATGGGATGGCATTCGAGACTGACGCCGACGTCGTCGCGGCGTCGCGTACCGACCCGGCGTGTTTCGGCGTGCTGTTCGACCGGCACGCCACCGTGCTGTTCCGGTACCTCGTGCGCCGGGTCGGCGCCGACGATGCAGAACCGATCCTGGGCGAATGCTTCCGAATCGCCTTCGAGAAGCGCGCCACCTTCGACTGCTCGCGGCCCGACGCCCGCCCCTGGCTCTACGGGATCGCGACGAACCTGATCGCCCGGCACCGGCGGAGCGAAGCGCGGCGGATCCGCGCGACGGCGCGGCTCCTCTCCGCCCGCGACGAAGTCGCCGACCCGACCGACGCGCTCGTCTCGACCGTCGACGCGAAAGAACTGTGGCCCCACGTCGCCGAGGCGCTCGCCCGCTTGCCGGCCGGCGAGCGGGATGCCTTGATGTTGTACGTGTGGGAGGAACTCTCCTACGACGAGATCGCGGCCGCCCTCGACGTGCCGGTCGGTACGGTTCGTTCACGGCTGAATCGCGCCCGGGTCACCTTGCGCGAACTGCGGCCGGCGATCGGGAGAGAACAGTGAGCAACGAGTTCGATCCGTTGCGTGCCTTGCGCCCCGACCGGGTCCTGCGTGACGACCCGGCCGAACCGACGGTGTTCGCCCGACAGAAGGAGCAACTGATGTCGACCATCTCTCCTACCGACGATCTCCCCGCCGCCCTGCGGATGCCCGACATCTACCCGCGCCTTGCCTACGAAGACGAACGGGCGGCGCTCGAGTACCTCGGCCGGGTCTTCCAGCTGGAAGAGATCCGCGAGGCGCGCATGGAGCAGGAGTCGATGCTGGCCTGGCTGCGCGCCGGCGACGGCGTGGTGATGATCGGCCACGCCAACGCCGACGTCCACCGGATCCACAGCCCGCGCACCCTCGGCAACACGACCGTGCAACTCATGGTCTACGTCCACAACATCGACGCCCATTACGCGCACGCGGTGGCCGAAGGCGCCGAGATCACGATGCCGCTCGAAGACGCCTTCTACGGGGAGCGCCGCTACGAAGCGACCGATCTCGAAGGCCACCGGTGGCATTTCGGCGAACGGTTCGCCGACATTCGCGCCCGCGGCGGCGCGGTGCCCGACGAACCGAGCGGTGGGAGGCAGTAGGAATTTTCCCGCGATCGCGATGACTTCGGCTCGGACGGGTGGTCTACTTCTCGACCTGGTTCGCAGTTCTCGAAGGAGCACCCAGATGTCGAAGCGCGACGAAGCCCCGATCGGTGCACCCTGCTGGGTGGACCTGTTCACTGCCGACACGACGAAGATCAAGGCCTTCTACGGTGAGCTGTTCGGCTGGACGGCCGAAGACTCCGGCGCCGAGTTCGGCGGCTACATCAACTTCTCGAAAGACGGGGTGATGGTCGCCGGGTGCATGCACAACGACGGCCAGACGGGCAGCCCCGATCACTGGAGCGTGTACCTCGCGACCGACGACGCGCGGAAGACGGCCGATGCGGCCGCCGCCGAGGGCGGTCGGGTGATCGTGCCGCCGATGGACGTCGGTGAGCTGGGGACGATGGCAGTGCTGATCGACGCGGGCGGCGCCGCCATCGGGATGTGGCAGCCCGGGCTCCACCGGGGCTTCGGCGTGCTCGACGAACCGGGTGCGCCGTCGTGGTTCGAGCTGCACACCCGCGAGTACGACGCGTCGCTGGCGTTCTACCGCAGCGTGTTCCGCTGGGATACCCACACGGTCGGCGACACCGACGACTTCCGGTACACAACGTTGGGCGAGAACGAATCGGCCCTCGCCGGCGTCATGGATGCGTCGCAGTTCCTGCCCGAGGGCATGCCGTCGGCGTGGGCGATCTACTTCGGTACTGCCGACGTCGACGCGAGCGTGGCGAAGATCGTCGAGCTCGGCGGCGCGATCGTGGAACCGGCGGAGGACACGCCCTACGGGCGCCTCGCCGGTGCGACCGACCCCACCGGCTCGTACTTCAAACTGCGGGGCCCGAACACCAACGCCTGACGCGGCACGGTGGTTGCCGGCCGGTCAGCCGGCGACCGCCGACAGCTGCTTCAGCCGGTGGTAGTAGTCGAGCCGCTGGCGCTGCGTGTCGTTCATCGGTCGCGCGTTCGCCGATGCGTTCTGCACCGCCTCGGTGCCGCTCGCGTTCAACCGGCCCGACGCGCTCAGGTCGGCCGAGGTCGGTGGCGGCGGGATGTTTGGGGTGCAGGTGCTGCCGGTCGCGGGGAGCCCCGGCTTGGCCAGTACCGGCGGCTCGATGAACGGTGGCCGCCGGCTCTTGAAGTCGAAACAGTCGAGCAGGTTCGACGCGTTGGCGTCGCGGCGCGTCAGCGCGCCGAGGTTGAACTTCGTCTCGATGAAGCGCAACACCGACGTGTGGTCGTGCACCACGTGCGACACGTAGTTGCGTTTCGCGTGCGCCGAGATCACGAACCCGGGGACACGCAGCCCGTAACGGTTCCACGCGTCGGGCGCGTTGGGCGTGGGAGCGACGTCGGGCCGGATGTTGTCGGGCGGGACCGCCGCCGGCGGCGGGACGTGGTCGTAGTAGCCGCCGTGCTCGTCGTACATGAAGAACAGCGCCGTCGATCCCCACACCGGGCTGTGCATCACCGCGTTGATGATCGACGCGCTGTACGCCTCGCCGAGTTGCACGTCGGCGGGGTTCTCCTCGGTGTACGACGCGACGCCGGGGCTCACGATCGAGACGCTCGGCAACGTGCCCGCGTGGCAGTCGGAGAGGAATTGCGGGAAGGTCTTGATCTTGTCGCCGCTCGCCCCGAACAGTTTCGGGTAGAGCGCGATGTCGGGCAGGTCGAACGCGTAGTCGTGCCACGAGATGCCGAACGCGTTGAGCTTGTCCCAGATCGTGCCGTTGGCCGGCGCCGGCATGCCGAGCACGCGGACGATGTCGGTGCTGATCAGGTCCTGGCAGGTCGCGGCCTGCAGGTACATGCGGTTCGGGTACGTCTGCGCGGGCGCGGACGCGAACCATCGGTCGCACAGGGGGAAGGTTTGCGCGAGGGAGTAATAGAACGGCAGATCGGAACCGTCCCAGTAGCGCATCGCGTTGGTGTTGCCGTCGGCCAGGAAGCCGTCCATCTTGCGGCCGTCCATCTGGCGGTGGGTCGACGACCAGCTCTGCGACACGCCGCGGCCGGTCTGGCAGGTACCCGGCGCGTGGAAGACACGTACGACGTTGCCGTCGGGATCGACGTTGCTGTTCGTGGGTGCACCGCGGTGCAGGTCGTAGCCGTCGCCCTTGCGGAGCATCCCGAAGTACGAGTCGTACGAGTGGTTCTCCTGCATGTAGATGATGATGTGCTCGATCTGCGGCAGGAGGTCGGTTCCCTCCGGCCGGCCCGGGTGGGGGCGGTCGCCCGGCCCGTGACGGCCCTGCTTCCCGCCGCCCGGCATCGGCGTGCAACCGGCGAGGATGAGCCCGGTCGTGGCGGCGAGACCGAGCGTGAACGAACGACGAGAAATACCGTCAGCCATGGGCGCGAAGGCTACGCGTGCACGCCGGGATGCGGTATTCGACACGAGATGAACCCTCGGGCGCTCGCGTACGTACGCTTCGCCCATGGCATTGCGACACCCGACGAACCCGCCCCGAACCGTTCGCGACCACGCGGTCGACCCGCTCGTCACCCGCGACGTCGACCGCGTCCCTCGCCAGGAGCTGCGCGAGCGTGAGCTCGACCCCGAAATCGCGTACCAGATCATCCACGACGAGTTGATGCTCGACGGCAACGCGCGGCTCAACCTCGCGACGTTCGTCACCACGTGGATGGAGCCACAAGCCGAACGGCTGATGTCGGAGTGCTTCGACAAGAACATGATCGACAAGGACGAGTACCCGCAGACCGCGGAACTCGAACTGCGTTGCGTCACCATGCTGTCGCGGCTGTGGAACGTACCCGACCCGCACCAGGCAACCGGTTGCTCGACCACGGGTTCGAGTGAGGCCGCGATGCTGGGCGGCCTCGCGTTGAAGCGGCGCTGGGCGCAGCGGCGGCGAGCCGAAGGCAAGCCGGCCGACCGGCCCAACATCGTCATGGGTATCAACGTGCAGGTGTGCTGGGAGAAGTTCGCGAACTACTGGGACGTCGAGATGCGGCTGGTGCCGATGGAAGGCGACCGCTTCCATCTCACCGCCGACGGTGCGGTCGCGCAATGCGACGAGAACACGATCGGTGTCGTCGCGGTGCTGGGGTCGACGTTCGACGGCTCGTACGAACCCGTGCGCGACATCTGCACCGCGCTCGACGCCTTCCAGGCGCAGACCGGCATCGACGTCCCGGTACACGTCGACGGCGCGTCGGGTGCCTTCATCGCGCCGTTCCTCGACGCCGACCTCGAATGGGACTTCCGCCTGCCTCGGGTGGCGTCGATCAACACGTCAGGCCACAAGTACGGGCTCGTGTACCCCGGTGTCGGTTGGATCGTCTGGCGCGACGCGGCGGCCCTGCCGGCCGACCTGATCTTCCGGGTGAACTACCTCGGCAACGACATGCCGACCTTCGCGTTGAACTTCTCGCGGCCCGGCGCGCAGGTCGTTGCGCAGTACTACAACTTCCTGCGGCTCGGGTTCGAGGGCTACCGCAAGATCCAAGCCGACGCACGCTCGGTCGCGACGCGGCTCGCCGCGCACATCGAGCGCATCGGGCCGTTCAAGCTGCTGACCCGCGGCGATCAGTTGCCGGTATTCGCGTTCACGCTCGACGAGAGCGTCGAGAACTTCACCGTGTTCGACGTTTCGAACGCGTTGCGCGAATTCGGGTGGCAGCTCCCCGCGTACACGTTCCCGAAGAACCGCGAAGACCTCGCCGCGTTGCGCGTCGTGGTCAAGCGCGGTTTCTCACACGACTTGGCCGATCTGCTCGTCGCCGACCTGCAACGCCAGTTACCCCAGCTCGGCAAGCTCACCGCGCCGGTTCACTCCGCGGCGACCGGCACGAGTTTCCATCACTGACGCTGCCTCAGGGGTTCGTGGCGACGCCGAAGTACATGTAACTCCACGCCTTCGGGCCTTTGACGTAGCGGGTATCGAGTTCTTCGATTTCGAAACCCGCCTTCGTCACGAGCGCGGTGATGTCGCGGTCGAGATGGCACCCTCCGGCGACGCGCTGCTGCCAGGGATCGAAGCGGTGCTGGAACCGCGCGACACGCGCATCGGGCGCGAGGCCGTGTTCGGCGAAGTGGAACGTCGCTCCTGGTTTGCACACGCGACGGACTTCGGCCAGGGCCGCGTCGATATCGGGGATCGTGCACAACGTCATCGTCGACAGCGCCGAATCGAACCGGTCGTCGGGGAAGTCGAGGCGTTCGCCGTTGAGCGCGCCGACGTGCACCGGGAAGGGCGCGGCGTCGATCCGCTTGCGGGCCAGTTGCACCGCGACCTTCGAGGGTTCCACCGTCCAGACGCCGGTGACCTCGTCGGGGTCGTACGGCAGGTTGAGACCGGAACCGAACCCGAGTTCGATGACGTCGCCGTGCAGCCCGGCGCACGTACGCGCCCGCACGATCTTGCCGAAAGCCTCCGTGCCGAGGAGGAACGACACGGCTCGGGGCAGGACCTGTTCCTCGTAGAAATGCACGGTGTGACGATACGTGGTCAGGGGCGGGTCACGCCGGTCACGGTCGGGAGCACGACGTGCACGGAGGCAAACCGGATCGACCCGCCCAAGCGGGGTGTCGCGTAGGCCGTCGTCGTCGCGACGAGTTGCAACGTGAGGTGCGCACCCGGCTTCGCGGTGAACGCGACCATCTCGAGCGGCACCTTCGCCGTGTGCGACGTGCCGTCGAGTGTCACCGCGATGGGGGTGATCTGGTTGCCGAGCACGATGCCCGTCGCGTCGTCGAGGAGCTGGGCGAACACGCGGGTCGGGCGGGGCCCGGCGGGCGTGGTGCCCGAGTAGCGCAGCGTCAATTCGGGTGCGCCGACAATGTTGGCGGCGTTCGGCGTGGTGATCGAGACGTCGAGCGCGTGGGCCGCCTTGGCGGGCGTGATGGGCAGGACCGCGCCGCCGAGCGCGCCGAGTGGGCCGGTGGCATGGGCCGGGCCGAACCGCCGCCGGCGACCAGGGTGAGGTTGCCGCGGCCGTCCGCGGTGATCGGCGCCGACGCCGGCGGCGGGTAGTTGCCGGCGACGTGCTCGGCACCGTTCTGGTCGACGTATTCGAACCGGGGCCCGACCTGCGCCGACCGATCGTCGTTCAAGTAACGATCCAGCCATGCGAGCGTGGCCCGTCCGGCGAGCGCCTGGTCGCCGGGATCAGTGAGGCAGGCGCCGTGGCCGCTGCACATCCAGATCATCGCGGTCGGCACGCCCTTGGCCCGCAGGATGTCGTAGTTGGTGACGGCTTCGTCGAGCGTGAAGAGCGTGTCGATCGTTCCCTGCTCGAACAGCGTGGGCGCGGTGATGTTGCGTACCGCGTCGCCCGGTCCCCGGTCGAGGAACCATTTCGTGTCGGCCGCGCTCAAGACGCCGGTCGCGTTCCCGGCGTCGTGCGCGCTCGTAATGTGCGGATCGATCGACCGTCCCGCCGTGATCGCGAACAGAAAGTTCGCCCAGCCGACTTTCACGGTCTTCGCCTTGTACAGGCTCGTGCCGAGCGAATGCCACGCGATCTGCGGTACGAGCGCATCGATCCGGCAGTCGATCGCCGCGGTCACGAGCTGGATCCCACCGCCGTACGACGCGCCGACCATGCCGAGCCGGGGATCGCCGCGCCGGTCGAGTTGTACACCCGGTTGTTGCGCGACCCAGTCGATGATCCGTTCGACGTCGCGACCCTCGAACGCGGCACTGTCGGTTTCGACCGTGCCGCCCGACGCGCCGAAACCGCGGGGGTCCCAGGTGAGCACGTTGTAACCGGCGGTCTGCAGTACGTGGATGCTGACGTCGCCGAACAGTCCGTTGTTGGTCGAGGCGGTGTTCACGTCGCCGGGTGATCCCCAACCCGGCCCTTGAGGACGGTCGGCGCGGTTTTGTCGCCGGTTGTTGGGAGCGGGAACCAGTGCACACGGATCTTCGTGCCGTCGAACGAGACGAGGTCGTAGTCGGAGGTCGAGCCGGCGACACGCGTCGCGGTGACGGCGCTCGCCGGTTTCCGGGTGCACGCCGGGCGGTTGTACGGACCGCCGAGGGCGACCGTCGTGGTCGTCGCCGCGGTGGCCGACGTCGCGGGCTGGTTCGAGGTTGCCGCCTTCGACGACGACGAACACGCGGCCGCGCCGAGCGCGGCCGTGACGAACAGCGCAACGATCAACTTCGGACGCACGAGATCCTTTCGACGAGCGCGTCGGAGGCTAACCCCCTTGCGGTGCGCGGCGAGCGCGGCGCGCTCACGTTTCGTTCGCCCGCCGTTCCACTTCGAGCCACAGCGGCATCCCGACTGGATGCGCGGCTTCTTCGACGAGATGGGCGACGAGCCCGGCGGTGCGCGCGACGAGCACCACGCCGCGCACGCTCTCGGGTGGGAGGCCGAGATCGACGAGCGCGGCGCCGCCCGCGCCGGCCCCATTGATCGGCAGATGTTTGCCGGTGCGTTCCTCGTGCACGGCGCCGACGATGTGCAAGAGGCGCAGGTGCGGACCGAGCACACCTTCCTCGCGCGCCAGTTCGTAGAGGCGCGGCGTGCGCGGGTCTTCGACCTTGTGTACCGGGTGCCCGAGGCCCGGGACCCGCAAACCGGCGGCGCGCCGCGCGTCGACGGCGACCTCCGCGATGGTGCGCATCGTCGCGTCGTCGATCGCGGTGCTCAGGTCGTGACCGGCGAGCGCAGCCACGAGGAACTCGGCGGTGTCGCCGGTCGGGCCGAGAAAGACGCTGCCGGCGCCGAGCAAGCCCGCGGCGATCGCGCCCTGCACTGCTTCGGGCGCGCCCGTATAGGTGAGGCGCGCCGCGAGCGCGCTCGGGGTGAGGCCGTGGTCGGCCAGCGACACGAGCACCGCGTCGAGCATCCGGCGTTCGCCTTCGGTCGGCTCGCGGCGCGTGATCAAGAGGTACGTCAACTCGGTGAGAGTGAAGCGGCCCATGATCTCGCGGGGCAGATCACGCCCCGCGACGCGAATGTGCTCCGCGTCGGACTGGCCGATCCAGGTTCTCGCCCAGTCGTCGGTGGTCATTCCGAGGCCTCGACGTCGAACTCGCCGGCGGTGCGCTCCGCCGGCAGTCGGTGTTTCGCGAGGCGCCCGGTCGGTGTGTGCGGAAGTTCGTTCACGACCTCTATATATCGCGGCACCTTGAACCGCGCGAGCCGTTCGCGGGCGAACGCGTGCAGGAGCACGGGATCAATCGAGCGGGCCGGTGCCGCAACGACGAACGCCTTGACGTCTTCCTCCGACAGGTCGGACGGCACTCCGATCACCGCCGCTTCCGCCACATCGGGGTGGTGTTCGAGCGCGGCTTCCACCTCGGCGGGCGAGAGGTTCTCGCCGCGGCGGCGGATCACTTCCTTCTTGCGACCGACGAAGGTGTAGGTGCCGTCGTCGTTGCCGGTGACGAGATCGCCGGTGCGCAACCACTCGCCGTCGCGTACGGCCGCGGTCTCGGCCGGCATCTCGTAGTAACCCCGCATGATCACCGGGTTGCGCAGTTCGAGCTCGCCGACCGTGCCGGCGCCGACGGTGTTGCCGGTGTCGTCGACGACACGCGCGTCGTTCACGAGGCCGAGTTCGGGGTGTTGGCGAACCGAGCCGAGCGTGCCGTACGGGCGGGTGCCGTGCGCCCAGATCAACCCGTAAGGCGACTCCGACATCGCGTAGCCGCACACGATCTCGATGCCGAACCGCGCCTCGATCTCGAGCTGGCGTTCGCGCTCGGGCGACGGGCCGGTGTAACAGCGGCGGAGCGGGTTGGCGGCATCGTCGGGTCGCGCCGGCTGGCGCATCAGGATCTCGAGCATCGCACCGATCGCGTTGAACTCGGTTGCGTTGTAACGGCGGGCCGCGTCGATGAACGACCCGGCCGAGAAGTGGGGGAGCAGCACGAGGCTCGCGCGCGCCGCGATCGAACCGAGGGTCGAGTAGGCGGGCGCGTTGATGTGAAAGAGGGGGAGCGATGTCATCAGGCGATCGTCGGCGGTGAGCTGCATCCAGAACGGGAACCCTTCACCGGCCATCACGTAGGCGAGGTGGGTCTGCATCACCAACTTCGACCGGCCCGTCGTGCCCGACGTGGGGATCATCACCGCGACGTCGTCAGGTGCCGACGGTGCCGGGCCACGACCGTCGGCCGTGGCGTCGAACAACGTTGCGACGTTCCCGTCGTCGATCACGAACGCCGGGTCGACTTGCGCGCGTAGGCCTTGCATCTCGGCCGGGCTGCTCGCCGGGTTCACCGGCACCTGGATCGCGCCGACATCCATGAGCGCGAACCACACGAGCAGGTAGTCGGCCGTGTTCCGGGCGGTCACGAGCACCCGATCGCCGGCCCGCACCCCGGCGGCGCGCAGGCCGCTCGCGCCACATTCGACGCGCGCGAGCGCATCCGCGTAGGTGAACGCGTCGTCGCCCGCGAACAGCCACGGCTTCGCGCCGGCGTCGTCGACCGCGGCGCGAAAGAGGTTCGGGATCGTGCGTTTCAAACGGAGGTTCCGGCCGTGAGGGGCGCGACGTTCAGATCGCGAAGATCAGCGAGCGAAAGTCGCCGGCGAGCCGCCGATCGCCGCGTACCGTGCCGCCGTTGATCCGCCCGTACGCGGTCAGCATCAGGGTTGCCGGGTCGAACTCGAGGATCGCGGGGCAATCGTCGATCGAGGCGGGTGCGAACTGCACCCCCTCGTTCGAGACGTCGAGGCGCGTGTCGCCCCCGTTCGGGCCACTCGTGCGCACACCGATCGAGAAGGGCGTGCCGACACCGGAGGTGTCGGCGGTCGCCTGCCACAAGATGAAGATCACGGGCACGATGAGGTCGGCCGCGCCGGCTGCGATCGCGTGTGGCCGACCGACCCCTTCGCGGATGTCCCACGTGTGCACCACGTGGTCGATCAGCTGGAACATCGGGTAGAACATCGCGGGGATCGGGCCCATGTAAGGGTGATGCACCATCAACCCGGTCCAGTCGTCGTCGGAACACGATTCGAAGTACGTCATCGCCTGCCCGTACGCCTCCTGCAGGCGTTCGATCATCTCTTCGCGCGGCACCTTGCGGAACGACCTTGCGTTTTCGTCGGCCCGCTCGGCCATCACTCGCAACCCCAGCGCTTCCGGAGGGGTGCCGGCTCCGCCCCGGGCGATCGCGAAGTTCGGCAGGTACCCCTCGGTCGCATCGACGAGGTGGCCGACGATGTCGCGCACCTGCCAACCGGTGCACGCGGTCGGCGCGAGCCAGATCTCGGGGTCGGAAATGAGGTCGAACGTCTCGGCAACCTCGGTGCGCAACACGTCGAGCACGTGTTCCTTGTTCGCCGGGTCCATGAAGTTCAACGCCGCGCTTGTCGTGGCCATGGGGCACCTCCATCTCGAACGCGCGGATCGTAGAACCGTTCGTGGCGCCGGTGAAGGCCGGCAACCGGTCAGGCGGGCGGGTACTCGACCGTGACCGGGAGGCCGGACGCGCGGGGCATGCCGGTGAGCGGGTCGATGTCGTGGTGCGCGCTCACGAGGGCACCCGGGTTGCCGGCGGGGTCGCCGTGGCTGATCGCGATCACGCCCGGGCGGAGGCCGGGGTCGAAACGCACGGGAACTTCAATCGAGCCGTACGCGCTCGTCACCTTGACCGTTCCGCCATCGGCGACGCCGGCCGCCCGACCGTCGCGCGGGTGCAGCAGCGCGAGCGCTTCGCGGCCGGGGTCGACCGGGTCGGGTACGGAGTTGTTGGCCCGCATGCGCCGGCGGGGAACCAGTACCGGGCCGTCGTGAGGCGGCGCGACCGATGCGAGCCGCGCGACGAGTGGCGCCGGCGCGATCCGCCACGGGCCGCCGCCGAGGAACTCGTCGCGCCACCATCCGATCGCGGGTGGTGCCGCGACACCGTGCGGCCCGGCGGCCCGGATCGCATCCCACGGCATCGACGCGCGCCGCGCGATGACTGCGAGCACACCGTCGTCGGTGAGCTCGCCGGCGGGTACGCCGAAGACCGGCCGGCCCGTCAGGTGCTCCGCGAGCGTCGCGAACACCCACCACGCCGGCTTGCGATCAGCCGCCGGCGCGATCACCGCGGGGGAGTAGCACGTCCCGGACCGCACCGACACGTACTCGTTCATCGGTACGTCGGCTCGTTCGAGCTGCGCGGTGACCGGCAGCACGTGGCTCGCGATCGCGGTGAGGTCGTCGTCGACGACGCCGGCCACGGCCAGCACGTCGAGTCGACCGAGCGCGGCGTGTGTCGCCGCCGGATCGGGGAACGCGGTGAGCGGGTTCGCGCCGGCCACCACCAACGCCCGCACGGAACCGTGCGCGACCTCGTCGGCCAACGCAACGCAAGGGTCCTGCCCGATCCAGTGACGCAATTCGGGCCGGCCGGCAATGGGACGCGAGTTGGGTGCGGCCGTCACGGCGCGACGTGACCGGCGGAGCGGGAAGATCGTGCCGCGATGGAAATGCATCCCGCGGCCCGTGTCGAGCGATCCGCTGAGCGCCAACAACGCCCAGCGCAACCATTCCGCGACCAACCCGTCGCGACTCATCGTCACCCCGGTGCCGCACCAGGTTGCCAGCGCGCCCTCGGCCGCGAGCACCGCGTCGCGAAGTTCGAGCAACGTCGCCGGTTCGACCCCCGCGGACGCCGCCGCGCGATCAAGGGTGAACGGGTGCAGCGCGCGGGTGAGCACGGCGCGATCGGCAGCGGTCGTCGCCTCGAGCGCCGCCTCGGGCAGCGGATGATCGAGCCGTTCACGCACCAGCCAGGCGAGGACGATCGCGTCGCTCCCGGGACGCGCCGCGACATGACGATCGGCGATCGCCGCCGTTTCCGTGCGGCGCGGATCGACCACCCACACCGCACCGCCGCGCGCGAGCACCGAACGCAGCGCGACGATCGGGTTGGGGAACGCCGTGCCGTAACCATGTGAGATCACCGGGTTCGAACCGAACACGAGCACGAGCTCGGCGGCGTCGAAGTCGCAAACCGGGTTCGCTTGCGGGTGCCCGGCGACGAGTTCGGCGGCGAGCAACACGGGCGCGTTGTCGACCGTGGCCGGTGTGAACAACCGCGACGACCCGACCGCGGCCAACCACGCCGAGGCCGCGACCCAGCCGGCCGTGTCGTACGCCAGACCGGTGCCGAAGTAACCGCCGACGGCGTCGGGGCCGTGCTCGTCGACAATCGCCTGGAGCCGATCTGCGAGGTCGCCGATCGCATGGTCCCAATCAGTGCCGGCGTCACCGACGCGTGGCGAGTCGAGGCGGGCGGGGTGGTGGTGCAAGGCCGGGAGCGCGCGTCCTTTCGGGCACGTGTAGCCGCGCGACACGGGATGATCTCGATCGCCGCGCACTTCCGTGACCTGGTCGCCGTCGACCGTCACCACGATCCCGCACGCGGCCGCGCAGATCCGGCAGTACGAGTGCTGCTCCGTCACTCCCGCAGTCTGCCGCCGACCACGGCGCGGGCGCCGACCTAGAAGTTCTCCGGGTCGGAACGGCGCCGGTGGCTGCGCGCGAAGTGCCGTTCCTTCGACTCCATCCGCCAGCCCGGCATCTTGTCGCCCTGCACCTGTTGTTCCTTGCCGGCCGTCGAATACACCATGTAGCCGCTCGGCAGGAGCGTGAACGGTTTCTTCAGGAGCGAACTCCGGTCGAACTGCGTCTTGTTGTTCGCGGCGGCGAGCGGGTCGAACCAGGCCGGGGTCACGAAGTTCGACACCGACACGCCGTTGACGTCGTAGGTCGGCGCCTCGACCGGGTCGCAGACCTCGAAGCTGTACACCTTGTGCTGCCCGTCGCTGGCCCAGAGATTGCAGTTGGGGTCGACGAACATTTCGAGGACCTCGTGGGAGAGAATGCTCGAAACGCTCCAGTCGCCGGCCAGGATCTTGGCGCCGTTGTCGAGCGACGGGCTCGCCGCGACGATGCCCCAAATCTTGCCGCCCTGATCTTCGGTGTGGTAGCCGAGCACGCCCTGAGGTTGGTCGGGGATCGCGTCGACGATCGTGATGCCGTGGGCCTGCGCGGGAACTTCGGCCTTCACCGCCGCTTGGGTCTTCGCGGCGTAGAACACCACCGTGGCCGGGGCGCGGTCCCACAGCGGGGCGGCGTCGAGCCGTACCTGGGTCGCGATCGCGGTGGTCATCGTCAGCGCGTCGGCGTCGGTGACGCGGGTCGACTGATTGAGGACGGCGATGAGCATGTGCGAGCTCCAAACTCGAAATCCGCCCCGCCGGATTCCTGACGTCGAGCCGCCCCACATGCGCGTTGCGCGTTGCCAGTAAAGCGCTTTCCCTCGGCGCTGGCAATGGCCGGGCACGACCGCCTGCGGCGGGGGAATGTCGCGGTGGGGCGGGCGCGCTGGCTACCGTGACCGCGGTGACAGTGCAGGGCCGGGCGCGGCGAGCGGCCGAGATGGCGGCGGCCGAGTTCGGGTTGCGCCGGCACGGCGAGCGTGGTCTCGCCCGGGCGGTCGCGACGGCGTACCGCACCCGGCTCCCGCCGGCCGAGCTCGCATGGTCGGAGCGGATCGAGCGAGTGCGCGCCGACCTCGAGGCCCGCGACGACCCGCTCGATCGCGACGGGCGCACCGTCGGCGACATCACACGCGCGGGAAGCAAGCAGCGCCGCGAGGCCGGGATGCTGATGGCGCTCGTGCGCAGCGACCAGCCCGAGTCGGTGATCGAGATGGGAACGTGTGTCGGCATCTCGGGCTCCTACGTCGCGGCCGCGCTCCAGATGAACGGCCATGGCCTCCTCACCACCCTCGAACGCGGTGCCGAGCGGGTCGCGATCGCGCGCAAGACTTGGGGCGAGCTCGGGCTCGGCGACCGCGTCGACGCGCGCATCGGACGGTTCGCGAACACGCTCGCGCCCGCGCTCGCGGACCGGGGCCCGGTCGACTTCTTGTTCATCGACGGGCACCACGAGCGCGAACCGACGCTCGAGTTCTACGCCGCCGCGATCCCTCACCTTCGTCCGGGCGCGCTCGTCGTGTTCGACGACATCCGCTGGAGCGACGGGATGCGCGAGGCATGGGCGGAGATCGCGCGCCGGACCGACCACAAGTTCGCGCTCGACGTCGGCGGTATCGGGATCGTCCGCCGCCGCTGACCGAGGTGTTTTTCTCACCCCATGTTCGTTGCCGAACGCGGTCGAGCTGCACCCTCTTGCCGGGTACGCGGCCGCCGAGCGCCGGGCAAACCTGTGCCCGGGTCGTTACCCCGCTGCTCTGCCGGCGCGACGGTCAGGCTCAGGGCGAAGGCCGACGCGCGTTCGTCGCTCATGGCTGCGCCGCGGCGCTGGGCTTCGGCGAACGCCTCGTTCCCGAGTTGCCGGCGTGCCCGTTCGGTTGCATCGTCGAGCCGTTCGGCATCGGTGCCGTAGGTCGGGCCGGCCGAAGCGGATGCGGCGTAGGCGCCGACGAGGGTGGCAACCGCTTCGTGTTCGTGGTCGCGATCGAGCGCTTCGATCAGGATGCGGATCGCGAGCCATTGTTGGTTCCAGATGCCCGCGCGCAGCCAGGTTTCAATGACGGCTCGAAGCCGTTCGCGAGCGTGCGTATGCCGACCGGCGCGCACTTCGCGGGCTGCGAGCGAGGTGTTGGCGAGCCCGCTGACGAAACTCGCGCTCGCCGCGCACGCGAGCGCAATGCTGTCGTCGTAGGCGATGGTGGCGGCGTCGACGTCGGCAATGGTTTCGCCGAGGATGTAACTCGCCATCGCCCGTATCGACAAGACTCCGATGTTGTCGGCGTCGCGCCGGACACGGCGCGCCAACGCTTCGGCCTCGGCCTGTTCGCCGCGGTAAGCGAGCGCGACGGCCTCGACCCTCGTGGCGTTCAGCGCAAAGAGCGGGTCGCCTGCTGCGGCGTGGAGTTGCGCCGCGGTGCGTGACATCGCGATCGCGTCCTCGAGCCGGCCGTCGACAGTTCGACCTGCGCGAGGATCTCGGTGCAGTAGCGGGTCTCGCCGGGCGGGATCCCCGAGGTCGCGCTGGCGAGCACGCGGGCGCGGGCAAGGTCACCGGCCTTGGCGGCTCCGTTGGCCGCGCACGCGCGTGCGCGACCCAGGCCGGCGAACTCGTCGCCGCCCGCGGCGCGCGCTACGACGTCGTCGGCCCAGCGATAGAACTCGGAGCGCATGCGCAACAGCGCGAAGAAGTGGGTGCTGGCCGACAGCTCGCACAACGCGCCGATGTCGCCGGTACCGACGAGCCACGTCCGCGCCGCGCGCATTTCGGCGACCGAGCGGTCGAACATATCGCTGAACTTCGGCTCGTCGCGTGTTCGCAACGCGCGATCGGTGCGGGCGGCCCGTTCGAGGACGAGCTCGGCATGGTGCGCCTGCCAGCGGTCGCGGTCGCCGGCCGCCGCGAGGTGAGATCGGCAGACCGCCTGCACAGGTGGGAGCAACTCGTAGTGCCCACCGGCCGGATGGAACAGCACCACCGACTTGTCGACGAGGCCGCCGAGTGATCGCCCGACGCTGCGCGCCGAGCCCGATCGGCGGTCGAGTGCCTCGGCGTCTTCCAGTGTGAAGGGCCCGGCGAAGACCGAGAGACGATCGACCAGCTGTTGCTCGTCGCGGTCGAGGAGCTCGTACGAAGAATCGATCACGTTGGTCAGGCTGTGGTGCCGGTCGGACGGGCCGGCCCGGTCGAGAATCGCCAGGTGGTCGGTGATGCGGTCAGCGAGCGTGCGAAGGTCGATCCGACCGACGCACGCGGCGGCGAGTTCGATCGCGAGCGGGAGACCTCCGGTCTTCCGGCACAGTTCGACGGCGGCCGACCGCCGGTCGCCCCGCGGTTCGAAGCCGGGCGCGGCGGCCCGCGCTCGCTCGAGGAACAACGTCAGCGCCGGTGAGGGAAGGTCGTCGTCGCGATCGGTGCACGCAAGAGGGCCCAGGCGCAGCTGGTGTTCCCCGTCGACGGCGAGCGACTGGCGGCTCGTCGCCAACACGTCGAGCGCCGGGCCGGGCCGCACGAGCCCGTCCACCAACGCGCGCGCCTCGTCGGTGACGTGCTCGCAGTTGTCGAGCACGAGCAGCACACGACGCTCGCCGATCACCGCCGCGAGCCGTTCGGCGGTCGCCTCGCCCGGACGTTCCTGCACGCCGAGCCGTGCCGCGACCGCCGTCGCAACCTCGCCGGGCGCGGTGGCGACCAGGTCGCACCACCAGACGCCGTCGGGATAACCGGCGCGCAGTGCGTGCGCGGCGTGGATCGCGAGACGCGTCTTGCCCGAACCCCCGGGCCCGACGATGGTCACGATCCGCGCCCGGTCCACGAGGTCGAGCACAGCTTCGAGTTCTCGCTCGCGTCCAACGAACGACGACACGGGCAGGGCCGGCAGATCGCCGCCCACGGAAGGCTTGCTCGGCCGGAACGGCAGGTGGTGTTCGAGGATGTCGCGCTCGAGCTGCTGGAGGAGCGGCGGCGGATCGAGCCCGAGTTCCTCGGCCAATCGACGGCGGTACTCGTCGTAACGGTGGAGTGCTTCGGTGGTCCGCCCGGCGCGACACAGCGCGCGCGCCTGCAGGGCACGGGCCGGCTCGCGGAACGGGTCGTCGAGCAGGAGTGCATCGACGACACCGAGCGCGGCATCGGCGTCGCCCGCGGCGAGGTGCGCCCCGGCGAGTTCCTCCATCGCGCGCCCCCGGAGTTCGAGGAGGCGCGCCGCCGCCGGTTGTACCGCGGGATGGTCGGCACTGTCGGCGAAGGGTTCCCCCCTCCACAGCGACAGCGCCGCACGCAACGCGCCGACCGAAGGTTGCACATCGCGCCCGCCGGCGACAGTGTCTTCGAATTGCCACGCGTCGACCTCGGCGCGTTCGAGCGCGAGGCGATACCCCGCGCTGTCGCCCCGGAGCGCGCCGGCCGAGGGGCCGAGCAGCCGGCGAACGCGGGTGAGTTGGGTCTGGAGCGCGGCACTCGGGTGCACGGGCAGCAGGTCGCGCCAGAGCGCGTCGATGACGACGTCGCCGGCAACCGGGCGGCCACCGGCCGCGGCGAGGACGGCAAGGATCTTGCGCTGCCGTGCCGACGAGATGTGCACCGGTTCGCCGTCGCGCTCGAGCCGGGCCGTCCCGAGGACACGCAGCCGGATGCCGGGCTGCTGGTCGGGCACGCCCACCAACGGTAGCGGTCGTGAAACCGTGACGAAGCGGGCGTGAAAGCGACCGGGCGCATGATCGAACCGGTGGCCGGGGTCGCGGGGGTTGCCGGGGTCGATGGGGTCGACGGAAGGAGCGAATCATGTCCGAACACCGTTACGACGCGATCGTCGTCGGCGCCCGCTGTGCGGGCTCGGCGACGGCGATGCTGCTCGCCCGCAAGGGCTTCGACGTGCTGGTCGTCGACCGGGTGTCGTTCCCGTCCGACACCGTCTCGACGCATCTCGTCCACGCGCCGGGCATCGCGATCCTCGACCGTTGGGGCTTGCTCGATCGCCTGGTCGCGAGTGGCTGCCCACCGATCACGACCTATTCGTTCGACTTCGGGCCGCTGACCGTCACCGGCTCACCCGCTCCGGCGGGCGGGATCGCGACCGCGTACTGCCCGCGCCGGACCGTGCTCGATGCGCTGCTCGTCGACGCGGCGCGGGAGGCGGGCGCCGAGGTGCGTGAAGGCTTCACCGTCGACGAGGTCATCGTCGACGACGGCACCGTCACCGGTATCCGCGGGCATACCGGACAGTCGGAGGTGGTCGAACACGCTCGGGTCGTCGTCGGTGCCGACGGTGTGCACTCGCGGGTTGCCGGCGCCGTCGCCGCGCCCCGTTACCGAGAATTACCCGTGCTCGGTGTCGCCTACTACTCGTACTGGAGTGGCATCCCCGTCGATCACGCGTGCTGGCTGGTTCGGCCGGGTGCCGGCTTCGGTGCCTTCCCGACCCACGACGGGTTGACGATGCTGCTTGCAGCGTGGCCGCGCGCATTGTTCGCCGACGTGAAGCGCGACATCGAGGGCAACTATCTCGACGCGATACGGGTCGCGTTCGGCGACCGGCTCGATGGCGCGCAGCGCCAGGAGCGCATCGTCGGTGCGGGTACGCCGAACATCTTCCGCAAACCGTACGGCTCGGGTTGGGCGCTCGTCGGCGATGCCGGGTACGCGAAGGACCCGGTCACCGCGCAGGGCATCACCGACGCGTTCCGCGATGCGGAACTGTGCACCGAAGCGCTCGACGCCGTGTTCACCGGCGCGGCGACATTCGACGACGCGATGGCCGGCTACCAGGATCGCCGCGACGAGTGCGTGATCCCGCTCTTCGAGTTCACCACCGACCTCGCGCGCCTCGAACCGCCGCCACCCGAGCTGCAGCACCTTCTCGGCTCGATCGCCGGCAACACGCGCGCCATGAACGAGTTCGCGAGCGTCTTCGCCGGGACGATGTCGCCGGTTGAGTTCTTCGCACCGCATCACGTCGAGGAACTTGTCGCGGCGCCGTCGTGACCGGCGGGCGCGCCGGCGACACGGGCCGGCGGATGTGCGAGCATCTTGGCCGACCCGAGGTACCCGGGGCGGCACGAGACCGGCAAGGTCGTGACGGCGATGAGCAACGACACGCACCCCCATCCCGGCGAGCAGTTCGCCCGGGCGCTCGCGGCGAAGGATTCCGAGCGGCTCCTCGCGCTGCTCGCTCCGAATGTCGACTTCAAAGCGATGACGCCCAGCCGTTTCTGGGAGGCCGGTTCCGCGCACGAAGTCGTCGACGGCGTCATGCTCGGCCACTGGTTCGAGCCGGGCGACCGCATCGACGCGATCGAATCGATCGAGCACGACCGGGTCGCCGACCGGGAGCGCGTCGGGTACCGGTTCCGGGTGAGCAACCAGGACGGTGCGTTCGTCGTCGAGCAGCAGGCGTACTTCGCGGTCGAGGACGACCGGATCGCCTGGCTGCGGATCATGTGCGCCGGGTACCGGCCGGCCGGCGCGAACCACGCGCCGGCCTGAACCGCGCCGGCCTGAACCGCGCCGTCGCGGAGCCGGACGCGGAACGCCCCTCGACCTGCAGGGTGGTCGAGGGGCGTTCCGGTGCCGGTGCGGGGGACACCGGCACCTGCCTGCACCTGTCCATACGTGCAGCGATCGAGCATTCGCGCCATATGGGCGCGTTGGCAAGATGGCGACGCCTGCTCTTCGTCGGGAGATCAGACGGTGTTCACGCAGAGGCGCGCCGGGCATCCAGAGCGTCCGCCCTGCGAGGAGGGCGCGGCGGGTTCAGCCGGGTTCGGTCGCCGGCGCGGCTTCCCACCCGACATGCGCCCGCCGGAGGCGAGCGGCCGCCGGCGCGGCGAGGACCAGCGCGGCCGTCATGGTCGCGACACCGGCGAGACCGAGCCCGGCGCGCGGGCTCCAGTGCTGGCAGACCCATCCCACGAAGGGCCCGCCGACCACGGTGGTGCCGAGGGTGAGCAGCATGTAGATCGCCATGACGCGACCGCGCAGCTCAGGCGCGGAGCACAACTGCATGTGCGCGTTCGCGCTCGTGCCGAAGAAGACGGCGAGCGCGCCGACTGGGACGAGCGCGATCTCGACGGCGACTTGGGATTGGAGTTGCGACGCGACGACGAGCGCGGTCCCGAGCAACGCGGCCGCGACGATCACGATCCGCGCGGTGGAATGCCCGCGGTGCGCGGCAGCGAGGCCGCCGGCGACGGTGCCGGCACCGAGAATCGCCATCAGGAGGCCGGCGAGCCCGGCGCCGCCGTGGAACGTCTCGCTCGCGAGCAGGGTCAGGAAGGTCGGGAAGTTGTAGACGAGGGTGCCGACCACGGCGACGAGCAGGATCGTGGCGCGGATCTCGGTGATGCTCCACGCGTACGCGAGACCTTCGCGCACGCGTGGCCGCCCGGGTGCCGGTACGCGCGTGTGCAGGTCGTTCGTTCGCATGGCGAGCAACGCGCCGATGACCGCGAAGAACGAGATCGCGTTCACGAAGAAGACCCACGCGACACCCATCGACGCGATGAGCAGCCCGGCGATCGCGGGGCCGGTGATGCGGGCCGAGTTCGCGACGGCGCTGTTGAGCGCGACCGCGTTGGCGAGCCGGTCGCGCCCGACCATCTCCTCGACGAACGCGTGGCGCGCCGGTTCGTCGACCACGGTGACGCAGCCGAGCGCGATCGCGAGCCCGAACACCATCCACACGTGCACGATGTGGGTGAGCACGATCAACCAGAGCGCGACGGCGCAGAGCGCGGCCAGCGCCTGGGTGATCAGGAGCACCTTCCGGCGGTCGAAGTGGTCGACGATGGCGCCGCCCCACAGCCCGAACAGCAGCACGGGTAAGAACCGGCACGCGAAGGTCGTCCCGACCGCGGCGCCGCTGTGGGTGAGCGTGAGCACCAGCCACGCCTCGGCCATCGTCTGCATCCACGAGCCGATGTAGGAGACGAGCTCGCCACCGAAGTAGAGGCGGAAGTTGTGGGTGTCGAGTGAGCCGAACGTCCGCCGGAGTGCTCCCCGAGGTGCGGGTCGGATCTCCTCGGGGCCACTGGGAAGCATCGGAGCCGCGATCCTACCGGTGGTGCCTCGGCGCCCAGCCGGGAAATCGGAGCGGGGGACCGCCGTTCCGGCACCGTTCCGGCACCGTTCCGGCGCCGTTCCGAGCGAGCCACCCCGCTAGACACATTTCCAATGTTGTGTACCCTCGCCGCCGGGGCCGGCCCGACGCGCCGGCCCGCCGCCCGAAGGTGCAGACCATGCGCAACCCGTACGCCGGTGAGCCGTTCACGACCTCCGACGACGACATCGCCGCCGCGTTGCTCGACGTCAGTATCCCGACGCTCATGCTGTCGCTCGTCCACATGGCCGGCGATCCCGAGTTGATCCGGGGCCGGCTGCGGCCCGCCGGGCTCATGCTCAACGAAGTGCAGGGCTACATGAGCGAGGACGACAAAGCCGAAGTGCGGCGCATCGCCCTCGACGTCATCCGCGACTACCGCGACCGCGGGTGCCCGGAACCGGAACCCATCTCCGCCGATCTGCTCCGCGAAATGATGGGCTGGCTGGTCTGCGAGGACGTGCCCGCCGAGTACGTCCCGATGGTGATGGAAGAGATGGAACTCGACGGAGCCGACGCCCGGCAGGTCGCCGCGCCCGTCGACGCCGCCGCCCGCGACGCGTTCGGGGTCGTGGTGATCGGATGCGGTGAATCGGGCCTGCTCGCCGGCATCCGGCTGAAAGAGGCGGGCATCCCGTTCACCATCGTCGAGAAGAACCGAGGCGTCGGCGGGACCTGGTGGGAGAACTCGTACCCGGGCGCGCGGGTCGACATCGCGAACCACTTCTACTGCTACAGCTTCGAGCCCAGCGATCACTGGACCGAGTTCTTCGCCCAACAACCCGAGTTGCAGGCGTACTTCGAAGGGGTGATGGCCAAGCACGGCATCGAACCGCATGTGCTGTGGGAGACCGAAGTGCTCGGCGCGGTGTGGGACGACGATTCGGCGACCTGGTCGGTGCGCGTCCGCGCGGCCGACGGCACCGAGTCGGAGATCACCGCTCGCGCGGTGATCTCCGCGGTCGGTCAACTCAACCGCCCGAACGTTCCCGACTTCCCGGGCCAAAACACCTTCGCCGGCCCGTCGTTCCACTCGGCGCGCTGGGACCACGACGCCGACCTGCGCGGGAAGCGCGTCGCGTTGATCGGTGCCGGCGCGAGCGGGTTCCAGATCGCGCCGACGATCGCGCCCGACGTCGCGCACCTCACCGTGTTCCAGCGCACCGCGCAGTGGATGTTCCCCAACGCCGACTATCACTCGAAGGTCGGGCCGGGCGTGCCCTGGGCGCTGCGCCACCTCCCGTTCTACGGCCGGTGGTACCGCTTCTTGCTGTTCTGGCCCGTCTGCGACAAGGGCCTGGCCGCGGCGAAGATCGACCCCGGTTACGACGGTGGCGCCCGCGCGGTCAGCGAGATGAACGAGCTCACCCGGCAGTGGTTCACCGACTGGATCACCAGCCAGGTGGGCGACGACCCCGAGCTGATCGCGAAGGTCGTGCCCGACTATCCGCCCACCGGCAAACGCACCCTGCAGGACAATGGGAGCTGGCTGCGCACGCTCACCCGCGACAACGTCGACCTGGTGCGAACCGGCATCGACCACATCGAACCCGACGCGGTCGTGACCGTCGACGGCGAACGTCACGAAGCCGACGTGATCGTCTACGCCACCGGTTTCCTCGCGACGAAGGTGCTCTTCCCGATGGAGTTCATCGGGCGAGGTGGCGCCGACCTGCGAGCGCGTTGGGGCGAACGTCCGGCGGCCTACCTCGGCATCACCGTCCCCGACTTTCCCAACCTGTTCTGCATGTACGGACCGGGAACGAACCTCGCGCACGGCGGAAGCCTGATCTTCCATTCCGAATGCCAGATGCGTTACATCACGCAGTGCCTCGAAGCGTTGATCGACGGCGGGTATCGCGCGATGGAACCGCGCCAGGACAAGTACGACGACTGGCACGCGCGCACGCAGGCCGAGATCAAGACCTACGTGTGGTCGCACGAGTCGATCAAGCACTCGTTCTTCAAGAACGAGTACGGCGAGATACACGGGTTGAGCCCGTGGCGGCTCGTCGACTACTGGTCGTGGACGAAGGTGCCCGACCTCTCCGACTTCGTCATCTCGTGAGCCCGGCCCCGCCGGTCGGTGCGGTGGGCACCCGTGACCGGTTGCTCGACGCGACGGAGCGGTGCTTGTCGCGCTCGGGCATTCGCCGGACCACCATGACCGAGATCGCGCACGAGGCCGGCGTGTCGCGCGCGTGGCTCTACCGTCACTTTCCCGACAAGGCGTCGCTGGTCACGGCGACCCTCGCGCGTAC
This sequence comes from uncultured Actinomycetes bacterium, assembly GCA_963782465.1. Classification (GTDB taxonomy): domain Bacteria; phylum Actinomycetota; class Acidimicrobiia; order IMCC26256; family PALSA-610; genus JAODBJ01. The sequence continues at coordinate 54,435 of CAWAJR010000004.1, read as the reverse complement.
CGACGACCAGTTCTGGTCCGAGGCGCACGCCCGCGTGTCGGCCGCCAGGGGCATCGCGGCGCAGGTCGCCACCGCGGTGGTGTTCGCGCGGGAGCAACGACCGAGCGCGCTCGGGTTGCGGCTCAAGGCCGAGGAGCCGGCCGAGTTCGCCGCGATGATCGGCACGGGCCTGGTCGAGATGATGCCGGGCATGGCCCGCTTCTGGCACGGCTACCTCGAAGCGGCGCGGGCGGCCGGTGAGCTCCGGCCCGATCTCGACATCGCCCGCGCCGCGGAGTGGGTGATGCGCATCGTGCTGTCGCTCGTGACGGTCCCCGGAGGCGTGGTCGACACCACCGACCACGCTGCTACCGGCCGGTTCCTCGACGACATGCTCGTCGCCGGTCTCGGTGCTCGCTGACGCACGAATTCGCCGGAGGCCCGTCTCGCCGGCGTCACGCCGCGTCCGGTGAACGCTCCGCCGCCAGCGCCTGCCGTTGACCTCGAGGATCACCCTCGGCCGTTCGAATGCGAAGTCGTAGCGGTACGTGCGACCGTTCCAGTCGAGCGGGAACTCGCGGGTGAAGTCGCCCAAATCGTTGGCCACGAGCAGCCGTCGCGTCTTCACTTCCAGGGCCGAGCGAGAGGCGTTCACCGGGTCGAGCTCGGCCATGAGCGCCCGTGTCGCGGCAACCCCGGGTCGTCCGCGACGACCCCACCGCTCCAGGTACGAACCGATGGCGGCAACCGACGTCAGCCCGCGGCGACGCGCGTCTTCGCACGCGATCTCGAACGCTTCCGGTTCGAGCGAGTGCGCGAGGGCAACGAGGGTCGGCTCGACGCCGGTGACGCGCACCCCTCGCACGGTGCGCGTCATCAACGCGCCCCGGTGATGGGCATGGTGGACCACGACCGTCGCCGAGCGGGCGCGGCGTTCCGGCGGTACGACGATCTCGGGCCTCGACGCGGTGACACCCTCGAACCCGTAGAGCTCCGCCGCCGACCGGCCGGCGGCCGCCGCGTCGTCGCCCGCCCAGAGCAGCGCGGCGCGAAGGAGTTGCTCGTTCGTTTCCGCGACCGCGGTGATCCGGTAGATGCCCGGGAACACGCGAGCGATCACGCCTGCCTGACACAGCGCGGCAAGTTGCTTTCGCGATACGCCGGCGGCGGTCGCGTCAGCGGCGCGGAAGACGCCGGCCGATCCGTCACCGAGCGCGGCGAGCGCCGCGACGGCGTCTTTGTATGTCATTCCGTACCCCTAGGGGGAACACCGCGCCATACGAAGCGCGCTGAGCCGGTGTCGGCGGGGGAACGGCGCGACTCGACGCGTCGCGGCTCGTCAGCGTACGCGAGTCAGTCGCCGAACGCGAAGACGGTACGGCCCGCGGCGGCGACGACGAGTTGCGACGCGGCGGCGGGCGACACGAACCTCGACGGCACCGCGCCGAGGTGTTGCACGGTGAGTTGCTTGCCGGTCCGCGCGTCGATCGCGATCAGGTCGCCCGACGCCGTCGCGACACTCCACACCGCGCCCGACGCGACGATCGGGGGACCGGGGACGGAAGCGGAGGCACTCCAACCGACGCTGAAGCCGTCGCCCTGCACCGTGACTTCCGTGATCCCGTCGCCACACGGTACGTACAGGGTGTTGCCGCGATGGGCGACGCCGCCGAACGCCCGGCTGGTGCACACGGTGCCCGAGTGCAGCTGCCCGCCGATGCCGCCGAGGTGCGCGGCGTCGAGGAGGTACCCGACGCCACTCTTGCCGATCTGGAACACGCGCCCGCCCGGGAGCAACACCGGGCTGGTCGAACCGAGGTCGACGTCGCCTGCGTTGAGCGACGCCCAATCGGTCGGTGCGAACGAGTCGAGCAGGTTCAAGCTCGCGCCGAGGCGCACGACGCTGTTGCCGTGGTCGTACTGCCCGCTGCTCGAACTGTTGCCGCTCGTGATGTAGAGGCTCCCGTCGCTCGCGGTCGCGGCGCCCGGCGGCGCCCAGAAACCGCCCTCGCGTTGTGTCGGCAGCGTGTACGACGCGACCGCACCGAAACCCGACGGGGTCACGCGCGCCGACACGACCTGTCCGTGGTAGTCGCCGCAATCGCCGAAGCGGCCGCCGAACGGAACGAACACCCGACCGCCGGACAGGGTCAGCGCGGCGCGCTGGTTGTGCACCGACGGGTCGGCGCCCGTGGCATCGACGCCGACGGACGCGATCACCTTGCCCGTCGACAGATCGAGCGCGAACAACAGGTGACGGCCGGGCGCGACCATGCCAGCGGCGTAGACGCGGCCGGCCGGCGCGTCGATCACGGGCGTGCTCGTAATGCCGACGGTGCCGACGTCGCCGCAGGGAAGTGACGAACCGGCTACCGGCTCGCCGAGGTGGCGGCGCCAGAGCACCTTCCCGTCGGCGCGGTCGAGCGCGTACACGCTGTCGTTCTCGGTCGCGATGATCACGCGGGCCCCGGCGAGCAGCGGCTGTGCGTACACATCGCCGTCGAGCGCCGGCGACATCCAGCGTTGCTTTACCGCGCTCGGCGACGAGGGCCCGTTGCTCGTCGCGCCGCTACGCGCCGCGTCGTGGTAATAGGTCGTCCACGCGTCGTTGCCCGCCGGCGGCACCGTCGACGTCGTCGAGCGCGCGGTCGAATTCGTCGGGGTCGACGTGTTGGTGGCCGGCGCGGTCGACGTCGAAGACTCGGCGGCATGGTTCGACCCGGGCCCGCACGCCGCGAGGAGTAACCCCATGAGGCACAGGGGCGCGGAGAGCCGTTTCGCTCGCACGCCCACCGGTCTAGCCGAGCCGGCGAGAGCGGGCCCCGCCACACGGCCGGACGCTGCATCGGCCCAGCCGACGTTCTCCTTTCGAGCCGAGGTCGGGCCCGGCATGATGGCGGGCGGCGCCGGGGCGCGCCGACGGTGTATTGCCGGGTGCGTCACGGGAGGTGGGCTCAATGTTTTCGCGAGCGCTACGCAAGCGCGCCGGTCGCGCCATGCTGGCCGCCGGTCTGCTGGGGGCGGTAGCGGTCCCGGCTACCGGGGCGCACGCTTCCGGTACGCCCGCGGAGCGAGCGCTCGCGCACGGTGCGGCCCAGGTGAACAGCCCGGTCGAGGCGACCAGCACCGTGCCGCCGAAGGCCCGGTTGCGCGCGCTGACGGCCGCGCTCCCGTACCGCGACCAACCGAGGGCCAACGCGATCGTCCGCGCCGCGGGTGTGTCGACCATCCCGACGTGGAGTTCGACGGTCGTCGCCGGCCAGAGCGGCGCGGTCTACCCGTTCACGATGGTCGGCAAGCCCGTGTCGACCCCGGCGAAGAACGCGCACATCAAGACGATCGTCATCCCGGTGTCGATCACGTTCAGCGCGAGCGGGCATGTCTACGACCCGACGGTCGCGAACGGGGCGTGTGGTGAAACGCAAAGTGATCTGACCGCCGCGTTGAACGGTCCGATCTTCAAGAAGGTCCACTACTCGCTCGGCGGCACCGCCGTCGGCAAGACCCAGTACATCGACGCCCTGCAGCGTGAGGAGTTCTGGTCCTACACCAACCCGGCGGGGGTGAACCCGACCTATCACGTCTTCCTGAACGGGAACGCGGGCCCCAAGCTGAACGTCACCGTGAACGGCGGCGTCGAGTACGGCGGTGGGACGTGCGGCGCGGTCGGGACGTTCGACCTCGGCACCTGGGACTCGCTGGTGCAGAACACGTTGTTCCCATCGCTCGCTTCGAGCGGGGTCAGCCCGAAGACGTTCCCGATCTTCCTGTTCAAGAACGTCGTGCTCTACTTCGGGAGCCCCGGCAACTGTTGTTACCTCGGCTACCACTCGGCGTTCAACAATCCGAGTTTCGGTGGCGCGTCGCAGACCTACGGCGTCAGTGAGTACGACACGAACGGCGCGTTCTCGGGTGTCGCGGACCAGAGCGTGCTCAGCCACGAGGTCGGTGAGTGGATGGACGATCCGTACATCAACAATCCGACCCCGGCATGGGGCCACATCGGACAGGTGTCGGGTTGCCAGGGCAATCTCGAAGTGGGCGACCCGCTCAGCGGCACGATCTTCCCGGTGACGGTCAAGGGCCAGACGTACCACGTGCAGGAACTGGCGTTCTACGGGTGGTTCTTCGATCACGCCGGCGGCATCAACGGCCTCTACTCCACGAACGGGACCTTCGCCACCGGCGCAACGCTCTGCCACTGACGCGCTTCACGTCGAACGGGCCGGGCATGGCATAGGTTGCGAACGCGTGATGGGTGAGAGCGCACTCCGCAGCGAGCGCCGTGGCCGGGTGATGATCCTCGAGAACCACGACCCGCCCCGGAACCGCATGACGTTCGAGTACATGGACGAGCTCGAACGCGCCGTCGCCGCGTTACGGGATGATCGCGACACGCGGGCGGTGGTGATCACCGCGGCCGGCGACGAGCATTTCAGCGTCGGCATGGACCTCAAGCAGCTGATGTCGGGCGCGCAGGAGCGCGGCGGGTTCGAAGCGGTCCTCGACCAGCGGCTCCGGGTGCTGTCGGCGATCGAGCAACTCGACAAGCCGGTGATCGCGACGATGTTCGGGTACTGCCTCGGCGGCGGGCTCGAACTCCCGCTCGCCTGTCACTTCCGCCTGGCCGCGAGCGAGGGCGCCCGTATCGGGCTTCCCGAGCTCGATCTCGGGACCGTGCCGGCGTGGGGTGGTACCGCCCGGCTGACGAGAACGGTCGGGCGCGCGCACGCGCTCGACATGATCCTCCGGGCCAAGAAGATCGACGGCCCGACCGCACTCGCGATCGGTCTCGTGCACGAGGTCCACCCGGTCGCCGAACTGAAACGGAGAGCGGTCGAGCTCGCCGAGGAGCTCGCGGCGCAGCCACCGATCGCCGTTGCCGGGGTGTTGCGCGCGGTGGTCGGTGGTGAGCACCTTCCGTTGGACGACGCGTTGCGCCTCGAGCGCGACGCGGTGCGGCGATGCGGCAGCTCCGCCGACCAGATCGAGGGTATGAGAGCGTTCCTCGAGAAGCGCCCACCCCGATTCGAAGGCAGATAGCGCGTCGGTTCGACCGCACTGAACCTTGGGACGCATGGCACAGCTCGGCTCGCGCGCGCCGGCGTACGGTCGTCGGCAGATGTGGAGCGCAGTCGGGCCGGTCGTGCCGCTGGCGGTGGGCGTGGCCATCAGCCCGCTGCCCGTCATGGCCGTGATCATGATCTTGTTCACCCCGAACGCGAGAAGGAACGGCCCCGCGTTCCTGCTCGGTTGGGTCCTCGGACTGGTGGTCGTCACCGCGTTGGTGCTCGTCGTGTTCAGCCCGGCCAACTTCTCCCATCGCGGCCCAACCCGGTTCGCGTCGATCGTTCATCTCGCGCTCGGCGTGCTCCTGCTCGTGCTCGGGTTCCGTCGGTGGCGGAACCGGCCCGCCCCCGGCGAAACCCCAACCCCTCCGAAGTGGATCGCCAAGCTGAACGAGTTCGGCCCTTGGCAGTGCCTCGGCATCGGAGCGATGCTGACGGGCCTCAACCCGAAGAACACGGTGCTGTCACTGTCGAGCGCGGCATCGGTCGCGCAGGCCGAATTGAGCGCGCCCAAATCGGTGGGGGTGATCGCGATCTACGTCGTGATCGCCAGCGTGACGATCGCCGCGCCCGTGGGCTTGCTGATCTTCGCGCCCAAGCAAGCCGACCACGTCCTCACCGCGTGGCGGGCCGAACTCGTCGCGCACGGCCCGGCGGTCGGCGTGACGCTCTTTGTCGTGTTCGGTGCCCTTCTGGTGGGGAAAGGCATCGCCGGCTTCGCATGAACATTCCTCGCGCGCGCGTCCAGCACCATCGCTTTCGCGCGGTCGTGGCGACCTTCGAGGGGGGTGGCAGTCAATGAGGATCGCGGTCGACCTCACGTTGTGCCAGGGCTACGCGCAGTGCTGCTTTCTCGCGCCTGACGTGTTCCGTTTCAACGGGCAAGAGGCGCTGATGTATGTCCCCGAACCGGATGACGCGCAACGCTTGCAGGTGTTGCGGGCCGCGGCCGCCTGCCCGGTCCAAGCCATCCTGGTCGATCTCGATGCGCGTGCCGGTGGGGCCGGGGAATCGCGATGAGCGCGGCGGTGACACTCGCGGGTGATGCCCGGGTGGTGATCGTCGGTGCGTCGCTCGCCGGGCTTCGCGGTGCCGAGCGATTGCGGGCCGAAGGGTTCACCGGTCCGATCACGATGATCGGTGACGAGCCCTACGAGCCCTACGACCGCCCGCCCCTTTCGAAGCAGGTGTTGCTGGGTATGGCCCCGGCCGGCAAGACCCGCCTCCCGCGGCTCGTCGACCTCGGTGATGTCGAGTGGCGCTTGGGTGTCGCGGCGACGGGCTTGGACCGCGACGCGAGCCAAGTGCGGCTGGCCGACGGCTCCTCGGTGGCGTACGACCGGTTGCTGATCGCAACCGGCGTCCGGAACCGGCCGTGGTTCGTTCCCGAACAGGCCGCGTACGACGGTGTGGTGTCGGTGCGGACCAGCGCCGACTCCACCACGCTGCGTTCCTGCTTGGCCGCGGGCCCGAAGCGGGTGCTCGTGATCGGAGGCGGGTTCACCGGTTCGGAGATCGCGTCGGTCAGCCGTCAGCTCGGGCTCGCGGTCACGCTCGTCGAGCGTGGTCCTTCACCCCTGGCGGGTGTCTTCGGCGGGGTGGTCGGTGACATCGCCGCCGAGATCCAGCGCGAGGAGGGCGTCGACCTTCGCACCGGGGTCCAGGTGGATGCGCTGGAGGGCGACGGCACCGGGCGGGTGCGCGGCGCCGTCCTCTCCGACGGCTCCCACATCGAGGCCGAGGTGGTCGTCGTCGCGCTCGGCGCGCAACGCAATGTCGAGTGGTTGGCCGGATCAGGCCTGGCCGCCGGACCGTTGGGTGTCGCCGCCGACGCGGGATGCCGGGCGATCAGCCAGGACGGGCTGGTGGTCGACGACGTGTTCGTCGCCGGCGACGTCGCCCGCGTCCCCCATCCGCTCTACGGCTACCAGTTCCTCTCGTTGGAGCACTGGGAGAACGCCGTCACCCAGGCCGCCATCGCGGCGCACAACATGGTGTGCGCGCCAACGCGCCGGCTACCCCACGTGGCCGTTCCCGCGTTCTGGTCGATCCAGTTCGGGCTGAACATCAAGTCGGTCGGCGTCCCGCCCTTCGCCGACGAGATCGTCTTCACCCAGGGTTCGGTGAAGGAACGCAGTTTCGTCGCCGCGTACGGGCAGCAGGGTCGGCTCGTGGCCGCCGTCTTCGTCGACCAGGCCAAGTGGTTGGACTTCTACCGGGGCCAGATCGAGATGGCGGCGCCGCTTCCGTCAGGCCTTCGGGCCGCCGACGGACCGACGCCCGACGGACCGGTGCCGCCGCAGTTCCCGCACCCTTCGTTGCCCTACGACCCGCCGACCGTCGTGCTCTCCGGCTACGAGCCCGCGGGCCGGCACGCCATCGTCATCAAACCTCAAGGTGCCTCATGACCACCGCCACCCTCCTCGACGACATCGGCAACCCCGCGAACCGCTCCGACCCGTACCGGCTGTACGCGCAGTTCGAGCAGCCGGTGACGATCCAAGACGACGGCTCTTACGTGGTGTCGACCTACCGCGAGATCGTCACCCTGCTCCACGACCCTCGCACCAGTTCCGACCCGAACCAGCGGACCGAACGGGCCGACGACATCCCGCCGGTCGCGCCGTTCATCTCGCAGGACCCGCCGAACCACGACCGCATGCGTCGCATCGCGATGAACGAGTTCGGCCCTCCGGGCAACCCCGCGCTGGTGTTGCACAGCGAGCCGGAGATCCACCGGCTCGTCGCGGAGAAGATCGACGCGTTCGAAGCCGGGACGGTCGACATCGTCGACCAGTTCGCGTACCCGATCCCGGTCGCCGTGATCTGCCGGCTCCTCGGCGTGCCGCCCGAAGACGAGCCCCAGTTCCACAGTTGGGCCGACCACATCGTCGAATCGCTCGACACCACAGGCCAGCCCAATCCCGAAGAACTCGCCCGGAAGGGCTCCGAGGCCGAACTCGCGATCGTGACCTACCTCGGTGATCTCATCGCCCACCACCGCGCCCACCCGAGCGACGTGTTGTTGTCGCGCCTCGCCAACGAAGCAAGCGACGGCCTCTCCGACCTCGATCTGCAGATCACCGGCCTGATGCTCCTCATCGCCGGTCACGAGACGACCGTCAACCTGATCGCCAACGGAACCCTCACGCTGCTGCGCCACCCCGAGCATCTCGAGCGGCTGCGCGCCGACCCGGCATTCGCGGTGCCTTTGATCGAGGAACTCCTCCGCTTCGAGCCGCCCGTGCAGTACCTACCGAACCGGACGCTCACCGCCGACGTCGACGTCGCCGGGGTCACGATCCCGAAGGGCGCAAAGCTGGTCCTGCTGCTCGCGGCCGGCAACCGCGACCCGCAGATGTTCCGGGAGCCGAACCGGTTCGATCCCGATCGCAAAGACCTTCAGCACCTCGGCTTCGGCGGCGGTGTCCACTACTGCTTCGGTGCGCCACTGGCGCGCATCGAGACACAGGTCGCCCTGGCCGCGCTGGCCCGCCGGTTGAGCAACCCGCGCCTCACGGTCGACCCACCCCCGTACCGCCCGAGCCCCGTACTGCGCGGCCCGCGGCACCTGCCGGTCGCGATCGACGGGATCGTCGGCACGGCTTGAGCGCGGTGTTGGGGCGTCGATCGATCGGCGGCCGGTCGGGTCAGAGCGCCTCGAGCCACGACTTGATGGTCCGGACGCTGGCGTTGCGCCCACCGTGTCGTTTCGAGTGTTCGACGCCGTTTCTCGTCGCGAAGGCGGCCAGCTCCGAAGGCGCGATGCCGTAGTGCCGGCGAAAGACTCGGCTGAAGTGCGATGCGTCGTGGAAGCCGAAGCGGCCGGCGACGTCCGACACGCTGATCGGCGTCGCACGCGGTCGAATCAGTTCCGCGTGGCACTGCCGGAGGCGTTCCGTGCGGATGAACGCCGCGACCCCGCCGTGCGGTTCGAAGAGCCGGTAAATCGCACTGCGGGAATAGTGGAATGCCCGTTCGATGTGTTCGACACCGAGCGTGTCGTCGTTCAGCCGCTCCCGCAGGTATTCCTCCATCGCGGCCAGCGACTGGTCGTCGGGTGGCGCGTCGACGGCATGCTCGATGAGGCCGTTGACGAAGCCGAGGAACGCGTCGGCCACGCTGGCCGGTTCGTAGACGCGCCCGGCCGAGAGCTCCTTCCAGAGCCCCTGCAACGCGCCCGCCAGCAGGGAACCACGGGCGGTGTTGAGCGGGAAAGAGATCAGTGGTTGCTGGGTCCTGAGCCGCTGCGACGCGCGGACGCGATGGCGCGGGATGGCGAGGCCGAGCACCTCTGACGCTTCGGCTCGCGCCGAGTAGGGCAACGCGAGGTCCTGGATCGAAATGCGATCGGGCCCCATCCAGAACGGACGATCGCCGACGTGACCCTGGATGGACCCCGACAGGTAGTGCTGGATCGTGATGCAGTCGGTCTCGTCGTTGCGCAATCGCGCCGGGCTTCGTCCGAAGTACGAGGGGTCGAAGCGCACGTGGCTCACTACGAGACCGTCGAGATTGAACGCGACGATCGAGGCGTCGAAGTCTTCGCGTTGCTGCACGGGCACCGCGTCGTAGACGGGGCTGGTGGCCTCACGCCAGGCGTCGAGAATGTTGCCGCGCCCGACCGACTGTGCGTTCAGGGACTCGGCCCGGATTTCCAGCGATCGTGTAGCCATGCGGTCCCGCCGCTGTCGCGCCACGTGTGTGCGTCACCGCTGCGCTGATGACACCTCGGCTCCAAAACCGTGCTGAGAGAAGTCGGAAGTGTGCGCCATTCCACAGCGTTCGCTGCTTGCCCAATGCCGCGCTGGATGTTGCAATTTGATCGTAACCACGGCGATGGTGGGCTGCAACACCCTGAATTCCTTGCGATCTCCCAAATTCATTGCGCAAATTTCCAGGATCTGCATGCAAGGCATTTCGCTGGATCAGCGAAATGCATGCCGCCTGGCCTGCAGGAACGCCTCGTGGGGGCCCACGAGTGGGACGTAAAGACCACAAATCGCGGGACGCGAAGCCAAGCGCGGTGGGGGAGGAGCGGCAAGAGTCTGAGCAATGGGGTGTGCATCCGGTGGCGGTATCGCTACCGGCGGTGGGCGCAGGGGGTAGCGATATCGGCCCTGGTGTGCCCGCGCGCGCAAGGTGGCATCAGGAGGAGAGTGACATGCGCGAAGTCGACGTTTCCCGCAGCCAGACGTGCGACGCGGCTCGACCGCCATCGGGGCGCGGGGTCCCAACATCCACGCGCCGTCGCGCGGGCGCCGTACGGCACCGGTTCGTCGCCGCAATCGGCGCGCTCTCCCTTCTGATCGGGCTGGCCTCCGCGCTGCCGGCCGGCGCGACCGCCGCTCGTACGAGTTCTCGCGCACAAGCCGATCTCTACGCACGAACGGGCCCTGCCGCACTCGCGACGGGGTACATCGTTCAGTTCTACCCGCTCTGGTTCACCCATTCGCAGTACTCGCTCGCCGGCTTCAACCAGCTCATCGGACCGAACCGGATCTCTCCGATCTACCAAGGTGTTGTCGCCATCAACGACGACACCTTGTACGCGAGCTCCCCGATCGACGTGTCGGCCGGGCCGCTGATCCTGACCGTCCCCTCCACGCCCGCGGGCTACTCGGTCCTCAACCTGGACCCCTACGGGAGGGTGTTCACGTCGGGCATCAACTCCAAGGGCTCGGGCGTCGCGTCTCCGACGACCCGCTACGGGCTGGTTGCACCGGGGTACAAGCGGAAACTGCCGGCCGGCGTGAGGCGCATCGAGTTACCGCTCGATGTCACGACCCTCATCTTCCGGGTCGACAAGTACGCGCCGGACGGCACGAACCAGATCGCCGACGCAACCGCGTTCCGCGCCGCGCTCAAGTTGCAACCGCTCAGGGGCTACCGGCGCAACCCCGACGGCGGACCGGCGAACATCCTGCCCGAGATCTACTTCGGGGTCCCGTTCAAGACCGTCGCCGACACGCTGATCCGGTTCAACGCGATCCGATTCCTCAGGATGCTCCAAACGGCGGTGCACTCGAGCTTCACGCCGCCGCTGACCCCCGCGGAGCGAGCGCTGTCGGACGTGTTCGACGCGCGCTTCGGGAACGGAGGTTCGGCGCTCACCCCGCTGCGGCGCCTCGCGTTCATCGCCGGCGCCCGGGCCGCGTACGACGCGATCCAGCGCAGCTACCTCAACCATCGAGGACCGAACAACTGGATCCACTTCACGAACATCGGCAACTGGGGCACGCAGGTACTCGACCGCGCCGCGATCACCGAGTTCTGCCAGTACTGCAATGGCATCAGCACCGCCGCGTACTACCACGTCTTCCGAGACGGCCATGGCGCCCCGCTGAACGGAAAGGCCTCGGGGGGTTACGTGTTGACGTTCCCGCGCAACGGCCAGCCTGACGCGAGCCGCTTCTGGTCGCTGACGGCGTACACGCCCAACGCGATCGAACTGATCCCGAACTCGGCGAACAAGTACCTCGTTGCCCGGTACACGCCGGGGTTGCGGAAGAACAAGGACGGCTCGCTCTCCATCTACATCTCGGCGACCAGGCCGAAGGGCGTGCCGGTCGCGAACTGGCTGCCGGTCTCCAACCGACCGTTCAACCTGATGCTTCGCGTCTACGGGGTCGTGGCCGGGAGCAGCGTCGCCGACAACTCGTACGTTCCGCCGCCCGTCGTCAAGCTCCTGACGACGCCCGCGAGCGCGAGCGGGAGGTAGCCGGATGACGACCCGCCCCTCAGAACGTCGTCGGATGGCCTGATGCTTGCATCCTGGGGGACGTTCGCCGCGCGCCGTCACTGGCCCGTCATCGCGGGTTGGCTGATCCTGCTCGCGGGGGTGTGGGCAATCGGCATCGGGCTCGGCGCGGAAGCGAGCAACAACTTCACGCTGCCGGGTGCGCCGTCGCAGCAGGCGCTCAACCTGCTCGAGCAGCAGTTCCCGGTCGCCGCCGGCACCGGCGCGACCGTCGTGTACCACACGACGAACGGCGCGAACCTCAAGACCGACGCCACCCTGCAGAAGACGATCCAGGCCAACGTGGCCGGTCTCGGGAAGCTCGCCGATGTCGCCACCGTCGTCGGGCCGTACCAGAACGCCGCGCTGATCTCGGCCGACGGGACGACGGCCCTCGCGAACGTCTTGTACGCGAAACCGTTTCAGGACCTTCCCAACAACGGGATCGACACCTTCAACGCACTCTCCGACTCGGTGTCGACGTCACGAAGCGCGAACCTCGAGATCGAACTGGGCGGTTCCCTGCCCGGATCGCAGCCGATCAACGTGAAACGGGCGCTCGTGCTCTACGGCCTGATCGCCGCGTTGATCGTGCTGGCGGTTGCGCTCGCGACGTGGTGGTCGTTCGCGTGGCCGGTCGTGAGCGCGCTGGTCGGCGTCGGTCTCGGTGTCGGTCTCGTTCGGATCCTCGAGAACTTCGTCGACGTCCCGACCATCTCCGAAACGACCGCGGTGATGATCGGCCTCGGGGTCGGCATCGACTACGGCCTGTTCGTGATCGGTCGAGCCAAGGACTACGTCAGCGAAGGAGAGGAGCCCGAGCACGCCGCGGGCCACGCGCTGGCGACGATCGGCCATGCGGTCCTCACCGCCGGGGCAACCGTCATCGTCGCGCTGGTTGCGTTGCTCGTCTTCGACGTGCCGTCCGTCACCGCAATGGCCTACGCGGTCGTGCTCGTCGTCGGGTCCGTCATCCTCGCCGCGCTCACGCTCCAGCCTGCCGTCGTCGGCGCCGTGGGCACGAAGCTCGCGTCGTCGCGCGTGCCCTGGGCGCGCGACGTGACCGCGGGCGACGCGGCACCCACGCTCGGGGAACGCTGGGCCGGTTTCGTCACCCGGGCCGCGCCCGTGATGCTCGCCGCGGCGATCGTCGCGTTGCTCGTGCTCGCCATCCCGGTGTTCAAGGGCGACCTGCGTCTGGGCCCGCTCGACAACTCCTTGTTCCCGACTGATTCGACCCAGTACCGCGCGTGGAACCTCCAGACCAAGGCGTTCGGCGCGGGATCGACCGACCCGTTCCTGGTCGTGGCGCAGATCCCCGCCGGTGACACGGCGGCCCAGGCCCAGCTCACCAAGCTCGTCCAAACCGTCGACCAAGCCAAAGGCGTTGCCGCGGTCACGCCGCCGCAACTCAACGCCTCGAAGAGCACCGCGGTGATCCAGGTGATCCCGAAGACCGACGCGCAGGCGAGCGCGACGGCCGACCTCGTGAAGCGTCTCCGCAACGAAACGCTTCCGCAGGCGACGAGCGGGACCGACCTGACCGCGCTCGTCACCGGTCGGAACGCGGTGTTCGTCGACCTCGACACGCGGATCGCCGACCGTCTCCCGATCTTCATCGGGTTGGTCATCCTCGTCGCGCTCGTGATTCTCGGTTCGGTGTTCCGTTCCGTCGCGATCCCGATCAAAGCGGCGATCTTCAACGTGATCACGATCCTCGCGACGTATGGCGTTCTCGTCGCGTTCCTCACGTTCGGCTGGGGACGCGGCTGGATCGGGATACCGCACGACATTCCGGTGCTCTCGCTTCTCGCGCCCGTCTTCTTCGCGGTGCTCTTCGGGCTCTCGAACGACTACGAGGTCTATCTCGTCTCGCGCATGCGGGAGGAACGTGAACGGGGCGCCGACGCGACCGAAGCGGTGCGCCGCGGGCTCGGTGGCGGTGGCCACATCGTGATCGCCGCCGCGTTGATCATGGTCTTCGTGTTCGCGTCGTACATCTTCCAACCCGGCGCCGCGGTCAAGCAGTTCGGTTTCGGGATGACGGTCGCGATCCTGCTCGACGCACTCGTGACGAGGATGACCGCACTGCCGGCGGTCATGCGCCTGGGCGGTGACCGGATGTGGTGGCCGGGCGTCCGTCATCCGCAGCCGGCGAGTAGCGAGGCCCCGGCCTATGACCACGTCCAGGCCCCCTGACGGCCCACCGGGTGCGAGCGCACCGGGATCGCCGCCGGGCCCGGCCGCGCACGCGCTCGGTATCGACATCGGTGGGACCGGCATCAAGGGTGCCCTGGTCGACGTAGGTCGCGGCGCGCTGGCGGGCGAGCGTGTGCGGGTACTCACGCCGTCGCCGGCGACGCCCGCGCGTGTCGCCGGCGCGGTCGCGGACGTCGTCGCGCAACTCGGGGTGGAAGGCGCGATCGGTCTTACGCTCCCCGCGGTCATCCGCGACGGCGTCGTCGAGACGGCGTCGAACATCGACTCGACGTGGATCGGCACCAACGCGGCCGAGCACTTCGCGAGGGCGACCGGCCGGCCCGTCGCTGTCGTGAACGATGCCGACGCGGCCGGGGTCGCCGAAGTCCGCTTCGGCGCCGGGCGCGATCGTCGCGGTGTGGTGGTGCTCATCACGCTGGGCACGGGGATCGGCAGCGCCGTGTTCACCGACGGTGTGCTCGTCGCGAACACCGAACTCGGCCATCTGCACCTGCATCACGAAGACGCCGAGGACTGGACGGCCGAATCCGTGCGCGAACACGACGAGCTGTCGTGGAAGAAGTGGGCCGGACGCCTCCAGGCCTATCTCGAACTGGTCGAGCGGCTCCTCTGGCCGACGCTATTCATCATCGGTGGGGGCGTCAGCAAGAAGTCCGACAAGTTCCTGCCGCACATCTCGCTGCGCACCGAGATCGTGCCGGCCCAACTGCACAACGATGCGGGCATCGTCGGTGCCGCGCTTTCGGCACCGACGGCGGCGACGTGATGAACGACGATCTCGACCAACGATCGATCAACACCATCCGTGGCCTCAGCGACCGCGAACCGGCACTGGCGCACGACTCGTCGACGAACGCGCTCATCCGCCGTTACCGGGGACTCAAGCAGAACTAGGAGACGACGATGGCAACCGACACTCCGATGCAATTGGGCATGGTCGGCCTCGGCCGAATGGGCGCGAACCTCGTTCGCCGGCTTCTCCGCGACGGCCACGAACTTGTCGTCTTCGATGTGAACGACGCGACGGTGAAGGAGCTCGCGAACGAAGGCGCGTCGCCGAGCACATCGCTCCAGGAACTCGTCGCGGCGCTCGACCGACCTCGCGCGGTGTGGCTGATGCTGCCGGCCTCGCTCGTCGGGATGACCCTCGACCAGCTGGTCGAGTTGCTCGACCCGGGCGACGTCGTGATCGACGGTGGCAACTCCTACTACCGGGACGACATCGCGCGCGCACGCCAGCTCGTGGCGAAACAACTCCACTACGTCGACTGCGGAACGTCGGGCGGGGTTTGGGGCCTCGAGCGCGGCTACTGCCTGATGATCGGAGGTGAGGACGACGTCGTGACGCGCCTCGGACCGATCTTCAAGACGATCGCGCCGGGCCGGGGGGCGGCCGAGCCGACACCGAGCCGGTCGCGCCGCGACGGGACCTCACCCGACGGCTACCTCCACTGCGGCCCCAGCGGTGCCGGGCACTTCGTGAAGATGGTCCACAACGGCGTCGAGTACGGGATGATGGCCTCGATCGCCGAGGGGCTCAGCATCATCAAGCACGCCGACGCGGGGAAAACCGCGCGTACCGACGACGCGGAGACCGCTCCGCTGCGCGACCCCGAGGCCTACATGTACGAAATCGATGTCGCCGAGGTCGCGGAGGTGTGGCGGCGGGGCTCGGTCGTGGGGTCGTGGCTCGTCGACCTGACCGCCGACGCGCTCGCGCGTTCGCCGAACCTCGCCGGTTTCGCCGGCCGGGTGTCGGACTCGGGTGAGGGGCGCTGGACTGTCGACGCCGCGATCGACGAGAGCGTTCCCGCGCCGGTCATCACCACCGCGCTGTTCGATCGGTTCGCGTCGAGATCGCGGGGCGAGTTCGCCGACCGCATCCTCTCCGCGATGCGCAGTGAGTTCGGGGGGCACGACGAGAAGCGGGCAACTCCGTGAAACACGACGTCGACGTGTTCCCGGACGCGCGCGCGGTCGTGCGGGCTGCGGCCGAGGAGATCGCCGGGCGCGCTCGGGTCGCCGCCGCCGAGTCGGGCCGGTTCAGGTTCGCGGTGTCGGGCGGCCGTACCCCATGGGCGATGTTCGCCGCGCTCGCCGGAGAAGACGTCCCCTGGGACCAGGTCGTGATCTTCCAGGTGGACGAGCGCGTCGCGCCCCCCGGCGACCCCGACCGCAACCTCACCCACCTGCGCGAGAGCCTGGCCGGCATCACCGTGCGCGTCGAGCCGATGCCGGTGGAGCGCGCCGACCTCGACGCGGCGGCCGCCGAGTACGCGGCATCGTTACCGGCGCGCTTCGATCTCGTGCACCTCGGCCTCGGCCCCGACGGGCACACCGCGTCACTCGTGCCCGGCGATCCCGTTCTGGGTGTGCGTGACGGGCTCGTCGCGCTGGCGGCGCCGTACCAGGGCCATCGTCGGATGACGCTCACCTATCCCGCGCTCGCCCGCGCCGAGCAGCTCCTCTGGCTGATCACCGGGGCCGACAAGGTGGAACCGCTGACGAAACTGCTCGATGGCGACCGCGCGATCCCGGCCGGTCGCGTCGAGGCGGCGCGTTCGCATGTCCTCGCCGACCTCGCCGCGGCCGGTGCACCGTGATCATGTCGCGCCGCCACTCACGGGTGCAGTACTCGCCGCTCGACCGTCGAGCCGCGCGCAACCACGACGACGGCGACCATCTCCGGCGGGAACAAACCGTGCTCGACGACCCCCGGTGCCGACGAGAGACGCGCCGCGAGGCGGGCGGGGTCGTCGAGCACGCCCATGTAGTCGGCAATCACCCCGCCGTCGGGGCTGCGCGGGGCGTCGCGCACGGCGACGGTGCCGAGCCGGCGCAACGTGCCCGCCAACCCGAACTCGAGCAACTCGAGCGGGACCGGCGCATGCAGGGCGTCGACCACCTTGCTCGAATCGGCGATCACGACGAACCGATCGGCGGCCGCGGCCACGATCTTCTCGCGTGTATGCGCGGCGCCGCCCCCCTTGACCAACCAGCCGTCGGGGTCGATCTGGTCCGCGCCGTCGATCGCGATGTCGAGATGGTCGAGGGTCGTGAACGGTTCGACCCGCAGACCGAGATCGCGGGCCGCGGCCTCGGTGCGCGGTGACGTGGCGACGCACGTGATCGCCAGCTCGCGGCGAGCCAGCGCCGGGAGCAAGAACGCGACCGTCGTCCCGGTGCCGAGCCCCACCGCCATGCCGTCCTCGACGAGGGCGGCGGCATTTTCCGCGGCCGCGCGCTTCTCGGCTTCGACCGTCATCGGGTCACGAGATTCGCCATGGCTGACAGGTAACCGGCTCTTTGCCGCCGTTGCAACGCCCGGCGTGACATGGTTGGAGGATCGGGTTCGACGGCGAGGGAGTGCGTGATGGGCGTTGCCGGACTACCGCGGCCCGACGACCACGTCGTCGTCCTGTTCGGCGCGACCGGCGACCTGGCGAAGCGCAAGCTCCTCCCGGGCCTCTTCCACCTGTCGAACGCGGGCCTCATGCCGGAGCGGTTCCGCATCATCGGTTCCGCACCGGCACGCTTCGCGCTCAGCGACGACGCCTTCCGCGAGCACGCACGCGATGCAGTGACGGAATTCGGTCTCGTGAAACCACGGGGCAAGCGCTGGGACGCGTTCGAGGGCAGCCTCAGTTTCGCGGCCGCCGATCCCGACGACGCGGCGCCGCTGATCGCCGCGGTACACGCCGCCGAGGCGGCGATCGGCGGCAAGGCGCGGCGGCTCTTCCACCTCGCCGTCCCACCCGACGCGTGCGCCTCCGTCGTGCAGATGCTCGGCGCGAGCGGGCTCGCCGAGAACGCACGCGTCATCGCCGAGAAACCGTTCGGCACGGACCTGGCCTCGGCGCAGGAGCTCAACCGCGTCTTCCACTCGGTGTTCGACGAGTCGGAGGTGTTCCGCATCGACCATTTCCTCGGCAAGGAATCGGTCGACAACCTCCTCGCGCTCCGCTTCGCCAACGGATTGTTCGAACCCATCTGGAACCGTGACCACATCGCGCACGTGCAGATCGACGTACCCGAGGCCATCACGATCGAAGGGCGGGCCGCATTCTTCGAGCAGACCGGCACCTTCCGCGACATGATCGTGACGCACCTGTTCCAGGTGCTCGGGTTCGTCGCGATGGAGCCGCCGACGTCGATGCGTGCCAACGCGTTGCGCAACGAGAAGGTCAAAGTCTTCGAGGCCCTCCGGCCCGTCGACGTACACCATGTGGTGCGCGGCCAGTACGAGGGCTACCGGTCGGAACCCGGGGTCGACCCGGAGTCGCAGACCGAGACCTTCGTCGCGATGAAGGTGGAGATCGACAACTGGCGGTGGGCCGGCGTGCCGTTCTACCTCCGATCGGGGAAGGCGCTCGCGGAACGACGACAGGCGATCGTGCTCGGGTTCCGGCACCCGCCGTTGCAGATGTTCCCGGACGAGGTGCACCCGGGGCGCGACCGCATGGGGAACCGGCTCGTCATCGACTTCGACGACCCGGGCTGGATCGCGGCGCGGTTCTTCGCGAAGGAACCCGGGCCGGCCATGCGCCTCGGCGACGCCGAGATGATCTTCCGGTACGACGGCTCGTTCGGCACGAAGCACGAACTCGAGGGCTACGAGCGACTGATCCTCGACGCGATGCTGGGCGACCAGGCCCTGTTCACGCGGTCCGACGGGATCGAACGGCTCTGGGAGGTGTCGACCCCGCTGCTCGAGAACCCGCCCGGGGTAGAGCCCTACGCGGTGGGTTCCTGGGCCCGGCGTCGATCCGCCGGCTCATCGCGCCGCACCACTGGCATCTTCCGGACGGCCACTGAGGTGCCGTGATGGTCGTTTCCTACCCCGCAATCGCCGATCACGGGCTGATCGGCGACCAGCAGACGTGCGCGTTGGTGGCGACCGACGGGACGATCGACTGGTTCTGCGCGCCGCGTTTCGATTCGGCGACCGTCTTCGCGTCGCTGCTCGACGCGGCGAAGGGCGGCTGCTTCGCGATCGCGCCCGAAAATCCCGCGGAGACCAAGCAGCTCTACTTTCCCGACACCGCCGTGCTGATCACCCGATTCATGTCACCCGAGGGCGTGGCCGAGATCTACGACTTCATGCCGGTGGAACGTCCGTGGGAGCCGACCGACCATCACTCGATCGTGCGGATGGTGCGCGCACCGCGCGGTGAGGTCAACCTCCGGTTCCAAATTGCACCGCGCTTCGACTACGGCCGGGCGCGTCACACACTCGAACTCGGTGAGCGAAGCGCGGTCTTCACCAGCGGCGATTCGACCCTGCAGGTCGCCGCGTCGGTCCCGATGCAACGTCGCGAGA
Organism: uncultured Actinomycetes bacterium; assembly: GCA_963782465.1. Taxonomy (GTDB): domain Bacteria; phylum Actinomycetota; class Acidimicrobiia; order IMCC26256; family PALSA-610; genus JAODBJ01. The sequence goes on along the minus strand of CAWAJR010000004.1, from coordinate 35,108 downwards.
ACGACGTGTTCGGCACCTTCACCGCACGGGCGCGTGAAGTCGTCGGGTTCGTGCTCGAGTGGGGGGCGACCAGCCCGCCGCGGCCCGTCACCGCCGCCGCCCTCGAGGCTTCGTTCCGGGCGACCGTGCAGGTGTGGCGGACGTGGCTCGCGTCGTCGACCTACGACGGGCGCTGGGAAGACATGGTGCACCGCGCCGCGATCACGCTGAAGCTGCTCTCCTACGCGCCCACCGGCGCGCCGGTCGCGGCGGCGACCGCCGGCCTGCCCGAACTCGTGGGCGGCGAACGCAACTGGGACTACCGCTACACCTGGGTGCGCGACGCGTCGTTCACGGTGCAGGCGCTGCACCGGCTCGGCTTCGCCGAAGACGCGCTCGTGTTCATCGCGTGGCTGCGCGACCGGCTGGAGGAAGGCATCGGGCGCGCGCAAGGACCGCTCCAGATCATGTACCGGGTCGATGGCACGGCCGATCTCGAGGAGTACACCCTCGACCACTTCGAGGGGTATCGCGGGTCGGCACCCGTTCGCATCGGGAACGCGGCGTCGGAACAACTCCAGCTCGACACGTACGGCGAGATGCTCGACGCGATCTGGCACGCGGAGCGGGCCGAGCCCGTCATCGGGCAACGGGGCTGGAACGACCTGCGCGGCATCGTCGACTGGCTCTGCGACAACTGGGACCAACCCGACGAGGGCATCTGGGAAACCCGCGGCGGCCGCCAATCGTTCGTGTACGGGCGGATGATGTGCTGGGCCGCGCTCGATCGCGCGATCCGGATGGCCAACACGACCGGGGCACGTCCGGCGCCGCTCGAGCGCTGGACGAACATCCGAGACGCGATCAACCGGCAGATCATCGCGAAAGGGTGGAACGACACCGAAGGCGCCCTCGTGCAGCACTACGGGACCGACGTCCTCGACGCGAGCGTCCTCGCGGCGTTGCGGCTGCACTACCTCGTGCCTTCCGACGCCATCTGGCAGGGCACCCTCGCCGCGGTCGAGCGGCACTTGGTGTCCGACGGCCTCGTCTACCGGTACAACCCGGCGGCCTCGCCCGACGGGCTGCAGGGTTCGGAGGGGACGTTCTCGATGTGCACCTTCTGGTACGTCGACGCGCTCACCCGCACCGGCCGGATCGACGACGCACGGCTCGTGTTCGAGAAGATGCTCACGTACTCGAACCATGTCGGCTTGTTCGCGGAGGAGATCGGCAACACCGGCGAGCAGTTGGGGAACTTCCCGCAGGCGTTCACGCACCTGTCGCTCATCAACGCGGCAGTCGGTCTCGACCGTCGACTCAGCGCACCGGCGCGTGGTGGCGGCCGGCGCCCGGGAAGGGTGTGATGACCGCAACGCGGGCCCGGGGCGTCGGCGAACCGGCGACGCCGGGTTCCTCGTAGTGGCGGGCTCGATGCTCGTCGCCGGTGGCGCGGTGCAGTGGGCGCGCTCGCAGATGGCGTTCACGCTCGCCGCGCACATCATCCTCGTCCCGCTCGGTGTCGCGTGGGCGTTCATGGTCCTCGTCGCGAACTACCGGGCGATCAAGAAGGGCGACGCCGACGCGTTGCTCCTGGCGCAACGCTGGTCGAAGTACATGGCGGTCACGTTCGCCGTCGGTGCGGTCACCGGGACGGTGCTCACGTTCGAGTTCGGGTTGCTGTGGCCGACGTTCATGGGGCGCTTCGGCGCCGCGTTCGGCGTGCCGTTCGCGTTCGAGGGGATCTTCTTCTTCCTCGAAGCGATCTTCATCGCGATCTACATCTACGGCTGGAAGCGCCTCCGGCCGTGGCCCCATTTCTGGAGCGGTGTCCCGATCGTCATCGCCGGGATCGGCGGCACCGCGTCGGTCGTCGCGGCCAATGCGTGGATGAACCAGCCGGCCGGGTTCACCCTCGACCAGGCCGGGAAGGTTGTCACCGTCGACCCGTGGCGCGTGATCTTCAACAACGCCTTCCCGCTCGAAACGTTGCACATGCTGATCGCCGCGTACCTGGTCGGTGGGTTTCTCATCGCGTCGGTGTACGCAGCGGCGATGTTGCGCGGCCGGCACGACCGTTACCACCGCATCGGGTTCCTCATCCCGTTCACGGTCGCGGCCGTCGCCGCGCCCTTGCAGATGATCGTCGGGGACCAGATCGCCCGCTCCGTGTACCACAACGAACCCGAGAAGTTCGCGGCGATCGAACTTGCACCGAAGACGGCGAGCGACGCGCCCGAAACCCTGCTCGGTGTGCTGCACGCCGACGGCACGGTGAGCTTCGGGATCAAGATCCCCGGGCTCGCGTCGATCCTGGCGAACCCCGCCGACGGTACGGCGACGGTCGTGCACGGGCTCGACGCCGTTCCGGCGCGCGACGCGCCGACGACGAGCGAGGCGAACGTCGTCCACCTGGCGTGGGACGTCATGCTCGGTCTCGCGACGATGCTGTTCCTGCTCTCGGTCTGGTACGGGCTCGCCTGGGCCCGCCGCCACGACATGCCTCGCAGCCGATGGTTCCTGGGGCTGGCCTCGGTTGCCGGGATCGCGGCCGTGGTCGCGATGGAGGCGGGCTGGGTGGTGACCGAGGTGGGCCGCCAGCCGTGGATCGTCGTCGACTACATGCGGGTCGACGAGGCGGCCACGACCAACCACGGCGTCTGGGTCATGTTCTTCGTGGTGCTCGGGCTCTACGCCGGAGTCGCGTTCACCCTCGTCGCGATCTTGCGCGGGATGAGCCGGCGTTGGCGTGAGCGCGGCGAAGCGCTCGAGAGCGGCGGCCCGTACGCGCCATCGGAGAGGGTACGGGTCTGATGGCCGACGCGGTCGCCGTCGTGCTGTTCGCGATCATCGCGGCGTACGCGTTGCTCGGTGGGGCCGACTTCGGTGCCGGTTTCTGGGACCTCACCGCCGGGGGTGCCGAACGAGGCGATCGGCCTCGCGCCGTGATCGCGCATTCGATCGGGCCGGTGTGGGAAGCCAACCATGTCTGGTTGATCTTCGCGCTCGTCGTGTTGTGGACCGGCTTCTCGGAGGCGTTCGCGTCGATCGCCCTCACGTTGTCCGTCCCGCTCGCCGTCGCGGCGCTGGGCATCGTGTTGCGCGGCTCGGCGTTCGCGTTCCGCAAAGAGGTGACCCGCACCTCGAGCCGCCGGAACTTCGGTGCCGCGTTCGCCATCTCGTCGGTGCTCGTGCCTTACTGCTTCGGTGCCGTCGCCGGCGCGATCGCTTCCGGCCGTGTGCCTCCCGGAGGGGTCGCCGGCGACCGGTGGTCGAGTTGGACCAACCCGACTTCGATCCTCGGCGGCGTGCTCGCGGTTGCGGTGTGCGCGTACGTGGCCGCCGTGTACCTCGTCGGGGACGCGCACCGGGTCGGCGAGCCCGACTTGGTGGAGTACTTCCGGCGACGGGCGATCGCGGCCGGTGTCGGGTCGGGGATCGGTGCGATCGCCGGCATCTTCGTGCTGCACTCGGACGCGACGTACCTGTTCCACGGGCTCACGTCGCGCGGCCTCGCGTTCGTTGTGCTGTCGGCCGTGTGCGGTACCGGTTCGCTGGTGTCGCTCGTACGCGGCGCGCATCGTGGTGCGCGCGTCCTCGCCGCCGGCGCGGTGCTGACGGTCATCGCGGGCTGGGGCGTCGCGCAATGGCCTTACGTCCTGCCCGAGTCACTCGAGGTCGCCGACGCGGCGGCGCCGGCGGCGACGCTGGGCGCGGTCCTCGTCGTGGCGGTTGTGGCGTTCGTGGTGATCGTGCCTTCGCTCGCGTTGCTCTTCGTGCTCGACCAGCGCGACCTGCTCGATGCCGGCGAGGACGAGAGGAACCCGGCTGCGAACACCGGCGACCGCCGCTGATCCGGGCTCGAGGGCATTTCCCGCGCCGGGATGGCCGAAGAACGGCAGGGCCTCATCGGCCAGTTCCAGTTCTGAGGGCCCCGGCGGGACGAACGCCGGTCAGAGGTCGACCGCGAGGTCGCTGCCCGGTCGCGAGCAGCAGAGCAGGATGTTGCCCGTCGCCGGTGCTTCGAGCGGGTCGGGGTCGTAGCCGACCTGGCCGTCGAGGAGCCCGGTCTCGCACGTGTGGCACACCCCGGTACGGCACGACCAGCGCACCGGCACGTCGCAGGCTTCCGCGAATTCGAGGAGGCTCGCGAACCGGTCGTCCCACGCGACGTTCAAAGCGCTGCGCACGAACGACACCACCGGGCCGGAGCCCGCGGCCCCCTCGGGCGGGTGCGGCGGCCGTTCCGAACGCGACACCACGCCCGGAGTGATCGGGTCTTGGGCGCCGAAGCGTTCGGTGTGGACGCGCGAAGGCGAAACGCCCAGCGCGCCGAGGCCCGCCTGCAGCGCGTCCATGAACGCCGGCGGCCCGCAAAGGTAGAAGTCGCACGCGACCGGCACGCCCGCGGCCGCGATCGCATCGGCCGTGACGTGGCCGGTTTCGTCGTAGTCGGCGCCGAGGCGGTCGTGCTCACCGGGCGCGCTGTAGAAGACGCGCCGGTGGGCGTGCGGGAGCGACGCGAGCAGCGTGTCGACCTCATCGGCGAATGCGTGCTCGTCGCGGTTGCGGGCGCCATGTAGCCACCAGACCTCGCGCGTCGCGTGCAACGCGCCGAGTGCGTGCAGCATCGCGAGCACCGGTGTCACGCCAACCCCCGCGCTGACGAGCGCGACCGGGCGAGTCGAGCGCAGGCCCTCGTCGAGGGTGAAGCGGCCGCGCGGTGCGGCGACCTCGACCCTGTCGCCGACATCGACGTCGTCGCGCACGAAGTGACCGGCGGCGCCGTGCGGCTCGACCTTCACGCTGATGCGGTAGTGGGCGCCGTCGGGCGGTCCCGACAGCGAGTAGCTGCGCATCAGCGGCACCGCGTCGCCGGGCGGGCGCAACCGCACGGTCACGAACTGCCCGGCTTGCGAGCGCGGGAGCGGTGCGGCGTCGTCGGTGACGAGTTCGAGTGAGACGACGTTCGCCGTCTCCGCGCGCTTGGCGACGACGCGCAACGCGCGGAAGCCGGGCCACGCGGGCGGCGGTGTGCCGGCCACCAGACCCGCGTTGCCACCACCGGGAACGCCGCGAACGTGTGCGTCGAGCAGGGCGCGCATCGAGTCCTGCCATCCGCGGCTCAGTGCGGGGATGCGTAGGGCGCGGCGGAGCGCTTCGGGGTCGGGGTGAGCGTCGACGTACAGCAGCGCATTGAGCGAACGGACCGTCATCTGCTCCGGGTCCGCTCGCCACCTTGGTGATCTCGTCGCCGGCGCGCACCGTGCCCTCTTGCAACACGCGAAAGTAGAAGCCCGGCCGACCGTGCTCGACGAGCAGCGCGGCCATGCGCGGTTCGTCGAGGCGGATGCCCACCCGGTAACAGGTCACACGCGGTTGGGTGACCTCGAACAACGCGGAGCCGATCTGGAACCGGTCGCCGATGCACACCTCGTCGTCGCCGAGCCCGTCGACCGTGAAGTTCTCGCCGAACTGGCCATACTCGAAATCGTCGCGGTGGAGATGCTCACGCCAGTACCGGTACGAGTCGAGCTGGTACACGTACACCGCGCGTTGCTCGCCGCCGTGGCCGGCCAAGTCGCCCTGCCCGTCGCCCGCGACGTTCGTCGCACCGACCCGGCACGGCCCGTCGACGGGTCGCTTCCAGATCCCGGTGTGCACAGTACGGCCCCGCCACGCGATGTCGCGCGGCAGGCCGACGTTGACCGAGACGAGGGTGCTCACGGCGTTCGTGCGCCCAACTCGGCACGCGCGATGGTCTTGGTTGCCATCACGATGGTCCTCACTCCCGGGTTTCGCGGGTCATGCGGTTGGAGGCGCGAACGACGGTGATTACCGTCAGTCTTCCCTCCGTTTCACGACGACACCAGGGGCCGCGGTGGTCGTACGGTCGCGAACCGGCGAGGCCGAGCGGGGAACAACGAGGAGCGACCGACGAGGAAGAGGGGCAGCCCATGAGACATCTCGCGTCCGAATTCGAAGCCGCGTACGAAGCGACGCCGCCGTGGGATATCGGCGAACCGCAACCGGCGTTCGCCGCGCTCACCGCCGAGGGTCGCCTCCGAGGAAGGGTGCTCGATGTCGGCTGCGGGACGGGGGAGCACGCCCTGATGGCGGCCGCCGCCGGTTGTGAAGCGGTCGGGATCGACATCGCGCCGTCGGCGATCCGCCGGGCCCGGGCGAAGGCGAGCGAGCGCGGCGCGTCGGCACGCTTCGTCGTCGGTGATGCCCGCGACCTCGCTTCGCTCGGTCAGCAATTCGACGTGGTCCTCGACTGCGGGCTCTTTCACGTGTTCGACGACGAGGATCGTGCGCCCTTCGTTGCGAGTCTTGCGGGTGTCGTTCCGACCGGTGGCGTGTACTTCATGCTGTGTTTCAGCGACGAGGAACCGCCGGGTTGGGGCCCTCGTCGTGTCACCCAGGACGAGATCAGGGAGGCGTTCGCCGACGGATGGCAGGTTGCGTCGATCGAACCGGCCGCCATCAACACGACGATCCGCGCCGAGCCCGTGCGCTCGTGGCTCGCGTCCATCACGCGCACTTGATTTCGCCGCGCCCGCACCGGCGCACCGCGACGTTGCGCGGAATGCAGCAACGACCGGCGTTGTTCCGTGCGGGGTGAAAGGCAGCCGCGTCCTGCTCATTTCGGGAAGTCTCCGGCCCGGTCGACGAACTCGGCGGTGCTTCGCACTGCGCGGGTGTGTGCCCCCGAACGCGTCGACGCGGTGTTCTTCGACGGTATGCGTGATCTGCCGCACTTCGATCCCGATCTCGACGGTGACGCGCTCCCGGGGCCGGTCGTGCAGCTTCGGACCGAAGTGCGGCGAGCCGACGCGCTGTGCTTCTCCACTCCGGAGTACGCGGGCGCGTTGCCCGGTTCGTTCAAGAACCTGTTGGACTGGTTGATCGGCGACGACCGGCCGGGATCGATCTACGAGAAGCGGGTCGGGTGGATCAACGCGTCGCCGCGCGGCGCGGTGCACGCGCACGAATCGCTGCGACTCGTCCTGGGCTACGCGCACGCGCGCATCGTCGAGGCGGCGTGCGTCGACATCGGGGTGAACCACGGCGATGTCGGCGACGACGGCCTCGTCGGCATCGCGGGCGTGTGCGAGCGCATCGCGTTCGCGATCGACCAACTCGCCGCGACGTGACACAAGGCGATCCGCCGGTCCCGTTCAACCGTCATCCCGCCCGCTGCGAACCTCGTGAACGGAGCAGTTCCCGAATCTCGGCTGCGACGACGACCATGCCGAGATCGTCGGCGTCGGAGCAAGCGGTGGCGAGCATCGCCACGGCTTGGTCTGCGTCGCCGGGAGCGTCGCGTTCCAGCAGCATGCGGCCGTACCAGGTACGGGTGCGAGTCAGGTACGGGCGCGAGCCCACGCGCGCTTCGAGGTCGATGGCCACTTCGTAGTGGCGCTGCGCGACGTCGTCGCGCCCGAGCGTCGCCGCGAGCATGCCGAGGTACCGGTCGCCTGCCCCGACCGTGAGGGTCCCGGCGACATGAGCCAGTTTCCCGGCGTACGGGACCATCCGGTCGTAGGCGTGGAGGCACGTTTCGGGGTCGCGGGTACGGGCCGCGGCCTCGGCGACCATGGCGAGCGTCGTGGAAATCGTCTGGTTCCGAGGGATCATCGCAACGGCCCCGCCGGCCAGCGGAGCCATGGTGGCCGCGGCGAGTTCGACGTCGCCCAGCTCGGCCTGCACCAGGGCGAGTGCGGCGCGAAACCCGGTGATCCCGGGGTTCGATGCAGCCACGTTTTGGATGAGCGGGAGGAGCTCATCGTGGCGACCCTGCTCGCGGAGCAGGATGTACTGGCTGCCGGCCCAGACGTTGAGGGCGTTGCGGTCTTCTCCTGCGTGGGCGGCCAGCGCGGCCAGCGACTCCTCGGCCACGGCCCAGCGGCCGTCGAGGAGCGCGCGCGTGATCGAGAAGGTGAGCGATACGTACCCGGAATACCAGCCGTGCGTTTCGTCGGTCAGTTCCCGGAGTTCCACCGCGGCCGCGTCGAAGGTGGCAAGGTCGCCGCCCTCGAACGCCGCGATCGCGCGGGCCTGCGTCCCGATGCTCAAGAGCTCCGCCGTTCGCAGCTCGATCGGCAGGGCGAACACCTCGTCGATGAGTTCGGCGAGGTCGGTCATGTCGCCCCAACTCCAAGCCGCGGCGATCGCGAGTGCCGCGACCTCGGGTGGCCCTCCCCGAGCGAGGCGCATGGCCTCCGCGGCGAGTGCGTCTCCATCTTCGCGTCTGCCTTCGGACTCGGTCCGGTGCACCGCGAGCCGGGTCAGGAGCCCGACGCGGGCGACGAGATCGTCGTCGCGTACCGCGGCGAGCGCTTCCTCGATGAGCGACGCACCGACCGGGTCGGGGGTACCGACCGCGGCGTGCATCGCCACGAGGGCGGCTCGCGCCAGCCGCTCCGGCGATCCGATCGCGCGCGCGTCCTCGGCTGCCCGCACGCCGAACCGGCTGCTGGCGGCCGGGTCGTTGGACAGCCACCGTTGCAGTTCGCCGAGTTCGAGCAGCAGATCGCAACGCCGCACGCGATCGACCGGGACGGTCAGCTCGACGGCTTCGAGACCGCGTTCGAGGTGGAAGACCGCCTCCTCGTAGGCCGAGTGGGCGCGCGAACGGCGAGCGGCGGCGAGCGCGTAGTCGCCGGCCTTGACGGCGGCACCGTCGGTGGCCCCTTCGGCGAAATGGAAGGCCAATGCCGCGACGTCGTCGGGAGCGATCGTCTCGAGCGCTTCGCCGATGACGCGGTGAAGGCGCAGCCGCCGCGTCGAGCTCAACTCTTCGAGCAGGGCCCGGCGCACGAGGGCGTGCGGGAACGCGAACATGCCGCGATCCTCGGATAAGAGGCCGGCGGCCACTCCTTCTTCGAGCGCGTCGAGGATGCGTTCGCGCTGGCCCGCGTCGGGGATGGCTTCGAGGAGGCGTAGCTCGAAGCGCGGGCCGGAGACCGCGGCCACGGTCATGGCCTGGTTGGCCGACGCCGACAAGCGTGACAGGCGACGGCCGATGACGTCGCGCACTCCTTCGGGCAAGTCGAACTCGTCGACGGCAAGGTCGGACGTCCACCATCCGTCGACGCCCGGGTTGACCGCTCCCGACTCGGTCAGGTGGCGGAGCACCTCGGCGACGAAGAACGGGTTGCCACTGGTCTGTCGGTGGAGCGTGTCCGACAGTTCGAGCGCCCGACCGTCGAGCACTCGGCCGGCGGCCGTCTCCACGAGATGCTGCACCGCGCCGCGGTCGAGACCGGTCAACGCCAGCCGCTCGACCGCGACGTCGCGGCGCAAATCGGCGAGCACCTCGGCGAACGCATGCGACCGATCGACCTCGGTGTCGCGATAGGTGGCGACGACGAGGAAACGCATTTCGGCATCGGAGCGCAACACGTGGCGCAGGAGCAGCAACGTCGGCTTGGCCGCCCAGTGGAGGTCGTCGAGGACGAACAACACCGGCGCGTCGACGGTGGCACGGGCGAGGAGCGCGACGACCGCCTCGAACAGGCTGTAGCGCTCGGCGGCCGCGTCGGCCGGGATCGCCGGTGCCAGGCCGGGGAGCCGCTCGCCGAGCTCGGGGAGCAGCCGGGCCAGGTGGGCGGCGTGGTGTCGCAGCGCCCGGAGCTGGTCATCGGGGATGCGCACGACGAGGGCGCGGAGCGCCTCGGTGAACGGTTGGAACGCGGAACCCACGTCTTCGTCGCACCGGCCGTAGAGCACCAGGGCGCCGGCGTCGTGGGCGCGGCGGGCGAGCGCGGCGGCGAGCGTGGTCTTGCCGATCCCGGGCTCGCCCGCGATGAGCACCGCCTGGCGGAACCCGTCTTGCGCCTTGGCCCACCGGGTGTCGAGGCGGGCAAGCTCGTCGCCGCGGCCGACACAGAGGTCTTCGCGTTCCAGCGCGCGCGGCAACGGTGGTGGACGGTCGGTCAGGGCGGATGGGGCCGCGGACGGCGGTGCCGCGGCCGTTGCCTGCCAGTCGAGCTCGGCATCTTGGCGGAGGATCGCTGCTTCGAGCGACCGCAGCTCGGGTGAAGGGTCGATGCCGAGCTCGTCGCGCAGGATCCGGCGCACATCCTGATAGGCCCGCAGCGCGTCGGCCTGGCGACCCGATCGGTACAAGGCGGTCATGCGGGCACCCCACAGGCGCTCGCGCAACGGGTAGCGGCCCGCGAGAGCCTCGAGCTCGCCGACGAGGTCGGCATGGCGGCCGCACGCGAGCTCCACTTCCAGCCGCTCCTCGAGAACGCTCAAGCGGAGCTCTTCCAGGCGCGTGCTCTCCGCCAGCGCGAAGGGCTCGTCGGCCAGGTCCCCGAGCACGGGCCTTCTCCAACGCGTCTCGGCGGTGCGCAGCCGTCCGGCGGCCGCGTCGTGATCGCCTCGAGCGGCGGCCTCGCGGGCTTCGGCGACCAAGGCGTCGACCTCGACCGAGTCGAGCGCGCCCGGCGCGCTGCGCAGCACGTAGCCCGACTCCACCGATTCGATCCAGAGGTCACGGCTGGCGCCGAGCGCCTTGCGCAGCCGCGCGATGTAGGTCTGGAGCGTCTTGGTGGCCGTCGGCGGCGGGTCGTCGGCCCACAACACGTCGGCGAGGCGCGCCTCGGAGACGGGCTGGTCGAGATGCACGGCCAGAACGGCGAGCACCCGGCGTTCCTTCGGGCCGCCGAGTTTCATCGTTCGTCCCTCGTCGTCGACCACGTCGAGCGGCCCGAGGAGGCGCAGTCGCATAGGGGTGAAATGTACGCCTTCGGCATTCTTCCGGCTCCGAGGTTCTGCAGCCCGACTGCTGCCGGGTTGCAGCCGGCAACCGGAATATCGGTCTCGGCCCACAAACCGTGCCTCAGAACCCCGGAGGATCAAATGAAGCTGCGTATGCCGAAGCTCACCCTGCCGCAGTCGACGTACCGCGCCGACTACCCGTCGCACGCCTCGGCGCGATCGACTTCGGAGCCGCGCTGCCGTTGCTCGGTGTGCTCGTACCGCTCCGCCTTCGAGGTGCTCCGCCAGCGATGACGGGGCAGGCCGCTCGAGGGAACGTCGCGTGGTTTGTTCGTGCGGTCCCTGACGCCCGGCGGCGTCGGCGGTTTGACGGCGGCACCCGCCAATCGCCACGCTTGCGGAAGATTGCCCGCTTGTGGGAGGTGTTGTGCGGTTTCGCGTGGTACTCGTGCTGGCCGTCGCGTCGATGTTGACGACGGCCGGTTGCGACTGGACGATGTTCCGCTTCGGCGCGGCCCACACCGGCTACAACACCGTCGAGAACAAGATCGGGACCGCGAACGTCAGTGAACTCACGGCCCGGTGGATTGCGGCCACCGGCGGCGTCGTGGAGTCGTCGCCGGCGGTGGCGAAGGGCGTGGCGTACGTCGGCTCCGCCGACGGCAAGTTGTACGCATTCGATGCGGCGGGGGCGACGAACTGTTCCGGCGTCCCCACAACGTGCGCGCCGTTGTGGACGGCGACGACCGGGAGCACCGTGATCGCGTCGCCGGCGGTGGTGGGTGGGGTGGTGTACGTCGGTTCGGCCGACGGCAAGGTGTACGCGTTCGACGCGGCGGGGGTGGCGAACTGTTCGGGTACGCCCACGTCGTGCGCGCCGTTGTGGACTGCCACGACCGGCAGCTCGGTGATCTCGTCGCCGGTCGTGGCGAACGGGGTCGTGTACGTCGGCTCGGACGACGGCAAGTTGTACGCGTTCGACGCGGCCGGGGTGGCGAACTGTTCGGGTACGCCCACGTCGTGCGCCCCGTTGTGGCGCGCGACGACCGGTGGTGCGGTGCGGTCGTCGCCGGCGGTGGCGAACGGGGTGGTGTACGTCGGTTCGAACGACGGCAAGTTGTACGCGTTCGACGCGGCGGGGGCGGCGAACTGTTCGGGCACGCCCACGTCGTGCGCCCCGTTGTGGCGCGCGACAACTGGCGGTGCGGTGCAGTCGTCGCCGGCGGTGGCGAACGGGGTGGTGTACGTCGGTTCGAACGACGGCAAGTTGTACGCGTTCGACGCGGCGGGGGCGGCGAACTGTTCGGGCACACCCACGTCGTGCGCGCCGTTGTGGACTGCTACTACTGGTGGTGAGCTGGGGATGTCGTCGCCGGCGGTGGCGAACGGGGTCGTGTACGTCGGTTCCCAGGACGGGAAGGTGTACGCGCTCGACGCGGCCGGCTCGACGAACTGCTCGGGCACGCCCACATCGTGTTCGCCCTTGTGGACGGCGGACACTGGCGGCGGGGCGGAGTTCTCGTCGCCGGCGGTGGCGAACGGCGTGGTGTACGCCGGTTCCGGCAACAACCTGTACGCATTCGATGCCACCGGCTCGGCGAACTGTTCCGGTGCCCCCAAATCGTGCGCGCCGTTGTGGATGGCGGCGACGGGCAACGACGTCGACTCGCCGACCGTGACGAACGGCGTGGTGTACATCGGCTCCGCCGACCACAACCTGTACGCGTTCACCGTTTGTGGGAACCGCGTCGCGTCGGTCGGCTTCGCGCCGTGCGACATCCAGAACGCGTACCGCCTGCCGTCCGGCATCAGTGGTTCCGGCAAGACGGTCGCGATCGTCGACGCGCACCATGATCCCAACGCCGCCGCCGACCTCGCCGTGTACCGGTCGATGTTCGGGCTGCCGCCGTGCACGAAGGCGAACGGGTGCTTCCGCCAGGTCAACGAGTTGGGCCAGTCGAGCAACTATCCGTCGGCCGATGCCGGTTGGGCGGTGGAGATCTCGCTCGACATCGAGATGGTCTCGGCGGCGTGCCCGAACTGCGACATCCTGCTGGTCGAGGGGAACAACACCCTCGGCGATCTCGCGACGGCGGAAGACACCGCGGCCGCGCTCGGCGCGAACGTGATCTCGAACAGCTACGGCACGCTCGAGTCGTCGGCATTCGCATCGCTCGACAGCCACTTCAGCCATACAGGCATCCCGAGCGTCGTCGCGTCGGGTGACGGCGGCTACACCGCCGGCCCGCAATGGCCGGCCGTCATCCCGACGGCCACAGCAGTCGGGGGCACGACGTTGACCCAAACCGGCACCGGGCGCGGTTGGTCCGAACAGGTCTGGAACGACGGGACCAACAGCAGCGCCGGAAGCGGATGCTCCACCTTCGAACCCAAGCCGTCGTGGCAGCACGACACCGGCTGCGCCCATCGGGCCGTCGCCGACGTCGCCGCCGTCGCGAAGAACCTCGCGATCTACGACACGTACCAGGAGCCGGGCTGGCTCCGTGTCGGTGGGACGAGTGCGTCGGCGCCGATCATCGCGAGTGTCGACGCGCTCGGCGGCGACACCGCCGGGCCGAGCGACATCTACGCCAACGCGAACACGCTCTTCGACGTCACGAGCGGGAACAACGGGAGCTGCAACGGCAGTTACCTCTGCACCGCCACGACGGGCTACGACGGCCCGACCGGGCTCGGTACCCCGTGCGGCGTCAGCGCGTTCGGAGGGTCGATCGCCTCACCGGCCGGGTGCGGCGGCTCCGCGTCGTCGGGGCTCAGCGTCGCGCCGAACCTGGCGCCGCTCGCGAACTACGTCCCCGCGTGCCGGACGGCGCCACCCGACGGCGTACGTTGCCTCGCCTATATCGCTCCCGTCCAGCCCTGACCGAGCAGTCGCGGTGGTTGCGTCCGGGCTCGGCCCTCGGATCATCGGCCTTTTGAATGGATGATCGACCGCGACCGGCACAACGTCGAAGAGCGAGAAGAGCTGCGTTCGCCGTCTCCGCGATCTACCTCGTCATTGCAACGGCGGCGTTCGTTCAAGCGTTGGCGAGCTATCGAACCGACGCGAACAACGGGCTGCTTGATTTCTGGCTGCAGCTCGTGGCGATGCCGTGGTCGATCCTGCTTGCAGTCTATTTCGGTGCAATCCGTTTCCTTGGCCTGGACCTCGGCAACACCCTTTGGGTCGTAGCCCTGTACGTGGCAAGCCTGTTCAACACGGGTGTTGTCTACGCGCTCACTGCACGATCTGTAAGCCGGCGACAGCACTCGTCTTGAGGATCCCGACGGTCGACCGCGGCGCGACCACGGGTTTGTATGACGTTCCGTTCCCCCTGCGGGAACGCAGCGCCACACGTACGCGTTCAACGGGGCGGCTCGATGACCGCCGCACCCTTGTGCCCGCGTGCTAGCCGGTGGCGGCACTCGGCGCTTCACCGGCGATGTCGTCGAAGACGATCGGCCGGCCGGCGCGTGCCCGTTTCGATTCGTACATCGCCACGTCGGCGCGCGCGACGAGCATGTCGCTCGTGGTCGAGTGATCGGAGAATGCCACGCCGCTGCTCGCCTGGCGCCTCACGTTCGCCGCGCCGACATCGACGTTCGTTCGCAAGGCTTCCGAGATGCGACGGGCGATCGCGACCCCTTCGTCGCGACCAGCGCGTCAAGCGCGTTCGAGCGCGCTTCCGCATCGGCACGCGAGCCGCTCATACACCTGGTGTGTCGGCCAGTCTGAACTCGTCCTTGATCGCAATCCGAGGAGGCACCGAGCGGCGTGGAGGGGCGCAGTGCTCGGACGTCGAGCAGCGGGCATGTCCCGGTGCGGTCACGCGCCCGCCGAGGTACTCGACGCTCCGCTCCTCACGCTCGATCGGCGTCTCCCGAGTTCAGGGGCCCACCGGGCGTCGGTCGAAGTGAGCGCTGGGTGAGCGCGGCTGCCTTGGCGTGGGCGACCTGCAGGAGCGACGGCAACGCTGCGCTCGTGACGCCCAGGCGTTCCGCCAGTTCCTCGCCGGTCAGGCCCTCGGCTTCGAGATCGAGGGCCAGTTGGTACGCCGGCGCGAGGTTCGGTTGCTCTTCGCCGGCACCCATGGCGCGAACGTAGGCACACGCTCGACCCATGGCCCGCGTAGTGACTACGTGTTTTCGCCGCGGCCGAGCGCGACGGCCAGTCCCTGGCGGCTGGTCACGCCGAGTTTGGTCGTCGCCCGCAGCAGGTGTCCCTCAACCGTGCGGACGCTCACGCCGAGCTGATCGGCGATCGCGTTGTTCGACAGGCCCCGGGCCGCGAGCGCGCTCACCTCGCGTTCGCGACGCGTGAGGTCGGGCACTTCGAGCAATTGCGCCAGCTTCGGGGTGCGCGCGCCGGGGCAGGCGGCAAGCAAGCGGGTGGCGTGGGCGGTCGAGCGGGTCGCCCGGGCCGGCAGGCCGGCACGCCGGTGGGCGGCGACCGCGTCGGCCTCGGCCTCGGCCGCGAGCAAGGCGAGGCCAGTCGCCTCGAACGCCGCGGCCACGGCTTCGAGCGCGTCGCCGTCGTCGGCCTCGAGGCCACGGGCATGCGCGAGGAAGATCAGGTGGCAAGGGAGCGCGCCCGTCGCGCACGTTGCCTCCAGCCGCGCGATCACATCGCGGCCGGGCGCACCGACGCGCAGCGCCTCGTGCAGCAGGACCCCTTCGGTGAAGAGATTGCCCGCCGCGCGTGCCGCGGCCGCCGCGTCGAACAGGATCGTGAGCGGGCGGGTCAGCTCGCCCTCGGCGACGGCCGCCCACGCCCGGCCCGACGCCTCCTCGTGCACGTTCAGGCGGACCGGGAACGACCCGCGATCGAGCTCGGCGATCGCGTCTCGCGCTCCGGCGATGTCGCCGGTCTGGGCCGCCGCCTGCGCAGCCATCCCGAGGCACCACGGTAGGTAGCCCGCGGGGTCGAAGTGGTGCAGGGCGGCGATGCTCTCACGGGCGAGTGCGCGCGCGGCAAGCACGTCGCCGCGGGCGATTGCGAGCCGAACGAACACGACCGTCGCGCTATGGACGGTCTCGTCGTCACCTTCAGCCATCGCGGCGTCGCGGAACGGCGTGATCAGCTGCTCGATCTCGGCGAATCGACCCTGGCAGCTGAAAGCGAAGAGGTTCTGCGCGAACACCCACCCGATGCCCCGCGGCAGGACTTCGGCGTGGCCGAACGCGACCGGGAGCAGCGATTCGCACAGCTGCAGCGCTTCGTCGGGATGGCCGCGGAAGCTGAGCCCGGCCGCCGCGGCCGTGACCGCACGCAATCGGGCGAGCGGGTCGGCGTTAGGGTCCGCCGCGATCGACAGGCCAAGATCGGCCGCGGCCTTCGTCTTCCCGGCGGCGAGCATCACGGCCGACTCGAGGGCGCGCACGCGCTGGCGGGCGGCCGGTGAGGCGACACGCGCCGCAATCTGCTGCAACCACGCGTCGGTCTGCTCGGCCCGGCCGAGGCCCCAGAAGCCGGCTTCGGCGAGCACGTTCGCGAGCCGCGCCAGCAGTTCGTCGGGGAACGGAGCGCCGTCGAGGAGCTGCGCGTCGTCGAGCGCCGCCGCGTACTGGCCCTGCCACAGCCGAGCCTCGGCGCGCACGAGGCGCGCCCGTGCCGCCGTCGCGCCGCCGTCATCCGCCGCGCCGTCATCCCCGTCGCCGACGGCGGCGAGCGCGGCGTTCGCCAGGCGTTCGCCGAGCGCGCCGTCGAACCGGCTGTTCGCGCGTTCGGCCGCGTGCGCGAGGGCGTTGGCGTCGGTGGCGACGCCGCCGTCGAGCTGCCACACGGCCCGCTGCAGCAAAGCGAGATCGTCGCGGCCGCGGCCGAGCGAGCCCGCGAGGTAGCGGCACCAGTGCGCCCGCTCGAATGCGAGCAGCGAACTGCGCACCACCTCGGCGAACAGCGGGTGGTCGAGGGCGTAGAGGGCCCCGCCGGCCACCGGCTTCGTCACGATGAAGCCGCGGCGCTGCAAGCTGGCGATGGCGCGCGGTGCGCACGCCGCCTCGACGACCTCCGGCGCGACGTGGTCGCCGACCGCGAGGAGGGCGACGACCGCGCGCTCGTCGTCGTCGAGGCCGTCGAGGCGTGCCTCGACGAGTTCCCGCAGGCGCGCGCCGACGCGCAATTCGCCGACCCAACGCCACACGCCGTTCGGCGCTGCAAGGGTGCCGACCCGTACCGCCTCGTTCACCACCTCGCGCAGGTACAGCGGGTTCCCGCCGGTGACTCGCCACAGCCGCCACGCTGTAGTGCCTTCGACGTCGCCATCGAGCACCGATCGCAGCAGCGCCCGCACGTCGTCGGGGCCGAGTGGTTGCAGGTCGACTCGTTCGGCGACGCCGTCGCGCCACAACGCCGTGATCGCGTCTTCGACCGGTTCACCGGCGCGTACCGCGACCAGCACGCGCACGCCGTCGGCGACCGCCAGGTTGTGGACCAGCGCGGCGGAGAGCGGGTCGAGGAGATGGGCGTCATCGACCGCGACCAGTAACGGGCGGCCGGTGCCACGCTCGGCGAGCGTCCGGCGTACCGCCCGGAACAGATCGAGAGGCTCGCTCGCGATCGGTGCTTGCTCGGGCAGGAGCGTGGTCACCGCCCCGAGCGGGAGTGACTGCGCGGAGCGGGTCCCGGCCACCGTTTCGGTCGCGAGATCGGCGCCGATGACGCGCACTGTTTCCTGCACGAGCCGGGTCTTGCCGGTCCCGGCCGGCGCGACGACGACCACGCCACGTCCGTCGTCGACGAGCAGTCGGCGGAACAGCATCACCTCCTCGTCGCGGCCGACGAGTGGCCAGCTGTGCATCGATCCCCATCCCCGTGTCGGCCCGGCCCGGCCCGACAACCGTAGCGCCGGATGACGCGGTCCGCGCCCGGGAGTTGCGGCGCAGTGGCGCGAGTGCGTGCGGGTCAGACGCGGTCGAGCACCAGGTTCGCGAGCTTCACGGCCGCGTCCTGGCGCGACTCGCCCGAGTGGTCCGTCGATTCCGCGGTGTCGACGTGCACGTGGCAGTACTCGCCGGTCCCGCAGTCGAACCAGAGGCGGGCGTAGCTGTCCTGGTACATCGCGTTGTGACCGAAGCTGGCGAGCGGCGTGCCGAGCGCGGCGTCCTGTTGGCGTGCGAAGGTCGCGAGGTCGCCCGTCAACACCGACACCTCGACGAGGTCTGACAAGCCGTCGGGCCGGGCCCCGTTCGACTTCCAAACGCAACCGGAGTCGCCGTACAAGGCGCCGCTCAGGGTGCCGGTCGCGCCGGCCGCGTGGTCACCGATGACCGCGGTCACCTCGTCGTCGGTGAGCAGCGAGCAGGGGTCGGTGCCGCTGCCGCCGCCCGGCGACCCCGCAGGGACCACGTCGTTGGTGGTCGCCGAGATCGATTTCGGCGACGACGCCGGCGGCGAAGCCGATTTACTCGATCCGCCGCACCCGCCGACGCCGACGCCCATCGCGACCACGATGCAAGCCGCCCCGATCGCATGCATCTTGGCCACGGTGTCCTCCGCTGTTCAGGGGCCGCGCGTTGTGTTCACGCGCCGGCCCGTCCGTCGAGGCGGAGCGTACGAAGGGCGGCTGATCGCGGTCCCGCGTAGCCACTACGCGTTTCTTTCGTGTGCGAACCCGTTACGAATCCATCGTGGCGGTGGGGTGGCGGGTGTCGGCTCGGGGGTGAGCACAGCGATGGCAGATGCGAGGCAGGTCGTCCAGGTCGACGAAGGCTCCACGAAGGCCTACGTGCGCACGGCCGACGGTCGTGAGACGCAGGTCGCCGTGCAACCCGACGGGTCGATCGTCCGTTCCCAGCGCTACACCGACGAGCAGGGCCGCGCCGTCGAGGCCCACTACGAGGAAGGCCAGACGACCGTCAACGTCTTCAATCCCGACGACGGCAGCCGCATCATCACGACCACGTATCCGAACGGCGACGAGAAGGTCCAGACGAGTGTCGTCCACGACGACGGCGCCCGCGACATCGACACCGACTACCCCGACGGGACGAGCACCACCGAGCACATCGCGCTGCTGCCGAACGGCGGCGAGCGGCACACGGTCGTCGACGAGGGCGGCCGCATATCGACGCGCGTCATCAACAAGGACGAGGCCGGCAACGCACACGAGGTCTCCACCGACGCCGACGGCAAGACGACGACGATCGACACGCTCCTCGGCGCGGCGGCCTCACCCGTGAGACCACGACCTATCCCGATGGCACCCGCGTCGAGCGCTCCACCGACGAGTACCAGGACGCGAACGGCAACTTGGTGCACATCGAGCGGACCCCTGACTACACCCTGATGCGCATGGCGCACGCCGATGGTTCGATCGACGAGCGCACCGAGAACCGCGACGGCTCTACGTGGTTGAAGAGCGTCACCCAGTACGAGGACGGCCACGCCGAGATGGTCGAGACGTGGCCCGACGGGGAGCGGCGGCTCATCCAGCAGTCGCGCAACCCCGACGGCAGCTACACCACCAAGCGCCAAGACAGCGACGGGACCGTCTCGGAGCACATCGTGCAGCCCGACGGCCGGGTCGCGAGCACGACACGCGACCCCGAGGGCAACCTGACCCGAACCGTCACCGCCGCCGACGGTCACGGTTCCACCCGCTTCGAGGCACCCGGCGAGGAACCGCACGTCGTCACGAACGATCCGGTGCTGCCGCAGCCGGCGGTCGACGATGCGGGCGACCCCGGCGCCGCACCGCCGTTGCTCGACGGCACGCCCGATGCCACGCCCGATCCTGGTTTCGTCGCGGCCTCACCGGCCGCACCGCACGACGACGGTCCCGCGATCCACGACGCGATGTTCATGGACGACACGCCCGGCCCGACCGTCGGCGCGGCCGGTGAGGGCGCGGCGGCGCCGGCGCCGAGCCCGGTGCACGTCGAGGACGGCGGCACCACGCAGGCGCAGGTGACCGCGGAGGATGGGCTCAAGACTCGCGTCGTCGTGCAGGCCGACGGCACGACCACGCTCGTTCAGGACTGGGACGACCACGGCGTGACGGTGCACCACGTCGTGCGCGGCGACGGCACTGCCTACGAGGTCCGTACGAGCCCCGACGGGTCGACCTCGCAGGCGAACTTCGACGAGCACGGCAACGGCGTCCAGCTCGATACGGAACGCACCGAACCCGATGGCACCATCGTGCGCGAGACGCAGTGGTCAGACGGTACCTCGAGCGTCGATCGGGAGGAGCACGACACCGACGGCACCGTGCGCCATGTCGTGACGACACGCGAAGGCGCGGTGGAGGTTTCGTCGACGCGCACCTATCGCGGCGACGACAACTCGAGCATCACGGAGAGCCGTACGCCGGACGGCACGATCACCACGACCACGGCCACGCGCGACGGCCGCTCCGAGACGCTGGTGCAGCACCCCAACGGGACGACCGAACGTGCGACGTCGGAGATCGAGGCCGATGGCACGAAGGTCGACCGTTCCGTCGACATCGACGGAAAGGAGACCGTCACCCGCACGACCAACGAACCGCAAGGGCTCGTGCGCGCCGTCACGACGCATCCCGACGGCGCCGTCGAAGAACGGATCGACCAACGCTATGTGAACGCGGCCGGCGACATCGTCGAGACGCACCAGCGCGACGGGCAGACCGTGACCACGATCTCGCGTCGCGATGGTTCGAGCGACACGCACACGGTGCACTCCGACGGCACGACCGAGGACGAATCGTTCAACAAGTTCCCCAACGGCACGACCGTCCGCGACACGACGCTCGGCGACGGCCGCCACGAGACGGTGACGCAGATCCCCCGTACCGACGGGTCGTTCACGACGCAACGCGTCGGTTACGACGGCACGCAGCACGAGCACACGGTGCGTCCCGACGGCACGGTCGTCAGCGACACGACGAGTCCCGACGGGGTGCAGGAACTGACGACGATGCACCCCGATGGTTCGGCGACGACGCGAGTCTCGTCGCCGGGCGAGGAAGAGCACGTCGTGTTGAAGGACCCGGTGCTGCCGTACTCGCCCTCGGGGCGGGACGCGCCGCCCGACCCGCTCCCGGGCCCCGAACCGGTGCCCCCGTTCGATTCGGTCGATGCACTCACCGCGGTCGATGCGCCGGCAAACGACACGGTCGAGGGCGACGATCGCGATGACGCCGATGTCGTCCTCGCCCCGAGCGTGACGGCCGGCGATCGCGATGACGCCGATGTCGTCCTCGCCCCGAGCGTGACGGCCGACGATCACGATGACGCCGATGTCGTGCTCGCCCCGAGCGTGACGGGCGACGATCGCGATGACGCCGATGTCGTGCTCGCCCCGAGCGTGACGGGCGACGATGTACAGGCGCCGGCCGGCTTCGAGGACGCGCCGCACCAGGCGGCCGATCCGCTCGGCGCGGCCGACAGCGCGGCCGACGTCGCGGCCGCGACGGGCCCGTCGATGACTCTGATGACGCCGCGGATGGTGCAGAGGCCGGCGCGCCGATGGCCGACGCACTGCATGGCGGGTTCAGCGATGCCGGCGTGACGGAGACGGAGGCGCTGGCGCCGGCGCTCGAGCCGCTCGACGACGACGTCCTCGGGCTCGGGGCGACGGCCGTCGTCGGCACACCCGGCGCCGAGGGCACCGTGACCGACGATGCGAGCGACGGCACCGACGCGACGGACGCGACCTTTGCACCGGCCGAGACGGTTCCTGCGCCCGTGTTCTCGGATGCGCAGGCCGACGACGACAGTGCGTTCGGCGCGGCGCCGGTGGCCGAGGTCGCGGCCGCACCCACCGACGACTTCGCCGACGCGTCGTTCGACGATGCGCCCGCGACCGACGACGACTCGGCGTTCTCGGACCTGTGATGCGTCGCTGCGAACGAGGCGTGATCGCGTCAGTCGGTGCCGTGGAGGAAGCCCCACGACACAGACGTCGACGCGTCGCCGCCGGGGCCGTGCGCGGTGACGGTCGCGCTGGTCGGGCTGTCGGTGGTGCACGACACTTCCGCACTCAGCGAACCGTTCGGGACCTGGCCGGGCGGCAGGCTGCTGACATCCACGCTCGTCGCGTTGGTGGACGACCAGGAGATCTCGACGGTCTGCGTGGTCTCCCCGGGGTGGCACA
The DNA here is from genome assembly GCA_963782465.1 of uncultured Actinomycetes bacterium. Classification (GTDB taxonomy): domain Bacteria; phylum Actinomycetota; class Acidimicrobiia; order IMCC26256; family PALSA-610; genus JAODBJ01. The sequence goes on along the minus strand of CAWAJR010000004.1, from coordinate 13,321 downwards.
GCACGGGGCTGTTTGCGGACGCGTTGATCGTCGGCAAGGCAACGGCGGTGGTGGGGGGCGCGGTCGGCGGTGGTGCGGTGTTGTTGGTGACCGGCGGCGGCGCAACACCGCCACCGCCACCCGAAGGGGATTGACCGACGGCGGTGGTGGTCGTCGCGCCGAGTGTCGTGGTCGTCGGCTTGGGGCGACGCTTGTGCGTGGTCGACGTGGCGGTCTTCGCCGCGTGCTTGCCACCCGATCCACCGTTCAGCGCGAACGCGGCGACGCCACCACCGAGCACCACGATCGCGACGAGTGCCGCGACGAGCGAGCGCCGCTTGCGCGCCCGGGGTTTGGCCGGCCCGGTTGCGGCGGTCGCGGTGGTGAGCATGTCAGGCGGCCCGGCGGCGTTCGCGACGGCGGTCGTGTCGGTGCCGCCCGGAATGGCGTCGTGGGCGGCGACGGCCGCCGCGCCGAGGGCGACCGATGCCTTCGGGTTCGGGTCGATCGCGACCGGCCGCTGCGTGCGCTCGCGCAGGAGTTGCCCGACGAGTGGGATGCGCGACGATCCGCCGACCGTGAGAATCGCGGTGATGTCCGCCATCGTGATGCCCGCGCTGGTGACGACGCGCTCGATGATCGGGAACGTGTCCTCGAGCCGCGGCCGCAAGAGCTGCTCGAACTCGGCGCGCGTGAGCCGGACGTTCTCGTTCACTCCCGGCAGGAGCACGGGGATCACGGTTTCAGTGTCGGACGAGAGCGCTTCCTTCGCGCCCCGGCACTCGTCGCGCAACCGCGCGATGGCCGAACGAGTCTCCGCGTTGTCGGTGTCGGCGGCGTGCACCCGGCCGTCGAGCGCGCGGTCGACGTGGTTGAGCACGGCGCCGTCGAAGTCGATGCCACCGAGGCGTTCGAGGCCGTCGGGTGTGCCGACGACCTCCGGACCGCCGGCGGCCATCTGCACGACCGCGACGTCGAAGGTGCCGCCCCCGAGGTCGTACACCAGCACGTGGCCGCCGGTGGGCACGCGTTCGCGGTCGGCATACGACAGCGCGGCCGCGACCGGTTCGGGAACGAGCAGCGGCGATTCGACACCGGCCAGTGCGGCCGCTTCCTGCAACTTGCCCAGCTTGAACGGGCCGTAGTTGGCCGGGTGGGCGAGTGCGATGCGGCGCGCCGGTTCGCCTTCGGCGTCGCGTACTTGCGCGACGACGCTCGCGAGCAGTTGCGCGGCGAGCGCCTCGGCGCCGAACGGTTTGCCGGCGATGACGTACGGCGCTTCGTCACCGAGCCGTCGTTTGAACTCGCGAACCGTGCGCGACGGATCGGTCACCGCCCGCCGCTCCGCCGCCTCGCCGACGACGAACGAATCGTCGTCGCGCAGCGACACGATCGACGGCACCAACGGCGACGTGTGGCCGAGCTGCACGAGCTCGATGCGCCCGTCGCGCGCGCGTGCCGCACACGTGTATGTGGTGCCGAGGTCTACGCCAAGGTCGTACGTCACTCAGAGTCCCCGCTTCGCGCCCTCGTCATTGTTTACCACCCGATGCAACCCCCCTCGCACGCGAACGCGCGCGAAGGACGGCAACGCGACAACGCGCACGCGCAACGAAAGGAACCCACCAACGATGTCTGACAACGCCTTCACCGATGCATTCGACATGCTCACCGCCGACGATGCCGCGTCACCGAGCGCGCCCGACGAACAAGCTCAAGGCGAGTCGTTCGGCGACGGTCTCGAACAGCTGCTGCACGGCGATCCCCGCGAGAACTGGCAGGAGATGCGAGAGAACAACCCCGAGTTCAACGACCTTCCACCCGGCGAGCAAGGCGCGATCGACATGGCGGGTGAAACGATGATGGGCGGGGTGCAACTCGGGTTGAACGCGATGAGCAACGAATCCCTGGGCGGGATCGTCGACTCGGAGGTGCAGCTCAACACCGCCATCGTCAACTCGCTCCCCGAGGTCGAAGAAGCGGGTACCGCCGTCGGCGAGACGACCGCCGACTACTTCGGCGACGGCACGAACTCCATCGACGCGATGGACGCATCGAGCGCCTTCCCCGACCTTTCCGGCGACGCCGACGCCGTCGACTCGTCCTTCGACTCGTCGTTCGACTCGTCCTTCGACGGCGCAGTCGGTGCGTTCGAAGACACGGTGCAGGACACGGTCGGCGGCGAGATCGATGCGGTGTCGCAGACCATCGACGGTGCCGAAACCGTCGGCGGCTACGTGGAGGGCGCGCTCGACAGCGCAGTCGACAACGGCGCGCTGGACGACAGCTTCGGCGCGTTCGGCGCATCACCGCCGCCGGCTCCGGAGCCTTCGTACGACACCGGCTACGCCGCGCCGTCGTACGACACCGGCTTCAGCGCGGGGGCTGCGGAGGCGAGCGACGGCGGGTTCAGCGCCGGGAGCGCCGAGGAGAGCAACCCGTACGACACGGGTGCCGCCGGCACCTATGACGACGAAGGGTTCTGAGAGGCAGTCCGTTGAGTTTCTGGGATGACGTCGAAGACACCGCCAGCGACGGTGTCGACTGGGTCGAGGACACGGCCGAAGACGTCGCGGACGATGTCGGAGATGTGATCGACGACATCGGCGACGCCGCCGGCGATGCGATCGACGGCATCGGCGACGCGCTCGAGGCCACGGCGCAAGCCGCGGAGGCGGCCGCGGAAGCGACGTGGAATACCGCCCAAGACGCGTACCAGGCGGCCGGCGATGTCGCGTCCGCGGTCATGGACCCCGTCATGGAGACCGTGGTCAACCCGGTCGGCGACGCGTTGCTCGGTGGCCTCGAGGACTCGGGATTCTTCGACGTCGTCGACTACGCGTCGCTCGACCTCATCGACATGTCGTACGGCGACAACGGGTTCAACCTCGACTTCGGCATCGACGACATCGCCGCCTTCGACCTCAACGCCGGCAACGGCGGACTCTCCTTCCAGGGTGACTACGGAGGCCAGCATCTCGGCGTCGCGTGGAACGACGACGGGTTCAGCGCCGCTGCCGCGCTCGGCATCGACTGGGCCCGCTGCCGTACGTCGCCGGGCACGGTTCGGTCGCCGCCGACGGCAACGTCGGCGCGGGCGGTGAATGGCAGGGCTACTTCCCGCTGCCGGGCGCGATGGTAGGTGGCCACGCGGCGGGGGACTACCAGGAGACCGACGACGGCTTCCGTTCCAGTTGGGACCTGACACCAGGTATGTACGAACCAACCGGTGAGTACGCGGGCGTCGGCACGCACGGGTCCTACAGCGAGGACAAGGACGGCTACCAGTTCAACGTCGGCGTGCACGCGGAAGCCGGGCAGGAGGGCGTCATCAACGCGCGCGCGTCACTCGACTACGACGAAGCGAGGCGCGGCGACATGCGCACGTACGGCGTGAGCGCGTCGGGTTCCGTGGAGGACGAGATCACGGGCACCACCGTCGACGGGCGCTTCGGCTACGAGCACACCAGCACGTCGCAGGGCGACTACGACTCGGTCTTCGGCGAAGGTCACGTGCACGCCGCGGGTATGGACATCGGCGGGAACGCGTCGGTGACCGTCGGCCCCGACGGTGGGGTCACGGTCGCGGGGGCGGGCGACGTGAAGGCGGGCGGCTACGAGTTCGGCGCGCACGGTTCGGTCACTGACGGCCCCGACGGTGTCAGTGTCGACGGTGGCATCGACACGGTCTCGCTGCCCGACGATGGCCCGCAACTACCCGATGGCGTGCCCGACGACATCACGGATCCCAACCGCTTCTTCGACGACGCGATCGACCAAGGTCGCCAAGCGGTCGACGATTGGATGGACGGCGCGCCATCGCTGCCCGACCTGCCGTCGGTGCCTGACTTGCCGTCGGTGCCTGACTTGCCGTCGGTGCCTGACTTGCCGTCGGTGCCTGACTTGCCGTCGGTGCCTGACTTGCCGTCGGTGCCTGACCTGCCGTCGGTGCCTGACCTGCCGTCGCTCCCGTCGTTGCCCGAGCTGCCGTCTGCGCCGAACGTGCCGTCGCCGTCCGACCTCGCGCCGCCGAGCGAAGCACCGCCGGACGACGCACCCGATTCGCTCCCGTTTTGACCATGACCACCAACACCGAATCCAGGGCCGACGCGGCTCATCAAGCACTGGGCCGGCTGCTTGCCGCGGTACAGGCACTCGAACGCCCCGACCTCGTCGACCGGTTGACCGCGGCCTCGGCGCGCCTGAAGCGTCCGAGCACGATCGTCTGCGTCGTCGGCGAGTTCAAGCAGGGCAAGAGCTCGCTCGTGAACGCGCTGCTCGGCAGCTCCGTGTGCCCGGTCGACGACGACCTCGCGACGTCGGCGATCACACTCGTGCGCTACGCCGAGAAGGTGTCGGTGGTCGTTCGCCGTCACGACGGCGACCAGGTGGTGTCGGAGCAGATCCAAACGAGCGCGATCCCGGAGTGGGTGTCGGAGCGTGGCAACCCCGACAACTCACGCGGAGTGGAACGCGTCGACATCGGCATGCCCGCACAGGTCCTCGGGCAGGGGCTCGCGATCGTCGACACGCCGGGCATGGGCGGTCTCGGTGCGGGGCACGCCGCGGCGACGCTCGCGTTCTTGCCTTTCGCCGACGGCCTCGTGTTCGTCAGCGACGCGTCGGCCGAACTGAGCGCGCCCGAGGTCGAGTTCCTCAAGCGCGCGACCGAGCTGTGCCCGACGGTGCTCGCCGTGAACACCAAGATCGACATGTACGGGTCGTGGCCGCGCATCGTCGAGCTCAACAAGGCGCACCTCGCGCGGCTCGGCATCCAGGTCGATCTGGTCCCGGTGTCGAACACCCTGCGGCAGCACGCGCTCGCGCACAAGGACCGCGAACTGAACGAGCGCAGCGGCTACACGGTGCTACTCGGTGCGCTCAACGACCAGTTGATCAAACCGGCGAAGGCGTCGGCGCTCGACCGGTCGCTCGGTGACGCGCGCGCGGTCCTCGAACTCGTGCGCGCGTCGCTCGACTCGCAGGCGCAGATGCTGGCCGACCCCGAGCGGTTGACCGACACGTTGCAGCGACTCAACGAGGCGAAGACGCGCCTCGAACACCTTCGCGGGCCGGCGCGCGGTGGAGCCAGGTCGTGGGCGACCGCATCGTCGACGTCAGCAGCAACGTCAACCACCGCTTCCGCGGCGGCATGCGCGCGATCAGCCGCTCGCTCGACGCGCGCGTCGAGGAGCTGTCGACGGCGGAGGAGTGGGACGACCTCACGCGTGCGTGCCAGACGATGGTTGCGGAGCAGGTGACCGAGGTGTTCGTCGCGCTCGAGCGCGCGCACGACGAGATCCGTCGGGAAGTCGTCGAGATCCTCGCCGAGGAGAACCTTCGGTTGCCGGAGCTCGAGCATGGTGCTCACGCGTTCGACGTCACCGAACTCTGGGACGCCAAGCCGCTCGATCCGCAAGAAGGCACCGCGATGAGCCGGGCGTTCCGCTCGGGCTTGAGCACGGTGCGCGGCGGCTATTCGGGCATGAGCATGTTCGGAGCGCTCGGCCGCTACCTACCGACTGCGGGGAGCGCGTTGCTGTTGACGAACCCGGTCACGCTCGGCGCCGGAGCGTTGTTCGGCGGCCTGCAGTTCCTCGACGAGCGCAAACGCAAGATCACGACCCGGCGCCAGGCCGCGCGCATGCAAGTGCGCCAGTTCGTCGACGACGTGCAGTTCGAGATCGGCGACGAGATCACGGCCGAGATCCGCGAGATGCAGCGCTCGTTGCGCGACGAGTTCACCGAGCGGCTGGGCGAACTGCAACGCACCTATACCGACACCATGCAGAACGCGCAGCAGGACGCGCAGCGTGATCACCAGGAGAGCCAAGCTCGATTGCAGCAACTGCAGGCCCAACTCGCGGAGCTGGGGCAGATCGACCAGGCGCTGACGGCCGCGAGCCCAACGGTGCGGACCGCATGAGTAGCCAGGCGCAGATCCGCCGGTGCGGGCCAGTGGGTACGAACGCGGGCGCGGTGCGTGATGGAGCGCCGGAGGTCGCAGCCGAGTGAGTAGCCAGGCGCAGATCCGCCGGTGCGGGCGAGTGGGTACAAACGCGGGCGCGGTGCGTGATGGAGCGCCGGAGGTCGCAGCCGAGTGAGTAGCCAGGCGCAGATCCGCCGGTGCGGGCCAGTGGGTACAAACGCGGGCGAGGTGCGTGATGGAGCGCCGGAGGTCGCAGCCGAGTGAGTAGCCAGGCGCAGATCCGCCGGTGCGGGCGAGTGGGCACAAACGCGGGCGCGGTGCGTGATGGAGCGCCGGAGGTCGCAGCCGCATGAGTAGCGCACCGGAGCTTGTCATCGACCTGTGCCGCAGCACGCAGGAGGCCGTCGCGGGCGGTCCGCTCGAAGCGCGGGTCGCGCAGATCGCCGCCCGCATGAACGGGCCACTGCGCATCGCGATCGCGGGCCGGGTGAAGGCCGGCAAGTCGACGCTGTTGAACGCACTCGTCGGTGAGCGGCTCGCCCCGACCGACGCGGGGGAGTGCACGAAGATTGTCAGCTGGTACGTGCACGGCAGCGGCTACGAGGTGTCGGCGGAGACGCGTGCCCACACGTCGAAGCAGCTGGCGTTCGTCCGCAATGACGGCGCGCTCGACATCGACCTCGGCACCGTGAGCGCCGAGGATGTCGAGCGGCTCGTCATCCGTTGGCCGGCCTCGGCGTTGCAGAACACGACGCTCATCGACACCCCGGGGCTTGCGTCGCTGAACGACGAGAACTCGGTGCGCACGCGTGACTTCCTCGAGGTGACGGCCGGTCAGCCGAGCGACGCCGACGCGGTGATCTACCTCATGCGGCACCTGCACAAGAGCGACGTCGCGTTCCTCGACGCGTTCATGGACCGCTCGGTGCCCGGCGCGTCGCCGGTGAACGCGGTCGCCGTGTTGTCGCGTGCCGACGAAATCGGTGCGGGCCGCGCCGACGCGCTCGAATCCGCATCTCGGATCGCGGATCGGTACCGCACGGATGCACGGGTCCGTTCGCTGTGCGCGACGGTGACCCCGCTCGCCGGGTTGCTGGCGGAAACCGGGCTCACGTTGCGCGAAGACGAGGCAGCCGCGCTGCGCGATCTTGCCGCCACATCGGCCGAGGAGTTCGACCGCATGATGCTGTCGGTCGACAATTTCTGCGAGCTCAGCGCGAGCAATCTCACCGTTGAGCAGCGGCGCAACCTGTTCGACCGGTTGGGTCTCTACGGCATCCGCTTCGCCGTCGAGCAGATCCGGGCGGGTGCGTCGTCGGCCGCCGCGCTCGCGCCGAAGTTGGTCGAGCGCTCCGGTCTCGGCGACCTGCGCGCGCTGATCGATCGGCACTTCCTGCCCCGTGCCCGCGTGCTGCAGGCGCGTACCGCGCTCGTCGGCCTGCGCGCGGTTGCTCACGACCTGCGCACGGCCGATCCGGCCGCGGCCGACCGCATCGACCGCGAAGCCGAACGGATCGAGGCGAGCGCCGTCGAGTTCGCACAGCTGCGTATCGCGCACCTGGTGCTGTCGGGCGCGGTGCACGTGAGCGACAGTGAGCGCAGCGAGATCGAGCGGGTGCTGCTCGCCGCCGACGGCACCACCGCGCTCGGGCTACCGACGGGTGCACCCGACGACGACCGGCGGGCGCTCGCGATCAGCGGGATCGAGCGGTGGCGGACGAAGGCCTCCGACCCGCTGGCCGACTCGGCGCTCGTCGAGACGTGCGAGACGATCGCTCGCACGTACGAAGGCATCTTCGCGGCGACGTCATGAGCAACACGACGTGCGGCTCATGATCACGCGTCAGCGGCGGGGGCCGGATTCGAAACGGAACGACTTCACGATGTCGAGCATCTGCGGCCCGTGCTCGTCGAGCGACGCGTTCGGCACGGTCCCGACGAGCTGGAACAGGTCGGCGGTGCGCGCACCCGGAATGCGCGGCGCGAAGAACAGCGCGTGGATCTGCGTCACCGTGCGCGCGTCATCGGTGCGGGTCTCGACGATGCGCAGGTATGTGGGCCGGCGGCCGTTGTCGAACTGCCCGAGCCGTTCCGTCAGCACCTTCAGGTGCGGGTTGTGCCGGCGCAACTGCCGAAACGTGATCACCGCCGCCTGTTCGAGATCGACGGACGCTTCGACGCGACTGTGGTTGACGAGCACGTTGACGCGGAACCCGTCGCCCGGTTGCCGCGGGTGGACCGCGGCGAGCGCAGTCGTCGACTCTTCGACGGACCATCCCTCGGGGATGTCGAACGAGAAGCTCGGGATGGCTCGCAGCTGCGGGCTCGGGAACAGGGCCTCGTTGGGCGCGGACGCGCCTTCGCTCGTCATAGGGCGATCGTACGGAACGCGGCGCGTAAACGCCATAGTCAATTATCACGATCGGCAAAGTCGACAACGGCGGTATGCGAGAAAGGCGGGCGCGCCATGACGGGCGACACGGGTTATCGATTGGGTGTCGATCTCGGCACGACGTGGACCGCCGCGGTCGTCGACGACGGTGAAGCGACCCAGCCGTTGCCACTCGGCGACCAAGGCCCCGCGATCGCATCGGTGATCGCGCGCGACGGCGACACGTGGGTGTTCGGGAGCGCGGCGGAACGGCTCATGCTCGTGGCGCCGGCGTCGGGCGCGCGCGAGGTGAAGCGCCGCGTTGGCGACGCGGCCCCGATGCTGGTCGCGGGAACGCCATATGCCGCCGAGGCGTTGCTCGGCGCACTGCTCGGTCACGTCATCGAGCGCGCCACCGAAGTGCAGGGCGGCCCGCCTGATCAGGTGGTGCTCACGCACCCGGCGGTGTGGGGCGAGTACAAGCTCGACGTGCTGCGAGCCGCGGCGCAGGCGGCCGGGCTCGACGCGGTCGAACTGCTGCCCGAACCGACCGCGGCGGCGATCCACTACGCGATCCTCGGCAAGATCGCGCCCGGCGACACCGTTGCGGTATACGACTTCGGTGGCGGCACGTTCGACGCCGCGGTGCTGCACCATTCCGACGACGGCTTCGAGGTGCTGGGAACGCCACAAGGAATCGAACGGCTCGGTGGGATCGATCTCGACACCGCGGTCCTCGCGCACGTCGACGCCGCGCTCGACGGCCAGTTGCGCGAACTCGATCGCGAGAACGCAGAGGTGCGCCAGGGGCTGACGAAGCTGCGCGACGAATGCGTACGGGCCAAGGAAGCGCTCTCGGCCGACACCGAGACGACCATCCCGGTGAACCTGCCCGGGCTGCAGACCAGCGTGCGGCTGACGCGCGCGGAGATGGAAGCGATGGTGCGCCCGCGCCTCGACGACACGCTCGCGGCGTTGGAGCGGGCGGTGGCGAGCGCGGGGCTCACGAACGACGACCTCGCGAGTGTGCTGCTGGTCGGCGGGACGTCGCGTATGCCGATGGTCGGTGAAGTCGTCGGCGCGAGTACCGGGCGCCCGACGACGATCGACGCGCACCCGAAGTTGGTGGTCGCGGGCGGTGCCGCGGAGGCGCCACGTCTCGCGGCGGCGCTCGCGACCGACGCCGCGGGCACCGCCGCCGACGAAGTCGACGAAGACGACGAAGGCGGCGCGACAGACGCGACCGAGGCGAGAGAGGAGCGCGGCACGGGCGCCACCGGTGGTGCCGTGAAGGCGAAAGCGGGCGCCGGCGCTGCCGCGGGCGGAACGCCCGCGCCGCGGCGCGGGGCGCGCCTCGGCGGCGCGGCGGGTGTCGCGGCCGCGGTGGGTGTGGTGGCCGGCGCAGCCGCGGCGGCCGACGCGGTGTTCGGCTCCGGCAAGGCGGGCGCGAGCACGGGGCACCCCGGAGCGCCGGGCCATCAGGCGCCCGGAACGGCCGAAGCGCTCGCCCACCCGGGCGCGCACGATGCGGGCGCGACGGCGCACGAACAACAGTTGCGCCAACAGCTCGAAGCGCGTGCGGCCATGGCCGCGTCGGCACGCGAGCACCTCGTCGGCGGCGGGAGCGGCCATGCGGGTGGCGGCGCGGCGCGCGGCGGCGTTGCGCACCAGTACGCGCGCGAGGGTGCACCGATGGCTCACGCCGCGGCGCCCGCGCAGCACGCACCCGATCAGTTCGAGCAGTACCGCGACGAGATGATGGAGCGGCTCGCGTCGTGGCCCGGACCGGCCGGCGCGAGCCCCGAACAAGTCGCGCACCTACGCGAAGAACTCGTCGGCGTGATCCACCGCGCCGAGCACATCCCCGGCCAGTCGTTGGAGAACGCCCAAGCGGAGCTCCAGGACCGCCTCGACGACAAGCTCCACATCTACGAGCAGGACCAGAAGCTCGACGGCCTCATGCAGGAGGAACAGCGCGAGGCGCAACAGCACGCCGAGGAGATCAACCACGAACAGCACTTCGGCGAATTCCAGAAGTCGATTGCCGACAGCGTTCAGGGATGGCACCCCGCCTGGTGGGGAGACGGCGCTCCCAACGACGGTGCCGCGCTCGCCAGCTTGAAGGCCGAGGTCAACGGCCTCGTCGTCGGCATGCAGTACGACGCCAACAAGCCCATCGAGCAGCAGGAGGCCGCGCTGCGCGAGTCGGTGAAGGGGTTGATGCAGACCTTCCAGAACGAGCAGTACCAGCAGTTCGGGAAGGACCAGAACGCGGCGTACGACCAGCGCTACAACGCGTCGTTCCAGATGCCGGGTGGCATGGGGGTCGCCGAGCGCAACATGATCAACACCGAACGCCAGATGCTGGCCGACGCCGTCGCGGAGAAGTTGCAACAGAGCACGCTGCCCGATGACACGCTGCCCCCGGTCCCCGCCGACGTGACGCTCGCGCAACAGCAGGCGCTGCAGGAGTCGGCGGCGCGTATGGCCGAGCAGGAGGGCGCGCACGTCGCCGGGTCGTCGAACGTCGACCCTTCGAACTTCCGCACCCTGGGTGACGCGTTCGAGACGCTGTACGGCGACGGGCATGGCGATGGGGCGCCGGCGGATGATCCGATGGACCAGTCGTCGTCATTCGCGTCGCCGGTGCCGACCCACGAGACGCTGGTGATGGAGCACGGGGCCACGGCGGCGACCGCGGACGACGACGACTTCCTCGGCGCCGGCGCGGCGACACAACATCTCACGACGATCGCGAGCATCGCGATGGCAGGCGACGTCGCGCACGAGGTGAACGGTGCGCCGGCCGAGCCGGGGGACGCGGGCGCGCCGGATGATCCCTCAACGGCCGCGGCCGGCGACGACGCGTACGCGATGGCCGACGCGCCGGCACCCGACCACGCGGTCGACGAGCCGGAGCAACTCGATCCGATGGACGACAACGCACCCGCCGATGTGGCGCATCACCACGGCGACGGGCTGCAGCACGAGATCGGGAGCGGCGCGGTCCCGGGCGAGCACGAGGTGGCCGGCGCGGTCATGACCCACGACATGAACCCGTTCGGCCACGACGAGCCGATCGCGCCGCCTCCCGAGCACGAGATGTCGTTCGCGCCCGTGCACGACGAGCCGCCGCCCGTGATGACGAACCCCGACGACGACCTGCCGTGATCAGCGACCGTGCGCGCCGATGGCCGCACCGCGATGCGCCGCGCTGAGATCGAGATGATCCGACCCCAACGCCGGGCGCGCATGTGCGGAAGCACTGCGTGCACGCAATTCATCGGGCCGAGCGCGTTCACCGCGAGAAGGGCAGTTTCGTTGCCTGCCGCGGCAACAGGCCCTACTAGCTCGGGCGGTCATGCGAGGGCATATGTTCGGCGGTATCGCACTCTTCTTCATTGGCATCGGCCTGGTTGTGTTCGGTACTGCGGGGGCGGTGTTCGCCTGACCGCTCCCAAGAGGAAAGAAGGGACGGTCTTATGGGGCGCTTCGGAAGTGAGCGGGGTCATGGTGTGATCGTGGCGGGATCTGCGGGAAGGTCGGCGGCGGCCCGCACCGACTTCGTCGCACGTAGTCCGCGGTTCCCCCGGAAACCGACGGCGTCTCCAGTGCGAAGCTTCAGAGATGACCAGCGTGGAGATCCGGCGGTACCGGCCCGAGGACCGGGCCGCGGTACGCCACATCTGTTTCGTCACCGGCTACATGGGTGAACCGGTCGACTGGCTCTGGCGCGACGAGCAGAGTTTCGCCGACATGTTCAGCGCGTACTACACCGACCGCGAGCCCGAGTCCGTCTTCGTCGCCACCGCCGGCGGCGAGGTGCTCGGGTATCTGTTGGGCTGCCGCGACAGCACGAGGGCGTGGAACCCCGCCGCGGTCGCCGGCCGGCACGTGGTCCGCCGAGGCATCGCCGTGCGCCGGGGAACGGCGGCGATGATCTGGCGAAGCGGGGCGGACGTCCTCGTCGACCTGGCCCGGCGCCGGGTGCGCATCGCCGACTACGACTTCGCCGATCCCGACTTCCCGGCGCACCTGCACATCAATCTGCTGCCGGCAGCTCGCGGTGCCGGTGCGGGCAGCCGCCTCGTGCACGCCTGGCTCGACGATCTGCGTGCGAGTGCCGTGCCCGGTTGCTTCCTGCAGACCATGGCCGAGAACACCAATGCGATCGCCTTCTTCGAGGCCATGGGCTTCACGCGTCGGGGCGAGGCCATCCCCGCACCAGGCGAACGGACGCGCACCGGAGCGCGCACCCACATCCAGACCATGGTGCAGCACCTCGCCTGATCAGGTCCCTACCCACGAAACCGGACGCGCCGCACGACCAGGGCCCCGTCGGATGAACCGCCGATCGGCCTGGGGGATGCCGGGCGGGGCGGGTTGCCAGCGTCCAACTCCCGGTCGATCGGCTCTGCCCTTCGGTCAATCTGCCACCCCGGTTCGACGTGGGCGGGAACCCGGTACCAGCACCACGTCGAAGGGGCCCTCCCCGGCCACCTGCTGCGCAATCGACAGCTCGTCGCGTATCGGGTGTCCACCTCGGCACCGTTCGGAACCGTCATGGCACCCGGCCGGCCATCCCGCCGACCCGGTCCCGACGGGCGGGTCTACGTGACGAGGCGCAAGGTTGCGGCGGTGCTGCCGTGAAGCCGGATGAGGGCGTCGACCGTCGCTCGGTCGGCGGGCAGGTAGATGACCAACTGCTGGGCGTCGGCGGCGGGAAGCTCGAGCGCTTCGCGGTCAAAGCGCAGCTCGCCAACGAGAGGATGATGCCATCGCTGGGTGGCCCGCAGCGGAGGCTCGTGGCGGGCGAGCCGATCGGCGAACGGTGCTCCGGCCGATGAGGACAGGTCGGTGGCGAGCTGCTCGGCCCGTGTCGTCGAGCGGGCCAGCCACAGCTCGTAGGCGCACTCATCGGCGAGCTGGCTCCAGTCCGGGAACACGGTGCGGGCACGGTCGTCGACGAACACGAACCGCGTGAGGCTGGGGGCCGCGCCGTCCAACAAGCCGAGGGCGCGCGCCACGCGATCGAACCCGCT
>CAWAJR010000003.1:632500-1230120 GCA_963782465.1 uncultured Actinomycetes bacterium | reverse complement strand
CAGTCCTCAGCAGTCCTCAATTGGTCCTCAGAATGACGGTTACTGACGGGTAATCACGGACATTAATGGTCAACATTTGCCCAGGTCAGAGGCCATATCCGACCCGAAACCCGAGGTGGTGGTGGTGAGTCGGCCTGTACGCCGGGTTCTGTCCAGGCGCTTGCGCGCCCTGGGCGGCCATCCCTCTCGGCCGGCAGTTACCTGCCGGCTCCAGCAGCCCACCAGGGGGTGTCGGCGGGCGGGCAGCCCTCCCCCTTTTGGCCTTGCTCCGGGTGGGGTTTGCCGAGCCGCCCGGGTCACCCCGGGCGCTGGTGCGCTCTTACCGCACCGTTTCAACCTTGCCTGTGCCGGTCGCGAACGGCCGGCCATCGGCGGTCTGTTTTCTGTGGCACTTTCCTGCGGATCACTCCGACTGGGTGTTACCCAGCACCCTGCCCTGTGGAGCCCGGACGTTCCTCGGACCGGTCACCTTCGCAAAACGAAGGGCCGGCACGCGGCCGCCTGGCCGGCTCACCACCGCCGCCATTGTCGCACGCGCTGCGCCGCCGCGCCTCGCCGTCGGCGGCGGCGAACCTGCGTGACGAATGCCCCCTGAGAGGGCCATTTCTCACGCCGGTTCGTGGGGTGGGTCGTTCTCGTGCAGCAGGTCGGGGGCGCGCCCGGCGATCGCGGCGCCGAAGAGGCCGAGGCCGGCGGCGAACATCGCGTCGGTGAGCACCGCGCGGGGACCGAAACCGATGTGCGCGCTGCGCGCGACTCGTTCGACCACCCGGATCGCGAGGTAGATGAAGAACGAGCTCATCGACGCCAGGATGCCGTGGGTGAACGGCGCCCACGAGGCGAGCCGGCCGCCCGCGTAGCCGGCCGACGCGAACGCGAACAGCACGAGCAGGAACGGGAACACCTGCCACCGGCTGCCGGAAAAGTTGTTGACGTTCGCGTCGAGGATCTCGGTGACGATCACGACGGGGATGATCAGCACGAGGCCCGACAGTGCGGCGCGCCCGACCGTCGCCCAGTTGATGTGCAGGCCACCGTCGTCGTGGCTCGGTGTCGTCACAGAACTACCGGCTCCTCGTTGGTCAATTCGCTGTAGGGCACCCGGAAACCGTCGCGCATCACACCCGGTATCGCGTGCCGGTCGCGTACGACCATGATGATCGCAAGCCCGAGGTATACCGCGCCGACCGCGATGCGGCCTTCGTCGTGGAGGTCGTGGGGGAGGATGCCGTTGAGGACGAACTGCGACAGGAACAGCCCGAGCAGCATCAACCCTTCGCGCACGTTGAGTTTGCGGTTGGCGAGCACCGCGAGCGCGAACGCCGACTGCGCGGCCGTCACCCACAACTCTTCGCGCTGCCGGCCGACGATCGGCAGCCCGTGCAGCGCGCCGAGCGACACCGCGTAGACGATCGGCAACGTGCCGACCAGCAACGTCCACTGGTTCACTTTCGACGACACGAGCGCGCCGAGCGCGTTGTTCGTGTTCAGCCGCCAGGCGAAAAGGATCGCGACGAGGAACTCCGGCGCTTCCGACGCGAGCGGTGCGAGCCATTGCACGAGCAGGAACTCGCTGATGTGGAACTCCTGACCGGTGGCGACGAGCGCGTCGGCAAACGGTTCGGCGCAGGCGAGGATCACGGCCGCGGCGACGAGGAACATCGTGATCACCGCTTGGCGCCGCCGCCGCGCAGCCAGTGACCCGATCAACAGTGCCGGCCCGATCAGGTGCGGTTCTTCGGCCGGGGCCTTCGCGATCCGGAACATGTAGGCGCCGAACAGGCCGACGAGCACGACCGCGTCGATCAGGGAGATCGAGTGGCGTAACGGCAACGTGAGGCCGTAGATCGTCGCGGCGGCGAGGAACGCGAGCTCGACGGAGTGGCTGCGATCGAGGGTCACTTCGGTGGAGCCGTCGTGGTTCGGCGCGACGGCACGCACGCCTTCGGGGCCGAGCCGTTTGACTCGCCACGCGGCGACGAGCACCACCGCCGACCACCCGGCGCCGATCAGCAACTGGTTCGCGCCGGTCATGTTCGCGAGCGCGAGCCCGTGGGCGGCTTCGGTCGGGTTCGCGCCGGCCTTCCACGTGAAGACGAAGTCGACCGCGTATTCGGGCAGTACCGCGATGAGCGCGAGGAGCGCGAGAGCCATGCCGGCCGAGATGTCGAGCTGCACGACTTCGGCCGCCCAGGCCAGGAGGAACGCGGCGCCGACGATCGCGAGGCCGAAGAGGATCGCGGCCACCCAGTGCGGCGGGTGGGCGCCCGTCGACCGCACGAGCAGTCCGGGCACGATCACCGCCAGGGCCAGGACAATTGCGACTTTTTCCCGAGCAACGGCCGGCGGGCGAGCGCTCGCGGGTGCCTCGGTCACACCGCCAATGGTACGGGCGGTGAGGTTCCCTCAACTGAGCGGGTGCCAGCGCCGATGTGGACTCCGATGAAGTCGATGAGCTGGCGTGACCGCGGCCTGTGCCGTGGGCTCGACCCCGAGATCTTCTATCCCGACGAAGAAGACGAGGAAGCCGCCGCGCCCGCCAAGGAAATCTGCGGCGAATGCCCGGTGCGCGAGACGTGCCTCGAGCACGCGATCACCCGCCGCGAGAAGATCGGCGTGTGGGGTGGCCTCACCGAACGTGAGCGCCGCCGCCTCATCCGCCAGCGCCGCCGCGCCGGCTGACCCCTGTTTGCAGCCCGGAGCGCCCTGTTCCGTGCGCTCAGCTGCAAAGACGGGGTTCAGGTGACGACGATGGCCACGGGACGGGGCACCGGGAAGCCGGGGATCGGGCCACGGCTCACGAACTGCAGTTCGTAACGGCCGGGCGCGAGGGGCGGCATGCCGCCGTTCGGGAGACAGCGCGGCACGCCGGCCGATCCGGTCGTGCAGAACTTCGCCGTCGCGTCGACGGTCATCGGGAACCGCGACGTGCCGGTGGGGATGTGCCACGGGGCCGCCCCGCACTCCTCGGTGAACGCGATATCCGGTGTGTGCCCCGGTTTTGTGAGCGCGATGGCCCACTTCGGCGCGCACCCGTTCGACAGGTCGATCGCCCTGCCGGTGTTGTTCACGACGACGAGCGTCGCGTGCAACCTGCCGCCCGACGCGACCGTGGTGTGGTCGACTTCGATCGCCGACGACAGCATGCCGGCTTTCGCGATGCTGACCGTGACGACCGAGCCCCGCGCCACCTTCGTCGCCGGCGGCGGGTCTTGCGACGTCACCGTGTCGTTTATTCCGAGGCCGGTTGCGCCGCCGGTCGCTTCGGCGCGGAAGCCGGCGGCGTGAAGCGTCGATCAGCGCGTCGTTCACCGAGTTGCCGATGACGTCGGGGACGACCACGAACGTCGCCGCCGGGGCGCCGGTGGTCGTTGATGTCGCGCCGCCCGCGACGACGTGCTCGCCGCCGTTGTTGTTTGCGATCACACCCACCAGTACCGCGATCGACACGAGCACGACGACGGAGGGAACCAGTGCGCGGCGGGTGCGCATCACCCTGGCGCGGCGCTGGACGCGCGCCAGCGTGGCGTCGTCGGCCACGACCGGCGATGGATCGTCGAGGTGCTCGAACATCAGGCCTCCTCGTCGGCCAGCGTGCTGCGCAGCGCGGCCAACCCGCGCGACGCGTGTGTCTTCACGGTGCCGACCGCGCACCCGAGCGCGGCCGCGACGGCTTCTTCGGGGAGATCGGCGACGTAACGCAGCACCACCACCTCGCGCTGGCGTTTTGGCAAGGCAGCGAGCGCGCGGTGCAGGTCGACCCGGTCGGCCATCGCGTCGTGCGCGCCGGCGGATGCGACGGCACCCGCGTACTTTGCGGCGGTCTTGCGCCGCCGCCACCGATCGAGCGCGAGGTTCGCGCTCACCCGCACCACCCACGGTGCCGGATCGCCACCCGCGACCACCCGGTTCCAACGTCCGTACGCCCGCGCGAGTGCTTCTTCCGCGACGTCGGCGGCGTCCTCGCGGTCGCCGAGCAACCGGAACGCGACGCGGTACGCGGCCGGGAACAACCCCGCGAATGCGTCTTCGAACGACGGCGTCGTGACGGTGTCACCCGCCGCCGGGTGCAACGGCGCTGTTCCCACGAGATCCGGCACACTCCTTCCACGCTCGGCCCGCCCTCCACGTTGACACGGATGGAGATTTCGCGAGCCGTCCCGATTCGGACATGACCGGCCAGTAGTCTCAGCGAGCGATGGATTTCGAGCTGTCGGCCGAGCTTGCCGAATTGCAGGCGACCGTCCGCAAACTGGCGCAGGAGAAGATCGCGCCCCGCGCCCGCGAAATCGACGAGACGGGCGAATACCCGCAGGACCTGTTCGAAGTCTTCCGCGACGCCGACCTGCTCGGGCTCGTGCTCCCCGAGGAGTACGGCGGCGGCGGGGCCGGGATCCTCGGGCTCACGATCGCGATGGAAGAAGTCGCCAAGTACTCCAACACGGCGGCGCTCATGCTGCTGCTCACCCGCCTGCCGACCGGCCCGGTGCTGATCGCCGGGAGCGAAGCGCAGAAGCAGAAGTACCTCCGCCCGATCGCGACCGGTGCGCAGCGCGCCGGTTTCGGGCTCTCCGAACCGCAGGCCGGTAGCGATGTGGTCGGCATGCGAACCAAAGCCGTGCGCGACGGCGACGATTTCGTGCTCACCGGCACCAAGTGCTGGATGTCGGGTGTCGTACAGGCCGACTGGTACTGCGTGTTCGCGAAGACCGGCCCGGCCGAGAGCCGCAAGCACGACGACATCTCCTGCTTCATCGTCGAACGCACATGGCCGGGCGTGTCGGTGGGCCGCACCGACCACAAGATGGGCGTGCGGGGCGTCGACACCGGGGAGCTCATCCTCGACGACGTGCGCGTACCGGCGGAGAACGTGGTCGGCGAAGTCGGCGGGTTCCGCCTCGCGATGCTCGGCCTCAACTCGATGCGGCCGATCGTCGCGGCCCGGGGCATCGGGCTCGCCGAAGGCGCGCTGATGTACGCGGTCGAGTACGCGAAGGAACGCCAGGCCTTCGGCAAGACGATCGCCGACATGCAGGGCATCCAGTGGAAGATCGCCGAGCTCGCGGTCGAGATCGAGGCCGCCCGACTCCTCACCTACC
Organism: uncultured Actinomycetes bacterium; assembly: GCA_963782465.1. Lineage (GTDB taxonomy): Bacteria > Actinomycetota > Acidimicrobiia > IMCC26256 > PALSA-610 > JAODBJ01. The sequence continues at coordinate 1,225,021 of CAWAJR010000003.1, read as the reverse complement.
GCGCCGCGCAGATGGCCGACGAGGGCAAGTTCACCCGCGAGTACGTGCCGTTCCTCTCGATGGCGAAGTACTACGCGACGGAGGTCGCGGTGAAGGCGTCGGGTGAAGCGCTGCAGATGCTCGGCGCGGCCGGCTACATGAAGGACCATCTCACCGAGCTCTACTACCGCGACGCGAAGCAGCTGACGATCGTCGAAGGCACTTCGCAGATCCAGCTTGGGCTGATCGCCCGCGGTGTCATCGATCACGATTTGTGGTGGGATTAGCGGCGTGGGGCGCGTGAGGTGAACGAAATCGTTGCCGAGGTGCTCGCCAAGCTCGCGCGCCGGGCCGACCTCTCAGCCGACGACGTCGGCGCCGCGTTCGGTGAAATCCTCGACGGTCGTGTCTCCGATGTGCAGGCGGCCGGCCTCATCGTCGCCCTGCGGACGAAGGGCGAGACGGCGAGCGAGTTGGCCGCCCTGGTGCGCACCATGCACCGGTTCTCCACGCGCGTGACCGTGCCCGACGGTGCGATCGACACGTGCGGCACCGGCGGCGACCGTTCCGGCACTGCGAACATCTCGACGATGGCGGCGGTCATCGCGGCGGGCGCGGGCGCGCGCGTGGTGAAGCACGGCAACCGCGCCGCGTCGTCGCGGTGCGGTTCGGCCGACGTGCTCGAAGCGCTCGGCGTCGCGATCGAACTGTCGCCCGAAGGCGTCGCGCGCTGCGTCGACGAAGCGGGCATCGGCTTCTGCTTCGCGCCGCGCTTCAACCCCGCGATGCGTTTCCTCGGCCCGGCGCGCAAGGAACTCGGGATCGGCACCACGTTCAACTTTCTGGGCCCGCTCGCCAACCCGGCTCGTGTGAAGCGCCAGTCGGTCGGCGTCTCCGACGAGGCAATGGCCTCGCGCATGCTCGAGACGTTGCGGGAACTCGGCACGGATCGCGCGTTGGTGTTCCACGGCGACGACGGCCTCGACGAGCTCACCACGACCACGACGTCGACCGTGCACGAATTGGTCGACGGTGAGATGCGCACGTTCGTGCTCGACCCGCGCGACGTCGGCATGGAGCTGGTCGAGCCCGGCGACCTGGCGGGCGGTGACGCGACCGACAACGCGTCGTTGTTCCACGCGATGCTCGCCGGCGACGCGAGCCCGGTGCGCGACATCGCGGTGCTCAACGCCGCGGCCGCGCTGGTCGTTGCCGGCATCGCGGCCGACATCGCGGGTGGCATCGGCGTCGCCAACGCGTCGATCGACGGCGGGGCGGCCGGCAAAGCGCTCGACGCGCTCGTGCGCGTGAGCCGGGAAGAACACGCGGCCGCGCTCGAAGGCGGGAGCTAGGCCATGGCACCTGTCCTGCAGTGCCCCGATTGCGGCCAGAAGCACCCGCTCGACAAGGTCGGGCAGACGCCGGCCTTCCGTTGCGCGGGGTGCGGCCGGATGTTGAAGGTGCCCCAGGCGGTGCTCCCGCCGACCGAAGAACCGGTGCCGCCTGCCGTGTTCCCGCCCCGACGGGTCCCGGAACGGCGGGCGCCGGCATCGTCGCTGCCGACGTTGCCTCGCCTCGTACGGCTGCTGATCTGGGTCGTCGCGATGCCGCTGGGGTTCATCGTCGTGTTCGGCTTCGCCCGCGTCTTCCATCTCCTCACCACCACCCAGATGCAAGACACGTTCCTGCAGTCGGGGTGGAGCCGGTTCTGGCCCGTTGCGCGGCTCCTTCCCGTCTGGGCGCTCGTCACCACGCTGTTCGTACAGTTCGGCAACATCGGGATCGCACGCTGGGTCGTGTCGCGCCGCACCGGCGGCGGTCGCGGGCGCGACAAGCCGCCGGGCACTCAGCGATCGTCGAGACTGCGTTCGCGTACCCGCCGGCCACCCGCTCGCGTCGCCTCGTAGTTCGCGAGCTGCGGGAGCGCCGACGCGAAGGTGCCGTCGGTGCGCACGACACGAACCGCGTGCGCGTGCTGTTCGAGGAAGCGGGCCACCACGAGGAGTTCGTCGATCTCTTCGCGATCGGGCGCGGCGGCCGACGGCGGTGCCGGCGGCAGCGCGTCGCGGTCTTCCGGGAGAACGAGGCGCCCGTAGCGCAGCTCCAAGCGGCCTTCCGGCGCGTCGATCACGAGACGGGCGGTCGCGTGCAACTGTTCCACGACCCGGCGGCGGCGCAGCGCGCGCGTGAGGGCCGACAGGCGATCGCGGTTCGCGGCTGCCTCCTCGAACCGTTCGGCCGCGGCCAACCGGTGCATGCGGCGTTCGAGGGGTTCGAGCAGCCGCGCCGGATCGGTCGCGATCGCCTCGCGAGCGATGCCGGCGAGACGGGCGTACTCGTCTTCGCTCACCTGCCCTCGGCACGGGCATACCGCGACCCCGAGTTGCGCGGCGACGCACGGCAGCCCCGGTTCGATCGCGGCCCGCCGGCCGATGCGGGTCGCGCAGCGCCGGAGGGGGAGCGCGGTTTCGATCGCCTCCCGTACGAGATGGGCGGCCGCCGACGAGGGGAGCGGGCCGAGGTACGCGCCGCCGTCGTCGCGCGCCGAGCGGGTGACGGTGACACGCGGGAACCGTTCGTGGGTGAGCTTCACGTACGCGTACTTGCGCCACGCCTTCGCTTGGCGGTTGAACCGGGGCCGCAGCGCCTGGATCAGGCGCAACTCGCGCACGGCCGCTTCGAGCGGGCCGGCGCAGACGCGATGGTCGATCGCGACCGCCTCGCGAAGAAGCTGCGGGACTTTGCGCCGGTCGTCGCCCGAGAAATAGGAACGTACGCGGGAACGCAGGTTGGCCGCCTTGCCCACGTACAAGACGCGCCCGCCCCGGTCGCGGAACACGTAGACGCCCGGTTCGCGCGGGAGCCGGGCGGTGAGCGCGAGTTTCGCCGCCGACGGGTGGGCGCGGATCGTCGGCAACATCAACAGGTCGTCGAGACCGAGGACGCCGTACGCCGCGGCCCGTTCGAGAAGCGCGTGCAGCACTTCGGCGGTCGCGGCGGCATCGGCGTAGGCGCGGTGCACCGGTTCCGTCGCGGTCCGGAAGTGGGCCGCGAGCGTCGAGAGGCGGAGGTTGGGCACTTCGTCGCGTACGAGGCGCCGGGCCAGCGCGACGGTGTCGACCCGACGGTTGGTGAGCCGGGGCCGGCCCGAAGCGACGAGGGCGGCGTCGAGGAACGAGATGTCGAAGCGGATGTTGTGGCCGACGATCACCGCGTCGCCCGCGAACTCGAGGAACGTCGGGAGGACTTCGCCGATCGTCGGCGCCGGGAACACCATGGCCTCGGTGATGCCGGTGAGCACCGTGATCAGCGGCGGGATGGCGACGCGGGGATTGACGAGCGTGTCGAAGGTGCCGAGCAGTTCGCCGCCCCGGAGCTTGCAGGCACCGATCTCGGTGATCGCATCGTTACCCGGTGACCCGCCCGTGGTCTCGAGGTCGACCACGACGAAGGTGACCTCGGAAAGCGGCCGGCCCAGTTCGTCGAGCGAACCTTGCCGCGAGGCGCGCGGCGGTGCGGCGTCGGCGGCGGCGAAACCGGGCAGTGGTTGGGGCCGGGCGGGAATCGTGACCACGCCGGGAAGCGTAACGAACGCACGTTCGGTACGAAAGCATGTTCGGGTACGGGCCGGCGCGAGGGCGGGTGGGCGGGGCGGTGCGTACTGTTGCGCCCCCTTCACTCCATTGCCGCAATGTCGGATGTCGCACATTGGGGATGGAAAATGCAACCAGGAATCGTAGGTTCTGACGAGCAAACAAGCGGGCTCGTCAGCGGGGAAGGCGGGATGGGGCGACGCCAGATGGGGATGACGTCGAGGCCGATCCCCGCGACGAGCACGCTGATCAGATGACGTCGTCGGCGGAAGACGCGCTGGCTGCACTCGCCGTCTCGGAGCAGGAACGCCAGCAGCTGCTCGCTTCCGGGCGTTGGCGCCGCCGCTTCGACAAGGGCGAGGTGCTCTACCGCCGCGGCGCGCACGGCGACTCACTCCACGTGGTCGCGAAGGGTTCGATCGCGCTGCGCACGATCATCCCTCGGGGCGACGAGGTCACGTTCATGGTGCTCGGCCCGGGCGACGTGTGCGGCCTCGCCGCGTTTGTCGGGTCGGAGGAGCGCTTCGTCGACGCCGTCGCCCTCGAGGCAAGCGAGACCCACGAGATCCAGCGATCCGAACTGCTGGCCCTGCGACTCACCAACCCGTCGATCGACGATTTCCTGTTGCAGTGCATCGCCGGCCAGCTGCAGCGCATGGCCGGGCATCTCTTCGAGGCCCTCTACGTGCCGGCCGACGCCCGCGTCCTGCGCCGGCTGCACGCGCTGGCGCCGCTCTACGGGAACGACCACGGCTCCACGATCGTCGTGCCGCTCACCCAGGACGACATTGCCAACCTGGCGGGAACGTCACGGCCGACGACGAACCGGGTGTTGCGGGCCGCGCAGGAGGCCGGCGCCATCACCCTGAAACGAGGCCGGATCGAGATCCACGATCTCGAACGCCTCGCCGGTCTGATCGTCTGAAGGTCCCGCCGGTACGATCAACCCGGTGACGACCGCGACCCGCTACCGGTGCAACGTGTGCGGCAACCTGACGCGTTTCGACGTCGTCGCGACGCGCCGGACGCGCGCCTTCCACCATTACAACCTCGCCGGCGAGTTCGAGGTCGAAGAAGAAGAGCTGCTCGACGAGCAGATCGAACGGGTGACCTGCCGCTGGTGCGGCGCCGCCGGCGACGCGATCGAACGGCTTCCGGCCGACGAAATTGCCGCCGAGGAACGGCCGGCGTGAGGAGAGGTTCGGGCGTTACTCGCCGAGCAATTGCACGATGAGCCGGCGCGATCGGGGGCGATCGTCGAAATCGATGCAGACGATCTTCTGCCAGGTGCCGAGCAAGAGTTCCCGGCCCGTGAACGGCACGGTGACCGACGGGCCGATCAGCGCGGCGCGCACGTGCGAATGGCCGTTCGTGTCGGCGTTGCGCCGGTTGTGCTCCCACGGTTCGTCGTGCGGAGCCAGATCTTCCATCACCCGGTTGAGGTCGGCGTTACAGCCGGGTTCGTACTCGATCGTGGTCACGCCGCAAGTCGAATGCGCGACGAACACCGTGCACAGGCCGTCGGCCAAGCCCGCGTTGGCCAGCGCCTTCTGGGCGAACTCGGTGACGTCGATCACCTCACCGTCGGCCTGCGTGTCGAGCGTGAACTCCTCGTACCGCGTGTGCATGCTGCCCTCCGGGCCACGTCGTGAAAACACGGGTCCCGCCCGGTCGTTCGCGCAGTTTACGAAGCATGACCGGCGATGCCCACCTCGACACGTGAAGGTCTTGTGAGTATGCCGCCGCCACTGCCCGATGCGTTGCTCGCACCACTCGTCGAGACGGCCGGCGACACATTGCGGGCGCTCGACGCCGCCGAGGCGCCGGCCGCGCTGCGACACCTGCAGTCGTTCGACCGGCGCGGCTTCCAGCACGGCCCCGCGCCACGGCAGGTGCGCGCCGTGCTCGAGCGGGCCGACCCGTTCCGGGAACAGGTGGTGGAACGGTTCGTGGCCCGGCCCGAGGTCGCCGCGCTGCTGGAGGAATGGGACCAGGCGCGCGCCGTCGAGCTCATCGACGCGGCGTCGGGCCGCGACGATCTCGCGGTGCTCGCCTCGACGTTGTGGGCCGCGCAACCCGAAGGCTGGGAGTACGGCCTCGGCCTGGTGCGCGCGCGGTACGAGCAGGAACAGCGAGAACGGTCGGAACAAGCCGACCGCCAATCGGCACACCGAGAACGCGAAGCGAGCGACGAAGCACGGCGCCGCGCCGAAGCTGCCCGGATGAACGCGGAAGCGCAACTCGAACGAGCCGAACACGAGCTGCGCGAGGAACGGCGGGCGCGGCGAGCACGGGAAGACGACGCCGCCGCCGACGCCGCCGCGGTGCAGCGGCGAGCCGAAACTGCGCAAGCCCAACTCGACGCGACGATGGCAGCGTTGCGGGAAGCCGAAGCCCGGACGGAACGCGAAGTGCGGCGCGTCAAAGAACTCGAGGAGACGGTCCGGGCCGCACGCGAAGACGCAACCGCGGCGCGGGCTGCGCACGCGTCGCGACCGGCCGCCGACGCACGCGCACTGACACGAGCCGCGGCGGCCGCGCGCGAACTCGCATCCGACCTCGAAGCCATCGCCCGGCGCGGCGAGTTGTCGGCGGCGGAAGTTCCGAAGCCGGCCCGCAAGCCGGCCGGCGCGCGACCGCGCGCGCCGGAGAAGCGCGTCCTGCCCGACCTGCCACCGGGTGTCGTCGCCGATTCGGCCACCGGCGCGGAAGCCATGTTGCGCACCGACGGTGTCGTCCTCGTCGTCGACGGCTACAACATCACCAAGCGCGCCTGGCCGGAAGCAACACCGGGCGAGCAGCGCGAACGCCTCGCGATGGCGCTCGCCGCGCTGCACACCCGCCTCGGTTGTACGTCGACGATCGTGTTCGACGGCGACGGCAGCGCCGGCCCCACCGGTATCCGTCGGCGCGGCCTGCGCGTGATGTTCTCCGGTCCCGGTGAGGAAGCCGACGACATCGTGGTGGCCGAAGTCGCCCGGTTCCCGAAACGGGTACCCGTGGTCGTCGCCTCTTCCGACCGGTGGGTCCACGAACACGCCGAGCATGAAGGCGCCGTCGTCATCGCCGCCGAAACCCTCCTCGCGCTGGCGCGCTGAATCTTCTCGCTCGCTCGGTCGGGGTACGGGCTGGGCGCACCCCTTCGTCGCTCGCTGGCGAGTTCGCTCGCTGCGCTCGCTCACCGCGGTCTTGAACCGTCGCGCGTGCTGTCGTGCTCGCTCGGTCGGGGTACGGGCTGGGGCCCGCACCCCTTCGTCGCTTGCTGGCGAGTTCGCTCGTGTTTTTTCGCTCGCTCGGTCGGGGTACGGGCTGGGGCCCGCACCCCTTCGTCGCTCGCTGGCGAGTTCGCTCGCTGCGCTCGCTCACCGCGGTCTTGAACAGTTGCGGCGGGTGTGCCGGAGCAGCGAACCCGCAGGAGCGGCGAGCCCGCGAGCGCGACCAAGAGCGCGTGAGCGGCCGCGACGGAGGTGCAGCGAACCCGCAGGAGCGGCGAGCGCGTCGTGCTGGGCCGGCAAGGGGCGGTGAGCGCCCGCGACGGAGGAGCAGCGAACTTCGCAGGAGCGGCGAGCCCGCGAGCGCGACCAAACAGCCTGTCTCACCCTCCTGCGAGGATGCGGGGACGCGGAGCCGACCGGAGGTGGAGGGGATGGACCAGCCGAGGTGTATCGACTGTGACGACTGTGTGATGGCCGCGACCGCGGCGTGCGACGATTGTGTCGTCACGTTCATCATGGGCCGCAACCCGGGGGAGGCGGTGGTGGTCGAAGCCGACGCCGAGCGCGCGTTGCGTGCGCTCGGCGACAGTGGTCTTGTGCCACGGCTGCGGCACCGTGCCCGAGCCGGCTAGCCCGGCCGGGAGGTTCAGTCGGTGCTGCGTGACATCTTGAGGAGGTCGGCTGCCCCCGACGCGCTCGCCTTGATGCCTTGCGCTTTGATGGTCACGTCCCAACCGGTTGCCTGTTGGCGGAGCGCGCCGACGTTGCATTTCTCGCGGCCGCCGAGCACCGAGAACGGGTCGTAGTGGAAGAGGCGCATCGCGTTCCCGTGCGTGATCTTGTCGATGTCGGGGTCGGAGACGCCTTCCATCTGCTTCATCACGAATTCGGGTGATTGCGGCCACGTCGAGTCGGAGTGCGGGTAGTCGCATTCCCACGTGATCATGTCGATGTTCATCTTGTGGCGCATCTCGACCCCGACCGGGTCGTCGATGAAGCACACCACGAGCTGTTCGTCGAACACCTGGCTCGGCGTCCGGTCGCCCATGTCCTGGCCGGTCCAGAAGCGATGCCGGTCGTAGGTGTAGTCGAGGCGTTCGCGGAAGTAGGGGATCCAGCCGATGCCGCCCTCGGAGAGCGCGAACTTCAGGTGGGGGAACTTCTTGAGCGTGCGCGACCACACGAGGTCGGCCGCGGCCTGCACGATGTTGATCGGCGTGAGCACGATGAGCACGTCCATCGGCGCGTCGTCGGCGGTGATCACCATCTGCGACGACGAGCCGATGTGCAGGCAGACGACCATGTCGAGTTCTTCGCACGCGGCGAAGAACGGGTCCCAGTGCTCGCTGTGGATGCTCGGGTAGCCGAGCTTGGTGACGTTCTCGGAGAACGTGATCGCGTGGCAGCCCTTGGCGTGCACGCGGCGGGCTTCGGCGGCGGCGAGTTCCGGGTCCCAGAGCGCGGGGAGCGCGAGCGGGATGAACCGGCCCGGGTAGGCGCCGCACCAGTCTTCGATGTGCCAGTCGTTGTAGGCCTGCAACAACGCGAGCCCGAGATCGGGGTCTTTGGTCGCGGTGCGGGCGAAGAGCTGGCCGGTGAACTGCGGGAACGACGGGAAGCACATCGAACCGAGCACGCCGTTGGCGTTCATGTCTTTGATGCGGTCGTGCACGTCGTAGCAACCGGAACGCATCTGGTCGAACGACGTCGGGTCCATCGCGTACTCCTCGGGCGGCCGTCCCGCGACGGCGTTGAGCCCGATGTTGGGGAGTTCCATGCCTTGGAACGCCCACACGTCGATCCCGGAATCCTTCCGGACGAGTTTCGGCGCGGCGTCTTTGTATTGCGATGCAAGGTGACGTTCGAACACGTCGGGCGGCTCGACGACGTGGTCGTCGACGCTGACCAGGACGAGGTCTTCGATACGCATGTCGCGTCCCCCTCTGTACTTCCGCCGGCTCGGTGCATACCTGACGTCGGCGTCAGTGTACGTCGCTCGCCCCTAGCTGTGCTCGGGCCCCGGTTCGAGCGGCGGCACGGGAACCGTGAACGCGGGCGCCTCGGTGCCACCGTCGATTTGGAAGATCTTGCCCGTCACCCACGAGGCGGCGGGCGAGGCGAGGTAGAGCGCGGCGCAGGCGATGTCTTCGGGGGTCCCGGGGCGGTGCATCGGGGTGTTCGCCTCGAAGGTGCGCCGGATGTTCTCGTCGGTGAGCACCATCTCGAGGCCCGCGGTCGCGACGCCGCCGACCGAGATCGCGTTGACCCGCACCCGCGGTGCGAGCTCGGCCGCGATGTTGCGCGTCATCATGTTGAGCGCGGCTTTCGCGGCGCCGTAGGCGACGAAGCTCGTCTGTACCATGTCGCTCGAACGCGACGAGATGTTGACCACCGCGCCTTCGCCGGCCGTGTTCACCATCTCTTGCGCGACGAGTTTGGTGAGCAGGAACGCGGCGGTCACGTTGAAGCGCAAGGCCGTCTCGAAGAACGCTTCGCTGGTGCGCATCGCTGGTTTCGGCGGGGTGCCGCCGGCGTTGTTCACCAGGATGTCGACGCGGCCGAACTCGGCGATCGTCGCCGCGACGAGATGTTCGAGCGATGCGGTCTGCATCACGTCGGTGGGTACTGCGAGCGCGCGACGGCCGAGCGCCTGCACGTCGGCAGCGGCCGCGTCGATGTCGGCTTCGGTACGTGCCGCGCACACCACGTGCGCGCCGGCTTCGGCGAGGCCGACGGCGATACCGCGCCCGATGCCTTTCCCCGCCCCGGTGACGATCGCGACGCGGTCGTCGAGACGGAACCGGTCGAGGATCATCGTTTGGCGCGGCCCGCGATCAGCGGGAGGTCGAGGTAGGTCTTGATGCCGGGCGCCGCGTCGCACACGTACGGGATCGAGTTGACGCAGTGGTTCGCAGTGGCGACGATCCCGCGGTTGCGGGTGAGCCCCTCGTCGATGGTGTCGGGATGCAGACCGTGGAAGCTGAGGCGCACCGGTGGGTCGCCGGTGATCTCCACCTCGAACCGTTCACCTTCCGGCCCGAACGACCACGCGGGGTCCAGGTGCTCCTGCCCCATGAACCAGTTGACTGCCGCGGTCACGACCGGTTCGCCGCCGATCATCCCTTCCCAGCGGAACCGTTGCGCGGCGACGAGACCGGGAGCGATCGCGCCGATCGGCGAATCGATCGGTTTCGTCGCGACGGCAACCTCGTGGGTGGTACGCAGTTCGGGTTCGATCGCGAACCCGAGTTCGTCGGCCACCATACGCACCGATTGTTTGAAGCCGTGCCCGAGCACGGTCGTCATGATGCTCTGGGCGGCTTCTTCCGGCGTCTTGCCGAACAGCATCACGTCGTGCACGACGGTGGGAGCCGCGTAGGTGCGGATGTCGGAGAACTCTTCGGCGCGCACGTGCGTGATACCGCTGGAGAGCGCGGAGACCATCAGCGGGAAACGTTCGGTGATGCCGCCGGGATGGATGCCGGTGCCGTGCAACGTGACCCCTGCGTCGACCGCGGCGGCTTCGAGGTCGGTCACCTGGTCGCGCGCCGGGTACCACCAGCCCACGGGCGACACGACGTTCTTGCCCGACTGCAGGATGCGGGCGACGACCTTCGGGTCGGCGATCACGGGTGAGTACACGACGCAGTCGGCGTCGATCGCGAGCACTTGATCGATGTCGGCGCTCGCGGTCACGCCGATCGGTGCGGTACCGATGATCTCACCCACGTCCTTGCCGTCTTTGGCCGCGCTGTGCACCCAGCAGCCGACGAGTTCGAGGTCGGGATGTTGGAGCACGGCTTCGATCGCGGCGCGCCCGACGCCGCCGGTCGCCCATTGGATGACGCGGTAGGTCATGCCGGACGGGTGAAGTCGCGGTTCGGCCGCTTCGGCGGCATGCCCACGGCGGGCGTGACCTTGAAGTCGCTGGCTTTCATGTCTTCGAAGACGTGCACCATGTTGAGCAGGTCTTCTTCGTAGCAAAACTTGCCGTTGCCCGCGTACACCATCGTCGAGACGCCCGACTGCTGGTATGGGCGACCGTCGTCGTGGTGGCCCGGCATCACCTGGCGCCATTTGCACACGACGGTGTTGCCTTCGATCGCGTAGAAGTCGGTGGGGAACTTCCACGATTCGAGGCCGTTCATGGCCTCGCCGAACACGGTGCGGCGCATCTCGTCGAGGCCCTCGACCCGGCCCCAGGCGGGGTCGATGAAGACGGCGTCGTCGGTGAAGAACTGGGCGAGGTCGGCCCACGTTCCGTTCCCCGCGTCGATCGCGTCGCGCACCGCGATGTAGCGGTCCATGGTGGCGACGATCTCGTCGCGACTGAAGGCGGTCATCCGAACACCACCGGGAGTGCGTTGGGGGCCCGGAACGTCAGGCCGGTGATGTAGGGCGCGTCGGCGGCGGGGTCGAACCGGAGGTTCGGGAGACGGTCGAGGAGGCGGCCCAACGCGACGCGGGTCTCCATCCGGGCGAGATGCAGGCCGAGGCACATGTGCGGGCCCACGCGAACGCCATGTGTTGCTTCGGTGGTCGGAACAGGTCGAACTCGTCGGGCCGGTCCCACACCTTCTCGTCGTGGTTCGCGGAGCCCATGTTGACGATGACCGTCGCGCCGGCCGGCACGTCGACCCCGTCGACGACGGTGTCGCGTGTCGCGGTGCGCATGATCGTGAGCAGCGGCGGCTCCCAGCGCAATCCTTCCTCGATGGCCTGGGTCATGAGCCCGCGGTCGTTGCGCAACCCGTCGAGCTGGTCGGGGTTCGACAGCAGGCCGAACAGCAGGTTGCTCGACGATCGGTACGTGGTTTCCGCGCCGGCCGGCAGCAGCAGCCGCAGGAACGCGCAGATCGCGTCGTCGTCGAGGCGCACCCCTTCGAGCTCGGCTTGCTCGAGCACGCTGATCACGTCGTCGGCGGGGTGCGCGCGCCGCTCGCTGATGATCCCGCAGAAGTATTCCTTCAGTTCGCCCGAGGCCTTGATGCCGAGGTCCATGTCGAAGCCGACGCTGATGAGCTCGACGGCCTTGCGATGGAACCAGGGCAGGTCGGCGCGGGGAAGCCCGAGGAGGCGGGCGATCACCACGACCGGGAAGGGGAACGTGAGCTCGCGGACCAGATCGGCGTGGCCGCGGTCGATGAACGCGTCGATGTGCTCGTCGACCACGCCGACGACGAGGTCGCGTTCCCACGACTCCATCGCCTTGCGACTGAACGCCTGCTGCACGAGGCCGCGGTAGAGATGGTGTTCCGGTTCGTCCATTTCGAGGATCGTGTGGCCCATCACCTGGCCCATCACGTCGGCGTACCCCGACGACGAGAACGTCTCGCCGTCGCGCAGCACGGTTTGCACGGCCTCGAAGCTGAAGGCGGTGAACACGTCGGGGACGTCGGCCGCGCTGATCTGCATCCCCGTGTCGTTCTCCATGCCCACCATGGCGAGCATGTCTTCCTTCAGCATCGGCGACTGCGGCCGCACCATCGCGAACAGCGGGTAGGGGTTCTCGACGACGCCGATCCCCGCGCTCCGGTTGAACTGTTCGAACGGGTCGTCCTCGTCCGCGGTCGCGCCCGTAGTGCCGGCCGAGGTGTCGCCGGCGGTCGTGTCGGAAGGGCTCGTCATCGTCGTGCTCCGAGTTGCTGACGTGCGTGTCAGGCGCACCGTAGCCCCTCGGCGTGGTGGCGGGGCCCGTCCAACGACTGCGGGCGTGCGGGACGCGTCAGCCGAGCGGCTGCTCGGAGAAGTGCCGCGTGTACCGGTGGAGGATCTCGACGTAGTTCGCCCGTTCGTACCGGTCGGGGTCGGCGACCGCCCGGCGGCTGACGCTCCCGCAGGCCTGCTCGACCGATTCGTACTCGTGGCCTTCGAGCCATTGCTCGATCCCGTCGAGCAGCACGTGCAGGTGTTTCGGGCCGTGCCGCAACAACGCCGAGGTCGTCATCACCACGTTCGCGCCGGCGAGGATCGCCTTCACCGCGTCTTCGGCGGTGTGGACGCCGCTCGACAGTGCCAGCGAGCACGGCACCTGACCGTTGAGGATCGCGACCCAGCGCAACGGCAACCGGAGATCGGCCGACGAGCTCAGGCTGATCGTCGGCAGGACGTCGAGCGTCTCGAGGTCGATGTCGGGCTGGTAGAAGCGGTTGAACAGCACGAGGGCATCGGCGCCGGCCGCCGCCAGTTGGCGGGCGCTGTGCGCGGTGGCGCTGAAGAACGGCGAGAGCTTCACCGCGACCGGTACCGATACGGCAGCGCGCACGGCGCGAACCAGTTCGACGTACTGCGCCTCGACCTCCCCGCCCGAGCGCGTCGCGTCGGCGGCGACGAAGTAAAGGTTCAGTTCGAGCGCGTCGGCGCCGGCCGCTTCGAGTTCGGTGGCGTAGCGGACCCAACCGCCCGACGACACGCCGTTGAGGCTCGCGATCACCGGGATCGCCAGCGCCGCCTTCGCGTCCGATACGAACTGCAGGTGACGCTCGACCATCGTCGGCGCCGCCGGCAGTTCGGGCAGGAACGACTCCGACTCGGCCGAGAAGCCGTCGGGTGGTTCGTAGAGGCGTTGCGCCTCCTCCGCCGCGCTGACGACGTCCTCTTCGAACAAGCTCGGGAGCACCACTGCGGCGACACCGGCATCCTCGAGCCGGCACAGCGACTCGAGCCGCCCCGTGAGTGGCCCGGCCGACGCGACCAGCGGGTGCGGAAGTTGCATGCCCATGTAGGTGGTCGTCAGCGTTGTCGTCATTGTGCATCCTCTTCGTGCGCACCGGGCACCGGGACCGTGCGTTCGACGGCAGCAAGCTGCGCGTAGTACCGCCACCGTTCGTCGATGTCGGCTTGCGCGAGTGCCAGCAGTTCACGCGCGTGTTCGGGGTTCGCCCGCTCGAGCATGGTGTAGCGACCTTCGTCGCGTACGAAGTCGGACAGCGACATCGTCGGTGCGCGGCTGTCGAGGTGGAACGGTTGCGTGTGCTCCTCGCTGCTCGGGTGGAACCGCCACAACGGCCAGTAGCCCGACTGCACCGCGGCCCGCATCTTCGCCATCGACTGCTCCATGTCGATACCGTGCGCGATGCAGGTCGAGTAGGCGATGATCAGCGACGGCCCGGGCCACGCTTCGGCCTCGTTGAAGGCCTTGACCGTTTGCACGTCGTTGGCGCCGATCGCGACCTGCGCGACGTACACGTTGCCGTAGCGACGGGCTTCGGCGCCCAGGTCCTTCTTGGGTGTGGCCTTCCCGCCGGCCGCGAACTTCGCGACCGCGGCGCGTGGTGTCGACTTCGACGCCTGGCCGCCCGTGTTCGAGTACACCTCGGTGTCGAGCACGAGAATGTTGACGTTGCGGCCGGAACCGAGCACGTGGTCGAGGCCGGCGGAACCGATGTCGTACGCCCAGCCGTCGCCGCCGACGATCCACACGTTCTTGCGTACGAGCGCGCCCTGCAGCGAACGCATGCGCTTCGCCCGGGCCGCGAGTTCCCGGTCGTTGCCGGTTTCGAGCGCCGCGAGTTGCGCGTCGAGCGTGACGAGGCGGTGGCGTTGCGCCGACAGGATGTCGTCGGTGACCGGTTCGTCGGGGTGAACGGCGAGGATGTCCTCCGCCAGCGTCGAGTCGACCGCGGGCGCCATGATCGCCAGCAACGCGCGCGCCGCTTCGGTCTGCTGGTCGAGGGCGAGACGCATCCCGAGGCCGAACTCGGCGTTGTCTTCGAACAGTGAGTTGGCCCAGGCCGGGCCGCGGCCCTCGGCGTTGGTGGCCCAGGGCGTGGTCGGCAGGTTGCCGCCGTAGATCGACGAACACCCCGTTGCGTTCGCGACGATCGTGCGGTCGCCGAACAACTGGCTCATCAGCTTGAGGTAGGGCGTCTCGCCGCAGCCGGCGCACGCGCCCGAGAACTCGAAGAGCGGTTCGCGGGTCGTCGCCCCCTTCACGGTCATCGGGTCGAGTTCGCCCGGGCTGATCGCGTGCATCGTCTTGAAGAACTCGAAACGCTCGCGTTCACGCTCGCGATGCTCCGCGACGGGACGCATGTTGATCGACTTGTGCTTCACTTCTTGCTTCGACTTCGCCGGGCACACCTCGACGCACACGCCACACCCGGTGCAGTCGTCGGGTGCGACCTGGATGGTGAGGAGGTGGTCGGACACTTCCTTCGAACGGAACGACTTCGACAAGAAGTGCTCGGGCGCACCGTCGAGTGCTTCGGGTGCGAACACGTTCATGCGGATCGCGGTGTGCGGGCAGACCAGCGCGCAGCGGCCGCAATCGATGCAGATGTCGGGGTCCCAGATCGGGATCTCCGCAGCGAGCGCGCGCTTCTCGTACTTCGCGGTGCCCGTCGGGAACGAGCCGTCGGGCGCGAACGCGCTCACCGGGAGGAGATCGCCTTCGCCTTCGAGGATGCGCGCCGTCACCCGTTGCACGAAGTCGGGGGCGTCTTCCGGGACCGCGCGGCGCCGGGTGATGGTGCTCGTGACGGTGGCCGGGACCGCGAGCGGTTCGAGCGCAGCCAGCGTCGCTTCGACGGCGGCGATGTTCGCGTTCACGACGCTCTCGCCCCGCCGTCCGTACGACTTGCGGATCGAGTTCTCGATCGCGCTGATCGCGGCGCCGGTTTCGAGCGCGTCGGTGAGGGCGAAGAAACAGGTCTGCATCACGTGGTTCACCTGACCGGCGAGGCCGGCCTCGCGGGCGACGCGGTGCGCTTCGATCACGTGGACGTCGAGGTCGAGGTCGAGGATGCGCTGTTGCACCTCGCGCGGTAGGTGGTCCCACGTTTCGGTTGCCGGGTACGGCGAGTTCAAGAGAAACGTCGAACCGGGCTCGGCGAGCGCGAGCACGTCGACCCGGTCGAGGAGGCCGAACTGATGGCAGGCGACGAAGTTTGCGCGTTGCACGAGATAGGTGGAACGGATCGGTTTCGTACTGAACCGCAGGTGCGACACCGTCATCGAACCCGACTTCTTCGAGTCGTAGACGAAGTAGCCCTGCGCGAAGAGGTCGGTTTGATCGCCGACGATCTTCGCCGAGTGCTTGTTCGCGCCGACCGTCCCGTCGGAACCGAGGCCGTAGAACACGGCCCGGACCGAAGCGTCGTCGGTCACGAATTCGGTGTCGACGTCGAGGTTCGTGTGCGACACGTCGTCGAAGATGCCGACCGTGAAATGCGACCGCGGCTCCGGGTCGGCGAGCTCGTCGAACACCGCTTTCACCATCGCGGGTGTGAACTCCTTCGACGACAAGCCGTACCGGCCGCCGGCGACACGAGGCATCGGCCGCTCGCCGCGAGCGGCGGCTTCCGCGAGCGCAGCCACGACGTCGAGGTAGAGCGGGTCGCCCGGCGCCCCCGGTTCCTTCGTCCGGTCGAGCACCGCGATGTGCTTCACCGACGGGGGGAGCACCGCGAGCAACGCTTCGGACGGGAACGGCCGGTAGAGCCGAACGGTGCACACGCCGACCCGTTCGCCACGGGCGTTCAGCGCGTCGACCGCTTCCGCGGTCGCGCCGGCCCCCGAACCCATGAGCACGACGACCCGTTCGGCGTCGGGCGCGCCGGCGTAGTCGATCAGCCGGTAGTGGCGGCCCGTCCGGTCGGCGAGACGGTCGAACGCGCGTTGCACGACATCGGGCACGGCGTCGTGGAACGGGTTTGCCGCTTCACGCGCCTGGAAGAACACGTCGGGGTTCTGCGCGCTCCCGCGCAAGACGGGCCGGTCGGGGTCGAGCCCCCGCATCCGGTGCTCGATCACCCAGTTCTCATCGACGAGCGCGCGCAGGTCGTCGTCGGTGAGGAGTTCGACCGGGCCGATCTCGTGCGACGTGCGGAACCCGTCGAAGAAGTGCAGGAACGGCACGCGAGACTCGAGCGACGCCGCGTGCGCGATCAGCGCGAGGTCGTGCGCTTCCTGCACCGAAGACGACGCGAGCATCGCGAAACCGGTCGGTCGTGCGGCCATCACGTCGCTGTGGTCGCCGAAGATCGAGAGTGCGTGCGTCGCGACCGTCCGCGCCGCGACGTGGATCACCGCGGGCGAAAGCTCACCCGCGATCTTGAACATGTTGGGCAGCATGAGCAGGAGCCCCTGCGACGCCGTGAACGTCGTCGCCAGCGCGCCGCGGATCGTCGCGCCGTGCAGCGTCCCGGCCGCGCCGGCCTCCGACTGCATCTCGATCACTTCCGGGACCGTGCTCCAGATGTTCGGCCGCGCCGCCGTCGCCCACGCGTCGGAAACCTCCGCCATGGGCGAGGCCGGAGTGATCGGGTAGATGGCGATGACTTCGGAGAGGCGGTACGCCACGTTCGCGGCGGCTTCGTTGCCATCTAACGTCTGGCGCTCCGGCATTGGGCGGCCTTTCTTGCACGGCGGCGGACCAACCCATGATCGGGAACCTGAGGGCCGATTGCCAGGGGCGAAGGGGAGAGGCGTTGGGACCTTGGTCCTACGCGCTAGAAATCCCCGTTGAGACGACGAGAGGCGAGCACGTGTCGGACCAAGTGAACTTCGCGCTGCTCCTGCTGCGCGTGGTGACGGCGCTCATGATCATGGCGCACGGTTACAACCACATTTTCGGCGGCGGGAAGATCAAGGGCACCAGCGGCTGGTTCGCCAGCATGGGGATGAAGCCGGGCATTCTGCACGCGTGGTTGGCGTCGACGACCGAACTTGTATCCGGTGTGCTGCTCATCCTCGGTTTCCTCACACCGGTCGCGGCCGGGGGAGTACTCGGCGTGATGCTCGTCGCGTGGATGACCGCGCACCGCAAGAACGGCTTCTTCATCTTCAAGCCCGGGCAAGGCTGGGAGTACGTCGCGTTCATCTCGTTCGTTTGCGTCGCAATCGGGACGATGGGCGCCGGTCGGTACTCGATCGACCGGCACGCGAAGATCTTCCACGGCTGGGACGGTCTGGTCACCACGCTGATCGTCGGCGTCGGCGGTGCCGCGACGTTGCTGGCGGTCTTCTGGCGCCCCGAGAAGCAACCCGCGAACTGACCCGCGGCGGAAGTCAGCGGGCGGCGGCGATCGCGGTTTCGAGTTCGGCGACGAGGATCGGCAGCACGTCGCTCCAATCGCCGACGATGCCGGCATCCGCCGCGTCGAACACCAGCGCGTCGGGATCGGCGTTGATCGCGAGCACGGTTCCGGCGGCACGAACGCCCACGATGTGGTTGAACTTGCCGCTCGCGCCGATGCTCACGAACAGTCGAGGCGCGATCGCGCGACCGGTGATCCCGACCTGGCGGGCGTGGGGGAGCCATCCCTTGTCGGTGACCTTGCGGGTGGCACCGAGTTCGGCTCCGAGCACGGTGCGCAACGGTTCGAGTTCGTCGTAGCGCTCGGGCGGCACGCCGGTCCCGACACCGATCACCGCCCGCGCGTCGGCGAGCACCTCGATGTCGTCGTCGCGGGTGCGGGCGAGCACGCGGACGCGACCGCGTGGTTCCACCATCAAGGAGGTCGCGGGAAGTTCCCGTGCGTCGCGAGGCGGCAGGGTGGGAAGCACGCCGGCTCGCACTGTCGCCATCTGCACCGGCGACGTCGACGTGATCGCGGCCACCAGTTGCCCACCGAAGGCCGGTTTCCACGCGACGAGCCGGCCGTCTTCGACGTCGAGTTCGACCGCGTCGCCGGTGAGGCCCGCGCCGAGCCGCGCCGCGACCCGCGACGCGACCTCGCGACCCCACGCGGTGCTCCCCGCGAGTACCGCCCACGGTTCGGTCGCGTTCGCCCACTGCGCGAGCGCGTACGCGACATCTTCCTCGACGTTCTCGACCTGCGCGCGCACGAGGAGGTCGGCACCCCACGCCGACAACGTCGCCGGGTCTTCGTCGCGCACGGTGAACGCGACCGCGTCACCGTCGATCTCGCGGGCGATGCGGGCCGCGGCGCCCAGCAGCTCTCGGGTCGCGTGGCCCCGATCAGGTTCGATCACGACCGCGACCAGCGGGACGTCGAACGCGCCGCCCGGCGCCGGTACCGGCACCTGCGCGCCCTCGCTCGTCGCGGTGTCGGCGGGCTCGTGGAGCGCGCCGCGCTGGACGAGCAAGGCGACCGCGTCGCGCACCTGCTTCGCGAGCGGCGCGGTCGCGTCACGCTTGCGGAGCCGTTCGTGCGCGAGCACCTTCACGGGCCCGACCCACGTCGGGCTGGCCGCCTGGCCCCACGGGCCGTCGCCGAGATCGGCGGCGGTGAGCGTCGTGATCCGATCGGCGGGCACCGCGGCGCGACCTTCAGGGTCGACCTTCGCCGGGTCGATGAGCCGCTCCGCGCAGCTGAGCACCGCCGGCAGCGTCACTTCGGCCTGGAGCCACCCGTCGTCGTGCTCGCAGCGAGCCTCGACGTGATCGGTGGCGACCGACAGGTAGCGGACACCGGTGAGGAACGGCTGGTCGAGCAGCTCCGCGACTTCGGCGCCGACCTGGCCGGTGTCGGCGTCGACCGAGTTGCGGCCCGTGAGCACGAGATCGAACGGCCCGAGGCGCGTGATGGTGGCGGCGAGCGCACGCGCCGTTGCGAGCGTGTCGGAACCGGCGAACGCCGGATCGCTCACGAGCACGCCGCGGGTGTCGACGTTGCGGTCGAGGCCCCACGCGATCGCTTCGCGGAGCGCGTCTTCGGCGCTCGGTGGGCCGAGCGTGATCACCGTCACGGTGCTCCCCGCGCGTTCGGGGCTCGGGTCGGCCGCCAGCGCGACGGCCTGGCTCACCGCGCGCCGGCAGTAGGCGTTGAGTTCGAGCTCGATGCCGTCGCGGCGCAGCCGGCCGTCGGGACCGAGTTCCATCTCCTCGAACTTCGGGATCTGCTTGACGAGCGCGGCGATGCGCACCGGTTCCTCCGAAGAATGCCGACGACCCCGTCACGTTACCGGCCGCCACCCGCCCGTTGGTCGTAGCGCTCCACTGGACGAGATCTGGGCACACAGCCTGTATTCCGTCCATTGGACGTCACGCGGCGAGCGCGAGTTCGAGCTTGTGCAAGAGGTGATCGGACGCGCGAGTGACGTCGGCCCAGGTAGCGATGAGCAAGCGCCATCCGCCCGTCGCGAAGTCGGACCATCGCATCCGGTCGCGGTCGAAGTCGGCGTCTCCGTGGTAGGCCCTGCCGTCGGTCTCGAGCGCTACTCGCTGTGAAGGCCACGCGAAGTCAAGACGGTAGTGACGCCCGCCAAGAACGACGGGGTATTGACGGCGAGGCGGTGGCAGCCCTGAATCCCGGAGCAGACGAGCGGCCCTCACTTCGAGCACCGACGCCGTTGCGGGTTCCCCCTGAAGGTTGTCGAGGAGTTGTCGAAGCGATGGCGCACCCGCGCGACCGCGACCCGCGACCGCGCCGAGTTCCTGACGGACAGCCGCGACTGTCACCAGTCGTCGGCGGCGCGCACTTTCGAGCGCGATCTCCAGGGCACCTTGGTCAAGCACCGCGGCGAGGTCGACGATGGTGCGTGCGGGCGACGTGACCCTGAACCCGGAACGTTCCGTGACTCGATGCGCGCACAGAGCCTTCGAACGGTGGACCACCAGTTTCGGAGCGCGCGGGTGCTGCCCACTTGGTACCGAGACCTCCGGTACCGGGGCCGCGACCCGGTCCAGGTTCCACACGGCTCCGGCGGACCGGAACGACGCGCACGCGTCGGGCCCGAGAAGAGCAGGGCCGCCCGTAGCAGGACAGCATCGGTCAAGGGACGGGCCGCGTGGACGAACACGCCCGGGTACGGCTGCTGCCACGCTCCGCCCTGGAGCCGGGCTCGGATCATGTCGTCTGTGAAGCCTGCTCGCCGAGCTTGGCGTCGCGTGAACGCCCCGCGCTGGCTCGCCGCGACCTGTACGAGGACCCTCTCGATTTGTCCACCGGACCGCATCCGGTCTCCCTTCCAACCTCTCGTCCAACGGACGGCGGGACGGGTGAACGGGGGAAGAGGAGGGTGGCGCAACCCTACGGGGAGGGTGCGACAGTCATGAGGGCGGCGAGTTGCTCGCGGTAGTGCGCGGGGGAGTGGTGCACGAAGCGGACGTTGACATGGGTCGCACCGATGTCGGCGAAGCGCTGCATCTGCTCGGCCACCCGGTCGGGTTCGGCCGCCGGGTCGAGCGGCCGTTCGTTCTGCAGCACGATGTCGAGCGGACGACCGGCGGGCCGTTCGCACTCGTCGCGGGCGCGCTCCAGCATCGCCGCGAGTTCGGCGCTGCGGAAACCGAACGGCACCCAGCCGTCGCCGAGTTCGTAGGCACGGCGCAACGACCGGTACGACTGCCCGCCGACCCACAGCGGCACCCGAGGCTGCACGGCGCAAGGGTCGACCACGAAACCGGAGAACTCGTAGAACTCACCGCGGTACGACGGTTCGCGTTGGGAGAGCGCGGCGCGCAACGCGCGCATCGCGTCGTCGCCGCGCTTGCCGCGATCTTCGAACGGCGCGCCGAGCAGCTCGAACTCCTCCTCCAACGACCCGACGCCGACACCGAGCACCAACCGTCCGCCCGAAACGAGGTCGAGCGTGCCGTACCGCTTCGCGATTGCGAGCGGATGGTGGTAGCCGAGCACGAGCACATGCACGGCCAGCCTGATCGTCGACGTCGACGCGGCCAGAAAACCGAGCGTCGCGAGCGGATCGTAGTAGCGGCCGCCGCGCACTTCCGCCACCGGCTTCGGTATGCCGACGTGCTCAGAGCAGGTGAGGTGGTGATAGCCGAGCCGTTCCGCTTCTTGCGCGATCGCGACTACCTCGGCGAAGGGCGCGTCTTCCTCCCAATGCGCGTGCGCTCGGGGCAGCAACGTGAGCACCGGTGTGACGATCCCGTATTGCACGACGCGACCTCGTCTATTTCTTCGGCAGGAGCGCCCGGTCGGCGATGATGTTCTTCTGCACTTCGGTCGCGCCGGCACCGATCGACGTGTAACGCTGGAACGAGTACAGGCGCGCCCACGAACCGTTGTCGACGGCGTCGGTCGCACCCCGCAGAAGCAAGCCCTGCGGGCCGAGCATGTCGACCGCGAGTTCGGCGAGGTACTGCGCGAGATGGCTCCACTGCAGTTTCGCCAACGGGACCTCGGGCCAGTTCTTCTGTCCCTTGATGATCTTCGTCAGCGCGCGGTAGTTCAGCAGCTTCGTGAGTTCGACCTGCGTCCACGCCCGCGCGATCCGATCACGGATATCGGGATCGTCGAGCGCGCCCGGGTTCACGGCGCGAGCCGCGGAGATCATCGCCCGCAGGTCTTGGCCCATCGTGATCGCGAGCCCGGCAGTACCGACCCGTTCACGGCCGAGGGTGCCCATCGCGACCTGCCAGCCCTGCCCGTCGCCGCCCAACCGGCAGGTTGCCGGTATCCGCACATTCTCGAAGAACACCTCGTTGAACATCTCGTCGCCGACAATGTCTTTGATCGGCTGGACGACGATGCCCGGCGCTTCCATGTCGACGATGAACGCAGTGATCCCTTCGTGCTTGCGCTTCTCGGCGATCGCGTCGGGATCGGTGCGGAAGAGGAACAGGCCCCACTTCGCCAGGTGTGCGGTGGAGATCCAGATCTTCTGCCCGTTGATCACGTACTCGTCGCCGTCGGCGATCGCCGTCGTGCGCAAGTTCGCGAGATCGGAACCCGCCTGCGGTTCGGAGAAACCCTGGCACCAGTGCTCCGACGCGTCGAGGATGCCCGGCAGCCAACGCTGCTTCTGCTCCTCGGTACCCCACGCGATGATCATCGGCCCGATCTGCCACAGGCCGTTCGCGTTGTAGATACCCGGCGCGCGGTACTTCGCCATCGTTTCCGAGTAGATGACGTTCTGCACCGGGGTGGCTTCCCGACCACCCCATTCCTTCGGCCAGTTGATCGCAGCCCAGCGGCCTTCGTTCAACCGGCGTTGCCAGTCGCGACGGCGCTCCTGCGTGCGCGCGATACTGGCCGACTGGGTGCCGCCCGCGTCGTCGTCGCCCTCCCAGTCGGCAAGGAAGTTCGCGAGATTGTCGTCGAGCCACGCGCACAACTCGTCACCGAACGCGACATCCTCAGGCTCGTAGGCGAAGTCCATACCGTCTCGCTCACTCTGTTGTTTCGCTCGTTCGGCCGGGGCACGGGCCGGGTGCCCGCACCCCTTCGTCACTCGCTGGCGAGTTCACTCGCTTCGCTCGCTCACCGTTCCGTGTACCTGCCGGACTTCGTCGGAGCACGAGTCTTCGTGCCCTTTGCCGTTCACTCGCTTCGCTCGCTCACCGCTCCTTGTACCTGTCGGACCTCGTCGGGGCACGAGTCTTCATTCGCTGCGTTTGCCGTTCGTTCGGTCGGGGCGTGGGCCGGGGGCCCGCACCCCTTCGTACTCGCTGGGCGCAGCGACCTGACGATAGCGTCAGGGTCGTGGACTTCACGTTCTCGTCCGACCAGGAAGCGTTACGCGCCGCGGTGCGATCGTTCCTCGAGAACGAAGCCGGCCCGACGTACGTACGCGCGATGGCCGACGACGAACGTGGTTTCACCGACGCGATGTGGGCGCGAGTCGCCGAGATGGGTTGGCCGGGCCTCCTCGTGCCCGAGGCGCACGGCGGTCTCGGCCTCGGTCTCGTCGACATGGTCGTGGTGATGGAAGAGATGGGTCGCCTGCCGATGCCGGGCCCGTTCTTCTCCTCGGCGGTGACCGCGACCCTCGCCGCCAACCGCCTCGGCGCGACCAACCTGCTCGCCGGGCTCGCGAGCGGCGAGACGCGCGGCACGGTGGCGCTCGAAGAGTTCGGGACCGGCGATCCCGTCGACCGGGTTCGCACCCGGGCGCGCCGGAAGGGCGCCGGCTGGGTGCTCACCGGCACGAAACCGGTCGTGCTCGACGGTGCCACCGCCCATTGGGCCATCGTCGTTGCGCGCACCGAGGCCGGTCTCGGTTCGTTCCTCCTCGAAGTTCCTGCCGGCGAACCGGCCCCGACGATCGACCCGACCCGGAAGCTCGCCCGCCTCGAACTGCACGAACGGCCCGCGGTACCGATCGGGCCCGACGGCGATCACACCGCGATCTGGCGGCGCGTCGCCGACGACGCCGCGGTGATGCTCGCGGCGGAACTCGTCGGCAGCGCGGAGCAGGCTCACACGCTCGCCGTGGAGTACGCGAAGGTGCGGGTCCAGTTCGACCGCCCGCTCGCCTCGTTCCAAGCGATCCGGCACAAGTCGGTCGACATGTTGCAGGCGTTGGAACTCACCCGCGTCGGTGCGCACTACGCGGCCTGGTGTTCCGACGTCGACGATCCCCAGCGGCAGCACGCCGCCTCGATGTGCAAGAGCTTCGCCGGTGAAGCAGCGGTGATGGTGTCGGGTGAGAGCATCCA
This sequence comes from uncultured Actinomycetes bacterium, assembly GCA_963782465.1. Classification (GTDB taxonomy): domain Bacteria; phylum Actinomycetota; class Acidimicrobiia; order IMCC26256; family PALSA-610; genus JAODBJ01. The sequence goes on along the minus strand of CAWAJR010000003.1, from coordinate 1,200,923 downwards.
GGTGCACGGCGGTGTCGGCTTCACCTGGGCGTGCGACGCGCATTTCCACTACAAGCGGGCCAAGGTGAACGACACGTTGCTGGGGTCGCAGGGGTACCACCGCCAGCGGCTCGCGGCGCTGCTGCTCGACAGTGTCTGAGCCGTGACGATCGCACCCGCGACTACCTTGCGCCGCGCATGATCGACAAACGCACGACCCTCGCCGAAGCGGTCGCGCGGCACGTGCGCGCGGGCGATGTCATCCACCCGATCGTCGGCCATACCCGCTGGACCGCGGCGACGCGCGAACTCGTTCGGCAATGGTGGGGCAAGGACCCGCAGTTCACGCTGGTGATGTCGAGCCTGTCGAGCTTCGGCGCGCTGTTCTTCCGCGGCGGGCTGGTTCGCAAGGTCATCACCGGGTACTCGGGCGACACGTTCCCCAATTTCACGCCCAATCCCTGGTCGGCACGGGCGTACGAACGCGGCGAAGTCGAGGTCGAGCACTGGTCGTTCCTCGCGCTCGCGCAGCGTCTCGAGGCGGCAGCGCGCGGTCTCGCGGCGGTGACGACGAACTCGATCGCCGGGTCGTCGATGGAAGCCAACGACGCGTACTCGCGTGTGGTGACGCCCTTCGGTGAGGTCGGCATGCTCGGCGCGCTCGCTCCCGACGTCGCGTTGTTGCACGCGCCGATCGCCGATCGGGCCGGCAACGTCGCCATCCATGCACCGCTGCTCGAAGGGGTGTGGGGCGCGCTGGCGGCCCGGCGCGGCGTGATCGTCACCGTCGAGCGCGTCGTCGACGACATCCGGCCGTGGTCGTCGTTCGTTCGTATCCCGGGCCATCGGGTGCTCGCGGTCGTCGAGGCGCCGTTCGGTGCGCACCCCGGTGGCCTGTACGCGGGCACGCTGCCGGTCGACGGTTACGGCGAGGACTACGACTTCTGGGTCGACGTGCGTGCCGCGACCCGCCGGGCCGACTACGACGAGTGGGTCCGCGAGTGGGTGCTCGACGTCGAGAGCCAGGAGCAGTGGGTCGAGCGGCTCGGCGCCGAACGGATCGCCGCGTTGCGCGCCAAGGCGAGCCCCACGTCGTGGGAGCACGACGAGGTCGAGTACGAACCGGATCTCGAAGCGCCCTTCAACCATTGGGAATGCGCGGCGGTATACGGGGCGCGCCACCTCGCGCGCCGTTGTGCCACCGCGTCGTACGACGGTGTGCTCGCGGGGGCCGGCGTCGCGAACCTGTCGGCCTGGCTCGGTGTGCATCTCGCCCGCGAGCAGGGCGCCGACGTGCAGCTCACGGCCGAGATCGGCCTGTGGGGCTACGACGCGACGCCGGCCGACCCGTTCGTGTTGAACCATCGCAACTTCCCGACGGCAACCATGTTGAGCGACGCGACGATGGTGCTCGGGACGCTCGTCGGCGGCCCCGGCACCACGGTGCTCGGCTGCCTCGGCGGGGCGCAGATCGACCCGTACGGCAACGTCAACTCCACGACCCTGCAACCCGACGGCCCGTTCCTCGTCGGGTCGGGTGGCGGCAACGACGTCGCGAGCACCGCCGACGAATGCATCGTGGTGGCGACGCTCACGAAAGCCCGCACCCCGCGGGCCTGCGCCTACATCACGTCGCCGGGACGGACCGTGACGGCACTGGTCACCGACCTGGGCACCTTCGAGAAGATCGCCGGCAACGGGCACGACGGCGTGCTCACCCTCGTTGCCGTGCCCGAAGGCGACGGCACCATCGACGATCGGGTCGCCACCGCCCGGGCCGCGTGCGGCTGGGAGATGACCGTCGCCGACGAAGTGCGCGAACTCCCGCCGCCGACCGCCACAGAGGTCGAGATGTTGCGGCGCTGGGACCCGCGCGGCTGGTTCCTGCGTGCTCGGTGATCGCAGTCAGTCGGCGAGCGCGTTGACGCGCGTTTCGACCGTGAGGTATTGGCGGCCCAACAGGAACGCGCAGCCGTAGAGCACCGCGACCGCGACGAGCAGCATCCGGTACCCGACAATCAACGACATGTACTCGAGCAACCCGCCGACCATCGCGCCGAGCAGGTTGGCCCCAAACGCCACCGTCGACGAGCCGACGTCGCGGAACCGTTGCGCGAACACGAGATTGGCGAGGAACACGGGCGCGAACGCGATCGCGACTGCGATCAGGAAACGCGGGATGACCGACAGTGAGAGCAGCTTGTCGGGCGGTACCGCCCACGCGACGACGAGGGCGGCGAGCAGGAGCGCGTAGAGCACACGGGCGTCGGGGAGCTGCGCGCGCCGCGCGACCTCCACCGCGAGGAACACCGCGACGAGGATGCCCGCGAAGACGAGCGCGTTGACGAACCACGTCGTGCCGAACAGCAGGGAGAACTGCACGACGTTCTTGGTTTCGAGGAGCAAGAACGCGGCGCCCATGAAGAACAGGTCGGCGTACGGCGTCATCTGCCGCAGCGGACCGGAGCCGAGCCGGACCATCACCAACGACGCGAGCAGGATCGCGAGGATCGCTTCCAGGTAGAACCCGGGGATGGTCCGGTTCTTCAGGTAGACGAACGGGTAATCGTCGTGCGCGGGCGGTGGCGCGTTCGCCTTCACCCGCCAGACCCGGTCGCACGACAACGACGACGCGCGCAGCGAGTCGACCATCACGGTCAGCCGGTGCTGGGTCGAGTCGAGGCACGGCGACCGGTGGAAGACGGTGTTCAACGTGCCGGCCAGCCGGTCGACCAACCAGTTCTGGCGGTAGAAGTTGTACATCGAGAAGGTGCCGCCGGGTTTCAGGTGATCGCGGGCCGTGTCGAGTGCTTCCTCGGTGAAGAGGTAGCTCTCGAGGCGCAATGACGACTGGCCCGATACCAGGGTCAGTGAATCAGGGAGCGCGAAGAGGATCAGGTCCCATTTCTTCTTCGAATGCTCGAGGTACGCGCGCCCGTCGTTGATGTGAACGGACACGCGGGGGTCCTGGTAGGGATGGTCCGGGTGGCTGTGCTTCCCGATCTCGTAGAGGCGCGGGTCGATCTCGACGGCGTCGACGTGCTTGGCGCCCTGAGCGAGGGCGGTCGCGACGTCGGTGCCGCTTCCGGCACCGACGATCAAAACGTCGTCGAGCGGAACGGTCGTGCGCTCGTATGGCTTCAGGTAGATGGCTGCGTGAACCGCGCGGTACGACGTCGACGTCATCTGCTGGTGCGAGATGCCGTTCACCTGGATCTCGGTGAAGTCCGGGTACCGATTGACCTTCACCTTGTAGTAGGGCGACCAGCTCGTATTCGGTGCGACCGACTCGACGAGCAGCATCACCACGACGGCCGCGAGCGCGCCGGCCTGGCGCCAGCCCAGCCACTTGGTGCGGTTCGACCGGAACAACGTGCCGAAGGTCAACGCGACGATCGCGGCCCATATCACCGGCGGCGCGCGCAGGAACGACAGGAGCGAGAAGGTCGTGATGCCGGCGATGCTGCCGAGGATGTCGAGCCGGTAGGCCTGCAACGAGTCGAACCGCATGAACGTGCGCGCGACCCCTTCGCCGATGGTCGCCATCATCGCGGCGACCGCGACGAAGATGATGGTGAGCGTCACCCAGATCGGCAGCCCCGTGGCGTCGCCACCGAAGAACAGCAGCTGCGACGTATTGCCCCGGTTGATCTGCACGGGGAACAGGCGCACGAACAGCACCAGCGCGAGCAGCACGAACGGTGCGAACGGGAAAAGGGAATATTGCGACTTGGCGCGGAGGAACCCCAGCCCGATGCCGAGAAAGCTGCCGAGGAGCACGAAGTTCGAGAAATACGACAGGTAGACGACGTTCGACCCGGTCCAACGGATCAGCGCGAGCTCCACGAACAACATGAGGAAGCTCAGCAGTACGAGCCGGCGCTTGTCGCTCAAGGGCGCGCAGGTTAACAACGGGCGGCGCTCCCGCGACGTCCGAGTGCGGCGAACGTATGTCGCGTAGGCTCCGCACCGCCATGGGGAGAGTCTGCTTCGAAGGCGTGACGAAGCGTTTCGGCGGCGTCACCGCGGTGCGTGACCTCACGCTCGAGGTGCACGATCACGAGTTCCTGGTCCTGCTCGGGCCGTCAGGCTGCGGCAAGTCGACCGCGCTGCGCATGGTTGCCGGGCTCGAAGAGCCCACCGAGGGCACGATCTGGATCGGCGATCGCGCCGTCAACGAGGTCGAACCCAAGGATCGCGACGTCGCGATGGTGTTCCAGAGCTACGCGCTCTACCCGCACATGACGGTCGCCCGCAACGTCGAGTTCCCTCTGAAGAGCCGCAACGTGCCGAGGGACGAACGCGAACGGCTCGTGAAAGAAGCGACTGGCGCGCTCGGCCTCGAAGACCTCCTCGATCGCAAGCCCGCCCAACTCTCGGGCGGTCAGCGCCAGCGGGTCGCGCTGGCGCGTGCGATCGTGCGCAGCCCGGCCGCCTTCCTCATGGACGAGCCGCTCTCGAACCTCGACGCGAAGCTGCGGGTGCAGACCCGCGCCGAGCTCATCGAACTCCAGCGCCGTCTGCAGACGACGGTCGTGTACGTGACCCACGATCAGGTCGAGGCGATGACCATGGGGAACCGCATCGCGATCATGAACGAAGGCGCGCTGCAACAGGTGGGGCCGCCTCAGGAGGTGTACGAGAAGCCCGCCAACCTCTTCGTCGCGTCGTTCATCGGGAACCCGCCGATGAACACGATCGCCGCCCAGATCGTGCGCGACGGCGACGCCGACTCGGTCGCGATCGGCGGTGTCGCGGCCGTGCTGCCCGCCGACCTCGGCGCCGCGGTGAACGACGCGAACCTCACCAAGGTCGTGATCGGCGTTCGCCCGGAAGACCTCCGCATGACCACCGAAGGCCTCGTACCGGCAACCGTGGCGCTCGTCGAGTCGCTCGGCCACGAGCGCCACATCCTCTGCCGGTTGAGCGGCGAGGCGGTCGTGACCGTGCGCCAGCCGACCAGCGAACCGGCGCCCCGCGAGAACGAGCAGGTGATGCTCGAAGCGAAAGCCGGGGACGTTCCACGTGTTCGACCCCGTCACCGGTAACCGGGTGAGCACCGTATGACGGCGAAGCGCCGCCGGCGGTTTTCGCGCAAGGTGCGGGAGGCCACGCTGGGCTACCTGCTCGTGGTGCCGTCGCTGCTCATCTTCGGGACGTTCGTGTTCTACCCGTTCTTCAAGAACTTCCAGCTGAGCCTGTACCGAACACCACCGTTCCCGACGCTGCCGAAGAAGTACGTCGGGTTGCACCAGTTCAGCACCATCCTCGGCTCGGCCGACTTCCGCAACAGCCTGAAGGTCACGCTGCTGTTCGCGGTGATGTCGGTGCCGACGGGCATCATCCTCGGGTTGTTGCTCGCGGTGGTCGCGCACCAGCGGTTGCGCGGCATCACGGTGTACCGGACGATCTTCTCGTCGACGGTCGCGACGTCGGTCGCGGTCGCGTCGGTGATCTTCTTCACGTTGCTGAACCCGCAGATCGGGTTGTTGAACTACTGGCTGGGCCGCACCGGCGCGCTGTCACCGCTCGACGACCCGAAGTGGGCGCTCGTTTCGGTCGCGGGCGTCACGGTGTGGCAGAACCTCGGCCTCTCGTTCATCCTCATGTCGTCGGGATTGCAGGCGGTGCCCGACGAGTTGATCGAAGCGGCGCGCGTCGACGGTGCGGGCGTGTGGCCCGGTTCCGCAACGTGACCTTGCCGCTGCTGTCACCGACGTTGTTCTTCGCGACGGTTGTCGGCGGCATCCTCGCGTTCCACTCGTTCGGCCAGATCGACCTGCTGACGCAAGGCGGCCCACCGCACCAGCACACGAACGTGCTCGTGTACGCGATCTACATCGCGGTGTTCCAGGAGAGCAACGAGGGCAAAGGTGCGGTACTCGCGATCGCACTGTTCGTGATCACGTTGCTGCTCACGCTCGTCCAGCTGCGGTTCCTCGAACGGCGGGTGCAGTATGAACGCTGACATCGTGCTCGCGACACTGGCGCCGGGGTTCCAGCGTTTCGTCATCGTGATCGGGTTGCTGGTTGCCGTCGCGATCGGGCTCGCGATCGGTGGCGCGTTCGCGTCGCCACACGTGGCGCGGCGGCTGTCGACGATCAACCGTTACCTGCTGCTCACGATGCTCGCGTTGATCGTGCTGTTCCCCGTCTACATCACGGTCGTGAACTCGCTGTTGCGGCCTGACATCATCGCCCACCGGCCGCCGACGTTGTTCCCCGTCCATCCCCGGTGGAACGTGTACTCGCAGGCCTGGAACGAGGGCCACCTCGGCCGGTACCTGCTGAACAGCTTCATCGTGACGGCCCTGATCGTCGCGGGCCAGATCATCACCTCGGTCTTCGCCGCCTACGCGTTCGCCTTTCTCGACTTCCCGCTCAAACGGACGTTGTTCGTGGTGTTCCTCTCCACGATGATGATCCCGTTCGAAGTCACCTTCTTCACCAACGTGCAGACCGTGTCGTCGTTCAAGCACATGCCGGTCCTCGGTTCGATCGCCGGTTACAACACCTACGGCGGGCTCGCGGTGCCGTTCCTCGCGACGGGCTTCGGGGCCTTCCTCGTCCGCCAGGCGTTCCTCTCCCTGCCTCGCGACCTGCGCGATGCCGCCGCGCTCGACGGCTACGGGCATTTCCGGTTCATGACCCGCGTCGCGGTGCCGCTCGCACGGCCGACGATCGGCGCGCTGGCGTTGTTCGCGTTCTTCGACGGCTGGAACCAGTACCTGTGGCCCCTCGTCGTGACCCAGGACGACCGGCTCCGGCCGGTGCAGGTGGGCTTGCGGCAGCTGAGCAAGGTGAGTGTCGACCGGATCAATGTGACCTTCGCCGGTACCGTGCTCGCCGCGCTCCCACTATTCATCCTCTTGTTGGTGTTCCAGAAGCAGTTGGTACGCGGGCTCACCGCCGGTGCCGTGAAGGGTTGAATCCGATGCGAAAGCTCCCTGCCCGACTCGTCGCGACGGGCGCTGTGCTCGCGCTCGCGCTGGCCGCCTGCGGCGGAAGTAGCGGCAGCACGCCGAACGCCGGGGGCGCGAACGGGAGCACGACGCCCGCGAAGTTGCCCGCCTGCCCGCTCGACGCCCTGAAGAACGCTTCCGGCCCGGTCTCGATCACGATGTGGCACTCGATGACCCGGGCGAACCTCACGGAGCTCAACCAGCTCGCGGCGAAGTTCAACGCGTCGCAGAGCCAGGTGAAGGTGAAGCTCGTCAACCAACCGAGCTACACCGACACGCTCACCCAGTTCACCGCCGGCCTGTCGACGAAGAACCTTCCCGACATCGTGATGAGCGAGGAGATTGCCCAGCAGCAGATGATCGACACGCAGGCGGTGTTGCCCGCGCAGTCGTGCATCAGCGCCGACAACTACGACACGTCCGACTTCGTGAAGCGCACGATCGACTACTTCACGGTGGGCGGTGTGCAGTACGCGATGCCCTTCAACGTGTCGAACCCGGTCCTCTACTACGACAAGAACGCGTTCCGGGCGGCCGGGCTCGACCCGAACAAGCCGCCGGCGACGCTCGACGAACTCAAGGCCGACGCCCAGCAGATCGTCGACAAGCACGTGGAGAAGTACGGGCTGGCCTTCAAGACCGACAGTTGGTTCCTCGAGCAGTGGCTCGCGATGGCGAACCACACGTTCGTGAACAACTCCAACGGGCGCCAGAAGCGGGCCACCGCGGTGACGTTCGACGATGCCGAGGGCCTGAAGATCTTCACCTTCCTCTCCAACTTGGTGAAGTCGCACCTTGCACTCAGCACCGGTGAAAACGACTACAACCACTACTTCGCGGTCGGCAACCGGCAGGCGGCGATGACGATCGACACGTCGGCCGCGCTGGGCACGATCTCGCAGATCCTCGGCCACGGTGAGTTCTCCGGCGTCGATCTCGGCGTGGGGCCGCTCCCCGGACCGGGCGGTTCGGGCGGGGTGCTCGTCGGCGGCGGCGCGCTGTTCATCGTGAAACAGTCGTCGCCGGAGAAGCAGGCCGCGGCCTGGGAGTTCCTGAAATTCCTCGACTCGGCCCAGTCGCAGGCATCGTGGTCGGCCGCCACCGGCTACCTGCCGATCCGTAAGTCGGCGACGACGCTGGAGCCGCTCAAGACGCTCTGGCAGCAGAAGCCCTACTACCGCATCTCCTACGACCAGTTGCTGAAAGGCACTGAGAGCGACGCCACGGCCGGACCGGTGATCGGCGACTACGGGGCGAAGGGCGTCGGCGTTCGGGGTGCGGTGATCGACGCGTTCGACTCCATGTTCGTGCAGCACGTCGCACCCGACAAGGCGCTGGCGTCGGCGGCCAAGGCCGCGAACGCGGCCATGACCGCGTACAACGACCGGGTCGGCTGACACCCGGGTCTTTCGGCTCCCGACGCCCGCCGTCCGGCCCTGGGCCCGGGCGCCGAGCTTCGTACCTTCGGGCAAAGGACCCGAAACCGGGAGAACCCGATGCTGCGTCGTGCGGTGGTGGTGGCCGGGGTCGTCGTCGCGCTGGCGTTCAGCGTGTGCGGCGGCAGCGGCGAGAACGCTTCGAGTAACCAATCGACCGCGACCTCGGGCGCGAAGGCAAAGGTCGACTCGTCGCAATGCGGGCTCGCCGCGCTCGCATCGGCCAAGAAGCCGGTGACGATCACCTTCTGGCATTCGATGACGCGAGCGAACGCCGACTGGCTGGCGGCCACCGTCAAGACGTTCAACGCATCCCAGGGTGACGTGCGCGTGAAGCTGCTGCCGTTCCCCAGCTACCTCGACGAGATCACCAAGTACAAGGCCGGGCTGTCGACCGGCGACGTCCCCGACCTCGTCCAGCTCGAAGAGACGACCGTGCAGGTGATGCTCGACAGCCAGAGCACCATTCCCATGCAGGCCTGCGTCGATGCCGACCACTACTCGCTCGCGACGTTCGTGCCGCGCGCCACCGCCTACTACTCGTCGGGTGGCGTGCTCGAGGCGATGCCGTGGAACGTCTCCAACCCGGTGCTCTTCTACGACGCGAACGCGTTCACGAAGGCCGGCCTCGACCCGAACAAGCCGCCCACCACGTTCGCGGAGATCAAGGCCTACGCCCAGCAGATCGTCGACCGCGGCGTCGCGAAGCACGGCATCGCGCTCCGCATCGAGCCGTACATCTTCGAATACCTGAACGCGAAGTCGGGCGGAACGCTCGTGAACAACGGCAATGGCCGCAACGCGCGGGCGACGGCCGCGACGATCGACAACCCGGTCGCGAAGAAGATCTGGGCGTGGTGGGACGACATGGTGCGTTCGGGGCTCGCGCTCAACACCGGATCGACGCCGGGGAACATCGATCACATGCTGGCGATCGGGAACCACGACGCAGCCATGACGTTCGAGGCGAGCGGGGTGCTCGGCACTGTGCGGCAGGTGCTGCAGTCGGGCGAGTTCAAGGGTGTGAAGGTCGCGGCGGCCCCGTTGCCCGAATTCACGGCGGGTGGTGGCGTGCCCGTCGGCGACGGCGCGTTGTGGATCCCGAAATCGTCGAGCCCCGAAAAGCGGGCCGCGGCGTGGGAGTTCGTGAAGTACCTGAGCAGCGCGAAGGAGCAGGCGTCGCTCGCGATGGCGGCCGGCTATGTGCCGGTGCGTACCGACGCGGCGAGCGACCCGGCCCTGCAGAAGGAGTGGAAGAACGATCCTTCGTTCGAGGCCGGCTACACGCAGCTGCTCGCCGGCAAGGTCACTGACGCCAACACAGGCTCACTGATCGGCGACTACCAGGGTGTGCGCGACGCGGTGAAGGACGGCTTGGACGCGATGATCAGCCAGCACATGCCGGTCGACCAGGCGATCGCGCTGGCCCAACGCGAAGCGACCGAGAAGATAACGACGTACAACGCGCGCATCGGCGAGTAACGGCGGGGGTTCAGCGAGTCGCGTGCACCGCGGCGGCGAAGGCCTCGACGGCCCGGTCGATCTGTGCCGCGTCGACCACGAGCGGGGGCATCCACCGCACGATGTTCGCGTCGGTTCCGGCGTTCATGAAGAGCACGTGCGACTCGCGCAGGCAATGCGAGATCACCGCCGCGGTGCGCGCCGCGTCGGGTGCGCCCGTCTGGTCGACGAATTCGGCGGCGACCATGAGCCCGAGCCCGCGAACGTCGGCCAGCCCCGAATCGCTCTTCTGCAGGGTGCGGAGCGCGTCGAGGAGTTGGCTGCCGCGCTCGGCCGCGTTCTCCACCAGACCTTCCTGCACGATCACGTCGACGGTCGCCAGTGCCGCCGCGCAACCGATCGGGTTGCCGCCGTACGTGCCGCCGTGCGCACCGGTGGGCCAGCGCGCCATGAGCTCCTCGCGGGCGCCGATCGCCGCGATCGGGAACCCGCTGGCGATGCCTTTGGCCATCACCATGATGTCGGGCACGACGCCCGCATGTTCGACCGCGAACATGCGGCCGGTGCGCCCGAACCCGGTCTGCACCTCGTCGGCGACGAACAGGATCCCGTGCTCGTCGCAGATGGCTCGCAGCCCGCGGATGTAGTCGGGCGACGCCGCGATGTAGCCGCCCTCGCCGAGCACCGGTTCCATCACGATCGCCGCGGTTTCGCCCGGCGCGGTCTGGGTGCGCAGCAGGCGGCGCAACGCGGCGAGCGCACGGTTCGTCGCCTCGCTCTCGGTGACCTGCCATTCGAACGCGCGGGGGAACGGCGTGACGAAGATCCCGGCCGGCAACGGTTGGTACCCGGCCCGGTACCCGGTCTTCGACGTGGTCATCGCCATCGTCAGCATCGTGCGGCCGTGGAACGAGCCGTCCATCACGACGATGTTCGTGCGCCCGGTCGCGTGCCGGGCCAGTTTCACCGCGGCCTCGGTCGCTTCGGCCCCGGAGTTGGTGACGAAGAACCGGTCGATGTCGTCGGGAGTGACCGAAGCGAGGCGGCGCCCGAGAGGTTCGAGGAGCGGGTGCCGGTAACAGTTCACCTGCGCGTGGATGATCTTGCCCGCCTGCTCGCGAATCGCTTCGACGACGCGCGGGTGCGCATGCCCGGTGCTCGTGACCGCGATACCGCTCGTGAAGTCGAGGTACTCGACGCCGTCGGTCGTGCGCACGACGCACCCCGAGCCTTCGGCGATCTCGAGATCGGTGACGCGAAACCACACGTCGGAGAGATGCGACGCCATGACGACCTCCGCTGCCTACGTGCTGACGATCACCGCGCACGCGTTCGCGCCGCGACCGACGGTATGCGCGAGGCCGACCCGGGCACCGGGCACCTGGCGCGCGCCGGCGTCGCCGCGCAACTGATGGACCAACTCGATCACCTGCCCGAGCGCCGACGCGCCCAGCGGTTCACCCTTCGACAGCAGCCCGCCCGACGGGTTCACCGGCCGGCGGCCCCCGAGCGCGACGTCGCCGGCCGCGAGCAACTTCGCCTGGTCGCCCGGCGCGCAGAGCCGCAGTTCCTGGTAGGCGAGGAGCTCGCGCGCCGCGTCGGTGTCCTGGCACTCGACGACGTCGAGGTCGTCGGCCCGACGCCGGCTTCCTCGTAGGCGTCGTCGGCGGCCAGTGTCGACGGCGGGGTGATGCCGGTGTCGTCGACACCCGACATCGGCGTTGCCTCGCCGAGCACGCTGCCGGGGAGATGCGAACGCAAACGCGCCGCGGCCAGCTTCACCCGGGCGTCGCTGCCGGCGCGTCGCAACACGACCGCGGCCGCGCCCTCGTTCGGTGAGCACAGCATCCAGAGGTGCAAGGGCTCGCACACGAGGCGCGAGGCCAGCACTTCGCCGGCCGTCACCTCTTTGCGGAACATCGCATTCGGGTTGTGGACGCCATGGCGCCGGTTCTTCACCACGACCTGCGCCAGGTCTTCCTTGGTGAGGCCGGCCTCGCGCAGCAGGCGCTGCGCCCGGAGCGCGAAGTAGGCGGGGGTGGCGGCCAGGCCGGCTTCCTCACGCCACGGTTCGAAGAACGACGACCGGATGATGCCTTTCGGCATCTTCTCGATCCCGAACACGAGGACGCAGTCGTACTGCCCGGCGCGGATCGCGCCCGCCGCGAGCTGCAGCGCGGCGCCGCCGCTCGCGCAGCCGGCTTCAACGTCGACGATGGGCATGCCGGTACGGGCCAGCGCGCCCAGCACCTTGTGGCCCGACGCGACCCCTGAGTACGCGGTGCCACAGAACGCGGCTTGGAACGGCGGGTCGCCGGCCTCGCCGAGCGCGGCGCGCACCGCGTGCACACCCATCTGCGTGACCGTCGTGCCTTCGAAACGACCGAAGGGATGGATCCCGACCCCGGCGATCTCCACGGTCGTGCTCACTGTGCGATCCCATTCGCCGCGCGGCGAGCGAGCGGAGCGGGTGAGCTCGCCCAGCCGCAGACCGGAGGTGCGGTCATCGTGCTCCCACCTTGCAACTGTCCGTGCTCGAGCACCGGAGGTCGTCGCCGCATCAGCATGGCGCGAACGCCCACGTGACAACGTCGTTGCCGTCATCGTCGACGTGGAGCACGTCGGCGACGGCGCGCATCGGTTCACCGAACGCCAGCGCCGACGGATCGGGCTCCGTGATGCGGGTGATCACGCGCAGGCGTTCCTGTGTCAACTCGACGATGCCGAACCCGTACGGCACGGTCCCGCGGTACCCGGGCGGTGGCGCGGTGACGGCCGTCCACGCCCAGAGCGTCGCCTCGCCGCCGAGGAGCACACGTTCGACGTCGGTGGCACCGCTGAACGGGCACGTGTCGAGCAACGGGAAGTGGTACCGGCCGCTCGTCGGTGAGTAGCCGCCGACGAGCCGCAGGGCACCGGAGGCATCGACTTCGAACAGGCCGTCGTGCACGGCGCGGCTCGTCATCAGATCACCCCGCCGTCGTGCAGCCGGGCGAACTCCGCGTCGGTCACGCCGAGCGCGCCGAGCACGTCGCGCGTGTCGGCACCGAGCCGCGGCGCGCCGCTCGGCACGACGGGCGCGGCGCCGACCATGCGGGGGAACGGAGCCTGCTGGCGCATCGGGCCCGCAACCGGGTCGTCGACCGTCACGAGGTCGCCCCGGGCGAGCATGTGCGGGTCGGCGAAGATGTCGGCCGCGCTGTACGCCGTCGCGACCGGGACGTCGTGCGCGACACAGCGTTCCTCGATCTCGGTCGCCGGCAGCGCCGACGTCCAGGTCGAGACGATCGCGTTGATCTCGTCGCCGTGCCGGGCCCGATCGGCGAGCTTCGTGAAGCGCGGGTCGTCGAGCAGGTCGGGCCGGTCCATCGCCTTGCACAACCGCGAGAAGTTCGCGTCGGAACCGGCGACGATGCACACGAACTTGGCGTCCGCGGTGGGGTAGTTGTCGAGCGGCGCGGAGTTGGCGAGCCGGTTGCCCTCCCGCTTGCGGACCGTGCCGAGCTTGTCGTACCCGGCGAGCGTCCATTCGAGGATGCGCAGCACCGACCCGTAGAGGGCGGCGTCGATCACCGCACCCTTTCCGTCGCGACGGGCGTCGCGCGCGTAGAGCGCGGCGATCGCGGCCTGGGCGGCGAACACGCCGGTGAGGTAGTCGGAGATGGTGACACCGACGCGTACGGGCGGTCGATCGGGGTACCCGGTGAGGTGGAGGAGCCCGCCGTACCCGATACCGACCCGATCCAGGCCGGGCCGGTGCGAATTCGGGCCGTCCTGGCCGAAGCTGCTGATCCGCACGACGACCAGCCGTTCGTCGAGGTCGGCCGGGGCGATGTTCCACCCTTCGAGCGTGCCGGGCCGGAAGTTCTCGACGACGACATCGGCGGTTGCCGCGAGCCGGCGGAAGAGGTCTTGGCCTTCGCCTTGGCGCAGGTCGATGGTGACGCTCTTGCGACCCCGACCTTCGACAGCCCAGAACAACGAGTGTGGGCCTTCGGCGGTTTCGACGAACGGCCCGATCTCGCGCATGAAGTCGCCGCCGCGCGGTTGCTCGACCTTGACGACCTCGGCCCCCTGCTCACCGAGCAGCCCCGCGCAGAAGGGCGCCGCGATCCGTGTGCCGAGGTCGATGACGCGCAATCCCAGGAGCGGTCCCGTCACGACCGGTCGCCCCGCTGCTGCTCCGCTTTCACCGCGTCCATCCCACCCGTCTTGCGGGCGTCGACCTTGGCGAGCGCGGTCGGTGTGTTCGACACGAACTGGTGGAGCATGAAGTGGTACTTCCACGATTCGCGCTGGCCCATCAGGTCGACCATGTTGTTGATCGAATCCTTGATCGCTTGCGCGGTGAGCGGCGGGACGAGCGCGACCTCGTTCGCCATCCGGTGCGCCTCGGCCGCCAGGTCGTCGCGCGCGACGACACGATTCACGAGACCGTAACGTTCGGCGTCGGTCGCGCTGATCGTCTGCGCGCAGAGCAAGAACTCCTTCGCCTTGCGGGGGCCGAGTTCCCACGGTTCGACGAGGAGTTCCACGCCCACACCGCTCATGCGCAGTACCGGGTTCGAGAACTTCGCGTCGTCGGCCGCGACGATCAGGTCGCACATGCAGGCGAGCATCATCCCCGCCGCGGAACACGTTCCCTGCACGGCGGCGATCGTCGGTTTGGGCAAGTCGCGGAGCTTCACGAGCTTGTCCCAGTACATCGTTTGCTCGTGGGCGAGCTTGCCTTCGGGTGTGTCGCGCATCGCGGCCCAGTGCTCGACGCCGGCGAGGAGTTCCTTCAGGTCGTGCCCGGCGGAGAAGTGCTTCCCGTCGGCCGCGAGCACCACGACGCGTACGTCGCCGTCGGCGAGCGCGAGGTCGAGTGCAACGTCGAGTTCACCGATCAGTTCACTGTTCTGCGCGTTGGCCGCTTCGGGCCGCGCGAGCGTGATCGTGGCGATCGGGCCGTCGAGTTCGTAACGAATGGTTCGGAACTGCACCGCGCGGAATGTAGTTGCCGCGCCGATGCCTCAGGTCGTGGGTATGGTCTGCCGAGTCAAGAGATGGTGGACCAGGCCCCTGAGACCGGCCCGCTGCTCGTGCGGTCGGGACGCTCCTGGCGCCCGTGGTCGCACGGCTCCGGGGCGACGACGGCGGTTATGCCGTCCTGGTGGATGGCGCGCTCGACGACGGTGCGGTACGGCCGGCCGTGCGGGCCGCGCCGACGGTCGCCCGGATCTACCTGAAGCTCGCGCCCCCACCCGACGGCGAGGCGCAGATCCTCGCGACCTACGTCGACGCGGCCCGGGCCTGGTTCGAACGCGAGGCGGTGAGCGTCGGCGCCGAATGCCTGGCCGTCGCCCGCGCCCACGAGGAGATCGGGGAGACGCTCGCTTCGCTCGCGTTCAGCGTGTTCACGCAGGCCGCGCTCGAGCACGGCGAGCGCCCCGCACTCGAAGGTGTGGTCGCGTCGGTGTGGTGGGCCGCGGCCGAGAGCGCCCGCCTCCGCGAGGTCGACCCGATCGAGGAAGCCGCCGCGATCTGCCGCTACGTCGCCCGCGTCGCCTGACCCCCCGCTCGTTTTGATGTCGTGAAAGCGCGCTCGAGCGCGCTCCGGTTGCATCAAAACGAGTTCAGGGGCGGGGTTCGCGGGGGAGGCCGAGGGTGCGCTCGCCGATCACGTTGCGCTGGATCTCGTTGGTGCCGGCCCAGATCGACGATGCCTGGTAGTAGAGCCACGAACGTTGCCACGCGCCGTCGCCCGGGTTGTCGCCCGCGCCGTGCCACAGCGGCGCCGCGTCGCCGACGACGGCCATCACGGTGTCGTGCAGGCGTTTGCTCATCTCGCTCCACCACAACTTGTTGATGCTGCCCACCGGGCCCGGTTCGGCCCCCTTCGCGGTGCGGGAGATCGCGCGCCAGTTGTGGAGTTGGAAGATGCGCACTTCGGTGAACGCCTGCGCGAGCCGCGGCGCGAGGCGAGGGTCGTCGAGCGCGCCGCGTTCGCTGGCGAGCTTCCACAGTTCGTCGAGCAGTTGCGAGTGCGCGACGAGCTGGCGCGGGTTCACGCCGCGTTCGTGCGTGAGCGTGGAGTTCGCGACCTGCCAGCCGCCGTGCTCCGGGCCGACGAGACGGTCGCGTGGGATGAACACGTCGGTGAAGAACACTTCGTTGAACTCGGACTCGTCGGTGATCTGGCGTAGCGGTCGCACTTCGACGCCGGGCGCGTGCATGTCGACGACGAGCGCCGAGATGCCCTTCGACTTCGGTGCGTCGGGATCGGTGCGCGCGAGGCACCAACCCCAGTCGGCGAACTGCGCGTAGCTCGTCCACACCTTCTGTCCGTTGAGCACCCAGCCGCCCTCGGTGGCTTCGGCCCGGGTCGCCAACGACGTGAGGTCGCTCCCCGCACCGGGCTCGCTGAAGAGCTGGCACCAGATCTCGCTCGCGTCGAGGATGTGCGGCAGGAAGCGCGCCTTCTGGTCGGGCGTGCCGTGCGCGAGCAGTGTCGGCCCGACGAGGTTCACGCCGATCCGGCCGACCAGCTCCGGCGCGCGGGCACGCGCGAGCTCCTCGGTCACGATGTAGTGCTCGACCGGGCCGCCGCCACGACCGCCGAACTCCTCCGGCCAGGCAACCCCGACCCAGCGTCCCGACGCGAGCTTCGCCTGCCATTCGCGCCCGAACGCGACTTCTTCGGCGAGGTCGTCGAAGCGGGGCGGCAGCCCGCGCCCGTACTCCCACGGCAAGTGCTCCCGGAGCCAGGCGCGCACGTCGTCGCGAAGCGCCGCCTCAGCTGACGTCGACGTCAGGTCCATCGGCCGCCGACACTACAACGACGTGCGTCGATAGCTATCGCTATGCGATAGCTATCGACGCACGTCAGCGTTGCTCGATGGGGACGTACTTGCGTTCGGTGGCGCCGGTGTAGATCTGGCGCGGGCGACCGATCTTCGTGTTGCTGCTCTCGTTCATCTCTTTCCAGTGCGCGATCCAACCGGGGAGGCGGCCGATCGCGAAGAGCACCGGGAACATCTTCGTGGGGAAGCCCATCGCGCGGTAGATGAGCCCCGAGTAGAAGTCGACGTTCGGGTAGAGCTTGCGCTCGATGAAGTAGTCGTCGGTGAGGGCGACTTCCTCGAGGCGCAGCGCGATGTCGAGCAGTTCGTCGCGCTTGCCGAGCTCGCCGATCACGCGGTCGGCGGTGCCCTTGAGAATGCGGGCGCGCGGGTCGTAGTTCTTGTAGACGCGGTGACCGAACCCGGAGAGTTTGAACGGGTCGTTGGGGTCCTTCGCCTTCTTCACGTACTTCGCGACGTCGCCGCCGTCGGCTCGAACCGACTCGAGCACTTCCATCGACGCCTGGTTGGCGCCGCCGTGCAACGGGCCCAGAGCGCGTCGATCCCGGCCGCGATCGACGCGAACAGGTTCGCTTCGCTCGAACCGACGAGGCGCACCGTCGACGTCGAACAGTTCTGTTCGTGGTCGGCGTGCAGGATGAGCAGTTGCTTCAGTGCGTGCACGATCGTCGGCGACACCTGGTACGGCTCGGCCGGTACCGCGAACATCATGCGGAGGAAGTTCTCGATGAGGTCGAGCGAGTTGTCGGGGTAGAGGAACGGCTGACCGATCGACTTCTTGTAGGAGTACGCCGCGATGGTCGGCATCTTGGCGAGAAGCCGGATGATCGCCAGTTCGACCTGGGCGGGATCGCGGGGGTCTTCGGTGTCCTGGTAGAAGGTCGAGAGCGCGCTGACGACGGCGGAGAGCGTCGCCATCGGGTGCGCGTCCTTGGGGAAGCCGTCGTAGAACCGCTTCACGTCCTCGTGCAGCAGCGTGTGGCGGCGGATCTGCTGGCTGAACTCCTCGCGCTGCACGCTGGTGGGCAGTTCGCCGTAGATGAGCAGCCAGGCGCTTTCGAGGAACGACGGGTGTTCCTGGTCGGCGAGCGCCTCGATGTCGTAGCCGCGGTAGCGCAGGATGCCGGCTTCGCCGTCGATGAAGGTGATCGCCGATTCGGTGGCGCCGGTGTTGACGTAGCCGTAGTCGAGCGTGATCAGGCCGGTCTTCGCCCGGAGTTTCGAGATGTCGATCGCCGTCTCGCCTTCGGTGCCCCGCACGATCGGCAATTCGAGGTCTTTGCCGTTGTACCGAAGGATTGCCGTTGCTTCGAGGGGATCGCTCATGCGCTTCGCTCCTACCGTCGCTCGACCCCACGCTACCGCTCGACCTCGACGGCCCCCCGAGCGCGACGATGCGGGAATGCGCGGAACGATCACGGTGGCGAAGCGGTTCTGCGGACCGCCCGACAGTGCGAACGGCGGCTACATCTGCGGGCTGCTCGCGAGCTATGTCCCCGGCGACGCCGAGGTCACCCTGCGCCGGCCGGTACCCATCGACCGCGACCTGGAGGTCGTCGTGCCCGGCCCCGAAGAGGTCGGTGTACCCGTGCTCCTCTGCGACGGCGACACGGTGCTGGCCGAGGCGGCGCCGACGACGATCGAGATCGTGGTGCCGGAGCCGGTCACGGTGGAGGCCGCCCACGCCGTCGCGGGCCAGGCCCGTGTCCTGCAGTCACCCGAGTCCCACCCGTTCCCGACCTGTTTCACCTGCGGCACGGATCGCGCGGCCGGTGACGGCCTGCGCCTGTTCGCGACACCGATCCCCGGCCGTGACGTCGCGGCGGCGGTGTGGGAGCCGGCCGCCTCGGTGGTCGGCCCCGACGGCCGAGTGCCGGACGAGATCGTGTGGAGCGCGCTCGACTGCCCGAGCGGGTTCGCGATGTACCTGGAACCGGAGCTGCCGCCGCCCTACGTGCTCGGGCGGTTCGCGGTGCACATCGACACTCCTGTCCGCGGCGGCGAAACCTACGTCGCGAGTTCGTGGCGGGAGAAGGTCGACGGTCGCAAGCTGTTCGCGGGTTCGGCGCTCCGCGACCGGCAGGGAGGGCTCGTCGCGTACTCCCGTGCCACTTGGGTGCGGCTCGCATCGTAGATTCGGCCCCCCATGGACTTCGATCTTTCCGACGACCAGGTTGCGTTGCGCGACGGCGCTCGCGAGATGCTCGACGACCTCGCGTCGCCCGCACAGGTGCGCGCTCACACCACGACGACCGAGCCATTCGACCGCGCGCTGTGGGGCGCGATGACCGAGCAGGGTTGGCTCGGGGTCGACGCCGACGAGCGCCACGGCGGGTTGGGGCTCGGCGCGGTCGAGGTCGCGGTGTTGCTCGAGGAGATCGGGCGCCACGCGGCCCCGGTGCCGTTCCTGCCGACGGTGCTCGCGGCCCGTGCGTTCGCGGCGGCCGGCGACGACGCGACCGTCGAACGTTTGGTGAACGGAGACGCGATCGCCTGCGTTGGTTGGTCGCGCGAGGGCAAACTCGCGCCGGTGCCCTACGCGCCGAGCGCCGACGTCGCGGTCGTGATCGCTGACGACGGGGTGTACGCGCTCGAACTCGACGCCACGATGCAGCCGGCGCGTGAGCCGGCGATGGACCTCACCCGCGAACTCGGTTGGCTCGCCTTCGATCGGGGCCGGGCCACACGGCTCGGCGACGAAGCGTTACGCGACGCGATGATCGATCGTGGCGCGACATATGTCGCGGCGGAGATGCTCGGTGGGGCGTCGCGCGCGCTCGACATGGCCGTCGACTACGCGAAGGACCGCGTCCAGTTCGGCCGGCCGATCGGGAGTTTCCAGGCGGTGAAGCACCGTTGCGCCGACATGCTCGTCGACGTCGAAGGCATGCGCTCCACGGTCTATTGGGCGGCGTGGTGCATCGGTTCGGCCGATCCCGACGCTTCGGTGGCCGCGTCGACCGCGAAGGTGTGGGGTGCCGACGCTTCGAAGCGGGTGATGGCTTCCGCGCTGCAGGTGCACGGCGGGATCGGCTTCACGTGGGAGCACGACCTGCACTTCTTCCTCAAGCGGGCTCAGCTCGACCAGCTGACGTTCGGCGACGCGTCGTGGCACCGCGCCCGCCTCACCTCGCTGTTGCGGCCTCGCGTCGAGGCGGGCCGGAGCATCGTCTGACGGGGCAGTATCTGAGGGGTCAGTAGTTGTAGCCCGACGTCGTGTCGGTCGTCGCGGGCGCGGGTGCCTCCGTGCCCGGTGACGTCAACGACGCGAGCTTCGACCCGGTCGCCGGTTTGGCGGACGTACCGACCGCGTACCAGAGGTTGCCGAGCCCGTCGCCGGCCGTGTCGCCCGGCTTCGCGTCGCCCGAGAACGTGTAGAGCGGCAATCCGAGGTCGGCGACCTGCTTGGTCCCGTCGGCTCGGGTGATCGTCGTGAAGTCGGCCTGGTTGAGCCCGGCGCCGACGGTGATCGTGGCGGGCGCCACGAGCGGCGGCCAGGTGCCGTCACAGCCGGCGTTGCAGTTGCTCTTGCCTGGGGTGTCGCTCTTGAACACGTAGAGCGTGCGCCCCTGCGCATCGACGAGCGTCGGGCCGAGCGCGGTCGACGAGAGCGACACCGTCGCGCCCGATGTCGCCCCACTCCCGCCTGCGGTCGTTGCCGTCGTGCCGGTCGACGACGCGTTGCTCGAACTGCTCCCGCACGCCGCGAGCACCACGGCACTCAGCGCGAGCGACGTGATCAGGCTGAATGCACCACGGAATCTCATGTGTCCTCCTCGAAAGGGTCCCGCGGGCATACGGAGCCGGGGGCAGCGGGGTTCAGCCGTGAACCGATCGGGGATGGCCTCCGTATCCTTGGTCGAAATGGGAACGGACACGCGCGCGGCGCTCGCTTCGGACGATGGGGTCCGTGCCGTCTACGCGGCACACGGGCCGGAGCTGTACCGCTTCGCGCTCCGCTCTCTCGGCGACTCCGGCCTTGCCGAAGAGGCGGTGCAGGAGACGTTCGTACGCGCCTGGCAGGCCGCCGAACGGTTCGACGAGACGCTCGGGTCGCTCCGCACGTGGTTGTTCGCGATCGTTCGCAACGTCGTGATCGACCAGAGCCGGGCACGTGCGGTCCGGCCCGAGCTCGCGTCGGGCGCGAGCCAGTCGTCGTCGGACCATGCGACGGTTGCCGACGACATCGACCGTGTCCTCGTCGCGTGGCAGGTGGAAGAGGCGCTGCGGATGATCGGCGACGAACATCGCGTCGTGCTGGTCGAAGTCCACTACAAGGGCCGTGCCTACGGCGAGGTCGCGGCCGATCTCGGGGTTCCCGTCGGCACGGTGAAGAGCCGGGTGTTCTACGCGTTGAAGGCGATGCGGCTCGCGCTCGAAGAACTCGGGTGGAGCGGAGATGACTGAGTCGTGCCGGGAGTGGCGCGGCGAGCTCGCGGCCTTCGCGATCGACCGCCTGGGCGCGAGTGAGCGGGTCGCGATGCAGGCCCATCTCGACGGCTGCCCCGCCTGCCGGGCCGAACTCGCCGACCTGAGTTCCGTCGCCCGGGCGTTGCCATCGGCCGACACCTCGCACCTCGCGGCGCCGACCGATCCGCCCGCGGTCCTCGGCGACCGGATTCTCGGGCGTCTCGCGTGGGCGCGGGCGTCGGAACGCAAGCGTCATCGCCGGCACTTCGTGGTGGTCGGGATCACGGCGGTCGCCGCCGTCGCGGCCGCGCTCGGTCTGTTCGCGCTCGGGACGTCGTTGCACGAATCGCATCCGGGCCAACCGGTCGCGTTCACGGTCGCGCCGCAGGGTGTCGAGGCGAGGGCGGTATTGCACAAACGCGAGTACGGCACCGAAGTCGCCCTCCACGTGACCGGTCTCAGCAACGACAACGAGTGGTACTGGCTCTGGCTCACCGGCGACGACGGCAAGCGGGTCGCGGCGGGAACCTTCCAGGCGAGCAACGGTGAAGTCTCGGTCGACATGAACTCGGCGCTGCCGCTCAGTTCGACGCGCCGGGTGTGGGTGACCGACGATCGCGACCGGGTGGTGCTCGACACGGGATTGGCCCCCCAACTCGCGCGACCTTCGTCGTCGTGAATAGTCTCCCGGCGCACAGGCCAACCGTCGCGCCGAGGAGATCAGATGCCGCAGAACGTTCCCAGCTTCGAGTTCTCCGAGGACGCACTGCGTGTCCGCGCGTTCGTGTTCGAATTCTGGTGTGAGAACGGTCGCGGCCCGACGCTGCGCGAGGTGCACGAGGAGCTCGATCTCGACCGGCACCAGATCATCCAGGCCTACAAGCAGTTACAGCTCGGGATCGTCGTCGTGGTAGACGAAGACTCGCAGAACTGCAACCTGGTCAAGGCACCGCCGTTCTCGAGCTTCCCGAGCCAGGTTCGCGCCTACGTCGACGACAAGTTCCACAGCTTTGCCGGCTGCGCGAGTGAAGCGGTGGCGTTCTCGAACATGCCGCCGTTCAAGGACAAGACGGTGCGCATCGAAGGGCACTGCGCGTGCTGCCTCGATCCGGTCACCCTCGTATCGCGCAACTTCGAGGTGCAGTCGATCACGCCACCGAGCACGGTGCTGCACATCTCGCTCACCCCGTGGGACTGGAACAACGTCGACATGCGCACCATGTGCGACTCGATGAACTTCGTTCACGACGCCGAGCACGCGGCCCGGTACGAACGCGACACGGGGCGGCGAGGCGTGCTCGTGACCCTCGACCAGGCGAAGATGTTCGTCAAGAACGTCGCAACGGAGCGCATGTGGAACTTCCACTGGGCACCGGGCACGCTCAACCCGAAGGCCATCATCAAGGGTTTCGAGATGATGGGAGTCGACGTCAGCCCGTGGAGAGCGTGAGCGCGCGTTCCCTCGAGCGCGCCACGGTCGGGTTTGCCGGTGGCGAGCAACGGCAATACGTCGACGGTGAACACGCGCTCCGGCGACTTGTAACGGGCCAGGCCGCGTTCGCCGCACCACTCGCGGGCGGCGTCGAGGTCGAACGTCGCCGGCGCGACGACGAACGCCCCGACCCGTTCACCCATCAGTTCATCGGGGTAGCCGACGACGACCGCCTGGCGGACGTCGGGGTGCGACTCGAGCACGTTCTCGACCTCGGCCGCGGAGATGTTCTCGCCGCCGCGGATGATCACGTCCTTGATCCGGCCGACGATGGTGAGCCACCCGTCGGCCAGCGCGCCGAGGTCGCCGGTGCGGAACCAGCCCTCGGCGGTGAACGCGCCGGCGGTTTGCGCGGCGTCGATGTAGCCGCAGCACACTTCCGGGCCCCGCACGAGGAGTTCTCCGTTGGTGTCGATGCGGAGCTCGACGGCACCGATCGCCCGGCCGTCGAACCGTCGGGCCGCGTCGGGATCGTCGCCGGGCCGGCTCGTCGCGATGGTCGGTGCCTCGGTCGATCCGTAGGTGCGCTTCACGACGCAGCCGAGGCGCTGCGACGCGTCGGCGACGAAGGCTTCGGTCACGCCGGCGCCGCCGCTCGAGACCAATCGCAGGCTCGCGACGCGGTCGGTCGAGAACCCGGGCGCGTGCATCAGCGACACGAAGAACGTCGGCGGCCCGATCATGAACGTGACCTGCTCGGCCTCGATGAGATCGAGCGCGAGTTCAGGGTCCCAGCGGCGCATGAGCACACTGCGGAACGGCACCGCGCCCGGCAGGGTGATGCCGTTGAGCAGCCCCGACACGTGCGCGAGCGGCGCCGGCATCAGCACGCAGTCGCCGGGGCCGAGCCCGTGCACGGCCGCCATCTGCGCGGCCTTGTACGCGAGCGTGCGCTGGCTGTGCAGGACCGCCTTCGGGGCGCCGCTCGAACCCGCGGTGTGCAGCACCGCGGCCAGCGCGGTGCCGTCGCGCCACACCGCCTGCTCCCACGAGGTGTCGTCGGTCGTGGTGTCGAACAAGACGTCCCACGCGCCACTACCGACCTCGACCGCGCCGAGCCAGTCGAGGAGCGACGAACCGGCAAGGCCGAACACCGCACGGGGCTGGAGTTCCGTCAACATCGCGGCCGCGTCGAGCGCGCTCGCCTGATGGTGGACCGGCGCGGCGATCGCGCCGAGCTTCCAGCAGGATCGGTACAGCAACACGGCGTCGGCGCAGTTCGGCAACTGCCAGGTCACGACGTCGCCGGCCTGCACGCCCAGGCGTTGCAGGCCGCCGGCGAGCTTCGCGACCCCGGCGCACAGGTCTTCCGCACGCAGCACGACGTCGCCGTCGACGACCAGCCGGGCCGACTGGTCGCGGTCGATCACGGCGTGCGTCAGCAGCGCGTCGAGCGAGGGGATGTCCCACGCGCCGCCCGGTTGTTCGTACTCGGGCGCCCGCGGGTGCGTGTAGGTCGGGCGCAGCACGTCAGCCGCGGTATTGCTTCCAGCCGTTGCTGGCCGGCGCCTGCCCGCGCAACACCGAGGACCCGATGAGGTTGCGTTGCACCTCGACGGTGCCGGCGCCGATGCAGAGGCCACGGATGTCGCGGTACGCACGCTCGACGGGGTACTCGCGGCTGAAGCCGTAGCCGCCGAGCAGCTGGATGGCTTCGTCGCACACGAACTTCGCCGCGAGGTTGGCCGCCGTCTTCGCGAGCGCGGTTTCGAGCGGCGGGGGCGTGCCGTGTGGGCCGGCCATGTGCAGCGCTCGCTGCAACAACACCCGCGCGCCTTCGAGTTGCACGGTCATGTCGGCGATCTTCCACTGCAGGCCCTGCAGCTCGGCGAGTGCCCGGTCGCCGATCTTGCGTTCGTTCATGTACTGCACCGCGTACTCGAGCGCGCCCTGCGCGGCGCCGACGCACATCGCGGCGTTGCCGCACCGCTCGTGGTTGATGTGCGAGATCAGCGTCTTGAACGCGTCGTTGTTCTCGGGATCGCCCCACAGCAGCACGTCTTCGCGGTCGATGCGAACGTCGTCGAACGCGAGCTCGGCCTCGCTCGTGCCCCGCAGGCCCATCTTCACGTGGGTGCCCGCCACGGTCACGCCGTCGCGTTCCAGGTCGACGACGACGGCGCCGATGCCCCTCGTGCCCTTGCTGCCCGGGAAGCGGCACCACACGAGGCACGCTCGCGACTTGTGGCCGCCGGTGACGTAGTTCTTGTACGCGTTGAGACGGAACCCGTCGCCGTCTTCGGTGAGCCGGGCGCGCATGTGGCCGACGGCCGAGCCCGCTTCGCTCTCGCTGATACCGATGCAGAAGAGCGCCTCGCCACTCGCCGCCATCGGGAGCCAGCGTTCCTTCATGGCGTCGGTGCCGAGGTGCTGGATCGCGCGTGGCGGCCCGTTGAAGATCAGCTGCGCCAGGATGGCGCTCGATACGTCGACCCGAGCGAGTTCCTCGAGCACGATGGCCGCTTCGATGTCGCCGAGGCCCATGCCGCCGTAGGGCTCACTGATCGTGATGCCGAACAATTCGGCCTTGCGCATCGCGTCCCACGACCCTTGGGGGAACTCCTCGGTCTCGTCCCAGTGGCGGGCCATCGGCGCGAGGTCGCGCTCGGCGACGTCGCGGGCGAGGCCGCGCAACGCGGCTTGGTCGTCGGTGTCGGCGAACGGTGTCGCGCCGAGCGAATGCGCTCCAGACATGGAGATCGAGCCTACCGACGTGCGTCGATAGCTATCGCTCTGCGATAGCTATCGACGCATGTCGGGCTACAGCACTTTGGGGAGGATGGCGCTGACGGCCGCGAGCAGCACGAACCCGAAGATGACCGGGCGCAGCACGGTCGCGGGACGGGCGTACTTCGGTCCCTTCTTCTTCGCCTTCTTGTCGGGCTTCTCGCCCTTGTCACTCTTCGTGGCTTTGCCCACGCTCCGTCATCGGCGGTCGCGAAGGGCTCCTTGACCCCTATGTCGTGTACCTGACTACCGTGTCAGTTATGGCGGCTGACGCGGGACCCGGTATCGACTGGCTGCAGGCGCAGCCCTACGACGAATGGGCGGCCGCGCGGGCGTCGGGATGCCCGGTGCGCCACCTCGACGGCTCGAACTTCGACCCTCGCGACAGCTACCAGATCACCGCCTACAAGGAGGCGGAAGCGGTGCTGCGCGACGGCGAGACGTTCTCGTCGCGCATCAACAACGAGCACATCGGCCAGTTCATGGGCGAGCTCATCCTCGCCATGGACGGCCAGGAGCACCGCAAGTACCGCAACCTCGTCGCCAAGGCGTTCCGGGCCTCGCAGCTCGAAAAATGGGACGAGACGCTCGTCCGGCCCGCGATCGACCGTCTCATCGACGAGATCGCGCCGCTCGGGCACGCCGACCTCGTCGCGAGCGTCACGTCGCGTTACCCGGTCGAGGTGATCTGCGGGATCGTGGGCGTGCCCCTCGAAGACGCGCGCCAGTTCGCCGCGTGGGCGGAGCAGGTGAACACCGGCCCGCTCGCGCCGGAGCGGGGCATGAAGGCGTCGCAGGCGATGGTCGATTATCTGCGGCCGATCGTCGAAGACCGCCGCGTCAACCCGTGCGGCGACCTGATCTCCGACCTCGTGCACGCCGAGATCGACGGTGAGCAGCTCACCGACGGCAAGATCTACGGCTTCCTCCGCCTGCTCCTCCCGGCCGGCGCCGAGACGACGTTCCGGGTCATGGGGAATTGCCTCACCGCCCTCCTCACCCACCCCGACGCCCTCGCGCAGGTCGTCGCGAACCCGGATCTGCTCCCCGAGGTCATCGAGGAGACCTTGCGGTGGGAGACGTCGGTGACGATGGTGTCGCGCGTCGCGGGCCACGACACCGAAGTCGGCGGGTGCCCGATCCCGGCCGGTTCGCCGATCCATGTGCTCACCGGTTCGGCCGACCGCGACGAGACCCGCTGGGACGACGCCGACCAATGGAAGCTCGGCCGGCCGGTGCAACACCATCTCGCGTTCGGGACCGGCCAGCACCAATGTCTCGGCATGCACCTCGCGCGCCTCGAACTGCGGGTCGGGCTCGAAGTGATCCTGACGCGGCTCCCGAACCTGCGCCTCGACCCCGATGCCGAAGCGCCGGTGATCGAGGGCTACGCGTTCCGCGGCCCGCGCTCGCTCGGCGTGCTGTTCGACCCGAGGTAACCGGCGGGCGCGACGGGGGCGCTACGCGGGCGCGTGCCAAACGGTGTGTTGGGGCGCCGGGTCGCCGTGGCCGGTGGTGCGGGTGAGCATGCACGTCTCGATGGCGAACTCGAAGAGTGCGTCCTCGGCCGCGGGCGGCTGCACCGGGAAGCGCCACCGCTCACGTACGAACTGGTTCGCCAGCGTTTCGCGCGACGCCGGTTCGGCGACGAGGCGCGCCCGCCCGCTCAGGTAGAACGCGTCCTCGTTGTCTTCGGCCGGGAACGAGTGCATCGCGTAGCGACCGTCGCGCCGGAGATCATGTTGCTTCGGCGACGGGATGATGAACGCGAACATTCCGGTGTCGGTGAGCAGCGGGCACATCGGGTGCAGGCGCGGCTGCCCGTCGGCACTGGTCGTCGCCAGGAACGCGAGCCCGACGCCGTGCTGGTAGAGCAGCGCACGACCGGGGTCGGCGAGATCGGGGCGCAGGTCGTGCAACTGTTTCCAGGGGGCCATGAGGGTCAACGGTGGCCAACCGCGCGGGTGCCGTCAAGTGCATGATGGCAAGGCGAGTTGAGGGGTCGACGGGTTACGCGCGCGCGGCCGGGACCGCGACGCCGATCCCTTCGCCCGCAGGCCGGACCCGGTGGGTGACCCCCAGCACCTGAACGAGCAACGACGGCTGCGGTCCCCACGCCGAACCTCCGGGCGAGATCGCGAACGGCAGCATGCGCATGACGACGAACAGCTCGGCCCGCTCCCCGGGATGCAGTGTGAGGTGATCGACGCGCGGCGCCTTGCCCCACTGCCCGCCGAGGCTTTCGTCGCGCGTCGCACGCAGTTCGGTGAGGCCGAACAGCGCACCGTCGGCGATCTCGACGCCGGTGACGGTCACCGTCGCGCGGCCGGAGTTCTCGAGCATCATGCCGGTCACCACCGTCGCGCCGCGCTGGTAGCGGTAGTACGTGACGTCGTTCGCGAGCGGGTCGGGGATCGCGCCGCTCGTCGACGAGTCGAAGTAGGCGTTCGCCGTGAGCGGTTCGTAGTGCAGCCACGACACGCCGGCGGCCGCCAGCAGGCCGATCACGATCGGGATCGCGAACACGAGCACCTTGTTGCGGCGCCGCAGCGCGCGGAAATACGGGAACGGAGCGATCGGGTCGGGGGCGCAACCGGCCGATTCCCGCATCAGCCTCGAGTAGGTGCGCGGGTCGCCGAGCACCGATTCCGGCGCGGTGCCGGGAGGGAGCGCTTCGAGCCGGGCCGACAGGTCGCCGAGCAGTTCCTGGCGACTCGCCCAAGGTACGTCGAAGAGCCGGCCGCGTACCCGGTCGAAGTACGCGGTGTGCACGCTCCGGTCGCCGTCTTGTTGCGTCGTGCCCACGGCCATGCTCCTTGCTGCCCGGTAGCTCAGCACGCATGAGCGGGTCGGGCAATACACGTGTCACCCTTTTGTCATGAGCGAGTACCCACGATTGGCCTTCGATATCGCGAGCTACGAGCGGCGTACGCGGCAGGGTGAATGCTTTGTCTGCCGGATCGTCGCCGGCGATCTCGGTGACCACCCGGTGGTGTACCGGGACGACTGCTGTATCGCGTTCCTGGCCGCGTTCCCGACCCTCGTGGGGTACACGCTGCTGGCGCCGATCGAGCACCGCACCGGTGTGGTCGACGACTTCTCCGAGGAGGAGTACGTCGAGCTCCAGCGGCGGGCCCATCGGGTGGGGCGGGCCGTGTCGGCGTCGGTGCCGACAGAACGGCTCTACGTACTCAGCCTCGGGAGCCACCAGGGCAACGCGCACGTCCACTGGCATCTGGCTCCGCTGCCACCCGGGCGGCCCTACGCCGAGCAGCAGTACGCCGCGCTCATGCACGAGAACGGCTACCTCGACATCCCTCCCGAAGACCAGCGGGCGCTCGCTCGGCGCATCGCCGCCCGGCTCGGCTGAGTTGCTGCGAACGCCCGAGGGCAATGCCCCTTCAAGTCGGCCGCCGGAATGCCGAAAGAATTGTTACCCAGCGGGTGGAGACAGGGGTGTGATGCGCGGTACACGGGAGTGGCGGAAGACAAGGTCGCCGCACGCTCGCGTGCTCGAGGCTCTCGAAGCTTCGATCGCCGCGCACCCGGCGTCGGGGCGGCGAGAGCAGGGCCGCCCCGATCCCGGGTCGTCACACAGCGGCCACGACGGCGAGGCAACCGTGCTGCGCTTCGTCCCGCGCCGTCCCACCCCGATGTCGCCCGACACCGCGGCCTGACCGCAACGTCCGGCCCCCGGTTCGCCGGGCGAGGCCGTTCGGTTGCGGGCCGCGGCCGGCGGGCGCCGGTGCGCCCGGGGTCACCCGTCGAAGGCGGCGCGGCCCATCCGGAACACCCAGTTGCGGGCACGGACGACGCCGAGCGGCGCGTTCGGGTCGGCGGAGTAGAGGTGGCCGGGGTAGAGGACGGCGTCGTCGGGCACGACCGCGAGGCGTTGCGTCAACGACTCGTACAGCGCCTCGGGGTCGCCGCCGGGGAGATCGGTGCGGCCGCAGCCGTCGAGGAACAGCGTGTCGCCCGACACGAGCCGCCCGCCTTCGGGTGTGCGCAGGTAGAAGCACTGCGAGCCCGGCGTGTGCCCGGGTGTGTGGATCAGCGTGATGCCGACCGCACCGACGGTCACGACGTCGCCCGACGCGTGCAGCACGAGGTCGGTGTCGGACGCACCAGTGACCCGTTTCACTCCCGGCGCCTCCTCCGATTGGACGTGCACCTTCGCGTCGACCCCGAGCTGCAGGAGCTCGGCGACGCCTTCGATCCGCCAGCCCATGAGCTCGCCGCCCACGTGGTCGGGGTGGTAGTGGCTGGCGAGCACCCCGGTGAGGCGCATCCCGTCGGCGCCGAGCATCTCGACCAGCTCCGCGACCCCGTACGCCGGGTCGACCGCGACGGCTTCGCCGGTCTCGCGATCGCCGATCAGGTACGCGAAGTTCACCATCTGCCGGGCGACCATGTCGTCGCGCGCGTAGTCGCGACCGGCCAGCAACTGGCGAAAGTACAACCGGGCTGTGTTCATCGCTGCGGCAGCGTAGAGGCTATGAAGGGGGGATGAACTTCACGAGCGGAATCGAATTGACGGTCGATGCAGACACCGTCTTCGCGTATGTCGGCAACGTCGAGAAGCTGCCCCAGTACCTCCCCGATTTCGAAATCGCCCCCGACATGTGGGTGAAAGTCCTGCCCGAACGCCGGCTCCAA
The DNA here is from genome assembly GCA_963782465.1 of uncultured Actinomycetes bacterium. Classification (GTDB taxonomy): domain Bacteria; phylum Actinomycetota; class Acidimicrobiia; order IMCC26256; family PALSA-610; genus JAODBJ01. The sequence continues at coordinate 1,170,955 of CAWAJR010000003.1, read as the reverse complement.
TGGGGCGCGGAAAGCAACGACGACTACCACGGCGAACTTTCGGTCGCGCCCACCAGCCATGGCGCGCGCCTGATGGTCACCTTGCATCTCGCGCACGGGGATCGCGAGAAGATCGAGCACGATCTCGCGGCCGCAATGGCGAAGATCAAGCAACGCCTCGAACAATGAACGCCCGCGCGGTCAACGGAAGTCGAACGCGACCTTGATCGCCCCGGTTTCGTCCTGTTTCGCGATGGTCGTGAAGGCATCGCGCCATTCGTCGAGCCGGAACGTGTGCGTCAACATCGGTGCAATGTCGATACGACCGGAGCGCACGAAGTCGAGATAGTGCTCGAGCGCGTGTTTGCGGACGCCTTCGACCTCTTCCACGCCGAACGCGTTCGACCCGACGACGTTCACCTCTTTGAAGTACCACGGCGACCATTCGAAACGACCGGCGGCGTGCACGCCGGTCACCGAGATGACACCGCGGGCGGCCATGACGCGCAACGCGAGTTCGAGTGTCTTCGGCGCGCCGATCGTGTCGTACACGCGATCGACAAACCCGGGGTGCGCGATCGGGAGCCCGGCCCACGGTTGGCGCAGCACGCCTCCTGACCAGTCGGCCAGCGCGGTGACGATCGATTCGTCGTCGAGTTCGCTCGGCACGACCAGCGCGGCGCCCAACTGGCGCGCCAGCGCCTGCTGCGCGTCGGTGCGGGCGACGACGGCGACGTCGACGGTGGGGTAGAAGGCGCGCAGGATCGCGACCGCGGCTGTACCGAGCGCGCCGGCCCCCCACACGATTGCCTTCCCGCCGGTGGGCGGCGGCTGGCGGGTGATCGAGTGCAGCGCGACCGCGAACGGGTCGGCGAGCACCGCGACTTCGTCAGGAACGTCGTCGGGGATGGGGATCGCCTGGCTGCGATGCGCGGGAAGCAGTTCGGCGAACCCGCCGGTGCCGTCACTCGAGTTCCCGGTGTGAATGCCGGGCGTGATTCGGCCCTCGGTGAAGTTCCAGCAGAGCGAGAAGTCGCCGGCCGCGCACGCCGGGCACACCGGGACGATGCCGCGCGGTGCGCACGAGAGCCAGCATTGCAGCAGCACCCGCTGGCCGACCGCGACGCCGTCGGTCTCGGGACCGGTCGCAACGACGTCGGCCACCACCTCGTGGCCGAGTACCTGCGGGAAGGTGATGAACGCGGTCATCGAGAAGTCGGTCGCGTCGCCGCCGGCGTCCATGAACACCTGCTTGGAGTCGGAACCGCAGATGCCGGTGAGCCGGGTCTTCAGCACGACCCAATCGGGCCCGAACAGTTTCGGGTCGTCGACGTCGGTGAGCGCCATCGGGGTGACCGCGAGGTTGCGGAGCAGCGGGTTGGCGGTCTCATCGGGCCCGGTGCCTGCTTCGGGTGGTTTGAGGTCGGCAGGGATGCCGAAAACGAGTGCGCGCATGCCGGGAGCCTACGGAACGGCAATGACCTGCGAGGTAGGCGCAGCCGTCGTGCCGGGCTCGTACACTCCCGCGCATGGCCGAACTGGGGAATGACCGGCAGGTCGTGTACCGCACCTGCCATCTGTGCGAGGCGACCTGCGGGCTCGAACTGCACCTCGACCGCGCCGGCGACATCGCCCTCGTGCGCGGCGACCGCGACGACGTGTTCAGCCACGGCTACCTCTGCCCGAAGGGCACCGCGCTCAAGGGCCTCGAAGCCGACCCCGACCGGATCCGCGCGCCCCAGCTGCGTCGCGGTGATCAATGGTTCGACGTGTCGTGGGACGATGCATTCGCCGAGATCGACGCGAACCTCACTCGGATCATCGACGAGCACGGTCGGGACGCCGTCGCGCTGTACCTGGGGAACCCCAACGCGCACAACCTCGCCGGGCTCGTCTACAACCGGGTGCTGATCCAATCGCTGCACACGAAGAACGTGTACTCGGCAAGCACCGTCGACCAGATGCCGAAGCAGGTCTCCGCCGGGTTGATGTTCGGCGCCGCGCTGAGCATCCCGGTGCCCGACGTCGACCGCACCGACTACCTCCTGATGCTCGGCGCGAACCCGTTCGCTTCGAACGGCAGCCTCATGACCGCGGCCGACATTCCCGGCCGCTTGCGCGCGCTGCGCGAACGGGGCGGGCGGCTCGTGGTGGTCGATCCGCGCCGGACCAAGACCGCCGAGGAGGCGAGCGAGCATCTCTTCATCCGTCCCGGCACCGATGCCCATTTCCTGATCGGGATCGTTCACACCCTGTTCGCCGACGACCTCGTCGACTTCGGCACGGTCGGCGCGCACGTGAACGGCGCCGACGTGGTGGCGAGCGTCGCGCACGAGTTCTCGCCTGAAGTCGTGGCCCCGGTGTGCGGGATCGACGCGCCGGTGATCCGCCGTATCGCGCACGAACTTGCCGGCGCGCCCCGCGCCGCGGTGTACGGGCGGATCGGCACCTGCACCCACGAGTTCGGCACGTTGGCGTCGTGGTTGGTCGATGTGATCAACGTATGTACCGGCAACCTCGACCGGCCCGGCGGCGCGATGTTCACCCTGCCCGCGTCGGGCGGCGCCAACACGGGTGGGCCGGGCGGTCGGGGGCGCGGGGTGAAGTTCGGTCGCCGCGCGAGCCGCGTCCGGCAGGTGCCGGAGTTCTTCGGCGAGTTGCCGGTCGTGTGCCTGGCGGAGGAGATCGACACGCCGGGCGCGGGGCAGGTGCGCGCCTTGATCACGGTCGCGGGGAACCCGGCCCTGTCGAACCCCGACGCGCGGCGTATGGACCGGGCGCTGGCCGGCCTCGATTTCATGGTGAGCGTCGACATCTACCGCAACGAGACGACCCGGTACGCGAACGTGATCTTGCCGCCGGAACGTGAACTCGCGCGGGGCCACTACGACCTCGCGCTCTACTCGCTCGCGATCCGCAACATCGCGAACTATTCACCGCCGGTCGTGGAGTGCGCGGCGAACGAGATGCCGGAGTGGCAGACGCTGCTCCGGTTGAGCGCGATCGTCGCGGGCGAGGGCCCGATGCCGACATCGACGCGCTCGACGAGTTCGTGGTCGCCGGGCTTGCGCAGAAGTCCGTCGGTCGCGCCGGCTCGAACGTCGAAGGCCGTAACGCGGAAGCGCTGCTCGGCGCGCTCGCACCGCGACGCGGGCCCGAACGGGTCCTCGATTTCATGTTGCGTACCGGGCCGTACGGCGACGGGTTCGGCGCGAACCCCGACGGTCTCACCCTCGCGAAGCTCGAAGCGAACCCGCACGGCATCGACTTCGGACCGTTGCAGCCGCGCGTTCCCGAGATGCTGCGCACGCCGACGGGTGCGATCGAACTCGCGCCGGAGGAGATCCTCGCCGACGTCGAACGATTGCGCGCGACGCTCGCCGCGCCGGCCGGCCCCGCGTTGCGGTTGGTGGGTCGGCGCGACCTCCGCTCGAACAATTCGTGGATGCACAACATCGACGTGCTCGTGAAGGGCAAGGAGCGCTGCACGGTGCATGTGCACCCGAACGACGCGGCGCGAGCCGGCGTCACCGACGGTGCACCGACCCGCGTCAGTTCCGGTTCGGGAGAGGTGGTCCTCCCCGCCGAACTGACCGATGCCGTGATGCCCGGTGTCGTCTCGATCCCCCACGGGTGGGGCCACGACGTCGCCGGTACCGGCCAACGGGTCGCGGCCGATCATGCCGGGGCGAACAGCAACCTGCTCGCCGGCACCGCGTTGTTCGACCCGCTGTCGGGCAACGCGGTCTTGAACGGCATCCCGGTGGAGATCGCTCCCGCCGGCTGAAATAAAGATTTGGCACGAAATGTGCCGATATACACCCCACGGGGACGGGCCGGGACCGAACCGGAGGTCCATCGTGGCTCGATGTGGCGGCGCCCGTGCGGGGCGCGTGCTTGCCCGCGTGTCGCGTGCCCTGCTCGTCGTTCCCCTTGCGCTGCTGCTGACGCCGGGAAGCGCGAGTGCCGCGTCGCACCGGCCGAGGAATGCCAGGGCGGAGCGCCCTGCGGTCACGGTCTCGGACGTATCGGTGACGGAACCGGCCGCGGGAAGAAGCGTGCTCGCAACCTTCACGATCTCGCTCAGTGCGACGCCCGCCCACTTGATGTTCCTGCCGGTCCACACGCAGGACGGAACTGCGACCGCGCGGTCGGGCGACTACTTCCCGGTCCGGCGCGTCGTCGCGTTCAAAGCCGGTGGCCCGACGTCGAAGACCGTCGGCGTCCGGGTACGGGCCGACAACGTGACCGAAGGGCCTGAGACGTTCAGCCTCGTCGTCGGTCCGGGGATGACGCAACGCTCGCGGAGCCGCTTCCCGAGCGTCGTCGGGACCGCGACGATCCTGCCGCCGGCTGCCCCGACGCCGCCGCCGGTGGTCCCGCCGGCGCAGTCGCTCGCGGTGACGATGACCGGCACGTCGGTGCCCGAGCCGCACTCCGGTGGTTTGAGTGACGGCGTGGTGACGATCGCACCGGTGACGCCACCTGATCACGACATCGTCCTGAACTACACGCTGGTCGGCGTCGACGCGACCCCGAACGCCGACTTCCTGCCGGCGACCGGGACCGTCACGTTGGCCGCCGGCTCCAGCGCGGCGCAATCGGTGATCGTCACCGTCGTCGGTGACGACACCCCGGAACCCGACGAGACGTTCCAGGTCGTGTTCAGTGTTGCCGACAACAGCGCCTCGCTGACACCGACGCCCTACGCGACGGTGACGATCCTCGACAACACGACGAACGGGCCGGTGATCGACCCCCAGTAGTCGCCGGCCGCCGGGGGCGGCTTACGTGCGCAGCGACGCCGCGAACTGGCCCATGCCGCGCAGGTAGGCCGTGCAGTCCTTCGTCTTGTCGACGACCATCGCCTTCGCGTCGAGCCCGCCCGGATAGATCTGCGGTGTGAAGTACTCGAAGCCGTCGTCTTCCATCGCGTTCACGATCTCGATGGCGCAGTCGCGCGGCGGCACTTTGTCGATCTCGAAGAGCGGCGCTTCGTTGTCGGGCTGGTCCCAGATCTCCGTGTCGATCGGCCCCGGCAGCACGAGCTTGACCTCGACGCCCGTACCGAAGACGTCGATGTACATCGCTTCGGCGAAGCCGCACATCGCGAACTTCGCCGCGTTGTACGCGGCCTCGTTCGCGATCGCGGTTCGGCCACCCATGCTCGAAACGAACACGAACTGGCCCGAACCACGCCGCAACATGTCGGGCAGCACTTCGAGCGTCATCCGGACGGGTGAGTGGAAGTCGACGTCCATCACGTGGGTGACGTCGGACATGGTGAGTTCGGGCACGGGCGTACGTTTCGGGATGCCCGCGTTGTGGACGATCGAGTCGATACCACCGAACGCGTCCCACGCATCGCGGGCGACGCGGGCCGCCGCCTCGAGGTCGCCGAGATCGGCCGCCCACATCTTCGACTCGGGAGTGTGCCACCGGCATTGTTCGAGCACCTCTTCGAGGCGTTCCTTGCGACGAGCCACGATGCCCACCGTTGCGCCGCGCTCCGCGAGTAGTGGCGCGAGCGCGGCGCCGATCCCCGACGACGCGCCGGTGACCAGCACGGTCGAACCCTCGATCTTCATCCCGCCTCCGCTTTCGTGCCCGATTCGTGTTCCGCCCAGGAGAACACGCCCTTCGACATTGTCGACGCTTCTTGCTTTGCGCGAGCGCCGAAGACCTCGGCGCGAGCGCGATGGACGCCGGCATCGTCGGGTGCGGCCAGCGCGGCGAGCTCCACCAGATGGCTCGCGATGCGCAGGTCGATGTCGGGTGCGCCGTCGCTCACGAGTTCGCGCGCCCGGTCGGCGAGGCGGGTCGCGCCGCCCGCGAGCGCCGCGACTTCAGCCGCCAGGGCGGCTGCGGGCGCAGGTTTGAGGTGCGCCGGGTTGCCGTCGTACCAGCCGCCGTAGAGCCGCCAGATGTTGTGCACCACGAACTCGGGTTCGTCGTAGATCGGGCGGAAGTACGGCCGCCCGATGAGATGTTCCGGCGCGCGCACGGTATGCACGATGTCGTCGAGCCGCGCGCCCTCGTTCATCATCGCCAGGGTCTGGCTGAGCAGCGACTCGAGCAGCTCGGCGCCTTCGGTGAGTGCCTGGCGGACGCGGTCGCGGCCGATGATCGGCAAGCCGTGCCCGGGGAGGAGCACGTCGGGCTCGAGATCGCTCATCGCCCGGAACGCACGCGCCCAGTCGGCGGGGTAGCGCTGCACCTTCTGCGGGTTCCCGCAGTTCGGCGAGGCCCAGATGAACAGGTCACCCGCGAACACGACCCGCCGTTCCGGTGCCCAAACCCAGGTGCCGTCGTCGGTCTCGCCGCGCGCGTGGTGGAGTTCGAAGGCCTCACCGCCGACCTCGATGTCGAGCCGGCGACGGTAGGTCTCGTCGGGGTAGCGGTAGTCGGTGGGCCAGCGCAGCCCCGGCGCCCGGAACTGGCGCTGGTTGATCACCGCGTTGTACCCACCGGTGATCCGGTAGCGGTCGAAGCGGTCGGCGACGGCTTCGTGGGCGACGACCCGGGGTGCCGGCCAGCCGTTCGTCTCGGCCTCTTCCTCGTAGAGGTCGACGCCGAACACGTGGTCGATGTGGCCGTGCGTGAAGATCGCGGTGTGCAGCGGGCTCCTCGACCAGCGGCGCAATGTGTCGTGCACCTGCTTGGCGTGGAACACGCCGCTCGTGTCGACCACGACGAGGCCGTCGTCGGTGTCGACCGCCGACGAGTTCGCGAACGCGTCGACGAACGCCAGGCCCGACTGGACCTCGGCCAGTTCGCCGGTGGACGCGAAGGGATGGTGCGATTCGATCGGCAACGCGCCGGTGAACAGGCCGTCGGCCAGTTCGAGCAGATTCGGGGCCATGGCGTGAAGCTATAGCCCACTCCTTGAAGCGCAAATCAGAACGTGTTTCAATTTTGCGATGCTGGAGCCTGCGCCCACCGCTCTCGCGCGCAGCCAGGCCGCGCGGCGCCGCCGGGTGATCGACGCGACGCTGCAGCTGGCGGCGGAGGGCGGCTTCGACGCCGTGCAGATGCGCGACGTCGCAGCCGCAGCCGACGTCGCGCTCGGCACCGTGTACCGCTACTTCTCGTCGAAGGAGCGGCTGCTCCTCGAGGCGATGGCCGAGCAGCAAGCCGACCTGCGCGCCCACCTGCACGACAACCCACCGCCCGGCGACACCCCGGTCGAACGGGTGAACAACGTGCTGCGGCGGGCGAACCGGGCACTCAAGCGCCACCCCGACGTGACCGCGGCCATGGTGCGCGCGTTCGGCTCGGCCCGCCCCGAAGATGCCGACGTCGTGCGGAAGGTCGGCGAGATCATGGGCGACGTGATCACGCGGGCGATCCGGCCCGACGGTGCGACCACCGACCGCGACGCGCACGTCGCGCGGGTACTCGTACTCGTCTGGCTGTCGTCGCTGGTCGGGTGGGTCGGCGGTGTCGAGCCGCCCGAACGGGTCGACGAAGACCTGGAGATCGCGGCCAGTTTCCTGCTCGGCACCTGACGGGCGGGTCGCGATGCCGGTCCGTTACCGATCGCCCGACGAAGACAGCGGCCGGTGGACCGGCTTCCCGTTTCGCGACGGCGACATCGTGATCAGCACGCGCTCGAAGAGCGGGACGACGTGGGTGCAGATGATCTGCGCGCTCCTTGTGTTCCAGACCGCCGACCTTCCCGCGCCGCTCGGCCGCCTGTCACCGTGGTTCGACTGGTTGGTGACGCCGCGCGACACGCTGCTCGCGCGCCTCGACGCGCAGGCGCACCGCCGGTTCGTCAAGACGCACACCCCGCTCGACGGCATACCGATCGACGCGCGCGCGACCTACATCGTCGTCGCGCGGCACCCGCTCGACATGGCGGTGTCGCTCTATCACCACGGGAACAATCTCGATCGTGAACGGCTACGCGAGCTCACCGGGCAACCGCCACCCACGCAACCGCCACCGCCGCGGCCGGCGTTGCACGACTGGTTGCTCGAATGGATCGAGACCACCGCGAGCCCGCAGGAGCAGATGGACGCGCTCCCCGGGGTGTTGTGGCACCTGACCGACGCGTGGACGCGCGTCAACGACCCCGACGGTGCCGGGCGGAACGTTGTGCTCTTGCACTACGCCGACCTTTGCGCCGACCTCGAAGGGCAGATGCGCGCGCTCGCGGCGCGGCTCGGCATCGACGTGCCGGAAGCGAAGTGGCCCGAACTGGTCGACGCCGCGACGTTCACCCAGATGCGCGCGCAGGCCACCCGTACCGCTCCGGGCGTCGACGGGATCCTGAAGAACCCCGCGCGGTTCTTCCGCCGCGGCTCATCGGGTGCCGGGCGCGAAACGCTCAGCGCCGCCGAGTTCGCGCACTACGAGGAGCGCGCCGCGACGATGGCCCCTCCCGACCTCTTGCGCTGGCTGCACCGCGACGCCTGACGGGCGCACCGCTTCAGACGCGATCGAGGATCTCGCACGCGGCGCGTACGCCGGAACGTACCGCGCCGTCGATCGACCCGTACGACATGGTCGCGGTTTCGGTGCCGGCCCAGTGCAACCGGTCGAGAGGTTCGCGCAGCAGGTGACCGTGACGGGTCAGCACGCCGGGCGGGAAGTGTGCCATCGAGCAGCCGCGCGTCCATTCCTCGTGCCACCAGGCCGTCTCGACGTAGTCGACGGGCTGCGCCGCTCGCGGGCCGAGCCGCGACGCCAGTGCGTCGAGCACGGCGCGGCGGCGTTCGGCAGGGTCGAGTGCGTCGACGCGGGTCGCGACCGGGCCGAACGTGAACGACGCGATCACGCCGTGCGTCGCCGCGTTGGGTGACGCGTCGATCGTCACCTCGGCCGGCGATCCGGGGTGCGCGGTCTGGCCGCTGAACCCGTCGGTGCGCCAGAACGGTTCGTCGTAGACGGCGAGCGTTTTCGTCTCCGGGCCGGCGACGGCGCTGCGGTAGAGCGCGACCCGGTCGTCGGGAAGCGGTGGGTCGAACGCGATGTCGAGCGCGAGGGCCGGCGGCACCGCGACGACGACCCGACGCGCGTTCACGACCGTTTCGTTCGCGTCGACAACGACGTGGTCGCGTTGTTGGCGGATCGACCGGACCGGCGAGTTCAGCCGCACCGCGTCGCCGAGCGTTGCCGCGACCGCTCGCGCGATCGACCCGGCGCCGCCGTCGACCAGGTTCTCCTGAGCGCCGTTCTCGATCGAGAACAGCGTGCTGAGGCTGCCGTGCGCGCGGACGAGGAAGAGAAGGTTCAGGAACGACGTGTCGGAGAGGTCGCCGGTGAACAATCCGCGTACTGCCATCTCGAACAGTTCGCGGGCGATCGGCGTACGGATGCCGGCGGTTTCGAGCCACGACGCGACGGAACGCCCGTCCCACTCCCCGGCGCGTTTCGCGTCCCACGGCGCGTCGAGCGGCACGCGTCTCGCCAGCCGGTCGACCTTGAACTGCGCCCGCGCGATCGTTGCCACCGCAAGTGGGCTGATCTTCGGGATGAGGCCGGTGTAGCGGCGCGTGCGGTCGCCGTCGATGAGCAGGTGCGCGCCCTTCACCCAGGTCTTGTAGGTCGTCGCTCCCACCTCGCGGGCCAACCCGAAGATGGCGTCGTGCCGGGGGCCGAGCCACGCGCCGCCTCGATCGACCGGGAGGCCTCCGGCACGGTCCTCGGTCCAGATCCGGCCGCCGACCCGGTCTCGGGCCTCGAGCACGACCACCGACATCGACGCCTGATGGAGGCGCCGCGCCGCGCTCAGCCCCGCGAAGCCGGCGCCCACGACGCACACCTCGGCCTCGACCGGCTCCGTCACGAGCGCGGACCGTACACGCGCGTCCCGCGTGCGGCCCCGCAAGAGCCGCCCTAGGGTGCGGCCATGCATGATGCTGTCACCGTGCACATGTCGGCGCCGCCCGAGCGCGTGTTCGACCTCGTGAGCGACGTCACCAAGATCGGCCGGTACAGCCCCGAAACCTTCGAGGCCGAATGGCTCGACGGCGCGACGGGGCCGGCAGTCGGCGCGAAGTTCCGTGGCCATGTGAAACGGAACGGCAAGGGCCCCGTGTACTGGACGACGTGCACCGTGACCGCGTGCGAACCGGGGCGCGAGTTCGCGTTCGGTGTCGGGCCCGAAGGCAAACCCTTGAACGTGTGGGGTTACCGGCTCGCGCCGAGTGGCGACGGCACCGACGTGACGGAGTCGTTCCAACTCACGCCCACGATCCCTTTGCGGCTCTACTGGGCACTGTTCGGCTGGACGCGCGGGAAGACCAACCGCAACGGGATGCGTACGACCCTCGAACGGATCAAGGCCGAGGTCGAGTCGCCCACGACTTCGTGATCGCACGCTGACGCGCTCAGAGCGGCGCGCGCATCTTCATCAGCTGCAGCGGCGAACCCGAACGGAGTGGCTCGCGCTCGCCGGTATCGACGAAACCGTGGTCCTGGTAGAGCTTCGTCGCGCCGAAGTTGCCGACCGTGACCGACAGGTCGATCGCCGCCGCGCCCCGTTCCCGCGCCCAGTCGAACACGGTCGCGACGAGCGAGCTGGCCACGCCCCGGCGGCGGACGTCGCGCTCGACCCAGAGCGCGTAGAGATGGGCGAGCTTGCGGTCCCAGTTGTCGATCACGCCGAGCACCGAGCCAACGGGGCGATCACCGATCTCGGCGACGAGGGCGAGACGCTTCGGGTCGATGCACGTCGCGACGAGCCGGTCGCGCCACCACGACAGCGGATGGCTGCGTTCGGCCTCGGCGGTGATGGTGAACGCGTCCGGGGCGTCTTCGAGCATGCGCACCCGTAGCGTGCGCAGCAGTTCGTACTCGTCGCGGTCCAGCGCTCGCACCTGCACCCGCTCATCGTCGCGTGCCGTCCCGCTTGCGACCGAATATGGAACGTGTTCTACTTCGGCGATGGTGCCCCACTACAACTTCGCCGACTTGTTCGAACTGGCCGCCGACAAGGTCCCGGCCCGCACCGCGGTCGTCGACGTTCGCCGCCGCATCACCTACGGCGAGTTGGAAGCACGCACAAACCGCCTCGCGCACGCGTTCTCCGCCGAGGGCATCAAGGCGGGCGACCATGTCGGGATCTACGCGACGAACTGCATCGAGTGGGTCGAGTCGATGTTCGCGCTCTACAAACTCCGGGCCGTGCCGGTGAACGTCAACTTCCGGTATGTCGAGCACGAACTGCGGTACCTGTTCGACAACGCCGATCTCGTCGCCCTCGTGTACCAGCGCGAGTACGGCCCGATCATCGCCCGGGCCCGCGACGCGCAACCGAAACTGCAGCACTTCTTCCGCATCGAGTGGGACGGCAGCGACGCCGACGACAGCGCGCTCGACCCCATCGAGTTCGAGGCCGCGATCGCCTCCGGTTCACCTGAACGCGATTTCGGTGAACGCTCCGACGACGACATCTACCTTCTCTACACCGGCGGCACGACGGGCATGCCGAAAGGCGTGATGTGGCGCCAGGAAGACGTGTACTACGCGCTCGGTGGCGGCATCGACGCGTTCACGGGCGAGCGCGTCACGACGCCGACGGCCGCGTCCGACAAGATCGACCCGAACGCGCCGAACGGCCTCGTGATGATGCCGGTACCGCCCCTCATGCACGGCGCCGGGCAGTTCGGCACGTTCCGATCGCTGTTCGAGGGCAACACCGCCGTGATCATCGACAAGTTCGATCCGGAGAAGGTGTGGGAACTCGTCGCTCGTGAACGGATCAACGTCTTGTCGGTGACCGGCGACGCGATGGCCCGACCCCTCGCCGACACCCTGGAACGGCTCGGCGACCAGGCCGACGTGTCGTCGATCGTCTCGTTCGGGAGCACCGCCGCCATCTTCTCCCAGACCGTCAAAGAGCAGTTGCAGCGCCTGCTTCCCGAATATGTCGTGATGACCGACGCGATCGGTTCGACCGAAGGCGGGATGAACGGCATCCGCGTCGTACAGAAAGGTGACGCGCCGAAGGAAGGCATCACCACCGTCCTCGCGTCGGCCGACTCCGTCGTGCTCGACGAGAACTTCGAGCCGATCGAACCCGGCTCCGGCAAGGTCGGGCGCCTCGCCCGCGGCGGCAACATCCCGCTCGGTTACTACAACGACCCCGAGAAGACGGCCGCCACCTTCATCACCGACAAACAGGGCCGGCGCTGGTCGATCCCCGGCGACGCCGCGACCGTCGAAGCCGACGGCCGTATCACCCTGCTCGGCCGCGGTTCGGTGTCGATCAACTCCGGCGGCGAGAAGATCTACCCGGAAGAAGTCGAAGGCGTCTTGAAGTCGCACCCCGAAGTGTTCGACGTGCTCGTCGTGGGTGTCCCCGACGAACGTTGGGGTGAATCGGTCGCCGCGCTCTTGCAGCCGCGCCCCGGGTGCGAGCCGACGCTCGACGAACTCCAAGAACACGCCCGCGGCCAGATCGCCGGCTACAAGGTGCCGCGCCAGCTCCTGCTCGTCGGCGAAGTCCCGCGCCTGCCGAACGGCAAGCCCGACTACCGCACCGCGAAAGAGACCGCGCTGAAGCTCGTCGCCCAGGCCGTGTCGAAGTCCTGAACCGTCGCGAGTCGATCGATTCTGCGCGAAGCGCGCGCCGGCAACGACGCGCGCGTTGCCGGTCCCGTTTCCGGGTCACCCTGCTAGGGTGCTGCTCCGGCGGGAGGGGCCGAGGGCGTAGCCCTCGACGCGGGCACGTACACGGACCCTCGAGCCCCGAGAACGCACATGCTTCACGCACAGCATCGTTTCGTTCGTGTCGCGATCATCATCGCGTCGTTGCTCGCATTCTCGGCGGCGCCGCTGAGCGCCGCGCAACCCGGAGTCGTGCGGGCGTCGTCGGCCCGGCCGACGACGCACACGCCCGTCATGGGCGCGAACCTGCTGTCGGCGTCGCAGCTTGCCCGCTGGTACAACCACGTGCGGCAAGGCGTCGCGCCGCGCGCGCCGGGCGCCGGCAACAACATCAAGACACTTGCGCAGCTCTTCATCGACGAAGGCCGCATCCAAGGTGTGCGCGGCGACATCGCGTTCGTCCAGTCGATCATCGAAACAGGCTGGTTCTCCTTCCCGAACAGCGGCCAGATCCGGCCGTGGTTCAACAACTTCGCCGGCCTCTACGCGTACGACGGTCGCCCGAGCGGCTACCACTGCCAAGACGAAACCGCGCCGAGCCGGTGCTTCCCGAGCGCGACGATCGGCATCCGCACCCAGATCCAACTGCTTCGCGGCTACGCCGACTCGACCACGCGCAACCTGCGCCTCTTGATCCACCCGCCGTCGGACCGCATCGGTGTCGCACCGACCTGGGAGCTCTTCGGCGGGGCGAGCGGCATCGACATCTGGGCCAGCTCGCCAACCTACGGCCTGAACATCATCCAGCTGTACTCCGAAGCACTCGTCTACAACGGTGCGCGTGCCGTGTGCCTGCCGTACTCACCCGGTGGTTCGGCCGCCCAATCCGGCAACGGGTACTGGGTGGCGGCCAGCGACGGCGGCGTGCAGTCGTTCGGGACCGCCCGCTTCCTCGGCTCCGCGGGCAACCTCACGTTGCGCAAACCCGTCGTCGGCGGCGAGGGGAACCCGGCCGGTAGCGGCTACTGGCTCGTCGCGACCGACGGCGGCATCTTCAACTACGGCCACGCCGGTTTCTACGGTTCGACCGGGCGTATCCACCTGCGCGCACCCATCCTCGGGATGAAACGCACCGCGAGCGGCCGCGGCTACTGGTTGGTCGCGTTCGACGGCGGCGTCTTCTCCTTCGGTGACGCCGTGTTCCACGGGTCGATGGGCAACCGCCGCCTCAACCAACCGGTGCTCGGCATGGAACGCACCGCCAGCGGCAAGGGCTACTGGCTGTTCGCCTCCGATGGTGGCCTGTTCGCCTTCGGCGACGCGAAGTTCTACGGCTCCCTCGGCAACCGCCACATCCCCGCCGGGATCGTGTCGATGGCCCGCACACCCAGCGGCCGCGGCTACTGGATGCTCGGAAGGGACGGCAGCGTGTACTCGTTCGGCGACGCGCTCTACTACGGCAGCGTCGCCGGTTGCGGGTTCCCGTCGTCTTCGCGCATCGTCGCGAGCCCGACCGGTCACGGCTACTGGATCGAAACGGTCGACGGCACCGTCATTGCGCTCGGTGACGCCCGCCGCATCGGGTTCCCGGCCCGCATCACCGGCACGGCCGTCGGGCTCATGCTGAAGCCGTAAACCCTCGCTCACCCCCCCCGAACCTGCGTCAGTTTTGCCCCTGTGAGGTGCGAAAACTGACGCAGGTTCGTTCCGGGGGGGTGCCTGTATCACCGAAACGATCCGGCTGGCAGGCTCTTCAGCCGGGCCGTGCGGGTCGTACCGTGTCATTCGGAGATCGGGGGTACGGGAGCAGCGATGCTGCCTGCGGCAAGGAGATCGTGACGGTGCAGGGCCGCGACTGCGAGGGCCGGCGCGGATGAGCGCTGTACGCCTCTATGCGCGCTCGCGCTTTCGGCGCCGGCGCGTCGGCATCGTCGTGTTCGCGATGCTGATCGCGATCGCCGGCGGGGCGGTGCTCGCCGCGTTCGCCGGGGCAACCCGAACCGCGAGCGCGGCCTCGCGACTGATGGCGCGGGGCAAGGTCGACGACATCGAGATCGATCCCGCGAACTTTGCCGCGATGAACGACCTCGCGAAGATCCGGCGGCTTCCCGACGTGGCCGACGCTTCACTGTTGGGTGGTGCCGCCGTCTGCGTACGGCCCTGCGCGGCGAACATGCCGGCCGCCGACACGATCGGCGTGGTGGCGAGCCCCGACGGAGGCTTCGGCCGGACGATGGACATCGTCTCGCGCCTGCCCCACTTCACCGGTCGGGAGCCACGAGCCGACCGGGCCGACGAGATCCTCGTGAACCGGACCGCGGCCCGCGACCTCCACCTTCACCTCGGTTCGGTGCTCCATGTGGCTGTCCTCGACTTCCTGCCCCACGGCCGCGTGTCGCAGACCGCCGTCGACTTGAAGGTCGTCGCGATCGCGCCGTCGCCCGACGAGCTCATCAGCAACCAGAACGAGGACGACTCCTTCATCCTCGGCACCCGAGCCTTCGCCCGCCGCTTCGTGCTCCACTCGCAGTTCGGGTTCCTGAAGGTCCGCCTCCGGCACGGCACGCGGGGGATCCGTCCGTTCGAGGCGGGCCTTCGTCGTACCTTCCCCGGCCAGCCGTTCGACGAGCAGACGACGCAGCGCCAGGTCTCGGTGTTCGGGCGCGCGGTGCGGCCCTACACCGACGCACTCGACGCGTTCGGCATCGTCGCGGCGATCACCGCGCTCGTCGTGATCGGGCAGGCTGCCGGTCGGCTCGTGCGCACCGATTCGAGCGACGGTCCGGTGCTGCGCGCGATCGGTGCCAGTCGTACGCAGCGCAGCGCGATGGCCGTCGTGCGCAGCCTCGGCGCGATCGTCGCCGGTTCGATGTCTGCGCTGCTGATCGCGTGGTTGCTGTCGCCCCTGTTCCCACTCGGGATCGCGCGCCGGGTCGAGCCGGCGCCCGGTTTCCGATTCGACGCGCTCCTGCTCGTCGTGGGCGTCGTCGTGATCGTCGCCCTGTTCGCGGTGATGGTGGCCGTCGCGGCGTGGGTCGTGAACGGTGACAAACCGGTCGATGCAGCGGCCGGGCGCCGCGGTTCGCTCGTCGTCGACACCGCGTCGCGCTCGGGGGCGCCGGCGAGCGCGGTGGCCGGATTGCAGTTCGCGTTCCAGCCTGACCGAACCCGTCCCGGCGGGTCGACCTTCGCAACCGTGTTCGGTCTCGTTGTCGCGATCGCGACCACTGGTGCCGCACTCACTTTCGGAACGAATCTCGACCGGTTCGTCAACACACCCGCGCAGTACGGCTGGACCTGGGGTGCGCTGCTGCAGCCGAACAACTTCGTCTTCTCCTCCGCGCAGATCGCGCGCGTACGCAGCGACCCCGAGGTCGACGGGCTCACCGTAGGTACGTACGGCGACCTCACGCTCGACGATGAAGCCGTACCCGCGTACGGTCTGCGTGCCGAGCGCGGCCATGCGCTGCCCGTTGCGACGCACGGTCGCATTCCCGCCGCGCCGGGCGAGGTCGCCCTCGGTGCGCAGACGATGCGAGCGCTGCACACGTCGGTTGGTGCAACGATCGGCACCACCACAGTCGACGGCGGGAAGATGAGCCTGCGCGTCGTCGGCGAGACGCTCCTGCCCTCGCTCGCGCGCAACAACGTGCTCGGTGTCGGGGAGGGCGCGGTGGTGACGTCGGCCACGCTGAACCGGTTGCAGCCGAGCGTTCGGGGTGAGGCCGACTTCCTGCTCGCAGACCTCGCGCCCGGCGCGACCATTGCCGGCGTGCGAGCGCGCGAGCGCGACATCGCGTCCATCGTCGGCCCCGCGCAACCCGGCGACATTCGCAGCTACGACCAGGTCCACACGACGCCTTTGCTCCTCGCGGGCTTGCTCGCGCTGCTCGGCGTCGGCGTGCTCGCGCAGATGCTCGTTGCATCGGTTCGGTCCCGACGGGCCGACCTCGCGATTCTCAAGTCGCTCGGCTTCACGCGCCGCCAGGTGTCGGCCACGGTGGCCTGGGAGGCCACCGCGCTCGCGGCCGCGGCGCTCGTGGTGGGTGTACCGCTCGGCGCGTTGGCCGGCGTCTGGTCGTGGAGGATCTTCGAGCACAACCTGGGCGCGACCGCGCCGCCGATGTTCGTGCCGATCGCGTTCGTGGCGATCGTGCTCGCGACCTTCGCGCTGGCGAACGCGATCGCCGCCATCCCCGCCCGCACCGCGGCCGACACCCGACCCGCCACCCTGCTCGCATCCGAGTGAAGCGCCGGCGCCGTCCCGCGGGTCTAGGGTGGCCGGCGACAGCAATCCCACGGGGAGCTCGGGGTGACCGGGCTGAGAGGGTGGCTTCGCGAGCGATCGCACCGCCACCGACCCCTTGAACCTGCTCCGGGTAATGCCGGCGGAGGGAGGGCGATGTGGCAACCGCGACCTGTCATGTGGTCGTGTTCGCAGGTGGCGATCCGGTCGACGCGCGGCTACGAGCCGAGCTCCCGGGCGGCGCGCTCGTCGTCGCGGCCGATTCCGGCCTGCACCACGCGCAACAGCTCGGTGTCGCGGTCGACGTCGTCGTCGGCGACTTCGACTCGGTCGATGACGGGCGTCTGAAGGACGCGATCGCGAACGGCGCGCGCGTCGAGCAGTTTCCTACCGACAAGGACTTCACCGACCTCGAACTCGCGCTGCAGACCGCGGTGCGCCTCGGCGCGTCCGACGTGCTCGTCGTCGGCGGCGCCGGCGGCCGGCTCGACCATTTCCTCGCGAACCTGTTGCTGCTCGCGTCGCCGGAGTTCGCGGCGGTGCGGGTAAGCGGGCTGATCGGCGCCGCCCGTTGCGCGGTCGTGCGCGACCGCACCGAGCTGCGCGGTGAACCGGGCAGCCTGGTCACGCTGCTCGCGCTCGGCGGACCGGCAGGCGGCGTGCGGACCGAGGGATTGCGCTACCCGCTCCGGAACGAAGATCTCTTCCCGGGTTCGAGTCGCGGGGTGAGCAACGAAATGGAGAAGACGCGGGCCCTCGTCGACGTCGCAAGCGGCGTGTTGCTCGCGGTGCAGCCGTTCGGAGGTGCGCGATGAAGCGCCTGGCCGCCGCCGCGATGACCAGCGCGCTTGTCCTCGGTGCGGCCGCGTGTGGCAGTTCGAGCGCGAAGCAGGGCACGCCGGTCAACCCGGCGCGGCCCGGCGGCACGGTCACGCTGATGGTCCACGACTCGTTCGCGGTGTCGAAACCCGTCCTGCGCGCGTTCGAGGCGCAGACGGGAACGAAGGTGAAGCTGTTGCCGTCGGGCGACGCGGGCGCGGAACTGAACCAGGCGATCCTCACCAAAAACAACCCGGTCGCCGACGCGATGTACGGCACCGACAACACGTTCCTCGGCCGCACGCTCGCGGAGAACATCTTCGTGCCCTACCAGGCCGCCGGGCTCGCGCAGGTCGACCCCGCGTTCGTGCTGGACCCCCAGCACCGGGTGACGCCCGTCGACTACGGCGACATCTGCCTGAACTACGACAAGCAGTATTTCGGCCACGACGGCCACCCGCCCGCACCGTCATCGGCCGCCGATCTGCTCGAGCCCGCGTACAAGGGCCTGACGGTGGTCGAGAACCCGGCGACGTCGTCACCGGGGCTCGGCTTCCTGCTCGCGACCATCGCCGAGTACGGCAGCGGCTGGCAGCAGTACTGGTCGAAGTTGCACGCGAACGGCGTGCTCGTCGACGACGGTTGGGACCAGGCCTACGACGGCGACTTCAGCGCCGGTGGCGGGAAGGGGAAACGACCGATCGTCGTGTCGTACGCGTCGAGCCCGCCCGCCGACGTCGTGTACAGCCAGCCGCACCGATCGGTGCCGCGGGTCGGCGTGATCTTGTCCACCTGCTTCCGGCAGGTCGAATTCGTGGGGGTGCTGCGCGGTGCGAAGCACCTCGCGGCGGCGGAACGGTTGGTCGACTTCATGGTCAGCCGGCGTTTCCAGCAGGACGTGCCGCTCCAGATGTACGTGTACCCGGTGCGGCGAGGCACCCCGTTACCGGCAGTGTTCACGAAGTGGGGCCGCTCGCGCCGCACCCGTACACACTCGTGCCGGCCGACATCAACGCGCACCGCAACGAGTGGATCAAAGCGTGGACCGACCTCGTGCTGCACTGAGAACCCCGCGAGCGCGCCGGGCGCTCATCCTGGTCCCGCTCGGGTTCATGGCGGTGTTCTTCGCGTACCCGGTCGCGTCGATCATCGGGCGCGGGCTCACCCAGCGCGGTCACCTCGACGTTTCGCCGGTGCTCGACGTCGTGCGCGACCCCCGGTTGCGGGCCATCGCGTGGTTCACCTGCTGGCAGGCGGTCGTGTCGACCGTGCTCACGTTCGTCGTCGCGTGGCCGCTGACCTACGTGGTGGCGCGGTGCGCGATCCCCGGTCGGCGCTGGCTCCGCGCGTTCGTGATCGTGCCGTTCGTGATGCCGACGGTCGTCGTCGCGATCGCGTTCCTCGCGCTCCTGCAGCCCGGCGCGCCGCTGGGTTTCCTCGGCTGGCAACGCGGTGTTGCGCCGATCCTCCTGGCGCACGTGTTCTTCAATGTCGCGGTGGTCGTGCGGACGGTCGGCACGTTCTGGGAGCACCTCGACCCGCGAACCGTAGACGCGGCACGGGTCCTGGGGGCGTCGCGGCTGCGCGCGTTCTTCACCACCACATTGCCTCTGCTCGCGCCGGCGGTGGCCGCCGCCGCGTCGATCGTGTTCCTGTTCACGTTCACGTCGTTCGGCGTGGTGCTGCTGCTCGGTGGCGCGACCCGCGCCACGCTCGAAGTGGAGATCTACCGGCAGACCGCGCTGTTGCTCGACCTGCGCACAGCGGCCGGTCTCGCCCTCGCGCAGATGCTCGCCATCGTGGCGCTCCTCACCGTGACCGCGAGGTTGCAAGAGCGACGCGCGACAACGCAACGACTCGTGACGATCGACGATGCGCTTCGCCGCCCCCGCGGCGCCGTCGCGTGGACGGCGGTGACGGTCGCCGTCGCCGCGACCGTGGCGTTCCTCGCCGCGCCGTTGCTCGTGCTCGTGGTGCGCTCCTTCTCGGCCGGTGGCCGGCCGTCGTTCACGCACTACCGGGCACTCGCCACGAGCGGGGGAACGAGCCTCCTGTTCGTCCCGCCGTGGCAGGCCATCCGCAACTCGCTGCTGTTCGCCCTGGAGGCCACCGTCATCGCGGTCGCGGTGGGCGGCATTGCCGCGTTCGCGATCGCGGCGCGCCCCGGCCGTACCGCGAGAGCGTTTGACGTGTTCGTGATGCTCCCGCTCGGGACGTCGGCCGTCACGGTCGGGTTCGGGTTCCTCATCTCGCTCGATCACCGACCCCTCGACCTGCGGACGAGCGTCTGGCTGATCCCGATCGCGCACGCGGTCGTCGCGATCCCGTTCGTCGTTCGCTCGATGGTGCCGGTGTTGCGCTCGATCGACCCGAAACTGCGCGACGCCGCCCGCGTGCTCGGCGCGCCACCGGCGCGCGTGTGGCGGGAGATCGACTTGCCGGTGGTGTTGCGCGCGATGGCGGTCGCCGCCGGGTTCGCCGCGGCCATCTCGCTCGGTGAGTTCGGGGCGACGGTGTTCATCGCCCGCCCCAACACCCCGACGATCCCCGTCGCGATCTACCGGCTGCTCGGCCGCCCCGGCGACGCGAACTTCGGCGAGGCGATGGCCCTGTCGACGATCCTGATGCTCGTGACCGCGCTGACCGTGCTGGCGGTCGAGCGGGCCCGGCCGCCCCGCGCCACCGAGTTCTGAACATGCTGGCCGTGGAAGGTGCAGTCGTCCGCTTCGGGGCGCAGGCGGTACTCGACGAAATGCACCTCGCCGTCGGCGCGGGGGAGACCGTCGTGGTGCTCGGTCCGAGCGGGTGCGGGAAGAGCACGTTGCTGCGCGCCGTTGCCGGGCTGCAACCGCTCGACGCGGGACGCGTCGTGTGGGACGGCACCGACATCACACGCTTGGCGCCCCACCAACGCCGGTTCGGCTTGATGTTCCAGGACTACGCGTTGTTCCCCCACCGCGACGTGCGCCGTAACGTCGAGTTCGGCCTGCGCATGGCCGGCATGCGCGCACCCGCGCGTGCGGCGCGTGTTGATGAGGTGCTCGCGACGGTTGGTCTCGCCGGCTACGGGGATCGGCGAGTCGGCACGCTCTCGGGCGGCGAGCAACAACGGGTCGCGCTCGCCCGATCGATCGCTCCGGCGCCGCGGCTGCTCATGCTCGACGAACCGCTCGGCGCGCTCGACCGGGCGTTGCGGGAACGGCTGCTCGACGAATTGCGCGGTCTGCTCGAAGTCGCGGGCCTCCCCGCGCTCTACGTCACCCACGATCACGGCGAAGCGTTCGCGCTCGCCGACCGGGTCGTGGTGATGCGCGACGGGCGGGTGGTACAAGCGGGGACACCCGAGACAGTGTGGCGCCACCCGGTCGACGAGTGGGTTGCGACGTTCCTCGGCTTCGGTCCCGCGGTCGACGCGGCAGTACACGACCGTCGTGCCCTCACGCCGTGGGGCCCGGTGCCGGTGCCCGGGGCGCTCGGCGCGTCCGAGCGCGTGCGAGTGGTGCTGCGGCCGGGCGGCGTGCGCATCGACCCCGCCGCCCCGGTGCGCGGCGTGGTGCGGCGCAGCACCTTCAGCGGCGATCACGTCGCGCTCGGTGTGGAGGTTCCCGGCGCGCCGACCGTCGTCGTACGCGTGGCCGGCCGGGCGCCGGCAGTAGGCGAGGAAGTCGCGGTGGCGATCGACCCGGAAGGTGGGCTCGTCTACGGTCCGTGACTGTGGAGATGGCAGCTTGGGAGGCGGCCGGGTTGTACGAGCCGGCGGCCGCGGACGCGACCGAGCGGGCCGCGCTCCTCGAATACCTCGCGTCGCTCGGGCTCTCGGTGGCCGACGTCGCGGAAGCGGCCCGCCTCGGTCGGCTCGATCGTCTCGCGGCCGACCACGTGCTGTGGGACGATGCCGGCCCGACCGCGACGATCGCCGACGTCGCCGCGCGCACCGGCATCGAGGAGCGGCGGGCCCAGTCGATCGCCCGCGCCGCCGGATGGCCCGACCGGCCCGACGAACCCCTTTACCACGACGCGCAGGTGGCGCTGTTCACGTCGTTCGCGGTCGGCGCCGAGATCTTCGGCGACGAAGCCGTCTTGCAGTTCACCCGCGTGCTGGGTTCGGCGGCGGCGAACGTCGCCGAGGCGGCCGTCGCCCTCTTCGAGCGCGCAGGTGTCGCCGCGCCTCTTGGCCGAGAACGCCACCACCTTGGAACGGGTCCGCGCCGCCGCCGACGCCGTCCGGGCGTTCGGCGTCGTCCCGGCGATCATGGACGTCCTCGTTCGCGAGCATTTCCTCACTGCGATCCGCCGTCTCGGCCTGATCGACTCGGCGCGCGGCGGCGCCATGCCGGCCGCGGTCGCGTTCGTCGACCTCGACGCGTCGACCGCGCTGGTCAACCGGCTCGACTCGCGCCAACTCGCCGGTGCGCTCGCCGACTTCGAGCGCACCGCGTTCGACGCCGCCGTCGCGAACGACTGCCGGGTCGTGAAGATGATCGGCGACGAAGCCATGATCGCGGGTACCGACGCACGCGCCGTCGTCGATGTCGTGCGGGCCATCGTTTCGTTCGTCGGCACGCACGAACAGCTCGGCAGCGCGCGGGGCGGGATCGCGACCGGTGATGCCCTCGCGCGTGACGGCGACTACTTCGGGCCGGTGGTGAACCTCGCGGCGCGACTCGCCAAGGTCGCGGTTCCGGGCGAAACCCTCGCCACGCCGGAACTGGTCGACGCGGCCGGGTTGGCCGGCTGTGCCGAGCCGGCCGGCGACTACGAACTGAAGGGTTTCGCGGCTCCGGTTGCGGTCATGCGACTGCGCCTTGGTTGAGCAATCCGTCGATCTCGTCGGCGGTGTAACCGGCTTCGGCAAGCACCGCGCGTGTGTCGGTGCCGGCCGCGACGGGCGTGCGTTGCACCGCGGTCGGGGTGCGGTCGAAACGGGGCGCCGGCGCCGGTTGCGGCGCCCCGTCGACCTCGGTGAAGGTCGCGCGCTCGATGTTGTGCTCGTGCGCCCGGGCCTCGCGCATCGTGAGTACGGGCGCGAAGCACACCTCGTGGCCGGCGAAGAACGACACCCATTCGTCGCGCGTGCGGGTGCGGAAGATCGCGGCGAAGCGTTCCTTCAACGCCGGCCATTGCGCGTGGTCCATCTGCTGCGCGGGGTCGAGGTCGTCGAGTTGCAACAGCGCGAGCAGGTTCCGGTAGAACTTCGGTTCGTACGACGCGACCGAGACCCATTCGTCGTCGGAGGTCTGGTACACGTTGTAGAAGTGCGCGCCGCCGTCGAGCAGGTTCGTGCCACGCGGTCCCCATCCGCCCATGGCGTCGATGCCGAAGAAGATGCTCATCAACTGCGCGCTGCCGTCGACCATGGCCGCGTCGATCACCTGCCCCTCGCCCGACTGCGCCCGTTCGACGATGGCGGCGAGGATGCCGATCACCACGAGCGACCCGCCGCCTCCGAAGTCGGCGAGCAGGTTGATCGGCGGGACGGGAGGACCACCCGCGTTGCCGATGTGGGCGAGAACGCCCGCGATCGAGAGGTAGTTGATGTCGTGGCCGACGTCGCCCGCGAGCGGCCCGTCCTGGCCCCATCCGGTCATGCGGGCATAGATCAGGCGCGGGTTGCGGGCGCGGCACGCGTCGGCGCCGACGCCGAGCCGTTCCGCGACACCGGGGCGGAACCCTTCGAGCAACACGTCGGCGTGCTCGCAGAGCCGCAACACCACGCCGGGGCCGCCGGGTTGTTTCAGGTCGACCCCGAGGCTGCGCCGCCCGCGGTCGACGACCGAGTACGGGCTCACGAACCCGGCGACGCTCCCGCCCGTCGCGACGTCGGAGGCCCGGTCGACCCGGATGACCTCGGCACCGAGGTCGGACAGCAGCATCCCCGCGAACTGCACCGGCCCGATGTTCGGCAACTCCACGACGCGGATCCCCGCGAGCGGCCCCGTCATCCGCCCACCCCTCGAACCGGCGTCAGTTTTGCCGTCGTGAGGTGCGAAAACTGACGCACGTTCACGGGGTTGGGGTGAGCTTGAAGACGCGCTGGGCGTTCTCGCGCAGGAATTTCGGCCAGACGTGGTCGCGGAACGGGACGTCGGGCATCTCGGTGAACAACCGGTCGTAGGTGAGGCCGGCGGGGAAGTAGCCGGAGAAGATCACCTTGTCGGCGCCGCGAGTGTTGGCGAAATGGATGATGTCTTTCGGGTAGTACTTCGGCGCGAAGGCGGTCGTCGAGTAGTAGAGGTTCGGCCACTTCAACAGGAGCTTCGCTGCGAGCGCGGTCCACGGTTCGCAACCGTGGCGGGTGACGAAGCGAAGCTCGGGGAAGTACCAGCACACTTCGTCGATGAGCGCGACTTCCTGCGGCGCGAACGGGATGCGCGGGCCGGGCACTCCGGCGGTCGAGCAGAACGTGATGTCGAGCTCGACGCACTTCGCGTAGATCGGATAGAACTTCTTGTCGTTCAGCGCGACCTGCGGGTAGAGCCCGGCGGGGAACGCGCTCACCGACCTGATGTCGAACTCGTCGTGCGCGCGCTGGATCTTGCGCACCGCTTCCATACCTTCGTTCGGGTCGATGCCGATCCCACCGAAGAAGCGTCCCGGGTAGTCGCGCAGCGCCCGTTGCGCGTGCTCACCGTCGATCCCGATCACCATCTGGGTGATGTTGTGGCGTTCCATCTCGGAGAGGAGCAGGTCGACCGGGTCGTCGAGCTCCTCCCACTTCGGCACGTCCTTGAACATGTAGCCGGCCGGGAACTCGAGGCCCTCCCGGCTCTCCTTGTCGTGGGTCTGGCGCCGGATGAACTCGTAGAACTCGTACATCTCTTCGCGCGACTTCGGCATGCCGACGGCGGTATCGACGACACCGCCCGCCTTCGCCGCCGTGTACGCAGCATTGGTCACGGGAGCGTCTCCATCTTCAAGAGTTTGCGGGCGTTCTCGCGGAGGAACTTCGGCCACACGTTGTCGCGGAAGCCGACGTTCGGCATCTCGGAGAAGATGCGATCGAGGGTCAGCCCCATCGGGAAATAGCCCGCGTACATGACCTTGTCGGCGCCGCGCGTGTTCGCGAAGTACACGATGTCTTCGGGGTAGTGCTTCGGTGCGAACGCGCTCGTCGAGTAGTAGAGGTTGGGCCACTTCAACATGAGCTTCGCGGCGAGCGCCGTCCACGGTTCGCAACCGTGGCGGGTCACGAACTTCAGCTCGGGGAAGAACCAGCACACTTCGTCGATCAGCGCGACGTCCTGGCAGGCCATCGGTACTCGTGGCCCCGGTACGCCCGCGTTGACGAAGATCGGGATGTCGAGCTCCACGCATTTCGCGTAGAGCGGGTACATCTTCTTGTCGTTGATCGGGACCTGCGGTACGAGCCCGGCCGGGAAGCATTGCGCCGAGCGCACGCCGAACTCGGCCACGCCCGCCTCGAGGGCCCGCACGCCTTCCATGCCGGTGTTCGGGTCGACGTCCCAGCTGCCGACGAAACGGTCGGGGTACTCGCGCAGCGCCCGGCGGGCGTCGGGGTTGCGCGAGACGTTCACCATGCCGACTTGGATGTTGAACCGGTCCATCTCCGAGACGAGGAACGCGACGGGGTCGTCGATGTCGTTGTGCTCGGGAAGGTCCTTGAACATGTACTGCGCCGGGAAGCTGAACTCCTCGCGGCTTTCCCGGTCGTGCAGCTGCGATCGGAACTTGTCGTAATGGTGTTTGCGTTCCTCGAGGGATGCGGGAATGCCGATCATGAGGTCGACGACGCCGCCGGTCACCGCGGCGGCGAAGCCCTCGTTGAAGCCGACCGTCTGCCCGGTCATGCGAGCTTGAAGACGCGGACGGCGTTTTCGCGGAGGAATTTCGGCCAGACGTGGTCGCGGAACGGGACGTCGGGCATGTCGGAGAAGATGCGGTCGAGGGTCAGCCCCATGGGGAAGTAGCCCGCGTACATGACCTTGTCGGCGCCGCGCGTGTTCGCGTAGTGGATGATGTCTTTCGGGTAGTACTTCGGTGCGAACGCGCTGGTCGAGTAGTAGAGGTTCGGCCACTTGAGCATGAGTTTGGCTGCGAGGTCGGCCCACGGTTCGCAACCGTGCCGGGTCACGAACTTCAGCTCGGGGAAGAACCAGCACACCTCGTCGATGTGGCCGACGTACTGCGGGGCGAACGGCACCCGGGCCCCGGCACGCCGGCGCACACACAGATCGGGATGTCGAGCTCCACGCATTTCGCGTAGAGGGGATAGAACTTCTTGTCGTTGATCGCGACCTGGGGGCTGAGCCCGGCCGGGAAGGCCGTCGCCGCCTTCACGCCGAGTTCTTCGACGGCGCGTTGCAACTCGCGCACCGATTCCATGCCGAGGTTCGGGTCGACCTCGAAGCTGCCGAAGAACCGGTCGGGGAACTGCTTCAACGCGCCGATGCCGGCCTCGTTGCGGGCCGAGACGCCGATCATCGCCTTCTCGATGCCGTGCCGGTCCATGTGGTCGAGCAGGAAGTGCACCGGGTCGTCGGGGACGTCGAACTTCGGCACGTGCTTGAACATGTACTGCGCCGGGAATTCGAAGTCTTCCCGGCTCTCGCGGTCGAGGAGTTGTGTCTTCAAGAAGTCGTACCAGCGGCGCGGGTCCCCGGCCGGGATCCCCATCATCAAGTCGATGACACCGATGTCGCGCGGCATGGGCACGAGACGAGCTCCTTCGCAGTCTGAGCCAGCGACGGTACCGCGCCCCCTGACGACCCGTCAGATCCACGTGCGTCGATAGCTATCGCTATGCGATAGCTATCGACGCACCTGGGCGGCGGTAGGGTTCGCCATCGTGGCAGCGGGGCCGGACTGGGGCGCGCGGGCGAGCTCGACGACATTTCGGGCGCGGTCGCGATCGCCGGGATCGGCGAGACGGCCTATACGAAAGCGTCCGGTCGTACCGCGAAACAGATCGGCGCGGAGGCGTGCGAACGGGCAATCGCCGACGCGGGGCTCGAGCCGGCCGGACATCGACGGGCTGACGTGGTCGGGCTCGTTCGCCGATTTCGACGCGGCCGCGTTCCACGAGCACTTCGGCACCTCGCATGATCTGTGGACGTCACCATGGGGCGGAGGGATGGCGTGGGCCGCGACCGCGCCGTACCTTGCGGCGCAAGCGATCAAGCGCGGGGAAGCCCGCCATGTACTCAACGTGTTCCCGGTCGCCTGGGCGACGCAGCGGTCGGAGATGACGGGCGGCCCGGGTGAGGTGCACGCGGCGCAGGCGATGAAACAGAACTTCGAAGTGCCGTTCGGTTGGTTCCCGCAGCCCGTCTACTTCGCCACGATCATGCGCCGGCACATGGTCGAGTTCGGCACGACCGAAGCCCAGTTCGGCGCGGTGGCGGTCGCGTGCCGCCGCCACGCGAACCTCAATCCCGACGCGGTGATGCACGGCCGGCCGATGAGCATCGACGACTATCTCGCGTCGCCGTTCCTCGCCGACCCGCTGCGGCTCTTCGACTCGTGCCTGATCTCCGATGGTGGCGCGGCCTACGTGACGACGAGCGTCGAGCGGGCGCGCGATCTGCCGAGCGTGCCGGCGGTCGTGCGCGGCGTCGGCGAGGGGTACTCGGGAACCGGCACCCATTGGGCGCAGCAGCGCGCGTTCACGAGCACGCCGCAGGTGTTCAGCGCGCCCGGCGCCTTTGCGATGGCCGGGCTCCGGCCGGCGGATGTCGACCTGCTCACTGTGTACGACCCGTTCACGGTCGTGAGCCTGATGCAGATCGAAGACATGGGCTTTTGCCCGAAGGGCGAAGCGGGCGGGTTCGTCGAGGGCGACACGCTCTTTCACGACGCCGGCAAGCTTCCGTTCAACCCGCACGGCGGGTTGCTGTCGCACGCGTACGTGCTCGGCATCGCGCACGTCGTCGAGTGCGTGAAACAGTTGCGGGGCGTCGCGGCGGCGCAAGTGCCGGGCGCGCAGGTCGCGGTGTACGGCGGCTATACCGGGCACATGGCCAGCACGTTGATCCTCACCCGGGACCGCTGATGGCGATCAAGCGGGCCGACTTCCCGCTGCCCGACGTGAACGAGCCGGCGAGCGCGCCCTACTTCGAGGGCGCGGCCCGCGGTGAATTGCTCGTGACGCGATGTGCCGGCTGCGATCGATACGTGTGGTTCCCCCAACCGGCCTGCCCGTCCTGCGGCGGCGAACTCGAATGGGCGCCGGTGAGCGGGCGCGGCTCGCTGTTCTCCTGGGCGGTGGTCCGCCGCCCGTTCCTCCCTGCCTTCGCCGACAAAGTCCCGTTCGTCGCCGCGCTGGTCGAGCTCGAAGAAGACCCGGCGGTCCGCATCGTGACGAACATCGTCGATGCCGAACCGGAAACGTTGCGGGCCGGCGCGGCCGTGACGGTCACGTTCCGGCCGTTGTCGTTCAGCACCGTCCCCGACCGTTCCGTGACGGTGCCGATGTTCACCCTCGCGTCGTCGTGATCTACGACGGCCTGCGTGTCGTCGACCGCACGGAGTCGATCGCCGGCGCGTACTCCGCGAAGTTGCTCGCCGACCTCGGCGCCGACGTCGTTGTCGTCGAACCCGAACACGGTCACCCGCTCCGCCGCCACGATGCCGACGGCGCGCTGTTCGCGTACCTGCGCACGTCGCAACGATCGGTGCTCACAACGGCCGCGGCACCCTGGTCGGCCGCGGCCGACATCGTGCTGCTCGGGCCGGGCACGCCGTTGCCATCGGCGCCGGCTGGTCCGCTCGTCACGGTGTCGATCACCGCGGTCGGCCACGGCGGGCCCGACGACGGCCTCGAATTGCCCGAAGAAGTACTGCAAGCGCGGTCGGGTTCGCTGTCGAACCACGGCCACATGGAGCAAGACGCCGCTCACCGTTGCCGGGGACCTCGGCGAGTACGTCACCGGCGCGTTCGCGGCGCTCGGCGCGTGCACGGCCTGGCGGCGGGCGCAACGCACCGGCGAGCCCGAGACGGTCGACGTGTCGATGCTGGAAGCGATGCAGATGACGATGGTCGTCGCGCCGACGCTGGGAGCCCGTTTCCCCGGCAGCCGCATGGGCACGTTCCGCTTCGTCATGATCCCCGGGAACGAACCGACGGCCGACGATCGGTACGTGGGCATCACGACGATCACCGCCGCGCAGTGGTACTCGCTGTTGCGGGTCATCGGGCGCGACGACCTCCTCGGCGACGAAGACCTTGCGACGATGCTCGGGCGTTTCGTGCGGGCCGAAGAAGTGAACGCGATGATCCGCGGTTACACGACGGCGCACACGGCCGATGAGGTCGTCGCGGCGTGCGCGGCGGCGCGCGTCCCGGCCGCGATCCTCGGCAACGGTGCCGAGCTTCCCAAGGTTCCCCAGCTCGTCGAGCGCGACGTGTACGTCGAACAGCCGGGCCGAGCGTGGCCCCGGCCGCGCGCGCCGTTCCGGTTCCACGGCGTTCCCGACCGCGAGCTTTCGCCCGCTCCCGCCACCCCCGGTTGTGAGACTTCTGCTCCCGAATGGGAACACAAACCTCACAACCCGGCGAGGGGTGGTGGGGGCACGTTGCCGTTCGCGGGGATCCGTATCCTCGATTTCACCGCGTTCTGGGCGGGCCCGGTTGCCACGGCGTGGTTCGCGGCGCTGGGCGCCGATGTGATCAAGGTCGAGTCGGTGCAACGGCCGGACGGGATCCGGTTCACCGCGGCGGTGCGGCCGGCGCAGCACGCGCAGTTCTACGAACAGTCGTACGTGTTCGCGGCGATGAACCTGAACAAGCGCGGCATCACCCTCGACCTCTCGCAACCCGAGGGCGTCGAGATCGCGCGGCGGCTCGTCGAACGATGCGATGTCGTCGCCGAGAACTTCACGCCGCGGGTGCTCGACGGATTCGGGCTCGGCTACGACGCGTTGCGGGCGATCAACCCCGCCACCGTCATGCTGCGCATGCCTGCCTTCGGCCTCGGCGGGCCGTGGCGCGACCGGCCCGGCTTCGCCCAGACGATGGAACAGGTCACCGGGATGGCGTGGGCCACCGGGTACGAGGGCGGGCCGCCGATCATCCCCGGCGGGGTGGTCGACCCGCTGTCGGGGATGCACGCCGCGCTCGCCGTCGTGGCCGCGCTCGAGCACCGCGACCGCACCGGCGAAGGCCAACTCGTGGAAGTGCCGCTCATCGAGGCCGCGAGCGCGGTCACCGGCGAGCAGGTGATCCGTTATGCCGTCGACGGCGTGCTCGGCGGGCGCCGGGGCGAGGGCGGCGTGTACCGCTGCACCGGCGACGACGAGTGGGTGGCGATCGACCGCCGCGCCGACCCGATGCCCGCGGCCGAGCGCGAACAATGGTGCGCGACACGAGACGCCGCGGCGGCGGCCGAGCAGTGCCTCGCGGCCGGCATTCCCGCGGCGCGCATGGTGCCGGCCTACCTGACACTCGACGATCCGCAGATGCAGGCACGCGGTTTCTTCGAGGCGGTCGAGCACCCGATCGTCGGGACCCACGACTACCCGACCTGGCCGGTGCGTTTCTCGGCCGGACCGTCGCGCTTCTGGCATTCGGCGGCGCCGCTGCTCGGCGAGCACAACGACGCGGTGTTGCGCGGCGAGCTGGGTTACACCGACGACGATCTCGACCGGCTACGGGGCGCGAACGTGATCGGCAATCGGCCGAAGACCTGAACGCCCGGTCCCGTAGGGTGTCGTGATGGCGGTCTGGGAGTCGCGCGACGACGCCGACGAGGTGGAAGACGCGCTGGTCGACGGCGACGTCCCGCTCCGGGCCGGCACCGCGCAGGCCGCGTTCCGCCATCGCAACTTCCGCGTCGCGTTCATCGGCGTGTTCGCGTCGAACATCGGCACCTGGATGCAGAACGTGCTGCTCGGTGCCTGGGCGTACGACCTCACGCACTCGTCGGTGTTCGTCGGCGTGTTGTTCTTCGCCCAGCTCGGGCCACTGCTGTTCCTCTCGACCGTCGGTGGTCTCCTCGCCGACTCGGTCGACCGGCGCCGTCTCCTCGTCGGTTTGCAGTTCGCCCAACTGCTGCTGTCGCTCGGGTTGGCCGTGGTTGCCATCGATCGGCACCCGTCGACGGTCGGTGTCGCGGCGCTCGTGTTCGCGATCGGCATCGCCAACGCGCTCAGCGCGCCCGGCTTGAGCGCGATCCTGCCGACGTTGGTCCCGCGTGAAGACCTGCCCGGTGCGGTCGCGCTCATGTCGGTACAGATGAACCTGTCGCGCGTCATCGGCCCGGTGATCGGTGCTCTGATGTACTCGAAGCTCGGCGCCGCGCCGGTGTTCGCCGTGAACGCGGGCACGTACGTGTTCGCAGTGATCGGCTTGATGTGGGCCGACTACGCCCGGCGGGTCGGCGCGATCCTCGAAGAGCGTGGCTTCGCCCGCCTCGCATCCGGGTTCCGTATCGCGCGCGCCGACCCGCTCGTGCGCGACATCTTGTTCATGCTGTTTTCGTTCTCGTTCTTCTCGCTCGCGTTCGTCGGCCTCATGCCGGTGCTCGCGAGCCGTAACTTCGGGATCGCGACGAAGAGCGAGGCTTACGGTGTGCTCTACGCCTCGTTCGGTCTCGGCGCCTCGCTCGGCGCGGTCAGCGTCGGCACCGTCTTCGCGATGGTCGCCAAGGTTCGGCTCATGCGGCCGGGCTTCGCCGCGTTCGCGCTGCTGCTCGCCGCGTTCGCGCTCCTGCGCCGGTCGGCGCCCGCGTACCCGGTCGCGTTGTTGCTCGGCTACGCATACTTCGTCGTGATCACCGCCCTGTCGACGGTGCTCCAGGCGTACGTGTCGGATGAAATACGTGGTCGGGTCATGGCATTGTGGATCATGGGTTTCGGGGGGACGGTGCCGGTCGGTGTGCTGCTCGGCGGCTGGCTCGCCGACCGCATGTCGATCACGGCGGTGTTGCTGGTCGGTGCAGTGTGGGCCGTCGTGCTCGCCGCGGCCAGCAACCCGTCCCGCATGCGGGTGAAGGGAGCTCCGGATGTCTGAGCCGGCGGATCTTCGAGCGGCGTACGTCGCCGAGTACCACGAGTTGCGGGGGCGCGTTCGCGACGTCGTGTCGGCGACGCCGGCCGCGGCGCTCGACGCGGTGGCACCGGCGACACCGGAATGGCGCGTGCGCGACATCCTCGCGCACATGGTCGGGGTCGCCGACGACGCGGTGAACGGCCGGGTCGACGGCATCGCGAGCGACGCGTGGACCGCCGCGCAGGTCGCGCGCCGGCACGACACGGCACCGGCCGCAATGCTCGACGACTGGGACGAGCTCGCGCCCGAATTCGAGTCGCGGATGATGGCGATCCCCGAGATCATCACCGGCCAGGCCCTCTTCGACGCGTTCACCCACGAGCACGACATCCGCCACGCGCTCGCGCCGGGCGCCCGCGCTCCGGGCGCGCCCGACGGGCTCGATCTCGTCTTCGACTGGGTGGTCTCGACCCGGCAGTTCACCGGCCTGCCGGCACTGCGGTTCTGCACCGAACGGGGCGAGGTTGTTTCGGGCGCCGGCGACCCGGTCGCGACGATCGGGGCAAGCCGGTTCGAGATCGCGCGCGGCGCGACCGGGCGCCGGAGCCCGGACGAGATCGCTCGGTGGGACTGGGACCCGGAACCCGACCCGCCGTTGGTGCTGATCGCGCCGTTCTTCCGGCTGCGCGAGACGCCGCTCGACGAATGAGCCGATTTTCGCTGCGCCGCCGCGTCAGTGCAGCGAGGAGGTCATGCGTTCGAGCCGCCGCACACGCGCGTTGAGCAACCGCCGGCTACCGAGCAGGAAACGCGACGCCCTCGTGTGGGGGTACTGCAACCAGAGATGTGCGTTCGGTGCGCCGGCGAAGCGCACCGTGCGACCGTCGGCCGCCAGGCGCCGGAGCGCGGCGAGCAACGCGAGCGGGTCGCGGCAGAACTGGATCGCGAGCCCATCCGACAACCGTGCCCGCGCGCTGAGCGCGCTGCGCCGCAACAACGCGCAGCCGGCGAGGAGCGGGAGCCCCAACACGGCGAGGGGGGCGAACACGATCGTCGCGTGGTGGCCGCCGAGCGCACCGGCCCACACCTCGTACGTGCGCGCGGTGCACGCGTAGACGACGGTGTCGAGCGACACCTCCCGGCACGCGATGCGCCCCAACTCGTACGCGAGGAGCGATTCGAGTTCGCGGCGGGGGAGTTCTTCGAGCAGCCCGGTCGTGCACACGATCCACGCGGTTTCGGGGTACCGGCCGATGCTCAAGAGGTTCGGCGCGGGATCGACCACCACCGCGCACTGCGGTGGGAGCACGCCCGCGGCGATCGAGAGCGTGTCGAGCATCTGGCGGACGCGGGGGAGCGGGCCGTCGCTCACTCGCCATGAGGGCACGACGGCGATGCCGGCGCCGGGAACGGTCGCGAGTTGCAGGTCGGCCGACTGCAATGCGTCGCGTTCGGTGTGCCGCCACGCATAGGCGGTGCCGACCACCGAGGTCGCGAAGCCGATCGCGACACTGAACCCGATGATGCGTACTACTGCACCGGTGATCGTGATCGACGGGAAGAAGGGCTGCATCGCGAGGACGGAGACCGCGACCAGCGGCAGCACGAGCAACGCGATCGAGCCGGCCAGTAACACCACACCCGCGATCGCCGTCGCGATGAGCCGCCGCCGCCCCGCTTGTTGCAGGTCTTCGTGCATCTCGAATGGGCTGCGAGCGACGCCGCGGGCTAGGCGCGGCGCAGGGATGTGGGGAGCGCGGCGCCCATCAGGTCTTCGAAGTTGTCGCAGTAGAAACGGCGCCGGGCGGTCGCGCCGGTGTGGGCGAGCGATCGCTCGAAGCGCCCGAGCGGGTTACGGCCCCCTTCGACGTGCGGGTAATCGGTGGAGAAGAGGCAGACCTCCTCGCCCGCCTGCTCGATGATCCAGCCGGCGTCTTCATGGGGGTATGGCGTGACGCGCACCTGGCGGCGCACGATCTCGCTCGGCGCCGCGCTCAGGTGTTGCAGCCGCTCCTCGTTGCGACGGAAGGCGTCAGCGGCACTGTCGAGTGAACGCATCCAACCGGGGACCCACGCCGCGCCCTGCTCGATCACACCGACCCGCAACGCCGGGAAACGGTCGAGCACGCCGTCGATGATCATCGTGCCGAGCGTGGTCATCACCGGGTAGGGGATCGTCATGTAATCGACCGAACGGAAGTTGCCGTCGCCGCCGTGGAAGTCGGGAACGGGCGGCAGACCGTTCTCGAAGTAGACAGGATCGATCAGCTCGCCCCCGCCGCCGACGTGGAACACGATCGGGATGCCGGCGGCCTCGGCCTGCCGCCAGACGGGATCGAGCGCGACGTGGCTCGGCGAATGGCCTCGCGGCGGTGCCGACGCGACGAGGAGCGCGGCCGCACCCGCGGCGATCCATTCTCCGGCCGCGGCGGCCGAACGTTCGAAGTCGGCGAGGGGGAGGTAACAGGTCGGCAGCAGCCGGTCGTCGACCGAGCAGAAGTCGAGCATGGCCCGGTTGTGCGCGGCGGCGATGCCGTAGGCGAAGTCGAGATCATCCGACAGTTCGGCTTTCTTCAACGTTCCGTTCGCGAACGTGTTGAACACGAGCTGGCTCGCGACGCCGAGCAGGTCGAGTGCTTCGGGCCTGTCGCCGGCGATGAACGATCCCGTCGCGGCCCAGTTCTTGCGCAGCCAGATCTGCTCGGCGTCGTGGGCGCGGAATTCCGGGTCGGCGTGCTTCTCGCGGAACTGTTCGATCAGGTCGTGCTCGCCCGGTTTCACGGTCGCGACGTAGAGCGGCCGCAACTTCTCCCGTGTCGCGTCGTCGGCGTAGGAGAAGAACCAGTCGGGCACTTCCATCACGTGCGCGTCGGCATCGTGCACGATGGTTCCTTCGATTTCGAGCATGACCGAAAGGGTAGGCCGGTCGGCCTCAGGCCGCTCGGTGCTCGAAACCGCGCAGGACGTTGACGACGTTGCGGCCGATCACGTCGAGGCAGTAGCCGCCCTCTTGTACGAACAGGGTTGGTGGGCCGAGCGACCCGATGATCTCGCCCAGGCGGGAGTAGTCGTCGGCGACGAGCGCGAACTGGTCGGGGTCTTCGAGCGCGGTGTCGACGCCGAGCGACACGATGAGCGCGTCGGGCGAGTACCGCCGGATGAGCCGGCCGGCCTGATCGAGCGCCTCGCCGTAACCCGACCAGTCGGTGCCGTAGGGCAGCGGGAAATTGTGGTTCGCTCCCTCTCCGGCGCCCCAGCCGCGCTCGTTCGCGAAACCGAGGAAGAACGGGTAATCGAGCGCGGGGTCGGCGTGCAGCGACACGAACTGCACGTCGTCGCGTGTGTAGAAGATCTGTTGCGTCCCGTTGCCGTGGTGGTAGTCGACGTCGAGGATCGTGACGCGGGCGCCGGCCCGCGCCCACGCGTTGGCGACGATCGCGGCGTTGTTGAGGTAGCAGTAACCGGCGAACGAGTCGGCGGCGGCGTGGTGGCCCGGGGGCCGGCACAAGGCGTAGGCCGAGTGTTCAACGCCCGACGCCACCGTGTCGTACGCGCTCAACGCGATGTCGGCCGCGGCCCGGGCCGCGTCCCACGTGCCGGCCAGGATCGGGTCGGTGTCGTGCGAGTACCAGCCGAGCTTCGCGACGATGTGTACCGGTTCCTCGAACGGTTGGTCGCGCACCGGGCGCGCGTACGCGACGGCTTCCCCCTCGACGCCGGCGCCCGTCGATGCTCGCCATTCGGCGTGCGCGTGCTCGAGGAACTCGACGTACTCGAGCGTGTGGACGGCAAGGATGGGCCCGGCCCGTGGTCGGATGGTTCCACGACGGGCCCGAGCTTCGCGTCGGCGAGGGCGGCGAGAATCCGGTCGGCGCGCTCGGGAACTTCGGGCGGGGCGACCATGCGACCGAAATCATGGAACGGTTCCCGCGGGTGGTGCCGGCGGTGCGCGTCGGAGGCGAACGTCTGCACGGGTGCGAGGGTACCGTCGGTCATCGTCTTCCAACCCGTGTGCCATGCCGTCGACCTTTCGGCCGAACCGTCGACCGTCGCGTTCCTGGCCCGGCTGCTCGACGAACGGGAGCAGGCCCACGCGCGAGCGCGTGCCGATGCGGAAGCGCGCGAGCGATATGTCGTGGCCCACGGCGCGTTGCGCGTGTTGCTCGGCGCCGCGCTGCACTCCGACCCGGCGTCGATCACCTATGCGCTGACGTGCGGTGTGTGCGGCTCCCATGAGCACGGCCGGCCCGAGCTCGAAGGCGCCGGCCCGCTGTCGTTCAGCCTCTCCCATTCCGGCACTGTCGGCGTGATCGCGGTCGC
This sequence comes from uncultured Actinomycetes bacterium, assembly GCA_963782465.1. Taxonomy (GTDB): domain Bacteria; phylum Actinomycetota; class Acidimicrobiia; order IMCC26256; family PALSA-610; genus JAODBJ01. The sequence continues at coordinate 1,135,088 of CAWAJR010000003.1, read as the reverse complement.
CGAAACGAAGGTGGGTGCCGACGTCGAGGTTGTGCGCCCCCGCCGTCACCTCGAACGGGTCGCGGCCCGGGTCATGCCGGCCGGTGCGTTCGAACGCTGGTCGGCGCTGCCCGAACCGCGGCGTATCGAGGCGTTCCTCGAAACGTGGACCGCGAAGGAAGCGTTCCTGAAACTGCTCGGCGTGGGGCTCACCCAACCGTTGCGCGACGTCGACCCGGCGAACGTGGCCACCTGGGCAGGGTGGCCCGCGGGGTGTGTGACGTCGGTCGCGACGGCGGTCCCCGTCGCTCCCGACGCCTGGTCGCGCAGCACGTTCCGACCGATCGCGCCCCCGTAGGCGCGGTCGATACCAACCCGGGGGGTGGCTACCCTGGCCCCGTGGACGACGAGTTCCGCGACCAGCTCGGCGACGGGTTCAGCGACGAGTTCAGCGAGGACCCCGAAGACGCGTTCCTCGACGACGCCTCCGGTCACGCCGCAACACCACCGATCCGGCGGTTCGAAGCCTCGGCTGCGGGAGTCGTCGCCGCGGCCTACATGAACGGCTTGCGCAACGCGATGTTCGGGCCGCCGAAGGAAGAGGTCACGGTCGTCACCGATTGGAGTGGCGACCCGCCGTTCACCGACCCGTTCGTGCTCCGCCTCGATCCCGAGCACCCCGAGGACTCGATCGTGATGGTGCGCCCGTGGTTGCGCGACCCGCACCCCGGCACTGACGGCTGAGCGCTATGCGCCGAACCATGGTGTGAGGTCGACGCGGCGTCCTTCCGCCGCCGACACGTACGCGCCGTAGATCACCGCGAGCACGTCGCGCCCGAGCGCGCCGTCGGAGAGTGGTGCCCGGCCGAGCGCCGCGCACTCGGCGAAATCCTGCATCTCCTGCGGGTAACCCTGCATCCAGTCTTCGTCGGGCGACGGGAACGACCATCCGGCATGCGTTTCGAGCTTTTCGCTGAGGTACTCGCCGGCCAGCACGTCGGCGTTCGGCGCGTACGCACGGGTCGCGCTGTTGGGGTTGAGGTTCGCTTCGACGACGACATTCGACCCGAACATCGTCATGGTGTTGCGGACCCCGCCGAGCGTCGTGTCGGACGCGGTGATCTCCGCGACGGTGCCGTCGTCGAACGTGACGATGAGCGACCCCCAGTCTTCGACGTCGTGGTAGCCGGTCCGGATGAACTTGTCGGGTTCTGCGACGAACGACGGCACCTTCGTGAGCGACGCGGTCTCGGCCACGACCGCGTGTGGGCGGATCGCCCGGCCGCGGCGCGCCAACCCTTCGACTCGTTTGCAATGGATCGCCGCACCGAGCGGGTGGCTGCCCTTGCCGAGCAGCGCGCCGCCGCCGGCGGTCTCCCAGCGCTTGTTGGGTTCGGAGTGCGTGCCGCTGTGCGACTCCTCGCCGCGCAGGCGCAGGATCGTCCCTCCGGCGGCGGTGCACAGGCGACGGGCCTTGGCCACCGGCGGGGCGTACACCCAGTTCTCGGCGTAGAAGATGTGTCGGTTGTTGCGGCGCGCGGTGTCGACGAGCGCATCGGCCGTTTCGACGGCCGCGCTGAGCATGTCGGCCGCGGGCACCGCGGCCGGGTCGACGAACGCGCCGGTGAGCGGCTTCTCGATGACGACGTGGCGGCCGGTGTCGAGCGCTTGCCGCGCGACCGGTGCGTGGAGAAAGTTGGGGACGCAACAGTCGACGATGTCGATTCCGGGTTCGGACAGGAGCGCGTCGACCGTCTCGGTGACCCCGGGGATCGCGTGCCGCTGCGCGAACGCCTCGGCGTGTTCGCGATGCGCCGATGTCACAGTGACGACGTCGACTTCGATACCCGCGACGCGCCGCCACGCGTCGACGTGCAAGGTCGCCGCGAAGCCCGAACCGACGATGCCGACACCGACGCGCTGCATGGTCGGGCACGCTACTGGCACAAACGAGTTACTCGCGCCGGCACGGATGTGCCCGGTGTCGAAGCTGTCCTCCGTTGAGACGCCGATACAGACGCGCTGCCGGTTCAGCGGGTACGTGCGCGCCCCGAACCAAGGATGACGGGCTGCACGGGGCGCAGAGGCGCCGCCGGTCGGCCCGCGGGCAGAGAGGTGGCGCAATGCGAGCGATGGTGGTCGACGACTCCCGGGCCATGCGCGTGCTTCTCGCGCGCATGTTGCGATCATGCGGCTACGACGAGGTCATCGAAGCGGCGAACGGCGTCGAGGCCTTCCGCGCGATCCGCGACCACGGGTCTCCCGATGTCGTGCTGGTCGACTGGAACATGCCGGAGATGAGCGGCATCGACTTCGTGAAACGGGTGCGGAACTCGGGTCTGCTCGACGACGCCTCGCTCGTGATGGTCACGAGTGAGACTGCGATAGAGAAGGTCGCGGAGGCGCTCGAATCCGGTGCCGACGAGTACCTGATGAAACCCTTCACGCAGGACGCGCTGGTCGAGAAGATCGAACTCGCGCGCGAGCAGCACTGAGGCCCCGCCGTGTGCGCCGCGATTGTCCCCCCGGTCCGAGTTGTCGTCGTCGACGACTCCGTCGTGATCCGGCGTGTGCTGTCCGACATCCTCTCCACGGACCCGGCGATCGAAGTGGTGGCGACGGCCGGGAACGGGCGGATCGGGCTCGACAAGATCCGGTCGACCAAGCCCGACATCGTGACGCTCGACATCGAGATGCCCGTGATGGACGGCATCGAGACCTTGACCCAGTTGCGGAAAGAATTCCCGAACCTCCCGGTGCTGATGTTCTCGACGCTCACCACGCGGGGCGGCACCGCGACCCTCGACGCCTTGGCGCTGGGCGCGACCGACTACCTCACGAAGCCGGAATCGTTCGGCGGGCGGGACGCGGCAATCAGCGCCATCCGCGCCGAACTGCTCCCGAAGGTGAAGATCCTCGGCCGGCGCCGCACCTTCCGCGCCGGCACCCTCGCCGGGACCGCGCCCGCGCCGGCCGCGCGTCCGGTGTTGCGCCGGCCACCCGCGGTGCAGCGCATCGACGTTGTCGCGGTGGCCGTATCGACGGGCGGGCCGAAGGCGCTGCAAGACGTCATCCCGGCGCTGCCGGCCGGGCTCCCGGTACCCGTGGTGATCGTGCAACACATGCCGCCCGTCTTCACCGGGCTGCTGGCCGAACGACTCGACCGCACGTCGGCGGTGCACGTCGTCGAAGGCGCGACCGGGACCGAACTTCGCGCCGGCACCGTGTACATCGCGCCCGGTGGCCGGCACATGCTCGTCGAAAAGCGTGGCACCGGCCCCGCCCACATCGTGTGCAACGACGACCCGCCCGAGAACTCGTGCAAGCCGGCCGCCGACCCGATGTTCCGCTCCGTCGCGAAGGCGTTCGGTGCCCACGCGCTCGGTGTCGTGCTGACGGGGATGGGGAACGACGGGTGCCACGGTGCCCAGGCCCTCGCGAGCGCCGGGTGCGAAATCCTCGCCCAGGACGAGTCGAGCAGCGTGGTGTGGGGAATGCCCGGCGCGGTCGTTCACGCCGGGCTGGCGAGCGCCGAAGTGCCGCTCGCCCGGGTCGCCGACGAGATCGTGCTGCGGGTCGCGCACCAGCGCAACCCGGTGCGCACGGGGACTGGGGCACTGCGATGAATGCGGCGGCCTTGCAGACGGCGGACTTCGACTACATCCGGACCCTGGTACGGCAGCGCTCGGCGATCGTGCTGGAGCCGGGCAAGGAGTACCTCGTGCAGGCGCGGCTCATGCCGGTCGCCCGCAAGCAGGGCCTCGCCGACATCAGCGAGCTGGTCGAGCGGCTGAAGCGCGGAGACGCGGCGACGACGACGCAGGTCGTCGAAGCGATGACGACGAACGAGACCTCGTTCTACCGGGACCATCACCCGTTCGAGGCCCTCCGTGAGGAGGTCGTCCCCGAACTGATGCAGTTGCGCAAGGCCCAGCGCACGTTGCGGATCTGGTCGGCGGCATCGTCGACCGGCCAAGAGGCGTACACGATTGCGATGACCTTGCGTGAGCACTTCCCGCAACTCGCGGGATGGAACGTTTCGATCCTCGGCACCGACCTTTCGCAGGAAGTCGTCGACAAGGCGAAAGAGGCGAAGTACGCCCAGATCGAGGTGAACCGCGGATTGCCCGCACCATTGCTCTTGAAGTACTTCGAGCGTGCGGGTTCGTCGTGGCGGGTGAAGGCCGATCTTCGCAGCGCCGTCGAGTTTCGCCAGATGAACCTCGTGGCACCGTGGCCTTCGCTCCCGCGGATGGACGTCGTGTTCTTGCGCAACGTCCTGATCTACTTCGACGCCGACACGAAACGCGACATTCTCAACCGGGTGCGGCGGCTCATGGCGCCGGATGGCTACATGTTCCTCGGCGCGGCCGAGTCGACCTTGCAATACGACGGGATGTTCGAGCGGGTGACCCGTTCTCGCGCGAACTGCTACCGGGTCCCTACGACCGCTTGAGGAGATCAACCATGGAAATGACCGACCTCGATTTCGCCGAGATGGTCGAGAGTGTGTTCACGGGGATGCTCGGTTTCGAGCTGACTCGCACGCACTGCGAAACCATTCCGACACCGGGCCAGCCGCGCTTCATCGGCACCGTGCACATCAGCGGGAGCTGGCAGGGTTCCGTGGTCGTCGAATGCCCGGAGGACTTCGGCCGCATCGTCGCCGGCACGATGTTCGGCAGCGAGCCCGCCGACGTCACCGACGAGGAACTCAGCGACGTCGTGGGCGAGCTCGCCAACATGACCGGCGGCAACGTGAAGGCGTTGCTCGAAGGTGAGTCGGCGCTGTCGCTCCCGACGGTTGTGCGCGGTTCCGACTTCCGGGTGATCGTTCCCGGAACACACCTGACCCGGTCGCTCGCGTACGAGTGTGAAGGGTACGTGTTCGAAGTTCGAGTGCTTTCCAAGGACGGAGCATGACGCCGTCGTTCGGCGCCGAAGCAGAGGTAGGACTGGGATGAAGATCTTGATTATCGACGACAGCAAGGCGATGCGGATGATCGTCCGTCGCCAGTTGAACGAGATCGGGTTGTCCGATTCGGAGTTCCTCGAAGCCGCGAGCGGCGCCGAAGGCCTCACCGTGATCAGAGAACAGCAACCCGACCTCGTGCTCTCCGACTGGAACATGCCGGAGATGAACGGCATCGACATGCTCGAGGCGCTCAACGCCGAAGGCATCCCGGTCAAGCTCGGGTTCGTGACCTCGGAGAGCCAGGCGAGCTACAAGGACCGGGCGGTCGAAGCCGGCGCGATGTTCGTGATCTCGAAGCCGTTCAACGCCGATACGTTCCGGCGTGCCCTCGGCCAGTTCGTCTGACCGGGGCGCGCCCGCCGCGACGAAGGGCCCCGGCGGGCGAGCGCACCCAACGCAACGGCCGAGCAGCCATGGCGAGCAAGGAGGCGGGCCATGCCGACCAACTACCCGTGCCCGCGCCCGGGCGCACTGGAAGAGGTGCTCCACGCGATGGTGGGCGCCGAAGTGAAAGTTGCTCTCGACAAGAAGGCGACGATCGACGACGACGCACCCGCGATCCTCGCCGAGTTCGTCAGCGACAGCGAAGACGTCGGGGTGCTGTGCGTCGTCGACCATGCGGCCGCGCTCTCGCTCGGCGGTGCCCTGGTGGGTGTCGCACCCGAAGCCGCGCAGCAGGCGATCGAGGGTTACAAACTCGACGACGAGGCGATCGAGAACGTGCGCGAGGTCGTGAACGTGATGGCGCAGCTGTTCAACACGGATTGCACGCCGCACGTCCGGTTCAAGGAACTGCACCGGCAGCCGGGCAAATTGCCCGAGCCGGCGCATGATCTGCTCCGGAAGCCTCGCGCCACCCGCCACTACCGGGTGTCGGTCGACAAGTACTCGGCCGGGCTTGTGACGTTCCTGCTCGGTTGAGCACCGTTTCTCCGCTTCTCAGCCCGGGCTCCAGCGCCCGGCCAGGACGCCGAACAACACCTCGAGAGCGGGCCCGTGCCCGTCACGAACCGACGACCTCGGGGGAACCACCCATGCCTGCAGTCAATGTGGCACGAACCTCCCGGTTCGAGGTCGGCGCGGACCGGGCGGTGTCGGGTCGGGAGGAGCTCCTCACGACCGTGCTCGAACGGAGCTCGTTCGTTGCCGTGCTCACCGACGACAACGGTGCCGTCGAGTGGGCGAGCCCTGCGTTCCTGGACCTCGTCGGGCGCGTCGGCGACCCGGTCGGGCGATCCCTGTTCGCGCTGGGCGACGAGCGCACCGCGAAGCTGGCCGCCCTGCTCCGCGCGCTGCGCGACGCACCGCACCGCCAGGCGACCGCCGAGTTCGATTTCGGGAGCCCCACCGAACCTCGCCTCGTACGGGTCACCGCCGAACGCCTCGGTTGCGGTGGTGGCGTGTTGTGGTGGCAGCAGCCGACGCTCACCCCCGAACGCGTCGAGCGACTGACCCACGCCCTGGTGAGCATCGCTCGTGAAGTCGAGTGGGTCGGTTTCGGCCGCCGCCGCGCCAGCGTGCCGGCGACCCCGATCGGTCTGCTCGAAGGTTCCGAACAACTCACCGAACGCGAACGTTCGGTCGCGACGATGCTCGCGAACGGCGACACCGTCGCGGCGATCGCGAAGCGCCTCTACGTGAGCCCGAGCACCGTTCGCAACTACCTGAGTTCGATGTACCGCAAGCTTGCCGTGCGCGACCTCGCTGGTCTTCGAGAACTTCTCGCACGGGGTGCGACGCCGCCGCCGGCGCCGTTGCGCATCGTCGACGATTCCCGCCCCCTTTGATCCTGGCCTCTTTGGAGTTGTTGTGATGGATGACGGTATGGACGAGCTGTTGGGTGAGTTCTTGGTGGAGAGTTTCGAGAACTTGGACCAGCTGGACCAGGACTTGGTGGTGTTGGAGCAGGCGCCGGGTGATCTGGAGGTGTTGAAGAGCATTTTCCGGGCGATCCACACGATGAAGGGGACGTGTGGGTTTTTGGGGTTCGGGAAGCTCGAGCGGGTCGCGCATGTGGGCGAGAACTTGTTGTCGTTGTTGCGTGATGGGGTGGTGACGGTCGACGCGGAGATCGCGGACGCGTTGCTGGCGATGACCGACGCGGTGCGCGCCATCCTCGTCGAGATCGAAGGCTCGGGCGGCGAGTCGGAAGGTGACGCCGACTACGCGCCGCTCGTCGCGACGTTGCAGAACCTCGAAGCCCGTGGCAAGGGCGAACCGGTCGAGGCGACCGCCGCCCCGACTGAGGCACCCGCCGAGACGCCCGATGAGACGCCCGATGAGACGCCCGATGAGGTGCCGGTGGGGGTGGAGCATGATCGGCTGTTGGGTGAGATCTTGGTCGAGGAGGGGGGTGTTTCGGAGGTTGATGTTGCGGTGGGGTTGATCAACCAGGAGTCGGGTGACGCGCGCCCGATCGGGGAGATCCTCGTCGAGTCGGGCGCGGTCGAGCCGGCCCAGGTCTCCGAGGCGTTGGTGGAACAGAAAGAAGTGAAGCACTCGGTCGCGGATTCGTCGTTGCGGGTTGATGTGGGGTTGTTGGACCAGGTGATGACGTTGGTGGGTGAGTTGGTGTTGGCGCGGAACCAGATTTTGCAGTATGCGTCGACGCAGGATGTGGAGCCGGCGTTCGCGTCGACGACGCAGCGGTTGAACATGATTACGACGGAGTTGCAGGCGGGGGTGATGAAGACGCGGATGCAGCCGATCGGGAATGTTTGGTCGAAGTTCCCGCGGGTGGTGCGTGATTTGGCGTCGCAGTTCGGTAAGCAGGTCCGGATCGAGATGGAGGGGAAGGACACTGAGCTGGACAAGACGATTATCGAGGCGATCAAGGACCCGTTGACGCACATTGTGCGCAACAGCATCGATCATGGGATCGAGACGCCGGAGGCTCGGGTGGCGGTGGGGAAGCCGCCGGAGGGTGTGTTGGTGTTGCGGGCGTTCCATGAGGGCGGTCAGGTCAATATCGAGATCGTGGATGATGGGGCGGGGATCGATCTGGCGCGGGTGAAGGCGAAGGCGGTCGAGCGGGGGTTGGTGTCGGCGGAGGCGGCGGGCCGGATGTCGGACCGTGAGGCGACGAACTTGGTGTTCTTGCCGGGCCTGTCGACGGCGGAGAAGGTGTCGAACGTGTCGGGCCGGGGGGTGGGGATGGATGTGGTCCGGACGAATATTGAGCGGATCGGTGGGTCGTTGGACATGCAGACCCGGCCGGGGTTGGGGACGACGATCAAGGTGAAGATCCCCTTGACGTTGGCGATTGTGCCGGCGTTGATTGTTTCCAGTGGTGGGGACCGGTTCGCGATCCCGCAGGTGAGCTTGTTGGAGTTGGTGGGCTTGGACGCGGAGGGGGCGCGTACGAAGGTGGAGTCGGTGCATGGGGCGCCGGTGTACCGGTTGCGGGGCCAGATCTTGCCGATCGTCTACCTGAACCGGGAGTTGGGGACCGCGGGCGGGCAGGGTGACGATGCGGCCGCGACGATTGTGGTGTTGAAGGCCGATGACCGGCAGTTCGGGTTGGTGGTCGACCAGGTGAACGACACCGAGGAGATCGTGGTCAAACCGCTGTCGCCGCAATGCAAAGGGGTCGACGCGTTCTCCGGGTGCACGATCATGGGCGACGGGCACGTCGCGCTCATCCTCGACGTCCTCGGCCTCGCCCAACGCGCCCACGTCATCAACGCGCTCCAGGAGCAGAACGGCGTCGGTGACGGCAACGATCACCCGACCAGCACGAAGGTGTCGACCGAGACGCTCCTCGTGCTGCGAGTCGGTGCCGAGGGCCGGGTCGCGGTGCCGCTGTCGGCGGTCGACCGGCTCGAAGAGTTCCCCCGCGCCAGCCTCGAGCACACCGCCGGCCGCGACGTCGTCCAATACCGCGACACGATCCTGCCCCTCGTCGACATCGCCGGAACCCTCGGCTACCTCTCCACCGCCGAACCGAACGACCCCGTGCAGGTGGTCGTGTACTCGAACCAGGGTCGAATGGTCGGGTTCATGGTCGACCGGATCGTCGACATCGTCGAGCAAGCCGCGACGATCCAACAACCCGGCGACCGGCCCGGCATCGTCGGCTCCCTCGTCGTGCAAGGCGCCGTCACCGAACTCCTCGACATCGACGGCATCGTCCAGTCACTCGCCCCCTTCTACGACATGATCGAAGAGGCCATGACCAATGTCTGACACTCGCCAGTTCTGCACGCTGCACCTTGCCGGTCACCTCTTCGGGGTACCGGTGAAACGAGTGCAGGAAGTCATCTCCTACCAGCCGATGACCCGCGTCCCGCTCGCCAACCCCGTCATCGACGGGCTCATCAACCTGCGCGGCCAGATCGTCACCGCGATCGACCTGCGCAAACGGCTCGAGTTCCCCGAACGCGACGCCGACCAGCGAGCCATGAACATCGTCGTGCAAACCGGCAGCGGCACCGTCAGCCTCCTCGTCGACGCCATCGGCGACGTCGTCGAAGTCGAAGACACCATCTACGAAGCACCACCCGAAACCCTCACCGGCATCGCCAAACAACTCATCCTCGGCGTCTACAAGTTCGAAGACCAACTCCTCCTCGAACTCGACATCGACCAGACCATCGACGTGAGCAGCGAACCAGCGGTCGCGACCGCCTGAACGGCCGGTTGGGCTCAGGGTTCCCGTACGACCGTGCGGGCGTCCTTGTCGTCGCGCAGCCCGAGGAACACCGCGGCCCGGACCGCGCATGCGGAAGTCCACTGCGCGAAGCGCACCTCGACGACGAGTTCGGGTTCCACGAAGCGGGCCTGGCGCGGAACGCGGCCGGCCGCGAACGGCGATGCGCGACGGGCCAGCGGCGCGAGACGTTCCCGGAGCCGGTCGAGCATGTCGTTCGTGAACCCGCTGCCGACCCGGCCGCAGCAGCGCAGCTGCATGGCAGCGCCGTCGACGGGTTCGTAGACGCCGAGCACGAGGGCGCCGATGTCGCCCGCGCGGCCGCGCTCGCCCGGTGTCCAACCGCCGATCACGAACTCCTGCCGGCGGGTGTGCTTGATCTTGCGCCACGCCGATGAATGGCGGCCCGCCTCGTAGCGGCTGTCGAGGCGTTTCGCGACGATGCCTTCGATCGCGTACGCGCGCGTGAAGGCCTCGATCGTCGCGCCGCCGCCGATCTCGTTCGGAGGGACCCGCCACGACACGGTGCGCGGATCGGCCCCGAGCGGCAGCGACTCGAGCGCGGCGCGACGATCGACGTACGGCCGGCCGGCCATGTCGGCGCCGTCGAGCGCGAGCAGGTCGAACACCATGTAGGAGATCGGCACGCGGCGGCGCAGCATGTCGACCGTCTGCGGGTCGTCGACATGCATGCGCTCCTGGAGCCGTTCGAAACTCGGGTGGCCGCGCTCGTCGTAGGCGATGATCTCACCGTCGAGCACCGCGCGGTGCCCCCGGAGCGCGCCGGCCAGGCCCTGCAACTCCGGGTAGCGCGCGGTGATGTCGCGACCATTGCGGCCGGCGACCCGCACCGTGCTCCCGCTGATCGTCGCGATCGCGCGCACGCCGTCCCACTTGACCTCGAAGGCCCATCCGGCCCCGGTCGGCATGGAGCCCGCGGTCGCCAGCATCGGGAGCGGTTCGGTGCCCGTCACCTCTCCACGATCGCGCGGCGACGGACCACGACAACGAAGCAGCCCGGCGCTTGCACGCCGGGCTGCTCGTACATCGTGGACCGGTGCCGGCGTGACGCCGACCCCCGATCAGCGGCGAGTGGTCTTCTTCGCCGCCTTCTTCACGGTTTTCTTGGCCGGTGCCTTCCTGGCGACGGTCTTCTTGGCCGGCGCTTTCCTGGCGACGGTCTTCTTCGCCGGAGCCTTCTTGGCCGGAGCCTTCTTGGCGACGGTCTTCTTGGCCGCCTTGCGCGGCGCCTTACCGGAGAGGACGGCATCCTTGAACGCCTTGAGCGGCGTCACCTTGGCCTGCCGCTTCGCGGCGATCTTGATCGCTTCACCGGTCGCTGGGTTGCGGCCCATGCGTGCCGGCCGGTCGACCCGGCGGAACTTTGCGAAGCCCGAGATCGTCACGTCCTCACCGGTGCTCACGGTCTCGGTGATGATGTCGACGACGGACGTCACGAGCTGGTCGGCTTCCTTGCGCGACAAGCCGTTCCGCTCGGCAATCGTGTTCAGCAACTGGCTTCGATTCACGTTGGCTGGCCTCCATCAAGCCGTGGGCACATCGGGTTGCATGCTTGCACCTTCGATAGGCGCGGCGACGGATTTCAGCCCGATTTTCTTGCATTTTTCGCATCGGAGAACCTCGTCGGGAGTGATTGCGCCCCGTTTGGCGACTGCACGGGCACGGGGCCGACCGCAGAGGCGTGCCAGCATGTCGTCATGGCCATCTCCGACGACCTCCGTTGGGTCGACGCGATCGCGCAGGGCGAGCTGGTGCGGACGGGCGCGGCGACGCCGGCGGAACTGCTCGAGGCCGCGATCGATCGCATCGAGCGCGACAACGGTCGGCTCAACGCGGTGATCCACCCGCTCTACGAGAAGGCAGGCGCGACGGCCGCCCTCGGCGCCCGCGACGGGATGTTCCCGGGGGTCCCATTCCTGGTGAAGGACGCGGTGTGCCACACCGAGGGTGACCCGTTCCACTGCGGGATGGCGGCGCTCAAGCGGATCGGCTGGCGCGCACCGAACGATGCCTGGCTGGCCCGGCGCTTCCGGGCCGCCGGCTTCCTGATCTGCGGGAAGAGCAACCTCCCGGAACTGGCCGCGAGCATCACCACCGAACCGCTCGCGTACGGCCCGACGCACAACCCGTGGGACCTCTCCCGCTCGCCCGGTGGTTCGAGCGGCGGCGCGGCGGCCGCGGTCGCGTCGGGGATGGTGCCCGTCGCGCACGGCAACGACATGGGTGGTTCGATCCGGTTCCCGGCATCGATGTGCGGGATCGTCGGCTTGAAGCCGACGCGTGCCCGCACGACCCTCGGTCCCGATTTCGGCGAGTACTGGGGCCCGCTGACGCACGAGCTGGTGCTCACCCGCACCGTGCGCGACACCGCGGGGGTGCTCGATGCCGTCGCCGGGCCCGGCCCGGGCGACCCGTACTCGGCGCCGCCACCGTTGCGGCCATGGTCGGAGGAGGTGGGCGCCGACCCTGGCCGGTTGCGCGTCGGTTTCCGCACCCGCACCCGCACACCCGACGGTGGTGGTGAGTCGCATCCCGAATGCATTGCCGCCGTCGGGGCCGCCGCGAGCGCGCTCGAGGCGATGGGCCATCACGTCGAAGCCACGCCGGTCGACGCGCTCGACGCCGACGGCCTCGAACACTTCGGTCTGCTGCTTTGCGTCGCGATCGCCCGCGACCTCGAACGCTGGAGCGCCCGCACCGGGCAGCCGATCCTCGACTCCGACGTCGAGCCGTACACCGCGTTGCTCGCCCAGGTCGGGCGGGGCAGCAGCGGCGTGCAGTACACGACCGCGTTGGAAGAACTCCAGCGCTGGGCGCGCGGCTTGGCGCGCTGGTGGGACGACCACGACATCCTGGTCGTGCCCACGAGCCCCGAACCGCCGTTCCGGCTCGGCAGCATCGCACCCAATAGCGATCCGCTCGCCGCCGCCCGCATGGGCCGGCTGGTCACGTTCACGACGCCGTTCGACATCACGGGGCAACCGGCGATCTCGTTGCCGCTCCACTGGAGTGCGCCAACCGCCGACGCCCCTGCGCTCCCGATCGGCGTGCAACTCGTCGCGCCGTACGGGCGGGAAGACATGCTGTTGCGCGTCGCCGCGCAGCTCGAGACGGCGCTGCCCTGGGCCGACCGCCACCCGCCGGGTTTCTGACGTGCGCGAGCATTTCGACGCGATCGTCATCGGCGGCGGCATCGTCGGCGCCGCGATCGCGCTGCACCTGGTCGATGCCGGGGTGCGCACGTTGCTCGTCGACGGTCACCTTCCGGGGCGGGCGACCGACGCCGGCGCCGGCATCCTCACCCCGCAGACCGCGCTCTCCGAAGACCCGGCATGGGTCGAGCTGTGCCTCGCCTCCGGAGCCCACTACCCGGCACTGCACGAGCGCCTCCTCCGTTCCGGCGCGAAGGAGACCGGCTACCAGCGTTGCGGGCTCGTGAAGCTCGCCCTGCGCGACACCGACCTCCCCGCGTTCGAGTGGGTCGCGCGCATTTCGCAGGGCCGGGGACGGGTGCGGGAGATCTCGCCCGACGACGCGCGGGCACGGTTCCCGGCGCTCGCGCCGGTGCAGCGGGCCTTGCACAATCCCGACGCGGCGCGTGTCGACGGCCGATCGTTACGGGCCGCCGTGCTCCTCGCGGCCCGCTCGGCCGGCCTCGAGCACCGCGAACCGGCCCACGGCGAATTGATGCTGGAGGGCGGCCGCGTGACCGGTGTGGCCGTCGATGGCGCGCCGGTTGCCTGCGACCGTGTCGCGATCGCGGGCGGTGCGTGGACTCCCGACATCGCCGCGCAACTCGGCGTGCCGACACCGGTCGTGCCGCACCGCGGCCAGATCGTGCACCTCATGCTCGACGGGGCCGATACCGGTTCGTGGCCGATCGCCCAGCCGGTGTTCGGTTACTACATGGTCCCGTGGCCGGGCGGTCGGGTCGCGGTCGGCGCGACGGTCGAGCCGGAGGCCGAGTTCGACGTCCGCGCGACCGCCGGCGGCGTACACGAGGTGTTGCGCGAGACGTTGCGCGTCGCGCCGGGCCTGCGCGACGCGACGCTCGCCGAAGTGCGCGTCGGCCTGCGCCCGACGACGCCCGACGACCATCCGATCCTGGGCTCCGTTCCCGGGCACGACAACGTGTTCGTCGCGACCGGCCACGGCGCCAACGGCTTGCTGCTCGGTCCGTACAGCGGGCAGCTCGTCGCGCAGGCCTTGCTGGGCCGGGCACCCGACCACGACCTCGCCCCGTTCGCGCTCGCGAGGTTCGGGGCCGGGTGAACCGGGTCGCGATCGACCGGGCCGACGATCCGAGGATCGCCGACTACGTGGGGCTCTCCGACCCCGACCTGCGCCGGCGGGTCGAGGGTGATGGGGGCTTCTTCATCGCTGAAGGCCCGCTCGTCGTGCGCACACTCCTCACCACGTCGTACCGGGTGCGGTCGGTGCTCGTCACCCCGCAACAAGCCGACGCGTTGGCCGACGTGCTCGCCGGCATCGAGGCACCGGTGTACGTCGTCGCGCCGGCCGTGATGCGCGAGACCGTTGGCTTCAACCTGCATCGGGGCGCGGTCGCGGCGGCCGACCGCGACCCGTTGCCGTCGGTCGACACAGTGCTCGCCGGCGCGCGACGCATCGCGATGCTCGAACGGGTGAACGATCACGAGAACCTGGGTGGCCTGTTCCGCAACGCGGCCGCGTTCGGTATCGACGCGATCTTGTGCTGCCCCCAGTGCAGCGATCCGCTGTACCGCCGGGCAGTGCGTGTTTCGATCGGGCATGTGCTGACGGTGCCCTGGGCACGGGCGACGCCGTGGCCGGCCGCGCTCGATGCCGTGCGAGCCGCCGGGTTCCATCTCGTCGCGCTCACCCCGGCGCGCGACGCGATCCCGATCGGCGCGTTCGTGCCGGGAGCGGATGACAAGATCGCGCTGCTGCTCGGTGCCGAAGGGCCGGGGCTTTCCGATGCGGCGTTGGCAGCGGCCGGCACGCGGGTGCGTATCCCGATGGCCGACGGTGTCGATTCGCTCAACGTCTCGGTTGCGGCAGCGATCGCGTTCCACCATGTGAACCGGCTCGGGCCGGGGTCGCCCGACTGAAACATTTCCGAATTCGCCTCGCGAGTCGGCCGCGGCGCCCGTCGATCCAAGAACCGGGACGAGAAGGGCGATCCAAGGATGGGACGCACGCACGGTCAAACAGGCTCATTGCCGGTCCGGTTCGGGTTGCTCAGCCTGTTCCCGATCGCCATGGCGGCCGCAGTCGTCGGTTGGCGCGCCAACCGGCTCGTGGTCGCGGCGGTCTCGCTCGCGCTCTGGGGCGCACTGGTTGCGACGGCTTGGCTCGTGTCTCTCGATTTCGTCCGCCAAGCGCGGGGGAACGCGTACCTCGCCCATCACGACTCGCTCACCGGTCTGCCGAACCGGGCGCATTTCGTCGCGTCGATCGGCACGGCGGTCGCGGCCGCCGGGCGCGAGCGGCGTTCGGTCGCGGTGCTGATGTTCGACCTCGAACGGTTCGAGGACGTGAACGACGCCCTCGGGCACCGGGCGGGTGATGCCGTTCTCGCTCGGATCGCCGAACGGCTCCCGTCCCTCGTACGCGACCGTGACGTCGTCGCTCGGCTGGGAGGTGACACGTTCGGGCTTCTGCTATCGGCGACCTCGGCGACCTCGGCGACCTTGGCGACCTGGCCGACCGCGGGGACCGGGCCCCGTAGGCGACGTCGCCGAGCGGGTGCTCGAAGCGATCGCCGAACCCATCGTCGCCGACGGCGTGTTGCTCACCCTGCGCGCCTCGGTCGGGGTCGCGATGTTCCCCGACGACGCCACCGAAGCCGCGCTGCTGTTCGAACGGGCCGACATCGCGCTGCACCAGGCCATGCGATCGGCCGACCCGATCGTGTCGTACTGCGCGGGCACGGACCCGAACAGCGCCGACCGGCTCCGGCTGGTCGGTGAATTACGCGTCGCGGTCGACCGTGGTGAGCTGGAGGTCTTCTACCAGCCGCTCGTCTCGGTCGCGAACGGCACCGTTGTCGCCGTCGAAGCGCTCGTGCGCTGGCATCATCCGCGGAGAGGCCTGGTCGCGCCCGACGAGTTCATCCCCCTGGCCGAGCACACGGGCTTGATCTTCCCGCTGACCGTCGTGGTGCTCGAACAGGCGGTGCGGCAATGCCGCGTGTGGCGCGACGAGGGCAGGATGATCACGATGGCCGTCAACATCTCGGCCCGCTCCCTCGACGACCCGTTGCTCCCCACCGTGCTCGAAGCGGTACTCGAACGTTGGTCGGTCCCGGCCGACGCCATCATGATCGAGGTGACGGAGACCGCGCTGGCGAGTGACGTCGAGGTCGCCGTCGACGCGCTCGAGCGGCTGAAGCGGATCGGGGTCCGCATCGCCCTCGACGATTTCGGCACCGGCTTCTCGTCGCTCGTGCAGCTGCGCCTCCTCCCGATCGACGAGATCAAGATCGATCGGTCTTTTGTCAGTCGCATGGTCGACGCCGACCTCGACTTCCAGATCGTGCGCGCGCTCGTCGAGCTCGGGCCCGCCTCGGTCTCGTCGTCGTCGCCGAAGGCGTCGAGACACCACGCGTCGCGCAGCATCTCGACGCCCTGGGCTGCCACCTCGCGCAGGGCTACCTGTTCAGCCGCCCGGTGCCGGCCGCCGAGGCCGACGGTTGGGCCTGGCCGGGAGAGGCCGAGGTGCGCGACAGCGCGTGATCGAACGCCGGTCCGGCCGGCCGCCGATCGGACGCGTCGGACGCGTCGATCGCGGTGATCGCGTCGCCGGCGGGTTCTCCCTCGACGTGCACACGCGGGAGCCGCCGGTCGAGCCATTTCGGGAGCCACCAGTTGGCGTTCCCGAGCAGTTCCATGGTCGCGGGCACGAGGACGATCCGCACAACGCTGGCGTCGACGGCGACCGCGACGGCGAGGCCGAGCCCGATCAGCTTCAGCGCTCGCACGTCGGCGAGCACGAAACTCGCGAAGACGCACACCATGATGAGCGCGGCGGCGGTGATGAGCCGGGCCGTGGTCGCGAGCCCGGTCGCGACGGCGCTGCGGTTGTCGCCCGTCCGGTCGAACTCCTCGCGTACGGCCGACAGCAGGAACACCTCGTAGTCCATCGAGAGCCCGAAAACGATGGCGAACATCATCATCGGGATCCACGGTTCGATCGGCGCCGGGCTGACGCCGACGAGGCTCCCGAACCATCCCCACTGGAACACCGCGACGATCACGCCGTACGCGGCGCCGATGGAGAGCATGTTCATGACGACGGCTTTGCACGCGACCACGACCGACCGGAACACGGTCATCAGCAGCAGGAAGCTCAGCGCGAGCACGGCGGCGATGAAGAGCGGCAGCCGCGCGCCGAGCACGCTCGAGAAGTCGATGCCGGCGGCGGTCTGGCCACCGAGGTAGACGTGCATCGACGAACCGCGCGTCGCGGCGGGCACGACGTCGCCGCGCAGGTGGTGCAACAGGTGGACGGTCGCCGCCGTTTGGGGGCCGTCGGCGGGTACGAGCGTCGCGATCGCGGCGTCGCCGTTCGGGCTCGTCACCGGCTCGCCGACGTGCACCACGCCCGGCGTTTCGCGCAACGCGGTGACGACCCGCGCGATCGCCGCCTGCTCCTGTGCGATCCGGCCGTCGAAGACGACCTCGATCGGGCCGTTCGCGCCGGCGCCGAACCCGTCGGCGATGAGGTTGTAGGCCTGGTGCGTGGTCGACGATGCCGGGTCGTTGCTCGCGTCGGCCACACCGAGGCGCATCCCGAGCACGGGGAGGCCGGCCACGACGAGCAGCGTGAGCCCCGCCGCCGCGACGACGAACGGGCGCCGTTGCACGAACCCGGCCCACCGTGCGAACAACCCCCCGCTCGGTTCACGGCGGTGGCGGCCGACGCTGAACCGGTTGATGTTGGTCCCGATGAAGCCGAGGAGCGCGGGGAGCAGCGTGACGGCCGCCGCAACCGCGATCGCGACCGCGAGCGACGTGCCGATCGCGAGGCCGTAGAGGAACGACAGTCCCATCACCAGCATGCCGAGCAGCGACACCACCACAGTGCAACCGGCGAACAGCACGGCCCGGCCCGATGTCGTCATCGCCTCGACGACCGCGTCGATCGGCACCTGCCCGCGATCGAGGGCGCGGCGGTAACGGGTCACGATGAACAGCGCGTAGTCGATCCCCACGCCGAGACCGATCATCACCGCGACCTGCGGCGCGAAGTCGGGCGTCGACGCGAAGTTCGCGACCAGCCCAACACCGGCGACGGCGATCCCGATGCCGGCGAGCGCGGTGAGGATCGGTAGCCCCATCGCGAGCAACGACCCGAACGCGAGAAGCAGCACGACGATCGCGGCGGCGAGGCCGATGGCTTCGGTGGCCGGCATGCTGCCGCTCGAGAACCAGTCGCTGCCGAACTCGACGCGCACGCCGTGATGCCGGAGCGGGCCGGCGAGCGCGTCGATGCGATCGACGGCCGCGGTAGTGCGAGCCCGGTCGGTGGTGTCGAGGACCGCGGTCGCGGTGCCGATTTGGCCCCCGCGCGACATCTGGATCGGTTGCACGTCCTCGATCGCCGGCACCCGCGCCACCGCGTGCAGGAACGTCGCGATCGGGCGCGATGCGCCGGCACGTCGGCGAACACGATCGTGATGTCGTCGCCTGATCGTTGCGGGAAGGAATGGGTGAGGAGGTCGGCGGCCCGTTGGGAGTCGGTACCGGGCAGGCGGCCGTTGTTCGCCCACTTCCCGGCGAACTGCGGCCCGACGGCGAGCGCGAGCACGAGGAGGAGCAGCCACGCGGCGACGACGCGCCGGCGGCGCCGGAACGAGAAACGGGCGAGTCGGGCCAGCATGGTTGCTCCTGTCTGCAAGCGCGCGAGGCCAAGACCCCGGGCGATTGACGGTTCGACGGGGCCGCGCGGCCGGCGCGCGGCGACGGGTTACTGCGGGTACTGCACGGTGACGCCGCCGCCCGACGAGTGGGCGTCGATGGTGCGATCGCTCGTCGGGTCGGTGCGGACGTTGTCGTGGGTGCTCCCGCCGCTCGACGAGACGCTCACCCGGTAGAGATCGGAGGTGTGCGGCAGGGTCACGGTCACGTGGCCGCCGCTCGACGTCGCGTGCACGTTGTTGGGCGCGGTATCGAACGCGAGCTCGACGTGCCCTCCGGAAGAGGAAGCATCGACCGTCGATGCAGCGAGACCGGTCGCATTGACGCTCCCGCCGCTCGAGTGCAGCCGCACATCGCCACCGCGGGCGCCGTCGACGGTGACCCCTCCACCCGACGACGACGCGTCGACGTTGCCAACCGCGCCGGTCAGGGTGATGCCGCCGCCGCTCGCGCGCACGTGCACCGCGACACCGGCCGGCACGTACACGTCGAGGTTCATGTCGCAGGTACCGGAGAACAGGTTCCGGCACTCGGCCGACGCGACGAGCCGGCCGTTCGCGACCTGCTCGTGGTGGGTCGGTTTCGAGAGCCCCCGCACGCCGTTGCCTTCGATGCGGTAGCTCCCCGAGGTCGCGGTGAACACGTGCACATGCCCGGCATCGTTGTTGATGTCGACGCTGCGGATCGTCGCCGGGAGCGCGGTCGCGAAGTGCAACTTCTGGTAGGCGAGCAAACCGACCACGTTGAGGACGCCGAACGTGATCGCGGTGGCAGCGAGGATCGCGCCGCCCGTGAGCCACGCGACGCTCGCGGAATGGTGCGGTTGGGGGAGTGGGAGGGTCGCGGTGGTCATGTCAGGCTCCGAGCCACTGGAGGACGGCGAGTACCCGTCGGTGGTCCGATTCGGTGGGCGCGAGATCGAGCTTGGTGAAGATGTTGCGGACGTGTTTCTCCACCGCGCCGTCGCTCACGACGAGCGCGTTCGCGATCGCCGCGTTCGAACGTCCTTCGGCCATCAGGCCGAGCACTTCGCGCTCGCGGGGCGAGAGCCGTTCGATCGGATCGCGGTGGCGTGATCGGGCGAACAGTTGCGAGATCACTTCCGGGTCGAGCGCGGTGCCACCCGTACCGACGCGGCGTACCGCTTCGACGAAGTCGGTCACGTCGGCGACCCGGTCCTTGAGCAGGTACCCGAGGCGGGCGGTGTCGCCGGCGAGCAGGTCGATCGCGTAGCGCTCCTCCACGTACTGCGAGAGCACGAGAATCCCGACCGACGGCCACCGCTCCCGGATCTCGATCGCGGCGCGGATGCCTTCGTCGGTGTGCGTCGGCGGCATCCGCACGTCGACGATCGCAAGGTCGGGCGCGTGGCGGCCAACCGCGTCGACGAGGGCGTCGCCGTCGGCGACTGCCGCGATCACGTCCTCGCCCGCGTCGGCGAGGAGGCGCGTGAGCCCGGCGCGCAGCAGCACGGAGTCTTCGGCGATCACGATGCGCATGGCAACTCCACCAGGACGCTCGTCGGTCCGCCCGGAGGGCTGAGCACCTGCATCCAGCCGCCGAGCGCCCGGGCGCGTTCGGCGAGTCCGGCGAGGCCGCTGCCCTGGGTGGCATCGGCGCCGCCGTGACCGTCGTCGCTCACGTCGATGCCGAGCCGGTCGCCGCGGCGCTCGATCGTGACTGCCGCCTTCGTCGCGCCCGCGTGCTTGGCGATGTTGGTGAGCGCTTCCACCACGACGAAGTACGCGGTGCTCTCGACCGAGGGGCTCGGGCGCTCGGCAACGTTCACCCGCAATGTCACCGGCACCGGCGCGCGGGCCACGACGCTCGAAAGGGCGGCGTCGAGACCGCGATCCTCGAGGATCGCGGGGTGAAAGCCGCGCACGAGGTCGCGGAGTTCGCTGAGCGCGGCCTTCGCCTCCTCGTGGGCCTCGGCGACGAGTTGCCGGGCTCCCGCCGGGTCGGCGTCGAACCGCTCGTGGGCCATGCCGAGGTCCATGCCGAGCTTCACGATGCGCTGCTGCGCGCCGTCGTGCAGGTCGCGTTCGATGCGGCGGCGTTCGGCTTCGGCGCTGTCGAGCGCGGCGACCCGGCTGGCGTCGAGCCGTGCGACCTCGGCGGCGAGGAGCTGCTGGGGCCGCGGGCCGAGCAGGGCCGTCGCGACCGCACGGTCGATCGCGGCGAGCCCGAGTGTCACCCACGGTGCGAGGAACACGACACCGATCGCGCCCACGAGGCAGGTGAGGGCGGCGGCGGTGCCGGCGCCGACGTCGAACAGGCCGAACTCGGCGGTCCCGCCGGGGAGCGCATGCACGTAGAACGGCAAGGCGACGAACGCGAGCGAACCGCTCCACACCGCGACCGAGCCTACGAACGTCAGGATGCCGATCGGCAATGCGCTCACGTTGTACGCGATCTCGCGCCACCGGCTCGCCTGCTTCGCCCGCTGCACGAGATGGGAGAACCACGAACCGGGCGTGAGCGGTGGGTGCGGTGAGGCGAGGTTGGTGTCGAGGAGCGCGGCGACCCGCGAGCGCTGTAACCGCCCGAACCCGACCGCCGTCACGAAGCCCAACCACGCGAAGGGCAGCGCGAGGGGGAAGGTGATGAAGAGCCCGGCGCTCATTGCCAGCAGGGTGATCGTGACCACGAAGGCGACGATCCCGACCGGCAGCCCCGAAACGTTCGAAGCGAGCGCGCGCCACGTGCGGCCGGATGTCCACGGGCGGAAGAGGCGTGCGATCACGTCACGCACGGTACGGCGAGCGCGCCGGCCCGACCATCCTGCCCCCGGGCGTCGCGGAGGTCGGGTTATCCCTACCGGCCCCCGGTTACTGGACGCTGCGGGCGTCGAACTCGCGCAGCCGCTTGGCGAGCCCTTCGAGGAGGCGCCGGGCGAACAGGGGCGACTCGTCGAGCAGGTGGGCGAACGTCTTGCGCTCGAAGGAAACGAGCTCGCTGTCGTCGGTCGCACTGACGGTCGCATTGCGGGGCAGGTTCACGAGCAAGGCAAGTTCGCCGAAGCTCTGACCGCTCCCGAGGTCGGCGATCTTGCGACCGTTACGCGACACGCGCGCGGCGCCGTCGAGCATCACGTAGAAGCGATCGCCGGGTTCGCCCTCGCGGACGATCACGGTGCCTTTCACCACCACGAGGGTCTGCGCGTGCTTCGCGACGTTCCGCAGGTCCTTGTCGGTCGCGAACGCGAACAGCGACGAGTTGCGGAGCGCGCCGATCAGTTCCTCCTTGCGCCGCCGGCGCGGGCCGCGGGCACGAGTGTCTTGCTGACGCTGGCGCCCAATCTGTTGGAGCATCACCGGGTGTGTCATCAGACGCGCCTCTTCGCCGGTTCGGATGCGGGACTGTACCGACCGGCGGGCCCGCATGTCACCCGCCGACCTCAGCAGTACGGCCGGGCGAGCGTGAGGAGGAAGTCGCCCGCGGGGTCGGTCCAGGTCTGGTCGACGACGAATCCCGCTTCCCACAGTTCGTCGGTGACCTGTCCGGGGGTGAACTTCGCCGAGATCTCGGTGCGCATCTCCTCGCCCTCGCCGAAGTGCACGCGCCGGTCGACACCGGGGATCTCGACCGTCTGGTCGGCGAGCGAACGCAACCGCATCTCCATCCAGCGTTCCTGCTCGTTCCACACCGCGACGTGCTCGAACGCGTCGAGGTCGAAGTCGGCGCCGAGCTCGGCGTTCAACACGCGCAACACGTTGCGGTTGAACTCGGCCGTGACGCCGGCCGCGTCGTTGTACGCGGCGACGAGGCGACCGACCGGTTTGACGAGGTCGGTACCGAGCAGGAGCCGGTCTTCGTGGTCCATCGTGCAGTCGAGGTCGACGAAGAAACGCTTTCGTTGCCCCGGTGTGAAGTTCCCGATCGTGCTGCCGAGGAACGCGACGAGGCGCCGGCCCCCGCGCGGGATCGCGTCGAGATGGCGATGGAAGTCGCCGACGACGGCGCACACTTCGATGCCGTACACCGCGGCGATGTCGTGGGCCGCGACGCGCAGTGTCTCTTCACTGACGTCGAAGGGCACGAAGCGCCGCAACTCGCCCGTGCCGGCCATGGCGTCGAGCAGGGTGCGGGTCTTCTCCGACGTGCCCGACCCCAGCTCGACGAGCGTTTCGGCCTTGGCCGTGGCGGCGATCTCGTTCGCGTACGGCAGGAGGATCGCTCGTTCGGCCCGGGTGAGGTAGTACTCGGGGAGCCGGGTGATCTGGTCGAACAGTTCGCTGCCCCGATCGTCGTAGAACCAGACCGGCGGCAAGGTCTTCTCCGGTCGGGTGAGGCCTTCTCGCACATCTCGTTCGAGGGACGCGCGCCGGTCGCCGGGCGCGATGCGGACGTCGACCGTCAATGCAGTCGTCATGAGGGGTGACCTTTCGGTTCAGATGTCGCGCGCGAGGCGGGCGCCGGTGAAGGGCCAACGCGAAGCGGCGGGGAAGAAGTTGCGGTACGTGGCGCGGGTGTGGCCGGGTGGCGTTGCACAGCTCCCGCCCCGGAGCACGTGCTGGTTCACCATGAACTTGCCGTTGTACTCACCGACTGCACCGGCGGCGGGCGCGAACCCCGGGTAGGGGAGGTAGGCCGACGCCGTCCACTGCCAGACGTCGCCGTAGAGGTTCGCGGGTTCGGGCGCTCGGGGGTGAAGGACGGCGGGATCGAGGAAGTGGCCTTCGGCGGGTTGCTCCGCCGCGAGCGCCTCCCACTCGGTTTCGGTCGGGAGCCGCGCGCCGCTCCAGCGCGCGTACGCATCGGCCTCGAAGTAACTCACGTGGCACACCGGTTCCGATGGATCGACCGGTTTCGGGCCCGCGAGCGTGAACACGCTCCACGCGCCGAGATCGCGGTGCCAGTAGGCCGGCGCGTCCCAGCGGTGCTGCTGCACCGTGGCCCAACCTTCCGACAACCACAGTTCCGGGCGCGTGTACCCGTCGTCGGCCATGAACGCCAGCCATTCCCCGCACGTCACCGGCTGGTCGGCGAGCGCGAACGGCTGTACGTACGCGGTATGACGCGGGCATTCGTTGTCGAAGCAGAAGGTGTCACCCCGGTGACCGATCTCGACGAGGCCGCCGTCGTGCGCGAGCCACTGCGGCGCGCGTGCCGCGCCGGTGGCGCGACCGGGAGATCGTCGTATGCGGGGAGGAGAGGGTTCACCGACAGCGTGTGCTTGATGTCCATCAGGAGCAGTTCTTGGTGTTGCTGCTCGTGGTGCAAGCCGAGTTCGACGAGCGCGCCGATGTCGGGGTCGGCAGCCGCGCCTCGATCGAGGAACGCGGCCATCGCGGCGTCGACGTGGCGGCGGTACCGGCCGATGTCGGCGACGGTCGGGCGCGACAGCAACCCGCGTTCGGCCCGCGGGTGCCGGGGCCGACGGCCTCGTAATACGAATTGAAGAGGTACTCGTACGCGGTGTCGAAGGGTTCGTACCCGGCGTCATCGACGCGCAGCAGGAACGTTTCGAAGAACCACGTCGTGTGCGCGCGATGCCATTTCGTCGGGCTGGCGTCGGGCATCGATTGGATGGTCTGGTCTTCGGCCGAGAGTGGGCACGCCAACGCCTCGGTCAGATCTCGTACGGACGCGTAACGGTTCGCCGCCTCGACGCGAGGCGGCGCGAGCGAAACCCCGGCGCGCACGGGCGATCACCCGAGCCCGATGCGGGCGGCGATCCAGTCGTGGTTGCGCGGCGGCGCACTCCACAACTGCAGGCTGGCGTGGACGGTGTTACGGCGCATCTTGCGCCTCGGGCTACCGGTCATTTCCCCTCCTCGGGCTCACGATCACTTCGGTGTGCCGAACCCTGCCGGACGTTACGTTCCCCGCCCGGTACCGGTTCAGCCTTCGGCGGTGAACGTCGGGTGAAGCCCTGCCGATTCCGCGATCCCGGTCGTCGCCCGACATTCGCCCTTGACCTGCCTGCATACTCGGTATACATATCTGGTATGCATGGCGCTGCCGGCCGCGGCCGGCCGGGGGAGGGCTGAGGATGCGGTACCTCCTCCTCGCGCTCCTGGTCAACGGCCCCGCGCACGGTTACGACGTCAAGCGGGCCTACGACCTACGGTTCGCCGCGATCTGGGGGGCACTGAACATCGGGCAGGTGTACACGACGATGGCTCGCCACGAACGCGATGGTCTCGTCGTGCACACGACGGTCGCCCAGGACGACCGTCCCGACAAGAAGGTGTACGAGATCACCGACGCCGGCCGGGCCGCGCTGCGCGCGTGGCTGGCGAAGTCGGAGGACCCACCCGCGCTGAAATCGGACCTTGTACTCAAACTCGTCGCCGCCCGCCTGACCGGCACCGACACCGGCCCGATCGTCGCCCTGCAGCGGCAGCGCTACCTGCAGGCACGGCGCGACATCGACGCGCTCGACGGTGCGGGTGTCGAGCCGGTGCACGCATTGCTGCAAGAAGGTGCTGCACTTCACCTCGAAGCAGAGCTTCGTTGGCTGGACGTGTGCGAGCTGCGGCTGCGAGAGGAACCCCGATGACCGACGCGACGCCTGCCTCGTCGCCGGCAGCCGAACCGGTACCGATGCCGATCGTCTGCCGCAACGTGGAGAAGACCTACCGGGGTGGCGGTCGCGAGACCTACGCGCTCCGCGACGTGGCGTTCGACGTCCACGCGGGCGAGTGGGTCGCGATCATGGGGCCGAGCGGTTCCGGGAAGAGCACCCTTCTCCACATGCTCGGCGGGCTCGACACCCCCGATACCGGCAGCGTCGTCATCGCGGGCGCCGACGTCGCATCCATGTCGGAGACGCAGCGGGCCTTGTTGCGCCGGCGCGAGGTCGGTTACGTGTTCCAGTTCTTCAACCTCGTGAGCGACATGTCGGTCGCCGACAACGTCGAACTGCCGATGCTGCTCGTCGGTGCCGGTCGCCGCGAGGCGCGGCGGCGCGCCCGCGAGCTGCTCGAAGAGCTCAACATCGGCGACGTCCTCGATGCCGCACCTTCGGAGTTGTCGGGTGGGCAGCAGCAGCGGGTGGCGTTGGCGCGCGCGCTGGCGAACCGCCCCGCGGTGCTGCTCGCCGACGAGCCGACCGGCAACCTCGACAGCGAATCGGCGCGCCAGGTGCTCGGCCTGCTGCGCAAGGAGCACGAACTCGGCCAGACGATCGTGATGGTCACGCACGACGCGCGCGTCGCCGCGGCCGCCGACCGGGTCCTCGTGATGCAGGACGGCCAGTTCACGACGGAGGAGAAGGTCGATTCGGCCACCGGTACCGCTTCGCAACTGCTCTCCGACCTGGTGCGGCTGGAGACACAGTGAACGCGAACGCCACCGTGCTCGGCCGGCTGGTGCGCAGCGAAGTGTCGGGGCGGCGCTGGCGGGCGATGGTGTTGCTGCTCGTCGTTGTCACGCTGTCGTCGGGCGCGCTCATCGTGGGGCTCGAATCGCAGTCGCGCGCCGGGGCACTGTGGGACAACGCGTTCCGTCGCGCGAACGGCGCCCACGTCACGCTCAACTCGTCGAATGTCGCGCTGATGGAGAAGATCGCGCACGATCCGCGGGTCGCGGCCGCGACGAAGCCGTACCCCGCGCTGGAGGGTGTCGACATCGTGAGCCGTACCGGCCGCGAGGAGTTGCTCCTGCGCGACATGGGCGCGAACGATCTGCCCCCGATCTCCCACCCGCTCCTGCGCGAAGGGCGCTGGGTGCGCACCGGTTCCGCCGACGAAATCGTCGTCGAACGGTCGTACGCGATCGACCGCAAGATCAACGTCGGCGACCGCATCTCGGTGGAACAATCCGGCACGCGCGCGGGCTTCACCGTTGTGGGCGAGGCGGTCGACCTCAACGACTGCTTCTACCCGCAGTGCTCGCCGATGCCGGCGTGGGTCGACCCGGCCGGCTTCGCCCGTTTCGACACGCACACGCAGAGCGCGTACAGCTCGATCTTCCTCCGGTTGCGTCACCCCGACCGGGTCGACGCGTTCGTCACCGGCATCCTCAACCGTTACGGCAACCGGGTCGGCACCGACGACTTCAAGAACACGCGCGGCGACGCGCTGACGATCACCGGCTTCTTCGGCGCCTTCCTCTCCGGCTTCGGGGTGTTCGTGATGCTTGCCGCCGCGCTCGTCGTGCTCGGGTCGATGGCGTCGCGGATGGTCGCCCGCCGCCGCGACATCGGGCTGCTGAAATCGGTCGGGGTGACACCCCGGCTGATGACCGCCGCGGTACTGGTCGCGCACGTCACGGTCGCGGCCGTGGGAGTGGTGTCGGGCTGGGCGCTGGCCGGTTTCATGACCGGCCGGTTGCAGCGGACGATGACGCAGGTACTCGGTGGCGGAGGGGCATCGTTCCCCGCATCCCGGTTGCTGATCGCGCTCGTCGTGATCGAATGCATCGTCGTCGCCGCGATCGCCGTGCCGGCGTGGCGAACCGGGCGCCTGCCCACGACCGCGGCCCTGTCGCCCGTCGCGACCGCGAAGTCGCACCGTTCCCGCCTGGCGCGAGCCGGAGAACGGCTCGGAGTCGGCCCGGTCGGAACGAGCGGGTTACGTGACGCGTTCGCGCGGCCGGCCCGTTCCGTGTTCACGGTGCTCGCCCTCGCGATCGCGATCGTTGCCGTCGTCGTGTCGATCAGCTTCAACAGCACCGTGCACCGCGCGTTCCACGACTTCACCTACACCGGCGACCCCTACGACCTGATCGCGGTCCCGCAGACGAAAGCCGCCCGGGCTTCCGTCGCGACGGCGATGAACGCCACCCCGGGGATCACGTCGTGGTTCAGTACCACCGGGCGCCGCGGCGTGATCAAGGGTTCGGCGTACCAGACCCGTGCGTTGAGCGGCGACGTGAAGGACGCCGGGTACCGGGTCGGCTCGGGCCGGATGCCGACCGGGCCCGACGAGGCCATCGCCGGGTACGGGTTGCTGAATGCGCTCGGCGTGCACGTCGGCGACACCATCACGGTCGAGATCTCCGGGAAGCCGCTGACACTGCGCCTGGTCGGCTGGTACAGCGACACGGCCGACGGCGGCAAGATCCTCATGTTCCCGCTCTCGGCTCTGCAACGGGTCCAGCCGACCGCCGGCCCCGAGACGTTCCTCGCGCACGTGCAGGACCGGTCGCACCTCGATGCCGTCGCGGCGACGTTGCAGCGCGCGCTCGACGGCAAGGCGACGGTGCGCACCCACGACGTGCAGAAGATCCCTCAGATCAACGAGTTCCAGACGACGTTCCTGCTCGTCACGCTGCTCGTGCTCGTCGTCGCGTTCACCAACCTCGCGTCGACGCTGCTGCTCGCGGTGCGTGAACGCACCCACGACCTCGGCGTACTCCGCTCGGTCGGTTTCACGCCTCGCCAGGTACTCGTCGTCACCGCGATCGGTGCCGGCGTGCTCGCGTTCGTCGGGGTGGTGGTCGGGATCCCGCTCGGTTGGGCCGCGCAGCGCGCGCTGCTGTCGATCGTCGGTGCCTCGGCGGGCATCGGCCCGAACATCGGCGTCGACCCGAGCCTGCTGCTGCTGTTCCTGCTCGTCCCCGCCGCGGTCGTGCTCGGTGCCGGGATGGGCGGTGCGGTCAGCCGCCGCGCCGCGACCGCCGAAGTGAGCGACCTCGTCCGTTACGAGTAGGTGGTCGAAACGCCCGCGTTCATTCCCTGGTGGGGGGTGGGTGTTGGTGAATGTTGCGGTGGTGGTGGTCGCAGCGCAGTTCGAGGTTGTCGAGGTTGGTGGGGCCGTGGTGGTGTTCCCACCAGCGTTTGTGGTGGGCGTGGCACCAGCGGGGTGGCCGGTCGCAGCCGGGTTCAACGCAGCCGCGGTCGCGGATGACGAGGGCTTTCCATTGGGCGTCGGTGACGGTGCGCCTGGCGCGGCCGACGTCGAGGGGTTGGCTGTTTCCGTCGGTGATGATGCGGGAGATCTTGCAGTCGCAGGCGATCCGTTCGAGCGTCGCTCGGGAGAGGGGCCCGTGGGTGGCTTCGATGCGGATGTGGGCGGCGAGGTCGGCGCCGCCGCGGGTTTCGATGGTTTCGAGGTCGACGATGACGTTGAGGTGGGGTGGGTTGCGCCGGTGGTCGGTGGTGTGGTGGGCGGCCATGGCGGTGTGGCAGATGTGGGCGAGGGCGTCGCAGCGGCGTTGGGGGGCGCTGCGGGGGTCGCCGGCGGTGTGGTCTTGGTCCATGTAGTGGTCGAGGCAGGTGCGGACGATCTCGTTGGTTTCGGGGTCGAGGGTGCCGTTGAGGGCGTGCATCCCGTCGAGGAGGCTCGACAGGTAGATGGCGCGTTGTTGGTGTTGTTGTTGGTCGTGGGAGAGGCCTCGGTCGGTGTCGATGGTGTCGCAGGCGTGGCGGACGACGGTGTGCAACTGTTCGACGGTCAGGGTCGTGGCGGCGTCGGCGAGCGTTTCGTCGAGCGGTTCGAACGCGCGGGCTCGTTCGGGTGTGCGGGCATGGGAGATGACCTGGGCGTGGCGGCGGGTGATCGTGCCGGTTTCGAACGCGGCCGCGACCGCGGGCATCGCGTCGAGCGTCCGTGCGAGTTTCACTGTCGACGCGGCGTCGGTGTGGGTGAGCCGGCACTGGTCGCGTAACCACGCTGCGCACGACACGTACCCCTCGGCCTGCCACACGCCCGACGTTTCCGCGTCGCGTACCGCGCGGAGCCAGACGTACTCGAGCCGGTCCATCTGGGCCCGCAGCGCGATCGCATCGACCGGCGCCTCGCTCGCCGCGAGCTTCCCGATCGCTTCTTCGAGGTCGTCCAGGCACCCGAACACGTGTTCGATACTACGGGAACGGTGTGACAACAACGCCAACCACCAGACACTCCGACCGGGAGTTCACCGTGATCCGAGCTGCGCTCACACCGCGTCGTGGTGTTCGGCGCGATCGTCGTGCGGGCGTCACCGTCGGCTGCTGGGGCGTGCCACCATGCCGGCGTGGCGGGCAGGGAAAGATCGACCGCTTCGATCGGGTTCGATTGGTGGGGGCCGCACGACCGCACGACGCGTCGGGCGCGGCGGTTGTACGTGCTCTCGTCGGGGCTCGTCGCTGCCTACATCGCGTCGGCGGTCGCGATCACGACCGCGTGCCTGCGGATGGCGCAGATCGGCCCGTGGCGCACGATCGCCGACGTCACCAACTGGCTCGGTGTGCCCGGTGTGATCGCGTGCTTCGCGGCACTCCACGCCGTGATCGCGCTTGCGGTCGTTTACTGGGGCTGGGGCGGCTTCGATCGCACCACGCGTCGGCTCGTCGGTGCACGCCCGCCGGAACCCGACGAACTCGCCGCGGTCGGCCCGGCGCTCGACACGTTCCGGCTTGTTCGCGGTGCGCAGCCGCCTCGCGTGTGGATCATCGACGACCCCGCGCCCAACGCGCTCGCGTACGGGCACGCGCAGAACGGCAACGCCGCGTTCACGACGGGCGCGCTGCAACTGCCGCGCCCGGAGCTCGATGCGCTGTGCGCGTACCTCGCGACAGCGCTCACGACGCCGGGTTACGTCTTCGCGGTTTCCGCCGTCGACCTGCTCTTGCTGTGCGCGATCGCAACGAATGTCTTGTGGGCCGGCGGCATTCTGGTGCTGTTCTCCGCGGGGCTCGGTGTGCCGGGTCTCCTGGTTGCGATCAGCGTGTTCGGCATCGTGACGTTGGTCGCCGTCACGCGCGTGTTCATCGTTTTGGCGCGACGCACGATGCCGCGCCTGCTCGACGACGTGTCGGCGCTGAGCGACCTGGAGACCGTCCGTTGCACCGACCAGCCACACGCGCTCGCAGCCTTGCTGGTTCACCTGCTCGAAGATCGTCGTCGCGTCGTGTCCCGGTGGCAGATCGAGCATCTATGGTTCGAACGCGATGTCGACGAGTCACGGCCGAAATCGTGGTCACTCGGAGCGCAACTCATCGACTTCCTGCCGTTCACGAACGGGTTTTCGGGGCTCGAGCTCCCGATGGGTGCGAACACTCGACGGTCGCTCGCCGAGCGCGCCGCGACCGCGATCGAACTCGCCGACGGCGCGCCGGACCTCACCGAGCGGCTGCGGCGCGTGACCGCTGCGAGCTGAACGCACCACCCTGCCGCGGGCGCTCTGCGGCGCCTCGGCATTGACGAAGAAGTTCGGCAGCGACCACGCCCGCGCCCGCCGCTGGTGCCTCGGCGTATCCGTGGTCGCTCACGCAGCTCGCGCGAACTCCTCGACCGACCGTAGGCTCGCCGCTCTATGGAGAACGCTGTCAAGTGGATCAGCCGGCTCGGGATCCTCGTCGCGGTCGCGGGGATCGTTGTCGGAGCCTGGTTGCAGGTAGCGGTTGGTCACGCCTACGTCGGGTTCAACGCCCGCCTGCGTACCCAAGAGCGGCTGTTCGCCGTGCAGGTCGGGCTCGCCATGATCACTTCTGGCCTACTGCTCGCCGTTGTGGCGCAGATCATGGGCATGTTGCACACGCTGACAACCAAGGGTCAGGACCCGGCCCAAGACGCAAACTGAGCCACGACCGACGCCCATGCGCGCAGCACCAGAATTCGGAGCGTACGCCGCGTTCATCCGCGTACCGTGCGCCAGTGGAGCTTTGCATCGAGGTCCGTTCTGAGGAGTTGGGTTTCGGCACGGACCGGGTCACCGACTTGATCGTCGACGGTGTGAGCCTGGTCGAGCGGTTCGGCGGTGCGGGGATGGCGCCGATCCACGTGCTGTACCCGTCGTGCCGCCTGGTTGCCTCCGAGGCACACTTCGCCGAGGGCCCGGAGGGATGGCGCACGGTGGAGTTCGCCGCCAACACACACGCAGCCCACGGCCGGCGCCCGCCGATGGCGGCCGGGCACTGGCGCCCTCATGGGCACGGGGAGCCGGGCCCGGAATGAGGTTCCCGGGCCGGAAACCTGCCCGATACAATTCCGGAACTGCCCGCGGGCCAATGTCGTCCCGTCGTGGCCAGCCCTTCTGAGTGCCGGCATTGCCGGCTGCACCTGAGCTGACCGCACCGAGACCGAGGACGACGACGCATGACCAAGCGCGACCTGCCGCCCGCATACGGGCTCTACGACCCCCGCTTCGAGCACGACAGCTGCGGCGTGTCGTTCGTCGTCGACATGCAGGGCCGCAAGAGCCACCGCATCGTCGAGCTGGGCATCGCCGCGCTCTGCAAGCTGAACCACCGCGGTGCGACGGGTGCCGAACCCGACACCGGCGACGGTGCGGGCCTCCTGCTGCAGATGCCCGACGGCTTCTTCCGTGCCGTCGTCGACTTCGACCTACCCCCGGCGGGCCGGTACGTGAGCGGCATGGCGTTCCTCGACCCCGACAACGCCGACACCGAGCAGAAGGCCGTCGAGGCGATCCTGGAGGAAGAGGGGTTCACGATCCTCGGCTGGCGCGACGTGCCGGTGAACGCGGAGGTCGCCGGCCCGACCGCCCGCGAGGCGATGCCGTCGTTCCGGCAGGTGTTCGCGAGCAAGGGCGATCTCGCCGACCTCGAACTCGACCGTCACGTGTACTGCGCCCGCAAACGCATCGAACGGGAGACCGCCGCCGAGCACGGCGAGGACGCCGGTGTCTATTTCCCGTCGCTCAGTGCGCGCACGTTCATCTACAAGGGCATGCTCACCACGCTCGAGCTCCCCGAGTTCTACCCCGACCTGGCCGACACCCGCCTCGAGTCGGCGCTCGCGCTCGTGCACTCGCGCTTTTCCACCAACACCTTCCCGAGCTGGCCGCTCGCGCACCCCTACCGGATGCTCGCCCACAACGGTGAGATCAACACGGTGCAGGGCAACGAGAACTGGATGCGTGCCCGCGAGGGTGCGATGAGCACCGACCTGCTGCCCGGCGACATCGAGCGGATCTTCCCGGTGTGCACGCCGGGCGCGAGCGACACCGCACGGTTCGACGAGGCACTCGAACTGCTCGCGCTCACCGGCCGGCCGTTGCACCACGCGATCTTGATGATGATCCCCGAAGCGTGGGAGAACCACGAGTCGATGGACGCGGCGCGCCGCGCGTTCTACCGCTACCACGCGTCGTTGATGGAACCGTGGGACGGCCCGGCCTCGATCGCGTTCACCGACGGCACCGTGATCGGCGCGGTGCTCGACCGCAACGGTCTGCGCCCGAGCCGCTACTGGGTCACCGACGACGACATCGTGGTGATGGCGAGCGAGGTCGGCGTACTCGACGTGCAGCCGGAACACGTGGTGAAGAAGGGGCGCCTCGAACCGGGGAAGATCTTCCTCGTCGACATGGAGCAGGGCCGCATCGTCCCCGACGACGAGATCAAGGCCGAGCTCGCCGCGCAACTGCCGTACGCCGACTGGCTCGACGCGGGCCTCACGCACCTCGACGACCTGCCGCCCCAGTTCCCGCTGGTCCCGCAACACAGCTCCGCGGTGCAGCAGCAACGGTTGTTCGGTTACACGCAGGAAGACCTGCGGTTGATCATCGCGCCGATGGCGCGCAACGCCGTCGAGTCGTTGGGGTCGATGGGAACCGACACGCCCGTCCCGGTGATCTCGGCGCGGCCGCGCATGATCTACGAGTACTTCAAGCAACTGTTCGCGCAGGTCACGAACCCACCTCTCGACGCGAACTTCGAAGTGCTGGTCACCAGTCTCAACAGCACGATCGGCCCCGAGTGCAACCTGCTCGCGCCGGGCGCCGCGTCGTGCCGGCAGTTGGTGTGCCCCTCGCCCATCCTCACCAACGAGGAGTTGGCGAAGCTGCGTTACATCGACGAGGGCGACTACGCGGTCGACGGGTACAAGCCCGCGACCTTCTACTGCCACTACCCGATCGCCGAAGGTGGTGAAGGGCTGCGGGAGGCGATCGAGTACGTCCGCGCCGCGGTGAGCGAGGCGATCGCCGACGGTGCGAACGTCATCATCCTTTCCGACCGGTACGCGACCGAGGAGCTGGCACCGATCCCGGCGCTGCTGATCACCGCGGCGGTGCACCACCACCTCGTGCGCGAGAAGACGCGCACGCGCGTCGGGCTCGTGATCGAAACCGGTGAGGCGCGCGAGGTGCACCATTTCGCGCTGCTGCTCGGGTTCGGCGGCGGGGCGATCAACCCGTACCTCGCGTTCGACACGCTGCACGACCTCGTGAACGAGGGTGTGATCACCGGGATCAACGAACGCAAGGCGATCAAGAACTACATCAAGGCGGCCGGGAAGGGCATCCTCAAGGTGATGTCGAAGATGGGCATCTCCACGGTGGCGTCGTACACCGGAGCGCAGATCTTCGAGGCGGTCGGCATCAACCACGAGGTGATCGATGAGTACTTCACCGGTACCGCGTCACGCATCGAGGGAGTCGACCTCGAGACCTTGTCGCAAGAAGTTGCCGCTCGTCACCGGCTCGCGTTCCCCGACCGGCCCGAAGAACTCGCGCACCGCGAACTCCCCGTCGGCGGTGAGTACCAGTGGCGGCGTGAGGGCGAGTACCACCTGTTCAACCCCGACACCGTGTTCAAGCTGCAGCACTCCACGCGCAGCGGCCGGTACGACGTGTTCAAGGAGTACTCGCGCCGGGTCGACGACCAGTCGAAGCAACTCGCGACGTTGCGCGGCCTGTTCGAACTGCAGGTCGGCGTCCGGGAGCCGGTGCCGATCGACGAGGTCGAACCGGTCGCGAGCATCCTGACCCGGTTCTCGACCGGTGCGATGAGCTACGGGTCGATCAGCAAGGAGGCGCACGAGAACCTCGCGATCGCGATGAACCGGATCGGTGCGCGTAGCAACACCGGTGAAGGCGGCGAAGACCCCGAGCGCTACGTGCCGATGGCCAACGGCGACTCGAAGCGATCGGCCATCAAGCAGGTCGCGTCGGGACGTTTCGGCGTGACGAGCGAGTACCTCGTGAGCGCCGACGACCTGCAGATCAAGATGGCGCAGGGCGCGAAGCCCGGCGAAGGGGGCGAGCTCCCGGGCCACAAGGTGTACCCGTGGATCGCGAAGACTCGGCACTCGACGCCCGGCGTCGGCCTGATCTCGCCGCCGCCGCACCACGACATCTACTCGATCGAAGACCTCGCGCAACTGATCCACGACCTCAAGAACGCGAACAACCGGGCGCGCGTCCACGTGAAGCTCGTCTCGGAGGTTGGCGTCGGCACGGTCGCGGCCGGGGTGAGCAAAGCGAAGGCCGACGTCGTGCTCATCTCCGGTCACGACGGCGGTACCGGAGCGGCGCGGCTCACGTCGATCAAGCACGCCGGCGCGCCGTGGGAGCTCGGGCTCGCCGAGACGCAGCAGACGTTGTTGCTGAACGGGTTGCGCGATCGCATCGTCGTGCAGTGCGACGGCCAGTTGAAGACCGGCCGCGACGTGATCGTCGCCGCGCTGCTCGGCGCCGAGGAGTTCGGGTTCGCGACCGCGCCGCTGGTGGTGTCGGGGTGCGTGATGATGCGCGTCTGCCACCTCGATACGTGCCCTGTCGGGGTCGCGACACAGAACCCCGAACTGCGCAAGAAGTTCAGCGGGAAACCGGAGTTCGTCGTGAACTTCTTCGAGTTCATCGCCGAGGAGGTGCGCGAGCACCTTGCCGCGCTCGGGTTCCGTTCGCTCGAGGAGGCGATCGGGCACGTGGAGATGCTCGACACGCGGCCGGCGATCGAGCACTGGAAGGCGCAGGGCCTCGACCTGGCGCCGATCCTCGCGCCGCCCGTCAACAAGTACGGGCAGACGTTCTACTGCTCGACCACCCAGGACCACGGCCTCGACCGCGCCCTCGACAACGAGTTGATCGCGGCGGCGGCCGACGCGATCGAATCGGCGCGGCCGGTCACGATCACGTCGGCGATCCGGAACACGAACCGCACCGTGGGCGCGATGCTCGGCGCCGAAGTGACGCGCCGCTGGGGTGGCGAAGGTCTCCCCGAGGACACGATCGACATCACGTTCCAGGGTTCGGCCGGCCAGTCGTTCGGCGCGTTCTTGCCGCACGGCATCACGATGCACCTCGAAGGCGACGCCAACGACTACTTCGGCAAGGGCCTCTCGGGTGGGACGCTCGCGCTCTACCCGCCCCGGCGCGCGCCGTTCGTCGCCGAGGAGAACGTGATTGCCGGCAACGTGATCCTCTACGGCGCGACGGCGGGCCACGTGTTCATCCGCGGTCTCGTCGGTGAGCGGTTCTGCGTGCGCAACTCGGGCGCGACCGCGGTGGTCGAAGGCGTCGGCGACCACGGGTGCGAGTACATGACCGGCGGCCGGGCGGTGATCCTCGGGCCGACGGGCCGCAACTTCGCGGCCGGGATGAGCGGCGGGTTCGCGTACGTATGGGACCCCGACAAGACGCTGTACCTGCGGATGAACCGCGACATGGTCGACGTCGACGCGCTCGACGACGAAGACGGTGAGTGGCTGCGCACCATCGTGACCCGTCACATGGAAGCAACCGGTTCACCGGTCGCGGAGCGCATCCTGACGAAGTGGTGGAGCAACGTGGGCCACTTCACCAAGATCTTCCCGAAGGACTACAAGCGCGTCCTCGAAGCGATCCGTGACGCGACGGAACGTGGTGTGGACGTCGACGAGGCCGTCATGGCGGCGGCCCGAGGCTGATTCCCGGTTTGCAGCCCAGGGCGCGCTGAAGCGCGCCGCCGGCTGCAAACAGGAGAGGACGACGAGACGATGGGTGAGACGACGGGGTTCATGAAGTACGACCGGGAACTGCCGCACCGGCGGCCGATCCCGCTCCGCGTGCACGACTGGAAAGAGGTCTACGAAGACTTCCCGGCCGACAAGGTGCGCACCCAGGCGGCCCGGTGCATGGATTGCGGTATCCCGTTCTGCCACACGGGGTGCCCGCTCGGGAACCTCATTCCGGAGTGGAACGATCTCGTGTACCGCGACCGCTGGCACGCCGCGATCGAACGGCTGCACGCGACGAACAACTTTCCGGAGTTCACCGGCCGCTTGTGCCCGGCGCCGTGCGAAGCGGCCTGCGTGCTCGGTATCAACGAGCCCGCGGTCACGATCAAGCAGGTCGAAGTCGAGATCATCGACCGTGCGTGGGAAGAAGGATGGGTCGTGCCGATCGTCCCGTCGGAGCGCACGGGCAAGCGCGTCGCCGTCGTCGGGAGCGGGCCGAGCGGTCTGGCCGCGGCGCAGCAGCTGACGCGCGCGGGCCATGCGGTCGTCGTGTACGAACGCGCCGACCGGATCGGCGGGCTGCTGCGGTACGGCATTCCCGAGTTCAAGATGGAGAAGCGCCACCTCGACCGGCGCATCGAACAGATGGGAGCGGAAGGCACCGAGTTCCGCACCGGCGCGAACGTCGGCGACAACGTTCCCGTCGAGGAGGTCCTCGCGTACGACGCGGTGGTGCTCGCGGGTGGCGCCACTGCCTGGCGCGACCTCCCGGTGCCCGGGCGCGAGTTCGAAGGTATCTACCAGGCGATGGAGTTCCTGCCGGGGGCCAACCGGGTGCAGGAAGGCGACCTCACCGAACCGCCGTTGACCGCCGCCGGCAAGCACGTCGTCATCATCGGCGGGGGCGACACGGGTGCCGACTGCCTGGGCACGTCGATCCGGCAGGGCGCGGCGAGCGTGCACCAGTTCGAGATCCTGCCGCGACCGCCCGAGGCGCGGACCGAAACGATGCCGTGGCCGACCTACCCGATGATCTACCGCGTGTCGTCGGCGCACGAAGAAGGTTGCGAGCGCGTCTACGCGGTCAACACCGAGTGTTTCCTCGGCGACGAGAACGGAAGGGTGCGGGCGCTGCGGGCGCACGAGGTCGAGCAGAAGTTCGTCGACGGCCGGATGGTGTTCGAGAAGATCGACGGCTCCGACTTCGAATTGCCGTGCGAGCTGGTGTTGCTCGCGATGGGTTTCGTCGGGCCACAAAAGGCCGGGCTGCTCGAGAAGCTCGGGGTCGACCTGAACGAGCGGGGCAACGTCGCGCGCGACATGTCGTGGAAGACGAATCTCGACAACGTGTTCGTCGCGGGCGACATGGGGCGCGGGCAGAGCCTCATCGTGTGGGCGATCGCCGAGGGCCGTTCCTGCGCGGCTGCCGTCGACCGGTACCTGATGGGCGAAACCGCGCTTCCGGCGCCGCTCACCCCCGACGCCGCTCCGATGAGGTGACCCGAGCGTCCGCGACGAGGGCGTCACATCGGTCGTAACGGGACCGTGTCGCCTTCGCCGCGGCGGGCGATGTCGTCGAGCACCGTTCGCGCCGCGCGGGCGGCGTCTGCGCCCAGACGGCGGGAGAGCGCCCGTTCGAACGCGCGATGGAAGTCGCGCGCGGTTCGCAGCGCGGCGCGACCCCGGCGGCTGAGCCGCACGTGGCGCGCGCGGGCGTCGGTCGGATGGGGCGTGCGCTCGACGTAGCCGCGCTGCTCCATGTCGTCGACGACCTGCCCCGCGCCTTGCTTCGTCATGTCGAGCCGGGTTGCCAATTCGCTCACGGTCACGCTTCGTTCGGCGAGCAACCGGAACACGTACCCGTCGTGGCGACCGAGGTCGTCGAAGCCCTTGCCGGCGAGATGCTCGCGCAGGTCGCCGACGAAGGCCTGGTACGCGAGGCCGAGCAGCACTCCGAAGTCGAGTTCGTCCACGGCGACCCAGAGTAGACAAGCTAACTTGGACAAGCTAACTTGTCGAAATCGGAAACGTGAAGAAGGGAACACCATGCCGGTAGTGGAAGCACGAGACGCGCCGAACTTCGGACAGGACGGTCTCGAAGTGCAGGGTTTGGCCGCGCCGAGCCGCGGGGCGACGGAGACGTCGGTGTGGCGACTTCGTCTCGCGCCGCGAACGCCGGGCGTCGCGCACATGGTCGATCGCGAGGAGATCTTCGTCGCGCTCGCGGGCACGGCCTTCGTGACGCTGCACGGGAAATCGCAGGCGCTGGTCGAGGGCGACGCGCTCATCGTGCCGGCCAACGAGCAGTTCAGCCTGGCCAACGACGGCGACGTTCCCTTCGAAGCGGTTTGCGTGCTCCCGGTCGGAGGCCGCGCCCGCTTCCCGGGCGGTGAACCGTTCGTACCGCCGTGGGCAGAATGACGCGACCGCGACGCGCGCGCGGCGGCGGTTGAGGCTCCACTTGGCCGGAGCGGTGCCGGGTCGCCACCGGGGGGCAATGACGGCCCGGCTACCGGCTCCGGAAGATGGGCGCTTCGCTCAAACGGCGATGCGCTCGCGATTGGTGACGGTGAGGTCGATGGGCTCCATCGGCGCCGCGACGGGCTCGGCCGGAGCGGCGGCCGCGGCCAGGATCTCGCCGCGTAGGAGATCCGCGGCGGCGTGCGCCTGCCGGAACCAGCGGTCGAGCCGGCGTGCACCCCAGGAGTAGGGGGAACGGACGGCGGGGCGCAGCACCAGTTCGGTCACGCCGTCGGACCACGGCGCGAGTTCGATCTCGACCGGGCTGACCCGGCGGTGGCCGCGGGTGAACAGGGCCGCACCCGTCCGGCGGGGGACGAGGTGGAGGGGGCGGCCGGGGAACCAGGGGTCGGGGTGGAACGGGAGGCGCATGACGATGCGGCTCCCGTCGGGCAGGGTGAGCCCCCGCACCGGGTCGCACCCGTTCCGGAGGCGGGCGGCCGCTTCGCTCGCGTCGGGCAGCGCCAGTGGAATGGTCCGAGCGATCGACAGGCAGGCTCGGTCGGTCACGTACACGGGGTCCTCCCGGTCGGCGTGGCGTCGCCGGGAACTCCCCGCCGACGCTGCATGGGTTCCGACACCGGACATGCTGCCGCGGGCATGTTTCGAGCGCGGGTCATCGATGCGACGCGTGGGTGAAGGGGGCCCGAACCTCCGGGATGCGGCCGGGACGCGGCCGGCGGGCGGCCCGCCGGCGGCCGCTCAGACGTCGTCGGTGAGGCGGGAATGCTGCCAGAGCAGCTCTTGGGCGAGCTCCTCGAGCGCGGCGTGGGCGAGGTCGAGGTAGGCGGGGAGCCGAGCGCTCCACCAGTCGCCGATCGCTTCGCTGGGGTGGAACACCAATTCGGATTCCCGTTCGTCGCACGGCACGAGGGTCACGTTGACGGTGGCGAGCCCGAGATGCTCGGTGTCCCAGAGGAGGGCCGTGGTGGTGAACGCGATGCCGCCTTCGTGGGAGAACGGCGCGAACGCGGTGTCGACCTCGCAGCTGCCGCGGTCGCCGAGGTTCCACGACACGCTCGGCGCATCGGTGTCGAGCCGGAGCCGCGCGACGACCCGCGCCAACTGCTCGGCGTCGATCGGCAAGCGCCGCGCCACTGAGATGTGATCGATCCCGATCCCGACCACCACGCCCTCCTGATGCGTTGTCTGGGTCATCGGCGCACTGAGGGGAGTGGCTGAGCAGGATTTGTCTGCCATACGGACGGCAGGGGTGCGAACGCCGCTGCCTACGATGCGCCCTCGAAGTTCGACGAGGGGGAGCGATGTTCGAGTGGCCCGACGAGATGCAGATGATCCGCGACACGGTGCGCCAGTTCGTCGACAACGAGATCAGGCCGCACCGCGAGGAACTCGAGCATGGTGACCTGCCTCCTTACGATCTGTTACGGAAGCTGTACCGCACGTTCGGCATGGACCAGATGGCGCGCGACTCGTTCCGGCGGCGCATCGAGGCGGAGAAGAACGGCGACACCTCAGGCGGGCGAAGCTCCGGCGGGGGCGGGGGCATGACCATGCTGCCGATCATCGAGCTCTGCAAATGTTCGCCGGGGATGGTGACCGCGATGGGCGTGTCGGTCGGTTTGACCGCCACCGCGGTGATGTCGAAGGGCACGATCGCCCAGAAGGAGCGGTGGGCCCTCGACCTGCTCACCCTCGACAAGGTCGGTTCCTGGGCGATCACCGAACCCAATTCGGGTTCCGACGCGTTCGGTTCGATGCAGGCGACGGCTCGCCGCGACGGCGACGAGTACGTGCTCAACGGTTCGAAGACGTTCATCACGAACGGCCCCTACGCCGACACGATCGTGTTCATCTGCAAACTCGACGAGGGCAACCCGCCCGCCGAACGCAAGGTGTTGCAGTTCGTGCTCGACCGCGGCATGCCCGGCCTCGAACAGAGCAAACCGCTGCGCAAGATGGGGCTGCACTCATCGCCGACCGGCATGCTCTTCCTCGACGACGTGCGCGCCGGTCGCGACCGGTTGCTCGGCGAGAGCGAGGAAGGATTCCGCGGCAGTGCCGGGCGCGACGCGTCGAAGGCGACGTTCACCATCGAGCGGACCGGCGTGGCCGCGATGGCGCTCGGGATCATCGAACGGTGTATCGAGTTGAGCGTGCCGTACGCGAAGGAGCGGGTGCAGTTCGGCCAGCCGATCGGGAACTACCAGCTCATCCAGCTGAAGCTGGCGAAGATGGAGGTCGCGCGTCTCAACGTGTCGAACCTCGTGTTCCGCACCCTCGAGATGGCCGCCGCCGGGAAAGCGATGAGCTTGTCGGAAGCGTCGGCGATGAAGCTCTACTCGGCGCAGTCGGCGACCGAAGTCGCGCTCGAAGCGGT
Organism: uncultured Actinomycetes bacterium; assembly: GCA_963782465.1. Classification (GTDB taxonomy): domain Bacteria; phylum Actinomycetota; class Acidimicrobiia; order IMCC26256; family PALSA-610; genus JAODBJ01. The sequence continues at coordinate 1,094,146 of CAWAJR010000003.1, read as the reverse complement.
GCAGCTCTTCGGCGGCAACGGCTACATGGCCGAGTACGAAGTGGAACAACTCGCACGGGACGCGAAGGTGCTGCAGATCTACGCCGGCACCGACGAGATCCAGATCGGTCAGATCGCCCGTTCGATGCTGGCCTGAACCGGGCCGGGCGTCGCGGGCGGCGCGCGGGTCACGAGGAGCGCGAGGGCGACCGCCGTCGCGGCGTAACACGCGAGACCGGCGCGCACGCCGTAGGCGTCGGCCGCGACGCCGTACAGGACCGGCAGCCCGAACGCGGCGAACTCGATCGTCGAGATCACCGCTTTCACGCTGCCGGTCTGGCCGGGGCGCAACGTGAGGATGCGAGCCTGGGCGACGATCCAGAACGACGCGAGTGCGACGCCGAACGCGAAGGCCGCCAGGCCGATCAACGGCACCCACGGCACGACGACGATCAGCGCGGCGGCGGCCGCCATCGCGGCCGCCGGGCGAGCGAGGGTCGCGCCGGGCCCGTGGCGGCGCAACCCGTGAAACCCGTAGCCGACCACCGAACCGGCAACCGTGCACATTGCGAGCGCGACGGCAGCCGGTGCCGGCAACGAACGGTCGCGCTCCGCGTACGCGATGAGGAACGCGAGGAACGGTTCGTCGAGCGGGCCGAGCAACACCGCGAGCGCGGCGTAGAACCACACGCGGCGGTCGCGCGCGACGGCCGCCAGGGCGCGCATCGGCCGCTCACCGGTGTGGGCGTGCGCGGCCGCGGTGGGGGCAGGGATCGGAAGGGTCGCGAGCCACACGGCGTACGCGGCCATGGCGATCGCGCCGAGCGCGAACGGGGCGCGCCAGCCGAAACCGAGCGCGGCCGCGACCACGACCGCGAGCGGCCCGAGGACGTCGCCGATCGCGCCGAGGAAATTGGAGATCGCGAGTGCCGGCGGGAGGTCGTCGCCGACGAGATCGACGAGCGCGAGTTCCGCGCCGTCGATCATCGCGGTCGCTGCCGCGCCGACGAGGAACGACGCGAGCAGCAGCAGCGGGTAGGAGTGCGCGGTGGCGTACAAACCGAGCGCAACCGCGAAACCGAACGCGCCGCCCGACGCGATCACCCGCCGGCTCACGTAGTCGGCCGCGATCGCGAAGACGTTGCCGGCGATCGCGCCGGGAGCCGCGGCGGCGAGCACCGTGCTCGCCTGCGCGTAGCTGAGATGCAGGTCGACGCGGAACGCCTCGAACGCGCCCGCCGGCAGGAACCCGGCCGACTCGTCGACCAGCCGCAGCGTCAGCAGGGCCGCCAGCAGCGCGATCGGTGCGCGCGAGGCGAGCGGCGCGAGCCGGGGAAAGGACCTGCGAGCGGCTCGGCGTCAGTAGTGGGAGATGCGCCTCACGGCCCGGAGTGTAGAAGCTGCGCGAAGCTCGCGGCGGTGAATACCTCGTCCGTCCGGCCGCCCGTCGAACCGCCGCCGTGCCGCTGGGAGTTGCCGCCGGCGACGATCGCCGACGAGCACGGCATCGTCGGTTTGGGTGCCGACCTCGAACCGGGCACCGTGCTCGCCGCGTACCGCGCCGGCCTGTTCCCGATGCGGGTGCAGGGCGAGCTCGCATGGTGGTCGCCCGACCCGCGCGGGATCATGCCGCTCGACGGGATGCACGTCAGCCGTTCGTTGCGGCGGGCGATCCCGCGCTTCGAGATCACCGTCGATGCCGCGTTCGAAAGTGTCATGCGCGCGTGCGGCGACCCGCGCCGGGAGCACGGCTGGATCGACGAGTCGTTCGTGACCGCGTACGTGCGCCTCGCCGGGCTCGGTTGGGCGCACAGCATCGAGGTGTGGCGCGACGGCGAGCTGGCGGGCGGGCTGTACGGGTTGCGCATCGGCCGGTTCTTCGCCGGGGAGTCGATGTTCCACCGGGTGACCGACGCGTCGAAGGTCGCGCTCTGGGCCGCCGTCGAACTGTTGCGCCTTGACGGCGTCACCCTGTTCGACGTGCAGTGGACGACCGCGCACCTCTGCTCGCTCGGCGCGCTCGACATCTCGCGCGACGAATACTTGCGGCGGCTAGCTTCGGAGGTTGTATGACTGACGCGCTGATCTTCCACAACCCGTCGTGTTCGAAGTCGCGCGGCGCGCTCGAAATCCTGCGCGACCGCGGCGTGGGCACCGACGTCGTCAAGTACCTCGACACCCCGCCGGACCGTGCGACCCTGGAGCGGATCGTCGACGCGATCCCCGACGAACCGGCCGTGCTGGTTCGCACCGGCGACAAGAAGTTCAAAGACCTCGGGTTGCGCGCGGCCGACTACACGACGCGCGACGCGGTCGTCGGGCTGCTGCTCGAACATCCCGAGGTGATGGAACGACCCGTCGTGTTCGTCGGCGACCGCGCCGTCATCGGCCGGCCGCCGGAGCGGGTGCTCGACCTGCTCTGAGGCTCGGCGTTTCGCGCCGGCCCCGGGGTACGCTCGTTTCGGTTTCTGCACGGTGCATGCAGCTGAGGCGAGGAGTACGACAGTGGCGCTACCCAGCCCGGAAGACGTGCGGGCCGAGGTCAAGGCCTGGCTCGCCGACAATTGGGACCCCGACGCCAAGGTGGGCGAATGGTGGGACCGCCTGGCCCGTTCGGGGTACGCGGCGCCGACGTTCCCGGAGGACGCCTGGGGCAAGGGCTGGTCTCGGTCGCTGGCCGCCGTCGTGAACGAAGCCATCCGTGAGCACGGTGCGATCGGGCCGCCGGCCGGGCTCGGGTACCTGCTCACCGCGCCGACGATCGCCGCGCACGGCACCGAGCACCAGAAGCAGCACGACCTGTTGCGCATCCTCAACGGTCAGGACGCGTGGTGCCAGCTGTTCTCCGAACCGGGTGCCGGCTCCGACCTCGCCAGCCTGCAGACCAAGGCGGTGCGCGACGGCGACGAATGGATCATCACCGGGCAGAAGGTGTGGACGTCGACCGCGCAGCTCTGCAACGTCGGCATGCTGATCGCGCGCACCGATCCGGAGCTGCCCAAGCACAAGGGCATCACGTACTTCCGCTTCGACATGACCCAATCCGGGGTGGAGACGCGGCCCCTACGAGAAATGACGGGGCGCGCGCTGTTCAACGAGGTGTTCCTCGATGGTGCACGCGTGCACAACGACGACATCATCGGCGGCCTCAACAACGGTTGGGCAGTCGCGAACACCACGTTGATGGCCGAGCGTGCGGGGCTCGGCAGCGGTGGGAGCGGCGCGGCCGGGAACGCGTTCCCCGGCCCGATCGCCGGGCAACTCGACGATCGCGCGGGCGACCATGTCGGCCAGGTGCGCACCGGTGGTACCGGCGGGGGTGGTTTCAACGCCGCGAAGCGGCTGATCGACGTGGCGAAGCAGTTGGGAAAGAACGACGACCCGAACGTGCGCCAGGGGTTGGCGAAGCTCTACTCGCTCACCGAGATCGGGCGGTTCTCGTCGATGCGGATGCGAGGTGGCGCGGCGAGTGGAGGCGCACCGAACATCGCGAAGCTCATGATGAGCGACATCCTGCGATTGCAGCGCGAACTGGGCAACGAGATCATCGGCGCCGACGGGATGCTGATGGGCCCGGGCACCGTTGGCGGCGGGTTCGTGCAGGAGCTCACGCTCTTCTCGCCCGGCCCGTCGATCTACGGCGGTACCGACCAAGTCCAGAAGAACATCATCGGCGAGCGTGTCCTCGGCCTGCCGAAGGAGCCGGGCCCCGCGAAAGACACGCCGTTCCGCGAGTTGCTCGTCGGCACGCAGCGCTGAACCGGCGGCGTCGGCGCCCATGAAGATCGGGATCGCCCTGCCGTCGATGATCGGCGGCACGTCGCGCGCAACGCTGCTCGATTGGATGCGACGCATCGACGCCGGGCCGTTCTCGGTGCTCTCCTGCGGTGAACGGGTGACCTACCCCAACCTCGACATGATGACGACGCTCGCCGCCGCGGCGTCGATCACCGAACGGGTCATGCTCGAAGCGACGGTGAGCGTGCTGCCGATGCACAGCGCGGTGCACGTCGCGAAGCAGGCTGCGACGATCGACGTGCTTTCGGGGGGCCGGTTCGTGCTCGGTGTCGGTGTCGGCGGCCGCGACGACGATTACCGCGCGTACGACGCGCCGACCGAGCGCAAGCACGCGCGGCTCGACGAGCAGGTCGCGCTGCTCAAGCGGGTCTGGAACGGCAACGCGCCCTTCGAAGGCGCGGCGCCGGTCGGCCCGACCGTGACCCGGCCCGGTGGCCCGCCCGTGCTCACCGGTTCCATGGGACCGAAGTCGATGACCCGGGCCGCGCACTGGGCCGACGGTCTCGCCGGCTTCGACATGGCCGGCGACGCCGCGTCGGTCGGTGCGTCGTTCCGTGCCTTCGACCAGGCGTGGGCCGCGGCCGGCAGAAGCGGCGAACCGTTCCGGCAGACGTCGTTCTGGATCGGTCTCGGGCCGACGCTGCCGAACGTGTGCACCAGTACGCGACGAACTATCTGCGTGTCTTCGGCGAGCGGGCGGCGTCGGCGATGGCGGCGATGTGCACCGCGACGTCGGCGGCCGCGGTGCGCGACCGCCTCGACGCGATCGAACAGACGGGCTGCGACGAAGTGATCCTCGTCGCGACGACCGCCGACGTCGACGAAGTGACGCGCGCCGCCGACCTCGTCGCGTCGCGGTAGCGCCCGGCGCGCCTACAAGCGGAGCGGTTTGATCGGCGCGCCGATCAGCGCCGGGTCCTGCTCCCAGTCGATGCCGGCAACATCGATGTAGAGCTCGAGCTCGTTGCCGTCGGGGTCGGCGATGTAGAGGCTGTGGGTGACGGTGTGATCGCTCGCGCCGAGCACCGTCACGCCGTGCTCCTGCACGGTGCGCAACGCGTCGCGCAGCTCGTCGTCGGTGTCGCCGACTTTCAGGCCGAAGTGGTACAGGCCGACGTGGCGGCCGTGCGGTTGTTCGGCGGCGTCGGGGCCGACCTCGATGAGGAGCAGCTCGTGATGGGTGCGACCACCCGGCGCGGAGAACGCCGCCGCCGGGAACGGCAACGGGTTGCCGGGACCGCCGATGATCTGCCGCCAACCGAGCACATCGCGGTAGAAGCGCGCGGAACGTTCGAGGTCGTGCACGTACAGGACGATGTGGCCGAGTTCCTTGACTTCCATCGTGCGCCTCTTTGGGGTTCGCCGGGTTGCGCGAAGAAATTCCTTGAATGCTCAAGCAAGTGTACGTCTTGCACCCTGTTCCCGACAAGCCCTTCAGCGACCAGACAGGCGCCGTTCAGCGCCGAAGCACACGCTTGGTCGCATCGCACCACCCCACGGCCCCGCCGACGACACGGAGGCATCAATGGCATCGAATGCGGCGAACCGAACCGTGCTCGAACGGCTCGTTCGATGACCACCACGGGCGGGCCGGCGCTGGCCTTCGGGATATACCCGCTCAGCGCGGCCGGGACGCCCGAAGGGCTGGCGGTCGGGCCGCCCGACGACCACGACCGGGTGCGCGCGGTGCTCGACGACCTCACCGCGCGGGTCGTCCCGCGCACCTACCTCGTCGACGTGGGCCCCGGCGGTGAGGAATCGGTCCTGAGGCTCGCGGACCGGTACCGCGACGCCGGCCTTCTCGGCCACGTCGTTCTCGGCTGCCTGCGCGACACTGGCTTCGACATCGACCGGTGGACCGATCTCGTGCGCGAGATCGTCGTCCGCCACGGCGGGCACCTGCGTTCGTTGCAGATCACCAACGAACCGAACCTGTCGTTCATGGACGGTGCGAAGCCGTACGTCTACGACGCGCTCGTCGGCGGTGTGATCGCGGCCAAGGACGAAGCCCTCGGTCGCGACCTGCCGCTCGACGTCGGCTTCGGGTCGGTGCCGGAGAGCCCGGTCGCGGTGCCGGCGTTCTGGCGCGATCTGCGCGAGCACGGAGGGCGGGCGTTCACCGACGCGGTCGACTTCGTGGCCCACAACTTCTACGTCGACGTCTTCGAGGAACCGGTCGAGGTCTCGCTCCTTCCCGGCCGGGTTGCGACCCTGCTGCGGGACCTGCGCGAACGCGACCTGCCGGTGGCCGGCATCCCGCCGTCGGTGCCGATACGGGTGGCCGAGAACGGCTGGCCCACCGGGGTGAACCCGCTCATCGGTTCGGAGCGGACCTACGAGCAGCAAGCGGAGGTCGTCGACACGATCGTGCGCACCGTTCATCGGATCGCTCCGTTGCTCAATGTCACGCACTACATGCTGTTCGGGTTGCGCGACGCCGACAGCACGAAGCCCGACCTGTTCCACCAGTTCGGGATCATGCGCGACGACTACCGGCCCAAGCCCGCCTACGCCACGTTCAAGGCACTCGTCGAGGAACTCGGCGCGCCGGTTCCCCGGAGGCACGCCGACCGGTGAACCGGCGCTCGAACCGCGCCCCGGGCGTGACCAGCCGCGAGCATCCGCGAGACTGCGTACATGGCGACGGAGCAGCTCTACCTGCGTGACGCGTACCAGCGGGAGTTCGACGCGGTGGTCGTCGACGTTCGCGCGGTCGACGGTGTGGAGGCCGTCGCGCTCGACCGGACCGCGTTCTACCCGACCGGTGGTGGGCAGCCGCACGACACCGGCACACTCGACGGTGTCGCGGTCACCGGCGTGCGCAAGGAAGGCGACGTCGTGTGGCACACCCTCGACGGTGCCGCGCCCGCCGTCGGGTCGACGGTGCACGCGGTCATCGACTGGGACCGGCGGTACCGGTTGATGCGTACACACTCCGCCATGCACGTGCTCTGCGGCGTGATCTGGAACGAGTGGGGCAAGGCCGTCACCGGCGGCAACATGGAGCCGCTCGAAGCGCGCATGGACTTCGAGTTCGACCCGTTGCCGGAGGGCTTCGCCGCACGCGTGCAGGAGTTGGTCAACGCGGAGATCGCGGCCGACCGCCCGATCGACGTGTCGTTCCTGCCGCGCGATACGGCGGTGGAAGACGAAGACCTGATCCGCACGAAGGTGAGCTTGATCCCGGCATCGGTCACCGAGATCCGCGTCGTCGACATCGTCGGGCTCGACCGGCAGGCCGACGGCGGCACCCATGTCGCGCGCACCGGCGAGATCGGCCGGTTCGAAGTGGTCAAGACCGAGAGCAAGGGGAAGGGCAACAAGCGCCTGCGGGTGCGCGTGCACGACCGGTGAACAGGGTGAACATCGTGAACTCGGCGCGAGGTCGAGGACGTCCGGCCGTCGTTCGGCGCCGAACATTCGGGTATTGTTCGAAAATTCGCACCGGCGACGTAGCGACGAGGGAACGACGCGTGGCAACGACCCGACGACCCGCACCGATGGCCACGCCCGCGCGTACCCGGGCGAAGGTCGGGCGTCCCGCCCGGGTCGACCGGGCGATGATCGCCGAAGCGGCGTACGAGGTGGGCCTCGATCGCATCACGATGAAAGCCGTCGCCGAGCGTCTCGGCGTGAGCGTGCCCGGCCTCTACCACCACGTGCGCGGGCGCGACGACCTCATGCGGCTCGGCACCGAGTACTCGGCCGCGCAACTCGCGTTCCCCGTCGATCGCGGGCAGCACTGGTCGGTGTGGCTCGTCGAGTGGGCGCGGTACAGCTACGACGCGTTCGTCGGGCAGCCGGCACTGCTCGAGCAGTTCGTGAGCGGTGGCGTCGGCCCGGAGCGGGTGCTGGCGCAGATCGACACGGTCGTCGGCGGACTGACGCGCCAGGGTTTCAGCGCCGAGGACGCGCTCGATGCGTACGAGTCGGTCGCCGACATGGCCCTCGGCGCCGCGCTCGGCGAGATCCGTTCCCGCGAGGCGGCCCGCCGGGGGACACCGATCGACGAGGAGTACCGCCGGGTCATGGCGGTCCAGCCACCCGACGTCTTCCCCAACCTGCGCCAGTTGGGCCCTGACAGTCGCAGCCGCGAGCTGTCGCAACGGCTCGTCACCGTGCTCGTCGGGGTCGCGGTGCAGCGCGGTGAACCGTGGGAGCCGCTCCTCGAACTGGGCCGCGACGCGGAACCGCCCGCGCCGCGCGTCGGTCTGCTCCATCCGTAGCGTTCAGCTCGCGGGGGCCGTCCCGCTGCGTTGGATGGCGCGTTCGTCGGTGCCCAGGTACGACGCGATCACGAGTGGGTCGTTGCGCACGTGCGACGGCGTGCCTTCGCTGATCATGCGGCCTGCTTCCATGCAGTAGACCCGGTCGCTGATGCCCATGATGACGGGCATGTCGTGCTCGATGACGAGCAGGCTGGCTCGGAGTTCCTCGCGGATGCGCAGGATCAACGGGCCGAACGCCTCGGTTTCGCGTTGCGCGATGCCGGCGGTCGGTTCGTCGAGGCACAGCACCGTCGCGCCGGACGCGACGAGGCAGGCGAGTTCGACGATCCGGCGCGTCCCGGTCGAGCATTCGTTGATGAAGGAGTCGACGAACGGACCGAGGCCGAGGAATGCGATCACCTCGTCGGCCTCGGCGCGTGCGAGTCGTTGCCAGGGCCGCACGCCCGGGACCGCGAGCCCGACGGTCTCGCGCACGGTGAGGTCCTGGAACAGTTCGGCCCCCTGGAACGAACGGCCGAGACCCAGGCGGGCGCGTCGCGCGGGGCTGAGCCGCCCCGCGTTGCCACCCAGTATCTCGACGTCGCCGCGGCTGCGAACGAAGCCGCCGATCGCGTTCATCACCGTCGACTTGCCCGCGCCGTTGGCGCCGATGAGCCCGACGACCTCACCCGGCCCGACCCGCAGGTCGATCGCGTCGACCACGACGCGACCGAAGAACGCCACGGTGAGTTCTTCGACGCGGATCGCGTCGGCGACGGTGGCGGGCCGCGTACGCCGCAACGGGGGACGCGCCGGGACCGGCCGGCGCTCGGGTCGCGGTCGCGACCGCAGGCTCCGGTCGCCGACGGGCGATCGCGGCGAAGGCCGCGTCGCGTGCGCTGTAGCACACCTGCACCAGCCCGCCGGGGAAGTAGAGCAACAAGACGAGCAGGCCAGCGCCGCTCGTCAGCAACGCCACCTCGGCGCTGTTGTCGAACAGGCGCGGCAGCCCGACGACCCAGAACGCGCCGAGCAACGCACCGGCGACCGACGACAGACCTCCGATCACGACGATGGAGATGACGCGCAGGGATTCCGCGGCGGGGTAGTCACCGGGCGAGGTCGACGTGAGCAACCCGACGAAGAGACCGCCCGCGATGCCGGCGATCGCGCCGCTGATCCCGAACGCCGTCATCTTCACCCGCACCGGTGAGATCCCGAGGGCGGCGGCGGCGCGTTCGTTGTCGCGGACCGCGACGAACGATCGCCCGAGCCGGCTGCGTTGCAGCAGCGCGACGAGCACCAGTACGACCGCGAGCACGATCAGGCACATCGTGTAGTAGCTGCCCTGCGCGCGGAGCACCCAGCCGTGGTGGAACAGCCCGCTCGGCAGCGGGATCACCTGCCGCGGGAGTTCGAGCGACGTTTCACCGCGCAGGAAGACGTGCTGCGCCAGCAGCCACGACGACGTCATGATCGCGAACGCGAACGTCGTGACGGCGAGGTAGAGGCCGGGCCGGCGTAGTGCGGGCGCGCCGACGAGCATCGCGACGAGCGCGGTGACGATCGCGGCGACGAACAGGCTCGGGATGAACCCGACGCCGTCGCGCACGAGGGCGGCGGTGGTCATCCCGCCGAGCCCGACGAACGCGAACTGGCCGAGCGAAAGTTGGCCCGCCCAGCCTGTGAGCACGGTGAGCGACAGCGCGACCAGCGCATAGATCAATACGTGGCTCCACGCATCGCGTTGCGACGGAAGATGGAGCACGACCACGGGCGCGAGCGCGACGAGGGTCACGAACCCGATGCCGAACGCCGGCAGCCAGCGCACCCACCAGGTGCCTTGCAGCACGGCGGGGACCGGTTTGACCCGCGGCGCGAACGACCAGCGACCGGTGTCGGCTTCGGCGAGGCCCCGCCGGCGCCCGCCCGCGAGCAGTAGCGCAAGGACGAGCACGAAGAGCGTCAGCTCGACGAGACCGTGCTCACCGTTGTAGTTGAACGCGATCAGGCTCTCGACGACACCGATCGCGATGCCACCCGCGAGCGCGAGCGGCATCGATGCCATTCCGCCGATCAGCGCGGCGGCGAGGACCCGCAGCAAGATGCCCGGCCCGGTGTCGACCGCGCCGCCGCCGTTGGCGAGCGCCGACGCGCCGCCCGGGCTCAACGGCGCGAACAGCATCGTCGACGTCGCGGCGAGCGCGCCGCAGATCACCCACACGAGGGTCGACATCTTCTTGATGTTGATCGCCGAGAGCCGCGCCGCGTTCGCATTCGCGGCGGACGCGCGGATCGCGAGCCCGTAGCGCGTGCGGCGCATGAACACGGTCAGGACGATGACCAGCGTGGGGACGACGATGAGCGCCGTGAGCTCCTCACCCCGCACGTGGATGCCGCCCACCGTCCACGAATCCGAGAACGCGGTCGGGTAGGGACGGATCTCGGTGATGTGGGGGAGCACCAACTGGAAGAACTGGAGCAGTTGTGACGCGCCGATCAGCGCGACGAGCAGGATCACACGCGGTGCAGTGAACAAACGACGCACGACCACGAGTTCGATCGCGGCGCCGATGACCGCACCGACGACGATCCCGGCGACGAGCGACAGCCAGAACGGCACGTGCCAGTCGATGACGAGGCGGTAGAGCAGCGCCGCCGAGAAGGCGCCCATGTCGCCGATCGCGAAGTTGATGACCCGTGTCGAGCGGAACACGAGGATCAGCCCGACCGCCATGACGCCGTAGGTGAGACCGGTCACCGCGCCGCTGAAGACCACTTGCTTCGGGATGGCCAGCGCGAGGAGCAGCGGCACGGTTCAGTTCCCCAGGAAGACGGCGCGCGCGAGGTCGTCGCGAGCTGCGAGTTCCGACGCGTCACCCTCGAAACGGATCTGCCCCTTCTCCATGAAGATGGCGCGGTCGGCGACCGACAGCGCCACGTTCAACGACTGCTCGACGAGGATCATCGTCTGGCCCGCGGCGCGCAGTTGCCGGACGATCTCGAGCACCTGCTGGACCACGACGGGCGCGAGCCCGAGCGACAGTTCGTCGATGATGAGGACGTCGGGTTCGTGCACGAGTGTCATCGCGAGGGCGAGCATCTGCTGCTGGCCGCCCGAGAGTTGCTGTGCCGGCGTGTCGAGCCGGTCGTGGAGCACCGGGAACTGCGCCAACGACTGCGCGATACGTCGCTCCTGGTCGTCGCCGCGATAGAGGTACGCGGCGGCGCGCAGGTTCTCGCGCACGGTCAACGGGGGAAAGGTCGCACCGCCGCCGATGAGCTGCACGATGCCGACCCGCACCCGCAACTCGGGGTCGGCGTAGGTGACCGTTCGGCCTCGTAGCCGCACGACACCGCGCGACGCGACGCCGAGCCCGCTGATCACGCGTAACAGCGTCGACTTCCCGGCACCGTTCGTGCCGAGCAGCGCGAGCGTCTCGCCTTCGCCGACGTCGAAACTCACGTCGAAGAGCACCTGGACCTTGCCGTACGCGAAGTCGAGGTTGCGGACCTGGAGGACGGGGACGTCGGCACCGTGCTCCTGCATCCGTTGGCGCTCGTCGAGTTCCTCGCGCAGCTCTTCGACGACCATGGAGATGTCACCGCGGATGTGCCGGGCGCCGAGCGCGATGAGCGCGCCGCCGATCACCGTCGAGGGGACGACGAGGATCGTGAGCGCGGTGCGTGCCCCGTAGGTGTCGCTCAGCAGCCCGGCGAGGATCGAGCCGAAGAACCCGCCGAAGAGGAACACGTAGATACCGATCATCGTCGTACCCCGTGCTCGCAACCGGTACGGGATGATCGTCGAGACGACGGCGGGCAGGATCGTGAAACCGGCCTGCGCGCACGCGGTGGCGAGCGCGAGCAACGGCACCACCGACCAGATGTTCGGCATCCAGATCGCGGCGACGAGCCCGACGCCGAACAGGGCGATGAGCAGACCGACGAATGCCATCGCCGCGGGCGGGCTCCGTCGGAACAATCCGTCGGCGCGCCGGCCCGCAACCGCGATCGCGACGAGTGCGGGGACCGCGACGACCGTTGCGACGAGGCCCCGGTGGAAGGCGTCGAGCCCGAGTTGGTCCTTGAAGTACAGGTTGAGGAACAGCGGAGTCGTGAACAGCGCGAAGCCCAGCGCCGCCATCCCGACGAGGAAGTAGTAGAAGCTGCGGATCAGGCGCAGCCGCTCGAACGCGACCGACAGCGAGATCGGCAGCTCGTCGGCCTCGGGTGCGAGGACTTCGCCGAGGACGGATTGCATTTCGTGACGTCCGCGCCGCGGTTCGGTCACCGTGTTGACCGCGAGCGCTACGGGCAACGACACGAGACCGACCAGGAAGAAGGCCCAGCGCCATCCGTTGTCGCCTCCGGCCAGCGCCGAGATACTCCCGGCGATGAACGGCGCCCCGATCGTTGCGACCGACTGCGCGGCGCCGAACAGCGCGAAGACGCGGGCGCGGGAGGCGATCGGGTACGTGTCGAGCAGCAACGGTGCGGAGACGGGGAGTTGCGACGCCTGGCCGAGACCGGCACCCAGGCGCCCGAGGAACATCTGGAACGCGTTCTGCGCCAACCCGGTGAAGAACAAGACCACCGACCAGATCGACATCGTGATCGCCAGCAGCCGGGTGCGTACCGTGCGGTCCGACAGCGACGACATCGGGATCGCGCCGGCGACGAACAGCACCCCGGTCGCTCCTCCCAGCGCGCCGAGGACCGTGTCGGAAATGTGCAACGACTTCTGGATGTCGGGCGCGAGAACGTTGAAGACGCCGGCATCGGTCATCTGCAAGGCGGCGAGCGCGCCGAGCAGCGCGACGGCCCGAACGCCACCGACCCGAAGCGCCTCGCGCAGCGACATCTCGACCTCGCCGACGCCCGGAAGGTCGGCGTCGGCGAGGAGCACTTCGGGCGCGACGGTCGCCTCGGCGCGCCGTAAGTCCTCTTCGAGGACCGACGCGGCGAGCGCCGCGATGTCGTCGCTCGCGGGTTCCGGGGGTGTCGGGGACGGCACGGTTCGCGGCGACGGTTCTCGGTCAGCCGCCGATCACGATCGGCGCCTCGTTGTCGGTCGGGACCCAGTTCTGCTTCGCGGCGGAATAGCGCTCGAGGAAGTTCGCGACGCCCGCGTAATGCTTGGTGGCGCTCAAGGTGCCGGGCGGCCCCGCGTCCATGGGGACCGGGTCGAGGTGCTCGAGCGCGGTGATCGTCGCCGCCTGGGTGACGGTCCCGCTCACCGCATCGACCGCGTCGGCGAGCGTCAGTACCTGCAGGCAGGTGACGGCGGTGAAGTTGTAGCCGTCGGAGCGCTTCGGGAACTTCTCCGCGCCGCGCGCGGTGACGCGCGCGTTGCAGTCGTCGCCGGCCGGTGTCGGGCCCTGGAACGCGAACGCGAGACCCCACGCGCCGTCGAAGTTCGCCTTCGCATTGGCGAAGAACTGCGCGACGGTCGTCGTCGCGTTCTGCCCGAACGTCGCCCACTGCGGCGTGAAGTGCGCGTTCTGGGCCGCCTCGACGGTTGCCGAAGCGGGCAGCGTCTGCGCGAGCAGGAACACGAAGTCGACGTTGGCCGATTGCATGCGCTGGATCGCGGCCGGCTGCTGCGAGCAGGTGAGCGATCCTTCGGGGCAGGGGAGGACCGCGTCGGCGGCGACCTTCACGCCGATCTTCTGCAGGCCGTCGCGCAGGTCGGACTCGATCGCCTTCTGGTCGTCGAGGTCCTGGCGGATGATCCCGACGGTCTTGCCGGAGAGCGCGCCCTGGTCCTGCAGGATCTTCGGGTACGCGCGCGCAACGGCGCTCGCGCCGACGGCCTGGTTCGCGACGGAGAACAAGCGACCCTGCGCCTGGGTGAAGAGGCTGTCGGTGTAGGTGTCCATCCCGATGGTGAGCACCTGGTGGTCGACCGCGGTGCACTGGGCAACGAGGCTCGGCACCGCGGCGGCGATGATCACGGCGAATGGCTTGTCGTCTTCGGTCGCCTGGAGGCAGAGGTGGCGCAGCGCGTCGGCGGTCGCGGTCTGGGTCGACAGCACGTGCGACTTCAACACGATCCGGCGCCCGGCGATCCCGCCCTTCGCGTTCAAGTCGGCGACGGTCGCCTCGACCGTCTTCCTCGCGTTGCCGATCTCCGGGGCGAGGTGCTGTTGGCTGAGCAGGGAAAGGTCGGCCCAGATCAACGAGAGGGTGATCGTCTTCGCGGTGATGCCCTGGGCAGGCTGGCTGCTCGCGGTCGGGCTCGATGTGCCGGGCCCGTTGTCGTTGCCCGATTTCGTGCTGGAGCTCGCGGTGCAGGCCGTCAACAGCAGGCACGCGGTCATCGCGGCAACCGCACCTCGCCGAACGAGCACCATGTGCGAATCTCCCCCCGGAGCGCAGCGCCGAACGAATTACCGAGCCGAGTTCAGAAACCTAACTTCCACCCCGCGCGGGCGCAACCATGGGTCACGCCGGGTCTGCGTGCCGCTCGACGAGTTCGATCGAATAGCCGTCGGGGTCGGCGAGGAACGCGACGGTCACCGGCCACCGCTCGAGGCGCATGGGTGCCATCGTCGACGTGTACCCGGCGCCGACCGCGCGGTCGTGCAGCGCTTGGCAGTCGTCAGTGTGCACGTACAGCTTCCACATCGCGCTGCCCATGTCGATCGGCGCGGGATCGTCGAGCCGCATGGCGAGTTGGATCTTTCCGCCCCGCTCGCCGTGTTCGAGGATCGCTTCTTTGGCGTGCGGGATGTCGGTGCGGCTCGTGCACGTGAGGCCGAGCGTCTCGTAGAACGCGATCGTGCGCTCCAGATCGCTCACGTAGACGCAGAACTGGTCGAGCCACGCGTAGGTGCTCGTGTCGCCGTCGGTCCACGGGTGGCGGTTGGTGAGCTCGACGAGGTAGCCGTTGGGGTCCTTGAGGAACGCGATCGACATCGGCCACTGTTCGAGGCGCTGCGGCGCCATCACTTCCTCGGCCCCCGCCGCGAGCGCGTCGTGGTGCATCTTCGTGATGTCGTTCGTCGCGACGTAGAGCTTCCAGAACGCGTTTCCCATGTCGATCGGACCGTCGTGATCGAGTTTGCGGGCGAGCTGGAGCTTCCCGCCCTTGGCCGGGTTCTCCATGATCGCCTCGTTGATCCCTTCGATCTCGGTTCGGCTGGTGTTCACGAGGCCGATCGCCTCGTAGAACTTCACCGACGCGTCGAGGTCGCGGACGAAGATGCAGTACTGGCCGAGCCACGAGGTCATGGTCAGCCTTCGTAACCCGAGTAGAACTGCTTGGCCCACTCCCGCTGCTCGAGCAGTTTCTTCTCGTTCTTGGTGACGACGGGCCGCTCGACGTAGCGCTTGTTCTCCCAGATCGGAAGGTCCTGGCTCACGCCGGCCGAGAACCCTTCGGCGGCTTGGTGCGCGGCGTCGGGACCGTTCGCGACCGGAGCGGTGAACACCCAACGCACCTTGACGTTCTCCGTGTCGATCGGTGTGGTCGACGAGATGAACGTGACGTAGTCGGTGATGCGCAACACACCGAGGCCGAGCCCGAAACCCTCGCGGATGAAGTTCCCGCCGCCGCCGACGGTGCGCTTGTAATGGCCGTCGATGTGGAAGTCGTCGTCGGGGATCGCGTCGGTGCCGTGCACGTACATGAAATGCGCGAAGTCGACGTTGTTCTCCGCCATCTCCTGGCAGCAGGTCGCGACGTCGAATTCGACGATCTCATAGGGCAGCCATGCGGGGTCGGACAGTTCGGCAACATCGGGCACGTCGTAGAACGGTGGCGCGTCTTCGCCGTGGTGCCACGCCCAGATCATGTGGTTGCGTTCGATGCACGGGAACGCGCGTACGCGCGCCTGCGACGGGATGTGGGTCATGTCGCCGTAAGGGATCTCGTTGCACTTCCCGCTGCCGCCTTCGTAACGCCAGCCGTGGAACGGGCAGCGGATACAGCCGTCCTCCACGCGACCTCCTGCGCCGAGGTGCGCACCGAGGTGCGCGCAGTAGGCCTCGACCATGTACGGCTTGCCGTCGTGGCCGCGGAACAGCACGGCGTCGGTGCCGAACACCTTGAACGCCGTCGTCTCGCCGGGCACGAGCTCACGCGATTGCGCAACGATGAACCAGCCGTTCGGCACCGGGAACGGGAAGCGCGGTTCCTTCGTTTCCGAGCGGACGATCGGCCGGCGGCTGCGGTCGATCAGCGCCTGCGGGTCGCGCGGCATTGGGAAGCCGACGAACGGCTCGTAGTCCTTCGAGGTTGTTGCCATTCCGGTCTCCTCTGCGATCACACGCCGGCCGGGACACGCGCGAGATGCGCGTTGCCGTGCACTTCTTCGACCGTCGGACCGATACGGTCGACGAGCGTTTGCAACGCGGCGACGTCGACGCCGTATACCTGCGCCGCGGTCTCGCCGAGCATGCGACGCGTCTCACCGTCGTCGACGTCGTTGAAACGCGTCTGGATCCAGTAGCGCGTGTACGGGAACGTGCCTTCGGGGTGGGGGAGGTCGTTGCCCCACATCATGTTGCCGACGCCGATGAGATGGCGGCGGTCCATGTCGTCGACCTGCGGGGTCGACACGCCGAAGAAGCAGTTGCGGTTCAAGTAGTCGCTCGGCTTCATCGTGAGCACTTCGCGGAACGCGTTGCCGAACTTGCGGGTGTTATGGCCGCCGATCCATTTCTCGTCCATCTTGCGGATCTGGTCGGGCACCCACCACGCGCCGTTCTCGGCCATGGAGTACTTGAGGTTCGGGTGCCGTTCGAAGATGCCGCCCCAGATCAACACCGCGAGCGGGCGCGCCGCCCACCATCCGGCTTCCGACGCGTAGATCGGCAGCATGCCGGGGCCGAGGCCGATGTCGGTCGGGCCCGCGCCCGAATGGGTGTGCACCACCAGTTCGAGGTCTTCGGCGAGCGACCAGAGCGGTTCGTAGCACGGGTCGTGGTAAGCGGGGCGGTCGAACCAGCGAGTCGGTATCAGGATGCCGCGATGGCCCATGTCCTTCGCTTCGCGCACGAGCGTGCACACGAGGTCCATGTCGGGGATGATCGCCGGGACCACCGCGATGCCGATGCGACGGTGCGGGTCTTGCGCGACGAAGTCGGCGAGCCAGCGGTTGTGCGCCCGGCTCCCGGCGACGGCCTCTTCGACGTTCTCCGCGTTGCCGGCCAGCCCGGTGCCGAAGGGCGACGCCGCGACGCGTCCGGTGCCGAGCACGTCGGCGTCGGGGAACAGCACTTCGGCCGCGACCCCTTCCTCGTCGAGCACGCGGTTGCGGGCCGCGGAGTCGTAGGCGGCGGTGAGCCCACCGTCGCCGCCGGTCTCCTCCTCCCACGCGGCCTGGAACTCGGCGTTGCCGCGACCCATCGCGGCGCGCAGCTCCTCCATGGCCTTCTGGTGCTCGTCGAACCGATCGCGAAAGCCCGGGTCGAGGTAGTCGCGGTACACCGCGGCCGGCGGCCCGGCGTGCCCGTCCGCCGAGATCACCAGGTACCTGTCCACGGCGTCTCCTTGCCCGATTTCCGAACGCGGCGTGAGAATACCGGCGGGCCTCGTGGCCGTCTACCGGGTATCGAAAACGAGTTCGGAAATTGCGCAGGCGCCCGGGCCGGCGACGAGCACGGTGGATGCAACAAACCGAAGAGTCCCTGCGCGCGATCGCATCGTCAACGCGGTCGAGAGCGCCTGGGTCTGGATCTTCGAACGTCGTCGTGCCGATCGCGCATCGCGAGGCGCTCAGGCACCCGAACCGTCGATGCGTCCGAGCTCGTACGCGTCGCGCCGTGCGACACTCGGCGACCAACCGTCATAGGGGTTCGGCGTCGCGGCTGGCATAACTCAGCCGCGCTGATGCGCCGGGCCGCTGTCCCACCCCCCTGCCATGCTCGCCTCGGCAACCGGCGTGCGCATCACCGCGGCGCAGCCGATGGTGACGCAGTATGGAGAACCATGGCTGGCCGTACAGGCATCGAATGGACCGAGACCACGTGGAACCCGGTTACGGGTTGCGATCGCACCTCGCCGGGGTGCGACAAGTGCTACGCGCTGCGTCTTGCCGGCCGGCTGAAGGCAATGGGCCAGCCGCGTTACCAGCAGGACGGCGACGAGCGCACCAGCGGACCCGGCTTCGCGCTGACGTGCCACGACGACCTCGTCGACCTGCCGTTGCGATGGCGCGCGCCGCGACTCGTCTTCGTGAACTCGATGAGTGACCTATTCCACGAAGACGTACCGCTCGACTTCATCCAGCAGGTGTTCGCAACGATGGCCGCGTCGCCCCAACACACGTACCAGGTGCTGACCAAGCGTTCGAAGCGGTTGCTCGCCGTCGCGGACGAGCTCACCTGGCCGGCGAACGTCTGGATGGGGGTGAGCGTCGAGAACGCGAAGTACCGCTTCCGCATCGACCATCTTCGTGCGACACCGGCGAAGGTTCGTTTCCTGTCCGTCGAACCTCTCATCGCGCCGCTCGGTGAACTGAACCTGGACGGCATCAGCTGGGTCATCGTCGGCGGAGAGTCCGGCCCGTCGGCGAGACCGATCGACTACGAGTGGGTCACCGCGATTCGCGATCAGTGCGTCGACGCCGGAGTCGCGTTTTTCTTCAAGCAGTGGGGCGGTCGGACGCCGAAGGCCGGCGGCCGTGAGCTCGACGGCCGGACCTGGGACGAGCTCCCGACGCTCGATGGCGGGGAACTCGTCCTGCGGTGAGCGACGACGATTTCGACCGGCGCGAGTGGGGTCCTTGGAGCGTCTGGAAGACCGAGATCCTGCTCGGCGGCTACCTCCCGCTCTTCACCCGCGCGTCCCAAAGCGCACCGCACCGCACGTTCTTCGACCTCTTCGCCGGCGCGACCGAGAACGTGCAGCGCCTCACGCACCGCGCAGTCATGAGCTCCCCGCGGCTGGCGCTCCAATGTGCGCCACCCTTTACGCACGTCGTGCTGTTCGAGCAGCCAGACCGCGCAGAACGGCTTGCCGCTGCGCTGGTCGGCGAGTTCCCCGGGCGGACGATCCACGTCGTACCCGGTGACTGCAACGATCAGCTCGTCAACGGCCTTGCGTGGTGGGAGGGGCAGGGAACAGCCACGTCCGGCCCGGTTCTCGGGCCGACGCTCGCCTATCTCGACCCGAACTCGTTGCAGCTGAATTGGGCGACGGTGGAGCGGCTCGCTACGTTCCGCATGCGGCCTCGCCGGGGAAAGGAGTTCGTCCGGTCGCGGCCGATCGAGCTTCTCGTGCTGTTCCCGACCGGAGCAATGCGGCGCACACTTCCGCAACCGCCACGCACCGAGGCAGACGACGCAGCGAAGAGCCGCGTCGACCGCCTCTTCGGCGGGACGGACTGGCGGGCAATCTACGAGGACCAGCGCGCCGGCAACATCGTCGGCGAGGGGTCGTGGCTCAACTACGTCGAGCAGTACCGCTACGGCCTGAGCCAGCTCGGCTACGAGCACACGGCAGCGATCGAAGTGCGGAACACCCGCAACGTCGTGCTCTACCACATGGTGTTCGCCACGGCGCACACTGCCGGGAAGAAGATCATGTCCGCCGTCATGAACAGGGCACGAGAGGTCCTGCCTCGCATGATCGACGAGGAACTCCGGCTGCGGCGCGAACAACCGGCGCTGTCGACGCTCTTCGAAGACGAGGACGAGGTCGCGGTGCAAGCCGCAGCCGCCGATCCGAGCCGGTACGCAAAGCTCATCGACGGACCGCCGAGCCCCTACGTGCCCGGACCGAAGGAGCCCCCCGGCGATGAACAGCTCGGCCTGGGGATCTGACTCCTACGCATTTCCGCGCCGGACGCTGCCCGTTCAGCATGTCGCAGCGACGCGATGCGCCCGCAGGTCGAAGCCCGCGGCTCGCATGCGTCGGGAACCCCGTATTGCCCGCCGGGGCCGCAGCGCGTCTCGGCGCGTCATCCGGCCGGCACGGCAGCCCTGTCGGCCAGCGCAAACCCTCAAGTAGCCTCGTCAGGCGGCCAGTTGGATGCGCCGATCGTTGCAACGTGGTTTGTGCCCGCGTTACTACCCGCGTTCGTGCCATCCCCCGACGAACGTTCCGTTGTGGTCCGGCGTCAGGCTCGGAACGCCCTGGTCCTGACGACGTCGGCCAGCGCGTAGTGCGATCGCTCGCCCCCGAGCCTGACGGTGCGCTCGGCTCGGATGTCACCGGCCGACGCGCCGACCATGAACGTGAACGTGCCGGGCTCGACGACCCGCTCCAGGCCGGCGTCGAAGAAGGCGAGCCGGCTCGGATCGACCGTGAACGTCACCTCGGTCGAGGCCGCCGCGTCGAGCGTCACCCGCGCGAATCCGACGAGCTCGCGCGCCGGGCGCGCGACCGACGCGACGTCGTCGCGCACGTAGAGCTGCACGACCTCGTCGCCCTCCCGGGTCCCGGTGTTGGTGACGGTCACCCTCACCGTGGTCGGCGTCGTGGTCGATCCCGCGTCGACCGTGAGCCCGTCGTACGCGAACGTCGTGTACGAGAGGCCGTGGCCGAAGGGGAACAGCGGGGCGACGGGGGCATCGACGTAGTCGCCGTAGATTTCGCTTCGGTCGCCGCGTGCGCGCATGTCGTGGTGGAGCGGGACCTGGCCGACATGGCGCGGCAGCGTGATTGGCAGCCGTCCCGAAGGATCGACCGCACCGGTGAGAACGTCGGTGATGGCGCGGCCGCCCTCTTCACCGGGCGGCGGCGTCCACGCGACCGCGCCGGCGAGTTCGCACACCTCGCCGAGGGTGTGCACGCGTCCGCTGATCACGACCACGACCGTCGGGGTGCCCGTGCCGCACACCGCTCGGACGAGGTCGAGTTGTGCGCCCGGGAGGTCGAGCGATGTCGCGTCACGCATTTCGCCAACGGTGCAGTCGGTGACCAGCCCCGACTTGGCGCCGACGAAGACGATCGCGACGTCGGCCCGTTCGGCGGCGGCGGCCGCGGCCGCGATGTCGTGGTCGAGGGGATCGGAGTCGTGGCAGCCGCGAACGTGCTCGACCCGCACCCCCGGTTCGAGCGCGGCACGCAGCCCCGCGAGCGGTGTGACGTGCGGCGTGAAGTGCGGTCCGGGCCGGAAGGAGCCGCGGTCGGCGGGAAGCCCATCGAAATCAGGCGCCGCCGCGGGTTCGCCCGAGCCCGCCGGGCGCGCCGCCGCATGCTTGTAGATGATCTCGAGGTGCGCGGGGTAGTGGTAGTCGCCTTGCAGGAGCCGCGCGTCGTCGGCATGCGGCCCGATGACTGCGACGGACGCGATCGACGCGGGGTCGATGGGGAGCGCGCCACGGTTCGTCAACAGGCACAAGCTGCGGGTGGCGGCCCGGCGGGCCAGTGCCCGTTGCCCGGGCGTGTCGAAGTGCTCGATCGGGTCGCCCTCGACGTAGGGCTTCTCGAACAGGCCGAGCCGGAACTTCTGGGCCAGGACGCGTTCGACGGCCTGGTCGACGACGCCTTCGGCCAGCCGGCCGGAGCGGACGAGGCCCGGCAGCTCGCGGTAGCAGTGCAGCGCGGGGAGTTCGACGTCGAGCCCGGCGCTCAACGCCTGGGCGGCGGCGTCCGCCTCGGTTGCCGCGGTCCGGTGATCGTGCATGAGTTGGTACACCGCGAAGTAGTCGGCGACGACGACTCCGTCGAAGCGGAGCTCGTCGCGAAGCAACGTCGTGAGGATCGCCTTCGACCCCGCGCACGGAAGACCGTCGACCGACGAGTAGGAGTTCATGATCGACGCGAGACCGGCGTCGCGGATCGCCGCCGCGAACGGCGCGGCGTAGACGTCGCGCAGTTCGCGTGGCCCGATGTGCACCGGGCCCTGGTTCCGACCGCCGATCGACGCCGCGTAAGCGAGGAAGTGCTTGGCCGCGCACGCGACCCCCTCCGCGAGGTCTTCGGTCTGGAGCCCGCGCACGTACGCGACACCCATCTGCGCGCAGAGTTCGGGCGACTCGCCGTAGGTCTCCTCGACCCGGCCCCAGCGCGGGTCGCGCGCGACGTCGAGCACCGGTGCGAGCGCCATGCGCGCGCCCGTCGCCCGCATCTGCACGCGGATCACCCCGGCGACCGCCTCGACGAGGGCGGGGTCCCAGGTTGCCGCGAGCCCGAGGGCCTGCGGGAACACGGTCGCGTCGCGGTGCGTGAACCCGCCGGTCGACTCTTCGTGCAACACGACGGGGATCGCGAGCCGCGTCGTTCGCAGGACGCATTCCTGCACCTGGTTCAGGAGCGCGGCCGATTCCCGAGGGTGTAGCCCGGTCGATGCGCCGATACGAGTGATCTGGCCGATCCCGTCGGGCAGCAACGACGTTGCCGCGTCATCGTCGAACCGGTCGTCGCGAACCAGTTGGGTGATCCACACCGCACCGAGCTGGGCGACCTTTTCCTCGAGGGTCATCCGCCCGAGCAGATCGGCAACGCGTTCGGCGACCGACGCCTTCGGGTCGTGGTACTGCGCGCGGGCCCCGTCGATCATCGTGCGCCGAGCAGCAGCTCGGTGACGGGTTGGTCGAGATGTTCGTGGCCGTACGCGTCGCGGATGCCTTCGGAGCCGAAGCGGAAGTCCTGGTCGTACTGGCCGATCCGCTGCCCGTTCAGGTCGATGTGGAAGAGCTTCCCGTGCCAGACCGCGGTCCACGGGCCGAACGTGAAGCGGTGCTCCGGAAGTGGTGTGTACGGGTCGGTCATGATCGGCTCCCAGTGGTCCAGGCGGTTCGGAGGGTGCCCGAATGCATGCTCGTTGGCAAGCGCCGCGTCGCGGTTTGCCTGCCACCGCAGGTCATGCGGGCGCGAGCCCTCGCACCGGATGATTCGGCGACGTAGCGTCGAGGGCCGTGAAGATCACCGACGTCGAGCACCAGGTCGTCGACATCGACGAGACGCGTGAGCATGCGTTCAACCAGGTGCACGCGCGGCGGCTGCAGACGGGGCGGCTCGTCGCGGTCTACAACGAGGAACGTTGGCGGTTCCACCACGACAGCGGGCAGACCGTCATGCTCGTCTCCGACGACGACGGCGCGACATGGTCGGGCCGCCGGGTGCTCCTGCCGTACACGGAGACCACGGGCAACTGGGATTGTGGCATCTGCGAGCTCGACGACGGGACGCTGCTCGTGAACTTCACGATCGCCGGTTATTTCAAGCGCGGCGTTCGACCCGAGCAGCCGTCGTGGGCCTCCGGGCCGCGCAACGATCGGCACGGCGACTGGACGTGGTCGTACCGGTTGATGTCGTGGCTGGGGACGTACGTGATCCGGTCGCGCGACGGCGGCGACACGTGGAGCGACCCGATCCCGGTGAACGCGCGGCCGCTGAAACACGCGGGTTGCCGTCTCGGCTGCTGGCCGATGCCCGGCGGCGAGGTGTTGATGGGCGTGTACGGGCGCATCCGCGGCTACGGCGAGGAAGGCGAGAACGAGAGCACCCGTTCCGCGCTGTTGCGCAGCGACGACGGCGGCACGAACTGGGAGTACTACTCGACGCTCGCGTACGACCCCGCGAGCATCGTCGACTTCGAGGAACCGGCGATCGTGCGGCTCGCCGACGGCCGCATCGTGGCCATGCTGCGCACCCACGTGAACCCGAGCGGCGATGCGAAGAACATGGCGATGGTCGTGAGCGACGATGGCGGGTTCTCGTGGACGCCGCCGCGTTTCACGAACATCTGGGGCTACCCGGCCGAGTTCGCGACGCTGCCCGACGGCCGCGTCCTCATGGTGTACGGGTACCGGCGGCCGCCGTACGGCGTGCGGGGGATCGTGTCCGATGACGGCCTGCGATGGGACGTCGGCGACGAGTTCGTGATCCGCGAGGGAGGGGTACCGGCCGGGCACCACGAGTACCCGGGCCTCTACCAGCACATCGGCTACCCGAGCGTCGTCGTGCTCGGCGACGGCAGCATCCTGGCGCTCTACCACGAGTACACCGACGACGAGCGCCCGATCCAGTTCGTCGCGAGCACCCGTTTCCGCCTCGCCGGATGACGTACCCGGCCTCGCGCGCCGACGCGGTCGAGGCGCTGCGCGACCTCACGGTGCCGACCCTCGCCAACGCGATCGAGACCTTCGGCGTTGTCGCGCCGAACGAGGGGTACAACACCGACCCGATCACCTGTCACTTCCCGGCCTTGGGGACGCTCGTCGGGTTCGCGGTCACCGCGCACGTGGCGACGAACCAGCCGCCCGATGTCGCGCCGGCGCCCATCGATGAGCCCGCCTATTGGCGGTGGCTCGACGCGCAGGCAGGGCCGTTGGTCGCCGTCGTCGAGGACGTCGACGATCCACCCGGCGGCGCGATGTGGGGGGAGTGGAACGCCAACGTCCACCACGCGCTCGGCTGCGCCGGCACCATCACGCAGGGCGCGGTCCGCGACCTCGACGCGCTCGAACGCCTCCGCTTCCACACGTTCGCGACGGCGGTGTCGGTCGGTCACGGCTACGGCGCGTTCGTCGGCTACGGCGAGCCCGCGCACGTCGCCGGCCTGAGGATCGCGACGGGCGACCTGCTGGTCGCCGACCGTCACGGCGTACTGCGTGTCCCGCCCGAGATCGACGTGCACGACCTCGCCCGCGCCGCGCGCGACATCGACGCGCTCGAAGCGGAGATCTTCGCCTGCTGCCGGCGCGACGATTTCACCGTCGAGCGCCTGGTCGACGTGCAGGCGAGCGTGACGCGTCGCTGGCCGGGCGGCGGCCCGGGCGGGACCATTCGGTAGCTGCCCGCCGGAGGCGCCGCCGCCGCTGTTGACCCGGCGTATACACTCAGCGTATTCTCCGAGCGATGAGCGTTGTTCCCGTCACCCTGCTCGGATTGCTCGAACGCCGGCCCAGCCACGGCTACGACCTGAAGCGCGACTACGACGCCTACTTCGGGCGGGGCAAGCCGCTCCCGTTCGGGCAGGTGTACGCGACCCTCGCCCGGTTGGCGCGCGACGGGAAGGCGCTGGCGGGGGAGAGCGAGCCGGGCGGCGGCCCCGAACGCAAGCGCTACTCGATCACGCCGGAGGGCCGGGCCGAGGTCGACGAGTGGCTCGCCGAACCGGTCGAGCCGGAGCCGCACCTCCAGACCGTGCTGTTCGCCAAGGTGGTGCTCGCCCTCATGCTCGGCCAGCCCGCCGGCAGGTACCTCGACCGCCAGCGCGCCGCGCACCTGCAGCGGATGCGCGAGCTCACCGCCGTCCGCAGGAACGGCGGCGTGGTCGACGCCCTCCTCGCCGACCACGCGCTGTTCCACCTCGAAGCCGACCTGCGCTGGATCGACCTGACCGGCGCGCGCCTGTCCAACCTCGCGGAGGTCGTGCAGTCATGACGTTCGAAACCGACCGCCCACTGATCGAAGCCCGTGGCATCGTCAAGTCATTCGGGCCCACGCCGGCGCTGCGTGGCGCGTCGGTCGACGCGACCGCCGGCGAGATCCTCGCGGTGATGGGCCCGAGTGGTTCGGGCAAGTCGACCTTGTTGCACTGCCTCGCCGGGATCCTCGTGCCCGAAGCCGGTGAGGTCTTCTTCGCCGGCCACCGCATCGACACGCTCGGCGAGACCGAACGGAGCCGGCTTCGCCGCGACCGGTTCGGGTTCGTGTTCCAGTCGGGCCAGCTCGTGCCCGAACTGACCGCGGAGGAGAACGTCGCCCTCCCGCTCCTGCTCACCGGCACGCGCCGCTGCCCGGGCCGTCGCCGAGGCGCGGCCGTGGTTCGGCCGGCTCGGCCTCGACGGTTTGGAGCGGCGCCGCTCCGGCGAGCTGTCGGGCGGCGAGGCCCAACGGGTCGCGCTCGCCCGCGGGATGGTCGCGCACCCGGAGGTGCTCTTCGCCGACGAGCCCACCGGCTCGCTCGACTCGCTCGCGGGCGAGCACGTCATGAACCTGCTGACCGACGCCGCCCGCTCCGAAGGCACCACCGTCGTGCTGGTCACCCACGACCCGCGGGTCGCGGCCTACGCCGACCGTGAGGTGATCGTGCGCGACGGGATGGTGACCTCCCCCGAACGCGTGGCGTCGTGACCCGCCTCGGGCTCCGCCTCAGCGTCGCGGGGGGCCGGGAGTCGGCCGGCCGGCTCGCCGTCACCGCGGCGGCCGTGGCGCTCGGCGTTGCGCTGCTCCTCGTCACCCTGGCCGGGATCAACGCCCTTCACGCCCAAGCAGTCCGCAGCGCCTGGCTCGACACCTCGACGCACAATGCCCGCCCGTCGGTCGACGAGGCCACCACCGACCCGCTGTGGGGGAGTGTCACGCTCGACGAGTTCGGCTCGAAAGAGATCGACCGCGTCGACGTCGCCGCCACCGGCCCCCGCTCGCCGGTGCCGCCCGGCATCCCGCACCTGCCCGGTCCCGGCCAGTACTACGCGTCGCCTGCGCTGGCCCACCTCTTGCGAACGACCCCGGCCGACCAGCTCGCCGAGCGTTACCCGGGCCGGCAGATCGGCACGATCGGCAACGACGCGCTCGCCTCGCCGGACTCGCTGACGATCATCATCGGCCGCCGGGTCGACGAACTCGCCCACGCTCCCGGGGCCGCCGAGGTTCGCAGCATCGAGACCGCGCCGCGGGGTTCTTCGCCGTTTGCCGCGCACCCCGGCCGGATCGACTTGATCCTCGCTGTGGTCGCCGGCGCGTTGCTGTTCCCGGTGCTCATCTTCATCGCGACCGCGACCCGGCTGGCCGCGGCGCAGCGCGAGCAGCGGTTCGCCACGATGCGGCTCGTCGGTGCGACGCCCCGCCAGGTGGCAGTGGTCTCGGCGGTGGAGGCGGTGGTCGCCGCCGTGATCGGGGTCGGGGCGGGGTTCGCCCTCTTCGCGGTCCTCCGCCCGCCGATGGCGAAGGTGCCCTTCACCGGCGTCGCGTTCTTCACCTCCGACCTGTCGCTCAGCGCGATCGACGTCGTGCTCGTCGCCGCCGGTATCCCGCTCGCCGCCGCGGTGGTCGCGACCCTCGCGCTCCGCCGGGTGCAGATCTCGCCGCTCGGTGTGAGGCGCCGCAGCCCCGGCCGACGGCCCGGCGCATGGCGACTCGTCCCCCTGCTCGCCGGCATCTGCGAACTCGCGTACTTCGTCGCGGTCGGCACCCCGAGCACCACCGGCCAGCAGATCGAGGCCTACGGGGCGGGGTTCCTGCTCGCCATGGTCGGCCTGCTCGTCGCCGGGCCGTGGCTGACGATGGTCGGGTCGCGCCTCATGGCCCGGCGGGCGAACCACCCTCCCGCGCTGATCGCGGGCCGGCGCCTCTCCGACGATCCGCGCTCGGCGTTCCGCTCCGTGAGCGGGCTCATCGTCGCCCTGTTCGTCACGACGACCGCGCTCGGGGTGATCACCACGATCGTCGGCTACCACGACACCTCGACCGGCGGGAGCGCGGGCCGCCGGCTCGTCACCGACGACTTCCTGCCGCAGCCGCTCGGCGCCCTCCCGCACGGGCTGGCGAACCGGCTCGCCACGACCACCGGTGTCCGGGGCGTGGTGGTCGTGCACGCCGGCACCGCGGCCCCGCCCGAGCCCGCCCCGGGCGCCCCGCGAGGGCTCGAACTCGGCCCGCCGCCCGGCGTCGTGTCGTGCGCCGACCTGGCCCGCATCCCCGCGCTCGGGCATTGCCTCCCCGGCGCCGACGTCGCCGTGATGCCGCTCATCGGCGGGGGCGGCATCGCTGGTGGCCAGGCCGGGCTGGGCACGAAGAACATCCGCCCGGCCGCCACCGTCGCCTTGGCCCGGCTCGGGGAGCTCCCCGTCCGATCGCTCTATGTCGACACCGACGGTTCGACGGCCGCCATCGAACGGGTACGGACGGCCCTCGAGTCGTCGCTCCCGCGCCGCGGCGACACGCTCCTTGCGCCGAGCACGGTCAGCGAGATCAGCCCGGGTACGCAGCAACAGCTCACCGGGTACGAGCTGCTCGCCAACGTCGCGATCGTCGCCAGCCTGCCGATCGCGGCCTGCAGCCTGGCGGTGAGTGTGGCCGCGGGCCTCACCGACCGAAAACGGCCGTTCAGCCTGCTGCGGCTCACCGGCACCCCGCTTCGCGTCTTGCGCCGGGTGGTCGCGCTCGAGGCCGCGCTACCGCTGATCGTCGTGTCGGTGCTGTCGGCCGGCACCGGGCTCGTCGCCGCCGACCTGTTCCTCCACGCGCAGCTCGACGAGTCGCTCCGCCCGCCGGGCGCCGCGTACTACGCGGCCGTCGCCGCCGCGCTCGCGGCCGCGCTGGGGATCATTGCCGCCACCCTCCCGCTGCTCGAACGGATCACCGGGCCGGAAGTCGCTCGCAACGATTGAACGACGAGCATCACACTTCCACCGGGAACGTGGCGAGCACCACGGCGCCGGCGATGAGCGTCAACACCGCGAACCCGAGGAGCAGCAGCCGGTTGCGGCTGGAGCGCAACTTGCCGCTGACGCCGGCGAAGAACAGCACCGACGCGAACAAGACCGTCAGCAACACGTAATTGTCGCCGCGCTGGTTGGCCTGCCGCGCCTGGGCCGAGAACTTGTCGGCTCGCGCTTCGAGCCGGTCGGCTTGACGTGTCGCGGCGAGCGAGTACTGCGGCATCGCGAACGGGGTCGGGGGCGCGTCGGCGTTCTCGAGCGGCTTCGTCGCCAGCCACGCTTCGATCGCGGGCTTGAACTCGTCGCGCATCCGCGCGTAGAGGAAACCCGACAGCGCCGTCGGGTCGGGGACGTACTCGCCCGCCGCGTTCGTCGACGCCTTCGGGTCGGCGCTGCGCTCCTGGGCGAGCGCGGCCGCCCACTGCACGAAGACATCGACGTCGACCGTCGTCTCCTGGCCTGCTCGCGTCGACTCCTTCGACGATTCGGTACGGGCCGCGCCCGCCGCGGCGTAGTCGTTGGCCTGCACGCCACCCCACTTCGTGCTCTGAAAGGCACTCCACGCGGTGACGACGGTCGCGAGCGCAAGGATCACCGTCGCGAACAACTCGATGGTCGCGTCGCTCGCGAAATGACGTGATGAGGTGTCGTCGCCCGGTGCGTCCACGCCGTGTGCTCCTTCTGCCGGCCCCGTTCGACCGCCAGGGTGTGCGATCGCAGAGCTCCCGGCATCCTCACACACGGGTGATTACGCCGTCGCTTCCTCCTCAGTGGCTGAAATGGACGTGGGGCAGCACCCGCTCGAGCGCTCGCGGCAGGTACCAGTTGCGTTCGCCGATGAGCGCCATCGTCGCCGGCACGAGCAGGACCCGCACCACGGTCGCGTCGAGGAGCACCGCCATCGCGAGCGTGATGCCGAGTTCGGTCGGCGGGATCGGGCCGGTCACACCGAACGCGATGAACACCACGATCATGATCAACGCCGCGTTGGTGATCGGTCGCCCGGTACGGGCAATGCCCTCCGCGATCGCCCGTTTGGTGTCGCCGGTGGCTTCGTAGCGTTCGCGGATCGCGGCCAGCAGGAACAGCTGGTAGTCCATCGAGAGGCCGAACAGGAGCGCGAAGAAGAACAGCGGCGCCCACGCGTCGACGAACGGCTGGTGAGTGATGCCCAGCGCGCCCGCGCCGATGCCGTGCTGGAACACGAGCGTCGCGAACCCGAACGCGGCGCCGACGGTGAGGAGGTTCATCATCACCGACGTCAACGCGACCACGAGGCTGCGGAAAACGACGAGTAACAGCAAGAACGCGACGAGGAGGATCACCCCGATCGCGAACGGCGCGCGGCCCGTGAGCACCGATGTCAGGTCGCGGTTCTGCGCGGCGGGGCCGCCGACGCGCGCGCCGGGCACCGCGGCGCGGAGTTGGGTGCGGAGCCGGTTCACGAGTGTCGCGGTCGCCGGGTTGTCGACGGCTGTCGAACCGGTGACGCGCACGACCGTGCGGCCGGTGGCCGCCGTCGCGGTGACGATCCGAGCGTCGACGACGCCCGGTTGGCGCGCCGCGATCTCGACGACGCGGTTCGCGTCGGTCGCGGGTGTTGTGATGAAGGCCGGCGCCGCAGCACCCGGCCCGAACGCGGCGACGAGCATGTCGTACCCGTCGCGGCTCGTGTGCCCCGTGTCGACGACCCGCGCGCCGGGCATGCCGAGGTGCATGCCGAACGCCGGCGCGAGCAGGCCACCGAGCACGACGAGCCCGATCGCGAGCACCGTCCCGGGACGGCGCAACGACACGCTGGTCCAGCGCTGCCACCGGCCTTCGGCGACGACGTCGGGGTCTTCGGTGTTCTTGCGGACGAGCACACGATCGCCCAGCGCGACGAGCAGCGCGGGCAGCAGCGTGAGCGACGCGAACGCGACCGCGACCACGGAAAGGATCATCCCGAGCGCCATCGAACGGAACACCATGACCGGGACGATGAACACCGCCGCCAGCGCGAGCACGATGGTGAGGGCCGACAGGAACACCGCCTTGCCTGCGGTCGAGAGCGTGTTCTCGATCGCGGCGAGCGCGTCTTTGCCTTCGACGCGTTCTTCCCGGTAGCGGCTCACGATGAAGAGGCTGTAGTCGATGCCGACGGCGAGGCCGATCATCATCGAGAAGTTCATCGACCACACCGACAGCGGCGTCACCCACGACAGCATGTGCAGCAACGCGAAGCCGACCGCGATACCGGCCAGCGCGAGGACGAGCGGCAACCCGGCCGCGAGGAGCATGCCGAAGGCGACGAACAGGAGCACGAGGCTCGGCAGGCCACTCAGCAGTTCGGCCCGGTGCAGCGCCTGCTCGTTGATCTTGTTGAAGTCGCTCCACACCGGCCATTCACCGGTAACCGCGGCGCGCGCCCCCGCCGGAACCGTGAGGGTCTTCACGTAACCGCCGAGCCGGCCGGCGAGTTCCGGGCGGCTCGCGTCGGTGGTGACCGCCTGCGCGACGGGAACGATCGCGGTGCGTCCGTCGCGCGAGATCAGCCCCGCGGCCGCGGGCAGGGCGAGCGGGTTCGCGACACTGCGGGTGCCGGGCGCTCGCTGCAGGTCGGCCACGAGGCGCTGCAGGCCGTCGGGCGCGGACGCGATCGGTGCCGCCTGGTGGTACACGACGACGGGGTTCTCGGCACCGAGGGCGGGGAAGTCGCGGCGCAACTCGTCGCGCACCTGTTGCGCGGTCGAGCCCTGCGCCTCCCAGCCCGCGCCCGACAGTGCGCCGGTGAGGCTGAGTGCGAGTGGCGCCGCCGCGAACGCGACGAGGAGCCAGGTGACGATGACCGCGCGCCGGTGCCGGGCCGAGAACGCGGCGAGGCGGGAGAACAGCGCTTTGGGGTCGGGCGGCAACGACGGCGCGTGCTCGGCCATCGGGCGGTGCGGCGACGTAACGGTCATCCGGGCTCCTTGTCCAGCAACATCCACAGATACCCCGGGGGGTAAGCGAGGACTATACCCGGTGGGGTATCATGGCGACCAGATTGAGCGGGTGAACAGGAGCCGTCATGGAATTGCCCGAAGCGGTCGTGGTCGATGTGCGCAAACGGCTCCGGCGCGTCGCGGGGCAGGTGCAAGCGGTCGAGCGCATGCTGGAAGACGGTCGGGAGTGCCGCGACGTCGTCATCCAGTTGTCGGCCGCGACCAAGGCGCTCGAGCAGGCCGGCTTCAAGCTCGTCGCCGCCGGCCTGACCTACTGCCTCGAACACCCCGAAGAAGCAGCCGCCGACGGCTACCCGATGGAGTCGATCGAGAAGATGTTCATGAAGCTCGCGTAGCCGAGTCGCTAGCGCGGCGTGAAGCTGATCATCGGCAATTCGCGGACGACCGCGAGGCGATCGGCGTCGGAACCCGTATAGCGCCAGCCGACGAGGCGCGAGATCACGCGGCGCAGGATCCCGCTCGCGTAGGGGTACCGCCGTTCGTACGCGCCGAGCACCGCGACCGCTTCGTCGTCGCCGACCTTGCGGGCCCGGGCGGGGAAACGGCGCCGGCCGATTTCGATCTCGACGTCGGGGTCGGCCACCACGTTGCGGTACCAGTCGGCGTGCGGGCCGAAGCCCGACATGACGATCACTTCGTCGGTCGTGCGGTTGAAGTGCACGACCTCGAGCACGCTGCAGTGGGCGGTTCCGGTGCGGCGCCCCCGATGTACGAGCAGGACGAAGCGGTGGTCGAGGAGCCATCCGAGATGCCAGCGGTACAGGGCGACGGGCGCGCGGAAGAGGCGGCGGAGCAACGGACGGGCCGATGCCGGCGCGGCGTGCTCGACCGGCGGCGGTGCCGGGGCCGGCGCCGGCGCCGGGACGGGCGTCTGCTGGTGGAGCCCGATGCGCCACGTGCCGTCGGGCGCCTTGACGTACTCGGTCGTGAACTGGGCCCGGTACTCGGTCGCCGGATCGTCGCGGGTCGCCGTTGCCGCGTAGGTGACGATCACGACATCGTCGGTGAGATCGACCACCCGCTCGCCCGAGAACTCGACGTGCTTCCACGGCGGGACGCCGTCCCAGGAGGCGAGCGTCGCCGCCCGGTCGAGCACGGCGCCGGGAACGACGAAGATCGCGTCGTCGGCGAGCATCTCGTCGTAGAAACGGCGCCCCTCACCGGCGCAGAGGGCATCCCATCCGGCGTGCTCCAACTCGGCCGGCGATGCCGCGTGCGAGGTCGACGGCGAACCCATACATGCAAGATAGCAACTGTTGTTGAACGACAGTCGGGGGGCGGTGCGAGGCGGGGGGGGGCCTCAGTCGAGTGGCCGGCGGGCGATTGCCGACGGTTCGCGCCCCGCGAGCAACCAGCCCGCCACCACCGCGATGAGCGGCAAGCCGACGATGATGATCACGAGGTCGAGGTACGGCACGCGCGTGAGCGGGTGGAGATCGCTGCGGTGCCAGGCGATCAGCGCGAGGTACGCCCCGGCCGTGCCGAACAACGCGCCGAGCAGGCCGAGCGCACCCGCAGTGGCGCCCGTGAGCGTGCGCCGCGTGGCGCTGGTCGCGCCGGTTGCGGCGAGCACCCGGAGGTCGTTGGCGGTCTCGCTGCGGATCAGGCCGACCGTCATCGCGAGCACGCCCAGCGCCACCAGCAGGCCGACGGCGGTGGCACCGTTACGCAACCGGTCGTACGACGCCGGTGCGCTGCGGGTTTCGACGGTGGCGCCGGCGGCGGCCGCGGCGTGCCGGGCCAGGCTGATCTGGGCGGTGGCGAGCGCATGGGGCGTTTCGATGAGCCAGCCGGCGGGGATGGTCTGCAAACCGAAGGCGCGCACCGCGTGTTCGGTCAGGAGCGTCGTGGGGCCGTCGGTGGAGTTCGGGAGATCCACGTTCTGGACCTTGGGGTGCCACTCGAAGGGCCCGCGGGCAACGCTCGGGTCGTTGGATCGGCACTTCAGCCCCGTCGGGCAACCCGGGAGGGAGGCAAAGGGTCGTGGGGCGATCAGCGAGAGCCCGCCGAGATCGCGACGTGACGTGAGCAGGTCGGTGTTCGCGGCGATGGTGGTCGGGTCGATCCCGTAGTGCGCGAGGACGGCGGGCGTCGCGACGTAGACGGGCAGGGATTCGCTGATGCTGATCCCCGTGTTCGAGCCGTGGACCGAACGCACCACGTACGCCAAGGTGACGGGCACGACGCCGCGCGCCTTTCCTGAGGGAGCGGCGCTGATCCGGCCGCCGCCGTTCTCCCCGAAGTCGGAAGGGGCGAAGGTCCCCGACGCGGGGTCGATCGCCATCGTGAGGGCGACCGTCGTCTTCGCGTGCAACGACGCCGCCAGCGACGACACGCGGCTTTGCAGGTCGGCGGCCTGCTGCGCCGAGAGGTGCCTGAGCAGCCCACTGTCCTTGAAGGCCCCTCCCGACCCGATGGTGGGCGAGAGGACCAGCTGGTTGGCGGCGAGGTTCGAAATGGACGGCGTTGCGAGTGCCGACGCGCTGATCGCGATCGTCGCCGCGATGGCGAGGGCCAGGCTGATCGCGCCCAGCGCGGCCGCGGATCGAGCCTGGTAACGCGCGAGATCGCGGAGGGCGAGGCGGAGCGCGACCGGCGCGTGGCGGGCGAACGCCGCGAGCGCGCGTATGCCGAGGCGCCGAGGAACAACATCCCGAACGTCGTTGCCACGGTGCCGAAGATGATGAACCACGGGTTGGGGGTCGAGCGGTGCGCGAAGGCGAGCGCGCCGATCCCGGCGGCCAGGAACACGCCACCGGAGGCCACGAAGCGGTGCGCGGGCTGCGCGGGGGACGGCCGCCCGGAAAGGGCCGAGACGATCGACGCGCGGGCGGCCGACCGGGCCGGCCACCACGCCGCGATGAGGGCCGTGAGCACGGCGAGCAGCATCGCGGTGACGACCGCCCACCACGGGAGGTTGAAGCGGTCGATGCGATGGTGCGCGAGATGTTCGAACACCGGAGTGAGCGCGACCCAAGCGGCGAAGCCGATCAGCGCGCCGCTGACCGCGCCGACGGCACCGACAACCGCGCCGTTGGCGAGCATCGCGAGGCGCACGTTGCGGTCGGTCGCGCCGAGCGCGCCGAGCATGCCGAGCGCGCGCAGGCGCCGCTGCGCCATGACCGCGAACCCTGCCGCCGCGACCAGGCCGACGAACAGCAGCCCGATGGTCTCGAGCGCCAGGATGGCCGCCGCGACGGCGGACTTGCTCGGCGACGCGCGCAAGCCGATCTGGGTGTTGCCGCCGGGGTTGAACGACTGGAACTGGTGGGGCGTGCCGTCGAACAACACCGTGACCCGCGCCGGCGGGTTGGCCTGCCCCGGCGCGACGAGGGCGAACTCGTCGCCGAGGTCGACCGGGTTCTCGACGATCCCGACCACCTGGCGCGTCGAGCCGTTCTCGGCGAACTGGTCGCCGATGTGCAGCCCGAAGGTCGTGGCGGCACCGTCGGTGAGCGCGATCTCGTTCGGGCCGGTCGGGTAGCGACCGGACACCAGGCGCAGCAGGACGTGGCCGTACTTGCCGAGGGGGTCTTGCGCCCGCAGGTCGAGCGAGGTGGTCGTGCCGGGGATGGGGATGCTCTGGTGGTCGATCTGCTCGATCACACCGAAGCGTTCGCGTGCCGCCGCGATGGCTGCGGTGTTGGTGCCGGCGACGGTCATCTGCCCATCGGCCGTCCCGAAGGAGGCGTCGAGGGGCCGGGTCGCGTTCGACGCGAGCGCGACGCCGACCACCGTGGCCGCCACCGCGAGGACGACGAGGGCGAGCACCAGTGACTGCTGGCGCCACTCGCGGCGGAACAGCCGCCACTCCCAACGGAAGATCGCGCGGCGGGCCGGCGCGCCGCCGTTCCCGCCGTCGGCGGGTTCCCGGAGCACCGGGCGCTCGCGGAGGTCGACGCTCAAGACGTTGCTTCCGGCGCGAGGAGCGAGTCGGGGCCGGGCGGGGGTGTGGTCTGGTCGACGACGCGACCGTCGCGCAGGAACACGACGCGGTCGGCCCAGGAGGCGAGCTGCGCGTCGTGGGTGACGACGACGCCGGCGACGCCGCGCTGGCACGCCGCCCGCACCAGACGGATCACCGCTTCCGCGTTCGTGGAGTCGAGCGCGCCACTCGGTTCGTCGGCGAGCAGCAGGTGCCGGTCGCCGACAACGGCGCGCGCGATCGCGACCCGTTGCCGCTCGCCTCCGGAGAGCTCGTCGGGAAAGCGCTGCGCGCGGTCGCTCACGCCGAGTTCCTCGAGCGCGTCCGCGCCCGCGAGGCGGGCCTTGCGAGCGCTCACGCCGTCGAGCTCGAGCGGCAACGCGACGTTCTCCAAGGCCGTGAGCCCGGCGAGGAGATTGAAATCCTGGAACACGTAACCGATCGAGCGGCGGCGCATCCGCGCCCGGTCGTTGCGCGACAGCGTCGACAGCGCGGTGCCGTCGATCACCACGTCGCCGCTCGTCGGCGACTCGAGGCTGCCCGCGATCGTGAGCAGCGTGCTCTTGCCCGAACCGCTCGGGCCCATCACTGCGACGAGTGCGCCCGCGTCGACCGACAAGTCGACCCCGCGCAGCGCGTGCACCTCTGCTGCTCCCTCGCCGTAGACCTTCGAAACGCCGTGCAATTCGAGCGCGCTCATGTTTCCCGCTCCTGGCGCTTCGCGGCCGGGCCGCTCGGGCCCCGCTCGCACCGTCGAACGTGATCCCCCGTCATGGCCGCGCCGCCGTTCGCCGCCGCAAGCGGGACGGGAGAGAAGGCGCGGGCACGGCGGCCACCTCCGGTTCGGCCGACCGGCGGGCAAGGCGACCGTCGGCCGCGTCGAGCCAGCGGACCACCGAGTCGAGCCGGAACAGCTCGGCGTCGACGACGAGCAGGAAGCCGACGTCGTCCTCGGGGGCGTCCTGCTTGAGCCGGGTCCATTGCTGCATCAGTTGCACCACGTAACGCCGGTGGACCTGCACGATGTCGCGCACGTCGACGCCGGGGAGCCCCAGGGCGACGAGCACCTTGATCACCAGCTCGTCGCGCGGCGGCGCGGTCATGTCGGGCGGGGTCCGCAGCCAGTCGGCGAGCGCCTGCGACCCGTCGGCGGTGATGTGGAAGGTCTTTTGCGGCGCCGCGTCGGGGTCGTCGTCGGCATCCGATGCCACGAGCCCGTCGCGTTCGAGCCGCTGGAGGGTCGTGTACACCTGGCCCGCGTTCAACGGCCAGACCTCGCCGGTGCGGGCTTCGAACTCCTGGCGGAGCTGGAGCCCGTACTTGGGGCCTTCGCTCAACAGGGCGAGGAGGGCGTGCGGGACGCTCATGCCGCAGCCTGCCCGGCCGGCGCTTCGAGAGGTTCGCTCGGTAGCATACTCAGTATACTACCGGAGATCAGCGCGGTTGACCAGCGCGTTGACCAGCGCGGTTGACCAGCGCGGTTGACCAGCGCGAATCTCCGGGTCGGCGCCGCTCAGCGGTAGGTGTCGATCGCGGTGACGGCGGCCGGCCCGTAGCCGCCACCGAACTTGATCGCGTGCACGACCAGCGGGGCGATCTGGTGCAGCGCGACGCGCGACTCCCAGCCCGGCGCGAGCGGGTGCACCTCGGCGTAGGCGGCGAAGCACGCGGCCCCGAAGCCGCCGAAGAGCCGCATCATCGCCAGATCGAACTCGCGGTGCCCGCCGTGCGCGGCGGGGTCGATGAGCCAGCTGCGCCCACCGGTATCGACGAGCCGGTTGCCCGCCCACAGGTCGCCGTGGAGTCGCGCCGGGGGCTCGGCCGCGGCGGCGAAGGTGCCGAGACGGCTCGCGAGGTGCTCCAGCGCCCTGATCGACGCGTCGGGCAGGGCACGGGCATCCCGGGCGAGGCGGGCGAGGGGGAGCAGGCGGTTCTGCGCGTAGAACTCCGGCCACGTCGCGCACGGCTCGTTCGGTAGACCGCGGCTGCCGGTGCTGCGCCGGTCCTCGCGGCCGAAGCAGGGCGCACCCGCGAGGTGCAGGCGAGCCAGCGCGACCCCGAGGTCGGCTTCGGTCGTTCCCGTCGCGCGGCCCTCCTCGACCCATTCGAGCACGAGATGGTTCGGCGGGTCGTCGGACACGGCGAGCACGGCCGGGACCGCGATCGCCTCCGCGGCCCGTAACCATTCGAGGCCGGTGGCCTCGGTGGTGAAGAAGTTCGCCGGCGCGTTCGGGTGCGTCTTCGCGAACACCCGGCGGTCGTCGTCGAAGTCGATCGCGTACGCGACCGCGACGTCGCCGCCGCGAACGGGTACCGCGCGCACGACACGCGCGGCACATTCGTGCTCGATGGCTGCGCGCAACGCGTCGTCCACCGGGAAAGCATGCCAACTGCGATCGCCGGGCGGGTGTTCACCCAGGCGTCGGTGCACCGGGCGCCGGGGCCTGGCTGATCGCCCAGGCTGCATTGACCAGCCCGATGTGGCTGAACGCCTGCGGGAAGTTGCCGAGCAATTCGCCGCTCGCCGCGTCGACCTCCTCGGCCAGCAGCCCGACGTCGTTGGCGAAGCGGATCGCGCGCTCGAACACCTCGGTGGCGCGGCCGAGCTCTCCGGCGAGCGCGAGCGCGTGGGCCAGCCAGAACGTGCACAGGAGGAACGTGCCTTCCTCACCGCCGAGACCGTCGTCGGACCGGTAACGGAACACGAGGCCGTGCTCGTCGGTGAGGCGTTCGGCGATCGCCTCGATCGTCGCCCGCATCCGCGGGTCGGTCGCGGGCAGGAAGCCGACGATCGTCATCATGAGGCTCGACGCGTCGAGCGCATCGCTTCCGAACGACTGTGTGTACGCGCCCGCCGTGTCGCTCCAACCCTGCGTGAGGATCGCGTCCGAGACCAGCTCGCGGCAGCGCTTCCAGTCTTCGACGCGTCCCTCGGCGCCGATGCGGTCGGCGAGCGTGATGGCACGGTCGAGCGCGACCCAGCACATCAACTTCGAGTAGAGGAAGTCGCGCGGCTCGCCCCGGATCTCCCAGATCCCCTGGTCCTTCTCGGTCCAACGCGACGACGCGGCATCGGCCAGATCGGCGAGGAACCGGTGCGTGGCCGGGCTCAAACGGTCGAGCTGTTCCGGGAGGCGGAACATCGCGTCGAGCAACTCGCCGTACACGTCGATCTGGCGTTGCCCCCACGCGCCGTTGCCGACCCGTACCGGTGCGCTGTCGCGCCATCCGCGGAGATGGGGCAAGGTGCGCTCGGAAAGGTCGTGCTCGCCGCCGATCCCGAACATGATCTGCAGGTCGCCCCCGCGCTGCAGTTGCGACGCCGCACAGGCCGACATGAACTCGAAGAAGCGGTGCGCTTCGTCGGGGCAGGCGGCGACCCACAACGCCCGCAGCGTGAACGACGCGTCGCGCACCCAGGCGTAGCGATAATCCCAGTTGCGTTCGCCGCCGACGGTTTCGGGTAACGATGTGGTCGCCGCGGCACAGATCGCGCCAGTCGGGTAGTAGGTCAGCGCGTAGAGGACCCGCCCGCTCTGGTGGACCAGGTCGCGCCACGGGCCGTCGTACGCCTGGTGCAGGTCCGACCAGGTCCGCCAACCCTCGGCGGTGTCGTCGAGCCGGGCGCGAACCTCCGCCGGTGACCAGATCGACGCCGGTTCTTGGGAGCTCATCCGGTGGTGGAACGCGAAGCAGTGCTCCTGACCGGCTCCGACGACGAACCGGCTCCGGGCGGTCGACTGGTCGATGGTGCAAACCGCGGTCGAAGACAACGCAAGGAGGTCGGCGCCGCCGCGGCCCATGACCCCGCCGTCGACGATGTCGAGCAGCGGGTAGATCAAGCCGTACTCGGGGCGCGGCGCGTACTCCAGTTCGAATTCGACCTCGCCGCTGACGCCGACGACGCGGCGTAACACGACCGAGGGCGCGCCCTCGCCGAGTTCATGGCCCCGTTCGTTGCGGCCGACGGCCATGGCGTCGAGCACGACCGCCGTGCCGGAGGCGGTGCGGTGCGTGGTCTCGAGGACCAGCGTGCCGGGCATGTAC
This sequence comes from uncultured Actinomycetes bacterium, assembly GCA_963782465.1. Taxonomy (GTDB): domain Bacteria; phylum Actinomycetota; class Acidimicrobiia; order IMCC26256; family PALSA-610; genus JAODBJ01. The sequence goes on along the minus strand of CAWAJR010000003.1, from coordinate 1,054,916 downwards.
CGCCGAGTGAGCTCGCCGTCGCCGACGGGACCGATCGACCAGTGGCCGCCGTTCGCGTCGAGGAGGCGACCGAACACCGATGGCCCGTCGAAGCGCGGGAAGCACAACCAGTCGATCGAGCCGTCGCGCCGCACGAGCGCGGCCGAGTGGCAGTCGGAGAGCAGCGCGTAGTCGGCGATCGGCGCGTTGCTCATCGGCCCGCAGTCGGTTCGTCGGCGAGGCGGCGATCTGGCGACCCACCGGTGGCGCGGACCTTACCCGTGCGGTCGTCGACCGGCCGGTCAGCGCAGCGCCGCGGTGGCGAACTCGCGCACGCCTGCGTCGAACGTGGTCGTCGCGGCGAAGCCGAACGTGTGCCGGGCCCGGTCGGGTGATGCGAAGACGTGGCGCACGTCGCCGAGGCGGTACCCACCGACGACGCGCGGGACCAGCGCACCGCCGTCGAACTCGGACGCGAGGGCGGCGGCGAGGTCGAAGACGCTTCGGGGCGCGCCACTCGCGACGTTGAAGGCGCCGTCGCACGGGCTCGGGCCGGTGAGGGCGAGCACGTTGGCGTGCGCGACGTCGCGAACGTGCACGAAGTCGCGCAGCTGCCGCCCGTCTTCGAAGACGCGCGGTGCCTCGCCGCGCTCGAGCGCGCTGCGGAACAGGCTCGCAACACCGGCGTACGGGGTATCGCGCGGCATCCTCGGCCCGTAGACGTTGTGGTAGCGCAGCGCGGCGACCGCCGTGCCCGGATGTTCCCGCGCGTACGCGCGGCAGAGGTGCTCCTGGTGCACCTTCGTCGCCGCGTAGACGTTGCGCGGATCGAGCGCGGCGTCTTCGCCGACCGCTTCGGGTTCGACCGGGTGCGCGCAATGTGGGCAGCGAGGCTCGAAGTCGCCGCGGTCGAGCGCGGCCGGATTGCGCGGCGCCGGCCCGACGGTGCCGTGCTCGGGGCACGAATAGCGTCCCTCGCCGTACACGACCATGCTGCTCGCGAGTACGAAACGACCGGCGAAGTCGCGCCGGTGCAACGCGCCGAGCAGCGTGGCCGTACCGGCGTCGTTGTTGTGCACGTAGTGCTGAACATCGCCGAAATCGACCCCGAGCCCGACCATCGCTGCTTGATGGGCCACCGCGTCGACACCGGCAACCGCGCCGGCGACCTGCTCTCCGTCGGTGACATCGGCCCACACGTATTCGGCGCCCGGGTTGCAGTACTCGGGGCGGCACCGGTGCGCGCGCGCATCGAGCGCGTCGAGCACGCGAACTTCGTGCCCGTTCGCGACGAGTTCGTCGACGACGTGAGAGCCGATGAACCCGGCACCACCGGTGACGAGGATGTGCACCGGGCCACCGTAACGACGAGACGAGCGCTTGCGGCGGGCCGGCCGCGAGTGTTTCGAGAACTGTAAGCGCCTCGTGCCCCTCCGACGACCGAATCACCTTTACGGTCGGCGGACGATGCAGGTGATCCTTCCGGTGCTGAACGAGGCCGCAGCCATCCCGGGTGTGTTGTCGACGCTCCCGAGCGCGTTCGATGCCATCGTGGTCGACAACGGTTCGACGGACGGCAGCGCGGATGTCGCGCGGGCCCACGGTGCTCGTGTCGTGCACGAACCGCAACGAGGGTTCGGGGCCGCCTGCTGGGCGGGCCTCCGCAACGCCGATGCCGGCGTCGTCTGCTTCATGGATTGCGACGGCTCGTTCGTCGGTGCCGACCTGGCCCGGGTCGCGCGCCGGTCGCGGAAGGTCGCGCCGACCTCGTGCTCGGCGCGCGGCGCGCGACCGCGGGGGCGTGGCCGCTGCACGCCCGGCTCGCGAATCGGTACCTCGCTCGTTCGGTCGGCCGGCGAACCGGCGTCCGGCTGCGCGACATCGGCCCGATGCGCGCGGCCCGGCGCGACGCGCTGCTCGGCCTCGGGCTGGAGGACCGGCGCTTCGGATGGCCGCTCGAGATGGTGGTGCGCGCCGCGAGCGCAGGCTGGCGCATACGCGAGATCGACGTCGACTACCACCCGCGCATCGGCACCTCGAAGGTCACCGGTACGCCGCTCGGTACGGCGAGGGCCGTCCGCGACATGGCGAGGTTCGTGCGGTGACGCGCCCGGCGGCGCTCGCCCCGACGGTCATCGTGATCGCGAAAGAACCGCGGCCCGGCGCGGTGAAGACCCGGCTGTGCCCGCCGTGCAGACCCGCCGAAGCGGCCCGCCTGGCCGCGGCCGCGCTGGCCGACACGCTGGAGACCGTCGCCACGGTTCCCGGTGTCGAGCGGGTGCTCGCGCTGGAGGGCGCGGCCGGTCGGTGGGTGCCGCCCGGCTTCCGCGTCGTGGCGCAGCGGGGCCGCGGGCTCGACGAGCGGATCGCGGCGGCGTTCGCCGACGGGGCCGGCGACCATCCCGCGCTCCTGATCGGCATGGACACGCCCCAGGTGGGTCGCGAGCTGCTGGCCGGCGCGCTCGGTGCGCTGCAGCGCCCCGGCGTCGACGCGGTGCTCGGTCCCGCACTCGATGGTGGGTGGTGGTGCATCGGCCTGCGCCGTGCCGACGATCGCGTGTTCCGCGGCGTCGAGATGAGCACGGCCCGAACCGGCTCCGACCAGCGGGCACGGCTCGTCGAACTCGAGCTCGCGACGGTGGAACTCCCGGCGCTTCGCGACGTCGACACCATCGTCGACGCGATCGAGGTCGCGGCGACGATCCCGGCATCGCGCTTCGCGCGCACGCTCGCAGCGACGGGCGTGCTCGAACGGGCGAGCGGACCGGCCCCGGGCGCATGAACGAGGGTGGCATCGTCGTCCGTTCGGCGCAGCGAATCACCGACGCGCGCGAACAGGCCCTCGAACGGCCGGTGCACGATGATCGGACCGCGGCGATTCTCGGCATCGCGCTCGGCGTCGCGTTCGGTACCTGTTTCGTCACCGGGCTCATCTCGCATCTCATCCAGCACCCACCGAGCTGGTTCGAGTGGCCGTCGCGACCGGCAGGCCTCTACCGGGTGACCCAGGGCGTGCACGTCGCGACCGGGATCGCGTCGGTACCGCTCCTGCTCGCGAAGCTTTGGTCGGTCTACCCGCGCCTGTTCACCGCGCCGCGACGGAACCTCGGCGAGCTCCTCGAGCGCGTCAGCCTCGTCCCGCTCGTGATGGGCGCGCTGTTCATGCTGTTCACCGGGGTCACGAACATCGACCGCTGGTACGTGTGGCGCTTCTACTTCCCGCGCGCACACTTCTGGGGCGCGTGGATCACGATCGGCGCGCTGATCGTGCACGTCGGCGCCAAGATCGGCACCACCCGCGCCGCGTTGCGGGCCGACCCGGACCGCGCGGCCGAACCGGCTCGCGCGCCGGGAACGGCACGTGGCTTGTCGCGCCGCGTGTTCCTCGGTTCGGTCGCCGCCGCGAGCGCGGGCCTCACGCTCACGACGATCGGTGAGACGCTCAACCCCCTGGGCCCGCTCGTCGCGTTCGCGCCGCGCCGGCCCGACATCGGCAGCCAGGGGCTCCCGGTGAACGTGGCCGCGTCGCAGGCGCGGGTCGAAACCGTGGCGACCGACCCGAACTTCCGGCTCTCGATCGAAGTCGACGGCGCGGTCCGGGCGTCGTTCTCGGTGGCCGAACTCGAAGCGATGCCCCAGCACCAAGCGGTGCTGCCGATCGCGTGCGTCGAGGGCTGGAGCAAGAACGCGCACTGGTCCGGCGTGCCGGTGCGCGACCTTCTCGCGCGAGTCGGCGTGCCCCATCTCGGTTCGCGCGGTGTCGACGTGTTGTCGTTGCAGCCGCGGGGGCTGAACCGGTCGCACCTCACTGCCGGGCAGGCCGGCGACCACGACACGATGCTCGCCCTGCACCTCAACGGTGAACGGTTGAACCTCGACCACGGCTACCCGGTGCGGCTGATCGCGCCGAACCGACCCGGCGAGTTGAACACCAAATGGGTCGAACGGCTGGTGGTGACGTGAGCACGAAGCACGGCCCCACCTTCTGGATCGCGCTCGTCGCCGGTTGGGTGTGCATCGCGGTCGGGATCCGCGGCGTGCTCATCGATGCCGCCATGACCCGTCCCCGCCTGTTCCTCCGGTGGTTCGCCGGCCCGGCCATCGTGCACGACGCGCTCTTCGCGCCCGCCGCGGTCGCGCTCGCGTGGCTCGTCGACCGGTGGTTGCCCCGGCGCTTCGGTACGCCGTTGAAGGTCGGTACGGGGCTCTCCGTGGTGCTCGTGTTGTTCTCCTGGCCGCTCGTACGCGGCTACGGGAAGCGGCGCAACCTCCCGTCGGCCCTGCCGCTCGACTACGGGCACAACGTCGTTTGGGGCTTGGTCGCGATCTGGGTGGTCATGCTCGTGTGGGCGCTGCTCCTGGCGCGGGTCGACCGACGCGAACCGGAACGGTCGGCCTGATGGTTGCCTACGACGATCCCGCCGACGACGTCTGCGTGCTCGACCTCGACGTGTGGGCGGTGCCCGCCGACCGGGTCGAGCGGCGCGTGCTCGACGGCATTGTCGGACCGGTGCTCGACGTCGGGTGCGGGCCGGGCCGGTTGGTCAGGGAACTGCGTGAGCGCGGGATCGTCGCCGTCGGTATCGACGCCGCGCCGTCGGCGATCGCGCGAGCCGAAGCGCGCGGCGTGCCCGTCACGTTGCAGTCGGTGTTCGACCCGGTGGTGAACGAAGGCGAATGGTCGACGGTGCTGCTGTTCGACGGCAACATCGGTATCGGCGGTGAACCCGACGTGTTGCTCGGGCGCGTCGCGAACGTCGTCGCCCCGGGTGGCCGCGTGCTCGTCGAGTGCGGGCCGCCCGGGACCGGCGTGCGGTACGGCCGGGTCGAGCTGGAAGTCGCGACCGGGATGATCGGCTGGTTCCCGTGGTGCTGGGTGGGGGTCGACGCGATCGGCATGGTGATCGAGACCTTGCCGCTGCGCGTCGAAGCCACCCGGGAAACCGGCGGCCGTTGGTTCGTGACACTGCGGCGCGGGGCTGCGGCGCGTGACTGCGGCCGGGGATCGTGATGGACGCCGGCCTCGCGCCCGAAGGCGCGCTCGCACCCGGCGCAGCCTGGCCCGGCGCGAGGACGCGGACGCGGGCGCGGGTGCGGGCCGCGTCGCGCGTGCGGGTCGCGGCAGCGCTCGCACTGTGGGCCGGCCTCGTGTTCGGCTGTGCCCGGTGGGGGAACGCGCTGGCCGCGCGCCACGTGCGGATCGCGCTGGGCACGCCGCCGTTGATCGGGGCGCCCGGTCCCGGCCTCCACGTGGGGCTGCTCGTACCGGCGCTCGCTGCCGCCGCGCTGATCGCGGTCATGCCGTACGCGGCCCGCCGCCTGCCGTGGGGCTGGTTGCTCCTCGCAACGATGGCCGGCGCCGCGCTGTGGGCGATCGCGCTCGCCGTCGCCGACGGGCCGCACGGCTTGACGCGCGGGGTCGCGCAGCACACCGACTATCTCGCCGACATCCGTTACGTACGCGCCCGCCCGGCCGACTTCCTCCGCCACTTCACGACCGAGCTACCCCGCTACCGCGTGCAGGTGCGCGGCCATCCGCCCGGCATGATGCTGGTCCTCCTCGCGATGGACGCCCTCGGGTTCCGGGGCGCGGTGTGGGAAGCCGGGTTGGTGATCGGTACCGGCGCGACGGCCGCCGCCGGCGTGCTGGTCGCGTTGCGGGAAGTCGCGGGCGACGCCGTCGCCCGCCGGGCCGTGCCGTGGCTCGTCGTCGCGCCGTACGCGATCTGGGTCGCCAGCACCGCCGACGCGCTCTACATGGCCCTCGCCGCGTGGTGCGTGGCGCTCATGGTGCTCGCGACCGGGCGTCGCGGGCCGGCGAGCATGCTGCTCGCCGCGGCGGGAGGGCTGGTCGGCGGATGTTGCCTGATGGGGTCGTACGGCGCGCTGCTGGCGGTGGTCCCACCGTTGGTCGTTGCCGTGCGGCGCCGCCGGGTCGACGTTCTGCTGGTCGCGGCGGCGCTCGCGGCGGCGGTGCTGCTCGCGTTCGTCCCCTTCGGGTTCTGGTGGCCCGACGGTTTGCGGGCGACGCTGCGCGAGTACCACGGGACGCCGATGCGCCCGTACTCCTACTTCCTGTTCGGCAACCTGGCCGCGTGGGCCGTCGCGCTCGGCCCGGCGATCGCGGTCGCGCTCGTGAAGCTGCGCGACCGGCGCGCGTGGCTCCTCGTGGGCGGCGCGCTCGCGGCGGCGCTGTTCGCCGACCTGAGCGGGCTCTCGTCGGGTGAGGTCGAGCGGATCTGGCTGCCGTTCACGGTCTGGGTACTCGCCGCCGGGGCGGCGTTCGCGCTCACGGAACGTTCGACGCGCGTGTGGTTGGCGCTGCAGGCCGCCGGCGCGATCGCGGTGATCGCGCTGGTCACAACGCTCTGGTGAGCGGCGAGCCTTCGCCTGCGTCGGGCGCCAGCGCCAGCGGCAGGCGCACCGTGAACCGGCAACCGCCGCTGCGGTTCTCGACGTTGATCTCGCCGGCCTGAGCTTCCACGAGACCACGGGCGATGGCCAGTCCGAGGCCGCCGCCCCGGTGGTCCCGGGGCGAGCGGGCGGTGTCGCCGCGGTACGCGACGTCGAACACGCGGGGGATGTCTTCGGCCGGGATGCCGCCGCACTCGTCGCTGACCGACACGACGGCGTGGTCGCCGTCGTTGCCGATCGTCACCGTCACCGCCCCACCCGGCGGCGTGTGCCGCACGGCGTTGTCGAGCAGGTTGTGCACGACCCGAACCATCTCGCGGGTCGACGCGAGTACCTCCGGCGAGGGTGCCGCCGCCGCGGCATCGACGCGCACCCCGGCCGCTTCGGCGACGACCATCGCGGCGGTGACCGCGTCGGACACGACGTCGCCGAGCGACACGCGCTCGATGACGAGGTGCAGCGCGTCGGCGTGGATACGCGACAGTTCGAACAGGTCGTCGATCAGCCGGCCGAGCCGTTCCGATTCGGTCACCAGGATCTCGTAGTACCGGGCAACGGTGGCTTCGTCGCCCACGACGCCGTCGGCCAGCGCTTCGGCAATCGCGCGGATACCGGCGAGCGGCGTACGCAGGTCGTGCGAGACCCACGCGACGAGTTCACGCCGCGAGCGTTCGAGCACCCGCTCGCGCTCGGCCGCCGCCGCGACGTCGCGCCGGGCCGTGTCGAGCTCGGCGGCGAGCGCGAGCGCGCCGAGCACCCCCGCGGTGCCGGCTCCGGCAGTCACGACAACCAGCGCGGAGAGGTCGTGGCTCGAGACGAACATCGCCGACGCCGCCGCGAGCGCGCCGAGCGCGAAGCCGACCGTGGGGACCAGCGCAACCAGTGCCGTGCGTACCGGCAGGGCACGAACCTGGTCGCCGTCGCCGCGCGTGCGCGACAGCAGGATCGTGAACGCGTGCGCGGCGAGGCCGACACCGAACGAGATCGCGATCAACTCGAACGCGGCGTGGAACGGAAGGCCGTAGAGCACGCCCGCGCCGATCGCAACGCCGAGGCCGGCCGCGATCACGACCGCCGCACGTCTCACCGGGATCATGCGATGCCCTCCCAGCGGTACCCACCCGCGATCGTCGCGATCCGGCGCGGCTTCGCCGGGTCGGGTTCGATCTTCTCGCGCAGCCGGCGGACGTGGACGGTCACGGTCGACGTGTCGCCGTAGGAGTAGCCCCACACCTCCTGCAGCAACTGTTCGCGCCGGAACGCGCGTCGCGGGTTGCGCATCAAGAAGGCGAGGAGTTCGAACTCCCGCGGTGTGAGCGTGATCACGTCGTTGCGCAGGCGGGCCTCGTACGCGGCGACGTCGATGACGAGGTCGCCGTCGGTGATCTCGGTCATCGACGAGGCGGTCTCGAGCCCGCCCTGGGCGCGCCGCAACACGGCGCGAACCCGGGCGACGAGTTCCTTCGGTGAGAACGGTTTCGCGACGTAGTCGTCGGCACCCAGTTCGAGGCCGATCACCCGGTCGTCCTCGTCGCCCCGCGCGGTCAGCATGATGATCGGCACCGCGGCCAGCGCCCGCAGCCGGCGGCACACCTCCCAGCCGTCGAGTTCGGGGAGCATCAGGTCGAGGACCACCAGATCGGGGGCGCCCGTGAGCGCCATTTCGAGCCCTTGGCGGCCGTCGGCGGCGCTCGTCACGGTGAAGCCGTCGGCTTCGAGGTAGCGGCCGAGCACGTCGACGATCGTCGCGTCGTCGTCGACGATCAGCACCTTCCCCGCGGTGTTCGGCATCGACCGATGGTACGGCCGCCGGGCCCGTGCGCCGACGGTGGACGGCCGGGAGTTTCGCGTTCCGTAAGCGCCGGCGCGATCCTGGCCGAGCCATGCACGTTCCCGAGGACCTTCTGTTGCACTTGCGCCGGGCGCGCGATCTCGTCGACCGCGATTACGCGGAACCGCTCGACCTCAACGCGCTCGCGGCGACCGCCGGCGTTTCCAAGTACCACTTTCTCCGCTGCTTCGCCGCGACCTACGGCAAGACGCCGGCGGTGTACCTCGCCGAGCGGCGCATCGAACGCGCCCAGGACCTGTTGCGCGCGACGAACCTCACCGTCACCGAGGTGTGCGTACTGGTCGGGTACACGAGCCTCGGCTCGTTCAGCGACAAGTTCCGTCAGCTCGTCGGCGTACCGCCGTCGGCGTACCAGTCGAAGTACGCGGAGGTCGGGACCCCGAGGATCCCCGGTTGTTACGTGTTCATGCACGGGCTCAGCGATCGGGCCCGTGGTTCCGCAACATCGGAGAAGCCCGGCGGCGCCGAGGCGTCGTAGGTTGCCCGCATGATCTCCAACGTCTCCCTCTTCAGTTTGTACGTCACCGACCAGGACGCGGCCAAGCGCTTCTACGTCGATACCCTCGGGTTCGAGGAGCGAGCCGACATCCGGATGGGTGAAGGCTTCCGGTGGGTCACGATCAGTCACCCGTCGCAACCCGAACTCGAAATCACGCTGATGGTGCCGGGACCACCGCTCGACGAGGCCATGGCGGAGGCGGTGCGGCGCGCGCTCGCGAGCGGCACGATGGGCGGGTTCGGTCTGCGCACCGACGACTGCCAGAAGGCCTACGAGGCGCTGCGCGAGCGTGGCGTCGAATTCACGCAACCCCCGTCGGAACGGCCCTACGGCGTCGAGGCCGTGATGCGCGACAACTCGGGGAACTGGCTCGTGCTGGTCGAGCCGCACGAGTTCACCGGCGGCGACTTCGGACCGGGTACATCGCCATCCACGTGACGGTCGCGGCGCGGTCTGCTGGAATCGCGCCATGCACACCGAGGGAACCACTCCGGCACCGTTGGGCGATCTTGCCTCGTTCGCGAAGGAAGACTTCACCCACGACGGTGTGACCCACCCCGTCTACCGCAAGGGCCATGGGCCGGCCGTGATCGTGATCACCGAACTGCCCGGCCTGTCGCCCCAGGTACTGGGGTTTGCCGATCGTGCCGTCGCCCTCGGCTGCACGGCGGTGCTGCCCAACCTGTTCGGCACCGCCGGGCGCGACCCGTTGGCGGGCGGGAAAGTGGGCTCGACGATCTACGGGTTCCGCTCGATCGCGGGATGCTGCATCAGCAAGGAGTTCACCGTGCTGGCGACGGGCAAGTCGTCGCCGGTCATCACCTGGTTACGCGCCCTCGCTCGTTCCGAGCACGAGCGGTGCGGCGGCCCGGGCGTGGGGGTCGTCGGGATGTGTTTCACGGGTGGTTTCGCGCTCGCGATGGCCGTCGACGACACAGTGCTCGCGCCGGTGCTGTCGCAGCCGTCGTTGCCGTTCGGCGTTTCGAAGCGACACCGGCACTCGATCGACACGAGCCCCTCCGACCTGGCGACGGTCGCGCAACGTTGCTCGGCCGAGGGGCTGCGGGTCCTCGGGCTGCGCTTCAAGGGCGACACGTTCGTGCCGGCGGAACGGTTCGACTACCTGCGGGAGCAGTTGGGCGACGGCTTCGTCGCGGTGGAGCTCGAGCAGGCCGACGGCAACCCCGGCGAACCGTTGAAACGTCATCACTCGGTACTCACGGGCGGGCTCGTCGACGAACCGGGGCAACCGACCCGCGCCGCCCTCGACCAGGTGATCGACTTGTTCCGCACGAAGTTGCTCGCGCCATAACAAGCTTGAACCTTCAACCAATGCGCGTAGGATCCAGCTGTGGCTCGACGCGCGCTCTGGTTGAACGACGATGAGCAAGCGACCTGGCGGGCATACCTGCTCACCACGCAGTTGCTCGACGAGGCGCTCGACCGGCAGTTGCAGCGCGACGCGGGCTTCCCGCATGCCTACTACGGGATCCTCGTGCAGCTTTCGGAAGCGCCACAGCACGCGTTGCGCATGAGCGAGCTGGCGCGCCGGTTGCGCTACTCGCAGAGCCGGATGACCCACGCGGTCGCCAGCCTCGAACGCAGCGGCTGGGTGCGCCGCGAACGGTGCACCGACGACGGTCGCGGCTCGCTCGCGGTGCTCACCGACGCGGGTATGGCCGCCTTGCGGTCGGCCGCGCCCGGCCATGTCGCCGAGGTGCGAGCCCACGTCTTCGACCGTCTCTCCGAGCGCCAGCAGGCGCAGTTACGCGCCATCTGCGCGACCCTGCTCGACGGTTTCGAAACCGACGAGCGCGCCGCGTTGCTCGACGGCGAAGCACCCTCTTAATCGCCGGCGAGATCGCGGGAACGGAACACCACCAAACCGGCCAACGCGGTGATCACGCCGATCGCGAGCATGACGACGGCCGACGTCCACGCGATGGGCCGGGCCGGCGTGGGTGCGAGATGGTGGAAGGGCGTGAGATCGAGCGCCCACGACGGCGCGTTCAACAGGGCGCCGAACAGTTCCCACACGAAGGCGGCACCGGTGAACGCGTACGCGAGCCCGACGCCGGCGCGAGGCGCGAGGGCGAACAGCAGCGTGCCGCAGCCGAGGAACAGGAGCGCCACCGGGAGGCAGTTGGCTCCCGCCTCGAGCGCTCGGGCCATCGACAGGTGCGCGCCGACCGCGAACGTGCCGAGCGCGGTACCCGCGCCGGCGACGAACGCCAGCAACGCGATCGAGCACGCGGCGAGGCCGATCCGGCCGCGCAACCAATGATTGCGCCCATACGGCAGGGCGAACAGCGTTTCGAGCCGGTGTTGTGCTTCCTCTTCGCGTGCGGCCGCGCACTGCCCGCACCCGAACAGGCTGATCGCGAACACGAAGAACACGAACACCAAACCGATATAGCCGCGCGGGCTGGCGATGTCGATGCCGCCGAACTTGGCGAACTGGCGACGGGTACCGGCGGAGAGGCCGATGTTCGTCACCGTCTTCGCGATGCTCCCGACGATGATCGCGAAGGCGGCCACGGCAACGGTCCACGTGGCGATCGTGACCCGCTCGAAGCGCAACGCGGAGGCCGTTGGCGTCACGAGCAGGCGAGGGCGCGCGACGGCCGTATCGCGCGGCGCGACGTAGCCGGCACCGACGTCGCGGTGCTCGTGCAAGACGGCCGCGGTCGTCGCGAAGACCGCCGCCGCGAGGAGCGGGAGCAGCAGCACGATCGACCTCGAACCGGAAAAGGCGCGGAGCTGCTCCGACCAACCGAGGGGGGCGACCCATCGCATCCAGCTGATGTCGACGGTGTCGGCGACGACGCGTACACCGAAATCGGCCGCGAGCACCCCGCCGGCCAGCGTGAGCGCGCCTCGCCGGGTCGGCATGAGCTCCCCGGCGACGGCACCGACCCCCACGTAGACGACCGCAGGCGCCGCGATGGCGAGCGCGAGGAAGCACGAGCCGGCGAAAGGAAGGACGGGCGCCAGACCGAGCACGGTCGCGAGCCACACGGTGCCGACCATCGCCAGGCTCGCAACCATCGCGGCGACGAACGTCGAGCGCCGCGACACCGCACCGGCCAGCACGACTTCCATGCGGCCGTTGTCTTCTTCGCCGCGGATCGCGCGCACCGCCGCGAAGATGCCGAACAGCGCGGCGAACAGCGACAGCAGGCCTCCGACCCGCCAGGCGGCGTAGCCGCCGCTGGTGGCGAGATTGTGCCCGGTGCCGTAGAAGAGGCGCGCCGCCTTGTTGGTCGAGAACGTGGTCGCGAACTTCACTCGTGACGCGACCGTCGGGTAGGTGGCGTTGTAGCCCTTCGTGTTGACGACGCCGATCAGTCCGAAGAGCAACGCGATCGTGAGCGTCCGTACCCGCGCGTCGCCGAAGAGACGGCGCGCGAGTGCACTATTCGCCCGCATCGGTGCTCCCGTAGTGATGCAGGAAGATCTCCTCGAGCGAGGGTTCCCGACTGGTGAGCGAGACGACATCGTGGCCGGCGATGCGGTCGAGGACCGGCGCGAGTTGCCCGGTGACCGCGAAGCGCAGTGCGTTGTCGCCGACGCGGGTGACGGTGACGCCGTCGAACGAACCGAGATCGGGTGGCGCGCCGCCGAACGTCACGTCGACGGTGAAGGTGTGGAGGCGCCGGAGGTCGGCAAGCGTTCCTTCGTCGGCGAGACGGCCGTTGCGAAGGATGCCGACCCGATCGCAGAGCGCCTCGACCTCGCTCATGATGTGCGACGAGAGGAACACCGCTTGGCCTCGTTCCTTGCCTTCGCGCACCGTCTCGCGGAACGCGACCTCCATCAGCGGGTCGAGGCCACTCGTCGGTTCGTCGAGGATGAGCAGGTCGGCGCGCGTCGCGAACGCGTGCACGAGTTGCAGCTTCTGCCGGTTGCCCTTCGACAGCGCCCGAACCTTCTTGGCCGATTCGACCTGGAACCGGTCGATCAGCACGGTTCGGTACTGCTCGTCGACCGAACCGTGGACACGGCCGAGGAAGAGCAACGTCTCTTCGGCCGTGAGCGAAGGCCACAGGTTCGGTTCACCCGCGACGTACGCGACGCGACGGTGCGCGTGCACCGGATTGGCCCACGCGTCGACGCCGAACAGCGCGGCTGAACCCGCAGTCGAACGGTGAAGGCCGAGCAGGATACGGATGGTCGTGGTCTTTCCCGCACCGTTCGGCCCGAGGAAGCCGTAGACCTCGCCCGGCGGGACGCGAAGGTCGAGATCGTCGAGGGCAAGCGTGTCGCCGTAGCGTTTGGTGAGCCCCCGCGCGAACACGGCATCTTCGGTCATCGCTGTCACCTCGGGCTTGATTGTCGTCCCCGCGCCCCGGCACGAGGAGGCAATCGGCGGTACCGTCGCTCGGCGTGCTCGCCGACCTGCTCGCGCATCCCGGGGTCGAGGAGTATTGCGTGCTGGGCGGTCCCATCGGCTTCTTGGCGCTCCACGGGGGGCTGGAACGCGGCACGGCGGAGATCGCCACCGCGGCGGCGGAGCAATCAGGGGCATCGCTGTACCGAGTCGTGCAGCCGTCCGATCTGCGCTGGCATGTGCCGTCGAGCCGGTTCGACCCGGGCGAATCGGGCGCGCTCGACGCGTTCGTCGCGCACGTCGATTGTGCGATCTCGCTGCACGGCTACGGCGGGTTGCGGGCCTCCGACGACCGCTGGACCACCGTGCTCGTGGGCGGGGGCAACCGTGACCTCGCCGCCGAACTCGCGACGCTCCTGCGGGGTTCGTTGCCCGAGTACACCTGGCTCGACGACCTCGAACGGATCCCGCCGCAACTCCGCGGCGTGCATCCCGACAATCCGGTGAACCGCCCCCGCGAGGGCGGTGTGCAACTCGAGCTTCCGCCGCGGCCGCGCGGTTACGGGCAGTTCTGGGCCCACTGGACCGGTCCCGGTCTGCCGCCGCACTCGACCGCGCTCATCGCCGCGCTCGCCGCCTTCGCGTCCGGGCGCGTCAATCGAGGTGAGAAACGTCGTTGAACCGTCGCAGGATGGTTCGTTGCGAGTGCACCACGACCTCGCTGATCGACGCGTTGTCGGTACCTGAGAACGCGAAACGGCGGGAACCGGTGACCTGGTGCAGGAGGTGGCCGATCACGCCGCCGTGCGCGACGACCATGACGCGACCGTCGGCGTGCCCGGCGACGATGCGCGCCAGGCCCCGCGCGCAACGTTCGTCGAATGCTTCGAGTGCTTCGGCTCCGGGGATCACATCCCAACGTTCCTGGGCGAAGAGCTGTTCGAACACCGGGTCGCCCGCCGCCGCGCGCACGCGGAACTCGCCCCCTTCCCAGTCGCCCAGGTAGACCTCGCGCAGGTCCGGTTCCACGATCGGGGTGAGCCCCAGCGCGTCGGCGAGCGGCTGTGCCGTTTGCATCGTGCGCGAGAGGTTCGTCACGTAGATCGCGTCGACGCGCTCGTTCGCGAGGCGGGTCGCCAGCTTCCGGGCCTGCTCGTGGCCCACGGGGTCGAGGGGCGGGTCGCCGTGGCCGTCGACGAGCGGGAACGGGCGATCGGGATGGGCCGGCGCCGATTCGCCGTGGCGTACGAGCAACACCGTGGTCGCGCCGGGAAGGGGCGTGAACCGGTGCTGGCGGAAACCTTCGGGTGGTGTGTCGTTGCCGTCGTTCATACGGGCGGGAGGGTACGTTCGATCGATGGCCGGTACGAACCAGGGCACACACGACTACCCGCCGCGCCCCGGGACCGGTCGGATCGTGTCGACGGCGCGGCGCATCGGCCTCGGCGACACGCGACCGGATGCGTGCCTCCGGCTCGACGCGCTCGCCGGCTACCTGCAGGACGTTGCCGACGAAGACGCGGCGTCGTCGCCGCTCGAAGCGAGCAGCGCGTGGGTGTTGCGGCGACTCGCGTTGACGTTCGACGGCACACCGCGATTCCGCGACCGGCTGACGCTCTCCACGTGGGCGAGCGGTACCGGCGCGAGATGGGCCGAACGCCGTACCGACATCGAACGCGCGGGCTCGGGGATCGTGGTGCACGCGAGCGCGATCTGGGTGCATGTCGACGCCGCGAGCGGAAGGCCTTCACCGTTGCCGCCGGTCTTCTTCACGATGTGGGGACCGACCGCGGCCGGCCGGTCGGTGCGTGCCCGCCTCACCCACGACGCACCGCCCGCCGCCGGCGATCTCGCGCGGGAGCGTTGGTCGCTTCGCGCCACCGACGTCGACATTGTCGGGCACGTGAACAACGCCGCGTACTGGGCCGCGGTCGAGGAGCAGGTCGCTCGGCGCCGTTTCGGGCCGATCACGCACGCCGAGATCGAGTTCCGGGGCGGTATCGACCCCGGCGACGACGTCGAGCTCGCCGTCGTCGAGGCGCCGGGGCGCCTGATGTGCTGGTTCGAGGTCGGCGGGGAGGTTCGCGCGTCGGCTTCCGTAAGCTCGTCGGCATGCCCGACGTGACGCTCACCGCCACCGAGGCGCGCGTGCTCGGCGCGCTGATGGAGAAGTCGGTCACGACGCCCGACAACTATCCCCTGTCGCTCAACGCCGTGATGGTCGCGTGCAACCAGACGACCAACCGCGACCCGGTCGTGAAGTTCGGCGAGCCGGTGATCGAGCACGCGCTCGACTCGTTGCGCGAGAAGACGCTGGTTCGGCGGCTCAAGGCGACCGGCCAGCGGGTCATCAAGTTCCGGCACGTCGCCGACGAGACGTTCTCACTCGACAGCGGCGAGCTCGCGATCATCGGTGTGCTGCTGTTACGCGGCGCGCAGACTCCCGGCGAGCTGAAGAGCCGGACCGAACGCTGGCACGGCTTCTCCTCGCTCGACGAGGTCGAAGCAACGCTGCAAGGGCTGGCGCAACGTGAGTTCGTACGACAACTGCCCCGCCGCGCGGGCCAGAAGGAAGCGCGCTGGGCGCAGCTGGTCGCCGAAGCGCCGGAGATCGCATCGGTGGCGCCCGTCGTCGACGGCGCCACGGCCGAGATGGTTGCCGGAGCGGCCCCCATCTCGGCTGCGCCGCCCATACCGAAGCCGGCGCGCACCATCGACCTGCACAACCCGGCCGACGGTTCGAAGCTGCGCACCATCGAGGTCGACGACGAGCGTGCCGTGAACACGAAACTCGAACGGGCGCGACGCGCGCAGCGCCTGTGGGCCGCGCGCCCGTACGACGAGCGCGCCGCGACGATGCGCAAGTTCCGCGAGATGCTCCTCGGCGATACGGAGGCACTGGCCGCGATCACCGCGTCGGAGGTCGGCAAACCGCGGGTGCAGGCCCGCAACGAGATCCGGGCCGCGGCCGAACGGGTCGACTGGTTCGTCGCCAACGTCCCGCAGGTCGTGGAACCGGTCGCGGTAACGGTGCGCGACGACCTCGAGGAGCGGGTCACGTACGAACCGGTCGGTGTGGTCGCGCACGTGAGCGTGTGGAACTATCCCTACTTCGTCGGCCTCAACACCATCGCCCCCGCGCTGCTCACGGGCAACACCGTGCTCTACAAGCCGTCGGAGCACGCCACGCTCACGGGGCTGGCGCTGGTCGACCTGATGCACCGTGCCGGCGTGCCCGTCGACGTCGTGCAGGCGGTGCCGGGTGCCGGCCCGACCGGCGCCGCGCTGGTGGAAGCCGACGTGAACCTTGTGTGCTTCACCGGGTCGTACCCGACCGGTTCGCGCGTCGCGGTCGCGGCGGCGTCGCACCTGTGCCGCGCCCAGCTCGAACTCGGCGGCAAGGACCCCGCCTACGTCTGCGACGACGTGAACGTCGAGGACGCGGCGATCGCGGTTGCCGAAGGCGTCTTCTACAACGGCGGGCAGAGCTGCTGCGCGATCGAACGCCTCTACGTGCACGAGCGCATCTTCGAACCGTTCGTCGACGCGCTCGTAACGATCGTGCAGCAGTACTCGGTCGGCGACCCCGCGAACGAAGCGACCGACATCGGGCCGCTCGCGCGCGAGGCACAGATCGGTGTGCTGGAGACGCAGATCGAGGACGCGCTCGGCAAAGGCGCGCGCGTGCTCACCGGCGGGCATCGCATCGACCGGCCCGGCAACTGGTTCGAGCCGACGGTGCTCGTGAACGTCGCCCATCACATGAGCGTGATGCGCGAAGAGTCGTTCGGACCGGTCATCGGCGTGCAGCGCGTCGCCGGCGACGGCGAGGCCGCGCAGCTCATGGACGACACACCGTACGGGCTCACCGCGGCCGTCTTCACGAACGACCGCGACCGGGCGCGGCGCATCCTGGAAGGGCTCGACACCGGAAGCGTCTACTGGAACTGTGCCGACCGCACCAGCGTGTGCCTGCCGTGGGCCGGGCGGCGCAACTCCGGCCTCGGCGTGTCGTTGGGGGAGGCCGGCGTCCGGGCGTTCGTGCGCGAGAAAGCCTGGCACCTGAGGCCGGCCTGAGCGCAGTGAGCATCGACGTTCCCGCCTGGTTCACCACCGCGCTCGCGGCCGTGCCCGACAACGGCACCGTCGAGGTCGACGGCATCCCGATCCACTATTTGCGGTGGGGTTCGCTCGACGCGCCGGGTCTCGTGCTCGTGCACGGCGGCGCCGCGCACGCCCGCTGGTGGGACCACGTCGCGCCGATGCTCGCGGGGGAGTACTGCGTGGTCGCGCTCGACCTCTCGGGCCACGGCGACAGCGGCCGCCGCGACACGTACTCGATGGCGGCCTGGGCGCGCGAAGTGATCGCGGTCGCGGAACATTCGTGCCTCCCCGGCCCGCCGATGATCGTCGCGCACAGCATGGGCGGGTGGGTCGGCCTGCACGTCGCCGCCGATCATCGCGACCAGCTCGACGGCCTCATCGTGCTCGACTCGACGGTGCAACGGGCCGAGCCGGAGGTGGAGGCGGCACGCGTCGGTGTCGCGTTCGGGCCGTTGCGGACGTACCCGACGGAACAGGATGCGCTCGCCCATTTCCGCACCGTGCCCGACCAGCCGACGTCGTTGCCCTACGTGATCGACCACGTCGCCCGCACGTCGCTCACGCCGGTCGACGGCGGCTACTCGTGGAAGTTCGACCCGCGCATCTTCAGCCGGGTCGAGGTACCGACCGGCGACCTGCTCGCCCGGATCCGGTGCCGGGTCGCGCTGTTCCGGTCGGAGCACGGGCTCGTGTCGCGCGATATCGGCGAGTACATGTACGAGCAGCTCGGACGGGTGGCGCCGGTGGTCGAGGTGCCGCTCGCGTGGCATCACGTGATGCTCGATCAACCGATCGCGCTCGTCACCGGCGTGCGCGCGATGCTCGCCGACTGGGAGCACAGCACGCCGCACCGGGCCCCCGACTGAGCTCGTTGTTCGCGGCCGGAGGTGCGTGACCGGCGGCTCGCGCCGCGCACCGGTGCTCAGGGGGCGATGATGGTGTGGGTCTCGCCCGGGGGGATGCCGACGATCGGGTCGTCGGTCGGTGGCGTGGTCGCGGCGGCCGTGGCCGGTGCGGTCGCCGGCGCGGTGGTGGGCGTAGTGGTGGTCGGCGTGGCAGTCGCCGGCGCGGTCGTGGCCGGTGCGGTCGTGGCCGGTGCCGCCGTCGACGGTGTCGTGCTCGGTGTCGTCGTGCTCGGTGTCGTCGTGCTCGACGGTGTCCCGGCCGAGCCCGCCGAGGGCGTGTGCCGGGCGACGTTCTCGGTCTGCAGCGGCGGTCGCGACGCGCCGGGGTGCTCGGCGACCATCGCGACGCCGGCGATCGCCGCGACGCCGATCGCGAGGCCGGCGGCCGGCACGAGGACCCGGCGGCGTACGAGCTCGTGGTGCAGCAGCGTCGCCTGCTCGGGCGTGCAGCGGACGAGCTCGACGATCCGGGCGTCGATGTCGTCGGTGTTCTCGCCGAGCGCAGCGGCGAGCGCTTCGAGGTCGGCGGCGCGCAACGGTATGGGTTCCCCCGGTTTCGCGTCGCGCACCGTCCGCAAAATTTCGACGTAGTCACCGAGCATCTCTTCGGCCGCGGTGGCGGCTTGCACCCGAACGTGCTCGCCGAGCACCAGGGTGCCGAACTCGACCCGCGCCGGGTCGCGGTCGGGGACCCGGTCGGTGAGATGCGATCCGTAGAGGTCGGTGAGCGCGATGGCCATGCTGGAGGGCACGCGTTCCTCGCCCCGTTCCCACGCGACGAGCACGCGGGGGGTCACGCCGAGGCGCGCCGCGGCAACCTGGCGCCGCAGCCCGAGGGCACGGCGCGCGGCACGTAAGGCGCGACCAAGGCGCCGAGGAGGGATGGTGGTATCCAGCACCGGTATCTCATCGGCGCGTTGGCGCCCCGGTTAATCCCAGAGGCGGCGGTCGCTCCCGGCCGGGTCGGCCAGCACCTCGATGGTCGCGTCGAACCGCATGGTCGAGCGCGTCTCGAGGTCGTACTGCGGCCAGTCGGGCCGCGCCGCGTCACCGGGCGAGCGCCCGTGCGCGAACGCGGTCCAGGCCCGGTGCATTGCGTCGGCGATGCCCTGCCGTTCCTCGCCCGTCCCGGTGAACATCGCCGCGCCCGGCGAGTCGAGCGTGTCCCAGACGAACGGGATCTCGAGCGCGTGGCTCGACCGCAGCGCCCCGCCGAACACGGGGGTCTCCCAGGTGAACAGGTACATCCATACCGGGCCGTGGGGGAGTTGCGCCTCGGCGAGACGGATCGCCGGGATCCGGAAGACCGCGTCGGTCGACAGGTCGGTCCACACCTCCTGGATGGGCGCGCCGGGGCGCTCCGCCAGGTACCCGGCGACGAGCTTCTCGCCGGCCGCGGCGCCGGCGATGTTCGCCGCCCGCCGGTGCAACCCGGCCTCGTCGATCGACGCGAGCGACTCGTCCATGAGGTGGAAGAGCGTCATCTCGTGCCGGTTGGTCCCGATGAGCACCCGCACGCCGGCCGCGTTGCCGGCGGCGATCGCGGCGAGCGGCGGCTGCGGGAGGGTGATGCCGTCGACGACGGGCTGGAAGGGCAGGCCGATGCTCGACTCGCCGGTGAGCCCACCGAGTTGCGCCATCGACGCGGTCTGGGCGTCCAGGATCTCCTCGGTCGATGCGGCGCGCAGCGCGGCGACGTCGCCCGCCTTCACGCCGAGGGCGTCGATGACGCGTTGCGCGACCTGCGTCGCCCGCGCCGCCGTCGAGCACCACGACGCCGCGCCGCTCTGGGGGATGGCGCCGGTGAACAGCCCGCGCGCACCGGGGGCGCCGAGCAAGGTGCCGACGCTCCCACCGCCGGCCGACTCGCCGAAGATCGTCACGTTGCCCGGGTCGCCGCCGAACGCCTCGATGTTGTCGCGCACCCATTCGAGCGCGGCGACCTGGTCGAGGATGCCGGCGTTGCCGGAGGTCGCGAACTCGTCGCCGAACAGTTCCGCGAGGTGGAGGAAACCGAAGGAACCGAGCCGGTAGTTGATCGTCACCACGACGACGTCGCCGTGCGACGCGAAGCCGGTGCCGTCGTACCAGGGTGTGCTGCCGGACCCGTTCATGAACGCGCCGCCGTGGATCCACACCATCACCGGCCGCCGTGCGTCGTCGACCGCGGGTGTCCACACGTTGAGGTAGAGGCCGTCTTCGCTGTTCACCGGTTGGGGGCCGCCGAACAGCTGCGCCATCGGGAACGGTGTCTGGGCGGCTTCGGCCGAGAACTCGGTCGCGTCGCGCACGTCGTGCCACGGCATCTCGCGCTGCGGTGGCATCCAGCGCAGGTCGCCGACCGGCGGCTTCGCGTACGGGATCCCGCGGAACACCTGCACGCCGTGCTTGGTGAGCCCTTGCACCTTGCCGCTGCGAGTCTCGACGATCGCGCCCGTCATCTGGTCCTCCGGAGTTGACTGCCCGGTCAAGGGTAGGGGCGAACGGCAGGCGACGTCATCCGGGCCGGGCGGTGTGGGAGGGTGCACCGGTGGGAGGCACGCGTTCGCGGCGGTGGCCGGTCGCGCTCGTAATGACGCTGTTTGCGGGGCTGTTCGCCGGGCTGCTCGTCGCGTGCAGCGGCGACGCCAAGCCGACACTCGCGCCGGCACCCTCGACGACCGCCCCGACGACCACACTGCCGGTGCGCTGCGACCGGCCCGCGCCGGCCGGCACCGCCGTACGCACGGGCTCGTACGCACGCGCCGGTGCCGATCGCGTCACCCGCGTGCACGTGCCGCCCGGCTACACGGGAACGAAGCCGGTCGCGCTCGTGCTCAACCTGCACGGCAGCGGGTCGGACGCCCGCGCCCAAGAGGCACTCACCGGCATGGACGCGACCGCCGACGCGGAGGGTTTCATCGTCGCCTACCCGCAGGCTGCGATCCGGTCGGGGCCGGGCTTCGAGTGGCACGTCGACGGCGTCCCGCTCACCACCGGCGCGACGGCACCGCCCGGTTCGCCCGACGACCTCGCGTACATCGTGCAACTGTTGCGAACGCTGGAGCGGGCGTACTGCATCGACCCGCAGCGTGTGTACGCGACCGGCTTGTCGGGCGGGGCGCGCATGGTGAGCGAACTCGCGTGCGTGCCGAAGCTCGTCGCCGCGATCGGGCCCGTCAGCGGGCTGCGTTACCCGTCGCCGTGCCGTAGTGCCGGTCCCGTCGCGGTCGTCGCGTTCCACGGAACCGCCGACCCGATCGACCCGTTCGGCGGGCACGGTCGCGCGTACTGGACGGTCAGCGTCCCCGTCGCCGCGAAGCGCTGGGCGGTACACGACCACTGCGCGAAACCGGTCGTCACGCGACCGGTCGCGGGCGTGACGCTCACCGCGTACCCCGGGTGCGCGGCGGGCGCCGGCGTCGAGCTCTACGCCTTACAGGGCGACGGCCACCAGTGGCCCGGCGGGGCCCGGCTCGGCGCGGCCGCCCGGGCGCGGTTCGGTCGCCAGAGCAGGCTCGACGCGAACGGCATCATGTGGTCGTTCTTCGCGCAGCACCCGTTGCCATGACCGGCGGGGCCGGGCGCCGGGTCACCGCGGCCCGGCCGCCGGGCTGACATCCTGTCGCCGTGGCCCGCCTCCCGACACGCGCGTTCGCGGCCGTCGCGGGTGCGACCGCAGTGCTCGCGGGTTGCCTGGCAACCGCGCCGCTCTTCCTGTCGACTGCGGCGACCGCCGCCGCGCGACTCGATCTCCAGGGGCGCTGCCCGGGCAAGGTCGCGGCGAACGCCAGCGGTCGCTACGAAGCGCGTACGCAGATCGTCTCCACCCTCGACCGGGCGGCCCTGGGCGTTGCCCACGCGGGCGAACCGATCGTGACCGACCAGTCGACGCAGCTGGGATTGACGTTGCCGCACGACGATGGTGTGTTCCGATCGGCGTCGGTCGCCCATCGCACCGGCGGTGCCGAACAGCCTGCACACCCTCACGCGTGCCGGGACGAACGGTGTGTTGGCACCCGACTGGTTCGCCGCCGAGTTCCACGTCTCGGCCGGTGAAAGCATCGGCCTCGCCGTCTCCGGCGGGTCACGGCGTGAGGTACCGGTGATCGGCGTGTACCGCGACGTCGAGTCGGGCCCGGGTTTGCCGGCGTGGTGCGTGCTCGAACCGGCGTTCGCGACCAACCAGTTCGGCGACCACCGGTCGCCGGTACTCATCCTCGACGACGCCGGCGCGCGCACGTACCGCGGGTTGTTCGCGCACGGCGAGACCAGGTGGGAACTGCCGATCGCGGGTACCCCGACCGCGAGCACCGCGGCGACCTACCTGCGCGACCTGGCACCGGCACGCGCCGCCGGGACGCGGATCGGCGCGCCGGTCGCCGGCGAACTCGACTTCGTCGTGCACCGGGCCGCGCAGATCAGGTCGTTCACCTCGGCGAGCATCGCTCCTGTGCGATGGTCGGGCGCGCTGACCGGCACCGGTTTGGTGGTCGCGGCCGCATTGCTGTTCGCCCGCCGCAACCGGCGTGAACTTCGCATCCGAGTCTTACGCGGCGCCCGGCCGGCGCGGCTCGGTGCCGAAGCTGCCGTTCGCCTCACACCGCCGGCGCTCGCCGGCGCAGTCGCGGGCGTGAGCGCGGCTGCGTTCCTCGTCCGAACGTTCGGCCCGTCGTCCGACCTCGACACCCGCGGCCGGTTCGACGCGGTGTGGCTCTCGCTGCTGGGTGTCGCGGTCGCGCTCGCCGCCGTCGCGGTGACCGTCGCGGTGTCGAGCCGGGTCTTCGATCGGCAACGGCCGCCGCGACCGTCGCGCCTGCGGTGGGTGCCGTTCGAGTTGGTCGCCGCGGTCGTGTCGTTCGTGGCGTTCCGTCACCTTGCGCACTCGGGCGGTGTGAAACTGGCCGGCGCTGACGCGTCGAGCGTCGATCCGTGGGCGGTGCTGTTCCCGCTCTTGCTCGTATGGACGGTGCTGCTGGCGCTGGGCCGCCCGGCGGTCGCGGTGCTCCGCCGCCTCCGTGCCCTCGGCGCCGGCGCGCGTCCGCACGTGATGCTCGGGGTCCGCCGCGCCGTGAACGACCCCGCGGTCGGCCTCGTGACCTGCGGCGCGGTTGCGCTGTGCCTGACGACCTTCGTGTACGCGTCGACGCTCTCGACGAGCATCGACTCGTCGCTGCGCGCCAAGGCCCACATGTTCGCGGGCGCCGACGAACGGGTCGGGATGACGAGCGTCGAGCAGCTCGACCCGTCGCTCGCGGGGCACGCCACGGTGGTGACGCGAGGCCAGGGCACGTTTGGCGGCGCGGCGGTCACGGTGCTCGGAGTCGACCCGGTCAACATTCGCGAAGGTCGCGTATTGGCCGCGCTCGTTCGGCTCGTTGTCCCGGTACGTCGACGCGCTGGATGAGCCGCCCCGGAACGAAGCGCCGGTCCCCGTCGTGATCGCCGGGCCTGTGCCACCGGTAGGTGCGCCGTTGCTCGACCAGGGCACGCGCGTCGCAGTGCGGGTCGTCGGTCGCGCGCGGTTATGGCCGACGATGCAGTCGGGCGACACGTTCGTGGTCGCGCCGCGCGCCGCACTCGAGGCGCGGCACATCGGAGGGTACGACGAAGTCTGGCTGCGCGACGTCCCGCACTTCACGCCCTCCGTTCTCACGCGCGGGGGCGCCGGTGTGATCTACACAGTCGATCTGTCGAGCGTGCTCGACTTCAACAATGCGCTTCCGGTGCGCTGGTCGCTCGGGTTGCTCGCCGCGCTCGGCGCGGTGGCCGGTCTCGCGTTCGCGGCGGTCGAGCTCGCGATCGTCGACGCGCGTGCGCGTGGCCGTCAACTGACGTTCGTCTTGTGGCGGCGCATGGGGCTCGACGCTCGTGCGCATCGGCTCTCGTGCCTGATCGAGCTCGGGTTCCCCGCGCTGATCGGCGCGGTCACGGCGGTGGTCGTGGCCCTCGCGACCGCGCGCATCGTCGTCGCGCGCCTCGACGCGCTCGCGGCGATCCCACCGCCGAACGCGTTCGTGTTCAGCGCGCGGCCATGCACGATCGGCGGCGTCGTCGTCGCCGTGCTCGTCGTTGCGCTGGCCTCCTGGAGCCAGCGGGTCACGCGGTCGGGCGACCCGATGGAGTTGGTCCGTGTCGCCGAATAGCGCGGCCGCCCGGTTGCTCCACGTCGATCGGGTGTACCCACTGCCGGCCGGGCCGGTGGAGGCGCTGCGCGACGTTGATCTCGAGGTGGCGCCGGCCGGGCTGACGGTGCTCACCGGACCGTCGGGTTGCGGGAAGACGACCGTGCTCCGTCTGCTGCTCGGTGCCGAGGTTGCCGACGGCGGCGTCGTCGAGGTCGACGGGCACGACGTTGGTCGCCTCGGGGCGGGCGGGCGCCGGCGGCTCCGGCGTGACGTGCTCGGTGCCGCGCTCGCTCGACCGAGCGACAACCTCGTCACACGCGTCGACGTCGCGGCCAACGTCCGCATGGCCGCCCGGCTGCGGGGTACTGCGGCTGATACCGGTGCGGTCCTCGCGCCGGTCGGGCTCGCGTCGCGCGGCCGGGAACGCATCGATGCGCTCTCGGGCGGCGAGCAGCAGCGTCTCGCGATCGCGCTCGCCCTGCTCGGCGCGCCACGCATCGTCGTGCTCGACGAACCGACGTCGGAACTCGACGAACAGACCAGTCGGACCATCGTTGCGTACCTCGTCGCTCGCGCGGTGCACTGCGCAGTCGTCGTGGCGTCGCACGACCCGCTCGTGATCGAGGCGGCGGCCGCGGTTGCGCGGCTCGAACGCGGCCGGCGCGTCGCATGACTGCCGCGTTCGACGCGCACGAGCTGACGAAGCGGTGGGGCGACCGTGTGGTCCTGCCGGGCACATCGCTGCGCGTCGAGCCCGGCGAGTTCGTCGCGGTGACCGGACGGTCGGGATCGGGCAAGACGACGCTGCTGTCGGTCCTCGCGGGGTTCGCCACCGCCGACGGAGGCACGCTCACCGCGGTCCCCTCCAACTGGGATGCGACGACGGTCGTGCCGCAGACGCTGGGCCTGGTCGCGGAGCTCACCGCGGGCGAGAACGTCGCCGCGCCCCTTCGGCTTCGAGGTGTCGCTCGCCGCGCCGCGAACGTCGAAGCGGTGATGGTGCTCGACGAACTGGGGATCCGCGACCTCGCGGCCCGCTTCGTCGACGAGATGTCGGCCGGTCAACGTCAACGGGTCGCGCTGGCGCGGGCGCTGGTCGGAGCCCCGCAGCTGCTCCTCGCCGACGAACCGACCAGCCATCTCGATCCGCCATCGGTCGACCTCGCGGATCGCGGCGATCGCGCGGCGGGTGGGGGGCAACATGGCCGCGCTCGTCGTCACCCACGATGCCCACGTCGTCGCGGCCGCGCACCGTGTCGTCGCGCTCGGCGAGCCTGGTTCGCGCTAGAAGACCGGGTCGCGTTTTTCGAGGAACGCGGTGAGTGCCTCGGTGCTCGCGGGGTTGCCGATGAGCCGCGCGAACGTCTCGTCTTCGCGTTGGCGGGCCGCGGTGATCGCGTCGATGCGGGCCGCGATCACGAGACGTTTCGACTCGACGAGCGAGATGGTGGGCTGGCGGGCGATGTCGCCGGCGACTCGGAACACTTCGGGGAGCAATTCCTCGTCGGGCACCGACTTCCAGGCCACCCCGGCGCCGACCGCCTCGGTGGCGGTCAGCCACGTGCCGGTATAGAGCATGTGCGCGGCGCGCTGGTTGCCCATCACCGCGGGCATGAGATAGCTGCCGGCAGCCTCCGGCACGACGCCGAGCGGTACGAACGGCGCCCGCAGGCGCGCGCTGTGCGCCATCATCACGAGGTCGCACTGCAACAACATGGTGAAGCCGATGCCGACACCGAGCCCGTTCACCGCGGCGATGATCGGTTTGTCGAAATGCGAAAGCGCTTCGAGGAAGTTGGGAAAGCCGTGCTGCGCGCCGTCGGTGTCGCCGGAACCGAGGCGGTTCATCTCGCCCAGGTCTTGGCCGGCGCTGAACGCGCGGCCACGGCCGGTGATCACGACGCAGCGCACGTCGTCGGCCGCGCTCGCGTCGCGTAGCGCGCCGGCACACGCGTTGTAGAGCGCAGTGTCGAACGCGTTCAGCGCTTCGGGTCGGTCGAGGGTGAGGACGCGGACGCGCCCGTCGTTGCGTTCGTCGATCTGCAGCACGGCGGGGAGTCTGTCAGATGCGATCCCAGACCATCGGGCTCTCGGTTCCGGCGTCGCCGGCCTTCGGCGCGTCGCCGAGCAGCAGCTGTTCGGGTGAATGCTTGTTGATGTGACCGATCAGCATGTTGTAGACGCCGTAGCCGACCAGCTCCCGTAACCGCGCCGGGAAGCGTTCGACGGTTTCACGCGGCAGGCCGAGCTGCTGGTTCTCCTGCTGGCGGACGAACCCGGCGCAATAGTTCATCGCGATGCCGACCCGGCGCTCGCCGGTGGTGTTGGCCCCGCCCCCGTGCCAGAGGCTGCCGTGCCATACGAGTACCGATCCCTTGGGCATCTCGGCCGCGATCGAGTCGTACGGCGCGCCGTAGTCGGGATTGTGATCGGCGAGGTGCGAGCCGGGGACGATGCGGGTCGCCCCGTTGGCTTCGGTGAAGTCGGTCAGTGCCCACATCGAGTTGCACACCGTCGGGTTGTGCGGTTTGCCGAGCGGGATCAACTGGTCGTCGGCATGGATCGGTTGGGCGGTCTCGCCGGGCAGGATCGAGATCGACGACAGCGACGAGATCAGGCAACCGGGATCGAGGACCCGCTCGACGATCGGCAGCACGTGCGGGTGCACCGGGATGCGTTCGTACCGCGCGCCGTACGCGAGGAGGTTGTAGATGCGGATCGTGTGGTGGCCTTCGAACGAGTTGGCCGAAGGCCGGACCGCGAAGAACCGTTCGAGGCGGAGGAGATCGTCGTTGAGCGCGTCGATGAGGTCGGGTTCGATCGCGTTCTCGACGATCGTGTAGCCGTGCTCCGCGATGCGCGCGACGTGCGCATCGACGTCGAGGTCGACGTTCATGGTCACGGCCGCGAGGCTAACCCCGTGGGCTCCCGGCGCGCTGCGGGGAGACTCCGGCGTCGTACTTCAGTTCCGGGAGGGGTTGCGTCACGACACGGGGTACCGTCTCGATGTCTTTCCCCACGGGTGCCAAGACGATGCGTGCCCGACGCGGCGATGCTCGTCGGGGCGGTCCCGTGCCGGCCCGGATAGGTTTCCGGAGTGGCGCTGTACGCACTGGGCGATCTGGAACCGCGCATCGACCCGGGTGCGTTCGTCCACCCGGAAGCGACGATCATCGGCAACGTCGAGATCGGTGCGCAGGCCACGATCTGGCCCCAGACGGTGCTGCGCGGCGATCAGAGCCGGATCGTGATCGGCGCCCGCACATCGGTGCAGGACGGCGCAGTGCTGCACTGCACGCGCGACCTCGAAACGATCGTCGGCGCCGACTGCGTGATCGGCCATCTCGCGCACCTCGAAGGGTGCACGGTCGAAGACGGCGCGCTGGTGGGGACCGGTTCGATCGTGTTGCACCGCGCCATCGTGCGCACGGGCGCGCTCGTCGGTGCGGCTGCGCTCGTTCCCAACGGGATGGAGGTACCACCGGGCGCGATGGCGCTCGGCGTGCCCGCGAAGTTGCACGAAGGGCGGGTGCAGCCCGAGATGATCCTCGGCCCGGCGGCCGAGTACGTGCGCAACTGGGAGCGTTACCGCAGCGGTCTGCGCCGCATCGACGCCGGCTGAGGCGACCCGCGCGATCGTTTCAACCGCGATCGGTCAGCACCGCTTCGATCCCACGGATCTTGTTGGCGACGAGCACCGGGTTGGTGTCGCGGTAGTAGGGGATGCCGTACACGCCGGTGAGCACCCAGCCCTTCCCACGTTCCCAGGTCGCGTCGTCGACACCGAGCGCCTCGCGGTAGGCCTGCCGGGCGGCGGGCGGGAACAGTTCCCAGGCGATGATCGTGTCGATCGCCGGGTCTCCGACGCCGCACGTACCCCAGTCGATGACCGCGGTGATCCTGCCGCCGCGCGCGAGCAGGTTGAGGTGGGCGAGGTCGCCGTGGAACCACACCGGTGGCCGGTCGTGATCGGGCGCGGCCAGGGCTTGGTCCCAGGCTTCGCCGAGCGCGCCGGCGTCGAGTTCACCCTGCAGGCCGGCGATGCCGGCGCGCACCATCCCGGCGCAGGAACGGACCGGGTACCCGCGGTAGTGGTCGGCGCCGCCGGTCGCGTCGAGGGCTTGCAGGGCGAGCACGAAGGCGGCGAGGTCGAGGGCGGCCTGGACCGGGTCGTGGAGCCGGTCGAGGGTCGCGAGTTCGCCGGGGAGCCATCGCACGACGCTCCACGGGTGCGGGAAGGCCGCGTCCGGATCCCCGGCGGCGACGAGGTCGGGTACGGCGAGCGGGAGCCGGGGGGCCAGGACGGGGAGCCACCGTTGCTCCTTCGCCACCGCGGTCGCCGTCCCCGGGCGGCGCGGGAGCCGGACCGCCAGCTCGTCGCCGAGCCGGTACATCGCGTTGTCGGTGCCGGCCGAAGGCACCCGTTCGATCGGCAGCTTCGCCCATTGCGGGTGCTGCGACGCGAGCAGCCGGCGCACGAGGCCGGCGTCGGTGTCGATCTCGTCGTCGTGCATCCTCGCGTGCGCCACGGGCGGTCATTGCAGCGCGCCGGCAACGCGCCGGTCCATCGGATTTCCGTCGTTCGTGCGCGACCTGCACCGCCTGCGACTCCGATCACGGCGGCGGGCGGCTGCGTGGGTGCCGGGGGTCGATTGGTGCGACGAAGGCACGCCGGCCGGTGCCCTGTACGAGCGACCAACCACGCTGCGTTGTGAGGTCGTGGTCGTGATGGCACAACCCGTCGAGCTCGTGCAGCACGGTGTGCTTCGTCTTCGCCCACGGGTCGCGGTGGTCGATCTCGACCATCGTGCGGGAGCAAGCCTCGTTCGTGCATTTCGGTGTGCTCCAGAGCAAGGCGACGCGCTGCGCGGCGGTAGGTCCGCGCCCGAGGTGCACGACGTTCGCGACGTCGACGCCCTTGGTGATGACGAGTTTCAGGATTGCGTCGCCGAGTACTTGGCGCGCGGTGCCGACGGGTACCGGCCCGATCCCCGCGATCTCGCACACTTCGTCGCCCTCGACCCGCCCGCGGGTGAGCGATTCGAGGTCGACACGGAGCAGGGCGAGGTGACGCGGCTTCGGGCGCCGCTCGGTGCTCGCCGCGCTCGGTTGGTCGGCGAGTGCGAGCAGGGCGTCGAACACGTAGGCCTCACGCGGTTCGTGCCGCTGCTGTTTCCGCGCGTCCTCGAAGAACCGGTCGATGAGCAGTTCCAGCGTGGCTTCGAACCGGGCGCCGGCTTGCGCGGTGCCCCGAGCGTGGAAGTTCCACGCACCTTCGGCGTCGGTGTAGGTCCGGCCCGACCGCGCCGCGTGGATTCGCCGGTGTCGTTTCGAGGTCGGCGTCAGCGGCCGCACGGGTGCGCAAGCAGGCATCGCGCAGTTCCGTGACGTTCGTTTTCGGTGCCAGCGCGAGCAGCCGCGCCTCCGACGCCGGGTCGGCGGCCGCGGCCGCTGCGATCGCGCTCGCCTGCACTGCCGAAACCTGCCCTCGGCGCAACGCGTCGGTGGTCGCGGGCAGGGCGTCGACCTGCACCGACGTTTCCAACGACTGGCGGGCCGCGCTCGTCGTGATGCCACTCACTCGGGCCAGGAACTCAGCCGCGGAACGGCAGCCCGCGCGTTTCCACGAAGCCATGATGCGACGTCGGTCGCGTTCGCCGGCCCGCGGGTCAGACTGCTTTGCCGACGATGCTGCCGATGCCGTACGTGAGCGCCATCGCGAGCGAGCTGAGCACGACGACACGCCCGGCGGCCCGTCGCCAGGGCGCGCCCCCTGCTCGCGCGCCCAACGTGCCGAGCGCGGCCAGCGCGACCAATGCGAGCGCGGCCGTGAGTGCGATCCGGGCACCGATCGGCGAGAGGGTGATCGCGAGCAGGGGCACGATCGCACCGGCGGTGAACGCGGCGGCCGACGTGTACGCGGCTTGGAGTGGCCGCGCTTCGGAGATCTCGGTGATGCCCAACTCGTCGCGCGCGTGCGCGCCCAGTTGGTCGTGGGCCATCAACTGCTCGGCGACGAGGCGGGCGAGGCCCGGTTCGACTCCTCGCGTCTCGTAGATGCGGGCCAACTCCCGCATCTCGGTCTGGGGGTGCGCCGCCAACGCCTCGGCTTCGATCCGCAGGTCGGCTTGCTCGGTATCGCGCTGCGAGCTCACCGAGACGTACTCGCCGGTCGCCATCGACATCGCCCCCGCGACCAGACCGGCGATCCCGGCGGTCATCACCGCGCTGCGCGACGTCGACGCGGCAGCGACGCCGATCACGAGGCTCGCGGTCGACACGATGCCGTCGTTCGCGCCGAGCACCGCGGCCCGCAGCCAACCGGCCCGGTGGCTGCGATGCTCCTCGTGGAGGTGCTGGTTGAGACGGTCGCGTTGCCGCTGCAGCTGGTGATCGTCGGCCCGCGCGGCGGCCGCGCCGGGGGTGCTCGGCGGGGATGCCTGCTCGCCCGGGCGGTCGATGGTCACCGGCCTCACGCTACCCATGGGTGGGCGCGGTCGCGCACTGTTTCGCTACCGTGAACGAGCCGTTCCGCCAGGAGGACCTGATGCCCGAGGCCGTCATCGTTGCCACCGCCCGCACGCCGATCGGCCGTGCCAACAAGGGATCGCTCGTCGACTGCCGCCCCGACGACCTCTCGGCGCTCATCATCGACGCCGTCCTCGCGAAGGTGCCGACCCTCGACCGGTCCCTCGTCGAGGACGTCATCTGGGGCTGTGGGCAACCGGCCGGCGAGGCGGGGGTGAACGTGGGTCGGGTCGCCGCGCTGCTCGCGGGCCTCGACGCGCCGGGCGTCACCGTGAACCGCTACTGCTCGTCGTCGTTGCAGACGATCCGCATGGCGGCCCATGCGATTCGTGCCGGCGAGGGCGATGTGTTCATCTCCGGCGGGGTCGAAACGGTCAGCCGCTTCGGGAACGGGATGGCCGACGACGGCCCGCCCAACCACAAGTTCGACGCCGCCCGCGCGCACACGAAAGAGCGTGCGGCGGGCGGCCAGCCGCCGTGGACGCCTTCCCCCGGGATTGCCGACGTCTACATCGCCATGGGCCAGACCGCCGAGAACGTCCGCGAAGCGGAGCACGTCAGCCGCGAGGAGATGGACGAGTTCGCGGCCCGTTCCCAACAGCGAGCGGTCGCGGCGCAGGAGAACGGGTTCTTCGAGCGGGAGATCACCCCGGTGCCCCTGGCCGACGGCACGGTGGTGGCGAAAGACGACGGGCCTCGCGCGGGCACGACGGTCGAGAAACTCGCGACGCTGAAGCCGGTGTTCCGCCCCGACGGCGAAGTCACCGCCGGGAACGCGTGCCCGCTCAACGACGGCGCGGCCGCCGTGATCGTGATGAGCGACACGAAAGCCAAGGAGCTCGGCATCAAACCGCTGGCTCGCGTCGTGGCGAGCGGGGTGAGCTCGCTGAACCCGGAGATCATGGGCCTCGGGCCGATCGAGGCGAGCCGCCAGGCGTTGAAGCGGGCCAACCTCAGCATCGACGACATCGACCTCGTCGAGATCAACGAGGCGTTCGCCGCCCAGGTGATCCCGTCGGCGAAGCACCTCGGCATCCCCTTCGACAAGCTCAATGTGAACGGCGGCGCGATCGCGCTCGGCCACCCGTTCGGCATGACCGGCGCGCGCATCATGACCACGCTGCTCAACGGCCTCGAAGACGCCGGCAAGCGTTACGGTCTCGAGACGATGTGCGTCGGCGGCGGCCAGGGGATGGCGATGATCGTCGAGCGCCTCTCGTAGGTCTTCAGAGCCGCTTCGCGAAGAAGTGGGTCGCGTCGGGATTGTCGTTGAACCGTTCGACGCGCCGGTAGCCGGAACGTTCGTACAGCCCGATCGCGCTGGTCAGCGTCTCGTTCGTGTCGAGGCAGACGCGCGCGTAACCGGCGGCGCGGCAACGGCCTTCCAGGTCGGCGAGGAGCGCGGCGCCGACGCCCCGGCCTCGATGGTCGGGGTGCACCCACATGCGCTTGATCTCCGCGGTGGTGGGACCACCGGCACCCGCCGCGCCGCCGGTGCCGCCGGTTGCCAACGCGCGGAACGCACCGCACGCGATCGTCTCGCCTTGGAGCGTGCCGACCACGAACCCGCCGGCGGGCGCGTGGTACTCGGCGACGGAGGTCGCCTCCTGCGGCCCGATGTTCGCGGCGGCCAGCCGGTCGGCGATCTCGCTCAGGTACGCGTGGAGTGCTCGTTGCGCGTCGGTTTCGCGGGGATCGACGACGGTGAACTCGGTCACGCGGGCGGGCGCAGGTGGGTCTCGGTGGTGAGCGTGGGTTGCTGGCGGTGGAGCCGCTTGGCGCGCGATGCCATGATCCCGTGGCGGTCGCGCAACGCCTGCATGCCTTCGTTGTGACCGGTGTAGCCCGGCGGCTGGCGCAACATCCAGATGATCCCCTCGGCCGCGACTTCGGCCGGTTCCCAGTCGTCGATGTTCGCGCCGGGGACGTTGGCGACGAAGCCTTCCGACGCGACGGGGATGTCGATGCGGAACGTGTTCACCGCGATGCCGTGGGGCTTCAGCTGTGCCGCGGCCGACATCGTGAGATGTTCGAGCGCGGCCTTCGCCATCCCGTACGCCATGAGGCCGGGGAAGTAGTTGAGCGCGGCAACGGAACTCACGTTGAGGATGGCGCCGCGTTCGCGTTCGATCATGGCCGGCAGCACCGCCTGCATGGCGACGAGCGCGGCGCGCAGGTCGACTTGCATGATGAGGTCGAAGCGCTTCATCGGGAGTTCGAGGTCGCCGGGGAACGTGATGGCCGCGTTGTTGACGAGAAGATCGACGCGGCCGAAGTGCTCGACAGTCGTCGCGACCATGCGCTCGATCTCTTCGTCGCGAGCGAGGTTCGTCGGTACCGCGATCGCTTCTCCGCCTGCCTCCTCGACGCGGCGAACGGTGTCGTCGATCGTGCCCGCGGTCGGGAGGGGAGCCGCGTCCGTGGCTCGAGCCGCGCAGGCGACCTTCGCGCCGGCTTGCGCAAGCGCGACCGACACGGCCGCGCCCACTCCTCGCGACGCCCCGGTGACGATCGCAACGGTTCCGTCGAGCTCCACCCGTCCTCCTCCGGTTTCGAAAAGTCGGGCGCGCCGACCACGAAAGGCAGTAGAACACGCGAGCATGGCGCGCATCGAGATCGTCCCGCCGACCGTCGAACTGAAGCCCGTGCTGGCGCGGCTGCTCGAACTGTACGCGCACGACTTCTCGCCCTACAGCGGTGCCGATGTCGACGACCAGGGCATCTACGGCTACGAATACCTCGACGCCTACTGGACCGAACCGGAGCGGCACCCCTTCCTGCTGCGCGTCGAGGGGAAATGGGCGGGGTTCGCGCTGGTGCGGGCCGGCGACCCGACCGACATGGCCGAGTTCTTCGTGATGCGCAAGTACCGCCGTTCCGGTGTCGGCTCCGACTTCGCGCGGGCCGTGTTCGCCCGTTTCCCGGGGCGCTGGCAGGTGCGCGAGATGCGCGCCAACGAACCCGCGATCGCGTTCTGGGCCCGGGCGATCCCGGTTCCGTTCACCGACGCCGAATGGTCGGGAGGCCCGATGCAGCTGTTCGCGATCGACGCGCCGTGAAGCTCGCCGACGCCCGAGCGTTCGCTCGCTCCCTGCCCGAAGCAGTCGAGCAGGACCACCACGGCAACCCGTCGTTCCGGGTGCGCGGCAAGATCTTCGCGACGCAGCCCGACGCGCAGCACCTGCACGTGATGGTCGACGAAGACGACATCCGCGCCGCGGTGGCCGAGTCGCCCGGCACGTGCAGCGAGGTGTGGTGGGGGAAACGCTTGTCGTGCGTGAAGGTGGAATTGCGCTCGGCATCGACCCCGCTCGTGCGTGAACTGCTCATCGACGCGTGGCGTCGCAAGGCCCCGAAGACGTTGCTCGACGCGCACCCGGAGTTGTGAGCGTCGCCGCCGGGTGAGCGGCGCGCCGGTATATTGCAGCCGTGCCACGGGCGGCGGCGGGGGCGTCGCATCGATCGGGCGCCGCACCGCTCTCGCTGCTCGTGGTCGCGGTGCCGGTCGCGGTGGGCGCGGTCCGGATTGCCTGGTCGTTGCACCGCCCGTTCACCTCGGGTGGCGACGTCGCGTTCATCGAGTTGTCGGTGCGCCAGGCGTTCCACGGCGGTGTCGCGCTCGGTCCGTACTCGCGTTTCAACTGGCATCATCCCGGGCCGGCGGTCTTCTACCTCCTCGCGCCGCTCTACGCGCTCACCGGCGACAACTCACGATCGCTCTTCCTGAGCGCGTGGTTGCTGAACGGCGGGTGTGCGCTCGGCGCGGTGCTGATCGTCCGGCGGTCGGCGGGCGAAACCGTCGCGCGCCTTGCGGCGATCGTGGTCGGCATCTTCTTCGGGGCGGTCACGTTCACCGCGCTCATCGACCCGTGGAACCCGTCGCTGCTCGCGATGCCGTTGCTGCTGCTCCTGGTGGCGACGGCCGCGGCCGCGACCGGTTCGCTCGGGTCATTGGTGCTGGCCTTCGTGGTCGCGTCGTACCTCGTGCAGACGCACGTGAGCACGGTGCCGATCGCGGTCGTCGCGCTGGCTGCGGGAACCGTCGCGTACGCCATCAGCCCGACCAGCGTGCCGGCCGGGCGGCGCCCGTCGACCTCACGGCGCGCCCGGTTGGCGCTCGCGGCCGGTGCCGGGTTGCTCGTTGCGATGTGGGCGGCGCCGGTCGTGCAGGAGTTGACGAGCGCGCACGGCAACCTGAGCGCGATCGTGCATTTCTTCCGGCATCCCGGCGGCACGACCCCCCATTCGCATTCGCTCCCCGACGCGTTCGCCGCGGTTGCCGACACCACGACGGTCGTCCCCCTCGGGAACCCGGCCGACATCCTCGGCCACCGCGCGCGGCTGCTCACCGCGGCATTGATCGGCGTCGCCGCGCTCGGGGTCGCGCTCGCCGGATGGCGGCGCCGGCGGTTCCTCGCGTGGCTCGGCGCGCTCAGCGCCGCCGCGATCGTTGTCACCGTGATCGCGACGACACGCGTGATCGGACCGCTGTACCCCTACCTGCTCTCGTACAGCACGACGCTCGCGTTGCCGGCGCTCATCGGGGCGGCCGCACTGTGCTGGTTCGCCGCGCGCGGCCGCCTGCCGCGTGCCCTACCGGGTGCCGTCCGTTACGTCCCGGCCGCGAACGCGGTCGCGATCGTGGCGATGGTCGTGGCCGGTGCGCTCGTGACCCGCACCGTCGTGCAGGCGCCGACCGCCTCCTTCGACGACTCGCCCGACGCTCGGGCGGTCGCCGCCCGCATCGAGAAGTACGCCGGCCACGATCGCTCCCGCGTGTTCGGGATCGTCTTCCACCAGCACGACTTCTGGGAAGGCCCGCTGGTCCTCGCGCTGGCCAAGGACGGCTACCGGTTCCGGGTCACGCCGAGCGTCGACCTGTACGGCGGCGACACCTCGCGGCCCGTCACGGGGCCGACGTTCGAGCTCCAGTCGGCGTCCGCCGCACGCGCCGGGTCGCGACTGGCGGGCACGCACCTCGCGACGGTCGGCCACCTCGACGTGTGGGCGCGGCCGGCGCCGTGAGTCACGGGCCGGGCGGCGCCGATGTGCGGGCGGCGTCGATCGGGCTCATCAGGCCGACCGCGTTGCCGTCGGGGTCTTCGACGATCGCGTAACGCGCGCCCCAGAACGCGTCGTACGGGGGCTGCTGGCTGCGATGACCGGCCGCGGTGAGGCGGGCGTAGGTCTCGTCGACCGCGTCGCGCGACCCGAACTTGAAGCCGAGCACACCCGGGCCGCGCGTGACGTCGCCGGGCTGGCCGCGGTTCCACTGCTGCGCGAACTCGACGCTGTCGAAGTCGAGGTCGATGCCGTCGTCGGTCGCGGCCGACCGGTGGCGGGCCTGCCACTCCGGCAGCGTGTCGGGGATGTCGAGACCGAGGAGCCGGTAGAAGTCGACCGAGGCCGTCATGTCGGAGACGACGAGGGTGAACTGGTCGAGCCGGGGCCGGCCGGAGCCGGGGGTGTCGTCGCTCATAGGTCGGGGAGCTCCTGTTCGACCGTGAGGTTCGGTTCGTAGAGATCGCCGTGCGCTTCGACGCGCGCGAGGGTTTCCGGCGCTTCGAAGCTCAGCACCTCGGGGTCGTTGCTGTCGAGCGCGTCTTGCACTTCGTCCCACGCGAGGGGGGTCGACACCCACGGGCGAGGACGGATGCGCATCGAGTACGCGCACACCGTCGTCTTGTGCCGGTCGTTCTGGCTCCAGTCGACGAACACCCGCCCGGCGCGGCGCTCCTTCGCCATGTCGACGGTCACCCGCTTCCCGTCGCGTGACGCGAGGAGTTGACCGAGCGCGAGCGCGAACCGTTTCGTCGCTTCCGCGGAGGCCGAGCCGGTGTTCAACGGCACGGAGAGGTGGAGCCCCTTCGAACCCGATGTCTTCACCACCGAGTGGAGGTCGAAGTGGTCGAGCATCGCCCGGAGGTCGAGCGCGACCCGGCAGCAGTCGAGCACGGTTGCCGGGGCGCCCGGGTCGAGGTCGATCACCACCGCGGTCGGGTGCAGCTGGTCGCTCGCCCGCGCTTGGTGGGTGTGCAGTTCCAGCGCGGCGAGGTTCGCGGTCCACACGAGGGTGGGTAGGTCGTCGACGAGGCAGCCGGTGATCGTCTCGTCGCCCCGCCCGCCGCGGTCGGTCCGGCCGTCGCCACCGATCGTGGCCGTCCGAACCCAGTCCGGGTGGCCGGGCGGGCAGCGCTTCTCGAAGAACGTCTGGCCGCCGTAGCCGTTCGGCGCCCGTACGAGGGTCGGCACCCGGCCGCGGAGGTGGGGGAGCAGCACCGGGGCGATCGCCCGGTAGTAGCCGATCACCTCACCTTTGGTGAACCCCGTTTCCGGGTAGAGCACCTTGTCGAGGTTCGACAGCGCCAGCCGCCGGCCCTCCACCTCGACTAGGACGTTCGGCGGCATGGCATGCCTTCACGCAGGATGCGGTACGTACAATCGGAGCGTACCGACCTGCCTTTTCCCTTGTGAGGTGCACGTGCCGAGTGCAATTTGGACCGGGGCCATCAGCTTCGGGCTCGTGCAGGTACCCGTACGCCTGGTCTCGGCCACCAAGAGCCGCGACGTGTCGTTCAACCAGATCGAAGAGGGTTCCGGCGCGCGTATCCGCTACAAGAAGGTGTCGGATGCGACCGGCGAGGAAGTGCGAGCCGACCAGATCGTGAAGGGCTACGAGGTCTCGAAGGGCCGCTACGTCATCGTGGAGCCGGAAGAGATCGCCGCATTGCAACCCAAAGCGGCCCACACGATCGACATCGAGGAGTTCATCGACCTCGACGACATCGACCCGATCTACTTCGAACAGCCCTACTACCTCGCCCCCGATGCGAAGGGGACCAAACCCTACGAACTGCTCGTGGAGGCGATGACCGAGCTCAACAAGGTCGCGATCGGCCGGATCGTGATGCGATCGAAAGAGCGGCTCGTCGCGATCCGCCCGCTCAACGGTGTGCTGTGCATCGAGACGATGCGCTACGCCGACGAAGTCATCGCATCCGAGAAGATCCGGCCCGACGAAGACGTCGAGCTCAGCGATCGCGAACGGGCGATGGCCAAACAGCTCATCGAGTCGTTGGCGAGCGACACCTTCGACCCCGAGAAGTACCACGACGAGTACCGCGAGCAGCTCCTCGACCTCATCGAACGCAAAGCCGCGGGCGAAGAGATCGTCGCCGAACCGGTGCCCGAAGCGCCGGCCAAGGTCCTCGACCTCGTCGCCGCGCTCGAAGCCAGCCTTTCGAAGGCCGAAGGGGCCAAGGAACGCCACCCGTCGGTCGCCGGCCAGCACGTGAACGCCGAAGACGGCGACGCCGGTACCGAGGCGGCCCGGGCGCCGAAGGCGAGCCGGGCGAAGGCCGCCAAGAAGGCCACGAAGACGACGTCGAAGTCGGCGAGCAAGGCGCCCGCCAAAAAGACCCGCCGCAGCGCCTAGGCCGCGGCGGCCGTCGCGACGGGCAGGTGTTCGTCGGCCAGCCAGCCGCAGTTGTCGCACACGAGGTCGCCGTCGGGCCCGGCGACGAAGCCGGCGCACGCCTCGAACCGGGCGAACACGTACAGGTCGGTGCAGGCCGGGAAGGTGTTGTTCTCCATGCCCGCCACCATGACAGGGGGGTACGACAACCACGACAGGCGTCGATAGCTATCGCATAGCGATAGCTATCGACGCACGTGGCTCAGCGGGCGACCTGGACGCTGCGGCCGTCGCTCCACTCGCGTAAGACCAGGTAGTGGCCCTTCAGCGCGGCGTGGTCGTAGACGCCGAAGCCCATCAGCGTGCCTTCGTAGCCGCTGGTCGCGGGGAGGTGCTTCACCTCGCGCAACGACTCGGCGATACCGGCGCGGGTGAGGTGCCGGCAGCCGGCGATCGCTTCGCCCACGAGCCGGCCCATGTCGTACGCGCCGCAACCGACCGGGCCGGCCGCGACCCGCGCCGAGCGCGCCGCCAGCGCGCGGCGCGACCGGTTGTCGTCGGCGATCGTGTCGAGGTATTCCCAGCCCGCATAGCCGTCGCGCCAGTCGGGGCGCACGTACCCGAACATCAGCGCCGAGTTCGCGAGCACGGGGACGTCCCAATCGAGTTCCGCAAGCGCGAGCGACACCGCGCGCGACGACACACCCAGCCCGAAGTAGACGAGCACGTCGGGTTCGCCGCCGCGCAGCCGGCGCAGGATGTCGAGCGCGTCCTCGGAGAGCGACGAGATCGCCGCGGTGCCGGTGACGTCGAGGCCGAGCCGCGCCCGGGCCGAGTCGAACCCTTCGAGGTAGCCCCGCCCGACGGGCGACTGGTCGAACACGACCGCGGCGCGCGACAACCCCCGCTCGACCATCCGTTCGGCGAGCACCACCGGCTCCTCTTCGAGGGAACCGATCTGGTAGTGGAACATCCATTCGCTCCGGGTGCGCTGGCCACCGGTGTAGTTGATGCACGGGACGCGGGCCGCGTCGGCGTACGGCGCGACGATCAGCGCGTTGTCGGAGATCGACGGCCCGAAGACGAACAGCACCCCCTCGTCGACGAGTTCGGAGAACTTCGTGACCATGTCGTGCTCGGAGCCGGCCGGCAGCCCCTGGGCGTGCCGGGCCACGATCTCGATCTCGCGATCGAGCCGGCCCGTCGCGGCGACGTCTTCCAGGCCGAGCCGGACCGCCTCCTCGAAGGCGGCGCCACCGTCGCCTTGGGGGTAGTCGTAGAGCGAGCCGAGGAGGATGGGTGCAACGCCTGCCATGGCGGCGGACGTTACAGCCGGATGATCGCGGCGACGGTGCCGGCCGCCAGCACGAGCGCGACGACATCGCCGAAATGCAGGCGAACCGGCGGGGGAGGCATGCGACCGATCCCGCCGCGCGCGTCGATGGCGCGGGCGAGATCGCGCGCCCGCCGCAGCGATGCCGAGAGCGCGGTGATGAGCGCGTCGTGCAGTTCGGTCACGACGCCGAGATCGCGGGCGAGCACCGGCCGGCGCAGGCGCCAGGCGGCGTAGAGCATGCGGATCTCGTCGAGGATGAGCGGGAACGCCCGCACGACGAGCGTGAACGCGGCGACGAACTCGTCGACGGGCACGCGGAACCAGCGCAACGGTGTGCAGAGTCGATCGACGGCTCCGGGCAGGTCGGCGACGGGCGTCGTCGCGCCGAGCACGATCGCCAGGCCGAGCACGATCACTCCGAGCACGGTGAAGCGTGCCCATTCCTCGAGGCCGTTGAGGCCGATGGTCAGGCCGCCGATCGTCACGTCGGGTTTGCCGCCCGAGGTGAGGGCGAGCAGTCCGCCGAACGCGAGGATCAGGAGGAACCATTTCGGCAGCCGCGGCACCGCGCCGGGCGGGTAGCGTGCCGCGAGCAGCGCGACGACCAGGAACCCCGCCGCGACCGCCTGCGCGAGCCACGCCGGTTTCGCGACGACGGCGACGCCGACCGCGGCGACGATCAGCAGTTTGGTGCCCGCCCACAGCCGGTGCACCGGGCTCGACCGGGGCAGGCAGCGGAGGATGTGGAGATCGGTGGCGGCCATCAGTGCGCGTCCGACGGTGAGGCGCTGGGTTCGACCACGGTGCCGACCGGGCCGTCGGAGACGACCTGGCCCCGTTCGAGGAGCACCGCCCGGTCACCGAGCAGCGGTGCGTAGGCGAGATCGTGCGTCACCGACACGATCGTCATCGACGCGAGTTCGTGCACCCGTCGCAGCATGTCGATCAGCGCCCGCCGGCCCGGGGGGTCGAGGCCCGCGAGCGGTTCGTCGAGCACGAGGACGCGGGGCCGGCGCACGATCGCGCCGGCGAGCGCGACCCGGCGCTGCTCGCCGCCGCTCAGTTCGTCGACCTTGCGATCGCGGAAGGACGCCGGGTCGAGCCCGACGAGCGAGAGCGCGTCGTCGACCGCGCGGTCGGGGAGCTCGGTGCCGAAACGAATATCGGAGGCGACGGTCGGGCGGAACAGCTGCAGCCGCGCGTGCTGGAAGGAGATCGCGGTCTTCGCCTGGGTGAGGTCGATCGGTTCACCGTCGAGCAGCACCTCGCCTTCGGTGGGGTCGAGCACCCCGGCGAGCAACCACGCGAGGGTCGACTTCCCGGAACCGTTCGCGCCGACAACGACGACGCGCTCGCCGGCCGCGATCGTGAGGTTGACGGCATCGAGCGCGCGTTGCGCCCACGGCGATCCCGAGGCGTACACGAACCCGACATCGACGCACCGGATCATGCGCCGCCACCCGGTGCGGTGAGCACGTCGGCGGCCGGCCCGACCGCCCGGACGCGACCGCCGTCGAGCACCACGACGACGTCGGCCCGAGCCGCCTCGGTCGGTTCGTGGGTGACGTGCACGACCGTGGTGCCCTGCTCGCACACCGCGAGGAGCACGTCGATCACCAGCGTGCGGCCGTCGGGGTCGAGCATGGCGGTCGACTCGTCGGAGACGAGCAGCGCGGGCCGCCGCGCGAGCGCCGACGCGATCGCCAGGCGTTGCAGTTCACCGCCCGACAGCGTGTCGGTGTCGCGCCCGGCGAAGCCGGCGAGACCAACACGCGTGAGGAACTCGTCGATCTGCGCATCGCCGATCGCGTCGCGTGGCAGGCCCCAGCGCACGTCGTCGGCGACGCGAGCTCCGAGCACCTGGCTCTCCGGCCGTTGGAAGACGCGCGCGGTGCCCCCGATCTTCCCGATCCCGACGTCGCCACCGCGCGCGACCTCGCCGCTCGTCGGGACGAGGCCGGCGATGATCGACGACAGCGTCGACTTGCCGGAACCGTTGTTCCCGACGATCGCGATGAAGGTTCCCGGCTCGACGGTGAGGTTGACGCCGCCGAGGGCGTCGTGTGTCGCGCCCGGGTAGCGGTAGCCGACGTCGCCCAAGGTGACCGGTACCGGTCGGATCGTCGCGCCCGGCGCCGGCGGTGGAGGCGACGGCGCGTCGATCGCGGCGCGGGTGAAGCTGGCGTCGAGCCGTAACAATGCCGGGAGCGCGACCCTCCGGCAGAGCAGCGTGCCGATGATCACGACGACGAATTCCCCGGCCGGCACCGTGAAGTACCAGTGGTTCAACGCCCAGGCGATCGCGTCCCGGACCGAGCGGGCCTGGTCTTCGAGCCCGATCCGCGACAGGAACCGCAGCGGGCCGTTGGTCGCGATCTGCGCCTGCTTCAGGGTGAGTTTGCGCGACTGCTTGAAGATGGCGAGACCGGCGACGGTGACCGCGGCGGCCGGTGCCCACACGACGACGAGCGCGGTTGCGACCGTGCCGGGCCGCCGCCAGCCGCGCCGGTACGCGAACCCGGCGGCGGCACCGATACCGGCGATGGCGGCGAGATAGAACGCGAACGACACCCCGCCGATCACGAACCCGAGGGTGCCGGTGGCCGCGCCGGCGACGATCGCGGCGCGCGCCCGGCGTCGCGACACGAGCGCGGCATAGGGGATCGTCGCCGCGAGGAACAGGATCGAACCGTACGGAAGGAACCAGCCGGCAACGACCAAAACCAGTGCGAGGTCGCCGAGCACGGCGGCTTCGGCGAGTTCCGCGGCGTCGAGCGGACCCCGCCGGTGTCGCGCGTCCATCCCGGCAGCATCGCGCATCACGGCCACCGGGCCGGGCCCGGTGGCCCACCGCCGGGCGGTTATCGTGCGCGCCGTGCCGGGTTCGACGTTCGGGGATCTGTGCGCGAGGACGGTCGGCGACCTCGTGCAGGCAGGTTGGACGAAGGTCGTGCGGTACGGCGCGATCGGCCCGCAACACCGGCGGGCGCGCCGATTCGCACGTTTCGGCGCCGGCAGCATGGTCGCGTTCCCGCCGACGGTGATCTTCGGCGAGGAACGGATCGAGATCGGCACCGGCACCACGATCGGCCCGCTCGCGACCCTCAGCGCCGGGTTCCCGAGCCAGATCGGGATGAGCGGCGACCCGGTGATCACGATCGGCGACCGGACGATGCTCGGCAAGGGCATCGGCATCGTCGGGCACGAACGCATCGACATCGGCGACGACATCTGGACCGGTCACTTCGTCTACATCACCGACCAGAACCACGGGTACGAAGACGTCGACCTGCCGATCGGGACGCAGCTGTGGAAGAACGACCCGGTGTCGATCGGGTCGGGGTCGTGGCTGGGCCACGGCGCGGTCGTGCTGCCGGGGTCGCGCATCGGCCGCCACGTGGTGGTGGCGGCCGGCGCGGTGGTTGCGGGGCTCGACGTCCCGGATCGCAGCGTCGTGGCCGGCGTTCCGGCTCGGGTCGTGAAGCGTTACGTCGACGGGCAGGGTTGGGTTTCGGTCTGACGCCCCGAGCCGGTGCCGAGACCTACCCGCTCGGCGGCGGGTAGCTCGGCGGCGTGTCGGCGGGCGGGTTGTGCGGCAGCACGGTGATCGTGTTGGCGGGGTCGAACCACTTCACCGCGGTCGTCGGCCACTTGCCCGGCAGGTAGCGCGAGCCGTTGTTCACGAGCCGGTACTCGCCGGTGCCCTGCTTGCCGACTTCGTCTTCGCCCTTCGCGGTCGGGTCCCACCAGAGCATCATCGCGTCGTCGTCGGTGAAGTAGTCGGGTTGGGGCCAGAGCTTGGTGCCCCACGACACGTACGGCCGTACCGGCGACGAGCCCTGCGGGAGGTAGCTGAACATCGCTTCCTTGAAGGTGTCGGGGGTGAGGTTGGGCCCGGCAAGGTGGATACCCAGCATGAACAGCGACGTGCGGGCGAACGGGATGCCCTGGTCGTTGATCGGGGGTTCCTGGCCGGTGAACCACTTGTAGAGCGTGTAGGAGTTGCTCTCGGTGCGCGGGCCGTGGGCGGGGAGCGCCGACATCCCGAACGTGTGCGCCCACTGCTTCTGGTCGTAGGTGCGCGCGAAGATCGTGGTGTCGACGTAGACCGACGGCGCGATCACCCATTCGGGGAAGTAGTCCTGCGCGGTTGCTTCCTGCGTGTAGTTCGCCGGGATCAACGGGTCGGCCGACACCATGATCGTCGTGACGCCCGCCGCCTTCATCTTGTTGATCACGGTGCGGGCGATGTTCTGCGCCTGCGACGGGTCGTAGAGGTACGTCACGCTCGCCTTGATGGTGACGCCGTACTTGCTCTTCAACTCGGTGAAGAGCCGCTTGTTGCGCGCGACGTACTGGCCCTGGGAGATCTCGGCCTGGATCCAGCCGTAGACGCGCGGCTTGCTGTGCATCGATGCGTCGCCGGCATAGAGCGCGTCCTTGCCCGCGAGTTGCGTCCCGACCATCTCGGCGAAGAGGTCGTCGTCCTGTTCGGCGGCGATCGCGCTCGGCCACAGGTAGGGCGCGTCCGCGATCGCGTCGGGGACATCGGCACCCGACGCGCATTCGCCGACGCAGAGGATGTGCGCCTTGACGATCGCGCGCCAGAACTCGGGGGCCTGCGCGGGGCCGCCGATCACCGCGAACGGTTTGATCTGCTTGGTGATCTTCACCGCGTCGGCGATCGCGGCCGCGTGGTCGGCCGGGCCGCCCGTCGCGTTCACCCGCACGATGTCGAGCTTGCGCCCGTAGAGTTGGTAGTACTTCGCGAAGCCTTCGAGGTAGCCGACGTCGGTCTTGTAATAGTCGTCGGGTTTCACCGACGCGCCGGCGTTGGCGACGATCGCCTGCTGCAGCGGGTCGTTCTGCCCGACGTACACCGCCACCTTGATCGAGTTCGCAGTCACGCCCGTGTAGGTCGCGCCACCGTTGCTCTTCGACGCATCCCACGGCTGCACGCATTGCGGCGCGCCGATGAGCGGGATCGCGACGCGCCCGGTCTTCGGGTCGCAGGTCGGGCCGAAGTCGACCGACGAGCCCTGGGCTTTCGCCTGCTGGAAGGTGAGCGGCAGGTCGCTCGTCGTCGCGGTCGTCGAGTTCGACGCCGAGATGTTGTTGTCCTTCTTGTTGTTGTTCTTCAGCCCCGCGATGAGCGCGATGCCGCCGATCAGGATGACGATGATGGCGATCGGCCCGTACCGC
Source organism: uncultured Actinomycetes bacterium (assembly GCA_963782465.1). Taxonomy (GTDB): domain Bacteria; phylum Actinomycetota; class Acidimicrobiia; order IMCC26256; family PALSA-610; genus JAODBJ01. The sequence goes on along the minus strand of CAWAJR010000003.1, from coordinate 1,010,246 downwards.
CGCATCGCCTTCGCCCCGGCACCCCGGTTCGATGTGCCTTCGCTACTCATACGCCATTTCCTCCCCCGAGGTCGCTCGCCGTGGAACGAGCACCGCTACGAGCTATGACTTCCTCGGATTGACCGAGGTACGACCCGACCACGCGCGGGTCGCGTACCACTTCGGCCGGCGTTCCCGTTGCGACGATCTCGCCGAGATCGAGTGCGATGAGCCGGTCGGAGATCGAGGTGAGCAGGGGCACGTCGTGCTCGATGATGAGCACGCTCGCCCCTGTGAGGTCGCGGATGCGTAGCAGCAGCGGGCCGAGGGCTTCGGCTTCGCGCTGCGCGATCCCCGACGACGGTTCGTCGAGCAGCAGCACCTTCGGCCCGTGCGCCACGATGCACGCGAGGTCGACGATCCGGCGCGAACCGGTGGAGAGTTCGCGCACGAACTTGTCGCGGAAGGCACCGAGCCCGAGCAGACCGATCAGTTCCTCGACGCGGTTCGCGATCTTCTCTTCGCTATCGGCGACGACCGGCATGTTCAGCGCCGCGAGCACGGGGTCGCGAACCTCGACGCTGCCTTCGAGCGAGACGGCGATGGTCTCCGACACGGTGAGCGCGGGGAACAGGCGACCGTCCTGGAACGATCGGCCGAGACCCCGGCGGGCGCGAGCGTCGGGGCCGAGCGACATGAGCGCTTCGCCGTCGAGGACCACTTCACCGCCGTCGGACGGTTGGTAGCCGCCGAGCACGTCGAAGAGTGTCGTCTTGCCCGCACCGTTCGGGCCGATGAAGCCGACGACCTCGCCCGGCGCGACCTCGAACGACACGTCGTTGAGGGCGCTGATGCCGCCGAAGCGTTTCGACACGGACTCGACGACGAGGCGGGGAGCGACGGGGTGCGCGGCAGCGGCCGGCTCCCGCGATTCGCGCGAGCCGTTGGTGGAACCGTTCGCACCCGGGGGCGCGGGACGGTCGTGAACCCGGGTCACGCCCGCCCCGTTGCCGGGCGACGCGAGCGTGCCGGCGCCGTTCGCGGCGCCGTTCGCGCCGTTCCCGCTCATCGTCGCCGCGCCTTCGAGGAACACCGACCGCAGCACGTCGGGGCGGGCGAGAAGCTCGGCGGTGTCGCCGTGAAAGCGGATCTCGCCCTTCTCCATGAAGTACGCGGTTTCGGCGACCGTCAGCGCGACGTTCACCGACTGCTCGACGAGGATGATCGTGGTGCCCTGCGCGCGCAGTTCGCGCACGACCTCGAGCAGGTCGGCGACGATGGTCGGCGCGAGGCCGAGCGACAACTCGTCGATCATCAACAGGCGCGGCTTGGTGATGAACGCCATGCCCAGGGTGAGCATCTGCTGCTGCCCGCCCGAGAGGTTGGCCGCCGGTTCGTCGAGCCGATCGCGTAGCACGGGGAACCGTTGCAGCACGTGCTCGCGGGCGGCGCCGCTCGCGGCGCTGTCGTGCCGTTGCAGCCACGCCGAGAGCCGCAGGTTCTCCTCGACGGTGAGCGAAGGGAACACGCCCTGGCCGCCCGGCACCTGCACGATGCCGCGCGCGGCGACTTCGTAAGGCGGCGCGTAGGTCGCGTCGCGGCCGTCGAAGATGATCGCACCGTTGGTCGCCTCGACGAGCCCGCAGATCGCCTTGATGAGCGTCGACTTGCCGGCCCCGTTCGTGCCGAGCAACGCGACGATCTCACCCTCGTCGACCTCGAAGTTGATGCCGAACAACACCTGCACACCGTCGTAGGCGACGTCGAGGTTGCGCACGAGGAGGAGTTTGGCGAGGCCCTGCTTGCGCTGGTACGCGACTTCGGCCTGCGCGAACGTCGAGGTCCACACCCGGTTGATGTCGGACTTCACGTACATCGATGCCGATGCGAGCGTCCAGGCGCCGACGAGCACGATCGGCACCATGACGAGGATGCCCTGGCGGATGCCCCAGTTGTCGGCGATCCAACCGACGAGCTGCAGGGCGAGCACGCCGGGCAGGATGAACAACGATGCCATCGAGTAGCCGAGCGATCGCACCTTCGGTGGGATCGTCAACGAGAGCACCGCGAAGATCCCGGGCGCAAGCAGCGCCGCGAGGGCCGTGAACAGTGCCTGCATCACGAACGCGACCCACAGCGCGGGCGACAGTGCGAACAGCACGATCGCCCCGGCGACGAGGGTGCCGACGACGGCCAGAAGGCGCAGCGCGAGTGCCGGGTCTCTCAGCATGGCGCGGGTCGCGAGCGGGATGCCGACGAGGATGCCGATCAACTGCGCGGGTTCGGTCGCGGCGCTGAGGAAACCTCGGGCCTCGGTGTTGAGGTGGTAGATGTGCTCGTAGAAGAGCGACGTCAGCGCCGACAGCCCGAGGAACACCGCGGCGAGGAACGGCAGCGAGTACCAGATGCGCCGTAGCGTGCGCACCTGCCACAGGATCCGGGTCGACTCCGCGAACGATGGTGGCACCTCGTCGGTGTCGACGACCGCGTCGGATGCGCCCATCGCCTGGCGCTCCCACGCGCCACGTTTGGGTTCGTGCATCCGGAACGCGAGCACGACGAACACGAGGGTCGGGACCGCGAAGACGATGAACGGCACCCGCCAGTTGAAGTAATGGGCGAGGAGCCCCGCGAAGATCGGCCCGAAGAATGCCCCGACCGCGAGCGACATGCGGTGGAAGCCGTAGACGCTGGCGCGCGCCTCGACCGGGTAGTAGTCGGAGAGGAGCGAGTTCTGCGTCGGGTCGACGACACCTCGGCCGACGCCGGCCCCCGACCGCGCGAGCACCAGCGTGAGGATCGTGAGCGACAGGCCGGTGAACACGCCGAAGACCGCCCACACGATCGCGCCGATGATCGCCATCGCGACGCGGGGAAGACGGTCGGAGTAGTACGCGAGGGGCACCTGGATCAGCAGGCCGCCGAGCAACGTCAAGGAGATGAGGGTCAGGATCCCCTTGTCGGTCATGTGGAACGCGTCGCGGATGTCGGGCGCGAGGAGCCCGAACGCGCTCTGGTCCATCCAGTTGATCGCGTTCAGCAGGAACAGCATCAGTAGCGGGAACACCGGCTCGCCGTGCGCGATCTCGGTGAGGTAGCGGCGCGGCGGGCGCGGCTTGTGCACCGTGAAACGCCCGACCTGGAACCATTCCTGGCGGGTGTCGTCGCCGGTCATCCGAACACCTCCGGCACCGCGGCGTCCTCGGCCCGTTCCACTGCCTCCGCCATTTCCGGTGGCGGGGCGGTCGGCTCGGGCGGCGCCTCGACGCGGCGGTCGGCGAGCAGGCTCGGTACCAACAACTTTCGCCGCCGGGCGATGAAGCGCAACAGGCCGTCGCGGGCGTCGGCGATCGCCGAGCCCAGCCCGCCGGGCAGGAGCATCAGCACGAGCAGCAGCCCGACCCCGCTGGCGAGGAACTCCCACTGCTGGGGGAGGAACCACTGGACGCCGTAGATGTAGACCGCGCCGAGGATCGCGCCGGGCAGCGAGCCCAAGCCGCCGATCACGACCATCGCGAACACCTGCAGGCTCACTGCGGGATCGAACGACGCCGAAACGAGGCCTTCCTGCTGGTGCACGAACAGCACGCCGGCGACCGCGGCGATGAAACCCGAGATCGCGAAGCCGAGCAGTTTCGTTCTCGTCGCGTTGATGCCGTAGGCCTCCGCCGCCTTCTCGTTCTCCCGAATCGCGATGAGGACGCGGCCGGTGCGACTTCGCCGCAGGCTGCGGGCCGCGAGGAGCGCGAAGCCGAGCACGGCCAGGCACAGGAAATAGAAGCTGGTCTCGCTCGTGACGCTGATCGTGCCGAGGATCTTCGGCCGGTCGATCGTGGGGTCGGGGAGCCAGTGGAAGAACTCGGGGTCGAGCAGGTACTGCTGGGTCGCGAGCGCGAAGGCGAGTGAGGTGACGGCGAGGGCGAGCCCGCGGGCGCGCAGCGACGGCAAACCGATCAGTACCGCGACGATTGCACCGACGAGACCGCCGACGATGAGCGCCAGGCCGAGGTCCCAGTGCGCCTTTTCGGTGAGCGCGCCGCCCACCGCGGCGCCGACCGCGACGAACGCCATCTGCCCGAGACTGACCTGACCGGCCCACCCGGTGAGCACGACGAGCGAGACGCCGACGATCGCGTAGATCGTGATGGCCGACGCGAGGTTGATCCGGCTGGCCGGGAGCCAGAGCGGGAGGCTCAGGATGAAGCCGACCACCACGGCGATGGTGCCGTAACGGAGCGCGGTGATCTCCGGGAGGCTGATCATCTCACGGGGGATCGGGCGCACTTCGCGCGCCGCCTGCCAGGTCGACGTCGCCTGCTCGTCGACCCGGACCCCGCGCTTGCGCCGTTCGAACAGGAGCGCGAGCAGGATCACCACGAACAGGATCGGGGCGATGTAGATGTCGCGGCTCGAGTTGTAGACGACGGTCTGCTCGATGATGCCGAGCCCGATCGCGGCGGCGGTGATGCGCGGCAGGTGGTCCATGCGGCCGATCACCACCGCGGCGAGCGCGCGGAGGAGGACGGCCGGCCCGAGCACGGTACCGATCGGCAGGCCGACGACACCGGCGCGTAGGAACATGGTGATGAACGCCAGGGCGCTCGCGACCATCCACACCACGGTCTGGAGCCGCTGCACCGGGATGCCGAGCATCGACGCCCGGTCGGCGCGTTCGGCACTCCCTCGGATCGCGATGCCGACGTTGCTCCGGCTCAGGAACAGCGCCAGTGCGAGCAGCACGATCGGCACGGAGACCAGGGCGATGATGTCGTTGGCGCGGAAGATGAACCCGCCCACCGCCAACTTCGCCTCGAACGGCGGCTTGAACTGCCCGGTGGTGACCGCGTGCCCGAACGCCCGCGGGAGCAACAGCGCAGCGCCGGCGAGCACCTGCGAAATCCCGATCGTCGCGACGGTCAGCACGAGGCGCGGCGAGCGGAAGAAACGCCGGACGATCAGCCATTCGACCAGTGCGCCGAGGACGATCGAAGCGGCCAGCCCGGTCACGAACACCAGGGGGTACGGCAGGCTCACGCCGGTGATCATGAGCAGCACGGCGAGCGTCGCCGGGAACGCGCCGAGGTCGCCCTGCGCGAAGTTGATGATCCGGTTCGCGCGGTAGACGAGGGCGATACCGACCGCGAGCAGCGCCGTGAGCCCCCCGATCAAGACGCCCTGCACGACGAGGCCGGCAGGTATCGACCAGTGCTTCACCACCGCGATGGCTTCGAGGACCGCCATCATCAGCGCGAGCGGTGCGAGGAACGCGACCCGCCGCAGCGGGCCGGTCTCGAACGCGCGCGTCACGGCGGTCACCAATCCCCCTCCGTCAGCCCCGGGGGCGACAGCAGGATTGTCGTCGCGTTCGCCATCGCGCGCACGGCATCCTCGAACGACAGGCCGTAGGTCGGGCCTCGCCACAACTCCCAGGCTTCCGCGCTGCTCGCCGCGTCGAGCGCGGCCAAACGTTCGGTTCGCGCGGGTTCGGGGATGCGTGTCAGTTCGTTCGCGAACACCTCGACCAAGCCGCGTTTCGACTGCGCGCGCACTCGAACCATCAGCGCCGACAAGGTCGGCGAGCACGGCGCTTGCAGCGCCGCCGCCCTTCGCACCGGGCCGACTTCTTCGTAGATCCGGCCCCGCAGCCGGCACATGGTGTCGACGCGGTCGGCGAATGCGCCGTCGGGCGGGATCGGCACGATCATCGCGGCGACGGTGGCCATCTGCCGCTGGGCGGCGGCGAAGAAGAGGTCCTCGAGGTCGTCGAAATGGACGTATACGGACCGCAACGAGATGCTTGCCCGTTCCGCGATCTCCTTGGCCGTCGGCCTCGGTTTGCCCTCGCGTATCAGGGCGAGCAGCGCATCGACGACTGCTTCCCGAGTGCGTTGCGAGCGGGCGGAGCGGCCATCGGAGACCGGTGCCGGCGTCGTCACCCGGGTCACCCTACGGTTGTTTCACTAGGTGTGCAATGGAGTGCCGGGGGGCAGTATGACCCGGGCCGGCCGCCGGCCGCCTGCCGCCGGCCGACGAGCAGAAGCGAGGGCATGATGGCGCAAGGAACGTGGGACCCCGCTTTTGCCGGCGTGGTGGAGGCGTTCGATCGGGTGATGGCGACCGACCGCGGCGGTGCCGCGGTCAGCGTGTACCACCGGGGCCGGCAGGTCGTCGACGCGTGGTCGGGACGTGCGCACGTCGACGGCCGCCCGTGGCAGCGCGACACGCTCGCAGTTTCGTTCTCGACGACCAAAGGTGTGACGGCCACCGCGTTGCACATCTGCGTCGACCGCGGCCTCATCGACTACGACGACCCGGTCGCGTCGCACTGGCCGGAATTCGCACAGAACGGCAAGGCCGCGATCACCGTCCGGCAGGTGTTGTGCCACGAGGCGGGGCTGTTCGACGTGCAGTCGCTGCTGGCGTCACCCGGGCAACTGCTCGACTGGGACGCGATGGTGCACGCGCTCGAACGGGCGACGCCCGCGTTCGAGCCCGGCACTGCGAACGGCTACCACGCGGTCACGTTCGGCTATCTCGTCGGCGAACTGGTGCGCCGCGTCTCCGGGCAGACGATCACGGACTTCGTGCAGACCGAGATCGCCGCGCCGCTCGGGCTCGACGGTTGCTACATCGGGTTGCCCGACGACCAGCTCGGACGGTTGGCGGACCTGGTCCCGCCCGAGGCCGAAGACCTCGCGCGGTTCTCGGGCCAGGGTGAGGCGTCGGGCGACGACATGCTGGCGCAGTTCGCCGCCGCCGCCGGGATCGAGATCTCCTACGAGCGGATCGAAGCCGCGCTGGGCGGTGCGGCGGCGCTCGAGGTCTTGTCGAGCCCCGCTTCGGCGAAGTACCCGATCCCCGCGGCGAACGGCTGCTTCACCGCCCGTTCGCTCGCCCGGTTGTACGCGTGCCTCGGCGCCGGCGGCACGCTCGACGGGGTGAAGCTGCTGTCCGACAAGACGATTGCCCGCGCGACGGAGGTCCAGAACACGCGGCCCGACGTCGTGATCATCTTCCCGATGAGCTGGCGGCTCGGGTATCACCTCGCGTTCAGCTCGGCGGGTTCGCCCGAACGCGGCTTCGGCCACAACGGCTTCGGCGGGTCGGGTGCATGGGCCGACCCCGACCGCGAACTCTCCGCGGCAATGACCCTGAACGCCCTGAGCGCGGGCCTGCAGGGCGACCCGCGCTTCCTCGAAGTCGGCGGCGCCGCCATGACGGCTGCCGACATGCGTCGATAGCTATCGCTATTCGATAGCTATCGACGCACGTGCGGCGCTAGCGTTTATGCAATGCCGCATCCCGAGCTGGCAGAAGAGCGCGCCCATTTGCAATACGCCACGGAGTGCCTGGCGCAGATGCGTGCCCGCACCGCGTCGAAGGTCGACCGCGACGACATCCTCGCCGCGAACGAGGCCGACGCCGAAGCGGTGCGCTGGCAGTTGCAGCGCCGCCTGAAGTCGTTCGACGACACGTCGAGCGTGCTGTGCTTCGGTCGCATCGACGAGGAGCACGGCACCGTGTTCCACATCGGGCGGCGCCACATCGAGGACGAACGTGGTTCGCCCGTCGTGGTGGATTGGCGCGCCGACGTCGCGACGCCGTTCTACCGGGCAACGCTGTCCGACCCGATGGGCCTGCAACGGCGCCGCCGTTTCGTCTTCGCGGGTCGCGAGCTGAGCGACATCTTCGAAGAGGACTTCGACGATCCCGACTCGCTCGCCGGTTCCGGCGGTGTCCCCGACCCGTTACTGGCCGAGCTCGGCCGGGCGCGCACCGGCCAGATGCGCGACATCGTGGCGACGATCCAGCAGGAACAGGACGTCATCATCCGTGCCCCGCTCGAGAGCTGCATCGTGGTGCAGGGCGGGCCGGGCACCGGGAAGACCGCCGTCGGCCTGCATCGCGCCGCGTTCCTGCTCTACGAACACCGGCGCCGGCTCGGGCGCGACGGCGTGCTCGTCGTGGGCCCGAACCCGTTGTTCCTCGCGTACATCGGCCAGGTGCTGCCGTCGCTCGGCGAAACGTCCGCGACCCAGACCACCGTCGACCAGTTGCTCGGGTTGCGCTTCCGGGTGATCGGGACCGACGACGAGGCCGGGGCGCGCGTGAAAGGCGACGCGCGCATGGCGACGGTCATCGAGCGTGCGTGCGAAGCGTCGATCCAACCACCCGACGCCGATCTGCACTTACGGGCGCGCGGCCGGATGGTCCGGGTCCCGTCGGTCGAGGTGCACGAGCTCATCGCGGCCATGCGCAAACGTGACGCGCCGTTCTCGCTGCAACGCACCCGCTTCCGCGAGCAACTCGTGCGGCGCGTGCACGTGCTGGCGAGCGGGGGCGAGCCGAGCGCGTTGGAAGACACCGAGTTCGCGGCCGCGTTGCTCGCCGAGCCGGCGAACCGCCAGCAGATCGAGCGGGTCTGGCGCGCGGTCAACCCGACGACGCTCGTACGTTCGCTCCTCACCCAGCGCGCCGCGCTCGCGCGGGCGGCCGGCGGGCTCCTCACCGACGAGGAGCAAACGCTGATCCTGCGGCCGAAGGCCAAACGCGGTGAACCCGAACGTTGGACGTCCGCCGACCTCCCCCTGCTCGACGAAGCCGAGGCCCAGGTGAAAGGCGCGCCGCGCCGGTACGGGCACGTGGTGGTCGACGAGGCGCAGGACCTCTCGCCCATGCAACTGCGCATGCTCGCCCGGCGCGCCGTCCACCACTCGATGACGGTGCTCGGCGACCTCGCCCAGGCGACGGCACCGGCCGCGACCGCGTCGTGGACGACGGTGCTCGATCACTTCGGGCGCCCGGCCAACGCCGAGGTGAGCGAGCTGACGATCGGGTACCGCCTGCCCGGTGCGATCCTCGACTTCGCGAACCGGCTGTTGCCGGAGGCCGCGCCGGAGGTTGCCGCCGCGGCGTCGGTCCGGGCGACCGGCGACCCGCCCGACATCCATGCGTTCTCGGCCGGCGAGCTCGTCGAGCAGAGCGCGCGGCACGTCGTGCTGCTCGCCGCCAATTTCGCCACCACGGCGGTGATCACGCCCCTCGACCAGGTCGAAGCGATGCGCAACGCGTTGGTCGCCGCGGGCGGTGACGTCGCCGGCCCCGCCGACGGCGCACTCGAGCATGCGATCACCGTGCTCCCCGCCGCGCTCGCGAAAGGCCTCGAGTTCGACGCGGTGCTGGTGCTGGAACCCGCGGCGATCCTCGCCGAGAGCGACCACGGCGTCCGCCTGCTGTTCGTCGCACTGACCCGGGCGGTACAGCACCTTGCGATCGCGCACGCACGGCCGATGCCCGCCGCCCTGCGCTGAGCTCCCGACCGCGACGTAGGCTCCGCGCCCGTGACCATCGAACGGCTCCGCGTGCACGTGCGGACCCGCAGCGGGCGGATCGACATCACCGCCGTCGACGGCGTCACCCTGCAGGCGCGCGGCGCCAACGTCGAGCACGAAGCCGACGGGACGGTGCTCGTCACCGGGGCGAAGCTCGGTTCGAACCACGTCGAAGTGCAGTGCGGGACCGGCACCGACCTCGTCATCGGGACCCTGTCGGGCCACGTGACAGTGCGGGGGACGGTCGGCGACGTGCACGTGACAACGAGATCGGGGCGGGTCGACATCGAACACGCCGCCGCCATCGACGTTCGCAGCGCGGCCGGGCACATCACCATCGGAGACTGCGACGGGGCGTGCCGAGTCGTCGCGAAGAGCAGTCGTGTCCACGTCGGCCGGGCCGGTTCCGTCGACATCGCCGGGATGTCGGGTCATGTCGAGATCGGTGACACGCCGCACGCCCTGGTGCGGACGATGAGCGGCCGCGTCGCGCTCGGTACCCGCGACGCCGGCAATGTCGAGGTGCGTACGTTGTCGGGCGCGGTGGAGGTGGTCGTCCCGGCCGATTGCCGGCCCGCGACCTCGTTGAAGAGCAGGAGCGGCCGGATTCGTTGCGACTGCCAGATCGGCACCAACGGGGCGATCGACGTCGCGACGACGAGCGGGGCGATCAGCGTCACGTGCAAGTGACCATCGCGACCGGGGCGATCGTGTTCACCGACATCGTCGGGTTCACCCACTTCACCGAGGAACGCGGCGACGACGTCGCGCTCGCGTTGCTCGACCGCAAGGCCGCGCTCGTACGCGACGCGCTGCCCGCGTCGGGCCGGGTGGTGAAGGAACTGGGCGACGGCCTCTTGCTCTGGTTCGACGACGCGTGCGACGCGCTCACGACGTGCGTCGTGCTGCAGGCACATTTCGAGCGCGAGTCGACCGACGATCTTCCGCTGTGGGTGCGCATGGGGTTGCACTGGGGTCGCCCGCGCCGCCGCGGCGACGACATCCTCGGCCACGACGTGAACCTCGCGGCTCGGATCGTCGAACTGGCGGGCCCGGGTGAAGTGCTGTGCTCGGCCGCCGTCGTCGACGCCGCCGGACCGTTGCCCGACATCCGGTTCGAGGAACTCGGCCCCGTCTACGTGCGCGGGCTCGACGAACCCGTCGCCCTCCTCCGCGCCGTCAGCACCTGACGACGTGCGTCGATAGCTATCGCTATGCGATAGCTATCGACGCACGCGGTCGCGGAGTTCGAACTTCAGGACCTTGCCGGTCGCGTTCATCGGGAGCTCGTCACAGAACTCGACGTTGCGGGGCACCTTGAAGTTGGCCATCTCGTCGCGGCACCACGAGATGAGCTGGTCGGCGTCGAGTTCGGCACCGGGCTTGCGTACGACGAACGCCCACGCGACCTCGCCGAGGCGTTCGTCGGGGGCGCCGACGACGGCGACCTGCGCGATCGCCGGATGGCGCAGCATCAGGCTCTCGATCTCGGCGGGGTACGCGTTGAACCCGCCGACGATGAACATGTCCTTCTTGCGGTCGGTGATGCGCACGTAACCGCGCTCGTCCATCACGCCGATGTCGCCGGTGTGCAGCCACCCGGCGGCGTCGATCGCCTGCGCCGTCTCCTCGGTGGCCTCGAAGTAGCCGCGCATCACGTTGTAACCGCGCACCACGACCTCGCCCGGTTCGTTGCGCGGCACTTCGTTCCCGTCGTCGTCGACGACCTGCACCTCGACGCCGGGGATGGCACGGCCCGATGTGTTCGCGATGGTCTCCGGGTCGTCGTCGTGGCGGCACATGGTCGCGATGCCGCACGCTTCGGTGAGCCCGTAGCCGGTGATCACGGTCTCGAAGCCGAGCCGGTCGCGCATCTGCTCGACCAGCGAAACGGGGATCGCGGCGGCGCCGGTGACGGCGAGGCGCAGGGAGGAGATGTCGTAGCGGTCGAGGTCGGGGCGGGCGAGGATCGACTGGAACAACGACGGCGGGCCGGGGATCATCGAGATCCGGTCGCGCGGGACGTGGGCGAGCACCGCGTCGGCGTCGAACACCGCGTGCGGGTACAGGGCCGCTCCCGTCATCAGCCCGGCGAGGATCCCCGCCTTGTACCCGAACGAGTGGAAGAAGGGGTTCACGACGAGGTACCGGTCGCCGGCCCGCAACCCGACGACATCGGCCCAGTCGCGGAACGCACGGAGGTTCTGCGCGTGCGTCGTCATGACGCCCTTCGGCGCACCGGTCGTGCCCGACGTGAACAAGATGTCGGAAAGGTCGTCGGGTGCGACCGCGCGGCGCCGCTGCTCGACCTCGTCGGCGCGCACGCGCGTGCCGCGTTCGGCGAACTGGCCTCCCGACAAGGTGCCGTCGGGTGGGTCGCCGCGCAGCACGACGATCGTGTGCAGCGCGGGAAGTTCGCGTTCGACGTCGACCGCGGCGCGCAAGAGCGCGACGTAGTCGGTGTCGAGGAAGCCGACGACCGTCGCCAACGCTCGGGCGCCGCTCTTGCGCAAGATGTACGCCGCTTCGCGGCCCTTGTAGCGGGTGTTCAACGGGACGATCACCGCGCCGGCACTGTGCGCGCCCAGCGCCGAGATGACCCACTCCCACGTGTTCGGCGCCCAGATCGCGACGCGGTCGCCGGCCGCGATGCCGCACGCGATCCACGAGGCCGCCGCGTTGCGGACACCGATCGCGAGGTCGTGGTACGTCACGGAGATCCCGGCGTCGACATCGACCAGCGCGGGCGCGTCCCGGTGGCGCTCGGCGGCTATTTCCAGCAGTTCCGGGATCGTCCCGAACTCGAGGTCACCTCGAAGTCCTGCCTCGCTCACGCACCAATGTCTACTTGGTCGAACCGGTGAGGATCTTGTTCATCAGCCAGCCGGCGACCGCTTCGGCACCCTGGTCGGAGAAATGGGCACCGTCGGGGCGGGCGTCGGCGACGTTGCCGTACGAGGCATCGAAGTGGCCGCCGGGGCACAACTGGCCGTACAGGTCGATCACCCGGACCGACTTCCGGCGCGCCTTCGCGAGCGCGGTGATCTGGTGCGTGTTGATGTAGCGCAGCAGCGCGTTCTGGTGGGCATTGTCGGCGAAGGGCCCGTTCCCTGGATGCACGGGATCGTGAGCCACACGACGGTGCCGCCGCGCGCCGACAGCGTGTCGGCCGCCTTCTTGTACTCGGAGAGCTGCCACGCGTCGTAGCGAGGATCGCCGGGATTGATGTAGTGGTCGACACCGGGTGGTTCGCGGGAGACGATTTCCCAGATCGTGTACAGCACGATCGTGACGTCGGGGTCGAACGTCTTCAGGTCGGCCGGCCAGCGCGTACCCCACGAATCGCACACCGAGCCCTGCGGGCCGACCGAACCGATACCTGAGATGCGAGGCGCGAACCTCGCCAGGCTGCAGTACAGGTGGGCGTCGTTCCACACCTGCGCTTTGCCCGTGTGCATGCCCCACAGTTCGAAGCCGCGCCCCAGGGTCTCGCCGACCGAGTCACCGACGACCAGCACGCGGAGCGGGCGCGGCGCGGCGAGGGGGCGGTGATAGGGAGAACGGTGTGGCTGGTTGCCGGCCGAGCGGTTCGCGATCGGAGCGGTGAGATTGCTGTCGTCGACGGGCGCACCGGGTTTGTTCGCGCCCGAACCGCCGACCGACGGTGGCGGCCCGCTCGCGACCGGGTGGAACACGACGTCGGGTGTTCCGGCCGGGCGCGGCACCGCGAACGCGCCGACGGCGATCGCCAAGATCGCGACCGGCGCGACGAGCTTCGGCCACGATCGGAACGGTCGGAGGGAGAAGCGGATCGGGCGTTCGACGAGATGGAACGAGATCGTCGCGACGATCAATGTGACACCGACGCGCAGCACGAACAGTTCGCTCCGGCTCAAGCCGGTGAGGCGCGCGGGTGACAACCACAGGAAGATCGGCCAGTGGTAGAGGTAGACGCCGTAACTGATGCGGCCGAGCGCGCGTAACGGGCGGACGCTCAGCAACGAGCACAGCGGCCCCGGCAGGAGCGACGCGGCGAGCACGACCGCCACGAGCAACGCGTGGAGCGCGAACCCGCCCTCGTACAGCCAGCGGTTGCTCTCGCGAGCCGTCGCCCAGATGTACAGCATCGCGGCGAACGCGACCGGGCCGGCGAGACGCAACCCGTTGCCGGCGAGACCCGGTTTCGGCTGGCGCCGTTTCACCAGCACGATCGCGAGCAGCGCGCCCATGAGCAACTCGGGCGCGCGGGTGTCGGTCCCGTAGTAGATGCGGGTTGTCTCGTTGTGCGACATCAGCACGCGGGACAAGACCACCGAACCGACGCTGAGCGTGGCAAGGGTGGCGCCCAACAGGCGCGTGCGCCCGCGCCCGAGCCAGAGCAGCAGCGTCGCGAGCAGTGGGAACACGAGATAGAACTGTTCTTCGATCGCGAGCGACCAGAAGTGCAACACCGGTGACGGTGTGCCGCTGAACACTTCGGCATACGACTGGTGGTGAAGGACGAATCGCCAGTTGGCGACGTAACCCAGCGCGCTCAGCACGTCCCAACGCAGGTTCGCCTGCTGGACCGGGTTCGCGACGAATGCACCGAACAGCAGGATGCCGGCCAACGCGAGGAAGGCCGCCGGCAGCAATCGTCGGGCTCTGCGCACCCAGAACGTGCGCAGGCTCACGTGCCCGTTCACGTCGCGTTCGACGAGCAACAACGTCGTGATCAGGAACCCGGACAGCGTGAAGAACGCGCTGACACCGAGGAACCCACCACCTGCCCACTGGTACTGCGCGTGGAACAGGAGCACGGCCGCGACGGCGAGGCCGCGCAGACCGTCGAGCGCGGGAAGGTGGGGGAGGCGGCCGCCGGCGGCATCGATGCCGCGGTCGCTGAGGTTGGTGGAAGTCATCCGCTCCAGGTCAGGAAGTCGACGAGTAACGGGTTCAATCGCTCCGCGGCTTCGAGGGGTACCCAGTGACCGCAACCCTCGATACGAGCGTAACGCCAGGGCCCGGCAACGTGATCGCGTGAGCGAACCATCTGCGACTCGGTCAGCGCTTCGTCGCCGCTGCTCCACACGCCGAGGACCGGCACGTTCACGGGCGGGAGCACGAGCGGGTCGCCGAGGAACAGCGCTTCCGGCGCGACGTTCGCCCGGTACACGCCGAGCGACGCGGTCAGCGCACCGGGGCGCGACAGGTCGCGCACGTACTGGTCGAAGTCGGGGCAGGCGCCGAACGCGCGCAGGAGGTTCCAGCCGTCGCGTGGGAACACTTCCTCCGCGATCGGGTTCGCGAACAGCAGCATGTACCAGGATCGCCGGCGCTGCTCGAAGTCGGCGTCGCGGAACGCGCTCGGATGGCCGACCGATATCGCGGCGAGCCGTTCCACGCGGTCGGGGATGAGCGAGGCGAAGGCCCACGCGACCGCCGCGCCCCAGTCGTGCCCGACCAGCGCGAACCGCTCGAGCCCCAGCGCATCGGCGATGCCCTGCAGATCGGTGAGCAAGTGGGGGATCGCGTAGTCCTCGACGCCGGGCGGCTTGTCGGAATCGCCGAAGCCACGCAGGTCGGGCGCGATCACCCGGCGACCGGCCGCGACCAGTGCGGGCACCTGCTTGCGCCACACGAGGTGGGAATCGGGCCAGCCGTGGAGCAACACGACCGGTTCGCCTTCGCCTTCGACGAGCACGTTCAATCGCACGCCGTTCACATTGAGGTACGTCGTCGACAACTCGACTCCCGATCGCTCGCCCGCTGAGGAACATCCTGGCGCGACGAACCCGGCCGGTGTACCCACCGGTTCGCCGCTCCACGCATCGCCGTGTCGCTATTTGCCCTGGTTCTTGACCGCTTCGGCGGCCGCCGCGGCGCCTTCGGGGTCGAGGTAGCGGCCCTTCACCCCGCCGACCCCCGTCCGCCCCGTCGGTTGGAGGTTGTGGTCGAGGTCGTAGACGAGCGGCTGGCCGGTGGGGATGTTGCACCCCACGATTGCTTCGTCGGTCATACCGTCCAGGTGTTTCACCAGTGCACGCAGCGAGTTGCCGTGCGCCGCGACGAGCACGACGTGGCCGGCGAGGAGGTCGGGCACGATCGCGTCGTACCAGTACGGCAGCATCCGGGCGACAACGTCTTTGAGACATTCGGCGGCCGGGAGCGCGTCGCGCGGGATCGACGCGTAGCGATCGTCGTACCCCCACCGTTCGTCGTCGATCGCGAGCGGGGGCGGCGGCACGTCGTAGCTGCGCCGCCAGCGGAGAAGTTGATCGTCGCCGTACTTCTCCCGGGTTTCCTTCTTGTTCTTCCCCTGGAGGTCGCCGTAGTGGCGTTCGTTCAGACGCCACGAGCGGCGCACCGGGAGCCACGTGCGCCCCGCGGCGTCGAGCGCGAGCTGTGCGGTGCGGATGGCGCGCAACTGGAGCGAGGTGTGCAGGACCGTCGGGCGCACCGCGGCCTCGCGGATCAGCTCACCGCCGCGTGTCGCTTCGGCTCGGCCCTTCTCCGTGAGGTCGACGTCGACCCAGCCGGTGAACAGGTTCGCGAGGTTCCACTCGCTTTCCCCGTGGCGCAGCAGCACGAGCGTGTACGGCACGACTGTCTCCTTGTCGCGGTGGGCCCCGCATTCTGCCGCGCCGGTGCGGCCTCCCCGGTAACGAACCGGGCACCCGGTGGCCAGGCCGGTGACGGGGCCCGACCGGCGCCCCACGTACGCTGCCCCGGTGCCAAATGACCACATTCACGTCGTCACGCTGTGTACGGGGAATGCCGCCCGCTCGGTGATGGCCGGTGCGATCCTGCGGGAACACGTTCCCGGCCTCGAAGTGACGACGTCGGGGACGCACGTGATCGAAGGCATGCCGATGAGCTGGCGGACCCGCGACGCGATCGAAGCGCTCGGGGTGCCGGTCCCGAACCACCGCAGCCGCCAGGCGACCGTGCACGAACTCGATCATGCCGACCTGGTCATCGCGCTCGCGTGCGAGCACGTGGCCTGGATGCGCCGCTTCCACCCGGCGGCCGCGCCGCGCACGGCGACGTTGAAACGGCTCGCTCGCGACCTCGACCGCGGCAACGAGCCGCTCGCGCCGCGCGTCGAACGGCTCGGGTTGGCCACGGTTTCGCTCGAACCGGTTTGGGAAGACGTGCTCGACCCGGCGGGCGGCGACGTCGACGTGTTCCACGCGTGCGCGAAGGAGATCGCCGATCTCCTTCACGAGCTCATCCCGAGGCTGCGGTGAACCGCGACCCGGGTGTCGACGCGATCGTGCTCGAAGGCGCGCCGAACTTCCGTGATCTCGGCGGCTACGCGACCCTCGACGGTCGTCGCGTGCGTCGCGGCCAGCTGTTCCGGAGCGGCGTGCTCTCCGATCTCACCGATGCCGACCTGGCGCTGCTCTCCGGCTTGTCGATCGCCACGGTCGTCGATCTCCGTAGCGACGACGAAGTCGCGGCCCGGCCGAACCGTCTTCCTCGCGGGTGCGACGGCCGTGCACGTGCCGGTCACCGACGTGTCGGCTTCGCCACGGTCGATCGCCGAACGCCTCGAGCGCGGCGACACCGAAGGCCTCGGCGCGGAGATGCTGCTGGCCGGGAATCGCGCCTTCGCCCGGGAGTTGCAGGCGGCGTTCGCGACCACCCTGCGCTTCGCAATGGACGGGCAACGCCGCCCGATGGTCTTCCACTGCACCGCCGGGAAGGACCGCACCGGGTTCGCGGCCGCGCTCGTGTTGCGCGCGCTCGGCGTGGCACGCGAAGACGCCGTCGCCGACTATCTCCGATCGAACGATCGCCTCGGTCACCGCCACCGGGCCCTGCTCGAACAGCTGCGCGAGCGCATCACCGATCTCGAGCCCCTCCGCGCGATGGTCGAGGTCAGGCGGGAGTACATCGAAGCCGGGCTCGACGCGATCGACGCCGACTTCGGCTCGATCGACGTCTACCTCCGGGAGGCGCTCCACATCTCCGACGCCGAACGCGACCGCTTCCGCGACGAGCTGCTGACCGCGCCGACCGCGTAGCGTTCGTCTCATGCCCCTCGACATCACCGAACTCGTCGCGCCACCGCATACCGCGTTCGTGCTCCAGGAAGTGCAGAACGGTGTCGTGGGCACGCCGTCGGCGCTGCCCGCGCTCGCCGACGCAGCCGCCGCCGTCGGCCTCATCGGGAACTGCGCGCGCCTGGCCGCGGCGGCCCGCGCCGCCGATGTGCCGGTGTTCCACTGCACCGCCGAGACGCGCGGCGACGGCACCGGCGCGAACCGCAACGCGCGCCTGTTCCTCGGCGTGAAGCGGTCGCCGGTCCGCCTCACGCCGGGCAGCGACGCGGTCGGTGTGCCGGCCGAGATCGGCATCGACCCGCGTGATGTGTTGTTGCCCCGCTATCACGGGCTCGGACCGATGACCGGCACGCAACTCGACTCCATGTTGCGCAATCTCGCGGTCACGACCATCGTCGGGGTCGGTGTGTCGGTGAACATCGGGATGACGAACTTCGCGTTCGATGCAGTGAACCGCGGGTACCAGATGGTGCTCCCACGCGACGCGGTGGCCGGCGTTCCGGCCGAGTACGCGAACGCGGTGCTCGACAACACGCTCAACCTCGTCGCGACGTTGACCACCGCCGACGCCGTGATCGCCGCCTGGCGGAGTTGAGTTCGGGGCGCGGCGTCAGGCCCTGGTTGCGTACGCGCCGAGTCGTTGGCGTGGCGCGGCCGCGCCCGGGCGCGGTTCGCGCAGGTACGCGACGCGGGCGAAGATCGATCGCAGGCTGCACCTTCCGCTCCCCAGGAAGGTGATGCGGGCGTGGTAACCGGCGGGGAGCGCCCCGGCGAGCGGAGCGGTCGCACCGTCGACGCCCCGCCAGACCAGCCCGAACGTCCCGAGCGCGGCGGCCGGCGCGACCGGCGGCGCGAGCTGTTCGACGAGATCGGCGAGTTCGCAGCCGGTGGTCAGCGCGACGTGCGCGGCCAGGCCCGTCACGAGCGTCACCAGCGCGTCGCGCCGGTCGAGCGGCGACCAGGACGCGACGACACTGCGCGCCGCGCACGGCAACCCTTCACTCCCGAGGTACACGATCAGCGCGCCGAGCCGGTCGGTGCCGGCACGGTGGCTCGTGCCCGCGAGTTCGATCGCCCGTTCCGCCAGGGTGTGCACGACGCCTTGCACGTCGATGCTGCCCGGTTCGAACATCACCCGGTCGAGCAGCGCGCGCCCGACGTCGGACAGCGCGCCGTTGACGTCGCCGATCCCGTCGCGGGCCGACGCGTCGTCGAGTTCGGTGGCCGCAGCGTGGTAGTCGCGGCGAGCGACGGCGCGCAGGAACCCGATCGCCGTCGGCCACGAAGCTGCGAAGGCAGCCGCGGGCACCGGGTTCGTGTTCGCGCGTCCTTGCACGAGGTCCCTCCATGGACCGGTCCCCAACGTGCATCGGCCCGCCCGGGCGAAGGGTGAAGTGCCAATCGACCCCCGGCGCGGGCACCTCCGTGCCTTCGGCCCCTTTTCTGACGACCCGTCAGATGTAGCCTCTGGCCATGGAGATCCCCAAGATCATCTCGGTCGACGACCACGTCATCGAGCCCGCGAACGTGTGGCAGGACCGCCTCCCCGAGAAGTTCAAGGCGGAGGGGCCGCGTATCGAACGGCGCAAGGTCAAGAACATGCAGTTCGTCGGAGGGGTGTTCTCCTACGACGAAGCGAGCGCCGACGAAGACGGGACCTGGTGCGACTGGTGGCTGGTCGAAGACCTGCTGTGGCCGCTCACCCGCCTCTCGGCCGCCGCCGGCTACCCACGCGACGAGGTGACGGTCAGCCCGATCACCATGGACGACATGCGCAAGGGTTGCTGGGACCAGAAGGCCCGCCTCGAAGACATGGACGTGAACCACGTCGAGGCGTCGCTCTCATTCCCGAGTTTCCCGCGCTTTTGCGGCCAGACGTTCCTCGAGCGCAAAGACCGTGAACTCGGCGACCTCTGCGTCAAGGCCTACAACGACTGGATGTTCGACGAGTGGTGCGCCGGCACCAACGGCCGGTTGATCCCGTTGCCGATCATCCAGCTGTGGGACGCGCACCTCGCGGCCGCCGAAGTGCGGCGCAACGCGGCGCGCGGCGGCCACGCGGTGTGCTTCTCCGAGATCCCACCGTTCCTCGGCCTGCCGTCGGTGCATTCGGGGGAGTGGGACCCGTTCTTCGCCGCCTGCGCCGAGACCGAGACGGTCGTGTGCATGCACATCGGTTCGTCGTCGAAGATGCCGTCGACGTCGGCCGACGCACCCGCGGCGGTCGGCAGCACGCTCACCTACATGAACGCGGCGATGTCGCTCACCGACTTCCTCCTCTCGGGCGTGTTCGAGAAATTCCCCAAGCTCGAAGTTGCGTACTCCGAGGGCCAGATCGGTTGGATCCCCTACGTGCTCGAACGCGCCGACAAGGTGTGGGAGGACAACCGTGGTTGGGGTGGGATTTCCGACGCGGTGAAGAAGAAGCCGTCGGCCTATTACTACGAGCACGTGTACGGCTGCTTCTTCGACGACCCACACGGCCTCGCCTCACTCGACGTGGTCGGTATCGACAACGTGACGTTCGAGACCGATTACCCGCACAGCGATTCCACCTGGCCGCACACGAAGAAGGTCGCCGAAGACATCATGCGCGACCTCACCCAGGAGCAGGTCGACAAGATCTGTCGCACCAACGCCATCCGCATGTTGCGGCTCGACCTACCGGCCTGACGTTCCTTCCGTCGCCGCCATGATCTCGGCGACGATTGCGTCCTCGTCGCGGCCGGTGACGTCGACCACGAGCGAAGCGACCTCCTGGTAGAGCCGCGCCCGTTCGGCGTGTTGCCGCACGAGGACGCCGGCGTCGCGATCGACGAACGGCCGGTGCGCACCGGCCACGCGCCGGACGCGTTCGGCCAGCCAATGCGGTTCGGCCCGGAGCCAGATCACGAACACGCGGCGCGCGCCTCCCGGCGCCGGTTCCCCCAGGCGGGCGCGGATCTCGGGATCGAGCACCACGCTCGCGGCGGCCGCGATCACGCTCGCTCCCGGCGCGTCGAGCGCGTCGAGCAAGACGCGCGCTTCGGCACCGTGCATCCCCTCTGCACCTTCGATGGCGAGGAGTTCGCGCGCGGTGTGGCCGGTCTGCCGTTCGAGCGCGTCGTCGCCGTCGACGAACGGCACCGCGAGCCGGTGGGCGACGAGCCTGCCGATCGTCGTCTTACCCGTGCCCATGAGGCCGACGAGCACGACCGGTTCCCCCGCGTACACGGTCGCACCCTACGGGCCAACTAGCGTTCCCGGGTTCCCGCTTCGGGGGACGCCGGGGAATGCTGGGAGTGCGACGCATGGGTCAGGTCAAAGCAGTGTCGGTCGCGCTGTTCGTCGCGGTCGGCTTCACCGCTTCGTTCGGTGCCTGCGGCAGCAGTAGCAGCAACGGCGGCGCGGCCACCACGACCACCGGTGGCGCCGGCAAGGAAGTGTCGGTCTCGGTCTACGTCACCAAGACCAATGCGGCGTGCGCGAGCCTGCAACAGCAGCTCACGTCGGCGATCAAGGGCGTCAGCGCCACGACCGCCTCGGGGCGCAAGGTGATCGCGACGAAGTACGGCGCGCTCTTGCACGAGGCGGCGACGGAGCTGCGCAAGGTCGGCTACCCGACGGGCAAGCAGGCCCTCGCGAGCCAGTTCTACGACGCGCTCGACACCGCGGCCTCGAAGCTGGAAGGCGACCCCGAACTCCTGGCGCAGACCGCGGAACCGGCCGAGTTCAAGCGCCTCGACACGCTCTCCAAGCAGCTCGGCATCACCTCCTGCGGCAGCAACGGGTAGCGAACCGGCGGCTGCCGCGCAGAAATCGAACGCGTTACACTTTCGGGTGAACACCGGATCCGGATCCAACCCAGCCCGGGGAGCAGCGCACACATGGCCGAATCGCGCCAACTGCTGATCGGCGGCGAGTGGGTCGACGGCGCGAACGGCGCCTACGACATCATCAACCCCGCGACCGAGGAGGTTGCCGGCGCGGCACCCGAAGCCTCGGTCGACCAAGCCCGCGACGCGGCGCGCGCCGCGCAGGAAGCGTTCGCCTCCTGGTCGCAGGCGTCGCGAGAGGAACGGTCGCGGCTGCTGAAAGCGACCGCCGACGCGATCCGCGACCATCGCGACGAACTGCTTCCCGTCGTCATCGCCGAAACCGGGTGCACGGCGACGGTCGGCAAGCAGATGCAAGTCCCGCAGGCCGCGACGCGCTTCGACGCGTACCGCGCGGTTCGCGCTCGACAGCGACGTCATCCCGCTCCCGCCGCAGGAGATGCCGGCCACCGCGCTCGCGCCCGGCGGGCTCATGGGTGCGATCGCGCGGCGGGCGCCCGTCGGTGCGGTCGCGTGCATCACGCCGTACAACTTCCCCGTCGTGAACATGGCCGGGAAGCTCGGTCCTGCGCTGGCGATGGGCAACACCGTCGTGGTGCGCCCCGCGTCCCAGGACCCGCTCGCGGTGATCGACCTCGTGAAGCTCATGCACGAGGTCGGCTTCCCGCCCGGGGTCGTGAACGTCGTCACCGGGTCGACGCCCGACAGTGGCGAGGCGCTGGTGGAGTCGCGCGACATCGACATGGTGTCGTTCACCGGGAGCACCGGGGTCGGCCTGCGCATCGCCGAGGTCGGCGGCCGCACCATGAAGCGGTTCCTGCTCGAACTCGGGGGCAAGGGCGCGGGCCTGGTGTTCGACGACGCCAACGTGAAGAGCGCGATCGGGATGATCGGTTCGGTCTGGACCTTCCATTCGGGCCAGATCTGCACCGCGCCGACGCGGGCGATCGTGCAGCGCGGCGTCTACGACCAGGTGGTCGAGGGCCTGGCCAAGATGGCGAAGGTGTTGAAGGTCGGCGACCCGATGGAACGCGACACCGTCGTCGGGCCGGTGATCACCGCCGCGCACCGCGAGCGCATCGAGAACTACGTCCGCATCGGCCAGGAAGAAGGCGGCGAACTCGTCGCCGGCGGTCAGCGGCCCGACCACTTGACGCGCGGTTTCTACGTCGCGCCGACGTTGATCGCGTCGGGCCGCGCCGACATGCGCGTCGCGCAGGAAGAGATCTTCGGCCCCGTGATCGTGGCGATCCCCTTCGACGACGAGGAAGAAGGCATCGCGATCGCGAACAGCACCGATTTCGGCCTCTACGACTACGTGTTCACGGCCGACACCGCCCGAGCCATGCGGGTGAGCCGCCGGCTGCGCGCCGGCAACATCGGTATCAACACGACCCAACGCAACCACTACGCGCCATTCGGCGGGACGAAACTGAGCGGCGTGGGACGCGACGGTGGCGAGTTCGGCCTCCACGCCTACACCGAACTGCAAAGCGTCGTCTGGCCCAGCTGACAACGACGTGCGTCGATAGCTATCGCATAGCGATAGCTATCGACGCACGTGGAACGAGGGGGAGATGTACTCGACGGTTTCGGTGGTGCCGGAAGGCAAGCTGGTCTGCGGGTTGCAGTTGCCGGTCCAGGCGTTGAGCGTGCGCACGTCGCAGGAGTGGGAGCGCGAGGGCTCCACGATCGACGACCTCGTGCGCGTCGCGCAGGCTTGCGACGAGGCGGGCTTCTTCTACGTCGCCGTGTGCCATCACATCGCGATCCCGCGTTCGCACGCCGACATGATGTCGACGCAGTGGTTCGATCCCGTCCCGACCCTCGCGTACCTCGCCGCGAAGACCGAGCGCACCCGCGTCATGACCAACGTCTACTGCCTGCCGTACCGCCACCCGCTCGACACCGCGAAGGCGTTCGCGACCCTCGACGCGCTTTCGGGTGGCCGGTTGATCCTCGGTGTCGGCACGGGGCATGTCGAAGCGGAGTTCGAAATGCTCGGCGTGCCGTTCGCCGAGCGCGGCGCGATCGCCAACGAAGCGATCGACGGCATCGTCGCGGCCTGGACCGACGAGTACCCGGTGCTCGAAGGTCCCCGCTGGCCCGTCGAGGGGATGGGGCAACGACCGCGGCCGGCCCAACAACCGCGGCCGCCGATCTGGATCGGCGGTTACGGGAAACCGGCCCTGCGGCGAGTCGCCGAGCGCGGCGACGGGTGGATCCCGCAGGGCACGCCCCGCAAACGGCTTCCCGACGACATCGCGTACATCCTCGAACACCGCGATCGTGCCCGCCCCGGCGAGAAGCTCGAACTCGGCTACATCACCGAGTACGTCCATCTCGGTGAGCCCTCCTTCGAGACGCCGAAAGGGACCCTTTCCGGTTCGCCGCAGCGGGTCATCGACTCGTTCAACGAACTCGGTGAGATGGGCGTCGCGCACCTGCAACTTCGCTTCGCGACGCGTTCAGCCGGCGAGCAGTGTGACCAGATAGCCGCGTTCGGAGCCGACGTGGCGCCGCACCTGACCCGCAAGGAACTGGGCTGATCATGCCGTTGCTCACCATGCGCCAGGATTTCCGTGCTCCCGCATTCGGTGCGGCGTCGAGGAGCGAGATCTATACCGCCGCGCTCGACATGTTCCGCTGGGCCGACAAGCGCGGCTTCGACTTCCTCGTACTCTCCGAACATCACGGCGTCGACGACGGTTGGATGCCCGCGCCGCTCACTATCGCGGCCGCGGCACTCGGCGCGACCGAACGTGCGCCGGTGATGGTGAGCGCGGCGATCATCCCCTTGCACGACCCGGTGCGTATCGCCGAACAGATCGCCGTGATCGACAACGCGTTCCCGGGCCGGTTGATGACGATCGTCGGCGCGGGCTACAAGGTCGACGAGTTCGACATGGCGGGTGTCGACCATGCCGCGCGCGGCAAGATCCTCGAGGAGTACGTCGAGGTGTTGTTGCAGGCATGGACGACCGAGTCGTTCGAGTGGCGGGGGCGTACGGTGCGCGTCACCCCGAAGCCGGCGACCCAACCGCACCCGATGCTGCTGGTCGGCGGCGGGGTTCCCGCCGCAGCGCGCCGGGCCGCGCGGCTGCGCCTGCCGATGCTGCCGATGAACACCGACCCGAAGGTGTCGGAGGCCTACTACGACGAGGCGAAGAAGATCGGCTTCGACTCCGGTTTCGTGATGGTGCCCGACGGCCCGACCTTCGTGCACGTCACCGACGACCCCGACAAGGCATGGTCGGAGATCGGCCAGTACCTGATGTACGAGACGAGCACGTACGCCAGCTACCAGACCAAGGGCCAGGTTTCGACACCGATGGTGCAAGCCGCGTCGATCGAGGAGTTGAAGCGAGCCCCGCAGATCTGGGTCGGTACACCCGACGACATCGTCGCCCGGGCCGCGGCGGTCCCCCCGATGGGCGCCCTCAACTTCCACCCGTTGGCCGGCGGGCTGCCTCCCGACCTGGCCTGGGCGAGCCTCGAATTGTTCGCGAACAAGGTCCTGCCCCGCATCCGCCCCTGAGCGCCGCGCTCGGTGGCCACCGGCACCGTGACATGTTCGTGACGAGGGTGCCGCGACGATTGACGCACGGTCCGGAATGGGCGACGGTGTCGCCACCAGGAGGTCGTGCCATGGCTCGGTTCCGTCGTTTCGATGTTCTGCTCCCCGAGGTGGCGCCATCGGACCCGCTCGAGGCCATGCGGAAACGCCGGGCCGGTATGCGGGCCGCGATGGTCGCCGTCGAGTCCGCGGCGACCGCTCCGGTCGAGGGCCGGATCGACGCGTGGGCCGACGGGGTGCGATCCGCGCTCTCCGACCTTCGTGACGTGGTCGACCATCACATCTTCGCCACCGAGGCCCCCGATGGGTTCCTCGACGAGATCGTCGAGCACGAGCCGCGTCTTGCGAACCAGGCGCACCGCTTGCGCGAAGAGCACGGCGAGATGGTCGACGCGATCTCGGCCGCGGCGGCGCGGTTGCGAGCGCGACCTTCGGTCGATTCGATCGAATGGGCCGAGGCGTTACGAGACCGGTTGCTGGCGTTGCTCGCACTCCTCACGCGGCACCGTCACCGGGGCGCCGACCTCGTGTACGAGGCCTTCGACGTCGACATCGGCGGCACCGGCTGACGAACGCCGCCTGAGCGAACCCGGCGTACGCGACAACGCACGCCGCCGTCCATTCTGCGACTATGGGTCGCGATGGACATCTACGAAGCCTTGTACACGACACGCGCGATGCGCCGTGTCCGCCCCGATCCGATCCCGCGAGAAGTGCAGGCCCGGATCCTCGACGCGGCGATCCGCGCGCCGAGCGGTGGGAACACGCAGAACTGGCGCTTCCTGCTGGTCGACGACCAGGGGGTGAAGGACCGGCTCGGCCCGATCTACCGCGACTGCATGACCCAGTTGTGGGCGACGATCTACAAGGAACGGCTCGAGGTGGCCAACGCGGCACCCGACGAGCCCGAAAACGCGGAGATGTTGCGCATCCAACGCTCGGCGCAACATCTCGCCGACCACTTCGAGGACTACCCGTTGCTGCTGCTCAGCTTCGTGCAGTTCGACCCGACGGGGGGTTCGATCTTCCCGGCAACGTGGTCGGCGATGCTGGCGGCACGGGCGGAAGGGGTGGGCGCGTCACTCACGAGCGTGTTCTTCTTCCGTCTCGACGACGTCCTCGAGATCCTCGGCGTGCCGAAGGAAGACGGGTGGCTGTTCTCGTCGTGCGTCTGTTTCGGTTACCCGACCGGCCGGTGGGGTGTCGCGCCGCGCCGCCCGGTTGAGGAAGTGTCGTTCCAGAACCACTGGGGCGAACCGCTGGCGTTCGAGGTGCAGGGGCCGCTCTGGCCCGGCTGATGCCGCTTCAGTCGTCTTCGTAGAGCGCTTCGCCGCGGCGGAGGCGGGTCGCGATGCGTACGACCGTCGGGAGTTCTCGACGGGTGGGCGTGTGCGCGGAAAGGAAGCGCGCGATACCGGCGAGCACGAGCGCGGATTCTTCGGAGTCCTTCGGGCCAGACGAGCGCCTGGCGAACGCCGGCTTCGAACACCTGGAACCAGTGGAACTCGGCGTCCTCGGCGAGCAGCGCGTGACCGAGCGCGGCGATCAGCGTGGCGCGACTTCCACCGCCTCGCAGGAAGCCGTACGCCTCGTTGCCGGCTTCGTCGACGCCGCCTTGCACTTCGAAATACCCGGCCAGCGTCGCGAGATCGCCGCGGTCGGCGCTCGGGAGCCGGGCCGCGGGCACGTTCATGAACCGGTCGAGGTAGATGCGAAGGACGGCGTGTACCGCGCCCCGCAGCAGTTCCGGGGTCGCGTTGCGCTGCAGCGCCTGGTGCAACGCGTTCGCAGCGGTGAACGCGTGGTGCACGGTGTCCCAGTCGCCGAAGTCGTTCTGGGTGTGGAAGCGCGTGATCCGCAATGCGCTCGCGTACGCAACCGCGCGCCCGATCAGTTCGGGAGTCGCGCCGGCGCGAGCCGACTCGACGAGCGCGTCGCTCACCGCGTACGGGTCGTCTTCGAGGAAGCGCCAGGCGAGCCCGGCAACGTCGTCGAAGTTCGACCCGCCCGCTTCCACAACCGCCTTTTCCAGTTCGGCGACGGTGTCGTCGACCAGGCGGCCGAGATCGTGCGGGTGGCGCCACGCGCTCTGCTCCTCGGAGCGGGCCGCGGCCGCGGTCTGCCGGACCAACGTCGGGAGCACGTCGCCCGCCGCGTCGCGACCGACATGCGTGAGGGCTTCGAAGGCCTTGTTCGTGAAGTCGATGGTGTGCCCACCGTCGATGAAGACGTGATCGGTGACTGCCGCGAACATCATGCGCTCCGCGTCGCGCAGGCCGTCGGGCCGCCCGAGTGTGGTCGCGACGACACGTTCGGCCGCGTCGGCGTTGCGAGTGTCGATGAAGCGCCGGTACCACTCGGCGAGCCGGTCGTTGGGCACGGCATCGGTCGCGAGGGGACCGACCGGGAACCGCGGGGGACGGTTGGCGGTGTCGCGTGACACGAACGCGAGACCGTGTACCAGCGCGAGACCGCGGTCGTCATCATCGAGATGGGGGAGCAGGTTCGCCATCGCGACGAGCACGGTGAGCCCCGCACCCCAACCCGCGTCGCGGTAGCGCACACCGAAGTCGATCCCTTCGCGCACGATGTCCCCGGCCGGCACCTCGGCCGCGAGGAGGCCGAGCACCGCCTTCGCGGTGACGAGGGTGAGGCCGTCCTCCAGGCCGTCGCGCAGCCGGCGCCGCCAGCGGGGTGCCGGGTCGGGTTCCGAGCGCGCGTGGACGATGACGTCGTCGCCGTCGACGGTGACGTCGAAGCCGGTCGCGTCGTCGGCCCAGAGATCGAGGGTGCACCCCGACTCGAGGTCGAAGCGGGCGTGATGCCAGTGGCAGGTGACGAGACCGCACTCGACCGTGCCCTGGTGGAGGGGGAACCCCATGTGCGGGCAGCGGTCCTCGATCGCGAACGCCCGGGCCTCGTCCCAGAAGACGACGACCGGAAGGTGGCCGACCTTCGTGGTGAGGCGGCCGGTGGCCCGCAGTTCGGTGACGCTGCCGGCCCGAACGGTGGTCTCGGGCATCGCGGTCCTCCCGGTTCCTTTTCGATAGAGCGCTCTTGCGATAATCTCCAAGGGTGAGGCAGTTGTCAAGGCGTTCGAGCGGGCGGCGTTCCGCCCGGACGCGAGTTCTCCGCGAGAGGTACCTCCGATGACGTCTCTCGGCGAAACCAAACGGGCGATCGTCGACCGGCTGAAGCGAGTCGGTGCGGCCACCGTGCCCGAGTTGGCCGACGCGCTGACGTTGACGCCGGCCGGCGTGCGCCAGCACGTCGAGGCGCTCGCCGCGAACGGTCTGGTCGAGGCGCGCCTGCGGCCGCCCGCGGGGCGGGGGCGCCCGGCCACCGAGTGGCACCTGACCGACCTCGCCGCCGAGCTGTTCCCCGACCGGCACGACGACCTCACTGTCGGGCTGCTCGATGCCATGCGCGCGTCGCTCGGCGAAGACGGCCTGCAGCGGGTCATCGAAGCGCGCGCCGAGAAGCAACTCGGCGAATATCGCAACGCGATACCCGACCACGGCCCCATCGTGAAGCGCGTGAAGGCACTCGCGAAGCAACGCACGGCCGAGGGCTACATCGCCGAAGTGCAGCGCGACGACGACGGCAGCCTTTTGCTGATCGAGCATCACTGCCCGATTTGCACCGCGGCGCAGGCATGCCAGGGGCTCTGCCGCTCCGAGCTCGAATTGTTCCGGGCCACGCTCGGCGACGACGTCGAAGTGGAACGGGCCGAACACCTGATGGCCGGCGACACGCGGTGCGCGTATCGCGTACGGTCGCGAGTGTGAGCCGCGGCACGGCGCTGACCACCGGAGCGAATTCGGGGATCGGGCTCGCGACCGCCATCGAACTCGCCCGCCGCGGGTTCCGGTCGGTGGGCACGGTCCGTTCGGAGGCGAAGGCCGAAGTGGTCGCCAAAGCCGCCGCCGATGCCGGCGTCGAGGTCGAGACGGCGCGGCTCGAAGTGACCGACGCCGCCAACTGCGCCGAGGTGATCGACCGGTACCAACCGCGGGCGCTGGTGAACAACGCGGGCTACAGCATCACCGGCGCGATCGAAGACGTCGACGACGACGAAGCGCGGCGCGCGTTCGAGACGATGGTGCTCGCCCCCGTCCGCCTCGCCCGGCTCGCACTGGCGCCGATGCGCGCCGCGCACCGCGGCCGGATCGTGATGGTGTCGTCGATCTACGGTCGAGCCTCGACGCCGCTCACCGGTTGGTACCAGGGATGCAAGCAGGCGCTCGAAGGGCTCACCGACGCGTTGCGCATGGAGGTCGCGCGCGACGGCGTCTCGGTGATCCTCGTCGAGCCGGGCGGCTTCCGGACCGGGATATGGGAAGAGACCGAACGCGAGATCGCGAAACGAGCCGGGTCGCGTTACGACCCTGCGTACCGGCGGACGCTGTCGACGACACGGCTGTACCAACCGTTGATGGGTGAGCCGCCGCGCTGCGCGTCGGTCATCGCGTCGGCGTGCACGGCGCGCTGGCCGCGTTCTCGGTATCTCGTCGGCTACGACGCGCAGGCGCTGGCGTTGTGGTCGCAGTTCACGCCGACGCGCATCAAGGACGAGATCGTCCGCCGCACGCTCGGCCTCTGAGACCACTGAATGCACCGGATCCGCCGTCGTATGGCCGCGGTGCTTTTTACGGTGCTGTAACCGGCAAGTAACGTCCGCCCATGGCTCCCCGAAAATGGCTTGTTGCTGCGCTCGCGACCGCGCTGGTCGTTCCGCTGATCGCCTGCTCGTCGAACGCGACCGCAACGTCGAAGGCGACACTCGCGGCGCGCATCGACTTGAGCAAGGCGGGACCGGCCCCGTACGAAGCGCGCGGCAGCGTCGGCCAGGTCTGGCTGGAGAACGCGCAAGCGGGCCAGGCACTGAAGCTCATCGACCCCGTCGGGCACGTCGCGCAGAAGGGCGTTGCCGACGCGCAAGGCAGCTACATCTTCCGCGACGTGACACCGGCCGTCGGCTACCGCGTGGTCTCGGGGAGCCGCCAAGACCTCGTCGAGTCGGACGCGCTCACCGTGACCAGCTTCGGCGCGAACCCGCCGCACCGCTTCTACGCGAAGCAGAAGATCAACGACGGCTACGGCTACCTCACCACGCGCGACGGGACGCAGCTCGCGATCACCGTGAAGTTGCCCGGCCCGATCGACAAGGGCCCGTACCCGACGGTGATCGAGTACTCGGGCTACTCGCCGGCCGACCCTGATTCGCCGCAGCCGAGCGAGCTCATCGCGAGTGTGCTCGGCTACGCGACCGTCGGTATCAACATCCGGGGCACCGGTTGCTCCGGTGGCGCGTTCTCGTTCTTCGAGCCGTTGCAATCGACCGACGGGTACGACGCGGTCGAAACGATCGCCGCGCAGCCATGGGTCGCGTTCCACAAGGTCGGCATGGTCGGCATCTCCTACCCGGGGATCAGCCAGCTGTTCGTCGCGCAGACCGACCCGCCGCACCTTGCCGCGATCGCCCCGCTCTCGGTGATCGACGACACCGCCCGCGGCACGCTCGACCCGGGAGGCATCTTCAACGACGGTTTCGCGCTGTCGTGGGCGAAGGAACGTCAGCACGACGCGCAGGCCGCGCCCGCAAGCGGCCAGGCCTGGGCCGGGAAGCGCATCCAGAACGGCGATCAGGTGTGCGCCGCGAACCAGAAGCTGCGCAGCCAAGCCCCCGACATCCTCCAACAGATCGAGCAGAACCAGTACTGGACCGACGCGATCGCGGCGCCACTCGCGCCCGAGCTGTTCGTGCACAAGATCACGGTGCCGACCTTCCTCGCCGGTTCGTGGCAGGACGAGCAGACCGGTGGCTACGCACCCAACCTGTTCGACCACTTCACCGGGGTGAAGCACGCGTACTTCACCGAGACGAACGGCAACCACACCGATCCGCTCGGCCCGTCGATCTTCCAGCGGTGGTACCAATTCCTGTCGATCTACGTCGCCCGCAAGGTGCCGGTGCTCCCGCCCGCCGCGCAGTTGATCCTGGCCGGTGTCGGTTCTTCCGTGTTCGGCACCTCCGACCTCACGCTGCCACCCGACCAGTACGCCGGGATCACGAGCTTCTCGAAGGCGAAACGGCTCTTCGAGCACACCAACCCGCGGGTGCGCATCCTGCTCGACAACGGCGCGGGCAAGAGCCCGGGGGTGCCGGCACCCTCGTCGGAACTCGACTTCGCGTCGTGGCCGGTGAAGGGCACGACCGCGACGCCGTGGTACTTCGGTACGGGCGGCACGCTGGTGCCGTCGGCGCCGAAGGCGGCGAGCGAGAACAGCTACCGCTACGACCCGTCGAACGCGCAGGTCACCACCGTTCCCGACGGTGCACCCGACAGCGCGATCTGGGGGGCGAATGCCGTCTTCAACTGGCCGGCACCGAACCCGGGCACCGCGCTGGCGTACGAGTCGGCGCCGCTCACCAGCGAGACCGTGATGGCCGGCAACGCGAGCGTCGATCTCTGGTTGAAATCGAACGCCGCCGACACTGACCTGCAAGTGACGCTGGCCGAGGTTCGCCCCGACGGGAAAGAGACGTACATCCAGAACGGCTGGCTGCGCGCCAGCGACCGTGCGCTCGCGAAGGACGCGAGCGAGCTGCGCCCCGTGCACCCGTTCACCAAGGGGGCCGCGAAACCGTTGCCGGCCGGGGAATTCGTTCTCACGCGCGTCGAGATGTTCCCCTTCGCGCATGTCTTCCGAGCCGGTTCGAAGATCCGCATCATCATCGACGCGCCGGGTGGCACCCGGCCGCGCTGGAAGTTCCAGGACCTTCCCGCGGCCGCGAACCAGACCAACACCGTCTCGCTCGGTGGCCGGCACGCGTCGCGCGTCGTGTTGCCGGTCATCGAAGGGATCACGCCGCCCGCCACGCCGCTCCCGCCGTGCCCCGGCCTGCGCGGGGAACCCTGCCGTACCTACGCGCCGATCGCCAACGGGAGCTGATCCCGCCGGTCAGCTCCCGAACGGCACCGTCGCGACGGTGTGCAACGTCGCGACGTCGCTCTCGATCACGCCCGCGCTCGACACGCTGAACACGTGCGTGCCGATCACGACCGTCCGCAGGATCGCGGCGGAGAACGGCATCGGCACGATCGCGGTGCCGGCGCCGGGTGCACTCCCCGTGGAGCCGTTCGACGCGCCGGACGGCGGGCCGGAAGCACCGCGCTGATCGTTGCCGGCGATGGTCGAATCGATCCGGCCGCGTTCGCCGATCGCGCCGCGTGCGGTGTCGACCGTGTAACCGATCGCGGCCGTCGAACCGAGCGCGTCGACCGGCACGATCGCCAGTGACGAGGGCGCCCACCACAGGAACGCGTGCGGGTCCCATTGGACTGCCGACGACGTACCGGGGATCGTCACCCGCGCGACGCGTTGCGGGTTCGCCGGGTCCCGCACGTCGAACAGCGCGAGTTGCACGCCCGACTGGATGCCGTGCTCGTTCGCGTCCTGCCCGACGCCCAGGAGGTACCCCTTCGCGACCGGGTGCAAGTACGAAGAGAACCCGAGCAACTGCAGCGCGCCGACGACCCGAGGCCGGGTGGGGTCGCTGAGGTCGACCGTGTAGAGCGGGTCGGTCTGCCGGTACGTGACGACGTACGCCTCATCGTCGACGAAGCGGACGCTCTGGATCGTCTCGCCGTGGCCGAGGCCGCCGACCTCGCCCACCTGTACGAGCGCGTCGCCGTCGGTCTCGAGCACCCGCACCTGGCTGACCGACACCGCGTTCGGTTCGATCGACGCGCCGGTGGTCGTCGCGACGCGAAGGAAACCGCCGCGTTCGTCCATCGCGTACTGGTCGACGATCGTGCCGTCGACGTTGCCCGACGCGACGTAGCGCGTCGAAGTCGGGTTCGAGATGTCGAACTCGTGGATTGCGGTACTGGTCGGGGGCGACGGCGCGACGATGTCGACGCCGTACCCGTTCGTCACGGTGGGTGCGATCGCGGCGGGCCAGTCGGTCGTGGCGACGTAGAGATGCGTCGCCGACGCGTACACGGTGTCGCCGCCGGCGAGCACCGCCGCGCCGGCCCCGGCGCGGAGCACGCCGGTGAGCGGTCGGGTGAGGTCGAGGGTCACGACGTTCAGCGTCCCGAACCCGGCGAAGCTGGCCGGGTGCCGGGCCCCGTCACACGGGACGAGCGGCCCCGACGCGATCGACATCCCGGCCGCGTCGCGCACGGTGTAATGAGGGAGCCAGTCGTCGATGGTGGTCGCGTTGAGCGCGGCGCGGTTCGCGGCGAGCGCGTTGGCCAGCGCGGCCGGACCGGTGCCACGCGGGGATACGAAACCGATCGCATCCTGCGGGTCCGCCCGCACGACGACGCGCGCGGTGTCGCCGATTTGGCGCGCCGCCACGTAGGCACCACCGAGATCGATGCTCCCGTCGTTGTGAAAGTGGTCTCCCTCGATGGTGACCTCGACGACGCTCGCGCCGCGCGCGCCGTCTGCATTCGGCGGGAGCGCGATCGAGTCCCGTGCCGTGCCGACCATCGGCTCCGCGATCGGGCCGACGTTGCCCGTGAACACGAACACGCGGTTGCCGTCGAGGAGCAACTGCCCGTTGTACGAGCCGGGAAGCGCGAGCGAGTCGGCGACCACGGGCCGCGCGCCGTTCGTGTCGACGAGGTACAGCCTGCCGTTCACCAGCGAGACGATGTGGCTCCCGTCGGTCTTCACGACGTCGGGTTCGTCGACGCCGGCAACCTGCACGTTCGTCGTCGAGTACGGGCTGGCCTGGGCACTGTTCGCGGCGCCGCGGTCTGCCGGGTTCGGGCTCGCGACGCCGGTCGTGACCGTCGCTCCCGCGTTCTGGGCCGAGTAGATCTCCCGGGCCGAGGAGATCGCGGCGGGCTCGAGCCCGTACGCCGTCACGCGTGCTCGGCCTTCGCGTTTCACCCACGCCAGGAGCGCGTCGCACGAATCGAACGGCTGCAGGGCGCTCGCGAGCACGACCGAATGTGGCAACCGGCCGACCGAGACTGATCGGGGCCGGGTCCTGCTCGTTCCCGGCCACAGGCCGATCGCCGCGAGTACCAGCGCCAGCGCAACCATCACGCTCATCGCTCGACGAGTCGTCATCAAGGGCTCCTTCGCGTTGCCCGCATCGCCCTTCAGACGGGCGCGAGGCGGCGCCGGTTCCCGCGAATCTGCGCGTCAGGCGTAACCAAGGCGTTCGAACTGGTCGCCGGGAGCCTCGACCTCGCGCAACGCGTCGTGGAGGAGGCCGGCGAGTTCGTCCCCGAGCCGGTCACCGGCCCGGTTGTGGTCTTCGGACGGGTCTTCGCCGAGGTCGAACGCGAGCGTGCCTTCGAAATCGGTGTAGGCCCAGAACGGGAGCATGTCGCCGGCCCGGAACGGTTGGCGGATCACCGGCACCGACGAACCCGGCATGCGGTCGAGGGTCGCCCGATCGTCCGGGAGGGGCAGGCGAACGTCGGGGAACGAGTGCACCGGCATCGTCGACCAGCGGTTCGACCACATCGACAGCGGTTCGTTCTCGCCTGCCGGCGCCCGCACGTACTTGGCGTGGTCGGTGACCAGGTGGACCTCGCGCCCCCATACGCCTTGCAGCGCCCAGTCGCGAACGCGATCGGTGGCACCTTCGATGCACGGCACCAGCGAGCGGCCGTGTGTGCGGTGCGCCGCCGACACGCCGAACAGGTCGAGCAACGTCGCGTGAAGGTCGACGGTGGTGGTGAGCGCATCGCGCGCGCCGGCGGCGACGCCGGGCCAGCGGACCAGCAACGGGACGTGCCCCAACGGTTCGTAGACCGGGCAGCCCGGCTTGCCGAAGATGTCTTTCTCGCCGAGGTAGTGCCCATGGTCGGTGCAGACGACCACGACGGTGTCGTCGGTGTGGCCCGCCCGTTCGATCGCGTCGAGCAGCGTCCCGAACCAACGGTCGATCATCGTCAGCTTGCCGCCGTACTGCGCCCGTACCTGGCGGGCTTCGCGTTCGTCGATCACCCCCTTGCGCACCGCCCCCACCGTGTACGGAGGCCAGACGAGATGCGCGGGTTCCTGCCAATCGGGGTCGTACATCGACGCGTACGGCTCCGGGGTGTCGAACGGTTCGTGCGGGTCGAACTCGTCGACGAAGAGCAGGAACCGTCGGTCGGTGGGCGCTTCGTCCTCGATCCAACGGGCCGCCTCGCGCATGACGCGCGGGCCCGGGAAGTCGGGTTCGTCGCGGAACCATCCGCGCGAATCGTCGTACGGCATGTGCCCACGCCCGAACGACGGCGCACCCGCCCACGACGGGTCGGGACGCGTTCGCCACAGGTCGCCTTCGTGGCCGCGCTGGTAATCCCAGGCGGTGAAGTCGGTGTGGTAGTTCTCGCCGCCGACTTCGAAGAGGTGCGGGTGATCGGTGACCAACTTCGTCGTTACGCCGGCCCGCCGCAACGCGACCGTGATCGCCGACTCCCAGATCTCGACCGAACCCCACGGGCGCCACAAGAAATCGAGTGCACCGCACAGCAGGTCGTGGCGCGCCGGCATGCACGGGAGGGAGCCGGCGTAGTGGCGGTCGAACCGCAACGCGGTCGCGGCGAAACGATCGAGATTCGGCGTGTCGAACTCGCGCCCGCCGTAACTGCCGAGCAGGTGCCGGTTCAGCGAATCGAGGAGGACGACGACCGCGTTGGCCGGCATCCGATCACGCGTACCGCCGGCCACGATGCGACCTTAGCGGGAACGGCGAAGTGTGCTGTGCGCCACAACAGCCCGAGTTTGCTTCCCGCGGGCACCGAGGTTTCGTACATTCATCAGTGCGCGATCTGCGGGGAACGCGCACAAGACTCGTCGCTCGCTGAGCCGGGCAAGAGCGACGGGACAAGGCGCTGCGCACCCGGTCGAGCACCCCCAGCGCGTTGGCCGGGAGCGCAGCGCCCAAGCTCATCGGCCTCCTGCTACCGGGGCGTGCGTTCGTCGACGTGCCACGGTTCGCCCTTGGCCGCGAGGCGGTCGAGGAACGGCACCGCGTCGAACGCTTCCGGGCCGAGCACGCCGGCGCCTTCCCAATCGCCCGCCGCCATGCATTCCAGCGCGACGACCGGATTGATGCCCGTCTGCCACGCGACCGCTTGGACGCCGTGCTTGCGCATCGTCTCCTCGTTCTCGCTCGCGTGGTACAGGTACACCTCGCGCGCGTCGCCGTCGGTGCCGGTGCCGCGCACCCAGGTTCCCGCGCAGGTGCGACCACGCATCCGGTCGCCGAGCGTCGACGGGTCGGGGAGCACCGCGGCGACAACGTCGCGCGGTGAGACCTCCACGCCGCGTACGCGCACCGTACTTTTCGAGTCGAGGCCGGTCTTGCGCAGCATCTGGAGGAAGTCGATGAACTCGTCACCGAGCCCGTACTTGAACGTGACCCGGTTGCACTTCACCCACTGCGGTACGAGCACGACTTCTTCGTGTTCCACGTTGACGCAGCGGGTCGGGCCGATGCCTTCCGGGAACACGAACGTTTCCGGTTCGGAGAACGGCTCGGTCGTGTAGAAGCCGCGCTCGCGTTCCCAGATGAGCGGCGGGTTCAGGCACTCCTCGATCGTGGTCCAGATCGAGAACGTCGGCGCGAACGACAGGCCGTCGATCACGAGATCGGCGCCGTCGCGCACGCCGATCTCGTCGATCTCGGAGAAGAGATGGTCGGTTGCGTAGCGGGCGAACACGTCGGAGAGACCCGGTTCCACCCCCATGCCGACGAGTGCGAGCAGCCCGCGCTCGCGCCAGGCGGGGCCGGCCTCGAACTGCGCGGCACCGAGCATCACCCCGGGCTCCTCGTAGGGCCGCTCGGGGTGGGGTTCCGACAGGGTCATCGCCATGTCGACATAGGTGCAGCCGGCCTCGAACGCGGCCGCGAAGATCGCCGGGTTGAAGCGAGGGTCGCACGCGTTCACGATCGCGTCGCACCGGTGCACCTGGGCGCATTCGACGACCGCGGTCGCGCTCGACGCATCGAGCGCGACCCCGCTGAAGCGGGTGTCGGCAGCGGCTTCGGCCAGCGCCCGAGCCCGTTCGGGAGCGACGTCGGCGACGATCACCCCGTCGAAGGCGTCGGACGCGGCCATGCCGATCGCGATCGCTTTCCCGACGGCCCCGGCTCCGACGATCAGTGGTCGCACACCGGGCAAAGTACCGCGGTCGGTATGCAATCTCCTTCCGGCCGGTCGGCTCAGGTTCTCGCGCGAGCGTCCGATGAATGGAGCGAACCGCTTCGTTTGCCCCCTCCCCCCAGGGGTCAGAGGCGATGTCCGACGGCCCGCTGGACCAATCTCCGGCGGGCCGTCGTCGATCTCCGGCCCGTCGCGCCGCTCGTTACCGCAGCGTTCGCAGGGTGGTGAATTCTCCCGCACAGGGCGCCGCCGCTCGCGGGACGATGCAGGTCGGCCAACGTCGGCGGCGCCGTCGAATCCAAAATTCATCACCCCTGTTAGATTCGGTCGTCCGGCAGCAGGCGAGGCGAGAGGCAGACGTGGCGCGATTCGACGGACGGGTTGCAGTTGTCACCGGCGCGGGTTCTGGGCTCGGGCGAGCGACCGCGCTGCGGCTGGCCTCCGAGGGTGCCGCGGTCGCGTGCCTCGACATCGCCGAAGACAACGCGGAGAAGACCGCGGCGGAGATCGCCGAAGCCGGCGGCACCGCTCGGGCGCAGCGCGCCGACGTTGCCGATCCCGCATCGGCGAAGGCCGGCCTCGAGACGGCCGCGTCGCTCGGGCGGCCCCAGCTGCTGGTCAACTGTGCCGGCATCGGCAAGTTCGCCCACAGCCACGAGATGCCGTTCGACGAGTGGCAGCGCATCATCGGCGTGAACCTCACCGGCACCTTCCTCATGTGCCAGGCGACGATCCCGTACCTGCTCGACGGCGGGGGAACGATCGTGAACATCGCGTCGAACGCCGGCCTGATGGGCCAGCCGTACAGCGCGGCCTACTGCGCGTCGAAGGCCGGAGTGGTGAACCTCACCAAAGCGCTCGCCGCCGAGTACCTCACCCGCAAGATCCGCATCAACTGCGTCGCCCCGGGAGGGATCGACACGCCGTTGCAGCGCGAGTTCGCGGTGTTCCCCGAAGGTGTGGAGTGGAAGGTGTTCCGCAAGTTCATGTCTCCGCTCGGGAACAGCACGCCGGAGGAGATCGCGTCGACGATCGCCTACCTCGCGTCCGACGAAGCGCGCTACATCGTCGGCGCCGTCGTGTCGGTCGACGGCGGCATCACGATCTGACCCACCGCGACCCCGCCGGGTCAGCGGTTCTTGTTCCTGACGGTGACCACGATGCCGCTGACGTTGCCGTCGGCATCGTGCATGACTGCGCTCGTGACATGACCCGGGATCGCGGTGCCGTCACGGCTCACGAGCGTCCAGTCGAACTCGGCGAAGCCGGTCGTCATCACGGCGTGGCGGCCCCGCTTGATCGCGGGAAGTTCCTCCGGCAGCCACCACGGACCGGGGGTTTCGACCGCGAGCGCTTCGTCGCGCGACAGGCCGACCATCTCGCAGAACCGGTCGTTCACGTCGAGCATGGTGCCGGCGAGCGAGATGACGTAGTAGCCGTCCTGGAGTGCGGCGACGAGCGCGGCGTAGTGGTCGCGTTCGGCGCGTAACGCCTGCTCCGCGGCTTTCCGGTCGGTGATATCGCGCAACGTCGCGAGCACATGACCGCGCCCGCCGAGCGTCATCAGTTCGTCTTTCACCTCGATCCAGACGGTGCCGCTCGGCGTCTCCAGGCACACCTCGCGCAGCTCGCTCGACTTCGTCTCGCGCATGCGCCTGACGAACGCGTCACGGTCGGCGCCCGGCCACAACCCGACTTCCTCGGTGGTGCGCGCGAGCAGGTCGCTGTGCACGCAACCGAGGATCCGGGAACAGGCGGCGTTCGCCATGACGATGCGCCCATCGCGCAGCCGGGTCACGATCATGCCGTCGGGCGCGAGCTCGAACAGCCGCCGGAGCAGTCCACCTTCGCCTCTCGCCACGATGCGAAGGCTACGGGGTCGGGGCCGTCAGCCGGTGAGCCAGTCGAACAGGTTCTGCTGGGCGGGATCGGCGGCCGCAGTGTCTTCGGGGTGCCACTGGACGGCGAGCAGCGGCGCGTCGTCGAGTTCGAGCGCCTCGACGACACCGTCGGGTGCCCGGGCCGTGACCCGCAACCCGTCGCCGACGCGCTGCACGGCCTGGTGGTGATGGCACGCGCAGTGGGCGATGCCTCCGGCGTCGCCCACGCCCATCACCTTCGCGAGCATCGAACCGGGTTCGATCGGGATGTCGTGCTCGAGTTGACCGTTCTCCTCGCCGGGACGGCCGTGGGGGTCGACGCCGGGCCGTTCGACGATGTGCTGGTCGAGCGACCCGCCGAACGCGACGTTCAACACCTGGATCCCGCGACAGATCGCGAGGGTGCGGGTGCCGCGTTCGACCGCGGCGCGGGCGAGCGCGATCTCGAAGTCGTCCTGCTCGCGGTCGATGCCGTAGGTGGAAGGATGGGCGGTTTCTCCGTAGCACGCCGGGTCGACGTCGGGGCCGCCCGTGAGCACCAGCGCGTCGAACCGGGCGAGCAGCGCGGCGGCCTCGACGGGCGTGATCGGCGCGGCGTCGAGCATGGCCGGCACCGCACCCGCCCGCTGGATCGCCTCGAAGTAGGAGTGCGGCAGTGCCGCCGCATTCGCGTACGGCCACTTCGTCTGGCGCGAACCGAGGCGGCGACCGGTGACCGCGACCAGCGCGCCCGTCATCGAGGGCTCACCATTGGTCGAAGTTGCGGCGCCGCTCCCAGTCGGTGACCGCGCGGTTGAACATCGCCCATTCCTGTTTCGCCGTGTTGCACAAGTGGTAGTGGACGTCGTCGCCGAACGCGTCGCGGGCGAGCTTGCTCTGCTCGAACTCGTCGATCGCCTCGACGATGTGCCAGGGCACGCGTTCGAGGTCGCCGGCCGCGTACGCGTTGCCGCGGAACGGTGCGCCCGGGTCGAGCTCCTGCTCGATGCCGGCGAGACCCGCGGCGATCGTCGCCGCGTAGGCGAGGTACGGGTTGGTGTCGGCGCCGGGGATGCGCGACTCGAGCCGGTACGACTGGCCGCGGCCGACGACGCGGTAGCCGCACGTGCGGTTGTCGTGGCTCCACGCGAGCGCGGTGGGCGCCCACGATTCGGGTTGGTAGCGCTTGAACGAGTTGACGGTGGGGGCGAACATCCACGCCAGCTCCCGCCCGGCGGCCATCTGCCCGGCCATCCACCCGCGGAACACGGGGGAGAGATGCTCGGGCGCGTTGTCGTCCCACATCAGCGAGCGCTCGCCTTGCGCATCCCACACACTCGAGTGGATGTGG
Organism: uncultured Actinomycetes bacterium; assembly: GCA_963782465.1. Classification (GTDB taxonomy): domain Bacteria; phylum Actinomycetota; class Acidimicrobiia; order IMCC26256; family PALSA-610; genus JAODBJ01. The sequence continues at coordinate 970,154 of CAWAJR010000003.1, read as the reverse complement.
CACGACGAACCCACTTCGTCCATGGAGTACTTCGCCATGAAGGTGATCGACCGGCCGTGCTGCGACGCGATCTCCTTCGCCGCGTTCTTGTAGATGGCGTGCCGGTCGGCCATCTCGACCGGGCCCGCGTACGTGAGGTTGATCTCGTGCTGCCCGCGGCCGGCTTCCCCCTTCGAGAACTCCACCGGGACACCGGCATGGTCGATGCCGTTGCGGATGGCTCGGATCAGGTACTCGTCGCGTGTGGTCTGGAGGATGTGGTAGTCCTCGATCACGTCGGAGAGCGGGGTGAGGTTCGTGTACCCGCGCCGGGCCGCTTCCTCGGGCGATTCGCGGAAGAGGAAGAACTCGAGTTCCGACGCGAAGTTCAACGTGTAACCCGCGGCTGCCGCCCGCTCGACCTGGTGCTGCAGGATGCGCCTCGGCGACACCTCCACCGGCGCGCCGTCTTCCTCGTCGACGACGTCGCACATCACCATGGCGGTGGCGTCGAGCCACGGGATGTTCCGGATGGTGCCGACATCGGGGACGACCGCGAAATCGCCGTAGCCGGTATCCCAGCTCGCGTAGCGGTAGCCGGGCAGCACGTTCATCTCGCTGTCGACCGCGAGCAGGTAGTTGCAGGCGTGGATCGGCTCGCGGCCGCTCGCCATCTGCTCGAGCCAGAAGTGGCCGGTCACCCGCTTGCCCATCAACCGGCCCTGCAGGTCGGGGAACACGACGAGCACGGTGTCGACGGCGCCCGATTCGATGAGGCCGTCGAGCTCGTCGACGGTGAGCATGCCTCGCGCCATGGCCGAACAGTAGAGGTCGGGCGGCGCCCGCCGCCGCTTCGCGCTATTCGGGGGTGACGTACGCGGCGGTGATCCCGCCGTCGACGACCAACGACGCGCCCGTCATGAACGACGAGTCGTCGGACGCGAGGAACAGGGCCGCCTTGGCCAGCTCCTCGGCCTGGCCCAACCGGCCCATCGGGATGTGCACGAGCCGGCGGGCGCGCCGGGCCGGGTCCGACAGCAATTCGGCGAGTAGTGGCGTCTCGATCGGGCCCGGGCACAGCGAGTTCGCCCGGACGCCCCGGCGGCCGTACTCGACCGCGATCTCGCGGGTCATCGCGAGCACGCCGCCTTTGCTGCTCGTGTACGCGATCTGCGCGGTCGCCGCGCCGACGAACGCGACGAACGACGCGACATTGATGATCGACCCGCCGCCCGACGCGAGCAGGGCGGGGATACCGGAACGGCAACCCAACCACACGCCCTTCAGGTTGATCTCCATCACCCGCTCCCAGGTGGCCTCCGGCGTCTCGAGGACACCGCCGTCGTCGGCCGGGAACACGCCCGCGTTGTTGTAGAGCACATGCAAGCCGCCGAAGGTGGATGTCGCGTGTTGCACCATCGCGTCGCAGTCGCTCGCACTCGACACGTCGGCGCGCACGAACGATGCTTCAGCGCCGGTACCGGTCAGCGCGTCGACGGTCGCCGCCCCCGCGGCTTCGTCGTAGTCGGCGACGACGACCCTCGCGCCTTCCCCGCGAACAACTCGGCTGCGCACCGACCCATGCCGCTCGCGCCACCGGTGATGAGTGCCACTTTCCCGTCGAGCCGCCCGGTCATGACCAATCCTTCGTCACGGGTGAAGGCCGTTCACGTTCTCGGCGCCGAGCGCCGTCGTGTCGCAGTCCTCGACCGACTTGCTCTCGGCATAGTTGTTCATCCGCACCGTGATCGCGGTGCCCTTGACCGCGGGGATCACGAGTTCGGCGCCGCGATCGGTGATGACGGCCGCGCCGTACGCACGGCGCGCGCCGAGGAGCGCGTCCCAGTCGTCGAGCCACTTGCTCAACGCTTCGGCGGCCGGCGCCCGCTGCGGGTGGATCGCGCGCAGCTCCGCGACCATTTTGCCGAGCGCCGCAGTCTCGCCGTTCGCCCGCGCCGCCACCGACGCGTTCGTCGGCGGGTTCGGAACCGCCGGCAACGCCCGCTCGGTCGCCGCGGCCGTTTTGCACGCCTGTACGACCGCCGTGTGCTCGGCGCTGGTCAACCGTTCGGGGTCCTTGCGCACGACCGAAAAGACGAGCGCCCAGGTCCACAGCCCCACGACGACCACCGCGGCGGCGAGCAGCGCGATCTTCATCCGGAGCGACCGGGGCTCGTGTTCTTCGGTGACGACCACGCCGACGGTCCCCGCGCCGGCATCGTCCGAGCTCGGCGCGGCCGCGATCGTGCCGGGGCGCTCGTCGGTCATGCATGCATGGAACACGGGCGGCGGGCCGGTCGCCAGTCGCGGGCGCGCCGGAGGCGGCCACCGGCACCCGTAGGCTCGGGCGGATGCGCCGGCTCGCCCCCGTCCTGCTTGCCGTCGCGCTGACCGCGACCGCCTGCGCGACGGGCGGGTCGAACCGGGTCGCGAAGGGGTCGGTCCCGCCCCCGGCCGAGGCGAATGGGGCCGGCGCGCTGCACTGGGGCTCCTGCGGCGGCGTCGAGTGCGCCGACCTGACCGTGCCTCTCGATCCCGCGCAGCCCCGATTGGGCACGATCTCGCTGACGCTCGCCCGCCATCGAGCCACCGGCGACCGGGTCGGTGTGCTCCTCACCAACCCGGGCGGGCCGGGGGCCGCGGGGCTGTTCCTCGCGCAGCAGGCCGACCAGTTCTTCCCGTCGACGGTCCTGTCGCACTTCGACATCGTCGCCTGGGACCCGCGCGGCACGGGCCGGAGCACTGCCGTCGACTGCAACGACCGGCTCGACGCGTTCTGGGCCGTCGACCGCAGCCCCGACAACGCGGCCGAGGTGACGCAGAACGTGAACGCCGCGAAACGGTTCGCGGCGAGTTGCGAGGCGGGGAGCGCGCGGCTGCTCCCGTACATGGCGAGCACGTACACCGCGGCCGACATGGACGCGATCCGGCGCGCGCTCGGCGAGGAGGAGATCTCGTACCTCGGTTTCTCCTACGGCACCTATCTCGGCACGCTGTACGCGAACGCGTACCCGACCCACGTGCGAGCGATGGTGCTCGACGGCGCGATCGACCCCGCCCTTTCATCCGACGCTGCGGGTGAGCAACAAGCCGTCGGGTTCGAGAAGGCGCTCGACGCGTTCCTCGCCGACTGTTCGGCGCGCTCGGCGTGCGCGTTCCATTCCGGCGGGCACAGCGCAGCCGCCTTCGACCGGCTGATGAAGCAGATCGACGCCGAACCGCTCTACGCGAGACTGCACGGCGAGACCCGCTCGCTCGGTCCCGGCGAAGCCGACATCGGGGTGGCCGATGCGATGTACGGCGGGCGCGAATCATGGCCACAACTCGCATCGGCGCTCGCGGCCGCGGCGCGCGGCGACGGATCGAAGCTGCTCGCGCTGAGCGACGACTACACGGAACGCCGAACCGGCGGCACCTATTCGAACGAGACTGCCGCGTTCTACGCGACCGGCTGCCTCGATGCGCCGCCGCCCGCGACGCTCGCCGCCCTCGAACGTGACGCGGTGCGCACGGCCCGTGCCGCGCCGCGGCTCGGCGCGTCGACGATCTGGCTCGGCCTGCCGTGCGTCTACTGGCCGGTGAAGTCGCGCATCCGGCCGCACGCGATCGCGGCGCGGGGCGCGCCCCCGATCCTCGTGCTCGGCACGACGCACGACCCGGCCACGCCGTTCGCGTGGGCGCAGCACCTGGCGAAGGAACTGCAGCGCGGCCGCCTCGTCGGGCTCGACGACGAGGGTCACACGGCGTACGCGCGCGGGAGCTCCTGCATCGACGACATCGTGCACCGGTACTTACTCGATCTGACCGTGCCGAAGCCCGGCATCATCTGCTCCCCCTAGGAGGGTGATGCATTCTCCCGCAGAGGTCACCGCCGGCGGGTCAGCTCGACCCGCACCTCGTCGACCGGGGGTTCGTGCGCGAGGAACAGTTCGTGCAACTGGATCGCGGCCACCGCGCGTTGCGTCGGGTTCGCCGGGACCGTGCCGGCGCCGAGCGCTTCGGCCTGGTCGGCCAGGAAGTTCGCGGCGGAGCGCACCGCGGCCTGTTCCGTCCGATCACGTTCGGTCGGGTACGTGAAGCGCCACCGCCGGACCTGCTCGGCGATCGCGGTCTTGGTGGTGTCGTCGAGGTCGACGTCGATCCCGGTTGCCGCCAACACGCGGCAGTCGTAGGTACGGCAGGTTCGGGGCCGGTGGGCGTAGATGGAGCATCTGTCGTCGACCAGCATCGGGCAGTGGCCGCGCTCGTCGTACCCGAGAAGCTGGTGACCGCGGGGCAGCCCGGGCGCCGGGAACAAGAGCGCGGCCGGGATGTGGGCGAGGGTGTCGGTCTCGTCGGGTGCGACGTGCACGAACTGCGACGACCGGCAACACGCGGTACAGGTGCCGCACGGCACTTCCGACGTGCGGTCGTCGCGCATCGCGGCCTGCGCGCCGCTCAACCACGACGAGAAGCGCCCGGCGGGCAGGTCGGTGCCGGGAGCGTCGCCGTCGGTCATCGCATCACGCGTCACGCGTCAGGCCTCAGGCCTCAGGTCATGTCGAGGCTGAGCATGCGGATCGCGTTGCCCCGCACGATCTTGTACACGTCGTCGTCGTCGAGGTCGCCCATCATCTCGAGGGCGACCTTCTTCGTGTCGGGCCACGTCGAGTCGGTGTGCGGGTAGTCGGTCTCGAAGGTGATGTTGTCGACGCCGACGCGTGCCAGCGATTCGAGGCCGTGACGGTCGCGGAAGAAGCAGCCGTAGACATGGTCGTAGTAGTACGTCGAGGGCGGCTCGGGAACGATGTCTTTCACGCCACCCCACGCGCGGTGCTCGCGCCACACGTCGTCGGCGCGTTCGAGCACGTACGGGAGCCAGCCGATCTGGCCTTCGGAGTACGCGAGTTTCAGGTCGGGGTACTTCACGAGCACGCCCGAGAAGAGGAAGTCGGAGAGCGACGCCATCGCGTTGTTGAACGAGAGCGTTGCCGCGACGGCGACCGGCGCGTCGCCCGATGTCGCCGGCATCTGCGACGACGAGCCGATGTGCATGCAGACGACGGTCGCAGTGTCGGAGCAGGCCTGGAAGAACGGCGACCATTCGCCACTGTGGATGCTCGGCAGCCCGAGCTTCGGCGGGATCTCGCTGAAGCAGACCGCGTGCACCCCGCGCGCCGCGTTACGGCGTACTTCGGCCGCCGCGAGTTCCGCGTCCCACAACGGGATCAGCGTGAGGGGGATCAGCCGGCCGCCGGAGTCGCCGCACCACTCCTCGACCATCCAGTCGTTGTAGGCGAGTACGCACGCGTGGGCGAGGTCGCGGTCTTTGGCTTCGAGGAAGGTCTGGCCGCAAAAGCGCGGGAACGTCGGGAACGACAGCGAGGCGTCGACCCAGTTCATCTCCATGTCTTCGATGCGCGCCTTGGGTTCGTAGCAGCCCGGTCGCATCTCGTCGTAGGTGATCGGCGACATCGTCATGTCGTCGCGGTCGAAGCCGACTGCGGCGACGTGCCGTTTGTTGATGTAGACGAGGTCCTCGTAGACCCAGCAGTCGGCCTTGGGGCCGTCGTCGTCGAAGGTCTGCTCGTACGCGCCGCCACCGATGTGGCGCATGGTGCCGATGCCGCGCCGCTCGACGTGGGGGCCGCGCTCGCGCCATTTCGCGGGTAACCAGGTGTTCCAGAGATGCGCCGGTTCGACGACGTGATCGTCGACGCTGATGATCTTGGGAAGGTCTTTGCGCATGCCGCGGCTCCGAACAGAATCTGACGACCCGTCAGATTCTAGACTGCCGCTTCATGGATTTGCGGGCCTCCGAGGCCGATGCGGCGTTTCGTGCGGCGTTGCGGGAGTGGCTCGCCGGCGTCCTGCCGTCGCTGTCGCCCGAGCCGCCGCGCGAAGCATGGGACGCCCGGCGCAAGTGGGACACCGACTGGCAACGCCGCCTGTTCGACGCCGGTTACGCCGGCCTGCACTGGCCGAAGGAGTACGGCGGCCGGGGGGCGACGCCGACCGAGCAGCTGATCTTCTTCGAGGAAACCACGCGGGCGCGGGCTCCCTACGTGGGTGTCAACTTCGTCGGCACGCTGCACGCGGGGCCGACCCTCGTCGAGGAGGGCACCGAGGCCCAGAAGGCGGAGCACCTCCCGCTGATCCTGCGCGGCGACGAAGTGTGGTGCCAGGGATTCTCCGAACCGGGCTCCGGTTCCGACCTCGCGTCGTTGCGGGCCCGGGCCGAGCGCGACGGCGACGACTACGTGTTGAACGGCCAGAAGATCTGGTGCTCGTTCGGCCACATCGCCGATGTCGGCGAGTTCCTCGTACGGACCGACCCCGACGCGCCGAAGCACAAGGGCATCAGTTGGTTGATCCTGCCGATGCACCTTCCGGGTATCGAAGTCCGACCGCTGAAGACCGCGCTCGGTTCGTCGGAGTTCGCGGAGGTGTTCCTCACCGATGTGCGCGTGCCGGTGAGCCAGCGCGTCGGGGCCGAGAACGACGGCTGGAGGGTCACGAACGTCACGCTGAAGTACGAACGGGGCACCGCGTTCGTGAGCGAGTTGGTGGATTCGTTGCGGTTGTGCGAAGACCTGGCCCGCCGGGCCGACGATCCCGCGCACCAACGCGAACTCGGCCATTGCCTCGCCGAGTTCGAGGCGTTGTGGGCCCTCACCAAACGCAACGTGTCGCAGTCGATGCGCGGCACGACCGGGCCCGGCGCGATGGTGATCAAACTCGCCTACACCGAAGCGCGGCAACGGTTCGGCGAACTCTGCCTGCGGGTGCTGGAACGCGATGCCCTCTCGATCGACGGCAACGAGTTGGTCGAGGAACGTTTGCGCACCCTCGCGCTCACGATCGCGGCGGGGACCTCGCAAATCCAGCGCAACATCATCGGCGAGCGGGTGCTCGGCCTACCGCGGGAGCCGCGCTGATGGACCTCGAACTCTCCGACGATCAGGTCGCGTTGCGCGACGGCATCGTGTCGTTGCTCGCGGGCCGTTTCCCCATGGAACGGGTGCGCGAAGGCTTCGATCGCGCGGTGTGGGACGAGTTGGCGGGTGCCGGTGTGCTCTCGCTGCTGGCCGACGGCTTCGCCCCCGCCGACGCCGTCGTCGTGGTCGAGGCGCTCGGTGCGGCGCTGGTGCCCGGGCCGATCGTCGACGGCATCGTCGCTCGCAGCGTTCCCGGTGTCGACGGCATCGACGCCGTCGACAGGATCGTCGCAATCGTGGAACGCCCGAAGCCGTACGAGTCGCTCGTGCTCGAACATCTCGGTGCGCTCGATGCGTTGCTCGTGCTCGACGACGCCGGTGTGTGGCGGCTCGAGCCCGGCACGATCGAGTTCGACCAGTCGCCGTGGCCACTCGACCCGCTCACTCCTATCAGCCGCGCCGCTCCCCTCGACGAAGGCGAGCCGGTCGCGGGAGTCGATGTCGCGGAGCAATGGCGCCGCACCGGCACGGTGCTCACCGCGGCGTACCTCGTCGGGATGGCGCAGCGTCTCACCGACCTGTCGGTCGAGTACGCGAAGCAACGGGTGCAGTTCGATCGCCCGATCGGCTCGTTCCAAGCGGTGAAGCACCTCCTCGCCGACATGGTCGTCCGTACCGAGGTCGCGCGCGCCGCCGTGTACGCCGCGGGCGCGCACCTCGCCGATGCCGACCTTCCCGGTCTCGCCCGCGCGGTCGGCACCGCCAAGGTGATGGCCGGCGAGGCCGCGGTCGCCAACGGCAAGACCGCGACGCAGGTACACGGGGGGATGGGCTTCACGTGGGAAGTCGACGTCCACCTCTACCTCAAACGGGCGTGGTTGCTCGATACCCACTTCGGGTCGGTCGACGCGCACTGCGATGCCGTCGCGGCGACCGCGGCGCCGTTACCGATCGAGACCCGGTAGTTCTCTCACGTCGACGCGCGTAGGAGTTCGGTGACCGCGTCCGGTGTGGTCGGGCGCACGAGGTAGTAACCGCAAGCGGTGTCGCAACGAAGCTCGCGGAGATGGGCGAGTTGCGTCGGCGTCTCGACGCCTTCGGCGCTCACTTCCATCCCGAGGTTGTGACCGAGGCTGATCACCGCGCTCGTGATCGCGGTGTCATCGGCGCTCGTTCCGAGCCCGTTCACGAACGAGCGGTCGACCTTCAGTACGTCGACGTGGTAGCGCTGGAGGTACAGCAGCGACGAGTAGCCCGTGCCGAAGTCGTCGATCGCGAGTCGTACGCCGATCTCCTCGAGTGCACGCAGCATGTTGCCCGCGCCCTCGGCTTCCTCGATCAAGGCGCTCTCGGTGAGTTCGAGACCGAGCGCGTCGTGGGGAAGGCCGTGACGGACGAGTGCGTCGTCGATGATGTCGGGGAGATCGTTGCCGGCGAGTTGTCGGGCCGACAGGTTCACCCACAGCGTGCGCAGCGACGAACCCTCGTCGCGCCAGGCGCGCACCTGCCGGCACGCTTCGTCGATGATCCAATGCCCGATGTCGACGATCACGCCGGTCTCCTCGGCGACGCCGATGAAGTCGGCAGGGGGCATCAAGCCGTTGCGAGGATGGTCCCACCGCAAGAGTGCCTCGACGTCGACGATCGTGTCGGTCTCGAGGTGGAACGCGGGCTGGTACTCGAGGCGAAGCTCGCCGCGATCGAGCGCTCGGTGGAGATCGTTTTCGACCTCGAGGTGGTTTACGGCCCGGATGCGGATCGCTTCGTCGAAGAGCTCGAGCCGGTTGCGCCCCCGTCCCTTCGCCACGTACATCGCCGCGTCGGCGTCGCGCACCATCGACTCCGGTGTGTCGTGGTCGCCGGTCGAGACGGCGAGACCGATGCTCGCGGTCACGAACAGTTCCCGCCCGAAGAGGTGGAACGGTCGCCGCATCGCGTCGAGGATCTTGTCGCCCACCTCGAGCGCGACTGCTTGCTGCTGCACGTCTTCGAGGAGCACCACGAATTCGTCGCCGCCGAGACGGGCGACGGTGTCGCTCTCACGCAACGACGCCCGGAGCCGGGCCGCGACCGACACGAGCAGGTCGTCGCCGGAGGCATGGCCGAGCGAATCGTTCACGCTCTTGAACCGGTCGACGTCGATGAACAGGACCGCCGTGTACATGTGACTGCGTGCGTTCCGGGCGAGACCCCGGCCGAGACGATCGAGCACCAGCGCCCGGTTCGGCAGGCCCGTGAGCGGGTCGTGAAGTGCCTGGTGCTCCAGTTCCGTCTCGGCGACGCGCCGCTCGCTGATGTCGTGGAGGTGGAGCACCACGCCCTTCAACGACGGGTCTTCGAGCAGGTTCACCGCGTGCGCTTCCATCCACCGCCAGCGCCCGTCGGCGTGCCGCAGCCGCAGTTCGAGCGTGTGCTCACGGCCCGGGTAGTCGAGCACCTCGGCCAGATGGGTGTCCCAACCTTCGCGGTCGTCGGGGTGGACGTACGAGGCGAGCGGGTGCTCGAGAAACTCCGCTTCGGTGTAGCCGAGCACGTAGTCGACGGCCGGGCTCACATAACGGATCGCGTCGTCGCTCTGGGTGACGAGGACGACGTCGGACGAATAGCGGACGAGCGTCGCGAACCGTTCCTCGCTGGCCCGCAGCGCGTTGATCGCTTCGACGGCCTCGGTGACCTCACGGGCGTTCATTACCACCCCGGCGACGGTCGGTTCGTTCAACAAGTTCGTGTACGTGGTGTCGAAGTACCGCCAGGTGTTGTCGGCGTGGAGCATCCGGTACTGCACGTGCACCGGGACGTCGGGTCGTTCGACGGCGTCGCGGAACGCCTGAACCACCCTTTCGATGTCGTCGGGGTGGAGTAATTCGTCACCCGCGGTCGCGATCGTCTCGAGCGAACGCCCGAGCGCGTTGATGTGCGACGGCGACAGGTAGGTGATCCGGCCGTTGCGGTCCAGCACGGCGAGGAGGTCCCAGCTCCGTTGCACGAGGGAGCGGAACCATTCCTCACGTTCGCGCAGCGCTTCCACCGCGGCGGAGGCCTCCGTGACGTCGCGCGCGTTCACGACGATCCCGCGCACCGCGGGTTCGTCGAGCAGGTTCGAGAAGTGGGCCTCGATCTGGCGCCACGAGCCGTCGGCGTGGCGCACGCGGTACTGGCACGCGGCGGTGCGTTGGGGCTGACCGGCGACGAGTTCGAGGACGTGACCGAAACGCGCCGCGTCGGCCGGATGGATCGGGACGCTCAGCGGCTGCGCCCGCAGTTCGGCCGCGCGGTAGCCGAGGACCATCTCGTGCGACGGCGAGAGGTAGACGGGCTTGAAGTCATCGTCGTAGACGCTGACGAGGTCGTACGCGTTCTGCACCAGGGCGCGGAAGCGCTGCTCGCTCGCCCGGAGCGCATCCTCCGCCACCTTCTTCTCGGTGATGTCGCGGACGTGCTCGACGAGTCCGTTCACGGCCGGATGGTCGTAGAGGTTGCGGGCCAGCATCTGTGCCCAGATCCAGTTGCCGTCGGCGTGGCGGAAGCGCACTTCGGTTTGGTGCGTTTGGCCCGGATGGAGGCGCGTGTAGGTGCGGTGTTCCTCGAACCGGTCGCGGTCGAGTTCATGGACCAGGTCGACGAGGCGCGTTCCTCGCAACGCTTCGGGTTTGTACCCGGCTATCGCGGCGATCGCAGGGCTCACCCATCGGGTACACCACTCGTGGTCCACGACGAAGATCGCATCGTGCGCGTGCCCGACGATGGTTTCGAGCCGTTCCTCTTCGAAGCGAAGCGCGTCGATCGCTCGGCGCTGCGCCGTCACGTCTCGTGCGGTGAACGCGATCCCGTCGCCGGCGGGTACCGCCTGGTACAGCACGAACGCGTCGTCGCCGCCTTTGCCCGGGAGTGTGAGTTCACCTTCGATCGGTTTCTGTGTCTCGATCACGAGCGCGAACTCGTTGCGCAGGCGGTCTCGCACCGACTCGGCCGAGACTTCGTCGAGCGAGCGCCCGATCGCGTCCTCGAGTGCCATCCCGAGGCCGCGCACCGCGCGGCGGTTCGCGTACTCGAGCACGAAGCCGGTGATGTCGCCACCTTCCCTGACCGCGCGGAACAGCGAGAACGACCCGAAACCCGATTCGGCCGCGGCGCGAAATGTCTCCTCGGTGCTGCGCCGGGCTTCCACGTCCTCGACGAACACGATGAGCCGCCTGATGCGCCGTTCCTCGTCGCGTTCGGCGTGGGCGCGCAACAAGGCGCGGAACACGGTGCCGTCGCGACGCACGTAGCGCTTTTCGAGCTCGTAGGAATCGGCACCGCCGGCCGCGAACTCGTAGAAGCGCTCGACTTCGGGTTCGCGGTCGTCGGGGTGCGTGAGCGTGCGCGGCGGGAGTGCGATCAGTTCCGCTTCGGTGTAGCCGAGCATGCCGGCCAGCGTGCGGTTGGCGGCGATGATCCGGAAGCCGCTATCGAGCGCGAGGACGGCGATGCCGATCGGGGCCTTGTCGAACGCGATTCCCGACCCCACGTCGTGCACCTTGGGCTCCACATCCTTCGGCCGGTCCGGTACGGCCTGTTCGAGTGACCCCGCGGCGTTGGACGGTACCCGGGTGTTCCGGCGCTCGGCCGAGTCGATCTCACGCAGATACTGACGCTCTGCGCACCTCGCGTCGAGCACCAGTTCCTCGCGCCCGCGCGGGCCGCGACGCGCGAGCGGCGGAGGCGAGAGATGCTGACGCTAATGTCAGGTGATGGCCCGTGAGCAGACCACGGTCGTTGCTGCGCTCGCGCACCGTTTGCGTACCGATCCCGACGGCCCGTACCTCGACTTCGAAGGTGACGCGTACAGCGCGCGCGACATCGACGAGGCCGCGAACCGCCTCGCGGAAGTGCTCGCCGGCCTCGGCGTGCAACACGGCGACCGCATTGCGACATTGCTCGACAATCGCGCCGAACAGGTCATTTCTTTCTTCGCCGCCCTCAAACTCGGCGCGGTGCAGGTGCCGATCAACACCGCCTACAAGGGCGAGTTCTTGCGCCACCAACTCGCCGATTCGGGCGCGACCGTTCTCGCCGTGCAGGGCGACTACGCATCGCGCGTCGTGGAGGTCGCCGGCGAGGGCACGCCCGATCTCGCGCACTGCATCGTTGCCGGCCGTCCCGACGCGGTGATCGACATCGTTCCCACCCTCGATTGGGACGACGCGCTTCGCAACGCGTCGGGCGCGCCGCCGGCCGATGTCGAGGTACGTCCCGGCGACCTCGCGTGCTTCATCTACACCGCGGGCACGACCGGCCCGTCGAAGGGTTGCATGCTCTCGCAGAACTACATCGTGAGCCTGGCCGACCAGATCGCCCGCGCGTGGGACCGACAACCCGACGATGTCGTGCTCACGCCCCTCCCACTGTTCCATTTCAACGCGATCTCGGTGTGCGTGGTCGGCACGTTGCTGATCGGGGGCCGGGCGAGCGTCGCGCACCGTTTCTCCGTGTCGCGTTTCTGGCCCGAAGTGCGGCGGACGGGCGCGACGATCGTGTCGATGCTCGGTTCGCTGGCGATCCTGCTCGCGAACGCCGATGATCATCCCGACGCGCAGGACCACCCGATGCGGTTGTGCGCCGCCGCCCCGATGCCTCCCGACATCGATGCGGTGTGGCGTGAACGTTTCCACTGCAAGACCTTCAGCGGTGGTTACGGTCTCACCGAAGCGTCGCTCATCTCGATGCTCGACGCCGGGGTCGAGAACAAGCCGGGCGCGGCCGGGAAACCGAACCGCGAGGAGTTCGACGTTCGGCTCGTCGACGACGACGATGTGGAGGTCGCGACCGGGACCGTGGGCGAGATCGTCTGCCGGCCGACGGGCCCGAACCTGATGTTCGCCGGGTACTGGAACCGGCCGGCCGACACCCTCGCCGCGCTGCGCAACCTCTGGTTCCACACCGGGGACCTCGGCCTCATCGATGCCGACGGCTTCCTGTACTTCGTCGATCGCAAGAAGGACGCGTTGCGGCGTCGCGGCGAGAACATCTCGAGTTTCGAGATGGAAAAGACGTTGCACGGGCACCCCGCGATCCGTGATGTCGCCGTGCACGCGGTGCCGAGCGACGTGGGCGAAGACGACGTGAAGGTCACCGCGGTCCTCCAAGACGGTTCGGATCTCACCGAAGAGGCGCTGTGCCGTTGGGTCGCCGAACGCGTCCCGTACTTCGCGATCCCCCGCTACATCGAGTTCCGCGCCGACCTCCCGCGGAACCCGGTCGGGCGCGTGCTGAAGTACGAGCTGCGCGACGAGGGCGCGACTCCCGGCACGTGGGACCGCGAGGCAGCCGGCGTCACGTTCGAACGGCGGTAAGACCACCGGCGCGATTCCAGTCGCGCGGCCACGGCGCCGATACCGACGGCGTGAAGCATTGTCCCGGCTGCGGCTACCTCGTCCCGGCCGGGTGGGACATCTGCAAGCGTTGCGGGGCGTCGCTCGCCGGGGTCGCGGTCCCGGATGCGCCGGCCGCCGCGGTGGGAGCCCGGCCCGAGCCGACCGTGCCACCCGGGTCGCCGCCCACCTCGGCGCCGCCGGCCGCCCGCCGGAATTCGGTGACCCACCGGCGGCCGTGGAAGATCGCGGTGGGTGCGCTCGTCGTGCTCCTGCTGCTCGCGGTCGGCGCCGGCGTGTGGGGAGCCAACCGCCGGCCGCGGCTCGGCGCGACCGTGCGGTCGTACATCGACGGAAAAGCCGGTGTCGACTACCGGTCGGCCGGCAACGCCTTCCGCGCCGTCTTGCCGGTGACGCCCATCGAGGTCGAGGAGCACATCACCGTTGCGCATCGCGACGTCACCCTGCACATCGTGTCTTCGAACCCCGACGACCGGTACGCGGTCGTCGTCGCGACCGCCGACGTGCCGGGCCGGACGCGGTTGGCCGCGAGCGCGCCGGTCGCGGCGCGGGCGTTGAGCGCCGGCGGCGCCGTCACGCGCACGCAACCTTCGACGCAGGACGGGCGCGTGGCGATCGACCTCGACGTGCAGCTCACCCACGGGGCGCACGCGAAGCTGCGCGTGTTCATGGTTTCGAAGCGGCGGATGGTGATCGCGGGGGTCGTCTCCGCGTACCGGGGTACGCCCGGCTTCGAGCGTGTACTCGCCTCGCTGCGCGTGCCCGGGTGAACGTTCAACGCTTGCGCACCCGCCAGATCTGCTCCGCGGGCCAGCGGCTCGCCCAGCTGTACGGCACGAAGTCGGTGTAGGTCGTCGTCGCGCCTTCTGGCACGACCAGCTCGATGAGGTCTTCGACATCGAGGCCCTGGGATCGGAACAGCGAGATCCATGCGCCCGGCGGCAAGACGAAGTCGATCGTGCCCTCACCGAAGTCCATGCGACCGAGCTGCGCGTACGGCAGCTTCAAGCGGCGCGTTTGGCGATCATGCTCGGCGTCGTAGGTGAGGTACAGGAGCGGCGTCGTCGCGCAGAACGCCAGCAGGCCACCGGGCCGCAGCAAACGTGCCACTTCGGCGACGGTCGTCGCCGGGTCGCAGAAGCTCATCGCACCATGGTCCGAGAACACAATGTCGAACGACGCGGCTGCGAACGGTGGCGCTTCGCCGCTGGCCTGCACGAGCGGGACGCGCACGCCCGCCGCGCCGACATTGCGATGCGCGTGGCGGAGTTGCCCGCGCGACAGGTCGATCGCGACGCAGCGAGCACCGAGCGGCGCCAGCCCGATCGACCACTGCGCACCACCGCAACCGAACTCCAGGACGTCGAGACCTCGTACGTCGCCCAGCACCCGGAGGTCGGCTTCCGGGGCACGCCACGCACCCCACGCGAGCGGCGCGTGGCCGAGTTGCCCGCCGTGGGCAGCCTGGTAGTCGTCGGCGTCGTCGTCCCAGAACTCACGGTTGTGGCGCTCGTGCTCGGTGGCCATCCGGCCCGAGGCTACGGCGACGCGACGGGCATGACCGCGGCGATCACATCGGCGACATCACCGGGCCGAGACAGGAACGGAAAGTGGCCGGTGTGCATCTCGACGACGTTCGCGGTGCGCGAGGCGAAGAACCGCTGCAGCGGCACGGGGACCGCTCGGTCCTCGGTGCACACGACGTAGGTCGACGGGAGGTCGTGCCACGCGGCTGCCGTCGCGTGCTGTTGAAGGGTCGCGAACGCCTGCGGTTGCAGCGTCGGCGCCATGGCGTCGCGCGTCGCCGGGTCGCAGTCGTGGTAGAAGACGTCGGCCGCGAGGTCCTCGTCGACCGTGACGGTCCCCGTGTCGTCGATCTGGATCGCGGCGACCAGGTCGCTGGCTTCGAACGGCGGCGCGCCGACCTGCTCGCTCGCCGATTCGCCGGCGTCGGTGACGAGTGCGGCGACGAACACGACGTGGCGGACGTCGTCGCGGCCGGCACCGGCCTGGCTGACGACGGCACCACCGTAGGAGTGGCCGACGAGCACCTTCGGCCCCGCGATCGCGTCGAGGCACGCAACCACCGCCGCCGCGTCGCCGAGCAGGTCGCCCCGGTCCTCGACGCTGTCGCCGTGGCCGGGCCGGTCGGGGGCGACGGTCGCGATGCCGCGCTCGTGCAGGGCGGCGGCGAGACCGTCGAAACAACGGTGATCGTGGAACGCACCGTGGACGAGGACCACGGTCGGCGAAGTGTCGGGCTCGGAGTTCATCGGCGGAGCGTAGAACGCGCCCCGTCGCCGGGCCGGCGTTCCCCCTCCCACCGCCGGCGGCGCGGCAAGTCGCGCGCAGCGTCGAAGAAGTTGGGGACCGCAGACGGTTGCGGCGACGCAGCGTGGTCGCGTACGATCCCCGGCCAGCACCAGCAAAAGGGAGCAAAACATGCGCATCGGGGGGATGCGGGCGCTTGCCGTCTTCGGCTTTGCCGGAGCCGGCGTGCTCGCCATGGGAGGGGTGGCCTGGGCCGCGCCAACCGTCAACGCCGTCAACGACTCGGCCACGACGACCGCGGGAACGGCAGTCACCGTCAACGTGCTCGCGAACGACACCGTGTCCGGCGGAGCGCTCGATGCGGCCACGCTGCATGTCGTCGCGAGCCCCGCCCATGGTGCGGTCTCGGTCAGCGGCGGCAGCGCGACGTACTCGCCGGCAGCCGGGTTCACCGGTACCGACACCTTCGGCTACGAAGTGTGCGCGGCGAGCTACGGCTCCAGTTGTGACAACGCCACCGTCACGGTGACGGTCGGGAGCAGCGACACCGGTTCCCAAGGCGGGTACGGCGGGGGCGACACGGTCGGCACCAGCGGTACCGGTGTGAGCGACACGAGCACCGGCACGGCTTCGGCGGGCACGAACAGCAGCCAGTTGCCCTTCACCGGTGCCGGCACCAACCTGCTGGCCATCCTGGGCCTCGCGTGCATCGGCGGCGGCGCGATGTTCTACCGGTCCGGGCGTAACCGCACCCGTCACCTCACACGCTGACGAACACCACCGACTCGGTCTTGGATGCCCCCGCTCCGGCGGGGGCATCCGCGTCTGTCGGCGAGCGCGTCTGGCGGCGAGCGCGCCCGGGCCGGTCGCGGCGGCGTCGCATCCTGCGTGTGGTCGTGGTGCTGGCGGCGGGCTGGGTGGCGCTCGCCGCCGGGTTGCTCGTCGTCTCCTGGCTGTTCGCGCGGGCGGGGCTCGATCACGTCGAGCAGGCGACGACGACGCTCGCGCCGGAGGATGTCGTCGCCGGGAACCATCTCGGTTCGCTGAAGGCGGCACGCGACGACTTCGGCGTCGCGCACCTCCTCGCCGAGATGCCGATGGCGCGTTCGTTCGAAGCGGTGCCGTACGTCGGCCGGCAGCTGTCGGCGGTCCGCACGTTGAACGGCGCGGCCCACCAGGTGCTCGCGATCGGTGTCGGTGCGGTGGAGCAGTCGCAGTCGGGGATCGCGGGGATGAAGCGTGGTGGTGAAGCGCGCGTCGAGGGGATGCGCCTCATCGCGAACGTCGCCGCCACCTCGAGCGCGCGGGTGCAGGCAATCGGATTGGGGCCATCGCAGGGGCTGGTCGGCCCGCTCGCGCACGCACGATCGCGATTCGCGGCGCGCATCCCGAAACTCACGAAGGCGCTCGGCGACCTGCACACGGTCGCAACCGGCCTCACCTCCTTCCTCGACGGCCCCCGTCTCTACATCGTGTTCGCGGCCAACAACGACGAGATGCGCCTCGGCTCGGGGGCGTTCCTTTCAGCGGCGTTGCTGTCGACGAACCACGGCACGCTCTCGCTCTTCCCGATGCACCCGACCGCCATCCTGAAGTTGCGGGCCGTCTTGGCGGCGAGGGTCCCGATGGAGCCCGACCAGCGCGCCTTGTGGGGTTGGCTCGAACCCAACCGCGAGTGGCGCAATCTGGCGTCGTCGCCCCGGTTCGACACGACGGCGAAGCTGGCCCGGCGCATGCTCCAGGTGAGCGACCATGTTCCCGTCGACGGTGTGCTGGCCATCGACCCGATCGCGCTCGACGGGATCGTCGGCGCCACCGGGCCGGTTCGCGTCGGGCACCGCTCGTTCTCCGGCGACGCGCTGTTGAAGTACGTGTTCATCGACCAGTACAAGGGTGTGAGCGTCTTCGACACGCAGCAGCGGGCGCGGCGCGACGCGCTCGGCGCGATCGCGCAACAGTCGATCGCCCGCCTCGACGCCGGCCGCTGGGACACCCGGACGCTCGTGCACGCGTTGCGTACCGTCGGCCAGGGCCGCCACGTCCTCGCGTGGTCGAAGCACGTCGACGAGCAACGCGCGTGGCACGTCGCCGGGGTCGACGGTTCGCTGCCCGACGACGCGCTCTTCGTGGGCCTGCACAACCGGGGCGGCAACAAGCTCGACCCGTACCTGCAGGTGCGCGCCTCCATGGTGACGCGGCGGGTCGCGACCGGCGTGCAGGTGCGGTTGCTCGTGCACATGCACAACGCGGCGCCGACCGGCCTGCCCCGGTACATCAGCGGCCCGTACCCCGGTTCGCGCAACGCGCGCAAAGGCACTTACCAGGGGATCCTGGCGTTCTACATCCCGCAGACCGCGAGCGACCTCACCGTTTCGGGTCACGACCCGACGGTGAGCGGCGGGCGCGACGGTGCGCACCGGGTGGTCGCGATGCAGGTGCACATCGATCGCACGAAGTCCGATGCCGTCGGCGTCACGTTCACCCTGCCGAACGGTTCGACGCGCCTGGCGGTCGAACCTTCGGCGCGGTACCCGGCGATCACCTGGACCGACGGCACCACCCGCTGGGACGACACCACCGTCCACACCGCCCGCCTCTGACCACGTGCGTCGATAGCTATCGCATAGCGATAGCTATCGACGCCCGTGGTTGCGACGTGCTCGCCGGCGGGGTGCTCAGGTAGGTTCCCGCCCACTATGGGACGACAGGTGTGCGCGGTGGGGGTCGGGTTGGCCGACGGCCCGAAGACACCGGGCATGAACGGCTTGATGCTCGAAGCCCAGGCGTTCAAGCGCGCCCTCGATGACGCCGGGCTGGCGAAGAACGAGATCGGTGGCCTTGCGAGCGCGGGCTACGGCGGGATGCACGAGGTGATGCTGGCCGAGTACCTCGGGCTCACGCCGCAGTGGTTGGAGTCGTCGTCGGTGGGGGGTTCGTCGTTCGAGTTCCACGCGCTGCACGCCTTCCGCGCGATCCAGGCCGGCGACGTCGACACGGTTGCGATCGTCTACGGCAACAACCAGCTGTCGGCGTCGGGGCGCACGCTCGGCACGGGCGGTGGGGGGCGGCGCGGCGGCGGCGCGATGGCGATGCCGCACCCGATGGCCTACGAGTTCCCGACCGGGCTCACGCTCGTCGGCGCGTACACGCTCGCGGCGCAGCGCCACATGTACGAGTACGGAACCACTTCGGAACAGCTCGCGTCGATCTCGGTGCAGATGCGCGAGCACGCGATGCGCAACCCGAACGCGATGTACCGCGACCCGATCACCGTCGACGATGTGCTCGGCTCGCGACTCGTCGCCGACCCGCTGCACAAGCTCGACTGTTGCGTGATCTCCGACGGCGGTTGCGCCATCATCCTCACTACCGAAGATCGGGCTCGAGATCTCCCGCACCGTCCGGTCTACCTGCGCGGCGCCGCGGCCGGCATGACGCATCATTCGATCCAGGCCATGCCCGACCTCACCCGCACGGCGGGCGCGGTGAGCGGTCCGAAGGCCTTCGCCGAAGCGGGTATCACCGCGGCCGACGTCGACACGTTCCAGATGTACGACTCGTTCACCTACACGGTGCTCGTGTGCCTCGAGGATCTCGGCTTCGCGCCCAAGGGTGAGGGTGGCGCGTTCGCGGCCGCCGGCAACCTTCGCCTGGGCGGCGCGCTCCCGACCAACACCGACGGGGGAGGGCTGTCGAGTACCCATCCGGGGATGCGCGGGCTGTTCCTCCTGTGCGAGGCGATCCGCCAGCTGCGCGGCGAGGCGGGTGACAGCCAGGTGGAAGGGGCCGAGATCGCGGTCGCGCACGGCAGTGGCGGATGGTTGAGCACGATGGGGACGGTCGTGCTCGGAACGGAGCCGGCATGAAGGTTCGCGGATCATGACCGCCCCGGCGGACGAAGCGGGCTGGACCGAGTCGCCCTCGTGGCTCGCCCCGAACCCGACGCCCGAAGACCGCGAGTTCTGGGTCGGGGCGCACCGAGGCGAATTGCGTATCCAGCGCTGCCAGGCGTGCGGTCTCCACCAGCACTACGCGAGGATCCTCTGCTCCCACTGTTCGTCGCTCGACGTCGAATGGGTGACGGCCACCGGCCGGGGCACCGTGCACAGTTTCACGGTGATCCGCCAGAACGGCGTGCCACCGTTCAACGAGCGTGTGCCGTTCGTCGTCGCGCTCGTCGACCTCGAAGAGCCCGGTGCCCGCGTGCTCGCCGCGATGCCCACCCTGCCGCCGGAAGACGCGCGTATCGGCCTGCCGGTCGTCGCGACCTTCCGGGTGGCGAGCGACGAGTTCGGCTTCGTCGACTTCCGGCCTGCGTAACGCGAGCATTGGCGCCCATGGAAGACGAGCTGGTCGCCCAGGACGGTCGAGCGGTCGGGAAACGCGGCGCCCAAACTCGGCTGCGCCTCCTCGACGCGACGTCACGCCTGCTCGAACACCACGGGATCCGCGACCTGCGCGTCGTCGACATCGCCCGGGAGGTCGCGACGTCGCCCGCGACCTTCTACCAGTACTTCCGCGACGTCGAGGAGGCCGTTCTCGCGCTGGCGAGCGACGTCGGCGACGAGGTGCTGCCGCTCATGTCGTTGCTCGACGAACCGTGGGACGGCGATGCCGGCCTCGTGCCCGCGCGCGCACTCGTCGACGGGTTCCTCGACTACTGGGACAACCATCGAGCGGTGTTGCGCACCCGCAACCTCGCGGCGCAGGAAGGCGACGTGCGTTTCCGCGAAGTGCGTAACCGCACGTTGAACGTGTTCAACAAACGGTTCGCGGCGATGATCGCCGACTCGCAGGCGGCCGGCCGGGTCGCGCCCGAGATCGCACCACTTGCCGCGGGCGCGGCGCTGGTCGCGCTCATCGAGCGCATGGCCGCGTTCCATCGTGATCTCGAACCGCTCGGTATCCCGCGCGCCGATCTCGTGGAGACGACGGCGCGCATCCTCCATCAGACGCTGACCGGCAGCTGAGTTCGCCCGCCGTCGCGGCTACGCGCTGGCGGCGTTGCTGGCTTGCGAACTCGGGGGGGAGATCACCGCGATCGCGAGCTTGGTGAGCACTGCCTCGACGTCGCTGTCGGAACGGGTCCCGCCGGCGCGCAACCGTTCGTAGGTGTCGAACGAGGTCAACACCTGCAGTGCGGCCGCGGCCTCGTCGCGACTCCAGTGCGAACGCAGATGACCGGTCGCGGCGAGCGCGTCGACCACCTTGTTCAACCCGAGCGGCACGAGGTCGCCGTTGCGGGTGGCACCGGTGATCGCCGCGAGGGTGCGCGCCTCTTGCGCGGCCGCCTCGTTGGCGGACCAGTGCCGGCACGCGCCACGCAGCGCGCTGCGAAGGATCGCGAGCGGTTCGCCCGGTGCCCCTTCCGTCACGTCGCCCGGCGACACGTCACGCGCCGAGCGCGACGTCAGCTCGTCGAGCACCGCCCGTTTGGACCGGAAATGCTCGTAGACGGTCGCTCGCGCCACACCTGCGGTGCGCGCCAGCTCGTCCATGCTGAATCGACCCACACCGCGCTCGCGTGACAGCTCTGCTGCTGCCCCGAGGATGCGCGCGTGTGTCGCATCTACTAGTTCCCGACGACTCGGGCTCATCGTGCACCGCCCCGTGCACCCGGCATTGAACGCCCGGCTGGGAACCATTTTGGCACCATACGGGCGGTCTTGTCAGATTTTCAGGATTTAAGTGGAATTGATCACTCAATCGTGGCTGGTTTCCCGGCCGCCGCCGGAGCGGCGACGGTCAGTTCCAGCTCCCTGCCGAACACCTTCTCGAACAGCTCGCGCTTGCGCCGAGCCCCCCAGCATTCCAGTTCTGCGTCGCTTCGTGCATATATCCGAAGCAGGACGAGTTGTGGACCAATTTCCACGTTCACCCGTTCCACGGCGCCCCGGCGGCCCCGGTCGAGGCCGTCGGCGAGCCGCATGAGCGCGTCGATCTTCCGGACGCGCTCGCGATCGTCGGGGGACAGGGCTGCCATGCGGATCTCCGACGCCTTCGGGTCGCCTTTGCGGTGATGGCGCACGAGGGCGGCGAGGAGCGCGACCTCGGCCGGGGAAAAGCCCCTGAGCTGGGCGTTCTCCACCAGATAGGCGGCGTGACGGTGATGGCCCTTGCGAGACACGTGCTGGCCGATGTCGTGCAGGATGACCGTGTACTCGAGCATCTCGCGATCTTCGGCCCGAGATGGTGCAGTTCGACCGTCTGGTCGAACAGGCTCAGCGCCAGTTTCACGACGTGGCGGGTGTGCTCCGGAGAGGAGTTGCACCGGCGGGCAAGACCGGACACCGCGGCCCGGCGCAGCGCCCTCGGGTCGTCGGACCAATCGTCCGGGTCGTGTGTGCGGACCGCGTCGAGGACGATCCCTTCGCGCAGCGCCCAGTCGCTCGCGGTGAGCTCGTCGAAGCCGAACAGGTCCATCGCGATCGCGAGCAGCATCGAACCGGCGGGGAGCAACTCGGCGCGCTGGGCCTCGAGGCCGGGCATCCGGCGCCGCTCCGAGGTCTTCGACCGCATGATCCGCTCGTGGAGGTCGAGGAAGTCGGCCTGGGCGATCTTCAGGCCGTTCGACGTCGCCGGAAGCTCGCCGGTGCGGGCCGCGGTCACCATCCGGGCGAGGTCGTTGAGGGTGCCGCTGCTCCCCACCGCCATGCGGGGGGCGAAGCCCGCGATGTCGGGTTCGAGTGGTTCGAGGGTCGAGCGGATGCGCTCCTCCAGCCGTTTGCGGTCGGCTTTGCTGGGCGGGTCGCTTTCGACGAGTTCGGCGGTGAGGCGGCCGACGCCGAGATGTTCGCTCGTCGCCCATCGCAGCGCGGCCGAATCGCCGACCATGAACTCGACGCTCCCGCCACCGATGTCGATGCACAAGGCCGGCGACGGGTCGAGCAGCACGCTCGCGCGGATCGCCGCGAAGATCAGCCGCGCTTCTTCGAGGCCGCTGATCACGTCGATGTCGACGCCCGCCGCCGCCTCCAACTGGTCGACGACCTCGCTCCCGTTCTCGGCGCTGCGGATCGCGCTCGTGGCCTTCGCGATCACTTCGAGGGCACCGTCGGCGTCGGCGATGCGCTTGAAGCGGCTCACCGTCGCGATCGCGGACTCGGCCACGCGGTCGGTGATCCGCCCGAACCGGCTCACCTCGTCGCCGAGGCGCAGCATCTCTTTCTCACGGGTGATCGACTCGAACGTGCCGTCGGGGTGCACGTCGGCCACGAGCAGATGGAAGGAGTTGCTGCCGAGGTCGAGCGCCGCGAGCCGCATCGCAGCGAGGAGGTTACCGGCGGCACCGGCCGGGGCGGCGAACCGGCCTGACGTGAGCGTCAGGTGCGCAGGTAAGGTTGGGCCGAGGTCGAGGAGGGCGCAATGACGCAGGTGAACGGCGAGGCTCGGATGCTGATCGACGGGAAACTCGTCGAGGCGAGCGGCGGCGCGACGTACGACAACATCAACCCGGCGACCGAGGAGTCGATCGGCGTCGTCGCCGACGGCACCCCCGCCGATGCCGATCGCGCGATCGGCGCGGCCCGCCGGGCCTTCGACGAAACCGACTGGTCGACGAACCGGGCGTTGCGCAAAGCGTGCCTGCAGCAACTGAAGGACGCGCTCGAGAAGCACAAGGAGGAACTCCGCCCGCAGGTCGTCGGTGAGGTCGGCTGCCCGGTCGGGCTCACGTTCGCGGTGCAGCAGGACTCCTGTATCGAAGACCTGCAATGGGATATCGACGTCATCGACCGGTACCCGTGGGAACAGGAACTCGGACCGCACGAATTCTTCGGTCTTCGCTCCAACCGGCTCGTGTGGCGCGAACCCATCGGGGTGGTCGGCGCGATCACGCCGTGGAACTTCCCGTTCATGCTCAACCTCAGCAAGCTCGGCCCGGCGCTCGCCGCGGGGTGCACCGTCGTGCTCAAGCCCGCGCCCGACACGCCGTACAGCGCGACGTTCATCGGCAAGATCGCCGCGGAAGAAACCGACATCCCCGCCGGTGTGCTCAACGTCGTACCGTCGGCCGACCCGGCGGCGGTGGGCGAGGTGCTGAGCGGCGACCCGCGCGTCGACATGATCTCGTTCACCGGTTCCACCGCAGTGGGCAAGCGCATCCAGGCGCGCGCCGCCGACACCTTGAAGCGCGTGTTCCTCGAACTCGGTGGGAAGTCGGCGAACATCGTCCTCGACGACGCCGACTTCTCCGCGGTGCTGCCCAGTACGAACATGACCTGCATGCACTCCGGGCAGGGTTGCGCGATCACGACGCGCCTGCTGCTCCCGCGGTCACGCTACGACGAGGGCGTCGAGATCGTGAAGAACGCGTTCGAGAACTTCCCCTACGGCGACCCGAACGACTTCAACAACATGGCCGGGCCGCTCGTGAACCGGCGGCAATACGACCGGGTGCTCGGGTACATCGAGAAGGGCAAGGCCGAAGGCGCGAAGTGCGTCGTGGGCGGCGGCCGCCACGCAGTTCGAGAAGGGCTTCTACGTCCAGCCGACGTTGTTCGTCGACGTCGCGCCCGACGCGACCATCGCCCGGGAAGAGATCTTCGGGCCGGTGCTGGTCGTGATCCCGTACGAGAACGACGACGACGCCGTGAGGATTGCCAACGACTCGCGCTACGGCCTCTCGGGCGCGATCAACGGCGGGTCGCTCGATCGCGCGCTCGCGATGGCGAGGCGGATCCGCACCGGCACGATCTCGGTCAACGGCGGTCAGTGGTTTGGGCCCGACTCGCCCTTCGGCGGGTACAAGGAGAGCGGCAGCGGCCGCGAACACGGCGTGCAGGGTTTCGAGGAGTACCTCGAGACCAAAACCGTCGGCATCCCCGCCTGACCCCACCGAGTCACGCGGTCCGGCGGATGCAGTCGTGGATGGCCGCGGCGAGTTCGCCGCCACCGTTCACGAGGTCGCTGTGTCGGGCGACGAAGGGTTGCAGGCCGAGTGCGACCAAGCGGTTACGACGGGCCGCATCGCGGGCGATCGCCCATTCGCTGGAGTGTTCCTGCTTGCTGTCGTACTCGATCAAGATCCCGTATTCGGGGAGTGCGGCGTCGACGCGAGCAACGAAACGGCCGGCTCGGTCGAACACCTCGTACTGCAGCACCGGTTCCGGGAAGCCACGCGTGCGCAACATCTGCAGCAGGCGCGTCTCCATCTCGCTCTCGGTCGGTCGTTGGGCGGGCCGCCAGCGTTCGAGCGCCTCGCGGAACACGACCACACCGGGACGGCCGCGTCCGGCGAGGCGTTCGAACGTCGCCGCGGTCGATTCGTAGGTGATGAGCCGTTTCCGGCGCCGCGTGCAGCACGCGCTCGATGAAATCCGCTGACCGGTAGATCGACGCGAGTTCGAACGCAGCCCGCTCGGGGCGGACCACCGGCAGATCGTCGATCAATTGCACGTCGTTCGGGTGCATGAAGGCGTTCGGCTCACCGGCGAGACAGGCGGCGCGAGCGGCGCCGCGCCACGTTGCCGGGGCACCGGGCATGCGGAAAACCCCGGCGTGCAGCGGCACCCAGATGAACCGGGCACGGAACCGGAGTTGCTTCGGGGTCAGCCCGCAGAGGCGTGCGTGGTCGATGCTGAACACGCCGTCGTTGGCGGCCGCGATACCCGCGAGCATGAGATCTTCCGGCGACATGGCGACAGCATGCCGAGAGGGTGCGACACGCACCCTCCGACGCAGGTTCGGTCGGGGGCGGGGGGTTAGGGCTGGGAGCGGAGCCAGGTGATGGTGCCTTCGAGGAAGGTGCCGACGTCGTTGTACTTGCCGGCGAACACCCCGTTGAACCAATCGGGTACGGCGATCTCGAACGTGCCGTTCTCGATCATCTGCAGGACCGGTTCGACGATCTCGTCGACCGGGAGCGCGTCGATCGCCATCATCGGCGCGTCGTTGTCGGGGAGATGGAACAACTCCGTGTCGATGATGCCGGGGTACACGACGTGCAGCTTCACGTCGGTGTCGCGGAGGTCGACCTGCATTGACTCGGACCAGGCCGAGAGCGCGGCCTTCGTCGCCGCGTAGGCAGCTTCCGCGGGCGGCGACAGTCGCGCCGCGACCGACGAGATGTTGACGACGCGCCCGCCGCGTTCGACGAGCGTGTCGCGCAACGCGAGCATCAGGCGCACGGGTGAGAAGTAGTTGATGCGCATCGTGTCTTCGACGACCTCGGGTGTGAGGTCTTGGACGGTGCGCCGTTTCGGGATGCCGGCGTTGTTCACCAGCACGTCGATGCCGCCGAGCGCGGTATCGGCCTCCTTCGCGAACGCGGCGAGGCCGTCGAGGTCGCCGAGATCAATCGTCCACGACATCGATCCGGGCGCGTGCTGCCGAACCTCGGCCAGCACCTCGGCGAGGCGTTCGGCGCGCCGCGCGCAGATGCCGACCGTCGCGCCCCGTTTCGCGAAGCCGACGGCGAGGCCGGCGCCGATGCCCGACGACGCACCCGTGACCAACACGTGCTTCCCGGCGAGTTCGTAATGCATGGCCCGGACACTACGACCCAACTGACGTACGTGTCAGGTGCGGTAGCCTCCGCGCCCGTGCCACTCGAGCCGGGTTCCGTACTGCTGACCGATCGGGTTGCCGTCGTCACCGGCGCGGCCGCCGGGATCGGCCGGGCGATCGCCCTCGCGTACGCGCGCTTCGGCGCGCACCTCGCGATCTGCGACCGGGACGCCGAGCACCTCGACGAACTGGCACTGGAGATCGAGGGGCTCGGCCGCCAGGTGGTGACTGGCGTGCTCGACGTGCGCGCCGGCGACCAGGTCGAGCAGTTCATCGCCGACGTCGACCACGAGTTCCGCCGGGCCGACATCCTCGTGAACAACGCGGGCGGCGGCTTCCAGGCCCCGTTCCTCGACGTGAACGACAAGGGCCAGGACGCCCTCGTACGCGAGAACTTCACCAGCGTCACCAACTTCATACGCGCGACGGTGCCGTTGATGCCCGACGCGACGGGGGGATCGATCGTCAATCTCACGTCGATCGAAGCGCACCGCGCCGCGCCCGGGTTCGCGGTGTACGCCGCGATGAAGACGGCGGTGATGAGCCTCACGAAGAGCCTGGCGCTCGAACTCGGGCCTCGGCTCGTGCGGGTCAACTGCATCGCGCCCGATGTGATCCCGACGCCGGGTATCGGCGGCGACTTCGGGGTGCGTACGCCGCTGCCGGTCGCCGGTCACGTCGACGACTGCGCGGGCGCGGCCGTGTACCTTGCGAGCGACCTGTCGCGCTTCGTCACCGGCACGACCATCCATGTCGACGGCGGCAACCTCGCGTCGAGCGGCTGGTTGCGGCACGACGACGGCACGTACGGCACCGGAGCCTGACCGGGCGCCGATTACGCGTCGTCGGCGTGACCGAAACGTTCGGGGGCGGCGCTGAAGTCGCGGATGCTGCCGACATGGCGCTTCGCGAAGTGCACGACGGTCGGTTGCATCGTGTAACAGACGCCCGTCATCAGCTCGGGGAGTTGGTCGGCCACCGGGACCGCGTCGAGGTCCATGCTGCGCCCCATGCTGATGTCGCACGCGCGGCGCAACACGATTGCCCGTTCGGCGGCTTCGGGCGCCAGTGTCGCGTCGGCCCAGCGCATGAACCCGCCTTTCCACGGCGCCGCGTCGAACGGTGGTTCCGCGTTCACGATGCCGTCCCACGAGACGGGCCAGGCGAGGTCGGGGCGGCCGTCGACCCAGAGGCGTACGAAGGCCCGACCGCCGTCGTCGCGGCGCGGTACCTCGATGTCGTAGCGGCGTTCCGAGCGCCTCGCCGCGGCGTGGGTGATCGCGAGGCAGGCCGCGTCGAACTGGTGCGTGCAATTCTGCTTGGGGTCGGCCCATCGTGCGGCGGCGGTGAAACGGTCGGCGAGCGGCATGCCCGCGAGCGCACGGAGCGAGCCGGCTGCCGACGGGCACGTCGACCACGGCCAGCGCAGCGAATCGCACTCGACGGCAACGACGTGTTCGCCGTCGTGGCGCAGGGTGACGCGAAAGTGGTGGAAGTCGTCTTCCAGGTCGGAGACGACGGCGCCCGCGTCCGGCGTGGTGAGCAGCACGCGGCGGCGGTACGCGTCGGCGTCGCGATCGAAGTCGGGGACCGGCTCGGGCGCGGGGACGGGCACCACTCGATGATGGCCCAGGAGTGACGGCGGTGTCAGGTCTGCGGAAGAATGCGCGGGGCGCCACTCGAGGAGTAGCCGATGACCGTCGTGATCGACTCCGACCAGCATCTGTACGAACCGCGCACGTTGTGGCGTGATCACATCGACCCGAGCGCGCGGGAAGACGCGCTCGCGATCGAAGACGACGAGCTCGGCTACCCGTGGGTCACGTGGCGGGGGCGGCGCCTGCAACCGGCGGACGTGCAGCGGCCGGGTGCCACCGTCGCGATCGGCGAATGGCACGAGCGCATCCGGTCCGGCCGCCGACCGGCGGAGCGTTACGACGACGTCTTGCCGCGCGACTACTGGGACCCGGCGGCGCGGGCGGAACGGCTCGGCGAGATGGGCGTCGACGAAGCGGTCACCTTCCCCAATTTCGGCCTCTTGTGGGAACGCACCCTCGACTCGTCGCTGCCCGCGCTCACCGCCAACATGTCGGCCTGGAACCGTTGGTGCGCGACGGTCGTCACCGACGGTCGGGGCCGGGTGCACCCGGTCGCGCACGTCACGCTGCGCGATCGGGACTGGTTACGTGCCGAACTGGCATCGCTCGCGAAGGCCGGCGTCCGCCTCGCGATGCTCGCACCGGCGCTCGTCGACGGCCGCGCGTTGTCGCACCCCGATCATGACGACGCGTGGGCGGCGTTCGTCGAGTACGGGGTCACGCCCGTCTTCCACGTCGCCGATCAACGGCGGCCGTTCGGCGACGGCTGGTACACGGAACCCGACCGCGCGTTCGTCGCGCCGCTCGACTCGGTGTTCCTCTGGACCGCGGCCGCGCTCGCCGCGACCGACCTCATCATCAACGGCACGTTCGACCGCTTCCCCGACCTGCGCGTCGGGATCGTCGAACTGAGCGCAGTGTGGGTACCGATGTACCTGATGATGCTCGACGGCGGCTACGACTTCACCGCCCGGTTGAACGGTCGGCCGATCACGCCGTTGCGGAAGCGCCCGAGCGACTATTTCCGCGAACATTTCCGGGTGTCGTCGTTCTCCTACGAGCTGCCGTCGCGGCTGATCCGCCAGACCGGCGACGTCTACATGTGCTGTAGCGACTACCCGCATTCGGAAGGCACGTCGACCCCGCTCGACGACTACCGCTCGCCGGCCCGCCACGGCATCGCGCCGGCCGACGCGCCCGGCCTGTTCCACGCCAACGTCGAGTACCTCTTGAGAAGAACGGATTGAGAAGAACGGACGGGCGTCCGAATCCCGTGTGACCGCGGTAACGAGCCGTCAACCCGGCGGTCGGCGTTCCCGATGTCCCTCCTATGGAGCCGGCCGCGGTGCACCGCAAGCGCAGGCACCGGCTCGCGACGCGGATCGGTGCCGGGATCGCAGCAATGCTGCTGCCGCTCGCCATCGCGGTCGCGGGCGGTGAGGTCGCGTTGCACACGCTGGCGAGGCGTTTCGACCATACGAGCAACCAGGCACTCACCGACGTCGTGCCGATCGGCGACGTTCGGGCCCAGATCGGCCCGACGGTGTCGACCGGTTTCCAGGCGATGATCGGCTTGAAGCGACGCGCCGACTTCGAAACGGCCGCCGCGGCGCTGACCTCCCGTATCGATCACCTCATCGCCGGTGCCCGTATCGAAGAGGAGCACACCGACCTGGTCGGGCCCGTCACGCGTGGACCACGAACCTCGCCCGCTTCCGGCAGCTGCTGGCCGCCCGGCGGCACCCGACACCGTCGGCGACGGCCGACCTGCTCACCCGGATGAGCAGCGTCGACGGAAAACTCGCCGCCGCCCAGAACGATGCGATCCGTGTCGTCCACCGGGAATCGCGGGCCTCGCGGTCGGTCGAACGGGGCGCGACGATCGCCTGGGCGGTGCTCGGCTTCCTCGCGATCGCCGCCGCCTTCGGCATCGTGCTCGGGCTGGCCCGTTTCGTCCTGCGCCCGCTGCGGGCCCTGCGCGACGGGGTCGACCGGATCGCCGGCGGCGACCTCACCCGGCCCATCGCGATGAAGCGACCCGACGAGTTCGGTGAGCTCGGGGCGGCGATCGACGCGATGGCGAAGGACCTCCGGCGCGCGCACGGAGACCTCCAGCACCGGGCTCTGCACGACGACCTCACCGGGCTCCCGAACCGTTCGCTGCTTCTGGACCGGGTCGGCCAGGCCGCGCGACGGCTGGACCGCCGACCCGGCACCGCCGCGCTGTTGCTCGTCGATCTCGACGACTTCAAGACGATCAACGACACCATGGGCCATCCCGCCGGCGACCAGCTCCTCGTAGTGACCGCGCAACGCCTCGAAGCCGAACTGCGCGATGTCGACACCGCGGCGCGAATCGGCGGCGACGAGTTCGCGTTGCTCATCGAAAGCCTCGAAGACACCGCCGAGGCACTGACGGTCGCCGACCGCATCCGCCGCGCGATTGCACAACCCTGCGAGGTCGAGGGTTCCGAAGTGCGACCGCACTCGAGCATCGGTGTCGTCATCATGACGGGGGGTGACGACTCACCGGCCGAGCTGTTACGCAACGCCGACCTCGCGATGTACGCGGCGAAACAGGCCGGGAAGCAACGCTGCGAAACGTTCAAGAGCGAGATGCACGTCAACGCGATCGAGCGCGCGCACCTGGAACGCTCGTTGCGAAACGCGGTGCAACGCGACGAGCTGGCCCTGCGCTACCAGCCGACGATCGACCTCGAGTCGGGGGCCGTCATCGGTTTCGAGGCGCTCATCCGGTGGGAGCACCCGGAGCGTGGCCTGCTGTCGCCCGGAAAGTTCATCCCGCTCGCCGAGGAAACCGGGATCATCGTGCCGCTCGGTCGATGGGTGCTGCGCACCGCGTGCGCGCAGCTGCGTACGTGGCAACGGACGGACCCGCAGCGCTATGCGGGCCTGAGCGTCGCGGTGAACCTTTCGGCGCGGCAACTCGAGCGGCCGGGTGTCGTCGCCGATGTCCGGTACGCACTCGAGCACACCGGGCTCGACCCCCGCCTCCTGGTGCTGGAGCTGACCGAGAGCATGCTGCTCGGCGGGGAAGAACTGCTGGGGCGGCTCGTCGAGTTGCGTGCCCTCGGTGTCCGCCTCGCGGTCGACGACTTCGGCACCGGGTACTCGTCGCTCGCGTACCTACGGCAGTTCCCGATCGACATCCTCAAGATCGATCGTTCCTTCGTCGCCGGGATCGTGTCGCGCCACGCCGACGCGACGCTCGCGGCGACGATCATCGAACTCGGGCGCATGCTCGAATTGACGACGGTCGCCGAAGGAATCGAAGAGCCGGAGCAACTCGAACTGTTGCGGTCGCTCGGCTGCCGGGTGGGGCAGGGGTTCCTGATCGCCGAGCCGCTCGCGGCCGACGAGGTGCAAGCGTTCCTCGATACGAATGCCGTCTTCCCGGTCGAGCCGAGGGCCCGTCCCGGATCGCCCGAAACGAACGACCGCGCCGCGTCGGCGGCGGCCGACGTTCCCGGCGGGCCGGTCGCCCTCGCGTTGCTCGACCACACCGCCGACGCGGTGACGCTGGTCGCGGGCGACGGCGTTCTCCTCTATGCCAACGAGGCGACGCGCCGGCTGCTCGGCCATGACCTGGAACACATGGTCGGGCAGAACGTGTTCGAGCTCGTCCATCCCGACGACATGGCGGGCGTGCTCGACGCGTACGTGACCACGATCGCGAGCTCGGGCGTGAAGCTGCCGCTCTCGCTTCGGCTGCGGCACGCCGACGGCACCTATATCCCGATCGAGATCGTCACCAACAACATGCTGCACGAGCCGTCGGTCGGGGGTTTGGTGATCACGATCCGCGACCGTCGCGAGGCGACGATCGTCGCGAACGTCCCGGTGCCGGTCAGTCAGGAACGATGAGTTCCTTCGGCAACGAGCCCTGGAACCACAGGAGCGTCTCGACCCGTTTCGAGATCCGCCAGCCGTCGGCCGTGCGCACGAGTTCGTCGTCGTAGCGGCCGCCGAGGAAGAAGAAGTGCAGCGGGCCTTCGCGTGTCGCGGCGCCCATCGGGTTGTAGACCATCGTGCGCGCCGTCGCGCGGTCGCCGTCGACGCGCGCTTCGATGTTCGTCACGAGATGTTGGGTGACGGGGAACGGCGCGAGCGACTTCTCGAGCCAGGCGCGGATCTCGGGGTAGCGGCCTTCGACACCGGCAGGGTTCGACGAGTAGTCGAGGTAGGCATCGGGGAGGAACACCGAGTCGAGCGTGCCCCAGTCTTTCTCGTCGATCGCCCACGCGTAACGCACGAGCAATGCCTGGATCGCGAGTTGGTCTTCGAGCTCGCTCACGAGAGCGGCTTCGCCTCGGCCGCGCCGGGCTTGCAGTTGATGGCGAGCGTGAATTTCGTCGTGACGACCGGTTCGCCGCTCGCTTCGTCCTTCCACGTCGTTTCGGTGACGTAGAACTCGAGCTTGCCGCCGTCCGACTTCGCCTTCTCGTACACCGACGAGATCACACCTTCGCCGATGAGCACGTCGCCGACGTGAGGCCAACGGCCGTCGTGGAAGATGAACTCCTGCTCGCCGTGCAGGATGGCGCGACCTTTGCCGCGCAGGTTCTCGATCGGGAGGCCGGCGGCGCCGCCCTCACCCATCGATCCCCAATACGGCATCACGAAGGGAAAGGTCGGCGGTGCGGGCGCCGTCTCCGACGAGTACACGGGGTCGTCGTCGAGGAGGGCCTGCGCGAAGACCCGGACCGGGCCCCGTTCGATCACGACCTTCTGCGTGCCCATCTTCCGACCCTGCAGTTCGGTCAGTGCCACGTGTGCCCTCCGCGCGCTTCGTGTTGGCCGGGGCGCCGGTCGGCCGCCGGGCGTGGCCGGCGGGTCGTGCTGACGCCCCTGTCAGGTCTGGGACCTTACACGCGGTCGTCCGATTCGGCCGATGCCGACCGCCGCCGTCACAAGCGCACGTGCCAGCGCCGACGGGCGCGGCACCGAGTCGTCGCGCCGGGAGGCAGTTTCGCAAAGACGTCCGTGGCGCCGGTCACTTCAGTTTTTGCGCCAGAACAGCCGATCTACGTGTCGTACATCACTGCTCACCTGTTCGGCTGTGCGTTGCGGGGCGCTACGAGCTGCACGGAAAGGATGACGTGTCGTGCGCCACCCGGTTCGCAAACGCATTTTCATCTCCGTCTTCACCGCGCTCTTCGCCATCGTGCCGCTTCTCACCTTCGTGCCCGCCTTGCTCCGCGACGGAGCGGCGAGTGCCAACGCCTCCGTCGTGACCGACGGGCGCAACTTCGGCTTCTCCTTCTACGGCGACGTGCTCTCCGAGCCGCAGGCCCAGCGCAATGCCGACCTCGACCGGGCGGTGGCGGTGGGCGCGACGTGGGTGCGGCTCGCGTTCAACTGGTCGACGCTGCAGATGAAGGGCCGCGGCACGTACAACTGGGCGCCGGCCGACGCGCTCGTCGGTGCCGCCGTTTCGCGTGGCCTGAAGATCGACGCCGTCGTCTCCTACGCGCCGTCGTGGGCGCGGCCGGCAGGTTCGAGTGCCACGACCCCGCCGACGAATGTCAGCGACTACGGAGACTTCGTCGCCAAGGCCGCCGCGCGGTACGCGCCGTTCGGCGTGCACACGTGGGAGATCTGGAACGAGCCCAACCTGTTCACGATGTGGTCACCGAAGCCCGACGTCGCGAAGTACACAGCGCTGCTGAAGGACGCGTACTCGAAGATCCACGCGGTCGACCCGGGCGCGACCGTGCTCACCGGCGGGATGTCGCCGGCGTACGACGCGCCCGACGGTACGCAGGTGCTCCCCCTCACCTGGGTGAAGGGGATTTACGCCAACGGTGGGAAGGGGTACTTCGACGCCATCGGCCACCACCCCACGACGTACCCGTACTCGTCGAACCTCGTCGTCAGTTGGAGCGCGTTCCAGCAGTCGAAGGACATCTACGACTACATGGTGTCGCAGGGTGACTCGGCCAAGAAGATCTGGGCCACCGAGATCGGGTTCCCGACCGGCACCGACAGCCGGGCCGTGTCCGAATCGGCGCAGGGCAACCTGTTTGCCGAGTCGCTCGAAGCGTGGACGAACTTCAGCTTCCACGGGCCGATGTTCATCTACTCGGTGCGTGACTACGGCACGAACCTCGCCGACCACTACCAGAACTTCGGGATCATGCACTACGACGGCTCACCGAAGGCCGGGTACACCCGCATCGAGCAGGCGGTGCGTGCCCCGCAACACGTGGCCGCGACACCGGGAACCGGCAACGCGACGGTCTCCTGGGACCCGCCGGGCTACGACTACGGGACCGCGATCACCGGTTACACCGTCGTTGCCAGTCCCGGAGGTGCGTCGGTGACCGTACCGGCAACGCAGCACCGCGCGACGGTGGCCGTCACGAACGGGTCGGCCTACACCTTCACGGTCGAGCCGTTGCAGAACGGTGTGCCCGGAGTGCCGAGCGTGCCGTCGAACGCGGTAACGCCGGGTGTGCCGACCTTGCTGCCGACGAGCGGATCGGTGATCGAAGGAAACTCGGGGACGCGCACGTTGAACATTCCCGTGTACCTGTCGAAGCCGAGCGCGCAGACCGTCACCGTCCACTACACGACGTTCAACGTGGCCCCGAACTACATCGCCGCCGTGCCGCAGGACTACTACGCGGCGTCCGGGACCCTGACGTTTGCTCCTGGCGTGACCAAGCAGAACATCCCGGTGACCGTCGTCGGTGACCGGGTGAAAGAGGTCAACGGCGACAGCTTCCTCGTCGCGCTCTCCGACGCGACCAACGCGAACATCGGCGGCATCGCCGGTATCGGCGTCGGCCACATCATCGACGACGACTGATGCGAAACGGCGTGACGAGCGCCACGGACTGAATCGCGCAAAACGCATTCTGTTCCCGGCGCGCGGATACTGCATGCGGGTGGCGTGCTCGGCACGCCCCCAGGATCGGCCCTCGGACCCCACCCGGGGGCCGGTCCGCGTTCGCCGGGCGCGACGCTTGGCGGGATCAGTCGAAGAGCGGGAGCGTGCGCGCCAACGCGAGGAGGTACGCGACCCGCTCGCGCAGCCAGGCCTCGTCGGCGGCGAGCACGGCGGGGCACTGTGAGATCGCGTCGTCGAGGGTGGCCAGGGAGGAACCGGTCGCCCGCATGAGCGGAGCGAGCAACGTCTCGATGGAACCACCGGTCTCGGCGACGCGACGGGCCAGCTCGATCGCGCGGACGGCGTCGGGTGCGAACCCGGCGGCGCGCGCTGCGTGCGGCGCCGGCGTCGGATTTTCCATCATCGCCGTCATCAGGTCCTATCCGTTCGCCGGTGGCTTCCGGATGCAGAAACGGCGGGGCGAGAACGCGTCATTGTCACTGACGCGAAATTGCTAAGCCCTGCCAGGCGGGCTGCCGAGAGGATGGGTAGGCAACAGCGGGGTGGGAACGTGGACCTCACGCAGACCGAAGCGAACACATTGCTGGTACTCGGCCTGCTGCCGACGAACCTGTCGGTCAAGACGATCTCGAGCATGACCCAAGCCGACCTCCCGGCCTGCGAGGCGGCGGTCGCGTCGCTCTGCGAACGGCACCTGGTCGAGCGGGCCGGTGATCACGTCGGGCTCACCCAGGCCGGTTACGTGTTCCACGTCGGCAGCCTCCTCGTCCGCGCCGCCGACGCGCCCTGACCTCAGGCCTGCCGTTCGCCTCGTCCCGGGAGCTTGTGTTTCATGATCTTCCCGGTCGCGTTGCGGGGCAGCTCGTCGACGAAGTGCACGACCCGCGGTCGTTTGTAGTCGGCGAGCCGGTCGCGGCAGAACTCGATCAGCGCGTCGGCGGTGAGGTCGCGGCCGGGTTTGCACACGATCCATGCGCCGACGTCCTCGCCGAGCACGCGGTGGGGGACGCCGGCCACCGCGGCTTCCTGCACGGCGTCGTGTTCCAGGATCACGGCCTCCACGTCGGTTGCGTAGATGTTGTTGCCGCCGCGGATGATCATGTCCTTCATACGGCCCGAGATGTAGATGAAGCCGTCTTCGTCGACGTAGGCGAGGTCGCCGCTGCGTAGCCAGCCGTCGTCGGTCCATGTACGTGTCGTCGCCTCGGTGTCCTTGTAGTACTCGCGCCGTTTACCGGGCAGGCGCACGAGTAACTCGCCGACGACGTGCGGGCCGACGACCTCGTCGGTCGCAGGGTCGACGACCTTCGCTTCGGCCGGCGGCATCGGCTTGCCGACGGACCCGACCCGCTTTCGTATCTCCTCCTTCGGCATCACGATGTACGCAGGCCCGGCTTCGGTGAGGCCGTAGGAATTCGACACCGAAGCCTGCGGCATCTTGTCCTGCAGCTTCAACAAGGTCGCCGGCGCGAGGGGGGCGCTCCCGACCGAGACCGCGAGCGGCGCGGAGAGATCGGCCGACTCGAACCGTTCGCTCGCGGTGATGAGCTCGGCCATCGCGGGAACGAGGAACACCATCATCGGTCGATCGCGCTCGACCACGTCGAACCAATGGTCGACGTCGAACTTCGGCATGTAGCAGCCGAAGAGGCCCATCTTCATCGGGTTGTAGATGAAGCTCATCCCCGCGAACGTGAACAGCGGGGCGCCGTGCAGCCACCCGCGCGCCGACCAGTGCGGCACGGAGTTCGGGATCATCGCGACGTTACGGTGACGTACGAGCACGCCCTTCGGCAGGCCCGTCGTACCCGACGTGTACATGATGTCGGCCATGTCGTCTTCGCTGATCTCGACCTGGATCTCACCCGCGTCGAAGGTCGCGGTGTCGTCCCAGCCGAACATGCCGTCGCGCCCGTCGTC
Organism: uncultured Actinomycetes bacterium; assembly: GCA_963782465.1. Taxonomy (GTDB): domain Bacteria; phylum Actinomycetota; class Acidimicrobiia; order IMCC26256; family PALSA-610; genus JAODBJ01. The sequence continues at coordinate 933,715 of CAWAJR010000003.1, read as the reverse complement.
GGCGTTCAGCACCGTCGTGAGCGCGGCGACCTGTTCCATGACCGCGGCCGCGGTGGGCGCGAGCGGGTCGCAGGTCACGATCGCGCTCGGCTCCGCGTGGCGCAGGATCGCGACGACTTCGGGTTCCGACAGCCGGGTGTTCACCGGCACCATGACCGCGCCGGCCTTGTGGATCGCTGCGTACGCCGCGATCCACTGCAGGCAGTGGTCGCTCGGGAGATGGATCGCGACGCGATCGCCTTTCTCGACGCCCTGAGCGATCAGGAAACGCGCCACCCGGTTCGAGGTTTCGTCCCACTCGCGAAAGGTGATGTCGTCGCCGGCATCGAGGTCGCGGTACGCGACCTCCTCCGGCCACCGGCGCGCCATGAAGCGCAGCTGGTCGACCAGGAACGGTCCCCGCGGTTGTTCGCCGTCGTCGTCCTCGCTCATGTTCCCCGTTCGCGCTCCGAACCGAACGTGCGCACGGAGTCTCGCGCCTGACGCCGGCGTCAGGTCAAACGAGGGGCGGGAGCATCACGATCTCGCCGGGAAAGATGAGGTTCGGGTCGCCCGAGCGGATGGTGGAGCGGTTCGCGTCGACGACCCGCTGCCAGTACGGCGCGATGTCGGCGGCGGCCGGTGCCCGTCTCGTCGCGGCGGCGATGCGCGCCGCGGCGATGGTCCAGAAGTTGTCGCCCGGCGCCACGGTGTAGAGGTCGGTGCGGCGTGGTTGCTGCGCGGCGGCGGGCGAAGGCGTCGCGGGTGCCGGCGACGGGGGCGCCGGGGGCGGCACCGGGGGCGGCACCGTGGTCGGGGTCGTGGTCGCAGGCGGGGTCGTGGTCGGTGGTGGGGCGGTGGTCGCAGTTGTCGTCGTGGTCGAAACGACGGCTCGGGCAGCCCCGCCGGAGCCGGGTCGTGGCGCGATGAGGATCTCGCCGTCGGGGCCGACCCGTACGACAGCCGGCGGCGAGGCATCGTTCGCGGTCGTGGCCGGTGGCCGGGCCGTCGCCGCGGTGGCCGGCGACGCGAACGCGAAGCCCAACGGCGAGCACATCAGCGACACCGCGACCGCCCGGTCGACCGCCCGCCGGATCGCCGGGGCGGTCAGCGCGTCGAGCGCCCGTAACGGCCGTAACGCCGGCACGGCCCGGCTCGCGACGCAGGTGAGCGTCGTGGCCCAACACCAGGCAGTGAGGGCCGCGGCGGCCAGCCACAGCACCGCCGCCGACAGCGTCGCGGTCGACCCCGCCGCCCACCACGACCACGAACCATCGCGCAGCGCGTGGACGGCGCCACCGACCCCCGCCGGGCGCACGAGCGCGGCGAGCGTGGCGGCCGCGCTGCATTCCAGAAGGACGAGGCGGGCGAGCGGCTGGTTGTCACGACGCATCGGACAAGGGTAAGAGAACGTCTGAAAGTGTGTCAAACCCTGAAGAATTGCCTGACATGGACAATGCTCGGGGATCGCGCACAAACGGGCCCGGCTTTGCTACGTTCCGCGCTTCGAGGCCGCAGCACGCGGGGGGTTGGGTGTGGAAGCGATCGTCTTGTTCCATCGGTACGGGCTCTGGGGCGCGTCGCGCATGCTCCACGTCATCGTCGGGATGATGTGGATGGGCCTGCTCTGGTTCTTCAACTTCATCCAGACGCCGGCGTTCGCGCAGATGGACCCCGCGGCGCGCAACGACGCGATGGACAAGCTCACCTGGCGCACGCTGTGGTGGTTCCGCTGGGCGGCCGCCGCGACTGTCGCCTCCGGCATCTTGATCCTGCTCGTCGGTGGCTTCGGTTCGTCCGACGCGTACGGGAGCTACTTCTGGAAGGCACCGTCGGGCCAGACACTCGCGCTCGGCATCCTGTTCGGCGTCACGATGTTCCTCAACGTGTGGCTCGTCATCTGGCCGAACCAGCAGATCGTCATCGCCAACGCCCGCAACGTGGCCGCCGGTGGGCAGGCCGACCCCGCGGCGGCGACCGCGGGCCGCAAGGGGGCGCTGGCGTCGCGCATGAACACGATCTTCTCCTTGCCGCTGCTCGTCTTCATGGTGGGCGCGTCGCACTTCTGGAACGCGGTCGGGTTCAACCAGACCCCGTCGGGGAGCAGCCGCGCGGTGTGGATGTTGATCGGCATCGTGATCTACGCGCTGCTCGAATTGAACGCGCTCGGGATCATCGGAGGGTTCGGTCAAGGCGGCACGAACGTCATTTACGACACGCACCAGAACGCCATCTGGACTGGTTGCGCGCTCATCGCGCTCTTCTATATCCTCGCCGAACTTCTTTTCTGACGCAGACCTGTCTCGCGATGGACCGGAGGCTCGGTGCTCGGACGCCCAGGATGCCCGTCGGTTCCTCGCGTATCGCGCCGGGGAGTGGTCGTCGCCCTTGCCGCACTGGCGTTGCTCACGAGCGCCTGCACCACCGACTGGACCTCACGCCTCGGTGATCAATCGCACGGGAGTGCGAGCGTCGACAACCTGATCACGGCTCAGAACGCCACGTCGTTGACCGAGAAGTGGCGCGTGCTCGCGCCGGCCTGCAACGGCGTCGACGTGAACCAGGTCGGCGCCGTGTGGTTCGCGACACCGGTCACGTTCAAGGGCGTCATCTACATCGGCGACGACTTCGGGTGCCTGCACGCGGTGAGCGAGGCCACCGGGAAGATCCTCTGGACGCGCTACTTCGCGTTCCTCGCCAAGAAGACGTGCTTGCAGCGGCTCGGCATCGTGTCGAGCGTCAATGTGCAAGACGACGGGTCGGGGAACGCCGTCCTCTACTTCCATTCGCCCGACGGCTACCTCTACAAGTTGCACGGCAGCGACGGTTCCACGATCTGGCGCAGCGTCGTACAACTCGAATCACCCACCGCCAACGACGTGTACGCGTGGTCGAGCCCGACGGTCGCCAACGGCAAGGTGATCATCGGTGTCTCGTCGAACTGCGATGTGCCCTTCGTCCAGGGCCAGGTTCGTGCGTACAACGCGTCGACGGGCGCGCTGCTGTGGGTGCACAAGACGATTCCCGACGGCTACGCGGGAGCCGGCGACTGGTACGACGCCGCCGTCGATCCGGCCGGGAACGTCTACGTGACAACCGGCTCCACCTACGACTCGACCGCGGCGGCGCACCCGAACACCACTGCCGGCTTCGAGCAGTACTCCATCCTGAAGCTCAACGGCACCACCGGCGCGCTGATCTGGAAGGCGCCCGCGCCCCAATACCTCCAGGACCCCGACTACGCGACGAGCCCGATCCTCTTCCACGGTGGGGGCCTGAACCTGGTCGGCGCGACGAACAAAGACGGCTACTTCCGCGTCTACCGCCAGGACAACGGGGCACCGGTCTGGCAGGCGTTCGTCGGCACCCAGCAGACCGACGAAACCGATCACGCGCTCTCGGGCGGCGGGATCTTCGACGGTACGCACCTGTTCGTCGTGAGCAACGCCACCCACGTCGGCGGGACGTGGACGGGATCGGGGAGCGCGCCGAAAGTTTGGGCGCCGACCGGAGGGTTGCTGGTCCCGGGCTCGATCCGTGAACTCGACCCCGCGACCGGCGCGCTCGTCAGCGTGGGTGGGAAACCGTTCGAGATCGGCTTGCCGGCCGACGTGATGGGGCCGTGCGCGATCAACGGGAACGGCATCCTCGCCTGCGCCGGCGGTCAACTCCAGAACGCCGACATCAACAACGGCCACCAGAACGGTGTGTACCTCGTCAACACGCGCGTCGCAGCCGCGATCCTGGCGCACCTCGAAGACCGCAACAGCAACGGCGCGACGCAGGACTACGGCGAGTTCTCGCAGCCGATCTTCGAGGGCACCGCGATCATCGCCACGAACAACTTCTTCATGACGAAGTTCGCTCCGTAGCGCGGCCGGCCCACGGGCGCGGCGCGCGCCACCGCGCTACACGCCGAGCAAGCGGGCGATGCGAGCGCGGTGCCACGCGCTCGTACCGAACAGCGGTTCACCCTCCTTCACCCGCTTCACGTAGAGGTGCATGTCGTGCTCCCACGTGTAGCCGATCCCGCCGTGGAGTTGGATGCCTTCCTGGGCGAGCAGACGCTGGCAGTCGCCGGCCGCGACCTTGGCGACCGACGTCGCCTTCGCGGCGCGGGCGTCGTGTTCGGCGAGGGTGAGCGCCGCGAAGTACGCGGTGGCGCGGGCGCGTTCGAGCGCGATCGCCATGTCGGCGAACTTGTGCTTCACCGCCTGGAACGACCCGATCGGCACACCGAACTGCTGGCGCGCCTTCGCGTACTCGAGGGTGACGTCGAAGATCGACTGCGCGGTGCCGACCATCTCGAGCGCGAGGGCGACCGTCGCTTCGTCGAGCGCGCGCGCGAGCGCGATCTGGTCGCGCCCGGGGAGCACCCGGTCGGCGTCGACCGTGATCCCGTCGAGCACGATCGTCGCGAGACGGCGCGATCGGTCGAGGGTGTCGATCCGCTGCCGCGTGCCGGCCGCCGCGGGTACGACGACGACACCGAGGTCGCCGCCGGCGACGCCGCCGGCACCGTCGTCGAAGCGCACGACGACTGCGGTTTCGTCGACCGCGTCGCCTTCCATGACGAACCGCTTCGTACCCGATAGGCGTACCCCACCACCGGGGGCGGCGGTCGCCCGCGCCGAGACGTGGTCGAGATCGAAGCTGCCGTGCTCGTCGGCGAGCGCGACCGTTGCCCGCACGTCGCCCGCGGCGACTGCGCCGAGGAAGCGGCGGTGCTGCTCGGGTGAACCGAGCGTGTGTACCACGGGCACGAACTGCGTGACGGTGCAGAGCAGCGGCCCCGGCGCCACGACCCGTCCCAGCTCTTCGGCGAGGATGACGGCTTCGATCGGGCCGAGACCGATGCCTCCGTGCGCTTCGGGCACGGTGAGGGCGGGCCAGCCGAGTTCGACCATCGTCGACCAGAGGCGGGTCGCGTCGCCGTCGCCCTCGACGATCGACCGGGTGAGCGAGATGGGTGATTCCTTCGCGAGCACGGTGCGCACCGAGTCGCGCAACTCGTCCTGGTCGGCGGTGAACTCGAGCTCCATGAACGGCGCGCCTCGCGACTTCCGATCGAGAACCTGACGGGTGCGTCAGGCTATCGACGGACGGGAATGCCGGCCACCTCGGCGGCGAGCGCGCGGCGGTCGACCTTCTCTCCCGCGGTGAGCGGCAACGCGTCGACGATGTGCACGGCCTCGGGCAGCTTGTACGCGGCCAGCCGGGCCGACGCGTGCGAGCGCAGGCCGTCGAGGGTCGGCGGTGCCGCGGGGTCGCGCGGCACCACGACCGCGACCCCGATCTCGCCCATCACGGGGTCGGCGTGCGGCACGATCGCGACGGCGGCGACCGCCGGGTGCGTCGAGAGCAGCCCCTCGACCTCGACCGGGTACACGTTGTAGCCGCCGCGCACGTACATCTCCTTGGTGCGACCAACGAGCCGGAGACGTCCGGCGTCGTCGCGCCAGCCGAGATCGCCGGTGCGCACGAACCCGTCGGGTGTGAATGCAGCCTTGGTCTGCTCCTCGTCGCGCCAGTAGCCGCTCATCACCGCGGGGGAGCGGAGGCACACCTCGCCGATCTCGCCCGGTGCAACCGGCTTGCCGTCGGCGTCGACGAGTGCGCACTCGATGTTCGGGTGGGGCCGCCCGACGCTCACGACCGCGTCTTCTTCGGGATCGTCGAACGCGGTGCCCAGACCGATGCCGGCTTCCGTGCACGAATATCGCGTTGCGAGCTTCGCCCCGAAGCGCGCCCGCGCTTCCTCGGCGAGCCCGGGTGTGATCGGACCGCCGCCCGCGATGATGAACCGGATGCTCGACAGGTCGAAGGTGTCGAAATCGGGGTCGCGCAACATCAACGCGAGTTGCGACGGCACGCCGGCGACGGTTGTCATCCGCTCCCGTTCGAGGAGCACGAGCGCTTCGTGGGCACGCCAGCGCGTCATGATGAACGTCGTACCACCGCGGCGCAGATTGCCGGGCAGCTTCGTCATGAAACCGAGATGCGCGAACGACGTGCCGCTGAACCCGCGACCGCCGGTGCCCCACGCGTCACCGACGTCGGTTTGGGTGATGAACGCGAGTTGCCGGTTGCAGTAGCACGCGCCCTTCGGCAAGCCCGTCGTGCCGGACGTGAAGATGATCGCGACCGGATCGTCGGGGGCTTCGACGCGCACCGGTGGAGCCGCCCCCGCGACGCGAAGTTCGGCGGCGATCGCACCGGCCGACCCCGCCGCGGCGACTTCGATCGACGGGCGGTCGGGCGGTGCGAAGCCCGGCGCCGCGACGACCAACGTGGGCTGCGCGACCTCGAGGACCGCTTGCCGCTCGCGCTCGGAGAGTCGGTCGTTCACGCCGGCGGTCACCGCGCCGAGTTTCGCGTTCGCGAGGTAGCAGCACAGGTACTCCGGCCCGGGCGGCAGCACGAGCGCGACGACGTCGCCGTCGCCCACGCCGCGGCGCGACAAGCCCACTGCGATCTCGTCGGAGATGTTGTCGAGATCGCGGTACGACAGCGACCAGCCGGCTTCGGTGACGTACGCAGTACGATCTTCGAAACGCCGCGCCGCTTCACGGGTGGTTGCCGCGAGCATGTCGAACCTTTCCGAACGGAGTCGCCTGTGACCGAAGGCTACAAGCCGTCTCGGCAACGTTCGACCCGGCGCGACACCCTTGCGAAAGGCGCGATCGTGCCCGTGCAGGGCCGTGAGCTGCGGGCGCAGGGCCGCAAGACGATGAGCCGTCTGCTCGACGCGGGGATGCGGGTGTTCGCCGAGCGCGGCGTGCACGCGGCCCGCGTCGACGACATCGTGCGCGCGGCCCGCACGTCGCACGGCACCTTCTATCTCTACTTTCCCAACAAGGAGGCGTTGCTCCGCGGCTCGCGCTCGAGTGTGCCGTCGAGCTCGACGATCTGAGCACCACCCTCGGCGCGGTCACGGGGAACGACGCCGGGTACGACGAACTCCGGCGATTCCTCGACGGGTTCTTCACGACCTACCGCCACTACGGGCCCGTGATCCGCGCGTGGATGGAAGGCCAGGTGGAAGACCGTGAGGTGTCGCACCTCGGCGTGAAGGCGTACACCGACATCGCGACCGCGCTCGCCAAGCGGATGCGTGAAGCGGGCGCGCCGGGCGATGAAGCGACCGTGTCGGCGCTGATGGCGCTCTTGGAACGCTTCGCCTACTTCCTCGTGTCGCGCCGCCTCGACTTCGACCCCGACGAAACGCTCGACACCGTCGCGACCGTCGTGCACCGCGGCTTCTTCGCCGCCGCCTGACGACGTGCGTCGATAGCTATCGCATAGCGATAGCTATCGACGCCTGTCAGTCGACGGCGAGAATGGCGGTGCTGGCGGAGGAGAACCACCCGCCGGTGCCGTTGACGCACGCGAGGCGCGCCGCTTCGACCTGCCGGCCGGTGGCTTCGCCGCGCAGCTGGCGCACGGCCTCCACGAGCAGGAACATGCCCCGCATCCCGGGGTGGCAATGGGAGAGGCCACCGCCATCGGTGTTCGTGGGCAGCGCACCGTCGATGCGGGTGCGGCCGCCGGCGACGAAGGGGCCGCCTTCGCCTTTCTTGCAGAAGCCGAGCGCCTCGAACGAGAACAGGACCATGGCGGTGAACGCGTCGTAGATCTCGCACACGTCGATGTCGTCGGGCTTCACGCCGGCCTGGTCGAAGGCTTGTTGCCCGCTGCGAATCGCGGGCGACTCGGTGAAGTCCTCCCACTCGCTCATCGTCGTGTGCGACACCGCTTCACCGGTGCCGAGCACCCATACCGGTTGCTTCGCGCAGTCGTGTGCCCGATCGGCCGAGGTCACGACCACCGCGCCGCCGCCGTCGCTGCGGATGCAGCAGTGCAACTTCGTGAGGGGGTCGGCCATCATGCGCGACGACAGGACGTCGTCGATCGTGATGAGGTCGCGGTAGTAGGCCTCCGGGTTGTGCGACGCGTTGAACCGCGTCGACACCGCGATCTCGGCCAGTTGTTCGACGGTCGTGCCGAACTCGTACATGTGACGGCGGGTGGCCATCGCGTACTTCGAGATGAGCGTGTGGCCGAACGGCACGTCGAACTGCACCGGTCCTCGCGCGCCGAACGAGAGGTTCGCACTGCGGCGGCGTGCTTTCAGGTCGGCGCGCGTCGTCGAGCCGTAGACGATGAGCACCGTCTCGGCCCGGCCGGCACGGATCGCGTCGGCCGCGTGGCCGAGCATGAACTCCCACGAACTGCCGCCCACGCTCGTGCCATCCGACCAGTTGGGGCGCAGGCCCATGTACTCGGCCACTTCCGTCGGCGCGAGCAGGCCGAGGCCGCACGACGCCATGCCGTCGATGTCGTGCTTGGTGAGGCCGGCATCGGCGATGGCGCGGCTCGCAGCCTGGTAGTGCAACTCGTACGCCGTCTTCGTGTCGACCCGCCCGATGTCGGAGAGGGCTGCGCCGACGATTGCGATTGCTTGCGCCACTCGACTCGCTTTCCTGGTCGTGGCCGGGTGCTCAGATTCGCTTCTGCGCGTCGATGCCTGGGTTCTGCGACCGGAAGACGTACCGGTTGAGGATGCGCCCGATGTCGGCGGGGTCCCACTGTTTCGGCGAGCCGTCCTTCTCGGTGGCGAGGAACTGTTCGCCCATCTCCCACGGCTGGTAGACCGCGAGGTTGTTGCCGACCATGCGCAGCACCTGCCCGGTCACGTGGAGCGCCTCGTCGGACGCGAGGAACACGACCGCCGGTGCGGAGTTGCCGGGGTTCATGCCGTCGAACTCGGTGTAGTCCTCGGGGTTCTTCACCTCGATGTCCTTCATCGCCTGCGCGACCATGCGGGTGAAGCCGCCCGGACCGACGCAGTTGGCGCGCACGCCGTAGCGGGCGAGTTCGAGGCTCGCGATGATCGTCATCGCGGCGATGCCGGCCTTCGCCGCGCCGTAGTTGATCTGGCTCGCCTGGCCCTGCAGCCCGGCGCTCGACACCGTGTTGACGATCGACGCGCGCGGTTGGCGACCTTCCTTCGATTCGTTGCGCCAGTACGCCGACGCGTGGTGCATCGTGTTGAAGGTGCCGTACATGTGCACCTTGACGACCTTGTCGAAGTCTTCGGGTGGCATCGAGAACATCATCCGGTCGCGCAGCACACCCGCGTTGTTGACGAGCACGTCGAGGCGGCCGAACGCCTCGATCGCGGTGCCGATGATGTTCTTGGCGCCGTTGAAGTCGGAGACGTCGTCGTAGTTGGACACAGCTTCGCCGCCGCGACCCTTGATCACGTCGACGACTTCGTCGGCCGCCCGCTTGTCGGCGCCTTCACCGGCAACCGATCCGCCGAGGTCGTTCACGACGACCTTGGCGCCGTGGTCGGCGAGCATCACCGCTTCGCCTCGACCGACCCCGTTCCCCGACCCGGTGACGATGGCGACCTTGCCGTCGAGCATCCCCATGTGCGCGTTCTCCTGGATCATTCGTGGCCCGAAAACTGACGTTCGCGTCACCTTAGACAGGCGTCGATAGCTATCGATAATCGATAGCTATCGACGCACGTAGGATCGGTTGGGTGACGGATATCGGGGGGACGGTCGAACCGGCGTACGAGCGGGTACTCGACGCGTTCATCGCGAACTTCGACGACAACGGCGAGGTCGGTGCGGCCTGCGCGGTGTACGCCGGCGGCGAGCTGGTCGTCGACCTCTGGGGCGGCCTCGCCGACGCCACGATCGGCACCCCGTGGCGTGACGACACGTTGGTGCTCGTGTACTCGTGCACGAAGGGGATGAGCGCGACGGCCGCCAATCTCCTCGTGGAGCGCGGCCTGCTCGACCCGGACCAGACGGTCGCGCACTACTGGCCCGAGTTCGCCGCGAACGGGAAGGCCGCGATCACCGTGCGCCAGGCGCTCTCGCACCAAGCCGGGCTGGCCGTCGTCGAAGGCGACCTCAGCCTCGACGAATGCCTGGCGTGGTTCCCGGTGGTCGACGCGATCGCGAAGCAGCCACCGAACTGGCCGCCGGGCACCGCGCACGGGTACCACATGCGCTCGTTCGGGTGGATCGTCGGTGAGCTCGTCCGGCGCGTCACCGGCACGACGATCGGGGCGTTCTTCCGCGAGGAGATCGCCGCGCCGCTCGGTCTCGACTTCTGGATCGGTCTGCCCGAAGCACTCGAACCGCGGGTGGCCCGCCTCGTCCCACCCGAGCCCGAAGTGCTCACGTTCTTCGCGTCGCTCGGCGACGAGACGTTGCTCGGCCGGGCCGCGACCGGCCCGTCCGAAAACTTCGCCTACGACGACATGTGGAACACCCGGGCCTTGCACGCGTGCGAGCTGCCCTCATCGAACGGCATCGGCGACGCGCGTTCGCTCGCGCGCCTGTACGCGTCGTTGATCGGCGAGGTCGACGGCATCCGCACGCTGCAACCGGCGACCGTCGCCCGGGCGACCGAGGCGCAGGTGCGAGGGCCCGACAAGGTCATCATGACCGAGACCGCCTTCGGGCTCGGGTACATGCTCCCGCCGTCGTTGAACGCCCGGGCGGCGCGGGAGGCGTTCGGCCATGCCGGGGCCGGCGGTTCCGTCGCGTTCGCCGACCCCGCGGCCGGCCTGTCGTTCGCGTACGTGATGAACGACCTCCGGTTCGACTGGTCCGGCGACCCGCGTCCCGACTCGCTGGTTCACGCCGTCTACCAGTCGGCCCGCACGTCGAGCCGAGCCCTCTTCTAGAAGCCGATTGCGTCTAGAAGACGATTGCGTCGCCGAGCAGTTCGGTCGCGCCGGGAACGATGCGGGGTGAGGTGAGGCCGGGCCGCCAGGCCCCGAGCCCGCGGTCGGTGCCGTAGAAGATCCAGCCGTCCGGCCCCAGACGAAGCCGCCGATGTTGTTCGCACCGGGCAGTGTCGACGTCGTACCGGTGGCCAGGTCGAGCACCGTCGGTACGCCGATCCCGGTGCCGACGGTCGGCACGTAGAGCAACGCGTGCCCGTCGGGCGCGAGGGTGACGTTGCGGGCCGACCAGTCGTCATGCGACCGGGTGATGCCGGTGACCACGTTCGTGACCCGCACTCCGCACAGCGAAGGCTCGTCGGAGGTCGTGCAGTCGCCCGACCAGAGCACGATGTTGCCCGCCGCGGCGAGCAGCACCCGGTTCGACGTGCTCGACCCGCCGATCGTGCGCCGCGCGCCGGTGCGCGGGTCGTACACCTCGATGGAGGTCGGGTGGTCGATCGTCGCCGGGACCACCTCGACGAACCCGTTCGTGACGGCCGCCCTCGGGCGTACGCCAGTCGCCACGGCGAGGCCCATCTCGCCGCTGCCGTCGATCGGCACGAGCGCGAACGTGCCGTCGCGGTTCGCTTCCACCAGCCACGCGCGATCGGTGCTCTCGGGCAGGATGCCGAGCGCCGTCGCCAGCTCTCGGGTTGGCCCGTAACGGGGGACCCACCACGTCTGGTACCCGTTGCGGAAAATCGCGCCCCGCGCATCGGCGTGAGGCGCGGGTCGGCGATCGGCAGGTTCGTGACGGGATCGATGTTCTGCGTGACGGTCGGCGGGTAACTGAACTGGTTCGACGCGACGGTGCCGGTGTCGAGGTCGAGCCGTTCGAGGGTGTTGTCGTTGTCGAGTTGCGCGAGCACGAGGCCGGTCCGGTTCCCGAGCAGCGGGCTATCGCCGAGCAGCGGTGGCGCGGGCGCAGTCGAGGGCGTGAGGTCGAGGCTCGCGAGCGAACTGGCCGGCGGGATCGTGGCGGGGGAGATCGCGACGCGGTCGGCCGCGACGTCGATCCGTTCGAGGCGCGTCCCGCCCTCGGTGTCGACATTGAGGGTGAGGAGGAGCTTGCTGTCGGGCGACCAGTCGAACGGGAGCCCGGCGCCGAGCGGTACCCGTGAGCTCGACTGCTCGAGCTCGACCGTCGACGTCGCCACGCCCGCGACCACTCGAGCGGTCGCGGTCCGAAGGTCGAAGACGACCAGCCGGCCCGACGGCCCGCTGGGGTCGGGTGCGAGCGCGGCGAGGTAACGGCCGTCGGGCGAGAACCGGCCGGTCGCGCGCGCCGACGCCGGTTCGCCGTTGACGATCGGTGGGTACGGGAAGCCGATGGTCGCGTCGTGAAGGGTCACGACGTCGGTGACGTGGAGGACGCAACGGATCTCGCTGCAGTCGTCACCGGTCCACGCGACGCGATCGGCGCGGCTCGCCACGACGTGTTGATGCTCGCCCGGGAACCGGCGCGGTTCGTTCTCGTTCGCGTCGGTCGACGGTGCCCAAACGGCCAGCCGGTCGCCGGCCGGGTTGCGCAGCAGGAAGGTGAGTGACGGACCGGCGACCTGTGCCAGCACCTCGTAGCCGGCTGGGAGCGCGATTGTTCCGAAGCCGGCACCGAACACCGACGTTCCGGAATCCGTCCAGAAACGGCCCTTCGCGAGGGCCGGGAAGAATGTGGCGTGCGCGGGAGCCAAGATCGGTGCCCGGTAACTGAGGTCGAACAGCACTTGGTGGCCGCCGTCGGCAATCACCACGACGCGGCCGCTGCGGTCGAGCAGCGCGGCGTTCGGCGCGACGCTCACGGGAGCGTTCCGTATCGTTCCTGCCTTCGGGTCGACGACGAGCACACCGTCGGCGCTGCCGATGACGAAGGAGTTTCGCCAGAGCTTCCGGGTTGCCGCGTCGAGAACTGGTGGCACGTGCTCGTTCAGGTTCGACGCCGCCGACGACGGTGCGATCGCCAGCGTGACGGCGCCGCTCGGCGTGTGGTGGCGGCGCAGTGCGACGGTGGTCGTCGTCGCGCTCGCCGCGACGAGTGCGACGGCGACCGCGAACGCGACGCGGGCGCGGCGCGAACGAAGTCGCGAACGAAGTCGTGAACGGAGGGCCGAACCCCGCGGCCGCCCGGCCACCCGGGCACCCGCACCGTCGTCGTGGCCGTCGGGTAGGAAGCGGTAGGGCGCGTCACCCGACGACGCCGGGTCGTCGTCGACCTCGATCACCTCGAGGTCGTCGGCGGCGTCCCCGGCCCCGGCGGGAGGTTCGCGACGCGCCATGCGCGCCCAGTGTTGCGCACGGGGGCGGGCGAGATGCCGCGGCGTTACGAGCGGAGCAACTGGTTGAACGGAACCCCGCGGTCGATGCGAGGTTCGCCCGCGAGGCCGAGCACCCGTTCCCCCACGATGTTGCGTTGGATCTCGTCGGTCCCGCCCCGGATCGACAGCGACGGCGCGGTGAGGAACAACGTCTGCCATGCGCCGCCCGGGTCGAGCATCGCGGCGGCGCCGAGCACGCGCATGGCAATGTCGGTGTACGCCTTGAACGCGGTCGCGGCGCGCAGTTTCAGTCCCGACCCTTCGGGGCCGGGCCGCCCGGCGCGGGTGGTGTCGCGGGCACGCCGGCTCGTCAGCGAGAGCACCCGCAGGTCGACCACGACCCGCATCGAGCGCGTCGCGGGTCGCCGGATCGAGCGGGGTGTCGAGGGCCCGGACGAGCGACAGCAGGCGGTCGACGTCGAGGAACGATCCGCCCGGTGAACCGACCGCGCCGCGCTCGTGAGCCAGCGTCGTGAGCGCGACCCGCCAGCCGTCGCCCGCCGCGCCGATGCGGTCGGCATCGGGCACGGCGACGCCGTCGAGGAAGACCTCCGTGAAGTGGGCGTCGCCGTTCATCTGCCGTAAGGGCCGCACGTCGACGCCGGCGCTGCGCATGTCGAGACCGAACGCGGTGATGCCATCGTGTTTCGCGGCGCCGGGATCGGTGCGGGCGAGCAGGAGACCACGCTGCGCGTAGAGGCCGCGGCTCGTCCACACCTTCTGCCCGTCGACGACCCAGCGTTCCCCGTCGAGCACGGCGCGGGTCGAGAGGTTCGCGAGGTCGGAGCCGGCGTCGGGCTCGGAGAACAGCTGGCACCAGATCTCGGCGCCGGTGCGGATCCGGGGGAGCCATCGGCGCTGCTGGGAAGCGGTCGCGTGCGCGAGCAGCACCGGGCCGACGAGCGAGAGGCCGACGAGGTACGGGTACAGGTCGGGCGTGTCGAACCGGCCCAGCTCCTGCTGCACGACGGCCGCCTCGGCTGCGGTCGCGGCGAGCCCGCCGAACTCGACCGGCCAGGTCGGGACCGCCCAGCCGCCGTCCATTGCTTCGAGGAATGCGCGCCCGGCGACGAGGTCGTCGTTGCCCGCTCCGAGCACGGAGCGGGCGGCCGTGGGTGTGCGCGGCCGGAGCCGGGCCTGCAACGCGCGACGAGTCGTGGCGCGGAACGTCTCGAGCGACGCAGCCTCAGTGTCTTCGCTGGTGCTCACCGGCCGCGAGGCTACGAGCCGGTACCGGGCGTATGCCGCGTGCGTCGATGATGCCGAGGTCGTTCCCGGCGTCGTCGCCCGTCTCGCTGCCGGGATCGCCGGCGGGATCGCCAGGCTCGTCGCAGTCGCCAAGGTCGTCGATCGTGGTCGCATCGAACCTTTCGACCCGCAAGCCGCGAGCCGTGTAATCGACCAGGAACAGGAACTCGTCGGCGAGGTTGCCGGCGAGTTGCAGAGCGACGAGCAGCCGGGCACGCGACGTGGCGTACGGCCCGTGCAGCAGCGGTGTTCCGTCACTCGCCAGGGTCAGGACGTACGAGCCCATCTTGGAGGCGGTCGCTTCGCGACGATTCCCATGGTTCTTCACAGAATGTAGACCTCAGGGGCTGTTGTATACATCAGATCGCGCGTCAATACGCCCAGTCCTTCCCAGAAACTGCGGGCATTATTGCTGCCACAACACGTTGTAAACGAGATTGTCACATTCGGTGCTATACCGAAGTGGACGGCAGGGGACGGGCCGCCACGACCTCGCCGCGCATCCCGAACCGCAGAAGCAGACGCGCGCGCCGCCTGGGCCGTGGCTGCGGTACGCACACACCTCCTGAGCGGCCCCACCCGCGCTCATGACCTCACCGGCCGTTCCAGGTGAAATCCCCACTCTTCCCCAACGGCGGTCCCAGGCTGTCGCCCTTCGCAGGACTCGCTCACGAGACATTACCCACATCGAGCAAGCCTGCCAAGCCCGGATCTGTGGCGGGCCGGCCACGGGCCGGCGATGACGCCGGCGGCCGAAATGAGAAGGGGCGCAGCGGGCCTGGGCAAAAGGCGGGCCGATTCCATTGGGGGGAATTCCGCCAAAGGCCCGCTGCGCCAGTGACACACTATACCTTCATCGCGGAAATTTCATACCCAACGCACGTCGAAATGACGCGAAAACAGCTACTGATTTCGCTAGTTGATTTGCTGTTCTGCTCGTAACGCTGCCTTCTGCACCTTGCCGCTCGCCGTCCGGGGGAAGCTCGTGCGCACCTCCAGCCGCTCGGGGAGCTTGAACCGCGCCAACCCCTGCGCGACGAGGTGCGCACGCAACGACTCCAGCGTCAGTTCCCCGTCGTACCCACCGCGTACGACGACAAACGCGCCGACGCGTTCGCCCATCAACGAATCCGGGATCGCGATGCACGCCGCTTCCACCACGGCAGGATGCGTCGCCAGGAGGGCTTCGACCTCGGCGGCCGAAATGTTCTCGCCGCCCCGGATGATGACGTCTTTCAACCGATCGACGATCGTGAGGAAGGTGTCGTCGTAGGTGGCGAGATCGCCGGTGCGGAACCAGCCGTCGGGCGCGAACGCGTCACGGTCGAGCCTGCCGTCGAGATAACCGCTGAACATCTCCGGGCCGCGCACGAGGAGCTCGCCCGCAACGCCCGGCGCCACATCGATCCCCGTCGCCGGGTCGACGATCCGCACCTCGCCGGCACCGATGATGCGCCCGTCGGTGGTGGCGTCGCGTTCGAGGCCGTCGGCCCGGCTCCCGGTCGTCAGCGTCGGGTACTCGGTCGAACCGTACGTCCGCTTGCACCAGCAACCGGCCGTGCCCCCGAACGCGGCGGCACCCTCACGCACCATCGACGGCGCGACCCCGGCCCCGCCCAGCGAGAACAGGCGCAAGGCGCGGGTATCGGTGCCTGCGAAATCGGGATGGTCGATCATCGACCGCATGAACACCGGCGTCGAGATCATCACCTCGACGTGCTCCTGCTCGAGGAGATGCAGCCCCGCGCCCGCGTCCCACACGTCCATGAGCACCGCCCGCACGCCGTTCGTCACCGGCAGGAGCACGCCGTAGGTGAGGCCCGCGACATGCGTGATCGGCATGGGAAGCAGGAGCGCTTCGCCGGCGCGTATGGCGTGCGCTTCGGTGATGCTGTCGGCTTCGACCCGCAGGCTCTGGTGCGTGTGCACGACGCCCTTGGGTACCGACGTGGTGCCCGACGTCCACAGGATCACCGCCGGATCGTCGGCGGCGACCGGGACGTCGGGGACCGGCGCGTCGTCGTCGAGCGCGGCGCCGGGGTCGCGGTAGGTGACGATCTCGCCGTCGAAGCCGCTGCCGCGAATCATCGCGACGTAGTCGGTGCCGCGGAATGACGCGGGCGCCGCGACGACGCGTGCGCCGGTCTGTTCGAGGATGAACCCGACTTCGTGCGCGCGGAGGTTCGGGGTGACGGGGCTCGCGATCGCGCCGCAACGCCAGATGCCCCAGCAGAACGCGACCGCTTCGTGCCAGTTCGGGAGCTGCCAGCACACGACGTCGCCGGGGCGAACGCCGCGTCCCCACAGCGCGCTCGCGACGGTGCCGGCGGCGCGGCGAAGGTCGTCGATCGTCCAGCGCGTGCTGCCGTCGACGAGGGCGACGTGATCGCCGCCGGCGGCGTCGAGGCGATCGAGGAGCGTCTCGTCGTTCCAGATGCCGTTCGCGCGCCAGTGTTCGCGCAACGCCGCCGGCGCGGGATGCTGCCGCGGTCGCATCAGCAGCGGTCCGGAGGCCGGCTACGCGCCGTACACCGGTGCGGGTGCGGGCGCCTTCGCCAGCAACTCGGTCACCGCGTCGCCGACTTCGGCCGCGTCCCAGCGGGCGCCCTTGTCGATGCGCGGCCCGTGCTGCCATCCGTCGGCGACGGAGAGCATCCCGCCCTCGACCTCGAAGACCCGGCCGGTGACGTCGCGGGATGCACTGCTGCCGAGCCAGACGACGAGCGGCGAGATGTTCGCCGGGTCGTTCGCGTCGAAACCGTCGGCCGGGGCGGCCATGCGGTCGCCGAAGACATCGGCGGTCATCCGGGTGCGGGCGGCGGGTGCGATCGCGTTGGCCGTAATGCCGTAGCGCCCGAACTCGGCCGCTTCCACGAGGGTGAGCGCCGCGATCCCGGCCTTGGCAGCCGAGTAGGCGCCTTGCCCGACGCTGCCCATCAACCCGGCCCCCGACGACGTGTTGACGATGCGCGCGTCGACGGGTTCGCCCGCTTTGGCCTGTGCCCGCCAGTACTCGGCCGCGTGGCGGGTCGGCGCGAAGTGGCCCTTGAGGTGGACCCGGATCACCGCGTCCCATTCCTCCTCCGACGCGGTGAACAGCATGCGGTCGCGCAGGAACCCGGCATTGTTCACGAGCACGTCGAGGCGGCCGAACGCGTCGATCGCGGTACGGACGAGGCGGCGGGCGCCGTCGAAGTCGGCGATGTCGTCGCCGTTCGCCACCGCCTCGGAGCCGATCGCCGCGATCTCGTCGACGACGAGCTGGGCGGGCGAACCCTTCGGGCCGGTGCCGTCGCGTTCGACGCCGAGATCGTTGACCACGACGCGCGCTCCCTGCCGGGCGAATTCGAGCGCGTGCTCGCGCCCGATCCCGCGGCCGGCGCCGGTCACGATCACCACTCGTCCTTCGCAGATACCGGCCACCAAGGCTCCTCTTCCGTCGCTCGGTCCGCACGGCGAACCGAGTCGTTACCCTACCGGCGTGCATTACGGGGTCACGATGTTCGCAACCGACGTTTCGATGCCGATCGCGCAGCTCGCGAAGGAAGCCGAGGCGCGCGGCCTGCACTCGCTCTACCTCCCGGAACACACCCATATCCCGGTCAGTCGACGCACGCCGCCGCCCACCGGCGACGCGGAATTGCCTGAGGAGTACAAGCGCACGCTCGATCCGTTCGTCGCGTTGAGCATCGCGGCGGCGGTCACCGAACGGTTGATCGTCGGCACCGGGATCTGTCTCGTCGCGCAACGCGACCCGATCAACACTGCGAAGGCGGTCGCGACGCTCGATGCGCTGTCGGGTGGCCGCTTCGCGTTCGGCATCGGGTTCGGTTGGAACGCCGATGAAGCCGAGGACCACGGCGTCGAAATGCGGACGCGCCGCGCCCGGCCGGGAGCACGTGCTCGCGATGCAATCGTTGTGGCGCAACGAGGTCGGACAGTTCGCCGGCGACTTCGTGCATCTCGCGCCGTCGTGGGCGTGGCCGAAACCGGCGCAACCCGGCGGCCCGCCGGTGTTGATCGGCGGCGCCGCGGGACCGCAGCTGTTCGCCCACATCGCCGAGTACGGCGACGGGTGGATCCCGATCGGCGGTGCCGGTGTGCGGGACGCGATGGCCGACCTGCAGCGCGCGTGCGAAGCGAACGACCGCGACCCGTCGACCTTGCGCATCGTGCCGTTCGGCACGTTGCCGAACCCGGGGAAGCTCGAGTACTACGCGTCGATCGGTATCGAAGAGGTCGTGTTGCGCCTGCCGTCGGCCCCGAGCGACCGCGTCATGCCCCTGCTCGACCAGTACGCGCAACTCGCCGGCGCGTGATCACGATCGCGGAGCTCGGCGTCGCCGATCCTCCCGAGGCATGGCAGGCCGCCGGTTTCGACGTCGCCGGCGACGAGTTGCGAATCGGGCGCGTCGGCGTTCGCCTGACCGGGCTCGACGCCCATCGGCGCGGTGTCGTGGAGTGGCACCTGCGCGGCGCGGCGAAGGTGCCCCCGGGCGGCACGATCGACGGCCTGGCGACGATCGCGAGCGACGCGCCCGTCCCGGAGCCCGCCGGGCATCATCCGAACGGGGCCAACCTGATCGACCACGTCGTGGTCGCGACGCCCGACTACGCCCGGACGATCGCGGCGCTGCGCGACGCCGGGTTCGAACTCCGGCGCGAACGCGACACCGGCACCCGCACCGCACCCATACGCCAGGGGTTCTTCCGGGCCGGCGAGGTGATCGTCGAGGTCGTCGGGCCGACGAGCGCCCCGGCCGGCGGCACCGGCGCGCCCGCACGCTTCTTCGGCCTCGCGATCGTTGTCGACGACCTGGATGCCACGAAGGCCCGGTTCGGGGAGCATTGCACCGACCCGAAGCCGGCGGTCCAGCCCGGTCGCCGGATCGCCACCCTGCAGCACCGGGCGCTCGGCCTGACGACCGCCATCGCGTTCATGACCGCCTGACCAACCGGAGGCCAAGCCATGACCTCGACCTCGCCCCGCACTCGCCCGCGGTTGCGCTGGAACGCGGTGTGCCTCGACTGCGCCGATGCGGAGGCGCTGGCCGCGTTCTACGGCCGGCTTCTCGGTTGGGAGATCACCGCCGGCAGTGGCGACTGGGTACAGATGGCCGACCCGACCGGTGGCGTGGGGCTGAACTTCCAGGCCGAAGCGTGGTACCAACCGCCATCCTGGCCCGAGCACGCGGGTGCGCAGACCAAGATGCTCCACTTCGAGATCTGGGTCGACGACATCGAGGCGGCAGTCGCGCACGCCGTGGCGGCAGGAGCGCGTGTCGTGGCGCACCAACCGGAAGACCGCGACCAGAACGAGCTACGAGTCATGCTCGACCCCGCGGGCCACCCGTTCTGCCTCTGGACCGATTGACGAGCTCAGGGGCCGAAGGCGTCGAGCGGTGCGTCGTGCGGCGCGTCACGCCAGCGAGCCGAGAACACGATCGCGGGCCCCCAGGCGAACAGCCCGACCAGGGCGCCGTGGACGAGCGACGCGTGGTAGACGTACGCGAGCAGCACACCCCATGCGATCGCGCCGAGCAACCCGCGCGCGACGGCGCTCCAGACCCGAGGCACTCCGCCCACGACCTCAGCGTAGAGACTTGGCGCCGGCCACGCACGTGCCGCCGCGCGCGCGTGACGGGCGCCACACTTCACGCCCGGCGGCACCATGCCCGGGTTCGGCAGCCGGCCGTGGCAGCATGAGGAGATGGCACTCGGTCTGGTTCATTTCGACCCAACGGACTTCCCGGCAGAGGAACAACCCTGCCTGCGCTGCGGCGCGACGGCGCCGCTCGTTTTCGCCGGTCCGTGCGACACGTGCGCGGCCGAATTACGCGCGTCGATGGGCGGCGAGGCCCGTGACGTCGACGGCGGCGAGTACGTGCCGAAGATGAACGTCACGCCCAACGCGGTCGCGCTCAAAGACTGAATCGCGCCGGCGTGGCAACCGAGCCGGTCCGGGCGAACGTCAGCCGGTTTCGCGGCTTGCACCACGTCCGGCTCCATGCGCCTGTCGTCGCGATGATCTGAAGCTCTATCGTGCGGTCGTGGCCTACACGCGCACCCGCGATTGGGCGACCGTCGATTACTACGCGGCACTGGGTGTTGCGACCGACGCGACCGACGACGAACTCGCGCGCGCGTTCCGTTCTCTCGCGAAGCAGCTGCACCCCGATGCCGGTGTACCGGTGGAAGTCGCCGAGCGGTTCAAGGAGGTCACCGTCGCGTACGAGGTGCTCAGCAACCACCGCGCCCGCCGCGACTACGACGCGGTGCGGTCCGGGCTGCTGCCCCGGCCCCGCGGTGCGTTCGCCGACGGGCCGGCGCCCGAGCCGCGCCTCCCCCCACAGTTCGCCGCGGCGAAGCCGTCGCTGTTGCGTTGGACGATGCGGCGCGCGTGGTACGCAATGGTCGGCGGCGTGCTGGTCACCGTGGCCGGGATCGTGAGCGTGTACCTCCTCGTCGGGATGCTGCATCGCGACGCGGTACATCGCGAGGGCCGGATCGCCGTGACCGCGACGCTGGTGCCGTCCGCCGCCGGTGGCTCGGCGCGCATCACGTTCCTGACGGTCGACGGCAAGACGGTGACGGCTCCGGAACCCCGCCGGGTCAACCCGGCCGCGCCGGACAGCGCGATCAAGGTGCTCTACGACCCGCGGCACCCTCGCGACGTGATCGCCGACGAGAACCTCACGATGCGCAACATCACGCTGTGGATCGTCGTGATCAAGTTGCTCGGTGGTGGTCCCGTGTTCGCCGTGCTCGGGTGGCGCGCCCGCCGCCGCCTGCTCCGGAAGCGGCGCGCCGCGACCGCCGGGAGCGCGAGCGCGGCGACTGCTACAGCCGCTCGATGATCGTCACGTTGGCTTGACCGCCGCCTTCGCACATCGTCTGCAGGCCGTAGCGGCCACCGGTGCGCTCGAGTTCGTTGAGCAGCGTCGTCATCAACCGGGCTCCCGTTGCCCCGAGCGGGTGCCCGAGCGCGATGGCGCCGCCGTTGACGTTGACCTTGGTGAGGTCGGCACCCGTTTCCTTCTGCCACGCAAGCACCACTGACGCGAACGCCTCGTTGATCTCGACGAGGTCGATGTCGTCGAGGGTCATCGACGCCCGCTTCAGCGCGTAGGCCGTGGCGGGGATCGGAGCAGTGAGCATCCACACGGGATCGGCACCTCGAACCGAGAGATGGTGGATACGCGCTCGGGGTTTCAGCCCGTGGGCCCGCACCGCGGCTTCCGACGCGACCAGGATCGCCGCCGACGCGTCGGAGATCTGTGACGACACCGCCGCGGTGAGGCGGCCGCCCTCGACCAGGGTGCGCAGCGAGCGGATCTTGTCGAGGTCGGGTTCGCGCGGGCCTTCGTCGAACGCCACGTCGCCGACCGGGATGATCTCGTTCTCGAACCGTCCCTCGGCGCGGGCGCGGATCGCCCGTTCGTGCGACTCGACGGCGAAGGCCTCCATGTCGTCGCGGGAGATGTCCCACTTCTCGGCGATCATCTCGGCGGACCGGAACTGCGACACCTCCTGGTCGCCGTAACGCCGAGCCCACCCGGGCGACTGCGAGAACGGATCGGTGAAGCCGTACTGCTCGCCGGCGAGCATCGCGGCGCTGATCGGGATCGCGCTCATGTTCTGCACGCCGCCGGCGACGACGAGGTCCTGGGTGCCCGACATGACGCCCTGTGCCGCGAAGTGCAACGCCTGCTGGCTCGACCCGCACTGGCGGTCGACGGTGGTGCCGGGCACCTCGTCGGGGAGGCCGGCGGTGAGCCAGCACGTGCGCGCGATGTCGCCGGCCTGCGGGCCGATCGTGTCGACGCAGCCGAACACGACGTCGTCGACGGCCGCGGGGTCGATGCCGGTGCGGTCCACCAGGGCACGGATCGAATGCGCGCCGAGGTCGGCCGGGTGCACGTGGGCCAGGCCGCCACCGCGCCGGCCGACCGGTGTGCGCACCGCGTCGATGATGTAGGCCTCAGGCATGGGTTCCTCCGAGCAGGACGGCTTCGATACGCCGGCGATGCCACGCGGGATCACCCCACGCGCGCGCCAGCGACCAGGTGCGTTTCAGGAACAGGTGCAGGTCGTACTCCGTGGTGTAGCCGATCGCGCCGTGACATTGCAGCGCGACGCGGGCCGCGGTCTGCGCGGCGTCGGACGCGTTCGCCTTCGCCATCGACACGTGCGTCGCGCGATCGGGGTCTTCGTGCGCGATCGAGTACGCGGCGCGGTAGACGAGCGGTCGGGCGAATTCGAGCGCCAGCCGGGCGTTGGCGAGGTGGTGCTTCACCGCCTGGAACGAGCCGACCGGGACACCGAACTGCTTGCGCTCCTTCACGTACTCGACCGTCATTTCGATCATCCGGTCGGCGAGGCCGAGGAGTTGCGCGGCCGTTCCCAGCGCGCCGCGGTCGACGATCAGCTCGCCCTGGCGGACGGTCGCGACCGTGACCGTCTCGTACCCGGCGTGCGCGAGTTGGAAGAGGCGGCGGCTGCCGTCGACCGAGGGGTGGCGGCGCATGTCGGTCGGTGTGATCTCCGTGCCGTTGGTGTGGAGGAACACCCGCGCGACGTCGGCGTACGCGGCGAGTTCGACGGGCACACCGGTGACCGTTGCGGTCGCGGTGCCCTTCACGATGTCGTCGAGACGCCGGTGTTCCCGCGCGACCAACCAGGGGACCGCGACCGCGGCCGTCTCGACCACCGGTTCGGGCAGCGCGACGCGGCCGGTTTCTTCGAGGATGAGCACGAGGTCGACCTCGTTCATCGCGAGGCCGCCGTTCGCTTCGGGTGCGAGCATCCCGACCACGCCCATGTCGGCCAGTTGGGCCCAGAGCCCGGGCACCCGACCGGTGCCGTTCGACCAGGCTTCGCGCAGCCGTTCCGGGGTGCACTCCTTGGCGAGGAAATCGTGTACCGCGTCGCGGAACTCGATCTGTTCCTCGGTGAACGAGAAGCGCATGCCTATTTCCTCGGGAGCCCGAGGACGCGCTCGGCCACGACGTTGCGCTGGATCTCGTTGGTGCCCGCGTAGATCGGGCCGGCCAGCGCGAACTCGTACCCCTTCATCCAGGCGGCGTCGTCGCCGTCGAGCAGTTCGGCGTGCGGACCGAGCAGTTCGAGGGCGAGCTCGTGCAGCCGAACGTCGAGTTCGCTCCACCACAGTTTCACCAGGCTCGATTCCGGCCCGGCGGGTTTGCCCTCGGCGATTCGGGTGACCGTCCAGAAGGTCTGCCACCGGTACGCGTCGGCGTCGATGTGGGCCTGCACGAGGCGTTCGCGAAGCGCCGGGCCGGCGTCGTTCGCGTGTACCGCGGCCAGGTCGATGAGACGCTGCGCGGTGGCCATGAACCGCCCGGGTGAACGGAGCGTGAGCCCCCGCTCCGAACCGGTCGTCGCCATCGCGACCCCCCAACCCTGGTTCGGTTCACCGAGCACGTTCGCGTCGGGCACGAACGCGTCGTCGAAGAACACCTCCGCGAACCCTTCGTCGCCGTCGAGCCGTTCGACGGGGCGGACCGTTATCCCGGGCGTGCGCAGGTCGACCAGCAGGTAGGTGAGACCGCGGTGGCGTTCGGCTTCGGGGTCGGTGCGGAACAAGCCGAACAGGTGCGTGCAGAACGCGCCGCGAGTCGTCCACGTTTTCTGGCCCGTGATCCGCCAACCGCCTGCCGCGTCGTCGCGAACCGCCCTCGACTGGATGCCGGCGAGATCGCTGCCTGCGTTCGGCTCGGACCAGCCCTGGCACCACGCTTCTTCACCCGAAGCCATCTTCGGCAGGATGCGATCCTGCTGCTCCTGCGTGCCGAACTCGAAGATCGTCGGCGCGAGGAGGAAGATGCCGTTCTGCGTCACCCGCTGCGGCGCGCCGGCGCGGTAGTACTCCTCTTCGAAGATCAACCATTCCCACAGGCTCGCGTCGCGCCCGCCGTAGGCCGCGGGCCACGACACGACCGCGAACCGGGCGTCGAACAGGGTGCGCTCCCACTCGAGATGGGCTGCGAACCCGTCACGGGTGTCGCCCGACGCGAGTGGCGGGCGGGGCACATGCGCTTCGAGCCAGGCGCGGCACTCGGTCCTGAACGCTTCTTCTTCGGGGCTGAAGGTGAGGTCCACGCGCGCCGGGGTTGCTCCATGCGATCTGACGGGCCGTCAGATTACCCGGCCCGGTGAGCGGGGTGACGATGGCAGGATCTGCAGGCGCTAGGGCATTGCTGCCAACCGCCGATCGGGTGAAGATGGCGCCCATGGTTCGCCGCATCGTGATCATCGCCTTCCCCGACGTGCAGTTGCTCGACGTCGCCGGGCCCCTCGAGGTGTTCTCGCTGGCCGACCGCGAGTGCGGCACCGCGCGGTACTCCACCGAGGTCGTGACCACGACCGGCGAGCCGTTCGCATCGTCGAGCGGTTTGCTGATCGCGCCCCACCGCCGGCTCGCGGCGGTGCGGGGCGAGATCGACACGCTCATCGTCGCGGGCGGCCGGGGCATCCCCGATGCGGTGCGCGACGCGGCGCTGCTGCGCTGGCTTCGCCGCACCGCCCCTCGTTGCCGGCGCGTCGCGTCGGTGTGCTCGGGTGCGTTCGTCCTCGCCGAAGCGGGTCTGCTCGACGGCCGGCGCGCGACGACGCACTGGAGTGTGTGCGACGACCTCGCGCGCCGCTACCCGTCAGTCGACGTCGACCCCGATCCGATCTTCGTGCGCGACGGCAACGTCGCGACTTCGGCCGGAGTCACCTCCGGCATGGACCTCGCGCTGGCCTTCGTGGAGGACGACGCCGGCCGCGATCTCGCACTCGCGGTCGCCCGCCAACTGGTCCTGTTCGTGCGCCGACCGGGCGGTCAGTCGCAGTTCAGTGCGCAACTGGATGCCGGGCACGCCGAGCGCATCGGGTTGCGCGACGTGCAGGCATGGATCGCCGAACGCCCACGCGACGACCTCTCGGTCGCGGCGCTCGCCGCGCACTGCGCGATGAGCCCTCGCCATTTCGCCCGCGCGTTCCGCGACGAGGTGGGCATCACGCCCGCCGTGTACGTCGAACGGAGCCGGGTCGAGCACGCGCGGCGCCTGCTCGAAACGACGGGGATGTCGTTCGCCGAGGTCGCGCGCGACGCCGGGTTCGGTTCGCTCGACACGATGCGCCGCGCGTTCGCGCGCCGGCTCGGTGTTGCACCGAGCGACTACCGCCAACGGTTCCACCTCTCGGCTTGAAAGGTTTCAAGATGGAAATCGTGTTCGTCCTGTTCGATCGGGTCACCGCGCTCGACGCGATCGGCCCGTACGAAGTGCTGCAGCGGCTCCCCGGCGCGGAGGTGAAGTTCGCCGCAAAGGAAGCGGGCGAGTACCGCACCGACCGGCACAAGATCGCGCTCGTCGCCGACTACGCGTTGCGCGACGTCCCTCGGCCCGACATCATCGTGGTGCCCGGGGGCTTCGGGACGCGCTCGCTCATCGACGACGGCGACGTGGTCGACTACGTGCGCGACGTGCACGCCCACACCACGTGGACGACGTCGGTCTGCACGGGATCGTTGGTGCTCGGTGCGGCCGGGCCTGCTCCGCGGGCTGCGCGCCACCTCGCACTGGACCGAGCTCGAAACGTTACGCAGCTACGGCGCGACGCCGACGCTCGAACGGGTCGTGACCGAGGGCAAGATCGTCACCGCCGCGGGCGTCTCGTCGGGGATCGACATGGGCCTGCACCTCCTCGCCCGCATCGCCGGCGACGACGTCGCCCAACTCGTGCAACTCGGCATCGAGTACGACCCGCAGCCGCCGTTCGATGCCGGTTCGCCCGAGAAGGCACCCGCGGAGATCGTCGAGCGTTACCGCGCCCTCCTCGCCTCCCGCTGAACTCGTTTTGATGTAGCGAAAGCGCGCCGTGGCGCGTTCTTGCTGCATCAAAACCAGTGGGGGGCCGGGGTCAGCGGACGGCGATGACCGACGAACCATGGCCGAAGAGGCCCTGGTTGATGGTGAGCCCGACGTGCGCACCCTCGACCTGCCGGTTGCCGGCCTGGCCGCGCAACTGCCACGTGAGCTCGCACACCTGCGCGATCGCCTGCGCGGGGACGGCTTCGCCGAAGCAAGCGAGGCCGCCGCTCGGGTTCACCGGGACGCGGCCGCCGATGGTCGTCTCGCCGTCGCGCACGAGCTTCTCGGCTTCGCCTTCTGCGCACAGACCGATCTGTTCGTACCAGTCGAGCTCGAGGGCGGTCGAGAGGTCGTAGACCTCGGCGACGTCGAGGTCGTCGGGGCCGATGCCGGCTTCGGCGTACGCCCGCGCCGCGATCGACTCCTTGAACCCGTGGGCCGGCATCCCGCCGGTCCCGGCCGCGGAGTCGGTGGCGAAGTTCGGCATCTCGATGATCGGGTTCGGGAAGCTCGGCGTGACGGTGGAGATCGCCGCGATGCGAACCGGGTCGGCAACGCCGCGTGCGCGCGCGTAGTCGAGGCTGCTCACGACCATCGCCGCCGCGCCGTCGCTGGTCGCGCAGATGTCGAGCAGGCGCAGCGGTTCCGACACGATCGGCGACGCCATCACGTCGTCGACCGTGACCTCCTTGCGGAACCGGGCGTTCGGGTTGTGCAGGCCGTGGCGCGCGTTCTTCACCTTCACGCGCGCGAAGTCTTCCGACGTCGCGCCGTACATCTCCATGCGTCGCCGCGCGTACAAGCCGAAGTACGTGGGGTTCGTCGCGCCGAGCAGGCGGAAGCGCAACCAGTCGGGGTCGTCGCCCCGTTCCCCCTTGTTGGGTGCCAGGAAGCCCTTCGGCGTGGTGTCGGCGCCGATCACGAGCGCGACATCGCAGAACCCGGCCAGAATCTGCGCCCGGGCCGACGCGAGCGCGGTGGCGCCCGACGCGCACGCCGCGTACGACGACGCGACCTGCGCGCCGTTCCAGCCGAGGGCCTGCGCGAACGTCGCGCCGGCTACATAGCCCGGGTAGCCGTTGCGCACCGTCTCGCCGCCCGCGACGAACTCGATGTCGTTCCACTCGACGCCGGCGTCGGCCAGCGCGTCCTTTGCCGCGACCACGCCGTACTCGACGAAGTTCCGGCCCCACTTGCCCCACGGGTGCATCGCAACCCCGAGCACCGCGATTTCACGGGAAGCATTCACGCGGCCGGCCTCCATTTCCAAACGGTGTACGTGTGCTCGTCGTCTTCGTAGAGGGGCCCGATCTCCAGCGTCACCGGTGTGCCGACTTCGAGCATGGCCGGGTCGACGCCGTCGGCGAGCAGCCCGAGCACGACCATCTTCTCCACATCGAGCTCGACCGCGACCACGGTGTACGGCACGAATGGGTCGGGCGCCACGTAGGGCTCGGGCGGCGCGTAGTGGTTCGTCGTCCACGACCACACGCGACCGGTGCGCGACAGCAAGACCGCTTCCCGCTCCTCGCCCGGCGCGTGCGGGTTGCCCGACACCGCGAGTGCGGTGGGGAAGAAGTACGAACCCGAGGTCTTGCCCCGCGCGCCGACGAGCGCCGGGGCGCCGCCCGGACCGCCGTCGTCGACGAACCAGCCTTCCACCGCGGGGATGCGGGCTTTTTCGGCCATCACGAACCTCCGGAGAGCCGGGTCAACGTCTTGTCGGCTTCGGCCATGATGCGCTCGATCAGGTCGGCGACGCGCGGGATGTCGTCGATCATGCCGACCACCTGACCGCTCGCCATCACGCCGAGGTCGGGGCGGCCGTCGACCATCGCCGCCTTCAGCAGCATCGGTGTGTTCGCGGCCATCACCACCTGGCTCCAGGTGTACTCGCCGCTGCGCTTCATCGCGAGGCCTTCCTTCACGATCGCCGGCCACGACGCGCCACTCAACTTCTTGAACGCGAACGCGTTCTTCACCGCGCGCGGCAGCCCGGTGATCGGGCCGGTGCGTTCGAGTTGGTCGACCAGCTCGGTGCGCAACACACGGTGCGGCATGCCGTCGACCTGCTTCGTCACGACCGTCTCGGTGACCGCCCGCTCGAGGTAGAAGGCCTTGACCGCGTCGGGCACCGTGCTCTCCTGCGTGAGGAGGAACCGCGTCCCCATCGCGATCCCGGCCGCGCCGTACGCGAGCGCGGCGACGAGCCCGCGACCATCGAAGAAGCCACCGGCCGCGATCACCGGGATGTCGACCGCGTCGACCACCTGCGGCAGGAGCAGCGTCGTCGGCACCGCGCCCGTGTGGCCGCCCCCTTCGCCGCCCTGCACGATCACCGCGTCGGCGCCCCATCCGGCCACCTTCTCGGCGTGGCGCCGGGCACCGATCGACGGCATCACGACGAGGCCGTCGTCCTTGCACCGCTTGATGAGGTCTTCGCGTGGCGCGAGCGCGAAGGACGCGACCTTCACGCCTTCGCGCACCATCAGATCGATACGCGCGCCGACGTCTTCGGCGTCGGCGCGGAGGTTCACGCCGAACGGCGCGTCGGTGCGGTCCTTGACCTCGCGTACGGCCGTTGCCAGCTGGTCGAACGTGAGCGTCGCCGACGCGATGATGCCGAGCCCGCCGGCGGCGCTGGTCGCCGACGCGAGCCGGGCACCCGCGACCCACCCCATCCCCGTCTGCACGATCGGGTAGCGCGCCCCGAACAGGGCGCACGCCGGTGTGTGCAGCGCGGGATGGGTCAAGAGGGGACCTCTTGCTCGCGCAGCCCGTTCGGGTCGATGACCTCGCGGATCAACTGCAGTTCGTCGTCGGTGGGCAGGCGGGTCGTGGGGACCGAACTCGGCACCGACAATTCGAAGCCGGTCGCCGCGACCACATCGTCGATGGTCACCCCCGGGTGCAACGACGCGAGCCGCATCGAGTTGTCGGGGGTTTCGAAGTCGAGCACCGCGAGGTTGGTCACGACGCGGGGGAGCCGGTGGAAACGCGACGACACCGTGCCGATCTCGCGGGCGCGGTCGTAACCGACGCCACTCACGACGTCGACCTTCTCGACGAACACCCGCTTCGAGTGGTTCGGGACCCAGTAGGAGGTGCGGTTGTTGATCGTGTTTCCCGGTGTACCGCGAAAACCGAGCAATTGCACGGTCGGTTTCTCCGGCGGCCCGAGGAACGCGAGGTTCTGGTTGCCGAAACGGTCGAGCTGCGTCGCGCCCATGAGAATGTGGCGCGGCCCGTTCCAGACGATGTCGAACATGCTGCGGTACGGGTTCCAACCCGATACGACCTTCGGTGGGTTGTCGACACCGACCGGCACGATGTTCTCGACCAGCAACGCTTCGCCGTCGGTCATCACCAGGTCGGGTTCGAACGTCGCCTTCGCGAGCCGCCCGCCGATCATCGGGATGGTGCCGATCGGGTTCGCGAGGATCTCCCCGTCACCCCGCCAAGACTCGGCGCACGCGACGACACACACCTCGGCGCGAGTTGGGTTGGTCATGCGTGCGCCTCTGATGTTTGTGGGTCACTCCGCTCCCGGCCGATGGGGCCTTCGGCGGTCGGGCCTCCGCTGCGTTCCTCGGCGCACGCGATGACGCAAACTTCGGCGCGAGTGGGCCTGGGACCGGTCATCGCGCCACCGCCTGCTGGTACTCGGCTTCGGTCACGTCGACGTACTTCGCTTTGAACGCATCCCACGCTTCGGGGCTCTTCGCGCTGGCCGCGTACTCGCGCTGGAACGCCTCGTCGCGTTCGTAGTCGGGTGCGCAACTCGTGAAGTGCGCGCCGTTCGGCGTCTCGACCACCCCGTCGACCATCAAACGGTTCACCCGCAGCGATTGCGGTGGCGCGTCCCGCAGGAAGGCTTCGGTGGGGATGATCCGCTCCACCGACATGAATCGTTTCGACGCGGCCATCAGCATGAGGTCGTCGAAGTACGGGTCGATGCCGAGGTACTGGCCGGTACCGCCCTGGTCGCCGCGGTTCATGTGCACGATCGCGACGTCGAGGTCGAGGGCGGGCATCGCGATGAGGTCCTCCCCGTCGGCGTAGGGCGACTTCACGGTTTTGAGGGCCGGGTTCAGATCGAGCAGGTCGGTACCGAGGCCGACGCGGGTCGGGAGGAACGGCACCCGCCACGCGCTGGCCTGCAACCCGAGCAGGAACATGCCTTCGTCGAGTTCGAACGTCACGACCCGGCCGGCCTGGCGGGCGGCGCGGAAATGCGGTTCGAGGGGGATCGAGTCGAGCGAGACGAACGAGTACACGACCTTGCGGACCTTGCCCGTCGCGCACAGCAGGCCGACGTCGGGGCCGCCGTAGGACACGAGCGTCAGGTCTTTCAATCCTGATCGTGCGATCGCGCGCACGATCGCCATCGGTTTGCGGCGCGACCCCCATCCACCGATCCCGATGGTCATGCCATCGGCGCATTCGGCGACGACGTCTTCGATCGTGACGCGTTTGTCGGGCATGCTGGGGCGACGCTCCATATCTGACGGGCCGTCAGATCTCGCCCGCAAGCTACAAGAAGGACACCGGCTTGAGCATTCTCGGCACCCGCGTGCTGCGCACCGAGGACCCGCGCTTCCTGACCGGCGGCGGCACCTATATCGAAAACCTGCCCTTCCCCGGCGCCGCGACCGTCGTCTACCTACGGTCGACGGTCGCGCACGCGCGGATCGTCGAGATCGACTCGGCCGCGGCCCGCGCGATGCCGGGCGTCATCGACATCGTCACCGAGGCCGACGTCGAGCTCGACGAGCGCCCGCCGGGGCACGAGCGCATGCCTCCGTCGATGACCCGCCCGCTCCTCGCGCGCGACGTCGTACGTTTCGTCGGCGAGCCGGTTGCGGCGGTCGTCGCGGAAACGAGGGCGCAGGCCGTCGACGCGGCGGAGGCGATCGTCGTCGACTACGACCCGCTGCCCGCGGTCGTCGACCCGGAAGCCGCGATCGACGGCGCAACCGTGCTCTTCCCCGAGGCGGGCACGAACGTCGCCATGCACGCGCCCCTGCGCAAGGGCGATGAGCTCTTCGACGGCTGCGATGTGGTGGTGACCGAACGGATCGTGAACCAGCGGGTCGCGCCGGCCCCGCTCGAAGTGCGCGCCGCCGCGGCGCGCATCGGGCCCGACGGCCGGCTCACGCAGTGGGCGTGCACGCAGAACCCGCACCACACCCGCAACGGTCTGGCCGTCGCGCTCGGGTTGGAGCGCGACCAGGTGCACGTGATCACGCCGGATGTCGGCGGTGGGTTCGGCGCGAAGAGCGGCACCTACCCCGAAGAGATCCTGATCGGATGGTTGGCCCGGCGCGTCGGGCGCGCCCTGCGTTGGGGCGAGACGCGTACGGAGTCGATGCAGGCGCTCGGTCACGGTCGCGGGCAGGTGCAGTACGCGACGCTCGGCGGGACGCGCGACGGGACGTTGCTCGCGTACCGGTTGCGGATCATCCAGGACGCCGGCGCCTACCCGGAAGAGGGCGCGATGCTGCCGTTCCTCACGCGGATGATGGCGCCCGGTGTCTACGCGCTGCAGAACGTCGACGTCGAGATCACGGCCGTCGTCACGAACACCACACCGATCGGCGCCTACCGCGGCGCGGGGCGCCCGGAAGCGACCGCGGCGATCGAACGGATGGTCGACCGCTTCGCGGCCGAGATCGGCATGGCGCCGACCGAGGTACGGCGGCGCAACTTCATCGCCCCCGATGTGTTCCCGTACACCACGCCGACGCGCGCGACCTACGACAGCGGCGACTACGAAGGTGCCCTCGATCGGGTGCTGGCCGCCGCGGGCTACGACGATCTCCGGGCCGAGCAGGCCCGCCGGCGCGAGGCGGGCGACGGCGCGTTGCTCGGCATCGGCGTGTCGTCGTACGTCGAGATCACCAACGGCGGGGGAGAGCCGGAGTACGGCAGTGTCGAGGTCTTGCCCGACGGCCGCGCGGTCGTGCGCACCGGCACCTCGCCTCATGGGCAGGGCCACGCGACCGTGTTCGCAATGCTCGCGTCCGACGCGACCGGCATCCCGATGGACCGCATCGAGGTGCGGCACGGCGACACCGACGACATCCCGCGCGGGAACGGCACCGGCGGCTCGCGCTCGTTGCAGGCCGGCGGGTCGGCCGTCGTCGGGGCGGCCGAGGAACTCGTGCGCATCGCGCGCGACCTCGCAGCCGAACTCCTGGAGGCGAACCCCGACGACATCACCCTCGACCGCGACACCGGGCAGTTCCACGTCGTCGGGACGCCGGCGGTCACCCGTTCGTGGGCCGACGTCGGTACCGAGTTCGCGCGCACCGCCGCGAC
This sequence comes from uncultured Actinomycetes bacterium, assembly GCA_963782465.1. Classification (GTDB taxonomy): domain Bacteria; phylum Actinomycetota; class Acidimicrobiia; order IMCC26256; family PALSA-610; genus JAODBJ01. The sequence goes on along the minus strand of CAWAJR010000003.1, from coordinate 901,223 downwards.
ATCGGGCGACGGGAACACCGCCACCTTGCAGGCCGCCTACGACTTCGAACCCCCGGCCGGCACGTTCCCGTTCGGCGCGCACGTCGCGGTCGTCGAAATCGACCGCGACACGGGGAAGGCGGTGCTGGCCCGCCACGTCGCGTGCGACGACGCCGGCCGCATCATGAACCGGCTCGTCGTCGACGGCCAGGTGCACGGCGGCGTCGCGCAAGGTGCGGCCCAAGCCCTCTGGGAAGCAGTCTGTTTCGACGACGACGGGAACCCGCTCACCGCCAACTTCATGGACTACGCGTTCCCGTCGGCAGCCGAGTTCCCGAGCTTCGAGCGGGTCGAGATGGAAACACCGACGCCGCTCAACCCGCTGGGCGTGAAAGGCATCGGCGAAGCGGGGACGATCGGCGCGACGCCCGCGGTGCAGAACGCAATCGTCGACGCGCTCGCGCATCTCGGTGTACGCCACGTCGACATGCCGTGCACGCCCGAGCGGATCTGGCGAGCGATGAACGAGAGGCCATGAGCAACGAACTCGATTTCCAAGGGCGGGCGGTCATCGTCACCGGCGGCTGCCGTGGCGTCGGTCGCGGTATCGCGACCCGCTTTCTCGAGGCCGGCGCCGATGTCGTCGTCTGCTGCCGGCACGAACCCGAAACCTTGCCCGCCGCGGGTGACCGCCAGGCCCGGTTCATCGCCGCCGACGTGCGCGACGCGGACGAGATCGACCGGGTGGTGGCATTCACGCTCGAACGGTGCGGGCGAATCGACGTGCTGGTCAACAACGCCGGTGGGTCGCCCCCCGCCGACACCGCGACCGCGTCGCCGAAGTTCTCGCGAGCCATCATCGAACTGAACCTCGTCGCGCCCCTGCTGTTCGCGCAGAAGGTGTACGCCGTCATGCGCGACCAGGACGGCGGCGGCAGCATCGTGAACATCGCCAGCGTGAGCGGTGTCCGGCCGTCGCCGACCACCGCCGCCTACGGCGCGGCGAAGGCGGGCCTGCTCAACCTCACCCAGACCCTGGCGGTCGAACTCGCGCCCGAAGTGCGCGTGAACGCGGTCACGGTCGGGCTCGTCGTCACCGAGCAGGCCCACCTCTTCTACGGTGACGAGGCCGGCATCGCCGCGGTCGGCGCGACGGTGCCGCTCGGCCGGATGGCCGACCCGGCCGATGTCGCCGACGTGTGCCTGTTCCTCGCGTCCCCGCTCGCCCGTTACGTCAGCGGCGCGAACGTGCTCGTGCACGGCGGTGGCGAACGCCCCGCCTACGCCGACGCCGCCCAGAACGTGCGTCGATAGCTATCGCATAGCGATAGCTATCGACGCACGTCGGTCAGGGGTGCTGGCTGCTGACGGAGACGATCTCGCCGGTCATGTACGACGAGTAGTCGCTCGCGAGGAACACCATCACGTTCGCGACCTCCCACGGTTCGGCGGCGCGGCCGAACGCCTCGCGGGTGGTGAGCTCGGCGAGCAGTTCGTCGGTCGTGACCTTGGCCAGGAACGGGTGCATCGCGAGTGACGGCGCGACCGCGTTGATCCGCACGCCCGAGTGCGCGGCTTCGAGTGCTGCGCAGCGGGTGAGGGCCATCACGCCCGCCTTCGCCGCTGCGTAGTGCGACTGTCCTTCCTGTGCGCGCCAGCCGACGACCGACGCGTTGTTCACGATCACCCCGCGGCCACGCGGCATCATGTGGCGCAACGCGGCGCGCATCATGCGCATCGTGCCGTTGAGCGTCACATCGACGACCGGGAACCATTGCTCGTCGGTCATGTCAGCGAGGTTCGCGGTGCCACCGAGGCCCGCGTTGTTGATCACCACGTCGATCGCGCCGAACGCGTCGACCGTGTTGCCGAACAACGCTTGCACGTCGTCTTCCACCGCCACGTTGCCGACGAACGCGGGCGGGCGGGTTCCCGTCGCCTCCGCGAGGGCGTCGGCCGCTTCCCCCAGACGGCGCTCGTGGATGTCGCTGATCGCCACCCGCGCGCCTTCCTCCGCGCAACGCTTCGCCGTCGCGAAACCGATGCCGGTGCCGGCCGCGGCGGTGATGAGCACCGTCTTGCCGGCGAGGAGGCCGTGCGCCTCCGGGTAGGGCGGGGTCACGCTCACTCGTTCACCTCGGTTCTCGGGGGAGGCCGAGCGCCTGCTCGCCGATGATGTTGCGTTGCACCTGGTTCGCGCCGCCGTAGATCGTGTCGGCGCGCGTGTAGAGGAACAGGCGGGCGAAGCGATCGCCTGCGTCGTCTCCCGCGTCGCCGGCCACGCCGGCCGCGCCCAGCGCGTCGATCGCGAGTTCGCCCAACGAGCGGTGGAACGGCGCCCACAACAACTTGTGGATCGACGTCTCGCGGGTGAGGGTGCCGTGCTCCATCAACGGCAACGTCCGCAGCGCGTGGTACCGCATCACGCGCAGCGTGATCCACGCGCCCGCGAGCCGCTGCCGGAACACCGGGTCGGCCGCGAGGCCGTTGCGCTGCGCGAGCGCAGTGATGTCGCGCAGCTCGTTCTCGAACGACAACTGCTGACCGAGCGTCGACGCGCCCCGTTCGAAGGCGAGCGTCCCCATCGCGACACGCCACCCGCCGTTCACTTCGCCGACCACGTTGTCGGCTGCGGTACGCGCCCCGTCGAAGAAGGTCTCGTTGAACTCGCTGTGGCCGGTGATCTGCACGATCGGCCGCACGTCGATACCGGGTTGGCGCATCGGGACGAGCAGGTACGAGATGCCTTTGTGCTTGGGTGCTTCGCGGTCGGTCCGGCAGAGCATGAAGATCCACTGCGCCCACGTCGCGAGCGACGTCCACACTTTCTGGCCCGTGATCACCCACTCGGCGCCGTCGAGTTCGGCGCGGGTCTGCACGTTGGCGAGGTCGGAGCCCGCGTTCGGCTCCGAGTACCCCTGGCACCAGATCTCGGTTCCTTCGAGGATTCCGGGCAGGAACCGGTGCTTCTGCGCATCGGAACCGAAGTGCACGATCGTCGGGCCGAGCAACCCTTCGCCGACGATGCCGACCCGGCCCGGCCCGCCGGCGCGCGCGTACTCCTCGTAGAAGATCACCTGTTCGACGAGCGTCGCGCCGCGCCCGCCGTAGGCCGCCGGCCACCCGAGACCGATCCAGCGGTGCCGCCCGAGCTCCTGCTCCCATTCGGCCCGTTCGTCGAACAACTCGTGCTCGTCGCCCGGCCCACCGCGGCCGCGCACCTTGGCGAAGCGGCCCTCGAGGCGATCGGTGAGCCACGCCCGCGCGTCGGCCCGGAACGCTTCTTGTTCGGGGGTGAATCGCAGGTCCACGACGCCGCGGACCCTACCAACGCGCGCCCTGTTTGCCCGGCACGGTTCCCCTCCGCTACGAACTCCGTATGGACGCTTCGGGGATTGCCGTCGTCACTGGTGCGAGCCGAGGGATCGGCCGCGCGGTCGCGATCGAATTGGCCAAACGCGGGTTCGACGTCGTCGCGACGATGCGGAACCCGGGCGACGGCGCCACGCTGCCGAGCGAAGCCGACGGCGGCGCCGGCACGCTTCGCGTCGAGCGCCTCGACGTCACCGACGCGTCGACCATCGACCTCCCCGACGGCTTGCGAGTACTGGTGAACAACGCCGGCGTCGAAGACGAGAACCTGCCGATCGAGACGATGCCCATCGACATCTGGCGGCGGATGTTCGAGACCAACGTGCTCGGTCTCGTGCAGGTCACGCAACGGGCGATCCCCAAGTTGCGCGACAGCGGCGGCGGCGTGATCTGCAACGTCACGTCGTCGTCGATCCTTGCGCCGGTGCCGTTCCTCGGCGCGTACCGCGCGAGCAAGGCCGCGGTGATGGCACTCGGAGAGTCGTTGATGGCGGAGGTGAAACCGTTCGGGATCCGGGTCGTCGAGATCATGCCCGGCCCCATCGCCACCGACATGCTCAGCACGTCCGACCGGCCCGCCGCCGCGATCGACGACGAGCGCTACGAAAAGATCGCGCAACGCATGTGGGAGAGCCGCCAGGGCATCCGCGACATGTACACGCCGACGGCCGATGCCGCGCGTGCCATCGCGAACGCGATCCTCGACGACAACGGGCCGCTGCGTTACGGCTGCGACCCGTTGAGTAACGGGCTGATCGACGGCTGGCGCGCCGCGCCCTCCGACGAGGCCTGGTTGCAGTCGATGCTCCCCGGCTTCGCCCCCTGAACTCCCGCCAGGACAACCCAGGGGGGCTACTCGAGCGCGCCGGTCGTGGCGAGCGCCTCGACCTCGGCGGGGGAGAGACCGAGGACGTCGCCCAGCACCCACTCGTTGTCCTGGCCGAGCGTCGGGCCGGCGCGGTCGTAGCCGCTCGGCGCGTTCGAGAGCCTGAACCCGTTGCGCTCGTAGAGGTTGTCACCCATGAACGGGTGGGTGAGCGGCACGAAATGGGCGCGGTGCGCGAGTTGCGGGTCGTCGTGAAGGTCGCCGAAGTCGCACACCGGGACGGCTTCGATCCCGTCGGCCTGCAGGGCGTCGGCGATCTCGGCGCGTGACCGCGCGACGGTCCAGCCCGCGACGAGCTTCTCCACCTCGTCGATCCGAGCCGCGCGAGCCCAGAAGGTCGCGAGGCTCGGATCGTCGACGCCGAGGCGCGCCGCAAGCCGCGCCCATTCGTCGTCGGTCCAGCACGCGATCGCGACCCACCGGTCGCCCCGGCCGTCTTCGTCGGCGCAGGGGAACGCGCCGTGGGGGACGGCCCGCGGATGGCGGTTGCCGTCGCGTACGCGCACAACGCCGTTGACCTCGTAGTCGAGCAGCCAGGGCGTCAGCGAGTGCAGTGCCGATTCCACCTGCGACAAGTCGAAGTAGACGCCGAGACCGGTGCGGCGTCGGTAGTGCATCCCGGCCGCGAGCGCCGCCGCGACATATCGCGGTGCGAGCGAATCGGTGATGGTGCCGTGCGGGCCGACCGGTTCCCGATCGGGCCAACCGGTGAGCGCGTTGTACCCGGAGAGCGCGGCGCCCTGGCCGCCGAACCCCGGGTAGTCCTTGTGCGGACCGGTCTGGCCGTTCAGGCACGCGCTGATCATGACGAGGTCGGGTTTGATCTCGCTGAGCGAGTCGTAGTCGAGGCCGAAGCCCTTCATGGCCCGCGGCGCGAAGTTCTCGCAGACCGCGTCGGCCCATTCGGTGACGAGCCGCTTCACCAGCGCGACCCGCGCGGGTCCTTCAGGTTGAACGTGACGTTGCGCTTGCCGACGTTGAGGCCGTCGTACATGTCGGAACCCTCGAGGCCATGCGGGTTGTTCGGCCCGAGTGCGTAGACGCGCAGGAAGTCGGGGCGGCTGCGCGACTCGACCCGCAACACCGTCGCGCCGTGCTCCGCGAAGAAGCGCGTCGCGATCGGCCCGCCGCCCCCGATCCGAACTCGAGGAGGTTCATCCCCGCCCACGCGCCCCCGCCCTTTCCCGGTTTGCTGCTGGGCGAGCCGGTCGGCGCGCCCTCAGCTGCAAACCGAGGGTGGCGGACCGACGTGAAGTGGTGGGGGAAGCGATCGATGCCCGCGAGGGGGGCGAAGAAATCGCGCGCGGCCAGTTGTGCCGACGCGTAGATCTCGGGTGGCGTGTTGGCCGGCGCGAGCATCATGTTCGTCTCGCAGGCGATCTCGTAGAGCTCGCGCATCGTGTGGCGGGCGAAGTAGTCGGCGACGGGGCGCTCGATCGCGCGCAGCTCGTCGTCGGTTGCGGTGTTCGGGCTGAACGCGTTCCAGTCGCGCGCGAGCATCGCCTCGTCGCCGACGAGTCTGCTCAGCAATTGCAGGCTCGGTACGCGCGCCTTGCCGCCGCGTAGCCCGAAGCTCACGAAGCCGTCTTTCGTCGGCCAGATCTCGCGCGTGCGGCCGATGTTCGCCCCGCGCCGCGATCCGCGGAACCCCGATGTGGCGTAGCGCCCGACGCCGACCATGTTCGCGACGAGCACGACCTCTTGCATCGACACGTCGACCCGCTGCCCGCCGCCGACCCATAGCGCGCTGAGCGCCGCGAACGCGGCTTCCGGCCCGGTGTGCGCGTAGGCGGTCGGCTCGGTGCAGCGCACCGGCGCGCGATCGGGATCGCCGGTGCAGAACATGTTCCCGCTCGCGGCCATCACGCCGAGATCGGACGCCTGCCATCCCGCCCGCGGCCCCGTCGCGCCGAACGGTGTGATCGTCACCCATACCGCCTGCGGCGCCCGGCCCGGGTCGACGTGGTGCACGCCGGTTCGGCCGGGCGTGTCGAACACGACGTCGGCGTAGCGGAGCGCCTGGTCGAACGCGGGGTCGTCGGCCGCGAGCGCTTGCACCTGGGAGCGAGCGGTCCACGCCCGCGAACGGAGGCCGTTGCCCGGAACGTCGAGCACGTCTCCGCCCGGCGGGACGACCCGGATCACCGAGGCTCCGAGGTCGCCGAGCACCCTCGCCGCGCGCGCCGCGGGGTCGTCACCGAGATCGAGCACGACCAGGCCTTCGAGGAGCGGGTTCGTCACGGAGGCCCTCCCGGGTAAGCTGACACGTACGTCAGATTACGGCCGACGTGCGGCACCCCGGCGGGGCAGCGCCGCAGGCAGTCGGAAATGGGGAGGACAGGCCGAATGTCGCAGTACCGCATCGTCGACGCCGACTGCCACATCTTGGAACCGCCCGACATCTGGTCGAACTGGCTGTCGTCGAAATACCAGGAGAAGGCGCCCAAGCTCGTGAAGGACGTCGCCGGCGGCGACGCGTGGCTCACCGCCGTCGGTGGCGACCCCGACCCCATCGGGCTGGTCGCCACTCCGGGTATGGCGTGGGACAACTTCCGGTGGTTCGGAGTGACCTACGAAGAGGCGCGCGCCGGTTGTTACAACGGCGCCGAGCGGTTGAACGACATGGACATCGACGGTGTCGATGCCGAGGTGCTCTTCCCGCCGCAGCGCACGATGAGCCATTTTCTCGGCGACGACGACGACGATTTCGTGCTCGCCGGTGTCGAGGCCTACAACAATTTCCTGTTCGAGGAGTTCTGCGCGCCCGACCCGTCGCGCCTCATCGGCCTCGCGCAGATCCCGTCGCTCGGGATCGACGTCGCGGTCGACTCGTTGCGCAAGGCGAAAGCGCGCGGCGCGAAGGGCGTGCTCATCTCCAACTGGCCTTCGGGTTCCGGCAACCTGTCGCGCGACGACGACCCCTTCTGGGCCGCGGCCGTCGACGAGGGCCTTGCCGTGTCGATCCACATCAACATCATCAGCCGCAAGCAGCGCAGCGCGAGCCGCAAGGCCGCCGCGTCGAGAGGCAACGCCCTCTACGACATGTCGAGCGAGCAGACGCGCGCCAAGGCGATCGGCGGGATGAGCCACGTGTTCTCCATGGCCGCCGGGAACATCACCTCGATGCTCTTCACCGGCGTGTTCGATCGCTTCCCCGAATTGCAGATCGCGTGGATCGAAACCGGTGTCGGTTGGTTGCCGCACTTCATCGAATGTCTCGACGACCGTTACTGGCGCAACCGCAACTGGGGCGACCTGCCGATCAAGCAGCCGCCGTCGTACTACTGGTACCAGAACAACGCGGCCAGCTTCATCACCGACCGCAGCGGCGTCGAGCTGCGGCACCGGGTGGGTGTCGACAACATGATGTGGTCGTCCGACTACCCGCATCACGGCAACGACTGGCCGTACTCGCGCAAGTCGATCGAAGACTCGATGGGCAACATCGCCGCCGAGGAGCGCGACAAGATCGTCGGCGGCAACGCGGCGCGTATCTGGCATCTCGGCGAGTAGCGGTCGCGGCCCGCGCCGTCACGGTTCGCAGACGATCCAACCGCGGCGTTGCAACTCGGCCGCGAGCGTTTCCGTGGGGACCCGCTCGAGGTTCAGCGCGATCGCGGTGCGCCTCGGCGCGCGCGGCGTGGCGGTGCCCGGCGCGTCGCCCGCGTGTTGGTGGGCTTCCAGTTGCGCGATCAGCGCGTCGGCTTCGTCACGCGTGAACTTGCCCGCCGCCTGACGCTGCGTGAGACCCATCGGCCCCCGAGCATCGCGAAAGTCGCGATGACCGGCGTCCTGGAGCAGTGCGAGCAACGCCTGCACCTGCCGCGCCGACGCCGGCGGCCCTGCCGATTGACCGAATGCCATGGCGGCATCCTCGCGTACGGGTACGACAGGTTCGTGCCAGTGGCGCGGTTTCGCACTGCCGACCGGTTCGGCGCGCGCTCGAGCCGACGCTCCGGCGCGTCTGCGAGACTCCTCCGGTGACCGACCTCACCGACTTCAGCACGACCGCCGCCGCCGATCACGGGTTGTGTGTCGTGGTCAGCACGCGGGCCGACGGCAGCGCGCAGGCTTCCGTCGTCAACGCGGGCGTCATCGACCATCCGATCAGCGGCCGCCCGGTCGTGGGTCTCGTCGCGAGGGGCCGGTCGCGCAAGCTCGCGAACTGGCGTGCCCGCCCGCGGGCAACGGCCGTCGCCCGCAACGGCTGGCAATGGGTCGCGGTCGAAGGCGGGGTCGACATCATCGGCCCCGACGACCGCCACGCCGACTTCGACGCCGACCGTGTGCGCCTCCTGCTCCGCGCCGTGTTCCTCGCCGCCGGTGGGACGCACGACGACTGGGCGGAGTACGACCGGGTGATGGCCACCGAACGGCGCGCCGCGGTGTTCATCGACCCGGCGCGCGTCTACTCGAACGGCTGACCGTCAGATCAACGGTTGCTCGCCGGTCGGAGGGTCGTCGAACGGGACGCCGCCCACACCGACATGGTCGGCTTCGGCGCGCGCGATCGCGTCGAGGGTGAGGCGCTGCACGGTGCGCTGGTGCACGTAGTTGAGGAGCCGTTCGATCGCGGGGATGAGTTCCTGGGTGTGCTCGGTGAGCTCGGTCTGCATGGCGAGGAGCTCGTCGGTGTCCCACTCGCGGGTCTCGCCCGCGAGGACCGCGTGTACCCGGGCCTGCAGGACCCGGAACTGGCCGACGTAGATGCCGGCCAGCTCGATGATGACGTCGCGCGTCATGCCGACGCCTTCGAGCTGTTTGACGGCGCGCACCATGGCGATGTCGCTCTCGTCGTAGGCCTCGCGACCGAACTCCGCCGGGTCGGGGAGCAGGCCGACGTCTCGGATCGCATCGACCAGTTCGGCGTCGACCCCTGACCGTTCGATCAGCTCGTCGAGGTGGTAGCCGGCACCGGCGCCGCCGAAGAGCTCGGCGAGGCCGGGCCGGTCGGCTTCGAGGATGGCCCGGATCGCCGCGAGGGAGAACCGCTGCTCCTGGAGGTCACGGATCCGGGTCAGCCGGTCGAGGTGCTCGGTGCCGTAGAGCTTGTGGCGCCCCGAGCGGGTGGGGAGGGGGAGGAGCCGTTCACGGGCGTAATAGCGGATCGTGTCGACGGTGACCCCGGCCTTCTGGGCCAGGTCGTCGATGCGCCACCCGGGATCCGCCGTCAAAGCCTTCGCTTCCCCGATTCGTCCTGCTACACTGAGAGCAGATACTTTCAGTGTGTATTCTCTGGAGGTTCTAGTTCTCTGGAGGTTCGTCCTCTACATGTCGGCACTCCGGTGCCGATACTGAGAGAGAGAAAACCGTAGCACCGCACGGAGAGAAGAGAGACGGCGATGCGAGACGCAACTCCGACATGGGCCCGGCGTGGCCAGCAGACCACCGACGCAACCCGCGAAGCGCTTTCGTGGCTGGCTTCCCAGTTGCGGTGGGAACGAACACTCGACCTTTTGCGTTGTGAAGGTGGGGCGCAGGCGGAAAAGGCGGCCTGAACCCCGATCTCCAACATCTGCCCTGTCGTCTTCCCCCCGTCGACAGTGGCACTCCCCCGACCGGACCCCCCGCTGGTCGTGGGCCTCGTCGGCCCCGGTGAAACGCCGGGGCCGACACGTGTCCGGGCCCGCTACGGGCGCCGCCAGCGCGGAAGGGTGACGTCGTCGATGCGGTGGAAGACGACCTCCACCGGCTCGCCGATCTCGATCGTGTGCGGGTCGACTTCGTTGATCTCGCCCCCCGCACTCGCAACCAGGTTGCCGACGAAGCGGATCTTCGGGTCCTCCTCGAGTTCCACGACGACCACGTTGTACGGCGCGAGCTGCGAGTACGCGGGGAGCAACGGCGGGTGCGGCACGACGTACGACCAGATCCGGCCCCGGCCCGACGTCGGCACCCAGGTGACCTCGATCGAACGGCAGTGTGGGCACATCGGGCGAGGTGGATGGCGCCATTTCCCGCACGACCCGCACGCCTGCACCACCAACTCGCCGCGTTCGCAACCGGCCCAGAACCCGGCCGACGTCTCCTCGCCGGGATCAGGCAGCAGAAAAAGGTCGGTCATGCTGTCTCGCGCGCTCACTGCTCCTCCTCCGTCGTCGCGGGCGTTCGCTTGCTGGCGAGTTCGCTCGCTGCGCTCACTCACCTGCTGTCTCGCGCGCTCACTGCTCCTCCTCCGTCGTCGCGGGCGTTCGCTTCACGGTTTGGTGAAGAGGATGGCGCTGGTGGGGACGCCTTCGCCGCTCGTCACCAGCGACACGTCGGCGTTGTCGACCTGGCTCGTCGACGTGCCCCGGACCTGCCGCACGCCTTCGAGGATCAGGTTGAAGCCGTGCACGTACGCCTCGCTCATACCGCCGCCGGCGGTGTTGGTGGGGAGACGGCCGTCCGGCCATTCGAGGTTGCCGCCGTCGGTGAAGGAACCCCCCTCGCCGCGCTCGCAAAAGCCGTACCCCTCGAGCGACAGCGGGACGAGCGGGCTGAAGGCGTCGTAGAGCTGTGCGACCTTCACGTCGGCCGGGGAAACGTCGGCATTCGCCCACAGCCGCGCCGCGGTCGCCCACGCGGGCCCGCGTAACGGGTCGTCGTTGAAGTAGTTGGTCATCGTCTGGTGTTGCGCGGGCAAGCCTTGGGCGAATGCGTGCACGAGCACCGGCGGTTGCCTGCAGTCGCGGGCCCGTTCGGCCGACGTGATCACGACCGCGAGCGCGCCGTCGGTTTCCAGGCAGTTGTCGAACAGGCAGAGCGGCTCGCTGATCCAGCGGGCGTTCATGTACTGCTCGCGGGTGAGTGGCTTCTCGTACATCGTCGCCACCGGATTGCGGTTCGCGTGCTTGCGGAAGGCGATCGCGACATTCGCCAGGTGATCGCGGGTCGCGCCGAACTCGTACATGTAACGGCGGGCGAGCATCGCGACCTCGTCGACCGGCCGCAACAGCCCGAACGGCCGGCTCCACATCATGTGGTCCCGGAGGCGGGCCTGGGCGTTCGCCCAGGGCCGGCTCGCCTTCGCGGCGCGCTTGCGGGCGCGCCACGCAACCGCCACATTGCACTGGCCGGTCGCGACGGCCAGCGCGGCGTGGCCGACCGCGCCGCAACCGGCGCCGCCGCCGTAGCCGATCTGCGAGAACGACGTGATGTCGCCGAGCCCGACGTTGCGCGCGACGTCGACCTCGCGGTTCAACTCCATCGTGTACGACGACAAGCCGTCGACTTCCGACGGCGCGATACCCGCGTCGTCGAGCGCCATCGAGATCGCCTGGCAGGCGAGCGACAACTCCGTATCGGGGAGGCCCTTGCCGAACGCGGTCTGCCCGATGCCGGCGACCGCGGTCTTGTCGGTGAGGAACGCCATCGCTCGGTGGCCTACCAGCCGGTGAACTCGGTGGGGCGCCGTTCCCGGAACGAGTTCATGCCTTCCATGCCGTCGTGGGTGCCGGTGTTCAGCTCGACGAGCATCGCCTCGGTTTCGAGCAGCGAACGGCGGTCGACCTCGGTCGCGTCGTGCAGCATCTTCTTCGACCAACCGATCGCCTTGGTCGGCCCGTGGGCGAGGCGTTCGGCCCATTCCTTCGTCGCGGCCAGCAGGTCGTCGGCCGGCACGACCTTGTTCGCGATGCCGAGTTTCTCCATCTCGGGTGCCGACAGGTCGTCGCCGAAGAAGATCAGTTCCTTCGCCTTGTGCATCCCGACGATGCGCGGCAGCAGGTAGGCGACGCCGCCGTCGGGCACGAGGCCGCGCCGGACGAACACCTGGATGAGACGGGCGTTGTCGGCGGCGATGACCAGGTCGGCGGCGAGCGCGAACATCGAACCGCCTCCGGCGGCGGTGCCGTTGAGCGCGACGATGACCGGCTTCTCGCAGTCCTGGATCTTCTGCATCAGTGTCTGGAAGCCGCGACGCATCATGTCGATACCGGTGCCGACGACCCGTTCCGGCGCGCCTTCGACCGGCGCGCCGGCCGCCGGGGGGCGAATGGACAGGTCGGCGCCGGTACAGAAGTGCTTCCGGCCCGCGGCGGTGAGCACGATGCAGCGCACCGCGAGATCGGTGTGGGCGTCGTGGAACGTCTGGATGAGGCGGTCACGCACGTAATAGGGGATCGCGTTGCCGGACTCGGCGCGGTTGATGGTCAACCACAGCACGCCGTCGTCGAGCCGCGCGAGCAGTTCGGCGTCGGCGCGGGCCTCCACGTCGATTTCTTCGGTCACTACTTCTTCACCACCAGGGCATCGAGGGCGACCACGCCGCGCGGTCGCACCACCAACGGGTTCACGTCGAGTTCTTTCACGTCGCCGGCGAGGTCCATCGCGAGGCGTTGCACCTTCATGATGGTGCCGGCGAGCGCGTCGATGTCGGAAGCCTTCGCGCCGCGCACACCTTCGAGCAACTTGAAGCCCTTCAACTCGCGCACCATGCGCTCGGCCTCGGCGTGGTCGAACGGCGGGACGCGCGACACCACGTCGCCGAGGACCTCGACGAACACGCCACCGAGGCCGACGGTGACGACCGGGCCGAACAGGTCGTCGTGCGACACCCCGACGAGCGTTTCGACGCCACCCGACACCATCTCCGACACGATCACGCCTTCGACGCGGGCCTTGCGGTCGGCCTTCTTCGCCTGGGCGAGCAGGTCGTCGTACGCGACGCGCACTTCCTTGGCACTGCGCACGCCGATCTTCACGAGCCCGGCGTCGCTCTTGTGGAGAATGTCGGGCGACGACACTTTCATCACGACCGGGTAGCCGATGGCGCCGGCCGCTTTCACCGCCGCCGCCGACGACCCGCACAGCTCGTCGCTCGACGTCTTGATGCCGTACGCGTGCAACACCTGCTTGCTCTGCCATTCGCTCAACGCTTCACCGGGCGCGAGCCCGGCGAGCAGCGCGCGCGCCTTCTTCGCCGCGGGCCGCGGTTTGGTCGGTGCCGACGAGAACGGCGACGTGTAGCCGGCGCGGAAACCGTGCCAGTCGAGGTACGCACGCACGGCGGTGACGCAGTTCCCGAAGGTGCGGAACACCGGGAGGTTCGATGTGAGCAACGTGTCGCGGTACGCGGGTTCGGTGCCGACCGGCGAACCCCACACGACGAAGATCGGTTTGTCGGTCGTCTCCGAAACCGCGATGAGGTCGCGTACGAGCGGTGCGCTCATCATCTCGAGCGCGCCGGTGATCGGGCAGATGATGATGTCGACGTTGCGGTCGGCGACGATGGCGTCGAGGATCTTGCGCCCCGCCGGGCTCATCACCGGCGGCCCGCCGCAATCGACCGGGTTCGACACCCGCAGGTAAGGCGGGATCAGACCGTCGTGCAAGGTCTTCTGCGTGGCCTTCGTGAGGTTGGGGAGCCGCAGGCCGGCCGCCGCGGCCATGTCGGCCATGTGCGCGCCGGTGCCGCCCGAGATCGCGTACACGCAGACGCCGTCGCCCCGGGGCGGTTTCGTGCGCGCGAACGCGGCCGACACTTCGAGCAGTTCGTCGAGGCCGTCGACGCGGGTCACGCCGAACTGGCGGAAGACCGCGGAGGTGACCGCGTCGGAACCGGTGAGGTGACCGGTGTGCGACTGCGCCATCGACGCGCCTTCGCTGGTGCGCCCGACCTTCACGATCACGATCGGTTTCCCGAGCTGCGCGGCGTGGTCGGCCGCGAGCATCAACGTGCGGCCGTCCTTGAAGCCTTCGATGTAGGCCGCCACCACGCCGACTTCGGGTTGCTCGGCGAAGTACTTGCAGAAGTCGGCGAACTCGAGGTCGACCTCGTTGCCGGTCGGTGCCCAGTGCGAGAGGCGGATGCCGATCTCCTGGCCCTGGAACACGGGGCGGCCCTGGTGACCTGATTGGGTGATCAGCGCGATCGACGGGCCCGTCAGTGTCTCGTCGAAGTCTTCGAACGCATTGAGGTTCGTGTTCGGACCGAGGAGGCGCACGTCGTTGGCGCGCACCAGCGCGTCGAGGCGTGCTTCGAGCGCCGTGCCTTCGGCACCCGTCTCCGAGAAACCCGCCGCGAAGATCACCGCGAACTTCGCACGGCGCTTCACGACGTCTTCGTAGGTGTCGACGGCCTTCCCGGTGAGGATGATCGCGAGGTCGATCTCGATGTCGGCGGGGATGTCGGCCAGCGACGGGTAGCAGGCAAGGCCGAAGATCGTCTGGTGTTCGGGGTGCACGGGCAGCATGCGCGCGCCGTGCTTCTCGCTCCACGCCTTGAACTTGCGGGTCATCGCGCCGTTCGGTTTCCGCCCGGATTCCGACGCGCCGATCACCGCGATCGTCCGTGGGTGCAGGAACGTGTCGAGGTCGACGTCGCGGAGGCGCAGCGGCCGCCCGGACACGTCGAGGCTCGGGCCGGGTTCGGATCGCGCGGCAGGCATTTCGTCGCTCCTCGGACGGCGGGCGGGCGAGCCAGTATGACGTGTACGTCAGTTTTGCGGCGACTCGGTAGCTTGCCGGGTCATGGCGGCATCGATGGGCACGGTGGCGATTGCGGGCATGTCGCTCGCGGGGTTGCGGGCGGCAGAGACCTTGCGCCGCGAGGGTTTCGGCGGCCGCATCGTCGCGATCGGCGACGAACCCCACCTTCCCTACGACCGGCCGCCGCTGTCGAAGGAACTCCTCGCCGGCGAGGCCGAGCCCGAGGCGATCGTGCTGCGCAAGCAGGGCGTCGACGACCTCGACCTCGACTGGCGTCTGGAAGCCCGGGCCGTGTCGCTCGACGCGCCGGGCCGGATGCTGACGCTGCACGACGGCGAGCAGATCGCGTTCGACGGCCTCGTGATCGCAACCGGATCGACGCCGCGCCGGTTGCCCGCGCAGCCCGAACTGGCCGGCGTGTTCACGCTGCGCACCCTCGACGACGCGCTCGCGATCCGCGAACTGCTCGACGGCCACCCCCGGGTCGTGGTGATCGGTGCCGGCTTCATCGGATCAGAAATCGCGGCGACCTGCCGCCGGCGCGGCCTCGACGTGACCGTGCTCGAAGCGTTGCCGCAACCGATGGTGCGTGGCCTCGGCCCCGTGCTCGGCGCCGCGTGCGCGCAGCTGCACCGTGATCACGGCGTCGACCTGCGTCTCGGAGCCGTCGTCGAGGCGATCGAAGGCGACGGGCGGGTCGAACGGGTGCGCCTCGGTGACGGCAGCGCGGTGGAAGCCGACGTGCTCGTGGTCGGTATCGGCGTCGTGCCCGCCACCGAATGGTTGGAGGATTCCGGCCTCACCCTCGACAACGGCGTGGTGTGCGACGAGACCACGCTCGCCGCACCGGGCATCGTCGCCGCCGGCGACATCGCCCGGTGGCCGAACCCGCTGTTCGACGGCGAGATGATGCGCCTCGAACACTGGACCAACGCAACCGAACAAGCCGTGCACGCGGCGCATCGCCTGCTCGAAGACGATCCCGGGACACCGTTCGCCCCTGTCCCGTTCGTGTGGAGCGATCAGTACGACGTGAAGATCCAAACCGTCGGCCGGGTCGGCGCCGACCTCGAACTCCACATCGCGCACGGCTCGATCGAAGACCTGCAGTTCGTCGGCCTGTTCGGGAACGGCGAGCGCATCGTCGGCGCCCTCGGCTTCAACCGTCCCCGCCACGTCATGCAGTACCGGCGGCTCATCGCGGATCGCGCGCCGTGGTCCGACGCGATGGCCAAGGCCGCGGCAGGATGAACGCGCGCGCCCCGCGCGCCGACCGTTTGCTCACCGCACGCTTCGTTCTCGTCGTCGTCTCCGGGACCTGCTACTTCCTCGCCCTGTCGATGCTGCTGCCGGTCCTGCCGCACTACGTGGAAGACCAGCTGCACGGAGGCAGCATCGCGGTCGGTGTCGCGTCGGGTGCGCTGTTCCTCGGCGCGATCCTCCTGCGCCCGTTCACCGGCCGCATCGGTGACCGGGTCGGCCGGCGCGTCCTCATCATCGCCGGCGCGGCGATCGTGGCCGCCTCGACGCTGTGCTACGGCGTGGTGCACTCGTTCGCCTGGCTCGTCGCGGCGCGGTTGCTCACCGGTCTCGGCGAAGCCGCGTTCTTCGTCGGTGCGGCGACGATGATCACCGACCTCGCACCGGCCGAGCGTCGCGGCGAAGCCGTGAGCTACTG
This sequence comes from uncultured Actinomycetes bacterium, assembly GCA_963782465.1. Lineage (GTDB taxonomy): Bacteria > Actinomycetota > Acidimicrobiia > IMCC26256 > PALSA-610 > JAODBJ01. The sequence goes on along the minus strand of CAWAJR010000003.1, from coordinate 884,898 downwards.
GTCGGTCGCGGTCTACGGCGGCCTCGCGTTCGGGCCCGTGATCGGTGAGGCGGTCATGGGCAAAGACCGGTTCGCGCTGACCTGGGTGGTCGCCGCCGCGCTGGCCGGCGCGGCGGCCGCGGTGGGCGTCTTCACGAAGGACGTGGCCCGTTCCGGCCCGCCGCCCCGTGAGGAGCACCTCGTGCACCGAGCCGCCGTCGCGCCGGGGGCGGTGCTCGCCCTGGCGCTCGTCGGGTTGGCCGGCTTCAACGCGTTCGTACCCCTCTACACTGACGAACTGCACCACGGCGCCGAAGGCGTGTTCCTCTGTTACGGCGTGTTGGTCCTGGTGGTACGGATCTTCGGCGCCCGGTTGCCCGACACGATGGGCGCGGTGCGCGCCGGGTCACTGGCGACCGTGTTCGCGGCGAGCGGCCTCGCGCTGATGGCCGCGTGGCGCGGCTGGTTCGGGTTGTTCGCGGGCACCGTCTTGTTCTCCGCGGGCATGTCGTTGTGCTACCCGGCGTTGCTGCTGCTCGCGTTGCAGGGGGTGCCCGACAACGAACGGGCCTCGGTCGTCGGCACGTTCAGCAGCTTCTTCGATCTGTCCCAGGCGGTCGGCGCGCTCGTGTGCGGTGCGACCGTCGCGTTCGCGGGCAACCGCGGTGCGTTCGCGACCGGGGCGGTGCTGGCTGTCGCCGCACTCGCGCTGCTCCGCTCCGGCGTCGACCCCCGCACGCGCGTCGCGACGCCCGAGCCGGCGGGCGACGTTGCCGCCGCCGAGCTCACCGACCCGGGGTTCACCGCGGGCGCGTAGCCGCGAACCCGGGTCGTTCCCGTCGCAACGGCCACCTCGATCGGTAGCGTGAACAGTCGTGCCGTCGCTGCTCGTGACCAACGACTTCCCGCCGAAGGTCGGCGGGATCCAGTCGTACCTCTACGAGTTGTGGCGCCGCCTGCCGCCGGACGAGACGACGGTCCTCACCACGCCGTACGACGGGGACCGTGCATGGGACGACGCGCAACGGTTCCGGGTCGTGCGCACGCGAGAGAAGGTGTTGCTCCCGACGCCGTCGCTCGCCCGTCGCGTCGACGCGCTCGCCCGCGAGGTCGGTGCCGGCGTCGTGTTCCTCGACCCGATGCTGCCGGTCGGCGCGATCGGGCCGCGGCTGCGCAACGGCGCGCCCTACGTCGTGATCGGCCACGGCGCGGAGATCTCGGTGTGGGGCCGTATCCCGCCGGTCTCGTTCGCCGCGCGATGGGTGCTGCGCGCCGCTGCGGGAACGGTCGCCGCGGGCACGTACCCCGCGCAGGAGATGGCGCGCGTCGCGGGCCGGGCGCTCCCGACGCTGATCGTGCCGCCCGGCGTCGACGTCGACCGCTTCCGCCCCGCGACGAGCGAAGGCGAGCGCGCGGAAACCCGGAAACGGTTCGGGCTCGACACCGATCGGCCGCTCGTGCTCGGGCTCTCCCGTCTCGTGCCGCGCAAAGGCTTCGACATCCTCATCGACGCGGTCGCCGGCCTCGACATCGACGTGCAATGCGCCATCGGCGGCGGTGGCCGCGACCGGGAACGCCTGGAGCAGCGTGCCCGCGGGAGCGCGGCACGCGGACGTGTGCGTTTCCTCGGCCGGGTCGACGACGCCGACCTTGCCGCCCTCTACGCGGCTTCCGACGTGTTCGTGATGTTGTGCCGGGCCGACCGCTGGGGCGGGCTCGAGGCCGAGGGCTTCGGCGTGGTGTTCCTCGAAGCGGCCGGCTGCGGGGTCCCGAGCATCGCGGGCCGCGGGGGAGGGTCGCACGAAGCGGTCGCCGACGGCGAGACCGGCTTCGTCGTCCCGCCCCGCGACACCCGCGCCGTTCGCGAGGCGCTCATCGAGCTCCTGACCGACCCGGCGCGGCGAGCAGAAATGGGAGCTGCGGCCCGGCGACGCGCGGTCGGCACCTTCCGATACGAGCAGATCGTGGCCCGACTCCTCCCGCTGACCCGCGGCGACTTCTCGGTCCTGGAACCGTTCGGGCCGTAGGCTCGGCCCGGTGACCGGGCACAAGATCATTGTCGCGTCGTGGGTCACGGTCGCGATCTTCGCGGCGGTCCTCGTCCCCGACGCGGCCGGGTTGCGCGCCTTCGACGACCTCGCCGTCGGCGTGAGCCTCGCCTGGTTCCTGGGGTCGCTGCCGATCTGGTGCTACGCCTACTTCAAGGGCATCGCCCGCACCGCGGCCGGCGACGATGTCAACGTCGTCAGCCTGTTCTTCCTCACCGGGTCGGCGCCCAAGGACGTCCGCCGCCACCTGATGGGCGCGCTGGTGGTTTCGATCCTGATCGCGGCCGCCACGGCGCGGGCAAACCCGTTCTCGGTGCTCGTCCCTATGCTCCCACTCGGCTTCGCAGGGGTCTGGGGCGCGCGTCACGGGGTCTACCCGCCGCGACGCGCACCGGCCAGGAATCAAGGAGGGCGCCGATGACCGAAACCGCGAGCGAGCGGATCCGCGTCGAGGCCCCGGCCGACCGGTGTTACGACGTCGCGATCGACTTCGAGTCGTACCCCGAGTGGGCCAAGGACGTGAAGAGCGCGCAGATACTCGAAACCGACGGCGAGGGGCGGGGCACCAAGGTCGAATACCGCGCTGCCGCGCTCGGCCGCAGCGTGCGGTACGTCCTCGAGTACGACTACACCGAAGCGCCCGGGGCGTTCTCGTGGCATTTCCTCGAGGGCGACATGATGAAACGGCTCGACGGTACCTACCGGTTCGAACCCGAAGCCGACGGTTCGACCCGCGTGCATTACGACCTTGCGGTCGAGATCGCGATCCCGCTCCCCGGCATGCTGAAACGGCGGGCGGCCGGCCTGATCATGGGGAACGCGCTGCGTGAGCTGAAGAAGCAAGTCGAGCGGGTGGCATAACCTCCCCGCCCGATGCGCATCCTCCTCTTCACCGGCAAAGGAGGCGTCGGCAAGACCACCGTTGCGGCTGCCACCGCGGTGCGGGCGGCCGAAGCCGGGTTGCGCACGATCGTCGTCTCCACCGACCCCGCGCACTCACTCGCCGACGCGTTCGACGAGCCGCTCGGCGACCGTCCGACCTCGATCGCGCGCCACCTCTGGGGCCAGCAACTCAACGCGCGCACCCGCTTCGAAGAAGCATGGGGCGACGTGCGCAGCTATCTCGTCGACGTGCTCGACTGGGCGGGCGCCGGGTCGCTCGAAGCGGAAGAACTCGCCGTCGTCCCCGGCCTCGACGAAGTGTTCGCGCTGGCCGACATCAAGGCGTTCGCCGGATCGGGCGACTACGACGTCATCGTCGTCGATTGCGCGCCGACCGCCGAGACGATCCGGTTGCTCTCCCTCCCCGACGTCCTCGGCTGGTACATGGACCGGGTGTTCGAGGCGCAGCGGCGCCTCACCCGTATGACGCGGCCGATCATGGCCCGCATGACGAACCTGCCGCTGGCCGGCGACGCGGTGTTCGGCGCGATCCAGCGGTTCTACGACCGCCTCGACGGCGTGCGCGACCTCCTCGCCGACGGCGCGATCACGAGCGCGCGCCTCGTGGTGAACCCGGAACGCATGGTGGTCGCCGAGGCGCGCCGCACCTACACCTACCTGGCGCTGTTCGGCTACCACGTCGACGCGGTGATCGCGAACCGGATGCTGCCCGACGCGATCGACGACCCCTGGTTCAAACGGTGGAAGGAATCGCAGTCGGAGCACCTCGACGTGATCAAGGAGGTGTTCGCGCCCCTGCCGGTGCTCGCCGCGGAACTCGCGGGCGAGGAACTCGTCGGTGCCCGCCTGCTGTCGGCGTTCGCGGCCGACCTTTACGACCGCCACGACGCCGTCGCTCGGCTCGCCGAAATCGAACCGTTGCGGGTCGAGACGGTGGGCGAGACGATGGTCTTGTCGGTGCACCTCCCGTTCACCGAGCGCCAAGACGTGCAACTCGGGCGCGCCGACGGCGAGTTGTTCCTCACGGTCGGCCCGCACCGGCGCGCCGTCGTGCTCCCCGACAGCCTCGTGCGCCGCGACGTCAGCGGCGCCCGCCTCGAAGGCGATCGCCTCGAAGTGGAGTTCGTGTGAGCGAGCGGGCCGAGCAGCCGGAGGCGTGCGCGGCGTGCCCGGTGGGCAACCTCTTCGCGGTGGCGCAGGGTGCGCAGCCCGAAGCGATGGAGCACCTGCTGAACGCGGCGCACGAGCTCATCGCCGCCGCGCGCGTCGTGCTCGACGCCGCCGACCAGGTCGTCGACGCGCAACGCGAGTCGCTGCACCACGCCCGTGCACCGCGTGAACCTCGCTTGCGCCGCATCGACATCGACTGACTGCCGTGACGAGCATCCCGCCGCGCGTGACGATCGGTCTCGACATCGGAGGCACGAAAGTGCTCGGCGTCGTCGTCGACGAGCACGGCACCGTCGTGGCCGATCACATGCAACCGAGCGACCGCGGCTTCGATGCGCTCGTCGCGGGCTGCCTCGTCACGATCGACGCGCTGCGCACGCCCGGCGTGCCCGTCGGTGTCGGCGCGGCCGGCCTCGTCGACCTCGACGGCCAGCTCGACTACGCGCCTAACCTGCCCGGCATCACCCGCGCGCCGCTGCAGGCGACCCTCGCCGCGAAGACGGGGCGCAAGGTGATCGTCGACAACGACGCGAACGTCGCCGCGCTCGGCGAGGTCACCTACGGCGCGGCGATCGGCGCCCGCGACGCGTTGATGGTGACACTCGGCACCGGCATCGGCGGTGGGATCATCCTCAACGGCGGCGTGCTCCGCGGCGCGCACGGTTTCGCGGCCGAGGTGGGCCACTTCACCGTCGATCGCAACGGCCCGGTGTGCGCGTGCGGCGAGCGAGGGCACTGGGAGGCGATCGCGTCGGGCAACGCGCTCGGGCGTATGGCGCGCGAGATGATCGCCGGGGGGAGAGGCAAGGCGATCCTGGCCGCGGCGGGCGGCGACATCCACGCGGTGACCGGTCACCAGGTGGGCACGGCGGCGCACGCCGGCGACGCCGACGCGCTCGCGCTGCTCGACGAGTTCGCCGACAACGTCGCGCTCGGCCTGGCCGCCCTCTCCAACATCCTCGACCCGGAACGGATCGTGATCGCCGGCGGCGTGATCGCGCTCGGCGCCCTGCTGTTCGATCGGGTGCGCGCCGCGTTCGCGGGGCACATCGAAGGCGTCGACTACCGCCCCGAAGTGCCGATCGTCCCGGCCACGCTCGGGCTCCGGGCCGGTGGCATCGGCGCCGGTGTGCTCGCCCGGGCGCTGCTCGGTTGAGGCGCGCGATGGTGCAACTCGGCCTTGCCCTGCCTTCGTTCGTCGACGACCCCGAGATCCCGATCACGGTCGCGCGCGCCGGCGAAGCCGCGGGCCTCGACGCGGTATTCGTGTACGACCACGTGTTCCGCGACGATCCGGGCGGTCGCCGGCCCGCGCTCGAATGCTTCTCCCTGCTCGGCGCGATCGCGGCCGAGACGCAACGGGTGCAGGTCGGCACGCTCGTCGCGCGCGCCACGCTGCGCCCGGTTGCAACGCTCGCGCATTGTTTCAACACCGCGCAGCGCGTCTCCGGCGGCCGGCTGATCGCCGGAATCGGTGCCGGGGACCATCTCACCAAGGACGAGAACGAGTCGTACGGGATCGACAACGGCACGATGGCCGACCGTGTCGACGCGTTGCACGCGGCGGTGCGCGCGTCGCGCGGCCAGGGGTTCCCGGTCTGGGTCGGCGGCCGTTCCCGGCAGGTGCGCGAACTCGTCGCCCTGGCCGACGCCTGGAACGGTTGGGGGCTCGACGTCGCGACGTTCTCCCGCGATGCCGCGCTGGTGCGCGAGATCGCACCCGGCGCGCAGTGCACGTGGGGCGGGTTGATCTCGTTCGACCCGGCCGTCGAACGGGCCGGCGTGATCTCCGGTTCTCCCGACGAGGTCGCCGCCACGTTACGGGGCTACGTCGATGCCGGCGCCGCCTGGTTGGTGCTCGCGCCGCTCGACGCGAGCAATCCGGCCAACGCGCGGATCATCGGTGAAGCGATTCGCCCTCTTCTCTGAGCAGCAGTCGGGCCGCGCGTTCGAGATCGGCGGCCATCTGGCCGGCACTCGACAGGCCGTTCACCCAGTGCGAGAGCCCGGCGAACCACACTGCGCCCAGCACCGCGACGATGTCGTCGACGTTGTCGCCACCTCCACCGGCGATCGCGGTCATGATGATCGCCCGCAGCGTGTCGTCGACGTCGCGTTTCATCGGCGCGTTCGCCTCGTCGGGCGACGACATCGCCGTCATCATCGCGGCGATGACGCGCGGCTCGCGTTCGAGCGCACGGCACGCGCGGCGTAACGCGTCGCTGACCCGGTCGGCCGCGGTCGCGCCGCGCGGCGGCCGCGACTGCAGGCGGTCGCGCAACGTCTCCGCCTGCTCGCCGAGGGCTGCCAGCAGGAGTTGGTCTTTCGACGAGTAGTGCCGGTAGAGGGTGCCGAGCGCGACCTCGGCGCGGGCCGCGACGTCGCGCATCTGCACCGCGTCGTAGCCACCTTCGGCGGCGAGGGTCGTCGCGGCCGCGAGGAGCCGACGTCGCCGCTGCGCGGTCTCGGCTGCTCGGGTACCCGGTCGGCGTACCGCCATCCGGCGGACAGTACACAAAGGTAGAACGTGTTGCACCTTTGCGGTGCTATTCGAGCGTGGCGTAGTTCGTGGAACGGTCGTCGGTGCGGGTCCCGGCGACCTCGCCGACGCACACGCGCAGGTCGCGGAGGAAATCGTCGATGACGCGTTCGTTGCCCGCGCTGACTGTCGCGTGGAGCGAGTCGGGCGGGCCCTGGCGGTCGAGGAACCACCCACGCGACTGCAACGCGTCGCCGACGGCGAAGATGTCGCAGACGTCGCTCCCCGCGATCGCGACACACTGCGCCTCCGGTGCGCCGAGCACCCGTAATCCTTCGATGTCTTGCACCCCTGCGACCAGGCGTCGCGCGGTGCGGATCGTGATCTCGGTGAGCCGCTGGTACCCGTCGAGGCCGAGATGGTTCATCACCGCCCATGCCGTCGCCATCGGCAATCCGGGCCGGGTGCCCTGCATCGCCGGCGACGCGTAGAAGCCGCCGAGCCAATCGTCGAACACGAACGCCTGGTAGCGGCGCAACTCCTTCGTGCGGTGCAGCAGCACCGACGCGCCCTTCGGCGCATACCCGAGCTTGTGGATGTCGGCCGAGATCGTCGTGACACCGTCGACCCGAAAGTCCCACGGCGCGACCGGGTACCCGAGCATCTCCATGAACGGCAGCACGAAGCCGCCCATGCACGCGTCGGTGTGGAAGTTGGCGCCCGCGTCGGCGGCGAGCGCGGCAAGTTCGGGGATCGGGTCGATGACGCCCTGCGGGTATTGCGGCGCCGAACCGACGACGAGGACGGTTTGCTCGTTCACACGCGCAGCCATCGCGTCGACATCGGCCCGCCAGTCGTCGCGGACCGCAACCTTGTGCAGGGTCAGCCCGAAGTAGTGCGCCGCCTTGTGGAACGCCGCGTGCGCGCTTTCGGGGATCACCATCTCGGGTTCGGTGACGCCGCGTTCGACCCGGCCTCGCTCACGGGCCGAGTACACCGCCATGAGAATGCTCTCGGTGCCGCCGGAAGTCATGAACCCGGCGGCGGTGTCGCCATGGAGCATCGCGGCGACCGAGCCGCACACCTCCGACTGGATCTCGCCAAGGCTCGGGAACGCGAGCGTGTTGAGCGCGTTCTCGTGGAGGTACAGGTGCGCGACGGCATCGGCGACCTCGTGGAGCGCTTCGCCGCCGTCGTACACCATCCCGAACGTGCGGCCGTCCTGCCAGCGCGCGTCGCGCTCGCGTTTGGCCGCCAACGTGGCGAGAATCTCGTCTTTCGTCATCCCGTGCGCCGGCAGCGGCATGCCTCGGACGCTATCCGCTGCTGCCGTACCTCGACATGAAGAAGGGCGCCCAGCCGCGAGCGGGAGCGTCGTCGGCCTTGCACGGGTGATCGACGCCGGTGTTGGCGATCTCTGTCGTCGCGTGCGTGCCGCGCAGGAACGTGCACGTCCCGTCGTCACCGCGGATCGCGAGCACCGACTCGTCGGCGGTCGGGAAGGCGACGCTCACGATCGACATGCCGTCGGACTGGGTCGAACCGTCGACGTACACGACCTTCGCGTTCGGGCCGGTGCCGAGGGGCGCCCCGACCCCACCTTGCCGGCCTGCCGGTTCGCCGTCGCCGGGGCCGGTGTGGTGGGCCGACGCCGGGAGGTACGACTGGGCGAGCACCTGAGCGGGGGTGACCGCGGGTGGCTCGCTCACGTTCACGACCTGCGCGCCATTGTGACCGAGTTCGCCCGGTACGACGCCGTACGCGGCGCCGCCCGCGAGGGCGATGCCGCCGGCGATCACCACGACCTTGCCGGCGATGCGGGCCCGGTTGGGCGCGTACGCGCGGCGGTAGGCGGGGAGGAGGTCGTCACTCCACAGCCCCAAGCGGTGGTTGACGTCGAAGCAGGCCCCGCCGCATTGCGAGCACAACTCCACCCGCCCCTATCGGCAGCCTGGGCACCGCCCTGAGCGCTTCGCCGCGTCAGCCGGGGCGCGGCCCGAAGTACGACTCGGCGACCTCGGGCCGCGGTTGGATGAAGACGCCTTCGGCTTCGGCGCACAGATCCTCGCCCGCCCGCAGCTCACCTTTCGAGATCACCCGGCGGCCCTCGACCCGATCGATCCACGCCCTGAAGTGCAGTTCCGCGAACAGCGGGGTCGGGCGGCGGTAGCGCACGGTGAGCGTGCCGGTCATGCCCGGCTGGCCGCCGGCGATGTTCGCGATCCCGAGGATCTCGTCGAACGCGAGGGCGATCATCCCGCCGTGCACGTAACTCGGTGGCCCTTCGTAGGCCGCGGTGAACACGCCGCGCGCCTCGACGTGGTCGTCGACGATGTCCCAGTCGAGGCGCGGTGACAGCGGGCTCGCCTCACCGACGATCGGGCTCCGGGGCAGGTAGTCGCCGTGCGTCCGGGGCCGGTACCCGGCGCCCTCGGTTCGTGTCGTGCCGCCCGTCAGACGGAACGCGAGCCGGCGCACCTCTTGCGCGACCGCGACGAGCTCGGTGCCGTCGGCGTTCTCGCTCACCATCATCGCGTCGATCAACTCGCGCATCGCTTCGGCGAGTTCGGCCCGTTCCGGTGTGGCGAATTCGGGCGAGTCGGGCAGCCCGGGGGCAGCTTCGGACACCGGCGCTCACTTGCCCTTGAAGACGGGCGGGCGCTTCTCGGCGAACGCGCGCGGGCCTTCTTGCGCGTCTTCGGTCGCGAACACTTCCCAACCGATCTTGTCCTGGTGCTGCATCGCGTCGGCGTCGCTCATGTGCTCCGTTTCCCGCCACGCGCGCAGGATCGCCTGCGTCGACAACGGCGCGCACTGCGAGACCTGCTCGGCGACCATCAACGCGACCTCGAGCGCGTGGCCGTCGGGTGCGACGCGACCGATCAGCCCGACCTGCAGCGCTTCGAACGCGGTGATCGGGCGGCACGCGAGCAGGATGTCCATCGCGAGCGTGTAGGGGATCTGGCGGGGGAGGCGGCACGCCGAACCGCCCAGCGGGAACAGGCCCCGTTTGGCTTCCCACACCCCGAAGATCGCTCCCTCGGCCGCGACCCGGATGTCGGTGCCTTGCAGGATCTCGGTGCCGCCGGCGACCGCGTAACCCTCGACCGCGGCGATGAGCGGTTTGCTGAGCCGGTAGTCGCGCAGCAGGGCTTTCCAGTGCGGGTTGTTGCCCCGCGCCATGACTTCCTGCACCTTCGGGTCGTCGGGCTGCTGGCCCATCGACACGAGGTCCATGCCCGAGCAGAAGTTGCCGCCCGCGCCGGTGAGCACCGCGCAGCGCACGTCGGGCGTCTCGTCGATGTACTCGTAGGCGAGCACGAGACCGGCGAGCATGTCGCTCGACAGCGCGTTCTTCTTCTCCGGCCGGTTCATCGTCATCACCACGACGTGCCCGTCGCGTTCGACGGTGCAGTGCTTGGTGGTGGGTCCTTCGAGCAGTTCGAGTGCCATGGCGCCGGAGCGTAGAACACGTTCCAGCTTTGGTCGTAGCCTGGCGGCGATGAGCAGCGTGGGGGAGACACCACCGGTGTTCGACCGGCGGAGCGCGTGGCCGCTGTTCTGGCTGCTCGCACTGGCGATGTTCGTGGTGGTGACGGTCGTGCCGCGGCCGGGCGGCGGCGGTGGGGCGTGGTTGCTCACCGCCCTGCTTCTGTTGATCGCGACGATCGGTGCGCTGTGGGGCACGCCCGTGCGCGTCCGCGTCGACGGCTCCGGGGTTCGGCTGTGGTTCGTGTGGCGGCAGGTCGCGATTCCCCGGCACCGGGCCGTTGTCGTGAACCGGTCGCCGTCCCCGTACTTCTCCCGAATCAGCCTCCGCGGGTGGTACGTCGCCGATCGCCGGGTACCCAGGCGGCGCTACCCGATCGCATACCGGCCCGGCAAGCTCACGGCGCTGCTCGCCGCGTGCCGAGCACTCCATATCGATGTGCGCGACCCGTCCAGCGGCCACGTCGGGACGGTCGGCCGTCACCACGAGCACGGCCGCCGGTACCTGAGCCGCCTTGCGAGGAAGTAGAACGTGTTCTAGCTTCCATTGGCGAAGCGGGGACCGCGCGGTGAGCGAGCGAAGCGAGTGAACTCGCCGGCGAACGATGGAGCAACGAGCCCCCGGGCGAGGCGCGACCGAGTGAGCGAGACGACATGAGTGGGTTCTGGAAGTACGCGCAGGAAGACCCCGACCACCTCGCGGTGGTCGACCCGAATTCGGGCGAGTACACGGCGGGCGAGGTGCTGGCCCGGGCGAACCAGATGGTGCACGCGCTGCGCGCGGTCGGGCTGGAGCCGGGTGACACCGTCGCCGCGGTGCTCCCCAACGGTGTCACGCCGATGTGGGTCTACCTCGCGGCGTTGCAGGCCGGTTGGTACTACGTGCCGATCAACTACCGCCTCTCGCCGAGCGAGATCGCCTACATCCTCGAAGACTCCGGCGCGAAGGCCTTCGTGTCGCATGAGCGGTTCGCCGACGTCGCGGTCGCGGCGGCCGACGAAGCCGGGATCCCGCCGGCGGCGCGCCTCGGTGTGAACGTTCCGGGGTTCGTGTCGCTCATCGACGCGCTCGACGCGCAACCGGCGACCATGCCCGAGAACCGCGCGACCGGCGCGGCGATGCACTACACGTCGGGCACCACGGGGCGGCCGAAGGGCGTGAAGCGGGCGCTCGCGCAGATCGACCCCGACACGTCGGCGGAGCTGTTCAGCCTCCTGCTGTCGCTGTTCGGGATCCAGCAGCGCGACGGCAACGTGCACCTGTCGACGTCGCCCAACTACCACACCGCGGTCACCACCTTCGCCGGCAACGCGCTGCACATGGGCCACACGATCGTGTTCATGGACAAGTGGGACCCGGCGGAAGCGTTGCGCTTGATCGAGAAGTACCGCTGCACCCACACGCACATGGTGCCGACGCAGTTCAAACGCATGTTGCAACTCCCCGACGACGTCAAGCAGAAGTACGACGTCTCGGCGATGCGCTGGGCGATCCACGCGGCCGCGCCGTGCCCGGTCGACGTGAAGAAGGCGATGCTCGCGTGGTGGCGCCGGTGATCTGGGAGTACTACGCGGCGACCGAAGGCGGCGGCACGATCGCGTCGCCGGAAGATTGGATGAAGTACCCCGGCACCGTCGGGAAGACCTGGCCGATCTCGGAGCTGAAGATCACCGACGACGACGGCAACGTCGTCGAGGCCGGGACGCCCGGCACGGTGTGGATGAGAATGACGTCGGGTACCGACTTCGAGTACAAGGGCGACAAGGCCAAGACCGACAGCAGCCACGACGCGGAAGGGTTCTTCACCGTCGGCGACGTCGGTTACCTCAACGAGGACGGCTTCCTGTTCCTCTGCGACCGCAAGAGCGACATGATCATCGCGGGCGGCGTCAACATCTACCCGGCCGAGATCGAGGGCGAGATCCTCGCCCACCCGCTCGTCGCCGACGTCGCGGTGTTCGGCATCCCCGACGACGACATGGGTGAACAGATCAAAGCGGTCGTGCAACCGGAAGAGGGCGTCGCCGGTGACGACGCGCTGCGGGCCACGATCATGGAGCACTTGAAGGACCGGTTGGGTAAGTACAAGTGGCCGCGTTCGATCGACTTCGTCGACGAGTTGCCGCGCGAACCCACCGGCAAGTTGTTGAAACGCAAGTTGCGCGACCCCTACTGGGAAGGGCGCGACCGCGCCATCTGAGGCGCAAGATCGCACTGGCACTTCGCACCGAGAAAGGCAACGTGGTGGCCGAGACAGCCCTGGTTGCCGATCACATCCTCGAATACCCGGGCGGTTACACCCGCTCGGTCGGGCCGGTGATCGGACGGTTCCTGACGTCGCTGCGCGACGGCCGGCTGGAGGGCGTGCGCATCTCCGACGGCCGCGTGCTCGTGCCGCCCACCGAGTACGACCCGATCACGAGCGAGGCGGTCGGCAACGACTGGGTGACGGTCGGGCCGCGCGGCGTCGTCGAATCGTGGACGTGGGTGACCACACCGCGTCGCGGCAAGCACGCGCTCGACCACCCGTTCGCGTTCGCGCTGATCCGTCCCGACGGCGCCGACACCGCCCTGTTGCACGTCGTCGACGCGGGGGCGCCGGAGGCGATGAGCGTCGGGATGCGGGTGGCGCCGCGCTGGCGGCCGGCCCGGGTCGGCGGCATCAACGACATCGAGGCATGGGTACCGCTCGCCGACGGCGACGAGCCGCAACCCGCGCCGGCGAACACCGCCGAGGTCGAAGGCGGCGACGTCACCGGCATCGTCGTACCGGTGCGGCTCGAGTACCACCGCAGCGCCGGCATGTCGACCACCCGCTACCTGCTCGGGCTCAAGGAGCACAAGATCATCGGCGGTCGGGCGCCGTCGTCGAACGAGGTCTACGCGGCCTCGCGCGGGACCGACCCGAAGACCGGCGAACCGACCTCGATCGAAGTGGAAGTCCAAGACAGTGGGACGGTCACGACCTTCTGCGTGGTCAACATCCCCGGCCTGTCGGAACTCGCGCCGGAAGTGCCGTACGTGTCGGCGCAGATCCTCCTCGACGGCGCCGACAACACCTTCTTCGGGTTGATCCGCGGCATCCCGGTCGACGAAGTGCGGATGGGGATGCGGGTGCGCGCCGTGTGGGCCGACGAACTGGTCGCCGACCACACCTCCATCAAGTGGTGGGAACCGAACGGTGAACCCGACGCGGCCTACGAGAGCTACAAGGGGTACCTGTAGAGATGCGTGATGTAGCGGTCATCTCGTTCGCGTCAGCGGTCGTCGAGCGTGACGACGCGCACAACGAGGTCGAGATGCTCACACCGGTGATCCACGAAGCGGTCGCGAACTCCGGCATCGAACGGACGCAGATCGGCTTCACCTGTTCGGGCAGCCTCGACTACATGCAGGGTGGGCCGTTCGCGTTCGTTATGGGGCTCGACGCGGTCGGTGCGTGGCCCCCGATCCGCGAGAGCCACGTCGAAGCCGACGGTGCGTGGGCGCTCTACGAGGCATGGGTCGCGATCCAGATCGGTGAGGTCGACTCCGCGCTCGTGTACGGGTTCGGGAAGTCGTCGTCGAGCGACATCACCGAAGTGATGGCGATGCAGCTCGACCCGTATTACATGCTGCCGTTGTGGCCGTCGATGGTCGACGTCGCCGCGCTGCAGGCGCGCGCCTACATGGAGGCATCGGGGCGGGGCGAGCGCGACCTCGCCGAGGTCGCGGCGCGGTCGTTGCGCGACGCGCAGGGCAACCCGAACGCGATCCGGTCACGCGACGCCGGTGTCGACGAGTTGCTGGCCGCGCCGATGGTGAACGACCCGCTCCGCGAGCACGACATCTTTCCGTCGTGCGACGGCGCGGCCGCGGTGGTGCTCGCTGCGGGCGATCTCGCTCGCTCCGTGTGCCGCCGGCCCGCTTGGATCCGCGGGATCGACCATCGGGTCGAACCGCACGCGCTGGGGGTGCGCGACCTCGCGACGTCGGTCTCGACGAAGACCGCGGGTGAACGAGCCGGCGTGGCGAACGACAAGATCGACGTCGCCGAGCTGCACGCGCAATTCAGTCACGAGGAGCTGATCCTGCGCGATGCGCTCGGGCTGAACGGCGCGACGCGGTACAACCCGTCGGGCGGCGCGCTCACGTCGAACCCGATCATGGCCGCGGGGCTGGTCCGCATCGGCGAGGTCGCGAAACGCATCACCGCCGGTGAAGCCGACCGGGGGGTCGCGCACGCGACGTCGGGGCCCGCCTTGCAGCAGAACCTCGTATGCGTCCTGGAGGGTGAATAGATGGAACGCTGTGCGGTTGTCGGCGTCGGGCAGACGCGTCACCGTTCCGCCCGCAAAGACGTGTCGATGGCGGGGCTCGTGCGCGAGGCCGCGGTCGAAGCCCTCGAAGACGCGGGCATGACGTGGGCCGACATCGAAGCCGTCGTCATCGGCAAGGCGCCCGACATGTTCGAGGGTGTCGCGATGCCGGAGCTCTACCTCGCCGACGCGCTCGGCGCGACGGGCAAACCGATGATCCGCGTGCACACCGCCGGCAGTGTCGGTGGCTCGACCGCGATCGTCGCCGCGAAGCTCGTCGAGGCCGGCATCCACGAACGGGTGCTCACCGTCGCGTTCGAGAAGCAGTCGGAGAGCAACGCGACCTGGGGGCTCTCGGTGCCGATGCCGTTCGCACCGCCGCTCGTCGCCGGCGCCGGCGGGTTCTTCGCGCCGCTGATCCGTGCCTACATCGCCCGGTCGGGTGCGCCGTACTACATCGGCCACCTCGTCGCGGTGAAGGACCGGCGGGCCGCGCTGCGCAACCCGAAGGCGCACCTGCACCTTCCCGACATCGACCTGAAAACGGTGGAGGAGTCGTTCCTGTTGTGGGACCCGCTCCGTTACCTCGACACCTGCCCCAGTTCCGACGGCGCGATGGCGATGGTGCTCGGTTCCGAACGGGTTGCCGACGCGTCACCGGCGCCGGTCGTGTGGGTGCACGGCCTGGCGATGCGCAGCGAGCCGACGATGTTCGCCGGCCGCGACCAGATCAACCCGCAAGCCGGGCGTGACTGCGCGAAGGACCTCTACCAGCAGGCCGGCATCACCGACCCGCGACGCGACTTCGACTGCGCCGAGGTCTACGTGCCGTTCTCCTGGTACGAGCCGATGTGGCTCGAGAACCTCGGCTTCTGCGCCGAAGGCGAGGGCTGGAAGGTCACCGAGTCGGGGGCGACCGCGCCCGACGGCGACATCCCCTGGAACCCGTCGGGCGGGGTGCTGTCGTCGAACCCGATCGGCGCGTCGGGCATGGTGCGCTTCGGTGAAGCCGCCCAGCAGGTGCGCCGCCGGGCCGGCGACTACCAGGTTGAGTTGAAGACCGGCAAGGCCCTCGGCCACGCCTACGGCGGCGGTTCGCAGTTCTTCTCGATGTGGGTCGTCGGCACCGACAAGCCGGCCTGACGAGCGTCGAGCGCTACTTCCGTTCGGGTGGGATGAGGCAGCAGAACGCGGTGAGCGTCCAGTCGAGGTCTTGGGGTTCGCCGTGGGCGGTGGTGATCGCGTCGCCGTGCACGCCCGCGTGGGCCCGGGCGACGTCGGCGGGGTGCGCGCCAGGCGGGATGGGTGGCTCTTCGCCGATCGTGCGCCCGGTCGGGGAGCGGAACATGACGGGCCGGTTCGCGTTCCCGGCGATGGTCCAGCCCGCTTCGTGCACGAAGCGGTGGTGCACGGAGCACAAGAGGAGCAGGTTGGCGGCATCGGTGGGGCCACCGTCGGCCCAGTGCTCGAGGTGATGCGCGTGCAGGTAGTGCCGGTTGGTGCACGACGGCCACCGGCAGCGGGCACCGTCGCGGCGCATCAACACCCGTCGTAGCCGCCGCGGGATCGTCGGCTGTCGCCGGCCGACGTCGGCCACCGTCCCGTCGGGCCCGTCGACGACTCGACGCAGGTTCGCGTCGCACGACAGGCGCCTGACCGCGTCGAAGGTCAACACGACCGCGTCGGGCCGGGTGGCCGCGGCGACGAGGTCGACGTCGGTGTGGACGACCAGCTCGGTTCTCGGTGCCGCGTGGGCGTCGGGCTGCCGGTAGCAGCGGGCGACGTGTTCGAGGGCTCCCGCCCGTGTCGTCTCCGCGGAGACGTCCGCCAGTTCGCGCCGCGCGGCATCGACCGCGTCGAGCAATGCGACCGCGACATCGACGGGCATGGTCAGCGTCGCGGTCCCGTCGTCGTGGTAGCGGACGCGCAGGCCCGATTCGGGCGGGTTTGCTTCCTCGGCCGGGTTCGCGCGCCGGACCACCCCCTCGTACGCGCCCACCGTCCGTTCCAGCTGTGCCGCGGTCGCGACCCGCGCGAAGTCGACCAACTCCTCCTCCGACTCGGCGGTCGCGACCCGCGCGAGCGCCCGGACCTTCGAATAGCTCAACTCGCCGCGTGCGAACGCCGCGGTCACCCGTGGCAGCCCCGCCAACGCCGCCGCGACCCGAACCTGTTGCCGGGCCGCGTGCAAACCGATCCCGCACTTCCACGACAACCAGTGCGCCATCGACCGGCATCCCCACGACCGCCACGCCTCCCGACGTTCCAGCTCACCGACCAGGGCCAGGAACCGGCACGTCGCCGCGGCCAGCTGGGCCGCCAAGGTGCACGCCTCCGCTTCCAACCGCTCCGTCGCGGCGCCCGTAACGTCGGCGGCGACCGCCCCGTCGATCAACTCCGTCACGCCCGAAACCTCCTGTTCCGACTGCCCGGGACCAGTGTGAAGGAGGGGTGGGACATCGACGCCCGAGCACCGAAATGCGTCTCCGCGGAGACGCATCCCCGCCCCGCTACCGGAGAATGAGAACGTGTTCTAAAATCGTGGCGTGACTCGTCGATTCCCGTTCCCCATCCCGTTCGGCTGGTTCCAGGTCGCGTACCCCGAAGACCTCGCGCCGGGCGAAGTCACCGCGTTGAAGTACTGGTCGCGCGAGCTCGTGCTGTGGCGCGACCACGACGGCACCTTCCACCTGCAGGACGCGTTCTGCCCGCACCTCGGCGCGCACCTCGGCGTGGGCGGCACGGTCGACGGTGCCGAGTTGCAGTGCCCGTTCCACGGCTGGCGCTTCGACGGCGAAGGCGCGTGCACCAACATCCCGTACAGCCAGCGCACCAACAAGCGCGCCCACGTGCGCACGTACCCGACGACGGTGCGCAACGGTTTCGTGCTCGCGTGGTACCACCCGAACGAGGTGGCGCCGCAGTGGGAGATCCCCGAGATCCCCGAGACGAGCGACCCGGGATGGAGCGACTACTACCGCTCGACGTACATCATCCGCACGATCCCGCAGGAGATGTCGGAGAACGGCGTCGACCCCGCGCACTTCCGGTACGTGCACGGCACCGACGAAGTCGCGCAGATGGAGTCGTACAACACCGACGGGCCGTGCTCGGAGATGCTGTCGAAGCAGGCCTACGTCACGCCGCGCGGTGTCACGTGGGGTCGTATCGACGTGTGGAACCACGGGCCGGGCTTCTCGCGGATCTGGTTCTCCGGCATCGTCGACGCGCTCAACATCGCGACCACCACCCCGATCGACGACGAGCACACCCAGATCCGTTTCAACTTCACCGTGCGCAAGTTCGACGACGAGAAGATGACGAGCACCGTTGCCAGCGCGTTCGTGAACGAGATCAACAAGCAGGTGCAGGAAGACACGCCGATCTGGGAGAACAAGGCGTTCCTGCCCGTGCCCGCGCTCGCCGACACCGACGGCCCGATCATCAAGTTCCGCAAGTGGTACAGCCAGTTCTACGCCGAGCCGTACGAGGTCGCCGCCGGCTGACGCGAAAGTGCTGGTCAGGGCGTTGCCATACGCGTTGCGTAGCGGCGTGATCGCAGCCGTGGTGCCGTCGTGGTGCCAAGAACCATCCCAACAGCATCGACTCGATCTGTTCGGCGGCTGCTTCTTGCATGCCGGGCACGACGTGGCTGTAGAGGTCGAGCGTGATCCCGACCTTCGCGTGAGCGAGCCGTTCTGACATCACCTTGGCCGGGGATGCCGGAGGCGAGGCCGAGGGTCGCGTGCGTGTTGCGAAGGTCGTGCAGACGGATTCGTGGCACGCCGGCAGCACGTACCAGCGCATCGAACTCACGCGACACGGCGTCGGGTCGCACGGATGTGCCGTTCTCGTTTGTGAAGACGTAGCCCGTGTCTTCCCATGCAGACGAATGGCTCGAGGTATGCGACTGCGAGTACGGCATGACCGGTGGCGCTGCGACGTCGCCACATAGACCTGTCCGCCATCCTCCGACATCGGCGCGGCGCGTCATCTGCGAAACTCGTGTCGCGTGGGTTCGACACCCTTAGTACGACATGAGAAACGAACGATCGAGCGCGTCGATCGACTGAGCCCCGATGAGCGCCATGGTGCGCCTCACGTCATCGCCGAACCAACGGAGCAGGCGGTCGACGCCGCGCTCGCCGGCTGCGCCGAGCGCGTAGAGGTAGGCCCGCCCGGCCATGCAGCACGTCGCGCCGGCCGCCACCGCCTTGACGATGTCGCTGCCACGGCGAACCCCGCCGTCGCAGATGATCTCGGTGCGTCCGCCGACTGCGTCGGCGACGGGCGTAACCAATGAGAACGTCGCAGGCGCCCCGTCGAGTTGGCGGCCGCCGTGGTTCGACAGGGCGATCGCAGTGACGCCGGCGTTGGCGGCGATCACCGCGTCCTCCACGCGCTGGATGCCCTTCACGATCACGGGACCGTCCCATACTGAGCGCAGCCAGTCGACGTCGTCCCATGAGAGCGACGGGTCGAACTGCGTGTTGATGTAGTCGGAAGGTTGACGGGCGACGCGCCGTCGTCGACGTCACGCCCGACCACGTTGGCGAAGCGGATTGGCTCGCTGCGTACGAACGCCCACGTCCACGTGGGGTGGAGGGCGCCGTCGAGGATCGTGCCGGGGCCGATCTTCGGGGGCAGCGAGAACCCGCGCCGCACGTCGCGTTCGCGCCGGCCGAACACCGCAGTGTCGACAGCGTGTACGGCAGCCCGGCGCGCTCGGCTGCGCGCGCCACGGCGAGCTCACCCTGTGGGTCGGCGATGCGCGTAAAACCTGTCGGCGCGAGCACCAGCGGGTACGCAACGGGCCGGCCCAAGACCGGGCTGCTTGCACGAAACTCACCGAGGACGACAAGGTCTTCGTCGTCCTCAACGGCCTGCTCGATTCGAACAATCTCTGCATCACCCAGCAGCACGCCACCGCGCTCGTCGGGGAGTTGGTCACGCAGGACTTGGCCGAGGAGGCCCATCTCGAACGTGGCTACGGTCGACCATGCGGACGCGCCGGCGTCGGTCCAGACCTTGACCCGCCACTCGACGCGGTCGCGGCTGTTGAGCGGAGGTCCTGCGTATCCGACGAGCGCACATTCGTCCGCGTCGACCCGGCCGGAGTCCCACGACCCGGCCTGCAGTCGGTACGCGTGCTGACTCGTCGTTCCGCGCGGCAACTTCCATGAGAGACGTGGCACGCGTACGTCGATTCCGAACGCCTCATCGAGGTGCTCCACGCGAAGATCCCACGGCTCGTCGTGGCTCATGCGGGGACCGCGCCGCCGTCGAGTCCGTGCACGGCGACCTTCCACGCATCGAGAAGTTCGAGGCTCACGAGGTTCTGGCCCGTGACGTCCGAGCCGCAGTCGCACAACGCGACGACGGCCTCGACCATCTGTTCCATGCTCTCGATCTGGTCGGGTCGCAGCGTGCCGCCGACGAGTTCAGCGGCTCCTTCGCTGAGAACCGCGGCGCGCGGTTCGATGGTGTTGACGCGGATGCTCGTGCCGTAGAGCTCCGCGGCGAGGCCGTTGGTGATGCGGTTGAGCGCGGCCTTCGATGCGCCGTAGACGGCGATCGTCGAACCTTGCGGGCCGAGCGCGAAGGGCGGCCCGTCGGCGTGGCGTGCCGAGCCGCTCGAGAGGTTGACGATCCATCCCTCGCCGGCGTCGCGCATCGCGGGGATTGCAGCCTGCGCGAGGTCGAGCGGTGCATGGACGTTCGCCTCGAACAGGATCCGCCGCCGCTTCAGCGGGAAGTCGACGAGCGTGTGGTACATCGCGGCTGCGGCGTTGTTGACGAGGATCTCGATCGGACCACCGAGCGCCTCATTCGCCTCGGGCACGATGCGCTGCCGGTCGACGTCGTCGGTGAGGTCGGCGACGACGATCTCGACGTTCGTGCCGTACCGTGCGAGGCGGTCGCGCGTCTCCAGCAGCGATCCGGCAAGGTGCGAGTGTTGTTCGAGCGTGCGGGCGGTGATGACGAGGTCGGCGCCCTCGGCGGCGAGCCGCTCGGCGATGCCGGCACCGATGCCACGACTGGCACCTGTCACGAGTGCGCGGCGGCCATCGAACCGTCGCCGTGTCACGCGAGGCCCCGACCAGTGAGGAACGCGTCGAGCGATTCGCCGATGTAGTGGCAGTCGCCGTCGTTCATGGAGTGGTTGTTGGGGAGGATCAGGCCCCACTCCATGACGCGATCGGCATTGGGCAGGCCTGCGACCGGCACCCGGTGTGGCACGTGGGCGAACGCAGGCTGGCGAGTGACGTTGCCGGTCCACACCATGCGCGTGTCGATACCACGCGCCTCCATCCACTGCTGCAACTCGCTGCGGCGGATTCCGGAGTCCGGGTTGATGATCACGGGGAACATGTGCCAGCCCGTGTCGACGCCGTCGGTGAGGCGCGGCAGGGTGAACAGGTGCGGCCAGCGGGCGAAGTGAGAGGCGGTCAGGTCGACGCTCCGCTGCCGGCGTGCGAGGTTGTCGGGCAGCTTGTCGAGTTGCACGAGCCCGAACGCGGCCGAGAGTTCGGAAGGTTCGAAGTTCCAGCCGACCTCGTCGAAGATGAAGAGGTTGTCGTACTCGAGGTCGCCGTCGATTGTGGAGAAGAACCGCTTCTCGACGCCCTTCTTCGACCCGAACAGCTGCACTTCACTGCGTCGCCCCCAGCGGCGTAGCAGCAGCGCGCGGTCGGCGAGGATGTCGTCGTCGAAGCACACCATGCCGCCGGTGCCGGCGGCGGTGATGATGTGCGACAGGGCAAAGCTCGTGAGGCTGATGTCGGCGCGCGTCCCTGTCGGCGTGCCGCGCAGCGTGAGGCCGAGCGCGTCGCACGAGTCCTCCACGACCTTGAGCCCGTGGCGGTCGGCGATTGCGCGGATGTGGTCCCAGTCGGGAGCGTTGCCGATGAGGTTCGGGGCGAGGATCGCCTTCGTGCGTGGGCCGACCATCTCTTCGATCGCGTCGACGTCGATCTGGAACGTGTCGGGGGTGACGTCGACGAAGGCTGGGACGATGCCATTGCGCACCATCGGCGCGACGTCGGTCGAGAACGTCACTGCGGAGGTGATGATCTCGTCGCCCGGCTCGAGGTCGAGCACCTCGACTGCGAGGTAGAGCGCCGAGCTGCCCGAGTTGCACATGACGCCGTGCCGCTTGCCGAAGAGCTCGGCGACGCGCTTCTCCATGCCGCGGACGTTCTTCCCGATGCGCAGTGCCGTCGCGCCACCTCGTAGTACGGCGACGACGGCTTCGATCTCGCGCTCGTCGTGAACGGAGCCGGCGTAGTCGATGCGGCGGTCGCTGTTCGCCGTCACCGTTGGTGCCTCTGCGCGTAGGACTGCATGTACTCGAGGACCTCCGGTTCGTGGACGGCGAGTTCCTGGTTGCGGTTCTCCATCGCGATCGCCGACGCGAGGCTGGGAGCTTCGAGGTTGTGCCACAGCACTTCCTTCGTGCGGCGCAGCCCGAAGGCGGTGTAGCTGGCGATCTGCGACGCAAGGTCGAGAACCGTCGCGCCGAGCGCGGCGTCGTCGACAACGCGTGAGACGAGGCCCATGCGCTCGGCCTCGGCGGCATCGACGGTGCGGCCGCTGAGGATGAGGTCGAATGCGTGGGACGCGCCAATGAGGCGGGGCAGGAAGTAGGTGATGCCGACGTCGGTGCCGGTGAGTCCGGTGCGGATGAACGCCGAACAGAACGTGGCCGACGTCGCCGCGATGCGCAGATCGCACGCAGCCGCGAGCGCGAGCCCACCGCCGAACGCTGCGCCGTTGACTGCTGCGACCACGACCTGCGGTGTGTCGTGGATGTGCTGCGTCAGGTTCGCGAGGAACCCCTGGCCGCTGACGCCCGCGTGGCGGTGGGGATGCGCGCCGACATCGGGAGGCATGCCGTAGTCGCGCAGGTCGAGGCCGGCACAGAAGCCGCGGCCCGCGCCGGTAAGGATGACAACACGGCAGTCGTCGTCGCTGGCGACTGCATCGAGGGCATCGTGGATTTCACCGACCAGTGGGTAGTTGAGCGCGTTGAGGCGGTCGGGCCGGTCGAGCGTGATCGTCGTGATGTGTGTGGCGGTGTGCGCGACCCTGACGAGGTCGCTCACGACGCGGCTCGTTCGATCCAGTCGGTCGTCGGCGCAATGGTGTAGGTCTCCATCAATGCGTGGATGAAGTCGACGTCGTGGAACGGGTCCGTCGGCGCGTCGACCTTCTTGCCCCTGGCGCGCATGTCGGCGAGGAGCGTGTCGACGACCTGTTCGTGGGTGAGGTCGTCGGTGTGGTCCATGACCTTCTTGCATTCGTCCATGTCGGCGTAGACCTCGGCGTTCCAGTGCACCAGCAACCTGATGTCGTCGGGTCGATAGCGCCGGTTCACTTCGCCGTCGGTCGTGATCGTCCACGAGTCGCCGCCGGCGTCGTAGCCGAAGAGCGAACGGTGCTTGAGCCCGGGGATCTCGCGCTCGTCGGGCCGGCCGACCGGGTCGCCGCGGTGGAACATCAGTTCGTTCTGTACGACGACGCCCTTGTTCCACAGTGGGTGTTCGAGCTTCTTCGGCGCGCCCAGTGGTCCGTCGGGCCAATAGGTGAAGGTGCCTTCGGCGCCGCGGTACCACCATGTGATGACCTGCACCATCTTCACGAGGTAGTCGGTGAAGAGGCCCGACTTGCCCATGATGTTCTGCATCCACACCGGCGTGTTCTCGATACGCACACCTCGGAACGTCACGGCGTCGAGGTGGGGGTCGAGGCCTGTGTTGTGCGGACCGCAGACGTTGAAGAGCATCAGCGTCGGCTTGGCGTACGGCGCACCCCAATACGAGCGGGCGTGGTCGAGCAACTTGCTGCTGTAGAAGATGTCTTCGACTTCAGGGAAGAAGCACACCGAGTTCTTGGCGTAGAAGCCGCGGAAGTGGGCACCGGCGATGTCGTCGAGCGTGAGCCCGTGGTCCTTCGGCACGACGCCGGTGACGGTCGCGATCAGTTCGTCGACCGTCTCGAAGTGGTGCGACGCGATGTTGGGCCACGGCCCGTGCTGCTTGACGACCGAGAACAGCCGGTCGTGCTCGTCGTCGGTGTAGACGTTCTCGAGCACCTTCGGCGGCGCGACGGGGGTGAGCACTCGCGCGAGGTCTTCCTGGGGGTTGCTCATCGAGGTCCTCCTGGACGGGCCGACGAGCGACGATGATAACGTTGTTACGGATGCGGGTACAGGCCCGCTCGGGGAAGGAGCGCCGTGGCCATCGCACCGGCCGAACTGCAGGACCTCATCGCGCGTTGGTGGTGGAACTACGACGAGGGCAACTTCGACGTGCTCGCCCAGTTGCTCACCGACGACGCGCACTTCTCGTGCCGCACCGACACCGGCACGACCGACTTCGAGGAGTTCGTGCGCGCCGACGTCAGCGGTCGGGACGCGGTGTTGAAGTGGCAGGAGCCGCACCGGCTCGACAGCCCGTACCCGCTACGCCACCACGGCACGAACGTCCACATCGCCGAGCAGCACGGCGACGAGGCGACGTTCTCGTCGTACATCAACGTCACTCAGGTTGTCGACCTCCAGGTCGTGCCGATCCCGGGCGGCATCGTCAACGGCGCCGTCCGCGTCGTCGACGGCCAGCTGCGGATCTGTGACCTCGAAGTGGTCCTCGACACGATGACCTCGCAGGCGTTCCGCGACGTCCGCACGCTGCAACACTGACGACCGACCCCAACGGAGGAAACCGAGCCGATGGCCCACCCGTACAGCTATGCAGACCGCCGTGTCGTCGTGACCGGCGCGGCCACCGGCGTCGGTGCCGCACTGCTCGACGTGCTGGCCGAGCTCGACGCCGCCGACGTGACCGTGCTCGACGTCAAAGCGCCGAGCGGTCCGCACGGAACGTTCGTCGAGGTCGACCTGTCGGACGAGCGCGCAGTGCGCGACGCGGCCCGCGCCATCGACGGGCCTGTGCACGCGCTGTTCAACAACGCCGGCGTGGCCGACACGCAACCGCCGCACACTGTCATCTCGGTGAACTACCTCGCGCTTCGCACGCTGTCGGAGACGCTGCTCGACCGCATCCCCGAAGCCGGCGCCATCGTCAACACGGCCTCGACCGCGGGTGGCCAATGGCCGGCACGCGTCCAGCAGATCAACGAACTGCTCGACCTCGGCGTCGACGGCTGGGACGCCCCGCTGGCTTGGGTCGACGAGCACCTGGCGTCGTTGGAACAAGCGCCGTACTTCTTCTCCAAGGAACTCGTACAGGTGTGGACGATGCGCTCGTCGCGCCCGACGATCCGCAAGGGTGTGCGCACGAACTCGGTCTGCCCGTCGCCGATCGACACGCCGTTGCTCGTCGACTTCCGTGCGACGATGTCCGACAAGGTCATCGACTGGAACGTCAGCGAGACCAACGGACGGCTCGTGACGGCGCATGAGGTCGCAACCGTGCTCGCGTTCCTCGGGTCGGACGCCGCCGCGTACGTGAACGGCGTCAACCTCAACGTCGACGCCGGCTTCAACGCAGCGATGACGACGGGCCAGGTCGACTTCGCCGGCCTCGCATGAACGGAGCACCCGCCTTGTTCGACCTCACCGGGAAGGTCGCGATCGTCACCGGGTCGACGAAAGGCATCGGCCGCGCCATGGTCGAGGGCCTCGCCGCCGCAGGTGCCGACGTCGTGGTCAGCAGCCGCAAACAACACCTGTGCGATCAGGTGGCGAAGGAGGTCGAGGCGGCGACCGGGCGCCGCGCGCTCCCGCTCGCATGCCATGTGGGGGAGTGGGACACAATCCCCGGCTTCGTCGACATGGTGCGCCGCGAACTCGGCCGTATCGACGTGCTCGTCAACAACGCCGGCATCACGCCCGCGCGGTTGAACCCGAGCAACATGGAACGCGACATCTGGCGCAAGATCTTCAACGTCAACGTCGAAGGGCCGCTGCGCATGTCACAGTGCGTGCTGCCCGTGATGCGCGAGCAGGGTGGCGGCAGCATCATCAACATCGGGTCGATGGCCGGCTACTCGGGCGGCCCGCTCGTGTGCGCGTACGGCGCATCGAAGGCCGCGCTCATCAATCTCACCAAGAGCATGGCGCAGGAGTTCGCGGAGTGGAACGTGCGCGTGAACGTGCTGTCGCCGGGCCCCTTCGTGAGCGAGATGACGCAAGGTGCCGACCGGCACGCGCCCGGCTTCCTCGACATGATCGCCTCCGGCACGCTGATGAAGCGCGTCGCTGACCCGGCCGAGATCGTCGGGCCGGTCGTCTACCTCGCGAGTGACGCGTCGTCGTTCGTCACCGGCGACGACATCTCGGTGTCGGGCGGGATGCAGAAGTAGCGGTCGCCCGCTATTTCTTCGCGCAGTTCGAGGGCTTCGGGTCGGTGGCGAAGGCGGGGTTGGGGCATGTGGCGCCGGCGCCGTAGTTGCCGGTCAGCGTGATGACGTTGTTCGCGTCGCAGGTGTAGATGCCTTGGTTCGCCCCGGTGTCAACGGTGGTGAACCCCTTGGCCGTCGCTTCGAGCGTGACTTCGCAGTCGCCCGGCGCGTGGTTCTTCACGTCCTGCGCGGCGTGGAGGCCGCCGCCGGTCCACGCGGTCTGCTTGCCGATGTTGGCCCAGACGCAGTCGCGTGTGAGGTCGGCGCCGCAGTCGCGGGCGGCCGTCGCGAACAGCAACCAGGCGGAGATGGACTGCACGCCGAGCCCGGTGATCTTGCCTTTGCTGCCGACGTACTTCGCGATGAGGTCGCGGTACTGCTTGGTCGCCGGGTTCTTCGCCGCCTCGGTCGGGTCGAGGAACGGGTAGAAGACGCTGGGCACGAAGGTGTTGTGCAGGCCGGGCCCGGCCTGTTGCACGAGCCCGGTGTCGTAGCCGTTGCCGTCGGTGCGGAAGAAGTCGGGCTGATAGCCGACGCCGCTGGCGGCGCTGATCAGCTCGCCGAACCCGACGGGCTCACCGATCCAGATGACGCCTTTGACCCCGGCGGTCCGAAGACCTTCGGCGAAGGGCCGCCACGTCGTCTCGCCTGCCGCGTTGTACTGGGTGTCGTAGACGACTTTCCATCCCAACTGCCCGAGCGCGTCCTTCATCTTCTTCGCGAGGACCTGCGTCGCCGGGATGTTCGCCGACAGCAGGCCGATCTTTGTCTTCGCGTCGGGGTACTTGGTTCCGAGGTACTGGAGGTCGCCGATGAGCAAGGTCTTCGGTCCCGGGTTGTTCACGGGCTCGTAGGTGAGGTCCGAGCCGACCGCCTCCGGAGAGACGACGTAGGCGGCGAGCTCGGGGAGCCCGCACGCGAGCCGCTGCTTCTGGCCGGTGTCGTCGAACGCGGCGCCGCCGCCGACCATCATGAAGTCGCCCTCGTTGCACGCTTCGATGACCCGCTGTTGGAACGCCGTCAGGGCGGCGTCGCGCAACTTGAGGGTGATCTTGCGACCGTTGATGCCGCCCGCTTCGTTGCACCACTTTGTGAACGCGTTGCTCGAGTCGAACAGTTCCTGGTTCAGGCCGGGCCGGCCCGAGAAGCCGACGTCGGAGAACGCGGAGACTTGGATCGAGCCCGCGGTGACGCCCGTGTCGCTGGCGGTCAGCTTGGTGCCGGCCGGCGCCGGTCCGCAGACGTTCGTGAGATCTCCGAACGATGCCCCTGCGGGCGTCGTCGTGCTCGTGCTACCGGAAGCAGTCGTACCAGTCGCACCTCCACCCGTCGCAGTGTTGCTACTGCGGCCGCATCCGGTCGCGCCGGCTACGAGCAACACGGTCGCGATGGTCAACAGTGCGCGTGTGCGCATGGAGCCCCCTGGTCACAGGAACGACAGAGAGGTTCGGCACGTTCGGACATCGACCTCCGCCGCGCGGCGCGGCGAGTACCTTCGAACGCGGCGGAACCCCGCCGTCGACTTCAGTAACAACGTTATTCCGAACGGTAGTCTGGGCTGGCGACCTCAGTCAACGCCGGCGGTCGAGGAGCGCGATGCCCGAACGAGCAACCACACGAGCGAGTGCGTCGGAAGCGACGCGTACGCAACTCGTGAACGTCGCGTCCGAGCTTTTCATCCGCAAGGGCTACGCGAGCGTGTCGGTGCGCGACATTGCCGCGGCGTGCGGCTTGACCATCGGCGCGATCTACAGCCAGTTCCGGAACAAGGCCGACCTGCTCGTCGCCGCGATCGGCGAGCGACTGCGCGAGGAACTCGAAGGCAACGACACGTACGTCGCAACGCGCGTCTTACCCGACCAGGATTCAGAGTCGGATCCCAAGATGTCGCTCGAGCATCAGCTGTTCACGATGTTCGAGCGTTACCCGAGACGGGCGACCCTGCGGGCGCTCCTCCTGGCAGGTGCAGCGGCCGCGACCGGCGACGAAGAAGTCCGCGAACGCCTTGGCGCGGAACAGCAGCAGCACCTCGAATGGTGGTACGAGGTCTACCGCGAATGGGCTCGCCTCCACGGCGTCGACAAGCGCGTCGACATGGACTCGCTGGTCACCTACATGTGGTCAGCCGAACTCGGGTTGGCGATGTTGGAAGCGTGGGGGATCAAGCCGCCGCCGCCAAAGAAATGGCGTGCCGTCACCGAACGGCTCCTGCGCTCAGTGCACGCCGATGAGACAGCCAGTTCTACGCAGAGCCTTACGAGGTCGCCGCCGGCTGACGCGAAGGCGTAGGTCAGAGACTCGTCTGCAGTTGTCGACGGGCCGTTCACGGTGCCCGTCAAGACGTTGTGGTGACGAGCGCGGCCGCGTTCCGCTCGCCGTTCCAGCGCGATGGGATCGACGATCTTCCGGCTCTTGATTTGCAGATCGGTTTGGAGGTTCACGCGTCGTAGCGATCGCGCTGGCCGTGCTCCAGATCGTCGAGCTGCTCCTGTGAAACTCGAACAAGGAACGACGGGGGCCAAGCGTATGCTTCTACCCGTGCACCCCGCCGCCTTCGCCGTTCGATCTGAAGGCTCCTCAGTAGCCTGACGGGTCCGTACCAGCGCGCCCCGTTTGGAGGGCGCCGCTGAATGGTCGGCAACCGGTTTCGAAAACCGGGGCAGGGCGCGAGTCCTGGGGGTTCGATTCCTCCGCCCTCCGCTGGAATCAAATGAGCCCCACTCTCCAAGCGCTCACTGCGGTCGTCGCCTCGTACGCATCACCGAAGCGCACAGCTTCGAGCTTCGCAGCCGCCTCTGCTTGCATCCCGGGAACGACGTGGCTGTTGAGGTCAAGCGTGATCCCGACCTTCGCGTGGCCGACGTTCTGACATGACCTTGGACGCGGCGGTTTCCCGTGCGACGACGTCTGGCGTTCCATCTTCACCGCCCCGCTTGCCCGAGCGTGCCGGATTCCAAGATGACGCCGCGCGATCGCCCGTCGCATCACACGTTCACGGATATGCGCACGCGTTCGCGTGAGTGCAACGCGTGTCAGCGCTCCGTATCGTCTTGCATGGACGAGCCGCGCGCGTCGAGAGGACGCGCCCCGAGGGCAGGTGAGGCGGATGGTGAACGCGACGCGGTATCCGCTCCGGCGGACGCGGCAGCTCTTCCGGCCCCGAGCGGCGAACCGTGACACCGCCGATTGCGACGACGGCCGCGGATTGCCATGCCGGTCGTCATGGTCGCGGGCGTGGTGACCGTCGCGGCGCTGGCCGCGTCGGCCGTGCTCGTGTGCAGGGCGGGCGCCGCCGAAATTCACCCCGCCTTTCCGTTCGCGGCCTCTCTCCCGACGGGTTCGTGATGCGCGCCGTGACGGTCAGCATCGGGCCGCGGACGATCATGCGGGCGACGGTCGCCGCCGCCGCCCTGGTCGCCATGGTCGTGGCGTTGCGTGCGACGCGAAACGTCATCGCAGATCTTGCGCTCGCGGCGGTGATCGCCGCGCTCGTCCGGCCGGGCGTGCTGCGACTCGCGCGCCGCACGAGGTTGGGGTTCGCGATCTTTGTGGTGTACGCCGCGTTGCTCGTCGGCGTCGCGGGGGTGTTGAGCGCCGAGGCGGGCGCGCTCAGCGCCGGCACGAACGAGCTGCGCCGCGCCGTGCCGGACCGCCTCGGGCGGTTGCAGCGCGCGTTGGCACCGCAGAACGCGTTGCGGCGCTTCCTCGTCGAGGGCGACGTGGTTGGCCGCCTGCGGACCCACATCAACGGCATCCCATCCCGGTTCCTGTTCGGAACGGCGAGCCCAACGCGCGGCGCGTCGCAAGTTGGGCTGCTGCTGCTCGTCGCGTCGTTGAGCGCGTTCATGATCTCGCGAGGCCCGGCGATGTTCCGCACGCTCGCGACGTCGTTGCCCGCCGAGTGGCAATCAGCGGCCGGAGCAGCAGCGCGCGCCGCGTACCGACGAGGTGGTGCGTACATCCGCCGCACGGTCCTGCTCGCGGCCGTGGTCGGTGTCGCCGCGGGCGGCATCGCCGGGGTGTGCGGCGTGCCGGGCGCGGGCGTGATGGGCCTGTGGATCGGACTGTGGGCGATGGTCCCTCGCATCGGGATCACGTTCGCGGCGCTCCCCGTCGGCGCGCTCGCGTTCGGCCAGGGCACGGCCGAAGGCGTTGCCGCGGTCGCCGGCCTCGTCACGATCGCGGTTGCGGGTGAAATGGTGCGGGCACGGTGGATCGAGCGGCCAACGGTGACCGTCGGCCCGCTCCTCTCGCTGGTGGCCGCCATGGCCGGGATGGAACTTGATCGCTGGTCGGGCGCATTCGTGCTCCTCGTCTTCGTGACGTTCCTGGTCGCGGCGCTACAAACGCGCCCGAACTTCGCGCCCGCAGCGCCGACGCCGAACGTGTTGCCCGCGTTGGGCGGGCGGGCCGGTGCGGACACCGCGTCGGCGGGCTCCGGCCGCGTCACTGTCGACGTGGACGCCGGGTCGCTGGTTCTGGCCGTCGCCGT
The DNA here is from genome assembly GCA_963782465.1 of uncultured Actinomycetes bacterium. Lineage (GTDB taxonomy): Bacteria > Actinomycetota > Acidimicrobiia > IMCC26256 > PALSA-610 > JAODBJ01. Next base: position 854,675 of record CAWAJR010000003.1, on the reverse strand, counting down.
CGGCTTCGTCGCCGTGGTCGTCGTCGTGTATGTGCGTGCGGTACCGCACTCGCTGGCCCGGCTCACCGTTGCGGTGCTCCTCGCCCTCGCGCTCAACCAGCTCGTCGGGCTCGTACAACGCCATGTAGGCGGCCGCCGCGGCGTCGCCGTGGGCGTCGTCGTTGTCGGGTTCGTATCGGTCGTCGTTGCGTTCGCCATCTTCGCGGTGCCGAGCGCCGTGGAGCAGAGCCGCCGCGTCGGTACCGACGTCCGTGACGTCGTCGCGCAGCTCGATCGCGCTCCGATCGTCGGCGGGCGCGTCCGTCGCTCGCATGTCGACACGCGGATACGAGCCGCGTTGGACGACTTGCCACACCTCTTGGCGGCCCACCAGCAGACGTTGAGCGACGCGGCCCAGTCAGCCGGCGAGGGGCTCCTCGCGGCGGGGTGGGTCGTGCTCGTTGCGTTCGCCGCGTTGCTCGACGGCCCTCGCATCGTCCGTCTCGTCGACGGCGCAATTCCGGCGCAGCGGCGGGGGCGCGTCGAGCGAGTGGGCGCGCTGGCGTATGAGACGGTTGGCCGGTCCGCCGCCGGTTCTGCGTTTTCCGCCCTGCTCCAGGGTGGCGTCGTGCTTGTCGTCGCGCTGATCTTCCGTGTGCCACTCGCGCCGGTACTTGCCGCGAACGCCGCCCTCTGGAGTTTCGTGCCGCAAGTCGGAGGGCTCTTCGCCGGCCTGCCGTTGTTCCTCTTCGCCCTCACGCAAGGGTTGGGGACTGCGGCGATCTGCGGCGTGTTGTTCCTCGTGTACATGGAGATCAACAATCACTTCCTGCACGCGGTGATCGTCGGGCGCGCGGTGCACATCTCGCCGCTGGCGAGCCTCGTCGCGGTATTGATCGGCGTGTCGCTCGCCGGGTTCGTCGGCGGCATTCTCGCCACGCCCATCGCCGGCGTGCTGCGCGCGCTCGTGGGAAGTCCGGCCGAACAGCTGCCGCCATAGCGCCCACGCCGGAGACGCGTTCACGACGATGGCGGGCGGCCCCGGGGGAAGGGCAGTCGCTTGTGCGCTTCGCCGCGCCGGCGTGCCGCGACGCGCGTGCTCTGGCGCGTCACCAACATCGTTAGGCCGAGCGGGTGGGAGCGAAACCGCATCGGCGTCGTCAGGTCGACTGCTTCGCCATCGATGCCCGCCGCGACCGTCGCGGCATGCGAGCGGACCTCGAGGGTCGACACGACGAACTCGTGCCAGGACGGGCTCTCGTGTCGGGGCCCTGTCTCCAGCAGACGGGCGGCTTCAACGCCGGTACGCGCCGTCACGGCGAACACGCCGAGCGTGCCGCCGTCGAGCGTGTTGCGCTGCCCGATGTCTGGTGGCGCCCCGACGACATAGGGGTTGTTCGACACGAGCAGCAGGAACGCGCTGTCGATGTCGTCGCCTTCGGGCGTGGTGAACTGGACGTCGAACGGGCGCGCTCGGCGGTTCAGGAGGTCCGACATGACCATCTTCGCCGCAGTTCCGACTCGATCGTCGCGGTAGGAATCCTGGCGGATCAGTTCCGCGTACACGCCGAGCGAGACGTTGTTCAGGAAGACCCGGTCGTTCACGGTCGCGTAGTCGATCCGTTGCTCGACGCAATCGCGAAACGTGTTCATGCACTCGCGGGGTCGTTGTGGTCGAGCCCGAGATCGAGCGCAAAGTGGTTGCGTGTGCCGGCGCTGATGCACACGAACGGGAGGCGGTGCTCGATCGCGACCGATGCAACCACCGCCATCGACCCGTCACCGCCCGCCATCCCGAGACAGTCGGCTCCGCGCGCGACGGCATCCCGAGCGAGGCGTTCGAGATCGGCACCGCGGTCGAGCACGACGGTCTCGACGCCCAGCTGCGCGGCAAGCTCGACGATGTCGAACCTCACCACCTTCCCGCCGCCCGATGACGGGTTGCACAGCAACACGGTGTGGTTCGGCGTCATCGCTCCCATTCCTAGTGGATGAAGCAAGTAGACGACAACGCCCGTCGAAGCATGCATGAACGCGACAACACCTCCGCGGCACGCGGACCGGCGCGCTGCCGCGGAGGTGCGATCACCTCTGCTCAGCGGGCCGAAATGCCGTCCGTAAGCTCCTCTGCTTCCATGCGGGCGAGCGCGGCGTCGAGTACGGCGTACTCGGCTTCCTCGATGGCCGCGTAGGCGTACGCGGCCGCGAATTCCGCGTCGTCTTCGGCGCGGTCGGCCCTCCGCTGGGCGGCAGTCACGTCGTGTTCGGCGCGCTTGTCGTCGAAGTGCTTCTGCACTTCTTTCAAGTGCTCGTCCCACGACTTGCGCACTTCTTCCCACCACGTCGAGATGCGGTCTTTGCCGCGCTCGGCCGTCGACCGCAGGGCGTCCGCTTGCGACTGCGCCGACACGCGAGCATTCTTCACTTCTTGTTCGAGGTCTGTCTTGGTCTTTTCCTTCAGAGTCGCGGCGCGGTCTTCGAGGTCCTTCGCTCGTGCCGCGAGCTTCGCCAGGTCATCCGACAGGGTCATGTTCGTTTCCTTTCATCGTTCACCTGAAACGGAACGTTGGTAGCGCGACCAGCGGGCCTGGTCCTGTTCGGCCAGTGCCTCCGCCGTCGGCATTCGACCGGCCAACACTGCGATGACCGCGCCGATCGTGAGCGCGCTGAAGAACACGACCAACACGACGATCTGCACCATTGCTGTCCTCCCTTCACCGATCAAGGCGCGGGCACGCGACCCCGATCGCGGGTCGCTGTCGTGATCACGTCGTGCGGTTGACGATCAACAACGGAATCGTGAGATTGTGCAGGAGGCTGCGGGCGACGCCGCCGGACGGCGTCGGGTGCGGGGTGTGACCCCCGCCGAGCACGAGCAGGCGCGCGGGCGCATCGGCGAGGTGGTGTTCGAGACCGGCGGTAACGCTCACCGGGTCCGGTATAGCGACGGTGTCGACGCGGTCGAGACCCACGTCGGCGACGCGTTCGCGCATGGCGTCGAGGTAGATACCCGGGTCGCAGGGTGGGCCCAGCGCGCGTGTGAAGTGTTGCGGGCGGCGCAGATCGGACAGCGTGGGCTCGTACACCGTGACGAGGCGAAGTCGGCTGCGCAGCTGGAGTGCCCAGGACGAGGCGACGGCGAGGAGCGGTTCCGCGTTTGTGGTCCCGTCGAGCGCGACGACGACGTCGGTTCCACGCCCGTCCGTGGAAGCGTGGGGGCCCACGACAACGAGCGGGTGACGCGAGCGATCGAGCACGCGGGAACCGACCGCGTGCCTGACCTTGGTCGCCGGGCGCATCCGGTCGTGTGTCGCGAGGCAGAGCACGTTGTGGTGATCGCTCGCGACTTCGAGGAGGACCAGGACCGGGTCGGGGTCGACGCGCACGTCGATTGCGGCGGGGCCGACGCCCGCACGCGTCGCGGCGTCGGTGACGCGGTCGTAGAACCAGGCGTGTTCTGCGCCGCTCGGTGCGACGCCGAGCACCGTCACCTTCGCGTCGGCGGCATGTGCCAGCGCGTTCCCGACGGGAAGCGCGCGTTCCGAGTACGCCGAACCGTCGAGTGGGACGACGACGTTGTGGATCATGACGACCTCCTCTTCGAGAGGGGTGTGGCGCACCGTTGACGGCGGGCTCGCCACACCCGATGCAGGTTCAGTGCGACGTGGTGTGGAAATCGTTCGACGTCGTCAGTTCGTGAAGACCACGGTCCATCCGGTGCGCCCGGTCGCGGAGGCGCTTGATGTCGAACCCGAGCACGATCTGGACTGCGCCGGAGAGGATGCTCCAAAAGCCGATCGCGAGTACCAACGCGACGAGCGTGACGCCGGGACGGGCGAGCAACCAGAACGAGAGGAAGACCTCGATGATGCCGAGCGCGAGCGTGAAGCCCCAGTAGGGGAGGACGTTGCGCGCGGTCGTTGCGCCGGCGATGGTGAGGATGCCGCTGAACAACACGTACCAGCCGATCCAGAACGCGATGACGAGCAACGTCGGCGACGGCCACGCCCAGACCATGAGGCCGAGGGCGATCTCGAGCAGGCCCGACCCGATGGCCCAGGCGCGGCCTGAACCGTCGATGGGAACGTTGAACATCGTGAAGAACCCGCGCGCGACGAGCAGCGCACCGATGAACGTGGCAAGGCTGCCGACCTTCCAGTCAACCGACAAGATGACGCCGCCCGCGACGACGCTGATGAGGCCCGTGACGAGCAGGGCCCACCAGCCGCGGGAGACGGTGTCGATGTCGTCGACGGCGGCGGTGAAGGGATTCATGGGAATCACGGCGTACTCCTTGATCTATGAAGTCGCCTCTGACGATGACGGGTGAACCGCGTCCGCGCCTCCCGTGTGCACGTGATTCCGGGCCGTCGTGCGAGAGAGCTCGACGTACGCGCTCGCGGGATGCGCGCGCGCCGGCTTCGTCGCACCATCGATGGCGTGCCCGCTGTCGCCCGGAAGGAAGAGGAATGACGATGCACAAGCCCAACCATCTTCTCGAGTTCGACGTGAAGGACACGCTCGACTGGGACCCCGCGCTCGACGACGTGCGCATCGTGGTGAAAGCCGACGACGGTGCGGTGACGCTCACCGGTTCTGTCGCGACCTACTACGAGAAGGTCCGCGCCACGGAGGACACGTGGACCGTCGGTGGCGTCAAGCAGGTCGACAACGAGCTGCTCGTCGGGCTGGCCGGCGAGGCGATCAACGACGTCACGGTCGCGGCCGGATGCAACGACGCGTTGGCCCACGATCGGTTCGTGCCGGCCGGCGCCGTCAGCGCAACGGTCGATCGCGGCAATGTGCGGTTGACCGGCCACGTACGGCGCCACTTGCAACGCCAGGCCGCAGAGTTCGCGGTGAGTCGCGTCGACGGTGTGCTGGGTATCGACAACCTGATCGCGATCTCAAGCGAGCCGATCCCCGGCGACGTTGCCGAACGCATCAAGAAGGCGTTCCGGCGCAACGCGGTTGTCGGCGACTCGGCCATTGCGGTCGCGAACGACGGTCACACCGTCTACCTCGACGGAACCGCCATGTCGTACGCCGCGATGCGAGAGGCGGTCGATACGGCATGGGCGGCGCCCGGCGTGGAGCGCGTCGAGAACCGGCTCACCATCGTGTCGTAGCTACGCCCGACGCGACGATCGCGGTCGGGCAACTGTCACCCGTCGCGAGGGGACGGTCGCCTCTAGGCGTGACGTGAGCCGGCGGCTAGGTTCCGCGCGTGCTCCGGGGTCGGGAAATCGAGTGTGCTGCCATCGACCGCCTCCTCGACGACGCACGGAGCGGGGCGAGCGGCGCGCTCGTGTTGCGCGGGGCCACGGGCATAGGGAAGTCGGCGCTGCTCGAGTACGCGATCGCATCGGCGCAAGATCTCGCCGTTTCAAGAGTGGCCGGCATCGAGTCGGAACTCGCGCTCGGTTTCGCGGGCGTACACCAGCTCGTCCTGCCGTTCCTCGATCGTCTCGGCGAACTGCCGGTGCCGCAACGCCAAGCGTTGGAGTCGGTCTTCGGCCTCGCCGAGCACGATCGCCCGGACCTCCTCGTGGTCGGGTTGGCGACGCTGACCCTCGTCGACAATGTGGCTCGCGACGTACCGCTGCTGCTCGTGATCGACGACGCACAGTGGCTCGACGATGAGTCGAGAAGCGTTATTTCGTTCGTCGCTCGCCGCCTGCACGCAGACCGGGTCGCGATGCTGTTCGCGGTTCGGGAGCCAGCCCCCGGCGCCGCGCCCGCCGTCGAGGGGCTCCGCGAACTCGAGGTCTCGGGGCTCTCGGCCGACGCGGCGCGGGAATTTCTCGGTGATGTCGCCCCCGCGCCGATCGGCGCCGACGTGCTCGAGCGGCTCATCGACGCCACACGAGGGAACCCGCTCGCGCTCGGCGAGTTCGTGCAGGTGTTGAGCGCGGAGCAGCTACGCGGGGACGCGCCGCTGCCGGACCCGCTCCCGATCGGCCCGTCGCTCCGGGATCGGTTCATCTCGCGCGCCCGCCACTTGCCGCTGCCGGGACGGACCCTGCTTCTGCTCGCGTCCGCCGAGCGCACAGGAGACCCGTCGCTGGTGCAGCGCGCGGCGAGCGCCATGGGCGTTCCGTGGGACGAAGCGATCGCGAGCATCGAAGCGGAGGGCCTCGCCACCTTCACACCGACGGTGCGGTTCCGTCATCCGCTGGTCCGCTCGGCGGCGTACCACGGCGCGACGGCAGCCGAACGCCGCGACGTGCATCGCGCCCTCGCCGAGGTGCTCGAAGCCGACGGTGACAGCGACCGCAGCGCGTGGCATCTCGCCGCCGGCGCGTCCACGCCCGACGAAGATGTCGCGTGCGCGCTCGAGCTGGCCGGCCGGCGCATGTTCCACCGCGGCGGGACGCAGGCCGCCGCCGAATTCCTACTTCGTGCGTCGGAACTCACGCCCGACCCCATCCTCAGGACCGATCGGATGCTCGAGGCGGTGCGGCTCAGGTCGGCGGCGGGTGACGCCGCCCGCGCCCAGCCGCTGCTCGACGCCGTGCTTCGACGCGTCGACAGTGGGCGCCAGCGTGCCGAGGCGGAGTACACGCAGGGTCTCATCTGGCTCGAAGAGGGCCGTGGGCACGATGCCACGCGTGCGCTCGCTCGCGCTGTTGCATCGATCGACGGCTGTGACGACGCCGTCGCCCTCGACGCCTTGATCACGGCGGAGAACGCCGCGATCTACGTCGGCTCGCTGCGCGAGAGCACCTTCGTCGAAAACGTTGCCGCTGCGGCGCGCCGCGTGTTGCCGGAGCGTCTCCCGCACACGGCGATCGAACGGCTTACGCTCGCCATAGCCATCCTGCTCGCCGATGGTTATGGCAGCGCCGCTCCGACGATCAGCGCGGCACTGGGTGAGCTGCGGCGGCGGGTCGAGGTATCGGGCCTGGTCCTCGAGGCGTATGCCGACGAAGACGCAAACATGCGCCATCTGCTCGCGGTCAACGCCGCGTGCGCGCTCGTTGACTACGGCGCACTGCAAGCCGCGACCCGATCCTGGGTCGAGTTCGGCCGGCGAACCCGGAGCCTGACGACCTTGCCGATCGCGCTCGACCTCCTCTGCGTCGCCGAAGTGTTCGCGGGACGCTTTCGGGCTGCCGAAGCCGCGATCGCAGAAGCAGACGACATGCTGTCGTTCGCGGCGTCGCGCGGTCACATCGGTGAAGCGGGCGTCGGCCGGCTGTTCCTCCACGCATTCCGAGGTGACGAGGACAAGACGCGCGCGACTGCCGATCTGCGGTCGCGCGATGCGCTTGAGCGGGGAAGTGGTGGCGACCTCGACCTCTCGCACTATGCGCTGGCAGTCCTCGACCTCGGGTCTGCCTCGTACGCGAGTGCACTGGAACACTGCCGGCGGATCGATGCGCACGCCAGCGTTCCCCTTGCCGGGCTGGTGCTCCCATTGCTGATCGAAGCGGCCACGCGTTGCGGCGAAGTTACGGCCGCAAACGACGCGCTGGACCGGTTCGCGCTGCGAGCAGCCGCCGCGGGGTCGGACTGGGCCTGCGGTCTTCTCGCGTGCTCACGTGCACTCCTCGCGACTGATGACGACGCCGAGGCGCAATACCGCGAGGCCGTCGACCACCTCTCGCGGTCCGGCGCGGCCTTCGACGCCGCGAGAGCACGTCTGCTCTTCGGCGAATGGCTGCGCCGCACAAAGCGCCGTCGTGACGCACGGGAGCTGTTCCGCGCCGCGCACAAGTTCTTCGAGGATGCGGGAAGTCAGGCGTTTGCCGAGCGGGCCCGGGTCGAACTGGAAGCAACCGGCGAACACGCCCACCGGCGGTCGGATGCAAGCCGCTACGCCCTGACGCCGCAAGAAGAACAGATCGCGCGCCTCGTTGCCGAGGGGTGTGCCAACAGCGAGATCGCGTCGCGGCTGTACCTCAGCCGCAGCACCGTCGAGTACCACTTGCGCAAGATCTACCGCAAGGCCGGTGTGACGACGCGCACGCAACTTGCGCGACTGGAGCTCGTGAGGTGACCGTCGCGGTCAACCGGTGACGTCGCGAGTGCCCCCGTCGGCGACGTTGGCAGCGACACGGGCGGCGAGCGCAGACCGGGAACCGATGTCGAGCTTGCGGAAGACGCTGCGCAGGTGCGAGTCGACCGTGTGGTGCGACATGAACAGGCGGGTCGCGATCTCGCGGTTCGTCATCCCTTTCGCCACCAGACCGGCGATGGCTCGTTCGGTGTCGGTGAGCGCCTCCCAGCCAAGGCGTGCGGGCCATGCCCGTGAGGTCGGCGCGCTCCCCGAGGTTGCCTGGACGAGCACCGCGATGACGGCACCGTCCTCGCGTATCGGCGTGACCGACGCGACGAGCGGGGAACCGTCGCGCGTCGGGAACGGCACCGCCTGCGTGGCGCCGGACTCGGCGGCGCGCGAGGCGGTCGCCCACAACAACCGCCGATCCCGATCATCGAAAAGGCTTGCCGCTCGCGCGTTGCTCATCAGCACGGTGTCGTTTACGAGCACGAGCGGGCCCCGTGCCCGGCGCCGCGCGTGCAGGAACGCCTCGCGGAGCTTGTGTTCACGCAACGATCGTCCGTCGACGAGACGCTGCTCGATCTCACGTGCGCTCTCCCGGGCGACGAACAGCACCAGCGCGCCCGTCGCATCGGCCTGCCACACCAGCATGAGCGCGCCGAACAGATGCCCCGTGGTCTGGTCGACGATTGGCGCGGCCGCCGTCGCGAGCGTCTTCAACGCCGGGCTTGCGTGTTCGCCGCCGACGAGGACCGCAGGCACCCGGTCGCGCAGCGCGATCTCGAGCGCGCTCGTAGCGTGCTCGTCGAGATCGGCGACGCGGCCGGGGGTGAGCATCGCGGCGTCAAGGTACGGGCGGATGGCGTCGTTGGTGCACCGACGGTCGACCACATGACCTCGCTCGTCGCTGATGATGACGGCCAGCCCGGTGCCTTCGAGGTCGCGCTCGAGCCGGCCCGTCACCGGGCCGCTGGCGGTGAGGAGCCGCTCCTCGTGGTTGGTGGGGTGCGGAGGGAGCGCGCCGGCCAGCGCGATGCCCGCCTCTTCGTTCATGAGTTCTTCAACCAGCATGGAGCGACCGTAAAGCGGGGCCGATGGCGCTCGAATCTCCGAGTTCGGCAGTCTCCACGGGCAATCGCGCCGGTTGCGGCGGGGCGGCATGTCGCAGCGCGTCACCGGGCGAGCGCGTTGCGCGTCGAAGCGGGGTGGGTTCTGTGCGGAGGGACGGGCCGAGACTGTGGTTTTCGTGGATACGAGCCGGCAGCGCGTAGCCGTGCGTCGGCAGCCGTCGGCGGCATACGCGGTCGCGTGAGGTCGCCACGTTCTTGACGGTCGATGCTGGTGCCGTGAACGGGAAACGTCGTGGGACGCGTCCGGCACGGCACCATCCTGCGGTCGCCGAGCAGGCGGCCAAACGAGCCGACGACGTGCAGCTGCGGCTCGCGGACAAGATCACGGGCTTCGCCGGCTCCCTGAAGTTCGTCTACCTCCACCTCGCGCTGTTCACGATCTGGATGACCGTTTGGGAGCGCGACCCCTGGCCGAGGCTGACGCTCGCCGTGTCACTCGAGGCGATCTTCCTGTCGACGTTCGTGATGATCGGCCAGAACCGCCAAGCCGACTTCCAACGCGCGAAGGCCGACCACGACTTCGCCACGGAGCAGCGAGAGCTCGACGAGAACACCGAGCTGACACGCTCGATCCACGTGTTGACCCAGGAGATCCATCACCACGTGGTCGTCGACGCGGACCGCTCTGGTTAGCGCGCGGCCGGCGGTCGCATGCGCGCGACGAACGCTGCATGGTCGACGGCGTTCTGCCGCGCGTACGCCCGTGCGAACTCGACGATCGCCTGGTCGAACACGTCGGCATTGCCGAGGTACGCGGCGATCTCGATGGCGGTTCCCGAGCGTGCGTGCGCTCGTGCGAGCGCCCAGCCGCACAGCATGGCGTAGCGTTTCATGTCGGCCGGGGCGACCGCCGTCACGTCGATCGAGCCCTTCCAGTCCTGTAGCTGCCGTCCGTAGTAGTCACGGCCCCATGCGTCTCGCGACCAGCCGAGGAAGATGTCGCTCGTCGTCTGCATGAGCCGCTGGCCTTCGACCACGCGACGCCCATGTGATCGGCGCCGGCGTCCCGAGCACACGCTCCAGGACCGACGCGTTCGCTTCTTTGAACTGAAGGAACAACGGATCGGCGTCGTCACGGCCGGCAAGCAGCATCACGAAGCATCGCGTCCCGACCGAGCCGACGCCGACGACCTTGAGCGCGAAGTCGAGCGGTCGGAAGCGGTCGAGCAGCGCACGACGCTCCGGCAACAGCGACGACTTGTACGCCTCGAACGCATCCAGCACGCTCGCCTCGAGGTCCGCGGGACGTTGCTCCGTCGACAGGTCGCGCAGTGGGACGAGTCGCGGCGCGTCGTTGCGGATGCGCATGGTGCCCTCGCATGTCTCGGCCAACTTGTCAAAGGCTCGGAGATGGTCGTGGCGGCGTGCCCGCGCCGCGACACCTTCGACGGTTCGGCGCGTCGACGCGTGCGCCAAGGCGCGTTCGATGCGCTGTTGCTGCTCGAGACCGGGTTCGCCGTACCACGCGTCGAGGTAGTGGCGCCCGGCGAAGTCGTGCATCGTCAGCCGGTATGCGCGCACTGCCGCGCGCGTCAACGCGTCGCACTGCGCCGCGTCGAGCCCGCGACTCTCTGCCGCGATCCGGCAACTCGCGGCCAGCCGCTTCACGTCCCACTCCCACGGACCGCGCAGCGTCTCGTCGAAGTCGTTGACGTCGAAGACGAGACGCCGCTCGGGCGAGGCGAACAGTCCGAAGTTGGCGAGGTGGGCATCGCCGCACGCTTGCACGGCGATGCCCGTCGACGGCGTCGACGCGAGATCGGTGGCCATTACGATGGCTGCGCCGCGGAAGTACGAGAACGGGGACGCGCTCATCCGCCGATGGCGCTCTGCCACGAGCCACGGCAGACGGTTCGGTTCCTGCCCGATCAGCAGTGCGACCGGATCGCGGGCCGCGGTCGGGCACCAGGTGGCGTGCGCGGACCGCGGGACCTGCTTGCGCAAGGCGTGCCCGGACGAAGCGCGTGCTTCCGCCGTCACGTCGCCCAATGCCCCGCGGCCCTACCCACGCCGCTCATGTTCCCCGTTGCCCGTCCCGACGGCCAGGACGTCGTCGGTGGCCTACTCGCTCTTCTTTCCGTGGTGCCCGAGGCTGCTCATCTTCTCTTTGAACTCGTCACGCCGCTTGGCGCGGCGAACCTTGCGGGCTTCGGCCGCGGCGCTCCGCGCTGCCTCTTGCGCCGAGTCGATTTCCATTGCCATCTCGGTGGCGGGGATGCGAACGACGGTGCCGTCGAGCTTCGCCGCCGTTTCGTCGGCGATGGCGTGGCTGGTCTCGACCATCTCGGCGACGAGCGCGTTGCCGCCAGGCGGGATGCTCCTGCTCAAGATCGTGAAGCCGTCGTCGTTGTCGGCGTCTTCGTCGATCTCGTACGCCGCGCCGACCAGCATGCCGCTGCTCCAGCCCAGCAGCACGCCGACCGGTCCGGCGAGGATGCCGATGAGCGCGCCGACCAAGCCGCCGACCGCGACTCCGGCACCCGCTTCCGGTGCGTAACTATCGGTGACATGGAGTTGACCTTCCGCGGTTCGCTCCAGCACCGCGGCGTTACTGACGCCGGGTTGTCCCTTCATCTCGCTCAAGGCCTGGAACGCCTTGCTCGAATCCGGGAAGTGCATGACGAGGATGTTCTTTTCAGTGGTGGCCATGTTGGTTCCCCCTTTGCGGGCCAACAGAAGCGTGCGCTCTCACGGGCGGCCGCGCCTCCCGCGAGCGCGTATTGAGTCTTTGGGTTCCACCTGATAGCGAGGGCCAGAGACAGCCAGTTCTACGCGGAGCCGTACGAGGTCGCGGCGAGCTGACGCGTTCGGTCGTCGTGGTCGCCGCGCGCTTCGTATGCGTGCGGCTCTTGCCGGGTAAGTGCTCGTGATCCGAGCAGCCGGCTGGATCTATCGCTCGTTTCGGATTGCGCTCGCGTTGATCGCCCCTTGTTGTGGCGGTGCTGCTCTTGAGCCTCTGGGTGCCAGGCGACACAGCCTTTCGCGTGCCTGCCGTTGCTTCGGCGTCAAGGTCGACGCCCGGGGCGAACGCAGTTCTTCGCGCGATGGCAGGGCTGAGTAGCTCCCGCACGACTCGAGGATATTGCGAACCTTTCAAGTCGAACGATGGGGTCCGGCGTTCATGTCCCGCGGTGAATGGCCTCGTGGGCGGGGCGCAGAAGCTTGTGCCTGCCGGGCTACACACCAAGTTGCCGCCCCCGGCGGACGTCGACCACGACCGTTCCGGCGACGCGGTCGTGCAGTCCCTGGCGAAGTACCGGGTCGAACAAGATCGGCCCGTAACAGATCAACGGCCACGGGCCGACGATGACGAAGACCGAGCTGTTCGCGAACGGATGGAAGGGAACGCCGATCTGCACGCTCTGCATCAGGAGGCGAACGAACGTGGTGCCGAACCGGGGTACCGCGGCGTCGGCCCGCTTCAATACCTGCAGCCCGACGATCGCTTTGCCGATCGACCGGCCCCACAACGCGATCCCGACGAGTTCGTTCCCGATGCCGACTGCGAACACGACCGGTACGCCGATCCAGCCCGGCCGCGACGCGGCGACGTACAACGCCGCGCCGGCCAACGCGAGGTCGAGCAGCCCGGCCGCGAGCCGAGGCCCACGGTTGCGATCGGGGGTGCCGCGGGCCGGGAGAAATCCTCGATCGGCGCCGGCGACCCTGCCATCGCAGCACCCGACGGGTTGCGGCGCCGGCGGTTTGCCCTCGTGAGCGCGGGGCGAGATGATGGGTCGATGGTCGGTGAGGACGCGGCGTCGGCGGTTCGCGTCCGGGGGCTGACCAAGGCCTACGGCGATGTCGAGGCGGTGCGGGGCCTCGATCTCGACATCTCGCGCGGCGAGATCTTCGCCCTGCTGGGCCCGAACGGCGCGGGCAAGACCACCACGGTCGAGATCCTCGAGGGGTACCGCAAGCGCGACGGGGGAGAGGTCGCGGTACTCGGTGTCGACCCGGGCCACGAACGGGCCCGCCTGAAGCCGCAGATCGGGATCGTCCTGCAATCGACGGGCGTCGAGCGGTACCTGACCGTGGTCGAAACGGTCGCGATGTACGCGGGGTTCTACCCGCACCCGCGGCCGGTCGACGAGGTGATCGATCTCGTCGGCTTGAACGCGAAACGCGGCGAGCGCGTCATCCGGCTGTCGGGTGGGCAGCAACGCCGGCTCGACGTCGCGATCGCCCTGGCCGGCGACCCCGAGTTGCTGTTCCTCGACGAGCCGACGACCGGGTTCGATCCATCGGCGCGCCACGAGGTCTGGGACGTCATCAAGAACCTCGCCCATCTGGGCAAGACCGTGCTGTTGACGACCCACTACATGGACGAAGCGCAGTTCCTCGCCGACCGGGTGGCGGTCGTCGCCCGCGGCCGGATCGTCGCCGAAGGCCCGCCCGGCTCGCTGGGCGACCGCGACCGGCCCAGGCGTTGATCCGCTACCGCGCCCCGGAGGGGCTCGCGCCGCCCGACGGTCTGGCGGGGACGCGCGACCGCGAAGGCGTGCACGAATTGCGGGTCGACGATGCGGTGCGCGCGCTGCACGAGCTCACCGGTTGGGCGATCGAGCACGGCGTCGATCTCGCCGGCCTGGAAGTCGCGCGACCCTCGCTCGAGGACGTATACCTGTCGCTCACGGAGTCGTCGGGGAGCGGGGGTGGCGCGTCATGACGGCGATACGGTTGACCGCCTCGCAGGTGCGCTACGTGAACAAGGCGTTCTGGCGGAACCCGTCGTCGGTGTTCTTCACGTTCACGTTCCCGCTCATGTTCCTCGTGATCTTCACCGCGTTGCTCGGGGATTCGACCGTTCACATCGGTACCCGAACCGTCAAGACCTCGACGTACTACGTGGCGGCAATGGCGGCGTTCGCGGTGATCACCGCCTGTTACAACAACATCGCGATCGCGGTCACCTTCCAGCGCGATGCGGGCGTGCTGAAACGTACGAACGGCACGCCGCTGCCGAGCGGCGCGTTCCTCGGGCCCGTGTCGTCCACGCATTGTTCGTCGCGATCCTGCTCGTCGCGGTTACGGCCGCGTTCGGCCGGGCGTTCTACGGCGCCGACATCCCGACCGGGATCACGCTCGTACGCTTCGTCGTGATGCTCGCGGTCGGCGCGGCCTCGTTCTGCGCGCTCGGGCTCGCGATCACCGCGGTGATCCCGAACGCCGACGCCGCGGGCGCGACGGTGAACGCGAGCATCCTGCCGATCCTGTTCCTCTCGGGGATCTTCATCCCGTTCGACAACAGCACGCCGTCGTGGATCCTGTGGGTGTCGCGCATCTTTCCCGTCCGGCATTTCGCGACGGGGATGCAGGCCGGTTTCCTCGGTACCGCGTTCCACTGGAGCGACGTCGCGATCGTGGCCGCGTGGGGCATCGTCGGCCTGCGGTTGGCGATCCGGTTCTTCAGTTGGGAACCGCGTACCGGCTGACCGGCGACCGGCTCAGGCGCGCGGCGCGAACGGGTCCCACGCGGCGGGCGCGGCCGCGAGGTAATCCTCGACCTGCGCCTGCACGACGTCGGGGGCGAGGCCGCTCTCGTCGCCGTCGTGGCGGAGTTGCGGGGTGAGCGCGCCGGGCGGGTCGGCGGCCCACCGTGTGCCGTCGGGTTCGAGTTCGCTGAGCGCGGCGGCGAGCGGCCGGAGGTCGGGGCGAGGGGCGATCGGTCGCGACACGAACATCACCCAGCTTTCGTAACGCAACTCGAGCCGGTACCGCCGCCCCTGCGCGACGAGCACACGCGTGCACTCGGTCGCGTTGTCGAGCGCCATCGGGTGCACCGCGTCGGTCTGGCGTTGGGTGAACCGGTGCGCCGTGCGCAGCGCCCACGCTTCCGGGACGTGCACCACCGCGAGATCGAGGGCCGGGTGCTCGTCGATCCGGACGACGCCCTCTTCGATCGCCGCGATCGACGCGCCGAGGTGCGCGTCCTCGGCTTCCCACAGTGCCCGCCACCGATCGGGATGGTCGAGCATCTCGGTGAAGTGGGGGAGGAGCTCGGCGTACAGCGACGCGCAGAGCGTGTCGTAGGGCGCGTCGAGGAGCGACCGGTCGAGGGGCGACAGCGCCGGGTCGTCGTAGGCCGCGAGCGCCATCGCGATGCGCGCCGCGTCCCGATCCTTGAACGCACCGAAATCGCCGGCGCGCGCGACGTCGACGACACGATCGCGACGCGGCCACGCATCGTTGGGGCTCACGAGCGCGTACACACCCGCGAGCCCGTCCTGGTCGAAGTGGTTGTTGGTCACCGCGTCGAGGCCGTCGAACCACGCCCGCCGTTCGAGGGCGCGGAACGCGATCTCGGCCGACAGGTCGGCGCGCAGTTCGACGGGCGTCGGGCTCCCGGGCCAGTGCGACAGTGTGAGCACGGTGCTCGCGGCGGCGGCACCGTCGACGACGACATTGGGGACGCCGGCCGCTTCGGCATAGGGCACGAAACGCAAGGGGAGCATCGCGCCGCGACGCTACCAAGTTTCACAAGCAGTTGCTATCGAAAATGAGCCTCAGAACTGATCGGGGCTGTCGATCACCTCGTACACCTCGATCGCGGGCGGGTTCGTCACACCGGCCTCGGCCATCATCTCGGCGATCTTCGGCTGCGACGAGAAGAACGCGTCGAACGCGGCGGCGGTCTCCCATTCGTCGACGATGCACAGCTCGCCGTTGCCGGCGACGAACTGGTGGTGGATCGCGCCGGCGGCCTGCGCGACCTTGGCGATCTCGAGGAGATCGTCGTGGTGGTTCTCGAAAAGGGCCTCGAATCGAGATCGGTCCACGGTGATACGGGCGATGACGAGGACGGACATGTGCGGCTCCTTGCAACGGAACGGGCAGGTCGGGAGGCATTCGCCGTGCGCGGCCGTGCCGGATCACTCCGCCCGCGCCGATGGCCCGGACGAACGGCAACGGCGACCCGCGTCATACTTGGTGCATGACGGCCAGGGTCGGAGCCGCCACGATCCTGTCGTTGGCGGCGGCATTCTTCTATGCGCTGAGCAATGTGCTCGAGATGCTCGAAGCCGAGCAGGTGCCCGACGAGTACGCCCTCAGGGCCGGCTTGATCGTGCGCCTCGTCAAGCGTCCCCGCTGGTTGCTGGGCCTGGTCTCCGACGTCGCCGGCTACCTGTGCCAGGCGGCCGCGCTCGGGCTCGCCGCGGTCGTGTTCGTCGAACCGATGCTCGCGCTCGGCATCCTCATGGCCCTGTTCCTCGGCGCGGCGTTCCGCCACCGCACGGTGCAACGCATCGACTGGCTCGCCGCGGCGACGCTTTCGGGCGGGCTCGCGCTGTTCCTGTACGAAGTCTCACCGACCGGCGGCCAAGACGTCGGCGCGGTCTCGCGCTGGCTGCTGGTCGGCCCGTTCGTCTGCGCGTTGATCCTCGCGTGCATAACGGCCGGGCGGGCGGCGTCGGGGGCGCAACGGGGGACGTTGCTCGGCGTCGCCGCGGGCCTCTCGTTCGGAATGTCGGCGGTGCTGACCAAGACGTTGATGCACTACTTCGGCGACGGCATCTTCGCGTGGGTGAACCACTGGGAACCGTACGCACTCGCGGTGTTCGCGATCGGCGGCGTCGTGATCGCGCAGTCGGCACTGCAAACGGGTGCGCTCGGCGCGGCCGTCGGTACGACCGAAGCCATGGGCCCGATTTCGGCCGCGATCCTCGGGTTGTTGCTGCTCGGCGAAAACGTGAGCGCCGCCAGTGCGACGCAGGCATTCGCGATCGTCGTGTCGATCCTCGCGGTGCTGTGGGGGATCGTCGTGTTGTCGCGGGCCGAGGAGCGGGTGATGGGCGATCTCGCGCCCAACGCCGTCGGCGAACTTCCGCAGTGGTGAGCGGCTGAGGTTCAGTCGATGGGCGCCGCGAGTTCGGCGACGGAACCCACTCGCTCGTAGTCGGCGCCTTCGTGCAGGCCGTACGGGTCCATCACGAACGGTCGCAGCCCGGCGGCGCGGGCACCGACGACGTCGATCCCCGGCATGTCGCCGAGGTACCACGTGTCGTGCGGTTCCACACCGATCGCGTCGAGCGCGATCCGGAAGATGTGCGGGTCGGGCTTGCTGACACCGACTTCGCCGGAGTCGATGACGCAGGCGACCTCGACCCCGATGCCCGGCCCGACCTGCAACACCTCCTGCTCGCGCAGCCGCGCGCCGACGGTACCGTCGGCATTCGAGACGACCCCCAGCGTCACGCCCGTCGCGGCAAGGGCGCGCAGACCGTCGACCGAACCGGGGATGATGCGCGACCAGAGCGCGCCGCTCGCGAACTCGGCGTCGAGATGTTCGTGCACGTCGCCGTACTGCTCGTCGGCGACCCCGCAGGTGCGGGCGTACTCCTCGAGGTACGCGCGCCACATTTCACGCCAGGGAAGTTCGCCTTCGTAGTCGCAGGTGAAGCGGGCCGCGCCTCGATAGTGCGCGCGGTCGAGGTCGTCGGCGCGGGCTTCGAACCCACCGCGCGCGAACGCGCCGAGGACCCGTTCGTGGTCGGGGAGGTGGAAGATGCCGCCTACGTCGAGGAGCACGGCGAGGGGTCGATCGGCCATCACCGCAGCCTAGGGGGCCGCTGAGCAGGTATTCGGCGCGAAGCCGACAGGGCGCGCTGGTACCGTGAACGCATGGAATTTCGCCGGATCAACGCACTCCCGCCTTACGCGTTCGCCCAGATCGACGCGCTGAAGATGGAACTGCGCCGAGCCGGCGAAGACGTGATCGACCTCGGTTTCGGCAACCCCGACCTCCCCTCGCCGAAGGTCGCGGTCGACAAGTTGTGCGAGGCGGTGCAGAACCCGCGGAACCACCGCTACTCGATGTCGAAGGGGTTGCCGAAGTTGCGGCTCGCCGCGGCCGACCTCTACGAGCGCGAGTTCGGTGTCACCCTCGACTTCGAGACCGAAGTGTGCGCGACGATCGGCGCCAAAGAGGGTTTCTCCCACATGATGCTGGCGCTCGTCGGCCCGGGCGACTCGGCGCTCGTGCCGAGCCCGTCGTACCCGATCCACATCTGGGGCCCGATCCTCGCCGGTGCGGCGGTGCACTACGTGCGCCTCGGCCCCGACCAAGACTTCTTCGCCAACCTGAACACCGCGTGGGAACAAGCCTGGCCCCGCCCGCGGGTCGTGGTCGTCTCGTTCCCGCACAACCCCACCACTGCCTGCGTCGACATCGCGTTCATGCATGCCCTCGTCGAATGGGCGCGGGTGCACGACGTGTTCGTCGTCCACGACTTCGCGTACGCGGATCTCGGCTTCGACGGGTTCACGCCGCCGTCGATCTTGCAGGTGCCCGGTGCGCGGGAGGTCGCGGTCGAGATCTACACGCTCACGAAGTCGTTCTCGATGGCGGGGTGGCGAATGGGTTTCGTCGTCGGCAACGCGGAAGTGGTCGCCGCGCTCGCAAAGCTCAAGTCGTACCTCGACTACGGCACGTTCCAGCCGATCCAGATCGCCGCGACCGTCGCCATGAACGAAGCGCCCGACCACCCGAAGCAGATCAACGAGATCTATCGCGGGCGGCGCGACGCGCTGTGCGACGGCCTGGCGCGCATCGGTTGGCACGTCGAGAAGCCGAAGGGGACGATGTTCCTCTGGGCGCCGATCCCGGAGCCCTACAGCGAGATGTCGAGCCTCGAGTTCGCGACCATGTGCGTGCAGGAAGCGAAGGTGGCGATGTCGCCCGGTTCCGGTTTCGGTCCGGGGGGTGAAGGCTTCGTTCGCTTCGCGCTGGTCGAGAACGAGCAGCGGATCACGCAGGCCGCGCGCGGGCTGCGCAAGGCGCTCACCAAGCTCGGCTGAGGCCTTCGGGGTTCCCGTCGCCGTGCCCCGGTGCGCCGGCCAGGCCGCCGAGGCAGAACGAGACCGCCGCGTCGGCGACACGCGACACCGGTTCGTCGTGCTCGATGAGGTAACGACGCGTCAGCTGGTCGATCACGCCGTGGATCGCGTGCGCGAGCATCTCGGGATCGGTATCGGGGATGCTGCGTTCGACGATCGCTTCCTTCAAATGCCGGATCGTGTCGCCGAGCGCGACTTCGCGGTTGCGCCGCAGCACCGGCGCGAACGTCTCGTCGGTCGCCGCGAACTGGATGATCGCGAAGTACTCCCGGTGTTCGTGGAACCAGGCGAGCGTGGCGCGGATGCCGAGTTCGATGCGCCGAAGTGGGTCGGGCTCGTCG
The DNA here is from genome assembly GCA_963782465.1 of uncultured Actinomycetes bacterium. Taxonomy (GTDB): domain Bacteria; phylum Actinomycetota; class Acidimicrobiia; order IMCC26256; family PALSA-610; genus JAODBJ01. The sequence continues at coordinate 835,383 of CAWAJR010000003.1, read as the reverse complement.
CCGATCGCAGCTTGCTGGCGGCGCCGCAAGCTCAGATGTGACGACTTCAACAACTCGCTGAGCAGCTCCTCCTTGGAGGAGAAGTACCAGTAGAAGACGCCCTTGCCGACGCCGAGGTGCTCGACGATGTCGGCGACCGACGTCGGGTGGTACCCCCGCTCGGCGAAGAGTTGCGCGGCGCAACGGATCAGCTGGTCGCGCCGCTCCTGGCCTCGTTGGGTGAGCTTTCGCCGCATCTCCGGCCACGGTACTTGACCAAAAGGTCAAGAGGGAGTTGGCACAAAACATCAAGAAGTGCGCCTCTCGATGCCGAAACAAGCGGTTCACGCCTTCGCCCCCTCACCTTCACGCCGCCGACACCGCCCGGAAAGCCGGCGGGTTCACACTGCGTAGGGATCTCGTCCGAGAGGAGACGCCATTGCTGCGGCAAGCCGTCCAACGGGTCATCCACGAAGCCGGCAACGGTCGGGCCCTGCAAAACGCCCACGTCGCCCTCCAGCGGGACCGTTTCCTGCACGAGCGCATCGAAGCGCTCGCGCAGCGCCTCCCGGCGCCCGTTCCCGCCACCGGCACGATCGGTCGAGGCGCCGCGTAAGGGTTCGCGCGTAGGCTCCCGGCGACGCTGTCGCGGGAGGCCACTTGCTCTACTGGGCGGTGAAGGGCGTACTGACGCCCGTACTGCACTTGTCGTTCCGGATCCGCACGGAGGGGACGTCGCACCTGCCCAAACGCGGGCCGGTGATCCTCGCGTCGAACCACCGGTCGTTCCTCGACTCGATCTTCCTGCCGCTCGTCGTGCCCCGGCGGGTGACGTTCGTGGCGAAGGCCGAGTACTTCGACAATCCGAAGACCGCATGGTTCTTTCGCGGCGTCGGGCAGATCCCGATCCGGCGTGAAGGCGGTTCCGCGAGCGAACGGGCACTCGAGAGCGCGATGGAGGTGTTGCAGGCGGGCGGGGTGTTCGGCATCTATCCCGAGGGCACCCGCACGCGCGACGGCTATCTCCACCGTGGGCACACCGGTGTGGCGCGCCTCGCGTTGCGCTGCGGCGCCCCGATCGTGCCGGTCGGGATGATCGGCACCGACGAGGTGCAACCGGTCGACGTGAAGATGCCGAAGCTCGGGCGCACGGTGACCATCCGTTTCGGCGAGCCGCTCGATTGCACCCGGTTCGGTCGTCGCGCCGACGATCACATGGCGCTGCGCGAACTCACCGACGAGTTGATGTACGAGATCGGCCAGCTCTCCGGCTACGAGTACGTCGACACGTACGCGACGAAGCAGGCCGAAGACCTCCCGACCGAGGCGGCCCGGATCGCGACGCTCGCCGACGTCCGTCAGCCGACGAGCGCGGTGTCGTAGCGCTCGAACACGCTAACGCTCCTCGGTGGCCCAACCTCGCGCTCGTTCGACCGCGCGCGACCATTCGCTGCGACGAGCCGCGCGTTGCGGCGCGTCGATCATCGGTTCGAACGACGCGTCGGCTCGCCACGCCCCCGCGGCCTCGCCCGGCGACGCCCAGACGCCCTCCGCGATCCCGGCGAGGTAGGCGGCGCCGAGCGCAGTGGTCTCCTGCACCGCGGCGCGACGCACCGGCACGCCCAGCAGGTCGGCCTGCACCTGGCACAACAGGTCCATGACGCTGGCGCCGCCGTCGGCACGCAGTTCGGCGGGCGCGGTACCGCTCGCGGCGGTCATCGCGTCGACGACGTCGCACGTCTGGTACGCCATCGCTTCGACGACGGCACGGGCCAGGTGGGCGCGCGTGGTGCCACGCGTGATGCCGACGATCGTGCCGCGCGCGTACGGGTCCCAATAGGGCGAGCCGAGCCCGGTGAACGCGGGGACGACGACGATGCCGCCGGCGTCGGGAACGCTCTCGGCGAGCGGGCCGGTTTCGGCGGCTTCGGTGATCACTTCCAACCCGTCGCGCATCCACTGGATCGTGGCGCCCGTCGCGAAGATCGCACCTTCCATGGCGTAGAAGGTTTCGCCGCCGATCGTCCACGCAACGGTGGTGAGCAAACCGTCGACCGGTTCGGGCATCGTGGTGCCGACGTTCAACAAGACGAACGATCCCGTGCCGTAGGTGTTCTTGGTCATGCCGGGTGAGAAACAGGCCTGGCCGAACAGTGCGGCCTGCTGGTCGCCCGCGATACCCGATACCGGCACCGCGAGGCCGGCCGCGCGTTCGGGGACCGTGATCCCGAACCGCCCGCTGCTGGGCATCACCTCGGGGAGGCACGATCGGGGGACCCCGAACCGGTCGAGCAACGTGTCGGACCATGCGCGCTCGCCGATGTCGAACAGCAAGGTCCGGCTCGCATTCGAGGGATCGGTGGCGTGCACGCCGCGCCCCGCGCCACCGGTGAGGTTCCACAACAGCCAGGAGTCGACGGTGCCGAACGCGAGCGACGGGGAACGCTCGACGCCGCCTTCGCCCAGCAACCACTCGAGCTTCGTCGCGGAGAAGTAGGGGTCGAGGACCAGCCCGGTCGTGCGACGGACCGTCGGTTCGAAGCCATCGGCCCGCAACTCGTCGCAGCGCGCCGCGGTTCGCCGGTCCTGCCAGACGATCGCCCGATGCAACGGTGCGCCGGTGTCGCGGTCCCATACGACGACGGTCTCGCGCTGGTTGGTGATGCCGATCGCGGCGATCGTCTCGCCGGCGGCTTCGATGTCGCGTACGACATCGGCCAGGGTCGCGCCGGTGACATCCCAGATGTCGTTGGCGTCGTGCTCGACCCAACCCGGCTGCGGGAAATGCTGCGGGAACTCGCGGTACGACCACGCGAACGGCAACCCGTCGCCGTTCACGGCGAACGAACGGACGCCGGTGGTGCCGGCGTCGATGGCGACTACGACGGCCACGGTACGCCGGGCGATCCCGCGTCCGGTGCGGGCGGAGCAGACGCAGCGGGCGGAGCGGGCGGAGGAGAGGGCTGCGGGCGGAGCGGGCGGTGTGGTCGCGCTGCCGGGCGAGCGCGGTACGAACGGTGGCGGGACCGGCGCGGTCGTGGCGGGCGCGCCGGCATCCTGGGCCCGGTCGAGGAGTTCGAGCGCGAATTTGTCGGCGCGCGCGTTGCGGCCCAGTTCGAGGAGGAGGGCGCGCCGCCCGGCGCGGCGGCACGAGATCCGGCGGCCGGGGTCGCGGCCGACCGACGCGACGACCAATTCGTCCAACCGCTCCGCGAGGACGCGGCGTCGCGGGCGGCGGGTGAAGAAGCCCGCCGACCAGAGCAGCAGGCGGCGGTCGGTGACCACCGCGAAGTCGCGATGGCGGGAGCCGAGGAGGAACTGCAGGCGTCGCTCGCGCGACACCCAGGCCCGCGTCGACGCGAGCATCGTCTCACCCGGTTCGAGGCGGCCGTTGACTGCCCGTTGCAATCGTTCGTCGTTCCTGGTCATCTCACATGGTTGATCAGATGGTTGCCCGTCGCCGCCGCGCGCGCAGCGTGGTCCCGAGTGCACGGCGCGGCCGCGGGCAGGATAGGTCCGTTGTCAGCCAATGAGGAGGTTCCATGAGGATCGGCATCCTGACGGGAGGCGGCGACTGCCCGGGGCTGAACGCCGTCATCCGTGCGGTCGTGCGCAAGGGCGAAGGCATGTACGGCCACAACATCGTCGGGTACCGGGGCGGCTGGCGAGGCGCGATCGAGGGTGACTCGTTCGACCTGAGCATCGGAAGTGTGCGCGGCCTGCTGCCGCGGGGCGGCACCATCCTCGGCACGTCGCGTACGAACCCGTACAAGACCGAGGGCGGCGCGGAACGGGTGAAGGTGACACTCGAAGCCGACAACGTCGGCGCGCTCATCGCGATCGGTGGTGAAGACACCCTCGGCGTCGCGCAGCGCCTCGGGCAGGACGGCGTGAACCTCGTGGGCGTCCCGAAGACGATCGACAACGACCTTTCCGGCACCGACTTCACCTTCGGGTTCCACACCGCGGTACAGATCGCGACCGAAGCCATCGACCGGCTGCACACGACGGCTGAAAGCCACGACCGGGTCATGGTGGTCGAGGTGATGGGCCGCCACGCGGGCTGGATCGCGGCCTACTCGGGTCTCGCGGGAGGCGCCGATGTCGTGCTCGTCCCGGAGCGGCCCTTCGACATCGAAGAGGTATGCGACCGCCTGAGCCACCGCCACAACCGCGGTGCGAACTTCTCGATCGTGGTGGTCGCCGAAGGTGCCACCCCGGCCGAAGGCACGATGGCGTTGCAGACCGGCGAGATCGACGAGTTCGGCCACGTGCGCCTGGGGGGCATCGCCAACCGGGTCGCGGAGGAAGTGGAGAACCGCACCGGCTTCGAAGCGCGCGTCACCGTGCTCGGTCACGTGCTGCGCGGCGGGACGCCCACGGCGTACGACCGGGTCATCGCGACGCGTTTCGGTCTCGAAGCGATCGACGCGGTGCACGAACACGACTTCGGCAAGATGGTCGCGTTGCGCGGCACCGAATTCGTACGCGTTCCCATCGAGGAAGGCGTCGGCGTGTTGAAGACGCTCGATCCGAAGTTCTACGACGCCGCGTCGGTGTTCTTCGGGTAGCCGGCTCGTTTCGCCGGGTTCCGAAATCGGGTTACCCTTTCGGCTTCGGGGTTGAGACGTCCGAAGAGGCAGGGGGCCAGTGGGGATCGGCGGTAGTGGGGCGCGTCGCCTTTTCGCGCTCGCAGCAGTTGTGCTCGCGGCGCCGATCGCGCCGCTCCAAACCGCGGCCGCGACCACACCGCCGCACCTGGTCGCGGACGTTGGTCGGGTCGACTTCGGTTTCCAGCGCGTCGGGACCTACAACCCAGCGGAACACGACGTCACCTTCACCAATACCGGCGGGAGCTCGCTCCACTTTTCGGACTTGTTCTCGGTCGGAGCCGATTTCTTCGGCAACTCCGACTGCCATCGGGCGATACCGCCGAACGGTACGTGCCTGGTCCGCGCGTTCTTCGGCCCGACCGCACGCGGCGCTCGGTCGACGAGGCTCGTCGCGAAGACCGACGGTGGGACCGTGCGCATCCCCTTCGTCGGGTCCGGCACCTTGGGCTACTACATGTTGCGCGCCAACGGCGTCTCGTCGAACTTCGGTGACGCGTTCTCGATGCCGATAGCCGGTGAGGCCGCGACCTTCCCCGCAGTGGGACTGGCGACGACCCGCAACGGCGATGGGTTCTGGCAGGTGGATACGCGCGGTGCCGTGTCGGCGGAGGGCAACGCGACCTATCACGGTGATCTCGGGAAGATCGCGCTCACGCGACCGATTGTCGGGCTGGCGCGGACGCCGTCGGGCAACGGCTACTGGTTGGTGGCATCGGATGGCGGGGTCTTCGCCTTCGGTGATGCGAAGTTCCACGGTTCGACCGGCGCGATGCACCTCGCACAACCGATCGTGGGGATGGCGGGGACGGCGTCGGGCAGGGGCTACTGGCTGGTGGCATCGGATGGCGGGATCTTCGCGTTCGGTGATGCGAAGTTCTACGGTTCGACCGGCGCGATGCACTTGAACCAACCGATCGTCGGCATGGGAATGACGGCGAGCGGCCGGGGCTACTCGCTCGTCGCATCAGACGGTGGGATCTTCTCCTTCGGAGACGCGCGTTTCTACGGTTCGACCGGCGCGTTGCAACTCACATCGCCGATCGTCGGGATGCAGGCGGCTCCCGACCGTCGTGGCTACTGGTTGGTCGCCCGCGACGGCGGCGTGTTCACGTTCGGGCCGGGCGTCATCTACGAAGGTTCGCTCGGTGGGCGGGGCCTCGATGACATCGTCGCGATGGCCGAGACGTCACCGCCGCTCACATGGCTGTTCGCGAACGCGACGGCGTCGGCGTCGACGGCGGGCTCAGTAGGATCGAACTCGTATGGGTCACGCGCTCGACGAGTTGATGGACCTGCTGGCACTCGAACAACTCGAGGTCAACCTCTTCCGCGGTCTCAGTCCTGACGAGAACCGCCAGCGGGTCTTCGGCGGGCAGGTTGCGGGGCAGGCCCTGATCGCGGCGGGTCGAACGGTCGACCGTGGCGTCGTGCACTCGTTGCACGCGTACTTCCTGCGGCCCGGCGACCCGATGGTGCCGATCATCTACGAGGTCGACCGCATCCGCGACGGCAAGAGCTTCACCACGCGGCGCGTCGTCGCGATCCAACACGGCCGGCCGATCTTCAACCTGTCGGCGTCGTTCCACGTCGAGGAATGGGGCCCGGAGCACCAGTACACGATGCCCGACACCGTCGATCCGGAGTCGATCCTGCCGATGGCCGATCGGCTCGCGCCCTACGCCGACCGGTTCTCGCCCGACGTGCTCGAATGGTTGCGCCGCGAACGGCCGATCGAAACGCGGTCCGTCGACTTGCCGCGCTGGCTCGATCCGGTCCCCGGCGTGCGCGACGCGGAGCAGTTCGTGTGGATCAAGGCGAACGGCGACCTTCCCGACGACCCGCTCCTGCACGCGTGCGTGGTCGTGTACGCATCCGACCTGACGCTGCTCGACACCGCGGTGATGCCGCACGCGGTGTCGTGGGACGACGACCGCTTCATGATGGCGAGCCTCGACCATGCGATGTGGTTCCACCGCCCGTTCCGGGCCGACGAGTGGTTGCTGTACCACCAGAAGAGCCCGTCGGCACAGGCGGCGCGGGGCCTCTCCGAGGGGTTCATCTACCGTCGCGACGGCGCACTGGTCGTGACCGTGATCCAGGAGGGCCTCATCCGCCCGATCAAACCGCTCGACCGGCCTTGAGCGTCGGGAAGGTACGAACCCGCAGTGGCTTCACCCGACGGTCGGATCGATCTTCGTAGCGACACCGTCACCACGCCGACCGCCGCGATGCGGCGAGCGATGGCCGGTGCCGATGTCGGCGACGACGTCTACGGCGAGGACCCGACGGTCAACCGGCTGCAGTCGCTCGCGGCGGGGCTTCTCGGCAAGGAGGCCGCGCTCTACGTACCGACCGGCACGATGGCGAACCAACTCGCGTCGCGGGTGCACGGCCGGCCCGGTACCGAATTGCTGTGCGGCGCGCGAGCGCACATCTACCGCTTCGAAGATGCCGGCGCGGCGTGGAACGCCGGCCTGCAGGTGCACCCCCTCGACGACGCGGGCGGCGTCTTCGGGGCCGACGCGGTGCGCCACGCGATCGGGGGCATGGTCCACGGCCCGCAGATCTCGATGTGCGCGCTGGAAAATTCGTACATGTCGGAATCGGGCCGGCCGTGGACCGCGGCCGAGGTCGCCGCGGTCGCGAGCGTCGCGCACGACCATGCGGTTCTGGTGCACGTCGACGGTGCCCGGATCTGGAACGCCGCGATCGCGCTCGGCACCACCCCCGCCGACCTGTGCGCTTCGGCCGACAGCGTGATGTTCTGCCTGTCGAAGGGGCTGTCGGCGCCGGTTGGTTCGGTGTTGTGCGGGACGCGCGAGTTCGTCGCCGCCGCGCGCGATCACCGGCACCGCCTCGGCGGCGGCATGCGCCAGGCCGGCGTGATCGCCGCCGCCGGCATCGTCGCGCTCGAGACGATGGTCGAGCGCCTGGCCGACGATCACGCGAACGCGCGCCGCCTCGCGGAAGCGCTCGCGCAACGCTGGCCCGGTTCGGTCGACCCCGAATCGGTACGTACCAACATCGTGTGTGCGCCGGTCGACGCGTTGCCGCCCGGAACCCTCGATCGGCTCGAGCGCGACGGGATCCGCGCCGGCCTGCTCGACGCGCAGACGCTGCGCTTCGTGACGCACAAGGACGTCGACGAGCACGACCTCGAGCGGGTCGTCAAAGTGCTCGACGCGCTCGCGACGTCGTAATCAGAACGGCGGCGGTTCTGGCGTGCACGCCACGCCGGCGCACTGCCTCCCGTCGCGGTTGCGCCGGGCGACGTTGCCACCTCCGTCGACCGCACCGGGTGCGTAAAGGCCCAGACCGGCGTTGCCGATCGCGGTGTTGTCGACCAGCGTGACGTGATGCATTCCGGCGAGCGTCGGGTCGCCGAGCCGGGCGGACGAACCGCTGAACCCGCTGTTCGCCCCGTCGACGTCGGGGAGGAAACCGTTGTGGGTGAACGCGTTGCTCGCGATCACCATGCCTTTCCCGCCGCAATGCCCGGCGGAGCAGGCGACGAACACCTGCGCGCCCGGCCCTTCGTTGCTCACGAACTTGTTGTGCCCGATAACGAGGTCACGCACGCCGATGAAGGCACCGACTTCGATCCCTACCACGTTCTTCCGGAACGTATTCGCCACGATGTGGTTGTTCGCGTCCTCCGACGCCAACCCGTCTTCATCGGTGAGCGAAATGGCGTGCACGTTCTGCGTGAAGTTGTTCCTCGTAACGGTGACGTTGGCCGCGCTGTTGTTCCAGACGCCGAGTGTGTTGCCGACGAACGTGTTGTGCACCACGACCGCGCCGTCCCCGCCGAAGAACAGATCGATCGCGCCGCCATTGTTCTCGAAGTGGTTGTTGCGGATCACGCTGTTCGCACCAACGGTGATCGCCGACGGGTCGATCGTGTCGATGCCGGTGACGAGTACGTGCTCGACCGTGATGTCGGAAGCCCCGGGTGCGTAGAGCGGCGCGGTGAGGGTGCCGTTGCGCACGGTCAGCCCGCGAGCGCCGCTGATCAGTGCCGACACCGTGTGGTGGTTCAAGTCGAGGGTGACGTTCGACGCGTTGATCGCCACGACGCACGCGACGTCGGACGTCAGCTTCGTGTCGGCCGTGATGTCGAGTTCGCAGCCGACGTTCGCCCGGGCCGTCGCGTTCGCGCGCACGGTCGAGTGGTGTACGAACGGCTGTCCGGGTGCGCCCGGCGGTGAAACCGCGGATGCCGTCGTCGACGTCGACGACACCGTCGCCAACGCAGTGGCGACGGCAACGCCGGAAACCGCGAGCGCGAAGAACCCAAAACGCCCCATGACGTACCTCCCTGCCAGCGCACGTGTGGAGACGATCAAGGGCGACCGTGACGCGCGAGCAATGCCGATGTCAAACGCAGCTCGTGACGAATGCCCGCTACGGTACACATGGTGCTCGAACGAGACGTGCCGGCGTCCGCGCTCGCGGTGTACGCGCATCCCGACGACCCCGAGAGCAGCGCCGGCGGGACCCTCGCCGCGTGGGCGGAAGCCGGTGCCGCGGTACACGTGCTCATCACGATGCGCGGCGAGAAGGGGACGAGCGATCCCGACGCCGACACGGAAGCGCTCGCCCAACGCCGCCGCGACGAGACCGCCGCGGCGGCGCGGGTGCTCGGCGTCGCGAGCCATCACCACCTCGACTACCCCGACGGCGAGATCACCGATGATCTCGTGCTGCGGGAGCGCATCGTGCGCATCGTGCGCGAACTACGGCCCGAGGTGGTGCTGTGCCCCGATCCGACGGCCGTGTTCTTCGGCGACTCCTACTACAACCATCGCGATCACCGCGTCACCGGATGGGCCACGCTCGACGCGATCGCGTCGGCCGCCGGCCACCCGCACTACTACCCGGAACATCTCGCGGCCGGCTTGCGCGTCCATCACGTTCGTGCCGCGTACCTGTCGGGCACGCTGGAACCGAACTGCTGGGTCGACGTGACCCACACCCAAGAGCGCAAGATCGACGCGTTGTTCTGCCACGCGAGCCAGCTCGTCGAGACGGGGGAGTGGTTCCGTGCGTTCCTCCGGGAACGGGCGGAGGAAGCCGGTCGCGCCGCGGGCGTGACCTACGGCGAAGGTTTCCGCCGGATCGTTCTCGGCTGATCGCGGCCGGCCGTGACGCGCGATGCACCCGGCGGTGGCGGGTGCGAGCGCCATTCCGACATCGCCCGCAGGGCGAGCACCGCGACGATGGCGGCGCCGAGCGCGGCATACCGCCGCGCCCGTGACCGCGCCGATCAGCCGGTAGGAGTCGCACGACGGTACGTGCGTGCGGTACCCGGGGATCGCCGCGAGCAGGCGCTGGACCGTCATTGGCTTGTCGGAGCAGCTCGAGTTGACGAGACCCCAACCGATCGTGCCGCCGAGGATCCCCGACACCATCACGCCACCGAACGCGAGCCAGACCGCGGCCCGGCGAGGGACGTTCGGGTGCGCGGGGATGTCGGTGGGCCCCTCGGGGCGCGAGGCGGAGAACGGCGGCAGCGCCATCACGCCGGATCGTAACGATGCCGGCCTGCAAAACTGTGCTCGTGGCCGTGCACGAGTGGACAGTGGCCGGAGGCCTGGTCGAGACCCCCGAGGGGGTCCTCCTCGTGCGCAACGTCCGCCGTGGTGGCTTCGAAGACTGGAGCACGCCCGGCGGTGTCATCGATGCCGGTGACGCGTCGGTGGTCGCGGGCCTGACGCGTGAAGTCGAGGAGGAGACCGGCCTGCGGGTGCAGCAGTGGACGGGGCCGCTCTACGAAGTGCACGCGTTCGCGCCCGACATGGGCTGGCGAATGCGCTGCGAGGTGCATCTCGCCGTCAGGTTCGGGGGTGAACTGCGCGTCGACGACCCCGACGGCATCGTTGTGGAAGCGGCGTTCGTTCCCGTCGACCATTGCGGCGGCCTGCTCGCGGCGTGCGCCCCGTGGGTACGTGAACCTCTCGAACAGTGGTTGCTCGAACGCTGGGAGCCGGGCACCGGTCGGGGGTTCCACTACGAGGTGACGGGCGCGAACCGCGAGACGATGTGCGTGGTGCGCACCGCCTGATGCCGGCAACGACGGTGGTCCCGCCCGACGATGCCGCGATCCTGCACGTCGACCTCGATGCGTTCTACGCGTCGGTCGAGACGTTGCTCGATCCGTCGCTCGCCGGGCGGCCGGTAGTGGTTGGCGGGTTGGGCGCCCGAGGGGTCGTCGCCGCCGCCAGCTACGAGGCGCGCGCGTACGGGGTCCACTCGGCGATGTCGATGGCGCGGGCCCGGCGGTCGTGCCCCGACGCGGTGTTCCTGCCGCCGCGCTTTCGCGAGTACGAGGAGAAGAGCCGCGCGGTGATGGCGATCCTGCACGCGGTCACCCCGCTCGTGGAGCAATGTTCGATCGACGAAGCTTTCCTCGACGGCCGTGGGCTGCGCCGGCATCTCGGCCGCGGACGTGACATCGCGACGCACCTTCGCGCCCGCGTTCGCGCGGAAACCGGGCTCGCGGTGTCGATCGGGGTTGCCACCACGAAGTTCCTCGCCAAGGTGTTGAGCGACATGGCCAAGCCCGACGGCCTCCTCGTGGTCGAACCGGGCGACGAACTCGCGTTCTTGCACCCGTTGCCCGTCGCGCGCCTGTGGGGTGTCGGGCCGGCGACGCTTGCCAAACTCGAACGCATCGGCGCTCGAACCGTGGGCGACGTCGCCGCGCTCCCGGAGGGCGCCCTGGTCGCCGCGGTCGGCGCCGCGTCGGGCCGGCACCTTCACGCGCTCGCGCACAATCACGACGACCGTGAGGTCACGCCCGAGCGGGTCACGAAGTCGATCGGCGCGGAGGAAACCTTCGAGCGCGATCTGTCGTCTCGCGCGGCGCTGCATCGCGAGATCCTTCGCCTCGCCGACAAGGTCGGGAGCCGTTTGCGCCAGAACCACTCGGTCGCGCGCACGTTCACCTTGAAGGTGCGCTTCGGCGACTTCAGCACGATCACGCGATCGCGAACGCTTCCGGAGCCCACTGCGACGAGCGGCGCGATCGCGGCGGTCGCGCGCGAACTGCTTTCGTCGATCGACGTCGCGGGGGGCATCCGTTTGCTCGGGGTGTCATCGTCACAGCTCACCGACCCGCAACCGGCCCAGCTGGCGTTCGACGATTTCGGCGACGGCGGCACCGACGACCGCCGCGCGGCGGTCGATCGAGCCGTCGACGCGGTGCGCGAACGGTTCGGCGACGGTGCCCTTCGCGCCGCGGCCCTCGTGCCGCACCGCGCCGGCGAAGCGCGCGATGGTCGCCACGACGAGGAGCGAGCATGATCAGGATCGGTCTCGTCGGGTGCGGGCACATCGGCACCGTGCACGCGTACGCCCTGCAGCAGCTGGCCGAAGCCGATCTGGTCGACGCCCGGCTGGTCGCGACGTTCGACGACGACCCCCAGCGCTCCGACCGGGTCGCCCGCCACCACGGTGGTGAACCGGCCGGCAGCCTCGAGGAACTGCTCGACCGGGTCGACGTCGTTTGGGTGTGCACGTGGACCGCGGGCCATCTCGGTGCGGTGGAGGCCGCGTCGCAACGGGGGCTGCCGATCTTCTGCGAGAAACCCCTCGCGCCGACCTACGCGGAATGCGAACGCGTCGCGGCCGCGCTGGCGCGTGTGCCGCATCAAGTCGGGCTGGTGCTGCGATGGTCACCGGTGTTCGCGAACGCGGCCGAGATCATCGCGTCGGGCCACTACGGGCAACCACTCGCGACGACGCTGCGCGACGACCAGTACTTCCCGATCCAGGGCCTGTACGGATCGACGTGGCGGGGCGACGTCGCCTGCGCGGGTGGGGGCACCTTGATCGAACATTCGATCCACGACGTCGACGTCGTCCGGTGGCTGCTCGGCGACCCGGTCGCGGTCGAGCGCGCGCACCGCGTGCCGCTACGGGCACGTCGGCATCGAGGATGTCGCGGCCCTATCGCTCGTCTACGACGACGCGTCGGTCGCGCAGATGACCAGCGTCTGGCACCAGGTGCTCAGTCGCGAATCGAGCCGGCGGCTGGAGGTGTTCTGCGACGACGCGCTGCTGTGGACCGACGACGACTACCTCGGGCCGCTCTACGTGCAGACCTCGGAAGGGACCGAGACGATCGACGCGCAACCTCCGGCGTGGGCGGAACGGTTCAGCGTGCCCGAGGTCTTCGCCAAGGCGATCGCCCACTATGCGGCGCCTTCCAAGGCGTTCCTGGACGCGCTCAGCGTTTCGGGACCGGCCACCGCGGGTCACCCGGGGGCCGCCGAAGCGCTGGCAGCGCACCGGATCGTCGATCTCGCATACCGTTCGGCGGCCAACGGAGGCACCCCGCAGCCGTTGAGGGAACAAACTCCTGACGAATTACGCTCCTGATGTCGATGTGAACGGGTCAGGTCGCGTTGTTGGCTCAGGCCCCGTGCGCGACAATGACCCGGGGTCCAGGGTCGGGCGTGTTACCAGGCGAGGAAGCGGATGCCTCTCTCCGAGGAAGAGCAGAAGATCCTTCGGGAGATCGAGCAGCAGCTCAACGCGACCGACCCCGATCTGGTCGAGCAGGTTTCCCGTACCACCCTTTATCGCCACTCGGCTCGCGTCATCAAATGGGCCGCCCTCGGTTTGCTCGGTGGCCTGGTCCTCATCGTCGTGACGTTTGCCAAGACGTTGTTCCTGGCGGTGATCGGTTTCGGCGTGATGCTGGCCTGTTCGCTCGTGATCGAACGCAACGTTCGCAAACTCGGACGGGCCGGTCTGCAGAGCATTACCGGCGGCTGGCGGGCCGGGGGTGGGCTTCGAGGGGTCTTCGGCGATACCGGCCGCGCCTGGCGCGAGCGCTTCCGTCGCGACGATCACTGACCCGAGCTCGTGTACACCGCGGCGCAAACCGCGCGGCTTGCCGGCTGCACCGGTTCCCAATTGCGCTATTGGTCGCGAACCGGCCTCGTCGTCCCAACCGGTGATCTCGGTCGGTACACGTTCCGCGACCTCGTCTTGCTGCGGGTCGTGACCTCACTGCTCGAAGCCGGTCTCCCATTACCCCGGGTGCGGGCCGCGCTCGCGTACCTGCACGACGCGGGCGACGACATCAGCGGCCTGCGCATCGTCACCGACGGCGCGACGGTCTGGGCCTGCCGCGACGACGGCCAGATCCTCGACGCGTTACGCGAGGGGCAACTCGCACTGTTCGTCGCCGTCGACCAGTTCGTCGAGCGGGTCGAAGCCGACGTGCGCGCCTTCGACGCGGAACGCCGCGCGTTCGTCGCCGACCTCGTCGCGCGCGAACGGTCGTCGGCCGCGCACCCGTCGTCACCCCGGCCGCGGCAAGACCCGTAGCGAGCGCGGGTCGAGGCGGCGGCGCCACCGGCGCGACGCCGTCGTTGCCCGCTTCAGCGCCCGCTCGATGAGGTGCAGCTGCTCCCAGGCGTCGTCGACCTGGGCTTCGCTCGGCGGCTGGTCGGCGAACAGGGCCGCGGTCTGCAGGCGGGCCAACTCCATGAGCGGCGGCCCCGCCATCCCGGCGCCGCTCGCGGCCGCGTGGCGGAGCGCGAATTCGACCGGTGTGGCCGACGGGTGGGGCGCGACGCCCGCCTCACGGAGACGGTCGAGTGCTTCGGCCCACGCGCCGATCACCCGGTCGCGTTCATCGAGCGCCCGTCGCCGCCGGCGGCGGCGGCGCCACTTCACCCCGAGCACCCCGAACACGGTGCCCGCGGCGGCCAGCACAACGAGGGCGACGAGTGCGACCAGGACCAGGAGCGTCCGGGGCCACACGCTGTGGCGGTGCTTGGGCGTTGCCGCGCTGCCCGCGTTCACGAAAGCGTCGTGCAGCCGGTTCGCGTTGATCGTCGGCCCCGCCTTCGGTGCCGTTGTGCTCGACGTGGGCGCGGTGCTCGTCGCGCTCGTCGTCGGCGTCGTCTTCGGGGCTTCCTTCCCGGTGCCGGTCGGGTCGCCGGGGCTGGGTTCGTACCGTGTCGGCGTGGGTTCGAACGGCATCCAACCCAGGTGGTCGAACCACACTTCCGGCCACGCGTGCGCCTGCTTGTCGGTGACGTGGAACACGCCGGCGCCATCGCGGGTGCCGGGCGTGAAGCCGACCGCGACACGGGCCGGCAGGCCGATCGACCGCGCCATGGCCGCGTAGGAGCCCGCGAACTGTTCGCAGTAGCCCCGCTTCGTTTTGAACAGGAAGTCGTCGATCGCATGGTCGGAATGGCCGGGCGGGACGTGGAGGTCGTAGGTGAAGGTCCGCAGGTAGTTCTGGAGCGCGAGCGCCTTGTCGTAGGGCGTGGTCGCGTTCTTCGTGATCGTCAGGGCGAGTTCGCGGACGTCCGACGGGAACTTCGACGGGAGCTCGAGATCGGCGGCGAGCTCCGGTGGCACGGCGGCGGGCGCGGCGCGCAGCTGCGCGATCGTCGGCGTCGGCACCTCCGACAGCACCGTGTACTTCGCGTCGTTCGAGGTCTGCCCACCCGAGACGAGCGAGCCCGATTCGGGGATCACCAGCGTGTTCGGCAAGCTGATCCGGCGCGGTTCGTAGGCGGCCGGCAGCCAGCGGGTCTCGAGCGGCCCGATCTTGAAGGTCTGGACGATGGCTCTCGCCTTGGGTGGCGTCGGCTCGGTGAGCGCCAGGTCGCCGTTCGCGCGTTGCCCCTCGCTCTGCAGCCCCCATACGGTGCCGTTGAACTGATCGAGTGCGACGAGGCGCCAGTACTCGGGGATCGGGCTCTTCACGGTGAACAGTTCGGTGTCGCTCTGGTCGACGAGGCGGCTGCGGATGTCGACGAGCGGCGTCACCGTGCGCCAGGTGCCACCGCCGACACTCGCGCCGAGCCCGCGATAGTCGAACCACGCGTCGCTCCGGGCGCCGGGCAACAACGGTCCGGCGACGACGCCGAGCAGTGCTGCTGCGCCGACGGCGGCGACGCCGCCGGTGAGCAGCCGCGAACGCCGCCGGCGGGGGAGATGGAACCAGGTTCGTCGTTCGAGCAGTTCGGCGTAGTGCTGCGTCAGCAGGAACGTCGCGGCGGCCGCGGCGTACAGGAGGGTGGTCGGCCACTGCGCGCCCTTGCCGAGCGCTCCGATCGCGACGAACAGGACCAGGCTCGGGCCGAGTGCGCCCAACGTCGCGTCGAGGCGCGACGCCAGCCAGTCGGCGGTGGTCGCGACCATCCAGATGGCGACGAGTGCGAGGGTGAGCGCGGCGTCGATCGGGTCGACCGGTACCACGGCGGTGCGCAGGGTGTGCGTTGCCAGGCCGACGTTGTCGCTGAACGCGTGCAGCGTGGCGATGGTCGGGATGCCATGGAAGGTGGTCGACGGGCTCGCGACAACCATCGCGAACACGGTGCCGAGCAGCATCACCGCGGCCAGCGCGAGGGGCGGGGCGACGCGGCGCCGATCGCCGTACCGGAACAGAAGGTGTGGCAGCACCGCCGCGAGGACGGCCGGGACGAGCCAACCCGTGTGCGCGAAGACGCGCACCAGGCCGACTGCACTCGCCGCGCTCAGCGCGGCGAGTGCGACCCGAGGTGCTGCTGTCGTGCGCTGCGCTGCCACGTGAGGACGGCTTCGTTCCAGGCGGTCGGGAATGGGCGTTCGGGCGAGACACCGACGAGCATCGGTCGGACGCGACGCCCGGGCGGGGCGAACGGCGACGTCCCGGCGCGAGTCGTGACCATGGTGAAGAGGCCGCCGCCGCGCACGAACAGGCCGAGCGCGCCGGCTTCTTCCGGGCGGACGGCGCCGACGATTGCGACGAACGACGCGGTCCTGCGCACGCCGGCGGTGGAGAAGTGTTCCCCGCTGTGCGGTTCGATCACCGCGAGTTCGTCGAGTGCACTCGCGAGGTGGCGGCGCCCAGGCGTGCCCAGGACCTTGCCGCGCGACGTGATGAGTTCGACCGGACGACCCTCGCGGTCAAGCGCGTTCACGATCGACGCCGCGGCCTCGACTGCGATCTCGAACGACGCGCGATCGTGGGCGTGCGCGCGGATGTCGAGCATCACGAGCACCGGGGCGCGCCGGCGCGATTCTTCCTGGCGCACCATCAGCGTGTCGTGACGCGCGGTCGAGCGCCAGTGCACGCGCCGCAGGTCGTCGCCCGGCGCGTACTCGCGCAGGGTGAGGAACTCGTTGCCGGCATCGGGCTGGCCGCGCAGCTTGGGTGTGTCGCGGTCGAGGTCTTCGCCTCCGGCTTCGGGGAGCGCAAGCACTTCGTGGACTTGCGGGTAGATGATCACCTCGTCGGTGCCGAGCAACCCGCTGGTCGCGCGGGCGAGACCGAAGGGGTCGCTCAGCGTGACGCGCATCGGCCCGATCACGAACCGGCCGCGCCGTTCGGTCGGTACGCGGTACGCCGCCCGCGCGGTGTCGCCGGGGCGTAGCGGTGGCACGAGGAAACGCGCGGTTCGCCGCCCTCGATCGAACGAGTCGGAGGCGGCAAGCGTCGGGGTGGCCCGGTCGGCACGCGACATGACCGTGAGATCGACCCGGCCGTCGACGCCGACCTGCAGCCGCTCCGACACGGTCCGGCGCGCCGAGAGCGCGACCGGGTGCCACCGGACCCATACGACGGCGCCGAGGATCAGCACCAGCGCGCACGCGGCGAGGATCGCGAGTTGCACGAGACCGAGCAGCCGCCCGCCGATGTAGCACCCGAACGCGGCGCCGAACAGCGCCCAGCCCCGGCGGGTGAGTGAGCTCACGCTTGGCGCGCCGCCGGCACCGGCACCGAGTCGAGCACGTGGTTCAGCACCGCTTCGGCGGTTGCGCCGCGCATCTGTGCTTCGGGCGAGAGCACCAAGCGATGCTCCAGCACCGCGGGGGCGAGTGCTTTCACGTCGTCGGGGACCACGTAGGTGCGGCTGAGGCTGGCGGCCAGCGCGCGCGACGCGCGCTGGAGCGCGAGCGCGCCGCGCGGGCTCACGCCGAGGAGCAGGTCGCGGTGATGGCGCGTCGCGTCGGCGAGGTCGACGATGTACTGCTGCAACTCGGTCGCCATGTGGATCGACGAAAGTTCTGCGCTCCACCCGGCCACGGCGTCGGCGTCGGACACCGGCTGCAACGCTTCGGGCGCGACGCTCGAACCGTTCTGCGATTCGAGGATCGCGATCTCGGCGTCGCGGTCGGGGTACCCGATCCGCAACCGCATCAAGAAGCGGTCGAGTTGCGCTTCGGGCAGTGGGTAGGTGCCCTCCAACTCGATCGGGTTCTGCGTCGCGATGACCATGAACGGCGCTTCGAGCACGTGGGTGGCGGTGTCGACCGTCACCTGGCGCTCTTCCATCGCTTCGAGCAACGCCGACTGCGTCTTCGGCGACGCCCGGTTGATCTCGTCGGCCAGCACGACGTTCGCGAACACACCACCGGGGCGGAACTCGAAGTCGCCGCTCCCGCGATCCCAGACCGACGTTCCGGTGACGTCGGACGGCAGGAGGTCGGGCGTGAACTGGATCCGGCGCCAGGTACCACCGATCGTGTGCGCGATCGCTTTCGCCAGTGACGTCTTGCCGACGCCGGGAACGTCTTCGATGAGCAGATGACCCTCGGCGAAGAGGCACACGAGCGACAGGTGCACCGCGCGGCGCTTCCCCCGAAGGACACGCTCGATCTGCCCGGCCATGGCATCGAAAACGTCCTTGAAGGACGTCTCGGCCAGGGGAGCGGGATGCACCACCAGAAACCTCCGTCGGCGCCAACGGGCCGTCTTGAGGCGGCCCCACGCCGGGGCAACGGTACCGTGCGCGGAGATGACTTCATCGACGGGTTCTGTGGTTTGTCATACGTCTGCAACCTCGAGTTGGTTCGAGCGGGCCCGGGTTTGGTGGTCCTGCCTCGCCGCGCTCGTGCGCCGCCCGGCGCTCTGGCCGGCGGCCGTCCGCCTGCTCTTCCGGACGGCGCGCCCGGATTGGTGGCGCCATCCGCCCTACTTGCCCGTCCCGCCTCGCGCGTACCTCCGTTTCCGGCTCGAGACGGCCTACGGGGAGGGGGTCGATCCGGCGCCTTCGGAGTTCATCGATTACCTGCGCTGGTGCGATGCTCGCGACGCGATTGCGCGGCGAGCACGTTGCGCGCGCTGAGTACACTTTCGCCCGTAACCGCGGTCCGCCCGCGTCAGGCGTTCCTCGGCCAGGAGAGGAAGAAAGAACGGAGAGGATCACGCCGGCGTGGCCCGTTCACTGCTGCTGAACGCCAGCTTCGAGCCGCTGTGTGTCGTGTCGGCCCGTCGCGCCGTTGTGCTCGTCCTCAAGGACAAGGCCGAGATCGTGCACCGCAACGGTGCCGAGTTCCGCTCCGAGCGCCGCAGCGTGCCCGTCCCGAGCGTGATCCGCCTCACGCACTTCGTACGGGTGCCGTTCCGGGCCGCGGCGCCGCTCTCGCGGCGGGCCGTGTTCGCACGCGACGGCCACCGTTGCCAGTACTGCGGCACCCACGCCGAGAACCTCGATCACGTCGTGCCGAGGTCGCGCGGTGGCCCGCACACATGGGAGAACGTCGTCGCGTCGTGCCGCGCCTGCAACGCGCGCAAGGAAGACCGCATGTTGTCGGAGTGCGGGATGGTGCTACGCCACCCACCGATCGCACCGCACGCGACGACGTCGCTCATCGCGTCGGCCGGGCCGATCGAACCCGACTGGGCGCGCTACCTCACCGAGCACCACACCGCCGTGCCCGCCTGATGCCTCCCGCTCACGACCGAGCGGGCTGGGCGGGATGTTCGATGCGGCCATCGGGATGGATCGCGAACCGGCCCGCGTCCCGCGCGTGCACCGGGTCGTCGACCGGCCACGGCCAACCACCGAACCCCGTCGCGCGGTAGTCGGCGAAAGCCTGTTCGATCCCGGCCTGGTCGTTCATCACGAAGGGGCCGTACTGCGCGACCGGCTCGCCGATCGGCCGGCCCTGCAATACGAGCGCCTCGGCGCCGCTCGGCCCGGCGACGACGGCAGTGGTGCCGTGGTGCAACACCGCGCCGGTCGAGGCGTCGAATCGATGCTCACCGGCGGTCGCCTCGCCGTCGAAGACGTAAAGCGTGCGGATCGTCGCCGCGCTCGCGGCGGGGGGCATGTCCCACGACGCACCCGGTTCGAGCGCGACATGCCAGATCGCGACGTCGGCATCGGTTCGCGACGCCCACGAATCCGGCGGCGGTGCCGGCGCCGGCGAGCCGTCGAACGCGCCGGTCACCACGGTGACCTCGACGCGCCGGCCGTTCCCGTCCTTCGTCTCGTGGCGGGGGAGCTGGTCGGCCCACAG
Organism: uncultured Actinomycetes bacterium; assembly: GCA_963782465.1. Classification (GTDB taxonomy): domain Bacteria; phylum Actinomycetota; class Acidimicrobiia; order IMCC26256; family PALSA-610; genus JAODBJ01. The sequence continues at coordinate 815,530 of CAWAJR010000003.1, read as the reverse complement.
CATCGTGAAGGAGGGCTCGACCATCTTGTCGGAGGCCGGCAGGTTCAACCAGATCTGGAACAACTCCAGCGGGTTCGGGCCGTTGCGGTCGAGCAACGGGAACATCTCGCAATGCACGATGCCCTTGCCCGCGGTGAGCCACTGCACGTCGCCGGCACCGAAGCGCGCTCTCGCGCCGAGCGAGTCGGAGTGGTCGACGTACCCGCGCCGCACGAAGGTGACGGTCTCGAACCCGCGGTGCGGGTGCTGCGGGAACCCGGGGATCGTGCTGCCGTGGTACATGCGCCACCCGTCGCCGCCCGCGAAGTCCATGCCGATGTCGCGTTCGGCGAGCGATGCCGCCGGGCCCATGTGCTCGTTGGCCGCGGGGTACGCATCGAGATGGTGCACGCAGAAGAGGAACGGGTCGATGGTGACCCACGGGAAACCGAGCGGGACGGTATGCAGTACCGGATCGGTCGTTTCTTGCGGCATGGTTCGAGGCTACGGCCCTCGGCCGCGGCTGGCGTTTCGGGGTGCGAACCGGCAGGCTCGCGGCGATGGGCCCCGAGCACTTGCAGTCGTTCGTGCTCGCGTGCGAGCTGGCGACCGGCATCGTCGGTGACCGGCGAGTGGCGGCGCGGTGGCGCGACCCGAGCGTGTTGCCCGGCTTCAGCGTCGGCGGGGTCGCCGCGCACATGTACGCCGCGACGAGGCGGTTCGAGATCGCGCTCGACGAACCCATCGCCGGTGAGCCGATCGTGCTCGGTGTGGGCGAGTTCTACGGCCTGAACCGGGTCGACGACCCGAGCGACCTGCAAGGTGGCCTCCACCCGCTGCTGCGGGAAGACGCGGAACGGCGCGCCGGCTACGGGCCGGCCGCGGTGGCCGATCGGTTCGCGGCGGTGGTCGGTCGCTTGTCGGACCGCCTGCCGAATGAGCCCGCGAACCGCCTGGTGCCGGTGTGGACGGTTGCCGGTGGTGCGACACCGCTCACCGTGTACGTCGCGACCCGGGTCGTCGAACTCGTCGTGCACGCCGACGACCTCGCGTCGAGTGCGGGCCTCGAACCCCTCACCGTCCCTCCCGAAGCGGCTTCTACGGCGATCGGCGTGTTCGTCGAGATGGCCCGCCATCGCAGTGGTGACCTCGCCGTCGTGCGCGCGTTCGCGCGGCGCGAACGGGCCGGCGCCGACACCCTCCGCGTGCTCTGACTGCGCACGACCGGGGGCTCACGGTGCCGGGTGCTTGCCGGGTTCCGATGCCAGCCCGGCCAGGTGCGCGGCGTCGTTGAAACGAGCGAGCCGCCATCGGTCGCCGGTGCCGCGCCACTCCGTGACCGACGTGTTGATCGCTTCGTGCGTGAAGTCGGTGCCGCGGCGCATGGGTACCTCTCCGAATGCGATGAAGCTCGCACCGATCGTGCCGCCGTGGGCGACGACGACGATCCGTTCTCCCTCGTGTTCGCGTGCCGCGCGACGCAGCCGTGACCCGGCGCGCACGTAGAACTCGGCCCAGGTCTCGCCGCCCGGTACCCGCTGGTGGAACGGGTCGCCCGGGTCGGCGCCAGGGGGTACCCGCTGCCGGAACTCCTCGTAGGTCAGGCCTTCGGCCTCGCCGGGGTGGATCTCGCACCACGCACACTCGGCCCGGGCGATCGGCGCGTCGAAGGCAGGCCCGACGATCGCGGCGGTCTCGATCGAGCGGGCCAGGATGCTGGTGTACAGCACGTCAACCGCGCCGAGCTCGCCGGTCGTTGCCAACCGGTCTCGCAGCGCTTCGGCCTGCCGTCGGCCGAGATCGGTCAGCCCGGTGCAGGTGTCGTGCCCGGAGAAACGGCCACTGACCTGTGCCCGGGACTCGCCGTGCCGGATGAGGATGAGGCGCGTTTCGGGCGACGTCACCTCCTCAGCCTGCCCGACGCCGGCCGCGGTGGTCGCACGATTTCACGCGCCGGAGGCCCGGTGCGCTTCAAGGCGGTCGATCGGAACCGAAGGCGGCGACTTCTGCCTGGAGCGCGGCCCGGTGCCTCGGTGCGTGGCTGGGAGCGCATGCCGATCATCATCCCGTGACGCGCGCCGCGTTGCCGGGCGTCTTGGTGGCGGGTTGCGGTCGGGCGGAACTGGGTACGGGTATTGCGTGAGAGTTCGCGTGATTTGCAGTCGTCGGCTTCGGTTCATCCCGCCGGAGGCGGCCGCTGCCGGAGCCTAGAGATGCCGGCGACGTTGCCGCCGAGCCGGGCGCCCGCTCGGTCCGGGTTCGGCGTCGCGCTCGTCTTGTCGGGCTTGTGTTTCGTGGCGTACCCGGCCCTGCGGCCCTTCTCCGACGAGAAGTCGCTCGCCGGCGCGCACGCATTCGCATCCGGCGAGTGGACGATGGCGCACAGTCTTGGGATCTTCGCCTTCATCCTGCTGGGTGTCGGCCTGCTCGGTGCCTACGAGGCGTTGAGCGTTGCGCTCGACCGGTCCGGGGCGTGGGCCATGACGCGGCCGACAACGCCGGCCGCGCAACCCGACCTGCAAGCCGTCGGAACGGAGAGCTGACGTCGAGAGGAGGGTCATGCAATCAGTTGCACCCGCAACACAGATGCTCCAACGGCCGGGCGGTCGTATCGCCTATGACGTCGTCGGAGATGGTGCGCTCGTCGTGTGTGTGCCTGGCATGGGGGAACTGCGAAGCAGCTACCGGTATACGGTCCCCGCGCTGATCTCCGCAGGTTTGCAGGTCGCCACGATGGATTTGCGCGGGCATGGTGACAGCGACGCCACGTTCGACCGCTACGACGACGTTGCCCTCGCCGACGACATCCTGGCTCTGATCGCTGCACTGGGCCGCGGGCCGCGGTTGTGATGGGCAACTCGATGGCGGCCGGAGGTGCGGTGCTGGCCGCTGCCGCGCAACCGGCTGACGTGAATGGCTTGGTGTTGCTGGGGCCGTTCGTTCGCAATGCGCCGACGAACCCGCTCATGGTGTGGATGTTCAAGGCACTGATGTCGGGACCGTGGGCCGCCAAGATGTGGACGTCGTACATGCCGAAGCTCTATCCGGGGCAGCGGCCCGTCGACTTCGCCGAGCACCGCGACGCGGTCGCGGCGAGCATGCGGCGCCCAGGTCACCGCAAGGCGTTCACCGCGGCCACGCGCACCAGTCACGATCCTGCCGAGGCGCGCCTCGACGACGTGCACGCGGCGACGCTCGTGGTGATGGGTGCGGCCGATCCTGATTTCCGTGATCCGGAGGCGGAGGCAAGCTGGATCGGGCAACGACTGCATGGCGAGGTCGTGATGGTCCCGAACGCCGGCCATTACCCGCAGGTCGAGTACCCCGCCATCGTGAACCCGCACCTTGTCGAGTTCTGCCAGCGCGTGGAACGCGCAGACACGGCGTGATGTCACGTCCCTCGATCGACTCCACGGCCACGAAGCGAGCACTCGCACCGGCCGTCGCGGCCAACGTGGCGCTGCGCGGCGTGATGGAAGCGGGCGTCGTGGCTGCCTTCGGCTACTGGGGGTACCGCCACGGCGGTAGCGCGCTGTCTCGGACGGTGCTTGCCATCGGCGTACCGGCGATCGGGTTCGGCGTCTGGGGTGCCGTCGACTTCCACCAGCTTGGACGGCTTGCCGAGCCGACGCGCCTCGTTGAAGAGCTGGCCCTCTCGGGTCTCGCGGCGATCGCACTCTGGACGGTCGATCAGCGAATGCTCGGCGTCGCGCTCGGCGCCGTCTCGGTCGTGCATCACCTCGCCGTCTACGCCACCGGTGAACGCCTCCTGAAGCACGTACCGCCCGCCGTGCAATGAGCGCCGGTACACGTGCGCGCGCTCGACCATGACCGGGGCGATCATCGGCGGCGTGCTCGGCTTCGTCTACGTGATGGCGAACGCATCGACGCTTCCGAACACGCCGGCGCAAGTGCTGCGCACGATCGCGACTGTCGCGTTCGTCGGGCTGCTCGTCGCGATGCGCCATACTCATCGCCTCGATGCGGCACCACGCGGCGAGGTTCGGTCGCGCGTATTGGTGCACGGTCGCCGGCGAGGTGATCGCCATCGTTGCGGGCGCCGTCGTGCTGACAGGTCCGCTCCACGCAGGCGATGCTGTCATCGCCTGGATCTCGCTCGTCGTCGGCGCCCACTTCTTCGTGCTCGCCGCCGTTTGGCATCAGCCGTTCCACGACGCGCTCGGCGCAGCGATCACGACGTGCGGTGTGGCAGGGCTCGCGGCAGCGGTGGCCGGCGCCTCTGCTGCCGTGATCGCAACCGTCGCCGGCCTCGCACCCGGGTTCGTGCTCCTCGGTGTCTCCTACCGACCGATCGTGCGCGCAACCCAACGCGGCTGAGGCAGCCGAGCAGCCGGCGCGCTTCCTCGACGAGGCGCGCGCCTTCCACGGTGAGAACGCGGACGATGGCGAGCAGGTCGGGCGACCGGCACCTCGAGCAGCGGGGACGACGTCGCGCGCCGGTGGGGCCAGTGTTGGCGGAAGGGGTGCGTGGGGTTGACGATGTGGAGGGAAGTGGCATAGGGTGGAGCGCAGTGGTGGACGGGGGTGTGGCGGGACAGGTGCGCCTTCCCCGCGTCCGGTTGGTCGGAGGGGCCTCAACCGGGGCTCGAGTCGGAAGGTGCAGGTGGTGCGGGCGAGATGTTCCTCGGAGAGCACCAGCACTCGCTCGACGCGAAGGGGAGGGTCATCCTCCCGGCTCGGTTCCGCGACCAGCTCGAGGGCGGCGCGGTGATGGCCAAGGCGCTCGACGGCTGCCTGGCCGTCTACCCGGTCGAGGAGTTCGTCCAAGTGGCAGACAAGGCGCGCGAAGCGGCACAGCGCGGTGCGGCCGAGCGGCAGGCGGCCCGGGCCCTGTTCGCCGGTGCAGTCGAGTTCACCCCGGACAAGCAGGGCCGGGTCGCGGTGCCGCAGAACCTGCGCGACTTCGCCGGCCTCACCCGCGACGTGATCGTCGCCGGCATGTACCACCGCATCGAGATCTGGGACGCCGAACGATTCCAAGCCCGCGACCGCGAGGGCGACGCCTCGATCCTCGCGGCCACCGACATCCCCGACTTCGGGATGTAAGCGAACACGAAATTCTTTGACATATCGGGCCTGTCACGGGCTCGTCTTCAGCCTCCCGGCCGGCGCGGTTGTTGGCCCCTACTCCGCCCGCTTTCAGCCGAGCCGACCCGGGGAGACATCCCGGGCGGCGCCTGTCCGACCGGGGGGCTGAAGACGAGCCCGGCGACGTTCATCATCACGGTCCACGTGCAGAACGGCGAGGGGAAGCACATGGAGGCCGAGTTCTCGCACCTTCCGGTCATGGTTCGGGAGGTGGTCGAGCTGCTCGCGCCCGTCCCCGCCGGGCTGGTCATCGATGCCACGGTCGGCGGGGCGGGTCACGCCGCGGCGATCCTCGATGCGAGGCCCGATTGTTCGTTGTTCGGTATCGACCGTGACGAAGCAGCCGTCGCCGTGGCACGCACCCGGCTCGCCCACTTCGGTGAGCGGGCGGAGGTGGCGCAAGGTGGGTTCGAAGACATGGCGCGCCTGGCGCGCCGGCACGGCAACAAGTTCGTCACGGGGGTGCTCATGGATCTCGGCGTCAGCAGTCATCAGCTCGACCGGCCCGAACGCGGGTTCTCGTACCGCTTCGATGCGCCGCTCGACATGCGGATGGACGCGAAGCAGACGCTGACCGCGAGCGACGTGTTGAACAACTACGACGAGGATTCGTTGCGCGACGTGATCGCACGGTACGGCGAGGAACGTTTCGCCCGGCGCATCGCGCGCGAGATCGTGAACGCACGACCGATGACGACGACCGGCGAGCTGGTCGACGCCATCAAACGGGGCATCCCGGCGCCCGCGCGCCGGCGTGGGCCGCACCCGGCGCGCCGGACCTTCCAGGCGATTCGGATGGAAGTGAACCGCGAGCTGCCGAACCTGGCCGAGGGCCTCGACGAGTCGGTCCATCTCGTCGGCCCCGGCGGGCGCATCCTCGTCCTTGCGTACCACTCGCTCGAAGACCGGTTGGTGAAGCGCACCTTCGATGCGTGGGCGGGTCGCAACGACGACGAACCGCCGAAGCTGCCGGTGGAACCCGAACGCGAGTCGCTCGTGAACCTGGTGTCGCGCCGCCCGCTGCGGCCCTCGACGGAAGAGATCGAGGCCAACCCGCGAGCCGAGAGTGCGCGCTTGCGCGCCGTTGAACGGACCGCTCGGCCATGAGCACGGTTCCCGAACCGCTCGAGGACGGGCACGGCCCGCTCGGCGACGCAGCCGAGTACGGCGAGGAAATCGCAGCCGGCGAGCCGCATCTACGGGTCGTCGAACGTCGAGCGCGTTTCCAACCGCGGCTCGCGTTGTGGCTCGGGTCGATCATCTCGGTCGGCGCGTTGTTCATGCTCGTGGCGTTCAACGTGTTCATGGTGCAAGGCCAGTTCCGCCTCGACCGCATCACCCAGCAACGGGCGATCGAGCAGAACGCGTACGAGCACCTCCGCGCCGAAGTCGCCGAGCGTGACGCTCCGGAGACGATCCTCGCGAAGGCGAGCAGGCTCGGGCTGGTGCCGGCGTCGCAGGTCCACTACATCCTCGACGCTCCGCTGGCCGCGCCCAAGAAGACCCAGGCCGAGAAGGCGTCGACGACGCCGTACTCCTCCGTGAAGCCCCACTTTGCCCCCAGTCCGTAACGGTTACGACCGCCCCACCCGTCGCCCGATCGCGGCGCCGCCGCGGCCTCGCCGGGCGAACCCCGCCGCGCTCGCCCGCCTCGCGCGCCGGCGGCTCACGGCCTGCGCGGTGGTCACGCTGATGGTGTTCGCGGTGCTCACGGTGAGGCTCGTGCAACTGCAGGCGGTGTCGGGCCGTCACTACGAGAACCTGGCGCTGAAACAGCGCCTCGACACGGTCACGCTCCCGGCCGACCGGGGCAGCATCTTCGACCGCACCGGCCACGACCTTGCCCTGTCGGTACAGCAGCCGACCGTGTGGGCGAACCCGCAGGTGGTCAGCGACCCGGCGGGCTACGCCGCGAAGCTCGCGCCGGTCGTCGGCGTGCCGGTCTCGACGCTGACGGCGCGTTTGAGCGACACGTCGTTGCAGTTCGTCTACATCGCGCGCCGGGTCGACGACAGCGTCGCGAAACGGGTTCGAGCGCTGAACCTCCCCGGCGTCGCGTTCATCGAGGAACCGACGCGCGTGTACCCGGCGCGAACGCTTGCCGCACCCGTGCTCGGTCTGGTCGGCACCGACCAGACCGGTCTCACCGGGCTGGAGGGCGAATACAACAGGGTGCTGGCCGGGAAACCGGGCGAGATCGAATCGGAACGCGACGTCGAAGGTCGCGAGATCCCGCGCACGGTTCGGCACAACAAACCGGCGGTGCGCGGCACCGATCTCGTGCTCACGATCGACGAGGCGCTGCAGTACCAGACGGAGCGTTCGCTCGTCGACGAGGTGGCGGCGTCCAACGCCAAGGGCGGCATGGCGGTCGTGATGGACGTCAAGACGGGCAACATCCTTTCGATGGCAACCGTCGACGGCGCGTCGGGCGGCCAGTCGGCGCACCCGGCGACCGCGACCGAACGCAACAGTCCGCTGGTCGACGTCTTCGAACCCGGTTCGACGAACAAGGTCATCACCATTTCCGAGTCGATCGAGCACGGTCTGATCTCGCCGACGACGCCGTTCCAGGTCCCGGGCAAGCTCAAGGTCGGCGGCGCGACGTTCGTCGACGACGTCGTGCACGGGCTGGCGACGTACACCACGACCGACATCCTGCGCGAGTCGTCGAACGTCGGCACGATCGAGATCGCACGATTGCTCGGGAAGGAACGACTCGACGCCGGTCTGCGCGCGTTCGGTCTCGGTCAGAAGACCGCGGTGAACTTCCCGGCGGAAGCCCCGGGCATCTTGTTGCCCCTGAGCGAGTACTACGCGACCGGGCTGGCGTCGGTACCGATCGGTTACGGCATCGCGGTATCCGCGCAGCAGATGCTCGACGTGTACACGACGATCGCCAACGGCGGCGTGACCCGGGCGCCGCGCCTGCTCGACGCGACGATCGACGCGAACGGTGTGCGGCACCGCCGCCATTCGCCCGCGGGCCGGCGTGTCGTGTCCGCGTCGACCGCGGCGCAGATGACGTCGATGCTCACGCAGGTCGTGTCGAACGGCACCGGCGCCTGCGCGGCCATTCCGGGCTACACGGTCGCCGGCAAGACCGGTACGTCGCGCAAGCCGAGCGACAGCGGCGGCTACACCGACAAGTACATGGCCTCGTTCATCGGCTACGCGCCGGCCGAAGCGCCGCGGATCGCCGCCATCATCGTGCTCGACGAACCGGTGCCGATCTACGGCGGCCGTGCGGCCGCTCCCGTGTTCTCCGAGGTCGCCGGGGCCGCGCTGCGGCTCCTGCGGGTCCCGCCGGCCGATCCGAACAGCACGCAATGGGAGCTCGCGCAGCACACCGCGCAGGTGCAAGGCGAGGATTGCACGGTGCCGCACGGGGCCGACCTCGCGAACCTGATCGCGCGGAAGGCGCAGACGAAGCAACGTTCCCCGTCGACCACGGTTGCTCGACAGACGGCCGGTACGCTGCCGTCGGCAACTCCACCGAACCACTAGGGGGGCACGTGCGCCTGCACGACCTCCTCGACGGTTTCGATGTGCTCGACGCCCGTGGTGGGGACGACGTCGACATCGACATTGTCGTGGCCGACAGCCGTACCAGTCGTCCCGGCGCGCTCTTCGCGTGCGTGCCGGGAACCGCGACCGACGGGCATCTCCACGCGCCCGCGGCGCTCGAGCGCGGCGCGAGGGCGTTGCTCGTCGAGCACTTCATCGACGGGCTCGACGTACCTCAGGTGCGCGTCCGTTCGGTTCGGGAAGTCGTCGGCCCGCTGGCCGCTCGGGTGCTCGACGATCCGTCGCGGGACCTGCGGGTACTCGGGGTCACGGGGACGAACGGCAAGACGACGACGACATACCTGCTCGACGCGATCGCACGCGCGGCCGGCGTGACCACCGGGCTCATCGGGACGATCGAAACGCGAGTCGGGATGAACATCTCGGCACCCGTGCACACGACGCCGGAGGCACCCGAACTCCAAGCGCTCTTCGCGCAGATGCGTCGCGCCGGCGTCGGGACGGTCGCAATGGAAGTGTCGTCGCACGCGCTCGCGCAACACCGTGTCGACGCGACGCACTTCACGGTGGCGTGCTTCACGAACCTCACGCACGATCACCTCGACTTCCACGGGACGATCGACGCGTACTTCGAAGCCAAGGCGCGCCTGTTCACGTTGCCGTTCACCGATCTGGCCGCGATCAACGTCGACGACGACCACGGCGCGCTCCTCGCCGAACGTTCCCGCCACGCGGGCCTGCACGTGCTGACCTACAGCGCGCGTCACGGCGACGTGCACGCCACCGACATCGCGTTCTCGGGCGACGGGACCCGGTTCGAGATCTGCTGGCCCGACGGTACGCAGACGCCGGTGACGACCTCCCTCGTCGGGCCGTTCAACGTGGAGAACGCGATCGCCGCCGCGACGACCGCGCACATGGCCGGCTTTGCGATCGACGCGATCGTCGCCGGGCTCGAAGAGCGGCTCACCGTGCCCGGCCGCATGGAGCCGGTCGAGGCCGGGCAGCCGTTCACCGTGCTCGTCGACTACGCGCACACGCCGGACGCGCTCGAACGGCTATTGCACGCATCCCGTTCACTGACGGCGCTGAGTGGCCGCGTCCTGGTGGTGTACGGGTGCGGCGGCGATCGCGACCGCGCCAAGCGACCGTTGATGGGTTCGGTCGCGGCGCGCAGCGCCGATCTCGCGTTCCTCACGTCCGACAACCCGCGCGGCGAGGCACCAGAGGCGATCGCGGCCGACGTCCTCGCGGGCGTGCCGGCCGGGAAGGAACCGGTCGTCGAACTCGACCGGCGCAGGGCGATCCAGGGCGCGATCCGCGCCGCGCTCCCGGGCGACGTGGTGGTGATCGCGGGGAAGGGCCACGAGCCGGGCCAGACGATCGCGGGGGTCACCCGGCCGTTCGACGATCGCGTCGTCGCCCGCGAGGAACTCGAGGCACTCTCGTGCAGCTGACCGCGCAGGAGATCGCGCGCCGCACCGGCGGCGAGGTCGTTGCGGGCGACCCCGCGACCCTCGCGACCGCGTTCACCTTCGACACGAGGGCGATGCCGCCGGGGGCATGCTTCGTCGCGCTCCGAGGGCACCGCGACGGCCACGATTTCGTCGACGACGCGTTCTCGCGGGGCGCTTCGGTCGCGCTGGTATCGCACGTACGCGAAGGTGTGCACGGCACCGCGCCGGTGCTCGTTCGGGTCGATGATCCCGAGGCCGCGCTGGGCCGTCTGGCCGGTTCCGTTCGAGCCGATCGCGACGACCTCCAGGTGATCGGCGTGACCGGCTCGACGGGGAAGACATCGACCAAAGACCTGCTACGCGCCGCGCTCGCGACGACCGGCGCGGCACACGCGAACCGTGATTCGTTCAACAACGAGGTCGGGCTCCCACTCACGCTGCTGGAGATCGACGAGTCGACCCGGTACGTGATCACCGAGATGGGGGCGCGTTTCGCCGGCAACATCCGTGCGTTGTGCGCGGTGGCGCAGCCGACCATCGGCATCGTCACCAACATCGGGCTCGCGCACGCCGAGCACCTCGGCGGGCCCGAAGGGGTCGCCCGCGTGAAGGGCGAGCTGCTCGAAGCCTTGCCGGCCGACGGGTTCGCGGTACTCAACGCCGACGACCCGTGGACGCCGCAGCTCGCATCGCGCGCGTCCTGCCGGGTCGGTACCGTCGGCACGGCCGGCGGTGCCGACTGGCGAATCACCGACGTCGTGCTGCGGGACGACCTCAGTGCTTCGTGCCGCGTCGGTGATGTGAAGATCGAGGTGCCCCTGCGGGGTGCGCACCAGGTGCACAACGCCGCGCTGGCCGTCGCGGTCGCCGCGCACCTCGGCATCGCGCCGGCCGACATCGCGGCCGGCCTCGCCGCCGCCCAGGGCTCGCACTGGCGGATGGAGCTCGAACGAAGCACGACGGGTGTGATCGTCCTCAACGACGCGTACAACGCGAACCCGACCTCGATGGAGGCGGCGCTGCGCGCGCTGGCGCATCTCCCCACCGACGGCCGGCGCATCGCCGTGCTCGGCGAGATGCGCGAGCTCGGCGACCACGCCGCCGGCGCCCACGCCGAAGTCGGCCGCCTGGTCAGCGAGCTCGAGATCGATCTCGTGATCGGTGTGGGGGAGTGGGGTGGCGCGATCACGGCGGCGGCGCACGGTGTGGCGTCGGTGCAGGTCGACGACTCCGGCGCCGCACTCGCCGCGGTCGCGGGCCGGCTCGCGCCCGGCGACGCCGTGCTCGTGAAAGCGAGCCGCGCGGTCGGCCTCGAAGCGGTGGCGCTTGGCATACTCGACCGGAACGTCGGTGCCCCGGGTGGCGTCGTCCCTGCCGCCCCCGCGAGGAGCGTCCCCGAGTGATCGCGATGCTGATGGCCGCCGGCGCGTCGTTCGTCATCGCGATCGGCGGTACCCCACTGCTGATCCGGTGGTTACGCGCCCGCGGTATCGGGGCGCACATTCGCGACGACGGCCCGTTGCAGCACCCGCACGTGAAGAAGGCAGGGACACCGACCATGGGCGGGGTCGCCATCGTCGGCGCGACGGTGGTGGGTTATCTCTTCGCGCACCTTCGCCGCGAGAGCGTGAAGTTCGCCAGTTCCGGCTGGACGTTGCTCGCCCTCATCATCGCGCTCGGCATCGTCGGGTTCATCGACGACTACCTCGGCGTGCGCAAGCACCGCAACCTCGGGCTGCGCAAGCGCGGCAAGACCGCCGGCATCATGATCGTCGCCACCGGTTTCGGCGCGCTCGCGCTCGAATGGGTGGAGGTTTCGACGCGCCTGTCGTTCACCCGGCCGATGCACCTCGACCTCGGGACGATCGGCTGGTTGATCTGGGCGGTCGTCGTCGTCTACGCAACGTCGAACGCGGTCAACATCACCGACGGGCTCGACGGGCTCGTGTCGGGTTCGGCGGCGTTCGTATTCGTCGCGTTCATGGTGATCGCATTCACCGAGTTCCGTCACCCCGAGATCTACGACGTCATCCCGGCGCAGGCGCTCGACCTCGCGATCATCGCCGCGTCGATGCTCGGCGCGTGCGCGGGGTTCCTGTGGTGGAACGCGGCACCCGCGTCGATCTTCATGGGCGACACCGGCGCGCTCGCGATCGGCGGCGCGATGGCCGGGCTCGCGCTGCTCACCCGTACGAACCTGTTGCTGCCGCTCCTCGGCGGCTTGTACGCGGTCGAGACGCTGTCGGTCGTCGCGCAGATCGTGTCGTACCGCGGGTTCGGCAAGCGCGTGTTGCGGATGGCACCGATCCATCACCATTTCGAGGTGGGCGGCTGGTCCGAGTTCACGGTCATCGTTCGCTTCTGGCTCTTCGCGGGCGCGTGCGTCGCGTTCGGCGTCGGGCTCTTCTACGCCGACTTCCTGCGGTTCCCGGGGGTGCTCGAGTGACCGGGCGCGTCGTGGTCGTCGGCTTGGCCGCGACGGGCGCATCGGTGACGAGCCGGTTGCGCTCCGAAGGGATGGCGGTCACCGTGCTCGAAGACCGCCCCGCGGGGCCCGCGTACGAGCAACGGGCCGCAACCGCTCGCGCCGAAGGCGCCACCGTCGTCGAGGCGCCCGACGATGCCGCGGTCGAACGCGTCGTGGCGGGCGCGTCGTTGCTGGTGCCGAGCCCGCTCGTCGACGAGCGCCACCCGGCGGTGGTCACGGCTCGCCGCGCCGGCATCCCCGTCCGCAGCGAGATCGATCTCGCGGCCGAACGGGCGCGCGTCCCGATCGTGGCGATCACGGGCACGAACGGGAAGACGACGGTGACGTCGTTGGTCGAGGCCATGCTGGCCGCGGGCGGCCGGAAGGCAACGGCCGCCGGCAACATCGGGACGCGCACGCTGCTCGACGCGGTCGACGACGACGTCGACGTGCTGGTCGCCGAAGTGTCGTCGTTCCAACTCGCGTTCTGTGAGTTGTTCCGGCCCTGGATCGCCGTCCTCCTCGCGGTCGCGCCCGACCACCTCGACTGGCACGGCGGCTTCGAGCAGTACGCGGCCGCGAAGGCGAAGATCTTCGCCCGCCAGCGTGACGACGATCTGCTCGTCTACGACGCCGACGATCCCGTTGCGGCCGAACTGGCGTCGAAGGCGCCGGCCCGTCGGGTCGCGATCACGCTCGGCGCGCCGGCTCCGGCGTCATTCGGCGTGCGCGACGGCTTCCTCGCCGCGCCCGACGGTGGTGAGATAGCGCGCATCGCCGACCTTCGTCGCGCGCTCCCGCACGACATCAGCAACGCTCTCGCGGCGACGGCGGCGGCACTGGCCGCCGGTGCCCGGCTCGACGGTGTGCGCGCTGCGCTCGCCTCGTACGCGACCCTCCCCCATCGCGTCGCGCTGGTAGGCGAAGCTAGGGGGGTGAAGTGGTACGACGACTCGAAAGCGACGAACCCGCACGCGGCATCGCACGCCGTGCGCGCGTTCGATTCCGTGGTGTTGCTCGCGGGTGGGCGCAACAAGGGGCTCGACCTCTCGCTGCTCACCGAAGCGACCGACCATCTGCGCGCGGTCGTCGCGTTCGGTGAGGCGGGCGACGACGTCGCCCGCGCGTTCGAGCACCTGCGGCCCGTCACCCGCGTGCAGACGATGCACGAAGCGGTCATCGCCGCCGATACGTACGCGCGGCCCGGCGACACGGTGCTGCTGTCACCCGGCTGTGCGTCGTTCGACGCCTACACGTCGTACGGGCAGCGAGGCGACGATTTCGCGTCGGAGGTCGCTGCGCTGGTCAGGCGTTCGCGAACGAACCCGGAGGTCGAGGCCCGATGAGCTCGATCGGTGTTTCGATGCGCCTTCCTGCCGCGGTCGAACGGGCGCGGGCGCGCGTGCGGCCCGCCGTCCGGCCCTGCCGCGGCCGCCGGCGTACCTCGTGCTCCTGGCGACCGTCGTCGTGTTGAACGTCGTGGGCCTCGTGATGATCCTGTCGGCTTCGGCGGTCCAGGCGCTCAGCGCGTACGGCTCGTCGTGGTACTTCTTCGAGCGTCAGCTGGTGTGGGCACTGGTCGGCGCGGCCGCGTTCGTCGTCGCGTCACGGATCGACTATCGCCACTGGCGCAAACTGTCGATCCCCCTCGTGCTCGTCGCCGGGGTGACGTTGTGCGTCGTGCTCGTCCCCGGCATCGGTATCCAGGTCGACGGTGCGCGCCGCTGGCTCGGCGCGGGCTTCCTCCGGTTCCAACCGAGCGAGATCGCGAAGCTCGCGCTCCTCGTCTACATCGCCGATGTCATGTCGCGGCGGGGCGAGGAGGTCGGTGATTGGCGCCGCGTGTTACGGCCGGTGTTGCTCGTTTCCGGGGGTATCGGTTTCCTCGTCCTGATCGAGCCCGACCTCGACTCGACGATCGTGCTCGCGGTGATCGTCCTCGCCGGGTTGATCGTCGGTGGCCTGCCGACCCGGCAGCTCCTGCGGCTCATGGGCGTCGGGCTCCTCGGCGTGGTGGTCGCCTCACTCGCCGAGCCGTACCGCCGGGCCCGGGTGCTCGCGTTCCTGCACCCGTCGCACGACATGTCGAACACCGGTTACCAGATCCGCCAGTCGTTGATCGCGCTCGGCAGCGGTGGTGCCACCGGCGTCGGTCTGGGGCAGGGACGCGCCAAGTGGATGTTCCTGCCGAACGCGCACACCGACTTCATCTTCGCGATCATCGGCGAAGAGCTGGGGCTCGTCGGTTGCCTCCTCGTGCTCGCACTGTTCGTCGGGTTCGCGATGGTCGGCCTGCGCATCGCGCGCCGTGCCCCCGACCGGTTCGGCTTGCTGCTCGCCGCCGGCATCACCGCGTGGGTCGTCGGGCAGGCCGCGATCAACATGGGGGCCGTCGTCGCGGTGCTCCCGGTTTCGGGCATCCCGCTCCCGTTCCTCTCGGCCGGTGGTTCCGCACTGGTGTTCACGATGACCGGTGCGGGGATGCTCGCGAACATCGCACGGCAGTGCCCGCCGCGAACCGACCGCGGGAGCGAAACGCGGGACGCACCGCCGATCGACCTGACCGAGACCGCCCGCCCGGCGTCGTGACCGAGCCGGTCTTCGCGTTGCTCGCCGGCGGTGGTACCGGCGGCCACACGTATCCCGCGATCGCGCTCGCCCAGGTGCTGGTCGAGCGAGGGCACCCGCCGGCTTCGGTGCGGTTCGTCGGCAGCCGGCGTGGCCCCGAAGGAGACGTGGTCAGGGCGGCCGGGTTCCCCATCGACCAGTTGCCGGGGCGGGGCCTGCAACGCCGGCTGACGATCGAGAACGTTGCCGTGATCGGCGCGACGGTGCTCGCGTTCGTGCGCGCCATCGTGCTCGTGCGGCGTTACCGCCCGCGAGTCGTGGTCGGGTTCGGTGGGTACGCGTCGCTGCCGTGCGTCGTCGCCGCGTGGCTGTGGCGAGTACCGCGCATCGTGCACGAGCAGGACGCCGCCCCGGGGCTCGCCAACCGGATCGGTGTGCGGCTCGGGGCGCGGCCCGCGATCTCATTGCCGGGGACCCCGTTGCCGGGTGCGGTCCTCACGGGGAACCCCGTCCGCCAGGAGTTCCGGCAGTTGCGCCGCGAGCCGCAAACCTCGCCGCGCCTGGTCGCGATGTTCGGGGGTGCACTGGGCGCGGGCACGGTGAACGCGGCGGCACTCGACCTCTACGACCGTTGGCGCGATCGCGCCGACGTCGCGCTCCATCACGTCACCGGTCCGCGCAATGCGAGTGCCTGCGCCGATCGCTACGCCGCATTGCGCCGCGCCGGCGATGTCGTGCAATACGTGCAGGTCCCGTACGAACAACACATGGATCGTTTGTTCGCGCGGGCGTCGATCGCGGTGTGCCGGGCGGGCGCGGGCACGATCGCCGAACTGACGGCGGCCGGATTACCCGCCGCGCTGGTGCCGCTGCCCGGGGCACCGAGCGACCATCAGATGCGCAACGCGCGCACCCTCGAAGCGGCCGGCGCCGTGGTCGTGGTCCCCGACGACGAATGCCGCGGCGAACTGCTCGACCCGCTGCTGTCGGCGTTGCTCGCCGATCCCGGACGGCTCGGCGAGATGAGCGCGTCGTCGCGCGCGCTCGCCCGGCTCGACGCGGCCGACGCCCTCGCCGATCTCGTCGTCGCGCACGTCGCGGCCCCGAGCGGCCCGGCTGCGGAGCGCCGGGAGCGGGAAGCATGAGCGAGCGTGTTGGCGGCGATCGCGGTTGCGGGTGCGAGCGGGGCCCGAGCGGCCCGGCGGCGGAGCGCCGGGAGCGGGAAGCATGAGCGAGCGGGTCATCGATCTGCGCGACCTCGACCTCGATCGACCGCGCCGGGTCCACATCGTGGGTGTCGGCGGGGCGGGCATGAGCGCCATCGCGCTGTTCCTCGCCCGCATGGGGCACCACGTTTCGGGTTCCGACCTGAAGGAGTCGAGCGTGCTCGCGCGGCTCGCGGCGGCCGGTGTCGACGTGCACATCGGTCACGACGCGGCTCGCATCTCTGCTGATCTCGATGCGGTCGTGTACTCGACCGCCGTGCCGGTCACGAACCTCGAGTTGGAGACGGCGCGGGCGGCCGGCGTCCCCGTCTTGCACCGTTCGGCGATGCTCCGGGCGATCGTCGCGGCACGGCGGTCGGTCGCGATCGCCGGTTCGCACGGAAAGACGACGACCTCGTCGATGCTCACGCTGGTGTTACGGGCCGCGGGGCTCGACCCGAGCTTCGTGATCGGTGGCGACGTCAACGAAGTGGGTGCGAACGCCGGCTACGGAGCGGGGGAGTGGCTGGTCGTCGAAGCCGACGAGAGCGACGGTACGTTCCTCGAACTGGCGCCCGCCGCTGCGATCGTCACCAATGTCGAGCCCGACCATCTCGACCACTACGGCGGGTTCGGTCCCCTCGTCGAAGCGTTCGAACGGTTCACCGACGCGATCCCGGGCCTGTTCGTCGCGTGTGCCGACGATCCGGTCGCTCGCCGGCTCGCGGCCCGGCATGCTCGTGCCCGCACCTACGGAACGAGTGCCGACGCCGACTACCGGGTGGTCGACTACCGGGGCGATCGGTCGGGGAGCCGGTTCACCCTGGTCGGTCCCGACGGCCCGGTCGGCGACATCGAGATGCCGCTCGGCGTGCGCAACTCGTTGAACGCGGCCGCGGCCGCGACCTTCGCGTTGGAGATCGGCGCGGGATTCGAAGCGGTGCAACAGGCGTTACGAACGTTCGGTGGGGTCGCGCGGCGGTTCCAGTTTCGTGGCGAATGGAACGGTGTCACGTTCATCGACGACTACGCGCATCTCCCCGGCGAGGTCGCGGCCGCGATCGCGACCGCGCGGGAGGGCGGGTGGAACCGGGTGATCGTCGCGTTCCAACCGCATCGCTACACGCGCACGGCGTCGCTCTGGCGCGACTTCGCCGACGCGTTCGTGGGCGCCGACGCGCTCGTGCTCACCGATGTGTACCCCGCGGGAGAACCGCCGATCGCCGGGGTGTCGGGCCGGCTTCTCGTGCAAGCGGTCCTCGACCGGCACCCCGCTGCGGCAGTGTCGTACCTGCCTCGCCGCGACGACCTGCTCGCCGTCCCCGCCCGTCTCGCCCGCCCGGGCGACGTCGTGCTCACGTTGGGCGCGGGCGACCTGACGACGATCGCCGACGACTGGCTCCGGCAGGAGCAGCGGTCGTGATCATGGCCTTCGACGTCGACGCGGCGGCCGGCCGCCTGACGAGTGCGGGGCTGCGGTGCGAACGCGACGTGGCGAGCGCCGCGTTCACCACGTACCGGTGTGGCGGGCCGATCGCGCTGCTGGTCCGGCTCGGGTCGCTCGACGACGCGCGTGCGCTCGCGAGCGCACGCCGCGGAACTGCCCGCGCCGGTGCCCGTGCTCGTGATCGGTCGTGGTTCCAACCTGCTGATCGCCGACCGCGGGTTCGCGGGCATCGCGGTCGTGCTCGACGGCGCGTTCGAGGAGTGCACGATCGACGCCGGCGCGTCGACGGTCGTCGCCGGCGGGTCGGTACCGCTTCCCGTCGTGGCCCGGCGAGCCGCCGCGGCCGGCGTTGCCGGGCTCGAGTTCCTCGTGGGTATCCCGGGCAGTGTCGGCGGCGCGGTGCGCATGAACGCGGGCGGTCACGGTCGCGACACCGCCGAAGTGCTCGTGTCGGCCCGGTGCTTCGACCTCGCCTCCGCGCAGGTGAGCGAGCGCAAGGTGGCCGAGCTCGGCCTCGGCTATCGCCACTCGAACCTGGCGCCCACCACGGTGGTGCTCGACGCGCAGTTCGCCGGTACCGCCGACGACCCGGACCGCTGCAACGAGCGCATCGCCGAGATCGTGCAATGGCGGCGCGAGCACCAACCCGGAGGGCAGAACGCGGGGTCGGTGTTCACCAACCCCGCCGGCGACGCGGCCGGGCGCCTCATCGAATCGTGCGGGTGCAAAGGGTTGGCGGTGGGGGGCGCCGTCGTGTCGGAAAAGCACGCCAACTTCTTCGTCGCGAACAGCGGCGCGACCGCGACCGACATCTACCGTCTGGTGCGCGAGGTGCAACGACGGGTCGCCGAGCAGACCGGTGTGACCCTCGTGCCCGAATTGCTGCTGATCGGCTTCGACGAACCCGGAGTGGGCGCACCGTGACCACACTCGAAATCGACCCGCGTATCGAAGCGCGCCGCGACGAGGTTCGCCGCCAAACCGGCCGGCGCCGTTTCCGCGTGCTGGTGATCGTGGCCGTCGTGGTGCTCAGCGTCGTCGGCACCTACCTCACGATCGAGTCGCCGTTCCTCGATGTCGACCACGTCGACGTGAGCGGCGCGGTGCACGTGAGCCCGGCGGCGGTGCAGCGGGCCGCGGCGGTCGCGCACGGCCGGCCACTGCTGCGAGTGAACCTCGCGGCGGTCGCGGCAAGGGTCGACCAGTTGCCGTGGGTCGCGCACGCGACCGTTCGCCGTTCGCTTCCCGGCACGCTGCGCATCTCGGTCACCGAAGCGACCCCGGTCGCGTACGTACGCTCGCACGGCGTCGTCGCGCTGCTCGCGCGCGACGATCGGGTGATCGCCCGCACGCGTACCGTGCCGGCCGGCGTCGTGGAGATCATCGGTGCACGGCGGGCACCCCAGCTGCACGAGCTGCTGTCGCCCGCGGGCACCGCCGCGATCGTCACCGCGACACCAACGTCGCTCCGCCCGCACCTGCGCGCGATCGCCCTGCGTTCGAACACGGTCGCGTTGGTGCTCGACCACGGCGAGATCCGTCTCGGAACGGTTTCGCAGTTACGCCCGAAACTGGCGGCGGCTGCCGCGGTCTTCGCGCAGTACCACGGCGCGCCGTTCGATTACATCGACGTCACCGACTACACCGACCCCGTCGCCAAGCCTTGATGTTGGTCGCGCTCGCAGGCTCGCCGCTCCTGCGAGCTCGCTGCTCCTCCGTCGCGGCCGCTCGCCGCGTGGTCTCGCGTCACGCGGCCGTGCCAGCGGCCTTGCTTGTTGGTCGCGCTCGCGGGCTCGCCGCTCCTGCGAGCTCGCTGCTCCTCCGTCGCGGCCGCTCGCCGCGTGGTCTCGCTTCACGCGGTAGGAACGGAAAGCATGACCTCTCAATAATTGAAGTGGGGGGTGCGGTCGTTTATTGTCTCGACGAAAGGCACAGGTTGACATAACGCTCAACCTGAACCTGAGGTCGAGGCTTGGGGCGAGCGGGCTCGTTCGGTGGAACATTTCCGCACTTCAAGCCGCCTGTCCCAACCCACAACGGGTTCACCAGGAAGGTCGGCGATGTTGGGCGCACCGCAGCATTACCTCGCGGTCATCAAAGTGGTCGGGGTCGGCGGCGGCGGTTGCAACGCCGTCAACCGCATGATCGACGCGGGTTTGAAGGGCGTGGAGTTCATCGCCATCAACACCGACGCGCAGTCGTTGTTGCTTTCCGACGCCGACGTGAAGCTCGACATCGGTCGGCAGTTGACGCGCGGTCTCGGCGCGGGCTCCGACCCCGAGATCGGCCGCCAGGCCGCGGAAGAGCACCGCACCGAGATCGAAGAGGTGCTCAAGGGCGCCGACATGGTGTTCATCACCGCGGGGAAGGGTGGCGGCACCGGCACCGGTGGCGCGCCCGTCGTCGCGGAGGTCGCGAAGGCAATCGGTGCGCTGACGATCGGTGTGGTCACCCGGCCCTTCGGTTTCGAAGGTCGCCGCCGTTCGGTGCAAGCCGAGACCGGGATCCAGAAACTGAAGGACAAGGTCGACACGATCATCATCATCCCGAACGAGCGTTTGTTGCAGGTCTCCGACGAGCGCACGTCGATGTTGAACGCGTTCAAGATGGCCGACGAGGTCTTGCTGCAAGGTGTGCAGGGCATCACCGATCTGATCACGACGCCCGGCTTGATCAACACCGACTTCGCCGACGTGAAGATGATCCTCACCAGTGCGGGTTCCGCGCTCATGGGCGTGGGCTACGCGTCGGGCGACGGCCGGGCGGTGGCCGCGGCTCGCTCCGCGATTTCGAGCCCGCTGCTCGAGGCGAGCATCGAAGGTGCGCGCGGCATCCTGCTGAACGTGAGCGGCCCCTCCGACCTCGGCCTGTTCGAGTTGAACGAGGCCGCGGAGATCATCGGGCAGGCCGCGCACCAGGACGCGAACATCATCTTCGGTGCGGTGATCGACGATTCGCTCGGCGACGAAGTGCGCCTCACGGTGATCGCCGCCGGGTTCGACCGTTACGAAGGTGAGCACAAGGGTGCGAAGGCACTCCCGGGTGAGACGACACTCGGCCTCGAAGAAGACGAAGACCGTCTGACCGGTGACGACGCGTTGAACCTGGGTGAGGACGACTTCGACGTGCCCGAGTTCCTGCGCTGACCCTGCGTACTTCGGTCGCCGGCGCAACGGTGTGGTTCACGGACCGTTCCGGTGGTGTGTCGGTTGCACCGTTCGACGCGTGCAACGTCGGTGACCACGTGCACGACGATCCGGCCGCGGTCGCGAAGAACCGCGCGCTGGTGGCGGAAGCCGCCGGCCTTCCCGGACCGGAGCAGTGGTGCTGGATGAACCAGGTGCACGGCGCCGATGTCGCGGTCGTTGCCGCGGCCGACGCGGCCGGGCCGGCGCCGCCGGTCGACGCGCTCGTGACCCGCACCGCCGGCTTGCCGCTCGCCGTCGTGACCGCCGACTGTGCGCCGATCGTGCTCGCCACCGACGACGCGGTCGCGGTTGTTCATGCCGGGCACCGAGGGCTCCTTGCCGGTGTCGTCGAGCGCGCCCTCGATACGTTGCGGTCGGTCGGGCGCGGCGCGGTGCATGCCGTGATCGGCCCGTGCATCCGGGCGGCCCACTACGAGTTCGGCACCGAAGACCTCGCCGCGCTCGTCGACGCGTTCGGCGCCGATGTCGCGTCGAACACGGAGTGGGGCACACCCGCGTTCGATCTGCCGGCCGGGGTTCGTGTCGCGCTCGAGCGTGGCGGTGTCGACGACATCGGTGATGTCGGGCACTGCACGTTCGCCTCGCCCGAGTACTTCTCCTACCGGCGCGACGGGGTCACGGGCCGTCAGGCGACGATTGCAGTGCTCCGGTGAGCGGCATCCGGGAACGTCTCGACGAGGTTCGTACGCGCATCGCGACCGCGGCGAAAAGGTCGGGTCGCGACGGCGCGGCCGTCACGCTGGTCGCGGTGTCGAAGACCGTCGAGCCCGAACTGATCGCGGCGGCGGCCGACGCGGGCCAGCACGTCTTCGGGGAGAACCGGGCGCAGGAACTCGTCGCGCACGCCGGCGCCCTCCGGGGCCGCGAGGTCCGCTGGGATTTCATCGGGCGGTTGCAGCGCAACAAGGTCCGTTCCGTCGCGTCGATCGTGTCGTTGTGGCAGTCGGTCGATCGGCCGGAACTGGTCGAGGAACTCGCGCGCCGAACGCCGGGGGCACGGATGCTCGTACAGGTGAACTTGGTCGAGGAGCCGCAAAAGGGTGGTTGTGCGCCGGGGGAGGTCGCCGGGCTCGTCGCCGCGGGCCGCCGCGCCGGACTCACTGTCGAGGGTCTGATGACGGTGCCCCCGGCCGAGGGCGACCCCCGCGGCTGCTTCTCGGCACTGCGCGAGATGGCGGAACGCCTGGATTTGCCGCAGCTTTCGATGGGGATGAGTGGCGACTACGAAATCGCGGTGGAGGAGGGGGCGACGATCGTGCGTGTGGGCAGCGCAATCTTCGGTCCGCGTCCCGCTGCCGCCGGTACGCGACGATAATGTCCGGTCAGGAGGGCACGCCGATGTCGGTCATGCGCAAGGCGATGGTCTATCTGGGCCTCGTCGACGACGAAGAGTTCTATGACGACGATGTCTATTACGCGGAAGGCGAGGACGCCTACGAGGAAGAAGCGCGCGTCCCGGCGCGGGCCGGGAGCCGCCGCGAGCACGCCACCGTCGGCGCACCCTCGAGCGAACCGGGCGGTCCGGTCACGGTGATCCGCAGCCCGCGCCGTGAGGAACCGGCGCCGCCACCGGCGTCGCGGCCGACGAGCGTTGTCACCGCAGTGCCCATGCCTGCGACACGGGTGCACGTGATGGAGCCGAAGGGCTTCAACGACGCGCAAGAAGTCGGCGATCGCCTGAAGGCGGGCCAGCCGGTGATCCTCAACCTGCAGGCGGTCGACCGCGACCTCCAGCGGCGCCTCATCGACTTTTCGAGCGGGCTCGCCTACGCACTCAACGGCACGATGGCGAAAGCGGCCGAGCAGGTGTTCCTGCTCACGCCTTCGAACGTCGAAGTGTCAGAAGAGGAGAAGGAGCGCTTGCAGGCCCGGGGCCTGTACCGCGCTGTTCGCACGTGAGACTCGTCTGCGATCTCATCACGATCTATCTGGTCGTTCTGGTGGCGCGCGCCATCATGTCGTGGTTCCCGATCCGCCCCGGCACGCCGGCGGCGTCGATCTTCGGCGTGCTCCACGACGTGACCGAGCCGGTGCTCGCGCCGATGCGGCGCATCATCCCCCCGGCGGGGATGTTCGACCTCTCGTTCCTCGTGCTGTTCATCCTGTTGACGATCCTGCAGCAGGCGCTCTGCCATTGATCCGGAACATACGGGATATAACGGACGTGAGTAACCGTACGCCCCTTGGATCACCGCGGTAACAGCAGCCACAGAAGAGGAAAGCCACCACTTCAGCGCGCAACCGTTCTACGATGTTCGCCATGGAGATCACAGCGCGCGAACTCCGAGACGTCGAAATTCGAGAGGCGTTCCGCGGTTATCACCGCGACGACGTGAACGACCTGCTCGAACGAGCGGCGGCGACCATCGACACCGCCAACGAGCGGCTCCGTCAGATGAGCGAACGGTTGGGATCGGCCCAAGTCGATTCCGGTCGTTCCCGCGAGACGGAAGACATCCTCCATCGCACGTTGCTGCTCGCGCAGCGCGCCGCCGACGAGGCGGTGGCCGAAGCGCAGGCGAAGGCGCGGCAGATGATCGACGAGGCCGACACGCAGGCCCGGCGCACGATCAGTGAGGCGGAGGCCGAAGCCCGCATCCGCGGCGAATCGGAGCGCCGGCGCCTCGAACAAGAGGTGCTCGACCTGGCGAACCGTCGCGACGCGCTCACCTCCGACATCGACGTGCTCTCGCGTTACGAGTCCGACTACCGCGACCGCCTGCTCGGCTCCCTCGAACGAGACCTCGAAATGTTGCGCTCGGGCACGGTGGCCTCGCCCGGCCCGCGCCCCGAGGTGCATGCGATCGACCTGCCGGTCGCGAGCGAGCGCGTGCTGCGCCGCGACGACGCGGGACCGGTCACCCGCGAGATCGACGTGCGTTCGGTGATCGAGGAAACGCCGGCGACCCCGAGCATGCCCAGCATGCCCAGCGCGTCGAGTGCGTCGCACGCATCCAACGCGATGGCGAGCGTCTCACCGCCCTCGTCGGGCCCGGCCCCGGCCCAGGCCGGTGCAATGTCGAACGGGTTCGTTGCCGCGTGCCCGGCGTCGAGCGCGCCGATGGGCGGGGCGCCGAGCGCATCGGTTTCGGCCCCGAGCAACGAGCTGTCGTCGGCGTCGAACGGCGACGCGCGTGCCGCGATCGCCACCGAGGCGCGCACGATCGAGGTGACCGCACCCGAAGCCGGCGAGGTGAAGCGGGCCCCGGCCGCCATCGACCTGCTCGCGGCCGAGGGCAACACCGACGAAGTGCTCGACGACGACGCGTTCTTCGCAACCCTGCGCGAGGCCGTGCACGACGAGGGGATGCCCGGCCCACGCGACGAGGACGACCAGTCGTCGCTGTTCGACCAGGACGACGCCGACCCCGCCTCGTTCAAAGACGTCTTCCGCCGCCGCCGCTGAGCCTCCCACCTCCCAACCCCCCCCCCGAACCGGCGTCGGTTTTGCCGTCGTGAGGGGCGAAAACTGACGCAGGTTGGCGGTGGGGTCAGGTTCTGCGGGCCACGATCCAGACGGGTTGCCCGTCGATCGTGGCCGTCGCGGTCCCGTCGAACGAACCGTCGGTGATCTGGAGTTCGGTCGCGAGGACTTCGCCCATCAGGTAGTCGCGGTGCTTCCTGAGCGCGGCGGGCACGGTGCCCGCCGCCGCGATCTGGAGCGTGATGCGATCGGCGATGTCGAAACCGAGCGCCTTGCGCAGGTCGTTGACCACCCGGACCAGCTCGCGGGCCATGCCCTCGGCGCGCAGGTCGTCGTCGAGCGTGAGGTCGAGCGCAACGGCGCGAGGACCGTCCTGGGCGAGCGCGAGTTCGGCGTGTTGCTCGGCGCGGATGATGACGTCGTCGGGACCGATGTCGATGGTCGTGCCGTCGAGCGACAGCGGCCACGACCCGGCGGTGTCGAGCGCCCGTCGCACCTCGGCGCCGTCGACCGCTTCGAGCGCGGCCTTCACCGCCGGCATCTGCTTGCCGACTCTCGGGCCGAGCGCCTTGAAGTTGGGTGCGACGCGGTAGTCGAGGAGGCCTTCGAGCGTGGTGACGACCTCGAGCACCTTCACGTTGAGCTCGGTCGCGATCTCGTGCGCGACTTCGCTGCGCAACCCTTCGGCACCCGAGAGCAACGCGATCGCGCGGGGGAGCGGCTGGCGGACGCCGATGCGGGCGTCGTTGCGCGCCGCCCGGCCGAGCGTGACGATCTCGCGGGCGAGTGCCATCTCGGCGTCGAGGTCGTCGTCGATCGCGTCGAGGTCGGCTTCGGGCCAGTCAGTGAGGTGCACGGAACCGTCGCTCTCGGCGAGGTTGCGGTAGCAGTCGTCGCTCACGAACGGTACGAACGGAGCGAGGACGCGCGACAGCGTGAGCAGGCACTCGTAGAGGGTGGCGTGCGCGAACGGGTCGGACGACTTCCAGAACCGGGCGCGCGACCGGCGCACGTACCAGTTGGAGAGGTCGTCGACGAACGACTCCAACGCCTGCGCGCCGGCGAGCGCGTCGAAGTTCTCCAGCGCGTCGGTGACGTCGCGAACGGTGCGGTGCAGCCGCGAACGGGCCCAGCGGTCGAGCACATGGGTGGGCCGGCCGGTGGTGTCGCCGGGTTTCCAACCATCGAGGTTCGCGTAGGTGACGAAGAACGAGTAGACGTTCCAGAGGGTGAGGAGGAACTTGCGAGTTGCCTCGTCGATCCCTTCCTCGTAGACGCGTTTGGGTGTCCACGGTGAACCCCCGGAGAACATGTACCAGCGCAACGCCTCCGCGCCGCGCGTATCGAGCACGTTCCACGGATCGATGACGTTGCCACGCGACTTCGACATCTTCTGGCCGTCTTTGTCGACGATGTGCGAGAGGCACACGACGTTGCGGTACGGCGCGCGACCGAAGACGAGGGTGTTCACCGCGAGCAGCGAGTAGAACCAGCCGCGAGTCTGGTCGATGGCTTCGCAGATGAAGTCGGCCGGATAGCGCTGCTTGAACAGCTCGCGGTGTTCGAACGGGTAGTGGAATTGCGCGGCCGGCATCGAGCCGGAGTCGAACCACGCGTCGAGCACCGGTTCGATCCGGTACGACGTGCCGCCACAGTCGGGGCAGGGGAACGTCACGTCGTCGACGTAGGGGCGGTGCAGGTCGAGCCCGGTGAGATCCCGCCCGGTCAGCGAGGCGAGCTGCTCGATCGAACCGACGCAGGTGTCGTGGCTGCAGTCGTGGCAGCGCCACACCGGGATCGGCGTTCCCCAGTAGCGGTCGCGGCTGAGTGCCCAGTCGATGTTGTTCTCGAGCCAGTCGCCGAAGCGCCCGTGCTTGATGTGGTCGGGGTACCAGTTGATCGTTTCGTTCTGGCGGATCAGCTCGTCTTTCCGAGCCGACGTGCGCACGAACCAGGTGGGCTTGCCCCAGTAGATGAGCGGCGTGTCGCAGCGCCAGCAATGCGGGTAGGAGTGGGTGTAGTCGACGATCTTGAACAGCTTCCCGCTCGCCGCGAGTTCGTCGGTGAGGCCCGGGTCGGCTTCCTTCACGAACCGCTGCGCGTACGGCGCGACCTCGTGGGTGAAGCGCGTGGCCGCGTCGACGGGGTTGAGGACGGGCAGGCCGTCGCGCTCGCCGGCTTCGCGGTCGACCTCACCGAATGCGGGCGCGAGATGGACGATGCCCGTGCCGTCGTCGGTCGTGACGAAATCGGCCGCGACGATGCGCGCGCCGGTCGCGTCGATGTCGAGGTACGTGAACGGTCGCTCGTAGTGCGCGCCGACCAGGTCGGCGGCCGCGACAGGACCGACGATGGAGGCGTCTTCGCCGATGACGTCGGCGACGCGCGCGGCGGCGAGCACGACGTCGCGGCCGCCCTCCGGTGAGCGAACACGTACGTAGTCGATGTCGGCGCCGACCGCGGCACCGACGTTCGAGGGCAACGTCCACGGTGTGGTGGTCCACACGAGGAGGTCGAAATCGGCGCCGATCACCGGGAAGCGGACGTACACCGACGGCTCGGTCACGTCGCGGTAGGCGCCGGGCTGCGCGAGCTCGTGCGACGACAGCGCCGTGCCGCACCGGCCGCAATAGGGGACGACCTTGAACCCTTCGTAGACGTGGCCGCCGTCCCACAACTGCTGGAACAGCCACCAGACACTCTCGATGTACTCGTTGGAAAGCGTCCAGTACGCCCCCGCGGTGTCGAGCCACATACCGATGCGGCCGGTGAGCGACTGCCAGTCTTCGACGTAGCGCTGCACGGAAGCCCGGCAGGCGGCGTTGAAACGGTCGATCCCGTAGTCCTCGATCTCGTACTTGGCGGTGAACCCGAGTTCCTTCTCGACCTGCACCTCGACCGGGAGCCCGTGGCAGTCCCAGCCGCCCTTGCGGGCGACGTACTTCCCGCGCATGGTCTGGAACCGCGGATAGATGTCTTTGAAGAGGCGTGCCCACACGTGGTGGATGCCGGGCCGGCCGTTGGCGGTCGGAGGTCCTTCGTAGAACACCCACTGCGGTGCGCCCTCGCGCCGGCGCAGGCTCTCGCCGAACACGTCTTGGTCGTTCCAGCGGGCGAGCACCTCGCGTTCGAGCGCGACGAGATCGAGCGACGGATCGACGGGCCGGAACATGCATGCACGATACCGAGGCGCCGTTCCTGAACCTCGGAGCCGAGGCGGCGGTTGGTAGCCTCCCGCGCGCTTTCGAACGCCGGCCACACTCGAGGAGCTCATGGTGCGAGCGGGCAGCCTTCCCGGACGGGTGTGTACCGCGTTGATCGCGATGTTCGCGATCGTCGCGATGGCGGTGCCGGTGGCCGGCACTGCGGCGCAGGCCGCGGCGTCCGGCACGGGTGACAACACCGTCCAGGCGTTCGGTTCGGCCAAGTTCTACGGTTCGACGTCGGCAACGACCTTGGAGTCCCCGCTCGTCGGCATCGCGAACACGCCCGACGGGAAGGGCTACTGGCTGGTCGCGAGCGACGGTGGTGTGTTCACCTACGGCGACGCCCGCTTCTACGGCAGCACCGGCCGGATGCACCTGAACCAGCCGATCGTCGGCATGGCGCCCGCGCCCGACGGGAAGGGCTACTGGCTGGTCGCGAGCGACGGCGGCATCTTCACCTTCGGTTCCGCCCGCTTCCACGGCTCGACCGGCGCGATGCGCCTCAACCAGCCGATCATCGGCATGGCGGCGACCCCCGACGGCAAGGGCTACTGGCTGGTCGCGAGCGACGGCGGCATCTTCTCGTTCGGCGACGCCAAGTTCTACGGTTCGACGGGCGCGATGCGCCTCAATGCCCCGGTCGTGGGGATGGCCGCGTCGCCGAGCGGCAAGGGGTACTGGCTCGTCGGCAGCGACGGCGGGATCTTCGCGTTCGGCAACGCGAAGTTCCGTGGTTCCACCGGCGCGATCCACCTCGATCGCCCCGTCGTGGGGATGACCTCGACCGGCACGGGCAACGGTTACTGGCTCGCGGCCCAAGACGGTGGTGTGTTCACCTTCGGCGACGCCCAGTTCGAGGGCAGCGCGGCGGGCAAGGTCCCCTTCGACCGGCAGGTGACGGAGATCGCCGGCCTCCGCAACGGCACCGGCTACCGGCTGCTGCTGCTCCCGCTGCCGCTCGACACGCCGGTGCTCTCCCAGGGGGCGACCGGCGCTTCGGTCACCCAACTGCAGCTACGGCTCCTCGGTCTCGGCTACTGGATCGACGCCGCGAACGGTGTGTACGGGCTCACCACCACGATGGCGGTCACCGCGTTCCAGAAGCTGCACAACCTGCCCCGGACCGGGGTGTTCGACATCGCGACCGAAAACGCGGTCAACCACGCGTCGCGCCCGGCCCCGCGCAGCACGAGCGGCCGGGTGATGGAAGTCGACAAGGCCCACCAGGTCGTGCTCGTCACGCAAAACGGCGCGGTGCAGTGGGTGCTCGACACCTCGACGGGCGGCGGCTACCAGTACAGCTACGGCGGCCAGACCTACACGGCCATCACGCCCGACGGGCACTACAACATCTGGTACCAGGTCAACGGCCTGCAGGTCGGCCGGCTGGGTGCGCTCTGGCGGCCGAAGTACTTCACCCACGACGGCGTCGCGTTCCACGGGTACCCCGAGGTGCCGCCGTACCCGGCTTCGCACGGCTGCGTGCGGCTGAGCAACGCGGCGATCGACTGGATCTGGGCGAACAACATCATGCCGATGGGCACCGCGGTCTGGGTCTACTAGCACGGCGCGACCGTCTTGCGCCGACGACCTCCTCGACCCCGGAGCGGGTGACGCGGTCGTACGCGTGCACGTGCAGCCCCGTTCGGGCCGGAACGAGGTCCGGGGCCGCCACGGCGACGCGCTGCGCTGCCGGGTGACGGCCCCGCCGGTCGACGGGAAGGCGACCGAGTCGGCGCGGCGCCTGCTCGCCGGTGCGTTCGAAATCTCCCCGTCGGCCGTGGTGTTGGTCAGTGGGGAGCGGTCGCGGGAGAAACGGTTCCGGTTGGTCGGCCTGGACCGGAACGCAGCGCTGGGGCGGCTCGTAGAGCTCTTGGCGTCCGGACGCGACGGGTAACCGCGAGATCGGTTGGTCGTCCGAGTACAATCCGGCGCCCTGTCCGGCCACCGCAAGCGGGAAAGGGCCCGGAAGGACCATGGCAAAGGCGACTCGAACAACGGCAGCCACACGAACCGTGGCCGCGAAAAAGGCCGTCAAGACGGTGAAGGCAGGTAAATCCACCGTGCGTGGGGCGAAGGGTGGCGCGACGAAAGCCGCGCCGGCGAAAGCATCCAAGCCGTCGGCCAAAGCGACGAAAGCTGCCAAACCGGCCAAGGTCGCGAAGGCTGCGAAGTCGGTGAAGCAGGCCGCGGCGAAGCCGGTGCGACCGCCGGCGAAGTCGGCGGCCAAGAAATCGAAGGCGATCGCCAAACCGAAAGCCGTAACGAAAGCCACCAAACCGGTCGCGAAGCCGGCCAAGGCTCCCAAGGTGCCGGCGAAAGCGAAAGCGGCGAAGGCACCGGCGAGGACCGCAGCCAAGGCCGGCACGAAAACGGCTACGAAGACAGCCACGAAAACGGCGACGAAGGCCGCGACCAGAGCCACTTCGAAGTCGACGAAAGCGGCGCCGTTACCCGGCGCAGCCAGCCCGAACGGCGCCGAGAAGGCGACGAAGAAAGCCGCGACGAAACCGGTGAAGGCGACACCTCCGAAGCCCGTGGTGCCGGTGAAGCGCGGCCCGGCCCTCGCGGAGAGCACGCTCGTGAAGCTGAAGGCGCAACTCGAAGAGGAGCGGGCCAGCCACCACCAGGCGGCCGAAGAGTTGCAGGCCGAAGCCGACACGCTCGCCAACGAACGTGAGCAGGGCGACACCCAATTCGACGAGGAATCAGGCGAGGGCGACACCGTCAGCGTCGAGCGTGAGCGCGACCTCGCGCTCTCGGCGACCGCGCGCCAAACCGTCGACGAGATCGAGCGCGCCCTCGGCCGCATCGCCGACGGCAGCTACGGCTACTGCATCACGTGCGGCGACCGCATCCCGGTCGCACGGCTCGAAGTGATCCCCTGGGCCGATCAATGCGTCAAGTGCAAGGCTCGTGGAGAGCGACGCCGCTGACGTCCCCGCCGGTGCGGGCACCACGGGCTCGGCCCCCCGCCGCCGGCGGGCCGGCTGGGGCCGCATCGCTGCCGCGGTCGGCCTCATCGTCGCGGTCGACCAGGTCACGAAGGCGTGGGCGGTCGCCGCGCTGTCCGACGGTCCGATCAACGTCATCGGGACGCACGTGCAGTTCGACCTGACCCGCAACGGCGGGAGCGCGTTCGGGCGGTTCCAGGGCATGACCCCGCTCCTCGCCGTGGGCGCGATCGCCGTGAGCGTCTTCCTCGTGCGGGCGGTGCGCCAGGCGAGCGACGGATGGATGGTCGCCGCGCTGACGCTCGTGCTCGGCGGCGCCGTCGGCAACCTCACGGATCGGGTCGTGCGGGCACCCGGTTTCCTCACCGGCCACGTCGTCGATTTCGTCAAGGTCGGTTGGTGGCCCGTCTTCAACCTCGCCGACTCGTGCATCACCGTCGGCGCGGTGCTGCTCGTGGTGCGGAGCCTGCTGGTTGCGCCGCCGGAATCGGCACCGGCGCACTCGGCTCGGCGTTCGCCGAATGCCTGACGACCCGCACGCGAGCGGCGAGCTCCCCGAACCGGTCCGCGTCCCTGCGGCCCTGGCCGGTGAACGGGTCGATCGCGCGGTGGCGCTGCTCACCGGCTGGCCCCGGGCCGACGTGCAGGCGTTGATGGAACGCGACGCCGTGCTCGTCGACGGTCGCCCGGTGAACAAGAGCCACCGGCTCGTTTCGAACGCGCTGGTCGAGGTGCTCGGCACGCCGGCGGTCGCGCCGCCGCCGGGCCCGGAGCCGATCGCCGTCACGGTCGTGTACGAGGACGCCGATGTGATCGTCGTCGACAAGCCGGCCGGGCTCGTCGTGCACCCGGGCGCCGGCAACGTCTCGGGCACGCTCGTGAACGGGTTGCTCGCGCGCTACCCCGACCTTGCGAGTGTCGGCGACACGATGCGGCCCGGCATCGTGCACCGGCTCGATCGCGACACGAGCGGGCTGCTGGTCGTGGCCCGCACCGAAGCGGCGTACGAGTCGTTGGTGGAGCAGCTCGGCACCCGAAGCGTCGAGCGTGAGTACCTCGCCCTCGTGTGGGGCCACCCGAAGTCGGCTCGGGGCGTGATCGACGCGCCGATCGGGCGTTCGGAAGCGCGCCGTACCCGCATGGCCGTGCGCGACGAAGGCCGCCCGGCCCGCACCCGTTACGAGGTGACCGCCCGCTACGAGTCGCCGGTGTGCGCGTTGCTCACCTGCCATCTCGAGACCGGCCGGACGCACCAGATCCGCGTGCACTTGGCCGCGATCAAACATCCGGTCATCGGCGACGGTACGTACGGGGGCCGGCGCGACGCGTTGGTGCTCGATCGGCCCTTCCTGCACGCGGCTGCGCTCGCCTTCGACCACCCGCGCACCGGCGAACGAGTGTCGTTCGCGTCGCCGCTGCCGAGCGACTTGGGCGAGGTGCTCGACGCGCTGGCTGCCGCCGGCGAGTGATCGCCGCCCGTCCGAGGATCAGCAGGGCGGCGTTGCGTCGGGGTGCCCGACCCGGGCACGCTCGGCGAGCTCGCCGAGCGTGAACCGTTCGAGCATGCGCCGCGACTCGTCGTTGACACACACCCAGACCTCTTGCAGTACGCAATGGCCTTCGCAGTGGTCGGGATGTTCCTCGACGGGGAGTTGCGGGCCTTCGACCGCGTCGATGATCTGCGCGAGAGTGATCTCGCTCGCGGGGCGGGCCAGCACGTAGCCGCCGCCCACGCCGCGCTTGGAGATCACCAGGCCGGCGCCTTTCACCCCGAGGAGGATCTGCTCGAGGTACGGCTGCGGGAGGTTCGTGCGTTCGGCGATCTCCTTCACCGACGTCGGCCGGTCGGAGGAGTGCAGCGCCAGGGAGAGCAGCGCACGAGCCGCGTAGTCGCCGCGAGTCGACATCTTCACGCCCCCATCGTCGCGCGAACACCTACGGTGGGGAGCAGTGGACGATCCCGGCGAGCCCGTACGCCCCGCCCTCGAAGGTGCTTCGGTCGCGGGGCTGGTCCCCGCGCTGCTCGGGCGCCCGCGCCCTGACTGGCTTCCCGCCGTGGCACGAACGGCGAACAGTGTCGTCCTCCTCGTGCTCGACGGGTTCGGCTGGCACTGCCTGGAAGAGCACCCGGACTGGCTTCCGACGATCCGTGCGATGGACGGCGGCTGCATCACGACGGTCGTGCCGTCGACGACGTCGACCGCGCTCACCTCGATCGCGACCGGCCTCGCCCCCGCGCAGCACGGGGTCCTCGGCTACCGCATGATGGTCAACGGGTCGGTGCTCAACGTGCTGCGGTGGGACGTGCCGAACGGCAGCCGCGCCCCCGACCCGTTCGACGTGCAGCGCCATGCGCCGTTCCTCGGCCGCGATGTCCCGGTCGTGACCCGCAGCGAGTTCCGGGCCACCGGCTTCACCCAGGCGCACCTACGAGGCGGCCGGTTCACCGGCTGGCGGACGACGTCGACGTTGGTCGAGCACTGCCGGCGGCTCGCCGAGGCCGCCGAACCGCTCGTGTACGCGTACTACCCGGGGGTCGACACGGTGGCCCACGAGTTCGGCTTGCACGGCGGTTACTGGGAGCGTGAACTGCGGTTCGTCGACGCGCTGGTCGCGGAGTTGATCGACGCGCTCCCGCCCGAGACCACACTGCTCGTCACCTCGGACCACGGGCAGGTGCATCTCGAGCGCGACGACTGGGTCGACCTGCGCGAGATCGCGCCCCTGGTCGACGTCATGGCGGGCGACGGCCGTTTCCGCTATCTGTACGCGCCGAAAGGAGGCGGGCGTGAACTCCTCGAAGCGGCGCGCGACACGTACGGCCGCCGGGCGTGGGTGCTGTCGCGCCGGCAGCTGCTCGACGAGGGTTGGTTCGGCACCGGCGCGACGGGCACCGTGCCCGGCCGTATCGGCGACATCGTGCTCGCGTCGAAGGATGCGAGCGCGTTCGTCGACCCGCAGTTGCCGAACGAGGTGAAGTTGCGTTCCGGTCATGGGAGCTTCACGCGGGCCGAGATGCTCGTCCCGCTCCTCGCGGCGGTCGGTCGCCATGCCTGAGCCCGACGCTTCGGTGCGCCTCGAATCGGCGGTGCGGGAGCACTACGAGACGACGGCCAACTTCGATCGCCGGCGCGGGATGAGCGAGTACGCCGAGGGGCCGACCGCCCACCGTCTCCTGGTGAACGAGTTCACGTGGGCGCCGGACGCGATCGTCGTCGATGCCGGCTGCGGCGACGGCGTCTGGGCGGCAGCCGCGCGGTCGCGCACCCCCGACGGTCTGGTCGTCGGGCTCGACGCGTCGGCGGGCATGCTGCGCGCGGTCCACGAGCGCGACGCTCGCGTCGTCCCGGTGCAAGGCGACGCCAACTTCCTCCCGTTCGCCGGGCAGTCGATCGACGTGGTGTTGGCGCTCTGGATGCTCTACCACGTCGACCCGGCGCGCGCGTTGCCCGACTTCGTGCGCGTCCTTCGTCCCGGTGGGCGTTGCATCGCGGCGACGAACGACGCGCAGTTGCTCCCGGGCCTCGAGGACGTCGTGCTCGACGCGGCGCGCGACGTCGCCGGGCGTGAGGTGCGTTCGCCGCTCGGCTCGTTGCGGTTCAACGTGGAGAACGGCGAGGCCGTGCTGGCGCAGACGTTCTCGCGGGTCGAAACGAGGGTGCACGTCACCGATTACGAGATCCCGGTCCCCGATCCGATCCTGTCGTTCGTCGAGAGCGTGCGCATGCCGGCACAGGCCCGCCTCGGTGCCACCTTCGACTTCGACGCGTTCCTGGTCGTGCTGCGAGCCCGGTTGGACGCCGTCGCTACGGCGCGGCCCGATCCGCATGACGCGCCGGATGGCCTTCTTCGTCGCCGCACCCTGACCCGGGGGTCAACCGGTGGGGAGCGTGTACTCCCAACCGGGTTGCCAGGCGAACGGCGTCGTGAGGAGCGTTTCGATGGCGACATGGTTGAGGAAGTGCTCGAGCGCGAAGTGCGCCGCGAGGTGGCCGACCACGACGACTCGCCGGTGCTCCCAACGAGTGGGCACGTCGACGAGGAACCGCCCGACGCGATCGATGGCTTGCCGCCAGCTCTCGCCCCCGGGGTACGGGTCGTCGACGTGTGCCGCGCGGGTCGCGTGCATCGTCGCCGCGGGCATGCCGTTGTGCTCGCCGTAGTCGCACTCGCGAAGCCGCCAATCGTGCAGGACGGGGATCGCCGTACCGGCGAACGCGATGGTCGTGGTCTCGACCGCGCGCTCGAGATCGGACGTGAATACCGCCGCGATGCCGTCGCCCCGCCGGCGAGCACCGATCTCGCCGGCCTGTTCGCGGCCGGTGGCCGACAGCCGGCCCGGGAGCCATCCGGTTGCGACGCCGCGCTCGTTGTCTTCGGTGGTCGAATGCGTCTCGAAGACGATCTGGGTGCTCATCGCGGCCGGAGGCGGGCGCGTCCGCTGCCTTCGAGGATGTCGGACCACGGGTCGCCGGTCGGTTCGACCGGCGTTCGCCCCGGCCAGTTCGCGGTGTGGTCGCGGAGGCGGCGGCAGAGATGCTCGGGTGGGTCGAAGGCAACGCCGAGGCCTTGGGCGATGTCGTGCGTGTGCAACGCGAGTTCGTACGCGCCACGCGCCGCGAAGTCGTTCGGGCCGCCCGTCGCGATCTCGGGCCGGCGCCAGATCACGGCCCTGGTCTTCGGCGACGCGGTGAAGATCACTGCGTGCAAGATGTTCGTCACCGCACGAAGATGTTCGACCATGTCGAGCGGCGTCGCGTCGGGCAGCGCGCGCAGCTCGTCGAAACCGTGCGGGTACGCGTCGGTCTTGCGCGAAGCGAGGAACAGCGCGTACGACCAGACGCAGTCGACGGTGTGCGCCGCGGTGGCGAGGCACGTCCATTCGAGCGTGCCCGCCGGGACCGACCAGTCACCGTCGGCGCCCGCCTGCCACGCGTCGATCGCGCGTATGGAGATCGCTTGCAGGTCGTCGTCGTTGAACGGCTCGGGCGTCGGTGCCATTCGCCCGAAGGTAGTTGTCTCGCCTTCCTGTCAGGATCGTGGTGTGCCGGTCGGGTTCGTGCCCTTCGTACCTACGCCGCCGCGGGGGGCGCGGCGGCCTCCGGCCCACGTCATGCTCGATCGGGCGTGCTGACGCGCCCGAACCTTGTTCGCGATCGTGGCAACGGCTACCTTCGAATCCCATGCGTGTGATTCATCCACAGGGCCTGGGGACAGGCTTGTGGACGAGCAAAGCCGAGCAGTTCACCGCGCCGGATGCCTGACTCGTTCGTCCACCTGCACCTGCACACCGAGTACTCGATGCTCGACGGGGCGTCGCGGATCGGTGAGGTCGTGGCGGCCGCCGCGGCCGACGGGCAGCCGGCGGTCGGGATCACCGACCACGGCAACATGTACGGCGTCCTCGAGCTGTACGAGGCGGCGAAGAAGCAGGGGGTGAAGCCCGTCCTCGGGATGGAGGGCTACTTCACGAACACATCGCGTTTCGAACGCCCGCGCCGCTCCGAGCAGGAGATCTTCCATCTCACGATGCTCGCGGAGACCAATCAGGGCTACCACAACCTGATCAAGGTCGCGAGCGCCGCGTACCTCGACGGCTATTACTACAAGCCCCGCTCCGACTGGGAGCTGCTCGAACGCCACCACGAAGGCATCACCGTCACCACGGGGTGCCTCGGTGGGCTCGTGTCGCAGCTCATCCTGCAGGGCGAGCACGACGCCGCGCTCGCCGCCGCGGCGCGCTTCCAAGACATCTTCGGCCGCGAGCACTTCTTCGTCGAGTTGCAGGACCACGGCATCGAAGACCAGACCAAGACGCTGCTACCGCTCCTGGAGATCGCCCGCAAACTGCGGGCGCCGCTGCTCGCGACCAACGACAGCCACTACACCCACCGCGAGGGCGCCGACGCCCACGACGCGCTCCTGTGCGTGCAGACCGGTGCGCTGAAGAGCGACGCGAACCGGTTCAAGTTCGACGGCGAGGAGTTCTACATCAAGTCGGCCGCGGAGATGCGGTTCCTGTTCCGGGAAGCGCCTTCGGCGTGCGACAACACCCTGCTCGTGGCCGAACGAGCCGACGTCGAGATCGAGTTCGACAACGCGGTGCTGCCGTCGTTCCCCGTCCCGCAGGGCCACGACGAAGACTCCTACCTGCGCGAACTCACGTGGGAAGGCGCGAAAGCCCGCTACGGCGACGAACCCGCGCTCCACGTGAAGGAGCGGATCGAGTACGAGCTCGACGTCATCAAACAGATGGGCTTCTCGGCCTACTTCCTGGTCGTGTGGGACCTCGTCCATTACGCCAAGACGAACGGCATCCGGGTCGGCCCGGGCGGGGGAGCGCGGCCGGCTCCTGCGTCGCGTACTGCCTGCAGATCGTCGACATCGACCCGATCCGCTACGACCTGCTGTTCGAGCGGTTCCTGAACCCGGGCCGCAAGCAGATGCCCGACATCGACATGGACTTCGACTCGCGCTACCGCAGCGACATGATCCGGTACGCGGCGCACAAGTACGGCGCCGACCATGTCGCACAGATCGTCACGTTCAGCACGATCAAGGCGCGAGCGGCCGTGCGCGACGGGGCGCGGGTACTGAACTACCCCTACGTCGTCGGCGACAAGATCGCGAAACTGATGCCGCCGCTGATCATGGGTCGCGACACGCCGCTCGCCGCCTGTTTCGAGAAGGACCCGAAACACGAAGACGGCTACAAGATGGCGGCCGAACTGCGCGCGCTCTACGAAGCCGACCCCGATGCTCGCCGGGTCATCGACGTCGCGCGTGGTCTCGAAGGCCTGCGGCGCCAGGACGGCATCCACGCGGCGGCGGTGGTGATCACGCGCGAACCGCTCACCGAGTACCTGCCGATCCAACGCAAACCGGAGCCGGGCAAGCCCATCGAAGAGTCGCCGATCGTCACCCAGTACGAGATGCACGGTGTCGAGGAACTCGGCCTCCTCAAGATGGACTTCCTCGGTCTGCGCAACCTCGACGCGATCGACATCACGTTGCATCTCATCGAGGAGTCGACCGGCGAGAAGGTCGACATCGACAACGTCCCGCTCGACGACGCACCGACGTTCGAGATGTTGCAGCGCGGCGATTCGATCGGCGTGTTCCAGCTCGAAGGCGGGCCGATGCGCGCGCTGATGCGCTCCCTCGCGCCGACCTCCTTCGAGGACGTCGCCGCGCTCGTGGCCCTCTACCGCCCCGGCCCGATGGCGCAGAACTGGCACAACGAGTACGCCGACCGCAAGAACGGTCGCAAGCCGGTCGTGTTCGACCACCCCGACCTCGAAGAAGTGCTCGGCCCCACCTTCGGGCTGATGATCTACCAAGAGCAGCTGATGCGGGTGTCGCAACGGCTCGCGGGATTCACGCTGGAAGAGGCCGACAACCTCCGCAAGGCCACCGGCAAGAAGATCCGCGCCCTCATCGCGAAGGAGCGCACGAAGTTCGTCGAAGGGTGTGTCAACAACGGGCACTCGGCGGAGTTCGCCGAGAAGTACTTCGACACGATCGAACCGTTCGCCGACTACTCGTTCAACAAATCGCACTCGGTCGGCTACGGCTTCGTCTGCTACCAGACGGCCTGGTTGAAGGCGAACTACCCGGTGCAGTACTTCGCCGCGCTGCTCACGACCGTGAAGACCAACCTCGACAAAGCCGCGGTGTACCTCAACGAGTGCCGCCAGATCAACGTGCCGGTACTCGTCCCCGACATCAACGCGTCGGTGAGCGACTTCTCCGTCGATCTCTCCCACGGCGAGAAGGGTGCGATCCGTTTCGGTCTCTCGGCGGTGCGCAACGTCGGTGAGGGTGTCGCCGCGCAGATCCAGGCCGCGCGCGACGAAGGAGGCCCCTTCGCCGACTTTCACGACTTCTGCGACCGGGTCGATACGAGCGCCCTGAACAAGCGGACGATGGAATCGCTCATCAAGGCCGGCGCGTTCGACTCCGTCGGCCATCCTCGCAAAGGGCTCCTCGCGGTGTTCGAACAAGGAGTCGACGTCGCGTTGCGCCGCCGGCGCGAACGCGACCAGGGCACGCTCAGCCTCTTCGATGCCCCATCCGACGACGGCGCATCACCGGTGTTCGACGACCGTCTCGAGATCCCCGACCTGGAATTCGACAAGGGCGACCGTCTGCGGTTCGAGAAAGAGATGTGCGGGCTCTACGTCAGCGACCACCCGCTCATCGGTGCGGGCCGGGCGCTCCGCAAGTACGTCGAGTGTTCGCTGGCCGAACTGGCCGAGCTCGACGACGGCGCGATGCGCACCGTCGCCGGGGTCGTCACCGCGCTGCAACGCAAGTACACGAAGCGCGGCGACCTGATGGCGACGTTCGTGCTCGAAGACCTCGCCGCCGCGATCGAAGTGATGGTGTTCCCGAAGACGATGCTCCAGTACGGCGAACTGCTCGCCGCCGACGCGATCGTCACCGTGAAGGCGCGGATCGATACGCGCGACGACACCCCGAAGCTGATCGCGATGGAGATCGGCCGGCCCGAGGTCGTGATCGACGGCGGGCCGCCGCTGCGCCTCAAGGTGCGTGCCGGGGCGCTCACCCAGGACAAGATCAACCGCCTGAAGGAGCTCCTCGACCGTCATCCCGGCGACAGTCCCGTGTTGGTGCACCTCGTCGGCGCGGAGAAGACCACGGTCGTCCGGCTCAGCGAGGACCACCTGTGCGACGCCAGCAACGGCCTGTGCGGCGAACTGCGCGTCCTCTTCGGTGCCGACTGCCTCCTCTGACCCGGCCCATGGGGGTGGGGCGCGTTCAGCGCAGCTGGGCGCGGGCCTTCTTCTTCTCGTCGTGCTCGTACTTGCGGAAACGGCCGTAGAAGGCGCCGACGGTGAAGGAGATCGACGCGACACTGGCGTAACGCCACCACGGGTGGGCCCAGTCCCAGAAGTGCCCCACGACGACCCAGGCACCGATGAACGCGAGGAACACCAACACTGCTCGGCTCAGGAGGCCGAGCCGCCGCTTGGGGTTCTTCCCGGCTGGGTCGTCGACGGCCATCGGTCACCAGCGTAAACGCGGGAATGCCCGTGGCGTAACTCCCGGTTGCCCGGGCCTACGCCGCGATCTGCGAAGCTTCGAGGATGAGAATCGGGATCTTGGGGGCCACCGGCCCCGCAGGAAGCGGGTTGGCGGCGCGGCTTTCGAGCGTCGGCAACGAGGTGTTGTTCGGCTCCCGGAGCGCCGGCAAGGCCGAAGTCGCGGTCAAGGAACTGACGGAGCGGTGGGGCGAACGGGTGAAGAACCTCGTCCCGTGCGACAACGCCGGGGCCTGCGACGCACCGGTCGTGATCCTCGCGGTCCATGCCGACTCGGTGATCGAGACGGTGAAGGAACACGCCGAGCGGCTCACGAACAAGGTTGTCGTCTCGATGGCGAACAACTTGGTGCGCAACGGCACCGAGTTCAACGCGGTGCTCCCGCCGCATGGGTCGGTGGCGAAGGAGCTCCAAGCGTTGCTCTGGCGATCGCGCGTCGTCACCGCCTTCCACCTGGTGCCCGCGGCCGAGTTCGCCGACCTCGATCGCGACATGGAAAGCGACGTCGTGGTGTTGGGCGACGAAGACGACGCCCGCGACACGTTGATGAACATCGTCAGCAGCATCCCGAACCTCCGGCCCCTCGACGGCGGCTCGCTACGCAACGCGGTGGGAATGGAAACGTTCGCTGCGATCTTGTTGACCATCAACGTGCGCCACAAGATGCGCGCCAGCCTCCGCCTGATCACGATCTGAGGAAATCGAATGCAGCAAGCGCGTCAGCCGTGCGGCGATCGAGCACCGCAGGCCGGAGCCGCATGAGTATGCGCCTTTACGAAACGGCGAAGCGGGCGATCGTGCCGTTCGAGCCGCCGCCGGTCGTTCGCATGTACGTCTGCGGTATCACTCCGTACGACTCCACGCATCTCGGTCATGCCGCGACATACCTCACCTACGACCTGCTCGTGCGCCGGCTCGAAGAACTCGGGCACGAAGTGCACATGGTGCGGAACATCACCGACGTCGACGATTCGATCCTGCCGAAGGCCCGTGAGCTCGGCGTCCCGTACCTCGAACTCGCGGCGGCGGAGGTGGCGAGGTTCCGCAGCGACATGAGCGCGCTCGACATGCGGCCACCGATGTCGGAGCCGCGGGCGACGGAGTCGATCGAACACATCATCGACCTCGTCGGCCGGCTGCTCGAGTCGGGCCACGCATACCTCACGCACGGCACCGCGTACTTCGACGTCTCGGCGTTCAGCCGCTTCGGTGAGCTCTCGCACTACCCACCCGAGCGGATGGTGAAGCTCGCCGCGATGCGCGGCGGCAACCCCGACGACCCGCACCGGCGCAGCCCGCTCGACTTCGTCCTCTGGCAGCCGTCGGCGGCCGACGAACCCGCCTGGCGGGCGCCGTTCGGTGTCGGTCGCCCCGGGTGGCACATCGAATGTTCCGCGATGGCGATGTACGCGCACGGCGACACCCTCGACCTGCACGGCGGCGGCACCGATCTCATCTTCCCGCACCACGAATGCGAGATCGCCCAGAGTGAGGCGCTC
Source organism: uncultured Actinomycetes bacterium (assembly GCA_963782465.1). GTDB lineage: Bacteria > Actinomycetota > Acidimicrobiia > IMCC26256 > PALSA-610 > JAODBJ01. Next base: position 774,413 of record CAWAJR010000003.1, on the reverse strand, counting down.
ACCGGCAAGCCGTTCGTTCGCCACTGGATGCATTCGGCGATGGTCAACTACGAGGGCGAGAAGATGTCGAAGTCGCTCGGCAACCTCGTGTTCGTCAGCGACCTGCTGAAAGTTGCCGACCCGCGCGCGATCAGGCTCGCTCTGATGCACCATCACTACCGTTCGGGTTTCGAGTGGTTCGATACCGACCTCGACGACGGCGTCGCGTTGTTGCACCGGTTGCTCGCGGCCGCCGAACGTCCCGACGGGCCCAACCCGCAACCATTCGCGCAGCGGGTACGCGACGCACTCGACGACGATCTCGACGCGCCACGCGCGCTCGACGCGCTCGACGACCTCGCGAGCGCGGTGCTGTCGGGTGGCGACGACACGAGCGCGCCCGGCGTGCTGTGCGAACTCGGGAACCTGATCGGCGTCGACTTGCGGCGCCCATCCGGCTCGAACCTCACCGCGCCCTGACGCTCGCCACCGTCGCCGGTGCGCGCGCAACGGCGCATCATCACGCGATGAACCCGTGCGAAGGCGCCGTCGGTCGCGTCGCTGCGGCCGGTACCTTGCACGCGTGACGTCGTCGGGGGGTTCTGGCCGCGGCCGGCTGACGGCCGGGCTCGCCACGTTCGCCACCGCATACGGGCTCGAGACGGCCCTCCTGCTGTTCTTCGTGGTCCAGGCGTTCCGGCACCTGTGGATGGCCGACGACGGGTACATCTACCTCGTCTACGTGCGGAACCTCACCGAGAACCATGCGGGGGCGGTGTTCAACACCGGCCAGCACGTCGAGGGTTACACGAGCGTCGGCTGGTTCGCGCTCTTGTCGATCTTGAACTGGCTGCGACCCCCGGCGTTCCTCGATCTGCGCAAGATGACGGTGGTCCTGAGCATCTTGGTGAGTGTCGGCGCGCTGTCGCTGTGGCCGGTCATCGAGCGACGCGCGGCCGGGCGCGCGCATCGAGATCGCAGACCAACGGCCAACATCCCACTCGCGGTGCTGGTCGCGACCTTCGCGGTCTACTCCTTCGCGACGTCGGGGCTCGAGACGCCGCTCGAGTACCTGTTCCTCTCGCTGATGGTGTGGTACGTGTACCAGCCGAACGAACGGTTCGAGTTCGCGCTGTTGCTCGTGGCCTTCGCGCCGCTGGTTCGCCCCGACTACGTCCTGTTCTCGGTGGTCCTCTTCGGTCGCTACGTGCGGCGAGGGGGTCGCCGCCCGGTCGTCCTGCTGCTGGGCGCGGTGATCCCGAGCGCGATCGTGCTGGTGTTGCGCATCTGGTACTACGCGGCGTTGTTCCCCAACACGTACTACGCGAAGACGAACACGGGCTTCGGCCTCCATGCGGGGCTGGTGTACTTGCGCGAGTTCGTCATGAGCTACGGCGCGCAGTGGGTGTTCTTCGGCGCCGTCGTGGTGATGGTCGCGTTCGCACTGCAACGAACGACCGAGGCAAAGGCGTCGTACCTCCGGCCCTTGCGCGACGAGCGGCAGTTCCTGTTCCTGAGCGCGCTCGTGTACGGCGTCTACGTATTGAGCGTCGGCGGCGACTTCATGGCCGGTCGCATGTGGTTGCCCGTGTTCTTCCCGCTGGTTGGCATCTTCGCCGGGGTCGGGACGAAAGCCGTCGAGATGTTGCGTTCGCCGTCGCCCGGGTTGCAGCGGCTGGTCGCGGTCGCGCTCGTTGTGGGTGTGGCACTGGTCGCGGTCACCGGCGAACCGGTTGCCAACGCGATGTCGCGGTACAAGTCGGCCGAGTTCAACGGCATCGACAACCAGGAACGCGCGATCGAACGGCAGAGCCCGAACGTGCACAACCTGTTCGGGGCGTACGAAGGAACATGGGGATTGGAAGGCGATGCCATTCGTGCACTGTCGGCGAAACTCGGGACCGAGATCGGTGTCAGCAAGGGGCCGATCGGTGAGATCGCCTACCAGGGACGGCATCACCGCGGCGACGTCTACGTGTTCGACCAGCTCGGCCTCACGAACCTTGCCGGCGCGCACATCGACATGCGCGGCGAAGAGCGTCGCATCGGTCACGCGAAGACCGCGCCGTTGGTGCTCGCCGACAACGATCCGCGCGTCGACTTCGCACCGCAGTACTTCCGGAGGTACTCGAGGGTCTTCGTGGTCAAGTTCGACGGGTGGAGCGCCCCGCTCATCAACCTCGATCTCCTGCCTGAACTCGTGAAGAAGGGGATCGTCACCGCGGCCGACGCCGGCGGCATGCGCGAATGGATCATGCATGCACTCTCGCAGCCGATCGTCGACCGCAATCTCGTGTACTTCCTCTCCACCCACTACCACGCGCCCGACGCCATCGGCGCCCGGATTGCCCAGCTCGCGCCGCTGGGACGGCAGTCGCGATGGGCGCGGTGGTTGAACGAGTACCACCACGAATTGGAGCTCCTGGCTCCCGCGCCACCGCGCGGGAGCTTCTTTCACCGGCTGAGCGTCGCGATCCATCGTCATCGCGCGCACCCCATCGACTATCTGCCGCCCGGGCCTGACGAGGTCGCGAACCCGTTCGCCTGAGCGGCCCGGAATGGCACCGACCGCTCGGGGGCGCGCTGGTACCCTCGCTCGCCGTGAGTGACGCGATCGAAATCACGCTGCCCGATGGTTCGAGTCGTGCGTACGAGCGGGGCACGACGGCGGCCGACGTCGCGGCGTCGATCGGGAAGCGCCTCGCCAAGGCAACGGTCGCGGCCAAGGTCGACGGTGACTGGGTCGACGTCACCCGCCCGCTCGATCACGACGCCAAGGTCGAGCTGATCACCGCCGACTCTGCCGACGGCCGCGAAGTGTTGCGCCACTCCACTGCTCACGTCCTCGCGCAAGCAGTGGTCGACTTGTTCCCCGGCGCGAAATACGCGATCGGGCCCGCGATCGCCGACGGCTTCTACTACGACTTCGACCTCCCCGACGGCGCGCGCTTCAGCGAGAACGACCTCACCAGGATCGAAGTCCGGATGCGGGAGATCGCGTCCGAGAACCAGCACTTCGAACGCCAGGAACTCGACTTCGACGACGCGCTCGCGTTGTTCGCGGACCAGCCCTACAAGCGCGAGATCATCGAACGAGTCCGCGCCGGCAACACGACCGACGACGACACCGGCGAAGCGTCCGGTGAGGGCAACGTGTCGGTGTACCGCAACGTCGACGACGGCAAGGTCGAGTTCGTCGACCTGTGCCGGGGGCCGCACGTCCCATCGACCGGCAAGCTCGGTGCGTTCAAACTGACCCGCGTCGCGGGTGCCTACTGGCGCGGCGACGAGAAGGGCCCGCAGCTGCAGCGCATCTACGGCACCGCGTGGGAGTCGGAGAAGGCCCTCGCCGAACACCTGCACCGCCTCGAGGAGGCCGAACGGCGCGACCACCGCCGGCTCGGCGCCGAACTCGATCTCTTCTCGTTCCCCGACGAAGTCGGTTCCGGCTTGGCGGTGTTCCACCCCAAAGGCGGGATCGTGCGCCGGCTCATGGAGGACTACTCGCGCGTCCAGCACGAGAAGGCCGGCTACGAGTTCGTGTACTCGCCGCACATCACCCGGCGCGACCTGTTCGACATCTCCGGCCATTTGCAGTGGTTCGCCGACGGCATGTTCCCGCCGATCGAACTCGACGGCGGCACCGAGTACTACCTCAAGCCGATGAACTGCCCGTTCCACATCCTGATCTACCGCAGCCACACACGGTCGTACCGCGAACTGCCGCTGCGGCTGTTCGAGTTCGGCACCGTGTACCGCTACGAGAAGTCGGGAGTGGTGCACGGTCTGACGCGCGCGCGTGGCTTCACCCAGGACGACGCGCACATCTTCTGCACCAAGGAGCAGATGGCCGAGGAGCTGCATTCGCTCCTCGTGTTCGTCCTCGATCTGCTCCGCGATTACGGCCTCACCGACTTCTATCTCGAGCTTTCGACGAAACCGGAAGGCAAAGCCGACGGCTCCGACGAGGAGTGGGACGAGGCGACCGAGCTGTTGCGCTCGGCGGCGGAACGGATGGAACTCGAACTCGTCATGGACCCGGGTGGCGGTGCGTTCTACGGGCCGAAGATCTCGGTGCAGACACGCGACGCGATCGGCCGCACCTGGCAGATCTCGACCATCCAGCTCGACTTCCAGCTCCCGCGCAAGTTCGACCTGCATTACGTCGGTGCCGACAACGAGCGGCACCGTCCGATCATGATCCACCGCGCGCTGTTCGGTTCGATCGAACGGTTCTTCGGCGTGCTTGTGGAGCATTACGCCGGCGCGTTCCCCGTGTGGCTGGCGCCGGTGCAGGTCGCCGTGTTACCCGTCGCCGACCGTCACGACCTCTACGGCAACCGCATCGTCGATCGCCTGCGGTCGGAAGGCCACCGGGCCGAGATGATCGACGGCGCCGCGGGTGCGCTCGGCGCGCGTATCCGGCGGGCGAAGGTCGAGAAGGTGCCGTACGTACTCGTCGTCGGCGACGACGACGTCGACAACGGCACCGTCGGTGTGAACCGGCGGGGTGTCGACGATCCCGAGCGCGGCGTGAAGCTCAACGATTTCGTCGAGGAGCTTGCCGCGGCCGAGATCGAGCACGTCTGAAGCCGGCGATGACCCTCGAACGGCTCTGGGCGGGTTGGCGCGCGGCGTACGTCGAGAACGTCGCCGGCGACGACGACCACGACGAAGGTTGCGTGTTCTGCCGGCTCGCCGAGGCCGAAGACCGGGCCGCCGCGCTCGTCCTCGAGGTCACCGATCTCACCGTGACCGCGATGAACCTCTACCCGTACGGGTCCGGGCACGTGCTCGTCGCGCCGCGCCGGCACACCGGCGACTTCGGTGCCCTCGACGCAGCGGAGCTCGCCGCCTTCGCGACGGCGCAGCAGCGCGCGGTTCAGGCGTTGCAGCGCGCCTACCGGCCCGACGGGTTGAACCTCGGCGCCAACCTCGGCCGTGCCGCGGGGGCGGGCATCCCCCAGCACGTGCACATGCACGCGCTGCCCCGCTGGAGCGGCGACACGAACTTCATGACCGCGGTTGCCGAAACCCGGGTGCTGCCCGAAGACCTGCGGACCGGCTACGACAAGATCGTCGCCGCCTGGCCCTCGTAGGCTGCCGGCCGTGACCGACGAGCGGGGCGAGCGCGACGAGACCGGAGCGCCCGAGGGCGACACCCTCCCCGAAGACCTCGACGTCACGGCGTTGGTCGGCCCGTACGTCTTCCCCGACATCCGCCGCCGGCGTATCGCGGCCACGCTCTACGCCGTCATCGCCGCGCTCGCGCTGTGGGGTGGGATCTCGGCGGGCAACGGCGGGCTGATCGCCGCGGGCATCGTGCTCGGCGTGTTCGCGCTGTACTGCTGGGCTGCCGCCTACCCGCTGCGCATCGACCAGACGGAGGCGCTCGCGGCGGCGAGCCGGGCGGTCGGCTTCCCGGTCGGGCACGCCTCGGCGCAGCTGGCATGGCGGGGGCTGCGCAGCCGCCCGACCTGGCGGATCCTCGTCTACAGCGCCGACGACCCACCGAGCATCCGAGGCCTCGTCGAACTCGACGGGGTCGACGGTGCCGTCATCGGCGAGTACACGGAACAGAACCCGGAGGATTGGTCGCAATTCGGCGTCGGTTCGCAATAGCGTCTCGGCCACCACGGCGGGCCGACTCAGGAGACGACGTCATGCGCGAGTTCCTCAAGGGCTTCAAAGAGTTCATCATGCGCGGCAACGTGCTCGACCTCGCCGTCGCGGTCGTGATCGGCGTCGCGTTCAACGCCGTCGTGCAGTCGTTCGTGAACGACATCCTGATGCAGATCGTCGCCGCGCTCTTCGGCAAGGCCGACTTCTCGGCGCTGTACTGGACCGTGCACAACTCGCAGATCCGGATCGGCTCGTTCATCACCGCGTTCGTCAACTTCTTGATCATCGCGTTCGCGGTGTACCTGGTGGTGTTCTCGTTCGCGAAGCTCCAGTCGCTCCGGAACAAGGAAAGCGTCGACGACACGCCGGCCCCGACCGACGAAGCGGTGCTGCTCCGGGAGATCCGCGACCTCCTCGCCCAGGGCCGGTAGCGGTCAGGCCTTGGCCGCCTCTTTGGCGGCTTCGGCGATCTTGTCGACGAGATGGGCCGGCACCGGGTCGTAGTGCGAGAACGACGCTTGGAATCGGCCCCGGCCGCCGGTCATCGACCGGAGATCGATCGCGTACCGCATGATCTCCGAGGTGGGCACGAGCGCGCTCACTTCGACCTCGCCGTTGCCGGACGGTGAGGTGCCGTGGATACGACCGCGCTTCGAGTTGAGATCGCCCATGACGTCGCCCTGATTGGCCTCGGGCACGGTGACGATGAGCTCACTGATCGGTTCGAGGAGCAGCGGACCGGCTTTCTGCAACGCGTCACGCATGCCACCCGCCGCCGCGGTCTTGAACGCCATTTCCGAACTGTCGACCGGGTGGTGCTTGCCGTCGAAACAGGTGACCTTCACATCCACCACCGGGAAACCGAGCGCGCCGCCGTGCTCGACGGTCTCGTGCACGCCCTTCTCGACCGCGGGGATGTACTGGCGGGGGATCACACCACCGACGATCTGGTCGACGAACTCGATGCCGCCGCCCCGCGGCTGAGGTTCGACCCGTAGCCAGGCCACCGCGAACTGGCCGTGACCGCCGGTCTGCTTCTTGATCTTGCCTTCGGCTTCGGCGTTGCCGGTGATGGTTTCGCGGTACGGCACCCGTACGTCCTCGGTCTCGACCTCGACACCGAACTTGCGCTGCAGCCGTTCGATGGTGATCGAGAGGTGCGTCTCGCCGACGCCGTGCAGCACCGTCTGATGGGTTTCGGCGTTGCGCTCGATGTGCAACACCGGGTCTTCCTCCTGCAGGCGGTGCAGCGCGTTCGCGAGCTTGTCTTCGTCGCCCTTCGACTTCGGGTGGATCGCGACGGCGAGGAGCGGCGCGGGAAGCTCGAGCGCGGGCACGTCGAGCTCGCCGCCCTTGGCAACGAGCGCGTCGCCCGTCGCGGTGCCGGCGAGCTTTGCCACCGCGCCGATGTCACCGGCGGCGACTTCGCTGACGTTGTCCTGTTCCTTGCCTCGCATCGTGAAGAGCTGGTGGAAGCGTTCGTCGGTCTTCGTGCGCTGGTTCGTCAGCACGTCGTCGTGGCTGATCGTGCCCTGCAACACCTTGAACAGGTTCACGTGACCGACGTACGGGTCGACGATCGTCTTGAACACCAGCGCACCGGCGCTGCCGGTACCGACGGAGGGCGCGGGCGCTTCTTCGACGAGGAACTTGAGGAGCCGGTCGACGCCGATGAGCTTGGTCGCGCTCCCGGAGAGCACGGGGAACACGCTGCCCTGCGCGACGCCGGCGGCGAGTGTCTTGGCGAGTTCGTCGTACGCGATCTTCTCGTCGGAGAGGTACCGCTCCATCAAGTCGTCGTCACCGACGACGATGCCTTCGACGAGCGCGTCGTGTACCGAATGCTCTTCGGCTTCCATCTCGGGCGGGATCGGGTTCTCGCTCGGGCCACCCGAGGTGTCGTAGGTGATCGCGACGTCGTTGAGCAGTTCGATGACGCCCGAGAGGGTGGCCTCCTCGCCGATGGGGAGGTGCAGCGGCGCGACGCCGGCGCCGAACTTGTCCTTGAGGTCGTCGAGGGTGCGCTGGAACGACGCCCGCTCGCGGTCGAGTTTGTTCACGAAGATCGCCCGGGGGATGTTGCGCTGCGCGGCGAGGCGCCACGCGATCTCCGTCTGTACTTCGACGCCTTCCACGGCCGATACGACGAACACCGCGATGTCGGCCGCATGGATCGCGGCGACGACGTCACCGATGAAGTCGGCGTAGCCCGGCGTATCGAGGATGTTGATCTTGTGGCCTTCGTACTCGACCGGGGCCAGCGAGAGTGACACCGAGATGCCGCGGCGGTGCTCCTCGGGGTCGAAGTCGGCGACGGTGTTGCCGTCTTCGACCCGCCCCATGCGGGGGATCGCGCCCGCAGTGAACAGCAGCGCTTCGGTGAGCGTCGTCTTGCCCGATCCGCCGTGGCCGATCAGCGCAACGTTGCGGATCTGGGGTGTCGCGAACGTCTTCACCCGTACCCCCTCGTGAGCGTGCATCGATTCTAGGAACAAGTGACGGATCAGGCATCCGGCGGCCCGATCCGGACTTCACTCAGCGCGCGCGCACGCCGAAAACCATGGGAGCGACCGTGAGGGGAGTGAGACATCGTGTGGACGCAGCACCGGCGCGCCTGGGCCCTGATCGTGCTGTTCGCCGCGTTGCTCACGATGACGGCCTGCATGCCGGTCACGGCCGCGCCGGTGGTGGGCAGGGCACCGAAGCCCGCCGCCAAACCGGTCGCGAGCGCCCACCCTCGCGCCCTCGACGGCCGCGGGGTCGGTGTGTCGCTGTACGGCAGCGTGCTGGAGTGGTCGCAAACCGACCTGCGCCACGACCTCGATCACGTGCGGGGCATGGGCGCGAAGTGGGTACGGGTCCCGTTCAACTGGATCTCGATCGAGACGCAACGCGGCCAGTACAACTGGGCGCCGGTCGACCGCGTGGTCGCGGCGGCCAACGCGCGACACCTGCACATCGAAGCGGTCGTGTCGTACACGCCGCAGTGGGCACGACCGGCCGGGCGTCCGGGGACCGATCCGCCGACGAACCTCAACGACTACGCGAACTTCATGAGCAAGATCGTCGCGAGGTACGCGCCGCGCGGTGTGCACACGTGGGAAGTGTGGAACGAGCCGAATATCGCGAGCATGTGGACGCCCAAGCCGAACGCAGCCGCGTACACCGCACTGTTGAAGAAGGCGTACGTCGCGATCAAGCGAAGCGACCGCAAATCGGTCGTGCTCACCGCCGGGCTCTCACCGGCATACAACGCGCCCGACGGGTCGCAGAACTCGCCGGTCACGTTCACGCGCAGCATTTACCGCAACCACGGCGGCCATTCGTTCGACGCGCTGGCGTTGCACCCCTCGACATACCCGTACCGTTCGACGTATCGCGCGTCGTGGAGCGCGTTCCAACAGGCGCCCCAGATGCACCGCATCATGCAAACGTTCGGTGACGCGAAGAAGAAGATCTGGGCGACGGAAATCGGGTTCCCGACCGGTACCAGCAATGTCTCGGTGAGTGAACAAACCCAGGCGAAAGATCTGGTGGAATCACTGCGTGCGTGGAACGCGTACAGCTTCGCCGGACCTGTGTTCGTGTACTCGATGCGTGACGAAGGTCCGGATCGTACCGACCACTACCAGAACTTCGGACTTGTGCATACAAGCGGTACGCCGAAACCCGCATACCTTGCATTGAAGCGGGCCCTTCTGGGGTAGGGTGCGCGCCGCACCAGGGATGCCGTCGTCGTTGCCTAACGACGACGGTTTTCGCGAACACCCTGGTTCGGGTCGACCGCACGGTCGGAATCACGAAAAGTCGTCATGCCGTGCAAGTGTCGCCCGATTGGTTTGTAGCGGGTCATCCTTCGTCCGGTCCTCACTGTTCTCGGTCATAACAGGCGTTGCTCGTGCGCGGGGCGCGGGTTCAACGAAAGGATTCACCACGTGCGCCACGCGAAACACGGACGCGTCGTCATGGCTTTCGTCGCGCTCGCGACCGCCGTCTTCGGCCTGGTCCCGATCGTCACGCTCGGGTCTTCGTTCTTCGCGAATTCGACGCCGCACGCGGATGCCTCCGTCGTCGACGGGCGCGACATCGGTTTCGCGTTCAGCGGCGACGCGTTGGGCTGGTCGACGGCCCAGATCAAGCACGACTTCGGTGACGCGCAGGCAATCGGTGCGACCTGGGTGCGCGTCCCGTTCAACTGGTCGACACTCGAGATGCAGGGGAAGGGCAAGTACAACTGGGCGCCGGCCGACAAGATCGTCTACCTGGCCAACACGTACGGCCTGAAGATCGACGCCGTCGTCTCGTACGCGCCGTCGTGGGCACGCCCGGCCGGCTCGTCCCAGAACGCGCCACCGACGAACGTCGGTGACTACGGCAACTTCGTCGCCGCGGCGGCGCGGCGGTACGGACCGCTCGGCGTGCACACGTGGGAGATCTGGAACGAGCCGAACCTCTTTGCGATGTGGGCGCCGAAGCCGAACGTCGCGAAGTACACCCAACTCTTGAAGTCGGCCTACCTCAACATCAAGTCGGTCGATCGCAACTCGACCGTGCTCACCGGTGGCACGTCGCCGGCGGCCAATTCCGCCGACGGGACCCACGTCCTGCCGCTCACGTTCCTCCAGGGCATCTACGCCAACGGCGGCCATGGTTTCTTCGACGGTGTGGCCCATCACCCGTCGACGTTCCCGCGCCCTTCGAGCACGATCGCCGACTGGAGCGCGTTCCAGCAGACGAAGGACCTGTACGCCCAGATGGTTGCCCACGGCGACGGCAACAAGAAGATCTGGGCGACCGAACTCGCGTTCCCGACCGGCACCGACCAGGTCGCGGTCAGCGATGCCGCGCAGGGCGTGCTGTTCGCCCAGTCGATGCAATTGTGGAAGGACTGGAGCTTCACCGGGCCGATGTTCGTCTTCTCGCTGCGTGACGCAGGCACGAACCTGGCCGACCACTATCAGAACATGGGTGTCGAGAAGATCAACGGTACGCACAAGCCGGGTTGGAGCGTGGTCCAGCAGGTGTTGCGCGCGCCGGGATCGGTGACGGCGAGTGCCACCGCGTCCGGCGCGACGGTGCGCTGGAGCGCGCCCGGCTACGACTACGGCCGGCCGATCACGTCGTACAAGGTGTACGCGTTCCCGACCGGTATCAACGTCTCGGTCGGCGGCTCGGCCCGCGCGGCGAACCTGGCCCTCCCCGCGGGCAAGAAGTACCAGTTCGCGGTGCAGCCCTACCAGGGGAGCGCCGCGGGTGTGATGTCGGCGGCGACGGCGACCGCCATCTCCCCGGGCGCGGTGACGGTCTCGATCGGGACCGGAAGTGCCATCGAAGGCAACAGCGGCACGAGACCGCTGCTCGTACCCGTGCGGCTGAGCGGCGCGAGCACGCAGGTCGTCACCGTGCGCTACCAGACGCTGAGCCTGCCGCCGACCTGGGGCGCGTCGATGCCGCAGGACTACCTCGCGGCGAGTGGCACGCTCACGTTCAACCCGGGGGAGACCCAGAAGAACGTGTCGGTGACGATCGTCGGTGACACGGTTCGCGAGCCGAACGACAAGTTCCTCGTGGTGCTGGGCAGCGCGACGAACGCCAACATCGGCGGGTACGGCGGGGCCGGCCAGGGGATCATCATCGACGACGACTAGCCGGTCGCGGGCCGGCCCGGGCCGAGGTGCGGGCCATTCCCGAGGAACGCGGGGAGCACCGGGACCGGTGGTACCCTGACCATGTGCTCGCGAACGCGAGCGCGCCTGCCGGAGGACTCGTCGGAGGAGTGCGATGCTCGACAAACGCTGGCGCGCCGGCGTCGAGCGTGGGCTCGCCCCCCTGGGTGAGCGCTTGCGCCGGCTCGGGATCGCCGCCGATGTCCTGACGGCTGTCGGGCTCGTCATCTCGCTCGCCGCGGCCGTCGTCATCGGGGCGGGCCACCTGATCTGGGGCGTCGTGGGCATCGCGCTCGCCGGCCTGTTCGACCTGCTCGACGGCACCGTCGCCCGCCGTACCGGCCAGGCCAGCCCGCGCGGGTCGTTCTTCGACTCCGTCGCCGACCGGGTCTCCGACGCCGCGCTGTTCGGCGGCGTCGCCTGGTACCTCGGCCGTACGAGCCCCCACTTGCCGGTGCTCGCCTTCGCCGTCGCCGCGTCGTCGATGGTCATCTCCTACGAGCGGGCCAAAGCGGAGTCGCTCGGCCTCCAGGCCAAAGGCGGCCTGATGGAACGGGCCGAGCGGTTCGTGCTCCTCGGCGTCGCGCTCGCGTTCAACATCATCGTGCCCGTGCTGTGGGTGATGCTCGCGCTGACGCTCTTCACGGTCGTCGACCGGTTCCGCCGGGTGTGGAAACAGGCCGCGCACGCGCCGCGGTCGGTACACCCGCAGCGTCGTCGCCCGGGCGAACGCGGCGACGACTACGAACCACCGAGCCCGCGGCTGCGTTCCTGGTGGGAGGCACGGCGTCCCCCGAACGAGCGGAGCCGTCGCCGCGAACGCTCCGTGCGTCGCACGCGTCCCTGACCGGTGCCCGGGGGCGGGCATCGCGCCGCGCTCGCGGCCGCGTACATCGGTTACCGCAGTGCGGCGCGCATCGGCGAGTCGTTCCCGTACCCGTTCGCGCACACGCTGAGCGAAGTCGCCGGCCGGGTCGCCCCGCGGTTGATGCGCGGCCGGCGCGAGATGGTGGCCCGCCATCAGCAACGCGTCGCCGGCGGCACCCTCGACGACGTTGCGCTCGAGGCGCGGGTGCAGGCGACGTTCGACTCGTACCGCGCGCTACTGGCTCGAGATGTTCCGTCTCCCGGCCGAGGTGCGGGCGGGGGAGATCTCGTCGCACGGCCGGGTCGAGAACTTCGCGCAGGTGGAGGCGTGCGTCGAGGCCGGGAAGGGCACGATCCTCGCGCTCCCGCACCTCGGCGGCTGGGAGTGGGCCGGCGCCTGGATCGCCGGCCGGGGCTTCGACGTGCTGGCGGTGGTCGAACCGGTCGAACCGCCGAAACTGTTCGACTGGTTCGTGGAACAGCGGAAGGGGTTCGGCCTCGACATCGTGCCGCTCGGGCCCGATGTCTCCTCCCGGGTCATCCGGGCGTTGCGCGACAACCGGATCGTGTGCCTCTTGTGCGACCGTGATCTCACCGGCGACGGTGTAGGCGTGGAGTTCTTCGGCGAACGCACCACGTTGCCGGCCGGGCCGGCGACGCTCGCCTTGCGCACGGGCGCGGCGCTGCTGCCCGTCGCGACCTACTTCGGCCCCGGGCGCGATCATCGTGGCCTGGTGCGGCCGCCGATCCCGGTCACGCGTGAAGGCCGGCTGCGAGACGACATCGCCCGCATCACCCAGGCGCTGGCGTACGAAATGGAACCCTTGATCCGCGAAGCCCCCGAGCAGTGGCACCTCTTGCAGCCGAACTGGCCGAGCGACCGGACCGGCGCGCCGCTGCCGTTGCCGGGCCCGCCGGCGCAGGCGTCGACATGCGAGTGATCATGACCTGCCCCTATTCGCTGTCGCGCCCCGGTGGCGTGCAGGGCCAGGTGCTCGGTTTGTCGCGTGAGCTGCGCGCCCTCGACATCGACGTCCGGATCGTCGCCCCGTGCGACGGCCCGCCACCCGAGCCGGGCGTCGTGTGCGTCGGCCCGACGGTCGAATGGGAATCGAACGGGTCGATCTCGCCGATCGCGACCGGCGCGCCGATGGCACGGCGCACGATCGAAGCGGTGCGCAGCATCAAGCCCGACCTGGTGCACCTGCACGAACCGGCGGTGCCGGCGCCGAACCTCTCGATCCTGATGGGCTTCAAAGGACCGATGATCGGGACGTTCCACATCGCGGGGGAGATGCCCCAGAAGTGGGCGATGCCGGCGGTGCGCATGATCATGCAACGCATCCCGACCCGGGTTGCGGTGTCGGAAGCGGCGCGCAACCTGGCCTACGAGTTTCTCGACGGCGAGTACACGGTGTTGTGGAACGGCATCGACGTCGACCGGTTCGCCACGGGGCCGGCCCACCCGTCGAAGCGACCCGCGGTGTTGTTCGTCGGGCGGCACGAGCCGCGTAAAGGGCTCGACGTGTTGATCGAAGCGTGGCGAGGGATCGATCGCGACGCCGAACTGTGGGTTGCGAGCACCGGTCCGCAGACCGCGGAGTTGCAGGCGCGCCGCACCGCCAACGTCGAGTGGCTCGGTGTGGTCTCCGACGATGCCCTCGCCGAACGGCTACGCGGCGCAACGGTGTTCTGCGCGCCCGCGATCGGCGGTGAATCGTTCGGGCTCGTCCTCCTCGAGGCCATGGCCGCCGGGACGGCGATCGTCGCGTCCGACATCGAGGGCTACCGCAACGTCGCCCGGCCCGATCAGGAGTCGTTGGTGGTCCCGCCCGGCGACCCGCAGGCGCTGCGCGCCGCGCTGCGGCGGGTGCTCGACGACGCCGGCTTGCGAGGCAGGCTCGTCGCCGCCGGCCACGAGCGAGCGGGCGAATTCTCCATGCGGCGCCTCGCCCGGCGCTACGTCGACATCTACGAGCACGCCATGGCACTCGTGTGAGCGGCGCGCTCCCTACACTGCATGGTCTCCTGGGACGGAGGTTCCTTTTGTGATCGCGGTCATCATCATCGTTGTGATCATCGTCTTGGTGGTCCTCGTCTTCGTCGCGTCGTACAACGGCCTGGTCCGGTTGCGGAACCGGATCGACAATGCCTGGTCGCAGATCGACGTCCAACTGCAGCGTCGCCACGACCTCGTCCCGAACCTGGTCGAAACAGTCAAGGGCTACGCGGCGCACGAGAAGGACACCCTCGAACGCGTCGTGCAGGCCCGCCAGCAGGCGGTGTCGGCCCAGGGCGCGCCGGCACAGGCCCAAGCCGAGAACGTGCTCACCGGTGCGCTGCGCCAGCTGTTCGCGGTGGCGGAGGCCTACCCCGACCTGAAGGCGAACCAGAACTTCCTCGCGCTGCAGGAACAGCTGACATCGACGGAAGATCGCATCGCGTACGCGCGGCAGTTCTACAACGACTCGGTCGTGAAGTACAACAGCAAGATCCAGTCGATCCCGTCGAACATCATCGCGGGCATGTTCAACTTCCACGAACGCGAGTACTTCGAGGGAGAGGAAGAGGCGAAGAGCGTGCCGAAGGTGCAGTTCTGAACCCTCGCTGATCTCACGTGTACGAACAGATCGCCGCGAACAAGCGGCGCACATGGCTCATCATCGCGGCCTTCGTCGTGCTCGTCGTGGCGGTCGTCGAAGCGATCAACTACCTGACCGGTGGCGGCATCATCGGGTTGGTGATCGCGGGCGTGATCGCGCTCATCGGCTCGGTCACCGCCTACTACAACAGCGACAAGGTCGCGCTCAAGATGAGCCGCGCCCATCCCGCCGACCCTCGTGAGTACGCGCGGTACCACAACCTGGTCGAGGGGCTCTGCATCGCGAGCGGGTTGCCGAAGCCGCGCCTCTACATCGTCGACGACCCGGCGCCGAACGCGTTCGCGACCGGCCGCGACCCGCAACACGCGGCAGTCGCGGTCACCACCGGGCTGCTCGAGAAGATGAACCGCGTCGAGCTCGAAGGCGTGCTCGCCCACGAGCTGTCGCACATCCGCAACTACGACATCCTCGTGTCGACGATCGCGGTGACGCTCGTCGGTGTGGTCGCGCTGCTCTCCGACTTCTTCTTGCGCTTCATGTTCTGGGGCGGTCGCCGGAACCGGAACGATTCGAACGACGCCGGCATCGCCGGCGCCGTGTTCGCGATCTTCGGTGTGCTGTTGTTGGTCCTCGCCCCGATCGTCGCCAAGTTGATGCAGCTCGCGATGAGCCGCCGGCGGGAGTCGCTGGCCGACGCGTCGGGGGTGCAGCTCACCCGCTACCCGCCCGGGCTGATCTCCGCGTTGAAGAAGTTGGAAGACGACACCTCGGTCGTGCACACGGCTTCGAAGGCCACCGCGCACCTGTGGATCGAGGAGCCGCTCGACACCGACGCGTCGCACCCCGGTTCACGCTTCAACAAGCTGTTCGCGACCCACCCGCCCATCGCCGAGCGCATCAAAGCCCTCGAAGCCATGTAACCCCGGCCGGTAGACTGGCCGGATGGCTGAGGACCGCACCACCGGTACCGGGCGCGTCAAGCGTGGCCTGGCCGAGATGTTGCGCGGCGGTGTCATCATGGACGTCGTCACGCCCGAGCAGGCGAAGATCGCCGAGGACGCCGGCGCCACCGCGGTGATGGCGCTCGAGCGGGTCCCTTCCGACATCCGCCGCGACGGCGGCGTGGCCCGGATGAGCGACCCGGCGATGATCGAGGGCATCCAGGCCGCGGTCACGATCCCGGTGATGGCGAAGTGCCGCATCGGCCACTTTGCGGAGGCGCAGGTCCTCCAGTCGCTCGGCGTCGACTACGTCGACGAGTCGGAAGTGCTCACCCCGGCCGACGAAGCGTTCCACGTCGACAAGTGGGCGTTCACCGTGCCGTTCGTGTGCGGCGCGACGAACCTCGGTGAGGCGCTGCGGCGGATCAGCGAGGGCGCGGCGATGATCCGCAGCAAGGGCGAAGCGGGTACCGGCAACATCGTCGAAGCCGTGCGCCACCTCCGGTCGATCCTCGGCGACATCGAGAAGATCAAGGTCGCCCGGCCCGAGGAGTTGTTCGGGTGGGCGAAGCAGTTGCAGGCGCCCATCGACCTCGTGTCGGAAGTCGCGCGCCTGGGCGAGCTGCCCGTGCCGCTGTTCTGTGCCGGCGGTATCGCGACCCCGGCCGACGCCGCGCTCGTGATGCAACTCGGCGCGCAGGCCGTCTTCGTCGGGAGTGGCATCTTCAAGTCGTCCGACCCCGCGACACGCGGGAAGGCGATCGTCGAAGCGACCACCCACTACAACGACCCGCAGATCGTCGGCAAGGTGTCGCGCGGTCTCGGCGAAGCGATGCGCGGCGAGGAGATCGACAAACTCGACGTGAAGCTCGCCGAGCGCGGTTGGTGACGCCGGTGCGCGCGCCGTCGAGGCCTCCAGGGCCGCGGGATGAAGATCGGGGTTCTCGCCCTCCAGGGCGCGTTTCGCGAGCACGCTGAGGCGCTCGGCGCCCTCGGTGCCGATGTCGCGCTGGTCCGCCGGCCGGAGCACCTCGCCGGTGTCGACGCGATCTTCCTGCCCGGCGGGGAGTCGACGACCATCGACAAATTGCTCGACACGTCGGAGCTGCGTACGCCCCTCACGGCACGGTTGCACGACGGCATGCCGGCGTTCGCGACCTGCGCCGGACTGATCGTGATCGCGACCACCGTCGTCGACGGGCGGGCCGATCAGCGGCCGCTCGGACTGCTCGACGCCCGCGTGCGCCGCAACGGTTACGGTCGCCAGCGTGATTCGTTCGAAGCGCCCCTCGACGTCGCCGGGTTGGCCGGCGGGCCGTTCACCGGCGTGTTCATCCGCGCGCCGGTCGTCGAGGAGTGCGGGCCCGCGGTCGAGGTGCTCGCGCGTCACGGCGGTGTGGCGGTGCTGGGCCGTCAAGGCCCGATCTGGTTCTCGTCGTTCCATCCGGAGCTCGCAGGTGATCTGCGCCTGCACGAGCGTTTCTTGACTGAGGTTGCCTGATGTCGGGTCACTCCAAATGGCATTCGATCAAGCACAAGAAGGGCGCGGCCGACCAGGCGCGCGGCAAGTTGTTCGCGGTGTTGATCCGCCAGATCGAGGTGGCGGCCCGAACCGGCGGGGGCGACCCCGAGACGAACGCCACGCTGCGCACGATGGTGCAGAAGGCACGCGACAACTCGGTACCGGTCGACACGATCCAGCGGGCGATCCGGCGCGGTACGGGGGAAGAAGAAGGGGTCACGTACGAGTCGGTCGCCTACGAGGGTTACGCGCCCCACGGTGTGGCCGTGTTCGTGCAGGCGCTCACCGACAACCGGAACCGCACCGGCGCGGAGATCCGCAACGTGTTCTCGCGCAACGGTGGTTCCTTCGCCGAACCGGGCGCGGTGAGTTGGCAGTTCGACCGGCGGGGCATCGTGCTCGTGCCGAAGTCGGCGGCGAGCGAAGACGATCTGATGTTGCTGGCCGCCGACGCGGGCGCGGAAGACATCCGCGACGGCGGCGACAACTGGGAGGTGGTCACACCGGCAACGGAGTTGCACGCGGTCCGCACCGCGATCGAGGCCGCGGGTACGCCGGTGGCGTCGTCGGACCTCGTCTACGAACCGAACATCAGCGTGGAACTCACGGAAGAGAACGCGGCGAAGTCGGTGTTGCGGCTCATCGAGGCGCTCGAGGACCACGACGACGTCGAGGCGGTCTGGGCCAATTTCGACATCCCCGACGCGGTGCTCGAAGCGGTGAACGTCTGAGCGGCCAGCGCCGTCGCAACCGAAGGGGCACGTGTGGACATCGACCAGGCCCGAGACTTCATCCGTACCAATCATCACGGCATCCTCGCGACCTTCCGGCGCGACGGTCGGCCCCAGATGTCGCCGATCGCGGCCGCGGTCGACGCCGACGGCTTCGTCGTGATCAGCAGCCGCGAGACGGCGATGAAGACCAAGAACCTGCTGCGCGACCCGCGGGCGTCGGTCTGCATGCTGAACGACGGTTTCTACGGCGCGTGGGGCCAGGTCGACGGCACCGCCGAGGTCGTCCATCTCCCCGACGCCATGGAGCGCCTCGTCGACTATTACCGGCGGGTCTCGGGGGAGCACCCCGACTGGGACGAGTACCGCGCGGCCATGACCGACCAGCAACGGGTGGTACTGCGCATCGCGATCGAACGCGCCGGCCCGAGGATCAGCGGCTGACCTCGACCATGAGCCGGTCATCCTCCGAGTGGGCCTGGTAGACCTCTCGCCGGCGCGCGAGAGTGACGCCCGAACCATCGCACCAACGGAGGGCCTTCGATGCGCATTGGGATGACGGTGAACGGCGCTGCCCAGGAGCACGACGTCGAACCGCGGGTGCTGCTCGTGCAGTACCTGCGCGAGGCTTGCGCGCTGACGGGCACCAAGATCGGCTGCGACACGTCCTCGTGCGGTGCGTGCACGGTGCTGCTCGACGGCGAGTCGGTGAAGTCGTGCACGATCTTCGCCGCGCAGGCCGACGGTGCTGCGGTGACGACGATCGAGGGCCTCGCCCACGACGGCGAGCTGCACCCGGTGCAACAGGCGTTCCACGAGAACCACGGGCTGCAGTGCGGGTATTGCACCGCCGGCATGGTGATGGCCGCCGTTTCCCTGCTCGAGGAGGTTCCCAACCCGACGGAGCACGACGTCCGCCTCGGGCTCGAAGGCAACCTCTGCCGGTGCACCGGCTACCACAACATCGTGAAGGCGGTGCTCGCCGCCGCCGAAACGCGGCAGGCCGGCGCACGATGACCGCCACGCTGGGAACCCGGCTCCTCCGCAAGGAGGACCCGGCGCTGCTCACCGGCGAGGCTCGTTTCGTCGACGACCTCTCGGTGCCCGGGGCCCTGCACGCGAAGGTCGTGCGCAGCACGGTCGCTCACGCGCGCATCGCGGCGATCGACGTGTCGGCCGCCCGCGCGATGCCCGGTGTCGTCGCGGTCTTCACGGGCGCCGATCTCCGGTCGGAGTGGGAGAACCCGCTGCCGTGCGCGTGGCCTGTCACCGAAGACATGAAGGCGCCGGCCCACTGGCCGCTCGCGATCGACGAAGTGCGCTACACGGGCGAAGGCGTCGCGGTCGTGGTGGCGGAGTCGAAGAGCGCGGCGCGCGACGGCGCGGAGAAGATCGACGTCGAGTACGAGCCGCTCCCCGTGGTGCTCGACCTCGAAGAAGCACTCCACGATCACACGCTGGTGCACGCCGACATCGGTACCAACCGTTCGTACACCTGGGCGCTCGTCCCCGACGAAGCCGCGGTCGACGCCGCGTTCGAGCAGGCTGTGCACACGGTGCGCGAGCGCTACCTCCAGCAGCGGTTGATCCCGACCGCGATGGAACCGCGCGGCGTGTGTGTCGTGCCCGAACCGTTCGGCGGCGACTTCACCATCTACTCGTCGACGCAGATCCCGCACATCCTGAAGGTGATGCTCGGCATCACGCTCGGCTTGCCGGAACAGAAACTCCGGGTCGTCGCACCGGCCGTCGGCGGCGGTTTCGGTTCGAAGCTCGACGTGTACGCGGAAGAGGCGCTGTGCCTGGCCCTCGCCCACCGGTTACGCCGGCCGGTGCGTTGGAGCGAGGAACGGGGCGAGGCGACCCAGGCGACCATCCAGGGCCGGGGGATGATCCAAGACATCGAGCTCGCCGCCGATGCCGACGGCCGGGTCAGCGCGGTCCGGGTTCACCTCCTCGCCGACATGGGCGCGTACCTGCAGCTCATCACGCCGGGCATCCCGCTACTCGGCGCGTTCCTGTACCACGGCGTGTACGACGTCCCGGCGTACTCGTTCACCTGCACGTCGGTGTTCACCAACCGCACGCCCACCGACGCCTACCGGGGCGCGGGGCGGCCCGAGGCCACCTACGCGATCGAACGGGCCATGGACGCGCTCGCGCGGGAGGTCGGCATCGACCCGGCCGAGATCCGCCGTCGCAACTTCATCCGGGCCGACCAGTTCCCCTACGCGTCGGCCGGTGGCCTGTCGTTCGACAGCGGCAACTACGAACCCGCGCTCGCGCAGGCGCTCGCCGCGGCCGACTACGACGGTGTGCGCGCCGAACAGCGGCGGCGCCGGGCCGAAGGGTCCACCCGTCATCTGGGCATCGGGCTCTCCTCGTATGTCGAGATGTGCGGCCTCGCGCCGAGCCGGGTGCTCGCGTCGCTGCGGTATTCGGCCGGCGGCTGGGAGTCGGCGACCGTCCGGCTGTTGCCCACCGGCAAGGTGCAGGTGATCACCGGCACTTCACCGCACGGGCAGGGGCACGTCACGTCGTGGTCGATGATCGTCGCCGACCGGCTCGGAGTCCCGTGCGACGACGTGGAGGTGCTGCACTCCGACACCGATATCTCGCCGCTCGGGCTCGACACCTACGGTTCGCGCTCGGTGTCGGTCGGTGGCGCGGCGTTGTGGATGGCGTGCGAGAAGGTGCTCGCCAAAGCGCGTGCGATCGCCGCGCACCAGCTCGAAGCCGCGGAAGGCGACCTCGAATTCGTCGACGGCTCGTTCCGGGTGAAGGGAACCCCCGGTCACGCGATGGCGATCGGCGAGATCGCGTTCGCGGCCTTCACCGCCCACGACCTTCCCGACGGCGTCGAACCGAACCTCGAGGCCCAGGCCACCTGGGACCCGCCCAACTTCACGTTCCCGTTCGGGACCCACGTCGCGGTGGTCGAGATCGACGCCGAGACCGGGCGGGTCGAGTTGTTGCGCTACGTCGCGGTCGACGACTGCGGCAACCAGGTCAACCCGCTCATCGTCGAGGGCCAGGTGCACGGCGGCGTGATCCAGGGTGTCGCACAGGCACTGTGGGAAGAAGCCGTCTACGACGACGCCGGCAACCTGCTGACGTCGACCCTCGTCGACTATCTCGTTCCTTCGGCCGCCGAAGTGCCCAGCCTCGAACTGGGCCACACGACCACGCCGAGCCCGAGTAACCCGCTCGGCGTCAAAGGCATCGGCGAGGCCGGCACGATCGCCTCGACTCCGGCGGTGATGAACGCGATCGTCGATGCCCTGCAACCCTTCGGCATCACCGACATCGACATGCCCGCCACGCCCGAGCGCGTCTGGCGCGCGCTGCAACACGCCCAGGAGGCCCAGCAATGATCCCGGCAGCGTTCGACTATGTACGCGCGTCCTCGGCGGATGAGGCCCTGTCGCTCATCACCGAGCACGGCGAAGACGCGAAGTTCCTCGCGGGCGGTATGTCGTTGATCCCGCTCATGAAACTCCGCCTCGCGACACCGACCGTGCTGGTCGACCTCGGTCGGGTGCGCGACCTCTCCTACGTGAACGACGCGGGCGACCATGTCGCGATCGGCGCGCTCACCCGCCACCGCGCCCTCGAGACGAGCGACGTGCTCGCGAAGAACTGTGGTGTGCTCCAGGCCGTCGCGGCGCAAGTCGGCGACAACCAGGTGCGCCACCGCGGCACGATCGGTGGCTCGGTCGCGCACGGCGACCCCGCCTCCGACCTGCCGGCCGCGCTGCTCGCGCTCGATGCGACGTTCGTCGTGCGCGGGCCCGGCGGGGAGCGCTCGATCCCGGCGACGGAATTCTTCGAGGGTTTCCTGGAGACCGCGCTCGCACCCGACGAACTGCTGATCGAGATCCGGGCTCCGAAGACGGGCGCCAACGGGTTCTCGTACCAGAAGTTCCAGCGCCGGGCGCAGGACTGGGCGATCGTCGGGTCGCTCGCGACGCGGGTCAACGGCGGCACACGCGTGGCGTTGGTGAACATGGGTTCCACCCCGGTACGGGCACGAGCGGTCGAAGCCGCGCTGGCCCAGGGCGCGTCGGCGAGCGAAGCCGCCGAGCACGCGGCCGAGGGCACCGAGCCGGGCGCCGACCTCAACGCGTCGATCGAGTACCGCGAGCACCTCGCCCGCGTCCTCACCCGCCGCGCGCTCGAAGCGGCGTCCGCCTGAGGTCGTCGTTCGGGGCGCGGGTTGCGGCCTCCCCGGCGCCGGACCGGTGATCGGGGTGGCGATCCTCGCCGCGGGACGGGGGGAGCGTTTCGGTGGGGCGACGCCGAAACCGCTCGCCGGGTTTCGCGGACGCCCGCTCGTGCTGCACGCGCTCGACGCGGCGCGCGGCTCGGGCCTGGCGCCGATCTTCGTCGTCGTCGGTAACGGCGCCGCTTCGGTGCGCGCCGTGCTCCCGGGCGACGTCGAGGTGGTGGCCAACCCCGCGTTCGCGACGGGGATCGCATCGAGCCTGGTCGCCGCGCTCCGGGCGGCGACAGCTCACCCCGGCATCGCCGCGCTCGTGATCGGGCTCGCGGACCAGCCGCTCGTCGGACCGGGCTCCTACCGGTTACTCGCGGCCACCTACGATGAGGGCGCTCGCCTCGCCGTCGCCACCTACGGCGGCGTACGGGGCAATCCGGTGTTACTCGCCCGTGAGCATTGGGACGAAGCAATGCAGCTCACGGGCGACGAAGGGGCGCGGGCGCTGCTGCGGCACCACCCCGCCGTAGAAGTGCCGTGCGACGGCACGGGATCGCCGACCGATGTCGACACTCCCGCCGACCTCGCCGCGCTGGAGCGGCGAACGTTGCCACGGCGAGAGGAGAATTGAGGACTGATGGAGATCACCGACAGCTTCCGAGTGAGCGCGCCGATCGAAGCGACGTGGAAGGTGTTGCTCGACATCGAGCGCATCGCCCCGTGCCTTCCCGGGGCGCAACTCCAAGAAGTCGAGGGCGACGAGTACCGCGGGATCGTGAAGGTGAAGGTCGGGCCGATCACCGCGCAGTACAAGGGCACGGCGCGCCTGGCGGAGGTCGACGAGGCGAATCACCATGCGGTGCTCGACGCGTCGGGTCGCGATACCCGCGGCCAGGGCAACGCGAAGGCCACGATCGACGTGAAGATGGTGTCGAGCGACGACGGCGGAACCGCGGTCGACATCCGCACCGACCTGCAGATCACGGGCAAGGTCGCGCAGTTCGGCCGGGGCGTCCTCGCCGACGTGTCGACGAAGTTGCTCGGCCAGTTCGTCGACAATCTCGAACGCGACGTGTTGAGCGGCGGCGATGCGCCGGGCCACATCGATGCCACCGCCGTCGTCGCACCGGCGACGCCGGAGCGACCACCCGAACCCGTGGCGGCCGGCGCCGCGACCGCAGCCGCGAAGGTGCCGGTCGCGCCGGATGCCGCCGGGAGCGCCGCCCCGTCGGAGCGGCGGCGCATCGACGCGCCCGAGGCACAGCCGGTCGACCTGTTCGATGTCGCGGGCGCACCGGTCGCGCAGCGGCTCATTCCGGTGGGCATCGGCGCCCTCCTCCTGTTCGTGCTGTGGAGGATGTTCCGCCACCGGGGCTGACCGGCCCCCTAGGCTCGTACACATGTTCGATCCCGCGGGCCCGGTGCTCGGCATCGACCCTGGTCTTTCGCGCTGCGGCTATGGCGCGGTCATGGTGCACGGCGCGCGTGCCCGGGCGGTGTCGTGCGGGGTGATCCGTACCGACCGCACCCACGAGTTGCCCGACCGGCTCGCCGAACTGCACGACGAACTGGTCGACCTCGTCGCGACGCTTCGGCCGTGCGCGGTGGCGGTGGAACGGGTGCTGTTCCAGGCCAACGCCCGTACCGCGATCTCGGTCGGCCAGGCGAGTGGCCTCGCGCTCGCGGTGTCGTCGCATGCGGGCGTGCCCGTCACGCAGTACAGCCCGAACGAGGTGAAGCTCGCGGTCACCGGCGACGGTCGGGCGGGCAAGCGCGAAGTGCAGGAGATGGTCACCCGGTTGCTCCGCCTCGCCGAAACGCCGAAACCGCCCGACGCGGCCGATGCGCTGGCGCTCGCGTTGTGCCATGTATGGCGAGACCGGCTCGGCCGGGCCGTGAAGCGGGCCGTCGAGCAACAGGAGGTGCGCGCGTGATCGGGTCGGTGCGCGGCGTGGTGATCGACCGCAACGCGACCGGCGAGGTGCTGGTCGAGGCGCAGGGCGTCGGGTACCGGGTGCTCGTGCCGATCAGCGCGATCCCCGCGCTCGCGCCGGCGTCGAACGCGTTCCTGTTCACGCACCTGCATGTGCGCGACGACGCGATGTTGCTCTACGGGTTCCCCACCCGAGACGAACGCGACACGTTCGAGGCGTTGATCGGCGCGACCGGTGTGGCGCCGAACTCGGGCTCGCGATCCTCTCGGTGCATTCGCCGAACGTGTTGCGGCGCGCGCTCGCCGACGACGACCTCGACGCGCTCACGATGGTGCCGGGTGTCGGCAAGCGCACCGCGCAGCGGTTGCTGATCGAGTTGAAGGCCCGTCTCGACGTTCCCGATCTCGATCTCACCGCGCCGGGCGCGGCCCCGTCGAGCGCGCGGGTGGAAGTGCGCGAGGCGCTCGCCGGGCTCGGCTACAACGCCGAAGAAGTCCGCGACGTGCTGACCCAACTCCCCGAAGACGGCACCGTCGAGCACCTCTTGCGTGAAGCGCTGAAAGCGCTCGCGACGGCACGATGACTGCATCGCTGCCCGAGCGGGGCCCGAGCGAGGGCGTGCGGCGCGACGGTGCAGGGTTGTCGGTGCCCGAGCGGCCCGGACCGTAGGGACGAGAGCGGAGGATAGGTGCGCGACGAACTGCTCACTCCGGGTGCCGCCGACCCCGTCGAGGCCGCCGAGGAAACCACGCTGCGGCCGCGGCGGCTCGACGAGTTCGTCGGACAGCCCCGGTTGCGCGAGCACCTTTCGATCATGCTCGAAGCGGCGCAAAAGCGCGGCCAGGCCGTCGATCATGTGCTGCTGGCCGGTCCGCCGGGCCTCGGCAAGACCTCGCTCGCGGGGATCATCGCCAACGAGATGGGGGCGCGTCTCCAACCGACGAGCGGCCCCGCGCTCGAACGTGCCGGGGACCTCGCCGCGATCCTCTCGAACCTCGACGACGGCGACGTGCTCTTCATCGACGAGGTGCATCGCCTGCCGCGCGCGGTCGAAGAGGTGCTCTACCCGGCGATGGAAGACTTCCAGCTCGACATCGTGATCGGGAAGGGCCGACCGCGCGCACCATCCGTCTCGACCTCCCGCGGTTCACGCTCGTCGGCGCGACGACCCGCACCGGGTTGATCACCGGGCCGTTACGCGACCGGTTCGGGTTCGTCGCCCGTCTCGACTATTACGTGCCGGAAGAACTCGCATTGATCCTCACTCGTTCGGCGACGATCCTCGGTGTGCCGCTCGATCCGGAGAGTTCGCACGAGATCGCCCGCCGCTCGCGCGGCACGCCGCGTATCGCGAACCGGTTGTTGAAACGGGTGCGCGACTACGTCGAGGTGCGTGCCGACGGCAAGATCACGCCGGCCGCGGCCCGCGACGCGCTCGTGTTGTTCGAGGTCGACGATCTCGGTCTCGACAAGGTCGACCGGGCGATCCTGAACGCACTCTGCCGTACCTTCACGGGCCGTGCCGTCGGTCTCGGCACGCTCGCGGTGTCGGTGGGGGAGGCGCCCGAAACGGTCGAGGACGTCTACGAACCGTTCCTGCTCCAGTGCGGCCTGCTCGAACGCACACCCCGGGGCCGGATGGCGACCGCGGCCGCGTTCGCCCACCTCGGCTTGAGCGCGCCCGCGCTCCCGCTGCAGACTCCCGATCTGTTCGACCAGGGGGGCGCAGAAACCGATGGCT
Organism: uncultured Actinomycetes bacterium; assembly: GCA_963782465.1. Classification (GTDB taxonomy): domain Bacteria; phylum Actinomycetota; class Acidimicrobiia; order IMCC26256; family PALSA-610; genus JAODBJ01. The sequence continues at coordinate 748,591 of CAWAJR010000003.1, read as the reverse complement.
GACGAAGTGGTGCACTACGACGTTCGTGATCGCATCGCGTACGCGACGATCGACAACGGCAAGGCCAACGCGCTCTCGCCCGACGTGCTCACCGGTCTCGAGGCCGCACTCGATCGCGCCGAGGCCGCCGGCCCGAAACCGTCGGCGCGCTGTGCATCACCGGGCAGCCGGGAATGCTCACCGGCGGTTTCGACCTGAAGGTCATGCGGGCCGGCCCGGAAGCGGCCGGCCGGCTGGTCACCGACGGCGGGGCGTTGTTCGCCCGCCTCTTCGGGGCGCCGGTGCCCGTGATCGTCGCCTGCACCGGCCACGCGGTGGCCGCCGGGGCGTTGTTGCTCATGAGCGCCGATTACCGGGTGGGCGCCGCCGGCGATTTCCAGATCGGGTTGATCGAGACCAAGATCGGCATGATGTTGCCACGCTGGGCGGTCGAGTTCTCGCGCGAGCGGCTGTCGATGCGCCACTACCAGCAGGCGACCGTTGGTGCCCGGATGTACCCGCCCGAGGGTGCCCGCGACGCCGGGTTCCTCGACGATGTCGTCGCGCCGGACGCGTTGGCGGATGCTGCGCACGCCGAGGCGCAACGGTGGGCCGACCTGCCCCGCGACGCCTACCGAGGTCAGGTGATCATGAACCGTGGCGACCGCCTGGCGCGCCTTTCGGAGGCGATCGCGGCGGATCGCGGCCGTGCGTTCGAGGTGCGCGCCTGACCCGTCGTCGCGACGGCCGGGTGGTAGCGTCGGCACCCTTCCTGCGTTCACGGAGTGCGACAGCGGTGATCCTTCTTCCCTGGCTCGCCCTCATGGCTGGGGTCTTCTATCTGCTCATCTGGCGCCCGCAACAGCGCCGGGTTTCGACGATGCGCGCCCTGCAGAATGCCCTTGAACTCGGTGACGAGATCATCACGACGGCCGGCGTGTACGGCACGATCACGGCTCTGCGCGACGACTACATCGAGTTGGAAATCGCGCCGGATACGGTCATCAAGCTTGCGCGCGGGGCGATTGGTCAGCGTGTGACCCGTAACGACCAAGCGCCCGACGACGCGGCCTCCGACCACCCGGATGACGGGTTCGGCGGGCTCGAGGAGACCGGCTGACCCGTGCGGAGATACAAGACATTGCTGGCGGTCACCGTCGTCGTGATCGTCGCCGCGTTCGTCGGCACGTTGTTCTCGTCGAACCGCCCCGCACTCGGGCTCGACCTCCAAGGGGGCGTGTCGGTGGTGCTGTTCCCGGTGAAGGGCGCCGACACCTCGACCCTCGACACCGCGGTGCAGATCATCCGCAACCGCGTCGACGCGCTCGGTATCGCCGAGCCCGACGTCAGCCGCCAGGGCAACACGATCGTCATCGACCTGCCCGGCGCCAAGAACCGCCAGGGCGCGCTGAACACGATCGGCCAGACCGCCGAACTGCGCTTCCGGGTCGTCCAGCAGCAGCTCCCGGCCGGCCCGCTCGTTCCCTCGTCGACGACCACCACCGTCCCGGGCGGCGCGACGACAACGACCGGCAGCGGCGCGACCACGACCACGGCCGGTTCCGCCACGACCACCACGACCGCGGCGTCCAGCGCGAGCAACGGTGGTACGACCACGACCAAGGGATCGCTGGGTCGTCTCCGCACCGCAACGGTGAACACCGAGCTCGCCGCCGCGCACCGCCCGGCCGCGGCGACGACCACCACGGCCCCGACGGCAACGACCGCGGCAACGACCGCGGGAGCGACCACCACCACGCAGCCCGGCACGACGACCACGACCGCCAAGACGACGTCGTGCGCGGAGCTGGAGAAGAAGTCGTCGAAGAAGGCGAATGCCGTCGTCGTCCTGCCCGACCGCGACCCGAAGCTCGGCTGCTACATCCTCGGGCCGACCGTGCTCACCGGCAAGACGATCAAGACGGCACGGGCTTCCTACGGCACCGACTCGAGCGGTTCCGGCTGGGGGGTCGACGTCACCTTCCGCGGCAACGACTTCGTCGACAAGGTCGCGTCGGTCGACGTCAACAAGCAGGTCGCGATCGAGCTCGACAACGTTGTGCAGAGCGCGCCGGTGATCAACCCGGGCATTACCGGCAAGACGGTGCGGATCAGTGGGAACTTCACGCAAGGTGAGGCGAAGTCGCTCGCGCTGGTGTTGAAGTACGGCGCGCTCCCGATCCAGTTCGACCAGCGGCAGACCACGATCCAGAGCGTGTCGCCGACGCTCGGCAAAGACCAGCTGAAGGCCGGCATCGTCGCCGGTGTCGTCGGCCTCGGGCTCGTCGCCCTCTACATGATCCTGCTCTACCGGCTCCTCGGCGTCGTGGTGTGGCTCGGTCTCGGGCTCACCGGCATGATCTTCTTCGCCCTCACGTCGTACCTGTCGCAGTCGCGCGGCCTCACCCTCACGCTGGCCGGTATCACCGGCATCATCGTGTCGGTCGGTGTCACCGTCGACTCGTACGTCGTCTATTTCGAACGCCTCAAAGACGAGGTGCGCTCGGGCAAGACCGTGCGCACCTCCGTCGAGAGCGGGTTCCGCCGCGCGTTCCGCACCATCATCGCCGCCGACTTCGTGTCGCTGCTCGGCGCCGGCGTGCTCTACCTGCTCGCCTCCGGGTCGGTGCGAGGGTTCGCCTTCTTCCTCGGCCTGTCGACCGCGATCGACCTGCTGCTCGCGTACTGCTTCATGCACCCGCTCGTGGTGCTCATGGCCCGTAGCCCCGAGCTCGTCCGGTTGCCGGGTATCGGGATCCGCCTCGGCCTCGACGTCCCCGAGGCAACCGCGTGAGCCGCATGAGCGACGACGCGCTCAGCGGGCCGGACACCGGGATCCCGGGTGTCACCCGGCGGCACCGGCCGGCCGACTTCTACCACGAGCGCACCAACTTCCAGTTCATCAAGCACTCCCGCCGGTGGCTCTACGTCTCCGGGTCGCTGATGGTGATCGCCATCCTGGCGCTCACGTTGCGGGGCTTGAACCTCAGCATCGAATTCAAGGGCGGGAGCTCGTGGCAGGTGCCCGTCACCGGCAAGTCGCCGTCGGTGCCCGACGTGCGCAACGTGCTCGCGCCGTTGCACATCGGCGATGCGAAGGTGAGCGTCCTGTCGGGCCAGGGCACCAAGAGCGTCCGGGTCGAAGCCCGCGTGCTCAACGACCCGGTGCAGGAATTCGAAACCGAGCTCGCCGGCTACGCCAAGGTCGGTGAAGCCGACGTCGTGCTCGTGCGCGCGAACTCGGGGAACGGCGGGACGTTCACGGTCACGTCGAAGAACAAGGCGATCTCGGAGGCGGGGATCGCCGCCATCGCCAAGAAACACGGGGTTTCGGGCGTCAAGACGACGATCAGCGGTACCGATGTGACGGTCACGGCTGCGACCCTGCCGCCGAGCCCCGTCGACGCGGTGACGTCGACGCTCGCGAAGTACGCGAACGCGTCGGTCCGCGACGTCAGTGTTTCGACGGTGGGGCCGACGTGGGGTTCCGACGTCAGCCGCAAGGCCATCAAGGCTCTGATCATCTTCTTCATCCTGCTCGCGCTGTACCTGACGGTGCGGTTCGAGTGGAAGATGTCGGCGGCCGCCATCCTCGCGGTGGTCCACGACGTCGTCTTCACGGTCGGCTTCTACGCGCTGTTCCAATTCCCGGTGTCGCCGGCGACGGTCACCGCGTTCCTCACCATTCTCGGTTTCTCCCTCTACGACACCGTCGTCGTGTTCGACAAGGTCAGGGAGAACCAGGCCTCGCTGACTGCCGTCGGGCGCTCGACCTACTCCGACATGGTCAACCGGTCACTGAACAACGTGTTGATGCGATCCCTGTCGACGTCGTTCGTCGCGCTCTTGCCGGTCGCGTCGCTGCTCGTCATCGGCTCGGTGATCATGGGCGCGACGACCCTCGAAGACTTCGCCCTCGCGCTGCTCGTCGGGCTGTTCATCGGCTCGTACTCGTCGATCTTCGTTGCCGCCCCCGTGCTCGCGTGGTGGAAGGAAAAGGAGCCGCAGAACCGGGCGCTGCGGGAACGCCTCCGCCGTGCCGAGGCCTCGGGCACGACGAGCCCGCCCCCGGCGGCAGAGGTCGGCGTCCCCGTCGGGGCCGGGGCCGCAGCCGCGATGCCCTGCCGGCGTCGAGCTCCGCCGTGTCGCGTCCGGCCGCCCCCCGCCCGCGCCAGCAGCGACGCCGCAAACGTCGCTGACCGGCCGCACCGTTACCATCGTCGGATGGGCGTCGACCCGGCACTCCTCCGAGCGCACATCCGCGACATCCCCGACTACCCGCGGCCGGGGGTCGTGTTCAAGGACATCACGCCGCTGCTGGCCGACCCCGATGTCTTCGGGGCAACGGTCGACGCCCTCGGCGCGCCGTTCGAAGGCGAGCGGATCGACAAGGTCATCGGGATCGAGGCCCGCGGGTTCGTGTTCGCGGCCCCGATCGCGTACCGCCACCGGGCCGGGTTCGTGCCGGTCCGTAAGCCGGGCAAATTGCCGTGGGAGATCGAGCGTGAGGAATACGAACTCGAGTACGGCAGCGACCTGCTCGAGATTCACCGTGACGCGGTGCGGCCGGGGGAGCGGGTCCTCGTCGTCGACGACGTGATCGCCACCGGCGGCACCGCGGCCGCGTCCTGCACGTTGGTCGAACGGCTGGGCGGCACGGTCGTGGCGCTCGCGTTCGTGATCGAGCTGGAGTTCCTGCACGGTCGCGACAAGCTTCCGGGCCGGCGGCTGCACACGGTGGTCGGCTATGCGTGACGGTCTCCACGGCTGGGCGTCGGCTTCTCGGCGCGCGAGAAGGTTGAGCGGGATGATCACCGCGCCGATAAGCGTTCGTGGGCGGTGAGACCGAAATGAAGACCGTCCTGCCTCGCCGCCGCCCCCAACCGCACGTCGACACGACGCTGCGCCCACTGCTCGACGCGTACCGGGAGCGGCACCCCAAGACCGGCACCCTGCTCATCGAGCACGCCTACGACGTGGCCCGCGATGCCCACATCGACCAGGTCCGCCGGTCGGGCGATCCCTACATCGCGCACCCGGTGGGCGTGGCGGTGATCCTCGCCGAGCTCGGTCTCGACGATGTCACCCTCGCCGGCGCGTTGCTGCACGACGCGGTCGAAGACACCACCGTCACGCTCGAAGACGTGAACCGTGAGTTCGGGCCGACCTCGCCGCGATCGTCGACGGCGTGACCAAGCTCGACCGGCTCCAGTTCGACTCCAAGGAGGCGCAGCAGGCCGCGACGATGCGCAAGATGCTCGTCGCGATGGCGAAGGACGTGCGCGTCCTGCTCATCAAGCTCGCCGACCGGCTGCACAACATGCGCACGATCGCCTCGTTGCCCGACGTGAAGCAGCTCCGTATCGCGCAGGAGACCCTCGACATCTACGCGCCGCTCGCGCACCGGCTCGGCGTGCAAGACGTGAAGTGGCAGCTCGAAGACCTCTCGTTCGCGGTGCTGCACCCGAAGCGGTACGCGGAGATCGAGCAGATGGTCGCTTCGACCGCGCCGGAACGCAGCGAAGACCTCGACCTCGTGCTCGAGCAGGTGCGAGCCCGGCTTGCCGAGTTGAACATCGAGGCGGAGGTGCGCGGCCGCCCGAAGCACTACTGGTCGATCTACGAGAAGATGGTCGTACGGGGCAAGGAGTTCGCCGAGATCAACGACCTGCTCGGCGTGCGCGTCATCGTCGACTCGGTGAAGGACTGTTACGGCGCGCTGGGTTCGATCCACGCGCTCTGGCGGCCGGTGCAGGGCCGCTTCAAGGACTACATCGCGATGCCGAAGTTCAACCTCTACCAGTCGTTGCACACGACGGTGGTCGGGCCGCGCGGCAAGCCGGTGGAGTTCCAGATCCGCACCACGGAGATGCACCGCCGGGCCGAGTTCGGCGTCGCCGCGCACTGGAGTTACAAGGAACAGCGCAACCCGACCGAAGACCTGCTCTGGCTGCAGCGGCTCGTCGACTGGCAGCAGGAAACCAGCGACCCCGACGAGTTCATGCAGAGCCTGAAGATCGACCTCGAACAAGACGAGGTGTTCGTCTTCACGCCGAAGGGCAAGGTCATCACGCTCGCGAGCGCGTCGACACCGGTCGACTTCGCGTACGCGATCCACACCGAGGTCGGGCATCGTTGTATCGGCGCTCGGGTGAACGGGCGGCTGGTGCCGCTCGACTCCAACCTGCAATCGGGCGACACCTGCGAGATCTTCACCAGCAAGGTCGAAGGCGCGGGGCCGAGCCGCGACTGGTTGCAGTTCGTGCAGACGCCGAGAGCGCGCTCGAAGATCCGCCAGTGGTTCTCCCGCGAGCGCCGGGTCGACGCGATCGATGCCGGTCGCGAAGAGTTGATCAAGGCGTTGCGCCGAGAAGGCCTGCCGGTGCAGAAGCTCGCCAGCTCCGCGGTGATGATCACGGCCGGCGAAAAACTCAACTACGCCGACCTCGAAGCGCTGCACGCCGCGATCGGCGAAGGGCACGTGTCGGCGAAGGCCGTCGTGCAACGCGTGCAGCGCGAGCTGCGCGGCGGGGAGGAGCAACTCCCCGTCACGGTCAGCCGCCCGCCCCGGAAGCGCAGCAAGAACAGCCGTGTGGGCGTGCACGTCGAGGGTCTCGACGACGTGATGGTGCGCCTCTCGCGATGCTGCACCCCGGTCCCGGGCGACGAGATCATGGGTTTCGTCACCCGCGGTCGCGGTGTCTCGGTGCATCGCAGCGACTGCGCGAACGCCGCGAGCCTGCGGAGCCAGGCCGACCGGGTCATCGAGGTCGACTGGGACAACGACGCACCGGGCAACTACGTCGTCGGGGTGGAGGTCGAGGCGCTCGACCGTTCGAAACTGCTCCGCGACGTCGCCGACGTCCTCTCCGAGCATCACGTGAACATCATCTCGTGCAGCTCGCAGACCCAGTCCGACCGCATCGCGCGCCTGCGTTTCGAGTTCGAGCTCGCCGATCCCGGCCACCTCGATTCGATCCTCTCGGCCGTCAAACGGGTGCATTCGGTCTACGACGCGGCGCGCGTCCTGCCCGGCGCCGACAACCAGTAACAGTTCCTGCCAATCCAGGCCCGCACGGCCCGGGAACGGTGACGGGACGGGTGGGATGCCATCCGTCTCAGGTGCGGCCCGCTCAAGCCCCCGAAAAAATGTGCCGATGTTCACGTTCGGGCACAACGGCTGGGGAGCGCGAACAGCGGGAGATGAGTGTGCGCACCGCGCAACCAGCGAGGAGACGAATGAGGCGCCCGGCGCCCGTCGTCGACGAACGCGGTCTCACCCTCATGGAGCTCGTCGTCGCGATGTCGCTCTTCGCGCTGGTGATGGCCGGCGTTGCCGCGAGCGTGTCGACCGGCCTCAACCTGACGCGCACCGACCGGCACCGCAGCGTCGCCGCGAACCTCGCCTCCGACGAGATGGACGTCGTGCGGGAGGCCGACTTCACCACGCTGGTTCCGCGCACGATCACCCAAACCGTCGGCGGTGTGAACTACTCGGTGCGGCGCGACCTCACCTGGGTCACGAAGTCGTCCACGACGAGCCCCTGCGACAGCAGCGGCTCGCCGCAACTGTTGCGGGTGCACGTCCAGGTTTCCTGGGCCGACATGCACGGCACGAAACCCGTCGTCTCCGACTCCATGCTCGCACCGCCCGTCGGCGCCTACGACCCGAACACGGGCCACATCGCGGTGAAGGTGCTCGACACGAACGCGCTCCCGCAGGGCAGTGCCGTCGTGACGATCAACGGGCCGGAGAACAAGACGCTCCCCACGAACACCCAAGGCTGTGCGTTCTTCGCGTTCCTGACGCCGGGGACCTACACCGTCACGCTCAACACGCCGGGCTACGTCGACCGGCAGTCGAACGCGACGCCCACGCAGACCCTCGGCGTGACCGAAGGCAACATCAGCTCCGTCCAGTTCGACTACGACCGGGCCGCGAACCTGGTGGCGACGATCGTGCCGACCGCCGGCGGGGCCCCGCCCGATGATCTCGCGCTGACGCTCGCGAACTCGCAGTACCTCCCGAACGGGCAGCGGATGTTCACCGGCACCGGTACGACCCGGACCGTCTCGGACCTGTTCCCGTCGCTCGAGGGCTACCAGGCGTGGGTGGGCGAGTGTGCCGACGCCGACCCGGAAGGGATCAAGATCGTCGGCACGACCAACTACGGCCCCTACTGGCCCGGTGCCGCCCGCGCCGCGGGCGTCGCACCGCCGGCCGGTGGCAGCGCCGCCATGAACGTCGCGGTGCCGAGCGCGCAACTCACCGTGTTGAACGCGGCCGCGGCGCCGGTGGCGGGCGCGACCGTTGTCGCGACCCATGCCGCCGACAACATCTGCGGCGCGGGTGCCACCCACACGTTGGGTGTCACCGACGCCGCCGGCCAACTCACGGCCGCGCTGCCGTACGGCACGTGGACGATCTCGGTCGACGGGAACAACCCGGCGACCGCTTGGCCCGAGTTGGTGCTCGACCCGAACGCGGCGTCGACGCCGGCACTTGAAGTGGACGTCCAATGATCGAGTTGCTCACGCGCCGTCGAGCCCTCCGCGACGAGCGGGGCTCTTCGTTGCTGGAGATGATGGCCACCCTGCTCCTGCTCGGCATCTGCTCCGTGGTCATCTTCCAGGGCATTGTCTCGACCGAGAACGCGACGGCCGGCGCCGGTGCCCGCCTGCAGAACCTCGACCAGGCCCGGGTCCTGATGGACACGGTCAGCAAGGACTTGCGTACGGCCGTGCGCCTCAGCGCGGGGACGTCACCGTTCACCAACGCGGACGCCACCGATGCGGTCTTCTACGCCAACCTCGACACGACCGCCGCGCCGAAGAAGGTGCACATCTACATCGATGCGGACCACCGGCTGATCGAGCAGGTATGGAACCCCGACCCGGGAACGGTCGCACCGAACTACACCTACAACACGACATCACCGACGACCCGCCTCGTCGGAAGTTTCGTGGCCAACACCGCCGCGCAGCCGATCTTCACGTTCATCGATTCCGACGGCAACAACCTCGGTCCTACGCCGCTGTCGGCGTCGGACCTCCTCGCGATCAAGTCGGTGTCGATCACCCTCATCGTCTACAAGTCCAACCCCTGGCAGAAGAACGCGACCACGTTGCTCAACCGTGTGCGCCTTCCCAACGTCGACTACAACGCGGTGGCGAGCTGATGAACGCGTCGAGGAACGATCGAGAGTCCGGCTTCGCCCTCGCGTCGGTGATGGCGGCATCGGTGATCTTGATGTTGCTGGCGAGCGCGGTCGTGGCCTACGGCGTCGGGTCGCAGAACATCTCGCGCCACGACCAGAACTGGAACGGCGCGCTCAGCGCCGCCGAAGCCGGCATCGACGACTACGTCTTCCGCCTCAACCAGAACTCGAACTACTGGCAGTACAACGCGGGCAACCTCCCACCCGACGGCAACCTCGCGTTCAAGCAATACGTGAGCGTGGCCGGTGGTTCCACCCCGGCGCAGTACCGCTACGACGTCGACGCCGGCACGCTCAAGACCGACGGCGTGATCAAGCTCACGTCGACCGGGAAGGTGAACGGTACGGAGCGCACGGTGTACGCGTCGCTGCGGCGGCGGAGCTTCATCGACTACCTCTACTTCACCGACTACGAGACGAAGGACCCCGCGAGCTATACGGGCTCGCCGTTCACCGCGGCGGAGGCCCAGGTGGCGTGCTCGAAGTACTACTACGCCGGCCGCGACTCGAACTGCACCGACATCAACTTCGTGAGCGGTGACACGATCAATGGGCCGCTGCACTCGAACGACGCCTACATGGTCTGCGGTTCACCGCACTTCAACGACAACACGTCGACGAGCTGGAACGATCCTTCGAACAAGCGCTACCGCGTCAACTCGAGCTGCGGGAGCAACTCGCCCGTGTTCGCGAACCCGGGCGACCCGAAGCTTCTCCCGCCGCTGACGATGCCGCCGACGAACTCGGCGATCAAAGCCGAAACCGCGGTCGGCGCCGGTGGCTGCCTCTACACGGGGCCGACGCGGATCGTGCTCAACAGCAGCGGCTCGATGACGGTGCACAGTCCGTACTCGAAGGATGTCCACAACACCGCCGGTGGGCAGTGCCCGACCAACGGCACCGGGAAGCTGCCGTCGAACGGTGTGATCTACGTGCAGACGGTGCCGTCGGTCGCGACCGACGCGAACTACACGAGCGGTTGCCCGTCGACGCCGTTGTCGAACGGTCGCTCGCAGCCCCTCGGCCTGCCCATCAACAACGACAAGACGACGTACAACTGCCGGTACGGCGACGTGTTCATCGAGGGCACCCTGTCGGGGCAGCTGACCGTCGCGGCCGAGAACAACATCGACGTCACCTGGAACCTCACCTACAAGTCGGGGCTCGGCGGTTCCGATCTGCTCGGCCTGGTCGCGAACAACTACGTCGAGGTGTACCACCCCGTGCAGTGCACGAGTGGCAACTCGTACTCCTGCAACCTCGACGCGAACTTCCCCAACGAATCGGCGCGCAACGCCAAGTTCCAGAACCCGACCATCGACGCCGCGATCTTGTCGGTCAACCACTCGTTCTGGGTCCAGAACTATGCGATCGGCGCGCCGCTCGGCAGCCTCACCGTGAACGGGGCGATCGCGGAGCGTTACCGCGGCCCGGTCGGGACGACGAGCGGCGGCTCGCCGTACACCGGCTTCAGCAAGAACTACACCTACGACCAACGGTTGAAGTACTTGTCGCCGCCGAAGTTCCTCGACCCCGTCGCGTCGGCGTGGGGTGAGGCGACCTGGGCCGAGATCCCGGTGCCGGCCGCCGACAAGTAGCCGCGAGCTCGCTGACGCTCGCATGCCGTCTCGCTCGCTCACTGCTCCTCCTCCGTCGTCGCGGGCGTTCGCTTGCTGGCGAGCTCGCTGACGCTCGCATGCCGTCTCGCTCGCTCACTGCTCCTCCTCCGTCGTCGCGGGCGTTCGCTTGCTGGCGAGCTCGCTGACGCTCGCCGTATCAGCACGAGGCGGAAACGCCGCAAGATTGCCTACATGCGCCGGTAGCATCCTCGGGTGGCCGCCGATCGAGACGTCTTCCGCGCGCCGAAAGGCATGCTCGACGTCTTACCGCCGGATTCCGACCGGTGGATCGACGTCGTCACCCGGTTCGCCGAACGCGCCCGGCGGTCCGGTTTCGGGCTGCTGCTCACACCGATCCTCGAGCACTACGAAGTGTTCACGCGTGTCGGCGAGTCGACCGACGTCGTCCGCAAGGAGATGTACGAGTTCGTCGATCGCGGCGGCCGGCATGTCGCGCTCCGGCCGGAGGGCACCGCGCCGGTCGTGCGCGCCTACGTACAGCACCGCCCGGCGTTGCCGTGGAAGGTGTGGTACCTGGCGCCGAACTTTCGGGCCGAGCAGCCGCAGAAGGGGCGTTACCGCCAGCACTGGCAACTGGGCGCCGAAGTGCTCGGTCCTGCCGACCCCGACATCGACGTCGAGATCGTCGCGCTGGCGCACGGCTTCTACCGCGACCTCGGCTTGAAGCGAGTTTCCCTGCTCGTCAACTCCATGGGCGACGACGCATCACGCGCCCGATACGTCGACGTCCTCACGGCGTACTGGCACGACCACGCGTCATTGCTGGGCGACGAGCTGGCGCGAGCCGAAGCCAACCCGTTGCGGATCCTCGACTCGAAACGCCCCGACTGGCAGGACATGCTCGATGCTGCGCCGCAGCTCGGCGAGTACCTGTCCGACGCGTCGCGCGCGGACTTCGAACACGTCGAGGCCGGCCTGCAGGCACTCGGCATCACGTACGAGATCGCGCCCCGCTTGGTGCGCGGCTTCGATTACTACACGAGCACCGTGTTCGAGTTCGCCAGCGACGCGCTCGACGCCGCGCAGAACGCCATCGGCGGCGGCGGCCGCTACGACCGGCTGGCCGAAGACATGGGTGGGCCGCCCACACCGGGCATGGGTTTCGGTATCGGGATCGAGCGGGTGCTCATCGTGTGCGACAGCGAGGGCGTCATGCCCCCACCCGTATCGCACTGCGACGTGTTCATCGTCGACGCGGTCGGCGGGGTCGAAGCAACACGGCTCGCGAACGAATTGCGAGAAGAAGGCCTCATCGTGGAACGCGCCTACGGCGGGCGCGCGGTGAAGAAGCAGTGGAGCGCGGCCGACCGCGCCGGGGCGCGCTTCGGCGTGATGCTCGGTGCCAAGGAAATGGCCGAAGGCAACGTCGCCGTCAAAGACATGCGTACGGGCGAACAGCACGACGTGCGCCGGGAAACAGTCGCGGCCTACCTGGTCGAGCGGCGGGAGGAGCCAGCGTCGTGATGCGCACGCATCGCCCGGGCGAGTTGCGGGCGTCCGACATCACCACCACCGTCACCTTGTGTGGTTGGGTCGCGCATCGGCGCGACCACGGCGGGGTCGTGTTCCTCGACTTGCGCGACGCGACGGGCCTCGTGCAGGTGGTGGTCTCGCCCGACTCGCCGGCGTTCGAAGCCGCGCACCGCGTACGTTCCGAGTGGGTCCTGCAGGTGGAGGGCGCGGTGCGCGCCCGGCCGGAAGGGACGGTCAACCCCGACCTTCCCACCGGCGAAGTGGAAGTGGTCGGCGACGCGGTGACGGTGCTCAACGAGGCCGAGCCGCCGCCGTTCCCGCTCGACGATCGCCGCGACATCGACGAAGTGCTCCGGTTGCGATACCGCTACCTCGACCTGCGTCGCGACCCGATGCAGCACCATCTCCGGGCGCGGGCGCGCGTGAACGCGGCGATGCGTGGCGCGATGGACGACCAGGGTTTCGTCGAGATCGAGACGCCGATGTTGATCGCGTCGACCCCGGAAGGCGCGCGCGACTTCGTCGTGCCGTCGCGGCTGCAGCGCGGCGCCTTCTACGCGCTGCCGCAGAGCCCCCAGCTGTTCAAGCAGTTGTTGATGGTGGGCGGCTTCGACCGCTACTACCAGATCGCCCGCTGCCTGCGCGACGAAGACCTGCGCGCCGACCGCCAGTTCGAGTTCATGCAACTCGACTTGGAAATGAGCTTCGCCGACCAGGAAGACGTGCTCGACGCGACGAGCCGCGCGGTGATCGCCGTCGCCGACGCGTTGCGGCCGGGCGAGGTGCGCGACGTGATCCCGCGCCTGACGTGGCACGAAGCGATGGAACGCTACGGCTCCGACAAACCCGACCTTCGTTTCGGGATGGAGTTGTGCGACCTCGGCGAAGTGTTCGCGGCGACCGAGTTCCGGGCCTTCGCGGGCGCCGAGGCGATCAAGGGCATCTGCGTGAAGGGCGCGGGCGACACGGGCCGGTCGCGTCTCGACGCGCTCACCGATCGTGCGAAGTCGCTCGGTGCTGCCGGTCTCGTGTGGATGCGCGTTCGTGACGGGGGAACGCTCGAATCACCGGTTGCGAAGTTCGTGAGCGAGAGCGAGCAGCTCGGTCTGTGCGACGCGCTGAGCGCCGAGGCCGGCGACCTCGTGCTCATCGTCGCGGGGCCTCGTCCGATGGTGCGCGCCGTGCTCGGCCAGCTGCGCCTCGATCTGGGCCGGCCGCCGGTGAGCGAAGGCGGTCTCCACTTCCTGTGGGTGGTCGACTTCCCGCTGTTCGACGGCGTCGGCGACGACGGCCGCCCGCTGTCGGCGCACCACCCGTTCACGATGCCGCACCCCGGCGACATCGACCGGCTCGAAACCGACCCGCTGTCGGTGCGCTCACAGGCCTACGACTTGGTCCTCAACGGTTGGGAGCTCGGTTCGGGTTCGGTCCGTATCCATCGCCCCGACATCCAGCAGCGCGTGTTCTCGCTGCTCGGCATCGAACCCGACGAAGCCCAGGCGAGGTTCGGTTTCCTGCTCGACGCGTTCCGGTTCGGCGCGCCCCCGCACGCGGGGTTCGCGGTCGGTATCGATCGGCTCGTCGCGATCCTCGAAGGCGAGGAGAACATCCGCGAGGTCATTGCGTACCCGAAGACCCAGTCGGGCGCCGACCCGCTCACCGGCGCCCCGTCGCCCGTCGCCCCCGACGTGCTGCGCGACCTCGGCCTCCGCCTCGCCCCCAAACCCTGACCCCCCCGGGTTGTGTCACTTGTACCCCTGTGGAGGGGTACAAGTGACACAACCGAGGGACGGGGTTGCTGTCTCACCTCGTCCGTAGGGTGCCCCCCATGACGGTCGACCTCAGCGCAGTGTTCCCGCTCGCCGAGCGGCAGCACGGGCTGGTGTGCCGCCGGCAACTCCTCGACGCCGGCGTGACCGACAAGGCGATCGCCTCCTTGGTCGAACGGGGATGGCTGCGCCCCCAGCATCGGGGTGTGTTCGCGTTTGCCGGTGCGCCGGCCACCTGGGACCAACGACTGCACGGCGCGGTGCTGCTCGCGGGCGACGGTGCGGCTGCCTCGCATTCGTCGGCTGCGACCCTGTGGCAATTTGCCGCGCTGCCGTACCTGACCCTCGAGATCAGCAGTCGGCGCGATCGGCGGGTGCGGATCGAAGGTCTCACGGTGCACCACGTGACGTCGTTGCCGAGCGAAGACGTCACCGAGCGGGCCGGGATACCGGTGACGACGTTCGAGCGCACCTTGATCGACTGTTCGACGGTGCTGTCGCAGTTCCAGCTCGCCCGGAACCTCGACGACGGCCTGCGCCGCAATGTCGCGTCGCTTCCTCGCCTGCGTGAGCTCGTCGCGAGAGGTCGTTCCGGACCGGGGCGACGGCTCTCCGTTGTGCAGGCGGTCCTCGACGAACGTCCGTCGGCATACAACCCGGGTGGCAGCCGTGAGGAACGCCGGGTGCTCGACGTGCTGGTGCGGGCCGGCTTGCCGGCACCAGTGCAGCAACACCGTGTTGCATCGAAGGGCCGTACGTATTACCTCGACTACGCGTACCCGGCGCAGCGTGTGTTCATCGAGTACTACGGCGTGGCCTGGCATGGCACGCCGAGTGCCGTCGTGTACGACAGCGAGCGGATCACCGCCCTGTCGAGCGATCGATGGCAGCCGCTCATTTTCACCGGCCAGACGCCCGACCACGTGATGGTCGATCGCACGGCCGATGTGCTCCGGGCCGCGGCCGGTCGCGCCGCGTGACCTCCCGCCCGGTTGTGTCGTTTCTACCCCGCTGCAGGGGTACAAGTGACACAACCGGGTGGGGGGTGGCGGCGGCGGGTGGGGGCCGTAGGATCTCGCGGATGGGGCAGTCGCCCAATCTGTTCGCCGCCGCGGTCGAAGCGCGCCTGACCGGGCGCGCCCCACTCGCCGCACGGTTGCGGCCGCGCTCGCTCGACGAGGTGGTCGGTCAGCGCCACCTGCTCGGGAAGGGACGCCCGTTGCGGGTGCTCATCGAGTCGGACCGGCTGAACAGCCTGATCCTCTGGGGGCCGCCGGGTACGGGCAAGACCACGATCGCCCGCCTGATCGCGGGTGCGACCGAGAAGGCGTTCGTCACCCTGTCGGCGGTCACCGCGGGGGTGAAAGACGTGCGCGAAGCCGCGCAGGAGGCCCGCAACCGTCTCGGTGAGCACGGGCAGGGAACGATCCTGTTCCTCGACGAGGTGCACCGGTTCAACCGGGCGCAGCAAGACGTGCTGCTGCCGCACGTCGAAGAAGGGTTGCTCGTGCTCATCGGCGCGACCACCGAGAACCCGTTCTTCTCGCTCACCGGGCCGCTGCTGTCACGCTCGACGTTGTTCCGCCTCGAACCGCTCACGAACGACGACGAACGCGAGCTGGTACACCGCGCGTTGCGCGACGCCGAGCGCGGCCTCGGCGACGAAGCGACGAAGATCAGCGGCGACGCCCTCGAGCACATCGTCGACCGGGCCGAAGGCGACGCGCGCCACGTGCTCACGGTGCTCGAAGTCGCGCACGCGTTGTGCGTCGAGGATGGTCGCAGCCTCATCACGCTCGAAGATGCGGAAGCGGCGACTGCGATGCGCAGTCTTCGTTACGGCGACGACGAGCACTACGACGTCATCTCCGCGTTCATCAAGAGCATTCGCGGTTCCGACCCCGACGCGGGCGTCTACTGGCTGGCGCGCATGCTGGAGGCGGGGGAGGACGCGCGTTTCATCGCCCGCCGGCTCGTGATCCTCGCGTCGGAAGACATCGGTCTCGCCGACCCGCAGAGCCTGCTCGTCGCCGACGCCGCGGCGCGCGCGGTCGAGTTCGTCGGTCTCCCGGAAGCCCAGTTGAACCTCGCGCAGGCGGTTGTGCACCTCGCCCTGGCGCCGAAGAGCAACACGGCGGCCAAGGCGCTCTGGTCGGCCACGGAGGCGGTCCGGAACCGGCGGGCCGGCCCGGTGCCGATCCACCTGCGCGACGCCCATTACCGCAGCGCGCGCATCCTCGGTCACGGCGAGGGCTACCAGTATCCTCACGACGCCCCCGAAGGCTGGGTACCGCAGGAACACCTGCCCGACGAGGTCGCAGGTGAGCAGTTCTACGAGCCGGGTTCGCACGGGGCGGAGGCGGAGATGGCAAAAGCGCACACCGCTCGCAGGCGCCGGCGGATCGCGCAACGGCAGGGCGAGGAGGGTGATGAGCACATCTGACGTGCTGGCCGTCGCGACGATCGTGATCGTCGCGTTCTTCGTCGGCGTGCTCGCGATGTCGCTCCTCGCGCTCGGCCGCACCCTGCGTGAGCTGCGCGCGACGGTCGACGTGCTGCGGGCCGAGGCGGTGCCACTGCTGCTCGAGTTGCGCGACACCGCGCGCACCGCGGGCGACGAAGTGGAACGTGTCGACCGGCTCGTGTCGTCGGCCGAACGGCTCGAGGACGCGGTCGACTCCGCGGGCCGGCTCGCCTACCGGACGTTCGCGAACCCGGTCGTGAAGGCAATGGCGGTGGGCACCGGCGTCTCACGCGCCGCGCAGCGCATGCGCTCGTCGGAGCCGCCCGCGACCGACCTCAAGACCGAGCGCCGCCGGCGGGGCCGGCGCGCGTCCTGAGGGCTCGTCGCGATGTTCAAGCGAGCGCGTTGGATGACGACCGGGTTCGTGCTCGGGCTCGGGTCGTCGTACGCGGTGGCCCGCCGTGCCCGGCGCGTCGCGCGGCGGTTCACGCCCCCGGAGGTTGCCGAACGCGTCATCGGTCGCGCCGATTCGCTGCGCCGGGACGCGCTCGCCGCGGTGCAGGAAGGGCGTAGCGCCATGCAGCACCGGGAGGCCGATTTGCGGGCCGAAGTCGGACGGCGCTGGCAGTAGCCTCGGGCCAATGTCTCCCAACCGCCCGAAGACCGCCGACGAGCTCCGCGCGGCCTTCACCGAGTTCTTCACCGACCGTGGGCACACGCGCGTCCCGTCGGCGAGCATCATCCCGCACGACAAGACGGTGCTGTTCACCATCGCGGGGATGGTGCCGTTCAAGCCGTATTTCACGGGCGAAGAGCAAGCACCGTACCCGCGGGCCGTCTCGGTGCAGAAGTGCGTGCGCGGGGGGGAAGCAGAACGACCTCGAAGAGGTCGGCCACACGAACCGCCACCTCTGCTTCTTCGAGATGCTCGGCAATTTCAGCTTCGGCGACTACTTCAAGGCCGAGGTCATCCCGTGGGCGTACGAGTTCATCACCGAGGTGCTCGGTCTCGAACGTGATCGCCTGTGGGTCACCGTCCACGTCGACGACGACGACGCGGCGGCCATCTGGCGCGACCGCGTCGGGATGCCCGCCGACCGTATCCAACGCCTCGACGACGACAACTTCTGGCGCATGGGCGACACCGGGCCGTGCGGGCCGTCGTCGGAGATCTTCTTCGACCTCGGTCCCGAGGTCGGCGCCGACGGCGGGCCGGCCACCGGGCACGCGCGGTACCCCGAGATCTGGAACCTCGTGTTCATGCAGTTCGACCAGCAGGCCGACGGCACCCGGGTCCCGCTGCCCAAGCCGAGCATCGACACCGGCATGGGCCTCGAACGGCTGATGACGGTCGTCCAGGGTGTCGACACGATCTGGGACACCGACGTGTTCCGCCGGCTGATCGGCGTCGCGTCCGAGCTGACGGGTGTGCGTTACGGCGACGACGACCGGCGCGACGTTTCGTTGCGCATCCTCGCCGAGCACGGCCGCGCGATGAGCTTCATGGTGAGCGACGGCGTCGTGCCGTCGAACGAGGAACGCGGCTACGTGCTGCGACGCATCATCCGCCGCGCCGTGCGCCACGCGTACCTGCTCGGCGCGCACGACCTGGTGACGCCGGCGCTCGTCGCCGCGACGGTCGACGTGATGGGCAACGCGTACCCGCAGCTGGTGAACGATCGCGATCTGGTCGTCAAAACCGTCGCCCGTGAAGAGGAGCGCTTCCGGGGCACGCTCGCGCGCGGTCTCGAGATGCTCGACGACCTCCTCGCGAAGGGCGACGTCAGCGGCGACGATGCCTTCTTCCTGCACGACTCGCTCGGTTTCCCGATCGACCTCACCGCCGAGATCGCCGCGGAACGCGGGCGCGCCGTCGACCTCGAAGGGTTCCGGGCGGGCATGCAGGCGCAACGTGAACGGGCGCAGCGCGCGCACAAAGAAGCCGGCGGCGCGACCGGCACCCCGGTCGACCTCTACCGCGAGATCCTCACCGAGAGCGCGCCGACGGAGTTCACCGGCCGCCAGGAATACACGTCGCGTTCGCGCGTCGTCGCGATGATCGCGAACGGGGAGCGGGTCGCCCGCGCCGGCGAAGGCGACGAGATCGATCTCGTCCTCGAGCGCACCCCGTTCTACGCGGAATCGGGGGGCCAGGTCGGCGACACCGGTGAGATCACGACCGAATCCGGTGCGCGCGTCGACGTGGCCGACACCCAGTACGGGTTGCCGGGGGTGCTCGTCGTCCATCGGGGCCGCGTGGTCGCGGGGAGCGTGAGCGAAGGCGACGAGGCAACGGCCGGTATCGACGGGCCCCGGCGTGACGCGATCCGCCGCAACCACACCGCGACCCACATCCTGCACTACGCGCTGCGCAAGGTGCTCGGCTCCCACGTCCAGCAGGCCGGTTCGTACGTCGGGCCTGATCGTCTCCGGTTCGACTTCAGTCACTTCGAGGCGGTGGCGCCCGAGCAGCTGGCCGAGGTCGAGGCGTTGGCCAACGCCGAGGTGATCAGCGATGCACCGGTCCGCCACTACGAGACGACGATGAGCGAGGCTCAATCGCTGGGTGCGATCGCCTTCTTCGGCGACAAGTACGGCGATGTCGTACGGGTGCTCGAAGCCGGCGAGCACTCGATCGAGTTGTGCGGCGGTACCCACGTGCACGCGTTGGGTTTCATCGGCCCGATCAAGATCGTGAGCGAAGGTTCGATCGGGTCCAACCTTCGGCGGATCGAGGCCGTCACCGGCGATGCCGCGCTCGACTTCATCCGTGACGAGGAAACGATGCTCCGGCGCGTCAGCACCGCGTTGCGAGCGACACCCCGTGAGGTGCCCGAGAAGGTGGAACGTCTCGTCGACCAGATGAAGGCCTTGAACGAAGAGATCACCCGGCTCAAGGCGCGAGAGGCGGCGAGTATCGCCACCGAACTGGCTGCGCTCGCCGACGGCGGTGTCGTCGTCGCGCGCCGCGACGGCCTGGCGAACGACGAGCTGCGCCAGCTCGCGCAGGCGACACTGCGGGTCGTCGGCTCCGGCGTCGTGGCGCTCGTCGGCACGACCACCGACGGCAAAGGTGCCGTCGCGGTTGCGGTGAGTGCCGATCTCCTGGCCGACGGAGCGTCGGCGGCCAACATCGGGCTGCCCGGCGCGAAGGTGTTCGGCGGTGGTGGCGGGAAGAACGCGGAGCTGTTCGTAGGTGGAGGCCCGCGCGGCGACCTGGTCGACGATGCGCTGGCCCAGGTGCAAGCGCAGGCGGTGAGCTGGCGCCGGTGACGCCGCAACCAACGGTGGGACGCGTTCTGGGCGTCGATCTCGGTGCGCGCCGGATCGGGCTCGCGCTCTCCGACCCGACGCGTACGGTCGCGTCGCCACTCGACGTGTTGCTCCGCCAACGCTCGCGCGACGACGACCACCGCGCAATCCTCGCCGCGGCCCGCGAGCACGAAGCGGCGACGATCGTGGTCGGTCTGCCGCTCTCGTTGTCGGGGCGGGAAGGGCCGGCGGCGAAGGGTGTGCGCGAAGAGGTCGATGCGTTGCGAACCGCGGCCGGCGAGGCGTTCACGGTCGAGGTGTTCGACGAACGGTTCACGACCGTGACGGCGGAACGGTCGCTGCGCGAGGCGCGGATGGGACGCGAAGCGCGCCGGCGGGTGGTCGACAAGGTTGCGGCCGCGGTGATGCTCCAGGCGTACATCGAGTCACCGGCACGTGAGGTCTCGTGACCGACTACGTCGACGAACGGGAGCTGCACCGCGACATCGAGCGCGGCCGCCGCCGACGTGTGATCGTGCTCGTGCTGGTTTTGGTGGTCGTGCCGCTGGTGGCGATCGGCGGCGCGGGAGGATGGCTGTGGTTCCAGATCGACCCGCCGGGCCGGCCCGGCCCGACGGTCGAGGTGACGGTCACGCAGGGCTGGGGGGTGCCCCAGATCGCCGACGAACTGGCCAACCGCGACGTGATCGGGTCGTCGCTGGTGTTCCAGGCGTACGCGCGGCTGAAGGGAGCCGGCCCCTTCGAGGCGGGTACGTACAAGATGCGGAAGCACCTCGGCGCGCGGCGCGCGATCGACGTGTTACAGGTCGGTCCGGAGGTTCGAGCGGTGAACCTCGCGGTGATCCCCGGCTTGCGCCTCACGGAGATCGCGCAGCGGGTCGACTCGCAGGTGTCGTGGCTCGACGGCCCGACGTTCCTGCACGCGGCCCGAACCGGCGCGGTGGCGTCGCCGTACCTGCCGCCCGGCACCCGGACGCTCGAAGGGTTGCTCTGGCCCGACACGTACCGCGTCGACGAGAACGAGAACGTGCGCGACGTGTTGCGCACGATGGTCACGCAATTCGACGCCAACGCGAAAACGGTGGGGCTCGACGGCGCGAAGGTGCAGGGGTACGGCGCGTACGACATCGTGAAGGTCGCGTCGTTGATCCAGAGCGAGGCGAAGCTCGACAAGGACCGGCCGCTCATCGCGTCGGTGATCTACAACCGGCTGCGGATGGGGATGCCGTTGCAGATCGACGCGAGCGTGCTCTACGCCGTGAACAAGCGGGCGCACCTCACGAAGGCCGACCTTGCGTCGCCGTCGCCCTATAACACCTACACGCACAAGGGCCTGCCGCCGACCCCGATCTCGGGCGTGACGCTCGCGTCGCTGCAGGCGGCGTTGCACCCGGCGGATACGAACTATCTCTATTACGTCGTCGCCGGTGCCGACGGCCATCACGCGTTCTCGAGCACCTACTCCCAGTTCCAGGCCGACGTCGAGCGGGCGCGCCAAGCCGGTTTGCTGTGACACCCGGCGCGTCGACCCGGGTCGCGGCGGTGATCGGGCCCCGATCCGCCATTCGCTCTCACCGGCCATCTACAACGCGGCGTACGCGGCGCTCGGCCTCGACTGGGTGTTCGTCGCCTTCGATGTCGCGCCCGGTCGGGGCGGCGCCGCGGTCGAAGCGGTGCGCACCCTCGGTCTCGTCGGGCTGTCGGTGACCATGCCGCACAAGAGTGACGCGGCGTCGGCCTGCGACGTTCTCACCGACGACGCGGCGGCGCTCGGCGCGGTGAACTCGGTGCATCTCGGCGACGACGGCCGCCTCTACGGCGATTCGACCGACGGGCCGGGCTTTTACCGTTCGTTGCTCGACGCCGGGCACGACCCGGCCGGTCGGCGGGTGCTGGTGCTCGGCGCGGGCGGTGCCGCCCGGGCCGTCGCCCTGACGTTGGGGCGGCAGGGCGCGGTGGTCGCGATCATGGCACGACGGGCCGGCGCGGCGGACGCGGCCGCCGCCCTCGTCCCGGGCGCGCGGGGCACGACGTTCGCGGCGGTCGACGAGGAGGTCGCCGCGGCCGACATCGTGGTGCAGGCGACCCCGATCGGGATGGCCGGCGACCCGAACCTGCCCTTCGCCGCGGCATTGCTGCGCGCCGATCTCGTCGTCGCCGATCTCGTCTACCACCCGCTGGTGACGCCGCTGCTCGCCGCGGCGCGCGCCGCCGGCGCGCCGACGGTCGACGGTCTCGGGATGCTGGTGGCCCAGGCCGGGCTCCAAGTGGAGCGCTGGACGGGACTGGAGGCCCCACTCGGCGCCATGCGGGCCGCCGCCGAGGCCGGCCTCGCCGCCCGCTGAGCACCGCGGCCCGCGGCCGGCAGCCCGGACCACTGGTCCCCAGTTGCCGTCGGACGAGCGCTCGCGACCAATGGCCATGGTTCGCCGTCGGCATTCACGACGGAGATGTCGGAACGTCTCCGCCCCGCACCTCCCCGCTACGACTGCCCGAGCAAGGGTGCGGCCATGGCCATCGCGCCGAGGGCGAGCCCTTCATCGCCGCTGATCGTGAGCAGCGCGCTGGTTTCGGCGGGCATCACGCCGCGCGTCAGGAGGGCAACCACACGATCGGGCGCGACGGTGATGCGGGCCGTGGGCGCGTCAACGCCTTCGAGTACCGACCACGCGTGCGGCTCGCGTCGCCACGTCCACGAGCCCGCGGCACCGAGGTCGATGCCGATCGTCGTGCCGTCGGTGGCCCGGTAGTCGAGCAGCCAATTCGCGAGCGTGTGGACACAGACGCGTGCCATCCACGTGACGATCTCGCCGCCGAGCTCAGGTGCGCCGATCGCTCGCCGGACCTGCGACTGGTGGATCACTCGCTCGGCGTATTCGCGCGCGATCAGTTGCCAGTACGGCGACGGTTCGGTCGCCGCGAAGAAGCCCACCGGTTCGCGAGCGGCGGTATGAATGCCAACCGTTCTGTAGAACACGTCGGACCATTCGCCGACGAGGGCCAGCAGGTCGACGAGCTGCGGGGTGCTGATGAACCCGGCCGCCGTCACCCACTCCTCGTTGAACCCATCGAGTAGCCCGCGCAGGTCCAAACTGGGATGCCGCCTGCCGTAGAGGGTGAGGCTGTCGGTCGACGCGTCGCGCTGGCGCGTCAGCAGCGACAGGTCGTCACCGAGGATGTGCAACGCGAGGCCTTTGACGGTCCATGCGGGGCACTCGGTGGGGCGTTCCCACTCAGCCGGTGACAGGCCGCGCAGTAACGCCAGGAGTTCGGCTCGTTCAGGTGCGAGCATCCCGCTTGCGTCGATCACCGGCGCTCACGGTAACGCCGGTTCCCGCGACGAACGGTGCCCGTTTTCGCGATGCGCCGAACGCATCGCGAGCAAAGCGTCCCCGCGGGGACGTTCATGATCACCGAGGGCAGGCCCCCGTGTGCCCGCTCGAACCGCGAAGTACGGTTCCGGGGCTCTTGGAGGGGACTGCCCGGTGCGCAGGCGTGGGTTCGCGATTGTGTCGGTGGGTGTTGCTCGCGGTTGCCCTCAGCGGGTGTGACTGGCTCCAGCCCGGGTTCATGCCGGGCGGAGCGCGTACAACCCGGCCGAGTCGTCGTTGACGACCTCGACCGTCGCTTCCTTGACCTCCCAGTTCACGATCTCGACGAAGGGGCGCACGTACAAGGCGCCGATCGTGAGCGGCTCGCACCTCCACGCATCGACCTTCGAGGCCGGCACCGGCTCCGCGCGTATCGAGCAGTTCGCGGCGTGCCGCCGGCGCGCGAACGGTCGACGGACTCGGACGATCGCTCGGTGCGCCACGTCGGGCGGAATCGTTGCCTGAACGAGTTGCGACCGACGGATCTCGAAGAAGCGCGCCGGGCCGGCCTGCTCGGTGTCGGCCGGTGATGCTGGGCGAACCTGGAAGGTCGAGACCGGGTACAACGCTCCGCGCCGCGGAGCATCGGCCCGAAGCGTCCCCGCGGGGACGTCGACCTTCGCCGACCGGGCGCTTCGAATCCGTTCCCATGCGTCTCCGCGGAGACGTCCGGCGATCGCCGGGGTCGCCACGCCGCCGGCGGCCCGACCCGGGCCACGTCACCCGCCGGACCGGGCTCCGCCGCCCCCGCGAGTGCCGTTTGCCACAAATAGTGGTGCTCATGCCCGAAATATCACTCAGGGTGACCAGTTCCCTGGTCGATGCACCTCGCAGAGGACATGGGGGTAATGGGCGTGTTACAAGGCACATTCGACACACTTTCAATCACCGAGGTGCTCGGCCTCCTCGCGCAGTCGCAGAAGACGGGCGCGTTGTGGCTCGAAGCCGGCTCGGTGCAAGGACGGGTCTACCTGACCAAGGGCCGCTGCTGCGCGGCTGAATCCGGCGACGTCACCGGCCCGGTCGAGGGCGAGCACGAGCTCGGCTCCCGGCTGGTCGACGTGTGCTTCACGCTGGCCCGCCAGCCCAGCGGGTCGTTCCGTTTCGCGGTAGACGAGGAGCCGGCGTGGCCGGCCAAGCACACCGTCGACGTCGACGAAGCGGTCGAGGCACTCGACGCCCTCCTCGGGGAGTGGCGCGAGATCCAGCTCGTGATCCCGTCGCTCGACACCCGACCGGCCCTTTGCCCGGCGCTCGGCGCCGACTCGGTGCTCGTCGACCAGGCGCTGTGGCGCCTCATCGTGTCGCTCGACGGCAACCGCACCGTGCGCGACGTCATGCGCCACACCGAACGCGGCGTCCTCGACACCTGCAACGCGTTGAAGCGGCTCGTCGAGATGGGCGCGGTCGAGATCCTCCCCGAAACATCGCCGGACACCCTCGAGCCCACCGGCGACGGCCAAGCCGCGATCGACGCGGCCGAAGCCGCGTCGATGCTCGCCGACGTTGCCGGCTCGGTCGAGCCCGACGCCGAAGCGCACGACGGCGAGGACGGCGAAGAGGCCGACGCGCTCGACGAGCACACCGGCAACGAGGCACTCGACGCCGGAACCGACGGCGCGGACGACGCAGCCGCCACCGGGGCACCGGAAGCCGGCGAGCCCGCGGCCGCGACCGATCCGGCCGCGGCGCCAATGCCCGACCCGTTCGCGGGCGCAGAAGACGAAGCCGCGATGGAGCCGTACACGGCCGGGGCCGAGGAAGCACTCGCTTCCGAGGCGGGTGCCGACCTCGACGGCGTCCCGCTGGGCGCCGGTCACCTCGAAGAGGGCGACCCGCGCGACCGCGGTGCGTTGCTCCGGCTCTTCTCCGCACTGCGTGACACCTAGGCCCGACTCGCACACCGACCGTGGGCGCGGATGCAAGGAGGCTGCCCTGTCCGACGGAACGCCACTTGGCGCGCTGCTGATCACTGAAGGCTTCCTGACGGAAGCGCAGCTCGACGCGGCACTGGCTGAGCAGGAGCGCAGCGGCAAACCCCTCGGGCGGCTCCTCATCGAGTCGGGCACCGTCTCCGAAGACGACCTCGTGCGCGCCCTCGCGCGGCAGGTCGGGCTCGAGTTCATCGACCTCAACGACACCGTGCTCGACGTGTCGATCACGTCGCTGGTGTCGGAATCGCTCGCCCGGCGCTACCAGGCGATCCCGATCTCCTGGCAGGACGGCCGGCTCGTCGTCGCGATGTCGGACCCGTCGAACGTGTTCGCGATGGACGACATCCGCGCGATCGCCGGGGTCGAGATCAAGACCGTCGTCGCGACCGCGACGCAGATCAACGAAGCCCTCGAACGCCTCTACCGGATGGAAGGCGACGTCGACGCGGTGGTCGCCGCCGCCGCCGACGAGAGCGACGACGACGCCGACATCGGCGCGATCAACCAGGTCGTCGAAGACGCCCCGATCGTCAAGTTCGTGAACCTGCTCATCAACCAGGCCGTCAACGACCGCGCGAGCGACATCCACGTCGAGCCG
The DNA here is from genome assembly GCA_963782465.1 of uncultured Actinomycetes bacterium. Taxonomy (GTDB): domain Bacteria; phylum Actinomycetota; class Acidimicrobiia; order IMCC26256; family PALSA-610; genus JAODBJ01. Next base: position 722,872 of record CAWAJR010000003.1, on the reverse strand, counting down.
ACCGAGACCGACCTGCGTATCCGGTTCCGCATCGACGGCGTGCTGCACGAGGTGATGCGCTCGCCCCGCAGCATCCAGAACGGCGTGATCAGCCGCCTGAAGGTGATGGCCGACATCAACATCGCGGAACGGCGCATCCCCCAGGACGGCCGGATCGGGATCAAGATCGGCGGCCGGCCGATCGACCTGCGTGTCGCGACGCTGCCCACGGTGTACGGCGAGAAGATCGTGATGCGCATCCTCGACAAGGGGCAGGCGCTCATGCGCCTCGAAGATCTCGGCTTCCTGCCCGAGACCCTCGACCGGTTCCAGACGTCGTACCGCAAGCCGTACGGCGCCATCCTCGTGACGGGGCCGACCGGTTCCGGGAAGTCGACCACGCTCTACGCCGCGCTCAACACGATCAACGAACCCGACCGCAACATCATCACCGTCGAGGACCCGGTCGAGTACCGGCTGGCGGGGATCAACCAGGTGCAGGTGAACCCGAAGGCGGGGTTGACGTTCGCGTCGGCGTTGCGTTCGATCTTGCGCGCCGACCCCGACATCGTGCTCGTCGGTGAGATCCGCGACCGGGAAACGTCGGTGATCGCGATCGAAGCCGCGCTCACCGGCCACTTGGTGCTCTCGACGTTGCACACCAACGATGCGGCGTCGACCCCGCTGCGCATGGTCGAGATGGGCGTCGAGCCGTTCCTGGTGACGAGCGCGCTCGACTGTGTGGTCGCGCAGCGGCTCGCGCGCCGCTTGTGCGACAAGTGCAAGGAGGAGTACCAGCCGAGCGAGTTCGAGCTGAACGAGGCGGGCTGGCCGATGGAACAGCTGACGGGCGGGGAGTGGCCGACGTTGTACCGGGCGGTCGGGTGCTCGGCGTGTGGCCGTACGGGTTACCGGGGCCGGTTCGCGCTCCATGAGGTGATGTTGCTGAGCGAGGAGATCGAGCGGCTGATCATCGAGCGTCGTTCCACCGAAGACATCCAGAAGGCCGCGATCATGCAGGGCATGCTGTCGCTCAAGTCCGACGGCCTGCGCAAGGTCGCCCGCGGCGACACCTGCCTCGAAGAGATCTTCCGCGTCGTCGCGTAGGTGTCGAACACCGCCACCAGCGCGACACCGGCGAACATCGCGAAGACGGGCATCATCGGGAAACGGAACCGGTCGGAGACGGGGAAGACCGAGAAGACCGCGGTGTAGTAGACGACGAACGCGCCGAGCACGACCGTCGGCGCGCGCGCTCGGCGCCACCCTCGTACGGCCCCGAACACCGCCAGCGCCATCAGGGCGCGGTACAACCAGGTCGAGATCGCGCGGGGGAGTCGAACCCACGAGGCGAGGCCGCCGTGGGACCCGCGCAGCCACCCCCACCCGCTGGCGTCGCTGCGGTACAGGTTGACCCACTTGATGGGGATGTGGGTCACGAACCGGGCCGGCTGGTGCGTCACGTACTCGAAGAAGAGGTGGCGGCCGGCAGCGTCCTGCGCTTCTCCCGTGTCGGTGAGCAGCGGGTTCCGGGCCGTGGTCTTCGGCCAGTAGTAGCCGCCGTCGGTCCGGGTGCCCTGCCACAATTCCTGGCCGCCGTTGGTCGAGACCGGGATCAGCTCGTGGAATCGCACGTCGTTCCAGATGGTGAGCGGCGCGATCGTGAGCAGCATCGCCATCGTCGTGGCCGCGGTCATCGCCAGCGGTCGTACGAGCCGGCGGCTGATCGCGGCGTCGGCCACGCCGAGCGCGAGCGGGAAGAAGATGACGGTCGGTCGCACCCAGCAGGCCGCGCCGACGACCACACCGACGACCACGGCCCGGCGCCATCCTTCGAGCCGCAACGCGAAGTACAGGGCGCTCACGCAGAGCAAGGTGAACAGCGGTTCCGTCCCGACGACGGCGGTCCACGTCCACGTCGACGGCAACAGCGTCCAGGCGAGCGCAGCCACCGTCCCGGCACGCAGACCGAAGGCGCGTGCACCCGTGAGCAGGATCATGACCGCGACCGCCGACATGAGGAGCACCTGCGCGGTCAAGCCGACCGTCACCGTCGACCCGAACACGCGGAACACGGCCGACAGGAAGAGGGGCCAGCCGACGGGCCAGAAGGCAGTGGGATGGCCCTGGAGCTGGTAGCCGCGGCCTTCGGCGAGGAGCCGGGCCGACCGCAGGTAGAAAGCGAAGTCGGACCGTTGCGGCCCGTGCGTGAGGGCGACGAAGACACCGCGGAGGGCGACGTTGAGGACGAAGACGGCCCCGGCGGCGCGAACGAGGCCGAGACGGCCCGTCGTCATCGCCCTGAGGGAGGAGGCACGCGGCGGCATCGGTCGCTCCGCGGATCGCAGTCCGTACCGCACGCGAACGTAGGGCGCCGCGGCCCCGCGAACCGCGCGCGGCCCGGCCCGTGCCGGCCGGCAAACGTGACGATCGCTACAGCAACCACGGAATGTGGCCGATATCGCATCTGGACCCGTATCTCTGGAGCTGGATGCATGCTGGCGAGTCAAGCGCGACGGTTTGGTGAGACCCTGGTCGATCGGCATGTGCTCGGTCGCGACGTGCTGGAGGCGGCGCTCGAGGAGTGCGCCCGTACGAACCAGCCGTTGCCGGCCTTGTTGATGGAGCGGCGGCTGGTCGGTGCGAAGGACCTGACCGCGGCGCTGGCCGACAGCCTCGGTATCCGGTTCATCGATTTCCTCGACACGCCGTTGCACCACGAGGCGCCGCTGCTGGTCCCCGAGGGCCTGGCCCGCCAGCATTTGGCGCTCGCAGTCGACTTCGAGGGCCACAAGTTGGTGGTCGCGTTCGCGGAACCGGCCGACGACGCGGCGCTGGCGGCGGTGGGGCAGGCGACCGGGTACGAGATCATCCCCGCAGTCGCCGACCGGGCCGAACTGCTGCAGGCGATCGACATGGTGTTCGGTGTGCCGACCGGTGACGAGCCGGCGCCGTCGTCGGCGGCGCGGACCGACGAGCTCTCGATCAACGACCTGCTCGAGCACGTGTTGCAGTTCCGCGGTTCCGACTTGCACCTCACGGCCAATTCACCGCCGGTGGTGCGGGTGCACGGCGACCTGCGCTCGATCGGCGACTACCCGGTGTTGAACGGTTCGCAGATCCGCCAGATGGTCTATTCGATCATCAGCCAGAAGCAGCGGGAGAAGTTCGAAGCGGAGCTGGAACTCGACACGAGTTACACGTTGCCGGGCAAGAGCCGGTTCCGTATGAACGTGTTCCTGCAGCGCGACAGCGTCGGCTGCGTGATGCGTGTGATCCCCTACGAGATCGTCGACTTCGATCGGCTCGGGATCCCGCCGGCGGTCAAGACGTGGGCGAACCTGCCGCGCGGCTTGATCCTCGTGACCGGCCCGACCGGTTCCGGGAAGAGCACGACGCTCGCCTCGCTGGTCGACATCGTGAACCGCGACCGTGCGGTGCACATCATGACCGTCGAGGACCCGATCGAGTTCCTGCACTCCCACAAGCGTTCGTTGGTCAACCAGCGTGAAGTCGGCGAAGACACCCACTCGTTCGCCAACGTGTTGAAGCATGTGCTGCGCCAGGACCCCGACGTGATCCTCGTCGGCGAAATGCGCGACCTCGAAACGATCTCGACCGCGCTGACCGCGGCGGAAACCGGCCACCTCGTGTTCGCGACCCTGCACACGCAGGACGCGCCGCAGTCGATCGACCGCATCATCGACGTGTTCCCCGCGCACCAGCAACAGCAGATCCGCGTGCAGCTCGCATCCGCACTGCAAGGGATCTGCACCCAGCAGCTCGTTCCCGGGCTCGACGGGCAGAGCCGCCTCGCCGTGTGCGAAGTGCTCGTCGCGACACCGGCGATCCGCAACCTCGTACGCGAGGCGAAAGTCCACCAGATCTATTCGATGCTCCAGGCGGGCGGGAAGTACGGCATGGTCACCATGGACATGTCGCTCGCGCAACTGGTGCGCGCCGGGAAGATCTCCCTCGACGACGCGCTCGAACGGTGCGCCAACGAGGAAGACATGCGGCGAATGATGAACGGCTGAGGCGATGGCTGACACCTTTACCTACAAGGTCCGCGACCGCCAAGGCAAGGTCGTACAAGGCTCGCTCGAGGCCGACAACTCGCAGCTCGTCGTCTCGAAGCTGCGCGAGATGGGCTACGTCCCGATCGACATCCAGCAGCAACAGTCGAAAGGCTCGTTGCAGAAGGAAATTCACATCCCCGGGTTGTCGGGCCGGGTGAAGCTGAAGGACGTCGCGGTCTTCTCCCGCCAGTTCGCGACGATGATCAACTCCGGCCTCTCCCTCCTGCGCTCGTTGAACATCCTCGCCGAGCAGACCGAGAACAAGGCGCTCGCCGACATCGCGAACCAGGTGCGGATCGATGTCGAGAAGGGTTCGTCGTTGTCGGCCGCGATGGCCCGTCACCCGAAGGCGTTCAGCCGGCTCTACGTGTCGATGGTGCGCTCCGGCGAGACCGGCGGTGTCCTCGACTCCGTGCTGCAGCGGCTCGCGACCACGATCGAGAAGCAGGTCGAACTGCGCCGCAAGGTGAAGTCGGCGATGACCTACCCGGCGGTCGTCGCCGTCCTCGTGCTGTGCATCGTGACCGCGATGCTCCTGTTCATCATCCCGATGTTCCAGGGCCTGTACACGCAACTCGGCGGCAAGTTGCCGGCGCCGACGCAGTTCCTGATCAACGTGTCGAAGTTGTTGCGCAGTCTCTGGTGGTTGATCTTCGGCGGTGAAGCGGCGCTGGTGTTCGCCTTCCGCAAGTGGATCGCCACCGACGAAGGCCGCAAGAAGTGGGACGCGATCAAGCTGCGCGTCCCGGTGATGGGCGTCCTCGTACGCAAGACGGCACTGGCGCGTTTCTCCCGCACGCTGAGCGCGCTGGTGCGTTCCGGTGTGCCGATCCTCGAATCGCTCGACATCGTCGCCGACACGTGCGGCAACAACGTGGTCGCGACCGCCGTGCTCGACACCCAACAAGGTGTGAAGAACGGTGAGTCGCTCGCGCACCGCCTCGAAGAACACGAGGTGATCCCGCCGATGGTCGTGCAGATGATGTCGGTCGGCGAAGAGACCGGCGCCCTCGACGAGATGCTCGACAAGATCGCCGACTTCTACGACCAGGAAGTCGAGGCGACCGTCGACGCGTTGACCTCGCTCATCGAGCCGTTGCTCATCGTCGTCATGGGTGGCGCGGTCGGCGGCATGGTCATCTCGCTCTACCTGCCGATGTTCAACATCATCAAGCTCATCAAGTGAGACATCAGGTCGCAACGCGGGGCCTGCGTCGCGTCGAGCCCTAAACCAAAGCGTCGGAATGTTTCGTTGCCACGCGAGGGAATCTGCGTCCATCGTGTGCGGCCGTTCGTGCTTGTCGTCGTTGCACGGGCGAGCACGGCCGCGGAGGGCAACGTGCATCGTGGGCATTTGACGCGTGATCCGTGCGGTGGAAACCATCGATCATCGGCGATCACCGTTTGCGGCGGCGGGCCGCTCGTTTGCGCTCAGGCGTCCGGCTCCGGTGGGTGCCACTCGCCCGCGGGCACGATGCCGCTCGTCCTGGTCCTCGGATCGCCGCGGTACATCGCATCCCACCACCGTCGTGCGGCTGCTGCGAGCTCGTCGAGGTCGAGTGGTTGTCCGTGCACGTCGGTAGCTGAAAGCTACGTGAACCAGAGGCGCAGGTCGAGGTGTCGCCGCCCATATGGCGAGCTTTCCTGGAAGACGTCGAGCGAGTGTGGCGCTTCGGGCGACGCCCAGCGGGTGTCGATGCTGATTCGGTCCCGCCATCGTGCCCAGTGCTCATCGTCGAGGTCGAAGAAGTCCCAGCCGTAGATCGGTTGGCCGCCGAACCAGGCGACGGCGCCCGAGAGGTCGCTGAGCGCCTGTGGTACGACCACGGCCGTTCGGTCGTCCCAGGTGCCGAGTCGAAGCGATGCGGCGATTCTCGTGATGCCGTGGAGTCTCAGGTCGATGATGGAACGCTCGGCGTCACCGTCTCCGGCAGGAAGCGTTCGAACTTCAAACCTCAGCACCGTCTCACGGCGTTCGGGGTTAGCACTGAACGCGAGCCAGTCGGCTTCGTTCAGCGCGACTTCGAGTCGGCGGTAGAGGTCGATCGCGTCCGTCACAGTGCGAACAGGATGCCGCGCGGCCGCATCGTCACTCGTGGTCATTTCGCAACGGTGGCGATCGCAACCCTGTACGGACTCTGCAAGCCGCCGCGCGAATCGTGATCGTGCACGAACGCATTCGGCTCCGTCCGAGTTCCCAATCGAGTGCACACCGATGCATCGGCGATCCAGGACGCGGCTCCCGGGTGCCTTCGAACAGATCTGCATACGGTCCCGGCTCGCCAAATCGCACGGCCGCCTTGCGCCCGAGGTCGCACAGGCAGCGTCCGGATATGCCGGACTCGATAGAGCCGACGCGGCGGCGCCACCCGACGGTCCCGCGCCTACCTCAGCGCCTCGCCCCTTTCCCTGACGTTGGACGCGGGTGAAGTTCAGGAGCAGGAAGCGACGCGACATGCGAGACTGCGGTCGTGCAGTTGGCCGCCGTCGAGCTCGGGATCCTTGTCTTCCTAGCGATCTTCGTCGTGCTCGTATCGAGCGCTTGGTGGGCGATCGACGACATTCGAGCCTTGCCAGAGTGGGCATTCAGGCAAGCCTCGCCTCTGTCTCAACCGGCTTGGGTCGCGCTCGTCGTATTGGCGTTCTTTTTCTTCGGTCCGCTCTACTTGGTCGTCTTGTGGGCGTGGTTCCGACGCGCGAAGCCGCAAGTGGCTGCCGCCATCACACGGAGAGAAAATGCGGCCGCTTTCGGCAGGCTCTGAGCAGCCAGACAGCCGCTCTCGTCCGCGGTTGTGCCGCCGCCATTTCGAGTGTGCGGGACCGACCGCGACGCGTACTCAACCGGCCTCCTTCTCGCGCCGCCCGACTGACATCCACGCCACATACCGTCGAGACACGACGGTCCCAGATCTGCCGCACGCACTTGCATTCGCAATGCCGGATCGCAACCACTGCGCGTTCGCATTGGCGCGGCGCGTTTCAGGCATGACACGGCAACCACAACTCGGGTCGCGCGGCCGTGCGCATCACGCACCGTCTCAAGCCACGCGAGCTCACCTTGTGCGACCTTCTTCCGTTGTCGTGTGCGCGTACGTTCGACGATCACTCGGCAGTGGAGCCCGCGCGAATGCTTGGTGATCCGGGACTCGGCCTTCTGCGTGCGACCGAACGTCGCTAGTGAGGACGACGGGACTGGGCGCGCCGGCGACGATCCCGTTCCCGGGCGATGTCCCGGGAATGGGATCGACCTCGCGCAGGTGCCGATCGGTGGCTCGGTTGCCTGCGCCAACGGGCATGACCGTGCTCGAGCGGTAGATCGTCCGCTTGCTCGGAACGCCGCGGCTCGGCGCGGCGACCGGCCTAAAATGGGTGGCATGAGCGACGCTGTCCACCCTCATGCCGAGGCACCTCACGGCACCGCGTTGCTGCATGCTGATCTGAGCGAGAGCCAGCTCGCGTCGGCGCCCGTTCTGGTGTCCGTCGACGCGCTGTTGATCGAGGACCTCTCTGACGGCGAAGACGACGCGTTCGCCGCTGCCCTCGACGAGTGAGGGTTCTGGTCGACACAGGCGTCTTGAGCGCCTCGCTCAGCCGACGAAGGAGAGTGGGGTTCGAACGCAAGGTCGCGCTGATGTCGGGGCATCAGATCTTCCTCGCGGCGGTCACAGTCGCCGAGCTCCGGTACGGAGCGCTCGTCGCGGGATGGGGCGACACGCGGCGCCGACATCTTGAGGAGGCTATCCAGGCGACGACGGTCGTTCCCGTCAGCGACAGCCTGATCTCGACGGTCGCCGAGCTTCGGCATGCCTGCCGTCGTGCTGGTCATCCGCTGCACGAGCGAATCCATGCGAACGACCTGTGGATCGCAGCGTCCGCTGTCCACGTCGGCGCGCGCTTACTCACGGCGGACGCGATCTTCGAGAACTCGCCCCAGCTCGCGCTGCACCAGTAGCAGGAACGGCCCGAAACTCGTGTCACCGCGGTGTGACGGAATGTCGGTGGTTGAGGGCGTGTGGTTGTCGAACGCGCGCTGACGGAGCACGCATCGTGAGCACGATGCAGTCCGACTCTCCGAGTTCCGGGTATTCCGGTGTCACTCGTTTGGCGACATGAAGGCCGTAGCGCTCGTACGCCCCAATAGCCGCTCGGTCGTGAATTTCGCACGACACCGCGACCCAGGCGAAGTTGCGTTGGCCGAAGAAGAACGACAGCGCGACGGCCAGGATGCGGCCGCGTAGGTTCTCGTCTTCGTCTTCGAGGTGCAGGTCGATCCAGACGCCTTCACCCTGCAGGGCGGCGGCGTCGTCGTTCAATATCGTCGTGAGCTCGCCGACCACGTCGCTCGGTGACCCGACGTAGCACATGCAACTGGCGACGCGGCTGCCGTCGAGGTCGATCATCCACAAGTTGTCGGCACCCCGCATCGTTTCGAACCACTGGTCGGCGTCGTGCTCCGGGTCGATTCTCGTGTCGCCGGCGTTGACCTGTTCATGCTGACGTCGAGCTATCTCGTCGCGGTCGCGTCGCTCGATGGAGCGGAACGTGAGACCGTTCGCCGCGAGGTGGGGGAGCTGGAGCATCTGCGTGAAGGTAGCGATGTCACGCGCAGCCCGCGACGGATTCACGCGCCCTATTCGGTTGCTCGGCCTCGCCGGGCCGATACGAACGTCCGCGCGTGTTGTCAGCGGCGACCTGTCAACACGCTTGTCAACACAACACGACGGACGCAGCGTGATGGAGTAGAAAGGTTGGACGCGAAGCCGCACGTGAGAGCACTCGACGTGATGGTGCGAACGGTCGCCCAAGACGTTCAACATCATCAAACTCATCAAGTAGCCGAGCTGGGCTTTCGCGATTCCATCGCGCATCTACCTCTCGTGGGCGTCAACGCCCACGCCGCAGGCCCGCGCTCAGTCGCGGCGCACCGCCTCTTTCGCAGGCGCCGACGGCGATAACGACACCGCGCGCGAAGCCCAGTTCATCGACTGCTGGACGAGCGACAGGTTGAGGTGCTCCGACCGTCTCGAGGGGGAGCCGCATCGCGAACGCAGTCATCGTGCTGTGGGCGACAGCAGAAAGGTCCCCGTACACGGAAGGGCCGAACGTGTTGCTGATGTCTGCGAAGAGCAGCTCTCCCGCGAGCGTTCGCCCGGGGCACTCCTCGGCGCCGATATACCTGCGACCGAACCGTCCTTGCCCGTGGGTCAGGGGATCGGGCCGTCGCTGTACTGGGAGGCCTGCCAGCGTTCCTCCTCGGTCAGTTCGTCGTCGCGCACGGGTGTGACGAGCGTCCAGTGATCGCCGACCGGGCAGTGCTGCCAGCGCGCCCAGCCGAGGCGGATCGACTTGAACGACATGCCCGGCAGCCAGACCGTCGTGAAGAGGTGCCCTTCCCGGCATCTCACCACGACGGTGCCACCGATCGCGTACCCGCGCCGGCGCGCGACGATCGTGCCCACGATCAAGATCGCAACGACGGAGAGGCTCAGCAAGATCGGCAGTGTCGCCGGGCCCATGGCGTCCTCCTTGCGTTCAGCGCTTTCCTCGGCCAACGTGCGCTGCGTACGTGACCGGCCGATGCAGTCTGGCGCGAAGACGACACTGGATGGGGCGCACCATGGGTGACGACGAGATCGACCGGGCGTGGGCCGCGCTCGACGATCCCTGGCAACACTGCTTGGACGAAGCGTGGGCGTCGTGGCAGACCGGAAGCCTGGGCATCGGGTCGGTGATCGTCGACGGTTCGGGAGCGGTCGTCGCGCGAGGTCGCAACCGGATCGTCGAGCCGCGCACCGAACCCGGCGTGCTCGCGGGCACGATGATCGCGCACGCCGAGATGAACGCGATGGCCACGCTGGCGCCCGGGCCGGTCGAGCAGCTCACGCTCTACACCACCCTCGAACCGTGCCTGATGTGCGCGGGCACGATCGTGATGACGGGCATCCCGCGCGTGCGCTACGCCGCGCCCGACCCGCTCTTCGACGGGCTCGAAGCGGCGCTCCGAGACCACGCGTGGATCGGGACGCGCCTACCGGATCGCGAAGGCCCGATGACCGGGCCGATCGCGACGTTCGCGCAGGTGTTGCCGCTCACCGTGATCATGTTCTGGAACCCGAACTCGTCGGCGATCGCGCAGTACAGAACGCTGACCCCGCGTCACGTCGAAGCCGCCGAACAACTGCTCGAATCGCACGTGCTCACACACGTCGCCGCTCGGAACGGCGCGGCGCGCGACGCGTTGCGCGCTGCGTGGGCGGAACTCGACGGGTTCACGGACTAAGCGCGGGCACCGTCATCGCGCCGGCCCGACACAAAAGAGCCTTGAAGAACGAGCGCGATTCGCTGCAGACTGAGGCAGCGTCATCAATAAAGACGGCGCGCGAAGTGCATCGTTCAACCAAGTCGTTTAACCAAATGGTGGGAGCGTGACCTGGGAGATTTAACCATGGGCGAACGGTCGGGGCGCGAGGAGATCTCGAGGGCGAGCGGGCGGGAGGCGAGGCCTTCGGAGCATGATCGTCAGGACGAGGGGCCCGGCGTGTCCCGGCGTCGCGTGCTGCAGGCCGGAGCGGTCGGGGCGGCCGCCGCCGCACTCGGGCCGACTTTGCTCGCCAACGCCGCCGCCGCGCAGAGCGTCTTCGGCGACGCCGGCGCTCGGCACGGCCGGCCGAGGAAGCGCCCGAACATCTTGTTCCTCACCTGCGACCAGGACCGGTACCCGCCCGTCTACGAATCGGCCGCGACGAGAGCATTCCGCCGGCGGTACCTGCGAACGCAGAACGCGCTCGAGGGCCCACGGCATGGACTTCACGCAGTACTACTGCAGTACCGCGGCATGCATGCCGGCGCGGACCACGATCTATACGGGCCAGTACCCGAGTTTGCACGGGAACACGCAAACCGTCGGTTGTGCGAAACGCGACTTCGATCCCGACGTGTTCTGGCTCACGCAGTACACGCTGCCGACGATCGGCAACTACTTCCGGGCCGGCGGTTACCGGACCATTTACAAGGGCAAAGGCCATTTCGCGTCCAACTACACGCCGCTCGAGCCCGGCACGAAGACCGGGTTGCTGAGTTTCGACGCGGACACCGGCATTCCCGACCGCGAACGGGAGCGGCTCTACCTCGAGCAGAACGTGCTCGATCCTTTCGGTTGGGACGGCTGGATCGGGCCGGAACCCCACGGTGCGAACCCGTTCAACAGCGGGTCGTCGGCTCCGAAGAACGACCCGCGTTCACCGAGCGGCCGCGACGAGATCTATGCGGAGCAGGCCGTCGACATCATCAAGGCGCTCGATGCCGACCACTCCGATCACCGGCCGTGGTTCCTGATCGCATCGTTCGTCAACCCGCACGACATCGCCACCGTCGGCACCGCCTCGTGGATCGCCGCGCGCGTCGCGAACGGCATGGACAACCCGTGCACGAACCCTCCCGACTTCGTCTTCGACGTCGGTGAAGAAGTCCCTCGGCACCTGTTCGACGACAGTGCGTTCGTCCCGTCGTTGACGCAGAACCTCGACGCGCTCCCGACCGCGCAGAAGAGCTACCGCAACGCGTACCACGACTTCCTCACGGGGATCCCCGACATCCCGCGGTACCTGCGGACCTACTACCAACTGATCAAGAACGTCGACGATCAGATGTGGAAGGTCTACCGCGCGCTGCGGCGCTCCCGGTTCTTCGAGGACACGATCGTGGTGTTCTGGTCGGACCACGGTGAACTTCTCAGCGCGCACGGCGACATGCACGAGAAGTGGCATCAGTCGTACCAGGAATCGGTCCACATCCCGCTGATCATCTCGAACCCGAAGATGTTCCCGCGGGGAACGTCGGTCGACACGCTCGCGACACAGGTCGACCTGCTCCCGACACTGCTCGGGCTGGCCGGGCTCGAACAAGAACCGCTGCGGGAGACGATGACGAAGTTCACCGACGCGCAACCGTTGGTGGGGCGCGACCTGAGCGGGGTCGTGACCGGGAGGACGCGGCCCGACGCCCTCGATGGACCCGTTTACTTCTATACCGAGGACGAGATCAGCCAGGGCCTCAACCAGGACAACTGGTACGGCTTCCCGTACGACTCGGTCGTCCAACCCAACAACGTCGAGAGTGTGATGACCTACCTCGACGGCTCCTTGTGGAGGTTGACCCGGTACTACGAGAACCCGCAGTACTGGAGCGACCCCGGCGCGCCCGGGTGCGCGAAGAACATCGTCAACAGCCAGCTGTCGGTGGACCGTCCCGCGGGTACGTACGTGTTGCCGGTCACCCAGACCGTCACAACCGAACCGGAAACCGATCAGTTCGAGATGTACAACATCAGTTCCGACCCCCTCGAACTGCACAACCTCTACGACAGCTCCGCCCACCGCGGGACGCGCGCCTTGCTCACCGATCTTCTCCGCCAGCAGGCGTGCGAGAAGCGCCGGCAGCCGAACGTGCCGCACCCCTGGGACGCGGTTCCCGAAGGCGCCCCGGTCTGCACGTAGGCCCGGGGCGCGCCCACCCCGGTGAGCGCCGGGCCCGGCGGTACGCTCGGCGCGGGCAGGCGTGACACCTCCAGGGGCCGGTTCGATGTCGATTTCCTACGTGCACCGTTCGAGCCCGGCGAAGTCGGGACCGCCGAACGACCCACCCAAACCCGGGCCGCCGCCAACCGCGTCGCGCTGGTTGCACATGCTGTGGTTGGCCGGGCTCGCGCTCACGTTGCTCCTGCTGCTCCTGCCCAGTTCGACGACGAAGACGACCTCGCTCACGTTCTCCGCCTGGCAGGCGAAAGTCGACGCGAACCAGGTGAAGACGGCGACCATCGACCAGTCGGGCAAGGTCACCGGGCAACTCAACGACGACAAGAAGACGCACTACCAGTCGCGCATCCCGACGGCGTTGAACGACAACACGCTCGCGGCCGAACTGCAACAGCATCACGTGACGGTGCAGGGGAGTGTGACCAGCACGAGCTTCTGGGCCGTCATCGGCGGGTTGCTGCCGTTCGTCGCGCTCCTCGCGCTCTTCTTCTGGTTCAGCCGCCGGGCGCGCAAGCAACTCTCGGGTGGGTTCATGGGGATCGGTTCGTCGAAGGCGAAGGTGTACGACGAGGAACGCCCGAAAACCCGTTTCGACGATGTCGCGGGGTACGAAGGTGCGAAGCGCGAGATCAGCGAGGTCGTCGACTTCTTACGGCACGCCGATCGTTACGCGGCCGCCGGTGCGGTCGCGCCTCGCGGCGTGTTGATGGTCGGGCCGCCCGGTACCGGCAAGACGTTGTTGGCCCGGGCGGTGGCCGGCGAGGCGAGCGTCCCCTTCTACGCGCTCACCGGATCGAGCTTCGTGGAGATGTTCGTCGGGGTGGGCGCGGCGCGGGTACGCGACCTGTTCGCCGTTGCCCGTAAGGCCGCGCCGGCGATCATCTTCATCGACGAGATCGACGCCATCGGCCAGCGCCGCGGCGGCGGGTACGTGTCGAACGACGAGCGCGAGCAAACCCTGAACCAGCTTCTCGCGGAGATGGACGGCTTCGACCCGGGCGCGGGCGTCGTGGTGCTGGCGGCGACGAACCGGCCCGAAACGCTCGACCCCGCCTTGCTGCGACCGGGTCGGTTCGATCGCCAGGTCGAGATCCCCCTGCCCAACGCGAGAGAGCGCGCCGCGATCCTCGCCGTGCACGCCCGCGGGAAGAAACTCGCGGGCGACGTCGACCTCGACGCGATCGCGCGGGCGACGCCCGGCTTCTCGGGCGCCGACCTCGCGAACCTCGTCAACGAAGCCGCGATCGTCGCGGTGCGCAGCGAACGCAACACGGTCACCGCCGACGACTTCTCCGAGGCACGCGACCGGATCCTGCTCGGCCGGCGAGAAGCCACGAACGCGCTGATGCCCGACGAGAAGCACGCGGTCGCGGTGCACGAATCGGGGCACGCGCTCGTCGCCGCGCTGTCGCAGAACGCCGACCCGGTCGCGAAGGTCACGATCCTGCCGTCGGGCCAGGCGCTCGGTGTCACCGAACAACTGCCCACCGACGAACGGCATCTCTACCAGGAGAGCTACCTGAAGGATTCGCTCGCGATCCGCCTCGGCGGCCGCGCCGCGGAGTTGCTCGTGCTCGGCGAGGCATCGTCGGGCGCGGCGAGCGACCTGAACGGCGCCACCGACCTCGCGACGCGCATGGTGCGCGAGTACGGGATGAGCAAACGGCTCGGCCCGATCGGGTTCGCGAGCGGCTCACCGATGTACCTCGGATCGGAAGAGGTGCGCAGCCGCCCCTACGCCGACGAGACGCAGAAGGTGATCGACGAAGAGGTCTCGGACCTGTTGCGCGAGGCCGAACAGCGGGCACTGGCATTGCTCGGTGATCACCGGCCCGCGCTCGACCGTCTGGTCGAGAACCTCATCCAGCACGAAACCGTCGACGGCGCCGCGGTGCAGGCCGCGCTCGAAGGCACTTCGGGGCCGGTCGGCCCGGCCGAAAGCGGTGGCCCGTTGCGCGAACCGCAGTACCAGGCGAAGACGGCGACCAACCCCTGAAACGTCGCGTCGACTTCCGCCGCTTGTATTCCGGAAGTGCGCGTGCGAACGTGATGCCTTCACTGGCTGGGGCGGCACGAACACCGGAGATCGTTGTGCCGACACGTCGTTTGTACCGGCCCATCGCCGCGCTGGGCGCGTTCACGCTGGTTGCCGTGTTCGTCGTCCCGCAGGCCGCGGCCGCCCGCGCCCCGGGTGCGCCGAGCGCGAGCAAGGCGGTCGTCACCAAGCAATCCGTTCGCGTCCTGACGCGGCAGCGCAGCCTCAGTTCGCTGGGCGCCGGCGCGGGCCATCTCTCGCCCGGCGGGAAAGGCCCCGAGTCGCCGCCGAGCAGTGGAGAGCCTGACGCGAACGGTGCGGTCGTGAACCGCAGCCTGTCGCCGCGCCCGAACTCGCACAACCGGGCGAACGCGGCGGCCGGCGCGCTCTCAGTGCCGGTCGTCGCGTCGACGCCGGTACGCGGCGCGACGCCGAACCTCGGTGTGAGTTTCGAAGGCCTGAACCTCTTCCAGGAGCGCTACGTCGCCAACAACGGCAACCAGTTCACGCTGGTGCCACCCGACCAGGGGATGTGCGTCGGCAACGGCTTCGTGCTCGAAAGCCTGAACGATGTGCTGCGCGTCTTCACGACGGCGGGGCAGGCGAAGTCGAAACCGATCGACCTCAACTCGTTCTACGGGTACCCGGCGATCATCGACCGTACGACCGGGAAGTTCGGCCCGAACCGACCGACCCCAGTTGTATCTACGACAGCGTGAACAAGCGGTGGATCCAGATCGCGCTCACCCTCGAAGTGAAGAAGGGCAACGGCGCGCTCACCCTGAAGAACCATGTCGACGTCGCCGTCTCGAAGTCGGCGAGCCCGCTCGGCGGGTGGAACTTCTACTCGATCAACACGACCGACAACGGTCATGGTGGGACCCCATCGCACACCGACTGCCCGTGCATCGGCGACTACCCACACCTCGGGGCCGATCGCAACGGGGTGTACATCACGACGAACGAATACCCGTGGTCCGACGCTCCCGGAGTGTTCGGCAACAACTTCAACGGCGCACAGCTCTACGCGTTCTCCCGCGCCGCGCTCGCGGCCGGCGCGCCGAAGGTTCGTGTCGTCCAGTTCGAGAACCTCGAGCTCACGACGATCCCGCGTCCGACCGCCGGTTTCGCGGTGATCCCGGCGAACGCACCCGAGGGCGTCTTCGACGACGCGAACGGCGGCACCGAGTTCTTCGCGAGCTCGACGGCGGCCGAGGAAGCCGGCAACCCAACCGGGTTGTCGAACGTCATGGGCCTCTGGGCACTCACCAACACCCGGTCGCTCGACGCACCGACGCTCGCGCTCTCACTCGCAGCCGCGCCGATCACGTCGGAGACCTACGGTGTCCCACCGGTCTCGGAACAGAAAGCGGGCCCGACACCGCTGCGCGACTGCGAGGTTGTCGGCTGCCCCTTCAGCGGTGGGCTCTCACCGACCGAAGTTGAAGGCCCGATCGACTCGAGCGACTCGCGGGTGTTCAACACCTGGTACGACGGGACGCACGTGTGGGCATCGCTGTCGACCATCGTGCAGGTCGGCGGCAACCTCAAGGCCGGTTCGGCGTGGTTCGCGTTCGACCCGGCCGGTTCGCTGCCGCGCCAGGGGTACGTCGCCACCGCCGGTAACAACGTGATCTACCCGGGCATCGCGACCCTTCCGAACGGTAAGGGCGTGATGGCCGTCAACGTCGTCGGCGGGAACTGGTACCCGACGCAGGCGTACATGCTCGTCGGTACGAACGGGCCGGCCGGGAACGTCCGGGTCGCCGCCGCCGGTATCGGGCCCAACGACGACTTCTGCGAGTACGACATCGAGAACTGCGCGCAGACCGATCCTCCCTCGAAGCGGCCCCGGTGGGGCGACTACCCGGCGGCACAGACCTACGGGAACTCCGTCTGGATCGGGAACGAGTACATCGCGCAGAGCTGTACGTTCGAGCAGTACCTCGCCGACTTCACCTGCGGCAACACCCGCGGTTCGGTGGCCAACTGGTCGACGAGGTTGAGTGTCGTGACGCCCTGAACGTTCAGGCCGCGGCTTGGTGTGCCTGCTCGCGCACCAGCGCTTCGAGTTCGGCGGCGCTCGCCACGGTCGGGATCGCGAGGAGGATCTCGGTGGGCACGTGCTCGCCGTGCAACGCGGCGCGGTGACGAGCGAGGGTCCAGGAGTCGAGATCGATCCACTGCGGCCGTTGCGGCACCGCGCATTCGAGCGCTTCGCGCAATTCGCTGATCACACCACGGGTGTGATGTTCGAGGTTCGACGTGACAGCCATCCCAGCTCCTTCCTCGTGACCAAGCTCAGCGAGCGAGGTCACCCCTTTTGCATCGGCCTCCCGGAGAAAGTCTGGAAGACCAATTTTCGTCACTTGCGCTCACTGCCGGTGGCCGGGGGCCGAGTGGACCGGAGATGGTGCACCTGCTGGCGGGCGACCCCACGCTCCTGTTGTTCGTCGTCGCCGCCGTCGGTTTCATCGCCGGCCGGGCCGGATCGGCGGCTTCCACCTGGGCATCGCAGCCGTGCTGTTCGCCGGCATCGGGATCGGCGCGATCGACGGCCGCCTACGCCTTCCCGACCCGGTCTGGGGGCTCGGCCTGGCGCTGTTCGTCTACACCGTCGGGATCGCGTCGGGACCGGGCTTCTTCGCCACGTTGCGCCGCCGCGGGCTCCCGGCGAACGCGCTGGTCCTCGGCGGGGTCGCGATCGGTGGCGTCGCGACCGTCGTCGTCGGACGGATGTTGCTCGGTTTGACTGCGCCGACAGCCGCGGGGAGCTTCGCGGGCGGCCTGACGAACACGCCGGCGCTGGCCGCGATCCTCGACCAGTTGAAGAACCACGTGAGCGCGGGCACGTTCGACCGGATCGGGAACCAGCCGGTGGTCGGCTACTCGATCACCTACCCGATCGGCGTGTTGTTCCCGCTGCTCGCCGCCTTCTTCCTCCTGCGCCGCCCCGCGGCCGAACCCGCGACCGGTGGGCCGAGCGAGAACAGCCATGCGATCGTCTGCCGCACGGTGCGGGTGTTGCGCGACGACGCGCCGCCGCTCGGCGAGTTACGCAACGTCGACGGGCGCACGGTCGTGTTCAGCCGCATGATGCACGATCAGCAGGTCGCCGTGGCGACCGCCGAGCGGGTGCCGGCCCGCGACGACCTCGTCTCGGTGATCGGTGCGAAGCGGGACGTTCGCAAGATGGTCGAGTACCTCGGCGAACCGTCGCCGCGGCACCTTCCCCTCGACCGGCGCACCATCGACTACCGGCGGATGTTCGTCTCGGCGCGCGGGGTCGCGGGCAAGAAGCTCGCCGATCTCGACCTCGACCAACGTTTCGGCGCGACGGTCACACGCGTGCGGCGCGGCGACGTCGATTTCGTCGCCTCGCCGGACACCCAACTCGAGCTCGGCGACCGGGTGCGGGTCGTCGCACCCGTGGGGGAGATGCCCGCGATCGGCCGCGTCTTCGGCGACTCCTACCGCTCGCTCAGCGAGTTCGACATCCTCACGTTCAGCCTCGGCATCGCGCTCGGCCTGTTACTCGGAGCGGTGCGTTTCCCGCTCGGCGGCGGGTCGACGTTCAGCCTCGGTTCGGCCGGCGGCCCACTCGTCGTCGGTCTGGTGCTCGGTGCCCTCGGCCGTACCGGCCCGCTGGTCTGGCAGATGCCGTACAGCACGAACCTCACCTTGCGGCAGGCCGGCACACTGCTGTTCCTCGCCGGGGTCGGGACGAGAGCAGGCCAGGCCTTCGCCCAGACGATCGCGTCGGGCCACGTCGTCCCGGTGCTCGTCACCGGTGCGGTGGTCACGGCCGCGCCCCTCGCGTTCGTGCTCACGATCGGGAAGCTCGCGAAGGTCCCACCTCGGACGCTGGTCGGGATGCTCGCCGGGATGCAGACGCAGCCGGCCGTCCTCGCCTTCGCGAGCGAGCACGTCGAAGACGATACCGAGATCGCCATGAGCTACGCGACCGTCTACCCGGCGGTCATGATCGCCAAGATCGTGATCGCCCAGCTGTTCGTCGTCGCCGTGCACTGAGGCGGCCGGAAGGCGCCGCTGACCTGTGACGAGAAGGGGCTTTGGTTCGGCCGTTGGCGCGCCGAGGTTCAAGGTAAGGAAGCGGTAGCAGAGCGGGAGCACGCCATGGAAGGTGTACGAGGGGAAAGCATCGCGTTCTTCGTCGTCGCGATCCTCGTGCTGCTCGCGGCGATGTTCCCGGCGCTGGCGATCCACGACGCCGGTCACCGTCAGCCGTCGACGCCGACGACGCTCGTCAGTCGCTGACCCCGGATCTCACGCGCCGGTGAGGGCGGCGACGACGGGCGCGAAGGCGCGGGCCTTGTTGCCGGGGACGACCACGTACGAGTAGCCCCATCGTTCGCGCCGTTCGTGCAGCCGTTCGGCGATCTCGTGCTCCGAGCCCACGAGGGTCAACGGCGACGCGAGCACGTCGTTCGGGTCGGCGCCGAACAGGTTGCCGAGCACTTCACCCATTCCCGCGCTGTCGTCGGTCACCTCGGCGACCGCGAGCCACGCGTTCAGCTCCAGTTCCTCGAAGCGGGCGCCGGCGCCCTCGCGCACCCACTGCACCTTCTCGTCGATGCGATCGGGGAGCGCGTCCCGCGCGGCCGCGACGTCGATCTCACCCGAATGGATCGACGCGTTCACGCCGACGATGTCGGCGTTCGCGCCGGCGAAGCGCAGCACGCGGCGGGCGCCGCCGCCGATCAGGATCGGTGGGCCGCCCTCGCGGTAGGGCTTCGGGGTGCCGTCGAGATCCGTGATCGTGTAGTGCTCGCCGGCGAAGGTCACCGGTTCGCCCCGGAAGAGTGCTTTGCACACCTGCGTGTGCTCGATCATGCGGTCGACGCGCACCTTGGGCGGGTCCATTGCGATGCCGGAGCGCTCGTAGTCGAGCCGTTTCCAGCCCGCGCCGAGGCCGACTTCGAGCCGTCCTTCCGAGAGCACGTCGATCGACGCGAGTTCACGCGCGAGCACCGCGGGATGGCGGAAGTCGCAATCGAACACGAGCGCGCCGACGCGCAAGGTCGTCGTTGCGCACGCGGCGGCGGTCATCGCCGCGATAGGACCGAGCCCCTCGTCGAAATGGTCGGGGACGAACAGGGTCGAGTAACCGAGCGCCTCGTACTCCCGGCACGTGTCGGCCCACGTGCGATCGGGGAGTGGTTCCTGGCACTCCGTGGCGAACCGGAACCTTCGTGCGTTCGGCATGCGCTGATTCCTAGCAAAAGAGTGACGCTCAGGTCGCGGCGGCGGAGGCCGAGCAGGCTCCGTGCCGCTCCCGCGCCGCCGTCGCCTGCCTCCTCGCGCGCGCCGCGCCGTGATCGTCGGCGCGACCGTCGTCTCAATGGTCATGTTGGTGTCGTGCACACCCGCGCCGCGCCCGCCTGCCCCCGGCGCGACGGCAACCTCGCCGGCCACGCCGCGGCAGGCCGAACCAACCGTCGTCGTGTACGGCGATTCGCTCACCTTCGAAGCGAACCGCTACATCCCGGCGCTCGCCGCCCAATTCCACCTGCACGTCTCGGTGCACGCGTACATCGGTACGGCGATCTGCGACTGGTTCGACGACATGGTCCATCGACTCCCCGCCGCGCACCCGGCGGTTGTCGTCGACGCGTTCTACGGCAACTCGTTCACCCGCTGCATGCGCGACAGCCGGGGGAACGATCTCCGGGGCGCGGCGACCGCAGCCAAGTACCGCCGCGACGCCAGGGCCGCCGCCGCGATTGCGATCGCTGCGGATGCGAACGTCGTGTTCGTCGGCGCCCCCCGCGCCCGGGCGCAGATGGCGAGCACGCACTGGCAGGCGGTGCGCTACCAGTACCGCGTGATCGCGGCCCGGTACCCCGGCCGGGTGGTCTTCGCCGACAGCGGCACCGACATCGCACCGAACAACACCTTCGCGGCGAAGCTGCCGTGCCTACCGCGGGAACGGGCGCTCGTCGACCCCGACGGTACGCGTCCGTGCGTGAACGGCCGCGTCGTCGTGCGGGCGCCCGATGGGCTCCACTTCTGCCCGCGGGGCCTCGACAGCGCGCGCCTCGACCCGGGTGGCTGCGCCGGGTACATGTCGGGCGCCTACCGCTACGCGAGGGAAATCGTCGAGCAGGCGCGGGCCGCGGCCGGCGCGCGCCGCCCCGGCGGACCGTTGCGCTGAGGGAACCTCCCGCTCAGCGACCGAAGATGGAGCGAGACCAGTCGTCGCGCTCCAGCAGCAGATGGAAGTCGAGGAGATCGTCGAGCGTGACCTCGGGCCCGGCGTAGTGCACCTCGTGCACTTCGCGCGGGAGGCTCCACGGCATCACGTGCAAGCCCGCGTCGAGCAGTTCGACGATCTCGTTGGTGTGCAACTGGCCGACGACATCGCGGCACCCGCACGTCGGGCAACGGTACGACAGCGAGTGCACGCCGTCGTCGATGCAACGCCGCAGTTCGCATTGCGTGATCGGTACCACGACATCGCCGCAGTCCCGACATGTCACCATCACGTCCCGCCGCGAACGCGGCCGCGACCGAGACGCATGTTTCCGCCCGACGGAACCCGCCACCTGCTGACCCCCTCTTCGCGCCGGGAGCGTAACGCGAGGTGTACCGGTCGGGCCAAGGCGCTCGATGCCGGGGGTCGCTACCGTCGTTCGGGTGAGGCTGCTGCTCGCCGCCGCGCGCTGCGAGAAGGGTGCGATCGAGACGAACCTCGCCGCGCACGAACGGCTCCTGGGGGAGGCCGTCGCGACCGGTGCCGGGGTCGTGGTCTTCCCCGAGATGTCGCTCACCGGATCGGTCGATCCGCGGGTGCACCCCGAGCACCTCGTCACCCTCGACGACCCGCACGTGCTGCGGCTCGCCGCGACCACTGCGGGGACCGGCACCGCGGTCGTGTTCGGGATTGCCGAACGCTCGGGCGACGACGCGTTCATCGCCCAATGCGTCGCGCAGCACGGCCGGATCGTCGCGGTGCAGCGCAAACGCCATCTCGGCGAGGGCGAAGAAGGCTTCACCGCCGACCCCGGCACCACCGCCGCCGGGGCGGCGACGTTCGACCACGGAGGGTCGCGCTGCGGCATCGTGATCTGCGCCGAGGCCGGGATCGACCCGCCCTTCGACGCCGCCGCCGACGCCGGTGCCCGGATCGTCTTGTTCTGCGCGGCTCCGGGCCTCTCCGGCCCGCGCCGCGAAACCGGCACCGCATGGCGCGCCGGCCTCGACTGGTGGGAGTCGTGCGGGCTCGCCGACATGAGCGCCCATGCCCGGCGCCGCGGCACCTGGGTCGCGATCGCGACCCAGGCCGGCGCGACCCACGACGAAGACTTCCCCGGCCTCGCCGCGCTGATCGGCGCCGACGGCGTCGTGCGCGAACGGCTGCCCGACTGGCAGCCCGGCTCCCTGGTGGTCGACGTCCCGGCGTTGTGACGAGGGCAGCACGCACGGCAACGGCTTGATCGCCACGCGCTCGGGTCGCCCGGAACGTGACGTTCGTCGCACCTGTGCGCGCGCTGCGTGGTTGCCTCAAGCGACAATTGCCACGCGCCGATGTAATCCCCAGCGAGAGCCTCTGGAACAAAGGCAAAGCCGCAGGAATGCGGTGACGCAAAGCCACGGAGCCCACGTCCTCGACTTCGAGGGAAGGCCAGCCGGGTTGCCCTGAGGACCCAGTCCTGGCGGACGCGGGCCCGATGGGGGGCGGGCCTCGCGGACCCAAACCCGCCCAGGAAAGGGATTTCCAGTGCAATTGATTCACTCCCTCAAGTCCCGTCGGGACGCCGAGGAAGGGTTCACGCTCATCGAGCTCATGGTTGTGGTGTTGATCATTGCCATCCTCATCGCCATCGCCATCCCGACCTTCCTTGGTGCTCGCGCTCGGGCACAAGACCGTGCGGCCCAGTCCGACCTGCGGAACGGCCTCACCGCCGAGAAGACGTTCTTCACCGACAGCGAGGCCTACACCGCCGACGTCGCCGCCGGCGGCGACCTCAAGAGCATCGAGCCTTCGCTGCCTTGGGGCACCGACCTCACGAAGGACGAGCTGACCGTCGCGGTTGGCAACGTCACCGGTACCGACCAGCAGGTCGTCTGCTTGCAGATGAACTCGAAGTCGGGCGCGACGTTCTCGGTCGCCGACGTCGCCAGCGGTGTCGACGCCGGTACGTACTACTCGAAGGTTGCCTGCACGACTGACCTCGCCACCCTCTCCGGGGGCGGCGACTGGGGCCAGAGCGGCTGGTAATCACCAACCTTGATGGGTTCGGACACGGCCCGGGGCACAAGCCCCGGGCCGTGCCGCGAAGGGGGATCCTGATGATCAGTCGCCCGCACGACGCGATGGAGCACGGCTTCACGCTCGTCGAACTGATCATGGTCGTCGCGATCATCGGCGTGCTCGCCGCCATCGCGATCGTCAGCTTCACGACCGCCCGCAAGCCGGCCATCGACCGATCCGCCCAATCGCTCCTCGCCAACAGCGTCGAAACGGTGCACGAGGTGTTGAGCGACGGGCACAGCATCGGCGACGTCACCCGAGCCCAGCTCGCCTCATCCGAACCGGCGATCCACTGGTTCGACAAAGCAACCACCGCCGAAGCCAACCAACACGAAGTGTCCGTCGCCACCGGGACCACCGGCGGGACCGACTACCTCGTCCTCTCCACCCACACCGGAAACGGCGACTGCCTCGCCATCCGGGAAGAAGAAACGTCGCCGACCCTCTACCAACGGGTCGCAGGCGACGTGTGCCCGGCTCAATCCTTCGACCCCACCTTCGGATGGGTGTCGCAATGGCCTCCAAGGTGACCCCACGCTGACGATCAAGAACCCGGATGGAAAATCAAGCCCTCGTCGTTGCCGTGATCAGCGGACTGTTCGGGCTCCTCATCGGATCCTTCCTGAACGTCGTGATCTGGCGGGTACCCCGCAAAGAGTCGATCGTGGCTCCCCGCTCCAAGTGCCCGAGTTGCGACACGCCGATCGCGAACCGCGACAACGTCCCCGTGCTGTCGTGGCTCGTGCTCCACGGTCGCTGCCGGCACTGCGGCGAACCGATCTCGCCCCGCTACCCGCTCGTCGAGTTCGGCACCGGTGTGCTCTTCGCCGCCATCGGAGCGCGCTTTTCGACCTCGTGGGCGCTCCCCGCGTACCTCGTCCTCGGAGCGGCGCTCCTCGCGATCTCGGCGATCGACCTCGAGCACTTCATCATCCCGAACCGGATCGTCTACCCGGTCGGCCTCACGCTGGTGCCCCTCTTCGCGCTGGCCGCACTGCTCGGCCACCAATGGGACGCATTCGAACGGGCCTTGCTCGGCGGCCTCGCCGGCTTCGGTGCACTGCTCCTGATCCACTTGATCTCACCGCGGGGGATGGGCTTCGGCGACGTACGACTCTGCTTCCTCCTCGGGCTCGCGCTCGGCTGGCTCGGCTGGCCCGACGTGATGTTCGGGATCTTCGCCGGGTTCCTCTACGGCTCCGTGATCGGGCTCGCACTCATCGCGTTACGCATCCGCGACCGGAAGTCGGCCCTCCCGTTCGGGCCCTTCCTCGCCGCCGGCACGATCACCGTCGTGCTCCTCGGCGCCCCCGCACTGCACTTCGCGTAATTTCTCGCTCGCTCGGTCGGGGCACGGGCCTGGGGCCCGCACCCCTCCGTCGCTCGCTGGCGAGTTCGCTCGCTGCGCTCGCTCACCGCGCCGTACTTACGTCTCGCGGGGGTGCGAGCGCGGGTATGTCGTTTCGCTCGCTCGGTCGGGGCACGGGCCTGGGCCCGCACCCCTCCGTCGCTCGCTGGCGAGTTCGCTCGCTGCGCTCGCTCACTGCGCCGTAGGTACGTCTCGCGGGGGTGCGAGCGCGGGTATGTCGTTTCGCTCGCTCGGTCGGGGCACGGGCCTGGGCCCGCACCCCTCCGTCGCTCGCTGGCGAGTTCGCTCGCTGCGCTCGCTCACCGCGCCGTACTTACGTCTCGCGGGGGTGCGAGCGTGGGTATGTCGTTTCGCTCGCTCGGTCGGGGCACGGGCCTGGGGCCCGCACCCCTCCGTCGCTCGCTGGCGAGCTCGCCGCATGTTGTTTCGCGCGCGCTCGCTGCTCCTCCTCCGTCGTCGCGGGCGCTCGCTTGCTGGCGAGCTCGCCGCATGTTGTTTCGCGCGCTCGCTGCTCCTCCTCCGTCGTCGCGGGCGCTCGCTTGCTGGCGAGTTCGCTCGCTGCGCTCGCTCACCGCGCCGGGCGCGAGCCGGTTCAGGGGTGTGTGGCCGTGGGCGTGGTTTTGCCGGGTGGGAGGGGGCTGGGGCCCCTGCGGGCATGGCGGGGCGGGGGTGAGGGGCACCCTCAACTGCTCCCACCAGGGGGTTTTCCCTGAACCCTCAACATGTGGTGGATGTTTCCAATGTCTTACGGTGAGCATCCCGTTGACGATTGTTGTTAATGAGCCTTACTGTGACTGCAGTCGACCAGAGGTAGGAAAAGGTGGCAGCTGAGCATCGCCTCCTCACAGTGCGCGAGGTGGCCGACGCCATGCGGATTTCCACGATGACCGTCTACCGACTGATCAAGGGCGGAGATCTGCCTGCGATCCGCGTCGGGAAACACTTCCGCATTCGCGAACATGACCTGGGCCAGTACCTCGAAGCCCAGACCGTCCGAGGGGGTAGGCCATGGCCCGCCGCCTGATCGGTCTCGACGTCGGGACGAACGCCGTCACCGTCGCCGAGATCGCAACGGGGACCCTGCCCCGTCTCAATCTCTTCGGACAGGTCGCGCTCCCGCGGGACGCGATGCGTGAGGGCGAGGTGGCCGACGAGGCCGCGGTCGCCGAAGCGATCACGCGCCTGCGTACCGAAGTCGGCTTGCGCAAAGCCGGCGTCCGAGTCGGGATCGCAAGCCCCCGCGTCATCGTCCGGCAGGTCGAGATGCCCGTGATGTCGCGCGACGACCTCGCGAGCGCGCTGCGCTTCCAGGCACCCGACCTCATCCCGTTCCCCGTCGACGAAGCCGCGATCGACTTCGCGGTCCTCGGCACCGACACCCCCGAAGGGGGCGAGCCCACGATGCGCGTGCTGCTCGCCGCCGCGCAGGCGTCGACGGTGTCGCGGCTCGTCGCCGCGGTCGAGGGTGGCGGTCTCGCCGTCGACGCGGTCGACCTGATCCCCCTGGCGCTGATCCGCTCGCTCGGTCGCAACGCGGCAACGAACGAAGTCGACGGCGGACCGGGTGCGGAAGCGATCGTGTCGTTCGGTGGCGGCGTCACCGCGATCGCGGTGCACGAGAACGAAGTCCCGCGCTTCGTGCGTGTGCTCGGCACCGGCGGTCGTGAGCTCACTGAAGCGATCGCCGCGGAAGTCGAGTTGCCGTACGACAACGCGGAATCGTTGAAGCGCCAGCTCGCGGCGCCCGGCGACCATCTCCTCACTCGTGCCCGCGCCGCGATCGACCGTCCGGTCGGCGCACTCCTCGACGACGTCCGCAGCTCGGTCGACTACTACCGCAACCAGCCGGGCGCGGTACCCATCGTCCGCATCGTGGTCACCGGTGGCGGCGCGCAGCTCCCCGGGCTGGCCGACCGGCTGTCGGCAACGAGCGGGCTCCCGGTCGAGTGCGCGCGACCACGCGCGCTACTGACCCTCGGCGACATCGGCTTCGCGGAGGAAGATCTCCCGCGCCTCGACCCCTACATCCCGGCGGCGGTCGGCCTCGCGCTCGGCGGCGCCGGCACCGGCACCGCGATCAACCTGTTGCCGAAACGGCGGCGGGGTACCGGGGTCGCGGTCCCCACGTCGCGGAACCGGGTCGTCGCCGGTGCCGCGATCGGAGCGGCCGCGCTCATCGTGTTGCTCGCCGTCCCGACGCTTGCCCGCCAGCATCAGATCTCGAAGACGAAGAAGGATGCGGCGGCGCAGCTCGCGACGAACGACTCGCTCCAACACCAGATCAACAACCTCGCCGACGCCCGCGCCGCCCAGCAGCAGCTCGAGCAGACGCAGGCCCAGGTGCAAACGGTGCTCTCGACCGACGTGTCGTGGGCGAAGATGCTCCAGGAACTGGCCCGCACGATCCCGAGCGACGTGTGGCTCACCTCGATCCAAGGATCGGTGAACACCCCGGGGAGCGGTACCGCGGCCCCGGCCGCCACGACCACAACCGTCGCCGGCGCGACGACGACGGCCGCGGGTTCGACCGGCACGACGGCGACGACGGTCCCGCCCGTGGCGGCGCCCGGAGGGACGATCACGTTCAGCGTCAACGGGCTCGACTACTCGTCGGTCTCGGCGTGGCTGCAACGGATCTCGGCGATCCCGTCGTTCTCCGACTTGTTCGTACCGAACGCGGCGCTCACGGAAGGGTCGACCCGCAGCACGGTCACGTTCTCGTCGACCGCGACGATCACTCCGGCGGCGAAGTCCGATCGCCTGAGCAAGTTCGAAGGGACAGGGAAGTGAACCGGCGTATCTTGCTCCTCGGCGTCGTCGGCGCGCTCGCCGTTGTCGCACTCTGGTGGGTGGTGATCTTCAGCCCGAAGTCGAGCGACCTCCACGACGCACGCAACACCCTTTCGTCGGCGCGGACGAGCGGTGAGACGCTGCAGGCACAGCTCACGCAGTTGAAGGGCCTCGCGGCACGCAGCACGCAGACCGAAGCCGAGCTCGGCAAGCTGTCGGCGGCGATCCCGAAGACGCCCAACCAGGCCAGCTTCATCACGGGCCTGAACGACATCGCCGACGCGTCGGGGATCACGTGGCAGTCCGTCACCATGCAGCCGCCGGCCGCATCGGCCGGCGGTGCGCCGGAGACGATCGTGGTCCAGATCCAGATCCAGGGTGGCTTCTTCCAGGCCCTCGATTACATGAACCGGCTCGAGGACCTCGACCGTCTCGTCGTGGTCGACGGCGTCAACGTCGCGAACAAGGCGGGCACCGTGGCGAAGTCGGCCTCGGGCGGCGTGACCGGCGGGAGCAGTGAGCTCACGGCGACGTTGAACGCACGCATCTTTGCGCAGAACACGACCGGTTCGACGGCGTCGTCGGGCGCAACGACCAGCGGGGGCACCAACACGGGCACTCCCGGGACGACTGGACAGGTGGTGAACTGATGACCGGCGACCAGCGGCGCTTCGCGGTGTTGCTCGGCGTGCTCGCAGTCCTTCTCGCGCTCGTGGTCGGGCGTTCGGTCATCGACGGCGGAGGGTCGAGCTCATCGGCGTTCGGCCCGTCCGCCGTGCTCCAGAGCCGTAGCGCGGCGTCGCATCATGCGACGCGGTCGGCGGCGACGAAGGCGGCCGCGAAGCACGCCAACAAGAACGCCGCGAAGGCGGCCACGAAGACGAACGCGAGCACCAAGGCGCACACCGCGACGCCGACGACGTCGCCCGGGTTGAACAACGACGTCGCCGTGACCGACTCGTTCGAGGTGTTCGCGACGCGCGACCCGTTCGAACCGCCGTTCGACAACACGCCCACGACGACGTTCCCGAGCGAGATCACCACGCCGAGCACGACCGTGCCGGGCGGCGGCGGCACCGAGACGACGCTCCCGAGCACCGGTACCACGACACCGACCGTGACCCCCACGACCCAGCCGCCCAGCTTCAACCCCGGCGCGGGCGAGGCGATCTCGGTGCTCGACGTGTTCACCAACAACGGCGGCGGCGTCCAGGCCCGGGTGAAGGTCGGTTCGACCGTCTACACGGTCGGCGTCGGCGACACGTTCGCAACCTCGTTCAAGGTCGTTTCGCTCAGTGGCCAGTGCGGCCAGTTCCTGTTCGGTGACTCGCCGTTCACGCTCTGCGAAGGCGAAGAGACCATCAAGTGAGCCCCGGGCTTCCCGGCTCACTCCCGTAAACTGCACCTCTTGTGTTGCGCTTCCTGACTGCGGGGGAGTCACACGGGCCTGCCCTCGTGGTGGTCGTCGAAGGCCTTCCCGCAGGGCTTCCCATCCTGATCGACGACGTCGCCACCGAGCTCGCGCGCCGGCGCCTCGGGTACGGGCGCGGCCCCCGCATGCGTTTCGAACAGGACAAGGTGGAGTTCGTCGGCGGTGTCCGCCACGGTCGCACGCTCGGGTCGCCGGTGGCGATCCTGGTGCACAACACCGAGTGGGAACGCAGCGACAAATGGCACGACGAGATGTCGTCGGCGCCCGGGCGTACCGAATCGCCGCTCACCAAACCCCGGCCGGGCCACGCCGACCTCGCCGGGATGCAGAAGTACGGCTTCGACGACGCTCGAGACGTGCTCGAACGGGCAAGCGCGCGCGAGACGGCAGCCCGGGTCGCGGCCGGGGCGCTCGCCAAGCGCCTCCTCGCGGGATCGACGTCGCGGTGATCAGCCACGTCGTTCAGCTGGGCGCCGCGCACGCCGCCCCTGAATGCCGGCCCGAAGCATCCGATCTCGACCGCATCGACGCATCGCAGGTGCGGTGCTTCGACCCCGCCGGTGAGGCCGCGATGGTCGCCGAGATCGAGGCCGCGGCGAAGGCGGGCGACTCGCTCGGCGGGGTGGTCGAGGTGCTCGCGTACGGCGCGCCACCGGGCCTCGGTTCGCACGTGCACTGGGACCGTCGCATCGACGGTCTGCTCGCCCAGGCGTTGATGAGCATCCAGGCGATGAAGGCGGTCGAGATCGGCGACGGTCTCGATGTCGCCGGGCGCCGGGGGAGTGACGCGCACGACGCGATCGTGTGGGACGAGAAGTCCCGGGACTACGTCCGGCTGTCGTCTCGGGCCGGTGGCGTCGAAGGTGGGATGACCACCGGTGCGTTGCTCGTCGCGCGCGCGGCGATGAAACCGCTCGCGACGTTGAACCGGCCGGTGCTCGCGACGGTCGACGTCGAAACCAAGGAAGCAACCGTCTCCTTCAAGGAACGCACCGACGTCACCGCGGTCCCGGCGGCCGGTGTCGTCGCCGAGACGATGGTCGCACTGGTGCTCGCCTCGGAAGCCCTGCGCAAGTTCGGCGGCGACTCGGTCGACGAGTTCGTCCGCAACCACGACGCGTACCGCGCGTCGCTGCGATGATCGCCGGTGGCCGCCATCTCGTGTTGATCGGATTGATGGGGGCCGGCAAGACGACCGTCGGCCGGTTGTGCGCGGCGCGCCTCGGCCGGGCGTTCGTCGACACCGACGACGTCGCCGAAACGCTCGCCGGGATGCCGGTCGCGGAAGTGTTCAGCCGCGCCGGCGAGTCCCGGTTCCGGGCGCTCGAACGCCAGGCGGTCGACGACGTCTGCGCGTCGCCGGCCCCGCTCGTCGTGTCGTGCGGCGGCGGCACCGTGGTCGACGACGAGAACCGTCGGCGTCTCGCCGCGAGCGGCTTCGTCGTCTGGTTGCGAGCGTCGACGGCAGTACTCGCCGGCCGGGTCGCCGACGACGGTCGCGAACGGCCGCTCCTCGCCGGCGACGCCCCCGGTGCGCTCGAGCGCCTGCTGGCTCTGCGCGAACCGCTCTACGAAGGCGCGTCCGACGTCACCGTCGACACCGACGACCGCCGGCCGGAGGAAGTCGCGACCGCGGTACTCGACGCGTACGGGGCCGGGCGATGAAACGCGTCCCCGTGCATCTGGGCGCGCGTTCCTACGACATCGTCGTCGGCGAGGGCGCGGTGCGCGAACTGGAACACCTCCTCGACGGTCGCGCCCGCGTTGCGATCGTGTCGCAGGAGAAGATCGCCGAGATGCACGGCGCCTCCGTGCGCGACAGCGTTGTCGCGGCCGGCGCCCGCGCCGAGATCTTCACGATCGGCGACGGTGAAGCGCACAAGACCTTGGCGACCGTCGAAACGTTGTGCCGCGAGTTCACTCGCTTCGGTGTCCGTCGCAACGACGCGGTCGTCGCGCTCGGTGGTGGTCTCGTCGGCGATGTCGGGGGCTTCGCGGCGGCAGTGCACTACCGCGGCGTCGCGGTCGTGCAGGTTCCGACCAGCCTGCTCGCGATGGTCGACGCGTCGATCGGCGGCAAGACCGCGGTCAACCTTCCCGAAGGCAAGAACCTCCTCGGCGCGTTCCATCAACCGATCGCGGTGCTCGCCGATCCGTCGCTGCTCGCAACGTTGCCCGAACGCGAATACCGCTGCGGTCTCGGCGAGGTCGCGAAGTACGCGTTGCTGGGCGATCGCGGTCTGGCAGAACTCGTCGCGCGGCACGGCGCCGAACTCGTCGGGCGCGAGCCGGGCACCGTCGCCGACGCCGTCGCGCGGTCGGCCGCGATCAAAGCCGGCTACGTGGAGGCCGACGAAGAGGAACGGTTGGGCCTCCGAGCCCATCTCAACTACGGCCACACGCTCGCCCACGCGCTCGAAACGGTGTGCGGCTACGCCCTCGCGCACGGCGAGGCCGTCGCGATCGGTTTGGTGTTCGCGGCCGAACTGGCCGGGGCGCTCGAGCGGATCGGCCGGCCCGAGGTCGACCGGCAGCGAGCCGTCGTCGCATCGCTCGGGCTCGACACCCGTGTCCCGCCGGGGTTGTCGGCCGCCGACCTGCTCGCGGTGATGCGGCGCGACAAGAAGTCGTCGGGCGGCCTCACGTTCGTGCTCATGGGGCCCGACGGGTTTGGCCCGGTCGAAGACCCACCGCCGGCGGCGCTCCGCGCGGCCTTCGCTGCGGTCGGCGTGACGGAAGGTGCATGAATGCCGGTCATCTTGTTGCTGTCGGGACCGAACCTGAACCTCTTCGGCGACCGCGACCCGGCGGTCTACGGAACCACGACCCTCGACGAGATGGTCGCGACCGCCCGTGGCACCGCCGCCCGGTTCGGGCTCGAGCTCGAACACTTCCAATCGAACCATGAAGGTGCGTTGATCGACGCGGTCCACGGCGCTCGTGGCCGGTGCGCGGCGCTGATCGTCAACGCCGGTGCGCTCACCCATTATTCGTACGCGCTCACCGATGCGCTCGCGACCTTCGAAGGCGTGACCGTCGAACTCCACGTCTCGAACCCGAGCGCGCGGGAGGGTTGGCGGCAACGGTCGGTGATCGCCCCCGTGGTCACCGGTACCATCGCGGGCTTCGGCCCCGACGGGTACCGCCTGTCGGTCGAGGCGGTCGCCGTTGCCCTCGGGCACGCGCCCGGCCTTCAGCGGGAGGTCTCACCGTGACGCTCACCAGCTCGACGCTCGCCCCGCTCGACATCGCGTCGCGCCTCGACCGGTTGCGGGCGTGGTTGCGCGATTCTGGTGCCGACGCCATCGTCGTGACGCGCCTCACCAACGTTCGTTACCTCACCGGCTTCACCGGGTCGGCGGCCACCCTGCTCGTGGGCGCCGACAACACCTTGTTCGTCACCGACGGCCGGTACCGCGACCAGTCGGCCGAGC
This sequence comes from uncultured Actinomycetes bacterium, assembly GCA_963782465.1. Classification (GTDB taxonomy): domain Bacteria; phylum Actinomycetota; class Acidimicrobiia; order IMCC26256; family PALSA-610; genus JAODBJ01. The sequence continues at coordinate 690,945 of CAWAJR010000003.1, read as the reverse complement.
AACTCGCGGCGGCCGGCGTTCACGCCGAGATCAAGGTCGGTGCCACGCTCGCGGCGCAACGCCAAGACCTCGTCGCCGCGGCGGCCGGCTACGGGCGGGTCGCGCTCGAAGACACCGACGTGACCTGGGCGCAACAGCGTGAGTACCTCGCCGCGTTCGCCCCCGCGGAACTCGTTCCCGCCGGTACGCCGGTCGAAGACCTCCGCCGGGTGAAGGACGCCGGTGAGATCGATCGCATCCGCGCCGCGTGCGCGATCGCCGACGACGCGTTCATGGAACTGTTGCCGCGCTTCGCGTCGGGGATCACCGAGGAGGCGTTCGCACTCGCGCTCGAGTTCGCGATGCGCGAACGGGGTGCGAGCGCGATGAGTTTCGACCCGATCATTGCGTCGGGCCCGAACGGGGCGAAGCCGCACGCGCACCCGACGGGCCGGCCGGTCGAACGGGGCGAGCTGGTCGTGTGCGACTTCGGCTGCATCGTCGACGGGTACTGCTCCGACATGACCCGCACGGTGTCGGTCGGCGACCCGGGCCCGGACGCGCGTCATCTCTACGAGGTGGTGCTCGAAAGCCAGGCGGTCGGGCGCGACGCGGTCGCGATCGGCGCCGAATGTGCGGCCGTCGACAAGGCGTCGCGCGACGTGATCGTGGCGGCCGGGCTGGGCGAGACGTTCATCCACGGCACCGGGCACGGCGTGGGCCTCGATATCCACGAGGCGCCCCGGGTGGCATCGAGCACCCGTGATACCTTGCGCGAGGCAGATGTCGTGACAGTCGAACCCGGTGTGTACCTGCCCGGTGTCGGCGGTGTCCGGATCGAAGACACCGTCGTCGTCACGCCGAGCGGCGCATTGCCGCTCACCCTGACTCCCAAGGAACTCGTCCTTTGAGCATCTCCACGAACGATCTGAAGAACGGGATGGCGGGCCAGGCGCAGCCCGGAGGTGCGTTCAGTGAGGCGACGACGGTGATGTGCGCGTTCGAGCGCCGGAGGGCGTAGCCGCAATGAGCATCTCTACGAACGACTTGAAGAATGGGATGGCGTTGGACCTTCCCGAGGGGCTCATGACGGTGGTCGAGTTCCAGCACGTCAAGCCGGGCAAGGGTGGCGCGTTCGTGCGCACGAAGTTGAAGAACTACCGCACCGGCGCCGTGATCGATCGCACGTACCGGGCCGACGAGAAGGTGCCGCTCGCCGTCATCGACAAGCGCGAGATGCAGTTCCTCTACCGCGAAGGCGCCGACTACGTCTTCATGGACAACTCGACGTACGACCAGTTGCATGTGAGCCCCGACGCGCTCGGCGACGCGGTCAACTACCTGAAGGAAGGCGACGACGCCGTCCTCCCGATGTACAAGGAGGAGATCGTCGGTGTCGATCTCCCTGCGGCAGTGGAATTGACCGTCTCCGAGACCGAGCCCGGTATCCAGGGTGATCGCGTGTCGGGTGCCCGCAAACCGGCGACGCTCGAAACCGGCCTCGTCGTGCAGGTGCCGCTGTTCGTCGAGACCGGCGAGAAGATCAAGGTAGATACGCGCACCGGCGAGTACCTCGCGAGGGCGTGAGGTGCCGACGCGTCGCGAAGCGCGCGAGCGGGCGCTCAGCCTGGCCTACGAGTGCGAACAGCGCGACGTCGTCATCGACCGGGTACTGAGCGAACTGCCACTGGCCCCCGACCCGTACGCGACACGGCTCGTGCAAGGGGCCGAAGCGCACCACGACGAGATCGACGCGCTGTTGCGGAAGTACTCGGAGCACTGGGCGCTCGAACGGATGCCGGTGATCGACCGCGCGTTGTTGCGCATCGGGGTCTACGAACTCGCGTACGTGCCCGAGGTACCGACGGCCGCGGTGATCACCGAGGCGGTCGAACTCGCCAAGCAGTACTCGACCAAGGACTCCGGCCGGTTCGTGAACGCGCTGCTGTCGCGCATCGCCGAGGAAGTGCGCGCCTGAGCCATGGCGAAGGCAGCGACGACCGGAACGACCACGGGCGCGACGACGGCGGTTCCCGACACCGTCGAAGAACTCTTCGCCGACGAAGTCGTCGAACCCGACGTCCCGTGGATCGTGCTCGTGTGGAACGACCCGGTGAACACGATGCTGTACGTCGTGTACGTGTTCCAGAAGCTGTTCGGCTACTCCCGTGAGAAGGCGACCCGCCTGATGAAGCAGGTGCACTACGAAGGCAAGGCCGTGGTCGCCAGTGGCACGCGCGAAAAGTGCGAGATCGACGTCGCGCGGCTCCACGCGCACGGGTTGTGGGCCACCTTGCAGCACGATCGATGATGCCCGGGCTCCGGTTCGAACGCGGTGGCGACGGGGTGCTCGTGGTCACCTTGCACGGCGAGGAGATCGACGTGCTGCGGCAACTCGCGGGTGAGCTCGGCCAGCTGTTCGACGCACCGGCGCCGGGCGACCCGGTGACCGACCGGCTCTTCCCCCGCGCGTACCTCGACCCGACCGAGGAGGACGCCGAGGCCGACTGGCAGCGGCTGGTGCACCCCGATCTCGTTTCGAACCGGATGGCGGCGCTCGAACTCCTGGTCCGCACCCTGCCCGAAGACGTGGCGCCCGGCGCCGTCGCGCGCGCCCGGCTCGACGAGGAGCAGGAGGCGGCGTGGGTCGGTGTCTTGAACGACGCCCGGCTCGCGCTCGGGACGCGTCTCGGGGTCAGCGAGGACGACGATCTCGACGATGTCGATCCGTCCGACCCCGACTTCGTCGTCTGGCAGGTCTACGGGTGGCTCACGGCGCTGCAGGGCGATCTCGTGACGGTGTTGCTCGGCGGCATGCCGGGTGGCCCGGCCGAGGAGTGACGCGGCCGCGAGGCCGGTAACCACCCTCGCGGCCCTGCCCTACGATTGCACCATCGTGCAGCCGCAACCGGTATCCGTTCCCGGCGACCCGCGCTCTCTTGCTGCCGGCCTCTACGAGGTGGTGGTCGGGGCCGTTCGCGGGAAGAGCGACGAGGTGCGCCTCGCCCTGGTCGCGCTGTTCTCGGGCGGCCACCTGCTCGTCGAAGATGTGCCCGGTACCGGCAAGACGTTGCTGGCGAAGGCACTCGCCGCGGCGATCGGCGGCCGGTTCCGGCGCGTGCAGTGCACCCCCGACCTGCTGCCCGCCGACGTGACCGGCACCGACGTTTACTGGCCGGCGACCGGCGCGTGGGAATTCCGTCCCGGCCCGGTGTTCGCGAACGTCGTTCTCGTCGACGAGGTGAACCGCGCGTCGCCGCGTACGCAGGCGGCGTTGCTCGAACCGATGGAGGAACGGCAGGTGACGGTCGACGGGGTGACGCACGCGTTGCCGGAGCCGTTCTTCGTCGTCGCCACCCAGAACCCGGCCGGTGCCGCGGGGACGTTCCCGTTGCCCGAGAGCCAGCTCGACCGGTTCACGATCGCGCTGACGCTGGGCCTGCCCGGTCGCGAAGCCGAGCGTGAGATCCTCGCCGGGCGGGGCGGTGTCGACGCGCTCGACTCGATCGACCCGGTCACCTCGCCGGATGCGATCGCCGACGCGATCGCCGCGGTGCGCCACGTGCATTGCGCCGCGTCGGTGATCGACTACGTGCTCGACGTCGCCGCCGCGACCCGCCAGCACCCCGACGTGATGATCGGCGCGTCGCCCCGTGCGAGCCTCAGCTTGCTCCACGCCGCGCAGGCGTACGCCACCGTCGTCGGGCGCGACTTCGTCTCTCCCGACGACGTGAAGGCGGTTGCCCCCTTCGCGCTCGCGCATCGTCTCGTGCTGTCGAGCGGCGTCGACGTACCGCGCTCGGCGCGGGTCGTGCGCGAGATCATCGCCGCCGTCGCCGCACCGCGGCCGTGAACCGGGGCGGCCCGGGCGAGCTGACGCTGGCGGCGGTCGCCCTCGTTGCGATCGGTGCGTACACGGCGATGAGCGGCACCACCAACAGCCAGGTGACCCTCGCCGCGGTCGGATTGTTCGCGATGGTGCTGCTGATCGCGGGTGTCGTGTGGCCTTGGGTCGCGCTGGCGGGTGTTTCGGTCGACGCGGTCGCGCCCGCCGACGCGATCGCGGGCGAGATCGTCCCGTTGCAACTGTCGTTGCACGGGCGGGTCTCGCGACTCGAGGTGCGGGTGCTCGACCCGGCGGGCGAGTGGCGCCGCTGCCGCGCGCCCGGTGAAGGGCAACTGCTGCATACCGCGACCCGTCGCGGTGTGTTCCGCTACGTGCGTATCGAGGTGCGGAGCGCGGCGCCGCTCGGGGTGTTCCAGCGGCGGCGCGTTCTCATCGGCTACCTCGCCCGCCCGATCGCGGTCGGGCCGCGCCCGACGCGTGAGCCGGCCGTGATGCGGCCACTCGGCGGCGGCGATGCACCGGCCGCCGCACCCATCACTTCCTACTCGTCGGGCGACGTCGTTCGCGCCGTGCGGCCGTACGTCGCCGGCGATGCGGCGCGGCTCGTGCACTGGCCGACGAGCGCGCGGCGGGGAGAACTCGTCGTGCGCGAGCAGGAGCCGGCGGTCGTCCCCGGTGTCGCGCTCGTCGTCGACCTGCGAGGCGAACCCGACGCCGCCGAGGCGGCCGCGTCCCGCGCGGCAGGGATCGCGAACGCGACGTTGGCTGCGGGCGGCCGGGTGCTGCTCGCGACGGTCGAAGCCGAGCGCCCGGTCGTCGCGGCCGTGAACAACCAGCGCGCGGTGGCGCGGCGGCTCGCCGCGTGTGTCGCGATGCCGTACTCGCCGGCGCCCCCGGCAGCGCCGGCCGGTTGGCCGGTCGTCGAGGTGCGCGCCGAATGAACGCGACGCCCGGCCCCCGGGCCGCGCGCCGGACGCGCGATCCCGCCGCGCGCGGTTCACCGTGGCGGTCCGTCGCGGTGGTCACCGCGGTCGCGCTCGCCTGTTCGGGGATTGTGAGCGCCGACCGGGCCGGCTTCCCGCGCGTCGTCGGCGCGGCGGCCGGGGCGACCGCGGCGCTCCTCGGCGTCCTTGCGCTCCCGTCGTTCCCGACGCGCCGGATCGCGCTGGCGCTCCTCGCGTTCGGAGGGCTCGCCGCCGCTCGCCACGCCGCGCTGCCGGGCGTCGACGTGAACGTGCTCGTCGTCTGGGCCATCGCGACGCTGTTCGCGCTGCTGCTCGTCGACCGCGCGCAATCCGACGAGGCCTCGCCGTTGCCGGGCAGCGCGCCGCCACCCGGTCGGGCCGGCGAGGTGCTGCGCGTCGGCGCGGTCCTCGCGACGCTGGTCTTCGTCACCGTCGTCGTGCTCGGCGCCACCATCGCGACCGCGGTGCGCCGAGATGTCTCACCCGGCGCGCAGCCGACGTTCAGCGACCAGCAGGACGCTTCGTCATCACTCAAGCGGAGCGACGTCCTCGACATGACGCGGCGGCCGAAGCTTTCGAACGACGTCGTGTTCACCGTCGACGCGTCACACCCCGACTTCTGGCGCGGCGAGACCTTCGACCAGTGGACCGGCAGTGCCTGGGTGCGTTCGGGCCGCGCCCAGGGGAGGCAGTCCCTGATCGACGAGAACGGCGACATCCCCGTTGCGCCCGAACGCGACAACCCGGCGGCGACGACGGGCTCGTTGATGCGCCAGACGTTCCACATCGAGGCGCCGTACTCCGAAGTGATCTTCGCGGCGCCCACGATCGTCGACGTGCGCACCGACGAACTGGTCGTCGAACGCCCCGACGGCACGGTCGCCGTCGCGTCCGGCGGCGGGTTCGGCCGGGGCTCGTCCTACACGGTGATCAGCCGGCGAGCGCACGCGACCAGCACGACGCTGCGCGCCGCCGACGCGACGAGGATCCCGCGCGCGGTGCTCGCGCAATACGCCCAAACGCCCGGCACGACAACCCGCGTGACACAACTCGCGGCCGACATCACCGCCACCGCGCCCACCACCTACGACAAGGTGCTCGCGATCGAGCGATGGCTCGCAGCCAACACCCGGTACTCGCTCGATGCGCCGCCGTCGCGGCCGGGGCAGGACGCCGTCGACCAGTTCGTGTTCGAGACCCGTCGCGGGTGGTGCGAGCAGGTCGCGAGCACGCTCGTCGTCATGTTGCGCAGCGTCGGCGTGCCGGCCCGGATCGCGACCGGCTTCGTGACCGGTCAGCACGACCAGCTCACCGGCCGTTACGTGGTGCGCGACCGCGACGCGCACGCTTGGGCCGAGGTGTACTTCGGGGGAGTCGGGTGGCAGGGCTTCGACCCGACCGCGTCGGTCCCGCTCGCCGGGGAAGCCGGTACCGCGACGTCGTGGTTGCAGCAGGCACGATCGGCGTTGCCCTACCTCCTCGTCGGGGCGGTGCTCGTCGCCGGGTTGGTACTCGGTGGCCGTGAGCTGATCGGCCGGCGGCCGGGCCGGCGCCGGGCCCGGCGGGCACCGTCGTGGGCGGGGATGATGCTGCGGCGCGTCGAGCGCCTCGGCCGCCGGGCGCACGTGTCGCCCCGACCGGGCGAAACGGTACGAGAGTTCTCCCGGGAGCTCGCGATCCTGCTCGGCGAGCCGCGCCTCGTCGGGCTCGGCACCGCGATCGACGCGGACGCGTTCTCACCGTTCGGCGTCGCCCCCGACGAGCGGGCCCGCTTCGAAGCGACGTTGCGCGAGGTCGAGCACGACGTACGGGAACGCCACCCGAGGCGCGGTCGGGGACCGGGCCGGGGCCGGCATGGATCACCCGGTCGCGGCGCCCGCGTGGTACGGTCGCTGGCGCCGGACCGATAACCGGAACACGTTGCACCGACCGTGAAGGGGATCCCGTGAGGTCCCTACGGAGGAGCGAGTATGCACGCGTCAGACGCGGCCCCGACATCTTCTGCCCCCGCCGACACCGGCGGTGGGCATTTTTCTTTTCAGGCCAGTGTGTTCGACCCCGCCGACCTGCGCCGGGCGGTGACCCGCATCGCGCACGAGATCGTCGAGCGCAATCACGGTGCGAACGACCTGGTGCTCGTCGGCCTGTACACCCGTGGGGTCGCGCTGGCCCGACGCTTCGCGGAGGCGATCGAGGCGTTCGAAGGGTGTGAGGTGCCGGTGGGCACCCTCGACGTCGCGTTCTACCGCGACGACATCGGGCTGCGCCCCGTCCAGCCGCTCGGGCCGACCGAGGTACCCGACGTCTCCGGTCGGATCGTCGTCCTCGTCGACGATGTCCTCTACACGGGGCGGACCGTGCGCGCCGCGCTCGACGCGCTCCTCGAACTGGGCCGGCCGCGAGCGGTGCAGCTGGCGGTGCTCGTCGACCGGGGCCATCGCGAGTTGCCGGTGCGCGCCGACTACGTCGGGAAGAACCTTCCGACCAAAGCGGCCGAAGACGTGCGCGTCCACCTGGCCGAGGTCGACGGCGCCGACGAAGTGGAGATCTGGGGGCCGGTCGAGGAGGTGAAGCACCGTGGCTGAGACCTTGCGGCACCTGCTGTCGGTCGACGATCTCGGTGGCCGGGGCGGGATCGAGGCGATGCTCGACCTCACCGATTCGTTCGTCGAAGTGCTCGCCCGCGACATCCCGAAGGTCCCGGCGCTGCGGGGCAAGACGATCGTGTCGCTCTTCTACGAAGACTCGACGCGAACCCGGCTGTCGTTCGAGACCGCGGCGAAGCGCCTCTCCGCCGACACGATGACGTTCAGCGTGTCGACGTCTTCGGTGAAGAAGGGCGAGAGCCTGCTCGACACGGTGCACACCATCGAAGCCATGGGGATCGACGGCATCGTGGTCCGGCACTCGTGCGCCGGTGCACCGAATCGCGTCGCGTCGTGGAGCCACGCGAGCGTCGTGAACGCGGGCGACGGGCAACACGAGCACCCGACGCAGGCGTTGCTCGACGCGTACACGATGCGCCGCCATCGAGGCCCCTCGCTCGACGGCTGCCGGGTCGCGATCGTCGGCGACGTGAAGCACTCCCGGGTCGCGCGCAGCAACGTGAAGTTGTTCCATGCGCTCGGTTGCGCGGTCACGTTCGTCGGGCCGCCGACGCTCATGCCGGAACGGCTCGACGGCTGGCCGGTGACCGTGTCGTACGACCTCGACGACGCGCTCGCCGACGTCGACGTCGTCTACCTGCTCCGGATCCAGCGCGAGCGCATCGACCAGGCGCTCTTTCCCTCGATCCGCGAGTACGCGCAACGCTACGGGCTCACGTCGGAACGGGCAGCCCGCCTCAAACCCGACACCTTGGTCATGCACCCCGGCCCGATGAACCGCGGCGTCGAGATCAGTGCCGAGGTTGCCGACTCCGCCCGCTCGCTGATCACCGAACAGGTCGCGAACGGGGTCGCGGTGCGCATGGCCGTGTTGTGGTCGTTGCTCGGTTCGGGAGGCCCGGTTGTCTGAGTTGGCCGAAGGGGAAGTGCTCGTACGCGGCGGGCGGGTCGTCGACGAGACCGGCGAACGGTTCGCCGACGTACGCGTCGTCGACGGTGTCGTCACGGAGGTGGCGCCGGGATTGGCGCCGGCCGCGGGTGCGCTCGTCCTCGACGCCGAAGGGTGCGTCGTCGCGCCCGGGCTCGTCGACATCCAGGTGCATTTCCGCGAACCGGGCCGGGAAGACGCGGAGACGATCGAGACCGGTGCGCGGGCGGCGGCGAAGGGTGGCTTCACCGCGGTGGTGTGCATGCCCAACACCGAACCGCCGCTCGACGACGCCGCCGTCGTGCAGGCGGTGCTGGAGCGTGGTCGCCGCGCCTCGTGCGACGTGCGGGTCGCCGGTTGCATCACCAAGGGCCGGCGGGGGGAAGAACTCTCACCGATGGGGGAGCTCTACGACTGCGGGGTGCGGGTCTTCACCGACGACGGCGACTGCGTGGCCGACGCGCTCGTCATGCGGCGCGCGTTCGAGTACGCGTCGGCACTCCCTCGAGCCGTCCTGTCGCAACACGCCGAAGATCCGGCACTCGTTGCCGGCGGCCACATGAACGAAGGGGAATGGTCGGCCCGGCTCGGGATCCCGGGGCGGCCGGCCGAAGCCGAGATCTCGATCGTGGCCCGCGACATCGCGCTCGCGCGGGTCACCGGCGGCCGCTATCACGTGCTGCACCTGTCGACCGCGGGTGCCGCCGAGCTGGTGCGGGCGGCCAAGGCCGCCGGCCTGCGGGTCACCGCGGAATGTACGCCGCAGCACATCGCGCTCACCGACGCGTTGTGCGCGTCGTTCGATCCGGTGTTCAAGATGAACCCGCCGCTACGTACCGACGCCGACGTCGAGGCGCTGCGGGCCGCGCTCGCAGACGGCACCATCGACGCGATCGCGACCGATCACGCGCCGCATGCACCCGAGACCAAGGACGTGCCGTTCGAGGAGGCACCCCCGGGGATGCTCGGGGTCGAAACCGCGCTCGGCGTCGCCATGACCCAACTTGTCGAACCGGGGGTACTCACCTTGCAACAGGCACTTGCCGCGCTCTCGTGGAAACCGGCCCGCATCGCCGGGCTCGACGAATCCGGGCATGGCGGTCCCATCGCACCGGGCCACACCGCGCACCTGTGCGTGTTCGACCCGAACGAGCAATGGGTGGTCGACGCCACGCGCCTCGCGAGCAAGTCGCGCAACTCGCCGTTCGACGGATGGAAGCTCTCCGGGAAGGTCCGCCACACGGTCCTGGCCGGCGCCCCCACGGTGCGCGACGGCGAGGCCCAACGATGAAGGAAGCGCTGCTCGTTCTGGCCGACGGCGAGACCTTCGAAGGGGTCGCCGTCGGGCACAGCCCCGCGTCGGGCGTGGCGGCGGGCGAAGTCGTGTTCAACACCGCGCTGTCGGGTTACCAGGAGATCCTCACCGACCCGTCGTATGCGGGCCAGATCATCACGTTCACCTACCCGCACATCGGCAACTACGGCGTCACCCCCGACGACGACGAAGCCGCCGCGCCGCACTGCCGCGGTGTCATCGTGCGCGACCTCGCCCGGCGCGCGTCGAACTGGCGGGCGCGCGACGACCTCGACGGGTTCCTGCGCCGCCATCGCGTTGCCGGCATTGCCGGGATCGACACCCGCCGCCTCACGCGCCACATCAGGGAGGCGGGCGCCCTGCCCGGCGCATTCGGTACCGCTGCTCGCGACGAACTGCTCGCCGCGGCGCAAAAAGACGGCGGCACCGACGGGCACGACCTCACCGGCGAGGTCACCACCGACGCGGCATATACGAGCGGTTCGGCCCGGGCCGGGTATTTCGTCGTCGCCTACGACTTCGGGATCAAGCGTTCGATCGTCGACCAGCTCGTGGAGTGCGGTTGCCAGGTGGAAGTGGTACCGGCGACGACACCGGCGCGTGAAGTGCTCGATCGCGAGCCCGACGGTGTGTTCCTCTCGAACGGCCCGGGCGACCCGGCGGCCGTCGTGAGCGGTCAGCAGAACGTGCGCGAGCTGCTCGGCCGGGTGCCGGTGTTCGGTATCTGCCTCGGCCACCAGATCATGGCGCTGGCACTGGGCGCGACGACGTTCAAACTGCGCTTCGGCCACCACGGCGGCAACCATCCGGTCCGCCACCTCGAGACGGGCCGGGTCGAGATCACCAGCCAGAACCACAACTACGCCGTCGACGCGGCGACGTTGCCCGAGGGGGTCGAGGTGACGCACCTCAATCTCAACGACGGCGACGTGGAAGGGGTGCGCGCGCCGCACCTCAACGTGTTCTCGGTGCAGTACCACCCCGAAGCCGGCCCCGGGCCGCACGACGCCCGTTACCTCTTCAACGACTTCGTCGCCTTGATGAAAGCGAACGACTGAACATGAGTAGCCAGGCGCAGCCGCGGAGGTCGCAGCCGCATGAGTAGGCGCGAAGACATCGAAACGATCCTGCTGATCGGGAGTGGGCCGATCGTCATCGGGCAGGCGTGCGAGTTCGACTATTCGGGGACGCAGGCGTGCCGGGTGCTCGCCGAAGAGGGCTACCGGATCGTGCTCGTCAACTCGAACCCGGCGACGATCATGACCGACCCGGAGTTCGCCGACGCCACCTACGTCGAACCGCTCGACGTGCCGTCGCTGCGGCGGATCATCGAGCGTGAACGTCCCGACGCGATCCTGCCGACCCTGGGTGGTCAGACGGGCCTCAACCTCGCGATCTCGTTGCACGAAGCGGGCGTGCTCGAGGAGTTCGGCGTCGAGATGATCGGCGCGAACGTCGAGGCGATCCGCACGGCCGAGGATCGCCAGCAGTTCAAGCTCGCGATGACCGAGATCGGGTTGCGGGTACCTCCGTCGGGCATCGCGTACACGGTCGACGAGGCGTTACGAACCGCGGCGGCGGTTGGCTATCCCGTGATCGTGCGGCCCGCGTACATCCTCGGTGGCGGCGGTACGGGCATCGCCCACAACCGCGACGAGATGCTCGGCGTGGCCGAGCGAGGCTTGGCCGCCAGCCCGATCAGCGAGATCCTCATCGAACGCTCGGTCGTCGGTTGGAAGGAGTACGAGCTCGAAGTGATGCGCGACCACGCCGACAACGTGGTCGTGATCTGCTCGATCGAGAACGTCGACCCGATGGGTGTGCACACCGGCGAGTCGATCACCGTGGCGCCGGCGCAAACGCTCACCGACCGTGAGTACCAGATCATGCGCGACGCCGCGTTCGCCTGCATCCGGCGTATCGGCGTCGAAACGGGTGGGTCGAACGTGCAGTTCGCGGTCAACCCGCTCACCGGCGAGATGGTGATCATCGAGATGAACCCGCGGGTCTCGCGTTCGAGCGCGCTGGCGAGCAAGGCCACCGGGTTCCCGATCGCCAAGATCGCGGCGCGGCTCGCGGTTGGTTACCGCCTCGACGAGATCATGAACGACATCACGCGCGAAACGCCGGCTTCGTTCGAGCCGACCATCGATTACGTCGTCACGAAGGTCCCGCGATGGGCGTTCGAGAAACTGCCGGGGTCGTCGCCGGTGCTCGGCACCCAGATGCAGTCGGTCGGCGAGGTGATGGCGATCGGTCGTACGTTCCCCGAGTCGCTGCAGAAGGCGATCCGTTCGCTCGAAACCGGTCGTGAGGGCCTCAACTGCGACGCGGCCGAGATGGAGTTCGACCAGCTCGACGCCGACGAGCTCGTACGTGCCGCGGCGATCCCCACTCCGGAGCGGCTGTTCCAGGTCGAAGCGGCACTGCGCAAGTTCGAGTCGATCGAGCGCCTCCACGAGGTCACCGAGATCGATCCCTGGTTCCTCGATCAGATGTTGCAGATCGTCGAGGAACGCGATCGGCTCGCGTCGATCGGCTTCGACGACATGACCCGCGCCGACTGGCGGCACGCGAAACGTATGGGGTTCGGTGACCGCCAGCTCGCGTACCTCTGGTCGGTCGACCCCGAGGCGGTACGTACCGCTCGTCTCGACGCGGGGGTGCGGATCACCTACAAGACGGTCGACACGTGCGCGGCCGAGTTCGCGGCCGAGACGCCCTACCACTACGGCACCTACGAAGACGAGGACGAGGTCGCGCCGCTCACTCGCCCCGCGGTCGTCATCCTGGGCAGCGGGCCGAACCGCATCGGCCAGGGCGTCGAGTTCGACTACTGCTGCGTGCACGCGGCGTTCGCGTTGCGCGACGCCGGTTACGAGACGGTCATGGTCAACTGCAACCCGGAAACCGTCTCCACCGACTACGACACGAGCGATCGCCTCTTCTTCGAACCGCTCTCACTCGAAGGCGTGCGCAACGTGTGCGCCGCGCTCGACGACGCCGCCGCGGCGGGGGGTGGCTCGGTCGAAGGGGTGATCGTCTCGCTCGCCGGGCAGACGCCACTCAAGCTGTCGCACGGGCTCGAGCGCGCCGGTATCCCGATCCTCGGCACCAGCCCCGCTTCGATCGACCTTGCCGAAGACCGTGAGCAGTTCAACCGGCTGTGCGAGCAGCTCGGCGTGCCCCAACCGGCCGGCGGGATCGCGAGCAACGTCGACGACGCGCTCGCCATCGTGGCGAAGGTCGGGTACCCGGTACTGGTCCGGCCGTCGTACGTGCTCGGCGGGCGCGCGATGGAGATCGTCTACGACGACGAAGATCTCCGGCGCGCGATGGCCGAACTCGAACGCAGCGGATCGCTCGGGCGCGAGGGCGGCTTGTCGGCCGAACGTCCCGCGCTGATCGACCGCTTCCTCGAAGACGCGATCGAAGTCGACGTCGACGCGCTGCGCGACTCGACGGGCGAAGTGGTGATCGGTGGCGTCATGGAGCACATCGAGGAAGCCGGGGTGCATTCCGGCGACTCGGCGTGCGCGATCCCGCCGCCGACCCTGCCGGCCGGCATCGTCGCCAAGATCGAAGAACACACCCGCGCGCTCGCGGAGGCGTTGCAGGTCGTCGGGCTGCTCAACGCGCAGTTCGCGGTGCGCGACGGCCAGGTCTGGGTGATCGAGGCGAACCCCCGGGCCAGCCGAACGGTGCCGTTCGTGAGCAAGGCCACCGGAGTCCCGCTCGCCAAGCTCGCGGCCCGGGTGATGCTCGGTGCGACCCTCGCCGAACTCCGCGCCGAGGGGCTGCTCCGCCCGCCGGCCGAAGGGGGGCATGTCTCGGTGAAGGAAGCGGTTCTGCCGTTCGATCGCTTCCCCGACGTCGACACGATCCTCGGTCCCGAGATGCGTTCGACCGGTGAGGTGATGGGGATCGATCGCAGCTTCGGGATGTCGTTCGCGAAGAGCCAGGCGGGCGCGGGGAACACGTTGCCGCGGCAGGGGACGGTGTTCCTCTCGCTGGCCGATCGCGACAAGGCGGCCGGCCTCGTGGCGGCGCGCCGCTTCTCGGAACTCGGCTTCTCGATTGCGGCGACGGCCGGTACCGCGGCCGCGCTCGAGGAAGACGGGCTCGCCGTCGATGTCGTCGTGGCGAAGGTCGGCGAACGCGTCGGCATCGACGCGGTCGAGCTCCTGTCGTCGGGGAAATGCGATCTCGTCGTGAACACACCGCGCGGGCGCGGGCCGCGCGCCGACGGGATGCACATCCGCCGCGCCGCGCTGCGCCACAAGGTCCCGGCGGTCACGACGGTCGCGGCCGGCCTCGCGGCGGCGGCCGGGATCGCGGAGACCTTGAACCGCGAACCCGAGGTGCGCTCGTTGCAGGACTATCACCGCGACGGCCAGTTGCGGCTCGACGTATGAGACGGGGCGTGCGCGCCGCGTCGGGCGAGGTCGATCTCTCGGCGACGCTCGGCCCGTTGCGGCTCCCCAACCCGATCGTCGCCGCGTCGGGGACCTTCGGTCACGGCGACGAAGTCGCAACGTTGTGCGACCCGCTCGGCCTCGGGGCGGTCACCGTGAAGTCGCTCGCCGCGTTCGAATGGTCGGGGAACCCGCCGTTACGGGTGACCGAAGCGCCCGGCGGCGGGATGTGCAACTCGATCGGGCTCGCGGGCCCGGGCGTCGAGGCGTGGATCAAGAACGACCTGCCGGCACTGCTCGCTCGGGGTGCGCGGGTGATCGCGTCGGTGTGGGGGCGCACGACCGACGAGTACGCGGCGGCGGCCACGCCGCTCAAACGCGTCGCCGACCAACTCGTCGCGGTCGAAGTGAACCTTTCTTGCCCCAACGTGGAGGCGCGCCACGCGATCTTCGCGCACGGGTGCGAACCGACCACGACCGCGACGCGAGCGGTCGTCGATGCGCTCGGCGGTGCCCTCCCGGTGTTCGTGAAGTGCTCACCCAACGTCACCGACCTCGTCGCGATCGCGGCGGCCGCGCTCGAGGGCGGGGCGACGGGCCTCACCCTCGTCAACACGGTGATGGCGTTGGTGGTCGACGTCGAGACCCGGCGCCCGCGCCTGGGCGCGGGTGGTGGAGGGTTGTCGGGGCCACCGATCAAACCGGTCGCGCTCCGGGCGGTGCACGACGTCGCGCGGGCGTTCCCCGGGACGCCGATCATCGGGACGGGCGGGGTGAGCAGCGGTGTCGACGCGGTCGAGATGCTGCTCGCGGGCGCGGCCGCGGTCGGCGTCGGGACGGCGACCTTCGCCGAGCCTCGGGCGACCTTGCGTATCGTCGACGAGCTGCGCGAGTGGTGCGCAGCCCACGGGGTCGCTCGCAGCCAAGATCTGGTAGGAGCACTGGAGGGCTAATGGCCGGCAGCCGGCTCGCAATCGCACTCGACCTTCCCGACCTCGACGAAGCCTCGATCATGGCCAAACGGGTCCGCGAGTCGGTCGACATCGCGAAGATCGGGATGGAGCTGTTCACCGCGGCCGGTCCGGCGGCCGTCGACCGCATGCTCGAACTCGGCTTCGACGTCTTCCTCGACCTCAAGTTCCACGACATCCCGACGACCGTCGGGCGCGCCGCGCGCGTCGCCGGTCGCCTCGGCGTGCGGTACTGCAACTTCCACGCCGCGGGCGGCGAGGCGATGTTGCGGGCCGCGGTCGAAGGGCTCTCCGAAGGGGCACGTGACGTGTCGGCGGCACCTCCCGTACCACTCGCCGTCACGGTCCTCACGAGTGATCCCGACGCATCAGCGTTCGACAGTCGTCTCGCGAGCGCCGTCTCGTCCGGTTGCGGTGGAGTCGTGTGCTCCCTGCTCGAGATCGAACGGGTGAAGCGCGTGCGTGAAGACTTCGTTACCGTCGTGCCCGGAACGAGGCTCCCGGCCGACGACGTGAACGACCAGGCTCGTACCGGCACGCCGTTCGACGCGGCACGCCGAGGCGCCGACGTGATCGTGCTCGGGCGCTCCGTGACCGCGTCGGGCCAACCCGAAGAGGTCGCGGCCTACATCGCGCGCGAGGTCGCGAACGTCTAGCGCGAGTCGTCGGGCCGCGCAAACGCGGCACGCCTCGTGCCCGGTTGCACGCCGGGAACTGCTCGCTATGCTGACCCGCTGTTCGGGGCGGCGGGCTGCGAGGCCTAGGGCGTCGCCTCCACCGCTTTTTCATGTTCCAACCGGCGGTCGTGTACCGCCGAGCCAGGAGGACCGTTCGATGGCGAACCCGCCCTCACTCACGCCCGAGCAACGCCAGCAGGCGCTGCAAAAGGCCGCAGCCGCGCGCCGGCAACGTGCAGAGGTGAAGGACAAGCTGAAGATCGGTTCGTTGACGCTCGCCGAACTGTTCGAACAAGCCGACCGGGGCGACGAGTCGGGCAAGATGCTGGCGAAGCTGAAAGTCGTGTCGGTGCTCGAATCGTTGCCCGGTGTCGGCAAGGTGCGCGCGCGCAACATCATGAGCGAGCTCGAGATCAGCGAGACCCGCCGCCTCCAAGGTTTGGGCACGAACCAACGCCGGTCGCTGCTCGACCGATTCAACCAAGGTTGACGACCGCGCCCGCCGGGCGCGACACCGCGCGTCGTCGCGGTGTCCTGCTCGTACTCGCCGGAACGTCAGGCGCGGGCAAAGGCACGATCGGCAAGGAACTCCGGCGCCGCCACCCGGAGCTTCGGTGGTCCGTCTCGTGGGCGACGCGGCCGCCTCGTCCCGGCGAGGTCGACGGGGTCGACTACTACTTCCGCGCGCGTGAGGCGTTCGAGAAGCTGCGCGACGAGGGTGGGTTCCTCGAGAGCTTCGAGGTGTACGGCGATCTCAAGGGCACGCCGCGTGAGCCGGTCGAACGCTGGCTGGCCGACGGCCACGACGTGCTGCTCGAAATCGACGTGAACGGCGCGCTCGAGGTGAAGCGCCAGCTGCCCGAAGCAGTGCTCGTCTTCGTGACACCGCCGTCGCGCGAGGCGCAGCGGGCACGGCTCGTCGGGCGGGGGCACGACAGCGCCGAGGCGATCGAGCGGCGCCTGGCGGAAGCCGCCGCCGAGGAGGAGGTCGCGCGCGCCCGCTTCGAGTACGTCGTCGTCAACGACGACCTGGGGCGAGCGGTCGACGAGGTGGCTGGTATCCTGGCCGATCGCCGGTCCGCGTCACGCTGAGTGCGCGGGCGCCCACCAGTTATCGGGAGCAAGTACCTCATGGCCGAACGCCGAGCTTCGTTGATGGAACCGCGCCTCGAACAGCTGATGAGCCGGGTGGACTCGAAGTTCACGTTGGTGACCCTCGCGTCGATGCGGGCACGGGAGATCAACGACTACTACAACCAGCTCGGTGAGGGCCTCGGCCGCATCGTGCCGCCGCAGGTCACGTCGGTGTCGCGCAAACCGCTGTCGATCGCGCTCGAAGAGGTCGCGGTCGGCAAGATCCTCGGTCGCAAGATCGAGCCGGTCGAGGAGACCGAGGCAACGGAGGAAGCGCCGGCCGCTGCTCCCGAAGGCGACGCGACGGCCTGAGTCCCGGCGAACGTCACGCGCAGGGCGAGCAAAGGCACCGTTCGTTGGAGCCGGTAGAGCCCGTCGCTCGATCCGCGGCGCGGCGCGTCGTCGTCGCCGTCGCGGGTGGGATCGCCGCGTACAAAGCGGTCGAGGTCTGCCGACGGCTCGTCGATGCCGGCGTGTTCGTCTCGCCGGTGCTCACGCAAGACGCGCAACGCTTCGTCGGCCCGGTCACGTTCTCGGCGGTCGCTTCCGAACCTGCCCGTACGTCGTTGTGGGATGCGCCTGAAGCGATCCCGCACACGCATCTCGGACAGCACGCCGATCTGATCGTCGTCGCGCCCGCGACCGCGAACGTCATCGGCAAGTACGCCGCCGGCCTCGCCGACGACCTGCTCACCGCGACGCTGCTCGCGACGCGCGCGCCCGTGCTCGTCTGCCCCGCGATGCACACCGAGATGTGGGAACACCCCGCGGTCCAGGCGAACATCTCGACGTTGCGCGCCCGCGGGGTGCACGTCCTCGAACCGGAACCGGGCCGCCTGGCCGGCGGTGATGTCGGCACCGGCCGGCTGGCCGAGCCCGGCACCATTGCGGAGACGGTCCTCGCGCTGCTCGGTACGTCGACCGGCGACCTGGCCGGTACCCGGGTGCTCGTCACCGCGGGCGGCACACGCGAACCGATCGACCCGGTCCGCTTCGTCGGCAACCGCTCCTCGGGGAAGATGGGCCATGCCGTTGCGCGGGAAGCGGCTCGCCGGGGCGCGTCGGTCACGCTGGTCACCACCACCACTCCGGCCGTGCCGCTGGCCGCGACGATCGTTTCCGTCGAGAGCGCGGAAGCGATGCACGACGCGGTGATGCACCGCGCCGCCGACGCCGACGTCGTCGTGATGGCCGCCGCGGTCGCCGATTTCCGGCCGAAAGCGGCGGCCGACCAGAAGCTCAAGAAGGGCGACGGCGTTCCCGAGATCGTGCTCGAACCGACCGTCGACATCCTCGCCGCGCTCGGGAGGAACAAGCGTCCCGGGCAATTCCTGGTCGGTTTCGCGGCCGAGACCGAATCGGTCGTGGAGCACGCCGCGGCGAAACTGCGGGCCAAGAACGTCGACCTGATGGTCGCCAACGATGTTGCCGCACCCGATTCCGGCTTTGAAGTCGATACCAATCGTGCGGTTCTGCTTGACTCGACCGGTCACGCTGCCGAGCTTCCGCTCATGGGCAAAGACGCACTCGCCGGTCTCATACTCGACCGGGTCGCGGACGCGGTCGCGAGGAAGAAGTCGCAGTGAGGAGCTACCCGACATGAGTAATCGCCACACGTTCACCTCGGAGTCGGTGACGGAAGGCCATCCCGACAAGATGGCCGACCAGATCAGCGACAGCGTCCTCGACGCGGTGCTCGGTGAAGACCCGTACGGACGCGTCGCGTGCGAAACGATGGTCACCACCGGTCTCGTCGTCGTCGCGGGCGAGATCAGCACCAAGGCCTACGTCGACATCTCACGCCTGGCGCGTGAAGCGATCACCGCGATCGGTTACACCGACGCCGCGTTCGGTATCGACGGCCGCACCTGCGGGGTGATCGTCTCGCTCGACGAGCAGTCGCCCGACATCGCGATGGGTGTCGACAAGTCGCAGGAACAGAAGACCGGCGCCGGCGACACCTACGACGAGGTCGGTGCCGGCGACCAGGGGATGATGTTCGGCTACGCGTGCGCGGAGACCGAAGACCTGATGCCGATCCCGATCTGGCTCGCGCACAAGATGGCCCAACGCCTCGCGCAGGTACGCAAGGAAGGCATCGTCGACATCCTGCGGCCCGACGGCAAGACGCAGGTCAGCGTCGAGTACGAAAACGGCGTGCCGACGCGGCTCAACACGGTGCTCATCTCCACCCAGCACCATCCGGGCGTCAACATCTACGACGAGTTACGGCCCGCGCTGATCGAGCATGTGATCCGGCCCTCGTTGCCGGAACAGTTCGCCGACGACGACTTCGACATCTTCGTGAACCCGACCGGCCAGTTCGAGTTGGGGGCCGCACGCCGACTGTGGCCTCACGGGTCGGAAGATCATCGTCGACACCTACGGCGGTATGGCCCGCCACGGTGGCGGCGCGTTCTCGGGCAAGGACCCGACCAAGGTCGACCGTTCGGCGGCGTACGCGGTGCGGCAGATCGCGAAGGCGGTCGTCGCGTCGGGGCTGGCGTCGCGGTGCGAAGCGCAGGTCGCGTACGCGATCGGTGTGGCGCGCCCGGTGTCGATCATGGTCGACACGTTCGGCACCGGTCAGATCGCCGACGAGAAGCTCGAGACGCTCGTGCGTGACCTGTTCGACATGCGCCCCGCGGCGATCATCGAACGGCTCGACCTGCGGCGGCCGATCTTCAAACGCACCGCCGCCTACGGCCACTTCGGTCGCAACGACGGTGAAGGGTTCACCTGGGAGAACGTCGACACGTACGCGGCCGAACTTCGCCGCGCGGCGGGGGCTTGACCCGCGTCTGTCGCGTCGTTCCCGACGTCACCGCGCTCGAGCGCTCGTTCGACTATCTCGTCCCCGACGAACTGGGCGCGCGGTTGCGCGTCGGCACGATCGTGCGCGTCCCCTTGCACGGCCGGCGCGTTCGCGCCTGGGTCGTCGACGACGACGTGGTCAGCGAGACGAGCGCCGGCAAATTGCTCGCCGTGCAGGCGGTCGTCTCGGCCGGCCCGCCACGCGAGGTCGTCGCGCTCAGCGCGTGGGTCGCGCACACATGGTGCGGGCCACGCGTCGCGGTGTTGCGCAGCGCGTCGCCGCCGAACAACGTGCGCGGCGACGCCGGCGCCGCGGCGACGAAGGCGGCGGCGGTACCCGAACCGGTCACCGATGCCGAACGCAACGCCGACGGCGTCGCGCTCGACGCCACCCTGTCGGCCGCGGCGGTCGTGCAGTGGCCTCCGCTGGTCGACCGCCGCCGGTTGGTCGAGCGGCTGATCGCCCCGGTCGGGTCGACGATCGTCGCGGTCGCCGACGGGACGCGGGCGGCCGCGCTGGCCGACAGCCTGGCGCGGCGCGGGTACCGGGCGTTGCTGCTGCACTCCGACGAGCCGCCGGCCGTGCGCACCCGGGCGTGGGCCGATGCCCGCGCCGGTGCGGCGGTGGTGATCGGCGGCCGGGTCGTCGCGTTCGCCCCGGTTCCCGACCTCGCGTCGGTGATCGTCGTCGACGACGCCGACGAGGCGCTGCAAGAAGAACGGGTGCCCACCTGGCACGCGCGCGATGTGCTCGCCGAACGCGCCACCCGCTGCGGCGCGCATTTCACCGTCGTGAGCGCCGCACCGACGACCGATGCCGTCGTGCGCTTCGGTGTGCCGATCGCACCACCGGCCGACGTGCAACGGGCGGGGTGGCCGCGCGTCGAAGTTGTCGATCGCCGTGAAGAACCGCCCGGTGCGGGCTTGTACTCGCCGGCCCTCGCGGGCGCACTGCACGCCGCGCACACCGCGTCGGGTGGGGCGGCCGGTGCCGCGCTGTGCGTGCTCAACCGGCGAGGCCGGGCGCGGCTGCTGGCCTGCGATGCGTGCGGTTCGCTCACCCGCTGGGACCGGGCCGGCGCACCCGTGTGGAGCGCCGGCGACGACGTAGCGATGGCCGGTGCACCCGCGGCGCGCCCGACCGTCTGCCCGCACTGCGGCAGCACGCGCCTGCGTACCCTGCGGGTGGGGGTGACTCGGGTCCGCGAGGAACTGTCGGCCTTGCTCGGCGGCCTCGACGTCGGCGAGGTCGACGCCGCCACCGCCGAGATCCCCGACAGCCCGGTCCTCGTCGGCACCGAGTCGGTGTTGCACCGGCCGGAGGTTCGCCGGCGCCGCCCGTTCCTCGTCGCGTTCCTCGACTTCGACGCCGAGCTCATGGCGCCCCGTTACCGTGCCGGCGAGCAGGCGTTGTGGTTGCTCGTGCGGGCCGCGCATCTCCTGATGCAACGGCGGCGCGACGAAACGCGCGTGCTCGTGCAGACCCGCCAGCCGGACCACGAGGTGATCGTCGCCGCGACGGAGGCCCGGCCCGAGTTCGTGGTCGAAGGCGAGATGGCGCGCCGGCGTGCCCTGTCGCTGCCGCCGTTCGCCGCGCTCGCCGAGCTCTCCGGTGAACGCGACGCGGTCGGAGCCGCGCTCGACGGGCTGCGCGCGCTCGAACATCAAGCCGCGGGCGTCGTGGCGCTCGGCCCGCTGGGCGGCACCACCGGCGCGCGCGGCTTGGTGCGCGCGCCCGCCGCCGAGTCGCTCGCCGCCGCGCTCGCCGCCGTGCTCCCGGCAGCCCGCGCACAGGGCCGGATCCGCGTCGCCGTCGACCCGCCTCGCGTGTAGTCGCGACGTCCCCGCGGGGACGTTGTTGTCGCACCCTCGGCGCATGATCGCTCGGCTGGCCCATGTCGAAACCACGGAGGAATCGGTGCCGGGAACAACTGCTGACGGCGGCATCGCCGCCATGACGACGGAACGTTTGGAAGCAGAAGCGT
This sequence comes from uncultured Actinomycetes bacterium, assembly GCA_963782465.1. GTDB lineage: Bacteria > Actinomycetota > Acidimicrobiia > IMCC26256 > PALSA-610 > JAODBJ01. Next base: position 669,309 of record CAWAJR010000003.1, on the reverse strand, counting down.
GCACGATGGCCGCACAGCTGGCGGCGGCGACCGCTCGGTTCATCGCGCTGATCGGCGAGCTCGACCGCCGGGAAACCTGGCGCTCGTGGGGCTGCCGATCGACCGCGCACTGGCTGTCGTGGCGCTGCGCCCTCGGGTTGCACGCGGCTCGCGAGCACGTTCGCGTCGCGCGCGCGCTCGAGTCGCTGCCCGGCACCTCCGCCGCGTTCGCGGCCGGCGAACTCAGCTATTCGAAGGTGCGCGCGATCACCCGTGTCGCAACACCTCGCGCGGAGGCCGAACTCGTCGATGTTGCCAAGCTCGCCACCGCGGCCCAACTCGATCGCACGGTCGGGTCGTACGCGAGTGTCGTGCGCAACCTCGATCCGGACCGCGCCCGGATGCAGCAGCAGCGGCGGACGGTACGCGTCGTGCACAACGACGACGGCACGGTCACTGTCACCGCCCGCCTCGCGCCCGACGCGGCTGCGATCCTTCTCGCCGCGCTCGACCGGGCCGGGCGAGCGGTACGAACGGAGGAACGCGCCCCGGCGGCGACGCTGCGGGCCGACGCGCTCGAGCACCTCGCGCAAGCGTTTCTCCAGCCGCGCCCGCACGACGCCGCCCCGACCGAGATCGTGATCCACGCCGACGCGAACCTGTCCGTCGCGGTCGGCGACGATCGCGCGATCGGTATTTCCATCGACGCGGTTCGGCGCCTCGCCTGTGATACCTCCGTGCGTCATGTGCGCGACGACGCGGCCGGCGCCCGGCGCGACTCGGGGCGCCGGCGGCGCACGGTGTCGCGACGGTTACGCCGGTGGCTGGTGCGCCGCGACGGCGACACGTGCCGGTTCCCGGGTTGCCCGACGCGCCACTTTCTGCACGCGCACCACATCGAGCACTGGGCCGACGGCGGCGCGACCGACGCGGCGAACCTCGTGCTGCTCTGCAGTTTTCACCATCGGCTGGTCCACGAAGAGGGTTGGGGTATCACCGGCGACCCGAACACTCCGGTAGGTCTCACCTTCACGTCGCCGACCGGCCGCGCGCTCGACGAGCACCCGCGGCGGCCGTTACGAACCGACTGGCGCATCGTGCCGCTGCGCCTCCGTCACCTCAACGGCTCCGCGATCGACACCGCGACGGGCGAGTACCTCGACCGTCATCACATGATCAGCAGCCTCTGTTGCCTGCTCCCACCCGACCGAAACTGATGGCGCGGGCGTCCCCGCGGGGACGCCCCGGGGAAGGGATCACCGCCCGCGCTGGTTAACCTTCCTCGATGGCCACGCACCAGATCCGTGTCTTCGGCGACCCCGTGCTCAAGCGCCCGGCCGCGCCGGTCACCGATGTCGACGGCGCGCTCGCGAAGCTGGTCGACGCCATGTACGACACGATGTACGACGCACCCGGCGTCGGTCTCGCGGCGCCTCAGGTCGGCGTCCAGCGACGGTTCTTCGTGTACGACATCGGCGAGGGCCCGCACGTCCTGCTCAATCCAGAGGTGGTCGAGTCGAGCGGCGAATGGGTCTACGAGGAAGGTTGCCTGTCGCTGCCCGGCCTCGCGTTCGAGATGGTCCGCCCGAAGCTCGTCACCGTGAAGGCGCATGACCTCGACGGGAACGACGTCACCATCGAAGGCGACGAACTCCTTGGACGCGTGTTCCAGCACGAGATCGACCATCTCGACGGTGTCCTCATGCTCGACCGTCTCGACAAGGCGCAGCGGAAACAGGCCCTGCGGGAACTGCGTGAGCAGGGCATGGGTGTGACCACACCCGGCGGCCGCAAGCACGCGCTGTAGCCGTCGCGTCGACGCCCATGCGCCTCGCCTTCTTCGGCAGCCCCGCCGACGCCGTCGTGCCGTTGCGCGCGCTGGTCGGCGCCGGCCACGACATCGCGCTCGTGGTGACGCAGCCCGACCGCCGGCGTGGGAGAGGTGGCGCGACCCAGCCGAGCCCGGTGAAGGCGGCGGCGGTCGAACTCGGGCTGACGGTACGCACGCCGGAGAAAGCGCGCGAAGTCATCGATGATCTCCGCGCCGCGAACGTCGATCTCGCGGTTGTCGTCGCGTTCGGCCAACTGCTGCCCACGACCCTGCTCGACGTGGTACCGGATCGCTTCGTGAACATGCACTTCTCGCTGTTGCCGCGCTGGCGCGGCGCGGCGCCGGTGGAGCGGGCGATCCTCGCCGGCGACCAGGAAACGGGCGTCGCGCTCATGCGGATCGAAGCCGGCCTCGACACCGGCCCGGTCTACGCGACCGCGCCGGTCACGATCGGCGCCCACGAGACGGCCGGCGAACTGCGCGCCCGCCTCACCGATCTCGGAACGCAATTGCTGCTCGACCGGATCGAGGTGATCCCCACGCTCTCGCCCGAGCCGCAGGCCGGCGAGCCCACCTATGCCGCCAAGCTCGAGATCGACGAGTTCCGCCTCGACCCCGCGCGCGGCGCGCCGGCGCTCGAACGTCTCGTGCGGGCGGGGAACCCGCGGCCGGGCGCGTGGCTGGTCGCCGGCGGTCGCCGGGTCAAGGTGTTGCGGGCGATCGCGGCCGAGCGCGACGGTTCCGCCCCGGCGTCCGGTGTGATCGACGACGCGGCGGTGCTCGGCACCGTGAACGGCGCGCTCGTGCTCCAAGAAGTTCAGCCGGCCGGCAAGCGGGTGATGGCGGCCGGAGCGTGGCGACGCGGCATCCCCGGTGCCCTCGTCGTCGAAGCAGCCTCCGCGTGAAGTCGTCGCGCGCTGTCGTGCTGGAAGCATTGGTGCGCATCGACGACGGCGCGTACTCGCATCTCGTGCTGCCGCAGTTGCTCGGGCGCTCCGGCCTTGCGCCGCGCGATCGCGCTGCCGTCACTGCGTTCGTGTACGGCACGGTGAGGATGCAGCGCATCATCGACGACGCGCTCGCGACCGTGTCGAACCGGCCGTTGCGCGACCTCGACCCGCCGGTGCGTGCCGCGTTGCGGCTCGGCGCGTTCCAACTGTTCGACGGTGTCGCCCCCCACGCGGCGGTGGGGGAGACGGTCGAAGTGGTCGCACCGCGCGCCCGCCCGTTCGTCAACGGCGTGCTGCGCGGACTCGCGCGGAAGCACCCGGCGTGGCCGGCAGTCGACGCCGGCACCGCCGACCGGGAACTCGGGGCGGCGACGTCACATCCCGATTGGCTGGTGCGCACGCTGCTCGACCAGTTCGGTCGCGACGACACGATCGCGACGTTGCAGATCGACAACGTCGCCCCTTCGGTGACGCTTCGACCGAACCCGCTTCGCACGACGAGCGCGGCGCTTGCCGCGCGGGTCGCCGAAGCCGGCGTGGGTTCGGCGCCGGGCCGGCTGGTTCCCGACGCGCTGGTCCTCGACGCGCCCCGCGACCCATCTGCGCTCGCGGCGGTACGAGAGGGGGCGGCGACGCCCCAGGACCAGGCGAGCCAGGCGGTCGTGCGCTGCCTCGACCCTCAACCGGGTGAGCGCGTCGCCGATCTCGCCGCCGCGCCCGGGGGCAAGGCGACCGCGGCGGCCGAGGCGATGCGCGACGACGGGCTCGTCGTCGCGTCCGACCTGCACGCCGGGCGCGTCCAGATGGTGTGGGAGGCCGCGGCGCGTCTCGGGTTGGCGAGTGTGGTCCCGATCGTGGCCGACGCCGCGTCGGCGCCGTTCGCCCCGAAGACCTTCGACCGGGCCCTCCTCGACGCGCCGTGCAGCGGCCTCGGCGTGTTGCGCCGCCGGGCCGACGCGCGCTGGCGGGTGACCGAGCGCGACATCGGCGAACTCGCGGCGCTGCAGCGGGTGCTGCTCGCTCGCGCGGCCGCACTGGTGCGGCCCGCCGGCCGGCTCGTCTACAGCGTGTGCACGGTGACGAACGCCGAGACGCATCGGCATCGACGACTTCGCCGCAAGCGAGCTCGACGGTTTCCGCGCGCTCGACCCGCCCGGCGCGCCGTGGCGGGTGCACGGTCGTGGCGCGTTGGTGCTCCCGCACGACGCGGGCACCGACGGGATGTTCGTGCTCGTCCTGGAAGCGCCCCGGTAGCCGGCCCGCCCGCCGGCGCCCGGCCGCCCGCCGTCGCCTGCCGTCCGTGGCGCAGTTCGTCACCCCTCGCCGGGCGCGCCATCGGTAGCCTCGCCGTCGATGACCGCCCGGAAGATCGCCCCGTCGATCCTCGCCGCCGACTTCGCCAACCTCGCGGCCGACATCGAGCGCGTCGCCGCCGACGCCGACCTCCTCCACGTCGACTGCATGGACGGCCATTACGTGCCGAACCTCACGATCGGCCCGCCGGTCGTGAAGGCGATCCGCAAGCACACCGATCTGCACCTCGACTGCCACCTGATGGTCTCGAACCCGCAGGTCTTGCTGCGCGACTTCGCCGATGCCGGTGCCGACGGTTGCACGGTGCACGTCGAGTTGGGCGACCCGCGCCCGTTGCTCGAACAGATCCGCGCCCTCGGGATGCGCGCCGGGCTGACCCTCGAACCCGAGACCCCGTTCCGCGAGGTCGAGCCGTTCCTCGGTGAGATCGACGTGCTCCTGGTGATGAGCGTGCGCACCGGTTTCGGCGGCCAGCCGTTCATCGCGAGCGTGCTCGACAAGGTCCGGGCGGCGCGCCGCATCATCGACGAACGGGGTCTCGCCGTCGAGATCGAGATCGACGGCGGCATCAAGATCGACAACGCGCGGCTCGCGGCCGATGCCGGTGTCGACATCCTCGTGTCGGGTACGGGCGTCTTCGGGCAGGCCGATCCGGCGGTCGCGGTCCGGGAGATGCGTGCCGCCGCGTGGGGCTCGGGGTGACGGTCGCCGCGCCGGCGAAGGTGCTCACCGTCTCCGACGGGGTCGCGGCGGGTGTGCGAGACGACACGTCGGGCCGCGCGCTCGCCGAGCGGCTCACCGAGGCCGGCTACGTCGTCCTCGAGCATCGCGTCGTCGCCGACGGCGTGGAATCCGTCGCTTCGGCGCTGCGCGCCCTGGCGACCGGTTTCGCGGGGCTCATCGTGACGACGGGCGGGACCGGCTTCGGGCCGCGCGACCTCACGCCGGAGGGCACGCGAGCGGCGATCGAACGTGAGGTGCCCGGCTTCGTCGAGGCGATCCGGCGCGAGAGCGATGCGGGCGGCCGCGGCTTCGGGATGCTGTCGCGTGCCGTCGCCGGCACGATCGGCGCCGCGCTGGTGTGCAACCTGCCCGGCAGCTCGAGCGGGGCCGTCGAAGGCCTCGAGGTCATCCTGCCCGCGGTGCCGCACGCCCTCGACCTCCTGGCCGGCGGCCGCCCCCACTGACCCCGTGCGTCGATAGCTCTCGCTATGCGATAGCTATCGACGCCTGTACCCAGCCGGCGACCGCGGCGAGGTCGACGGCGGCCGTGGTGTCGACCCGGAGCAGCGGGCCGACGCCGAGCGGCTCCGCGTCGATCGCGACCCAGGTGTCCCAGCGATCGGCGAGCTGGTCGGTGTCGAAGTGGCAGGGGTGCCGGCGCCGGCGCGCGTAGCGGTCGCGGGCAACGTCGGGCGGGCAGGCGCAGTGCACCTCGGCGACCGGCGCGCGCTCGGCGAGCGCAGCCAAGCCCGCCTGGTGGTCGCGGTGGATGAACGCGTCGATCACCGCGCCCGGCGCTGCCGCCGCGAGTTCCCACAGCAGGTCCATGCTCGCCCCGCCCAGCCGCTGCGACCAGTCGCGGTCGCCGGCGCCGAGGGTGTCCCACAACGTCTCTTTGATCGTGTCCTTCGCCAGCAGCGCGACGCCGAGCCGGGCCGCGAGCGGCGCCGCCAGCGTCGTCTTGCCGCTGCCGGGGAGGCCGGTCACGACCACGTACACAGGGCGCAGTCTGGCACGCGCCGCCAAAATTGAAACGCGTTGCAATTTTCACCGGCGCGGTGTTACGCTTGACCCAACGGTCAACAAAACCAGTACAAACAGAGCCCTCGGGGTATGGGTGTAAGTCCCGACCGGCGGTAACCGGGTGCAACCCGGGAGCCCGCGAACGCACGGCCGCCAGTCGTGCGCCGACCAGGTGCGAGTCCTGGGCCGACGGTAAGAGTCCGGATGGGAGAGGGCGAAGGAGGACGGCGTACCCCGGTACGCCTGTCTCATCGTTCGCGCGCAACCTCGACGGGCACCGAAGGAGCGTGCCGTGCGCGACGACGAGGCGATGGAGCGAGCGCTCCGGCTTGCCGCGACCGCGCGCCGTCGCACCGCTCCGAACCCGTGGGTCGGCGCCGTGCTGGTGCGCGACGGCGAGGTCGTCGGCGAGGGTGCGACCCAACCTCCGGGCGGCGACCATGCCGAGATCCAGGCGCTGCGCGCCGCCGGTGAGCGCGCCCGTGGCGCGACGGCCTATGTGACCCTCGAACCCTGCGCGCACCACGGTCGTACCGGTCCGTGCGCCGACGCGCTGGTCGCGGCGGGAATCGCCCGGGTGGTCGTCGCGCTCGAAGATGCCGACGAGCGCGTCGCGGGTCGCGGCATCGCCCGCCTGCGCGACGCGGGCGTCGCCGTCGACCTCGCGCCCGACGGCCACCGTCGTGACGCGGCCGAGCTGCTCGCGCCCTACCTGCATCACCGTCGCACCGGGCGCGCCTACTGCGTGCTGAAGGTCGCGACGAGCCTCGACGGCCGGGTCGCCGCCGCCGACGGTTCGTCGCGGTGGATCACCGGCGAGGAAGCCCGCGCCGACGCGCACGAGCTGCGCGCCGACTCGCAGGCGATCGTCGTCGGTGCGGGTACCGCGCTCGCCGATCGTCCCGCGCTCACGGTGCGCGACGCGTCGGCGGCACCGCGCACGCCGCCACTGCGGGTCGTGCTCGACGCGGCCGGTCGGGTCCCGGCCGAGGGTCCGCTGTTCGACACGAGCCTGGCGCCGACCCTCGTCGTCACCACCGAGCGCGCCGGCGTACAGGCGGTCGACGCCTGGCGGGCCGCCGGCGCGAAGGTCGATGTCGTCGACCCCGCGCCCGACGGCCCCGAGCCCGACCTGCGCGCCGTGCTCGACCTGCTCGGCCGGCTCGACGTGCTGCAGGCGATGGTCGAAGGAGGCCCGACCCTGCACGGCGAGCTGCTGCGGGCCGGTCTCGCCGATCGGATCGTCGCCTACGTCGCACCCGGGGTCCTCGGCACCCGAGCGCTGCCGGGCTACGGGATCGACGGGCCCGAGACCATCGGCGGCTTCACACGCTGGCAGCTCGTCTCGGCCCGGGCGCTCGGCGACGACGTCCGCCTCGAATACGCCCCGGACGGGAAGGGGAGTACCTGATGTTCACCGGCATCGTCGAAGAACTCGGCCGGGTGCGCGCGGTCACGCCGAACGACGGCGGGGCGCGGCTCGAGATCGAAGCCAAGCGCGTGCTCGAAGACGTCGAGCTCGGCGCATCGATCGCGGTCAACGGTTGCTGCCTCACCGTCGTCGACTTCTCGGACGGCGTGTGGGCGGCCGACGCCGTCATCGAGACGCTCGACCGCACCAACCTGGGTGCCCTCGCCCCGGGCGACCCGGTGAACCTCGAGCGGCCGGTGCGCCTCGCCGACCGGCTCGGCGGTCACCTCGTGCAGGGCCACGTCGACGGGGTCGGCCGCATCGACGAGATCGCGCCACAGCCCGACGGCTCGGCGCGCGTCCGGGTGGCCGCGCCGGCCGACGTGTTGCGGTACGTGGTCGAGAAGGGCTCCATCACCGTCGACGGCATCAGCCTCACGATCGCGGGTGTGGCCGCCGACGACTTCACGATCGCGGTGATCCCGCACACCCTCGCGGTCACGACGCTCGGGACGAAGCCGCCCGGCGCGACCGTCAACCTCGAAGCGGACCTGATCGCGAAGTACGTCGAAAAACTCATGCCGGCCCAAGGTGGCCCGCGAAGGGAAGCACAACCATGACCTTCGACACCGTTGAACGGGCAATCGACGCCATCCGGCGCGGTGAGCTCGTTGTCGTCGTCGACGATGAAGACCGCGAGAACGAGGGCGACCTCATCATCGCGGCCGAGAAGATGACCGCCGAGAAGATGGCCTTCATGATCCGCTACACGAGCGGCGTCATCTGCCTCCCGATGGAAGGCAGCCGCCTCGATGAGCTGAACCTCCCGCTGATGGTCTCGGGCGACGCCAACACCGAGACGCAGCGGACCGCGTTCACGGTCTCGGTCGACGCGCGCCAGGGCACGACGACGGGGATCTCGGCCGCCGACCGCGCCGCGACCGTGCGTTCGATGATCGACGCGGAGACGCGCGCCGGCGACCTCGCGCGCCCGGGCACATCTTCCCGCTGCGCTACCGCGAAGGCGGGGTGCTCAAGCGGGCCGGCCACACCGAGGCCGCCGTCGACCTCGCGTGGATGGCCGGTTGCTTCCCGGCCGGTGTGCTCGCCGAAATCGTGAACGACGACGGCACGATGAAACGCCTCACCGACCTGGAACGGTTCGCCGACGACCACGGCCTCGTGCTCGTCACCATCGCCGACCTCATCCGCTACCGCCGCCACCGCGAGAAGCTCGTGCGCCGCGTCTCCGAAGCGCGCATCCCGACCCCGCACGGCGACTTCGTCGCCCACGTGTTCGAGTCGTTGCTCGACGGCACCGAGCACGTCGCCTTCGTGAAGGGCGAAGTCGCGGGCAAGCAGAACGTGCTCGTGCGCGTCCACTCCGAATGCCTCACCGGCGACGTGTTCGGGTCGATGCGCTGCGACTGCGGCGAGCAGTTGCAGGAAGCACTCGAACGGGTCGCGCGGCTCGGCGAAGGCGTCGTTGTGTACCTGCGTGGCCACGAAGGGCGCGGGATCGGGCTCGGGCACAAACTGCGGGCCTACCAGCTGCAGGAACAAGGGCGCGACACGGTCGAGGCGAACCTCGAGTTGGGCTTCCCGGCCGACTCGCGCGAATACGGTATCGGCGCGCAGATCCTGGTCGACCTGGGGGTGACGACGATGCGACTGATGTCGAACAACCCCGCGAAGTACGGCGGCATCGAGGGGTACGGGCTCGAGATCGTCGAACGGGTCCCGCTGCGCACGACGCCGACGCAGGAGAACATCGCGTACCTGCGGGCCAAGCAGAAGAAGCTCGGCCACCTCCTCGACATCGACGACGAAGGCCTGGGTGGGAGCTGATGGGACGATTCAGTATCGGCGACAGCGACCTCGACGCGAGCGGGATGCGCTTCGGTGTCGTGGTCGCGCGCTACAACCGCGACGTCACCGAGAAGCTGCTCGAAGGGGCCGAGCAGACGCTGCGAGATCACGGGGTGAGTGAAGATCACCTCACCGTCGTGTGGGTGCCGGGCGCGTTCGAAGTGCCGCTGATCGCGAAGCAACTCACCCACAACCGTCATGTCGACGCGGTGATCTGCCTGGGCGCGGTCATCCGGGGCGAGACCCCGCACTTCGAGTTCGTCGCCAGCGAATCGGCGGCGGGGATCATGCGCGTCGCGCTCGAAACCGACATTCCCGTCGTGTTCGGTGTGCTCACCACCGACGACGTCGACCAGGCGTTCGCGCGCACTGGTGGAAGCGTCGGGCACAAGGGCGAAGAGGCTGCGCTCGCGGCGATCGAGATGGTGACGCTGCTGCGCCAGCTGCGGTGACCGCCGTGAGCAGCACGAAGTACGACGAGATCGGCCGCACGTACTCGCGAACGCGCCGGGCCGACCCGCACATCGAGGCGAGGATCGTGGCGGCGCTCGGTGACGCGCGGCGGGTCGTCAACGTCGGCGCGGGCACGGGCTCCTACGAGCCGCCCGATCGCGAGGTCGTCGCGGTCGAACCGTCGTCCACGATGATCGACCAGCGCGCACCCGACGCGGCACCGGCGGTGCGGGCCGTCGCCGAGGCGCTCCCGTTCGCCGACGGTCGGTTCGACGCCGCGATGGCCACGCTCACCCTGCACCACTGGCGCGATGTCGAGCGAGGCGTCGCCGAACTGCGGCGCGTCGCGCCCCGGCAGGTCGTGTTCTTCTTCGAACCGGAGTACTCCCACGCGTTCTGGCTCGTCACCGACTACTTCCCGGAGTTCGTCCCCGTGCAGAGCGAACGCGACGCGCCGGGGGAGCAGCGGTTGCGCGCCCTGTTCGACGTCCGGTCCATCGAGGTCGTCCCGATCGGCGCCGGCTGCACCGACGGCTTCGGTTCCGCGTTCTGGAACCGTCCCGAGGCCTACCTCGACCCCGCCGTCCAGGCGGGCATGTCGTCGTTCGCCCAGATCGATCCGGAAGTGCGCCGGCGCAAGACCGAACTGCTCCGCCGCGACCTCGCGTCGGGTGCGTGGGACGCCAAGTACGGCCACCTCCGCGCGCTGACCGAGCACGACGAGGGATACCGGCTGCTCGTCGCGGGCGAGTAGCGGTACTGTCCCGGCCCGGATGTTGCGCCTCGTCTTGCCCAAAGGTTCGCTCGAACGAGCGACGTTGCAGCTCTTCGAGGACGCCGACCTCGCCGTGAGCCGCTCGTCGGAGGTCGACTACCGCGCCACGATCGACGACCCGCGCGTTGTCGACGTCACGATCCTGCGCCCGCAGGAGATCCCCCGTTACGTCGCCGACGGCCTGTTCGACGTTGGTGTCACCGGCCGCGACTGGATCGAGGAAACGAGCGCCGACGTCGTCACCCTCTCGCAGTTGCACTACTCGAAGGCGACGGCCCGCCCGATCCGGATGGTGCTCGCCGTCGGCGGTGACGCCGGCTACCAGTCGGTCGAAGACCTGCCGCCCGGGGTGCGGGTGCACACGGAGTACCTCGAACTGACCCGGCGGTTCCTCGCCTCGCACGGCGTCGACGCCCAGGTGTCGCTCTCCTACGGCGCGACCGAGGCGAAGATCCCCGAGATCGCCGACGCGGTGGTGGAGATCACCGAGACCGGGCGGGCGCTGCGGGCCGCCGGGCTCAAGGTCCTCGACACGATCCTCGTTTCGTACACGGAGTTGATCGCGAACCCGACCGCCTACGCCGACGCCGAGAAGCGGCGGGCGATGGAACAGCTCCAGACGCTGCTCACCGGCGCGCTCGAAGCACGCGGCCGGGTGCTCGTGAAGCTGAACGTGGAAGAGCTCAACCTCAAGGCGGTGATCGACCTGCTGCCGGCACTCAAGTCGCCCACCGTGTCGAAGCTCTTCGGCGAAGACGGCTTCGCAGTGGAGACGGTGGTGGCCAAGTCCGACATCAACACGTTGATCCCCGCGTTGAAGGAGCACGGCGCGACGGGCATCCTCGAGATCCCGATCGCGAAGATCGTGCAGTGATCGGGCCGGGCGAGGGAACGGTCACCGCGTTCGACGAGGGCCGCGGCCGCGGTGTGATCACGACACCCGACGGCGTCGCCTACGAGTTCCACGCGACCCGCCTCGCCGACGGCACCCGTCGGATCGCAGTGGGGACGAAGGTCGTCTTCGACGCCGTCGCCGCGTTCGGCGGTCGCTACGAGGCGAGCGCCATCACCCGGGCCTGACCGGCGACGTCAACCCGGTTCGGGGCCGATCGTCGCGCCACCGCGTCGTTTCGCGACCCACAGCGACGTGTCGTAGGCGACGGTCACGACACGGTTCGGGAACGCCTCGACGAGGATCGCCTCGATCGCGGCGAGCAGCCCGTCGCGGCGTTGCGGTTCGAGCAGGCCGATGTACGACTTCGACCGTTCGTCGTGCATCCACACGTCGACCGGCACCTCGCGTTCCCAGGCGACGCGGGTACGGCGCGCGGTTGCGAACTGCCGTGACGACGAGACATCGCGGCTCCAGTCGATGTCTCGCTGGCGGCGGTTGTACGTCGTCGACGATTCCAGGAGCTGCTGGTACCGGTCGAACCAGGGTTGACCGTCGGCGCGTGCATGGCTCCACCACCCGGCCCACGCGCCGCTGGCGCGCAACACCCTTGCGACCTCGGGGACCGCGTCGAGCGGGTCGAGCCAGTGCCACGACTGCGCGAAGCAGCAGACGTCGGCGCAGTCGTCGCGGAACGGCAGCGTGTTGCCGTCGGCGACCACGAGCGACGCGCTCGGTGCGCGGCCGCGCGCGTGCTCGAGCATCCGCGGCGACACGTCGAACGCGCAGACGCGCGCGCCGAGTTCGACGAGGGACCGGGTCGCGAGGCCGGTGCCGGCGCCGCCTTCGAGCACGACGCGCCCGGCGAGCGGGCCGACCGCGGTTTCGAGCGCCTGGAACAAGCCGGGCGGGTACGCGGGACGACCGTCGTCGTACGCGGTGGCGAGCGGGTCGAAGTTCAGTTACTCGTCGCCTTGGGCGGCAAGCGCGTCGGCGATCTGCACGAAGATCATCTGCGCTTGTTGCAGGGCCTCACGCAACGGCTCCTCGTGCGGTCCGAGGCGGGGTCCGATGCCGTCGAGCAAGGCCGCGACGGCGTCGATCACCAGTCCGGCGCCCGCCAGGTCGGGTTCGGGCTGGCGGCCCTGCTCGTCGGGGGGAGTGGCGACACCGAGGTAGACGAGGGCGAGTTGCCACAGGCCGAACGCATGGTTCGCGACGACGTCTTCCACGGGCGTCGCCGCGAGGCGCGCGTGGAGGTCACGCATCGCGGCGATCTCTTCGGGGCTGGGCGCTTCGTCGGGCCCGGGCGGCGGGCCGGAGCCTCCGCCGCCGCCCGATCCGCCCGGTGCGCCCGGTGCGCCCGGTGGCGCGCCGGCCGGCGGGGAAGGATTCCCCTCGTCGCGGGGTTGGTACTCACCGGATGGTGTCCAAAGCGTGCCCACGCGGGTATCCTCCCATTTACATCTGAAGGGAAGCGGGACGCTGCCGGCTGTTTGCTCACGCAGCAGTTGCTGGAGTATCCCCACCCGGCCGGCAGCACATTTACCGCGTCCGGGTCCGTTGCCTCACTGGTGACCTTACCGGTCCGGCGGTGGACGCTTCCTGTGTCCGCCGTCGTTTCGCGTCGGCGGGTTCGGCCGAACAAGGAGAAATCGCTATCGCCACAGACGACGCCCGCATCAACGACCGGATTCGTGCCCGCCAAGTGCTCCTCATCGGGGCCGACGGTCACCAGTTCGGCGTGAAGCCGCTTCCGGAAGCGCTCGCGCTGGCCCGGGAACAAGGCCTCGACCTCGTCGAGGTTGCCGCGCAGGCCGACCCGCCGGTCTGCCGGATCATGGACCACGGCAAGTGGAAGTACGAGCAGGACCAGCGGCGCAAGGAATCGCGGAAGAAGGCGTCGAACGTCATCATCAAAGAGATGAAGTTCCGGCCCAAGATCGATGCTCACGACTACGACACCAAGATGAAGCACGTCGAGCGCTTCCTCGCCGAGGGGTCGAAGGTGAAGCTCACGATCATGTTCCGGGGCCGCGAGATGGCTCACCCGGAGCTCGGCCGGCGCATCCTCGAAAAGGTCGCCGACCGCGTGTCGGAGCTGGCCATGGTTGAATCTGCACCGCGCCAGGACGGGCGCAACATGACGATGGTGCTGAACCCGACGAAGAAACCGTCGTCGCGTTCGGCATCTCGCCCTCCTGCGCAGGCCGCCACTTCGGCTGAGCCGGCGAGCTGACCGAACCCACGCAACGACATCAGGACACACCGACATGCCGAAGATCAAGACGCACCGCGGCGCGGCCAAGCGCTTCAAGCTGACCGGGACGGGCAAGATCCGTCGCCGCAAGGCGTTCCGTGCGCACCTGCTGGAGAAGAAGCCGACCCATCGCACCCGCCGGCTCGGCCGGGGGGCCGAGGTGACCGGCGGCGACAAGAAGCACGTCGAGCGTTTGCTCGGGCGCGCGTAAGGGGGGCGACAGATGGCACGGGTGAAGCGGTCCGTCGGCGGCAAGAAACACCGCCGCACGATTCTCGACGACGCGAAGGGTTACTCCGGCGCGCGCGGTCGGCATTTCCGCAAGGCCAACGAGCAGGTCATGCACTCGCTCCAGTACGCGTACCGCGACCGGCGCGCGAAGAAGGGCGAGTTCCGCCGTCTCTGGATCGTGCGGATCAACGCCGCCTGCCGTGAGAACGGCATCGCGTACTCGCGGTTCATCGCCGGGCTGAAAGCGGCCGACATCGACCTCGACCGCAAGGTGCTGGCCGATCTCGCGGTGCGCGAACCCGAGGCGTTCGGGCAGCTGGTCACCGCCGCGCGCGACGCGCTCGACAACAGCGGCGCTCGGTAACCACTGAACCAGGCGTCACCGCTCGGGACGCACAATCCGCAGGTTCGCGAACTGCGGGCACTGCTTCGCGATCGACGCGCCCGCGACGACGCGGGGCGCTTCGTGATCGAAGGCCCGCGGCTGCTCGCAACCGCGCTCGAACACCGGGCGGAGATCGACGCGGTGTTCATCGCGATCGACGCGGCGCCGGCGGTCCGCGCCGTTGCCGAGCGTGCGGCGCGAGCCGGTGCCCGCGGTGGGTGGCTCGCGGCGGGCTTGGCCGAACGGGTCGGCGACACCGCCACGTCGCAAGGTGTCTTCGCGCTCGTACGCCGCGACGATCGGGTCGGCCGTGACGCGCTCGCCGGTTCCGATTTCGTGGTCGTCGCCGCGCGCGTGAACGATCCCGGCAACGCGGGGACGCTCTGGCGGTCGGCCGCCGCCGCGGGCGCAGGGGTATTTGTCCTCGGGGACGGATCGGTCGACGCGTACAATCCCAAACTCGTGCGTGCCACTGCGGGAGCTTGTTTCAGCGTGCCGGTCGTCGACGGCGTCGACGTCGCCGACGCGCTCGAACGGTGCGGTGCCCGCGGGCTCACCCGGCTGGGTGCCGTCGCGAGCGGGGGCGAACCCCTCGACGACGTCGACCTGACCGGCCCGTGCGCGATCGTGCTCGGCCACGAGGTGGAGGGGCTCGCCGCCGACCTCCCGCTCGACGTCCGGGTGACGATCCCGATGGCCGCCGGGGCCGAGTCGCTGAATGTCGCCATGGCCGGCACCGTGCTGTGCTTCGAGGCCGCCCGCCGGCGCCGGGCCGCGCGATGACCCTCGACGCGCTCCGGCACGACATCGACGGCGTCGTCGCGCAACTCGACGCGGCGGTCGCGGCGAACGACAAGGCCCGGGTCGACGAACTGGTGGAGGCGTACTCGGCGAAGTCGGCGGCGGTGCGGGCCTGGAAGAAACAGTTGAAGGACCTGCCGGCGGCCGACCGGCCGGTGGCGGGCAAGCTGCTCAACGCGCTCGTCGAGAAGGTCGCCGGTGTCGCGGCCGCCGCGACCGGCGCGGGGGTGTCGGCCGCCTACGAAGCCGACCGGCTCGATCTCACCGAAGGTGCCCGCGACTACCGGCGCGGCCACCTGCACCTGGTGAGCCAGGTGTGGCGCGAGCTCGAAGACATCTTCACCGGGCTCGGCTACTCGGTGTTCTACGGTCCGGAGGTCGAGGACGACCGCCACAACTTCGAGGCGCTCAACTTCCCACCCGGCCATCCGGCGCGCGCGATGCAGGACACCCTCTACGTGAAGCTCGGGCTCCCCGAAGAGGTGATGCTGCGCACGCACACGTCGCCGATGCAGATCCGGCTCATGGAAACGTTCGAACCGCCCATCTACGCGGTCATGCCGGGCCGGACCTTCCGGCGCGACACGATGGACGCCCGCCACTCGCCCGTCTTCCACCAGATCGAAGCGCTCGTCGTCGACAAGGGCATCACGATGGGCGACCTCATGGGCACCATCGAGGTGTTCTTCCGCGCGCTGTTCGGCGACGTCGAGGCGCGTTTCCTGCCGTCGTTCTTCCCGTTCACCGAACCGTCCGCCGAACTCGCGACCTCGTGCCCGTTCTGCCAGAAGCAAGGCTGCCGGGTCTGCTCGCAGACGGGCTGGATCGAGCTCGGTGGCTGCGGGATGGTCGACCCGAACGTCTTCACGGCGGTCGGGATCGATCCCGAGGAGTACTCGGGCTTCGCGTTCGGGTTCGGCATCGACCGCATCCCGCTGCTGCGCAACAGCGTCGGCGACATCAAGATGCTGTTGTGGGACAACGACATCCGCTTCCTCGAGCAGTTCTGAGCCGTCCCGATGCGCGCACCGCTTTCCTGGCTTCGTGAGTTCACGCCGCTCGACGCGCCACCGGCCGAGATCGCCGAGGCGTTGAACCAGCTCGGCCTGGAGGTCGAGGCGGTCGACGCGCCCGGCGAGGAGATCAACGGCGTGGTGGTCGCCAAGATCCTCGACGTCGTCGCGCACCCCGATGCCGACAAGATCCGGTTGGCCGACGTCGACTTCGGTGCCGGCACCATCCGGGTCGTGTGCGGCGCGCCCAACATCCGGCCCGGGATGGTCGCGCCGTTCGCGACCGTCGGTGCGTCGTTGCCGGGCGGCTTCGAGATCACGAAACGGAAGATCCGCGGCGTCGTGTCGGAGGGCATGTTGTGCTCGGGCCGCGAACTCGGCCTCTCCGACGACCATTCCGGCATCGTCGAACTCCCCGCCGACGCCGAGCTCGGCGCCGACGTCCGCGCGGTGCTCGGTCTCGACGATGTCGTCTTCGACCTGGCGATCACGCCGAACCGTCCCGACGCGATGGGCATCACCGGCATCGCGCGCGAACTCGCCGCGCACTTCGGGTTGCCGCTCGACGTCCCGGTCCCGGCGGGCGAGCCGGTACTCGACGCGATCGGCGACGTGACCGTCACCGTCGAGGCGCCGGGCCGCTGCCCGCGCTTCGTCGCCCGGGTCGCCCGGGTCCGTATGGGCGAATCGCCGGATTGGATGCAGCGCCGGCTGCGCCTCGCGGGGATGCGGCCGATCAGCAACGTCGTCGACGTCACCAACTACGTGATGCTCGAGCGCTGCCGCCCGTTGCACGCCTTCGACCTCGGTCGTCTGGCCGGCCGCGGCATCGTCGTCCGCCTCGCGCGCGACGACGAGACGATGACGACGCTCGACGGCGTCGAACGCAAGCTCACGAGCGAAGACCTCCTGATCTGCGACGCGCACCGGGGCGCGCAGTCGATCGCCGGGATCATGGGTGGCGCCCAGGCCGAGGTCGACGCGACCACCAGCGAGATCCTCATCGAGTCGGCCTACTTCGAACCGTCGGGGATCGCCCGGTCGTCGAAGCGGCTCGGGTTGCGGTCGGAGGCCAGCGCCCGCTTCGAGCGGGGCATCGACCCGAACGGCACCGCGGCCGGCGCCGACTATGCGATCCGGTTGCTACAAGAAGTCGCGGCGGCGCAGCACGCGCCCGGGATGATCGACCAGTACCCCGCGCCGGTCGAACGCGAACGGGTGGCCGTTCGCACCTCCCGGGTGAACGCGATCCTCGGCACCGATCTCGACGGGCCGACGGTGCTCGGCTTGCTCGAACCTCTCGGTATCGACTGTGTCGACGCGCACGACGACGGGTCGTTCACCGCGGTGTGCCCCACCTGGCGGCCCGATCTCGAACGGGAGATCGATCTCGTCGAAGAAGTCGGGCGCCGGCACGGGCTGAACCGGATCGCCCGCACCGTGCCGAACAATCCGGGCAGTGTGGGGCGCCTCACCCCGCGCCAGCGTGAGCGCCGGCTCGTCGCCGACGTGCTCGTCGGGGCCGGTTTCGCCGAAGGCATGACCCTGCCGCTCGTGTCGCCCGCCGACCTGCGCCGCGCCGGTCTCGACGGCGGGGCCGTGATCGAGGTGCAGAACCCGCTGCGAGCCGAAGAGTCGGTGCTGCGGCCGTCGGTGATGCCCGGCTTGCTGAACGCGCTGCAGTTCAACGCGTCGCACGGCAACCCCGATGTCGCGCTGTTCGAACTGGGAACGGTCTTCTTCCCGCCCGCGGGCGATGGCGCGCTGCCGCGACCCCAGTTCGACGGTGTGTTCCGCGGCGAGCGTGCGCTGCTGCCCGACGAGCACGAACACCTCGGCGCGATCCGCGCCGGTGCCGTTGCCCGGCGGCCGTTCGAAGCGGACCGCGCCATCGGGCCGGCCGACCTCGTGGCGGTCGTGTACGCGCTGCGCGACGCGTTGCGGGTCGCCGACCTGCGTCTCGACGCGTCGGCGCCGGCCGGCTATCACCCCACCCGCGCCGCCGTCGTGGTCGTCGACGGCGAGGCGATCGGCGCGGTCGGCGAGGTCGCCCCCGACGTGCTGCGGGCCTACCACCTCGACGTGCCGGTGAGCGCGCTCGAAATCGACGTCGACCTCTTGCTCGCCGCGAAGCGCCGCAGCGACGCGTTCGCCCCAGTGTCACGCTTTCCGGCGTCGGGTGTCGACCTCGCGTTCGTCGTCCCGAACGAGGTCGCGGCCGGTGCGATCGAGGCGACGTTGCGCGACGCCGGTGGCGACCTCCTCGAATCGCTGCAGTTGTTCGACGTCTTCCGGTCAGACGCGGTCGGTGCGGGGAGGCGGAGCCTCGCGTTCGCGCTCCGCTTCCGATCCGACGATCACACGCTCACCGACGAAGAAGTCGCCGAGGCGCGCCAGCGGTGCATCACGGCGGTCGAACACGCGCACGGCGCGCACTTGCGCGCGTGACGTTCACGCACCGGGTCCGTGTCCGGTACGCCGAGGTCGACGCGCAACGGGTGGTGTTCAACGCGCACTGGCTCACGTACTTCGACGAAGCCTGCACCCGGTTCATGGAGTCGCTCGGCTTCCGCGACCTCTGGGTGAACGAGTTCGACGCGATGCTCGTGAAGGCGACGATCGAATGGGCGGGGCCCGCCGGGTTCGACGACTGGGTCGACATCGCCGTGGCGCCCTCGCGGCTGGGCAAGAAGTCGTTCGACCTCACGTATCGCGCCCAGGTCGGTGACCGGCCCGTGTGCACCGCGACGATCACCTACGTGTCGATCCGTCCGGGGGAGAACACGTCGGTCGAGACCCCGGCCGCGGTCCGCGCCGCGCTCGAAGCCGCGCTCGAACCGGTTCACTGAACGCCGAACGCCCCCGGAGGGCGTATTTCGTTCACTGAATGTCGTCGTGGTGGGAGACTGGCCCCGTGTTCGAACGGTTCAGCGACCGCGCCCGGCGGGCAGTTGTGCTCGCGCAGGAAGAAGCGCGCCTCTGCAACCACAACTACATCGGTACCGAACACCTGCTCCTCGGCCTGATCCACGAAGGCGAGGGGGTCGCGGCGCAGGCGCTCGCCGGTCTCGGTGTCGATCTCGATGGTGTGCGCACCCAGGTCGAGGCGATTGTCCATTACGGCAACCAGCCGCCGTCGGGGCATATCCCGTTCACGCCCGGTGCCAAGAAGGCGCTCGAAAACTCGCTCCGCGAGGCGTTGCAGCTCGCGCACAGCTACATCGGCACCGAGCACATCTTGCTGGGTCTCGTACGTGGCAGTGAAAGTGTCGCCACGCAGGTGCTCGCGAACCTCGGCGTCGACACCACCGAGGTGCGCCAGGCCGTGCTGCGCTTGCTCGCCGGTGCGCCGCCGACCCCGTTGCGCGAGACCGCGTCGGCGCCGGAACGACTCACTGTCGCGCCGCGGCATGTCGTCGGGCAGGCCGCTTGCGCGTTCTGCGATCGCGACGTCTACGAAGCCGGCCGCGTGGTAACGAACCAGGGCGGCGTGTTGCTCTGCCTCGAGTGCGCGACGGTCGCAGTGGAGACGATGCAGGCTGCCGGCGAGCCGACCGCGCCACTGCGGCCCCTGCCGTTGCCGCCGCGAGAGTTCGGCGACCCACCCGATTCGGCCGCCCTCGGCGCGATTCTCTCCCTCTTCGAACGGTGGTCGAACGCCACCTTCGACAACGACATCCTCACCCATGTCGAAGGTGGCGAGCGCCTCGCACCTATCCAGGCCGAACTGCGGCGCAAATGGGAAGCCGCCGCACCGCCCGTCGTCTACACCGTTTCGGCGGTCCGCTTCCTCGGGAGCGGTACCGCCGCCGTGCGCTTCCAGCTGTCCGCGCTGCCCGGCCGCCAGTTCGACGGCCGGGTCGTGCTCGTCGCCGGCGAATGGAAGATCGGCCGCGAGACGTGGTGCGACACGGCGCGGCTCGGCGGTGTGCACATCCCACCCGACCTCGAATGGGACGACGAACGTGACGCGTGACGAGTACCTGGCGACCCTCCGGCGGGAAGGCGAGGCGTTGCTGGCCGCCGCGCAGACCGCGCCCGGCGCGCGGATCGCGTCGTGCCCCGACTGGGACATGGCTGACCTCGTGTGGCACATCGGCGAGGTGCACCGGTTCTGGGGCACCGTCGCCGATCGCCACCTCACCGATCCCGGCGAGTACGAAGTCCCGGACCGCCCCGCCGACGACGAGCTCGTCGATTGGGCGCGCGCCGCGCTCGACTACGTCGAAGGCGCGCTCGCCCGGAACGACCCCTCGACGCCGGTGTGGACGTGGTCGGCGCAGCACGACGTCGCGTTCATCGTGCGGCGGATGGCGCAGGAAACCGCGGTACACCGCTGGGATGCCGAGCAGGCCGCGGGGATCGAGGCGACGATCGAACCCGAACTCGCGTCCGACGGTATCGACGAGTACCTGTCGCTGTTCATCGGCCGGCGCGAGGGCGAACCGGCATCGGTGCACGTGCACGCGACCGACACGCCCGGCGAGTGGCTGATCGCGTTCGGCGACGGCGACCCGGTGTTGCGCCGGGAACACGCGAAGGGGGATGCCGCGATGCGAGGCCCGGCCGCCGGCCTGTTGCTCGCGCTGTGGCAACGACTCCCGCTCGACGCCGTCGACGTGATCGGCGACCCGACCGCGATCGAGCGCCTGTTCGCGGTCGCCATGCGCGGCTGACCGTCAGGGGCCGAGCACCACGCCTTCGTGGCGGGCCTGCGGCGCCTCGCTACGGGCCTGCTCGACCGCGTCGCCCATCCGCTCGCGACTCCCGCGACCCGCGATGCGCAGCGACAGGTACGAGGCCGTACCGAGCGGGATCGGCAGCCAGTAGGAGACGAGCCGGTAGGTCGCGACGCCGAGGCCGGCGATCGCGCGCGGGGTGTTGAAGCCGACCAGCGCGACCGTCAACGACGTTTCGACCACCCCGAGGCCGCCCGGCGTGATCGGGATCGCGGCGAGCACGTTGGCGATGCCGTACGCGATGAAGAGCTCGTCGGGCCGCACGTAATGACCGAACGCGGCGATGAACACCCAGAGCGACGCGGCGTCGAGGACCCAGTGCGCGGCCGACCACATCACCGCCTTGCGCAACGCGCCCGGGTGTTCGGCCAGTTCGTGGAGCCGGTCGGAAATACGGGTCACGAACTTCGCGACCATGTCGGGCGAGACCTTCGGGATGAAGCGGGCGGCCCGGGACGCGAACCGGACCGACGCGTTCCGGCCGCGGGTGAGCGCGATGACGAGCGCACCGATCAGCGCGAGCAACAGCGCGCCGACGGCCGCCGCGGCCGCGTAGAGCGGGTGGAAGCCCTCGAGCGGGACAGCGGCCACGAGCGCCATCCACAAGAGGGCGTTGAGCACCACCGCCGAGCCGATGCTCTGCGCGCCGAGGGCGAAGCCCGCATCGGCCGGCGCCACGCCCGCCTCGCGCAGTTGCCGGAACGCGAGCGCGCCACCGGCGGCACCACCGCTCGGGACGACGTTGTTGACCGCCAGCCCCGAGAACATGATGCGGGTGGTGCGCCACAGCGACGGCCGGGGTTCGCGCTCGATCAGGGCCCGCACCAGTTCGGCGTAGGCCACGATCGACGCGATCTCGGTCCCTAACCCGAGCGCGACGAGCTTCAGGTCGAGCTGGTTGAGCAGGGTGATCGCGCGACTCGTGCCACCGATCTGGGGCAGCACGAGGAAGTGCACCACGAGCGCGAGGAGCAGGACCTGCGCGGTGCGTATCCACGTCGTGCGGGCGCGTGATCGCCGCTTCATACGAAGTTTCGCCTCAACCAGTCGCCCCGCACGCCACCCCGCCCCGAACCACGAAGAATTGGCGGATCGGGTCGTCCTGCGGCTCGACGATCCCCGGCCCGTGCGCCGGGTCGCCGCGGCGGGCGATCGCGCCGTCGGGTGCGTACTGCACGATGTAGGCCTTGCGCACGGTGTCGGTGACGTTCACCCCGGTCGCGTGCGGCGTGAGCGACGTGAACACGACGATGCTCCCGGCCCGTACCGGCACCGGCACCGCCGCGGTGTCGTCGGCCCAGCATTCGAACCCGATCGCGGTGTCCTCGTGGGCGAGGGTCCCGTCGCGGTGTACGCCGGGCATCACTCGTACGCAGCCGTTGTCGAGTGTCGCGTCGGTGATGGCGATCCAGCAGGTCAGGTACGACTGCGGTTCGACGAACGCGTAGCCGTTGTCCTGGTGCCACAGCACCGGTTCCGCCGATTTCGGTTGCTTGTAGACCGACTGGTCCCAGTACAGGCGCACGTCGGGGCCGATGAGGTCGGCGCACAGCCCGGCGAGCACCGGGTGCGCGCAGAACGCCCGCAGGTACTCGGACCGGGCGACGAGGTGCGGCGCGATCGTCTGGGTGTCGGTGCCGGCGACACCGAAGCGGCCGTCGGGCATGTCGTCGAGGAACCGGCGCGCGAACGCCTCGCCGGGTGCGATCGCCGCATCGAGGTCGGCGAGCGTCGCGGCGTCGAACGCGCCGTCGAGCACGAAGTAGCCCCACTCGTCGTAGGCCCGGGCCTGCGCTTCGGTGATCGTGGTGAACGGGCCGTGGTGCTCCGGCCACGTGAACCCCGTGTTCCACGGGTGGGGCCGGCGGGGAGGGCTCATGCCTCCCGCTCCTGGCCCTGCGCCGGATCGATCGCGGCGCGGCCCACGACCGCCGTGCCGCCCGTCGTGTCGTTCACGATGTCGAACTCCGCACGATCACCGTCCAACGTTACGCGGGCCGTCACGGTCTGGTCTTCGGTGACCATGCCGACGAAGGTGCAGTCGAAGACACCGTGGGCGAGGAAGGCCTCACCCCAGAGGTCGAGCAACGCGCCGTAGGCCGGCCCGGCCACCTGCACCCCTTGCGCGACGAGGCCCGGCAGCCCCAGCGCTCGTGCATGGTCGGGGTCCGAATGGTAGTTACCGCGCCGCGAATAGGCGCGGATCGCATCGCCGGTGAGCGCCAGCCGTCGCGTGCGCACGGGGCCGCCGGCGGGCTCGCTCATCGGGCCAGTTCCGCGGCCGGGGTGAAGTGCACCGTCGACGTCCAGATCGGTTCGTCGGGCCGGGCGGTTGCGCACACCACCACCTCGACGTCGACGTAGTCGCGTCCCCGCTTCTCGTAGCGCCGGCGCACCGCGCCGGTCACGACGAGCGGCGTCCCCGCCTGCTCGACGCGATGGCACTGCAGGTGCTGGTGGGTCTGGATCATCGGGTGCGGGCAGTACTGCTGGAAGCACAACACGGTGAGGTTGGCGGCGATCGGGGGGTAGAGCGCGCCCGCAACGAGTCGCGGGTGCGACACGCCCGCGGCACGCCAGTAGCGCTCGTTCGCCGCCGGCGAGATCGTGATCTCGAACGGCCCGAGCCGGTCGCCCTCGTGCACGCCGGACAAGGCACCGGGCGGGCTATGCACTGTGTTGTATGGTATGCGTCATGGCGAATACAGCTGCCGTCGTCGGTGCGTCAGGGTATACGGGCGCCGAATTGCTCCGGTTGCTGGCGGGCCACGACGGCTTCGAGGTCACCCATGTGACCGCGGCGTCGAACGCGGGGGAGGCGATCGGCGCCATCTACCCGTCGCTGCGAGCCGCGTACGGCGACCGGCGCTACGAGCCCCTCGACCCCGATGCGCTGGCGGGAACCGACGTCGTGTTCTGCGCGCTCCCGCACGGCGAATCGCAGAAGTTCGTGCCCGCCGTCGCCGATCGGGTCGGCCACGTGATCGACCTCGGCGCCGACTTCCGCCTGCCGCCCGAGGTGTACGCGCAGTGGTACGGCGAGGCCCACGCGGCGCCCGAATGGTGCGGCGCGTTCGGCTACGGGATGGTCGAGCTGTACCGCGACACGATCACCGGGCACCGGCACATCGCGTCGCCGGGCTGTTACCCGACGGCGGTGAGCCTCGCGTGCGCACCCCTGGTCGCGGCGGGGCTCGTCGAACCGATGATCGTGGCGAACGCCTGCTCGGGGCTGTCGGGCGCCGGTCGCGGGCTGAAGACCACGAGCCTGCTCTCCGAAGCGAACGAGAACGTCAGCGCGTACGGGCTGCTCACCCATCGCCACACCGCCGAGATGGAACAGGCGCTGGCGCACGCGGCGAACCAACGGGTGCAGGTGCTGTTCACCCCGCACCTCGTCCCGATGACGCGGGGCATTCTCGCCACCTGTTACGCGCGACCGGCGGTCACCGGCTTGTCGACTGCCACATTGCTCGACCAGATGCGCGACTTCTACGCCGGCGAACCGTTCGTGGTCGTGGTCGACGAGCCGTCGGGCACCAAGGCCACGTACGGGTCGAACGCGGTGCACGTCACCGCGAGGTTCGATCCGCGTACCGGTTCGGTGCTCGCGATCGCGGTGCTCGACAACCTCGTGAAGGGCGCGTCGGGGCAGATGGTGCAAGCCGCGAACCTCCTGCTCGGGTACCCCGAGACGGCCGGGCTCACCGCGCTCGGGATCGCCCCGTGAGCACGACGGCGGCCCCCGGGTTCGTCGCCGGCGGCACCGCGTGCGGCATCAAGCCGTCGGGCGCGGCCGACCTCGCGATCGTCGCGACCGCCGACGGGGCCGCGGTCAGCGCGGCCGGCGTGTTCACGAGCAACCTCGTCACCGCGGCACCGGTGCAGGTGAGCCGCCGGCACCTCGCCAACGGCCGGGCCGCGGCCGTCGTGTTGAACTCCGGGAACGCGAACGCGGCCACCGGTGGGCCGGGCCGGCGCGACGCGCTCCGCATGTGCGAACTGACGGCCGCGGGTCTCGCCGTCGACGTCACCGACGTGCTCGTCTGCTCGACCGGCCTCATCGGGATCCCGATGCCGATGCCGGCGCTCGAGGCGGGCATCCCGAAGTTGTGCCCGACCCTGTCGGGCCTCGGTGGCCGGGACGCGGCGGAAGCGATCATGACCACCGACACCGTCCCGAAGGAAGCGGTCGAACGGGCCGTGCTCGGTGGCGTCGGCGCGACCGTCGGCGGGATGGCGAAAGGTGCGGCGATGCTCTCGCCCGCGATGGCGACGATGCTGGCCGTCGTCACCACCGACGCCGCGATCGACGCCGCGCCGCTCACCCGCGCGCTCGCGGCCGCCGTCGGCAGCACCTTCGACTGCCTCATCGTCGACGGCTCCCGCTCCACCAACGACACCGTCCTCGTCCTCGCCAACGGCCGCGCCGGCAACGAGCCCGTGCACGATCCGCGCGGCACGCGGTTCGACGCGTTCACCGACGCGCTCACCGCCGTGTGCGCGAGCCTGGCCGAACAGATGGCACGCGACGCCGAGGGCGCGACCAAGTTCGCCCGCGTCGAGGTCGCCGGCGCCCGCACCGACGCCGATGCTCGGATCGCCGCCCGGGCGGTCGCGGGAAGCCAGCTCGTGCAGTGCTCGCTCAACGGCGACGACCCTTACTGGGGCCGTGTCATCTCGGAACTCGGCGCCAGCGGCGCGTTCCTCGATCCCGAGCGCGTCGACATCGCGTACAACGGGATCACCGTGTGCCGCGACGGTGTCGCGTGCGACCACGACGCCGGCGCGCTCTCGCGCGCGATGGCGGGGCGCGACGTCACGATCCACTGCGATCTGCACGTCGCCCACGGCGAGGCCACGGTGTGCTTCACCGACCTTTCCCACGCGTACATCGACGAGAACCGCACCACCTCATGAGCACCCAAGTCGACGCCCGCCTCCTCGACGTCGGCACGAAGGCCGCGGTCCTCGGCCAGGCGTTGCCGTACATCCGCGAATTCTCCGGTAAGACGGTCGTGATCAAGTACGGCGGCCACGCGATGGAAGACCCCGACCTCGCCGACCTCTTCGCGGTCGACGTCGTGTTGATGCGCCTGGTCGGGATCAACCCGGTGGTCGTCCACGGCGGCGGGCCGCAGATCACCGAGCTGATGCGGCGGCTCGGGAAGGAGCCGACGTTCGTCGACGGCCGGCGCGTCACCGACGCCGAGACGGTCGACATCGTCCGTATGGCGCTCGTCGGCAAGGTGAACCGCGAGGTCGTCACCGCGATCAACCGGCACGGCTCG
Organism: uncultured Actinomycetes bacterium; assembly: GCA_963782465.1. Classification (GTDB taxonomy): domain Bacteria; phylum Actinomycetota; class Acidimicrobiia; order IMCC26256; family PALSA-610; genus JAODBJ01. The sequence continues at coordinate 643,369 of CAWAJR010000003.1, read as the reverse complement.
CAGGCCGTCGGCGTGTCGGGTGAGGACGCGAACCTCATCCGCGTCCGCCAGCGCGACCCGTCGCTCGGGTTCGTCGGTGAAGTCGACCTCGTCGACCCGACCCTGCTCGAGCGGATGTTGCGCGAAGAACTGATCCCGGTCGTCGCGACGATCGGTGTCGACGAAACCGGTCAGCCGTACAACTGCAATGCCGACACAGTGGCCGGCGCGATCGCCGAGGCGCTCACCGCGGAGAAGCTCGTGTACCTCACCGATGTCGCCGGTATCTACGCGGCATGGCCCGACGAGGCTTCGATCATCGACCGGATCAGCATCGACGACCTCGAAGCGCTCGTGGCCGCGGGGGCGATGTCGGAAGGCATGATCCCGAAGGTCGAGTCGTGCCTCAGCGCGCTGCGAAGCGGCGTTCGCCGCGCCCACGTGCTCGACGGCCGGCTCCCGCACGCGTTGCTCTTGGAGTTCTTCACCGACGAAGGAGTCGGCACCATGATCGACGGGGCGCACGAGTGACGACGAACCCCGACTTCGAAACGTTGCGCGACCTCGACGCCGCGCACGGCATGCAGACCTACGCGCGACTGCCGGTCGCGTTCGTGCGTGGCTCCGGCACCGAACTGTGGGACTCCGCCGGCCGCCGCTACCTCGATTTCCTGGCGGGCCTCGCGGTGACGTCGCTCGGTCATGCCCACCCGGCGGTCGCCGACGCGATCGCCGACCAGGCCCGCACGCTGCTGCACGTCTCGAACCTCTACTACAACGACGCGCAGCCGCGGCTCGCGCAGCGGCTCGACGCGCTTCTCGGTGGTGACGGCAACGTGTTCTTCTGCAACTCCGGTGGGGAGGCGAACGAAGCCGCGATCAAACTCGCGCGCCGGCACGGTCAGGCCAACGGCGGCCGCGAGCGCTACCACGTGATCTCGGCGTACGCGTCGTTCCACGGCCGCACCCTCGCGACCCTCGCCGCGACCGGGCAGCCGCAGAAACAGGAGACGTTCCAACCGTTGCCTTCGGGGTTCCGCCAGGTGGCCTACGCCGACATCGACGCCCTCGCGGCGGCACTCGACGAACGCGCGTGCGCGGTGCTCCTCGAAGCGGTGCAGGGCGAGGGCGGTGTGAACCCGGCGCCGTTCGAGTACCTGCAAGCGGTACGAGCATTGTGCGACGAGCGCGAAGCGTTGCTGATCATGGACGAAGTGCAGACCGGGCTCGGGCGCACCGGCCGCTGGTTCGGCTTCGAGCACGCGGGTATACGGCCCGACATCGTCACGATGGCCAAGGCACTCGGCAACGGCGTGCCGATCGGCGCGTGCTGGGCGCGCCACGAGGTCGCGGCCGCGTTCGCGCCCGGCGACCATGCCACGACCTTCGGCGGCCAGCCGCTCGCGGCGCGGGCCGCGCTCGCCGTCCTCGACGTGATGGAAGGCGAAGCGGTGCCCGAACGGGCGGCCAAGGCGGGGGAGCGGCTCGCCGCGGCGCTGGGTTCGCTGCCCGGCGTCGTCGAGGTGCGCGGGCTGGGCCTGTTGCTCGCCGCGCAACTGGCGCCCGGGATCGACGCCAAGGCCGTCGCCAACCGTTGCCTGGAGGAGGGATTGGTGTTGAACGCAGTGACCGCCGACGCGCTGAGGCTGGCGCCGTCGCTCCTCGTCGCCGACGACGAGATTGACGAAGCCGTCGGCATCGTGGCGCGCGTCCTCGAAGCGGTCGCACCGTGAGCGAGCAGGTTCGCACAGATCGTGGTCGCCGGTGCGAGCGGGGGCCGAGCGGCCCGGCGGCGCAACGCCAGGAGCAGAAAGCATGAACGTGCGTTGCCTCGAACTCGACGACCTCGACCCCGCCGGTGTCGAGCGCATCCTCGATCGCGCGCAGCAGTGGAAGGTCGACCCCTCGACGTTGCCGCGCCCGCTCGCCGGTTGCGGCGTCGCCGCCCTGTTCCAGAAGCCGTCGGCGCGCACCCGCAGTTCGGTGGAGATGGCCGTCGCGACGCTCGGTGGTCACCCGATCTACGTCCGGCCCGAAGAGGTCGACATCGACGTTCGTGAGCCCGCCGAAGACGTCGCGCGCACGTTCGCGTCGTACGTTCGCATCATCGCGGCGCGCGTGTTCTCGCATTCGGTGCTCGAACGGATGGCGGCCGCGGTCGACGTGCCCGTCGTGAACCTGCTCTCCGACGCCGGTCACCCGGTGCAGGCGCTCGCCGACCTCATGACCCTCCGGGAGCACTTCGGCAAGGTCGAAGGCCGGCGGCTCGCGTACATCGGCGACGGGAACAACGTCGCCGCGTCGCTCGCGTTCGCGGCGGCGATGTCGGGCCTCGAACTCGCGGTCGCGTCACCGCCGGGTTACGAACTCGACAGCCAGATCGTCGACCGGGCACGCAATCTCGGTGCGGTCATCGAGCTCGTCGCCGACCCGTACGACGCGGTCCGGGCCGCCGACGCCGTCTACACCGACACGTGGACGTCGATGGGCCAGGAAGAAGAGCGTGAGGTGCGGATGCGGGCCTTCGACGGCTACACCGTCGACGACGCGCTCATGGAGGCGGCGGCGCCCGACGCGGTGTTCCTGCACTGCCTCCCCGCGCACCGGGGCGAGGAGGTGACGGCGGCGGTGATCGACGGTCCCCGCTCGCTCATCTGGCAACAAACCGTCAACCGCATGCACTCGGTACGCGCGCTGTTCGCCGACCTGGTGGGGGCGGCCTGATGTCGACGCTCGGCAAGCCGCAACGGCAACATCGCATCTTGCGGATCATCGAGGAACAAGCCATTTCGAGCCAGGGCCAGCTCGTGCAGTTACTCGAAGCCGAAGGGGTGGTCGCCACGCAGGCGACGGTGAGCCGCGACCTCGAAGAACTCGGTGCCGTGAAGGTGCGCATCCCCGGCGGCGCCACCGCGTACGCGATCCCCGAACACGCCCGGGAGCGGTCGGGTTCCGACGATCACCTGCGCCGGCTCCTCTCCGATTTCGTGCTCGACGTCGCCCACAGCGGGAACGTCGTCGTCTTGCGCACGCCGCCCGGGAGCGCCCACGTCGTCGGTTCCGCCCTCGACCGGGCATCGCTCGGCGACGTCCTCGGTACCGTCGCCGGTGACGACACGTTGTTCCTCGTGTGCAAGGAATCCGTCGGCGGCGCCGCCGTGGCCGCCCACCTTGCGCAACTCGCCGGCCTTTAGCCAACAGGAGAAGCAGTGGCAAAGCGTGTGGTGCTCGCATACTCGGGTGGCCTCGATACCTCGATCGCCGTCCGGTGGATGCGCGAGGAGTGGGGGGTCGAAGTCGTCGCGTGCGCGGTCGACGTCGGCCAGCTCCAGCAGGGCGAAGAAGCCATCATCCGCGAACGCGCCGTCGCCGCGGGCGCGATCGAGGTCGAGATCATCGATGCCCGGGAAGCGTTCGCACGCGACTTCCTCGTTCCCGCGCTGCAGGCGAACGCGCTGTACGAAGGCAAGTACCCGCTCGTCTCGGCGCTGTCGCGCCCCGTGATCGTCGAGCAGCTGGTTGCGTCGGCCCGCCGCCATGGTGCCGACGCGGTCGCGCACGGCTGCACCGGCAAAGGCAACGACCAGGTGCGGTTCGAGGTGTCGACGCGCGTGCTCGCGCCCGACCTCGACGTGCTCGCCCCCGTCCGCAACTGGGGCCTCGCGCGCGCCGACTGCGTCGAGCTCGCCGCCAAGTGGGACATCCCGATCGGCGCCACCAAGGAGAAGCTCTACTCGATCGACGAGAACATGTGGGGTCGCGCGATCGAGTGCGGGGTGCTCGAGAACCCGTGGTCGGCGCCGCCGCAGGAGCCGTACTCGATCACGAAGCGCGTCGCCGACGCGCCGACCGAGCCGACCGACATCGTCGTGACCTTCGACGCCGGCGTACCCGTCGCGCTGAACGGCGAACGGACCGGCCTCGTCGAGCTCATCGACCAGATGACGACGGTCGTCGGCGGCTACGGCTTCGGGCGGCTCGACATGGTCGAGAACCGCCGGGTCGGCATCAAGAGCCGCGAGGTCTACGAATGCCCGGCCAGCCTCGCGTTGATCGTCGCGCACCAGGACCTCGAAGGCATCACGCTCGAGCGCGACGTCATGCGGGAAAAACAACGGGTCGAGATCCGCATCGCGGAGTTGATCTACGACGGGATGTGGCACGCACCCCTCATGCACGCGTTGCAGGCGTTCGTCGATTCGTCGCAGCGATTCGTCACCGGCGACGTGCGGCTCCGCCTCGACCCGGGTCGCTGCTACCCGGTCGGGCGGCGCGCCCCACGGGGGCTTTACGACCACGACCTCGCGACCTACGACGCAGAAGACGCGTTCCGCCACCAGGACTCCGAAGGGTTCGTTCGTCTCTGGGGGTTGTCGGCGGAAACGTGGTCGCGCCGGCAGGGCCGGGCGCGACCCCGGGGAAGCGGTGACGCAGCCCGGCGCGGCGGGCGGCGCCGACCGCGGCAAGCCCCTCTGGCACGGGCGTTTCGGCGAAGGGCCGGCCGGCGAGTTGCTCGCGTTCACGGTGAGCCTTTCGTACGACCGTCGCCTCGCCGACGACGACCTGCGCGGTTCGCGCGCGGCACGTCGCGATGCTGGCGCGGGCCGGGCTCCTCTCCGAGGAGGAGCACGCGGTGATCGTGACCGCGCTCAATCGCGTCGAGGAAGAACTGCACGACGGTACGTTCCGCTTCGTCGAGAGCGACGAAGACATCCACACCGCGATCGAACGGCGCGTGACGGAGATCTCCGGTGCGCCGGGCGCGAAATTGCATACGGGTCGCAGCCGCAACGACCAGATCGCGCTCGACCTCCGGCTGTGGTTGCGACGGGAAGGCGCGGCGCAGATCGAGGCGCTCGTCGGGTTGCAGGAAGTGCTGCTCCAACGCGCGCTCGACGCCGGCGACGCGTACCTCCCCGGCTACACCCACCTGCAGCGCGCCCAGCCGGTGTTGCTCGCGCACCATCTCCTCGCGCACTTCTGGGCCCTGGCGCGAGACGTCGACCGCTGGCGCGACGGCCTCGCTCGCGCCGACGTGTCGCCGCTCGGGGCCGGCGCGCTCGCCGGTTCGAGCCTGCCGCTCGACCCGGCGTGGGTCGCGCACGAGCTCGGCTTCCCGGCCATGTTCGCGAATTCGCTCGACGCGGTCTCCGACCGCGACTTCGTCGCCGAGGCCCTCTTCGTCGCGGCGATGGTGCAGGTGCACCTGTCGCGGCTCGGGGAAGAGATCGTCTTGTGGACGACCGAAGAGTTCGGTTTCCTCCGGCTCGCCGACGCGTACGCGACCGGGTCGTCGATGTTGCCACAGAAGAAGAACCCCGACATCGCCGAGCTGGCCCGCGGTCGCGCCGGCCGCGTGATCGGAGACCTCACCGGGTTCCTCGCGACGCTGAAGGGACTCCCGCTCTCCTACAACCGCGACTTGCAAGAAGACAAGGAACCGCTGTTCGACGCGCTCGACACCTGCCGCGGGTCGGCGCGCGCGCTGGCCGGCCTGCTCGCCACCGCGACGTTCGTCCCCGAACGCATGCAGGCCGCCGCCGACTCGCCGTTCAACGCCGCGACCGACCTGGCCGAGCTGCTCGTGCAACAGGGGGTGCCGTTCCGCGACGCGCACGCGGTGGTCGGCGCGCTCGTCCGCCAGTCGATGGAGCGGGGCGTCCCGCTCGACGAGCTGGTCACGACCGAACCGCGGCTCGGTCCCGGCGCCCTCGCGTTGCTGGCACCCGGCACCGGAGTGCGGCGCCGCACAACACCCGGTGGGGCCGGCCCCGAACCCGTCGCCGTGCAGATCGACGCCGCCCGCGAGCAGTTGACGCGCGAGCGATCGTGGCTCGACACCTGAGCGCTCGCACCCTTCCCCGCCGCTTCTACGACCGCGACGCGCTCGACGTCGCGCCGCAGCTCCTCAACAAGCTGCTCGTCTCCGACGAGGGCGGCACTCGTGTCGCCGCCCGGCTGGTCGAAGTCGAGGCCTACCGCGGTGCCGACGACCCGGGCGCGCACTCGTTCCGCGGCCGTACGCAACGCAACGCGACGATGTTCGGCGAACCCGGCGCGCTGTACACGTACTTCACCTACGGGATGCACTGGTGCGCGAACGCGGTGTGCGGCCCCGGCCCGCAACCGCACGCGGTGCTCCTGCGGGCCGCGATACCGATCGACGGGATCGAAACGATGCGGGCCCGGCGGGCCAAGGCGCGGCGCGACCGCGAACTGTGCTCCGGGCCGGCGCGTCTCGCGCAGGCGTTCGCGATCGATCGTTCCCACGACGGGTTCGATCTCACCCGCGGCCCGGTGAGGATCGTCGACGACGGCGTCGCGCCGCCGGCCGCGCCCGGCGTTTCGGCCCGCATCGGGTTGGCCGCGGGGAAGGGCGACGAGTTCCCGTGGCGCTTCTACGTCGCCGGCGACCCCAACGTGTCGGGCCGCCCGCGCTGAGCCTGCCGAGCGTGCCGGGCGCGCTCGGCGCGCTCGCTCAGGGGAATCGCTTCGCGATCCACTCCGCGACGAGGCCCATGGCCTCGGGTCGGGACCCTTCGAGGTAGTGCGGCGCGCCGCGGATCTCCTCGTAGGTCACGTCCTCGGCCCCGCTCGCGGCGACGATCTCCCGGGCCTGGCGCAGCCGGATCTCGGTATCGGCCGTCGGGTGCACGAGCAATGTCGGCACCGAAACCTTCGGCATCGTTGTTGCGAGCTTCGCGTTCGACGACAGGCCCGACCACGTCGACAGCCAACCGCGCGACGTCATCGTCCGGGCGAGCCCGGCCCGCCCGTAGTTCGCGTCGAACGGGTCGGGGAACGCGAACAGCGAACCGAGCGGCCGGTCGTCGGGATCGATCGACGGGTCGAGGTACGCGGGGTCGGCCAGTGTGCGGTAGATCGTCATGTAATCGAGGTGCACCGCCCGTTTGCGCAAACCGCGCCACGGCGCGCTGCCCCGATCGACGCCGGCCAGCGCGGCGCGGGCATGCGCCGACGCGTCGAGCGATGCGCGCGCGACCGCGTCGAGACGGGCGACCCGCGCCCGCTGCGCCTCCCGGTAACGGGCCAGCCAGGCCGGGTCGTACGAGGATGGCTCGGGCCAGGGCCGCCAACCGTTGTCGGGGTCGTACATGTCGAGTTCGGCGACCGTCGCGATGGGATCGTGCTCGTCGGCGACGGCCGGGTCGATGGCCTGCAACATGAACACACCCTCACCGGGATGGGCGGCCACGCCGACCCACGCGTCGCCGCACCCGTGCTCGGCCTGCGTGAACGCCATGAGCGACCCGCCGCCGCTGTTCCCGAACAGCACGACCGCGTCGGCGCCCTGCTCGCGTACCCAATCGACCGCGGCGGCGACGTCGACGGCACACGCTTCGTGCAGGCAGTCGGTGTCGTTGTTCAGGTAGCGGGTCGCGAACCCGAGCACGGCGTACCCCGCGGCCGCGAGCAACGGGCACGCGTAGTGCACCGAGAAATCGCCTCGGGGATGGGTGAGCACGACCGCGGTGTGCCACCGTTTCCCGGCGCGGTGGCGTCCACCACAACCCGCGCACCAACGCGCCGTCGTCGGTGACGATCCGCACCGGTTCGCGGCCGAGTGCGACGCCGGGGTCGTCTTCCGGGAGCGGCCAGAACCCGACGCCGAGAGGTCGGCGGCCGCCGGCCAGTCGACCCACGTGCGCATCGAGCATGTGGCGTAGCTTCTCACCTCATGGCGAAGCTGTGCGCGTTGAGCCGTTCCGTATCCGGTCGTGTCGTCCTCGTCACCGGCGCCGCGAGTGGGATGGGGCGGGCGATCGCACACGTGTTCGCCGACGAAGGCGCGAAGGTCGCGGTGACCGACCGCGATGGCGGTGGTGCGGTGCGAGTCGGCAGCGAGATCCGCGATGCCGGTGGTGTCGCCGCCGACTGGCCGCTCGACGTCGTCGACTCCGAACGGATCGACGCGGTGGTGGCCGACGTCGTCACCCGCCTCGGGCCGATCGACGTGCTCGTCAACAACGCCGGTGTGAGCATCGCGGCGCCGATCGGTGCCGACGACTATGAAGTCGCCTGGCAGACGACCATCGCGGTGAACCTCACCGCGCAGGCCCGCATGGTGCGAGCCTGCCTCCCGCATCTCGTCCGCAACCACGACGGTCGCATCGTCAACATCGCGTCGACCGAAGGGATCAGCGCGCAGGCCTACCTGAGCCCGTACACCGTGAGCAAGCACGGCGTCGTCGGGCTCACGCGGTCGCTGGCCGTCGAACTCGGCCCGCTCGGCGTGACCGTCAACTGCGTGTGCCCCGGGCCCATCAACACCGCGATGACGGCCCCGATCCCCGACGACGCGAAGACGAAGTACGCGCGCCGCCGGGTACCGGTACGCCGTTACGGCGACCCCGAAGAAGTCGCGCACATGGTGCTCAGCCTCGCCCTGCCCGCATCATCGTTCGTCAACGGCGCCATCGTCCCCGTCGACGGCGGCCTGGTCGCACAAAACAGTTAGCTCCTCTGGCACCACCCCGAACTCCCTACCCGGCGCGGTGAGCGAGCGCAGCGAGCGAACTCGCCAGCAAGCGAACGCCCGCGACGACGGAGGAGGAGCAGTGAGCGCGCGCGAGGCATGATCGCCAGCAAGCGAACGCCCGCGACGACGGAGGAGGAGCAGTGAGCGCGCGAGACATCAGGGGTTGACCCAGACGGTGACCTGGGTGCCTTCGTCGGCGGCGGCGTTGCCCACCGGTGACTGTTTCCATACCCGGCCCGCTCTCGCCGGTGAGCCCGGCGGTGGTTCGGCCTGTACCACGAGCTGGACCTGCAGCCCGCGCGACGACACCGCGAACGACGCCTGGTCGGCGAGGAGGCCGAGCACGGTCGGCACCTGCGTGCGTTGGGGCACGCGTGCGAGTGTGATCGTCACGCCCGTTCCCTTGGTCACCGGGGTGTTCGCGGCGGGCTGCTGGCCGAGCACGGTGCCGGGCGGGTACTCGCGGTTCGGTTGTTCGACCTCGTGCACCGAATAGCCGGCGTCGTTCAGGATCTGCGACGCCCGGTCGGCGGGCATGCCCGCAACGTCGGGCAACGGTTCGCGCTGCACGGCGAGCGCCGTCGTGTCGTTCGGCGCGGGGAAGGTGCTCACCGGTGTTTCGGCGAGCGCGGCGCCGGCGAACAACCCCCAGATCTGCGCAGGCCACGTCCCACCGGTGACGAGATCGCGCGTCGCCGGTGGCACCATCGACCGTTCGCCGTTGGCGAAGCCGACCCACACCGACGTCGTCAACTCGGGTGTCGAGCCGACGAACCATGCGTCACGCCACTGCTCGCCGGTGCCGGTCTTGCCCGCAACCGGGCGCCCGATGCGCGCGTTCACTCCGGTCCCTCGCGACACGACCTGCTGGAGGATGGCGTTGACCTGCCGGGCGATGTTGCTCGGCAACACCCGCTTGCTGCGCGGCGTGTCGTTGTAGAGCACGGTGCCGTCGGGCGCGGTCACCCGGGTCACGAACACGGGGTCGGTGTGCAGCCCGTCGTCGGCGAAACTCGTGTAGGCGCTCGCCATGTCGAGCGGGCTCACGCCGTTCGTGCCGAGCGCGGCCGACGGGTACGGCATCAACTTCGACCGGATGCCGAGGTTCGCGGCCAGTTGCACGACCGGTGCCGGGCCGACGTCCATGATCAGCCGCGCGTAGACCGTGTTGACCGACTCCACTGTTGCGTCGACGAGGCTCATCCTGCCACCGCCCTGGCCGTCGTAGTTGTGCACGACCCAGGGTGCCTGCCCGCGCAGTGGGATGCTGAGGTGCGCGGGTGCGGGGTACACCTTCTGCGGCGAGACGCCCTGTTCGAGCGCGGTGGCGAGCACGAACGGTTTGAACGCCGACCCGGCCTGCCGGCGTGACTGCGACGCGAGGTCGAACTTCGCCCATGGTTCGTCGCCGAAATAGTCGCGGCCACCGACGTAGGCGAGCACGTGGCCGGTACGCGGGTCCTCGGCGACGAGCGCGGCCGAGGGGTCGTGCGCCGGGTCGACCAACACCTTCGACACCGCGTCTTCGGCGAGCGCCTGCAGGCGGGGATCGAGCGTTGTCTGGATCTTCAAACCGCCACCGAAGAGGAGTCGCCGCCGTTCGGCGACGGTCGCGCCGAACTCGCGGTGGTCGAGCACGAACTGTTCGACCTGGTCGACGAAGTACGGGGCGAGTGACGGGTGTGCCCACGAGCGGTCGGACACGCCGAGCGGCGCGGCTTTCGCCGCCGCGGCTTTCGCCTTCGTCGTGTACCCGTAGTCGACCATCTTGTCGAGCACGAGGTTGCGGCGCTGGCGGGCCGCGGCGGCGTGCGTGTAGGGGTTGTACCCCTCGGGCGCGCGGATCACGGCGGCGAGCAGCGCGGCTTGGGGGAGTGTGAGCTGCTTCGATGTCGTCCCGAAGAAGTGGTTCGCCGCGGCCTGCACGCCGTAGGCGCCGCTCCCGAAGTAGATGACGTTGAGGTAGCGCTGGAGGATCTCGCGCTTGGTGTACTTGTGCTCGAGCTGTATCGCGAGCACGGCTTCGCGGAGTTTGCGGTGCACCGTCTGTTCCCGGCCGAGCAGCACCGCTCGTACGTACTGCTGCGTGATCGTCGAGCCGCCCTGTTCGATCTTGCCGGTACTCGCGTCGGTCTCGAGCGCGCGCAGCACCGCGTGCACGTCGACACCCGGATGGTCGAAGAACCGGTGGTCTTCGATGGCCAGCACCGCGGCGCGCATGACCGGCGCGATCTGCGCGTACTTGACGGCGACGCGGTGCTCGCCGGTGTCGAGCGACGCGAGGACGGTGCCGTCGGCGGCGACGACGGTCGACGTCTGCGCCGGTGATTTCAACGGTTCGAGGTTCACCGAGTAGCGGCACCCGGCGGCGACCAGGGTCAACCCGACCG
>CAWAJR010000003.1:0-627500 GCA_963782465.1 uncultured Actinomycetes bacterium | reverse complement strand
AGCTGCGTCATACCACTTCATTGTGGGATGGGTAGGGGAGCGTCGATCTCTGCTGTGAAGCGGCCGTGTGAACGGTCGTGGAGCGTGGTCGAGTGCGAATGCCGGCATGAGTAGCGAAAGAGGGGGGAGGAACCCCTCCGCCGAATGCCCAAGGGTTCCTGGGGAAGGCTCATCCGCCCAGGGTTAGTCGGGAGCTAAGGCGAGGCCGAAAGGCGTAGTCGATGCACAACTGGTTGATATTCCAGTACCACCGTGTCCGCGCCCAACCCAATGGGGTTTGCTAAGGGGCTGCCTTCGGGCGAACCGACCCAATCCCGGCCGGGTAGCGAAGGGGGGACGCAGGAGGGTAGCTCAACCCGGGCGTTGGTTGTCCCGGGGTAAGCAGGTAGGAGGTCAGATAGGCAAATCCGTCTGGCACAACTCCGAGATGCGATGCCGAGCCGTCACAGGCGAAGTGAGTGATCCCACGCTGCCGAGAAAAACCTCTAGCGAGTTGACACGGTGCCCGTACCCCAAACCGACGCAGGTGGGCAAGTAGAGAATACTAAGGCGATCGAGATAACTCTGGTTAAGGAACTCGGCAAACTGCCCCCGTAACTTCGGAAGAAGGGGGGCCTCGGTAGGGTGAAGGACTTCGCGTCCCGAGCTCGAGGAGGCCGCAGAGACCAGGGCCAAGCGACTGTTTACTAAAAACACAGGAGCGTGCGAAGTCGCAAGACGATGTATACGCTCTGACGCCTGCCCGGTGCCGGAAGGTTACGGGGAAGGGTTAGTTCCTTCGGGAGCGAAGCTCTGAACCTAAGCCCCGGTAAACGGCGGCCGTAACTATAACGGTGGGTTTCAACCTGGCCGTTACAAAACCTGGCTATATGCTGGAACATCCGAGTATCCGGCGGTACTCGTTCTCGATGTCTCACCCTCTTCGTAGGGTGACGTCGTGGGCAGTGAAAATCCGACCGGTGCGGACAATCAGCAGGAAACCGTCAGGTCGATGCTCGATCTCGATCCTCGCTGGGTCGTGGGCTTTGTCGACGGGGAAGGTTGCTTTTCGGTGTCGATACACCGGAACGCGAACGCCAAGTCGACGGGCGGGTGGCAACTGCACCCCGTCTTCCACGTCTACCAGCACGAGAGGTATCGAGAAGTACTCGAAGGGCTGATCCCGGTCTTCGGTTGCGGACGTGTCCGCAGCAAGGGGCCTGGGAGCAGCGTCTGGACCTACGCGGTCGACGCATTGCGTCTCCTCGAGGGCCAGGTGGTGCCGTTCTTCGAGCGCTACCCACTCGTCGTCAAGGCTGAAGACTTCCGACGCTTCGCCGCCATCGTGCGGGGGATGCGCCGGCGGGAACACCTGACGGGCGAAGGGTTCGAACGCATGGTGCGCCTTGCCTACGAGATGAACCTCGCGGGCAAGCAACGCAGCCGCAGCATCGACATGATCCTGACGGGATCCTCAGAGACTGCACGCCAGGCGCCACATCAGCGAACGCCATCGCTGTGAACAAGGTGAAGATACAGTCCGATCCCCATGGCGACATGGGGAGTCAGGCAGAAATGACCTGGCCTCGTCGAAGCGAATTTGACGAAGTAACAACATGCCTAAGGTAGCGAAATTCCTTGTCGGGTAAGTTCCGACCTGCACGAATGGCGTAACGACTTGGCTACTGTCTCAACCAGAGACTCGGCGAAATTGCACGACGAGTAAAGATGCTCGTTTCCCGCGGAAGGACGGAAAGACCCCGTGGACCTTTACTGCAGCTTGGTATTGGGTTTCGGTATTCGTTGTGTAGGATAGGTGGGAGTCTGGGAAGCCGGGGCGTCAGCTTCGGTGGAGACATCGTTGAAATACCACCCTGCGGATGCTGGGGCTCTAACCCAGGCCCGTGATCCGGGTCGGGGACAGTGACAGGTGGGCAGTTTGACTGGGGCGGTCGCCTCCTAAAAAGTAACGGAGGCGCCCAAAGGTTCCCTCAGCCTGGTCGGCCATCAGGCGTTGAGTGCAAAGACACAAGGGAGCTTGACTGCGAGACCTACAAGTCGAGCAGGTGCGAAAGCAGGGCTTAGTGACCCGGCCGTGGCATGTGGAAGCGCGGTCGATCAACGGATAAAAGGTACCCCGGGGATAACAGGCTTATCTTGCCCAAGAGTCCACATCGACGGCAAGGTTTGGCACCTCGATGTCGGCTCGTCGCATCCTGGGGCCGCAGCAGGTCCCAAGGGTTGGGCTGTTCGCCCATTAAAGCGGTACGCGAGCTGGGTTTAGAACGTCGCGAGACAGTTCGGTCCCTATCCTCCGTGGGCGTAGGAGATTTGAGAGGAGCTGTCCCTAGTACGAGAGGACCGGGACGGACGCAGCTCTCGTGTGCCAGTTGTTCCGCCAGGAGCATGGCTGGTTTGCGACCTGCGGAAGAGATAAGCGCTGAAAGCATCTAAGCGCGAAACTCGCCTCGAGATGAGATCTCCCACCGGGTTAACCGGGTAAGGCCCCTGGTAGACCACCAGGTTGATAGGCCGGAGGTGTACGCACGGCAACGTGTTCAGCCGACCGGTACTAATCGGCCGAGGGCTTGAGTTGCATTCTTAATTCTGAACGATGTTCGTGCTCGCTATGGAGTTCTCGGAGACGGGAATTGACAACAGATTTCCGGTGGCCATGGCGGCGGGGAAACACCCGTTCCCATTCCGAACACGGCAGTTAAGCCCGCCCGCGCCGATGGTACTTGGGGGTAGACTCCCTGGGAGAGTAGGTCGCCGCCGGGATTTTTTCGACAGACGCCCGCCGTTCTCCGGCGGGCGTCGTCGCGTGCGGCGACGGCGATCACCCGTAAATCGAACCATCGGTATGGTGCAGTGATGACAGACGACGAGCGCGACGAGCGACCGCGGAAGCGCTCGGCCCGGCCGTCGACGCCGCGCGGTCGAGGTGCCGGAGGGGCGCGCGGGGGTGCACGTTCCGGCGCTGGTCGCGGCGCGAACGATCGCGGCCGGTCTTCGAGCTCGCGCGGGCGCTCGGGCGCTCCCCGGACCGGCCGGGACGACGATCGGGCGGGCGAGGATCGTCCCGCCCCGGGCCGGCGAGGTGATCGGCGCTTCGGCGGCGGCGAAGAGGCGCGCCGGCACAGCCCGGTCGTCCGGGCGGGGCGACCGTGACGACCGGTCGCGTTTCGCGCGGTGGGAGCAGCCGGGACCAGGATCGTGGCCGGGGTGCGAACAGCCGGGATCGTGACCGCGACCGTGATGATCGGCCGCGTTCGCGCGGTGGCCCGCCGGATCGCGACCGTGGCCGGGGCGGGAGCAGCCGGGATCGTGACCGCGACCGTGACGATCGGCCGCGTTCGCGCGGTGGCCCGCCGGATCGTGGCCAAGGCCGGGGCGGCAAGGGCGGGGACCGTGATCGTCGCCGGGGTGGGAACAGCCGTGATCGTGATGATCGGTCGCGTTCGCGCGGTGGCCCGCCGGACCGTGACCGAGGCCGGTCGGGCGCGACTCGCGGCGCCCGTGGTCGCGACGGCGGGCGGGAACGCCGGCCGGGCAGCCCCTCCGACCCGATCCACGGCCGGTACGTCGAGTACCCGTCGCCCCGGTACCGCACCCGGGAGGAGCCGGCCGAAGCGGCCCCGCCGAAGTCGACGTTGCGCGCGGTGCGCGGCAAGGCGACGGCCAAACCCGAACCGAAACCGCGCGCCCGGCGCCCGGCCGCGCCCAAGCCTGCCTCGCCGCGGCGGCGCCGGCGGCGCACCGAAGCCGGCGAGGAACTGGCGCGCCTCGCCGGTCGCGACGCCCGCCGCGCCCAGGCCACCCTCGACCGGGCGACCGAAGCGTTCAACGAGGGGCGGGAGCGAGATGCGGCTCGTGACCTCCGACCGCTTCGCGACACCTACCCCGACGCGGCGGGGGTGCGCGAGCTCCTCGGCCTGGCCGACTACCGGCTCGGCCATTTCGCCGCCGCTGCGAAGGAACTCGAAACGTTCGTCGAACTCACCGGGTCGGTCGAGCAGCATCCCGTGCTGATGGATTGCCTGCGCGCGCAACGTCGTTACCGCGACGTCGATGCCCTGTGGCACGAATTGTCGGAGGCTTCTCCTTCGGGCGAGCTGGTGATCGAGGGCCGCATCGTCGCGGCCGGCGCCTTGGCCGACCAGGGCCGTATCTCCGACGCGATCGCCTTGCTCGAACGGAAAGCGGCCGACAGCAAACGTCCGCAACCACATCATCTTCGTCTTTGGTACGCGCTCGCCGACCTCTTCGAGCGGGCCGGCGACCTTCCACGCGCGCGCGAGCTGTTCCTCCGCGTGCAACGAAGCGAACCCGATTTCGTCGACGTCGCCGAACGCCTGTCCACGCTCGGCTGAGCCTCCTCCCGGTCGAGGGCGTAGCTGTCTCACCCCCCGGATAACGTCCGCACCACTTCTCCTCGCCTTCCCCGTTGCCCGCGCGCCAGCCCGCGCGCACGACACCGTGCGGAAGGAAGTCTGTTGTCGTTCAATCTCGCCATCGTCATGGGCGTCTGCTCGAGCGCGCCCGAAGTGCGCACCCTCGGGTCCGGTACGACGCTCGCCATCTTGCAGATCACCGCGCGCGACGCGGAAGGCGTCGCGACGTCGGTGCCGGTCGTCGCTTGGTCGCCCGCGGCGTGGGTCGCGGCGCTCGAAGCCGGCGACGAGGTCGTCGCGGTCGGGCGGGTGCGGCGCCGGTTCTACCAGGCGGCCGGTGCGGCCGCGGCAAAGGTCGAAGTCGAGGCCGACTACCTCGCGCCCGGTTCCGACAAACGCCGCGTCAGGACCGCAATGCGCCGCGCTCAGCACCTTCTCGACGAGGCCGGTACATGAACCGCATGCCTGCGCCGTACACCGATCGCGGAGTCGCCGCTACTAAAGTGCGAAGAAACCGGCGTTGCCGCGAAGGACGCAATGGCGCGGGCCTCGGCAATGCAAGGAGAGTGGTCAACGGTGACCGTCAACATGACGTCGGCCCGCGATGCGGAAACGCTCGATCGGGTCATCATCCGCTTCGCGGGCGACTCCGGCGATGGCATGCAGCTCGTCGGGGATCGGTTCACGGAGTTGTCAGCCGCATTCGGGAACGACTTGGCGACCCTGCCGAACTTCCCGGCCGAGATCCGTGCCCCGGCAGGCACGATCGCCGGGGTGTCGTCGTTCCAGGTCCAGATCTCGGACCACGACATCGTGACGCCGGGCGACGCGCCCAACGTGCTCATCGCGATGAACCCGGCGGCGCTCAAGGCGAACCTGCGCGACATGGCGCCGAGCACGACCTTGATCGTCAACGTCGACACGTTCGACACCCGCAACCTCGACAAGGCGGGCTACGAGTCGAACCCGCTGCGCGACCATTCGCTGGCGTCGTACAACGTGTTCGAGATCCCGATGACGTCGATGACCGTCGAGGCGACGGCCCCGTACGGCGTGAAGCCGCGCGACGCCGACCGATCGAAGAACTTCTTCGCGCTCGGTTTGGTCTGCTGGATGTACTCGCGGCCGACGCAACCACTGCTCGACTGGATCCAGCACCGCTTCGCGGGCAAGCAGCAGGTGCTCGACGCGAACCTCGCCGCCTTCAAAGCCGGGCATTCGTTCGGCGAGACGGCCGAACTGTTCGACCACCCGTACGAGGTGTTGCCCGCGAAACTGCCAGCCGGCACGTACCGCAACGTCACGGGGAACGTCGCGCTGGCCTACGGCCTCATCGCCGCGTCGCAGCGGGCCAAGCTGCCGCTGCTCTACGCGTCGTACCCGATCACGCCGGCGTCCGACGTTTTGCACGAACTCTCGAAGCACAAGAACTTCGGCGTGAAGACGCTGCAAGCCGAAGACGAGATCGCCGCGGCCGGCGTCGCGATCGGGGCCGCGTTCGCCGGTTGCCTCGGCGTGACCGCGACGAGCGGTCCCGGCGTCGACTTGAAATCGGAAGCGATGGGCCTCGCCGTCAGTCTCGAGTTGCCCCTCGTGCTCGTCGACGTGCAGCGCGGCGGGCCGTCGACCGGACTGCCGACGAAGACCGAGCAGGCCGACCTGTTGCTCGCCATGTACGGACGGCACGGTGAAGCGCCGCTGCCGATCGTCGCGGCCAAGTCGCCGTCCGACTGTTTCGACGCCGCGTTCGAAGCGGTGCGCATCGCGATCAAGTACCGCACGCCGGTGATGCTCCTCACCGACGGGTACCTCGCGAACGGTGCCGAGCCGTGGCGGTTGCCGAACTACGACGACCTCGACGACATTTCCGTCGAGTTCACGACGAAGCCGAATCATGGTGACGCCTTCTGGCCCTACCTGCGCGACCCGGAAACGCTCGCTCGCCCGTGGGCGATCCCGGGGACGCCCGGTTTGATGCACCGTCTCGGCGGTTTGGAGAAACAGGACGGCAGCGGGAACGTCAGCTACGAGCCCGAGAACCACGAGCGGATGATCCACCTCCGCGACGAGAAGGTCAGGGCCATCGCCAAAGACATCCCGCTCACCGACCACGATGGCGACCCCGATGCCGACGTGATCGTCCTCTCGTGGGGCAGCACCTGGGGAGTGGCGGAATCTGCGGTCACCCGTATCCGCGCGAGGGGGAAGCACATCGGTCGCGCGCATCTCCGGCACCTCAACCCCTTCCCTTCCGACCTGGGTGACGTGTTGCGCCAGTACCGCCGGGTGGTGGTGCCCGAGATGAACCTCGGCCAGCTGTCCCGGTTGGTGCGAGCCGAGTTCCTCGTCGATGCCCGGAGTGTCACGAAGGTGCAGGGTTTGCCCTTCGGTGCGGCGGAACTCGAACAGAAGATCCTGGAGATGATGGACGCATGAGCCCCCAGAGCGAAGAGCAGAGCGTGGGCGTGAAGCTGGCCCGGAAGGATTTCCAATCCGACCAGGAAGTCCGGTGGTGCCCCGGCTGCGGCGACTACGGGATCCTCACCGCGATCCAGTTCCTCATGCCGGAACTCGGTGTGAAGCCCGAAGAGATGGTGTTCATCTCCGGCATCGGGTGCGCGGCGCGACTCCCGTACTACATGAACACCTACGGCATCCACGGCATCCACGGTCGGGCGCCGGCGATCGCGACCGGTGTCGCGCTTGCCCGTCCCGATCTGCACGTGTGGGTGATCGGTGGCGACGGCGACATGCTGTCGATCGGCGGGAACCACCTGATCCACGCGCTGCGGCGCAACGTGAACCTCACGATCGTGCTGTTCAACAACCAGATCTACGGGCTCACCAAGGGCCAGTACTCACCGACGAGCGAGATCGGCAAGGTCACGAAATCGACGCCGTTCGGTTCGCTCGACCAGCCGTTCAACCCGATCTCGGTGGCGCTCGGTGCGGAAGCATCGTTCGTGGCCCGCACGCACGACATGGACCGCAAGCACATGATGGAGATGTTCCGCCGCGCGCACGAACACCGCGGCGGCGCGCTCGTCGAGGTGTACCAGAACTGCAACGTGTTCAACGACGGTGCCTTCGACGTGATCCTCAACAAGGACGCGCGACCGAGCATGCTCATCGACTTGAAGCACGGTGAACCGGTCCGGTTCGGCAACGACCGCGAGATGGGGGTCGTCATCAACGAGTTCGGCGAGGCCAAAGTGGTGCGGGTCGACGAGGTCGGCGAAGACCGCATCATCGTGCACGACGAGCACCGCCACGACCCGAGCCTCGCGTTCGCGCTGTCGCGCCTCGCAGATCATCCCGAAGTCCCGACCCCGGTCGGCGTGTTCCGCGATGTCGAGCGGGCGAGCTACGAGGGTGAGCTACAGGCGCAGCTCGTGCAGGCGAGCGAGCGGTCAGGTCCCGGCGACCTCGACGCGCTCTTGCGTTCCGCGCCCACCTGGGACGTGAACTGACGGGCGAGCCTCACGAACTTTGTCATTTCAGCTCCACGTGGTGTAGGTGAAATGACAACGTTGCGGCGCGTCAGTCGAGGGTGCGGAACACCATGCCGGTGCGCGGCTTGGGCGCGAAGAACGTCGTCTTCTGGGGCATGCGCACTCCGGTGACCGCCGCGGCCCGCGTTTGCGCGACGGAAACCGGGTTGCACAGGAACGCGGCGCTCGCGGTGCCCTTGTCGACCAGCGCGGCGACCGCGGCCGCGTCGTGGCGGTAGTGCCACTCGGCGCCGGCGAGGCGGGGAACGATGACCGATTCCACCAGCGCGGCGTCGGTGTCGCGCACGGCTTCGGGTTCGGCCGCGAGCATCGGCGCGACCGCCTCGGCAACCGGCGTCGCGACCGCGAGCCCCTGGTCGTCGATGATGCCGAGGCCGCCGGTCGCCCGCATCCGCGCTTCGAGACGTTCGACGTGCTCGGGCGTGTTCGATCCGATCGGCTCGAACACGAAGAGGCCGCGCAGCGCGCCGCGCAGGTCGAACCCGGTCGGTAGGTCGACGAGCCGGTGGATCGCCTCGATGCACAGCTCGTGGTCGGAGAGCTCGACGACCAAGGCCATGATCGATCCGGCACCACCGACCGGCCGGCCCGCGTCGCGCAGCTGCCGGCGGTAGTTCCCGGCCGTCTCGTACCGGTGGTGGCCGTCGGCGAGGACGAGGGGCGTCGCCGCGATCGCGGCGTGGATGGCTTCGATCTGCTCGGGATCGTCGATCCCGAAGAGTTCGTGCTCATCGCCGTCGCCGTCGACTGCCCGGCCGAGGAGCGTCGCCGGCTCGAGCAGGTCGGTGAGGCCGGTGGTGAGGGACACGCCCCAGATCGGGTCGACGTTCACCCGCATCGCGGCCAGCAGCGACAGCCGGTCGCTCTTGGCCTTGGGCAGCGTCCGCTCGTGGGGGAGCACTTCCCCGGTCTCGCCCGGTTCGGGCAACGCCAGCGCACCGATCACGCCGTGCGTGTGCCGGGCGGTGCCGTGCGCGTCGCGGAAACGCATGCGGTAGCCGTAAAAACGCGGCGCCGGGTCGCGAAACAGCGTGCCGTCGGCGACCCATTCCCGGAACGTCGTGGCGGCCCGTTCGTAGCGGTCGCCTTCCGTCCGGCCGTCGCGCGGCAGGATCAAACGCACCGAGTTCCGTTCGTGGGTCGATTCGAGCGAGGCGTGCAAGTCGTCGTCGATCACGTCGTAAGGTGGTGCGACGAGCATCCCGAGGTCGGTGCGCAGCGCGTCGCAGTCGTAGCGAATGCCGGGAAATGGACGAACGTCGGGCACCAGCTGCTCCGGGAAGGTATCGGTGTTGTCTGGTGTAGCACAGGGCACCGCCGCGGCCTGTGAACGACGGAACGGAGGATGGACGATGGACGACGCCGACGCCTATGCCGCGTTCCAGGAGGGCAACCGGCTGCTCGACACCGGCAACGCGCACGCGGCCGCGGTCGCGCTCGAGCGGGTTCGCGAACTCGAACCGCAGAAAGGTTCGGTGCGCGAAACCTTGGCCCGCGCGTATTTCCGCAGCGGCCGGTTCGCGGCCGCCGAAGACGAATTCCTCGCCGCCCTCGACCTCGACCCGGTGAACGACTACGCGCATTTCGGTGTCGGTCTGTGCCGGCTGCGGGTCGGCGACCGGTTGACGGCACGCCGGCATCTCAGGCTCGCCACCGCGATGCGGCCCGACAACGACGATTACCGCGCCGCGCTCGCCCGGACCGGCGTCGACCCCGGCCCGGCGGCGCCGTGAGCGACGCGCCGGCGCGGGTCATCTGTTGCGATCTCGACGGCGTCATCTGGCGGGGGGAGGAGCCGATCCCCGGCGGTGACGTCGCGGTCGCGCAACTCCGCGACGCCGGGTACCGGGTCGCGTTCATGACCAACAATTCGAGCGGCCGGGTCGGCGACTACCTCGCCAAGCTGGCCGGCATGGGTATCCCGACCGACGCGACCGACGTGCTCACCAGCGCGCAGGCCGCGGCCGCGATGCTCGCGGCGAGCGAACGGCCCGGTGCTCGGGTCGCGCTGCTCGCCGGCCCCGGGGTCGTCGAAGCGTTGCGGGAGCGCGGCTTCACCGTCGTCGACGACGCGCCCGCCGCGGCGGTCGTCGTCGGGTTCTCGCGCGACTTCGACTTCGACCGCCTCGCGCACGCAGCCGACATCGTGCGCGCCGGTGCCCGGTTGGTCGCGACCAACACCGACGCCACCTACCCGACCCCGAACGGGTTGCTGCCGGGAGCCGGTTCGCTGGTCGCCGCGGTGTCGACGGCGTCGGCGACGGAACCGGAGGTCGCGGGGAAGCCGGCCGGCCCGACGGTCGCGCTGGTGCGCGAGCGGCTCGGCCCGCTGGGCCTCGTGATCGGCGACCGGCCGAGCACCGACGGTGCGCTGGCCGGCGCGCTCGGTTGGCCGTTCGCGCTGGTGCTGTCGGGTATCGCCGGGCCGAACCGCGAGGAGGCCGTGCCCGACCCGTCGCCCGCGTTCGTCGCGGCCGACATCGCCGCGCTGGTACCGCAACTGCTCGCGGCTCAGGCCCTGCCGGGGTAGCCGCCGCGGAACCCGCCGTCCCAGCCGTCGTCCCAGCCAGCCGGGCCCGGCCGGGGCGGCTGCGGGCCGGGGGAGAAGGGGCGCAGGAGCAGCGCGACGAGCGCGCCGGCGAGGAACCCGCCGACGTGCGCCTGCCACGCGACGCCCTCGTTCGGGTTCGTCGCGAACTGCAGCACGAACCACAGACCGAGGACGATGACCGCAGGGAGCCGGGCCGGGAAGAAGCCGATCAGGGTGAGGATGCGGGTCTGGGGGAACCAGACGAGGTACGCACCCATCACCCCCGCGATCGCGCCCGACGCGCCGACGACCGGGGTGACGGAGTGCGCGTTGAACGCGATGAACGCGATCGCGGCGATGACGCCCATGGCGAGGTAGAAGCACAGGTAGAAGAACGGGCCGAGGCGGTCTTCGACGTTGTTGCCGAAGATCCACAAGAACAGCATGTTGCCGAGCACGTGCACGACCGAACCGTGCATGAACATCGCGAAGAGCACACCGAGGTAGATGTTCTTCCCGGGGTAGGGCTCGATGTCGGGGTACTGCTGCGGCCCGGTGACGGTCTGGACGATCACGGCGTGGCCGACGTCGCACTGTCCGGCCGCGACGTCGGCTTCGGTGATCGGGTGGCCCGTGGTGATCTCGCACGGGATCGCCGCGTGCGCGTAGAGGTAGAGCTGCTCGGCGTCGCTGCCCTGGTGGGGCTGCACGGCGAAGTAGACGAAGAGGTTGATCGCGATCAGCGCGAAGGTGACGAACGCGACCCGAGACGTCGGATTGTCGTCCCGGATCGGCAGGACCACGCCCGGCACCCTACCGGTCGGGGGTCGTGATACTGCCCGCAAGGAGGCTCCCGCCCTAGGCTCTGGGGTCGCAACGAACCCGAGGAGCTCGGATGGCGCAAGCGCCCGACTGGAATCAGCTGCTCGAAGCAGGCATGCAATTCACCGAAATGCGCCGGTCGCAGGCCAAGCGCATCGCCCAGGACCTTGTGTCTCAGGGGCACATTGCTCGCGAACAGGTCGCGAGCACGGTCGACGAACTGCTCGAAATGAGCCGTCGCCGCACCGAAGACCTGAGCCGGCTGGTGCGCCACGAGGTGCAGCGCCAGCTCGGGTCGCTCGGCGTCGCGACCAAGGACGACCTGGCCCGGCTCGAGCGCAAGCTGACCAAAGCCCAGGCCACCAAAGCGCCCGGCGTGAAAGCGGCGAAGAAGACGACGGCGAAGAAGACGGCCGCCAAGAAGTCGACGGCCGCGGCGAAGGCAACTTCCGCGTCGCGCGCCGGTGCCCAATCGGGCTGACGCGGGCACTCCGGCGGCGGTGCGACGGCGACTCGACACCGAACTGGTGCGGCGAGGGTTGGTCGCGAGCCGCGCCCGGGCGGTGGAGGCCATCGCCGCCGGCAACGTGCGCGTGAGCGGGGCGCCGGCCGTGCGCCCCGCCCGGCAGGTCGACCCGGCCGAACCGATCACCGTTGCCGCGCCCGCCGACGACTACGTGTCGCGCGGAGGCCACAAGCTCGCGTTCGCGCTCGACGCGTTCGGGATCGAGGTGCGGGACCGGCTCGCGCTCGACGTCGGCTCGTCGACCGGCGGGTTCACCGACTGCCTCCTGCAACGCGGTGCGGCGCATGTGATCGCGCTCGACGTCGGTCGGGCCAACTCGCGTGGTCGCTGCGCAACGACGAACGGGTCACGGTTCGCGAACGCACCGACATTCGCGACTTCGCCGCCGAGGCGAGTGCCGACGGCCCCCGCGCCGGGTTGTGCACCGTCGACGTGTCGTTCATCTCCCTGCGCACGATCGCGCCCGCGCTGCTGGCCGCGACCGCGCCGGGTGCCGAGTTCGTACTCCTCGTGAAGCCGCAGTTCGAAGCCGGACGGGCCCGGATCGGTAAACGCGGTGTCGTACGTGACGCCGCGGTGCATCGTGCCGTGTTGCGCGAAGTGATCGACGGGCTGGCCGGGCACGGGCTCGGTGCCGGTGCGCTCGCCGCGTCGCCGTTGCGCGGCGCCGAGGGGAACGTCGAATTCCTCCTGCACAGCCGGGCCGGCGGCGCGACCGTCACCGACGCCGCCATCGACACGGTCGTTGCCGGCGCGCACGAAACGATCGCGTCGTGAAACGGGTCGGGCTCGTCCCGCACCGCGAGCGGGCGGCCGCGCTCGAACTCGCTCGCGAGACCGCGGCGTGGCTCCAGGCACACGACGTCGAGGTGCGGATGCCTCCCGGCGAGGCGAAAGCGTCGGGCCTCGTCGAGTACTCGTGCCCGGTCGAGGAGTTCACCGACGGGCTCGACCTGGCGATCTCCCTCGGCGGCGACGGCACGATGCTGCAGACCTTCCGCCTCGTGTACCCGAAGCCGGTCGCGCTGCTCGGGGTGAACGTCGGCCAGCTCGGTTACCTCACTGCGCTCGAACCGGCCGAGCTGCCGGGTGTGCTCCCGCAACTCGTCGCCGGCGACTTCGCGGTGTCCGACCGTTCGGTGCTCGAGGTCGATGTCGTTTCCGACGGCGCGGCCGGCGGCACCTGGTTCGCGCTGAACGAAGTGGTCCTCGAGAAGGTGCGTTCGGGCCACCTCGTGCGCCTCGAAGTGTCGATCAACGGGAGCGCGTTCACGACGTACGCCGCCGACGGAGTGATCGTTGCGACGCCGACCGGCTCGACCGCGTACTCGTTCTCGGCGCGCGGGCCGATCGTGTCACCCGCGTTGCACTGCATCCTGCTCACGCCGGTGTCGCCCCACATGCTGTTCGACCGTACGCTGCTGCTCGGGCCCGACGAGACCGTCGAGTTCACCGTCTGCGGCGGGAGCCTCGTCGCGCTGACGGTCGACGGTGGTGAGGTCGGCGAACTCGTCACCGGCGATCGGGTCACGAGCCGTGCCGCCGACCATCCGGCGCACATCGTCACGTTCGCGCCGCGCGACTTCCACCAGATCCTGAAAGCCAAGTTCGCGCTCCCGGACCGCTGATGGCCGCGGTGACCCCGTGTTGAGCGAATTGCGGGTCGAGAACCTGGGCATCGTCGCCGAGGTGATGATCGGCCTCGGTCCGGGGATGACCGCCATCACCGGTGAAACCGGGGCGGGCAAGACGTTGCTGATCGATGCGCTCGTGCTGCTCCTCGGAGGCCGCGCCGACCCCGCCCTCGTGCGCGACGGTGCCGCCGAAGCGCGGGTCGAGGGCCGGTTCGTCGACGGCGATGACGAGGTCGTGCTCACGCGGGTCGTGCCGCGCGACGGGCGGAGCCGCGCGTACGTGAACGGCCGGCTCGCGACCGTCGGTGAATTGGCCGAACACGGAAGGCAGGTCGCCGATCTGCACGGGCAGCACGCGCACCAGTCGTTGATCCACGCGCCCGAACAGCGCGCACTGCTCGACACGTTCGCCGGTGACGCGGCACGGCGACCATGGCAGGACCTCCGGGATGCCCGCGCCGAGGTCCGGCGGATCGAAGACGAACTCGCCGGGTTCGGCGGCGACGAACGCGCGCTCGCCCGGGAAGCCGACCTCCTGCGGTACCAGCTCGGCGAGATCGAGGCCGCGTCGCTCGAAAGCGACGACGAGGAGGCTCGGCTCGAACGGGAGGAGCGCCTGCTCGCCGACGCCGACGCCCACCGCGAGGCGCTCGCCGACGCGCAGGGCGCGCTCACCGGCCCCGCAGAGGACGCGTTGGGCGATGCGGTCGCGGCACTGTCGGGCCGTGAGCCGTTCGAGGAACTGGCGGCGCGGGCGCACGCACTGCAGGCCGAGGTCGCCGAACTCGCACACGACGTCCGGCATGCCGGCGAAGCGATCGTCGCCGATCCCGAGCGCCTCGCGGCCGTGCGCGCCCGCCGGCAACTCGTGCGGGAGCTGTGCCGGAAGTACGGCGCGACGGTCGCCGAGGTCCGCGGGTACGCGGCCGAGACCGGGGCGCGCCTGGCCGAGATCGAAGGCCACGAGGAACGGGTCGCGGCCCTGGACGCGGAGCGATCGGTCGCGGTATCGGCCGCGACCCGGGCCGCGGCGGCGCTCGGCCGGGCCGGCGTGCCCACGCGGGGCCGCTCGGCGACGCCGTCACCGGGCGGCTACGGGAACTGGCCATGCCGAACGCGACGTTCAGCGTGTTGGTGGAGGAAGCCCCGCTCACCGACGACGGCGCCGACGACGTCACCTTCCTGCTGGCCCCCAATCCGGGCGAGGCGGCGAAGCCCCTCGCCCGGGCCGCTTCCGGCGGCGAGCTCAGCCGTGCGATGCTGGCGCTGCGAGTGGTCCTGTCCGAAGCCCCGCCCACCCTGGTGTTCGACGAGGTGGACGCGGGTATCGGCGGAGAGGCAGGCGTGGCAGTGGGGCGGTCGATGGCGTCATTAGGGGGCAAACACCAGGTGTTGTGCGTCACGCACCTGGCGCAGGTCGCCGCGTTCGCCGACGACCACATCGTCGTCGAGAAACACGAGACGGGAGGTCGCACCGTGGCCGGGGCGGCACCGGTTGCCGGTCCCGACCGGGTGGCCGAGCTGTCGAGGATGCTCGCCGGGGTCGGTGGTTCCGCGCACGCCCGGAGGCATGCCCGCGAACTCCTCGACACCGCGGCGACGGCGCGCGAAAGCGTGCGGGCGCGGTGAAGGTCCGGCGGCGCACCGAGCGGGAGTCGGTGACGGGGCTCGCGCGTCTCGACCCGCGTACGAAGAACCTCGCTCGCCGGATTGCTCGCGGTGAGATCGCGATCATCAACCACGTCGACCTCGACCGCGTCGCGGCCGAGAGCCTCGTCGCCGCCGGCGTCGGTGCCGTCGTGAACGCATCGCCGTCGATTTCGGGCCGCTACCCGAACAGCGGCCCGCTGCGGCTCGCGGAGGCGGGAATCCCGCTGCTCGACGACGTCGGCACCGGCGTGATGGACGCGGTCCACGAAGGTGAGTTCCTCGAGATCAACGGTTGCGAATTGCGGCGCGACGGCGAAGTGATCGCGAAGGGGAGCCTGCTGTCTTTACCCGAGATCGAGGAGCGCATGGAAGTCGCGCGTCTCGGCATCGGTGTCGAGCTGCGGCGCTTCGCGCACAACACCTTGCAGTACATCGATCGCGAAGCCGATCTCACTTTCGAGCCGCTCGACCTTCCCGAATTGCGCACGAAGGTGCGCGGCCGTCACGCCCTCGTCGTCGTGCGGGGCCACGACTACAAGCACGACCTGCGCGCCTTGCGCCCCTACGTCAAGGAATTCCGGCCCGTGCTCATCGCCGTCGACGGCGGTGCCGACGCGCTCCTCGAATTCGGACTGAAACCCGACATCATCACCGGCGACTTCGACTCCCTGTCGGAAGCCGCCATGCAATGCGGCGCCGAACTGATCGCGCACGAGCGCAACGACGGGTACTCGCCCGCGCGCGAGATGCTGACCGAGCGCGGCCTTCCGTTCGAGACGCTCGTCGCGCCGGGGATGAGCGAGGACGTCGCGATGCTGCTCGCGTACGAGGCCGGCGCCGCGCTCATCGTCGCGGTCGGCACGCACGCGACGATGGTCGAATTCCTCGACAAGGGTCGCTCGGGTATGGCGTCGACGTTCCTGACTCGCCTGCGGCTCGGCCCGGTGCTCGTCGATGCCAAGGGTGTGAGCCGCCTCTACCAGGGACGCGCCCGCCGGCTCGATCTCGTCCTGCTCGTCGGCTCGGCGTTGTTCGCGATGGTGGCGATGTTCATCGTGGCGGAGTCGTTCGGTTACCGCGTGTTCTTCCACGGCTTCCACCTTTGGTTCTCCGACCGTTGGCGGAGCGTGCGCGAGTGGTTCGAACGGCGCTGACGACGGTATGGGGCGGCCGGCGAACCGCGTGCCCAACGGACTGAGCACGCACTGACCCGTTCGGCGGGGTGGGCCGCCATAATCTCAGGGCCCCGGGCATGATCAACTTCCGCTTTCACATCATTTCGCTCATCGCGGTCTTCTTGGCTCTCGCGATCGGCGTGCTGTTCGGATCGGCATTCGTAAAGCCGACGATCGTCAACAGCCTGAATCGCGAGATCAATCGCGTCGAGAACAAAGCCGACGCGCAGCGCAGCGAGAACAACGCGTTGAAAACCGAACTCAGCCAGCAGCAGGCGTATATCGGCGACGGCGCGGCCTACATGGTGCAGGACCGTTTGGTCGGTGTCGACGTCGTCGTCGTGGCCGAGCGGGGCGTCGGCGACGGCGCGCTCGACGCGACGGTGCAACTGTTGCGATCCGCCGGCGCGTTGAACCCCGCGGTGGTATGGCTCGAGGCGAAGTGGGACCTCACCGACCCCGACGCGCTGACGAAGCTCGCGAGTGTCGTACCGGGCTCGAGCGACCGGCCCGACGTCTTGCGCACGAGCGCACTGCAGGCGTTGGCCGATCGACTCGCCGCACCGCGGCGCGCATCGCGCGCTCGTGGACGGTCGACTCCCGACGTGCTCCAGGGCCTGGTCGACGCCGGCTTCGTCTCGGTCGACGGCATCGCCAAGAACGCGCTCGCCCAATTCCCGTCGCGCGCCACCCGCGTGATGGTGGTCGGTGGCACCGCGAGCAAGATCACCGACAGCACGGTGTACTCCGGGCTCATCAGTGCGTTCGTCACCGCCAAGGTCCCGACCGTCGCGGCGGAGGTCTTCGTTGCGACCAGCGCGCCGAACGCGCCGAGCCGCGGCGACATCGTCGCGGCGGTGCGCGACGACAGCACGCTGTCGTTGTCGGTTTCGACCGTCGACGACTTCGACCTCACGCAGGGGCAGGTCAGCGCCGTGCTCGCGCTCGACGACGAAGCGAGCGGGATCGTCGGGCATTACGGCTACGGCAAAGGCGCGTCGCACACCGTGCCGCTGCCGCAGTCATGACCCGGCCTGCAGTCGCGCGCGCCGCGGCGGGCATGGGCGCGGTGACGGCGATGTCGCGCCTGCTCGGGTTCGTGCGCGTCCTCGTGATCGCCGCGATCCTCGGCACGACCTATCTCGGCAACACGTTCCAGGCCTCGAACTCGGTGTCGAACGTCTTGTTCGAGCTCGTCGCGGCCGGCGCGCTGTCGGCCGTGTTGGTCCCGACGTTCGTCGGCCACCTCGCCCGCGACGACCAGGCCGAGGTCGAACGGTTGGCCGGCGGCCTCCTCGGGCTCGCGACGGTCGTGCTCGGCGCGGTCTCGATCCTCGGCGTTGTGTTCGCCCCGTTCCTGGCGCGGGTGCTCACTTCTGGCGCGTCGCATTCCGTCGCCGCCGACCAGCGCCGATTGGCGACGTTCCTGCTGCGCTTCTTCGTCCCACAGTTGATGTTGTACGCGTGGGGTTCGATCGCGAGTGGCGTGCTCATCGCCTACCGGCGGTTCATCCCGATCGCCGCCGCGCCCATCGGCAACACCATCGTCACCGTCAGCGCGCTGGCCGTGTTCGGTGGGATCGTCGCCGAGCCTCGCGGGCTGCACCTCAGCCTCACGGCCCGCATGATGCTGGTGATTGCCGGTACGGGCGGTGTGATCGCGTTCGTCGGCGTGCTCGTCGGTTCGGTCGTCGCGAGCGGGTTCCGCCTTCGCCCGCACGTCGACTTCGGCGACCGGGAGATCCGGCGGCTCATCACCTTGTCGGCCTGGGGGGTGCTGCTCCACGCCGCCGGAGGGTTGATTCTCGGCGCGGCCCTGATCGTCGGCAACTCGGTGGCGGGTGGCGTGGTCGCCTACCAGACGGCGTTCACGTTCTTTCTCGCGCCGTACGCGATCCTTGCCCTCCCACTGCAAACCGCCGTACTCCCCGAGATGTCGGTGCACGCCGCATCGAGCGATCTCGCTGCCGTCGCGACCACGCTCGCCTGGGCCCTCAACCGGATGGCGGTACTGGTGTTCCCCGTCGCGGCCGTGCTCGCCGCGCTGTCGGTTCCGATCATGCGCGCGGTCGTGTTCGGCGAGGCCGCACACAATGGTGTCTCGCTTCTCGCCGCGGGTCTCGCGTCGCTCGCGGTGGGCCTCTACGCCTACAGCGCGTTCCTCACGGTCGCGCGCGGTTACTACACGATCGGCGACGGCCGCACGCCGGCGCTCGTCGCGGTCTCCTGCGGTGTGCTCGGTGTGGTCGTCATGGTGATCGGGGCATCGATGACCCACGGTGCCGCCCGCGTCGCCGCGCTCGGGATCGGTCACAGCAGCGCGTACATCGTCGGCGCGCTCGCGCTGAGCGTGATGCTGGCGCGGCGTCTCGGACGGCCCATCTGGTCGGGTGAACTCGTGCGCGCGGGTGCGGCGGCGGCGTTCGCCGGGCTCGCGGCCTGGGGGGCCTCGGTCGCGCTCGGCTCGGCCACCCGGCTTCACGCGATCGTCGCGCTCGGTGCCGGGTTGGCCGTCGCCGCGGTCTGCTACCTCGGCGCGACGCGGGCGTTGCGGGTCACGCTCATCGCACGGGCCGCCGCCTGATGGGTGCGGGTCACCGCGGTTGGTTCACCGCGCTCGCCGCGGTGGCCGTCGCGGTTGCCGTGGTACTGGTCGCGGTACTGCCTCGGGTCGGCTCGCACGACCAGCACCCGCAGGTGGTACGGCGAGTACTGATCATCAGTGTTCCCAACGTGTCGTGGCTCGACCTCGCCCACGTCGACCTCCCGACGATCGACCACTTCGTCGACCACGCGGCGATCGCCGACATGGCAACGAGGCTCGGCGGGCGAGACGCCAATCTCGACGACGCGTACACGACGTTCGGCGCGGGGACGCGTGCCGTCGGTGCCCCGACGGTCGCGTTCGCTCCCGGGGAGCAGTACGGCATGAACACCGCAGGCCAGGTGTACCGGCGCCGTACCGGTTTCACGCCAACGGGAAGCGTCGTCGATCTCGCACTCTCAGCCGTCGTGGGCGCGAACGCGCACACCCAATACCGTGCGCGACCGGGGGAGCTGGGATCCGCGCTCGAGCAGGCGGGTGTGACGCGGTCGGTGATTGCGAACGACGACGTCGGACAGGGGAACGCGACGGACATCACGTACTCGCCGCGGCGGTCGCCGCCTTGATCGATCACACCGGCCAGGTCGACGGGGGCGACGTCGATCGCAACCTTCTCGTCGCCGACGCGACGGCGCCGTTCGGCGCGCGGTACGACACCGGCCGGGTGCTCGAAGCCTTTCGCACGGTGTGGAGCGCGCCGGGCCGGCAGGTCGTGCTCGTCGAGGCGTCCGACCTCGTACGCTCGGCGGCGTTCGCGCCGAAACTCGCGCCCGGCCCGGCACGCGCGCTGCGGCAGCGAGCGCTCACCGCGGCCGACCGTTTGACCGCCGCGCTGCTCGCGCAGGTCGACCCGCAGCATGACGCGGTGATCCTCACCGCGCCGACGGCCGGCCCGGCGCGCGCGCCGCTGTCGGTGTTCGCGCTGCAGGCCCCGGGCATCACGCCGGGCCGGTTGAGCTCGCCGAGCACCCGCCGGGCCGGTTTCGTCCAGATCGGCGACGTCGGCCCGACGGTGCTCGACCTGTTCGGGCTCGACGTGCCGTCGCACATGGAGGGCCAACCGGTAGAGCGGGCCGACGGGGGCGGCAGCGCTTCCGCGCGGCGGACGTTCCTCATCGACTCGACCCACAACTCGATCATCCGCGACAACGCATTGCCCTACGCCACGACGCTGCTCATCATCGCGGCTTGGGTCATCGGCGCCGCGTTCGCGGCGCGGTCGTTCCTCCCGAGGTTCGTCGGTCGCGCGGTGCCGGTGATGGCGCTGGTGCTGCTGGCCGTCGTTCCCGCGACGTACCTCATCGGTGTGATGCCTCGGGTGCCGAGCACCACCGTGCTCTGGCTCGGGATCGGGTTGATCGCCGCCGCGCTTGCCGTCCTGACCGATACGGTGCGCCGCCGGAACGCCGTCGCGCCGTCGGCCGGTGCCTCCATCCATGCCGAGCGCGACGGCCCGTTGAACGCCGCGATGTCGGCGCTCGCGCTCATTGTCGCTCTGGTCGCGGTCGACCTCTTCGCAGGTGCCCCGCTGCAACTCAATACGCTGTTCGGCTACTCGGCCCAGGTTGCCGGGCGCTTCGCCGGCATCGGGAACCTCGCCTTCGCGTTCTTCTCCGTGTCGACGTTGCTCCTCGCGGTGTTGATCACCGAACGGGTGCCCGGCCCGCGCGGCTGGAGGATCGCAGTGTGCCTGTTCGTCGGGGCGATCCTCGTCGAGGGCCTGCCGATGCTCGGCGGCGACGCCGGGGGAGTGCTCGCGATGGTCCCGGCCTTCGGCCTCACCGCGATGCTGCTCGCCGGCCGGCCGGTGAAGGTACGCCATTTCGTCGCGTGGCTCGTCGCCGGGGCGGCGGTCGTGCTCGGGTTCGCGCTGGTTGATGCGGCGCGACCCGCGCCGTCGCGCACGCATACCGGCCGGTTGATCGTCCGGGCGCGCCGCGGCGGTTTCGGCAACGTGTGGAGAGTGCTGTCCCGCCGCTGGCACGCGAGTTTCGGCGTGCCGCGCAACGCGACGTGGATCCTGCTCGTGATCGCCGCGCTCCTGGTGTTCGAGTTCGTGGTGATGCAACGAAGCAGTGCGCCGCGCGGTGCACTCGCGGCATCACCGGCGCGGGCCGCGGCGATCGGCGTCGCGGTGCTCGGCGTGATCGGTCTGATCGCCAACGACTCCGGGTTGCTCGTGCCGTGGGCGATGTTCTGCGTCTCCGTCCCGATCGCCGCCCTGCGCTACGACGCGTGGCGAGCGCGGGCGAAGGCGTCGACATGACGGCACTCGTACTCGCGTTCGTACTCGGTGCCGCGGCGGCCCGGTTCTTGCTTGTGGGCCTGCACCGCACGCTTTCGCTTCCCGTCCTCGAACGTGAGAACTACCGGGGGCACCGTCTGCCGACGGCCGCCGGCATCGTGCTCGTCGCCGCGGTGCTGCTGATCGAAGGCGGGCGGGTTCTTGCCGGTGCGCTCGGCGCCGGGGACCTGACGTCGACCCCGGCGCGGCGGGCCGTCTTGCTGGCCGTCGTCGGGTTCGGTTTGCTCGGGTTCGTCGACGACCTGCTCGGTGCCGGCGAGGCCCGGGGTTTCGGCGGCCATCTCCGCGCGCTGCGCCGGGGGCACATCACCACCGGCTTCCTGAAGCTGCTCGGCGGCGGCGCGCTCGCGCTGGTCCTCGCGTCGACGACCGGGGAACGTCACGTCCAGCTCATCGTCGACGCCGCGCTCATCGCGTTCGCGGCGAACTTCGCGAACCTGCTGGATCGACGGCCCGGGCGCACGATCAAGTTCGCGCTCGTCGCGTACGTCCCGGTCGCGATCGTCTGTGGCACGGGTGCCACGGGGATCGCGATCGCGCCGGTCGTCGGTGCGGCATTCGCTCTCGCCCCCGAAGACCTTCACGAGCGCTGCATGCTCGGCGACACGGGCGCGAACGTGCTCGGCGCGGTGCTCGGACTGGCCGTCGTGTTCGAAGCGAGTTCGTGGGTGCGCGTCACGGTGATGATCGCGCTTGCGCTCTTGAACCTCGCGTCGGAGCGGGTGTCGTACAGCGCCGTGATCGCACGGGTTCGCCCCTTGGCCGCGTTCGATCGACTGGGGCGGACGATCCGCGAATGACGCGCGCCGAGGGTGACACCAATCTTCGAGATGTCGATGTATATCGTGCCCGCATGCCGACCTGGCGAGCGCGGCCCCGTCGGCATGCGGTCCGGAGCCTCTCACTGATCGTGATGGCGGGGATGTTCGTGTGCCTGTTCGCGCCGGCCGCGTCGGCCCGACCATCGCGAGCGGTGCACCGTGTCCTCGTCTTCTCGGTTCCCGACATGACCTGGGCCGAGATGAAGTCGGCGCCGATGCCGAACCTGCGTGCGTTTCTCGAGCACGCGGCCGTGGGCAGCCTCGCCCCGGCGCGTACGGTCAACAACCATCCCGGCCCGGCCGACGCGTACATGACGTTCGCCGCCGGCACCCGGGCCGTGGGTTCGCCCACGTCCGACGGCGACCAGCTCGAGCGGGACGAGTTGGTCAATGGTGTCCCGGCGCCGCAGGTGTTCCAGCAGCGCACGGGGACGAAGCCGACCGGCGCGATCCTCTCGATCGGCTATCCCGTGTTGCAGCGGCTCGACGCGACGTTGCCGTACGACACGAAGGTCGGTGCCGTCCCGCAACAACTGGTGCGCAACCACGTCAGCTTGGCGGTCATCGCCAACGCCGACGGTGTCGACGGGTTCGACCAGCCCGATCGGCACCGGGAAGCCGCGCTCGCGCTCACGACGCCCGACGGCCAACTCGAGGGGGGCACGGTCGGCGACGAGTTGTTGCAGCGCGACGCGTCGGCGCCGTACGGCGTCCGGCTCGACCAGAACGCGGTCGACGGCGCGTTCACGAAGGTGTGGGACGCGCCCGGCGACCAGCGACGGTTGGTGCTCGTCGAAGCCTCCGATCTGGCCCGCACCCGCCGGTACGCCGCCTTCACGACCGGTGCCCAGTCGCGAGCGTTGCGCGACAAGGCGCTGCGCGACTCCGATGCACTGTTCGCATCACTGCTGGCCCACGTCGACCTCACGCGCGACGCGGTGCTCGTCGTCGGCGCGCCGAGCGCGGCGAGTTCGAGGACCTTGAACCTGGTCGCGCTCCGCGCCCCCGGCGAAGACTCCGGGTACGTGCGGTCCGCGTCGAGCCAGCATGCCGGTGTCGTGATCATGTACGACGTCGGGCCGACGATGCTCGACCTGTTCGGTATCAACTTCACCGAAGCGATGGAGGGCCGGCCCTTCGAAGTCGTTGCATCGCATGCTTCGCTCGCGAGCCGGGAGCACAAACTGATCGACGAAGCGCTCGGCTCCCGCCTGCGGAGCCAGCGGCTGGTGCCGATCACGATGTTGCTCGTCGTGCTCCTCGCCATTGCGGTGCTCGCGACGGTGCTGGTGGTGCTCGACACCTCGGGTACGGGCAGGAGGTTCCGCCACGTCGTGGCCTGGTTCTCGTTGTTCGTTGTCGCCATGTTCCCGGCGACCATGATCGCGGAGATCACGCCCGGCCATCTCGGGAGCATGTCGCAGTACCAGTTGCTACTCGTGTTGTTGTCGGCGGGCATCGCGACGCTGGTGTCGTTCGTCCCCCGAAAGCCGTTCGGGCCGGTCGTCGCGTTGATGGTGATCGTGCTCGGTGTGGTGATGATCGACGCGATGACGGGTTCGCACATGCATTACAACGCCGTGTTCGGCTATTCGCCGACGTCGAACTCGCGCCTTTACGGGATCAGCAACTACTCGTTCGGCGCGGTGGTGCCGAGCGCGTTGCTCCTGGCCGCGGCGGCGCTCGCGTTCTTGCGGGGCAGGGTCGCGTGGATCGTGGCGGGCGGGCTGCTCTGCTATGTGATCGCGGTCGAAGGTGTGCCGGCGTGGGGTTCCGACGTCGGTGGTGTGCTCGCCGCGGTACCGACGTTCCTGGTGTTCGTGGTGCTCGCCCGGCAGGGCAAGCTGCGGGTGCGCACGATCCTGTACGCGCTCGGGGCGACGGCCGCCGCGATCGCGCTCTTCTCGGCCGCGGACCTCCTGCGCCCGGCCGATCAGCGTGCCCATCTCGGCCGGCTGGTCGAACGGGTGTCGGGTGGCGGCGGGGCCGCCCCGTTGACCGCGATCGTCGGGCGTAAGTTCCTGGCCGCGTTGAACGAGTCGACCCGTTCGTTCTGGGTGACGGCGATCCCGATCGGGATCGCGTTGATCGTCGTGCTGTCGCGCCTGGGCGACAAACCGCTGGCGCGCCTGCACAAGCAGATGCCGACGCTCGGTATCGCCCTTGTGTCGATCTATCTCGGCGCGTTCCTCGGCAGCGCGCTGAACGACTCGGGCGCGATCGTCGCGGGCATCACGTTCTTCACCCTCTCCGGCTCGCTCTGCTACCTCGCCCTGGAGCACACGTGAGCAGGCGCGGCGGAGGTCGCAGCCGCATGAGCACAACAGAACGGGGCCCGGGCATCCGGGTACGGGCGTTCGTCGCCGCCTTCCTCGCCGCCGTGTTGACCTGCGGGTTCGTCGGGATCGAGGCGTGGCCGCTCACCGCGTTCCGGTTGTTCAGCGCGGCGCGGAAGTCGCACGAAGTGCGTTGGGTCGCGGTCACCGTCGACGCCCACGGCGTCGAAACGCCGCTGAACCAGCAAGACCTCCCGGTCGGCTACCGCCTCGCGGAATGGCCGTTGCAACGCTTCCCGCACTCGAGCATGAAGACGCGCGACGACGTGTGCCGCGGTATCGCGTACGGCGCGCGTCATGCCGGGCGTCAGGTCAACGAAGTGCGCGTGTACCGCGTCGGCGAGAAGATCCACCGTTCCGGTTCGCACTGGGTCATCCAGAAGACACCGGTGCTCTACACGACGTGCGGGCCATCGGTGGTGGGGACGTGAACGGGCGCGTGGCGCCGGCCGAGCCCTCCACGCGCGGCGACGCGCTCGGCCCGCGGGTCGGGTACGCGCTCGACTCGCTCCTGTTCGGGCCGGAGTCTCCCGCCCGGCTGTGGTTCGTGCACACCGCGCTCGCGGTGCTGATCGGGATCCGCATCGTTGCCGGCCCGTACCGCGAACTCGTACCAATGCCATTCGGCTTGTTCCGGCCCGTGTGGTTCCTGTCGTGGCTGAACTCGTTCCCCGCCCTCGGCGCGATCGTCGCGCTGCAGATCGTGGGCGGCCTCGCCGCGATCGCGTTCGTGTTCCGGCGCCGGCCCCGCGCGATGTTCGCGATCGCGTGGCTGTGCTACCTCGTGCTCGCGGGCCTGCGCGGCAGCCGCGGCAAGGTCCTTCACAACGACGTCCTGCTGTTGCTCTCGTCGGTGCCGTTCCTCGTCGCGCCGCTCGACGTCGACCGCACCGACCGGCCCCGTCCCGCCGCACCGGCTGGCCGATCCGGACGTCGATCGCGATCGTCTGCCTCGCGTACTTCTTCGCCGGTTACTGGAAGTTGCGCCGGGCCGGCCTGTCGTGGATCACGAGCGACAACGTGCGGCTGTCCATCGCGTGGGGCCGAACCCGGCGGTACCCCGCTGGAACGCCCTCGCCAACGTGATCGACCATTACGCGCTGGTCGGCCACCTCATCGCCGCGGTCACGATCATCTTCGAGATCACCTGCCCGCTCGCGTTCTTCTGGCCCCGTTCCCGGGTCGTCTACGCCGCGGTCTCGACGACCCTGCACGTCTCGACCTACTTCATCTTCGGGCTCGACTACTGGGCCTGGATCGGCACCGTGTGGGTCCTGTTCGTCGACTGGGTCGTCGTCTACGACCGGTACCGCGCCCGCTCACCGGGGCCGCCCGCCACGGTCCCCTGACTTCCGGTGCCCCCGTGGTACCTTCGCTCGTGCCCCCCGTTTCGCCCGTGCCGCGGCCGGCATCGTGGCGTTCTGCGGCCGGCGCACGCTTCGATGAGCAGGTCTGCGAGCACCGGAGGTCGACCGAGTGGTGAAGCACGTCTTCGTGACCGGCGGGGTGGCGTCGAGCCTCGGGAAAGGGCTCACCGCGTCGTCGCTCGGGCGGCTGTTCAAGAGCCGCGGCCTGCGGGTCACGATGCAGAAACTCGACCCCTACATCAACGTCGACCCGGGAACGATGAACCCGTTCCAGCACGGCGAGGTGTTCGTCACCGACGACAAGGGCGAGACCGACCTCGACCTCGGCCACTACGAGCGTTTCGTCGACGTCCCGCTCACCCGGAAATCGAACGCGACGACCGGGTCGATCTACCAGTCGGTGCTCGCGAAGGAACGGCGCGGCGCCTACCTCGGCGAGACCGTGCAGGTCATCCCGCACATCACCAACGAGATCAAAGACCGGATCCTGGCGCTCGCCACCGACGACGTCGACGTCGTGATCACGGAGATCGGCGGCACGGTCGGCGACATCGAGATCCTGCCGTTCCTCGAAGCGATCCGGCAGTTCCGCAAGGACGCCGGGCGCGAGAACGTGTTCTACGTCCATGTCACGCTGGTGCCGTTCATCGGCCCGAGCGGTGAGCAGAAGACGAAACCGACGCAGCACTCGGTCACCGAACTTCGCAGCCGAGGCATCCAACCCGACGCGATCGTGTGCCGCAGCGACCGGCCGATCCCGAAGCGGTTGAAGGAGAAGATCGCACTGCTCTCCGACGTGCCCGAAGAGGGCATCGTCTCCGCGGTCGACGCCGAGGTGCTCTACGAGATCCCGCTCGTGCTGCACGAGGAAGGCCTCGACGACTACGTCTGCCGGGTGCTGCACCTCACCGAGCACGAACCCGACCTCACCGAGTGGAAGGCGCTCGTCGACCGGGTGCGCGCCGCGCAGGACGAGGTGCACATCGGCTTGGTCGGCAAGTACGTGAACCTTCCCGACGCCTACCTCTCGGTGGTCGAGGCGTTGAAACACGGCGGCTACTCGTGCGGCGCCAAGGTCGTCATCGATTGGATCGCCGCCGACGACACCGAAGGGCTCCTGGCCGAAGGGCGGCTCGCGGGCCTCGACGGCATTGTCGTGCCGGGCGGGTTCGGCATCCGTGGGATCGAAGGCAAGGTCGCCGCCGCCGGCTACGCCCGCGAGCACGGCGTTCCCTACCTGGGCCTGTGCCTCGGCTTGCACGCCGCGGTGATCGAGTTCGCGCGCGACGTGTGCGGCCTCGCCGGTGCGAACTCGAGCGAGTTCGACCTGCACAGCCCGCACCCGGTGATCGACCTGATGGACGAGCAGCGCGACGTCGTCGATCTCGGCGGCACGATGCGGCTCGGCGCGTACCCCGCCAAACTGCACCCCGGCTCGAAGGTGCGCGAGATCTACGGCGAGGAAGTGGTCTACGAGCGGCACCGTCACCGGTTCGAGTTGAACAACCGCTACCGCCAGGTGTTCGAAGAGCACGGGATGCGCTGTTCCGGGACCTCGCCCGACGACCGGCTCGTCGAGTTCATCGAACTGGTGAACCACCCGTTCTTCGTGTCGACCCAGGCGCACCCCGAGTTCAAGAGCCGTCCGAACCGCCCGCACCCACTGTTCGCCGCGTTCGTCGAAGCGGCCCGGCAGCGCGCCGACGGCCGCTCGCCGCGCCTGCCGATCGAGGCGCCGGCGAGCCCCGTCAGCGTCAACTGACCCCGGCGCGAACGGATGGCGACCTTCCGCGTGGTGCGCACGACGCGGACGGCCGATCTCGGGTTCCTCGCGATCGACGATCTGGAGGTCGTGTCGCCCGACGGTGACCAGATGCGCCGCACGGTGGTGCGCCACCCGGGCGCGGTCGTCGTCGTGCCGGTCGAAGCCGACCTCGCGACGGCGCGCCTGGTCCGCCAGTACCGCGCCGCGGTCGACGA
Organism: uncultured Actinomycetes bacterium; assembly: GCA_963782465.1. Taxonomy (GTDB): domain Bacteria; phylum Actinomycetota; class Acidimicrobiia; order IMCC26256; family PALSA-610; genus JAODBJ01. The sequence continues at coordinate 599,864 of CAWAJR010000003.1, read as the reverse complement.
CCACGTCCTCGAAGTGCCGGCCGGCAAGCGCGACGTCGACGGCGAAGCGCCCGCGACGACCGCGGCCCGCGAACTGGAGGAAGAACTGGGGTTGCGTGCCGGCCGGCTCGTGAAGCTGGCCGAGTTCCTGAACACGCCCGGCTTCTGCGACGAACGCTCACACTTGTACGTGGCGCTCGACCTCGAGGACGTCGGTCAACCGGCGCCCACGAGCCCCGAAGAACGGGAGATGACGGCCGAGCCGGTCGCGCTCGCCGACATCGAAACGCTCGTCGCGACCGGCGCGCTCCACGACGCGAAGTCGATCATCGGCCTGCTGCTCGCACGCCAGTTCCTGGCCGGGGCCCACGCCGGCGTGGACGTGTCGCCGTGAACGGCGCCGACTTCGACCCGCCGGAGCAGCGCAGCCCTCCCGGCGCGCTCGACCGGCTCCTCGCCGAGCACGATGTGTGGCTCACCGTCGAGCGGGGCCTGGCCACGAACTCCCTCGCCGCGTACCGGCGCGACCTTCGCCGCTATCGCGCCTTCCTTGCCTCCCGCGAGATGTTCGACCCGGTGTCGATCGGCGAAGGCACGGTGGCCGACTACGTCGTTTACCTGCAGTCGCTCACCGACGACGAAGGCAAACCGTTGCTCGCGCCCTCGTCGGTTGCCCGTGCGCTGGTCGCGGTGCGCTCGTTCCATCGGTTCTGCGCCGCGGAAGGATTGCTGCCCGGCGACCCCAGCGAGGACGTCGGCGCGCCGAGGGTGCCGCAAGGTCTCCCCAAGGCGCTCGACGAGGACGAGGTCGAGGCGTTGCTCGGTGCCGTGCTCGGCGACACACCAACGGCGCAGCGCGATCGGGCGATGCTCGAGTTGCTCTACGCGACCGGTATCCGCATCAGCGAACTGGTCGGCCTCGATCTTGAAGACCTCACCGTCGACGATGCTGTCGTGCGGGTCCTGGGCAAGGGCAGCAAGGAACGCATCGTGCCCGTCGGCCGCAGCGCGCGGGCTGCGCTCGACGTGTACCTCGCGAACGGCCGGCCCGCCCTGCGCACCACGCAGGGGCCGAACCGCAACGTGCAGCGGCGCAGCGGCGACGGCACCGCCGTGTTCCTCAACGCGCGAGGAGGTCGGATCTCGCGGCAGGCCTGCTGGAAGATCGTCCACCACGCGGCCGAGCGGGTCGGTCTGGCCGATCGCATCTCGCCGCACGTGCTGCGGCACTCGTGCGCGACGCACATGCTCGACCACGGTGCCGACATCAGGGTGGTGCAGGAACTGCTGGGCCACGCCAGCGTTTCGACCACACAGGTGTACACGCGCGTTTCGCCGGAACGCCTCCGCGCCGTCTACGAAGCCGCGCACCCGCGAGCCCGGTTCCGCCGCCCGAACCATCGGGGCCGGCCGGCAGCTCGCGGCGCGCAACCGTCCTGACCTGCCTTGACGCGCCGGCCGATGGGAGCCGCCCGTCGGGACCGGCCGCGAGACCGAGTACCATGAGGTCATGGTTGGGGGTGTGTCCGAGCGGCGCGATCAGTTGACGGCCGAACGTCAACGCATCTGGAGCGAGCTCGTCGAGCTCGGTGTCGCGCGCGACACCTACGACGAAGGGTTCGCCGATTCGGGCCAGGTGACCGCCGAACGAGGCGAGGTCGACGCGCTCGCCGGCACCCTCCGCGACACCCTCAACGAGATCGACACGGCCCTGTCGAAGTTCGACAACGGCACCTACGGCGTTTGCGAAGTGTGCGGCGGGCCGATCAGCGAAGCCCGTCTCGAGGCGATGCCGGCCGCCCGCACCTGCATCGAGTGCAAGTCGAAGCAACGCTGACATCTCGCGCGGCGCATCTCGCCGGTCGGTTCTTCGGTTCACTGCTGCCGTTCGGGCCGAGCGCCGCCGACCTCGCGTGGGTCGAGACGGTGTTGCAGCCCGGCGAGCTCACCCTGTGGCGGCGCATGCCCCGGGCCGACCGGCGCGAGACGGTCGGCGTCGCGCGCCGTACGCAGGCTGCGCTCGGCGACGACGCCGAGGCCGACATCCTCGCCGCCGCGCTGCTGCACGACGTGGGGAAGACCGAAGCACGCCTCGGCGTGTTCGGCCGGACCTTCGCGACGATGGCGGGTGCGCTCGCGGGGCACGGCATGGCCCGCGCCTGGCAGGAGAAAGGTGGCGTTCGGCGGCGCTACGGCCTCTACCTCCGTCACGATGCGGTCGGTGCGGGCATGTTGCGCATGGCGGGGGCGCGCCGGGCCGCGATCGAATGGGCCGACGCCCATCACCGACCCGAGCAATGGACCGGCCTTTCGTTCCCGTACCGGGTCGCGGTCGTGCTCGCCGAAGCCGATGGCGAACGGGTTCCCGACGCCTGAAACCGGCACTGAAAAATCCGAACGTGACTTAGGTCAAAGCACTCAAGTGCCGATACTTCTTGCCGATGGGCGCCGACCGATACTTCGTCCGCATAGCCCCGCCACCGGCTGGTGGTACACCCGACCTCACGAACCGCGCCGGGCTCGGAACCGACCGCCCCCGGCGGCGGCGGCGCAAGAAGCTCCACCTTGGCCGGCCGCTCGGCACCGTGTTGCTCGTGGGTGTCGTCGCCTGGTTCGCGTGGGCCCAGTTCGACCAGAGCAGCACCGCGAACCATCAGCTCAAGACCGTGATCGGCGACGCGAAGCAGATGGTCGTCAACGCGTCGACCGACCCGACACTCAAGCGCGCCGAGATCTTCTACAACCAGCAGTTCTCCGCGACCGGTTCGTACCCGAACCTCAACGACCAGCAACTGCACAACGGGCAGAACACCGACTTCGGTGTCGGCGTGACGGTGCAGTGGTGCGCGCCGAACGTGGTGGTGCTGCAGAGCATGACCGGGACGGGCGCGATCAGCCGCCTGCTCGAATCGGGCAAGACGATCGGCGACGCCTTGGGCACGCACAACTGCCCGGCCGACTACGCGAACCCGACTCCTTGGACGGTCAAACCCGCGGCCTGATCACACCGGGCGGGGGAGCAGCCCGGCGGCGTCCTTCGCCCGCGCGAGCACGAGTTCGGCTTTCGCGTCGGCCCCTTCGGCGCCCAGCTTCAGGCGCCGGGCGACTTCGGCGGGGTCTTGCTCGAGTTCCGCGTAGCGTTCCTGCACGGGGCGCAGGCATTCGACGACCGCCTCGGCGACTGCCAGCTTGAACTTCCCGTACCCGGACCCCGCGAACGCGGCCTCGGCTTCGGGGATCGACGTGCCGCTGGTGACCGAATAGATCTCGAGCAGGTTGGACACGCCGGGTTTGTGCTCCGGGTCGTAGCGCACGTCGGTCTCGGAATCGGTGACTGCGCTCTTGATCTTCTTCTCGATCGTCTTCGGCGGGTCGAGCACGAGGATCGTGCCCTGCGGGGAATCCTCCGACTTGCTCATCTTCCGGGCCGGGTTCTGCAGGTCCATCACCCGGGCCGCGACCTTCGAGAACGTCGCCTTCGGGACGACGAACGTGTCGCCGAAACGGTGGTTGAAGCGGATCGCGATGTCGCGGGCGAGCTCGACGTGCTGGCGCTGGTCGTCGCCGACGGGGACCTCCTCGGTGTCGTAGAGGAGGATGTCGGACGCCATCAACACCGGGTAGTCGAAGAGGCCGGCGGTGACCGACTCCTGCCCGGCCGCCTTCTCCTTGAATTGGGTCATGCGGTTGAGTTCGCCGAACGTCGCGACGTTGTTCAGGATCCACGTGAGCTCCGCGTGGGCGCGCACATGGCTCTGCACGAACAGCAGGCACCGGTCGGGTTCGAGGCCCGCGGCCATCAGCAAGGTGGCCAGCGCCCGGGTGCGTGCCCGTACGTCGGCCGGTTCGAACGCGACCGTCAACGCGTGCAGGTCGACGACGCAGTAGATAGCGTCACCTCGCTGCGCCGCCTGCGAACCGGCGGGCGGCTGGCCCTCGGCCCAACGCCGGATCGCGCCCAGGTAGTTGCCCAGGTGGACATCGCCGGTGGGTTGGATGCCGGAAAAGACGCGCGCCATTCGGGCATTTTCGCAGGTCGAGCGGGACCGGCACGGATTTCCGGGCGCGTAACACAACGATGTGATTCGGGTCCGCTAGCCTGCAACCGTCATGCCGTACGAGGTCCAGACCGCGGTCTTCGAAGGCCCGTTCGACCTGCTCCTGCACCTGATCCTGCGGGAGGAGGTCGACTTGTGGGAGATCTCGCTCGCGACCATCGTCGACAAGTACCTGGCTGAGGTCGAGCGCCTCGGATCGATCGACCTCGAAACCGCCACCGAGTTCCTGCTGATCGCGGCCACCCTCGTCGAGTTGAAGGCTCGGCGCCTGCTTCCCGGCGCCGACGACGTCGACCTCGACGAGGACCTGGCCCAGTTCGAAGCGCGCGACCTGCTCCTCACCCGCCTGCTCGAGTGCAAGACGTTCCAGGACGCCGCGCAATCGATGCACGCGCGGATGGTGGCGGCAGGCCGGAGCTACGCGCGGGTGGCGGGGCCGGAGGAACCGTTCCGCGGGCTCGCCCCCGATCCGCTCGAATGCACGTCGCTCGACGCGTTCGTCGCCGCGGCGCGCCGGGCGTTGCTGCCGAAGCCGGAACCCGAGGTCCGTACCGATCACGTCGCACCGGTACGCGCGAGCGTGCGCGACGCGATCGAAACGGTGCTCGCGCTCTTACCCGAACGGGGTGCGTTGCGTTTCCGCGACCTGGTCGCGAACGTCACCGAGAAGCTCGAAGTGATCGTGCGGTTCCTCGCGGTGCTCGAACTGTTCAAGCAGGGCATCGTCGACCTCGACCAGGCCGGCAACTTCGCCGAGCTGATCGTGCGCCCGCTGGCGCCCGGCGAGCGCGCCGCGCTCGATCTCGACTCGATCGAAGACTGGGAAGACGACGTGAACGACACGCGCGCCGTGATCGACGCCGCGACCGAGGCCGCGATCGACGCCGAAGCACCCGTCGGGGAGCCGGCATGACCGACTTCGAGGAGCGCACCGATCTCGACGTGGAGGCGCGCCGGGCGATCGAAGCGGTCGTGCTCGCGGCGACCGAACCAGTCGACCCCGCCGTCCTCGCGCAGCTGATCGAACTGCCGACCGCGCGGGTCGAAGCGATCTGCGACGCGTTGGCCGCCGAGTACGAGCGCGAGGGCCGGGGCTTCACCCTGGCGCGGGTCGCGGGCGGGTACCGCTACCAGACCCATCCCGACGCGGCCGCGTACGTCGAGCGGTTCGTGCTCGACGGGCAGCACGCCCGCCTGTCGGGGCCGGCGCTCGAAACGCTGGCGATCGTCGCGTACAAGCAGCCGATCTCCCGGGCGCAGGTGTCGGCGATCCGTGGGGTCAACGTCGACGCGACCCTGCGCACGCTCGTCGCGCGCGGCTACGTGGAGGAAGTCGGCCACGATCATGTGCCCGGCAACCCGGCGTTGTTCGCGACCACCACCTTGTTCCTCGAACGGCTGGGTCTCGACTCGGTACACGATCTGCCGTCGCTCGCCGAGTTCATCCCCGACGCGCACATCGTCGAGACGCTCGAACGGGGGTTGCGCTTCCCGGGCGAAGACGCGGCCACCGACGACACCGACGCCGGCGATGGCGACGACGGCGAGACCGACCTCGCGGCCGCAGAAGCGGACGCGGACACGGGCGGCGCCGATGTCGCGACCGTCGCCGCCGAACTCCAGGCCGGCCTCGACGAGTCCTTCTGAGGCCGGCGCCGAAGGCGAACGCCTCCAGAAAGTGCTCGCGCGAGCCGGTGTCGGGTCGAGGCGCGCATCGGAGGCGCTGATCGCCGCGGGCCGGGTCGAGGTGAACGGAGCAGTCGCGGTGCTCGGCCAGCGGGTCGACCCGGAAATGGTGCGGATCACGCTCGACGGCCTGCCGGTGATCGTCGCAACCGACGCCGCCCACTGGTTGCTCAACAAGCCCGCGGGGATCGTCACCACCGCCAGCGATCCGCAAGGCCGGCCGACCGTGATGGGGTTGGTGCCGGCGACCCCGCGCGTGTTCCCGGTCGGCCGTCTCGACGCCGCGACCGAAGGCCTCATCGTGATGACCAACGACGGCGACCTCGCGCAACTGCTCGCCCATCCGAGCCACGGGGTGGAGAAGGAGTACTTCGCCGAGGTGGAAGGGGAGCCGTCGCCGGCGGCGGTGCGGCGCCTGCGCGAAGGCGTCGAACTCGACGACGGCCGCACCGCGCCGGCCCGGGTGCAGGTCGTGCAGCGCGGTGGCGCGCGCAGTGCCTTGTCGATCACGATCCACGAGGGCCGCAAGCGGCAGGTGCGGCGGATGTGCGCGGCGATCGGCCACCCGGTGCTGCGCCTGGTACGGGTGCGGATCGGGCCGGTCGCCGATCGGCGGCTCGAGCCGGGGCACTGGCGGGCGCTCACCCAGAGCGAAGTGCGCGGGCTCTACGCCGCGGCGCAGCGCGACGACGATCCCGGCTCCGTCCCGGAAGCTGGTTCGGAGGCCCCCGGCTAACGTGACGCCTCGTGAAACTGATGGCGCTTCGCGGTGCGATCACGTGCGACGAGAACTCGAAAGCCGAGATCGACGAGAAGACCCAGCGGCTCGTGAAGGAGATGCTCGCGCGCAACGGCGTCGCTCACGAAGACATCGTCAGCATCCTGTTCACGGCCACCGACGACCTGACCGCCGAGTTCCCGGCGACCGCGGCGCGGATGCTCGGTCTCGGCGACGTGCCCTTGATGTGCGCCCGCGAACTCGGCGTGGCTCACGGAAAACCGATGTGCATCCGGGTGATGATGCATTTCTACGGGACGCACGCCCGGCGCGATCTGCACCACGTGTACCTCGAAGGTGCTCGCAACCTTCGCGACGATCTCCCCGAGTGACGCTCCGGTGGGCGCCATCGCGGCCGGACGCGACATGAACCTCCAGCGCGTCGCGGTGCTCGGGACCGGGTTGATCGGCGGCTCGATCGGGCTCGCGCTGGTCGAGCGCGGGGTCGACGTGCACGGATGGGACCGCGACACGGGCCGGCTGGCCCGGGCGAAAGAACTCGGCGCGATCACGCTCGCATTCGACGCGCTGGAAGATGCGGTCGCGGGGGTCGAGTTGGTCATCGTCGCGACGCCGGTCGGCGCGGTCATCGATGTGGTGCGCGCCGCGCTCGATGCCGGTGCACCGCTCGTCACCGACGTGGGGTCCGTGAAGGGCCCGGTCGTCGCGGGGGTCGAAGCGGCCTGCCCGGACCGGGCGAGCCGGTTCATCGGTGGGCACCCGATGGCGGGCTCCGAACAAGACGGCGTCGACGGCGCCCGGGCCGACCTGTTCGTCGGCGCGACGTGGGTGCTCACACCGACGGTCTCGACCGACGAGCACGCGATCACCGAACTGATGGACTTCGTGCGGGCGCTCGGCGCCGACGTCGTGACGATCACCCCCGACCATCACGACGTGCTCGTCGCGCTGGTGAGCCACGTGCCCCAGCTGGCGGCGAGCACGCTGATGGACGTCGCGACCGCGCACGAAGAGGAGCACCGCACGTTGTTGCGCCTCGCCGCCGGCGGGTTCCGCGACATGACCCGCATCGCGGCGGGGCATCCCGCCATCTGGCCCGACATCCTCGGCGCCAACCGCGCCGCCGTCCTCGACGCACTCGACGCGTACCTCGCCGCGCTGCAGACCGCTCGCGACCTGGTCGCCGGCGACGACCGCTCCGGCCTGTTGTCGTTGCTCGAACGGGCACGTTCGGCGCGGCGCAACCTGCCCGTCGGCGCCGCGATCGCGACCGACCTCGTCGAGCTGCGAGTGCCCGTGACCGACCGCCCCGGTGTCCTCGCCGAGGTGACGACCCTCGCCGGCGCGCTGGGCGTCAACGTCGCCGACGTGGAGATCGCGCACTCGCTCGAAGGCGGCGCGGGTGTGGTCGTGCTGGTGGTCGCGGCCGACGGCGCCGACGCGCTCGAAGCGGGCCTCCACGACCTCGGCTACTCGACGTCGCGAACGGCGGTGCCGTGACCCTCCCGGCCGACGTCGTGCTGGGGGGCCGGAACCCGCTGCGCGGGCGCCTGCGGGTGCCGGGCGACAAGTCGCTCTCGCACCGGGCACTGCTCTTCGCCGCAATCGCGAACGGGCCGTCGCACCTGTCGCATCTCGCGACCGGCGCCGACGTCGGCGCGACCCGCCGCAACCTCGAACAACTCGGGGTGCGGGTGAAAGTGGCACGCGACGGCGCGTTGCACGTGCGCGGGACCGGGTTCGACGGGTGGCGGGAGCCCGATGCCGTGCTCGACTGCGAGAACTCGGGCACGACGATGCGGCTGATGGCGGGGCTGCTCGCCGGCCGCCCGTTCCTCAGCGTGCTCACCGGCGACGCGTCGCTGCGCAGCCGGCCGATGGCGCGCGTCGCCGAACCGCTGCGTCGCATGGGCGCGACGATCGACGGTCGCGACGGCGGCAAGCTCGCACCGCTCGCGATTCGCGGCGGACCGCTCGCCGGTTGCCGGCACGAGCTCGCCGTTGCGAGCGCGCAGGTGAAGTCGGCACTGCTGCTCGCCGGGCTGCAAGCGAGTGGGACCACCGAGGTGGTGTCGCCCGCGCTCAGCCGCGACCACACGGAACGGATGCTCGCCGCGTTCGGCGCGCCCATCAGCGTCGACGGCCTGACCGTGCGGGTCGAAGCGGGCGCACCCGGTCCCTTCGATTTCGACGTGCCCGGCGACCCGTCGTCGGCCGCGTTCTTCGTCGTGGCCGCGACGATCACACCCGGTTCCGAACTCGTCCTCGAAGACGTGTGCTGCAACCCGACGCGCCTCGCGTTCGTCCCCGTGCTGCAACGCATGGGCGCCGACATCGAAGTGCAACCCCGCGGCGAGCGTGGTGGCGAACCGGTCGGCGACCTCACCGTGCGCGCCGCGACGCTCCAGGCGACCGTCGTCGGCGGCGACGAGGTGCCGAGCCTGCTCGACGAAGTACCGGCGCTGGCGATCGCGGCGGCCTTCGCCGACGGTGTCACCGAGATCCGCGACGCGGCGGAGCTGATCGTGAAGGAGAGCAACCGGATCGGCACCCTGAACCAGGAGCTGGCGCAGCTCGGGGTCGGCTGCGAACCGTTGCCCGACGGTCTCGTCATCCGCGGGGGGCAACCCCGCCCGGGGCAATTGAAGAGCCACGGCGACCATCGGGTCGCGATGGCGGCCGCCGTGGCCGCGAATGCGCTCGACGGCGAGACCACCGTCCGAGGTTGGGCGGCGGTCGCCAGTTCGTACCCCGAGTTCCTCGACGATCTCGCGTCGGTCACCGGGGAGCAGACGCCGTGACGCTCCGGGTGGTCGCCGTCGACGGGCCGTCAGGGTCGGGGAAGTCGACCGTTGCGCGCGCGACGGCGGAGCGTCTCGGCCTCCAGACGCTCGACACCGGCGCGATGTACCGGGCCGTCACCCTCGCGGTGCTCGACGCGGGAGTGCCGCTCGGCGACGAGGACGCGTGCGCGAAGGTCGCGGAGCACGCGTCGATCGACGTGACGCCCGCATCGACCCGGCTCGACGGGCGTGACGTCACCGCCGCGATCCGGGGGCCGGAGGTCACCGCGGCGGTCTCGTTCGTCTCGGCGCACCCCGCGGTGCGGCGCCATCTCGTCGAACGCCAGCGCGACTGGGTGGCCCGCCACGGCGGCGGGGTGGTCGAAGGGCGCGACATCGGCACCGTGGTGTTCCCGGACGCGCCGGTCAAGGTGTTCCTCACCGCGTCCGACGACGAGCGCGCGCGGCGGCGCCAGCTCGACGAGTCGGCCGCCGAGCGCGACATCGACGTCGACGCGGTGCGCGCCGCGCTCGCTCGCCGCGACCATCTCGATTCGAGCCGGGCGGTCTCGCCGTTGCGGGCTGCCGACGACGCGATCCGGATCGATACGACGAAACGTTCCGTCGCCGAAGTGGTCGAAGCAATCGTCTCGCGGTACCGCGCCGCGACCGGGGAGGCGTGATGCTCTTCTACCGAGTGGTCCACCTCATCGTTGCCCGCGGCTCGGTGCTGGTGTACCGGGTGCGCATCATCGGGCGCGAACGGTTGCCCGAGACGGGCAGCTACATCCTCGCTCCTTCCCACCGGTCGATGATGGACATCCCGTTCGCGGCCGCGGTCACGTCCCGCCGGGTCCGCTTCATGGGCAAGGTTTCGGTGTTCAAGATCCCCGTGATCGGCTGGCTGTTCGGCGCGCTCGGCGGGTTCCCGGTGCAGCGCGACGGCACCGACCGCAAGGCGGTACGCGATTCGATCGAGATCTTGCAAAACGGTGAGCCGTTGGTGGTGTTCCCCGAAGGCACCCGCCAGAACGGCCCGCTGATCCAACCGTTGCAGCCCGGCGCCGCGTACCTCGCGATCCGGGGCGGCGTGCCGGTCGTGCCGGTCGGGATCGCGGGCAGCGAAGAGATCCTTCGCGGCCACGCATCGAAGTTCCCCCATTTCGGTCGGGTGCGGATCGTGATCGGTGAACCGATCCATCCGGAGCCGCGCGCCGCGGCCCGGTGAAACGCGACACCGTCAATGCGTTCACCGATCGCGTTGCGAAGGAGTTGCAGCAGGTCTTCGACGAAGCCAACGCCATCCGCTGACGCCTCCGCCGCTCGTTTTGATGTACCGAAACGGCCCTGTCGGGCGCGCTCGCTACATCAAAACGAGCGGGGGCGGGCGGTCAGCCGGCGAGTTGGATGCCGAAGAAGGTGGCCGCGAGCGCGAACAGCAGCGCGCCGGCGGCCAGGGCGCCGGAGCGGGCGCGCCGGCGGCGCGCGGTTGCCTCGTCGGGGGCAGCCGCGACCGACGGGCCGGTGAGCAGCGCGTGGCCCGCCGCGCACAACCCGGAGAGCGCGACGAACACCAGCTTCACGAACAGGGTCACCAGATAGCTGGTGGGCTGGTCGCCGGCGTGGACCGCGGCGAGGTTCCACACGCCCGTGATGATCAGCACCGCGTACGCCGGCCACGCGACCTGCTGGAATCGTCGCGCCGCGAGCCGGACCGTTTCGACCCCGGCCGCCTTGCGCAACACCGGCACCACGCCCGCGAGCACGATCTGCCCGCCGACCCAGATGGTGGCCGCGAGCACGTGCAGGAACAGCCGCACATTGTCGGACGTGACCGGTAACACGACGGGCTCGTGCCTCAGTGGGTGCCGTTGGTGAGCGCGGCCAGCACGCTCGACGCGTCGATGCGGCGGTCGTCGGTGAACGGCCCGCCGCGCTCGCGCGCCGCGTCCGGGTCGCCCCCGAAGAGCAACGCGACGGCCGCGTCGAGCGAAGGCATCAGCTCGCGCAACTCGCGCGGCGGCGGGAAGTATTCGTCTTCGTCGGTGACCCGGACGCGCTCGACGCCGTGCACCGGGGCGAGCTTGGCGATCACGGCTTCGACGACGTCTTCGGGCGCGCTGGCCCCGGCGGTCACGCCGACGACTCGCGCGCCGCCCAGAACGTCGAGGTCGAGTTCGTCGGGGCCGTCGACTCGGAACACGTCGGCGCAACCGGCGTCGCGCGCGACCTTCGCAAGCGCGATCGTGTTCGACGAGTTGGCACTGCCGATCACGACGACCGCGTCGGCCCGGTGCGCGATCTGGGTGAGTGCGGCCTGGCGGTTCGTCGTGGCGAAGCAGAGGTCGTTGCGCGACGCGGTCCACATGCCGGGGAACTGGCCGCGGGTGCGCTCGAGCAACGACTCCCACTCGTGGTGCGCCAGTGTCGTCTGGGCGAGCATCGCGACCTTCGTCGGGTCGGCGACACCTTCGAACACGGCGTCGAGCCCGCGGTCGTCTTCGACCAGCCGGATCGCGTCGGGCGCGACGGCGATCGTGCCGACCGCTTCGTCGTGCCCTGCGTGGCCGGCGTAAAGGATCGTGTAGCCCTTGCGCGCCCGCACCCGCGCTTCGTGGTGCACTTTGGTGACGAGCGGGCATACCGCGTTGACCACGTAGCGGCCGTCGCCCCGGGCCGCTTCGACCACTTCGGGGGCGGAACCGTGCGCGGAGAGCATCACGGGGGCACCGGCGGGGACGTCGGCGATGTCGTCGACGAAGATCACGCCCTGGGCACGGAACCGGTCGACCACGAGCCGGTTGTGCACGATCTCGTGGTAGCAGTAGACGGGTGGTTCGAAGGCGCGAACCATCCAGGCGAGTGCTTTGATCGCCATTTCGACGCCGGCGCAAAAGCCTCGCGGCTCCGCCAGCAGCACGGTGTCGACCACACCCTCAGCGTAGTGAGACGACAGCGAAGCGACCGTACGACGGCGAAGCCTCCATAGGGGAGTGGAGCGTGGAGTCGAACCAAAGGCATGCGAAGCGTTCCCGTACACTGACGGGATGCCGGCCGCACGCGTGTTGAGCGTCGCGCCCGGGTCACCGGCGCAGCGGGCCGGCATCGTCGCCGGCGACGAGCTGGTCACGGTGAACGGCGAAGACCTGCGCGACGTCATCCGTTACCAACTGCAGGTCGACGACGCGCACGTCGAGCTCGAACTGCGCCGCCGTGAGCAACCGGCGCAGGTCGTGATCGACAAGCCCGCGGGCGCGCCCCTCGGCGTCGAGCTGCAACACGCGGTGTTCGACCGGGTGCAAACGTGCGACAACCACTGCCCGTTCTGCTTCATCTACCAGTTGCCGAAGGGGATGCGCCGCAGCCTCTACCTGAAAGACGACGATTTCCGGCTCTCGTTCCTCTACGGCAACTTCACGACGCTCACCCGCTTCACCGAGGCCGACTACGAACGGGTCGTCACCGAGCGTTTGAGCCCGCTGTTCGTGTCGATCCACGCGACCGACCCCGAATTGCGCACCCGCCTGCTGCGCAACCGCCGCGGCGCGACGAGCTTGCGTTGGTTGCGCCTGCTGCTCGACGCCGGGATCGAGGTGCACGGCCAGGTGGTGGTGTGCCCCGGCGTGAACGACGGCGACGCGCTCGACGACACACTGCTCGGCATCCTCGACCGGTTCCCCGACCTCGCGACGGTTGGTGTCGTCCCGCTCGGTGTGAGCGCGCACAGCAACGAACCCGACATGCGACCCCACACGCGCGCCGAAGCCGAGATGGTCGTCGACATCGTCGAACGGTGGCAGGCGCGCTACCTCGCCGCCCTCGGTCGCCGGCTCGTGCACGCGTCCGACGAGTACTACCTGCTCGCAGGGCGCGCGTTCCCTGCCGCCGAGCACTACGAGGGCTTCGCGCAACACGAGAACGGCATCGGTATGGCCCGTACGTTCGAAGCCGAGGTCCACGCCGAGCTCGCGGGCGTCGATCGCGACCGGGCCGAGACCGCGACCGGTCCGCGCCGCGGGTTCTTCGCGTGGGTCGACGGCGCGCCCGCCGACGGCTACCGCGCGCCGCGTTCGGAAGTGACGCTCACCATGCGGGCCCAACAGCCGGTGACGATCATCACCGGCGAGTTGGGCGAGCAGGTGTTGCGGCCGCTGCTGCCGTGCCTGCGGTCGCACGCGCCGGTACCCGTCGAGGTCCTCGCGGTACCGAACGCGTTCTTCGGCGGCAACATCGGCGTCACCGGCCTGCTTACGGCCGCCGATGTGGCCGGCGTGCTCCGCGCCGCCCCCACCGGCGTGCGTTACCTCCTGCCCGACGTCGCGCTGTCACGCGGCCGGTTCCTCGACGGCGGTTCGGTCGCCGACCTTCCCCGCCCGGTCGAGGTGGTGCCGACCGACGGCGCGTCGCTCGTGCGCGCGCTCGGCTGATGGGCGCCGCAGTCCCCGTCGTCGCCATCGTCGGGCGGCCCAACGTCGGCAAGTCGACGCTCGTGAACCGGATCGTGGGCCGGCGCGACGCGATCGTCGAGGAGATGCCGGGCGTCACCCGCGACCGGCGCGAGTTCCCGGCCGAATGGGCGGGGCGCGCCTTCACCCTGGTCGACACCGGTGGCTGGCTCGCGCCCGGCGACGCGGGCCTCACCGCGGAAGACCCGGCGCTCGCGGCGAAGGTGAGCGCGCAGGCCGAGCAGGCGATGCGCCGGGCCGACCTCATCGTGCTCGTCGTCGACGTGACCGTGGGCATCACCGAGGAAGACGCCCGGGTCGCCCGGGTGCTCCAGCGAGGGGCCACCCCGGTGGTCGTGGCGGTCAACAAGGTCGACGACGATCGCCGGGAGACGGAGATCTGGGAGTTCAGCGGCCTGGGCCTCGGCGACCCGTGGCCGGTGTCGGCGCTGCACGGCCGCGACAGCGGCGATCTCCTCGACGCGATCGTCGCCGCGCTGCCGCCGGAAGACGAGAACGCGCCGGCCGCGCCCGAGGAACCCGACGGCATCTTCTCGGTGGCGATCGTGGGGCGGCCCAACGTCGGCAAGTCGACCCTTTTCAACCGGCTGGTCGGCGACGAACGCTCGGTCGTGCACGACCTGCCCGGCACCACCCGCGACGCGATCGACACCGTCGTCGAGACCGACGACGGCCCGCTGCGGTTCGTCGACACCGCCGGGATGCGGCGCAAGAGCCACGTCGACGAGCCGACGGAGTACTACAGCCTGATCCGGGCGCTGCAGGCCATCGACCGGGCCGATGCGGCGCTGTTCGTGATCGACGCGTCGGAGGGCGTCACCCACCAGGACCAGCACCTGGCCGAGCGGGTCGACGCGGCCGGCACCGCCGTGGTGGTGGTGCTCAACAAGTGGGACCTCCTCGACGCCGAGGCCCGGGCCGAGATCCGCGCCCAGGTGGGGGAGCGGCTCCATTTCCTGTCGTACGCACCGGTGCTGCCGGTGAGCGCGCTCACCGGGAAGCGCGCGAACGCCCTGCTCCCGGCGCTGCGGGAGGCCGAATCGGCCTACCACCAGCGGGTGCCCACCGCCGCCCTCAACCGGGTGCTGCGCGAGGCCCAGGCGGCCCATCCACCGCCGATCGACAAGCGCCACCGCCCCCGGGTCCTCTACGGCACCCAGGGGGCAATCGACCCTCCGACCTTCACGCTCTTCGCAACGCGCTCACTTTCCCCGCAATACCTCCGATATCTAGAGCGGAAGCTGCGTGAGGCTTTCGATTTGGGTCCGACGCCGATCAAGCTCCGGGTTCGCAAACGCGGAGAGTGACTGTGCAAACTGGCACAGTGGTATTTCGGGCCTGAATCTGTCAAGATCGCTCACACGTGCCCCTCCAGAGGCAGGGCGAGGGTGCACGTACGACGGACCGGCAGGGGGTTCCGTGAGCAGGCTCGGGCGGGTACTGCGCGGCATACGAGCGCAGCGACAAGAACAGCCAGGACAACAAGGCAGCGTGATCCTCGAAGCAGTGATCATCCTGCCCCTTTTGATCATCTTGACCTTCGGCGCGATCGAGTACGGGCTCGCCTTCCGCGACTCGGCGTCGGTGGCCGCCGCGACCCGGAGTGGCGCCCGCACCGCCTCGGCGATGCCCGGCGCCGCAACGCCGGCCGGCAGCAGCATCCCGGGCTTCGCCGACAGCACCCGGACCGCGGTGAACTCCGCCCTCGGCGATTTGACCCACAGCACCCCGGTGACGCTCGTCATCTACCAGGCCGACCCGAACACCGGGAACCCCGTATCGGGCACGCTCAGCGCCTGCGGGAACTGCTTCGTCTACACGTGGAACACGTCGAGCAAGGCGTTCCCGGCCACGACCTCGAACGGAGCGGGCTCCTACTGGACCACCGCCGCGCAGACCGCCGACATCTGCGCCGGCCGGACCGACGCGATCGGGGTCTACGTCAAGGCCCACCAGAACTTCATCACCGGCCTCTTCGGCAGCGGGGCCGACTACAGCCACAAGACCGTCATGCAACTCGAGCCGGCCGGCTCCGACCTGTGCGGCTGATGGCGACCTCACCCGCACCGCAACGCGCCCGGCGCGCCCGGCCGAACGACGAGCGCGGCATCGCCGCGCTCTGGCTCGCGCTCACGCTCTTCTTGCTCCTCGGGGTCGCGGCGATCGCCGTCGACCTCGTGCACGCGACGCTGGAACAGCAGAAGGCGCAGAACGCCGCCGACGCCGCCGCGCTCGGCGGGGTCGTGTACCTGCCCGGCGACCCGACGACCGCGACGTCGACTGCGCTGAAGATCGCCGGCGACAACGGGTTCACGAACAACTCGACAACGGTGGTGACCGCCGCGCAAGACACCGTGCCGTCGCGTTTGAAGGTCGAGGTGAAGACGACGTTCCCGACGTTCTTCGCCCGCATCCTCGGCGTGAACACCCTAACCGTGCACAAGTCGGCCACCGCCGACTACGACCAGCCGGTCGCGATGGGCAGCCCCGCGAACACCTTCGGCAACCAGCCCGACTGTTCCTCGCCGTGTACGAACACGACGGGTGCCGACAACCCGCAGCTGTGGTTCAACGTCGCCGGCCCGAATTCTGAGAAGGTCCAGGGCGACGCGTTCGCGGCGCGGCTGTGCAACATCGACGGCAACAGCGCGGCCGACAACTGCCCGGGCAACGTCGCCGGCAACACCGACTACGACGGCAACGGCTACTCGTACGACATCCGCAACACGAACCCGGGTGGGTTGCTCAAGGTCGACGTGTTCGACCCCGCGTTCATCGGTGTGAACGACCAGTGCGACAACGCGAGCCTCACTTCCCTCTATAACGCGCGCGTCGCCGCGCACGACCCCGACGCCGCCCGTTACACGCCGGGCGCCAACGACCCGCACTGCAGCGGCGACCAGTACTTCGGCTACGCCAGCGGTTATGGCGACATCCCGCCGACCACCACCTATACGCTCTCGTACGACCCGGGCACGCCGTGGACGACCGCCGACGACGTCGTGCAGTGCACGAAGACGTTCAGTGGCTACAAGGACGACCTGCTCGCCGGGTACAACAGCAACCCGTCGCTCACCACCGGGAACTTCCGGTCCGACTTCCGCAAGTGGGTCAACATCTGCCAGGTCAGCCCGGCGCAGGGCGGCGACTACGTGCTCAACATCACGACGTCGTCGGGAACCGGCCACAACCGTGGTGCGATCCGGGCCTCGCTGAACAACAGCCTGAACACGCCGGCGCTGTCGATCTTCGCCCGGTCGAGGATGTCGATCTACGCCAACCGCATCGGCGCCAACACCCAGTTCTACCTCGCCCGGGTGTTCCCCGGCGCGGCCGGCCGCACGCTCACGATCACCTTCTACGACACCGGTGACGCCTCGCAGGCCGGGACGATCAAGGTCATCCCGCCCGCGGAGTCGACGCTTTCGTCGTTCTCGGGCTGCAAGTACACGCCGCCGCCGGGCAACTCCACCGGCCCACCGTGGGGCACCTTCCAGGCCACGAGCGGAAGCGACTGCAGCCAATCGGGCATCAACGCCGCCGCGGGCTGGAACGGCCAGTGGGTGAGCTGGCAAGTTCCGATCCCAGCCAGCTACAACTGCGACGCAACCTCGGCTTCGGGCTGCTGGATCAAGCTGCAGTTCAGCTACCCGTCGGGCACGGTGAGCGACACGACCACGTGGACCGCATCGCTGAACGGCAACCCGGTTCGCCTGGTGCAGTGACGCCGTAACCTGGGCCGGTGCAGGGATTCCCAGCCGCGGTCGAGGTTCGCGAGGTCGGGCCGCGCGACGGCCTGCAGAACGAGGCGCCGGTTCCCGTCGACGCCCGGGTGCGGTTGATCGACGCGCTCGCGCGCACCGGTTTGAGGCGGGTCGAAGCGGCGTCGTTCGTGTCGCCGAAGGCGATCCCGCCGATGGCCGGCTCCGACGAGGTGATGGCTCGCATCGACCGGGTGCCCGGTGTCGTCTACTCCGCGCTCGTCCCCAACGTTCGCGGCGCCGAGCGGGCGCTCGCCGCGAAGGCCGACGAGATCGAAGTGGTCGTGAGCGCAAGCGAGACCCACAACCGCAAGAACGTCAACCGCTCGGTCTCCGAATCACTCGCCGGCGCGGCCGAACTGATCGAGTTGTGTCACGGTGACGAAACCCCGGTCGAGGTGATCGTGTCGACCGCGTTCGGTTGCCCCTACGAAGGCGACATCGCGCCCGAACGGGTCGCGGCGGTGGCGCGCCACCTCGCCGACGCGGGCGCCGACCGGCTCTCGTTCGGCGACACGACCGGCATGGCGACCCCACGACGGGTCGACGACCTGTGTGCCGCGCTCGCCGCGGTGCAGATCGATCCGGCGACGATCGGTTTGCACTTCCACAACACACGCGGCACCGCGCTGGCCAACGTGCTCGCGGGCCTGGAACTCGGCGTGACGCGGTACGACGCGTCGATCGGCGGGCTCGGCGGTTGCCCGTACGCGCCCGGCGCGTCGGGGAACGCCGTCACGGAAGACCTCGTGCACATGCTCACCGACATGGGGATCGAAACCGGCATCGATCTCGACGCGCTGCTCGCGTGCGCGGCGCTCGCGCAAGACATCGTCGGCCGCGAATTGCCGAGCGCGCTGCTGCACGCCGGGCCGCGGCAACGGCGGTACGCGTCGTGACCCCGGCAACACCCGGTTTGCAGCTGCCGGCGCGCTTTCGCGCGCTCGCAGCTGCAAACAGGGGGTGGACGGCGTGACGGGCGACGACGCGTTCGGACGAATCCGCGAGCACGATGCCCGCGCCCGGCAGGGCAACCTGGCCAAGGAACAGGAGAAGCTGGCCCGCCAGCACAAGCTGTTCGTGCGCGACCGGCTCGCGTTGCTGCTCGACGAAGGATCGTTCGTCGAGGATGCGTTGCTCGCGAACGCACTGGCCGGTGACCTCCCCGCCGACGGCGTGGTCACGGGTGTGGGCCGGGTCGACGGGCGCGCGGTGTGCGTGATGGCCAACGACTCCACCGTGAAAGCCGGGTCGTGGGGGGCGCGGACGGTCGAAAAGATCGTGCGCCTCACCGAGCACGCCTTGAAGCACGAACTGCCGGTCGTCTACCTGGTCGACTCGGCGGGCGCGCGGATCACCGACCAGGTCGAGCTGTTCCCGGGCCGGCGCGGCGCGGGCCGTATCTTCGCCAACCAGGTGCGCCTCTCCGGACGTGTCCCCCAGGTGTGTTGCCTGTTCGGGCCGTCGGCCGCCGGTGGCGCCTACATCCCGTCGTTCTGCGACGTGGTGTTCATGGTCGAGGGCAACGCATCGATGTACCTCGGGTCGCCCCGCATGGCCGAAGAGGTGATCGGCGAGCACGTGTCGCTCGAAGAGATGGGCGGCGCCCGCATGCACGCGACGATCAGCGGCTGCGGCGACAACCTCGTCGGCACCGACGAAGAGGCGATCGAAGGCGCGCGCCGGTTCCTCTCCTACCTGCCGTCGTCGTGGGCCGAGGCCGCGCCCGCCACCGAGCCGGTCGCGCCGGCGGTCGAGCCCGCATCGCTGCGCGACCTCGTGCCGGTGGAGGAGCGGCGCGCCTACGACATGCACGACGTGATCGACGCGCTCGTCGACGCGGATTCGTTCTTCGAGATCAAACCGTTGTGGGCGCGCGAGTTGATCGTCGGGTTCGCGCGGTTCGAAGGCAACGTGGTCGGGGTCCTCGCCAACAACCCGATGCACCTCGGCGGCGTGCTGTTCGTCGACTCGGCCGACAAGGCGGCGCGCTTCATCTGGTTGTGCGACGCGTTCAACGTGCCGTTGCTGTTCCTCGCCGACGTGCCCGGTTTCATGATCGGTTCGCAGGTCGAGCGGCAGGGCATCATCCGCCACGGCGCCAAGATGATCACCGCGGTGAGCGAGGCGACCGTGCCGAAGATCTCGGTGATCGTCCGCAAGGCTTACGGCGCGGGGCTCTACGCGATGTGCGGCCCGGCGTTCGACCCCGACGCGTGCCTCGCGCTGCCCACTGCGAAGATCGCGGTGATGGGCCCGGAGCCGGCGGTCAACGCGGTGTTCTACAACAAGATCCAAGCCATCGAAGACCTCGACGAGCGGGCCGCGTACGTCGCGGCCCGGCGCCGCGAGTACGAGCGCGACGTCGACCTCGTGCACCTCGCTTCGGAGCTGGTCGTCGACGCCGTCGTGCAACCGGAAGCATTGCGGTCGGAGCTCATCGCGCGGTTCGCGCTCGCCGCGGCGCGCGTGCGCGAAGACCCGGGCAAACGCCACGGCGTCCCGCCCGTATAGGGCGCGGCCCGGCCGCCGGTGTTCAATGGGGGCGTGCCCTGGTGCGCCGAATGCGACCGTTACCTCACGCCGCCGGCGGTGAACACCGACGGCACCTGCCCGACCTGCGGGCGCGCGGTCGACGTCGCCGCGCCCGCGCCCGTCGCCGCGGGGGCGGGCGCCGCCGGCGCCGAGCCGACCGCCGACGAGGAACTGCCCGTCGTGCCGTGGCACTTCAAAGTGTTGTGCGTGGGCGTCACCGTCTACCTCGGGTACCGCTTCGTGCAGCTGGGGGAGTGGCTGATCCACAAGCTGTGACGCCGCCCGGTGCGCCGCCCGGTCGCCGCGAGGGCCACGCCGGTAGACTCCGTCGTTCACGTCACGGGCTGTGGCGCAGCTTGGTTAGCGCGCTTGACTGGGGGTCAAGAGGTCGCGGGTTCGAGTCCCGCCAGCCCGACTCCGAACGACCCGATCGAGCGCGACCATTGGTCGCGGTTCGACGGGTGGCGTGCATTGGCGACCGACGGTCGAGCGTCAGGTGCCGCCCGGGCTGTTGAACATCGAGATGATCTGCATCTGCTCCTGGGCGTCGAGCTGATCGAAGCGCGCGAATGCCTCTTCGGCGGTGTGCACGTCGGCGAAGCGGGCGAGCGGTGTCTTCGATTGGGCCAGCCGCTGACGGTCCTCCGGCGTGAGCGATTGGAGCAACGCGATCGCGTCGTCGATGGTCGTGAGCTTGTCGATGCGGGCGATCAGGTCGTCGGTCGAGTGATCGACCTCGGCCGCGAGCATCGAAGTCGGGATCGCGGCGACGAACGCCAGCACGTCGTCGATGCGCCGGCGCATGTCGGGCACCGACTCGAACCCGCCCTTGGCCACGTTGATGATCGACGTGTGCTCGCTGGCGAAGATCCAGTCGTCGCGGGTCATGACCTGTTGCTGCATCGCGTCCGTCACCTGTGCCGGCCCGAAACCGGGCCGCACCTGCACCCGGTAACGGGCATCGAAGGCCGGGTTCCCCGTCGCCTGCTCGGGGAGGATGGGATCGAC
The DNA here is from genome assembly GCA_963782465.1 of uncultured Actinomycetes bacterium. Taxonomy (GTDB): domain Bacteria; phylum Actinomycetota; class Acidimicrobiia; order IMCC26256; family PALSA-610; genus JAODBJ01. The sequence continues at coordinate 578,849 of CAWAJR010000003.1, read as the reverse complement.
GGGGTGCAGGTCGCGCGGCTGGATGCACGAGATCGCCAGCACCGACGGCACCTCGACGATGCACGCCGACGCGCCGGTCGTGTGTTGAGCGGTGCGCAGCAGGGTGGGTTGAACGTTCGTCGCGAGGTTGACGACGACGACGCCGCGGCCGTTGATCGAGGTACGGAACAGCCCGTCGTACGAGGTGTCGGGGCTTCCTTTGTCGGGCCCCATCACGTTGCCGAACGCCCCGTAGAGCACGCGCGCCGACCGGTGAACCACCTGGCGTACCCGTTCGGGGATGGCGTCGGGGCCGACGCTTTCCCACCCCTGCGCCGCAGCCTCCGCGGCGAAGCGCGACGGCTGCGGCTCGGCCCGAGTTTCCCGGCGACGCCCGAACAGTGCCATTCCTTCTCCCGGGTCCGTGGTACCTGGCGCCCGAGGAGACTACGTCGCCAACCCGGGTCGATCAGACGGTGCCGTCCCACCGGGCGGCGTCGCGCAGCACCTGGTCGAAGGGTTTGTCGCGGTCCCAGCTCGGTTCGCGCGGCAAGCCGAGGACGTGCTCGCTGATCGCGTTGCGCTGCATCTGGTCGGTGCCGCCGGCGATCGCGTTGACACGACCGTTGAGGAACGCGAGCGCGGTCATGGCGCCGGCGCCTCGCGGGTCGTCCCAGGCGACGCTGTTCCCGCGACCGATCTGCATGCCGATCAGCGCGCGCTCGGCGTCGAAGGTGCCGCGGGCGAGTTTCATGTACGCGGCGATACCCGCGTTCGGTCCTTCTCGTTCGACCGACGCGATCACGTGCTGCTGGAGCACCTGCATGAGGAAATCGGTGCTGTGGCCTCGGGCGATCAGTTGCCGGGCGAGCGGGTCGTCGGTGCGGCCCGCGACCGAGGCCAGGTCGACGAGGTCGGGTGCCAGCGGTCCGGGCTCGGGCGGCCCGGTGAGCTGCAGCGCGCTGGACGCGCCGCGCTCGAACACGAGCATCGTGCGCGTCACCGTCCAGCCCTCATCGACCTCACCGATGCGTTCGGAATCGGGAACGACGACGTCGTCGAAGAACTCCTCGCAGAAGTCGGCGCCGCCGTTGATCTGTCGGATCACGCGCAGCGTCACCCCGGGCGCGGTGACGGGGACGCCGAACCACGTGAGCCCCCGGTGCTTGGGGACGCTCCAGTTCGTGCGAGCGAGGCACAGCCCCCAGTCGCACAGGTGTGCCCATGAGCTCCACACCTTGGCGCCGTTGAGGAGCCATGCATCGCCGTCTCGGGTCGCGCGCGTCTGGATGCCGGCGAGGTCGGACCCGGCAACGGGTTCGGAGAAGAACTGTGCCCACAGCTCGTCGCCGGCGAGGATGCGGGGGAGGTGCCGACGTTTGAAGTCGTCGGCCCCGTGGGCGAGCAGCACCGGCGCGCACACGCCGAACGTCGTGCCGCCGGCAATGCCGAAGTCGGGCAGTTGGTAGCGCTCGGCTGCTTCCTTGAACGCCTGTTCGTGAGCTTCCGTGAGCCCCTGCCCGCCGTACTCGACGGGCCAGGTGATGCCGGCGAAGCCGGCCTCGTACAGCCGTCGCTGCTTCGGCCGCTCGGCGTCGATCTGGGCGCGGGTGACTTCGTGCGTCCCGCGCGGCGACGGGTTCGACGGGCGAGCTCCTTCGGGTCTTCGTTCGAGGTTCGCGGCCAGCCAGGCGAGGGCGCGAGCGCGGAACTCCTCGACACTGATCCCGGTCGTCGTCATCCTGCGTGGTTCGCGGTCGTGCCCAGCCGGTGGATGCGGCAGATCCGCTCGTGATGCCACGACGGATCGCCGTAGAGCACGCGGTTCGTTTGCAGCCGGCGCAGGAAGAAGTGGAGGTCGTGTTCCCACGTGAACCCGATCCCGCCGTGGGCCTGGAGGCAGGTTTGCGCGACATCGACTCCGGCATCACCGGCGTACGCCTTCGTGATGCTGACGATCTCGGATGCGCTCGGACGGTCGTCGGCAACTGCGTCGCGGGTCGCGTGTAGCGCGGCCGTGCTCATCTCGGTCGACAAGCTCGCATCGGCGAGCAGGTGCTTCAGCGCCTGGAACGAACCGATCGGGCGGCCGAACGCGATCCGTTGCTTCGCGTAGCCGACCGTCATCTCCATCAGGTGGCGCATCGCCCCGACGCTGTCGGCGATCGTCAAGACGGCGCCGATGTCGTTTTGGCGCTCGATGCTGCGCGCGGCGGAGCGCTCCGTGCCGACGAGCGCGTCACGCGCGACGGCAACGTGATCGAAGCGGACCGCCGCGAATCGCTGCGTGACGTCGAGGCCCGCTCGGGGAACGACGGTGACGCCGGTCGTGCCCGCGGGCACGAGGAATTGGCTGGCACCCTCGGCACCGTCGTGATGTTCGGCCGCGACGAGGTAGACGCCGGCATCCCCACCTTCGTGAACGAGCTCGGCGGCACCGTTCAGCACGAAGCCGCCGGCGCGCGTTCCCACCCGGATCGCCCCCGGCTCCGGGTTACCGCTCCCGTCGGTGATCGCCCACGCCGCGGTGAGGTTGCCACTCGCGAGTGCCGGCAGGTACTGCGCCTGCTGCGCCGCAGTCCCGTCGTGTGCGAGCGCGAACGCGACGACGTTCGTGGCGACGAACGGGCCGGGCGGCGCGAAACCCCCGCGTACTTCGGCGACGATCACCGCGTCGCGCACGGGCGAACCGGAGACACTGCCGCCCCCGAAGCGCTCCGGTACGAAGAACGCAAACCAACCGAGGTCGCCGGCGTCGCGCCGGAGCGCGGGGTCCTCGGTCCCGGGGGCGTCGGCGAGCCGGCGAACCTCGCCCATCGGTACGCGAGCGGCGAGGAAACGGACGGCCGTGTCGCGCAGGAGTGCCTGGTCGTCGGTCAGATCGAGAACCACATCGATACTCCGCGGTCTGGGAGGTGCCGCGTCGAGTGTTGCAGGGCCGCATCACGGGAGGCGACCGGCGAGCGTGAAGGCACCCGTCGACGACACGTGCTCCGACCGGAGCCCTTCGGGTCGAGAAGAAGTTCGTCGTCACCCGGTGGGACGACCTCGAGATCTTCGCGATCTGGCGCTACCAGGAAGTGCCCGGCTCACCCGTCGTCGGGTTTGCGGGTGAGCTCGACGGGCACGTACTCCGGGTCGTCGGGCGTGCGCATGCTGAGCTTCCACTTGCAGCACACGTTCTCACTGCTCACGCGGGGCGGGATCGCGAGGATGTCGACCTTCATGTTCGGGTTGTACATCTTGGCCGTCTCGATCAACGACGCCGGGCAGGTCGAGTGGCAGTTCTTCTCGAGGATGTCGGGACGGCCGAGCGCCTCCCATTGATCGGCCGCGCAGCACTTGAGGAACGTCATGATCCCGACGTCTTCCTCGGGCATCTCGAACGTCAATTCGAACGCCTTGCCCGGGAACGAGGTCGCGTCGACCTGGATGTCTTTCATGAACGCGGCGACATCGTCCGACGTGATGTTCATCCAGCGGCGCTTGATGTTGCGGACCTCGGGCAGCACCTTGGCGCTCCAGAGCGCCCACTGGATGTCGAACATCTCGTCGAGGCCGTAGCGCACGACGACCTCCGCCGCCCAGCACTCGATGACGAGGAGCAGGAACTCGTGGCTACCGAGGGCGAGCTTGACCAGGTGCTCCTTGTCGAGGTCGGCGTAGCGGGCGTCGGGTGTGAACGGGTTGTAGACGACGGAGCCGCCGGCCAGATCGTCGGGGACGTCGTCGACGCCGTCGAGCGCCCCCCACTCGTGCTGGATCCGCGGCACTTGGGGCAACACGCCGTTGGCCCACACCGAGGTCTGGATCTCGCGCTTGGCGTCGTCGCCCTTGCGGGCCGCGACTTCGGCCGCCCACGCTTCGATGAGCAGCACGTAGTACTCGTGGCTCATCCCGAGCAGGTTGACGAGTGCGGCGTTCGAAAAGTCGCTGAAGGTGAGGTCGGCCTTGAACGGGCCGCTGTAGTCGGGGAGTTCGAGGCCGGAGCCTTCGAGATCGGCGCGGTAGTCGCGCCCGGTCTTCTTGTAGGTGACGTTGTCGTCGACGCGCGGGAACTTCTTGAAGTTCGTGAGGTCGACGTCGATCTCCAACGGCGCCGCCTGCTGGTGGTCGTCGTAATCGATCCCGGGTTGGCGGACCTCGAGGAACTCTTCGAGGTTTCGGTCGAGCTGCGGGTCGGGCATGCGCTTCACCTCGCCGAGTGGGTGCCGATCGACGACGCGAAAACTAGCCGATCGGCTACTGACCGGCAAGCATTGCCGACACGGTTCGCGCGATCCAGGTATGTTGCGCGTGGTGGGTCGGGGACGGCGGGTTGCGGCAGTCGTCCTGATCGTGGCGATGGGCGCGACGGCTGCTGCGGGGTGCGGTGCGGGGCCCGGTTCGAAAGGGGTGTCGCCCGCGACGGCGGGCGCGCCGCAGGCGCTGACCGGCAACGAGTTGCGCTACGGCGCGAGCCCGCGCGACGACGGCACGGTTCGTTACCAACCCGATGTCGTCATCCTCGGCGGCGGCGCCGACTCCGTACGCTCCGTCAGCTCCGACGGCATGGTGTGGACGATCGACGGCCGGGCGAAGGGTGCGAGTGACCTGAGGCCGGGCCAGGTCCTGTTCGCCACCAGCCTCGGGGCAGGCCGCGTCCTCGCGATCGACGACGTCGGCGCCGACCTTCGCGTCGCGCTCGGGCCGATCGCGATCACCGACCTCATCCGCGACGCCAAGATCAGTTCCGGCCAACCGGTGCCGGTCTCGTCGTTCGACGCGTACGACACACCCGACCGCCCCGGGCTGCAGACCGACGACAACACCGGCGCGCGGACGGCCCGTGCGCCGCTCGGCTCGATGGCGGCGACAGAACCGGCGATCGCGCGTTCACCCGTTCGGTCGGCCGCGGTCCCGCCGTCGCTCCCGCCGATGAACCCACCGTCGCCGAAGATCCCGGGCGGCAGCGTCGGCGGCTGGAACGTCTTCGGGGTGTGCTGCACCGAGAATGGCGTCCACGTCTCCTACGACAACGGCGGTGCGCGGGTCTCGGGCACCGCGACGATCGCGTTTTCGAGACCGACGGTCGACTTCTCGCTGACCATCGGAGGCGGGCACCTGGTCGATGCGAGCGTCCGCTTGAACGGCGCGGCGACGCTCGCGTTCGACATCGAAGCCGCAGTCAAGGCATCGGCCAGCGACGTTCGCAGCGGTCGTGTCCAGCTACCGGTTTCGATCAACGTGCCGATCCCGATCGCGGGCATCCCGTTCAACGTCAGCTTCCAGCAGCTCTTCGAGGTCAATCTCGGTCTCAGCGGCGAAGCGTTCCTCTCCACTTCCGGCGCGTACCGCCTCGGCGGGTCGCTCGGCTTCTCGGTGCAGGACGGCACCCCGCGGGTACTCCTCCCGACGCTGACAACCACCAAGAGCGCGCTCGACAACATCCAGTCGCTGGCGGTCGCGCCCCAGGGCCTCACGTTCGCGTTCGGCGTCAAGGTGATGATCGGGATCGGCGTCCCGGGCCTCAGCGCGGGCATCTGGTACCAGATCTCGGCCGGCATGAGCCTCGCGACGAGCGGCACGGCCGTGAACCTCAAACAGACGACATCACTCGTCCCGTGCAAGACGGTGAGCCTCGCGATCTATGGCCGTTACGGCGTCGGCTACCAGATCCCGTCGCTCGTCGCGAAGGCGATCAACCTGTTCCTCGGTCTCGTGATGAGGCATCCGCCCGCGCCGGTCCAGCCGAACGGCGGACCGTCGTGGGGCCTGACCGCGCTGTTCAAGAAGAGCACGCCGCCCTGCACCCGGCTCGGCGCGTGACCCGCATCACCAGGAAGGCGAGATGACCCGATCCTTCACCCGTTTGACGCTCGTCGTGTTCGCGGTTGCCACGCTGGCCGCGTGCGGCGGCGGTTCGAAGAACGCGTCGGGCACGACGACGACCGTCGCCGGCACGACGCCGACGACCGAGGCCGCGACCACGACGCCCACCACTGCGACCGCGCTCAACGCGTGCGAAGTGGTGACCAAGGACCAGGCCGATGCACTGATGCAGACGACGCTGCTCGACGGGCTGCACTCGTCGACGGCCGACGTCGAGAGCTGCACGTACCCCGGTGACCCGACCGGCCCGACCGCGCAGTTCGAGATCTTCATCGGTGCCGGCGCGAAGAAGTTCTACGACGACGACGCGATCACGTTGCACCACACGTTCACCGACGTGCCGGGCATCGGCGACGAAGCTCACGAAGAAGATTTCGTGCTCTTCTTCCGCAAGGGAACGACGTGGGTTGCGCTCAGGGTCACGTCGCTCGACGACTTCGCCAAGTTCAAGCCGGGTTTGGAAGCCCTCGCGAAAGACGTCGCCGCCAAGGTCTGAGGCGGCCGGCCGGCAACGCCGGCCTCAGGCGCGCAGGCCGAGGACGCGGCGGGCGAGGCGGAGGAGCTCGGCGCGGAGGGTGTCGTCGTCGAGATCGGCGACAAAGGGGTGGAGGACCGCGCCGCTGATCGCGGCGATCAGCGTCGCGGTGCGGACCCGCGCCTCGGGCCCCGCGTCGTCGCCGATGAGGAGCCGGCGCTGGCGGTTCATCACGTCGCGGAACAACTCCTGCTTGGCGAAGAACGCGATCGCCACCGGATCGTTGAGCAGCGAGCCGACCGTATGCCGGCTGTCGACCGCCAAGTCGACGATGCCGGCGACCAATGCGTCGCGGGCACGCTTCGGCGTCGGCTCGGATTCGGCGGTGTCGATCACCGCCGCCAGCCGTGCCAGCTCCGCTTCGCCGGCCGCGAGGACGATCTCCTCCTTGGTCGGGAACTGGTGGTACACCGCGGCCTTCGTCACGCCGATCTCGTCGGCGATCATCTGCAACGACGTCCCGCCGATGCCGTACCTCGCGAAGAGCCCGAGCGCGGCCGCGATGATCCGGGCCTGCGCCGCGCTCCGCGGCGCGAGTGATGCTTGCGGCTCGGGCGCGGGCAGGGCGGCACTCACGTTCACGGACGGTAGCTCCGGGTGCGGCCCCGGCCCCTGCGAGTGCTCCGCGGCCGGACGGCGCCTGCTGTTGTCGTGTACCGAACGTTCCGTACAATACGGGGATGGCGTCAGATCGTGTCCCGCCGCGGTTGCCGATGCGGTTCCCGAAGTTCGACAACGTCGAAGACGAACGGCGGCATCGCAAGCAGCGCCTCGCGGCCGCGTTCCGGTTGTTCGGGCACTTCGGCTTCGACGAAGGCGCCGCCGGCCACATCACCGCGCGGGATCCCGAACTGCTCGACCATTTCTGGGTGAACCCGCTCGGGATGAACTTCAAGCACATCCGCGTGAAAGACCTGCTGCTCGTCAACGATCGGGCCGAGGTCGTCGACGGCACCTGGCCGTTGAACGCGGCTGCGTTCGCGATCCATTCACAGATCCACGCGGCGCGTTCCGACGTCGTCGCGGCCGCGCACGCGCACTCCTTGTACGGGAAGGCGTGGTCGTCGTTGCGAAGGCCGCTCGATCCGCTGACGCAGGACGCGTGCGCGTTCTACGGCGACCACGCGGTCTTCGACGACTACACGGGGGTTGTGCTCGACCTCGAGGAAGGCAAGCGCATCGCGCACGCGCTCGGCGGCAACAAGGCGGTCATCCTCTCCAACCACGGTTTGTTGACCGTCGGCCAGACGTCGGTCGACGAGGCCGCGTGGTGGTTCATCACGATGGAGCGCACCTGCCAGGCGCAACTGCTCGCGGAGGCCGCCGGTACGCCGTTGCCGATCGAACGGGAGCAGGCGGAGAAGACCGCGAAGCAGGTCGGCCCGCCGATGGTCGGATGGCGGCAGTTCCAACCGCTCTACGACTGGATCGTCTCGACCCAGCCCGATCTGCTCGAGGAGTAACGCGGGGTTACGTCACGAACTCCGCCACCCGGCGATGGAAGCGCCACTGGCCGCCGGTGTGGTGCAGCGTGTCGTGGTAGCGGCCGACGAGTTGGATCGCCCAGCCGGCGTCGCCCTGCAGCAGGAAGATCACATCGCTGGTCGCGCTGGCTTCGTTCTCGGTCCAGCCGGTGACGAGGGTGTTGACGACGACGTGGCGTTGCGGCCGCCGCGGCTTCCAGCGCGTGTAGGCGTCGCGGAGCGCGTCGTGGCCCGCGTGGCTCCCCATGCCGGGGATGTCGCAGGTGCCGTCGGGACAGTAGGTGGCGACGACGTCGTCGGTGCGCCCGTCATCGAGCGCCTGCGTGTACGCGGCGAGCGCGGCCCGCACGCCCTCGACGACATCCGCGTACCTGGTCTCGCTGCTCATCTCGCTGCTCCCTCTCAGAACCCGAGGTCGAGGATCGGTTGGTCGAAGGGGTAGGTGTTGACCGACCGCAGCGCCGGGAGCAACTTGTCGTGCGGCAGGCCGGCGAGGAAGCCGTCGACCGTCCGTTCGAAGTTCGAGACGTGGCCCTCCAGCGTTTCCGACAGGCGCATGTACTCGAAGCCTTTCGCGTGGAGGCCCTTTTGTTGCCGGGGCAGGTTCGAGAAGTCCTGCGCCGGGATGGGCGGCCAGCGCGGGTCGTCGCACGCCCACACCTCGGGCGGCGTGGGCGCCGGCCGCTCGGCCCCCTCCGGGAACCGGGTGAGCGACCAGATCTCCATCAGCGTCTCCTCCGGCCCGAGCGGGCGGAAGCGGTAGGACGACGCGCTGCTGTACATCGGGAGCACGAACGAGTGCGGGAAGCACTGGTAGAACTCGCGGTTCCATCCCCGCGCGTCGAGTTCGTTGAGGTCGGGGATGTCGGCACCCCGCTCGCGGTGCCAGGCGGTGACCGCGTCGTTGAGGGTGCGGTTCCACATCGCCTTCGCCCGTGCCGGTTCGGAGGGCAGGTCCATGTCGCGCAGGCGCTCGGCGATGCGCACGTCGTTCGCGTGCACCATCCCGGCCATGCCGTCGCTCATGGCGCGCAGGTATTCGATGTCGGCCTCGACGAACGCGCGCCGGTCGAACGCCTCGCCGTCGCGCGCCCCGTGGCGGGTCGGGATGACGAGTTGCGGGTGCGTCTGCACGACGTGGTACGCCTCGACGAACGCCTCGATCGCGAGCTTCCAGTTGACGGGGAGACGGCACGCGTACCACCACTCGGTGCGCAGCGATCCCACCTTCCACGCGTCGAGGATGGTGGCGGCCGGTTCGATGCAGTCCCGTAACGGCGGGGCGCCGTCGTCGAGGTTGATCCACGCGCACCCGCCCCACACTTCGCACCGCACCGGCACGAGATCGAGGTCGTCGGGCTGCCGGTTGTGCTCGGAGAAGGTCTTGCGCCGGGGGACGTAGGTGTTCTTGCCGTCGAGCCCGTAACACCAACCGTGGAACGGGCATACGAACCCGTTGTCGCAGGTTCCCCGACCCTCGACGACCTTCACGCCACGGTGGCGGCACGCGGTCTGGAAGGCCTTCACGCCCATGTCGTCGGTGCGCAGGACGACGACCGACTGGTCGAGGAATTCGTACTCGACGAAGTCGCGTGGTGCGGGGATCTCTTCGAGCCGGCACGCCATCTGCCAGACCCGGGGCCACAACAACTCGGCCTCCATCGCGTAGAACTCGGGGTCGAAGTAGCGCTCCTTGCGCACCCGGTCGGCCGACTCGATCGCAAACGGCACCGGGAGCGCCGGCCACTTCCGGTCCACGATCGCCACGCGGCTGCTCCCCCTCGGCATCGGTTGTGGAGACGGCCGATATACTAGACCGGTCGGTACAAAATCGCGCCGCCACCGCGGGACCCGCATGACCTCTTCCGAACCCGCCTTCGACGAGCGCGCCCACGAGGTCGCGGCGGACGTCGACGTCCTGGTCGTCGGCGCCGGCATCACCGGCATCTACCAGCTGTACCGCGCGCGCGAAGCCGGCTTCTCCGTACGGCTGGTCGAGGCCGGCGACGGGGTGGGCGGGACGTGGTACTGGAACCGCTACCCGGGGGCCCGGTTCGACTCGGAGAGCTACACCTACGGCTACTTGTTCTCGAGGGAACTCTTCGAGGAGTGGGAGTGGCAGGAGCACTTCGCGCAACAACCGGAGATCGAGCGCTACCTCAACCACGTCGTCGACCGCTTCGAACTGCGGCGCCACATCCGTTCCGGTGCCCGGGTCACCGCCGCGGTGTACGACGAACCGTCGGGCACGTGGGGCGTGGTCCTCGACGACGGCACCGAGCTCCGGGCGCGCTACTTCGTCGCCGCGACCGGGGTCCTGTCGGTGCCGTACTTCCCCGACGTACCGGGCCGCGACGGCTTTCGTGGCGCGTCGTACCACACGGGCCTGTGGCCGGCGACACCCGTCGACTTCACCGCCAAACGCGTCGCCGTCATCGGTACCGGGTCGAGCGGCGTACAGCTGGTCCCCGCCATCGTGGGAGACGTCGCCTCGCTCACGGTGTACCAACGCAGCGCGAACTGGTGCACGCCGCTCAACAACGCACCGATCGCGCCCGACGAGCAGGCGCGCCTGCGGGCCGATTTCGAACCGATACGTGAAGTCCTCAACTCGTCGCCCCACGGCTTCCTCCACCGCGCGCACGACCGCGCCACCTTCGACGACTCCGACGAGGAGCGGCGCGCGTTCTACGAGGAGATGTGGAACAGCCGCGGCTTTTCGAAGCTCACCAGCAACTACACCGACCTGCTGTTCGATCCGGCGGCGAACGCAGCATGGTGCGCGTTCATCGCGGAGAAGGTCCGCAGCATCGTCAAGGACCCCGCGACCGCCGAGAAGCTGATCCCGAAAGACCAGCGCTTCGGCGAGAAGCGGCCGCCTTTCGTCGCGGGCTACTACGAGGCGTACAACCAGCCGAACGTCTCGCTCGTCGACCTCGAGCAGACGCCGATCGTGCGGATGACGGCGAACGGCATCGAGACGACCGAGGGTTTGCGCGAGTTCGACATCGTCGTGTGGGCGACCGGCTTCGACTTCGGTACCGGCGCGCTCGCGCGCATGGGCATCCGCGGCCGGAACGGTCTCGCCCTCGTCGACTACTGGGCCGACGGCCCGAGAACCTTCCTCGGCATCCAGACCGCCGGCTTCCCGAACTTCTTCTTCCCGGGCGGGCCGCACGCGGCCGCGGGCAACAACCCGCGTTACAACGGCGACCAGGTCGACTTCGTCACCGACACCCTCGTGTACCTGCGCACGCACGGCTACGACACGATCGAGGTCGACCCCGCCGCCGAGGAGGAATGGACGAGCATGATCGACCGCGCCGCGTCGAGGTCGCCGTCGTTCGGGGAGAGCAGTTACTACTTCGGCACCAACATCCCGGGCAAGCCGCGCAAGTACCTGCTGAACTCCGCCGGCCGGCCCAAGCTCTTCGCGGTGATCGCCGACGTGCGCGACAACGACTACAAGGCGTTCAGACTGTCGCGACGGGGGTGAGCGGCGAGCCGACGATGCCCGGCAATCGCAGCGGCGGGGCCGTGAGCAGGAACCGGCTTCGTTCGTGCTCGCGCAGCCAGGCCGCGAGTTCGTGCAGGTACCACATTTCCCCGAGCGGCACCCCGAGCCGGAACAGGCAAAGGTGGTGGATGGGCAGCAACGAATGGCGTTCCGGGTTCCGCGGGCCGGCGACCATTCCCTCGACGGCGTAGTTGTCGGCCACCAGCGCCGAGATGTTCGACTGGGTGATCCACTCGAGCATCGACGGGTCGTGCGCGTCGAGGTACGTGCACATCTGGTTGATCTGCGCCGGGTCGGGGTTGCGCTCCCATTCGAGCACCTTCGTCGCGAAGCCGGTGTGCAGGAGCAGGATGTCGCCGGGCTCCACGACGACGCCGTCGGCGTTCATGATCTCCTCGAGTGTCGCGTGGTCGACACCCCGGAAGTCGTGGCCGAGGTGGTGCGCGAGGTCGACGAGCACGCCCCGGCCCTGCACCCCATGGAACGCCATGTGCTCGAGGCCGAGATGGTGCGCGAAGCACACGTGCTCGCTGCCGTCGCCGCGCGCGTCGGCCCTCGGGCCGACGATGTCGGTGCCCGACCGGTAGCCGTTGTAGAAGACCGCCTCCTCGTTGCCGTCGCCGTCGGCGTCGAACTCGGCCCCGGCGTGGGCGAGTGCGTCCCATTGCGTCGAGTACTGGAGCGAGAGCGTGACGACGTCGTCGACCCACACGTCGACGTGGCGCCGGCTGCCCCACGCTCGGGATGTCGCGCTGGTGGACGTTGTAGAACGTCGCCGGATTGCCTTCGAGATCCTCGGTCGGCGCGATGACCGGCGGGTGGCGGCGCTGGTTCAGCAGCGTGCCGCCGGGATAGTCGAGGGGCAGGCTGAGGCAGAAGGTGATGCCGTGCTCCACCTCGCGCACGCCCTGGAGGACCTTCTCGGGGGTGAGCAGGTTGATCCGGCCGAGTTCGTCGTCGTCGCCCCACTCGCCCCAAGTCGAGCCGGGCGGCCGCCGTGCCCACCGCTTTGCCACGCGTGTGCTCCTTCCGGCCGCGTTGACGCGCCCGTCGGTGCGTTGTATGTACCGACCGGTTGGTCTACGTTTCGTCGGCGAAGCTAGCGCGGCCCGGGCACGCGAGCCCGGCGCAGGAAGGTCGCGAACGAATGACGCAGAAGGACTTTGTCGTCTCCGGCGACGGGCACCTCCTCGAGCCGACGGACCTGTTTCGCACGCGCCTGCCGAAGCACCTGCGCGATCGCGGCGTGTGGGAGGAAGACTTCGAGATCGAGCCGCTCGTCGAGGGTGGTGCCCGGGTCTTCCGGCGCTTGCACACGCCGGGGTTCGAAGGCTGGACGATCTCGCGGTACCGCCAGACCGGCGGGCGGATGCCCGAAGGCGACCCCGAGATGATCCTCGACGACATGGACCTCGACGGGGTCGACGTGCAGGTCATGCACCCGAACCTGTCGCTGTTCGGTCTCTACTCCGACGACCACGAACTGTCGATGGCGCACGCTCGCGTCTACAACGACTATGTGATCGAGCGGTTCACGCCGTACTTCTCTCGGCTGGCTCCGACCGCGCCCGTGCCGCTCACCGACGTCGACGACGCGGTCGCCGAGATCGAGCGGGTGGCTGCCGCCGGTTTCCGTGCGATCCTCCTGCCGTCGATCCCACCGAAGCCCTACTACTCGCGCGACTTCGACCCGGTCTGGGCCGCGGCGCAAGCCAACGGTGTGCACGTGTTCATCCACACGCAGACCGGCGGAGTGAAGGTCGACGACCCGGCTTCTACGACGCTCAGGGTCGTCATGGAATCGGCCGCGCAGGTCAACCAGCCGATGACCGGGAAGACGGCCTCGAAACGGATGATCACCCAGTGCGTCTACGCGCCGATGGTTCCCGAGCAGGTCATCTGCCAGCTGATCGGCGGCGGGGTCCCCGAGCGGTACCCCGACCTGCATTTCGCGCTCATCGAGTTCAACGCGCATTGGCTGGCGTCGCTGATGGGCGCGATGGACAAGTGCTGGGTCACGGGCATCGGCCAGGACGCCGACTGGTGGCTCGGCTCTTGGGACGACACCCGTCCCGCGAACGACCAGCCGAACATGGCGCAGCTGTTCCGCCTGAACGAGAAGTGGCCGTACCCGCTCACGCCGAGCGAGTACGTGCAGCGCCAGTTCCACGTGCAGTTCCAGGACGACCCCGTCGCGATCGCGACCCGGCACATCACCGGGGTGTCGTCGATCGTGTGGGGCAACGACTACCCGCACGCGGAGGGCACGTTCCGCGGGAGCCGCGAGCTGATCGCGAAGCAGTTTGCCGGCGTCGCCGACGCCGAGCGTGCCGCGATACTCGGTGGCACCCTCGGCGGTCTCCTGGGGTTCACGGCGCCGGTGGCCGTCTGAGCGAACACCGCTTCGAAGGGCGCGTCGCGATCGTCACCGGCGCGGGGCGCGGCATCGGCCGCGCGTACGCGCTCCTGCTCGCGGCGCGCGGCGCGCGCGTGGTCGTCAACGACCTCGGTGGGTCGATCGACGGCACCGGCGCCGATCGCGGGCCCGCGTCGAACGTCGCGGCCGAGATCGTGGCTGCGGGCGGCGCGGCGATCGCCGACACCAACGACGTGGCGACGCCGGCCGGCGCCGACGCGCTCGTCGCGGCCGCGGTCGAACACTTCGGTGGTGTCGACGTGCTGGTCAACAACGCGGGCATCATCCGGTGGGCGGGCATGCCTGCCGTCGACGCCGAGAACCTCGCGAGCCATCTTGCCGTGCACGTCGGCGGCTCGTTCAACACCACGCGCGCGGCATGGCCGCACATGATGGAGCGCCGCTACGGCCGCATCGTCATGACGACGTCGTCGGGGATCTTCGGGCTGCCGAACAACACGTCGTACGCGACCGCCAAGGCCGGGGTGATCGGCCTCACGCGCAGCCTGGCCACCGCGGGGGCGCAGCACGGCATCAAGGTCAACCTCATCGCGCCCGCGGCGATGACGCGCATGGCCGGCGCGGGCGCGGGCTCGGCGCAGATGGCGCCCGACCTTGTCGCACCGATGGCCGCGTTCCTGGCGCACGAGGACTGCCCCGTCAGCGGCGAGATGTACGCCGCGGGGTTCGGGCGTTTCACGCGGATCTTCATCGCCTCCACCGCCGGGTACGTCCACGGAACGCCGGAGCCCACGATCGAGGACATCGCGGAGAACTGGGCGACGATCAACGACGAGGCCGGCTATTCGGTCCCGGCCGACCTCACCGCGTGGTCGACCGCGTTCATGGCCCACCTCCACGCGAGCGATCCCGAACGAGGATCTTCGTAGACCGGGTCAACCGCCTCGACCGAACTCGAGGTGGAGTTCCCGCAGCCCGCGCAAGATGTACGTCGGCACGTAGTCGTAGCGACGCGCGCCGGGCGGGCCGTGCTCGGCCTCGGCGATGCGTATGTCGGAGATGCGGTCCAGGAAGCGCTCGATGGTGACCCGTCCCTCCGCTCGCGCGAGCGGCGCGCCGGGGCAGGTGTGGATGCCGTGCCCGAACGCGATGTGCTGGCGTGCGTTCGGCCGTTCCACCTGGAACTCGTCGGGTTGCTCGAACTTGCGGGGATCGCGGTTGGCGGCGCCGTTGACGACCATCACCGTGGTGCCCGCGGGGATCTCCACGCCCGCGGCGGTCGTGGTGGCGCGCGCGAGCCGGAAGTCGCCCTTCACCGGGCTCTCGAACCGCAAGCACTCCTCCACGAAGTTCGCGACCAGGTCGCGCCGCGCCCGCAGCAACTCCTGGAGGCCGGGGTCGTCGGCGATGCGTTGCAGCGCGGTGCCGAACAGGCGAACGCTCGTCTCCTGACCGGCCGCGAACAGGTTCGCCGCGATGCGCGCGACGTCGAGGACGTCGGGGACCGAGCCGTCGGGGAACGTCGCGGTGGCAAGCCCGGTCAGCACGTCGGGCCGCGGGTTCGCGCGCCGGTCCTCGACGTACGCGCTGAACTGCTCGTACAGGAATTCGAGCGGGTTCTGGGCGAGCCGGTCGTCGTGGCCGGTCCCGCCGAGCGAGCCGGAATGCCGGCGGCCGGCCGAGCCGTTCCCGGAACAGCTCGTGGTCCGGCTCCGGTACGCCGAGAAGGTCGGCGATGGCGAGCATGGCGAACGGTTGGCCGTAGTCGCTGATGAACTCGCAGCCGCCGCGGTCGATGAACTCGTCGATCTGGCGATCGGCGAGCCGCCACATGAACTCCTCGTTGTCGTTCAACCGCTTCGGCGTGATCAACCGCATCAGCAGCGCGCGGTGCAGCGCGTGCTTCGGCGGATCGAAGGTGAGGATCTGGTCGCTGAACGGCAACTCGTCGCGGTGTTGCTCGATCAGCGCGCGCACGTCGTCGTCGCGCTCGAGCGGTACGGGGAAGCCGGGGAACGGCCCGGTCGGGGAGTTGCACGACGAGAACGTGTCGGGGTCGTTGTACACCGCGACCGCTTCTTCGTACCCCGTCACCATCGTCACGCCGTGGTGGCGTTCCGCGCGGACGGGGCACTGCGAACGGAGCCACTCGAAGTAGCCGTACGGGTCGGCAATGAGCTCGTTGCCGCGGAAGAAGTCGGTCGCGTCGTAGTCAGTCACAGCACCGCTCGAGGAACGTGGGGCGGCACCGTACCCCGCGTTGTACCGGTCGGTCCAATAAGCTTTCGGTTCGTGGACTTCTCGCTGAGCGACGCGGAACAAGACCTGGTCGGGCTGTGCCGCGACTTCGCGCAGAACGAGATCGCGCGCCGCGCGCCACAGGCGTGGCACGAAGCCCGCTGCGCGACCGACCTCCTGCGCGAGATGGGCACGCTCGGGCTGCTCGGCCTGCTCGTCCCCGAGGAATGGGGCGGCATCGGGATGTCGACCGTCGGCTTCGTCGCCGCGATGGAACAGATCGGCCTCGCCGACCAGTCGCTCGCCGCGGCCTGGCAGGCGCACGTGACGATCGGTTCGTTGCCCCTTTACCTGTTCGGCACCGATGCGCAGCGCGAGCGATGGCTGCGACCGCTGGCCGAGGGGCGCTCGCTCGGCGCGTTCGGCCTCACCGAACCCGACGCCGGTTCGGACGCCCGCGGGATCCGCACCCGCGCCGTGCGGCGCGACGGCGGTTGGTTGATCAACGGGCGCAAGACGTTCATCTCGAACGCCGGCACCGACATGTCGTTCGGCGTGACCCTGCTCGCGCGCACCGAGCCCGCGGAGGGGGAGGGGCCGGCGTTCGCGAGCTTCGTCGTGGAGAAGGGCACCCCGGGGTTCACGACGGGCCCAAACTGAACGGGATCGGTTGGCGCGGGCTCGATACCCGCGAGCTTGCCTTCGACGACGTGTGGGTCCCCGACGAGCACCTCGTCGGCGACCCGGCGATGGGGCTCGCCCAGTTCCTGCGCACGCTCGAGGTCGGGCGTATCTCGATCGCGGCGTTGTCGCTCAGCCTGGCGCAAGCGGTGCTCGACCTCGCGACCGACTACGCGAAGCAGCGGGTGCAGTTCGGGCAGCCGATCTCGAAGTTCCAGGCGATCCAGTTCAAGCTCGCCGACATCGCGACGGAACTCGAAGCGGCGCGCTGGCTCACCTACCGCGCCGCGTCGCTCCGCGACCGGGGGGAACCGTTCCAGAAGGAAGCGGCGATGGCGAAGCTGAAAGCGAGCCGCGTCGCGACGTGGGCGGCGTCGGAGGCGGTGCAGGTTCACGGCGGCCTCGGCTACATGCTCGATTCGCCCGTGGCGCGCTTCTACTGCGATGCGAAGGTGCTCGAGATCGGCGAAGGCACGAACGAGATCCAGCACCTCGTGATCGCGCGCGCATTGGGTTGCTGAGCCGTGCCCCTGCCCGACGTCGTCGACGCGGCCCGATCCAGCTCCGGCGGAGGCGTCCGGCCGACGTACGCGCGTCGAACTCAGGATGGACAAGGGGAACGTCCGCAGCCGCGCGGTCGCGACGCGTCTCGACTTCATACGAGTAGGCGACGAAGAGTTCGACGGCGAGCGCCTCAGCGGCCAAACGGGGGCCGGCTACATCTACGCGATGACGCGCGCGCGATGGGCGCGCGCGTCCTCCTGAGCAACGACGCGCGCGTTCGGCCGAGCCGCGACCTGCGCACGAAATTTGATCGCGTTCGCGCGGTGGTTGGAGTAGTATCGAACACGTGTTCGGGGCGGAGTTGGACGGGATCGAAGTAGCCGTCGAGAAGCTGATCGCGTCGGAGCACACCCACGACCTGGCCCGTCTGCACCGTTGTGTCGAACGCCTCCAGGCTGCGTTCGTGCGGGAGGTCGGGCGGGCGGATCGCGACGGTCGGCTGGCCGAGTTGCACCGCACGCCGGCGGGGTCGCTGGCCGACGGTTGCCGCCTGTCGTTCGGTGCTGCGAGGCGGATGCTCGACGACGCGCGGAGGTTGCAGGAGTTGCCGGAGACGCTGGGTGCGTTCCTCGATGGGACCATCACCGACGAGCACGCGCGGGTCATCGCGGCGGCGTACACGCCGGCGCGGGCCGAGGTGTTGGTCGATCTCGAACCCGACCTCGTCGACGCCGCGCGACGTTTCACCGCCCGCCAGCTGCGTTGCGTCGTGCGCCGGGTCACCGATGCGATCGACGGCGACGGTGGCGGCGCGGCCGCGAACGACGACTTCGAGCGGCGCAACCTGCACGTCCTGCCGACGAGCTGGGGGTTGGCCCCGTTGCGCGGCGACCTGGCACCGGAGACGGCCGAGCTGTTGTGCAGTGCGCTCGAGGCGCGCATGGCCGACGACCCCGACGCGGCCGGCGACCCGAGGCGGACGCGCGGGCAGCGCCGTGAAGATGCGTTGCGCGACATCATGCGGTTCTTTCTCGATCACCGCGATGGTCGCGAGCCGGCCCGCCGGCGCGCCGCGTTCCATGCCGGTGTGCATGTCGACCTCGACGTGTTGCGTCGCGACGGCCATGTCGATCTGGCCGACGCGGTGCGTGGCGACCTGCTCCATGTCGGGGCCGTCTCGGCGGAGACGCTCCGGCGCCTGGTGTGCGACGGTGTGGTGCACCGGGTGATCACGCAGGGTCGTAGTGAGGTCCTCGATCTCGGGCGTGCGACGCGCGTCGTCTCCCGAGCGCAGTGGAACGCGCTGGTCGCGCGCGACGGCGGGTGCACGCATCCCGGCTGTACGGCACCGCCGGGCTGGTGCGAAGCGCACCACGTTCTCCACTGGGCCGACGGCGGCGCAACCGACCTCGCCAATCTCCGGCTCCTGTGCTGGCGCCACCATCGCGACGAGCACGAAGGCCATTGCCGAAGACGGGCCGGCTAACCGACAGCTACACGCGCGCGAGGTCGCGCAGCGCAACCGCGATGCGCTCGCGGTCGGGGAGCCAGGCTCGTTCGAGGCCCGGGGCATACGGCGGGGGTGTCGCCTCGGCGCCGACGCGCACGATCGGGGCGTCGAGGTCCCAGAAACCTTCTCGCGCGACGGTCGCGGCGATCTCGGCACCGATCCCGAACGGCACGACCGCCTCGTGCGCGATCAGGAGGCGGCTCGTCTTGTGCACCGACTCGAGGACCGTCGCGGTGTCGAGTGGCGCGACGGTTCGCAGGTCGAGCACCTCGACCGAGATCCCGTCGATCGCGACCGCCTCCGCGGCGGCGAGCGCCTCGTGGACCATCCGGGAGACCGACACGACCGTGATGTCGGTGCCCGGGCGCACCACCGACGCCTTGCCGATCGGCACGACGTGATCGGCCGGCGGCTGCGGGCCTTTCATGCCGTAGAGGAGCCGGTTCTCGATGAAGACAACCGGGTTCGGGTCCTGGATCGCGGCGCGCAACAAGCCGTAAGTGTCGGCGGGTGTCGACGGCATCACGACGGTCAGCCCGGGGATGTGGGCGAGCAGCGCTTCGAGGCTCTGCGAGTGCTGGCTGCCGGAGGAGCGGCCGGCGCCGAACTGGGTCCGGACGGTGAGCGCCATCTGCGCACCCCCGCCGGTCATGAACGGCAGCTTCGCGGCCTGGTTCAGCAGCTGGTCGAGGCAGACACCGATGAAGTCGAGGTACATCACCTCGACCACCGGGCGCATCCCCGCCATCGCCGCACCGACGCCGAGCCCGACGATCGCGGTCTCGGAGATCGGTGTGTCGCGTACGCGGTCGCCGAAGCGGTCGCGCAAGCCTCTGGTCAAGCCGAACACGTTGCCGCCCGCGCCGACGTCGATGCCGGCGACGAACACCCGCTCGTCGTTCGCGAGCTCGGCTTCGAGCGCGGTACGGACCGCGTCCATCAGGCGGAACTCCGGCGCGCCGGCGGGCGGGAGCGGCGGTTCGGGCCGTTCGGGCCGGGCGCGCACCACGAAGTTCGCCAGCGTCGCCGCGTCGGGCTCGGTCGAGCGGCGCGCCGCGTCGAGGGCATCGTCGAGCTCCTTTGCCACCGACGCTTCGAGCGTGCGGATCGTCTTGTCGGTGACGCCGCCGGTCTCGAGCCGCCGCGTGTGGAGCAGCAGCGGGTCGCGTGCCTCCCACTCGTGGACCTCGTCGGCCGGCCGGTAGCGCTGAGGGTCGCCTTCGTAGTGGCCGTGCCGGCGGTACGTCGTCGCCTCGACGATCGTCGGACGGTGCCCGTTGCGAACGGCGGCGACGACCTCTCGCATCGCGGCGGCGGTCGCCACGACATCGTTGCCGTCGACGGCGACGTAGTCGACGCCGTAGCCCGGCGCCCGCCGTTCGAGCGACGCCGCGTGCTGGCTCGACGCGGCGGAGAACTCGGCATAGCCGTTGTTCTCACAGAAGAAGACGACCGGCAACTCCCACACCGCTGCGAGGTTCACCGCCTCGTGGAACGCGCCCGCCGCCACTGCACCGTCGCCGAAGAACGCGACCGCGACGCGGTCGTGGCCGCGCAGCCGCGCCGCGGCGGCGGCGCCCACCGCGATCGGGAGGCCGGCCGCGACGATCCCGTTCGCGCCGAAGATCCCGGCGTTCGGATCGGCGATGTGCATCGAGCCACCGCGGCCGCGGTTCGTGCCCGCGTCCCTGGCCATCAGCTCGGCGAACATGGGGAACGGCGCAAGGCCCTTGGCGAGGCAGTGGCCGTGGCCCCGGTGCGTCGACGTGATGACGTCGGCATCGCGCAGGCCCAGCACGCGCCGACGGCCGCCGCCTCCTGGCCGATCGAGAGGTGCACGAAGCCCGGCACCTCACCGTCGCGGTAGCACGCGGCCACGCGCCGCTCGAACCCGCGGATCAGCAGCATCCGCCGGTGCATCTCGACGAGGTCGGCGGTCGTGAACACGAAACGACTATTGTACTGGTCGGTACAAGGCGCTGGCGGCTTCGTCCTCCGGTGCGGCGCCGGCCGGGGAAGGGCGATGGCGGAACAGATCGAGATCCCGGCTTCCTTCCCGCGTGGCGGCGACGTGACCGGCAAACGCGTCGTCATCACGGGCGCCGGCCGTGGGCTCGGCCGGTTGCTCGCCCACGCGTTCTCGCGCGGTGGTGCGCTGGTGACCCTCGTCGCGCGCACCGAGAAGGACCTCAAGGCGGTGGCCGAAGAACTGGCCGGGCCCGCACTCGTGTGCTCCGGCGACATCACCGACGC
Source organism: uncultured Actinomycetes bacterium (assembly GCA_963782465.1). Classification (GTDB taxonomy): domain Bacteria; phylum Actinomycetota; class Acidimicrobiia; order IMCC26256; family PALSA-610; genus JAODBJ01. The sequence continues at coordinate 557,900 of CAWAJR010000003.1, read as the reverse complement.
CGACTTCAACGAGGCCGTCGCCGACGCCACCGTGACCGAGTGGGGCGGCATCGACGTCTGGATCTGCAACGCCGGGATCTCGCCGGTGGTCGCCGGCCCGCGGCAGACCGATCCGTCGGTATGGCGCAAGATCATCGAGGTCAACCTCACCGGCGCGTTCTTGGGGCGCGCGCCGCGGCGCGGTTGATGCGCGACGGCGGGCGGCTCATCTTCACGGGCTCGGTCCTCGGCGAGCGACCGCGCGGGGGCCTCGCGGCCTATAGCGCATCCAAGGCGGGGCTCGTCGGCCTGGCGAAGGGCCTGGCCCTCGACCTCGCGCCGGCGGGCATCACCGTGAACGTCGTCGCGCCGGGCTGGTTCGACTCGCCGCTCGCCGACGGCTGGAAGCGCAACGCCGAACTCGCGGCCGCGGTGGTCGGGCACACCGCGCAGCTGCGTTGGGGTGACGCCACCGATCTCGCGGGTGCCTACCAATTCCTCGCGTCCGACGCGGCGGCGTTCGTGACCGGAACCGTGCTCAACGTCGATGGCGGCTACCTCCTCGTATGACGAGCGGTACGAACGAACCGCGGCGGGTCATCGCGATCACCGGTGCCGGCGGCGCGTTGGGTGCCGCGCTGGCGCGGCAATTCGCGTCCGAACCCGGCACCGACCTGGTGCTCAGCGACGTCAGCGCGGCGTCGCTCGACGCGACGACGGCCGGGTTGCCCGATGCGCGCGGCGCGGTCGAGGCGCAGCTCGCCGACGTGAGCGACATCGCGCAGGTCGAAGCCGTCGTCGGGCTCGCGAAGGAGCGGTTCGGCCGGCTCGACGTGTTGATCAGCAACGCGGGTGTGCTGTCGCCCAACGGTCGCATCCACAACCTCGCAACCGACGACTGGGAGCGCGCGTTCCGGGTCAACGTTCTCGGTGCGGTCAACGGTATTCGCGCCGCGGTCCCGGTGATGCGCGAACAGCGATCGGGGTCGATCGTGCTCACCGCGTCGGTGTCGGGCCTCACGGCCTGGTCTCACGCGGCGCCGTACTGCGTGACGAAAGCCGGGGTGATCCAGCTCGCGAAGGTCGCAGCCGTCGAGTACGCGCGCGACGGGATCCGCGTCAACTGTGTCTGCCCGGGCACGTTCCGCTCCGCGATCCACGCCAAGCTTCCGCCAGAGGCGCTCGACGCGATCGAGGCGCGGCACCCGCTGGGTCTCGGGTCGGCCGCCGACCTGGTCGGCGCGTACTCGTACCTCGCGAGCGACGCGTCGCGTTGGACGACCGGCGCGGCGCTGGTCGTCGATGGCGGCTACTCGGCGCCGTGAGTTCCGGTTCGCCGGGCCTTGGCGCCCGCTTTCGGTTTCACCGGGGCGCGACGAGCAGCGTCGTTGCCGATGCCGCGCATGAAGAGGTCGGCGAACGGTTTCGCGACGTCGCGCGCGGAGAAGCGGCCGCCCGGCTTCAACCACAGGTACGTGTAGTTGTGCATCCCGAGCCAGGCGAGCGCGGTCAGCCGCGGGTCGACGGCGCGAAACTCGCCGGATTCGATACCGGCCTGCAGCACGCCCTCGACCCGTCGCTCGTACTCGCGGCGGCGGACGCGGAACTGTTCGGCCCGCTCGCCGGTGAGCGCGGGGAACTCGTGGAGGAAGACCCACACGTGGTCGGGGTAGCGGTGGATCACGTCGAGCAGTTCGTCGCCGAGCAGGGTCAGCTGCTCGGGCGGCGAACCCCCCGTCAGTCGCGACGCGATCCGCGCCCGCCATGACCTCGTCCATCACCCGGTCGTGGATCGCGGCGAGCAGGTCTTCTTTCGACTTGATGTAGTGGTAGAGCGCGCCCTTGCCGAGACCGTTCGCGGTGCACAGTTCGGTGAGACCGGTCGCGTGATAGCCGCGCTGCGCGAAGACCCGCGCCGACGCGTCGATGATCGCCTCCCGGCGCGCCTCCCATTTCGGGTTTCGACGGGGCTCGTCGTTCGCGTGGGCACGCGGCATCAACGCCGACGCTACTCGGGCAGTGGTCGGCGACGGTTGCATTGCGGTGCGCAGATCTGTTCCGGCACCGGCTCGCGCTCCCTGCGTGCCGGCGCGGGGACGCTCGAGGAGGGAACGCGATGACCGAAGCGGTGCCCATGCAGGCCGACATGAACTGGTTCGCGGTGCTGGCCCACCACGCGAGCCGCGCGCCCGATCGGCCCCTCGCCCGCTACGGGGATGCGACGGTGACCTACGGCGAGATGCACTCGCGCGCCGCGGCACTGGCGGGCGGGCTGCAGGAACGGGGCGTCGGCGCCGGTGATGTCGTCGCGTTGCTCTCGTACAACTGCATCGAATTCCTCGAAACCATCTTCGCCGCGAACTACCTCGGCGCGATCGCCATGCCGATCAACTGGCGGCTCGCGGCGGCGGAGGTGCGCTACATCCTCGAGCACTCCGAGGCCCGCGCGCTGGTGTGCGACGACGCGCTGGTGCCGCTCGCCGACGATGCGACGGCTGGTATTCCGCACCCGCTTGCCCGCGTGTGCGTCGCCGCGACGGCGCCCGCCGGATGGATGTCGCTCGCCGAGCTGCGTACACCCGCGAAGGTCCCGCCGCCGGTACCCGTCGCGGGCGACGACGTCCACCGCTTGATGTACACCTCGGGCACGACGGGGCGCCCGAAGGGCGTGATGATCACGCACGCCAACCTGGCCTGGAAGAACCTCGCCCACCTGGTCGAGTTCTCGATGACGAGCGCCGATCTCGGTCTCGCGTGCGGCCCGCTCTACCACGTCGGCGCGCTCGATCTCACGACCACGACGCTGATCGCGGCGGGGGCGACGACGATCATCCACCGCGCATTCGATGCCGCCGATGTCGTCGACGAGATCGAGCGTTCGCGCGTCACGGTGGTGTGGCTCGCGCCCGCGATGGTGAATGCGATCATGGCGCGGCCCGATGTCGAGCGGCGTGACCTCTCGTCGGTGCGGCTGATCATCAACGGCGGCGAGAAGATGCCGATCCCGCTCATCGAACGGCTGCAGCGGACGTTCCCGTCGGCGTGGTTCGCCGACGCGTACGGTCTCACCGAGACCGTGTCGGGCGACACCTTCCTCGATCGCGACAACCTTGTCACCAAGCTCGGCAGCGTCGGCCGCCCCTGCCTCTACCTCGAACTCGACATCTGGGACGATCACGGGATGTCGCAGCCGGCGGGGGAGCCGGGCGAGATCGTGCTGCGCGGGCCCAAGGTGTTCAAGGGCTACTGGCGTGACCCCGACGCGACCGCCGCCGCGTTCGCGTCGGGATGGTTCCACACCGGCGACATCGGCATCAGGGACGCCGACGGTTACGTCTACATCGTCGACCGGCTCAAGGACATGATCGTGTCGGGCGGCGAGAACATCGCCGGATCCGAAGTCGAGCGTGTCCTGTACGAGCACGCCGCCGTCCTCGAAGCCGCGGTGGTCGGCCGGCCCGACGACCGATGGGGTGAGGTGCCGGTCGCCTTCGTCGCGCGGCGGCCCGGCACGACGACGACGGCCGACGAGTTGATCGAGCACTGCCGCGGTCAGCTGGCTCGCTTCAAGGTGCCGAGGGATGTCGTGTTCGTCGAGGCGCTGCCCCGGAACCCGTCCGGCAAGGTGCTCAAGCGCGATCTGCGCCCGCAGGCGTGAGTGAGAACGAGCTTTCCGCCTAGCGGTAGTTCTGTTATCCTCACTCGCGAAGCGACGTGCCGCAGCGCGGGGCGAAAGGAACACCAGTGCCGCATTTCCCGAAGCCGAGCGTCGGCAGCTGGACGGAGCAGTACCCGGAGCTGGGTACCGGGCCGGTGTCGTACGAGGATTCGATCTCGCCCGAGTACTACGAGCTGGAACGGGACGCGATCTTCCGCCGGACCTGGCTGAACGTCGGTCGGGTGGAGCAGGTCCCGCGGGTGGGGAGCTACTTCACGAAGGAGCTCGACGCGGCGCGGACATCGGTCGTGATCGTGCGTTCGGGCGCCGACGAGTTCCGCGCGTTCCACAACATCTGCCGCCATCGCGGCAACAAACTCGTGTGGCAGGACTACCCGAAGGAAGAGACTGCCGGTGCGTGCCGCCAGTTCACCTGCAAGTACCACGGGTGGCGGTACTCGCTGCAGGGCGAGTGCACGTTCGTGCAACAGGAGAGCGAGTTCTTCGACCTCGACAAAGCCGACTACGGGCTCGCGCCGGTCGCCTGCGAAGTGTGGGAGGGGTTCATCTGGGTCAACCTCGACCCCGACAACGCGGTACCGGTGCGCGAGTACCTGGGTGGCCTCGGCGCCGGGTTGGAGGGGTACCCGTTCGGCGAGATGACACAGGTGCACAAGTACCGCGCGGAGATCGGCGCGAACTGGAAGTTGTTCATCGACGCCTTCACCGAGTTCTACCACGCGCCCGTGTTGCACCAACGCCAGGCGACCAACGAGGAAGCGCGCAAGCTCGCTGAGTACGGCTACGAAGCGCTGGCGTACAACATCGACGGCCCGCACGGGATGGTGTCGTCGTGGGGTGGCATGGCGCCGCCGAAGGACCCGAGCATGGTCAAGCCGATCGAACGCGTGTTGCGCAGCGGCCTCTTCGGCCCGTGGGACGCACCCGACCTCGGCGGCACGCGCGCGCCCGCGGTCAACCCGTCGCGGTTGCCGCAGTGGGGGATGGACTCGTTCCTGTTCTTCCCGAACTTCATGGTGCTGATCTGGAAGACGAACTGGGTGCTCACCTACCACTACTGGCCGACGAGCTACAACACCCACATCTTCGAGGGCACCTGCTACTTCGCGCCGCCGAAGAACGCGCGGGAACGCCTGGCCCAGGAGTTGGCCGTCGTCACGTTCAAGGAGTACGCGCTGCAAGACGGCAACACGCTCGAAGCGACGCAGATGATGCTCGAGTCGCGCGCGGTGCAGCAGTTCCCGCTCAACGATCAGGAGATCCTGCTTCGTCTCCTCCACACGACCGCGCGCGACTATGTCGCGCGATACGAACAGTCGTCGTTGCGCACGAACGGGACGCGCCGCGCGGCGTCGACCGTCCCGGCGTGAAAGGGCCTGCGATGACCAACGAGTCGAAGCCGCGGCTGCCGGCCGAGTTCAGCGACCTCGAACCCTTCGCCGGTTGGGCGTTGCCGGGAGAGCGCGCCCGCTACCAGAAACGCCTCGCGAGTTCCATGGAGGAGATGCAGGCCTTCTACGACGCGGCGATGCCTCGGCTCGAAGCCGCGTGCGCGTCGCTCGAGCAGTTCGCGGTCGACGCTCTCCCCGAGGAATGGGCGCACCTGCTCTGGCTGTACTGCTCGCTGGTCAACGTGTCGTTCCCGATCGAGGTCTGGCGCCAGCCGCGCGTGCCCGATAGCGGGGCATCGGATGTCTACGCGGTGCTCGAGCCGTCGGTCTGAACCGGCGTGATGGCGAACGCGGCCGCGGTGGCCGGCGCGCTCCTCGAGATCGCCGCCGTCTGACCCCGGCGAGGTCACCGCGACCGATCCCTCGCGTCGCGTGTCCCAGTCGGCTACGCCGCTCAGCGGCGCGAGGTCACGCGTGATCGGGAACGGTGGGCAACGTTCCGTGCTCGGCGACTTCGAGCTTGCGCGCACCGACCATGGTGCCGACCCAGCCGCCGTAGAACGCGCCGGCGAAGAGCCCGACGCCCGCGCCCATCCATACGGCCGGCCCGATCGGTGCGTCGGTCGATGCCATCGCGATCAGTACGAGGAGCGCCCAGATCCCGGCGCAGACGACCATGCCGACACCGATACCGATGAGCGCATCCCGCACGAGCGTCACCTCAGCGGCGAACTCGATCGCCTCAGGGTCCGCGGGCGGCGCCTCGTCGACGATCGCGCTCGGCGGAACGACCACAGCAGTCGCCATTACCTACCTCCAATATCGGTGTAGGTAGATCGAAATGTCTCCGGGCGGAGGGCGCCAGAGGCGAAGGGCCGGCGCGTCCCGGCGGCACGATGAGGACCTTCGTCCCGCGCCGGCCCGGCCCGCCCGTCGATCGGTCGGTGTTGCCGGCGGTCAGGAAGCGTCCGGCTCCTTCTCCCACCACTGGCACCACCACTGATCGCCCACGAGGATGCGCAGCTTGGGGTGCCAGCAGTACGAGATCTCCGCTGTCGGTTCGAGGTAGTAGCGGCAGTTGTCGCACTGCTCATCGCCTTGCGGCCGGCCCTTGAGCACCGCGTTGTCGGCCAGGTGCCGCAGCTCGATGGCGAGGCGTTCGTCGATCTCCTTCGGCTCGGGCTCGGGAATGACGTAATCGGACATGCAGACCTACCCGGGTGAGTGGAACGGCGGGCGATGACGGGTTACCGCTTCCGTCATGTTGTACCCAAGTTCGCGCCGGGCTCGCTCCTCGTGGCCGAATTCGACCGGTCGCGCCGTGCGGCCCTGCGATGCTGAGCTCGTGGGAACGCAGGAAACGTGGGCCGGCGGCCTCGACGACGCGGTGCGCTCGGTCGTCCTCGTCGAGGGGGTGAGCGACCAGCAGGCGGTGGCGGCGCTCGCCGCGCGGCGGGGCCGTGACCTCGGCGCCGAGGGCGTCGCGATCGTCCCGATCGGCGGCGCGACCACGATCGGCCGGTTCCTCGACGCGTACGGCCCGCGTGGGCTCGGCGTGCAACTCGCCGGGCTCTGCGACGCCGGCGAAGTGCCCGGCTTCATCCGCCGCCTCGAGCGAGCCGGTCTCGGCACCGACCTCACGCGGGCCGGGATGGAACGGCTCGGGTTCTACGTCTGCGACGCCGACCTCGAGGACGAACTGATCCGGGCGCTCGGTGCCGCCACGGTCGAACGGGTGATCGCGGCCGAAGGCGAGTTGGGTTCGTTCCGTACGCTCCAACGCCAGCCCGCCCAGCGCGACCGCAGCATCGAGCAGCAGTTGCACCGGTTCATGGGCAGCCGCGGCGGCCGGAAGATCCGCTACGCCCGGCTCCTCGTCGACGCGCTCGACCTCGACCACGTGCCGAGGCCACTCGACGGCGTGCTCGACCACGTGTGACCGGTGTTCGCCGTCGCACGGTCAGCCGGTGAGGGCTTTCACCGCCGCCTCGAACACTTCGAGATGACGGTCGACGTCGGCGGCGGTCGTCGCCGGGCACATCAACGCCATGTTGTGGAACGGCGTGAGGAGGACACCGCGGTTGACGAGGAACACGTGCATGAAGTCGTCGAGGTCGGTGTCGGTGGCGCGGTAGGAGTCGGTACCGGTCCGCGGGGCCGGTCGGGCGAAGCGGTATTCGGCGCGCGCGCCGAGTTGGGTGACCGACCACGGCATGTCGTACGTGTCGATCACGCGCTGGACGCCCGCGGTATAGCGGGTCGCCAGTTCGATCATCGTGGAGAACGCACGGTCGGTCAGCACTTGGGTCAGGGTTGCCCGCGTCGCGGCGAGCGAGAGCGCGTTCCCGGCCAGCGTGCCGCCGACGCCGCCGGTGTCGACGAGATCGAGATCGGCGCGGGCTCGGAGCCGGGCGGCAAAGGCGTCGCTCAGGCCGAACGCGGCGGAGGGGATGCCGCCGCCGATCGCCTTCCCGACGGTGACGAGGTCGGGTTGCAGGCCCCACGCGCGTGTGCACCCACCGGGCCCGGCCGACAACGTATGCGTCTCGTCGATGAGCAGCAGCGTCCCTGAATCGCGCGTCAGCGCGCGCACCCCTTCGAGGTAACCGTCGTCGGGCAACACGATGCCCATGTTGGTCAGTGCCGGTTCCATCAACACCACGGCAACGTCGCCGAACGACAGTTGCTCACGCAGCCCGTCGAGATCGTTGAACTCCGCGACGCGGCTCGTAACGGTCACGTCGAACGGTGCGCCGACGTTCCCCGCGCGTGATTCGGCCCCGCGGTCACCGATGACGATGAACGACTCGTCGACGGTGCCGTGGTAGCAGTAACTGTTGACGAGGACGCGAGGCCGCTTGGTGGCGGCGCGGCACAGGCGCAACGCCCAACGGTTCGCGTCGGTCGCGCTCAACGCGAAGCTCCATTGCGCCAACCCGAATCGCCGGGTGAGTTCGGCTCCGACGATCTCCGCGTCGTCGGTCGGCATCATCAACGTCGCGCCGCCGGCCGTGCCGAAGCGCTCGGCGACAGCCGCGACGGTCGGTGCCGGCGAATGACCGGCCATCGCTCCCGTGTCGCCGAGGCAGAAGTCGAGCAGTTCGTGACCGTCGAGATCGGTGACGCGGGCTCCGTGCGCGCCCACGAACGAGAGGGGGAAGCCACCCGCGTTCTTCGCCATCCACGTCATCGGCACGTGGCCGAACAGGTTGGACGCGCGGGAACTCGCGGCGAGGGATCGGGGGTTGCGTTCGGCGTAGTGCTCGCGTTCGGTTGCGAGCAGCCGGGCCAGACGACCGCGGTCGACGCGGCGGGCAGGAAGGGACGCGGTCATGACCGAACACTATTCAGCGCTCGATTGCACTCCGCTCGGAAAGTGTCGGCCGAGCCGGGAATGACGTGGGGTATCACGCCCGGCTCAAGGCCGACCGCGAGAAGCTAGTGCGGTGGGCGACCGCGATCGCGTCACATCCGCGCGCATACCTGACGACCACGATGGGCACAGTGAGGGCGATGTCGACGATTCGGGGGGCGGCCCGGGGGAGGTTGCCATGGCGAGCGCATTCCGGATCGAGGTCACCGGCAATCACCGCCACCTCACGCTGCGCCTGGTCGGAGAGGTCGACATGGCGACGGCACCGGAACTGCGCGCCGCGCTCGGTAGCGCGTTCGAGCACGGAACGTCGATGCTGACGGTCGACCTGGAAGGCGTCGAGTACCTCGACAGCTCCGGGATCCGCGAGCTCGTCCGGGCGCACTTCAACGCCACCAACCTCGGCACCCACCTCGCGTTCACCGGCGCGAACCCGACCGTGACGCGTGCGCTCGAGGTCGCCGGATTGGCGCCGATCATGCTGCGGTCCCGGCGGTAGCAGTCGCTCGCCGAGGTGAACGGCGAGGAAACCCGCCGGTGCATCACGCCGCCGAGCCCAACGCGGCCGCCGCTGCGCATCTACCCTCCTTCGCCGTGACCGAGACGACGGAATCCGAGACCGACGACGAATGCACCCCCGGTTCGGAGGTTGCCCACCCCTTCGCCGGCGTTCGTCCCCGCCGTTCCGTCGACGAGTTGCTCCGCAGTGCCCAGCAGACGCTGGTCACCTACACGGGCCAGGCCGATCTCAAGGCCAACATCGTGATCACGACCTCGTCGCTCATGCTGACGATCGTGGCGACCCGTTGGAGCGAGCAGTCACTTCGGCCGGGGTTGAGCGCCGTGGGTGCCGGCGCGCTCGGGGCGCTCGTCGCGGCGATCACCGTCGTCGTGCCCAAGTTCCGGTTCCCGCGGAAGGGCGAGCTTCGCCACGACTTCGAGCCGCACGAGAACCCACTCTTCTTCGGCCACTTCGCTTCGATGCCGCGGGAGCGCTTCGTCGAGATCATCGGCGAGCTCTCGCTGGATGACGCGCTGCTCTACGAAGCGCAGGTCGTCGACATCCACGACCAGGGTCGTTACCTCGTCGAGAAGAAGTACCGGCACCTTCGCCTCGCGTACCTGTCCCTCGCGCTCGCGTTCGTTGCCGGTGCCGTCGCGCAGGGGATTGCTGCGCTCGTGTGAAGCCGGCGAGGGGCGGCGTCAATACGACTTGGGAAGCCCGAGCGATTGCTGCGCGACGAAATTGAGCACCATCTCGCGACTCACCGGAGCGATGCGCAGCAGCCGGGCCATGCCCCACAGGTCGGCGAGCCCGTACTCGCTCGCCATGCCATTCCCGCCGTGCGTCTGGATCGCCGCGTCGAGGGCATGGAGCCCCGCCTCGGCGGAGGCGTACTTCGCCATGTTGGCCGCTTCGCCGGCCGCGACGCGATCGGTGGCGTGGTCGTGCATCCATGCCGCCTTCGCGGTCATCAGGCGGGCGAGCTCGATTTCGACCTTGGCGATGGCGAGTGGGTGCGCGACGCCTTGGTGCCGGCCGATGGGCACGCCCCACACTTCACGGTCGTTGGCGTAGTCGGCAGCGCGTTGCAGCGCGTAGCGCCCGATGCCGGTACAGATCGTCGCGCTCATGATGCGTTCCGGGTTGAGACCGACGAAGACCTGGCGCAAACCTTCGTTCTCCTCGCCGAGCAGCCGGTCGGCCGGCACCTCGACGTTGTCGAAGAACAGCGTGAACTGCTTCTCCGGCGCAGCGATCTCGACCGGGATGTGCGTGCGTTCGAGCCCGGGGGCGTCGGTGTCGACGATGAAGAGCGAGAGGCGGCCGCGCCCGCTGCCCGGATCGGTGCCCGTGCGGGTCACGACGACCATCGTCGCCGCTTCGTCGACACCCGAGATGTACGTCTTCGAACCGGAGAGCCGGTACACGTCTCCGTCGCGGGTCGCCACCGTGGAGATGTTGTGGCTGTTCGAACCGGCATCGGGTTCGGTGATCGCGAACACCATCTTCTCGCCGGCGGCCATTGGCTTCAGGAACTGTTCCTTCTGCGCCGCCGTCCCGAAATGCGATATCAGTTCACCGCAGATCGCGGGCGACACGAGGATCAACAGCAACGGGCAACCCTGCGCCGCGATCTCTTCGCACACGATCGCGAGTTCGCTCATACCGCCGCCGCCACCGCCGTACTCCTCGGGAAGGTGCACGCCGAGGAAACCGAGGTCGGCGACCGCTCGCCACAACTCGTCGGCCTTGCCGCCGCTCCGCGCCTTCGCGGCGTAGTAGTCGTGGCCGAAGGTGGCTGCGACATCGCGTACCGCGGCCCGCAACATCTCGTGCTCGGGCGGCTCGGCGAACTCCATACGCTCCTCGGCTACCGGTCGGTGCCACGAAGGTGATCGGCGAATAACGTTACGGCATGGCCGTCGACCTCGTGGCGCTCGCGGAAGACCTGTCGGCGGAGACGATCGAGCTCGAACGTCTTCTGGTCCCCCTCGGTGCCGACGGCTGGGCCGCGCTCACGCCGGCACCCGGTTGGAGGGTGCACGACCAGATCAGCCACCTCGCGTATTTCGACGACGCGTCGCGCCTCGCGACGGTCGAACCCGATCAGTTCCGCGCGCAGCTCGAACTCGCGCGCACCGACCCGGAAGGCATCACCGAACGAGTCCGGCAGCAGTACGCCGGCCTGGCGCCGGCCGAGCTTCTCCAATGGTTCCGCTCCGCCCGGGTCGCGATGCTGCGCGCGTTCGGCGAGGCCGGGCCGTCGGCGCGGGTGCCATGGTTCGGGCCCGACATGAGCGTCGCGTCGCTGTGCACGGCGCGGATCATGGAGACGTGGGCGCACGGCCAAGACGTCGCCGACGCGCTCGGCACGACCCGTGCACCAACGCGAGCGTTGCGACAAGTCGCGTACCTCGGAGTGCGTACGTTGCCGAACAGCTTCATCGCTCGTGGCCGCGACGTCCCCGACCGTCCGGTGTTCGTCGAACTGGATGCGCCCGGCGGGGAGCGGTGGTCCTGGGGCGAGGCCACGGCAGCCGACCGAGTCGCCGGCGCCGCGATCGAGTTCTGTCTCGTCGTGACGCAACGACGCAACCTTTCCGACACCGAGCTGCGCATCACCGGCCCGGTCGCGAAGGAGTGGATGACGATCGCGCAAGCGTTCGCCGGGCCGCCGGGCGAAGGGCGGGCGCCGGTGAACGTGAAGTGAGGCGTCAACCGGGGAGCAGGTCGGCGCGTCGGTGGTCGCGGAATCGCGCCTCGAGGTCGGAGTGCTGGTCCGAGGTCAACGGTTCGTACCCGCGATCGCGCCGCGGTCGCCACCAGACCGGGCCCGGCGCGAGCGAGAACGCCCAGGCGCGCAGCGGTTTCTTGTCGAGTTTGTCGGCTCCGGTGGTCGGGAGCGCGTCGACGACCCTCACGAACCGGGGCGCCCATTTGGTGCCGAGGTCGGGTTGGGTGTCGAGAAACTCGGCGAAGCCGCCCGGGTCGAAGGTCGTCCCGGCGCGCACTTCGATCGCGGCCATCACCTGATCGCCGGTGACCGGGTCGGGGACCGCGTACACCGCGACCGCGGCGATCCCGGGGTGGCGGCCGATGATGCGCTCGACGGGCGCGGCGGCGAAGTTCTCGCCGTCGACCCGCAACCAGTCGGCGGTGCGACCGGCGAAGTAGAACACCCCGTCGTGATCTCGGTACGCGAGGTCGCCCGACCAGTACCAGCCGTTGCGGCTGCGCTCCGCGGTGGCCTCCGCGTTGTCGTAGTAGCCCTCGAAGACGAGGTTCGGGTCGCGGCGGACGAGTTCGCCGATGGCGGCCGGTGCGTTCTCGAGCCGGCCGTGCTCGTCGAACTCGGCCGGCGGGCATTCGTCGCCGGTGGCGGGATCGACGACCGCGACGTCGGTGCCCGGTGCCGGCCTTCCGAGCGCGCCGGGTTTCCCGCCGGCGATCGGCCGGATGATGATCGCGCCCTCGCTCGACCCGTAACCGCCGACGACCGGTATCCCGAACCGTTCCCGGAACGCTTCGGCGTCGGCGGCCGACGACTCGGGCGCGAGCGCGAACTTGACGCGGTGGTCGCGATCGGAGGCCGAAGGGGGAGTGGCGAGGATGTACGAGAGGGCGCGACCCACGAGATTGAAGTACGACACGTCGAAGCGGCGGACGTCGGCGAAGAACTCGGAGGCCGAGAACTTCCGGCGCAACGCGATCGTTGCGCCCGAACGCACCGCCGGCATGAAGTTCGCCGAGAGCGCGTTCCCGTGGAAGAGCGGCATCGAGCAATAGCACACGTCGTCGGGGCCGAAACCCATGCCCGGCCCGAACGTCGCGTACCGTCCCTGCGTCCCGCGCACGGCTTTGGGCGCGCCGGTCGAGCCGGAGGTGAACACGAGCACGAACAGGGTGCTCGGGTCGGGCAGGCGGGCCGGGAGCGGGGCATCACGATGCGCACGCAAGTGGGCTTGCCAGGTTGCCGACTCGATCGTGAGGGCCCGTCCGCTCGCCGAACCGAGATCGAGGCCGGCCAGCAACGGGGCCTGCGCTTCGTCGGTGACGACGAACTGGCAGTCGGTGTGGCGAATATCGGCCGCGAGTTCCTCGCCCCGGCGGGTCGGGTTGATGCCGACGACGGCGGCGCCGCAGAGCGCGGCCCCGGCGAGCATGAACACGAATTCGGGAACGTTCTCGAGGAGCACGCCGACGTGGAACGGCCCGTCCCGGCGCATCGCGTCGAGCACGGCGGCGCGAGTCGCCGCTTCGCGCACGACGTCGGCCCACGTCCAGGCCCGGTCCTCGAACCGTAGGCCGATGTTCGTGTCGGACCGGCGGGCCGCGACGAGCGAGCCCACGGTGTCGACGGTGTCGGCGTCGCCCTCGCCGGCGGGGCTCATGCGGCCCGGGCCCGCACGCCCACCATCGCCCGCAACGTGGCGAGCGCAGCTTCATGGTCGACCGGAGGGAGGAGGAAGTTCGACATCGCGACCCGCACGACGAGTTCCGCGAGGTCGCCCGTGGTGATCGCGCCCGACCGCACGGCGGGTGCGCTCGCGAGTGCGTCACCGACGGTGCGTTCGAACGCAATGCTCTGCGGGCGGAGACCGCGCCGGAGCCGTTCGAGCATGAACCGGGGCTCGGCGTCGACCAGCGCGCGACCGTGACGGTGTTCGGGATGGACGATCAGCCAGCGCAGCGCGGCGTCGAGGCGCTGCTCCCGCGTGCGGGCCGGCGCGAGCGCCGCGGCGAGGCCTTCGTCGAACCGGCGCTGCTCGTGCGCCGCGAGCGCGTCGAGCAGCTGCCCCTTGGTGGCGTAGTAGCGGTAGAGGGTCGGGCGCGACACGCCGGCTTCTTCGGCGATCGCCGACATGCTCAGGCGGCGCTGCCCGTGGCGGGTGAGCGCGACCAGTGCGGCGTCGAGGATGCGCTCGCCCGTGTCTTTTACACTCACGACACTATTTGTATCATGCGTTGCGATGGCAGCCGGAGCGACACGCGACGACGATTCGCTGCGAGCCGGATGGCAGGCCTGGGCTCGCCACCGGTTTCCCGAACGGCGCGATATCCGGGTCGACGGGCTCGCCCGACCGTCGGCGGGATGGTCGAACGAGACGGTCATCGTGGAGTGGTCGTGGGCATCGGCCGGCGGGGGCGCGCCGATGAACGCGTCGTCGTCCGGTTGCCGCCCCTCGTGCCGTCGTTCCCGGAGTACGAGTTGCACGACCAGGCGGCCGTGCTCGGCGCGCTCGCGGCGAGCACCGTGCCGGTACCGGAGGTCGTTGCGGTAGAAGACGACGCCGCGTACCTCGGCGTGCCGTTCCTCGTCATGTCGTTCGTCGCGGGGAGGCCCGGCGCGGAAGCACCGGCACTCGATCCGGAATTGACCAGCGCGCCGGTCGAGCACCAGCGGAAGGTCCACACCGAGTTCCTCAGTGCGCTCGCGCGCCTGCACCGCATCGACTGGCACGGGGCGAACCTCGATCGCACGTTGCGCACCGGCGTGCGCGACGAACTCGCCTACTGGGCGCGCTACATCGATTGGGCGTCGGCGCCCGACGACCCGCCTCGTGACCTCGCCGCCGCGCTGCGATGGTGCGTGACGAACGCACCGGGGGACGCGCTCACTCCGGCGGGTACCGGTGCCCTGCTGTGGGGCGACGCGCGTCTCGGCAACGTGATGTTTTCGCCCGACGCGAGCATCGTGGCCCTGCTCGATTGGGAGCTGGCGACGATCGGGCCACCGGAAATGGACCTTGCCTGGTACCTCGTCCTCGACGAGTTGACGACGAGATTCGTCGGCGCCCGCGTTCCCGGCTTTCTCGAACGGGCCGACGCCATTGCCTTCTACGAGCGCGAGCTCGGCCGCGCGGTGGCGACCCTTGCCTGGCACGAGATCTTCGCGCTGGTGCGTTCGATCGCGATCACGGATCGTCAGGCGCGGCTCGCGGCGCGCGCCGGCACGCCGTACCCGGGTGTCGCGGGCGACGCCAACCCGTTGCTGCGCGCCCTCAACCAACGGATTTCCCGCTTCGACCAGGAGCGGGACGCCCGGTAGGGTCGCGCCGTCATTCGGAGGTGGGAATGGTCGAGACCGGGCTCGAAGTCCAGGTCGGTGCCGGAGCCCATCGGGGCGCCGGGATCGGTACCGACGAACGCCGCACCGTCGCGCGCAGTAACCAGCCGGCCGATGCGGTGCTGCTTCGTTTCGTCGACGGCGTGCAGCGCGCGCTCGAACGCGACGGCTACGAGTCGCTGGCCGAACCCGGTCCCGACGTGAACGTCGTGTTGCACCCCGTCGACGTCGAAGCCGCGCGTCCGTACCGTCGCAAGGCGGCACCGACCTTCGTCATCGCGATCGCGGCGTTGCCCGCGCCGGCGGAGGAACCGCTCCGCGTCGGGTACCCACTCCTCGTACGTGCGCTGGCCAACCTGTGCGTGCTCGTGTCGCCGTCGACCCGCGGCTACACCGTGCAGTTCGTGACCCTCGAGCAGGGTCGCTACACCGTCGGGCCCGGCCTCGCCGACGACGACCTGTTCGACGCGGTACGCGAACGGGTGGAACCGCTGGCGTCGTCGCGGCTGGTGATCACGAACCGCTTTCTCACCGATCTCCCCGAAGCCGAGTGGGACGGCGACGAACAGACGCGCGGCATGCTCGCGGCCGGGCGCCACCTCGACGCCCTCGATCTGTTGCCGGCGCCGTTCCCGATCGAAGAGATCTTGTCGCCGCGCGATCTCCGTCACGTGAAGTTGCTCTACGGCATCGGCGGGCTTTCGTACGGGAACCTGAGCACGCGCTACCGAGGTACGTTGCGGGGCCTGCCCGACCTCGACGGGCCGGTGTTCTGGATGAGCGCGAGCGGTGGCGACAAAGCCGACCTGCGCGTCGTCGGCGAAGACATCCTTCTCGTGCGCGGCTACGACCGCGACGACGACACGATGGTGTTGAGCGTGCCGCCCCACGTGAAGCCGCGGCGGGTGAGCGTCGACGCGATCGAGCATTTCATGATCTACGGCGAGCACCCCGGGGTCGGTGCCATCGTGCACGTGCACGGTTGGATCGACGGAACGGTCTCGACCGAGGTGAACTACCCGTGCGGCACCGTGCAACTCGCGTCGTCGGTCGCCGAATTGGTCCGCCGCCGGCCCGACCCGTCGCGGGCGGTCGTCGGGCTGCGTAACCACGGGCTCACGATCACCGGTGAAAGCCTCGAAGAGATCTTCGATCGCGTCGGCGACCTGATCGTGCCCCGTGTCCCGATGGACTGATGCACTGACAGGCGCCGCGGCTCGGTCGTAGGCTGCGCCGGATGCGCTACGTGGAGGTCGGCGGGGCCCGGCTGTCGGCGATCGGCCTCGGCACCTGGCAGTTCGGTTCGAACGACTGGGGGTACGGCGAGGGGTACGCGTCGGGCGAGGCGGGCCGCATCGTGGCCCGTGCCCTCGAACTGGGTGTGAACCTCATCGACACCGCCGAGGTGTACGGGCGGGGCGCGTCGGAACGGATCGTCGGCGAAGCGATCGCCAAGGCGCGCGATCGTGTCTTCCTCGCCACGAAGCTGCTGCCGATGTTCCCCACTGCGAGCTTCGTCGAGAAGCATGGGCGGGGGAGCGCGAAGCGTCTCGGCGTCGATGCGATCGATCTCTACCAGGTCCACTGGCCGAACCCGTTGTTCCCGCTGTCGGGCCAGTTCGACGGCATGCGACGGTTGCAGGCCGCCGGCATCATCCGCCACGTCGGCGTGAGCAACTTCTCGCTCGCCCGATGGCAAGCCGCGGAGCGCGCGCTCGGCACGACCGTCTTGTCGAACCAGGTGCAGTACAGCCTGGCGGCGCGCAAGCCCGACCGCGACCTCGTACCGTGGGCGCAGGCGAACGACCATCTCGTGATCGCGTACAGCCCGCTCGCCAAAGGCTTGCTCTCCGGTCGCTACGACTCGACCAACCTGCCGACCAACTCGGCGCGTCTCTACGATCCGTTGTTCCTTCCCGGCAACGTCGAGCGGGCCGGCCCGCTGATCGGCGCCCTCCGGGAGCTTGCCGCCGCCCGCTCGGTGAAGCCGTCGCAGGTCGCGCTCGCATGGGTGCTGCACCACCCGAACGTCGTCGCCATCCCGGGCGCCAGCAGCGTCGAGCAACTCGAATCCAACGTCGCGGCCGCCGATCTCGACCTCGCCGACGACGAGTTCGATCTGCTCACCGCAGCTTCGGATGCCTTCGCCCCGGAGCACGGTGCGGGGGCCTGGGCGCAGATCGCCAAGCGCCGGGTGCGTCGCTGATCGACGCCCGGTGGCGGACGGTGCCGGGGCCGAACCGGGCCCGGACGCGAAAGAACCGCCGACGCGAACGCGCCGGCGGTTCTCGCGCGATGCGGGTCAGATGACGCGCACGTTCTGGGCTTCTTCGCCCTTTCGGCCGGGGCCCGTGTCGAACTCGACGCGTTGACCCTGCTCGAGGGTCTTGTACCCGGTTCCCTGGATGGCGGAGAAGTGGACGAACACGTCATCACCTTGCTCGCGCGAGATGAAGCCGTAACCCTTTTCCGCGTTGAAAAACTTCACTACACCTTGTGCCACGAACACTCTTTCTGATTGCTGATCCTGATGCGCGATCGGGATTGCTGGCTGACGAGCCGGTCAGGTTCGGCCGGTTCGTGTCACAGTTTACGGCAGAAGGACGTCCTGACCAGCACGTCTTGGAAATCCTGTGGAGAATCGTGGTCTGACACCTGCTCGGGCGGTCGGACAGACCAAAATGGTGCCGGCACCGGGAGGTGTTCTTCCATCGTGGACCCCCAGGACACGGGGCTCGCTCGGCGGGCCACCCTCATCGAATCCGACGTGATCGACCGCGCGGCCGGCGCCGCGGCGGGTCCCGCCGCGGACCTGGACGACACGGGCGAGGGCGCGCTGGCCCGGCGCGTGCTGCGGCTCGCGAACCGTCGAGCAGGCGAGTTCCTCCTCTTCCTCGGAGTCGGTCTCGCGTTCCACCTCCCCGCCCTCGTCGGCCGGCTGTTCAGCTCCGACGAAGCAAGCATCGCATCGATGGCCATGGTCATCGATCACGGCGGCACGCTCTACCACCAGACCGCCGACCGCAAGCCCCCGATCGTGCCGTACATCTACGCGGCGATCTTCCAGGTCACGGGCAGCCGCGACCTGCGCCCGGTCCGCGCGGTCGCGGTGGTGTTGCTCGCGATCACCGCGATGTTGCTCGCGCTCGAGGCGGAACGCCGCTACGGCAGCCGCCGGCGCGGCCTTGCCTGCGGCCTGCTGTTCCTCGCGGCCAGCGTCACGTTCTTCCCCGCCGACATGCAGGCGGCATCGTTCGAACTGTTCATGCTGCTGCCGCTCACGGCCGCGGTCATCGCGTCGCGAAAACGCCGACCGGTGCTCGCCGGCGCGTGCCTGGCGCTCGCGATCCTGTGCAAGCAGACCGCGGCGACCACCGTGTTGCCGATGGCTTGGCTGCTCTACCCGCAGGGCAAGCGCGCGATCGCGCGCGCCGCGGTCACGTGCGCCGCGCTCATTGTGGGTGTCGCGCTGTTCTTCGGCCCGGCCGAGTTCCTGTTGTGGACCTTCTCGGGGAACCGCGGCTACCTCGCGATCGTCGGGCCCGTGTTCCCGATGCTGTTGCGCGCGTTCGCGATGAACATCGCGTTCGTCGGATTGAACGTTGCTCTGCTCGTGTTCGCGGCGAAGGCGGAACGCAAACGCGAGAACATCGATCTGTGGCTCTGGCTCGCGAGCGGCATCTTCGCGGTGATCGCCGGCTTCCGCTTCTTCGGCCACTACTACCTGCAGCTGCTCCCGCCGCTGGCGCTGCTCGCCGCCGGTGTCGTTCCCGTCGACCCGGGCGTGATACGTCGTCGGCTGACGATCGCGGTGGGGATACCGGTGGCCGCGATGGTGCTCGTGGGCTTCCTGATGCTACGGAGCAAGCCGACCGCGGCCTACCCGGTCGTCGCGGAGCGCATCAAGGACATCGTGCCCGCCGACGGCACGATGTTCGTCTGGGGCCAACTGCCCGAGCTCTACTGGGCGTCGGGTGTCGAGCCGGGCACGCCGTTCATCCACAACGGCTTCATCACCGGGAACTCGGGTGGCCGTGTCCAAGGCGCGGCGACATCGAGCGACGGCCTCCCGGGCGCGATGGAAATGCTCGAAGACGATGTCGCCGCGCACCCGCCGACCGTGATCGTCGACACCACCGACGCGCACGTACGCGGGTCGCAGTACTACCCGTTGCGCCGCACCCCGATCTGGGCCTTCGTGAAAGCCGACTACCGTCGAGTCACCACCGTTGACCACATGCAGGTGTACTACCTCCGCCCGCACGTGACGCCCGCGGCGCATGTCGACAACGGCTAGGCGGCGCGTTCTCCTTCTTGCCGTCGCACTGGGTTGCGCAGCCGGAACCGTGGCGTGCAGCGGGGGAAGCCATCATTCCGCCACTCCGCCGTCCAGCACCGTGGCCACCGGCACGACGACGACCGTCGCCGGGCCTCCGCGGGCCATCACCTCGGTGCGGGCGGGGAAGTGGTCCGACTCGCGCACCTGGTCGACGGGCACGGTGCCGACCGCTCGCGATCGGGTGACGATCACGAAGGCCGTCACGTGTTCGGGTGCGAGCGAAGCCGCCGGCGTGACCATCGACGCCTTCGCCTCGCTCGCGTTCGACCGCACCGCCGGGTGTTCGCTCACGACGTCGAAGAACGTCGTCGTGTACGGCACGCTCGTGATGCGACCGGCCTCGTCGTCGGTGGTCGACACCTTGCAGTTCGTCGGCGTCGACGAAGCGCGCTTCGTCGACCACGGGACCTCGGTGTTGCCGACCGACGTCGGCCTGTGGGTCGTCGGCGGCGGCCGGCTCACCGCGATCGGGACGCCGAAGGTCTCATGGACCAACACCGTCGGCGGCGTCGCCAAGGGTGCGACGAAGATGGCGCTGCGCAGCGCCTCGGGGTGGAAGGTCGGCGACCACATCTTCGTGACGCCCACCCAACCGCCTACCACGGCGGTCGGGACCGCCGCGTTCCGCGGGTTCGACGAAGCGACGATCACCGCCGTTGACGGCAACACGATCACCATCGGCACGCCGACCGGCCACCCGCACCCGGAGGTCGATCACCGCTACACGGCGGAGGTTGGCAACCTGACCCGGAATATTCGCATCGAGGGCACCCAGCAGGGTTACAGCCACGTGTTCCTGCACTCGACCAAGCCACAAACGATCAAGTACGTCGAGGAGCAGTACATGGGTGTGCAACCGCCGCAGGCGGCCGCCGACGCGACGGGGCGCTACGCACTCCACTTCCACGAGGACACGACGCACAGCGCCGGTTCGATCGTGCAGGGAGTCGCGATCCACGACACGCACGACCATGCCTTCGTCCCGCACGCGTCCGACGGCGTCACCTTTCGCGACGACCTCGCGTACAACATCCACGGTGCCGGGTTCTGGTGGGACCCGCACAACAAGGTCAACGTCGTCCCGACGAACAACGCGGTCGTCGACCACATGCTGATCGCGCGCGAACGGCCCGTGCTGCACTCGCACGGCGCGCGCGAGCAGGCGTTCAAGATGGGATTCGGTACCGGGAACCGGATGACGAACTCGGTCGCCGTCGGTCTCGACGCCGCAACCGAGTCGTCGGGCTTCTTCTGGAACACCGGTGAAGGATCGAACGGGGAGTGGTACTTCGCGAACAACCTCGCGCACAACAACCACGAGCAGGGCCTCTTCGTGTGGCAGAACACCGTGCAGCCGCACGTGATCGATCGGTTCACCGCCTACTACAACACCGGGAAGGGGATCGACCACGGCGCGTACGGCAACGTCTACACGTACACGAACCTCACCCTCTACGGGAATGCGGAAGCCGGGATCTCGTTGCGGGCCGTTTCGAGCCGAAGCGCGCGCTATCCCGAACGCCGGTTGTCCTTCACCAACGTCGTCATCGACGGCGCCGGCATTGCGCCGTACGACGTCGTGATCGCCGGGCACAACGCCGACGGCACGAAGCGGCCCACGACGCTCACCGCGTTCACGATGACCGGGTACACGCGCGCCGCCGTCTACGTGAAGGCAACGGTCCGGCACAAGCCGGACTGGGTCGACTTCGTCGACCCGAAGTTCGCCAACGGCAACCGCTTCTTCTTCGACGGCGGCGTCGACCCCCGCAACGTGATCGAGGTCCTCGACGGCAGCGTGGTGCAGTACCAGGTGCGGCCGGCCGGGTACGCGGGCGGCAGCAAGGTCGCGGCGTGGAACGCGAGCCTCCTGCCCGCGAGCACGCCGATCGCGCATGGGGGCAAGTGCGCCAAGCATCCCGAGAAGCACCCCAAGGCGTGCGGGACCGGGTGAGCTGTAACTGACACTGGCGTCAGGTCGGCTGGTAGCGTGGCGCGGTCGCCCGGGAGGTATGGCATGGACGTGCCGAAGATCATCAGCGTCGACGATCACGTGGTGGAACCGGCGCACGTCTGGCAGACGTGGTTGCCGCAGAAGTACCGCGAGATGGGCCCGCACGTCGAGCGCAAACGTTGGGGCGCGTTCCGGCACAAGCCCGGCGCGAGGTACGTCAACACCGAGGACCCGGAAGGGTTGTGGGGCGACGCGTGGTACTACGAAGGGCGCCTCATCTACGTGCACAAGCGCTTCGTGGCGATCCCGCTCGAAGCGACGCCCGGCGGCGACGTCAGCCAGTTCGACCGCACCAAGATGGTGATGGAAGCGCTCACCTACGACGACATGCGCCCCGGTTGCTACGAGCGTGAAGCGCGCATCAAGGACATGGAACTGAACTGGGTCGACGGGTCGCTCCCGTTCCCGACCTTCCCGCGTTTTTGCGGCCAGACGTTCTACGAGGGCGAAGACAAGGAACTCGGCCTCGCGTGTGTGAAGGCCTACAACGACTGGATGGTCGAGGAGTGGTGCGCACCGTCGGGTGGGGTCAACATCCCGCTCTGCCTCATGCCGCTGTGGGACGTCGAGCTCGCGGCCGCCGAGATCCAGCGCAACGCGGATCGCGGGGTGCGGGCATTCTGCTTCAGTGAACTGCCGCACCACCTGAAGCTGCCGACGATCCACAGCGGCGCGTGGGACCCGGTGTTCCAGGTCTGCAACGACACCGGTGTCACGCTGTGCATGCACATCGGTTCGTCGTCGACGAACCCGGCCGCCTCACCCGACGCGCCCGGCGGTGTCGGTGGCACCCTCGCGTTCAACAACTCGATGGCGTCGCTCGCCGATTGGCTGTTCTCGGGCAAGCTGATCCAGTTCCCGAAACTGAAGCTGGCCTACTCCGAGGGCCAGATCGGCTGGATCCCGTACGCGCTCGAACGAGCCGACACGGTGTGGGAGCAGCACGACAGCTGGCAGCACTCGAAGGACCGGATCCCGAACCCGCCGTCGACCTACTACTACGGGCGCATCTTCGGCTGCTTCACCGCCGACCACCACGGCCTGCATTCGTTGCCGGAGGTCGGCGAGGACAACATCTGTTTCGAGACCGACTACCCGCACACCGACACGACGTGGCCGAACTCGTTCGAGTACGTCGAGAAGATGCTCGCCGACTTCGACGAGAAGATCGCCTACAAGGTGCTGCGCGGCAACGCCATCAAGATGCTCGAACTCGACCGAACCTGACCCCCCGACAGGCGTCGATAGCTATCGAATAGCGATAGCTATCGACGCACGTATTTCGCCGCTGGGCTACCGGTTGCGGTGTTGGCTGCGGTAGCGCACGCCGAGCGACGCGGCGATGAGCGCGGCGCCGGTCACCACGACACCGGCCTTCAAGGCCTTGTCGTGCCCGTCGAGGAAGCGCACCACGAAGCGACCGTGCGTCGATGAACGGTCGATTTCGACGCGCCGGAAGTCGACGTCTTCGATGACGTCGCCCTCGGCGGTCTCCATGTGCGAAACGACCTCGTCGACCGACGCACGCGCCACCGCCTCGAACACCTGGCGGGGGAAGAGCAAGATGCTGTCACCCAGGTCGCCGGGGTTCTCGCTGTGCAGGACTGCGTCCACATCTTCGTCGTCGTAGACACCGATCGGGATCAGTTCGTGCATGTGGCTCGGACCGCCCACCGGGGCCGCGGGTTACATCGGGCCCATCCGGCCCGGTCAAAACGGGTCGTTGTCCCCGAGCCCACCATCGCGCATCGTGGTTCGGTGGGGCCGTGAGGCCTGAACTCGAAGTGTTCGCCGATGTTGCCTGCCCCTTCGCGTACGTGGGGCTGCTCCGTGTGCTCGCCGAGCGTGACCGGGCGGGGAGCGATACGGCGTTGTGGGTGCGCGCGTGGCCACTCGAATTGGTGAACGGCAAGCCGATCGACCCGGCGCACGTCGCGGCCGAAGTGGAGGCACTGCGGCGCGACGTTTCGCCCGACCTGTTCCGTGGCTTCGACCCGACGGTGTTCCCGGCAACGTCGATCCCGGCGTTCGGACTGGTCGCGGCCGGGTACGCGGCATCGGTCGATGTCGGTGAAGCGTTGAGCATCGCCGTACGTGCCGCCCTGTTCGAGACCGCGCAGCCCATCGACGACGACGGCGTCCTGCGCGACCTTGGTCGCGCGTTCGGTGTCGTCCCCCTCGGGCGCGCAGCTGCCGAAGCCGCCGTTCGTCGCGATTGGGACGCCGGCAAAGCGCGCGGCGTGCGCGGCTCACCCCACTTCTTCTCCGGCGCCGACCATTGGTTCTGCCCGGCACTCGCGATCGAGAAGCGCGACGACGGCTATCACGCACGCATCGCCGGCGACCGGGTGGAGGCGTTCCTCGCCAACGTGCTCTGAGGAGACGCTCGCTGGTTCGGTCAGCTCGCCGCGGCGCGTTCCTTGAGCACCTCGAGCGCCTTGTCGGCGTGCGTGTTCATGTTCACCTCGCTGCTGATCACCGCGAGGACCTTGCGGTCCGCGCCGATGACGAACGTGCTGCGCTTGTTCGGGAGGAACCCCACCTTGCGCTTCACGCCGAATGCGTCGGCCACCGTGCGATCGCGGTCGGACAGCAGCGGGAAGTCGAAGCTGTGCTTGGTCGAGAACTGTTGCTGTTTCTCGACGGTGTCGGCACTGATGCCGACGCGTTGCGCGCCCACCGCCTCGAATTCGGCCTTCAGATCGCGGAAATGACAGCTCTCGCGGGTGCAGCCGGTCGTCATCGCCGCGGGGTAGAAGAACAGGACGACGGGACCGTTCGCGAGAAAGTCGGTGAGCTTTCTCGGGGTGCCGGTTTCGTCGGCCAGTTCGAACTCGGGAGCCGTATCTCCAGTTTTCATGGGTCGGACGCTATCTCGGCCGGGCGCCCTCGGGGCGCCCGGTAGCGTGCGCGACGAAGGAGCCGTCGCCGTACCTTGAACCTTGCCATCGCTGCCGCCGTCTTCCCGGTGATCTTCATCGGGGAACTCCCCGACAAGACGATGTTCGCGTCGCTGCTGCTGGCATCTCGGGGGCACGCCCGGGCGGTATGGGCCGGCGCCGCGTCGGCGTTCGCCGTGCACGTCGTCATCGCGACGACGATCGGTGTGGGCCTCTTTCATGTCGTGCCCCACCGCGCGCTCGACGCGCTGGTCGCGGTGCTGTTCGCGGCCGGCGGCGTGTGGGCGCTGCTCGAAGGCACCCCCGACGAAAGCGAACTCGTGGCGCGCGAGGTCGCGTCGCACCGGCAGGTGTTCTCGACCGCGTTCGGCGTCATCTTCATCGCGGAGTGGGGCGACCTGACCCAGGTGCTCACCGCGAACCTCGCGGCGCACTACCGGTCGCCGGTCAGCGTTGCCGTCGGTGCGGTGCTCGCGCTGATGGGCGGTGGCCGCCATCGCGGTCGCCGGCGGCCAGGGATTGCTGCGTTACGTGCCCATCGCGATCGTCCGGAGAGTGACCGCGGCGGTGCTCTTCGTCCTGGCCGCGGTGGCGGCCTGGGGTGCGTTCCGCTGACGGTCGGGCCGCACCCCGATCAGTTCGTGAGCGGGTGCGCGGCGAAGAACTTCCAGATCGTCGCGCTCGCATCGATCTGTTTCGTCGTCAACCCCAGGCGGGGGATCGGGATCGAACCGGGCCAGGTGTGGCCGCCGCCGTCGATGATGTAGAAGACGACGCTGCCGGAGCCTTCGCACCCGGTCCAGGTGCGCCGGCGCACCTGCGTGCCGAGCCGCACTTCGGTCGGGTGCGTGCCGCACTTGTCGTGCGCGGCCCACCCCGCCATCGCGCCCGGTGCGGAGCCGACCGTCGACCCGCCGCAACAGTTCACCTTGCCGCCGTTGAACGGGACGATCGGGTCGGCGGTGCCGGAGAACGCCATCAGGGCGACCGGATGGCTGCCCCCGCAACCCGAGCGGTACACGACCACCGCGACCGCGCCGAACGCGGCGAACCGGTTCGGTGCTTCGCACGCCAACACCGATGTCATCGCGCCACCGTCCGACATGCCCGTCGCGAACACGCGATCGGCATCGACGCAGAACGTCGCTTCGATGTGGTCGAGGAGCGACAGCACCATCGTCACGTCGTTCTGGAGGCCGGGCTCGCCGGTGAGGTTGAAGTGGCGGCCGGTCGTGCCCTGGCCGTCGGGCGCGACGATGAGGAAGTCGTCGCGGTCGGCGAGCGGCTTGAAGTTGCCGTAGACCATCTGCTGCACGGCGTTCGACCCGAAGCCGTGGAAGTCGAACACGACGGGGACGTCGCGGCGGCCGCTGTACGCGGCGGGGACGTACAGCTGGTAGGTGCGCGCGACGCCCTGGAAGGTGAACGTCTCGGGGAACTGGCCGGCGGCGTGCGGACGGTTACACGCGGCCGGCGCCGTGGTGGAGGCTTCGGTACTCGAGGCCGTTCCGGGGGCGGCCTTCGACGAGTTCGACGCACCGCACGCGCTCGCCAGGAACGCGGCGACGAGCACGGCGCCGAACCCGACGGTGAGCACGGAGGCGCATGCAGTGACACTAAGCCGGGGAGCGCGACGCGTGGTACCGCGTCGCACCCCCCGATGTTCCCCCACCCAACCCGAAGCCGGTGTCAGATGCCGGGGTACATGACCGTGCCGGTGATCACCGCGCCCTTCACGTGGATCACGAACGGGTCACCCTGGTCGAGTGGTTGCCGGCCGAGTTGCACGTCTTCGTACCACTGCCCGAACGTGAACACGACCTGCGTCGACGACCACGACTGGATGATGATGCCGATGCAGTCGCCCGGGTACCCGGCCTGGAACTGGTCGATCGGGCCGTTGTCCCAGAGCACGACGTTGTTGCCGTAGTCGTACCCGGTGTTCGGGCTGTCGAGTTCGTTGCACGGCCGGTCGGTCGGGTTCGGTTTCGGTGCCTTGTTGCCGAAGCCCGAACCGTTGACGGTGATCGTCGGGCTCGTGCTGCCACCACCGAAGACGACCGAAGCGATCGTGTGGTTCGGCTTCTGCACCAAATCGAGCGTCGTCGTGTCGACGGTCGTGACGCCGCCGATGGTGACGGGCACGACCGTCGCCGTCGAGTACGACGTTCCGCCGTACCACTGCTGCGCGTAGGTGCCGGCTTGACCGAAGCACTCACCCTTCTTCGGCGCCAGTTCGAGCTTGACGCCTTCTCCGGGCAGGTTGAAGAGGGTGAAGTTGCCGTTGGTGTCGGTGCAGCCCCGCACGATGACGTCATTCCCCTTGGCCGTGACCGCCCACACCGGCGCGAACACCGCGGGCGCACCACCTTGACTGCTGTCGAGCAGCGTGCCGCTCACGGCACCGGCGTCGGCCACGATCTGGTGGCCGAGATCGATCGTCCCGCCGTCGGTGACGGTGAACTGCGTCGCCTTGCTCTTGTTGAGCGTGCCGCCGTAGTAGACGGGGACGTGGCCGTCGAGGGCGCCGCAGTTGTAGTAGTAACCGATGTAGGTCCCCGGGGCGACGCCCGCCTGGGTGATCTCGCCGTCGGTGCCATCGGCGCCGCTGCCGGCGGTGCTGACGACGACGTCGTTCGCTGAGTTCTTCTTGCCCGGGTTGACGACGTCGAGGCAGATGCCGTTGAGCGGCGCGCCGTGCGCGTCGCTGATCTCCGCCATGACGGTTCCGCCCGGGTCGGCGTGACCGACGCCGGGTGTGAAGCCGATGACGGCCGCGGCGAGTGCGGCGGCGAGGACCGGTGCTGCAATCTTCGGGCGGCGGCGATGTGCCGGTGCGCGGTCGCGTCGCCCGGTCGGGATCGTGTGTGTGAACGCCACTGGCCACTCCTTGTGCCGTATCGGCTCGTGCCTCGAGCCGATCGCGGACGCTAAGGAGCGCAAGCGGATGCGCACATCGGTAACGCGCTACGGAATCAGTCGTGTTCTTGACCGGGCATAGCGTCTGCCAGGCCGGCGGCGAGCTCGTTGCGGTTCGCCACGCCGAGCTTGGCGTAGATGTGCGCGAGATGGCTGTCGACGGTGCGTACCGACACGACGAGCCGCTCCGCGATCGCCTTGCTCGACAAGCCGCGCGCCGCGAGGCGCGCCACCTCGGCTTCGCGCGGGCTGAGCTTTGCCGGGGTGACGAACCGTGTGTACGTGGGAGGGTGTGCTCCCGGGCATCGGTCGAGCAGCGCGGTCGCGCGGCGCCGGGACGCTTCGAAACGCGCTCCTTCGCACGCGCGGTCGTGGGCGGTCGCCGCCGCGGCCGCCGCTTCGGCGGCGACGAGGAGCATGCCGATCGCTTCGAAGTCGGCCGACACCCGATCGAGTGCCGCGCCGTCGTCGTCGAGGAGCGCACGGGCATGGGCCGTGCACAACGGCGCGTACGGCCCGTCCATCTCGCCGGCGATCTCGGCCAGGCGATCGCTGGCGTCTCGGGGCCGGCCGAGCCGGGCCGTGAAGTGCAAGGCCTGCAGCTCGTACGGCAGCTCGCCGCGAGCACGGCAGCCGGTCGCGATGTCGGACAGCAGGTTGAAGGTGTGCACTTCGTTGCCGTCGGCGGCGAAGAGGAGGGCCGTGCCGATGTCGAAGCAGGCGTCGAACCAGCGAGGACCGCGAGGCCGGTCGCGGCGCCCGGCGGTCGCGCCGGTAACCTTCTCGCCCGCGAGCGCGGCCGCCCACGCCAACCCGGCGCCGGCAAGCGTCCCGACGCCGGCGATGCCGAGCGTGCCCGCACCGAACCAGTCGTCGTTGTCGTCGGATGCGGGGGTGCCTTCGCGCAACAGCTGCTCGGCCCGGACGATGTCGCCGCGGAGGAGCGCGACCCAGCCGAGCGCGACGGAACCGGCTCCGACCCAGTCGCGCAACCGTCGTTGGGTGCCCCGCTCGCGCAGCGCCTTCGCGACGATTTCGGCTTCGTCGAGCGCACCTGTCGTCCAGGCGGCGACCCACGCCGCGGGCGCGGCCCAGGTGAGGTTGGTGCGCAGATCGGTGCCGGCTTGCAGGGCCGGGTCTTTCGCGGCGCGCCCGATCGCGGCGGCCGCTTCGCGCCGGCCGCTGAACGCGGATGCGAGCGCGAGCGCCGAGAGCGCACCGAGCATGCCGCGCGGCCCGATCGTGCTGTCGCCCGCGAGCGGCGCCGCCAGGTCGAGCGCGTCGCGCGGGCAACCGAGGGTCACCAGCAACGTTGCGGTGAAGCCGGCGAGCCACGCCCGGCACGTCGGGTCGTCGACGCCGGCCTCGGTGTCGCGCAAGACGGTCTGCGCTTCGTCGGCCCGACCGAGCGAGCACAGCGTCTTGGCGGTGAGTATCGCGACCTCCGTGCGGGGCCAGTCGCCGGTTGCGTCGCTCGCGGCGAGCGTCGCGAGCGCGTCGTCGTGCCGCCGGAGCCGGTACTGCGCGTCGGCGAGCGCGAGCCGCGCCGGGTGGTGCGACGGGTTCTCGTCGACGGCAACACGCGCGAGCGCTTCCGCCAACGTCATGTCGAGCGCCTGTGCCGCGCGCCACGACGAGTCGACCAGCAGCTCGACCGGCACGCGTTCGCCGGCCTCGAGGCGCCACGTCACGTAGCGCAACGTGTCGTCGGGGGACTGCGCGCCGGCAGCGTCGGCGGCATCGACGAGTGCTCGCAGCGCGGCGCGCCGGCGGGCCTTGGGCGTTCGCGCCCGCACGACTTCCCCGTAGGCGGGGTGCGCGACCCGCACCATCCCGATCGACGCCGACTGGGTGATGTCGATCATGCCCTGCCGTTCCGCCTCGCCGATCGCGTCGAGACCGACGACTTGTTCGAGCAGCGCGAGCGGGAGCGGTTCCGCCCCGGCGACGATCTCGACCGTGCCGCGCACCTCAGCGGGGAGCGCGTCGACGCGTGCGCCGATCAGTTCGCTGAGCCGGGCTCCCACGGGCAGCGCGCCGTAGAGGTTCCAGCGACCATCGACGGCGCGCAGGACGCCGGCGGCGCGTGCAGCATGGACGAGCTCACAGGCGAAGAGCGGGTTCCCCTCGCTCGTGTGCCAGATCGCGTGGCTCGCCAGATGGGAGCACGGTCCACCGAGGAGTGCCACGACGAGATCGTCGGTTTCGGCGCGCGTGAGCGGCTGCAGTTCGACCCTGGTCGCGTACGCGTCCTTCCAGAGCGCAGTGACGGCATCGGGCGCCGTTTCGCCCGACGTAAGGGTGAGCAACACGACCGCGTTCGACATCGCGACCAGCTGGTGCACCAGTGCCGCGGAGGGGTCATCGAGCAGGTGGGCGTCGTCGATGAAGAGCAAGGGCGGCTCGCCGCCCGTGGCACGCATCGCGGCCTGGGCCAGGCGGAGCGGCTCTCCGACCGACCAGTCGGCCGTCGCCGCCGCGTCGCGCGACAGCAGGGGAGCGAAGGTGGCGAAGGGGATATTGCGGCTCGATCGCGTGGCCGCCAGCCAGGGCGCGCCGGGCGCGGTGCCGGCGCGCAGCGCGCGAGCAAGTGCCGTCTTGCCCACCCCGGAGGCGCCGGCGAGCACGACGCTCGTCCCCTGCGTGAGGTAGTTGGAGATGACCGCGCGCTCTTCGGCCCGGCCGATCGGCCCGACCGGCGCGCCGGCCGGGTTCGATACGTCGGGTCCCACCCCGGCTGCCACGGGGCGATGGTACGCCGCCGAAAGCGACGCTTTGGCGGCCGATCGCCCGGGCCCGTCAGCGCGTTACCGATCCGCGCGCGGCGGGCCGTTCCTAGGTTCGGTTCCGTGACCGACCGGCACGGATCGCCGCCGCCGCCCGACTCGGAGCACGAGCACCGGTCGGCCCGGCTCGACCGCTTGCACCCGGTGTACGCCGAGGCGCTGGCGTTGCGCGACGCCGGTGCATCGCACGACGCCATCGCCCAGCACCTCGACGTACCCCTCGAGTCGGTGCGCGCGCTGCTCGACATCGCGACCGCGAAACTCGCCCCCGGGGCAGCTTCGCCGGCCGCGCCCGACCGCGCGCCGGGCCCGTGACGTCAGCCGGCAGCGGCGACGCCCGTGCTCCCCATCGGGACGATCGACTTGAGCTCCAGGTAGTGCTCGAGCCCTTCCTTGCCGAACTCGCGCCCGATGCCCGAAGCCTTGTAGCCGCCGAACGGGGCGACGAAGTCCATCGTGTACTGGTTGACGCCGAACGTTCCGGCGCGTACCCGGCGGGCGATCTTCATGCCGGTGTCGCCGTCGGAGGTCCAAACCGAACCGGCCAGGCCGTACTCGCTGTCGTTGGCGATGCGGACGGCGTCGTTGACGTCGTCGAACGGGATCACCGCGACGACCGGGCCGAAGATCTCTTCCACGCGCGATGCGCATGTCGTTCTTGGCGTTGGCGAACACGGTCGGCTGCACGTACCAGCCCTTGTCGACACCGGCGGGCATACCGTTGCCGCCGACGACGACCCGTGCCCCTTCTTCCTGACCGAGCGCGATGTACTTCTCGACCCGTTCCTGCTGGCGCTTGGCCACGAGCGGGCCGACTTCCGTGGTCGGGTCGGAGGGGTCGCCTACCTTGAGGCTCGACACCATCGTGGAGAGCGCATCGACCACCTCGTCGTAGCGCTTGCGGCTGGCGAGGATGCGGGTCTGCGCGACGCACGCCTGGCCGTTGTTCATCAGCGACGCGAACTTCAAGCCTTCGACGGTCGCGGCGAGGTCGGCATCGTCGAGGATGATCGCGGCCGACTTGCCGCCGAGTTCGAGGCTGACCCGCTTCAGCTGCTCGCCGCAGATCGCGGCGATGCGCCGGCCCGCCGCGGTGGAACCGGTGAAGGCGACCTTGTCGACGCCGGGGTGGCGGACGAGGTGCTCACCGACTTCACGGCCGGCGGGCAGCACCGACACGACACCTTTCGGGATGCCGGCCTCTTCGAGGAGCTCGGCCATGAGGAACCCGTCGAGCGGTGTTTCGGGTGCGGGTTTCACGACGATGGCGCAGCCGGCGAGCAACGCGGGCGCCAGCTTCGACATGGTGACGAACTGCGGGACGTTCCACGGCACGATCGCGGCGACGACGCCGACGGCCTCGTGGCGGACGATCACGTCGGAGCCGAGCACGCCCTGGCGCGTCTCCTCCCAGGGGTATTGCTTGGCGACGTCGATGAACGAGTTCAACATCAACCACGGTGCGGGTGACTGCGCGAGGTTGGAGAAGGAAATCGGCGAGCCCATCTCCTCGGTGATGACCCCGGCCATGTCGGCGAGGCGCGACGCGTAGATGCCGGCGAAGCGCTCGACGGCCGCGATGCGCTCGGCGGGTGCGAGGAGCGGCCAATCGCCGTTGTCGAACGCGTCGCGGGCCGCGGCCACGGCGCGATCGACATCGGCGTTCGACGCTTCCGGCACCGTCGCCACGACTTCTTCCGTGTGGGGCGACACGACCTCGATCACGTTCTTGGTTGCCGGGTCGACCCATTCGCCACCGATGAACAACTTGTCGTGCACGCGCACGAGACACCTCCGAAACGTTGCTTCGACCTCGCGGTCCGATACCCAACGGTACCCAACCGATGGCACCGTTCCCGTCGGCGCACGACCGGTACGGTGCGCGTATGGCCCCGCCACTGCCCGACCTCTCGCTCAGCGATTGGGCCGTTTTGGGCGTCGTCACCGATGTCGGCCCGACGCACGGTTGGACGGTCGTGCGCGAGCTGGCCGGCGACGGGCCACTCGGCCAGATCTGGACGGTGACGCGCCCGCTCGTGTACCGCTCGCTCGCGACCCTCCTCGACGCCGGGCTCATCGAGACGTGCGGCGAGGAGCCCGGCCGCGGCGGCCCCCGGCGGACGATCGTGCGCCCGACCCGCGCCGGACGGGCGGTGTTGCGCCGCTGGCTCGCGGCGCCGGTCGATCACGTGCGCGACGTGCGCACCGCACTCCTGCTGAAGGTGGCGTTCCTCCTCCGGGCGGGCGAACCGGCGACCGGTCTCGTGCGTCGCCAGCTCGACGCGCTCGCACCGGTGTTCGAATCGGTGCACGCGCGCGTGCCGCGTGACGGTGGCGTCGAGGCGGTACTCGTGCGCTGGCGGCGCGAGCAGACGCTGGCGGTGCAGCGGTTCCTCACCGCGCTCGCGGGCGCCAAGTAGTCTCGTTGCGACTACTCACCGCTCGGGGGTCGCATGCACGGGTTCAGGCAACGGCTGGCGCCCATCGCGGTGTTCGCCTGTGCCGTCGCCGCGGCCGGGTGCGGGAGCAGCACGTCGCAGGGCTCGACCACGACGACGACCACCGTGCCGCCCGCGACCGCCGCGACCGCGACCGGCGACGCGCTGACCGGACCGCTCACCGTGTTCGGTGCCGCGTCGCTCACCGAGGCGATGACCGACGCGAAGGCGCCGTTGGAGCAGCAACACCACGGGCTGAAACTCACCTACAACTTTGCCGGCTCGCAGGCGCTCGTCACGCAGATCGAGCAGGGCGCGAACGCCGACGTCTTCGCGTCGGCCGACACCGTCAACATGCAGAAGCTGGTCGACGCCGGGCTCGTCGAGGCCCCGAAGGTCTTCGCCCGCAACACGTTGGAGATTGCCGTCGCGCCCGGCAACCCGAAGCACATCACCGGGCTCGCCGATCTCGAACGATCCGGCGTCAACCTCGTCCTCGAAGATCCCGCGGTACCAGCCGGCAACTACGCGCGGCAGGCCTTCGCGAAGGCGCACCTCCCGGAACCGCACCCGAAGTCGCTGGAACTCGACGTGAAGTCGACGCTCGCGAAACTGACGCTGGGCGAGGCCGACGCGGTCGTGGTCTATGCGAGCGACGTGATGGCGGCCGGGAACGCAGTGCAGGCCGTCCCGATCCCCGACTCCGTGAACGTCGTCGCGACGTACCCGATCGCCGTCGTGAAGGCCACGAAGCACCAGGCGGCCGCGGCGGCGTTCGTCGACGACATGGTCTCGGCCCCGGGCAGCAGGCGCTGATCGCCAGAGGGTTCCTCGCGGCCGGCTGATGACCTGATGGCACGCCGATCTCGCGCTCGCGGTGTGGCGCGGCCACCCCTGATCGCCGTTGCGGCGGCAGTCGTCGCGGTCTTGTTCTTCCTGCTGCCGCTCGCGGGGATGTTGTGGCGCGCGCCGTGGCGGTCGTCGTGGCACGAGCTCTCGAGCCACGCATCGCGCCAGGCGCTGGTCCTCTCGCTCGAAACATCGCTCGCGGCGACCTTCCTCGCCGTCGTCTTCGGCGTCCCGCTCGCGTGGGTGCAAGCGCGCGTCGAGTACCCGGGGCGCCGGCTCGTTCGCCGCGCTCACCACCCTGCCGATGGTGTTACCGCCCGTCGTCGGCGGCATCGCGTTGCTGCTGGCGTTCGGTCGGCGCGGCCTGGTCGGCCAGTACCTCGACCAGATCGGGGTGGAACTGCCGTTCCACGTGCCCGGTGCGATCGCCGCCGAACTGTTCGTGTCGATGCCGTTCCTCGTGCTGACGGTCGAAGCCGCGTTCCGGGCGGCCGATCAGCGGCTCGAAGACGCGGCGCGCACGCTCGGCGCGTCGCGCTGGAGCGTGTTCCGCCGGGTGTCGTTGCCGGCGGTGCGGCCCTCGTTGATGGCGGGCGCCGTGCTCTGCTGGGCGCGGGCGCTCGGCGAGTTCGGTGCGACCATCACCTTCGCCGGCAACTTCCCGGGCACGACGCAGACGCTGCCGCTGTTCGTGTACGTGCGGCTCGAAACCGGCAACACCGACGCTGCGATCGTGCTCAGCCTCCTGCTCCTCGCGGTGTCGCTGACGGTGCTTGTCAGCCTCCGCGAACGCTGGCTGTCGGCGTTGTGAGCGTCGACGCGGCGATCACCGCGAAGGTCGGCGAATTCACGCTCGACGTCGCGCTCGACGTCGCCGACGGCGAGACCGTCGCGGTGCTCGGGCCGAACGGGGCCGGGAAGACGACGTTGCTGCGGGCGCTGGCCGGGCTGCTGCCGATCGATGCGGGCCGCATCGTGCTCGGCGACGGTGCCGCCGCCGGAGCGATCGTCGCCGACGATCCGGTCGCCGGCATCTTCGTACCGCCCGAGGCGCGTGGGATCGGCGTGGTGTTCCAGGACTACCTGCTGTTCCCGCACCTCGACGCGCTCGACAATGTCGCGTTCGGCCTACGCGAACAGGGGATGCGCCGTCGCGCCGCTCGCGAGCGAGCCGCGGCGCTGCTGGCCGAGGTGGGCCTCGGCGCCAAATTGCATGCCCGGCCCCGCGAGTTGTCGGGTGGGCAGGCGCAGCGCGTCGCGGTCGCGCGGGCGGTCGCGATCGAACCGCGCGTGTTGCTCCTCGACGAACCGTTGGCCGCGCTCGACGTGCAAAGCCGGGCCGAGCTCAGGCAGAGCCTGCGCTCCGTGTTCGCGAGCACCCGCGGCGCCCGCGTCTTGGTGACCCACGACGCGCTCGACGCGCTCACGCTGGCCGATCGGTTGTGC
This sequence comes from uncultured Actinomycetes bacterium, assembly GCA_963782465.1. Lineage (GTDB taxonomy): Bacteria > Actinomycetota > Acidimicrobiia > IMCC26256 > PALSA-610 > JAODBJ01. The sequence continues at coordinate 523,215 of CAWAJR010000003.1, read as the reverse complement.
ATCCTGCACCGTGGCCGCGTCGTGCAGGCCGGCACGCCCGAGGATGTCGTCGCGCACCCGCGCACGTCGTACGTCGCGGACCTGGTCGGGACCAACCTCTACCGCGGTGTCGCCGAGGGCGACCTCGTACGGATCGACAGCGGCTTCGCCCTCACGATCGCGACGGCCGAGCCGTCGCACGGCGAGGTGTTCGCCGTTGTGCCGCCGCACGCGGTGGTGCTCCACCGCGTACGGCCCGAAGGCAGCGCCCGCAACGTGTTCCCGGGCTCGGTTGCGGGCGTCGACCATTTCGGGGCGCGGGTACGAGTGCGGGTACTCGGCGCGCTCCCGGTGATCGCGGAGGTCACGCCGGCGGCCGTCACCGCCCTCGGCCTTCGCGAAGGCGCGCCGATCTGGGTCGCGATCAAGGCGACGGAGATCTCCGTGTTCCCGGCGTGACCGACCGCGTCGTGCTCCTACGCCGCGCTCGGCCCGGCGACGGCGGCGAAGCGGGCGAGGATCCCCGTCCAGCCGCCCTCGCTGCTCAGCGCATCGCGGATCTCCTGCACCTTCTCGCCGTAGACCTCGAGGCCGCGGTGTTCGAGCTCGACACGAGTGCGCTCCGCCGACTCGGCGATGAAGCGCACCTCGACTTCGCTCGCGGCCGACGGGTCGCACCGCCAGTCGGAGGAGATCTCCCACGAGAACACGAGCCGCTGCGGCGGGTCCCAGGCGCGCACGTGGCCCCACACCGTCTCGGCGCCGCCCGCGTCGCGCTCGTAGCAGCGCCCACCGACGTGGCCCTCGAGCAGAACCGTCACCGGCGGGTTGGCACCGAGGTGATGCGTTCCCAAGGGCCACCAGGTGGCAAAGCCGTCGGTGAAGACGCGGAAGGCGTGTTCGATCGGCGCGTCGACGACGACGTGCTTGCGGACGGGGGCGACGGTGAGGGTCATTCCTGCTCCTTGGCTCGGGGAAGGGTCGGTTCGGGTCGCGCTTCGACGGCGTCCTTGAACGAGGCCAGCGCGCCGTCCCAGAACCGGTCGAGCCAGGCACGGATCTCGGCGAGACCGCGCGGGTCGAGGCGGTAGACGCGGCGCGTCCCTTCGGCGCGCTCGCGCACCAGGCCGGCGTCCTTCAACACCTTGAGGTGTTGCGACACCGCGGGCCGGGTGACCGGCAGGCGTTCCGCGAGGCGCCCGACCGGTAGCGGGCCGCCGGCCAGCGCTTCGACGATCGCCCGGCGGGTGGGGTCGGCGATCGCGCCCAGCGCATCTTGGTTCGTGACCACGAACCGTAAGCTACGGCTAACCAATGACTTCGTCAAGGGGGCCGGTAGCGTGCCGTCCCTTCGGGAGCCGAACCAGGCCGATCGGGAGTTCGCGGTGGACCGAGCGAAGTTGCAGGCACAGTCCGATCTCACCGGCCGCGTGGCGATCGTCACCGGCGGGACGCGAGGGATCGGCCGCGCCGTCGCCGAAGGGTTCGTCGCGGCGGGGGCGAAGGTCGTGGTCGCCAGCCGCAAGGCCGAGGCGTGCGCCGAGACCGAAGCGCACCTGCGCGGCATGGGCGGAGACGCGCTCGGTGTACCGACCCACATGGGCGATCTCGACGCGTTGCGCGCGCTCGTCGAGCGCACGGTCGCCGAGTACGGCGGGGTCGACATCGTCGTGAACAATGCGGCGAACGCGTTGACCCAGCCGCTCGGCGAGTTCACCCCCGAAGCGTGGGCGAAGTCGTTCGACGTCAACCTGCGCGGCCCCGTGTTCCTCGTGCAGGACGCGTTGCCTCACCTCGCCCGGAGCGGTCGCGGCGCAGTGGTGAACGTGATCTCGGCCGGTGCGTTCCTCTTCTCGGCCAACGTCGCGATGTACGCCGCGGCGAAGGCCGGGATGATGTCGTTCACCCGTTCGATGGCTGCCGCGTACGCACCGCGGCACATCAGGGTGAACGCGCTCGCGCCGGGCACGGTCGACACCGACATGGTCCGCGCGAACACGCCGGAGGCGCAGAAATCGATGGCGAACGCAGGCATCCTGCGCCGCGCCGCCGATCCCGACGAGATGGTCGGGCCGGTGCTCTTCCTCGCGTCCGACGCGTCGAGCTTCATGACCGGCCAGGTGCTCCTCGCCGACGGCGGCCTCGTCCCGCACTAGTGCCGGCCACGTGCGTCGATAGCTATCGCATAGCGATAGCTATCGACGCACGGGGTACGTTCACCGGATGGGACGGAGCGGGGTGACGTTCGTCTTCGTGCACGGCGGCGGCGCGTCGAGCGGGTTCTGGGACCGCCTGCTCCCACACCTGCGCCACCCGGCGCTCGCGATCGACCTGCCCGGCCGGGCCGGCAAGCCGTTCGACCCGATGACGTTCACGATCGGCGACGGGGTCGCCTCCATCGTCGCCGACGTACGCGCGCACGGCGTCCCCGACGACGGCATCGTGCTCGTCGCTCATTCTTCCGGCGGCCTCTTCGTCCCGGGCGTCACCGCGGCGCTCGCACCGTCGGTCCGTCACATCGTGTGCTCGGCCGCGTCGGTGCCACCGGAGGGAGGCCTCGGTCTCGACGCGATGAAGCCCTCGCACCGCCGGCGGCTCGAGGCCGGGATGGACGCGGCCCGCCGTGACGGGTGGACGTTGCGCACGCCGCCCGCGCCCGACGACGTCGAGCAGGTGCGGGCCACCTACGGCGGCCCGCCGCTCTCCGACGAACTGGTCGCGTTCGTCGTCGACCCCGCCCGCTGGGTCCAGGACTCGATGAACTTCTACTACCAGCCGGTGTGCTGGTCGGAGATCGGGACCGTGCCCGTCACGTACCTTCGCCAGTTGCAGGACCGTGCGGTACCCGTGTCGCTCCAGGACGAGATGGTGAGCCGGCTGCCGCAAGCCCGTATCGTCGACATCGACACCGGCCACGCGCCCGCGATCACCGAACCGGAAATGCTCGCGGGCCTCCTCGACACCATCGCCGACGAAGTGAGCGTGCCATGACCGACATCACCGATGTCTCCTGGGACCCGTTCGACGTCGACATCGACGACGATCCGTACGCCGTGTGGCGGCGCCTGCGCGACGAGGCGCCCGTTTACTACAACGCCGAATACGGCTTCTACGCGCTGAGCCGCTTCGACGACGTCGAGCGCGCCCACCGCGAACCCGCGACGTTCAGCTCCGCGCACGGAACGGTGCTCGAGATGATGGGCCCCGACCCGGTCGTTTCGACATCGATGATGATCTTCATGGACCCGCCCGATCACACGCGGCTGCGATCGCTCGTGTCGCGCGCGTTCACGCCGCGGCGGGTTGCCCAGCTCGAATCGCGCATACGCGAACTGAGCGCGGGGTTCCTCGACGCGCAGCAGGGCAACTCGACGTTCGACTACGTGCAAGACTTCGGGGCCGGCTTCCCGCGCTCGTGATCGCGTCGTTACTCGGGGTGCCGGGACCCGACCAGCAAGCAGTGCGCGAGCACATCGACTTGGTGTTCCACATCGAGCCCGGCGTCGGGATGATCAACGACACCTCGTTCGGCGCGCAGATCTGGTTGTGGGAGTACCTGTCGGGCCAACTCGAAGACCGCCGGCGGGCACCCCGCGACGACATGCTCACCGATCTCGTGCGGGCCGAGATCGTCGACGACGGCGGCGTGGTGCGCAACCTCACGGAGACGGAGAGCATCAGCTTCGCCAACCTGTTGATCAGCGCCGGCACCGAGACGGTCGCCAAGTTGCTCGGCTGGGCGGCGGTCACCCTCGCGGCGCACCCGGGAGCGCGCGCCGAGCTGGCCGCCAAGCCGTCACTCATCCCGAACGCCGTCGAGGAGTTACTCCGGTACGAAGCGCCGTCGCCGGTGCAGGGCCGATGGACGACCGCCGATGTCGACCTCCACGGGCGGGTGGTGCCGGCCGGGTCGAAGGTCTTGCTGCTCACCGGCTCGGCAGGACGCGACGAGCGCAAGTACCCCGATCCCGACCGCTTCGACATCCACCGCGACTTCGACCACCACGTCAGCTTCGGCTACGGCATCCACTTCTGCATCGGCGCCGCGCTCGCGCGGCTCGAAGGTCGTGTCGCGCTCGAGGAAACGCTGGCCCGTTACCCCGCGTGGGACGTCGACCATGATCGCTGCGTCCGCATGCACACGAGCACCGTGCGCGGCTACGCCGAGGTCCCGATCGTCGTCTGACCCCGCCGGGTTGTGTCGTTTGTACCCCCGGGCCGGGGCCCGAACGACACAACCCAGACGAGGGTGAGCGTCGCCACGAAGGTGGGCGTGAGCCAGGTCCAAGGTTTCGCCTCGCCGATCGACACGTAGGTGAGCGCCCACGCGACCTCGGCGAGTGTCGCGGCCGCGAGCAGGCCCACCGCGACACGCCCGGCGCGGGTGGGCACACGGTGGCCGATGACGAACAGCGCCGGCACCGTGAACGGCGCGGCGAAGATCGCGCCGCCCATCGTCAGCAGCAAGCACGCGCTCAGGGCGCAGACGGCGTAAGCGAACACGCGCCTCATCGCGAACCTGGGGGAGACGGCGGCGGTGGCGGCCACGCCGGTGGTGACCACGCCACTACCGGGCGGCGGCGCCGAAGGGCGAAGAGCGCGACGCCACCGAGCACGAACGCGGCGCCCACCACGAGCCAGGGCCATGGGTTCCATTCCTGGGTGCAGCTGCTGCCGTTCGCGTACTGGCGGCAGATCTCGCCGGGGCCGTCGCGGTTCAGGTACGCGACGTAACAGAGGGGGACGCCGAGGCCCGAGACGAGCCCGAGCACACCCTCGGCGGAGGTCTTGCGGGTCGCGACGACAACGATGAGTACGCCGGTCGCCGGCAGGACGAAGACGCCGATGGTGAAGCCGGTGAGGATGCCGAGCACCAGGCCCGCACCGATGACGGCCCAAACGAGGAACCACGCCGTCGCCCGCATGCCCGACATGATATCATACGTACGTATGAATGAGCCAACCCGGGACCGGTTGCTGGCGGCGGCACGCGCCTGCGTGCGTACCGACGGCGCCCGGGCGTCGTCGCGGGCGATCGCCGCCGCCGCGGGGGCGAACCTGCAGGCGATCACGTACCACTTCGGGAGCAAGGACACCCTCGTCGCCGCCGCGCTCGCCGAAGAGGTGCGCACGTGGGTGCAGCCGGCGCTCGACGCGCTCGGCGCGCCCGGCGACCCGGCGACCGCCATGCTCGCCGCGGTGTCGAGCCTGAGCGACGCGTTCGAGGCCGCGCGCGACCGAACGCCCGCGCTCCTCGAAGCGGTGTTGCACGCGACACGCACCGACGGCAGCGAGGTCGCGCGCCTGTGGTCCGACGTGCGCGCCCGGCTCACCGAGAAGATCACCGCACTTCGGGATGCGGGCGCGGTGCCCGAGTGGGTCGATCCGGCCGGCATGGCGTCGCTGATCCTCGCGGTGTCGGTCGGTGTGACCGTTGCCGTCGCGATCGAACCGGCCGGGCCCGATCACCGCTGCCTTGCGGCCCAGTTCAGCGCCCTCCTGCTCTCCGCCCAGGTGCGTCGATAGCTATCGCTATGCGATAGCTATCGACGCACGGGTGAACCTAGAGTCTGCGAATCGAGCTGCGATTCAAGGGAGAGAACGTATGGCCGAACAACCGCCCGAGCGGCCCGTCTACGCGGAGCGCATGTTCGAGGCGCCGGTCGACCTCGGTATCGCTCGCGAAGACCGCGCCGTGTGCAGCGTCCCCTTCGGCACGAGCTCCTACCTCGAAGGCGCGGGCGGCGCGGGCAAGGAGTGGTACGAGGGTGGCGGCAGCGTGGGCGAGCGCGCGGTGCAGAACATCGTGGTGTACCCACCGACGCGCGGTATCAAGACCCAGGGCGATCCGTTCGAGCCGGTGAAGATCGGCGTCCTCGTCGACATGGACCTCGGCCAATTGCTCGCCGATTGGATCGACCCGACGATCCTCGCGCTCGAAGACGCGCTGAACGAAGGGGTGTGGGGGCGCAGCCCGGTGTCGATCGTCACCTGCGACGCGCGCGGTCTTCCCCGCGAGAACTACCGGAAGGTGATCGACGGCTACAGATGGCTGGTCGAGCAGGGTTGCGTCGTGGTCCTCGGCCCGATGATCTCCGACAACTGCCTCGTGCTCCAGCCGCACGCCGACGCGATCGGTGTGCCGGTGATCGGCTGGACCGGCGCGCATCGTTTCGCGAGCAGTTCGTGTTTCACGGTGGCCAACGGCGACATCCCGACCGAAGGCGTGATGTGCGCGAACTGGCTGTACCAGCAGGGCCTGAAGAAGGTCGGGTTGTTCTGGGAAGCCGGTTCGTCGGGCCGCGACTACGCCGACTTCTTCCGCGAGACGGCGTTGCGCCTCGGCCTCGTCGTGACCCGCGAAGTGATGCTCGAGCCCAACCCGCGCAACCTCAAAGACCACCTCGCCGAGATGCGCGCCATGGGCACGGAAGGGTTGTACTACGGCGGTTACGGCTACTCCACGTTCCACTTCGCGGAGGCGTTCCGGGCACTCGACTGGGACCCACCGCGGGTCATGGGCACCGCGTTCATGTTCTATTCGAACTCGAATGCGTGGGCCGAAGGGCTCGAAGGTTGGCACGGCGTCGACCAACTCGGTGAAGACGGCACGAACCCGAACTACAACGCGATGACGAAGCGGTTCGAGGCGCGCTTCGGCCGCAAGACCAAGAACGTGGTGGTCGCACTCGCGTACGACACCGCCCGGGCGGCGATACACGGCATCGCCAACGCGAAGATCCCGACGCCCGGCGACGTGCGCGACGGCATGGAACGCATTCGCTGGATGCCGGCCACGAACGGTGGGCCGTCGTGCTACATCCAGTTCGGCCCCGGCGACCACAAGGGCTACAAGGGCGACTTCCTCACGATTCGCGAGCTGCGCGGCGGCCAGTTGCGTTTCGACGGCTACTACCGTCCGGAATGGCCGTCGAACACCACCTCGCCGCTGCTCACGTGAGCGTGGCGAGCGAGCGCGGCCTGAGCGGCGCGCGCGTCGTGGTGGTCGGCGCGTCGGCCGGGATCGGCCGGGCGTTCGGCCTGGCCGCCGCGAAGGCGGGGGCGAACGTCGTGTTCGCGGCGCGACGCGCCGAGCGCCTCGACGCGGTGGTCGAGGAGGTCGCAGCGGGCCACGCGGTGCCGCTCGACGTGTGTGACGAAGCGAGCGTCGACGCCGGGATGGCGCGCGCCGCCGAACTCCTCGGCGGCATCGACGTCGTTCTCTACGCCGCCGGGTTCGCGCGGCTGGCCCGCCTGCAAGACCAGGGCGCGGCCGACTGGCAGGAAGTGCTCGGCCCGAACCTGATCGGCGCGGCACTCACCACGCGGGCGGCGGTGCCGCACCTGACGAAGGGTGCCGTCGTCGCGTTCTGCTCCTCGACCTCCGACGACCAGCCTCGCTGGGGCCTCGCCGCGTACTCGGTGACCAAGTCGGCGTTGAACCGGTTGGTCGAAGGGCTCCGCGCCGAGCATCGCGACGCGCGCTTCGTCAGGGTCACGATCGGCAGCACGATCGGCACGGAGTTCGGCGACCACTTCGAGCCCGAACTCCTCGGCGAGGCGTTCGCGCACTGGGTCGTGAACGCGCAGCACACCGCGAACCTGATGCGACCCGAAGATGTGGGAGGCGTGCTCGCCGACCTCGTCGCGACGTTGCGCGCCCATCCGGCGGTCGACATCACGAGCCTGTGCATCGAACCGCCGGGCGGCCCGCTGACCTTGCCGCCGACGCCCGAGAGCGCGGCGAAAGCGTTCGAGGCCGCGCTCGAGGCCGGGGGCGGGAGCGAGGTCTAGAGGGTCGCGTGCTCGGGGAGCTCGCCGTGCTCGAAGTGGCCGGCGCGATCGCGCAACGTGGGCCCGACCGTCTCCACGTTTTTCATGATCACGAAGCGGTCGTCGCGCAGACCATCGAGGAACACCTGCGCGAGTTCGTCGAGGTCCTGGATCGGGAGTTCACGCCCGGCCTTCTTCGCCATCTCCTCGAGTTGGTCGACCGTCATGGCCGGTGTCGACCGAGGGCGTTCCCGCGCCAGTTCCGCCGGCCGGTTCCGGTCGGCGGTCCACAGCCCCGTCTTCAGCAGCCCACCCGACGGGTAGAACACCGACGCGCGCAGCGCGGTTCCTTCGGATTCGAGTTGGCTGGCGAGGCATTCGGTGAGGCACGACACGGCTGCCTTGCTCGACGCGTAGACCGATGCCGACGGCAGGGGAGAGATACCGCCGTCGCCCGACGACGTGTTCACAACGTGGCCGGGCTCGCCCGACGCGATCATGCGCGGCACGAACGCGAGCACCCCGTGCACAACACCCATCACGTTGACGCCGTGCACCCACTTCCAGTCGTTGACCGTCGTCTCCCAGACCTTGGCCGACGGCGCTCCCACCCCCGCGTTGTTGCAGAGCAGGTGGCACGCGCCCAACTCGTCGTAGACGCGCGCGGCGAGGGCTTCGACCGATCCGGGGTCGGTGACATCGGTTCGCACTCCGACGACCTTGCCGCCGTTCTTCCCGAGGTCGCCCGTGGCCCGTTCGAGTGCCGCCGCCTCGACGTCGGCCACGACCACCGCCATGCCTTCGGCCAGCAACGCGCGGCAGAGGGCGAGACCGATGCCCGACGCGCCGCCGGTCACGACCGCGACCCGGCCTGCGAGTTCCTTCATGACACCCCTTTCGCAGGTGCTCGTTCAGAACCGGATGGGCACACTCGCCGGCCCTCGTACCGTCGACGTGCGGACGAACCCGACGTCGTCTTCGACGACCTCCCAGTCGGGGAGGAGGCTGAGCGTCTCTTCGAGCACGACGATCGCTTCGAGGCGGGCAAGGTTGGCGCCGAGGCAGAAATGGATGCCGTAACCGAAGCTCACGTGACGGTCGAAGTTCCGGGTCACGTCGAAGCGATCGGGATCGGCGAACTTGCGCTCGTCGCGGCCCGCGCTCCCGGTGAGCAAGGCGACCTTCGAGTTCGCGGGCAGCGTTTGCCCGTAGAACTCGACGTCGCGCGTGACGAACCGGGCCTGGATCGGCGACGGTGCCTCGTAGCGCAAGAGCTCTTCGACGCCGTTCGCGATGCGGCCGGGCTCGGCCCGTAGCCGCGCGCGCTGCTCCGGATGACGCGCGAGCAGCACCGCCGCCCACCCGAGGAGGCGGGCGGTCGTCTCGGTGCCGGCGAACTGCAACAGCGTGAAGAAGGCCATCACCTCGTCGTAGGTGAGCTGCCGGCGCGTGCCGTCGTCGAGGATGATCTCGGCCGCGAGGAGGTCGGAGACCATGTCGTCGCGTGGGTGGGCGCGGCGTTCGTCGACCAGTGCCGCCATGTAACTGCGGGTCGCGCCCATCGCGTCGAGCTTCTCGGTGCTGATCCCGTCGGGTTCGTAGCGCATCGAGATGTCGATCCAGCGGCGCATCTGGTCCTGGTCTTCGTTCGGCACGCCCATGAGCGCGCCGATGACCATCGCCGGGATCCGCGCCGCGAAGTCTTCGAGGTAGTCGAACGTCGGGCGGCCCGACAGCGGCTCGAGCAACTCGCGGCACAGCTCACGCACGCGCCCGTCGAGCGCCGAGACGCGGCGCGGGGTGAACGCGCGGCTGACGAGCTTGCGCAGGTCGTCGTGACGCGGCGGGTCCATGAAGATCATGATCCCGAGCCCGTCGGCGCCGGGCGCGGCGCTCGGCGCGGTGTCGATCATCTCGAGCACGGTGCCGCGCGCGGAGCTGTAGGTCTGCCAGTCGAGCGACGCGGCGAGCACGTCGGAGTAACGGCTCAGCGCGTAGAAGCCGTGCCGCTCGTTGTAATAGAGGGGCATCTCGTCGCGGAGCCGCTTCCACACGGGATGGGGGTCGCGGTCGATGGTCGCGTCGTACGGGTCGTAGTAGCAGTCGGTCACTGGTGCCATCGGTTCGTCCTCACGAGCTGCGGCGGGTGAAGGCACCGGTGATGATCTCGTGCAGTTCGGCGACGGGCATGCGCTCCGACGCGTCGGGAGAGTCGGCGACGACGAGCGGGTCGCTCGCCTGGAACCCCGACATCAACCCGCTGAACAACATGGCGAGCACTTCCGGGTCGCCGTCGCGCAACTCGCCGCGTTCTTGCCCTTCACGGAACAACTTGGCTTGCAGGTTCATCGCTTCGGTGTAGTTGTCGATGATCGACGCGTCGAGCGGCGATTCGAAGTCGGCCAGGTTCGCGCCCGACGCCCGCAGGTAGAGCCGGCCGAAGTTGGCGTGCTCGCGGAAGAACCCGATCTGGTACGTGGCGAGATCGTGCAGGGTCGCCGCCGGCGAACCGGGTGCCGCGAGCACCGTGCGCATGCCGGCCATGAACTCGGCGCCGCGCCGCAGGTAGATCTGGGCGAAGAGTTCTTCCTTGCTGGCGAAGAAGCTGTACACCGCGCCCACGGAGAACTCGGCCCTGGCACCGATCTCCTTGACCGTCGCGTCGTGGAACCCCTTCCGGGCGAACACTTCCTCGGCGGCATCGAGGATCTGGGCGCGGCTCAACTCCTGGTGCCGGGCGCGGCGCAGCTCGCGGGGGCTCGGCGGCTCGGCTGGGCCCACCGGGTTCACCGGGTCGGCGCTCACGCCGTCGCGCGCTCGGCGAGCTCACCGAGACTGACGCCGCCGGCTCCCGCGTAGCGACCCTTGTCGTACGACCGGACCGACACGTCGTGCCCGGCGACCTCGGCCCGCAGCGCACCGACCGTGCACTGCTCGCGCGGCCGGTGGGCGAAGGGGTCGAAGCGGTACCAGTGCATCGCGTTCTCGTAGGTGATCTTGTTGATGTCGGCGTCGGGAACACCGAAGCGCGCCGCCATCCGGGCGAGTTCTTCGGGTGCGTTCGGCCACGACGAGTCGGAGTGCGGGTAGTCCTGCTCCCAGCAGATGTTGTCGATCCCGATGTCGTCGCGCAGCGCCAGGCCGACGGGGTCGGCGATGAAGCAGGTGAGGATGTGCTCGCGGAAGATGTCGGCCGGGGTCTTGTCGCCGAAGTCCTGGCCGGTCCAGGCGTGGTGCATGTCGTAGGTGCGGTCGAGCCGGTCGAGGAAGTAGGGGATCCAGCCGGTCCCACCTTCGGAGAGCGCGACCTTCAACGCCGGGAACTCCTTGAAGACCCGTGACCACACGAGATCGGCGGCGGCCATACAGATGTTCATGGGCTGCAAGGTGATCATCACGTCGATGGGCGCATCGGGCGCGGTGACCGCGAGCTGCCCCGACGAACCGAGGTGGATGTTGAGGATGGTCCCCTCGTCGACGAGGGCCTTCCACAGCGGGTCCCAATGCTCGTCGTGGAAGCTCGGCAGGCCCAGCGCGGCGGGGTTCTCGGTGAAGGTGATCGAGTGGCAGCCCTTCGCCGCGACGCGCTTGATCTCGGCCGCGCACAGTTCGGGGTCCCACAGCACGGGCAGCGCCATCGGGATGAACCGGCCGGGGTGGCTGCCGCACCACGCGTCGATGTGCCAGTCGTTGTAGGCCCGCACCATCGCGAGGCCGAGGTCCTTGTCGTCGACGTTGCCGAACAGCCGGCCCGAGAAGGAGGGGAACGACGGGAAGTTCATCGTCGCGAGCACGCCGCCCGCGCTCATGTCCTTGACCCGCTCGTTCACGTCGTAGCAGCCGGGCCGCATCTCGTCGAAGGCGGTCGGGTTGACGCCGTACTCGGTCTTCGGTCGACCGGCGACGGCGTTGAGGCCGATGTTCGGGATCTGCTGGCCGGCGAACTCCCAGACGTCGTTGCCGGCGCCGGTGTGGACGACTCGGGGCGCGGCGTCGGCGTAGCGCTGCGGCACCCGACCCACGAAGAGATCGGGCGGTTCCACGACGTGGTCGTCGACGCTGATGAAGATCATGTCCTCGACGTGCATCACGCGTTCCCTTTCGCCGCTGCGCCCTTCGCTGCGCCACGTACGGTTCAGTGACCCACTTCGGTTCAGTGAAATGAGCGCCGGTTCGGATGCCGTGAGCGTACCCCCGGCCCAAAGGTGACGCGGGCGTCAGGTTCGTTCCCGCGGAGTGTGCGAAGATCCTCGACCACCGAAGGAGGGCTGCCAATGGCCGGCGCACTGGACGGAGTACGCGTACTCGACCTGTCGTGGGGCATCGCGGGCGCGCTCGGGGTGCAGTTGCTGGCCGAGCAGGGCGCCGACGTGATCAAGGTCGAGCCGCCGGGCGGCGACCCGTTCCGCCACTACAGCGGGTACGCGGTGTGGAACCGCTCGAAGAAGTCGGTGACCGTCGATCTCAAGAACGAGGCCGGCCTCGAGGCGTTCCGGCGCCTGGCCGGCACGGCCGACGTGCTGGTGGAGACGTTCCGGCCCGGCGTCACCGACCGTCTCGGCATCGGGTTCGAGGCATTGCACGCCCGCAACCCGCGCCTCGTGTACGCGTCGTGCCCGGCGTACCCCGAAGGCCATCGCCTCGCGCAACGAGCCGGCTACGACGCGCTCGTCCAGGCGAGCAGCGGCCAGCAATGGGAACAGCCGGGCTGGCGGCCGGGCCCGATCTTCCTCGCCATGCCGATGCCGAGCATGGGTGCGATGTTCCTCGTGCCCACCGGCATCCTCACCGCGCTCATCGCCCGCGAGGAGACCGGCCGCGGCCAGCACGTCCGCACGTCGTTGTTCCAGGGCGCGTTGCTGTTCACGACCCAGATCTGGACGTGGGTGCCGGGCGCGACGGCCGACTTCTTCGGCACGATGGTGAAGTCGTACCCACCGGGCGTGCACCAGGAGATGGTGTTCGAAGTCGCGAACGGCGAGTGGGTGCACACGTCGATCATGAGCGGCCTCGCGGCGGTGAAGAGCCAGGACGAGATCCTCGGGACCCCGGGCGCCTCCGACCCGCTGCGTTACCCGATGCTCTCCGCCGAGGAACGCGCGCAGCTCACGCCGTTGCGGCGCGCCGCGTACCTGGCCCGCGAACGCGACGGGCTGATCGACGAGTTCCGCGAGAACAACCACGCCATCGAAGCGATCGTCAGCATGGAGGACAACCTCGGTGCCAAGGGTGCACCGCACCCGCAGTTCGTCGCCAACGGGATGGTCGCGACGGTCGAGGACCCCGAGTACGGGACCACCACCCAGGTGGGCGTGCCGGTCCACCTGGCATCGACGCCCGGCGCGATCCGCGGGCCGAGAGCGAGGATCGGGGAGCACAACGACGAGATCTTCGGACCGCTCGGCTATTCGGCCGAGCAGATCGCCGCGTTCGGCGCGGCCGGCGCGCACGACGAGGTGGCCTGATGCACGCGCTCGAAGGTGTTGTCCTGGTCGACTTCGGCCAGTACCTGGCCGGGCCGTTCGCGCCGATGGTGATCGGCGACCTCGGTGCCGACGTCATCAAGGTCGAACCGGTGAACGGCGACGGGATGCGGCCGGTGAACCAGGCGTTCTTCGGTTGCCAGCGTGGTAAGCGCGACATCGCGCTCGACTTGAAGAGCGAACGCGGGCACGAGATCGCGATGAAGCTCATCGAACGGGCCGACATCGTGCACCACAACATGACAGCCGGAGTGGCGAAGCGGTTGGGGATCGCGTACGAACACTGCAAGGCGGTCAACGAAGACGTCGTCTACTGCAACACGTGGGCCTACGGGCTCGACGGGCCGCTGGCGCACTTCGGCGGGCTCGACCCGCTGTTCCAGGCGGCCGCGGGCCTGGAGTACGAATCGGGGCCGGTACGCGCGGGCAACAAGCCGATGTACTACCGGTTCGGTATGACCGACACGGCGAACGCGATGCTCTCGGTGATCGGCTGCCTCGCGGCGCTGTACCACCAGCGCCGCACGGGCGAGGGCCAGGAGCTGTGGACGTCGTTGCTCGACGGCGCGGCGATGTTCTCTTCCGACGCGATGTTGTCGAACGGCGACGCCGTGCCGCGACCGCAGCTCGACGGCGACCAGACCGGTTTCGGCGCGTGTTACCGCCTGTACCAGACGAACGACGGCTGGCTGCAGATCGCGGCGATCAAACCGCAGCATTGGACCGGGTTGTGCACCGCGCTCGGGTTGACCGACCTCGTCGACGACGAACGGTTCGCGAACGCGGCGGCCCGGCGCGAACACCGCCAGCAACTCGAATCGTTGCTGGCGCCCGTGTTCGCGACGCGAACCGCGATCGTCTGGTCACGAGTGCTCGACGATCACGGCGTACCGAACGAGGTGGCGCGCGACATGAAAGCGGGCGAGACCGCGCTCTTCGACGCCGACAACGAACGGTTGGGGCTCGTCGCCGAGTACGTGCAACCGAAGGTCGGTCGCATGCGCCAGTACGGGTCGTTCATCGACTTCTCGGAGACGCCGGGCCGGATCGCCGGCGCGCCCCCGATGGTCGGCCAGCACACGCGCGAGATCCTGTCGTGGCTCGGTTACGACGACGCCGAGATGCAACCGCTCAAAGACGACCGCGTCGTGTACTGGCCCGACGAGAACTATCCCTGGACGGTGTGAGCGGCGCGATCGCGCAGTTCGTACTTGAGCACCTTGCCGATCGCGTTGAGCGGGAACTCGGCGACGATCTCGATGTGGCGCGGCACCTTGTAGTTCGCCATCTTCTCCCGGCACCACGCGGTGAGCTCGCCGGGGGTGATCGACGCGCCCAGCCGCGGGATCACGTACGCGTACCCCACTTCGCCCATCCGCACATCGGGCACGCCCACGATTGCCACCTGGGCGACCGCCGGGTGTTCGAGCATCATCGCTTCGATCTCGGCCGGGTACGCGTTGAACCCGCCGACGATGTACATGTCTTTCTTGCGGTCGGTGATGCGGAGGTTGCCGCGCTCGTCGAGCACCCCGACGTCGCCGGTGTGCAGCCAGCCGTCGGCGTCGATCGCTTCCTTGGTGCCTTCGGGATCGTGGATGAAGCCGCGCATGACGTTGTAGCCACGCACGACGACCTCGCCCGGTTCGCCGGCGGGGAGCGCGTGCTGCGCGTCGTCGACCACGCGCACTTCGACATCGGGGATGGCGCGCCCGGCCGTGGTCGCGATCGTCTCGGGGTCGTCGTCGTGCCGGCACATCGTCGCGATGCCGGTGGCCTCGGTGAGCCCGTAGCCGGTCACGATCGTCTCGAAGCTCAGTTCGGAACGCATCCGCCGGATCAGTTCGACGGGCACCGCGGCGGCGCCCGTGACCGACAGGCGCAAGGTCGACATGTCGAATTCGGCGAGTCGCGGATGGTCGAGGATCGACTGGTAGATCGTCGGCGGGCCGGGCAGCATCGTGACGCGTTCCTCGGCGGCGCGCTGCATCACCGTGTCGACGTCGAACACGGCATGGGGAATGATCGTCGCGCCCTTGAGGAGCGACGCGAGGATGCCGGCCTTCAGGCCGAACCCGTGGAAGAACGGGTTGATGATGAGGTACCGATCGCCTTCCCGCAGGCCGACGACGTCGGACCACGCGGTGTACGCCTTCACGCTCGCGCCGTGGGTGAGCATCGCACCCTTGGGCTTGCCGGTGGTACCCGACGTGAAGAGGATGTCGGAGAGGTTGTCGCCGGTGAGCGCGGCGGTACGAGCGGCGAGGTCGGCTTCGCCGACATCGCCGGCGCGGGCGAGGAACTCGTTCCAGCCGATCGCCCCGCCGCTCGCGCCACCGCGGAGCACGACGATCTGCTCGAGCGATGCGACCGGCGGTGTCTTGCGCAACACCTCGACGTAGTCGGTGCCGAGAAAGTCGGAGACGGTGAAGCAGCACCGGGCGTCGGCCCGATCGAGGATGTACGCGGCTTCGTCGCCCTTGAAACGCGTGTTCAGCGGGACGACGGCACAACCCGCGGCGTACACGCCGAGCGCGGCGACGACCCACTCGGTGATGTTGGGCGACCAGATCGCGACCCGGTCGCCGGGCTGCAGGCCCGACGCGATGAGCGCCCGGCCCGCGACGCCGGCCGCGTCGGCCAGCTGTGCGAAGGTGAGCCGGGCACGTTCATCGACGAGCGCCTCCCGGTCGGCGAAGCGCGTCGCGGCCCGCGCGACGACGGCTGGGATCGTGGTCGGAAGGTCGTTGCTCACAACGTCGGTATTACAGTATTCGACCACGCATGGGTGAACCGGGCACGATCACTGACGAGGGTGTGGCGCGCCTGCGCGCCCGGATCGGGATACCGGAACCGCACCCGTTGCCGCCGTTCTACACGCTGCCGACGCACGACACGTTCCGCAACGTCGCCTTCGCCTACGGCGACGACAACCCGCTCTGGTGCGAGCCGCACTATGGCGATCGCACCCGATGGGGGAGCGCGATCGCGTCGCCCGTGCTCGTCGGCGGCGACACGTTGATCGGCGAGGACGAGGTCACCGAGGTGGCGGTGGAGCATCGCGACCTGATGAAGGGCGACCCACTCCGCGGCGTGCACGCGTTCTACGCGGCCAGCGCGCGCGAGTGGTGGGCGCCCCTGTACCCGTTGCGCCGCACCTTCCGGCGCAACGCGCTCGTCGCCGCGCTCGACAAGCCGAGCGAGTTCGCCGAACGTGCGATCCACGAGTGGACCGCGCAGGTGTTCCGCGACGACACCGGCCAGTTGCTCTCGGGCCAGTACCGCAACATGATCCGCACCGAGCGCACCAAGGCCCGGGCGCGCAAGAAGTACGACACCGTGGAATTGCGCCGCTACACCGACGAAGAAATCGCCGAGATCGACGCCCAGTACGACCGTGAGCGGCCGCGCGGGAGCGAAGTGCGCTGGTGGGAAGACGTGGCCGAGGGTGACGAAGTCGGCCCGATGGTGAAAGGGCCGCTGACCATCACCGACATGGTGTGCTGGCACAGCGGGATGGGGATGGGCCTCTACGGGATCAAGCCGCTGCGGCTCGGCTACCAGAACCGCAAACGCATCCCGCGCTTCTTCCACCGCGACGACCTCAACGTTCCCGACGTGATGCAACGCGTCCATTGGGACCCTGAATTCGCGCGGCGCAGCGGCAACCCGACGACGTTCGACTACGGCCGGATGCGCGAGACGTGGCTCATCCACCTCTGCACCGACTGGATGGGCGACGACGCCTGGCTGTGGAAACTCGACTGCGAGTTCCGCCGCTTCAACTACGTCGGCGACGCGCAATGGCTGCGGGGTGTGATCACCCGCAAGTACCTCGCGGCCGGTGATCGACCCGCCGTCGACCTCACGCTCTCGGCGACGAACCAGCGCGGCGAGGAGACCACCCCGGGCCACGCGACGATCCTGCTCCCCAGCCGCGAGCACGGCGCGGTGCGCCTGCCCGATCCTCCGAACAACGCGGGCGACCTGCAAGACGCCCTGCTCGCGATCTCCGCGGAATTCAGCCGGCGATGAGCGAACCGTTCGCGTACGAGTCGGTCGACGGGCTCGACGCGCAGCTCGACGGTGGTGTGCTGCGCCTCACCCTCGATCGCCCCGCCAAGCGCAACGCCATCGACGACTCGATGATGGCCGGGCTGATCTCCTCGTTCCAAGCCGCCGGCCCCGACGAACGGGTGCGCGTGATCGTGCTCGCCGGGAACGGCGAGCACTTCTGCGCGGGGGCCGACATCGTCGCGCGGAACACCCGCGATGGTGCGGCGCCGAAGCCGCGCGCCGGCAGCATCCAGCGCCGGCTGCCGACCCAGGCGCATCGCCTCGTGCCACTGGTGTGCTCGGTGCAGGTACCGGTGGTGTGCAAGGTGCGGGGCTGGGCCGCCGGTATCGGGTTCCAGCTCGCGCTCGCGGCCGACTTCACCGTCGCGGAGGAGGGCGCGCGGTTCTGGGAGCCGTTCACCGAACGCGGTTTCACCCCCGACAGCGGCGCGACGTGGTTGTTGCCCCGCCGCGTGGGTATCGCCCGCGCACGCGAGTTGCTCCTCCTCGGCCGGAAGCTCGACGGTGCCGAAGCCGTCGAATGGGGCATCGCGCACCGGGCCGTCGCCGCCGGCGCGCTCGACCCGGCCACCGACGAGCTCACCCGGCAACTTGCGTCGGGGCCCACCGTCGCGCTCGGGCTCACCAAGTGGTTGCTCGACGCGGGCGCGAGCCTGCCGCTCGACGCGCAACTGGCCAACGAGGCCTTCGCGCTCGAGCTCTCTTCGCGCGCCGAAGACTTCCGCGAAGGCCTGCGCGCGTTCTCGGAGCGGCGCCCGCCGAACTTCGAAGGCCGATGACCCTCGCCATCGACGGAACGACCAGCGAAGCCGACGCCATCGAGGTGGTACGCGCGTGGGTCGAGCGCGCGGTGCCGCCCGCGTGGATTGCGGCCGGGCGCGCCGGCGGCCCGGCGGCGGTGCGGCAGGTTCGCAACCGGCGGGAGTACGAGGAGTGGTACCCGCAGTTCGCCGCTTCGGGGCTCGTCGTACCGACGTGGCCGGTGGGCTACGGCGGCCTCGACCTGCCGCCTCGCCTCGCGCGCGCCGTCGAGAACGAGCTGCGGCCCTTCAACCTGGGCCGCCTCAACCCGCTCGGTCTCAATCTCGCCGCGCCCGCCCTGTTCGCGCACGGCACGGACGCGCAGCGCCTTCGCTTCCTCCCCCGCATCGTGGGCAACGAAGAGGTGTGGTGCCAGCTGTTCAGCGAACCGGGCGCCGGTTCCGACCTCGCGTCGCTCGCCACCCGCGCCGAGCGCGACAGCGACACCTGGTACGTCACGGGCCAGAAGGTGTGGACGACGTGGGCGCATCTCGCCGACTTCGGTGTGTTGCTCGCGCGCACCGATCCCGGCGTCCCGAAACGCAAGGGGATCACGTACTTCCTCGTCGATCTGCACCAGCCCGGTGTCGACGTTCGGCCGCTGCGCCACATCGGCGGCGACGTCGACTTCAACGAAGTGTTCCTCGACCGGGCCGTCGTTCCCGACACGCAACGGGTCGGCGCCGTCGGCGACGGCTGGAGGGTCGCGAACGCGACGCTTTCGGGTGAACGCCAGATGGTGTCGGGCGCCGGGTCGGGCGGGGTCGATCGCATCGGCGGGCGAGGCGTCGAGCACACCATCGAGCTCGCCCGCAAGCACGGGAGGTCCGACGAGCGGCTCATCCGGCAGGAACTGGTCCGGGCCTTCTCGGAGGAACGGATCCGCGACTGGACCAACCAACGCGTGCGCGCGCAGGTGAAGGCGGGCCGTTCCCCCGGCCCGGAGAGCTCGATCGGGAAGGTCCATCAGGGCGGCCTCAACCAGCGGGTGCAGCTTCTCGCGTCGGGCCTGCTCGGGATGGATGCGATCGCGTGGCCGAACACCGGCACGGGCGACGATTACGGTCCGTCGCTGCCGTACGAGGTGAAGGCGATGCTGCGCAGCCGGGCCAACACGATCGAGGGCGGCACGACGGAAGTCAACAAGAACGTGCTCGGCGAGCGCGTGCTGGGGCTCCCACGCGAACCCGACCCGTACCGCTCGACGCCGTGGCGCGACACCCCGCACAGCTGATGGCGTACGACACGCTTACGGTCGAGCGGCGAGGCCACGTCGGCTGGCTCGTCTTCAACCGGCCGTCGGGCGGCAACGCGATGAATGCTCGGATGATGCACGAACTCGAGGAGGCGTGGACCGAGCTCGACAACGACCCGGAAGTGCGCGTGATCGTGAACACCGGCGAGGGGAGCGCGTTCCAAACCGGTCTCGACGTCGAGCAGCTCGCGCGCGACCGCGACGCGCTGCGCGAGCAGAGCCGGCGTACCAAGAACTTCGCGTTGCGCTTCACCAGTTGGCACAACGAGGTCTGGAAGCCGGTGATCGCGGCGGTGAACGGCGTGTGCGCGGGGGGTGGGCTGCACTTCGTCGCCGATGCCGACATCGTGATCGCGTCGTCGAACGCGACGTTCCTCGATCCCCACGTGTCGATCGGTCAGGCGAGTGTGTACGAGACGATCGGGTTGATCATGAAATCGCCCGCCGAGCCGGTGCTGCGGATGGCGTTCACCGGGCGCCACGAGCGCATCACCGCGGCGCGGGCCTACGAGATCGGCATCCTGAGCCAGGTGGTCGACCCGCCGGAACGACTGCGTGAGGAGGCGCAGGCACTGGCCGAGAAGATCGCGTCGAACTCGCCGGCGGCGATGGCGGCCACGAAACGGGCGCTGTGGGGTGCGCTCGAGATGGGCCTCACCGGCGCGTGCCGCGCCGGCGGGCAGGAACTCATCGGCATGTGGGGCCACCCCGACCAGGAAGAAGGACCGCTCGCGTTCACCGAGCGACGCGAAGCGAGATGGGAAACGCGATGACGACCTACCCGCAGCTCGAAACCTTGAAGCTCGAACGCGTCGGCGCGGTCGGATGGCTGATCAACAACCGGCCCGACCAGCTGAACGCGATGAACGCGAAGATGCGCGACGAGTTCGAGGTGGCGTGGCGCGCGCTCGACGACGATCCCGAGGTGCGCGTGATCGTGCACACCGGCGAGGGTCGTGCGTTCCAGACCGGCGTCGACGTCAACGAGATCGCGACCGACGGCCAGGGGATGCAGCGCTACCGCGAATCGGTCGAGAACTTCACTTTGCGCTTCACCGCCTGGCACAACGACGTCTGGAAGCCGGTGATCACCGCGGTGAACGGCATCTGTGCCGGAGGTGCGTTCCACTGGGTGGCCGACGCCGACATCGTCATCGCAGCATCCGATGCGCAATTCTTCGACCCGCACGTGTCGATCGGCCAGGTGGTCGCGGTGGAGGCGATCGGGTTGATGAAACGGATGCCGGCCGAAGCGGTGATGCGGATGGCGTTCGTCGGCCGGCACGAACGGATGAGCGCGGCGCGCGCCTACGAGCTCGGGATGATCAGCCAGGTGGTCGACCCGCCGGAACGGTTGCGCGAGGAGGCGCAGGCACTGGCCGAGAAGATCGCGTCGAACTCACCGGCGGCGATGGCGGCCACGAAGCGGGCGCTGTGGGGCGCGTTCGAGATGGGCCTCACCGACGCGTGCCGGGCCGGGGCGAGGGAACTGGTCGGCATGTGGGGTCATCCCGACCAGCAAGAGGGCCCGCTCGCGTTCGCGGAGAAACGCGAAGCCAACTGGCAACCCCTCGCCCCCGACCATCGCGAGCCTGGGTTGTGACGGTTGTGCCCCCGCACGGGGCTACAAATGACACAACCCGGCCGGGGGTGCGGATCGGTACGGCGATCGTGTCGTACATCGAACCGCACCCGGGGCTCGCGCTCGAGTTCAACCGCTGGTACGAGCGCGACCACTTTCCCGCCACCGTGACCGCGGGGCCGGGCGTGTTCGCGGGGGCACGATGGGTCGCGACGCCGCGCGTGCAAGGCGTTACGGCCGCCCCGCGGTCGGCTGTTCGGCGACCCGGCGCGAGGTTCCTACCTCGCGACCGTGTGGGTGCTTCCCGGCTTGCAGGCGGGGTGGGACGCGTGGGTGGCCGACGCAATGAAGGAACTCGTCGCGCAGGACCGCATGTTCGCCGGCCGCGACCACGTGCACACCGCCATCTACGCCCGCCGCTCGACCGCACGGGCGGAAGGCGGCCCCGGCGCCGAGATGGCGCTCGATCACGGCTTCGACGGTGTGTTCGCGATCGCGGTCGGGAGCGACGCCGACTGCGACGAGTGGGTCGACACGTTGCTGCGCCACCAGGCCGCGAGAACGGTCGTTGCACTGCGCCAGGAACGGCTGGTGATCTCGACCCTCGGTGAGGCGGCCGTCAGCGACCCGACCGGTCACCGGCTCCTTCTCGGTTTCGTCGAAGGCGATGTGCTCGAATTGTGGCGAACGCACCTCGCGCCGCTCGTCGACGACCCGGCGGTCGGGTTCGCGAGCCCGTTCCTGCGCACGATCCCGGGCACCGACACGTACACCGACGACCTGTAGGGGAACGCCAATGAACTCGAAGATCTACATCCACGAGTTCATCGACATCAAAGGCCACAACCGGGCCAAGTACATGCACCACATGACCGCGAACTGGTGCCCGGTCGGGCGAGCCGAGCGCAACATGCTGTGCTTCGGCGTGTGGGCGACGGTCGGCTCCACGGGGTTCTGGCCGGAAGTGGTGAACATGTGGGAACTCGACGGGTGGGACGGCCTCGCGGAGAACTTCGCCCACGAGTTCTCGGCCGGCCGCACGCAAGACCCGTCGCTCGCCGAGTGGTGGGCGATCGCCAGCGAACTGCGCAGCGGTGGCTTCGACCGCATCGTCGTGCCCGAACCGTGGAGCCCGACGATCGAGGAACTCACCGCCCAGCAAACGCGAGGCGAGGTGTACGCGCACGAAGTGGTGACGTTGCCCGTCGGTGGCGCGCGGTCCTACCTCGACGCACTCGCGAGCGCGGGCCGAGCTGCGGTCGAACGCACCGGCCTCACGCTCCTGGGCGCGTTCCAGACCGCGATGCGCAACGACACCGAAGCCATCGTGATCTGGGCCTGTCCCGACTGGGCGACGTGGGCCGCGTCCGAAGCGGCGTGGGGCGACACGAGTAACAAGGCGTTGCGGCGCTGGCGCGACCGGTGCACCGAATTCGGGGCCGACGTGAGCCGCACGTTGCTCGTCGACGCGCCCCTCGCTCCCTTGCGCCTCGGTCGCCAGCCGCAGGAGTCGGACCGGCAGCCGCTCAGCGAGATCAACTGACGCGCCGGCCCGCGTGCGGCGTCAGAAGCCGATGTCGGCGGCGTCGTATTGACGGAAGGCGATGAGGGTGCGCGTCTCGCGAATGCCCGGTAACGACGAGACGTGCTCGGTGACGATCTGGGCGATCCGTTCATGGTCGTTGGTGCGCAAGATCGCGACCAGGTCGGCGTCGCCCGCCACCGAGTAGACCTCCGCGATGCCGTCGATCGCGGCGAGGCGCGAACCGAGCGACGCGATGGCGTTCGGTTCGCACTGCACGAGGATGATCGCCGTCTCCACGCCGCCGACCCTACCAACGGGTGGCCGTCAACCGACGGCGATGGTCTCGACCGCGGTGGTCATCCCGGCGAGCGCGGCCGGGTCGGGGGTCACGCCGATGCCCGGACCGGCCGGGACCCGCAGGCAGCCGTCGTCGATCACGAACGGTTCGGTGACGTCGCGCTCGTAATAGCGCGCCGACGCCGAGAGGTCGCCGGGCAGCGTGAAGCCGGGCAACGCGGCGAGCGCGACGTTCATGGCCCGGCCGACCCCGGTTTCGAGCAGCCCCCCGCACCACACCGGAACGCCCGCGGCCCGGCACACATCGTGGACCCGCACCGCCTCGAGCACGCCGCCGACCCGCGGCGCCTTGATATTCACCACCGAGCAGGCGCCGAGCGCGAGTGCGGCGCGGGCGGCGGCCGCCGACACGATCGACTCGTCGAGGCATACGGGTGTCCGTGCCCGGCGGGCCAGCTCGGCGTGGGCGAGCAGATCGTCGGCGGCGAAGGGTTGCTCCACCAGTAACAAGTCGAACGCGTCGAGCGCGACCAGCGCATCGAGATCGGCCGGCGCGTACACCCCGTTCGCGTCGACTTGGAGCGCGAGGTCGGGAAAGCGCTCGCGCACCGCGGCGACGACGGCCGCGTCGCGCCCGGGCTCGATCTTCAACTTGACGCGCACGTACCCCGCGGCGACGAAGCGGTCGACCGTGTCGAGCAGCGCACCGAGCGGGTCGGTGAACCCGATCGCGACCCCTGCCGCGACCCGGTCGCGTGTTGCACCCAACTGCTGCGCGACCGGAACGCCCAGCCGCCGGCATTCGGCGTCGAGCAGCGCGCTTTCGAGTGCGGCCTTCGCCATCTGATGGCCGTTGATCGACGACCATCGCGCGCCGAGTTCCGCGGCGGTCACCGGTTTCGAGTCGAGCATCGGCACGAGGAAGCGGCGCAGGACCTCGTGCGCACCGTCGACCCACTCGGGCGAGTAGCCCGGGCGCGCGAACGCGCCGCACTCGCCCCAGCCTTCGTGATCGCCGGCCCGTACCCGCACGAGGAGCACGTCGCGTACCGATTCGGTGCCGTGCGCGGTCTGCCAGGGTTCGCGCAGCGGCACCGAGAGGCGCCGCAACTCCACCGCTTCGATCCTCACCGCGCCACGTTGGCACACTCACGCGACCGCTGGCGCACCGCCCAAGCACCGCCCCGTCGCGGCCGATGGGCGGCCGTTCGGTGTATCGGTGAGAATCACGCGATGCGCAAACGCGAGCGAGCGGCACCCGACGAGCAGCTCCCTCGCAATGTGATCGTGCTCTCGTTGGTGTCGTTCTTCCAGGACGTCGCCTCCGAGATGCTCTACCCGGTGCTACCGCTGTTCGTGACCGGGGTGCTCGGCGCACCCGTCGTGGCGGTCGGTCTCATCGAGGGCCTCGCCGAGGCGACCGCGTCGGTGATGAAGATCGTCTCGGGCCGGCTGGCCGACCTGCGGAAGCGGCGCCCGCTCGTCGCGACGGGGTACGGCGTGTCGTCGCTGGCGAAGCCGCTGATCGGGCTGGCTCAGGTATGGCCGCTCGTGCTCGTGGCGCGGGTCGTCGACCGGACCGGGAAAGGCATCCGCACGTCGCCGCGTGACGCGCTCATCGCCGACGACACCCCGGCCGCGCTGCGCGGCCGCGCGTTCGGCTTCCATCGCGCGGCCGATACGGCCGGCGCGGTGTTCGGTCCGCTCATCGGGCTCGGCGTGTACGAACTGCTCGGCGGGACCGCGCGCGACATCCGGCCGCTGTTCTTCATCGCGTTCGTCCCCGCGGTGATCAGCGTGGCGCTCGTGGTGTTCGTGCGCGAATCGAACACCCATCGCGGCGCGGTCGAAGCGGATCACCCGACGCCGCCCCGCGGCGGGTACCCGCGGCCGTTCTGGCGGGTGCTCGCGTTCCTCGCGCTGTTCGGGATCGTGAACTTCAGCGACGCGTTGTTGATCCTGCGGGCCAAGGCCCTCGGCCTCGGTTTCGTTGCGATCATCGGTGCGTACGTCCTCTACAACGTCACGTACGCGGGGCTGTCGTACCCGGCCGGCCGGCTCTCCGACCGGGTGCCGAGGCGTCACGTGTTCGCGGCCGGGCTCGCCGTCTTCGCGATCGCGTACATCGGCCTCGGGGCGGTCACCACCGCGGCCTGGGTCTGGCCGTTGCTGGCCGTGTACGGCGCGTTCACCGCGTTGACCGACGGCGTCGGCAAGGCCTGGATCACCGACCTGCTCCCGGTCGACCGGCACGGCGGCGGCCTCGGCCTCTACCAGGGGGTCATCGGCGCCGGTTCGCTCGTCGCCGGGGTGTGGGCCGGTCTCGGCTGGCACGGCGACGGCCGGGTGCCGCTCGTCATCTCCGGGACCGTCGTCGCCGCGCTCGCGGTCTTCCTGCTCGCCGCCGGCGGTCGGCTCGAACAGCCCGTCACCTGACTGCTACGTGTCGTCGGAGGCGCTGAAGTCGCGGTGGGTGGGCGCGACCCAGGGCTCGGCGGCAGTGACGGGCACGTGCTCGCCCCGGAAGAGCACATGCTCGAGCACGAGGAACTTGCCGACCCAGAGCACACCGAACGCCGCGACGTTCGTTGCCGACACCGCGATCGTCGCGTCGGTGTAACGCGAGACGATCGCGACACCACCGGTGGACAGCAGGAGGCCGAGCAACGACATCCCCCAGAAGGGGAGCACTTCTTTGGTCAGGCTGTGCTCGGCCGACTTCCCCCACACCCACTGCCGGTTGAGCATGTACGCCGGGATCGACGAGATCGTCACCGCGCCGAAGTTCGCGAGCCACGCGGCCCAGTCGAGCCCTTGGTAGAAGACGACGATCAGCACCTGGGTGATGACGACACCGACGACCGACACCGCCGAGTAGCGCAGCGCCTTCCCGCCGTACTTGTCGATGAGGTCTCGTACCGGCATCAGGCAGACGTCTTCCGGCGATGCTTCGCAACGGTGGTCAAACGTGGCTCATTCGGGCGGGGCTAGACGGGTGAGGCGTCGGGTGTGCTGCGCAACGTGCGCCCGTTCAGGCTACCGGTGCACGCGCCGCCCTCGATGAACACCGAGCCGTTCACGACCGTCGCGTCGAAGCCCCGGCTCGTCTGCACGTAACGGCCCGCGCCCTGCGGGAAGTCGTGCACGTACTCCGGCACCGGGAGCGCGAGCGCGTCGAGATCGAACACGTTGACGTCGGCGAACGCCCCCGGCGCGAGCACGCCTCGATCGCGTACGCCGAACAGGCGCGCGGTGTCGGAGGTGAGCCGGCGCACGCCTTCTTCGAGCGTGAACACCTGACGGTCGCGCACCCAGTGCGACAGGAACCAAGTGGGAAGGCCGGCGTCCATGATCAGGCCGACGTGCGCGCCGGAATCGGCGAGACCGAGCACCACGCTCGGGTGGGTCAACATCTCCTCGACCGCGTCCATACGCTGGTTGAGGAACGGGTAGTTGAACAACACCTGCCCGCCGGTTTCGCGAACGAGGCGGACGAACGTCTCGGCGACGGTCTCGCCCGCGGCGCGGGCCTGCGCGCCGAGCGAGTCGGCTTCGGTGTACGCGTACTGCGCGGTGTCGCCGGAGAGCACGAAGACGCCGTCGAAGTCGAGCGGCGGGGTGTTCGCGTTCGCCTGCTCCACGAGCGTGGCGCGCCGTTCCGGGTCTTCGAGCGCGGCCAACCGACCCGCGACGTCGAGCGCGGAGAGCTCCTGCCACGCCGGCGCGCGATCGAAGAAGGTGCGGTGCACGATGCCGAAGAGCAGCCCGATCCCGCGCGCGGTCGTTTGCGGGTAGATCACCCCACCGGCTGCGGCTTCTTCGTCGACGAACTGGAGGATCTTGCGGAAGAGCTCCGGCCCGAGGTTGCTCTGCGCGAGACCGAACGTGACCGGCCGTTTCGTGCGACGGTTGATCTCCGCCATCCAGTGCACCTCGGCGCGCGTACCTTCGTAGTCGGCTCCCGGCCGTTCGAACCGCGGCGCTGCTTCGAACACGCCGTGCCCGCGGCGACCGAGCACGTCGGCAATCGCGTAGAGCTCGTCGGTCGTGGCCCACGTACCGGGAACCGCGCGGCCGTCGGGAACGTGGTGCAGCAACGTGCGCGACGTCGAGAACCCGAGCGCTCCGGCGCCGATCGCTTCGTCGACGAGGCCGGCCATCGTGGCGATGTCGTCGGCCGATGCCGGCTCCTCCGAGAGCCCCCGTTCGCCCATCGCGTACTGCCGCACCGCGCAATGGCCGACCATCCCGCCGACGTTCACGCCCTTGGGCAGCGCGTCGATGGCGCGGAGGTACTCGCCGTAGGTCTCCCACTCCCACGCGAGCCCGGCGAGGATGCTGCCGGCCGGGATGTCTTCGACCGATTCCATGAGCTGGGCCAGCCATCCGCGGTCGGCCGGGCGGCACGGCGCGAACGTCACCCCGCAGTTCCCGAGCACGACCGAAGTCACGCCGTGCCAGCACGACGACGTCGCGTACGGGTCCCACGCGATCTGCGCGTCGAGGTGGGTGTGGATGTCGACGAAACCGGGGCTCACGACGCGGCCTTCGGCGTCGATGGACCGCCGCGCGCTCGTGTCGATCGTCCCGCTCGGGCCGACCTCCACGATGCGGTCGCCGTCGATGGCGACGTCGCCGACGTACGCGCTGCGGCCGGTGCCGTCGACGACGGTCCCTCCGCTGATCACGAGATCGTGTGCCAATGTTCCCCCGGGAGCCGGGCGGTTGCCCTTCGAGCAGGTACCGTACGTGCGCGTGAACCGCGCGCACCACCACGAGGCCTGAAATGGTGCGTGCATTCGACCCCGCCGGCGTCGACGACGTGCGCGATGCGCTCGCCCGTCACGACTACCTGGCCGACGAGGGCCTGGCCACGTCGATCTTCTTGGCGTTGCGCCTGCAGCGCCCGCTCCTGCTGGAAGGCGACGCGGGGGTCGGCAAGACCGAGGTCGCGAAGGTGCTTGCCCGCTGGACGGGTGGCGACCTCGTCCGCCTCCAGTGTTACGAGGGCATCGACGCCGCCCAGGCGGTGTACGAGTGGGACTACTCCCGCCAGCTCCTGCACCTGCGGGCGGTCGAGGCGAGCGGGAGCGACGTCGTCGAAGACGAGTTGTACTCGCCCCGGTTCCTCGTGAAACGCCCGCTGCTGCGCGCCCTCGACTACGAGGGCGACGTCCCACCGGTGCTGCTGGTCGACGAGGTCGACCGCGCCGACGACGAGTTCGAGGCGTTCCTGCTCGAGATCCTCTCCGACTGGACGATCTCGGTGCCCGAGCTCGGCGTGGTGCGCGCGACGGTGCCGCCGATCGCGATCCTCACCTCGAACCGCACACGCGACGTGCACGACGCGTTGAAGCGGCGCTGCCTCTACCACTGGATCGCGCACCCCGACTTCGAACGGGAACTCGCGATCCTGCGGATGCGCGCACCCGAAGTTCCCGACGCGCTCGCCCGCGACGTCGCCGCCGCGGTCGAAGCGTTGCGCGGCATCGACCTCTACAAGCCGCCCGGTGTCGCGGAGACGATCGACTGGGCCCAGGCGCTCGCCACGCTCGGCACCGCCCGCCTCGACGAGCGAGCGGTGGAGAACACGCTCGGCACGATTCTCAAATACCGCGAGGACCAGGAACGGACCCGGGCTCGTGGACTGGGAGAGTTGGTGCGAGAGGCGGTCGCGCGCGGTGCCTGATCCGGCGCCGGCAACCGCGGCGGGTGCCACCGAGGAGAGTGAACGGCTCGCGGTCGCGTTCGTGCGGCTGTTGCGCGCGAGCGGGGTCGACGTGCCGCTGGGCGCCACGCTCGTGTTCGGTGAAGCGTTGCGCACGGTCGGCCTCGAGCGCCGTTCGGCGGTCTACTGGGCCGGCCGGGCCACCCTCGTGAAACGGCCCGAAGACATCGACGGTTACGACAAGGTGTTCGACGCGTTCTGGAACGGGATCGCCGCCGGCGCGGCCGCGGCCGAGCTCCCGCCCACGGTGATCACGCTCGCCTTCGACACCGGCGAGGAAGACGACACGCCCGCGCCGGGCGAAGCGGCGAGCGATGCGCCGGTGATCGCGGTGCGGTGGAGCGCGAGCGAGGTGCTGCGCCAGCGCGACTTCGCCGCCTACACCCCGGCCGAGTTCGTAGAAGCGCGGCGCTTGATGACCGACCTCCGGCTCGCCGGTGCGTTACGCCCGAGCCGCCGGTTGCGGCCCGGCCGTCACGCGCACGGGAAACCCGATGTCCGCCGTACCGTCCGCAGCGCGTTGCGTGCCGGTGGCGAGCCGGTACGCCGATCGTTCCTCGTGCCCACCGAGCAGTCCCGCCGGTTGGTGCTCCTGCTCGACGTGAGCGGCTCGATGGAGCCCTACGCCCGCGCCTTCGTACGGTTCCTCCACGCGGCGGTCGTCGGTCGGCGCCGGGTGGAGGCATTCGCGATGGGCACGCGCCTCACGCGCATCACCCGCGAGCTGTCGTCTCGCGACCCCGACGCCGCGATCGGCGCCGCCGCGCACCGGGTCGTCGACTGGGCCGGCGGGACCCGCCTCGGCGAGGGGCTCCGCGAGTTCAACGACGCGTGGGGGGTGCGCGGTCTGGCCCGCGGCTCGGTCGTGGTCGTGCTCTCCGACGGTTGGGACCGGGGCGACCCGGCGGTGCTGCGCGAGCAGATGCAGCGGCTGCGGCGGGTCGCGTACCGGATCGTGTGGGTGAACCCCCTCAAGGCCTCGCCGGGTTACGCACCGCTGGCGCAAGGAATGGCGACGGCCCTGCCGTACGTTGACGAGTTCGTCGAAGGTCACTCTCTCGCGGCGCTCGAACGCGTCGCGGAGGCGATTGCACGGTGAGGCGCCGATGAAAGAAGTACTCGACGACATCGAACGCTGGCAGGCACAGGGTCACACCATCGCCGTCGCGCGCGTGGTCGGCGTCGAAGGATCGGGGCCGCGCGACCCCGGCGCGACGATGGTCGTGAACGACGCCGGAGAGGTGGCCGGCTCGGTGTCGGGCGGCTGTGTCGAAGGCGCGGTCGTGGAAGCCGCGCTGGAGATCCTGCGCGGCGAACGGGAGCGGGGCGTGATCACGTTCGGCTACTCCGACGACGACGCGTTCGCCGTCGGGCTCACCTGCGGCGGCACCATCCATCTGTTCGTGGAACCGCTCGATTGGTGACCGGTCCCGTCTTCGCCGCGCTCGCAGAAGCGCTGCGGTCGAGCGAGCCGGCCGCGCTCGCGACCGTGGTCGAAGGGCCGCATCTCGGTGCGAAGTTGCTCGTCCGCCCCGGCCGGGACGCCGTCGGGACGCTGGGCGACCCGGACCTCGATCGGGTCGCGGGCCGCGACGCGCTGGGTGAGCTCGAGGCCGGCCTCACCTCGACCCGCCACTACGGCGAGCACGGAGAAGCACGGGAACTCGTGGTGTCGGTCTTCATCGAGTCGTTCGCGCTCGCACCCCACCTCGTGATCTTCGGCGCCGTCGACTTCACCGCCGCGCTCGCGAAGGTCGGGAAGCTGCTCGGCTACCGGGTCACCGTGTGCGACGCGCGCCCGGTGTTCGCCACCGTGAAACGGTTCCCGATGGCCGACGAGGTGGTGAACGATTGGCCCGACCGGTTCCTGGCGAAGATCGCCGACGATCTCGGGCCGCGCGATGCGGTCGCGGTCCTCACCCACGACCACAAGTTCGACGTTCCTGCGATTGCCGCCGCGACGCGCACACGCGTCGGCTACATCGGCGCGATGGGGTCGCGGCGGACGCACGCGCAACGCGTCGAACGGCTGCGGGAGGCGGGTGTCACCGAGGCCGAGATCGACCGGGTGATGTCGCCGATCGGGCTCGATATCGGCGCGCGCACACCGGAGGAGACGGCGATCTCGATCTGCGCCGAGATCATTGCGAGGCGGACGGGTCGCGTCGCCCCGTCGTTGCGCGACACCGCCGGCCCCATCCACTCGTAGGAGGAGCATCACGTGGACCTTGGCATCACCGGGCGGCGAGCCGCGGTTGCCGCTTCGTCACGGGGGCTCGGGTACGCCGTCGCCGCCGCGCTCGCGGCCGAAGGTGTGCGCGTCGCGATGTGCAGCCGCGATCACGACGCCATCGTGGCCGCGGCGGCCCGGGCCGGGAACGACGCGGTCCCGATCGTCGCCGACGTGAGCACGGTCGACGGGGCGGTCGGGTTCGTCGACGCCGCCGAAGAAGCACTCGGTGGGATCGACATCCTCGTGGCCAACGCCGGTGGCCCGCCGCCGGGCAATTTCGCATCGATCGAGGTCGACCAGTACCTCGCCGCCTTCGACCTCAACTGCCGCAACGCGATCGCGATGTGCAAGCGGGTCGTACCGGCGATGCAGGAACGCAAGTGGGGGAGAGTGCTCGCGATCACGTCGATCGCGGTGCGGCAACCGATCGGGAACCTGATCCTGTCGAACACGGCGCGGGCCGGTCTCACCGCGTTCTTGAAGACACTCGCGACCGAGGTCGCCCGCGACGGTGTGACGGTGAACTCGCTCCAGCCGGGTCTGCATGCCACCGACCGGCTGAAGTCGTTGGGTGGCGGCGGGGCCGAGCGCGACCTCGCCGCGGGGGTCCCGACCGGCACGCTCGGCGATCCGGCCGACTTCGGTGCGGTGGGCGCGTTCGTGTGTTCCGAAGCGGCCCGTTTCATCACCGGCTCGGCGATCCTCGTCGACGGTGGCACCTACGCGGGGGTGTGCTGATGTTCCGTCATGTCGTGTTGATGTGTTGGAAGGCCGGAACCACCGACGAGGACGTCGCCCACGCCCGCAATGCGTTGCTCGGCCTGCCGTCGGACATCTCGGAGATCCGTTCCTACGTCGTCGGCCTCGACGCCGGCGAGGCCGACGGCAACTACAACCTCGCGATCGTCGCCGACTTCGACGACGAGGCCGGCTACGTCGTCTACCGCGACCATCCGGCGCACCAGCGCGTCATCCGCGACGTCATCCGCCCCATCCTCCACGCCCGGGCCGCCGTCCAGCACGAGGTCTGACAGGCGTCGATAGCTATCGCTATGCGATAGCTATCGACGCACGTCGGCGGTGGCTTTGGCCCAGCGGTAGTCGGGCTTGCCGGCCGGGGTGCGGTGCACCTCTTCGACGAGCACGAGTTGCCGCGGCAGCTTGTAGCGGGCGAGCGCGCCACGAGCGTGGTCGTTGAGCGATTCGAGCGTCGGCGTGCGGCCCGGGCGCGGTGCGACGACCGCGGCGACGTGTTCGCCCCAGCGCTCGTCGGCGACGCCGACGACGATCGCGTCGAACACATCGGGGTGGCTCTTCAACACGGCCTCCACCTCCTCGGGGAAGACCTTCTCACCACCGGTGTTGATGCTCTGCGACCCGCGGCCGAGCACCGTGATCGAACCGTCCGTTTCGAGCACGGCGCGATCGCCCGGGATCGCCCAGCGCACGCCGTCGACCTCGACGAACGTTGCCGCCGTCTTGTCGCGGTCCTTGTAGTAGCCGAGCGGCACGTGGCCGCGCCGGGCGAGCATCCCGGTCTCGCCGGGCTGCACGGGCACGAAGTCGTCGCCGATCACGGTCGTCGACTCGTTCATCTGGAAACGGGGACCGCTGCCGTTCGGGTCGACGGTGCCGTTCGCCCCGGTCTCCGACGCGCCGAACGAGTCCATCACGAACACGTTCGGCAACAACTCGTGGAGTTCGGCCTTGATGGATGGCGACAGGATCGCACCACCGGACACGATCGCGAAGAGCGACGCGACGTCGTAGCCGTCCGCGCGCAAAGCGTCGGCCAATGGGCGGGCCATCGCGTCGCCGACGAGGCTGATCGTGTTGATGCGTTCCCGCTCGACGAACCGCCAGATCGCGTCGGGTTCGAGCGTGTGCCCGGTCCACAATGCCAGCGCACCCCCCATGAACAGCGTGTTGAACATCGTCCACTGCGCGTTGCCGTGCATGAGTGGTGCGAGCGCGAGGGTGAGCCGCGGCTCGCCCGTGATCGACTGTTCGATCTGTTCGGGTGCGGTGATCCCGGGACCGCCGTAGTTCCCACCACCCATCGCGGCGAAGAAGATGTCTTCCTGGCGCCACATGACGCCCTTCGGCATGCCGGTGGTGCCACCCGTGTAGAGCACGTAGAGGTCGTCGGCCGACCGGGGTGGGAGCTCGGCGTCGAGCGGCGCGCTCGCGAGCGCCTTCTCGTAGTCGACGGCGCCGAGTGCAGCGGCCACAGCCCTCGTCGGGATGGTCGCCGTCGTCGATGGCGATGAGGTGTTGCAGGCGGGGGAGCCCGGGGATCACGGCCGCGACCGACGGCGCGAAGCTCGATTCGTACACGAGCGCCGCGAGGTCGGCGTTGTCGAAGAGATAGCGCAACTCGTCGGGGACGTAGCGATAGTTGACATTGACCGGCACCGCGCGGGCCTTGTAGCAACCGATCATCGCTTCGCACCACTCGGGCCGGTTGTACGCGTAGATGCCGACGTGCTCGCCCGCACCAACACCGACGTCGAGCAGGTACTGCGCGAAACGCGAGGCCCGGTCGTCGAGTTCGGCGTAGGTGAGACGCCGCTCGGGCGTGACGATGGCGGGACGGTCGGCAACGGTTGCCGCGACCCGTTCGAACAGATCGGCGAGGTTGAACTCCATGGCGGCGAAGGCTACGTGGTCGCGCCGCGACGGGAGCGACGAGCGCCCTCGCGTACAGTGCGGTGCCGTGCGCCGGTTGTCGTGCCTCCTCGCGCTCGTCGTGTGTGCCACGTTGGGTGGGTGCGGGAACGACGCGCCTCGCAGCGCGTTCTGCCGGCGGGCGACCGCGGGACAGGCGGCGTTCAAGGCAACGTCGCCGTTCGACCCGGCGGCACTCGCGGAGTTCGACGCGATCGCCGCGCACGCGCCGGCCGGCGTGCGCGACGACCTGCGGCTCGTGCACGCCGACATCGTCGCCCTCCGCGACAAGCCGGAGAACATCAAGAACGCGGCGTTCATCAAGGGGTACGCGCAGGCCCTGGGCCGGATCGACGCATACCTGCGGAATGATTGCGGTGCCGACATCCCACTCCCGCACAAGGGGCAGAACACATGACCGAGTTCCGCTCGCGCGCGTACGGGTCGGGTGCCGTCGCGACGCCGCACTACCTGGCGTCGATGGCCGGTGCCTCGAAGCTGTCGGCCGGGGGGAACGCTGTCGACGCCGCGGTCGCCGCCAGCCTCACCCTCGGGGTCGTGACGCCATACCTCTGCGGTTACGGCGGCGACCTGCTCGCACTGGTCTGGGACGGTGAGCTGTCGGCCTACCGCGGTGTCGGGCGCGCGCCCGCCGGGGCGACGATCGACGGTGTGATCGACCGGGCCGGCGTGCACGACATGCCGGTCTTCGGCGCCACGCGGTGACGGTGCCCGGCGCGGTCGACGGGTGGTTCACCCTGCTCGATCGTTTCGGTACCCGGTCGTTCGGCGACGTCGCCGGCGCCGCGTTGCGTTACGCGAGCGAAGGGTTCCCGCTGACCGCTCGGGGCGCGTGGTTCTTCGCCCGCAGCTGCGACCTGTACTCGCATTTCGGTCTCGACGACTTCGCCAACGCCTACCGCGACGCCGCGACCGGCACCTGGCTCGCGCAACCCGAACTCGCGAAGACGATCGCCTTGCTCGCGTCCGAGGGCCCGAACGCCTATTACCGCGGTGCGATCGGCGAAGCCATCGCCCGACGTTTGGCCGACGCCGGCGGGTTCATGGTTCCCGACGACCTCGCCGCGCACACCGGCGAATGGGTCACGCCACTGCATGCGGCATTCCACGGTTACGACATCTTCGAGATGCCGCCACCGACCCAAGGGGTGACCGCGCTGGAAGCGTTGCGCGTCGTCGACGGGCTCGACCTCCCGGCCGCCGGCCCCGAACGGGAGCACCTTCTCGTCGAGACGATGAAGCTGGCCCTCGTCGACCGCGACGCCTACGTCGGCGATCCCGCGACGATGACGGTCGACCCGGCGGCGATGTTCAGCGACACCTGGGTGAACGCCCGCCGCGCCACGCTCGATCCCGCCCGCGCGTCGACCCCGTCGCCGCACCCCGGGCCCGACGGCGGCACGATCTACCTGTGCGCGACCGACAGCGACGGCCTCATGGTGAGCCTCATCCAGTCGAACTTCACCGCGGCGGGCTCCGGCGTCCGGGTCGGGGAGTGGGGGATCAACCTGCAAAACCGTGGTTCGTCATTCCGGCTCGAACCCGGTCACCCCAACGCGCTCGGCGGGTCGAAGGTCCCGATGCACACCTTGATCCCGGCGATGGCGATGCGCGACGGCGTCCCGACGATGGTGTTCGGGTCGATGGGCGGGCACGGCCAGGCCCAGACCCACCTCCAGATGCTCGTGCGGATGCTCGTCGACGGCGACGACCCGCAGGCCGCCATTTCGGCGCCGCGCTTCGCGGTCGACCCCGGTACGTGGACGGTCGGCGTCGAAGGGCGCTACCCGCCTGACTGGGTCGACGACCTGCGCCACCGGGGCCACGAAGTACGCGTCGGGCGCGACTACGACGACGGCATGGGGCACGCGCACGCGATCCAAAGCCTGTCGCCGGGCTGGCTCGCCGCCGCCGATCCCCGGTCGGAGGGCGCGGCGCTCGGCCTGTAGGCGTCCGGCGCGTCCCATATCGTTCGGGGTTGATGGCGACGGCGGCGAAGCAGCGGGTGTTCACGATCCCCAACGTGATCTCGGTCGCCCGCCTGGGCGGTGTCCCCGTGTTCCTGTGGCTCCTCTGGGGCCCCGACCGCAAGATCGCGGCCGGCGTGCTCTTCGCGGTGCTCGGTGCGACCGACTGGGTCGACGGTTACATCGCGCGGCATTTCGACCAGGGCAGCGAGCTCGGCAAGATCCTCGACCCGACCGCCGACCGGGTGCTCCTCGTCGCCGGCTCGGTCGCGCTGCTCACCCAGCACCTCGCGGTGGCCGTGAACGTCGTGCTCGCGGTCGTGCTCGCACGCGAGGTGGCGATCGCCGTCGTGACCGTCGGTCTCGGCTTGCTGGGCGCGCGCCGCATCGACGTCGTCTGGGCGGGGAAGGCGGGCACGCTCGCGTTGATGTTCGCGTTACCGTTCTTCCTCGTGGCCGACAACGCGAACGGTTCGTGGGCCGTGATCTGGGGTGTCGTCGCCTGGGGGTTCGCGATCGGCGGGATCGGCCTCGGCTACTACGCGGCGCTCAAGTACGTCCCCGCCGCCCGCGTCGCGTTGCACGACGGGCGCGCGGCACGCGCCCACGGGGAAAAGGCTGCGGAGGTGCCCCTATGAAGGCCGTGATCCTGGCGGGCGGTGAGGGCACCAGACTGCGCCCGCTCACGAGCAACCAACCGAAACCGATGATGCCGATCGTCAACGTACCGATGATGGAGCACATCGTGCGCCTGCTCGCGCACCACGGCTTCGACGACATCGTCGTGACGGTCGCGTTCCTCGCCAACCACATCCGCACCTACTTCGACGACGGCTCCGAGTTCGGCGTCCGGATGCGTTACGCGAGCGAGGAATCACCGCTCGGCACCGCCGGTTCCGTACGCAACGCGATCGACGAACTCGACGAGACCTTCCTCGTCATTGCCGGCGACGTCGTCACCGACATCGATCTCGAAGCGCTCGTCGAGGACCACCGTAAGCACGAGGCGTTCGCGTCGATCGGCCTGAAGCGCGTCGAGAACCCGGTCGAGTTCGGCATCGTGATCACGCGGGAAGACCGCACGATCGAACGTTTCCTCGAGAAGCCGACGTGGGGCCAGGTGTTCTCCGACACCATCAACACCGGCATCTACGTCCTCGAACCGGGCATCTTCGACTTCATCCCTCAGGGCGAAGTCGTCGACTTCTCCGGCGACGTGTTCCCCAAAGTGCTCGAGCAGGGCCTCCCGCTCTACGGGCACGTCGTCGACGGGTACTGGGAAGACGTCGGCACCCTCGAGGCGTACCGCAGCGCGCACGAAGACATCCTCGACGGTCGCGTGCACCTCGAACTGCCCGGCTTCCGCGTGCGGGAAAACGTGTGGCTGGGCGAGAACGCCGACCTCTCGCCCGAGGCCGTCGTCGAAGGTCCCGTGCTCGTCGGCGACAACTCCCGCATCGAAGCCGGCGCCGTCCTGCGCCCTTACACCGTGCTCGGCAACGACGTCGTCGTGAAGAACGACGTGTTCCTCGAACGCTCCGTCGTCCACGACCACGTCTACATCGGTCGCGGTTCACGCCTGCGCGGGGCGGTGATCGGACGCGCGAGCGACCTGCGCGAAGGTGTCCGCATCGACGAAGGCGCCGTCGTCGGCGACGAGTGCTTCATCGGCGAAGGCGCGATCGTCAACGCGCAGGTGAAGATCTACCCGTCGAAGTCGGTCGAACCCGGCGCGCTCGTCTCGTCGTCGATCGTGTGGGAGAGCCGCGGTGCGCGCACCCTCTTCGGACGGCGCGGCGTACGGGGGCTCGCCAACGTCGACGTCAACCCCGAATCGGTCGTGCGCCTCGCGATGGCCTACGGCACGTCGCTCAAGAAAGGCTCGGTCGTCACGACGAGCCGCGACACGAGCCGCACCGCCCGCGCCCTGAAACGGGCGATCATGGCCGGTCTCAACCTCACCGGCGTGCACGTGATGGACCTCGAGCTCGCTCCCGTCCCGCTCACCCGCTTCCAAGTGCGCAGCGAACGCGCGCAAGGCGGCCTCACCGTGCGCCTCGTTCCCCACGACCCCGACAGCATCGAGATCCGCTTCTTCGACGCCGACGGCGCCGACATCGGCGAAGGCACCCAACGGAAGATCGAACGCCTCCTCTACCGCGAAGACTTTCGGCGCGCCTTTGCCGGCGACATCGGCGACATCGTGTTCCCGCCTCGCGCGATCGAGTACTACACCGCGGCCCTCGAAGAATGCGTCGATTCCGCTCGTCTCCGCGAGCGCAGGTTCAAAGTCGTGCTCGACTATTCGTTCGGGGCCGCGTCGATTGTGATGCCGAACGTCCTCTCGAAGATCGGCGCCGAAGTCCTCGCCGTCAACCCGTACGCCGCGACCGCGTCGGCCGCCGGCGCACTCGTCGACGCCGAACGGCGCGTCGCGGCGATGCAGGAACTCGTACGCGCCTCCGGGAGCGACCTCGGTTTCGTGTTCGACGCCGACGGCGAAACCGCGACCATCATCGACGACCGCGGCGACGCGCTCACCCCCGAACAGGCACTGCTCGTGCTCGTCCACCTGGTCTGCTCCTGCCACGCCGGGGCCCGCCTCGCGCTGCCCGTCTCGGTGAGCCGCGGCGCCGAGCGCCTCGCCGAACAATTCGGCGCCACCATCACCTGGACGAAACTGTCGGCCGCCCACCTCATGGAAGTTGCCGGGAGCGGCGCCGTCGACTTCGCCGCCTCGCAAGAAGGCGGCTTCATCTGGCCCGAGGTGCTCCCCGCGTACGACGCGACCGCGACGCTCGTGAAACTGCTCGACCTGCTCGCAACCGTCGAACAACCCCTGTCCGACATCGTCGCCCAGGTCCCCACCAGTTTCGTCGCCCACGAAGCCGTCCCCACCCCCTGGGAACGCAAAGGCGCCGTCATGCGCGGCGTCATGGAATGGGCAAAAGGCCGCGACACGGTGCTCGTCGACGGCGTGAAGATCATCTACCCCGACGGCTGGGCGCTCGTCCTCCCCGACCCCGAACTCAACCTCACGCACGTCTGGGCCGAAGGCGAGAACGAAGCCGCCGCCAAACGCCTCGTCGCCATCCACTCCGGCAAAGTCGCCGAGCTCACGCTTTAGTTTCGCTCGCTCGGTCGGGGCACGGGCCTGGGGCCCGCACCCCTTCGTCGCTTGCTGGCGAGTTCGCTCGCTGCGCTCGCTCTAACATCCCGGGCCGTGAACATCCCGGGAGAGCTTCGGTACAGCGCGGAACACGAATGGGTGCGGGTCGACGGCGCGAACGCGACCATCGGCATCACCGATTTCGCCCAAGACAGTCTCGGCGACGTCGTGTTCGTCCAGCTCCCCGACGTCGGCACGATGGTCGAAGCCGGCGGGTCGTGCGCGGAAGTCGAATCGACGAAATCGGTGTCCGACATCTACGCGCCGGTCACGGGGACCGTCGTCGAAGTCAACCACGGCCTCGACGACACGCCCGAGCTGCTCAACAGCGACCCCTACGGCGAAGGCTGGATCTTCAAGCTCGAACTCGCCGACCCCGCCGACGTCGACACCTTGCTCGACGCCACCGCGTACCAAGCGCTCACCGTTTCCTGAAAGCCTCGACCTCCACCCGAGGTCGAGGGCACGTTGTGGCCAAGCGCGCCCCATCGGTACCCTGCACCTCGTGATCTGCCCCCGCTGCGGCCACGACAACCCGGCCGGCGCACGTTTCTGCTCGTCGTGCGGGGCGCCGCTTCCCGGCGACGACGCCACCGGCACCCTTGCGCTCACCGCCGTCGAAGCCGCCGAGGAAACCGACGACCTCGCCCATTACCTCGACGGCCTGCCGGCCGGCGCCGGCCTGCTCGTCGTACGGCACGGGCCAACGCGGGCAGCACGTTCCTCATCGAAGCCGATCGCACCACGATCGGGCGCCATCCCGAATCCGACATCTTCCTCGACGACATCACCGTTTCACGCAGGCACGTCGCGATCGACCGGAACCCGAACGGGTTTCACCTCCGCGACGTCGGTTCGCTGAACGGCACCTACGTCAACCACGACCGGGTCGACGACGCCGACCTCGCGCACGGCGACGAAGTGCAGATCGGGAAGTACCGCCTCAGTTTCGTGATCGGCCATACGTCGGTGACGCCGTGACCGACCGGCTCTCCGTTTCGATCGGTGATGTGCTCAACCAGCTGCGCGACGACTTTCCCGATGTGACGATCTCGAAGATCCGGTTCCTCGAGAGCCAGGGCCTCCTCGTGCCCGAACGCACCGCGTCCGGCTACCGGAAATTCTCTCCCGACGACATCGCGCGGCTGCGCTGGATCCTCCGCCAGCAACGGGAGCACTTCCTGCCGCTCAAGGTGATCAAAGAACGTCTCGAAGAGGTCGGGCCGGGCGGGGGGCTCCCGCCCGAAGGCGACGCCGTCGCGGCGGCCACGCCCGCACTCTTCGACAGCGCGTCGTCCGAAGGGGAGGCACGCCCGGCCGCCTCACCGGCGCTGCAGCGCACTCGCCCGTCACGGCAGAAGACCAAGACGAGCAAGCAGGCCGCCGCGCCGCCCGAGGTCGAGGAACCCACCGCGCTGGCCGACGTCCCGATCTCCGACGACGGTGCCGGCGACGAACTCGCGGCCGGCGCGACGAGCTTGAGCATGACCCGATCGGAACTTGCACGCGCGGCGGAGCTCACCGAAGACGAACTCGTCGAACTCGAGGAGTACGGCCTCGTCATGCCGGCGCATCGCTCGCGCGACCGGGT
The DNA here is from genome assembly GCA_963782465.1 of uncultured Actinomycetes bacterium. Classification (GTDB taxonomy): domain Bacteria; phylum Actinomycetota; class Acidimicrobiia; order IMCC26256; family PALSA-610; genus JAODBJ01. The sequence continues at coordinate 483,067 of CAWAJR010000003.1, read as the reverse complement.
GTTGTTCGACGAGGACGCGCTCGAAGTGGCGCGGGTTTCCGCCGCGTTCATGCGCCACGGTGTCGAGCCGCGCCATCTCCGCATGTACCGCGCGTTCGCGGATCGCGAAGCGACGCTGTTCGAACAGGTGCTGTTGCCGTTCCGCCGTCGCCGTAACCCCGCGGCCCAAGAACGCGGCGAAGCGACGTTGCGGGAACTCGCGCAGCTCGGTCGCCGCCTCCGCACCGCGATGCTGCGCCAGGTCGTCCGCCGGTCCGGCGGAATGTGAGCGCGTGGCGCCCGTTGTCGTCCTCGATCCCGACGCGCTGCACGCCCACGTAACCCGGCTCGGCGCCGAGATCGCGTCGGATCACCCGAACGGTGTGGTGCTCGTCGGTGTGTTGAAGGGGGCGTTGATCTTCACGTCCGACCTTGCGCGCGCGATCCCCGACATCGCGGTCGAAGTGGATTTCATGGCGATCAGCCGGTACGCCCCCGACAGCGGCCGCGTGAAACTCCTCTACGACACGCAAACCGATCTCACCGATCGCGACGTCGTGCTCGTCGAAGACATCGTCGACACCGGCCTCACCCTCGCGTACCTCACGGCGCAGCTGCAGAGCCGCGGGCCGCGCCGCCTCTCGACGTGCGCGCTGCTCGACCGCCCGTCGCGGCGGATCGTCCCGCAACCGGTGCGCTATCGCGGCGTCGAGGTCGGCGAGGAATTTCTCCTCGGCTACGGCCTCCACTACCACGACGCGTACCGCAACCTTCCGTTCGTTTGTGAAGGGGAACGAGCGGCCGTCACGGCCGATCCGGGCGTGTACGTCGACGAGTTGTACGGGGTCATGGCGCAGGGAAGCCGGCGGAGGGCCGGTGGTAGGGTGAGCGGAGCCGAGGAGGTGCCGTGATCCGCCTTTCGCTGATCGGGGTGCGCGTCGAGGTCCCGACGAACCAACCGATCGTGCTCCTGCGTGAAGAGAGCGGTTCGCGGTTCCTTCCGATCTTCATCGGCTCGCCCGAAGCGACCGCGATCGTCTACGCGTTGCAAGGCCTCGACACGCCGCGCCCGATGACCCACGACCTGTTCAAGACCGTGCTCGACGGGATGAAGGTGGCGCTCGAGAAGGTCGAGATCACCGAGCTGCACGACGGCACCTTCTACGCGGAGATCGAACTCGACCGCGACGGCACCAAGACGCGGATTTCGTCGCGTCCGTCCGACGCGATCGCCCTGGCCGTGCGCTACGGCGCGGAGATCCCGATCTTTGCCGACGAGTCGGTCCTCGACGAGGCGGGAGTCCTCTTCGAAACCGACGAAGAGGAACAAGAGGTCGAGCAGTTCCGCGAGTTCCTCGACAGCATCAGCCCCGAAGACTTCGCGCAGTAGCGCGCCCGGAGGCCCGGCCCCGGTAAGGGGCCCGATTGACCTGGTGGGGGAGTCGGGTTACCCTCACATCCCCGTAGTTACACAGCTGTAACGCCGGTCAACTTCCCCAGACATGTGCAGGAGCAACTCGATGGTCGACGCCGAGGTGGGCTACCGCGGACCGCAGGTGTGCAAGATCGTCGGCATCACCTACCGCCAGCTCGATTACTGGGCCCGCACCGACCTCGTGCGCCCATCGGTGTGCGACGCCAACGGCAGCGGCACGCAGCGCATGTACTCGTGGCCCGACCTCATCGAGCTGAAGGTCGTCAAGAACCTGCTCGACGCCGGGGTCTCGCTGCAGCGGGCCCGCCGGGCGATCGAATACCTGCGCGACAACATCGGTGAGAACATCGCGGCCGCCAACCTGATCCTCGACGGGTCACGGTCGGTGCTCGCCCATACCGGCGACCAGATCGTCGACCTGTTACGGGCCGGTCAGGGTGTGCTCAACATCGTGCCGCTCGCCCCCGTGGTGGAAGAGCTCGAAGCCGAGATCCTGCAGATCAACCGCGGCCAGAGCCCGGCGGCATCGGCCCCGGCGGCGGGGCCGGCGACCGCGGTGGGCGAGTAGGAGCCGGTCATCGACGACGAACTGCTCCCGCACGAGCTGGTGCGATTCGCGCACAACTCGGAACGGCAGTTCGCGAAGCTGCTGGACTTCTACGCGATCGTCTGGGAGTACGAGCCGCGCACCTTCACCCTCGAATGGGACCGCGACGGCCATCCGACGCAGGCATTCAGCCCCGACTTCTACCTCCCGGCCTACGACCTCTACATCGAGATCACGACCCTCAACCAGCGGCTCGTCACCAAGAAGAACCGCAAGGCGCGCCGGCTGCGCGAGCTGTACCCCGACGTGAACATCCGTGTGCTCTACCAGCGCGATTACCTGCACCTCCTCGTGAAGTACGGCTTGGAGCCCCCGTCGCAGCTGAGCGAGGAGCTCGGCGAGGGGAAGCCGTTGGAACTCGGCCGTCTGCGCGACGATCCGGGTACCCGCGCCGAGAGCGCCTGACCAACCCGTGACGTCGCTGTCGTTCAGCCCGCTCGACGCGCGCCATCGTGCGCTCGGCGCGAAGATGGTGCCGTTCGGCGGCTGGGACATGCCGATCCAGTACGCCGGCGTCCTCGACGAACATCGCGCGTGTCGTGAACACGCGGTCGTGTTCGACGTCTCGCACCTCGGTACCGTCGAATGTCGCGGCCCGGGAACGTTCGACGCGCTGCAGTGGGCGTTCACGAACGATCTCCACCGCATCGAGCCCGGACGCGCGCAGTACACGCACCTGCTCGACCCGAGCGACGCGTCGGTCGTCGACGACATCATCGTGTGGTGGGTCGAACCGGAGCGTTTCTTCGTGATGCCGAACGCGTCGAACACCACGCGGGTCTTCGACGCGCTCGGTGAAGCCCAGGAGCGCGCCGCGGGCGAGATGACCTGGCGCGACATCACGCGCGAGCGCGCGGTGCTCGCGGTGCAGGGCCGAAGCCCGCGAGCGTCTGCGCGACGTCGTACCGGCCGCGGCCGACGTCGCTCGCTTCGCGGTCGCGTCGCTCGTCTGGAAGGGAACACCGATCGTGGTCGCGGGCACCGGTTACACGGGCGAAGACGGTGTCGAGATCCATGTCGGCGCGGACGCGGCGGGGGGGTTGTGGGATGCCTTGCTCGCCGCGGGAGCCCGGCCGGCCGGGCTGGGCGCCCGCGACACGCTGCGCCTCGAAGCGGGCCTGCCGTTGCACGGGCACGAACTCGGGCCGGGCATCACCCCGCTGCAAGCCGGTCTCGGATGGGTGGTGCGTTTCGACAAGGGCGACTTCCGCGGGAAGGCGCCGCTCATGGCCGAACGAGCGCGCGGTGTCGCGCGACTGCTGCGCGGCCTCACAACCGAGGGCCGGCAACCGCCCCGGGCCGGCTGCGCCGTGCTCCTCGACGGCGCCGCGGTGGGCGAGGTCACGAGCGGCAACTTCGCACCGACGCTCGGCGTCGCGATCGCGCTCGCGTTCTTGCGCCCCGACATCGAACCCGGCGCGCGGGTCGACATCGACGTACGCGGCAGGGCGCTCCCCGCGACGGTGGGAACGCCCCGCTTCCTTCGCTCGGGTCAGTAGCGGAACTGGCCGACCAGCTGCTCGAGTTCGCCGGCCATGCGGGCGACATCGATGGCGGCTTGCCGCGTGTGCTGCACCGCTTCGGTGGTTTGGGTCGCTCCCTGCGCGACACCCGAAACGTGGCGGGCGATCTCGCCGGAACCTTCGGCTGCTTCCGACACCGACCGGCCGATGGCGTTGGTCGTCACCGTCTGTTCTTCGACCGCGGCGGCAATGGTGGCGGTCGCGTCGTTGATCCGGCCGATCGTGTCGCCGATCCGACCGATCGCCTCGACCGACGCGGTGGTGTTCGTCTGGATCGCGCTGATGCGGGTCGCAACGTCGGCCGTCGCGTTCGCGGTCTGCTGAGCCAGTTCCTTCACCTCGGTCGCGACGACCGCGAAGCCCTTGCCCATCTCGCCCGCTCGGGCCGCTTCGATCGTGGCGTTCAACGCGAGCAGGTTCGTCTGCTCGGCGATGGCGGTGATCGCCTGTACGACGTCGCCGATCTGGCTCGACGCGTCGCCGAGCTCGGTGATCGTGTCGTTGGTCGCGGCGGCCTGCGCGACCGCGTTCGAGGCGATGGTCGATGCCTCACCGGCGTGGCTGGCGATTTCCTGGATCGATGCGGCCATCTCCTCGGTGCCCGCGGCCACCGACGAGACGTGAGCGGAGATCTGCCCCGCCGCCTCCGAGGCGTTCTGCGCCTCCGACGCGGTGACCGACGCCGTCGACGCGAGCTGGCTCGACACGCTGTCGAGGGCCTCGGACGAAGCGGCGAGCGCCTGCGACGAACGTCCGATCTCCACCACGACGCTTCGGGTGCGCTCCAGTGCCCGGTCGAGGGAGGCCGCCATGCGGCCCAGTTCGTCCTGGGTCGACAGTTCGGCGTGGCGGGTGAGGTCACCCTCGGCGAGACCGTCGACGACCGACTCGAGCTTGCGGACCGAGCGTGACGTCTGGGTCGAGATCAGCAGTGCAAGCGCGATCGCGGCGACGATCCCGAGGCCGAGCAGGCCGAGCAGCAACCGGGTCTCGGAGTGGTAGGTCGCGTTGGCGTGCACCTGAAGCGTCGCCGCTTGCGCGATTTCCAACTGTGAGAGTTCATCGAGCACGTCACCGGCGGCGAGGCCGAGCGGCGAGAGCTGGTTCTCCGTGATCGAGTTCAGCGCGGGGCTCTTGGCGCGACTTGCCGGGAGGAACGTTTGGTGCACGACCTTCCGGTACGTGGCGATGCGCTTCTCGAACTTGGCGACGAGGGCGGCGCGCTTCGCGTCGATGTGGGGGAACAGCTTGACGTAGGCCGCAATGTCGGCGTTGACCGCTTGTTCCTTGTCGTGGATCTGCGACTCGTACTCGGCCATTGCCTTCGCGTCGAACGCCATGCCGTGGCGGTACGCGCGGATGCGTTCGCCGTCGACGTCGCCATTGAGCGCGTAGAGCGCGACGATCGGTTTTGCGCCGGTGCTGTAGAGCGCGTTGCTGGCCCGGTTCTCCGACTGCATGCCGCGGTAACCGACCGCGCCGACGCCCATGGTCAGCGTGATGACGACGAGGAAGCTCCCGATCAGCTTGGTGCGCAAAGTGCACCGGGAGAGACGCGATCGAGCGTTTCGTACGAGGTTGTTCTGCATCATTCCCCATCCTGGGCGTAGCGAAGAGTCGCGACATTGCTCGGACGAAAGTCGGCGCCCCCGGCGCACGCGGCTGTCTGATCGCCGTCCGCTTCTTCCATCGCCGCAGGACATAGCCTGCACCGTCGTGAGCGTTCGCGACGCGAGGCCCGACGATGTCGGCGCGATCTACGCACTGGTTCGCGAACTGGCCGAGTACGAGCGGCTCGCCGACCAGGTGGTGTCATCCGAAGCGATGTTCGAACGCCACCTGTTCGGCCCCGATCCCGTTGCCCGCGCGCTCGTCGCCGAGGATGCCGGCCCGGCGCGGGCGGTGGTCGGGTTCGCATTGTGGTTCCCCACCTTCTCGACGTTTCTCGGCCGGCCGGGTATCTGGCTCGAAGACCTCTACGTTCGTCCCGACGCCCGCCGTCACGGTCACGGGCGCGCGCTGCTCGACGCCTTGCGCGAGCGGACGGATGGCCGCGTGGAGTGGTCGGTGCTGGATTGGAACGAACCCGCGCAACGCTTCTACCGCACGCTCGGTGCCGCGCCCCTCGACGAGTGGACGACCTGGCGGTGGTTGGCACCACCATCGGCGACGTGACCCGGCCGGTACGCGTCGTCGCGATGGGAGTGCGGCTACGGTACGGGCCCCATGGCACTCCGTTTCGGCGTCATCGGCACCGGCATGATGGGGTGCGAGCATCTCCGTAACATCGCCGCCCTGGCCGACGCCGAGGTGGTGGCCGTCGCCGACCCGAACGAGGTGTCACGATCGTGGGCGCGCCTCGCGCTCGGCGGGGCCGACCGGGCGACCGTGTACGACGATCACCTCGTGTTGCTCGAGCGCGACGACCTCGACGCAGTTGTGGTCGCGACGCCCAATTACACCCACGCCGGTGTGCTGGCCGACGTGTTCGGCCGCCGGGCCGATCTCGCGGTGATGGTCGAGAAACCGATGTGCACGACGTACGACGACTGCCGCGCGGTGGTCGATGCCGCGGGCCGTCACGGCGCCATCGTGTGGGTCGGTCTCGAGTACCGCTACCTGCCGCCGGTCGCGCGCTTCCTGGCCGAGATCGGCGACGGCATGACGGGGCGGGTGCGCATGGTGTCGATCCGCGAGCACCGGTTCCCGTTCCTGGTGAAGGTCGACAATTGGAACCGTTTCAATCGCAACACCGGTGGGACGCTGGTCGAGAAGTGCTGCCACTTCTTCGACTTGATGCGCCTGGTGGTCGGGTCGGCACCGGTCCGGGTGTACGCGTCGGGCGCGCAGGACGTGAACCATCGGGAGGAGACCTACGACGGTGTCCCGGCCGACATTCTCGACAATGCCTACGTCGTCGTCGACTTCGCGTCGGGTGCGCGCGCCTGTCTCGACCTGTGCATGTTCGCGGAGGCGAGCAAGAACGAGCAGGAACTGGTCGCGGTGGGCGATGTCGGGAAGGTCGAGGCGTTCGTCCCCGAGGGAGTGGTGCGGGTGGGGCAGCGCGAGTCGCGCCACGTCGACGTGTTCGAAGCTGCGCACGACGAACGGGTCGGTTACACCGGCTTCCACCACGGCGCGAGCTTCCTCGAGCTGCTCGCGTTCGCCGACGCGGTGCGTAACGGTTCGCCGCCCGCGGTGACGGTGGTCGACGGCATGTGGTCGGTGGTGATGGGGCTCGCCGCGCACCGTTCGATCGACGAGCGGCGGCCGGTCGACATCTCCGAGTACGGCGTTGCCGCCGGCGGGAGCGAAGGTGAGGCTCAATGAACGTGCTCGTCACCGGCGGAGCCGGCTATATCGGCTCGCACAGCTGTGTGGAGTTGCTGCACGCGGGCGAGCAGGTCGTGATCGTCGACAACCTGGCGAACAGTTCGGCCGAAGCCGTGAACCGGGTCCGTGAACTCGGCGGCGCCGACGTTGCGTTCCACGAAGTCGACCTTCGCGACGCTGCCTCGCTCGATGCCGTGTTCGCCGGGCATGCCATCGATGCCGTGATCCACTTCGCGGGCCTGAAATCGGTGGGGGAGTCGGTCGCCGAACCGCTGCGCTACTACGACAACAACGTCACCGGAACCGTCAACCTGCTCGCGTCGATGGAGAAGCACGGCGTGCACCGGCTCGTGTTCTCGTCGTCGGCGACGGTGTACGGCGATCCCGATGTCGTACCGATCGCCGAGGACGCGCCGCTCGGCCCGATCAACCCGTACGGCCGCACGAAACTCATGATCGAGGAGATCCTGGGCGACGTCGCCGCGAGCTCGCCCGCGTGGAAAGTGATCCTGCTCCGCTACTTCAACCCGGTGGGCGCGCACGAGAGCGGGCGCATCGGCGAAGACCCGGTTGGCGTCCCGAACAACCTGATGCCGTTCATCATGCAGGTTGCCGCCGGGCGCTTTCCCGAGATCAACGTCTTCGGCGACGACTACGACACGCCCGACGGCACCTGCCTGCGCGACTACGTGCACGTCGTCGATCTCGCGATCGGGCACGTCGACGCGGTGCGCAACATCGACACCGTCGACGGGTGCCGCGCCGTCAACCTCGGCACCGGGCGGGCATCGTCGGTGCTCGACGTGATCAAGGTCGCGTCCGACGCGGTGGGCCGGGACTTGCCGTACAAGGTCGTCGGCCGGCGCGCCGGCGACGCGCCGTCGGTGTACGCCGATCCGTCGCTCGCGGCGAAGCTCTTCAACTGGCGGGCGCAGCGCTCGCTCGCCGACATGGCCCGCGACCATTGGAACTGGCAGCGGTTGAACCCCGACGGCTATTCCTGATCGGGACCGTGCTCCGGGAGGAGCCCGCTGTGCACGAACGGCGCGAACGCGTCCGGTAGCGGTGGCGGGGGAGAGGGGAGCGCGCTCGGGTCGCGCGGCCAGACGATCGGCGTGCACGCGCCGGCGATCGGCGCACCGACCTCGATGCCGTCGCGATCGACGGAGAAGTGGAACGAGGCGTCGCGCCGCGTGCAGCCGTCGGCGAAATAGATGACCGTGTGCACGGATCGGTCGCGGTCGGTGGTGTTCGGTTTGGCCATGTGCACGGTGAGACCGTGATGGAACGCGACCGAGCCGCGCGGTACCTCGACCCATACCGGTTCGATGGCGCGCACCTCGGGTTGGTCCATCAGCGCGCCGGGATCGCCGGCCGCGAAGATGTTGACGAACGTTCGCACGCCGATGCGATGGGAACCGGGGAGATATCCCATCGCACCCGACGCGAGCGTGGAGCCTTCGAACGGCACCCACGCGGTGATGGTGTCGAGCTCGCGGATCGGCCAGTACGGGTGGTCCTGGTGCGGGTCGGTTTCGCGGCCGTGTGCCTCCTTGTAGAGGGCCTGGTCGTGCCAGAGGCGCACCGCCGACGCCCGCAACAGCGTCGCGGCCGTTTCGCCGAGGTTCGGGTGGAACGTGAGGGGCCGGATGTCGGGGCGGTCCTCCCACAGGTTGATGCACTGGTGGAACGACTGCTCGTAAGGCGAACGTTCGTGCTGCGGCCGGTCGTCGTGACGTTTCCGGTAGGCGACCGCGGCGGTCACGAGCGGCTCGTAGTGCGCGAGTTCGTCGCCAGTGAGGAGGCCGTCGACCACGACGTAACCGTCGCGTTCGAACGCGGCGACCTGCTCGGGCGTGCACCCGGTCATCGACCGGCCCGGTCGAGGAACGCGAGCAGTGCACGGTTGAACTCCGCCGGCCGTTCCCAGTAGGGGGAGTGGCCGGCCCCGGCGATCTCGACGAACTCGGCACCGAGCAACGCCGCGCTCTCCTTCACCAGCGGAGCGGGAAAGATCGGGTCGTCGGTCCCGGTGACCACGAGCATCGGTAGGCCGAGGCCGCGCACCGCGTCGTGCGCGTAGCGGGTGTGCACGAGCGCCTGGAACACGTCGGCCATCGGCGGGTGGTGGAAGGTGTTGAGCTGCTGGTAGAGGAACGCGTGCGCGAGGTCGGTCGCGGTGTGGCCCTCGCCGATCGCCGGGTGCGTCCCGGCATGTTCGACCGCTTCGGCGCGCGCCGACGCGACGTACTGCTTGAAGTGCGCGTCGAGCGCGGTGGTCCAGAGCCCGGCGGCGGTGTTCGTGAGCGCGAGCGAACGGACGCGTTCGGGGTGCGTGAGCGCGAAGGTCGTGACCCACCAGCCGCCCATCGACTGGCCGACGAGATGGGCGCGCTCGGTGCCGGTCGCGTCGAGGACCGCGACCATGTCGGCGGCCGCCGCCTCGGGCCCGTGGGTGCCGCTGCGGTAGGTGGAGTTCCCGAACCCGCGCGTGTCCCAGGTGACGACCCGGTAGCGGGTCGCGAGCGCGACGACCTGCTGGTACCACACGGCGTGCGAACCCCCGGCGCCGTGGGTGAGCAGCACGGTGGGTTGCGGCGCGGCGCCGGCGGCTGGTTCCGCCGGGTCGTGCTCGACCACCTCGTAGTACACCGTTTCGCCGCCGGAATCGACGGTGCCGGTGCGCCATCGGGGGAGCGGCGACGGTGACCCGGGACGCACCGCGTCAGCCCGCAGGTAGCTCGCTGCGGCCGTCGGTCGCCCACCACGACGCGGTGAGCCGTAGCCCCGCCACTTCGGCGCGCGGCTGGATCTCCTCGAACGAGCGCCGGTAGCCGGTACGGCGGATCTTCCAGGTGCCGCCGTCTTTGACGTACTCGTCGGTGTAGAACGCGGCGCCGCGAATCGTGATCTGCCACTGCGTTTCGATCACGGTGTCTTCGAGCGCCCACACGCCGGTCGCGGTGGCCGGGCCGGTGAGGTCGATCTCCGGTTGGTGGACGCGATGGCTCGAATGGAACGTCTCCGCGCCCATCGAACGGCGCAGGAACGCGACGATCTCGTCGCGGCCGTCGAAGGTATACGCGCCGCCGGAGTAGGCGGCGACGGCGTCGGCGGTGAAGCACTCGCCGATCTCGTCCCACAGCTTCTGGTCGAGGCAGCGGATGTAGCGGTACTTCACCCGCTTGATGGCTTCGATTTCGACGAGGTCTTCCGGGGTCATGACGGCGGAGCCTACGTGCGCCGCCCGCCGGCGGGTTGACGGCGGCCTTCGCACCGGCGTATAACCCCAATATAACCCCATCCGTCGAGACCCTGCGGGGGCGCCGTGATGCCGAAGATCAACGTCTACCTGTCGGACGACCTCGCCAAGCAGTGCGTGAATCGCAGATCCCGGTTTCGGCCGTCTGCCAGCGGGCGCTCGAAGCGGCGTTGCAGCGCCGGGCCGCGGCCGCCGAGAGCACGCGCGCGCTCGACGAAGAAGACGACGACGAGGAGGAGGGCGATCCGCGCTTGCGGGGCCGGGCGACCCCGCGTCTGCGCAACGTCGTCAAGCTCGCACGGGCGAGGGCGCGCGAACGGAAGCTGTCGTACGTCGGCACCGAACACCTGCTGCTCGGCATCCTCGAAGAACGGGGGAATCTCGCGGTGCGGGTGATCGAGGCGCTCGAGGTCGACCCCGACGACCTCCGGGCCGAGGTCGAAGCGGCGACCAGCGCGACCGAACAGCCCGACCCGAAGCCGGCGCGGACGCCGAAACTCACGCCGCTGGCCCGGCAGGCCTTCCGCCTCGCGGTGCAGGAAAGCGTCCGCATGGGGCACAACTACATCGGCTGCGAGCACTTGCTGCTCGGTCTCGTCTCCGAAGACGAAGGTCTCGCCGGCAAGGTGCTGCGTTCGATGGGTATCGAGCTGACCGTGACCCGCCGCGCGACGATCACCGCGTTGTCGGGTTTCCTGCACGCCCGCCAGGAGGCCGAGGCGCCGCCCGCGCCGGCGGACGCGGTGCTGCAGGAGATCCTCGAACGCCTCGCCCGCCTCGAAGCGAAGCTCGCCGGTTGATGCGTAGGTGACATAACGAGGATTATCGGCGGTAACGGACGGTCGTCACCGTCACAACCCAGGAGCTGCGTTGGGCGTTTGGAGGGTCTGTTTGGCCGCCTCGAGCAGCCACTCGAAGGCTTCGCGCAGCTCGGCGGGCGGCGTTTCGGCGGCGACGTCGCGCTCGACGTCTTCGACCGCGCACGCGAGCACGTAGAGACGGTCGCGTATCGATTCGAGTTCGGTGCGCGTCATCACGAGCTCGTGCTCGCCGAGGCCCAGTTCTCCGGCCCGGCGGCGCGCTTCGTAGTGGCGTTGCCGGCACGAACGCCGGCAGTACTCACGCGGCCGGCCGGTTCCCGACGTCAACGGGAACGGCCGCCCACACCAGCGGCACGGCTTCGTCTCGCGCCCGACCGAAATCGTCACCGTGACGAATCTACGACGCCGGAACCGCCGGCGCGCGGACCCGCTACAGCCGGCCGGCGGCGCGGGCCGCTTCCTCGGTCTGGGCCAGGCGGCGGTCGATGATGGCGAGGCCCGCATCCCAGAACCCCGGGTCGGCCAGGTCGACGTCGACGAGTTCGCCGAGTTCCTGCGGTGTCTTCGAACCGCCGGCGCGCAACAGGTCGAGGTACTGCGACACGAAACCGGCGCCGCGCTCCTCGTAGCGCGCGTACACCGACAGCGCCAGCAGCTGGCCGTACGCGTACGCGTAGACATAGCCGGGGGTCGCCATGAAATGCGGGATGTACGACCACCACGTTCGGTACCCCTCGGTGATCTCGACCGCGTCGCCGAGCATGTCGTGCTGCGTCTCGTACCAGAACTCACCGAACTGCTCGATCGACAACTCGCCCTGCTCGCGCCGCGCGTTGTGTACCGCGTCCTCGAACCGGTTCATTGCGATCTGGCGGAACACCGTCGCGATCTGGTCTTCGAGGTTGCTCGCGAGCAATGCGAGCCGGGCGTCCGGGTCGGACGTTTCGCTGAGCAGTCTCCCGAACGTGACCGTCTCGCCGAACACCGAAGCGGTCTCGGCGAGGGTCAGCGGCGTGCCCTGATGGAAGACGCCCTGCTCGCGCGCGAGGTACGCGTGCGCGCCGTGCCCGAGTTCGTGGGCGAGCGTGAGCACGTCGCGGCGGCGTGACGTCCAGTTGAGCAACACGTACGGATGGTGCGACGGCACCGTGTACGCGCAGAACGCGCCCGGCCGTTTGCCCGGGCGTACCGGCGCGTCGATCCACGACTCGTTGAAGAACCGGCTCGCGACGTCGGCCAGTTCGGGCGAGAACGAACCGTACGCGTCGAGCACGAGGTCGCGGGCGTCGGCCCATTCGATGGTCGCGTCCTGCGTGTCGAGTGGTGCGAGGCGGTCGTAGTCGGCGATGCGGTCGAGCCCGAGGAGACCGGCCTTGAGGCGGTACCAGCGCTGCGCGATGTCGTAGCGCCCGCGCACCGCGTCGACCAGGGCCTGCACGGATGCATCGCTCGCTTCGTTGTCGAGGTTGCGCGACGCGATCCACGAACCGAAGTTGCGCAGGCGATCATCGACCGCTTTGTCGGCGAGCAGCGTGTTGAACACGAAACCGCGCGTGCGCAGGCCGGGCGCGAGGCCTTCGGTGATCGCCTCCGCAGTCGCGCGGCGCGCGTCGCGGTCGTGGGCCTGCAACTGCGACAGCGCGGTGTCGAGCGGGATCGTCTCGCCGCCCACCGACACCGTGATCGACGACACCTGCTCCTCGAACAACCGCTCGAACGCCGACGCGCCCGTCACCTCCTTCTCCGCGAGGATCACCTCCTCGGGTTCGCTCAACAGGTGGGGCCGGTACCGGCGCGCAGAACGCAGGTGGTGCGCCGCGAACGCGAGGCGTTCGTCGGCGAGCAGCGCGTCGGCTTTATCGTCGTCGAGCGCGGCCCATTCCAGCTCGAAGAAGAGCACCTTCGTGCCGATCGCGGTCGCCCGCTCACGCACCTTCTGCATGAGCGCGCCTCGAGCCGCGTCGGTGGTGTCGGTCGCGAACCGCAGCGATGCATAGTTCCCCGCCCGGCCGATCGCTTCGCTCAGTTGGGCCGACTTCTGCATGAACGCGACGAGGTCGCCGGCGGTGAACGACGCGACCTGGTCGCGGTGCGTACTGAGCTCGTCGGCGAGCGCGTCGGCCTCGTCGAGGAGCGCGTTCACGCCCGCCTCCCCCGCTTGCGGCAGCAGCGGTTCGAGGTCCCAGGCGATGTCTTGGGCAGTCAACTCGGCTGAAGTCACGGTCGGAAGCTACCGCTCGGCGGTCTCGGCGACGCCGACCGAGCGGAGAAAGTCGAGCAGGCCGTCGACGAGATCGACGGTGCCGAGCGTCTCGATCGGTACCCACTGCACACCGGCCGCGTCGTCGCCGGCCTGCTCGACCTGACCGGGGCCCTGCTCGGCGGCGAAGAAGTCGAGGATGACGTAGTGGTGCGGGAACGGCTCGATGCCGGTGCGCTCGACCCATCCCGCGAACTCGCCGGCGCGCACGCGCACCCGCGTCTCCTCCCACACCTCACGTTCGACGGCGGTACGAAGCGTTTCACCGAACTCGACCCGCCCGCCCGGGACCGACCACGAACCGGTACCGGCCCTCTCCCCCGCCGTACGAGCAACAGTGTGTTGCCGCGCCGCACGATCGCGCCGACCGCCACCTCGACGGCCGGCTCGTTCACGGACGCCCACCGCGCGGGCGGTGCATCACCAGCGCCCGTGCCGTGAACCCGGACCGCTCGAAGAAATTCTTCGTCGCACGGTGGCCCGGGAGGGCGAGGGCATCGATGCCGACACAATCGGCGGCGTCGCAGAACACGATCAGTTCGACGGCGATCACCTCGCCGATACCGACCGCGCGTGCTTCGGGATCGACGAACAACTCGGTGATCCGGCCGAGCGTGGCGCCGTTACGCAACGCCTCGAGCTCGACCACACCGAACCCGACGATGACCTCGTCGATCAGGCCCACGACGACGCACGCATCGTCGCTCGCGATGAGCCGTTCGAACTGCGCCGCGAACGGCTCCGGTCGCAGTTCGCGTACCGCAAGGATGTCGCCGCCGCGCATCGGTGCAAGTTCGTCGCGCAGCGCGAGCTCCAGCTCGACGAGACGCTCGAGATCGTCGATGGTCGCTCGTCGCGCGCTTTCGTTCAACAGCCGCCCGTCAGCTGGTGAGCTGGTCGATTTTGCCGAGGATCGTCCGGCGATTGCGGTGGGCACCCTCGTAGTCGCGCACCGAGGCGAGGTCGTCGGCGCCGAGCCCGGCCAGACGTTCGACGACCTGCGACGCCGAGAGCGCGTCGTAGCCGGGGATCGGGAGGTGCGCGCTCGACTCCGAACGGGCGGGTGAATGCCCGCCTTCGCCTCCCGCGGCAGCCGGCACGGTTGCCGGCGCGGTCGGCGCCGGTGCGGGCGCAGGCGTGGGCACCGGTGTGGCCGCGCCGCTGGGCGCCGGTGTTGGCCGCGGCGCGACCGGCGGCGACGGTGCCGCCCCGTTGCCCCGCGGCGCGACGGAGCCGACGATACGGTCGGCGTGCTCGCGCACCTGGTCGATCTGCTGCCCGGCACGTTTCTTCAGTTCGGGCACACCGAACGCGAGCGCCACCTCGCCCATGCTGCGCGCGGTCGTGATGCGCTGCTGCGCCTGTTCCTGACGCCGGTCGACCTCGGCCCGCCCCCGGGCGACCACCGTGTCGATCAGCGACGGTGCCAGGTCGCGCAGCCAGCAACCGAGCCCGAGGGGCGCGTAGAGGAACACCTCGAGCGCCCGTTCGATCCGGTCGTTCGCGCCCCGGTCACTCGCGTGGCCGTGCCCGGCGCGGTCGTGCTGCTCGTCGCTCACGCTCGATCTCCGGTGAGCTCACGGGCGGCGCCGGCCGTTGCGTCGGGTACGGGGATCACGTCAGACGAGTTTAGGTTTCGGTCACGGCGCCGGCCGAAGGCGATCACGGTCGCGGCCGCGACGCCGGCGAGGCACGCGAGCGTCGCCCAGTCGCCGAAGCGCACGTACGGCGTCTCGCCCGTGGTGAGGGTGACGGTCGCGTCGACCACGGTGCGCTGGAACAGATGGGTCCGGTGCGACACGTTCCCGTGCGCGTCGATCACCGCGCTCTCACCGGAAATCGCCGCTTGCAGCACGGGCCGGCCGGTCTCGGCGGCCCGCATCTGGCTCAACGCGACATGCTGGACCGAGTTCGCCGAACGCCGGTACGAACGGTTGTTGGTCGAGACGACGACCAGCTGGGCCCCCGAGCGCACCAGCGGCCGCACACTGCGCGCGAACGCCGACTCGAAACAGATGACCGTCCCGATGCGATGGCCGTCGACCTCGAAGAGGCCGCGCCGCTTCCCCGGCGCGAAGTCGCGCGGGATCTGGTTCAACGCCGGGATCAACCCCTGCAACTCGTGGCGGAACGGGACGTACTCGCCGTACGGCACGAGATGCCGCTTCGCGTACGTGCCGTCGAGGTGGCCGGCTGCGTCGTACAGCACGTCGAGGTTGAGCGCTCGACCGTCGGGCGCGTTGGCAACCGCGTTGGCGAGCACTGCGCTGTGCAACCGGGCCGCGACGGCCTTCAGGTGCCCCGCAAGGTACGCGTCGGTGCGGGGGTCCGCGTCCATGCTCGACTCCGGGAACACGACGAGGTCGTAACGACCCGACAACTTCGCCGCGAGGGCGAAATGGCTGCGGGGCAGGTATCGCGCCGCGACCTCGGCGTCGGTGAGATCACGGTCGAGGTTGTTACCCTGCACGAGCGCGACGTGGAACTGCCCGGCCGCCGCCGGGTGCATCCACGTGATCGTCGCCACCGTCGGTGCGACCAACCCGGCCAGGACCACCCCGCACGACGCGAGCGCCAACGGCCGCAGCGCCCCGCGGCGGGTCGCATCGCGCGACGCGAAGAAGACGTCGAGCAGGAAGGCATTGACCGCGACCGCCAGGAACGACAGCAGCGGCACTCCCCCGTCGCTGGCGAGCGCGCGGGCGGGCGAGAGGGCGTGGAACGCGTAACCGACCTCACCCCACGAGAACCCGCCGAGCGGGAACCGCGTCACCACTGCTTCTCCGAGCACCCACACTGCCGCCGTCACCAACGGTCCGCGTACCCGCCGGCGGGCGAGGAACGCAACGACTGCCCCGACCGCCGCCCAGTAGCTCGCCAGGATCGACACGAACGGCACGATCGCGACCGCACCGAAATACCAGACCCACGAGAGCAAGATCCCGTAGTAGGCGACGCCGGCGACGAACCCGGTCGCGGCGGCCTGCCGGACCGTCGCGTTGCGCCACGTGAACAGCAACGGCACGAGCGCGACGAGCGCAAGCGGCCCGACGTCGAACGGCGGACGGGCCAAGGCGAGCAGCGCACCGCTCGCCAAGGCCGCGCCGTAACGGGTCGCAGCCGCGCGGGTCAGGCGCAGTCGCGGCAGAGCATCCGCTCCTCGTCGGCCAACTGGTGACGCGGCAGCACCAGGAAACAGCTCTTGCACAGGAACTCGTTCTCGCGCCTCGGCACGATGCGCGTCCCGGCCTCGCCCCGCTCGTCGGGTTCCTCTTCGTCTTCTTCCTCGTCCTCGAGCCCGACCTTGGCCGTGCGCTCGCGGAGCACGACGTCGAGTGCCTCCTCGACGTCGTCGGGGTGCAACTCCTCGTCGAGGTCGACGACGTCGTCGTCGTCCTCGGTGGTTTCTTCCTCGGTGGTCTCGACGACCGTCGCGGCCGGGGCCGCCGCGTCGTCGACGTCGTCGTCCTCGTCGTCGATCTCGTCGGCGTCGTCGTCGATCAGCTCGTCGTCGAACTCGTCGTCGACGACCAGCGTCTCTTCGTCGATGTCGTCATCGTCGAGCTCGGGTTCTTCTTCGAACTCGTCGTCACTCATTCGGCTTCAACCTCCGGCGCTCGGTCACGACCGAAGCGCGCTCTGTGTTCCGCGCCTCCGGTTTGCGCCTGGCTACTCATTCGGCTTCAACCTCCGGCGCTCGGTCACGACCGAAGCGCGCTCTGTGTTCCGCGCCTCCGGTTTGCGCCTGGCTACTCATTCGGCTTGCACATCCTCTGGCGCTGGAAAGACCGAAGCATCCGCGTTCGCCCTGCCTCCGGTTTGCGCCCGGCTACTCATGCGGTCAGGAACGACCACCAACAGGTACGAGTCGGTGTTTCTTCCCGGCTGGGGCGCGGGAGTATAACGCCGCGCCCGCAGGTTCCTGGTGCACGGAAAAAAGAGGCCCGGACCGCTCCGGTGGAGGGGTCCAGGAGACCGTTGGGGCCGCTGGGTGGCCCGGCCTGCACGCAGCAGGCGGGTTATCGCAACGTTCTCTACTTGGTCTCCTGGACCGCCGCCCGTACCCCCCTCGGACCGCCCTCTTACGACGGTGGCTGGGCGACTCGCTGGCGCCGTCATCCGCGGGGCGTCGAGTAGTAGGCCTCACCGCGGGGTGTCGAGTCAAGCGGGAGCCCCGGGCACCCCGCGCGTGTGACCAGCGACGACGCGCGTCCATCCTGGTCACGTTCCCGGGAATTTTTTTGGGACGGCGCGCCGCGCGACTCAGCCGCGCACCGCGCGTCGCACTTCCGCCGCGCGTTCGGCCGCCAACCGTTCGAGTTCGTACGTGTCGTGGTCGACGAACGACATCGCGTCGGCGATCGCGTGGTGGCCCGCGCGCGCTGCGATCAAACGGTGCATCTCCTGCGCGACCCGCCGATACGTCGCGTGGCCCGCCGGCGAGCTCCGCAACTCGCAGAGGTGCATCGCTTCACGGGCGCTCATCTGCATCGTGTAACGGATCCGAAACGCGAGCGATACCGCGTACGACGCCGACGTCGGGAACGCCGGAGCCAGCGCGTCGAACAGGGACGCCGACCGGTGCATCGCGCCGTCCCACTCGTCGACGAGACCGGCCGCCGCGATGGGCTCCGGGATCTCGTAGCCGTGGCGCGGGGTGAGCGGTTGCCATTCGATCGTCAACATGCGGTGCCGCTGCAAGTCGCGGAACGCGCCGTAGTCGCCGAGCACGTCGAAGCGGTACGCGGTGCGTTCGAACGCGCGGCCCGGCTTGTGCCGGCGGTTCTGGCGGTCGCCGACGTACGCGCGCATGAGCGCGACACGTTCCGCGGCCGGCATCCGCTCGACGCGCGCGATCACCTGGTGCTCGGGCAGGTTGGTGTGCGGGTAGCAGATCGCGGCAAGCACCTTGTTCTCGCCGTCCGGGTCGAAGTCCGTGAGGGTGACTTCACCCGCCGGCGCATTGGTTTCGTTCCCGAAGATGCGCGCGACCGCCGCCGCGGTGTCGTCGCGGGTGCGCTGCAGGTACTCGACCCACGCGCCGCCCCGGTCGGGACGATCGACGCGGACGAGGAACGAAGGGATCACCTTGCGCAACTCTTCGAGCATCAGGTCGGCGTAGCTGCGCGCCTCGGGTAGCGGGTGCGCCCGCATCCGGAGCAGCAACGCTTCGTACGCCTGCCCGGTGCCGTAGATGCCGACATTGGAGAGGGTCGCGGCCGGGAGGACACCGCGGACCGCGTCGCAGGCCTTCGCCCGGATCGTCTGCTTGTAGACGAAGTCGGAATCGCCGGGTTCCTTCGGGTACTGGTCGCGGGCCCACTCCGAGACGGTGGGCAGCAGCGCGCGGTACGTGTCGAACAAGGCGTCCATGTCGGCGACGTAGCGCGCGCCCAGACGCGAATCGCAGATCTGCGGGTCGCGCCAGTACCGGTAGCGCCCCGAAAGCCGTGAGTCGTACGGGATGTAGCGCGTCGATTGCTCGAGGTACGACATCAGGCGTCCCCACTCGAGCACTTTCGTGAGCAGGTTCGACGCCTGCTCGCACGCCAGGTGCACCCCGCCGAGTTGGGCGACGGAGTCGTCGCCGTACTCGAGGAAGACGCGTTCGTAGAGCTGTTCGGCCCGGCGCAAGCCGACGGTCGCATCGACGGTCAGATCTCCGGTGAGGTCGAGATCGCCGACGAATTCGTCGAGGAACAACCGGCGGAGGCTCTTGTCGGACCGCGAATAGCGCGCGAACAGCGCGCCTTTCACGACTTCGGGCAGGTTCGTGAGCGCGAACACCGGCCGGTCGAGGTTCGTGAAGTACGGGCGCAGCAGCGCTGCTTCCTTGTCGCTGAACTCCTCGACCGCGTACAACATGGGGATCGGATGCTAATGGCGCGTCGAACCGCGCTGGCGGATCTCGGCCCGGTGATCAGACCAGCAGGCGGTACGCCGCGGGGACGATATCGACGGCCAGCGCGCGCACCGCGGGCCGCGGCCGGCCGTCGACCTCGACGGCGAGTGGTTGCGCCGCCACGATCTCGACATGGTGCCCGGGCCGCTGCGCGATCCGGGGATGCGGGATGTGCGTGCCCTGCGGGAGGCGGGCGCGCATCGCCCGGCGTTCGGGGGCGCGCAGCCGGTACACCTGCACTTCGAGACGCCCGTCGCCCGGATGGCCGCGCGGCACGACGTCGAGGCCACGCAGGTACTGCCCGGTCGCGATCACGATGGTCGTCGTCCGCTGGGTGGCGATAGCGGCACCGTCGACGCTGAGCGTCGCGGCGATCGGCCGGCTGAAACGGTGCAGCTGATCGGGCGGGGTGCCCACGACGATCATGTTGACGGCGACGTCACCGTCGGCGAGCCGGAGCGCGTCGAGCGTGACCTCCGTGCGCGCATCGCCGCCCGTCGTCACGGTGGCCGGCTCGACCAGCCCGACGGCACGAGCGATGTCGGAGCCGGCCTCCGGGTGGTACGCGAGCAGGGCGCCGGGATGGTCGGCGACCCATTCCGCGAGCACCGCGTCGTCGCCGGCGACTACGAAGTCGGGCCGCATCCCGGGGGCGTTCACGGCACCGGGACGGTGACGAAGCTCGACGCGGCGACGACGCCGTGCAGGCACGCGGCGGCCGCGGCCCGCGCGGTTGCGCCCGTCGCCGGATCGGGCGCGACGTCGGCGATCTGGCGCAGGAGGTCGATGACCTGCTTCACGTTGCGAACGAAGTCGCCGCCGGTCATCTCTTCGTCTTCGATGATCTCCGAGAGGTCGACGCCCGCCGCCCAGTCGGCGATCGCGCCGGTGAACCCGGGGTCGGGCTGCTTGGTCTCGGGGAGCCGTTCGTCGCGTTCGGTCGCGTTCAGGTCGCGCCAGATCCGGTCGATGGCGCGGGCGCGGCGGGCGACGACCTGGCCGGGCCAATGCCGGGGCGGCAGCGGCGTGTTGCCTTCGGCGCCTCGGCGTTCGAACGTGAAGCACGACGCGAGCGCCGCCAGGCTCGGGACGTCGGTCTCGTCGAGCAGGCCCTCGCGCAATGCCTCGGCCAGCACCAGGTCGCCTTCGGTGTTCAGCCGGGCGAGGAGCCGGCCGGGCGCGGAGAGCCCCCAACCCTCCAGGTAGCCCCACGCTTCGAGCACACCGAGCACCCGGTCGAACTGGCGGCCCAGGCTGTCGCCCCGGCCCGCGATGCGTCGCTCGTGACGGGCGATGTCGCGTTCGATGCGGTCGACCTGGTACGCGGCGCGCAGGTGCGTTTCGAGCCCCGGCGAACCGGTGAGTGGATGGTCGCGCAGCGCGGCTTCGAGGGCGGCGACGGTGTCGGGCGCCCCGGGTTCCTCGAGCTCGGCCGGCTCGACCCGCCGGAGCGCGTCGGCGGTCTGCCGCAGGAACGCGGCGCTCCGCGGCGCGTACGGGCGGGGCAGTTCGATGTGGCCGACCCGCCGGACCGGGCCGCGGAAATCGCTCGGCGAGAGCCGCAAGACGTCGCGCGACGCGGTGAGCACCAGCAGGCGTTCGCCGCCGCCCCGGGCACGCTCGGTTTTCAGCACCACCGCTCGGCCGCCGCGCCGCGTCGAGTCGACGACGTCGCCGGGGTGCAGCGAGGCGAACCGCGTCGAGCGTTCCGTGTTCGCCTGCTTGCGGGCGGCGTCGAGTTCCGCTCGCAGGCGCCGGAACTCGGCGATGTCGCCGTACGGGCTTTCGGCGGAGGCGCGGGCTCGGGCGAGTTGTTCCCGGGCGCGTTCCAGCTGGCGTTCGAGCGACACGACGTCGCGGTCGGCGCGGTACTGCGCGAACGACAGGTTGAGGAGGTGGCGCGCCTGTTCCGGCGGGTAGCGCGAGACCAGGTTCGCGGCCATGTTGTACGTCGGCCGGAACACCGAGGTCAGCGCGTACGAGCGTCGCGACGCGAGCGCGGCGACGGTGTCGAACGGCACGAAGGGGTCCCACAACACCACGACGTACCCGACGTCGTCGATGCCGCGACGCCCGGCCCGGCCCGCCAGCTGCGTGTACTCCCCCGCGGTGAGCAGTTCGTGGTGCTCACCGGTGAACTTCGACAGCTTCTCGATGACCACCGTGCGGGCCGGCATGTTGATCCCGAGCGACAGTGTCTCGGTCGCGAACACGACTTTCAGCAGCCCGGCCGCGAACGCTTCTTCGACCGCCTCCTTCATCGGCGGGACGAGCCCGGCGTGATGAGCACCGAAACCGGCTTCGAGCCCCGTGAGCCACGGGTCGTAGCCGAGGACGTCGAGTTCGTCGTCGGAGAGCGCCTCGGTGTGCGCTTCGGCGATCTGGCGGAGCTGTGCCCGCTCGGCGCCGTCGGTGAGGCGCAGCCCGGCCGCAACACATTGGTCGACGGCCGCGTCGCACCCGGCCCGGCTGAAGACGAAATCGATCGCGGGCAGCATGTGCTCGTCCCAGAGGCGCTCGGCCACCTCCGATCGCCACGGGTGGTACAGGCGCGGCCGCCGGCCGCGACGGCCGGGCAACCGCTGGTCGAGGCGGGCCGCGACCGGGTTCGGTGTGGTCTCGCCGTCGTGGTCGACGAACGTCGGCAGCAGGTGCAACCGCTCGTTCGATCGTTCGCCGGCCATGTAGAGGTGCCGTAGTTCGACCGGGCGCCGCTCCTCGATGACCGCTTCGGTCGTGCCGCGCACCGTCTGGATCCACGCCGCCACTTCCTCGGCGTTCGAAACCGTCGCCGACAGGCATACGAGGTCGACGGTGGCCGGGAGGTGGATGATGACCTCTTCCCACACCGCGCCGCGGTAACGGTTCTGGAGGTAGTGCACCTCGTCGAGGACGACGTAACGCAACCCGTCGAGTGTCGGCGACGCGGCGTAGATCATGTTGCGCAGCACTTCGGTGGTCATCACGACGATCGGCGCTTCGCCGTTGATCGAATTGTCGCCGGTGAGCAGGCCGACCCGTTCCGGGCCGTAGGCCCGTACGAGGTCGCCGAACTTCTGGTTCGACAGCGCTTTCAGCGGCGTCGTGTAGAACGACTTGCCGCCTTCGGCGAGCGCCTTGGCGATCGCGTACTCCGCGACGAGGGTCTTGCCCGACCCGGTCGGCGCGGCGACGAGCACCGACCGGCCGGCGTCGAGCGCGTCGAGCGCGCCGACCTGGAACGGGTCGAGCGGGAACGGGCGTTGCGCTTCGAACGCGGCCCGATCGGCAGGTACCAAAGGGCTATCCGGTGCTGGTCGTCGTGGGGATCGTGGTGGTTGCGGTGCTCGGGGCGGTCGTACCCGGTTTGGTGGTGGTCGTGTTCGCCTTGGTGGTGGTCGTGGTCGGGATCGTGATGTTGGTCGGCGGCACCGTCGAGGTGTAGTGGCGGAGCAGCCCGCCGGGCCACAGCGCGGTGGCCGCCACGTCGGCGACGAGGATCACGAACAACCCCCCTGCCGTCACGACCACGAGGCGCTCCCGCCAGCGTCGCGCGTTGCGGACGTAGGCGACCAGAACGATGATCGCGATGATCGTGAGGACGACGAGCCAGCTCATCCGGGGCTGGCGGTGCGCGAGCCCGCCGCTGCCGGGCGTGAGGGCCGAACCCGGCCGCAACAGCCAGATCAGCAGCGCGGTTACCAGCACGACCGCGGCCGACCCGGCGACGGCTGTCGCGATCTCGCGGCGCGAATGGGTGTGCGGTACCGGCTTGCGCCGGCCGCGGGCTCGGTTCGGGCTCACTTCTTCATCAGCTTTCCGATCAGGATCGACGCCTCGTAGAACAGGTACATCGGGACGGCCATGAAGGCGAGCGAGTACGGGTCCTGGCTGGGGGTGATGATCGCGGCAAAGGTAGTGATCCCGACCGCCCACCACCGGCGACCCCGCCCGAGCTGGCGGCTCTTCAGGATGCCGACCAGCATCAAGAACACGAGCAGGACCGGGAATTCGAACGAGATCCCGAACGCGATGATCATCAGCGAGATCAGGCTCAGGTAGTTCGAAGCGGTGAAGAAGGGTGTGATGCTGTTCCCGCCGACGCCGGCGAGGAACTGCAGGGCCTTGGCCACCGTCAACCAGGCGACGAAGCCGCCGGTGCAGAAAAGCAGGATCGACGAGACGATGAACGGGATCGCGTAGCGCTTCTCCTTCTTGTGGAGACCGGGCGTGACGAAGCGCCACAGCTCCCACAGCCAGACCGGCAGGGCGAACACGATGCCGCCATAGGTCGCGACTTTGAGGCGCACCGCGAACGGTTCGAGCGGGTTGGTCGCGACGAGCGAGCAGCCTTTGGGCCCGCAATTGTTCTTGTTCTTCGTGATCTCGCGGTACGGGTGGGCGAGGAACGTGATGATCCACGGGTAGAGGATGAATGCGAGGATCGCACCGATCGCGACGGCGATGAGCGAGATGATGATGCGCTTGCGCAGCTCGGTGAGGTGCTCAACGAGCGTCATTCGCCCGCCGGCGTCCTCACGTTCGTCGCTCAAGAGCCCTGGTCCGCGCTAGGAGAACGAGCCGGAAGGACCGTTGTCGGGATCGTCGATTCGAGAAACCGGCGGGAGCGCACGCCGCCCGTCATCATGGTCGAGATCGCCCTCGCCGGGGTGGATCGTCGATTCCTGCGCGTAGGGCTCGGCCACGTCTTCGTAGCCGGCCTGGTTCGAATCGTGGTGCAGCGTGTCGTCGAGGACGGTGGAGAGCTCGGAACGCATCGTGTCCTGCATCTTGCGCAATTCGCGCATTGCCCCACCGACCTGTCGCCCGACTTCGGGGAGCCGCTTCGGGCCGAACACGACCAGCGCGACGAGGAGGATGACGAGGATCTCTGCGGGACCGAGGCTCACGACTGGCTCATCGCTGGCTCAGACAGTATGGGGGTCATTTTCCGCTCGAACGCAGCGGTTCGAGCAGCCCGATGCTACTCCTGAGCCTGTCCGGGCCCGTGTCGGCGAAGGTATGCGACGCGGCGCGCGATGCGTTCCTGCTCGACCCGTAACTCGACCACGGCCAGGCGCAGGTCACGACGAAGCTCGTCGAACGATTCGATCGTCGAGCCGATCTCACGCGGCGCGCGAGCAGCGAGGATCGCGCACAACGCCGCGCCCAACCCGGCTGCGCCGAGTGCGCACCACCACAGGACCATCATGCGCCTTCCGCTCTCGCTTCAGCCGCTGACGCTACCGCGCCGTGGCAGTCATGAGGCGGAGCGGTCGACTTCCTCGGCGAGGCGAGCGAACCAGCCGTCTTCCTGCAAGAAGAGGTGGAAGTCCAAGAGGTCGTCGGGCACGAACGCCGCGCCGTTGTGCTGCTCGTGCAGTTCGGCGGGCAGGCGCCACACCTGCATGCGGACGCCACTCGAAACGAGGAGGTCGACGATGCGCCGGCTGGCGTCTTTCGCGACTGCTCGGCGGCAGTCTGGGCAGCGGAAGCAGTACGAACCGCGCTCGTCGTCCGAGCACACTCGCACCGTCAGCTCGCTCGCCTTCAGCTGCACGTCCCCGCAGCTTGGACAATTTGCTCGGATGGTGGTCACCGCAGTCCGTCCCTGGTCTGTTCCCGTCGCCCGCCAATCCCGGCGGTGACTTCCCTTCGGCACTGCCCGGGGGTCGCTTAAGGGAACGATGGAACTTGTGACGCGCGGCCTCACGAGCGACATCCGGTTGACTGGCGCCCCTTGGACGGGTTATGCGCTCGGGCCCGGATCTGGCACGATCACTGCGTGGCGCCCCCGATCACGTTCGCCCACCGAGGCGCACGGCTCGAAGAGCCGGAGAACACCCTCCCCGCCTTCCGCCGGGCACTGGAAGAAGGTGCCAGGGGGCTCGAAACCGACGCCTGGCTCTCCGGCGACGGTGAGGTCGTGCTGGCCCACGACGCCGTCGTGCGGCGAGGGTTACGGCGGCGCAAGGTCCACGGGTCGACGGCCGGCCAACTCGCCGAGCTCGGCGTTCCCCGGCTGGCCGACCTCTACGAGGAGCTCGGCAACGACTTCGACCTGTCGATCGACCTGAAAGAACCGGGCGTGGCCGGCCCGCTCATCCAGATCGTGCGGAAGTTCGGGGTCGCGGAGCGGGCGTGGCTGTGCGCGCCGAGCCTGCCTGCGCTGCGTGAGCTGCGCGAGCACCGTGATGTCCGGCTCGTGCATTCCGAGCGGCGGCGGGCGATCGAGGTGCCGCTCGAACGTCACGCCGCCGACCTCGCCGCTGCCGGCATCGACGCGATGAACATGCACCACACCGAATGGAGCGGCGGCCTCGTGTCGCTGTTCCACCGGTTCGGTGTCCTCGCCTTCGCCTGGGACACCCAGGAGGCCCGCCAGCTGCGAACCGCGCTGCAGATGGGTGTCGACGGCGTCTACTGCGACAACCCGTCACGGATGGTCAGCGTCGTCGGCGAATGGAGCGACTGACGCCGGACCGGCCGAGCGCAGCGGTGGCGGCCGGGTGCGGCGTCCTACGGAGCGGTGAGCGAAGCGAACTCGCCGGAGCGGCCGAGCGCAGCGAGCGCGACCAGCATCAAAGAAATCCGAGGCGGTTCGGCGGCCAGATCCGCACGAAGACGCGGCCGACGACGCTGGAGGTGCGGATCGGCCCGAAGAAGCGGGAATCTCGCGAGTCGGCCCGGTTGTCGCCCATCACCCAGATCGAGTTCGCCGGGATGGTCTGCGCCGAGAACGTCGAGGTCTGCGTGCCGGCCGGCAGGTACGGCTCCTTCAGGAGCCTCCCGTTGATGTAGATGTGGTTGTCACGGCCTTCGACCGTCTCGTTCGGGAGCCCGATCACCCGTTTGACCAGGTCTTTGATGTTGTCGGTCTCCGCCGGCGGCTTCGTGAACACGACGATGTCGCCCCGGTGGATGCCGTGCAGCTTGTACGACACCTTGTTCACAAGGACGCGATCGTTGACCTTCAAGGTCGGCACCATCGACGCCGACGGGATGTAGAAGGCCTGGAACAGGAACGTCTTGATGACGATCGCGATGACCAGGGCCACGCCGACCAGGACGACCCATTCGATCGCCTGGCGGGTCCCGCTGCGGCGTTTGCGGCGCTTCAGCGCCGCGCCGTCGGGGAGTTCGTCGGGCGGGATGGGCTCAGGCCCCTCGGGGGTCGCGGCTGACGTTGCTTCCACGTACTCCATCCTCCGATCGGGCCCGGTCACGGTAGCGGGCCAGTACCCGCGCGGCGGCCGCGGCGGCGGCCCCTCGGTACCGAGGGGGCGCGATCACCTCGGCGTCGTGACCGAGACGGAGCGCGAGGCGTTCCAGCCATGCGTCCTCGCTGACGACGAGCACGACGTCGAGCGAGCCGTCGGCCCGTTCGGTGACCGATTCGGTCGGGAAGTGCTCGGCGACCCAGGCGGCGGGTGG
This sequence comes from uncultured Actinomycetes bacterium, assembly GCA_963782465.1. GTDB lineage: Bacteria > Actinomycetota > Acidimicrobiia > IMCC26256 > PALSA-610 > JAODBJ01. The sequence continues at coordinate 456,532 of CAWAJR010000003.1, read as the reverse complement.
GTGCAGGCGGAGGGTGACGCGCGGGTCGCCGGGGCGGGGATTGAACACGCGGGCCGGTTCGCCCGCCACCGGTGCATCGCCCGGGTCGAAGACGACCCCGGTCGGGCGCACGGCCCTCACCCGATCGACCCGGAAGATGCGCTCGGCTTCGGCCCGATGGCAGTACGCGCTCACGTACCAGGCGCCGGTCGCGTAGAAGACGGTGACCGGGTCGATGGAACGGCGGGTCAGCTCGTCGCGCCCGGCCGACCAGTAGTCGATGTCGAGCCGTTCGTGGTGCGCCGCGGCGTCACGCATCGCGTGGAGGAACGCCGGCTCCCCCACGTCGACGACCAGTTCCGGGAAGTCGAGCGCCGCTTCGAGCTTGTCGAGCGCGGTCGCGAGCGGCCCGGCCGGGTCGGAACCCGGCACCGCGAGCAGGGCACGACCCGCGGCGAGCAGCGCCAGGCCTTCGTTCGGCGTGAGGCGCAGGGGCCGGCGGAAGTAGTCGGCGAGACGGATCGTCACCCGGCCGGCGGCATCCTCTTCGACGTCGACGTAGTCGCCGCCCGAGTACGGCGGGACGCCGATCATCAAGACCAACGCCAGGTCGTCGTCGACCTGCTCGACGCTCACCCCGAACCGTTGCGCGATCTCCTGCTTCGTGGTCCCCGGGTGGGCGACGATCCACGGGACGAGCGCGAGGATCCGTTGCACCTCGGTTTCGGCAACCGCCCGCGGGCTCATGTTGCCCGCTCTCGACCGGCGGCGATGGTTTCGAGGAACGTGACGAACTCGGCCCGCACTTCGGGCGGGCGCAACACCTCGGCGTGTTCGAGGAAACCGAGGACCTCGGCTCGAAACGCGATGGTGTCGACGACGGGCACCGTCACGGTCGCGCTGCCGTCGTCGTGCACGACGAACGTCGCATCCTCGCCGAGCGTCGCTCGCGCGCCGTCGAGGTAACCGGCATCGACGAGGATGTCGACCCGCACCGGTTCGTCACCGCCGAACATCCACGCCCGTTCCTCGACGTGGTCGTCGGGCCGGAAGTCGGCGGGGGCGTCGAACGCCCCCGCGTCCCCGGTTTGCACGTCGCCCTGCACCCGGTCGGCTCGGAACGCGCGCACCGCGGCGCGGCCGCGGTCGTAGCCGACGACGTACCAGTGCCCCCGTTTGCTGGTGAGGCCCCACGGCTCGACGGTTCGCGTTTCCCCGCGGTAGGCGAACGTCACCGGCGCGCGGCGCCGGAAGGCTTCGAACAAGGTGGCGAGGCTCGGCACCAGCGGGAGTGACGCGATCGGTGCCTCCGGGCCACTCTCGGCACCGCCGAGTTTCATGAGCGCGCCCTCACCCGACGCGCTGCCGAGCGAGATCGCGTTCACCGCGACCCGCAGCGCCGCCGTTTCCTCCGCGCTGAGCGTGAGGTCGGTGAGAAAGTACTCCTCCGGGTTCACGCGGTAACCGAACTCCGCGGTGTCGCCCGGCAACTCCTCGACCGTGATCGGCACCCCCATGCCCCGCAACATCTCCTTGTCGCGCTCGAACGCGCGCCGGTTCGCCGACCCGTCGGTCGGGTACCCCGCGACCTCACGAACGATCTCTTCACGGGAGAGCGGGCGGCGGGTGTCGAGCAACGCGGCGAGCAGGTTCAGCAGCCGTTCGACGCGGCTCGGGGCGTCGGCCATCGAGCGAGGTTACGCGGGCGCGCGGCGAGTGGCGGCGACCGTCCCGGCCGCCGCCGCCGACTCGAACAGCACCGGGTCGTCGGCGGCGGCGCGCCCCATCGACTCGAGCGCGATGCCCCGGCGCGCGAGCTCCTCGACGATCCCGAACGCCTCGACGCCGACGAGTTCGTGCCGGCGATCGAGGCCGCCCGCCCGCAGGTCCGCCCACAGCCGCTCCTCTTCGGCGCCGCCGACGGCGGGCACGGGGACGACGGCCCGGCTCCGGCACGCGACCGTGAGCGCGGTGATCGTGTGGTGCGATACGCCGTAGTGGCGGGGCCGGGAATCGGCGAACGACGCCCGCAGGGCGGCGATCGGCACCCCGCCCAGACCGGCGGCGGCGTCGACGATCGGCCCGACCTCGATACCCGAATAGCCGAGGCGGGTCGCGGTTCCGACGATGCCCGGTCCCATCGCGACGATCGCGGCGTCGGCCTTCACGACGCGACGCGCCACCGCGAGCGCGCTGTACACCGAAACGGCTTCGTAGTCGCCGCCGAACGCGTGGCCGCACGTGATCGTCGCGTCGACCAGCAGGTCGGCACGCATCCTCGCAACCAGGTCCGACAGCGCGAGCGGCAGCGCCGCACCGTCGGTCATCACGTAGGCGAGGCGGGCGCCGGGCGCGAGCCGCTTGAACGCGACCGCGACCGCCGGCACCTGGCTGTGCAGTGCCAGCGCCACGACCGGCATGCCGTCGATCGAGGTCGCGTCGGTGAGCTCCTCCCACTGCTCCTCGCTGCTGCCGACGTCGGCCTGGAGGCTCGTGTAGCGGGCCTTGATGATGTGGCCCGGGCCGGCTTCCGACCACGCGTCGCGGCTCAGGTTCCAGTGCACGACATGCCAGCCGCCCGTGCCGAGCCCGAGTTCCACCGCGGTCGTGTTCACGACGACTTCGTCGCCGGCGGCGACATCGCCGGTGAGCTGGGTGAGCACATAAGCGCGCTCGGCCCCTTGCCCGAGGTCGACCTCGACGCGCTGCAACCCGGTGCGCTCTTGGAGGATCGCGACGATCTTTCCCGTACGGAACGACGGCATCGCCGACCACCATGCCAGACGGCCGGCGTCCCCACCTACACCCGGCGGGCGTCCCCCGACATCAACCGCGACTACAGAGAAGCGATCAACCGCTCGACGCGCTCGTCGCGCGATTTGAACGGGTCCTTGCACAACACCGTTCGCTGCGCCTGGTCGTTCAACTTCAGGTGCACCCAGTCGACGGTGTAGTCGCGTTTGCGTTCCTTGGCCCGCTTGATGAACGCGCCCCGGAGGCGTGCCCGGGTCGACTGCGGGGGCGTGGTGACCGCGGTCATCACCTCTTCGTCGGTGACGATGCGTTCCACTTTCTCCCGTCGCTCCAGCAGGTAGTAGAGCGAGCGCGACCGGCTGACGTCGTGGTACGCGAGGTCGAGCAACGAGATGCGCGGGTGGGTGAGCGGCAACTCGCCGCGGGTGCGGTACGACTCCACCATGTGGTACTTGATCACCCAGTCGACCTCGGTACGCAACGCGAGCGGGTCGTCCTCGAGGTGTTCCATCACGTGGGTCCACATGTCGAGCGCTTGCTGCTCGAGGGGCGGCAACCCGCGCCGTTTCGCGAACCGCTGCGCCCGAGTGAGGTACTCGGCCTGGATCTCGACAGCCGACAGTTCCCGCCCGTTGGCAAGGCGAACCCGGCGCCGGCAGGTGATGTCGTGGCTGATCTCCCGGATGGCGCGGATCGGGTTCTCGAGGGTGAGGTCGCGCCACGGGGCGCCGTCTTCTTCGAGCATTCGCAACAGGATCGACGTCGCGCCGACCTTCAGGAAGGTCGCGTACTCGCTCATGTTCGAGTCGCCGACGATCACGTGCAAACGGCGGAACCGCTCCGCGTCGGCGTGCGGTTCGTCGCGTGTGTTGATGATCGGTCGCGAGCGGGTCGTCGCGCTCGAAACGCCTTCCCAGATGTGCTCGGCGCGTTGGCTGACGCAGTACATCGCGCCCCGGGCCGTCTGGAGCACCTTTCCCGCCCCCGCGTACACCTGCCGGCTGACGAGGAACGGGATGAGCACGTCGGTGAACTTCGAGAAGTCGCCCTCGCGCTCGACGAGATAATTCTCGTGACAACCGTACGAGTTGCCGGCGGAGTCGGTGTTGTTCTTGAACAGGAACACTTCCCCGCGGATGCCCTCTTCCCGCAGGCGTTGTTCGGCGCTGTGGACCAACCCTTCGAGGATCCGCTCACCGGCCTTGTCGTGCACGACCAGATCACGAATCGAGTCGCATTCCGGCGTCGCGTATTCGGGATGGCTGCCGACGTCGAGATAGAGGCGTGCGCCGTTCTCCAGGAAGACGTTGCTGGAACGGCCCCACGACACGACCCGCCGGAACAGGTAGCGGGCCACCTCGTCGGGGCTGAGCCGGCGTTGCCCCCGCAGCGTGCAGGTGACGCCGTACTCGTTCTCCAGCCCGAAAATACGGCGCTCCACGAAGGCAGTGTACGGGCTGGCCCCAAGCATCGAAGGCGGTCGACGCCGGGCGCCTCGACGCTCGTACAATCCGATCGATGGAAGGTATGACCCGGTTGACGTCCGTGCATGGGACGTTCCGGGCGCATGTCATCGCCGCCCGGCTCACCGCCGAGGGGCTCGACGTCGAACTCCGGGGCGCGGTACACAGCCCGTACGCGCTCACGGTCGGCGATATGGCCGTCGTTTCGGTGTTCGTACCCGACGAGCAGGTCGACGACGCGAGCTACGTCCTGCTCGTCAACGAAGTCGACGCCGTGCTCGAAGACGAGGGGCCCGTCGCCGGCTCCCCCTGATCGTGCGCGTCACCGCCGCGGCACTCCTCGTGACCGCGCTGGTGCCCGCCGTGCGGATCCTCTTCTGAGGCCCGGCTACGCGAGCATCGACGCGAGTTCGTCGCGGGTGAAACGACGGAACGCGCGGCGCGGGCGGGTGCGGTCGAGCAACGCGACCTCGAGTTGCTCGGCGTTCAAGGGTTCCTCGTCGGCACCGAGCACCTTCGCGCCCAGCTTCAATGCGGTGAGCATGTCGGAGCCGGGCTCGTACTGCTCCTTGAGCATCTCGCTGATCGTCTCGGCCTGACCACCGAGCACCGAATAGTTCTGCTCGTCCATCACATAGCCGTCGTAGAGGATGTGGTACATGTCGTTCTCGTCGGCTTCATGACCGACCTCGACGACGAGCAGTTCCACCTCGTACGGCTTCGTCTCGTGCGTGAACACCTGGCCGAGCGTCTGCGCGTACGCGTTCGCGAGTTCCTGCGCGTTCACGTCTTCGCGGGAGTACGAATACCCCTTCAGATCGGCGTGGCGGACACCGGCGACCCGCAACATCTGGAACTCGTTGTAGCGCCCGACCGCCGCGAACGCGATGCGGTCGTAGATCTCGCTGATCTTGTTCAACGTGCGCGACGGGTTGTCGGCCACGATCAGGATCCCGGGCTCGCATTCGAAGGCGACCAGGCCGCGCCCCCGAGCGATGCCTTTCCGGGCGTAGTCCGCCCGGTCCTTCATGAATTGTTCCGGCGAGACGTAGAACGGCATGCTCATGCGGCTTCGACCTCCGCCGCTCCATCGCGCATGGCTGGGGCGGTGTTCGCCGATCGCCCGCGGCGGAGGATCTGCGCCTGGCTGCTCATTGGGCTGCTGCTTCGGTCGTGCGGGGCGGTGCCACTACGCGCGGCCGCCTCGTTCGGGACCACCGAGCAACGCATCGGAGCGCGACGCGATGTCGTCGTCGTCGAGTTCGCGGTAGCCGTCGGTGTCGATCACGGCGACGAGCGGGAAGATCCGCCGCACCAGATCGGGGCCGCCGGTCGCGGTGTCTTCGTCGGCGGCGGCGAACAGGGCGCGGAGCGCGATCTCGATGGTCTCGTCGGCGCTCATGGCCTCGTGCCATCCCGACTTGATCCAGTTGCGGGCGTGCACGCTGCCCGACCCCTGCGCCTGGAAGTCGAGTTCCTCGTAACGACCGCCGGTGATGTCGTAGCTGAACACCCGGCCGCGGTGGCGGTGGTGGTCGTAGCCGGCGAACAACGGGACGACCGCGAGGCCCATCATCGCCGCCTGGAGGTTGGCCCGGATCAGCTGGCTCAACTGGTTCGCCTTGCCTTCGAGGCTGAGCGCGTGCCCCTGCACCTTCTCGTAATGCTCGAGGTTGGTCTGGAAGAGGCGGACCATGTCGACCGCGGGGCCGGCCGCGCCCGCGATCGCGACGCCCGAGTGCTCGTCGGCCGGGAAGACCTTCTCGATGCGGCGGCTCGCGATCGAGTTCCCCGCCGTCGCGCGCCGGTCGCCCGCCATCACGACACCCTCGGCGAAACGGATCGCGGCGACCGTCGTACCGTGCGGCACGCCGGTCACTCCCCCGCCGCCATCAGCGGCCATGCCCGCGCCGGGCAACTGGTGCGGCGCGACCCGTCGCAGTAACTCCGAGAACGACGGCCCGGGATCGAGCCCCGGTGCGAACAGAGGAAGCGGGCTGTCGGGCATCGGCGGCCGAGACTAATGGAGCCGCGTCAGCGCGCCGGTGACAACGCTCGGGCGCGTTCGCGGGCTGCCGCGGCCAGTTCCATGACACCAGGATCGAACCCGTCGAGGTACTCGGCGGCCGCTTGGAACAGGTCGTGCGATTCCTGGAAGCAACCGAGGGCGTTGTTGCACCGAACGCACAGCAAGCGGCGAAGCGCTCCCGTTGCGTGGTCGTGGTCGACGTGGAGGGTGAGGTCGCCCGGCTTCTCACTGCAGATCGCGTACACCCCACCCTGCGCGTCGAGCATCGCCTCGTACTCGTCGACCGAAAGCCCGTACGTGCGCTTCAGGTGGCTCTTCCGGTCCGCAATCGCCTTTCTTCCCGACTCGGCGTGCTCACGCTGCTTGGCCGCGTAACGCTCCGGGTTGTCCCGCTGCCACTGCCGTGCTCGCGCTCGGCCCGGATCGGGGTTGGCGGCATGGGCCGCCCTTCGTTGCGCGAGGTTGCACGACTTGCATTCGGGCCTACGACCATCCCGCGCTTTGCTGTCCACGTAGAAATGATCCAGCGGCTTCTCGAGGCCGCAATGGAGGCATCGCTTCATGGTTCGAGAGTACGAAGCGGATGCGACACCCAAGAAACTTGTCTGAAGTGCCTACTGTCCACCCTTTTGCACGTAATTTCTCACAAACTCCTCCGCGTTCTCCTCTAGCACGGAGTCGATCTCGTCCAGCAGGTCGTCGATGTCTTCTTTGAGTTCCTGGCCGCGATCCGTCGGCGCGGCGACTTCTTCGACCGCTTCCTCACGCTCTTTCGGGGCCGGTTTCTGCTTGCGCTCTCGCTCGGGCATCTGGGTTCCTCCTACGACGCCGTCAACCGCTCAACCAGTTGACGGGGCGTCGACACCTCCGCGAACAACTGTTCGACGTGCACCTTGCTACCACGCACCGGTTCCATCATTGGGATTCTTCTCAGTGGGTCCGATCCGACGTCGAGTACCAGACTGTCCCAATTCGCGGCGACGACGGAGTCGGCCCAGCGTGAGAGGCAGGTGCCCCGGAAATAGGCCCTCGTCGTCTCGGGCGGGTAGCCCATGGCCTTGACGACGGCATCCTCGTCGAGCAGGCGTTCGACCTTCCCCGCCCGTACCAGGCGTTCGTACAGCGACTTCTCCGGCCGCACGTCGTGGTATTGGAGGTCGAGCAGCGACAGTTTCGGGTCGTCCCAGTCGAGGCCGTCGCGCTCGACGTAGGCGCGCAGCAGGTTGTGCTTCGTGACCCAGTCGAGTTGGCCGTCGAGCGACGCCGGGTCGCGTTCCAAGCCGGTGAGCACCGATTCCCAGCGGTCGAGCACGAGGCGGGCCATCTCGTCGCCGCCGACGCATTCCATACCGGTTTCATCGGCGTACTTGCGGGCCAAGCGGAGGAACTCCCACTGGAGGTCGATCGCGGCGCAGCGGCCACCCTCGTTCAGCTCGACCGTCGCATGGCAGGTCGGGTCGTGCGACACGGTGCGCATCGACGCCACCGGGCTCGAGATCGAGAGGTCTTTGTCGACGAAACCGTCTTCGACCATCGCGAGGACGATCGCGGTCGTCCCGCACTTGAGGAACGTCGCAACTTCGCACAGGTTCGCGTCGCCGACGATCACGTGCAGCCGCCGGTACTTCTGCGGGTCGGCGTGGGGCTCGTCGCGCGTGTTGACGATCGGGCGCTTCAACGTCGTTTCGAGCCCGACCTCCTCCTCGAAGAAGTCGGCCCGCTGGCTGATCTGGAAGTCGACCTTCTCGGCGCCGTTCTCCGCGCCGACTTTCCCGGCGCCGGTGAACAACTGCCGGGTCACGAACCACGGCACGAGGGTGCGGACGAGTGAGGCGAACGGGACGGCGCGATCGACGAGGTAGTTCTCGTGGCACCCGTACGAGTTGCCCTTGCCGTCGCTGTTGTTCTTGTAGACGATGATCTCCTGCCCGGCCGGGATGAGCCGGCGCGCGGCGTCCATCGAGCGGGCGAGGATGCGTTCGCCGGCCTTGTCGAACAGCACGACTTCCAGCGCGTCGGAACACTCGGGCGTCGAGTATTCCGGGTGCGCGTGGTCGACGTAGTAGCGCGCGCCGTTGGTGAGGACCGCATTCACGAGATGGGTTTCGACCTCGGGCGGCTGGGCGCCGTCGCGCGCGAAACCGCGCGCGTCGCGGCCGGGAGACTCGTCTTCGAAGTCCCACCCGACCCGGCGTTGCTCGACGTAGCCGTTGATGAGCAACGACGACGCCAGGACCGGGTTGGGATCGGCCGCGCCTCGCAACGAGACGCCGAACTCTGTCTCGATGCCCACGATCTTCGGGACGGCCATGTTTCGCGCTCGGTTCCGGTTCCCCACTGCGGGGCTCGAAGCGGCCAGTGTACGCAGCGCGCCCGCGCCTTTCGGCGCCAGTATCGTTCGCCCGCTTGACCGGTGCAGCAATTGGGAAGACTGGCTTCGTGGAGCCCACCGTCGGCGGTTCGTGCGCACTGCGCTGATCGTCGCGCTGCTGGTCGTGGGCGTTTCCGGCGCGTTACGGCCGCCTCGCCGCCTGCCGCTCGCGGCGTTCCCGGTCGTGGCCGCGCTCGTCGCCGTCGGGTCGGGTGCGGTCTCCTACCACGTCACCCGAGCTGCCCTCGACGCGCTCGGCGAACCGCTCGCCTTCCTGTTGCTCGCGGTCCCGCTCGCCGCGTTCCTCGACGAGTTGGAGGTGTTCGACGCGGCGGCCGCGGTCGTGACCGGCGAACGGGTCGCGCTCGGGTGCTGGGTACTCGGGTGTGTCGTCGTCGCGGTGTTGAACCTCGACGCCGCCGTGGTGCTGCTCACGCCGATCTACGTCCGGCTGGCCCGCCGGCTCGGTATCGATGCCGTCGCGCTGGCGTTCCAGCCGGCATTGCTCGCGTGCCTCGCTTCGTGCGCGCTCCCCGTGTCGAACCTGACGAACCTCATCGCGGTGCACGAACGGCACCTCGACGTGCACGCCTTCACGGCCGCGCTCTGGTTCCCGAGTGTCGTCGCGGTCGCCGCGGGGTACTGGGGCTGGCGCCTCGCGTTCCGCAACGCGACGGTCCGCCCGACCAAACCGGAACCGAACGAGATCGCGATCAAGCGACCGCTGGCGATCGGTGCCGGTGTGCTCGTCGTGTTACTGGCCGGCTTCTTGTTCGGCGACCACGTCGGCTTCGCGCCGTGGGCCATCGTCGCGATCGTCGACGGGGCGCTCGCGCTGTTCACGAGACGGGTGCCGTGGCGCTCGACTCCTCTCGACCCTGCGTTCGTCGCCCTCGGGCTCGCCGTGCTCGCCGCGGGAGTTGCCGCACGCATCGATCTGGGGCGCCTGCTCGCGCCCGGAGGCGGCGGCGGCGCGATCGCGCGCGACGCGGGCGTGACCGCGCTCGTCGCGAACGTGTGCAACAACCTGCCGGCGTTCCTCGTGCTCTCTCCGTTCGCGCGCGGTTCGGCCGACGCGCCGTGGGCCGTGCTCCTCGGTGCGAACCTCGGTCCGGTACTCGCGGTCACCGGTTCGCTGTCGGGGCTGCTGTGGCTGACCGTCGCGCGCCGGGAAGGGCTCGCCGTCGGGGCCGGTACCTACTTCCGCGTCGGGCTCGTCGCCGGCACGCCGGCCTTCGTGCTCGCGACCGCGGCGTTCGCGTTCACCCGCTGACCCCCTTGTTTGCAGCTGGGAGCGCGCTAAAGCGCGCTCCCAGCTGCAAACGGGGGTTTCGGGCTCAGCCGTGGAGGGGGGCGCCGAACCACGCCGCGTCCGGGTGTGTTGGCGCCGGGACGGGGAAGGTCCCGGCCGTCCCGGCCGGCAACCCGCCCCACACGAACAACCCGGTACCGGTCCACACGGCCGCACCGTTCGCGCCACCGGCGATCGGCGTGCGGCCGAGTGGCACCCATCTGCCCGCATCCGCATCGGCGCGCTCGGCTTGCCCCTGGCCGGCGCGGTCGACGGCGACGAGCGTGCCGCCGGCATCGATCGCGATCGGGTCGACGATCGAGGTTCCCGCGTCGAGCGCAACCGGCTCCCACTTCCCGCCCGTCGAGACGACGTCGTGGAGGCCATGCCGGTCGGCGTACACGGCGACGAGCGCGCCCTTCACCATCGAGACCGAGCTCGAGACGCCGTGGCCGGCGAGCGGTGGCAGCGTGTGCCACGTCCGCGTGTTCGGGTCGTACCCCCACACCGAACGGGTGCCGTCGGTCATCACCAACTCCGAACCGGTCCACGCGGTCGACGCGCGGTGGATCGTTTGCTGCCACGGCGCGCGCACCCGTGGGCCGATGCTCCAGGTGTCGTGGGCCGGGTCGTAGGTCGCGACCGCGATCGTTCCCGGCGTGTCGCCGATGACGACGCCGAGCAACTGGGTGCCGGTCCACGCGACGGCGACGAAACCGCCGTCGCCCGGCAGCGGCGCGACGTCGTGCCAGGAGTCGGTGCCCGGGTCGTACGCCGCGCCGCCGTTCTTCGCGAGCACGTACAACCGGTCGCCCGCCCAGACGCCCAGCGCGCCGGGGTGGCCCCACTGGTTGTCGGCGATCTTGCGCCAGGTACCCGTCGTGGGGTTGAACGCGGCGCCACTCTGGAACGCGAGTGGCGCCGTCGTCTCACCGCGGTAGCCGCCCCACACGAGCACTTCGGTGCCCGTCCACACGGTCACCGTGTTACCGCGCGGCCCGAGCGGTGACGGTGGCAGCGCGCGCCATCGGTCGCCGGCGAGCGAGACGCCGGGCACCGTCGTCGTTGCGTGCCCGTGACCCGCGTCGACGACGACGGCCGGCTTCGCCGAAGTGTGGCGGTGCACGACGGCGACGGTCGCGCCGCCGATCGCGAGGCACGCGGCAACGACGGCCGCGCCCGCGCGCGACCGGCGTCGCGGGTTCTTGGCCGTCGCGATCGCGGGAACGCGTCCGTCGACCGGTTCGCGCCCGATGAGTTCGGCCAGGCGCGGGAGGTCGGTGCGGAGGCGATCCTCGATGTCGATGGTCACGACAACTCCTTGCGTAGTGTGCGCAATGCCCGGTGCACGAGCGAGCGCACCGTGGCCCGACGGCAGCCGAGCGCCGCGGCGATCTCCGCGTCGGGGAGATCGACGAAGTAGCGGAGCACGATCACGACGCGCTCGCGCTCGGTCAGCTGTTCGAGCGCGGCGCGCAATTCGACCAGCTCGGCCGGCGCGTCGACGGTCAGTTCCCCGATGGGGGCGTGCCGGCGTTCCGTGGCGCGCCGGCGCAACGACATGCGACAGCCGTTCACCACCGTTGTCCGGAGGTACCCGCCGGGATTGTCGATGCGCGCCCAGCGCTCACCGACCGTCACGAACGCGTCGTGCACGATCTCCTCGGCGATCGCCCGTGACCCCACGAGCAGGCACGCCACCCGCAGCATCGCCGGCTGCTCCTGCTCGTAGAGCGCGGCGAGTTCCGGTTTCGCCACCGCGAGACGGGCCGGCACGGCATCTGCCATCACCGCAACGATGCACGACGACGGCGAGTTGTTGCGCGGGTACTACAGGTATTGACCGGTCGTGACGCGTTCGATCTGGCGGCCGCCCGATTCGTCCTCGCCCTGCTGCACGATCGTGCGGACGTAGACGATGCGCTCGCCCTTCTTGCCCGAGATCTTCGCCCAGTCGTCGGGGTTGGTCGTGTTCGGCAGGTCTTCGTGCTCGCGGAACTCCTGTTTGATCGAGTCGAGGAGGTCCTGGGACGCGATCCCGCGTTCACCGCCGGCGATGGTGCGCTTGATCGACAGCTTCTTGGCCCGGCGGACGATGTTCTCGATCATGGCGCCGGAGGAGAAGTCCTTGAAGAACAAGATCTCCTTGTCGCCGTTCTGGTAGGTGACCTCGAGGAACTTGTTCTCGTCACCGACCGAGTACATATTGTCGACGGCTTCGTCGATCATCCGGCGGATCGACTTCTCGGGGTCGCCGCCCGCCTTCTTCACTTCGCTCGGCGCGATCGGCAGGGTCGGCACGAGGTACTGGTTGAAGATCGACTTCGCGCTCTCTTCGTCGGGGCGTTCGATCTTGATCTTCACGTCGAGGCGGCCGGGCCGCAGGATGGCGGGGTCGATCAGGTCTTCGCGGTTCGACGCGCCGATCACGATGACGTTCTTCAGGCTCTCGACGCCGTCGATCTCGGCCAGCAACTGCGGGACGATCGTCGATTCGATGTCGCTGGATATGCCGGTGCCGCGGGTGCGGAACAGCGAGTCCATCTCGTCGAAGAAGACGATCACCGGGACGCCCTCTTCCGACTTCTCCCGGGCCCGCTGGAAGATCAGCCGGATCTGGCGTTCCGTTTCACCGACGTACTTGTTGAGCAGCTCCGGTCCCTTGATGTTCAAGAAGTAGGAGCGGGTCCGTGCGTTGCCGGTCTTTTCGGAGACGCGCTTGGCGAGCGAGTTCGCGACCGCTTTGGCGATCAGCGTCTTGCCGCAACCGGGAGGCCCGTAGAGCAGGATGCCCTTGGGCGGCTGCAGGTCGTGGTCGTGGAAGAGGTCGGCGTAGAGGTACGGGAGCTCGACCGCGTCCTTGATCATCTCGATCTGGTCGTCGAGACCGCCGACGTCGTCGTAGGAGACGTCGGGGACCTCTTCGAGGATGAGTTCTTCGACTTCGGGACGGGGCAGCTTCTCGAGCAGGAGCCCGGAGCGTCCTTCCATGAGGAGATGGTCGCCGGAGCGCAGCTTCGTGCTGTGCTGCAACTCGTCGGCCAGCTCGCACACGCGCTCTTCGTCGGCGCGACCGATCACGAGCGCGCGGGTGCCGTCGTCGAGCACTTCCTTCAAGGTGACGACTTCGCCGGCGATCTCCGACTTGCGGGCGAGCACGACGTTGAGCGACTCGTTCAGCACGACTTCCTGACCGCGTCGCAACTCGTGCGAGTCGAGTTCGGGGTGTAGTGCGACGCGCATCTTGCGCCCGGCGGTGAAGATGTCGACGGTGCCGTCGTCGTTGGTGCCGAGGTACGTGCCGTACGCCGACGGTGGCATCGTGAGCTTCTCGACCTCTTCGCGCAGCGCTGCGATGTGCTCGCGTGCCTCACGCAATGTCGCCGAGAGTTTCTCGTTCTGCGACACCGCCTGGGCCAACTGGCCTTTCGTCTCGAGGAGTCGTTCCTCGAGGGTGCGGACGCGTTTGGGCGCGTCCTGGAGCCGACGGCGCAGGACGATGATCTCTTCTTCGAGACCTTTGATGCTCTCTTGAAGCTGGTCGACCTGGCGTTCGTAATCGGCGAGTCGACGCTCGTGCTCGGCAGTCATCAGACCACCTCCCGGTCGTTCCGGACCCTAGTCCCGTGTCCCGGTCCGGCAGTGTGCATATGAACCGGGTTTCGCGCCGCCGCGTTCCCGCGCGGGCGACGATCGTTCCTTATCGGCGGGCGGTGCCGGATGTGAGCAGACCATGCCGGTCGGTCGGGTCGCGGCCGTTTCGTCCCCGGCCGGATGCCCGTCTCACCGCCGCTCGTGCCCGGGCGTCGTTTTTCTCCGAAGTTCGTCATGCGGCACGCGTTCCCATACACCTTGGCGCTTGACTGTCCGATACGTTCGACGAGCATCCGAGAGGTATCTCACCGCCGGACGTGATTTGTCACGCGCAGATGTGATAAATTCATCGGCGGTAACCAGCACCACTTCTCTCCCGAGGTGAGGACCACCGATGAAGGTGTGGATCGACCAGGATCTGTGCACGGGCGACGGGCTCTGCGAAGAGATCGCGCCCGACGTGTTCACGCTGCTCGACGACGGCCTTGCCTACGTGAAAGAGGGCGGCAAGGTCTTCTCCGACCCGGGCGGCCCCGAAGGGCTCGCGAACGTGCCCGCCGGCATGGAAGAGGCGACCATCGAGTCGGCCGAGGAATGCCCCGGCGAGTGCATCTTCATCGAAGTCGACTGACCCCGGCCCGCGCCCCGCGCTTGCACTGACGCGCCGCGAACGGCGCGCGGCGCGCCTGCTCCCGTGTCAGACGAGGCAGCGGCCGGTGCTCACGCCGGCGTTGCCGATGGTCTGTAGTACCGGGAGCACTTCGACGTCGGTGACCGCGTACGCGGTGCCCGCGTGCGCAGGGTCGATCGCAAACGCGACCCCCATGACGCGGCCCTTCGCGTCGACGAGCGGCGCGCCGGAATCGCCGGGGTGCAACCTCGCGGCCAGCACGTAGACCCGTCGCTCACTCTGCGAGGTCCGGTAGATGTCGGTCCCCGACGCGCGGATCTCTTCGCCGATGCGCGCCGGTGCCCGCGCGGAGCGGACCGCCCTGCGGATGGCCGTAGACCGCGCCGTTCTCGTTCACCTTGCCTTGGGCCATGTTCAGCGGCCGCCCGTCGAAGGACGGCGCCGAGAGGACCGCGATGTCGCGTCGCGGGTCGAACGCGACGACGGTCGCGTCGTACTGCACGCCGCGGACATCTTCGATCTTCGTGAGCCGTTCCCCGGCGACGACGTGGGCGTTGGTGACGATCAGCCCGGGTTCGACGACCCAACCGCTGCCCTCCTGGATCTGGCTGCACGCGAGACCCGTCACCTTCACCACCGATTGGCGGACGCGGGCATCGACCGCGGCCGAAACGACCTGCTCCGGCGGCTCGCCCGGGTCGGGCGGTGTGTCGAGGGGGCCGAGCGCCGACGGGTAGGGCGCTTCGGAGATCTTGAGGCCCCACGCCGCGAACCGATCGGGTTGTTTGGGCGCGACGTGCTGCACCCACCCGACGATCGCCGACCCGCGGGCCGCGCGGGCGGGCCACCCTTCGGCGGTCGCGAGCGACGGGATCGTCATCCAGAGGAGCGTGAGCACGCCGATCACGCCGACCGCGGCGCCGGCGGCCCGGTCCCATTTCGGGAGGCCGCGCACTTCGGGGCGGAGCCGGTGCACGAGGGCGCCGATCGCGAGGCCGATGCCCTGCCCGAGCGTCGCGACGAGCACCAGGAACAGCAACGCGACCGTGACCCGGTCGTCGGCGGCGGTCCCGCCGAACGCGGTCACCACGCCGGGAACGAACCGGATGCCGATCATCAGCCCCGCCGCGACACCCGCCCACGCGAGCACCCGCGCGACGAATCCGAACCGCCAACCGCCGATCGCCGCTGCCAGCGAGGCGACCACGATGACGGCGTCGAGGAAGTTCACGGCCGCTACTGCTCGGGTACCAGCAGGCGCCCGTGAGTGAGGAACCCGGTGTGGGCGACCATGCGATGGTCGGGACGGATCGACTGGCCCTCGACGTGCCAGCCGCGATGCAACACCTCGATCGTTTCGACCATCCCGAACGGTGCGGCCGCGAGTTCCTCGCGGAGCCGGCCGACCTGCAAGATGGTCGGCAGGTAGGCGACGAGGATGCCGCCCGGTCGCAGGGCACCCATCGCGTGTTTCACGACCCGCCACGGCTCGGGTAGGTCGAGCACGACCCGATCGAGTTCGTTCTCGTCGATGCCTTCGTAGGTGTCGCGTACCGACACGTCGAGGGGAACGTCTTCGCCGAGGAACGAAGTGACGTTACGGACCGCGGTCTGGGCGAAGTCGTCGCGTAGCTCGTAGCCGGTGACGCGGCCATGGGGCCGACGGCGCGAAGCAATGCAGTGGTGAGCGCGCCGGAACCGATCCCCGACTCGAAGATGCGCGCGCCCGGGAAGACGTCGGCGAGCATCAGGATCGGCCCGATGTCCTTCGGGTAGATGACCTGCGCGCCGCGCGGCATTTCGAGGATGTACTCGGAGAGGGTCGGGCGTACCGCGACCAGGCGGGCGCCGCGACTCGAACGGACGGTGATCCCCTCGGGATGACCGATGAGCGCGTCGTGCTCGATGATGCCCGCGTGGGTGTGGAACTGGCCGCCCGCGGCGAGCGTGACGAGATGGCGCCGCTTCCGGTTGTCGGTCAGCAACACGCGGTCGCCCGCCGCGAACGTGCCGCGCGGGCCGTCAGTGCTCAAGGCCGCCGGATTCGACGCTGACCGGAATGCGGGCGCCGGTGGCGCGCGCCTGCATGCGGCAGAAGGCACAGATGTCGCCGGGTGTGGGCGCGCCGCATTCGCGGCAGGGCCGAGGTCTTCGCGTTCGTCGGCGGCGTCGGGCGCGAACCGATCGTGCGCGCGCTCGAGGAACCCGAACACGAACGCCGCCTTCGATCCCGGCGAGCGCTCTTCGATCGTGTTGAGCACCTCCTTGTAACCGAGATGCCGGTTCCCCGCTGCCATGGGGCATTCCTCGACGATGTAATCGATGCCGGCGAGCACGCAGTACGCCGCCAGTTCGCGTTCGCCGAGGCGGATCAAAGGCTTGACCTTACGAACGAACCCGTCGGCGGCGGGCAGGACCGGGTACTGGCGACCGAGATAGCCGCGCTCCCAGCGCAACACGTTGCCGAACAGCACTGCGGCTTCGTCGTCGAGGTTGTGCCCGGTCGCGAGGGCGGCGTAGCCGTGTTCCAGCGCGACGGCGTTGAAGAGATGGCGTTTCGAGAGGCCGCACGCGCTGCACGGCGCGCGCTTCGCGGCGCGGGAGCCTTCGGGGATGTCGAAGCCGTACTCGCCGCGGATGTCGACGTGGTGCAGCTTGTAGCCGTGCTGGTCGGCGAAGTCGTGGGCGAAGCGCCCGGATCGATCGGAGTAGTCGCCGATGCCGAGCCCGACGTAAAGACCGTCGGCCGGGTAGCCGAGGGCGGCGAGCAGGTGCCAGAGGCCGAGCGAATCCTTGCCTCCGGACACCGCGACGAGCACGCGTTCACCGGGCTGCAGCATCTCGAAGTCGTCGATCGCTCGCCTCACCTGTTCGCGGCAATGGTGCAGGAAACAGTCGCGGCAGAACGCGGCGTTGTGCCGGCGAACATCGATGACGGCCGGTTCCCGGCAGCGCCGGCACTTCACGCCGCGCCCCCCGACACGACCGGCCTGATCTCCACGACGTCGTCGTCGGAGAGACGTTCGTCGCGGGTCACGAGCGTGTCGTTGCGGATCACGAGAACCGTTTCCGGGACGACGTCGAGCCCCGCGAGGAGCTGCTCGACGTTGCGCGGCGCCGTGACGTCCAACTCGCGGCGCGGGTTTCGCAGCACGACCTTCATCCCGTCGGCTCCCCGGGCCGTGCCGCGCGGTCCGCGCCGCCATGACCTGCCCCGATGCTCGACCTGCGCCGCTCGCTCATGGTCGCAGCAGGCTACTGCGCCGCGGGAGATCAGCCTTCCGGGCTCGATGCCCGCCGAGCCTTGCGTCGTGCCCGGCGGCCGGGCGACACGTGCGTCGTGATCTCGAACGCCTCCCCCGGCTTCACTTTGGCCCGGTAGAGCACTTCGGGTTCGGGGTTCGCGAGGTGCCGCAACATGCGCATCCCCGTCGCGACGATGGCCGCGTACAGCCACGGGCGCGATCCACCCATGCCCTTCCGGAACCCGGTGGACGTGATCCGTCGTAGCAGCGATTCCATCGGGCCGGTCAGATCCGCTTGATCTCGAGCACCATCTGGCGCTTCTTGCCCCGGCGGCGACCGAACCAGTACGCCGCGACGACGACCAGCACACCGGCACCGATCGCGACCGCCATGCCGATCCCCTTGACCGACTCGACGTTCTCGTCGACCTCGCCCTGCAGTTCGCGCAGTTTCGATTCGATGTCGTCCCGGGAGATCTTCTTCTCCGGAACCAGGGTGGGCGGGGCGCTCTTGCGCGGGCTCATTGCTCGTTGCTCCTGTCCTTGCGTTTCCCCCGGGCGAGCCAGGTGAGCCCCGCCGCGCCGAGCAACGCGATCACGACGATGCCATACGGCGCCCACGACCAGTTCTTCGTGAACGTCGAACCGGTCTGGGTCTGCAACGCGCGCAGTGCGCCGATGCCGAGGAACATGGCGCCGATACCGAGCAACGTCGCGCCGCCGACCCCGAACCCGACATAACGACCCAATCCCTTGAGCGGTTCGAGCGTCTCCTGCTTGAAGTACGCGACGACGAGATCGCGAAGTTCGCTGATCGTCTGTTGGGGTGACTTTTCGGCCATCGATCTCCCTGGTCGGCGAAGGAGTCTGTTTCGCTTGCCTCCGTCATGCAAACAGTCGCGAACATCTCCGGTGCGGCAATGCTCAACGTCCCGGCGCCGGGACGACCGCCTCGGCCGGTAACTGGGGATATGTCGCCACGAGGCGCGCGGCGATCGCTTGCAGGCGTTCACCCTCTGCGGTGGAGAACTGCCCGTTCACGATGAACGCGAAACGCAGATGTGCATTTCCGTCGATGACCCCCGCGAGCGCCGCGACCCCGTCGATGTGCCCTGTCTTGGCCCTGAGTACTCCTTGCAGCGGGTCGCCGACGAACCGGGTCGCGAGGGTCCCGGATTCGCCCGCAACGGCGAGGCCGCGGTTGATCGCGGCGAAACGGGCCGTGGTCGACCGGTCGATTGCACCGAGCAGCGCCGTACAGGTGACCCGGTCGCCGGGGGCGAGGCCCGAACCGTCGAGCAGGTTGACACCGGCGGTGGGGATGCCGAGCCCGCCGAGCGTCGAGACGATCGCGGCGGTACCGGCGGCGGTGCTCCCTGCGGCCGCGCCCACGTTCGCGCCCGGCGCCGGGCGGGCGACGCCGATCTCCCGGGCGAGCATCTCGGCGACCCAGTTGTCGCTCGCGGTCAACATGCCGGCGACGATGCCGGCGAGCGGGGCCGAGTCGAGGTGCGCGACTTCGCGGGCGCCGGCGGGCGCGGTGCCCGATGCGGCGCCGCCGCCGATCGTCACGCCCCGCGCGACGAGGAGGTCGACGAGTTGCTGCGCGGTTGCCGCGGCCGGGTCTGCGGGCACGGCCGTCGTCCCCGGTGTCGCGTAGCCGTGGTCGACACCGAGCGCGGAGAGGGCGCCGATATCGCCTTCCGTGCGGTACACGGGCTTCCACACGGGTAGGAACCGCAGCCGGTCGTGCCGGCTGTCGTCGCCGATGACCGCGCCATCGATGTGGGTGATGCCCGCCGCGACGATCGCATCCGCGAGGTCGCTCAGGCGCGTGACCGGTTCGTTGCGCGACAGCACTTCGGAATGCAACGCGGCTTCGAACGCGCTCGTCGCCAGCATCGGGTCACCCCCGCCGACGATGTAGAGATCGCCGTCGAGTTCCCCGCCGGTTACCGCCGCAGTCGTGACGGCGCGGGTGGTGAAGCGATGGTCGGGGCCGAGCACCGCGAGCGCCGCGGTCGCCGTGAGCAGCTTCTGGGTCGACGCAGGCGCGAGCGGGAGGCCGGCGTCGTGGCGCGCGAGCGCGCCGGCGGCACCGTCGACCGCGATGCACGCGTTGTCGGGAGTGAAGGCGGCGTCGACGGCGGCTTGCAGCGCGTGTGAAGCGACGAGATCGTCGAACAGCACCGGGAGCCGGCGAGGCGAGAGCAGTGGCGTCGGGCTGGTAGCGGTGCCGCTCGCAGACGACGCGGCCGCCGGGGCCGCGCCCGACGCGGTACGCAGCGTCGTCCCGATCGTCGCGAGGCCCGCGACGAGAAGCACGGTCGCGACCGATCGCAGCACTGTTCTCCCCCGGCGCGTGAAACCCTGGTTCAAACCTCGCGCCGCTGCCGGTGACGCGCGTACCGCCACAGATGTTCGAGTGCCGTCACGGCCCGGTTCGCCGACGCGTAACAGACGCGCCCGGTGGCGCGCACGGTCGCCGGTCCCGGGTTGTCGGGTGACGCGATCGCGAGTTCGGTGGCGGTGAGGATCGGCTTGCCGGTCGCGTCGGAGATCTCGGCCGCGGCGCGCGCGAACCGCTCGTCTTGGCGTTCGTGGTACGAGACGATCCGCTCGAGCCCCTGCTCGGGATAGAACGGGCCTTCACGCATCAGGCGCGCCTGGTTCGACTGGATGCCGAGGCCCAGGTAGACGATGGCGTCGACACCGGGATGGCGGGCGACGAGTTCGAGCACTTCGGGGATCGTGTCGCGCGTCTCGCCGCCCGCAAGGTCGATCGGGTTGCTGCGGCTCCACCGTGGAGGCAGCTTCTCGTCGATCTGCGCCGCAAGGTCGGCCGGCAGTGAGATCAGTTCGAGCTCCGACGCGGTGATCGCGTCGGCGGTGACCACTCCCCAACCGCCGGCCGTCGTCACGACCACCGTGCGCGGTCCCGCCGGCAACGGTTGGGTCGCGAACGTCGCGGCCGCCTCGAAGGCTTCTTCGACGGTCGCGGCCCGCGTCGCGCCCGCTTGGTGGCACACACCGTCGAAGACGCGGTCGTTGCTCGCGAGTGAACCGGTGTGCGACGCCGCCGCGCGCTGGCCGCCCGCGGTCGCGCCACCCTTCACGAGCACGACCGGCTTGTGCACGGTCGCGCGGCGAAGCTGCTCGAAGAACGCGCGACCGTCGGCGATCCCCTCGACATACGCGAGGCTCACCGCGGTCTCGTCGTCGGCGGCGTAGAAGTCGAGATAGTCGGCGATGGTGACGGCGGCCGCGTTCCCGGCCGACACCGCGCGGCTCACACCGACACCGGTCTGGCGCGACCAGTTCAGGAACGACGAGACGAAATTGCCGGACTGGCTCGCGACCGCGATACGTCCCCGCGGCGGGTACGGCGCAACGATCTGCGCGCACAACGACGCCGGTGTGGACACGACACCCTGGCCGTTGGGGCCGGCCAGCAGGATGCCCAGCTCGTCGCAGAGCGCGACGAGTTCGGCCTCGGCGCGACGGCCCGCTTCACCGGCTTCGCCGTAGCCGGCCGACGTCAGGAACGCGGCCCGGATCCCGCGCCGCGCGCACGCGCGCAACAACTCGGCGTTCGCGGTGGCCGGCGTGCACACGAACGCGAGGTCCCACGGCTCGTCGGGGAGGTCGTCGATGGTGCGAACCGTCCGCACGCCCAGCACGTCGGTGCCCTCGAGGTTCGTCGCACCGACCGCGCCGGGGTACCCGTGCGCGACCACATTGTGCAAGGCGACGAAACCGAACTTGCCCGGGTGGGTCGATGCGCCCGCCACGACGACGCCACGTGGTTCGAACAGCGCGCGGAACGCGTCGGGCGCGGGCGCGGGCCGCCGGGGCGCGCCGGCCTCCGGCGCCCCTTCCGGTGCCGTCTCGACCAGCGCATCGACCGCGACCGGCCTCCCGTTCACCACGATGAGTGGGTTCACGTCGACGCTGTGGACCTGGGGCTCCGCGATGGCGAGGTCGGAGAGACCGCGGACGACGGCGGCGAGCGCGGCGCGATCGACGGGCGGTTCACCGCGGAACGGCCCGAACAGCGCCTGGGTGCGCACGTCGTCGACGAGCGCCGCCGCCTCGGCGTCGGTGACGGGAACGGTACGGAACGCAACATCACCGAGCGCTTCAGCGAGGATTCCACCGACACCGAGCATCACGCACGGGCCGAACTGCGGGTCGGAAACGAGCCCGGCGATCAGCTCCCGGTTCCCCCGCACCATCGGCGCGATCAACAACTCGGTGTCGCCGTCGGCGGCCGTCGCGGCGCCGAGAAGCGTCTGCGCCGCATCGCGGACCGCGCCCGCGTCGCGCAGGTTGAGGCGAACGAGGCCACGTTCCGTCTTGTGCGCGATGGCCGGTCCGCACAGTTTGACGACGACCGGGTAGCCGATGTCGTTCGCGGCCGCAATCGCGTCGTCGGCGGTCGCCGCTGTGCGTTCGTCGAGGACCGGCACGCCGAAGCGGGCCAGGAGGCGTTTCGACGCCGCTTCCGACAGCGTCGTCGTCGTCCCTACCGGCGCCGTCATCGGCCCAGGACGTTAACAGGATGGCTCTCCAACATTCAGTTTGGGCCGTTGTTGCGAGTGAAACGCGACGCGAGCGGTCAATGACCCCGCGAGGCATGCCGAACGGGATTGAGAATGCTGCGCGCACCGGCGCGCTCCCGGAACGAATAGGTGTCGCTTGTGCGGTTCAAGACGTCGGTAACCACGAAGATCATGATCCTGGCGGGTGTTGCGCTCCTGGCGCTGGCGCTCGTCGGGGTCACTGCGTACAGCGTGTCCGGCTCGTACAAGACCGACGTCGGGCGCATGAACCTCGTGCAGCAGGCGTTGCACAACCAGTCGGAGCTCGACGGCGCGAACAACGCGTTGAAGTACGACGCCCTCGCGCTGACGACGGAGACCTCCTCGCAAGCCCGCAAAGACCTTGCCTCCGATCTGAACGACCGGATCGCGACGCTGCAGGACGCCGTCGCGGCAAACATCAAGATCGTCGACCAGCTCGGTAACCCGCCCGCAGTGGTCGCCGCGATCCAGGCCCTCGTTCCCGCCCGCGACGCCTACGTCGCGGCGGCGACGCCGATGGCGCACGTCGCTCCGGGAACCGCGAGTGCGCTGACGAGTGACAAGCAGATGAACGACGCGCAGGCGAAGTTCGACGTGCTCTTCGACGGCGTGCTCACGTCCATGGACAAGCTCGTAACGAGCACCGACACCGCGGCGGCGAACCGGGCCAACACCGCGCGGACGCAGGTCGGTTTCCTGCTCGTCCTCGGGCTGCTGCTCCTGCCGGGGGTGGCGTACGTGATTCGCCGGGCCGTGCGCAAGACGAACCGTTCCATGAAGGAGAACGCCGACTCGCTCACCTCCGCGGCGGCGGAACTCTCGGCACTCAGCAGCCAGATGTCGGCCAACTCCGACACCTCGTCGGCCCGGGCGACCGAAATGTCGAGCGCGGCCGACCAGGTTTCGGAGAGCATCAACCTGCTTGCTGCGGCGTCGGAGGAGATGGGCGCTTCGATCTCGGAGATCGCCCGCAGCGTCACCGACGCGGCTGCCGAAGGCGGCGAAGCGCGACGGGTCGCCGAAGCGACGAACGAAACCGTCGTGCGGCTCGGTGAGAGCTCGCAGAAGATCGGCGACGTGGTGAAGGTGATCTCGACGATCGCCGAGCAGACGAACCTGCTCGCCCTCAACGCGACCATCGAAGCGGCACGGGCCGGTGAGGCCGGGAAGGGCTTCGCCGTTGTGGCGAGCGAAGTGAAGGACCTCTCGGTGCAGACCGGCGCGGCGACCGCCGACATCGCCGAGCGCATCGCGGCGATCCAGGCCGAAACCAACGACGCGATCGACGCCATCGCCGCGATCGTGACGGTGATCGAGAGCATCAACGAGAAGCAGGCCACGATCTCGGCCGCGGTCGAGGAGCAGGACGCGACGACCCGGGAGATGGGCCGCGGGGCGAGCGAAGCGGCGACGAGTTCGCAGCAGATCGCCTACAACATCAACGACGTCGCAACGGCAGCGGCTGACACGACGACCGCGGCCGGCGAGACCGCGCGGTCGGCCGAGGAAGTGACGAGGATGGCCGAGGAACTCCGAGGGCTGCTCGCCGACTTCAGCTCGTAGGTTCCCGCCCGGCGTGGCCGCGGAGCGGGCGGTTCACACCGCCCGCTCGCGGCCCAGCCAGAACTCGTCGCGCAACACCCGCTTCAGCAACTTGCCGGAGTCGGTACGCGGCAACTCGTCGCGGAACTCGTAGTTGCGGGGCCGCTTGTAGCCGGCGAGGCGCAGCTCGGCGAACGCGTGCAGTTCGGCCGCGGTGAGCGTCGTGCCCGGTTTCGGCTGCACGATCGCGTGGACCTGCTCGCCCCACTCGTCGTCGGGGATCCCGAAGACGGCGACGTCGAGGACGCCGGCGTGCGCGTACAGCACCGCTTCGATCTCAGCCGGGTAGATGTTGACGCCACCCGAGATGATCATGTCCTTCTTGCGATCGCAGATGTACACGTAGCCTTCGTCGTCGACGTACGCGACGTCGCCCACCGACTTCCACCCGAGCGTGTCGTCGGGCTCGGTGTCGAGCTCTGTGAGTTGCTGGTCGGTGCGGTAGTAGCCGTCCATCGCGAGGGTGGTGCGAACGAACAACTCCCCCGCCTCGGTCGGTTTCGCGATCGAGCCGTCTTCCTTGATGATCTTGATCTCGATGCCGCCGTACGGCTTCCCGCAGGAACCGGGTTTGCGCAACTGGTCCTCGGGTTTGAGCACGGTGTCGACGCCGAGCTCGGTCGAGCCGTACACCTCGTACAGGAAACCGTCGCCCAGCTTGTCGATCACTTCCTGCTTCAACGCGTAGGGCACCGGTGCCGCGTTCGCGATGAGGCAGATCATCGAGGAGAGATCGGCGCCGGCGAGTTCGGCGTCGGGCAACGACACGATGCGCTTCAGCTGGGTGGGAGCCGAGAACGTGTTGGTGACGTGATGCTCACGAACGAGGGCGATCCACCGCGCCGGATCGAACTTGCGCAGCACGACGATCGGTGCGCCGAGCGTGTGCGACAGCGACGCGAACGCCAGCGGGCCGGAGTGGTAGAGCGGCCCGGTCGTGAGGTGCACCGAGTCGGCGTGCAGCAGGTTCAACTCCGACAGGAGCGAGAAGACGAGCGTGCGATCGCTGCTCGTCCGTAGCGCACCCTTCGGTTTGCCCGTCGTTCCCGACGTGTAGATCATCGCCGCGCCGGCGTCGCCGGGTGCCACACCTTCGGGCTCGGTCGTCGCCGCGGTGGCTACGAGATCGGACCAGGAGGCACACCCGTCGGGGGTGTTCCCGCCGAAGCAGATCACGTCGCGCACCTTCGGCACCTCGGACCGGATCTGCGCGACCAGCGGCGCCTGCTCCGCGTCGACGACGACGGTCGTCGCATCCGAGTTGTCGATGACGTACGCCATCTCCTCGGCATTGAAGCGGTACGAGAGCGGGACGGCGACGAGGCCGAGCTTGCGGGCCGCGTGGATCGTGACGAGCACCTCGAGCGAGTTGGGGCCGCACCAGACCAGCCGTTCGCCACGGCGCGCGCCACGTTCGTGCAACGCGTTCGCGAGGCGGTTCACCATCTCGTTGAGCTCGGCGAAGGTGGTGGTCGACGGCCGGGCGCCGCCACTGTCGTCGACCACGACGGCGACCTTGTCTCCCTGCGCGGCGGCGTGCACCGCGAGCACATCGGGCTGCGCGTTCATCGGTAGTCCCCCCGGGAAGACGGCGTTCTCGTACCCTATCGGCGTGCCGCGATCTTTCGGTCTGCGCGGAGTCGTCGAGGGTTTCTACGGTGAGCCCTGGTCGCACGACGCGTGACTCGACGTGTTGTCGTTCATCGCCGAGCGCGGCATGAACGCGTACGTATACGCGCCGAAGGACGATCCGAGGCACCGAGCCGCCTGGCGCGAGCCCTATGACGAAGCACGGATGAGCGAGTTCCGCGCGCTGATCGAACACGCGCACCGCTGCGGGTTGCGGTTCGGTTTCGCCATCTCCCCCGGCCTCGACATCGACTACGGCTCCGGCGACGACCGCACCGCCCTGCTCGCCAAGCTCGGCCCGTTCGTCGACGCGGGCGTTTCCTGGTTCCTGCTCGCCCTCGACGACATCCCGAGCGCACCCGGCCTCGCGTCCCGCCAGGCCGACATCGCGTCGTGGTTGCTCGAACGCCTGCACATGGAGTGCGACGACGCGCACATGGTGCTGTGCCCCACCGAATACGTGGGTACGCACGGGTCGGCGTACCTCACCGACCTCGGTCGCCTCCTCCCCCGCGCCATCGACGTGATGTGGACCGGGACGACGGTGTGCTCGCCGACCCTCACCGCCGAAGACGCTGCGAGCTGGGCCGCGGCGCTCGGCGGCCGGCCGCCCCTCGTTTGGGACAACTATCCGGTGAACGACGGCGCGATGGAACAGTCGCTGCACCTCGGCCCCTACCGGGGGCGTGACCCGGGGCTGGCCGACACGACCATCGGGGTCCTGTGCAACCCGATGCGGCTCGCCCAATCGTCGAAGGTCGCGCTGGCGACCGCCGCCGATTTTCTCCTCGACCCCGATTCCTACGACCCGGAGCGGAGCTGGCGCCGGGCGATCGATGCGGTCGGCGGGGAGCGCCGCGGCCCGCTGCGCGTCCTCGCCGAGGCCTGTGCCGACGGCCCACTGTGCGAACCGGGTGACCTCGACCTCGCGCGCCGGGTCGCCGACATCCGTACGGAGATCGCGACGCCGGGCTGGACCGAAACGGTGCGCAACACGGCCGAGATGCTCCGGGCGACCAAACGCGTCCCCGACGACTTCGCCGGCGACGATGCGCTGTCGCTCGAGGTGGCACCGTGGGCGAAAGCCGCGGCCGCAGAAGCCGATCTCGGCCTCGCGGCCCTCCGGTTGCTGCAACAGCTTCGTCCCGTCGCACGCATAGAAGGTGGGGAGGGTCGGGTCGCCGGCGTCGATGCGCAACGCGCGATGCACACCGCGTTCCTGCTCCTCGCGCTCTGGACCGGGCCCGCCGCTCGGAGCGGGTCGTGTTCGGCCCGCGGTTCGCGTTCTACCCCAACGTGGTGCAACTGCCCGACGGCCGGGCCGCCCTCGACGTCGCCGGAGCGGTGCGCGAAGACCGCAACGCGGTCGACGCCTTGTGCCGGATAGCCCTCGACGATTACGACGCGTGGCTGAACGATCCCGATACGCAGTTGCGGGTCTTCATCGACGGCACGGCACGCGTGCTCGACGCCGAGGGCTGTTTCGATGCCCGCGGGGAGATGGTGCTCGTGCGCGACAATCGCAGCTGCACGCGACTGCGGGTCGGAGACCTCCTTCCCTTTCGCGACGGCCGCCTCTCGTGACTTCACCCCCGCCCGACGTCAGCGTCGTCATGCCCGCCTACAACGAATCGGCGATGTTGGTGTCGTCGGTCGAAGACGTGGTGCGGGCCTTACGGGACCGCGATCGGTCATTCGAGTTGATCGTCGTCGAGAACGGTTCGACCGACGGTACGCGCGAGATCGCGTTCAACCTCGCGGCCCGGTACCCGGAGGTGCGGGTCGAGTACCTCGCCGAAGCCGACTACGGCGCGGCCCTGCGCGATGGTCTGCTCGTCGCCCGCGCCGGCGTGGTCGCGAACTTCGACACCGACTACTACGACGTCGACTTCCTGGCAGAGGCGTTGAAGCTCGTCGGCGAAGTCGACGGGCCGGCGATCGTCGTCGCGTCGAAGCGCGCCCCGGGCGCGCACGACACCCGGCCGTGGCCGCGCCGTGCGGTGACCGCCGGGTTCACGATGCTGCTACGACTGTTCCTCGGGATGCGGGTCTCCGACACGCACGGCATGAAGGTCATGCGCCGGGAAGTCGTGCTGCCGTTCGCGCAACACGCCAAGTTCGGCCGCGACCTGTTCGACACCGAACTGGTGCTGAGGGTCGAGCGCGCCGGGCTCCGCGTCGCCGAGATCCCCGTCGAGGTGCACGAGCTCCGCCCGGCCCGAACGTCGATCGTCCGGCGCGTCCCGCGCACACTTGTCGGCCTCGTACGACTGGCCTTCGTGCTCCGGGTCCGGGAGCGATGACCGTCTTCACCGCCGCCGGCGTCCTGACGGGTACGGCCGACGCCCCCGCGGGCCTGGAGCGCGGGTGGGTCGAGGTCGACGGCGACACCATCGTCGCGGTGGGCGAAGGGCCGCGCTCGGGTGCGACCGACCTCGGCGACGTATTGCTCGCGCCCGGGTACCTCGACCTCCAGGTCAACGGGTTCGGGGCGGTCGACTTCGCGATGTCGTCGCCGGCCGAGTGCGCGGCGCTGATCGAAGCCATGGGCGCCCAGGGCGTGTTCGGTTGCTGCCCGACGGTCTGCACCGCGCCGCTCGACGTGTACGCGGCGATCCTCGAACGGTTGCGCGAGGTCGCCGCGCTCGTCGGCGATCGGATGCTCGGTGCCCATCTCGAAGGGCCGTTCCTCGGCGGCGCGCCCGGCGCCCACCCGCGTGAGCTCATCCGCCCGGTCGACCTCGATTGGCTGCGCGAACTGCTGGCGCGTTTCGGCGACTTGGTCCGCATCGTGACCCTCGCCCCGGAAGCCGACCCCGGCTTCGCGGCGACCAGGCTGCTCGTCGATGCCGGGATCACGGTCGCGCTGGGCCACAGCACCGCGCCGTACGACGACGTGATCGCCGGGGCCGAGGCGGGCGCGACGCTCGTGACGCACCTCTTCAACGGTATGGGGCCGCTGCACCACCGCGCGCCCGGTGTTCCGGGGGCGGCGCTCGCCGACGCCCGCCTCACCCCGTCGTTGATCGCCGATCTCGTGCACGTGCACCCGGCGGTGGTGCGTATCGCGACGAGCGCGCGCCCCGACCTCGTGCTCGTCACCGACGCGGTTGCAACCGCGGGCGACGGCGTGCGTTGCGACGGCGGCGCCGCCTACCTGCCCGACGGGACGCTCGCGGGCTCGATCCTCACGATGTCGCGCGCGGTGCAGAACGTCGTGTCGCTCGGCATTCCCGCCGGCCGGGCGGTCGGCATGGCGAGCGCGAACCCGGCCCGCGTCATCGGCGCGACGGATCGGGGCCGTCTCGTTCCGGGTGCTCGCGCCGACCTGATCGCACTCGACGCGGCCACGTTCGACGTGCGCACGCCGGTACCGGTGGCGTGACCGTGACGAGCGTTGCGCTGTTCGTGACCTGCCTCGCCGACCAGCTCTTCCCCGACACGGGTGTGGCGACGGTTCGCCTGCTCGAGGCGGCAGGCACGACGGTCGTGTTCCCCGAAGCCCAAACCTGCTGCGGGCAACCCGCAGTGACCGCCGGGGAACCCGAGGCCGCCGCGAAGCTCGCACGGCACATGCTCGACACGTTCATGCCGTACGACACGCTCGTCTCGCCGTCGGGATCCTGCGCGGCGATGGTGCACCACTGGTTCGCGCGGTTGCTTCCCGATCGGCGCGCCGACGCGGAGGCATTGGCCGGCCGCACCTTCGAACTCTCGCAATACTTCGTCGACGTGCTCGGCATCACCGATGTCGGAGCCCGCCTCTCCACCACCGTGACCCTGCACGACGCGTGCCACGGGTTGCGCAACCTCGGCGTGCACGACGCCCCGCGCGCGCTGCTGCGAGCCGCGGGCGCAACGATCGTGGAGATGCCCGAGGCGCAAACGTGTTGTGGCTTCGGCGGTGTCTTCGCGACCGCCCACGGCGAGATCTCCGCCCCGCTCGCCGACGACAAGCTCGCGCACGCCACGTCGACCGGGGCGGAATGGCTCGTCAGCGGCGACGCGGCCTGCCTCATGCACCTCGAAGGCCGTCGCCGCCGCGGTGTC
Source organism: uncultured Actinomycetes bacterium (assembly GCA_963782465.1). Taxonomy (GTDB): domain Bacteria; phylum Actinomycetota; class Acidimicrobiia; order IMCC26256; family PALSA-610; genus JAODBJ01. The sequence continues at coordinate 427,311 of CAWAJR010000003.1, read as the reverse complement.
GGCGCGCCGCAACCGGTGCACATCGCCGATCTCCTCGCATCGGGATTGCCGTGAGCCAGGAGCACCTCGTGACACCCGGTCGCGACGTGCGGGAACGGGCGGCGCGTGCCGTCGCCGACGCGCAGTTGCAGCGGGCGTTGCACAACCTCGATCGCCGCCTGTACACCGCGCGCGACGTGCAGGACGAGCACGCCGATTGGAAGGACCGCGCCGCGGCGATCCGGCGCGAAACCCTTGCCGACCTCGACGGTTGGCTCGCGAAGCTCGAGGCGAAACTTCGCGCCAACGGCGTCGAGGTGCACCATGCCGCGACGCCCCAGGACGCGCGCGACCTGGTGCTCGGCATCGTGCAGGCCGCGAACGCTCGGCGCGTCGCGAAGGGCAAGTCGATGGCCACCGAGGAGATCGGGCTCAACGGCGCGCTGGAAGCGGCCGGTGTCCGCACGATCGAGACCGATCTCGGGGAGTACATCGTGCAACTCGCGGGCGAGCCACCGTCGCACATGATCACCCCGGCGATCCACAAGACGCTCGAGCAGATTCGCGACGTGCTGTCGGCCGAAGCCGGCGAGCGATTGCCGGTCGAACGGGAGGCCCTCACCGAGTGGGCGCGGGCGCGCCTGCGCGAAGAGTTCCTCGCGGCCGATGTCGGGATCACGGGCGTCAACTTCGCCGCCGCCGACACCGGCACGCTCGTGATCGTCACCAACGAAGGCAACGGACGGTTCTGCACCACGTTGCCGCGCGTTCACATCGCGGTGATGGCGGTCGAGAAAGTCGTGCCCCGCTTCGCGGATCTCGGCACGCTGATCCCGCTGCTCACCTTGAGCGCGACCGGTCAGGCCCTCACGAACTACGTGACCATGCTCACCGGGCCGCGCCGCGACGGCGAGCACGACGGGCCCGAAGCCCTGCACCTCGTGATCGTCGATCACGGCCGGCGGGCGCTCCTCGGTACTCCCTACGAAGAGATGCTCGCGTGCATCCGGTGCGGCGCCTGCCTGAACGTCTGCCCGGTGTACCGCAAGATCGGTGGGCATGCCTACGGTTCCGTCTACAGCGGGCCGATGGGCAAGGTGCTCACGCCGCTGCTCAGCGGTGGGACCGAAGGCGCCGACCTTCCCGCGGCCTCGACGTTGTGTGGCGCGTGTACCGAGGCCTGCCCGGTGGAGATCCCGCTGGCCGACCTGCTCGTACGCCTGCGGGCCGATCTGCGCGACGGCCCGTTCGACCCGCCGCCGTGGGCCGGCCCACCGGCCCCGGAGGACGCGGCGCCACACGCGCGGCTGCCGGGTGAGGGATTCGCGTGGCCGGCGTCGCGCGCGCCGCTCCCGGTGCCGCGACCAGCGGCCGATCGCCGCCGCGGTCGCGTGCGGCGCGCCGGTTTCGCGGGGTGGGCCTGGGCGTGGTCGTCACCGCGGCGATACCGCGCCGTGAACGCGGTCGCGCGGCGCGCGAGCCGCGTCCTCGGCCGCGGTTGGGCCCGCCGTGTCCCGGGTTTCGGGGGGTGGACCGCGTCACGCGACCTCCCGCTCCCGGCGCCGGTGTCGTTTCGCGACCGTTACGCGAAGCGAGCGAGTGAAGGTTCGTGGTGAGCGGTCTCGTCGCCACCTTCATCGACGCGTGCCGCGCGAACAGTTCGCTCGTGACCGGTCCCGTCTCGCACGCGGAGGTTCCCGCAACGGTCACGGGCATCGTGCGAGACGCGGCGGCGGGCGGCACCGTCGCGCTCGCGTCGGGCGATCCTGCATTGCGCGACCTCGCGATTCTCGACGCCCTTCGCGGCGCCGGTTGCGACGTCGTCACCCCCGGCGATGCCGGCTGGTCGAACCGGCTGCCGGCGGCCACCGCCGGTGTGACCGGTGCGTTGATCGGTGTCGCCGAACAAGGGGTGATCGCGCTGGCAGCCGGGCGCGACGCACCCCGCGCGACCAGCCTTTTGCCACCGACGCACATCTGCGTGGTCTTCGCCGACACGCTGCTCGCCACCTTCGCCGCCGCGATCGATGCCGTGGCCGCGATGCCGCTGCCCAGCGCGCTCACCTGGATCGGTGGCCCGAGCCGCACCGGCGACCTGGAGATGGTGCAGACCCTCGGCGTGCACGGCCCGAAGACGGTGCACCTCGTCGTCGTCGAGCATTGACCGCCTCGACGGTCTGCGACCTCTAGGCTTCGCGCGATGGAGATTGTCGCCGCCCTGTTCGTCGAAGACCTTGCGTTCCGCCAGGTTGCGGGCCCGGCGACCCGGATCGACATCACCGGCGCCTATTTCTCGACCGTCCTCGACTCGTTCCCGACCACCTTCACCCCGCACCTGCTGGTCCTGCTGCGCGCCGAGAGCGACGAAGGTCGCAACGGCACCCTCGAAGTCACGTTCGTGCACGAGAACGGCGAGGAGATGGGCAAGAAGATCGACCCGGTCTTCATCAACCCGCCCGGCAAGTTCTTCCGCCAGCTCGTACGGCCCGAACTGGAGTTCACCGAGGCCGGTTCGATCGAAGCCCGTTGTGTGGTCCCCGAAACCGGGTCGCGGGTAACGGTCCCGTTGACAATCCTGCCGTGACACGAAAAATGCGCCTCAACTGCGCGCTGAGAGTGGTCGAAGCCGCAATGCAATGAACACGTACGCCGCGGCGCTTTCCCTGCACCCGATCCCGGTCGAGGCACTCGGCGAGATCGCGGGCGAGATCCTGGAGCGCTTCGACGGCGAACGTCCCGACCTGCTCGTCTGCTTCGCGTCACCCCACCACGTCGGCGCGTTCGAAGACATCGCGAGCGGCCTTTTTCGCCTCCTCGAACCCGAGGCGTTCATCGGCGCGACGACCGCGGCGGTCGTGGGTACCGGCCGCGAAGTCGAAGATCAGCCGGCACTGTCGGTGTTCGCCGCCAGTTTCGGCGGGAGCGGCCACGCAACCGCCTTGTCGTTGCAGTTGGTCGACACCGCCGACGGTGTCGAGATCGTCGGTTGGCCCGACGAGGTTCCCGACCGCGGCACGCTCGTCCTGCTCACCGATCCGTTCACCTTCCCGGCGAACGACTTCTTGCGGCTCTGCAACGACCAGGTGCCCGACCTCGTTGTCGTCGGCGGCCTCGCCTCGGCCGCCGCCGAGCGCGGGCGGCAACCGTCTCGTCTGCGACGGCAAGGTCACGACAACCGGTGCCGTCGGGGTGCTCCTCGATGACGACGTCGCGATCCGTACCGTCGTCTCGCAGGGTTGCCGGCCGATCGGCCAGCCCTTCACCGTCACCAAGTCGAACCGGAACGTCGTCACCGAACTGGCCGGCAAGAGCGCCATCAGCCGGCTGCAGGAAGTTGCTGCGAGCCTCCCCGAAGACGAGCAGATGCTGATGCGCCACGGGCTGCACATGGGCGTCGTCGTCGACGAGCACCGGGCCGACTTCGGCCGCGGCGACTTCCTCGTTCGCAGCCTCCTCGGCGCCGACGAGAAGACCGGCGGCCTCGCGGTCGGCGAGTTCGTCGAGGTCGGCCAGACGGTGCAGTTCCAGGTCCGCGACGCGAAGGCCGCCGACGAAGACCTTCGGGTCATGCTGCGCAACGTGTCGGGCGAAGGGGCACTGCTCTTCACGTGTAACGGTCGCGGGACCCACCTGTTCGGTAAGGCCGACCACGATGCCGGTGTCGTCGAGGAACGGCTCGGGCCGTGCCCCTCGCCGGCGCGTTCTGCGCCGGCGAGATCGGCCCCGTCGGCGGCCGCAACTTCCTCCACGGTTTCACCGCCAGCCTCGTCGTCTTCGGCGCCACCACGTTCCTCGAGTGATCGGGTGGCGCCACCGTGGGAGTGGGCACAGTCCCCCGGGGCGGCCGGTTTAACCTGACCGCGCCGCGGAAAGGGGCTGTGTGTGACCAGCGAACTCGAACAACGCTCCATCAACGTCATTCGCGGGTTGGCGATGGACGCCGTGCAGAAGGCGAACTCCGGCCACCCCGGCACCCCGATGGCGCTCGCCCCGCTCGCCCACGTCCTGTTCACCCGCATCATGACGTTCGACGCGTCCGATCCCGATTGGCCCGACCGCGACCGGTTCGTGCTCTCGGCCGGCCACGCGTCGATGCTGCTCTACTCGCTGCTCTACCTCTGCGGTTTCGGGCTCGAACTCGACGACCTGCGCGACTTCCGCCAGTGGGGTTCGCGCACGCCGGGCCACCCCGAACGGAACCACACCGCCGGGGTCGAGGTGACCACCGGCCCCCTCGGCCAGGGGGTCGCGAACGCGGTGGGTATCGCGCTCGCCGAGAAGCACCTGCGGCAGCGCTTCGGTGTCGACCTCGTCGACCACCATGTCTTCGGCATCTGCGGCGACGGCGACCTGATGGAAGGAATCAGCCACGAAGCCGCCTCGTTCGCGGGCCACTTCGGCCTCAACCGGTTGGTGTTCGTCTACGACGACAACCACATCACCATCGACGGTCACACCGAGCTCACGCTGACCGACGACGTCGTGAAACGGTTCGAGGGGTACCGCTGGAACGTCGTGCGCCTCGGGGAGATCGCGAACGACGTCGACGCGCTCGAGGCCGCGTTGCGCGACGCGATGACCGTCGACGACCGGCCCACACTGCTCGTGTTGCGCAGCCACATCGGTTGGCCGTCACCGAAATTCACCGACAGCGAGAAGGCGCACGGCAACCCGCTCGGCGCCGACGAAGTCGCGGCCGTCAAGGACATTCTCGGGATGCCGCAGGAAGACTTCTGGGTGCCGGGCGACGTCCTCGACTTCTACCGGGCGGCCGGCAGCCGCAGTGCCGGTGCGCGCCACGAATGGTTGCAACGGCGTGATGAGATCGGCGCGCACGACCAACCGAAGATCGAAGCGTTCGACGCCTGTCTCGAGGGCCGCGGCCTGCCCGGGTGGCACGAGAAGCTGCCCGTATGGGCGGCCGGTGCCGACCCGATCGCGACGCGGGTCGCGAGCCAGGAAGTGCTGAGCGCGATCTTCGACCTGGTTCCGGGACTGGTCGGTGGTGGTGCCGACCTCACCGGGAACACCGGAACGAAGGTGAAGGGCGCGAGCACGATCGACGCCGCCGACGCGAGTGCGCGCCTCGTGCCGTTCGGGGTCCGCGAGCATGGCATGGGCGGCATCGCGAACGGCATGGCGTTCTCCGGGACGTTGCCGTTCATCGGCACGTTCTTCGTGTTCTCCGATTACATGCGCGGTGCGGTGCGTCTCGCCGCGCTGTCGCGCACGAAGGTCGCGTTCGTGTGGTCACACGATTCGGTCGGCCTCGGTGAGGACGGCCCGACGCATCAGCCGATCGAGCAGCTCGCGGCGATACGCGCGATGCCGGGCCTCCGGGTCATCCGGCCCGCCGATCCGAATGAGGTTGCCGTCGCGTGGCGGGTGCACATCGACGGCGAGGGGCCGACCGCGATCCTCCTCACCCGCCAAGGTGTCCCGGTGCTCGCGGCGAGCGCCGACCGCGCGGGCGACGGTGTGCCCCGCGGTGCGTACACGCTCGTCGACGAAGCGCCCGGCCCGCTCGATCTCGTGCTCATCGGCACCGGCTCGGAGGTTTCCCTCTGCGTCGCGGCGCGCGACATCCTCGCGGGTGAAGGGGTGAACGCGCGCGTCGTTTCGATGCCGTCGTGGGACCTGTTCGAAGCGCAGGACGGCGCGTACCGCACCGCAGTCCTGCCGGCCGGCGTGCCGGCCTTCGCGGTCGAAGCCGGCGCGAGTTTCGGTTGGGACCGCTACGCCGACGACTCGCTGTCGATCGACACATTCGGTGTGTCCGCTCCCGGGAAGGTTGTCCTGGAGAAGATGGGCTACACCGCGTCCAACGTCGCCCAACGCGCGCGAGATCTCCTCGCGCGCCAAGGGGAGGAGCATCGTTCATGAGCGCAATCCGACAACTGCTCGAGTTCGGCCAGTCGCCGTGGTACGACAACCTCACGCGCCCACTCGCGCGCGGTGGTTTGCACGATCTCGTCGCCAACGACGGGATCCGTGGGGTCACGTCGAACCCGACGATCTTCGAGAAGGCCATGTCGGCCGGCGACGCGTACGACGAGCAACTGGCCGAGCTGGCCCGCCGGGGGGTTGCCACCAAGGACGCGTACTGGGCGCTGGTGCTCGACGACATCACCAACGCGTCGAGCACGCTGATGCCGGTGCACGAAGCTGCAGGCGGCGGCGACGGGTTCGTGTCGATCGAGGTCGATCCCGACCTCGCGCACGACACCGATGCGACCACGGCCCAGGCCAAGCAGCTCTTCGAGCAGCTCGGCCGCCGGAACGTGATGATCAAGATCCCCGCGACGCGCGAAGGCCTGCCCTCGATCGAGGACGCCATCGCGGCAGGTCTCAACGTCAACGTCACGTTGATCTTTAGCCTTGCCCGCTACGACGAGGTGATCGACGCCTACCTGCGGGGCCTGGAGCGGCTCGCCCACGCCGGGGGCGACCCGTCGTCGGTGGCGTCGGTCGCGTCGTTCTTCGTCAGCCGGGTCGACACCGAAACCGATCGCCGCCTGCCCGACGGCCACGAGCTACGGGGCAAGGCCGCGGTCGCCAACGCCAAGCTCGCCTACGAGCAGTTCCAGCGGCGCTTCGCCGGCGAGCGCTGGGACGCGCTCGCCGCCCAGGGGGCCCGGTTGCAGCGGCCGCTGTGGGCGTCGACATCGACGAAGAACCCGGCCTACTCCCCCACGCTCTACGTCGACGAGTTGATCGGCCCGCACACAGTGAACACGCTCGCGCAGGCGTCGGTCGACGCGTTGCGCGATCACGACGGCATGCGAGCGGGAACGGTCTCGGAAGACGTCGCCGGCGCGCACGCGGTCATGCAGGCGCTGGCGGATGCCGGCGTCGATTTCGACGACGTCACCGACACGCTCGAACGCGAAGGCGTCGCATCGTTCTCCGCGTCGTTCCACGATGCGCTCGACACCCTCGAGAAGAAGGCGCGCGAACTCGCTCAGGGTTCGTAGATGTCGCGCACGTAGTCGTTGACCATACGCGTCGCCGCGAACCGAGGCGCCAGGGTGCGCAGCGACCGCTTCATGCGCGCCACCCACGCGCGCGGTACCCCGTTCGCGTCGCGGTCGTAGAACTGCGGGACGACCTCGTTTTCCAAGATGTCGTAGAGGGCGTTGGCGTGGCGGGTGTCCTGCGCGAGTTCGTCGCCGTCGGTGTCGCCGTCGATCGCCCAGCCGTTGTCGCCGTCGAAGCCTTCGGCCCACCAGCCATCGAGCACGCTCACCTGCAGGCCGCCGTTCAGCACCGATTTCATCCCGCTCGTGCCGCTCGCTTCCATCGGAGGGCGGGGCACGTTCACCCACACGTCGCAGCCGGCGGTGAGTACCTGACCGAGCGCGATGTCGTAGTCCTCGATGAACGCGACCCGGCTCGAGATCTCCGGTGAGGCCCGGAGCGAGAACAGGTTTTGCAGTGCGGCCTTCGCCGCGTCGTCGCGCGGGTGCGCCTTGCCCGCCAGGAGGACCTGCACGGCATGTTCGTTCTCGAGGAGGCGCAGCGCTCGTTCCGGTTCGTACGCGAGGAGGTGAAGTCGCTTGTACGTCGCGATGCGGCGCGCGAACCCGATGGTCAGCACATCTTCGGCGAAGGTGCGCGCCGCCGATTCGACGTAGTCGAGCGTTTCCCCGCGGGTGAGCCGGTCGGTGACGCTGCGTTCGCGCGCCATCGCGACGACGCTCGCGCGTTGCGCCTGGCGGGCCTCCCACAAGGCTTCGTCGGGGATGTCGTCGATGCCCTGCCAGGTGGCAGGGTCGGCGGCCCGGTGTTCCCAGTCGGCGCCCAAGTAGGTGTCGAACAGCGCTCGCAACGGCCCGCCGACCCAGGTCGGGGCGTGCACCCCGTTCGTGACGTGCGTGATGGGGGTCGGATCGTCGGGCCCGATGTCGAACAGCCCGTGCCACATCGCCCGCGACACCTCGCCGTGGCGGGCGCTCACGCCGTTGGTGCTGCGCGCCCCCGGATCGCGAGCGCGGTCATGCCCGACGGTTCATCGCCGTCGGACGGGTCGATCCGCCCGAGGCCGAGGAGGCGCTTCTCGTCGATCCCGAGTTCGGCGGCCAGATCGGCCACGACCCCGAGGAACTGGCCCGCCGGGTAGGTCTCGTTCCCGGCCGGCACCGGCGTATGGGTCGTGAACACCACCTGGTCCCGGGTCGCGGCGAACGCGTCGGCGAAGGTCGCACCGGCGCTCACGCGTTGCGCGGTGAGCTCCAGCAGGGCGAGCGCGGGATGGCCTTCGTTCAGGTGCACGACCGCCGGGTCGATCCCGAGCCCCTGCAGCGCTCGGATCCCGCCGCGCCCGAGGACCGCGTACTGCGCGAGGCGGATCGCCGGGTCGCCGTCGTAGAGGCGGGCTGTGATCCAACGGTCGACCTTTTCGTTCTCGGGCAGATCGGTGTCGAGGAGCAGGAGCGGGATGCGACCGACGTCGACCCGCCAGACCTGCGCCGCGACCTGGCGCCCGAAGATCGGCACGTGGACGACGAAGGGTTCGTCGTCGATGCACACCCGCGCCGCCGGCAGCCGGTCGGGGTCGATGTCGACCCAGTACTCGTGCTGCAAACCGTGCGTGTCGAGACGCTGGTGGAAGTAGCCGCGCCGGTAGAGCAGACCGACCCCGACCATCGGGAGCGCGAGGTCGGAGGCCTCCTTCAGGATGTCGCCGGCGAGCACGCCGAGGCCGCCGGCGTAGATCGGGAGGGACGCGTCGATGCCGAACTCCGCGCACATGAACGCGGCCGGCCGGTCGGGCGACAGCGGGCCGCTGAACGGGCGGGCGAGATCGGTGGTCAGCGTGCGCTCCAGCGCCGCCACTCGCTCCACGATCGCCGGGTCGGCCGCGGCGCGGTCGACGAGGTCGGCGTCGGCTTCGGTGAGCAGGCGGACCGGGTTGCCGCCGACGCGGGCGAAACGCGACGGGTCGATCGCGGCGAACGTTTCGCGTGCGCCGGGCGTCCACGACCACCGGTAGTTGTACGCGACGCGCGCGAGCGGCGCGAGCGCGGCGGGGAGGTGCGCACCGAGGCGCTCGGTCGCGAGGGCGATGTCGGGGGAGGGCTCGAACGCCGACGGTTTCGACATGGGCAGGCGAACCGACCCTAGTGCGGCCTCAGCGCGGTGGCGGGCCAACGGCCACGGCGAGGTGGTGCGCGAAGGCCGCGAGCGAGACCCGCGCGTTCAGCCCGCTCGGGTTCGGCATCAGGTAGAGCGGCCGGTCGCCGAACGGTTCGGCCTGCCAGCCGGGTTGCGCCTTCCGGTCGACGGCGTGGCGCCAACCCGTGAGCCCGACGATGCACACCGCGCGCGGCGAGAGCCACGTCACGAGCCGGCGCAGCCGTTCCGCGCCCTCGACGTACTCGTCGGGCCGGAGCGCGTCGGCGCGGGGCGTCGCCCGCTTCACGAGGTCGGTCATCCCGACGCCGTGACGCACCAGCGCATCACGCGGGTCGCGGTCGCGCGACACGATCCCGGCGGAAAGGATCGCGGGCCAGAAGCGGTTGCCGGGGCGGGCGAAGCCGACACCCGCGTCGGCCGCATACTCGCTCGGGTTCAGGCCGACACAGAGCAATCGCATACGCGGCCCGACGGTGTCGGGGAGTGTCCGCAGGCGCGTCGTGGCAGCGGTCAACCCCGCCGCGCCGGAACGTACCCGCTCGACTCGGAACCCCGCACCGACCAGGAGATCGGAAAGGCACGGCTGCGATACCCGACCGCGCGGGACGCGCCACTGCACCTGTTCCCCGGCCGCCAGCGCGCGGTGCGCGTCGGCGAGTTCGAGGGGCATGCGCACGGCCGGCAGATCGAGCAGGGGCACCCGGTGATTCAATGCGGTCATGGCGCTCAATGGGAAATTGCACATCGTCGACGACGTTCCTTCGGCCTTCCGCGACCTCGTGGTGGCCCGATCACCCGCGTCGATGGCGCTGTCGGGCGGCGATACGGCGCGCGAGTGCTACGAGTTGCTCGCCGGTGCCGACGTCGACTGGTCGGGAACGGCCATCTTCATGAGCGACGAGCGTTGGGTGCCGGTCGGCGACTCGGAATCGAACGAAGGCATGGCGCGCGCGGCGTTCCTCGACGTCGCCCACCCGTCCGAGATCTTCTCGATGTACCGAGCGGATCTCGGCATCGACGACGCGGCAGCCGCGTACGACGCGCTCGTCGCGGCGAAACCACCGATCGAGTTCCTGCACCTCGGGCTCGGTCCCGACGGTCACACGGCGTCGCTGTTCCCCGGCACCGCCGCGCTCGACGTGCTGGACCGCTACGTCGTTCACAACGAAGACGACAAGCACCCGGCACCGCGCCTTACCTTCACCTACCCCGCGATCGAGCGGTCACCGCTCGTGGTGTTCACGGTCGCCGGTGCCGGCAAGCGCGACGCGCTCGCGGCGGTCGCCGCCGGCGCCGACCTCCCGGCGGCACGGGTGCGGGCCGCGGAAGTGATCTGGCTCGTCGACGGCGCGGCGGCGTCGCCCGGGCTCGCCGGGGCGCCCGCATAGTGTGGCGGTGACAACGGTGTGCACAACCGGCCGGCCGAGGGTGGAACCCATGGATGACCTGCACGAGCTCACGCACGCGCCACTGGCCGACGTGATGCGCGCCGCGTCGGCGCGGCGAGACGGGCTCTTCGGCGACCACGTCACCTACTCGCCGAAGGTGTTCATCCCGCTCACCATGTTGTGCCGCGACCGTTGCGGCTACTGCACGTTCGCGAAGCCGCCCGCCCGCCTCGGCGCGCCGTACCTCGAACTCGAAGCGGTGCTCGACATCGCGCGTCGGGGCGCGGAGATGGGCTGCCACGAAGCGCTCTTCACCCTCGGCGAAGGCCCTGAAGACCGCTACCCGGTCGCGGCGGCCTGGCTGCAGGAGCGGGGTCACGGCAGCACCGTCGACTACCTCGTCGCCGCGTGTCGCGCCGTGCTCGACGAAACCGGTCTCCTCCCCCACGCGAACGCAGGGGCGCTCTCCTACGAAGACCTGTTGCGACTGCGGCCCGTGAGCCCGTCGCAGGGGATGATGATCGAAACGTTGGCGGCCCGGCTCGGCGAACCGGGCGGCCCGCACCACGGTGCCCCCGACAAGACGCCCGAGCGGCGCCTCGCCACCCTCGAAGCGGCCGGACGGGCGCGAGTGCCGTTCACCACCGGCATCCTCGTCGGGATCGGCGAGACACGCGAGGAACGGCTCGACGCGTTGCGGGCGATCGGCGCCGCGCACGAACGTCACGGTCACGTGCAAGAGGTGATCGTGCAGAACTTCCTGCCGAAGCCGGGGACCGCGATGCACCGCGAACCGGCCTGCGATCGCGACGAGTTCTTGTGGACGATCGCGGCGGCGCGCCTCGTGCTCCCATCCACCGTGCACCTGCAGGCGCCGCCGAACCTCAGCGACACCGGCGAGCTGTCGTCGCTGCTCGCGGCGGGGATCGACGACTGGGGTGGCGTATCGCCGGTCACGATCGACCACGTGAACCCGGAGCGGCCCTGGCCCGCGCTCGACGCGTTGCGCGAGGCGACGAACGCGTCGGGCAAGGAACTCGTGCCGCGCCTCACGATCTACCCCGAGTTCGTACGCGACCCGCAGACCTGGATCGACGCCGGCCTGCGCTTCCGGGTGCAGGTCCGCTCCGACCTCGAAGGTCTGGCCCGCGACGGCACCTGGGATGCGGGTGGCGACGCGCGCCCGCCGGTGCTGCTCCCGCCGCCGATCCCGGCCCGCGCCGGCGGCCCGGTCGGTGCGGTGCTCGACGGCGTGCTCGCGGGAGAGGAAGCCGGCGTCGACGAACTCGTCACGCTGCTCTCGGCGCGCGGCCGCGAGGTCGGTCGGGTCGCCGAGGTCGCCGACCAGTTCCGCCGCGGCACCGTCGGCGACGAGGTCACCTTCGTGCGGAACCGCAACATCAACTACACCAACGTGTGCACGTTCAAGTGCCGTTTCTGCGCCTTCTCGAAGGGCCCCTGTCGCTCAACCTGCGCGGCAAGCCGTACCTCCTCGACATCGAGGAGATCCAGCGGCGCGTGGTCGAGGCTGTCGAGTGCGGCGCGACCGAGGTGTGCATGCAGGGCGGGATCCACCCCGACTTCGACGGCGACACCTACGCGGAGATCTGCGCCGCGATCAAAGCCGTCGCGCCGTCGATCCACGTCCACGGTTTCACCGCGCTCGAAGTGACCGAGGGGGCGCGCCGGCTCGGTGTGCCACTGCGCGACTACCTCACCCGCATGCGTGGCGCCGGGCTCGCAACGTTGCCGGGGACCGCGGCAGAGATCCTCGACGACGAGGTACGCGCGGTCATCTGCCCCGACAAGGTGAACACCGACGAGTGGCTCGAGGCGCACCGCAGCGCGCACGCGGTCGGCTTGCGGTCGAACGTCACGATCATGTTCGGCAGCGTCGAACGGCCAGTGCACGTCGCCCGCCACCTCGTGCGGACCCGCGCGTTGCAGAAGGAAACCGGTGGGTTCACCGAGTTCGTACCGCTGCCCTTCGTGCACATGGCGACGCCGATCTTCCTGCAGGAGAAGGCCCGGCCCGGCCCGACGTGGCGCGAGGTGCTCCTCATGCACGCCGTCGGCCGGATCGCGTACCACGGATGGATCGACAACGTGCAGGTGTCGTGGGTGAAGTGCGGGGTCGGCGGTGCGCGCCAGATCTTGCAGGCCGGGGCCAACGACCTCGGCGGCACGCTGATGGACGAGAACATCTCACGCGCCGCCGGCGCCAGCCACGGCCAGGAACTCGACGAAGCCGAATTCCGGGCGATCGTCGAACCGCTCGGGCGCCCGCTCGTGCAACGCACCACGCTCTACGGTCGCACCACGACGATCGGCCGCCGCCTCCGACCTCCGCTCGACGAGGTCGCGCCGATCGAGCTCGGTCGCAAGCCGGCGGCGGTCACCGTTTCATGAGCACCGCCGAGACCGTTGGCACGGTCGATGTCGTCGCGCTCGGCAACGCGCTCGTCGACATCTTGAGCCACGAACCCGATTCGCTCGTCGCTCGTCTCGGGCTCGAAAAGGGCACGATGAACATGATCGACGCGGCGCGGGCCGACGAGATCTACGAGGCGATGGGCCCGACCACGGAAGCGTCGGGAGGTTCGGCCGCGAACATGGTCGCCGGTGTTGCCGCGTTCGGGGGGCGGTCCGCGTTCGTCGGCTGCGTCGCCGACGACACCTTCGGCAACGTGTTCGCCCACGACTTGCGCAGCCTGGGCGTGCACTTCGGTTCGTCGCCCGCGGCCGGTGGGCAGCCAACCGGGCGGTGCCTCGTGATCGTCACCCCGGATGCCCAACGCACGCTCTGCACGTTCCTGGGTGCGGCCACCGAGCTGCAACCCGACGCCGTCGACGAGACCCTCGTGAGCCACGCCGCCGTCACGTACCTCGAGGGTTACCTCTGGGACCTCCCGCCGGCGAAGGAAGCGCTCCGCCGCGCCGCGGCCGCGGCCCATCGGGGCGGCCAGCGCGTCGCGCTCACGCTCTCCGACCCGTTCTGCGTCGAGCGCCACCGCGACGAGTTCCGCTCCCTGATCGAGAACGAAGTCGACGTGCTGTTCGCGAACGAGCACGAGATCTGCTCGCTCTACGAGGTCGACGGGTTCGACGAGGCGCTCCAACTCGTGCGCGGGGTCTGCGAGATGGCCGCGCTCACCCGCGGCCCACGCGGTTCGGTGATCATCGCCGGCGACGAAGTGCATGTGATCGACGCCGCTCCCGTCGCCGCCGTCGTCGACACCACCGGTGCCGGTGACCTCTACGCGGCCGGCGTGCTCTTCGGCATCACCCAAGGGTTCGATCTCGCGACCGCGGGCCGGCTCGGGTCACTCGCGGCCGGTGAGGTGATCTCGCATCTCGGCGCGCGACCGGAAGTGTCGCTCGCGGAACTGGCCGCGCCGCTGCTCGCGTGAACTTCTCGTGTCGGCTGCGCCGGCCCGGCAACACCGGCCCGTAGGCTCGGCTCATGGCCAAACTTCCCCGCTACCGCACCGGCGACGACGAACTCGATGCGCAGGTCGCGAGCCTCGTCGCCGCGCTCGGCGACATCCGCGACGGCGACCTCGTGTTCGAACTCGTCGTGTCGTCGTTGCGGCTCGCCATCGACCGCGCGTCGCGGGGCGACCTGAAGATGGCCAACGCCGCGCTGAAGGAGATGCGCTACGCGTTCTCCGTGTTCGCCCCGTACCGGGCCGCGCGCAAGGCGGCGATCTTCGGTTCGGCGCGTACCAAGCGCGACGACCCGCTCTACGCGCAGACCGAGTTGCTGGCGCGCCGGCTCGCCGAAGCCGACTGGATGGTGATCACGGGTGCCGGCCCGGGGATCATGGAAGCGGGCATCGAGGGTGCCAGCACCGCGAACTCGTTCGGGGTCAGCATCCGGCTCCCGTTCGAAGCGGCGACGTCGCAGTTCCTGGCCGACGATCCCAAGCTCGTCAACTTCCGTTATTTCTTCACCCGCAAGGTCACGTTCGTGAAGGAAGCGCACGCCTTCGTGCTGCTGCCCGGAGGTTTCGGCACCCTCGACGAGGCGTTCGAACTGCTCACCCTCGTCCAGACCGGCAAGGCGCCCGTCGCGCCGATCATCCTCCTCGACGTTCCCGGCGGTACCTACTGGACGTCGTGGGCCGATTTCGTCGACCGCGAGTTACGTGCCCGCGGCTTGATCTCCAACGACGACATGTGCTTCGTGACGATCACCGACAACGTCGACGAAGCACTCGACTCGATCATGCACTTCTACGTGAATTACCACTCGATGCGCTACGTCGAAGGCGATCTCGTGATCCGGTTGCAGCACGTCCCGCTCGGCCTTCGCCTCGACGAATTGAACGAGCGCTACGCCGACATCGTCGCCCGTGGCCGCATCGAAGTCGCCGAAACGTCGAAGGCCGAGAAGGCCGACAACGACGTCCCCGACCTCCCCCGCCTGCGTTTCCGCTTCGATCGTTACTCGTACGCCCGCCTGCGCCTGCTCATCGACGACCTCAACGCGAGCTGACCCCTCACAACCCGGCAGAGAAGTCGGGTGCGCCGCCGAGGGCGTTGATCGCCCGGGCGATGGCGCGGCGGGCTTGCAGGAGACGGCGCTCGTCGGCCTTCGCTCGGGCGAGCACGTCTTCGTCGGACGACGTCGCCGCGTCGCGCAGGCGCTCGTAGGCGCGGTCGCGCAGGAGTTCCTCGATGGTGCGCAGGCGCTCCACGATGTCGTCGTACTCATCCATCGAGAGCCTCCGCGAGCAGGTCGGCGGGATGGCGCACGTCGAGGCCGGCCGCCCGTAGGTGCAGCATGCACCCCGGATTGGCCGACGCGACCAGCGGGTTTGTTCCCCCCGCCGTGTGGATGGCGGCGACCTTGCGATCGCGGATCGCCGACGCCAACTCCGGTTGGGTCGCCGAGTAGGCGCCTCCCGCGCCGCAGCACAGGCCTTCGTCGGCGCATTCCACGAGATCGAACGCGTCCCGCAAGACGGTCCGCACCGCGAGATGCGCGCCCTGCACGTGGCGCAGGTGGCACGGGTCCTGGACGACGACCGTCGTCCCGCTCGCCGAGGCCGGAGGGACGCCGTGTTCGACGACCCACTCGGAGAAATCGCGCACCCGCGCCGCGAACGTGCGCGCTTCGGGAGTGCCCAGCAACCGGCCGTACTCCTTCATCGCCGCGCCGCAACCGGCACTGTTCACGACGATCGGCGCGTCACCCGGCATCGACGCGATCGTTCGCTCCGCGAGCCGCTTCGCCTCGGTCCGCCGGCCCGCGTGGGCGTGCAGCGCGCCGCAACAGCCGCCCCCGCCGCCCGGGCGGGCGGGGTTCGCGCCGGTGGCGTGCATCACGCGGGCGGTGGCGCGGTGCGTGTCGCGCAGCCAGGCATCCATGATGCAACCGGTGAACAGCCACGCGTCGGGTTCGCCGCCGGCGGGAACCGCGAGCGGGCGGGCGAGCGATCGGGCCGACAGGGGCGGGAGCGCGAACCGCCGGGGCACGAGGCGGAGGCGCTGGCCGGCGAGCAGCACCCACGTCGCCGCGAGCAGCACCGCGTGGTACGGGAGGACCAGGCGGTAGCCGACCCATTCGACGGCCCGGCGCAGCCGCGACGACGGGTGCCGTTGCCCCTCGTCGAAGAGCGCGGCGCGGGTTGCTTCCATGAGGCGGCCGAACGGGACCGACGACGGGCACGCAGCCTCGCACCCGCGACACTGCACGCATTCGTTCATCGCGCGCTCGAACGTGTGGTCGATCGGCATCGCGCCGCCTTCGACGGCGCGCATCGCCGCGATCCGCCCGCGCGGCGACGCGAACTCCAACCCCGTCACGCGGTAGGTCGGGCAGTGCGGCAGGCACAAACCGCACGCGACGCAGGCGACGAGTTCGTCGTCGTCGAGCCCGAGCGGCCCACCCAACCGGTTTTGATGTACCGGGAGCGCGCTCGCGGGCGGGTTTGGTTCATCAAAACGGGTCACGGGAGGCGTCCGGGGTTGCATTTGCCGGCCGGGTCGAACGCGTCGCGGATCCGGCGGTGCAGTTCGGGGTTCGGCAACGGCACGCCGAACCCGTCGAAACCGGGCTCGCCTCCCGCTTCGCGCAGTAGCCAACCGCCGCACGCGCTCGCCGCGGCGCGAGCGGCCGTGAGCACTCCGGCGTCGTCGCCGGCGACGTGCACCGTGCCGACGCCCCACTCCGCCAACCAGGCCGCGCCCGCGACCCGATCGAGCTCGCGCCCGAGCACCGCGAGCGTGCCCGGCGCGACCGAGGCCCGGCCACGGTGCGGCCCTGCGGGCATCGCCGGCGCGCCCGCGGGTTCGAGACCGGCGCGTGCGGCTTCGGCGGCGATGTCGACGTCGAAGCCTTCGAGCAGCACCCAGGTCGTGCGGCCGTCGGAGCACACCGCCGAGGGGCGGAACAGTGCGCTCGCCACGTCGCCCGCCGGGCGCGCGGCGGCGAACCATGCCGAGCGCTCCGGTTTCGGGCGGCAGCGCAGCGTCGCCTGTGCGAGCACACCGAGCGTGCCGAACGATCCGACGAGCAGCCGCGGGAGGTCGTAGCCGGTGACGTTCTTCACCGTCGGGCCGCCCCCCTTCACGAGCCGCGCGTCGCCGGTGACGAACCGCACCTCGAGCACCGCGTCGCGCACTGGTCCGTAACGGAGCCGGCGCAGGCCCGACGTCCCGACCGCGAGCACCCCGCCGACCGTCGCGCCGGGGTCGCGAGGGTCGAGCGGGCACATCTGCCTGTGCTCGGCGAGCAGCGCGTCGACGTCGGCCACGGGCGTCCCGGCCCCCACGGTCACGGTCAGGTCGGCGGGGTCGTACGCGACGACCCCGCCGGGTGCGTGCACCTCGGTGACGCGGCCCTGCGGTGGCGGCGCCCGGTTTCCCATTGGGTGCGCGCGCCGGCCGGCACCACCACGGTCGCGGCCGCGACCGCTTCGCGGAGCTCGGAATGGTCGAGCGCCGTCGCGGTCAGGTCCACGCGCCCTCCGGCACGCGCTGAAGCTCGCCGCAGCGGCTCCCGCGCGGCAGCACTTTGGTCGGGTTGGCGGCACCGTCGGGGTCGAACGCGTCGCGCAACCGGGCCTGCGCGTCGAGGTCGTCGGGCGAGAAGAGCAACGGCATGAGATCGCGCTTTTCGAGCCCGACGCCGTGCTCGCCGGAGAGCACACCTCCCGCGTCGATGCACGTGCGCAGGATCTCGGTACCGGCGTCGTGCACGTGCTCCCACACGCCCGCCTCGCGACGATCGAACGCGATGAGCGGGTGGAGGTTGCCGTCGCCCGCGTGGAACACGTTCATCATCGTCAGCGCGTGCTCGTCGGCGATCTCGTACACCCGCCGGAGCACGTCGACCAATTTCGTGCGCGGCACGACCGCGTCGTGGAGGTAGTAGTCGGGCGCGATGCGGGCGATCGCACCGAAGGCCGACTTGCGGCCTTTCCACAGCAACGCCCGTTCGGCGTCGTCGGCGGCAACCCGCACGGTGCGAGCGCCGTTCGCCTTGCCGATCGCGGTGATCGCATCGACCTGTTCGGCCACACCGCCGGCCAGGCCGTCGACCTCGGCGAGGAGTACGGCCTCGGCATCACGGGGGTAGCCCGCGCCGACGAAGTCTTCCACCGCGCGAGTGATGCGCGCGTCCATCATCTCGAGCGCGGCCGGCAGCGCGCCCGACGCGACGGCGCCGCTGACAGTCGCCGCGGCGTCGTCGATCGACGAGAAGTCGAGGAGGAGTGTCGCGACCTCGGGTGGGTTCGGCGTGAGCCGCACCGCGATGCGGGTCGCGACGCCCATCGTGCCCTCGGATCCGACGAAACACCCGCGCAGGTCGTAGCCGGGGGTGTCGGCCTCGAGGCCACCGAGCACCGTGATCGAACCGTCGGGGAGCACCACCTCGACCGCGAGCACGTGCATCGCGGTGACGCCGTAGGCCAGGCAGTGCGGCCCGCCGGCGTTGGTCGCGACGTTGCCGCCGATCGAGCAGGCCTGTTGCGACGACGGGTCGGGGGCGTAGTGCAACCCGAGGTGGCGCACCGCCTTGCTGAGGTCGAGGTTGAGCACGCCCGGTTCGACCCACGCAAGCCGTTGCGCCGGGTCGACGTCGAGGATGCGGTTGCAGCGGGTGGTGACGATCACGACGGGGTCGTCGACGGGGACCGCGCCACCCGAGAGCCCGGTGCCGCTCCCCCGCGCGACGAACGGCCGCCCGTGGCGGCGCGCCACCCGGACCGCGGCGGCGACGCCGGCGGCCGAATCGGGGAAGCACACCGCGGCCGCCGAACCCTCCGACACCCCGGCGTCGCGCGCGTACAACGCGAGTTCGAGCGGTTCCGCGCTGACCCGGGCCGCGCCGAGCGCGTCGCGGAGGTCTGTGAAGAGCGCGTTACGGGCGTCGATTGCCGCAGCCTACCGACGCGCACTCTGTAGCCTGACCCGGATGGTCAGCCCTACGCGCGAATGGGTAACGATCCCCGTCCCCGGCAAGGAACGCCGCCGCTGGGAGATCGACGTCACCTTCCTCACGTCATCGTGGCAATGCATCTTCGGGCAGGGTTGCCAGGGCGTGCTCACCGAACCGGCGCCGGAGTTGGTGCACGGGTGTTGCTCCTACGGCGCGCACGCGTCCGACAAGAAGGACAAGGCCCGCGTCGAGGCAATGGCGAAGAAGCTGAGCGCCGACGAATGGCAGTTCAAAAAGCGCGGTACCGAGCGCGGCGTATGGAAGTCGCTCGGGAAGGGCGAATGGAAGACGCGGCTCGTCGACGGCGCCTGCGTGTTCCTGAACCGTCCCGGTTTCGAGGCCGGCCCGGGTTGCGCGCTGCACCTGCACGCGCTGCGCACCGGCCGGCATTTCAGCGAGACGAAACCGACGGTCTGCTGGCAGCTCCCGCTGCGGGCGTGGGACCGCGACGAAGACGACGGCAGCGTCACGTCGGTGCTCTCGGAGTTTGGCCGCGACGGCTGGGGTGAGGGTGGCGAGGAGTTCGCGTGGTGGTGCACCGAGGCACCCGAGGCGTTCACCGGGCCCGCCCCCGTGTACCGGTCGATGGAACCGGAGCTTCGCCTGATGCTCGGCGACGCCGTGTACGAAGAGGTGTCGAAGTACCTCGACGCGCGGATGGCCGCACCGGTGGCCCCGATCCGCCACCCGGCGGAGCAGCCGGTGAAGTTCGCGCCGACCCGCAAGCGTAGCCCCCGCTGAACCTCCGCCACCCGTTCCCCCGGCGCGTCGTACCCGCGGCGTGCTAAGAGGGCGCCATGCCGCTCTTCTCGTTCGAAGGCCTGACCCCGCGCGTGCACGAGTCCGCGTTCGTCGCGCCCACCGCAACCCTCGTCGGCGACGTGATCGTCGAGGAAGGTGCGTCGGTCTGGTACGGCGCGGTGATCCGCGCCGACTACGCGCCGGTGATCGTGCGCGCCGGCGCCAACGTGCAGGACAACGCGGTCGTGCACGGCCCTCCCGGGCTCACCACCGACATCGGTCCCGGCGCGACGATCGGCCACAACTGCGTCGTGCACGGGGCGCTCCTCGGGGAGGAGTGCCTCATCGCCAACGGTTGCGTCGTGCTCGACGGCGCGTCGATCGGAGCCGGCGCGCTCGTCGCCGCGGGTTCGGTGGTCGCCGCCCAGGCCCAGATCCCGGCGGGCATGCTGGCCGCCGGTGCACCCGCAGTGGTGAAACGGCCGGTCGAAGGTTCCGGCGCGGCGATGTGGGTGCAGCTGAACCCCGGCGCGTACGCCGAGCTCGCGCAGCGGCACCGGGCCGGTATCGAACTCGCGGGCGGCTACTGAGTTCTCGCCGGGGATCGGCCCGCGGTCAGCCGCGCGCCGACACCGAAGCGCCGCCGTCGACCACCACCGTCTCACCGGTCATCCACGACGACGCGTCCGACACGAGGAACAGCGCCGCGCCGGCGATGTCGTCGGGTACCCCGAGACGACCGAGCGGGTGCGCGCGTGCCATCGCTTCCTCGTTCGGTTCCCACAGGGCGCGGGCCATGTCGGTTTTGACCAGCGCGGGAGCGACCGCGTTCACCCGTACGCCCGGTGCGAGCTCCTGCGCGAGTTGCCGGGTGAGGTGCACCAGCGCGGCCTTGGAGACGTTGTACGCGCCGATGAACGGCCCGGGCCGGATCCCGCCGACCGACACGACGTTGAGGACGGCCCCGCCGTGGTCGCGCAGGCGTTGATGCCACGCGGCGCGCACGAAACGCAGCGGGCCGGTGATGTTCGCGTCGAAGATCTTGGTGATCGCGGCGAGGTCGGCGTCCATCAGCGGACCGAACGCCGGGTTGATCGCCGCGTTGTTCACGACGATGTCGATCCCGCCGAGCGATTCGATGCACGCGGCGACGGAGCCTTCCGCGACCGACGGATCGGAGACCGAACCCTGGTAGGTCGCGACCGGCCCGAGCTTTTCGAGCGCGGCGCGGGTCTCGGCGAGCTCGTCGGGTTTACGGGCGACGACCATCACGCCCGCGCCGGCCGCGGCGAAGGCCTCGGCGATCGCACGGCCGATCCCTCGGGTGCCACCGGTGACGAGCGCGACCTTGCCGTCGAGACGGAGCGCGCGGGCCGGGTCGATCACAGCTGGTTCACAGGTAGAGGCCGGTGTTGCCTTCGCCCCGCGTCGACGCGATCGCGTGCACGTCGCGCTCGCGCAGGATCAGGTATTCCTCGCCGTGGATCTCGACGTCGAAGCCGCTGTCGGGCGCGAACAGCACGGAGTCGCCGGCCTCGACGGTGCGGACGGTCGGCCCGGCCGCGACGACATCGGCCCACACGAGGCGGCGGTCGACGTTCGCCGTCGCGGGAATGAGGATGCCGGCCCTGCTCTTCCGCTCCCCCGCTTCGGTGGACGGCGCGAGCAGGAGGCGGTCGGCGGTCATCCGGATCGACGCTTTGGCGTCGTCCGCTCGCTCGGGTTGAGGCATCGCCACCAGGCTATCGGTGCCGGTCGTGCGATTCGCCACCCCGGGAGGGTGCTCCGATAGCCTCCGAAACGTCGCTGTGGAAAGGGTTTTCATGCGTCGCGTCAGGCATTTCGGCCTGGTATGCGGGCTGGTCCTGGGCCTTGGTCTGTTCCTCGCGGCCTGCGGGAGCAGCAGCGGCGGCGGTGGCAACAACAACAGCGCACCGATCACGGCGACCAATGGCAAGGTCACCGTGATCGCGCACGACATCTACTTCAACACCAAAGAGATCGACGCGTCGCCGGGGCCGCTCACCGTGACGTACGAGAACCAGGGTTCGTTGCTGCACACCTTCGTGATCGGTGGCCAGAACTTCAAGCTCACCGCGCCGCCGCACTCGACGAAGATGGGCACCGTCACGCTGAAGGCGGGCACGTACAGCTTCTACTGCGACATCCCCGGGCACCGCGCCGCGGGCATGAACGGCAAGCTGGTCGTGAAGTGACGCGTGAAGTGACGCCGCGCTACACGCGGTTCATCGCACGCGCGGCCGGGGTACGATCCCAACGCCCCGCTTCTGGGCACGCCCCGCTCTGATGCTCCTTCCCACGTCGCTCGACGCACCCGCCCGCCGCCTTTCGGCGACCTTGTCGGCGTACTTCCGGCTCACCAAGCCGCGGGTGGTCGAACTGTTGCTCGTCACCGCGTTGCCACCGATGGTGCTCGCGGCGCGCGGGTGGCCGGCCTGGCACCTGGTGTTCGCAGTGCTCGTCGGCGGCGCGCTCGCCGCAGGGGGCGCCAACGCGATCAACTGCTGGATCGAACGCGACCGCGACCACCTGATGCGCCGCACGGTGCACCGGCCGCTGCCGTCGGGCGACATCGAACCCGGCAACGCGCTGGCGTTCGGCATCGGGTTGAACGTCGTCGCGTTCATTGTGCTGGCCGCGATGGCGAACGTGCTCTCGGCGTGCCTCACGATGGCCGCGACGCTCTTCTACGTGTTCGTCTACACGATCTGGCTCAAGCCGCGCAGCGTGCAGAACATCGTCATCGGCGGTGCAGCGGGTGCGGTCCCCGCGCTGGTCGGTTGGGCCGCCGTCACCGGACGGGTGTCGGCGCCGGCCTGGATCCTGTTCCTGGTCGTCTTCGCCTGGACGCCCGCGCATTTCTGGGCGCTCGCGCTCAAGTACCGCGACGATTACGCGGCGGCCGGGATCCCGATGCTGCCGGTCGTCAAAGGGGTGCCGGCCACGACGCGAGGCATCTTCCGCTACGCGGTGTTCACGGTTGCGCTCACCCTCACGCTCGGGTCCGCGACGTCGGTGGGTTGGATCTACCTCGGCGTCGCATCGATCGCGGGCGCGGCGTTCATCCTCGGTGCCATCGGCCTCATGCGCGACGGCGACCCGAAACGAGCGATCCGCTTCTTCGGCCTTTCGAACGTCTACCTCATGCTGGTCTTCGTCGCCGTTGCGGTCGACACCCTCGTCTTCCGCTGAGCGCTCGGCGCTCCTGCGCGACCCCCGCGCCTGGATCTTGATGGTCGTCTGCGTCGCGCTCGCGGCCGGCCTCGTCGTGTTCGCCACCCGCCACACCGACCATCAGAACGCGGGGACGGTCGTGCAAACGGTCCCGGGGCTCACGGCCAAGCACGTCGTGCTCGCCGGGCAGGCGGCCCCGACGTTCCGCCTCGCCCGCCTCGATCACGGCTACCTGAACACCGCCGATTTCCGGGGCAAGGCGTACGTCGTCGCGTTCTGGGCGTCGTGGTGCGACCCGTGCCGCAAGGAACTGCCGGTCGTGCAGCAGGTGTATGCCGCGCACCACGGCTCGCTGCCCGTTGTCGGGGTCACCTTCCAAGACCCGCAGAGCGACTCGCGCGCCTTCGTGCAGGAGCACCACATCACGTTCCCGATCACGCCCGACGACGGTTACCGCATCGCCAAGGCCTTCGGCGTCGTCAACGTGCCGACGACGTTCTTCGTCGACGCCGAGGGGATCGTCCGCGACCGGGTGGCCGGCGACGGCACCGCCCAAGACATCCGGAACGCCTTCAACCGCTTCCTCGCCGGTTGACCCCACCCGTTTTGATGTAGCGAGGACGCCCGCGGGCGCGCTTCCGGTACATCAAAACGAGCCCGGAGGGTTATTCCTCCCAGCGGAACAGGCGGGTGGCGGCGATCGACGCGGCGATCGCCCATACGGCCAGCACCACGAACTCGCCGGTCGCGAAGTGGCGGCCGTGGTCGAGCACACCGCGCAACGACTCCGAGAGCGCACCCGCGGGCAGCGCCTTGGCGAACGCCTGCATCGCGCCGGGCAGACGGTCGAGCGGGTAGGCCATCCCGCCGAGGAAGAGCAGCACGAGGAACAAGCCGTTGGCGAGGCCGAGCGTCGCCTCGGCCCGCAGCGTGCCCGCCATCAGGAGGCCCAGGCCCGCGAACGCGACGGTGCCGATGAGCAGTATCCCGATCGCGGGTACCACGCCGGCCGGTACCGACCAACCGAGCGCGGCGCCGACCGCGACGATCAGCACCGCCTGTAACACCTCGAGCGCGAGGACCGTGATCGTCTTCGCGGTGAGCAGGCCACCGCGCGACAGCGGTGTCGTGCCGAGCCGTTTCAGCACGCCGTAACGACGTTCGTAGCCGGTCGCGATGCCGAGGCTCACCATCGCGGCCGCCATGACCGCCAGCGCGAGGGTGCCCGGCACGAGGAACGCGACCGGGTCGGCGAGGTTGGTGAGCGTGTCGACCTTGCCGAAGAACAGCAGCACACCGAGCGGGATCACCAACGTGACGACGACGTTCTCGCCGCGCCGCAAGGTCATCAACAGCTCGATCTTCGCCTGGGCCATCAAGGCGCGGGCACTCATGCTCGATCGGCCTCGGCGGTGATCTGCAAGAACACCTCTTCGAGGGAGCGCCGCCCGGCTTGGAGCGCGGCGAGCATGACGTCGTTGTCGCGCAGGTGGCAGGCCAGGTCGGCGACGAGCGCCGGTGTCCCGGCCGAACGGAGCAGGTACTCGCCGGGGCGCTCCTCGACCACGAGGTTGGCCGGCAACGAAAGCGCCGACGCGAGCGCGACACAGTCGATCCCGGCTTCGGCCGCGAACCACACCTCGTCAGACGCGGCGTGGCGGGTGAGGTCGGCGGGCGTGCCCAGCGCGGCGAGCCGGCCACTCGCGATGATCGCGACCCGGTCGCACAGGTGCTCGGCCTCGTCCATCGCGTGCGTCGTGAGCAGCACCGTGGTGCCGGCCGCGCTCAACTGCCGCACCAGCTCCCACGTCGTGGCGCGGGCGTGCGGGTCCATGCCGGCGGTGGGCTCGTCGAGGAACACGACCCGCGGCTTGCCGACGAGCGCGGCGGCGAGGGAGAGACGCTGCTTCTGACCGCCCGACAGGCGCCGGATCATCGTGCGGGTCGCGTCGCGCAGGCCGACGACGTCGATGAGCCGCTCCGGGTCGTCGGGGTCGGGGTAGTACGCGGCGAAGAGGCGCAACAGTTCGAGCGGCCGGAGGCCCGGGTACATCCCGCCCTCCTGCAACATGACGCCGATCAGGGGGCGCAGGCGCGGCCCTTCACGCCACGGGTCGAGGCCGAGCACCCGCACGGTGCCGCTGCCGGCCTGGCGGTACCCCTCGAGGATCTCGACGGTGGTGGTCTTGCCGGCGCCGTTCGGCCCGAGGAGCCCGAACACCTCGCCCGGCCGGACGCTGAACGTCAACCCGTCGACCGCGCGCACGGTCGCGTAGTGCTTGACCAGCCCTTCGACTGTGATCGCGGGGGCGGCGGCGTCGTCCGCGGGCATCGAGCCGAGCCTAATGGTGCATCCCGGGCCAGAAGCGATCGGAGGCCGCGCGCGAACCCGGGAAGGGCTGCCGGCGACGCCGGTCAGCGATCGCGCCAGGCCACGTACGTTGCGAGGTCCTCGAGGTGCTCGCGCGCGTCGCCCGCGAGGGACGCGCGCGCCAGCGCGGCGCGAGCCTCGGCGACGAGCCGTTCGATCGTCACTTCGACGTCGGCGAGGGCACCGGTGCTGACGAACAGGTCCTGGAGGGCACGCACCTCCAGCGGATCGAGATCGGCTGCACCGAGGCGGCCGAGCAGCGCTTCGTCTTCGGCGTCGCCGGTCGCCCGTTCGGTGGCGATCACGACCAGGGGGGTGAGTTTGCCTTCGCGGAGGTCGTCGCCGACCGGCTTGCCGGTGACCTCTTCGTCGCCGAACACGCCGAGCACGTCGTCGCGCAGCTGGAAGGCTTCGCCGAGCGGGAGACCGATCGCCGAGAGCGGTTCGGCGAACTCGTCGAGACGGCCGGCGAGGGCGGCGCCGAGATGGAGCGGGCGTTCGACGGTGTACTTCCCCGACTTGTACGTGGCGATACGGCGAGCGGCCGCGGGGTCGGCCACCGCGCGTGCGGTGCCGACCAGGTCGAGCGATTGACCGACACACAACTCGATGCGCAGTTCGTCGTAGATCGTGACGGCTTCGGCCGGCGCGTGACGCATCATCAGATCGGCATAGACGAACGCGAAGTCGCCGACGAGGATCGCCATCCCTTCGCCGAACCGGCGGGGCTCACCGCGCCAGCGCGAGCGGAGGTGCTCCATCACGAACTGGCGGTGGACCGCGTCGGCACCGCGCCGGGTGTCGGAACCGTCCATCACGTCGTCGTGGATCAACGCGAACGTGTGCACGAGTTCGAGCGCGGCGGCCGCGTCGACGACGAGCGGGTCGTTCGGGTCGCCACCCGCGCCGACGAACGCGCAGTGGCAGAACGCCGGGCGCAGGCGCTTCCCCCCGACGGTGACGAAGGTCGCGAGCGCGTCGATCGGCGCGGCGAGGTCGGGGTCGACCGCCTCCCAGCGGGCACGTTCCCCGGCGAGGAGTGCGGTGAGGCGCGCTTCGACGCGGGTCGCGATCGATTCGACCGCGCCTGGGAAACGCACGGAGGCGCGCGCGGTCGTCATGGACAGAGGGTACGACACCGTCCCCTAGCCTCCGAACCGTGGTCGCCTTCCTCTCGCCCGAGTGGCTCGCGCGGCTCGACGAGGCGGCGCGGGCGAGGGGCGAGCTCCCGAACCTTTCGCCTGGTCAGCGGCTCGTGCTCCAGGCCGACGTGACGGGTGCGCCGGGCGGGCCGGTGTCGTACCAGGTCGAGTTCCGGCCTGCGGGGGCGCGGGTTCGACCCGGCACACCCGAACCCCCCGACCTCGTCGTGACCACCGACTACGAGACGGCCGGTGGCCTCGCGTCGGGCGCGGCCAACGCGCAGGCCGCGCTGATGGACGGCCGCATCGCGGTACGGGGTGACGTCGACCGGGTGGGCGCCGCCCGCGACCTGCTGGCGGAACTGCACGATCTTTTCGCGCAGGTACGGGCAGTCACCGAGTTCTGACTCGCGGCGGCGGTTGCCGTCGCTACCATCCGCGCGCATGGGCGACGCGACCGTTGACGACATCAGGGCCGGTGCTCGTGCGTTCTTCGAGGCGAACGCCGAACGGCGAGGCGAAGAGCGCGGCGAGTGGGGGCAGGGCTCCGATCGGGTCGGCCTGCTCGACGAGAAGTCGAAGGCCGAAGAGCAGCGCGAGATCGACGAAGGCCGCGCCTGGCGGGCCAAGGTGTTCGACGCGGGGTACGGCTGGCTCACCGGCCCGGCCGAGTACGGCGGGGCGGGCCTCACCCCCGCGCACCAGCGCGCGTTCGGCGAGATCGCGGCCGAGTACCGCACGCCGTCGGAAGCGCCCTTCGGTATCGGGCTCGGGATGGTCGCGCCGACGATCCTCGCCCATGCGATCGAAGACGTGAAGCAGCATTACCTGCGCCGGTTGTGGCGCGGCGACATCATCGGCTGCCAGTTGTTCTCCGAGCCGATCGCCGGGTCCGACCTGGCCGGTATCCAGACGTCGGCCGGGCGCGACGGCGACGAATGGGTGCTCAACGGCCAGAAGGTGTGGACGTCGGGCGCGCAGTACAGCGACGTCGGCGAGATCATCACCCGCACGTCGCCCGACAAGCCCAAGCACAAGGGCCTCACGATGTTCCTCATCGACATGCACGCGCCGGGTGTCGAAGTGCGCCCGCTGCGGCAGATGACGGGCGGCGCGTCGTTCAACGAGGTGTTCCTCACCGACGTACGGGTGCACGACTCGCACCGGCTCGGCGACGTCGACGAAGGTTGGACCGTCGCGCTCACCACGTTGATGAACGAGCGCGCGTCGATCGGGGGTGGCGGCGTGGGCTCCGGACTGCCCGGCGCGAACCGGTTGATCGAAACCGCGCGGCGCAACGGCAAAGCCGCCGACCCGGTCATCCGCCAGCGCATCGCCGACATCTACGTGCGGAACGCGGTTGCGAGCTACAACAACCTGCGGGCAATGGCGAAGATCAAAGCGGGCCAGCTACCGGGCCCGGAAATGTCGATCGCGAAGTTGTCGCTCACGCAGAACATGTCGCGCACCGCGGCGTTGATCGCCGACCTCCTCGGTCCGCGTGTGGTCGCCGACACCGGCGAGTGGGGAACGTACGCCTGGGCCGAGTTCGTGCTCGGTGTACCCGGTCTGCGTATCGCGGGCGGCACCGACGAAGTGATGCGAAACATCGTGGGCGAACGCGTCCTCGGTCTCCCGAAGGAGCCTGCTCCTGTTCGATGACTACCACGTGAACCCGACCGAGCGCCTCCGTTCCATCACCCGGCGCTCGCTCGAAGACCACGCGCTCGCGGTCGAAGCCGCCGAAGCGCTGGGTGCGTTCGCGTCGGAACCGGCGAGCCTCGTGGTCGCGTGCCGCCGGCTCCTCGCCCATCACCGTTCTCACGGCGCCCTGTGGTGGGTGTGCGCGCGGGTCCTGGCGGCGGCCGATGCGGCGACCGCGTCGCGCGAAGCGGTACGGATGCTCGACGCCGACCGCACCGCCGACCGGCTCGCCGCGAACCTCCCGCTGCTCGACGACGAAGAGGTCGTCGCGGTGGTCGGCTGGCCGTTCGCCGTCGACTGCGCGCTCGCCGAACGGCTCGACATCGAAACGGTCTCGGTGCGCTCCGAAGGGGCCGACGTCGCGAGCGCGCTGCGGCAGCGCCGGCGGGAAGGGCGCGTCCGGGTCGTCGACGAGTGGGACCTCGCGACCATGCGGGTTGCCCGCCTGCTCGTGCCCGCCGCCGCGCTCGGCGCGGGCCGAGCCGTCGTTCCCGCGGGGACGGGTGCGGCGCTCGACGTGGTCGGCGCGTCGGGTGAGACGTGGTTGATCGGTGGTGTCGGCCGGGCGCTCCCCCGCCGGTTGTTCGAGGCCCTTGAAACCGCGGCTGCGAGCAGCACCGACCATCTCGACGCGCCCGACGCGGAACCGCCGACCGAGGTCGTCACCCTGGAGAAGTTCGATCGGGTCGCAGGCCCGCGCGGCCTCGAACCGATCGCCGATGCCGACGCTCGCCCCGACTGCCCCGTCGTCCCCGAACTCCTCCGCCCCCTCTAGATCACGCCGCCGGGTTGTGACGGTTGTACCCCCGTACGGGGGTACAACCGTCACAACCCAGGGTGAGGCGCGGGGTTCACTCGCCGGCGAGGTACGACCGCACCGCAGCGAGGTTGTCGGGCAGGGGGTTGATCGCGTCGATCACGAGCTTGGGGTCGCGCAGCGCCACGTACCGGTCGCGCCCGGCGGCCACGTGCGCCCAGTCGAGCTCGTACCAGCCGGGAATGTCGCGCCGCCGCCCCACGACACGCGATCGGTGCACGTCGATGTCGGAACAGATGCATTCGACGACGCTGAACGTGGCGCCGTAGCGGCGGGCGAGCGACTGCCACGCTTCACGCGGTGTTTCCCGCGCGACGAGGTCGAACACGACCGAACCACCGGTCCGCAACGATTGTTCGCCGACCCGGCTCATCAACGACCATCCGATCGCGCGTTGCTTCTCGACCGGCAACTCGACCACGTCCCACACGTCGGGGAACGCGCGTAAGCCCGACATCAGCCAATCGAAGCTCGCGACCGCGCAGTGCAGGTCGGCCGCGATCGCGGCGGCGATCGTCGACTTGCCCGCGCCGGTCCAGCCGCTGACCAAGACGACCCGCTGCCCCGCTGCCACCGCGCTACACGTCGATGATGCCGGGGCCGTCGCCGTAACCGTCGGGACCGCCCGCGCCGGGAGGACCGGGGGGACCGGGAGGACCGGGCGGACCGCCGAGCGTCATCACGCTGAAGCGGCGGGTCAGCCAAACGCGCACGCCCGCGCGCACGGGCGGGAGCAGCAGCAGGAGCCCGATCCCGTCGGTGACGAAGCCGGGCACCATCAGCAGCAACCCGCCGACGAGGATGAGCAGCCCGTCGACCAGTTCGCGCCCGGGCACTTCGCGTTGGTCGACCCGCTGGCGGACGCGCTGGATGACCGCGAACCCTTCGCGGCGCGCGATCCAGGCGCCCACGATCGAGATGACGATCAGGAGGCCGATCGTGTCGAGCGCGCCGACCGCGTGGCCGACCTGCACCGCGACGTAGATCTCGACGAGCGGGATGACGACGAAGACCAGCGCCAGGAGGGCGAGCACCCGGTCAGGCTATCGGTGGGTCACCGCGGTGGTCGCGGGATTGGCGACGGGCGCGGGCGCGGGCGTGGGACGCGCGTCGTGCGCTTCACCGAGGATGAGCGCACCGACGGCGAGCGCGGCCAGCGCCGCCGTTGCGATCGTCGCGTTGCGCGCCCGCCGGCGGCGTTGCAGGCGGTCGGCGCGCGTCTCGGGCACGGCCGGAACGGTAGTGCTGCACTCACCGGTGCGCGCGGCACCCGCGCGACGCGGCTCGGTTCAGAACGCACCGCCGTCGACGGTGAGGCGCGCTCCGGTGACGTACGACGCGCGTTCCGAAACGAGGTAGCGCACCGCGTCGGCGACTTCCTCGGGCGTGCACACGTGGCCGAAGGCGGCCTTCGCGTCCATGGTGCGGATGTCGGTCACGCCGAGTGCGCCTTTCACGAGGCGGCGGCCCATCTCGGTGTCGACGAGGCCCGGTGCGACGATGTTCACGTGGATCCCGTTGCGGCGTTCCTCTTTCGCCAGCGTGATCGCGAGTGCCTCGAGTGCGGCCTTCGCCATGTTGTAGGGGGCCGAGCGCGGGTCGATGCGCTGCGTGACGCCGCTCGAGATCATCACGATGTCGCCCCGCGGTTGCTCCCGCATCGACGGCAACACGTACTTGGAACACGAGAACGCGCCGAAGGCGTGCGTGCGTACCACCCGATCGAGCTCGGCGGGATCGGTGTCGGCGACGCTGAAGCCGCGTGACGCGTTGCCGGCGCTGTGCACAAGGATGTCGACGTACCCGAAGTCGGCGATCGCGCCTTCGACGATCGCCTTGCACGCGGCGTCGTCGTCGACCGAACCGGCGTAGGCGACCGCACGGCGGCCCCGCGCCCGGATCTCCTTCACCGTCTGGGCGGCGGCTGCTTCGTCGCGCCGGTAGCCGATTGCGACGTCGGCGCCGTCGTCGGCCAGCCCGAGCGCGATCGCCCGTCCGATACCTCGCCCGCCCCCCGTGACCAGTGCGATGCGACCTTCCAGCGTCATGAACTGCTCCTGCTCCTCGCCCGACCGTCACGCATTCTTGAACGACGGCGGCCGTTTCTCCAAGAACGCCGCCATTGCCTCCTGCATGTCGCCGGTGAAGCTCGAAAGCAACTGCGTGCGGTTCTCGATGTCGATCCCGGCTTGCAGGCTGCCGATCTCGAGCTGGCTCCACATGACCTCCTTGGTCATGCGGACACCCCACGGGCTGTTCCCCGCGATCAACTCCGCGGTTTCGAACGCCGCGTCGAGCACCTGGTCGTCGGGCACGACCCGCACGACGAGGCCGATGCGTTCCGCCTCCGAGGCGTCGACCAGGCGCCCGGTGAGCAACATCTCGAACGCGCGCGACGCGCCGATCAGGCGCGGCAGCATCCAGCTCACGCCGATGTCGCAACCCGACAGGCCGATGCGGATGAACGCGACGTTGAAGCGGGCGCTCTGCGCCGCGACACGTACGTCGGACCCCAGCGCGAGCGCGAGACCGCCGCCCGACGCGGCGCCGTTCACCGCGCTGATCACGGGTTGGGGTAACGACCGCAGGTGTGGGATGAGGCGAGCGATCGACTGCTGTACGTGCATCCCCGATTGCACGCGACCGAGCCCGGCCGCCTCGGGGGGTGTCGCACCTTCTTGCAGATCGAGCCCGGCGCAGAAGCCCCGGCCCGCACCCGTCATCACCACCGCGCGGCACGTTCTCGACGCGGCGATCTCGTCGAGCGCGTCGTGAAGGTCGGCGATGAGCGCCGCGTTCATCGCGTTCAACCGCGCCGGGCGGTTGAGCGTGAGCAGCATGATCCCGGGCCGAGCTTCTTCCAGCATGACTGTGCGTATGTCGGTGCTCATGCGCGCCAGCTTGCACCAGCGCGGTCGCGCCGGGCCGCTCGGCCCACGTTCGCGTGCTTCGTCACACCCCGAAACCCTTCCTTCAGTTCTCCGGAATCGAGGTTCATCATTCGTGCCCGGGCCTGCGTGATGCGGGGTCGACAAGGGGCGAGTGCACCGATCCGCACGGCCGATCTGGTCGCCGTGGCCGGCGGGGAGCGAGAGGCGAAACCGACGCCCGATCCACCATTCGAAACCGAAAGGGATCGGAAAATGTTGCACAAGAGCAAGAAATTGGCCGCAGTCGTCGTGGGTGCGCTCACCCTCGGTATGGGTGCCGCGGCGTACGCGTACTTCACGACCGGTGGGAGCGGTACGGGGAGCGCCAATGTCGGCACGGCTTCGGCCATCGTGCTGTCGGCGACGACCGATACCACGCTGTACCCGGGTGGGCCCGCGGCCGATCTCGCGATCGAGGTCACGAACCCGGGCCCGGCGAACCAGCACGTCGACACCGTGTCGTTGACGTCGATCGACACACCGATCGGTTGCAACGCGGCGTGGTTCACGATGAGCCCCGTCACGGTCGACTCGACCCTCGCGCCCGGTGCGTCGACCACGGTGCACGGCATGCTCACGATGACGAACACCGCGACGAGCCAGGACGCCTGCCAAGGTGGCGCGCTCACCCTCCACGTCAGCTCCAACTGAGCACCGTGAGCGCGAGCTTCGGAGGGGCGGGCATTCGCCCGTCCCTCCACTTCGTTTCCCGACCCGCGGCGCGGATCGTCATCGCGACGGCGGTCGTCGCGATCGCGTGGTCCGGTGCGGTCGGTCGTGCCTGGGCCGTGTTCGCCGGAGCCGGCGCGGGCCGCGGGTCGGTCGGAGTGGCCACGTTGGTGGCTCCTTCCGCGCCCGGCGCGACCGCGACGAGCGGTTCGAGCACGGTCGCGCTCGAATGGGTCGCCGCCGGCGCGCCGTCGGGATCGGTGAAGGGGTACTGGGTCGATCGCCGCGACGGCGAGACCGTGTCGCCCGCGTGCGGCACCGGGCCGGGCACGCTCGTCGCGTCGACGCACTGCGACGATCTTCACGTCGCCGGCGGTACCTACACGTACCGCGTCCATGCCGTGTTCCGGTCGTGGACCGCGCTCAGTGCGCCGAGCTCCCCGGTGGTGGTCGAGGGCGATCACGTCGCACCCGACGTGACGGTCACGTTCCCGGTTGCCGGCAACGTCGCCAACGCGGCGGCGTTCGACGCCGGTTGCCGGCCGCTCGGGTTCTGCGGTGCCGTCACCGACCCGAGTGGTGTCGCGGCCGTCACGATCTCCGTGCGCGCGGCCGGCGGCGACTACTGGGACGGGTCACGGTTCGGTTCCAGCACTGAAGTGATGCTGCCGGCGTCGGTCGCCGAGCCCGGGTCGATCGTGTCGACGTGGTCGTACGCGTTCGCGCTCCCGGCCGACGGGACCTACACGCTGCACCTCCAGGCCGCTGACGCGATGGGCAACGCAACCACCGGTGGCACGTACTCGGCGGGCGCGACGGCAACGATCGATTGCACGTCGCCCGTGCTGCAGGCGTTGCAGATGCTCGACAGTGACCAGAACGGGAAGGTCGACACCGTCGTCGCGACGTTCGACGACGAGGTCGCGCCGACGACGTCGACCGCCGGTTGGCTGTTGGCCGATGCACCGTCGGGTGCGACGCTCGGCCGCGTGTCGAGCGCGGGCCGGGTGGTGACGCTGCACCTGACCGAGGGGCGAGGCGCCCCCGATACCGGGCCCGGGTCGTTCACCGTCGCGCTCGCCGCCGCGAACTCCGACGTGCACGACGCGGCAGGGAACCCGGCCGCCTTCGCGCCGTTCGTGCCATCGGATGGCGCCGAACCCGTGGTCGTCAGTGTCGGCGACCAGCACGGCGCGGTGAAGCACACACCGGGGAAAGCCGAACCCGGAGACACGCTCGACGTGACGTTCAGTGAACCGATGGCGAGCGTCATGAACCCGACGGTGACGGTGACGTTCACCCGGGCCACGCCGGCCGACCCCGTGCAGATGGCGGTACCGGGACTGGTCGACGGCACGATCGACCTCGGTGCGCCGACCTACTTCGTGTCGACGACGGGCAATCATCGCTCGGCGAGCTTCGCCGGTTCGCAACTCACGGCGACGAATGGGAGCCGCGTGGTGCGCATCACGCTTGGCCCCACCGTTGCCGGCAACGTCCTCGGGACGAGTTCCGGCGGTGTCGTCACGTTCACACCTTCGGGATCGATGACCGACCCGGCGATGAACGGCGCGGCCGGCCGGTTCACGTCGGCGGGCCCGACCGGGGTGTTCTGAGTTGGCAGAGGTGCTCGGCTCGACGGGAGAGGTTCGGGCTGCCGAACCGCTCGGCCCACGCGGCGAAGTCGTCGCGGGGGCCGAGCCACTCCCAGTCGTCGACCGTGCCGACGGGAGCGTCGGTGCGCAACGTCGCGAGCACCTTGAAGAGGTCGGCGACGCGTCGTCCCGCGGCAAGTGTCGCGGCGAGCCGGGCCGGGTTGCGGATCGCCGCGACATCCCACGCGCCGGGGTCGTCGGGGATGGCTTCGAGGTGCCCGAACCTCGACAGGAGCGCGGCCGCGGTCTTGGCGCCGAACCCGGGCAGGCCGGGGAACCCGTCGGCGCTGTCGCCGACCAACGCCAGCCAGTCGGGGATCGACTCGGGCGCGACACCGAATTTCTCCTTCACCGCGTCGGCGTCGAGGAGGCGGTCGTTGCGGCGGTCGAGTTGCACGACCCGGCCGCCGACACACTGCCCGAGGTCCTTGTCGGGGGTGCAGATGATCACCTGCTCGACCCGCGGGTCGGCCGCCGCCACGCGGGCGGCGCTCGCCAGCGCGTCGTCGGCTTCGAACTCGATCATGGGCCACACCGCGACGCCGAGCGAGGCGAGCGCGTCGTCGAGCACGGGGAACTGGGCGAGCAGGTCCGGTGGCATGCCCGCGCTCGACTTGTACGTTTCCCAGAGATCGTTACGGAACGACTCGATGACGTGGTCGGTCGCCACGCCGATGTGCGTGGCCCCCTGCTCCAGCATCGTCAACATCGAAGCGACCACCGATCGCGCCGCGCCGACCTCCATCCCCGTCGGGTCGACGTGGCCCGGTCGCTTCGCGTGGTACTGGCGGAAGATCTCGTAGGTGCCGTCGACCAGGTGGGTTCGCATCGGTCCCAGCCTTCCACGCGCGCCGTCACGTCGAGCGAACAGCCTGGTCCCCCGGTAGCCACCCGGCCCGAGGGGCGCCATTCCCACCGAGCCGTCACCGGTCGTACAGTCGTATCGTGGTGCGACCTGAGAGCCGCCCGACCGCGACCCTGATCGGTCGCGCGCGCGAGCAACTGGCCGTCGCGGCCGCCTTGCGCGCCGGTACGAGCGTGATGGTGTTCGGCGAACCGGGCATCGGGAAGACGGCGCTGCTGGCGAGCGCGGTGCGAGCCGCCGGCGTCGACGCGGTGACGCTTCACGGCATCGAGT
The DNA here is from genome assembly GCA_963782465.1 of uncultured Actinomycetes bacterium. Classification (GTDB taxonomy): domain Bacteria; phylum Actinomycetota; class Acidimicrobiia; order IMCC26256; family PALSA-610; genus JAODBJ01. Next base: position 391,998 of record CAWAJR010000003.1, on the reverse strand, counting down.
TGGGCCGGGCCCAGCCGTACCTGCCGATCAGCATCGTGCTGGGTGACCTGGACTGGGACGATCCGGCCGCGACGATCGCAGTCGCCGTCGACCGGCTCCTCGGTGATCGTGCGCTTCTCGTCGAGGACGTCCACTCGTGCGACGAAGACACGATTGCCGTGCTCGACGAACTGTCGTTGTTGCGCCCGATGGTGGTGTCGGCTCCGACGAGCGGCGGCCGGGCCGCGGCAGTCGTCTCGCGTCTGGCCGAAGTCGGTGAACGTATCGACCTCGCGCCGCTCGACGACGGGTCGGCCGCGATCCTCGTCCGCGAGCGCCGCCCCGGCGCGGCGGAGGCCGACGTTGCCCGCTGGGTCGCCGACGGGCGGGGCAACCCGCTTCTCCTCGAATGCCTCACCGACACGCAGGCCGAGGCGCGAGATCGCAGGCTCGTGTCGATGCTGCAGTCGCTCGATGCCGACGTCCGTCTCGCGCTGGCCCGGCTCGCGATCGTCGGGACACCGGTCCCCGCGCACGAGATCGGCGAACGTGCGGTTGCCGAGTTGACCGAACGGCGGCTCATCGAGCACGACGGCGGGCGGGTGACCGTCCGTCATGCGGCGCTCGCCGACGCTGCCCTCGATCTTGTACGCGCCGACGACCACGCCGAATTGCACCGGTGGGCCGCAACCCGCGCGACCGACCCGGCACGCGTCGCGACGCACCTCCGCCTGGCCGGCGACCCGAATGCTGCCGGCGTGGCGCGCGCTGCGGCCGACGCTGCGCCGACGCTCGCCGGGCGTGCCACCTTGCTCGAGATCGCCGCCGACGCGAGCGATAACGACGAGTTGCTGCGCGCGGCGATCGCCGCATTGATCGACGCGGGGCGTTACGACGATGCAACGCGGCTGGTACAGCGGCTCGACGTCGTCGACGCGCACTGGCAGTTGACGCGGGCGCGCTGCGCGTTCTTCGCGGGTGAAACCACCAAGGCGCGAGCCGATGTCGACGAGGCGCTCGCGACGCTCGCCGGTTCGGGGAGTCGCGACGAGGTCGTGGCCTGGATCCTCGATGCGAAGATCAAAGGTCGCGTCGAGTGGGACGTCGCCGGGGCGCACGAGTCGGCCGCCCGCGCGGTGCAGCTCGCGGAACGCACGGGCGAGCAACGCGCCGCCGCCTATTCCGCCGCGGGGAGCGCGGCGCTCGCCGCGGGCGACCCGACGTTCATGGAGCACCTCGAGCGGGCGATCGACGCGGCGCGAGCCGACGGCGACATCATGACCGCCGCGATGGCGGCCGACACGCTGTGCATCGGTCACCTGCTGATCGGACGGCCGCGCCGCGCGGGAGCTGGCCGACGAGATGATGCGCGAGGTCGCGGCGACGTCGGCGATCTGGCAGCAACAGTTCCGGAAGAACCGTTTGCTGGCCGCCTTCTTCTTCGACGCCGACGACACGAGCGTGTTGGCCGAAGCGCCGCGGCTGGTGCACTTCGCACCCGCGGCGCGCGTCCGCCACCAGGCCGAAGCGCTGCTGCTCCTGGCGCACGCGCATCGCGGCGACGACAACGCGGCCCTCGCCGTCGCCGGCGAGATGCGCGCCCTCACCGACGGCGACCCGACCGGCGAGGCGCTCGGGCGCTGGGCGCTCGGCGAGGCGCACTGGCTCGCCGGCCGCGCCGATCTCGCGTTCGATGTGGCCCAGACCGCGGCCGACCTCCCCGTCGTCGGCTTCCCCGGCCACGTCCTCGCCGCCACCGTGGCGGCGTGGGCGGCGATCGATACGGGGCGCCCGATCACGGCCCCGGCGCCGGCATGCGCGTTCGCGAACCTTGCCGGCGCGGTGAGCGAGTACGAGGGGCTCGCGGCCATTGCATCGGCGCCCGCCGAAGCGGCGCTCCGCCTCGAGGCGGCGGCTGCCGAATGGGAGCGGTTGTCACCCCGGCACGCGCTGCGAGCCCGTCTCGGCCAGGCGCACGCGCTGCTCGCATCGGGAGCGCGAACAGACGCAGTCGCGTGCCTTCTGTCGGTCGAGGAACACGCGCGCAAGCTCGGTTCGGTGCCGCTCGAGCGCAGGGCGCGCGCCGGGCTTCGCCGTGCCGGCGAGCGGCCGATGCACGAGCGTCGGGCGACGGGCAGCCGGCTGTCGCCCACCGAGTTCGTCGTGCTCGATCTCGTCGGTCGCGGTCTGACCTCGCACCAGATCGCCCGGCGTTTGTGGATTTCGGGGGCGACCGTCGAGTCGCACGTCAACAACGCCCGGCGGGCGCTCAACGCGAGCACTCGCATGCAAGCCGCGGTCGCCGCGATGGCCGAACGGCGGCGCGGGCCCGAGCACGGTCGTTTCACGATCACGAACGACCTCGCGACGTACCGCCGTATCCGCGACGAGTGGCGTACGAGCCACGGCCGCATCGTCGACCTCGGAACCGATGCGCGTGTGCGCAAGGGCGACTACGCCGCGGCGTGCGTTGAAGATCTCGCGGGCGCGGCGCGAGTGGTGAGCGCAGCCGGTCCGTGCGCGGCGGTGGTCGTCCATCTCGGCGATGAAGTCGACGCGCCGCTCGCCGCGGCACTGCGAGAAGCGCTCGAGCAGGTCGGGAACGTGCGCGACCTCGGTGCTCACCCGGCGTCGGTGACGCTGGCGCCCGAATTGCGCGCCCTCCTCGAAGATCTTGCCGCCGGCCATTCCGTCGGCGAGATCGCGGCGCGCCACCATGTGTCGCGCCGCACCATCGAACGGCAGATGAAACGGGCGCGTGACGCGCTCGGCGTGAGCACCAACGCCGAAGCGGTCACCCGTGCGTGCTCGACGGCGTGACTCGCCCGCCCGGCGTGTTTCATCCACACTGATCCGATGCGCCGACTGCTCCCCGACCCTGCCGATGACGTCGATCTCTTCGACGCGTACGCGATGCACCGCGATGATCTCGATGCGCCGGTCGTGCGGGTCAACATGATCTCGAGCCTCGACGGTGCGATCAGCGTGGAAGGCCGGTCCGGGTTGCTCGGTGGCGCCGCCGACGGCCGGGTGTTCACGACGTTGCGGGCGGTCGCCGATGTGATCGTTGTGGGCGCGGGAACCATGCGGGCCGAGGGGTACGGTCCCGCCCGGCTCGACGATGCGACCGTGAAGCGCCGGCTCGAACGCGGGCAGGACGCGCAACCACCGATCGCGGTCGTGAGCCGCGCGGCCCAGTTCGACTTCTCGTCGGCCTTCTTCACCGAAGCAAGGTCGGCGCCGTTGCTGGTCACGACGGCCGGGCGCGCGGGCGCGCTGGCGCGGGAGGCCGGGAGTCGCGCCGACGTGCTCGCGACCGGTGCCGAGCACGTCGACCTCGCGCTGCTCGTCGAGGCGCTGGCCGAACGCGGCTACGGCAGCGTGCTCGTCGAGGGCGGACCAGGCCTGAACGGCGACCTCGCGCGTGCCGGCGTGATCGACGAGCTCTGCCTGACCGTGTCGCCCCGGATCGTCAGTGGAGAAGGCCCGCGCATCCTCGCCGGGCCGCCGCTCGTGCCACCCATCGAACCTCGGGTCATGCACGTGCTCGAGGAAGACGGGTTCCTCTTCGTCCGCATGTCGCTACGCACGTCCTGACCGGCGCGCCGCCGGCTACATGTCGAAGCCGATCCACCCGACGGCCTTGTCGATGCGGGCGCAGATGTCGTCGGTCAGCTTCGGGAGCACGTCGATGGCACCGAGGTTGTCGTGGACCTGCTCGGCACGGCTCGCGCCGGTGATCACCGTCGACACGTGCGGGTTGCGGGCGCACCAGGCCAGTGACAGTTGCGCGAGGGTGCAACCGAGCTCGTCGGCGATTTCCTTGAGACGCCGCACCCGTTTGTTGCGGCCCTCGTCGGAGAGCATGCCCTTCAACCACTCGTAACCGGGAAGGTTGGCGCGGCTGTTGTCGGGCACGCCGTCGAGGTACTTGCCGGAGAGCAGCCCCGACGCGAGCGGGCTCCACACGGTGACACCGAGGCCGATCTCGTCGTAGAGCCGCGCGTACTCGCGTTCGACTTTCGTGCGGTGGAAGATGTTGTACTGCGGTTGCTCCATCACCGGCTTGTGCAAGTGGTGCCGGTCGGCGATCTCCCACGCGGCGCGGACCTCGTCGGCGTTCCATTCCGACGTGCCCCAGTAGAGGGCCTTCCCGGAACTGACGATGTCGCTCATTGCCCGCACCGTCTCTTCGATCGTGGTGTTCGGGTCGGCGCGGTGGCAGAAGAGGAGGTCGACGAAGTCGAGACCGAACCGCTCGAGCGAACCGTCGATCGCCTGCATGAGGTATTTCCGGTTGAGCGTTTTCACCATGTTCGGGGCGTCGTGGATCCCCCAGAACAACTTGGTCGACACGACGTAGGAGTGACGTGCCCAACCGAGCTTGGCGATCGCGGCACCCATGATCCGCTCCGACTCGCCGCCGGCGTACGACTCCGCGTTGTCGAAGAAATTGATGCCGCCGCCATAGGCGGCGTCGAGGCACGCGAGGGCGCGATCGACGTCCATCTGCGCGCCGAACGACACCCACGAACCGAACGACAACACGCTCACCTGCAGGCCGCTGCGGCCCAACCGTCGGTATTCCACTGTTCCTCCTCGGTCCCGGCCGAGGTTATGGCGCAGGTCCCCGACCGGCGCGTTCGCAAGGGTGTGGCATACCTTCACCGGGTGGCAATCGGCGCGTTCGCATCGGGGCGGCACTGAACTCGCTCGACGCTCCCCCGGTTCCCGCTCGGCGCGCCCGCCGGCGGTTCTCCGATCGCGACCGCCGGATCGTGACCGGCGCGGTCGCGTTCGCAGTGATCTTCACCGCGGTCCTCGCGATCATGAATGCGACGCTGCCGCAGCACAATCGCGCCGGCCACGCGCTCTGGTTGTTCGGTTTCGACACGTTGCGCATGAACCCCGACCATCCTGCGCAGCAGCGATCGCTCGGTCTGCAGGGGTTCGGCGAGGTGATGCCGGCCAACGGCGACGTCTACCTCTACGAGGCGATCGGCGGCCGGCTCGGCGTGATCCGCGGCACGACCAACAAGCTCGAAACGTTCCCTTCGCTCAAGACCGACTTCCCGCTCGGGAAGATCGAACCGTCGCCGTCGTTCGCGTACGCCGGCGGCCGGCTGTGGCTCGTGACCGGCCCGGGACGGTTACGGTCGTTCGACCCGTCGACGCGTACCTACGGGCCGACGGTCGCGCTGCCGGCCGCGCATCCCGGCCCGACCCGGGTCGTGCCGCGCGGCGACGGTGTCGTCGCCGTGTACGGCAGCGGCGCGCAGACGGTCGCCGCGGTCGTGTCGCGCGACGGTCGGGTCGGGACGACGTCGGTGGTGCCCTCGACGGCTCCCGCGTCGGTACTCACGGTCTCGTCCGACGGCCCGGCGCGAACGCTGTGGGTCGTCACCCGGACCACCGCGGTCCCGATCGATACGACCGCACTGCGGCCGGGGGCGCGGCTCGACCTCGCGAGCCTCGCCCCCGGTGGCGCGGGCGCCGCGGTCGGTGCCGGCGGATCGTTGTGGGTCGTCGCGAACGAAAGCCCCGAAGTCGATCGCATCGATGCCACGACGCGTCGCGTCGTCAAACGGGTGCGGTTCGAGAACGGCCCGCTGCGCTTCCGCCAGCCGACCGACATCGTGGCGACCAACACAGATGTCTGGCTCCTCGCGCCGACGAGCGCGGTCGCCAACGTTCACGATGCGCGCGTACTTCGCATCACGCTCGCGGGCACGAAGGTGCGTATCGCGCTGAATACGTCGTCGGCGCTCTTCGTTGGTGCGATCGCGCTGACCTGAGGAGTTCGCGGGTCAGCCGGGCCGGTACGCGACGCGGAGATCGGGCGCCGCGACCGACGGCAGGACCGCATGCCGCCGGAACTGCTCGACCCCGAGCGCGACGACGCGGTCGTGCGCCCACTCCATCACGGGACGCGCGAAGCGACTGATGCGCAGCAGGGTGGCGTCGCAGAGTTCCAAGTCCCAGCACAACCGGGCGGTGCTGCCCTCGCCGGCGGGGTGTACCTCGAGCCGGGCGGGGCCGTCGAGGTCGCCGCGCACGTAGGTTTCGACCAGCTCCGGCGGTTCGACGCGCTCGATCTCGATGTCGACGCGCAGCGTGTACGGGACCGGCCCTTGGATCACGCACGACGCGCGCCGCCCGCGCTGCAACGCCGGGCTGCCGCTCACGTCGAAGCGGTGCAGCCACGACCACCAACGCCGGAAGTCGGCGGTGTCGCCGAAACGGTCGAACAGTTGCGCGGCCGGCAAGGGGAAGGTCCAGGCCCGATCGAAGGCGAACCGCGTCGGCGTGGTCGATGCAATGGTCACGGCACTCCTACGGCGCCGGAGCTCGGATCGTTCAGTTGCCGGCCGCCGGCCCCGCCGGCTGGAGGGTGCGCCATGCCGGCCCGGCGCGTGGCGCGTCGGCAATCGCCTCGCCTCGGTGCCTGATCTCGAGTTGCAACTGGTGCACCGTACCGAAGACGAGCACCGCGCCGCCGACGTGGAAACCGACGAGTACCGGCGGCACCCCTTCGAAGTACTGCACGTAACCGAGGATCGCTTGCGCGACCATCACGACGAGGAGGGCCTCGGTGGTGTTCAGCACCCGTTTCGGTGCGTGCTCGCGCCACAGCACGACGATCAACGCGAGGACCGCGGCGATGAAGATGTTCACCGAGACGCCGTGCAGGCGCGCGACATCCTGGATGGGCCACGTCAACCGTTTGGCCTTGGCGTCGCCGCCGTGGGGCCCGGCGGCTGTCACCAGCGTGCCGGCGATCACGACCCAGATCGCAAGCACGTACACGACCCGCGCCCCGATACGGGCCGTGCCCGACACGACATAGCGCGTTTCGCCGCCGGTTTCGCCGGTGCGGCGCAGCATCGTGAGCGAGACGCCGACGAGGGCGAGGGCAAGGAGGAAGTGGCCCATGACGCTGACCCACGCCAGCTCGACCCGCACCGCAATGCCGCCAAGTACCGCTTCGCCCCAGAACAGTGCAAACAGCACCCACGACAGGTTCACGAGGTCGCGGCGGCGGGGCCGGCGGCGGTACGACGCGAACAGCGCGAGCGCGATCGGAACGCCGATGAACCCCGACAGGAGGCGGTTCAGTTGCTCGATGGCCTGGTGATGGGTACCGACGGCGACGAAGTCCTTGGCGTTGCAGTTCGGCCAGTCGGGGCAACCGAGCCCGGAGTTGGTGAGCCGGACCGCGGCACCACTCACGATGATCAGCGCGAGCAGGCCGACGATCAGCAACATCAGTCGCCGGTACACGCGCGGTGACACTTCGGGCACGCGCATCGTTCGCAGTGTAGGAACGGTCCCCTTCGCGGAACGCCTCGGGGCACGCGAACCTCGCGCCGGTAGCATTCGTGGGTGACGCGTGCCCGCTGGACCGCCGTTGCGGTCCTTACCGTCGTCACGACCGCGACGCTGGCTGCGCTCGGTATCGCGGCCCGCGCCCATTCCACGCCCGCGGCTCGCGCCGCATCCGCCAGCACGACGGCCGCGACCCAACCGGCGCGTGCCCGCCCTCTTCCCACGACGACCGCGACCCGGCCGCCGACCGGGAGCGGCGCGGCCGTCACGATCGCATTCGGCGGCGACGTGCATTTCGAGGGCATCCTCCGGCCGCAGCTCGACGCCAACCCCGCGGGTGTGCTCGCACCCGTCGCGCCGTTGCTGTCGTCGGCCGATCTCGCGATCGTGAACCTCGAAACCGCGATCACGGACCGAGGGACGCCGGCCGACAAGCAGTACACGTTCCGAGCGCCGGCCACCGCGTTCACCGCGCTCGCGTCGGCCGGGGTCGACGTGGCCGGGATGGCCAACAACCACGGCCTCGACTACGGGCCCGACGGTCTCGCCGACACCCTCGCGGCGTCCGCCATCACGCACTTCCCGGTGATCGGGATCGGTCATGACGCCGACGATGCCTACGCGCCATACCGCGCCGTGGTGCGCGGCCAACGCATCGCGATCATCAACGCCACCCAGGTGCTCGACGACAACCTGATCACCGCGTGGACGGCAACCGAAACGCACGGTGGGCTCGCATCGGCGAAAGACGTTCCGCGCCTCGTCGCCGCAGTCAAGGCGGCGCGGGCAACGTCCGACACCGTCGTGGTGTTCCTCCACTGGGGGGTCGAACAGCACACCTGCCCGAGTGCCGACCAGGAGGCACTCGCGCAGACGTTGGTCGCCGCGGGCGCCGACGTCGTCGTCGGGGGGCACGCGCACCGGTTGGAGGGCGGCGGCCGGCTCGGCGACGCGTTCGTCGACTACGGCATGGGGAACTTCGTGTTCTATACGAGTTCAGGACCGGCGACCGAGAGTGGAGTGCTGTTCGTGACGACGACGGGCCGCCACGTCGACGGCTACCGCTTCGCGCCCGCGGTGCTCGAGAACGGCGTCGCCCACCCGCTCGACGGTGACGCGGCGAGTGCCGCGCGCCGCGCGTGGGAGAACCTGCGATCGTGCACGAACCTCACGCCGTGAATCATCATGAGGGGCAATGACGCACTACGACGAGTTCGCGCTCTTCCGTGAAAACGCCGACGAGTTCGGCATCCCGTGGACGGCGCCGCCGGCGGTGTCGCGGGTATCGGTCGACGCCGGCGACGGCCGGCGGGTGAGCGCGCTGCGCTGGGGCGACGGCGACCCGGAGGTCGTCCTGTTCCACGGCGGCGCGCAGAACGCGCACACGTGGGACACGGTCGCGCTCGCGCTCGACCGGCCGCTCCTCGCGATCGACCTCCCCGGTCACGGTCACTCCGACCACCGTGACGATCACGCGTACTGGCCGGCCGAGAACGCGAAGGCGGTTGAGGTGGCCGTGCGCGAGCTCGCACCCGGCAACCGCTTGGTTGTCGGGATGTCGCTCGGCGGGTTGACCGCGATCGCGCTGTCGGCCCGCGCGCCCGATGTCGTGCCGGCCCTCTTGCTGGTCGACGTCACACCGGGCGTGAACCACGAGAAGGCCTCGAGCATCGTGCAGTTCATCGACGGCCCCGAGTTCTTCGAGAGCTTCGACGAGATCCTCGAGCGGACGGTCCTGTTCAACCCGACGCGGACCGAGTCGTCGTTACGCCGCGGTGTGCTGCACAACGCGATCGAGGCACCCGACGGCCGGTGGCGGTGGCGTTACGACCTCCCCCGCCGCGGCTCGGGCGAGGGCGACGACGGCGGTGTGGTCCCGGGCCTCGACACGCTCTGGGACGACCTCGGGAGCAGCCGGGCGCCGCTCGCCATCGCGCGAGGTGCCGATTCACCCGTCGTGGCCGACGAGGACATCGACGAACTGCGCCGGCGGCGCCCCGATGCGCGCGTCGTCGTGGTCGACGGTGCCGGGCACAGCATCCAGGGCGACCAGCCGCTCGTGCTCGCCGCGCTCATCCGCGACCTGCTCCCGTGAGCATCGACCCGGTTGCCGAAGCGCGCGCCGCGGTCGGCGGCGCCTTCGACGTGCGCGTGCTCGAACCGGCACCCCCCGCGGTGCAGATCGAACCCTTCAGCGACGACCCGCCCGCGCGCGGTGAGGCACAACCCGGGGCCCGCGTCATCTCACCGGTCACCGACGGCGACCTCACCTGGCAGGACCGCTGCGACGTGCAACCCGACCTCGCGCCGTGGTGCGCGGCACGCTGGCTCGCCGCACGGCCGCGGCTGCGGCCGATCGCCGGCGCCGGCGCCGGCGCCGGCGCGTTCAGCGCGACGCGCGAGTCGTGGCATGCGCTCGCCGAGCACGTCGTGTGCGCGGCGCGTCACCGCGCCAACGGGAAGATCGGTCTGCGCTGGGTGCGCGACGGGTTCGGCACGCCGTACTTCGGTGCCGACGAACAGGTGCGGGTGACCGGACGCGGGTTCGCGCTCGTGCGCGACGGCGCGCTCGCGCACGTGCCGATCACCACCCTGGGCGCGGCGGCCGCGTTCGTCGGGATCGAACCGGGCGTGCCGGCCGGCCTGTTCGAGGCGTCCACCGACGGCGACCCGTCGCGCCCCCTCGAGGTCGACCCCGCCGCCGCGGGAGTGCTGGGCGACTGGTACGGGTTCGGGACCGCGGTGCTCGCGCAGCTGCGGGTCGACCTCGCGGCCGGCACGCCGTCGCTCGTGCAGCTCTGGCCCGAGCATTTCGACCTTGCCGCCGACATCGGTGACGCGACTGCCGGCCGGCGGGCGAACTACGGCGCGTCGCCCGGCGACGCCGGCCACCCCGAGCCCTACCTCTACGTCGGGCCGTGGGAGCCCGAACGGGTGGTCAACGATCGGTTCTGGAACGAGCCGTTCGGCGCGAGCCTCGGCTATGCCGACCTCGTGGCGTCGGCCGACCCCTACGACACCGCCCTCACGTTCTTCCGGCGGGGAGCAGCACTCCTCGGCAACTGAAGGGCCCGGCGCGATACTGGCGCGATGGCAACCACGTTCACCCGCATGGACGAGTCGACGGCCGAGCAATGGGCGGTCATCGGGCACGAGACGATGGCGCACCAAGAACGGGTCGCCGAGCGCGCACTCGCGATGTTGCGGTCGCTCGAGGAGATCACCGACGGTTTCGCCGTGAACCAACTCGTGCACTCGCTGCAGACCGCGACACGCGCCGAGCGCGACGGTGCCGACGAAGAGGTCGTGTTCGCGTCGCTCCTGCACGACGTCGGCAAGGCCGTGAGCGTGCCGAACCATCCGGAAATCGCCGCGGCGATCATCAAGTCGTACGTGCGGCCCGACGTCTACAACATGATCCGGGCGCACCAAGACTTCCAGGGGCGGCACTACTACGCGCACTTCGGCGGCGACCCGAACGCCCGCGACCAGTACCAGGGCGCGCCGTGGTTCGATCTCGCGGCGACCTTTGCCGACGACTACGACCAGACCGCGTTCGACCCGGCCTACGACACGCTCCCGCTCGAACATTTCGAGCCGCTCGTACGCGAACGTTTCTCGCGCCCGACGTCGCTGTAATTCAGCGCCGGCGGCGCCGGCGCCGGGCGGACGCGGCGGCCGACTCGTTCTGGCGGTACTTCTCGGCGGCACGCCGGCGCTTCAACTCGTCGGGCCGCTGATCGAGCCGCGGGCCTCGCGCGGGAACACGACCGGGTCGGCGTCGAGAAGGTGCGCAGCCTGCCGGGCGTCGATCCCGGCGTCGAGCCCGGCCTGGAGCTCGATCGCAGGTTTGTCGTCGACCACGACGGGCTGCATCGACACGTAGCGGGAACCGCCAATGGGCTGTACGCCAGTGATCTGCATGCAGACCTTCTGTACCCGCCCATCGCAGTATCGGCAGGGGGCGGTGCGAAGCTTGAGCGCCCGGGCGCGGTCGGCTACCAGGAACCCCCGCCGCCGCCCCCGCCGCCCCCACCCGACGACCCGCCCGAGAACCCGCTGCTCCCGCCGCTCGACGACGGCGCCGCGGCACTGATGGTGCCCGAGGTCGTGACGGCGAACGAATCGATCGCGTTGGCGAAGCCGAGCGTCGAGAACGGCTGGCTGCTCTGGTACCAGCCGAGGTTGTTCGCGGGCTCGTCGGCGAGCCCTTCGAACGCCTTCGCCCATTTGTGGACACAGCCGAACACGATCGCGTACGGCAGGTACTCGGAGAACAGGTTCTGCTGTTCGGCGAAGCGCGCCCGTTCCTTCTCCGACTGGTCGATGAACTCGCGAAAGCCACGGACGCGGCGGAGCGTGCCGGTGCCCTTCGCGGTGCGGCGCGGCATGTTGTGCGCGCCGGCCATCAACACGAGCCCGGCGAGGAACAGCGGGATACCCGCGAGGCCCCAATGGGTGTACTTCGCCAGCAGGAAGGTCACGGCGACGCCGGCCACCGTCACGACCTGCCCGATGTTCTTCCACCGCGCCCGAACCTTGTCGGGGCGGCCGTAGAACCAGCCGTGCTTCGTCACGTCTTGGTAGAGCTTCTCCTCGACGCGGTGCAGCGAAGTGGCGAACGTCCGGCGCAACGCGCTGAGGTTCACCTCCTGGTGCTTCGCGAACAGCGCCGACAGCAGTGCCTTCTCGTACGGGAGCAGCCCGTCGCCTTCCTTCTGCGCGGTGAGCTTCCAGTCGGCGTGCCCGAACCACCCGTGCTTCGGCACCTCTTCGATCGTGAGATAGCCGCGTACCGCGAGGTCGACGATTGTGGCGGTCACGTCGAGCGGGTTCGCCTGCTCGTCGATGAGCGTGCCGATCTCGCCCGGCCGGAGATTGTCGGGCGGCGTGAACTCCACCGGGCTGTCGCCGTGCTCGAACGGCCCGACCCGCTCCTCGGCGCCGTCGGTCGACCCGAACGCGACGTCGACCGCGGAGCCGACGAAGCGCCGGTCGCGCCCGACGTTCCACATCACGACGGCGGAACCGATGAGCAACGCCACCAGCGCGCCGATGCTCACCGCCAGCGCCGCCGGGGTCCGGGAAAAGGCGCGGTCGAGTGACCACCGTTCGACCAGGATTGGTCGGGGAACGGGCGAGATCGTGCCGCGCGGGAGCGCGACGACCACGGTCAGGTCTTCGTCGGGGAACACCGCGCCCTGGCGGAACGTCGCGGTGCGATTCGCCGACCGGGCGAACTGGCACGGGTCGTGCGAGCCGGTCGGGCCGGCGTAGCAGGCCACCTTCGTGATGCCGGCGGGGGCGTGCACGGCGACCGACGCGTTGTTGCGCACCACCGACCAGCGGGATCCGAGCGCGTTCCAGTACAGCTCGTCGTGGTCGCGGAATGCCGTCATCGCCCCGTGCACCACGTAGGAGACGACGTAGGTGTGCACGCCGGTGATGGTGCGGTTCGCGTCACCGACCTTGATGCTGGTCCAGCCGCCGGACGAGCTCGTGTGGGACGGCGCGGGGGTCCCGGCCGACGCCGAGACGGTGACGCCGGCGATCGGGTAGCGCCGGTCGTACTTCGAGTCGTAGTGCACCCGGGTCGGGATCTCCCGGATGATCCCGTGGTGCGGCACCGGGCCGAAGTCGTACGTGATCCGCTCGGCCACGGCGAGGTCGCCGTCGGCCCGGATGGTGATGTCGACGTGCTCGGCGGTGATCGACTCCGCGCCCGCGGCTCCGGCCGTCGCCGACAGCCAGACGCCCGCGGTCGCGACCGTGATGACCGCCGTGAGCAGGAGCCGGAAGCTGCGCCCCCGAACGTGCATCCCGGGGAACGTAGCCGGGACGCGTTCGCGGGCGCGCGAACTCGTCTGCCACGCTCTGGCCTCGACTGAGGAGGTCGCCAGTGTTGTTGTCGGACAAAGTCGTATTGGTGTCGGGAGTCGGGCCGGGGCTCGGCCAGGCGAACGCGAAGGCACTCGCCCGGGAAGGCGCCACCGTGGTGCTCGCGGCTCGCAACGCCGAGTACCTCGACTCCGTGAAGCAGGAGATCGAAGCGTCCGGCGGCCGGGCGCTCGCGGTACCCACGAACCTGGTGAAGGACGACGAGGTCGACCGGCTCGTCCAGCGCGCCGCCGACGAATTCGGCCGGCTCGACGGGTTGGTCAACAACGCCTTCCGGATGGACCCGTTCGAGGGGTTCGACACCGTCGACCTCGCGAAGTGGCGGAAGGTCTTCGACGTGAACGTCTGGGGGACGCTCGGTCTCACGCAGGAGGCCCTGCCCCTGCTGAAGAAGACCGCCGGCGAGCACGGCGACGCGTCGGTCGTGTTCATCCTCTCGATGAGCATGCGCAAGATCCGCACCGACGAGACGGGTTACGCCGCTTCGAAAGCGGCGCTGCACACCGCGATGCAGGCGTTGGCGGTCACCTTCGGCCCCGACAAGGTTCGCTTCAACGCGGTCGCGCCGGGGTGGATCGGCGGCCCGAACGTCGAGGTGTACCTGCAGATGCAGGAAGCGGCGCGTGGCATCACGAACGACGAGGCCCGGCACGAGGTCGAGGCGAACATCCCGTTGCGCATCATCCCGCCGCAGGACGACATCGCGAACTCGGTGGTGTTCTTCATCTCGCGGTGGTCGCGCGTGATCACCGGCCAGACGCTCGACGTCAACGGCGGCGAGTACCTCGGCTAGCTCACTACTGTCCCGGGTTGTGACGGTTATGCCCCCATACGGGGGTACAACCGTCACAACCCAGCCGGCTTGGGAGACACGCTCATGCAACAGGTCCGCGGTGTCGTCGCGAAGGCGAAGGGTGCGCCGGTCTCGGTCGAGACGGTGCTCGTCCCCGACCCCGGCCCGGGCGAGGCCGTCGTGCAGGTGCAGGCGTGCGGGGTGTGCCACACCGACCTCCACTACCGGGAGGGCGGCATCAACGACGACTTCCCGTTCCTGCTCGGCCACGAGGCGGCCGGCATCGTCGAAGCGGTCGGCAGCGGTGTCACCGGTGTGCAACCGGGCGACTTCGTCGTGTGCAACTGGCGCGCCGTGTGCGGCGAGTGCCGCGCCTGCCGTCGCGGCAAGCCGTGGTACTGCTTCAACACCCACAACGCGACCCAGCGGATGACGCTGGCCGACGGGACGCCGTTGTCGCCCGCGCTCGGTATCGGTGCGTTCGCCGAGAAGACGCTCGTGGCCGCGGGCCAGGCGACGCCGGTGAACGCCGCGGCCAGGCCCGAAGCCGCCGGGCTGCTGGGTTGCGGCGTCATGGCCGGTTTCGGTGCCGTGACCTACACGGGTGGCGTGACCCGCGGCGACACGATCGCGGTGTTCGGTTGCGGCGGTGTCGGCGACGCGGCGATCGCGGCCGCGCGGCTCGCCGGCGCGCGCACGATCATCGCCGTCGACCGCGACCCGAAGAAGCTCGAATGGGCGAAGGAATTCGGGGCGACGCATACCGTCGACGCGTCGAAGGAGGACCCGGTCGCGAAGATTCGTGCCCTCACCGAGGGCAACGGCGCCGACGTGTGCATCGAAGCTGTCGGTCGGCCCGAGGTGCTCGAGCAGGCGTTCTTCGCGCGCGACCTCGCGGGCACCGTCGTGCAGGTCGGCGTGCCGACCCCCGACATGAAGTTCCCCGACCTCCCGATGATCGAGTTCTTCGGGCGGGGCGGCGCGCTCAAACCGAGCTGGTACGGCGACTGCCTCCCGAGCCGCGACTTCCCGATGCTGATCGACCTCTACCTGCAGCGCCGCTTCGATCTCGACCGGTTCGTGAGCGAGACCATTTCCCTCGACCAGGTGGAAGACGCGTTCCACAAGATGGAACGGGGCGAAGTGTTGCGCAGCGTCGTCGTGCTGTGAGCGTCCGTATCGAACTGGTCAACACGAACGGGATCTTCTCGCTCGACGGCCAGGATTTCGAGGTCGAGAACAACATCTGGTTGGTGGGCGACGACAGCGAAGTGATCGTTGTCGACGCCGCGCACGACGCCGCGCCGATCACCACGGCAGTGGGTGATCGGAAGGTGGTCGCGATCGTGTGCACCCACGGTCACAACGACCACATCAACGCGGCCGCCGACCTCAAGCACGCGACGAACGCACCGGTGATGTTGCACGAGGCCGACCGGATGTTGTGGGACGTCGTGTACCCCGACCGTGCTCCCGACGCGGCGTTGCGCGACGGTGAGGTCGTGCGCGTGGCGGGTACCGACCTCCGGGTGTTGCACACGCCCGGCCACAGCCCCGGAGGCATTTGCCTGCTGGGGCCCGATGGCCATCTGTTCGGTGGCGACACGTTGTTCAAAGGGGGGCCGGGCGCGACCGGCCGTTCCTACTCCGATTTCCCCACGATCATCGCGTCGATCCGCGACCGGCTGCTGAGCTTGCCGGCCGGGACCGTCGTGCACACGGGGCACGGCGACAGCACCAACATCGGCGACGAGGCACCGCACCTCGACGAGTGGATCGCCCGTGGCCACTGACGGCCCGAGCGGAGGCGATCCTTCGGCGCGGGTCGCGATCGTCACCGGCGCGTCGGGCGGAATCGGGCGGGCGGTCGCGGTCGCGTTCGGTGCGCTCGGCTGGTCGGTCGGTGTCGCGGCCCGGCGGGTCGACGCAATCGCGGAGACCGCCGAACTCGTGACGGCCGCGGGCGGGCACGCCGTCACGTTCCCGCTCGACCTCACCGAGATCGCGTCGATCGACGCATGCCACGCGAAGGTGCGCGACGAACTGGGCGTCGTCGACGTGCTGGTGAACAACGCGGGGGTGGCCGTCCCCGGCGCCGCGTACGACATGAGCGACGACGATCACGCGCGCATCGTCGCCACCAACCTGCTCGGCGCGATCCTGCTCACGAAGCGAGTTGTGGCACCGCTCGTGACGGCCCGGCGTACCGGCGACGTCGTGTTCATGACTTCCGACGCGACGGTACAACCGCGCCCCCATCTCGCCACCTACATGGCGACGAAGGCAGGGGTCGAAGTCTTCGCGCGTGCCCTCGGGCTCGAACTCGAGGGCACCGGTATCCGTTCGAGCGTGGTTCGAGTCGGCCCGACCGCCACCGGGTTCGCCGACGCCTGGGACCCCGCGGTGTTCGAGCAGCTGATCCCCTACTGGCAGAAGTTCGGCGCGCAGCGGCACTGGGGTGTGATGCAGCCCGAGGAGGTCGCCGCCGCGGTCGTGCACTCGGTGACGGCACCGATCGGCGCGCATCTCCGGGAGATCGAGATCGTCCCGGTCGCGCCGCGGTGAGTCGATCGGCATGACACGCCGGATGCCGGCGGAGACCGCTCCGCACGAGTACACGCTCATCGCCTGGCCGACCTCCGTCCGGCAAGCCGACCTCTGGGGCGAACGGTTGGAGCAGGCGCGCGCCGATCACGCCGAGATCGCCTCCGCGATCGCCCGCCACGAACCGGTGGTGCTCGTCGCCAACCCCGGCGACGCCGCCGACGCACGCGCGCAGCGGGCCCCGGTGTCGACGTCGTGCCGCTCGCGATCGACGATTCCTGGTTGCGCGACAGCGGTCCGGTCTTCGTTCGCACCGGTACCGGCGAACGGAGGGCGGTGCACTTCCGCTTCAACGCGTGGGGTGAGAAATTCGCGCCGTACGACGCCGACGCGACGATCGGCCGCCGCATCGCCGACTATCTCGACGTACCGTGCGACGAAGCGCCGTTCGTGCTCGAAGGTGGTTCGATCGCGGTCGACGGCGCGGGAACGCTCGTGACGACCGAACGCTGCCTTCTCAACCCCAACCGGAACCCCACACTGTCGCGCGGCGACATCGAAGCGTTGCTGCGCGACTACGTGGGTGCGACGCAGATCGTTTGGCTCGCCGACGGCATCGCCGAAGACGACGGCACCGATGGTCACGTCGACAACGTCGTGGCGTTCTTCGCGCCCGGCGCCGTGCTCCTGCAGGGTTGTGACGACCCGGCGAACCCGAACCACCCGATCGCGGCCGACAATCGCGCCCGCCTCGAAGCGGCGGGCATCGACGTGGTCGAGGTCGCGAACCTCCCCTACGCGACCGACGGTGCCGTCCCGGTCCCGGTGCCGTACGTCAACTATTACGTCGCGAACCGCACGGTGCTCGTGCCGACGATCGGCGACGAACGCGACGACGCCGTGCTGGCGCTGATCGCCGGCCATTACCCGCGGCGGGCCGTCGTCGCGGTTCCCGGTGCGGCGCTGGCCCACGGCGGCGGCGGTGTGCACTGCATCACCCAGCCGGTACCGGCGCGGTGACGGCGCGATGACCGCGCCGTTGCTGCTGACCGCCTACGATGTGCCGCCGTCGCCCGCCCGGGTGCACGAACCGGCGCGGGCACCGTTCCGGGTCGGGTTGGTGCAGGAACGCTGGCACGCCGATCCCGACGAGCACCGCGACGCCCTCTCGCGAGGTATCCGTCTCGCGGCCGGTGAAGGCGCGCAGCTGGTGTGCCTGCAGGAACTCACGCTGTCGCGGTACTTCGCGATCACCGAAGACGGGCCCGCCGCCGCGGGCGCAACACCCGAACCGCTGCCCGGAGGACCGACGTACGAATTCGCGGCGTCGCTGGCGCGCGAGACGGGTGTGCCCGTGCACGCGTCGCTCTACGAAGCGGCGCCCGAAGGGGCCGGGCTCGGGTTCAACACCGCGATCTGTGTCGCGCCCGATGGTGCGCTGCTCGCGCGCACGCGCAAACTCCACCTTCCCGTTACCGCCGGCTACTACGAAGACCGTTACTTCCGGCCCGGCGACACCGGTTACCCGGTCCTCGACATCGCGGCCGGCAGTACGAGCGCCCGTGTCGGCTTCCCGACCTGCTGGGACGAATGGTTCCCCGAGGTTGCGCGCCTCTATTCGCTCGCGGGTGCGGAGATGATCGTCTACCCGACCGCGATCGGTTCCGAGCCGGATCATCCCGGCTTCGACACCGAGCCGTTGTGGGAGCAGGTGATCCGGGCGCACGGGATCGCGAACGCGACCTTCATGGTCGTGCCGAACCGCACCGGCCGCGAAGGGCCGATTACGTTCTACGGCTCGTCGTTCGTGAGCGACCCGTACGGGCGCGTCCTCGTGCAGGCACCGCGCGACGAACCTGCCGTCTGCGTCGCCGACCTCGACCTCGACCAGCGCCGCGACTGGCTCGACCTGTTCCCGTTCCTCGCGACCCGCCGGCCCGACACCTACGGCCCGCTCGCCGAACCGTGATCGGACGCGACCGCGACGGCTTTCCCGACGGCTTCTTCGCCCGCGACGACGAGTCGGACGATCGGCTGTTCTACGCGCCGGTACGGCTCGTCACCCACATCGACGACGGTGCGATCGCGGCGGTCGGCGCCCTCTACGAAGAACTCGGCCTCACCGGTGACGTGCTCGACGTGATGGCATCGTGGGTGTCGCACTTCGTCGTCGCGCCCACGCGTCTCGTCGCGCTCGGTATGAACGGGTATGAACTGGCGCGCAATGCACAGGCGGCCGGCGCGGTCGTTGCCGACCTCAACGCCCGGCCGTACCTCCCGTTCCGCGACGAGAGCTTCGACGCCGCGGTGTGTTGCGTCTCTGTCGACTACCTCGTCTCGCCTCTGGCCGTGTTCGCCGAAGTGCACCGCGTGGTCCGACCGGCTGCGCCCTTCGTCTGTACCTTCTCGAACCGGTGCTTTCCGACCAAGGCGGTGCACGGCTGGCTCGCTACCGGCGACGATGGCCACTGTGCGATCGTGGCCGAGTACTTCGCCCGGTCGTCGTCGTGGGCGGGCGTGCAGGTGGAACGCCGCGTCGCGGGAGGTCACGGTCGCGATCCCCTGTACGCGGTGTGGGGTACCCGCGCCTGATCGGCCCCGGCCTTGTGGCACAGATTGACCAATTCTCAGCCGTTCGCACACGCGCGCTCGGCTTCGGCGCGAAGATCCGGCGGTGGAGGACGAGGTCGACGGATCGCGTCCCGGTGTGCGCACTGCACCGGTGACGGTCGACGCGCTCCCGCAGCTCGTGTGGGCCTGCACGCTCGACGGCGCGTGCATCGCGCTCAACCGCCGCTGGGCCGACTTCACGGGAATCCCGGCCGGCGAGCAGCTCGGCGACGGTTGGTTCGCCCAGCTCCACCCCGACGACGTCGACGAGTTCCGTCGCGCCGTCAGCAGCGGCGCGACGACGGAAGGCATTGCGTTCGAGTCGCGCCTACGACGCTTCGACGGCACCTACCGTTGGTTCGCGGTACGCGCGTCGGTCGAGGCGGGCGAGCACCGCGACGGAGGCACGTGGGTGGGTTCGTGCACCGATGTCGACGACGACCGGGCCGGCGCGAGGCGCTCGCGGCCAGCCTCGATCGCGTGCGTGAGGTGTTGACGTCGGTCCCCGGCGCGGTCGTCTCGGTGCACCGTGACCGCGAAGGCCACCCGCGGGTGATCTTCGCCAACGATGCATTCGAAACCTTCTACGGCATCCCGCCCAGCGCGCTCACGTCGGACGCGAGGATCCTGCGGGATTTGGTACACCCCGACGACGCCGCGCGCGTGATGCGCGCGATCAACAAGTCGGCCGAGGAACTCACCGTTCTCCGCGTCCGCTTCCGTTTGCGGAACCCGCGGCGCGGCGATGCGTGGGTCGACTTCGACGCCCGCCCGGTGCGTCACGACGACGGCAGCACCGTGTTCCATGCCATCGTCCGCGACGTCAGCGACGATGTACGTACCGAAGAGGACGCGCGCATCGCGCAGGAGCAGCTGCGGCACGCGCTCGCGGCGAGCGACATGGGTGCGTTCCGGTCCGATCTGCGTGCCGGCGAGGTCGCGCTCGACGCCAAAGCGTCCGCGTTGCTGGCGCTCCCCCCGGATACGAGCGTGGGCACCGTCACCTTCGACGAGGTGATGGCAAACGTCGAACCCGAAGACGTCGACCGCGTGCGCACCGCGGTCGACGAGGTACGGCGGGGCGAACGAGCCGCGGTGACCATCGAGTACCGCGTTCGGCTCGACGGGGGCGACGTGCGCTGGGTCCAGTCGAGATCGGTGGTCTCGCTCGACAACGACGGCGCTCCGGCCGCGTTGACGGGTGTGCTGCTCGACGTCACCCGGGAGCGGCACGAGACGGAACTCCGCTTGCGGTCACAGAAGCTCGAAGCGATCGGGACGCTCGCGAGCGGGATCGCGCACGACTTCAACAACCTCTTGAGCGTGATGACCAACGCGGCCTGGTTCATCGGCGACGCGCTCGACAAGGCCGGCGACGAAAGCCCGTGGATCGCGGCTTCGAAAGGCGACGTCGAGCACATCCAGCGCGCCGCCGAGTCGGGCGCGCGGCTCACGCGCCAGCTGCTCGCGTTCGCCCGCCGGGAAACGATCGATCCGCGCCCGCTCGACCTCAACCAGACGGTGAAGGAGCTGGAGCCTTTCCTGCAACGCACGATCGGAGAGCATGTCGCCTTGCACGTGAACCTCGCGCCCGACCTGCGCGCGGTGTTCGGCGACGCGGGCCAGATCGAGCAGATCCTCGTGAACCTGGCCGTGAACGCGCGAGATGCGATGCCGGGCGGCGGCTTGCTCGAGATCGATACGCAGAACGTCGATCTCGACGACGAGGCCCACCCGAACGCGGCCGACCATGTTCCCGGCCACTACGTGCGGCTCCGGGTGAGCGACAGCGGGACGGGGATCCCATCGGAACTCCTCGATCGTGTCTTCGAACCCTTCTTCACCACGAAACCGTCGGGCGAAGGCACCGGGCTCGGCCTCGCGACCGTGTACGGGATCGTCACGCAGATGGGGGGCCGGGCGCGCATCTACTCGGAGCTCGGACACGGCACGACCTTCACCGCCTTGTTCCCGGCGACGGGCGCGATCGCCGAGGTGCGCGCCGCGTCGCACACCATCGCGCCCGCGCGGCGAGACGATCCTGCTCGTCGAAGACGAACCCGCGCTGCGCTCGCTCACCGGCCGCATCCTGACCGGAGCCGGGTACCACGTGGTTGCCGCCGAGGACGGCGAAGACGCGATCGCGATCGCGCGCCGCGACGACGGGCCGATCGACCTGTTGCTGACCGACGTCGTGATGCCGCGCAAGCTCGGCACGGAAGTCGCCGCCGAGGTGGCCTCGCACCGGCCGCACACGAAGGTGCTCTACATGTCGGGGTACGCGCAACCGATCTTGGCCGCGCAGGGGAACATCGACGAGAACGTCGAACTGCTCGGCAAGCCCTTCTCCGGATCGGAACTCCTGGCCAAGGTCCGCGACGTGATCGATGCCGGATAGGGTCCTGGTGATGGCAGTCGCGCTCACGATCGTGTGTGTCGAATGCGGCGGGCGCGCACAACTCGCCACCCCGATCGACGGTGAGGACGCGCCCGGCGTGGGAGACGTGCTCGTCTACCGCTGCGACGACTGTTACGGCCGCTTCGACGTCGTCGTCGACGCCGACGACCTCGATGGCCCGGATGACATCGGGCCCGCCGCCGATCGCAGTTACTGAAGCAGCTGCGCGAGCAGGTTCCCGCTCCGCACGCCGTAATCGGCGTAGCAGTTGTTCATGAGCGCGTGAACCGGGCGATCGTTGTCGTGGAGCGCCGCGACGCGCGGGACCCATTCCTCGAGCTCCTCGGGGTGGTCCGTGTAGTCGTACGCGAACCGCTCCGCGGCGCTGATGTTGTTCTTCTCCCAGGTGTCGGTGTTGCGGCCGTGGAACCGGACGACCGCGATGTCGGCGGTCGCGGCGACCGCCGGCGCGACCGAACTCTTGAACCCTTGCGGTTCGTCGACGGCCACGTACGCGAGCGCGTGGTCACGGAGAAAGGCGAAGACGCGCTCGGGCCGGTCGCCCTCCATCCACGAGTGCTGCCGGAATTCGATCGCGGCCGTGATGCCGGCGTCGCGGCAGCGGTCGGCCACCCATTCCATGTACGCGTACGACTTGTGCGACGGGAAGAAGTACTGCGGGAACTGGAACAGGACGACGCCGAGCTTGCCGGCATCCTGCAAAGGCCCGAGCGCCGTCGTGAACCGTTCGAACGCGTCGTCGAGCATGCCCGCCGGCAACTTCTCCGCGTAGACATTGCGGGCCTTGGCCAGCGCGGCGGGCAGGTCGTCGCGCAGGTCGCGCCACAGTGCCTTCGGTGGCGTCGGGTGATGGGTGAGCAGCCGGAACGCCTTGACGTCGAACACGAAGGCGGGTGGCGTGCGCGCCACCCAGAGTTTCGCCACCCGTTCGCTCGGTGGTGCGTAGTACGTCGAGTCGACCTCGGTGATCGGGAACTGGGTCGCGTAGTACTTCAGCCGATCTTCGGGTGTGGTGGCGTCGTGCGGGTAGAAGCCCGTTTCGATGAGGGTGGGTTCGGTCCAGGCGGTGATCCCGACGTAGATGCCACGCGACGCGAGGTCGAGCGCGGGTGTCGGGTCGGCCATCGCTCCAGGGTACGACGGAGGTCAGGCCGTCGCGCTCAGCGCGACGAGCGCGACCGGGTCTCCCGTCGCGGCCGGCTCGTGGCCGGTTCCGGCGTCGTCGAGCCGGCGGATCTCGAGGAGCCGTTCGGTGCGGAACGAAGCGACGCGCACGGAAAACGCCGACGCGAGCCGCCCCGCCCCACCGTTGCGTTCGAAGAACGTCGTCAGCGGTCCTTCTTGCTCGTACGCATCGGCATTCGTGACGACGGTGGTGCGCTCGTCGACGAATCGCACTTCGAAGCCCATGCTGCTCTCCCCTGCTCGGCGCTCGACCCTGTCACGCGCGGCCGGCGCGGCCAAGCGCAAACGTACGACGAAGCGCTTGTGGAAAGGAAGAGGTGCGAACGTGTGGATTACCTGTGGGTCACGCGCGCGCGGGGGCCGGGAAGTGGATGTACTCGTCGATGAGCAGGAGCCCGAGCGTGGCGTCACGCTCGACATCGCGCGCCACGACACCCCGATCGGCGAGGTCGTCGACGAGACGATCGAGCACGGCATCGATACCGAGATCGTCGGTGTGCTCGCGCCACGCGTCGCGCTCGTGCTCGTCGCGGAAGCAGTAGGCCTTCCACGAGACCGAGAAACGGAGATCCGACCACGGGTACCGCACGACCGCGGCTGCATCGGGACCGCGCACGCTCCACGTCCGGTCGCCGTCGTAGTCGAGGTGCATACCCGGTCGGAGTCGCGGCATCGCCCCTTCATCGATGTGCGCGATGCGGTCGACACCGTGGAAGACGCTGTCGGTGTCGAGGACCATGGCCGAGTTGTAACGCACCCGGTGCGATTCCGGCGCCGCGTCACGACCACCGGGCCAGTAGACGAGTTCGCCTCCGTCGCAATCGTGGAACCATGCGATGCCGGTCGCGATCGGGAGTCGCCATTCCTCGAACAAACCGGAGTGGTGCATCACGACGAGGAGCCACTGGGGCATCACCTTGCGGTTGCAGCCGCGAAACTCCGGGACGTCGGTGTGCACCGCGAGTTCCTGGCCCGGGACCATGAGGTTCGCGTAGGCGATCGCCGGTTCGACGACCGGACGGCCGTGCACTCTGGTCGCGGCCTCGACGAAGCCGGGATGGTGGAGGAACGGTTCGATCCCGTCGATCAGCGTGCGTTGCCCGTACGCGTACTCCTCGCGGAAGTAGCTCGTGCGGGCGGCGAGCGTGAACGTCGATTCGGCGGCCGCCGCCAGGCCCCCGGTGCGCAGGAAGTTGGCGACCGCGTCGTGCCGCTGCGACAAGCCGCGACCGATGTCGGTGTCGAGCTGCTCGAGTTCGGCGTACATCCGGTAGCGGCCGAACCGCTCGCAGAGGTCGACCATCGCCGCGGCTCCGGCGGCGTCGAACAGCTCGTCGAAGATCACCACGTCGTTCACGGCGCGAGCGTAGCGGCGGCCTGCGGATCGTTGCCGGGGCGTGCGATCATGGCCCGGCGCGCCGATCGGGCGGCAGGCAGGCGGAGGGGACATGGTCGATGTCGGTCCGGCGTTCGCAGCGATCGTCGGCGAAGCGAATGTTTCCGTGGGCGACGCGATCAGCGACGACGACGGGCACGACGAAGCGCTCACCGCGACGGGCCGGCGCCCGCGGGCCGTCGTCCGGCCCGGCACCGCCGCCGAGGTCGCGCGGGTCCTGGCCGTCGCGAACGAGCTGAAGATACCGGTGACCGCGCGCGGGAGCGGTACGGGCCTCTCGGGTGCGTGCGTCCCGCAGGCGAACGGCATCGTCATGTCGTTCACTCGCATGGCCGAGATCCTCGAGATCGACACCGAGAACCACGTCGCGGTGGTGCAGCCGGGCGTGACGCTGGAGCAACTCGACGCGGCGACGGCCGAGCACGGTTTGGTGTACCCGGTGTTCCCCGGTGAGTACAGCGCGAGCCTCGGTGGCAACGTCGCGACGAATGCCGGTGGGATGCGAGCCGTCAAGTACGGCGTCACCCGGCATCAGGTCCTCGGAGTGGAGGCTGCGCTCGCCACCGGCGAGCTCGTGCGCAGCGGCGGCAAGTTCGTGAAGTCGACGAGCGGTTACGACCTCACGCAGATCATCATCGGGTCGGAGGGAACCCTGGCGATCGTGACCGAGGCGATCCTGCGGCTGTACCCGCGTCTCGAACATCGCGCCACCGTGCTCGCGCCGTTCGCGCGGCTCGACGAAGTGACGCACGCGGTGCCGCGCATCGTCGCGAGCGGCGTCGCCCCGATGATCCTCGAGTACATCGACCTGATGACGATGGCCGGGATCACCGCGAACGCCGGCCTCGACCTCGGCGTACCGAAGGCGGTGAAGGACCAGGCGCTCGCGTACCTTGTCGTGGTCCTCGAGGAACGCACCGACGCACGACTCGACGAGAGCGTCGGGGAGGTCGGCGAGATGCTTGGCCGCCTCGGGGCGATCGACGTGTACGTGCTGCCGCCGCACGCCGGCCAGCAGTTGATCGAAGCCCGCGAGAAGTCGTTCTGGACGGGAAAGGCCGCCGGGGCGAACGACATCATCGACATGGTCGTGCCGCGAGCCCAGATGTCGGAGTACGTCGAGAAGGTCAACGAGGTCGCGCAGTCGCACGGTTCGCTCATCGTCGGCTGCGGCCACGCCGGCGACGGCAACGTCCACTTCGCCGTCTTCCAACCCGACCCGGAGGCGCGCTACAAGGTGCTGCACGGCATCTTCGAGGCCGGCAAGCGGCTCGGCGGCGCGATATCCGGTGAGCACGGTATCGGGACCGAGAAGAAGCGTTACTTCGAGGATCTCGAAGACCCCGCGAACCTCGCGTTGATGCGGCGGATCAAAATCGCCTTCGACCCCAACGGCATCCTCAACCCGGGCACCATCTTCGAACTGGAGCAGGCGTGAACGGAGCACGGTCCCTCATCCGCACGCTCGTCGACAGCGGTGTCGACGTCTGCTTCATGAACCCGGGAACGTCGGAGATGCATTTCGTCGCCGCCCTCGACGACGTGCCCGAGATGCGCAGCGTGCTCGCGTTGTTCGAAGGCGTCGCGACCGGCGCGGCCGACGGGTACGCGCGGATGACCGGGAAGCCGGCCGCCACGCTGCTGCACCTCGGCCCGGGCTTGGGGAACGGGCTCGCGAACCTGCACAACGCGCGCCGCGGCCGGGCACCGCTGGTGAACATCGTGGGTGAGCACGCCACGTACCACGAGCGGTACGACGCTCCTTTGCAGTCCGACATCGTCACGGTCGCGCGCAACGTGTCGGACTGGGTATCGGTGCCACGCTCGCCCGAAGAAGTCGCGCCCGCGGCGGCTGAAGCGGTCGCCGTCGCGCTCGGCCCGCCGGGCCAGGTCGCGACGCTCATCCTGCCCGCCGACACTGCGTGGCTCGAAGCGCAGGGCGCCGCGGCGCCGGCCGAGCGCCGGCGTGCGCGCGCGGTGAGCGAGAGCACGATCGCAGATGTCGCGAAGGTGCTCGAGTCGGGCGAGCCGGCCGCGCTGCTGGTCGGCGGTTCGGCCGTACGCGACGAGCGCGGGCTCGCCGCGGCGTCGCGGATCGCGCAGGCCTCCGGTGCGAAACTGCTGTGCGAGACGTTCCCGGCCCGCCTTCGTCGCGGTGCGGGTATCCCGGCCGTCGAACGCATCGGGTACCTCGCCGAGTTCGCCGCGGTGCAGCTCGCCGGTCTGCGCCATCTCGTGCTCGTCGACGCGGCCGCGCCGGTGTCGTTCTTCGCCTACCCGGGGAAGCCGAGCGACCTCGTTCCCGACGGTTGCGAAGTTCATTCCCTGGCCGGCGCGGCCGACGACGTCGTGGGTGCGCTCGACGCGCTGGCCGGCGCGATGAGCGCGAGCGGCGCCGCCGCCGGTGCACCGGCGCAGCGGCCCGAACCCCCGACCGGCGCCCTCACCGCCGAAGCGGTCGCGAACGCGATCGGTGCGCAGCTCCCCGAGGAGGCGATCGTCGTCGACGAAGCGAACACCGGCGGCCTCTGGCTCGCGGGTGCGACCGCCGGCGCGGCGCCGCACGACTGGCTCTGCCTCACGGGCGGTGCGATCGGTTTCGGCCTCCCCGCCGCGACCGGCGCCGCGGTCGCGTGCCCCGAGCGCAAAGTGCTGTGTGTCGAAGCCGACGGCAGCGCGATGTACACGATCCAGGCCCTGTGGTCACAAGCCCGTGAGGGTCTCGACGTGACCACCGTGATCCTCGACAACCGGTCGTACGCGATCTTGAACCTCGAGCTGAACCGGGTGGGTGCCGAACCGCCCGGACCGCGGGCGAAGGCCATGCTCGAGCTGGCGCCGCCCTCGCTCGACTTCGTCGCGATCGCGCGTGGTTTCGGTGTCCCGGCAACGCGGGCCGAGACGGCCGAGGAATTCGGGTTGCAGCTCGCGGCGGCGCTGGCCACCGACGGTCCTTCGCTCGTGCACGCGGTGCTGCCGGCCGGGATGTGAACGAGACGGCGCTACCGTGAGCGTGCGGCGCGTGAACCCTTCGAGGAGGTCGTCGACATGCCCACCAGCGAACCGGCACCGAAGTGGCGCGGGATCAACCACCTCGCGTTGATCACGGGCAACATGGACGACACCGTGCGTTTCTACGCCGGGGTCCTCGGTGCGCGGCTTGTCGCGACCATCGGGACGCCTCAGTTCCGCCACTATTTCTTCGAGATCGGCGCCGGCAACACGCTCGCGTTCTTCGAGTACCGCGACCTCGACCCGGAGGCGTTCGCCAAGCCGGCCGGGGTGCCCGAGCGGGCCGCGGTGCAATTCGACCACCTCTCGTTGGCCCTCGCCGACGAAGACGCCCTCCTGGCGATGCGCAACCGTCTGAAGGCGGCCGACTGCGAGGTGACCGACGTCGTCGACCACGGGTTCATCAAGTCGATCTACTTCACCGATCCGTCTGGGATCGCGCTCGAAGCCTCGTACTGGACGGTCGACGCAACCGGTCAGGCCGCATTGTCGTTCGACGATCGGCGCCTCTTCGCTGATCCCGACCCGGTCGCCGCGGTAGAAGAGCTGCGCTCGACCGGCGCGGTCGCGCGCACCCCGACCACCCGGCTGGTCGACGGTTTCACCTCGCGTCCCGACGACTGGGTCGTGCGACCCGGTTGAACCGCGGCGCCGCCGCTTCAGGTCGCGGCGACGAGATGATCGACCAGCGCGGCCAGCGACGCGACGTGCGGGTGATCCTCGAGCGGGCAGAACCCCCACGGGTCGACGTGCACGGGGGCAAGGCCGGCGGCCCGCGCCCCCTCGACATCGAAGAACACCGTGTCGCCGACGTACAGCGTGTGCGCCCGGTCGACATCGAGTTGCGCCAAGGCAATGTCGAAGATGCGCGGATCGGGCTTTTCGATCCCGACGACGTGCGAATCGACGACGATCGCGACCTCGGCGAACTCGTCGCCGATGGGCACACCGCTCGCGTTCACCGCGCAGATCCGGTGCGAGAGCAACTGGTTCTCCATGGTGCCGCCCGCGTTCGACACGACGGCGAGGGCCATACCCGAGCGTTGCAACGCCAGCAAGGCGGCGCCGATCCCGGGCACCGGCACCCACGACTCGCTCAGGTAGACCGACTCGATCGGTTCGACCGCGTCGTCGACGAACGCGTCGGGGACACCGAGCATGATCGCGATCGTCCGGTCGGCCGACCGCCAGTCGACCACCCCGAGACGGTCGATCTCGCGTGTCCCCGCGTAGTGGGCGCGCCACACCTGCTCGTCGTCGGGGCGCACGCCGAAGGGTGCCAGGGCGCGCCGCATCGCCGCCGGGTCGGGGAGGAGCAGCACGCCGCCGGCATCGAGCAGCACGGCGTGCACCGGATGATCGAACACGGCCCGACACCGTACCGACCCGGTCGGTGGGCGATCGGGCTTCGATTAGCGTCGGTCCCGTGAGCGGGCACGATCAACCGCCGGCGCACCGGCTCGCAACCGACCCGACCGTTGCCCACGGGCCGGCCGCCGTGCCGGCGAAGCGCTTGAAGCGGTCCCTCTACGACCGCGAGCTGCTGCGCCTCCAACGCGAACTCGTGAAGTTCCAGGAGTGGGTGAAGCGCGAAGGGCTGAAGGTGTGCGTGCTCTTCGAAGGCCGCGACGCGGCCGGGAAAGGCAGCACGATCAAACGCATCACGGAACGCACCAACCCCCGCGTCGTCCGGGTCGTCGCGCTCGACAAACCGACCGAACGCGAGCGTTCCCAGTGGTACTTCCAGCGTTACATCGAGCATCTCCCCGCCGGCGGTGAGATCGTCCTCTTCGACCGGAGTTGGTACAACCGCGCCGGCGTCGAACATGTCATGGGTTTCTGCACCGACGCCGAGTACGAGGAGTTCCTGCGGTCGTGCCCCGAGTTCGAACGGATGCTCCTCCGTTCCGACCTCTTCCTCGTGAAGTACTGGTTCTCCATCAGCGACGCCGAGCAGGAGCATCGGTTCCTCGAACGCGCCCGCAACCCCGACAAGCGCTGGAAGCTCTCCGACATGGACCTTCGCTCCCGGGCGCACTTCGTCGACTACTCGCGCGCCAAGGACGAGATGTTCCGCTTCACCGATACGAAGTGGTCGCCGTGGTGGGTGGTGAACGCCGAAGACAAACGGCGCGCGCACCTGAATTGCATCCATCACCTGTTGAGCCTGCTGCCCTACCGCGACGTCACGTCGGCGACCGTCGTGCTCCCACCACGGCAACAGGACGACTACGTCCGGCCGCCGCTCGAAGACCAGACCTACGTGCCCGAGGTGTTCTGAGCCCGGGTCGTGGAACCGCGCTCGGGTTCGACGAGGTCGATCAGCCGGTCGAGTTGCTTCTGCACCGTTGCGGTGACCTTCGTGAACGCGATGTGCGCTTCGCGGCGGCCCCGTACGTCGTAGGCGGGCCGGCAGGCGACCACGATGCCCGTCGTCTGGATCGGGTCGGACGGGTTGAGCACGAGCGACAGCACGTCGCCGGCGGCGACGCCGCGCGGCGCGACGATTCTCAGGCCGCTCAAGCTGACGTCGAGCGCCTGTACTTCGGCGTCGAGGTTGTCCTTGCCGATGCGGGTGCAGTGCACCTTGAACACCGCGGGGTAGCGGTGGTGCCGGCGGCGTTCAACCTGCGGAGTCGTCACGCAGCCACGCTAGCGACGCACACCGTCCGGCTTGTGCACTTTGCCGGGCATCGGCGCGAAATGGCGATGCGGGCAGCCGCGCCGTTCCGCCATGCCGCCGGGATATGGGGCAGAATCCGCGCCGTGCAGTCGTTCTTCATCGGTGCGCCCGTACGTACGAGCGACGAAACGGAAGTCGGCCACGTCGAAGGATTCGTCGTGCGCCCCGGCGACCGCACGGTCACGCACATGCTGGTGCAGACCGGCCGGGCGGAGTGGACGGCCCGGCTCGTGCCCATCGAAAAGGCGCGGCGGGTGAAGGAGGTCGTCGTACTCGCCGACGACGCCGCGACCTACAACGGCTACGAGTTGATCGAGGGCACGACCGTCTTGGATGCCGACGATCCGCGCCGCCTCGCCCTGTCGCTGGCCGAAGTGATGCCGAACCCCTACTCGAGCCCCCTCGAACCGGTCACGGTGAGCTACGACCGTCTCCCGCCCGACGAGATCGAATTACGGGCCGGGAGCGAGGTGGAGGGCGAGGGCCACGCCGTGCTCGGCCATCTCATCGAGATCGAGATCGACGGCGAGAACCGGGTGACCCGGATCGGGATCGAACGAGGGCTGCTGCGCCACCACTATGCGTTCGCGCCGGAGCCGGCGATCGCGTCGCTCCACAACGAGCGCGTCGTGCTGCGCTGGACCCGCGACGAAGCACGCGCCGAAGAGCAGCGCATCGCCGACGAGCCCTGACGGCGCCCATCTCGCGGTCATCGCCGCCCGCGGATTTCGCCGCTCGGCACGATGAACATGCCGTCGGGCTGGTCGGCGAAGCGCCGCCACGCGGCGGCGATCGCCGCGAGTTCCTCGCGGTCGCTCAGGCCGTACGCGATGGCCTGCTCGCCGAGTGCGGACGCCTCGACCCGTTCGGCCCACAACCCGCCCCACCACTGGCGGGCGGCGGGATCGGCGAAGGTCCACGTCGAGCTGGTCGCAACGATGTCGCGCAACCCGGCCTGCTGTGCCCATCCGAGCAGGAAACGGCCGGCGTCGGCTTCGCCGCCGTTGCGCTGCGTGACCTGGTGGTACAGCTCGTTCCACCGGTCGAGCAGCGGGTCGCGCGGCGCCCAGGCGAACGACGCATAGTCGCCGTCGCGGGCGGCGACGATGCCGCCGGGCCGGACGACGCGACGCATCTCGCGCAGCGCGGCGACCGGGTCGGTGAGGTGTTGGAGCACCTGGTGCGCGTGCACGATGTCGAACGAGGAATCGGTGAAGTCGAGGTGGTACACGTCGCCGGTCCGGAACGACGCGTTCGCGGCCCCGGCATCGAGCCGCGCTCGCTCCGCGGTGGCGACCACCTCCGCGGACGCGTCGATGCCGACCACCGTCCCGGGCGTCACCCGCGCCGCGAAGTCGAGGGTGATCGTTCCCGGCCCACAACCGACGTCGAGCACGTCGGCGCCGGAGAAGAGCGCGTCGAGGAGGTACGCGGCCGAGTTCTCCGCGGTGCGCCAGGAGTGGCTGCGCAACACTGAAGCGTGGTGACCGTGGGTGTACACCTCGCCGGGTTTGCTGCTGGACGGGCTGTTCATCGCCGCGTGTTCCCTTCTTCCGAGTGCCGGCCGGGATCGGGCTTCCGGCCGTCAGGCTCGCCGGGCCGCAAGGCAGATCCTGGCGCATGGAGATTGTCGCCTTCGGTCGCGTCGCCTCGGTTTCACATCGCGTTTTGGCGGGGAATGCCCGGCGGGGCACACCGGGGGGCCGGACGTAGGATCCGCCCGGGTCTCTGTTACAGGAGCATGTCCACCACAAGAACAGGAGACGGCATGAACGTGTCGCTCAAGCGAATAGGCGTGCTGGGCACGGTTGCCCTCACGAGCCTTGCGATGACCGCCTGTGGCAGCAGCAAGTCGTCATCGTCGAGCAACGGGTCGACGACGACCACGGCCGGCAGCTCGTCGACCGTCAATATCTCACCGAAAGACTTCACCAACGACTTCTCGGCCATGGCCCAGCTGAAGGACCTGGCATCGAAGGGGACGGGCAAGATCGGGGTCCTCCTCCCCGACACCCAGTCGTCGGCGCGCTACGTGGCGTTCGACGCGCCGTACCTGAAGCAGGCCTTCGAGGCGGCCGGCTTGTCGTCCAGCGACTTCATCATCACGAACGCGCAGGGCAGCAAGAGCACGATGCAGACCCAGGCCGAAGCGGCGATCACGAATGGGGCGAGCGTGCTGCTGATCGACCCGCTCGACTCGGGCAGCGGCGCCGCGATCGAACAGAACGCGAAGGCCAAGGGCGTCGCGACCATCGACTACGACCGCCTCACCCTCAAGGGCGACTCGAGCTACTACATCAGCTTCGACAACGTCGTCGTCGGCAAGACGATCGGCCAGGGCCTCGTCGACTGCATCTCGGCCTGGAACGTCCAGAAGCCGCAGGTGCTCGAGATGGACGGCGACCCGACCGACAACAACGCGACACTGTTCGCACAGGGCTACAACGAGGTGTTGAAGCCGAAGTTCGACAGCGGTGCCTACACGAAGGTCGGTGAGCCCGCCGGTACCTGGGACAACCAGAAGGCGCTCACCAACTTCCAGCAGCAGTACACCGCGCACCCGAACATCAACGCCGTGGTCGCGGCCAACGACGGGATCGGCAACTCGGTGATCTCGGTGCTCAAGACCAACAACATCCCGGCGAAGAAGATCCCGGTCACTGGCCAGGACGCCACCCTGCAGGGGATGCAGAACATCCTCACCGGCTACCAGTGCATGTCGGTCTACAAGCCGATCTACGTCGAAGCCCAGGCCGCGGTCGCGGTTGCGCTCTACGTGCGTGCCGGTGAGACCCCGCCTGCTTCGCTGGTGAACGGCTCGACCAACAACACGGTCAGGGATGTCCCCTCCGTGCTGTTGACGCCGGAATCGGTCACTGCCGCCAACATGAACGACACCGTCATCAAGGACAAGTTCGTGAAGGCATCCGACATTTGCACCGGCGCCGTGGCGGCCGCGTGCACGGCGGCGGGTATCACCCCGTAGCCGGGCAAGTCGTCGTGCGAGCACAATCGGGAGGATTGTGCGAGTGCGATCATGAACGGACCGGGCTGCACCGACGCACCGTGGGTGCAGCCCGGTTTGGCTCTTGGGAAGGTGACCGACGATGGTGATCACGAGCGAGCCGTCGAATGCGACGGGCCCGGAACCGTCCGGGAACACCGGCACCGCTCCCCTGCTCGAACTGCGCGGCATCGTCAAACGGTTCGGTCCGGTGCAGGCGTTGACCGACGTCGACCTGGTGGTGCCCGCGGGCCAGGTCACCGCACTGGCCGGCGACAACGGCGCCGGCAAGTCGGTGCTGATCAAATGCATCGCCGGGATCCACACGCCCGACGGCGGCCAGATCTACTGGAACGGCCAACCGGTGAGTATCCGCACGCCACGCGACGCGGAACGCCTCGGTATCGAAACCGTGTACCAAGACCTCGCGCTGTGCGACAACCTCGACATCGTCCAGAACATGTTCCTCGGCCGGGAACGCACGGGCGCCTCGTTGTTGAACGAGGAAGACATGGAGCGCGCCGCGACGGAGACACTGGCCAGCCTGTCGGTCACGTCCGTGCGCTCGATCCGCCAACCGGTCGCGTCGCTGTCGGGCGGCCAACGCCAGGCGGTCGCGATCGCCAAGGCGGTGCTCTGGAACTCGAAGCTCGTGATCATGGACGAGCCGACGGCCGCGCTCGGCGTCGCGCAGACCCGGATGGTCCTCGACCTCGTGCGCCGGCTGGCCGACCGCGGGCTCGGTGTGATCATCATCTCCCACAACATGAACGATGTGTTCGAGGTCGCCGATCGGCTCGCGATCCTCTACCTCGGGCACATGGTCGCGACGGGGCCGGCGTCGGAGTTCGACCGCCAGATCGTCGTCGACTACATGACAACCGGGCGGACCGAGCGCACATCCGACAGCAGCTCCCAGAACGCGGCCGACGGTGACCGCGCGGAGCGGGAACGGAAGGCCTGACGATGGCCCGTGTCGACGACCCCGCCGCCGGCGCGGCGGAGAACCTGCCGCCCGAGGAAGACGAGGCCGCACAGGTCGTGATGCCGCCGAGCATCGCGGCGGACTCGCTCATCGACTACGTCAAGGCGTGGTTCGCTCGGCTGCGGGGCGGCGAGAGCGGCGCGCTCCCGGTCATCGTCGGTCTCGTCCTGATCGGTGCGATCTTCCAGAGCCTCAATTCGAAGTTCCTCACCGCCGGGAACCTCGTCAACCTGATGGTGCAGGGCTCCACCTACATGCTCCTCGCGATGGCCGAGGTGTGGGTGCTCCTGCTCGGCGAGATCGACCTCTCAGCCGGGTTCGTCGGCGGCATCGCCGGTGTCGTCGTCGCCGAGTTGCTCACCAGCCAGCACGGCAGCTGGCCGTGGTGGGGCGCGATCCTCGCCGCGATCGTCATCTGCGCGCTGATCGGGCTCTTGCAGGGCACGCTCATCACCCGTCTCGGCTTACCGTCGTTCGTCGTGACCCTCGCCGGGCTCCTCGGCTGGCAAGGCGTGATGCTGAAGGTGCTCGGCAACGGTGGCACCCTCCCGATCCAGGACAAAGTCACCAACGACCTCGCCAACGCGAACCTCACGCCGGCGGTGAGCTGGATCGTGATGATCGTCGTGGTCGCGCTCTTCGCGCTGGTTAACTGGCGTCGCGACGGCCGCCGACGCGCGAGTGGGCTGGTGGCCCCGCCGCTCAGCTTCACGATCGCCAAGATCGCGGGCAGCGCGCTCGCCGGGGTCGTCCTCGTCGTGATCTGCAACACGAACCGCGGGGTGCTACTCCCCATCCGCGGTGTGCCCTGGGTGCTGCTGATCGTTCTCGGCATCGTGGCCATGTGGACGATCCTGCTGGCCCGCACCAAGTTCGGCCGTTACGTCTACGCGATCGGGGGCAACACCGAAGCGGCCCGGCGCGCCGGCATCAGCGTCGCCCGGGTCCGCACGATCTGTTTCATGCTGGCATCGATGACGGCCGGCGTTGCGGGCATCATCTACGCATCCCGGTTGCGCTCGGTGTCGACGAACCTCGACGGCGGCAACCTCGTGCTCTATGCCGTGGCCGCGGCGGTCATCGGCGGCACGAGCTTGTTCGGTGGCCGCGGGAAGGCGATGCACGCCGTGCTCGGCGGCATTGTCATCGCGGCCATCGACAACGGCATGGGGCTGCAGGGCTTCGAGGCGGCGTCGAAGTACATCGTCACCGCGATCGTGCTGCTCGCCGCCGTCGTGATCGACGCGACCGCCCGGCGCGGGAGCCACTGAGGGCGCATCACCCGAAGAACCCGTCGTTCGCCCGGGCCGACCACCACGCCGCGAGCGACGCGGCCGCCGCGAGGTAGAGCCGTTCGCATTGCGGGTCGGCGTGGCGGGCGTCGAGGCAGGCCAGCGTGTACTTCACGAGGTGCGCGTCGTGATGGCGTGACGCCCGTTCGGCCAGCGTCCTCACGATGGCTGCGACGTCGGTCGCCGGCGCGGCGAGCACGGCCCGGGCGGCCGTCGGCGGTTCGCCGTCGAGCCCGTCGCGCCAGTCGGCGGCGATGCCCGGTGCGGTCGCTCCGGCGTCGGATCCGGGTCCGGCACCCGGCCGGAGGTGTACCTGCCCGAGCGCGGCGCGAAAGCCCGCCACGTGCGTCGCCGCGATCGCGACGGCCCGGTGGTGGGGCAACCCGTCGCCCGCTTGGGCCATGACGGCTTGGGGCATGGTGAGGCAGTGTGTCCAGCCGTACGGGGCGTAGTCGGACGGTTCCTGCAGCATCGACCACGCCGCGACTCTCGTGATCTGTTGCGCCGCGGCCTGCGTGTCGGTCGCGGCCTCGACGGGCCCGGTGAGCAATTTCGCCGCGAGGCCCCCGTCTTGGACCTGGTGCATGATCGGGAAGATGAAGTCGCTGCCGGGCAAGCCGAGCATCGGTACGTCGCACAGCGCGTCGACGAGCGCCTCGGAATTCGGGGAACGGTGGCCGGCCGCGTCGGGCTCCGTCAGCCCGTCGAACCAGTCGAGGCGCCATTCGGGGTGCCGGGCCAACTCGCGGGCCGGGCCGCGTACGAGGGCCGATCGACCGTCGCCGTGCGGGAGGAGATTGGTCAGGATCGGCGCGTGCCCGGCGGCGGCGAGCGCGGGGGCCAGCGCGCCGATCAGCAGCCGGCGGGCCTGTTGCGGCGTGGCCCGGTCGCCGAGGAACGAGGCATCGCGATCGACGGTATCGAGGTCACCGTGCCGGATGGCGCCGATCAGATGGGCCGCGGCGGCGTCGAGCGTCGGGTGCTCGACCGGCGGCGGGGTCGCGACGGCGTCGCCGGCGGCTTCGTAGCTCGCGGCGAGCCACACGATGCGGCGCCGGGCGGCGTCGATCGCCGGGGGCGCCAGGTACCGGACCAGCGCGGCCCGGGCCAGCAGTTCGAGCGGCGCGTGCAAGACGAACGAGTCGGCGGGCGCGGCGCGCGGTACCGCGACAACCCGTGCGGCCGCGGCCACGAGCTGCTGGTGCGACCAGGCGGCGACCTGCCGGCGGTCGAATGCTTCGTGCGCGTCGGACGGGTCGATGTCGTGCAATCCCGAATTCGTCATGCAGTAATGGTAGAAGTTGAAGTTCACTTGAAGTCAAGGCATGATCTCGACCATGACTGAAACGTTGTCGATCGGCGAGGTCGCCGAACGCACCGGGGTCGCGACGAGCGCGCTGCGCTTCTACGAACACGAAGGGCTCATCGAGGCCACCCGCTCGCACGGCGGGCAGCGTCGTTATCACCGCGATGTGCTGCGGCGGGTCGCCTTCATCCGGGTCGCGCAACGGGTGGGCCTCACCCTCGACGAAGTGCGCAGCGCGCTCGCATCGCTCCCCGACGGGCGAACACCGAACAAGGCCGACTGGGATCGCCTGTCTCGTTCGTGGCGACCCCGCATCGAGGAACAGATCGGCGTGCTGGAACGCCTGCGCGACGAACTCAGCTCGTGCATCGGGTGCGGCTGCCTGTCGCTGAAGGCGTGCGCGCTGTACAACCCGCACGATGCCGCCGCAGCCCTCGGCACCGGGCCCCGCTATCTCCTCGGCGACACGCCACTCGACCTCCGACCGGAAGGAAACGACCGATGATCGAAGTGCACGACAACCCGGCCCGATCGCGCTACGAGGCGCAGGTCGACGGCGAGGTCGCCGCGTTCGTCGACTATCGCCGCCACGGCGACTCGATCGTCTTGGTGCACACCGAGACCGTTCCCGCCTACCGCGGGCAGGGCATCGCCGAACGTCTCGTGCGCGACACCCTCGACGCGATCCGCGGTCAGGGTCGCACCGTCGTACCGCAGTGCCCGTTCGTCGCCGCGTTCATCGGCGACCATCCCGAGTACGCCGACCTGATCGCCGCTTGAGCCTCGGCGAGGGCGGCAACGGGTCAGGCCGGCGCGGCGGCTTCGTCGGGTTGCCGGGTCACGAGGACGGGGCAGGCCGCGGCGTTGAGGACCCCCATCGTTACGCTCCCGAGCGCGATGCGACGCGCGGTTCCCTTGGCGCGCTTGGTCATCGCGATCATCGACGCGTCGACGAACTGCGCGAAGTCGGCGATGGCTCCCGCGACGTAGGTACCGCGCAAAAGCTCGGGTACGACGAGGGCACCGCGCTCCGCGAGCCGTTCGACGATGGGGTCGAGCAACGCGTCGGGGTGTTGCGCATCCTCGACGTCGAGGGGGTGGATCGCCACCGCGACCCGGAGATCGGCGTCGAGCAGCGAAGCCCACACCCGAGCGTCGTCCGCGACGGCCTCCGACGCCGGTTGGCCGTCGACCGCGATGACGATGGGCCCGTGTCGCTCGACGGCCTGGGGATCGCAATGGCGCCCGACGAGCATCAGCGCGCGGTCGCTTCGCTGCACGACTTCCTCGGCGACGCTGCCGAGCATCGCCCACCGCAAACCGCCGCGGCCGTGGCTCGTCATGCACACCATGCGATCGGGCGATTCGAGGGTGACGGTTGCGATGGCATCGGCCGGCCCCCGGTCTCGGATCAGCACGGAATGGATGGGTACGTCGGTCGTGGTCCCGACGAGGCGATCCACATACCCGTCGGGCAGAGGGGGCGCACCGGAGGCGACCGCCGTGACGACCATCACGCGCCCGCCGACGCGTCGAGCGAGGGCAATGCCCACGTGGAGGGCACGCTCCGCGAACTCGGAGCCATCGAGCGGAACGACGATCTCTTGGACGGGCACGGCGGATCCCTCGGTCGCGAACCTTGACGTCACGATCGTGTACCCGAGCGGCTGCGCGGTTCAGGGCCGTTCGTCCCCGCCTCCTCGGTACGAAGGTGGCGACTCCCCCGACCGGGCACGCCGGGCCCTGCCGGGCAGACTGAGCGGGTGCCGGTGAAGGTGGGTCGCTCCCAGATCATGGTCGGAGTCGCGCTCGCCGCGCTCATCGCCGCCGGCGCGGTCATCTACTCGTCGGCCGGTTCGTCGTCTTCGAACCCGAATGCCGGGTCGAAGCGTTCGACCTCGACGGTCGACGGCCGCGGCACGACGAAGCCCAAAGCGAAGAAAGACAAGGCCGGGAAGAACGCAGCCTGCCAGGCGACCGGTGGCGCACCGGCGCGCTACACATCGGTGGTGGTGTTCTCCTTCGAGAACCGCTCTTGGAGCGACGTCGGCGACGCCTTCGCGCACCTCCCTTACCTCCACAAGCTCGCCCGGCACTGCAGCTACTTCGCCGATTGGACCGAGACCGACACTGCACAGTCGAGCGCGACCCAGTACGTCGGCCAGATCACCGGTGCGCGCCAACCGGGTGTCGTCGACGACTGTTCACCGTCGTCGACGTGCAGCACGACGGCCGACAACATTTTCCGCCAGGCCCGGGCTGCGCACCTCCGAGCGATCGACTATGTCGAAGGCGCGTCGGCGCCGTGCAGCGCGTCGGGGAACGCGGCGAAGCACGTGCCGCCGCTCTACCTGTGGAGCTCCCAAGACCGAGCGCAATGCAACGCGCAGGTCCGCCCGTATTCGGAGTTCCGTGCCGACGCGCTCCCGAACTTCGCGTTCGTGACCCCGACCTTGTGCAACGACGGTCACGACTGCTCGAACAAGTCGGTGAACCAATGGGCGAAGGCGAACATCCAACCGGTGATCACGAGCGCCGCGTACCGGGCCGGCAAGGTCGCGGTGTTCGTCTGGTACGACGAGGACCATCCGGTGCCGAATCTCTGGATCGCGCCCAGCGCGGTTCCGGGGCCGCAGACGTTGTCGGGCGCCGGGTTCGCGGGCACGCTCGCCGCGTGGGAGTCGATGCTCGGGCTCCCTTGCCTCGCCGACGCGTGCCACGCGCCCGACATGCGCGCCGCCGCGCACATGTGACCCGTGGGCTCGACGTGGGGCGCTTCAGCGACCGGGGAGCGCGCCCTCGACGATCTTGCCGACGACCTCGTCTTCGAGCAGGAATGCGTCGTGCCCGGCGATCGATTCGATGACGTGCACGCCCGAATTCCGCGGGATCAGCGCGGCGAGCTCCTGCTGGAGGCGCAACGGGTAGAGCCGGTCGGAGTCGATGCCGCCGAGGGTGACGTGGCCCGTGATCCGGGCGAGCGCGGCGGCGATCCCACCTCGCCCGCGACCGACATCGTGATGGTTCATCGCGTTCGACAGCGCGATGTAGGTGTTCGCGTCGAACCGGTCGGCAAGCTTGCGGCCGTGGTACTCGAGGTACGACTCCACCGCGTACCGGCCACCGCGCATCGGGTCTTCGCCGGCCTGGTCCGTACGGCCGAACCGGTCGGCGAGCTCGATCTCCGACCGGTACGACACCTGCCCGATCCCCCGTGCGATCGACATGCCCCGCCACGGGCCTTCACCGGTCGCGCTGCAGTAGTAGTCGCCGCCGTGGAAATGGGGATCGGCTCGTATCGCGTGGACCTGCAGCGCGCACAGCGCGATCTGTTCGGCGGTCGCAGCCGCGTTCGCGGCGATCACCACTGCGTTCGGCACTCGCTCGGGGTACGTGATCGCCCATTCGAGCGCGCGTTGGCCACCGAGTGACGCGCCGATGACGCAGGCCCACCGTTCGATC
The DNA here is from genome assembly GCA_963782465.1 of uncultured Actinomycetes bacterium. GTDB lineage: Bacteria > Actinomycetota > Acidimicrobiia > IMCC26256 > PALSA-610 > JAODBJ01. The sequence continues at coordinate 352,104 of CAWAJR010000003.1, read as the reverse complement.
CCGAGCGCGTCGGCGAAAGCCGCTTCGACCGCGACCTGGTCGCGGATCGTGATCACCGGGAACCGGCTCCCGAACGGATCGCCGGTGGTCGGGTCGATGGACGACGGTCCGGTCGTGCCCTGGCAGCCGCCGAGAATGTTGGGGCAGACGACGAAGTAGCGGTCGGTGTCGACCGCGCGGCCCGGCCCGACGACGCCTTCCCACCACCCGCCGCTCACGTGGCCGGGTTCCTTGCCGCCGCTCACGTGACTGTCGCCGGTGAGGGCGTGCAGCACGAGCACCGCGTTCGAACGGTCGGTGCGCAGCGTGCCGAACGTCTCGAACGCGACCGTGACGGGTGACAGCTCCCCTCCCCCTTCGAGCGCGAGCGGTTCACTCGCGAAGAGGTCGGCAAACTGGCGGCGTCCCGGCGGATCGCCGGGACGCCACGCGCCAGTGGGAGGGACCAGCGGGTCGGGAGGGACCACGAGGGTGTCAGGCGCCCTTCGCGGCGCGGAACCCCGCGTCGAGGTCGGCGAGGATGTCGTCGAGCGTCTCGATCCCGACCGACAGGCGGACGAGGTCGGGGCTGACCCCGGTCGTCATCTGCTCCTCGGCCGACAGCTGGCTGTGGGTCGTGCTCGCCGGGTGGATGGCCAGGCTGCGCACGTCGCCCACGTTGGCGAGATGGCTGAACAGTTCGAGACTGTCGATGAACTTGCGGCCGGCCTCGAGACCACCCTTGATCCCGAACGCGAGGATCGCGCCCTGCCCGCGAGGCAGCAGTTGCTTCGCCCGGCCGTTCCACTTGCTCGACGCGAGGCCGGGGTACGCGACCCACTCGACTTCGTCTCGTTGTTCGAGCCATTGCGCGACGGCAAGGGCGTTCTGCGAGTGGCGTTCCATCCGGAGGCTCAGGGTCTGCAGGCCCTGCAGGAACAAGAACGCGTTGAACGGCGAGACGGCCGCGCCGAGGTCGCGCTGGTACTGCAAACGGCACTTCAGGATGTACTGCGCCGGGCGCAGCGGTTCGGGCAGTTGCGAGAACACGAGGCCGTGGTAGCTCGGGTCGGGTTCGGTGAAGTTCGGGAACCGGCCGCTGGCGGCGTAGTCGAACGCGCCACCGTCGACGATCACGCCGCCGATCGACGTGCCGTGCCCGCCGATGAATTTCGTCGCGGAATGGGTGACGATGTCGGCGCCGTGGTGCAGCGGGTTCAACAGGTACGGGGTCGCGAGCGTGTTGTCGATCACGAGCGGGATGCCGCTGCCGTGCGCGATCGCCGACACCCCTTCGAGGTCGAACACGTCGCCTTTCGGGTTGCCGATGCTCTCACCATAAAAGGCCTTGGTGTTCGGCCGGATCGCGGCGCGCCACGCGTCGAGATCGTCGGGGTCGTCGATGAACGACACCTCGACCCCGAGTTTGGGGAACGTGTAGTGCAACTGGTTGTAGGTACCGCCGTACAGCGAGGAACTCGACACGATGTGCCCGCCGTTCTCGGCGAGGTTGAGCAACGCCATCGTCTGCGCGGCCTGGCCGCTGGCCGCCGCGAGCGCGCCGACGCCGCCCTCGATGGCCGCCATCCGTTCCTCGAACGCGTTCTGCGTCGGGTTCATGATCCGCGTGTAGATCATCCCGAGCTCTTCGAGCCCGAAGAGCGCCGCCGCGTGCGCCGTGTCTCGGAACACGAACGACGTCGTCTGGTAGATCGGCACGACCCGTGCCCCGGTCGCCGGGTCGGCGTCGACCGAGCCCGCGTGAACTTGCCGGGTCTCGAAGCCCCAGTCGCTCATCGGTTGACCTCCTCAGGTCTGTTGCGCCTCCCGACGGCGCGCTCGCGCAGCCTACGGCCAAAACCCAACCGGTCAAGTCAGGTTTTGGCGGTCGCGCTGGGCGCGTCCGCCCGGTTGTACGAGTCTCGCGACCGATCGTTCAACGCGAATGCGTCAGGTGACACGTTCGACCGGCGCGGCGCCCGACGCGCTTCAGCCGAACGCGTTGCGGGCCGCCTCGCGGCCCGCGCCGGCGACCGCCCAGAAGCCGTAGGTGCCTTGCTCGAGGAACTCGCGCGCCGCGGTCACGACGGCGCCGATCGCGACGGCGCTGAACGCGCCACCGATCGAGATGCGCTTCACGCCGAGGGCGCCGAGTTCGGCGACGGTCGGCGCCCCCGGCAGCGCGAGGACGTTCACCGGCACGTCGACCGATGTGACGATGCTGCGGATCTCGTCGGCGTTCGTCACACCGGGTGCGTAGACGACGTCGGCGCCGGCCGCTTGGTACGCCTGCAGGCGCGAGATCGTGTCGGCGAGATCGGGCCGCCCGCGCAGGTAGTTCTCGGCTCGCGCGGTGAGGACGAGGTGCGTCTCGCCACGATGGGCGGCTTCGGCCGCAGCGCTGACGCGCTCGGCCGCGAGCGCCGCGTCGTAGAGCGCATTGGTGACATGGCCCGAGTAGTCCTCGATCGACGCCCCCGCGAGCCCCGCGCCCACCGCGAGGCGGTAGGTCTCGGCGACGGCGTCGGGCGCGTCGGCGAACCCGTTCTCGAGGTCGGCGCTCACCGGAAGGTCGGTCGCCGCGACGATCGCGGCGGCGTGGGCGAGTGCTTCGTCGCGGGTGACGTAGCCGTCGAGCCGCCCGAGCGCGGCGGCCATCCCACCGCTCGTCGTCGCGAGCGCCCGGAACCCGAGCGCGGCGAAGAGTTTCGCGGTCCCGGCGTCCCACGGGTTCGGGAGCAGGAGCGGCGTGTCATCGTGGTGCAGCGCGGCGAACGTGTTCGCTTTGTTGGTTGCGTTGGTCATGACCGGAAAGTAGCGATGCCCACCGACCGGTAGGAGCAGATTTCCGACATCGACGTCGTATCGGCGCGCGACGACCGTGAGTCCGATGGATCGTGCGCCGCGGCCGGTGACGGGGTACAACCGAGTCATGGACCACGAGCTGAGCCGGAGATCGTTGCTGAAAGGGATGGCGGCCGTCGGTGCCGGCGCCGCGCTCGGGGGTTTGGGTGCACTTCCCGGCGCGGCCGAGTCGCGCAACCGCGCGCGCAATCACTTCGAGCACGGGCTCGGCCGGGTGCGCGGCCCGGGTTCGCGCCCGTTCCCCCATCTCCCCGAGGGTGTCGACACGCTGCCGCTGATCGACAACATCATCGTGTTGATGCTCGAGAACCACTCGTACGACGATCACTTCGGCACGTTGCGCCGCGGCGACGGGTTCTCGATGCACCAGGGCAAGCCGCGCGACACGAACCCCGACGGCAACGGGAACCTCATCCGCGCGTTCCACATGCCCTCGACGTGCCAGTTGCACAGCGTGCCGAGCCAGGCGTGGAACGTCAGTCACCGGGCCTGGGACCACGGCCGCAACGACGGCTTCGTCGAGGGCAGCGGCCCCGTCGCGATGGGTTACTGGGACGAGACCGACCTTCCGTTCTACGCCGGCCTCGCCAATACCTTCCCGCTGTGCGATCGGTGGTTCTGTTCCGTGCTCGCGCAGACGTACCCGAACCGCCGGTTCCTCATGGCCGGTACCGCGGCCGGGATCGTGAGCACCACGAACGATGCGCTCACCGCGCCGCCCCCGCCGAACGGCACGATCTTCGACCGTTTCCACACCTACGGCATCTCTTGGCGCAACTACTGGCAGGATGCACCGTCGGCCGCGATCATCCTGAAGACCCTCGTCGACTACCCGTCGAACTTCTCGCCGATCTCGCAATTCTTCACCGACGTCGCCGCCGGCACGCTGCCGTCGTTCTGCATCGTCGACCCGAACTTCAACACCCAGTCGGAGGAAGACCCGCAAGACGTCCGTCTCGGTGAGCAGTTCTCGGCCCAGGTGATCAACGCGGTGATGCAGGGCCCGAACTGGGACAAGACCTTGCTGATCTGGACCTACGACGAGCACGGTGGTTACTACGACCACGTTCCTCCGCCGCGAGCGATCGCGCCCGACGACATCCCGCCCGACATCCAACCGACCGACATCCAAGCCGGCTACGACCGGTACGGGTTCCGCGTACCGAGCGTGATCGTGTCGCCCTACGCCCGCCGGCACCATGTGTCGCACGTGGTGCACGACCACACGTCGGTGTTGAAACTCGTCGAGACGAAATGGAACCTCGGGGCGCTGACCTACCGCGACGCGCGCGCCGACAACCTGCTCGACAGCATCGACCTGCGGCGGGCACCCTTCCTCGAACCGCCCTTGCTGCCGGCACCTGCGCTCGCCGCCGGCCCCGATGTCTGCACACCCGGGAACCCCGGCGGCCCGATCCCACCGGACGACGCGATCATCCCGATCAAGAAGAAGAAAAAGAAGACGGCGTCAACGGTGGGTTGACTTCCGAGCAGGAGCCATCGGCCCCGAAACACCAGGCGCGCACCCCGGCTCGCCGCGCGAGCGCGGGCGCGTCGCGTGGTCCGCGGACGATCATCGCCTTCGCGATGCCTTCGGCCCACCACGCTTCGTTCGCCGCGGCGACGACCGCGACGATCGATGTCGCCGTCGGTTCGCCGGTCGCCGGGTCGATGATGTGGTGGAGGTCGCGACCGGCGCGCCGCCAGCGACGGATCCGCGTCGTGCTCGTCACCAGACCGCCGCGCACCAGGGGGTACTTGAAGGCGACGCGGCCGGGATCGTCGGGGTCCTCGACCGGGACGAGCCAGCCTTCCGGTGCCGGCGGGTCGCCGTACGCGCGCAGGTCCCCACCGACCGACACGAGCGCGGTGCGCGCCCCGCGCTCGACGAGCCCTTGCGCGAGAAGGTCCGCGGCCAGGCCCTTGCCGATGCCGCCGAGGTCGAGTCGGGTTCCCGGCGGGAGTCGCGCGGCGCTGCCGGGCACGTCGATGTCGACGCCGCCGAAGCCGGGGGCCGGCCCGCCGCCCCTCGCGGTCTCGGACGCCCCGGTGGCATGGGCATCGACCGCGTCGACGAGTTCGAACGAACGGTCGTAGCCGGCCCGCTCGAGCGCGTCGATCGTCGTCGGGTCGAACGCGCCGCCCGTCGCCTCCCAGAGCGTTCGGGCGTTCGCCAGCGCGAGCCGCATCGGGGCGCTGACCGCAACCCACTCCCCCGAACCGGCGTTCAGGCGCCGGAGCTCACTGCCCGGGCGGAACCGGCTCCAGCACTGTTCGAGCCGTTCGAGTTCCTCCACTGCCCAGTCGGCCAGCGCCGGGTCGGCGTCGCCGAGCACGAGATGGGCCGTGCTCCCCATGGCCGGGGCTCGCCGTTCGGTCCAGTACGCCCCGACGGCGGTCAGGGGCATTTCGAACCGCTGCACGGCGGCGGGGGCGGCGCGGTGACGGGCGGCGCGGTGGGTGGCGGCGCGGCGGTGGTCGGCGGTGGGGGCGGCGGCGCGGTGACCGGCGCCGCGGTGGCCGGAGGCGCGGTGACCGGCCGCCGCGGGCGCCGCGGTTGGGGCCGCGGGGGCCGGCGCGGGTGCGGGGCTCGGCGCGGGCGTGCCCGAGGGCGCCGCCGGCGCGGTGGGCGCCGCCTGCGGCGCCGGGTTCGAACCGGGGTTGACCGGGGGTGCCGCGCCGGCCGCGGGATTCGCGCCCGGCGCGGGCGCGGTGGCGGACGGCTTCACGGTCGCGGGGGTCCCCGCCGCCGCGCCGGTGTTGGTCGCGTGCCGGTGGTCCACCTTCTTCGCCGAGGCCGCGGACGCCGGTACGACCCCGGGTGCTGGAGGCAACGTCGTGGGCGCGACCGTTGCGGTGTTCGCGAAGCCCGACGCCGGTGCGCTCGCCAGCCCCGCGACGATGAGCAGGAACGCCGACATGCTCAGCCCGCCCGACAGCACCCGCGTCGCCGCGGCCGAGTGACGCCGCTTCCGGCGGGCGGGGCCGGCCGCGTTCCCGCGCCCGGTGTTCGCCGCCGGCCGCCCGGCGCGTCGTTCCTGCAACTTGCGGGCGTGTGCCGCGAGGAGATCGTCGGATGCTTCAGGCATGTCGGTCGCTCAGTCGCACGTGGCGGCAGTGCAGGTTCGCGTCCCGCTGCCCTCGTGGTCGTCGTCTTCGTGATGGCGCGGTGCGGTCGTCGTCGGGGTGGTCGGAGGGACGGTCGTCGCCGGCACGTCGGTGCTGGGCGGCACCGTCGTGGCCGGTGGCTCCGTGGCCGGCGGTTCCGTTCTCGGCTGGTTCGTCGCCGGCGGCTCGGTCGCAGGTGCCGTCACCGTGGGCGCGGGAGCCGCCGGCGGGTGGGCCGCCGGTGCGGCCGGGACGTGGTCGACGACCGTCTCGATCGCCGGTGTGGTCGGGCTCGCCGTCACACCGCGGTTGGTCCGGGCCGCCGCGGTCTCCGGTGGCGCGGTTGCCGGCGCACCCGCGACGGTGGTCGTGCTGCCGTGGCGACCGGGACGCACCGTCGCCGGGACCGCCGCGACCGGTGCCGCGGGTTCGGCGATCGCTCCCGCCGGCCCGCCGGTGCCTGCCGTTTCGACGGCGGCGAACGCGGTGACGCTGCTCGCGATCACCATGCACGTCGACGCCGCGACTGCCATTGCCTTCCGGCGCTGCATCTTCCCCCCGAAAGCGTTCGGTTGCATTGGTCACACTTTTCTCGGCTCCGGAAGGCTCGGAACTTCAGTGAGATCGCCACTTCTTTACGCAGTCATGACCAAATCGCCGCCCGCGTGGCCCAGGATCGCCGGGCGCCGCCGGAAAATCCGGGATCGATTCCCGCCCCGGCGGGGCATAATCGGAAGGGGCGTTCCGGTTGGAATGTGAGATCGGGACCCGGGGGTTGTCGAGTGCATGACACCGAGCGCGACGGGGCGGAGCGGCCGATGCGGGCCGATGCGCGCCGAAATCGCGAGCGGGTGCTGGCCGCGGCCGAAGCCGTGTTCTCGGAGTCGGGCCTGCGTGGCCCGATCGACGAGGTCGCCCGCCGGGCGGGGGTCGGGGTCGGCACGGTGTGCCGCAACTTCCCCACCAAGGAAGCCCTCGTCGAGGCCGTCCTCACCGAGATGTACGAGTCGCTGCTGCGCGACGCCGAGGCGGCCGCGGACGAAGACGACACCGGTGCCGCGTTCCGCACGTTCTTCACCGCGCTCGCCGCGTTCCAGGCGCGTCACCGCGCCCTGGCCGAGCACATGGCGAGCGAAGTGGATCTGCCGATCGCGGCCGAACCCCTGCGCGACGCGCTGCACCGCGCCATCGCGGCGCTGGTCGAGCGGGCGCAACGTTCGGGCGAGATTCGCCCCGATATCGGGCCGGCCGACGTCGCGATGCTCTTCTCCGGTGTTGCCCACGCCACCGCGATCGCGGGCGACCTTCAGCCGTTGTTGCGCGAGCGGTACCTCCGCATCGTCCTCGACGGCCTTCGCGCGCACGACCCTTCGGCCCTCCCCGGCCGCCCGCTCGACTTCGCGCAACTGCGCCGGTTGAAGGAACGGAGGGAGGTGAACGCGCGATGAGCCTTTCCGTGCACTGGAATGCCGACGTCGAGACCGGCCGCGTTGCCGCGCGCCGGCGGGCGATCGCCCGTGTCGTCGCCAGCGTCGTCGCGTTCACCCTCGTAATCGTCCTCGCCATCCGCGTCCCGGCGGCGGCGCACGACTTCACGGCGACCTTCGAGCGCATCACGTGGGCCCGTTTGCCCTGGCTCGGCGTTGCCGCGTTGGTCGAGATGGTTTCGCTCTCGTTCTACGCGGCCGCGCAACATTTCCTGCTCGACGCGGGCCATGTGCGGGTGCGTTTCCCGGTGCTCGTCGCGCTGGTCACCGCGGCGACCTCGATCACGATGCTCGTGCCCGTGGGCGCGGTCCCGGCCAGCGGATGGCTCGCGACCCAGTACCGGTCGCGCGGTGCACCGACCACCCTCGCGTTGTGGGCGGTGCTCGCCGGGGGCTTCGCGGCCACCGTGACCATGCTTTTCTTGTTGCTCGCCGGTGCCGCGGTCGCGGGTGTCGCCTCGAACGTGTTGCTGATCGCGCTCGGCGCGTTCCTCGCCGCCGGATCGGCCGGTTTCGTCGTGGTCGTGCATCACCTCGATCGGTTCACGGCCTGGCTCCAGCGCCGGTGGCCGTCGGCCGGCCGCCGCGTCACCGTCGGCGCCATCGAGATGTCGGGCTGGCGGGTCCGCCCGTCGAAGGGTGCCGGGGTCCTGGCTTTCAGTACCGCCAACTGGCTCGCCGATTGCGCGTGCCTCGCCGCGGTGTTCGCCCTCATCGGGTTACCGGTGCCGTGGCGGGCGCTGCTCTTCGCGTACGCCGCGTCGCAGGTGGCGGGCAGCTTGGTGCCGTTGCCCGGCGGCCTCGGTGCCGTGGAAGGCGGGCTCGTCGGCGCGCTGGTGGCGACCGGGGCGTCGGCCGGGCACGCACTCGCGGCGGCAATCGTCTACCGCGTCGTGGCGTACTGGGGCGTCGCCATCGTTGGTGGCATCGTGCTGCTCGTGAGCGCGCGCCGCGGCGGCCCGCACCTGATCGTGACCGAGCCCGTCGAAGCGCACGGCACCGACCCCGACGTCGTCGACATCACCGGCGCCGGCGGCAGCGACCAGGACGACGAGCAGTACCCGGTCATCCTCGGGGCGGGCCGGCGCGCCTGATCGTTCGGCGCGTCAATCGAGCTCGGTGGCCGCGTCCGGCACGAGGTCGTCGAGCACTTCCCGAGCGAGGTCCGCGACCTTGCGCCGTTCCGCGCGAGCTCGCGTGCGCAACGCGTTGAACGCGGAGACGGCGTCGGTGCGATCGCGGCCCATGATGACGCCGATCGCCCGCTCGATCAGGACCCGGTTGTGCAACGCGTATTCGAGCTGTTCGATCACCTTGCTCTGCCGGTGTGTCATCACGGCCGTCGCGAGCACGCCTTCGATCAAAACGACGAAGCCCTCGACCGCTCGTACGTCGGCGTCTTCCCAGTCGCGGGTCTGATTGCTGTAGACGTTCAGCGAACCGACCGCGCTACTCGCGACCCGAACCGGGACACCGAGCACCCCGATCACGCCGTGCTCGGCGAGCTGGCCGGCAATCGGCGCGTACCGCTCGACGCGTCGGATGTCGGGAGTGCGCATGACCTGGTCGATGATCACGGCATCGACGCACGGCCCCACGCCGTGCTCCACCTGCGCGACCTCCAACGTCCGGCCGGCCGCATCCGACGCCGCGACGTAGCGGAGCGTGTGTTCGTCGTCGAGGCACATGAGGCCGGTGCCGGTGACGTTGAACAACGACTGCGCGGCGTCGATCACCAACTGGAGTTGCGCTTCGACACCCATGTCGTCGTACTCGGCATCCTGGAGATGGGCAATCGTCCGCTGGAACGCCGCGGTGTCCATCAACATGCGGGACGGTGCCGTCTCTTCGCGTGCCATGAACCGATCACGGTACGCCCCGCTCCACCGTGACGACGCGGTCGACGTCGGTGAGCGCGAGCACCCGGGCAACGAGCCGAGTCGGGTTCTGTACAACGAGGCGACGCCGGCGGTCGAGCCGGCCGGCGGCACGTGCGAAGCAGCGAGCCGTACCGGCATCGATGAACGTGACCGCCGCGAGGTCGACGACGAGGTCGCCCGTCTCCGCGTCGACGGCTTGGGCGAGGACACGTTCGAGATCGGGCCGGGTCGCCAGGTCGAGTTCGCCCGCCAGCGCGAGCACGGCTCGACCGTGCCGGCGACCCCACTGGATGTCGAAGATCGGTGTACTCACAGGTCACGCCCGTGGGTACACCGGCGCGGCGGCGAACCGAAGTCGCCGCGCGACGGAGATGTTGACGTGCATTCCGGCCCCTTCCCGGCAGCGAACAGACCTCGACCGGAAACCGGGCTCGCACGCAGGGCGGGGCACCGATGGTCGAAGCGCGCGGGATCAGGGCGCCGCCGGGCAGGATAACACCGGGCCGCGGGATCGCCGGTGGCGGCATGTTCGTGGGGTCAGCTGCGCTTCGCGACCGCGACCCGTTCGGCCCGCAACGACTCGGCCGCGGTGTCGTCGAGCGGCGCCGCCGGCCCGACCACCCATTCGAGGAGCCGATCGGCGAGATCGGGGTTCCGGGCGAGCACGGGCCCGTGCAGGTAGGTGCCGACGACGCGCCCGTTCCACGCACCTTCGGTCCTGCTGCCGTCGCCGTTCCCGTTGCCGGCCGTCACCGTCGCGAGCGGTGTCGCCCCTGCACCGACACGCGTGGTCCCGCCGTGGTTCTCGAAGCCGCTGAGCACATGGCCCGGGAGGAGCGAACCGATGTTCGCGACCACTTCACCGACGTTGCGCGGTCCGGTGCCCCGGACGGTGGTGCAGTCGAGCAGTTCGAGGCCGGTGTGCACCGCGTCGTCGCTGTCGACGAAGGTGCGGCCGAGAAGCTGGTAGCCCGCGCACACGCCGAAGACGACAGCACCGCGTTCGACCGCACGCGGCAGCGCGCCCGACGCGCGCAACTCTCGCGCGGCCAACGCCTCGGGACCGTCTTCGCCGCCACCGATCACGTAGATGTCGCCGGTTTCCGGCACCCGCGCGCCGATCGCATCGATCGTCTCCACGGCGAAGCCGCGCCAGCGCAGGCGTTGCGCGAGCACGATCACGTTCCCCGCGTCGCCGTAGGTGCCGAGCAGGTCGGGCGCGAGGGCGACGATGCGTACCGCCGATTCACTCGCCACGGCGCAGCTCCCGCTTGATCTGCTGGAACGCGGTGTAGGTACCGACGATGTCGGCGCGTTGGCGACGCGCCCAACCGAGGGCCGCGCCCAGGTCGGGTTCGGTGATGTGCTCGACGTCGGCGTACCGCAACCGCACCGCGAGGTCGCGCATCCGTTCGCCGGTCGCGACGACGGGTCGTGCCCCGAGCCGTTCGAACGGCACGTCCCACAACCACGAGAGATCTCGCCCGTCGGCATCGTTGCCGTTCACCGCGATCACGATCGGGCGGTCGACCGGCGCGAGCACGTCGAGGATCTCGGCCCAACCGGCCGGGTTCTTGCCGAGGTACAGACGGCTCGCACTGTCGCCGCCCCAGAGCCGGAGGTACCGGCCGTCGACATCGACGACCGTTGCCATCGCCTCGGGCGCACCGTCGAGCGGGCGGCCGAGGAGCTCGAGGGCTGCGAGCGCGAACGCGGCGTTGCCTCGCGAATGCGCGCCGGGCAACGTGCTCGGCAGCGCGATGCGCGTTCCCGACGCGAGCGTGACGTGCGTTTCGTCGAACGTCACGTCGGGGTGCGGGCGGCGCAGGTCGCACGCCGAGCAGTGCCAATCGTCGCCGTCGTACTCGACCCGGGCGGTGCAGGCCGGGCAGCTCAACGCGTCCATACGCCAGCGGTTCCCGGCCGCGACCCACGTGGTGCGCCCCGGGGGCGCCGCGAACGCGACGAGCGGGTCGTCGGCGTTGGCAATGACGCGCGTCGTGTCGTTCGCGAATGCCGCTCGCCAACGCAACGAGATGGAGCGGACCTCCGCCATGCGGTCGAGTTGGTCGCGACTGAGGTTCAGCAGGCACACGACCGGTCGATGGGCGACCTTCACGACACCGGGCAGGTAACGCTCGTCGACCTCGAGCACCGCCGTCGCGCCCGGCTGGGCTTCCATCAACGCGGTGACGACGCCGCTCGGCAGGTTCGCGCCGGTGGTGTTGGTTGCAACCGGTTCGAGGTGGCCGATCGCGGCGGCGATCAGCGCGGCAGTGGTCGTCTTGCCGTTGGTGGCGGAGATGAAGACGCTGGTGGGATGGCGCGCGAGGAGATGCGCGACCGCGTCGTGGTCGACGGCGAGGCAGACGCGGCCGCCGATTACCGCGCCGTCGCGGCGGGCGAGATGCCGCGACAGGGAGCGAGCGAGCCGGGCGGCGGGAACTGCGACCCGGAGCCGCAGCGGCGAACGCCGCGCCTCCGGATGCTCCGATGCAAGCGTCGCGGCCACGGCGTCACGGTACCGATGCGGTGCGGCAGGTGCCGGAATTGTCGCTCGGAGCGTAACGTGCCGCTGTGGAACCGCTCGAGCAAGCAACCATCGACTACATCGCGATCACGCGGCTGTTGTCCGCCTACGCCGACGCGGTCACGACCCGGGCCTGGCACGAGTTCGACGACTTCTTCCTGCCCGACGCGACCATCCGTGTCGACACGGTCACCAACCCGGTCGCCGAGTGCATCGGCGGGCACGCCATCGGCGAGTTCATCGGCCGCGCGATCGAGCGGTTCGAGTTCTTCGAGTTCGTGATCCTCAACACTCGTGTGTGGACGAGTCACGGTGGCGATCCCGACGCGGCGCGCGGGCGCGTGTTCGTGAGCGAGCTCCGGCAGGACGCCGCGACGGGGCACTGGAGCACGACCTACGGCATCTACCAGGACACGTACGCGCGCACCGCCGACGGCTGGAGGTTCGCGGGCCGCCGCTACCAGTCGATGGCCCGCACCGGCCGCAGCGACGTGTTCGCGCTCCCCCCGCTGGGCTGACCGAGCGACCGCGCCGGCGCCTCAGGCGGGTTGTTCGATCAGTTCGATCACTTCACCATCGGGGCCCGCGAAGCACACGAACCGCAGCACCGGGAGCCCCGGCCCCATTTCCATCGAGACGGGGTCGGAGATCGTCGCGATCCGTTCGGCGGCAAGGGTCGCGGTGGCCGCGTCGATGTCGGGAACGAGCAACGCGGTGCGCCACATGCCGAGCGTGTTCGCAACCCGCGGCGCGGCGGGCGCTGCCGGCGGCGTGGTGAACGAGGCGAGCATGAGGAGCACCTCGCCGCCGCCCGGCGCCGTGAGCACGGCCTCTTCCATCGCCACCGAGCCGTCGACGTGCAGGTGCGCGCCGTCGTCGGTGGCGCTCGGAAAACGTGCGACCTCCGTGAAGCCGAGCGCACGGTAGAACGCGAGCGAGCGTCCGAAGTCGGCACAGGTGACGCTCACGAACGACAACCGCGGGCCGCTTCCTTCGACCAGTTCGATCGCGGTGCCGTCGGGATCGTTGGCGAGCACGATGCGGACCGAGGTGCCGTCGTCGTTCGCGTGCTCGAACGGTTCGCTCCACACGGCGCCCCCGTGCTCGACCGCGCTGCACATCGTCGCGTCGAGATCGGGGACGAGGGCCCCGAGGCGCTGGAAGCCGCACTGGTTGAGCGCGACCGGTGGCCGGCCGGTCGGTGGTGGCACCTGCCATTCGAGAAGATCGATCGCGCCGCCGTCGAACCCGCTCGTCCCGGTGAGGATCCACGCGTCCCACCGCGCCTCGCCGAGGCCGAACGCCGCGCCGGGCTGCACCTGCTCGGGCACCGTGCGGACGGCGGCCTCGAGGCCGAGACCGGCGGCGTAGAAGCGGCGGGAACGCTCGAGGTTCGAGCAGTTCACGTTGACATGGAAGATCCGAGCCCCGTCGAGCGCCATGACGACAACGTACGGCGTCGGCGCGGGCTCCTCGGAAGAAGCGGTCGGAGGCCACTGCCGCGAGGCCGGTCCGCGTAGGGTGCGCACGGCGGCCGACCGGAGGGACCACATGCGAGCGGCGTTGCTGGAAGCGGCAGGTGCACCGATGGTGGTGCGCGACGACGTCGAGATCGCCGAACCCGGGCCCATGCAGGTCCGGGTCAGGGTCGCGCACTGCGGTGTATGCCACTCCGACCTCACGGTCGCGTCGAGCGGGCTCGCGCCGATGCCGGTCGTGCTCGGCCACGAAGCGACCGGCGTCGTCGACCAGATCGGCGACGGCGTGACGTTGCTCGAGCCCGGCGACCCCGTCGTGCTCACGCCCATCGCCGCGTGCGGCCATTGCTACTGGTGTGTCCGTGGCGAACCCGGCGTGTGCGTCAACGCGGCGTCGATCGCGACCGCCACGTTCCCCGACGGTTCCACCGGGCTCTCGCGCGGCGGGAGCACCGTGTACCGCGGGCTCGCGGTCGGCGCGTTCGCCGAATACGTACTGACGTCGGAGACCGGTGCGATCAAGGTGCCCGACGACGTCCCGCTCGACGTCGCGTGCGTCATCGGCTGCGCGGTGCAGACCGGCGTCGGAGCAGTGCTCAACACCGCGAAGGTGGAGCCCGGCGCGACCGTGCTCGTGCTCGGCCTCGGGGGCATCGGCTTGTCGGTCGTGCAGGGCGCCCGCATCGCAGGTGCTTCGCAGATCATCGTGAGCGACCCGGTGCCCGAACGGCGCGACGCGGCGATGCGCTCCGGCGCGACCGCAGCCCTCGACCCCGCCACCGACAACATCGCCGCCGCGACGTTCGCACACACCGGTGTCGGTGCCGACTACGCGTTCGAGGCGGCCGGTCGCGCCGCGCTCGTCAACGTCGGGCTCGAAGCCACCCGGCCCGGGGGCACGACGGTCTGCGTCGGGGCGCCGAACGTCGACGAGAACATCACCATCGCGCCCGCGGTGCTGTTCACCATGCAGGAGAAGAAGCTGCTCGGATGCCTGCTCGGGAGCAGCAACTCGCTCCGGGAGGTACCACGGCTGCTGGGGCTGTGGCGGGCCGGCCGCCTCGACCTCGAGTCACTCATCACCAACCGGCGCCCGCTGGCCCAGATCAACGACGCGTTCGGCGACCTGACCGCGACGCGTGGGGTCCGCACCGTCATCACGCTGTAGCAACGCCACGGAGCGCGCGTGGCGGTGCCCGGGAACCGCCGGGCGCCGGGCGGCCGGAATATACCCTGGAGGGTATCCGTTGGAACCGGGGCACACCCCGAACCCGAAGGAAGTTCGCGCCATGGCCACCGTCGCACTCACCAACGAAACGTTCGCAGCAACAGTCGAACGGGACGGCATCGTGCTGGTCGACTGGTGGGCATCCTGGTGCGGCCCGTGCCGCATGTTCGCACCCACCTACGAGGGTGCGGCCGAACGGCACGCCGACATCGTGTTCGGAAAGGTCGACACCGAGGCCGAGGTCGAACTCGCGGGTGCCGCGCAGATCATGTCGATCCCGACGCTCATGGCGTTCCGCGATGGCGTGCTGCTCTTCTCGCAGGCCGGCGCGTTGCCCGATGCCGCGCTCGAGAACCTCATCGAGCAGGTACGCGCCCTCGACATGGACGCGGTGCGGGCCGAGATCGCGGCGTCGAAGCAGACCGCGAACTGACGCCGGCGCCGGCTCAGCCCGGCGCGGGCTCGAGATCGGCGAGCTCGGGCAACGGCGCGATCGGTTCGTCGTGCTCGCGCCGTTGCGGGCCACCGACACCGAACAGGTGCTTGGCAACGACGAGGTAGACGAGGATCGCGAGGTTGATCACCATCGCGCCGACCCGTACGAACGTCACGCGCGCCACGAGCTCGTGGACCTCGAGCGGCAGGAAGCCGACCGTCGCCAAGGCGGTGAGGTACTCGGCCCAACGCCGTTCGAGCCACAGGCCGACCGCTTCGAACGCCGACACCGCGGCGTAGGTGCCGGCGAACAACGCCAGTACGGCAAGCGAATGCGGTTTGATCTGGGCCAGGCGGGTCAGCAGCCCGGCCAGCAGGCCGTGCGAACTCGCACCGCCCTGCCCGCGGCGTGAACTGTTGAGCGCGGCGATCGTGCTGTCGGCCCAGCCCCGGATCGCGGTCAGCCGCCACCGCAATGCCAGGGCCGCGATCGCGACCGCCCCGAACGCGACCGTGTGCACCGCCCGGTCGACGGCGATGAGCCGCATGGTCAACGCCTGGCGCAGTTCCCGGCCCCGGCGCGGCCGTTCCACCGTTTCGATCGACTCGATCGCGACGGCCGCGTCGCTGCTCGGCGCCGGTGCGATCACCCATGCACCGCACCGCAGGCATTGCGCGAACCGGCGCCCGTCGCGTGTCGGTACGGCCAACCCGTCGTGGCGCGTGTCGAGCGGCTCGACCACTGCTCCGGGCAGGTAGTGCCCGCGCCAACTGCAGACGAGAAGTTCCGGGCGCCGGAGCGGATGGTCCACCCGGGGATCGTACGGCGTGACGCCCACCGGCGGTGCGTTCGCGCACCCCAACGCGTCCTGGGGGTGCGGTCGCAATTAACTTGTCACGACGAACCTCATCCTGCCGGTGGCGAAACCACCGGGATCGAACGCGCCGGCGTCCCGTGGGGGGGAGCCGTCCGGCGTCCCGCCTGGGGTCGCGTTGCGCTACCTGCCGGGCCTCGACGGGTTGCGCGCGCTCTCGGTGCTCGCGGTGCTCGTGTACCACAACTCCGCGATCGGTGGGCATTCCCTGGGTGCGGCGCCCGGCGGGTTTCTCGGCGTCGAGGTGTTCTTCGTCGTCAGCGGGTACCTGATCACCTCGCTCCTGCTCGCGGAGCGGCGCGAGAACGGGGTCGTCTCGCTGCGCCGGTTCTGGTTCCGCCGCGCCCGCCGGTTGCTGCCCGCCCTCGGCCTCCTCCTCGCGGTGGTCGTCGCCTTCTCGTTGCTGTTCCTGCCCGACGCGATCGGGAAGCTGAAAGGCGACGTCATCGCCGCGGTCACCTACACGAGCAACTGGTGGCAGATCATCGCCCACCGCTCCTATTTCCAGGACATCGGCCGGCCCGACCTGCTGAAGCACCTGTGGTCGCTCGCGATCGAAGAGCAGTTCTACCTGCTGTGGCCGCCGCTCCTCCTGGTCGGCCTGCGCGCCCTCGGCCGGCGCCGGCTGGTCATCGTCATGCTGGGTGTGGCCGTATTTTCGACGTTCTGGATGGCACTGCTCGCCAGCGGGAGCCCGAACCGCGCGTACTACGGCACCGATACGCGGTTGTCGGGCCTGCTGCTCGGCTCGGTGATGGCCTTTGCGTTCGCGCCGTACCGGATTCGCGGCGCGACGGGGCGCGGCGCACGCGCGGCGCTCAACGTCGCCGGCCTGGTCGGCTTGGTCGTGCTCCTCATCGCGTTTCACGACTTCACGTTCGAGCCGGGCGCGCATACCCCGGGCGTGTTCCACGGCGGCTTCCTGCTCGTCGATCTCGCCACCCTGCTCGTGATCGCGGCCGCCGTGCACCCGGTCTCCGATCTCGGCCCGGTGCTCGGCTGCAAACCGTTGCGGTGGATCGGCGTGCGCTCGTACAGCCTCTACTTGTGGCACTACCCGATCTTCGCGATCACCCGGCCGGGCGGCACGAGTGCCGGAGGCGACTTCGGCCACTTCTTCCAGCTCACCGGTTGGCCGGTGCTGGTGTTGCGACTCGTCCTCTCGTTCGGTGCCGCCGACCTCTCGTACCGGTACATCGAGACACCGATCCGTCAAGGCGTCCTCGGGCGCTGGATCGCGCAAGCGCGCCGCACCAGCGAACCGCGACGTTCCGTCGTGGCCCGGGCGACCGCGATCGCGTTACCGGTCGCGCTCGTCGCGCTGCTTCTCGGTGCCGGGCTCGCCGCGGCGCGGCCGCAGACCGAGACCATCCCCGGCCTGACGAGCGCCGCGTCACGGCACGTCGCCGCCAACCAGGCGAACCCGCAAGCGCTGAAGAACCTGCGGAACTCCAAGACCTCGGGCACGACGAAGGCGACGGTCAAGCCCCGCACCAAGAAGGGCTCGGGGCCGCAGTCGCCACCCGCGACGGGCGCGACGATCAGGCTGCCGTCACCGGTGCTCGCAATCGGCGACTCGGTGATGCTCGGCGCGCGCAGCGCGCTTCAGCGCGACATCCCCGGGATCGAGGTCGACGCGGTGGTGAGCCGGCAGTTCTGGGACGCGACCGCGGTCCTGCAGGGGTACGCGCGGTACAACGCGATCCCGCAAACCGTCGTGCTGCACCTGGGTACGAACGGTGCGTTCAGCGACGCGCAGTTCGACCAACTGATGGGCATCCTCGGCCGCAAGCGCCACGTCGTGTTCATCACTGCTCGTGAGCCACGAACGTGGGAAGGGCTCGTGAACGCGCGCCTGGTCGCGGGTTCGGAGCGATGGAAGAACGTGAAGGTCATCGACTGGCACGGCTATGCGGGGCCGCACGCCGATTGGTTCGTCGGCGACGGCATCCATCTCACCGACCTCGGCCAGCAGGCCTACGCCGACTTCGTTCGGAACGCGATCGCGCTGCACTGACCGGCCGGCCGGCGCCGGCGATCGGTTGCGACGGTCCTCCCCCGTCGCGCGGGTCGCCACTACCGTTCGCGCCGTGCCGGACGCCGACCAACCGAGCGAGCACCGCCGGCACGCGAGGCCCGGCGAGCCGGCCGGACCGGCCGGACCGGGCGAGGTCACGAAGACCGAGCATCTGCTGCTCGACGAGCTGACCGACCGGCTCGACACCCTCAAACTGTTCCGCGCCGACGACGAACAGCACGCGAACGCGATCCTCGAGCAATTCGGGGCCAAGGGCAAGGTCGAGTCGGAGATGCTCGACCAGCTCTCGGTACGCGCCCCGTTGCGCTATCCCGACCGGTTCGAGGAGGCGCATCGCACCGCGATGCGCGCGCTCGAGGTGTTCGACCGCAACGCGGCGCGCCCACCCTCGAACCTTCGCGCCGGTCCGCTCGAACCGGCCGCGTCGTTCGTCGTCCAGTTGCTGATCCGGGTGATCGTGCGCGACTACCAGACGACGGTGATCCAGCAGATCGGCCAGCTCTACGCCCGCCGCGAAGCCAACAGTGCGAAGGGCACATCCGAGTTCGGCATGCTGCGCCTCGCGCGGTTCCAGGTGGAGCGGCTCGCGCCCGGGTACCAGAAGAAGGCGCTCGGCCTCCCGACGTACCTCCTCGGCGGGGCCGCACTGTCCGGCGTGGGCTCACTGCTGCAGGGCGTGCTGGTCTCGGCCGCGCACAGCCGGTTCATCCTGCTCGCGGTGGCCGCGGTCTTCGTCGCGCTCGCGCTGAGCGCGTTCTGGTGCATCTTGCAGGCCGCCGGTATCGCGCGCCGGCGTACCCGCATCTCGCTCGACCAACCGCTCGCCGCGCTCTGGGAAACCATCGGCGCGGCGGGTCGCCCGCCGCACGACCAGAGCCGCCAGTTCGCGACGATCGCGGTGATCGCGCTCGTCGTCGCGTGGGTCGTCGTTCCCGTCGCGATCACCCTCGCGATCCACGTCGGCTGAAGTTCGCCGGGTTGTGAGGTTGGGCGCGCTGAGGTGTCAGGCGGTGCGGGGTGCGACGAACGCGGTGCGTTCGCCCTCGTAGCGCGCGAGCCACGGCAGGAACACTTCGAGCGGTAAGGGTCGGCTGAGGTGGAAGCCCTGCGCGTACTCGCAGCCGAACCGGCCGAGCGCATGCCACGTCGCGACATCCTCGACCCCTTCGGCCACGACCGACAGCGACAGGTTTGCGCCGAGGTCGATGATCGAACGGACGATCATCGAATCGTCGGCATTGTGTTGCATGTCGGATACGAAACCGCGGTCGATCTTCACCTCGTCGACGGGGAGGCGTTTCAAGTACGACAACGACGAGTACCCGGTGCCGAAGTCGTCGACCGAGAGCCGCACGCCCATGTCGTGCAACCGGGTCAGCAACTCGATCGTGCGCACCGGGTCGGTCATAACGCTGCTCTCGGTCAACTCGATCGTGAGGAGCCGAGGCGGCACACCGTGGTTGTCGAGGAGCCGGGCGATGTCGTCGGGCAACGTCGGGTCGAGCAACGAGCGGGCCGAGACGTTCACCGCGATGCCGATGTCGTGACCCGCGGTGCGCCACGCCGCACACGCCGCGATGCCCATCGACAGGACCGACAGGGTCAACGGCCGGATCAGGTCGCTGCGTTCGGCGGCGGGGACGAACGCGTCCGGCGGGAGCATCCCGCGGTACGGGTGCTCCCACCGCACCAGCGCCTCCACCGACGACACGTTCCCGGTGCGCAGCTCGGCCTTCGGTTGCACGTGCACGGTGAGTTCGCCGCGGGTGATGGCCTGCCGCAACTCGCCGAGCAGCGCGAGGTCCTCCGGGCTGCTGTGATCGAGGCCGTCGTCGTAGACGCACAAGCCGACACCGCTCGACTTCGCCGCGTACATCGCGAGGTCGGCGCACTTGAGCAGCTCCGACGAGTCGGCGGCGTGCTCGGGCGCGAGCGCGATACCGATCGAGGCGCCGACGTCGATGGCGATCTTGTCGAGGACGAACGGCCGCTCGAGCGCGCCGAGAAGCGTGCGACCGACCTTGACGACGTCGTCGGGATCGAACGCGTCGGGCAACAACACTGCGAATTCGTCGCCGCCGAGACGGGCGACGGTCGCGCCGGGCTGCAGCGCGGCGACGAGACGTCTCGACACGTCGACGAGGAGGTCGTCGCCCTGTTGGTGGCCGAGCGTGTCGTTGACCTCCTTGAACCGGTTGAGGTCCATGATCATCGCCGCGACCCCGATGCTCTCGCCGTCGGCCTGGCGCTGCAGTGCCTCGCGCAGGCGGTGGCGGAGGAAGACGCGGTTCGGGAGGCCGGTCAGCGCGTCGTGTAACGCTTCGTGGCGCAGCTGGTCGATCAGACGGCCCTTTTGCAGCGCGACCCCGGCATGGTTCGCGACCGTTTCGAGCAGTCGGGCGTCGGCAATGTCGAACGTGCGGACCGCTCCCATACGGTCGGCGACGGTCAACGTGCCGACGACGCTGTTCTCACCGTGCAACGGCATGACGATGGCTTCGCGGTACCCGCGGCGCTCGAGGTACGCGCGCGCGATCGGGTCTTTGCTGTCGCGTGAGACCAGGGCGTGCTCGCCGTGGAACACGCGGCGCTCGAGTTCGTCGTGGCCGGTCGTGTCGGAGGAGTGCACGAGGCGCCCGTTCGGGCTGAGCACGACCCGCATGCCCGGCGAACCGTCGGCCGACACGAACGTCGCGGCGGCATGTTCGGCGTGCAGCAGTTCGCGGGCCTGCTCCAGCACATGGCGGAGCACGTCGTCGACGTCGGGCGTCGTGGTCACGACCTGGCTGAACTTGTAGAGCCGTTCGAGGCTCAGGTGCCGTTCGTTGAGCCGGGCGTAGGTGCGGAACGCCATCACGAGCACGATGCCGGCCGCCGCGAGGAGCCACGCGATACGCGCGTCTTGCGCCAGCGACGTCACCGCGATCAGCCCGAGCGCGGCGACGGCCGTCGACATGGCCGCGCTCGAGAACGCTTCCCGCAGGATCTCGAGCACGTTCAGCCGGGCTTCGAAGGAACCGATCACGAAGGTCAGCAACGCGCCGTCGAAGAAGCCGAAGGCCGCCGCGGCGGCGAACGCCGCGCCCCAACCGCGCGGGCCGAGCACGTCGCCGTGGCCGAGGACGGCGTGGAACACCGCGATCGCGATCATCGTGTCGGCGGTGAACATCGCCGCGTTGAAAGCGAGTTTCAGTGTGTTGCGGTGCCGGCGGTGGAACACGATGACGACGAGCCCGACCAAACGCGCGACGAGCATTGTTTGCGGGCTCGCGTAGAACAAGGCGAGGACGAGCGGGATCTCGCTCAACGACACGGTTTGTGCCTCGCGCCGCACCTGCACGTGCAGGACGAAGAGTTCCGCGATCGCGAACATCGCCGCGAGCAGCCAGAGCGGGAACGACAGACGGTCGGAAGCGACGGGCAGCGGGTAGAGCCAGGCCGGCCACGCGATCGCGACGGCAACGAGGATCCCGACGATGACGATCATCACCGGGCCTTGGCGGCCCCCGTGCGTCCGGTTCGTCTCCATCTCAGTTGCCTCGCGGCCGGGCATTGCGGCTCAGTTCCATTGCGATACAGACCAGTTCCCACCATCGAAGTTCGACATCGACCACTGCGAGCCGGCCCAGCGGCGGCCCGCCCAGGTGGCGTCCGCCCAGCGGCGCCCGGTCCAGCTCGCGTCGTCCCACTGGCCGCTCGTCCACGCGGTCCCGGCCCACGTGTGCGTGTCCCACGTCGCGGTCTGCCAGCTCGTCGTCGTCCAGGTGTCGCCCGTCCAGCTGTCCCCCGCCCAGCGCCGGCCGTTCCAGGTCCCGCCGTGCCAGCTCGTCGCCGCGTCCTCGGCGGTCGCGTGGGCCGTGCTGTCGAACGGCGCGCCGAAGATGTCGGTTTCGCCGGTCAGCGCGACGCCGTCGCGCTCCAGGTTCTGCCCACCGCGAGCGCCTTCGAGCGATCCGGTGCCGGTGGAAGGCGCGAGCGAATCAGATTGCAGGGTGTCGGGTACGTCGTCGTCGAGCGCGCGGCGCAGGTTCACCAAACCGGCGCCCTGCGCGGTCTCCGGCGTCCCGGCCAGCGGGTGCGCGTCGTGGGTCAGGAGCGCCTTCACCTGGTCGGGGGTGAGGTCGGGGCGTTGTTGCAGCAAGAGCGCGACCGAGCCCGACACCACCGCCGCCGCCTGTGAGGTGCCGCTGCCGCGCAGGAACCGATCGGTGATCGAACCGGGACCGGCGCCGTAGAGGTCGTCGATGTTGGAACCGGGCGCCCGGAGGCTCTGCACGTGCGCGCCCGGAGCGACGAGGTCCGGGTTGCGGGTGCCGTCGCCCCGGCTCGAATAGCTCGGGATCGAGTCGTCCCAGGTCGCGCGCGTCCCGTTCGCGTCGTCGGCACCGACCGCGATCACCCAGGGATCGATCGCGGGGTCCGACAACCGGCCGGCGCGGGTGCCGCTGTTGCCGGCCGAGACGACGACGACGATGCCGTGGTGCCAGGCGGCTTCGGCCGCGTACGACAGCGGGTCGACCGCCGCCGGCTGCAACGACGGCGTACCGAACGACAGGTTGATCACCCGGATGTTGAACCCGTTGTCGTGCGCGTGCTGCACCACCCAGTCGATCCCGGCGATCACCTGGGAGACGTCGGTGGCGCCGTACGCGTCGGCCAGTTTCACGCTCACGATCCGCGCGTCGGGTGCGATGCCGAGGAACGAAGTTGGATCGAGGTTGCGGGGGTCCGCGCCGGCGTCGTGCCCGGCGATGATGCCCGCCATGTGGGTCCCGTGACCGTACGTGTCGAGGTTGCGCAGGTTGGCGTTCTGCGACTCGAAACTGAGATCGGGCCCGTACACGACCTTGCCCGGCGCATCGAGCCCGGCGACGGGGGCGACCCCCGAATCGAGCAACGCGACGTCGACGCCGTGGCCGGTCGTCGACTGCCAGGCGTCGCGCGCGCCGATCTCGCCGGCGATGGTGTACATCGAGTTCGGGTCCGCGGTCGGGTCGTACGCGGTGTCGCCGCTGTTGCCGGTGTCGCCGGTATTGCCGCCACCGTCCCAGTTGTCGCTTGCGAGCCTCACCGCGGCATCGGCGGTGATGCTCGCGACCGTTGCGAGCCGAGCCGCCCGAGCGACGGTGCCGGGCGACATGCGTACGACGGCTTCGTCGATGCTGCGCAATTCGTGGCTGACGTGCACGCCGAGGTCGCGCAGGCGCGCCGAGGCGGTACCGATCTGCCCGGGCCGCGCGCGGACGATGTAGGTGCGCGCACGCGGGTGAGCCGTGACGGGCGGCGCGGCAACGACCGTCATCGCGCCGAGCATCGTTGCCGTCACCAATGCGGCGAAGATGCGTGATCCTTTTGAAGCCAGAGTTGTTGTCACGATGATCTCCCCCAGAATCCGCTCACGGGTGAGCGACGGCGTGTCCTCCGTCGTTCATCGCCAAGCACCCACTGCCCAAGCCCCACCGGTCCACCGGCGACCGGTCCAGTCGTCGTTCGTCCAGCGGCGGCCCGCCCAGGTGGACATGGTCCAGGCCGTGCCGCCCCACGTTTGCGAGGTCCAGGAGACGCCGTTCCAACCGGTGCCCGTCCACGCGTTCCCGTTCCACGTCCCGTCGACCCACGCCGTCCCCGCCGCCGTCGCCGCCGCCCAGGTCGCCGCGTCCCACGGCGTGCCGAAGATGTCCTGCTCGCCCCGGAGCTCGACGCTGCCGTCGCTCACGTGGGCGCTGCCCCGCGCCTTCTCCAGGCTCCCGAGCCCGTTGCCCCGGCGTTTCCACCGCTGCACGGCGTTCGGGTTGGGGCGGCCGAGTTCGGCTCGCCGTACCTGCAGGCTCCCGGCGCCCCGGTAGACCCTCGGCACCGACCGCATCGGGATCGCTTTCGACTTGAGCAGCCGTTTCACCTCGTCGGGGGTCGCGCGGGGGAAACGTTGTACGAGCAGCGCGACCGCGCCCGCGGTGATGGCCGTCGCCTGCGAGGTGCCACTCCCGCGCACGAAGCGCCTCCCCACCCGCGCGTCGGGGTAGGTCTCGTCGACGTACGAGCCGGGGCTGCGCAAGCCGAGCACGTGCACGCCGGGAGCGACGAGGTCGACATGCCGTTGGTGGTTCCCCCGGGATGCGAAGGCCGGCACGGTGTCGTCGTTCGGCGCCGGTGTGCCCTCGGGGTCGGAGGCGCCGACCGCAAGCAAGAGCGGGTCCATCGCGGGGTCGGCGAGCACCTTGCGCCCCGTACCGTCGTTACCCCCCGCGACCACGACGACGATGCCGGCCCGCCACGCGTTCTCGGCCGCGAACGCCAACGGGTCGACGCGGTGGTCCTGCGTGCTGTCGGTGCCGAACGAGAGGCTGAGCACCCGGATGTTGAAACCGTCGGAGTGGCGGTGCTGCACGACCCAGTCGATCGCGGCGATCACCTGTGACACGTCGGCGGCACCGTCGCTCGCTCCCACCTTGAGGCTGATGATCCGCGCGTCGGGTGCGACGCCGGTGAAGGTTGCCGGGTTCGCGTACTGCGCGGGTGTGCCGGGCCCGATCCGACCGGCGATGAGCGACGCCATGTGCGTGCCGTGGCCGAAGCCGTCGGTGTTGGTGAGCTTCGGGTCCTGCGAATCGAACGAGAGATCGGGACCGTTGACGACGTTGCCACTCGTCAGGCCCGGTACCGGCGATACGCCGCTGTCGATCAACGCGATGTCGACGCCCTTGCCCGTGTAGCCCGCGTACCACGAGTCCTGCGCGCCGATGATCTGCTCGATCTCGTGCAGTGACCCTTCGTCGTTGTCGGGGTCGTAGCCGAGCGTCGGGTCGACACTCGCGAAGTGGATCGGCGCGTCGGGCGTGACGCTGTCGACGCCGGCGGTGTGCGCGAGCGCACGGGCGGCGGGAGCCGCGATGCGTACCGAGTAACTGTCGGCGATCGGCAGGCTGCGCAGGATGCGCCCGCCGGCGGCGTCGATCGCGTGCACGGCGACGGCTCGGTCGCCCGGTTTCGCCCGCACGATGACGTCGACCGCGCGAACCGGCGTCGCCGACGCACCGCGTGTCGTGACCGCGGCACCGAAGACAACCACGGCTGCTGCCGTTCCTGCGAGGGCTCGGAACCGCATCCTGTGCTCCCCCCAACGGAACCGTGGTGCGGGCGCACCGTCGGACGCGCGCTCATCGGCGCGCGGCGGCGGATCCTGAGAGGTTCACCGGTCAAAGCGTCTGATTGACCGCTTTGCGTGACTTGTCGGATGCGGTGTGCTGCCTGCTCCGTACCGTATCGGCCGTTTCGGGCGGCGGATCAGCGGTTGCGCAAGGTTGCGAAACCGGCCCCGCCGGGCGCGTACGCCCGTTCGGGGTCGGCCCGGACCGCACGGTCGAGTTCGTGCGCGTCGTCACCGACGAGGATCCGCCACTGGCCGGTGCGGACGCCATCGAGGATCACCGTCGCCGCCGCGGCCGCCGAGAGCGGCGCGCGCTCGCGGAACTGTTCTCCCATGTCGTGCACCATCGCGCGCAGGTCGTCGTCGCTCACGTCGTCGGCGGGCCCGCCGCCGCGGCGCAGTTCGGTGCGTAGCTCCGCGAGTTCCGCCGCACTCATGTGCGCGGCATCCGAGCCGCCGTGGACGCGCCGGCTGTTGTGCACGATGTCGGTACCGATGTGGCCGGGCATCACGACCGCGACGTGCACGTGGGGGGCGTTGACGCGGAAGTCTTCGAGCAGCGCTTCGGAGAAGCCTTTCACTGCGAACTTCGCGGTGCTGTACGCAGTGTGCGGGATACCGGGGGCGAGCTTCGCCCAGAAGCCGTTGACGCTGCTCGTGTTCACGAGATAGGCGTCGTCGC
Source organism: uncultured Actinomycetes bacterium (assembly GCA_963782465.1). Lineage (GTDB taxonomy): Bacteria > Actinomycetota > Acidimicrobiia > IMCC26256 > PALSA-610 > JAODBJ01. The sequence continues at coordinate 326,372 of CAWAJR010000003.1, read as the reverse complement.
TCGCGACCAGCAACGGGACAAAGGCTCGACTGCAGTTGTACACGCCACCCCAACAGACCGCGAACGTACGGTCCCACTCCTCGCGCTTGGCATGGAGAAAGCTGCCCCCGCCACCGATGCCCGCGTTGTTGAACAGCAGGTCGAGATGATCGGTGTCGTGCTCGGCCACGACCTCGTCGCGAAAACGGTTGACCGATGCTTCGTCGGACACGTCGCAGACATGCGCGGTGCAGCGGGTGCCGGGCGGCGCAACCTTGGCCGCGAGTTGCACCGTCTCGTTGACGTGAGCCTCGTCGACATCGCAGGTCGCCACCGAGCAACCTTCCGTGGCGAGTTGGACGACGAGTTCACGGCCCATCCCCGAACCGCCGCCCGTGACGACGGCCAGGCGGCCGGCGAACGATTCCATGGGTGTCCCCTCTGTTGAACCTGCGCCCGGGGCCAAGTATCGCAGTGCACGCCCACGTTCGCGCTGGCGGTGAAGCGGCCGGCGTGTTGCCCCCCGACGCGGGAGCGACGGCGTATCGTTCGAACCTTGACCCCGCTCCGCCCGTTCCTCGGCGTGTGCCTGGTTCTCGGAGCCGCCGCTTGCGCGTCGGGCGGTGCGCACCGCAACGGCGGGCCGGCGACCAGCGCGCCCGTGGCGGCCACGCCGGCGGTGGCACCCGAACCTGTCTACCGGGCCGGCGTCGTGCGGGAGGTCGTCGTCGATCCCGTGTACCGGCAGGGCCTCGCGCGCGTGCCCGGCGGGTGGGTGTTCTCGTTCAACGACGGCTTGTTCCGCACCGACGACGCGCTCCACCAAACCCTCGCGCGCTCGCCGGCGATCCCCGCGGTCTGGAAAGCCCGCGGCTACGACCACATCGGCGACATCGACGTGGTGCGCGGCGTCCTCTACGCACCGCTCGAACAGCCCCGCTACGCCCTCGGCCACCAGGCGATGCTCATGTACGACGCCGCCACACTCACGTACCGGGGCGGCGTCGTCCTCCCCCAGCACCAGAACTCCTTCGTCACCGTCGACGCGGCGGGGCGCATCGCCTACACGATGGACGAATTCGGTGGTGACTCGCTCCTCCGCTACGACATTGCGGATGGCTGGCGCGCGCTCGACCCGCTCCGCCTGTCGACGCGCATCAACCGCGTCCAGGGTGCCGATCTCGCCAACGGCGCGATCTGGTGCTCGACCGACGACAAGCGCAAGGGTGTGTACCGCGTCGATCTGCACACCGGCGACGTGCAACTGGTGGGGTCGATCGGTCACCTGAAGGGCGAAGGCGAAGGGATCGACGCAACGGCGACCGGGGGCGCAAATCTGCGCGTCTTGAGCATCGACCCGAAGGTGGTGCCGGTGCGGCTCGTCGAGCTGCGCGTGGTCGCGGCGAACTCGGCGAACTCGGGTTGAGGGCCTCGACGGGCTACGCCCCGGCGAGGTAGTCGTGGACCGAACGGACCGCGCTCGACCCTTCCCCGACCGCGGCGGCGACGCGCTTCAGCGACCCGTGCCTGACGTCGCCGGCCGCGAACACGCCCGGCACCGACGACTCGAACGGCAGCGGGTCGCGTCCTCCGAACGCGGGGTCGTTCGCGGCCGGTTCGGGGAGCGACCGGTCCGTGAGGACGAAACCGGCTTCGTCGAGCGCCAGCGCGCCGCCCAACCAACCGGTGGCCGGCTCCGCGCCGATGAAACAGAACAGACCGGAACAGCGGATGGTCCGCCGCGCCCCGGTCGCGGTCTGTTCGAGCGTCGCCCGCTCGAGGTGATCTTCGCCTTCGAGCGCTCGCACTTCGGTGCTCGGGCAGACGTCGATCCGTTCGTCGGACGCGATGCGCTCGATCAGGTAGTGCGACATCGTCGCGGTGAGTTCCGCCCGGCGGACCACGAGCGAGACGCGGCTCCCCTGCTGGGCGAGGAAGATGGCCGCCTGGCCGGCCGAGTTGCCGCCCCCGACCACGATGACGTCGCGGTCCGCACACGCGCGTGCTTCGAGGTCGGTCGCCGCGTAGTAGACGCCGGCGCCTTCGAACCGTTCGAGATCGTCGACGGCCAGACGCCGGTACCGCGCGCCCGACGCCACGATCACGGCACGGCACGGGACCTCGCTGCCGTCGGCGAGCGCCAGCACGTGAACCCCTTCCTCGATCCGCAACCCGACGACCTCGCACGGGGCGTTGAGCCGGGCGCCGAGCCGCATCGCCTGTATCGATGCGCTCGCTGTGAGGTCGCCGCCGGACACGCCGCTCGGGAACCCGACGTAGTTCTCGATGCGCGAGCTCGCGCCCGCCTGCCCACCGATCGCCACCGCGTCGAGCGACAGGGTCGTCAGGCCCTCCGACGCGCCGTACACCGCCGCGGCCAGCCCGGCGGGCCCGCTGCCGACCACGACCAGATCGAACAGGGAGCCCGGCGCGACGCGGTAGGTCAGCCCGAGGTTGGCTGCGAATTCGCCCGGCGTGGGATGGCGGAGCACCGCGGTGGGCGTGACCACGACCGGGAGGTCGGCCGGCCGGAGGCCCATCGCGGCGAGGTACACGTCGATGTCTTCGGTCGCCGCGACGTCGTCGATGTCGACCCATTCGTGCACGATGCGCGAACGGGTCGCGAACGAGTGGATCGCGGTCGCCTCGGGCGAGAAGCGGGAACCGATGATGCGTACCGCGTGCATCGCGTCGCCCTCGCTCAAGAGGTGCCGCCGGGCCAGCAGCGCCCGGAAGATCTTGTCGGCGAGGTCGACCTTCACGTCCATCAGATGACGGAACGCGTCGGGTGGGATCACGAGCACGCGCCCGGGTGCCGTCACCCGCGCGGTCAGGAACACCCGCTGGCCGGTGAGCAGGTTGAGCTCGCCGAGGAACCGGCCCCGGCTGTGGACCACGATCTGGTTCTGCGAGCTGTCGGCCTCCTCGGCGCCGCGCACGATCGCGACCGCGCCCTCGAGGATCACGATGAAGTCGTAGGTCGCGTCGCCGGCACGGAAGAGGACGTCGCCCACCTCGATCGCGCGTTCGGTGCCGAACGGCGCCAGCTCGGCGAGCTCCGTACTGTCGAACGTGACCGCGGCGAGGTCGGATTCGGTGCCGGGTGTGTCGGTCATGCACGGTGCAGGCTACGAGGTGCGCCGGCGTCGAGCGCCGGTCCGCCGGCACGCGGCGCGAGGCGGTCAGACTGGGCGGCAAGACGAGCCGCGACGGAGAGAGGCTGACGTGACCGACGGGCAAACCGACGCGACAACGACCGGGCGCGACGGTGGCGGCACGATGCGCGCGTGGCGCACGCACGAGTACGGGCAGCCGCGCGAGGCGCTGAAACTCGACACCGTGCCGATCCCCGTACCCGAAGCGGGTGAGGTGCGCGTGAAGGTGCAGGCGATCCCGCTCAACCTCAACGACCTCGAGCGCATCACCGGCGGAAACATGATGGTGCGACCCGACCTGCCCTACAGCCCCGGCATGGAAGTGATGGGGGTCGTCGACGCGTGCGGCGCGGGTGCCGAGGGGTTGGCGGCCAAGCGCGTCGTCGCCGTGACCAAGGGCGCGACGGGAGGGTTCGCCGAGTACGCGATCTGCCCGGCGGTGTCGGCCTTCGACATGCCCGACTCGGTCCCGCTGCCCGGCGCCGCCGCGCTCTACTTCCCGTTCCACCTCGCGTGGCTGGGGCTGTTCGACCGGGCCGGCTTGCAGGCCGGCGAGACCGTGTTGGTGCACGCCGCGGCCGGCGGGTCGGGCTCGGCCGCGGTGCAGCTCGCGGTGCACGCGGGTGCGCGGGTGATCGCGACGGCCGGCACCGACGAGAAGCTCGAACTGTGCCGCGAGCTCGGGGCCGAGATCGCGATCAACTACCGCGCCACCGAATTCGCGCCCGCCGTGCTCGAAGCGACCGGCAACCGGGGCGTCGACGTCGTGTTCGACAACGTCGGCGAAGCGGTGATGGAACAGTCGATGAACTGCACCGCCTACAACGGCCGCTACCTGATGATGGGCTTCGCGTCGAACAAGGCCGTCGCCGACGAGAAGTTCATCGTGCCGCGCCGGATCGCGCTCGGGAACCTCCGCCTGTGCGGCGTGATCCTCTCGTACGCGGCCGACGACATGCTCAACCTCGTGAAGACCGCGATGGGCTGGAACTTCGTGCCGGCGCGGCTCGGCGCGCACATCATGAGCGAAATCGTCGCGATGGTGGGGGCCGGAACGCTGAAGCCGGTCGTCGGCAACGTGGTGGGCTTCGACGACATCCCGTTCGCGATCGAGGCGATGGCGAATCGTGAGACCGTCGGCCGGACCATCGTGCAGTTGTAACGCCCGCGGCGCACTCAACCGGCGCCGAGGCGGTCCTGCAAGAGGCGGCAGAGCGGCCACGCGCCGCGGGTCGAGTTCGAGATGACGGTGTAGGTGAGGCGTCGCCTTCGGTCGTGCACACTTCGGAACGAAACCCCGGCATCCATCCCTTCGAGCGCGACGGAATCGTCGCGCTCGACCCAGAACCCCAGGCCGTAACGCGTCGAACCGGGGCCGACGCCGTTCTGGGGGCGCACCATGGTGCCGACCAGCGCCGGCGGAATGATCTCGCCGGCGAACAACGATCGCCAGAGCCTGCCGATGTCGCCGGCCGTCGAGAAGATCCCGCCGTCGCCACTGCCGCGCAACGGGAGATGGAACACGTTCGTGCGGTCGGTCCCGACGTCGAGGTACCCGGTCGCCGTACCGCCGCGACATTCGTCGGCGCGAAGGAACGCCGTGTCGCGCAGGCCGGCCGGGGTGCAGACGCGGTCGTCGACGAGTTCGTAGAACGAGGTCCCGGTCGCCCGCTCCGCGAGCAGCGCCAGCAGGACGTAACCGCTGTTGCAATACGCGAAGCGTGTGCCCGGCGTGAATTTGGGCGGGTAGCCGTCGAGGACCGCGACGTAGCGCTCGGTCGTCACCAACTCATGGGCGCCGACCGGGAGCGCGTAGGCCTCGACATCGAGACCGGTTTCCTCGTCGAGGTAGTCGCCGATGCCCGACCGGTGCGCCAACAGGTGTTCGACCGTGACCGCGTCGTCGATCAGCGGGAGGTCGCGGCCGAGCAGCGAACGCGTGGTCGTGGTGAACGAGAGCACCCCCTCGTCCACCAAGGCGGCGACGGTGAGCGCGGTGAACCCTTTCGCGCCGCTGGCGAGCCCGAAACGGGTCGCGACGGTGTTCGCAACGCCGTGGTTGCGGTCCGCCGACCCGTACGCGGCGGCGAAGGTCGTGCCGTCGCCTCGCTCGATCTGCACGACACCGGAGAAGTGAAGATCCGTGGCGGTGCGGTCGATCTCGGCGGCCAGGTCGTCCACGCCGAGAGGGTAACGGGGTACCGGCGGATCGGGGCGGTGATCGTGCTCGGTACAGTCCGCACGACATCGAACGCGACGGCAACCTTGCCGCCGGTGCAGCGGAGGTCCGGAGATGAGCAGCGAGCCCGTCGCGAGTGTCAAGGCACTCGCTTGGGTCGTCACCGCGTTGGGTGCGCCCACGGCGGTGATGGAGCAGCAGACGATCGAAGTGCCCGCGCCGGCCGCGAACGAAGTCCGGGTCGCCGTCGACGCGTTCTGCCTCAACTTCAACGACATCGACCTGATTCGTGGCCGTTACCTGACGCTCCCGCTGCCCGCGCCGTTCACCCCCGGTATGGAAGCGGTCGGCATCGTGGAGGCGGCCGGCCCGGGCGCCGAACATCTTCTCGGGCAGCGCATCGTCGGTATCCCGACGATGGCGCACGGTGGTTACGCCGAGTACGCGATCGTCGACGCCGCAACCGCGATGGAACTCCCCGCCTGGGTGAGCGACGTCGACGGTGCCGCGCTGCACTACCCGTTCCACCTCGGTTGGTTCGCGCTCCACGAACGCGCTCGATTGCAGGCGGGGGAAACGTTGCTCGTCCACGCGGCGGCGGGCGGTACCGGCTCGGGCGCGCTGAGTATCGGGAAGGCGCTCGGCGCACGCGTGATCGCGACCGCGGGCTCCGACGAGAAACTCGAGTTCTGCAGGGAACTCGGCGCCGACTTCGTCGTGAACTACCGCACCGACGACTTCGTCGCGCGCGCGATGGAAGCGACCTACGGGCGCGGGGTCGACGTCGCGTTCGACACGGTCGGGGGCGAAACGACACTGGAGACGTTCAAGTGCATGGGGATGCACGGTCGCCATCTGATCGCCGGTTTCAGCCACGACATCCAACTCGAAGACGGCCACTACCTGACGCCGCGGGCGATGGCGTACGGCAATTTCTCGCTGGTCGGGGTCTGCCTCGTCTACGTGAACGACCCGATCGGCACCCGCCGCACCCTCGGGTTCAACTGGCCGTCGCGGGCCGAGGGGCAGGCCGCGCACGCCACGATCCTCGAGCTGCTGCGCACCGGCAAGATCCGCACTTCGGTCGGCCGCGAGCTGGCCTTCGCCGACATCCCCGCCGCGCTCGAACAGATGGAACAGCGCCGCACCGTCGGCCGGCTCGTCGTGCGGGTGCACTGACGGGCCGATTCCCCGGTTTCCCGACGGCCCGGGCATCTCCCGCCGATCAAAACTCCCGAATGCCGGGTTCCGCCCCGTGACAGGGGTTCCGGCGCCGGTATCTTGTTGGCCGATCGGCGGAGAGGCGAGCGCGTGCGACGGCGAAGCATGTGGTCCCGCTGGCCGGGCGGAGTGGTGGCTGCCGTGTTCGCGGTCGTGCTCTGTGCCGGCCTGGGGCTGGCATTCAGCAACGCCTCGCGCTCGTCGGCGAGCGGCAGCACGCCCGCGGTCGACCCTTTCACCGCCGGGCACGACCGCGCCGACCGTCAACCAGATCCGGCACGCGCTGGCCGCCTCGGTGTCGGTGTCGCCGCCGCGCGGCGCGACCAACGTCCCGCTCGACGCCGCGATCGCGATCGCGACGAATGCCGGTTTCGTCCGTTCGGTCCGTGCGGTGGCGTCGAACGGCACCCGCGTCGCCGGTGCGACCGTGCCCGCGGGGACGAGTTGGTGGGCGCACGGGGTGCTGTTACCGGGGACGACCTACCGCATCACCGCGCACATCGCGGATGCGAACGGCGTGAGCGTTCCCGTCTCCTCGACCTTCACGACGCTCGTGCCCGCGAGCACGGTGCACGCGACCGTGACGCCGGCCAACAACTCCGTCGTGGGTGTCGGGCAACCGATCGTCGTGCGTTTCGACCAGCCGATCAACGACCCGACCGCGCGCAAGGCGGTGCTTTCCCACTTCCGTATCGTCGGGCCTCACCGCCTCGCGGGTGGATGGCACTGGTTCAGTTCCTACGAGTTGCATTTCCGGCCGAAGGCGTTGTGGCCGGCCGGTGAATTCGTCACCGTGAAGACCGATCTCGACGGGTGGAACGCAGGGAACGGCGCGTGGGGTTCGGGTGCCCAGCAGGAGAACTTCGCGATCGCGAACGCGCACGTCGCGACGGCCAACCTCACAACGCACTTGATGACCGTGACCGACAACGGCAAGACGATCGCGACCTACCCGTTCAGCGGCGGGCGCGAGCAGTACCCGACGATGAACGGCATCCATATCGTGATGGACCGCGAACCGGTGGTGCACATGGTGTCGTCGACGAACGGCATCCCGGTGAACTCGCCCGACGGTTACGACGAACTCGTCTACTCCGACGTGCACATCTCCGACAGCGGCGAATACGTCCACGCCGCGCCGTGGTCGGTCGGCAGTCAGGGCCGGGCGAACGTCTCGCACGGTTGCGTGAACCTCAGCGCGGCGAACGCGCAGGCGTTCTACGACTTCAGCCGGGTCGGCGACATCGTGATCGTCACCGGCGGCCCGCGCCCACCCGAAGTCGGTGATCACGGCGTGATGGACTGGGACACGTCGTGGGACCAGTGGTCTCCCGCGGTCGTGCACTCGAACGTGCCGCCGCCGCTGCCCGCACCGAGAACCGAACTGCACAACCAGTAACGGCCGGCACCACCGGGGTAACGTCGCTCGTCCGCGGCCGATGGGGAGTGAGCATGCCCGTCCCGCTGTCGCTCGCGTGCGCGTTCGTCGCCGCGCTGGGCTATGGCGTCGGTTCCGTGATGCAGGCGGCCGCCGCGCGCCGGGCGGAGGCCCGACCGAACCTCGACCCGATGCTGCTGGTCCGGCTGGCCGGCGAACTGCCGTACGTCGCCGGTCTCGCCCTCGACCTCGTCGGGTTCTTCGCGTCGGTCGTCGCGTTGCGCAACCTGCCGCTGTTCATGGTGCAGTCGGCAATCTCGGGCAGCGTCGGGGTCACTGCGGTCGCGGCGTCGATCGCCTTCGGAATCCGCCTGCTCCGCTACGAACGTCTTGCGCTCGTCGGTTTGATGTTCGGGTTCGCAATGCTGGCGATCTCGGCTCGACCCGACCACGCGACATCCATCGGTCTGCCGGGTCGCGTCCTGCTCGTCGGCGGCGTTGCCGCCGTCGCGTCGGTCGGGGCGCTCAGCGCGCGCCTCGACGACCGCGGGGCCGGGATCGGGCTCGCGGTCTGTGCCGGCCTCAGCTGGGCGGGGACGGGGATCGCGGCGCGCGTCCTGCACATCCCCGCGGTGCGCTGGCACCTGGCGGTCGACCCGGTCGTGCTCGTCCTCGTCGCCTACGGAGCGCTCGGGGTGTTGTTCTTCGCCACCGCGTTGCAGCGCGGTTCGGTCACCGCGGCCGCCGCGATCGTGTTCTCCGTCGAGACGGTCGTGCCTTCGGCCATCGGGCTCGTGTTCCTCGGAGATCGCGCCCGCCCGGGTCTTGCGCCGCTCGCCGCGCTGGGGTTCGTCGCAACCGTCGGCGCGTCGATCGCGCTGGCCCGGCGTTCGGAGCCGCTCCCCCGCGAGCCGATCGAGCCCGCGTGACCGGTGTCCCGGTCGCGCCACGGCGGGGGTGAATGCGGCCTTCGCGCGTCATGCACAGTGTGCCTGCACGCGGCGCACAAGGGCGTCTTGCGGGAATTCGGCGAGATGTTCGGATGAGAGCCCGTACGCGCGGCCGGTGTCGCCCGTAACCGCGAGGCACACCACTTCGATCAGCTGGCGTTCACGACGGGAACCGGCCGCGGCCGCCTCGGAAGCACGGGACACGAGGCGCGTCGCCTCACCGAGCTGGCCCCGCTCGTACGCATTCCAAGCCAGGCCCGCGAGCGTTTCGGCGTCGACCAGGTCGTCGGGCATGCCCTGATCGTCGACGGGAGAACTGTGAGAATCCTTGCAGCGCGCTCGACGCCGTCCGCCTAGCGTTACCCTCGTGGAACTTCGCGTGCTCGGCCCACTCGAGGTGCTCGACGACGACGGGAACCCCGTCGATGTCGGTGGTGCGCGGCCGCGGACGTTGCTCGTCGACCTCGCGCTCGCGCAGGGGCGGGCCGTGCCGGCCGAACAGCTCCTCGAGGACGTGTGGAGCGGCGAGCAAATCCCCGCCCGGAACAACTTGCAGGTGCACGTGTCGCGGTTGCGGCGCGTGCTCGGCGACGACCGCATCACGACCCAGGGCGGCGGTTATGCCCTGGACCTCCCGCGGGATGCGATCGACGTCGCCCGCTTCGACCGTCTTGCCGCCGAAGGCCGCGCCGCGTTGCATGCCGGCGATGCCGAGGTCGCATCGCGCACCCTCGCCGAGGCGCTCCAGCTCTGGCGGGGCGCGGCGCTCGCCGATTTCGTCGACGAACAATTCGCGCGACCGGTCATCACGAGGCTCGAGGAATCACGGCTCGTCGCGATCGAAGACCGCATCGAAGCCGACCTCGTGCTCGGCCGGCACGCGGCGCTCGTCGGGGAGGTCGAGGCGCTCCTGATCGAGCATTCGTTGCGGGAGCGGCTGTGGGCCGAGCTGATGACCGCGCTGTACCGGTCGGGGCGGCAGGGCGAGGCGCTCCGCGCGTACCAGCGGGCGCGCACGGTGCTCGCCGACGAACTGGGGATCGACCCGGGCCCGGAGCTGCAGCGGCTGGAGCGCTCGGTGCTGGCCCAAGACCCGAGCCTGTCGGCGCCGGTGACGCCATCCGATGCGGGCGCGTCGCCGGCTGGAGCGCCCACGAACCTCCCCGCGCCGACGAGCGCCCTCGTCGGCCGGGCGGCTGAGATCGACGCGACGGTGAACCTGGTGCACCATCACCGTCTCGTCACGATCGTCGGGCCGGGCGGTGTCGGTAAGACGCGGCTCGCGATCGAGATCGGGCGAACGTTCCTCGGCCAGTTCCGCGACGGCGTATGGGTGATCGACCTCGCGCCGGTCGGCGATCCGAGCGACGTCGCGACGGCGGTCGCAGCCGCGCTCGGCGTCGAGACCGAGGTCGGTGCGGGCGCGGCGAGCACGACGCTCGAACGGCTGAGCGAATTCCTCTCGGGCCGCGAGGCGTTGCTCGTCTTCGACAATTGTGAACATGTCGTCGGCGAATCGGCTCGCATCACCGATCAACTTCTTGCCCGTTGCGGCGCGTTGCATGTGCTCGCGACCAGCCGAGAGCCGTTGATGATCGCGGGTGAGGCACTGTGGCCGCTGGCCCCGCTCGACCTCGAAGACGCGACCGAGTTGTTCGTCACTCGGGCCCGTGCCGCCGCGCCGGCGTTCGGGCTCGACGACGATGCCGGGGAACAGACGGCGCGGGTGGTGCGTGCGATATGCGAGCGGCTCGACGGGTTGCCGCTCGCGATCGAACTCGCGGCGGCGCGCATGCGCGCGTTCACGCCGGGCGATCTCCTGGCGCGCCTCGAAGACCGTTTCCGGCTCCTGACCGGAGGATCGCGCACGGCCTTTCCCCGCCAGCAGACGATGCGCGCCGTCGTCGACTGGAGTTACGACCTGCTCTTCGACGACGAGCGCCGGGTGTTCGAACGCGTGTCGGTCTTTGCCGGCGCGTTCACGATCACCGCCGCCGAGGCCGTGTGCGCCGACGACGTGATCCGCGCGGATGCGGTCGCCGGATTGCTCGCTCGCCTCGTTGACAAATCCCTCGTGGTGCCGGCGAACCTCGGGGAACAGGTCCGGTTCCGTCTCTTGCAGACCCTCGCCCAGTACGGCCGGGAACGGCTCGTCGCTTCGGGCGACGGCGACGCCGTCGGCGCCCGCCACGCGCACCACCTCGTTCGCCTGCTCGAGGTGCCCGACGGTGTGCACGGCGCCGACACGGGGAGCTGGTTCCGGAAGGTCGGCGAGTCGATCGACGACATCCGCGTTCGCGATGGACTGGGCCATCGGCGCCGCCGACGCCGACACCGCGCTCGCGCTGACGAGTGGCCTCGGCTGGTACTGGAACATGGGTGGGCGGGTCGACGACACGTGGCGCTGGCTGACGATCGCGCTCGCGCTCGGTGAGCCGGCGGTCCCGGTGCGGCGCGTCCGGGCGCTGGCGTGGGCGGGGGCGATCGGCGCGCTCCGCGACCGCGAGCAAGCGATGGCCTACGCACTCGAGGCGGTCGAGCGGGCGAGTTCACTCGGCGACATGGGGGCGGTCGCGCTCGCCTCGTTGCTGCACGGGTCGGTGCTGTCCGACTTCTACCACCAGGAGGCGGCGGCCGCCGCGCAGTTCGAGATCTCGATCGATGCCTACCAATCGGTCGGTGACCCGTGGAGCCTCGCGATGGCTGCGTTGGTCCGCGGCGCGCTTTCGCTCATCAACAACCGGCTCGCGGCCGCGCCGCCCGATCTCGAGGACGCGGCCGACCGGTTCGAGGCGCTCGGGAACGCGTGGGGCGGCGGGGTGGCGCTCCGTCTGCTCGCCGACGTCGCCACGGAAACCGCCCGCTACGACGGCGCGATCTCCGCGCTCCGCCGTGCAGTCACCGCGCTTCATGCCGTCGGGGGTTTCGGTGTTGCCAGCGATCTCGTGGCCCGGCTCGGTTATGTCGAGCGCGCTGAAGGACCGCATCGACGACGCCGACCATTACTTCGCCGACGCTCTCGCGGCGGCGGAGAAGCAGCGCTACGTGCCGAAGCTCGCGCTCACCTACAACCTCCGCGGGATCGCGCTGCGCCGTCAGGGGCGACTCGAGGAAGCGGAACGCAGCCACCGCCTCGCCCTCGCCCTGTACCACGAGCGAGGCGTACCGGTCGGCCTGGCCCTCGCGCTCGCGTCGCTCGGCTACATCGAAGAACTGCGGGGCAACGCGCCGATGGCCCGCACGCATCACGCCGCGGCGTTGCGCGCGGCCTGCGACACGACCGACCGCCGGTCGCAGGCGCTCGCGGTCGAGGGGCTCGCAGGTGTCGCGTCGCTCTCGGGCGACGCCCGTGCCGTCGGCGTGTTGCTCGGCGTCGCGGCGGCCCTGCGCGACGCGTCCGGCGGGCCGCTCATGGGTGCCGAGCGTGCCGATATCGCCCGCGCCGAAGCCCGCGTTGCCGGGCATGCCGGGCTGCAGCCGGCGTTCGCCGAGGGCTACGAGAACTCGGCGGCCGTGCTCGAAGACACGCGGGAGCGCGTCGCCGGCGCCCTCGCCTGACATCCCCGCGGCCTTCGTTCGTAGCGGCGTGCGGGAGCGCTTGTGAAGCGCGGGCAGAACGACTGCGTGAACGCGTCAGGGCGCTGCAAGCGGTCGTTCAGTGTCCTTCGTCAGCGTGGTCGCCGGTGGATGCACGAGGTGCATCGCCGCAACACCCACGAAACCTGCGAGGACATCCCATGTTGACGCGTATCGCTCGCACGTCCTTCCATCACCGAAGGCTGGTCGTCGTCGGCTGGCTCGTCGCGTTCGTCGCCGCGCTCACCGTCGGTCCGGCGCTCGCGGGGAACTACGCCACGTCGGGCCGGCTCCCCCACACCGACTCCCAGGCCGCCTACGACGAACTGGTCCGGGCGGTCCCGCAGCGCAGCGGTGACGAGGCCCAGATCGTCTTCGCCGACATCCGCGGCCACCACGCCGAGATCGAATCCTTCCTGTCCGAGGTCGGGCACACCAAAGGCGTGATCGCGGTCCAACCGATGCGGGTGTCGCAGGCAGGGACGATCGCCGTTGTCCCGATCACGACCGCGAACGGTTCGGGCGACCATCCGTCGCAAATCGCCGACCGGATCCGTCACCTCGCCAAACCGCTCGCCCACGACGGTATCGACGTGCAGTTCGCGGGACCCTGGTTCGCCGACAACTCGATGCCGGCCAGCGAACTGGTGGGCGTCGTTGCGGCGATCGTCGTGTTGCTCCTTGCCTTCGGTTCGGTGATCGCGATGGGGCTGCCCATCGTCACCGCGCTGATCGGGATCGCGATCTCACTCGCAGGTATCGGCGTACTCACCCGGGTGTTCACGACGCCGAGCTTCGCGCCGCAGGTCGCGGCGATGATCGGGATCGGTGTCGGGATCGACTACGCGCTGTTCGTCGTGACGCGTTACCGCGACGCGTTGCATCGCAGCGGCTCGCCCGAAACCGCGATGCTCGAAGCGATGAGCACTTCGGGTCGAGCGGTCGTGTTCGCGGGTGTGACCGTGATGATCTCGGTGCTCGGCATGTTCTTGATGGGGCTCGACTTCCTGCACGGCCTCTCGGTCGGTACGGCGCTGGCCGTCGCGATCGCGGTGCTGGCCGCGACCACGTTGCTGCCCGCGTTGTTGGGCTTCGTCGGCTTCACCATCGACCGGCTGCGGGTCGGGCGGCAGGTACCGGCCGGCCGCGAAACCATGTGGCACCGCTGGGCGCGCACCGTGCAGCGCCGGCCCGCGACGATCGCCGTCGCCGGCCTCGCCGCACTGCTCCTCGGCGTGTTGCCGGCGTTCGCGCTGCGGCTCGGCGGCGCCGACGCGAGCAACGACCCGAAGGCGAGTACCACGTACCAGGCGTACCAGCTGATCGCGAAGGGGTTCGGCCCCGGTGCGAACGGGCCCATCCTCGTGGTCGCCGACACGACGAAGCCGGGTGCGAGAGACTCGCTCCCCCATCTGGTCGACGCACTTCGCGCCACGCCCGGCGTCGCGTCGGTTTCGGACGCGCAGGTGAACGGGTCGGGAACGGCCGCGGTCGCGACATTGATCCCGCGCACCGATCCGCAAGATGCGCGCACGACGCAACTCGTGCACCGCCTGCGTGACGATGTGGTGCCGCGGGCGATTTCCGGCACCGGGCTCGTCGTGCACATCGGTGGGCAGACGGCCGGCACGATCGACTTCACCGACGTGATCAGCAGCCGCTTGCCGATCTTCATCGGCGGCGTGCTCGGGCTGAGTTTCCTGCTCCTGCTGGTCGTCTTCCGCTCGGTGCTGGTGCCCCTCAAGGCGGTGTTGATGAACCTGCTGTCGATCGGCGCCGCGTACGGAGTCGTCGTCGCGATCTTCCAGTGGGGTTGGGGCGCGGGTTGGCTCGGGATCGAGAAGGCGCCGATCGAGGCATGGGTGCCGATGATGCTGTTCGCGATCGTGTTCGGGTTGTCGATGGACTACGAGGTGTTCCTCCTGAGCGCGGTGCGGGAGCACTACGACCGCACCGGCGACAACGCCAGCGCGGTTGCCGAAGGGCTGGCGAGCACGGCTCGGGTCATCACCGCGGCCGCGCTCATCATGGTGTTCGTGTTCGGCAGCTTCGTCGTCTCCGACATCCGGGCGCTCAAGCTCATCGGGCTCGGGCTCGCGGTCGCCGTCGCGGTCGACGCGTCGATCGTGCGCATCGTGCTCGTGCCGGCGACGATGGAACTCCTCGGCGATGCCAACTGGTGGTTGCCACGCTGGCTGTCGCGGGCGGTGCCGCAGGTCCGGGTCGAGGGCCCGGTCGTCGTCGACGTCGAGGAGGAGCCCGAGGGCGAACTGGTCGGCGCCGGGCGGTGAGGTGCCGGCTCGGCCCAATATGAGTGAGGGCTCACTCATCAGCTACGATGGAGCGTATGAGCGGCCCCCCGGCGGGGACGGCGCCGGCCGTCCCCGCCCCGTTGCGCAAGCACAAGTCGAAGCGCGCGGCGGCGTTGCCGCCCGACCAGCGCCGTTCGATGATCGTGGCCGCGACGCTGCCGGTGCTCCTCGAGTACGGCGAGCGGGTCACGAGCAAGCAGATCGCCGAAGCGGCCGGCATCGCGGAGGGCACGATCTTCCGTGCCTTCACCGACAAGGAAGAACTGATCACCGCCGTCGTCGAAGCCGCGCTCGACCCCGCGCCGCTCGAAACGGCGCTCGGCGCGATTCGTGCCGATCTCGGCTTCGAAGCGACGCTTTCCGCCGCGATCGAGATCATGCAACAACGGGTCATCGACATCTGGCGGCTCGCGTCGATCATCGGGCCGCGGTTCCACGAGATGTCGCGCCGCCCGATCGCCGACAGTGATGCGCTCGTCCGGCTCTTCGATGCGTGTCGCGACCGCATCACGGTGGAGCCGATCGTCGCCGCCCGGATGCTGCGCGCCCTCACCCTCTCCACCACCCACCCGATGCTGGTCGGGGAGGCAATGTCAGCGGAAGAGATCCTCGGTCTCTTCCTGCACGGTGTGGGCGGAAAGAGGCCGCCGTGCTGAGCCGACTCCTACGGTCGCACCTCGGGCCGTACCGCCACCTGTTGTTGCTGATCGTCGGGCTGCAGACAGTGCAGACCACGGCCGCGCTCACCCTGCCGACGATCAACGCGCGCATCATCGACAACGGCGTTCTCCCCGGCAACGTGCACTACATCTACGTGTGGGGCGCGATCATGGTCGTGTTCGCGCTCATCCAGATCGTGTTCTCGGTCGCGGCCGTCTATTTCGGCGGCAAGGTCGCGATGAGCTTCGGTCGCGACCTACGCAAGAACCTCTTCCACCAGGTCACCGACTTCTCGGCCCGTGAGGTCGGCCAGTTCGGCGCGCCGTCGCTGATCACCCGGATCACCAACGATGTGCAGCAGGTGCAGTTGCTGGTGGTGATGGCGTGCACGATGGCGATCGCGGCGCCGATCACGATGGTCGTGGGCGTCATCATGGCGCTTCGGCAAGACGTCGGCCTGTCGTTCATCCTCGTGGTCGCGATGCCGATCGCCGCGATCGTGCTCGGCATCCTGGTCTCGCAGATGGTGCCCGCGTTCCGGTTGATGCAGGAACGCATCGACCAGGTGAACCGGGTGTTGCGCGAGCAGATCACCGGTATCCGCGTCGTGCGGGCGTTCGTGCGCGAACCCGAGGAGACCCGGCGGTTCAAGGGCGCCAACGACGAGCTCACCGCGGTGTCGTTGCGGGCGGGCCGGCTGATGTCGTCGATGTTCCCGACGGTGAACTTCCTCATCAACGCGTCGAGCGTCGCCGTGCTGTGGCTGGGCGCGAGCCGGATCAGCCATGGCGACATCCAGGTCGGTTCGCTGGTCGCGTACCTCACCTACCTCGTGCAGATCCTCATGTCGGTGGTGATGGCCACCTTCATGATCTCGATGATCCCGCGGGCGTCGGTGTCGGCCGACCGTATCGAGGAGGTGCTCGACACCGACGCGAGCGTTGTTCCCCCGGCCAACCCGGTCCATGACGTGATCACCCATGGCGCGCTCGAGTTTCGCGACGTCGGGTTCCACTACCCCGGTGCCGAGCATGCCGTGCTCCAGAACATCTCGTTCCGGACCCAACCGGGCCAGACCACCGCGATCATCGGCAGTACCGGCGCCGGCAAGACGACGCTCGTCAACCTGATCCTGCGCCTCTTCGACAGCACCGAGGGCAGCGTGCTCGTGGGCGACGTCAACGTGCGCGACCTGCACGCCGACGTGCTCTGGAACACCATCGGTTACGTCCCGCAGCGGCCCTATCTCTTCTCGGGCACGGTCGCCAGCAACCTCAAGTTCGGCAAGCCCGACGCGACCGAGGAAGAGATGTGGACCGCGTTGGAGGTCGCGCAGGCCCGCGACTTCGTGCAGGCGATGCCGGGCGGGCTCTACGCCCGCATCGAGCAGGGTGGCACCAACGTGTCGGGCGGCCAGCGCCAGCGCCTCTCGATCGCCCGTGCGCTGATCCGCCGGCCCGACATCTACGTGTTCGACGACTCGTTCTCGGCCCTCGACCTCGCAACCGACGCCCGCCTGCGCGCCGCGCTCGTGCCCTACACGCGCGATGCGGCCGTCGTCATCGTGGCCCAGCGGGTCTCGACCATCTCGAACGCCGACAACATCCTGGTGTTGGAGGACGGTGCCGTCATCGGTTCGGGCACGCACGACGAGCTCATTGCGAGCAACCCGACGTACGCCGAGATCGTCCAGTCGCAGATCGGCGAGAAGAGCGCGGCGTGACGATCCTCGACGACCGCCACGACGAGCACCGCGACCAGGACGACGAGGGCGTCGACCTCTCACGGCCCGAGACGCGGCCGCAAGGCCGTTGGAACTCCATGGGCGTGCCGGGAGAGCGCTCGAAGGACTTCCGCGGTTCGCTGCGCCGCATGTTCGTGATGCTCGGCGCCATGAAGGTCGTCCTCGTGGTGATCGCGATCGTCGCGATCGCGAGCGCGACCCTCAATGTGTTCGGCCCCAAGGTGCTCGGGCACGGCACCGACCTCATCATCCAGGGCGTTCTTCACCACCACATGCCGTTCGGGCAACTGCACCACGTGCTCTACAGCGCGGTGCTGCTCTACGGCGGTTCGTCGGCGCTCTCGATCGTTGCGTCGTACATGCTGGCCGGTGTCGTGCAACGGCTCATGCACCGGCTGCGCTCCGACGTCGAGGACAAGGTCAACGCGCTCCCGCTGTCGTACATCGACAAGCAGGCTCGCGGGGATCTCCTCAGCCGGGTCACCAACGACATCGACAACGTCGCCCAGAGCCTCCAGCAGACGTTGAGCCAGATGCTCACATCCGTGCTGCTGCTCATCGGTACCGCGGCCATGATGTTCACGATCTCGCCGCTGCTCGCGGTGGTCGCGCTCAGCACCGTTCCGGTGTCGATCTGGCTGATGCGCATCGTCGCCAAGCGCGCTCGACCTCGGTTCATCTCGCAGTGGAAGAGCACCGGCGTCCTCAATGCCCACATCGAGGAGACGTTCACCGGTCACAACGTGGTGAAGGCCTTCGGCCGCCAGCGCGAAGTCGAGCAGGAGTTCCGCGACACGAACGACGAGCTGTTCGAGTCGTCGTTCGGTGCCCAGTTCATGTCGAGCCTCATGCAGCCGCTCACGATGTTCATGGGCAACATCCAGTACGTGCTCGTCGCCGTGGTCGGTGGTCTGCGCGTTTCGAGCGGGGCGATCACCGTCGGCGACATCCAGGCGTTCATCCAGTACTCCCGCACCTTCTCGATGCCGCTCACGCAGCTCGCGTCGATGATGAACGTGTTCCAGTCGGGGATCGCGTCGTTCGAACGGGTGGTCGAGTTCCTCGACGCCGACGAGCAGTCGGTCGACCCGGCGGCGACGGTCGGCGCGGCCCCGGTGCGGGGCCGGGTCGAGTTCCGGAACGTCAGCTTCTCGTACGATCCCGACCGGCCGCTGATCGAGGACCTCTCGCTCGTCGCCGAGCCGGGCCAGACGATCGCGATCGTCGGTCCCACCGGCGCGGGGAAGACGACGCTGGTCAACCTCATCATGCGGTTCTACGAGCTGAACGGCGGCAGTATCACGCTCGACGGCCGCGACATCGCGGCCATGCCGCGCCCGGAGCTGCGCTCGAAGCTCGGCATGGTCCTCCAGGACACGTGGCTGTTCGGCGGCACCATCCGCGACAACATCGCCTACGGCAACCCTGCCGCGACCGAGGAGCAGATCCTGGCGGCGGCGAAGGCGACCTACGTCGATCGTTTCGTGCACTCGCTGCCCGACGGCTACGACTCGATGATCAACGAAGAGGGCGACAACATCAGTGCCGGGCAGAAGCAGCTGCTCACCATCGCCCACGCGTTCCTCGCCGACCCTGCCATCCTCATCCTCGACGAGGCGACCAGCTCGGTCGACACGCGCACCGAAGTGCTGATCCAGGAAGCGATGAACGCGCTGCGCCACGAGCGCACCAGTTTCGTGATCGCGCACCGGCTGTCGACGATCCGCGGCGCCGACAACATCCTCGTGATGGAGCACGGCCGGATCGTCGAGCAGGGATCGCACAAGCAATTGCTCAGTCGCGACGGGCCGTACTCGCGGCTCTACAACTCGCAGTTCGCGGCCGCGGTGGTCGACGTCGACGTCGACGCCTGAACGCCCGGCGGCACATAGCGCTCGAACTGTACGAAGCCGGTGTGAATGTCGCGCGGTCGGCGCGCGACAAGTTGAGAAGCGCGCCGCGCCGGTGAAGGATGCGGCGATGAGCAGGATTTCGGGTGGGTGGCGCGGCGCGGGCGGGCGCAGCAGCGCGTGGCGACTTCTCGCGATCGTCGCCGTGGTCCTCGGCGCCGGCTGCGGGCCGACGTGGGCGCAGTACCACTTCGACCAGGGCCACACGGGAGCGGTCACGGCCGCGCCCGACATCGTTCCCGTGGCGCGCTCGTGGATGTCGCCGACCCTCGACGGGTCGGTCTACGCGGAACCGCTCGTCTACAACAACCGCGTGTACGTCGCGACCGAGAACGACACCGTCTACGCGTTGAGCCTCTCGACCGGCGCGGTCGTCTGGAGCCAGCACCTCGGCTCCCCCGTCGCCGCGAACACCGTGCCGTGCCCGCTCGACATCGACCCCCTCGGCATCACCGGTACGCCGGTGATCGACCCGACCAGCAACACGATCTACGTGGTCGCCGAACTCGCCGGGCCGGTGCGTCACCAATTCGTCGGCCTCGACACCGGGAGCGGCGCGATCAAGGTGAACGTTTCGGCCGATCCCCCGGGCGTCGACAACCTCATGGACCACGAACGGCCGGCTCTCGCGCTCGGCAATGGCCGCGTCTACTGGGGCTACGGCGGGAGCGACTGCGGCCAGTACCACGGCAAGGTCGTGAGCGTGAAGACCGACGGTTCCGAGCCGCTCGTGTACACCGTGCCGAGCATCAATCGCGGGTCGATCTGGGCGCCCGCCGGCCCGGCCATCGATCCCGACGGGAACGTGTGGGTCGCGACTGGCGACGGCACCTCGACCACGACCTACGACTACACGACGAGTGTGCTGAAGCTCTCCCCCACCCTCGATCTGCTCGGCTACTGGGCGCCGAAGGGTTGGGCGAGCCTCAACCAGCATGGCATCGAGATCGGTTCGACGGGCCCGGTGATCCTGCCCGACGGGTACGTGTTCCAGGCGGGCAAGGGTGGCCTCGCCTTCATCCTGCGGCAGTCGGCGCCGGGCGGCATCGGCGGCCAGGTCACGTCACTCTCGTTGTCGTGCAACTCCACGGGTGGCAACGCGACGAGCCCGGGCATGGTGTACGTGGAGTGCCTCGACGGGACGCGCGGCCTGACGCTCGGCAGCAAGCCGAGCCTCAGCCTCGCGTGGCGCGGCCCGCGGACGCGAACGGCTCACCGGTGTTCGGCGGGAACAGCGTCTGGGTGATGGGCGTCAATTCGGGCGTGCTCTACGCCCTTGATCCCGCCACCGGCGCGGTGCGCCAGTCGATCAGTGTCGGCGCCGCGCAGCACTTCTCGTCGCCGACCATCGCCAACGACACGGTGATCATCGCCACGAACAACCACATTCAGGCGTTCCGTCACGCTTCTTCGTAGGAGATGCGTGCGCCCGCGCCGGGCAGGGTCGCGAACGTGCCGTCGGGTTCGGCAGCCTGCTGCCGGCTCGCCAGGTACGCGACGAACAGCACGATGGCAGCCAAGAGTGCGATGCTGACGCGCAGCGTGCCGTAACCGAGACCGCCGCGAGCTCTCGTCACGCCCAACCAGTCGGCGAACGACGCGCCCAACGGTCGCGTCAGCACGTAGGCGAACCAGAACGAGAAGATCGCGTTCATCCGCAGACGCCAGTGGGCCAACGCCGGGATCGCGATGAGGACGGCGAACATCACGCCGGACGAGAAGTAGCCGAGATGCAGCGTGATCGCGGTCATGTCGCCGACCGCGGTACCGAGCGCGAAGGTGGCGAGCACCGTCGCCCAGTAGAACGCTTCCCGGCGTCGCGTGTAGATGCTGTGGATCGACAGCGTTCCTTCGGTCCGGTACCAGAGGCCGAGGATCGCCGCCAGGACGACGACGTAGAACGCGGTCGACTCCACATAGGGGATGCCGAGTTTCACGTGCATCGCGTCGGCGGCCATGGTGCCGAACACGCTCACCATGACGACGGCCAGCCAGTATGCCCATGCGACGTACCGGCGGGTCGCGAACTGGACGACCATCGAGGCGGCGAACGCGATCAGGCCGAGCACGGCCGCGACGGCGGGATCGATGCGGTGCGTCAGGTAGTCGGACGTCGTCTCGCCCATACCCGTTGTCAGCACCTTGGTGACCCAGAACAGCAAGGTCACCTGCGGCACCTTCGTCAGGGCGACATTGGTGGGATTGGTCGAGTTGGTGGTGGCTTCGGTCACGCGGGCGCGGACCGTACGCATTGCGAAATGACAGGACGCTGAGAGCGTGCGACCCGCGCCCGCGCGATGGGCTCAGATCGATGGTCAGATCGACCGCTGGTAGGTGCCGAAGGCTCTGGTGGCGAGCCAGGCCATCGCCGACGCGAGCGCGGCGAGGCACGCGAGGCGAGGCCACACCGCACCCCATTGCGTGCCGGCCGAGAGTGCCTGGCGGGATGCGACCACCGCCCAATCGACCGGGTTGTACCGCGCGACGTGGCGCAGCCACGGTGACGCCAGTCGTGTGTCCATGATCGCCGACGAGAGGAACTGCAACGGCAACACCACGAACTGGCTGATCCCGATCAGGGCCTCCTGCTGGCGCAAGAGCAGCGCGAGTGCGTTCGACAGCGACGCGATGATCACCGAGATCAGCACGGCGGCGAGCACCGTGATCCCGATACCCGTCGCACCACCCGGGAAGCGGGCGCCGGCGAGGTACGCGATCGCGAACACGACTGCGGTCTGCAGCACGGTGGTGAGTGCCTGGTACGCCAGGGTGCCGATCATCATTGCACCGCGCCGCACCGGTGACGCGAGCAACCGGTCCATCACGCCGCGGTGCATGTCCTCGATGTAGATGGTGCCGGCCCAGCCGCTCGAGAAGAGCGCGGTCATCACGATCACGCCCGGCGTGATGAATTCGAGGTACGAACCGGAACCGCCGAAGCCGTTCAGGTGCACGACGGAACGGAACAACTGGCCGAACAGCAGCAGCCAGATGATCGGCTGCACGAGGGTTGCGATCGCGTACGACGGCTGCCGCAGCAGCGTCCGCAACGATCGCACGGTGAGGTAACCGGAGTGGCGCACCAGCTGCGGGACCCCACCGAAGTTCCGGGCCGGCACAGGCAGCGCGACGGTCGTGGGCGCGGAGCCCGCCGAAAGGTTTTCGGTCATGGTGTTCATGCGGCCTCCTCGAAGCTGCGGCCCGCGTAGCGCAGGTAGACGTCGTCGAGCGACGGGCGGGCAACGGTCACGGACGCGACCGCGTAGCCCGCGTCCTCCAGTGCGGCGAGCAACGCCGGTACGGCACGCGCGCCGCTCTCGGCCCGCGCGCGAAGGTTCGCGCCGTCGACGCTGATGTCGCGGATGGCACTCACCCGCGACAGCACGGGTACCGCTCCGGCCGCGTCGGCGACGGTGTTCATCTCGATGTGCACGGTGTCCCCGCGCAGTTCGTTCTTCAACGCTTCCGGCGTGCCTTCGACGACGACTCGACCGTGGTCGACGATCGCGAGTCGGTCGGCGAGCTGGTCGGCTTCCTCCAGGTAGTGCGTCGTGAGGAGGACGGTCACGTTCTCGATGTCGGACAGCCGCGAGATCTCGCCCCACATCTCGCTGCGCGCTTCGGGGTCGAGGCCGGTCGTGGGTTCGTCGAGGAACAGCACGCGCGGTCGGTGCATCAACCCGATCGCGACGTCGAGCTTGCGGGCCATCCCGCCCGAGAACGTCTTCGTCAGCCGGTCGGCCGCGTCGGCGAGGTCGAAGCGCGACAACAACTCCTGCGCTCGCGCCCGAGCCGACGCCCTCGACATGCCTTGCACGCGCCCGGCGAGCACGAGGTTCTCGCGCGCCGTCGACATCGGATCGCTCGACGCGTTCTGCGAGACGAAACCGATCATGTGCCGGACGGCATCGGGATCGCGAAGGACGTCGAACCCGGCGACGCGGGCCGTGCCCGCGTCGGGTCGCGACAGTGTCGTGAGGACCTTGACGGTGGTCGACTTCCCCGCCCCGTTGGGGCCGAGCAACGCGAACACGCAGCCGGTTTCGACCGCGATCGAGAGTCCGTCGAGGGCGCGAACCGGCGGTGCGCCTCGCTTGTTCTTGTAGGTCTTGACGAGGTCGACGGCCGACAGCGCGGCCCGCGACCCGGCCGAAGCCGGTGGTGCAATGGTCATCATGCTCCCTTGGGGGATCGGGAGCCGAGACCGCGACGCCTATCGTGTGGATGCGCCTCGAGACGGGCCGTCTGCGGTTTCGGCTCGGGTGTTCGGCCCCTGGCCCGGTGTTCGCGCACCGGCCAGGGGCTTCGGTTTCAGGTCAGTCAGGTCAGTCAGGTGAGTCAGGTCAGTCGGTGTCGTGGGGTGCGAGCGCGCGTGCCTCCTCTCCGAGGTGGCCGACGGGGTCTTTCATGATCTCTTCGAACGAGATGCCTTCGTCGCGCAACTCGTGCATCCGCCGCCATGCCTTCGTGCCGCCGAAGGCACCGGTGCGGACGCGCTCGGCGAGGTCGGTCACGAAGTCGAGCTCGGCCTTCACCATGCAGCGGTGGTACTCGCCTTCGACGAGGAACAGCTCCGGCAACGCCATCTCGGCCGCTTCGGCCCGCTGCGCGTCGACCAAGCGCAACTCGACGCGCAGCTTCTCCGCCCGCAGGTCGAGCAGCGCCGCGACCTCATCGGGCGGGAGGCCGGGCATGAGCGACAAGCCGGCCTCGAGCGAGGTGAACTCCCGGACCGGTGTCGAGAGCAGCTCGGCGAGCCAGTCTTCGAACTCGTTGCGGCCGGCGTCGGTGATGGCATAGATCGTGCGCTCGGGCCGGCGGCCGTCGCGGGAGGTTTCCTGCGCGGTGATCAAGCCGTGCTTCTGCAGGGCTTCGACGACCGAGTAGAGCGAGCCGTAGTTCAGCTTGATGCTGTTCTCCTTGCCCCGGCTGCGCAGCGTCGTCGAGATCTCGTACGGGTGCATGGGCCGTTCGCTCAGGCAGCTGAGGATGGCGAGCGCGAGGAGGTTCCGTACCCGCCGGGTCGATGGGGCCGATCGAGCCATCAGATTCCTCCAGGTCGATTACTCGAAATCGAGTATCCCGATTTGGGCATCCGATGTCAAGTGATGTTGCGGACCGTGCTCCGCGACGCGCGGAATGCGATCATGAGGCCCTGGGGTGTGTGGGGCGGCGGCTGACTTCGGACGGGAGGCGGCGTGCGCGTGCAGGAAGAAGCACGGAAGATGGTGCGGCGGACGGTCGATCGGGCCCGGCGGCTCATCGACGACGCGCCGGCCCCGGCGCGGCCGGGTCGCGACGGGCGGCTGCGAGACACCTTCGCCTGGGCCCGGGCGCAGGGCGCCGGCGGCCGTTACCCCCAGTACGTGTGGTCGACGTTGCTCGCGGCGCGTACGGCCTCGAACCTGGGCCTTCCGGCCATCTCGGTGATGGAGTTCGGCGTCGCCGGCGGCAACGGCCTGGTCGCGCTCGAATCCGCGGCCGATATCGCCGAAGACCTCTTCGGCGTGAAGATCGAACGGTTCGGCTTCGACTCGGCCTGTGGTCTCCCCGCGCCGCAGGACTACCGCGACGTGCCCGCGCACCTGCGCGAAGGCGACTTCAAGATGGACGAGGCCGCGCTGCGCGCCCGGCTCGACCGGGCCGAACTCGTGCTCGGCCTCGTCGACGAAACGGTGGCGCCGTTCATCGCCGGCGAGCACCCACCGATCGGCTTCGTGTCGATCGACCTCGACTACTACTCCTCGACGATGCACGCGCTTCGCATCCTCGACGCGCCGAGCGCGAAGTTGCTCCCGAGGCCCGTCTTCTACTTCGACGACCTCTACGGCTGGCTGTACTGCGAGCTCAACGGTGAGGCGGCCGCGATCAACGACTTCAACGCGACGCACGAACAACGCAAGCTCGCGCAGGTCAAGGCGTTGCGGTACGACCTCCCCCGTTCCGAGGCCAACCTCCCGTGGCACGAGCAGATCTACCTGGCGCACATCCTCGATCACGAGCACTACAACACCCCCGAGCGCGGCGCCGCGCACCCGACCGAGCACCACGTCAAGCTGCGCTGACCCGCTCGCCCGCCGCGGCGCGGCGTCAGGGTTGCGCGACCGGTTCTCGTGCCGCGGCGAGGGCCGCGGCCCACCAGGCGAGGTCGTCGGCCAGCAAGGTGAGCTTCGCTTCGAGGGGGGCGAACACCGAGATGTCGTGAGGGTCGCCGCCCTGGCGCGACGCGATCATCACGGCGGGCAGGATGTGCACCGCATGGCGCAGCGGCGCCATCTCGTACTCGACCGCCACGGTGCGCAATTGCTCGATCGCGCGGGCACCGCCGACGTTGCCCCACCCGACGAAGTTGATCGGTTTGCGCCGCCACTCCACGAACGTCCAGTCCATCGCGTTCTTCAACACCGCCGGGTAGCCGTGGTTGTACTCCGCGGTCAGCACGACGAAACCGTCGGCGCGATCGAGCGCGCGCGACCGAGCCGCGCCACGTCGTCGCGCGCGGGTGGTCGCGCAGATCGACGGGTTCGACGTCGAAGTCGGTTCGGTGCCCGAGCCGGTCCATCACCCATCGTGCGACCTTCTCGCTGAAGCGACCCTCGCGCGTGGTTCCGGTGATGACCTGTACGAGCATTGGTGGTCCCTCGTTCCCTGGTTCGGCGGTGGTTGGACATGCACGGTAGGAGCGCGCCCTTCCCGCGCCCGTGATGACCTCGCCACGGGTGCGCGAGACGCGAACGCAGGTCGCAACCGGGCCCGGGGGCGGTTATGCCTGGTTGCGCCGGGGCGCTCCGACCGATCTCGACATGGCCAGCGCGGGCGAGTTCGCGAGTGTCTGCAACACGACGCAGTAACGCTCGGTCAGGCGCAGCAGCGTGGCGAGCGACTCGTCGTCGGCATCGGTGTCGAGGTCGAACTCGACGCGGATCGCGCGGAAGCCGACCGGTGCGTCTTTCGCGACCGAGAGCGTGCCGCGAAAGTCGAGGTCGCCCTCGACACGCACCACACCACCCCGAACGTCGATGTCGAGCGAGGTCGCAACCGCGCGCAGCGTGACGCCGGCACATGCCGCGAGCGCTTCGAGCAGCATGTCGCCCGAGCACAACAGCGTCCCGTCGCCGCCGGTCGCGGGGTGCAGTCCGGCCTTGGCGATGGCGCGGCCGGTCGCAACCGAGCACGCGATGCCGTCGTCGAGCTTGCCTTCGGCGGTCAGCGTGACCAACGCCCGGCTCGGATCGTCCCGGTACTGCTGTTTGAGCGGGGCCTGCCGCGCGCGCAGCTCATCGCGTTCCATTGTCGTCATGCCTTCCTATCGGGAACCGTCGGGCTTGCCCCGGTTCAAGCGATCCGAGCGCCCGATCCTTCCCGGCCCGCGGATGTTCAGGATGCGTTCATCGCCGTCGGCGAGACTTGCGGCGTCCCCGACCGAGAGGCACCCATGTCGAGGCCGAACCTGCTGCTCTTCATGCCCGACCAGTTGCGAGCCGACGCGCTGGGCGCGTTCGGGAACGTCGTCGCGCAAACGCCGAACGTCGATGCGCTCGCGGCGGCGGGAACGCATTGGGCCGACGCCTACTCGCAACACAGTGCCTGTTCGCAGAGTCGCGCGTCGTTCTTCACCGGCTGGTACCCGCACGTCGCCGGTCATCGCACGCTGACGAACCTCTTGAAGCCCTGGGAACCGAACCTGCTCAGCCTGCTGCGCGAGAGCGGTTACACCGTGGCGTGGGCCGGCCAGCGCGGCGACACGTTCGCCCCGGGGGTGACGGCGACCAGCACCGACCTCGCCGGGTTCGCGGTGCGACCACGGTTCATCTTCCAACCATCGCCGTTCGAACGCGAGCACCCGCTCGCCGCGCGTATTACTCGGGCCGGCGCACGATCGACGGTCCGGTGCTCGACTTCGACGAGGCAACGGTGCAGACGGCCGAACGTTGGCTGGCCGACGGACTGAAGGAACCTTGGGTGTTGTTCGTCGCCCTGCTCTTCCCGCACCCGCCGTTCGAGGTCGAAGAGCCCTGGTACTCGATGCACGATCGTCGCGACATGCTCGTGCCGTTGCCCGAGCCGAGCGGGCAGGCGCCGCGCTACATGCACGCGCTCCGTTCGGGCCTGGGCCTCGACCGGCTGGCCCCCGAAGACTGGGCGGAGATCGCGGCGACCTACTACGGGATGGTGTCGCGGATCGACGCGCAACTCGGACGGCTGCTCGTCGCGGTCGACGCCACCGGTGCCGCCGATCGAACCGTGACCGCGTTCTTCACCGACCACGGCGAGTACCTCGGCGATTACGGTCTGGTCGAAAAGTGGCCGTCGGGGCTGCACCGATGCCTGGTACGCAATCCCCTGGTCCTCGCCGGTCCGGGGATCCCGCCGGGCGAAGCGCGCCACGACGTCGTCGAGTTGATCGACCTGTTCGCCACGCTGCTCGAACTGGCCGAGGTGCAAGCGCGCCACACGCATTTCGGTCGCAGCCTCCTGTCGGGCCCGAAGCGCGACATCGTCTTCTCGGAGGGTGGGTTCACGCGGGAGGAGGAGCCGCTGTTCGAGCGGGCCGGCTACCCATACGACGTCAAGGCGGCCATCCAGCACGATGACCCGGTGTCGGTCGGGCGGGCGATCGCGGCCCGCACCGATCGGTGGACCTACGTCTACCGCCTCTACGAACCCGACGAGTGCTACGACCGCCGCACCGACCCCGGTGAGTGCCACAACCTGGCCGGCCACGCGTCGGTCGCGGATGTCGAGCGCGACCTGCGCGACCGGGTCCTGCGTTGGAGCGTCGAAACCTCCGACGTCATCCCGTGGGAACCCGACCCCCGTTGACGAAACGCCGGCTCCGGGGGGCCGGGCGGCGAACCGTGTTGTTCGCGGCCGCCGCCGTATTGGCGGCCGCGTGTTCCGGTCCGCACCGCGCCGCCACGACCACGCCCACGACCACCACGCGCCCAAATGTCGCAGCACGATATATCGCGATCGCGAACACCGGGAACCGCGGGCTCGACCGTGCGTTCGACGGCCTCGAGGCGCACGATCACGACGACCTCGCCGCCGCCCGTGCCGATCTCGCCCGCGCCGCGAGCGTCGAGCGGCGATTCGATCGCGAGCTGCGCACGATTGCGTTCCCGCCGGCGCTGGAGGCGACCGCCCGGGCGCTGATTCGCGCCAACGAGGCGCGCGCGACCCTGGCGTCACGCGCGTCGGCGGCCGCCTCCCTGGCGCGGCTCCGGCGCGCCGAGCGACGGGTGACGGCGGCGAATGCGCCCGTCGAGCTGCAGGTGAAGCGGCTCCGCCGGCAACTCGGCCTCCCGCCACCGCCGACCGGCTGAGCATCTGCCCAAAGACCGCGAAACGCCGCGCACGATGGTCGGGGGGAACCATCTGTCGCCTGAACTACGCAAGTCGGCACGTAACCCGTCGATGAGGTCGGGCACCCCTCTCGGGTAACCGAACGTATGTACGTGGCGTACATACGTTCCACGTGGAACCACCATATAGCCCCTGACCTGCGGTGATAGGCCTCCGTCGGCGCCTCGCCGGGCGGCCGCTCGCGGGTGGAGCGTCGTCCGCACAGGCCGTTAGGGTCAGGACCGGGAACGCCTCGCCGACCAGCTCCTCGGATCGCGCCCACAGCGCCTTCGCGGTGGCCGGGTCGAGCGCGTACGGGTTCACCCCACCGCGCGTGGCCGGGTCGGTGTTCGGCTCCGCGACGTGGCAGTCCTCGCAGTACCGACCACCGATCGTGGCCGGATCGGCGACGAACGCGGCCCAGACGCTGGTCGCGGCACCGGCCGGGACCGACTTCCAGATCGTCTCCTGCCCGGCCCGGGCGGCCGGCAGCGCCGCGAACGTCTCCTCGGTCATGTAGCGGCCGAGTTCGGTGATGATCGTGCCGGGGTGCACCGCGCACGCGCGCTGCGCGGCATCGCGGCCCCGCCGGTCGAGTTCGACCGCGAAGAGCACGTTGGCGGTCTTCGAGCGGCCGTAGGCCAGCCACGGGT
Organism: uncultured Actinomycetes bacterium; assembly: GCA_963782465.1. Lineage (GTDB taxonomy): Bacteria > Actinomycetota > Acidimicrobiia > IMCC26256 > PALSA-610 > JAODBJ01. The sequence continues at coordinate 297,310 of CAWAJR010000003.1, read as the reverse complement.
CGTAGGGCGAACGCTCGAAGTTGACGTCGTCGAGCACGACGTCGCTGAAGCGGTGCCCGGCCGACGACAGGTTCACGATCCGGGCCGGCCCGCCCGCGAGCAACGGCCGCAGGCGATTGACCAGCACGAAGTGACCGAGGTGGTTCGTGCCGAATTGCAGCTCGAAGCCGTCGGCGGTCCGGCCCTCCGGCGTCGCCATCACGCCGGCATTGGCGATGATCACGTCGAGCCGGTCGTGATCGGCGCTGACCGCGTCGGTGAAGGCACGCACCGACGCCAGCGCCGCGAGATCGACCGGCCGCAACTCGACCGTCGCTCCGGTGGTGGCGGCGGCCTCCCGAACCGGGGCGGCCGCCTGCTCGCCTTTCTCCAGGTCGCGCACGCCGAGCACCACATTTCCGCCGTGCGCGGCCACGGAACGGGCGGTTTCCTGCCCCAGACCGGCCGAGGCGCCGGTGACGAGTACCCACCGTCCCGACAGGTCGACGCCCTGCAGCACTTCGTCGGTGGTCGATTCGCTCCCGAAAGTCATGCACCAGCATCGCGCCGGGCCGATGGCGCCCGACGGAGCGCGATGGCGCGAACCTGACGCCAACGTCAGAATGCTGCCCGTGCCGCTCCCGGAACCCGAGACCTTCGTTGCACGCGCCGTCGAGACCACCGGGCTCGACGACTTCGGCGCCGGGGCGTGGCGCGACGGCCTCGAGGTGCTGCACGACGCGCTGGTGCACGAAGCCGACCTGAACGACGTCGGGGTCGCGACCTTCGACTACCTGATCGGCGGCCGGTTGCGCCAACGCCTCGACGTGGTCGACTGGTTGAAACGCGAACCGGGCATCGGGCGGGAACGCATCGAGCGGCCGGTGATCGTCGTCGGCCTGCCCCGCACCGGCACGACGGCACTCGCGCACCTCCTCGCCGCCGACACCGACACCCGATCGCTCCGTACGTGGGAGGCGACCAGCCCGACACCACCTCCCGAGCGTGCGACACAGGGCACCGATCCCCGCATCGCCGCGGTGCAGGCGGGTATCGACATCTCGCACCAGATGATGCCGGAACTCCCCCGCCTCTACTTCTCGACCGCGTCGAGCCCGTCGGAAGCGCTCGACCTCATGGGGATGAGCTTCCGTGCGTGGCAGGTCGGCGGGCAGGCGAAGGTCACGGCGTTCGAAGACTGGCTGCTGCGCTGCGACATGCGCGACGCGTACGCGTTCGAAGCCGACGTCCTTCGCCTCCTGCAATGGAAATGCCCTCCCGTGCGCTGGGCGTGGAAGAACCCGCCCGACGTCGCGTTCATCGACGCGGTGAGGTCGGCGTTCCCCGACGCCACCTTCGTGTGGACGCACCGCGACCCGGTGCGTGCCCTGGCGTCGGTGTGCAGCCTGTTGGGTGTCGTCGGCGCACCGGCAACCGATCATCTCGACCTCGCCGCGATCGGTCCCCACCAGATCGATCTCTGGGGAACCGCGATCGAGCGCGGGCTCGACGCGCGGGCGCGCCTCGGCGACGAGACGTTCGTCGACGTGTTCATGCCCGACCTCGTCGCCGATCCGATCGCGACCATGGCGAAGCTGTACGCGCAACTCGGTTGGCCGTTCACCGCGCCCGCCGAAGCCGCGATGCGCGACTGGCTGACGAACAACCCGCAACACGGCCGTGGCGACCACGCGCCCGACCCCGCGACCTACGGGCTCGACACCGCGGCCTGCGCCGAACGGTTCGCTTCGTACACCGCGCGCTTCGGCGCACAAGGAGGATGGCAGTGAGCGACCCGCGACAGAAGGTCATATCAGGGGAGGCCTGGGCCGAATTCTGCGACGCGCTGAAGGCCGCCGGCGACGAGGTTCTGCGGCCCGGCATGACCGACCCACTCGACATCGCCGAGGGTTACCGCATGCTGACCCGCTTGCTGCGCGGCGATCTCGAAGGCCGGCTCGAGTACGGCTACCCCGCGTTCCCGCACCTGATCTGCACCTGCCACGAGACGATCAAGATCGTCGCCGAGAACCCCGACAACCTCTACCTCGGCACGTCGCTCAGCGGTCGCTACGACTACCGGATCTGGGGGACGCGCGGCGAGGCGAGGTGGTTGAGCTTCAACACGTTCGCGGCGGGCGGCTTCGGGAGCGGCAACCGGCGCGGTACCGGCACGACACTGCACGAACACCAACTGGCGTTGAACGACGACGGCACGTTCGAGTTGTTCCTCTCCCAGCAGCCCCACGAAGGCAACTGGTTACGGCTCGAACCCGACACCACTTCGCTGGCGATCCGCCAGACCTTCCTCCACAAGGGCACCGACCGGCCGGCCGAGCTGCACATCGAGCGGGTCGGCGCCGAAGGCGAGGCGCCGCCGCCGCTCACACCCGAACATCTCGTGAACGCACTCGCGGCGAGCGCGGCCTACGTGCGCGTGATCACGTCGATCGGTGCGTCGTGGGCGGAGCGGAACGCGACGCACCCAAATGTCTTCTACGACGCGCAGGAAGAAGACACGAAGCTCTTCAAAGACCCGCAGATCGCCTGGCACATGGCGTACGTGACGATCGCGCCCGACGAAGCACTCGTCGTCGACTTCGTACCCCCCGAATGCGACTACTGGATGCTCGTCATGCACAACCATTGGATGGAAACGCTCGACTACCGGTACCACCCCGTCGTGTGCAACTCCGCGACAACCGTGCGCAAACCCGACGGTTCGGTGCGGGTCGTGGTCGCGCATTCCGATCCCGGCGTCGACAACTGGCTGAGCACCGCGGGTCACGCGCGCACGATCCTCGGCGTGCGTTGGGTCGGCCTCGACGTGGTCGACGTCATCCCCGAAACGAAGGTCGTCGCGCTCGCTTCGATCGCCTCGCCGCGCTGACGCCTACTCGTCGGGCGTGGCTTCGGGTGCCGCGGCCGGGTGCGCGGGCACCTCGTAGTCGATCGGGCCGGGCTGCCACAACCAACCGAGCGCCCCTTGCGCGGCGCGCTTGCCGTAGAGGCCACCACCCGGGCCCCGCAGCACCCACGCGATACCCACCGCGATGAGCGCGCCCGCGAACGGGCCGGCGAGGTAGCACCACCACGACTCCCAGTGCCCGAGCAGCAGCGCCGGCGCGACCGACCGCGCCGGGTTCATCGAGGCGCCGGTGACCGGGGCCGCCCACGGCCCGGTGAGGGCGATGTACGACCCCACGCCGATCGCGTTGAGTGGTCCGACGTTCTGCGCGCCGGAACTCGTGCCGAGGATCACCGTGACGAGCCCGGCCGTGAGGACCAGTTCCCACGCGGTCGCGGTGAGGCCGTTGATGCCGGCGGCGGGAACGGTCGCGCCCGCCGTCCCGTGGTGACCGAGCAGCGCGAAGAGCGTCGCCACCGCGACGATGCCCCCGAGCACCTGCGCGATGAAATACCCGGGCACGCGCTTCCAGGGGAAGTCGCTTCGAAGCGCGAACGCGAACGTCACCGCGGGGTTGAGGTGCGCGCCCGACACCGAACCCATCGAGAGGATGACCGTGCCGACGACGATGCCGGGTAAGGCGGCCGCGGCCGCCGGCGAGAGCCCGTCGTGCGGGAAACGTGATGCGACGATCGCCGGCCCGACCGCGACGAGCACGAGCAAGAACGTGCCGAGCCACTCCGCGAAGAGCCGGCGCCACTCGTTCGCATCTTCGAGGAAGGCCAGCCGCTCGCCGAGGTACCCGCTCTGGTAACCGAGCGAGCGCATCAACAGGTTGGCGCGAGCCTCGTCGGTCGCGCGGTCCGTGTCGTCTGCGCTCACGTCGCCCACGCGCCCTCCTCCGGCTTGCGTTTCGTCCCGTTGCACCGCCGCCCACCGGTCACCAGACTCTCCGGTGACGGAGGCATCTTGGCGCATCGGTGGAACCCATGGCTCGTCCGAACGGAGATTCACGGTTGTGAGCGGCATCGCTGACGTCAAGCGATCGAAGGCGCAGGCCCGCGCGATGTACGACCGGCGGAGCCGAACCTACGAACGGCTCGACGGCCGATTTGAGCGCACGGCGCGCCTCGCCGGCGAGGATGTGCTCGCGGTGCACGCCGGCGAGCGGGTCCTCGAGATCGGCTCCGGGCCGGGCGAGAGCCTCGTCGGGTTCGCGCCGTCGGCCGGCCCCGGCGGCCATGTCGTCGGGCTCGACCTCTCGCCGGGCATGCATCGGGTCGCGGCGGCGCGGCTGCGGCGCGCCGGGCTCGACCGCGAGGTGTCGCTCGTCATCGGGGATGCGGTGACATTGCCGATGCCGGCCCGGTCGTTCGACGCCGTCTTTGCCAGCTTCACGCTCGAACTCTTCGACACGCCCGAACTCCCGATCGTGCTTCGCGAACTGGGTCGGGTCCTCGCACCCGACGGCCGGATCGCCGCGGTGTCGCTGGTCGCGACGACTCCGGCAGCGGTCATGGAACGGGCGTACCTCCTCGCTCACCGGCTGATGCCGCGCCTCGCCGACTGCCGGCCCATCCCGCTCGTCGCGCTGCTCGGCGACGCGGGGTTCCGGGTCGGCGAACACCGACGCTGCGACATTCTCGGCATCCCCGTCGAAGTCGTGCTCGCGCGCGCGCCGCGTTAGCGACCCGCCCGAAACCGGTTCAGTGGAGGTCGAGCCGCCGGAAGTTCGCCACGGCGGCGTAGCTCGCGACGACACCGACCGCGACGAGCACTGCGACATCGCCGATGCTCGCGCCGTCGGTGACCTGGTTGTGGCCGACCGACCAGTAGAAGAGCGAGACGAAACGAATCGTGTGCACCCAGGACACGACCGGCGCCAGCGAACTGACGAGGTACGACGCGGCCGCGAACGCGGTACCCGCACCGATGGCGGTTCCTCGCCGTCCCGTGAACGCGCCGACCGCCATCGTGATCGCGCCGAAGTCGATCGCCATCAGGAAGGTGGTCAGCGATACCGCGGCGACGTCGCCGACGGTGACGGTCAGGTCGAACGAACGACCGGCGAGAACGCACGCGCCGACCGTGATCGTCACGACCGCGGCCTGCAACGCCATCGCGCCGACCTTCTCGCGCACGATGGCCGCCCGCCGGAGCGGGAGGGTCGCGATGAGGCAGAGGGTGCCGTCTTCGTCCTGCCCCGCCAGCGACGACGCGCCGTAACCGATGGTGAGGAGCAGGAGCACCAGCGGGAGGAAGTTTGCGTACAGGTTGGCGTTCAGCCACCCTCCGGTCGACGAGATCTTGCCGGTGACGCCGAAGAGCGCGGCGGCGGTCGGATCGCTCGTGACCAGGTTGTCGAGCGAGGTCGAATTCTTGAACGACGGGTAGAGCGCGACGATCACGAGCGTGTAGAGCGCCATGCCGACCGTGTAGCCGAGCAGGCTCCGGCGGCGGCTCGCGAGATCGAGCCGCGCGACGTCAACCGGCATCCGTCGGCCCTGCTTCCGCCGGGTCGCGGTAGTAGTCGAGGAACAGTTCCTCGAGATCGGCGTGCCGGCACACGACATCGACCGGGTCTTGCCGGCCGATGGCCTCGAGTGCGGGACCGATCCGGCCCGTCACCTCGAAGACCATTGCCGGGCCGTCGGCGGTTTTGATCGTCACCCCGTCGATGCCGGTGAACCGGTCGGTGTCGACCGGCCCGCGGAAGCGAGCTTCGACGCGAAATGGTGCGCTGTCGCGCAAGTGCTCGACGGTGTCGACGGTGACGAGTCGGCCGGCTCGGATGATCGCGACGCGACTCGCGAGACGTTGCACCTCGTCGAGTTCGTGCGACGAGAGGAACACGGTGCGACCTTCCGCGACGAACTCGCCGATCAGCCGGGCGAACTCGTGTTGCATCAACGGATCGAGCCCCGTCGTCGGTTCGTCGAGCACGACGAGCTCTGGTCGATGCGCGAACGCGAGCACCAAACCGAGCTTCTGGCGGTTGCCCTTCGAGAGCGCCTTCGCCGGGCGGTCGACGACGACGGCAAACCGTTCGATCAGTTCCTCGGCCAGGGGTAAGGGCTGGGGGTGGCGGGCGCGGGCGAACCAGTCGATGAGTTGGCGACCGGTCATGTGCGGGTACAGCTCCAAGTCGCCCGGGAGGTAACCGACGCGGCGGTGGATGTCGACGCTGTCGCGCCGGGGATCGAACCCGAGCACCGCCGCCCGGCCGAAGGTCGGTCGCTGCAACGCGAGCAGCATCCGGATCGTCGTGGTCTTCCCGGCCCCGTTCGGGCCGAGGAACCCGAACACCTGCCCGGGTTCGACCCGGAGGTCGAGGTCGATCACGGCCCGGGTCGCCTCGAACGTCTTCCCGAGCCCGAACGTCTCGATGGCGGCGGCCGTCACGACGCTGCCTCTGGCGTGGCGGGCGGCAGGGGCGACACGCCGCGACCGTAGCGAAAGACGGCCGATCACGAGGTCATGGTCGGGCGGCGTCGACGCCTCGCGGAACGTTCCCGGTGCGGCAAGATGCAGGGGATGACGGCCGCGTGGATGAGCTGGAGCAGCGGGAAGGACAGCGCGTTCGCGCTGCGACGCGGCGCGGGTCGAGCACGACCTCGACGTGCAGGGATTGCTCGTCACGGTGAACCGCGACGCCGACCGCGTCGCGATGCACGCCGTGCGGCGTTGCCTCCTCGAGGCCCAGGCCGACCGGCTCGGGCTGCCGTTGCACATCGTGGAGATCCCCTCGCCGTGCCCCAACGACGTGTACGAGGCATGTATGGCAACCGCGATCGCGACCGCACGCGACCGCGGGATCGAGAAGATCGTGTTCGGGGACCTGTTCCTCCGCGACATCCGCGAGTACCGCGAGCGCAACCTCGCCGGCACCGGGATCGCACCGGTGTTCCCGCTGTGGGACCGGCCGACGCCCGCACTGGCTCGCGACATGCTCGCCGCCGGTGTGCGCGCCGTCCTCACCTGTGTCGACCCGACCGTGCTGCCTCCCGAGTTCAGCGGCCGTGCGTTCGACGAGGCACTCCTCGCCGAGCTCCCCGATCATGTCGATCCCTGCGGCGAGCGCGGTGAGTTCCACACCTTCGTCAGCGATGGTCCGGGGTTCAGCTCCGCGATCGAGATCACGATCGGCGAAACCGTGCAGCGCGACGGCTTCGCCTTCACCGACGTTCTTCCACTGCCAACCGGGTGATCGACCGGGGAGAAGCGACATGACGTTCGGGCACTCCTGATGCGCGCCTGGCAGGTGCAGGGCACGGGCGAGCCGATCGACGTACTGCGCGCGGTCGAACTCGACCCGCCCGAACCCGGGCCGGGGCAGGTCCGCATCCGCGTCGCGGCGGCCGGTATCGGTCTGCCCGACGTGTTCATGTGCCGCGGCACCTACCCGCTCACTCCCCCGCTGCCCTTCGTCTCCGGCCAGGAAGCGGCCGGCACGATCACCGCGGTCGGCGAAGGAGCCGGGTACTCCGTCGACGACCGGATCATGGGTGTGACCGTGTTCCGGGCCGGCCACGGTTCGTTCGCCGAGGAATGCCTGGTCGCGGCCAACACCGCGTTCGCGATCCCCGAAGGTCTCACCGACGTGGAAGCGGCCGGGTTCTGGATCCCGCATCTCACCGCCTGGATCGGGCTCGTCGATCGCGGTCGCATCGAGCGCGGCGATTGGCTGGCGGTGCTGGGCGCGGCGGGCGGAAGCGGGATCGCCGCCGTCCAACTCGGCCGCGCGCTCGGTGCGCACGTCATCGCCGTCGTCAGCGACGACGAACGCGCGCAGTTCTGCCTCGAGCTCGGCGCCGACATCGCGGTGAACCATCGCGCCGGCACGATCGCGCCGGCGTTGCGCGACGCGACCGGCAGCCGCGGCGTCGACCTCGTCTACGACCCCGTCGGGGGTGAGCTCGGCGAGCAAGCAGTACGAGCGTTGGCGCGCGGCGGGCGGCACCTCGCGGTGGGGTTCGCGAGCGGACGCTGGCCGAAGGTGGCCGCGGCCGACCTGGTCGTCTCGAACACGTCGCTCGTCGGTGTGTTCGCGGGTGGGTACGCGCGCGATGAACTCGACACCATCCACGCGAATCTTGCTGCGCTCGTCGGCGATGGCCGCCTCCGCAACGCCGTCCGCGAGGAGGTGCCGTTCGCCGAGCTCCCCGCGGCACTCCAGCGCATGGCCGACCGAGCGGTCGTCGGCAAGCTCGTCGTGGTGCCCTGACAGCCGAACCGGATCGCCGGCCGGCCCACTCCTCGCACCCGTAGCATGCGCGGGATGGGCGCAGTTCGCATCGGTGTACTCGGCGCAGCACGGATCACGCCGTCCGCGGTGATCAAGCCCGCGGCGAGCAACGCGGACGCGGAGATCACTGCGGTGGCGGCGCGCGACCGCGACCGGGCGGCGGCGTTCGCGTCGAAGCACGGGATTGCAACCGTCCACGAGTCGTACGCGGACCTCGTCGCCGATCCGAACCTCGACGCGATCTACAACCCGCTGCCCAACGGGCTGCACGCGGAGTGGACGATCGCCGCGCTCGAAGCGGGCAAACACGTGCTCTGCGAGAAGCCGTTCACCGCCAACGCGAAGGAAGCCGAAGCGGTTGCCGCCGTCGCGGCCCGCACGGGGCTCGTCGTGATGGAGGCGTTCCACTACCGGTACCACCCACTCGCGCGCCGCATGCGGGAGATCGTCGAGGGCGGTGAACTGGGCACGATCCGGCGGATCGACACCGCGCTGTGCTTCCCGCTCCCCAAGTTCTCCGATATCCGCTACCAGTACGACCTCGCCGGCGGCGCGACCATGGATGTCGGCAGCTACACGGTGCACATGGCGCGGCTGCTCGGGGGTGAAGAACCGGCCGTCGTGTCCGCCGAGGCCAAGCTGCGTACCCCCGACGTCGATCGCGCGATGCGCGCGGAGTTGGCGTTCCCTGCCGGCCACACCGGGCGCATCACCTGCTCGATGTGGTCGTCCTGGTTCCTGCAGACGTACGCTCGCGTCACCGGCGATCGCGGCGAACTTCGGGTGATCAACCCGACCTCGCCGCAGCTGTGGCATCGCATGCGGGTGAAGGTCGACGGCACGACCCGCACGGAGCACTTCACCCGCCGCCCCACCTACGAGTTCCAACTCGAGGCGTTCTGCGCCGCGGTGCAGCGCGGCGAACCGACACTCACCCCGCCGGCCGATTCCATCGCCAACATGCGCATCCTCGACGCGATCTACCTCGCCGCCGGCATGTCACCTCGCGGCACGTGACGTGCGTGCCCTGCCCCTCGCGGGGTCAAGGGGCCCAGATGGTTGCGGCCGCCCATTCCTCGGCTCGGCGCGCCGCGGCGCTGATCCACGGGAACTTGTCGGAGCCGTAGTCGTCGACATCGCGGCCCGGCCGCGCGGCCAGCTCCTGTTTCACTGCCGCGTATTCCCGGCGCGCCGCGGGCTGCGCGCGGAGCCAGTCGCGGAACAGCAACGTTTCCCTCCAGATCGGAGCGCCGACGGGACGGATGTTGACGTTGACCGGGCGGCCGGGGTCGGCGTCGACGACGACCTCTTCCGGGTGGGCGATGCCGTACCGATCGACGCACACCAACGGGCCACGGGCGCGAACGAAGCCCGCTTCGGGGCCGCGCCGGCGACGCGGGCCGCCGCATCGAGATCGGTGACGACAACCTGGATGTCGACGAGGTCCTTCGCCGGGAGCCCGGGAACTGCCGTGGAGCCGATGTGGTCGGCGCGAACGATGTCTTCGTCGTCGCCGCACGCGGCGAGCAGTCGCCCGATGAGCCGTTGGGCCTGCTCGGGCCAGGCCGGGTTCGGGCTCGCGAGCACCGGGCGGCGAGCACGCGGCGCGCGGCGCCCGGCAGCAAGGTTCGTCGCGAACGGAACGAGCCGGGAACGCCAGAGGTCGCCGACGGGGCCGATGTCGTCGAGCCACACGTCGGCGGCGCCGCGATGCGCGCCGTCGCCGCGCGCGCCGGCACCGACGACCAGATGGCACTTCGCCCAGCTGTCGCGCCGGTCCGACAGCGCCTCGATTCGTACGTTCCGCTCGATGTTCAACTCGTCGAGGCGCCGGGCGACGATCGTCGTGCCGTCGCCCAGCAGGCCGACCCTCAGCACCGGTGCTCCAACCGCCGCGGGCGTGAGTTCACGGGCACCCGCTCACGAGAGCGGTTCGTACCCCGTCGCCGGCGTGCCGGGCGGGTGAACCTCGGCATCGTGCGAAAGCCAGAGCAAGACTTCACCCTCGAGACCGTCGGGATCGGTGAAGAAGATGCTGTGCGCGCGCCCGAAATCGGTGACGAAACCGTCGCTCGCGCGGTGGGCGACGAGCCGCCGGCGGATCTCGACGAACGCGTCACGGTCGGCGGCCTGGAGCCCCATGTGATCGATCGGGCCGTGACCGAACATCGAACCGCGCACGAGGTCGGGGGCGTCGTCGCCGTGCACCTCGAAGACGTTGAGCTCGGTGCGCGGACCGATGTCGACGAACGTCAGCGTGCCGGGGCCGATCTGTTCCCGGTGGGAGACGGTCGCCTCGAACACCTCTTGGTAGAACCGCACGAAGCGTTCGGTGTCGTCGGTGATGACCGCCACATGGTTTACGCCGTCGAGCAACATGATTCCTCCGTCGTCGCGCCGCCGAGAATAGGGTCCGGTACGCAGAACCGCGACCGGACCGGAGCGAGCGTGCAGTCGACTCCCGAAGGTGCGCCGGCGAGCGGGCTCGCGGCGCTCCTCGACCTCGAAGTGCTCGACCGCGACTTGTTCCGCGGCGAGAACGAGCAGGGCGCGACGTCGCGGCTGTCGCTCTACGGTGGCCAGGTCGCGGCGCAGGCGCTGCGAGCCGCAGGCGCGACGGTGCCGGCCGACCGGTTACCGCATTCCATGCACGGCTACTTCCTCCGGCGGGGCCAGGTCGACCGGCCGGTGATCCTCCACGTGGATCGCGACCGCGACGGCGGCTCGTTCTCGGCCCGCCACGTGCGCGCGGTCCAGGACGGCGAGGTCATCTTCTCGATGGTCGCGTCGTTCCATGCGCGCGAGGAGAGTGCGAGCTTCGACGGCGTCCCGACGCGTGGTGCGCCCGACGCCTCGACGCTTCGGTCACGCCCGTCGCCGTTCCTGGTCGAGGTACGCGAGGTGACACCGACGCGCATCGGCGACGGGCAGGTGCGCCACTCCGATTCGCTCTGGGTCCGCGCATCGTCGCCGCTCCCCGACGATCCACTGGTTCACGCGTGCGCGGTCACCTACGTGAGCGACCTCGGATCGGGTTTCGGGCAGGTGGAGGTGCCGGACCTCCCCGCGGGCGGGCCGAGTATCGACCACAGCCTCTGGTTCCAGGAGCCGATCCGGGCCGACGAGTGGATGCTGCTCGAACTCTGGCCGTTGAAGGCGACGAGCTCCCGCGGCGTCTACAGCGGCTCGCTGCGCAGCGCCGACGGGGCACTCGGCGCGCTGCTCACGCAGGAAATGCTGCTGCGCGGTCATGAACTCCCGCCCGACATGCTGCACCGCATCGCGGAATACCTCGGCGTCACGCCCGAGTAACCGGCCGCGAGCCGCCGGGCGCACCGGCCGACCGGCGCGACAATGGGCGCCGTGGGCGAGCCGGGGCGGGAGATCTCGAGCGTTCGGGTCCTCGGCGGCGTGTACGCGGTCGCCGTCGACGGCGCCCTGATCGATCTGCCGAGCGCCAGCCAGCGCCGGCTGGTCGCGATCCTCGCCGTCCACTCGCCGCGCCGCCTGCGGTCGGAGTGGCTCGCCGACGCGCTCGCCATGTCGCCCGGCGCGTTGCGAACGTTGGTGTCGCGGGTGCGTACGACCGTCGGCCCCGCCATGCTGGAGACGACGAGCACCGGGTACGCGCTCGTCGGCGACGTCGATGCGGCGCGCTTTTGCCAGGCCGTTGCCGATGCTGCCGACGCACCGGATCGCGTGCGTGCCGTGGAACGTGCGCTCGCATGGTGGAGCGGTCCGGCACTCGAGGAGTTCGCCGGAGAGGAATGGGCCGACGGCGAGATCGCACGCCTCACCGAGATCCATGCGGGGACCGTCGACGACCTCGCCGACGCGTTGCTCGGGCAGCGGCGCGCCGCCGACGCGGTCGCGCTGCTCGAAGCGCAGATCGCCCGCTACCCGTACCGCGACCGTCCGCGCGGGTTGCTGATCCGGGCGCTCGCGAGCGCCGGGCGCCAGGCCGACGCGTTGCGCGCATTCCAGGAGTACCGGTCGCTGCTGATCGACGAGTTCGGTACCGATCCGTCCCCCGATGTCGTCCGCATCGAACGTCGGGTCGCGACCGGCTGGGACGGCACCGAGCCGGGGACGATTTCCGGTGCGGCAACGCCGAACCGGAACAGCGGCAAGATCGACTTCCCACTCCCCGGCCCGCTTTCACGCGCCGTCCCATTGGTGGGCCGGGCCGGCGCCCTCGAGGCCTGCGCGGCCGAACTCGCCCGCATCACCGATTCGGGTTCGCGCTGCGTGATCGTCACCGGCGAATCAGGGATCGGTAAGACCGCGTTGCTGGCCGCGTTCGCGCAGTCGATCGTGGCGGCGGGGAGCGCCACCGTCGTGTACGGGCGCTGCGACGAAACGCCGGTGTCCTGGCAACCGTTCCGCAGTGTCTTCGCGACGTGTGTCGAGCACGCGCCGGGAGCGATCCTCACCGAACACGTCGCGAATGCCGGTGGTGAGCTCGTCCGCATCAGCCCGTCGCTCGCGGTTCGAGTCGCGACCGCGCCCGCACCGACGCGCTCCGACGATGCGACCGAACGGTTCCTGGCCTTCGAAGCCGCGGCGGACCTGGTGCGCCGGATCTCGGCGGCCCGGCCGCTGGTGCTCATGCTCGACGATCTGCAGTGGGCCGAGCCGACCGCACTGTTGCTGCTCCGCCATCTCGCGCGCAGCCTGGCCGCATCGCCGGTGCTCTTCGTCCTCAGCACGCGCGACTCAGGTGATCACGCGCCCGAGGTGCTGCGCGCCACGCTGGCCGACCTGGACCAGCACCCGACGCGGCGGCTCCAACTGCACGGTCTCGCGGCCGACGAATTGCACGATCTGGTGATGGCAGCCCAACCCGGGGTCGGCGAGAACCTCCCGGCACCGGTCCTCGAGGCGCTCCGGGTGCAGACCGCGGGGAACCCGCTCTTCGCATCGCAACTCATCCGGCATTGGGAGGAGGAGGGCTTCGACCCCGACGCCGCACCGCGGAGCTTGCGCGACGTCGTGTGGAGCCGCGTCGCCGCACTCGGTGAAGCCGCGACCGACGTGCTGACGGCGGCCGCGGTGCTCGGGATCGAGTTCGACGAAGACGTGCTGATCGAGATGGTCGGCCGGCCCGATACGACCGTGATCGACACCCTCGACATCGCGGCGCGTAACGGTTTGCTGGTCGATGCCGGGTCGGTCCGTCGGTCGTTGCGATTCGTTCACGTCCTGGTCGCGAATGCGTTGCTCGCCGACGTCGGTCCGGCTCGGCGCGCTCGGCTGCACGGGCTCGCGGCGCGCGCCCTCGAGAAGCACTTCGAGGACCTTCCACCCCAGCTGGTCGTCCAGCTCGCCCGTCACTGCGCGCTCGCGGGTTGGCCGGCCGAAGCGCAGCAGTGGTCGATCCGCGCGGGCGATCATGCGCTCGATCACCTCGCGCCCGCGGAGGCCGCCGATCACTACCACGTTGCGCTCGACATCACGATCGCGCTCGATCGACCCGAGTCGGAACGCGCCGAACTGCTCGTACGACTCGGCGACGCGCAGCACCGCGCCGGCGACACGGATGCCTTCGAGACGCTGGTGCAAGGAGCGCGCCTCGCCCGGCACAGTGGCGCCGATGGGGCGTTGGTGCGGGCCGCGCTGGCGGCCGACCGCGGGTTCATGCGCCTCGACGAACGCGCCGAGGAGTACCTCGCGATCGTCGAAGCGGCGCTGGCGGTCACCGACCCGGCCGACATCCCGACCTTCGCGCGGTTGCGGGCCTTGCTCGCCCGCAGCCTCAATTTCTCACCCGACGCGGCGCGCCGGTTGGCCGCGGCGCACGAGGCGCTCGACCTCGCGACGCAACATGGCGACCCGAAGCTGTTCGCGCAGGTCGCGCCGGCCGCCCTCTACGCGCTGTGGGCGCCGGGCCAGAGCGCGTTGCGCACCCGGGTGGCCGCGAGAGCTGTGGTCGCCGCCGAACGGACGAGTGACCCGCTGCTCGAGTTCGGCGCCTATCTCTCGGCGTACAACACCGCGGTGGAGTCGGCCGACCATGTGGTCGCGGCCCGCAGCCTCGCCAACCTCCGCGCGACGGTCCGCGACGTCGCCGAGCCGAGGTTGCGCTGGACGCTCGGGATCGTCGAGACGTTCGAGGCGACGATGGCCGGTCGTCTCGAAGAGGCGGAAACGCTCGCGACCGACAACCTCGACCTCGGCATGCAGATCGGTGCCCTCGACGCGTTCTCCATCTTTGCCGGCCAGGTGTTCGTCATCGGAACGTTCGGAGGCCGTCACGAGGAGCTGTTCCCCCTCGTCGAGCAGGCTGCGAAGGACAATGTCGCGGTGCTGGCGTTCAAACTCGCCCACGGCATCATCAGCGCCGCGGTCGGCCGCGAGGACATCGCACGGGAGTTGCTGCGGGAAGGAACATCGACGCGGTTCAGCGAACTCGCGCTCGACAACGTCTTCATGACCTCGTTGATCGGCTACGCGGTGCTCGCGATCGAACTCGAAGATGCGCAAGCCGCGGCGCATCTGCTCCCACTGGTCGAACCGTTCGCGACCGAGGTGTCGTTCAACGGTCTGACGAGCCAAGGACCGGTCGCCGCCTACGCGGGCAAGCTGGCGTCGCTGCTCGAACGGTACGAGGCGGCCGAGCAGTACCTCCGCGCCGCGTTGGAGACCGCGACCGCGTTCGGGTGGACGTACCACCGCGCCACGACGCTGTTCGCGCTCGCGAAGAACCGCCATCGCGAACTGGCCGGGCTCGACGCCGAGAGCGAAGCGTGGCTCGCAGAAGCGTCGGCACTGTGCCGGTCGGGTGGTTTCCGGAGTTGGGTGCCGCAGATCGACGCGCTCGCCGGCGCGCGCTGACCCGCGCGCCGGCCTGACGTAGGTCGTCGGTCAGCCCTCGGTGAGCATCACGATCGTGTCGGGTCGCACGCCGTCGAACTTCATGGCCTCGGCCGCGGCCGGCGTCGCCAGAGCTTCTTGCATGAGCTCCAGGCTGGGGACCTCCGCGATCAGGCCGACGCGGTTCGACTGCTCCCGGTCGACGAACGGCCGCGCGGTGATGCCGAGCGGGCCGAAGAACTCGCGTCGCTTCGGTGACGTGAGCCAGTGCTCGACGTCGTCGACCTCGTGGAAGATCATGACCGTCCTCATTGCAGCGCGGCGGCGAGCCCCGGGCCCTGCGCCAACGTTTGCACGTCGATCACCGTCTCCTGCGGCGGCGACGTGAACCCACCTTCGACCCCGGCCGACAGTTTCGGGATCAGCGTGTCGTCGCGGAACTTCTCCCAGCTCGCCTGCGAGTCGTGGACCGCGACGACCGTCCAACCACCCGGGACGGCGCCGGCGAGATGGAACAGCTGCCCCTCGGGCAACGCGCCGTTCGGGTGAACGGCCTTCACCGATGCCTCGTACTGCGCTTTGGTACCACCTGGAAAATGGTGCACGATCGCAACTGCCATAACGCTCCCTTGGTCCCGGCCGGCGCTTCCGCGCCGGTCGCCTCGATGTCCGAGAGCACGATGCGCCCGCCCGCGCATCGTTCGCGCGTCACCTCCGTGAGCCGCTGCGCCGGAACCTGCAGTGACCGCCGGTCAGGCGGCCGCGTCGATCACCTCGGCGCCGTAACGCTCCAGCGCCTCGACCGCCGCGTCGAGCGAGTCGTCGGGCACGCCGACGCCGTTCCAGGTGACGCCGATCGCCGCCATCCGGCCGAGCGCGTCGAGTTCGGCGCCGGCGTTGAACGTCGCGGCGCCCGGCCCGGGGAGCCCGGTGCCGAACGCGACGTCGATGTTCCCCCGGTCGCGTCCGGCGGCATCGAGTTCAGTCCACAAGTGATCGAGCATCGGCACGAGGTCGTCGAGGGTTTCGAGCACCGGCGTGCGCGACGTGCGCGCCAGCGCGGCCGGCGCGGGGAACGGGTTCCAGCCGTCGCCGTACGCCGCGACCCGGCGCCGGGTGAGCGCGCTGTTCCCGCCGATCCATACCGGGACGTGCGCCGGTTTCGGGTTCGCCGACACACCGCTCGCCGTGAAGTCGGCGCCTTCGTACGCGAAGTCGTCGTTCGCCCACACGCCCTTCACGACCTCGATCGCCTCGTCGAACAGTTCGTTGCGGCGTTCGTAGTCGACGCCGAGCGCCCGGTACTCGCTGCGCAGGTAACCGGTCGCCACCGACAGGACGAACCGGCCCCCCGAAAGGGTGTCGAGCGTGGCGGCCGCCTTGGCGACGAGGAACGGGTTTCGGTACGGGAGCACGACGATGTTCGGGATCAGACGCGCCCGATCGGTGACCGCGGCGACGAACGCGAGCGCGGCGAACGGGTCGAACGCGTCGTGGCCGCCGGCGGTCAGCCACTTGTGCGACGGTGCCGGGTGGTCGGTGAAACCGATCCCGTCGAACCCGGCCGCTTCGGCCGCGCGGGCGAACCGGGTCAGGCCGTCGTGGCTTGCCAGGTCGGGCCGCATCGGGTGCCTGAGGATCGGGAACGTCACCCAATGCTTCATCACATCTCCGGTTCTTCGAGCCGCGCCGCGAGGACCGGGAGATCCGCAAGCGACCGCAGCATGTCGTTCAGGTGGGTGCAGGTCGTCGTGCCGGTGAACTCGGTACGGACACGGGCGCGCAGGTCGTTCACCGAGGTGCCTTCGACGCGGCGCGCACTGGCGAGCGCCTGCGGGCACTCCGTCCAAGGCAGCACGTGCGCCTGCGCTTCGATGCGCACGATCGTGTGGGCCACCGGGTCGAACCGACCGCGCAACGTGTACTCGTGGAACGCGCCTTCGCCGTCGTGCGCGTCGCAATAGCTGTCGCGAAAGTGCGCGTCGAACGCCATCTCGCCGGATGTGCCGTCGCCGGCGACGAGGTCGAGGCGCCGGGCGCGCCGAGTGGCGCCGTCGGGCAACGGCGGGCGTTCGTGCCATGCCGCCTCGTCGGCGTCGACCTCGGTCGGGACGGGCGGCGCCGTCGGCGACGGCACCGCGCCGGTCGCGTCGATCGCGTGCAGGATGGTCGCGCCACTCGCCCACCCCGCGCACAGGTCGGTCACCACCTGGAGATGCGCAAGCGGGAGCGCGCCGCCACTCCACGCGGGGTCGCGTTGCATCGCGTAGCCCGACACCAGGCTCGCGCCCGGCCAGTCGTCGAGGAGGAGGTTCAGCAGCGTCATTTCCTCGGCTTCGTTCGCGACGAGGCCGAGCACGCGGGCGCGGAAGCCGCCCGCGACCGGCGAGCCGACGAGCGACGCGAGCCTCCGGTCCGGGTGATCGAACGTGCGCACGGTCCGATCGGCGGCCACGGTCGCGTCGAACGCCTCGGTGGCGAGGACGACCGCGGTGTGCGACCGGGTCGTCAGCAGGTCGCGAGCGCGGGCGCGCACGACGACATCGCCCGTCGCGCCTTCCGGGCGGGCGGAGTCGATCGTCGACGTGCGCCGCACGGACCGGGCCGCCCGCGGTGTCGCGGCACGGACAGGAGACTTCGGGCCGCCCCGCGTGATCGCAACGTCGTTGATCACTGGGCCCGCGCGCGTGCTGTCATCGGCCGGTCATCGTACGGAATCGCCCGCCGTACCCCCCGCGACCGGGACCTCTCCGGCGCGCTCGTCGCCCACGCCGAACACGGCACTGCCGGAGCCCCTCGTGCAGCAGTCCCGGTGCCTTCGGCGGCATGCCTCGACCGTCCTCGCTCGTCCGTCGCGCCCGTCGTTCGCGCTCGTGTGCCGTACACATCTAACATTCGTGTCACGCAGTGGTCGAGGCCGGCTGATCGCAGGGCCGGCGGAGGGTGAGGATGACGACCGCCACCAACAGCAACGACCTGTACTACGACCCCTACGACTTCGAGATCGACGCCGACCCGTACCCGGTCTGGCGACAGCTGCGAGAAGAGGCACCGCTCTACTACAACGAGAAGTACGACTTCTTCGCCGTCAGCCGTTTCGACGACGTCGAGAAGGCGATGATCAATTGGGAGACGTACCGCTCCGGGCGCGGGTCGATCCTCGAGCTCATCCGGGCGAACATCGAGTTCCCGCCGGGCAACATCCTGTTCGAGGACCCGCCGGTGCACGACGTCCACCGCGGGATCCTGTCGCGCGTCTTCACGCCGAAGAAGATGCTGGCGATCGAACCGAAGGTGCGCGACTTCTGCGCCCGGTCGCTCGACCCGCTCCTCGATGCCGGTGGTTTCGACTTCGTGGCCGATCTCGGCGCGCAGATGCCGATGCGCACGATCGGCATGCTCCTCGGCATCCCGGAGGCCGACCAGGAGGCGATCCGCGACCGCATCGACGAGGGGCTCAGGCTCGACGAGGACGCGCCGAAGCTGCTGGCCGACGAGGCACTCGAACGCGGCTGGGAGATGTTCGCCGACTACGTCGAGTGGCGGGCCAAGAACCCCTCCGACGACCTCATGACCGAGTTGCTCGAGGCGGAGTTCGAAGACGAGACGGGAACGACGCGCCGGCTCGACCGCAGCGAAGTACTCACCTACGTGAACATGCTCGCCGCCGCGGGCAACGAGACGACGACGCGCCTCATCGGCTGGACCGGCAAGGTCCTGGCCGAGCACCCCGACCAGTTGCGCACGGTCGCCGACGACCGCTCGCTCGTCCCGAAGGTGATCGAGGAGGTGCTGCGGTTCGAAGCCCCCTCCCCCGTGCAGGCGCGTTACGTCGCGCGCGACGTCACGCTCTACGACCGAACGGTGCCGGAAGGCAGCGTCATGGTGTTGTTGAACGGCGCGGCGAATCGCGACGATCGCCAGTTCCCCGACGGCGACCGCTTCGACATCGGGCGCGAGATGGGCCATCACCTGAGCTTCGGTTACGGCCTGCACTTCTGCCTCGGCGCCGCGCTCGCCCGCCTGGAAGGTCGCGTCGCGCTCGACGAGGTCTTGAAGCGTTGGCGCTCATGGGAAGTCGACGGCGCCAACGCGGTGCAGGCCCGAACGTCGACGGTACGCGGCTGGGAAAAGCTGCCCGTGATCACCGGCTGAGGCAGGAGCACGAACATGAGCGACGCGTACATCGAGTTCGTGCATCGTGACCTGCCGTACTCGACCTTCGACGCCGACAACCATCTCTACGAGACGCGCGACGCGCTCACGAAGTTCCTGCCGCCGGAATACGAAGGGATCGTGAAGTACGTCGAGGTCGACGGTCGGACGAAGCTCGCGTTGCGCGACAAGATCACCGACTACATCCCCAACCCGACCTTCTCCAAGGTCGCGGTACCCGGCGGTGCCGGGTTCGACGTGACGAAGGGCGGCGCGGGGTTCGGCACCGGCCGGGGGCTCGGCTTCGACAAGAAGATGGTCGCGATGCCCGGCATCGACGCGTTCTTCGATCCCGAACCGCGGCTCGAGCTCATGAAGGAGATGGGCATCGATCGCACGCTGCTGTGGCCGACGCTCGCCAGCGCGCTCGAAGAACGCTTGGCCGACGATCCCGATGCGGTGTGCGCCGTGGTCCACGCGCTGAACCGGTGGCTGGCCGAGCACTGGGGCTACGTCGTACGCCGACGCGATCTTCGCCGCTCCGATCATCTCGCTCGCGGTGATGGAACGGGCGGTCGAGGAGCTCGACTTCGTCGCCGAACGGGGTGCGAAGCTCTTCCTCATCCGGGTCGCACCGGTCCCGACGTGGAGAGGCCGCCGCTCGTTCGCGCTCCCCGAGTTCGATCTCTTCTGGGAGCGTGTCCGCGAACTCGGCCTGGTCGTCGGGATGCACAGCGGAGACGCCGGTTACCTCCGGTACCTCAACGAGTGGGAAGGCGCCGCCGACCGGGAGCACAGCATCTCTCGGCACGCACGCCGGGCGACGCCTGCGTTCGTCAGGCTCTCGTCCGAGAAGGACAATCTCATCGACGCGCTGGCGTCGATCATCGGGCACGGTCTCGCGACCCGTTTGCCGGAGCTCAAGTTCATGCCGGTCGAGTTCGACAGCCGCTGGATCCGCCCGTTCTACGAGAAGCTGCAGCGCGCGTGGGACGACTCCCCCGACCTGTTCGACGAGAACCCGGTCGAGGTGTTCAACCGGAACATCTGGGTGCACGCCTTCCACGAACCCGACCCGAAGGGCCTGATCGACATCGGCATCCCCGTCGACCACATCATGTTCGGCTCCGATTTCCCCCACCCCGAAGGGATGGGCGACCCGCTCGCCTACTCGGAGATGGTGAAGGGCCTGCCGCTCGACCAGCAGGCCCTGATCATGGGCGGGTCGCTCGAGCGGGCGATCGGCGTGGGCGCCGGCGCGTGACCGGCGCGGAAGGACAGGCCGCCATGAACGCCAACCTCGACGAGCAGGGTCGCCCGGAACCGCCGCCCGCGGGCGACGAGACCGCGACGATCCTCGGCTTCCTCGACTACCAGCGCGCCACCCTCGCCTGGAAATGCGCCGGCCTCGGCCCGGCCGGGCTCGCGGCGACCGTCGGTGCGTCGTCGATGACCCTCGGCGGGATCCTCAAGCACATGGCCTACGTCGAGGAGCACTGGTTCTCGCGGGCGTTGCACGGGAACGAGATGGGGCCGCCGTGGGACAGCGTCGACTGGGCCGCGGACCGCGACTGGGAATGGCACTCCGCCGCCGGCGACGCCCCCGACCAGCTGCGTGCGCTCTGGGACCACGCGGTCGCGCGGTCACGCGAGCTCGTCGCGGACGCCCTGGCCGGCGGCGGCCTCGACCAGTTGGCCCGCCGCGCCTGGCCCGACGGTGTCGCGCCGAGCCTGCGCTGGATCGTCGTGCACATGATCGAGGAGTACGCCCGGCACAACGGTCACGCCGACCTGTTGCGTGAGTCGATCGACGGGCAAACCGGCGAGTAACGACGCGCGACCTCGGCGTGCTCGAAGCACGGCGCCTTGCCGGCGCGCCCGCCGGTCAACCGGGCCCGGCGGGGGGCTGGAACTGCCGGTAGCGGGTCGGCGTGGCGAAGCCCATGCGCGCGTAGACGGGTTCGCCCTGCTCCGACGACTGCAGGATCGCACCGGTCGCGCCGGCCGCTTGCCCGGCCCGGACGGCAGCCCAGGTCATGGCCGCACCGACGCCTTTACCTCGATGCTGCGGGACCGTCGCGACGCTGTAGATCCCGGCCACTCCTGCCGACACGAAGACCGCGGCGGTACCGGCCGGTTCGCCATGCACCGACCCGATGAACGCCGTCATTCCCGCGATCTCGAGCAGCGACGGGCCGAACGCGAGCGCCGCGAGCTCCCGCGGCATCCCGAACCCCGCGGCGAGCACGGCCGCATAATCGTCGAACGTCTCCGCCGTCACCGCGCTGACGTCGAGGTCGGATGGGGCGGCGGCAACCGTGGGCGGGATGGGTTCGAGCGCCATGAGCGCCGGGCGCCAATGCTCGACCAGCCCCGATGCCGCGCACGCTCCCGCGAGGCCGCCCGCGACTTCGTCCCGGAAGTACAACGCGAAGGGCGTGCGGAGCGACGCGTAGTGCTCGACGACCCGCTCGACCATCGACTCCGGTTCGGCCGGCGCCGCGCGCACGAACGCCGGGTTGAACAACGGCACCGGCAGGCCGCTCGACAACAGCAGTACGTCGTCGTGGAGAACCGCGCCCGGCAGCGGTGTCGCCGCGAGCATCGCCCGCCACGCGTCGAACATGTTCTGATCCGCCGCCGCCAGTCGCTGCTCGGTGATCGTCATGCCCGCAGTGTGTCGGCTACCGGTGGGCCCCGCCAACACACGGCCTACGGGGGCGGCGCGTCGACGGAGCCCGCCGGGTCGTTCGGGTGCGGCGACAGCGGTGTCACCTCGTCGGTACGCCACACGCGCAACGGCATCGAGCTGAGCACTGCTTCGAGCTCGGTCTCGTCGCGAGCGGCGAACAGGCCCAGGGTCCTCCACTCGCCGGGCCGGAGCGGAGGACGCCATAACCGAAGCAGGTGGCCTTCGGCCGCGAGTTCGCGGGAGTGCGCCGCCTCGCGAGCGCGGATTTCGTCGACGGTTTCGGGCGCGGTGCCTTCGGGGACGACGGTGGTCATGTTCACCAGGTACTCCATGCACGGACCTCCCGACCGTCGTCAGCGATGCGAACGCGGCGTGAGTATCGTCGCGCTCGTGGGTGGCGCCCGGTATCGACACGGCTGCGACGCTGGGAGCCGCAGGCACCGGCCGGACTGGTACGCCGCGTACACGGTGCGTGAACAGGCAGACCAGGGCACACCCGCATGAGCCACTACGACGTCATCGTCCTCGGCGGCGGCGTGGCCGGCGAGCACTGTGCCGGCGCGCTGGCGGAAGGTGGTGCCCGCACCGCGATCGTCGAGCGAGCCCTCGTCGGAGGCGAATGTTCGTACTGGGCTTGCATCCCGTCGAAGACGTTGCTGCGCCCGGGCGAGGCGGTGCACGACGCGCGCAACGCGGCCGCGACGGCCGACGTCGATGTCGAGGCCGCGCTGGCGTGGCGCGACTACATGGTCTCCGGCTACTCCGACGCCGGCCAGGAACAGTGGCTGGCCGGCCGGGGCATCGATCTGCTGCGGGGCGACGGCCGCCTCGCCGGCCCGGGCGTGGTGGAGGTCGCCGGTGCACGCCACACGGCCGACCACGTGGTGATCGCGACCGGTTCGGAGGCCGCCATACCGCCGGTGCCGGGCTTGCGCGAACTCCCCGGCGTGTGGACCAACCGCGAGATCACCGGGATGAAAGCGGTACCACGTCGGCTCCTCGTCATGGGGGGTGGGCCCGTCGGGGTCGAGATGGCACAAGCCGTCCGCCGCTTCGGGGGCGAGGTCGCGCTCTTCGACATGGCGGAACGGGTGCTCCCGCGCGAGCCCGCCCCGCTCGGCGACGCCCTCGGCGAGGTGCTGCGCCGCGACGGCGTCGAACTCCACTTCGGCGTGCAGGCGACTTCCGTCTCGCGCGACGGCGACGGCTACGTCGTCGAGATCGACGGCGGCACGCTGCGCGGCGAGCACCTGCTCGTCGCGACCGGGCGGCGGGCGCGCGTGCGCGAGATGGGCTTCGAAACGGTGGGTATCGACATCGGCTCCGGCACCATCCCCGTCGACGACCATCTCCGTGCCGGCGACGGGCTCTGGGCCATCGGCGATGTCACCGGCATCTGGCCGTTGAGCACGACCGGCAAGTACCAGGGCGAAGTCGTCGCCGACAACATCCTCGGCCGGCCCCGCACCGCGAACTACGACGCCGTCCCGCGTGTGGTCTTCACCGATCCGCAAGCCGGGGCGGTCGGCGCGACCGAGGCCCGGTCGAGTGGCACCGCTCGTGTATCCGAGGTCGCCAGGACGGCGACGTACACACGCGAGTACGCCGATTCGAACGGCTTCCTCACCCTGCTGAGCGACGGGGCGGCGCTGGTCGGCGCGTACGCGCTCGGCCCGAGGCCGGCGAATGGTTGCAGCAGGCCACCTTGGCGATCCGCGCCCAGGTGCCGCTCGACGTGCTGCGCGACACGATCCAGCCGTTCCCCACGTTCTCGGAGATCTACGTCGATGCGTTGAAAGCGCTGCGCAAGGAGATCGGGAAGGATCGGGAGCAACCGAGGTAGTTCAAAGATTCCGCTCTCGGCGCCTGCGGCGCCAGGCCGCTCAGGCCCCGGCTCCCTCATCCGCAGGACAATCGCGGATCCTCAGCGTGTCGCGGTCGCTCGCCTTACAGGCTCGCGAGCGTGGTCGTCAGGCGTTCGACGTCGTCTTCGTGGTTGTAGAAGTGCACCGACAGGCGCAGGTTGCCGTCGCGGGCCGCGGCGACGATCCCCCGTTCGCGAAGCGCGGCGAGCAGCTGCGCCGGATCGCGTTCACCGAACGGCACCGACACGATCGTGCTGCGGTTCGCCGCCGGGAGGTCGACGGGATGCCAGCCGATCTCGGTGAGCGACGCCCGCAGCAGCTCCGACAACCGGTGGTTGCGCGCGTACACCGCGGCGGCGCCGAAGGTGTCGAGGACCGACAACGCCGCTTCGTTGCCGATCGCCGCGATCCAGCTGATGGAGTTGTCGAATCGCGACGCGGTGGGCGACAGGTCCATGTCGGGGCCGAAGAAACTCTGCAGCGGCAGCCGCGCCGCGCGCCAACCCGCGTTGACCGGCACGAATGCCTCCTGCGCCCGGGATGAGAGGTAGCAGTACCCGAGGCCCCGGCCCGCGTGCAGCAGGAACTTGTGGTCCGACGCCGCGAGGACGTCGATCGCGTCGAGGTCGTCACCGACCGGCATTGCGCCGACGAGTTGCGAACCGTCGACGAACACGATCGCGCCGGCCGCCCGCGCCGTCGCGCTGATGGCCCGGATGTCGGAACGATGACCGGTCGCCGTCTGCACGCCGCTGAACGCGACCAGCACCGTGCCGCCGTCGACGAAGCGTTCGATGTCGTCGGGTTCCAGGCCGCCGTTACGGAACGGGACCTGGCGGACCTCGTACCCGCGCCGCGCGAGAAGGCGCCATGGGTAGTGGTTCGACGTGTACTCGCGTTCGCCGATCACGACGTTCTGCCCGGGCGTCGCACCGCGGAACTGTGCGGCCACCAGGCCCGCCGCCGCCGACACCGACGGGATGAGGGCGAGATCGCCCGGCTCGGCACCGATGAGCCCCGCCACCGAAGTGCGCGCGTGCTCGGCCGCTTCCTCGCCGCGGACGAAATCGAACCCGGACGCGACCCACTCGTAGACACCGGCGTGCAGCGCGCCGGCCAGCGCGTCGCTCGCCAGCCCGACGGCCGCGGTGTTGAAGTACGCGAGCGTGCGCGTCGCGGGGAAGCGTTCGCGCGCGGCACGCACGTCTGCGCCGCGAGTTGCGTCCGTCATCGTTCTCCCTCGAGGTACCCGGTGCCGGCCGGGCTGCTCACGTACGCAGGGATCGCGCTGCCGCGCCCGGGAAACATCTCATCGACCATCACGTGGCTCCCTCGGGACCTTGGGCACTGTTCTCCCACGTCTCGCCGAACCGACGCTGGGGTGGACGTCCGCCGGGGAGAGGGAGTTGCGATGTCCGATCATGCACCAGCCGACGAGTACGCCGTGCGCTTCGGTGTCGACGAGCCCGACGCTGCCGCGGAACCGCCTCACCGTCGCCTTCCGCATCTTCGTGGCGATTCCCATCCTCATCGTCCTGGGGCTCATCAGCGGCGGCTCCACGGATTGGGGCAGCACGGGAAGCTCACGCGGTGTTGCCGCGGCCGGAGGGCTGTTGTTCCTCGCTCCGTTGTTGCTGATCCTCTTCCGCCAGAAGTACCCGCGGTGGTGGTTCGACTGGAACGTCGAGCTGTGGCGCTTCACGAACCGCGTCTTCGCCTATCTCCTCCTGCTGCGCGACGAGTACCCCGCGACCGACGCCGAGCAGGCCGTGCACCTGGACGTCGACTACCCCGACGCCCAGCGTGACCTCAACCGCTGGCTCCCACTCGTGAAGTGGTTCCTCGTGATCCCCCACATGATCGTGCTGTTCTTCCTGTCGATCGCGACCTTCGTCGTCGTGATCATCGCCTGGTTCGCGATCCTCTTCACCGGGCGCTACCCGCCCGGCCTGTTCGACTTCGTGGTCGGCGTCATGCGCTGGCACAACCGGGTCGCCGGCTACGCCTTCCTGCTCGCGACCGACCGGTACCCGCCGTTCAGCCTGAGCGCATGAGGCAGTCGAGCCCGGCGCACCGATGACTGCGCTGGCGCTCGGCGTCTCGGTGCCGCTGTTCGTGACCGCGGCCGCGGTGCTCGTCGTGGGCGGAGTGCTCGTCGCGCGTGCCGGAGATGAGATCGCGGAGCAAACGGGGTTGAGCCGCTTGTTCGTGGGGATGCTCCTGCTCGCCGTAGCGACATCGCTTCCGGAGATCGTCACCGACATCAGCGCGGCGGCCGCCGGCGCGCCGAACCTCGCGGTCGGCGATCTGTTCGGCAGCAGTATGGCGAACATGGCGATTCTTGCCATCGTCGATCTCGCGCGACGCGGCCGGGTGTGGCCGAGCGTCTCACTGGGCCAGTCGCGCGTCGGGTCCGTCGCCATCGCGTTGACCGCCCTGGCCGCGATCGGGATCATGACGCCCGTGGGCCCGCACGTCGCGTGGGTCGGTACCGATACGGTCGTGATCGCGGGCGCGTATGTTGCCGCGATCGCCTGGATCCGCCGGGCACCCACGACGCGAGGCGCTGAAGTGTTGCCGGTGCCGACCGGTTGGGCCCCACCACCGGGCTCCCGCCGCCAAACGTGGGCCCGGTTCGCGGTCGCTGCGGGAATCATTGCGGCATCCGCGCCGGTCGTTGTGTTGTCCGCACGTGAGATCGCCACGCGGACCGGGCTCGGAGAGTCGTTCGTCGGCACGACACTCGTCGCGATGTCGACCTCCCTTCCCGAACTGGTGGCGTCGGTCGCCGCAATTCGTATCGGCGCGCACGATCTCGCGGTGGGCAACTTGTTCGGTAGCAATGCCGCCAACATGGGTGTGCTCCTGTTGGCTGATGTGGCGTACACGCGAGGACCGCTGCTCAGTGCGGTTGATTCCGCGCAGGTTGTTGCCGCGGTCGGGGCGATCTTGTTGATGGCACTGGCCGTCGCAGCCATCGTGCACGGCGAGGAGACACGCATCGGACGGCTGGAGCCCGACGCGGTGCTGCTCCTGCTCGCGTACGTCGGGATGATCGTCGCCGTCTGGTCGGTGCACTGACTGAGGGCGGCGCCGGCGGCGGTGCCCGAGTCGAGCGGCCGAGTCGTTGACCGGCATCGGGAGTTCTGCCCCGCACGCGCGGGACCTCGGCCCTGAAACGCGACTCCACCGGCGAGAACAATCGAAATGTGTCGGCGACTACCGCTCTCATCGTTGTTCTCGTCGCCTGGCTCGCCATCGGTGCTGCGGCGTCGATTGTGATGGGGCGACGCGGCCATCATCCGGCGACGTGGGCCATTTTCGGATCCGTGTTCGGCCCGCTCGTCATCCCGGTCGTGTGGCAGACCATCAAGCGCGAACGGGAGGCCCCGGATCTCACGCTGGCCAGCGGAACTTCCGCCAATGGTGGCGTCGCCGTCCTGATCGGCACCGACGGCTCGCCGTGTGCCTCGGCCGCCGCCGCGTCGGCCGTCGCCCTGCTCGGCGCGCGCGTCGGCCGCTGCGCGCTCGCATTCGTCATCGACTACGACACGGCGCTCGAACCGTCCCCGTACCCCGAACGCGCGCACGCCGAGGAGTGCTTACGCGAAGAAGCCTCGAAGCTGCGCGTCTCGCTCGGCCGGGAGCCTGAGACCGTGCTCCTTGCCGGCCGGCCCGCCGAGGCACTGCGCCGTCATGCGGCAGAGCGCGGGTTCGACGTGCTGGTTGTAGGAAGTCGCGGTCACGGCGCGAGCCGTCTGCTGTTCGGCAGTGTCGCCTCCGCGCTCTCGCGCAACGCGCCCGTGCCAGTCTTCATCGTGACCGCGGAAACGAAGTGCGCTCCGAGCGAGAGCGTCGCGAGTCGCTGACCTGACCGCCGAGGCGTTGGTTCGCGCCTGGCCGGCGTGAACCAACGGGCCCGGGGTTCCGTATCAGTTTCCCGATCCCACTTGCCGCTTCCGGGAGGCGACGAGGCTGCCATGCACGACTACATCCTGCGATCGCTGGTCGACCAACACCGCCACCACCTCACCGCTGAGGCCGAGGCCCACCGGCAGGTCAAAGCCGCCCGCGTTGTTGCCCGAGCGACCCCGGCGCCGACCGCAGCCGACGCGATCCTGGCGAACGCAACCTTGCTGAAGGTGCGCCCGATCGACGGCGAAGACACCGCTCGGCTGATGCGGCTGTTTGCGCGCCTCTCGCCCCGCTCGATCCACCGCCGCTTCTTCGCCCCGATAGCCGAACTGTCGACTGCGCAGCTGGCGCGAATGGTCGACGTCGACCATCAGCGTCGTGAAGCCCTCGTCGCGTTGAGCAACGACGAGATCGTCGCCGTCGCACGCTACGACGGATCGAAGAGATTGCGCGAAGCCGAACTCGCGGTGACGGTCGAAGACACGTGGCAACGCAGAGGCATCGGCAAACGTCTCACCGGCCACCTGTCGACCCTCGCGATCGCGCGCGGTTTCGAGGCGTTCGTCGCCGATATCTTGCGTGACAACGACGCCGCGCTCGGCCTCGTGCGTTCCCTCTCGTCGGACGCGTCCATTCGGTGCAACCACGACGCCTGCCAAGCCACGATCCCCCTCGTGCCGAGTTGACGCCTCAGCGGCGCTTCGCGCGGGTGGTCGCCGCCCACCCACCCGCGCGCCGCGATCAGACCGGGGGAAGGCCGAGCGCGACGCGGCCCGACAGCATGGTCTGTTTCGCCCGGGGTAGCGGATGGAACAGCGATCCGTGGACATCGCGGTACAGCCGTTCGAGGTCGCAGCCGCGCGTGTAGCCGACCCCGCCGGTGGCCTCGATCGCGAGGCGCACGGTCGCAATGAGCGACTCGGCCGCGACCGTCTTGCGACTGAGCGCGCGGGCTGCGAACGCGTCGGTCCCCTCGAAACGCAAGTCGTCGGCGGCGTGGAACATCGCGTCGATGGCGTCGACGCCGGTCGTGTGCGCGTTCAGCATCTCGCCGGCGAGTTGGGCAACGTGCTCCTCGGCGCGGCCGCCGGCCAGTTCCAGCGCGATGTCGACGGCGGCGTCGGCGATGCCGGCGTAGGCAGCCATGATCAGCGGCAGTGCCGCGCCGAGGACGGCGTTCCAGATCGGGTGCCACACCGCGGCGGACCGGACGAGCGAAACGGCGGCGTCGGGCACGAAGACGTCGTCGAAAACGATCGTGTGCGATCCCGTGGCGCGCAGGCCCAGAGTGTCCCACGTGTGCTCGATGCGCACGCCGTCGGCGCTCATCGGCACGGCGCAGTGGATGACCTGCGCCGGGCCGGTCTCTTCCCAACGGAAGCTCGTCACGGCGATGTCGGCGACTTCGCATCCGCTCGCCGGCGACTTTCGCCCGTTGACGCGGTAGCCGCCGTCGACCTTCTGCACGGTGCCGTTCGAGCCGACCCAGTCCGACGCGCCGGTGCTGACGAGGATGCAGCCCGCGGCGACCTTCTCGAAGAACGCGGCCGCGTCCATACCGTGGCGGTGGCGCCACACCTGCAGCGCGACGAGGTGAGCGTGCATCGAGAGCGTGACGGCCGTGGCGGGATCGTGACGGCCGAGCGCGCGCAGCGCCGCGCCCATCTCGGCGTGGGTGGCGCCGCCACCGCCGTACTCCGCCGGAACGAGCGCCGTGGTCAGCCCGCCGACGCGCAGCGCCTCGAACGCGTCGCGCGACAACGTCCCCGTCTCGTCCGCGTCCCGCACCGACGAGGTCAGTCGGCGCCCGATCGTGTCGGCGACGTCGCGAACGTTGCCCGACGCCGGTGCGGTGGGCAGTCCGGTGCCGGAAGTGGTTGCCGTGATGTCAGGTGTCGTGGTCATGCGTCGACGATGACGCCCCACGCCCGCCGCGACCAGTACAGATCTGGGACCGAGCCGGTCTAACGTCAGCACCGGGTCGCGCCGGCGCAGGCTGCCGGCTCGCGCACGAGGAGGGCGAGTTGACGAAGGGTTGGCAAGGGCACGGTCAGTACTGCCCGATCGCGCGCGTGGTCGACGTCGTCGCCGAGCGTTGGACACTCCTGATCGTGCGCGACATGCTCGTCGGGACGACGCGCTTCAACGATCTCGCCCGTGGCCTCCCCGGCCTGTCGCGCACCCTGTTGGCCAAGCGCCTCCGCCAGCTCGAGCACGCCGGCGTCGTCGAGCGCGCCGACGGCCGCTACCTGCTCACCGACGCGGGCGAGGCCCTTCGCCCGATCGTGTTCGCGCTCGGCGAATGGGGTGCCACGCATCTGTTCGGCGACCCGCAGCCCGAGGAGCTCGACCCCGAGCTCCTCGTCTGGTGGATGCATACGCGCCTCGACACTTCGGTGCTGCCCGACCGGCGCACGGTGCTGCACATCCGGTTCACCGACGACGCGAAACGTTTCTGGATCGTGATCGAGCACGCCACGCCGTCGGTGTGCCTGACGGACCCGGGTTACGACGTCGACGCGACGATCACCGCCGACCTCGACGCGCTGTACCAGGTGTGGCTCGGCCGGCTACCGCTCCGGCACGCGGAACGCGACGGCCGGGTCACGTTCGACGGGACGACCGCCATCACTCGCCGGATGCCGAGCCTGCTCCAGTTGAGCCCCACCGCCGACATGGCCCGGGCCGCCGCGCCGCGCATCTGATCTCAGCCTGCGGGCGCGTCGACGAAGTACTCGGCCGCCGCCCACGCTCGGTACACCGTCTCCCCCATCAAGGAAATGAGTTCGGTGGTCTGTGACGTGTGCGCGGCGAGCGCGGCGAGCTTGCGGTCGAGCGCTTCATCACTGAGCTCGAGCGAGAGCGCGAGCCGGCCGGGATCGACTGCCGGTGGACCTTCACGGCCGAAGATCGGGAGGCGACGATGGACCTCGGCGTACGCCTCGCACCAGGCAGTCGTCTTCGTCGCGTGCAGCACTCGCGGCCGGCGCGACGCGACGGCAGCCGCCGCGTCCGCCCACCGGCCCACTGCGACGTGGTCCGGGTGCCCGGTCATGCCGTCGGGCCCGAAGGTGACGACGGTCCCGGCCTCGACGTCGTCGAGCACCCGCTGCACCATGAGCGTGGCCTCGGCCGGGTCGGCGGCCGTGCAGGCGCCGTCGTGGTACGGCAACCAGATGTGCTCGTGTACGCCGACGGCCGCGAGCGACGCCCCCAGCTCGCGCTCACGGGTGCGGGCCAGGCGGGCCGGCGGCCAGCGCTCGGGATCGGATGTGCCGTGTTCGCCGCGCGTCGCCGTCACGCACACGACGCGGTTCCCGGCTTCGACGGCGGCGGCCATGAGGCCGGCCGACAGGTACGCCTCGTCGTCGGGATGCGCCCACACGCCGACGACGGTGCCCAACCCCCGCACGACATCGCGCACGTCGTTCGGCGACACGTCGTTCGTCAAGACCATGGTGTTCCTCCTAGCGGTTGAGGGGTTCGATGCCGGGTTGATCGATCGGGGCGGCCCGAGAGCAGCAACGCGACCGCGACGACGAGCGCGAGCGCGATGGCGTACCAAGCGGTCACCACTTCGAGGCCGAAGTGGTCGGCGGCCACGCCGGCGATGATCATCGGGATGCTGAGCGCGAGGTAGCAGAGCGTGATGTACGTCGACATGACGCTGCCGCGTCCATGCACCGGCGCGAGATGCTGCACGGCCGTCATTGCGTTCATTTGCACGACGCCGGCACCCGCACCGGCAACCACACCGCCGAAGATCATCACCGCGAGCGACATCGAGGCGCTCGACGCGGCGATGACGCCCATGCCGACCACGACGGCGCCCAATCCAATCGTCGTCGGTCGGCGGCCCTGATGGTGGCGAAGCACGAGTTGCGCGCCGCCGCTCGTGCCCACGACGAGCGCGGCGAACAAGCCGCCGATCACCGGCCGGGTGATGCGGACATTCAACACTTCGTGCAAGAACGACGGTGAAAGCGCGAACACCCAGCCCACCAGCATGAAGCTCGCGGCACCGGCACTTGCCGGACCGATGAATGCCCTTCGAAGCTCGGACGGCACGTGGAACACCGGCACGCGCTCGCGTGCCGCGGTCGTAGGTATGCGCGTTTCCGGGATGCCCAGGAGCGCTGCGGCAAGGATCGTCGCGAGAACGATGTCGAGCACGTACGGCGACACCGTCGGCCAGGGTGTGAACGAGGCGAGAAGCCCGCTGGCGAGCGGGCCGAGCGTGAGACCGGCCGCCATCGCGACCGATGCGGCCAACGCCGCCCGCTCGACGTGCTGCGTGGGATGCAACTCGCGGATCGCGATCGAGACACACGACATCACTGCGGCGCTGCCGATGCCGTAGATGATCTCGCCCGCGTAGAGCCACGCGACACCGCGGGCCGCGACGAAGGCCACCGAGCTCACGACCGTCAGCGCGATGCCGCCAACGAGAAGCGGTCGTCGACCGAGCCGATCCGCCACCGGGCCGAGCAGTATCAGCGTCGGGACCAAGACCCCGATGTAGACCGCGAACAACAACGTGACGACTCCCGACCCGAAGCCGTAGCGGTGCTCGTAGATCGGGAACAGCGGCGTCGGGAGGTTGCTCCCCGCGAAGAGGAGCACCTGCGCCGCGACGACAAGGGCGAAGCTCGTGCGCAACGACCAGTTGGACGCGATCCCGAGCGGGATGAGCGCTGCTTGTCGGGTGGCCATGAGAGGGACGCTTTCTGGGGCGGGGCAGAGCCCGTCTGCCGCTCGGTCGGGACCGGTGGGTGCCGTTTGCCGATCGGGGGAGCTCGAACGCAGGTCGGGTGCGACGCGTGCGCCCGGGCTCCCCCGGAAGTACGCGTCAGGAGCGCACTTCGATGACGAGGTTGACCGGCGTCGTCGTCGCCAGCCGCACGTGCGCGAACCCCGCCTCGGTGAGGATCTCCGAGAGCCGCGCGAACCCGACCTGGTTGCCGAGCCCGAGGCCGACCTCCTGCGCCAGCGACGCAGGGGTGCAGATCATGGTCGACGCGGCGTAGAAGAGGCGACCGAGCGGGTTGTGGTTGTCCTGCGGGCGATCGGCGGCCGCCGGCTCGACGAGCAGGAGTGTCCCGCCCGGCGCGAGCTGCTCGCGGATGTGGCGCGCCGCGCCGACCGGGTCGCCCATGTCGTGCAGGCAGTCGAACAGGCAGATCAGGTCGTAGCTGCCGGTGAAGTCTTTCGCGCCGGCGACTTCGAAGGTCACCCGATCGTCGACGCGTGCGTCACGCGCCCGTGTGCGGGCCGCTTCGATCGAGCCGGTGTGGTAGTCGAAACCCTTGATGGTCGACTTCGGGTACGACTCGCCGAGCAGGATCGTCGCGGCGCCGTAACCGCAGCCGACGTCGGCCACGCGAGCCCCGCGCTCCAAGGCATCGGTCACGCCGTCGAGTTCGGGGAGCCACGACGCGACGAGGTTCCCCTGGTACCCCGGTCGGAAGAACCGTTCGGTTCCCGTGAACAGCCGGTGATCGTGCTCGTGCCATCCGATGCCGTCGCCGGTCCGGAACGCGTTCGTGATGGTCGGCTCGTCGGCCCACATGCTCGCGACGAAATCGAAGCCTCCGAGCAGGAACGTGGGCTGGGACTCATCGGCAACGAGGAGCGCGTGCTCGGCCGGCAACGTGAACGTCGCGTTGGTCGCGTCGTAGGTCACCCAACCGGCGGCCGCCTGATTGTGGAGCCATTCGCGCACGTAGCGTTCCGCGAGGCCGGTGCGCTGCGCGAGCTCGGTGGAACTGACCGGCAAGCCGTCGCCCATGGCCCGGTAGAGGCCGAGGCGGTCGCCGACGTGGATGAGCACCGCGGAGAGGGCGGCGCCGAGATCCCCGACGAGCTGGTGCATGAAGTGCTCGACGCGGGTGAAGTCGATCGGGGTCGGGTTGGCGGTGGTCGTGGCGGTCGTGGTCATGAGGGCTTCCTCCGGGTCGTTGGCCAGTGCACGGCGATGGTGAGGCCGGCGCCTTGCGACCCGTCGGAGGAACGCGGGCAGGGTTCCCCCGGCCGCATTCGACGTTCCGCAAGCGTTTTGCAAGCGCACTCGCGAGACTGTGGAGGTGGAGCGCGACTTCGACCTACGCGTGCTGGGCGGGATCGAGGTCGTCCGCGGCCGGGAGGCGGTGCCGATCGGCGGTCCGAAGCCGCGGATGGTGCTGGCCCTGTTGGCGATCTACCGCGGGTCGGTGGTGTCGACCGAACGGTTGTGCGAGGAGCTGTGGGGCAACGAACAGCCGGCCGATCCGGCCGGCGTCCTGCAGAGCCATGTATCGCGGCTGCGCCGGGTCCTGCGCCCCGAGGCGGAGATCGCGGCCCGGCCGCCCGGCTACGTCCTGGAGTTGCCCGACGAGATGGTCGACGCCGGCCGCTTCGAAGCATTGTGCGCCCAGGCCGAGCGGGCGCCGAATCCCGAGGCGACGATCAAGCTCCTGGAGGAGGCGCTGGGCAGCTGGCGTGGATCGGCCTTCGAGGAGTTCGCCGACTCCGATTGGGCGGCGCGCGAGGCGGTCCGTCTCGACGAACTGCGAGCGAACGCGCAGGAGAACCTTTTCGACGCGCGGCTCGCGACCGGCGCGCACGCAACGCTCGTCGGTGCCCTCGAATCGCTCGTAGCCG
Organism: uncultured Actinomycetes bacterium; assembly: GCA_963782465.1. Taxonomy (GTDB): domain Bacteria; phylum Actinomycetota; class Acidimicrobiia; order IMCC26256; family PALSA-610; genus JAODBJ01. The sequence goes on along the minus strand of CAWAJR010000003.1, from coordinate 263,099 downwards.
AACGACCACTCCGGGAACGCTTGTGGAGCCAGTTGATCATCGCCTTGTATCGCAGCGGCCGTTCGGCCGAAGCCCTTCGGCGCGCCGCGGCGTACCGCACGCTGCTCGGGGAAGAGCTTGGGCTCGAAACCTCGCCCGCGTTCCGCGACCTCGAGGCGCGCGTTCTCACCGATGACCCCACGTTGTTGCATACCGTCGAAATCGCCGGGCGCCTCACTGCCCGGCGGGTCCCGGTCGAGACCACCGAACTCGTCGGCCGCGACGACGAGCTCGGCGAGCTCATTCGGCACGTGCGCGGCAGCCGGCTGGTGACGCTCACCGGCCCGGGCGGCGTCGGGAAGACGCGTCTCGCGCTGCGCGTCGCGACCGAGCTCTGGGACGAGTTCGACGGAGAGGTGTTCGTCGTCGAACTCGCTTCCGTCCACGATCCAACGTCGACGAGCGCCGCGATCGCGACGGCGGTCGATGTGCGGCAGCGCCAGCACCTGTCGGTCGACGAGGCCCTGCTCGAGTACTTGCGGGCTCGCCGGACCATGCTCGTGCTCGACAACTGCGAGCACCTTCGCGACTCGGTGGCCAACCTTGCGGAGCAGATACTCAGATGGTGCCCGCAGGTGACGATCGTCGCGAGCAGCCGCGAGGTGCTCGGGCTCACCGGTGAGCTGGTGTGGCGGGTCGGGCCGCTCGGAACGCCACCCGAGGGTTGTGACGAAGAAACCGCGTGCGCGAACGCGGCGGTCCGGCTGTTCGTGCAGCGGGGCGAGAAGGCGCGTCCGGGATTCGCCCTCGCACCGGAGAACGTCGCCGATGTGGTCGAGATCGTCCGGCGGGTCGACGGGCTGCCACTCGCGCTCGAGCTCGCCGCGGCGCGCTTGCGGGTGATGGGCCGAGCGCGCTCGCCGAACGGCTCGTCAAGAGCTTCGACCTGCTCTCCGGAGCGCAGACCTCGATGACGGCGCGGCATCGCACCGTGCACGACCTCGTCGTTTGGTCGTACGACCTGCTCGATGCCGACGAGCAGCGACTGTTCGCGCGTCTGTGCGTCTTCGCCGGCGGGTTCGGGCTCGACGCGGTCGAGGCGGTCTGCGCCGACGAGCACCTCGGAGCGTCGAAGGTGGCGACGCTGCTCGCAAATCTCGTCGACAAATCGATGGTGCAACTCCTCGACGAGAACGTGCCGCGGTACCGGCTCCTCGAGACGCTTCGGGAGTACGGGAGCCAGCACCTCCCTGAGGGCGAACGTCAGGTGCTTCGGGCGCGACACGGCGCCTGGTACCTGGAGGTTGTCGAACACTGCGCGCAGATGCTGTCCGGGCCGGAGGAGCCGGAAGCGGTCGTGATCCTCGAACGCGACTTCGACAACCTGCGCGCCGCCTACCTCTGGTCGATCGAGAACGCGGATCTCGACGTCGCGCTGCGGCTCGTCGCCGGGCTCCGCGAGTACGCGTTTCGTTGCATGCGCGCCGAGGCGATGTCGTGGGCCGACGGGGCCGTCGCCCTCTCGGGGGCCGAGCGGAACGAGCGTTTCCCCGTCGTGCTCGCCGTCTCGTCGTACGACCGGTACGCACGGGGCGATGTCGACGGGGCGATCGAGCTCGCCGAACGGGCCATCGCGGCCGCCGAGCGGCTCGGCGCCGACTGTTCCGGCCTGGCCGAACGCACGCTCGGCAACGCCTGGTTCTTCCGCAACGACGCGCGACAAGGCGCCGAATGGATGGACCGCATGGTCACGTCGGCCCGCACCGGATCGGCCGCCCGGCTCGCGCACGCGCTCTACATGCGATCGGTCGCGTTCACGAGCACCGGCGACAACGTCAAGGGTGCCCAGCTGGCGGGCGAGGCACGCGTGGCCGCGACCACGTCGGGATCCCCGACCGCGCAGGCCCAGGCGCTCTACGCGCTCGGCTTGGCCCTCGAGTCGACGAACCCGGCGGAGGCCGCCGCGCATCTCCGGCGTGCCACCGACGTCGCGAACGCCGCCGGCAATCGCTGGATGCAGGCGTTCGCACTCACCGAGGTGCTGTCGCTCGAAGCACGGCAAGGCCGCCCCCGGGAGGCGCTCGCCCGCTACGGCGATGTGATCGACCTCTGGTCGCGCGGCGGCGACCTGGCGAACCAGTGGCTCTCGCTGCGGCACCTCTTCGGCATTCTCGTCACGCTGCAGGCCAACCTCGAGGCCGCCACGCTCCACGGCGCGCTCACCGCGGCCGGTGCCGCGTACGCGCTGCCGTTCCAGACGAGCGATGAGCAGCACATCAAAATGCTCACCGACCACCTGCGCGAGCAGCTCGGCAGTGCGGCCTTCGCCGCCGCGGTACGTCGAGGGGCGAGCCTCAGCGACGGTGAGATCATCGACTTCGTTCGTCACAGCGTCCGCGCGCCGTCGACGAACTGAGCGCACGAACTGAGCGCACGGCGATGTATCGCCGTGCGCTCGGGCGATCACGTCAGTCTGAACCGCCGGCGTTCGCGCCGTAGACGCGAGGTCACGTGCAGCTCCGGAAGGGGTTCGGGCCGTGCTCGCCGCCGTTTCGCAGTCCGCTGCAGCCGGAGTTCGTCGGCTTCGGCCATGAAGCGGCGGCGGCGCTCCCGGGCGAGGCATTCGGTGATGACGGGATGAGTGAACATGGTGCGAGCATGCGCCGGGCCGGCTGCGACGACCTGAACGCCGGCTTGCGGTGCCCTTGCAGCGACGACGGGCAGGCGAAGGGCCGCGCGGCGCGCCCAGCGCGGTTCGCGGTGCCGGCAATGCCGCGCTGCTCGCCGCGACGCGCAGCCGGCTCGGGTTGTACGCTCCGGCGCGGGTCGCGCCGGCGACGGGAGACAGGACGCCGTTTATGGACGTTCGTGAGCTGCACCGCGAGGCACTCGACGCATTCTCCGCGCTGGTCGACGGTGTGGCCCAGGGTGAATGGCACCAACCGACGCCGTGCCACGAATGGGACGTGCGCGCGCTCGTCAACCATGTCGTCGGCGAGAACCGTTGGGCCCCGCTGCTCCTCGACGGCGCGACCGTTACCGAGGTCGGCTCGGCGCTCGACGGCGATCTTCTCGGCGACGACGCCGTCGGCGCGTGGCACGCGTCGGCGAAGCTGGCGTGCGATGCGGCGGCGAGGGCCGCGCCGGATGCGACGGTGCATCTGTCGTTCGGCGACGTGCCGGCGGGCGAGTACCTCTGGCAACTCACCGCGGACGCCCTCGTCCACGCGTGGGACCTCGCCCGGGCGACGGGCCAGCCCGAACCGCTCCCGCGCGGCGCCGTCGACGCGTGCGCGCAATGGTTCGACGGCACCGAGGACGCGTACCGTGCGGCGGGCGTGATCGGCGCGCCGATCGCCGTCGACGACGGCTCGCCCCAAGACGTGCTCCTCGCCCGGTTCGGGCGGAACCCGTCGCCGCTCGACCCGCTCGCGGCCGTTGTGCGCTTCAACGAGGCGTTCGGCGCTCACGACCTCGACGCGATCGGCGCGGCGATCACCGACGACTGCCGGTTCGTCGATACGGCGCCCCCCGACGGCCAGGAACATGCCGGGCGCGCCGCGGTGCTCGCCGCGTTCGGGGCGTTCTTCTCGTCGTCACCGTCGGCGTCGTTCGTGACCGAGCACGGCGTTGTCGCCGGCAACCGGGTCGTGCTCCAGTGGCGCTACGACTGGCAGGAGAACGGCGCCGGGCATGTGCGCGGCGTCGACCTCTTCACGGTGCGCGAGGGAAAGGTCGCCGAGAAGCAGTCGTACGTGAAGGGTTGAACCTTGCGCGGTGGACCGCTACCCGGCCGCGGGCCGGCGTTCGAGGACGGCCAGATCGCGGTTGGCGTACTGATCGTGCCACCACTCTTCGCGGAATACGACGTGCAGGCAGCTCTTGACCGTGGTGGCGCCACCGTTGGGTGACGCCACCTGCCGGTTGAGCTCGCGGCCGTCGATGCCCTCGACGATGTCGGCGACCCGGCTCATACGCTCCCGTCGTACGGCCAACACTTCTTCCAACGTCGGCTCGGCATCGAGATCGAACATGCCGGCGGGCACCTCGTCGAGGGGCGGGTTCGGGAGGCCGATGCGATGGAACGGGTTCGCGTCGCCCAATACCGGGCCGCTGATCCAGCGGTCGGTCGCGAACACGAGATGCCGGAGCGTCTCGATGAACGACCACTCCTCGTCGACCGGCTCGTCGAGCATGCCGGGCGCCAACTTGCGCGCGCGGCCCACGGTGGCGGCAGTGAACTGCTCGACCGCGTGCCACGCTGCGCGCATCCCTTCGGGATCAGACGGCGCGAGGAGAAGGCGTTCCGGATGGCGCCGGTTCAATTCGGCTTCGACGAACGCGGTCACGTCGACCCCGTTGACCGACAGGTTGCCGATGAGTCCCGAGATGTCGACGTTGAGAAGCCACGCATCACTGATCTTCACGTTCGTGAAGTTCACGCCGTGGAATCGCGCTCCGCTGAAGTCGGCTTCGTAGAAGCGCCCGTTCCGGTGGTCGTCCATGGCGCGGGTTCCTTTCACGCTCGCTCGTCGCGATGGTGCCGGTGGCACATCGATCGCCGTGACCTTCCAGCCGCGCTGCCCGCTCCACATCGACCCGTCGCGCTCGAGGTACCTCGCGTCCATTCCGCGGCTTCGAAGGTCGAGCCGCGCGGCGGCGTTCCGTGTTCGTGCTCCGGCATGGTCCAGAACGCTAGATCGGTGCCGGTCCAGCGGGTCGATCACGGGCACGAACGTTCATTGCGAATGAGGGAACAGTGTGGTGCCGGGCACGAGATGATCGACCGGCGCGACGCGGACGACGACCGGATGCCCGGGGTTGAAGACGATGGCCGCTTCGTAGCGGGCGCGGTGCGTTTCCCCGTTCACCGCGGAACTCACGTTCAAAGCCGCAGGCGCGTCAACCAACGGTTCCCAGCCGTCGGCGCGCAACTTCCACACCAAGCCGAAGATGACGGCGTAGTCGGAGTAGGTAGGTGCCTCGCCGCTCACGAGATACACCGCGCCGCGCGGCACCGAGCGCTCGATGGTGCCCGTGGCGGAATGCAGCGCGGCGACGCCGGCCCATCCGCCAGTGGTCCCGTTGCTGCCGGTCGCGTCGTGCACGAGCGTCGCGGTCACCGGGACAGTCATTGCACACGCGACGACGACCGCGACGGCAAGCCGGTGACGTTCGACCCACGGCCCGGCGGTACGGGACATCGCGGCGTGCGGTTGCTTGGCAACCTGCCACCGTACGAGTACGACTGCGGCCCAGCCGATGGTCGCGACGTCGAGCATGCCAACCGGCCACGCCCCGACGTAGAGGTAGGTCAACAGCACAACTTGGTCGCCGGGGAGCGCCGCGTACGTCACGACCACCGCCACCGACACCAGGGCCGCGATCGAAGCGAGTGCTGCCAGTCGATGCTCGCCCACCCGGAACGCAACCGCGGCGATGACGGCGAGGAGCACGATGACGACGGCGGCGACGATCGGCGGGTGACCGTGCTTGATCACCGCGAGCGTCCGGAAGAGGCTCTGGCCGTGGATGCTCACCGTCCACGAAGGGCGCGGCCCGATCGCGGACGTGAGCATTGTCAGGCCGAAGCGCATACCTTCGACGCGCCCGCTGCCCCGCGTGTGGTGCAGCAGCGTGAAGTTCCCCGGGTCTGTCGTGAGTTGTTGGATCACCGGAGGAAGCCAGCAGACGATCCCGGCGATGGCGGCCAGGATCACCGGCCTCCATGGCGGCCGCTTGCGCTCGCGCGCGAGCGCAATGAGCGGCGCCGCGATCGCGCCGGCCAACGCGCCGGCGGTGAACAGCAAGTGGGCTTGGGCCGCGAACGATGCCGTGACGACGAGGGCCGGCAACCACCGCCACGAGCGGCACGCCGTTGCCCACGCGAGCAGGATCGACGCGATGAACGCGAGCTGGCCGAGATGCGGGTTCCAGATCGGGTCGATTACGAATCGCGAGTGGTCGAGGAGCATCGCCAGTACCGCAACGCTCACCACCGCGCTCGCCACCGAACCGGCCACTGCGTAGGCGGCCTCGATGGCGAGCCCGACAAACACGACGCTCAGGAGCGCCGCGCCGATCAACGCGCCGTGCTGGTGATCGAGACGCGTCGGGATCGCCAAACCCCAGTACAACAACGGACCCGGGTCGTACGTCGCTCGCGACGAGATATGCGAGGCCTGGGTGAACTGGCCGACGAGTGGCGAATGCCGCGTGAGCACGTCGTACGAACGAAACGAAATGATGGCGTCGTCGGACAGCGCTCGCCAACCCTTCGCCAGCTGCACGATGAGCACCGCGACGAACGGAAGTTCAGCAGCTACGTGCCAAACGGCTCGCGTGTGAAGGAACTCGCTTCGCCGCGACGTCGTGTGTTGCAGGTTCGTCCCCCGGTCGGATGGAGATCGAGATCGTACCCATCAAGGGCGCCCGACGCCGCGCTGCGCGTCACGCGCGCTGATCGCGAACCGGTTGCTGGAAGACCCCGAACCCCATCCCGGGTTGTGTCGTTTGTACCCCCGTACGGGGGTGAAGACGACACAACCCAGGGTCGCCGATGCAACCTGGTGATGGCGACGGCAACGGTGCGGCAGCATGGTGACATGGACGCGAAGAACGCAACGCTCGCCGAGGTCACCCTGGTCGCCCAACCTATTGCCGAACGCATCGTGTGGTGCACGGTCACGACCGTCGGGCCCTCGGGCGTTCCTCGCTCCCGGCTCATGCATCCCGTATGGCGCTGGGATGGTGACCGGCCCACCGCCCTCGTCACCGCGCGGCCGACCCCGTTGAAGGTCCGTCACCTCCGCCATCAACCCAAGGTCGCCTGCTTCTACTGGGACCCGCTGCACGACACCCTTGCGATCGACGCCACTGCCGAATGGCTCGACGAGGCAGGTCGTATCGATGCCTGGGACCTCATCAAGTCGGTCCCGCCTCCCGTCGGCTTCGACCCCGCGATGATCTGGCCCGACGGACCGCGCTCCCCCGACTGCGCCATGCTCCGCCTGCACGCGCACCGGGTCGTGGCCACGCCGGTCGGGCAGCCCCGCCTTCGATGGAGCGACTCGGCGGGCACGAACCACCGGTAGCGACGCTCACCAACCGCCACACCGTTCTAGGCGACGCCGTCGGTGAGGGTGACGGTGGCCTGGTGGCTTGCACCGTTCGCGTCTCGCCACTGCAGCGTGACGTGGTCGCCGACATGGGTGGCGGCCATGGCCGCGTTGAGCCCGTTGGCCGACGTGATCGTCGTGCCGTTCACGGCCGTGATCGTGTCGCCCGCGCCGAGCCCGGCTTGCTCGGCGGCAGAACCCGATTGCACCTCACCGACGTATGCGCCGCCGCCGTTCGCGTCCCCGACGCCGACGCCGAGCAGGCCGTGCTCGCCGACGTGCACCGTCGAACTCGACTGGCCGGCCTCGATCTGGTGCGCGACCGAGAGCGCGTGGTCGATCGGGATCGCGTACGCGTCGCCCGCGGTGTCGGCCGACACCGGGCTCGCGTTGCCGGACCACGCCGCGGTCGTCATCGCGACGACCTGACCGCTGCTGTCGGCGACCGCGCCGCCCGAGTCGCCGCGCACCACGTTCGCGGAGATCTCGATGAGGCCGTTGAGCGTCTCGGCATCGAAGCCGCCTTCGTCGGAGGCAGTGATGGTCTTGTTGGTCGACACGACGACGCCGTCGACGACCGCGGGCGTACCGTCCTGCCCGTAGGCGTTCCCGATCACGACGACACCGGTGCCGCTACTCACGTTCGACGAGCTGTTCGTCGAGATCGTCGCCAGCCCGGAGACGTTCGCGATCTTCAACAGGGCAACGTCTTGCGACGCGTCGTAGCCGACGAGGGAGGCCGAGTACGTGGTACCCGTCGTGACGAACTGCACGTGGATGCTCGTGGCGCCGGAAATGACGTGGTCGTTGGTGAGGATCTCGCCGTCGGACGTGATGACCATGCCGGTGCCCTTGGCCGTGCCGTTCGGCAGGGTCGACGTGACGTCGACGAGGGCGGGATCGACCGCTGTCGCGACCTTCTGCGCCGTCGCGGAAGCAGTCGTGCCGGACGAGCCCGATGAGCCGGACGTGCCGGAACCCGAATTCGAGGAGCCGTCCCCCGTCGACGGTCCGAAGTTGCCGAAGCCGCCGTTGAAGGGTGAGCCACCGCCGAAGGGCGAGCCACCGCTGTTCGTCCCGTTGTTGGCCGAACCGGTTCCGCCCGGGAACGACGAAGCGTTCGAGTTGGTCGAGGTCGTGTGGTGGCCGCGACCGATCGCGTAGCCGGTGGCCGACGCGACGACGAGCAGCACCACGGCGAAGATGGCGATGACCGCCATCGCGCTCGTTCGGTTCGATCCGGCGGGCGTGGGCGCCGGCGCGCTCCAACCCGGCGTCGTGGGCGGTGGCGCGCCGGGGTCGGTTGCCATACCCGGCACCGTGGCCCATCCGCTCGGGGCCGACCAGGCCGGCTCGTCCGCAGTGCCGGCGTCGCTCGCACTAGGGGCGTCGGGAATGGCGCCCTTGTACGTCTCGTGCCCACTCGCTACGGGTGCGCCGTTCAGCGGCTCCAGCGGTTCGTCGTGTTCGTCGCTCGTTCCGTAGTCGTTCGGACCCATGCTGCTGCCCTTCTCGGTGTCCAAGACAGCGTCGCCCCGGCGTGTGAATGCGACCTCCAAGAAACGTGTGAATGGGGTGAGAGTCCGCCACGAACGGTCGCCCCTGGTCAGCTGCAGCGGCAATGCACGGTCTGGTCCAGTAACTGCCAACGGAACTGCACGAGGGGTGATGCCTCACCGCATCCGGTACAGCTGATGCGCCACCCGTCGCCGACACGCGCGATCTCGAGCGCGACCTCACCCGTCGACAGCCGCTTCGGCGCGACCTTGGGCTTCGCCACCGGCGGGAGGTTCGAGAGCGAGAGCTCGAGATAGTGGGGAGCCGCGTCGGTCCGCTTCGGCAGTCGAGGCTCCAGTCGATCGAGTTCCTCGACCCGCGCCTCGTCCATGGCGTGACGGTTCGTGTAGGCGAGCCGGGCGTAGGCGGCGGCGACGCCCAGGGCGGCTTCGTCGGCTGCGCCCTCGTCGTCGACGTAGTCGGGCTCGGGGACCACGGATGGTCCCGGCGCGGCCAGGAACGCGTCGAGCGCCTCGAACTTCGTGCTCTCGAAGACCCCGGTCCCTTCGGAGATCCGTTCGATCTCGTCGATGAAACCGTCACGTTCGAACTGGTTGCCGGGGTCTTCCAGCGTGTCCTGCGCGAACATGATGACGAAGCGAGCGGCGACGCCGCTGCGTTTCCGGCGCAGGATGCGGCCCATACGTTGGATCATCTGGCGCCGGGTCCGGCTCGCGCTCATGACGACGCCGAGACTGGCGTCCGGCACATCGATGCCCTCATCCAGCACGCGAGGGGCGGCGACGGCATCGAGTGCACGCCGGCGGAGATCGTCGAGGATCTCGCGCCGTTGCCCGCGCGCGGTGGAGCCGGTGATCAGTTCCACCGCGACGTGAGGATCGAGCCGGTTGATCGCGTGGTTCGCGGCGCGCACCGTCTCGGTGAACACGAGCGCACCGTCGGCGTCCTTGATCGCCGGCGCGAGACGGCCCAAGAGGTCGTACTTCCCGGTCGACTGGGCGACGATCGCGCGCCGCTTGGAGAACGCGTCGAGGTAGTCGCGCGCCGCCCGACCGTCGGCACCGCCGTCTCGCTCCGCGAGGTACGCGACCGCAGCGAGAAAGTCGCCGAAAGGTTCGCGCGGCATGTCGCGGACACCTCGAAGGTGTTGCCTCGCGCTCACGAGTCGTTGCTCGACCGCCGCGTATTCCGCGCGTTCCTCTTTCGAGAGCGGTACCCCGACGAAGGCGACCCGCGGGGAGGCGCACACGCCGTCGGCGATCGCGTGGGCAAAGCCGTACCGGAAGCAAATGCCGCCGAAGAACGGGAGGAGCAGTTCGGCGACGGCGTCGTCGCTGCGCTCCAGGGTCGCAGTGAGCCCGAGCCGTTCGTCGTACTCGCGCAGCAGCGCTCGTCGCAGTGTCTTGCCGCCGAGGCCGTGACATTCGTCGGCGACGAGCAGTCCGCCGGCGTGGCCCGGCGGGATCGGCTTGTACGCCGCGGCCGAATGGCGGGTCGCGACGAGGACATCGCAGCTCTCCGCAGTGTCGCGCCCGTCGTCGCCGAGGCGACCGATACGCACGTCGGGGAGGGCGGCGCGCAACGCCGTGTGCCATTGCTCCATCAACACTCGCGACGGAACGAGGACGAGGACGAAGCGACCCCGTCGCAACGCATCAGCCGCCGCCGCGATCGCGAGTTCCGTCTTGCCGGCGCCCGTGACGGCTTCGACGACCCCACGCCGCCCACACCGCAGCCAGGCAACGAGCGCGTCGAGTTGCCATCGGTAGAGCTGTCGCTGGGTTGCGCTCGGGTTGTTGACCATCGTCCGATGTCTCGCTCGTACAGGCAGGGGCACGCGCGCCGACAGGTTCGCCACGCACGCGGCTCAACGCCGCCGAAGGCGCGATGTTTCCCCGCCTCCCGACCCGGTGAGCTCTGGACGGTAGCGAACTCGCCCCGTCCGGTACCGCGGGGCGGCTACCCGCGCGGAGGTCGGGCGCGCGTCGCTCGGCCCGCTTTCGTGCCGACGATGCAGCGCGCCACGCCCGGAACCCGGATCTTGCCGTCGTTCTCGTACGCGCCGGCGCTCGCGAGAACGGTCGCCCGGATCCGCTGCCGCGCCGGTTCGTCGACCTGCTGCAGTGCCGCAACCGCGATCGAGACGTGCTCGCTCATCATCTCCCAATACTCCGCCGGTGACGACGTCACGAGCTCGACGTCGACATCCCACTCGGCGACGTCGTGCAGCCCCGCGGCGTCGTACACGGCGCTGACGTGGCCCGGAGCCGCGCACCGGAACATGTTCGGCCCGTCCGGGTCGGGTGGCGCCATTGCCACCTCAGTCGCGATTGCCCGCATGAGGATCGTCGTCCACGGGTTCTCCTCAGGCTTGACCCACACCGACGAGCAGATGCGCCCGCCCGGCTTGAGCACACGGACGATCTCCGCCGTTGCCTTGCCCGCGTCAGGGAAGAACATGTAGCCGAAACGCACCGACACGCTGTCGAAGGTGGCGTCGTCGAAGGGCAGGTCGTCGACGCTGCACACCTTCGTTGCCACATTGGTGATCCCCTGCGCGTCGGCTCGTCGCGCCGCGACGTCGAGCATCTCCGGTACGAGGTCGGTCAGCACGACGTGGCCCTTCGGTGCGCGCCGGGCGATACTCAGACCCGGCTCACCGGTACCCGCGGCGATGTCCAGATGCTGCTGGTCGTCGGCGATATCGAGACGTTCGATCATCGCGGCGCTGACCGGGCCCAACTGGTCCATGATGACCAGGTCCCACTTCTCCCAACCGCCGGAGAGCCCTGCCCATGTCGCTCGCTGAGCGTCGCGGACCTCATCGGCACTCGGCATCGCCCCTCCCCCGTTCTCGGTACATCCGGCCAACACGGCCACACCCACACCCCCTGCACCGGTGGCCCGTTGTGGCTCGACCGTCGCGACGGGCGCAGCCGTAACCTCGCGAGGTGGAGTCGGAGCGGGTGGCGGATCGCTTGGCGGTGGCGGCTGCCGCAGCGCTGGTGGGCCGGGAGCGAGAGCGTAACCAGCTACGCGCGTGGGTGACGGACCCTGACGGCCCGTCGGCGGTGTTCGTGCACGGGCCGGCGGGCATCGGCAAGAGCGCCCTCGTCATGGGCACATTCGCCGGTCCGACAACGGTGGTGGTCGACGGTCGAGAGGTCGAGCCGACACCAGCCACGGTGCTCGCGCACATCGGCTCCGCGCTGGGGTTGGGCACGGCCGTGCCCACGATCGAGCAGGTAGCCGACGCGATCTCGGCCGCGTCCGTCGTCGCTCTCGTCGTCGACAGCTACGAACGCTTCGCGGTCGTCGACGGCTGGCTGCGCAACCGGCTGCTGCCATCGCTACCGGTCCGCACGACGACCGTACTGGTTGGGCGCAACCCTCCCAACGTTGCCTGGCGTACGGCGCCGGGCTGGCGGCAACTCCTGGTCGACGTCCTCCTCGGCCCGCTCACCGAGGCCGGTGCCGCCGAACTGGTCGCCCGAAAAGGCCTCGCCGGTGACCGGGCCGAGCGCGCGCGGCGCTTCGGGCGGGGCCACCCGCTCGCGTTGGAGCTGGCATGCGAAGGACTCCTTCGCCATCCCGACCTCGTCGTGAGCGACGCTCCGCCGGCCGAGGTCGTCGAAGAACTGGTCGAGGTGCTCTTCGACGACCTCGATCCCGACCGGCGCGAGGTTGTCGAAGCGGCGTCGGTGCTGCGGCGGGTCACGGTCCCCGCGCTGGCCGCGGTGCTGGAGTGTGACGAGGCGACGGCGGAGCCGGCCTGGGTTGCGCTCCGGGACCTGCCATTCACCACCGTTCGTCCTGACGGCGTGGAACTGCAGGCAGTGGTACAGGACGTGACCGCGACCAGGCTCGAGCTGCGCGATCCCGGCCGGGCCCGTGACCTGCGCCGCCGTGCCGCCCGTGCGGCTCTCGCAACGGTGCAACATGCTCCGGGTTGGGCCGCCACGGCCGACCTGCTGCACCTCGTGCAGAACCCGGTCGTCCGCAGTGCCTTCCTCCCGCCCGCCGGCGTGCAACACCCGGTGGAGGCCGCGACCGCGGCCGACCTGCCGGACGTGCTCGCGATCACCGACCGGCACCTCGGCGCCGACGAGCGTGCGTGGCTGAAGCGTTGGTGGCGTCACCATCCCGAAGGTCTCTCGGTGTCGCGGGGACCGGCGGGTGGCGTGCAGGCGTTCAGCATGGTCGTCGAGGTCTCCGCAGTGGCGCCGGAGCTTCGGCGCGACGATCCCGCAGTCTCCGCAATGGCGGCCGACCTGCAGGCGCGCCCGCTCCGCAGCGGTGGCCGAGCGCTGCTCAACCGTCGAATGCTGACGGCGGAACGCGGGGAGCAGCCGTGCCCGGAGCTGGCCCTGATGATCGTCGATCTGAAACGCACGTACCTGGAGATGCGTCCCGATCTCATGCGTGTGTACGACACGGCTCGCGCCGACGGGCCACTCGCCCCGATGGTGCGCGCGCTCGGCTTCGCGCTCGTGGCCGCCGAACGGTCAATCGACCTGTGGGCGCTCGAGATGCCGACCGGCAGTGTCGACGCCTGGATCGCCGCCCACATCGAGATGGAAACCTCGCCCCCGCCGCCGGCGGCGACGGCTGATCCGTCCGGGCAACTCGGGTCGCTCAGCGCCCGTGAGCGGGAGGTGCTTGCTGCGCTGGCCGATGGTCTGACCAACCGCGAGCTGGCCGAGCGGCTCTTCATCAGCGAACGCACCGCCAATCGACACCTGAGCAACATCTTCACCAAGCTCGGTGTCCGCAACCGGACCGCCGCCGCCCGGGTGGCGATCAGAGCGGGTCTCGCCGGCTGAGCGCGTACGCGAGTCGGTGCAGCGAACGCTCCATTCGCCGCGATGGAGCGTCGCGCCGATGCCCGTACCGACAGGTTTCACGATGCTCGTCGCATGACGAACACCACCGCTCCCACCACTTTCCCCGGCGCCATCGACCGCTCACGCCATGCTCGACGCCGCGATGCTCGAATCGTTCCGGGACCGCGCCGCCGGCTTCGACAAGGCCGGTCGGTTCCCGCACGACGACCTCGCCGACCTTCGCCGCATCGGGTGGTTGACGGCGGCCGCACCGCGACGGCTCGGCGGCTTCGGCCTCGACCTCGCGACGCTCGCCGCCGAACAACGTCGCCTCGCCCGCTACGCGCCGGCGACAGCCTTGTCGACGAGCATGCACCACTACTGGGTCGGCTTGGCCGCAACCCTCGACGCCTTCGGCCACCCGTTCGGTGCGCGCATGCTCGGTTGGGCGGCCGACGGCGAGGTCCTCGCGTCCGGGCACGCGGAGATCGGCAACGACATCCCCCTCGCGCTCTCGACGACCCGGGCCGAGCGCGTGCCCGGCGGTTGGCGGCTCCACGGCCGCAAGCTGTTCGGCTCGCTCGGCCCGGTGTGGGACCGTCTCGGCGTCCACGCGATGGACAGCAGTGACCCGTCGCGACCGATGATCGTCCACGGGTTCGTGACGCGTGATACGCCGGGCCTCACCGTCGTCGACACGTGGGACGCGCAAGGCATGCGCGCGACCGAGAGCCACGACACCGTTCTCGACGGTGTGTTCGTTCCGGACGAGAACGTGCTGTGCGTCGTCCCGGCCGGCCCGCCGAGCGATCCCGTGCTCGGTGCCATGACCATCTGGGCGCTCACCCTGATCTCCAATGTCTACGTCGGTATCGCCGAGCGAGCACTCGACCTTGCCATCGAGCACGCGCGTCAACGCACTTCCATCGCGATCCCCGGCCACACCTTCGCCCATCATCCCCTGGTGCAGCAGCAGGTCGCGCACATGCACCTCGAACTCGACGCCGCCCGCGCGGTGATCGACCGGCTGGCCCGTGACTGGGTCGATGGAGTCGACCACGGCGCCCGTTGGCCCGTGCAGATCTTCGCGGCCAAGTGGCGAGCCGCCACCGCCGCGATGACCGTCGTCGACGCGGCATGCGAAGTGGTGGGCGGCAGCTCGTTCCGCCGCGGCGCGGAACTCGAACGGCTCTCGCGTGATGTGCGCGCGGCCCGCTTCCACCCGGGCACCGACGCGTTCACGCACGAGATCGTGGGCAAGACGCTCCTCGAGGTCGACCCGCAAGGGCCTCGTTGGTGACGGCGCACGCTTCGCGGGACGGGCACAGATCGGAGACGGCAATGACTGAAACTGCATCGCTCGACGTCAACCAACCGACGCCGGCGGGCCCTCGTCACGTGGCGCGGTCCGCGTCGGGCTCTTCCCTGACGCGCTCGCAGTGCCCGACGGCGATCCGGAGGGGCTGCATACGGCGCTCTCCCAGGTCGCCGACGCGGGCGTCGACCACCTGTGTGTCGGCGATCACGTCAGCTTCTTCGTCGGCGCGGGAGCCGACGGGTTGATCGGCGCAACATCCCTCCTCTCGGTTCAGGCTGCCCTGCCGGTGTACGTCGGCTTGTACCTGCTTCCGTTGCGCCACCCGGTGTTGGTCGCCCGGCAACTCGCCACGATCGCGCAGCTCGCGCCGGGTCGGCTCACGCTCGGCGTCGGGGTCGGAGGCGAGGACCCTCACGAAATCGAGATCTGCGGCGTCGAGCCGAGGACGCGTGGACGCCGGATGGACGAGAGCCTTCGGGTGCTTCGAAGCCTGGCCGCCGGCGCGCCGGTCACCTTCGACGGTGAGTTCTTCGCACTCGACGACGCCCGGGTCTTGCCGGCACCGTCGCCGCCGGTACCTCTCATCGTGGGTGGGCGATCCGATGCGGCGGTGAGCCGCGCCGCGAGGCTCGGCGACGGCTGGCTCGGAATCTGGGTCTCCCCCCGCCGGTTCGCCGCGGTGCGCGATCGCATCGCGCAAGAGGCAATGCTCGCCGGCCGGGACGCGAGCGGGTTCGAGCACGCGCTGAACGTTTGGTGCGGCTTTGCCACGACCCGCGAGGCTGCCCGCGCGCTGCTGGCCACGCAGATGCAGCGCTTCTATCAAATGCCCTTCGAGCCCTTCGAGCGATACTCGCCCTACGGGACACCCGAAGATGTCGCGGAGTTCTTGCGGCCGTACATCGAGGCCGGTTGCTCGGCCTTCAACGTCATTCCGTGCGCGGGCGACGACGAGAGCGCGATTGCCGCCGTCAGCGAGCTTCGCGTGCGGCTGGCAGCATCCGTGGCCACGGCAGCAAGGGCATAGGCGCGCTGGTTCAGCGGGTCGCGGGGTTCGGCGCGACGCGGTCGACCAACTGCTTCGCCGCGTACAGGCCCGCGGTGATGAGGTCATGTCCTTGCTGACCGAGCACCACGCCGGTCAGCGTTTCGTTGCCGTCTGCGGTGTGCCGCTCGGACCGGAACATGAAGCAGCCGCCGGCCGCGCCGTCGGAACCGGTCTTCATGCCGACGAACCCGTCGTCGCCGAGCAGGGTGTTGGTGTTGGTCACTTCGCCGGCGACGGGGAGCGAGTAGCTGCGGGTGGCCATCATGCCGGCCAGCGTGTCGTCCTGGCTCACGACGCGGGCCAGGCGCAGCTGATCGAGGGCGGTCGAGACGGTGCCCGCGTCGTACCCGCTCGGGTCGGTGTAGGTCGTGTCGGACATCCCGAGCGCGTGCGCGGTGCGGTTCATCTCCGCGACGAACGCGGGAATGCTGCCGTCGACCTCACGCGCGACGAGTACCGCGATGTTGTTCGCGGACGGCAACAGGATCGCCATGAGGGCATCGCGCTCGGTGAGCTGCTCACCGGCCCTGACATCGACAATCGATTGGTCGTCGCGCCGCCTCCTCTCGGTATCGACGACATCGCGCTGACCGACCACGAACGGCCGGCCGGTGCCGGCCGCGCCCAGCGGGTAGTGCTCGAGCACGAGGTAGGCGGTCATCACCTTGGCCAGGCTGGCGATCGGGACCGGCTGCTCGTGGGGGCTCACCGCCGGCCGCCCGTTGCCGATCACGTAGGCGCCCTGCCCGCGCCGCGGCCACCCGTCGGTCGAGAGGTAGGTGCGGTCCGTGTCGTCGAGCACGTGACGGCCGGCCGCGAACCCGGCGGTTGCGACGAGGAAGGCGAGTACCGCGCCGAGCAGCACCCCTCGGCGGCGCGTTCGTGCGGGTTCGCCGGCGGACATGCCTCCAGTCAGGCCGGCGCCGTGTTGCCGGCCCGTACGCGGTTTTCGATATGCCGGCGATATGTGGCAGCTCATTAGCGTCGGAGCGTGCGTGTGCTGCTCGTCGAGGACGAGCCCTATCTGGCCGAGGCCATCCGCCATGGGCTGCGCCTGGAAGCGATCGCGGCCGACATCGCCGGTGACGGCGACACCGCGCTCGACCTGTTGACCGTCAACGCCTACGACATCGCGGTCCTCGACCGCGACATTCCCGGGCCCACCGGCGACGAGATCGCGGAGCGCATCGTCGCGTCCGGCAGCGGTATGCCGATCCTCATGCTCACCGCGGCCGACCGCCTCGACGACAAGGCCTCCGGGTTCGGGCTCGGTGCCGACGACTACCTCACCAAGCCGTTCGAACTCCGAGAGCTCGTGCTCCGGCTCCGGGCCCTCGACCGCAGGCGCGCCCACAACCGGCCACCGGTGCGTGAGATCGCCGACCTGCGGCTGGACCCGTTCCGGCGCGAGGTCTACCGCGACGGCCAGTACGTCGCGCTGACGAGGAAGCAGTTCGCAGTGCTCGAAGTTCTTGTCGCGGCCGAAGGTGGTGTCGTCAGTGCCGAAGAACTCTTGGAGCGAGCGTGGGACGCGAACGCCGACCCGTTCACCAACGCCGTGCGCATCACCGTCTCGGCACTGCGCAAACGCCTCGGTGAACCCTGGATCATCGGCACCGTCGCCGGCGTCGGGTACCGCATCGATACGCAACCCGACGCCGGGCACGAGGGAGGCGATCGTGGATAGAGCTCCCGGGTTGAGTGTTCGCCTCAAACTCACGCTGAGTTACGCCGCGTTCCTGATGCTCGCCGGTGCCTTGCTCCTCGCCGCGGTGTGGTTGTTCCTGTTGCGTTACGTCCCCGATCGTGCGTTCCTCGTCAACGCCGACAACCCCATTCATGGCGTGTTCCCCGTGCGGTCGAGGCTCCTGCACGTGTTCGCCCCGAGGGCAGCCGTAGTGATGGCGTTCCTGCTGGTGTTCGGGCTCCTGGGTGGTTGGGTCCTCGCCGGCCGGATGCTCGCCCCCCTGACGCGCATCACCGACGCGACGCGCACGGCCGCGACCGGATCGCTCTCCCACCGGCTCCGGCTCCCGGGCCGCAACGATGAGTTCCGCGAACTCGCCGACGCCTTCGACACCATGCTCGCCAGGCTCGAAGCACACGTCGCCGAACAGCAGAGGTTCGCAGCCAACGCCTCCCACGAACTGCGAACGCCACTCGCGATCACGCAGACCCTGCTCGACGTCGCGCGCAACGATCCGAACCGTGTCAACGGTGAACTCGTCGACCGTCTCTCCGTCGTCAACGCCCGAGCGATCGACCTCACCGAAGCCTTGCTCCTGCTCAGCCGGGCCGACCAACGGTCCTTCGCGCGGGAACGCGTCGACCTGTCGCTCATCGCGGAAGAAGCAACCGAAACGCTCCTGCCCCTCGCAGAAAAGCACGGCGTCACCATCGAAACCTCCGGCGAGACGACGCCGACGCTCGGCTCGCACGCGCTCCTGCTGCAGTTGACGACGAACCTCGTGCACAACGCGATCGTCCACAACCTGCCCGAACTCGGCCGCGTGTGGGTCGCGACGAGGGTTGAGCCCGACCGTGTCGTGCTCAGTGTCGAGAACACGGGCAGGGTGCTCGCGCCCCGGTTGGTCTCGACCATCACCGAACCGTTCCAGCGCGGCGCCGAACGCGTACGAAGTGACGGTGCCGGTGTCGGCCTCGGCCTGGCCATCGTCAGGAGCATCAGCGAGGCGCACGACGGAACGCTCACCCTCAACCCCCGCGCCGCCGGCGGGCTGTGCGTCACCGTGCAACTCCCTGCTCAACCGGCCGCCGCGCTCGATGATCGCGATCCGTAAGCTCGTCGGGAGCTACGAGTTCGTCGCGGACCGCGGGAGCGGTATGGCCAAACTGATCTACATCTCGAATGTGTCGCTCGACGGCTACATCGAGGATGAGCACGGCAATTTCGATTGGACCGCGCCGAGCGACGACGTCTTCTCGTTCATCACCGACCTCGTGCGCTCCATCGGCATGTACCTCTACGGGCGGCGCCTCTACGAAACGATGGCCGTCTGGGAAACCGACTCGACGCTGGCGGCGCAGTCGGAACTCATGGGTGATTTCGCCGGCGTCTGGCAAGCCGCGGACAAGGTCGTCTACTCGACGACCCTCGACGCGGTACCGACCGCCAAGACCCGGCTCGCGCGCCACTTCGAACCCGGCGCGGTTCGCGATATGAAGGCCTCGGCCACGAGCGATCTCACCGTGGGGGGCGCGCAACTCGCCGCGCACGCCTTCAAGGCCGGGCTGGTCGATGAGTGCCACCTGTTCGTCCATCCCGTGCTCACCGGCGGCGGTAAGCCGGCGCTCCCCCGCGGCATACGCGCCGAGCTCGAGCTGCTCGACGAGCACCGGTTCGGCAACGGCATCGTCTACCTCCGTCACCGCGTCTCGTCCTGATCGTCGACGCCGCGGCAGGGCCGACGGCCTGAGCGCCTCGGCTTGACGTATGCCGATATCGGCATATGATGCCTGCCATGGCACGTGCAGCGACGACGTCGGACGTCTTCAACGCGATCGCCGAGCCGCAGCGCCGGGAGATCCTGGTGCTGCTGCGGGCGGGTGAGCGGCCGGTGACCGAGTTGGCCCGGGAGCTGGGGATGGCCCAGCCGGGGGCGTCCAAACACCTGCGGGTGCTCCGGGAGGTCGGGCTGGTGCGCGACCGCAAGGCCGGCAAGCAGCGCCTCTACGGCCTCGACGCCCGCGGGTTGCGGCCGGTCCACGAGTGGGCCGGCGGGTTCGAGCGGTTCTGGAACGAGAGCTTCGACCGGCTGGACGCGTACGTGCGGGACCTCGAGCAGGCAAGGCAGGAGGACTGACCGATGGCAGCGACAGGACGGGACGCGCCGGCGCCCTCAGCGACGGCCGACCGCGAGATCGTCATCTCCCGGGTCATCAGCGCCCCACGCGACCTGGTGTTCGAGGCGTTCACCGAAGTCAGGCACCTGTCGCAATGGTGGGGGCCGGAGGGGTTCACCACCACCACGCGGGCGTTCGAGTTCCGCGTCGGCGGCGAGTGGGACTTCGTGATGCGCGGGCCCGACGGCACGGACTACCAGGAGTGGATCTCCTGGACCGAGATCATCCGGCCGGAACGGATCGCGCTGCTGCATGGCGAGTCGCGCGGCGACCCGAACGCCTTCGAGTCGGTCGTCACGTTCGCGCCCGACGGCGCGGCGACCCGGATCGAGATGCGCACGGTGTTCCCCACCAAAGAGCTGCGCGACGAGGCGGTCGAGAAGTACCACGCGATCGAGGGTGGCGAGCAGACCCTGAGCCACCTCGATGCCTACGTCACCGAGATCGTCCGGAAGGGAGCTGCAAAGTGATGGCCGGGAAGGTGTTCTTCAGCGTGTCGATGTCGCTCGACGGGTTCATCGCGCCCGAGTCCGTCGGGGAGTTGATGGGGCAACAGTGGATGGAACTGCAGCAGTGGATCTTCGCGCAACGGTTCTTCCGGGAGAACCTGAAGCTCGGCGAGGGCGGCGAGGAAGGGCGCGACAACGACATCGCGCGGGAGACGTTCGAACGCACCGGCGCGAGCGTGATGGGCAAGCGCATGTTCGAAGCCGGTGAGCAGGCATGGCCGGAGGAGGCGCCGTTCCACACGCCGGTCTTCGTGGTGACGCACGAGAAGCGTGACCCCTGGGAGCGGCCCGGCGGCACGACCTTCCACTTCGTCAACGACGGCATCGAGACCGCACTCGACCAGGCCCGCGCGGCCGCCGCCAACCGAGACGTCCGCATCGCGGGCGGCGGCGCAACGATCCTGGAGTACGTGAACGCCGGCCTGATCGACGAGTTCTCGATCGCGCTCTCACCGGTGCTGTTCGGCTCCGGGGTCCGTCTGTTCGATGGCGTCGACGCGGCCCGCGTGGCCCTGGACCCGATACGCGCGGAGGCGACGCCGCGGGTGACCCACCTGACCTACGCAGTCCGGGAGCGGTAACTGTCGCGCCCTCAGCGACAGGCCAGTCGAGCACCATGCTCTCGCGCTCGATTGGCGCCGTGCCCTGGCGAACGTGACGAGCGCCCTAGGGGAAGATGGGTTCGCCGAGCGCAGCGGCGAGGATGTCACAGGCGATGCTTCTTCGACTCGCAGCAGGGCGCGACCTTCGTCGGCCGCTCCGCGAGCGCGACTCCTGCGCCGGGACGTGCACGGAACTCTTCGCAAGAGATGGTCATGCGGGTCCCTTTCGCGTGCGTTCAGCGTGACGCGCTTCGGTGGCGGCTGTCGTGTTCTTCCGTCGCGGCGCGTGCGGCCGGGTCGAGAACCCGGTATGCGAGGAGTTTCACGCGGTCGTTCACGAGGAACCAGATGAGGGCGTAGCCCCATACGAAGGCGGCCCAACCCCAGCCGAGCGGGCTCATGAACAGCCCGTAGACGGCAATGAGTGTCGCGATGGCCTGGGTGCCGAGCACCGCGATCCAAAGAATGCGAGCGGGGCGTATCGACCAGAACGGTCGGCGGGTGCGGGTCAGGAAGATCGTCAGATGCCCAGCCACCGACAGCTTGAGGTACATCAGCGTTTGCACGTGCGCGCGGTCGAGGTGAAACACGCGTTCGCCGAGATAGAACAAGCCGAATGCAGCGATCACGCCCGTGACGCCAAGCACGGTGGATATGCCGAGCACGAGGCGCATGTTCCACGCTTCGGGCTGATCCTTGTAGTGCACGTTGTCGTAGGCGATCGACAGGATCGCGCCGTCGTTGAGCAACGCGATCATCACGATCATGATCGCGGTGACGGGATAGAAGTTGAAGACCAGGATCGCGAGCGTCATGAACAGCAGCACGCGGAGCGTCTCGGCGATGCGGTACATCGCGTAGCTGTTCATCCGTTGGAAGATCTTGCGGCTTTCCTTGATCGCGTCGATGATCACCGACAGTCCGGGTGTGGTCAGCACGATGTCTGCCGCGGCCCGTGCGGCGTCGGTGGCGCCCGATACGGCGATGCCGCAGTCGGCTTTCTTGAGCGCGGGCGCGTCGTTGACGCCGTCGCCGGTCATGCCGACGATGTGGCCGCGCTTTTGCAGGACGTCGACGATATGGAATTTGTGCTCGGGGAACACCTGGGCGAAGCCGTCGGCCTGTTCGATCGACTTGGCCACGGCCGCGGTCTCGTCATGCTTGACGTCGCCGAGCGATGCCGCGTCGAGGATATTGGTGCCCAACCCGACCTTCGTCGCGGTCTCGATCGCGATTGCGAGCGCGTCGCCGGTCACCATCTTGACCGTGACACCCATCTGCCGGGCGGTCGCGATGGTCGCCTTCGCGTCGTCGCGCGGGGGGTCGAACAACGGCAGCACGCCGAGGAACCGCCAGTCGCTGTCGCCGTCGGCGCGCGCGACACCCAGTGATCGAAACCCGCGGGCGGCGAAATCGTTGACGGCCTTGTCGACCGCCGGCTTGACCTGATCGGCGTCGCCGGCCAACGCCAGGATGACCTGCGGCGCGCCTTTGCTGACTTTGAATGTGGTTCCGTCGGCCGCCGTGACGGTGGCCTCGGTGCGTTTGTGCACCGGGTCGAACGGTTGAAAGTGGACCACCTGACAGCTCTGTAGCGCCTTCGTGTCGGGCAGGCCGCCGAGAACTGCCGCGTCGATGGGATCGTCGTTGTCCGCCCGAGACGCGAGCGCGGCATCGAGGATCACCTCCGCGGCGTCGACATTCTTCACGGTGAAGAGATCACCGAGCGTCAGCTTGTTCTGGGTCAGGGTCCCGGTCTTGTCCGCACACAACACGTCCACACCCGCGAGTTCCTCGATGGCCACCAGCCTGCTCACGATCGCCTTCTTCTTCGCCAGCAGGCGGGCACCGACGGCCATCGTCACCGACAGCACCGTCGGCATCGCGACCGGGATCGCGGCGACCGTCAGCACCAGTGCGAACTGCAACGTGGTGAGGATCGGATCGCCGCGGAAGACCGAGATGACGATAATCACCGAGACCAGCGCGACGGCAAGGACGATGAGGTAGTTCCCGATCTTGAGCACCGCGCGTTGGAAATGGCTGACGGTTTGCGCGTCCTGCACGAGTTCGGCTGTCTTACCGAAATAGGTCTTCGTGCCGGTCGCGTAGACCAGAGCACCGATTTCGCCGCGACGAACGATCGACCCCGAGAAGACCGCATCCCCCGGCTTGCGGGTCGCGGGCAACGACTCGCCGGTCAGCGCAGACTGGTCTACCTCGATTGGGTCGCCGTCGAGCAGTCGCGCATCCGCGGGAACGATGTCACCGAGCCTGATGCGAATGACGTCGCCGGGCACCAACTCGCGCGCCGGAGGAGTGACCCATTTCCCGTCGCGTGCCACCCGAGCTTTGATCGCCAGTTTGGCTTTGAGAGCATCGATGGCGTTGCCGGCTTGGCGCTCCTCCCAGAACCCGACCAGGGCATTCGACACAAGCAGCACCAAGATGATGAAGAAGTCGGGCCAGTGCCGGGCCGCGGCCGACAACACGACCGCCCCTTCGATCATCCAGGGGATCGGGCCCCAGAAGTAGGTGAGGAACTTCAGCAGCGGGTTGGCCTTGTGCTCTTCGATCTCGTTCGGCCCGTACTGGGTGAGCCGTTTCTGCGCTTCGGCTTGGCTGAGGCCGTCGGGCGAAGACCCCAGACGCTTCTCGACGTCGGCCAGCGGAAGGGACTTCAAATCGTCCGTCACGCCGGGTTGATCAGTCGGCGCGGATGCAGGAGAAGCGCCTCGTTTGGCTCGAGTCTCCTTGACCTTGGTCACGTTCTCGTCCCGTCCGACGCCGACATACCGGTCAGGCTCGGGTCCGCTACACCGCCCCACGTCCAGTTCCGGATCTCGGGCAGGTCCTCGCCGTGCCGGTCGATGTACTGCTTGTGCTCGACCAGCTTGTCTTGCACGGTCTGTTTCAGGTAGTCGCCCCGGGAACCCAGATGCGGGAGCCGGTCGATCACGTCTTGCACCAGGTGAAATCGGTCGAGCCGGTTCTGCACCCGCATGTCGAAGGGGGTCGTGATCGTTCCCTCTTCGTTGTAGCCACGGACGTGCAGGTTCCCGTTGGTGCGGCGGTAGGCAAGCCGGTGGATCAACCATGGGTAGCCGTGGAACGCGAAAATGATGTGCTTGTCTTTGGTGAACAGCGAGTCGTAGTCCTTGTCGCTGAGCCCGTGCGGATGTTCGGTGTCGGGCTCCAGCTTCATGAGATCGACGACGTTGACGACCCGGATCTTCAGATCGGGCAGATGTTCGCGAAGGATCGAGACCGCGGCCAACACTTCCAGCGTCGGTGTGTCCCCGCAACAGGCCATGACAACATCGGGTTCGCCGTCCTGGTCGTTGCTGGCCCACTGCCAGATACCGATCCCTTCCGTGCAGTGCACGACGGCCTCGTCCATCGTCAGCCATTGCGGAAGCGCGTGCTTGCCCGCGACGACGACGTTCACGTAGTCGCGGCTGCGCAGACAGTGGTCGACGACGCTCAACAGACAGTTCGCGTCGGGTGGGAGGTACACACGGACGATGTCGGCTTTCTTGTTGACGACGTGATCGAGGAAGCCGGGATCCTGGTGCGTGAAGCCGTTGTGGTCCTGCTGCCACACGTGCGACGCGAGGAGATAGTTCAATGAGGCGATCGGCCGTCGCCACGGCAATTCCTTCGTGACTTTGAGCCACTTGGCGTGCTGGTTGAACATCGAGTCGACGATGTGAATGAACGCTTCGTAGCAGTTGAACAGCCCGTGGCGGCCGGTGAGGAGGTAGCCCTCCAGCCAGCCCTCGCATTGGTGTTCGCTGAGCATCGAGTCCAACACGCGTCCGGCAGGCGCGAGGAACTCGTCGTTCGTTTGCGTTCGGGCGTCCCACTGACGGTTGGTCACCTCGAAGACGGCACCCAAGAGATTCGAGAGGGTCTCGTCGGGGCCGAAGAGGCGGAAGTTCTGGTCCTCCGCGTTCAGGGTGACGACATCACGTAGGAACTGGCCCAGCACGAGGGTGTCTTGGGCCACGACAGCACCGGGCGAGGGCACCGGCACCGCATGCACACGGAAGTCGGGCATGCGCAGGTCGCGGAGCAAGATGCCGCCGTTGGCGTGGGGATTGGCGCCCATGCGCCGGTCGCCCTCGGGGGCCAACTCGGCCAGCTCCGCGAGGAGTCGGCCATCGTCGTCGAAGCATTCCTCGGGCTTGTAGCTCCGCATCCAGCTCTCGAGCTGGGCGACGTGATCGGGATGCTCGTCATCCACCAACAGCGGCACCTGATGGGAACGGAACGTCCCTTCGATCGGCAGTCCGTCGACGACCTTCGGTCCGGTCCAGCCCTTCGGCGATCTCAGCACGATCATCGGCCAGGGCCGCCGTGTGACGCCGCCGTGCTTCCGCGCGTCTTCTTGAATCGCCCGAATGGACGAGATGGCTTCGTCGAGCGCGCCGGCCATGCAGTGATGCATCGGGAGCGGCTCACGACCTTCTACGAGGAGCGGTTCCCAACCGCAGCCTCGGAGGAACTGCTCCAGCTCGTCGGCTTGAAGACGGTCCAGGACCGTGGGGTTGCTGATCTTGTAACCGTTGAGGTGCAGGATCGGCAACACCGCTCCATCGGAAATCGGGTTCAGGAACTTGTTGGACTGCCACGACGTCGCCAACGGACCGGTTTCGGCTTCCCCGTCGCCGATAACACACGCGACGATCAGCGAAGGGTTGTCGAACGTGGCTCCGAACGCGTGGCTCAGTGAATAGCCGAGCTCGCCGCCCTCGTGGATCGACCCTGGCGTCGTCGGTGCGACATGACTGGAGATCCCACCGGGGAACGAAAACTGGGTGAAGAGCTTCTTGAGGCCGGCCTCGTCCTGACTGATGTCGGGATAAATCTCGCTGTAGGTCCCCTCGAGATACGTATTACCGACCAAGGCTGCGCCGCCATGGCCGGGACCGGCGACATAGAACATGTCGAGGTCGTACTGCTTGATGACCCGGTTCAAATGGATATAGATGAAGTTCTGACCGGGTGTCGTGCCCCAATGCCCGACGACGAGCGGCTTGACGTCCGACAGTTGGAGCGGCCGCTTGAGCAGCGGGTTGTCGTAGAGGTACAGCTGGCCGACCGACACGTAGTTCGCGGCGCGCCAGTACCGGTCCATCTGGTCGAGTAACTGAGCGGAAAGCGGTTGTCGGTACATGCGCGAAAACGTCCTCGTTCAGGCGGGCGCGGGTGCGACGGTGAGGAAGTTGTTGGCGTCGTCCCACTGCTCCCGTTCAGCCGCGCGGGCGCCCTCGTCGGCGGGCAAGACACGGAGCTTCTCGACACCGAGGGCCTCGGCAATGGCGGCGACCAGGGACAAAGGTCGTCCCCACGACGACCCGCCAAGCTTCGCTTGCACGTCCGGACCCAAATCAGGTGTCTTTCGATCAACCGAGCGGATGCGCGACCAGGGTCCGGGGCAACGCCTATTCAGAAACTGCCTCAACAGTCCAGGCAGCGTCAGGAACCGACACTATCGCCACGTCGGCTCTCGGGTGAACCGCCGCGGACGTCTCCGCGGGCATCCCACGCTCAGCTCGACGGCGCGTTCTTGTCCTTCTCGTGTCGCCCGCGCAGACGGCGGAGCTCGGGTGCGGCGATGTGCCGAACGATGAGCCCACCCGCCAAGGCGCCGAGCAGGGCAGCCAAGAAGAGACCCATCCAGAGCGGTGCCGTCACCTGGGGGACGAAGAAGCGGATCTTCGTCTGTTTCGTGTTCTCGACGACGAACACGACGGCCAACACCCCCACCACTACCGCAAGGACGAGGCGCGGGTGAAAGTGCGTCTTCGAGTCGCGCTCAGACATGGACCGAGTTTGCCACTTCCGCTCGCGCGCGACACGAGCCGCCCGGGCCGCGCGCCTTCCGCGGGCGAACCCGCCGGTTCAGGTGCGTGTCGAGCGAGGCGCGTCGGCCCAGGCTTGTGGGTCGAGCGTGCCGTCGATGGCGGCTTGTGCGACGTCGGTGAGGCGGAGGTTGTGACTGCGGGCGTACGCGCGGAGCCGGGAGAACGACTCCTCCAAGTCGACGCCGGCGCGCCCGAAGATGACGCCTTTCGCCTGTTCGATGACGATTCGGCTGGTGAGAGCGTGGCTCAGTTGTTCGTTGACGCGTTGGGTCTCGATGGCTGCGCGCTGTTGTATGACGCTGATTGTTGCCAGGTCCGCAAAAGCTCGTGCGACGAGGTCATCCGCCTCGTCCATCGGGGTCTGCTCGACGCTGGCTAGGTTCAGCGCGCCGATGGTCATCTCCCGGAGCCGTAATGGCAGTGCGAACACGGACTGAAAGCCTGCTTCGACCGCGACGGTCGCGAAACGTGGCCAGCGACCTGCACCCGCGCGTAGGTTCTCGTGTTCCACGCGCTCGCCGGTACGGAAGGCGTCGAGGCATGGGCCCTCTTCGGCCTGTAGCTCGAACAGCTCGAGCACGCGCATCGCCTCGGACGACGAGGCCACCAGCCGTAGCTCACCACTGGGAGAGGCAAGCATCACGCCCGCGGCGGCTGCGCCGAGCACCTGCACGCACCGGTGAGCGAGACCGGTGAGGAGATCGACGACGTCGTAGTCGGCGACGAGCGTGTCGGCCAGATCGACGAGCGACTGTACGACTTCGGCTTCTCGCGTCATCTCGATCTCTCCTCCTTGCCCGGCTCGCCGTGTCTCTTGGCATTGGCTTGCCTAGGCCTCGGACGGCATACCGCCTGCACGGGGCGAGGGCGCACCCGGAGCGGCGCAGGTCCGGCCCGCGGTGTGGTCATCAGAATTGGAGCCTTCGGGCCACGACGTCATCGGCGACATCGCGCAGCGGGCGGTCGTGACTGAACGCATACGCCCGCAGCTGGATGAGCGCCTCGGTGACACTGACCCCGAGTTGGACCGATAGTGCTCCGGCCGCGTTGTGCACGACGTAATGGAAGTCGGCGTCGCGCGCCAGTTCCTCAGCGACGGAACCCGGAGTCGCATTGGCTTGCGTGTCGAGGATCCAACTGGCGATCACGCCGGTTATCACCAAAGCGTCGGCGTGTTGTTCGTCGCTCAGTGGGCCGGGCCGATCTCGGTAAAGATCGACGGCACCGAGCCGGGCCGCGCCCGCCTGCAACGGGAACGCGAACACTGCCCGGACTCCCGCCTCCACTGCCTGGTGCGTGAACGCGAGCCAGCGAGGCAGGTCCGGATGAGTGAGGTCGGGCTCGAGCACCACCCGGCTCTGGTGATGCGCGTCCACGCACGGCCCTTCACCCAACGTGTATTGCAGCTCCTCGATCAAGTTGCTGACATCGTTCGTGGTGCACAGCGACCCGGTCGGCAGATCACCGGACATCAGCATTATCCCGGCACCTGACACGTCAACGATGTCCCGGGTCGCCTCGCACAGCCGCGCCGACGACCACCCTCCCTCGCTTTCGGCTGCCAACTCGGCCAAGACCCGCGATCGACGCTCGGCCGGCACTCAGCGACCTTTGCAAGGTGAAATGCGACACGTTCTGGGCCCACTCAGCGCGCCGATCGTTCACGGCGGCCTCCTCGCTCGAGCAGGAACGGGGTCAGCAGGAACTCGTCCGACGCCGCATTCGGGCTCGAAGCGCTGGCGCGCTCGTTTGGCAACCATACCGTCGGCGATGACGTGAGGAGCATGCAACTGGATTCACGGACGCGGCTCCGAGCCCGACGACCAGCGCCTCGTCGACATCTGCATCAACCGACCTCGCCATCGCCGAACCCGCCATCAACGACCTCGAACCACGAGGTGTCCCGAGCACTTCCGGCAGCCCACGCGAGAGACAACGATGACGGGTCGTGCGCTCGACGGAAGTGCTGGAAACCGCGCCAGACGTCGCGGCGACGGCGGCGTGCGCGTTCTGGCCGTCGACGCGCACGACGAGCCCGCGCCGGTCGAGCCAATCGAGGGCTGGGGCAGTCTCGGTCTCATAAATCGCCAGTCGCTCGCGCGCCACAGCGGGATCGTCGTCGCTTCGTCCCCGAGCGAGAAGCCGACCGAGCGCGACTTGGGCAGACACGACGATGACTATCGCGACCGACGGCGCGAGCGTCGTTCGCTTCAACAGCACCTCCGCTGCATGACCGTCCGCGGAAAGCCATCGAGCACGTAGCCTCCACCGTCGAGATTCGTCTCGACGATCGTCACGATCAATCCCGGCGGTATCAACCGCCCCGCACCTACGAGACGCTCCACCGCGGTGCCCAGCGGCGACTGCATCGCGATCTCGTGACGCAACAGATGGCCCGTCGACACGTATCGCACGCCCAGACGGCGCGCCAGGCGCTCACCCTGAGTCCCCTTGCCCGCGCCAGGACGCCCGATGAGCACCACCCGCGGCTGAGCCGTTAACCGCCGGGGAGCGCTGTCCTCACGAGACCGGGCGGGTGCCCGCAAGGGCCAACGAGTCGGGCACCGAGTCGTCGGGAGCGGATCACGAAGAATTCCCATGGAGCGCAAGACCTCCGCAGCGAGCCGCTGGGGAACGGGTCTCGGCTACCGGGGTCTCGGGCGCCGACGTCGATTGTCACGAAGCGCCAGAAGTGTAACTCGCTTCCCATCCAATGCGCCCGGGCGCGGGCCGCAGTACTCGATTGATGGCACACCTGGGCGTACCTCATCATCGCCCTCGCCGAGTTCAGACCTCAGACGCGATGCCGCGCCGTCCGAGCGCGTCACGGGCCTGTTACCCGTGGTCGAACGACGCGCTGTCGTGGAGCCGGACGCGCAGACATTCGGCGTGACACCACCATTGCTGCGCGTGCGGCTGTTCGGTGCCGGCGTGCGGTACTGCGGCGGCAATCAGGGTCAAGAGGTCGGGATCGGCTTCGAACAGCTCGGCCCCGCAGAAGCAGCACTGCACCGGCGCCGACGCTCGCAACGTGTTCATGCCCGCGTTCGTGAGAGGAACGCTACCTGCCCTATGCGGGCGCCACGGCCAACATCACCGAGAACGGTGCCGCGGTCGGGTCGTTCGCGATCCCGGGTCGTTTGTTGCCGCCGCGCACGGCAGCTGAATTCCAGTCGCGCGCACAGGTGTACGTTGA
Source organism: uncultured Actinomycetes bacterium (assembly GCA_963782465.1). GTDB lineage: Bacteria > Actinomycetota > Acidimicrobiia > IMCC26256 > PALSA-610 > JAODBJ01. The sequence goes on along the minus strand of CAWAJR010000003.1, from coordinate 233,254 downwards.
GGGTGACGCGATGATCATCCCGGTCGCGTCGGGCCCTGCTGTTGTCGGCAGCGTCCGGGAGCGTTGCTCCGGACCTCGGTAGCGCCGATAGGCAGAACTCGCGAGCGGATCGACCCTCGGTAATCGGCGTCTGCGAGCCTCAGGGAAGGGAACGCGCATGAGCGTGTTGCTGGTCGTCGTCATCGTCATCATCGCGGTTGGTCTGATGGGCGCCGCGCTCTCGCTGCGGATAGTGCAGCAGTACGAAGAAGCCGTGCTGTTCCGGTTGGGCCGTGTGGTCGCGGTGCGCAAACCCGGGCTCACGAGTATCGTCCCGTTCGTCGAGGTGCTGCGGCGGGTCTCGATGCGCATCGTCACCATGCCGATCGAGTCGCAGGGCATCATCACCCGCGACAACGTCAGCGTCGACGTTTCCGCAGTCGCGTACTACCGCGTCGTGGACGCGACGAAGGCCGTGATCGCGATCGAGAACGTCGCCAAGGCAATCAACCAGATCGCGCAGACGACGCTGCGAAAAGTCGTCGGGCAGCACACGCTTGACCAAACGCTCGCCGAAACCGACCAGATCAACTTGGATATTCGACGGATCCTCGACGTGCAGACCGAGGACTGGGGTGTCGTTGTCACGCTGGTCGAACTCAAAGACATCCAACTGCCCGAGACCATGAAACGGGCCATGGCTCGTCAAGCGGAAGCGGAGCGCGAGAAGCGGGCCAAGATCATCGCCGCGGAAGGTGAATCGCTCGCCGCCGCCGCGCTGGGCGACGCCTCCGACACGATGATGGCGCACCCGCTCGCACTCCAGCTCCGCAACCTCCAGAGCCTCATCGAGATCGGCGTCGACAAGAACACCACGGTCGTGTTCCCAGCACCGCTCATGAGCACCATCGGTGAGCTCGGGGCGTTCCTGGCGCGTGAAGCCGCCGCGGCCGGCGGGAACTCGACGCCGAATGCGCCGCGGCCAACCCAGCCTGTGCGCGTCTCCGCCGCGGGCCCCGACCCTGACATGTCACCGGACCAGTTCGCCGACGTCGAAGTCGCGCTCCCGCCTGCCAACGGGTCGAAATGACGGCCGCAACCGGGGTCACCCCCGGCGGAGCCTTTCGCAGGCAGGTGTAGAGGCCGAACCGGCACGATCAACATCCCTCCGCGTCGGGCCAACTCGATTGGCCGGGGAGCGATGCTCCGGACCCTGGTGGCGCGTCATGCGCAACCCGCACTCCGGGAGTGCTCCGCAACGACGCGAGAGGCCGGAACCTCCGCCTCGTCGACGTCGCGTACGGCGCGATTGACGGGACCGTGACGACATCCACGCTCGCGGGGGTCGGCGATCAGCGCGCTCCGAAGAACCCGGCACTTAATCCGTCGCGCCATCCTGGCGTCGCGCGCTCAATCGCCATCGGGTATCACGCGTTGGTGCGGATCTTGCACCGAAGCCAGCGCGAGCGTGGCGTAGACGAGGGCTCGCTGCACATGCAAGGTGTTGGGTACGTCGGAGCGGTTGACATTCGCCGCCTTTTCCAACTCATCGAGCGCAAGACGCTCGTACTGATCGACGCTGTGTTGCATGTCCGGCCTGCCTCCCGCCTTCTGCCATCTCCGCATGGGAACATAGTTGGCACCCCCCGATCATCGACATGACCCGCCTGAGGTTCCCTCCGGCTGGAGAACCAAGCCTGATGTCGAAGAAGGTCGCAGCCCGGTGCGACCAAGGATGAGTACGAGCTCGTCGCGCTGCGTCGCGAGTTACGCGTCGCGAAGATGGAAGTCGAGATGCTAAAGCGCGCGGCGGCGCACGCGATCGCGAACTGAGCCTCACCGTCGACGCGCTCACGAACCCGACGAGCGCCGTCTCGTTGCTCGCCGTCTCGCGGATCGTCGCCGCGCGTCGTCAGTTCGGCTTCGGCGGCGGCCAGCGCGTTGCGATACCGGAGGGGATCCTTTTGACATCGGGTCCGGCGCGATGCGTCGGTAGATACAGGGACACGCACGAGGAAGGCTGAGGTCCGGCGAGGCCCTCGAGCTGGCGTCGGCCGAACGGGTCCCATCCGTCCGTCCGGATGCTCACAGCGTCTCGCGGCCGGTACGGTTGTTGCGAGGTTCAGTCCGGTTCTTGGCGTCCGTGATCTGACGGACCAAATCGTCGCGCACTTCGGCGAGCGCAGCGTCGAAATCGGGTTGATTCGATGTCGCGACGAGCCGGAGTCGAGGTCGACCGGCGATCCACGCCTCGAGGGTCGTGCGCTGGCTCGGAGTGCCGCGTTCTTTGACGCTCAGTTGTAACTCGACCGTGCCCTCTTCGAACGAGCGCAGTCGTTCATCGAGTCGTCCCAGTGCGGCGGCGACCCGATCGAACTCGTCGGCGGCGATTCCGTTGGCGAGTTGCAATGTTTCGAAAACAGTCGGGGCGCTCATCGGTCTCTCCTGTGTCCGCGTCGAACCGGAATACGTGTGTGCGCATCGTCATCACCAAGGACGCGGCTGAACACCGGTATGCAGCCGGGCCGACCACCCTCGATCGACTCGCTCCTCGTTGTTCGAGGGCGCCACCGGGGTCCGGGGTGACTTTGTTCGTGCAGGCGGCAACGGTAGTGGAGTCACCGGTCAGCGTTGGTGTCGGAGGGGGGACTTCCTCCGTCGCGAAGTGGGAACGCTCCCATTGCAGGGCGTTCCATGTCATCTCCTCGTCGCAGTGAGGCACTCCCCCGCCGCGTTCGTGACGGTACCGCGCTTATGTGGTGGTCGTACTCCGCCAGATCAGGTCGGCGATCTGCTCGTACTCGTCGCTACGCGCGACAAGGTCGCGTTCTTCGGCGCTGAGGCCGGTCGGCTCTTCTTCGCCACCCGCCGCCTCGTCCGCCGCGAGTTCAGCCGCTCGACCACCGGGCTCACCGACCAGGAAGATGCGCACACCGCGCTCACGGGCGAGGTCGATCTCTTCGTCGATGCCGGGGCGATGTAGGCCTCGTTCGGCGGTCCGTCCGCCGATCGCGACGAGCGCGTCGGCACCGGCGTCGACCATCGCACGACGCATTGCCGTCAGGCTGGCATCCCGATCGTCCCCAACGGGTTCGAGCGCGACGACCTCGACGAACGGCCGGTGCTCGTCCAGTGCCGCGTCGGTCACGAAGTAGCGCGACTGGAAGAGCGTCACGCGCTCGGCGGGCACGCCGAGCTGCCGGGCGGTCCCGACGATGATCGGCGTGAAGGTCAGGTGGCCGCCGAAGATGATGCGACCACCGTGCGGGAGCCACGTTGTCGCCAGCGTGTGCGCGGCGCCCTCGTCTGTCGTGAGCTGTTGCAGGTAGACCGCCGGGCCTTCGATCACTGCCCAGTCGCTCATGGGTGTCGTGCCCACAGCGAGGGGATCGAGCAAGAGCGCCGCATCGAAGGCACGGCACTCCTGATCGTGCGGCCCGAGACCTTGCTCGGTCAGCCATGCCGCCAACGAGGCGTGGTCGTCGGCGGTTGGGTGGTGACCGAAGACCTGCAGTACGTGCACGCGCGGTCGTGCCGGGTACCGGTCAACGGCGGTCGGTTCCGTTAGCCGGTAGATGAGGCGTTGTGCATCGAGGGTCTCGACGGTGCGGCCGGCTATGGCCGCCGCGCGTTTGATTCGTTCGAAGGTCGAACGCGCCGTCCTTGCTTCGCGTCGAGTAACTGCCCGTCGTCTGCGAGGACCGTCGTTGCCGCGAAGCTGACTGCCGGTATGAGCGTGTCGAGGAACGGCTGAGCAGCATCCTGCACACCCGTCAGGCTGGGCGCCACGATGAACAACACGTTGGGACCCTTAGGGCCAGGGGCTGTGCTACCCGCCGTAGATGCAGCCGGTCTTGCCGTGCTTGAGGCACGCCTTCCCAGCGGCAACCGCCGCCTTCTCGACCCAGGTGCTCAACTGGTCGCGGTCCCAGGCGTAGGCGGGGTAACCACCGGCCGTGATCGCGGCCGGTCTCCTCGACGAGCTCGGCAAGGTCGGCGGCACGATCGCGAACGCCGAGCGCGCCACAACGCGAGCAATCGCTCCCGGCACCGGCCGCATCCGCGACCGCAACCAGTCAGACGAAGACGCCGGTCAGGGACCGGATAGTGTGGGACGGAACCCGCTGCAGAGTGTCGGAGGGCCGTCGCTCGCGAACGACGACTGGCGAATTCGGCCGTGGTGACAGACGCCCGACAACGCGCGACGCCAATGGATCCGATCGCGGGATCGGCGGGAGCCGCGAGACGACCGAAGAGAGCGGTCGACCCATGCCGCGCGCCCGGGCCGCCTTCTCGCCCGTCCCGGCAAGACTGAACCGGCGCACCGCCGATCACGGCGGACGCGGCCATCCGCAGCGAAGGAAGCGATCATGACGAACTGGGCAGACCAGGTCACCGCGATCTCGACCGCGGTCCTCGCGATCGGCGCCGTCGGGGCGATCGGCGCGGCATTCATCGCCGGTCAGCAGGTGCGCGAGGCTCGCATCGGCCGTCAGGCCGAGGTGGCATCTCAGTTCTTCGAACGCTGGAACGACGAGCCGATGGTGGCGACTCGTCGCCTCGTGGCGTCGTACGACTCCCCGGAAGCGCTGCGCGACGCGTTCCTCGACCACATTGCCGCGAACGACACCGAGGCCTACATCCTGTTCCGAGAGCTCGACTACTTCGAGCAGCTCGGCGCGCTCGAACAGCACGGTGGGTTCGACTTCGAGTTGATCCGCTCCATGCTCGGCCGCCGGCTCGTCGATCGGTGGGAGCTGTGGGAGCCGTCCATCACCGCGCTCGGAGGCTCGAGCGTCTACCCGCGGTTCGCGCAGTTGACCCGCAAGATGCAGGCCGCGATCGGTGCAACGGTGCCGAACGGCCAGTCGAGCGCAGCGGTGACGTGAGGCGGTGTGTGGTGTCGGAGGGGCGACACAAACCCCAAGTACACGCGACCCCTGGCGTGGCTCATGGCTGCATGGGTCGTGGGCTGGCGCCGGCTCAGTCGCCCCAGTCCGCGGCCGTGATGCCGTCGGCGTGACCGGCGGGCCATTGGACCAACTCGATTCGGTTGCCGTCGGGGTCGACGATCCACGTCGTGAGAAAGTCGGTCGAGCCATCTGGTGAAGTGGGTACCTCTGCGTCGATGCCGCGGGCAGCGAGCTCGGCGATCGTGGCGTCCATCGACTCGATCTGGATGACGAAGTGATTGAGCGCGTTGCCGACGATGACGTCCTGGTTTGGATCGTGGACGAGTTCGATCATGACGAATTCGTCGTCGGGGAGTTTGAGCATCGTCAACTCGCCGTAGGCCGTGTCGGGGACGCGGCCGACTCGGCTTTCAACTGGCTCGGGACCGGTCAGTGGTTCGGGCGAACGCGGTAGCGCAGGTGCGTCACGCCGGGGGCGTCGACGACGCGGATGAGCTCGAGCTCGATGTGGTCGTTCCCGAGATGCTCGAAGAGCCGCCTTCCCTCGCTCAGCAACACCGGGATCAGGTGGATCTGCAGTTCGTCGAGCACGCCGGCGCGCAGGAGGGACTGCGCGAGATCGGCGCCGTGCACCATGACGTCCTTGTCGCCGGCGGCGTCCTTGGCCTGCCGCATTGCGCTCTCGACGCCATCGGTGACGTAGTGGACGCGTTCGGAAGCGGGCTGGACGGGCGGCTCGCCGCGCGTGGGTACGAAGATCGGGACCCCGTCGTGGTGGTCGCCGTTCCAGTGGCCGGCGTAGTCGAAGGTACGCCGACCGACGACCACCGCTCCGGTCGCCATCAACTCCTCGTAGACCGCCGCGCTGGCGCCGGGCGGCTGGAAGCCCGACGGGCTCCCCCTCCACTCGCCGAACCACTCGTGCAGTCGCTCACCGCCGATGCCGAGCCCGTGATCGGCGTCATCGCCCGGACCGGTGATGAACCCGTCCAGCGACATCGACATGTAGAGGATGGACCGAGACATATCACGTTCCCTTCAGAACCTTCCGCGTCAGGTTGCGCTCTTGGTTGTCCGTCATCATGTGTGGTCCTGAGGATCGGGGATGCTCGCCGTCGACCCCCGTTTCGCTTCGTTGACCACGCCTTGTAGGTGCGCGAAGGCGTTCGGCAATCCGACGCGGTGCTCGTCGCGAAGCTCGGGGGTGGGAAATCCCGTGTGGATCATCTTCATGAGGGTCCGTCCGCCCTGGTCCTCGAACACGAACTCGATCTCGGTGTCGAAGCTCGAGCCGTCCAGGCGGGTCTCGGTCGTTCGCAACCGGATGCGCCGGGGCCGGTCGATGACCTCGAAGACGTGTCGGTGCCGGTAGAGCTGCGACAGCGACGGCCCGAACTCGACGGTCCAGACGCCGCCGACCCGCAGATCGCAATCTGAGCGGACGATCCAGCCGGGCTCTGGCTGGGTGTAGAACGCCGCTTGTCCGCCGGGCGCCGTGAACGCGTCGAACACCACTTCGCGCGCCGCGTTGACCAAACGCTCGAATCGCAGCTCGTAGGTCATCCGTCGCTCGCTGGGCGCGACTCGACGTATGCACCGAACTGTTCGAGCCGATGCTCCCATGCTCGGCGATAGGAGCCGATCCAGCGCGTGACGTCCTGGAGCTGCGCGGGACCAAGTCTGCATTCGCGCGACCGTCCGACCTTGGTCGTGACCACGAGATCGACCTCCTCAAGGATCATGACGTGCTTCTTGAGGCCATTGAGGGTCAAGCCAAACGGCGCGGCCAGGTCTCCGATCGTCGCGGGACCGTCGGCGAGGCGCGTGAGGATGCTCCGGCGCGTCGAATCCGACAGCGCAAAGAACGTCCGGTCGAGCGTGGCATGGGATAGTGCACCGATCGGTGCACTATAACTCGGTGTGGTCAGTGGCACCAACCATGAGGAGGCCCTCCTCGACCTGCGACGCGCGCAGCACGAGCGCATGCCCTCGCCCACCGCGTACCACCTGTTGCACGATCACGACGCTGTACGTAGCCGCCTCGGAACGTCAGCTTGTTTGAGAGCCTGGGATGTGGCGGACCTGCTCCCTCACGACACCGTCCGACCAGCGTTTGAGCTTCTTGTGGCTACCCAGCGCAGCCTGAGTCGCGCGCTCCCGGTCATTGCCGTGCGCCTCTGTGCAGGCCGGGCACTATAGGAACTGACTGAGTAGTAAAAGAACCAGTCGGTTGCTATAGTGACCAGGGTCTAGGAGCCAGTGATGGACTTGTCGCAACCCTTCGCCGTCGTGTCGCCGACCCTTGACGGCCCGGTGCTCGGCGTGCTGGCGGGCACGACCCGGCCGATGGCAGCGCGGGACGTCGCCCGGCTGGTGCAGCGCGGCTCCTGGTCGGGAGTGCGCCGGACGCTGCACCGGCTGGCCGCGCAGGGCATCGTCCACGTCGAAACGGTTGGCAACGCGCAGCTCTACACGCTCAACCGTGCGCACCTCGCAGCCCCGGCAGTCGAGATGCTGACCTCGTTGCGAGCACGCCTCGTCGAGCGGCTCCGCGAAGCGATCGCCGCCTGGCCGGTCCAGCCGGCTCACGCCTCCCTCTTCGGGTCCGCGGCCCGCGGCGACGGCGACGCCGACAGCGACATCGACCTCTTCATCGTTCGGCCCAAGCGAACGGCCGAAGACGACGCCCCCTGGCGGCAGCAGCTCGACGACCTCGCCCACGACGTCTTCGCCTGGACCGGTAACCACGCCGGCATCTCGGAGATCGGCACGAGCGAGGTCGCCCGAGCGGTCCGCACCCCTGCCGGGCGCGCGATCCGGGCCGACGGCATTGACCTCGCCGGTACGCCGTTGCGCCAGCTCGGTCGCGCCGCGCGGGTCGCGTCGTGAGCGGCCCGAAGGTCCGCAGCCAGAACTGCAGCCGTGCGGACGCCCGCACGCGGCTCGCGCAGGCGAAGAAGTTCCTGGAAGTCGCGGAACTCGCGGGCGAGGAAGGCGTCCCGGAGTCCGGCAGCGTCGCAGCGGCGACGGCCGTGCTTGCCGGCATCGCCGCGTCCGACGCGGCGTGCTGCGCCGCGCTGGGGCGGCGTGCCCGTGGCCCGGACCACCATGAGGCGGCCGGCTTGCTGGAAACGATCGAGCCCGGCGGCAAGGCAGCCGCAACAGCGTTGCGCCGACTGCTCGACCTCAAGGACACCGCGCAGTACGGGCTGACCAACCTCAGCAAACCGAAGCGCACCACCGCACTGCGCCAGGCCGCGACGCTCATCGACTTCGCGGACACCGTCTTGCGCCGGTAGTAGTACGACCACCCTGCAGGTCGGCAGCGCGACAGCGGCCGGGCTACAAGCCGAGCTGGGCGCGTCACCCGACGAGTTCGGCCTTGACGTCCTCGATCAACCCGACGGCGCGCTCGGCGCGCGCCGCGACCTCTTCGACGGGCAGGCGGCTCGCGGCGGGGAAGCTGACTTGGACCGATAGCTCCTCGCGCGCCTCGCCCGGTCCAAGATCACTGCGATGCCGTCCAGGCGGCTCGTCACCACCCGCTCGTGGCGGCTCATTTCGCCGTCGTCGAACATGGCGCCATCTTGCCGGGCTGCGCGCCGGTCCGCTCGCGCAGCGCGGCGAGCAGCTCATCGTGCTCGCGCAGCGTCCGCCGGCCCGTGGCAACCTTGAGCACCAAGATCGCGTGGCGCCGAACCGGCGGGCGAGGAGGCTCGCCCGCCAGCAACGTCTGCCCCGGGTCAGGACCCGGAGAGACGAACGCGACGCGGAACCCGCTGAAGCGTGTCGGAGGGGGGACTTGAACCCCCATGCCCTTGCGGGCACTAGGCCCTCAACCTAGCGCGTCTGCCTATTCCGCCACTCCGACGTGTGCCTGTGGGCAGGCGGGTCATCATACCGGCGGCGAGCACCGGTTTCGATGAACCGGGAGCGCGCTGCCGGGCAGGTTCGGTACATCAAAACACGTCCCCGCGGGGACGTGGGCCGCCGCGCGAGCATGGCCCATGGTGGATCGGGCACTCGTCGCGGCGCGCCTCCGGTCTCAGCTTCTCTCCGGCCCGCGCGCCCGCACACCGGCAGCGGTCGTCGAGCGGCTGCTCGCGGTGCAGGCGCAGGATGCCCGGGGCGCTCGACTGGCGATCAGGGCGCGCAGCACCGGCGTCACCGCGGCCGATGTCGACGCCGCGCTGGGGCGCCGGGAACTCGTCATCGCGTGGCTCAACCGGGGCACGCTGCACCTCGTCACCGCGAGCGACTACTGGTGGCTGCATGCGCTCACCACGCCGCGGCTCGTCACCGGTAACGAGCGCCGGCTTCGCCAGGAAGGCGTCAGCCCGGCCCAGGCGGCGCGGGGCGTCGACGTCGTCATGGCCGCCGTTGCCGAGCAACCGCGTACCCGCGAGCAACTCCGCGAAGTGCTCGAGGCCGAGAAGGTCCCGACGGCCCGCCAGGCGCTCGTGCACATCCTCGCCTCGGCGTCGTTCCACCGTGACCTCGTGCGCGGGCCGATGGTCGACGGCGACCAGGCATTCGTCTCGGCCTCGCAGTGGCTCGGCCCTCCCCCGCCGCCGCTCGACCGCGCCGAAGCACTCGCCCGTCTCACCCGCCGCTACCTCGCGGGCCATGCCCCGGCGACCGCGGCCGACCTTGCCAAATGGGCCGGCATCACCCTCGGCGACGCCCGCAACGGTTTCGCCGCGCTCGCCGGCGAACTCCCCGACCGCCGACCAGCGCGACCGGTCGCGATCCCACCGCCGCGGCTGCTCGGGCCGTTCGATCCGCTCCTGCTCGGCTGGGCGTCGCGCGAGTTCGTCACCGGTTCGCACACGGGCATCGCCACGACGAACGGCATCATCCGGCCGGTCGCGCTGGTCGGCGGTCAGGCCGTCGCGACGTGGGGCCTCGCGGGCGGCACCGTCACGATCCGACCGTGGCAACGCATCCCGAAGGCCGCCGTCGACGCGCTCACCGCCGACGCCGCCGATGTGCTGCGGTTCCTCGGTCGGTCGGAACGACCGGCGGTGATCGTCGAACGCTGAAACGTGGCAGCCTCTCGGCATGAGCAGAGGTGTGCGGTGCGTCGGTGGGAAGCCGACGGTGGTCGACGTCGCGCCGCGACCCGCGGCCGGCGACGACACGGTGCGGGTGCGGGTCGCGTCGGCGGGTATCTGCGGCTCCGATCTGCACCTGATGGCTTTCGACCTGCCCTCGGTGATGGGCCACGAGTTCGCGGGCTTGCTCGACGACGGCACCGCGGTCGCGGTCGAACCGCTCGCGCCCTGCAACCAGTGCGATGCCTGCCGGGCCGGCGACTACAACCTCTGCGCGAGCGGTCCGGGGATCATCCTCGGCGTCGGGCGCGACGGTGGGATGGCCGACGAATGCGTGGTGCCGGCGAGCGCGGTCGCGCCCCTGCCGGCGACCCTTGCGCCCACTGACGCGTGCCTCGTCGAACCGCTGGCGATCGGGGTGCACGGCGTGCGGCGAGGCAACATCCAGCCCGGCCAACGCGTCGCGATCGTCGGCGCGGGCACGATCGGACTGTGCGCGCTCGTCGCCGCGCAGGCCCGAGGCGCGCGCGTGGATGTCGCAGCGCGATACGACCACCAGAGGGAAACGGCGCAGCGGCTCGGCGGCAACATCGACGAGCTCACCGCGGGCTACGACGTCGTGATCGAAGCCGCGGGATCGGCCGGCGCGCTCGACCTCGCCGCGAAGCGTTGCCGGGCCGGCGGCACCATCGTGCTGCTCGGGTCGTACTGGGACGGCACCGTCGAGATGCCCGGCCAGCGGATCGCGCTCAAAGAGATCGACCTCGCACCCGCAAGCCTTTACGCACGGCAGGGCGATCAGCGCGAGTTCGAGATCGCGGTCGCGCTCCTCGCGTCGCGTGCCGACCTCGTGCCGGCGCTCATCACGCACCGGTTCCCGCTCAACGCCGCGGCCGAGGCGTTCGCGACCGCGCGCGACCGAGCCGCGGGCGCGATCAAGGTCGTGCTCGAGCCCTGAGCAGTACGAGCAGGGACGCTCAGAGTTCGGGCGCCGGTCGGCGACCGAGCGCGACGCTCGTCTCCTCGGCGAAATGACACGCGACGGGATGTCCCTGCCCGCGGTCGATGAGCGCCGGCTCCTCCGACGCGCAGATCGCCTCCGCCTTCCAGCACCGGGTGCGGAACCGGCAACCGCTCGGCGGGGTGACCGGGCTCGGGATATCGCCTTCGAGCACCACCCGCTGCCGGCGCCGTTCGAGCGCCGGGTCGGGCAGCGGTATCCCCGAGAGGAGCGCCTGCGTGTACGGATGGGCCGGGTTCTCGTAGACGTCTTCGGAGATGCCGGTTTCGACGAGCTTGCCGAGGTACATGACGGCGATCTCGTCGGCGATGTGGCGTACGACAGACAGGTCGTGCGAGATGAACAGGTACGCGAGGTCGAGTTCGTCCTGCAGGTCTTCGAGCAGGTTGACGACACCGGCCTGGATCGACACGTCGAGCGCCGACACCGGCTCGTCGAGCACGATCAGTTTCGGCTGCAGCGCGAGTGCGCGCGCGACGCCGATGCGTTGCCGTTGCCCGCCGGAGAACTCGTGCGGGAAGCGGTTGCCGTGCTCGGGGTTCAGGCCGACGAGCCGCAACAGCTCGCGAACCCGCTCGCCCAGGTTCTGCTTCGACCGGTGGATCTTCAGCGGTTCGCCGACGATCGCCGCGACGGTCATCCGGGGGTCGAGCGACGCGTACGGGTCTTGGAACACGATCTGCAGGTCGCGCCGTAACCCGCGCATGACGCGACCCGACGCGGTGCGCAGGTCGACCCCGTTATACGTGATCGTCCCGGAGGTCGGTTCGAGGAGACGAAGGATGCAGCGCCCGACCGTCGACTTCCCCGATCCCGACTCTCCCACCAAGCCGAGCGTCGAACCGGCGCGGAGCTCGAACGACACACCCGAGACCGCGTGCACGACCGAAGCCGGGCGCCCGACGAAACCTTTGCCGACCGGGAACTCCTTGACGAGGTCGCGCACCTCGAGCACCGCCGGGCGTTGCTCGAGCGGCTTCTCGCGGGCGTCGGCGTCGCTCGTGGTCATGGCGGTGGCTCGACGTCGGCGGGCAACGCGTCGGGCGCGACGCCTTCCATTTCGACGTGCAGCTGGTCGGCCACGTGGCACGCGACGAGATGGTCCGGTGCGTCGATCGGCCCCAGCTTCGGCTGCTCCTGCGGGCAGATGTCGATCATGTTGGCGCAACGCGGGTAGAACGCGCAGCCGGTGGGCGGGTTGAGCATGCTCGGCGGCGACCCACCGATCGGCCGCAACCGTTGCCCCGAGCCGACCAGACCGGGCAGCGACTTCAACAGGCCGATCGTGTACGGGTGCCGCGGCCGTTCGAACACGTCGTCGACCCCACCGACCTCGGCCGTGCGCCCCGCGTACATCACGTGCACCCGGGTTGCGATCCGAGCGATGACGCCGAGGTCGTGGGTGATGAAGACGATGGCGGAGTCGGTTTCGGTCTGGACCTTCTGCAGCACTTCGAGGATCTGCGCCTGGATGGTGACGTCGAGCGCGGTCGTCGGTTCGTCGGCGATCAACACGTCGGGGTTGTTCGCGATCGACATCGCGATCATCGCCCGCTGCCGCATCCCGCCGGAGAACTCGTGCGGGTACTGGCGGATCCGCAACGCGGGGCGCGGGATCCCGACCATTTCGAGCAGTTCGACCGCGCGGTCGACCGCCGACGCCTTCGACATATCGGGATTGTGGGCCCGGATCGCTTCGGTGATCTGGTTCCCGACCCGGTGCGTCGGGTTCAGCGCGGTGAGCGGGTCCTGGAAGATCATCGCGATCCCCGCGCCGCGAACTGAACGCAGCTGTTTCGGCTTCTGACCGATCAGTTCCTTGCCGAGAAAGCGCGCCGAACCGGTGATCTTGGCGCTCTTCGGCAACAACCCGAGCACGGCCAGCATCGTCACGCTCTTGCCCGACCCCGACTCGCCCACCACGCCGAGCACTTCGCCGCGCCGCACGTCGAGGTCGATGCCGCGCACGGCCTGCACGATCCCCTCTTCGGTGCGGAACGTGACTTCGAGGTTGCGGATGCTCAAGAGCGCGTCGTCGGGCGCGGGGCGCACCGCGTCGTCGCCGGGCGAATCGATCACCGCCGAACCTGTCACGCGCTCGAGGCCTGCCTGTTTCGGGTCGAGCGCGTCACGCAAGCCGTCGCCGAGGAAGTTGACGCACAGCACGACGAGCACGATCGCGAGGCCGGGGAACCAGATCATCCACGGGGCGATCGACTGAAAGTCTTTGCCGGTGTCGAGGAGGTTGCCCCAGGTTGGGCTCACGACCGGGTCGACGCCGAAGCCGAGGAACGACAGCGCCGATTCGGTGAGGATCGCGGCCGCGACGCTAAGGGTCGTGTTGACGACGATCTGGCCCGTGCAGTTCGGGATGAGGTGCAACGCGATGAGCCGGAAGTCGGACGCGCCGCTTGCGCGCGCCGCTTCGACGAACTCCTTCTCCTTCAGCGACAGCACGAGCCCGCGCACGATGCGCGCCACGGGCATCCAGAAGAACACGGTGAGGATGGTGACCACGGCGCGGACGCCTTTCGGGTCGCCCATGATCGTCTGTGCCCAGTGCTGCCGGGACGGCAACTGGCTCCCGATGATGAGGATGACGAGCAGCGGGATGGCCAGGAACAGGTCGGTGACGCGCATCAGCACGTTGTCGACCCAGCGGCCGTAGAAACCGGCGATCGCGCCGACGACCGCGCCGAAGGCGGTGGAGATGACCGCCACCGCGACACCGACGAGCAACGAGATCCGCCCGCCGTAGAGAACCTGGGTCCAAACGTCGCGACCGATCTGGTCGGTGCCCATGAGGTGCTTGAGCGACGGGCCCTTCAGCGGTGTGCCGGTGCCGGATTGGGTCGGTCCGTAGTTCGTGAGGAACGGCGCGAACACGACGAGGAGGACGAGGAGGACCAGCACCACCGCGGAGACGAGCGCGAGCTTGTGCCGCTTGAACCGTCGCCACGCGAGCAACCGTGGCGTCAGCGGCTTCGCGCTGAGCCCGACCGCGACGTCGAGCGTCGCGACGGGTGCCATCTCCGGCATGACGTCGGCGTCGATGACGGCCTGCTCCCGCTGAAGATCAGTCAAGACGGATCCTCGGGTCGAGCCACGCGTAGGAGAGGTCGGCCAGCAGGTTGAACAAGATCACCGAACCGACGACGACCATCAACCACGGCAGGATCGCGGTGTAGTCGCCGTTGCCGAACGCGTTGATGAAGTACGCGCCCATGCCCGGGTACTGGAAGATGGTTTCGGTGATGATGAGCCCGCCGGCGATCGAACCGATGTCGATGGCCGCAAACGTCGTGAGCGGGATCAACGCGTTGCGCAGCGCGTGGCGCACGATGACGCGCCGTTCGGAGATGCCCTTCGCGCGCGCAGTGCGCAGGTAGTCGGAGTTCAGCGTCTCCAACATGCTCGTACGCATGTAGCGGCTGTAGATCGCGATTTCCTGCACACCCAAGGTGAGACCGGGGAGGATCAGATGGCGCAGGCGGTCGGTGACGCTCAACCCGGTCGAGCCCGGCGACACCATGCCGGCAATGGGGAGCACGGGGCTCGATCTATGGAGGTGCGTGACGAGAAACGTCCCGAAAACGATCTGGAGGATCAGCCCGAACACGAACGGTGGGAGCGAGAGGCCGAGGAAGGCGCCCGCGGTCGAGAAGTTGTCGAAGAACGAATATTGCTTCAACGCCGAAACGATGCCGATCCCGACGCCGACCGTGATCGTGATGGAGGTGGCGAAGAGCCCGAGCACCATCGTGTTCGCCAGGGCCGAGCGAATCTCGGGGTACACCGGCGCGTCCGTGTGTTGCGAATGGCCCCAGTCGCCGTGGGCGAAGCTCTTCAACCAGATCCAGTACTGCTCGGTACCCGACTTGTCGAGCCCGAGGTCGTGCTTGTACTTCGCGAGGGCTTCGGGTGTCGTGTGCGGGTTGCGGGCTGCGGCGGCGACGGGGTCGACGGCGGACCGCACGGCGGCGAACACGATCACGCTCGCGAGCAGCATCACCGGGATCGCCCAGAGGACCCGCCCGACGAGGAACCGCAGCATCAGCCCTCCCTGGGCCTGAGATGCATGCCGGGGTCGGGAGTGTGACTCCCGACCCCGAGCATCATGTCCATCGGCGCCAATTGTCGCGCCTTTTTCATGCTTGCGTGGCCTACTTGGCCGACCAGTCGTAGAGGTTCCAGAGGTTGCTCTCCGGACTGTTGATGTACTGCGTCACCGGGCCGGCGATCTTGTCGGTCCTCCACACGAACATCGACGGGAACGCGTACAACGGCAACGTGATGTAGTCGTCGCGGGCGAACTGGTCGATCTGCTGGATTTCGGTGAGCCGCTTCGCCGGGTCGAGCTCCAGGTCGGACTGGTGCACGATCTTGCTGGCGTCCTGGTTGCACCACCACCACTGGTTCTGGCCCTGGCCCTGGTTCGACGGGCCCGGGATCGAGTCGCAGGCGAAGATCGACGTGACCGACGGGTCGGGACTCGTCACCTCGATGAACATCGACATGTCGTAGTCGCCCTTGGGCAGGCGCTGCTGGAACAGCGTGTCCGGGTCGGAGTTGTCGGTCGCCACGTTCCACCCCAGCTTCTTGAGGAGCGGGATGAACTCGGCCTGCGTGTCGGCACGACGCTGGTTCCCCGTCGTGACCGCCCACTTGATCTTCAGTTCCTGGCCGTTCTTCGCCCAGAAGCCGCTGCTGTCTTTCGCGTAGCCGGCCGTCTGCATGAGCGAGTCGGCCTTGCTCGGGTCGTAGGTGATGTCGCTGAACGGTTCCGTCCCGCTGCACCACTTGCCGACACCCGGGATCCACGCCGCGCAGTTGAGCGGCTGGACGGTCGGGTCGAAGGGCTTGACGATGTCGTTCAAGAACTTCGCGCGGTCGAACGAGTAGATGAACGCCGCTCGCACGTTCTTGTCGACGAACGGGTGCCCCGGCTTCTGGTTGAACCAGAGGTTCTCGTACTGCGTCGTCACACCGAATGCGGTCTGCACGTTCGGTGCCGCCTTGAACTGCGGGACGTTCGCCGAAGACGGCTGCGGGTATGCCGCCGCCGACTCACCCGACTTGACCGACTGCACCTCGGTGCTCGTGTCGACACGAGGCACGAACGTGACCTGGTCGAGCAGCGGGATCCGGTCCTTGTCCCAGTAGTTCTTGTTGGGAACGAGGATCTCCTGGCTCTTGCTGAACGACTTCAGGATCCACGGGCCGCCGGAGAAGTCGATCGACGACTGCATCGTGCTCGACGTGTCGGGGCCGTTCGGGAACTTCGCCTTCTCCAGCACGACGCCGGAGAAACCGCCGAACACGTCCTGCCAGTCGGCGTAGGTGTGCTTGAACTTGATGACGACCGTCTGCGGGTCGGAGCTGTCGATCGACGCGATGTCGATGTAGCCCGTCGTGCTCAGGCTGCCCTTGCTCTTCAGGTACGCCTGCCACGTGAACGCGACGTCGGCCGAAGTGATGGGCGTGCCGTCACTCCATTTCGCGTCGGGGTTCAGGTGCCACGTGACGGTGAACGGGTTCTGCGTCAGGCCACCGTTGTCCAGCGAGGGCATCTCGGTGACGAGCGGCGAGGCGACGAAGTTGTTGTTCGGGTCGAGTTCCGCAAGGCGCGGCAAGATGTGGATCGGGACGAGCCACTGCAACCACGAAGAGTTCGCGCATTGCGTGATCGGGTTGAGACAGTCGGGCCATTGCTCCGCCGCGAAAACAATGCTGCCGCCCGACTTCTGGGCCACCGTCGTCGTCGAGCCGTTCCCGCTGCTGTTGTTGCTGCTACTGCTGCCGCAAGCGGCGACGACCAGCGCGAACACAGCCAGCATCGCGCCGACGTGCAACGCGTACTTACGCTTCGTTCTCAAGTTGGAAGACCTCCCCGTCTCCATTACTTCCCCCGGGCTGGACGTCTGGACGACGACCAGATGTGGACAGTACGCCTGACTCGACTGGTGATGGTGTCAGGTGAGCCGCATGGAGAGGAGGACCGTCGTGAACGAAAAGACGAGGGCGACGATCACCGTCATGCGATCAAGGTTGCGTTCCACCACAGTCGAGCCCGCCATGGAACTCCCGCCGACACCACCGAACATGTCGGACAGGCCGCCGCCCCGGCCTGAGTGCAGGAGAATGAACACGATGAGGATCATCGACACGATCAGATGAGCCGTGATCAACACCGCGTTCAGCACGAATGCTCCGTTTCACTGTTGGTTTCGCCCGAGCCGGCGAGACCCAGGCCGGCGGGAGCATAACGCTCGGTAACAACGGTTTCACGTCATGCTAGGCGCTGTACTGAATGATCCGGGCGAAGTCGTCCGCATCGAGGGAAGCGCCCCCGACGAGCGCACCGTCGATTTCCGGCTGGGCCATCAACTCGGCCGCGTTCCCCGGTTTCACGCTGCCTCCATAGAGCACTCGCATCACGCCCGCGGTCTCGTCGACCACATCGCGAAGGGTGCTCCTGATGACCGAAATTGTGGTGTTCGCGTCGTCGGGGGTGGCATTGCGGCCCGTGCCAATAGCCCATATCGGCTCGTAAGCGACCACTACCGCTTCGGCATCGGCGGGGCTCACACCGGCGAGCCCCGCGGTCACCTGGCGCCGCACCTTGTTCTCGGTTTCTCCCGCTTCGCGTTCTTCGAGCGTCTCACCACAACACAAGATCGGCTGCATCCCGGCCGCCAAGACGGCCTTCACTTTCCGGTTCACGAAATCGTCCGTTTCACCGAAGATCTCTCGCCGTTCGGAATGCCCGACGATCACGAAGCGGACGTTCAACTTGGCGAGCATCGGCGCACTCACCTCACCGGTGAACGCCCCTTTCTCTTCGGGGTGCACGTTCTGCGCACCCAGCGCGATCGGAATGCGGTCGGCGTCGAGGGTCGTTTGCACGGACCGGAGCGCGGTGAACGCCGGGCAGACCACGACATCGGTCCGCTGGTAGTCCTGCTTTTCGAGCCGGTACGACAACTTCTGCACCACCTGGATCGCTTCGAGGTGGGTGTGGTGCATCTTCCAGTTGCCCGCCATCAACGGCTTGCGCGCGCTCATTGGTGCCTTTCTCTGCGTAGGGCTTGGAGGCCGGGCAGATCCCCGTGCTCGAGCAATTCGAGCGACGCGCCCCCACCGGTGCTGACGTGGTCGATCGACCCGGCGAGCCCGAACTGCCGCACGGCCGACGCGCTGTCGCCCCCGCCGACCACCGTGAACGCGCGGGTTGATGCGCACGCTTCGGCGATCGCTCGGGTTCCCGCCGCGAACGGAGCCAGCTCGAAGACGCCCATCGGGCCGTTCCACAGCACGGTGGCGGCCTCCGCGATGACGTCGGCGTAAGTTCCCGCGGTTTCGGGGCCGACGTCGAGGCCGATCCAATCGTCGGGGATCGCACCGGCGCCGACATGCCGGGTCGGGGCCGACGCGCTCATCTCCTGCGCGACGACGATGTCGGTGGGCACGAGCACCCGCCCGGTTTCGAGCAAGGCACGGCAGCGCTCGACATGGTCGGGTTCGACGAGCGAGTTCCCGACCGATGCGCCTTTCGCCACGAGGAAGGTGAACGCCATCGCGCCGCCGATCAGCACGGTGTCGCAATGTTCGAGGAGTGCGTCGATGACACCGAGTTTGTCGCTCACCTTCGCGCCGCCGAGGACCGCGACGAACGGCCGGCGCGGGTCGTTGAGCAAGCGGCCGAGCGCTTCGACCTCGCGGGCGAGGAGCCGCCCCGCCGCGCTCGGCAACACGGTCGGCGGTCCGACGATCGAAGCGTGGGAGCGGTGGGCCGCGCCGAAGGCGTCGTCGACGTACACCTCGCCGAACTCGCTCAAGTTGGTTGCGAACGCGGGGTCGTTCTTCTCTTCGCCCGGTTCGAAGCGCAGGTTCTCGAGGAGCATCACGTCGCCGGGGCCGAGGCTGTCGGCATAGCTCAGCGCGTCGCTGCCGATGACCCGTGGCGAGAGGTCCACCTTGGTGCCGAGCAACTCGCTGAGCCGGCGGGCCACGGGCGCGAGCGAGTATTTCGGGTCGTAGGTGCCCTTCGGCCGCCCGAGGTGCGAGCAGGCGACGATCGCACTCCCCCGCTCCCGCAACCAGTTGATGGTCGGCAGCGCGGCGGTGATGCGAAGGTCGTCTTCGATCTCCCCGTCGTGCAGCGGGACGTTGAAGTCGGCGCGCAACAGGACGCGCGTTCCCCTCCGCAGCGGAAGGTCCTCCAGCTGCGGGACCGGTCGAAGATCGTTCATGTCGCTACTGGTTGACGAATTCGACGATGTCGACGAGCCGGTTCGAGTAGCCCCATTCGTTGTCGTACCAGCCGAGCACCTTCGCCATCTTCCCGTTCGCCATCGTGTCTTCGGCCGAGAAGATGCACGACGACGGGTTCTGCACGATGTCGGCCGACACCAGCGGCTCTTCGGTGTACTGCAGCACCCCGCGGAAGCTCGCGTTGTTGGACGCCGCCGCGAACGCCGCGTTGATGTCGTCGACCGAGGCTTCGGTACGGAGGTTCACGACCAGGTCGGTGATCGAACCGGTCGGAGTGGGGACGCGCAGCGACATGCCGGCGAGCTTGCCGTTGAGCTCCGGCAACACGAGACCGATCGCCTTCGCGGCACCGGTACTGCTCGGGATGATCGAGAGCGCGGCGGCGCGCATGCGGCGCAGGTCGGCCTTGCCCTTGCGCGACATCTGCGCGACGTCCTGCAGGGCCTGGTCGCTCGTGTACGCGTGCACCGTGTTCATGAAGCCCTGTTCGATCCCGAACTCGTCGTTCAGGACCTTCGCCATCGGCGCAAGGCAGTTGGTGGTGCACGACGCGTTCGAGATCACCGTGTGCGACTTCGCGTCGAACACGTCGTCGTTCACACCCATGCAGATCGTTGCGTCGACATCAGCGGCCGGCGCCGAGATCACGACCCGCTTCGCGCCGCCCTTCAGGTGGCCGGCGGCCGCGTCGCGGGCGGTGAACACACCGGTCGATTCCACGACGACGTCGACGCCGCAGTCGCCCCACGGGATCTCGGCCGGGTCCTTCGACTCGAGCTTCTTCACTTCCTTGCCGTCGACCGAGAAGCCACCATCGGTGACCTTCACCTCGTTCGCGAGCGTCCGCCCCACGGAGTCGTGCTTCAGCAGGAACGACATCGTGTGACTGTCGCCGAACGGGTCGTTGACCGCGACCAGCTCGACGTTGCCCTGCTCGCCGCGGGCGAGGATCGCCCGGAAGAAGGAGCGGCCGATACGGCCGAAACCGTTCACACCCACACGTACCGTCATTGGTTTCCTCCCAAGATCGGCCTCGACGTTGAAGCCGGTTGACTTACCCCAGAGCCTGCAGCGCGCGAGCCAGTTTGGCCGGATCGTGCTCCGCACCGGCGTCATCCGCCAAATCAGCGGCAACCGGCACGACGCCGCGAGCGTGGACCACGTCCTCGTCGATGTTGAGGCCCCGGCGAGGATCGAACAAGAGCCGATCTACCCTTGCGCCGTGGTCGAGAACGGCGAGGAGATGGTCGGTACCGTCGAGACCGTCCGTTTCGGGCGATTCCAGGTGCAGGTTCGCGACCTGCACGACCTGCCCCGTCGTCGTGTTGATGGCCTCGCGTAACGCGGGGACGCACAGCACGGCCACGACACTCGTGTAGAGCGACCCGGGGGCGAGGACCACCTGGTCGGCGTGGCGGATCGCGTCGAGCGCGGCCGGGGGCGGCGGTGCGTCGTGCGGCACCAGTTCCACCCGTTCGATGCGGCCCCGGCCGGCGGCCTGGGCCACCGCGACCTGCCCTTCGATCGATTCGCCCGCGATCTCGGCCTTGATCACCACCGGGTCGAGCGTGGCCGGCAGCACCGTGCCGACGCAGCCGAGCAACCGCCCCGCCTCGGCGAGCGCGGCGGGCAGGTCGTCGAACACCTCGGCCAGCCCGACCAGCATCAGGTTCCCGACGGCATGCCCTTCGAGTTCGCCGCTGCGGAACCGGTGCTCCAGGCAGCGGCTCCAACCCTCCTCGTCGGCGGCCAGCGCGACCAGCGCCTTCCGGAGATCGCCCGGAGCGGGGACGTCGAGGTCGCGACGGAGCCGCCCCGAAGACCCGCCGTCGTCGGCGACGCTGACGATCGCGGTAACCGGTTGCGCGTACAACCGGATGGCCCGCAACGCCACCGCGAGCCCGTGCCCGCCTCCGAGCGCGACGACCCTCATGCGGCTTCAGGCTCCGGCGCTCGATCGCGCACGGCGCGCAGTGTTGGCAGGTGGCCCGCACCTCCGCCTTGCGCCTGGACGACCCTCATGCGGCTTCAGGCTCCGGCGCTCGATCGCGCACGGCGCGCAGTGTTGGCAGGTGGCCCGCACCTCCGCCTTGCGCCTGGACGACCCTCATGCGGCTTCAGGCTCCGGCGCTCGATCGCGCACGGCGCGCAGTGTTGGCAGGTGGCCCGCACCTCCGCCTTGCGCCTGAGCGAGCTCGCTGACGCTCGCCGCGCGCTTCGCTGGGCGCACTTCAGCTACGCCCGATATCACGGTGGCGCACCGCGGCGCGCACGCCCTCGCGCCGGAGACGGTGCACGAGGTCCTCGGCGATCACGACGCTGCGGTGGCGCCCGCCGGTGCAGCCGATCCCGATCGACAGGTACGACTTGCCTTCCTTCTGGTAGGCGGGCAACAGCATCGACAGCATCGTGTCGACCGATTCGAGGAACTCGGGTGCGAGCGGCTGGTGCAGCACGTACTCGCGCACGTTCTCGTCGAGGCCGGTCAGTGGGCGCAGCCGATCGACCCAGTGGGGGTTCGGCAGGAAGCGGCAGTCGAACACGAGGTCGACGTCGAGTGGCAGGCCGTGCTTGTAGCCGAAGGAAACGACGTTCACCTGCATGCGGGTGTCGGCCGACTCCTCGGCGAACAACTGCTGTAAGCGGTCGCGCAGCTCGTGCACGTTGAGCGACGTCGTATCGACGATGACGTCGGCTTCGCCCTTCAACTCTTCGAGCAGGTCGCGCTCGCGGGTGATGCCGTCGCTGACCCGGTCGCTGTCGGAGAGCGGGTGCCGCCGCCGGGTCGCCTCGTAACGGCGGACGAGCGCGTCGTCGGACGCGTCGAGGAACAGGATCCGCGTGCTCACGCCGGTCTTGCGCAGTTCGGCCAGCGCGGCGCCGAGTTCGTCGAGGAACATGCCGGAACGGACGTCGACGACGAGGGCGTAACGCGACGGTCGCTCGCCCCCGCGAGCCAGTTCCGACACCTTGCCGATGAGCGCGGGCGGCAGGTTGTCGATCACGAAGAAGCCGAGGTCTTCGAGCACGTTGGCCGCTTCGGAACGGCCCGCGCCCGACATGCCGGTGATGATCGTGACGTAGAGGTCGTGCGTCATGGTTCGGTGCCTCGGCCCGGCTTCGCGCTCGGCAGCGCGAGCCCTTGCAGTCGCGCGTAGACCGCGTGGCCAACGGTATCGGGAAGCCACGAGAGCGCGAGCAGGTCTTCTTCGTCGAGTTCGCGCAGTTTCTTGACCGAGCCGAACTGTTTGAGCAGCCGGGTCTTGCGGCCCGGTCCGAGCCCCGGCACGTCGTCGAGGACCGAGCGGGTCATCCGCTTGCCCCGCAGCTGGCGGTGGTAGGTGATCGCGAACCGGTGGGCCTCGTCACGTACCTGCTGGAGCAGGTAGAGCGCTTCGGAGTCGCGCGCGATTCGCACCGGCTCCGCCAGCTGCGGCAGGTACACCTCCTCGAACTTCTTGGCGAGGCTGGCGACGGCAATGTCTTCGAGACCGAGCTCTTCCAGCACTCGTACCGCGACGTTCAACTGGCCGCGACCACCGTCGATGAGCAGCAGGTTCGGGGGGTACGAGAACCGCTTCCCGGCCCGCGCGCCCTCGTCGCGCTCGCGCAGGTAGTTGCGGAAGCGCCGGCTCAGCACCTCTTCCATCGAGGCGAAGTCGTCCTGGCCGTCGAGCGTGCGGATCTTGAACCGCCGGTACTCGGAACGTTTCGGCAACCCGTCCTCCATGACGACCATCGAAGCGACGATCTCGACGCCCTGCGTGTGCGAGATGTCGAAGCACTCGATCCGCAACGGTGCTTCGGGCAGGTCGAGCGACTCCTGCAGGGCGAGCAGCGCACGGGCGCGGGCGTTGTGGTCGGACGCGCGGCGCAGCTTGTGGCGCGCGAACGACTCGCGCGCGTTGAGGGTCGCGGTCGCGAGCAGTTCGCGTTTCCCGCCCCGCTGCGGGACCCGGATGCGTACCTTCGAGCCGCGCAGGAACGAGAGGAACTCCTCGTAGAGCGCGACGTCGTCGGGTTCGACCGGCACCAGGATGTCTTTCGGGATGTCGCCCGGCGGTGCGTCGGCGTAGACCTGCTCGATGACACGGGCGACGAGCGCCGGTGTCTCGACATCTTCGACCTTGTCGACGATGACGCCTTTGCGGCCGGTGACGCGCCCCTTGCGCACGTAGAACAGTTGCACCGACGCTTCGAGTTCGTCCTCGTCGAGCCCGAGCAGGTCGTAGTCCTCTTCGCGTGAACCGACCATCTGCTGGCGTTCGATGGCCTTGTGCACCGACGCGAGCTGGTCGCGCAGCCGGGCCGCGAGCTCGTACTCCTGCGCGTCGGCGGCCTCGTGCATCCGTTGTTCGAGGCGCTTGACCATCGGGTCGGACTCGCCGTCGAGGAAGAGCAGGAGGTCGGCGACGAGTTTGTCGTAGTCGTCCTTCGTGATCGCGTCGACGCACGGCGCCGCGCATTTTTCGATGTGGGCGTAGAGGCACGGGCGGCCGAGCCGGTGGTGCCGGTCGAATTTGGATTTCGTGCAGGTCCGGATCGGGAAGGTCCGCAACAGCAGATCGAGCGTTTCGCGGATCGCGTACGCGTGGGCGAACGGCCCGAAGTAGCGCACACCCTTGCGCTTCTGGCCGCGCATCACCATCGCCCGCGGCCAATCCTCGTCGAGGGTGACCGCGAGGTACGGGTACGACTTGTCGTCCTTCAGGCGGATGTTGAACCGCGGCCGGTGCTTCTTGATCAGGTTGAACTCGAGGAAGAACGCCTCGACCTCGTTGTGGGCGACGATCCACTCGACCCGCTCGGCGGCCTGCACCATCTGCCGGGTCCGGTCGGGCAACGTCGGCGGTGGCGCGAAGTAGTTCGAGAGCCGGCTCCGCAGGCTCTTCGCCTTCCCGACGTAGATCACCCGGCCCTGCCCGTCGAGGAACTGGTACGAGCCCGGCGCGTCGGGGATGCTGCCGGTTTCGGGGCGCCGCACGGTCACGAACCATTGTCGCGAACGGAGCGGCCGAGCGGTCGCGACGACGGAGGAGGAGCAGCGAGCGCGACCACAGGCAGGGCTATGCTCGTCGAACGCCGGGCCCGGTATCCCGGCGAGATATTTCCGCTCCGAGGCCGACAACCCCGCGGTGTGGCGACCGGGCTGTCACCCGCCGGCCAGATATCGGAGTGCACCTGAAAGGCACCCACATGCTGCGTCTCCAGGTTCCACTACCGGACCCGTACACCACCGCGTCGGCGGCCGAACTCGAAGCGTCGATCCGCGCCGCGAAGGCGACGCTCGGTGACCGCCTCCTCGTGCTCGGTCACCACTACCAGCGACCGGAAGTGTTCCGCTGGGCCGACGCGACCGGCGACTCGTTCAAACTCGCCCGGTTCGCCGCCGACAACGAGCGGGCGACCGACATCGTGTTCTGCGGCGTGCACTTCATGGCGGAATCGGCCGATGTGCTGACCGCCGACCACCAGCAGGTCATCCTCCCCGACCTGAACGCCGGCTGCTCGATGGCCGACATGGCCGATCTCGACCAGGTCGAAGAGGCCTGGGACGCCCTCGCCGATGTTGTCGACGTCGACCGGGTGGTGCCGATCACCTACATGAACTCGTCGGCGGCGCTGAAGGCGTTCGTCGGTCGCACCGGCGGCGCGGTCTGCACGTCGTCGAACGCGAGGGCGGTCTTGCAGTGGGCGCTCGCCCGGGGCGACAAGGTGCTCTTCTTCCCCGACCAGCACCTCGGCCGGAACACCGCGTACGCCATGGGGTACGGCCCGGCCGACGAACGGGTGTGGAACCCCCGTTACGAGCGCGGCGGCCTCGAAGAACGCGACGTCAAGGAAGCGACCTTCCTCCTCTGGAAGGGGCACTGCTCGGTGCACCAGCGGTTCCGCCCCGAACATGTCGAAGCGGCCCGCGCCGAGCACCCCGGGGTCGAGATCATCGTGCACCCGGAATGCGCCCACGACGTGGTCGCGCTCGCCGACAAGGTCGGTTCGACGGAACGCATCCTCGACTGGGTCGGTGCGGCGCCGGCCGGAGCTGTGCTCGGCATCGGCACCGAGGTGCACATGGTGCAACGCCTCGCGGCCGAGCACCCCGACAAGGAGATCTTCACGCTCGACCCGCTCGTGTGCCCCTGCTCGACGATGTTCCGCATCGACGAGCCGCACCTCGCGTGGGTGCTCGACCATCTCGTTCGCGGCGAGGTGGTGAACCAGATCACCGTCGAACCCGACACTGCCTCGTGGGCGAAGGTCGCGCTCGAACGGATGCTCGCCATCACCTGACGGCCCGCGCACCGGCCCGACGGGCTCAGTGAGGTCTTTGGTCCCGAGCGCGACCTCGCCCGTCCTTTTTCGGGCCTGATGCTGCAGCGGGCGCCGCCCGCGCCGAAGCACCTCCTGTGGAGCCCGGTCTACGCCTCGAAGACGTCTTCGCCGACGCCGTCGAGGCGTTCCAGGCGTTCCTCCCCGCGCGCAAAGCGGTCTCCCAGGTGCGGGTCATGAGCCTCAACGCGGGCCTCGCCGCGACCCGCCTCGGCGCGGCCGGTTTGCCGTTCCAGGTCGTCGCCCGCCAGCTCGCGCAGATCGCCCCCGAGTTGGAAGCGCTGATCAGCGAGGGCGAGCAGACCTTCGCGGTGCTGGTGCACGACCTCGCGACCGCGGTGCAACGCCAGGACAAGGTGAACCGCTACCGCCGCGCCATTGCCACCGTTGTCCCCGACGACGCCGCTGCGATGGAAGCCGTCGACCTGCCGATCCTGAGCCGGCAGGCCCGCCGCGCCTGGCGGGCGGCCGGGGCGCGCACCGACGACTTCGGTACCGAGGCGATCTGGCGGGCGATCACCCACCAGCGTGACGAGTTCGTCGCCGCGCTCGCGCACGTCGACTCGGCGGCGCAAGGCTTGCAGACGTTGCTCGACCGGCTCGAGTCGGTGGGCGCGAAACACACCTTCGCGATCGCGGTCAACGCCGGGGTCGAGGCGGCGCGGGTCGGCGACCCGGCACTGTCGACTGTCGCCCACGACATCGAGGTGCTCGCCGGCGCGATCCGCGACGCCGTCGCGCGAGGCGCCGCCGAGATCGAAGGCCTGAGCGTCCGCGCCCACGACCTCGTCGCGCCGATCAGGGCCGAACTGGCCGGAGGAGTTCGATCGTGAAGACCACTGTGCTGTTCGATGACGGGACCCGGCGCTGGCTCTTCCTCGGCCGTGACCCGCAGCGACCCGACCGGGTCATCGACACCAACGAGTACGTCGTGCTCCACGCCGGGAAGGCCTTGCTGCTCGACCCCGGCGGCACCGAGGTGTTCCCCGCCATCGCCGCCGCGGTGGCACGCGAAGTCCGGCTGAGCAACATCGAAGCCTTGTTCGGTTCCCACCAGGACCCCGACATCATCTCGTCGCTCCCCTTGTGGCTGTCGGTCATGGGCGACGCGTCGGTGTACGTGCCGGCGATCTGGGAATCGTTCCTGCGCCACTTCTCGCTGAACGCCAACCTGGTGACCATGCCCGACGAAGGTTGTGTCATCCCACTCAACGGGACACGCGAACTGCGCAGCATCCCAAGCCACTATGTGCACGCCTCCGCGTCGTTCGGGCTGTACGACCCCCGGGCACGCATCCTCTTCAGCGGCGACGTCGGCGCCGCGCTCCTCCCCGACAGCGATGCGAACGTGTTCGTCGAGAACTTCGATGAGCACGTGCGCTACATGGAGGGTTTCCACCGGCGCTGGATGCCGTCGAACCGGGCGAAGAACGCGTGGGTGCGCCGCGTGCGAGAACTCGACGTCGACATGATGTGCCCGCAGCACGGCGCGGTGTTCCGGGGCGAAGACGTCGCCCGGTTCCTCGACTGGTTCGAAGCGCTCGAAGTTGGATCGGCGGTGCGAGCAGAACCAGTTACGGCCGGCGCGTCGCCCGCAGCATGAGCAGGCGCGGGATCGTCGCCGCAGCGCGGTACTCGGGCGCCTTGTTCAAGAAGCCTTCGGGCGGGGCCGGTTCTTCCATGTGCTCGAGCACCAGGCCGTGGTCGGCCATCGTGTTGAGGTAGTGCGACAACGGGCGGTGCACGAACGGCAGCACGACGTCGTGGTCGAGTTGCTCCATCGTGATGTCGACGGGGAGGTACGGGCCGATGCGCCAGTACTCCTCGTCGAGGATGTGGTCGATGATCCAGCCGCTGTTGGGCGACTGCAGCAACGGGTGGTTGAGGAAGAACACGAACCGCCCGCCCGGTTCGAGCACGCGTGCGATCTCCGCGATCGGCGGGCCGTGGTCGAGCAGGTGCTCGAACACGAGGCAGACCACCACCGCGTCGAACGACGCGCCGGCGAACGGGAGCCGGTCGGCGCCGCCGCGTACGTAGTGGGGGCCGCCGGCCCGCTCCCTCGCGACCGCCAACTGCGCGACGGTCGGATCGAGACCGACGACCAACGGCGCGCCGTTGCGCGAGACGAGCCGCGCGATCTGCCCTTCACCGGTACCGACGTCGAGCACGCGCCGTGCGCCGGCGAGGTGCTCGGCGGCGAGGGGAAGGATCTGCTCCTCGTACTCGGGATCGGCGCCGTCGGTGAACTGGTCCTGCCACCAGCGTGCGTGATGCTCCCATGTATCCGAGGCGTCGCTCGCCTCCGGGCTGCCGGGATCGGTCACGAATCGAGGCCGAGGACCTTGCCGAGGAACCGGCCGGTGTGGCTCTCCGGCACCTTCGCGACCTGTTCGGGCGTGCCTTCGGCGATCACCTGGCCGCCGCCGGAACCCCCTTCGGGGCCGAGGTCGACGATCCAGTCGGCCGATTTGATGACGTCGAGGTTGTGCTCGATGACGAGCACGGTGTTGCCGTTGTCGACGAGCCGTTGCAACACACCGAGCAGGCGACGCACGTCTTCGAAGTGGAGGCCGGTCGTCGGTTCGTCGAGGATGTAGATGGTCTGGCCGGTGGCGCGCTTGCCCAACTCGGTCGACAACTTCACTCGTTGGGCTTCGCCGCCCGAAAGCGTCGGGGCCGGCTGGCCGAGACGCACGTAGCCGAGACCGACGTCGACCAGGGTCTGCATCTGGCGCTGGATCGACGGCTGGTTGGCGAAGAACTCGTTCGCCTCCTCGGCGGGCATGTCGAGCACGTCGGCGATGTTCTTGCCCTTGAAGGTGATGTCGAGCGTGTCGCGGTTGTAACGGGCGCCCTTGCACACCTCGCACGGCACGTACACGTCGGGCAGGAAGTGCATCTCGATCTTGATCGTGCCGTCGCCCTGGCACGACTCGCAGCGGCCACCCTTCACATTGAAGGAGAACCGGCCGGGCTGGTAGCCGCGCACCTTCGCTTCGGCGGTGGACGCGAACAGCGTGCGGATCTTGTCGAACACGCCCGTGTATGTCGCCGGGTTCGAACGCGGCGTACGGCCGATCGGCGACTGGTCGATGTTGATCACCTTGTCGAGCGCGTCGGTGCCTTCGATTCGGCGGTGACGGCCGGGCACCGTTCGCGACCGGTACACCTTCTGCATCAACGCGTGGAACAGGATGTCGTTCACGAGCGTGCTCTTGCCGCTGCCGCTCACACCGGTGACCGCGACGAAGCAGCCGAGCGGGAACTCGACGTCGATGTCTTGGAGGTTGTGCTCGCGCGCCCCGCGGATCGCGATCCAGCGCTCCCCCGGCTGGCGTCGCATCTCGGGCACGGCGATCTGCCGCTTCCCCGACAGGTACTGCCCGGTGATCGACCGTTTGTTCTTGAGCAGGTCTTTCACACTGCCCGCGACGACGACCTCGCCACCGTGCTCCCCCGCGCCCGGCCCGATGTCGACGACGTAGTCGGCGACGCGGATCGTCTCCTCGTCGTGCTCGACGACGATCACCGTGTTCCCGAGTTCGCGCAGCCGGACGAGCGTGTCGATGAGACGCTGGTTGTCGCGCTGGTGCAGGCCGATGGACGGCTCGTCGAGGACGTAGAGCACACCGACGAGACCGCTGCCGATCTGCGAGGCGAGCCGGATCCGTTGCGCTTCGCCCCCCGCGAGCGTTCCCGCGCCCCGGTTGAGCGACAGGTAGTCGAGCCCGACGTCGAGCAGGAACTGCAACCGTTCGTTGACCTCTTTGAACACCCGCTCGGCGATGAGACGATCGCGTTCCGACAGCTCCACATGCTCGAAGAACGCGCGCGCGTCGCGGATCGACAACTCGCCGATCTCGTAGATGTTGCGCTCGCCGATCGTGACCGCAAGGGACGCCGGCTTCAGCCGCGCGCCGCCGCACGCGGGGCACGGCACCTCGCGCATGTAGCCCTCGATCTGCTCGCGGCTGCGATCGCTTTCGGCCTCCGTGTGACGGCGCTCCAGCCACGGGACCACGCCCTCGTACTTCGTCGAGTACGAACGTTGCCGGCCGTAACGGTTCTTGTAACTCACCGTGACCGACTTGTTGCCCGCGCCGAACAGCACGACCTTCTTGTGCGCGGCCTTGAGCTTCTTCCACGGTGTCGTCGTCGAGAAGCCGTACTCGCGGGCGACGGCCTGGATCACCCGTTTGAAGTACTCGCCGCGGAAACCGGACCACGGTGAGATCGCGCCGCCGTCGATGGAGAGGTCGTCGTCGGGGACGATCAACTCGGGGTCGACCTGGAACTTCGTGCCGAGCCCGTCGCACGTTTCGCACGCGCCGTACGGCGAGTTGAACGAGAAGTTCCGCGGCGCCAACTCGTCGTACGACAGGCCGCAATGCGTGCACGCGAGATGTTCCGAGAAGGTGAGCGTCTCGATCTCGGTGGTGTCGCCTTTCGCGGGGACGATCTCCACCTCCGCGACGCCTTCCGCGATGCGCAGGGCGGTCTCGAGGGAATCGGTGAGGCGGCGTTCGATACCCGCCCGGCGTACCAGGCGGTCGACGATGATCTCGATCGTGTGCTGTTCGTAACGGGCGAGTTCGAGCTTGACCGGCAGGTCGTGCACCTCGCCGTCGACCCGGGCACGGGTGAAGCCCTGGCCGGCGAGTTCGTCGAGCAGAGCGGAGTACTCGCCCTTGCGGCCGCGCACGACGGGCGCGAGCACCTGGAAACGGGTGCCGTCGGGAAGCTGCAGCACCCGGTCGACGATCTGCTGCGGCGTCTGGCGAGTGATCAGGCGCCCGCAGTTCGGGCAGTGCGGCACACCGATGCGGGCGTACAGCAGGCGGAGGTAGTCGTAGATCTCGGTGATCGTCCCGACGGTGGAACGCGGGTTGCGCGACGCCGACTTCTGATCGATCGAGATGGCCGGCGACAGGCCCTCGATGAAGTCGACGTCGGGCTTGTCCATCTGGCCGAGGAACTGCCGCGCGTACGCCGAGAGGGATTCGACGTAGCGCCGCTGGCCTTCGGCGTAGATCGTGTCGAACGCGAGTGACGACTTGCCCGAACCCGACAACCCCGTGAAGACGATGAGCCGCTCGCGAGGCAGCGTCAGCTCGACGTTCTTCAGGTTGTGCTCACGGGCGCCCCGGATGACGATCTGCTCGCTCACGACTGCTGAGGGTAGCGGGCGGGAGCAAGGAAGTCGAACATGCGTTCGGGTCGGCGCGGGCCTGCCGGGCGACCATCACCCCGACCGCGGCGACGACCGCGACGACCGTCGCCGCGTAGACCACCACCCCCATCCGGCCGAACGCGATCGACCACACTGTGGCGGGGAACTGGTGGGCGCGCAGGTGCCGCAGATAGCCGGAGATGCGCGGCTCACCGATACCCACGTTCATGTAGGTGAAGGTCGCGGCGGCCATCACGCACGCGCCCCACAGCGACGCCGCGATGGCCGGCCTCCGGGCACGGTCCCACACCATGGCGAGCGGCACCACCAGGAACGGCAACGCCGGGACCAGGTAGCGCGGGCCGGGTGATTCGGCGAGCGCGGTCCCCGACCACCCGGCGACGAGCACGACGTAGGGAACGACGATCGCAAGCGCGACGACGCCATGGGTGCGTGCCGGGCCGTCGCGGCGGGCCACGAACGCGGCGGCGCCGATCGCGATGACCGTGAGCGGCGTCAACACCAGCAGGCCGTTCGACGAGGTGAAGACCTGCACGATGCTCGCGACCGACGGGACGGTGTAGCCGCCGTCGCTGGTCCCCTGGATCACTCCCGCGTAGTAGCCGTAGGGCAGCCGCCACGGCGCGCCGAACGCGCACCACTGGTACAAGGCGGTTGCGAGCAGCGGGCCGCACGAGCCGAGCGCGAACCAGCCCAGCGCCCGCCGGTGCCGCGCCACGACGACGGCTGCGAGCACGACGGCGATGATCGCGGTGTGGTACTCGACCGAGAAGGCGACGCCCGCCAGCGCGCCCGCGCCGAGCAGGTACGTGCCGCGGCGCGCGCTCGACCGGTTCGCCGCATCGATGAGGAGCCAGGCGCCGAACGCGAACGCGGCGGCGAGCACGTGGCCGTAGAGCTGAGCGCCGTACGGCAGGAGCATGGTGGCCCCGATCGACGCGATGGTCGCCGGCAACGCGGCCCGCGGCGCGAACCGGCGCGCCGCGAAGAACAGCATCGCGGCGAGCGCCGCGAGGGGCACCATCGACGACCAGAAGGTGTCCCACCACAGGCCCAGGTCGCCGCCCCGTCGCAGGTAGCTACCCGGTCGCATCCCGATCACGCGACCGAGCGCGAAGAACGGCACCGCGAGCAAGGGCTGTCCCGGCGGCTTGTCGGAACGCCACCGGCCGTCATAGATCGCATGGTCGACGCCGAGGTTGGGCCGGTAGCGGCCGACGTCGACGGTGTGGTGCTCGACGATCGCGGCGGTGAGGGCGTAACGCGATGCGGGCTGCGCGCTCGGCGCGGCGACGATCGGCCCGACGACGACGAGCACCGCGAACGCGAGCAGCGCCGCGACCCGCTTCGGGGTCGCCGGCCGCGGCCGGGGTGCGCCCGGGCGGGATACGCGGCGCGACTCGGTGACGGTCATGACGGGACCTGCGCCATCCGGTGGGCGCGGAACAACAGCGCGGCCGACGCCGCGACCGACGCGGCATAGACGGCGACGCCGGGAACCCCGAACGCCATCGACCACGTCGTCGGGTCGAACTGCCCGTGCAGCACACGGGTGCCGTACACGCGGATCGGGAGGTCACCGACCGCGACGAGGTGGAACACGAACGCGCCCGGCAACATCGCGATGAGGCCCCACAGGCTCGCGAGGGCCGCGAACCTCCGGTACCGCGACCACAGCGCGGCGAGCGGGACGGCGAGGAACGGGAGCACGGGGATCAGGTAGCGCGGGCCGGGCTCCTCGAGCTGTGGCGTCCCCCGCCACCCGGCAATGAAACAGATGTACGGGACCGCGACGCACAGCGCGACCAGCGCGTCCCGCGACCCCGGCCCGCGCTCGCGGACGAGCACGGCCGCGGCGAGGAGCGCGACGAGCGCGATCGGGGCGGCACCGAGCAGGCCGCGGGCGCCGAAAAGCAAGGTGGCGAACGCGTGCAACCCCGGCACGTCGGTGCCGACGATCTCCTGGCGGAGCGCAGGCGTGCCGTAGTGCGCGTACGCCAGGTGCCACGGCGCGCCGAAGGCGGCCCATTGGTACAGCGCGACAACTGCGACCGCGGGCGACGCGCCGAGCGCGAACCAACCGAGGCGCGGCCGGGCGCGCACAACGAGGAACATCGCAACCACCGCGGCCGCGATCGCCGTGTGGTACTCGACCGCGACCGCGTACCCCGACAGGAACCCCGCCGCCACGAATCGAGCGTTCGAACCACGAAGCTCACGCACCAGCGCCCATCCCGCGAACGCGCACAACGCCGCGAGCACATGCCCGTACAGCTCGTTGGCGTGCGGCACCAGGAACGTCGCGAACCCGAGCGCCGCCGAGGCAACGAGTGCATGCTTCGGCGCGACGCTCGCCGCGACGGCGTACATCAGTGCCAGGAGCAGCGCGAAGGGCAGCGTTGCCGCCCAGAACGACTGCCACCACATTCCCAGGTCGCCACTTGCCCGCAACGCCGACGCCGGTTCCGCGCCCGCCAAGCGCCCCAGCCAGTACGCGGGCACGCCCAGCACCGGCTGGCCCGGTGCCTTGTCGGACCGCAACTGCCCACCGACCTCGGCGCGATCGATCCCGAGGATCCGGCGGTACGGGCTGATGTCGACCGACCCGTGTTCCGCGATCGCGGCCGTCAACGCGTAACGCGAGGCCGGTTGCGCGCTGTACCGCGGCACCATCGGCCCGACGGTCACCACCGCGAACAGGGCCAGCAACCACGCGACCCGGCGACGGGGTCGGGCCGGCGCGCCGGGCACCCCCGATGATG
This sequence comes from uncultured Actinomycetes bacterium, assembly GCA_963782465.1. Lineage (GTDB taxonomy): Bacteria > Actinomycetota > Acidimicrobiia > IMCC26256 > PALSA-610 > JAODBJ01. The sequence goes on along the minus strand of CAWAJR010000003.1, from coordinate 199,727 downwards.
CTTCGGTCGCGGGCGGATCACGGAACGTCGCGGTCATGCCGGCGGCTCCACGCCGGCGTGGTGACGGAACAGCAGGGCACCGGCGGCGACTGCGGTGACGACGTACGCGAACGCGCCGGCGCGACCGAACGCCATCGACCACAACGTGGGGTTGAAGCTCCCGTTGGCGACCTGGTGGAAATACACGTCGAACGGGCGCGCGCCCGCGGGCACGATGTGCATCGTCACGGCACCCGCGATCATCACGAGCGCGCCCCACGCCGAGAGGGCGACGGCGAGCGCCCGGTGCCGCTGCCAGGCCGCCGCCAGCGGCGCGGCGAGGAACGGCAGCGCCGGGATCAGATATCGCGGCCCCGGTTGTTCGAGCAGCGGCGTACCCGACCATCCTGCGACGAGAAGGAAGTACGGGACGAACACCGCCAGCGCGACACCGGCCGGCCGCCGCACGGGCGCGGCGTCGCCGCGGAGTGCCAGGACGGCGGCCACCACCGCGAGCAGCACGATCGGACTGGTGAGCAGCAAGCCGTGCGCACCGGCGAGCACGTCACGTAGCTCGGCCGGCGTCGGGAACCCGTACCTCCCGCCATTCGACTTCGGTACGACGTAGGGGTACGCGAGGCGCCACGGACGGCCGAACGCGACCTGCTGGTAGTACGCGGTGAGCGCGGCGGGCGCGGCGAACCCGGCCCCGAAGCGCACGGCGTCGCTCCGTCGCGACTCCCGGAGCAGGACGGCTGCGAGCACCGCGGCGATGATCGCGGTGTGGTACTCGACCGCGAACGCCACGCCGGCGAGGAAACCCGCCAGCACGGCGCGTCGCGCTCGGGAGGTGCCCGCGGCGCCGTCCGGCCCGTCGGCGTCGAGCACGCGCCAGGCGCCGAACGCGAGCACGGCCGCGAGGCAATGGCCGTACAGGTTCACCGCGTGCGGCAGGGCCAGCGTGCCGACCCCGAGCGCGAGCGTCGCCGGGAGCGCTGATCGAGCCGCAACCCGTCGCGCGTCGCGATGCATCAGGGCGAGCAGCAACGCGAACGGCACCAGCGACATCCAGAACGTCTGCCACCACACACCCAGGTCGCCGCGCACGCGCATCTGCGCCGCGGGACGCAACCCGAGCACCCGACCGGCCGCGTACACGGGTACGGCGAGGAACGGTTCGCCCGGCGCCTTGTCGGACCGCAGCTCGCCCCCGTAGCGCGCCTTGTCGACGCCGAGGATCGATGCGTAGCGGGTCAGGTCGACGCTGCCGTGCTCGAAATAGGCCGCGGTTGCCGCGTACCGCGACACCGGCTGGGCGGTGACGTCGGTGACGATCGGCCCGAACGCCACGACGACGAAGACGACGAGGAGCACCGTCGACCGGGCGGCGAACCGGTTGGTTCGCGGGCGCGGCGCCGCCACGGAGCGTTCGACGAGGCTCACCCGCCCTCATCGGCCGGAGACAGCCGCAGTTGTGCCGTCGCGTCACCGGCCGCGGGCCGTCCTCCTCATCCCCGGCCCGAATCCGCCGATCTGAAGGTCGAGGTCCCGGCCGCGCATCGCAGGGGGTGCAACGCCGGGATTCTTTCTTTCCATGAGCGACTCGACCGCCCCGCCGACCCGCCCCACCGGGGTGGCGCCGCGGTTGCCGTGGCGCCGTCTCCTCGCCGGGTCGCTGCTCGGGACGCTCTGCGCCGTCGCACTCGTGCTCCCGGCCAACCTCCGGAGCCGCCAGGGCGTCGTGCTCCTCATCGCGCCCGGTGCACGCAGCGCCGCGGCACCGGTACTGCACCGCGACTTTCCGGGCCTCCCGCTCCCCGGCGACGTCGGCCACGACGGTCAGTCGTTCTACGCGATCGCCCGCGAACCGATGCACCTCACCGACGCGGCGCGCTCCCTCGACCGGCCCGCCTACCGCGAGCAGCGGATCCTGTTCCCGCTGCTCGCCTGGATGTTGCACCCCGGCGGCGGCGGTCGAGGCCTCGTGATCGCGATGGTGCTGATCGGCATCGCCGCCCTCTTCGCCGGAGGAATCGCACTCGGGGCGTTGTCGACGACCCTCGGTGGCTCGGCCTGGCTCTCGGTCGCCTTCGCGCTCCTGCCCGGTGCGCGCAGTTCACTCAACCTCGGCGTACCCGACGCGCTCGCGCTCGCGTTCGCGCTCGGGGCGCTCACCCTCGACCTCCGCAAACGCCCCCAACTCGCACTCCTCCTCGCCACCGCCGCGGTCCTCACCAAGGAGTCGCTGCTCCTCGTCCTCGTCGGTTACGCGCTCGCGCGCCGCGACCGCCCGAGCGCCCGCCTCGTCGCGCTGCCGGCCCTCGCGGCCGGGGCCTGGTGGTGCTGCGTGCGGCTCGTCGTCGGGCACCGGGGCACGGGGATACACGAGTTCGACCCCCTCCACGGTCTCTGGGCGTCGGTGCAGGGCTGGCGCCACGGCCTGTCGCCGCAGCCGGCGTGGGCCGGCCTGGCCGTCGTGACGATGCTCGGTTGCTACGCGCTCCGCCGCGGCGCGCTCCGGACGCCGATCGGATGGGCCATCGCCATCCAGCTGGCGTTCTTGCTGTGCCTCAGCAGCAACGTGCTCTTCATCGACGACAACGCCAACCGCGCCGAACTGCCCTGCTTCGCGCTGGCCCTCGTTGCGGTCTTCATGCGCGGTCGCGAGGCGGCCGCCGCGCCACCGGCCGACGTCAGACGACCTCGCGCAGTTCCCGTTTCAGCTCGTTGACCTCGTCGCGCAGGCGCGCGGCTTCCTCGAACCGAAGATCGCGCGCCGCGTCCTGCATCTCGTCGGTGAGGCTCTGGATCAAGCGGCCCAACTCGTCGCGGGGCAGGTCGAGCTTGTCGATCACCGACGTGCGGCTCTTGCCCCGTCCCCGGCCGCGCGCGGCGGGGATGTTGCCGTCGGCATCGCGCGCCCGCACCATCTCGAGGATGTCGGTGACCTTCTTGCGCACCGTTTGCGGGTCGATGCCGTTCGCCTCGTTGTACTCGAGTTGCTTCTTGCGGCGCCGTTGCGTCTCCGAGATGGCGTGCGTCATCGAGTCGGTCATCTGGTCGGCGTACATGATCACCTGGCCCTCGACGTTGCGCGCGGCGCGCCCGATCGTCTGCACCAGCGCGGTCTCGGAGCGCAAGAAGCCTTCCTTGTCGGCGTCGAGGATCGCGACGAGCGACACCTCCGGGAGGTCGAGCCCTTCGCGAAGCAGGTTGATACCGACCAGTACGTCGAACTCACCGAGGCGCAACGCCCGCAAGATGTCGACCCGTTCGAGGGTGTCGACCTCCGAGTGCAGGTAACGCACCCGGATACCGAGCTCCAGGAGGTAGTCGGTGAGGTCCTCCGACATCTTCTTCGTGAGCGTGGTGACGAGCACCCGGTGGTCCATGTCGGTGCGCTTGTGGATCTCCGCGACGAGGTCGTCGATCTGGCCCTTCGTCGGTTTCACGATCACCTCGGGATCGATCAACCCGGTGGGCCGCACGATCTGCTCCACCACCTGCGTCGACATCTCGATCTCGTACGGGCCCGGCGTGGCCGACAGGAACACCACCTGGTTGATCTTCTCCAGGAACTCCTCGAACATCAGCGGCCGGTTGTCGCGCGCCGACGGGAGCCGGAACCCGTGCTCGACGAGCGTGTCCTTGCGGGAACGGTCGCCGGCGAACTGGCCGTGCAGCTGCGGCACCGTCTGGTGCGATTCGTCGAGCACGACGAGGAAGTCGCGGGGGAAATAGTCGAGCAGGGTGTAGGGCGGCTCGCCGTAGCTGCGACCGTCGAGATGCATCGAATAGTTCTCGACGCCCGAGCACACGCCGACCTCGCGCAACATCTCGAGGTCGTACGTCGTGCGCATGCGGAGCCGCTGCGCCTCGAGCAACTTGCCGTGGTCCTCGAGCTCCTTCAACCGCACGACGAGCTCCGCCTCGATCCCCTCGATCGCCCGCTTCATCGCCTCCATGTCGGTGACGTAGTGCGACTTCGGGAACAGCACCAGCGTGTCGAGCTCCTCGACCACCTCACCGGTGAGCGGGTCGACCGCAGAGATGCGCTCGACCTCGTCGCCGAACAACGAGATGCGCACCGCACGTTCCTCGTACGACGGGAAGATCTCGATCGTGTCGCCTCGCACCCGGAACTTGTTGCGGGCGAACGTGAAATCGTTACGCTCGTACTGCAACTCCACCAGCCGGCGCAGGATGCTGCGCTGGTCGTGCTCCTCCCCGACCGACACCGTGAGCAACTGCTTCGCGTAATGCTCAGGTGAACCGAGCCCGTAGATCGCCGACACCGACGCGACGATGATCACGTCGCGCCTCGACATCAGGGCACTGGTCGCAGAATGGCGGAGCCGGTCGATCTCGTCGTTGATCGAGGAGTCCTTCTCGATGTACGTGTCGGTGGTCGGGAGGTACGCCTCGGGCTGGTAGTAGTCGTAGTAGGAGACGAAGTACTCCACCCGGTTCTTCGGGAACAGCTCCCGGAACTCCGCCGCCAGCTGCGCGGCGAGGGTCTTGTTGGGGGCCAGCACGAGTGTCGGCCGGCCCGCATTGGCAATGACGTTCGCGATGGTGAACGACTTCCCCGACCCGGTGATCCCGAGCAGCGTCTGGAACTTGTCGCCGCGCTGCACCCCATCGACCAGCGCGTCGATCGCGACCGGCTGGTCGCCGGCCGGTGAAAGATCGGTGACGAGCGAAAATTCGGGCACGGACGCAGCGTACCGAGGGGGTGAGACATTCTTTTTGGTCGCGCTCGCAGGCTCGCCGCTCCTGCGAGTTCGCTGCTCCTCCGTCGCGGGCGCTCACCGCCGCGCGCCAACGGCCCCATCAGGCTCACCGCTCCTGCGAGTTCGCTGCTCCTCCGTCGCGGGCGCTCACCGCCGCGCGCCAACGGCCCCATCAGGCTCGCCGCTCCTGCGAGTTCGCTGCTCCTCCGTCGCGGGCGCTCCGTCAGGCTGCGGCGGCGCGGGCGAGGAGGTCGGGCCAGAGCTCGTCGACCTGGCGTTCGAGGTCGTCGAGGGTGCCGCCGTTGTCGATCACCCACGTCGCGACGGCGCGCCGCTCCTCGTCGGTCGCCTGGGCCGCCATCCGCGCCTCGGCATCGGCCCGATCGATCCCGCGGGCTTCGAGCCGCTCGAGGCGCACCTCGCGGGGTGCCTCGACCACGATCACCGCGCCGTAGTCGTAGCCACGCGTCGACTCGACGAGCAGCGGCACGTCGTGCACGATCACCGCGCCGGGCGGGGCGACCTCGATCTGGCGGAGGAACTCGGCCCCGATGGCCGGGTGCGTGATCGCTTCGAGCGCCTTGCGGGAATCGTCGTCGACGAAGGCCAACCTCGCCAGCGCCGGGCGATCGAGCGACCCGTCGGCCCGGAGGATGCCCTCGCCGAAGCGTTCGACCAGCGCGGCCAGCGCCGGCGTGCCCGGCTCGACGACCTGGCGCGCGATCGCGTCGGCGTCGACCACGACCGCACCCCGTTTCGTCAGCGCCGCGGCCACGGTCGACTTCCCCGATCCGATCCCGCCCGTCAACCCGACCATGAACACGCCCCGGGATCCTACGGGTGGCGCCGCCCGAGCCCCTCGAAACCGGCCGGCGCAGGTCACACCACGTAGGCCGTTCGCCTCACGCGGAGGCCACTTCCGGCCGATCTGGAAGGACAGGGCAACCGATGACGACCTCGACGACACCGCGGACGGTGGCGCAACCATTCGACGCTGCGGCACCCGCCGGCCGGGGCCCGCCGGCGAACCGCGCGGCGCCTTCGAAATCGACGATTTCGACCATTCGTCGCTCGAGTACCGGCTCCGCCAGTTCGGCGAGGCGGCCCGCTGGTCGACGTTGCTGCTCGGCCTGGCCGTGTGGCTCATGGGCGGGCCGTTCAACGCCCGGTTCATCACCGTCGCGGTCGCGCTGACCCTCTTCGCCGCGGCGCAACACACCGACCCGGTGATGATCGGCGTCCCCGACCGGCGCACGAAGGTGCGGGTGGGGCTGGAACTGGCGTTGATGCTCCTCGCGGTGGCGGCCACCGGTGCGGGTAAGAGCCCGTTCGTGCTCACCCCGATGACCGCGATGGTCCTCGCCGGCTACGTCTGGGGCGACCGGTTCGTGATCGTCAGCGCCGGCATCGCGGGCGCAACGGTGCTCGCGGCGGTCTCCTTCCATTTCGCCCAGGGTGGCGGTGCCTCCCTCGAACTCGCGGTCGTGTTCCTCATGTGCGCGCTGCTGGGGGCGTTCGGCGGCACGTTCATCGCCGAGGTCCAGGAACAGCGCGCCGCCGCGATCGACCAGGCCGGCCAGATGCACCGCGCCAACGAGCTGCTCGTCGCACTGCACGCGCTGGCCCAGACCCTGCCTGCATCGCTGGACCTGGGCGAGGTCGTCGCATCCACCCGCAACCGGCTCCGCTCGCACCTCGACTTCAGCAGCCTCGTGATCCTCGTCCGTGACGACACCGGCGATCGCTGGCGGGTCGAGCTGACCGAGGGGGTGCGGCTCCCGGCCGTGCTGCCGCTCGACGGGCTTCCCGAGCCGTTGCGCCGGGCCGCGACCGGCCTCCGTCCGATCGTCGTCGACGATCTCGTCGCTACCGGCGAGCCCGGGTTCGCGCCCCTGGCCCGGAGCGGGTTGTACGCACCGTTGCGCGCCCGCGGGAGCGTCGTCGGCCTGCTGGCCCTCGAGGAGACCCACCCCCACGCCTACGGCGAACGGGAGGTCACGCTCGTCAGCAACGCGAGCGCCCTGGTTGCACTGTCGATCGACAACGCCAAATGGTTCGCCCGGTTGCGGATGTTCGGCGCGGAAGCCGAACGGGCACGGATCGCCCGCGACCTGCACGACCGCATCGGCCAGGAACTCGCGTACGTCGCCTTCGAACTCGAACGCCTGCGCGATCACAGTGAGCACCGCGAGTACCAGGAAGAACTCGGGTCGTTGCACGAAGTGGTCCGCAACGTCGTCACGAGCCTGCGGGAAACCCTCTACCAGCTGCGCTCCGGAGTCACCGAGGACACCGACCTCGAACACGCCGCCACCGAGTACCTGGCGCGGTTCGAGGAGCGCACCGGGATCTCGGTCGGATGGGAACACCACGTGACGCACCGTCTCCCGGTGCCGCTCGAACAGGAAGTGTGGCGCATCCTCCAAGAGGCGCTCACGAACGTCGAGCGCCACTCGGGAGCGACACAAGCCGAGGTGTGCTGGACGGTCACCCGGACCGCGGCCCGGCTCGATGTGTCCGACAACGGTCGCGGTTTCGACCCCGCTCATGTGAGCGGTGACCACTACGGCCTTTTGGGCATTCGCGAGCGCGCGGATGCGATCCAAGCCCGGTTCACGATCAACAGCAATCCCGGCGGTGGGGCACGGCTCTCGCTGCAATTGGAGGGTCAACGATGAAAGTGCTTCTCGCCGACGACCACCAGCTGCTTCGGAACGCGCTGCGGCGTGCCTTCGAAGACGCGGGCGCCACCGTCGTGGCCGAAGCGAGCGACGGCGAGGAAGCGGCGCGTTATGCCGCCGAGCACCAACTCGACGTGATCGTCATGGATGTGACGATGCCGGTCCTCGGCGGGATCGAAGCGACCCGGCGCATCCACGAATTGCAGCCGCGCCTTCCGATCGTGGTGCTCACCATGCACGACGAACAGTCGTTGCGGCACGAGGCGATCGAGGCCGGCGCGTCGGCCTTCCTCACCAAAGACTGTTCGATGCAGGATGTCGTGCAAACAGTGATCTCGACCGCAGGGGGCGATGTCGGCTTCTCGACCGGTATCGCCGAGGCGATCTTGCGAGAACTGGGGCGCACCGAGCGCGAGGAGCGCACGATGTCGCCGCTCACCCCGCGGGAGGAGGAGATCCTCCAACTCATCGCCGACGGCTGCTCGACCACCGAGGTCGCCGAGCACCTCTACATCAGCGGGAAGACGGTGAAGAACCACCTGGCGTCGATCTACGCCAAACTCGACGCCCGGGACCGCACCCAGGCCGTCTTGAGCGCAGTACGTATCGGCATTGTTCGCCTCAGCTGAAGCGCGAAAAGTGTGACAAGTGCTGGGCGTCAATGGGCCTGCGGGCCTATTCAAACAACCGGCCCGATTTGCGATATTGATGAGGTCCGTCGGGCGGTGCCAGGCGGCGAACACTCAATATAAAGACCGGCAGGGGGTCTATTTCATGGATCTGTTCGTTTTCAAGACCTGGCTCATCGCTCGCTTCACCAAGGACGAGCGCGGCGCCAACCTCGTTGAGTACGTGTTGCTCCTCACCTTCATCGCGCTGGCCGTCATCCTCGTGGTGACCAACCTCGGCGGCAAGGTCAAGGAGAAGTTCTCGTCGGCGTCCAGCACGCTCGGCTAGTCGAGAACACCAGAACTCGGATGGGCCGCGGGTTAACCCCCGCGGCCCTTTCGCGTTCCCAGCCGTTCACGCCGCGGCGAGGCCGAGGCGGAGTTCGATCAGGGCCCGCGCGGTCGCGAGCGGGCCCGTGTCGTCGCTGAAGTTGCGCGCGACGTTCGCGGCCGACAACACCGCGTCGATCTCGAACGCGACCATGGCGGGCGGCGGCGACGCCGGGAGTTCGCCGGCCGCCTGTGCCGCCGCCGCGTGGTGCTCGAGCAGGCTGAGCCATGCTCGCCGGGCACGCGCCGAGCGCGTCGCGGACGGCGCCGGGCCGGCTGTCGAACTCCGACAGCGTCGCGACCATGAAGCAACCACCCGGGAACACCCGGTGCTCGACGTACGAGAGCCAAGCATCGACGAGTACCACCAAGGCGGGGAGCCCTTCGGGAACCGTCGCGGCCGGCGCGACGACCGCCGAGACGAAGACCTCGCTCGCCGCGGCGACCGCCGCCAGTTGGACGGCCTCCTTGGTCTTGTACGCGGCCTGAACACTGCTCTTGGTGATCCCGAGTGCGGCCGCGAGGTCGGACAGCGACATGCCCGACAGGCCCGAGACGGACGCGATCGCCGCCGCCTGGTTGGCCACCGCCTTGCGCGTTCGATCACCCCGTTCGCCCCGACCGTCCATGCCCGCTCGCCTTCCCCCGGCCCGCTCGACACGCGACCGGCTCGATGAACAATCGCTTGACAAATAATACGTACGACCGTATGTCTAGGGAAAGGATACGCGACAGGGATTGCGAGGAGGACGATGCAACCGATCGACGTGCGCCAGGTGGAGCTGTCGGCGGGAACGATCGACTACGAGGACACCGGTGGGAGCGGCCCCGTCCTCCTCCTGCTGCACGGGCTGCTGATGGACGCCTCCCTCTGGGCCGACGTGATCGCCGATCTCGCCGCCGATCACCGGTGTGTGGTGCCGACGCTGCCCTTCGGGGCGCACCGACACGCAATGGGCCCCGACGCCGACCTGTCGTTGCGCGGCATCGCCACGCTCGTCGCCGAGTTGATCGAGCGCCTCGGGTTACACGACGTCACCCTCGTCGGGAACGACACCGGCGGCGCCGTCGCCCAGGTGCTCGTCGCCGACGGCGCGGCGAATGTCGGCCGCCTCGTGCTCGCCTCCTGCGACGCCTTCGACAACTTCCCGCCCGGCCTCACGGGAAAGACGTTGGTGCTGACCGGGAAGCTGCCACCCTCGCTGTTCGGCCTCTTCATGCAGCAGATGCGGCTGAAGCCGGTGCGGCGCCTGCCGCTCGCGTTCGGCTGGCTGACCAAGCGGGGCGACGCGGCGACGAAGCGCTGGATGAAACCCATCCTGCGCCGGCGCGCGATCCGCCGCGACACGGTCCGCCTGCTTCGGGCGGTCTCGGGCGAGAAGCAGCTCTTGATCGACGCGACCGAGCGCCTCGCCGGCTACGACCGGCCCGCGCTCGTGGTGTGGGCGGCCGGCGATCGGGTCATGCCACCCGACGACGGGCGGCGTCTGGCCGAACTCCTCCCGGACGTGCGCCTCGTCGAGATCACCGACAGCTACACGCTCATCCCACTCGACCAGCCCGCGGCCCTGGCCCAGGCGATCCGCGACTTCACGCGCTCGGCGGGCGCCGGCACGACGTCAGCCGTTGCGCACGAAGACCGCGGCCGTCTTGTCGACATAGACCCGCGACCATGATGCGTCTTCCGCGAGCGCCTGCGAAAGGGAACGTTTCGCCGGCCAGACGACCACGTCGATCTTCCACCGATCGAGGGTGGCCCGCCATTTCGGGTTGACGTTGGCGATGGTGTTGTAGTCGTCGACGACCGCCTTCGGGTACATGTCGTAGCGGTCGTCCATGAACACGCGCTGCTGCGGCCACGACCTCCAGATCGTGTACCCGGCCCACGCGTCGGTCGTATAGAGGCGATCGCCGAGCAGACCGCGGACGCTGAGCTGGTGCATGGCCGCCACGGGGTACTTCTGGAGGTCGAAGTCGTTCTCGGAGCTCGCCGACGAGAACCCGCGAGGCCGGCACACAGCAACAGCGCCATGAACGCCCAACCGAGCCGCAGGCGATCGTCGTGACGGACCTTGCCGCCCACCCACGCGCGCCCGGCGACCGGGAGGGTCACGATCGCGGCGATGCCGACGTTACGGATCGCCCACAGCCCGAGGAACAAGAACGGGAACGTGACAAGGAGATCGCGGCGAGACGGTTTGTTGCGGACGATCAGCAACAGCAGCACGACACCGAACCATGCGGCGTAGAGCATCCCGCCGAGCTGGCGGAAGTTCGGCGACTGCCACTCCGACACGTTGTTGAGCACGCTCCCCCGCTGCAGCAATTGCACCGGGAACCAGAGCAACCCGAAGCCGTACGGGTTCACGAGCAGCGCCACGAGGCTCGCGGCGGTCGCGATCACCAGCTTGCGCTCGCGCCCGCCGGTCGGCGGCGCACCGTCGAGCCAACGCCCGATCACGTGCAATGCGAGGTAGGCGTAGCCGAGCTCGAAGGAGCCGTGCACGTTGCCCCAGCACCACATGGTCAACGGGACCGAGACCAGGAGATGACGTCCCAGGAACGACTCGGGCAGCTCGACCGCGACCACCAGTGCGACCATGCCGGCAAGACCGAAGATCAACGGCCGTTCGGACCACACGTTGAGCAGCGTCGCCAGTAGGAGTGTCGTCAGCACCGCGGCGCGGATGCGGTTCCGCGATGTGCGCAGCGCGATGCGGTAGGTCGCCGCGACGAACGCCGCGCCGGTGACCGCGACCAGGAGCCGTACGCCGAAACCGCCGGCGAGACGCGACGCGGCACCGTACGCGAGCTCGGCCAACCAACTCTGCGCGATCCATCGCGCCCCCGGCACCGTGAACGAGTACGGGTCGGCGCGCGGGATGCCGTGGTCGAGGATCAGCTGCCCCGTGCGGAGGTGCCAGAGGAAGGAGTTGTCGCTCAGTTGCCGGAGGCCGAGGATCCAGCCACACAGCGCGAACAGCGCGGTGAAGAGGGTCTCGAGGCTCGGTGGCCGCAACGATCGATCGGGGCGCAGGGACGCCGGAACGTCCCCACCCGTCGCGACCGGCTCTTCGCGGGTCACGACTCCCGTCATTGGCGCTCCCGGTTACAACGACCTGTTGATCTGGATCAGCGCCGGACCGAGGATCACCACGAACACCGCCGGGAAGATGCAGAACACCAACGGGAACAGCATCTTCACCGGAGCCTTCTCGGCTTGCTCCTCGGCGGCCAGACGCCGACGTACACGCATCTCATCGGCCTGCGAGCGCAGAATCCGAGAAACCGACACGCCAAAGGCGTCGGCCTGGAGCATGGCGAGAATGAACGACCGCAGCTCTTCGACCTGCGTACGTTCGTCCATCGCCCGGAGCGCGTCGGCTCGGGTCGCACCCATCCGCGTCTCTTGGAGCAAGCGGCGGAATTCCTCCGACAGCGGCCCGGGGACCGACGTCGACGTGCGCTCGATGGCTTGCTCGAAACCGAGGCCGGCTTCGACCGAGATCACGAGGAGGTCGAGGATGTCGGGGAGCGCGACGGCGATCTGGTGCTGGCGCTCCTCGATCTTCCGGTTCAACGCGAGGTCGGGGCCGAGGAAGCTCCCGGCCCACACGACGCCGGTCAAGCCCAGCGCGAGCAGGCCGTGCGCGTGCAGCACGAAGTACACGAGCGGGACCCACACCACACCGGACGCCGTCCCGAGGAGCTTGAGCACGAGCAGCCGGTCGACTTCGAACCCGGCGGGGCTCCCCGCCAGCGTCGTCTTCCGCGCCAGGTTCTGTTCGTACCCCACCGGCGTGTACCGGTGGATCAACTTCGAGACCGCGGCACCGACGGGCGCGATGACACGCGCGCCGATGTTGCCGAGCATCTCCTGCTCGCGCACGCTGGCACCCTGCAGTTCGTAGCCTTCGAGGGCCTGGATCGAGCGGCGCATGATGGCGCGCTCCTGCAGGCTCGACGACACCGTGTACACGGCGAGGCCGATCGCGGCGGCGAAGGCGAGCGCAATGAAGACGACCATCGTCACACCTCGATCTTCACGAGCTTCTTGAGCCAGAACCAGCCGATGACCCACATGGTCGCCGCGACGCAGATCGCGACGATCCCGGCGGTCTCCGACCAGAGGATGCGCATGTAGTCGCGACGGGTCAGGAACAAGAACCCGCCGAACACCGGTGGGAAGAGGCTGACGACGACGGCCGACAGCTTGCCTTCCGCGGTGAGCGTCTTCACCTCACGGCGGAGCCGTTCCCGCGCCGTCATCGTCTCGGCCACCGTGTCGAGCAGCGACGCGAGGTTCCCACCGACCTCCCGCTGGATGCGGATCGCGAGGACCGCCCATTCCAGGTCGCGGCTTTCCATACGGTCTGCCGTCTCGCTGAGCGCGTCCTCGATCGGGCGACCCAGGCGAGCCTCGGTGAACACGCGCTGCAACTCGCGGCGCATCGCTCCGTGCGACTCGTCGGCGACGGTCTCGAGACCCTGCATGAAGGAGAACCCGGCGCGCATCGCACCGGCGAGCAGTTGCAGCGTGTCGGGCAGCTGCCGTTCGAACTCAACGAGGCGCTGTTGACGCTTGTACATCACGTAGCCGAGCGGGCCGAAGAGGACGATCGCGCCGACCAGGATCGCGGTGAACACGTCCCACAGCAGCGCGGCGATGATGAACGCCATGACCGCGAACGTAGGAACGTAGAACAGCACCTCGGCCGGGCGCAGCGGCAGGTCGGCCTGCTGCAACAGCACTTCGGCTCGCGCGAGCAGGCCGGTCTGCGTCGCGAAACGCTCGGTCATGTCGACCGCGGCCTGCATCATGTTCGCGTCGGGCGCGTTCCCCGCGGTCGCGTTGGGCCGGTTCGCCGATTCGCTGACGTCGTAGCCCGCGAGGCGTTTTTCGAGTCGCGCCTGGCGCCGCCCGAAGATCACCGTCAACGAAACGACGAGGCCGGCGGTCGCGAGCCCGGTGAGGACCGCGATCAGCAACCGGCTCGCGACACTGCCCATGAAGCCGCTCGCGACGAGCGATGCCACCGAAACCGCGTGCATCGTGATCACCGAAGTCCGACGACACGCCGGGCGAAGGGCTCGAGCGTGAACAGTTCCGGCGCGAGTTGGATGCCGTGGTCCGAGAGCCGTTCGCTGAAGGTCGGGCGGATACCCGTGCTCTTCAGGTGCCCGCGGAAGCGGCCTTCCTCGTCGATGCCCATGCCGTAGTCGAAGAGGTAGATGTCCTGGAGCACGATGACGTCGCCCTCCATCCCCATCACCTCACTGATGTGGGTGATCCGCCGGCTGCCGTCACGGAGGCGTGACACGTGCACGATCATGTCGAGCGCCGACGCCATCTGCTCCCGCACGGCCCGGATCGGCAGGTCCATGCCGGCCATCAGCGTCATCGTCTCGATACGGGAAAGCGTGTCGCGCGGTGCGTTGGAGTGCACCGTCGTGAGTGAACCGTCGTGGCCGGTGTTCATCGCCTGGAGCATGTCGAGGGCTTCCGCACCACGAACCTCACCGACGATGATGCGGTCGGGCCGCATACGCAATGCGTTGCGCACCAGCTCGCGGATCCTGACCTCGCCGACACCTTCGATGTTGGCCGGACGCGATTCCATCGAGAGCACGTGGTCCTGCAAGAGGCGCAGTTCCTTCGCGTCTTCGACCGTGATCACCCGTTCGGTGGCCGGAATGAAGGAAGACAACACGTTCAGCAGCGTCGTCTTACCGGAACCGGTACCGCCGCTGATCACCACGTTCAACCGCCCGCGAACACACGCGTCGATGAAGTGGGCCGTCTGCGCGGTCAGCGAATTGAAGTTGATGAGGTCGGCCACCGTGTACGGGTGGGCCGAGAATTTCCGGATGGTGAGGAACGGGCCGCCCAGTGCGATCGGGTGGACGACGGCGTTGACTCGTGACCCGTCGGGAAGGCGGGCGTCGACCATCGGGTTCGACTCGTCGATACGCCGGCCGACCTGGGCCACGATCTTGTCGATGACCCGCCGGAGGTGCGTCTCGTCGACGAACTCGACGTCGCTGCGCTCGAGCTTGCCGTCGCGCTCGACGTAGACCATCTTCGGACCGTTGCACATCACTTCGGTCGTGCCGGCTTCCTTGATCAGCCGGTCGATGGGGCCGTAGCCCATCACGTCGTCGCTGACGTCCTGCACGAGTTGCGCGCGCTCCGCCCCCGACAGCGCGGTCGTCTCTTCGGCGAGCGCCTTGTGCACCTGCTCGTGCACGAGCCGGCGGGTTTCGGTGTCACCGAGCCTCGTGTCGGTGAGCAACGGGCCCAGCTGTTCGATGACGAACTGGTGCACCCGCTGGCGCAGTTCTTCGAGCTGGCCCTGGCGCTGCGCGCCCGGGGTCCGCTGGAACTCCTGCCACCGTTTGAACTGCGGCTGCTGGTCCGACACTCCCGCCTCCTATTCCGGCCGGCGCCACGAGCGCCGGCGAGGCTCGGCGTCCGCCGCGGGAGCGGGGGAAGCCAAGAACGAATCCGCGATCGCGTGCAGGGCGAGCCCCGCCGGCGACTTCGGCTTGTCGAGTACCACCGGGATCCCGCGGTTCACCGCTTGCGGCACCGAAATGTCGGACGGGACCCGGAAATCGGCCGGCACGCCGAGTGCACGCTCGACGTCGCCGATGTCGAGGTTGACCTTCGCATTCGCTCGGTTGAGCACCAGACGGATCTTCGAACCGGCGAGTGAGAGCAGGTCGAGCGTCTGGATCCCGACCTTCAGGTTCTTGATGCTGGGGATGTCCATGCTCGCGACGAGCAGGACGTCGTCGGCCTCTTCGAGCAGCGCGACGACGACGTCGTCGAAGTGCGGCGGGAGGTCGATCACCACGAAGTCGAACATGGTGCGCAGCAGCTGCACGATGCCGACCATCTCGTCGGGTGCGATCTGGTCGGCCGCCGACGGCTCGACCGGAGCGGGCAGCACCCGCAGGCCCGACAGCTCGTGGGTTGCGAGCAGCCCTTCCATCAGTTGCGAGTCGGCGGTCGCGATCGAGCCCGCAGCTTCGATCGTCGTGTGCAGCGGCGGCACGCCGAGCAACACCGCGACATCGCCGAACTGCAGGTCGGAGTCGACGATGCAGACGTGATTGCCCTTGCTGGCCAGCGACGTCGCCGTGTTCGTGGCGACGACGCTCTTGCCGACGCCACCCTTGGTGGAGAAGGCAACGATCACCCGGCCCCGGCGACCCGGGTCGGGAGCGACCGCCCGCGACGCGATCGTCGCGATCGCATCGCCGACCCGTTCCACCGACTGGCGCAACGTGGCGTCGTCGGCTTCGAGGGTCACCGCATCGCGCACGCCCGCCCGCAACGCCTGCTGCAGGAGCGGCAGTGTCAGCTCTTCGGCGAGGAGCACGATCCCGACGTCGGGGTGCGTACGCGTCAAACGCTGCGCATGCGCGAGCCCGGTGTCGTTGGCGAGTCCCGGACCGAACACCACGACCGCGGGTTCTTCCGAGTCGAGGTGCTCGATGAGTGCCTCGAGCGACTCGTAGGGCGCCGCCGAGAGGCCGGCGAGTTGGATCGTCAGCCTCGTGCGGTACCGCTCGTCGGGTTCAACCGCGACAACCCGGTACCGATCGGGGCTCGACATGTGACTGGGGCTTTGACTGACCATCTCTTCACGCACGCTCGTCAGTTACCCAAGACCGGCGCAACGACCCTCGGGTCACTTGCTCGGCTTGGCGTTGTTGATCTGCTGCTCGACTTGCTGGAGGAACGTCAGCGGCTGGTCGAAGAGGTTGAACGCTTCGACGACCTCGGCCGGCGACTTGAAGTTCGTCGGGTCGAAGTTCGGCGGGTTCAGCGAGAGCATGATCGTGCCCAGGTTCATCGCGTGGGCGATCTGCTCCGCCTGCCGAGGCGTGGCCTCTACGGTGATCAAGCCTTGCTGCGCCGCGGGAGCCGCCGTCGTGTCGGTGGTCCCGTTGGTCGGCTGCGGCGCCGTCGTGCCTGCGGTCGTCGATCCGACGGCCAGCACGCGCAGGCCGGGGATCAGGAAGGCCGTCGTCTTCAGCGTCCCGGCCGAGCCGAGCTTGTCTTCGGCGTCGAACGTCAGCAGCACGTTGATGCTGTCGTTCGGCTCGATGAAGCCGGCGACGCCGTGCGTCGTGTCGACGCTCAGCGAGATCGCTTCCTTGCCGCCCTTGACGGTCGTCGAGAAACCGTCGACCTGGCTGGCCGCAACGAAGCTGTCCTTGACGATGAACTGCCCTTTGGCGATCGCCGACGAGGCAACCAGGCCGTTCAGGCCCGTGTCATCCGTCCGGGCGTCGGCCGGCAGGACGCTCCGAGGAACCTTCTCCGTCTGGAGAAGGTTGCCCGAAACGGCGCTGGCGCCGGTGGTTCCCTTCGGGATCTGTTGCTTCGCGACGAGCACGGAGACCATTGCGGTCTTGTCCTGCGCTCGCGCGTCCGCTTGAGTCAGATAGCTGTACGCCAGAACCGACGCCACACCTGCCAGAACGACAGCCGCGGCGGCGGTAAGTACCCGCCAATTTCGCACCGGTGTTCCCCCTGCTTGGAACAACGAGAGATTTGTGTCGAACCCGGCGGAGCCGAGCCTCGATGACGTGGCCGCAACAGCCCGTCTCAAGACCTATCGACCGAGCAGCGCCAGTGTGAGGGAGAAGTGCAGGAACAACAAGACCGATAGCCACTATTTGTGGCCTAGCGGACGCTCAAAGATGTCACACTTTTGGGTCTTACGACCCAGGCGCCTCAAGAATCGCCGGGTTCCTCACCGTCGGTGGCCTCCGGAGCGGGCGGTGCTTCCGCGGCCGCGGCGTCGCTCGCGCCGTCGGCGGGCCCGGCCGCGGCTTCGGCGGTCGGCTCGGTCGCGGTCGCTTCTTCGGCCCCGGTCGCGGCTTCGGCCCCGGTTCCCTCTTCGCCCTCGGTGTAGTCGGGCCCGATGTAGTTGCCCTGCTCGTCGTACATGTGCTCGCCGTAGTACTCCTGGTACTCGGCCGAGACGGTGCCACCTTCGGCGGCCTGCTTGATCGACAGCGAGATACGCCGCCGTTCGAGGTCGACGTCGATGATCTTCACCCAGAGCTCCTCGCCGGGGGTGACGACCTGCTCGGGCGCATCCACATGGTGCGCGGCCATTTCCGAGATGTGCACGAGGCCTTCGATGCCTTCGCCCACCTGGACGAACGCACCGAACGGCACCAGCTTCGTGACCCGCCCGTAGACGAGTTCGCCGACCTGGTGACCGGTCGCGAACTCCTGCCACGGGTCTTGCTGGGTGGCCTTCAACGACAGCGAAATTCGCTCGCGTGAAAGGTCGACGTCGAGCACCTGCACGGTGACTTCGTCGCCCACCTGCACGACCGAACTCGGGTGGTCGACGTGCTTCCACGACAGTTCCGAAACGTGGACCAGGCCGTCCATACCACCGAGGTCGACGAACGCACCGAAGTTGACAACCGACGACACGACGCCCTTGCGCACTTCGCCCGGCTTCAGGTTGGCGAGGAACTCGTCGCGCTGTTCGCGCTGGGTCTCTTCGAGGTACGCGCGCCGGCTGAGCACGACGTTGTTGCGGTTCTTGTCGAGCTCGATGATCTTGCATTCGAGCGTTCGACCCACGAACGGGTGCAGGTCGCGCACGCGGCGCAGGTCGACGAGCGACGCGGGCAGGAAGCCGCGCAGGCCGATGTCGAGGATCAAGCCGCCCTTGACGACTTCGATGACCGGCCCGGAAACGACACCTTCCGCCTCTTTGATCTGTTCGATCGTTCCCCACGCGCGTTCGTACTGGGCGCGCTTCTTGGAGAGGATGAGGCGACCGTCTTTGTCTTCTTTTTGCAGGACGAGTGCTTCGATCTCGTCGCCGAGTGACACCACTTCGTGCGGGTCGACGTCGTTGCGGATCGACAGTTCCTTCGACGGGATGACGCCTTCCGACTTGTAGCCGATGTCGAGCAGCACTTCGTCGGAGTCGATCTTGACGACTTTGCCGTTGACGATGTCGCCGTCGTCGAAGGCGACGATCGTCTGGTCGATGGCATCCTCGAACGACATACCGTCGAGGTCGTCAACCGCGATCTGGGTCTCCATCGCCTCGTCGACTTCGGGCTCCGCAGCGGCGGAGCCCTCGGCGGGCGTCTCGGTTTCCTGGTCGGACACTCGTATTCCTGCTTTGTTGGGGACGGGAAGCCTGGCCGCGCGTAGGGACCGCGCGGACCGCCGCTCGGACCGAGCGGCCGCGGAAGGCTACAGGGCCGCTCCCCGAAGGAAAAGACCGGCGTATTTCGGTCGGTTCGGTTCGTGCAGGCGCTTCAGCCGGCGCTCACGAGCGCGGGGAGGCGTTGCGAGCCGGCGTACACGATGATCCCGAGCACCTGGGCGCACCCGAGGAGCCGGAGGGTGTCGCCGGAGTAGCGCAGCGCGTTCGGCCCGAGGCACAGGGCGAACAAGCCGAACAAGAGCGCCGCCTGGCCGACGAGCCGCCCGCGGTCCCGGGCCCAGGCCGATACGCACAGGGCGCTGGTGAGGACGACGAGGGTGACGACGACGAAGCGGTCGGGTTGGGTCGTGTCGGCCGCGAAATGCGCGAGGGACACGAGCGGCCACCCGATCGCCTCGGATCGTGCCGGTGTGTGGGCGAACACCGGCAACTGCCCGATGCGTACCCAGACCCAGAGGTACCAGGCGCCGAGCGGCACGAACCCGTAGGCGACCCGCCGGGCGGCCACCGCGTCGCGCCGCCGGGCCGCGTCCCACACGAGTGGGAGCAGCGCGAGCACCGCCGTCTCCCGCGCGAGGGTGGCCGCGGCGAGGGCGGCGATCCCCCACCCCGGCCGGTGCCGCGCGAGCAGCCAGTAGCCGGCGAGGATGCAGGCGATCGAGACCGGCTCCGCGTAGACGAGCGGGATCAATGCGGCCAACCCGGGCGCCAGGAGGACGATCGGGCCCGACGACGCGTCGCCGCCCGTCGCGTCGAGGAGAAGGCCGCCGAACGTGACGCACGCGGCGATGCCGGCGATGTTCCAGAACACGAGCGTGTACTGCACCGCGCCGGGGTGCCCGAGCGCGGTGACCCAGGCGCAGAACGGCAGCAGGATGCGGCCGTACCGGTAGGCCGCCTCGCCGGAGCGCGCGATCAAGTGGATGGTGTGGCCGTTCCCGAACGGGTCGGCCGCGGTGGCGCGGAAGAACGCGGAATCGTTCGTGTGGAAGAACGCGCCGATGCCGTCGAGGTAGACCCGGAAGCACACGTACGCGGCGAGGAAGACGAACGCGACGGCACCGGCCGCGACCGCGACCAGCATCGGGTTGAGTTGCGCGCGCTCCCGGCGCGGAGTTGCAACCGCCACACCCGGTTCACTCGACGCGTTGCATCGACCCCTTGAGCACGCTCGCCCCGACGACGATGCCGAGCACCTGGGCGCAGGCCAGCAACCGCAGCGTGTCGACGGGGAACCGCAGCACGTTCGGCCCGAGGCACAGGGCGAAGAGCCCGAACACGAGCGCGGCCTGCGCCGTCAACTCCTGCGGGCGGCGGGCCCAGGCGCAGCAGCACAGCACGCAGGTCAGGATCACGAGGCCCGGCACGAGCAGCCGGTCCGGCCGGCTCGTGTCGGTCGCGAGCCGCGCCAGCGCGACGAACGGCAGGCCGACCGCCTCCGAGCGCACCCACGTGTGGGCGAACTCGGGCAACGCCCCGACCCGGAGCCACACCCACGCCGACCAGAGCGCCAGCGGGATCGCGCCCCGTGCGACCCGTACGGCACCCCCCGGGTCGCGCCGCCGGAGGGCGTCCCACAGCAGCGGCACCAGGGCGAGGATCGCCGTCTCGCGCGCCAGCGCGGCGGCGGCGAGCAGACCGATCGCGCCGCCCTCGCGGCCCTTCGCGTGGAGCCAGTAACCGGCCAGGACCAGCGCGATGGAAAGCGGCTCCGCGTAGACGTAATGCATCTGGCCGAGCAGCCCCGGGGCGAGGAGCACGAGCGGTCCCAGGCGCGCGTCGCCACCGAGTTCGTGCACCAGGAGGCCCGCGAACGTGACGCACGCCGCGATGCTCGCGAGGTTCCAGAACACGAGGGTGTACGCGACGGCGCCGCGATGGCCGGCGGCCGTGACCCACGCGAGCAGTGGCAGCAGGATGTGCCCGTACCGGTACGCCGCCTCGCCCGGGCGGCCGACGGCGGAAATGACGTGACCGTTGCCGAACGGGTCGCCGGCCGCGGCCCGGAAGTAGGTCGAGTCGTCGCTGCCGAAGAAGGACGCGATACCGCTGTGGGAGCAACGGAGCAGCGCGTAGAGCGCGAGCAAGACGAAGACGGCCACGCCGGCCGTGATCGCCACCTTCTCCGGGTTCGTCTGCGCGCGCGTTCGACGCGGTGCTGCGACCGCCACGCTTTGGATGCTCGGCCGGTGCACCCACCGGCTTGAGCGCCTTCAGTGCCGGGTCGCGAGCAACAACGATTCGGGGAGGTCGATCGACGGCGGGTTCGGCGCGTAACCACCCGGAGTGACGCCGTAGAGCGCGTCGACCGTGAGCCCGGCCCGGGTTGCGAGCAGGCGCAGTTCCCGCGGGGTGAAGCACGTCGTCCAGAGATCGAAGTCGCGCTCCCGGCCGTCGGCGTCGCGAAGCGTCGCTCGTTCGTGGTTGACCCCGGTCACGGGATCGAAGGTGTCGTGCGGTTCCAGGTGGCGGACCACGAAGAACGCCGAGAACGCGGAGCAGGCGAGGCGCCCACCCGGCTTCAGCGCGGCGGCGAACCGTTCGAGCACGGTTTCGTCGTCGGCGCCCCCGAGGAGGCCGAAACCGCCCTGGCAGAGGCAGATCACCGCGTCGAACTCGCCGTTGAAGGTGAGGTCGCGGACGTCTTTCACTTCGAACGTCGCGCGGCCGGGCGTCTCCGCGGAGACGCTTTCGCGCGCGAGCGCGATGAAATCGGGTGACAGGTCGACGCCGACGATGTCGATGCCGCGCGCGGCCAGCGCGAGCGAATGGCGGCCCGGCCCGCACCCCGCGTCGAGCACCCGCATCCCCGGCACCAACCGCAGCGCTTCGACCAGGAAGCCGACTTCCTGCTCGGTCCCCTTGGTGAACGCGTTGCGGAGGTACGCCGGCCCGAGGAACTCGGCCAGCGGGTTGAACCACCCCCGCGGCACGGTTATTTGGCTTCGGCCCACGACGGGCCGAAGCCGATGTCGACGACGAGGGGGACGCGCAGTTCGGCGACGTTCTCCATCACGTCGCGCACCAGGGCTTCGATCTCCTCGCGTTCGGCTTCGGGCACTTCGAGCACGAGTTCGTCGTGCACGGTGAGCACCATGCGGCTGCGCAGCTTGTGCTCGGCGAGTTCGCGGAAGAGGTTGATCATCGCGAGCTTGAAGATGTCGGCGGCGGAACCCTGCACGGGCGCGTTCTGGGCCATCCGCTCGCCCATCTGGCGGATTCGGAAGTTGTCGCTCGCGAGTTCGGGGAGTTGGCGGCGCCGGCCGAAGATAGTGGTGGTGTAGCCGCGCGCTTTCGCCTCGCGCACCGACTCCCGCATGTAGGTGTGCACGTTCGGGAACCCCTCGAAGTACGCGTCGAGGATCTCCCGGGCCTGTTCCGTCGGGATGTCGAGTCGCTGGCCGAGGCCGTAGGCCTCCATCCCGTACGCGAGGCCGTAGTTCACGACCTTGGCGAAGCGGCGCTGGAACGGGTCGACCTTGTCCTCGTCGACGTTGAACACGCGCGACGCAGTGGTGCTGTGGATGTCGGCGTTGCGTTCGAACGCGTCGATCAGGCCGGGGTCTTCGGCGAGGTGCGCGAGGACGCGCAGCTCGATCTGCGAGTAGTCGGCGGTGAGCAGGCCGCAACCGTCGTCGGCGATGAACGCGCGGCGCAGCTCCCGACCTTCGCTGGTTCGTACGGGCACGTTCTGGAGATTGGGCGACTCGCTGGAGATACGCCCGGTGGTCGTACCGAGCTGGTTGAACGTCGCGTGGATACGACCATCGGCCTGCACGAGCGGCGGCAGCGCGTCGGTGTAGGTGCTGCGCAGCTTCTCCACTTCGCGGTACCGGAGCAACGCCTCGACGATCGGGTGCGCATCCTGCATCTTCTGCAGCGAATCGGCGTCGGTCGACGGGCCGGTCTTGGTCTTCTTCACCGGCGTGAGGCCGAGCTTCTCGAACAGCACCCGGCGCAGCTGCGGCGTGGAATTGACGTTGAAGGTCTCGCCCGCCAGCGCGTGGATCTCCGCCTCGAGGGTGCGGCAGCGGTCGGTGAGTTCCGAGCCGAGCTCCGACAGGAACTCGACGTCGATCCGGATGCCGGCTTCTTCCATCGCCGCGAGCACCGGGACGAGCGGCTGCTCGAACCGTTGGTACAGATCGGTGAGTTCACGGGCTTCCAGCGCCTCACCGAGCGTGTCGACGAGACGCAGCACCAGCGCGGCCCGGCGGCCCGTGTCTTCGGCCGACGCGTCACCGTCGAGGTCGAGGGTGCCTTCAACCCGGTCGGGTGACTGCAGCTCGATCGACAGGTATCGCAGCGCGAGGTCGTCGAGGAGGTACTTCCCCTCGGCCGGGTCGAGGAGGTACGCCATCACCGCGGTGTCGGACGCGAGCGAAGCGAGCGGCGACGGTGCCAACCCGTGGATCAGCTCTTTGCCCCGGTGCGCGACGAGCGGCGGGGCACCCGCCTCCACGAGATGGTCGAGGGCGGCGCGCACCGTCGCGTCGTCGAGCAGGTCGCCGGAGAGGTAGGTGGCCGATCCGGGTTCGGTCGCGAACGCGAGCCCGAGCAGGGAACTACGGCCGACCGCGCCGCTCCATCGCGCTTCGATCGCGACCCGTTGCGCGTCCTTCCTCGCACGCTGAAGCGAGGCGATCGCCCGCTTCGCGTCGCGCACGACGGTCACGTCGACCTCGAACGTCTCCGTCGCGGCGGCGGGCTCCGACACTTCCCCGACCGCGTCGAGGATGCGCGGCAGCAACGTGCGGAACTCGAGCTGGTTGAACAACAACCGCACCTTCTCGCGGTCGAACCCGCCCTGGCGCAGTTCGGAGATCTCGACGCCGGTGTCGACGTCGCAGCGCAGGAACGTCATCTCGCGGTTCTTGAAGACGCGGTCGCGCGCTTCGGCCAGGTTCGTGCGCTGCCGAGGGGGCAGCGAATCGAGGTGTTCGAAGATGGTCTCGAGGTCGTTGTAGGTCGACACGAGCTTCGCGGCCGTCTTCTCGCCGATACCGGGGACGCCCGGAAGGTTGTCGCTGGTGTCGCCGCGCAGCGCGGCGTACTGCGGGTACTGCGCCGGCGTCACACCGGTGCGCTCGACGATGCCGGCCTCGTCGTAGAGCGCGTAGTCGGAAACGCCACGCTTGTTGTAGAGGACCTTGATGTGCGGGTCGCGCACGAGCTGGTACGCGTCGCGGTCGCCGGTGACGATCACGACGTCGATGCCTTCGTCGGCGGCGCGCACGGCGAGCGTCGCGATCACGTCGTCGGCCTCCACGCCCTCGATCTCCAGCCGGGTGATCTCGAGCGTGTCGAGCACTTCGCGGATCAGGGGCAACTGCGACCGGAAGAGATCCGGCGTTGCGGCGCGGCCCGCCTTGTAGTCGGGGTCGAGGGCGAAGCGGTGTACCGCGCCGCCGGGCGCGTCGAACGCGACCGCGATGTACTCGGGTTGCTCGTCGGCGAGCACCTTCGTGAGCATCGACGTGAAGCCGTAGACCGCGTTGGTGACGGTTCCTTCTTTCGTCGCGAGGTCGGTCGGCAGCGCGAAGAACGCCCGGTAGGCCAGCGAATGGCCGTCGAGAAGAAGGAGCTTCGCCATTGCTTCGCCCTTCAGGGGACGAGGGCGCCGTTGATGACGTCGTTCGCGACGTCGTTGATCTTGCGCCGGGTGTTCATCGCCGAGGTCTGCAGGAACCGCCACGACTGCGCTTCGGTCATCCCGTGCTCGTCCATCAGGCGGCCCTTGGCCCGGTCGATCGCCTTGCGGGCCTCGAGCCGTTCCGCGAGGTCGTTGTTCTCACGTTCGAGCGCCAGCAGCTGCTCGTGCCGGCCGAGGGCCATTTCCATCGCGGGGATCAGGTCGCTCTTCTGGAACGGCTTCACGAGGTAAGCGAGCGCACCGGCCTCGCGGGCCTGTTCGACCAGGTCGTGTTGCGAGAACGCGGTGAGGATCAACACGGCCGACAGGCGCTCGGACGCGATCGTCTTCGCCGCGCTCAGGCCGTCGAGGCCGGGCATCTTGATGTCGAGGATCGTGAGGTCGGGGCGAAGGTCGCGGGCGAGGTCGATCGCGTGGTCGCCGCGGCCGGTTTCGCCCACGACCTCGTAACCCTCTTCCTCGAGGATCTCCTTCACGTCGAGACGGATGATCGCCTCGTCTTCAGCCAGGACGACACGCACAGGGGTGGTCACACTCGCTCTCCGATGGGCCGGACATCAGCGCGACGGCAACTCGGCCGCCATGCGGTCGAGGAGCGCGTCTTGTTCACGTTCCAGTTCGGTGATCGAACGGGCGAGCGCCTCCCGATGCCGCGCGAGCGCGTCGGCGTGACGCCGCGTTTCGCGCGCTTCGGCTTCGGCGAGTGGCGTCTCCGACACCAGCGCGCGCAGGCGCGCGTCTTCGGCCTCTTCTTCGAGGAATGCCAACTGCTCCTGCGCGACCGCGCACTCCGAACGCAGCCGCTTCAGGCGGTCGCTGACGTCGATCAGGCGCCGTTGGAGGAGGGACCGAGTCATGGGCAGACGAGTCTACGGTGCCCCGGCCACTGGCGCGATCTCTCCGGCTAACCTCGCCCGCCGGGCCGAGTGGCGGAATGGCAGACGCGATGGACTCAAAATCCATTGTCCGCAAGGGCGTGTGGGTTCGACTCCCACCTCGGGCACCACACCTCCGCGTATGGTCGTTAGAATCGGTTGCCGATGACGTTCCTCGTGGGCTTCGTCGTGGGGGCTGCCGTCGTCGCGCTCGCCACGATCGTGATCGCACCGTCGCGCCGGGTCCGTTCCGAACGCGCCGTCGCACGCGAAGACGTGACGCGTCTGCTCCTCGGGCAAGACCCCGACGAACCGACGTCGCAGGTCCCGGTCCCCGAACACCCGCGGAACTACGACGCGTCGGAGCTGGCCGCACTGCGTAGCATCGGGCAACGCGGCGCGCGCGGCCGGCGCCGCTGACCGCAAGTTCACGCGAACCGGCTACGCCAGCGCGAAGAGGAAACGGGCGCGGCAACACTGCGCCCCTTCGACGCTGGCAGTGCCGCGGCCCCAACCACCGCGGCTGCTCAGCCGCTCCATCTCGACCGCGAGCACCATCTCGTCGCCCGGTTTCACGATGCGCCGGAAGCGGGTGTCCTCGACCCCGCCGAAGAGTGGCAGTTTCCCCGCATAACGGTCGTCGGAGAGGAGGGCGATGGCACCGGTCTGGGCCAACGCCTCGAGTTGCAGCACCCCGGGGAAGACGGGGTTCCCCGGGAAGTGGCCGGCGAGGAACGGCTCCTCGCCGGTGACGCGGTAGCGCGCGACGACACCGGTCCCGGGGCGCAGCTCGTCGACCCGGTCGACGAATCGGAACGGCGGGCGATGGGGCAAGAGAGCAACGGGGTCTGCGGTATCGATGCGCGAATGCTTACATGCCGGCGGGGCCCGGCCTGTAACCGGGCCTGCCGGAGCGGAGTCGGAACCGGACTGCACCAGCCGGAGGTCTGTCGTTTGCGCGTCGCCGTCGTGTTCCCGGGGCAAGGCACCCAGGCGCCCGGCATGGGGTTGCCGTGGCGTGACCACCCGGCGTGGGCGGTTGCGGAAGGGGCCGAGAAAGCCTTGGGTGAGCCCCTCACGGCCCTCATGCTCGACGCCCCCGCGGAGCAGCTGGCCCGCACCCGAGACGCGCAACTCGCGGTGCTGTGCACGTCGCTCGTCGCGTGGGAGGCGACCCGCGACCACGTCGGTGCCGCCGGCGACATCGTCGCGTTCGCGGGTCACTCGCTCGGGCAGGTCACGGCGCTCATCGCGTCGGGTGCAATGAGCGCCGACGACGGCGTGCGCTTCGCGGCCCGGCGGGCGGAGGCGACGCAGGCGGCGGCCGACGCGGCACCGGGCCGGATGGCCGCGTTGCTCGGCGCGACGATCGAGCAGGCGGAAGCCCTCTGCGCGACTGCCCCCGGCGTGTGCTGGGTGGCCAACGACAACGCACCCGGCCAGGTGGTCATCGCGGGGACGGTGGCAGGGATCGAGCACGCGATCGCCGAAGCACGCGCGCACGGTGTGAAGCGTGCGACACCACTCAATGTCGGTGGCGCGTTCCACACGCCGCTGATGGAACCGGCGGCGCGCGCCATCGACCACGCCCTCGCCGGCGTGACCTGGTCGCGACCGTCGGCGCCGATCGTGTCGAATGAAGACGGGCTCGCGTACGAAGATGCCACCGGCTGGCACGACCGGCTCGTGCGCCATGTCACCTCGCCGGTGCAGTGGCGAACCACACTCGAAACGCTCGCGGCACTCGGCGCCACCCACCTCGTCGAGGTCGGGCACGGTTCGATGATCGCCGGCCTCGCCAAACGAACGATTCCCGACGTGAAGGTGATCAACGTGGCCACACCCGACGACATCCCCGCGATCGCGGGCGCAGCGTCGTGAGCCCGCCCGTCCGCGCCACGATCGCCGGGTACGGACTGGCCGTGCCCGAACAGCGGCTGACCAACGCCGACCTCGAAGCGCGGGTCGACACGAACGACGCGTGGATCGTCGAACGTACGGGCATCCGCGAGCGGCGCATCGCGAGCGCCGACGAGTCGACGGCGTCGATCGCCGCCCTCGCCGGTGCCGAGGCGATCAAGGACGCGGGCCTGCAGCCCGACGACATCGATCTGCTGATCGTCGCCACCGC
This sequence comes from uncultured Actinomycetes bacterium, assembly GCA_963782465.1. GTDB lineage: Bacteria > Actinomycetota > Acidimicrobiia > IMCC26256 > PALSA-610 > JAODBJ01. The sequence goes on along the minus strand of CAWAJR010000003.1, from coordinate 172,457 downwards.
GACGCCCGAGCAGCCCCTCCCCCACACCGGCGCGTTCGTAGGCGAGACGCTCGGGCTCAACTGCGGCTCGTTCGATCTCGCCGCCGGCTGCGCCGGGTTCGTCTACGGCCTCGTGACCGGCGCGGGGATGGTCGCGTCGGGCGCGGAGCACGTGCTGCTGGTCGGCGCCGACACGCTCTCACGGATCGTCGACCCCGACGATCGCGCGACGTGCGTGCTGTTCGGCGACGGCGCCGGCGCGGCGGTGCTGACCGCGACCGAGCGTGGCGGCCTCCTCGCGTTCGACCTCGGCTGCGACGGTTCGGCCGCGCACCTGCTCGAAGTGAAGGCGGGCGGGAGCCGGTACCCGGCGTCGGCCGAAACGGTCGCGGCGGGAGACCACTTCCTCAAGATGGCCGGCCAGGAAGTGTTCCGGCGAGCGGTGCGCGCCGTGGTCGACTCCGCTCGAGCGGCCCTCGAACGGGCGCAACTCCAAGCCGACGACCTCGCCTGGTTCGTACCGCACCAGGCGAACTCGCGCATCATCGAAGCCGCCGCGAGCCGGCTCGGTATCCCACCGGAGCGAACCATCGTCAACATCGACCGTTACGGCAACACGTCGGCGGCGTCGATCCCGCTCGCCCTGTTCGAAGCGGCCAACGACGGGCGGGTCCGCGCCGGCGACCGGGTGCTGTGCTCCGGCTTCGGGGCCGGCATGACCTGGGCGAGCGCGGTCATCGAATGGACACGGCCGTGACGCGCGCCGCCTTCGTCACCGGCGGTTCCCGCGGCATCGGTCGCGCCACCGTGCTCGCACTCGCCGAGGCGGGCCACCCGGTCGGTTTCTGTTACGCCCGCGACGTCGACGCCGCCGACGAAACGATGCGAGATGCGCACGCGTTCGGCGGCAAGGTCGTGGCCGTGCAGGCCGACGTCGCCCGGGCCGAAGCGGTCGACGCCGCCTTCGACACCGTCGAAGCGGAGATCGGCCCCGTCACGGTGCTCGTGAACAACGCGGGGATAACGCGTGACGGCCTCATTGCCCGTATGAGCGACGCACACTGGAACGAGGTGCTCGACGCCAACCTCACCGGTGCGTTCCACACGATCCGGCGGGCGGCGAAATCGATGATGAAAGCCCGTTACGGGCGCATCGTGAACGTCTCGTCGGTCGGCGGGCAGATGGGCAACGCCGGCCAGGCCAACTACGCGGCGGCCAAGGCGGGCCTGGTCGGCCTCAGCCGGAGCGTCGCCCGAGAACTGGCACCGCGTGGCATTACCTGCAATGTCGTCGCGCTCGGGCCTATCGTGACCGCGATGACCGAGGCGCTGGCCGACGACTGGCGCGCCCGTGCCGAAACCGCGGTACCACTGGGCCGGTTCGGGACCCCCGAGGAATGTGCCGCGGTGATTGCGTTCTTGTGCTCGGATGCCGCCAGCTACGTGACCGGGGCATTGGTGCCGGTCGACGGCGGCATGGGCATGGGCCACTGACCCGACCCCAACCCCTGCTGTTCGCACTTCGTTGTTCGAAAGGAAACCCTGAAATGAACCGTGACGACGCGTTGTCGGCGATCAAGGAAGTCGCCATCGAGGTGTTGTCGGTCGAACCCGACACCGTCACCGAGGGGGCGCGCTTCAAAGAAGACCTCGACGCCGACAGCCTCGATCTCGTCGAGCTGGTGATGGGCCTCGAGGAGCGTTTCGACATCGAGGTGCCCGAAGAGGACCTCGATGGCGTCACGACGGTCGGCCAGGCGGTCGACCTCGTCCTCGGAAAAGTGGGGGCCTGAACGTGGATGTCGCGGGGCGCCCCCGCGTCGCGGTGACCGGCCTCGGCGTCAAGACGCCCGCGGGCCTCGATCTCGACACGTTCTGGGACCGCCTCGCGAGCGGCCGCTCGACTGCGGCCACCGTCACGCGCGTCGACCCCGACGTGCTGCCGGTCAAGATCGGCTGCGAGGTCGTCGGCTTCGACTCGACCGCCTACCTCGGGGCGAAGGAGTCGCGCCGGGTCGACCGCGTCACCCAGCTCGGTTTCGCCGCCGCGGCCGACGCGCTCGCCGACGCCGGCGAGCCCGGCGTCGACCCGGCCCGCTGCGCGGTGGTCGCGGGCACCGGTGTCGGTGGGCTCACGACCCTCGAAGAGCAGATCGGCGCGTTCCGGGAAAAGGGTGCGGCGCGGGTCAGCCCGTTCCTGGTGCCGATGATGATGGTGAACGCGACCGCGGGAACGATCGCGATGCAGTTCGGCTGGCGCGGCCCCAACCTCTGCGTCGCGACCGCGTGTGCCGCGAGCGCGCACGCGGTCGGCGAGGCGGCGCGGCTCGTACGCGACGGCACCGCCGACGTCGTCCTCGCCGCCGGGACCGAAGCGGCGATCACGCCCACCGCCATGGCCGCATTCGCGCGCATGACCGCGCTGAGCAACCGCAACGACGACCCGGAACACGCGTCCCGGCCGTTCGACGCGGAGCGCGACGGGTTCGTGATGGGCGAGGGCGCCGCCGCGCTCGTCGTGGAACGGTACGACCTTGCCGTCGCGCGCGGCGCGCGGATCTACGGGGAGATCGTCGGGTACGGGCGCAACGCCGACGCGTACCACATCACGGCACCGTCACCCGGCGGCGAAGGCGCCGCCGCGTGCATGCAACTCGCACTCGACGACGCCGGTCTCAGTGCGACGAGCATCGGTCACGTCAACGCGCACGGCACATCGACGCCCTTGAACGACGCGGCCGAAGCCGACGCGATCCGCAAGGTGTTCGGCCATCACACGCCGGCCGTGACCTCCACCAAGGGGGTGACCGGTCACCTCATCGGTGCGGCCGGCGCGACCGAGGCGGTTGCGTGCCTCCTCGCCCTGCAGCACGGCGAGGTGCCCCCGACCGCGAACCTCGAGCGTATCGGCGACGACATCCGGCTCGACGTCGTACAGGGCGCACCCCGCCCGCTCGCGCACGACTACGCGCTCTCGAACTCGTTCGGGTTCGGCGGGCACAACGCCACGCTCGTGTTCGCGCGCGCGTCCTGACCATGCTGCTCGCCGACAAGCGCATCCTCGTCACCGGGGTGCTCAACGACGCCTCGATCGCGTTCGCGGTGGCCCGGCGCGCGCAGGAGCACGGTGCCGAAGTGGTGCTGACGTCGTTCGGGCGCGCGATGAGCCTCACGCAACGGGCCGCGCGGCGGTTGCCGACCGAACCCGACGTGGTCGAGCTCGACGTCACCAATGAGGAGCATCTCGGCTCGCTCGCCGAACGGGTCGGCGGTCACGTCAACGGGATCGTGCACGCGATCGCGTTCGCGCCCGAGTCGTGCCTCGGCGGCGGGTTCCTCACCGCACCGTGGGAAGACGTCGCGGTCGCGCTGCAGGTATCGGCCTTCTCGCTCAAGTCTCTCGCCGTCGCGTGCCGGCCGCTCATGCCGCCCGGCGCGGCGATCGTCGGCCTCGATTTCGACAACCGCCAGGCGTGGCCGGTCTACGACTGGATGGGCGTGGCGAAGTCGGCGTTCGAATCGACCGCCCGTTACCTGGCGCGCGACCTCGGCCCCGACGGGATCCGCGTGAACCTCGTCGCCGCCGGGCCGTTGCGCACCATCGCCGCGAAAAGCATCCCCGGCTTCGACCAGTTCGAGGCGGTGTGGGGCGAGCGCGCACCGCTCGGGTGGAACCTCAAGGACACCGAACCGGTCGCGCGCGCGTGCGTCGCCCTCCTGTCAGACCTGTTCCCGGCGACGACGGGCGAAGTCGTGCACGTCGACGGCGGCTACCACGCGATGGGCGCCTGAGCCCTCACGGTCCTGGGTTTGTGGTTGTCGTCGTCGTTGCGGTCGACGAGCCGCCGGGAGTCGGCACCGCCAGCGTCGGCGTCGGCCCACCGCCGGTGATCACCAGCGAGTTGTTGCTGCTGCTCGCGAACTTCTGCAGCGTCTGGATGTAATAGAACTGCAGGTACTTCGGATCGAGCGGCCCGGTGACGCCGAGCATCTTCGCTGCGATCTGCCCGTCGATCGCGTTCTGCAACTGCGTCGACAGCCGCAGTTCGCGTAACTGGAAGTCGAGCACGCCGATGCCGTTGGCGTGCAGCTTCTGCTTGATGCAGTCGGCGATGTCGGTCTCGACGTTCGAGAAGTCGACCGTCGCCGCCTCGATCATCGGCTTCTTCGTGAAGCCGGCCCGCACGCACGTGCGCGCCGTCGGCCGCACGATCGTGGCGTTGTAGGTGGTGCCCACGTTCTCGTAGATGTTCGTCGCCTGCGACCTCGACACGCGGTACAGCAACGTTGCGTCGGCCGTGGCGACCGTGCCGTCCTGGCCGAGCACCTGCACCGACGGGTCGTCGCCGTTCGTCGCCATCGTGTACGACTGGGTGCGGACGGAAATGTTGCGCATCCGGGTGATCGGCCATTCGAGGTGCAGGCCGGGCCCGACCTGGCGGCTCGCCCGCCCGAACGTGACCGGCACGGCCGCGGTACCGGTCGGCACGGTGCGGAAGAACGACAGGACGAGGAACACGACCGCGGCGGCGCGGAACACCACGGCCAATCCGTGCAACGGGAAGCGCGCCGCTTTGAGCAGGCGCCGCCGGCGCTCGTTGAAACGGTCGTCTTCTTCGTCGTCGTCTTCGTCGGCTTCGGCCTTCGCCGCCGCCGCGAGCTGCTTCACGGATGCGTTGTTCCGGCGCTCCAACCACCAGAACCACAACGCGAGGACCGAGAACGTGATCGCGTAGCCGAACACAGTCATGCTTGCCCGCTCTCGGGCCGAAGGCCCGGGCCGCTCGGGCCACGCTCGCACATCGGCCGCGTTCGGGCCGCCCAACGCTCGCTCATGGCGGCGAAGCTACCCGAGGACACCCTTCACTTTCGGGACGGTGTCCTTCGGGCTGACCTTGTAGAAGACGCCGGCCAGCTTGCCTTTTTCGTCGACGACGAACGCGGAACGCACGATGCCCATGAATTTGCGGCCGTACAGCGATTTCTCGGCCCACACCCCCCAGGCTTCGGCGGTCGCGTGATCTTCGTCGGCCAGAAGGGGGAAGCCGAGTTCGTACTTGTCGTCGAACTTGGCCTGCTTCTCCGGCTTGTCGGGACTGATCCCGACGACGGCGGCGCCGAGCTTGGTGAGATCGGGCATCGCGTCGCGAAGATTGCACGACTGCTGGGTGCAACCGGGCGTATCGGCCTTCGGGTAGAAGTACACGACGACCTTGCGGCCTTTGAAGCTCGACAACCGCACGGTCGTGCCGTGCTGGTCACGGAGCGCGAACGCCGGTGCCTTGTCACCGACCGCGAGTGTGGGCATTTCTCGACCTCCGACATGACCTCGGGTGCAGTTCGTCTGCGTAGCATGCCTCGCGTGCCGCGCTCGAGACTGGTTCGTCTCGAAAGCAGCGGAGAAATCGTGCGCGCCGCGGCCGGCCGCTGCTTCGACGTCACCGTCGAACCCGGCGGTTCGTTGCGCATCGACCGGCCCGAAGCACCCGGCGGCTCGGCGTTCGTGCGCTTGCGCATCGACGCCGACGGCGAGCGCGCGTCGCTCGTGCGGATCGAGCCGCACGTCGAGCTGAACCTGCCCTTCTTCAACTGGGCCATCCGGCCGCTCGTCGGGTACGCGCTCGGTCGCTTCGCGCGGCACGTCCCGATCGCGCTCGCGGCCGACGTGGCCGGCGAACCGGTTCCCGAGCCGCCACCGCCGCCGTCGTTCCTGCCCGTCGGGGCGTTCGACGAGCGGCAGGCATCGCAGCTGGCGACGACCGCCGCCGCGGCCGCGATCGTCGGGTTCGCCAGCGGCCTCATCGGCCAGCTCGCCGACCCGGTGCAGACGAACTTCCACGTCTCGAACACCGCGCTCGGGGTCGGGCTCGCCGTCACCCGCGCCGGCGCGTTGATCGCGCTCGTGGTCGCCGGGTTCGCCGACCGGCAAGGCCGGCGGCGTGCGATCCTCGTCGGCCTGGCCCTGTCGGGTGTCGCGTCGCTTGCGTCGGCCGTTTCGCCTTCGTTCTCGACCTACATCGGCGCGCAGTTGCTGCAGCGGGCCGCGGTGATCGCGACCGGTGTGGTCGCGGGTATCGCCGCCATCGAGGAGGCGCCGGAATCCGCGCGCGCGTTCGCGGCCGCGATGCTCGCGCTGGCCGGCGGTTTCGGGTTCACCTTCGCCGTGCTGTCGCTCCCGATCGCCGACCTCGCGCCCTGGGCGTGGCGGATCGCGTTCGCGGCGTCGGGCGCGACGTTGCTGCTGATCCCTCGCATCGCGCGCTCCCTCGACGAGAGTTCGCGTTACGAACGGCTGGAGCGCACTGGCGTCGAGCGCGGGCGGGTCGGCGAGGTGTTCGACGAATCGTACGGTCGCCGGTTCGCGATCCTCGCCGTCGCCGCGTTCCTGCTGAATGTGTTCTCGGGACCGTCGTCGCAGTTCACCAACAAGTACATGACCGACGTGCGGCACTACTCGGGTGCGGGCATCGCCTTGTGGCGTGGCGTCACCACGGGGGTTCCCGGCATCGTCGGTTTGATGCTCGCCGGCCCGGTGTCGGAGGTTCGCGGCCGCCGCCGGGTGATCCGCGTCGGGCTCGTCATCGGCATCGCCACCCAGATGCTGGTGTTCCTCACCGGCGGGGTCACGCTGTGGCTGGCGAACACCGCATCGGCGGTGGCGGGAGCCATGGGTGGTGTCGCACTCGGGACGGTGCAGGCCGAGATGTTCCCGACCGAGGTACGCGGCACGTCGAACGCGCTGTTGCTGATTGCGAGCGTGACCGGATCTGCCATCGGTCTCGTCGTCGCGGGTTCCTTGTTCGACTCGATCGGCACCGGTCACGCGCTCGCGCTCTGCGGCACGGGCGCGTTGGTCGCCGCGGCGTTCCTGCTCCCCCTCCTCCCGGAATCGGCCCGCCGCGCGCTCGACGACGTGAGCCCGACGGAACCGGGTGAACCGAGGCCCGAAGACGAGTAGCTTCCGCGACCGTGAAGCAGCACCGCAGCGAACCGGTCGTCGACGATCTCGTCTTCCCCGAAGGACCGCGATGGCACGACGACCGCCTCGTGTTCTCCGACATGCACGACCATCGCGTCCAATCGCTCGACCCGCGCACGGGCACCATGACGACGCTCTTCGAGCTGGCGACCCAACCGTCGGGCCTCGGCTGGCTGCCCGACGGCCGCCTGCTCGTCGTCTCGATGACCGACCGCCGCGTGCTGCGCTTCGAGGACGGGAAGCTGGTCGAGCACGCGAACCTCTTCGATCTCGCGCCCTGGTGGTGCAACGACATGGTCGTCGACCGGACCGGGCGCGCGTACGTCGGCAACTTCGGCTTCGACATGTACGGCGGCGGGCAGCCGCGCAAGACGAACATCGTGCGCGTCGACCCTGATGGCACCGCGACGAGCGCCGCCGACGACCTCGGGTTCCCGAACGGCATGGTCGTCACCCCCGACGGCAACACCCTCATCGTCGGCGAGAGCTTCGGCGGCACGCTGACCGCGTTCCGGATCGCCGCCGACGGGTCGCTGCACGACCGGCGGGTGTTCGCCCAGCTCGAAGGGGCCGTCCCCGACGGCATCTGTCTCGACGCGGAGGGCGCAGTCTGGATCGTGTGCCCGATGTCGAGTCGTTGCCTGCGCGTCCTCGAAGGGGGCGAGATCACCGACGAGGTCACCGTCGAGCGGGGCACGTTCGCCTGCGCCCTCGGTGGCGACGACCTGCGCACCCTGTTCATCTGCGCCGCGGAAGATCACGACCCCGCGACCGCGGCGAACGCGCGCTCCGGCCGGATCGAAGCGGTGACCGTCGACGTCCCCGGGGTCGCGTGACCGCGGGTCACGAACCGGCGAGGTTCTCCCAGCCCGCCGGCGGCGGCGCGAGCCTCCAGTACTGCTCCGGTGCGGGCGCCGCGAGCTTCACCGAGATCTGCCAGTCGTCCTCGAGCGCGAGCAGCTGCGACGGGTAGCACTGCACGGCCTTCTGCTTGCGCTCCTCGGTGGGGTCGATCGGCGGCGCGATCGGTGTCGGCCACAACCCGCGGTTGAAGAGCCGGGAGATCCGCATCGCGAGCATGCCGGGAATGTGCTTGTAACCGCTGTCCTCGTAGCACCACCACGACCGGTCCAAGAGGCGCGGGTCTTCGCGGGCGAGCATGCAGGCCCGGTGCGTCACGTCGTGGTCGGGGTTTGCGAGGCCGAAGGGCGCCACGACCACCGTCGGGTCGGCGGCAACGATCGCGTCGGCCAGTACCGGCGCGATGGCTCGGGCCGAGACCGGCTTGTCGCCGGGCCGGTAGCTGTACTCGACGAAGTCGAGCCACACCGGCGTCGCGTCGAGCACGCCGAGCGCAGCGACGTCTTCGGCGCGGCGCGCCGCCATCACGTCGTCGTCGGGGCCGAAGCCCGACTGCACGTCCCAGGTGCGCATCGGGGTCGGGTACCGGGGTGGCTTTCCCGTGAACACGGTGATGACGGTCGCGCCGGGATGCGCAGCGAGAAGGCGAGCCGTGCCGAGCACCGCGTCGTCGAGGTGCGGGGAGACGATCACGATGCGGTCGAGTTCACCGTCGGCGGGAACTCCCCAACCGCGCATGAGCGCGGCCGCGGACCGCGCGTCGACCGGGTCGTCAACCATGTGGCTTCCTTCCGTTCAACCGTGCGTAGATGCCCTTGGTCTTCTTGTAGATGTTCCGGAACTCCCGGTAGCTCGGATCGTACGTAGCGGGCGCGGCAGCGTCGGGTGCGTACGTTGCCGTGACCCGTACCGACCGTGCGATGTCGTCGACGGTTCGCTGCCGCAACGCCAGCGCGCCGAGGAGCGCCGCGCCGCGCGCGTTCGCGTGGATCGGCTGTTCCACCTGCCGGATCGGGCGCTGGAGCACGTCGGCGAAGATCCGGCACCAGGTGGCCGACTGGGCTCCCCCGCCGATGAAGTTCAGCCCCGGGAACGGCCGACCGGTGAAGTGTTCGACCGACTCGAGGAGCCATCGTGTGTTGTAGGCGACGCCTTCGAGCACCGCCCGCACGAGGTCGGCCCGGGTCGTCTGCAGGGAAACGTTGTGCCAGCCGCCGCGAACGTTGTGGTCGTCGACCGGTGTGCGTTCACCGTTGAGCCAGGGCGTGAAGATCACGCCCTGGCTGCCGGCCGGGCTCCGTTCGGCCAGCGCGTCGATCGCGGCGTACGACTCCTCCCCGCCGAGCACGTTGTCGCGTAACCATGTGAGGCAGACGCCCGCGCTCTCCTGCTCGTCGGCGACGAAATAGCGGCCCGGCAGCGGTGACGGCAGGGACGCGACCCCGCGCAAGACGTCGGTCTTCTTGAACGGGACGTGGCAGCTGATCCACGACGAAGTGCCGACGTAGAGATGGCCTTCGTAGTCGCGCACCGCGCCGGAACCGATCGCGGCCGACTGGACGTCGGGCGTGCCCCCGGCGACGGGCGTGCCGCGCGGGAGCGCGAGGTCGTGCGCCGCGGCCTCGGTGAGCTCGCCGATGATGCTCGCGGCCGGCACGAGGTCGGGAAGCTGTGCTCGTCGCAGCCGGCTCTTCGCCAGCAGGCCGGCGTCGTATTTGACATGGTCGGGGTCGCGGTTGTCGGTGACCCAGTGCAACACGATCGAGTCGTACGTCGCGACCATCCGGCCCGTGAGCTTCGCGTTCAGCCAGTCCTTCGGTTCGAGGTACTTGTCGGTGGCGCGGGCGATGTCGGGATGGTGGGCCTGCAACCACAGGATGTGCGCGATCGGGTCCTTGCCGGAATGGGCCGCGATCGCCCCCGTCCGCTGCACCCAGGTGCGAAGCTTGCGCGGGTCGTAACCTGCGACCCGCACCGGGCCGCCGACGATCTCCTTGACGTTGGGCGCGCCCCGCGAGTCCATCCAGATGATCGCGTCGTGTAGCGGGGTACCGCTCGCGTCGACCGCGACGGTGCCCGACCATTGCGCCGTGACACTCACCACCGCGATCGCTTCCGGCGCGAAGGCGGCGCGGTCCACGAGCCGCCCGCGCGCCGCGACGATCGCGTCCCACCACTCGGCCGGGCGTTGTTCCACCCCGCCGTCGGGGAGCAGGCGCAGCGGGATCGGTGCGAACTCGGCAGCGACCAGGTCACCGTCGAAAGTGAAAGCCGCGACCTTCGGTCCGGACGTGCCGAGGTCGATGGCGAGGACGAGGTGTGGTTCGGCCACGACCGGATTGCTACGGGTTCAATCCCGGCGGCGCAACCCGTGGCCGAAGAACCCACCGACCGGTCGCGCGTGCGCGTGATAGTGGTCCGGGATATTGCGCATGTGATCGTCGACGTAGTGGTCGAACGTGAAGTGCGTCGTGACCACCACGGCGAGCTGTTCGTGCATGTGCGCGAGCTGATCGGCCGGAGGGTTCACGCCGTGCCCGCGCCATACGACCATCGGCGTGGCGCAGATCTCGCACTCCGCGATCCAGCAGATGTCGTCCTCGTGGAACCACGGCGTGATCCGGGCTGCCTCGCAGAGGTCGCAGTTCGGGTCGCGCTCGAAGTCCGGGCCGTCGCTCGACCGTTCGGCTCCCATCCCGATCACCCTAGACTCCCCGCCGTGAAAGGCCTTGTCCTGTCGGGTGGTGCCGGCACGCGTCTGCGGCCGATCACCCACACCAGCGCAAAGCAGCTCGTACCCATCGCGAACAAGCCCATCATCTTCTACGTGATCGAGCAGCTGGTCGGGGCGGGTATCACCGACATCGGCATCGTGATCAGCGAGGGCGATACCGGCGACGAGATCATCGCCGCGGTCGGCGACGGGTCGAAGTGGGGGGCGCGCATCACGTACATCCCCCAGTCCGACCCGCTCGGGCTCGCCCACTGCGTGCTCATCGCCGAGTCGTTCCTCGCCGACGACGATTTCGTCATGTACCTCGGCGACAACATGTTGCAACAGGACCTGCGGCAGTTCGTGGAACGGTTCGAGAACGAGCGCCGGCGGCAACCCACGCTCGGCGAGCACGAGCGGGTCGCGCCGGCCGCCCAGATCCTGCTCGCGCACGTCGACGACCCCCGGCAGTTCGGCGTGGCCGAGCTCGACGCCGCCGGCGACGTCGTGCGCCTCGTCGAGAAGCCGCAGTCGCCGCCGTCCGATCTCGCCCTCGCGGGCGTGTACCTCTTCGACCGCAACATCAACGCCGCGGTGCGCGCGATCCGCCCGTCGGCCCGCGGCGAGCTGGAGATCACCGACGCGATCCAATGGTTGCTCGAGCACGGCCTGCGGGTGGTGCACGAGGTGCTCGAGGGTTGGTGGATCGACACCGGGAAGAAAGACCCGCTGCTGCACTGCAACCGGCTCGTGCTCGACATGCTCGAACCGCGTACCGACGGTCACGTCGACGCGCGTTCGCGGGTCGAGGGCCGGGTCGTCATCGAAGACGGCGCCGAGCTGCACAATTCAGTGGTGCGGGGGCCGGCAATCATCGGCGCGCGCTCCCGCCTGGTCGACACCTACGTCGGCCCGTACACGTCGATCGGGCCCGACTGCGAACTCGTCGACGCCGAAGTCGAACATTCCGTCGTGCTGTCGTCGAGCAAGATCCTCGGGGTGCGCCGCATCCAGGACTCGCTGCTCGGGCGCGAGGTCGAAGTCGTACGCTCCGGCGACTGGCCGAAGGCAACCCGCCTCATGCTCGGCGACCATTCACGAGTCGACCTCGAGTAGCCCGAGCAGGACCCATGGCCAAGATCACCGAGAGCGAGACGATTGCCGGCGTGTTCCACGTCGAACCCGACGTGCACGGCGACGAGCGCGGCTACTTCATCGAGACCTACCGGCGGTCGTGGTTCCCCGAGGGTCGGGAGATGGTCCAGGGCAACCGCGTCGATCGCCAGCCGGGCGCGATCGTCGGGCTGCACTTCCACCAGCACCAGGCCGACTACTGGTACGTGCCGGCGGGCCGGGCGCGGGTCGTCTTGCACGACCTGCGCGAGGGCAGCCCCACCGACGGCGCGACGGAGTGTTTCGATCTCGGAACCCGCGCCGACGGGACCCACGACCATGGCGGGGTGTTCATCCCGCCCGGTGTCGCGCACGGCTTCGCGTCGCTCACGCTGGTGACACTCACCTATCTCGTCGACGGGTACTACAACGTCGCCGACGAATGTGGCGTCGCCTGGGACGACCCGCTGATCGCCGCCGATTGGGGCGTCACCGACCCGATCCTGTCGCCGCGCGACCAGACCAACCCACGCCGAGCCGACATTCCCGAACGGGTTCGTCCGCTGTGGCCGATGCGCACCTGAGGTTGCCGTGAACATCCTGGTTACCGGCGGCGCCGGTTTCATCGGTTCGAACTTCACCCGGTTCTGGCTCGAACAGCACCCCGACGACCGGTTGGTGGTCGTCGACGCGCTGACCTACGCGGGCAACTTGGCGAACCTCGCCGACCTCGAAGGCGCGTTCACGTTCGTGCAGGGCGACATCGCCGACACCGCACACATGGCGGAGGTGCTACGCGAGCACGCGATCGACGTGATCGTGAACTTCGCGGCCGAGTCGCACAACTCGTACGCGATCGTGAACCCGGGCGCGTTCGCCCGCACCAACGCGCTGGGTACGCAGTCGTTGTGCGAAGCGGCGCGCCGGGTACCCGTATCGCGCTTCCATCACATCTCGACGTGCGAGGTGTACGGCGACCTCCCGCTCGACGCGCGGAACGCGTTCACGGAGTCGAGCCCCTACCGGCCGCGCACCCCGTACAACGCGTCGAAAGCGGCCGGCGACCATTTCGTGCGCGCCTACTACGAGACGTTCGAACTGCCGATCACGATCACCAACTGCGCGAACAACTACGGGATCTACCAGTTCCCCGAGAAGGTCGTGCCGCTCTTCACGACGAAGGCACTGAACGACGAACCGTTGCCGTTGTACGCGTCGACGCAGAACCGCCGCGAGTGGATTCACGTGCTCGACCACTGCCGGGCGATCGAGCGGGTATTGCTGCGCGGTGTCGTCGGCGAGACCTACCACGTCGGTACCGGTGTCGAGAAGAGCATCGAAGACATCGCCAACGGCGTGCTCGCCGCGCTCGGCAAGCCCGAGTCGTTGAAAACGATCGTCCCCGACCGGCCGGGCCACGACCGTCGCTACGTGCTCGACTGGTCGAAGATCGAACGCGAGCTCGGCTGGCGGCCCGAGGTCGCGTTCGACGACGGCTTGGCCGCCACGGTCGAGTGGTACGCGAACAACCGGGCCTGGTGGGAGCCGCTGCGCGATCGCGCGCCGGTGCTCGAGGAGTCGGCCTGGGCGCGATGAAGGTCCTCGTCACCGGGGCCGGGGGGCAGGTCGGGAACGAGGTCGTCGCGGCGTTCTCGACGTTCTCCGGCGACGATGTCGTGCCCGCCGACCACGCGTCGCTCGACGTGGGTGATCGCAGCGCGGTGATGGCCGCGATCACCGGGACGCGCCCCGACGTCGTCGTCCACTGCGCGTCGTGGACCTCGGTCGACGCGTGCGAGTCGGATCCCGATCGGGCGTGGCTGGTGAATGCGCTCGCCACCCGCCATGTCGCCGAGGCGGCGCGGCGGGCCGGCGCCTACGTGCTGTACCTCTCGACCGACTACGTGTTCGACGGGACGAAGCCCGGCCCGTACGTCGAGTGGGACACGCCGAACCCCATGTCGGTGTACGGGCGTTCAAAGCTCGGCGGCGAGCAGGAGATCGATCCCGCGAGCGCGATCGTGCGCATCTCGTGGGTCTGCGGCCGGCACGGATCGAACATGGTCAAGACGGTGCTCCGGCTCGCCGCCGAGCACGAGACGCTCGCGTTCGTCGACGACCAGCGCGGCCACCCGACGTTCGCCGCCGACCTGGCGCCGATGCTGCGGCGCCTGGCCGTCGACCGGCGCCCCGGCGTGTACCACGTCACCAACCAGGGCGCGTGCAGCTGGTACGAGTTCGCGGCGGCAGTGCTACGCGCGGCCGGCGCCGATCCGGCGCGGGTGCGACCGATCTCGACCGCAGAACTGCAACCACCCCGGCCCGCCCCCCGGCCCGCCAACTCGGTGCTCGACAACGCCGCCTTGCGCCTCGCGGGCATCGAGCTGCTTCCCGACTTCCACGAGCCGCTCGAACGGCTGGTTCGTGAGTTGACCGGTTAGGCGGCCGGTCGCCGGCCCATGTACCACCGGTACCCGTACCCGCCGGCCCGAGGGTGCCACGCGGCGCGGATGGCCGCGAGCGGCCTCGCGAGGTCGCCGCTGCTTCCGCGGAACGTCTCGCGTCCCGCGCGCCGGAACATGAGTTGCGTCCGTCGGCGCGCTTCGTTGCCCCGGGGTGTGAGACGGCACCACGTCGCCCGGCCGTCACATGCTTCGAGGTAGACGCGATCGACGAACCCGGTGGCGTCGGCCCGGTCGATCAGGCGGCTGACGCTGGTGCGCGACAGGCCGAGAAGCTCGACCAGGTCGCACTGCCGCAACATCGTGCGGCGCTCACTTCCGATGACGATCAGCAGGCGGGCAAGGTCGAAGTCGAGATCGACCGGCGGATCGCCGAAGCGGGCGAGCTGGAGTTCGGCGCGGATCCTCCGCTCCAGCAACGCGCTCCCGATCAACAGGTTGACGGCGGCCAGCGCCGGGTCGAGCGCGTGGAACGCGCGCCCTGCACTGACCCGTTCGGCGATCGTCATGCGACTCGGGAACGAACCCCGACGGTGGCGCCGGGTCGGCAGGCGGATCGGTTCGGTGTTGAGGGCGCTGCGTCGTCGTTGCATGGCGGGATCGTGCCAGTCGGGTGTGACAGTCGTCCCGAGGGCCGCAATACGGCACACCCGAAAATGTGCGATTCGCGATCCTCCCAAACGGGAGCAAGCAACACATCACCCGCCGTGCGATCCTCCCAAACGGGAGCAACGCGCCGGCCGGCAACGCGCCCAACCGCGCGACCCTCCCAAACGGGAGCATCGCAACACACGCCCAACCGCGCGATCGTCCCACGCGGGAGCGACGCAACACACACGTCGCCGCGCGATCGTCCCAGACGGGAGGACCTTGGGGTGTCGGGAGCGTTCGCGAAGCTCCCAGGTGGGAGCATCGCGAATCGCGCGTTTTCCGGTGGGTCGTATGCCGCGACCGGGTGCCCGTTGCGACCGTTCGGCGCTACAGGCGATCGACGATCGCCGACGCGAACTCCGAGCATTTGACCTCGGTCGCGCCGTCCATCAGGCGAGCGAAGTCGTACGTGACGACCTTGTCGGCGATCGTCGCCTCCA
This sequence comes from uncultured Actinomycetes bacterium, assembly GCA_963782465.1. GTDB lineage: Bacteria > Actinomycetota > Acidimicrobiia > IMCC26256 > PALSA-610 > JAODBJ01. The sequence continues at coordinate 157,259 of CAWAJR010000003.1, read as the reverse complement.
GCGCACGGACGATGTCGTCGGCGACATCTTGCCAACCGAGGTGCTCGAACATCATCACACCCGAAAGGATCACCGACCCCGGGTTGACCTTGTCGAGCCCCGCATACTTCGGCGCGGTGCCGTGCGTCGCTTCGAACACGCCGTGGCCGGTGACGTAGTTGATGTTGCCGCCGGGCGCGATACCGATCCCGCCGACCTGCGCCGCGAGCGCGTCGCTCAAGTAGTCGCCGTTGAGGTTCGTCGTCGCGATCACGTCGAAGTCGGTGGGCCGCGTGAGCACCTGCTGCAGCGTGATGTCGGCGATGTTGTCCTTCACGAGGATCTTGTCGCCCGGCTTGCCGTCGCAATCGTCCCAACCGACCGCGACGTCGGCGAACTCTTCCCGCACGAGTTCGTAACCCCAGTTCCGGAACGCGCCCTCGGTGAACTTCTGGATGTTGCCCTTGTGCACGAGGGTCACCGATGCGCGGCCCCGCCGCCGCGCGTACTCGATCGCAGCACGGATCAATCGCTTCGACGCGGTTTCCGACACCGGTTTGATCCCGACGCCGGAATCGGGGCGGATGTCCCAACCGAGTTGCTCCTTCAGCGTCTCGATCAGTTTGCGCGCCTCCGGCGTGCCTTCCTCGACCTCGAGCCCCGCGTAGATGTCTTCCGTGTTCTCGCGGAAGATCACCATGTCGACGAGTTCGGGCCGTTTCACGGGCGACGGCACGCCGGCGAACCAGCGCACCGGGCGCAGGCAAACGTAGAGGTCGAGGATCTGGCGCAACGCGACGTTGAGCGAGCGGATCCCGCCGCCGACCGGCGTGGTGAGCGGCCCCTTGATCCCGATCAGGTACTCGCGGAACGCGGCGACGGTTTCGTCGGGCAGCCACTCGCCGGTGGCCTGGAACGCCTTCTCCCCGGCGAGCACTTCCTTCCAGGCGATGTGCCGGCCGTGCTTGGCCGCGGCGGCGTCGAACACGTGCCGCGACGCGGGCCAGATGTCGACACCGGTGCCGTCGCCTTCGATGAACGGGATGATCGGTTCGTCGGGTACGAGCAGTACACCGTCGGCGTTCGTGGTGATCTTTTCGGCCATGGCGCGACACGCTACCGGCCGCTCCCGGAGATCACTTGGTCGTGAAGTCGGGCTTGATGTTCGTCTGCACGGGGTTCGAGATCGGTGACCCGACCGGCTTGGGCGTCGTGGTGGTCACCGTCTTGTTCGTGAGGTTGTTGTCCTGCAGCGCCTGGTTCACGAGCGTCGACTGCACGACGATTTCAACCCGGCGGTTCTGCGACCGCCCTTCCGGCGTCGCGTTGGTGGCGACCGGGTCGCGCTCCCCCAGCCCCTCGGGCGTCAGGCGCGCGGGATCGAGCCCCGCGTTCTCCAACGACACCGCCACCGCGCCGGCTCGTGCACCGGACAGCGCCCAGTTGGAGGGGTAGGGACCGCCCGTGATCGGCTGCGAGTCGGTGTAGCCCTTCACGATGATCGGGTTGGCGACGCTCTCCAGCGGCTTCGCAACGATGTCGAGCAACGCGTTGCCTTCCGGCTGCAAGACCGCGGAACCGCTCGCGAAGAGGATCTGGTCGGTGACGACGGTGACCACGAGCCCGTCTTGCTCGAGGCGGAAGCCCAACTTCCCGCCGAGACCCAACTGGTTCGCGCTGTTCTGGATCTGCTTCTCGACCTGTTTCAACGACTGCTGCTCGACCGACCGGGCCGCTTCGAGGCTCGCGTGCTTGTCGGCCAGCTGCTTGATCACCGAATTCGTGTTCGGCTGCGTATCGATACCGACCGCACCGCCGTTCGAGCTGGAACCGGTACCGGCACCGCCCACGCTGAGGGCGGCGTCGCCCGAAACGGTCGCGAACACCCCCTTGTCGAGGCTCGGCCCGTTCAATGCCTGGTTGAACCCGATGGCGAGCTGCTTGAACTTCCCGATGTTGACCGTCGACATCGCGAACAGCGCGATGAACATGGCCATCAACAACGTGAGAAGGTCGGCGTAGGGGATGACCCACGCCTCGTGGTTCGCGTGCTCCTCGTGTTCTTCGGGGAGGCCGCCGTCGTGCCCGCCGCTCATGTCGCCGCGCCCCTACGCTGCGGCTTTGTCGGCGCCGCTCTCGGGCCGCTCCGCCGGAGGAACGTGCGAGAGCAGCATCTCCTCCACGATCCGGGGGCTCACCCCGGCCTGGATCGCCATCACGCCTTCGACGATGAGGAGCTTGTGCGCGACCTCGTCGGCCGAGATCTGCTTCAACTTCGCCGCCCACGGCAGGAAGATGCCGTTGGCGAGGAACACGCCCCAGAACGTCGCGACGAACGCGCCGGCGATGCCCTCACCGACCTTGTCGGGCTGGGAGAGCTTGCTCATGGTCGCGATGAGGCCGAAGACGGCGCCGATGATGCCGAACGTCGGCGCGTAGATGCCGGCCTTCTCGCACCACGCGGCGCCGAGCTTGTGGCGATCTTTCATCGCCGTGATCTCGGCGTACATCGTCTTCTTCAACGCGTCGGGGTCGGTGCCGTCGACCGCGAGCTCGAGGCCCTTGCGGAAGTAGGGGTCTTCGATCTTCTTCGCTTCTTCTTCGAGGGCGAGGAGGCCCTCGGCGCGGGCACGGTTGGTCATGTGCACGATCTGTTCGATCGTCTCGGTCGCGGGGACCTTCTCGCCGCCCTTGAGCGCCTTGCCGATGACCTTGCCCATGTTCTGGGTCACTTCGAAGGGGAACGAGGAGATCGTCGCCCCGAAGCAGCCGAAGAACACGATGATGATCGACCCGAATTCCATGAAAAGGAAGATCGGGCTGATGCCGTGCAGGATGACCGACGCGAAAACGCCGAGCACCGTCACGATGAGCCCGATCATGCTTCCCTTCTCCATGGCCCAGGTATCGACTGGGTCCAGGGGGGCCTGAACAGGTGATTGCGGCCGACGAAACTCAGGTCAGAATCGGGTCAGAATCTGGTCAGAGCTCGTCGAGCGCGGCGCGGACGCTCGCGACGAACGCGCCGGCCTCTTCGGCGCCCCCACCATCGAGCAGCCGGCGGACCAGGGCACTGCCGATCACAACACCGTCGGCTGCCGACGCAGCCTCCGTCGCCTGGGCCGGGTTGGAGATGCCCACTCCGAGCAGGGCCGGCTTGTCGGTCGCGGCCTTCAGCCGCTTTCCCATCTCCTGCGCGTGGGTGGGCAGGTGCGCCCGCTCGCCGGTGACGCCGAGCAGCGAAACGCCGTAGACGAACCCGTGCGAACGTGCGCAAATCGCCGCGAGCCGGTCATCGGCGGTGGTCGGCGCGGCCAGCAGCACCGTTTCGATCCCGGCCGCGTCGGCGGCATCGCCCCACCCGTCGAGCTCGTCGAGCGGCAGGTCGGGGACGATCGCACCGTCGATCCCGCTGGTGGCGAGCGCGCTCGCGCAACGTTCGTGACCAAGATGGGCGACCAGGTTGTAATAGGTCATGACCGCCACCGGGACCGGTACGTCGAGGTCGGCGAGCTGGGTGATGACCCCGATCGGTGTGGCACCGAGGTCGAGCGCCCGCTGGCTCGCCTCCTGGATCGTCTTGCCGTCCATGATCGGGTCGGAGAACGGGATACCGACCTCGATCGCGTCGGCGCCCGCCGCGGCGACGGCCCGCACGACATCCAGCCATTGGGAGCCGAGCCCGCCGGTGACGTAGGGGACCAGCAGTTTCCGCCCGGCGTCGCGCGCCGCGCGGAGGTGGGTTTCGAGCTTCATATCTGTTCGCCGAGCTTCTCCGCCACCTGCGCGGCGTCCTTGTCGCCCCGCCCCGACAGTGTCACGAGGACGGTGGATCCCGACGGCACCGTGCGGCCTGCTTCGCGCTGCAACCAACCGAGCGCGTGCGCCGGTTCGAGCGCGGGCACGATCCCCTCGGTGACCGAGAGCAGCTGGAAGCCGGCCAGCGCTTCTTCGTCGGTCGCCGAGTAGTACGCGGCGCGGCCGGACTGGGCGAGCATCGCGTGTTCGGGGCCGACCCCCGGGTAGTCGAGGCCGGCACTGATCGACGTCGCTTCGAGCACCTGCCCGTACTCGTCCTGCAGGAACAACGACCGCATCCCGTGCACGACGCCGGGCACGCCGCGCGCGACGGCCGCGCCGTGATGCCCGGATTCGAGCCCGAGGCCACCCGCCTCGACCCCGACGAGCTTCGCGTCGCTCTCGACGAACGCGCTGAACGTGCCGATCGCGTTCGACCCGCCGCCGACGCACGCGACGACGAAGTCGGGGTCGGTACCGAGGATCGCCTGGCATTGCGCCCGCGCTTCGTCACCGACGACGCGCTGGAACTCGCGCACCATCCACGGGAACGGGTGCGGGCCCATCGCCGAACCGAGGCAGTAGTGGGTGCGCTCGACGCTGGCGACCCATTCGCGCATCGCGTCGTTGACCGCATCCTTCAAGGTGGCGCTCCCCGAATGCACGGGTACGACTTCCGCACCGAGCAGGCGCATGCGCCACACGTTCAGCGCCTGCCGTTCGACGTCGACGGCGCCCATGTAGACCGTGCAGGAAAGGCCGAACAGGGCCGCGGCGGTCGCCGCAGCCACACCGTGCTGCCCGGCGCCGGTTTCCGCGATCAGGCGGTTCTTGCCCATCCGCCGGGCGAGCAGCGCCTGTCCGAGGACGTTGTTGATCTTGTGCGAACCGGTATGGGTGAGGTCTTCCCGCTTGAGCAGCACCCGCACGCCGAGCTGGTCGGAGAGGCGCCGGCATTCCGTGACCGGCGTCGGGCGACCCGCGTACGACGCGAGCAGCGACGCGAACTCCGCCCGGAACGAAGGGTCGGTCCAGGCGGCGCGAAATTCGCGCTCGAGTTGCTCGAGCGCGGCGACCAGGGTTTCGGGGACGAAGCGACCACCGTATGTACCGAACCGGCCGAGCCCGACCGGTTCGGGACCGGGCGGGCCGAGTTCCACGGCGAGTCCGCGGGAGGGAACGGGCATCGGGAGCGACTCCCTGGGCTGAGCGGGCGGGCGGCCCGCATGATACGGGCCGCCCGCCCGCCCGCTTCAGGAGCTTTTGCTGATCGTGAACCCGTTGGTGGCCGGGTGGTGGTTCCCGGCGCCGATCACGATGTCCGACGTCGGCAGCGCCTTGTGGTTCATCGACACGGCGAAGCGCACGTACGAACTGCACGGGAGGACGAAGTCGAGCCCGTCGACCGCGCCGTAGTTCACGAAGCGGTACAGCGTGTGGTGCGAGCCGTAGTTGACGACCAGGTCACCACCCTCGGTGCGGCGGGCGACGTCCTTGATCTGCCCGTCGGTGAGGATCTGGCCGGTGAACACGGCGGGGCCGTGACCGGCGTGGCTGACTCGCAGGTGCCAGCCGAAGTGGTCCTGCCACAACGCCAGACCGGTGTGGCCGGCCTTGGCCGCCGTCGGCCGCCCGCCCACGACCGCGCCCGGGTAATGGCCGCCCGGGCAGCTCGACGCGCTCGCGGCGCTCGCGCCCGGCGCGGCGGCGACACCGACCAGTGAACCGGCCACCACCATCGTCCCGGTGATCGCACCGGCAATCCAACGCTTGATCATCACGTACTCCTTGCATCGAGGGGATGCCAGGAGGATGAACGCAGCGCGCGCGGCTCCGGTCAGCGTGTGGTCAGGGCATTGTTAAGAGCCGGGTGAGAAACCGGTCAGGGAAGGTCGGCCTGCCAGTCGTAGGGGGCGGCCGCCGCGCCGGGCTCGCCTGCCCCTTCGCCCACCGCTTCGCCGACCGGTTCGTCGAGCGCCTCGCCGCCGCCGCGGGCGGCTTCGATGAACCGGCGCAGCTTCCGTGGGTCCTTGCGACCGGGCGCCGCCTCGACGCCGGTGGCGACGTCGACCCCCCACGGGCGTACGAGTCGGATGGCGTCGGCGACGTTGTCGGCGTTCAGGCCACCCGCGAGCAACAACCGCACGCCGCCGGGCGCGCCCTCGGCGAGCCGCCAGTCGAAGACCTGGCCCGACCCGGGGTTCGGTGAGTCGATGAGCACCACGTCGGCGGGGCCGTTCGCGACGGCGGCGAGCGCCGGGTCGCCGGCAGTGAAACCTTGGATGACGAACGGGAGGCGTTCACGGATCCAGCGCACCTCCGACAACGGTTCCCGACCCGACAGCTGCACCCCGTGCAACCCGACGGTGCTCGCGACCTCGACGACGGTCTCCGGCCGCTCGTTCACGAACACACCGACCGTCGTGATCTCGTGCGGCAGCCGCTTCACGATGGAGCGCACGTCGTCGGGACGGACCTGGCGCCGGCTCGGGGCGAAGATGAACCCGACCGCGTCCGCGCCGAGCGCGGTGGCGAGCAACGCGTCCTCTTCGGTGGTGTTCCCACAGATCTTGATGAACACGAGGCGGTACCCGGCTCAGCCGTCGACGAGGCGGCCGTGGTTGAAGTCGTCGTAGGCGGAGAGGTCGAGGAACCCGTGGCCCGAGTAGTTGAACAGGATCACGCGCTCCTCCCCCGCTTCCTTCGCCGCCAACGCCTCGTCGATCGCCCCTCTGATCGCGTGGCCGGTCTCGGGCGCGGGGATCTTGCCTTCGGTACGCGCGAACTGCACCGCGGCCTCGAACGTCTTGCCCTGCGGGTAGGCGACGGCCTCCATGCGCCCGTGCTTCACCAGCAACGAGATCACGGGCGAATCGCCGTGGTACCGAAGGCCACCGGCGTGGATCGACGGCGGCACGAAGTCGTGGCCGAGGGTGAACATCGGCAGCAACGGCGTCATGCCCGCGGTGTCGCCGAAGTCGTATTCGAACGTGCCGCCGGTGAGCGTCGGGCACGAGGAAGGTTCCACGGCGAGCAGCCGGACCGCGGGGTCGGTCATGAACGGCAACGCGATCCCACCGAGGTTCGAACCGCCGCCGCACGAACCGACGACCACGTCGGGGCGAGCCTCACCGGCCAGCGCGAGCTGCTCCTTCGCTTCGAGACCGATCACGGTCTGGTGCAGCAGCACGTGGTTGAGCACCGAGCCGAGCGAGTAGTGCGTGTCGTCGCGCGTCGCGGCGTCGCGCACGGCGTCGGAAATCGCGCTGCCGAGCGAACCGGGATGGGTCGGGTCGTCGACCGGCGACGGCACGACACTCGCGCCCCACGTTTCCATCAACACGCGCCGGTACGGCTTCTGCTCGTACGAAGCCCGCACCATGTAGACCTTGCACTCGAGGTCGAACTGCGAACACGCGAACGCGAGGGCGGAACCCCATTGGCCGGCACCGGTCTCGGTGCTCAGCCGCTTCGTGCCGTCCTGCGCGTTGTAGTACGCCTGCGCGACCGCGGTGTTCGGTTTGTGCGAACCGGCCGGTGAGACCGACTCGTCCTTGTAGTAGATGCGCGCCGGGGTGCCGAGCGCGCGTTCCAGCCGTTCGGCGCGGACCAGCGGTGTCGGGCGCCACAGCCGGAGGATGTCGAGGACGGCACCCGGGACGTCGACCCACGGCGCCGCCGTCATCTCCTGTTCGATGAGCGGCATCGGGAACAGCGGCGCGAGGTCGGCCGGGCCGGCCGGCTCCTTCGTGCCCGGGTGCAACGGGGGTTGCAGCGGTTCGGGAAGGTCGGGCAGCGCGTTGTACCACGCGGTCGGCAGACGGTCTTCGGCGAGTTGGAACCTCGTCATGTGGGTGCCCCCCTCTTTGTCACCGGGTTCGAAACGAACGATCGCAACAGCACGGTCGGGTCGGCCGCGCGCACGAGTGCTTCGCCGACCAGGACCGCATCGAACCCGGCATCGGCGCACCGGCGCGCGTCTTCCGGCGCCCGGATCGCGCTCTCGGCCACCGCGATCACGCCGGCGGGCAGCCGCGAGGCGAGCGACTCCGCCACCCCGACGTCTTCGGCGAAGGTGTGCAGGCTGCGGTTGTTCACGCCGACGATCGACGCGCCGATCGCGAGGGCGCGGTCGAGTTCGACGTCGTCGTGGGTCTCGACGAGGACGGCGAGCCCGAGGTCGCGCGCCAGGTCGTGCAGGTCGCGGAGGTACGCGTCGTCGGCGAACGCGGCGACGATCAGGAGGAGCGCGTCGGCGCCGACGGCGCGCGCCTCGTAGCACTGGATCTCGGCGATCGTGAAGTCTTTGCGGAGCGCGGGCAGCGGCGTCGCGTCGCGCGCGGCGCGCAGATCGTCGATCGATCCACCGAAGAACGGGCGGTCGGTGAGCACCGAGAGCGCGGTCGCGCCGCCCGACTCGTACGCCTTGGCGGTGACACCGGGGTCGAGGTCGGGGGCGAGGTCGCCCTTCGAGGGCGACTTCCGTTTGATCTCGGCGATCACCGCGAGTTTGCCGTCGGCGCGGCGCAACCCGCCGGCGAAGTCGCGCGGTGGCGGCGCGGCGAGCGCGGCGTGTTCAATGGCCCGGCGCGTCGCCGGTTGGTGCAGGAGCGTGACCTCGTCGTGTTTGGTGGCGAGGATGTCGTCGAGCACGCTCACAGGCGCGCCAGGGTACCGGGACCGTAGTCTCCCCCGCCGTGACGATCACCTTCCCGGACGGGTTCCTGTGGGGTACCGCGACGGCCGCGCACCAGGTGGAGGGGGGCAACTGGAACAACGACTGGTGGGAGTGGGAACACGCCGAAGGGACCCGCTGCCGGGAGCCGTCGGGCGACGCCTGCGACCACTTCTGGCGGTACCCGGCCGACCTCACCCTGCTCAAGAACCTCGGGTTCGGTGCCTATCGCTTCTCGCTCGAATGGTCACGGATCGAACCCGAAGACGGCGAGTTCTCGAACGCGGCCCTCGACCACTACGCGCGGATGCTCGACGCGTGCCAGGAACGCGACCTCGTCGCGATCGTGACCTTCCATCACTTCACGACGCCGCGCTGGCTCGCCGCCCGCGGCGGTTGGCTCGCCCCCGAAGTGGCCGATCGTTTCGCCCGTTTCTGCGAGCGCACCGTCGACCGGCTCGGCGCCGGCATCGGGATCGCCTGCACGATCAACGAGCCCAACATCGTGTCGTTGATGGGTTACATGGTCGGCGAGTTCGCACCCGGCCATCAGGACTTCGACGAGTTCGGGACCGTGAACCGGCATCTGATCGCGGCGCACCGCAAGGCGTTCGACGTTCTGAAGGGCGGCCCCGGCGAGTTCCCGGTGGGCCAGACCCTGTCGATGGGCGACTGGTGGGCGCCGGAGGGTTCCGAAGCGATGCTCGCCAACATCCGGGCGATGCACGAGGGCCAGTTCCTCGAAGCGTCACGGGGCGACGACTACGTCGGTGTGCAGGCCTACTCACGCACCCGCCTCGGCGCCGACGGCCTCCCGCTCGGCCCCGAGGAAGGGGTGCGCCTGGTCGAGTCGATGGGCTACGAGTACTGGCCGCAGGCGTTGGAGGTCGCGGTGCGGTACGCGGTCGACGTCGCCGACGTGCCGGTGTACGTCACCGAGAACGGGATCGGGACCACCGACGACGCGCAGCGCATCGAGTTCGTACGCGACTCGCTGGTCGGGCTGGCGCGTTGCATCGACGACGGGCTCGACGTCCGCGGGTACTGCTACTGGTCGTTGCTCGACAACTTCGAATGGGCACTCGGGTACGGGCCGCAGTTCGGGATCGTGGCCGTCGACCGGGCCACGCAGGTCCGTACCGTGAAGCCGAGCGGGCACTGGATCGGCGAGGTCGCCCGCACGAACCAGCTGGACGCGTAGCGTACGAAGCGGTTCACCGGCCGCGGCGGCTTTACCGTCCCCTCACACATTGCTCACGATTGCCGGTCGCGCGCCTGCGACGATGATGCCCATGGAACGCGGCACTGTGGTCGTCGTCGACGACGAGCCGAACATCGCGGACCTCGTCGAGCTCTACCTCGAGCGGGAGGGTTTCCGGGTCCAGAAGGCCGCCACCGGGAACGGGGCCCTCGCCGCAATCAGCGAGTACCGGCCCCGGCTCGTCGTGCTCGACGTCGGCCTGCCCGACATCGACGGCCTCGAGGTGTGCCGCCGGCTGCGCCAGAACTCGCAGGTACCGGTGATCTTCCTGACCGCGCGCGACGGCGAGATCGACCGGGTCCTCGGCCTCGAGCTGGGCGCCGACGACTACGTGACGAAGCCCTTCTCGCCCACCGAGCTCGTCGCCCGGGTGAAGGCCGTCCTGCGCCGCTCCGACGGGACGGGCGGCGGCAACGAGGTCGTGCAGGCCGGCGGCGTCACCGTCGACATCGGCCGGCGCGAAGTCGTCGTGAACGGGGAGCCGGTGCCGTTCACCACGAAAGAGTTCGATCTCCTGCGGTTCCTCGCCGAACGCGCCGGGCTCGCGTTGAGCCGCCAGCAGATCCTCGACGGGGTCTGGGGGTACGACTGGTTCGGCGACGCGCGAACGGTCGATGTGCACATCGCGCAGGTCCGCAAGAAGGTCGGTGACCAGCTGAAGATCTCGACCGTGCGGGGCGTCGGTTACCGGCTCGACGTGAAACGCTGAAGCGTTGAGCACGCGCCGCAGCCTGCGCACCCGGATCGTCGTCGCGTTCATCGCGCTCGCGTTCGGCGTGCTCGCGGTCGCCGGGGCCACGACATACCTGTTGGTGCGAACCACGGCGAAGCAGAACGCGATCTCCGATCTGGAAAAGCGCTTCGACGCCGTGCAGAGCACGATCACGTCGATCAAGCGTGCCGTCGCGCTCGACGCGCAGGGTTCGACCGTCGCGAGGCCACGGGTGCGGGCCGTGGCAACGATCGGCGCCGCGCTCCGTTCGAGCGGCGCGAGTGCGGTGTTCGTGCAGGACGGCACGATCCGGAGCGGGAACGACACGCTGCTGCGGTCGTTCATCCGCGCGAACGAGACCGCCCAGGCCTACGAGCTTCCCGCTCCGCTCGCCGCGCACGTCGACCTGCTGCACCCCGACGCCCTCGCGGCGGGCGCGTCGGTGTCGGGTTCGGTCGGCTCGACCGTCTTCGTCGCCCGGCCGGTCGACCTGTTCACGACCCAGACCGCGGTGCTCGGCCAGCCCGTCGTGATCCTCACCGCGCAGATGAAGACGAACGTCGTCGGGCGAGCCGGTCCGATCTTCCTGGTCGCGGCGGCCGCGACTGTCCTGGTTGCCGCCGCCATCGCGTTCTGGCTGGCGCGCCGGATGACGCGGCCGGTGCGCGAGATGCAGACGACCGCGCGGCGCCTCGCGGCCGGCGATCTCTCGGCGTGTGCGTCGCTGCCGAGCGGTGCCGACGACGAGGTGGCGTCGTTGGCGACGACCCTGAACGCGATGGCCTCGCAATTGGAACACGCACGCGGTTCGGAGCGGGCGTTCCTGCTGAGCATCAGCCACGACCTGCGAACCCCGCTCACGTCGATCCGCGGCTACGCCGAGGCGCTCGGCGACGGAACGCTCGACGACAGCGACCCCGAAGCGCGCAAGCGCGCCGCATCGGTCATCACCGCCGAAGCCCGCCGGCTCGAACGCCTGGTGCGCGACCTGCTCGACCTGTCGAGGCTCGACTCCCACCAGTTCTCGTTACGGCCCCGGCCGTGTGACGCGGCCGAGGTGGTGAGCGATGCCGCGGATGCCTTCGGGCCGGCCGCCGCCGACATGGGCGTCGCGCTCGCGATCCACCGCGACGCCGTGATCGACGCCGACCTCGACCCCGAGCGGCTCGCGCAGATCGTCGCGAACCTCGTCGAGAACGCCTTGAAGTACGCGACCAGCCGGGTCGACGTCGTGGTGGCACACGACGAGGCGAACGTGTTGCTCGCGGTGTCCGACGACGGCCCGGGGGTCCCGCCCGCCGATCTCCCCCGCGTGTTCGAGCGGCTCTACACCGGCCGGGGCTCGGCCGGCCGCGCCGTCGGGACCGGTCTGGGGCTCGCCATCGTGCACGAACTGGCGCAGGCGATGGGCGGCGACGCGACCGTCGAAGCGACCGCCACGGGCGGGGCGCGCTTCGTCGTGCGGGTCCCGGCCCGCCGTTGACCACGTGCGTCGATAGCTATCGCATAGCGATAGCTATCGACGCCTGTCAGAGGGCGCGTACGTGGGCGCGGTCGCCGTCGACGTACACGGTTGCGCCGGGCTCCACCTCACGGCGCAGCATCGCGAGCGCGACGGAATCGTCGCCCACCGGCGCCACGCTCGTGACCACGCCGACCTCCTTGTCGCCCGCGATCACCACGGCACCCCGGTCGGCGGGACCGTCGATGTCGAGGCGGCGCAACGCACGGTTCACATGGCCGCGCGTGTCGATGCGGCAGACCAGCTCCTGGCCCAGAAAACAACCTTTGGTGAAGCTCACCCCGTCGACCTCGAGCGCGGCCTCCTGCGGGATGGTGCGCTCGTCGACGTCGAAACCCTGACGCGGCACGCCCGCTTCGATCCGCGCCCGTTCGTACTCGTGCTCACCGGCCGCGTCGCAACCCGCAGCAACGAGCGCGGCGCCCGCCGCGTCGAGTGCATCGCGCGGGCCGATGAGGTCGACACCGGCGACACCGGGCCAGTCGGCGCGCACGACCCGAAGGTCGCCGGCCGCGACGTGCGCGTGTTGGCTACCGGGTACGTCGGCCCGCAGTGCGTCGCCTACGATCTGCGGCGCGCGCTCACCGCGTACCGAGAGCACGCCCCAGCCGTTGCTGCGATCCGTGATGTCGGCCTTGACCCGGATCTTGAAGCGGTTCAGCCCCTCGGCCAGCGTCGGGCCGAAGCCCTCGTCAGTGTCGAGCAGCATCGACGTTGCATCGACGCGCAGCGCTCGGAACATCGCGGTGAGCTTCCCTTGCGGTTGGAGCAACAACGACCGGGCGCCCTCACCGTCGGCCAGCGGATCGAGGTCTTGCGACACGAGGCTCTGCAGGAAGCTGATCGCGTCGGGGCCGTCGACCGAGACGACACCGCAACCGGTGCGCACGAACGCGAAGGTGCCGCTCACGAGCCGACCGGGTCGCCGAGGAGGCGGCGGGCCGCGGCGGCGGCCGTGAGCAGCGCCCGTGCCTTGTTGCGGCACTCGAGGTCTTCGTCGGCGGGATCGGAGTCGGCGACGATGCCTGCCCCCGCCTGCAGGGTCGCCTGCCCGTCGCGCCACACCATCGTGCGGATCGCGATCGCGGTGTCGAGATTGCCGGAGAAGTCGAGGTAACCGACGACCCCCGCGTAAGGGCCGCGCCGGGTGGGTTCGAGCTCGTCGATGATCTCCATCGCCCGGACCTTCGGCGCGCCGCTCACCGTCCCGGCGGGGAACGTCGCCCGGAGCACGTCAACCGGGGATTTCCCGGGCGCGAGTTCGCCGGAGACCTGGCTGGTGAGGTGCATCACGTGGCTGTAACGCTCGAGCGTCATCAGTTCGTCCATCTTTTCGGTACCAAACCGCACGACCCGCCCGACGTCGTTGCGGGCGAGGTCGACGAGCATGACGTGCTCGGCCCGTTCCTTCGGGTGCTCCGACAACTCCGCGGCCATCTTCTCGTCGGCTTCGCTGGTGAGCCCCCGCTTGCGGGTACCTGCGATTGGCCGGCTGATCACCCGCCCGTCACGCAACTGCACCATGGGTTCGGGCGACGAACCGACGATGGTCGCCTCGGCGTGGCGCAGGAAGTACATGTAGGGCGACGGGTTCACCAGTCGCAGGACGCGGTACACGGCGAACGGGTCGACCGCGTCGACCAGGTCGAAGCGCTGCGCGAGGACCACCTGGAAGATGTCGCCGGCCAGGATGTGCTCCCTGGCCGCTTCGACGGCGGCCGTCCACGCGTCGAAGCCGAAGTTGCGCCGCACCTCGGGAAGTTCGGAAAGATCGTCGCCCGGGGGCACCGCCGGCAGGTATGGCACCGGCTTGCCGAGCTCGCCGACGGCGTCGTCGAGGCGCGCGACGGCCCGTTCGTAGTCGGCCTCCAACTGCGGGTCGGACGCGCCCGGCTCCGGGTAGACGTTCTCGATCAAGTAGAGGCGCTGGCGGTAATGGTCGAACGCGGCCACCTGCCCGGCCAGCGACAGCACCGCGTCGGCGAAACCCTGGTCGTTCGGTGGTGGTTCGGGAAGGCGTTCGATCTCGCGCACGGTGTCGTACCCGAGCCAGCCGACGATCCCGCCGTGGAACGGTGGGAGCTCCGCCAGTTCGGGTGCCCGGTAACGCTCGAGCAACGCCTCGAGCGCCGCGAGGGCGCCCTCGTCGCCGGGCACGCCCGGGATCGCCGGGCCCCCCAACCACTCCACGTTCCGGCCCCGCACGACGAGGGTCCGCATCGGGTCGCGGCCGAGGAACGAGAAGCGCCCCCAGCGCTGCGCGTGCTCGACCGATTCGAGGAGGAACCCTTCGCCGTCGCCGACGAGCTTCAGGAATGCCGACACCGGCGTTTCGAGATCGGCGAGCACTTCCCGCCACACCGGGACGACCGTGTAGTCGCGCGCCAGCGCGACGAAGTCCTCGAACGAGGGCCGGACGGCGCCGGGTTGCGGATCGGTGGCCGGCGCGGGCGTCACACCGGGCCGGGCGTGGCGCCGCTGCCGAACTCGCGGAAGAAGCAGCTGCGCTCGCCGGTATGGCACGCGCCGCGACCCTCCTGCTCGACGACGAACAGGAGCACGTCCATGTCGCAGTCGTAGGCGGCGCGCCGCACGTACTGGCGGTCGCCCGACGTCTCGCCCTTGCACCAGTATTCCTGGCGGCTCCGGCTCCAGAACCAGGTCCGGCCGGTTTCGAGGGTGCGCTGCAGCGATTCGCGGTTCATCCACCCGACCATGAGGACTTCGAGCGAGCCCGTTTCCTGGACGATCGCCGGGACGAGCCCTTGCTCGTTGTAGGCGACGGCGTCGAGTTCTTCGTCGGTGAACGGCATCGGGGTGACGACGGGGGCCATGAACCCGGAATGGTACCGGCCGGCCTGATTAGCGTGACCGGCTTATGACCGCGACACCGGCGGCGCCGGTCCCTCCGCAGACCCCCCGGCGGCCCCGTTCTCTCACCCTGCACGGGCACGAACGCGTCGACGAGTTCTACGGCGTCCGCGACGCCGACGAGGCCGTGCTGCGCTACTTGCGCGCCGAGAACGACTACACCGCGGCGATGCTGCGCCACACCGATGGGCTGCGCGACCGGATCTTCGCCGAGATCGTCGCGCGGGTGCAGGAGACCGACGCATCCTCGCCGGTGCCGTTCGGGCCGTACGAGTACTACGACCGCACCGTCGAAGGAAGCCAGTACGGGATCATGTGCCGCCGGCCCCGCGGCGGCGGCCCCGAAACGGTGCTGCTCGACGAGAACGTGCTCGCGGCCGGCCACGAGTTCTTCTCGATCGGCGAGGTCGCGATCGCGCCGGATCACGCGTTGCTCGCGTACACAGTCGACCTGGCCGGCGACGACCGTCACACGCTGCACTTCCGCGATGCCGCCAGCGGTACCGATCTCGACGACGCGGTACCCGACGTCTACTACGGGCTCGCCTGGTTCGACGACTGCCGCACGATCCTCTATGCCCGGCCCGACGACGCGATGCGCCCGTACCAGGTGCGGCGCCATGTCGTCGGCACCGACCCGGCCGCCGACACCGTCGTGTTCGAGGAACGCGACGAGCGGTTCTTCCTGCGCGCCGGCCGCGAACGCAGCGGCAAGTTCGTGATCTTCGGGAGCGAGTCGAAGCTCACGAGCGAGTGGTGGTTCATGCCGGCCGGCGAGCCCGACGCGACGCCCGTCGTGATCGAACCCCGCAACGAGGGCGTCGAGTACCACGTCGAGCACCAGTGGACGCACGACGGCGACGATCGGTTCCTCATCGTCACGAACGCGGGTGGCGCGCGCGACTTCGCGCTCGTCGCCGCGCCGGTGCAGCACCCCGGCCGGGCGTCGTGGACGACGCTGGTGCCGGCGAAGGACGGCACCCGGCTCGAGGACGTCACCGCTTTCGCGCGCCATTTCGTGTGCTCGGAACGCACAGCCGGGCTGGAACACCTGCGCGTGTGGCCGGCTGGCCGGGAACCGTACGAGGTCGCCTTCCCGGAGCCGGTCTACACGGCATGGCTCGGTTCGAACCCGGAGTTCGACACGACGACCGCGCGGTACGGCTACTCGTCGCTCGTGCGACCGGTCTCCGACTACGCGCTCGACCTCGACACCGCGCAGAGCACGCTGCGCAAGCAGCAACCGGTGCGCGGTGGTTACGACCCCGACCAGTACGTCACCAAGCGCCTCTGGGCGACGGCCCTCGACGGGCGCGAGGTACCGATCTCCGTGGTGCACCGCCGCGACGTCGTGCTCGACGGCAACGCGCCGGCGCTGCTCTACGGCTACGGCGCGTACGAGTCGTCGGTCGACCCGGTGTTCCGCATCTCACGCCTCCCGCTCCTCGAACGCGGCGCGGTGTTCGCGATCGCGCACGTGCGCGGCGGTGGCGAACTCGGTCGCGAGTGGTACGAGGAAGGCCGCCTCGAGCACAAGCGCAACACATTCACCGACTTCATCGCCTGCGCCGACCATCTGGTTGCGGAGGGCTACACGCGCCCCGAACGATTCGTGGCCCGCGGCGCGAGCGCCGGCGGTCTGCTGATGGGCGCGGTCGTCAACCTCCGGCCCGAGTTGTTCACCGCGGTGGTCGCGCAAGTGCCGTTCGTCGACGTGCTCACCACCATGCAGGACGAGGGGCTCCCGCTCACCGTCACGGAGTGGGAGGAGTGGGGCAACCCCGCCGACCCGTCGACCTACGAGGCGATGCGCGACTACTCGCCGTACGACAACGTCGCGGCGCGGCCGTACCCGAGATTGCTCGTCACCGCCGGGTTGCACGACTCGTCGGTGCAGTTCTGGGAGCCGGTGAAGTGGGTCGGCCGCTTACGGGAGCACACGACGTCGGGCCGGCCCGTGCTCCTGCGCACCGAACTCGACAGCGGCCATCAGGGCCCGTCGGGTCGCTACCAGGCCTGGCGCGACGAGGCCTTCATCCTCGCGTTCGTGCTCGACGCAATGGGTATCACGGCATAGCCGGGGAAGGAGCAGGCACACTGTGGGGACGAACCTGTGACCGTCGAATCGCGCGTCTGCAACACGGCCGATGGCCATGACCTCGAGGCGGAGTTCGCGCCGTCGACCCAGATGCCGCCGCGGGCGGGCGTCGTGCTCTGCCACCCGCACCCGCAATACGGCGGCACGATGCGCAGCATCGTGATCAGCGCGCTGTTCGAAGCGCTCCCGGAACACCAGATCGCGTGCCTACGTTTCAATTTCCGCGGGGTGGAGGGCAGTACCGGGGCCTACAGCGAAGGAGCCGACGAACCGCTCGACGTGCTGAGCGCCCTCGACGTCCTGGCCGGCGAACTGCACCCGGCGGTCCCGCTGGTGCTCGCCGGTTGGTCGTTCGGTGCCGACATGGCATTGTCGGTCGCCGACGGGCGCGTCCATTCGTGGGTTGCGATCGCGCCGCCGTTGCGGTTCTCCCGGGCGTTCGACGCAGTCGCGAACGACGAGCGGCGCAAGCTCCTCGTGCTCGCCGAGCACGACGAGTTCCGCGCGCCGGCCGAGATCGCCGACGTGACGGCATCGTGGACGAACACCGAACGCGTGGTCGTCGCGGGCGCGAGCCACTTCTTCGTCGGTCGCACCGACCGGGTGGTCGATGCGACGACGGCCTTCCTCGTGGCGTAGCGACCGCTATACGACGAGATCGACGGAGTTCAACCCGTGGCGTTCGAGGAACGTCGAACGTCGGGTCAGTGCATCCCGCCACGCGGCGAGATCGTTCTGGTAGTGGGCGCGGTCGCCGTCTTCGTAGGCGTGTTCGAGTTCGTCGAACGCGCAATCCTCTGCGTCGAGCAATTGCCGGTAGCGGCGGAAGAACTGCTCATCGACGTTGCCTTCAGCCGCACGGTTCCACTCGGGCATACAACCTCCAGGGCGATCCAACCGGCAGGGCGCTGCGCAAACCGTAGCGCGGGATCGGGCCGGGGCGAACCTTTCGAAGGTCCCTTCCCGGGACCGGGTTCAGGACGGGCGCACGGTGACGCCCCGGGCCGCCAGGTAATCCTTGGCGTCCTGCACCCGGTACTGGCCGAAATGGAAGATCGAGGCCGCCAGCACCGCCGAGGCGCCGCCCGCCGCGAGGCCTTCGTAGAGGTGCTCGAGCGTGCCGACACCGCCGCTCGCGATCACCGGGACCGGCACGGCATCCCCGATCGCCTGGAGCAGTTCGAGGTCGTAGCCGGCCTTGGTGCCGTCGCGGTCCATCGACGTGACGAGCAGTTCGCCGGCGCCCAATTCGCACACCCGCGTCGCCCATTCGATGGCGTCGATACCGGTGGGGGCCCGGCCGCCGTGGGTGAAGACCTCCCAACCGCGGCCGGGGTCGTCGGCCTGCCGGCGGCGGGCGTCGACCGCGACGACGATGCACTGGTCGCCGAACTCACCCGACCCGCGCGCCACCAACTCGGGATCGGCGACCGCGGCCGTGTTCAACGAAACCTTGTCGGCACCGGCGCGAAGGATGCGGCGCACATCTTCGACCGTGCGTACCCCGCCGCCCACCGTGAACGGGATGAACACCTGCTCCGAGGTGCGGGCGACGACGTCGAGGATCGTGTCGCGGTCGTCGGACGACGCGGTGATGTCGAGGAACACGAGTTCGTCGGCCCCTTCGGCGTCGTAGCGCGCGGCCAACTCGACCGGGTCGCCCGCGTCGCGGATCTCGACGAACTGCACGCCTTTCACGACGCGGCCGGCATCGACGTCGAGGCACGGGATCACCCGGGCGGCAAGCACGCGACGATCCCCTCTTCGACGCTGAAGCGCCGTTCGTACACCGCGGTACCGGCGATCGCGCCCGCGAGGCGCCGGCCGCCGACCTCCACCGCGGCCAGCGCGCGGAGGTCGTCGAGCGACGAGACGCCGCCGCTCGCGATCACCGGGACCGATGTGCGCGCGAGCACCTCGCGCAACCCGTCGATGTCGGGCCCGGCGAGCATGCCGTCACGCCCGATGTCGGTGACGACGAGCGCGCCGACACCGGGACGGTCGAACCGTTCCACGAGGTCGGCCAGACGGGTGCCGGTCGCCACTTTCCAGCCGTGGGTCGCAACGTCGGCGCCCCGGGCGTCGAGGCCGACGGCGACGCAATCGGGTTGCATCTCGGCCAGCTCGTCGACCAGCTCGGGCCGTTCGACCGCCGCGCTGCCGACCACGACCCTGGCCACACCGGCCGCGAACCGTTCGGTCGCGTCCTCGACGCTGCGAACCCCGCCCCCCGTTTGCACCGCGCAGTCGACGACCAGACAGATCTCCTCGATCGCCCGCAAGTTGGCCTTGCCGCCGTCGCGAGCCGCGTCGAGGTCGACGACGTGCACCCACGGCGCGCCGGCGTCGGCGAACCCGCGCGCGACGGCGACGGGATCGTCGCTGTACACCGTCTCGCGCTGGTAGTCGCCTTGCTGCAACTGCACGACGCGCCCGCCGCGCAGGTCGATGGCCGGGTAGAAGTCCACTACCGGACCGCGGGTGACGCCGCGCACGCGGCGACGAAGTTGCGCAGCATCCGCAGGCCGGTCGACCCGCTCTTCTCCGGGTGGAACTGGGTTGCCCACACCGCGCCCTGTTCGATCGCCGCCGCGAACCGGCGGCCGTAGTCGCACCACGCCGCGACCACGCCGGGATCCGACGGTTCGGGCGCGTAGGAATGCACGAAATAGAACCAGGCCGGATCGGGAAGACCCGCGAAGAGCGACGACGCGTGGGCGGGTTCGATCGTGTTCCAACCGATCTGCGGGAGCCGCACGGTCGCGGGCAACCGGGTGACCCTCCCGGGAACGATGCCGAGCCCGGCGACGTCGGGGTTCTCGTCGCTCCCCTCGAAGAGCATCTGCATGCCGATGCACACCCCGAGGAAGGGCCGGCCGTCGGCGGCCGCCTCACGCGCGACCGGCTCGAGCCCCGAGTCGCGCAACGCCCGCATGCACGCGCCGAACGCGCCCACGCCGGGTAACACGACGCCGTCGGCTCGGCGCACGACCTCGGGGTCGGCGGTGAGCGCGGCGTCGGCACCGACGTGCACGAGCGCCTTCTCGGCCGAGCGCAGGTTGCCGATGCCGTAGTCGAGCACCGCGATCCGGGCCTCGCCCACACTCCCGCTCATGTGTGCAGCGTGCCCTTGGTCGACGGGACGCCGCCGCCTTCGACGCGCACCGCGTCGCGCAACGAGCGCGCGACTCCTTTGAACGACGCCTCGATCACGTGGTGGCCGTTGCGGCCCGACAGGCTTCGCAGGTGGAGGGTGACCCGGGCGCCGTCGACGAAACCCTTCCAGAACTCCTCCGCGAGTTGCGGGTCGAAGGTGCCGATCCATTCGGCGACCGGGTCGACGTCGTAGACCAGGTACGGCCGGCCGGAGAGGTCGAGCGCCACCTGCACGAGGGCTTCGTCGAGCGGTACCAGCGCGTTGGCGAAGCGCCGAACGCCCTTCTTGTCGCCGAGCGCCTCGCGGATCGTGGTGCCGAGCACGATGCCGACGTCTTCGACGGTGTGGTGGAGGTCGACCGCGAGGTCGCCCTCGGCCCGAACGGTGAGGTCGAGGCCGCCGTGCTTCCCGAGCTGTTCGAGCATGTGGTCGAAGAACGGGATGCCGGTGGAGACCGTCACGTCGCCCGCACCGTCGAGGTTCACCTCGACGGCCACCTTCGTCTCCTTCGTTTCGCGCTCCTGCGTCGAAACCCGCGAACGATTCGCCGTCATGTCGCCACCCCCGGGAGCGCCTCGCGCAGTGCTGCGAGGAACAGGTCGTCTTCCTCGCGCGTCCCGATCGTGACCCGCAGGCAATCCGCGAGTCGCGGCCAGCGCGAGAAATCGCGCACGAGCACGCCCCGTTCGAGCAAGGCCTCCCACAACGCGTGGCCGTCGCCGTTCACCTGCAGCAGGACGAAGTTCGCACCCGATGGGAACACCCGCAATTCGGGTTCCGCGTTGAGCGCGGCGGCGACCCGCTCCCGCTCTTCGACGAGCGTCGAGACGCGTCGCGCCATTTCGTCACCGTGACGCAACGCGAGGACACCGGCAAGTTGGGTCGGGGCCGACAGGCTGTAGGGCAGGACGACCTTCTCGAGGTCGTCGACGACCCACGTCGGCGCGACCGCGAAGCCGAGCCGCAGCGCCGCCATCGACCACACCTTCGAGTAGGTGCGCACGACCACCACCGGTTCGTGCTCGTCGACGAGTTCGAACGCGCTCCAATGGGAGAACTCGCCGTAGGCCTCGTCGACCACGAGCAGCGCGCCGATCTCGCCCGCCGTCTTCGCGAGCGCGGCGAGCGTGTCGCGCGCTTCGACCGTGCCGCTCGGGTTGTTCGGGCTGCACACGAACACGATCGACGGCGCCGCTTCGCGAACCAGGTCGACCGCGGCTTCCGGGTCGAGGTGGAAACCGGGAAGGCGCTCGCCCTCCACCACCTCGGTTCCGGTGAGGCGCGCGATGTGACTGTGCAGCGCGTACGTCGGTTCGAACACCAGCGCGCGCCGCCCCGCACCGCCGTAGGTGAGCAACAACGTCTGCAGCACCTCGTTGCTGCCGTTCGCGCAGAACAGCCGCGCCGGCTCCTGTTCGAGATGCGAGCCGAGCGACGCGCGCAACTCCTGCGCGGCGCGGTCCGGATAGCGGTTGAACCGCAGGCGGCCGAGCGCCGCCAGCCATTCCTCGACGAACGCCTCCGGCGGCGCGAACGGGCTCTCGTTCGTGTTCAGGCGGACCGGCACGTCGAGTTGCGGCGAGTGGTAGCCCTCCAGCGCGCGCAGGTCGTCGCGCGGGAACACCCGGCGGGCGCCGTGGGAGATGCCCGACGTCATCGCGGTTCCAGGCGGACGCGCATGGCGTGCGCGTGCGCGTCGAGACCCTCCGCCTGCGCGAGTGAGATCGCGTACGGAGCGATGTCGACCAATGCGTCGTGCCCGAGGGTCACGACATGAATGTGTTTCTGGAAGTCGGCGACGCGCAGCGCGCTCGCGTACCTCGCGGTACCGCCCGTCGGCAGCACGTGGTTGACCCCCGCGACGTAGTCGCCGACGACGGCCGACGCCCACGGGCCGACGAACACGGCGCCCGCGTTCCGCACCAGCGGCACGAGCACTTCGGCGTCGGCGCACATCAGCTGCAGATGCTCCGGCGCGATCGCGTTCACCGCGTCGAGCGCCTGTTCGGGGCCGTCGACCAGCACGACCTGTCCACCGGTGGTGAGCGTCGCGGTGGCGTCGTCGCGGCGCGGTGACGACGAGATCAACACGTCGAGCGCGGTTTCGACCGCGTCGACGATCTGCTCGTCCCACGTGATGAGGATGGCGGCACCGCCGGGACCGTGCTCGGCCTGCGCGAGCAGGTCGGCGGCCACGAAGAGCGCGTCGGCGGTGGCATCGGCGACCAGCGCGAGTTCCGACGACCCGGCGATCGAGTCGATACCGACCACGCCGGCGAGTTGGCGCTTCGCCTCCGCGACGTACGCGTTGCCGGGGCCGACGACGACGTCGACCGGGCGGATGGTTTCCGTCCCGTAGGCCAGCGCCGCGATGGCCTGTGCACCACCGACCCGGTAGACCTCGTCGACGCCGGCGAGCGCCGCGGCCGCGAGCGTCACCCCGGGGACCTGGCCCGACCGATCGGCCGGCACGCACATCACCACTTCGTTGACACCCGCGACCCGTGCCGGGATCGCCGTCATCAGCACCGAACTCGGATAGGCGGCCCGCCCGCCGGGCACGTAACACCCGGCGCGGTCGACGGCCACGATGAGCTCCCGGACCTCCACCCCTGAACGTTCGTGCTTCGCCTCGCGCTCGCGCTGGGCCTCGTGCCAGGCGAGGATCTGGTCGCGGGCGAATTCGAGCGCCATACGCACGTCGGGATCGAGGTCGTCGAGGGCGGCGTCGATCTCGGCCCGCGGCACCGCGATGCCGTCGAGGCGGCACCCGTCGAACCGTTCGGTCAGGTCAAGCAGCGCGTCATCGCCCTCGACCCTCACCCGGTCGATGAGATCACGCACGGTGGCGGCGATCGCGTCGGACGACGGGCTCACACGGCGCAACACGCCCCAGAGGTCCGCGCCGGGACCGCGAACGTCGGTACGGGACAGCATGGAGCCGTCGATGCTACCGGCGGCCCGGGACGCGGCCCCGATGCTTTCCCCCGCCGACCTCGCGCGCGACGCTGCCCGGGTGAGTTCCCCTTCCGACCTCGCCGCACTCTCGAGCATCACGACGCAGGTCGACGAGCTCGGCCGCCGTGTCACCGAGCTCGCGGAGGCCTACGGCGGCTCGCCCGACTCGGCCATCGCGGCCGAGCTCTTCGCCGCCGAGCGGTCGCTCCGGGCCGCGGTGCGATCGCTCGATCGCGCCGCCCGCTTCCTCGGCTAGCGCGCGGTCTTCTTCGCCGCGGTCTTCTTCGCCGGGGTCTTCTTCTTCGCGGTCTTCTTCTTGGGCTTCTTCAGGTCGACCTTGAACGCCGACGGGCAGATCTCGTTCAGCACGCAGACGTCGCAGCGAGGACGGCGAGCCAGGCAGACCTTGCGACCGTGGTCGATCAGCCGCAACGACAGCATGCCCCACTCCTCGGGCGGGACCATGCCGTTGAGGTCGCGCTCGATCTTCACCGGGTCGGTCTCGTTGCTCAGCCCGAGCCGGTGCGAGAGCCGGGTCACGTGCGTGTCGACCGGCAGGCCGGGGAGCCCGTAGGCGACCGAACGCAACACGTTCCCGGTCTTGCGCCCGACACCGGGGATCGTCACCAGGTCGGACAGTTCGGTCGGGACCTCACCGTCGAAACGTTCGGTGATCGCGCTCGCCATCCCGATGATGCTCTTCGTCTTGGCGCGGAAGAAGCCGGTCGACTTGATGATGTCCTCGACGTCGGCCGGGTTCGCGTGCGCGAGGTCGGCCGCCGACGGGTAACGCGTGAACAACCCGGGCGTGACCATGTTGACGCGCTCGTCGGTCGTCTGGGCCGACAGGATCGTCGCGGTCAACAGTTCGTAGGCATTGCGATGATCGAGCGCGCAGCGCGTACCGGGGTATTCGGCGGCGAGGAGCCGGACGACTTCGCTCGCGCGCGCTTTCGCACCCCGGGGCCTCACCACGTGGTGCACCGTAGCGATCGCGCCCGGCCCGATTACGTTCTCGTGGATGGCGATCGACGTGGTGCCCGCGACCGCCGGCCGCGACGAGGCTGAGGCGCTCGACCGGAAGGTGCGGGACGCGACCGGTCACGAGGCACTCAACGAAGCGGTCTGGATCGACCTCGCCCACCCGCAACCCACGTCGGGCGGGTTCTTCGCCCGCGAAGGTGTGGCGCCGCTCGGCTTCGCGCACGTCGCCCGCGCCGACAACGACGCCGCGGAAACGTGGATGGTCGGCCTCGCCGTCGATCCCGACGCCCCCGCGGCCGCGACCACCGCAGCGCTTCTCGACGCGGTCGTGGCCCACGTCGCCGCGCACGGGGGCGGCACCCTCGTGTGCTGGCGCGTCGGCCCGAGCGACGAGGAGGACGCCCGGCTCCGGGCGCTCGGCTTCACGGTGGCGCGGGAGCTGTACCAGATGCGCGTGGCGCTCCCGCTCGAGGAGACCCCGGTGTGGCCACCCGGGATCACCACTCGCACCTTCCGGCCCGGCGCCGACGACGCCGCCTGGATCGCAGTCAACAACCGGGCCTTCGCCGGCCACGCGGAGCAGGGCAACTGGACCGAGGAGACCCTGGCGCGCCGGCTCGGCGAACCGTGGTTCGACCCGACGCTGTTCCTCCTCGCCGTCGACGACGACGGGATCATCGGCTTCAACTGGTGCAAGCGCCACGACGCGGCCGGCAGCGAACCGGCGCTCGGCGAGATCTTCGCGATCGGCGTCGACGACCGGGGCCGGGGCCGGGGCATCGGCCGCCCACTCGCGATCGAGGGGCTCGGCCGGATGGCGGCGACCGGCATCCGAACCGGCATGCTGTACTGCGCCGCCGACAACGACGGCGCGCTCCGCCTGTACCGGTCGCTCGGTTTCGCCGTACACCGCGCCGATCGCGCCTACGAACGCACCGTGCTCCCGCACCAGCCCTGACTCCCCCGAACCGGCAACCATGACCCTCACCCGCTACGGCGTGACCCGCGCCGACCTCGAAGCACTGCTCGCCGGGTGGGGCGAGCCCGCCTACCGCGCCCGCCAGCTGTGGGAAGGCCTGTGGGCGCAGCGCGAACCGCTGGAGGAGATCACCACGCTGTCCGTCGCGCTGCGCGAGCGTCTCGCCGCCGCGTTGCCGACGGCCCTCGAAGTGCACGCCGAGCGCACCGGCGACCATGACCTCACCCACAAGTGGCTCTGGCGCACGCGCGACGGCGCCCAGATCGAAACCGTGCTGATGCGCTACCCGAAACGGGCGACGGTCTGTATCTCGTCGCAAGCCGGGTGCGCGATGGGCTGCACCTTCTGCGCGACGGGCCAAGCCGGTTTCGAACGCCACCTCGGTGCGACCGAGATCGTCGAGCAGGTCGTGCGAGGCGCGCACGCGTCGCCGCAACGGGTCGCGAACGTCGTGTTCATGGGCATGGGCGAACCGCTCGCCAACGTCGAGCCGGTCCTCGACGCGGTGCAACAGATGCACGGCAACCTCGGGATCTCGGCCCGTCACATCACGGTTTCGACCGTCGGCATCGTGCCGGGGATGACCCGGCTCACCGAGTTCCCGCTTCCCGTGACCCTCGCAGTGTCGCTGCACGCGCCGACCGACGAACTGCGCAACGAGCTCGTCCCCGTGAACCGCCGCTACCCACTCGCCGACGTGATCAACGCGGCCCGGGCCTACGCGGCGACCAAGGGGCGGCGGGTGAGCTTCGAGTACGCCTGCATCGCAGGTGTGAACGACGAGCCCCAGCATGCGACCGCACTGGCCCGGCACCTGCGCGACTTCCCGGCCGGGGCGCACGTGAACCTCATCCCGCTCAACCCGACCGCCGAGTACCACGGCACGACCCCGGCGCAGGTGCGTTTGGCCGCTTTCGCGGCCCGGCTCACCGAGCGGGGGATCAATGCGACCGTACGGCGGAACCGGGGCGTCGACATCGACGCGGCCTGCGGCCAGCTCCACGCGCGGGAGACCGTCCAGATCCGGCCGTCCCGCTCGGCCACAATGGAGTCGTGAACAACCGCTGGTTCAACCCGCACCTCCCCCAGACCCTCCAGATCGGGGTGATGCTGCTCTACATCAACGCGGTCTTCCTCCTCATCTACGGGGCCGTGTTCGGCATCTTCCTCCTCCTGATCATCGGTTTCGTCGCGGGGGGCTACGGGATCGCCAACGAGAAGAAGTGGGGGTACGCGGTCGGGCTCATCGCGTCGATCGTGCAGGTGCTCATCCTCGTCGCGTGGGTGGGCCTCGGCTCGATCCTCGGGAACGCGGGCCTGCTCATCAACTTCATGTTCGATGCCGCGCTCGTCGCGCTCCTCGCCCACCCCCAGAGTCGCGAGTACCAGCGCATCTGGTTCCGGTGAACGACACCACGAGCGAGGTCGCCGGCACGATCGCGGCGACGCTGCAACCGCTCGAACTCGCCGTCGAGCACGCGTGGTGGGACGCGGCGACCGACGCGGGGCCTGAAACCGAGCGCCGACGCGTTGCGGCCGAGATCGCCTACACGAACGCGCTCGCCGACCCCGACGCGTTCGCGGCGGTGCGCGATGCCCGGTCGCACGCGCACGCGTCGAGCGACGCGCTCGGGGGAACCACCGCGCGCGAGCTCGACATCCTCTTCGACACGTTCGCCCCCAACCAGGTCGCGGCCGACCTGCGCGAGGCAACGGTCACGTTGCGGGCCAACATCGAGTCGACGTTCTCGGCCCACCGCGGTGAGGTCGACGGTGAACCGGTCGACGACAACGCGATCGCGCGCATCCTGCGCAGCAGCACCGACACCGAGGAACGCCGTGCCGCGTGGGAGGCCTCCAAGACGGTCGGCGCCGCGGTCGCGGAGCGGGTGCGCCAACTCGCACGGCTCCGCAACGAGGCCGCGCGAGCCCTCGGCTACCGCGACCATTTCGCGCTCACGCTCGCGACGTCGGAGCTCGACGAGACGCGGCTCTTCGCCACCCTCGACGAGGTCGACGCGCTCTCGTCGTCGCCCTTCACCCGCTGGAAGGCGACCCTCGACGACACGCTCGCGACGCGCTACGGCGTCGCGCCGTCGGACCTGCGCCCGTGGCACTACGACGACCCGTTCTTCCAGCACCCGCCGCGCCTCATCGCCATCGACCTCGATCCCTACTTCGACCAGGTCGATCTCGTCGGCCGCATGCAGCGCACCTACGACGGCCTCGGCCTCGATGTCGGCATGATCGTCGAACGCTCCGACCTCGAACCGCGCCCCGGGAAGAACCAGCACGCCTTCTGCATCGACATCGACCGCGACGGCGACGTCCGTGTGTTGTGCAACAACGAGCCGAACGAACGCTGGATGGAAACCATGCTGCACGAGTTCGGCCACGGCGTGTACTTCGACGCCGTCGACCGTTCCCTGCCGTGGGCCCTGCGCACCATGCACGCGCTGAGCACCGAAGGCGTCGCCATGCTCATGGGCCGGCTGGTGCACGACCCGCACTGGTTGGTGACGATCGGTGGGCTCCCACGCGCTGAAGTCGAACGCATCGGGCCGCAACTGGCGTCGATGAGACGCGCGCAACTGCTCGTGTTCGCCCGCTGGGTCCTCGTGATGACGAACTTCGAACGCGCGCTCTACGCCGATCCCGATCGCGACCTCGACTCGTACTGGTGGGACCTCGTCGAGCGCTACCAGCAAGTGATGCGGCCCGCCGGCCGCCATGAGCCCGACTGGGCGGCGAAGATCCACATCGCGAGCGCGCCCGTCTACTACCAGAACTACCTCTACGGTGAACTCGTCGCCTCACAACTCGAGGCCGCGCTCGGCGGTGAGGGCGCCCTCGTCGACCGACCCGAGTCGGGGCGGACGCTCGTCGAGCGTTTCTTCCGGCCCGGCGCGTCGCTGCGCTGGGACCGGCTGATGGAGCACGCGACCGGCCGGCCGCTGAGCGCTCGCGCGTTCGCCGCGCAACTCGACGCGTAGCCGCCGCCGTGTGCGACACGTTGTGCGTCATCGGTCCGGAACGCACCCTGTTCGCGAAGAACTCGGATCGGCCGCCGTTGGAGGCGCAGGTCATCGAATGGCACGAAGCACGCGCACCCGGTGCCGAGCTGCGGACGCAATACCTCACCATCCCCGACGCCGGTGCGAGCGCGCTCCTCGGCTCGCGGCCGACGTGGTTGTGGGGCATGGAGCACGGTGTGAACGAACATCGGGTCGCGATCGGCAACGAGAAGATCTGGACGGTCGACAATCCCCGCAACGATCCGCCGGCGCTGCTCGGGATGGACATCGTCCGGCTCGCGCTCGAACGTGCGCCCGACGCCGACGCTGCGCTCGACGTCGTCACGTCGTTGCTCGAACGCTACGGCCAGGGCGGCAGCGGCGAACCCGGCGGTGATGAGCCCTACTACTCGTCGTTCCTGATCGCCGACCCGCGCGGCGGGTGGATCGTCGAAACGAGTGGGCGCACGTGGGCGGCCCGGCTGGTCACCGGAGGGGCGGCGATCTCGAATCGCATCGCATTGCGATCCAATTGGGACCTCGCGTCGGCCGACGTGCAACCCGGTACCAGCTTCGACACCTGGCGGAACCCGCGCGTCCCGACCGCGATTGCCGACCATCGCCTTGCGGTCACCGAGGCGACGGTCACCGCGCCCGCGGCCGCGCCCCACCCGCGCGACCTCGTCGCGACGTTGCGACATCACGGTGAACGCGCGTGGGGACGACCGGGCGACGACCCGACCGATGTGTCGGCGCCGCCGCTCGAACTCGGCGACGATCTGCGCGGTGTCACGGTATGCATGCACGTGCGCGGCGACCAGGCCACGACCGCGTCGATGATCGCGGAGCTTCCCGCCGACCCCGGCACCCCCCCACGGGTTTGGGCGTGCCTCGGCTGCCCGTGCGTCGGTATCTACGTTCCTTCCTTCCCGCCTGCGGTCCCTGCGGAATGGGCCGAACCCTCGCAGTGGGCACGCTTCGCCGTGCTGCGCGACCGGGTCGACGCGCAGGGGCTCGGCACGCTGCGCGCCGTTCGGGAGGTGCTCGGCCCCGTAGAAGCTGCGCTTTGGGACGAAGCCGACGAGATCTCGGCGGCCGGCGACGCGGCCGGAGCGCGCACCTTCGCCACGGGCGCATGGAGCTCCGTCGACCGCGCGCTCACCCGGCTCGGCGTGTAACGCATTTCGACAGGCCGCGGGAGGCGCCGCTACGGTCGCTTCGGGTTGGGGAATTCGAAAGGGCCGCCACGCATGGAGTTCAACCTCGCGGACCTCTGGGAACGCGTGGTCGACACCGTTCCCGATCACGAGGCGTTCGTGTGCGGCGACGTGCACCTGACGTACCGGGAGGCTGACGAGCGCGCGACCCGCCTCGCCCACGCG
This sequence comes from uncultured Actinomycetes bacterium, assembly GCA_963782465.1. GTDB lineage: Bacteria > Actinomycetota > Acidimicrobiia > IMCC26256 > PALSA-610 > JAODBJ01. Next base: position 127,869 of record CAWAJR010000003.1, on the reverse strand, counting down.
CTGGCGGCTCGGGGCATCGGCCCGGGCGACCATGTGGCGTGCTACCTCCACAACTCGGTCGAGTACCTCGAAACGATGCTCGCGGCGTTCAAACTGCGCGCGGTGCCGATCAACGTGAACTACCGCTACGTCGAAGACGAGTTGCGTTACCTGTTCGACGACGCCGACATCCGCGCGGTGGTGTTCGACGCAGAGTTCGCACCCAAGCTCGAGCGCATCCGCGCGGCGTTGCCGAAGCTCGTCGCGTTCGTCGAGGTGGGTGACACGTCGGGATTGCCCGGCGCGGTCGGCTACGACGACGCGCTCGGGGGAGCATCGCCGCGGCGCGACTTCGCGCCGCGTTCGCCCGATGACCTCTACATCCTCTACACGGGCGGTACCACCGGGATGCCGAAGGGGGTGATGTGGCGGCACGAGGACGCGTTCTTCGGTGCCATGGGAGGCGCGGGTAACGCGCCGGCCATGATCGCAACGCCGGAAGAGATCGCGGAGCGTTGCCTCGAACCCCGTACGCGTTGCGTTCCCGCGTGCCCGTTCATGCACGGCACTGCGCACTGGATGGCCTTCGGCACCCTGTTCACCGGCGGCACCGTGATCGTCTACCCGAACCGCCATTTCGACGCGCTCGAACTTTGGCGCTGCATCGAGCGCGAGCAGGCCAACTTCCTGGTGATCGTCGGCGACGCGTTCGCCCGCCCGCTCGTCGACGCGCTCCGTTCGCCCGAGGGTCGCGCCCTCGACGTCTCGTGCTGCCGGGTGCTGCTCTCCGGCGGCGCGATCCTGTCGCCGACGGTGAAGCAGGACCTCGTCGACGAGCTCCCCGGCACGCTGATCGTCGACGGTTACGGCGCGTCCGAGACCGGGGGGCAAGGCCAGTCGGTGACCGTCGCCGGCGGCGAGATCTCCGGCGCGCCGCGTTTCCAGATGAACGACGAGACCATGGTGCTCGACGACCACCTCCGGCCGGCCGGGCTCGGAGCCGTCGGCCGGCTCGCGCGGCGCGGCCACATCCCACTCGGCTACTACAAGGACCCCGAGAAATCGGCGGCGACCTTCCCGGTGATCGACGGCGTGCGCTGGTCGGTTCCCGGCGACCATGCGGTGCTCGACGCCGACGGGATGATCACGTTGCTCGGCCGCGGTTCGGTTTCGATCAACACCGGCGGCGAGAAGGTGTACCCGGAAGAGGTGGAAGCCGCGCTGAAGTCGCACACCGGGGTGCAGGACGTGCTCGTCGTTGGCGTCCCCGACCCGCGCTGGGGCGAGCGGGTGGTCGCCATCGTGCAGGAACGGCCCGGCGCGCACGTCGCCCTCGATGTGCTGCAGGCCCATGCCGGCATTCACGTCGCCCGCTACAAAGTCCCGCGCGACGTCGTCGTCGTCGACGAGATCGTTCGCTCGCCATCGGGCAAACCCGACTACCGCTGGGCCCGCGCCACCGCGATCGATCGCTCGCCACCTGGGTAACGTCGCGCGGTGAACCGACTCGCCGCCGAGACCAGCCCCTATCTCCGCCAGCACGCGGGCAACCCGGTCGACTGGTACCCATGGGGTGACGAGGCCTTCGAGCGTGCCCGCGCCGAAGACAAACCGGTCTTCCTGTCGGTCGGCTACTCGTCGTGCCACTGGTGCCACGTGATGGCCCACGAGTCGTTCGAGGACGAAACGACCGCCGCGCGCATGAACGAACTGTTCGTGAACGTGAAGGTCGACCGCGAGGAACGCCCCGACGTCGACGCCGTCTACATGCAAGCGGTACAGGCGATGACCGGCCGCGGCGGCTGGCCGATGAGCGTGTGGCTGCTCCCCGACGGCCGCCCCTTCTACGGCGGTACCTACTACCCGAACGAAGATCGTCAAGGGATGCCGTCGTTCCTGCGGGTCTGCACGGCGATCGCGGAGGCGTGGGGTGAACGGCGCGGCGAGCTCTCCGAGTCGGCGGAGAAACTCACCGAAGTGATCGACACCCCTGCGCTCGCGTCGCCGCCGGCGGGCGAGCTCGAACCCGCCCTACTCACAACCGCGTTGCAGCAGATCGCCATCCAGTTCGACGCGCACGACGGTGGGTTCGGTCGCGCGCCGAAGTTCCCGCAGGCGATGACCCTCGATCTGTGCTGCCACGCGTACGTCACGAACCGTGCCGCCGAGACCCGCACGATGATCACCACCACGCTCGACGCGATGGCCGCGGGAGGCATCTACGACCAACTGGGCGGCGGCTTCGCCCGTTACTCCACCGACGCCTTCTGGTTGACACCGCACTTCGAGAAGATGCTCTACGACAACGCGCTGCTCACGCGCGCGTACCTGCACGGGTACCTCGTCACCGGCGAGGAGCGCTACCGGCGCGTCGTCGAGGAGACCATCGCGTACGTGTTGCGCGATCTGCGTCATCCCGGCGGTGGTTTCTTCTCCGCCGAAGACGCCGACTCGGAGGGCACAGAGGGCAAGTTCTACCTGTGGAGCCGCGAGGAGATCGAAGAGGTGTGCGGCGACGACGCCGGCGAGGTGCTCCGCTATTACGGGGTCACCGCGGGCGGGAACTTCGTCGATCCGCACACGCAGTACCGCGGCAACATCCTGCACGTCGTCGATCGCGCCGAGGCGCGCTCGCCCGCGCTCGAACGCGCACGCCTGCGCCTGTTCGAACGCCGCGCGACCCGGGTCCGTCCCGGTCTCGACGACAAGATCCTGCTCTCGTGGAACGCGCTCTTCCTCGCCGCGCTCGCCGAGGCCGCCGCGGCCCTCGATCGTGACGATTGGTTCGACGCGGCACGCGCGAACGCACGCTTCCTCCTCGAAGACCTCCGACGGGACGACGGCCGGCTCCTGCGTTCGTGGCAGGCGGATGCCGACGATCGCCCGCACACCGGTCGCGCCCGCCACCTCGCGTACGCAGAGGACTACGCCGCACTCCTCGAGGCGCTGCTGACCCTCGCGGAGGTCGACGACGTGACCTGGCTCGATGACGCGCGCGCCGTCGCCGACGACCTGCTCGCGCGCTTCGCCGATCCGGCCGGCGGGTTCTTCACGACCGGCGACGACGCGGAGCAATTGATCGTCCGCCAGAAAGACCTCTTCGACGACGCGACACCGTCGGCAAACTCGCTCGCGGCCAACGGGCTACTGCGACTCGCGACGCTCACCGGCGACCGGCGTTACGAAGAAGCCGCGGTGTTGAGCCTGCGCGCGGTCGGGCCGGTCGCCGCGACCCACCCGACGTCGTTCGCGTACCTCCTCACGGCGCTCGAGCGCTTCCTCTTCGCGCCCATCGAGATCGCGATCGTCGGCGACCGCGACGCCGCCGCGACGAACGCGTTGCGGCGGGTCGTGTTCGGTCGCCTCGTGCCGGCATCGGTGACCCTCACCGCCCCCGCCGGCGCCGACGGGGCCCGCTCGCCGCTGCTCGAAGGCCGCGTCGAACGCGACGGCGCCGCGACCGCGTACGTGTGCGAACGGTTCGCCTGCCGCCGGCCGGTTACCGCGCCGGCCGACCTCGACGCCGAGATCGACGCCGCGCTCGCGGCCCGCCACCCCCATTGACCGCCGGGTTGTGTCATTCGTACCCCCCTAGGGGGGTGAAAACGTCACAACCCGGGAAGGGGTGGGGTCAGCTCGTGTAGCGACCGGCGGCGAGTTCTTCGGCGATCGCCCAACCGAACGCGATGAGCGCCTGGCCCTTGCCGGGATCGAGCTCGCCGACCAGCGAAACGATCTTGGCGCCACCGGTGGCCTTGATGCTGCTGGCATCGAGCACCGGCATCACCGGCGGTTTGCGGCCCTTCGCGGCGACCCGGAACTCGCGGTCGTCGTAGTGGGCGTCGCACCCGTAGCGCTTCGCCAACCGGCGGCCCCAGGCCCGGTCCTCGCCGTTCGGCGTGTAGGCCGGTCTCGGCACCACGTTGGCGAACCGCTGCAACAGCGTGTAGCCGCTCGGCTGGGCGACCCGCGCCGCCACCAGCACGTCCTCGTCGGGGAAGGAGATGGCCGCCCGGCGCGACAGTTCGCAGGTCATCGCGGCGAGCGCCGCACCGGCTTCCTTGCCCTTCCGGGCCACGCCGACGCCCCACAGGATCGAGGGCGTGCCGCCGATCCGTTCGAGCGAGCCGAGCATGAACCCGTGGTTCTCCCCGTCGAGCGTCGCGACGACCACCAGCGGGAATTGCTCGACCTGATGGTCGAGTTCCTCGTCGGTCACCGGCACCCCGGCGGCCCCGAGAAGTTGCCCGAACTCGTCGAGTTCAGCGGGCTTGAGCGAAATGGAATCCCTGGATTCGCAGTCCATCGGCAATTGATTGTGGCCGAAACGCATGCCTCCGGGAAAGTCGGCTGGTCACAGTGCCTGCAATCAGTGCCTTCGCGCCGATGGGAGACGCGCGTCGCGCTACTCGGGCCTCGCCTGGGTCATGTCCCAGTACGCCTTCAGGAGCACGATCTTGCCCTCGTTCGCGCCCTCGCCGATGGTGAAGATCTCGACCGCGTCGAACACCAGCACACCGTTGCCGGTGTCGGCGTGGATCTCGAACGACATCGCGCCCTCGGAGCCGCCGACGGCGACGAACCGGGGTTCGAGCACGATCGACTTCGCCATCGCGTGGGCGCGGTCCCAGAACTCGCCGATGCCGGTGTGCCCGATATGGGGAGGTTCGCCCACCGGGTCGTGCCAGACGGCGTCGGGCGCGAACAGCGCGAGCACCGCTTCCTTGTCGTTGCGGCGGTACCCGTCGACGTAGGCGTCGATCACCGCTCGGACGTCGTCACCAGTCGTCATGGGTGTCCTCTCCCCTTCAGGTGATGTGCATGTCGTCGAGGCCGGCGGCCGGCTCCGGGATGCGCGGGGCCATGTCGCGCAGCGTCTCCACGAGCAGCCTCGACACCACGGCGTTGCGCGCCCATTTATGGTTCCCGGGCACGACGTACCACGGTGCCGCCTTGGTGCTCGTGGCCGAGATCGCACTGTCGTAGAGGTGCTGGTAGGTGTCCCAGTCGCGGCGCGCTTTCAAGTCTTCGGGATTGAACTTCCACCGTTTGTCGGGGTCGTCGAGCCGGGCCTGGAGCCGGTCGCGTTGCTCGTCGGAGCTGATGTGCAGGAACACCTTGATGACGGTCGTGCCTTCGTCGGCGAGCATCGATTCGAACTCGTTGATGTCGTCGTAGCGACGTTTCCGCACGTCGCCGTCGATCGCACCGACCACTTGTGCCGCGACGACGTCTTCGTAGTGCGAACGGTTGAAGATCCCGATCTCCCCACGCGCCGGCGCCGCCTGGTGGATGCGCCAGAGAAAATCGTGCGCGGCCTCGGTGAGGCTCGGCGCCTTGAACGCGACGACGCGACATCCTTGCGGGTTCACGCCCGTGAACACGTGCCGGATCGTGCCGTCCTTTCCGGCCGCGTCCATCCCTTGCAGGACGAGCAACACGCTGCGGCGCGCCTCGGCCCACAGGCGGTACTGCAGGTCGCGCAGTTCGGCGAGGTCTGCAGCCACGATCTCGGCCGCGGCGGCCCGGTCCTTCACCCCTGAGGTGCTCCCCGGGTCGCGTTCGCCGAGCTTCGCCTTCTCGCCCGGTTCGACCCGGAGGCCCTTCAGGAGGTCGGCGGCCACGCGTCCCTCCTCATGCGCTCGAGCGGGCCGTCACGCCCCGCGAGCGCTTCGATCGGTACGCGCCCCCGACAGCTCGAGCGCGCAGTCGACGCAGTGCAGCGCGGGCGGTTCGCCGAGCAGCGCGAGGCACTGGTCGCAGAACGGCAATCCGCATCGGGAACAGTGCAATGCCGTTTCGAGGTTGCGGTGAACGTCGCAGGTCGTCGAGCCGGTGCTGTCGGCCGCGATCTGCTCGGCTCGCCGGCGACGCTGCCCGAGGTCTTCCCCGACCGGCCGTGCCGCGCGGCTCGTGCCCGGACGGGCGACGATCGGCACCCACCAGTCGTCCTGCGCCGCGTTCGCATGGTCGTCGGTGAGGTCGACCACCGGAGGGCTCGGCGGCGGCGCGACGGTCTCCGCCGCCGTGAGATCGACGAGGGCGACCGGCGCGTGCTCTTCGGCTTCGCGTACGGCACGGGCTTCGGTCTCGCGCCGCGCCCGTTCGGCGGCCTCGCGGCGAGCGCGTTCCTCCTCCTCGGCGCGGGCGGCGACGTCGGGCGACCAGACCGCGGCGCCCTCGCCGAGACCTCGCGCCCACGCCTCGATTGCGGGACGGTCGACGACGAGCACGACCTGCAGTTCCTGGGCGGCCCGTTCGAGCCGGCGGATCGCCCCCTCGCAGTTCGCGCCTTCGAACGCGGCGACGCCGCCCACGATGACGGGAAGGCGACCGGGCCCCGGCCACCGGAGACGAAACGGTCGAGCGCGTCGCCGAACGCGGCTTCGACGTCGTCGGCGCCCAGCTCGGACAGGCGCGCGTTGAACTCGCCCGAAAGTCGGGTCTCCTGCACCGCGAGTTCGCCGAGCGTACGGTCGAGGTCGCGCAGGCGCGCCGCGATCGCCACCAGCTCGGCCGCGGCGGTACGCAGATCGGTTTCGACCTGCGCCCGCTCCTGGGTGAGCGACTCGACCCGCGCCGGTTCCTCGCCGAGCCACGTTTCCGTGCCGGCGTCGCGTTCCACCGCGATCCACTCGCGCACGGCGTCTTCGACGGGCCCGGACTCGGCCGACCAGTGCACCCCGGCCGACGTGGCGGCGGCGGCGAGCACCGAACGGGCCTGCATGAGCGCCGGTAACGCCGGGCGGTAGGAGCGCAACTCGGCCGCGACATGATCGCCGGGGAAACGCCCGAGCGTCGACGCGGCACGGCTTCTGAGGTCGAGGCGCTGCTGCGCGATGACCTCCGGGCTCGGGAGCGCGGCGACCACCTGCGCCTTGCGCAGTTCCTCCTCCGCGAGCGCCAGCAACCTTTCCGCGGCTCGTACGTCGTCGGCCTTCTTCACCCGGCGCGACCAGGCCGAGCAGGAACGACGCATGCGAATGGCCCATTTCCGCCAAGGCGGATCGTTCGGCGTCGCGAGCGGCGTCGGCGGCGTTGCCGTCGCCGGCGTCCCCGGCCTGGACGACGGCCCGCTGCAATTCGGACAGGCGTTCGGCGTCGGCCGGCGTCGCGCGCCGCACGCGGGCCTGGTCGAGCGCGGTGCGGGCCGCTTCCACCCGAGTAGTCGCAGCCTCGACCGACAGCGCCGGCCCCGTCTCGACCAGTTCAGCCCATTCGGCTTCCGCGGCATCCCAGGCCGCGGCGAGCTCGAGGGCCCGTGGGTCGGGCTCGCGGGCGGCGGCGGCGGCCCGTTCGACCGCGCCCAGTTCGCCTTCGAGGCGCGCCACCAGCTGCCCGCGGCGCGATGCCTGCTCGGCCCGGCCGATGGCATCGGCAAGCTCCGGTTCGATTTCGGCGAGCCGCCGTTCGAGGTCGGAGAAGCGCACCGCCGCATCGGTGCGTGCGCCCTCCTCGCGCGCCCGCTGCCCCTGGACGACCTCGCGCCGCTCGATCACCCGGCGGTAGCGGGGCTCCACCGCTCGGCGGTGCGCCTCGGCGAGATCGGCGTCGCTCACGACGAGCGATTCCGTCGGGGGCAGGAGCGTGGCGGGAAGGTCGTCGAGCGTCAGGCGCCGCCCGGCGACGTCGACCGTGCCGGCAACGCCCGCCGGCCGCGGTCCGGCCAGCGCGCTCGAGATCCATTCCGCGAGACGTTCGGGCGGCCCGAACCCCGTGATCAGCGTGATACGGGGCGCGAAGCGAACCACGCGCACCGGCCCGTCGCTCGACCGCAGCTCGACGAGCCGCATCCGCGTGGCGTCGTCACCAGCCATCCGTGTCGTGCCCTTCCGACGCTCCAGGCTTGGCCCGTCGAACCATAAGCCTAACGACCGGCGCGAATACGGAACAAATAACAGTGGCAATCGTCACTCACGCCGTGTGCATACCCCCGTTCGTACACTGCGCGCCATGCTCGGACGGAACCCTCGCCTCGTCGTTCGCCCCGCCGGCGCGCCGGCGGTTTCGGTGCCGCTCGCGGGCTCGGGAGCCCAAGCCGTCGCGGGCGTCGAGGTCGAGATCGACGTCTCGCCGGCGTCGGTCGCCTGGACGGTCGCCAACTCGTCGGCCGTGCCGGTCGCCCTCGATGCGATCGCGATCGTGTGGGAGGAGGCGGCCGGGGAACGCGTGACGATGTTCGGGAACGGCTACCAGTCGTGGTCGCCCACCGGCGCGCGCGTCGTGGGGCGTGACGGCGGCGCGGGAGCCGGCGACGGCTACCGCGACCCTTCGCTGCATCCCGACTCCTTCGAGTTCATCCGGGCGGTGCATCATTCCGATCCCGGCGTGGCGCGTGCCGGAGAGGTGCGCTCGGAACTCGTCACCGCCATCGACCTCGGTCGCAGTGAGAGCCCCCGTTGCATCGGCTTCGACGGCGGATCGCGGCACGGAGGCACGATCAGGGTGCGGCGCGACGACGACTCCGCAACCATTGCGGCCGAGGCATGGCTCGGCGGCGCGGTTCTCATGCCCGGGACGTCGCGGCGGCTCCACGGGTTCAGCCACCGCAACGGTGAAGATGTACCCGCGCTCCTCGACACGTGGGCGCGCGACACGGGTCGGAACGAGGGCGCGCGGGTCGACGCGCCGTACCAGGTCGGTTGGTGCTCCTGGTACTTCTACTTCCACGCCGTTACGGAGGCGGCGCTCGCCGGCAACCTCGCGGTCGCGGCGGAGTGGCCGTTCACCGTGTTCCAACTCGACGACGGTTACCAGCACGAGATCGGCGATTGGCTCGTCACCAACGACCGGTTCCCGCACGGGGTCGGTGACATCGCGACGATGATCGCCCGCCGTGGTTTCACGCCCGGATTGTGGATGGCGCCGTTCATCGCGGCGCCGGGATCACATCTGGCACGCGACCATCCCGAGTTCTTCGCGCGCGATCGCGATCGGGAGGCGCCGCTCATGGGGATGTTCCATCCCGAATGGGGCGGTGTGATGTGGCAACTCGATACGACGCGCGACGACGTGCTCGCCCACCTCGAGCAGACGAGCCGCGAACTCGTCGCCATGGGTTACCGCTATCTCAAGCTCGACTTCACCTTCTCCGCCGCGGTACCGGGCACGTACGCGGACCCGACGCGAACACCGGCCGAACGCGTCCGAGCGGGATACGACGCGGTCCGGGCCGGGGCCGGCGACGACACGTTCATCCTCGGCTGCGGGGCGCCCCTCGGCGCCGTCATCGGCAGCGTCGACGGCATGCGTATCGGCCCCGACGTCGCGCCGTGGTGGTCGGTGACGCCGGCGTCGGGCGCGCTCCCGGGCTACGAAGCGGCCGCGCCCTCGACCCGCAACGCGTGGGGAAGCACGCTGAGCCGCAGCTTCATGCATCGGCGGTTGTGGTTGAACGACCCTGATTGCGTCATGTTGCGCGGGACCGACACCGCCCTGACCCCCGACGAGAGACGGGCATGGGCCTACGCGGTGGCGGTTTCGGGTGGGCTGGCCCTCGTCTCCGACGATCTCACCCGGCTCGACGACGATGCGCACCGGCTCCTCGACGAGGTGATCGCGGTCGGTCGAGCCGCCGACGACGAGGCCCGCGGCGGCCCGGCACCCCGGTGCGAAGACGTGCTCGACCCGACCGGGCCCCGGCGTCTCACGGCGGCCGGTTACCGGCTCGAAGCCGATCCGTCGTCGGTCCGGCCGCACTTCGTGAATGTTGCGTAACCGTGCGCGGTGATCGCCGCCCGGCCGCGTAACATTGACCGAGGAGGCAGGATGGAGAACGCACAGCGCACGGCGGGCGCTGAGGCGAGCGCGCCGGCGAGCGCGGGAGCAAGACGCGCCCGCTACGTCGCGCTCCGCGGTCCCGGACCGTCGATGCTGCTCCGCTTTCATCCGAACGTGACGGTCCTCTACGGGTTCGAGCCCGGTCTCGTCGAGTGGCTCGCCGCGGCGATGGCGGCCGGCGCGTCGGGAACGGTCGACGGCTTCGCGGAACTCGACGGCGAACGGGTCCCCCTCACCGACGTGCCCGCGTCGCTCTTCGAGTTGGGACCGTGCCCGATCGTGCCCCACGACGCGCTCAGCGGCGACCTGGAACACCTCGGGAGGGGCACCGCCCCCGACATCGCCACCGAGGAGCAAGCGATCGTGGCGGCGATCCGGGCCGTGCGCGCGCAAACCGAGGCGCTCGGTGCGCGGGTCGGGCACCTCGACGAGGAGATCGCCGCCGCCGAGCAGCATCTCGCCGCGTTGCACGCGAGCCGGCCACCCGCGCGGCGCAGCGTCGCTCGTGACCACAGCGAAGATGCCGCCCAACTGCGCGGGTTGCTCGACGCGCTCGACGCCGCGAACCAGCTCCCGAAGGTCGCGAGCCCCGCCGCCGCGGCACTCGCGCGCGCGCTCGACACCATCGATCACGCGGCCCGCCGGAACCGGCCGCGAGCCGAGGTCGAGGAAGAGCTGCGCAAGTGGGAACTCGTCACGGCCGAGGCCCGCGCCCGGCTGGCCGAACGGCGGGCGACCGCGCCGCGCATCGCACCGGCCGACCTCGCCGAGGCCTCCCGCCTGCGAGAAGCTGCCCGCGCCGCGGCCGAGCGGGGCAACCGCCGTTTCCGCCGGCGTGCGCCCGACGACCACTCCGATCACGAGCAGGAACTCCAAGCGCTCCTCGAACGGTTGGGTGCCCGCTCCTACGAAGACCTCATGCTGCTCGGAACCGGTCTCGGGTCGACCGACTCCGATCTCGCCATCCGCGAAGCGACGAATGTGGTGGGCGCGGCCGAGCGGCGGTGCGCCGAATTGCGCACGGAGCTCACCGAACCCGGCTTGCCCGAACTGGGCCAGGAACGCGCGGAGTTGATCGAGCGGGCGCGGCAACTCCTCGGGTACGAGCCCGGGACCGACCCCGCGGCGGCGTTGCGCGCACTCCGGGTCGAACCACCCGAAGTCGTGCAGGCGCAGGGCGCGCTGGTCGCACGTCTGCACGAGTTGGGTGTGCAGGTCACCGACGCGGCATCGATGGCCGATGCCGCGGTCGTACTGATCGAGCAGTGGCAGCACGTGCGCGACGAGCAAGAGCACGCGCGCGCCGAGCAGCGCCGGCACGACGACGAGATCAAAACCGCCGAACAGACGGTGCGCGACGCGCGTACGAAGCGGACGCGTCTCGTGCGGCAGATCGACCGCTACGAAACCGAGATCGAGGATCTCGAATTCGACCGGCGCCGGCTGCGCGAGCGCCCGCTGCCCGCGGCGATCGGCGTCGCCCGGATCACCCCCGCGATCGTCGACCGGGCCGTCACCGCCATGCTGCACAACGCGGGCGCGGAACACTCGCCGCTTCCCATCGTCATCGACGATCCGTTCGCCGCCCTCCCACCGGAGCTGCGGCGCGTCGCGCTGCGGTCCCTCGCCCGCCAATCCGACGGCGCGCAGCTGGTGCTGGTCACGGCCGACGCGGGTGCCGTCCATTGGGCGCGCAGCGCCAACGATCCGTCGGCCGCCGCGTGGACCGCCGACGATGCCCGCGGTGTCTACGCGTCGCGTTCCAAGTCGGGTTGAGGTACCCGCGGCGGTTCAGCGATTGGTGGGGAAACCGAGGTCGGGACCGCGCGTCGACGGATCGCTCCAGCGGGCGGTGACGACCTTGCCCCGGGTGTAGAAGTGCACGCCTTCGGCGCCGTACACGTGCGTATCGCCGAAGAGTGACTGCCCCCATCCCCCGAACGAGTAGTAGGCCATCGGGACCGGTATCGGCACATTGATGCCGACCATCCCCGCTTCGATCTCGCGCTGGAACCGGCGCGCCGCGCCGCCGTCGCGGGTGAAGAGCGCGACCCCGTTGCCGTACGGGTTCTCGTTGACGAGGCGGATGGCGTCTTCGTACTCCGAAGCGCGCACCACGCACAGGACGGGGCCGAAGATCTCTTCGCGGTAGATCGTCATGGCCGGGTCGACGTGGTCGAACAGGCACGGGCCGAGCCAGAAACCGTCGGCCCGATCGGCAACCGTGAGGTTGCGCCCGTCGAGGACGAGGTCGGCGCCCTCGGCAACGCCGCCGGCGACGAGGTTCGCGACGCGATCGCGGTGCGCGGCGGAGACCAGCGGGCCCATGTCGTTCCCCGGGTCGCTACCGTCGCCGATGGCGAGGCCGACGCTGCGATCGCGGATGCGCCGTACCAGTTCGTCGCCGACCGGGTCGACCGCGACGACGACCGAAATCGCCATGCAACGCTCCCCCGCCGAGCCGTAACCGGCGCTCACTGCCGCATCGGCGGCGACATCGAGATCCGCGTCGGGAAGCACGATCATGTGGTTCTTCGCGCCGCCGAGGGCCTGGGCCGCTTGCCGGTCCGGGTCGCCGTCTCGTAGACGTGCCGCGCGATCGGCGTGGAACCGACGAAGCTGATCGCGTCGACATCGGGATGCGCGCACAACGCGTTGACCGCTTCGGCATCGCCTTGCACCACCGAGAAGACCCCTTCGGGTAGGCCGGCTTCGGCCCACATCTCGGCGAGCACGAGCGACGCCGACGGGTCGCGTTCCGACGGTTTCAAGATGAACGCGTTGCCGCAGGCGATCGCGACCGGGTGCATCCACAACGGGACCATCGCGGGAAAGTTGAACGGCGTGATCCCCACCGCGACGCCGATCGGTTGGCGCACCGACCAGGTGTCGATGCCCGTCGCGACCTGTTCGGAGTGGTTCCCGGCGAGCAACGTCGGGATACCGCACGCGAACTCCACCACCTCCGCGCCTCGTGCGACCTCGCCGAGCGCATCCGACACCACCTTGCCGTGCTCGGCCGTGATCACGCGCGCCAGTTCCTGCGCCCGGCTCTCGAGCACCTCCCGGAACGCGAACAGCACCCGCGCCCGGCGGTTCACCGGGACGTCGCGCCATTCCTCGTAGGCGGCACGAGCGCGCTGCACGGCGGCGTCGACGTCGACGGCCGACGCGAGCGCGACGGTCGCGGTCACGGCACCGGTTGCCGGGTTCGTGACGGGCGCGAAACGGGACGAGGTGCCTTCCCAGCGCTTGCCGTCGACCCAGTGGGTGATGAGCGGTACCGCGTTCTTTGCCATGGCGGGAAGCGTAGGGCGGGCGAGCGGGCGCGAGACTGCCTCCCCATGGACGACACCACTCTGGCCCGCACGTCGCGAACGTTCGCCGCCAACCTCGAACCGTGTGTCGGGCAGGTGTACTTCGCGCCCGAATGCCACACCGCGTACGTCGCGCTCGGTTTCGGGCCGAGTTCGGGGGCGTTCAAGGGGGTCGCCATGCCCGACCCCGCGGCCTACTTCACGAGCCGGGGCTCCCTGCTCGGTCAGGCCGAGCCTCACGTCGTGGCGGCCGCGTTCGGTGTGTTCAATCCCGATGTGGTCGTGCCGGCCGTGCGGACGGGATGGCAGCGCACGGACGCGTCGACGATCTTCGCGACCCGCCGGCGCGGCGCGGTCGCCCAGTTGCGGCGCGTGCTCGGCGACGATCCTGACGGGATGCGTGAGGTCGTCCACGCGCTCGAGCAGATGGTCGAACCGCTCCGTCCCGAAGGCAGGCCGCTCTTCGCCGGCACGCTCGACTGGTGGGACGATCCCGCGGACCTCATGACGCGCTTCTTCCATCTCGGCGACATGCTGCGCGAGTACCGCGGCGACTGCCACATCAACGCGTGGACTTCGGCGGGGATCGACGCCACCGAGATCGGGATGCTCACCGAGTGGTACATGGGGTTGCCGTCACGCACGTACGTGCGCACCCGGGCGTGGGATGACGCGGCGCTCGACGCCGCCGAAGCGCGGCTGACCGAACGCGGGTGGGTCGACGCTGGCGGGTTGACCGCCTCGGGTCGCGAGGAACGCGAGGCCGTCGAACGCGCGACCGACCGCCAGCTGCGCGCCGCGATGGCCGCGCTCGGCGACGCCACCGAGATGGTGTGCGGACGGCTGGAGATCTGGGGGAAGCGCGTTCGCGATGCGGGCGGCTACCCGGGCGGCGCCGCCGACCTCTGGCCGAATCGCGGCTGAGGCGGGCGGAGGCGACGAACCGTCGAGTGGTCGCGAGCGGGTCGCGGCACGCATGCCAACATGTCGCGATGCGCTCGGGTACCCGACCAGCCATACGGATCGCGATGTCGGCTGCGCTCGGCGGGTTCCTCTTCGTCGCGTTCGGCCAGCTCCATCTCGTCCCCGACCATTCGCCGGTACCCGCGGCCGGGGCGGTGCTGTGGTGCTGCGCAGCGGTCGCGCTCGCCCGCTCGAAGCCGCGAGGCCCGGCGCGCCGCCTCGTCGTGCTGACCGCCGCGGTGACCGCGTCGTTGCTGGTCGCATCGCTCGCGGCCTCATTCGTCGACAACACGCTCTACCCCGATGTGCTCGCGTCGCTCGCGTTCCTCGCGACGTTGCAGTGCTTCGCCGCGACGCTCGCCGAGATTGCCTCCGCCGTCGACCTCCCGGCGCTCGAACGGGCGTGGGAGATCACGGGCCGACTACTCGTCGTCGTCGATGCGGCCAGCGCGCTGTTCGCGGTTGCGTGGGCGGCGAACCTTGTCGAGCGCCGCGCGGCCGGACGGTTCCGGATCACCGCCGTCGGCCTCGTGCCGCTGGGTGTGTCGGGCCACGTCGTCGCAAGCATCTTCACGCTCGTGCTCGCAGTGGCGGGCGCGAGCTTCGCCTGGTCGGCTTGGCGTACCTGGTCGTGGGCACGCGAGAGCGAACCGTCGACGGTCGTCACGCGATAGACGAGCGCCTGCGCTGATGTGCACGACGTGATCGCCGGCCTCCGAGAGCGCCGACGGCCCGTTCGTTACGAACGGCGGCGAGAAATCACGATTCGTGCTCGAGGCCACTCGGGTCGCTCGGCACGTCGACCGCGTGTTCGCGGAGCACGTCGATGGGAACGACTTCGAGCGCGCGCTCGTGGGTCGAGGCGAGCACGACAGGCGCAGCCACGCCATCGAGATGCGCCCGCAACCAATTGACCGCGGTCACGCACCACCGATCGCCGGGCACCAGGCCGGGGAACCGGTATTGCGGCATCGGCGTGATGAGGTCGTTGCCGATACGGCGCTGATGTTCGAGGAACTCGGCACTCATCACCGCGCAGATGGTGTGGCTGCCGAGGTCCTCCGGCCCCGTGTTGCAACAACCGTCGCGGTAGAAGCCGGTGAGCGGATCGGTGCCGCACGGTTCGAGTTCCCCGCCGTTCACGTTGCGCTCGGTCACGGGTACCAGTATTCCGCGATTGCCAGTTCGGCGTCGGCGACGCCGCGCACGTGCCGGGCCACGAAACCGACCGCGGCCGCCGCGTCGACGTTGATCGCGTTGTCGTCGAGGAACAGGATCCGCGCCGGCGGCACGCCGAGCAGGTCGGCGACCCGATCGAAGATCTCCCGATCGGGCTTCACGAAACCGAGTTCGAACGAAGCGAACAGGAAATCGAACAGCTCGAGGAACGGCCAGCGGGAGAGGTGGTCGTCCCAGTGCAGCACGTTCGTATTACTCAAGCATCCAACGGGCACTCGCTCGCCGACGCGCCGGACGAGCGCATCGGCCCCCAGCATCTGCGCTCCGGGCCAACTCCGGAAGGCGTCGAGGAATGTCTCCGGCTCGACCGCGAGCGCCCAGTCGTGGACCATGCCGCGGGCAAAGTCGGCGGGCGAGCATTCACCGCGTTCGAGCGACCGTACCCAACGGCACGTGAGCCACCGGCGCCACAACTCGTCGTCGGAGTCGATCCCGGCGAGTGCCCGCATTGCCTCGACGCCGCCGAATTCGATGAGCACGCCGCCCAGATCGAACAAGACGATGTCGATCGGCGGCGTCGCCATCCGGGCACGATACCGGCGGCGCTCGCCGGGGAGCGCCGGCCGCACGACGTACGCTTCCCGGCCTTGGACGTGTACGAGATCTCGGTCGACCTGCGCCCGGGGGTGCGCGACCTCGAATTCCTCGCCGCGCTCGAGTCGTACCTCGGGCGGCTCGAACGCGATGGCAAGATCGAGCATTGGCGGCTGCTACGCCGCAAGCTCGGTTTCGGGAACGGCGGCGAGTTCAAGGTGCTCATCGAAACCACCGATCTCGCGCAACTCGACGCTGCGTTCCAGGTCGTGTCGAGCCGCCAGGACCCGGTGGAGCGCGACCATCACGGGGTGAACGCACTCGTCGAGAACTTCGAGGCCGCGCTCTACCGCGACTTCCCCGACCCGCAACGGGTCACCGGCCAGGAACGGTTCTGACCTCGCGCCCCGATCAGGCGCTCCCGATCGAAGCACCGGCCCGCGACCGGGGTCGACGAGCGCGCTCGCGATCACCCGGCGGTTGACCGGCGCGTCCGGGTACGCCTGCACGGTGCTTCAGGTTCGAGACGGCGATGGACGTTCAGGTGCGCGCGCTGTACCCCGCGGCGTCGGGGCCGGCCGGATCGGGAAGAGTAAGCAGGTGGTCGCGACCGGTCGTACACCCGCGAAACGCCTGCTCCTGCTGAGCGTCCTGTCGGCGATCATCGGCCTGGCGGGCGGCGTGATCGGGTGGGCGTTCCTGCGGGCGAGCGCGGTGATGCTCAGCCTCACCCTCACCCACTCCTGGAGCAGCCGTTTCCCGGTGCTCGCCGACGTCCATCCGGGCTGGGAACTCATCCCGATTGCCGCGTTCGGGGCATTGGTGGTGGCGCTCTTCGCGCGATGGGAGCCGCTCGTCCGGGGCCACGGGATCCCCGAGACGATGGATGCCGTGCTCCGCCACCAGAGCCGTATCTCGCTGCGGGCCGCGTTCGCCAAGCCCGCCGCGACTTCGATCGCGATCGGCAGCGGTGCCCCGTTCGGCGCGGAAGGACCGATCATCGTCACCGGCGGCGCGGTCGGCTCGCTGCTCGGGCAGGCGCTGCGGGTCTCCCCCGCCGAACGCAAGATCCTGCTCGCCGCCGGGTCCGCCGCGGGCATGGCGGCGATCTTCGGGACGCCGGTCGGTGCGGTGCTCCTCGCCATCGAACTGCTCCTGTTCGAGTTCTCGACCCGCGCGTTCCTGCCCCTCGTGATCGCATCGGTCGCCGCCGACTCGGTGCACACGAGCCTGTTCAGCCGCGGGCCGTTCTTCGCGATCCCCACCGTGCAGCGAACCGACGTCGCCGGGCTCACGCTGTACGTGGTGCTCGGCCTCGCCACCGGGCTGCTCGGCGTGCTGATCACCGTCGTCGTGTACCGCGTCGAGGATCTCTTCGAGCATTCGCGTATCCCGCTACTGCTCCGCCCGGCTGCCGGCGCGGTCGTGTTCGCGGCGATCGGGATCGCGCAGCCGCGAGTGATCGGCACCGGCTACGACGTCATCACCGACGTCCTCAAAGACCGTCTGACGATCGCCACGCTCGTCGCGGTACTCGTCGCCAAGCTCCTCGTCTGGTGGATCGCGATCGGTTCGGGAAGTTCGGGAAGCTCACTCGCGCCGCTCCTGCTCATCGGCGCGGCGGCCGGGAGCCTCACCGGCCACGCGCTGGCCTCGATCGTGCCCGCGGCCCACGTCGACCCTTCGGGGTACGCACTTGTCGGCATGGTCGCGACCTTCGGCGCCGCCGCCGATGCGCCGTTCACGTCGATCGTGCTCGGCTTCGAGCTCACTCGGAACTACAACTTGATCCTCCCGTTGATGCTCGCGAACGTCGTCGCCGACCTGGTCGCGAAGTCGTTGATGCGCGACTCGTTGATGACGCGGAAGCTTGCGCGACGCGGGGTGCGGGTTTCCACCGACCTGCACATGGACGCGCTGCGAACCACGCTGGTGAGCGACGTGATGAGCACGGAGGTCGACACCATCGGACGCGACGCGTCGGTCGGTGATGTGATCGCACACTTCGAGAAGTCCGGTCACTACGCGCTGCCTGTCGTCGACGAGCACGGCCAATGCCTCGCGATCGTCACCGAGCACGACCTGTTCCAGCGACACGTCTCGCCGCAAACCCCCGCGCTCGAGATCGCGACCCGCGAACTCGTGACCATCGGGCCCGACGAGCCGTTGCTCTTCGCGCTCGAACGGATGGTGCACGAAGAAGTGCGCCAGCTCCCGGTGACGGCGGGTGGTCGCCTCGTCGGGTTGTGCACGCGCTTCGACGTCTTGCGCGTCAGCGAGACACAGGCCGAAGGTGAGGCTGCGCAACCCGGCTGGCTGCTGCGAACGTTGCGGAAGCGACGCCGTTCACACCGTGGCCCGCCCCTCCTCGACCGCGAACCACCTCGCGACGACGACGTCGGTCGATGAGTGGGCCACGATCGACGCCGCGATGACAATGGCCAGGAGGTGGAACATCTCGTTCGCGCCGGAGACGCCCGAACCGAGGATCAGGAGCGCGTAGATCACCGACGCGAAGCCCTTCGGCCCGAACCAGGCGGCCGCCACCCACTCACGCGGGCTCAGGTCGGCCCGCGCGAGGGCGAGGGCCAGCGCCATCGGACGAGCGAGCACGATCGCGCCGGCCGCGAACACGTAGCCGGCGACGGAGATGCCGCCGAGCAATGAGGGCGAGATCAGCGCACCGAAGAGAAGCAGGGCGGCCAGCTTCAACAACTCGGTGATCTCCTCGCCGAAGGCCTCGAAGGATCGGCGCATCTCCGGGCTGATCGAAGCGATCGTTGCGCCGGCCGTGAAGGCCGCGAGGTACACATTGGCGCCGGTCACGTCGGCCACCGAGAGCACCAGCAGGCCCACCGCGACGCCGATCAGGCTGTCGTAACGCGGCGATGTCGCGAGCCATGAGAACCGCCGCAACCGGACCACGACCAGCGGCAGCCCGAACCCGAGCGCGATCCCACCGACCACTTGGGCGAGGAGGTGCAACACCTCGGAAGGTTGGCCTCGGAGATTGGCGAGCAGGAGCACCACCGCCGGGAGCGCAAGCCCGTCGTTCAGCCCGCTCTCGATGTTGAGAAGGCTGCGAAGGCGGTACGGCACCTCTTCGCGGCCCACGATCGCAGCCGCGAACACCGGATCGGTCGGGCTGAGGACGGCACCGACCAGGAACGACTGCGACCACGGCTGCCCGACGAGGGCATGCGCCAGTACCGCGGTGATCCCAAAGGTCAACGGCATCCCGAAGAGCAACGCGTGGCCGGGGAGGCGCCCCGCCGTTCGGAGTTGCGGGAGCGACAACCGCATCCCGTCGGAGAACAACACCGCGAAGAGCGCGAGCTGCGCGACGTTCGCCACGACGGCGTCGTCGGGCTGCACGTTCACGACGCCGAGCATTCCACTGCCCAACAGGAAACCGGCGACCAGGAACACAACTGCGGTCGACAGGATGCTGCGCCGCGCGCGCTGAGAAACCAGCGCCGCGAGAACCAGCGCCGCTGCGTACGCGCACACGATGACCATCGTCGTGCCCTACCCAGCGATGCCGGCCCGTGAGCGCGGTCACCGGCGTTCTGCGCCAAGTGGGCGGAATCGTGTTCTGCATCGTTACGAAACCGTCAACTCCGCAACGCATAGCGCCCGCGCGCGTCCGGGAAGAACGTCGTGAGGCGCGGGAGGAGAACACGATGCCGCCGACGATCATGACTTCGCCGCAGACACAGCGCCGGCGCCACCGCCGGGTGGTGATGGTCGCGGGGAAGCAACTCGAACCGGTCGACATCGCGCGGATCGGCTACGGCGCGATGCTCGTCGCGCGGCCGCGGGCACTCGCTTGGCTGGCGGGAACAGGTACGACGGAGTCGCGTGCCC
The DNA here is from genome assembly GCA_963782465.1 of uncultured Actinomycetes bacterium. Classification (GTDB taxonomy): domain Bacteria; phylum Actinomycetota; class Acidimicrobiia; order IMCC26256; family PALSA-610; genus JAODBJ01. The sequence goes on along the minus strand of CAWAJR010000003.1, from coordinate 108,190 downwards.
TCCGGAGCACCGTTCGGCTGCTCGGTGCCCGGCACGTCGTCCAGGGTTTCCTCACCCCGGCGTCGGGAACCGCGTTCGCGCGCAATGCGGCGACCGTCGTCGATGTCGCCCACGCCGCTTCGGACCTGGTGTTCGGTGCGACGCACCAGTCGTGGCTCCGCGCCGCGTCGCTGGACGCAACCGCCGCGCTGTCCTTCGCGTCACGTAACCGCAACCTCGCCCGCGAACGCAGCTCCGCCGATGCGACCGCGATCACCGGCGCGTTCTCGGTCGGGCCGCCGGGGCCGGCGGCGTGAACGAGGCGCTCCTCGTCGACGACAGTCCCGCCTCCACGTCTGCCCTCCGCTCGATCGCGCGTCGCGGCGCGCACTTCGTCACCGGCTCGCCCGACCCGACGTGGAGGGCGATCATCGCGATCCAACTCGCGTCGGCCGGTGCCGACGCGCTCGTGACGATCGCGCTCGCCGACACCTTGTTCTTCAGCCTGCCGATCGGCGAATCACGGTGGCGCGTCGGTTCGTACCTGCTCTTCACGCTCGCGCCGTTCCTCGTCATCTGGATGATCGTCGGTCCCTTCCTCGATCGTCATCGCGGCGGCGATCGGCTCGTCATCGGGATCGGCTTCGCCGCCCGGGCGGTTGTGGTGTTCTTCCTTGCCGAGCACCTGCACGACTGGATGCTCTATCCCCTGGCGTTCGCCCTCCTCGTGCTGTCGCGTTCCTTCGGGGTGAGCCGGCGCGCGATCGTGCCGACCGTGTTGCCTCCGGGCACTTCGCTGATCGAAGGCAACAGCCGCCTGGGGATCGCCGCGGCGGTTGCATCGCTCGCGGGCGCCGCCGCCGGACTGCTGGTCGTGACGATCACCACGAGCGCGGGGGCCTGATCACCGCGGGAGCGGTCTTCGGCGCCGGCGGGGTGCTGACGGCTCGAACCGCAGGGCCTGCGGGCGGGGACGCGACGCGCGGCCGCGGCCCCGCCGCGACTGCGCGGGGAGCCTGGTCGCAACGTACGCACGGTGCCGTCATCGCGACCGCATCCGGCCGCGCCATCGTCGGCTACGCGACGTTCGGGCTGGCATTCCTCATGCGACGTACCGGCATTCCGCTGTCACACTTCGTCGTCGTCGGTGCCGTTGCCGGCCTCGCTGCGTTCCTCGGCAACGTCGTAGCCAGCCACCTGCCCCGTATGCCGGTCGCGTTGTTGCCGGTGATGCTCGCGCTCACGGGGGCGCAGGCGCTGTGGGCGATGCTGCCGTTCGATGTCGTGGTCGCGGGCGCCATCGCGGCGGGCGTCGGGTTCATCACCACCGTGCAACGTCTCGTATTCGACAGCTACATCCAGGCGACACTTCCCGTCACCGAACGCGGCGGCACTCTTGCGCGCGCCGAAACCGTCTTCCAGCTGGCCTGGGTCGCCGCCGGGACGATCGCGGTCTTCGTTCCGTTCACGCCGGGCCCCGGGATCACCGGCATCGCCGTGCTGGCCTTGGCGGGGATCATCGTTTCGACACCGCCGCTGCGTTCGCGCGCTGTCAGCCCTCCGGCCTGAACCCGTACCGCACGAACCAATCACGGGCGAGGCCCGCGGCGGCGTCGAGCGTGCCCGGCTCCTCGAACAGATGTGTCGCGCCCGGCACGACGCTCAACTGTGTCTCGCACGTCATCTCCGCCTGCGCTCGACGGTTCAGCGCGAGGACCTCGGTGTCGCGGCTGCCGACGATCAGCAATGTCGGCGCTCGCACGGCGCGCAGCCGCGTCCCCGTGAGGTCGGGTCGACCACCGCGCGACACAACCGCGGCGACGGCCGCGTCGGGCTCGGCCGCGGCCCACAGCGCGGCGGCCGAACCAGTACTCGCACCGAAATACCCGATGACCGAACCCCGGCCTTCCGGCTGCTGTTGCAGCCATCGCGTCACGTCAACGAGCCGGCGACCCAGCAACTCGATGTCGAAGACGTTGGCGCGTGTCGCCTCCTCTTCGGGGGTGAGCAGATCGAAGAGCAAGGTGCCGAGCCCGGCCTGGTTGAGCACCCGGGCGACGTGACGGTTGCGGGGGCTGTGACGGCTGCTCCCGCTCCCGTGGGCGAAGATCACGATCGAGCGTGCTCCGGTCGGGACCGTCAGGTGGCCCGCGAGATGCTCGCCGCCCGACCCCACATCGACATCGTCGTCGCGATGGGCCCGGTTCATCGAGCCCCCTCGCCGGCGCCGGGCCCACCGCCGGGCGCGTCGCTGCGTTCGAGCAGGCGCAGCACTTCATCGTCGGGTACTTGGGTGAAGTCGTCGTAGAACTGGCCGATCGCGTAGAACCGATCCGGGGTATCGAGGAGGATGACCTCGTCGGCGGCGCCGTGGAGTTCGTCGATCGCGGTTGTCGGCCCGACGGGCGCGGCGAACACGACCCGGGCCGCGCCGTGCACGCGCGCCACGTCGCACGCCGCCCGCGCCGTCGCACCCGTCGCGATCCCGTCGTCGATGACCAGCGCGGTCTTGCCTTCGAGTGAGACGCGCGGCCGCCCGGCGCGGAAACGGCGACGTTGCCCGGCCAGCGCTTCTTCGGCCTGCTCGACCGCGTCGGCGATTTCGTTCTCACTCACACCGAACGCGCGAACGACGTCGTCGTTCACGATGCGAACACCGTCCTCACCGATCGCGCCCATTGCCAGTTCGCGCCGGCCCGGCACTCCGAGCTTCTTCACGAGGATGACGTCGAGCGGGGCTCCCAGCGCCATCGCGACCTCGAACGCGACCGGTACGCCTCCCCTGGGCAATCCGAGCACCACGGTGTCGCCGGGAAGGAGGCCGCGGCAGCGTCGCGCCAGCCCGCGGCCGGCCTCGGCTCGGTCACGGAACACGCCACTCACCTCCCCCCGCCAAGACGCGTGCCGGCACACGCGTCGCCGCCAGTCTCGCTCATGACGGCCCGGACGGGAACCGTCGGTGTGGTTCAGCGCGAGGTGGGCGGCGCGTCGAACAAGGCCAGCTCGGCAGCATCGGGCGTGGCTGCTACGACGCTCCGTCGTGCAGGATCAGTACCCCGTCGCCGTAAAGGCGCTCGAACTCCGTGACGAGGTCGGGCTCGAAGGCCTTTCCGATCTCGAGGCGGAGGTACTCGAGCCCGCCTTCGCTGCTCAGCGCACGAGCGCGGTACGGCCGGGCGCTCGTCAACGCGTCGAACACGTCGGCAACGGCGATCAGCCGGCCGGCGAGCGGGATGGCCGTTCCCGACAGCCCGAACGGGTAGCCGTGCCCGTCCCAGCGTTCGTGATGGGCACGAACCCCGTCGGCAACGGGCGACAGCGACGACGACACCGCGAGCACCATGTGCGCACCGATCGCCGAGTGTTCCTCGATCTGCGCTCGTTCCGCCGCGGTGAGCGCCCCTGCCTTGCCGAGGACCGTCGGTGCGACGCCCATCTTGCCGACGTCGTGGAGCACCGCCGCGGTGTACACGGCCGACACCTCGACCGGATCGAGGCCGATGGCCGTCCCGAGCGCGGTCGCGTTGTGCGCGACGCGGGCGCAATGACTGTAAAGACCGCCTTCGACGGTCTCCAGTGCCCGGATCAGCGAGGTCAGCGCCGCGATCGAAGGGGCACCCAGGGGGCTGGACCCAGTCCGGAGCATTTCGTTGGCATTGACCACATGCACCCATCGACGACCGGAGACACCGGGTTGAGACCCTGCCGGGCGGAACGGACAGCCGACGTCGGGGAACGCTCTCGAAGTTTTTCCGTCGGCAGGATGTTCTCCCCCCGCTCGCGCGCCGCCGGGTTGTGACCTTCGGCGCGCGAAGTGCAGCCGTTTGCTCGTGCCCGTGCGCCCTCTGGCGGTCCACGGTTGCACGCGGGCGGCCGAGGAGGCGCGATGGAGACGATGGACGAGCAGGTCGTCGTCTCGAGCGCCGGTGGCGCCGGGCTCCCGGCGCCCCTCGCCCGCCGGTTCGAAGCGCTGGTGTTCGACTGGGAACGGACCGCCGCGCCCGGCCGGAGCGCCGACACGGCCGAGGTTCGCTCGCTCCTGAAGCAACTTTGTGCCGGCGGCATGGACGTCGTGATCGTGAGCGAGACGGCCGTCGACGACCTCGACGGCCGGCTGCGAGCGAGGCCGCGCGGCCCCGGGCGCCTCCTGCTCGCGCCCAACGGCGGTTCGGAGCTCTTCGAGGTGGGCGGCGCCGGCCCGCGTCTCCTGCCGCGCCGCGCACCGGCCGACGAGAAGGCCGCACTCGACCGGGCCCCGCCGCGCGCCGTCGACTCCCCCGCCGGCCGGTGCTTGGCCGCAGTCCTCGCCGAACTGTGGGCCGGCGGGATCGCCGCCGACCAGGTACTCGTCGCGGTCCCGAGCGGTCCCGAGCGATTCATCGAACTGCTCGCTGATCAACTCGACCGGCGCGGCGACGTACCGGCGGTTTCGCACGATCCGTTGTGGTCGGTGACCGCGGACCAGTTCGACCCTGCGAGAGGACGCGCGCGCGAGTCGTTGCTCGCGATCTCCGATGGGGTGATCGGCACCACCGCCGCGCCCCTCCTCACGCATCCCGGGGCGCGCCCATATGTCGTCGCCGCGGGCGTGTACGACGGTGACGGCGCGAAGACCGACCTTCTGCAAGGGCCCCGGTGGGCGTCGCTCGGGCGCCCGCTGGACGAGCACGCTCAGGTCGTTCGCGTGCTCGATCTCCATAGTGGGGTGCTCGCCGAGCAAGCGACCGGCGCGACGCGACTCGATTCCGCCCGGTTCGTTTCACTGGCGCGGCCCGGGGTCGCGTGCCTGCGGGCAACGCTCGACCCACCCGAAGATTCCGGCGCGCTCGCGGCGCCGAATGGCGCGGTCGTCACCGGCCGCGAGCGCGGTGTCGAATGGATGGCCACCGTCGGGGACCGGGGTTCGATCACTGCCGCGGCCGTACAGCGACGGAGCGGCACCGACCTCGACCGGCTGGCGGCGTTCGTGCGCGGCGACGACGGGCCCTTCCCGATGACGCCGTCGAAACCGTGGAAGACGCGAACCGCGCGGGCTTCAACCGGCTGCTCGTCGAGCATCGGCGTGCCTTCGCCCGCCGATGGGCGAAGGCCGACATCGAAGTACACGGCGACGACGCGATGCAGCGCGCGGTGCGGGTCGCCCTCTTCCATCTCATGGCTGCGGTCGACGATTCCGGCGAAGCCGCGGTCGGCGCACGCGGCCTCACGGGCGACGCGTACCTCGGGCACGTCTTCTGGGACGCCGATCTCTTCGTGCTGCCGTTCCTCGCCGCGACCCACCCTGCGTCGGCGCGCGCCATGCTCGAGTACCGGGTCCGTCGCCTTCCCGCCGCGCTCGCCGCGGGCCGGAGGGAGCGCCATGCCGGTGCCCGGTTCCCGTGGGAGTCGGCAACCGATGGGCGCGACGTGACCCCGAGGTCGGGGCGCGACCAGGCGGGCCGGGAGGTGCCAATCGTCACCGGCGAGGCGGAAGTGCACATTGTCGGCGATGTCGCGTGGGCGGCCTCCTGTTACACCGACTGGACGGGCGATGAAACGTTCCGGCGCCGTGAGGGGCACCGGCTCCTCGTCGAGACCGCGCGCTACTGGGCGAGCACCATCCGCCTCGACGAGCGCGGCGGGGGGCACCTGTACCGGGTCGTCGGTCCCGACGAGTACCACGAACTCGTCGACGACAACGCGTACACGAACGTCTTGGCCCGGTGGAACCTCCGCCGCGCCGCGGCATCGGTTCGGCGTTACGGCGACCCGAGCGTCGAGCCGGCCGAGCTTGCACGCTGGTGCGAACTCGCCGACGCGCTCGTCGACGGCTACGACCCGGTGACCGGCGTCTACGAAGAATTCGCCGGGTTCTTCGATCTCGAACCCATCCATATCGCCGACGTCGCGCCCCGGCGCCCGATCACCGCCGACCTCCTGCTCGGTCGCGACCGGGTGCGCCAGGCCCAGGTCGTGAAGCAGGCCGACGTGTTGATGCTCCATCACCTCCTCCCCGAGGAGGTCGTGCCGGGATCGCTCTTCGGCAACCTCGACTACTACGAGCCGCGCACCGCGCACGGCAGCTCCCTGTCGCCCGGTGTGCACGCCGCGCTGTTCGCACGAGCAGGGCGTCCCGACGAAGCCGTCGCGGCCTTGCGGATCGCGGCGAACATCGATCTCGAAGACCAGACCGACACCGGCGCGGGCGGTGTGCACCTCGCAGCGATGGGCAGCGTGTGGCAGGCGCTGACGTTCGGCTTCATGGGCGTGCGACCGCACGAAGATGCGCTCGCGATCGACCCGAAGCTGCCCTCGTCATGGCCCGAGCTGCAAGTGCGGTTGACCTTCCGCGGGGTCGGGATCGTGCTGCGCGCCGATCACCGATCGATCGTCGTGCACGCAGAGGCGCCGATCCGCCTCGAAATCTCCGGCCGGCGCGTCACCTGCCCGGCGGGCACGACGACATTCAGAGACGCGACTCGAGGTGCGCCATGACCGAGAAGATGCTCCTGGCCGCGGTCGACGACTCCGCGGCCGCCGGCCCGGTACTCGCCGCCGCGAACCATCTCGCGGCGCTCGCCGGCGCGGAGGTGCTCGCGCTCCACGTGCAAAACAAGACTCCCGGGTCGACGGCGCGCCTCGCCGCCGAGGCCGCCGCAGTACGCCTGCTGCTCAGGCGCGGCGACGTCGTTGCCGAGATCGCGGCCGCCATCCGCGAGCTCGAACCGGAAGGTCTCGTCGTCGGTGCGCGTGCCGTGCCCGGCGGCGCGCTCCCGGCCGGCCATGTCGCCCTCGAACTCGCGCAACATCTGCCGCTCCCGGTGTTCGTCATCCCGCCGGATGCGGTGCCGGCACCGATCCAGCGTGTTCTCGTCGCCGTCGAAGGCGACGGCGAACGCGAAACCCTGCTCGCCGTCGCGGAGCAGGTCCACGACCCCGAAATCGTCGCCTTGCACGTGTTCCCGCCGCTCCGGCTCCCACCGTTCAGCGACAACCCGGTGCTCGAAACCGACGCCTGGGCGCAGGAGTTCTTGCGCCGGCTCCACGAGGCACCGACGGGACGGCTGCATCTCGAGCTACGCGTCGGCGACCCGGCCGCCGAGGTGAGCGCGGCGGTCGAGGAGCTCGGCGTCGACCTCGTCGCCCTGCTCTGGCACCGCGACATCTCGCACGGTCACGGCCGTGTCGTGCGGCGAGTCCTCGAAACTGCGTCCGTACCGGTTCTCCTACTGCCCATGGCGATGCCCGTCGCCGCGGAAACCGCCGCCAAGAGGAGTGCAACATGACCACTTCACAACATCACGACCAGGATTCGAACGACTTCGGCGATCACCGCATCAAATGGCCGCTCAGTCGTTGCCCGACCTGCGGGTCCGAGCGACTCGAACCGGTCGTCGAGCGCGAGGTCGACGAGGTCCACTTCTTGTGCCGCGACTGTGCACGCTGCTGGCACGTCGAACTCGGATATGTCCACCGCGTCACGCCGGCCACGTGTCTCGGCTGCCCGCACCGAGCGCGCTGCGTTCCGGTCTACGAAGCCGACCAGGCAGGCATCGACACCGACGAGATCGTCCTCGACGAGGAGATCGTCCTCGACGAGGGCCCGGATCACGACGAAGCCGCGTTTCAGGAGGAACGACGCTGACGATCACCTAGGTGGTGCCGCGGCGGAGCGGGTCACTTCCCCGATGGCCCGAGGTGCAAGACGTGCGCGTCGGAACTCGGGAAGAACACCGACTCGTGACCGTCGTCCCACCGCACACGGAAATGGACGACGCCGTGCGGGTCGATGACCTCCAGGATTTCGCCCTTGCGCGTCACGTCGCCCGTATGGGGTGCGTCCACGACAATTTCGTCACCGATTCGGGCTTCCATGTCTCCCCCTCTCGTCGATGCCGCGAGGATGCGCGCCCCCACGCCGCCGTCGACAGGGACGAGGGGATACGAAACATCGGGTCCTTCGGCCCCCGACACCGGCCGCGCGCCCGCTCAGTACTGGAACTCGCGCACCAGGCCAGTGAGCGTCGTCGCCATGCGGTTGAGGTCTTGCACCGCCTGCTGACTCGACCCGACACCGGCCGCGGTGTCCTGGGCCGCGGCCGCGACGCCGACGATGTTCTCCGAAATGTCGGCGACACCCTTCGCCGCCTCCCCGACGTTCCGGCCGATCTCCGCAGTCGTTGCCGCCTGCTCTTCCACCGCGCCGGCGATCCCGGTCTGGATGTCGCTGATGCGACCGATGATCTCCGTGATCTTCTCGATGGCCTTGACGGACGCGCCGGTGTCGCCCTGGATTGCTTCGACCCGCTCGACGATGTCGGCAGTCGCCTTCGCCGTTTCGTTCGCGAGATCTTTCACTTCGTTCGCGACGACTGCGAACCCTCGGCCGGCATCGCCTGCCCGTGCGGCTTCGATGGTCGCGTTCAGCGCGAGCAAGTTCGTCTGTTCCGCGATCGTGGTGATCAACCTGACGACGTTGCCGATCTCCACGCTCGATGCTCCGAGCTTGGTGATGCTTTCGTTCGCGTTCGCAGCGATCTCCACGGCTTCGCCGGCGACGACGGCAGCCTCGCTCGTGCTCTTCGAGATTTCCACGATGCTCGACGTCATCTCCTCCACGGCGGCGGCGACCGTGGCCACGTTCTGCGTGACCTCTTCGCTCGCGCCGGCGACCATCGTCGACTGCGCCGACGCTTCCTCGGAGTTCGAGCCGATCTGTGCCGTGACCGCGCTCAACTCCTCGGCCGCGGCGGCCAGGTTGCCCGCATTGCCGTCGATTGTTTCCAACGCGGCGCGCAGTTGGTCGACCGCCTCGTTGAACGAGTTGGCCATCGTCGCGGTCTCGTCGGCCGTGTCGACGACCAGGCGGTGAGTGAGATCTTTCTGGGCCAACGCAGCGAGGCTACGGACACTGTTCTTGAGCGGCTTCGAGACACCCCGGGCCACGAAGAGCCCGAGCCCCAACGCGATTGCGGCGCCGGCGGCGATCAGGGCCGCCGTCATGGCCTTCACCCGGCTCGCCGCCGAACTCAGCGCGGCACTCGCAGCTTGGCCGCTCGCCTTTTCCTTCGCGCCGAGCGATTCGAGTGCCGTACTGGCCTCGGCGACGGTCGCCGTGAACACTGCTTCGCGGATCTTCATGTAGCCGGGAATGTCGTGCGCCTTCACCAAGGGGAGAAAGCGGTCGCGGATCGCGACCTGGTACCGGGCGAAGGCGTCGTTGAACTTCGCGACGTCCTTCGCCTTGCCGGCCACCTTCGACGCGGTGGAGCTGTACGCCTTCCAGGCACGCTCGATGGTCTTGTAGTTCGCGTCGAGCGCGTCGAGGTACCCCTGCGTCGACGTGGCGTCCTGCGCCATCAACGCCGCGATCGCGTTCAGCCGCGCGGTCAGGAAGGTCGACTGGACCTGGCCGAGCTCTTGCACCGACACCAGGTTGTCGGCGTAGATGACCTCACCCTTCGCCTTCATGCCCGACGCCTCCGACAGGTCGAACACACCGACGGCGACAAGGAGCACGGTTACCGCCGCGAACGCCGCGAGCAACTTGGTGCGCACCGATTTCGGGCGGTAGAGGACGACTGGCTTCATCTTGGCTCCTGGCGCGAATCGATCCGTGCACTGACACATCGGTTCCCGTACGCCTGCCCCCGAGTGCGCCGGCACACTCATGACCTTCGGGCACGCGGGCGCGGCCGGGGCAGGGGACTTCGTCCTGGGCGGGGATGTCGGGCAGGAAGCGTCGGGCGCACAGCGCGTCACGCCTGTCGGCCTCGCGGCCGGCAGGCGTGACGAACGGTTCTCGATTTTTCTCCTGCGGTCGCGCTACCCGGTGTAGTGGCGGTAGCCGACCGTGTCGGAACCCTGGACCCCACTCACGGAGTCGACCCTCACGTTCGTGCCCGTTTGCAACGCGTCGATCATCTGGTCGTTCCCGATGTAGATGCCGACGTGATGCGAGTTCGCGTCACCCTGATGCCAGAACAGCACCAGGTCGCCGGGAACCGGCGAGGTGGTCGTTGTGAAGTGGGGATTGTTCTCTTGGTACGCCGCGAGGGCGAAGTTGAGCGGGTCGCTCCCCGTCGCCAGCCCGTACATCCAACGCGTGAACCCACCACAGTCGACTCCGAGGGTTCCCGCGCCCTGATCGATCCCGTACGACGGCCCGAGGGTGGCACCGTGCCCGGCTCCGTAGGAGTACGGAACCGGCTGGCCCGCCGGCCAGCTCCGGCTTCCCTGCGTCGAAGGGATCCCGTTGGCGTAGACCGTCTTCCACGCCCAACCGACGACCTTCTCCTGCACCGTCTGCGCCGGCACTGCGGTGCCGGGGTCGGCGTTGCCGCGGAAGATCACCGGGCTGTACGCGTACATCTGACCGCTACTCGACATCGCCAGCGCACCCGCGCCGTTCGACGTGATCGCAACCGCCGACATCGGCGGCGTGTAGCCCGTCGGGTTCGAGTGACCGGTGACGCCGTACGCGTACAATTGGCCCTTGTTCGACATGGTCATGTACCCGGTCCCGGCGGAGTTCACGGCAACACCGACCATCGGGGCGTTGTACGTCGCCGGCGTGTGGTACGTGACGTTGAACGCGTAGATCTGACCGGTGTTCGACATCGCGACGTACCCGCTTCCGTCGGGCTTTACCGAAATGCCGACGATGCCCGTGGAGCCGGTCGCGTTCCCCCGGTAGGTGACGTTGTGGGCGTACACCTCACCGGCACTCGTGATCGCGGCCCAGCCGGTACCGTCAGCCCGTTCGGAGATGCCGACAAAGGTGTGCGACGAGCTCGGGTTCGGGAAGGCCGTTACTCCGAACGCGTACACCTGACCGGTACTTGAAATCGCGACGTAACCGCTGCCGTCGGCTTTCACCGAGATCGACATCATGAGCCCACTGAAGTTCGTCGGAGCACCGCGGTACTTGACGGTCCCGAAGGCGTACACCTGGCCCGACGTATTCATCGTGACGTAGCCGTGCCCATCGGCCGTGACGCTGACCGACGTATAGACGTTTGTGGCCGCGTGAGCGGTCCCGCTGGAGCCGAGCGCCGCGCCCAACACTGCGACGATCAGCGAGAATGAAAGGATGCCGGCGCGCAGTCGATACGACCGGCGTGGCGTTCCTCTTTGGATAACAGGCATGGGTTACTCCTGTTCTCTCAGCATTGAATACAAGAGGTTCGGCCGCGCGTACATGGCGAGATGACCCAGGAAATTCCTGGATCGGCGCGGCACACTCGGCCGACAATGGAAAGAATGCCCAGCAGTGCAGAATCGTCTACTGCTGGATATCTCGATGCCCCGATGGCTCCTGCCGCCCCAGCCGCTATTCAGAGCTATGCGCGACCATCGCGCCGTCACCTATCTCGTAAAAGAGGCCAATTGCTCTACGGTCGCGAGGCCGTCAGCGCGGGCGCCGCGGCTCGCCGGCGGTAGGCCGGCTGACATTCTCCAAGTTTCTCGGACGGACGCGAAGGCCCACTTCGGGCATTGGCTTGGCGACACCTTCGGCCGAGAAGGTTGGTGTCAGTCACTCGCGCGCAGGCGCGACACCCCGCTGAAGGAGCAGTTGTGAAGCGTCGAGTACCGGTCTGGTCGAAGCTGCTGGCCTCGTTTGGTGTCGTTGCGATGGTTCTCGTCGCCGTCGGGGCCGTCGGGATCGCGAAGTTGCAGAACACGCAGCGCGCCGTGGACAAGGTCCACAAGGAATCTGCCGTCCCGATCGCTCAACTCGCGGCAATGCACGCCGACGCGCTCCAGGCCCGCTTGGCCGCGACCGCGGCGATCCTGTCGGCCGATCCCGCGTACCAGACCGCAACCAAGAAGACGTACGCATCGTACGTGGCCGCGGTCGCGGCCGATCGCGCGAAGTACGCCGCCGGCCAGGGTGTGCACACGGCGGAACTGGCAAGTTTCGACGCGGCTTGGAAGGGCTACCAGGACCTGATCGTCAAGGCGTACTGGCCGCTCGTCGCGAGCCACAACGTCGACGGGTACCTCGCGATCCGCGACACGAAGTTCACGCCGGCAGTCCAGCGCGCGTTCGGGGCGCTCGACACGCTCATCGCGGCTCAGATCGCGAGCGGCAACCAGATCCAGGTCGTCTCGCAGAAGAACGCGAGCGCGGCGCGGAGCGAACTGCTCGCGCTGGTCATCGCGGGTGCGTTCGGCGCGTTCCTGTTCGGCGCCGTCATCGCCATCGGGATCAGCCGTCCCTTGCGCCGCAGCGTGAACGCGCTCGACGCGCTCGCCCGCAAAGACCTCACCGCGAACATCTCCGTGCGTAGCCACGACGAGACGGCGCTCATGGCCGCATCGTTGAACACGGCCGCCGGTGCGCTGCGCGAGGCCCTCGGCACGATCGACACGAACGCGGCATCCGTCGCCGCGGCCGCGACCGAGCTGTCGGCAGTGACGACGCAGGTCGGCGCGAACGCGGAGGAAGCTTCGGCGCAGTCGGGTTCTGTCGCCGCCGCCATCGAGCAAATGACCGCGACGATCACCGAAATCGCACGCTCGACCACCGAAGCTGCGACCGTGACGAACGAGGCGGCCAGCCTGGCTGACCGCACGAACCAAAGCGTCGAGGACCTCGGGAACAGTTCGGCCCAGATCAGCCACGTCGTCGACCTGATCACGACCATCGCCAGCCAGACGAACCTGCTCGCGCTCAACGCGACGATCGAGGCCGCCCGTGCCGGTGACGCCGGGAAGGGCTTCGGTGTCGTCGCGAACGAAGTGAAGGCGCTGGCCGCCCAGACCGCCGAAGCCACCGAGGAGATCGCGGGACGCATCGAAGACGTGCAGCAACACACTCGCGAATCCGTCGCGGCGATCGGGCAGATCACCGAGATCATCGGACGGCTCGACGCGCTGCAGGGATCGATCGCGTCGGCCGTCGAGGAGCAGGCGGCAACCACATCGGAGATCGGGAGCAACGTCGCCGGGGTCGCCTCCGCAGTGTCGGACACCGCGAGCGCGGTGGTCTCCTCGAACGGGGCGGTCGAAGAACTCACCCGGATGGCTGCCGACCTGAAAGAACTCGTCGACGAGTTCAAGTTCTGATCACGATCGGCGCCGGAACGCCCCCGCGTGCCGGTCGCGCGGCGGCGTTACGTACTGGTGGCGGTATCGGTCACGAGGTCGAGCGACTGCACGTGATCCTCGTGGACCCGCAGGATCGCGTCACGTCCTCGGAACAACACGACCCAGCCGTCTTCTCGCTCCACCACGACGTCGTTGAACGTTTCCCGTACGACTTGTTCGGCATCTCCGTAGACGATCCGGTAGGTCGGCATGACGTCTCCTCCGCTGCGATGCTTGATCCCTCAGGGAACGACGCGCTCCGATCGGCGCGGGAGCTTCCAGCCGTCGCGCACGAAGTGGCACGTGTAGCCGTTCGGGTAACGCTCGAGGTAGTCCTGGTGCTCGGGCTCCGCCTCCCAGAACGCGCCGGCCGGCGTCACCTCGGTCACCACTTTCCCCGGCCACAAACCCGACGCGTCGACGTCGGCGATCGTGTCGAGCGCGGTCTGCTTCTGCGTCTCGGTCGTGTAGAAGATCGCCGACCGGTAACTGCTCCCGACGTCGTTGCCCTGGCGGTCCTTCGTCGTCGGGTCGTGGATCTGGAAGAAGAACTCGAGCAGGTCGCGGTAGCTGAGCTGCTCGGGATCGAACACGATCTCGATCGCTTCGGCATGGCCGCGGTGGTTCCGGTAGGTCGCGTTCGGTACGTCGCCGCCCGTGTAGCCGACCCTCGTCGAGATCACACCGGGCCGTTTGCGGATGAGGTCCTGCATCCCCCAGAAGCAACCTCCCGCCAGAATCGCGGTCTCCTGCGCGTCGCTCATTTGCGTGCTCCTCCCTCGCCGCCGGGACCGAGCTTAAGCCGCCAGGATCTCGTCCACTCGTGGCGCGGCCCACAACGCGCGATTCACCCTGCCGGCCATCGCCTGCACATCGTCACGCAGCATGGCCACCTCCGTACTTGCCGGGCCGGCCTTCGAGGATGACCGTCTTGGTCTCCACGAAGGGGAGGATCCCCTCTTTGCCGCCTTCGCGACCGATGCCCGACTGCTTGAAGCCGCCGAACGCCATACCGAAGTCGGTCCGGAAGGCATTGTGCCCGACGGTGCCGGACCGCAGCTGGCCCGCGACGGTCCGGGCGCGTTCCACGTCGTTGGTGAACACCGACGCGTTGAGCCCGTAGATGGTGTCGTTGGCGATCCTCACCGCGTCTTGTTCGTCGGCCGCCGGGATCACGGTCAGCACCGGGCCGAAGATCTCCTCGCGTGCGATCGTCGACGCGTTGTCGACATTGGCGAAGACGGTCGGCTCGACGTACCACCCGCGATCGAGGTGCTCGGGACGCCCGCCGCCCGCGACGAGGGTTGCCCCGCCTTCGGTGCCTTTGGCGATGTACCCCTCGACCCGGTCCCGCTGCCGTTGTGACACCAGCGGTCCCATCTGCGTCTCCGGGTCGAACGGGTCGCCGACGCGCACCTTGGAGAAACGCGCCGCGAGCGCGTCGGCCATCTCGTCGTGCCGGTCCTTCGTCACGACGACGCGGGTCAACGACGAGCAGACCTGCCCCGAGAGCGCGCACTCGGCGCGCGCAATGGTCTTCGCCGCGGTTTCGAGATCCATGTCGTCGAGGATCACCGCGGCCGACTTCCCGCCGAGCTCGAGCGTGCAACGTGCGATCCGCTCGCCGCACAACGACGCGATGCGCCGCCCCGCCGCGGTCGAACCGGTGAAGGTGATCTTGTCGACGCCGGGGTCGCGGACGAGCTGTTCCGACACTTCCCGGTCGGCGGTCAGCACGTTGAGGACACCGGCGGGTAAACCGATCTGCTCGGCGACCTCCGCGAAGACGTAACCCTCACCGGGCGCCTCCGGCGCCGACTTCAGCACCACCGTGCAACCGGCAAGCAGTGCCGGGCCGATCTTGTGGCAGATGAGCGCCACCGGTGCGTTCCACGGGATGATCGCACCCACGACCCCGACGGGCTCCCGGACCAACAGGCCGAACTCGCCGCCCGCGGTGGGCGGGCACTCCTCTTCGAAAGGGAACGTGCCGGCCAGGGCCGCGTACGACTCGAGCGCTCGCGACCCGATCCTCCCCGCGAACTGCGCGACCTGGTGCAAGGCGCCCGACTCGCGCGGCCACAGCTGGCCGAGCACGTCGTTGCGCTCCTGCAGCCCCTCGCCGAGCGCGCGCAGGTACTCGGCTCGTTCCGCGTGGGTCAGCCGGGGCCACGGGCCGGTGTCGAATGCATCTCGCGCCGACGCGACGGCTCGCGCCACGTCGGCGGCCGCGGCTTCGGCGATCGTGTAGTAGCGCGCTTCGTTCGTCGAGTCGATGACGTCGATCGTCGCGTCCGACGACGGCGCAACCCACTCCCCGCCGATGAAGAACCGGTCCGCATGACGCACCGGCGCTGCCGTCGTGTTACCCATGATGATTGCTCCTCGTGATCGGGCTGAACTCCAGGTGGAGCCGTTCGAGACCCCGCAGCAGGTAGATCGGCGTGTAGTCGTAGCGGCGGGCATCGGGCGGTCCGTGTTCGGTTTCCGAGATCCTGATGTCGCCCATGCGGTCGAGGATGCACTCGAGACTGATGCGCGCCTCCGCTCGCGCCAACGGTGCACCCGCGCACGTATGGATCCCGAACCCGAACCCGAGATGGTGGCGGCCGTTCACACGGTCGAGGCGCAACTCGTCGGGGTTTTCGAACTCGCGTGGGTCGCGGTTGGCGGCGCCGTTGAGCATCATGAGCGTGGTGCCGGCCGGGATGTCGACACCGCCGACCGTGGTCGAGACGCGTGCGAGCCGGAACTGCGCGTGCAGCGGCGTCTCGAGTCGCAACGATTCTTCGATGAACGCCGGTATCAGGTCGCGATCGTCGCGGAGCCGGCGTTGGAGGTCGGGCTGCTCACCGAGGTATCGGAGCATGGTGCCGAACAGGCGGGCCGTGGTCTCCTGCCCCGCGGCGAACAGGTTCGCGGCGATCAGCATGACGTCCTTGACGTCGGGCAAGGTCCCGTCGGGAAACTTCGCGGTCGCCAGGTCCGTCATGACGTCGGCGCGCGGCTCCCGGCGACGGTCGACGATGAAGCGCGTGAAGCGGTCGTACAGGAATTCGAGAGGCTTGTGCACCATCTCGCCGCCCTGCGACGGGAGCTGGTCGCCCTGCAGTTCGGCACGGAACGTCTCGTGCTCTTCCTCGGGCACACCGAGCAGGTCGGCGATGACGAGCAGGGTGAACGGGTTGGCGTAGTCGCGGATGAACTCGCACTCGCCGCGCTCGACGAACTCGTCGAGTTGACGATCGGCGAGCCTCCACATGAAGGCTTCGTTCTCCTTCAGGCGCTTCGGCGTGATGAGACGCATCAGCAGCCCGCGGTGCGCGGTGTGCTTCGGCTGATCGAACGACGGCAACTGGTCGCTGAAGATGAGCCGGTCGCGGTACTGCTCGATGATGTCGCTGATGTCGTCGCCCTCGAGCGGCACCGGCCAGTCGGCGAACGGTCCGGCCACCGTGTTGCACGACGAGAAGGTCGCGTGGTCGTTGTAGATCGCCATCGCCTCCTCGAACCCGGTGACCATGACCACGCCGCGGACCGGTTCCCGCCAGAGCGGGCTCCGCTCCCGGAGGTACGCGAAGTAGGGGTACGGGTCTTGCCAGACGCGTTTCGCGCGTAAGAAGTCGACCGTTTCGAAGTCGGGGGCGTCAGTGCGCACGCATGCTCCTCTCACTGGTCGGCACCGAGCAAACCGCGCTCGATGATCTGCGCGGCCGCGTCGACTTCGGCGGCCGGGCGCGGCCGCGCCCCGAACACACCCAGCAGGGCGATCATGACGACGGCCTCGGTATCGACATCACCGAACCCGCGCGGCTGCAGGAAACGCGACATCCGCCGTCGGCCCCACTCGAGCAGGGGTGACGACTCGGCCCGGAGTGCCGGGGCCTGCAGTGCGGCGTCGACCCACACGCGCTGCATCGCCGCGTCGTCGACCTGCACGGCGACGTAGCGGCGAAGCCACCGGCGCAGCGCGTCCTTCGCCGCGGGCGTTTCGAGCGCGGTGATGTCGGGAATGTCGAGCACCACGTTGCCGACGGCTCGCACCGCGGCCGCGGTGAGGACGCGCGCGAGTTGCTCCTTGTTCCGGAACCGTCGGTAGAACGCGCTGCGTGAGACCCCCGCGGCGGCGATGAGGTCCTCGACGCGCGTGTCGTGGTACCCCTTCGCGACGAAGACGTCGCGCGCCGAGGCGAGCAGCGGATCGAGCGGACGGCCAGGTTCCGGTGCCGCGTCGGTCGTGCGGCGCGGCTGCAACAGCGCCAGGATCTCGGAGCCGGTGGCCGGCGAAGGCGGGGGTGAGGGCGAACTCGCGGGAGCATGCACGTTCACTCCCGCGCACAGACCGAACAACGTGCGATGCACGATGTCGGTCAGCGCGATCTCGATGGCCCCGGGCGGGTACGCGTCGGGCGCGACCGAGCGGAGCGTCGCGCTCACGTCGAAGGTGTGGTTCAGGCATTCGAGCAGCAGCCGGATGACCCGATCGACGTGCCGCGGCGGCAGGGTCGTGGTCGCGAACCTCGCGCGGATCCACGTGAAGGTCTGCTCCCCCGTGTGCCGGGCGACGACCGCGAGCACCTCGTCGCCTTCGAACGCGTGGAACACCGGCTCGTAGCGCGCGTGGATCTCCGCGTACCGACCGATCCACGCTCGCAGCGCCGTCCAGCCTTCGAGATCGGCGGTGACCGGGTCGAGGGTCTCGGTCGACGCGATGACCTGGTGGGCAACCTGCTCGGCGAGGTTCCGGAACACCTCCTCCTTGCTGGCGAAGTACTGGTAGAAGGCCACTCTCGAACAGCGAGCGATCCGGGTGATTTCATCGACGCTGCAGGCCCGATACCCCTTGTCGCCGAAGGCGCGCAGGGCCGCGTCGAGGATCCGCTGCCGAGTGAGGCGCCCTTTCGCTCCGACCCTCGGGTTGTCGGAGAAGGGCGCGCGGCGAACGACTGCGACTGCTCCTGGTGAACGACCCTCTTGGTCGTCGTGGCGCATGCGGCTCCTTGCCGGGGCTCCGTTCCGGACGAGACGCTAGCGTTAGTAATCCACTCGCTACCAGCCACCGGCACGGGTTATTCGGGGGAAAGGCAGCGAGATGGAGAACACGACTGTTAGCTGACGTCCGCCCGACCCATCGGCGGCGGGATCGTCGCGTTGCCACCAAGGGAGACCGGAACCGTGAAGCACCCGTTCAGCTATGACGGCCGCGGCGTCGTGGTCACGGGCGCGGCTCGAGGCGTCGGCGCGGCGCTGCTCGACGTGCTCGCCGAACTCGGCGCCGCGCCCGTCGCGGTGCTCGACCTCGACGCGCCGAGCGGGCCGCACGACACCTTCCTCGCCACCGATCTCTCCGACGAAGCCGCCGTACGCGACGCCGTCGCGCGTCTCGACGGCCCGGTACACGCCCTGTTCAACAACGCGGGCGTTGCCGACACGCAACCCGCCCCTGTCGTGTTGGCGGTCAATTACCTCGCGCTGCGCACCCTGTCGGAGGGCCTGCTCGACCGCATCCCGGAAGGCGGCGCCATCGTCAACACCGCGTCGATCGCCGGCAACCTGTGGCGCAAACGGTCACAGCCGATCGGCGCGCTCCTCGACATCGATGTCGCCGCCGGTTGGGCCGCGTCGCAGCGCTGGTTCGCGGAGAACATGCCGACGCTCGACCAAGGTCCGTACAACTTCTCCAAAGAGGTCGTGGAGCTGTACACGCTCCGGTCGTCGCGCTCGACGATGCGGCGTGGCGTGCGTACCAACACCGTCTGCCCGGGCCCGATCGACACGCCACTGCTTCCCGACTTCCGCGCCACGACGAGCGACAAGATCATCGACTGGAACATCCGTGAGATGAACGGCCGGGCCGTCGATCCCCGCGAGGTCGCACTGGCGCTCGCGTACCTCGGTTCACCGGCCGCGTCGTACGTGAACGGTGTGAACCTCGACATCGACGGCGGCTTCAACGCCGCCCTCGCGACCGGCCAGGTCGACTTCAGCGGGCGAACCTGACGCCGGTCGAGTGATCGACGATCACAGGCCGTGGAGACGGTGACGGCGTGCGGCGAACGTCAGGACGTTCGACCCTGCCCGCTTCGCGTGCCGTAACCCGACGATGGAGGCATGCTCGGCGGAGATCGACGTGCGGTCGCCATGACGAACACGACCCCGGGACGGTGGTCGTGAGCGCCGACCTGATCTCGCCCCGCTTCGAAGGGACCGTGCGGTTGCCCGACGGGCGACGGCTGGGCTTTGTCGAGTTCGGAGCCGCACGCGGGCGAACGGTGTTCTGGTTTCACGGCACACCGGGCGCACGTCGTCAGATCCCCCACCGCGCTCGCGTCGCGGCCCACGAACGCGGCGTGCGCCTCATCGGCATCGACCGGCCGGGTGTGGGGTTGTCGACACCGCATCTGTACGACCGCATCGTCGACTGGGCGGGCGACTTCGCGGTCGTCGCCGATCGGCTCGGTGTCGAAGAGTGCGGGATCGTCGGCCTGTCGGGTGGAGGACCGTACGCGCTCGCGTGTTGCGCCGCGCTCCCCGACCGGATCGCGGCGGCTGCAGTCCTCGGCGGCGTGGCCCCGACGATCGGCCCCGATGCGGCGGAAGGCGGCATCATCGGCCGCACCGCGTTGTTCGCTCCGGTCTTCACGCGGTTGCGCAGGCCGCTTGCGCTCGGGTTCGCGGGCTTCGTGTGGGCGCTTCGCCCGTTCTCGTCGCCGGCGTTCGAGTTCTACGCGCGCATCTCGCCCGAGGGCGACCGCCGGGTCTTTGCCCAGCCGGGGATGAAGAAGATGTTTCTCGACGATCTGCTGAACGGGAGCAAGCCGGGTATGCGGGCGCCGGTCTTCGACCTCATCCTGTTTTGGCGGCCGTGGGGGTTCTCGCTGCGGGAGCTGCGCGTCCCGATCCACTTCTGGCACGGCGACACGGACAACATCGTCCCGCTCGCGCACGGTGAGCACATGGCGTCACTCGTACAGGGCGCATCGGTCACCGTCCGGCCGGGCGAGAGCCACCTCGGCGGGTTCGCCGCGGCCGACGAGGTACTCGACGTGCTGTTCCGAATGTGGGACACCCACTTGCCGGCAGTCACCATCACGGAATGAAGCGAAGCGGGAAGCGTCGAACCAAACGCTTGCCCCTCACCTCTTCGGCGCCGCCGGCGCGGCGGTCGCGCTTGCGGCGTCGGCGCGCTTGCCGTCGCGGCTGAGAAGCCAGGCCAGGAAGGCATCCACCGCGGCGACGGTGTGCAGCGCCCGGATCGAGTGGAACATCTCGAACGCATGCTGCGCGCCGGCGAGCTCCGCGTACACGACCGGGGCGTCGCTCACCTCGCGCAAGCGCGCCGCGAACAGTCGCGCTTCTTGCACGGGGGCGAGCACGTCGAGGTCGCCGTGCACGATGAGCGCGGGCGGTGCCAGCCGGTGGACCTGATCGAGCGGGGACGCCTGCTCGAACACCTCGCGCTGTTCTTCGGGGTGTGCCTTGAGGATGTGGCGTTGCGCGAGCCGGCGGAACGACGCCCCGGACGCGCCGCGAAACCCGTGCCGGTCCAGGAAGTCGAACACCCCGTAGAAGGGCACCATGGCGCGAACCTGCGTGTCGACGTCCTCGAAGCCGGGCTGGAACTCGGGCCGGTTGGCGGTCAGGCCGACCATCGCGGCGAGATGCCCGCCCGCCGAGCCGCCGGTCACGACGACGTACTCGGGATCGCCGCCGTACTCGGCGATGTGCTCTCGCACCCACTTCAACGCGAGCTTGCAGTCGACGAGATGGTCGGGCCACGTCGCCTTGGGCGAGAGCCGGTAGTTGATCGCGACGCAGACCCAGCCGCGCTCGGCGAGATGGTGCATGAGCGGTCGAGCCTGCTGTTCCTTGCTGCCGACCATCCAGCCGCCGCCGTGCACCTGGAGGAGCACCGGGGCGGCCGGACCGACCCCGTCGCGGCGCCACACGTCGAGGCGGTGCCGGCGCAGTCCGTCGTCGACGTACTGAAGGTCGCGTGTCCGCACGATCGCCCTCCGCCGCCGGAAAGCCAACCCCGAGAACATCCGCCTCCACTCGAACCCCGAGCGTTGGGGCATCCAGGCCGGGTCGATCCGGTCGCGCCACTCGGGCCGAGTTCCTCGGCGAGTGCCTGCTCGAACGCGCGGTCCGTGTGGTTCGCCGTGACGAGGGCGAAGACGAGGCCGGTCCACGACACGGCGATCACGGCGAGCCCGATCCAGCCCGGCCGGCCGTCGAGCGCGCCGAACGCGACGAACGCGACGGTGACGGCGAGCTGCCATAGCAGGTGCCACACGGCAAGCTCACTCGTCAGCCACGCCGCGAAGAACGTCACCGGGACGAGAACGCCCGGCCGGCGCGGCGCCCATAGGGCAACGGCGGTGAACGCGGCACACCACACCGCGAAGGCCAGGAACCACCAGGCGACGGTCATGCGCTCAGTGTGCACCAGCGCCCGGCACGCGCCGGGCCGGGCGCCGCCGGCTCGGCGTCAGCGGCCGTGGCGGGCCCGGTAGCGGTGAGGGTCGTCGGGGTTGTCGGCGGCTTCGATGCGATCCTGGACGTTGCTGAGCTCGGCTCGCGCTTGGCGGCTGTAGCGAGGGTCGGGCGTGACGACGTCGCCGGGGAGCGGCGGGAGCCCGAAACCGGAGTAGACGACCTTGCGGGGACGGTCGACTGGCGGGTGGGCGCGGTGCAGCGTGTCGCTGCAGTGCACGGTGACGTCGCCGGTGAGGGTCTCCAACATCCTGGGCTGCAGGTCGAGCTTCGGATCGCGACCCGTCGCCATCGTGTTGGCACGATGGCTGCCCGGGATCACGCCGAGCGCGCCGCTCGTGCGATCGGCACCGGTGACGGAGATGCCGCACGTGAGGCTGCTGCAGTTGTAGGAGTGCCCGCCCTGCCCGCAGTCTTTGTGCCACGGGAGATCGGAAAGCCCCCGGACGATCCCGAGTGGCTTCACGAGACCTTCACCGCCGCCTTTGTGCTGGTGCCCGTCACCGGTGAGCCCACCGATCCACCGGTACCGCTCGCTGTCGACCGCATCGCGCAACGCCGCCGACTTCTCGTAGAAGAACAACACCCGCACCGCTTGGTTCACGCCGCGATCGTCGGTCGCCCACCACGATTCACCGTCGTCGGGAGTCGCTTTCGCGATCCACTCGTCGATGTCGGCGCCGACTGCGGCCATTTCGCCGTCGTCGAACACGCCACGAATGTGCAAGAACCCCGCCTGCTCGAGGAAATGCGTCATCTCCCCGCGGTCGTCGTCGGGCGTGAAACGACGATCGAGGTCGAGCGGGCCGCCATCGAGATCCGTGAACGTGACATCGCCCGTCTCGTGCACACGGCGCCCGTCGAGCAATGCCCGAAGCGCGGGCTCCCACGCGATCCAGTCGTTGATGCTCCCGGCGGCCATCCTCACCCGCGCCGTCATCGCGAGGCCCATCGTCGACTGGGCATCCTGCACCAGGTCCGACAACGCATCGGCCGGCAACACCGCAACGACGTCGGCGCCGTCGATCCCCTCGCGGATCGCCAACGAGCCGCCCGACAGGCAAAGCGTCACACCTCGGCCCGCGACATCGAGACCGAGCGCCCCGAGTTCCTTGTACGCGACCCCACGGCCGGCGAGATCTCCGTGCACCGCGATCGCGTCGGGCAGGAGCGCGTCGAAGACCTCGTCACGCTCGAGCGTCCGAACGTCTTTGTGGAGTCGGGTCCGAGTATCAATCGACATATGCCCTCCCGGAGACCCGGACAGCCTCGCACGATCCGCGGGCCGGCACGATCTTGCCCAAAACTGAAAACTGAATCAATATCCCGGCATGGAGTCGGGTGTGGAGTCGGGTGTGGCGTCGGAGGCAGGAGCCGCCGGAAGCGAGGGCTACGCGAAATCCCGCGACACCCGCGCCCGCATCCTGGCCGCGGCACTGGCCGAATCGAGCGAGCGCGGGTTCCGAAAGGCCTCGGTCGCGGGGATCGCCGCCCGGGCGGATGCCGCCATCGGCAGCGTGCACTACCACTTCGGCTCCCGCGAGAAGCTCTTGCGCGAGCTCATGTGCGTGCTGATGGCCGACCTCTCCGCGCGGCTCGCGGCGGCGAGCGACGACGGTGCCGACTTCTTCGATCGGCACCGGGCCGAGCTGCATGCCTACGTCGACTACCTGCGAGCCAACCCGGCGCACGTCCGCCTCGCGGACGAGATCAAGTTCCAAGAACCCGAGCTGTACCGCGAGGGCGTCGCCGACTGGGTGAGGCAGATGTCGTCCCGTATCCGGGCCGGTATCGCCGAGGGTTCGCTGCGACCGATGGACGAACCCGAGATCGTCGCGCAGGCCCATTTCCTGCTCGGCGCCCGTCACTTCCTGGAGGAGACGCTGCAGCGCGACGACCCCGCCGGCGACGTTGCCATCATCGACGCCTATATCGGACTGGTACGCGACGGGCTCGGCCATTCGAACGCCCGCGCGGCGTTCGCACCACCGACGTGAACCGAGAGGATCAAACGAAATGACCGAGCCGACGCTCGACGAACGGCTCCAGGAACTTGTCGGACAGCCGATCTCCGGTGCAGGGCCCACCCGTGCACCCGATCCGGTGAACCAGCCGATGATCCGCCATTGGGCCGCGGCGTTCGAGGACTGGAACCCGGTCTACACCGAGCCCGACGTGGCGGCGCGCTCGCGCTTCGGCGAGGTGGTCGCGCCCCCGCTGATGTTGCAGACCTGGACCATGGCGACACCGCGCATCACCGGGATGGCCGAACGCGGGGGCTCGCCGGTGGAGGGTCGGCAGGCCACGGTGCTCAACGTTCTCGACGACGCCGGTTTCAGGGGCACACTCGCCTCGAATTCGGAGTTCGAGATCGTCCGCTACCTGCACCTCGGCGACGTCGTGTCGGCAACGACCGTGCTGGAGTCGGTATCGCCGGAGAAGAAGACGCGGCTCGGCCCCGGTCACTTCGTCACGTGGGTCACGACCTACACCGACGAGGCCGGCGAGGTGGTCGGTCGACAGCGGTTCCGCATCCTCAAGTTCCGTCCGGAAGGAGCGCCGTCATGAGCGCCCGGCTCGCACCGTCGATGACGGCCGACTCGCAGTTCTTCTGGGACGGCGCGAAGGAGCACCGGCTGCTGATCCAACGTTGTGAGAGCTGTGGAGCATTGCGGCATCCGCCGCGGCCGATGTGCCCGCAATGTCGCTCGCTCGAATGGGGCACCATCGAGGCGTCGGGGCGGGGAACCGTGTACAGCTTCGTCATGCCGCACCATCCGCCGCTGCCATGGTTCCCCGATCCGTACATCGTGGCGCTGGTCGAACTGGCGGAAGGCACTCGGCTCGTGACGAACCTCGTCGACGTGGCACCCGAAGCGGTATCGATCGGCATGCCGGTCGCGGTCCGCTTCGAGACGTTCGACGACGGGCTGGTCCTCCCCCTGTTCGCACCGGAGGCACAACCATGAGCGAACCGCGGACCTCGATCGACTGGCACGCGTTGCGCGTCGGCGACGAACTGCCGACGATGGTCATCGAGGTCACCCCGACGCGTGTCGTCGCGGGAGCGATCGCGTCACGCGACTTCATGCCCGTGCACCACGATCGCGGCTACGCGAACCAGCAGGGCGCTCCCGACATCTTCATGAACATTCTCTCCGACACCGGGTACTGCAGCCGGTTCCTCACCGATTGGGCCGGCCCGACGCGATGGTCAAGCACCTCGCGATCCGGCTCGGCCTGCCCGTCTTCCCCGGCCACACGCTCACCTACACGGGTTCGGTGACCGCGCTGCGCCAGGAGGGCGACGAAGGCGTCGTCGACGTGGAACTCCGCGCGATCAACGATCTCGGCGAGCATGTGAGCGGCACCGCGACCATCAGCCTGCCGGTCGGTTCGACGTCGTGACCGGCGCGCTGAGCGGCCGGGCCGCGATCGCAGGTATCGGCCAGACCGAGTTCTCGAAGGAGTCCGGACGCACGGAGCTGCGCCTCGCCTGCGAAGCCGTGCAAGCCGCGCTCGACGACGCGGGATTGCGCGCGGACGACGTCGACGGTCTCGTCACCTTCACGATGGACACGAGTGAGGAGATGGAGGTTGCGCGCAACCTCGGCATCCGCGAGGTGTCGATGTTCAGCCGAATCGGCTACGGAGGTGGGGCTTCCGCCGGCACGGTGATGCACGCGGCGATGGCCGTCGCCACCGGGGTCGCCGATGTCGTCGTTTGTTACCGCGCGTTCAACGAACGGTCGGGGAACCGCTTCGGCAACATGAGCGCACGCGTCTCCACCCTGCCGCTGTGGTTGTCGTGGTACGCGCCGTACGGGCTCATGACCCCCGCGGCGTGGGTTGCGTTGCATGCCCGCCCGTACATGCATCGGTACGGCGTGACGAACGCCGACTTCGGGCGCGTCGCGGTCGTCGACCGCGCGCGACGCGGCCACGAACCCCGCCGCCTGGTTCTACAACCGCCCGATCACGCTCGAAGACCACCAGGCGTCGCGCTGGATCATCGAGCCGGTGCTGCGGCTGCTCGACTGCTGCCAGGAGAGCGACGGTGGTGTCGCCCTGGTCGTGACGTCGGTCGAACGTGCCCGCGACCTGCGACAGGTGCCCGCGGTGATCGCCGGGGCGGCGCAAGGCGCGACCTTCGACAGCGAGATGATGACGAGCTACTACCGCGACGACCTCACCGGCCTGCCCGAGATGGGCGTTGTCGGTGAGCGGCTCTGGCAGATGTCGGGCCTGACCCCCGCCGACATCTCGACCGCGTTCCTCTACGACCACTTCACGCCCTTCGTGTTCATGCAACTCGAGGAACTCGGCTTCTGCGACCGCGGCGAGGCGAAGGACTGGGCGACCGTCGAGCGCCTGTCACTCGGGGGCGAGTTACCCATCAACACCAGCGGCGGCCTGCTCGGTGAGGCCTACATCCACGGCATGAACGGCATCACCGAAGCCGTGCGCCAGGTCCGCGGCACGTCGTGCAACCAGGTCCCCGGCGTCGAGCACGTCCTCGCCACTGCGGGCACCGGCGTGCCGACGAGCGGTCTCATCCTCTCCCGCCCATGAACGCGACGTCACGGAGGCACGAACGATGAAAGCCATGCGACTCGAAGACGGCGCGATGCACGTGCGCGACGTCGCGGTACCCGAACCCGCGGCCGACGAAGCGCGGGTACGCATCCGCGCCTCGGGCGTGTGCCACTCCGATCTCCACATCGCGCGCGGCGACTGGGCGGGGGTGCCCAAGAGCGGTTCGCTCGGCCACGAGGCGATCGGTGTCGTCGACGCGCTGGGCCCGGGCGCCGAACGTTTCGTCGCCGTCGGCGAACGCGTCATCCTGGGCCTCGGCGGCATGGGCGGGGGCTACTGGTGCGGCGCGTGCGACTACTGCCTCAGCGGGCGGCCCCGCCTGTGTAGCCAGGCCAAGGCGCTGATGGGCACGTTCTCGGAGCAGATGTGCGTGTGGGCACCCGCGCTCGTGCGTGTGCCCGACGCGCTCGGCGACGAGGAAGCGCCGCTTGCGTGCGGCGGCCTCACCGCGTTCAGCGCGGTGCGCAAGCTCGTCGCCCACGGCGTCGCGCCGGGCCGCACCATCGCGATCATCGGCGCGGCCGGTGGCCTCGGCCACTACGCCGTCCAGATCGCGAACGCGTTCGGGTACCGCGTTGTCGGCGTCGATGTCGGTGAGGAGCGTCTCGAGTTCGTTCGATCGCTCGGCGCCGCGCACGTCGTGAGCGCCGACGAGGCGGCCGCCTTCGCGTTCGGGCTCGGCGGCGTCGACGCGGCGCTGGTGTTCGCGGCGCGCCTTTCCGGGTTCGAGCTCGGGTTGCAGATGCTGCGGCGCGGCGGGCTGTTCGTCGCGGTGGGGATCCCGCCGTCGAGCGACGGCAACCTGCAACTGCACCCGTGGCAGCTGTTCCTCACCGATCCGACGATCATCTATTCCGCGGTCGGCACGGTGCAGGAGATGCGCGAGCTCGTCGACCTCGCGGCCGCGGGGAAGGTGAAGACGCACGTGTCGAGAGTCGGCAGTCTCTCCGACGTCCCGACGATCTTCGACGAGCTCGAATCCGGCGCGTACCTCGGTCGCGCGGTCATCACCGACATGGCCCGGTAGCACTCCATGCCGTCAACCGAGTTACGCATCGCCATCATCGGCGCCGGTCCCGGCGGGCTGTGCATGGGCAAGCGCCTCCTCGACGAGGGCTACGACAATTTCGTGCTGCTCGAACGCGCGCACGACGTCGGGGGGACCTGGAACCGCAACCGGTACCCGGGGTGCGAGTGCGACGTACCGTCGGCGCTCTACTCCTTCTCGTTCGAGTTCAAACCCGACTGGTCGAAGCCCTACGGCACCCAGCCCGAGATCCTCGCCTACATGCAGGGCATCGCCGACAAGTACGGGCTTCGGCCTCACTGCCGTTTCGGTGACGGCGTCGCGCGTGCCGACTGGAACGACGGCACCTGCACGTGGCTGCTCACCCTTGATTCGGGCGAGACGGTGGAAGCCGACGTCGTCGTCAGTGCGATCGGGATGTTCAACGACCTGTGCTGGCCCGACATCGACGGGCTCGGCACGTTCGCGGGCGCGGTGTGGCACTCCGCCCAGTGGAACTGGGACCACGATCTCGCCGGCGAGCGGGTCGCCGTGATCGGCAGCGCGGCGAGCGCGGTGCAGTTCGTCCCCGAAATCGTCAAGACCGCCGGGCAGGTCCACCTGTTCCAGCGCACCGCGAATTGGGTGCTGCCGAAGGTCGACGACCCGTTCAGCGAGGAACAGCTCGACGCGTTCCGGGCCGACCCCGCTCCGTTGCTCGCGTTCCGCGCCGAGGTCGAACGCAATATGAACGCGGGCATGACGTTCTCCGACCCGAAGGTGCTCGCCGAACGCGAATCGATCGGCCTCGCGGCGATCGACGTCGTGCGCGATCCGGAGGTGCGGCGCAAGCTCCGACCGACGCACCCGTTCGGTTGCAAACGCCCGCTGTTTTCGAACTTCTACTTTCCGGCCTTCAACCAACCGAACCTGGAACTCGTCACCGAACCGATCGATCGCATCAACCCGCGCGGTGTCGTCACCGCCGACGGCGCCGAACGAGAGGTCGACGTGATCGTGGTCGCGACCGGGTTTTCGACCACGCAGTACGTGTCGGCCATCGATGTGACGGGCCGCGGCGGCCGCCGCATCCGCGACGCATGGAGCGACGGGCCGCTGGCCTACCTGGGCATCACCACACCGGGGTTCCCGAACTTGTTCATGTGTTACGGCCCAAACACGAACAACGGCTCGATCCTGACGATGCTCGAGGCCCAGGTCGACCACATCCTGGCGCACCTTGCCCGGCTGGCGAACGACGGCATCGCGTGGGTCGACGTGAAGACCGACGCGGTGCGGCACTACAACGACGATGTGCAGCAGGCGATCG
The DNA here is from genome assembly GCA_963782465.1 of uncultured Actinomycetes bacterium. Taxonomy (GTDB): domain Bacteria; phylum Actinomycetota; class Acidimicrobiia; order IMCC26256; family PALSA-610; genus JAODBJ01. The sequence goes on along the minus strand of CAWAJR010000003.1, from coordinate 79,712 downwards.
CCGGCGTGAGTGTCTGGCAGGCGGGCTGCAACGGCTATTACCGATCGCCCAGCGGCCGGATCGTCACCCAATGGCCGTTCTCGATGATCGAGTACCAACACCGAACGGCAACGCTCGACCTCGATGCGTTCGAAACCGGCGTGCGGTCGGCGTCGTGAGCGCCGCCCTGCCGTCGTCGGGCCAGGCGGTGTTCCCATGACCAACGTGCCCCCGCTCTTCGATCCCCTCGCGGAGGGGTTCGCCGAGTCTCCCTACGAGCAATACGCGCGCTTGCGCGACGACGACCCGGTGCATCGGTCCGAGCTGCTCCACGGCTGGGTGGTGACCCGCTTCGACGACGTCGGCCGGCTTCTGCGCGACCCGGCCGTGTCGAGCGACATCCACAACGCGACCCCCACGCCCCTGACGGTGCTCGAACTCGACCAGTTGTCGGAACAGCCGCGCGCGTCGCGCACGATCGTGCTCAGGGACGACCCCGACCACGCTCGCATCCGTGCACTCATGGCCGAGCCGTTCCGCCCGCGCGAGATCGAGAAACTTCGAGACCGCGTCGCCGCGCGCATCAGCGGTGCGTTCGATCGCCTGCGCGAGCAACACGGTGCGGGTCGTTTCGAGCTCGATCTCGTCGGTGAGTTCGCGTACCCGCTCCCGGTGGAGATCTTCTCGGAGATGCTCGGGATGCCCGAGGAGGACAGCCCCAGGTTCCGCTACTGGACCCAGTGCGTCGCGCGGGCCGTCGACCCGATCTTGAGCGCGGCTGAGCGTGAGGAGTGCCTCCGAGGGCTCGACGAGATGTACGCGTACCTCCAGTACCAAGCGGACCGAAAGCGGGCCGAGCCGACCGACGATCTCATGTCGGCGCTCGTGCACGCGGAGGTCGACGGCGAACACCTCTCCGAAGAAGACCTCGTCGCCCAGCTCGTGACGCTCTATATGGCCGGGCACGAGCCCACTGCGTCGGTTATTGCCGCGGGCACCCTCGCGTTGCTGCAGGCACCCGACGAGCTGGCACGACTGCGCGCCGACCGTTCGCTGCTGCGCAACGCGGTGAGCGAGTTCCTCCGTTTCGACGGGCCAACCACTTCGTCCGCCGCATCACGACGGTTCCCACGGTGGTGGGCGCCACCGAGCTGCCGGCCGGTGCGGTCGTGTACGCGAGCCCGGCGGCGGCGAACCGGGACCCGCGCCGCTGGGGCGACCACGCTGATCGCCTGCGAGTCGATCGACCCGACGCGAGCCAGCACCTGCAATTCGGTGCCGGTGGCCACGCCTGCCTCGGCTCGCATCTCGCGCGCCTGCAGGCGGAGATCGCGTTCAGCGCCATCCTCGACCGGGTCGCCGACCTCGAGCTCGCAGGAACACCCGAGTGGGGCAACCGCATGTTCATCCGCGCGCTGAACACCCTTCCCGTCACCTGCACGATCCGCGATCGCGCGCCGTGACTCGTGCCGCGATCGGACCGGCCACGTTCGGGTAGCCGGGTTCGCAGCCCGGTCACCCTCGACGTGATGTGAGCGCACGCTCGATCAGCGCGCGCCGGTCGATCTTGCCAACCGACGTACGCGGGAGCGCGTCGATGATCGCGACTGCGGCCGGCACGGCATGGGGATCGAGCCGCGTCTTGCAGTACTCGATGATGTCGATCGCCTTCGCTTCCGCTCCGTCACGAAGCACGATGAACGCGTGACCGGAGCCGTCGACGCCGACTACTCCTACATCTCGCACCGCCGGGTGCTCGCCGATGCACCGCTCGACGTCGCCCGGGTACACGACGCCCCCGGTCGTCGCGAAGGCATCCGAGACGCGGTCGACGATCCACACGAAGCCTTCTTCGTCGATCCGTGCCGCGTCGCCGGTGCGGAGCCAGCCCCGCTCGTCGATTGCGGCACGGGTCGCGCCGGCACGGTTCCAGTAGCCCGCCATGACGTTCGGTCCCTTGACGAACAGCTCGCCCGTCTCACCCGGCGCGCACTCCGAGCCGTCGCGCCGCGTGGTCCGCACATCGACGAACAGCACTGGCCGGCCCGCCGAACCGGACTTGCGCGCCGCGCTCGCGGCGTCGAGTACGGAAACGACGGGCGCAGCCTCCGTGAGGCCATAGCCCTGCAAGAACGTCACGCCTCGCTCGCCGTACCTTCGGATCAGTCGTTCAGGCACGGGCGCGCCGCCGGTGATGATGAAGCGGACGCTCGACAAGTCTGCCGTCGTCCAGCGCGCGCTGACGGTGAGCGCATCGAGCAGATCGGGGTTACCGAAGCCGACGGTGACGCCCTCACCCTCGATGGCATCCAGCACGTCGTCGGGTGTCGTCGCCGCCGGTATCACGACGCTCCCGCCCTTGAACAGCAACGGGAGCACGTTCACGCCCATCCCACCCGCGCGAAAGAGCGGAGCGAGCGCAAGCGTCACGTCGTCGCTCCGCAGGTCGGCGACCGACAGCATGTTGATCGCGTTCCACGTCACATTGGCGTGCGTCAGCATGACGCCCTTCGGCGAGCCGGTCGTCCCGGAGGTGTGCGGCATGATGCAGACATCGTCGGGATCGACGCGCACATCCGGCTCGCTTGCGCGCGCGGTCGCGATGAGGTCCTCGAAACTCCCCGCAGTTGCCGAATCGCGAACGTGCACCACCTGCACATCGGCGGGAAGTTCGATGCCTGACGCCGCCCTCTCGACGACGACCAGCTTCACCGCGAAGTCGTCGAGGACGCCGCGAACTGCGTCGTCGCTGAGCCGGTGGTTCATGGGTGCGAAGACCGAGCCCAACCGCGTCACTGCGAAGAGCGTTTCGAGAAACGCCGGGTGACGCTCGCCGAGCCACGCGACGCGATCGCCGCGCACGACTCCGAGGTCGCGGAGGCCGGACGACAGCCGACCGACGCGTTCGGCCAGTTCCGCGTACGTCCGCCGCGTCTCACCGTGGACCAGCGCAACGTCACCGGGTGCGATGCGAGCCCGCCGTTCAATCCAGGAACCGACGCCCGGGAACGCCGCCATCATCGGACCTCGAGGTCGATCGGGGCCACCGCCGGTCAGCCCCTCGCGCGGCGTGTGCTGCGCACGAGCACACCCCAGGTTGCCACAAGGAATACGACCGAGAACGCCGCGAGGACAAGCCAGTACGTGCCGGTGGAAGAGGTTCCGGCACCACCGAACGACGCGAGCAGCGGTGGCCCGAGTTTTGAGCCGCCATGAGCGAGGATGTGCCGCGCTCCGAGGTCGTGACCGACGGCCTCGAAGGCCCACCGAGATGGCATGAAAACGCTCAGGACGGCACCCGCCCCCGCCATGAGGTGCACCGGCAGGATCGCCCCTCCGAACAGCACCGCCGGAAAACACAACATCGGCAGCGCGAGCGTTGCCTGGGAGACGTTCCCAACCGCGGCGGACGTGAGCAGGCCGAGCCCGAGGGCCGCGACGGCGCACAACTGCAGCCCCACCGCAATCGAGGCGTACGTCGACAACGGACGATCGGGAAGACGGTCCATGGCACGCAGCACACCCAGCATCGCCACGATCACGACAAGAAGGAACGGAACGAGGACGGTCACCTTCGATGCCACGTACGCGCCGATGCGCAGGCCGACGAGGCGTTCGCGGCGCACGATCGTGCGCTCGGTGCAAATTTGCAGCAAGCCGTAGGTGAGCCCGAAGAAGAACGCGGCGAAAACGATCCAGAAGCCGACCATGACCATCGAGCTCGGGCTCGGGTCCTGGAACTCGAAGGCACCCGGCCGGAAGAGAACCGCGAACATTCCGACAACGAGCGCGGGAGATGCGAGCAGGATCGCGAGCGTCAACGGATTTCTTACGAACGTTTCGAGCGTCCGGCGCGTGAGGACATGCCATTGCGTGAAGCCGCGCGCCACGGGTCTCTTGCTCACGTCTCGATGTCCGGCGTCATCGTCGGGGCCCGGCGCCGGCCGGGCCACGGCATCGGCGGTGCTGTCCCCATCCGCCAGCCGGCGATAGAGCTCCGGTATCGAGTCGACCGCGAAGTGCTCGAGCGCGTCGTCGACACTGCCGACGAACGCGACTCGCCCACCGCGCGCCATGAACACGACGCGATCGCACCAATCGAGGTCTTCGACCGAGTGCGTCGTGAACACGACCGTTGCCGACCGATCGGCAACCTGGCGGAGCTGACCGATCAGCTCCGCGCTCGTGGCCGGGTCGAGACCGGACGTCGGCTCGTCGAGGAAGAAGACGCGCGGTTCGGTCAGAAGCTCGGCCGCAATGCTTGCCCGTTTACGTTGCCCGCCGCTCAGGGACCCAACCCGGACGTCGGCGTGCTCGCCGAGCCCAACCGCGTCGATCGCCCCCGCGACCGCGTTGTCGACCTCCGCGCGAGTCGTCGACGATGGGAGCCGCAGCCGTGCTGCGTAACGGAGGGTGTGTTGCAGCGCGAGATCGGCATGGACGATGTCGTCTTGAGGCACGTAGCCGATGACGCCGCGGAACTTCCGCAGGTTCGCGTGGACGTCGATGCCATCGAAGTGCACCGATCCCGCGCTCGTCGGGGCAATGCCGGCGATCGCGTCCAGCAGCGTCGTCTTGCCCGCGCCGCTCGGACCGACGATCGCGACGAGCTCCCCGGCGGCGACCGAGAACGACACGTCGTCCAAGAGCGTGATCTCGCCCCGGTTTCTGACCCGGACGCGCCGCGACACGCGATCGACGCGGACGCAAAAGCCCCGCCGCTCGACGGGCCCGGCCGTCACGGTTGCGGCGCGGCGCGGAACCCGACCGTCGCGATTCCGTAGCTCCTGCAACAAGGTCACCATTCCCCCTCGGGTCGTTCCATCGTCTGCGGGTCGCGGCGCCGATCGATCACAAGACGTGATTCGCGACCCCGAGTTAGCACGATCGTTCGTGCTCGGACCGCACAGTACGACCGATCGTGCTATCTTGTCAATGTGCCGAGCACACGAAAGCAACGCGCCGATGGGGCGCGCACCCGCGAAGCGATCGTGCGCGAGGCCGTATCGCTCGCGACCCTCGACGGGCTCGAAGGGCTCTCGATCGGCAACCTCGCGGCCGCGCTCGACATGAGCAAGAGCGGGCTCTACGCCCACTTCGGCTCGAAGCAAGAACTCCAACTCGCGACGGTGGGCGAGGCGGGACGCGTGTTCGAGGCCGAGGTGATCGAACCGGCGCTCGCGGCCAAGCCGGGTCTCGCTCAGCTCGTCGCAGTGTGCGACGCGTTTTTCGACCATCTGATGCGGCGCACGTTCCCGGGTGGGTGTTTCTTCGCCGGCGCAGTCCTCGAGATGGGCACGCGGCCCGGAGCCGTGAGAGAAGCGATCGCCGCGTTCCAGGACGCATTCACCGCACTGATCCGCGACTTCGTCGTCACGGCGCTGGAACAACACGAACTCCCCGCCGACGAGGATGCCGACGCGCTCACCTTCGAAATCAGCGGCATCATCCTCGCGGCCAACTCCAATTTCGTGCTCCGCCAGGACCCCGCCGTTCTCGAAGTCGCGAGAACCGTCGTGCGCCGACGACTCGGCATCACAACCGCATCCTCTTCCCTGGCCCAAGGACGAGCACCCACTCGAAGCCCGAAGAAGACGCGAGGAAACGCGCCAAAGGCCACGGCGCACGGCAGCGTGCGCCGATGAACCGCGTCACCGAACGATCCGGCGTCCGCGCAAGCAGACCGCGCTCCAGGAGCGTTGCCGAGCCCGAACATCGAGCGGCGCTCGACCCTGCGAACGGCAAACCGCCGGCCCCGATCGTCCCGACGCTCGCACGGGCCGAGTCTCACGCTCATGCCGGCTCGAGTCGCCCCGTCCGAGCGTTCTCGTTCGTGAGGGTGGGAGCGGTCCTCTGTGTGCGTTCCTGGCGGCAGGCGCAAGTCCAGCGCACGCAGCAAAGCCGACAGCAGCCCGGTGCAGCGCTGTTCAGGGAAGCGTCGACAAGCAGGAATCGTCGTCCCATGCGCGGCCCGGACCGGTCGCAGTTCAACGGTCGCTCGGCTGCGTGGTGGTGCTCGTGCGCGTGACCTCGACCCATGCGGTTCGGCCGCCGGCGCGCCGGTCGACGGCCCAGCTCGTTCGTCATTGGGCCACAACGCATTGGGTTTGGCTGTTCGCTATGACCTTCTTCCTCACCTGGGCAATCGACGTAGCCGTGAGCGAACGACGTCGACGCACCCGACCGCTATGAACGACGCGCGATTGAACGCCGCCCGATGCGCCTGGCAGTAGCGCTCTGCGGCATCGCTGCGGGTGCCCGCGTGGTGTGGGTCGCCGCATCATGGGCGCGCTCCGCGCTCAGGAGAGGCCCGGTCATCAACACCTTCGTGCGCGACAGCGGTAAGCCGCGACGGTGGCGAGGCAACCGGTAGCTCGCCTCATCGCAGGCTCTTGTCGACGGCCGCGGGTTGAGGTTGGTCGGCCACCACTCCTGCCACCGCTCGCCTTTCCGAGTCAGGCGTATAGTTATACGTATGCCTCGACTGCAGGTCTACCTCCCCGACGACCTCTACGAACAGCTCAAGGCCCGCCAGCTTCCGGCGTCCGAACTCCTCCAGGAAGCGGTGCGCGCCGAGCTGGAACGGCGAGCCACGCTCGACGCAACCGACGAGTACCTCACCGAACTCGCGGCCGAAGTCGGAGAACCGACGACCCGCCAGCAGTCACGGGCCGATGCAATCGCCCGTCGCATCCGAGATCGCAGGCTGAACGAAGCCGGTTGACCGTTGCTCGTCCTTGACAGCGGCGGCCTGAGCCGCCTCGCCGAGCGTTCGCCTCGGTCGCTTGCCCTCATCAGGTCGCTGCGGTCCGCGGACCTCTGGCCGCCGGTCGTCCCAACAATCGTTCTCGTTGAATCACTGCAGGGTCACGCCGGCCGGGACGCGAAAGTCAATCGCTTCCTCAAGACCTGCCTCGTCGAAGCGCACGTCTCGGAGCACCTCGCGCGGCGAGCGGCGGAGCTGCGTAGGCGCGCAGGTGAAGGATCGGTCGTCGACGCCGTCGTCGTCGCACTCGCCGAACCGGCCGGCGTCGTGCTCACCGGCAACGAAGCCGACCTCCACGCGCTCGCCGCCCACGCCAACGACGTCGCCATCGAACGGGTCTGATGAAAGACGCGCAGCGCAGTCACACGATCCAAAGAGATCATGCTTTCCACGCGGCCATGAATTCTGCGGGCGTCATGTCGTCGAGGCTGCTCGCAATCGCGGTGGCAGCGGCCGACGTAAGCCTCTTCGCAACCACAACACTTAAGTTACGAGCCTCTGACCAGGCGCAACGAGTGGGCGGTAGAGGACTCGAACCTCCGACCTCATCCGTGTGAAGGATGCGCTCTAACCGGCTGAGCTAACCGCCCGGAGCCCGCAACCCTACCGTCCCGCGATTCTCGATCGCCGCCTCTTCCCTACCGCACGCTGTTGAGGATCTGCGCCGCCGCCGACGGGCCGGCACTCGGCGGCAGCGCGACCGTCAGCATCTTCCAACCCTGCGGGAACGGCTCGACCACGATCACGCCGACGGGGGTGAGGCCGTTCACGGGCGGGCAGGTGAAGGTCGCTCTCGACGCGCTCGCGAACGCTTGGCTCGTCGGCCGGCACGACGCCAACTGCAGGGCGCCGCTGATGTTCGGGCTCTGGTCGGGGTTGTAGACGCTGGCCATCTCGCCGCCGCTCACCTCGTAGTCGATGGCGCCCGCGCCGCTCGGCGGCCGGTAGTGCGAGAAGCTCGCCGGCCCGCCGGAGTTGACCGCCGGGCCGCCGCTCCATCCTTGCGGGACGAGGAACCCGTCGGGCCCGGCGGCGAGCGCGACACCTTGGAGCGTCAGCGGTGTGCTGCTCGGCAAGGTCGTGGACGTGGTCGTCGTGGGGCTCGGTACGACGACGGGCGGCGGCGGCGCCACGCCGTCGACGAGCTGCCAGTGCACACCGTCGACGGTCGCGTACAACGCCGATCCTCCGGCCGTCGACCACCCGTGCCGCGCGTCGACGAAGGTGAGGTGGTCGTTATCCGCCAGGCGAACCTCGGACCACGACACGCCGGCGTCCGGCGAATGGCCGACGTTCGTGTCCGTCACGGCGTAGAGGTCGACGGCCGACGCGGCCACCAGGTCTTGCACGATCCCCCGCTCGGGCAACCCGGCCGCGCTCGACGCGGCCGGCGTCGACGCGACCTTCGTCCAGTGCTGCCCGCCGTCGTGCGAGTGCCACAGCGTCTTGTCCTGCGTCGCGGTCGCCGACGTCACGCCGGCAAGCGCCCACACGTCGTCGGGGCCGACCGCGGCAACCGCGGTCGGTCCGTGCACGCCGGGGATCGTCCGCGCCGACCACGACCGCCCACCGTCGCCCGTGCGGTACACAACACCCTGACCGTCGCGCGGGAGCAGGTACGCGACCGTCGCCGTCGGCCGGCGCAGTTGGACGTACGGGTACGTGATGTCGGGGGTCGACGCGAATGTGTGCCACGCCCCGCCGCCGACGGGTACCGACGCGATCCGCGTCGCGCACGTGACCGACGGGCGCGCACCCACGCACCGCGGCCCACGCGTCGTCACCCTGGGGTACGAGCGCGTCGACGATGCCGCCCGGCTGCTGTTCCACCCAGGTCCGGCCACCGTCGCGCGAGAAGAACGTGCGATTGCCGTAGACCCACACGTCGTTGCCCGTCGCGGCGAGCGAGACGAACGGGTACCCGGTCCAGCCCGGGTAACGAGCGTCGATGCGGCCCCGCAAGCGCCAGGTGCGCCCGCCGTCGCCCGAGGCTCCCACTTCGATGTGGCACACGGGCGTTCCCGCCGCCTGGCAGTTCGGGAACAGGCCGTAGCCGTGCGCGGCGTCGACGAACACGACCTGCGCGGGAACGTCGTGCATCGCCGGCCCACCGCTCGTTGCGATCACCAAGGCGCGGTCGCTCCCGCGCGTCGCCGCCACTGCCCCCGCAAGCACGATCGCCATGACGAGCACGAGCACCGCGCCCGACACCAGGCGCCGGCGCGCCCGGTACCCGTGCATCTTGTGTTCGACCGCAGTGCGCGCCGCGTCGAGCGGCATCGCCGGCGCGGGCGCCGCGTCGTTCAGCGCGCGCCGAAGCTCGTCAAGGTCCATCGCTCGCTCCTTCGAGGTCCTGGTCGACGAGGTGCACGCGGAGGTGCGCCAGCGCGGCGTGGAGCGACGCTTTCACGGTGCCTTCCGAACAGCGCATCGCCCGCGCGATGTCGTTCACCTTGAGGTCGGCGTGGAAGCGCAGCACCACCGCAAGCCGCTGGCGGGGCGCCAACGACGCCAGGGCGCCGGCAACCAGCGCGCCGTCGACCACGACATCCGCGATATCGGGAACGCCGGTATCGCCCAACGCGTCGGCGTCGTCCACCGCGCCGGCAAGGTCGCGTCCCCGGCTCAGCCGCCGGCGCAACTCCCGAACCGCAACCACGTACACCCATGTCGCGGGACGATGCATCTGCGACACCGACCGCCACCGCAGCATCGCCTTCGCGAATGCTTCCTGGGCCGCGTCCTCAACGTCGCTCGACGTCCCGCACGCGAGCAGCAACGACCCGACGACCCGCGGGTAGTGCTCAGCGAAGAACTCGTCGAAGTCGTCCATCGTGCCGCCTCACCGTATAGAGGGCTGCGACAACGAAAACGTTGACCCGACGGGCGTCGATAGCTATCGCTATGCGATAGCTATCGACGCACGTCAACCGAGGTACTCGAGCGCGACGGCGCAGTGCATCGCCACACCGGCGGCGAGCGCGTCCTCGTCGATCGTCATGCGGTTCGAGTGGCACGAGTGCGCCCGCAACGGCTGGTCACCGGGTGGGCACACACCGAGGAACGCCATCGCGCCGGGCCGCTCGCGCAGCAAGTAGGAGAAGTCTTCGGCGCCCATGATCGGTGCCGGCATCTCCGCGTAACGGTCGTCGCCGAGCAGGCCGCTCGCGACCCGCGACACCAGGCCGACGAACTCGCGATCGTTGATCGTCGGCGGGTAACCGGGCACGACGGTGAACTCGGCCCGCATGTCGTAGGCCCCGGCGATCCCCTCGACGAGCTTCTTCATCCCCGCGATCGCGGCCTTGCGGCTTCCTTCCGACACCGCGCGCAGCGTGCCCAGCATCTTGACGTCTTCGGGGATCACGTTGTTCGTCGTGCCGGCACGGATCTTCGTGATCGTGACGACGATCGGGTCGAAGGTGTTGATCCGGCGCGTCGCGAACACCTGTAACGCCTGGACGATCTCGGCCGCGACCGGCATCGGGTCGTTCGCGAGGTGCGGTGTCGACGCGTGCCCGCCCTGACCGGTCACGACGATCTCGAGAATGTCGGCCGACGCGAGCGCGGCACCGGCGCGGCTCGACACCACGCCGCTCGGCAAGTTCGGCGAAACGTGGAGGGCGAACACACCGTCGACGTTCGGATTGTCGAGCACGCCCTCGTCGATCATCCAGCGCGCGCCGTGGAAGCCTTCCTCACCCGGCTGGAACATGAAGCGGACCCGGCCCGGCAGTTCGTCGCGCCGCGCCGTGAGGACACGAGCCGCGCCGACGAGCATCGCGACGTGGCTGTCGTGCCCGCACGCGTGCATCGCTCCGTCGACCTCGCTCGCGAAGTCGACGCCGGTGTCTTCGGGCATCGGCAACGCGTCCATGTCGGCGCGCAGCAACACCGTTCGGCCGTCGCCGCCGGCCCCACCTTCGAGGTCGGCCGTCACCGACGTGACCGCAGACCCGGTCTTCACGTCGAGCCCGAGACCGTCGAGCGCGCCCACGATCGCCTGCTGGGTACGGGGAAGTTGGAGCCCGAGCTCCGGGTGACGGTGCAACTCGCGCCGCATCGCAACGACCTCGGGCAACACGCCCCGGGCGTCGTCGAGCAGCGCAGGCGTAAGGGTCATGGCCGGCACGCTAATGGCGGGCCGGCGCGGGCGCGTCGCGGAACCATTCGCGGATCGCGTCGGCGAAGGCCTGCTGGTAGTCGCGGTACGCCGCCCGCAGCGCGTCGCCCGGCCACGACGGCGGGAGCAGCGGTTCGGGCAGGAGCGGGTCGTTGCGTACGTGCTGCAACGCCGCCGCGCCGACGATGAACGCGTCGGCGAGACGACCGCCATCCCCGGCCTCGAGCGCGGCGATCGAAGCCGCGGCCCGTTCGAGCAGCATCTCGGCCCGCTCGCTCCACGCGCGCAATCCGAACAGCGCGTCGGCGACGGCGGGCTCGTCGCGCGTGCCGACGTCCGGGCGGCCGCGCCACCATGCGCACTGCTCGTCCATCACGGCCCAGGCCTCGGCCGGTGCCGACGCGCGGGGCAGGTTGTCGGGACGGGCCACACCCCTTCGCGCACCTCGGCGTAACGTCCCCGGCGCATCGCGTCGCGCAGTGCCGACCGCGCCGGCGCCGAACGCGCGTCGACGGTGACGACCCCGAGCCGCCACTGCCCGTCGAAGGGGGTGGTTTGCGGGGCCACGCTCCAATCCTGGGTGGCCTGCCGTGAGCGCACCCGGCCCGCGAGCTCGTAGGTGCCGCCGCTCGCGTGCAACTCGCCGCGCTCGGCCATCCGGCTCAGGGCGACCCTCGTCGTCCCCGGCGCGATGCCGAACAATTCACACCATTGCACGAGCCGCGCGCCGGTCATCCGGGGTGGGTGCATGCCGAGGAGCAGGCTGGCGATCGCCGAGCGGGCCGACAGCGGCCGCTCCAGCACATCGACCCGCGTGTTACTGATTTCCTGCATCTGTTGTCGTAGTGTAATATGCCGGCGTGGCCACGACGATGATCCCCGAGCCCGGCACGCTGATCGGGTTCACACCCACCGACCGGCTCACCGCCGACGCCCGACCGGCGCCGGGCTGGCGGGAGGAATTGCGCCGTATCCCGTCGGTACGCAACGGGCTTTCGATCGTGAGCTTCTACGCCCAGACCATCGGCGTGATCGCGGTCGCGGTGTGGGCCAACAACCCGGTCGTGTGGGTCGTCGCGTTCGTGCTCATGGGCCGCGCCCACGCGCAGATCGCCGCGCTGATGCACGAAGCCGCCCACCGCCTGCTGTTCCGCAACCGGAAGCTGAACGACTGGGCCGGGCGCTGGCTCCTCGGGTTCCCGTCGTTCACCCCCACCGACCTCTACCGCCGCGGCCACATGGCGCACCACCGCGAGGAGTTCGGACCGAACGAGCCCGACATCCCCCTGTACCGCGCCTACCCGATCAGCCGGGCGTCGCTGCGCCGCAAGCTCGTTCGCGACGCGACCGGCCAGACCGGGTGGAAGCTCTTCAAGGGCCTGCTGCGCGCGACCCGTTCCGAGAACGAAGCCGTGCGGAGCCAATCGCGCGGCATCCTGCTCACCCAGGTCGTGCTGCTGGCGCTCTTCACCGTTGCCGGCCACCCGTGGCTGTACCTGTTCCTGTGGTTCCTCCCGCATCTCACCGTGTGGCGGGTGATCAACCGGTTGCGCGCGATCGCCGAGCACGGCGGGATGCAAGCCTCGAAGGACCGCCGCCTCACCACCCACTCGGTGCGCCAGCACCCGGTGGCGCGCTTCTTCATGGTGCCGAACCACATCGGCTGGCACCTGGCCCACCATGTCGACTCCGGGGTGCCGATGAGCCGGCTCCCGAAGTTCCACGCCGAACTCCGCCGTTCGGGTTACGTGACCGACGCGATCGAGTACCCGAGCTACCCCGCCTTGTGGCGCAAACTCTCGTCGGGCTGAGCCGTCCCGCGACCTTTGTCACTTCGGCGACACATCGTGTGGTCAAAGTGACAAAGAAATGGGAAGGGACGGGCGTTGCTACCCTGCAACGCTCCGCGACGAGGGGCCCAGCATGCCGACGTTCGACGAGATCGCCGACCGCCTGTCGGCTCCCGTCGCCGAGGTCATGCGCACGCAGGGGCCCACGCGGCGTGTCCTGGCCGGCACGATCGACGACGACACGCTGCTCGAACTGCTCGAATTGGCCGGGCACGGTTCGAGCGACAGCCACCGGCGCTGCGAATTCGTCGTCGTTCGCGACCCTGCGGTCAAGCATCAGCTCGCCCGGGCCAACCGGCAGGGTTGGTCGATCTACAAGCGGGTCTTGCGCACCCGCGGGCACGACGACGACATGGTCGAGTCCCGCCAGTGGTTGGCCGACCACTTCGAGGACGTGCCGGTGATCGTGGTCGCCTGCGCCCGGGGCCGCCGCCCGGTGTTCCCGGCGATCGGCGCGTCGGCGTTCTACGGCTCGGTGTTCCCGGCCCTCCAGAACCTGCTGCTCGCGGCGCGGGCCGCCGGGCTCGGTGCCGCGTTCACGGCACTGCCGTTGTGGTCGCGCTGGGAAGCTCGCCGCACGCTCGGTCTTCCCCGCAAGGTCACGCCGGTCGCCGTCGTGCCGCTCGGCTGGCCGCGCGGCACGCCTGAGCCTGCTCGCGTGCCCCCCGTCGGGAATGTGGTACATCTCGACCGCTGGGGCCACCAGCCCTATCGAGCACGGGCCCGAACGTGAATGTTCGGCAGAAGTGCAGGAATCTCACATTTCTCCGCCTGCGGGGCCAGCACGTGCGCCCCTCCGTGCGGCATTATTGAAGGTACGAATTCGAGGCAGGTGACGACGTGCCCAGAAAAGGTCGTGCGCGCCGGTTCCGCGAGGCGCGGCAGCTCAAGCAGGGGTACGAGGACGGTCTGTTCCAAGAGGGATCGGGCACGCTGGCTGACGTCTCCGATGAGGCGAACGCGGACGATGACCCCGATACCGACGAATGGGACGAAGACGACGACGAGGATGAGGAAGAGGGGTACGACTGGGACCCCGACCGCAACCTCTGACCGCCGCCACGTGCGTCGATAGCTATCGCAGAGCGATAGCTATCGACGCACGTCAGGTCCGGCGGGGATCGGGAGCCTCGACGTCGATCTCGTAGCGCCTGATCGCGTCGGCGACCGCTTCGGCCTTCACCTCGCCCTGCTGCGCCAGGCCGTCGAGCACGGCCACCACGATGTGCGCGGCGTCGACCTCGAAGTGGCGCCGTAGCGCGGGCCGGATGTCGGAGAAACCGAAGCCGTCGGTGCCGAGCACGACGAACGGCTGGGGCACGAAGCGCGCCAGGCCGTCGGGCAGCGCCTTCACGAAGTCGGAGACGGCGACGACCGGCCCCTCCGTGCCGTGCAGTTGCTCGGTCACGTACGGCGTCCGGGGTGGTTCCTCGGGGTGCAACCGGTTCCAGCGTTCGCATTCCATCGCTTCGTCGCGCAGTTGCTTCCAACCGAGCGCGCTCCACACGTCGGCCGCGACGTCGTGGTGCTCCGCCAGCAACTGCTGCGCCTCCAACGCCTGCAACACCATCGAGCCGCTGGCCAGGATCTGCGCGCGCTGCGAGCGTTCGCCGTCGGCGGCGCGGTACCGGTAGAGCCCCTTGACGATGGCGTCCTCGACCCCTTCGGGCATCGGGGGCTGCACGTAGTTCTCGTTGTAGAGGGTGAGGTAGTAGAAGCAATCTTCCGGTTCGGGCCCGTACATGCGCCGCATGCCGTCACGTACCAGCACTGCGACCTCGTACGCGAACGCGGGGTCGTAGGCCCGGCAGTTGGGGTACGCGAGCGCGAACATCTGGCTGTTGCCGTCGCAGTGCTGCAGGCCCTCACCGGTCAACGTGGTCCGACCCGCCGTCGCACCGAGCAGGAAGCCGCGACCGCGCTGGTCGCCCAACGACCAGAGCAGGTCGCCCACGCGCTGGAAGCCGAACATCGAATACAAGATGAAGAACGGGATCATCGGCTGGCCCCACGTCGCGTACGACGTGCTGGCCGCGGTGAAGCTCGCCGTGGCCCCCGCTTCGGTGATGCCCTCTTCGAGGATCTGGCCGTTGCGCGCTTCGCGGTAGCTCAACAGCAGGCCGGCGTCGACCGGCTCGTAGAGCTGCCCGGTCGGTGAGTAGATCTTCGCGTCGGCGAACAGCGCGTCGATACCGAACGTTCGGGCTTCGTCGGGGATGATCGGCACCACCCGCTTGCCCCACTCCGGCTCGCGGACGAGCACCTTCAGCAGGCGCGTGAACGCCGTGGTGGTCGAGGCCTGGATCTTCTCACCGGTACCGGCCGCGAGGACGTCGATGATGTCGTCGCGAACCTTGATCGAGATCTTGTTCCGTACGACGCGTTCGGGCAGGTAACCGTCGAGCGCGCGCCGGCGTTCCATCAGGTAGTCGTACTCGGGCGAGCGGAAACCGGGGTGGTAGTAGGGCGGCATCCCGTCGTCGAGCACGTCGTCGGGAATGTCGAGGTACAGGCGGTCGCGCAGCAGCTTGAGCTGCGTCGGCGTCATCTTCTTGATCTGGTGGGTCGCGTTGCGCGCTTCGAAATCGGGGCCGAGGGTCCAGCCCTTCACCGTCTTGGCGAGGATCACCGTCGGTGCACCGACGTGCTCGACCGCGGTCTTGTAGGCGGCATACAGCTTGCGGTAGTCGTGCCCACCCCGCGGCAACCGCTGCAACTCCTCGTCGGAGACGTGCTCGACCATCGCGCGCAACCGCGGGTCGGGGCCGAAGAAATGCTCACGGATGTACGCGCCGGATTCGATCGCGTACTTCTGGAACTCGCCGTCGAGCGTGGAATTCATCTTGTTGACGAGCACGCCGTCGTTGTCGCGGGCGAGCAGGCCGTCCCACTCGCGGCCCCAGACGACCTTGATGACGTTCCAGCCCATCCCGCGGAAGATCGACTCGTACTCCTGGATCACCTTGCTGTTGCCGCGAACGGGCCCGTCGAGCCGTTGCAGGTTGCAGTTGACGACGAAGATCAGGTTGTCGAGCTGCTCGCGCGACGCGATCGCGAGCGAGCCCATCGCTTCGGGTTCGTCGAGTTCACCGTCGCCGGTGAAGCACCACACGCGCGCCTTGCTCGTGTCGACGAGTTCGCGCTGGTAGAGGTAACGGTTGAAGCGGGCCTGGTACACCGCGTTGATCGGGCCGAGCCCCATCGACACGGTCGGGAACTCCCAGAAGTCGGGCATGCGGCGCGGGTGCGGGTACGACGACAAGCCGTTGCCGTTCGTCTCGCGACGGAACGCGTCGAGCTGGTCCTCGGTGAGCCGGCCCTCGAGGAAGGCGCGCGCGTAGATCCCGGGCGCGGCGTGGCCCTGGATGAACACCTGGTCGCCGGCACCGCCGTCGCCCTTCCCCCGGAAGAAGTGGTTGAAGCCCACTTCGTAGAGGGCCGCCGCCGACGCGTACGTCGAGAGGTGGCCGCCGAGACCGTCGTACTTGTGGTTCGCTCGATCGACCATGACCGCGGCGTTCCAGCGGATGAAGGCACGGATCCGGCGCTCGACGTCTTCGTCGCCGGGGAACCACGGTTCCTGTTCGGCCGGGATGGTGTTGATGTAGTCGGTCGACACCATGGCGGGAACGCCGACGCCTTTGACCCGCGCGCGCTCCATGAGCCGAGCGAGCAGGTAGTGGGCACGGGCCTTCCCACGAACGTCGATGACGGTGTCGAGGGCGTCGAGCCACTCCCCCGTCTCGTCCCGGTCGATGTCGGGAAGTTGGTGGATGGAGCCGTCAAGGAACACGGTGCCCTCCCGGCTGGTGTCGAGGGCTCAATCGGCACGTCGTCCGCGCTTCGACAGGCGACGTACCTGTCAGGTTACGGCTCGCGCGAGGGCGCCCCGTGCCGGGTCGGGCCGAGCGACGCGTGCTTCGGGAGCGCTACTTCGACGCGCGAACCTGGGTACCGCTGAGCGGCAGGTTCGACTTGAAGAAGTGGCACGAGCCCTGGGCCTGGCAGTCCTTGAGCGGGCCTTCGCGGTAGTACGCGAGCCCGCTGACCGCCGCGATCAGCACGAGCGCGAGCAGCAGTTTGGTCGTCAGGTGCCGGACTCGAGCGAGCACGAGCACCAGGCCGAGCGCGCAGAGCACCGCGGCCGCGGCGACCAGGTCTTCGAGAGCGTGGACATCGAACCAATTCGGGAGCACAAGGAAACTTTAGCACGATTTGGGACCTTTTGTCCTAAAGTTTTGCGCCGCCCAGGCCGAAAATGCCCGCCCAGAGTCTCCGGCCGGTCACTCGGAGTGCGCGAGCTCCGGTTTCATCCGGCGAACTTGGCCAGCGCACTGGCGTCGTGCACCACGACGGTCCGCCGCCCGGTGCTGATCACCCCGTGATCACGCAACGTCCGCATCGCCCGGGCCACCGATTCGCGCGACGCGCCCACCCAGCCGGCCAGTTCCTCCTGGGTGAGGGGCAACGCGATACGGACCCCGCCCGCGACCTCCTCCCCGTGCTCGGCCAACAACTCGTCGAGCCGGCGTGCGACCCGGGCCACCGTGTCGAACGAGCCGAACTCCATCTGCGTACGGGACGCGACGCGCAGGCGCCGGGTCAGGGTGCGCAGCAGGGCGACAGCCGCGCGGGGTGTGCGCTCCAGGAACGTCTCGAACTCGGTCGCGCTGAGCACGTGCACGAGGACCGGCTCCATCGCCGATGCGCTGGCGCTGCGAGGCTCGGAGCGGTCGATCGCGGCCAGCTCGCCGATCACATCGCCCGGCCCGCGCACCGCGACCAGGAGGTCTCGACCGTCGGCGGCAGCCAGCGAAACCCGCACCCGTCCTTCGAGCACCACCACGACGTGGTCGCTGCGGTCGCCTTCGAGGAAGAGGGTCGAGCCCTTCCGGTAGCGCCGCCGCGTGCCGAGCGCGAACAGCGCCGCCTGTTGCGACGCGGTGAGCGAACCGAGAAACCCGCCCTTGCCGTCGGCCGTCGCAGCATCCACTGGACGTGCAGGATGGCACACACCGAATGTGCGCGATTGCACGCCCCCAATGCGCGCGATGACGGCGTGGGCCGGCGCCGGCCCGTAGAGGATGTCGTCGAGGGCGAGCGGCGTTCGCAGCGCCGGAGAGCATCGCCGGAGATCCACCGCCGGAGAAACGGAGCTGCACGTGCGCGAGCCCAACCCGTCCATCACGAGCATCGTCACGCAGGGGGCGACCGCAACCGACCACCGCACCGTCTTGCGCACGCGGGCGGCGGTCGAGGCGATCGTGATGGGCGGGAGTCTCCGGCCCGCAGAGGCGAAACGGCGCCGCGGGCGGCGCTGGGCGGTGCGATGAGTCGATCGCTCCCCCGGATCGACGCGAGCGGTCGGGCCCGCATGGAGAGGCGGGGCCCGGCCGCTCGCGCCGCACCGCCCGCGTGGTCGATCGTCGCCCCCGCCGATCCGTAACCTTGCCCGATGGTGCGTTCCTTCGAGGTCGTGTGCGAAGTCGAACCACCGACGCGGCCCGACCTGATGCACGTTCGCCACCAGATCGGCGTGCTCAGCGAGATCGCGTCCGCGTTCTTGATCCCCGACAACCACATCGGGCGAGCCACCGTTTCGAGCATCGCCGTCGCGCACGAGGTCGCGCTGATGGGCGGTCGCGCGCTCGCCTGCATCAACGCCCGCGACCGCAACCTCCTCGGGTTCCGGCGCGACCTGCTGACTGCCGCCGCCTACGGCGTCGACGAGTTCCTGTTCGTGTACGGCGACGCCCCGACCTCCGGCCGGCGCACCGGTCAGCTGAACGTCAAGTCGATGCTCGCCGAAACCCGGGCGTTCGCCGAGGCAACGGCCCGGCCGCTGCGCGCCGCGGTGTCGGCACAGCTCACGCCGCTCCCCGACTGGAAACGCGCGGCCGACCGCCTGTTCCTGCAGGTGTCGTTCTCCCTCGACGCCTGCCTTCGGTGGCGGGACACGCTCGACTTCGACGGTCCGGTCTACGCCGGGGTGATGGTGCTCGCCAGCGCCGGGATGGCCCGCAAACTCGCCCACGACATCCCGCAGATCGACATCCCGGCTGCGCACGTCGAAGCGATCGAGCGCGATCCCCACGCCGGCGTGATGCGAGCCTGCGAGACCGTGCTCGCAGTCCGCGACAGCGGCGCGTTCGACGGCGTGCACCTCATCCCCGTCGCGCGTTACCGAGAGGTCGCGGCGATCCTCGAACGCGACCTCGCCTGAACGACCCTGCCGACCCGCAGAGTGGTTCGGCAAACGCCTCTTCGGTGATGCGTCGGAGAATTCGGCGTAGAACGCGTTTCATTTCCGGCGCTACGGGCTATCCCTTGTCCGTGCCACCGGCGTTCGAGGTTCGCATCCCGGCGCGCGCCTCGGAGGCCGCGGGCGTACGCCGGGCAATTCGCGCCGAACTCGCGCGCTACGGCCTCGAACGCGATCACGCCGAATCCGCGCAGCTCGTCGCGAGCGAACTCATCATGAACGCGGTGATGCACGGGGCCGAACCGGTCGTCGTCCGGCTTTCGGTCGAGCAAGGCGTGACCGTGCTCGAGGTCTACGACGGAGGCGACGGCACTCCCGTCCTCGCGCCCGACCACGCCGGGCACACCGCACGGGGGTTGCGCGTCGTTGCCGCGCTCTGCACCGACTGGGGCGTCGTGCGCTCACCTGATGGAGGCAAGACGGTGTGGTGCGCTCTCCCCCAGGTCGATGAGACCCCGCCGCCGGAGCGCGACGCACCGCACCGGCGCGCCGCCGACCAACCTCCGAGGTGACGCCGCGATTCGCGTCCGGCTGAGCGTTTTGCCCTTCACCTAATGCTTCGTGACGCCGATACCTCGCAAAGACCCGAGGAGGCTGCGCGTGTCGGCACGCTGGACCGATGGCGAAGATGGAGCGAATGTCGACGTCGTGCTCCGGCGGCGGCTCGTGCGCGCCACGTTCGCGCCGATCGTCGCGCTCGACTCCGAGCTGACCTGCGGGTACCGGACCGCCATCCGCGGGCCGATCGGCTCGCCGCTCGAACACGCGGCCCAACTCCAGATCGCCGCCGCCCGGCGCGGCCTGCTCGGCCAGTACGAGGCGATGGCCTTCGACAGCACCATCGAGGCGGCGACCCGGGCGAAACTGCCCGCGCCGCTCGCGGTGTTCATCGGCGGTGACCCCCGAGGGGTGTTCAGCCGGCGCGACACCAGCTTCCACGTCGTGCTCGAGTTCGACGTGGCGTCGGTCCCGAACGCATTGGCCGCCGCCGCGGTGAGCCGGGCGCGGGGCTGCGGGTATGCGACCGCGCTGCGAGGCAGCCTCGCCGACGTGGCCGGCCTGCCCGGATCTCCCGATCTCGTCATCGTCGACTTGCACCACGTCGACCGCGCCGGCGAAGCCGCGCTCACCGACCTCGGCGCCGCCGTCACCCTGATCGCCGAAGGGCTCGACACCGACGCCGCCGTAGAACGAGCTCGCAACCTCGGCGCCCGCTACGGCAGCGGGGCGCGTCTCGGTCGCGCCGACCTCCTCGTGCGGGCACCGGTGGTGTTCGACACCCGCGGGTTCGTACGGGGCGCGGATGTGGCAACGCCCACACCCGTCGCGAAACGCTGAGCGCACTTCGCCCGTCCCGCGCCGAGGCACAACGGGCTACGTTCCCGAGATGCTCAACGAGAAGCAAGAAGCGTTGTGCTCGCAGTCGACCTGGGACTTCTCCGACCTGCGCGCGCTCTTCATCAACTGCACGCTCAAACGCTCGCCCGAAGTGTCGAACACGCAGGGCCTGGCCGACATCTCCATGGAGATCATGCGGCGCCAGGGCGTCACGGTCGAGAGCGTGCGCGCCGTCGATCACGACATCGCGACCGGCGTCTGGCCCGACATGACCGAGCACGGTTGGGCAACCGACGAGTGGCCGCAGTTGTTCGAGCGGGTCATGGCCGCCGACATCCTCGTGCTCTGCATGCCGATCTGGTTGGGTGAGAAGTCGTCGGTGTGCACGCAGATCATCGAGCGGCTCTACGGCAACTCACACCTGCTCAACGACCAGGGCCAGTACCGGTACTACGGGCGGGTCGCCGGTTGCCTGGTGACCGGGAACGAAGACGGCGTGAAGCATTGCGCGATGAACGTCCTCTACTCGCTGCAGCACCTCGGCTACGTGATCCCGCCGCAGGCCGATGCCGGTTGGATCGGTGAGGCGGGACCGGGCCCGTCGTACCTCGATCCCGGTTCCGGCGGCCCGGAAAACGACTTCACGAACCGCAACACGACCTTCATGACGTGGAACCTGCTGCACGTCGCGCGGATGCTGAAGGACGCGGGCGGTATCCCCGTCCACGGCAACCAGCGATCCGAGTGGGATGCCGGCTGCCGGTTCGACTTCCCGAACCCGGAGTACCGCTGACGGCGGGCCCGAACGAGGTGGCCGCGCTCCTCGGCGAGGCCGGCCTTCCCGTCGAGTGGGCGCAGCGCGCGTCGATCGACGGGCACGACCCGGTCCTGCCGAGCCGGTTCCCCGTCGGTGAAGCTGCCGCGACGGCACTCGCCGCGTGTGGTGTCGCCGCGACCGGGCTGGCGGGGAGCGACGGCGGGGTGCGCGTGGAGGTGCGCCGCGCCGCCGCCTCCCTCGTCGGCTTCGCGTTGCAGTCGCTCGACAACCACGACCATCAGGTGCTGCGCATCACGACTCCGCTCTCGGCGCTGTACCGCTGCGCCGATGGCCGCTTCGTGCACCTGCACGGCGCCTTCCCGCACCTCGCCGCCGGCACCCGCGCCGTGCTCGGCATCACCGAGGAGAACCCGCCCGCGGCCACGGTTGCCCAGGCGGTCGCCGCCTTCGACGCGTTGCCACTCGAGGACGCGCTCGCCGAGGCGGGGATGTGCGGTGCGATGGTGCGAACGGCCGCCGAATGGGCCGAGCATCCGCAAGGACGCGTCATCGGCGCATTCCCTCGGATCGAGATAGAACGCGTCGGCGATGCCGCTCCCGAACCGTTGCCCCGCGGGCTCGACGGCGTGCGCGTGCTCGACCTCACCCGGATCCTCGCCGGCCCGGCGTGCGGCCGCGCCCTCGCATCGCACGGAGCCGACGTGCTGCTCGTGTCGTCACCGAAGCTCCCGACGGTCGAGCCCTTCGTGATCGATACGAGCCTGGGCAAACGCTCGGCGTTCCTCGACCTCGATGAACCCGCCGGCGTCGAGCGGCTCACCGCGCTCGCGCGCGACGCCGACGTGTTCACCGACGGCTACCGCGCCGGCGCCCTCGAACGACGCGGGTTCGGGCCGCGTGCCCTCGCCGCACTCCGGCCCGGCATCGTGTCCGTCTCGATCAACTGCTACGGCAACCACGGCCCGTGGGAACACCGGCCCGGATGGGAACAGCTCGCGCAGTCGGTGACGGGCCTCGCCGCCGAGCAGGGTTCGCCCGACGCGCCCGCGCTCGTGCCCGCCGCCGCGTGCGACTACACGACCGGGTACCTCGCCGCGCTCGGCGTGATGGCGGCGCTGTGGCGGCGGGCGACGGAGGGCGGGAGCTGGCACGTGCGCGTAAGCCTGACGCAGACCGCGATGTGGCTCCAGCGGTTGGGTGCGACCTGCGACGAGCAACGGGCGAGCGGGCTCGGCGATCTCGATGAACTCCTCGTGACGAGCGACAGTGGCTTCGGGCGGCTCACCCACCTGCCGCCCGCGCTCGAGTGCGCCGGCGCGCCGTTACGGTGGCCGCGGCCGTCGGTGCCGCTCGGGACGCACCCGGCCCGCTGGTAGCCGTTCGGGATCCGCGCGCACCCCCGCCGGTGCTGTACTCGCGCCGGCCTTCGTGCCGTGATCGGAACAACGCTGACGCCGCCGTCGAAGGGACCCGACCGTGAAGCTGCTCCCCATCGTCGCCGAGCCGTTCGTCGCGGCGAACGACCGCGACATGCTCCCATCGGAGCGGCGAGCGTTCGTCCGCACCCACCGCACCTGCGTGTTCGGCACACCCCGGCGGGCCGACGGCCCGGCGATGTCGATCGTGTACTACATCCCGACCGACACCGATGAGCTTCTGGTGTCGACCATGCGCGACCGCGGCAAGGCGAGGGCCGTCGCCCGCAACCCGAAGGTCAGCCTGTGCGTGCTCGACGAACGCTGGCCGTTCACCTACCTCCAGGTGTACTGCGACGCCACCGTCGACACCGATCCCGACCTTGTGGTCGACGTGATGATGGCGGTCGGTGGGCGCATGTCGGGCGAACCGCTCGGCGACGATGCCCGCCCCGTCGTCGCCGCCATGGCCGAGGAGGAAGGCCGGGTCGTCCTTCGCTGCCGGCCCTACGAGACCTTCGCGACGCCTCCCCGGCACCTCCATCGCAATGATCAGGAGGAGAGGCTGACGCACTGGTCGTCCGGGACGGTGCGCTGGGATGCCGCCGATCCCGCGGGAAGTGGGCGAACGGGAAGTGGGCGATGAGGGACTCGAACCCCCGACCCCCTGCGCGTCATGCAGGTGCTCTAGCCAACTGAGCTAATCGCCCGGAGGCGAGAACGCTAGCAAAGCGCGCGACGGTCGCTGCGCTCCTTCCTTACTCGTGGGCGATTGCATCGAGCACGTCGAGATGGGCCGCCCGCCACGCGGGGAGCACGCTCGCGACCACGCCCGCGACGCCGGCCAGCACGAAGAACGCGACGAGTTCCAGCCACGGCACTGCGAACACGTCGAGGCCGTCGTCGGCCAGGACCCGCGACGTTGCCCACGCGAACACCGCGCCGAGCGCGAGGCCGAGCAGGGCACCGGCCAGCGCGAGCAACACCGCTTCACCCGCGATCATCGCCCACACCTGCCGGCGGGCCATCCCCACCGTTCGCAGCAAGCCGATCTCGCGGGTGCGTTCGAACACCGACAACGCAAGGGTGTTGACGATGCCGAGCACCCCGGTGAGCACCGCGAGCGCGAGGAGCGCCCAGATCACGCCCAGCGCGCGCTGCACCTGCCGGTCGAGCGTGCCGGTGAAACCCGAGCGGTCGTGTACCTCGACGGTCGGGAACGGCGCGACGGCCTGCTTCACCGCGGCCCGCCCGACATCGGGGTTCACGCCGTCGCGCAGGCGCACGTAGACGAACGAGTCCTGCTGGGTCCCGAACCCGGCTTCGAACACTTCGAGCGGCACGATGTAGCTCGCGAACACCAGCTGGTTGCGCCGGTAGATCCCGGCGATCCGGAGCAGTTCGGGCCCGGTGCGAGCGAACGAGATGTTGACCGTGTCGCCGAGGTGCCAGTGGTGGTCGTGCGCGACCCCTTCGTGCACGAGCACGGTGCCGGGCTGCAACGCCACGAGCGAACCACTCGTGAGGCCGAGGTCGGCGACGTTCCCGAATGCCGTCGGGTCCAACCCCGCGACGCGGGCGCCGCCACCATTCACATTCGCGTTACCCAGCCGCACCGCGGCCGCGGTCGCGACGAACGGGTTCGCGGCGACCGCGTCGCGGGCGCCCGGACTGAACGGGAAGAGTTCCGGTCCGCTCAACACGAGTTGCGCGTGCAACCCGCTCTTGACCGCGCCGCCGATGGAACTGCGCGCCGACGCACCGGCGATCGCGATCAACGTCATCAACGAGACACCGACCATCAACGTCGACGCCGTCGTCGCGCTGCGACGCGGGTTGCGCAGCGCGTTCTCGCACGCCAGCGCGCCCGCCACCCCTGACACCGGTGGCAGCGAACGGCCGAGACCTCCCGCGACGGGTCGCGTCACGACCGGCGCGAGCCACACGATCCCGACGAGGAGGAGGAGCGCGCCGATCCCCAGGAACACCAGCGGGTACGCCGCGTGACCGACGACCGCACGCGCGAGGAACGCCGCCCCGCCGATCACGGCCAGCGCACCGCCGATCGCGTCGCGTCGCTGCACGCGCCACGTGGCGCGCGCCGGCGCGTCGGCCAGCGCCTCGATCGGGCTCACCCACGCGGCGCGCACGGCCGGCAGCAGCGACGCCCCGACCGTGACGACGATCCCGACGGCCAGCGCGACGACGACCGTGCGACCGAGCACGTGCAGGGAACCGCTCGGCACACCGACACCGATCGCCTGCAGGAGATGGAGGAGGCCGGCCGCGAGCGCGACACCGGCCGCGAGACCGCCGGCACCGCCGACGAGCCCGAGCAGCGCGGCTTCGGCGAGGACCGATCGCCGTACCTGGGCCGGAGTGGCCCCGAGCGCGCGGAGCAGGCCGAGCTCGCGCACCCGTTGCGCCACGAGCACGCCGAACGTGTTGAAGATGATGAACGCGCCGACGAGCACCCCGACGCCCGCGAAGACGAGCACCAAGGCTTCGAAGAAGGCAAGTCCGTTTTGCAGCGTGCGCGCGTCCTGCTGGGCCGCGACGGCAGCGTCGACTGCTTCCACCCCGGGCGGCAGGACGGCGGCGATGCGCTCGCGGAGCACGTCGGCCGACACGCCGGGCCGCGCCGCGACGTTCAGCGCGTCGTACAGGCCGGGAGCGTCGAACAGCGCCTGTGCGGTCGCGAGATCGAACGACGCGAGCGTCGGCCCCGCCGACTCGGAATCACCGAACGTCATCGTGCCGACGACCCGGAACGTCTGCGCCGGGCCGGTCGAAACGATGCGGACGGCATCGCCGATCTTCACGTGCGCGTCGCGCGCGCTCGACACGTCGAGCACCACTTCGCCCGCGGCGGTCGGCGCGCGGCCGGAACGCAACCGCAGCGGCCCGAGCCGAGCGTTCGAGGGCCACGACAGCCCGATGCCCGGGCCGGCCCGCGGCCGCACCGGTTTCCCGTGCCGGCCGATCAAGGTCGCGTAGCCGAGCACGAACCCGTCGGCATCGGCCACGCCCGGAACGTTCCGGACGGCACCGAGGACCGCGGCGGGGAGGCGAGCCCGGTCGGCGGTGAGGCCCGCGTTGTCACCGAACGCCGACGACGACCGCACGGTGACGTCGACGCCGCTCGATGCGTTCACGAAGAGATGGTCGACCACCGCCGAGAGCGTGTCGGTGAGGACGTAGGTGGAAGTGACGAACGCGACGCCGAGAATGATCGCGGCGAGGGTGAGCGCCAGACGCAAGCGTCGCGCGACCAAGCCCCGCAACGTCGCCTTCCACATCGCCGCGAGCATCGCATGCCGGTGCACCTTCGGGTCGCCACCTACGATCCGGCCCGCATGAACGAGACGAATTCCCTGCTCGGTTTCCGCTTCGACGGGCGTGGCGCGATCGTGACCGGCGGCGCATCGGGCATCGGCCGGAGCACCGCTCGTCGCCTGGCCCGGCTCGGCGCACGGGTCGCCGTCGTCGACATCAACGGAGACGCCGCCGACGAGGTGGCGGCCGAAATCGACGGGATCGCGTACGCGGTGAGCGTCACCGACTACGACGCCCTCGCTTCGGCGTTCTCCGACGCTGCCGCCCGGTTCGGTTCGGTCGCCTACCTGTTCAACAATGCGGGCGGGAGCAACCTCGCGCCGATCCACGAGTTCCCGATCGACGAATGGCAACGGGTCGTCGAACTGAACCTCACCGGCGTCTTCTACGGCCTGCGCGCCGGGGTTCCGCTGATCCTGGACGCGGGCGGCGGCGCGATCGTGAGCACCGCGTCGATTTCGGGCACCCGGCCCGCCGCGGGCGAGGCCCCGTACGCGGCCGCCAAAGCCGCGGTCGCGGCCCTCACGGCCGGCGCGGCCCTCGAGTACGCGCCGTCGATCCGCGTGAACGCGGTGTCACCCGGGATGATCCACACGAGCCTGACCGACCTCCTGCTGAGCGAGAAGGGGATGAACGCCGCGGGGTGGATGGTCGACAAGACCCCGCTCGCCCGGATCGGGCAGCCCGACGACATCGCCGACGTCGTCTGCTTCCTCCTGTCCGATCTGGCCCGGTTCATCACCGGGCAGAACCTGGTGGTCGACGGCGGGATGACCCTCCACGGGTCGGGTGTCGACGGTGTGCTCGACCGGGTCCAGGCCCTCCTCGACCCCGGTCGCACTTGATCGGGAGATGTTGCCGCCTTCACGGAGCCCTGACATTCGCCGCCCATGATCGTGGGGTGCATTTCCGTCCCCCCACCCCTGTCCCGGAGGCATGTCCATGAAGCGGTTCCTCGCCACTGCGGTCACCGCCGCGATCCTCGCCAGCGGAGGCGTCGCGGTCGCGGGCGCGGCGCAGAGCTCCAACAAGAGCGCGGCAACGTCGTCGACGACCACCGCACCCGACGCGTCGGCGAACACCAAGGCAACCCCGAGGCAACGCCGGGCACGGCTGCACCTCCTCGGCGTCGGCGTGAAGGCCGCGGCCGACTCGCTCCACATGACCGTGCCCGAGTTGCGGTCGGCTCTCCGGGGTGGCCACACCATCGCCGACGTCGCCAAAGCCCACGACGTCGAACCCGCCACGGTGGAGGCAGCCATGAACCGCGCCCTCGACAAGTTGGTCGACCAGGCGGTCAGCAACGGGAAGATCGACGCGAGCCGCGCGACGCAGCTCAAGCAACGGATCGCCGACCGCGTGACCAAATTCGTCGAGCAGACGCCGAAAGCCGTCGGTCACCAGGCCCGCGCGCGCAGTTCATCAACGTCGCGGCGAAAACGATCGGTATCTCGCCCAGCGATCTCCTGACCGCCCTGAAGAACGGCCAGAGCGTCGCCGACGTCGCCACCGCGCACAACGTGTCGCCGCAAACCGTGACCGACGCGATCGTCAAGGCCGGCACGACGCGGCTCGAGAAGGTCGTCGACCATTTCGTGCACGCGACCCGGAACGGGGCGGGCGCCGCGGCGTCGACCTCGACCACCTCGGGCGCCTGACACCTCCCATTCCCCCCGGCAGTACCGGCGGCGGCCGTTCCTGATCCGTTCGGGGCGGCCGCCGCTCCTGGTTGGCGGGCCGGCGCCGGGCGCGACACGCTGGCACCCGTGGACACCATCGCAGCCCTTCTCCGCGCGCGGGCCGACGACCCCGCCACCGGCCTCCGCTTCGAGGACGAAACCTGGTCGTACCGGGACCTGGTCGCCCTGGGCGCGCAACGGGCCGCGTTCCTACTCGATCGCCGCCCGGCCGGCGCGCCGTTCCACGTCGGCGTCCTCCTCGACAACGTGCCCGAGTTCTGGATGCTGCTCGGCGGCGCGGCGCTGTCGGGCGCGACGATCGTCGGCGTCAACCCGACTCGCCGCGGCCGCGAGCTCGCGCGCGACATCGGGCACACCGACTGCGCGTTCCTCGTCACCGAAACCCGGCACCTCCCGCTGCTCGAAGGGGCCGATGTCCCGCCCGACCGGTTGCTCGTGATCGACGACGCGGCGTGGAAGGACGCGCTCGCGCCGTTCGCGGGTGCGCCACTCCCCGACGTCGAGGTCGGTCCCTCCGACCCGTTCATGTTGATCTTCACTTCGGGAACGACCGGCGCACCGAAGGCGGTGCGCATGGGGCACGGCCGGCTCACCCTCTACGGGACGGTCCTGGCCGGGAACGCCGGCCTCACCGCCGACGACGTCTGTTACTCGGTGATGCCGCTGTTCCACTCGAACGCGATGGTCGCCGGCTACGCGGCGCCGCTGTTCGCGGGTGCGACCACCGTGTTGCGCCGGCGGTTCTCTGCCTCGTCGTTCCTCCCCGACGTACGCCGTTACGGCGTCACGTGGTTCAACTACGTCGGAAAGCCGCTCACCTACATCCTGGCCACACCGGAGCGACCCGACGACGCCGACAACACGTTGCGTATCGCGTTCGGCAACGAAGCCGCACCGCTCGACGTCGAACGGTTCGCGCGACGCTTCGGCTGCGCCGTCGTCGACGGCTACGGCTCGACCGAGGGTGGCATCAACATGAGCCGGACGCCCGAGACGCCGCCGGGCGCGCTCGGGCTTCCCGCGCCGGGCCTCAACGCGGTGATCCTCGACCAGGAGACCGGCGCGGAGTGCCCTCGCGCCGTGTTCGACGAGCACGGTCGGCTGCTGAACGCCGAGGTCGCGATCGGCGAGATCGTGAACCCCGACGGCGCGGGCGGTTTCGAGGGCTACTACAACAACCCGGAAGCGAACGCGCAGCGGATGCGCGACGGCAAGTACTGGACCGGCGACCTCGGCTACCGCGACCGCGCCGGGTTCTTCTATTTCGCCGGCCGCGACTCCGACTGGCTGCGGGTCGACGGCGAGAACTTCGCCGCCGCACCGGTCGAGAACGTCATCGCCCGCCATCCCGACGTCGTGCTGCCGGCGGTCTACGCGGTGCCGTCACCCGACGTCGGCGACGATGTGATGGTCGCGTTGCACGTACGCGACCCTTCGCGTTTCGACGCGGCCGCGTTCGTCGAATGGCTCGCCGCGCAGACCGACGTGTCACCGAAGTGGCTCCCGAAGTACGTGCGTATCGCGGGCGCGTTGCCGTCGACCCAGACCCAGAAGGTGTTGAAGCGGGTGCTGCGGCGCGAGCTGTGGGAGTGCGACGACGAGGTGTGGTGGCGTCCCGGCCGTGACGAGCGCTACCGCCCGCTCGATCCCGACGATGCCCGCGAGCTACGCGACGCGTTCGTCGCCCGCAACCGCGAACACCTTCTCGGCCGCGCTTGACCCCGCCGGGGGTTAGGCGGCTTCGGCGCGGCGGCGGACGTCGACCGCGGGGCCGAGGGCGTTGCGTACCAGGGTCGCGGCGTCGACGTCGCGGTTGGCGCGCCGCTGCCAGCGGAACGTGTAGGCGGTGCCGTCGCTGCACTCGAGGTGCAGCTTCCCGGCGCCGTAGCCGTCCCAGACCTGCGCCCGGACGACGTCGGTACGCCGGACGACGCGGTGGCTGAACATGTGGCGGGCGAGGGCATCGGCGGTCGTGGTGTCGTACACCTCGCGCCGGCGGTTGTCGGTCTCGCCGCCCCGAACGTGGCCGACGACCCCTCCCTGCCAGGCGGCGGCGATCGCGGCGGCCGCCACGTTGCTGTGGGTCCCCGAAAGGGGCACGAGCACGAGGCCGCGCTCGCCGATCACGACGTCGAACACACCCTGGGAGAAGGTTCGGGCGCGAATGATCGCCCCACGTATCTCACCCAGCCCCGAGGGCATGTCGGTCAGCGACATGCCAACGTGATCGGCAGGTTCGTCGCGCTCCTCAAGCGCGACCGCGGTGGCGGGTTTCGCAATTCCGGGGGTGGCCGGCGGGGCGGCAGATAGCGTCGTTGACCGTGCCACCGCCGAACGACAGCCCGGCCCATCTGGTCGAGGCCCACAGCCTGACGAAGCGCTTCGGTGGCTTCGTCGCGGTCGACGGCGTCGATTTCGAGATCGGGCCGGGAGAGGCGTTCGGCTTCCTCGGACCGAACGGCGCGGGCAAGACGTCGACCATGCGGATGATCGGATGTGTGTCGCCGGTGAGCGGCGGCACCCTGCGGGTGCTCGGGCTCGACCCCGCCCGCGACGGCCCGGCGATCCGGGCCCGGCTCGGGGTCGTCCCGCAGGAGGACAGCCTCGACCTCGAACTCACCGTGCTCGACAACATCCTGATCTACGGCCGTTACTTCGATCTCCCCCGCGACCTCGTGAGAGAACGGGCCGACGAACTGCTCGATTTCGTACACCTGTCCGACCGGCGCGACTCGAAGGTCGACCCGCTCTCGGGCGGGATGAAGCGGCGGCTGACGATCGCGCGCGCGCTCGTGAACCAGCCCGAACTCTTGTTGCTCGACGAACCGACGACCGGTCTCGACCCGCAGGCGCGCCACCTCGTGTGGGACCGGCTCTACCGGCTCAAGCAGCGGGGCGTCACGCTCGTGCTCACGACCCACTACATGGACGAGGCCGAGCAATTGTGCGACCGGCTCGTCATCATGGACCGCGGGCTGATCGTCGCCGAAGGTTCGCCGCGCGACCTGATCGAGAAGCACGCGACGCGAGAAGTGGTGGAGGTTCGCTTCGACACCGATGCCGAGCAGG
This sequence comes from uncultured Actinomycetes bacterium, assembly GCA_963782465.1. Lineage (GTDB taxonomy): Bacteria > Actinomycetota > Acidimicrobiia > IMCC26256 > PALSA-610 > JAODBJ01. The sequence goes on along the minus strand of CAWAJR010000003.1, from coordinate 49,096 downwards.
CCGACGCGCTGCCGAAACTCTCCTCGATCGGCGAACGGATCGAAGCGCTGGCCGACCGTGTTCTCGTGTACACGCACGATGGCGACGAAACGGTGGCCAAGATCATGGCCGACGAACTTCGGCCGGTCGCGACGTTGGTGCGGCGCGGGAGCCTGGAAGATGTCTTCCTGATCCTCACCGGCCGGACGCTGGAGGAGTGACGTGGCGTCGCCCCCGATCATCCGGGTCGTCGAACGCGAAGCACGGGTGTTTCGCCGGCTGTGGCGAGGCACGGTGTTCTCGAGCCTGGCCACGCCGGTGCTGTTCCTCGCCGCGATGGGTGTCGGGCTCGGCAATCTCATCGACCAGCGCTCCGGCGGCGCCGGCGGGGTCGGCTACCTGGAGTTCATCGCGCCCGGGCTGCTCGCCTCGAGCGCGGCGATGGTCGCGGCCGGCGAATCGCTGTGGCCGGTCCTCGGCGGCATCAAATGGATGCGCACGTCGCAAGGGATGGTCGCGACACCGATCCGGCCCGCCGACGTGTACGGCGGGCTCGTGTTGTGGGCCGCGATCCGCGACGCGATGGCCGCCACCGCGTTCGTACTGATCGCGGCGCTGTTCGGCGCGGTGCCGTCAGTGTGGGGTGTGCTCGCGATCCCCGCCGCCGCGTTGTGCGGCGCCGCGTTCGCGGCGCCGCTCGCAGCCTTCGCCGCGACGCAGGAAACCGACGTGACGTTCCCGATGATCATGCGGCTCGGCATCATCCCGATGTTCCTGTTCTCCGGCACGTTCTTTCCCGTCAAGCAGTTGCCCGGCTGGTCGCAGCCGCTCGCGGTGCTCTCACCGTTGTGGCACGGCGTCGAATTGTGCCGGGCGGCCACGACCGGTCACGCCCGGGCGGGCGCGGTCGTCGTGCACATCGGTGTGCTCGTCGCCTTCGTCGCGGTCGGCGCATGGTTCGGCCGGCGCACCTTCACCCGGCGGCTGGCGGCATGACCGCGACCGAGCCTCGCGTGCACGCGCCGGTGGGTCGCGTCTTGCCCGCCGCGACGATGCCGCGCCGCCCCCTGCACATCGTCGAACGCAACGCGCTCGCGTACCGCCGGATGTGGTACGTGTTCGTCGCCGGGTTCACCGAACCGATCTTCTACCTGCTCTCGATCGGGATCGGCGTCGGCAAGCTCGTCGGCAAACTCCCGGCCCGAGTGGCGCGCTCGTCGACTACCGGCACTTCGTCGCGCCGGCGCTGCTCGCGACATCGGCGATGAACGGGTCGATCTTCGACACGACGTTCAACTTCTTCGTCAAGTACAAGTACATGAAGACGTACGACGCGATGCTCGCGACACCGATGTCGGCGCGCGACGTCGCCGCCGGCGAGGTGACCTGGGCACTGCTGCGCGGCACCGTCTACTCGGGTGTGTTCCTGCTCACGATGCTGGCGTTCGCCTTGGTGCCCTCATGGTGGGCGATCCTCGCGGTACCGACCGCGGTGCTGATCGGCTTCGCGTTCGCCGGGCGCCGGCCTCGCCGCCACCACGTTCATGCGGTCGTTCGTCGACTTCGACTACGTGAACCTGGCGATGGTGCCGCTGTTCCTGTTCTCGGCGACGTTCTTCCCGCTCGCTCGTTACCCGACCGCGGTGCAATTCATCGTCCGCTGCACCCCGCTCTACCAGGGCGTGGTGATCGAGCGTGCCCTGGTGCTCGGGCATCTCGAATGGAACCTGCTCCTCCACGCCGCGTACCTCGCCGCGCTCGGCTACGGCGGCATGCGTATCGCGGCGCGGCGTATCAACGTCCTCCTGCAACCCTGACCCCCACCCCACCCCACCCCCACCCCCGCTCGGTTGTGACGTTTATGCTCCCGTACGGGGGCACAAGTCTCACAACCCGGCAGAGGTGGGCGATGACGCAGATCACGTTCGTGGGTGGTGGGAGCACCCAATGGATGCCGACCCTCATCAGCGACGTGGCGAACACGCCGTGCCTGACCGACGCGAGCGTCGTGCTCCACGACATCGACGAGGCCCGCCTCGCGCGGGTCGCCCCCTACGCGGAGCATGTCGCAAAGCACAAAGGGATCGACTTGTCGGTCCGCACCACCACCTCCCTCGACGAAGCGGTCGACGGTGCGTCGTTCGTCGTCGTGTGCATCTCGACCGGTGGTTTCGATTCGATGGCGATCGATCTCGACGTGTCGGCCCGTCACGGCATCCGCATGCCCATCGGCGACTCCGTCGGGCCCGCGGGCATCTCACGCGCGATGCGCAACATCCCCGTGCTCGTCGGGATCGGCAAGGCAATGGAGCGAGCCTGCCCCGACGCTTGGCTCCTCAACGTCACCAACCCGTTGACCGTCCTGACCCGATCCGTCGCCAAGGAGACGTCGATCCGCGCCGTCGGGCTCTGCCACGAGATCACCAACGCACGCTTCTTCCTTTCCCAACTTCTCGGTTGCGGCTTCTTCGACCTCGACCTCGTCGTGACCGGCGTGAACCACCTCCCGATCATCACCGGTGCGACCGTCGACGGCGAAGACCGCTGGGACGCGCTCGTCGCCTACGCGCACGGCCGCGCGCCCGATCTCGACGCGCCCCTGCCGTTGATCGACCGCGTCTACGGCTCCGTGAGCACGCTCGTCGGCGGACCGCCCGACGACGACGCGCACCCCGACCACTGGACGAAGCAAGCCGTGGTCAACCACTACGGCGTCAACTTCGAGCTGCTTCGCCGCTACGGCGCGCTTCCCGCCGCCGGTGCCGACCACGTCGCCGAGTTCTTCGCCAACTTCCTCACCGAGGCCTCCCAGTGGGGGCGGCGCTGGGGTATCGAGCTGAAGACCATCGAACGCCGCCGCGCGCACGAAGCCGGCTACGTGAACGATCTCGCCGAGAAACTCGCGTCCGACGAGGTCCCCCAGCACCGCTCCCCCGAGATGGTGACGCCGGTGATCGAGAGCCTCATCACCGGTGAGCAGATCGCGCTCCCGCTCAACATCCCGAACGACGGGCAGTGCCCCGACATCGCGGCCGGCGCGGTCGTCGAGAGCATCTGCACCGTCGACGGAACCGGCATTCACGGCCGCGACGTCGCGTCGGCACCCGCACCGCTCGCCGACCTCTTGCGGCGGGTGAGCACGTCGCAAGAGTGCACCGTGCGCGCCGCGGTGAACGGCGACCGCGACGAGCTGCTCGCCGCGCTGTTCACCGATCCGATCAGCGGTCGGCTCGATCACGACGAACTGGTCGCGCTGCGCGACGACATCGTCGAGTCGACACGCGCCTGGCTACCCCAGTTCTGACGATCGCCGCCAGCGGTCGCGTACGGCCCGGGCCACACGCGCCGCCGCGTCCGCGGGTTCCTCGTGCTCCCAGACGCGCACCGCGAGCCAACCCGCCTCGGTGAGGCGCCGATCGGTGTCGGCGTCGCGACGGCGGTTGCGTTCGATCTTCTCCGGCCAGTACCACGCGTTGACGCGATGCTCGCGCCGGCCGTGATCGGGGCAACCGTGCCAGAAACAACCATCGACGAACACCGCGACGCGGGGACCGCGAAACACCAGATCGGCCCGGCGCCGCAGACCCGGCAGGGGCGGCCGGTCGACGACGTAACGCAGGCCCATGGCGTGCAGGCGCCGCCGGAGCGCCAGTTCGGGCGTGGTGTCGCGCACCCGCTGGCCCTGCATCTTGCGCCGGACGGCTTCACTCGATGCGAACGGCCGGCGCCAACGTTCGGGCATCGTCGCCCGCCCTTCAGCGCTCGGTGGCGCGTCGCAATGCCCGCGCGACGACGAACGCGAGGCGGGGCGGTACCGCGTTGCCGATCTGCCGGTAGCGGCTCGACACCGAACCCACGACCACGGTGTCGTCGGGGAACGACTGGAGCCGGGCCGCCTCTTCCACGGTGATGCGTCGCGCGCCCGGCACCGGGCCGGCGCGGGAAGCCCCGCCCGAACGAAGATGCGCGTGGTAATCGGGGACGACACCGAGCGTGTCGACCCACGGCGTCTTGTTGCCGCCCATGCTCGCCAGCAGCGTCGGCGCGGGCCGGCTGAGATCGATGGGCCGCCCGCCGCCGTTGAACACGTGACCGTCGTAGGCGCCGGGCCGCACATCGGGGAAGCGGGCATAGGTGACCGTCGACCGGTTCGGCACTCCGAACGGATCGGCCGTCAGCACCGATCCGGCCGCAACCCACGGGCGCCCGGCCGACCCGTGGGTACGCGGCGGGAACGCGAACGTCCGGTGGCGCGTGCCGACGAGCAACAGCCGCAACCGGCGCTGCGCTACGCCGTAGTCGGCGGCGTTGCACACCCGGGCGTGCACGTCGTACCCGAGCGACTGGAACTGGTCGAGCAACGCGGCCAACCGGTCGCGGCGGCGCGCCGCGCCGAGGCCTGCGACGTTCTCGGCCACGAACGCGCCCGGCCGAACCTCGTCGAGCACCCGACCGAACGCAGGCCAACCGTCGCGGTCGTCGGCCGCACCGAGACGTTTGCCGCCGTTGCTCCACGGCTGGCACGGCGGGCCGCCGACCACGACGTCGACCGCGCCCGCGAAGCGCCGGAACGACATCGCGTTCACGTCGCCGTCGAGCACATCGGCGCCCGGATGGTTCTTCGCGAACGTTTCGCACGCGTCGCGATCGTGGTCGGCGCCGGCGACAATCGTGCAGCCCGCCGTGGCGAAACCGAGCGACAGCCCACCGGCGCCCGAGAACACGTCGAGCACGCGCACGGCAACACGGTAACCGCCGGACCGTTAGGGTCCGGGTCATGACGTATCGCGTTATCCAATGGAGCACCGGGAACGTCGGGCGCCATGCCCTGCGCCTCATCGCCCAACATCCCGACCTCGAACTCGTCGGCTGCTGGGTGAGCAGCGACGCCAAGGCCGGCCAGGACGCCGGGACGCTCGCCGGCATCGCGCCGACCGGTATCACCGCAACCAACGACACCGACGCGCTCCTCGCGCTCGACGCCGACTGCGTCAGTTACACCGCAACCGCCGACCTCCGTCCGACGGAGGCGATCGCCGACATGGCCCGCATCCTCGCGTCGGGAAAGAACGTCGTGTCGAGTTCGGTCGTCCCGCTCGTGTTCCCGACCCACGTCGAACCGGCGATGCGCCGCCCGCTCGAGGAGGCCTGCGAGCAGGGTCGGGTGTCGTGCTTCACGTCGGGTATCGACCCCGGGTGGGCCAACGACCTGTTGCCGTTGGTGCTCACCGGCGCGTGCGAGTACGTCACGTCGTTGCGGGTGATGGAGGTCGTCAACTACGCGACCTACGCGCAGCCGACCGTGCTGTTCGACACGATGGGTTTCGGCCATCCGCTCGATCACACCCCGCTGCTGCTGATCCCGGGTGTGCTCACGTTCGCGTGGGGTGGGGTGATCAAGGTGCTCGCGGCCGGCCTCGGCGCCGAACTCGACGACATCCGCGAGGTGCACGAACGCTTGCCCGCGACGCGCAAGCTCGACCTCGGCTTCGGGGTCGTCGAGGAAGGGACCACGGCCGCGATGCGCTTCGAGGTGCAGGGCATCGTCGGCGGCGAACCGAAGATCATCGTCGAGCACGTCACCCGCCTGGCCGACGACCTCGCACCCGACTGGCCGCAACCGATCGGTCACAGCGGGTACCGGGTGATCGTCTCCGGCAACCCCAACTACACCTGCGACGTGCAGATGATGGGCGACGACGGCGATCACAACACCGGCGGTCTCGTGGGCACCGCCGCCCGCATCGTGAACGCGATCCCGGCCGTGTGCGACGCCGAGCCGGGCCTGCTCTCCACCCTCGACCTCCCGCTCGTCACCGGCCGCGGCCTGCTCCGCTAACCGGGTGACGAATTCCGATTTCACCGACCTGGGCCGAGACGACCCGATCGAGCCGTCGGTACAGCGGCTGCTCGCGCTGCTCGAACTCGAACGGATCGACCGCGATCTCTTCCGCGCCGCGACCGGTGGCGCGTGGCCGACCGGGCGCCTGTTCGGCGGCCAGGTCGCGGCCCAGGCGTTGCGCGTGGCCGCGAACACGGTCGAGGCCGACCACTTCGTGCATTCGCTGCACGGGTATTTCCTCCGGCCCGGTTCGCCGAAGGCGCCGGTGCTGTTGCACGTCGACCGCATCCGCGACGGCCGGTCGTTCACCACCCGCAACGTCGTCGCGGTGCAAGACGGCGAGGCGATCTTCTCGTTGAGCACGTCGTTCCACAAGGACGAACCGGGCCGCGAATACCAGGTGCCGATCCCCGCCGGCGTCCCGGGCCCCGACGAGGAGGTCGAGTGGTTCGAGAGCCCGCTGGCCCGGTTCGGGGTGGGCGGCCCGTTCGACGTTCGCGAGATGGCGCCGACCCCGCGCGACGAACGCGGCGCGATCGAAACCACCCGTCGCCTGTGGCTGAAGATCCGCGGGCCGCTCGACGACGATCCCGCGTTGCACGCGTGCCTGCTCACGTTCGTATCCGACATGGGCGCGGTGTACGCCGCCGCGATCCCGCTGGGCGGTGCGCTCGGGCGCATCATGGGCGCGAGCCTCGACCATTCCGTTTGGTTCCACCGCCCGGTGCGGCTCGACGACTGGGTCCTCTACGACCTCCGGCCCGTCTCCAATGCCGGTTCCCGGGGGCTCGTGCAGGGCACGTTCCACGCCCGCGGCGGCGCGCTCGTCGCCTCGATGGCCCAAGAAGCGCTCATCCGCCCCCTCGCGTGATCCTGGGTTGTGTCGTTTGTACCCCCGTAGCGGGGTGCAAACGACACAACCCGGCGGGGGTGGGGTTAGCGTGATGCGGTGGTGACGCACGAGGTGACCAACCAACCGCCTCCGCTCGCCGACTACGACGTGTTCGACGCCGACGTCGCGCTGGCCGACGGCGTCCGGCGGGAACACGCCGCGCATGCGGTCGACGAACTGCACGAACTCGGCCGGCTCGCCGGCTCGGGCGAGGCGATCCACTGGGGGTTCAGCGCGAACACGTCGCCGCCGGTGTTGCGAACCCACGACCGGTTCGGGAACCGCATCGACGAGATCGAGTACCACCCGACGTACCACGAGCTGATGAACGTGGCGGTCACGTACGGGCTGCACGCGGCACCGTGGACCGACCCCAACCCGGGCGCGCACGTCGCGCGCGCGGCACGGTTCTACGTGTGGTCGCAGGTCGAGGCCGGCCATGGCTGCCCCATCTCGATGACCTACGCGGTGGTGCCGGCGTTGCGGGCCAACCCCGCCGCGGCCGACGCGTGGGTGCCCCGACTCGCGTCGCGCGTCTACGACCCTTCGTACCGGCCGGCGCCGGAGAAGGCGGGCGCGATCGCCGGGATGGCGATGACCGAGAAACAGGGCGGCTCCGACGTGCGCGCCAACACGTCGACCGCGATCGCGACCGCCGACGGTACCTACCGGCTCACCGGCCACAAGTGGTTCTGCTCGGCGCCGGGTTCCGACGCGTTCCTGATGCTCGCGCAGGCGCCCGGCGGCCTGTCGTGCTTCCTCGTGCCGCGCTACACGCCCGACGGCGAACGCAACCCGATCCGCATCCAGCGCTTGAAGGACAAGCTCGGCAACCGTTCGAACGCGTCGGGCGAGATCGAGTTCGAAAGCATCTGGGCGCAGCTCGTCGGCGATGAAGGCCGCGGCGTGCGCACCATCATCGAGATGGTGAACCACACGCGCCTCGACTGCGTGATCGGCGCTGCGGCCACGTTGCGCCAGGCCGTCGCGCAGGCGACGCATCACTGCGCGTACCGCAACGCGTTCGGCCGCGCGCTCATCGAGCAGCCGCTGATGACCAACGTGCTCGCCGACCTCGCAACCGAGTCGGAAGCGGCGACCACGCTGATGCTGCGGCTGGCACGCGCGTACGACGCGCACGACGACCCGACCGAAGCATCGTTCCGGCGCGTCGCGACGGCGGTCGGCAAGTACTGGGTGAACAAGCGACTCCCGCACGCGGTGAGCGAAGCGCTCGAATGCCTCGGCGGCAACGGCTACGTCGAGGAGTCGATCATGCCGCGCCTGCTCCGAGAGAGCCCGCTCAACGGCATCTGGGAAGGTTCGGGCAACGTCATGTGCCTCGACGTGCTGCGGGCCATGGCCCGCGAACCGCAGAGCCTGGAAGCGTTCCGCGCCGAGCTGGAACTCGCGGCCGGCGCCGACCCGCGCTACGACGCGGCGCGCCGCGACCTCGACGGGGAACTCGCCGACCTCGGCGCGATCGAGTACCGCGCCCGGTTCCTCGTCGAGCGCATGGCGGTCTGCTTGCAGGCATCGCTGCTCCTGCGCCACGCCCACCCAAGCGTCGCCGACGCGTTCTGCGCGTCGCGGCTCGACCGCGACGGCGGGCTCGCGTTCGGCACCCTGCCGCGCGGGGTCGACACCGGCACGATCATCGAACGCGCCCGCCCGAAGGTCGCGTCGTAGCCCACACCCCCTTCCCGGGTTGTGACGGTTGTACCCCCGTGCGGGGGTACAACCGTCACAACCCGGCGGGGTGGGGGGCGGGGTGGGGGGCGGGGTGGGGGCGCGGCGGTAGGTGCGGCTCCCGAATTGACGGGTGAAGCCGGCGCCGAGATAGAGGCGCTCGGCGGCTTCGTTCCCGCCGATGTAGCTCACCTTCAACGTCGTGCAACCGCTCGCCGCGAGTCGCGCCAGGCCCGACGTGAGCACGTGGCGGGCAAGACCGAGTCCCTGGTACGCGTCTTCGGTGCGCATGGGTTCGACGAGTCCGACGCCGGTCACCGGGTCGGGCCAGAACAGGCCGTACGCAGCGATCGCGCCGTCGGGCGCGTACACCGCGAGGTCGAGATCGGGCCGGTAGAGCGAGCATTCAGCGAGCCGCTCGGCGACGTGCGGGCCGCTGCGCTCCACCAGGGGGTGACGCCGGGCGGGGTTGTCGGCGCGTGACACCAGCGTGAAACCGTCGGCCAGCGGCGCGACGGGCGGGTGCGCGGCCGCGGGCATCGTCGTGGTGAAGTCGTGCCCGTCGGTCGACGTGAACCCGGCCGCGGTGACGGCGGCCCGGAACGCATCGTCGTCGTCGCGCACCAAGGCATCGAGCGAAAGATCGGGGTGGGCGTCGAGCAGCTCGAGGGCGCGGGGCCACACGTAGGGCTCGACGTCGGCGAAGTTCCCGCCGGCACTGAACACGTCGAACGACGTCGTCTCACGCCACCTCGTGAGCACGACGGCCGCCTCGGGAACGTCGCCGTCGAGCCAGAACACCTGGAACGCGGGGTCGGGATGCTGATCGAGCCGCCACCACCACTGCACGTCGGCCGCTTCCCACTCGCCGCCGGCCGGGTTCGCGAGACGCGCCCGTTGCAGGAGCGCCGACGCGAGATGGAGGTGCTCCAAACCACACGGCGAGTACTCCCGGCGCACCACGGGCGCAGGTTACGACCGTCGGTTCAGCGCGCGCCGGTGATTTCGGGCACCCGTTCGTCCCGCTCACCGGGCCCGTCCGGCCCGTCGAGCGTGACACCGCGCAACGCGCCGAGGAACGCCGCGCCGAGCAGCACCGCGGTCGCGCCGATCGCGACAGTGGCCGCCGCGAACGCCCGTGTCTTGTCGAGCACGAACAGTTCGTCGCTCCGGCCCACGACGCCGATCAGCACACCGACGGCCGCGACGATCAAACCGACGCCGAGCGCGGCGAGCAGCGGTGCGACCTCGGGAGCGCGGACCGGGACCGGTTGATCGCGCCCGGCGCCCCGCCAGCGGACCAGCACCAGTGCGGCGACCGATCCCCACGCGATCGCGACGCAATAGCCACCGAGCACGTCGCTCGGACGGTGCCAGCCCACCATCAGCGTCGCGGCACCGACCGCGGTCGCGTACGCGAAGCCGACGATGCCGACCGCGCCGCGCCATCGCTGCGAAACGACGAGCAACGCCGCGACGGTGACGCTCATGGCAACCGTCGCGTGGCCACTCGGATAGGTGTTCTTCGCGACCGGCGCATGTTCGAGGAGCACCGGGCGCGTCAGCACGTAGTGCTTGAGGATCTCGGTGGTCAGGTTCGCACCGAACGTCGCGACCCCTACCACGACGGCCAGGCGCGGTCGTCCCCGACCGATCGCCAGCACCGCCAGCAACGCGATCGCGAGGACGAGCGCGGAAACGCTGATCGTCGCGAGAACGACCCGGGCGCCGTGCGTCGCCTGGTGCGTGGCGACGTGCCGGCCGAGCCACGCGGCATTGTCGATCTTCTGGCCGACACGGGTTCGCACGCCGATCAGGTACCCGGCGGCCAGCACGACGACCGAAATGAAGGCGAGTGTTGCCAGCCGTATCGCGACGGCCGAGTCGCGACGCGATGTCGTCGGGCGCTCGGAGATCGCGGTCATGTGGCGTCCATGATGCCGCGTCCGTCACGCCGCTCCGGCGTCGGTGCCCGCCCGGGCCCGGGGCGGGGCGACGGCCGGCACCGCGTGGGTAACGTGCGGGCATGCCGCAGGTGGCCGCGAACGACGGTGCCACGATCGCCTTCGAGGTCGCGGGCGAGGGCCCGCCCCTCATGCTCGTGCACGGCATCACCGAGAGCCGCGCATCCTGGGCGCCTCTCCTCGACGGCCTGTGCCCCGACCATCGCGTCATCACGGTCGACTTGCGCGGTCACGGCACTTCCGAACGCCGCGCCCCGTTCGACGCGATCACGATGGCCGAGGACCTCCACGCGGTGGTGACCGACACCGGCGCGACGGCCCCACTCGTCGTCGGGCACTCGCTCGGCGGCGCCGTCGTCAGTCTCTACGCCGCGAACCACCCCGTTCGCGGTGCGGTGAACATCGATCAGCCGCTTGCACTGGGCGGGTTCAAGGCGCTGCTCGAACCGATCGAACCGCTGCTGCGGGGCGACGAGGCGACGTTCGCCGCCACCATGCAGTCGGTCTTCGCGACCTTTTACGGCCCGCTGCCCGACGCCGAACGCGCTCGCCTCGAAGCGATCGCGCACCCCGAGCAGGAAGTGGTGCTCGGCGTATGGGACCTCGTGCTCACCAGCGCCGCCGAAGAACTCGACACGCTCATCGCGACCACCGCCGCCATGATCGACGCCCCGTACTTGGCGTTGCACGGTTCCGATCCCGGCGACGAGTACCGGGCCTGGCTGCATGCCGCGGTCCCGCAGGCCACCCTCGAGGTCTGGCCCGACCATGGGCACTACCCCCATCTCGTGGACCCGGCCCGCTTCCTCGAACGGATCGGATCGTTCGAATCGGCCGGTTGAAGCGAATGGGGGCCCGGCCGTGATCATGCCCGGCACACGACCGAGCCTTCGCCGCCCGGCCCGCGACGGAGACGGTCGCGACCCGCACCCCCGCCCGGTCGACGTCGCGATGGTGATCCAGGCGTTCGCCCCCGTCGTCGGCGGCGGCGAGCTGCAATTGGAACGCCTTCTCGGCCCGCTCGCGGCGCGCGGCGTACGAGCGCGCGTGCTCACCCGCGCGGTAGCCGGCTCGCCCCGCCGGGAGTTCCGTGGCGGCGCCGAAGTGGTGCGTAGCCCGATCGCCGGCGAATCGCCCCTCGCCGCGATCGTCTACGTGGCGCGCGCGCTCGGCAACATCGTGTCGCATCGCCGCACGACCGCGATCGTGCACGCGCACGGCGCGCTCTCCCCCGCGACCATCGCAATGGCTGCGTCGTTGTGCGGGATACCGGCGGTCGTGACGCCACTCGGTGCCGGCGAACCGGGCGACCTGCGCCGGCTGCAACACAAACCCGGTGGCCGGCGCCGAATCCGCGCGCTGGTGCGGCGCGCCCATTTCGTCGCGCTGAGCCGCGAGCTCGTGACCGAGCTGACGGCCCTCGGCGTTCCGCCTTCGCGCATCCACGCCATCGCCAACGGCTTCGACGCGTCGACGTTCCATCCCGTCGACGCGTCGACCCGCGAGGCCTTGCGCGGGCGGCTCGGCCTGTCGGCCGACCCGGTGACCTTCGTCTTCGCCGGTCGTCTCCATCCGGTGAAACGCATCGACACCGTGATCGACGCGCTCGCGGCCGTGCCCGCCGCCGCGCTCGTGATCGTCGGCGACGGGCCGGAACGGGTGGCGTTACAACGGCGCGCCGCGGAGCGGAACGTGGCCGACCGGGTCCGGTTCGCCGGTGAGCGCGAGCGCGTCCACGAGTACCTCCAGGCCGCCGATGCCTTCGTGCTGCCGTCGATCGCGGAGGGGATGTCGAACGCGTTGCTCGAGGCAATGGCCTGTGGCCTTGCGTGCGTCGTCACGTCGGCCATCAGCGGGACCTCCGAGCTCCTGGGTGACGACCGCGGTGTCATCGCGCCGCCGCTCGACCCGGCCGCGTGGGCGACCGCGATGCAGGACCTGGTCGATCGGCCGGCGGAGCGTCACGCGCTCGGTGCCGCGGCCGCGCGTCACGTCCACGGGCGTTTCACGCTCGAACGAACGGCCGACCAACTCGCGACGCTGTACCGCGAGCTCGCGGGCTCGACGGCCCGATGAGCGCGGCCATGACTGGCCGGGTGTGCTACATCGTGTCGCGCTTCCCGAAGGTCACCGAGACCTTCGTCGTCAACGAGTGGGCCGCGCTGTCCGACCGGTTCGACATGCGATTGGCCGCACTCGTGCACACCGACGAGCCTGTCCTTCACGACGCGACCCGCCGCGCGCTCCCGCGGGTCTGGTTCGTGCCGCCGCTCGCGCCGGCGACCCTCGCCGCCCACGCGTACTGGCTGGCCCGATCGCCCCGGCGTTACCTCTCGACGATCGCGATCGTCTTGCGGGCGCGGGCACGAAGCCCGCGCGAATACTTCAAGACGCTCGTCGCGTTCCACCAGGCAACGTGCATCGCGCGGCTCGTGCAGCGGGAACGGGTCGACCACGTTCACGCCCACTTCGCGAACCACCCGGCGACCGCGGCGTTGGTCGTGCATCATCTCACCGGCGCACCGTTCAGTTTCACCGCGCACGCGAACGACCTCTACCGCCGCCCGGCGCTCCTCGCCCGCAAGGCCACTGAGGCCGACTTCGCCGTCGCGATCTCCGAGTACAACCACCGCATCCTCGCCGCGGCCGCGCCCGGCGCGACCGTGCACGTCGTGCACTGCGGGGTCGACACCACGGCGATCCGTCCGGTTCCGCGACCGGCCCGGCCCGCCCCGCGCCGCCTGCTCTGTGTCGCCGGCTTCGAACCCAAGAAAGGCCACCGCGACCTGCTGCACGCCGTCGCCGCGCTCGCCGCGCGCCGTCCCGATCTCGACCTGCGCCTCACCCTCGTCGGCGACGGCGCCGAACGCGGCGCGGTCGAACAACTCGCGCAGTCGCCGGCGCTCCGGGATCGCGTCGAGTTCCTCGGGGCACAGCCGGCCGCCGAGGTCCGGGCGCAGTTGCGGATCGCCGACGCGTTCGTCCTCCCCGCGGTGCGCGACGACTCGGGCCGCATGGACGGCATCCCGGTGGCGCTGATGGAAGCAATGGCGGCCGGCGTTCCCGTCGTGACCACCGCGACGGCGGGTATTCCCGAACTCGCAGGCGACGGGTGCGGTGTGATCGTCGAGCCGGGAAATGCGGGCGCGATCAGCCGGCGCGATCGAACAGGTGCTCGACGACCCGGCCTTCGCCGCGCAGCTCTCGGCCCGGGCACGCACGCGGGTCGAGGAGTCGTTCGACCTCTACACCGAAGCCGCCAAGCTCGGCGACTGCTTCGCGGCGTCGATCGCCCGCCGCGCCTGACGGCCCTTCAACGCGCTGCGAGCGCGGAGGATCGCACCGACGGGACCGCGCGGCACCACGTACGTGCTGTCGTAGGTATCGACGGCACCGAAGCGGTACTTGTACGGCTCGGTGCCGCGCAGGAAGTCGATCTGCCGCGCCCCGGCGCCGGCCGCGTGTTCGATGGCGTGCGCGACGAGCACGCTCCCGATGCTGTGCGGCGCGTAGGCCGGCTGCCAGCCCGATTGGTACGCGCTGAAGCAGCCGTTCGCCCAGAAGCCGAGGAGTACGCCGACGGTTTCGCTGCCCTTCCGGGCGACGACGGCCGCGTGCCGCGGCCGGGTACCGCCCGTTCGGCGCACCGGGTGACGAGCCGGCGGCGCGCGAGGTCGAGACTGCTGCCGAGCCCCTGATCGGCGCGGCGCTGCCGGTGAAGTTCGAAGCATTCGCCGATGACCAGCGAATCGACCGAGGGCGACGGGAGCCACTCGAACGTGACACCCGCGCGTTCGAGCCGGCGCGCGTACCGGCCGAGTTGGGTGCGGAAATTCGCCGACCGGCCGACGCGGGGGCGTGTCCCAGGTTCGACGTCGAGCACGGGGCACGCGGTGCGCTCCATCTCCGCGGCGCGCCGAGGCAACCATCCGGGGGGATCGCGTCGCGTGCCGCGCACGCTGCGGAGCACGAGCGTGCGCTCGCGAGCGACCTGCGCCAACCACGCGGCGACACCGGCTTCGACCCCGCGTGCCGCGCCCGCGGCGATGAGCGGGCCGCAATGATCGGCCTCGCCCGGCCCCGACCCGGCGGGCACGCTCACCGGGAGGGAGATCCGGCTGCGCCGGCGAAGCGGTTCACGCATCGCGCTGACCGCGGCGAGTGCGACGAGCGTCCCGTCTTCGTCGCACCATGTCGCGACGCGTGTCGGGGCGCGGCGAGCGACGGTTTCCCACCAGCTGAGCACCCAGTCGGCGTGCTGGAAGTACGACGCTCCGGAGATGGTCGAGGCGAGCCGGTCCCACGCCTCGACGAACCGGGCGTCGGCCGCGCGATCGGCGAGGTCGGCCACGTCGGGCGCCACGACCGCGTTCATGCCGGCGTACCCGTTCTGCCGCGCCGCACCCTCCCCCACGACCGCATCACCGCGGCTTTGGTGCGGTCGACCGTGAGCGATTCGCCCGGAGGGCGCGGCCGGAGGCGCAGCCGCCGTAGCCGTGTGTTGACGCGGTTCACGTACTCGGCCCGCTCGCTGAACCGCGTGTAGAACGGGATCGAGAACGACACCGATACACCGCCGTGGGTCTTCACCCAGTGCGGTACGAACGACGGGAAGTACACACCCGCCCCCGGCCACAGGTCGTAGCGGTTCGCCGACTGCCGGAGGTCGCCGAAGGAGCACGGCGCGCCGTCGTAGTAGTTGTCGAGTTCGGCTTGGATCACCGACGGGTCCGTGCGGGGCACCGAGTAGACCGTCTTCGTCCCGCGCACCTGCAACAGGAAGCTGTGCTCGGGGTCGAAGTGCATCGGCGTGGTCGCCGCCGGCGACGACACGAAGATGTAACCCGACCGGCGGCACATACCACCTTCGAGACCGTCGAGGACCGGTTCCACCTCGTCGAGGCATTCGTCGATCAGGGTGCGATAGAGCGGATCGCACTGGATCTCGCGCAACGACACCCGTGCGCCGTTCCGCTCGATCTCACGGACGGTCTCCGACGGCCGGCCCGCGCCGGCGTCGACGTAGCCGCGGTTGTCGAGCGGAAGATCGCCTTGCTCACGGCGCACGAGGTCGGGTGGCAGGCGGTCGGCGAGCGCGGCGATCTCATCCATCGCGAACAGCGGATGTTCGAGCAGCGAGTGTCGAACCAGCAGGGAGCACCGCGCGAAGGATGCCCGGAACGCGGCGGCGTCGATGTCGAGATGTCCCATCATCCGTACTTCCCGTAGGACTCCCACGTCGTCGGGTGGAACCCGGAGCAGGAGATCGAGTCGAACGACACGGTCTCGGGGTAGTGGTTGTCCTTGTCGCCGATCACGTGCCGGCTTTGCGTGTTCACGAGAAGATGCGGCGACTGGCCGGCGACGTTGTCGACCGCGTCGTCGCGCACGCCTCGCAACCGGAACCCGCCGATGTTCTGGTCGGCGGCGTGGAGCAGGATGTTGCGCTCGATCTTGATGTTCGACGCGGCCTGCGAGACGCTGATGTTCTCGACCTGGTTGTAGATCGTGTTGTTGCGCACCGTGACGTTGCGAGGGCCGCCCGCCGTCCCCCCGGGGCCGAGCTTGATCCCACGCCCGTTCGGTGCGTCGAAGATGATGTTGCGCGCGATCAGCCCGTTCGGGTGGGAGCTGTGGCTCATGTCGTCGACGTAGATGTTGTGGTCCTGGTTCTCCCCGTTGGTCGGGAACGTGTCGTGAATGCAGTTGTCGTACACCTGCCACCGGCCGAGGTCGTCGTTCGGGCCGTCGTCGATGTGCAACGCCGATGTCGAGTGGGCGCCGAAGATCTCGGTGTCGCGCAGCACCCAGTGGTTCCCGCCGTAGAAGCGCACCATCGGCGCGTCGGGATTGGCCCGGCCCCAGGTCACGTTGATGCCGGCGAAGGTGAAGTACCGCGCTTCGCCGATCCACAGTTGCCCGACGATGAGCGGGTGTTCGTGGTTGTAGCCGGCAACCAGGATCGGTGCGCCGGCTCGGCCCGGCGCGGGTCGCGCCAGGACGCGTTCGACGTAGAGACCGCCGCGGACGTACAGGCGGTCGCCGGCGCGCACTTCGGCGAGGCCGTGCGAGATCGTGCGCCAGGGCCGGCGGATGCTGCCCGATCCGGCGTTGTTCCCGTTGCTCGCGACGAAGTAGATGTGGCCGGTGGCGCGCGTTCCCCGCTCGACGGCCGCGCGCGGGCGCGCGCGACGCGCGGCGCGCGCACCGTTCGCGCTGGCGCCACACCCGGCGAGGACCGCGACCGTCGCCGCGACGATCCCGATCCGCGCCGCGGCCCGGCGTCGCGTCATCGGCGGCGACATGTCAGCTCGCTCCCACTTCGGCCAGTGCCGCGCGGCGGGCCCGGCGACCCGAGACGGGCGCAACGATCTTGCGGTAGACGTCGGGGATGAACGCGCGGAGCAACAACAGGTAGCACCACGTCCCGAACCCGACACCGGCGACGAGCGCGGGCACCGGCGGCAACAGCCGCGCAACGACCCACACCGCGCCGCCCATGACCCCGGAAAGCGCGATCGGTGGCGCGGCAACAACCCACGTCGCGTACCACGGGATACGCAACACCCGGCCGACGATCACACCCAGGAGCGTGAGCGAGATCGTCTTCTCGATCACCTGCGACGCGGCGACCGCGGCAATGCCATGGTGGACGGCGACGAAGATCGCCGGGACGAGGATGGCGAGCTGCATCACGCCCGTAGCCGTCAGCAACCACGACCGGCCGACCGCTTTGAACACGGCTCCCGGCATACTCGCCATCGACGCGAGGCCGGTCCAGATCGCGACGTAGGTGAGCGGTGCGATCGACGACCGGTACGCGGGACCGTAGAACGTCAGCACGATCGGCGACGCGAGCGCGGCGATGCCGAACGCGGCCGGGAACGCGACCGCAGCCGCGAGCCTGACACTGTCGAGGTAGCCGCTGCGCAGCGCGTCGGCCCGCGCGCGGGCTCCCAGGTCGTTCAGGCGCGCGTAGAAGGGGAAGAGCACGTCGTTCCCGATCTGGAACACGCTGAGAACGATGAGTTCGGGGAGCCGGAACGCGAGGTAGTAGAACGCGAGCGCCGCCGAACCGAGCTGGGCACCGACCACCAGGTAGTCGATGTTCTTCGCCCCGTTCCCGAGCAACCCGACGGCCACGATGCCGAGCCCGTACTTCAAGAGCCCGGGCACCTTCGACGTGACGATCACGAAACGGGGCCGCCACGGGTGCACGATCCACAACGCGACCGCCCGGGTGCCTTCGCCCGCGAGCTGGCCCACGATCAGGCTCCACGCGCCTGCACCGGCGAACGCGGCGGCGAGGCTCACGGCTCCTTGCACGAACGCGCCGGCGAATTGGGGAGCGAACAGGCGCCGGAACTCGAGCTGCGCGCGCAGGCGGTACTCGTGGACGTTGCCGAGCGCCGAGATCGGGAACATCAACGCGAGCGCGCGCAGCAAGGGGATGGCCTGGTGCTGGTCGGCAGCGTTGTGCAACCCGACGTGCGCGATCGGCGCTGCCGCGAGGAACATGCCTGCGGCGAGCACCCACGCGCCGCTCATCGACAACCAGAACGACGTCGAAGACACGTCGGAGTCGGCCCCGTCGGCCCGGTAGATCAACGCCGAACCGAGCCCGAGATCCGTCAGCGCGTCGAGGTAGTTCATGATCGACAGCGCGAACGCCACGATGCCGAATTCCCGCGGCACGAGGATGCGCGCGAGGACGAGGGTCGCGGCGAAGATCAGCCCGCGCTGCGCGACGAACGTCAACACCGCATAGCCGAGGCCCCGCGCCGCCTTCCGTTCGAGCGCCGGCTCCGGCGCGCGCTTCCCGCCCGCATCTCGCCCGACCGCGCCCCTCGCTTCGAACATCGCTCCGGTACCGCTCACGGCAACGGCACCCGGCGCTTGGCGACCCGGCGGAGCCGGTCGAACGCGACCTCCGGCCCACAGGTGCGCACGACCAGCGCGACCTTGCGGGTCGTGAGCAGGGTGGGGTCCAGCGCCAGCGCGAGGAGCGCAGAACGTCGCGCCCCGCCGCGGTCGCCCCGGCCGGCCAGTGTGGTGGCGGCGTGGAAATGCGCGTTCGAACGCGCTCGCACCCGCACCAGCGCGCGCTTCCACGCCGGCCGGACGTCGGCGATATGGCGTTCGAGGATGCCGGCGTCGAGTTCGAACCGTCGCCCGCCGTCGTTCGGCGACAAGCCCGCGTCATGGCGCCGTACGTACGCCACGGGCGCGTCGACGAACCCCACCGGGTAGCGCTTCGCGAGACGCAACCACGTGTCCCAGTCTTCCCACCGCGGCAGGTCCGAGAACCCTCCGACCGCATCGAGGGCTTCGCGCCGAACGAGCACGCAGGTCGGGTTGAGCACGACGTTGCGTACCAGGAGTGCCTCGAACACGTGCCGCGTCTTGCCGCGCGCCGCGTGCACGATGCTGATCGGGCGCATCGCTTCGTCGCACGCGTAGGCGTGCGCGCTCACGAGGGCGATGTCGGGGTGCGCGGCCAGGTGCGCGTACTGGGCCGGCAGTTTCACCGGGAGCCAGGCGTCGTCGGCGTCGCAGAACGCGACGATCGGCCCGCGGGTCTCGGCCATGCCCCGGTTGCGGGCGGCCGCGGCACCCGCGTTCTCCTGGTAGACGTAGCGCACACCGCGATCGGCGTACCGTTCCGCGACCGCCCGCGTGTCGTCAGTCGAACC
This sequence comes from uncultured Actinomycetes bacterium, assembly GCA_963782465.1. Lineage (GTDB taxonomy): Bacteria > Actinomycetota > Acidimicrobiia > IMCC26256 > PALSA-610 > JAODBJ01. Next base: position 30,037 of record CAWAJR010000003.1, on the reverse strand, counting down.
GTCGTCGACGACGACCACCTCGACGTTGGGGTACGGCTGCGCGAGCACGCCGTCGATCGCGTCGGCCAGGAACCGGCCGTAGTTGTACGACGTGATGATCGCGCTCACCAACGGGAACGCGGTGTCGCGCCGGGCGCGGGTGACCGTCGGCGGGCCCGCCATCACCGGTACAGGGGGAACAGCACGCGGCTCACCCGAGCCGGGAGCCGTTGATGGACGGTGGCGTGCCAATCGATCTCGCCCCGCACCTTGGCGCCGAGCGAGGCGACGTCGTCGTCGCCGACACCGAAACGGGGAATCCGAAGCGGCGCGTCGCTGCTCGCAACCGCGCGCGGCAACGACACGTAACCGCGCTCGTAACCCGCCGCAGCCGCGGCCGCGAACACCGGCGGCCCCACGTTGTGCCGCAACTTCCCGAACGGGTACGCGAGAGCGGCCACCCGCTCACCGGTGCGATCCTCCAGCGTCGCCTTTGATCGCCGCAGCTCCTCGAGCAGGCGACGATGGTCGAGTTCGGCCAGGTTCGGGTGGCTCCACGTGTGCGAGCCGAAGGCCATACCCGCGGCACGCATCTCGGCCACCTCGCGCCAGGCGAGAGGCGCAAGCTCGGCGGCCGGGGTCTGCCAGATCCGGCTGAGCCGCTCCATCACCGCCGGGTCGCGTTCGAGGAACCCGACGGTCACGAAGAAGGTGGCCGGAAGGCGGCGCGCCGCGAGGAGCGGGAACGCGTAATGGTGGTTGTCGGCGTACCCGTCGTCGAACGTCAACGCCACCTGCGGCCGCCCCGCTCGGTTCGGTCCTGCCGTGAGCGCGGCGAGCGGCACGACGTCGCACGACACGCGCAGCCAGTCGAGGTGCTCGGCGAAACCTTCCGGCGTCGCCGACCTGTAATGCACCGTCGGATGCACGGAGTGGTAACAGAGCACGACGCGGCGGGTGCCGACGTCGGGGCGCGGCGCGAAACGGGCCGCGGCGCCGGCCGCCTGCTTCAACACCTTGCGAACCCCGGGCGCGACGCGCGGTGCAGGTGTTGCCGGCGCGCTCACGGCGTGGCCTCGACGTTCGCCAGGCTGCCGCGCGCCAGCGCCGGGTCCCACATCTCGTAGCGCGTACGAGTGGCCAGCGAGCACACCGCGAGCATCGCGGCGAGATTCGAGAGGCAGAAGTAGTACGCGACCCAGAGCGGCTTCGCGACCTGCGCGTCCATCGCCTGGCCCAGCGCACCCGCGGCGGCCAGCGCGTACAACGCGACCTGTGGCGCGAGGAGCGCCCACCAGCGGGCATCGTGCACGGCGAGCACCAGGCTGGCGATCAGGAGCGCCAGGAGAAAGAAGCCGACCGTGCGCCGCAGGATCTTGTGGAACAACAGCTGCATCAGGTACGCCGGTCGCCGGAACGGTGCCAGCGCCGCGGCGAGCGAGAGGGCGCCGCGCAGGCCGCGGTTCATCACCCGAACTTTGCGCCGCAGTTCCGTTCCGCCATCGGCCGGTGCGTACACCAGGACCCGGGCGTCCTCGTCGAACGCGAGGCGGAGGCCGGCGCGGATCGCCTGGGTCGAGATGACGAAGTCGTCGGTACTCGCGGTCTGCGTCGACGCCACGAACACGTCGCGGCGGATGGCGTAGCACCGCCCGCTCGCCGACACCGTGTTGCCGGCCCGGTCCTCCCAACGTTTGATCGCCTGCTCGTACCGCCAGTAGAGGCCCTCGCCGCGCGCGACGGGTACGCCGTTCTCCTCGACGACGTGCACTTCGTTGGCGGCCACCGCGCCGATCGCGGGGTCGGCGAAATCGGCGGTCAGTTCGGCGAGGGTGCCCGGCTCCAGCTGCGAATCGGCGTCGGTGAACACGAGCACCGCGCCCCGCGCCCGGCTCACCGCATGGTTGAGCGCCCGGAGCTTGCCCACCCGCGCCAGTGGGATGACGAGCGTCGCGCCGGCGGCGCGCGCGGCGGCGACCGTGCCGTCGGTGGAGCCGTCGGACACGACGATCACTTCGAGCAGTTCGGCCGGGTACCGCGACGCGAGGATGTTCGCGACCTTCGTACCGATGATCCCCTCCTCGTTGTGCGCGGCCACAATCACCGACACGGGCACGAGCTGTGGTGCCCGCCGCCGCGCACGCGGGTGCACGCGGGCGAGGAGCGCGACCAGGAGCGGGTACCCCGCGTAGACCCACACGGTGACGGCGAGCGACACGATCGCCACCACGACGAGCGCCGTCATACCGAACGCACCACCCCGTCGTGCGGTTCCACCGCGACGGTCCGCCGCCCGGCCGGCGCGTCGCGTTCGATCGCGAGGTTGCCGGCCACGAACGCGAGCGCGACGAACGTCCACAGGTATCGCGGGTAGGCGAGGTGCAGGGTGAGCGCGGCGACAAGGAACGTCACCAACCCGACGAAGCAGCCTTCGGCCAGCAGACCGGCCCGCCCGTCGACGGCCGCCCGCCGCGCCCGCAGCGCGCGGCGGAGCGACACCCAGAGGAGCAGCGCGAACGGCACCGAGCCGACGATGCCGGTTTCGGCCAGCGACTCGAGATAGAGGCTGTGGGCGGCGCGCGGTTCGGGGCGCTGGTCGAGCCCGGTGCGTTGCGCGTAGCGGGGGTAGAGCAGCTCGAAGTTCTTCGGGCCGACGCCGACGATCGGATGGTCGCGGAACATCTCCAGCGCCGCGATGTTCTCGCTGAGCCTGCCCCGCAGCGACGGGTCGCGCGCCGTCGCGCCCGCCGTGATGCCACCGAGCGCGCCGAAGCGGTGTTTGACCTCACCGGGCAGCGCCACTGCGCCCACGGCCACGACCACGACGGCGATGAGCGCGAGCCGGCGCGGGGCCACCCGGCGGAGCACCGCGACCACGATCGCGCCCGCAACCACCGCGACGAATGCACCCCGCGACTGCGTGTACACGAGCGCGAGCAGGATGGCCGCAGTCGCGATCAGCGCCGCGGCCCGTTCCCGACGGTGCCGGGCGGAGAGCGCGAGATACCCGGCGAGCGCGCTGGAAGCCGCCAGTACCTCGCCGAAGAAGTTCGCGCTCACCGGCCCGTTGCTCCGCATGACGTGGTTGTCGAGGATGACGGTCGCCAGGCCGCCGAAGCTGCTCGCGTACGACCGCGTCACCTGCTGGAAGTCGGTGAGCGCGGCGAGGAGACCCATCGCGGCGACGACGGCCCACACCAGGCGGCGCATCCACATCGCCGAATCGACGAGGACGACCATCGAAAGGGCCAGCACCGCGAACCCCGCGTAATCGGCCAGTTCGCTCATGCCCAACGTCATTTCGCGAGAAGTGGCGATCGTCCCGGCGAGCGCGACACCGAACCCGCCGAACCACACCGCTTGGCGGGGAAGCCGGATCGCCTCGATGCCGGCCGCGTGACGGAACACGATCGCGAGCGCCAGCAGGAACGGGAACCCGGAGGTCGCGGCGCGCAACCCGCCACCGCCGAGCGCGTCGGGGAGGTAGCCGATGGTCGCGAACACGCCGACCACGAGTACCCAGCGCGGTTGGGCAATGGCTCCCAACAATCCGAGAACGCCGGCCGCGACGACGAGCGCGCCGTCGGCCGGGCGGGCCGACGCGCCGACGGCGCCCGCCAGCACCACGGTGATCGCCGTCGCGCCGGCGACGAACCACGCGTGCACCGGCGACAGCCGGCCGCGAGCGGGCGCGGCCGCGGTCATGCGGTGTCGGGCCGCCGCGGTGGCCGGCTCCCGCGCACCTTCGCCGGGATGCCACCCTGCTTCCCGTTCCTGTTCCCGCTCACCTTCCCGTCGCCGTTCCCGCCCGACTTCCCGTTCCCTTTCGCGCCGGCGTGAATGGCCTCGGCCTCGACGAGGTCGATGACCACCTCGGGCTGCCCCCCGGCGCCCGTCGCGTCCTCAGGTTCGGGCTCGAGTTCGGGCGCAGCGCGGTCGCTCGCCCCGTCGCCGGCTCCGGCGCGAAGTTCTCGCGCCGCGTACACGAGGAACAGTTCGCCGACTGCGAGCGCGGCGCCGAGCACGAGTGCGAGCAGCAAGACGTCGGCGCCCGGCGGGAACGTGTTGTTATGGCTGCTGTCGTTGCCGAGTTGATCGAACGTGTACCCGCGGTAGCTCGTCTCGACGTAGGCCGATGCGACCGATTCGTACGCCTGGCCGAGCTTCGCGGCGACCGAGCCGCGAGGTCCTTCGATCGTCGCGACGAAGTAGTTGCTCCCGGGACTGACGGTCGCGTCCAGCGTGTAGCCGCCGGCCGGCACCCCGGCCTGGATCGCGGCCCGGTGCAGGATCTCGGAGCTGCTCAACACCTTGAGCACCGTCTGCACGACCGGACCGTCGGGTTGCAGCTCGTTCTCGAGGTTGGCCACATCGCCGACGGGGGTGTCCTTCCCGGGGTGCAGGACGAACCGCGCCGTGTACGTCGACGACGACGTGCTCGTTACCGCGGCGACGATCACCACCACCACGAGCGCGGCGAGCGCCTGGGCCGCGATGAACCACCACGTGCGCTGCACTTCGCCCGCGAAGCCCGCCGCCGACAAGTCGGCGCGCCGGGCCACACTGTGTTGCGTCATCACACCGCCCCCCGCCCCATGAACACCGCGGGGATCGTCCGGACCAGGATCTCGAGGTCGAGACGCAGCGACTGCCGCGTCGCGTACGCGATGTCGAGGCGCAAGCGATGGTCGAACGAACTCGATCCTCGCGCCGACACCTGCCACAGGCCCGTCAAACCGGGCCGCACCGCGAACCGTTCGTACTGCCAGCGTTCATACCCGCCGGCCGGGAGCGACGTTGGGCGAGGGCCGACGAGCGACATGTCGCCGCGCAGGACGTTGAACAGCTGCGGCAGCTCGTCGATACTTGTCGAGCGCAGGACCCGACCGACTCTGGTGACGCGCGGATCGCGTTCGATTTTGAAGTCGGGCCACTGCCGCGAGTTGAGGTGCGCGAGTTCGACCTTGCGAAGCTCGGCATCGGGCGCCATCGTGCGCAACTTGTAGAGCGTGAACTGCCGGCCTCCGTACCCCGCCCGCCGTTGGCGGAAGAGCACCGTGCCGCGCGGGCTCGAGATCTTGATCGCCACGACCGCAACGAGCAGGAGCGGCGCGCTGAGCGCGAGCAGCAGCGTCGCAACGACCTCGTCGAACACTCGCTTCCGTATGCCTCGCGGGTCACGACGGAACGAGCTCACCGGGTAGTGCGTCAGCCACGGGCATTCATCCAGTGCCGACGACGGTCGCGTTCCTTCCACGAGGCGGATCACGGGTTCGCCTGCGCCCGATCCCAGGTCGCCGGGACACCACCCTCGGATGCCGCCGCGAGCGGCGCGACCGGGGCGACGTTCGTGACCGTTGCCGCCGCGTCGACCTCAGCCGGTACCTCCCGGTCGGAACGGCCGACGGCCTCGGCCGCCGTCGCGACCAGTTCGCCGTAGTTCGTTCCTTGCGCGGGAAAGGTGGCGATACCCGAGCGGAGCGAGACGCCGAGCGCGACCTTCGTCGCGGCGCTCATCCGAGCCGCGAGGGCCTCGGTTCCCGCTTCGCTCGTGTCGGTACTGATCACCACGAATTGGTTCTTCGCCGACGACACCACGACGTCGCTTCGGCGCACCTGCTCGGCGATCAACTCGCAGATACGCGCACGTGTGTACACCTCTTCCAGCTCGCGGACGGCGAGCGACGACACGTGCCGTAGCTCGTTCTCGAATTCGGGGGCGCGAGCTCGACCATCGGGTTCGAGGAGCAGGAAGCTGAGCGGCCGATCGTGGCGGCGGCTACGGGCGAGTTCGCCCTCCACGGTGCGCGCCGCCGTGTCCTCGTCGACGACGAGCGCGTAGCCGGCTTCGTTGGTGCGCAGGATCGCGACAAGGTTCGGTATGCCGTTCGCGTGCTCGTGGAGCAAGGTGAAGCACAGCCCCAGCGCAACCGTCGTCGCGAACAGGAACAGCGAGCGATGAGTCGACGCAGTTCCGACGAGCGACGCGGTGACGCCGTAGGCAACGTACGCGCCCATCAGCACCACGTAGATCGTGGCCCGGGCGCGAGCCGCGAGCGCAACGACGCCGCTCGCCGCACAAGCGCCGATCCCGAACGCGAGGAGGAACACCTCCGCGTCGGGCCGCCTGTTGCCCAGCTCGAGAACGAGCGCGCTGATGATGAGCACGACCCCGCTCGCGACGAGGCGCGCATTCCTTTGCGCCGACATGGACCGCCCCGCGTCGGTTCGATTTGTTCAGGACCGTGCTACGCATCCGGCGTGGTCGCCGGTACTGCCCTACCTCTGCCCTTGCAAACACGGCCCACCAACGCGCTGCATTTGCAACATAACCCGACATCGCCACGCGGAACAGAGGGCAATTCCAGGAGAAGCGAAGTTGCAACACAGAGGGGACTGACGGCCGGGTTGTGCGGGTTGTGCTGGCCGCCCGGCGTGCCCGGGTGGGCGATGTCCGCGGGCATTCGCGACATCTGTGCACGCCGTATGACAAATATGCATACGCTTCTCTTGCCCGTATATATGAATGAATGTCCGGCTTGACGCATCACGACGTGCTTGTGCGCGGCGCGACCGGTCATGCTGGTCCGATGCCGACGATCGTGTACACCGACGGCGCGTGTATCGGGAACCCCGGGCCCGGCGGGTGGGCGTGGGCGGTGCCCGACGGCGCATTCGCGAGTGGGGCCGCGGCCGACTCGACGAACCAGCGCATGGAAGTGACGGCCGCGCTCGAAGCGGTACGCGCCCTCGACGGTGAGCTCACCGTCGTGTCGGATTCGCAGTACGTCGTGAACTGCCATCGCGACCGCTGGTTCGACTCCTGGGAGGCGAAGGGTTGGAAGAACTCGCAGGGCAAACCGGTCGCGAACCTCGACCTCTGGAAACCGCTCGTCGCAGCCTTCCGCCGGCGCGGCGAGGAACTCACCTTCACGTGGGTGCGCGGGCACAGCGACGACCCGATGAACGACCTCGTCGATCGGCTCGCGGTCGAAGCAGCGAAGACACAAACCGGCCGCCGCGGTGACGAACCGCCCACCGACCTCGGTGAGGCCGACGACGTCCGAGGTGAGCGCGCCGGCGCGCCGGGCGCGACCGCGCCGAGCGGCCATCGCGTCGTGGTCGTCGGGCACCGGCCGCCCGACCTCGGCGGCTACGGCGACAACCCCGTCGCGCGCGACGTCCGCCGCCGGCTGACCGAGATCCTGCGAGGCCTGCACGAGGTGCACGCGGATCTCGTCGTGCTCACCGGCCTCGGGCTCGGCGTCGAACAGTTGGCCGCGCACGCCGCCGCCGACGCGGGTGTGCCTTATGTCGCGGTCCTGCCTTTCCCGGCGCCGGACGCGATGTGGCCCGCGGCGAGCCGCGCCGAGTTCGCCCAGCTTGTCAAACGAGCCAACGCAACCATCACCTTGTCGCGCGCGAAGCCGAAGTCGAAGCCCGCGGCGGGCAAGGCGATCGGGCGTCGCAACGACTGGCTGGTGAGGAACGCGAGCGGCGCGCTCGCCGTGTGGGACGGCGCCAACGACCCGGCGCTCGGCAAAACGGTCAGGGCGCTCGAACAACGGATACCCGACGACGTCTGGGTGGTCCCGCCGCGGCCGTGACCGGCACGCGGCCGCGGCGGGCCCGTCGAGCACCGAACGGCTACACCGTCGGCCCGCCACCATTCGGCACGTACGAAGTGCCGCCGCCCGGGGCGCCGGTATTCCCGTAACCGTTCCCGTAGCCCGCGCCCCTGCCGTTCCCGTTGCCCATGTGCGGGCAGTTCGCATGATCGTGGGGGGTGCTCGACGACGACGGGTTCGTGGTCGAGGTCGTACTCGGTGTCGACGCCGCGTGCGCCGACGCGAGCGAGATCCCGCCGCCGGCGAGCGCGCCGACCAGCGCCGCGCCTGCGATCGCCATCCGGGGCTTGAATGCCATGCCCATACCTTTCGTTGGGGGCACTCATCGCACACCACGAACGTTGCAACCGGTTCGGCGCCGTGTGGGAACTACGTAGGAACTCGGTAAGAACGTCGGTCGGGACGCTCAGGGCCCGAGCGACGCGATCAGACCGCGGGCCAGCTCGTCGCGTTCGGCCTTGGTGAGCTTCGCCGAACTGTGCAAGCCGAAGATCGTGTAGTACGACGGCGGCATCGAACCTTCACGTACGGTCTCAGCGGCATCGCCGGCACCTTCCCCACGACTCGAGCCCCACTCCGAGAAGTTCAGGGCGGCCCGGCCATCCTGCACGTGGTTCGTGACCAGCCACGACACCGGCGCGACGCGGCCGTACCACGGCACGTGCACCTGGTTGCTGTGGCAGTCGTAGCAGCTCGCGACCGCGAGTTGGCGGGTCCTCGCCGAATCCCACTTCGGTTCCTGCCGAACCGGCGGGTTGGAGACCCGGTACGGCACCAGTTGGATGAGCAGGAAGGCAACCACGAGCGCGAGGGCGACCACGCCCAGGTTCTTCCGCATGCTGTGATGGTGTGCCGGCGACCGCTCCCGGCCCAGGGACGATCGTCACTGTTCGGTCCCCGGGAGCGAGAGGTACTCGCCGCCGCGGGACAAATGCCTCTTACGCCGGTGCGGTGCACCGGTCGACAGTCGGGACCTATGGGCGTATCCGAACCGCGGCCGGGCGGCCCGTCATGAGCGAGGTGCTCTGCCCCCGCACCCGCGTACTCCTGGTCGAGGACGAGGCGGCGATCGTCGCGCCCCTCGTCGAAGCGCTCGAACGCGAAGCCTGCGACGTGCGTGTCGTTCGCACGGGTGCCGCGGCCGTCGAGGAAGCGGGGTCAGTCGACATCGTGCTCCTCGACCTGGGCCTTCCCGACATGGACGGCACCGACGTGTGCCGCGCCGTGCGCGCTCGCTCAGCTGTCCCGATCATCGTCCTGACCGCGCGGGGCGACGAGCTCGACCGGGTGCTGCTCCTCGAACTGGGCGCCGACGACTACGTCGTCAAACCGTTCGGGACCCGAGAACTCGGGGCGCGCATTCGCGCCGTTCTACGCCGCACGGCCAACGCGTCCGAACCACCGAGTACCCAGACCATCGGCACGCTCCAGATCGACCATCGCACCCGGCGCGTGCTGGTCGACGGCCGCGAGGTCGCGCTCACGCCGAAGGAGTTCGACCTCCTCGTCGTGCTCGCGCAGGACGCCGGTGCCGTCGTGCGCCGGCAGGACATCATCGAACAGGTCTGGGACGAGCATTGGTGGGGGCCGACGAAGACGCTCGACGTGCACATTGCCGCGCTCCGTAAGAAGCTCGGCTCGCCCGCGTGGATTTCGACAGTGCGCGGCGTCGGGTACCGGCTCGAACAACCGTCATGACCCGGCGGCTCCTCGTCACCTACCTCACGATCACCGCGTTCGCGCTCGCGCTCCTCGCGGTCCCGCTGGGCGTCACGTTCGCACACCGGGAAAAGGAACGTCTGCTGTTCGGGATCGAGCGTGATGCCGACTCGATCGCCGCCGTCGTGGAAGGGTCGGCCCATCGCGCCGAGCCGTTCCGCAACACCGACATCGAGCGCTACGCCGCCCGTACCGGCGGCCATGTGATCGTGGTCGACACGCACGGGATCGCACTGCTCGACACGCAGCGACCGACCGATCCGGGACGCGACTACTCGACCCGGCCGGAGATCCGGGCCGCGCTGACCGGCCGGCGAGTCGACGGGTCACGCAACTCGAACACGCTGCGCACGAACCTGCTCTACGCCGCGGTGCCGACGACCGCGGGCGGGCGCGTCAGCGGCGCGGTCCGCGTGACCTATCCGGCGTCCACGCTCAACGAGCGCGTGTGGCGCACCTGGGAACGCATCGGCTTGCTGTGCACCGGCGTGCTCGCCGCGGTCGCGCTTCTCGGCTTCGTCCTCGCCCGCAGCGTGACCCGTCCGGTGCACCGGCTGGAACAGGCCACCGACCGGCTGGCCGCGGCCGACCTGAACGTGCGGGTCGACGAGCTCGCCGGGCCGCCCGAGTTGCGTCACCTCGCGTCGACGTTCAACCGGATGGCGGAGCGACTCGCGGCGCTGCTCGACGCGCAGGAACGCTTCGTCGCCGACGCGTCGCACCAGCTCCGCACGCCGCTCACCGCGCTGCGTTTACGACTCGAGAACCTCGAAGCGCACGTCGACGAACCCGACCGCGCCGCGGTGCAGAGCGCGGCCGCGGAGGTCACGCGCATGAGCCGCCTCGTCGACGGCCTCCTCGCGCTTCGCGCGGAACGCCGCGGAGCCGACGACCGTCGTCGAGGTCGACGTTGCGGAAATCGCGCGGGAGCGGGCCGACATCTGGCGCGACGTGCTGTCGGAACGGCCGAACGCCATCGCGCTCGACGCACCCGCCCCCGCGTGGGCGCTCGCGGTCCCGGGCGCGGTCGAGCAGGTGCTCGACAACCTGATCGACAACGCGGCCGAGGTCGCCCCACCCGGCACGACCATCGACGTGCGGGTGGTGAACGACGGCGTCACGGTCGCGCTCCATGTGCTCGACGCGGCCCCGGGCTCGGTCCCGACGATCGCGCACAGGCGTTCGAGCGTTTCTGGCGCTCGGCGGGGGCGCCCGGTGGCGGCAGCGGTCTCGGATTGGCCGTCGTGCGGCAACTCGCGGAGGCAAGTGGCGGGTCGGCGCGGCTCGATGCCCGGACCGGCCGGGGCCTCGACGCCGTCGTGGTGCTGAAGGCAACGGTGGCCCCGCGCCTCCCCGCACGAACTTAGGGTTCCGCTAACCCGGCTCACACCGTGCGCTGGCCCGGTGCTGCGTACGGTCGCCGGCATGACACGGAAGCGCACGGTTGCAGTCGCCCTCTGGGTCTCGGCGGCGTTGCTCACCTCGAGCGCCGCGTTCGCGTTCGCCGGAGGCCTCTTCTCCAACGGGCGTGCCGACGCGGTCGGATCGTTCCATCCCCGCGTGACCCGCTACGTCCCCAAGCACCGGTCCACGCCACCGGCGCCCACGACCACCGCGGTACCGCCCGAGGAAGCGGCGCCGGCGCCAGGCACGGCGCCACCGCCGGAAACGTCGTCGCCGTACCGCACCGCGACGACCGAGTATTCCGCACCGGCCGCAACCGCCGGCACGGTCGCGCCGGCACCGACCGTCGCCGCGGAGACCGCGCCGAACACGAGCCCGCCGACGACGGCGCGGCCCAAGGTCGAGCGCGACGACCGAGCCGACAACAACGGCCGCCGGAGCGACGACTGATGGCCGCTTCCCGTAGCGCCGCACCGCGCCAGCGCGGGCACACCGCGGCCGGTGCGCGCGTCTTCGCCGCCGGGCTCTCGGTTTCGGCGACCCTCGGCCTCGCCGGCGCGATCGCGGCCGGGCAACGGCGACCTCCACTCACCGCTGCCGCCACCACGCCCGCGACCATCACCGCGCAGCACCAAGCGAAGAAGGCCCACCGGTCAACCTCGTCGCGACACGCCCCAGCCGTCGCGACGGCGCCGACGACGGGGGCCGCCGCTGCTCCCACCCCACCCAGCCCGGCCCCCGTCGTCATCTCGCGAGCCAGTGCCCCGGCCGCACCGCCGCCGACCGCGGCACCCGCGACCGCGGCCCCCGCACCGGCCCCGACCGCGCCGCCACCGCCGCCGCCGACTGCGGCACCGGTGACCGCGCCACCCCCGACGGCACCGCCCGCGACCGCGGCACCCGCGCCGGCACCGGCACCCGCCCCCGCGACGGTGAGCAGTGCAAGCTGAGCGTTGCTTCCCCGTCATGGGGACGACCGCGCACGTGCTCGTCGTGGGTGCCGGCGCCGGCGCCGCCGTCGATCGGGCCGCCGATCGTCTCGGCGACCTGGAACAGAAGTGGAGCCGCTTCCTGCCCTCCAGCGAGGTGAGCCGCATGAATGCGATGCCGGGCGAGCATGTGGTCGTGTCGCCGGAGACGGTCGAGCTCGTGCAGCACGCGATGGACGCGTGGTCGCGCACGGCGGGCCTGTTCGACCCGACCGTTCTCCCGGCGCTGCGTTCGGCGGGCTACGACCGCGATTTCCGGGCCGTTGCGCGGTCGGCCCGGGTGATGGCCGGCGCGATCGCGACGCTCGAAGACCATCCCGCGCCGGGCTGCGCGGCGATCGAGTGCGACGACGACCTGGGCACGATCACCCTGCCGCGCGGCGTCGAGTTCGATGCCGGCGGTATCGGGAAAGGGTTCGCCGCCGACCTCGTGAGTGCCGAACTCGTCGACGGCGGCGCCGCCGGCGCGCTCGTCAATGTCGGCGGCGACCTACGCGTGCGCGGCGAACCACCGCAGGGCACGACGTGGGACGTCGTCATCGCCGACCCGGCCCGGCCCGGGCGTGAAGTGCTCCGGGTTGCGCTGGCCGGCGGCGGCCTCGCGACGAGCAGTCGCGTGCGCCGGAGTTGGAAGACCGCGGCCGGTGACGCACACCATCTCATCGACCCGCGCACGGGCCGGCCGGCGGTCACGCCGCACGCGACCGTCGCCGCGATCACCGCCGAAGGCTGGTGGGCCGAGGTGGTCGCGAAGACCGCGCTCGTCGGTGCGCTCGACGCGGCTGCCGGGCCGGGCTTCGACGCCCAGCTCGTCGTCGTCGACGACGACGGCACCGTGACGGTCGACCCGAGCCTCGCCGGGGTGACGCGATGACACACACATGGTGGTACCTCGCCCGTTCGAGCGGGATGGTCGCCTGGGCGTTGCTCAGCATCTCGGTCATGTGGGGACTGCTGCTGTCGACCAAGGTCTTCGCCCGCTGGCCGAGCCCGAAGTGGCTCACCGACTTGCACCGTTTCCTCGGTGGGACGGCCGTACTGTTCACCGCCTTCCACGTCGGTGCGCTGGTCGGCGACAACTACCTGCACTTCGGCGTCAAAGAGATCCTGATGCCGTTCGCATCACAGTGGCGGCCGGTCCCGGTTGCGTGGGGCGTCATCTCGCTCTGGGTGTTGCTCGCGATCGAGTGCACGTCGTTGCTGATGAAGTGGCTGCCGCGACGCGTCTGGCACGCCATCCACACGTCGAGTTTCGTCCTGTTCGGGATGGCGACGTTGCACGCGATCACCGCCGGCACCGACGCCCGCAACACCGGTTTCGCGATGGCGGCCACCGCGATGCTCTCGTTCATCCTGCTCCTGACCCTCGTTCGCCTGGCCGTGCCCCGCGAGCGCGGCGCGAAGGCACGCATCCCCGCCGAGCCCGCTCCTGCACAAGGCTGACTCGCCGTCACTAGCGTTGCCGTCATGGCCTCCGACGGCGACGTCGATCGTGCCGGCGATCGTGCCGGCGATCGTGCCGGTGTGTCGTTCACCCATCTCGACCAGCCCCTCTTCGACGGCGCCGGCGCGACGAAACGCGACCTCGTCGACTACCTCGACGGCGTGCGCGACCGGATCATCCCCGTGCTGGCCGACCGGCCGCTGTCGGTCATCCGCGTGCATCGCGGCCAGGAGGCGTTCATGCAGAAGAACGTCCCGAAGTACACGCCCGATTGGGTCCCGACCGTGCGACTCTGGGCGGAAACGTCGAAACGCGAAGTGTCGTACGCGCTCTGCAACGATCGCCGCACCCTGCTGTGGTTCGCGAACCAACGTGCCGTCGAGTACCACCCGACGCTCACGACCGTGCAGCGGCCCGATCGCGTGACCCATCTCGTGCTCGACCTCGACCCGCCCGACGCCGGTGCCTTCCCGGCGGCGGTGCGCGTCGCGCGGCTCGTGCGCGAGGCGCTCGCCGGCGCCGGCCTGAGCGGCGCGGTCAAGACCAGCGGCGCGAAGGGTGTGCACGTCTTCGTGCCGGTCGACGATCGGCCGACCCTCGAAGATTCCGCGGCGGCGACGCGGGCGATCGCGGCGCGCACCGTGAGCCTCGACCCGACGATCGCGACGGCGGCGTTCATGAAGGAAGACCGCGAGGGGAAAGTGTTCGTCGACGCGACACGCTCCGGTGGCGCGACGGTCGTCGCGGCCTACAGCCCGCGGGCTCGACCGGGCGTGCCCGTGTCGTTCCCGATCGACTGGGCCGATCTCGACGATGTCGCACCCGGCGACTTCACGGTGCACACCGCGCTCGCCCACCTTGGCGACAACGACCCGTGGGCCGCGCACATGCCGAGCCCGCAGCAACTCCCGGCCGACCTCGTCGAGGAAGGCCACGCCATCCCGGTTTCACGCGTCGCGGCGATGCACGAAGGAAAGCGGCGCGCCCGCGCCCGCCGCGAACGCTGACCTTCAGCCCTCGTGGCGGAACAACTTCGCCGCGTTGTGCCAGGTGATCAGATCGGCTTCGTCGTCGGGCACGCCCTGCCCTTCGAGTTGTCGGACGAGCATCGGCTGCGTGTCGGGCCACGACGAGTCGGCGTGCGGGTAGTCGGACTCCACGAGGATGTGGTCGATGCCGATGCGGTCGCGTACGAGCATGCCCGCGTCGTCGTCGAGCGAACAGAACCAGAAGTTGCGCCGTAACACGTCGCTCGGCGCAAGGTCGACGTCGCGCCAGGTGGGCAGGTAGCCGAGCTGGTACCGGTAGCAGTGGTCGAGCCGGTCGAGGATGCCGGCCACCCAGCCGATCCCTCCTTCGGACAGGCAGATCTTGATGTCGGGGAAACGCACCGGGATCCTCGAGTAGAGCCAGTCGACGGCGGAGTACATGCCGTACGCGCCGAAGAGCACGGCCGGGATCTCGGGCGGCGCGTCGGCCGACGTCGTCGGCGACGTCCCCGACGAACCGACGTGGAGGCACACGACCGTTCCCGTCTCCTCGCAGGCGACGAACAGCGGGTCCCAGTAGCCCGAGTGGATCGTCGCCAACCCGAGCTTGTCGGGCGCCTCCGAGAAGGTGACCGCCTTGAACCCGCGCGCCGCGTTGCGCCGCACCTCTTCGGCCGCGATCTGCGGGTCGCGCAGGTACGCGATCTGGTTCGGCACGAAACGATCGGGGTGCGCACCGCACCACGCTTCGAGATGCCAGTCGTTGTAGGCCCGCATCGCGGTCAGGGCGAGTTCGTCGTCGGATGGCCACAGCGTGAGCCGCTGGCCCACGAAGCCGGGCAGGAACGACGGGAAGCACAACGACGCCGACACGCCGTCGATGTCCATGTCGCGGACGCGCATGTGCACGTCCCAGGCGCCGGGCCGCATCTCGTCGAAACGGGTCGGTTCGAACCCGTACTCGGTCGACGGCCGGCCGACGACCGCGTTGAAGCCGACGTTGGGTAACAGTTCCCCGTTCCACAACCACGCCTCGCCACCATCGTCGGTGGGCACCACACGCGGTTCGGCGTCGGCGAACTTCTTCGGGAACCGCCCGGTGAACGCATCGGGTGGTTCCACGACATGGTCGTCGACGGAGAACACGTGGTAGCGGCGAGGGCGCGGGGCAGGTTCGGGCAGCCACGTGATCGTTTCGGCGACGGCCCTTGCCGCCTCCGAACGCCTCCGACTTGGCGAGATCCTCGATGTCCATCAGGTCAACACCTCGGGCTCGGTACGCAACAACCCTCGCACCGCGCCGTCCCAGTACGCGCTCGGCGCGTTCTGCCGCAGCGCCGCTTTCAACTCCGCCCGCGGCTGCGCCGGGACCTCGACCGGTTCACGCCCGGCGCGCAACACGTCGTAGGTGAACCGGCACATGCGCTCGAACGTCGTCGCCTTGTAGCACGCTTCTGCGACGGTCGGGGCGGTCACGATCGCGCCGTGATGCGCGAGGAGCACACCCGAAGCGTCGCCCACTTCGCGCGCGAGCCATTTCCCGCCCGCGCTGTCGTCGACACCGCCGTACTCGTCGACGAAGGCGAGCTCGCCGTCGAAGATGCACGAGTTCTGGTGCACCATGCGTGGCAACTCCCCCATCACCGCGAGCAAGGTCGCGAAGTAGGGGTGGTTGTGCACGATCACGGTTGCGTCTTCACGCACCCGGTGCAGTTCGGTGTGGAGGAACACTGCGGGGGTGACGTCGTCGTCGCCTTCGACGATGTCGCCGTCGGCGTCGAGCCGGAGGATCTGCGACGCCCGCACCTCTTCCCACCAGACGCCCCACGGGTTGGCCCACATCCCCCCGTCGGGCGTCGCCCAGGTGATGTGGCCCGACAGGTTCTCCTGCCAGCCGTCGTGGGCGAGTATGCGCAACGCACAGGCGAGCTGCTGCGGGACTGTCAATTCGCGCCCGATTCCCGGTCCCGGTCGCGGCATGCGCATGTGTGCCAACGTAGTCGGGTGACGGTGCTCGTTATCGGTGCGGCCGGCGACCTCGGTCGGCGTGTCGTGCATTTTCTCGACGGGCGACGCGCGGTGGTTCGCCCTTTCACCCGGCGCGACGGCTGCGATCTCGCCGACCGGGCGTCGCTCGACGCCGCGTGTACCGGCGTGCGGGCTGTCTTCCTGCAGTCGTCGCCGTCACGCGAGCAGGTCGCGCTCGAGACGAACGCGATCGAAGCCGCCGAGCGAGCCGGCGTGCAACGCATCGTGAAGCTGTCGAACATCCCGATCGCGGGCCTCGACCGCGGCCTGCACGGCAATCACCGCGCCATCGAACGGCGGCTCGCCGCGTCGAGTGTCGCGGCGACGGTGTTGCAGCCTTCGTTCTTCACGACCGTGATCGAGCGGCAGCGCGATCTTCTCGCGCGGGGCCGGGTCGTGCTGCCGTTCGGGCCGGGGCGCGTCGCCTGGGTGGAACCCGACGACATCGCCGAGGTCGCGGCCGAGGCGCTCACGCGCGAGATCGACGGGCCGCTCGTGGTCACCGGGCCCGAAGCGATCGACGGCGACGAAGTCGCGGCGCGACTCGGCGTGACCCGGCTCGACCCGCCTCTCGCGCAGTGGCGCAACGCGGTCGCGGCGACCGGCATGGACCCGTGGCTCCTCGACTCGACCGTCGATCTCTACGAGGCCGTCGCGCACGGTGCGCTCGCCGCGGTATCGACCGACGTCCGCCGGGTGCTCGGCCGCCCGGCGCGACGCGCGTTCGCGAGCGCTACAGGGTCGCCAGGCGCGCCGCGAACGGATGCGCCGGCGTGACCTGCGCGGTGCGCCCGAACACCTGCGTCGCGGGGTAGGCGGGCCAGCCGGGATCGCCGTCGTTCGCGAACCCCGCCCACGCGTCGCGCATCGCTCGGGAGAGGCGTTCGGCGTCGGCGTCGTAGCCGACGAATTCGGCCCAACCGTCGACGAAATTGCCGAACGTGAACGGGATGTCGACCGCGTGGGCCGCGCCGACACCCGGCGCTTCCCAAGTGAAGAGATAGGTGAAGGTGGGTGCGTGGCGCGCCTGCGCGTCGAGCACGCGACGCAGCGGGACCTGCATCTCGACGTCGCTGAACAGCGCCGGCCACGCGCCCGCGCCGGTTTCGCGCTCGTAGGTCGCGACGATCGTCTCGGCCCGTTCCGCGTCGACGCCGAGGTAGCGCTCGACCCGTCGCAGCAGGCGGTCGCGTTCCGGCGCGGCCGCGTCCCGATCGAGGAACAGCCGCATCTCATCGGCGGTCGAGCCGGCCAGCAGCGGGACCCCGGCCGCGATACCCGACGCCAGCGCCGTTGCCGGCGGCGCGTCGAGCAGGTCGCCGTCGACGCACGGGTGGAACGGCATCATCCCGACCGGCTTCAGCAGTGCCGGGGCGACCTCGTCCTGGGCGTCGAGCAACGCTTCGAGCGGGAGCGCGCGGAGACCGTCGAGGTCGGCGGCACCGGCCGCGTCGCACACCGCCCTCGCCACGACCGCGCCGCGCTCGGCGTCGAGGGTTCGGTCGGTCACGCCGCTCTGCACGATTACGTTCGCGAACAGACCGCGGGTCGCGGCCGACGCGAGAAGGTGCACGCACACCCCACCGCCCGCCGACTCGCCGAACGCCGTCACGCGCGCCGGGTCGCCGCCGAACGACCCGATGTTGGCCTGCACCCACTGCAACGCGCTGATTGCGTCGTGGAGCCCGAGGTTCGCGCGGTTGCCGCCGATCGAACGCTGATCGAGGAACCCGAGCACGCCGAGCCGGTAGTTGGCCGTCACGACGACCACGTCCTGCTCCGCCGCGAAGCGCGCACCGTCGTAACAACGTTGCGCCGACGAACCGGTCACGAACGAACCGCCGTGGAACCACACGAGCACCGGCCGCCGATCCCGGTTACCGGTCGGCGCCCACACGTTGAGCGTGAGGCACGCGAGTTCGTCGGTCGGGCCGACGGGCGAGTCGGGAACCAGCGCGAAGCCCGGGCGCTGCGGTGCCGCCGGCCCGAACGTGGTGCACCGCTCGAAGTCGACTGCGGCCGCCGGTGCCGGCGGTTCGAACCGCGCTGCCGTCGCGTACGGGATGCCGAGCCACGCGCGCACCTTGCCCATCGCGCCGGAGCCTACGCGCGGGTGCATCCGGCCGGATCGCTGCAGTTCCTGCCAATTGGTGCACGGCACCGAACCAATACGCGCGACGCCCCGTATACGTGCCCGTCATCGAGAAAAGGAACCATGAAAATGCCGGAATTCCCGCCCCTCACCCACGTCGCGCTCACCGTGCGCGACCTCACCGTCAGCGTTCCGTGGTACGAGACGCTGTTCGGGTCCGGGTCGGTCATCGACGAAGACACCGACCCCGACATGCACCACACCGTGTACCTGCTCGGCAACGGCACCCTCGTCGGCCTGCACCAGCACCGCACTCCCGCGCCGCGCGAGCGTTTCAGCGAGTTCCGTGTCGGGCTCGACCACGTCGCGTTCGGGTGCGCCGACCGCGGTGAACTCGAGAAGCAGGCCCGCCGGCTCGACGAGCTCGGCATCGCGCACGGTGGCATCAAGGACGCCACCTACGGCTCGGGCGTGAGTTTCCGCGACCCCGACGGCATCGCCCTCGAGTTCTTCGCACCGGCCGGCTGACCGTCTCGCGTGCCGGCCGGTGGCTCCGTCAATGCGTTGTCACCGGCCGGTCGCGCTGGGCCGAGGTCACCCCGCGCTTCGTCCTGGTCGGCCCTTCCAGCCTCAGATTGCGGTCGCGTGGCGCGGTTGGTAGAGCTGCATCCGCACGTCGCCGGGCAGCACCATCGTGACCGTGATGCCGAATCCCGCAGGCACCGGTTCGCCGTCGAAACAGATGCCCTTCGCCGCGAGTTCTGTCATCGTCGCCGCGATGTCGTCGCACATGAGCGACAGCTCGTGAGCGGGCGCATCGCCCGGGTGCACGCCCAACTCCGATGGCGGCAGTGCGAAGATCAGCCAGCCGTCGTGCGCGTCGACGTGGTCCCAGCCGAACACGTCGCGAAGCGTCGCTCGTAGCGCTTCCGGTTCCGACGAGTACAGCAGCGCGTGCATCCCGATGATCGCCACGGACGCGAGCGTAAATGGCGCTGCACCGCGCCGTACACCCCCATGAGCCGAACCGTTCGTCACCGTGCCGCGGCCTGGACCGCGGCCTCATCGGGCTCCCCGAACCCCGTGCCATCGTGCCCGTGATGGCCGGCCTCGCGCTGCGCCAACCGAAGCTTCGACCTGCTCAACCTCGAAGCCGCCGCGACCGCGCTGGTCCTCGGCCCGACGGTGTGGTTGTCGGAACCGGTTGCGAGCGGCGTCCCGCCATCGGTGCTTCACTGCGGAACCCGTCCGCTGGAACGCGGTCGCGATCTCGTAGTGGCCATCGAGTCGATGGTCGGTGTTTCGCGACCTTCCGCGGCCTGAACTCGCGTTCGTGGCCGGTGCGAGCCGGATGCGCGCACAAGGAGCACGGCGCTGAATATCGCTAACCATGAAGCTGCTCGCTCGGCGGACTCTCGCGGCAAGGATCGATGGGGTCGCGCGCCGCCCCCAAAAGAAACAGCTTGCGAAGCGCGGCGCCGCCATCATCGCCGGCACCATCGGTACTCGTTGCTACACCGGGCGCGTCGGCCAACCCGCCGCACCGGGCGAAACAACTTCCCCTATCGGCGAGCGTGCACTCCAGGCGCCTCGTGCTTGGTCGCCGCTGACATGGATGTCGACGTACGCCGTTTCGGTCGGTACCGCGTCTGAGCTGAGGGCGAGCACGAACGTCAGCTCACCGGCGTCCCCCGAATCGAGTTGCTTCACGTGAGACGGCAGAAAGCCGCGGAGCGCGTCCACAACTCCCGAGGTTGCGAGTTTGTGGGGGTCGACGTGGCTCCATGGTTTCGCTCGAGCGCCGTACATCCATTCGCCCGTGAAGGTGAGGGTGTCGGCGCCTGTCTCGGCGAACGTGAACGTCAGTGCTGCGCCGTCGAATGCGACGTCGATGAGAGCTTGCCCTACGAACCTGTGCAGTACCTCGTTTCGGAATCGCGCGTCGTGATCGGTCCACTGCTCGACGAGCAGGATCGACCTTTCGTCTGGCCTTACGTCGAACCGCTGGATGAGCCATTCGTCGGTGGGGTTCGTGTCGCAGACGAAACGGTCATCGATGGCGCGAACATGTTTGAGCCACAGGGGTTCGGGCGGATCTTGTCCGTGGCCCCACCACTGACCCAGATCGTCGACACGCCCGTCCCACGGGCGCCACGGTGGAGTCAACCGGTACGCGATCAAGCCGCAGCCGACGGTGACGCACCATCGTTCAGTCGCATCGATCGCCGCCTCGGCGGGGTCGCCGTAGAAGTCGCCAATCACAGCCCGCTGCGTGAGTTCGCGCCCTTCCAAGAACACCACCTCCCACTCCGACCGCACCGTGAAGTTCGGCGAGCGGCACAAGAGACGATTTCCGTTGTACCGGGGGTCGTCGAACGGCGCCTCGAACCGGCGCGCTGGATCCGTTGCATCGGCTTCGGGCATACGAAACTGACTCGTCGTTGGTGGTGAGCAGACCAAGTTCTACCGTCGGACGGGCAAAGGCGCACCGCAGCACCCATCCAACCGTGAACGTGATGACGACAGCAGTACTGCTTGCGTCGCCCACGAGGGTTTTACGCGGCATGGGCCTGGGCAGGGTTGTCGGCGTCGTCAGCTCCGGAACGCGAATCAGCGGCCGCAAAGGGCCGCTGATCTGCGAGGGCTCTTGGAGCGGACGACGGGATTCGAACCCGCGACCCCAACCTTGGCAAGGTCGCGACGCCCGTACCAACCGGTCCGCTGTGTGGCGTGACCTGCGGCTCCTTCCGGTGATTCGTCCGTCCAGACCGCTTGATACTGCCGTGTTGTAGACCGCTCTACTTCAGAATCAGATCGGGCAGGTCGTCCACTGCGAGACCTTGACCACGGGTCAGATCAGAGATCCTGGGTCGGTAGCGACCAACGCGCACAAACGTCCCGGGCGGGCTGTGGCTCGGCGACACTTATCGCTTTGGCGGAAACTTACGCAAGATCGCAGCGTGCCAACGGTGGGCTATACCTCCGTTTCTCCACATCCACCAATTCAACAATCCGAAGGGAAGTGCAACAAGGATGCCGACTATATACAGTCGGTCCATAAGTCCCACTACAACGAAAAGCAACCAGCCGGAGATTACCCCCCACTTGATTGGGTGCTGTGCCACCCATTGCGGTACGCGGTCCACCCTAGAGAAACGACCTCGTCATAGAATGCACGCACCAGCGCCGAAACCTCGTATTGCGGACCCTGCATAGACGGGGCGCCCGGCCGGAAGTAAGCGGCACATCTCGCCAGTCGGAGCGTTTCGTCGCCTTACGCAGCACCCCAACACCGCGTCCGCCGTCGGTGATCGCCGCGCCGACATGGACCTCGTCGCTGCGCAGATCGATCTCGCTCCACCGCAACCCGAGGATCTCACCCTTGCGCATGCCGGTGCTCCCGAGGATCGTCGCAGCGTCGGCAACCTCAGGGTCGACCCGCGCTGCGCTCCGCAGCACGGCGCGCAATTCGTCTGCGCTCGGAGCGAACGGTTTCGTGCGGGTCGACCGCGGCCGCGCGGCATCCTTCGCCGGGTTGCCATCGATGAGCCCACGTTTGCGGGCCAAGTCGAGGGCACGCGACAGCACCGTCGCGCACCGCCGAACCCAATCGGCGCCGTGGCCGGCAGCCTTCATTCCGGCGTACATGAATTCGATGTCCTGCCACGTCAATTTTGACAGCCGCACCGATCCGAAGTCGTTGCCGTCGGGCAACACCGTTGCGCTCATCGTGCGCATCGCCGACCGGATCGTTATACGGGTACTCGGCGCCAGCTCGACCAGCCCAACGTCGACCGCCTGCTCGTAGGCCTGGAACACCGCTGCGACCGAACGGGCCGACGTGCCCTTCGGCGGCAGCCGCTTCTCGTGGTCAGCGACCTTGAGCTTCGCGAGCGCAGTCTCAGCGTCACTGCGTGTCCCCCGAATTGTGCGCGAGACCCTGCGTCGGAGCCCGGTTACGGGATCGCGTTTGATCTCGAGGTCGACGCGCCAGACACCGTCTCGGACGGCAACAATCCCGCCGCTGCCCCGTTTTCGCCGCTTGGCCGAGCGGAGAACAGTCGTCGACGCAGTAGAGCCCTTGCTCGCCACGCCACGGATGGTAGAGCGACTTAGTAGAGCGCGTGGGCGATATGCGCACGGCCGGTCATCGGAGAACCCTTCTGACCAGGGCGTTTCTTCGAGCGGACGACGGGATTCGAACCCGCGACCCCAACCTTGGCAAGGTTGTGCTCTACCAGCTGAGCCACGTCCGCGTGAGCGCCGAGGATAGCAACCGGCGCCGAGCGGGCGCTGCCCGGCGTCCCCGCGGGGACGTCACCAGTGCGTCACGACGATGGCGGCGAGGGCGATCGCCCCGATCGCCGCGCCCACGGCCGCCACGGCGTACAGCACGCTGGAGCGCCAGTCGTCGGTGAACTTCGCCCGCTTGCGTTGGCGGAGCATGAAGCCGTTCCGCTCGAGCGCACCCCCTGGCGTGTACTCGTTCCACGAGAACCAGCCGAGCACTCGGCGCCGATCCCCCGGCGTCATGCCGTCGGAGGCACCGACCGTGTCGTCGTGCTCGACGGCGAGCGCTCCGTCCTTGCGCCGGCGCTTTCTGATCCCTTGCGCCCCCACGACCACCTCTTTCCCAACGGATGGTAGTCACGGCTGTTCGCATCGTCTCGCGTCGCCGTCTACGGTCCGGCGCGGCGACAGGAGGCCCAGCATGCGTATCGGCATCTTTGGCGGCGACACCGCGAACCGGCCGCTCGACGACGTGATCGCCGACGCGACGTCGGTGGAAAAGCAGGGGTTCGCGTCGTACTGGCTCCCCCAGATCTTCGGCGCCGAAGCGCTCACGACGATCGCGGTGGTCGGCCACCAGGTGCCGCGGATCGAATTCGGCACCGCGGTCGTGCCGAGCTACCCGCGTCATCCGATGATGCTGGCGCAGCAGGCGCTGACCGTGCAGCAGGCGACCGGCAACCGGTTCACCCTCGGCATCGGTTTGAGCCATCAGGTCGTGATCGAAGGCATGTACGGCATGTCGTACGACAAGCCCGCGCTCCACATGCGCGAGTACCTCGCGATCCTGCTGCCGTTACTGCACGAAGAGAACATCACCGTCGAGGGCACGACGCTCACCTACCGCGGCTCGATCGCAGTCGCGGGCGTGCAGCCTCCTTCGGTGTTGCTCGCGGCGCTCGCGCCGCGCATGCTCCAGCTCGCGGGTGGCACCGCCGACGGCACGGTCACCTGGATGACCGGCCCCGCCACGCTCGAATCCCACATCGTCCCGACGATCACCGCCGCGGCCGAGAAGGCCGGCAAGCCCGCGCCGCGGATCGCGGCGTCGTTGCCCGTGTGTGTCACCAACGACCCCGACGGCGCACGCGAGCGGGCCGCGGGCGACTTCCAGGTGTACGGCTACCTGCCGTCGTACCGCGCGATGCTCGACCGCGAAGGCGCGGCGGGGCCGGCCGACGTGGCGATCGTCGGCGACGAAGCGACCGTCGTGAAAGCGGTGCGTCGCCTCGGCGACATCGGGGTCACCGATTTCGCGGCCGCCGAGTTCGGTGCGCGCGAGGAGCGCGCCGCGACCCGCGACGCCCTCGCCAGTCTGCTCTAGATCTCGACGTCGTCTTTGAGTTCGATCAGCAGTTCGCGGTACGGCGCGTTCCCCACGTTGACCGCGGTTTCCACTCCCCCGCGCTCGACATAGACGCAACGCCCGAGCGGAACGTCGAACTCGAGGTTCTCCCGGTATGGGCCGGCACTGTCCGGGTCGACCTCCACACCGATGCGCTCACCTTCGAAGAACACCAGCAGGTAGTCGAGTTCGTGGCGATGCCGCGCCGAACGCTCGCCGGGCGCGAGCGTCATCTCCCACACGCGCACCCGGTCGTTCTCGAACAGCACGCGGGTGGCGACGTCGCCCAGTTCTTCGGTTGCCATGGGATGCCCCCGTCCGTACGGTGGCCGCCATCATGACCGACGAACCCGACGACGGCGAGCCTCGCGCGCCCCTCGACACCCTCGGCGCGCTGGCGCGGGAAGAAGTTCAGGTGACCCCGACGCTGCGCCACGTCGAGGTCTACACGATGAGCGGTTTGCTGACGTTGCTCTGGCACGGCGACCCCGCCACCGAGAACGTCGTTCTGATGTGTGGTGGCGGTATGGGCGGGCTGCTCGGCCCGGCCGACGGCGTGTACCACGCGCTCGGCGAGGCGTTCGTCGAGCAGGAGATCGCGACGATCCGGGTCGGCTACCGCAAGCCGAACCATCTCCCGAAGTGCGTGCACGATCTCGCCGCCGCCGCCGACCTCGCCAACCGGTTCGGCGCCCGGCGTTTCGTGACCGTCGGCCATTCGTTCGGCGGCGCGGTCGCGTTGCAGGCCGGCGTGATCCTCGGCCCGCACTGCCGCGGCGTGGTCACCTTGTCGACGCAGTCGGCCGGGTGCGAGGAAGCCGCCGCGCTCGGTGCGCCGCTGCTCCTGTTGCACGGCACCGCCGACGAGATCCTGCCGCCGGAGACGAGCGAGGTGGTGCACATGCTCGCCGGCCAGGGCGAGGTCGAGTTCCTTCCCGGCGCCGGTCATCTCCTCACCGAAGCCGCCGACGCCGTGCGCGCCCGGCTCGCCGCGTGGATCCCCGCCCGCTTCGCCGCCGACCCGTTTTGATGAACCGAGCCGCCCCCGTAGCGCGCTTCTGGTACATCAAAACGAGTTGGGGCGTCGATCTCGGGGGTCACTGTTCGTCGTTCCCGTGACGCCGGCAAACGGGCCGGCTCGAACTGGAGGCACCGACGTTGAAGTACATGCTGCTGATCTGGAGTGACCCCGAGGCCTGGTCGAAGGCCACCGCCGAGGTGACCGACGCGCTCTTCGCCGACTACGGCGCCTATACGCAGGCGCTCATCGACGCCAAGGAATACGTCAACGGCGACCCGCTCCAGGGGAACGACACTGCCACGACCGTGCGGGTCAACAACGGCGACCGGCTCGTCACCGACGGCCCGTTCATCGAGACGAAGGAATGGCTCGGCGGCTACTACACCGTCGACGTCCCCGACCTCGACCGCGCCCTCGAACTCGCGGCCACGCTGCCGGGCGCCAAGCGTGGGTTCGACACGATCGAAGTCCGCCCCGTCATGGAGATGTAAGCGCAGCGTGACCTCACCGGAGACGCCCGACTACGAGCACCTGTTCCGGCAGGAGTCGGGACGGGTACTCGCGTCGTTGATCCGCAGCGTCGGCGACTT
This sequence comes from uncultured Actinomycetes bacterium, assembly GCA_963782465.1. GTDB lineage: Bacteria > Actinomycetota > Acidimicrobiia > IMCC26256 > PALSA-610 > JAODBJ01. Next base: position 4,519 of record CAWAJR010000003.1, on the reverse strand, counting down.
CGATCTCGCCGAGGACGCGTTGCAGGAAGCGTTCGTCGTCGCGCTCGGCCGCTGGCCGCGCGACGGCGTACCGAACAACCCGGGCGCGTGGTTGCTCACCGCCGCCCGCCACAAAGCGATCGACCGCATGCGGCGTGAGGCGCGGCGGCCGGAGAAGCACGACGCCGCGCAACGGCTCGCGGCGCTCAACGCCGAAACCGGCGAGGTGGTCGGCATGCCCACGATCCCCGACGAACGGCTCCGCCTCATCTTCACCTGTTGCCACCCGGCGCTCGCGACCGACGCGCAGGTCGCGCTCACGCTGCGCACCCTCGGTGGGCTCACCACCGAAGAGATCGCGCGTGCGTTCATGGTCGGCGAGCCCACCATGGCGCAGCGGCTCACGCGCGCGAAACGCAAGATCCGCGTCGCCAAGATCCCGTACCGCGTCCCGCCCGACCACGAACTCCCCGACCGGCTCTCGTCGGTGCTCGCGGTGATCTACCTCGTGTTCAACGAGGGGTATGCCGCGACCGCGGGCGACACGCTCGTGCGCCGGGAGTTGTGCGCCGAGGCCATCCGCCTGGCGCGGCTCGTCGTCGAGTTGATGCCCGACGAGCCCGAAGCCATCGGCCTGCTCGCGCTGCTCCGGTTGCACGACGCCCGCCGCGACACCCGGGTCGACGACCAGGGCAAGGTCTGGCTGCTCGGCGAGCAAGACCGCACCCGCTGGGACCGTGACGCCATCACCGAAGGTTCCGAACTCGTCGACCGCGCGTTGCGCCTCGGCCGGCCCGGGCCTTACCAGGTGCAGGCGGCCATCGCCGCGCTGCACGCCGAAGCACCGACGGCGGAAGCCACCGACTGGCCGCAGATCGCCGCGCTCTACACCGCGCTGCAACGCTACGTGCCGTCACCCGTGGTCGAGTTGAACCGTGCCGTCGCGGTCGCGATGGCCGACGGCGCCGACCTTGGCTTACGCCTCGTCGACGATCTCGGCGGCGAAGCGGTCCTGCAACGTTCGCACCTCTACCACTCCACGCGCGCCGACCTGCTCCGGCGCCTCGACCGCGTCGACGAAGCCCGCGCCGCGTACGAACGCGCCCTCGAACTCGCGCGCACCGCCCCCGAGCGCGCGTTCCTCGCCGACCGCCTCGCCCGCCTCCCCTGAGTTGTGTCATTTTCACCCCTGCACGGGGGTACGAGTGACACAACCCGGCGGGGTGCGGGCGGTCAGGTGCCAGCGAGTTGGGCGACGACGGGAGCGAAGGCCTCGACGTTGTCGTCGCCGATCACGATGTTGCTCACGCCCCAGCGCTCGCGCCGCTGCTGCAACTGGTCGATGATCGACTCGACCGGGCCGATCAGGGCGACGCCCGACGTCATCACCGCGTCGGGGGTGAGCCCGAAACCCGGCGCGACCGCTTCGGCGAGACGCTGCGGGTCGTCGGTGACCGTGCACAGGAAGTAGCGGATCTGCAATTCGATGTCGTCGAAGCGCGACCCGGCACCCTCCTTCACCCACGCGATCTTCTGCGCCGTTTCCTCGGCCAGCGACGTGTGCACCGCGTCGGCGGTGATCGCGCCGGCGCGCAGGTTCGGGTTGATCCCGACCACGTCGGCTTCCCGGCCCGCCAATCGCAACACGCGAGGTGCGCCGCCACCGACGAGGATCCGCGGCCGCGGTTGCTGCGTGGGCGCGGGGATCGCGTCGTAGTTCGTGATCGTGTAGTGCGTGCCCGAGTACGAGAACGGCCCGGGGCTCCAGCAGCCCTTCACCACTGCGAGCGCCTCTTCGAGCCGGTCGACCCGCACCCCGGCGCGGTCGTACGGCAAGCCGAGCGCGTCGTAGTCGACCTGCATCCAACCGGCGCCGAGACCGAGGTCGGCCCGGCCGTCGCTCAGCACGTCGATCGTCGCGATCTCCTTCGCCACGATCGCCGGGTGCTTGTAGTCGTTCGCGAGCACGAGCGCGCACGCCCGCAGCGTGGTCGTGTGCGCGAGCGCCATCGCCATCGCGGGCATCGGCGCGAGTGCGGTGTCGATGAAGTGGTCGGGCAGGTAGAGGGTCGAGTAGCCGAGCGCCTCCAGTTTGCGCGCTTTGTCGCGCCACTCGGCCGCCGACCCGGCGCCCCCCATCTGCACTCCGAAACGGAACGGCTTCACCATCGCCTACTTCCCGGCCAGGCGCGCCACGATCGGCGCGAACACTTCCAGTGATTCCGACGGGATGACCGCGTACGACATCCCCCAACGCTCCCGCCGCATCTCGAGGGTCTCCACCATCTGTTCCTGCGTCCCCACCAGCGTGACCGGCGCGGCGAGCGCGTCCTCGGGCGACACACCGAACGCGGCGGCCATGCCGTGCGCGATCGATTCGCGGTCGTCGGTCGACAGCACGAAACCAACGAGCGTCTGCAACTCGAGGTCGTCGAAATGGTCGCCCGCCGCGGCGCGCAACCACTCGAGTTTCTGGTCGGTGGCCTGCGGTGTGAGCGAGCGGACAGAGTCGGCGCTCTCCGGCACGCCCGACCGCAAGAAGGCGTTGATGCCGACGATCGAGGCCTCGCGGGCGGCGACGCCCAGGATGCGCGGCCCGCCACCACCGATGATGAACGGAGGGTGCGGCCGCTGGACCGGCTTGGGCTGACCGTCGAGTTCGGTCACCGTGTAGTAGTCGCCCGCGAACGAGAACGGGCCGTCGGCGAACAACCCCTTCAGGACCTTGATCGACTCTTCCAGGCGGCGAATGCGCACACCCGCCGGGTCGAGCGGGATCCCCGATGCCTCGTAGTCGACGGTCATCCAGCCCGCGCCGATCCCGAGTTCGAGCCGCCCGCTCGACAGCAGGTCGAGGGTCGCCGCCTCGCGAGCGAGCACGACCGGGTGCTTGTAGTCGTTGCCGAGCACGAGCGGCCCGATGCGCAACGAGGTGGTGACCGCCGCCGCGGCGGCGAGCGCGGGGATCGGGGCCAGCGGATGGTCGACGAAGTGGTCGGGCACGAAGAGCGACGAGTAGCCGAAATCCTCGGCCCGCTTCGCGATCGTCGTGAACGCCGCACCCGAATCGACGTGATTCACGATCACTCCGAAGCGGAACCGCCGGTCGTGCACCACGCGTTACTCCTGTTCTGGTCACGATTCGTTCGGTCGGGGGTGTCTAGCAGGTGGGGTCAGCGGCGGGTCAGCGCCCGGTCGAGCCGAACCCGCCGGTCCCGCGAGCACTCTCGTCGAGCGCAGCGACGACCTGCCATTCGATCGTCTCGACCCGCTGCACCACCAATTGCGCGATCCGCTCGCCGCGCTGCAGCGCGAACGGCTCGTCGGGATCGAGATTGACGAGGATCACGCGGATCTCGTCGCGGTACCCGGCGTCGATGAGCCCGGGCGTGTTCAGGCACGTCACCCCGTGGCGCAGCGCCAGGCCCGAGCGTGGCTGCACGAACCCCGCGTAGCCGGCCGGCAGCGCGATCGCGATGCCGGTGGGTACCGCGGCGCGTCCCCCACGGGGCGCGAGCAGTGCCGGCTCGCGCGCGTAGAGGTCGTAGCCGGCGTCTCCGGGGTGCGCACTCGCCGGCAGCGCGAGGTCGGGATCGAGACGAACGACCTTCAGGTCCACGGCCGCAACACTACGAAAGTCCCCGCGGCCACCCCCTCCCTCCCCTGAGGCGGCGCCGGCCGCCGGCGTACAACAGAAGGAAACGGGGGGTTCGACCGGGACACACGGCCGCTGCCACCTCGTGCCAAGGTGGAGGTAACGGCGTGAGTGTCACTGCGGCCCGCACCCTCGAACTGTCCGACCAGGAGACCACCCGGAACGAAGCGGGGACGGTGGTCGACCTCTTTGATCAGGCGGTACGGGCACGCGGGTCGAACGTCGCGATGCGTTACCGCGACCCGGCCGGGGCGTGGGAGCCGATCTCGTGGGCCGCCTACGGCGCCTCGGTGACGGAGGTCGCCGCCGCGGCTCGTGGGGCTCGGGGTGGAAGCCGGCGATCCGTCGCGATCCTGTCGGCCAACCGGTTCGAGTGGCACGAAGCCGACATGGGCATCCTCGCGGGCTGCGCGATCAGCGTCCCGGGTACCTGACCAGCGCCGGTTCGCAGGTCGTGTACGTGCTCGGGCACTCCGGTGCGCGGTGTGCTTCGTCGACACCGAAGACCAGTACGCCAAGATCGTCGAGCACCGCGAAGAGCTTCCCGACCTGCAGCACGTCGTGATGTTCGACGAGACCACCCCGAGCCTCGACGAGTACCTGATGTCGTTCCGTTCCCTCCGCAGTTTCGGGCGGTCAGAGCTCGTCCGCGACCGCGTGGTTGTTCGCCGCCGGCGTGCCGAAGTGTCTCCCGAAGCGCTCGCGACCCTCGTGTACACGAGCGGGACGACCGGTCCGCCGAAGGGCGCGATGCTCACGCACGCCAATCTGATGGCGACGATGCGCAGCATCATGCAGCTGATCGCGCTGACCACCCGATTGGTTCCGTCCTTCCTCCCGCTCAGCCACATCGACCGAACGTTGCGTGAGCCACTTCGGGCTGAT
>CAWAJR010000002.1:0-629416 GCA_963782465.1 uncultured Actinomycetes bacterium | reverse complement strand
CGTGCGCCAGCTCGATGGGACCACCCCTGCGCCAGTGTGATGGGACCGTCTCGCGGGGTGTCAGCGTCGGCGTCGTGATGATCGCGGTGCGGGTGGGGAGCGGTCAAGCCCGGTGTTTTCGTTGTCGTTGATGGTCGGCTTTTGTCGTTGCCGGTAGGACTCGCCGTCGAGGACGAGTTCATGGGCGGCGGATTGCAGTCGGTCGATGGCGGATTGGGCGAGGAGCGCGTCGGCCATGAGCCCGAGCCATTCGATCGGCTCACGATTCGACGTGACGACGGTGGCGGCGGCACGGTGCCGTTCGACGATCAGTTCGTAGATGTCGGCGGTGTCGAGCCCGTCGAGCGGTTGTAGCGCGAAGTCGTCGACGATCAGTAGGTCGACGCGCAGCAGTTTGCGCATCTCGACGTCGTGACTGTTGTCGAGGCGGCTGGCGCGCAGTCGTTTGAAGAGCCGGTCGCAGCGTTCGAAGTGCACGCTGTGCCGCCGGCGGATCGCGGCGTGACCGAGCGCGGTCGCGAGGAACGTCTTGCCGACACCGACGGGGCCCATGATCACCGCGTTGTGGCCGGCCTCGACGAAACGCAACGAGCACAGTTCGTTCCAGACGTGGTGGTCGTAGCCGATCTTGGCGGTGTCGTCCCATCGGTCGAGGGTCATGGTCGGGTCGAGACCGGCGGCGCGGGAACGTCGATCGGCGGAGGTTGTCTCGCGTCGGGTGACTTCGTCGGCGAGGACGAGTTCAAGGAACTCGGCGTGGCCGAGCCCGCCGGTGTGCGCGAGGGCGAGCCGTTCAGGGAGCGTGTCGAGGCAACGGCCGAGTTTCACGCGTCGCAGGAGCGCCTTGAGTTCGGGTGTCACACTTGGTGCGGTCATCGCTCGTTCCCCAGTGCAGCGGCGAATGCCGCTTCGACGATCGTTTCCGGTCTGCGGTCGCGTCCGACGGCGAAGTGTTCGGCGTCGCGGGCGAACCTCGCGGCGAGAACTGTGCCCGGCGACGACGGTTGGGCCGTCGCGTGTTCGGTGCCGCGTTCGAGCATCCGGCCGATCAGCCCGACGTTGACGGCTTCGTGGTCGAGCGCGCTCGCGCACGCAGCCTCGACGCGCGTTGCGCCCCACTTCTTGACGAGGCCCAACAGCGCGTAGACCTGGCGCATCTTGGTCCACGGCAACGGGATGTCCAACAGGGCCGCCGCGTACGCGCCGATCGCAGGACCGTGGTCGTTGGCCGTGCGTTGCAGCCGGTCCACGTCCCGCAACGCGTAGACGCTCTTGTGCGCCGGCAGGTCGTCAGGGTCGGTCGATCGGTGGCCCGGTGCCTGGCGGGGATGGACCTTCACCAGCTGCCCGCGAGCGAAGACCCGCACCAGCTTCCGGTCGGCGCGGACCTCGACGCGGGTGCCGATCAGGTTGCCGGGCACCGAATAGAGCGCCTTGGCGACCTCGATGTGATGATCGCGATGCACCTTCGCCGTCGCATAGATCGGCACGTCGTACGCGTCGGCCGGCGCCGGCAACAGGCACGGCTGCTCCTCAGCGTTGAACGCCTCGATCGGTCGCCGTTGCGTGGTGCCGTGCACGCGCATCCCCGCCGTCGTTGCGCACCACTGCTCCGCGCGTCGTTGCGCGTCGGCGAGGTCAACGAATGTTTCGCCGGCGAAGAACGACCGGCGCACGAACGGCACCGTCCGCTCGACACGCGGTTTGTCTTGCGGGCTGCGCACCCGTGCCGGGTCGATCACGAACCCGCGTGCCTGGGCGTATTCGACGAACGCTTGGTTCAACCTCGGTGCCAGCGCGTCGGCGTGGTCGACGATCGCGGTCATGTTGTCGGGGACCACGGTGCGGAACACGCCACCGAAGAACCGCCACGCCGCTTCGCACCCGGCGATCACCGTCTCGGTCGTTTGACGGAACGTCAACCACACGAAGCAGTGCCGCGAACAGCACGCGGTGAAGATCAACGCGTGCAGCACCCGGTTGCGGCCCGACTCCGGGTCGAACAACAGGCCCATACGGCCGAAGTCCAGCTGACACTCGTCGCCCGGCTCGCCGTCCGCGACGCGCACCGTCGGCCCGCGACCGCGCGTCCGGCCGCACACCTCGAGCAAGTAACGCTGCACCGTCCGGCACGGCACGACCACACCACGCCGGCCGAGCAGCTCGTGGATCTTCACCCCCGTCAGGTCCGACCCAACCCACGCTGCGATCTGATCGTGGTTCGCTTGTAGCTCGCGCCACGCGTTCCCGTAACCGTTCGTGCGATGCGGTCGAACAGCTTCCACGACCATCGCCATGAACCCGTCGCTCAACTGCGCTGTATCACCGTCACGCACCAACCCGAGCGTCGCTGCCGCATCCACGTAGCGATGAACCGTCTTGCGGTCGACACCCCCCAGCCGCTCGATCGCCCGGAACCCCTCGCCGGCCATCCACAGACGAAGCACCTCACGCACCTCGAACACACGCACCTCCCGGAACGCCATCGCCGCGCCTTCCCGACCGCTGACAGGAACGCGGCGATGGCACCTGACGCGGTGCCGACGTTGGTGGACCCCGAGAGGCGGTCCCATCACTGGCGCTGGGGCGGTCCCATCACTGGCGCTCAGGTGGTCCCATGCCGCTGGCGCAACTCACACCAAGGTGGTCCCATGCGGCTGGCGGGCGACAAGCATCCACCGTATCGGCCAGAACCCAGGTCGCGGCTCGGGAAGCTCGCTCCGCGCGCTGATGACTCCGGTCAATGTGACCGCGGCGGCGATGAGCCAGATGATCACCCCGACAGCCAGGACCCATGACGTGGATCCCGACGACATCACGATGATGCCCACGATGGTGAGGGCCAGCGCGAGGTACCCCACGCGCAGGGCCAGACGGCCAGCCTCCAGTGTCGCTTGTTCCGGAGCTCAGCCGGTTCGTCCATACCGTCCGAACCTCCATCTCCGCTCCCCACTGCAATGTATGCGCGCCAGGTCGCCCGCGATGCGCTCGCTCGGCCACCGCGTTCACCGCGCCAGAACTGCACGCCCGGGGCGGGGACTGATGGTCGCTGCCGACGGGGGCATCGAAGCCGGTACGAACGTCGCCCTCGTTGCGCCCCTACCAATCGGGTGGGTCGACGCGACGTGCAGGATCGTTACGGTGGTCAACGAGCCAGACACCTTCGGCTTCGCCTACGGGACGTTGAGCGTGCATCCCGAACGAGGGGAGGAGTCCTTCGTCGTCCGCCGGTCGGCAGGCGTGGTGCAGTTCGAGGTCGTGGCGGTTTCGCGTCCAGCGCATCCCGTGGCGCGCCTCGCGCCGGCAATCGCACGTCGCCTGCAAGACCGTGCCGTCGGTCGCTATCTCGCGGCGATGCAGGCAGCCGCGGCGCAAGGCGCGTCGTAGACATCAGCGAAGCCCCGATCATGGCGACTGACGAGGCCCAAGTGATCAGCGTTCAAACGCCCAGGCGACCATCAGCGGGAACTCGTCTCCCCAGAACTCGCCGCCGTGCGGGCCGACCCGCTCCGTCATGACCACGTCGGCGCCTGCACTGCGCAGCGCGTCTGCCCACCGCATCGCATTCTCGAGGAAGAATTGCTCCTCGGTGCCGCCCACGAGGTACACGCGCGGCAGCGAACTCGGCATCACCGCAGGCGGCTTGTAACCCGCGCCTGGCGATGCCGAGAAGACCGCGCCGTACACATCGGGGTGCCGAAGCCCCATCGAGAGCGCGAGTTCGCCTCCGAGAGACGCTCCCCACACCGCAGTGCGCTCGGCAGGCAGCGTGACGCCGAGACGGGCCCGCACCCATCGGGGGACATCCTCGACGAAGAAGCGCTCGTGCGCTGCGAACCGGCTCTCGTCGAAGCCTGGTACGTACTCCTTGAGCCGCCCGTCGTCATCGGGCAGCCCATGGACGCCGACGACCATCGTGGATCGCATGGTCGACGCGTCAAGGGCAGCGCCCAACCGCGAGATGTGCCACCCGCCGTCACCGGCGAACACGACCGCCGTCGCCGGGCCCGGCGGCACGTACACGGTGACCTGGCGGCCGCCGTCGTACTCGAACGTCTCGGTGACGAACTGTCCCGCTGTGGGCGACATTGGCCTGCGTTCCTTGTCAATCGCGGCGGGCCCGGTTGCCGATGTCGAGCCGGCGCGTGATTCGTTGCCCATCCGGCGGTCCGGAGCATCGACCGGGGCATGACGGACGCTGTTCTCGATCGGGGCCGAATGCTGCGGGGCGACGACACGTGCCGGCGTCAGCGGCGGTTGGCGAAGTACTTCTTGTAGTTCTCGGCGGACTGCGCGAGTGCCGGGTCGGCGTCGAGCTTGGGCTGCATCTTCTCCCACGCCGCGGCGCGCTTGGCCGGGATGTACTCGGTGGGCCAGTAACCCTCGTGCGGCCGGTAGCCCTTGAGGACGTTGCGGGCGACGGTCGCCTTGTGGACCTCGTCGACCCCGTCGGCGATGCCCATCGTGGGCGCCGACGCGTACATCGCCTGGATCGGCGTGAGGTCCGTGGTGCCGAGCGACCCGAGGATGTGCAACGCGTTGTACGACACCTCGCGCAGCACCTTGGCCATCGTGAACTTCACCGTCGCGATGTCGGTGCGGCACTCCTGGGTGGAGGTGTTGTCGATCTTCCACGCCGTCTCGAGCACGAGTAGTCGCAGCATGCGGATCTGCGCGTACGAGTCGGCGATCTTCTCCTGCACCATCTGGTGCTCGGCGATGATCTTGCCGTGCGACTCGCGGCTGAGCGCCCGCTCGCACATCATGTCGAACGCGAGCTTGCACTGCGCGATGGTCCGCATCGCGTGATGGATACGACCACCGCCGAGCCGGCGCTGCGCGAGCACTTTGGCGCCGTCTTCCGGACCGAGCAGATGATCGGCCGGGACGCGCACATCGGTGTAGATGATGTGATTGTGATTGCGCGGCTCCGGCATGATCTCCACGCCCGGCGTCTGACGCGGCACCACGAACATGCCGTTCGTGCACATCACGAAGAGGATGTCGGCCACGCGTCCCGCGCTGGTGAACCACTTCTCGCCGTTGATGACCCACTCGTCGCCGTCACGCACCGCGTGGGTCTTGAAGAGGTTCGGGTCCGACCCGCCCTGCGGCTCGGTCATCGAATACGCAGAGAACATCTCCTGGTTGATGAGCGGCACGAGCCACCGCTCCTTCTGCTCCTCGGTGCCGTACGCCGCGAGCATCTCCATGTTCCCGGTGTCCGGGGCCGCGGCACCGAACATCTGCGGCGCCGACGCGTACCGGCCGATGATCTCGTTGAGCAGACCGAGCTTGAGCTGACCGAACCCCGGACCGCCCAGATCCTCGTCGAGGAAGATCGCCCACAGGCCCTGGTCCTTGATCTGCTGCTGCAACCGGCGGACATAGGCCTTGACCACCGGATCAGGTGACCGCACCGCGTACGGGAAGATGTAGTCGAGCGGCTCGACCTCCTCCCGGCAGAACTCCGCGACCCAGTCGAGCTTCTTCTGGAACTCCGGATCGGTCGAGAAATCCCATGCCATCAGTGCCTCCTCATGGTCGTACTGGACCCGCATGACGCGAGGTGTTCCCCCGTTCGCTAGCAGGTCGCGCCGGTTCGGTGCCGGGCCGCAGCGCGAAGTAACCGCGGGAGAACGCGATCACACGGGACCACAACTGCGCGTCCGGTCGCCTTGCGGGTTCTCCGGTGCGAACTCGTGTGCCGGTGTGGGTCGCGACCGGCCGCTCAGGAGTGGTCCTGGGTGACGACCACGTTGCTCGGGGCCGAGTAGTCGCTCGCGCCGACGTAGGTGTCGACGACGACCTCGAACTGGCATGAGACGCTCGGCACGCCGCAGTTGAACTGCGAGCCGGTGCCCGTCGTTGTGGCGATGACGCCGTAGGCGCTGCCGTTCGTGCTGACGTACACGGCGTAGTTGTAGAGGGCGGAGCCGCCGTCGTCGAGTTCGGGCGACCACGAGACGTTCACGAGACCGCACTCGGTCGTGCAGTCCTCGCCCTGCGCGAGCGTCGCCGTGACGTCGAGTGGCGGCGACGGGTTGCCCTGGGTGACGACGGCATTGCTCGGGGCCGAGTAGTCGCTCTCGCCGACGTAGGTGTCGACGACGACCTCGAACTGGCACGAGACGTCGGTGAGGCCGCAGTTGAACTGCGTGCCGGTGCCCGTTGTTGTGGCGATATGGCCGTAGGCGCTGCCGTTCGTGCTGACGTACACGGCGTAGTTGTAGAGGGCGGAGCCGCCGTCGTCGAGCTCGGGTGACCACGAGACGTTCACGAGGCCGCACTCGTTCGTGCACCCGGTCGGCTGCGCCAGGGTCGCAGTGACGTCGAGTGGCGGCGACGGGTTGCCTTGGGTGGTGACGACGGTGCTCGGGTCGGATGCATCGCTGTTGCCGACACCGTTCACTGCGTACACCTCGAACTGGCAGGCCTGGGCCGGGGTGCCACATGAGTAACCGGTGAACGAGGTCCCAGTGGGCTCTTCGACGACCCCGTAGGCGCCGCCGTTCTTGCTCACCGCGAGCAGGTAGCCGGTGATCGCCGACCCGCCGTCGTCGTCGGGCGGAGACCACGAGATGTCGATGTCACCGCAGAGGGTTGTGCAATCGGACGGCTGCGACAGCGTCGCGGTCACGTCGAGCGGCGGCGACGGCACGGTGGGGACGAAGTTGTCGTCGTCGAGGATCGTGACGGTACCCGGGCTGCGCGCGATCGACACCGCGCCGTTGTCGGTACCGGTGAGCTCGACGGTGAAGATCTCGGTGGGTTCCGGCGTGGTGTCGCTGTCGACGACGATGTTGATGGTTCCCTTGGTCTTGCCCGCTTTGATGGTGAGGGTCTTCGCGGCCGGCTTGTAGTCGCCGGGTATGTGCTTCGCTGACGCGGTGGCAGTGCCATCGACCGTCTGGTATGTGATGTGCAGGTTCGACGCGAGCGGTTGCGACACCGTGACGTCGAGGCTGGCCTTGACTGTGCCGGTGTTGCCTTCGGGCACCGTCGAGTCGCCGATCGCGACGGTCGACCCTGAGTACGGCGGCGATTCGTCGTCGACAATGGTGACGGTGCCCGTTCCGCGGGCGATGACGACGCCGTTATTGGTCCCGGTCAGTACGACGGTGAATTGCTCATCGCCCTCCACGTCTGTGTCGCCGTAGATCGGCACCGACACTTTGCCGGCCGTCTTGCCGGCCTTGATCGTGAGGTTCTTCGCGACGGCCTTGTAGTCGCCCGGAACATGCTTGGCCGCCGCGACGGCGCTCCCGTCAACGGTCTGGTAGCTGATGACCGTGTTCGTCGCGACCGGTCCCGACAGTTCGACCGCGAGGGTCGCCGTTTGCGTGCCGCTGTTGCCCTCCACGACCGCCGTGTCGCCGATCGAGACCTTTGCGGTGGCCGCCGCTGCCGGCGGCGCCAGCACGACCTGGGCGGCGACGGTGGCGGCGAGCAACAGGGTGCTGGCTGCGAGTGCGAGCGATCGCGCGACCCACGAACCGTTCATATCCGCCCCCTCGCTCACTTTTCCCCAGGTCGAGCAGGGTCCCAGCGCGGCGCTGACGTGTCAAGGTTGCCTGAACAACGCGTCGGGGCAACGCGCGCCGAGCTTCGCGCTGGGCGGGGAACGGAAAGCTGCTTTCGCGAACCGGATCAACGCCTGGCTGACCGGGTAGCAGCGCTCGAAGGCGCGGGGACGCGACCTACCCGGGCTGCACGCCGGGAGTACTCGATGGCCAGTGCGCGGGCGACCAGTCGCCGTCCGGGTCGGTGCTTTGCCCCACCTCGATCAGGTGACCGTCGGGATCGCGGATGTAGCAACGGATCTCGTACTGGTGCTGCTTCGGCGGCGTCAGGAAGTGCGCACCGCGGGCACTCCATTCGTCGTACACGGCCTGGATGTCGGCGACCCGAATATTGAGAAAGCTGCTGACCCGGTCGGGGTCGCGTGGCGTCTCCAAGGTGACTGCCGGCTTGTCGTCGGTCGGGCCGCCGCCGACGTTGATGATGATCCAGCTGTTGGAGAGTTCGACATAGGTCGGCTCCCCGGAGAAGACCACCTTGCCACCGAGCACGTCGGTGTAGAAACGCACCGAGCGCTCGACGTCATCCGAGACGATGAAGTGAGCCAGCACGATTCGCTCTGCCGGCGGCGTGCCTTCGGGCATCTGGCACCTCCATTGGTTGGCCCAGCGCCCGTCGACGACAGGGCCTGCAGCCGATGTTCTGATGACGTGGTACGCGGGGTGTGTTGGGCCCGCCTCGTCCCAGTCTGCTCGGTCGAACGTGAGCGTCGGCCGCTCCCGCCGGAACAAGCCCACGCGCGTCGCCTGAGCTGCACGCGACACTCGAGCGGCACGTACGTCTATGGCACCGTGATGACGACGTTGCCGACCTTCTGCTCGGTATCGACATATCTGAAGGCCTCGACGATGTCGTCAAGTGCGTATGTCCGGTCGATCACGGGCCTGAACTCACCGGCCTCTATGCGTTCCCGCAGGTACTCGACGACCCGAACGACGTCTTGCCGACGGCGTCGAACACGACATCGTAGGTGGCGCCATCGGCTGTGAAATCTTCTGCCGTGTAGTCGATGACGCGGTCGGCGCCGAGGCTCGCCACGAGCCCGACGTGCTCGCCGCGGCATACGGCGGTGACGGAGGCTCCGAGACACTTCGCGAGCTGCACCGCTGCGGAGCCGATGGCACCGGTCGCCCCATAGATGAGGACTTCGCTGGTGGCACCGATGTTGGCGGCCCGGATGTTCGCGAGCGCGTAGTGCGAACCTTCAGTGCTCGGAGCGGCCTCCTCGAAGGTCGAACCGGGCATTGTCGCGACCGCGCCGTCTGCGGAAATCGTCATGTGCTCCGCGTGCGCACCGAAGGTGCGCCCGCTGTAGCCGAAGACGCGGTCGCCGGGAGCGAAGGCGGTGACGCCGTCGCCGACGGCTTCGACGACACCCGCGAACTCGTTCCCGAGCACCGCGACGCGTGGCCGGATGAGCCCCGAGAAGAGGCGAACGATGGGAGGCTTCCCGGCCAGGTACCCGCGGTCGGTCCGGTTCACCGTCGTCGCGCGCACCTGCACGAGCAACTCGGTGTGACCGGGCACGGGCTTCGGCACGTCAGTGACGCGCACGACCTCCGGCGGCCCGTACCGGTTGCGCACCGCGGCCTTCATCGCTCTCAACGTACCGTCGCGTGTCGACCGGCGCTGCATGCCGCGGAAGACCTTCGCGGTGGTCAGGGTCGTTGTGGTCGAGCTCCGGGCCGCGTTTCGTCTGCGGCTGGTAGTTCTCGAGCCCGTTGACGAGGCCCTGCCTTACTGGTTGGCGAGGATGGTGCCGGTGCCGGTGTCGCGCAGCAGGGTGACGCCGTTGCCGCTCAGGCCGGACAGGGTGACCGTGAACGTTTGGTCGGTGCTCGACCCGGCGCTCGGCCAGATCGGGACGTTGATCGTCTTCAGTGTGCTTCCCGCCGCGAAGCTGACCGTGCCGCTCGTCTTCCCGCCGTACGCGCCGCCGCCCGCGGCTTTCTTGCTGTAGGCCGCGGTAGCGGGCGTGATCGTGTACGCGACCGAGGTCGTGCCGCTCACCGCGGCCGACAAGGTCACCGGAAGTTTCAGCGTCTGCTTGCCGCTCGTCGCGGGGGCGATCGACGCGTCACCGACGCCGAGCGTCACACCCGTCGACGGGTCGTCGTTGACGATCGTCGCGGTGGCGGTCGACCGGCCGAGGTTGGCGCCACTCGGGTTCGACAGCGTGACGTTGAACGTCTCGTCGGCTTCGATCGCGGTGTCGCCGTACACGGGAACGGAAACGGTCTGCGCGACCGGCGTGAGACCGGTCTTCGCGCTCGGCGTGAACTTCAACGTCCCGGACCCGGTCTGGAAGTCGACCCCGGTACCGGCCGCCGGCCCGCCGGTCGCGGTCAGCGACGCGACGTCGTACTGCACCGTCACGGCCGATGTTTGCGGCTGCGACAGCGTCACCGCGAACGTCATCTTCCGGGTGCCGGTGTCGCCTTCGAGCATCGTGGTGTCGCCGACGGAAACGCACACGGTGCCGCATGCCGGCCCGGGTGTGTACGTGAACCGGTCGGCGCTACTCGTCGTGCTCGTGCCGCCGAGTGTCGTCACGGTGACGTGCACCGTGTCGGCCGCTTCGGCGGGCGGCGACGTCGCGGTGATCGACGTGTCGGAATCGACCGTGAAGTCGTACCACTGGGTGCCGCCGAAGCGCACCGACGTCGCGCCGGTGAACCCCGTCCCGGTGATCGTCACGCTCGTACCGCCGGCGGCGGGGCCGCTCGACAACGTCAGCCCGGTCACGCGAGGTGGTGCGACGAAGGCCGGGTCGAGCGTGAGAGAGGCACGGTACGTGCAATAGGTCGTGTTGCCGACGGTGCAGTTCTCCGGCAGCACGTTGACCGCCGACAGCTGGTTGAAGACCTCGTTGCCGCTCGCGTCGAACGCGGAGAAGGCTGGGTCGCGCGCATCCAGAGCGACCTCGGCGTGACGACGATCTACGTCACCCACGACCAGGTCGAGGCCATGACGATGGGCGACCGCGTCGCCGTCATCCGCAAGGGCGAACTCCAACAGCACCGCTGGCAGGCTCGCGCGTTCGCGGTGGTCCTCGCGTCCGTCTACACCTTCGTCTTGCTCCGCACAGCCGGCGGCTTCACGCTCCTGGCGGCGCCGGTCTTCCCGATCACCGCGATCGGGATGGCCGACCACTGGTCGGAATGGCGGGCGGAGCACGACGGGGCCCGCCCGGAGCCTGCACCCCGACCCGCCGCCGCGGATCGCCGGTCAGGTCGCCGCAACGATTGACAGGGCCGACGCGCTCCGATCGCGCGTCCGGACGTGATTGCGAAACCTACCGAACCGGGCTAAACAGCCGCAGCCGAGCGCGCATTCGCGGTCTTGGTGACGGTTACCGGGGCTACTTGGCGGGCGGCGAGAAGAGGAAGCGGTGCGCGCAGTTCGGATCGGTTCGGTCGGGTTGGCCGCGGCGCTCTTCGTGCCGGTGTTGACCGCGGCGGCGGCGGTTGTCGCGGGCCGGCCTCCGCAACCATCGGGTCACCGGCCGCGTACGTGACGAACTACAACGACAACACCCTGTCGGTGATCGACCTCGCGGCAGGCACCGTCGTGGCGACGGTGCCGGTCGGTTTCTTGCCTCGGGCGGTCGCACCGACTCCCAACGGTGCGTTCGTGTACGTGGCCGACCAAGGCATCCTCGGTTTGGCTCCACCTACCGTGTCGGTGGTGGCGACCGCCACGAACGCCGTGGTAGCGACGGTGCCGCTCCCGGGTGGCCCGGACGGGCTGGCCGTCACGCCGGACGGTCGGTTCGTCTACGTCTCGACGTTGAGCAACGCCGTCGCGGTGATCGACACGACCACGAACACGGTCACAACGACGATCCCCGTAGGTAACGAGCCGGTTGGCGTCGTGGTGACGCCCGACGGAGCCGCGGTGTACGTCTCGAACGTGGGTGACAGCACGGTCTCGGTGATCAGTACCGCGTCGAACGCGGTTGTCGCGACGGTGCCGGTCGGGCTGAGCCCGTATCCGCCCGCGGCGGCGCCCGACGGCGCGTACATCTACGTCCCCAACGCCGGCGACGGCAGCGTTTCGGTGGTCGCAACCGCGACGAATACCGTCGTCGACACCATCACCGTTGGTGGCGACCCGCTGGCGGCGGCGGTCACGCCCGATGGCGGTCTCGCGTACGTGGTCGACTCGGGTGTCGCCGGCAGCGTGTCGGTGATCGACGTGTCGAGCAACACGGTGACCGGCACGATCGCGGTGGGGAACGAGCCGCAGGGCATCGCGTTCGCGCCCGATGGTTCGCGCGCGTACGTCACCAACTCGGCGTCGAACAACACTTCAGTCATCGACGTGGCGACAGGCACCGTCGTCGACACGGTCGCGGTCGGCGCGCTTCCGGTCGGGATCGCGACCACGATCCCGTCGGTTGCGAGTGGCGTGCTCACCCAAGGGGCGCCGGTGACGGCCACGGTCAGGCAGGGGGACGGCTACAAGGCGTCCCTCTCCGTCGCGGGCGCGACCGGCAAGGTCAAGTACACCGAGAACGCGTCCGGCGCGAGCACGCAGGTCGTCGTGAAGTCGAGTGGCGCCATCGTCGCGCCATCGACGCTCCCGGCAGGCACGTATGCCGTGAGTGGTAACGCGTCCGACGCCGCGAACCACGCCGGCACCTGGACCTTCACGCTGACGGTCGGCGGCTCGGCGAGCGGCAAGTCGATCATCATCTGCGCCGGTGCCGGCCAGCCGGCGGCCGTTCCGTCGGGTTATGTGATCACGAAACAGTTGGCCGACCATGCCGGGTGCGGGTCGAACAACCTGCAGGGTTTCAACGCGTTGCAGTTCCGGCTGGCGTTCGACGGGATGGTGGTGTGCGAGGGTGCGGGCCAGCAGCTGAGCGTTATCCCGCCCGGTTATGTGATCACGAAACAGTTGGCCGACCATGCCGGTTGCGGGTCGAACAACCTGCAGGGTTACAACGCGTTGCAGTTCCGGCTCGCGTTCGACGGGATGGTGGTGTGCGAGGGTGCAGGCCAGCAGTTGAGCGATATCCCGCTGGGTTACGTGATCACGAAGCAGTTGTCGGGCCGGAAGGGCTGCGGCGTCGACAGCTTTGGCTACGACGCGTTGCAGTTCAACGTTGCGTTCGATGGGGTGGTGGTGTGCGAGGGTGCAGGCCAGCAGTTGAGCGATATCCCGCCGGGTTTTGTGATCACGAAGCAGTTGTCGGGCCGGAAGGGCTGCGGCGTCGACAGCTTTGGTTACAACGCGTTGCAGTTCAACGTTGCGTTCGACGGGATGGTGGTGTGCGAGGGGGCGGGCCAGCAGTTGAGTGATATCCCACCCGGCTACGTGATCACCGCGCAGTTCTCGAATCGCGCCGGGTGTGGTGCGATCAACGACGTCGGTTACAACGCGCTCCAGTACACCCAGGTCGACGCCGTTCCGTTCGACGGCGTTGTCGTGTGCGAAGGCGCGGGTCAGCAGTTGAGCGACATCCCCCCCGGCTACGTGATCACCCAGCAGTTCTCGAACCGGGCCGGGTGCGGTTCGAACAACACCGCCGGCTACAACGCGTTGCGCGTGAATCTCGCGTACAACGGCATGGTGGTGTGCGAGGGTGCGGGCCAGCAGTTGAACGTCATCCCGCCGGGCTATGTGATCACGGCACAATTCTCGAATCGCGCCGGGTGTGGTGCGAACAACTATGCCGGCTACAACGCGTTGCAGTACAACCTCGCGTTCGACGGGATCGTCGTGTGCGAGGGCCTCAACCAGCAGCTGAACGACATCCCGACGGGCTACGTCGAGAACGCGACACTGTCGAAGTGGAAGCACTGCGGGCCGGACAATCTCGACGGCTACAACGCAGTCGAGCTCAACCTGGGCTGAACCGGCCACAAGCCCGGCATCAATCGAAGTGGGAGTTCCGAGTCGTCGCGTAGGCAGGGGTACGCGTCGGGGCGACGATGAGATCGCGAGCGTGTTGCATGGTCAGATCGTTCGGGTCGGTTGGAGTTCGCGTGTGATGATGACCAGACCTCGCGATGCCCGCCGGTTCGAGGAGACACCCGCCCGCGTGTGGATCAGTGTCCTGTTTGCACCGCTGCCGGTGTCGCCTCGTTCATCGTCATCGGTATTTGCTCCGACCACGCTCGTTCTACGAGTCGTTCACGCTCGAGAGGCGCCGTCACGTACGCGAGGTCGAACCATGGGTGCGCCTTCGCATGCTCGATGCGCGCCGACAGGTGGGCGGTCGGGCGTTCACCTCGCTCCCATTCGAGGGCGAAGTGCCGTAGCGCCTGGGCTTCGTCGAGTGCACGCTGGGCGTAGCCGGCCTCGCGCATGTGGTTCGCGACGACGTAGTCCATCTGCTCGGGCCGAGGGAGCGACCGCGACCAACCGCGGATCGACGGGTCGCGCGCGGCCGCACCGGCGACAACCCATTCTGCTTGGCTGTGGCCCCACAACGCGATCGCTTCGGGCCGGATCGCCGGGCTGTGCCCGCAGCCGGGAGACCCACGCGACAACGTCGGCCGACAGCAGGTCGAGCGTGATGCCGTATTCGCTTCCGGTCGATTCACCTTCCACCCGCCGGTCGAACGTTAGGGTCGCGACCCCGCACGCGACGCCCGAGCGGTTGACGGAAGCGGACGAACGTCGAGTCAGGGCGCGTTCTTGCACTGTTCGTATTTCGCGACGAGCGGGTCGAGCGTCGAGGGATCGTGGAACGCGCTTCGGCTGTATTCGTCGAGCGCTCGCAGCAGCGCCTGTTTGCGGTACGGCGGGTAGACGAGCACGCACATCGACGCGTTACCCGCGACGGTGCGGTGCCGCCAGTGCGAGTGGTAGCGGACACGCACGTTGTCGAGGCGGTATACGCCCGGCCGGCGCGCCACAATCGTCGCGACGAGCCACGTTGCAACGCGCTCGGGATGCCCCGTCGGGCTGCGCGACCCGGGCGCCGTGCAGCCGAACGGTCGGCCAGTGCGGCTGCAGTGGCCCGGCCCGCGAACCGAATCCTTCGCCGCGAGGCGACGTGAATCTGGCGTGCGTCGTCCGGCCGAGCGGCGCTCCGCCGCGACGGGCGCAGAGCTTACGATGGCTGTCGTGCACGTGGCTGGTTGCTGGAGCGGGTGGTGCCCGCGACCGGCCGAAGTTGAAAGTCGAGGTCGGACAGGTGCGTGAGCGGGCCGCGTGGCTGCTCGTGCTCGTCGTGCTGCTGACGGGCGTCTTCGGCAGTGCAATCCTCTGGCGGGGGGGGGCAGACGGCTGCGATCACTGACAGCTCCGCGTACCTCTCGGCCGCCGAGAACCTGCGCGACGGGAAAGGCCTGACAACAGCACTGGCGGTCGAGACGACGCGGCGTAGTCCGACGTCGCAACTCCAGTTCGGGGACCGCCAGCCGTTCGAGGAGTTCGGACCGCTGTACCCAGCTGCAATCGCACTCGTCTCCGGGCTGACATCGTGGTCGGCGCTCGACGCCGCGCGGCTGCTGAACCTCGTTGCGCTGATGGCGTCTGTCTTGATCATCGCGGCGATCGCCGCGGCCATCGTCGCGAAGCGTCCGGTTGCTCGGATCGTTGCACTCATTGTTGCCGTGCTCATTTGTTGCTTCGGACCGGCTCAGGTCGTCGTTCACAGGCTCCCGATGAACCTGCTCGGCGTGACCGGGTTCGTCGTGTCCGAAGCACTCTTCATCCCGTTCTTTCTGTTGTCGCCGCTGGTGTGTGCTCTTGGTCGTGAACCGACAGCGCGCCGGTTCGACGCTCGCCGTCCTCTGCATCGTGCTCGCCGTCCTTACCCGCTATATCGGGGTGGCGGGCGCGCTTGTCGTAGGCGGAGGTCTCTTGCTCACCGACCGACGGCGTTGGCGCCTTGCGGTGACGCTGTTCGCTGCTGCACCCGCGTCGCTGATTGTGTGGACTGCGGTGAACCACGTGGTTTCGGCCGCGAGCGCGGCAAGGCAGGTTGCCTGGCATCCCGGTCAAGTGCATCTCCGGGTCGCCGTGTACGTGACGGCGTCGTGGTTCCGGCTGTCGAAGGCTCCGTTGGCCCTCCAGACGATCATCGCGATCCTTGTGCTCGGAGGACCGATCTTCGTCGTCGTTTCCAGGACTGCGCAGGAGCGACTCTTCGGCCGACGCCTGGGCACGTGTACCCGCGACGTCGTGCTCCGGGCGCTCGCCCTCGGCGCTCCCTCGTTCTTCGCCGTCCTGTTCGTCACGCAGGTTCTGTTCGACGCGACTACGCCGTCTGACCAGCGGGTGCTCGCGCCGGCGCAGCCGTTCGTGTACCTCGCGCTCCTCGGTATCGGTTCAACGGCGGTCGACGCCTGTGCGGCGCCGCGACGCAACCTGCTCAGTGCCGCGGGAGTAGCGATTGCGCTCGTTCTGACCGTGCCGGGACTTGCTCGTGTGCACTCCGCGAACGCCACGCTTCGTCGTGCGGCGCTCGCGCAACATCAGTCGCGGTTGCGATCGAGATACCGAACGCTGCCGGCCTCGACGACGGTCTTCACGAACGAACCGAGCGGGTTCTGGTTCTACAGCGGTCACACTGCCTACATGCTTCCCGAACCGGTTGTGGCGACGACGTTGGCGCGCAACGGGCGGTATCTCGACCAAATGCGTCATGTGGGAGATGTCGTGCGCGCTGATCGCGGCCTGGTCGTCGTGCAGCCTTCGGTCGTCCAAACTCGCAACAGCCGAACGGTTGCGCGCCAGACCGGACTCGCGATCGCGGCCACCTGCGTCGACGGCGACGTCATCGTCGCCTCCTCGGCCCAATCAGTGGCGCTCCCCGGCTGTCACGCAATGAGCAGGTGACGTGACAACGGCGCCCGCGGTGTGCGCTACCCCGATGCGCTGAAAGACATCGATGGCAGGCGTTTCGTGACACGCCCGTTGACGAGGCACTGCCTTACTGGTTGGCGAGGATGGTGCCGGTGCCGGTGTCGCGCAGCAGGGTGACGCCGTTGCCGCTCAGGCCGGACAGGGTGACCGTGAACGTTTGGTCGGTGCTCGACCCGGCGCTCGGCCAGATCGGGACGTTGATCGTCTTCAGTGTGCTTCCCGCGGCGAAGCTGACCGTGCCGCTCGTCTTCCCGCCGTACGCGCCGCCGCCCGCGGCTTTCTTGCTGTAGGCCGCGGTAGCGGGCGTGATCGTGTACGCGACCGCGGTCGTGCCGCTCGCCGCGGCCGACAAGGTCACCGGAAGTTTCAGCGTCTGCTTGCCGCTCGTCGCGGGGGCGATCGACGCGTCACCGACGCCGAGCGTCACACCCGTCGACGGGTCGTCGTTGACGATCGTCGCGGTGGCGGTCGACCGGCCGAGGTTGGCGCCGCTCGGGTTCGACAGCGTGACGTTGAACGTCTCGTCGGCTTCGATCGCGGTGTCGCCGTACACGGGAACGGAAACGGTCTGCGCGACCGGCGTGAGACCGGTCTTCGCGCTCGGCGTGAACTTCAACGTCCCGGACCCGGTCTGGAAGTCGACGCCGGTACCGGCCGCCGGCCCGCCGGTCGCGGTCAGCGACGCGACGTCGTACTGCACCGTCACGGCCGATGTTTGCGGCTGCGACAGCGTCACCGCGAACGTCATCTTCCGGGTGCCGGTGTCGCCTTCGAGCATCGTGGTGTCGCCGACGGAAACGCACACGGTGCCGCATGCCGGCCCGGGTGTGTACGTGAACCGGTCGGCGCTACTCGTCGTGCTCGTGCCGCCGAGTGTCGTCACGGTGACGTGCACCGTGTCGGCCGCTTCGGCGGGCGGCGACGTCGCGGTGATCGACGTGTCGGAATCGACCGTGAAGTCGTACCACTGGGTGCCGCCGAAGCGCACCGACGTCGCGCCGGTGAACCCCGTCCCGGTGATCGTCACCGGCGTCCAACCGGTGACCGGGCCCGACGCCGGCGAGACACCGGTGACGGTCGGCTGGGCGAAGAAGGTGAACTGGTCGCTCGCGCTCGACGCGCTGGTGCCACCCGCGGTCGTGACGGTCACGTCGACCGTGCCGCTCGACCCGGCGGGCGAAACCGCGGTGATCGACGTGTCGGAGTCGACCGTGTAACTCGTCGCGGGGGTCGCACCGAAGTTCACGGCCGTCGCGCCGGTGAAGCCGGTACCGGTGATCGTCACGCTCGTACCGCCGGCGGCGGGGCCGCTCGACAACGTCAGCCCGGTCACGCGAGGTGGCGCGACGAAGGCCGGGTCGAGCGTGAGAGAGGCACGGTACGTGCAATAGGTGGTGTTGCCGACGGTGCAGTTCTCCGGCAGCACGTTGACCGCCGACAGCTGGTTGAAGACCTCGTTGCCGCTCGCGTCGAACGCGGAGAAGGCTGGGTCGACGGCCGGTGCGGTCGCGAGTGTCGAAGACGACACGACGGTGCCGGTGAAGTCCCATGTCGCCGCGGCCCACGCCGAGTAGGTCGTGGTGTGGTAGCCGCCGCCGCGCCCGCTGCCACCACAGCGGGTCTGCACGTACACGGCGCCGGTCGGGTAGCCGCTGGTGGGATCGAACCCGGTCGTGAACGCCTGTTCCTGGATGCCGCCACAGGAATGGCCGAGCATCGAGAACGCCGTCGCCTGCGGGAGCAGCAGCGAGTACGTCGTTGCGGCACTCGCCGCGGGAATCGAGCCGAGCGTCATGACCGCGGCAACGACTGCGCCGATCATCACCTTGCGAACCATGTCCCGTCCTTCGCGTCGCGACCGGCGACTGTCGAGCGGGGATCCTACGGACGTTCGATCGCGAACACAGCGATCCGAACCGCGAAACCCAACGGGAATTGGCAAAGATTCGGTAAAGGAAAGAACTGGCGCGGGCGCGACTTCACGACCGTGCCCGGTCACGATGCGCAACGATCAGCGCCGCGCAGTCGGCCGCCGCCGTCGCGGTCGTGTCGACGCGCAGGTCGTACTCCACGCCCTCGTGCACGAGGCTCTTCTGCACGGCGACCATCCCCTGAACGCGATCACCGCGCGCGCGTTCTCGCGCCATGGCGACGTCGACGTCGCAATCGACGCCGACCCACATCACGTCGAGGCCGTCGAGCGCCGCGCGCAGCCGTGCTTGTGACGCGCCGCCCCCGAGGAACACCTCGTCGATGATCAGGCCGGTGCCCGAGCGCGCGATGGTGGCGAGCGCTTCGTACCAGGTGCGCTCGATACGGCGGAACTCCTCACCGGCGACGACGCGACCGTCGGAGAAGAACTCGATGCCGAAAGGTTCGTTCTCGGCCACGAACGGCAGGGCGAGGAGAAGGGTGTCGATCCCGAACGTCAAGAACGGTTCGGCGAGGAGCGACTGCAACGCCCGCGCGATCGACGTTTTGCCCGCGCTGGAGAACCCGTTCAACACGATGACATCGGCGGGCACACCGGCAACGGTACCGACGGGTGACGCCGCACATGGTGGTGGCCGCCACCGACCTGCTAAACGGGCGGGGTGCCGGGACCGCAACGCCGACCGACCGCGTACGTGATCAGCATCACGCCGTTCGCGGCCGACGGCAGCCTCGACGAGCCGGCGTTGCGCTCGCACCTGCGGCGCATGGCCGCGACCGGGATCGGGGTGTACGCGGGCGGCGGCGGCAGCGGCGAGGGGTACGTGCTCGCCGCCCCCGAGCGACGCCGGGTCCTCGAGATCGCGTCCGAGGAGTTGCAAGGCACGGTGCCGGTGCGGGCGATGGGCGTGGAGCCCCGCCAGGCGGCGGAGATGATCGAGTTCGTACGCACCGCGCGCGCCGCGGGTGTCGATGCCGCGCAGATCTATTCGCTCGACCCGGGCCACGGCCGGCGACCGCGCCCCGACGAGCAGGAGGCCTACTTCCGCGACGTCCTCGACGCGACCGCCTTCCCGAGCGTGCTCTCGACGCACCAGTCGGTCGGCTACTTCGTCGAGCCGGAGCTGATCGGCCGGCTGCTCGACGACTACCCGCACCTGATCGGCGTCAACGTCACCAACCCCGACCTCACGTACCTCGTGCGGGTACTCGACGCGATCGACGGCCGGGCGGAGGTGCACGTCGGCGGCCCGGCACAGGCGCCCGCGGCCCTCGCGCTCGGTGCGCAGGGCTACCTCGTCTCGGAAGCGAACCTGGCGCCGCGCGCGTGCGTGGCCGTCGTCGATGCGTGGGCGCGTGCCGACCTCGTGGGCGTGGTGGAGCGCCTATTCGGTCGTGATGCGATGCTTCACCGTCGTGCAGGCGCACGGTGGTGTGAGTGGCATCAAGGGTGCGTTGCGCGCGCTCGGGCTCCCCGGTGGGGTACCGCGCCGCCCGCGCCTGGAAGTCCCCGAACCGTGGGTCGCGGCGATCCTCGAAGCGGTCGACACGCTCGGCT
Organism: uncultured Actinomycetes bacterium; assembly: GCA_963782465.1. GTDB lineage: Bacteria > Actinomycetota > Acidimicrobiia > IMCC26256 > PALSA-610 > JAODBJ01. Next base: position 609,519 of record CAWAJR010000002.1, on the reverse strand, counting down.
TGCGCGCGAGCGAAGGCATCTGAATGCGGCTGGCGCACCACGACCCGGCGACGGTGGCCGAGTACCGGCGGCGCGGGTGGTGGGGCGACGAGACCGTCGGCGATGCCGTCGCGCGCTGGGCGCAACGCCGGCCGAGCGCGCTCGCGTTCATCGACGACACCGGGCCGACCACCTGGGCCGAGTACGACGCCAACGCCACCCGCGTCGCGGGCGCGATCGTCGCGGCGGGTGTTCCCCGAGGCTCGCGCCTCGCGGTGTGGCTCCCCGACGGCGCCGCGGTACACGAGGCATACGTCGGTGCCGAACGCGCCGGTGTCACCGTCGTCGGCATCGGAAGCCGGGCCGGCGACCACGAGGTGCGCCACCTGCTGGCGAAGACGCACGCGACGGGCATCGTGACGCCGCCGGAGTTGCGGGGACGGGCGGCCGGCGCCGTCGTCGGCGCGTGGCGGGCCGAGGGCATCGAGATCGAGCACCACTTCGTGCTCCCGATCGAAGCGCCGACCGACCCCGTCGCCATCGCCGAACGCCGCTACGGCCCCGACGACGTGTTCATGATCAACTCGACGTCGGGTACCACCGGCCTTCCGAAGTGCGTGTTGCACAACGAGAACCGGTGGATGTTCTTCCACCAGCTCGCGCTGCAAGCGGGGGACCTCGGCTCCGACGACATCTTCTTCTCGTTGCTCCCCGCGCCATTCGGTTTCGGGTTGTGGACCGCGCACTTCACGCCCGCCGTGCTCGGCGCGACCACCGTGCTGGCGGCGCGGTTCGACGCCGCCGACGCGCTGCGTACCATCGAACGGGAACAGGTGACCGTGCTGGCCTGCGTCAGCACGCAGTTCGTCATGATGTTGCAAGCCGCTGGCGGCACCGAGCACGACCTGTCGTCGTTGCGCTGCATGTTCACCGGCGGCGAGATGGTGCCGTACGAGGCGGCGGCGCAGTTCGAGGACCGGACCGGCGCGCGGGTGTTGCAGTTCTACGGTTCGAACGAAACCGGCGTGTTGAGCGGTACGACGTTGCGCGACGACCGCGAACACCGGCTCACGACCGCGGGCCGCCCCATCCCCGAGATGCAGGTGCGCCTGCTCGACGACGAAGATCGCGACATCACCGAACCGTTCACGGCCGGCCACCCCGTGTGCAAGGGGCCGGCGACCTGTTTCGGTTACCTCGACGACGCCGTCGCGAACGAGCAACTGCTCACCGACGACGGCTGGATGCGGATCGGTGATCTCTGCGAGCTCGACGCCGACGGCTACCTGCGCGTCGTCGGCCGCACTTCCGACATCATCATTCGCGGCGGGAAGAACATCAGCGCGCCGGCGGTGGAGCGTGAGATCGCGACCCACCCCGCCGTCGGGATCGTCGCCGCGGTCTCGATGCCCGACGAGGTTTTCGGCGAGCGGGTCTGCGCGTACGTGGAGTTGCGGCCGGGCACCTCACTGACCTTCGACGATCTCATCGCGCATCTCGAGGCGAGAGGCGTGTCGAAGGAATGGCTGCCGGAGCGGCTCGTCGTACTCGACGAACTCCCGCGGGCATCGGGCGGCAAGGTGGCGAAGGGCGCGCTCCGAGACGACATCCGGCGACGCGTCGCGGCCGAAAAGGTGTAGCTCGGCTTCCGATCGCTCCGGGCGTCAGCGCCGACGGCCGGACGTTGAACGGTGCCGTCACCTGGCATTGCGTGACGCAACGGGCAACTGCCTGAGCGTGGCGTCCTGCTCGCCGGGCTACGCCGTGAACCTGTAGAGGCGCGCCGCGTTGCCGGCGAGGATCTTTTCCCGCTCGGCGGCCGGCACCCCGGAGAACGTCGCTTGGATCGAGCGCCACGAGTTCGGCCAGTCTGCGCTGATGTGCGGGTAGTCGCTCGACCAGAGGATGTTGTCGACGCCGATCTCGTCGCGGTTACGGATGCCGAACGGGTCGGTGATGTACGTGAACGAGACGTTGCGCTCCACGTAACGGCTCGGTCGGTCGACGATCGTGAAGTCGCTCACCGGCGCGAGCCGCCGGTAGTTGTTGTCGACCTGTTCTTTGAAGTAGGGGACCCAACCGCAGTCGACTTCGGCCACCACGAGGTGCAGGTTCGGGAAACGGTCGAACACCCCGGCGAAGATCATCTGCACGATCCGGTTCGGCGCGTCGAAGAAGCGCCCGTAGCCGGGCAATGGTGAGCGGTGTGCCGACGGCATCCCCTGGGTCAGCGAGACGTGAATGGAGAGCGGGATCCCCGCTTCGGCGAGATAGCCGAAGCACTTGTCGTCTTCCGCGGTGAGCTGCAGGGTGCCGTTCGGGTAGCAGCCCATGACGGCGCCGCGGATGCCGGGCCGGCCGATGACCCGTTCGACCTCCGCCACTGCCTGTTCGGCGCCGCGGTTCGGGAGCATGACGAGCCCGCCGAAACGGTCCGGCGCGTGCGCCACGTACTCCGACAGCCAGTCGTTGTACGCGCGCACGAGCGCGAGGTGGAAGTCGGGTTCCTGGTACGCGACGACCGCCTGCGCGAGGCGGGGCGTGGGGTAGAGCACCTCGGCGTCGACCCCGTCGGCGCGCATCTCGTCGATGCGGGCCGCGGGGTCGTAGCCGCCGGGGCGGATCTCGTCGAAACGTTTCCAGCCGACCATTTGCTCCGGTTCGAGGCCGGCGCAGGCGTTCATGCCGAAGGTGATCGGGTCGCGCACGCCGTCGAGCACCCACGCGTCGCCCTCGTCGAACGACTCGATACGCGGCGCACGGTCGGCGAACTTCGCCGGCACGCGGGCGCGCCACAGGTCGGGTGGTTCGTTCACGTGGCTGTCGGCGGAGATCAAACGGTACGTGCGATCGACCCTACTGCGCGTCTTGACGGGCGTCCCGGTGACCGCGAGCGTGGGCGCCGTGACCAAAGCCGATGCCAAACCGGTGCGTTCGCTTCTCTACACGCCCGGCGACCAGGAAGCGCGCCTCGCCGAGAACGTGAAGTCGGGAGCCGACGCGCTGTTCCTCGACGTCGAGGAACCGCGCACGCCGTGCCCCGAAGCGACCCGCGTGCGCGCTCGCGGGCTCGTGCGCGAGTTCCTCGAAGACGCGCCCGTCGGCGCGGGCGCGCCGCGCTACTTCGTGCGGGTACAGCCAGTGTCGTCGGGGATGATCCTGCGCGATCTGCAAGCGGTGCTGCACGCGAAGGTCACCGGCGTGTTGCTCCCGAAGATCACCGGCCCCGCCGACGTGCACGCGGCCGACGCGATCCTCACGTGCCTCGAAGTCGAGTTCGGGATCGACCGCGGGAGCACGCTGCTCTACCCGATCCTCGAGAACGCGGCCGCGATCCGCAACGCGTACGACATCGCGATGGCGTCGGAGCGCGTCGCGTACATGGGTGGCGCGATCTCACGGTTCGGCGACATCTGCGCCGACATCGGTTTCCGCTGGACGCGGCGCGGCACCGAGACGCTCTACATCCGCGAGAAGGTGCTCATCGACGCGCGGGCAGCAGGTATCCGCTACCCGATCAGCGGGATGTGGGGCGGCGCGAACGACGATATCGACGGGCTGCAGGCATGGTGCTCGGAACTGCGCGACATCGGCTACTTCGGGATGATGATGGGCAACAAGGAGCACGTGCCGATCGTGAACGCCGCGTTCACCCCGACCGAGGCCGAGATCGCGTACTGGCAGGACCTCGACCGGATGACCACGGAAGCCGAAGCGGCGGGGGAGCGGGTCGTGTACGGCGACGCCAACCAGGGCGAGGGGCACGAGGTGCACATCGCGCACGTCGCGACCGCCCGCAAGCTGCTCGTGTGGGCGAACGAGTTGGGCGTGGCATGAGCGCTTCGCCGACGAAGGCAGCGCGAGTGCGCGCGCAGTTGTCGCACCCGATCATCGATGCCGACGGCCACTTCGTGGAAATCGGCCCGTTGCTCGACGAGGAGATGCTCACCTACCTCGAAGAGATGGGCGGCGCGGAAGTTCGCGATCGGTACGCACCGAATACCGGTCTCACCGACACGTCGACCGTGCTCGCGTCGCACCTCGGCGCGCGTGCTCCCGGATGGCAGGCGATGCCGTCGTGGTGGGGCTGGGCCACGAAGAACGTGCGCGACCGCGCGACGGCTCATCTGCCCGCGTTGCTCTACGAACGGCTCGACGAACTCGGGATCGACTTCACGATCCTGTACCCGTCGATGACGTTGTCGTACCTGGAGGTGGCCGACGACGAACTGATCGGTATGCGGTGCCGGGCCGCGAACCGCGCGCTGGCGAGCCAGTTCGCCCCGTATCGCGACCGCACGACCGTGGGTGCATTGGTGCCGATGCTCGACCCGAAACTCGCGGTCGACGAACTCGAGTACGCGGTGCGCGACCTCGGGTTCAAGACCGCGGTCTTCGCGGGGCACGCGCGACGGCCGATCGGCGTCGAGGGCGCGTACCGCCTCGATACGTTCGGTGTCGACAGCGCGTACGACTACGACCCGCTGTGGTCGAAGTGCGTCGAACTGGGCATCGCCCCGGTGTTCCACAGTTCGCTGCAGGGTCATCGTGTGACGCGGTCGGCCACGAGCTACGTGTACAACCACATCGGCGGTCTCGGTGCCAGCCACGAGTCGCTCTGCAAGTCGCTGTTCCTGTCGGGGGTGACGGCCCGTTTCCCGGCGCTGCGCTTCGGCTTCCTCGAAGGCGGCGTCGCGTGGGCGTGCAGCCTGCTCGGCGACCTCGTCGGGCATTGGCAGAAGCGCAACGGCCGCGACATCGAGGCGCTCGACCCCGATCTGCTCGACGTCGACGCGCTCATGGCCCTGTTCGATCAGTACGGTGACGAACGGGTGCGCGGTGCGCTCGATCTGTTGCGCGCCTATTTTTCGCGGCCGAGCGCGAGGCCCGAGCGACTCGACGAGTTCGAGGCCGCGATGGTCGATTCGGTCGAGGCGATCCGTGACCGGTTCGTACCCAACTTCTACTTCGGGTGCGAAGCCGACGACCGTCTGGTCGCATGGGCGTTCGACGAGCGGGTCAATCCCGCCGGCGCCCGGTTGCGGCCGATCTTCGGTTCCGACATCTCGCACTGGGACGTCGTCGACATGACCGAGCCGGTCGAGGAGGCCTACGAGCTCGTCGAAGAAGGCGTGATCGGCGAGCAGGAGTTCCGCGAGTTCACGTTCCTCAACCCGGCGCGCCTGCACGCGGGGATGAACCCGTCGTTCTTCGATGGCACCATCGTCGAAACACGTGCGTCGATAGCTATCGAATAGCGATAGCTATCGACGCATGTCAGTTCCAGCCGATCTTGTCGTCGTTGAAGCGGAAGCGCAGCCGGGCGACGACGGCGAAGCCTGCAGTGAACGCGAGCAACACCGCGACGGGGAGAAGGGCCGCGCCGGTACCGCGGCCGTCGAGGATGCACGACTGGTAGCCGCGCATCGCCCAGTACTGCGGTGTGATCGGCGAGAGGTGGCGCGCCCAGCGGGGCAGGGTTGCGAGCGGTACGAGTGCACCACCGACCGCGCCGAACAGCGTCGCGCCGACGTAACCGACCGCGCTGAGCTGTTGGAGCGTGCGCAGCACCGCGGTGAGCGCGAGACCGAGCGACACCACGCAGACGAGCAGCGCGCCGCTCACGAGGGCCACGCCGAGCACCGAGCCCTTCACGTGCATGTCGAGACCGAACGCCCCGAGGGCGAACAGCACGAACAATTGGGCCGCGCCGACCGCGAGGAGGGGGAGGGCCTTGCCGAGCATGATCTCGCTCGACGACGCCGGGCTCGCCCGCAGCCGCGCCCAGGTTCCCCACCCGTGCTCGCGGAAGAACGCGAAGCCGACCGTCGGCGCGAGGAAGAAGAGGAACTCCACCGCCTGCCCCGGCACCGCGAACTCGGCACCCGACACGCCGGTGTGGCCCGACAGCAGGAGCGCGGCCCGGAACGTCGCCCGGAAGATCGGTACGACGATCAACGGCATCACGATCAGGATGACGAGCGGCGACGGGTCGCGCCGCAGCACCCGCAATTCGTTCCGGCTGATGGCGAGGCTACGCCGCGGTGACATTCGCCCCCATTTCGTCGCCGTAACGCCGGCCGGTGACAGCGAGGAACACGCTGTCGAGACTCGGGCGGATCAGTTCGACGTCGCGCAGGCGACGGGTCTCCGGGCCGAGACGGCTGATGAGCTCGGCGGCCGCGGTTGCCGGGTTGACCGCCGCGACGCGAAGGGTGTTCCCCTCGCGCACGACGTGCGCGTCGCCGGCGGCGCAGGCCGGTGCGCTCCCGTCGAAGGTGAGTTGCGCGGCCGACACGCCGTAGCGGGCGACGAGATCGTCGACCCGACCCGTCGCGACGAACCGACCGTGGTCGAGGATCGCGACCGACGCGTGCAGCGATTCGACCTCGGGGAGATAGTGGGTGGAGTACACGATCGCCGATCCGTCGTCGGCCTGCGCGCGCACGGTTTCGAGCAGCGCGGCGCGCGTCTCGATGTCGGCCCCGACGGTCGGTTCGTCGAGGAGCAGCAGTGGCGGCCGGTGCAAGAACGCGATCGCGGTGTGCAGGCGTCGCTTCTCGCCGCCCGACAGCTCGTGGGCGACGCGGGCCATGAGCGACTCGAGGCGCAACGCGGTCGCGACCTCGTCGATCCGTGCCGCCAGCGCGTGGCGGCGCAACCCGACGAGTTCGCCGAAGAACCGCAGGTTGTCGTGCACGGTCAACACTTCGTACACACCGCTGTCCTGTGGCGCGTAGCCGACGAGCGCACGGGCGCGCCTCGGCGCGGCGGCCACGTCGAGGCCGGCGACGTGCACCGTTCCGCCGTCGGCGCGGCGAAGCCCGGCGACGATCGACACGAGGGTCGTCTTTCCGGCGCCGTTCGGACCGAGCAGCCCGACGACCTCCCCGGCGGCCAGTTCGAGCGACACGCCGTCGAGGGCGAGCCGCGGCCCGTACCGCTTCGTCAGGCCGCCGACCCGGAGGGCGGCGACCGGCTCGGCAGGCGGCTCGGCAACGGGCGGAGATACGAGCATGTATCTAAGATACGGCACCGTATCTCGGTGTCAAGCCTGCATCTCGCATCCGGCACAATGGGGCGGATGCCGACCGAGAAGTGGACCCCGGAGCGTCGCCGGCAACAGACCCGCGATGCGCTCGTCGATGCCGCGGCCGAAGTGTTCGCCCGCCGCGGTTTCGAGGGCGCGTCGCTCGACGAGATCGCCGAGACCGCCGGTTTCACGCGCGGCGCGATCTACAAGAACTTCGGTGGCAAGGAGGACCTCTTCCTCGCCGTGCACGATCGTCTCAACGAACGGGAAGTGCGCCAGTTCGCCGCACTGCGGCACGACGGCGACGTCGACTTCGAGGGCACCGTGAAGCTCTGGCGCGATTCACTCGAGCGCAATCGCGATTACTCGCTGCTCGCGGCCGAGTTCCGGCTCTACGCGCTGCGGCACCCCGAACTGCACGACAAGGTGGCCGCGAGCTTCCGCGCGACCGTCGAGATGGTCGCGGCGTTCATCGATGAACAGGTCGCGCTCGGTGCGGCACCACTCGGTCTCCCGCCGGAAGACCTTGCCGGCATCTTCGTCACGGTCACCGACGGTTTCAACGACGCGGCGCCGTTCGATCCCGACGCGGAGCGCAGGTACCGGCTCGTCCTCGAACTCCTCGTCAAGGCGCTCCAAACCTGAGCAACGTGCGTCGATAGCTATCGCTATGCGATAGCTATCGACGCACGTCGGCCGTCGTTACGATGCGCCGCCATGCGTACGGAACCGGTGGTGTTGGTGCACGGGGTGGGTTCGTCGTTCGTGCACGGTTGGCGGAACGACGGGTGGGCCGACCTGCTCACCGACAGTGGGCGCGAGGTGATCGGCGTCGACCTGCTCGGCCACGGAAGCGCCGCCGCACCGCACGACCCGGCCGCGTACGCGCACCTCGAACAGTCGATCGCGGCGGCCCTTCCCGACCAACCCGTCGACGCGATCGGCTTCTCGCTCGGTGCGCAGCTCCTGCTGCGCCTCGCGGCGCAATCGCCCGAACGTTTCGGCCGTCTCGTCGTGATCGGCGTCGGCGAGAACCTGTTCCGCACCGATCCGGCGACCGTGCTCGCCGACGCGTTCGAGCGGGGCGCCGACCCCGAAGACCTCACCGCGAAACTCTTCGTGCAGGTGGCCGAGTCGGCCGGTAACGATCCGCTGGCGATCGCGGCGTGCCTCCGCCGGCCGTCAGAGCCGTACACGGCCGAAGAGATCGGAAAGGTCACCTGCCCGACGCTCGTGATCATCGGCGACCGCGACTTCGCCGGCCCACCCGATCCGCTCGTCGACGCATTGCCCGACGCGCAGCTCGTCGTGCTCCCGGGCATCGATCACTTCCGGGCGCCGCGCGACTTCGGTTGCATCGACGCGGCGCTGGAGTTCATCGACGCGGTGCCGTGACGCGCCGTACCCCGCCGGATGGCGGGGTACGGGCGGGGGGCCTTGGGCGGATCGTCGTTACGGCATCGAGTTCACGTCGGAGTAGAAGAACGGTGGTGTCGAGTTGCCGGGGTCGGTCGGCGACGACCACGTCCCGCTCGTGCTGTCGCGGTACCACGTGTTGCCGCTGCTGTCCGTCTGGGTGGGGCCGTACGTCAGGTACTCCCACTCGTTCAGGTTCTCGTGGTCCATGCGGGTGTAGTTGTTCATCAGGTTTTCGGTGAGGTCGAGGTAGCTGGTGCCGTACTTGAGGGCCGCCGCGCCGCTTCGCTCCTCGTCGGGGGTGAGGGGCTGGCCGTTCATCGTCCGGTCGACCATGTCGCCCGTCGTGCCGACGGCGCGGTTGATCTGGTCGAGGAGGCTCGAAGTCGCCGACGTCATGTAGGGGGTGCCGGAGCCGCCTTCCGACTGGTTCGTCGGGCCGAACGAAGTGCGCCCGAGCAAGCTCAGGTTTTGGAGCACGCCCTTGGAGTTGAGCGCATCGAGCGCCGCAAGCGGCCCGGTCGGCTTGGCCACCGGCTTGGCCGGCACCGTCACGGCGTGGGCCGGGGTCTTGGCCGGCGGGGCCGATGCCTGGGCCTGGTGCACGGCGAGGCCGGCACCGAGGCTGAACAGCGCCGCTGCTGTCACGCCCCGGACCACCCGGCGTCGAATACTGAGTGCTTTCGTCGTGCGCTTACCCATGGTTTCCTCCTGGCATCGGCCCCGCCCGACCGGCCGGGGGCGTCGTCTCCGTGTTCGACAGGTGAAACGCGAGTGGCGGCGATGCGTGACGCACGAATCTCGGGACCTCGGATTGCGATAGACCTAGGCGGGGTGTCGGAAGGGGCGAGGGCCGCGCACGGTGGGAGACGGAGTCGACGCGGGGAACGATGAGCAGGCGCTCGTCGCCCGCGCGTCGGCCGGCGACCTCGACGCGTTCCGCGAGCTGTACGAGCAGAACGTCGCCGTCGTCGTCGGGTTCCTGCACCGGCGGGTCTGGGCCAGCGAGGTCGAAGACCTCACCGCCGACACGTTCTGCCGTGCCTTCGAGCGCATCTCCGGCTACGAGTGGCGCGGCGTCCCGTTCCGGGCGTGGCTCTTGCGCATCGCGTTCAACCTCGTCGTCGGGCGGGCACGGAAGAAGTCGTCGACCGAGATGGTCATGGCCGACCCGCCTCCCGTCGCGACCGGCACCGCCGAAGACGCTGCCCTGCGTCACCTCGAAGCCGGTGAGTTGCTCGCGTCGCTCGATCGCATCCCCGAGGCGCAGCGCGGCGTCCTCGAGTTGAGGTTCCTCGAAGACCTGTCGGTGGCCGAGACCGCCGAGGTGCTCGGCTCCAGCGAGGAGGCGGTGCGTGCCCTCACGTACCGCGCGCTTCGATCGTTGCGCGGCGTCGTCGCGCGCCAATCTGCCGACGGGGAAGACTGAGACCGTGCGCGTCGGGCTGGTACTCGAGATCGTCGGGGTCGAGGAACCCGTCGAGGTGCTTGTCGACGTCGACCCCCAAGTGCCCGTACGGGAACTGGCGAGTGCGATCGCGCGTTTCGCCGACCTGGGCGCCTCACCGCCGCCCGCCTGTGTGATCGTGCGATCGGGGGTTGCGTTCGACGAGTGCGAGCGCGTCGCGCAACTCGAACTGCGGCACGGCGATCGCGTCCGGGTCGGCTCCACCCGCCGCCGTTCCGCCGCGGCGGCTGAAACTCCGTGGTACCTGCTCGTGGTCGGCGGCGCCTCGACCGGACGGCGTTACCCGCTCGTCGTCGGCGATCACGTCATCGGTCGCGACGCGAGGGCCGATGTCGGCCTACGCGACGAGGAGGCGTCCCGCCGCCACGCCCGGCTGACGGTGACCGACGACGCGGTGACCGTCGAAGACCTGGGCTCGACGAACGGCACGTTCGTCGACGGCCGTCGCCTCGACGCACCCGAAGCCTTGACGAGCGACCAGGTCGTCGAGGTCGGCGACACGCTGCTGTGCGTACAGCGTTCGAGCCCGGCCCCCGCCGGTACGCACCGCTACCGCGACGGCCGCCTGCTCTTCAATCGCCCGCCGCGCGTCGCCCACCCTTACGAACCGCCGACCTTCGCGTTGCCCGCTGCGCCGAAGCGGGCCGAGAAGGCGCGGCTGCCGCTCGCGGCGTCGGTCGTGCCGGTCTTCATGGGGGTGGTGATGTTCGCGTTGCTCCGCAACGCGACGTTCCTGCTCTTCATGGCCCTCGGACCGATGATGGCGATGTTCAGCGTGGTCGACAGCCGCCGCGGTGGCCGGGCGACGTACCGCAAGGAAGTTGCCGCCTACGAACGTGAGCTCGAAGCGGTCGGTGAAGATGCCGAACGCGCGCATGTCACCCACGTGCGAGCGCGGCGCAGCAGCCATCCCCCGCTCGCGGTCCTCGTCGAACGCGCGCAGCGCATCTCGGCCGATCTGTGGGAACGGCGCCCCGCCGACGCCGACTTCCTCTCGCTCCGCGTCGGCACCGCCGACACCCCGAGCGAGATCACGATCGACGCCCCAACGAGCGGTGACGACGCGCTGTCGCGCCGGGCCGACGCGTTGCGCGAGGAGTTCGCCACCGACCCGTTGGTGCCCGTCACCGTCGATCTCGGTCCCGGCCGCGTGGTCGGTGTCGTCGGCGACCCGCATTCGACGGAAGCGGTCGCGCGCGGTCTTGTCGTGCAGGCCTGCACCCTGCACAGCCCCCGTGACCTGGTCGTCGCGATCTTCGGTGAACCGGCTCGAGCACACCGGTGGAGCTGGGCGCACTGGCTTCCGCATGCGACGACGCTGCTCGGCACCGAGTACCGCGGTGCGGTCGCGGCGACCGATCGCGAGACGCGCGAGTTGCTCGGCCGGCTCACTGCCGTGGTCGAACAACGCGGCGACGGTGAACGTGGGCACGGCCTTCTCCGCGACGCCGCGCCACTCCCGCATCTGCTGGTGGTTGTCGCCGGCGCAGTGAACATCGACCCGTCGGAGTTGTCGCGCCTCCTGGCTCGCGGCGCGTCGGCCGGCGTGAGCGCGGTCGTCGTCGCTTCGAACACGGCCGACCTGCCGGGGGAGTGCGGCCAGATCGTGAGCGTCGGGCCGGTCCCGGGCGAGACCAAGCTGACCGTCACGGCAACCGGGACCGACGTTTCGCCCGTCGTGGCCGATCTTGCCGACCTCGGCCTCGCGCTCGACACGGCACGGTCGCTCGCCTGCGTACGCGACGCGGGCGCGTCCGAAGGGGCGCACACGGTGCCGGAGACGGTCGCGCTCCTCGACCTCCTCGATCTCGAACCACCGTCGCCCGAGCGCATCGTCGACCGCTGGTCGCAGGCGCGGGGCTTGACGGCGTCGGTCGGCGCCGGCGCGGGCGCCGTTCACCATCGATCTGCGTTCCGACGGCCCGCACGCGTTGATCGCCGGCACGACCGGCGCGGGCAAGAGCGAATTCCTCCAGACGCTGGTCGGGTCGCTCGCGGCCTCGGCGCCACCGAACCGGCTCGCGTTCGTGCTCGTCGACTACAAGGGCGGTGCCGCATTCAAGGAATGCGCCACGTTGCCGCATACGGTCGGCTTCTTCACCGACCTCGACGCGCACCTGGCCCAACGTGCCCTCGTCTCGTTGAACGCGGAGCTACGCCGCCGCGAGGAGATCCTGCGAGCGGCGTCGGTGAAAGACCTCGTCGAGCTCGAATCGCAGGACGCCGCGACCGCGCCCCCGAACCTGCTCATCGTGTTCGACGAGTTCGCGTTCTTGAAGCGTGAAGTGCCGGAGTTCGTCGACGGCGTCGTCGATATCGCCCAGCGCGGGCGCAGCCTCGGGATCCATCTCGTGCTCGCGACGCAACGGCCGAGCGGGGTGGTCGACGACCACATCCGCGCGAACACCAACCTGCGCGTCGCCCTCCGCGTCAACGACGATCACGAGAGCACCGACGTGATCGGCCGGCCCGACGCGGCCCGGTTGTCGCGCTCGAACCCGGGCCGAGCCCTCGTACGAACCGGCCACGCGGAAGTGCAGGAGATCCAGACCGCTTTCGCCGGGAACCGCACCGGCACGGTTCGCGACGAGGCTCGGCTGGAACTCCGGCCGTTCCCCTCCACCGAACCGCTGCGGGGCGCGAGGCCCGACGACACCGATTCGCTCGGCCCCACCGACCTCCGCCGCTTGACCCGCGCGGTCATCGACGCGGCAACGCTCGCGGGGATCGCGCCGCAACCGTCGCCGTGGCTCGAACCCTTGCGTCTCTGCTACCCGCTCGATGCGCTGGCGGCACCCGAGGCGCCGTCGCTGGTTGCGGTCGCCGGCGTGCTCGACGAACCCGACCGGCAACGCCAGCAGCCCTACCTGCTCGACCTCGCGGATGCCGGTCACCTGCTGGTGTACGGCGCGGCCGGTACGGGCAAGACGACGCTGCTGCGCACGATCGCCGCCTCGCTCGCGTCGCGTTGCTCACCGGCAGCGTTCGTGTGCTACGGGCTCGATTGCGCCAGCCTCGGTCTGCGCTCGATCGAAGTCTTGCCCCAGTGCGCAGGTGTCGTCGCGTTGCGCGACGGCGAGATGGTCGAACAACTCGTTGCCCGGCTCGACGCGGAAATCGTCGAACGGCGGGAGTTGCTCGGCCGGGTCGGGGCCGGGTCGCTGCAGGAGTTGCGGGCTCGCGGTGCCGCCGCCGACATCCCGCCCGACATCGTCGTCCTGTTCGACGACTGGGGCGGTTTCGCGGCCGCGTTCGAATCGGTCGACCGCGGCGAATTACTCGACGCAGTCGAACGGCAAGTCGCCGACGGTCGCGCGCTCGGTATCCACTTCGTCATCACCGCGGCGCGCCGTAGCGGCCTTCCCGCCGCGCTGACCGCACAGATCTCGCGAGCAGTGATCCTCCGGCTCGCCGACGACGACGAGTACGCGTGGCTCGGGCTCAGCCGTCACGTCGGCGACATGCAGCTGCCACCGGGCCGCGGTTTCACCGACACGGGTGTCGAGCTCCACGTGGCCGTGGCCGGTGACGATCCGTCGGGTGAAGGCCAGGCGCAGGCCATCGCCACGCTCGCGGGCTCGCTGCGCGAACGCTGGGAACCGGTCGCGCGACTGGAACCGCCGCCGGTCGACGTGTCGCGCGACGCGATCGGCCGGCCCGAGCCCGGTGTAACGAGCATCGCGATCGCGCTCGACGCGCGGATGGGCGTGCCGCGCTACGTCGATCTCGACGAGCAGGCGGTGTTCCTCGTGGCCGGGCCTGACCGCTCGGGCCGGTCGAGCGCGCTCACGACCCTGGCGTCGGGTTTCGTCGAGGCGAACCCGGGCGGCGAGGCGTTCCTGATCGCGCCCCGGCGAACACCGCTGCTCGACCGAATCGAGTGGTCCGCCACGGCCCGCGCCGCCGACGCCGAGGCGCTCCTGGGCCGTCTTGTCACCGAACTCGACCAGCCCGTGCCGAACGGTGCGGTGCCGGTCCTCGTGGTGGTGGACGATGTCGACGAGCTGGCCGACACCCCCGCGGCGATGGTGCTCGAGCGGCTCGTCCGGCGGGCTCGCGATGGTGGCGTCGTGGTGCTGGCGGGCTGCCAGACGCACACACTGCACCGCAGTTTCGGGGGCGTCCTGGCCGAACTGCGCCGCCCGAAGCACGGGCTCATCCTCCAGCCCGACGTCGACATCGATGGCGACCTGCTCGGCGTCCGGTTCCCGCGCAAGTCGACGCGTTCGTTCCCTCCCGGCCGCGGCTATCTCGTGCGCCGGGGCGCCGTTGCCTACGTACAGGTCGCGCGATGATCGAACGTACGCGCGGATCTCATCCCCCCACCCGAGGGGTAGCGTTTTCGACCAACGGGCCCGCATGACCGACGATCACGCCTCCGACGACGCTCGAGCGAGCGCCGAAGCACTCATCGAGGAGCTGCGCGCGTTCACGGACAGTGAGGCCGAAGAGCTCGACGCGCTCGCCGCGGAGCTCGCCGCCATCCGCGAAACGCTCGCTCCGCCGGCGTTTGATCGTGATGCGATATGGGCGCGCATCGGGTCGAGGTTGCAGCCGCCGGCGCCGCCCCCGAACGAGTGAATCGGCCGTCCACCGAGCGCGGTGCGCGACGCACTCGCCCTTTTCTTGGATCGCGAGCACAATTTCCTGGGCTCGGGCGTCACGCGGGGGGCGGTGGCGCGTTGCATTCGGTGGTGGCCCGGACGGGGCCGGAACGAAAGAGGTGGGCGATGCCCGCAATCGGTGGAGAAGTCGACCAACTGACCGCACTCAAGAGCACGTTCGACCGGCAGGCCGCGAATGTGGCCGAGCTGGTGAGCAGCATCGACAGCCAGATCAACAGCACCTACTGGGTCGGCCCTGCCGCCGAACGGTTCAAGGGCCAGTGGAGCGGCGACTTCAAGCGCATGCTCACCAACCTGCAGGGCGCGCTCGGCGAAGCGGGCACCGAGGTTGCCCGCCGGCGCGACGCGTTGATCAAAGCCGGTTCCTGACCGCCTACGGGCACTTCGCGGGGACGGCTCGTCATGGCTCGCCAACTCGGTTCTTCGTACGTGCTCGAAGACCTCGTCGGTCGCGGTGCGACCGGCGAGGTCTGGAGCGCGACCCATGTCCCGAGCGACACGCGGGTGGCGGTCAAGCTCCTCAAGCCGGAGCTCGCCGAAGACCCGGAGCTCGTCGCTCGTTTCGTGCAGGAGCGGGCGCTGCTCCTCGGGCTCGACAGCCCGCACCTCGTGAAGGTGCGAGACCTCGTCGTCGAGGGCAACACGCTCGCGATCGTGATGGACCTCGTCGTCGGCACCGACCTGCGCCACCTGCTTCGCGCCGAGCGGATGACGCCCGAACTGGCGATCAACCTCGCGACCCAGGTCCTCGAAGGGCTCGAGGCGGTCCATCAGGCCGGCGTCGTGCACCGCGACCTGAAGCCCGAGAACATCCTCATCGACCAGACCTCTCCCGGCGAGCCGAAGGCGTTGATCACCGACTTCGGTGTCGCCCGGCTCGCGCACGGCCCCTCGCTCACCAAGGTGACGGGCCTGATCGGCACACCGATCTACATGGCGCCCGAACTGTCGGAACGGGGCGCGCCGACCGCGTCGGCCGACATCTACAGCGCCGGCATCGTGCTCTACGAGATGCTGAGCGGGCGGCCACCGTTCGACGCCTCGCACCCCATGGCCGTGCTGCGGGCGCATCTCGAGGAAGAACCGCCGCCCATCCCGGGGCTCCCGAACGCGGTGCGGGTGGTGCTGGCCTCCATGCTGGAAAAGCAGCCGGCCGACCGGCCGCCGAGCGCGCACGACGCGCGCACGCGGCTGGAACAGGCTCGCAGTTCCGTGGCCGGGCTCGCGCCCCTGCTGCCGGCGGCGGCCGACGCGGCCGGCGACCCGTACGCGACGACGATCCCGGACCTCGGCGAGACCCGCCTGGGGAGCCGCCGGTCGAACCCGCCGGGCGACACGCCGCTGCCCACGCCCGCCCCGACCGAGCCGGTCGCGGTCACCGCGGCCGGCGGCCGCGGGGCGCGGCAGTGGTTGGCCGGGCGCTCTCGCCGCGCGGTCGTCGGCGCGGTGGTCGCCGCGGTCGTGCTCGTGGGCGGGGTCGCGTTCGCCGCGCGCGGGAGTGGGGGTGGAGGCCCGAAACTCGTCGACGCCACATCGACCCCGACCACCCACGCGCACCGCACCACGTCGACGACGGTGAAGAAGGCGGCCAAGGCCAAGAAGTCGAAGAAGAGCACGAAGAAGACGACCACGACGACGAAGGCGCCGACCAAGACGACGCCCGCGACTGCGCCTCCGGCGGGCGGCGGGACCACGCACACGCCCGCGACCCAGCCGGTCGCGACCGCGCCACCGGCGACCTCGCCCGCAACCTCACCGCCCACCGCGCCGCCGACCACACAGGCCACCGCACCACCTACGACGGTCGCAGCGCCGTACGTCGGTATTCAGGGTGCCACCGTGGTTTGCGCCAATCTCGACAACTGGCAGTACCAGGCCGTCGGTGCTCGGAATGTCGCGCACGGGCAGTGGCGCAACAACGACGGAAGCAAGACTTGGAACATGCCGCCGTACTCGCAGATCTCGCTGACCTTCTCGCAGGTCGGGTCCTACAGGATCACCCTCACTGTGTGGAACAGCGCGGGCCAGTCCTACACGGCCGGGATCTCGATCACGGCGAAGCAGTGCCCGTGAACAAGTGCGTCACGCCGGCACTGTTTGCGCGTTGTAGTAGGTGAAGCGGCCCATCCGGGGCCGACGGTTCGAAGTGAGGATCGATCATGCCCGTCTTGGGTGACCCCACCTTCCTCGAGAATCTGGCTTCCCGTTACGAGCGGGACGCCGACAGTGTCCGCACTTCCGGGCACCGGTTGACGCACGCGGCCGGCAGTGCCGACTGGCAGTGCCAAGCCGCCGACCGTTTCCGTGCCGGCGCGCACGACAGCTCGGCCCAGGCCGAATCGCTGGCCGAGCAGATGTGCTCGATGGCGCAGCAGCTGCGCTCGTTCGCCGCCCAGCAGCGCCAGGAGATCAACGAGCTGATGGCGATCGAATCTCGTGTGCGGCAACTCCTCGCGAACCCCCAACCGGCAGCCAACGCGCCGTGGGCGGGAACGCCGTGGAACCCCGGCAACCTGCCGCCGTCCTGTGACCAGACCTGGCGCACCGTTGGCCGCGCCTTCGGATTTTGAGGACCGACGATGAACCGCATCACCATCGACACCAACGACCTGCGAACCCTCTCACGTTCGTACATGAGCGAAAGTGAAGTGATCGCCAACATCCGCCTCGACCTCCTCCGGGCCTGGAGCGATGTCGCCCCCGGCGCCTACCCGGGTGTCGAACGCCTGATGAGTTGGGCCGACGAGATCAACAGCGGCCTGGCGCGCCTCTCGGGCACGATCGACAACGAAGCGAGCGACGCCCAGTTCCAGGCCTTGCGGGCCGACGACAGCGACCTCCTCGGCGAGTTCGTGTCGGTGTTGCTCTGCGGGCTCGGCCTGCTCGGCGCGATGGCCGGCCGGTCACTCGCCCCGTGGCTCCCGGTGACCGCCGGGGAAGCGCCGCTGTTCGAAGACCCGATCAGCACGATCGAGGTCGTGATGCCGATGCCGTCGACAGCGACCGGCTTCGGTGCCGTCGATCCGCTTGGGTCGCTCGGCACGCAGAATGGCGCGCTGGCGCCGATCTCCGACGTGCTCGGCCAGGTGCAGCAACTGTCGAACGATCCTCTCGGGTTTCTCGACGGTCCGCAGGGCCAAGCCCTCGCGGCTTCGGAGATGAACGCGGTCGCCCCGATCCAGGGCCTCTTGGACCAAACTCGGGCCGTGCTCAACAACCCGCTCGGGTTCAACACCGCCGCGCTCAACCCGTCACCGTCGTCGAGCCCGCTCGGCAACCTCGAGAACGCGGCGCTGCAGAACAACATCAACCGCATCCTCTCGGGCGGCTCGTTCCCCGGTTCCAACATCGCCGGTGCGTTCTCCAACAACAGCCCGACGAACCCGCTGTCGAACCTCAACGGGTTCGTGAACGGGCTGCTCACGTCGGCGCATTCCGGCGCCGGTGGAGGGGGAGCCCCGCCACTGACGAGCGGTATCGCGACCCAGTTCATCCACACGAACCCGATCAGCGACCCGTTCGGAAGCCTCAACCCGGGCATCGGTATCGCGGAACACAACATCAGCGACGCGAATGTCAACGGCATCCTTGCCGGCGAAGGCGTCACGTCCGGGTTCGGTCTCGGATGAGCACGCAACCGGTTCCCGACATGGTCGCGGCCCTCGAGGTGCTCGGCGCCGAATTGCAGGCGCGCGGGCTCACTTACGAAACGCGCGAAGACGGTGAGCTCTACGCGCTCTTCGCGAACGACGACGCATTGCGGTTCGCGATCGCCGGCCGGGTGTTGCCGGCACCGCAGCACGGCCTGGTGCTGTCGGCGGCCGCCGTCGGCCCGGTACCGCGCGACGCGTGGCCGATCACGTTCGTCGCGTGCAACAACTGGAACGCGATGGCGGCCTCGGTGAAGGCGCATCTCTTCATCGAAGACTGGAAGACCTCGGAGGCGGGGCGGCTCATGCTCCAGTCGTGGTTGCCGATCGCGCCGAACGAGCCGCCGGCGGCGGGGCAGGTGCACGCACTGGTCGACGTCGTGCTCACCGCGTGCGTCGCCTTCTGGTTGCCCGACGTGGTGGCCCGAGCCGCGGCCGACAAGCCGGCGAACTGATCCGATGGCGGCGAACGGCACGTCGGTGAGCTTCTCGACCGACGAACTCGTCGCGCTCGCGCGCCGGCTCGATCTCCCGCCACTCCCGGTGCTCGGCCCCGGCCCGCTCGACGATCTCGCGCCGTCGATCCGGGAGCGGGTCCTCGACGCGGCCGACCGGTCGCTGGTGGCCCGCAATGTCGTGCACGCGTCCGACGGCACCGTGTTGCCGGTGATCGCTTCGCTCCTGGCGATCATCGCCAAGCCGCGGGTGCTGGTGCGGGTTGCTCGGCGCGCCGGCGACACGATCGCGACTGCGTACTTCGCCGCCGGTCTCGACGTGACCGTCGAGATGGTGCCGCGCACCTACGGCGTGCACCAACTCCGGCCGTTCCCCACGGTCGATCTCCTCGCCGGCGTCCTCGATGCCGCGGAGCTCGCCGAACGCGGCAGCGCGTCCGGCGACGCGCACTTCGACATCCATCCCGACGCGCTGACGCAGGTGTACGACGCGGTGGCGCAGACCGACCGCGACGGCGCATCAGCCGTGTTGGCCGCCGCCGGGGTCGACGCCCAAACCGTCGACGAACTGCTCGGTCCCGAACCGCCGGCGTGGGTGATGGCAACCGTCGCGATCGTTCACCGACCCGAGGCGCAACGCATCGAAGGTGGGGAAGTCACGGTGATCGACACCCGCGAGCGTGGGTTGTGGGGGGTCACGCGTGTCGACGCGAACCGGTTGCGGGTCGATCAGACGACCCTCGAACCGATCGCGCGCGATCTTCTCGACTTGCTGCCCACTCGCTGACGCACGCGCGCGCCGCGCCGCGTCGGGCTGAGCGTCGAACGTCTTCGGTTGTGCCGTCACGTCTTGGTTCGTCGCGCGTTGTCACGGTTGGTCGCACGCAGCGACCCGTCGGGAACCGGCGCAACAACCAGCGGCGCGCACGACGCGCCGATCGAAAGGGACAACCGTGAACATCAACAAGCTCCTCGTGACCGGTTCGATCGTCGTCACCGGTGCACTGTGCGCCGGCGCGTGTGCCGGCACGACCACCGACGCGACGAAGGACGCGACCGGGTCGCACTCCCAGACCCAACCGGTGCTCAAGCCGGTGACCGAACCGCTCCGGCCGATCACGCCGCCGACGACCGCGCCCAAGGCGCCGGCGCTCACGGCAGTGGCGCTCAAGAAGTTCGACTACGCGTCGGAGATCCCGCCGGCGATCTCGGTGCAGAACCTGCTGCAGCCGACGTTCACGGGCGCGCTTTCCGTGCGCGCCCAGCAAGACAGCCTCGCCGGGTACTCGGTCCGAGCGCTGTGCGGGCGCACCGGCGTCGGGACCGCGGCCGGCGGTTTCCTGCGGCAGTACCTGACGGCGCAGCAGGACCTCAGTGTCACCTACGCCGTGCAAGGGTTCGCCGGGGACGGCGCGCAGCAAGTCATGGCGCAGATGAAGGACGCAGTCGACAACTGCACCCTGTTCCAGGACAACGGAAGTGTCTGGGTCCGCCAGCCGTCGATGGGGAACGCCGCCGACCTCAAGGGCCTCGGTGACGACGCCCTCGTCCTGACGACCGAAGACGGCTCGACGCACGTGATGATCGCCGACGCGTTCGTGCGCCGCGGTCAGTTCGTGTACCAGATCCGGGTGGTCTCGGACGCGAACACACCGTTCAGCATCATGCCCACGACGATGTGGGACTTCGTGCACCGTGCGTTCGCCGGGTTCGGCCACCCGTCGAGCACCGACTGAACCGCCTCGACGCCGGGAGGCGTACAAGCGAAGCTGACCGCGAGCAGCGAGGGCCCGGTGAACCCGGCCCTCGCCGCGTCTGCGTTCCTACCGGATGTCAGCCGACCCGCAAGTCGTTGACGACGACGGCTCCGTGGTCGCGTGCGGACTCGAGCGAGGCCGTCGCGGCGGTGAGATCGGCGCGTGCCGAGTTGACGGCAACGTCGTTCGCGGTCATGTCGGTGGCGGGTTGCAGCGCGGCGACCGCCGCGATGCTCGCGCTCGGCGTCGGCGATCCACCGATTCTCGCCATCGCGTTGGCGATCGACTGGTTCATGGCCGCGAGATCGCTCTGCGCCTTCGGGTTCGCCTTCGCGAGCGGGGCGAGCGACTGGGCAACCGACTTGAGGCTCGCGGTCGCTTCAGCGAGGAAGTCGGCTGCCTCGATGACGTGAGTCTGCGGCACTCGCAGCCAGTACACGCGTTGCTGGTCGAACATCGGCACGACGGCATCGTGAATCGCACCCGCGCTCTGATAGCAGCTGCTGCTCACGGTCTGGTCGAGCTTGGTCACCGCGTCTTTGGCCTCCAGCAACGTCGACGTCTGCGCCTGGTTGAGCGAGAAGGGATCCGTGTGCGGCTGCAGCGCGGCGACCAGCTGGTCGAGCACCGTTTCACGGTGCGTCGCCGCGGTGTGCACGGCGGCCTTGATCTCGGTGAAGGGACGGCAGGCGGCCGCGGCGGCGCCGCCGTCGACGCCGCCGGGGACAACGGTCGCGGCGACACCGGCCACGAGCGCGCCGAGAACGGCGAGGGCGGGGCGCGAGGAGCGACGGCGGCGGTTCACGGCGCAGTCCCTTCTGAGGCTTGCGCCTTCCCCGGGTCGGCATCGGACACCGCTTGACGCGCGCCGTCGATCGACGCCCGAATGTCGGCGAGCCGCTGCGCGATCGCCCTCAGTTTGGCCCGTCTCGCCGCGATCGCGGCTTTGGTCGCGGCCTTGGCCTGCGCGGCGGTGTCGACGACCGGTTGGGCAATCTCAGGCTTGGCGGTGGTCGCCGTCGCCGGCGCGGTCGTCGTAGGCGCCGTCACATGGCTGCCATTTCCGCTGCACGCGGCGGCGGAGCCACCGACGGCCAGAGCGAGCGCGAGAAAGGCCGCCCTCGCGCGGGCGCGTGAAATGTTCACCGTGACTGATCGGCGGACTTGCGGCCGGCAGTAGTGTCCTGCGTGGTGCAACCGGACGAAATGTGCCGCGTCGTCCTGCGCGATTTCCCTCTCCGCACGATGTTCCGCGCCCAGCAACACGGAGAGGAACTCCTGCGCGAGTTCGCGCTGATCGCGCACAGCAGCGAGGCCGATGCCGAACTCGTGCCCCGGCGGCTGCTCGAACTGGCCGAGGCGTCGGGCAAGCGGTACGACGGGTTGAACCCGCACGCCGAGGACGTCATCGACGATGCGCTTTCCCGAGGGGAACGTTACGTCGACCTCGAGCTGTTCGTCCCGGCGTCGTTCCGTGAGGAGACGCTGGATGCGGTGCCGGTACTCCTCGAAGTGGAGGAGTACTGCCGGAACGGTCAGATGCTGACCTTGCTGCCCACCGCCGAGGTCCGCACGTTCTGGATGTGGTACCTCGGTGAATTCGTGCGCCAGGTCGCGGGGCAGGAGCCGGTCTCGTGGCGCGATTGGGCACCGCCCGACGACGACTCGGCGGCCCCTCCGTCCGCTTCGCCGCCGGCCACCGAATAGAAGCAACCCCGCGCGACCGCAGGCCCGCCGAGCCGCGGGACATACCCTGTCGTACCCACCGTCGACCCGCGACGGGGAGGCCCGCAGGGAGGGAGGCCGCGCGTGGCGTCATCGCCGAACGACGAGTTGCGTGTTCTCCTCGCGCTGGGCGAAGAGTGCCGGCGCAACGCCGATGTCGACGGCGCGCTGGGCGCGTTCACCAAGGCGGCCGAGCTGACCGAGGTGCCGGCGGGAGCCGTGTGCGTCGCGCTCGCACGCGCGTTCCTCGATGCCGGCGACCCCGATTCGGCCCGGTTCTGGGCGGTACGGACCGTCGAAGGCGACGACGATTTCGGCGTGTGGGACGCGGCGGCCCGCCTCTTCGCGCCGCTCCGACCGGCCGCGGGTGCGGTGAAGCGCACGGCGAAGGTCGCGTTCCTCGGCAGCTACACCACCACGTACCTCGCTCGGCTCGTGCGGCTCGTCGCGGCCAGCCGGGGCATCGAGCTGGAAATGTTGGAGACGGGGTATGCGCAGTACGAGCGCGAACTCCTCGACCCGGCAAGTTCGTTGCACGCGTTCGCGCCCGACATCGTCGTTCTCGCGGTCGACGCGCGCGCGACCACGCTTCCCGATTGGAGCGACCAACCCGCGACCGACGTCGACGCGGAGGTGGAACGTTGGCGCGCCCTCTGGTCGCGGGCGGGTGCACTCGGCGCGACCGTGGTGCAGCACAGCTTCGTCGTGCCCGCCGACGCGGCGATCGCGCACCTCGACGCGACGCTCCCCGGTTCGCGCGTGCGCATGCTCGCCCGCTGCAACGAACACCTCGCCGACGGGTTGCCCGCGAACGTGCGCATCGTCGACTGCGAACGGCTGGCGTCGGCATTCGGCAAGCAGGCGTGGTTCGACCCGCTCTGGTGGGACCGGGCGAAGCTCGGCGTCTCGCTACCGGCCACGCCGGCGCTGGCGCGCCATACCGTCGCTGTCGTCGCCGGTCATCTCGGGCTCGGCCGCAAGTGTGTCGTGGTCGACCTCGACAACACCTTGTGGGGCGGGGTGGTCGGTGAAGACGGGCTCGCCGGCCTGAAGGTCGGTGGCGATGCCGCCGGCGACGGGTACCTCGCCTTCCAGGACCGTCTGCTCGCGCTGAAACGGCGTGGTGTCGTGCTCGCCGCGTGCAGCAAGAACGACGATGCCGCGGCGCGCGAGCCGTTCGAGCAGCTCCCCGACATGCATCTACGGCTCGACGACTTCGCCGCGTTCGTCGCCAACTGGCAGTCGAAGGTCGACAACATCAAACAGATCGCCGCCGACCTCTCCATCGGCCTCGACGCGATCGCCTACGTCGACGACAACCCCGTGGAGCGCCAGGAGGTGCGACGCTTCCTGCCCGACGTCGACGTGATCACGATCCCCCGGCAACCGTCGCTCTACGCGCGGGCGCTCGCCGGCTACCCGTGGTTCGAGACCGGCAGTTACACGGCCGAAGATGCCCACCGCACGGAGCAGTACCGGGCGCGTTCGCAGATCAACGAGCTGGAACGCTCGGCCGGTTCCATCGACGACTTCTACCGCGACCTGCACATGGCCGCCGTCATCAGCCCGTTCATCGACGTCGACGTGGCCCGGATCGCGCAGCTGATCGGGAAGACGAACCAGTTCAACCTCACGACGCGGCGGCGCGGGCCGGGCGAGTTGCAGGCGATCGTCGCCGACGACCGCTACGTGCATCTCTCGTTGCGCCTCCGTGATCGTTTCACCGACCATGGGCTCGTCGCGGTCGTGATCGCCGAGCTCGACGGCGCCACGCTCGACATCGACACGTGGCTGATGAGTTGCCGAGTGATCGGTCGTGGCGTCGAGCAGGCGATGCTCGCCGCGATCGCGCGATCGGCGTCGGACCGGGGGTGCACGACGCTGCGCGGGACCTTCGTACCGTCGGGCAAGAATGGTCTCGTCCAAGACCACTATCCATCGCTGGGGTTCACGCTCGTCGCCGAACGCGACGCTGCCACCGTGTGGGAGCGCCCCGTCGCAGGCGCCTGCGAAAACACATCGTTCATCGAGATCCAGGAGTGAGCAACGCCGTGGCATTGCGCGAGCAGCTACAAACCGTCTTTCGCGACGTCTTCGACGATCCCAACCTTGTCCTCTCCGACACGACGACGGCGGCCGACATCCCCGACTGGGATTCGCTGCAGCACGTCACGCTGCTGTTCCGCATCGAAGACGAGTTCGATGTCGAGTTCGTCGGCGACGAAGCGGCAACGCTCGCCAATGTCGGCGAACTCGAATCGTTGCTCGCCCAGAAGGGCTGCGCCTAAGCCGGGAGCGGCGGCACCGGTTGGGGCGGGGGAGGCCCGACGTACTGGGCGCTCGGCCGGATCAGCCGGTTGTCGGCCGCCTGTTCGAGCACGTGCGCGCACCATCCGATGACCCGGCTGCACGCGAATGTCGGCGTGAACATTTCACGCGGGATCCCGCAGCGGTCCATCACGATCCCGGCGTAGAACTCGACGTTCGTGTAGAGGCGCCGGCCCGGCTTCAGTTCGTCGAGCACCTTGATCGCAGTGGCTTCGATGTGGCGCGCCAGCTCCATCTTCTCGCCGCCGAGCGAGTCGGCAACCTCACGGAGGAGCAAGGAGCGCGGGTCGTCGGTCTTGTAGACCCGGTGCCCGAAACCCATCAGGCGGCTGCCGCTCTCGACCGCGTCGCGCAGCCAGGCTTCGGCGCGGTCGGCGGTGCCGATCTCGTCGAGCATCTGCAACGCGCGGCTGGGCGCGCCGCCGTGCAACGGCCCGGAGAGCGCGCCGATCGCCCCCACGATCGCGGCGCCGAGATCGGCGCCGGTCGAGGTGATCACCCGGGCCGTGAACGTCGACGCGTTGAACCCGTGGTCGACCGTCGAGATGAGGTACTTCTCGACCGCGGCCGCGTACTCCGGCGGCGGTACCTCGCCCAGCATCATGTACACGTAGTTCGCGGCATACCGCAGGTCGGGATCCGGCGCGACGGGTGCCTTTCCCTGCCGTAACCGCCACAGCGCGGTGACGAGGGCTGGTACCACGGCGCAGGTCGCAAGGGCCTGGGCGCGCAGGGTCGTCGCGTCGACATCGAGGGTCGGTCGGAAGCCGAGCGCGGCGCCGAACAACGACACCGCGGTGCGCAACGCGTCGAGCGGCACGAAATCGTCGCCGGCGTGGGCGATCGCCGGCAACACTTCGGCGACCGACTGCGGTACGACGCGCAGCGGCGCGACTTCACGGATGAACGCGTCGCGCTCGGTCGTGGTTTCCGGGAGCCGGCCCTCGAACATGAGGTGCCACACGTCTTCGATCGGGCGGCTGCGCGCGAGTTCGACCGCGTTGTACTGGCGGTAGTGATAGAAGCCTTCGAGCCCGCGTACGTCGCCGATCGTGGTTTCCGCGACGACCACGCCCTCGAGGCCGCGCGGCACTTCGTGCGCCTGCGCCGCGGCCGGTTGGATCATCGCGATGCGCATGAGGTCGCGGATCGAGACGATGCCGGCGAGCTTGCTGCCGTCGACGACGGGGATGTGGCGGTAACCGTGCTCGGCGAGGCTCGCGAACGCGGCGCGCGCCGGCACGTTCGAGGCGACGGTGTCGGGATCGGCGGTCATCCATTCCGACACCTTCGCAAGCGAAGCGTCGGCGCCGGCCGCGCCGAGGCGGATCATGTCGCGCTCGGTGAGGATGCCGATCGCGCGATCGTCGCCGTCGACGACGACAACCGAACCGACGTGACGGTCGTGCATGCGAGCCGCGGCGACCGCGACGGTTTCGGCCGGCGCGGCGGTGACAACGGGCCGGCTCATGATGTCGCCGACGGTGCGTTCTTTCATACCCGCGTCTGACATCAGGGTTCCTCTCGTTGGGAGGCCGCCGCGGGAGTCTACGAGCCGGGTGCCGTAGCCCCGTGCCTCCCGGCGCCGGCCGCGAACCGCGCCGCGCCTTCGATGCTCTCGCCGCTCTCCAGCACACCGAGGCCGTGCCGGTACTCGTTCGCCAAGGCCTCGGGCAGCGGCATCGACCATTGCTCGTACGACGACAGCCGATCTTCGCGGAGGCAGCGTTGGGGGAGCGCGGCGAGGTCGTGCGCGAGCGCGATGGCCGCCGACCGGGCGGTTCCCGGCTCCACCAACCGGTTGGCGAGACCCATCCGTTGCGCTTCGTCACCGTGCACGCCGCGCCCGGTGAGGATCAGGTCGAGGGCATGGGAATGCCCGACCAGCCGGGGCAGGCGGATCGTCCCGCCGTCGACGAGCGGCACCCCCCAACGCCGGCAGAACACCCCGAACACGGCGTCGGTCGCGGCGACGCGCAGGTCGCACCACAGGGCAAGTTCGAGGCCACCCGCGACCGCGAAGCCTTCGACGGCCGCGACGACCGGTTTCGCCAGCAGCATGCGAGACGGGCCCATCGGCCCATCGCCGTCGAGCACGACCCGGTTCCCGCGACCTTCGGCCACGGCCTTGAGATCCGCGCCCGCGCAGAAGACGTTCCCCGCCCCGGTCAGCACCGCGACCGACGCGCCGTCGTCGGCCGCGAACGCGCGGAACGCGTCGGCGAGCAGTGCCGCGGTCGGGCCGTCGACGGCATTGCGGCGCTCGGGTCGGTTGATGGTGACGATCGTGACCGGGCCGTCGTGTTCGACGAGCACGTTCTCTTTGCTCATGTTCCCCTCCTCGCGTCGAGGTGCGCGGTTTCGTTGAGCGTCGCCACCGTACGCACGCCGGTGCGTGAAGCCACCAGGCGAGACAGCGACGTGTACTTCGGGTCGAACCACAGCGGCCGCTCGATGCCGAGCGCCGCACCGAGTGCGACATTGATGACGCCGCCGTGGCACACCGCGACGACGCGTTGCCCCGGGAAGCGATTGATGCAGTCGTCCACCGCGGCCACGACGCGCGCGCGGAACGCGTCGGGGTCTTCGCCGTTCTCGGTCCACCGGCCTTCGAGCATCGCTTGCCAGCGCGGGTCGTTCGCAGCGCGTAGGTCCTCGATCGGGATGTAGTCGTCGGCCTGCGCGTCGAATTCGATGAGCCCGTCGACGATCTCGATCCCGAGACCATGCGCGGCCGCGATCGGTTCGGCGGTCTCGAGCGCGCGCCGCTGCGGGCTCGACACGACGGCGTCGATCGGCTCTGCGGCCAGCCAGTGTGCGAGCCGCGCGGCCTGCTCCCGGCCCGTTTCGGTGAGGTGCGGGTTGGCGGGCACGCCCGACCCCGGCTCGATGCGTACCGGTTCGGCGTGACGGACGAACAGTAAGTCCACGGCGGCGCTCTCCGGTTCAGTGATCGAGGACGCGCACGGCGAGGACCGACTCGAGCTCACGCAACGCTTCGTGCGGGTCGCCGACCTTGATCGTGGTGATCCCCATGGCGCGGGCGGGCTTGAGATTGATGCCCAGGTCGTCGAGAAACACCGTTTCGATCGCGCGCACGTCGAGGCGACGCAGCACGAGTTCGTAGATCCGCGGGTCGGGTTTGCGCAGCCCTTCGATCGCCGACTCCACCACCACGTCGAACGCCAACGCCTCATGGCTCCCGACCGAGCGGGTGCCCTCCGGCGCGGCCCAGTTGTTCGTGAGCGCGCCGACGAGGAAGCCTTCGTCGCGGAGACGGATGATCGCGTGCACCATTTCGGGGCGCGGCGCGAACCCGCCGGCCACGCGACCCATCAACGCTTCCGCTTCGAGTGCGAGGCCGGCGAGGCGGGCTTCGTCTTCCAGCGCGGCGTGGAACTCGCGCATCGTGTACTCGGACCGTTCGAGCGCGGCCCACGCGCCGGTCTCGCTGCTGGTACGGATCAGCGCGCGCACCGACCCTTCGGGGAGGCCGGCATCACGCTCGTAGGCGTCGAACGCCTCGAACGGCGACGGGTACACCACGCCGCCCAGGTCGAACACGACTGCCCGGAACGAGCCCGCCCGGAACGAGCCGGCCCGGAACGGTGGGTCGCCGGTCACCATCGGGTCAGAGGTCGGCGTCGCGCTTGTCGACAAAGGCTTGGCGCAACTCGTCGCTGTCGCCCCACAGGTTCAGTTCGAACGTGAAGCCCTGCTCGAACCGGTAGGAACGTTTCACATCGACCGGGTCGATCGCGTTGAGCGACTCCTTGGCCCGGCGGATCACCAGCGCACTCTTCTTCGCGATCACTTCGGCGATCTCGAACGCGGCATCGAGCAACTGGTCGCGAGGGACGACCCGCTCGACGGTGCCGAACGCCAGCAACTCCGCGGCGGTGACCGTCGTGCCCATGAAGAACATCGCGCGCAGCTTGTGCGCGGGCACGAACCGGGCGAGGTGAGTGGCGACACCGAGCGCGCCGCGGTCGACTTCCGGGAGGCCGAAGGTCGCGTCGTCGCTCGCAACCACGATGTCGGCGTTCCCGGCGATGCCCACCCCACCACCGAGGCAGTAGCCGTTGACCGCCGCGATCACCGGCACTTCGCAGTCGTAGACCGCGGCGAACGCCTCGTAGCAACCGCGGTTGACGCCGACGAACGTCTCCTTCGTCGGGTCGGCGGCGAGTTCCTTGATGTCGACGCCGCACTGGAACCCTTTGCCTTCGGCGTTCACGATGCAGGCGCGCACCTGCGGGTCGCGGCCGGCCGAGCGCACCGCGTCGGCGAGCGCGAACCACCCGGCGACCGGCAACGCGTTGACCGGCGGGTTGTCGATGGTCACGAGCGCGACGTGGCCGCGGACTTCTGACCGGATCATCGGCGGGAGTATACGAACCGACACTCGTAGGATCCCCGGCCGTGGCGACTCCTGCACTGAGCCTGTGGCACGACACCGTCGACGACGACCTCACCCCGCGTGCCGCACTGCCCGGCGACGTCGCCGTCGACGTCGCGATCGTCGGTGCGGGGTTCACCGGCCTGTGGACCGCCTACTACCTCCGGCGCCGTGACCCGACGTTGCGGGTCGCGGTGATCGAACGCGAGATCGCCGGGTTCGGCGCGTCGGGTCGCAACGGCGGCTGGTGCTCGGCCCTCTTCGCCGGGAGCCGGGAGCAGACCGCGAAGACGCACGGCCGGGTCGCGGCCGTCGCGCTTCAGCGAGCCATGTTCGACACCGTCGACGAGGTCGGGCGCGTCGCGCTCGTGGAAGGCATCGACTGTCACTTCGCCAAGGGCGGCACCGTTTCGGTTGCCGTGCTGCCGGCGCACCTCCGCCGGTTGCGGGCCGAACTCGCCTACGAGGAGAGCTACGGGTTCGACGACGACGACTACCGGTGGCTCGGGCCCGACGAAGCGCGCGCCCAGGTCGGAACGACGCCGTGCCTCGGCGCGCTCTACACGCCGCATTGCGCGGCGATCCATCCGGCGCGGCTGGTGCGCGGGCTTGCCCGCGCCGTGGAACGGCACGGTGCCCAGATCTACGAAGGCACCCGCGCGCTCAGCGTCGACCCGAAGCTGGTACGCACCGATCACGGCGTCGTGAGCGCCGAGCACGTGATCTGGGCGACCGAGGCGTTCACGCCGATGCTGCCCGGTGAAGCGCGCTCGCTCGTGCCGCTGTACTCGTTGATGATCGCAACCGAACCGCTCGACGACGAGTTCTGGGCGACGGCCGGGATGCACGACCGGCCGACGTTCACCGACGGTCGCCACATGCTGATCTACGGCCAGCGCACCGCCGACGGCCGGTTCGCGTTCGGCGGGCGCGGCGCGCCGTACCACTTCGGGTCGCGGGTGCGCCCGGAGTTCGATCGCAACGAGCGGGTCTTCACCCGTTTGCGCGAGACGTTGCGCGAGCTGTTCCCCGCGATCGGTGACGTGGCGGTGACCCATCGTTGGGGCGGTGCCGTCGCCGTGCCGCGCGACTGGTATTCCACCGTCGGCCTCGATCGCGCGACCGGGCTCGGGTGGGCGGGCGGGTACGTCGGCGACGGAGTCGCGACGACGAACCTGGCCGGCCGCACCCTCGCCGACCTGGTGCTCGGCCTCGAATCGGAGATCACCTCGTTGCCGTGGGTCGGCCACCGCTCGCCGCGCTGGGAGCCGGAACCGTTCCGCTGGCTCGGCATCAACGCCGGCCGCGCGCTCATGGCGTCGATGGACCGAGCCGAGGTGCGCGGCAAACGTCCCCGGGTGCGCGCCGCCCTCGCGTCCCGCATCTTCGGCTCGCACTGACCCAACCCCAGTGCCGGGTTGTGACAGTTATGCCCCCGTACGGGCGCATAAACCTCGCAACCCGGCGATGCGAATGGTCAGCGGACCGCTTCGAACACCTCGGCCAGCCCGCCGAGCAGCCACTGCTCGGGTTCCGGTACGGCGTGTGCGAGTGGCGTGCGGAAGCTCAGGCCCTCGACCAGTTCGACGGCGCGGCCGGCAAGGCGGGTCGCGCCGGGCGGGCACGGTCCGTCGCGCACGACGACGGTTGGGCCGCGTCGACGACGAACGAGACGTCGGGCTCCGTCGCGTCCGCTGGTGCACCAGGGCCGCCGCGATGTCGAGCGGTGCCGTTTCGATGCGGAGAACCGGATCGTCGCCGTAGCGCGGGGCCACCTGCATGGGATCCGGACGCTACCCGAACACCCGGGGCGAGAATGGGGGTTCGTATGCGCGCCGGTTTCGTTCTCGTTCACAGCCCGCTCGTCGGACCGTGCACGTGGTCGTGGGTCGCCGACGCCCTTCGCCACGAAGGCGTTCCGGTCGCGTTGCCCGATCTCACCGCCGCCGCGGTCACCGGCCGGTGGGAGGCATGTGTCGACGCGGTCGTGCAATCCGTGGTCCAGGTTCGCGAACCGGAGGTCGTCCTCGTCGGTCACAGTGGAGCCGGCCCCTTGCTTCCGACGATCGCCGAACGCCTCGACGGTCGAGCGAACCGCACCGTGTTCGTCGACGCGGGTGTCCCGCCCGACGGATCGGATGCGGAGCTCGTGCCGGCCGACTTCCGCGTGTTCCTCGCCGGCATCGCCCGCGACGGTGTCCTGCCCCGCTGGTCGGAATGGTTCGGCACCGGCGCGATGGAGGGGCTCGTTACCGACCCGGTTCGCCGGCGGGCAGTGGTCGCCGACATGGTCGAACTGCCATTGGCGTACTTCGACGGCAGGGTCCCGCGGCCCGGCCGGCCGATCGAGCGCGGCGCGTACGTCCTCCTGAGCGAGGTGTACCGCGCCGACGCCGACGAAGCCCGCCGCCGCGGGTGGCCCGTCGTCGAACTGCTCGGCGCGCACCTCGACATCGTCAACGAACCGGAACGGGTCGCAACCGCGCTCCTCAACCTGGGTCGGGCGCGACCATGAGCGGCAACCCGTCGACTCGGCGGGTGTCGGTGATCGGCAACAGCGGCTCGGGGAAGTCGACCCTCGCCGCGGCGATCGCGGCGCGACTGGGCGTGCCTCGCGTCGAGCTCGACGCGATCTACCACCAGCCGGGCTGGACGGAGCTCGACGCCGACACCTTCCGGGCGAGGGTCGAGGAAGCGCTCACGGGCGACGGCTGGGTGGTCGATGGCAACTACCGGTCGCGTGTGGGCGACATCGTGCGCGCTCGGGCCGACACGATCGTGTGGCTCGACTACTCGCGGTCGGTCGTGATGAAGCGTCTCGTTGCCCGCACGGTGCGCCGGGTCGTGACCCGCCAGGAGCTGTGGAACGGTAATCGCGAGCCGTTCAGCAACCTGTGGTCGCGCAACCCGGAAACGTCGGTGATCGCGTGGGCGTGGCAGCAGCACGGGTGGTACCGCGAATACTTCGAAGCGGAATCCGCCGACCCCGCCAATGCTCACCTGCACTACGTACGGCTCCGCAACCCCACCGACGCCGCCCGCTGGCTCGCGGCACTGAACCTGACGAATCAGTAATGGCGGGCGAGTTCATTCGCGTACGCGCGACCGAGCGTCGTCGCGTTGCCGGCGATCCATTCGGTCAGCGCGGTCAGCGCGGTCGTCGGACTGTCGGTGTCGGCCAGGCCGTCGGCCATCGCGTGGTACTCGTCCCCGGTGAGTAACACGTCGCGAAGCACGCGGCTCAAGCCGGCCGAGATGGGTGGGAGCAGCCAACTCGGGACGCGCACGATGCGCGCTCGGCTGCCGACGGCAGCCCGGATCGTCTCGACGAGTTCGACGAACGTCACCCGTTCGGGCCGACCGCGTCGACGATGCGGCTGCCCGTCTCGAGCGCGGCGTCGACGCACAGGTCGGCGAGATCGTCGACGAGCGCCTTCCCGCGGAAGTACGGGTAGGGCGAATCGATGCTCGGGTTCGTGATACTCACGTGCACGATGCGTTGGACACCCGCGAAGCGGGCGGCGTGGAACAGCGTGCGCGAGTTCGGCCGCTGTAGCTGAACGCGCCGGTGACGGCGTCGAGGCCGGCGTCGTCGCGGGCGCGGACGCGGACTTGGACGCGCTCGGCGCTTCGGTGATCGTCATGAGGTCTCCTTCGAAGGTGTCGTGACCATCGGCGAGCCGAGGATCGCGACGAGCGCGCTCGCTTGGTCGAACAGCCGCATCGCCGGCGCGCGGTCGCCGTCGAGGTGCGTGAGCATTTCCAGACCGAGGTAGAGGGCGACGACCGCGAGAGCCGCGTCGGCCTCCGGGACGAGCGAAGTGATCGGCGATCCGGCGACGATTGCCCCGATCGCCCGCTGCGCGAACGCCCGCCACGGTGCGATCGCCGCGGCGACCTGCTGCGCGAGCGCGGGCGACGATCCCGCACCGGCGATCATCTCGACGAGCACCGTGACGTACCCGTCGTCGAGGTCCTCACGGAAGATCTGCGTCGCGACGGCGACCAGTTCGGCGGGCGTGCCGGCCGCATCAACTGCGGCTGTGTAGCGCTGCATTCGCCGATCGCTCACTTCGTTGAGCGCCGCCAGCAGCAGGTCGGCCACCGAGCCGAAGTGGTAGAAGACCAGGCCGGGATTGACGCCGGCGCGTTGTGCGATCACCCGTGCGCTCGCCCCGCTGAACCCGTCGAAGCGAAGGCTGTCGATCGCCGCTTCCACCAGCGCGCCACGAGTCGCGGTCTTGCCCGGCCCCCCCACCCTCCCCGAACCTGCGTCAGTTTTGCCCCTAGCAGGGGGCAAAACTGACGCAGGTTCGCAGGCGCGGTCAGTCGAAGGTGGGCATCGGGGGGACGTTGCCGGCGAGGAGCGCGTCCAGGCGCTCGCGCATCTGGGGCGCGTGGCTGGGGTTCGTCGGCAGGAAGAAGCGCCCGGTGCGGATCGCGTCGATCACCATCGGCGCGACGGCGCTCGGCGCCAGACCGGTGGCGGTCTGCTCGATGAGCACGTTGGTGACGAACTCGGCGTCGGGCGTGTCGGCGGCGGCGTACGCCGGCGGCCGGTTGCGACCGGCCCGGCCGATGTTCGTCGCGATCAACCCCGGGCAGAGCATGGTGACCTTGATCGGCGCGCCGGCGAGGGCGAGGTCGTGGGCGAGGCACTCGGTGGCGGCAGCCGCGGCGAACTTCGACACGTCGTAGGCCGCCGAGTAAGGGGTGGTGCACATACCCGCCATCGACACCGTGTTCACGATGTGCGCTTCGGTGCCGGCCGCGATCATCCTCGGCACGAACGCGCGCGCCGCGTTGAGGATCCCCCAGAGGTTCACGCCGAGCGCCCACTCGTAGTCGGCGGCCGGGCGTTCCCAGATCACTCCGCCGGCGAACACACCGGCGTTGTTGCAAAGCACGTCGACGGAGCCGTAGGTGGCATACGCGTGGTCGGCGAGCGCGGCGACGGCGTCGAAGTCGCTGACGTCGGTGACGCTCGACGAAACATCGACACCCGCCGCGGCCAGCAGCGCGACCGTCTCGTCGAGCGCGGCGGCTTCGACGTCGGCCGCGACCACCCGCATCCCTTCGGCTCCGAACGCGAGCGTGAGCGCACGGCCGATACCGCTTCCCGCTCCGGTGACGACGGCAACGTTTCCCGCGAGGTCCTGCATGCGCGCGCACGCTACAAGAGCGGCGCTACGTGCGTTCCGCGACGAGCAGCATGTGCGCGCTCAACGCGGCGAGTGCGGGTACCTGTTCGGTGACCCGCGCCGACCACAAGATCGTCTCCCGGTCGTCCGGGTCGTCGACGAAGCGCGCCTCGAGAGACGGCAACCAGCCGGCCATGCCTTCGAGACCGACGAGTTCGCGAACCGCGAGACCGGCGCTGGACGCTTCGGCGACAAGCTCGTCGGGCCGGTGGAAGTACGCGGTGGTGAACCATTGCCCGTCCATTGCCGGGTTCCGGTGCTGGCCGTCGACGACGTCGCGTTCGACGATCGCGCGGAACCGAGGGTCGAACAGGTCGTCGAGCGCGAGCCCGGCAAAGAGGGATGCGTACCGGGAGATGGCGGCGACGAACACGACGCCGCCGGGCCGCACCACCCGGCGGGCCTCGGTGAGGGCGCGCACCCGATCTGTTTCCTCGGTGAGGTGGTAGGCGGGGCCGAGCAGCAGCACTGCATCGCAGCACTGGTCGTCTTCCTCGAGGCTGCGGGCGTCGCCCCGCGCCGCCGTGAAGGGCCGGCCGGCCGCGACCGAGTTGGCGATCGCCTGCTCGACGTGCGCCGCGACGAGGTCGACCAGGTGCACGTCGTAACCGCCGGCCGAGAGCCAGGCGGCGTGGACGCCCTCACCGCCTCCGACGTCGAGTACCCGCGCCGGTGGCGGCGGCATATGCCGGCGGACCACCTCCTGGGTGCGCAGGAATTCGAGTCGGCCGGCACCCTCGGTGATCCGCGAACGCTCCGGCCGGTGAGTCTCGTAGAAACGCACGATCTCGGACGTCTCGGTCATCGTCACGACTGTACGGGCGCCGCAACACGCCGGCCCGTTAGTTTCGGCGCCGTGACCGACACCACCCCGGACGAGACCCAACTCGACGCGCTCATCGCCCGCCTCACGCTCGAAGAGAAGGCCTCGCTCACCGCCGGCACCGATCTGTGGCACACGCCGGGCGTCGAACGGCTCGGGATCGCGCCCTTGAAGGTGACCGACGGGCCGAACGGCGCGCGGGGCGGTCGCTGGGGGGCGACCCCGTCCCTGTGCTTCCCCTGCGGCACCGCGCTCGGCGCAACCTGGGACCCCGACCTCGTGCGCGAGGTCGGCGAGTGCCTAGCGGGCGAAGCGCGCGACAAACGCGCGCAGATGCTCCTCGCCCCGACGGTGAACCTCCATCGCCACCCGTACGCGGGCCGCAACTTCGAGTGCTACTCGGAAGACCCGTACCTGTCGGCCCGCATGACCGTGAGCTACATCACCGGGGTGCAGCGCGGTGGCGTCTCGGCGTGCGTGAAGCACTTCGTCGCGAACGACCAGGAGTTCGAGCGCATGACGATCAGCGCCGACGTCGACGAGCGGGTGCTGCGCGAGCTCTACCTGGTGCCGTTCGAAGCCGCGGTGAACGAGGCGGGCACGTGGGCGTTGATGACCGCCTACAACCGCCTGAACGGCACGTACTGCAGCGAGCAGCCGTGGAGCGTCGACCGGCTCCTCAAGACCGAATGGGGGTTCGACGGGGTGGTCGTGTCCGACTGGTTCGGCACCCACAGCACGGCGCCCGCCGCCAACGCGGGCCTCGATCTCGAGATGCCCGGGCCGGCGCAGTGGCTGGGCGAGAAACTCGTGGCCGCGATCGAGGCCGGCGAAGTCGATGAAGCGACCCTCGACGACAAGGTCCGGCGCCTGCTGCGCCTGCGGGCCCGCGTCGGCCTGGCGCTCGGCGGGGCGGCGACACGCGCGCCCGACGAAGAAGAAGAACTGGGCATCGACGACCCGGCGCGGCGCGCGGTTGCCCGCCGCGCCGCCGCCGGCGCGTTCGTGTTGCTGCGCAACGAAGGACTTCTCCCGCTGAACCCGAAACGCGTCAAGACGCTCGCGGTCATCGGCCCGAACGCCGACATCGCGATGGTGCAAGGTGGCGGCAGCGCGTCGGTCACGCCGCATGCGTCGGTGTCGCCGCTCGCGGGACTGCGCGCACAGGCGCCGGACGGCATGACGATCCGGTTCGAACGGGGCGCGTCGATCAGCAAGCGCACCCCGGCGCTGTCCACACGCCACCTCGACGGCGACCTGACGATCTCCTACTACGAAGGCCGCGAACGCGCCGGCGACGTGGTGTTCGAAGAACACGTCCGCAGCGGCTACTTCGTGTGGCTGGGCCGGTTCTCGCGCTCGGTGCCCGACGACTTCTCGGCTCGGATCACGGGCACGTTCGTCGCGTCGGAACCGGGGCCGTGGACGTTCAGCCTCGTGCAGGCGGGCCGCGCCCGCCTGTTGCTCGACGGGGAGGTCGTCGTCGACAACTGGTCGCCGACCGAGCACAGCGACGCGTTCTTCGGTTTCGGGAGCGCGGAAGCGCTCGCCACGGTCGACCTGGCGGAAGGCGAGCGTCGCGAACTCACGGTGGAGTTCGTCCCCGCCGGCCCGGGCATGGGCGGGTTGTCGATCGGTTGCCGTGCGCCCGAACCCGCCGATCTCGAAGACCGCGCCGTCGCCCTCGCCCGCGACGCCGACGCCGTCGTGCTCGTCGTCGGCACCGACTCGGAGTGGGAGAGCGAAGGGCACGACCGCGAGTCGTTGCACCTCCCCGGCAGCCAGGAGCAGCTGATCGACCGTGTGCTCGCGGCGAACTCGCGCACGGTCGTGGTCGTGAACGCCGCGTCGCCGGTCTCGATGGACTGGGCCGAGCGGGCGGCTGCGGTCATGCAGATCTGGTTCCCGGGTGAGGAGTGCGGCAACGCCCTCGCCGACGTGCTGGTCGGCGCGGTGTCGCCGTCGGGCCGCCTCCCCACCACGATCCCGTACGGCCTCCAGGACACGCCGACCTACAAGTTCTACCCGGGGGAGAACGGCAAGGTCGTCTACGACGAGGGCCTCCTCATGGGCTACCGCGGCTACGACGCGAACGACACCGACCCGCGCTACCCGTTCGGCTACGGGCTCACCTACTCGACGTTCGATTACGGGGCGCCGCAGGTGAACAACGCGACGTTCCACGACGGCGACCGGGTCGAGATCACGGTGCCCGTCACCAACACCGGCGGGCGCGCCGCGGCCGAAGTGGTGCAGTGTTACGTGCACGACGTCGACGCGAGCGTCGAACGGCCGCCGCAGGAGCTCAAGGCGTTCGCCAAGGTGTTGATCGAACCGGGGCAAACGGCCGCGGTGCCATTGGTGCTCGACCGCCGTTCGTTCGCGTTCTGGGACGGCGAAGCACGCGGCTGGGTCGTCGAGCCCGGCACCTTCGAAGCGCGTATCGGGTCGTCGTCGCGCGACATCAAGCAGACGGTGGTGTTGACGTGCGAGTGACGCTGTCGATCGGGCTCCCGAACTTCGGTTCTCTCTACCCGGCGGGCGAATGGCACCGCTTCGTCGACCTCGCGCGCGCCGCCGACGACGCCGGCGTCGACCGCATCGTGCTCGTCGACCACGTGGTCATGGGCCCGCACACCGACGCGTACCAGTGGGGCCGGTTCCCGGTGCCGTCCGACGCGCCGTGGTTCGAACCGCTCACGATGCTGGCGGCGATCGCGCCCGCCACCACCAACGTCCGCCTCGCGACCGGCATTCTCATCGCGCCGCTGCGGCCCGCCGCGCTCCTCGCGAAGACCGTCGCCACCCTCGACGTGCTCTCCCGCGGCCGCGTCGACCTCGGCGTCGGCACCGGCTGGCAGATCGAGGAGTACCAGGCCGGCGGGGTCGACTTCCACCACCGGGGCGAACTGCTCGACGACCTCATGGGCGCATTGCGGGTGCTGTGGAACGACAGCCCGGCCGTGTACTCGTCGCCGAGCGTGTCGTTCGCCGACACGTGGTGCGAACCGAAGCCCGTGCAGCCGGGTGGAGTGCCGTTGTGGGTCGCCGGCACCCTGCACGCCCGCGCGGTGGAACGCATCGCCCGCTACGCCGACGGCTGGATCCCGATCATGGGCGAGAGCATCGAGGGGATCGCGGCGGGCGCGGCGCAGCTGCGCGACGCGCTCGCGGCGAAAGGGCGCGACCCGG
The DNA here is from genome assembly GCA_963782465.1 of uncultured Actinomycetes bacterium. Classification (GTDB taxonomy): domain Bacteria; phylum Actinomycetota; class Acidimicrobiia; order IMCC26256; family PALSA-610; genus JAODBJ01. Next base: position 571,468 of record CAWAJR010000002.1, on the reverse strand, counting down.
CGGGCTTCCAGGTGCAGGCGCCGTTGCAGATCGCGCGCGACGAGGGCAAGCGGCCCGACCTCGCGCGCAGCATCGAGTCGGTGCCGGAAATCATCGCGGCCGGTGCGACCAACATCCAGCTCCCGTTGCAGGCCTTCTGCCGGGAACCGGCCGAGGCGCCGGCGTTCTTCGCCGATGCCGTGGCTCGCTTCCGCGACGCGATCGCCTGACGGGGCGTCCTGACGGGGCGGTGCCGCCGCGCTGCCGCCGACCTGACAGCGAGGCTGCCGACGCGCCAGCATGCCTGCCGTGATCACACCGCTCGACGACTTCCCGATCCATCAGACCCCGCTGCCGATCGCGCACACCGCGAGCGGCGACCCCAACCACTACGACCGCTACTGGTTCAACGGCTACCGCGAAGACCTGTATTTCGGCGTCGCGATGGCTACCTACCCGAACCGCGACATCATCGACGCCGCGTTCTCAGTGGTGTCGAACGGCCGGCAACGGTCGGTGTTCGCGTCGGGTCGCCTCCCGCTCGACCGGCGCGAGACCAAGATCGGCCCGATCTCCATCGACGTGGTCGAACCGTTGCGGGTGAACCGGGTACGGGTCGACGCGCCGGAGCACGGCATCGTCGCCGATCTCACGTACCGCGCCCGCACCGTCGCGATCGAAGAACCGCGCCAGACGATGCACCAGGCGAACCGGCTGGTGATGGACTCGACCCGGCTCACCCAGTGGGGCGGATGGTCGGGGACGATCGACGCCGGAGGCGAGCACATCGAGGTCGACCTCGCCGGTACGCGAGGCACGAAGGACCGGTCGTGGGGCGTCCGGCCGGTTGGCGCGCCGGCGCCGATCGCGCCGCAGTCGACCCTGCCGCAGATCTTCTTCCTCTGGGCGCCGTTGCAGTTCGACGACTGCTGCACGCACTTCATGGTGTTCGAGCGCGGCGACGGCACCCCGCTGGTGAAGAGCGGTGCGATCGTGCCGGTGCTCCCGTCGGACGACGCGCCGACGTGGGGCATCGACGACGCGTACGAACACCTCGTCGGTGGCGAGCACCACATCTCGTGGGCGCCGGGGTTGCGCCGGTCGCGCGAGGCGCAGCTCACCCTGCACCGCCCGAACGGCGGCGCGGAGAACATCCTCCTCGAACCGCTCCTCACGTTCCGCATGCGTGGCATCGGCTACATGCACCCGACGCGCGGGCACGGCCACTGGCACGACGAGCTCTCCGTGTTCAGTGAGGATTTCGCGGTCGAAGAACTCGATACCGTCGAGCCGTGGTCGATCCACGTGCAGCAGGTGATGCGGGCAACGTGGGGCAACCGAACCGGCCTCGGCGTGCTCGAACAACTGGCGATCGGCCCGCACGACCCGAGCGGTCTCACCGGGCTGTTCGACGGATTCGCCGGCTGAAGCACTGAGAAGGACCCGATGACCACCACCGAAGGCAACGCCCGTCCCAACATCTTGCTCGTGGTCTCCGACCAGGAGCGGCAGCGGCGCTGGCTGCCGCCGTCGGTGCACTTGCCGTGGCGGGAACGGCTGATGGCGGAGGGCCTCGAGTTCAACCGCTACTACACGCATTCGTCGCCGTGCTCGCCCTCGCGCGGCAGCCTGTTCACCGGCCGGTACCTGCCGCAACACGGCGTGGTCGACAACGTGATCATGCCGGAGCACGTCGAACTCGACCCGGCCATCCCGACCGTCGGCAGTGTGCTTCGCGAGCAGGGTTACCGGTCGAGCTACATCGGCAAGTGGCACCTGTCGCAGTCGCCCCAACCCGACATGGAGTCGTACGGCTTCTCCGACTGGGACGGGAACGACCGTCACTTCATGGGTTGGGCCGGCACCGGCGTGCACTTCGACCCCGTGATCGCGAGCAACGCGGCGAACTGGTTGCGCACCAACGCGGCGGCGACCGAACCCTGGTTCCTGACCGTCGCGCTCGTGAACCCGCACGACGTGATGTGGTTCCCGGTCGACCAACCCTGGTACGGCGCCGCGCACCCCGACGACGTCGCGAAGATCAAACGGGTGCTCGAGATGGCGGCGTGGAAAGACGACGAGACGCTCCCGCAGTTCGACACCGAGTACGAGGAGATCGTCGACGCGTTGCCGCCCAACTTCGCCGACGACCTCGTCGCCAAACCGGCGACGCAGCGCCAGTGGCGCTGGGACCAGCAGCACGGCCTGTGGGGCTACATCGACCCGAGCGACACGCATGCATGGCTGCGGCACCTCGACTACTACGTGAAGTTGCACCGCATGGCCGACGACAGCCTCGGCACCGTGTTGCGCGCGCTCGAAGCGTCGGGCCGCTACGACGACACGATCGTGATCTTCACGTCGGACCACGGCGACATGTGCGGCTCGCACGGCCTGCGGTCGAAGGGCCCGTTCGTCTACGACGAGATCATGAACGTGCCGCTGTACGTGCGGGTCCCGGGCACGACGAATGCGGGCACCACGACCGAGGCGCTCGGGACGCACGTCGACCTCGCGGCGACGATCTGCGCGCTCGCCGGTGCCGACCCGGCCGGGTACGGGATGCGCGGCGCCGACCTCTCGCCCGTCTTCGCGAACCCGTCTGCCGCGGTGCGCGACCACGTGCTGTTCGCGCACGACACCGCGCACACGAACAACATCAACATGACCCGCTACGCGATCCGGGGTTTCTTCGACGGCACGACCAAGTACGCGCGCTACTACGGGTTCGGCGGCGGCAAGCCCGGTACCGGCCTGTGGGGCAAGGACCCCGGCACGAAGTTGTTCGACGTCGACGCCGCGTTCGAAGACCAGGAACACGAGTGGTACGACCAGCACGAAGACCCGCACGAGTTGGTCAACCTCGCCATGGACCCGGCCCGGCACCGGCAACTCCGCGACAACTACGAGCGCCTCCTCGCCTACGAATCCGCCGCCGGGTTGTGACGTGCGTCGATAGCTATCGCATAGCGATAGCTATCGACGCACGTGGTTACGGGGTGCGGAGGATGTACTCGCTCAACGTGTAGTTGCGCAGGGTTGCGGGGTCGGCGAGGCGTTTCGTGCTGTCGAGCATGATGCGGATGCGCTCGCCGAGGTCGTCCCCACCGTCGGCGACGCCGAAGAACCGTTGCAGGTCGGTGAGGTCGTCGAGGCGGAACCACGCCTCCTCGACGATGGCTCGCAGGCGGGGCGCACCCGGGGTCAGCGCCCGCACGACGGCGTTGCGAACGTAGCGCGCCCGCGGCTGCATCCATTCCGACATCGGGCTCTGGTGCGCGTACCAATGGCCGTAGAAGGATGCGTCGTCGGTGCCGGGCGGCTTGTCGAACACGGTGAGCGTGACGATGCCGGGCGAGCGTTGCCCGTCGGGCCAGTCGCGTTTCGGCGCGTGCTCGTTGTCGCCGTAGTCGCGGTACATCGACTCGGTGACGAGATAGCCCGCCCGCCGTACCCCCGCCTCGGCGAGGATCGACTCGAACGGGTCGCGGAAATCGTGCGCGTCGACCCAGATCGACACCTCGGCCCGCACGGGGAGTTCGTCGTCGGGCACGGGCACCATCGACGGAACCTGGGCCTGGTCGTCGTCGACGTCGATCTGCAAGCCGCGCGCTCCCGCGTCGAGGAGCCGAGGTGCGATGTCGTCGAGCAGTTGCGCGCGCACAGCTTCCGGCGAGCGGCTCGGCCGGTCCCACACCAGATAGATGAGCTTTTCCATGTGGGCCGGGAGGCTACCGGCGCGCTTCCGCACGTGCGTCGATAGCTATCGCATAGCGATAGCTATCGACGCACGTCAGTCCTTCAGGAGGTCGCGGACGGCGTTCGACATTGCGACCTCGCCGCGCGACGCGTAGGCCTCGGCGCGTTCGGCGATGCGTTCCGGCTCGTAGCGGTAGGTCACCATCAAGCCGGCGGCCCGGTCGCGTCCGGTTTCGGACGGGTCGGCCATCCAGTTGATCTTCTCGATCGCGGCGCCGTTCGCGAGGTGGAAGTTGCCGACCGGGTCGATGGCCCGGTCGGCGCGGGTGGTCGTCAGGTAGCGCGCGCACAGCGCGTTGAGGAGCGGCGCGATCGAGTCGTCGCTGCTCCAGTTGGCGTCGCTGAGCCGTTCGAGGACGCGCTGCGGCACCGCGGGCAACAGCGGCCGTTCGCCCTCGCGCAGGTGGTCGCCGCCGAGCTCGATCTCGAGCCATCTGCGGAACCCGGGCATCGGCGACAGCGTCGCGAACGTGCGCAGGGCCGGGAGTTCGGTGTGCAACTGCTCGACGACCTGCTTGATCAGCGCGTTGCCGAGGTTCACGCCCGCGAGGCCCGGCTGGCAGTTCGAGATCGAATAGAAGATCGCGGTGTCGGCATCGAGGGGCGACAGATCGGGTGCGTCTTCGTCGAGCAACGCGGGCAGATTGTCGGCGATGCCTTCGGTCAGCGCGATCTCGACGAACACGAGCGGTTCATCGGGCATGGCCGGATGGAAGAACGCGTAGCACCGGCGATCGGAGTCGAGGCGGTTCTTCAGGTCGGCCCACGAGTCGATCGCGTGCACCGCCTCGTACGCGATGAGTTTCTCCAGGAGCACTGCCGGCGCATCCCACGTGATACGCCGCAACTCGAGCAGGCCGACGTCGAACAACGTCACCAGGTGAGCTTTCAGTTCACCGTCGAGGTCCATCAGCTCCGGGTCGCCGTCGCGCACCTTCAGCAGGTCGGCCCGCAGATCGACGAGGAACTTCACGCCCGACTCGAGGCCGGTGAACAGGTTGAGCAGGCGCGTCGCCGACGGTGTGAGCGCGTCGCGTAACGCCTGCTCGGCGAAACGGCGCGGCGGTGTGCCCGGCAAGGTTTGCGCCAGCGCGACGAGCGAGGCGTCGACCAGTTCGACGTTCGTCCAGAAGTCGTGCGCGAGCATCCGCAGGAACGTGGCGCGCCCGTCGTCGTTCAGGCCGAGGTACGCGTCGGCGATCGCGCCGACTTCCTGGCGTTGGGTCGCCGGGTGATGGCGTCCCAGCACGTCGGCGACCACACCGCGGACGCGCGCGAGGTCGCGGTCGGGTAACCCGGGCGCGACCGAGATGGTCGCCGACCCCGAGCGGCGGCGCTGCGCCCGGCTGTCGCGCCACCACCGCCGGGGCGCGTCGTAGATCCACGCGGCGCGGCGGCGGGCGGGCGCGTGAACGTCGCCGAGGTCGTCGGTCGGTGTCGTCATGGCAGGAGGGCTCGCGTCCCGGTTCGCAGCACGGCCGGTCGCCCGGTCAATGCGCCGTGACGGTTTCGGTGTCGCGGCCCGAGCGCAGCAACGTGCCCGGGCGGGCGTCGGTGAACTCGCCGTCGCGCACGATCTCGGTGCCGTTCACGAGTACCCGCTCGATACCGGTCGGTTGGGAGAAGAGGCGAGGCGCCCCGCCCGGAAGATCGAATCGCATCCGCACCTCGCCGGTCGTGATCTCGTCCGGGTCGAGCACGACGATGTCGGCGAACCATCCGGGCGCGAGACGGCCGCGGTCGCGCAACCCGTAGAGGCGGGCCGGTGCGTCGGTGAGCATCTGGATCGCCTCTTCGATCGGGAGCAACCCGCGGTCGCGCACCGCCTTGCCGAGCAACGCGGTCGAGTAGTTGAACGTTGCGAGGAAGTCGAGGTGCGCGCCCGTGTCGGACGCGCCGATGATGGCGCGCTCGTCGCGCCACACCGCGAGCCGGGCGTCCCAGTCGGCGTCGGCATTGCCCGACGGCGGGAACCCGAAACCCGTCATGAGGTCGTCTTCCACCACGATGTCGAGGAGCGCGTCGAACGGGTCCTTGTCGAGTTCCTTCGCAATGTCGGCGACGCTCATACCTTCGAACCGGCGGTTCTTCTCGGTGAGGATCTCATTGATGATGTAACGGCCCCAGTTCCCGAGCCCGAACGACTGCTGCCCCGCGGCCGCGGCCTCGCGCAGCACGGCGCGCCCTTCGGTGCTCGCGAGCATCGCCTTCTTCTCGGCGTGGGGGAGCGCCATCGGCCGCTCCCATCCGGGGATGGTGTCGAGCAGGAAGCCGTTGTCGAAGCAGATGCGGGGCGCGGGCGCGTCGGGCATCGTGAGCGCGAGCACCCGGCCACCCTGCTCGTTCGCGACGTCGGACGCGGCGAGCAGGCGTTCGGTGACGTCGTCGCGGCCGGCGTTCACGAACAGCACGTTCCAGTTGAGCGGGCGGTTCGCGGCGGCCGACATACGCGCCATCAGCGCGGGGGCGTAGTCGTCGAACGGCGGTACACCGGGAATGAACTCGAGGGTCGTGCCGGGGTGGCGGCCGACGACGCGGCAGAGCGCGACGAGTTCGTCGTCGCTCGCGTGTCGCGACGGCACCATCTCGCCGGCGGCGTCGTTGTGCGTGCGCGCCCACGACGACGAGAACCCGAGGCCACCGGCCGCGAGGCTCTCACCGAGCACGCGTTCCATCTGCAGCACTTGGTCTTCGCTCGCAGCACCTTTGGTGGAGTCTTCCCCCATCACCAGCCGGCGGATCGCGCAGTGCCCGACCAGGAACCCGGCGTTCGGCGCGAGAGTGCCGTCGATGCGATTGAGGTAGTCGCCGAACGACGTCCAGTCCCACGGGACGCCCTGCTGCAACGACGACAGCGGCATTCCTTCGACGCGCGCCAGCATGCGCATCAGGTACTCGGAGTTCTCCGGCGAGTCGGGCGCGAGCGGCGCGATCGTGAAGCCGCAGTTGCCGCCGATCACGGTCGTGACACCGTGCAACGGCGACGGCGAGAGCGTGGTGTCCCAGAACACCTGCGCGTCGTAGTGCGTGTGCACGTCGACGAAGCCCGGCGCGACGACCTTGCCCTCGGCGTCGATCACCTCGGTCGCGCCCTCGTCGATGTCGCCGACCGCGACGACCCGGCCCGCTCGCACACCGATGTCGGCGCGCCGTCCCGGCGCACCCGTCCCGTCGACCACCGTGCCACCACGGACAATCACGTCGAGCATCTGTCCCTCCCGGTTTCGTGCGCACCGGCGGCCGTGCCGGAACCAGCACTATTGTCCACCGATCGTGCGTGACGCGCTCATTGGCAAGGTCGTACTGGTCACGGGCGCGAGCCGGGGGATCGGAGCGGGCATCGCGCGCCGTTTCGCGGCCGAAGGCGCCCGGGTGGCGCTGTGCGCCCGTTCCCTCGAACCTGGTTCGGGGGGCCATCTCGCCGGTTCGCTCGAAGAGACCGCCGCCGCGATCCGGGCCGACGGTGGCGTCGCCCATTGCGTGGTAGCCGACCTCGGCGACCCGGCGGTCGACAAGGCCGGCATCGTGGAGGAGGTCGCGGCGGCGCTCGGCCCGGTCGACGTACTCGTGAACAACGCCGCGGCGTGCTCGTACCTCCCGGTCGAGCGGGTGTCGGAACGGCGGTTGCGCATCGCGTACGAAGTGAACGTCATTTCTCCCTATCTGCTCGTGCAGGCGGCGGTGCCGTCGATGCGCGAGCGCGGTGGGGGCTGGGTGCTCAACATCACGAGCGGCGTCGCCGACGTTCCCGCCGACCCGCTGCACGACGTCAACCCGTTGCAGTCGACATCGTCGCTCTACGCGACGAGTAAGGCCGCGCTCAACCGGCTCACCGTCAGCTTCGCGACCGAACTCGCGCCCGTGGGCATCGCGGTGAACGCGCTGGCACCGGAACGCGCGGTCGCCACGGAAGGTGCGACGGCGATGATGGAACTCGCCGAGGAGTGGATCGAACCGATGGAAACGATGGTCGAGGCCGCGCTCGGCCTCGCGACGTGCGATCCGGCTGTCACCGGCCTGATCGTGAAGAGCCTCAGCTACCTGGCGTCGACCGGGCGCGAGGTGCGTACGCTCGACGGGCGGCAACCGTTCGAAGGGGCCACGGTATGACGGTTGCGATCGTGACCGGCGCGGGAAGCGGCATCGGGCGCGCCGGCGCGTTGCTCTTCGCCCGCGACGGCGCGCAGGTGCTCGTCGCCGACGTGAACGAAGCGGCGGCGCACGAAACGGTCGCACTTGTGCGCGGCGAGGGCGGTGACGCGACCGCCTGCCGGGTCGACGTGAGCGACGCAGCGTCGGTGGAGGCGATGGTGGCGCTCGCCGTCGAGCGCTACGGACGCCTCGATGCGGCGTTCAACAACGCGGGGATCTCGCCGAAGGCGAAGCCGTTCACCGAGCACACCGCCGCCGAGTGGCAACGGGTGATCGACGTGAACCTCACCGGCATGTTCTTCTGCCTCCAGCAGGAACTGCGCCAGATGGTCGCGCAGGGCGGCGGTGGCGCGATCGTGAACACGTCGTCGGGGGCGGGCGTGGTCGCGGCACCGGGCCAGCCGCAGTACACCGCGGCGAAGCACGGTGTGCTGGGCCTCACCAAGACGACCGCGCAGGAGTTCGCGGCGCAACGGCATTCGCGTCAACGCGATCCTGCCCGGCATGACCGACACGCCCCCGATGCGCGAATACCTCGGCGACAACGAGGGGATGGAGCGCATGCTGCCGTTCGGCCGGCTCGCCACCCCCGAGGAGATCGCGGCCGCGGCGGTATGGCTGTGTTCCGACGGTGCCTCGTACGTGAGTGGCGCGTCGTTGGTGGTCGACGGCGGGCTGATCTGCCGGTGAGCGGGGTCGGCGCGCTCGAGTTCAACCCGTACGCGTACGAGTTCCACGACGACCCGTTCCCCATCTACCGCCATCTCCGCGACGACGCGCCCGCCTACCGAAACGACGCGCTCGGCTTTTGGGCGCTGTCGCGCTACGCCGACGTGCTCGACGCGCTGCACGACCCGGCCACGTACTGCTCGGGCGAGGGCATCACCCTCGAACCGAAGCCGCCGTTGCCGATGCTGCTCACCACCGATCCGCCGGCCCACACGCAGATGCGCCGCCTCGTGAGCCGTGCGTTCACCCCGCGCCGCATTGCCGATCTCGAACCCGCCATCCGGGCGCTGTCGACCCGCTACATCGACGAGTTCGCCGGGCAGGGGAGCGCCGATCTCATCGCCGACTACGCCGCGAAACTCCCGATGGATGTCATCTCGCGCCTGCTCGGCGTTCGCCGGGCCGACGACGACATGCTGCGCACGTGGTCCGACGCGCTCCTCGAACGCGAGGAGGGGGTGCCCGATGTGACGGCCGCGGGCATCGAGGCGTTCGGCCATCTCCACCGCTACTTCACTGAGCACGTGAAGGCGTTGCGCGCCCACCCCGGTGACGATTTCGCGAGCACGTTGCTCACCGTGGAAGCCGACGGTGCTCGTCTCACCGACCTCGAAGTCGTCGGCTTCTGTTTCCTGCTGATCATCGCGGGCAACGAGACGACGACGAAACTGCTCGGCAACTGCCTGCTCGCGTTGCAGCAGTACCCGCAGGAGAAGGCGAAGGTGCTCGCCGACCCGGGGCGCATCCCCGACGCGGTCGAGGAGACGTTGCGCTACGAAGGTTCGACGCAGGTGATGGCCCGGACGCTGACGCGCGACACCGAGTTGCACGGTTGCACGATGCACGAGGGCGACAAGGTGCTGCTCCTCCTCGGTGCCGCGAACCGTGACGAGCGCGCGTTCGTGAACCCCGACGTGTTCGACATCGACCGTTCGCGCGACACGCAGCACGTCGGCTTCGGGCACGGCATCCACGTGTGCCTGGGCGCCGCGCTCGCCCGTCTGGAGATGCGGGTCAGCGTCGAGGAGTTGCTGCGCCGCCTCCCCGACTACGAGATCGACACGGCGGCGCTGCGCCGAGTGCATTCCGGCAATGTGCGTGGCTACAAAACGATGCCGATGTCGTTCACCCCCGACCACCGCCTGCACCGGTTGTGAGATGAGGATGTATGCCGTACGACGTTCGTGATGTCGAGGCGATCAAGGCGCTGGTGCACGAGTACGCGTTCCGCATCGACGCCGGCGACCTCGATGGGCTCGCCGCGCTGTTCGAACGGGCGGAGCTCGGGTCGTCGGTGCGCCCGGAACGCATGCGCGGCACCGAGGAAGCCCGCAACTACTACCGCGGCGTCGTCCTCTACGAGAACGGCACGCCGTGCACCATGCACTGCATCACGAACGTCACCGTGGCGATGGCACCCGACGGTGAGCACGCGACCTGCCGCTCCTACTTCACCGTCATCCAGTCGGTCGAGGGGTTCTCGCTGCAACCGATCATCGTGGGCAAGTACGCCGACCGGTTCCAGAAGTTCGACCGGACCTGGTGGTTCACCGAGCGGATCATCCACCCCGACCTCATCGGCGACCTCAGCCACCACATGCGACCGGGCTGGATCCCTCGCTGACCCGCCCCCCTCGGGGGCGTTCGCGCTCGGTACCGTCAATCCATGACTGCGCCCGGCGGGGTCGAGATCACGGTGCGCGGCCTTTCGCACACCTACGAGACGCCTGAAGGTCCCGTCGCGGTGCTCGGGGCCGTCGACCTCGACGTCGCCCCCGGCGCGTTCGTCGCGGTCACCGGACGGTCGGGCGCGGGGAAGACGACGCTGCTGTCGATCCTCGGCGGTCTCGAACGACCGCAGCGCGGTTCCGTGGTCGTCGGCGGCATCGACCTCGCGACCTTGCGAGGCGACGACCTGGCCGCGTACCGGCGGGCGACCGTCGGCTTCGTCTTCCAGGACTTCGGCCTCCTCGGTGCGCTCAGCGCGCAGGAGAACGTCGAGCTCGCCCTCACGTTCGCGGGCATCGGGTCGCGGGCGCGGGGGAAGCGGGCCGCCGCGTTGCTCGAAGCGGTCGGGCTCGCGCACCGGCGCAACCACCGGCCGGCCGCGCTCAGCGGGGGTGAGAGCCAGCGGGTCGCGATGGCGCGAGCGCTGGCCAACCAGCCGGCCCTCGTGCTGGCCGACGAACCGACCGGCAACCTCGACGAGGACGCGACCGAGGTGGTCCTTTCCATGCTCACCGCGCTGCCGGTCGAGCACGACTGCACCGTCGTCGTGGTCACGCACAACCCGCGGGTCGCCGAACGGGCCGACTCGCAGTTCGCGCTGGCGGACCAATCGCTGACCGGCAAACCGGCATGACCTGGCGGGACGCGATCGTCGTCGCGGGACGCAGCGTGCGCCGCCGGGCCGGCCGGGCCGTGCTCACCGTGCTGGCCGTCGCGCTCGCGGCGACGCTGCTCACCTCGTTGCTGATCGCAAGCGGCGCGGCGCAGAGTCGCGTGCTCGACCAGGTGAGCGCCGGTGGCCCCCTCGCAGGCATCGAGGTCGCCGCGGCGGCGCCCAACCCCGGCGCGCTCGACGACGACGCCCCGCGACCCGGCCCGCCGCGGTCGATCGACGACGGAGTCCTGCACCGGATCGAGCAGTTGCCGGGCGTGAAATCGGTCGTGCCGATCATCGCCAACCCCGTGCTCCTCGTGCCTCCGGTGCCGCCACTGGCCGGTGGGGCCGATTGCCGTCGCGGATCAACGACCCCGACGGGCCGATCCGCGAGACCCTCGTGGGTGCCGATTTCAGCCGTCCGGGCGACCTGCCGGTGAGCGTGCTGTTCGGCCGCCTCCCCGCCGCCGGTTCGCTCACCGAGATCGCGGTGACGCTCGGGTACACGCAACACTTCGGGCTCGACCGTACGCATGCGAGCGAGGTGATCGGCACCGAGGTGGTGATGGGCTCGCCGCGCGCGTTCGCGGGACTGGGGCCGGGGTCGCACGCGGCCGCTGGGTGCGCGCCCAGATCGTCGGTGTCGTGACGCAGCAGGCGGCGTCGGGCGACCTGGTCGCGCCGATCGAGCAGGCGAGGCTGGCACGCAACTGGTCCGATCTCGGCACGTCACCGGCGGAATTCGGTGTGGAAGCGTCGCCCTACAGCGCGCTGTTCGTCGTCGCGAGCGGGTTGGGCCACATCGCCCAGGTGCGCCAGCGGATCAACGACATCGGCTTCTCGACCAGCGCCCCGGAAACGTTGATCGAGTCGGTGCGGCGCTACCTCCGGGTGGTCGAGATCGTGCTCGCAGGCATCGGGCTGATCGGTCTGCTGATCGCCGCGCTCGGCATCACGAACGCGATGCTCGCCGCCGTACGCGAACGTCGCCGCGAAATCGGTGTGCTGAAGGCGATCGGCGCGCGCGACCGCGATGTCCGGCGCGTGTTCCTGCTCGAAGCGGGCACGCTGGGCTTCGTCGGTGGTGGGCTGGGCTCGCTGTTCGGCTACCTGCTTGCCCGTGCCCTCGCGAGCGTTGTCAACCGTTACCTCACCGAGCAGCACCTGACCGGCGTGAAGTTGGGGTTGCCGCTCGCGGTCCTCGGTGGCGCGATCGTCGGGGCAACGCTGCTCGCGCTGGTCGCCGGGACGCTGCCGGCGCAGCGCGCGGCGCGCCTGCCGGCCCGCCAGGCGATGGGCGACCGGTGAAGCTCGTCGCCCCGGTCGTGGTCGCGCTGGCGTTGCTCACGAGTTGTGCCGGTTCGGGCCACGGCGGGTCGACGAGCGCAACCACCGTTCCGGTCCAGCGCACGCAGACGTTCGTGGCGCTCGGCTCCGACGTCACCGTCGGCGACGGGCTCCGCGACCCGTTCCAGACCGACTGGCCGCGCGTCGTATGGCGCGAGGCCTTCCCGCGTGCGACCGTCTTCGTCAATACCGCCCTTCGCGGCGCGACGGCCGGGGCGGCGTTGAACAACCAGGTGCCGCTCGCGGTGCAACTCCAGCCGGCGTCGGTTGCGGTGTGGTTGGGGATGGTCGAAGCGGCCAACGGTACGCCGGTGAAGCGGTTCGCCGCGAACCTGAGTGCCGTCGTGCAACAGCTGGCGTCGACCGGCGCGCAGGTGTTCGTCGCCGACCTCCCCGTGTTCGGTTCCGTGCCCAACGCCGCGTACAACGCCGCGATCGCTCGGGTCGTGGCGAACGCGGGCGCGACCCTCGTCCCGCTGCATTCCGTTTCGGTCCCCACGGTGCGCGGCGCGAAGCTCTTCCTGCCGAACGAAGAAGGGCACCGCGCCGTCGCCAAGGCGTTCGAGACGGCGATGCGCAGCGCCGCGAACGCCTAACCCCGTCCTGGATTGTGTCACTTGTACCCCCGCACGGGGGCAAAAACGACACAACCTGGCGGAGCGTGGTGCGTAGCGTCGCTGGCATGACGATCACGTATGCCTGGCGTGGCGACTTCGACAACCACGCGCTGAACGTCCTGCACGCCGAAGGCTTCGACCATCGAGTCCTCGACGACGACTGGCACGCGCAGCTCGAACGGCACAGCCTCGGCTGGGTGTGCGCGCACGAGGGTGGCGTGCTCGTCGGGTTCGTGAACGTCGCGTGGGACGGTGCGGTCCATGCGTTCGTGCTCGACACGCTCGTCGCGGCGAACGCCCGCCGCCGTGGCGTGGGCGCCGAGCTCGTCGCGATCGCCACACGCGAAGCCCGTGCCGCCGGGTGCGAATGGCTGCACGTCGACTTCGAAGACCATCTGCGCACGTTCTACTTCGAGGCCTGCGGCTTCGTTCCCACGAATGCCGGCCTCATCGCCCTCCGCTGACTTCAGACCCGTGCCAGGTTGTGAGGTGTATGCCCCCGTAGGGGAGCGCAACCCTCACAACCCGGGAAGGGGGGTCAGGCGCTGAGCTCGGCCATCACCTCGAGGGCTTCGCGCTGCGCGGCGGCGAGGATCAAGGTGGTGACGCCCGCCTCGCGATAGGTGCCGAGCTTGTCGGCGATGCGTTCCTTCGGGCCGAGGAGCGCGATCTCGTCGACCAACTCGAACGGCACCGCCGCGGTGGCTTCCTTCTTCTTGCCGTCGAGGAAGAGGTCTTGGATCTCTTTCGCGGCCGCCTCGTAGCCGTAGCGGCAGGCGAGGTCGTTGTAGAAGTTCTTCCCGCGCGCGCCCATGCCACCGACGTACAGCGCGACCATCGGGCGGATGTAGTCGGCCAGCGTGTGCGGGTCGTCGCCCACGATGACGGTCACCGTCGGTGCGATGTCGAAGTCGGCGATCGACTTCCCGCCGCCTGCCTTCGCGAAGCCGGCGTCGATCGCCGGGCCGTACGTCTCGCCGAATCGGCTCGGCGCGAAGAACATCGGCAACCAACCATCGCCGATCTCGGCCGCGAGCTGCACGTTCTTCGGCCCGATCGCGGCGAGGTAGATCGGGATCGCGGCCCGGCGTGGGTGCACGATGATCTTCAACGGTTTGCCGAGCCCCGTCGCGTTCGCGCCCGTGTACGGGATGTCGTATTGCTCGCCGTGATGTTCGAGCGGCTGCTCGCGGCGCAGGATGGTGCGCACGATGTCGACGTATTCGCGGGTGCGACCGAGCGGTTTGCCGTACGGCTGGCCGTGCCAACCTTCCACGACTTGCGGGCCGACGTTCCGAGCCCGAGGAGGAACCGGCCGCCGCTCATGCCGTCGAGCGTGGCGGCCGTCATCGCGGTCATCGCCGGTGTCCGGGCCGGCATCTGCATGATCGCCGGCCCGAAGTTCATCCGTTCTGTGTGCGCCATCATCCACGTGAGCGGGGTGATCGCGTCGGTGCCGTAGGCCTCAGCCGTCCACGCCGAGTGGAACCCGAGGCGTTCCGCATGGGTGACGATGTCGATCGCCTGCTGGAGGCCGTTCGCCCAGTCCTGGTAGCCGAGGTTCACGCCGAGTCGTAGTGCCATGCCCGCATCATGTCATCCGCGATCGAGGAAGGCGACGCTCGTAGCGTGACCAGCCGTGGACTGGTCGCACTGGATCGCCATCGTGGGGCGGACGACCGGCGTGTACGTCGTGATCCTCGCCGCGCTTCGGCTCGGCGGGCGGCGGGAGGTCGCCCAGCTCGAACCCTTCGACCTGGTCATCATCCTGCTGGTCGCCAACGCGGTGCAGAACGCGATGGTCGGTTCCGACGTCACCCTCGGCGGCGGCGTGCTGTCGGCGCTCACCTTGTTCGTCTTGAACTACGGGGTCTCGTACTGCACGTACCGGTGGCCCGGGGTGCGCAAGGTGGTCGAGGGCACCGGCCGGGTGGTCATCCTCGATGGCCATTTCGTCGTTGCCAACCTCCGGCGTGAGCACCTCACCGAGGACGACATCGGCCGCATCGTGCAGGAACGCCTCGACGTCGGCACGCCGATCGACCAGATCGAACGGGCGGTACTCGAGGTCGACGGCACCGTCAGCGTGATCCGGCGCGACCACACGATGACCCGCTCCAATTCGAAGTTGCCGAGCCGCCGAGTGCGCCGCCGCTACCGCCCCGTCGGCGGCTGACGCCGTTGCGTAAGGTCGGGGCATATCGACCGGACGCATCGGGTTGGGACCTCCCGTATGGCATTGATCACGAACGTCATCAAAGGCTCGGACTCGCAGCGGCTGCTGCTGCTCGTGCACGGATACGGCGCCGACGAGCGCGACCTCGCCGGGTTGCTTCCGTACCTCGACCCGGGCGGCACGTTCGCAGTGGTCCTGCCGCGGTGGCCGATCGCGGTGGCCGGTACGCCCGGGTTCGCCTGGTACGACTTCGGTGCCACCGACCCCGCGACGGGGTTCGACGGCGCGGTCGACGAGCTCGACGACCTGCTCGACGCGGCGTGCGCCGAGCACGGCTTCGAGCGGGAGGAAGCGGTCGTCGGAGGGTTCTCGCAGGGAGCGGGGGTGACGCTCGCGCTGGCGTTGCGCGACAGCGACCGGCCTCGCCCCGAAGGGGTGCTCGCGATGAGCCCCGCGTTGCCGGCGTTCTTCCCGATCCACGCGCGGGTCCCGGTGCTCATCGAGCACGGCACGCACGATCCCCTCGTCCCGGTGCAGAAGTCGCGCGACCTGGCCCGCGCGCTGCGCAAACAGGATGTGCCGACCGTGTACCGCGAGTACCCGATGGAACACCAGGTCGCGCTGGAGAGCCTGCAGGAAGCACACGCGTGGCTCGACCGTGTGCTCGCGGGTGAGGCACCCGACGAAGAGGTACCCGAAGACCCGATCGAGCTCGTACCGCCGATCACGACCGCGGCGTGGGACCAGGAGGTGTTGCGCAGCGATCTCCCGGTGATCGTCGACTTCTGGGCGCCGTGGTGCGGCCCGTGCCGGCAGGTGTCGCCGATCGTGGAGACGATCGCCGCGATGCGCCAAGGCAGCTACAAGGTCGTGAAGGTCAACATCGACGACGAACCCACGCTCGCGCAGCAGTACGACATCCAGAGCATCCCGATGATCGGCCTGTTCCGCAACGGCCGTCTCGAACGCTCGTCGCTCGGCGCCAAACCGCGCCAGCAGATCGAAGCCGAGCTCGGCATGCTCGTCATCCCGTGAACCACATGCGTCGATAGCTATCGCTATGCGATAGCTATCGACGCACGTCGGTCAGACGGGCGACCAGGGGACGGTGGCGTCGCGGAGCCAGGCGAACATCTCGCGACGGGTGGTCGGGCCGTTGGGGCGATAGCCCGCCGGCAGCACGCCTTCGGTCCGCAGCGCGGCCGCCGCCGGTTTCGCGCCGGCGAGCGGGTCGGCGGCGAGGGCGCAGCGCGTCGCTTCGGCGTCGATCCCGAACAGGTTCGCCGCGTTGAGACCGAGCACTTTGCGTTTCACGGCGTCGGTGAGCGCGGGGTACCCGTAGCGGTCCTGGTACTCGTTGGAGATCGAGAACGCCCGGAACGCGATGATCTGCGACTGCGGCGACCCGTACCAGATCGCGTCGGTGCCCCACAGCACGCGGTCTTCGCCGACTCGTTTGAGCAACTTGCCGAGCACGTGCGCGGCCTCGTCGGGCCGTTTGGAGACTTCGCGCCACACCGTGCCGAGGTCGACCCACACGTTGCTGTTCGGCGGCACGGCGTGCACGTCGAGCGCGCGCAGGAACGTGTCGATGCCGAGCGTCGCGTTCGGGTCGTACGGCCCTTCGACATGGTCCTTGTTCCACGCGCCGTGGAAGACGAGGAACTGCATCGTCGGGAACTGGCGCGAGACGGCGACCATGTCGTCGGGGAGGTTGTGCGCGGCGTCGAAGTTCACGAGCGGGAGGCCCTTGTGGGCGACGAACACCTTCACGCCGAGATCGTGCGCCTTCTGCAATACGGGAAGCCCGATCGCGGGGTCGGTGAGCGAGAAGCCCTGACCGTTCGGCCCCCACGCGGTGTACACCTTGAACGCGGCGACCTTCTTGGTCGCCGCACTCGCTTCCATCTCGTCGAGCCAGCCGCCGAGCGGCCCGGCGTTCGGCGCGATCAGGTTGTGCACGAACACGCGCGACGTGCCGCCGTGGGTCAACGTGTTCGCGAACGTCTGCGTCCCCACCGCGTCGGCGAACGGGATCGGTGCGTTGTCGGGGCCGGAGTTCGGCACGTCCGACAACATCGCGACCGTCGTGTCGCTCCCGAGGAAGAGGTCGTGCAGGTAGGCGGCCCGGTCGGCGCAGTCGAGCCGGTTCGGCGAGGTGCAATCGGCCGGGAGCATGCCGAGCACCAGTTGCACGGTCGACGGCGCGTTCTTCACCCAGGGGCCGTCGGGCATCACATGGTGCGTGTGCACGTCGAAGATGAACTCGCCCTGGCTCCCGAGCGTCGCCTGGCACGCTTCGACGTCGTGGGTGGTGGGCGGCACCGTGTAGCTGCCGCCCGGCCGGCTCACCGTGCTCGACGTGCGCGCGGCCTTGCGACCGGGCGACGAGCAGGCCGCGAGGTCGAGCGTGGCGAGCACCGTCGCGACGCCGGCCGCGGTCTGCAGGAAGCGACGGCGGTCCATCCCGGCGTTCGCCGCAGCTTCGTCGAGGGCCTGCCGCGCCGCGCGTTCGACGTCGAGATCATGCGCAGTGGGCGGGTTCGGTATGTACTCGCCGTTGCTGCCCGGCACAACCGGCAACGGCAGATCGGTCACGGAGGCGACGTTACGCCCGTCGCGTCACGCAGATGCGTCGGGTGTCGCCCGCCCGGTGGTCTTCTGGATCCGATCGGCGAGTTCGTGGAACGTCGTCGCGATCGCGTCGCCCATCGCCGACGCGGCTTGCTTGGCTTCGTCGCGGGTTGCGGGATCGCGCAGCGTTTCACCGATCGCGGTGAAGGCGTTGTCGAGCGCGGCGAACGAGTGTGCGCACCGCTTCGTCGACCTTCTCGCTGCTCGGCGTGCCGTACGCGGTACGGGCGTCGAACTGCTCTTTCACCCGCCCGGCGATATCGCCGAAGCGGTTGCCGACCTCGTCCCATGCTTGCTTTGCGTCCGCCATCGTGTTCCTCCGTTGTGGTTCTCGATCGTCAACCGTCACGCTCTACCCCGGTTCCGTGCCCAATCTCTCATCAGGCGGCGTCCGGCTGCGGGCATCGTCTCCGGTGTGCGCCCGTACCGTGATCCGGCCGCCGATGCCGGCGACCAGGTGACCGATCGCGGATGCCGCGAGGGCCTGGTGCCGTGCCAGCGCGTCGAGCAGCGCCGACGTGCGCGATGGCGTGACAGCGAGGAGCAGGCCTCCCGACGTCTGCGCGTCGGCGAGCAGGAGTTGCTCGCGCTGGTCGAGGCCGCCGAAGTCGACGTCGGGCGCGACGAACGCGTGGTTGCGCAGCGTCCCGCCTGCCGTCATCCCGCCGGCCAGCAGGTCGCGCACCCCGGGTATCACCGGCACCGCCGCCGCGTCGATCACCGCGCCGACGCCGGATGCCACGCAGAGTTCGCGCAGGTGGCCGAGTAACCCGAAGCCGGTCACGTCGGTGGCGGCGTGCACGCCGACCTCGGTTGCGGCGGCGGCGCCACCCGCGTTGAGGGTGGTCATCACGGCGATCGCCGCCGACACCTGCTCGGCGGTCGCGAGATCGCGTTTCAACGCGGTCGAGATCACGCCGAGACCGATCGGCTTCGTGAGCACGAGTATGTCGCCGACTTGCGCGCCGGCATTGGTGAGCACCCGGTCGGGGTGGACCGTGCCGACCACGGCCATCCCGTACTTCGGTTCCGCGTCGTCGATCGAGTGACCGCCGGCAACCAGGCAGCCGGCTTCCTTGGCGACGGCCGCGCCGCCGTCGAGCACCCGCGCGAGCAGCTCGAGGGCGAGGCCTTCACGCGGCCAGGCGACGAGGTTCAGCGCGAGCAGCGGCGTGCCGCCCATCGCGTAGATGTCGGAGAGCGCGTTCGTCGCCGCGATCCGGCCCCAGTCGAACGGGTCGTCGACGATGGGGGTGAAGAAGTCGGTCGTGACGACAACGGCGAGGTCGTCGCGGAGGCGGTAGACGGCGGCGTCGTCGGCGGTGTCGAACCCGACGAGCAGGTTCGGGTCGGTGCCGGGACCGATGTTCTGCACGAGACCGAGCACGGTGCGCAGGTCGGCGGGGGAGAGCTTGCACGCGCAACCGGCGCCGTGCGAGAACGCGGTGAGGCGAACCGGGTGGGTGGTGGTCACGCGCCGATTATGCCGGGCGGGAACCAGGGCCGGCCGGGCAGCGTCAGATCGGCATGCGCATCGTGGCGGCTGTGGTCGCGCTCGTCGTCGTCGCCGGCTGTTCGTCTTCGACATCGAAGGCGGGTTCGACGCCGACGGCGCCGGGTTCGACGGCGCCCACGCCGATGATCACGATGTCGACGACGGTCCCCGGTCGAGTGCGGCCGGCCCTCGTATGCCCGGCGTACTCGGTCAGCAGGCTCGCGCGGCACCAAGTCCCGGGCACCCGCCGAACGCTGGTGCCCGGCCGGCCCCGCGAGCTTCTGGCCTGCCGGTACCACGGATTGAACCAGCCGCAACCGGCAGGGTCGCTGGCCGGTGTGGCCCGGTTCCCGCCGGAACCGTTGCGAACCGAGCTCGACGCGGCGCCGATCGCGACGCATCTCAGCTTCTGCACGGCCGACACCGGCGAGATCTTGGTCTTGCAGTTCGGCTACGCAGACGGCGCGAGGCTCACTGTCACGATCCACACCGCCGGCTGCCGCTACGCGAGCAACGGCGATCTCATCGTCGAAACGCCGCCCGCGACGATCGCCCGGCTGCGCCGCGTGCTCGGCGGCGACCAGAACGGATGAGCGTCAGGGGCGGGCGGCACCGGCGAAGTCGGGCCGGTAGATGCTCGCGTAACGCACGAACGCACCGGTGTGCGGCGCCTCGATCATCACGCCATTGCCCACGTACATGCCGACGTGGTGAATGGGCGATCCGTAGAACACGAGGTCGCCGGGTTCGAGCCGGCCGATCCGCACGTGGGGGAACGAGTTGTACTGCATCTCCGCCGAGTGCGGCATCGACACGCCGGCGTGTGCCCACGCGTACATCGTGAGCCCGGAGCAGTCGAACACGTCGGGGCCGGCGCCCGCGTAGACGTATGGCTTGGTCAGCTGCGCCTTGGCGACATCGAGCGCGATCTGCGCGGCGGCGTTCGGCGCGGGCGGGTCGGGGAGCAGCGTGCCGTCGGGCGCGGTCTGTCCGTTCTTGAAGAGGCGGTTCGCCATCGCGGCGCGGGCTGCGGCCTGCGCGATCTGCTCGGCCTTCAGCTGTGCCTGTTTCACGAGGATGGCGAGCTGGCCCTTCACCTTCTTGAGCACCTGCTGCTGGTCTTTGAGCGCCGCGTGTATCTGCGCCCGCTGGCTCACCAACCGGTGCGCCGCCGCACGCGCGACGTCGCGGGCGCGCTGCAGTGCGTTCTCGCGCCGGTGCAATTCGGCCCGGGCCTGTACGAGCTGAGCCAGGAGGTTGTTGTCGACGTTCGCGGCGGCGTTCGTGTACTGGGAGGCCGCACTCAGCTGCTGGACGTTCTTGGCGGAGAACTGTGTGACGGGCGACTGGGTGCCGGCCTGCGTGTAGAGGATCGTCGCCCGGCCGACCAGTGCATCGTGCGTGCGGTCGGTTTCCCGTTGGGCCTGCTCGATGCGCAGCTGCGCGTCGACGATGCCGGCGTTCGCGCGCGAGATGCGGACCTTGGTCTGGTTGTACTGCTCGTCGAGCACGTCGATGCGCTGGTTGCTCGCGTCGATCTGCGCCTGGATGCGCTTCGCCTGCGCGGTCTTGCTCTCGATCGTGACGCCGGGTGAGGCGTGGGCCGTCGCAATATTCGTGATGGGCGCGAGCGCGACGAGAACGACGCCGAGCGCGATCGTCAATGTTCGCTTCGACGGGCGGGGGCCGCCGGGCATCCGCAACACCGTCCCAAGTTCGAGAGGTCGGACCTCTCAACATCGGACCGTCGGCGCCCGGGCTTGAGCCCGCGATCTCCCCGGATTTCAGCTTGCGATGGGCCAACCGGGGGTGGGAGGCGGGTTCCCGGCGCCGGTGACGATCGGTGACGTCCAGTGTTTGGTGCGGGCGATCTCGTCCGCCACCTTCTGCCATTCCGTCGGGCTCCAGCCCTGCGCGGCGGTGACCAGCGACGTGTCTTGGCGGAGGTGGACGAACGCGGGGAGCCGTTCGAGGCCGAGGCCCTTGGCGAGGGCCTCGTCGGGGTCGCAGAACACCAGCCAGCGGTCGGCGGCGTCGCCGATGATGCGCCGGGTGATCGCCGCGTTGGCGGCGACGCAGATGGTCGTGCGCACGTCACTGTCGCCGAACGTGGCGTAGATCCGCTCGATCACCGGTACCCAGGCCGCGGCCTCGGGCCGGGCCGGCAACAGCACGATCGCGAGGTTGAAGACCGTCGCCCAGTCGTCGAGCGTCCGGGTCACGCCCTTCACGCTGGTGAGCGTCAGGGCGGGATCTGGGTTCTGCGCCACGGCGGCGCACGCTAGCGCGGCGGCTCACGAAAGCGTGGAATTCGGGAGCGGTACCACCCGCACCCCGGAGCCCGGCCGCTCGGGCACGCGCCCGAGCCCACTTATATCGTATTACGACATGAATCCGAACGGGCTACGACGGCGTGGCGTCGAGACCGCTCCACAGCGCTCGGAATCTGGGCGCGAGGCGCGAGAGCTCTTCGAGGTGAAGTGCGCTCAACTGCTTCAGACGTCGCGCTCCGTTCGCGGTGAGCCGCAGCCGGACGACCCGCTGGTCGCCGGGATCGGTACGCCGGGCGACAAGACCGGCGTGCTCCGCTCGATCGACCAGGCCGACCGCGCTGTGGTGGCGCAGCAGCAACGACTCCGCGACGTCGCCGATCGTCGGCCCGCGGGAGTCGGCATGACCGCGGATCGCGAGCAGCAGCTGGTGTTGCGCGGGGGTGAGCCCGGCGGCCGCCGCCTGCTGCTCACTCCACCTGAGGAAGACGCGCATCCCGGTGCGCAGCTCGAGCAGGCGTTGGTAATCGGAATCGGAAGGTTCGTTCACTCTTGGTTCGCGTGCAGGCATGATCTGGAGGCGCGGGAGTTCCCGGGTGCGGGTTCGACGTGCTGAGCGAGCGTATGCGGCGTTCCCCGCGCGACGAGGGTCGGCGGACGCAATGGCCCCGATTCGGCGCTCGCTTCGGTCATCGGTCCGGTGATCGGTCCGATCATCGTGCCGAGCGCGGCGCGGATCGCGCGGTCGCGGGTGTGGAACCGCGCCTGCTCCTGTGCTCGATCGTCGTCGGCACCGGCGGCGGCGCGCTCGGCGCGTTGTACCTGCTCGCGCTGCACCTGCTGCAACGGGTGCTGTGGCCGGAACACTGGAACGGCCCGATCGGCTTCGCCATCCTCGGCGGCGTCGGGATCGCGGTCGCGGCCGGCACGCGCCTGCTCGGCCGCCCGAGCGATGTCGAACTGCTCGTCGACAACATCCACGTGTCGGGCGGCCCGTCGGAGGTCCGCTCGCTGCGCTCGCTCGTACCGCTCTCGTTGCTCACGATCGTGTGCGGTGGCGCGGCCGGACCGGAGGCGCCGCTCGTCACCACCACCGGCACGTTGGCGGCGTGGTTCGCACGCTCGCGGCGGGCCACCGTCGACGACACCCGGGTGCTCACCATCGCCGGGATGGCTGCCGCGTTCACGGTGCTGTTCGGCGCGCCCCTCGGTTCGGCGCTGTTCGCGCTCGAGATCCTCCATCGGCGCGGACTGCAGTACCACGAGGCGCTGGTACCCGCGATCGCGGGTTCGCTCTCCGGCTACGGCGTGTACGCGCTGTGTACCCGCACCCGTCTCACGCCGGTGTGGCACGTCGCCGAACCGAAGGTCGTGCAGCCGGTCGACCTGCTCATCGCGGTCGGGGCCGGCATCGGCGGCGCGATCGTCGCAGTGGTGTTCACGTACCTCACCCTCGGGTTACGGCGCGGGTTCGCGCGCCTCCCGCGCGACCTACGACCGGTGCTCGGCGGGTTGTTCCTCGCCGCCCTCGGTTGGTGGTCGCCTTACGCCCTGACCTTCGGCGAGGCCCAGACCGGCGTCGTGCTCGGCGGGCACCTGCTCGCCGGCGCGCTCGTCGTCGCGGTCGTCGCCAAGTTGCTCGGCACGTCGGTGACCGTCTCGTCGGGATGGCCGGGCGGGTTCATCATCCCGTTGTTCTTCATGGGTGCCGCGCTCGGTCGCCTCGGCGACCTCGGGCTGGCGAACCCGCACGGCCTCGTCCTCGTCGCGGCGCTCATGGCCGCGACGAACGTCGGGGTCACGAAGACCTTGCTCGGCTCGACCCTCGTCGTCACCGAGATGGGCGGCTTGCACCTCCTCCCCACGACGCTCGTCGCGGCGACGGTGTGCTTCCTGTGTACGAGCGGCGTCGGGCTCATCCACACGCAGCGAGAACGCTGATCCACTCGGCCGCATACGGCCGCCGGCCCGTTCAGGTGATCCCGAGGGCCTTCAACATCGCGGGCGGTATCTCGTCGCGCTGCTGGTCGCACAGCGCGGCCCGCTCCACGTTGATCGTGTCGCGCGGATCGCGTTCGAGCCACCCGTCCCATACCCCGGCGGGGATCGAGGCCTCTTCACCCCGGGCGACCGCGACGCAGTGCCGCAGGTACGCCTGCAGGTCGCGCACGTCCTGCTCGCCACCGATGGGGCCGTGCCCGGGGACGATCACGTCGGCGAGGTCGGCCACCGCGTCGAGCACGTCGGCCCAGGTCTGCGGGTTGCCCTGGAACGCAAGTGGGGTGACACCGAAGAAGCAGAGGTCGCCGGCGAACAGCACGTCGACGTCTTCGACCAGCACCATGAGATCGCCTTCGGTATGACCGGTCGCCGGCAAGACCTCGACGCGCGGCGTCAACTGCGCGGCATCGGTGACGAGATGGGTGACCTGCCGGGTGCCGATCTCGCCGAGCTCGTCGAACTCGTCGTCGAACCCGGGCATGAACGCCTTGTAGGCAGGGAGTGGCATCTCCCCTTCGAGCAGCGCACTCGTCTGCGGTGAGGCGATAACCATCGACATCGGGAAGGCGCGAGTGCCACCCACGTGGTCGATGTGCGCGTGGGTGAGCAGCACCCGGCGGACCGGGAGCCCGAACTTCTCCACCGCGGCCGCGAACGGTTCCCACTGCGACCGCACCATCATCGTGTCGATCACGGTGATGCCGTCGTCGTCGATCACGACACCGGCGTTGCTCACACCGGATTCGCCGCCGGGTTGCAGCCACGCGAACACGCCGTCGCCGATCTCGTGAAGCGTGCGCGTCGGTGCCGCCGGCATGCGCTCGACGCTACTCGTCGTCGTCGGCGAGGAGGTAATGCAGGAAGCGCTGCGGGTCGGCGAGGAACGAGCGGTAGAGCACGACGTGCTCGACGTCGTCGTACGCGATCGGGCGCGGCCCGGCGTCGGTCATCTCGAAGATGGTCGCGTTCGGGAGCGCGAGCAGCACGGGGGAGTGCGTCGCAACGACGAACTGGCTGCCGTGCTCGACGAGTTCGTACATACGGCGCAGCAGCGTCAGCTGCCCCTGCAACGAGAGTGCCGCTTCGGGTTCGTCGAGGAAGTAGAGGCCGCCGGCACCGAACCGGTTGATGACCAGCGCCAGGAACGACTCTCCGTGCGACTGCTGGTGCAACGAACGACCGCCGTACGACGACGTGACATCGAGTTGGTCGACTTCGGTCGCGACGTTGTAGAAGCTCTCGGCCCGCAGGAAGAAGTCGGTCCGGGGCCGGCGGTCCCGCACCAGCGTGAGATGGCGATGCAGGGTCGCGTGCGTCGCGTTGGTCGAGAAGCGGAAGTTGCGGCTCCCGCCTTCGGCATTGCACCCCGCCGCGACGGCGATCGCTTCGAGCAGCGTGCTCTTGCCGCTCCCGTTCGCCCCGACGAGGAACGTGGCCGCCGGGTCGAGGGGGAGCTCGCCCATGTTCGCGATCGCCGGCAGGTCCATCGCGTAGTCGAGGGGGGCGTCCGGGCGGGTTTCGAGGCGTACCGAACGCAGGAAGCCACCTCGACTGGCGCGTTCCACCCGGCCAGTGTGCCCGCTCCGCCGGCACGCCGTACCCTTTGGGCATGTCCGAACGCAGCCGCAATTTGCCCCGCCGTTCCTGCCTGTCGGTCCCCGGATCGAGCGAGAAGATGCTCGGCAAGGCCCCCGGCCTCGGTGCCGACATGGTGTTCCTCGACCTCGAGGACTCCGTTTCACCCCTCGAGAAGGCCAACGCCCGCGACAACATCGTGCGGGCGATCAACGGCAACGACTGGGGCGAAGCCGTCCTCTGCGTACGGGTCAACGCGTGGGACACCGAGTGGACCTACCGCGACGTGATCCAGATCGTCGAGCAGAGCTCGGAACGGCTCGACGAACTGATGCTGCCCAAGGTGCAGACGGCCGGCGAGGTGCAGGCGCTCGACCTGCTGCTCACCCAGATCGAGAAGTCGATGGGTCGCCAGTCGCGCGTCGGGATCGAAGCGCAGATCGAGACCGCGCAGGGCCTCATCAACGTCGAGGAGATCTGCGCCGCGAGCGACCGGCTCGAGACGATCATCTTCGGCCCCGCCGACTTCGCGGCGTCCACCGAGATGCCGGTGCTCACCGGCGGCGTGTCGATCCCCGAATACCCCGGCGACCACTTCCACTACGTGTTCTCGAAGATCCTCATGGCCGGCCGCGCCAACGGCTTGCAAGTGATCGACGGGCCGTTCCTCAAGATCAAGGAACTGGACGCCTTGCGCGAGTACTCGATGCGCACCCGCATCCTCGGCTACGACGGCAAGTGGGCGTTGCACCCCGACCAGGTCCGGGTGATCAATGGGGTCTTTACCCCCACTCAGGAACAGTTCGACCGTGCCGTCGACATCCTCGACGCCTACGAGAAGGCGACGATGGAAGACCGGCGCGGCGCGGTCATGTTCGGCGACGAGATGATCGACGAGGCGAGCCGCAAGATGGCGACGAAGTTCGTCGTGCGGGGCGAACGGGCCGGGATGACGCGCAGCGCGAACTGACGTATCTTCGAGATGTGGTCTCGGTGACCGGTCTCGTCCTCGCTCTGGTGCTGCTGGCGCTGATCCTGTACCGCCGCCGGCCGATCGCACCGGGGGTGCCCCGCCACTGGCGCTCGTCGCACTCGACCGCGCCGCGACTGTGCCGGCGGGTGCACCGGGCCGTCGACGGTGCCGCCGAGATCGTGCGGCGCGCCGATCGGGGCGGTGTGCCGGTCACGTCGCTCGAACGGGCGGTCGACGACCTGCGGGTGTGCGCAACGACGATCGACCGGCAGCTCGTCGCCGCCGACCAGCTGCCCGGCTCGGCCCGTCACCGCACCCTCCTCGATCTCCGCTACCGCATCGCCGACATCGAGAAGGCGTCGGCACGGGTCGTGAAGCTCACCGCCGCCGCGGCGGCGCCCGACGTCGAGACGGTGCGAGCGTCGGTCGTCGACGTCAACCGCCGCCTCGACCAGCTCGAAGCCGCCCGCGCCGAAGTCCGCGACGACATGCGTCGATAGCTATCGCTATGCGATAGCTATCGACGCACGTCAGGTCACTGGCCGAGGCCGAACACTTCGAGCGTGGGGTGAGTCCCGCACGGTTCGACGAGCACCGCGGCGTCCTGCGCAACCTTCGAGACGGCGACGCATTTCTTGGCCGCCTTGTCGACGGTCAGCAGTCCCGTCGACGTGTTGTAGACGAACTTCTGGTGCCCCTTGTAGGTGCACGGTTCCTCGTTGATGAGCGTGCCGGGTTTCTGATTCCCGCTGTCGAGGCACTTGCCGTTGCCGTCGACGATGACGTTGCGCCCGTCTGTGCCGTCGGTGAAGGCGGTGCGCTGGTTCACGTGCCCGGTGCAGGCCGACACGATCACGGTTCGGTCGAGCACGCTGCTCGCTTCGAGGCAGAAGTTCTGGTCCTGGAACGTCTTGATCGTGAACATGCCGATCTCCGACGGTTGCACCGGCGGGGACGACGCGCCGACGACCGGGGCGAGGGCAGCAGCCCCGCCGGTAAGCACGACCAAGAACACGGCCAGACCGACCATTCGACGCACGGGGACCTCCCACATTTGTTCAGACGATGATCGTGCACATGCGTCGATAGCTATCGCTATGCGATAGCTATCGACGCACGTGGTTTTCGGCCAGGCGGCGGGCGATGACGCGGAGGCAGAGGGTTTCGTCGGCGCCTTCGAAGATCGACAGCACGCGCGCGTCGACGAAGTAGCGCGACACCGGGAACTCTTCGGCGTAGCCCATCCCGCCGTGCAACTGCATCGCCTCGCGCGTGACCCACTCGGCGGCCCGGCACACGTAGGCCTTGACCATCGACGCTTCGAGCGTTCCCTCACCGCGGGCCATGCGCCGGGCCACTTCGTAGGAGAACTGGCGGCCGGCCTGGATCAGGAACGCCATGCGGGCGAGTTTCACCTTCGACAGCTGGTAATCGAAGACGGCCTGGCCGAACACCTTGCGTTCCTGCGCGTACGACAGCCCCGCTTCGAACGCGGCTTGCATCAACCCGACCGCGCGGGCCGCCGTCTGCAGGCGGCCGTTCTCGAACCCGGCCATCTGCAGGTAGAAACCCCGGCCGAGACCTTCCTCACCACCGATGAGGTTGTCGGCCGGCACGAACCAGTTGTCGAACGCGACCTCGTAGGAATGCATCCCGCGGTAGCCGATGGTGTCGATGGCCCGACCGTCGATCGTGCCGCCGCCGTCTTGCTCGAAGCGGAAGGCATGCCCTTCGGCGCGGGGCTTCTCGACGATCAGCACCGACAGCCCGCGGTGGCCCTTCGACCGGTCGGTGTCGGTGCGGGCGAGCAGCATGAGCACGTCGGCCCGGCCGGCGAAGGTCGCCCAGGTCTTCACGCCGTTGATGCGCCAGCCGCCGTCGGCCGCCGTCGCGGTGACCTTCACCCCGGCGACGTCGGAGCCGTAGTCGGGTTCGGTCACCATGATGCCGACCATCGATTCGCCGCTCGCGATGCGCGGCAACCACGCCTGCTTCTGGGCTTCGGTGCCGCCGGCGACGAGCGCGCGGGTGAGAATTTCGGGGCGGGTGACGAGCGACCCACCGATGCCGAGCGAGCCGCGCGACAGTTCTTCGGTCGCGATGACCATGCCCATGTAGTCGGATTCACCGCCGGTCGCGAACCCGCCGTACTCCTCCGGCACCGAGAGCCCGAACCCGCCGATCTCGGCCAGGCCACCGATGATTTCTTCGGGGACGTCGGCGTTGGTGCGGTGCACGTGCTCGGCGACCGGCTTGATCTTGTCTTCGGCGAACCGGCGGAACGTCTCGCCGACCAGTTCGAAATCGTCGGAGAGATGGTTCGGCCCGCTGCCGTGCTTGACCACTTCGTCGCCGAGCGCGCCGAGGAACGCGGCCGAGCGGTGTGCTTCGACGAACGGCATCGCGCCGGCGAGCGCATCGGCGTCGACGCCCCACGCTGCGGCCCGGCCGAGCAGCCGGGTGCCGAGGTCCCATACCGCGTCGGCGATGTACGCGCGGGCGAGCATCGACTCCAATTCGCCGTGCTCGGCGTACGCGAGCATCGCGCGGGAGCCTTCGACGCCGGCCGCCGCGTGGGCGAGGTCGTACGCGAGGACTTGGTGCTCGTCGAGCCGGGCGACGGAGATACGCCCGCCGTCGGTGGCCGATGCAGCCAGACGGTCGGCCGCGGTGTCGACGATCTGCGCGGCGACGTCGACGGCCGCGGCGCCGTAATCCAGCGGGTCGGTCATGCGCGCATGCTACGACGAGGGTGACGTGTGCGAAGGAACGTGTGGGCCGAACCTCGACCCGGAACGTCGACGGAACGACGACCGGGAACGTCAGGTCGACGGTGTGGCCGACGACGACGGCGGCGGCGTCGAGGAACCGGTGCGTCGCGGGTGTCGTGGCCGGGCTGGTCGTGCTCGGCGAGGTCGCCGGGCTCGTGCTCGAGTTACCGGGCGTACTCGACGGCACGGTCGTCTCGAACGACGATGGCGGTGCCGGTGTGTCGGGCGTGGTCGCGTTCGAGTTCCCCGATTGCGAACCTCCGCCCCGGTTCGAGTTGCAGCAGGAACCCGACGACCCGCTGCTCCCGCTGTTGCCGCTGCTGCCCAGCGACTCGTCCCAGTTGATGGGTTCGGCCGGGTCGGCGTGCTTGGTGATGTCGAAGTGCTGGTCGAGGAGCGAGAAGAGCACGAGCCCGAGGTAGTTCGCGCCCGCGTCGGTGAGGTGCACGCCGTCGCCGATGCGCACGGTTTCGATGTTGCCGCCGAGCGTGCGGATCGAACTCGAATATTGCCCGTTCAGGCTGAACAGGCTGTACGCGTCGACGTAGATCACGTTCGGCGCACGTTTTTGCGCCTCTTCCTTCATCACTTCGTTCAGCGCTTGCACGCCCTTGTCGCGCCAGCCCAGGCTCATCGTCGGCGCCCCGACCCAGAACACGGTTCGGGGATGCTTCGGGTCGCCGACGAAGGTGTCCATCATCCGTGCGACCTTCACTCGGTAGACGGGCTGCCACGCAGGAGTGCCGTCGGCGTTCTTCGTGTCGTTGACGATCGACGCGTCGTTCGTGCCGACCTCGAAGACGACCACCTCGGGGTTGTATTGCGCCATCTGTTGCACGGCGCGCGTCTGCCAGTCGCGGATGTCGTTGCTGGCGAGACCGCTCGACACCTTGTAGTCGACTTGGGCGTGCACGACGCCGGTCGCGCCGGTGATCTTGCCGAGCGCCGGCCCGATTTCGCCGGCGAGCGAGTCGCCGCCGATCCACAGGTTGAGTGGTGCCGCATGGGTGAGCACGCGCGGCGGCGTGGTGTGCTTCGTCGTCTTGACGTGCCCGACTGCTTGGTGCACGACGTCGTCGGCGGTGTGCCCGTTCGTTGCCGCGCTCACCGGTTTCGAGCCGGAATGGTTGTACGACGCGGCGGCGACGGCGGCACCGCTCGCGACGACGAACGCGACGACGGCGATGACGACGCGCGTGCGACGTCGGCGCCGGTGCGCGCTCAGGCGATCGCGACGGGTTGCTGCGGGAACGAGTGTGGTGTCGTCAGCCATAACGGGACAGACCGGAGGTCCGAGCCTACCCAGCGTCTCCCTGTTCCCCGTTCACCGCCGTGTGAACCGTCGGTTTCAGGCGGTTTCTCCGACCGGCTCGGCTTGGGGACGGTACTGCGTGCGGTACAGCTCCGCGTACACGCCGTTGCGGGCCAGCAGCCGGTCGTGCGTGCCTTCTTCGACGATCCGTCCGTCGTCGACGACGAGAATGCGGTCGGCTGACACGATCGTCGACAGGCGGTGCGCGATCACGATCGCGGTGCGGCCCTCGAGCGCGTTCGTGAGCGCGAGTTGCACCTGCATCTCACTCTCGGAGTCGAGGTGCGACGTCGCTTCATCGAGGATCACGATCGCGGGGTCCTTGAGCAGCAGGCGGGCGATCGCGAGGCGCTGCTTCTCGCCACCCGACATGCGGTAACCGCGTTCGCCGACGATGGTTTCGAGTTGCATCGGCAACGAGTCGACGAGTTCGAAGATCTGCGCGGCGCGCAGGGCGGCCTCGATTTCCTCGTCGGTCGCGTCCGGCCGTGCGTAGCGCATGTTCGAACGGATCGTGTCGTGGAAAAGGTGCGGGTCTTGCGGCACGAGCCCGACGGCCGCGTGCAGCGAGTCGAGCGTCACGTCGCGTACGTCGAAGTTGTCGACCTTCACCGCGCCCTGTACGACTTCGTGAATGCGCGCGACGAGCATTGCGATCGTCGTCTTGCCGGCCCCGGACGGGCCGACGAGGGCAAGGGTTTCGCCCGGCGAGACGGTGAAGTCGATGTCGCGCAGGATCCATTCTTCGCTGTCGCGGGGTGCGCCCGCCCCGGCCGCGGCGCCTTCGAGCGACGGCAACGACACCGTGGCGGGATCGGGGTGACGGAACCAGACGTGGTCGAACGTGACCCGGCCTTCGGGCCGTTCGAGCTCGACCGCGTCGGGGCGGTCGGCGATCGCGACCGGCAGGTCGAGTACCTCGAAGACCCGCTCGAACGACACGAGGGTGGTGAGGATGTCGACCCGGGCGTTCGTGAGCTGCGCCAGCGGTTGGTAGATCTGGGCGACGAGCAGGACCAGGGCGGCGATGGTGCCGCCGCTGATCGTGCCCCGGATCGCGAGATCGCCGCCGATCCAGTAGACGGCAGCGGTGCCGGCCGCGGCCACGAACCCGAGCACGACGAACAGCACGCGGCTGTACATCGCGGAACGGATCCCGATGTCGCGTACCCGGCCCGAGCGTGAGGAGAACTCGTGACGGTCGTCGGCGGGCCGACCGAACAGTTTGGCGACGAGCGCGCCCGAGACGTTGAACCGTTCGACGGTGAGGTTGTTCATCTCGGCGTTGAGCTGCATGCCCTCGCGGGTGATGTTCGCGAGCCGCGGGCCGAGCCGGCGCGCCGGCCAGATGAACGCCGGGAGCAACAGCAAGGTCAGCAGCGTGATCCGCCAATCGAGGCGGGCCATGATCGCGAGCGTCACCGCGACGCCGATCACGTTCGACACGACGGTGCCGAGCGTGCTCGTGACCGCCTGCTGCGCGCCGATCACGTCGTTGTTCATCCGCGACTGGAGGGCGCCGAGTTGCGTGCGGGTGAAGAACGCGATCGGCATCCGTTGCACGTGGTCGAACAACTGGACGCGCAGGTCGTAGATGAGCCCTTCGCCGATACGGGCCGAATACCAGCGCTGCACGAGCGAGAGCAGCGCGTTGGCGAGCGCGAGGCCGACCGCGGCGAGCGCCAGCAACGCGACCATGCCTCGGTTGTGATGCGGCACCGCGTTGTCGAGCAACGACTTCAGGAGGAGTGCGGGGATCACCGTCGCGACCGAACTGCCGATCACCGTGACGAGGAACGCGACCAGAGACCCGCGGTACGGCCGCGCGTAGCCGAGCACGCGCCGCACCAGCGCCCGGTCGATGTCGCGGGCACGAATCGACTTGTCGCGGCTGAAGCCGGCCAGGGTCCGGTGATCCATCATTCGGGAGGCAACGTACCGGGTCGGCACTTCCTTCCCTCCCAACCTGCCCACCGTTCTCGCTCCCACCTCGCCCACCTAGGCTCCCCGCCATGGCGACAGATCCCGAAGTGAGGTCCGAGGTCATCGAAACCGTGCGCCGTTTCGTGGCGCGCGAGGTGACGCCCATCGCGTCCGAATTCGAACTGGCCAACCGGTACCCCGAAGCCCTCGTCGAGCAGATGAAGGCCCTCGGCCTGTTCGGTGTGACGATCCCCGAGGAGTACGGCGGCCTCGGCCTCGACCTCCTCACCTACATCGGGGTGATCGAGGAACTCGCGTACGGCTGGATGAGCCTGACCGGCGTCGTGAACACGCACACGATCGTTGCCAGCCTGGTGATGGCGAACGGCACCGAAGCGCAGAAGCAGCGGTGGTTGCCCCGGCTCGCGACCGGTGAGGTGCGAGGTTGCCTGTCGTTGTCGGAACCCGACGCCGGGAGCGACACCCGCAACCTGTCGTGCCGGGCGGTGCGCGACGGCGACGAGTACATCGTCAACGGCACCAAGATGTGGGTGACCAACGGTGAGCGGGCCGGGCTGGTCGCGCTCGCGGCGCGTACCGACGAAGGCATTTCGTGCCTCATCGTCGAGAAGGAACCCGGCGTGAAGTTCGAGGGCATCTCGGTGAGCCGCGACATCGGCAAGCTTGGTTATCGCGGGATCGAAACCGTCGAGATGTCCTACCAGGACCATCGCGTGCCCGTGGCGAACCTCCTCGGCGATCCCGGCCGGGGGCTGGGTTACATCCTCTCGGCGCTTGAAGTCGGTCGCATCAACATCGCGGCGCGCGCGGTCGGTGTGGCGCGCGCCGCGTTCGATGCCGCGCTCGCGTACGCGCAGGAGCGGGTGACGATGGGGAAGCCCATCGCGCAACACCAGGCGATCCAGATGAAGCTGGCCGACATGGCGACGAAGCTCGAAGCGGCCCGGCTGCTCACGAAGAACGCAGCCGAGCGCAAACAGGCGGGGCAGCGCGCCGACGTCGAGGCGGGGATGGCGAAACTGTTCGCGAGCGAGACGGCGTTCGAAGTCGCAGCCGACTCGATGCGCATCCACGGCGGGGTCGGCTACACGACCGATCTCCCCGTCGAGCGCTACTACCGCGACGCGCCGCTCATGCTGATCGGCGAGGGTACGAACGAGATCCAGCGCATCGTCATCGCCCGCGGCCTTCTCGACCGCGCCCGCCCGACCTGATGGCGGTCGCGCCCGACGGCAGCCCTGTCGGGCTCTACCTCCGCCTGTCGGGTCGCGAGGAGGCGGCGACGATCTCGGCGGTAGTCCCCGAGCGGTCGGAGATACTGGAACTCGGTTGCGGCGCCGGTCGGGTCACACACGAACTGATCGCGCGGGGTCATCGCGTCACCGCGGTCGACAACTCGACCGAGATGCTCGAACACGTCGTCGGCGCGCGAACGGTGCTCGCCGACATCGAGGCGCTGCGCCTCGACGAGCGCTTCGACGTCGTGTTGCTCGCGAGCCACTTCGTGAACGTGCCCGATCCCGGGGCGCGGATCGCGCAACTGTGCACCTGCGCCGCGCATGTCCGGTCGGGCGGCGTCGTGCTGATCGAGCGATACCCGCCCGGTTGGGTGGCAACGGCTTCACCGGGCCGGAGCGAACGGGAAGGGGTGTCCATCGAACTGCGCGATGTCTCGCGAAGCGGCGACGGCGTGATGCACGCGACCATGCGGTACGAATTCGACGGGCAGCGCTTCGACCAGGCTTTCAGCGCCGTCGACGTCGACGACGCGCGGTTGGCGCTCGACGCGGGGAAGGCCGGTCTGGTCGTGGATCGGTTCCTCGACGACCGGGCCAGCTGGGTCGTGCTGCGCCGCTGACGCCCTGCCCGACGTTCACCGCAAACGTTCGACGGCTCCCGGCGCCGGCGAAGCAGACTGGGGAAATGCCGCCGCCTTACGACTTGCACAACTTTCTCGACCTGCTCGGGATCACGCTCCACGAAGATGACGACACCCGCATCGCCGGGGAGTTCACGGTCACCCACGCGCTCATCGCCGGCACCGGGTTCCTGTGGGCGCCGGTCGTCGTCGCGCTGTGCGACGCGTTGTGCGCGATCGGGGTCGGGCGCAACTGGCCGGTCGGGGCAAGTGGCTTCACGACCGCCGAAGCGAAGACGAACTTCATCTCCACGGCACGTGAGGGTGAAGTCGTCGTCGCTACGGCCACGTCGCTGCACCTCGGTCGTACGACGCAGGTGTGGGACGCGACCGCCGTCAACGAGTCGTCGGGACGGTTGATGGCGTCGTACCGCTGCACGCAGCTGCTGCTCTATCCCCGCGGCGCGTGACCCATCGTCGCTGAACCGATTCGGGGGACCGTCCGTATCTTCGTCCGTGGGCGGGCGAGGAACGAAGTACGTGCAGCGCGGTTCGGCACATCTCTGTTCCCGGGCCGCCGGTCGTGGGCCCGTCGTGGCCTTCTCGATGGGCGCCGTGTCGGGGCTGACCCTGTGGGAGCACCCGCTGTCGCGGCCGTTCTTCGACCGCGTCGCCCAATTCGGTGAGTGCATCGTCATGGACCCGCGCGGTACGGGCGGCTCCGACCCGGTCGCGATCGACGGTCGCGAGCGCCTCGACGGAGCCGCGGACTTCGTCGCCGTGCTCGACGCGCACGGCGTCGACCGGGCGTTCGTGGTGGGGATGCATGCCGGCGCGTGCCACGCGATAGAGGTCGCGGCGCGCTTTCCCGATCGCGTGGCCGGGCTCTTCATCGTGAATGGTTGGGCGCGACTGCTCGAAGACGACGATTACCCGGGTCTCGGCGCGGCGCGGTCGGAAGAACTGATCGAAGCGCACGCCAGCCACTTCGGCACTGGAATGTTCGCCCGGATGTTCGCGCCGAGCCGTATGCACGATCCGCGCGTCCACGACTTCTTCGCCACGATCGAACAGCGCGGCACGAGCCGCGCCCAAGCTGTCGCGCTCGCGCGTCTGGAACACGCCGCCGACGTCCGGCCGTTGCTCCCGCGGGTCGAGGTACCGACCATCGTCATGCACAACCGTCGGAACGCGGTCATTCCCCCGCGCTACGGCCGCTACATCGCCGACCGGGTCGCGTCGGCGCGATACGTCGAGTTCGCAGGAACCGATCACACCTTCTTCCTCGAGAACCCCGAACCGGTTCTCGCGGAACTCGAAACGTTCGTGACCGGGCTCCGGCCGCGGCCCGTGGGTCGCCGCACCGTCGCGACGATGTTGTTCACCGACATCGTGCGTTCCACCGAACGGGCGGCGTCGCTCGGCGACCGGACGTGGCGCCACGTCCTGGGTGCTCACCGCCGCGCCGTACGGTGCGCGCTCGAGCGGCACGGAGGCCACGAGATCAACACGTCGGGCGACGGTTTCCTCGCGTACTTCGACACGCCCGGTGCCGCGATCGATTGCGGCCTCGCCGCCATCGAGGCAGTCGACGCACTGGGGATCGAGATCCGCGCCGGCGTGCACACGGGCGAATGCGAATGGTCGGGGAACGATCTCGAAGGCATCGCGGTGCACATCGGTGCGCGCGTGGCCCGCACCGCGGGCGCCGGCGAACTCCTCGTGTCGCGCACCGTGAAAGACCTCGTCGCCGGGTCGGGGAAGAAGTTCGTCGACCGCGGCTCGCGGCGTTTGAAGGGTGTGCCCGACGAGTGGGAACTCTTCGCGGTCGCGCCGTGAACCGTTCTACCCCCGCGACCGCTTGATCCCCGCCTTGGCGAGCACCTCCGCGCTGACCCCGGTATCGCGCCACGTGCCGTAACTGATGCCGCGCTTCTCGGAGAATTCCTTCGCGACCTTCACGAAGGCCTTCTCGAGCGCGGCGACGTCGACGGCGTCACCGGAGTCGACCGCCGCGATGCGCACCCTGAGGTCGCGCACTTCCTGCGCCGCGGTGAGGCGCTCGACTCCCGTCGCCGCGCGAGCGCGTTTCTCCGCGTTCCCGAGGCGTTCGAACAGGGCGGCCTTGCTGACTTTGCGGCCCCGTGGTTTGGGCTGCGTCACGGCCCGCAGGTACCGGTCGACGATTCGCGACTGTTCGCGGCCTTCGGCGAGTGCCGATTTGTGCGCGGCGCTCATCGCCCGCGGCCCGCGACGTTTGGTCGGGGTCGCCTTCTTGGCAGCTTTCTTCGCCGTTGCTTTCGTAGCTCGTTTGGCAGGCGGCATTCGGTCCTCCGGGAGTTTTGTGACGGGAGATCTTCGCGGCGCGGCCGGTGAACCTACCGTCGCCGGCCCCAGTCGGGTAAGACCTGGTGAAGGAACGAGCGGCCGTGTTCCGGCCACCTCGCGACGGTTCGGCAACCGGGCGTGACCCGTCAGTAGCCTCCGCGTCATGACGATTCACGAGCGGCCCTTTGGCCGGCTTTACGAAGACTTCATCGAGGGCGACGTCTACAAGCACTGGCCGGGCAAGACGATCACCGAGTACGACGACCATCTCTTCTGCATGATCACGATGAACCACCATCCGCTCCACACGGATGCCTGGTACGCCGAGACGCAGACCCAATTCGGGAAGAATGTGGTCGTGGGGAATCTCGTCTATTCGCTGGTCCTCGGCATGTCGGTCGCGGACGTCAGCGGGGCGGCAATCGCCAATCTCGAGGTGGAGACATTGCAACACAAACGGCCGACGTTTCACGGCGACACGATCTACGCGGAGACGAGGGTCCTCGACAAACGGGAGTCGGCAAGTAAACCTGATCGTGGCGTGGTGACGGTCGAAACGTTCGGTTACAACCAGCGCGGCGAAGAAGTCTGCTATTTCCGCCGCAAGGTGATGGTGCCCAAACGCGAGGCCGCGAAACCGCGTCAACGGCCGTACACGTCACCCGAATAACCGGGTGACGGGCGGGATCGACCGAGGGGAGCCGGGAATGAGCGACGAATCGCAAGGGCCGGGTTGGTGGCTTGCGTCCGATGGGAAGTGGTACCCGCCGGAGCAGGCGCCCGGGTACCAGCCGCCACCTCCGTACGCGCCGCCCGGTGGCCAGTACACGCCGCCCGGTGGCCAGTACGGCGCGCCGGGTGGCGGCGCGAGCCAGCAGCTTCAGGCCGGCCCGGCCCTTTCGTACGGCTGGTCGAAGTTCACCCAGAACATCGGCCCGCTCCTCGCGATCATTCTCCTGCCGCTGGCCGTGCAGTTGGTGCTGCAGTTCATCGGTCGTGCGGTGTTCCAGAGCCTGGTGGGCTATTTCATCTTCTGGATCATCGCCGAGGTCGTATCGCTGGCGCTCTCGATCGGCATCGTCAATGCCGCGCTGATGGTGACCCGCGGTGAACCCCTCGACGTCGGCAAGGCGTTCTCGAGCGACCGCTGGGGCGAATGGATCGTGTTCGCCTTCGTTTGGGGGCTCATGGTCGCGGTCGGCGCGCTGGTGTGCCTCGTCGGCGCGCTGTTCGTGATCGCCGTGTGGGGGTTTGCGCCCTTCTACTTCATCGACAAGCGGATGAGCCTGGGCGAGGCGCTGAGCGCCAGCTCGCAGACCACGGGTGCGACGCCGGGCCTGCGGGTCGCGCTCGCGCTCACCGCGCTCGCCGGTGCGGCCGGCCTGATCCTGTGCGGGGTCGGAGCGCTGGCGACGATGCCGATGGGCTACATCGGCGCGGCCTACCTCTACCGCTTGGCGAACCGCGAGCCGGTCGCCGCGTAACACCCGTGGCGCCCGACGGTTGCCTGTTCTGCGCGATCGTCGCCGGCGCCGAGCCGGCCACGCTGGTGGTCGAGGAACCCGACGTCGTCGGCTTCCTCGACCATCGGCCGGTGTTCAAAGGGCACACCCTGCTGGTGCCCCGCGAGCACTTCGCGACGTTGCCCGACCTTCCCGAACGGTTGCTCGTACCGCTGTTCGGTGCCGCGCAGCGGGTCGCCGCCGCGATGGTCGACGGCCTCGGTGCGCAAGGGTCGTGGGTGTCGATGAACAACGTCGTGAGCCAGGCCGTCCCGCACCTCCACGTGCACGTCATCCCGCGCGCCCGCAAGGATGGCTTGCGCGGTTTCTACTGGCCGCGCACGCGTTACGAAAGCGACGCGGAGATGGAGGAGATCGCCGCGAAATTGCGCGCCGCGATCGCTCGAGCCCGCGCCACGATGGCGGAATGATCGACCTGTTGTCGGTGCCGCGTGCGGTCGCGGCGGCGGTTGCCGTCGCACGCGAACACGGTGTCGTGTGCGACGAACCTGAGGTGGTGAAGCACGGCGCGAACGTGATCGTGCATCTCGCGCCGGCACCGGTCGTCGCGCGCATCGCGTCGACGACGGCAGTCGTCAGGCCCCACCCCGAAGCGTTCCTTTCGCGCGATATCGCCGTCGCGCGGTTCGCGTACGACCGTGGCGCGGCCGTCGTCCCACCGGCCGACGAACTCCCGCCCGGGCCCCACCGCCACGACGGCCGTTTCCTCACGTTCTGGCGCTACGTCGAGCACGAGCGCGGTGCGACAGCCGCACCGCGCCCGCTCGGTGCCGCGCTCGCGGAACTGCATGCGGTGCTCGCGGCCTACGACCTGAGCACGGGCGAGCCGTTGCCCTACGTCGGCCCGGTGCTCGGCGAGCTCCCCGACGTGTTCGGCGCGCTCGGTGCCGCCGGTGTCGTCGCCCCGGACGAGCTCGCGCGCTGGCAGGAGCGTCTCGTCGCCTGCTCAGCCGCGCTCCCGCCGCCCGGCGGGCCCGGCGAGCAGGCCCTGCACGGCGACGCGCACCGCCGCAACGTGCTCATGACCCGCGCCGGTCTCGTGTGGACCGACTTCGAAGACAGTTGCCGGGCGAACATCGCCTGGGACCTCGCCTGCATGCGCAACTCCGGGCCGGAGGCGCTGGCGGCCTACGGCGATCGCCCGAGCGACGCCGAACTCGCGCCGTTCCTCACCGCACGCGCGCTCCAGAGCGAGGTGTGGGAGCGGATCTTCGCCGCTCGTGACCAGGGCTTGCTGCCCGGTCGCGGCCCGGGGAGCCCTTGACCACCCGGCAGCCTTACCGACCTTGACGAGCCGGTATATGTAATGTTGTAATCACAGCATGAGCGAAAGCGAACGCAAAGTACAAGCGTGGTTCGTGGGCCGCCTTCCCGACGGCTGGTTCACGGCCGCGCCCGAGGTCGGCGTCGACCGTGAGGAGATCCTCGTCGTCGGCCCGCTGGCCGAACCCGAATACCCGGGCGACGCCGACGACGGCGTGAAGCACGCCGCGCGCCGCGCCCGGATCCAGCGGTTCCGCGAAGAGACGCGCGAGCAGCGGATGCGCATCGCCGACGAAGCGGAGCGTCGCACCGGCCGCAAGGTCGCGTGGGGGGCGATGTGCGGCGAAGAGCGAGAACTGTTCACCACGCTCTCGGTGCCGGTGATGACCCGCCTGCGGATGCCCGAACGGCAGGTGCTCGACACCCTGGTCGGCGCCGGCGTCGCCCGCAGCCGGTCCGAAGCGCTCGCCTGGTGCGTCCGGCTCGTGCGCGATCACCAGGGCGACTGGATCCAGCAACTGCGCGACGCGCTCGTCGCCGTCGAGGACGCCCGCTCGAGCGGTCCGGCACCCTCGGCCGGTTGAGCGCGAGGCTCGCGGCCCGACCATTCGCGGCCCGCGGCCCGGCCGTGCGCGCTTCTCGCGACGATGTGCGCGATTTCGGCCCGGCTGAGGTTGACGCCCCCCGCAGCGTGGGTATCCTCCCCGCCCATGTCGAGGGGCGTCTCGGTCGGCTTCTGGGGTGTCCGGGGCTCAACCCCGTGCGAAGGACCGCGCTACGAGCGCTACGGCGGTCACTCGTCGTGCGTGGTGCTCGAAGCCGAAGGCCACCATCCGATGGTGCTCGACCTCGGCACCGGCATCCGCCCCTACGGCGAGCACATGAACGCCCAGTCCGACCACTTCGACAACGGCGTCTTCCAGGGTTCGGTGCTCCTCACCCACCTCCACTGGGACCACGTGCAGGGCCTCCCGTTCTTCACGCCGTTGCACCGCGAAGGTTCCGCCCTCGACATCTACGGTCCCCGCCAGGACGACGCACCGCTCGGCGACGTGTTCGCGCAGCTGATGCGCCCGCCGTTCTTCCCGATCCGGCCCCGCGACCTCACCGGCGACATCCGCTTCCACGACACCGGCGACGACGACTTCCCGGTCGGCCACGCCAAGGTGCGTTCCCGCTGGGTGCGCCACGTCGGTCCCACGCTCGGCTACCGCGTCGACTGGAACGGCGCGTCGGTCGCGTACATCCCCGACCACGGTCCCGGCTGCTGCCCCGACGACCCCGACGACTACGTCCCGCACGAGGTGCTCGAACTGTGCGACGGCGTCGACCTGCTGATCCACGACGCCCAACACACCGCGAGCGAATGGGGCCCGAAGCGCGACTGGGGCCACTGCACGATCAACTACGCGACGCACGTGGCACGCGAGTCGGGTGCGCACAAGCTGGCGCTCTTCCACCATGATCCCGGCCACTGCGACGACACGATCGACATGATCAGGCGCGACGCGAGCGACTACTCGGCCCGTATCGGTGGGCCCGAGGTCATCGCGGCCCACGAAGGGCTGTGCATCACCCTCGATCGGCACGCGCCTCGCCCGTGACCGGAGATCGCGTGCGGGCCCTCGAGCCCGATCCCGCCACGTACCGCACCGTGCTCGGTCACTTCGCGACCGGTGTCGCGATCGTCACCGCGATGGACGGCGACGAGCCCGTCGGCATGGCCTGCAACTCGTTCACGTCGGTGTCGCTCGACCCGCCGCTGGTGCTGTTCTGCGCCGCCAAATCGTCGAG
This sequence comes from uncultured Actinomycetes bacterium, assembly GCA_963782465.1. Taxonomy (GTDB): domain Bacteria; phylum Actinomycetota; class Acidimicrobiia; order IMCC26256; family PALSA-610; genus JAODBJ01. Next base: position 530,585 of record CAWAJR010000002.1, on the reverse strand, counting down.
TACGTGGCCGCGCATGCAGCCGGCGAAGGCGTTCGCCGCGAACATCCTGGCCGAAGACGACGAAGAGATCTGCCGCCTCTTCGCGACCAAGGGCGCGCAGCGGTTCGAGCACCTCGCCTGGTCGGAATACCGAAGCGGCGCGCCGGTGATCCATGGCGCCCTCGCGTTCGTCGATTGCGTGACCGAAGCCGAGCACGACGCCGGCGACCACATCATCGTCGTCGGCCGCGTGCTCGAACTCGGCTACGCGAGCGAAGGCAAGCCGCTGCTCTTCTACCGCGGCGGCTACGGGCACTTCGAGAGCTGAACCGTGGGCGCGCCCGGGCCTCGCTTCGTCCCGGCGCGCTGATGGGGCCGATCGGTTCGGCGCTCGCCGCCGCCGCTCGCGTCGTGCTCGCCGGGGCGCTCGTCTGGTCGTCGGTCGCGAAGCTCGTCTCGTGGCGGGCGCTGCCGGCAGAACTGCGCGCCTTCGGTGTGCCCGACGCGTTCGTCGCCGGCGTCGCGATCGCGTTGCCGGTCGCTGAGCTCGCGGTGGCCGTCATGCTCGTCGCGTGGTGGGGGGCCGCGTTGCCGGGCTGGGTCGCGGTCGCCTTGCTGGCCGTGTTCACCGGGTTCCTCGTGCGCGCGAGCGCGCGCGGTGCGCCCTGCCCGTGCTTCGGCGTCGCGCACGAGGGCTCGAGCGGCGCGGCCGGCGTGGCCCGCAACGGTGTGTTGATCGCACTGGCGGTGTTGGCGACGGGCGACCCCGGCGGCGCGCACACGTCCGGCGTGCTGGTGCTCGTGCTCCTGCTCGGTGCGGCGACGATCGCCGCCGTGCTCCTCAGCGCGGGCGGTGGCCGCGCCGGTCGCGTGCCGACGCAACCAGGTTGATCCCGGTCGTCGCCGCGACGACCGTGATCGCGGCGACGACGAGCGCAAACACCCAGGCCAACCCGAGCGCGCCGAGCACGACCAACAACGAGCCGGCGGCGAGCAGCACGACTTCGACAGCGCGGGTCAATCGGGTGTCGGCCGGCGTCTCGTCGCCGGCGCGGGCCCGAGCCGCGGCGCCAGCACGGCGTCGTAGACCCGCGCGAACACGTTGCCCGCGTGCCCGCCGATGAGGGCGGCGAGGATGAGCACTCCCACCAGCGGCACGACCCAGGCCAGCCGGAACACGAACGCGCTGAGCAGCGCGAGGGCGACGATCGCCTGCTCGAAACGCAGCGCGCCGGCGTCTGCGGGTTCGGTCGGACCGGGCATGCGGCGTCGATTCTGTCGGTTCCCGGTGTGACGTGGGCCACCGGGGCGGAATGGTGGGGTTTCGCCCATATCCCGATGCGACTACGCTTCGCGTCGGACCAGCCACCCAAGGAGGGTGCTCGTGGGGCCTACGCGCTCGACACCGGCACGGACGCCCGGCTCCAGAGAGCCGAAAACTTCGTTCTCCCGTCGATCGACGTGGCCCACTTCCGCGAGCGCAGCCGCCAGCGCCGCCTACTCCGCGCGGCCATCTTCTTGGTCCCCATCGCGGCCTGGATGTGGTGGCGCATCCTCGACGGCCGTTCGCCCACCCCGGCGATGCCGCGCCTGTCGCCGAGCGAGATGCAGCTCATCCCCGCGTTCTTGCTCGTCGTCGTCCTGGCGATCGCGTTGCTCGTCCCGCTCGCGATGGCCGGCCGGTCGCCGCACGTGCGGTACGCGCCCAGCGAGATCAACGTCGGTCTCGAGGACGTCGTCGGGCTCGGCATCGTGCGCGACGAAGTCGAAAAGACGCTGAACCTGTTCCTCGCGTACCGCACCTTCAGGGACCGCATGGGCGGCAACCCGCGCAAGGCCATCCTGTTCGAAGGACCGCCCGGCACGGGCAAGACGCACATGGCCAAGGCGATGGCGCGCGAAGCGGGCGTGCCGTACCTGTTCGTCTCCTCCACCGCGTTCCAGTCGATGTACTACGGCCAGACCGGCCGCAAGATCCGCAACTACTTCAAGGCGTTGCGCAAGGCGGCGCGAGAAGAGGGCGGCGCGATCGGGTTCATCGAGGAGATCGACGCGATCGCAGGCGCGCGCTCGGGGATGCGTTCCACCGAGGCGCCGCGCGAACTGCGGTGGTCCACCAACCGGGCGACCAGCGAAGGCATCTCCGGTGTGGTCAACGAGCTGCTCATCCAGCTGCAGTCGTTCGACCAGCCGACGAGTGCCGAGCGCCTCCTCGGCTCGGTGATCGACCGTGTGAACCGCTGGCTCCCGCAGCACCGGCGGATCCAGAAGCACGCATCGGAACCGTCGAACATCCTCATCATCGGTGCCACCAACCGCGCCGCCGACCTCGACCCCGCGCTGTTGCGCCCGGGCCGCTTCGACCGGTCGGTTCACTTCGACCTTCCGACCCGTTCCGGCCGGCGCGAGATCCTCGACTACTACCTGAAGAAGAAGGCACACGACCCCGAACTCGACAAGGAAGACAAGCGCGACCAGCTCGCCGCGATGACGTTCGGGTACACGCCCGTGATGCTCGAGCACCTGCTCGACGAGGCGCTCGTGTGGGCACTGCGCGATGGTCGCGACGCGATGGAATGGCGCCACATCCACCAGGCGAAGATGACCGAGGAGATCGGGCTCAAACAGCCGGTCGAGTACACCGTCGAAGAGCAGCGCACGATCGCCACGCACGAGGCCGGTCACGCCGTCGTCGCGTACCTCGCGGGCCAGAACCGCAAACTCGAAGTGCTCTCGATCATCAAGCGCGCCGAATCGCTCGGCTTGCTCGCGCACAGCGAGACCGAGGAGCGCTACACGCGGACGCGCTCCGAACTCATCGCGTCGGTACAGATCGCGTTCGGTGGGATGACCGCCGAGGAGTTGTTCTTCGGCGAAGCCGGCACCGGGCCGTCGAGCGACCTGGCCGCCGCGACGCGTATCGTCGCCCAGATGGTCGGGTCGTTCGGGATGGCCGGTTCGCTCGTGTCGTTCGAGGCCGTCGAGGCGGGCCCGATCTCGCAGGGCATCGTCGGCAAGGTGCTCGGCGACGACGACAGCCGCAAGTCGCTCGAACGGATCCTCGACCAAGCCAAGGCCGACGTCCGCCGGATGCTCGACGCCAACCGTCACCTCGTCGTCGCGCTGCGCGACGCGTTGCTCGAGCGCGAGGAACTCATCGGCGACGAGATCGTCGACACCCTCGTCGAAGCCCAGAAACAGCACGAACTCACCGCTGCCGACGTGCGTCGATAGCTATCGAATAGCGATGCCTATCGACGCACGTCCGGCCGTGGTGGTCGACGCGGGCACGGCGGCGGGGGCCGCGGCGGCGCGGGCGATCGACGGCGCGGTGGGCGTGCTCGTGCTGTGCGGGACCGACGCGAACGCGCTGGGCGAACTCGCGGCGACGCTCACGACGCGTACCGCGCTGTTCGTCGGCGACGTGACCACCGAAACGGGCGCGGCGACCCTGCGCGAACTGCTCGACGAACTGTTCGCGCCGGAATCCTGAGGAGCCACGCGGCGGGCATTGGGTAGCCTCGCCGCACCTCGGGGGAGCGCAGTGGACTACGAACGGTTACAGCGTCGTGCGGGATGGCGGCTGATGGCCTCGGCCGTCCGGCCCCATCGACGGTGGGTGCTGTTCGGGATCCTCGCCGGTCTCTCCTGGACGGCAGCCCGCGTTTCGGTGCCGACGTTCACCGGCATTGCGATCGACCGCGGCATCGTCCCCGGCAAAGGTTCCGTCGCGTTGCGCTGGACGGCGCTCATACTCGCCGTCGGTGTCGTCCAGGCGATCGCGACCGGCGTCCGCCGGTACGCGGCGTTCCGGCTCGCCTTACGCGTCGAAGCCGATCTGCGCCTCCGATTGGCCGCGCACCTCCAGCAGCTGCACTTCGCGTTCCACGACCAGGCGCAAACCGGGCAATTGATGGCGCGCGCGAACACCGACATCCAGCAGGTCCAGCAGGTCATCTTGCTGATACCGCTCACGATCGCGAGCACGCTCTCGATGCTGGCGGTGATCGCGATCCTCGTCGCGCGCAGCCCGGCGCTCGCGTTGTTCGCGCTGGCGGCACTGCCGGTACTCCAAATCTCGGCGACCCGGTTCACGCACCGGATGTACCCGGTGACCCTGCAGCTCCAAGAAGAGCTGGCCGACGTGTCGGGTGTCGTCGAGGAGAGCGTCACCGGCATCCGGGTGGTGAAAGGCTTCGGCGCCGAGCACCTGCAGACCGGGCGCCTCGCCACGGAGGCCGAGTCGGTCTACGACCGGTCGATCGCGGCCGCGCGCCTGCGGGCCGGCTTTCTCCCCCTGATCGACCTGCTGCCGACGCTCGGGCTCGTCGGCATCCTGTGGTACGGCGGCCACCAGGTGTTGCACGGCCATCTGTCGATCGGCGACATCGTTGCCGCGAACTTCTACGTGCTGATGCTGATCTGGCCGTTGCGCATGCTCGGCATGCTGCTCGGTCAGTTGCCGCGCTCCGCAGCGGCGGCCGGGCGGATCCACGAAGTGCTCGCCACCGACGCCGAGATCTTCGATCGTCCCGGCGCGATCGCCCTCGCCGACGGCCCCGGCGAAGTGCGCTTCGAGGGGGTGCGTTTCGGTTACGCGGGTGGCCATGCCGTTCTCGACGGTTTCGATCTCGTCGTGCGGGGCGGCGAAGCGGTCGCGCTCGTGGGAGCGACCGCTTCGGGCAAGAGCACCGTCGCCCGGCTCATTCCCCGTTTCTACGACGTCGACGAAGGATGCGTGCGCATCGACGGCATCGACGTACGTGACGCGCGCCTCGCCGACGTCCGCCATGCCGTCGGGCTCGTGTTCGAAGACACGTTCCTGTTCTCAGACACCGTCCGCAACAACATCGCCTTCGCCGACCCCGATGCGTCGACGGAAGCGGTCGAGATGGCGGCGCGCCAGGCCGGCGCGGACGAATTCCTGCAGGAGCTCCCCGACGGGTACGCGACGATCGTCGGCGAGCACGGTTATTCGCTCTCCGGTGGCCAGCGGCAGAGAATCGCCATCGCGCGGGCGGTGATCTCGCAGCCCCGGGTGTTGATCCTCGACGACGCGACGTCGTCGGTCGATCCGACGAAAGAGCACGAGATCCGCGGCGCGCTGCGCGAAGTGATGGCCGGCCGGACGACGATCATCATCGCCCACCGTCCGGCGACGATCGCGCTCGCCGATCGCGTCGTCCTGATCGACGGTGGTCGCGCCGTCGCCGAAGGCACGCACGACCAACTGCTGGCGACGAACGCGCGGTACCGGGAGGTGCTCGCCCGAGCCGAAGCGGGCTCGGCGCCGCTGCGAGGCCTGCCGTGAGGCGCGGGCCCTTCGGCGCGAACGCCGTCGACGAGACGCTCTCGCGCGACGAGGCGCAGCGCGTCATCCGCCGCCTCATGCGGATGCTGCGCCCCTACCGTGGCCGGGTCGCCGTCGCGACCATGCTGCTCGTCGCGCAGGTTGCCGCGCTGCTCGCCGGGCCGGCGCTCGTCGGTCACGGTATCGACGCGGGTTTGCGGGCCCACGACGTCGGCGCGCTGAACCTGTCGGCCGGGATCTACCTCGCGGTCGCGTTCGCCGGGTTGTTCCTGGGCCGGGCGGTGATCCTGCTGATCGCGCGGGTCGGCGAGTCGTTCCTGCGCGACCTGCGCAACGGGCTCTTCGCCCACCTGATGAGCCTCGGCGTCGACTACTTCGAGCGTGAACAGACGGGCCGCGTGATCGCGCGCATGACCTCCGACGTCGACTCGTTGCAGGAACTGATCTCGACGGGCCTCGTGATGTTCGTGCAGAACATGCTGCTGTTCGTCGGCGCGGTGGTGGTGATCCTCGCCCTGTCGTGGGAACTCGCGCTCGGTGTGCTCGTGATCGTCCCGCCCGTCTACTTCGCCAGCCGCTGGTTCCGCCGGGTGTCGAACAAGGCGTACCTCGAGGTGCGCGACCGCATCGCGACGAACCTCAGCACGCTGCAGGAGAGCCTCGAAGGGGTGCGGGTCGTGCAGGCGTTCGGGCGCGAGCGCGGGTTCACCAAGTTGTTCTCGACGACCAACGAGGCGCAGTACGACGCGTACATGGAAACGGTGCGTATCTCGGCGCGGTACTTCCCGGTCATCGAGTTCGCGGGTGTCGCGGGTACGGCGGTGATCATCGGCTACGGCGGCTTCCTCGCCAACCGGAACGTCATCACGGTCGGCACCGTCGCCGCGTTCGTGCTCTACCTGAACAACCTGTTCGAACCGGTCAACCAGCTCAGCCAGCTCTACAACACGGTGCAATCGGCGGGCGCGGCGCTGGCCAAGATCTTCGGCGTCCTCGACACGAAAGCGAGCATCGTCGAACGGCCGGGCGCGGTCGACCTGCCCGCGACGGGGGTGCTCTCGCTCGACGGTGTGACGTTCGCGTACGGGACCGAGCCGGTGCTGCACGATGTGTCGCTCGCGATCACGCCCGGCGAACGCCTCGCGCTCGTCGGCCCGACCGGCGCCGGGAAGTCGACCGTTGCGAAGTTGCTCGCTCGCTTCTACGACCCGGGCGTTGGGCGCGTCTCGTACGGTGGTGTCGACCTGCGCGACGCCACGCTCACGTCGTTGCGGGAACGGATCGTCGTCGTGCCGCAAGAGGGTTTCCTCTTCGCGGGAACCGTGCTCGACAACGTTCGGGTCGGCAAGATCGGTGCGACCGACGACGAGGTCGTCGCGGCGATCGACGCGCTCGGGTTGCGCGACCGTTTCGAAGCCCTGGCCGACGGCTTCGGCACCGAAGTTCGCGAGCGCGGTTCGCGACTCTCCGCAGGTGAGCGCCAACTCGTGTCGCTGGCGCGGGCCGCCCTCGCCGACCCGACGATCCTCGTGCTCGACGAGGCGACGTCGAACCTCGACCCGGGTACTGAACAACACGTCGAACGCGCGCTGGAACGGTTGATGCAGGGCCGGACCGTGATCGTCGTCGCGCACCGCCTGTCGACGGCGGAACGCGCCGACCGGATCGCCGTCGTCGACGGCGGCCGCATCGTCGAACTCGGCTCGCACGAAGAGTTGGTTCGGCGCGAAGGCCGGTACGCCTCGCTGTACTCCGCCTGGTCGGCGCACCACCACGACGCCGCGTAGCCGGCGCGGCTTCAGTCGCGGGTGACGCGCACGCCGCCGGGCGCGAATCGCAAGGGGAGGCGCTGCCAGCCGGCGGTCTCGTCGATCGCTCGTTGCAGCGCGGTGAGGCGCGCCGGATCGGGGCCGGCGAGGATCGTGACGCTGCCGCCCTCCCCGCCGGCGCCGTTCACCTTCCAACCGAGCGCGCCGAAGCGACGGGCAACGCCGATCAGCGCACGAGCGTCGCGATTCACGAGTTCCGGGTGCAGGCGCGCCTGGCCTTCGGTGTTGGCCCGGAGCGCGGCGCCGTACGCGTCGAGATCGCCGGTCGCCAGTGCGGCGGCGGCTGCGACCGCCGCGGTGCGCAGCGGTTCGAGACGGGCGCCGGCATCACGCTCGTCGCGCAAGGTGGCGATCACGCGGTCGTGTACCTGCGTCGACCGGTGCGGCTGCCCGAGGTAGACGGTGACGCATCGCGCGTCGAGCGCAGCCGCGATCGAAGGGAAAAGCACGATCGGTTCGACCGTCACCGTGGGGTAGTCGTCGACCTTGAACAGGTTGCAACCACCGAACGCGGCGGCGTACTGGTCCTGCACACCGGTTTGCAACCCGAGACCGGTTTCGACCGCATACGCCGCCGCGGCGACGGTCGCGGGATCGGGCGCTTCGTCGTTGGCGGCGCGCGATGCGGCGATGAGCGCGACGATCACCGATGCCGACGTCCCCATGCTCGAACCGGGCGGCACCTCCGCACTGACGTGCACGATCGCGGCGCGCCCGCCGGGCAACGGGTGCGCTTCCAGCGCGGCCTCGAGGAGCGGGTGAGGCCCGGGCGAACCACGCTCGACGGTGTAGCGGTCACCGGTCGCGGCAACATCGAGCACCAGCGGCCCGGGTGCATCGCCGAACTCGATGGTGACGTGGGCCCCGGCGCGACGGCCAGGCTGCACACCGAACCGTGGCCGGCAAACCAGGTGTCGGTCCAACCGCCGGTGTCGCATACGCGCACCGGTGCATGCGCCCGCACCATCACGGGCGCAACGCTACGCGCCCGGCCGCCGGCTCAGCTTCGGCCCGGCCCGTTCTTCTGGCCGTGGCGCAGCAGGGTCGTCGCCGGGCGGGGCACCACGAGCACGCCGATCAACAGGAGCGCGACGAGCAGGATGATCGTCAAGCGCAGCGCGCTCGGCAGCCCGTTGCGGGCCGAGTCGGAGGCGACGGTCGCAGCCAGACGGCTCGCGCTCGGGACGGCGTCGGCCGGCGCTTTACGCACCGCCGTCGACGGCGGCGATGTGGTTTTGGTCTTCGACCGCGTGCCGGCATGCGCCACCGATTTCGCGGACGCGGGTTTGGGTGTCTTGGCGCGCGGGGCTGTGCTCGACCGCGAGGGCGCGCGCAGCGCGCTGAACTGATCGAAGAAGTTGGTCGAGGTGGTCCCCGACGTCGGGCCGCCGTTCCCGGCCGTCGCCGGGACCGCGGGCTTCGGCGCGGTCGTGCCCGGCGTGCGCTGCCCGGGGGTGGTGGTCTGCGAGGTTGTCGACGTCGTTCCGCCGTGACGACCATGACCCGGCGTCGTCGTCGATGACGTCGACGACGAGGTTGTCGGTGTGGTGGTGGTCGGGGGTTCGGTGGTCGGTGTGGTGGTGGTTGGGGGTTCGGTGGTCGGTGTGGTGGTGGTCGGTGGTTCGGTGGTCGGTGTGGTGGTGGTCGGCGGTTCGGTGGTCGGGGGTTCGGTGGTCGGCGGCGGCGTCGTGGGCGGATCGGTCGGAACGGTGGTCGCCGGGATCGTGACCGGCGGGAGTGTCACCGCGGAACCGACGATCGGGCCGACGATGCTCGCCACGCCGGTACCGACCGCGTCGGCATGAGCTGCCGGTGCCGCCGGGCCCGCGACGAGTGCGAATGCCGCGACGAGTGTGGCGGTGATCCCGGCAAGTCGTGCGGCTCGTCGATCGGTCACGCAGATCCTCCCTGAAACCGCGGCCCCGGCCACGACGCGCTCGGTCCGGTGATGGTGTGCTGCGCTCCGGCGCCCCGTTGCATTCCAGCAAAGCGGTGGGGGCATTGCCATCTCCCAAAGCGACGTCTGTTCCCAAAAGCCGCCAAACCGAATCGTCAATTTTCGTGACGGCTGGCAAGATGCCGCAATGGGTGAGGTTCGTGCACCGCTCGTTCGCGGCACCGATGGTGCGAAACGGTGCGCATGGTCGGTCGGCGCGTCCGAGTACGTCGACTACCACGATCGCGAGTGGGGGCGGCCCGTGCGCGACGACCGGAGGATCTTCGAGAAGTTGTGCCTCGAAGGCTTCCAGGCCGGCCTGTCGTGGTTGACCATCTTGAGAAAGCGCGCAGCGTTCCGCGACGCGTTCGCGAACTTCGAGATGGAGCGGGTCGCGAACTTCGGAGCGCGCGACGTCAAACGCTTGATGGCCGACGCCGGCATCGTGCGCAACCGGGCGAAGATCGACGCCGCGATCAACAACGCGCGCGCGGCGCTCGAAGTCCAGGACAAGTACGGCTCGCTCGCGGCGCGCTGCTGGCAATTCGAACCGAGAGGCCGGCGCAAGGCACCACGCGCGTTCGGTGATGTTCCGGCCAGTACGCCGGAGTCGATCGCGCTGTCGAAGGCGCTGCGGGCCGACGGGTTCCGGTTCGTCGGCCCGACCACCGTCTATGCCGCGATGCAATCTCTGGGAATGGTGAACGATCACTTCTCGGGCTGTGTGGTGCGCGCGCAGGTGGAAGCGGAACGAAAGCGTGCCCGATGAGCGTGCCCGAACGACTCGGCTACCGCCACCGCCGCCCCAACGCGGTGTTCCGTGCGATGCGGGCGATCGCATCGACGCGTTGGGGCGCGTGGTTGTTCTCCCGCAGCATTCGCCCCATCGACGATCTGCTGCTCCGGCTCACGAAGGGCAAGGTGACCGCGCCCGGCCTATTGGCCGGCCTTCCCGTCGTGTCGGTGACCACGACGGGCGCGCGAAGCGGCCGGCCGCGCACGGTCCCGCTCGTCGGTGTGCCGGTGGGTGGCGAACTGGCGATCATCGGCACGAACTTCGGTCAAGTGCCAACCCCCGCGTGGTACTACAACCTCCGCGCGAACCCCGACGCCGAGGTGTCGTATCGCGGCGCCCGGGTCGCGGTACACGCGCGAGAGGTCGTCGGCGCGGAACGCGACGACATCTGGCGGATCGCGACCGAGGTATACGTCGGCTACGCGGCATACCGTCGCCGCATCACCGGCCGCGACGTTCACATCATGATGCTCGCCGAACGCGAGGAGGAGTAGCGAGATGGACACGAGGATGATCGGATCGCTCGAAGTGTCGGTGGTCGGGCTCGGCTGCAACAACTTCGGCGGTCGCATCGACGAGCAACATTCGGCCGCGGTCGTGCATGCCGCGCTCGACGCCGGCGTGACGCTCTTCGACACCGCCGACATCTACGGCTCGACGAAGAGCGAAGTGTTCCTGGGCGCCGCATTGGCGAAGCGTCGTCACGAGGCAGTGATCGCGACGAAGTTCGGAGGCCCCGTCGACAACGAGCGTCACGGCGCGAGCGGGGCATATGTCAAGCAGGCCGCGGAGGCCAGTTTGCGGCGGCTCGGCGTCGAGCGCATCGACCTCTACCAGCTCCACTTCCCCGACCAGGCGGTGCCGATCGAGGAGACCCTCGCCGCGCTCGACGAACTGGTGCGCGAAGGAAAGGTCCGCGAGATCGGCTGCAGCAATTTCTCGGCCGGCATGATCGAGGACGCCGAACGGGCGAGCGCCACGGGTCAGTTGGCGCGGTTCGTGAGCGTGCAGAACGAGTACAGCCTGCTGAACCGTCGACCCGAACGCAGCGTGCTCGGCGCCTGCGAGAAGTTCGGGTTGGGCTTCATCCCGTACTTCCCGCTCGCGAGTGGTGTGCTCACGGGCAAGTACCGCCGGGGCGAGGCGCCACCGGCGGGAACCCGGCTCGCGGGCGCCCCGGCCGAGCGGGCCGACAAGGCGCTCTCCGACCGCAACTTCGACGTCGTCGAACGGTTACAGGCCTTCGCGTCCGACCACGGTCGCTCGCTGCTCGATCTCGCGATGTCGTGGTTGTTGCAGCGCACGGCCGTGGTTTCCGTGATCGCGGGCGCGACCCGGCCCGAGCAGGTGCAGGCCAACGCGGCCGCCTCCGGTTGGGAACTCAGTGCCGCCGAAATCGCCGAAGTCGACGCGATCACGGAGCCCCTGACGCAGAAAGACTGAAAAAGGCGGAGAAACGTCGGGTCATCCGACCCTCCTGGCCGGGGCGCGACGGTCCGAACATCACTTGGTGGCAACCGTCGCGCCCGCCGCTCGACCCTGGTTCCGTCGCCCCCGCAGGGTGGTGATGCTGTCGCTCGTCTTCGTCGTCGTCGGCGGCGTGTCGTTGTACGCGTTCGGCTGGACCGTGCGCGGGGCGAAGGAAGTGCCGATGTCGAGCGCGCTCGACCGCTTCCGCAGCACCGCGAGTACCGCATCGGTCGCGACGCCGGCGCCGCTCCTCCCGGCCGCCGGTGTGTACCGGTACAGCGCCTCCGGGACGGAGCGGCTCTCCTTCCTCAACGCGAAGCAATCGTGGGGCGCGAACGTCCCCGCCACCGTGACGTACACGAAACCCGGGTGTTTCGTGTCGAAGATCGAGTTCAGCAACCACCACTTTCAAGACTTCGAGTACTGCGCCAGTGGCGGCCGGCTGCTCGAGACGGGTGGCACGACGTCGCAGACGTTCGTGTTCGCCGGGTTCTCCGAGAGCGACGTGGAACACTTCACCTGCACGCCGAGCGGGCCGATGGTCGACCCCGATGCCTCGGTCGGCTCGACCGCGACGCTCGGTTGCGACGGCAGCAGCCCGGCCCGGCACACCAAGGTGCACACGGCGGTGACGATCACGTACCTCGGGCACGCGTCGGTGAAGGTCGGGACGGCCACGGTCGGCACGTACCGTGTGCACGTCGTCCGGCTGATGACGGGCGACCAGGTCGGCAGCGAGGTGTCGGACGCCTGGTTCTCGGCGAGCACCGGCATCCTCGTGAAGCTCGTGCGCGACACGACCGTGCGGTCGCCTTCGCCGATCGGCAAGGTGACTTACACCGAGCACGGCTCGTTGCTCCTCGCATCGATGGTGCCGCAGCGCTGAACCTCGGCGCTCGATCGGTACGCTCCGGGCCCATGAGCGGGCAAGCATGAACAAGGTGAAAGTCGGGTTCTTCTCGTTCACCGAGATCACGGACCCGGCGGAGCATCGCGCCTACAACGAGTGGCACCAGCTCGACCACATGCCGGAGCAGTACCCGCTGCCCGGCGTCGCGTTCGGGCAACGCTGGGTGCGCTCGCCGGCGTGCCGCGACGCGTCGGCCGTCGCGAGCGCGCCGTTCGACGGCGTGCACTACATGACGCTGTACCTGATGACCGAACCCGTCGACGCGACCTTGCGCGAGTTCTTCGACCTTGGTGGCCGCCTTCGCGCGCTGGGCCGGTTCCACCGGCATCGCCGGTCGCACTTCTCGGGGCCGCTGTGCGTCCTCGAAGGCGCGGCGGCGCCGCGGGTGCTCGTGTCGGCCGACGCGGTGCCGTACCGGCCCAACCGCGGTGTGTACGTGATCGTCGAGGAACCGGTCGACCGCGCGCGCCTCGACGAACAGACGCGCTGGCTGCACGAAACGCACCATCCATCGCTGCTCGCGGTCGAGGGTGTCGCCGGTCTGTGGACGTTCACGACGAGCAACCAGTTCCGCGACCATCCGTGGGACACGGGTGACCGGCGGGTCACGGTCATCTGGCTCGACGGCGACCCGGTCACCGTCGCCGCGGCGCTCGATCTGGCCGACGCTCCTCGCCGCGACCGCGACGACGCGACGCGGGTGCTGTTCTCCGGTCCGCTGCAGACGGTTGTGCCGTGGCAGTGGGACTGGTTCGACGAAATCGGCCAGTAGCCGCTGCCGGTCCGGCAGTACGTTCGGCGCCGTGCACGAACCGATGACGCGTCGCGGATGGTTGCTGTTCGCGACGATGAGCGTGATCTGGGGAGTGCCGTACCTCTTCATCAAGGTCGCGGTCAAGCATGTCGCGCCACCGGTCGTCGTGTTCGGCCGAACCGCGCCGGCGAGCGTGGTGCTGCTCGCGGTCGGAAGCCGGACCGGCGCGGTGCGCGCCGCGCTCGCGCACTGGCGGCCGGTGCTCGTGTTCGCCGCGATCGAGATGATCGGGCCGTGGCTCCTGCTCACCAACGCCGAGAAGCGGCTCCCGTCCGGGGTCACCGGGTTGCTCGTCGCGTGCGTGCCGATTGCCGGCGCGATCGCCGCGTACGCGCTCGGTGACCGCCACGCGCTGCGCCCGGTGCGCGTCGCGGGCATCGCGATCGGGCTCGGCGGCGTCGCGCTGCTCGTGAGCCGCGACCTCGACGGTGCGCGCGGCATCCCGTGGTCCAGCGTCGTTCAGGTCATGCTCGTGTGCGTCGGGTACGCGACGGCTCCGTTCATCGTGGCCCGCCGCCTGGCCGACGTTCCGCCGCTCGGGGTGATCTCGGTCGCGCTCGCGACCGCGGCGGTCGTGGTCGCGCCGCTCGCCTGGGTCACCCGCCCCGCGCACGTCCCACCCGCGACGGCATGGTCGGCGGTGCTCGGCCTGGCCGTGATCTGTACGGGCACCGCGTTCTTGGTGTTCTTCGCACTGATCGAAGAGGTGGGCCCGGCTCGCGCCACGCTCATCACGTTCGCGAACCCGGCGGTCGCGGTCGTCGTCGGTGCGGTGGTTCTGGGCGAGCGCATCACGATCGCGACGATCGGCGGGTTCGTGCTGGTTCTCGCCGGTTGCTGGCTCGCGACGCGTTCCCGCCAGGAAGTCGAGGAGCCGCAGTTCGCTCCGTAAGCGTGCATGCTTGAATTGCCCACCATGCGCAGACTGCTCGGCGTCATGGTCGTGACCGTCTCCGTGCTCGGGTTGGCTGCACCGGTTGCGGCCGACGTGAGCCCGATCAACCCGGCCAACCGGCCGACGGCGCTGGCCGGCGCGGTGAACGGTGTGGTGCCCACGACCCGGTTGGTGCGAGTCGGCCCGAACTGCCTCGCGGCGCGCGAAGCCGGGCCGAGCCTGGCGCGCATCTTCGCGATGGCGCGTGAAGCGAACGTGGTGCTCGGTGCCGACGAGTGCTACCGCAGCCTCGCCGAGGAGGTTCGGCTGGCGAACATCGCCAACCAGCCGGGCAACAACCCGGCGTGCGTCGCGAGCGTTGCGCATGCACCGAGCGGCGCGCCCGTAGGTACGTCGTTCCACGGTTGGGGCAAAGCCGTCGACCTCACGGGTGCGGATGGTTCGCTCACGTTCGGTTCCGCGGGGTACGCCTTCATGAAGCAGGTCGCGGCATCCGTCGGTTGGAACCATCCCGCCTTCGCCGAACCGGGTGGGAGCGCGTGCCCGGAACCGTGGCACTGGGAATGGGTCGGCGACGGCGGCACCTTGCACGCGGGCACCCGGCGCGGCGACGTCGTCGCGCTCTTGCCGAGCGCCGACGACAAGGGGTACGCGACGGTCACCGGTCTGGGCGCGCTCGGGACGCACGGTGACTTCGTCGCGCACGGATCGGTTGCGACCCTCCCCATCGCCTGGGTCGTGATCGGCGCCGCCCCGACGCCGCACCGCGACGGGTACTGGATGGCGGGGGCCGATGGTGGTGTCTTCACCTTCGGTGCCGCGCGGTTCCACGGTTCGATGGGTGGTCGCGCGCTGCGCCGGCCCGTGAACGGTATGGCCGCGACGAAGAGCGGGAACGGCTACTGGCTCGTCGCGTGGGACGGCGGCATCTTCAGCTTCGGGGACGCGCGCTTTTACGGCTCCACCGGTAACCGGCGGCTGGTTTCGCCGGTCGTCGGGATGGCGCCGACACCAACCGGGAAGGGCTACTGGCTGGTCGCGTCCGACGGTGGCGTGTTCAGTTTCGGCGACGCGCGTTTCTACGGTTCGATGGGCGGCAAGCCGCTCGACTCGCCGGTGGTCGGGATGGCGCCGACACCAACCGGGAAGGGCTACTGGCTGGTCGCGTCCGACGGTGGGCTGTTCAGTTTTGGCGACGCGCGCTTTTACGGCTCGTTCGCGCCGTTCCACCCGCCGTCACCGGCCGTCGCGATGGTCGCGACGAAGACGGGGCGCGGCTACTGGCTCGAACTCGCCGACGGTTCGGTCGGTTCGTTCGGCGACGCGGGCGATTTCGGCAACGGATAACCCCTTCGCGAAGCGGGCGGAACTTCCCGGTGGGAACGCCGGCTTCGGGCACACCCGAGCCGCCTCCCGGTCCTGGAAGAAAGCGGTTTGAACCACCGGGTTGCCTGGATACAAGTTCCCCGGCAGCGGCCCGGACAACGGGGGGACCGCGAGTGTCGAACGAGACGCCGGGTGAACGGCACACGCTCAGCCGGCGACGCTTCCTGGCCTACGCCGTCGCGGCGCCGGTCCTCACGATCGCCGTCAAGGCGTTCGACGACGTTTCGCGGCCGGCGCGCGCTGACGCCTCGACGACGGTTTCCGACGTCGTCGACCTCAGCGACGCGCTGACCCTCGCCGCGCTCCCCACGGCCTACCTGCTCCTGATCGAGGTCACACCCGACGATCGGGTCGTCGTGCACGTCCCACGAGCGGAGGTCGGGCAGGGGATCGCCACCGCGATGGGCATCGTCGCGGCCGAAGAGCTCGGCGCCTCGCTCGCGACGGTCGACGTCGTGCTCGACGACGCTCGCCCCGAGCTGTTGTTCAACCAACTGACGGGCGGCTCGAACTCGGTGCACTCGCTCTACGAGCCGATGCGGGTGGTCGCGGCGGAGGCGCGGGCCCGACTGGTGACCGCAGCCGCGCAGCAGTGGAACGTCGACGCGGCGACGTGTTCGACACGTGATTCCCAGGTCGTCGCGCCCGACGGCCGCCGCGCGACGTTCGGGTCGTTGTCGCGCGCCGCCGCACAGCTCACCGCCACGGCCGTTCCGGGTACACCGAAGGACGAATCGGAATTCGTGCTCATCGGGCAGCCGACGACACGGCTCGACGCGCACGACATCGTGACCGGGAACGCGAAGTACGCGCTCGACCTTCCGGTGGCGGCGGCACCGACGGTGGTCGCCCGCCCCCCGACGATCGGCGGTGCCGTCCTGACCGTCGACGACACCGCCGCGCGAGCGATGCCGGGTGTGATCGGGATCGCACGGATCCCGACCGGGGTGGCCGTCGCGGCCACCACGTTCAACCTCGCGCAACGGGCGCGCGACGCGTTACGCATCACCTGGGACCCCGGCCCGAACGCGGCGCTGTCGGACGCGCAGATCCGAGGCGAGCTGCAGAAGGCTGCGCCGCCGTTCCTCGTGCCGCCGCTCGGCCGCCTCGTTATCGACCGTACGTTCGACTTCGCGTTCGCGCCGCACGCACCGCTCGAGGTGCTGACCTGCGTCGCCGACGTGCGTCCCGATCGCGCCGAGATCTGGTACGGCGCCAAGAGCCCCATCGTCGCGAGCCAGGAGGTCGCCGCCGCGATCGGGCTGCCGGCCGATCGGGTGACGTTGCATGTGGTGCGCGCCGGAGGGTCGTTCGGCCATCGGCTCTTCTTCGAGCCGGCGATCGAAGCCGCGCAGGTGTCGAAGGCGCTCGGCCGCGCCATCAAGATCATGTGGACCCGCAACGACGACACGCGCCACGGTCGGATGCGACCGGCGAGCCATCACAAGGTGCGGGCGACCACGCTGCTCGGCAACATCCTCACGTACGAGCATCGCCACGCGACGCTGCCGGTCGACTTCTCGCACGGCCTCGGCGAAGCGCTGACCGGGGCCGGTTTCAATCTGCTGCCGTCCGGCACCGACCAAGTCGTGTACCAGCTCACGCAGAACATGCCCTACGACTTCGGTGCCGCGACATTGACGTTGACCGACGTGCCGCTCGCGTTCCCGACCGGTTCGTGGCGGTCGATCTATTCCGGCCAGGCCGGCACCGTGAACGAGATCATGGTCGACGAGATCGCGCGCACGCTCCACGCCGACCCCCTCGCGTTCCGCCGCAAGAAGCTCTCGTCGAGCCGGGCACGCGCGGCGCTCGACACGGTTGCGCGCACGGGCCAGTGGGGCCGGCCAATGGCCGCGGGCACGGCGCAAGGCGTGGCCATCCACGAGGAGTACAAGTCGGTTGCCGCGTACCTCGTGGAAATCGACTGCCGCGACCCTGGGGCGCCGCGGGTGACGAAAGGTGTCTGCGCGGTCGACGTCGGCCGCGCGGTGAACCCCCGTGGCCTCGAGGCGCAACTCCAGGGCGTGCTGGTCGACGGTTTGTCGATGACGTTGTTCGCCGGGCTGCACATCGACAATGGCGCGGTCCGGGAGGGGAGTTACTCCGACTACCACTTCGCGCGCATGGCGAACAGTCCGGAGGCGATCGACGTGACGGTGATGGCGCCGACGGGCGAGCCCGGCGGTGCCGGCGAACTCGGGTTCCCGGCGGCGGCCGCCGCCGTCGCGAACGCCTACGCGCGCGCGACCGGCTCGACCCCCTTCAGTTTCCCGATCGCCGGATGAGGAGTCGCGAGATGCCGACGTTCACCTTCACCCTCAACGGCGCACCGACCTCGGTCAGCGCGTCGAGCGACGAGCCGCTCCTGTGGGTGTTGCGCGACCTGCTCGGTGTGACCGGCCCGAAGTACGGGTGCGGCGTCGGTGTGTGCAAGGCGTGCACGAGCCATCTCGACGGCGAGGCGTTCAACCCGTGCAT
The DNA here is from genome assembly GCA_963782465.1 of uncultured Actinomycetes bacterium. Taxonomy (GTDB): domain Bacteria; phylum Actinomycetota; class Acidimicrobiia; order IMCC26256; family PALSA-610; genus JAODBJ01. Next base: position 512,778 of record CAWAJR010000002.1, on the reverse strand, counting down.
CACGCCGGTGAGCGAATGCGCGGGCCGCACCGTCACGACCATCGAGGGGCTCGGCGCGGGTGGCGCGCTCCACCCGGTGCAGCAAGCCTGGATCGACGAAGACGTCGCGCAGTGCGGCTACTGCCAGCCGGGCCAGATCATGGCGGCGGCGGCGCTGCTCGCGGCGGTGCCGCACCCGACGGACGCCGACATCGACGCGATCGACAACGTGTGCCGCTGCGGCACCTACGCGCGGATCCGAAAGGCCATCCACCGGGCCGCCGGCGCATAGTTGTATTCGATATGTATTCCAGCGTATAAACAAGTTGTGCCGTCGACGTGGGACCCCGCCCAGTACAACCGGTTCGCCGCGGAGCGGGAGCAACCCTTCTGGGACCTGGCCGGTTTGCTCGAACCGGCGGCTTCGCCGATCGGTGGTCGATCTCGGTTGCGGCGACGGGCGGCTGACCGCCGCGCTGCACCGCCATCTCGGCGCGGGCCGCGACCCTCGGTGTCGACTCGTCGGCGGCGATGCTCGACCGTGCCGCCGCCCGGGCGGGCGACGGCGTCACGTTCGTGCCCGGCGACATCGCGAACTGGGGTGAGGGCACCGATGGTGCGGTCGATGTCGTGTTCTCGAACGCGGCGCTGCAGTGGGTACCGGACCATCCGCACGTCGTCGCGCGGTGGCGTGACGCGCTTCGGCCGGGCGGCCAGCTCGCGGTGCAAGTCCCGACGAACGCCGATCACGCGTCGCATCGCGTGATCCGCGAACTTGCGGCTGACTGGTTCGGTGCCGACGCGCCACCCGACCCCGTCGAGGAGAACGTGCTCCGGCCCGAACAGTACGCGGAACTGCTCGACCGGCTCGGGTTCGAACGCCAACACGTACGGCTGCAGGTGTACGCACATCACATGCACTCCACCGACGACGTCGTCGAGTGGGTGCGCGGAACGTCGCTGACGCGCTTCACGTCGCTGCTCCCGCCCGACGACGACGGCCGTTTCGTTGCCGAGTACCGCGCTCGATTGCACGCCGCTCTGGGCGAGCGCGCGCCCTACTTCTACGCGTTCAAACGCATCCTGTTCTGGGGACGCCTGCCGCGATGAGCGGTCAGCGAGAAACGCGGATGTAGTCGACCAGCATCGTGGCCGGCGCGGTGATCGGCGGCGAGATCGACGACGACACGGCGAGGTTCAACACGAGGTACATCTTCGCGTGGGTGAGGCCTTTGGTCACCGCGCCGACCTCGACGCCGTCGTAGTAGAACGTGATCTTCTTCGCCCGCCAGTCGGCGGCGAAGGTGTGCCAACCCGCCGCCGGGCGTACCGCGGAACAGCCGCCCGACGCGCCGTGCTTCGAGTGGAAGTGGTAGCAGTCCTTGCCGGCGAGCCCTTCCATGACGTCGATCTCGCCGGTCTTGGGCCACTTGCCGGTGCCGTTGGCCCACACCGCGGGCCAGTTCAAGGTCGAGTTGCCGCCCGGGAGCCAGACGCGCGCTTCGATGTAGCCGTAGCGGAACGTGAAGTGCTGCCGGGTGTTGACGAGACCCGACGCGTACGGCCAGCCGAGGCAGCTGCGCGCGACCGCGCTCAGGTGCAGCGCGCCACCCGACACCGAGACCTGCTTCGGGTCGTAGCAGGACCGTTCCTGCGTGTTCACCGGTTTGGTGATCGCGGCGTTGTTCGATCCGAGCCAGTTCGGCTGCCACGTGGCGAGGTCGAGCGCCGTGCCGTTGAACTCCTCGTCGAAGAGGTACGGCGCCGCGGCCGAGGCATGGGTGCGCGGCGGGACGTAGCCGCCGACGAACCCCGCCAGGCCGACGACGACGAGCGCGGTCAGCACCCGGCGCACGACGCCGGGCCACGCTCGGATGGGGGAAGTGGAGGACGCCATAAGGGTTCGGTGGTGGCCCTCGCGGGCGCGGACGAGGGCCGTGCCAGTGAAGCACGAACCGGCTCGAAAGCGACAGCGGGGCCCGACGCGACGTCCGGTCGGGCCGTGGCGGGCACCGGCCCGCCGGCAAGGCAGGGTCGTGACGTGCTCAAACCGCGTCGAGGTGGGCCGCGAGCGCGGCGAGCCACGCGTCGCGGTTCTCGTCTTGGGGTGAATGGGCGGCCACCGGGATCACCACGAGGTGCGCCCCCGGAATCGTGCGCGCGAGGTCGTCGGCGCCGGGCCGCAGCCCGGTGTCGTTCTCGCCGACGATCACGGTGGTGCGGACCGCGAGCGCCTCGAGCGCGTCGAGCATCGAGGGGAAGGTGAGCAGCGCTTCGCCCAACTCGGTGAAGGCGACCGGGTCCATCTGCGCGAGCTTCGTTCGCACCCGTTCGCGCATCACGTCGGCCTGCGCACCTTCGCCCAGGAAGCCGCCGATCACGTCGAAGAGCACGCCGGTTCCCTGCGCCCGCACGAGTTCGATCCCGGCACGCATGAAATCGGGTGCACCGGCGGCCGGTTCGGCCATCGTGTCCATCAACACGAGGGAGCGCAGCCGGTCGGCCCCGGGCCCGAGGACGTACCGCATCGCGACGATCCCACCCATCGAATGACCGAGCAGGTCGAAACGTTCCAAGCCCAAGCCGTCGACGAATGCCGCGAAGTCGGCGACCAACTGGTCGAACGTGTACGTCGACGGATCGCCGGTGTTCGTACTCTCCCCGTGCCCGCGGTGATCGAACGTGATCACCCGGTGATCGTGCGACAACGGCTCGACGACGTCGGCCCAATCGAGCGAGCTACCGGTGAACCCGTGGACGAGCACCAGGTCGGGACCGGTGCCGTGGGTGTCGTACGCGAGGTCGATGCCGTTGACGTGAAGCTGCTGCACCGGCCCAGCATTGCCGCGCCGGGCCGGGTGCGCACCCCGCTCCGGCCGACGCGCTAAACCGGGCGGCGTGCTCGCCGACCCTCTCGCGCTCCTCGACGCGGCCGTCGCCGGCTTCGGCGGCGAACGCCGCGAGGGCCAGCGCGACCTCGCGTCGTCGGTGGCCGGCGCGATGGAACGCGGCCACCATCTCGTGGCCGAGGCACCGACCGGGTCGGGGAAGAGCCTCGCCTACCTCGCACCCGCGGTCGCGTCGGGGCGGCGGGTCGTGGTGGCGACGTCGACGATCGCGCTGCAGAGCCAGCTGGTCGGCAAGGACCTCCCGGCGCTGCAGGCTCATTCGACGGTGCCGTTCACGTTCGGGCTGCTGAAGGGACGCGCGAACTATCTCTGCCGGGCCAAGCTCCGCACCGCGGCGCGACCCGACGCGCTCTTCGAACAGCCCGTGTCGGCCGGGTTCCCCAAAGAACTCGAACATCTCCAGGCCTTCGCGGCGGCTTCGGGAAGCGGTGATCGCAACGACATCCGTGAAGTCGTGACCGACGCAACCTGGGCCGCGGTGAGTTGCACCAGCCTGGAGTGCCCGGGCGCGGCGCAATGCGCCGACGGCGACGACTGCTTCGCCGAGCACGCGCGCGAAGAAGCGCGCGGCTTCTCGGTGCTCGTCGTGAACCACGCGCTCTACTGCGCGCATCTTGCGTCGGCCGGCAACGTGCTCCCCGAGCACGACGTCGTCATCCTCGACGAAGCGCACGCGTTCGCCGAGAACGCAACGTCGGCCTTCGGCGTCGACCTCTCGCCCGTCGTCCTGAACCGCCTGGCCGGCCTGCTCGGCAGCAACGGTGTCGACAAAGCGACGGCCGACGCCCTCAACACCTCGGCCAACACGCTGGCCGGCGCGGTTGGCGAGCGCGACGGCCGGATCGACATGGCCCGCGACCCCGCGTTGCACGGCGCGCTGCAGTCGGCCGCGGAACGGTTGGCGGCCGCGTCGGCGAAGCTCCCCAAATCCGACAGCGATGCCACGAAGCGCACCGCCCAGCTCGCCGCGAGCCGGCTCGACGTGCTGCGCCGGCTGGCCGCACCGGGCGACGACGACGTCGTGTGGGTCGAGAACGCCGGCCACAGCCATCGCATCCGGATCGCGCCGGTAACGGTCGGTGGCGCGCTGGCGGCATCGTTGCTCGAGGTGCGGCCCGTGATCGCGGTGTCGGCGACACTCGGCGGCGAGCCGCCGTTCGCCCGCTTCGCCGCCCAGATGGGCTTCGACCCGAAGGCGTCACCCGGCAGTTGGGGCGACGACCGCGACGAAGGCGACCCACCGGCAACCGCTCGCGGGTACGTGGCCGTGCAGGCGCCGTCGTCGTTCGATTGGCGGGCCCAAGGACTGCTCTACGTCGGCAAGGACCTCCCCGACCCGGGCCGGGCCGGCGAGGCCTGGGTCGAGCAGGCCGGGGAACGCTTGTGCGCGCTGGTGAACGCAGCCGGTGGGCGCGCGCTCGTGCTGTGCACGTCGCACGCCAACGTCCGCACCTTCGCCGCGTTGCTGCGCGACAAGACCGACCACGACGTCCTCGCGCAGGGCGACGCCGATGTCGGGCGGCTCACCCGCACGTTCGTGGAAGACGAAGCGTCGGTACTCGTGGGGACGCGGTCGTTCTGGGCCGGGATCGACGCGCCGGGGATCTCGTGCGTGCTCGTCGTCATCGACCGCATCCCGTTCCCGATGGTGAGCGACCCGCTCCAAGCGGCGCGGCGGGAGCGCGCCGCGCAGCGAGGCATGAACGCGTTCGCGACCGTCGACCTGCCCGCGGCCGCATTGGTGCTCGCGCAGGGCGCCGGCCGGTTGATCCGCACCCGCGACGACCACGGCGTCGTCGCGGTGCTCGACGCGCGCCTTGCCCTGCGGGAATACCGCAAGCAACTGCTCGTCGCGATGCCGCCGTTCAAGCGCAGCATCGATCTCGACGAGGCGTGCACATTCCTGGAAGCCGCCGCCGCTTCCGGTCTGAAGGAGCGGGTGTGACTGCGATCGGCGACCTTCTCGCACGTGTCGGGCCGGGACTCTTCCAGGAGGCCTTCGTCGTGGCCGACATCGACGCCGCGGCGCACGCGTTGCGCGACACGCTCGGTTGCGGCGACTTCGTGACGTTGCCGGCCAGCGACCTCGACTACGACCTTCGGGGCGGGCGGGTGCAATGCGCCATCGAGCTGGCGTTCGCGCGCAGCGGCAACGTCCAGATCGAGCTGCTGCACCCGGTCCGCGGCGAAGGTCTCCACGTGGAATTCCTCGCGACGAACGGGCCCGGCGCTCACCATCTCGGCTACATCGTCGACGACCTCGACGCCGAGGTCGCGCACGCGACCGCGAACGGCTTCGCGAACCTGATGGGTGGCCAGTTCGGCAACCTCCGCTTCTGTTACCTCGACACGTGGGACGGCCTCGGCCTCTACACCGAGCTGGTCGAAGACCCCGACCAGATGCTGATGTCGCTCGCGCCCTGGCGCTGACGCAGCGCGAAGTTCAGCCCGCGACCGAGAAACCGCCGTCGACGACGAGGGTGTGGCCGGTGACGTAACTCGCGGCCGGGCTGGCGAGGAACATGACCGCCGGCGCGATCTCCGCCGGCTGCGCGAAACGCTGCATCGGTGTGCGGGCGAGGATCGGCGCAGTGAGCTGTTCGTAGGGGAGCATCGGTGCCGTCATCCCGGTTTCGACGACGCCGGGCGCGACCGCGTTCACCCGGATCCCGTGCTTCGCCCACGCGACGGCGAGAGTCTTCGTCATCTGCACGACGCCCGCCTTCGCCGCGCCGTAACCGGGCACGATCTCGATGCCGAAGAACGACGACATCGAGCCCATGTTGACGACGGCGGCGCCGCCGTCGAGCGTGCTCGCCGCGAGCAGGGGGCGCACGACCGTCGCCATCCGGAACGCACCGAAGAGATTGATCGTGACCGTCGTTTCGAAGACGTCGGGGTCGTACTCGCTCTTGCCGCCGGGGAGGTTCTGGCCCGCGTTGTTCACCAGCACGTCGAGCCGTTCGAGATGTGCGCCGACCGCCGTGATGTCGTCGGGCTCCGTCATGCGGCACTGCACGTAGGCGAACCCGCTGAGGTCCGCGTCGTACGCGCCGCGATCGGTTCTCGTCCCCGTGACCGTCACCGCCGCGCCGGCGTCGTGGAACGCGCGGGCGACCGACAGACCGATGCCCGACGTCCCTCCGGTGACGAGCACCGCCGCCCCCGCGAAGTCGAAACTGAGGGAGCTCATTCCCACACCTTCTCGAACCGGCCGCTCCCGGCCGAGCGGTACATCGCCAGCGCGATCCGCAGTTCGCCGAGCGCGTACGCCGCGCTCGCGGCCGGTTCGGTGCCGTACAGCACCGCCGACGCGAAATCGGCCAGTTCGCCCTCGTACGACTGCAGGTACCCGCCCCGCTCACCCATCTTCGTGCCGCGCGGGTCGGTGCCGTCCCAGTGCTTCACCCACCCCGAGCCTTCGATCGTGAGCTCGCCCCTCGTTCCGGTGACGGTGAACAACGGCTGCGGCGCGATGGCGCCCGTGGTGAGCATGGCGTCGAACGACGTGATCGTTCCGTTCTCGAAGCGCAACAGCGCGCGGCACAACGACTCACCTTCCATCGCCTCGTGCGGGTACCCGAGTGCGCCGACGACCTCGTTCACCTCGCCGAACCACATCCGCAGCGGCCGCAACCAGTGCGATCCGGTGTCGATGACCACGCCGCCACCCGCGGCGGCGCGGTCGAAACGCCACGGGCGTTCGTCGCCGTAGAAGCTGTCAAGCGCGGGGAAGAAGGTCGCGGCTCTCGCCGTCACGACATCGCCGATCGTGTTGTCGCGCAGGAGGTCACGAACGAGCAGCACTTCGGGCCAGTACTGCGCGTTCTCGGCCACCATGAACACCGTGCCGGCCGCGCTCGCGGCGGCGAGGATGCGCTCGCACGCGTCGAGAGTCGGCGCGAGCGGCTTTTCGAGCAGCACGTGCAGCCCGGCGGCGAGAGCTTCGGTGGCGAGCATCTCGTGCCGGTCGTGCGGAACCGCGATCAGCGCCGCTTCGAACCCGCCCGCCGCGATCGCGTCGGCCAGCGACGCGTACACGGCCGCGCCGCACCGGGCCGCGACCCGTCGGGCGTTCGCCTCGACGGGGTCGACCGCGGCGGTGATGCGCATCGGTACGCCGGCACGCTCGATGCTGTCGAGGTGCCATTGCGCGATCGCGCCGCACCCCACGCGACGCGCACCTCGCTCATATCTCCCGCTCCTGGCGCTCCGCGGCCGGGCCGCTCGCGCCGCCGACCGCGAATGCTGCCAAGACGCTCGCTCACGTCTCCCGCTCCTGGCGCTCCGCGGCCGGGCCGCTCGGCACCGCTCGCGCCGCCGACCGCGAATGCTGCCAAGACGCTCGCTCACGTCTCCCGCTCCTGGCGCTCCGCGGCCGGGCCGCTCGGGCCCCGCTCGCGCCGCCGACCGCGAATGCTGCCAAGACGCTCGCTCACGTTTCCTCGACCTTCACCGGGAACCGTTCGAGGTAGTTGGTGAAGCGCGCTCGCACGTCGCCGGGGTCGAGACCGAAGTCGCCGCGCAGGTCGTAGGCGATCTTCCCGTACTTCCCGCGAGGGTTCGCGGCCATGTACGCGTCGAGGCGCCGGCGCGCGCCCGAGGTCATCCCCAGGCCGGCGGTCGCGTAGATCCGCTCGACCATGGCAACGTCGCCGGCCATGAACTCGTGGAACAGCACGTCGATGCTCCGGTCGGCCGGCAGGAGGTCGCGGTCGCGTACGCAGGCGCCGAGCAGCCGTTCGACGCGATCGACCCAGTACGCGGCGAGCGCCTCCGGCTCGATGGCGGCGCGGCGCATGCGATCGCCGTACGCCAGCATGGTGATCGCCGACTGCACGACCGACACCGGGTCGCGATGGGTGATCGCGAACGTTGCGTCGGGAAAGGTGGCGAGCAGCGCCGGGATCTGTTCGAGGTGCTGCGGCGACTTGAGCACCCAGCGATCCGGGCCGCGAAGCCAGGTGCACACCTGCAACACCTTCTTGAGGTACGCGTAGTGCGCAGTCTGGTCGAGCCCGAGATAGAAGTCGCGCCGAGCGCGGCACCCGGGCCAGCCACTCGAGCGTGTACGACGCGAAGTCGAGGTCCTCCAGCTCGATCTCTTCCTCGATCGCGGTGGGGAGCTGGTGGTGCATGGCGCGGAGCAACGGCACCATTTCGATCTGCGCCTCGTAGTCGCGGCGGCACTGTTCGAACCTCGGGTCGACGCCGTCGCGCCCCGGACCGTCGCCGGGCCGCGGGCACGGCTCGATGCTCTCCCAGTACGGCAGCGAGCGCAGGCGGGTGTCGGCGGCGATGAGGTTGACGAGGTGGGTGGTGCCCGAACGGGGGAGCCCGATCACCACGATCGGCGCCGCCAGGTCGATGGCGAGGATCTCGGGGCGGCGCGCGACGAGGTCTTCGACCAGCAGGCGGCTGGTCAACAACCGGACGATGCGCTGGTGCACCGCGAACCGGCCGAGCGGGCCGAGGCCGTGGTCGGACTCGACCGCGTCGATCGTCGCCCGCAGCCGGGCCCGAAAGGCGGGGTCGCCGAAGTCGTCGCACCGGGCGCGGTCGCGGGCGGTGGCGAGCATGCGGTCCTCGTCGAACCGCACGTCGAGCGAGGCGACGTAGTCGAGCGCCGCCCGCTGGCCTGCGTCGAGCACCGGGTTACCCAGATCGGCGATACGGATCGGTGGCGCGGCGGCCGTCATGACCCGAGCCGCTCGATCCGGTTCTGCGCGCTGCGAACTTCGCCTTCGAGCCAGCGGGTGAGCCAGAAGTTCTCGTGCCCGTGCAGTTCGAGCAGGCGTGCGTGCGCGTCGCGGTACACGGCCAGCGCGCCCGTATGGCCGGGTTCGGCCGCCAGGGCGAGCTCGCAGAGCCGCACCGCGGTGAGGGGGTCGCTCGCGACCAGCCCGGCCGCCCGGCGGGCAACGGCATCGGCACCGCCCGCCATCTCGACGAGGGTGGTCGCGCCCTGTTCCGGCGAGGCGCCGTAGAGCTCGAGTGTCGAGTGTTGGTGGAACCAGCCCGCGTACGTCTCCCAGATCGCGCGCACGCTCCAGTCGACGCGCCCGTACGCCTCGCCGACTTCGAGACCGTCGGGGAGGCGAATGTCGCGCATCGCCTCCCACACGTCGTGCCCGCCATTCATCGCCTCGATGGTCGCGTCGTGTACGTAGCGCACCGCGTCGCGTATGCGTTCGCACTCGGCCCGCACCGTCGCGGCACCGCGCACCGGCCCGTGGTGGCCGAGCAGCAGTGTTTCCGGCTCGAGGTCGATCACCCGCTGCACCGAGTCGACGAAGGCGGGCGCGCTCCGCATCCGGTCGCCGCGCATCGTGACCAGGTTCGGGAAGTGGCCGAAGAGCGCGGAGAACATGTTGCCGACGAGCGCGACGCCGTCGTCGGGGAGCCAGACCACGGCCGAATCGATCGTCTCGCCGCCGGGCACGCTGAGCAACTCGACGTGACGGCCGCCGGCTTCGAACCGGTACGAGTCGTCGAACGTGATGTCGGGTTCGGCGGGCTTGGCGAGTGGCGGTAACTCGACGTCGTCGCCGCGGGCGAAGCCCGGCCGGCCCATTACCGCCGCGAAGAACGGCAGGGAGCGGCGGATGCGCAGCCCGTGGATGCGTTCGTCGTCGGCCTGGCAGCGGGTGATATTCGCCTGTGCGATCAGCCGGGTGCCGTCCTCGCGGAACCGGTCGACCCCGCCGATGTGGTCGGTGTGGCTCTGCGTGAGCACGATGAAGCGGGTGGGGGCATCGCTGACCGCGTCGAAGTTGCGCTTGTGGACCTTGGCTTCGAACCACATGCCGGTGTTGACCACGATGCGCCCGGGTTCGGCGGGGTTCGTGCCCGCGATCAGGTAGGCGTTCGACATCCCCGGTGAGCACCAGATGCCGGCGCCCATGTCGACCGCCGCGGGAGCCGACGCCGGCCCGACCGCGAAGAAATCGGGCTGGTCACGGACGAATCGGGTGAGCATCGGGAGGATGCTCCCCGTTCGCGGCGACGTTCCGCCAGTCCGATCCGCTCGCGCGGTCCGGGAAATCTGAAGGCGATCGGGCGGAAAACATCTCACCAAGTTTTTCCGTGCCGATTGAACCGAGGGACCGTGGGAGAAAGGGGCGGCATGCGTACTTTGTTCGCGCCCGCGGCGCGCCTCATGGGCCGGCTGCCGCTGGCCACCAAGTTCGTCGTACTCGCCTGCATGCTGCTCGTGCCGCTCGGCACCGCGACGTGGTCGGTGCGCAACGCCAAGGAAGACAACGTGCGGATCGCCGATCGTGAACGCGACGGCGCCCGGTACATGGTCGAGGCGAGCAAGTTGTTCGCGGCCGAAGTGCAAGCGCGGGGAAGTGCGGTGCAGGGCGGCAACGCGGCTCCGGCCGGCGATTCGCTCGACGCGGGAGTTCGCACCGTCGATTCGCTCGTCGCGCGTTACCAGCACGAATTCGGGAACGCGAAGACATGGGCGGCGGCGAAATCCGCGTTGGCAACCGCGCGCGGCGGCCAGGGTGATCCGTTCACGACGTTCGGTGCGTGGAACGTTGCGACCAACGCCCTCTACAACGACATGCAGCAGGTCGCGGCAGGCGCGAGCTTGGTCCTCGACCCGCAGCTCGACACGTACAACATGATGGACGCCAACACGAACCGTGTGCTCCTCCTGATCGACAACGTCGGGCAGGCGTCGAGCCTCGCGACGTTGGTCGCGCAGGGCGAGGTGAACGAGCCGCAGGCACAGTTGGCCCAACTCGCGGTCGACAGCGGCAACATCTCCACGCCGCTCGGCGAGATCGACCACGGGTACGACGCTGCCTTCGCCGCAACGCGTTGGCCCGGTCTACAACCGGCGGTCCAGCCCAGTCGCCTCGCGCTCGACCAGGACGCGACCGAGTTCGTGAAGGTGCTCAACTCGGCCGTCCAAGGCAACAACGACGACACGCGCCTGCACGATCTCGGTCAGAGCGTGGAGAAAGACGGGTCGGCGGTGATCGCCGCAGGCATTCCCGCGCTCGATCGGTTGCTGGGGCAACGCGCCGCTCGTATCCGCGCCCAGGAGCACGGGGTCTACCTCGTCTTCGGTATCGGTGTGCTCATCGCCGCGTACCTCTTCGTCGGCATGATGCGCTCCGTGCGCGAAGCAGTCGCGAGGGTGCTGTCGGTGCTCGAAGCGGCCGGGGCGGGCGACTTCACCGGCGAAACCGGCATCCACACGCGTGATGAATTCGGTGCGACGGCACGAGCGATCGATCGCATGCAAGGTCATGTCGCGCGTGCCATCACCACCTTGTCGGAGCGCGCGACCGCAGTCGCCTCGACCGCCGACTCCGTCGCGCGGGCCACCAACCGGATCGCGGCCGCATCGACCGAGACCGCCGAGCAGGCGTCGTTGTCGGCCGAAGCGACGTCGGTCGTCGAGGAAGACGTGCGTGTCGTCTCGCTCGGCACAACTGAACTGGCCGCGTCGATCTCGCAGATCGCGAGTAGTGCCAACGAGGCGTCGGCGGTGACGAACCAGGCAGTCGGCGCGACCAAGGAAGCGCAACTCGGCGTCGATGGCCTCACCAGCGCCTCCCAGGAGATCGACGAAGTGGTCGGCCTCATCTCCTCGATCGCGTCGCAGACGAACCTGCTCGCATTGAACGCGACAATCGAAGCTGCGCGCGCGGGTGACGCCGGGCGTGGTTTCGCGGTCGTGGCCGGCGAGGTGAAGGGTCTCGCGATCGAGACGCAGGAGGCGACCGAGAAGATCCGTGTCCGAGTCGGCGGGATCCAAGCCGGCTCGGCCGGCGCGGTCGGGGCAATCGGGCGTATCAGCGACGTCGTGTCGGAAGTCGACGTGCACCAGACGACGATCTCGTCCGCGGTCGAGGAGCAAGCGGCCACGACCGCGCAGATCACCGCGACGCTCGCCGCGATCGTCGCGCGCAGCCGCGATATCAGTACGGCCGTCGACGAAGTCGCCCGGCTGGCGGCGCAGACGAACAGCGACACGGACGCGCTGCGCGCCGACGCCGAGGAACTGTCGGCCGAAGCGGCCGCGCTCCGCCTCGTCGTCGACCAGTTCCGCGTGGTCGCCACCGACGTCGTCGCCACCGACGCGGTCGTCGAGCCCGGCCTGGCCGTCGAGCCCGACGCGGTCCTCGAGCCCGACGCCCTCTGAGACCAGCCGCCGCGTCCGGCCGCCGCCACGTGACGGCCGACACGGTGCGCAGGTAGGTTGGCACTGACCGCGCGCGGTCTTTGCCGGGCGGGTCAGGGGGAGGTTCCGAGATGCGGATGCGTTCGATGTTCCGGCGGGGTGCGCTCCCGGCGTGCGCAATCGTCGTCGCGCTGATCGCCGGTGGCTGCGTGAGCGGGCCGTTGCCGCCCGGCACCGTCGACACCAGCCTCGCGTCGCACGGCTACGTCGAGCACGAGTACTTCCTCGACGGCGTCGCGCACGCGTACACCGCGGTGGGGACGCTGGGGAACGACGGGCACTGGACGGCCACCCCCACCACGAGCGCGCCGTTCCGCACCCGCTTGATCGTGCGCCGGCCCGCCAACCCGGCGACCTTCAGCGGCACCGTCGTGGTCGAGTGGATGAACGTGAGCGCGGGGGCCGACATCGATCCGACCTTCGGTGCCGCGAACGCCGCCATCCTGCACGCCGGCGACGTCTGGGTCGGTGTCAGCGCGCAGAAGGTCGGGATCGACGCGTTGCGGAACGGCAATCCCGGGCGTTACGGGTCCTTGCACACCCCCGGCGACGACTACTCCTACGACATCTTCACCCAGGCGGCGCGAACACTGCGGTCGCGCGTCGGCATCGACCCGTTGGGCGGGTTGACGGCGCAGCGGATCTTGGCGACGGGTGAGTCGCAGTCGGCGTTCCGCATGGTCACCTATATCAACGCGATCCAGCCGCTGGCGCACGTCTTCGACGGCTTCCTCGTGTACTCGCGCGGCAATGGCGCGTCGTCGCTCGGCCCGGGCGTCACGATGCCGCCGGCGCCGGTGTTCCGCACCGACCAGGCGGCCCGCATCATCGACGTGCAGACCGAAGGCGACGTGATCGTGTTGCACTCGGCGCTCGCGCACCAACCCGACGATTCCCACTTCCGCTTGTGGGAGGTGGCGGGCGGCTCGCACGCCGACGAGCACACCTTGTCGCGTCGGTTCCCCTCGACGCCGACAGTGGCAGGCGACCTCTGCGTCTACCGCTTCAACTCGGCGAACACGTGGGCGGTCGTCGATGCCGCGGTCGTGAAACTCGACCGGTGGGTGCGCACCGGGACCCCGCCTGCGGTCGCGGAACGGATCATGCTCGGCCCCGATCTCAACGTCGCCGACCCGGTCGTACGCGACAAGTTCGGCAACGCGCGGGGCGGGATACGCCTGCCGGAGTTGCAGGTCCCGATCGCCACGATCACCGGATTGCCGAACCTGCCGGTGCCGGGTGCACCGCCGATCTTCCAATCGTTCTGCGTGCTCTTCGGCCGCACCACTGCCTTCAGCGCGTCGCAACTCGCGGCGCTCTATCCGCGGCACGAGGTCTACGTGACGAGGTTCGACGCCGCGACCGAAGCGGCGGAGCGGGCCGGGTTCGTCCTCGGCGCCGACGCCAACGCGCTCGAGGCGGCCGCGGCCGCGTCCCCGATCGGGACGTAAATCGGGCACTTGCCATCAAGTCGCCTGGTCGGGCGGTCGAAACATGGCACGTGAAGGGTGGAGGAGCGACCCGGGGGACCGGGCGTCTGTTCGTCGCGCACGCGGCCGTGAGCCTCGTCCCCGTGCTCGTCCTCGCGGGCGCGCTGGCGGTGAGCTTCCGCGGCGAGGCGCGCCGTCGCGGCGTCGCCCAGGCCCGCTCGGAAGCGGAACTGTTCACCGACACCGCGGTCGAGCCGCTCCTCGGGAACCACTCCCTCGCCGACGGCCTTCGCTCGAGCGAGCAGGTCGGGCTGTACCGGCTCGTGGAACGGGCCGTGCACGACCACACGGTGTTGCGGTTCCGGGTACGTGACCGGGCCGGCAACGTCATCTTCTCGAACGACGGCTCGGGGTTCGGCGGCCCCATCGAAGACGAGGTCGTCGACGCCTCACGGGGCCGGACCGTAGTGGTCGTCACCCACCTGAACAGCGACTCGAACGACACCGGCGCGCAAGGCACGGCCACGGTCGAGGTCTACATGCCGCTGCGGGGAGCCACCGGCACCCGCATCAACGGTGTCCTCGAGATCTACCTGCCGTACGCGCCGATCAGCAAAGAAGTGAGTGCCGGCCTGCATCGTCTCTACAACGACCTTGGGATCGGGCTGGCGGCGCTCGCGCTGGCGCTGTTCGCGATCGCGACGTCGGTGACGAAGGGCCTGCGCCGCGAGGTCGACCGGAACGCGTTCCTGGCGCAGCACGACTCGCTGACCGATCTCCCGAACCGAACTCGTTTCCACGAGCGCGCCGCCGAAGCGCTGGCGGCGGTCGCGAGTGGCGGGCCACCAGTTGCCATTGCGATCATCGACCTCGATCGCTTCAAGGAAGTGAACGACACGCTCGGTCACCACAACGGCGATCACCTCCTGATCGAGATCGCGCGCCGTCTCGCGTCGAACATCCGCCCCGGTGACCTGGTCGCGCGGCTCGGCGGCGACGAGTTCGGTGTGCTGCTGTGCGGGACCGGCGACCCGGTCCGGGTACTCAACGACCTGCGGCGCGTGATCGATGCAGAGGTAGAGGTCAGCGCGCTGCCGCTGTCGATCGAGGCGAGCGTCGGTTATGTGGTCGCGCCGGAAGACGGGATCGACGTCGACGAGTTGATGCAACGTGCCGACGTCGCGATGTACGTCGCCAAGGCACAGCATCTCGGCGTGGTGCGGTACGACGCGGCAATCGACAACTACGACTCGGCAAACCTCTCGTTGGTGGCCGAACTTCGCCACGCGATCGCCGCCGACCAACTCGTCTTGCACTACCAACCGAAGACGACATTGCTCGACGGTCGCATCGAAGCCGTCGAGACGCTGGTGCGGTGGCAGCATCCCGTCCACGGGATGATCTTCCCCGACCGGTTCCTGCCGCTCGCCGAACAGACCGACCTGATCGACGCACTCACGGAATGGGTGCTGCACCACTCACTCCGTGACATCAAGGAGCTTGGGCCGATCGGCGAGGGGTTGTCGGTCGCGGTCAACGTGTCGGCCCGGAACCTCAGCCATCCCAACTTTGCTTCGCACGTGGTCGCGGTACTCGGCGAGTACGAGGTCGCGCCGTCACGCTTGATCGTCGAGATCACCGAAACTGCGCTGCTCGCCGACCCGGCCCGCGCCGCCACCGTGCTCGCCGAGCTTTCCGCGGCCGGCGTGCGCGTGAGCCTCGACGACTTCGGTTGCGGGCAGACGTCGCTCGGCTACCTGTCGGCGTTGCCGCTCCACGAGCTGAAGATCGACAAGAGCTTCGTGATGGACATGCTCGTGAACCACGCGCACGCATCGATCGTGCGCTCGATCGTCGACCTCGGCCACAACCTTGCGTTGCGGGTGGTCGGCGAAGGGGTCGAGACCGACGAGATCCGCGTGTCGCTGCGCGGCACCGGGTGCGACGTGGCGCAGGGGTACTTCTTCGCCCGCCCCATGCCGGTCGCGAACCTGCGCGACTGGCTGATCAGTGCGCGTGCCTCGGCCGGCGGTGCACCGAGCCCGAGCTACGCCTGATCCCCCGGTTTGGGCTTGCGGGCGCGGCTCGGTGCGACCCGCGATGGCTCGTTCTCCATCTTCGGGTACACGGGTGGCCAGGGTGCGTCCTGCAACCCGTTGGCGCGATCGCGTTCGTGCATCTCGAGCAGCGGGGCCAGCGACTGTGGTTCCGTCTCGATGCCGGCCCAGGGGTCGCCTTCGCGCGCGAACCGGTCGGGGACGGTGGCCATGGTGAGGTCGTCGGGTTGCACGGTGTCGATCTCGTCCCATCGCAACGGCGTCGACACCTGCGCGCCGGGGCGTGACCGCACCGACCACGCGCCGAACACCGTCTTGTGGGGCGCATTCTGGTTGAAGTCGACGAAGACGCGCTCACCGCGCTCTTCCTTCCACCACGCGTCGGTGATGAGGTCGGGTCGCCGCCGCGCCAGTTCCCGGGCGACCGCGACAGCGGCCGAACGCACCTGGTACGAGTCCCACTGCGGGAGCAGGCGCACGTACACGTGCACCCCGCGGTTTCCGGTGGTCTTGGGGTGGCCGGTCACGCCCACCTCTTCGAGGAGTGCGTGTACTTCTCGAGCCGCTTCGCGAATCTGGTCGAAGGTGACGCCGGGCTGCGGGTCGAGGTCGATGCGCAGCTCGTCGGCGTGTTCCGGGTCGGCGGCGAGGTTGGGCCACACGTGAAAACCGAGGCACGCGAGGTTCACCGCCCACGCGACGTGCGCGAGGTCGGCGGCGACCAGCGCTCGTGACGTCGTGCCGTTGGGCGTGCTGACGATCGTCGTTTCGAGCCACTCGGGCGCGCCGTCGCCGACCCGTTTCTGGAAGAACGACGACCCGCCGGCGCCGTTCGGGAACCGTTGCATCAGCACCGGCCGACCGCCCATCGCCCGCATCAAGGGTTCGCCGACCGCGAGGTAGTAGTTGACGAGGTCGATCTTCGTCTCGCCCCGTTCGGGGAAGAAGACCTTGCCCGGGCTCGTGATCCGTACGTCGCGCCCCGCGATCTCCAGGTCGACGTGTTCCGACGCGGCCATTCGCGCACGGTACCGCAGCGGCGGCCGGCGAATGTTGCCTCTTCGTGTGAACGAATAGGGTCTGCCGAGCGACGTTCGGGGGGAATGATGACGGCTTCACCGGAGACGAGCACTCACATTCGCACGTGCCCGCTGTGCGAGGCGATGTGCGGGCTCGAGGTGCACGTGACCGATCAGCGCGTCAGCCTGATCCGCCCGAACCGCGACGACGTGTGGAGCAAGGGTTACGTCTGCCCGAAAGGGACGGTGCTCGGGCACCTGCACGAAGACCCCGACCGGTTGCGCGCACCGATGGTCCGCGACGGCGACACGTGGACCGAAGTGTCGTGGGACGATGCATTCGCCCGCTGCGAGTCGCTGTTGCGCGCGGTGATCGACACGCACGGGAAGGATGCGCTCACCACCTACATCGGGAACCCGACCGCGCACAACTTCTCGTTGTCGCGTTACGTCGCGCCGTTCATCGCGCTCACCGATCTCAAGCAGATCTACTCGGCCGGCACCGTCGACCAGTGGCCGAAGAACGTCACCAGCCTGTTGCTCTACGGCGGGATGTGGTCGATCCCGCTCCCCGACGTCGCGCGCACGAAGTACTTCGTCGTGATGGGCGCGAACCCGCAGGCGTCGCAGGGCAGCCTGCTCGCGCACCCGGACCTGCTCGGTGAGATCGATCGGATCCGCGACCGGGGCGGCACGACTGTCGTGATCGATCCGCGCCGTACCGGCACCGCTGAAGCCGCCGACGAATGGGTTCCGATCGTGCCCGGTACCGACGCCGCGTTCCTCCTTGCGATCGTGCAGGTGCTGTTCGCCGACGGGCTCGTCGACCTCGGTGCGGTCGCCGACCTGGTCGACAACGTCGAAGCGGTGCGCGACCTCGCGGTGCCGTTCACACCCGAAGCCGTCGAAGCCTGCTGCGGGGTTCCCGCGGCGACCACTCGGCGCATCGCGCGCGACCTTGCGGCGGCCGAGGCGGGCGTGCTCTACGGCCGTATCGGCCTGTGCAATCAGGAGTTCGGCACCCTCGCCTCATGGCTCGTCGACGTCGTCAACATGCTCTCCGGCAACTTCGACGTTCCGGGCGGCCTGATGTTCGGCAACCCGATCGCGTGGTCGCTCACGAGCCTGCCGAACCCGGAGCACGAAGGCGGCGTCGAGTTCGGCCGGTGGCGCAGCCGTGTGCGCGGCGCGCCCGAGGTTCTCGGGCAAGTGCCCGTGTCGTGCCTCGCCGAAGAGATCGCGACTCCCGGCGAGGGCCGGATCCGTGCCCTGATCACCGTCGCCGGCAACCCGGTGATCAGCGCGCCCGACGCCGCACGGCTCGACGCCGCCCTGCCGTTGCTCGACTGCATGATCAGCCTCGACAACTACCTCAACGAGACGACCCGGCACGCGCACGTGATCCTGCCCGGCCTCTCGTCGCTGGAGCAGCCGCACTACGACGAGATGATCTGGTCGTGGGCGACGCGCAGCGCCGGGAAGTACTCGCCCGCGCTGTTCCCGGCCGCCGGCCGGCCCGAGGAATGGGAGATCCTGCTGCGGCTCGCGGCAATGGTGTCGGGCATCCCGTCGTCGCACGACGACGCGGTCGCGATCGACGACGGCTTCTTCGCCGCGCTGGTCGCGATGAAATGCGCGGAGGAGGGTTCGCCGATCGCCGGTCGCGACCCCGACGAGATCGTCGCGTCGTACGGCACGGGCGGCCCGGAGCGGCTCCTCGACTTCACGATCCGCACGGGGAAGTGGGGCGACGGTTACGGCGCGCGACCGGAGGGGCTCACGTTGCGTTCGTTCGAGGACGCGCCGAACGGCATCGACATGGGCCCGATGATCCCGCGCGCACACGAGATGGTGCGGACCCCGAACGGCCGTATCGACCTTGCGCCCGCGCACATCCTGAGCGACATTCCCCGGCTGCGCGAACGGCTGGCGCGCGACACGGGGAACGGTCTCGTGCTCGTCAGCCGGCGCCACCTCCGATCGAACAACTCGTGGATGCACAACGTCCGGGTGCTGGTGAAGGGCAAGGACCGCTGCACGTTGCTCGTGCACCCCGGCGATGCCGACCGGCTCGGGCTACGCGACGGTGGTCTCGCCAAGGTCGTGTCGGAAGCGGGGAGTGTCGTCGC
Source organism: uncultured Actinomycetes bacterium (assembly GCA_963782465.1). Classification (GTDB taxonomy): domain Bacteria; phylum Actinomycetota; class Acidimicrobiia; order IMCC26256; family PALSA-610; genus JAODBJ01. Next base: position 494,053 of record CAWAJR010000002.1, on the reverse strand, counting down.
GCCGGTCGAGGTGAGCGACGAGATGATGCCCGGCGTCGTGTCGCTCCCGCACGGCTGGGGCCACGACCGTCCCGGCGCGCGCCTGTCGGTCGCGTCGGAGCACGCAGGTGTGAACAACAACGTTCTCGCGCCGGGCGATTTCGTCGACGTGCCGAGCGGGAACGCCGCGGTCAACGGCATCCCCGTCGAGGTCGCCCCCGCCTGACAGACAGGCGTCGATAGCTATCGCATAGCGATAGCTATCGACGCACGTCGCGGCGCGCTCGATGTCGCCGGTTCGTTGGTCGCCAGTCTTCGCCGGACGCCGTTCAGCGACCGACGGTCACCGTTCTCGCCCGCTCACGACCGGGTGAGTTCGGCGACGCCGTCGAGGCGGGCCAGCTTGTGCGGGTTGCGGACCGCGTAGATGCGCGTGATCCGGCCGTTGTCGACGGCGAGGCTCACGGCGGTGTCGAGCGCGCCGGCGATGTCGATGCGGGCGGCGGGTGACCCGTTGAGCCAGACGGCGCTCACTTCGAAGTCCGCGAGGCCGGCCGCGCGGACCAGGAAGTTGGCCGCCGGTCGTGCACCCACGATCGGACGGCGGGCCGCGGCGGCCACGCCACCGCCGTCGGCGACGACGACGACGTCGGGCGCGAGGACGTCGAGGAGGCCCTGCAGGTCGCCGCTGCGGACGGCGGCGAGGAACCGGTCCACGACTTCCTGTTGCTGCGTCTGGGTGACCTGCATCCGCGGGCGCCGAGCCGCGACGTGCTCGCGAGCCCGGTGCGCGATCTGGCGAACGGCCGCGGGCGACTTGTCGACCGCCTCCGCAACCTCCTCGTAGGGCATCTCGAAGACCTCGTGCAGCACGAACACGGCGCGCTCGGCCGGACCGAGGGTCTCGAGCACGGTGAGCATCGCGATCGACACGCTCTCGGCGAGTTCGACGTCGGCGGCGACGTCGGGGCTGGTGAGCAGCGGCTCCGGTAGCCATTCGCCGACGTAGTCCTCGCGCCGTCGCGCCAGCGACCGCAACCGGTTCAACGCCTGCCTGGTGACGATGCGCACGAGGTACGCCCGCGGGTCGCGCACGACCGTCTGGTCGACGTTCGCCCACCGCAGCCACGTCTCCTGCACGACGTCCTCGGCGTCGGCCGCGGAGCCGAGCATCTCGTAGGCGACGGTGAACAGCAGGCTGCGGTGGCGGGCGAACGGGTTGTCATTCATGGGGCTGTCCATTCATGCCGGCGTCGCGTACCGGGCCGCGGGTTGCGCCAGCGGCAGCCGGCACGCCTTGGAGAACCCTTGGGATTCGATCCCCATGGCGTTGTTGCCCCTCGTGCTCATGTTCGCAAACGCGATCCACGTCGTGAGTTCCACCATTGCCGGCGCCCCGAGCTGCTCGAGCAGCCCGGCGAACAGCTCGTCGGTGACCCGCGGCGGGGTGACGCTCATGGCCTCGGCGTACTCCATCACGTCCCGTTCGAGAGGCGTGAACACCGACGAATCGCGCCAGCGGGGTACCTCGCTGGCCTTGACTTCGTCGAGGCCCTCGTTGTGCGCGTGGAAGTAACCGAAGTCGAGGCACCACGAGCAACCGACGAGCGCGGCGACCGCCATGTGGGCGAACGACTTCAGGTTGGGGTCGACCCGGTCCCACTTCTGTGCCTTGCGGCCGAGGGTGGAGACGCTCGTGAGCACCGGTCGGTTGTGCCACATCACTTCGGCCGGCTCGGGGACGTCGCCGACCAGTTTCCGGCTGAATCGCTTCAGCAGGTACCCGTAGAAACCGGTGATCTCCGCCTTCGGGATCCGTAGCGTGCTGGACATCTCGCTCCTCCTGTCGCCGTGATCGGCATCAAGACACCGCCCGCGCTCCGCGTGTGACAGGTCGGCGCCTGACGACTTCATCGCGGCCGCGATGACTTTCCGCGCCGGTCGGCGTTTCACGTGGTAACTCACCGGCGACCGGCCGGTGGCCACCCAGGAGGTACATCCGTGGACTGGAAGCTCGAACTGATCGTGGTGCCGGTGTCCGACATGGACCGGGCCAAGGCCTTCTACACCGACCAGGCCGGCTTCGACCTGATGGTCGACCATCGGGCCGGCGATTTTCGCGTGATCCAACTGGTCCCGCACGGCTCGGCCTGCGCGATCGCCCTCATGCCGAACACCGAGGGCGCGGCCGGCTCGCTGAAGGGGCTGCACCTCGTGGTGAACGACATCGAGGCGGCCCGCGGCGAACTCGTCGGGCGCGGCATGGAAGTGGGGGAGTTGTTCCACATGGAGGGCGGTACCCAGACTGCTGGTCCCGACCCGCAGCGGGCCGACTACGGCACGTTCTTCGAGTTCAGCGATCCCGACGGGAACAGCTTCCTCGTGCAAGAGGTCCGGAAGTCGGCCTGGTCGTGACCGGAGGGGCCGCGCCCGACCAGTTGCGGCGCAACCAACGTCGTCCGGTGCTCGTGCACGGCTGTGTCGAGGTGCCTTGGTTGCAGCCGTACCCCGACCAACTGCTCGACGACGTCGCGCCGGGCGAAGAACAGCCCGACGCTGTCGTCGTCGAACGCGAGACGATCGAACTCGCGTTCCTCGCCGCGTTACAGGTGCTCCCGCCGCGCCAACGCGCCACGCTGATCGCTCGCGACCGTCCCGCCGGTCCTGCCTGGAGACGATATATAGGGCGCGCTATATTTTCTTGCCGATGGCACGGACGCAGGCCGAACGGCGGGCCGACACACGCGAGCGACTGCTCCAGGCGGCGGCGGCCCGGTTCGCGGCCGACGGGATCGACGGCGCGTCGATCGACGCGATCGCCGACGACGCCGAGCGCACGTCGGGCGCCGTCTACGCGCACTTCGGGAGCAAGGAAGGCCTGCTCCTGGCCCTCCTCGACTCGTGGAAGAACGTCGTCGCCGCCGCTGCGACCGCCGAGATGGCGACCGCGACGACGATGCCGGCCCGGCTCGCGGCGTTGTGGCGGAACTTCGCCGACCCGGCGGGCGAGGGCGCGCTCTGGGTGCAGCTCGAGCACGAACTGTGGCTCTACGCGTCGCGCCATACCGACGCCCGCGCGCAGCTCGCCGAACGCTACGACGACGTGCGCGCGACGATCCGCGGGGAGATGGCCGAGTGGAAGCGCTCGGGCGAGATCGCGCCGCCCGTTGCCGACGACGCGATCGCACCGCTCCTCGTCGCGTTGCTCATCGGTCTCGAAATGCAGTACCGGCTCGACCCCGACGCGATCGACGAAGCAACCGCCCTCGGCGGCATCGCGGCGTTGCTCGGTGTGCGCGTCGACGTCCCTTCCCCCCGTCCCGTGGAGGCTCGCCTGTGAAACTCGACGAAATCGACCTGCTCGCCGACACGTGGGAGCGCGAAGTCCCGCACGAGATGTTCGCGACGCTGCGGCGTCACGACCCGGTGCACTGGCACCCCGAGCCCGACGGCGCGGGGTTCTGGGCAATCACGAAACACGCCGACGTACTCGCGATCAGCCGCGACAACGACACGTTCTCGTCGGAACTCGGCGGCACGTTCATCGACACGCAAACCGACGAAGCGCTTTCGAAGATCCGGCTGTCGATCCTCAACATGGACCCACCGAAACACCACCGTTCGCGCCGGCTCGTGAGCAAAGGGTTCACGCCGCGCATGATCGGCCGGTTGAACGAGACGATCGAACGGCGCGGGAAGCGCATCATCGACGACGTCATCGACCGCGGCGAATGCGATTTCGTGGAAGACATCGCCGCGAAGCTCCCGCTCGAAATGATCTGCGAGATGATCGGGCTGCCCCAAGCCGACTGGCCCCGCATGTTCGAGTTGTCGAACAAGCTCGTCGGCTTCGACGACCCCGAGTACCAGACCTCCGAGGAGGAGGGCGAGCTCGCGGCGATGGAGATCTTCGCCTACTGCGACCACATCGCCGGGCTGCGGCGGAGCGAACCGCTCGACGACATCATGAGCGCGCTCGTGCACGCCGAGATCGACGGTGAACGCCTCGATGATCTCGAGCTCAACCTGTTCTTCGTCACGCTGATCGTGGCCGGGAACGAAACGACCCGGAACTTGATCAACCATTCGATGCTGGCCCTGATCGATCGTCCCGAGGAGGTCGCGCGGCTGCGCGCCGACCCGTCGCTGTGGCCGACCGCGGTCGAAGAGATGCTCCGCTGGGGAACGTCGATCCACAACTTCCGCCGTACCGCGACACGCGACACCGAGTTGCGTGGCCAGCCGATCGCCGCCGGCGACAAGGTCGTCATGTACTACATGGCGGCCAACCGCGACGAGGAGGTGTTCGCCGACCCGATGCGGTTCGACGTCGGCCGTCAACCGAACGAGCACGTCACCTTCGGTGGCGGTGGCGTGCACTACTGCCTCGGCGCGAACCTGGCTCGAGCCGAGATCACCTCGGTGATGCGCCAGATCGTCGACCGCCTCGACGGTGTCGAGCTGGCCGGGCCGGTCCGCCGGTTACGGTCCGACTTCGTCAACGGCGTCAAAGCCATGCCCATCCGTTACCGTCGCCGCCCCTGACCCCGCACCCGCGAAACGCTCGAAAGGTTGATGCATGCACACCCAACTGTGCGACCAGCTCGGGATCGAGTTCCCGATCTTCGCGTTCACCCACTGCCGTGACGTCGTCGCGGCGGTGAGCAAGGCGGGCGGGTTCGGTGTCCTCGGCGCGGTCGGGTTCTCGCCCGAACAGCTCGCGATCGAGCTCGACTGGATCGACGAGCACGTCGGCGACAACCCCTACGGCGTCGACATCGTCATCCCCGGCAAGTACGAGGGGATGGGCGAAGTCGACCCCGACGCTCTCGCGAAGCAACTGCGCGACATGGTGCCGCAAGGGCATCTCGACTTCGCGAAGAAGCTGCTGGCCGACTACGGCGTGCCGGAACTCCCGGCCGACGAGGGCAACAGCATGCGCCTGCTCGGCTGGACCGCGGCGACGGCGACACCGCAGATCGAGGTGGCGCTCGACCACGACAAGATGCGCTTGCTCGCGAACGCGCTCGGTACACCGCCCGCCGACGTGATCGAGCGTGTCCATGGTGCCGGCCGGCTCATGGCCGCGTTGTGCGGTTCTCCGTACCAGGCGATGAAGCACCGTGACGCAGGGGTCGACATCGTCATCGCGCAAGGCGGCGAAGGTGGTGGCCACACCGGCGAAGTGGGGTCGATCGTGCTGTGGCCGCAGGTCGCGAAGGCGATCGCGCCGACGCCGATGCTCGCCGCCGGTGGGATCGGCAGCGGTGAACAGATCGCGGCGGCGCTCGCCCTCGGCGCGCAAGGTGTGTGGGCCGGCTCGTTGTGGCTCACGGTCGAAGAAGCCGACCTGCCGCCGGCGCAGAAGCAGCAACTGCTCGACGCGACGAGCCGCGACACGGTGCGTTCGCGCTCGTTCACCGGTAAGCCGGCCCGCATGTTGCGTTCGAAGTGGACCGAGGCGTGGGAATCGCCCGACACGCCCGACCCGCTGCCGATGCCCTTGCAGTACATGGTGTCGGGCGACTGTGTTGCGCGATCGCACCGTTACGCCGACAAGGCGCTCCCGGTGATGTTCAACCCGGTCGGGCAGGTCGTCGGCCAGCTCAACGGCATCAGCAAGACCGCCGACGTCATCCAGCGGTTGGTGGAGGAGTACATCGACGCGGTCGACCGCCTCAACGTCCTCTCCCAGGTGTGACCGTGCGTCGATAGCTATCGCATAGCGATAGCTATCGACGCCTGTGGTCAGGCCGCGAGGACGATGCGGTCGCGACCGGCCGACTTGGCGCCGTACATCGCCTGGTCGGCGTGGGTGAGGAGCGACTCGACGTCGTCGTGACGGGTTGCGATCGTCAAACCGATGCTGGCCGAAACGACGACGAGCCGGCCGTCGATGTCGAATGGCACCCGCACGGTACGCAGGATCTTCTCGGCCACGCCCCGCGCGTCGTCGAGCCGGTCGAGTTCGGTCAACAGGATCACGAATTCGTCGCCGCCGAGCCGCGCGACGGTGTCGGTCGCGCGGACACTGCGGGTCAAGCGGTACGCCACCTGTTGCAGCAGTTCGTCGCCCACACCATGACCGTGGGTGTCGTTGACGTTCTTGAAGCGGTCGAGGTCGACGAACAACAACGCGACCTGTGTGCCGCCGCGGTTCGCAGCGGCGAGCGCGCTGCCGAGCCGGTCTTCGAGCAGCACCCGGTTCGGCACCCCGGTGAGGCTGTCGTGCAACGCCTGGTGGCGAACCTTCTCGACGAGGCGCGCGTTCTCGAGCGCCGTCGCGCCCTGGTCGGTGACGCCTTGCAGCAGTTCCCAGAACACAGGGGTGAGCTCGAGGTCGCGGGCGATCGGAGCGGTGACGACGCCGTAGAACTCGCCGTGGGCGACCAACGGCACGATGCAGACCCGTTTCACTTCGGCCGTCGCGAGCATCGACCCGATGATCGGGCTGGCGTCGGCCGCGTCGAGGACGTGCGCGGTCGGCGCGGTGAGCATCCGTTGCAGCTCAGGGGCGTCTTCGGGCCGGATCGAGGTTTCGCGCATCGCGTCGGCGATCTCTTGGTCGACCCCTTCGATACCTCGGTACGACAACACGTGGCGATCTGGCTCCCAGACGAGTACCGACGCCCGTCCCGACTTCACGACGGCGGGTACCGCGGCGGCGAGCCGTTCGGCGACGGCGTCGACGGTGCGCGCGTCGGTCAGCGATGATGCCAGCGCCAGCAACGCGCGTGCCGTCTCGTTCTGGCGGCGGGCATCTTCGAGGGCCGTGGCGACGTTCAGCGCGGTGGCCGCGGTGGCGGCGTACGCCTCGAGCAGGCGGCGCTCCGCGGGAAAGAACTGTGCACCGGGCGGGTAGAGCGCGGCGAGGCGGCCGAAATTGCGGGTGCCCGACGTGACGTCGACGATGAGCCTCGACCCGCCACAGTCGTCGGGTTCGGGCGCGAGGATCTCGTCGGCGACGGCACGAGCCTCGTCTTCGTTCGAGAAGCCGTGCGAGTGCAACCGCAGGTCGGTCGGGCTCAGCCAGACCGCGAGGAGATGGCGGGTGGCGGCCACCGCGTGCGACGCCCGGTGCGGGATCGCGGCGAGGACATGCTCGATCCCGTCGACCGACACGAGTTGGCGCGCCGTCTTCTGCATCGACTCGAAACGGTCGGTCAACGTCGCGAGCTGTGCCTCGAGATGCTCGATCCGGCGTTGCGGGTCGGTTTCCGGCGCCGTGCTCGGGTCCCACCGAACCGAGTAGCAGCACTTCGGCGCCCCGAGCCGCTGGCATTTCGTCTCGACGACCTCCGCCGCTTCCATGCCGAAGAGCACTGATGACTGCGACAGGATCCCGGCGGTGTACGCGCAGAATGTCGCGTCGCGTTCGAGCCCGGCGATCGCCCAGGCTTCGACGATCGCGTAGTCGTCGCCGGTCTCGACCGGTTCGAGCCGGGTCGCGGTCGAGAACTTCGTGGAGGTCAGCGCGACGTTGCGGAGCAGCTCCGCGGGTGAGCCGAGCGACCGGAACAGGGCCGCCACTTCGCTCCCGTCGTACTGGCGCAGCATCTCCTCGCCGACGAGGCGGGCAAAGTCGGGGTTGCCGGTCACTTCGATCCCGGCCCGGAACAGCGCGACCACCTTGTCGTAGGCCGTCCAGCTCGAGCCCTGGCAGAGCTCGGCGGGCGAGCGGCTCTCGCCGGCCAGTTCCATGAGACGGGTGAGCCCGGCCGCGCCGGCCGCGCGCTCGACGCAGCGCACGATCACTGCGGTGATCGAACCCGCGATCTGCCCGGCCGCGATGTGGCCGCCGTGGCCTGCGGTGGCCCCGGCTGGGCCCGCCCCATCATTTCCCATACCGCGCGGATCGGCGTCGATCGGCGCCGGGTTGAGGACCTTGTGCCCTTGTGGAACTCGGGTCACATCACGCCCGGACATGACGAAGGGTCGGAGCCGAAGCGCCGACCCTTCGTACCGGGGGTCTCTGGGGTGAGACGACGGAAGCCCGAGGGCACCCCGTCGCCCGCCGTTCTACGACCATCGACATGAGAGCGGCATGAGGCGACCCGGCGGCTCAGCCGATGCGGTGCGGGTGGGCGACCAGCCGTTCCAGCACCGTGAGCAGATCGGTGAGGGCGAAGGGCTTGGCCAGGAATGCGTTCGCGCCGGCTTCGAGGGCCGCGTCGCGGTCGGCCGGGCTGCTCCGGGCGCTCACCACGACGACCGGGCCGTCCCAGCCGTCGCGGCGAAGGTAGCGGCAGACTTCGAGGCCGGACGGCTGCGGGATCATCACATCGAGCACCATGGCGGTCGGTGCGTGGCTCAACACGGCCCAGAGCGCCTGGTCACCGGATGCCGCGATCTCGGTTGCGTACCCGGCCCCGCGCAGGCAGCGGTCGACGATGGTCGCCATCTTCGGGTCGTCTTCGACGACGAGGATGTACGGCGGCGACGCACGAACGCCTTCGCTCTCCACCGGTGCACGGTGCACCGCTACCGGTGAGAGCGCGGTGAGAAGGTCAGCCCGGTTCCAAGGTGACGCCGGGCAACGTCACCTCGACGAGTGCGCCGCCGAGCGGCTCACCATTCGCGGCGCGCACTTCACCGCCGAGGGCACGGGCGATCGACGCGACGATCGCCAGGCCCAGCCCGGCGCCGCCGTCGTCCCGACCACGGACGGCGTCGGCCCGTGCGAAACGGTCGAACGCCCGGTCGAGCAACGCGGGCGGGAAGCCGGCGCCGTCGTCGGCGACTTGGAGCGACGCATCGCCGTTGTCGGACCTGACCCGCACCGACACGCGGCCGGTGGCGTATTTCATCGCGTTCGAAACGAGGTTCGTCACGATCTCTTCGATCCAGCTCGGGTCGGCCTGAACGGTGACGTCCTCGCCTCCGACATCGACCGTGATGCCCTCGCGAACGGGGATCCGCCGCGCCGCTTGCGCGGCGGCGTCGAGGACCTCCGTCGCACCGGCGGATGCGGTGATCTGCCCGGCGTCGGCTCGGGCGAGCACGAGCAGGCCGTCGGTGAGCCGGGTGAGCCTGTCGGTTTCTTCGAGCGCGCTGCGGAGTCCCTGATCGATGGTGTGCGGATCGGACGGGCCGAGCGTGAGGAGTTCGAGTTCGCCGCGGAGGACGGCGATCGGGGTGCGCAGCTCATGGCTCGCATCGTCGACGAAGGCCCGTTCGTGGGCGAGTGTCGATTCGATGCGGCCGAGCATCTGGTTGAGGGTGCGGCCCAGTTCGGCGATCTCGTCGTTCCCCGGCGGTTGCGGTAGGCGGCGGCCGGGTTCGATCAGCGAGATGTTCGTGGCCTCTCTCGCCATGCGGCGCACCGGGCGGAGCGCGGCGCCGGCGAGCAACCAGCCGGTGCCGGTGATGGCGGCCACGAGCAGCGGGCCGCCGATACCGAGGAGGAGCGCGAGCCGGCGAGTCGCCCGGCGCGGGACCGCTGTGCTCGCGGCCGCGATGACCACCTCGCCCGTCTTGCGGATGGGGCGCGCGAGCAGCCGGGCCTGGTCGCCGATGTCCTCGACGTTGCGGTCGATGATCAGTTCGTGCCGCCGCGCGATCGCCAGCTCTGCCGGGGAGAGCAGCGGTGTGTCGCCGGCCGGGTACTCGACCTGGTCGTGCCGGTCGATCAGCTGCGAGACGAGCCCGCGCACGTGGCGGCCGGCGTTCGTGGGGTTCGCGGCGATGTCGGCGGCGTGCACCCGCAGCTCGGCGGTCACGGCATTGTTCGCTTCGGTGCGGACGTCGAGGTAGAGCGCGATCGCGGCGACGGCGAGCACCCCGATGGTGCCGGCGAACAGCAGGATCGTGAGACGGGCCCGCAACGACAGCGACGGCGCTCGAAGCGTCACGATCAGCCGCCGTCGGCTCGCAAGCGGTAGCCGGATCCGCGCACGGTTTCGAGCGCGTGGCGCCCGAACGGTCGATCGATCTTCTCGCGCAGGTAGCGCACGTAGACGTCGACGACGTTCGAGGTGCCGTCGTACGCGAAGTCCCACACGTGGTCGATGATGTCGGTGCGCGTCAGCACCGCACCTTGGTTGCGCATGAAGTACTCGAACAGGGCGAGCTCTTTGGCCGACAGCGCCAGTTCGGTATCGCCTCGGCAGGCCCGGCGGGTCGACGGGTCGAAGGAAAGGTCTCCTGCGACGAGGGTCGTCGGTCGCTCGTTCGCACCGCGTCGCAACAGCGCTCGCAACCGCGCGAACAGTTCCGTGAACGCGAACGGTTTCGTGAGGTAGTCGTCGGCGCCGACGTCGAGTCCGCGTACCCGGTCGTCGACGGCATCGCGCGCCGTGAGCATCAGCACCGGCATCCAGCGTCCCTGCTCACGCCACCGGCGGCACACCTCGAACCCGTCGGGTGCCGGGATCATCGCGTCGAGGACGACCGCGTCGTACGCGATCTCGCAGCCGGCCCACACGGCATGGTCGCCGGTGTCGGCGAGGTCGACGGCATACCCCTCGTGTTCCAGGCCGCGCTTGATGAGGTCGGCCATCTTTTGCTCGTCTTCCACGACGAGGATCCGCACGGGCGCAAACCTAGGCTCGAACCGGTCGCGACGGAGGTTCGGGTCAGCCGTCGGAAGGTTCGTCGAGGATGGTCACCAGGCCCGACGCTCGGCCGACGTCGGCTCCCGTCACGCCGGACACGTCTATTCGGAGCGTCTCGTCGCCTTCGCCGAGCAGGTCGCCGTTCAACGAAACGTTGAACGTTGCCGACGTCGCGCCCTTCGCGATCTTGAACGCCTTGCCCGTGACGGCCTTGAAGTCGCTCGGGGCCGTGGCACTGATCGCGGCGGTACTCCAGGTGCCGGTCACGGCGGTGCTCGCCGGACGGGAGAGCGTCACCTGCACCGGTACCTGTGCCGTCCCGCTGTCGCCCTCCCATGCGGCGGCGTCGCCGACGGCGAGCACCGGTCCGCTGGTGCTGTCGTCGCGGATCGTGCCGGTCCCGACCGCATCGAGGAGCGTCGCGTTGCTGCTCGTGATGTGCACGGAGAAGGTCTCGTCGGGTTCGATGACGGTGTCGCCGACGACCTTGACAGCGACGATCGCCGAACGTTTCCCCGCCTTGATGGTGAGCGTCCCGGTCTTCGCCTTGTAGTCGCTCGGTGCGGTCGCAGTCCCGTTCACGGTCGCGTACTGCACCGTGACGTTCGTCGTCGCCGGGCGTTCGAGGGTCACCGCGAACTTCATCAGCCGGTTGCCGGCGTCACCTTCGTCGATCGTGGCGTCGCCGATGGCGGCAACCGGCCCCGTGGCCGCGCTGACCGTATACGTCGACTCCGCACTCGTGCTGTTCCCGGCGCCGTCGGACGTCGTCACCGTGACGGTGTGCGGGCCGGGGTGCGCGGTGTCGATCGCATCGCCCGGCGCGACACTCCCGGAGCACGTGATGACGATCGTGAGCGCGTCCTCACACGTGTACGCGGCGGTGACGGGCGCGTATTGCTGGTACACAGCGCCGTCGGCCGGCGTGGTGAAGGTCACGGTCGGCGGGGTCGTGTCGACGAGCCACGACCACGACGCCGGAGTCGGGTCGATGTTCCCGGCGAGGTCGCGCGCCCGTACGAGGAGGTTGTGGTTGCCGTCGGCGAGGCCGCTCAGGTGGACCGGCGAGTCGCATGACGTGAACGTCGGCGTATCGAGCGCGCACTCGAAGGTCGCGTCCGGTTCCGAGGCCGAAAACGTGAAGTCGGCATCGGCGGTGTTCACCGGCGAGCCGGGACCCGAATCGATGACGGTGTCGGGTGCGTTCGTCTTGATGTTCCAGGTGTACGTGGCCGGGGTCGGGTCGGTCGTCCCGGCCAGGTTGGTGGCCTGCACCGAGAACGAGTGCGAGCCGTCGTCGAGGGTGTACGACACCGGGCTCGTGCAGGGCGTGGCGTCGGCGCCGTCGAGCGAGCACGCGAAGGTGGCCGCGGGGTCGGACGACGAGAACGAGAACGATGCCGTGCTGCTCGAGTCGTTGATCGGAGGCTCGCCGTCGATCGTGGTATCCGGCGCCGATGCGTCGAGAAAATCTCGGCAGGTCGCGCCCGCACATGTCGACAGCTGGTCGAGTATCGATGCGAGTTGCGCCTGCACGGCCGCGGTCGATGGTTGGTCGTGTTCGCTCTGCAATTCGTACGGATCGTTGGTGAGGTCGTAGAGCTCTTTCTCACCCGACGAGTACTCGACGTACTTCCAAGCGGGTGTTCGCACCCCTTCGAACGGGAGCGCGGCGTCGTTGCTGTCCCCGGTTTCGAGAAGGAGCGCGCGACCCGCGAACGCCTGCGGGTCGGAGACCACGGATTGCAGCGGCACGCCGTCTTCGGTCAGGCCCGGCGTCGCGCCGGCCGCGGTGGCGATGGTCAGCGGGATGTCGACGTTGCTCGTGATCGAGTCGACCGCCGTGTTCGCCGGCCACCCGGGGCCGCTGATGATCAACGGCTGGCTGATCGCCTCTTCGTACGGTTGGTGCTTGCTGTCGGGAAGGCGGTGTTCGCCGAGGAAGTAACCGTTGTCGCCGGTGTAGATCACGATCGTGTTGTCGAGCTGGCCGTCGGCCTGGAGCTCGTCGTGGACCCGACCGACCAGGTCGTCGAGCGCGAGCAGCATCCGCAGGCGGTTGCGCCACGCGGTCTCAATGGTGTTGAAGTTCCGGTTGGTGAGCACCGGTTGCGACTGGATGAACGCCGGCTTGTCGCTCACGTCGGCTTCGTTGTACGCGGGGCCGGTCGGCATCGTGTCGTTCTTGAACGCGTCCTTGTAACGATCGGCGCTCCGCACTCCGGGGCCGTCGTGAGGCGCACTCGGTGTCAGCTCCAGGAAGAACGGTTGGCCCGACTGCGCTTCGGTGTGTATCGACGACACGGCCATGTTGGCGAGGACATCGGTCTCGTAGTCTTCCGGCGCGTCCCCGGCCGTCGTCGCGACGCCGTTGTTCGTGATCGTGTAGTTGTACATCTTGTGCGCGGTCTCACCGACGAGCGCATGCCAGTCGTCCCAACCGGGTGGGATGTAGGTCTCGTTCTTCGCGCCATAGCCGTTGAGGTACTTGCCGATGAGCGCGGTGTGGTAGCCCGCCGCCTGCAACCAGACCGGGAGCGAGCTGGCGTCCTGGAAATGCGAGAACCCCCCGTTCGAGCTGTTGTTCGACCAGACGCCGTTGTTGTGCGAGAACTGGCCGCTGAGGAACGTCGCGCGCGAAGGGCAGCACTGCGGGTTCGATACGAAGAACTTCGTGAACGTCGTTCCCGAGGTGCCGAGCCAATCGTTGGTCTTCGGCATGACCCACTGGTCGGTGGTGCGTTCGTCGTCGCTGATGATCAGGACGATGTTGGGTTTGGCGGGCGGCTCGGGGCCGGCGGCCGCGGTCGTGGCGCGGGCTGCGGCGTGCCACCCGTCGGGCAGCGCGGCGACGAGCGCGGCCGCGACGAGGAGCAGCAATGCCGCGCGAACCTGCCTGCCTTGCCTGCGCATGGCAGACCCCCACTCTCGTCGTTCGTAAGGTCGGGAGTATGACAGCTCCGGTTGCGCCCGCCTCCTCCGACCGCTCGAGCCGGCGTGACGACGGCGCGATGCGGCCGGCCCGTCCGTCGGACGCGGCCCGCCGCGACGCCCTCAACGCGATGAAGCGGCGAGCGGGCGCGTTGCTCCTCGTGATGGCCGTCGTGTTCGTCGCCGTGACCGTGCTCGGCACCGGCCGGGGATGGTGGGGCTACGTGCAGGCGGGCGCCGAGGCGTCGCTCGTTGGCGGTCTGGCCGACTGGTTCGCCGTCACGGCCCTGTTCCGGCACCCGCTCGGGCTCCCGATCCCGCACACCGCGATCATCCGCGACCGCAAAGACGATTTCGGTCAGACGCTCGGGACCTTCGTGCAGGAGAACTTCCTCACCGCCGACGTCGTGGGCGAACGGGTCCGCGCGGCCGGCGCCGCCGAGAGGCTGTCGAAATGGATGTGCGACGAGGGCAACGCCGAGGTGCTCGCGGGGCACGCATCGGAGGTCGCGGTCGCGCTCGCCGATGTCGTGCGCGACGAGGACGTGCACCGCGTCCTGCACCGGGAACTGGGCCGGGTGCTCGATGGCGTCCCGCTCGCCCCCTTGGCCGGTCGGGCGTTACGGGTGATGACCGCGAACGGCCGCCACCAGGAACTGTTCGACGCACTGTTGCGAGGCCTCGAGCAAACGCTCGACGACAACACCGAACTGCTCCGGTCGCGGTTCGGGCAGGAGTCTCCGTGGTGGTTGCCCAATGCCTTCGAAGACCGGATGTTCGACCGGCTGCTCGAGGGGTTCCGCACGTACCTCCACGCCGTGAACAACGACCCCGACCATGCACTGCGGCACGAGTTCGACGTAAGGGTGGAGGCGCTCGCCGATCGGCTCGAGGAGTCGCAGGAGTTGCTCGAGCGCGGCGAACAGTTGAAGCACGACTTCCTCGCCCACCCCGAGTTGCAGCAGTGGTCGGCCGGTGTCTGGGCCGACCTCAAGGCCGGGTTGCGGGCGCAGGCCGCCGACCCGGGTTCGGAGCTCCGGCGGCGGCTGGTCGGGGCGATCACCGCGGCCGGGGAGCGCCTCTCGACCGATGCCGCGCTGCAACACAAAGCCGACGACATGGCCGAAGCCGCGGTGCGGTACGTCGCCGATCACTTCCGCGACGAGGTCGGTGGTTTGGTGAGCGGCACGATCGCCCGCTGGGATGCGGCCGAAACCTCCGACAAGCTCGAGCTGCTCCTGGGTCGCGACCTCCAGTTCATCCGGATCAACGGCACGGTCGTCGGCGGCCTCGCCGGGCTCGCGATCCACGCCATCGCACAAGCGCTCGCATGAGGCCATCGCCATCGGGGCGATAGCGTTCGCGGTCATGAGCGTCCCGGTCGACGTGAAAGACCTGGCTGCGCACGTCGGCGAGCGTGGCGGGGTCGCGTACCTGTTGAGCGTGAGCGACGACGGCCGCCCGCACGCGGTCGGCGTTTCCCTCGTGTTACGCGAGGGGCGCTTCGAAGCCGGGGCCGGCCGGCGAACCTGCACGAACGTCCGTGCCCGCCCGATGGTCTCGTTGCTCTGGGCGGCGCGTACCGCCGACGACTACAGCCTCATCGTCGACGGCGAGGCTGCGATCGTGGGTGATGGTGAGGAAGCGCGCGTGATCGTGGTTGCGACGCGAGCGGTGTTACATCGCCCGGCCGCGCCGGCCGCCGGCACGAACGCCGACCCGAACGCCGGCACCGGTGAGAACAGTTGCGGCTCCGACTGCCTCCCGCTCGACATCCCGACGCCGTCGTCTTCTTCATCGGCATGACGCACGCGATCGGCATCGATGTCGGTACGACGAATGTGAAGACCGCGCTCGTGACCGACGACGGCACGGTGCTCGCGAGCGCGACCCGGCCGCTCGCCTCGCACCGCGACGACGGTCGTGCCGAGCAGGACGCGGCGGCGCTGTGGGACGCGGTGAAGGCGACGATCGCGGCGGTCGTCGACGGGGCCGGCGCGGCGGCGGCCGACGTTGGTGCCCTCGGGGTCTGCAGCCAGTACTCGTCGATCGTCCCCGTCGACACGGCCGGGCGCCCGACGGCACCGATGATGCTGTACTGGGACGCGAGAGGGACGGCCCGTTCGTGGCAGATCATGGAACGGGATCCCGACGCGTTCGGCGTGTTCGTCGAACACCATGGCGTGCCGCCCGTGGGTTCGGGTCTCTCGCTCGGGCACATCCTCTTCTTCCAACTCGATCGTCCCGACGTGCACGCCCGCACCGCCGCGTACCTCGAGCCGATGGACTACGTGAACACGCGGCTCACGGGCCGGATCACCGCGACGCAATGCACGATGTTCACCGCCCAAGTTTGCGACAACCGCACCGTCGGCACGACCTCGTACGACGACGAACTGGTCCGCCTCGCCGGCGTCGACCCGACCCGACTGCCACCACTCATCGCGATCGACGGCGTCGTCGGGCCGCTCGACCCGGCGGTTGCCGCCGAAGTCGGTCTTCCGGCCGGGGTCGTCGTCTACGCGGGGATGAACGACAGTCACGCGGGTGCGTTCGCGTCCGGCGCGTATGCCGCGGGGCGCGGTGGCCTGGCGATCGGGACGACCGCGGTGCTCCTCGACGCGGTCGACGACAAGCGCGGCGACCTCGACGTCGAGATGGTGTCGTTGCCCGCGCCGAACGGCGGCTACCTCGCGTGGGCGGAGAACGGGATCGCGGGCAAAGCGGTCGAACACGTGCTCGAGCACATCGTGTTCGCACTCGACGAGCTGGGCGACCACGCCGCGGTCGACCGGTTCGCGGCGCTCGACGCGGTGATCAAACGGGTGCCACCAGGGAGCAATGGCGTGCTGTTCCTGCCGTGGCTCGCCGGATCGATGGCGCCCAACGTCGACGGTGCGATGCGCGGCGCGTTCCTCAACCTGTCGCTCGATACGCGGCGAACGGATCTCGTTCGCGCGATGGTGGAGGGCACGGCGCACAACGTCGCCTGGCTGTTGCCGACGGTCGAACGTTTCACCGGCCGCCGGATGGACGAGATCGTGTTCTTCGGTGGCGCGGCCCGTTCCCGAGGTTGGGCCCAGGTGCTTGCCGACGTGCTCGATCGGCCTGTCCTCGCGCTCGCCGACCCGGATCGTGCCGTCGCGCGAGCAGTCGGGCTCGTCGCGTTGCAGCGTCACGGCATCGTCGGCGACGATCTCTCTTCGTACGTGCGGACCGTCGGGTCGTGCATTCCCACCGAAGGTGTGCACGACGTGTACGAGCGCACCCAGCCGCAGTTCGTCGCGGCATTCGACGCGCTGCGACCCATCTACCAGGCGTTGAACTCGTCATCTTGATCTCCCCCGAGAACCCGC
Source organism: uncultured Actinomycetes bacterium (assembly GCA_963782465.1). GTDB lineage: Bacteria > Actinomycetota > Acidimicrobiia > IMCC26256 > PALSA-610 > JAODBJ01. The sequence continues at coordinate 477,234 of CAWAJR010000002.1, read as the reverse complement.
CAGGCGCAAAGGAGCCCACCTTGGCCACCAACCCGTACGTCGAGCGCTACGGCGTGAACCGCAGGATCCCAGAGCACGGCATGGCACGCGACGACGTGTTGAAACAACTGGAGGAAATGGCCCGCGAGGAAGACGCGTTCTGGGAGACCGGGAAGTGCTCTGGCACGATGTATTGCGGCGACCACGAGCACTACGACTTCATGACGCAGGCGTTCGGGCTCTACGCGCACGTGAACGCGCTGCAACGCGACATGTGCCCGAGCCAGACCCGTTTCGAGGGCGAGATCATCGCGATGGCGCTCGACATGTTGCACGCCGACGCGATCGACGGCGACGGCGCGGTCGGTCTCGTCACGACCGGCGGGACAGGCAGCATTCTCCACGCGATGCTCGCCTACCGAGATCACGCCCGGCAGACGCGCAACATCACCGCGCCGAACGTCATCAAACCGGAGACCGCGCACCCCGCCTTCGACAAGGCGTGCCACCTCTTCGACATCGAGGTGCGCCGGGCGCCGGTCGACCCGGTCACGACGCTGGTCGACGTGCAGTGGGTTGCCGACCACATCGACGGCAACACGGTCGCCATGATCGGTTCGGCCTGCAACTACGGGTACGGCACGATCGACCCGATCGCCGAACTGTCGGACCTCGCAATCGAGCGCAACGTCGGCCTCCACGTCGACGGTTGCCTGGGCGGGTTCATCCTGCCGTGGGGCCAGGAACTCGGCTACGACATCCCCGTGTTCGATTTCCGGCTGCCGGGTGTCACCACCATCTCGGCCGACACGCACAAGTACGGCTACGCGTTCAAAGGCACGTCGGTTCTCGCCTTCCGCGACAAGGAGCTGCGCAACTCGCAGTACTTCTTCCTGACCGACTGGACCGGCGGCAAGTACTGCTCTCCCGGCATGGAAGGCTCACGTTCCGGCGGCCTGCTCGCGGCGACGTGGGCGGCGATGGTCACGATCGGTCGCGATGGTTACCTGCGCTACGCGCGAGAGATCTTCGAAACCGCGGAAGCGATGAAGCGCGCGGTGACATCGCACCCGGAGCTGCACCTGATGGGGAAGCCGACGTTCTGCTTCAGCTTCACGTCGGACGACTTCGACATCTATCACGTCAACGACTTCATGCGAACGCGAGGATGGCGGTTCAACGGTCAGCAGTACCCGAACTCCATCCACATGGCCGTGACGCGCCCGCAGACCCAACCGGGTGTCACCGACGCGTTCGCCGCCGATCTCACCGACGCGATCGAGTACGCCCACGCGCACAAGGACGAAGCACCGAAGAGCGGCAGCATCTACGGCGGCATCCCCGGCGGCATGACCGACGAAGCCGATCAGTTCATCCGCGCCGTCATGGCCGACATGATGGACAACCAACTCCAATTCGGCTGACCGCACGTGCGTCGATAGCTATCGCATAGCGATAGCTATCGACGCATGTCCTACAACGCGGCGATGAGGAAGGCGACGGCGAAGGTGGCGATCGCGACGCCGTAGGCGCGTTCGAGCGGGCGGATCTTGGCGCGGAGCGCGACCCGTGCCCCGAGCGCGGCGAACGGTACCGACGCCATCGCGAAGACGAGTGTGATCGTCCAGTCGATGTGGCCGAGCGCGGCGTGGACGATCGTGCCGGGGATCGCGAGCGCGCAGGCGAGCGCCGACGACGTGCCGAGCGCGTCTTTGAGCGGCCGGTGCAGGACGACGACGAACAGCGGCGCGAAGAGGAACCCGCCGCCGTTGGCGAGCAGGCCGGAGATGAAACCGACGCCCAGCGCGACCGTGGCGGCCCGCCACCCGAAGCCCCGTACCGGGCCGGCCCCCCCGGCCGGCTCGCCGGGCGCGAGCAGGAACCGCAACCCGAGCCCGAGGAGCAGGAGCTCGGTGGCGAGCACCAGCACGTCGCCGCTGATCCAGCGCGTGGCGATCGCGCCGGCGACCGTCGCGGGCAGCCCGATGGCCGCACCCCAGGTCACGAGGCGCCGCTCGACGTGCCCGGCGCGCCCGTAAGCCCGGGCCGAGACGAAGGTGGCGGGGATCGCGGCCGGTAAGGGGGACGCGACCGCGGCGATGGCCGAGATGCCGATCGCATGCAGGAGCGGGGTGGCGACGGCCGACCCTCCCTTGCCGAACAACCCGCTCAGGAAGCCGACCGCCAGCCCGATCAGGGCGACCCCGACGAGGGTTGTGGCGCTCATTCGTTCCATTGTCGGCTGCCGCTACCGATATATCCAAGTCATATCTCCCATGCTTACGATAGGCTATGACTATCGAACTTCGGCAGGTCGAGTACGTCGTCGCGGTGGTCGACGAGGGCGGGTTCACCCGCGCGGCGCGGGCGTTGCACGTCTCGCAGCCGTCGCTGTCGGCCGGGGTCGCGACGCTCGAGCGGGAACTCGGCGAGCCGCTGTTCCATCGGCTCGGGCGGCGGGTCACGTTGACCAGCGCCGGTGAAGCGGTGCTGGCGCCGGCTCGCCGCCTGCTCCGCGAAGCCGACGCGGTGCGCGACGCGGTAGCCGGCGTCGCGCAGGTCGTGCACGGTTCGCTCGACCTCGTCGCGATCCCGACGCTCGCGGCGGAACCGCTCGCGCCCCTGATCGGCGCGTTCCGGTCGCGCTATCCCGGCGTGATCGTGCACGTCGCCGAACCCGAGAACCGGCGCGATCTCCTCGCGATGATCGCCGACGGTCGCGCCGAACTCGCGCTCACCGATCTCGGCGACCTCCCCGCCGGGGTCGTCGCCCACCCGCTCGGCCGCCAGGCCCTCTGGGCGGTCTGCCCGCCCGGCACCGAGTTGCCGTCGCCGAAGCCGGCGCGGCGCGGGTTGTCGCCGGCGGTCACGGCCGACTGGCTCGCGCACCGGCCGTTGATCGCGACCACCGCGGGTACCTCGACGCGCGACCTGCTCGACGCGGCGCTGGCCCGAGCCGGTGCGGAGCCGGTCGTCGCGGTGGAGACCGGCCAACGCGAGGCGATCGTCCCGCTCGTCCTCGCGGGCGCCGGGTGCGCGCTGTTGCCGTTGCCGATCGCGCGCCGCGCGGCCGAGCAGGGAGCGGTGATCGCGCGGCTCGAACCCGCGCTCGAACGAACGGTCGGCATCGTGCACCGGCGAGCACCGCTCTCGCCGGCGGCCCGGGCGTTCCTCTCGTCGGCCCTCGGCAGCTCGTGGGCCGAATGATTCGCTCGCGCCTCGTGCGGGAACAACGTCCTTCTGGTTCACTCGTCGGTATGGCCAGGTTCGACATTGCGATTTCGCGTGAAGCGGACGAGGCCGATGTCGCCGAACTCCGCGACGCGATCCATCGTTACAACGAGGAGACCACCGGTTACCACGACGGTGCGGCCCTGTCGTGCTTCCTCCGGGAAGGCGGCCGCCTCATCGCAGGCATCGACGGGTTCACGTGGGGCGGCTATGCACGGATTGACTACCTGTGGATCGACGAGCCGTTGCGCGGCACGGGTCTCGGCCGGCGCCTGCTCGTTGCCGCCGAGGACGAAGCGCGCCGGCGCGGCTGCGTGTCGATCGTGATCGACACGCACGAGTTCCAAGCTCCGTGGCTGTATACGCGGCTCGGCTACGTGCTGGTGGGAACGACGCACGACACGCCGCGTGGCTACCGGCAGTACCTGTACCAGAAGCGTCTGGCCCCGGCGTAGGCGCGACGCGTAGCGTCGCCGTCGTGATCCGGCGCGTGATGAAGAACCTCGGTGTGTACGAAGGCGACCCGCCCGCCGCGAGTGCGCAACTCGAACGCGATGGTTGGGCACGCCTCGAGGGCGTGTTCTCGCCCGCCGAGATCGAGGCGATGCGAACCGAGATCGACGCGACGTTCCTCGACGTCCCGGCCGAGCGCTCGCGCACCGACAAGGACGAGTTCCGCTACGAGATGCTCAATCGCAGTGCGGCCTGCCAGGCGGCGATCGCGAACCCGCGTGTGCTCGAAGCGATCGAGCCGTTGCTCGGCGACGACTGCCATGTGATCGCGAACACGGCGTGGCGCAACCCGCCCGATTTCGGCGGCAGCCTCTGGCACACCGATGCCGGCCCCCACGTGCCCCGGCCCGAAGGGGTGCCGTGGGACGATCGCGTCCCTTACCCGGTGTTCGTCGTGGCGACGCACTTCATGCTCGCCGACTGCACCGCGGCCGACGGGCCCACCGAAGTGGTGCCGGGCAGCCATCGCTCGGGTCGCATGGTGCCCTACGAGCACCTCTCCGCCGGCGCGCCGACCTACGACGGGCGCGGGCCTTTGAAGCTCGAAGCCGCGGCCGGCGACGTGTTGTGCTTCGTGTCCGACATCTGGCACCGCGGGAGTGCGGCCTCGGGGGGTACCGGCCGGTACTTCCTCCAGGTCCACTACGGGCGGCGCGACATCGCGCAACGGATCCGAACGACCGACGTCGCGAACCAGTTGTCGGCCGAGGCCATCGCCCGAGCGACGACCGACCGCGAGCGCGAACTCGCCGGCCTGCACGCGCCGTTCTTCTACGACGGCTGACGCATCACCAGGTCAGGCCGATCGTCTCGCGCATCGTCGCTTCGAACGCGGCATCGTCGGTGCTGGTACGTACGGAGATGATGAGTCGAGCATCCTCGCCCACCGGTGTGCGCAACGGCGTTTCGGGCTTCTCGATCGCGTCGGCGATGGCCGACGCAACGAGTTCGCCCCCGGGTGCCTCGCCGGTGCGCAACTTCTCGAGCGCGCCGTCCCACTGCGCGTTCAGTTCATCGTAGGGCGCAGCATCCTTGCCGTAATGGCGGACGTTCGAGCCGAAGTTCGTTTCGATCGAACCAGGTTCGATCAGCGCGACGCGCAGACCGAAGTGGCCGAGCTCGTAGTGCATCGCTTCCGACAGCGCTTCCAGCGCGAACTTCGACCCGGAGTAGAAGCCCGCGAACGGTGAGGCGACGCGGCCCGCGATCGACGAGACGTTCACGATCACGCCCGATCCGCGTTGGCGCATTTGCGGCACGACCGCCTGCACCATGCGGAGCACACCGAAGTAGTTGGTTTCGAACATGGCCCGAACGACATCGACGGGCGCCGTCTCGACCGGTGCGCTCACCTCCCACCCGGCGTTGTTCACCAGCGCGTCGATGGTGCCCGCCGCCCCGACCGCGGCCGCGACCGATGCGTCGTCGTCGACGTCGAGCGCGAGGCGCTCGGCGACGTCGAGGTCAGCGAGGGTTTCGGGCCGCCGCGCCGTCGCGACGACGTCGTGGCCCCGCTTGGTGAGCTCGACGGCGCTGGCGCGGCCGATCCCCGTCGAACAACCCGTGATCAAGACCCTGGCCATGTGCGTCACCTTTCGAGCGTGCGCCGCAAGATAGGCCCGGTCCGAGCCGAATGCTCGGGATCAACCCACAAACGGGCCCGTTCACGCCGCCGGGGAGGATGTAGTCGCGGCGAGCGTGACGGTGTCGCCGACGTGCACGACGCCGGCTTCGTGCACCGATGCGTACACGCCGAGGTGGTTGTCGTGCTCCCGCGAGAGCGTACGGAACACGTTCACGTCGCGCGCCAAACGGTGACCGGCCGGGTGAGGCGGTTGCCCCCGGAGCGGCATCGCGCAACGAACGGTTCGCATGAGCACCGTCGCGGCCGCTCCGCCGACGGCCAATGTCCGGCCGACCCAGGCATCTTCCGGGTAGGGCTCGGTGCTGATCGCGCTCAGGAGCACGTTGGGCCGGAAGCGTCGCCGGTCCCACGCGCTCGCGTCGCCGGTCGCCGCGCACGTCGCCAGCGAATTGGTGCTGAGCAGGTGCAGCGCCGCCAGGTCGAGGAAGGTGCCGTCGGGCGAGGGGATGTCGACCAGCTCGGCGTCGTCGTTGGGTGGGTCGAACGTCATCTCGTACGAGGCTCGGGTGCCGTCGTCGGCCTCACTCAGCACCACATCGCGGTCGAGCCACGACGACAGCCGGGCCGCGGCTTCGGCGTCGCCGGCGGGCCACGAAACGCCGTCGGCCAGCGCAATCCAGACCTCCCCGTCGACCGTCGTCGCCGTCGCCTCGAGGAGCCGGGGCGCCGTCTTGGCCGAAAGAACGCGCCCGGTGGCCCGGTCGGTCACCGCGAACCGGCGATCGCCTACGACACCGGTGGTCCCGACCTCGAATGCGGGCACGATCCCGCCCTGCATCGATTTCACCGGGTACCGCCACAATTCCGTCACCGTGGCGACGCGAACGTCGCTCTCATCGATGTTGCCCATGCCGTCGAGCCCCTCCTCCGCACCCGGTGATGAGGAGCCTCGCGCGGGCCGATGCCCGGCGCACCCGAGAATCGCCCTATCCTGTGAGGGCTATCGAGAGCATTCGGCGCGGGCGTGAAGTGAACGTGAAGTGAAAGAGTTCGCGCGTGCCTGTTGGGATCGTGAAGTTCTTCGATGCGCAGAAGGGCTACGGGTTCATTGCTCGAGAGGGCGAACCTGACGTGTTCGTGCACTATTCGAACATCGCCGGGGCGGGCTACAGAAGCCTCGAGCAGGGCCAACAGGTTGAATTCGAGATCGGACCGGGGCGTAAGGGTGACGAGGCGCAAAACGTGCGAGTGATCTGACCTTTTCGTCGGGTGTGCTCGTCGACCGCCGGCTCGGTTGCCGGCGGTCGACGCTGTCCGGCGGAGTCCTCAAGGAGAAGCAATGGCAACGAGACGTACGACGTTCGACAAGCTGCAGCGTGAGCGGTCCAAGAAGGCCAAGGCCGCCGCAAAGCGGGAACGCCGCCAGGAAAAGGGCGACGGCGACGAGGAACGCGACGATCTCGACCTGGGCTCCGACGAGGTCCTCACGCCCGGGGAACTGCTCGCCCGGATCGAAGCGGTCCACCAGCGCTACGCCGCCGGCACGCTCAGCTTCGAAGATTTCGAGGAACAGAAGACCGACCTGCTCACGCGGTTGTCGCTGCTGCCCATCGAGTAGTTCGGGCCTCCGTCCGAGGCAACGCGCGCGTACGACGCACCCGTCCGGAAGGCGACCGGCCATCGGATGCCCTCTGCCAATGGGGGGCGAGAATGTCCTTTTTTCGGGCGATCCGATACCCTCCGTGGTCCGCAGGCCACGATCAGGGAGGACGACGGAGCGTGGGCAAGCGATACGGACATTTGATGGTTGCGGTCCTCGCGATCGCGGCGGCGGGGCTGGCGCCCGCCGCGGTGGCACCGCAAGCGGCAGGGGCGCTCCGGATCGGAAGGGCCCACCCCGACTTCAACCGGGACGGGTACGCCGATTCGGTCCTCTCGATCGACCAGCAGACCGTCAACGGCGAAGCAAACGCCGGTGCGATCGAAGTGCTGTACGGCTCCGTCTTCGTCAACGGCGTCGTCCGGCACCACACGAAGATCTCGAACGTCAACCCGACCCTCAAGGGTGTCCCCACCAGGAACGCCCGCTTCGGCGAGGACTGGGCCTGGGGCGACTTCAACGGCGACGGCTTCGACGACCTCGCGATCGGTGAGTACGGCGCGACGATCGACGGCAAGACCGACGCGGGCCAGGTGCACATCATCTACGGCTCGGCGTCGGGCCTGAAGGAGACCGGCAACATCGGCACGCCCGGCAGTGGCGGCTACCAAAACATCAGCCAGGCGTCGTCGGGTGTCCCCGACAACCCTGAGGTCGGCGACCAGTTCGGGCACGCGCTCGCGACCGGCGACATGAACCACGACGGCTTCACCGATCTCGTCGTCGGAGTCCCGCGCGAAGACCTCAACGGCGAAACGCAGGTCGGCGCCGTACACATCTTCTTCGGCACCGAGAACGGCTTGCAGCTGTCGATGAACAACCCGACGCTGCCGTCGCTGTACTTCCACCAGGGTGCCGCGGGGGGCCTCGGCAAGACCCTCGGCGATGCCGCGGAGCACAACGACATTCTCGGTTCGGCCCTCGCGACCGGCGACTTCAACCACGACGGGTTCAAGGACGTCGCGATCGGCGTGCAGGGCGAGAGCCTCGGCGACGCCACGCCCGGTCCGGCGGTGACGAGTTCCGGCGGTTTCGACATCCTGTACGGCGCCGCGTCGGTGGCCAATATCGGCGCGACCAACCAGTACTTCACGGAGGCCACCGCCGGGATGCCGTCGACGCCGGGTGACACCAGCCGGCTCGGCGCGGTATTTCGCCGCCGGCGACTTCAACCACGACGGCATCACCGACCTGGCGGTCGGTGCCGACGGCAAGACGATCTCCGGTGTGCCCTTGGCCGGTGCGGTCTACGTCCTGGCCGGAAGCGTGACCGGGCTCACCACCACCGGGTCGAAGCTGTGGAGCTTCGCGACCCCCTACGTGCGAGGCAACCCGGTGACGCTCGACAACTTCGGCGACTGCCTCACGGCGGGCGACTTCAACGGCGACGGTTACACCGATCTGGCCATCACCGTCGACAAGCGGGAGCTCGGGCACACCCCCGGTATCGACCACGGCGTCGTGCTGGTCTTCTCCGGTTCGAGAACCTCGCTCATCACCGCCGACCGCGGGAAGTACAAGGGCTTCAGCGAGCTGACCCGCGGGATCCGAAGTGGCGGCGCCGGCAGCGGTGACGAGTTCGGTTCGATGGTGAAGACGGCCGACTTCAACCACGACGGCTACGCAGACCTCATGATCGCCGCCGCCGGGAAGACCGTGAGCGGCCAGCAGCACGCGGGCATGGTCTATTACCTGCGCGGGAGTTCACGAGGCGTCACGTCGGGTGACAGCAGGGCGTACTCGCAGGCGACGCCGGGCATCGAAGGCAGCCCGCAGGCCGACGCCTACTTCGGCGGTACCTGATCCGGGAGTGGAACGGTCGAGTCCCTCTCGCGCACGGACGGGCGAGGGGGGCTCGTTTCGTCACGGCCGCTCACGACGGTCGGAAGTACGGGTTCCATGGCGCCACGCGCGCGGCGAGAACGTCGTCGAGGGTGGGAACGTTCGACGCTCCGGCGACGAGCGCCTCACGAGTCGCAGCCGCGTTGTTGCCAAAGACCAGATTGGCTTCCTTCGCGTCGGGGTTCACCCACACCGCGGCGATGCAAAGGAGCGAGTCGGCGTCAATCCGCGGGATCGTCCCGTCCGCCAGCGCGTCGGCGACCCCTTTGGCCACCCCGGCCTGCGCGGCACCGAAGGTCAGGGCGGCGTGGGCGTCGGAGGCGATCGTCGCCTTGTTCACGAAGAGCGTGAGAGGCTTCACCGCGATCCCCGGTTGGAGGACGGCGACGAACGGGGAGTGACCGGCAGACGGGTGCGCGAGGGCGCTCGCCCACGCGGTTTCGACCGGGCTCCCGTACGCGCCCAACACCGTGTTGACGTGCGCGGCCTCTGCGCCGTCGCCGATGAACGCTTCGCCGATCTGGGTCCGGAACCCGCTGAGCGGTGTCACGCCGGGGCCATTGGCTCGGTGCGGCCGTACCGGACCAACTTCAACAGGTCGGAACTGTTCGCGTGCGGCGTTGTGTCGTAGGCGAACAGCGCGACGATGCGCGGGCGGTCGCCACGGACCGGCGCCACGCGATGCAACGAGCGGCGACCCATGAAGATCATCAACGTGCCGGCGGTCATCGGGTAGACCTCGACAAGGTCAGACCCGCGGCCGTCGAGCACGCGCGCCACATCGTCGTAGTGCTCGTCGTCGGCATTGCGGATCATCGGCGCGCATTCGAAGGCTCCGCCGTCGTCGCTCGCTTGCACGGCGAGTGACACGACGAAGTCGGTGCTGTCGTAATGCCAACCCTGGACGTGCGTGTCGTCCATCGCCGTGAGGTTGAGGGCGCCGAGCGGATCGGCCATGCGGTAGAGCGGGTCGCGTTCGAGGACGGCGCCGATGAAGGCCTTCAAGCCGTCGAACTCGTAGAGGACGCGTGCCGGTGAGGTGGCCGGCACGAGGTCGTAGGCGAGGATCCAGGTACGGCTGTGCACCGAGGTGCGCCGAGGGTGGCCTTCGGGCATCGACTCGTCGGGAAGCGCGAGGTACGGCGTTCCCCACACGTCCTCCAAGTGCGCCCGTTCCTTGGTCGCGGCGACGGTCGCGGCGATCGACGCTACGGCTTCCGGCCGGACGAATCCGGGGAAGATCGCGACACCGTTCGCCGCGAGGTCGCCCCGCGCATCTTCGATCACGCGGCGCGCCCCGGGCGCGTCGAGATCGGCGATCGGGTACCGGTCGAGGTCGATCAACGAGAGCGGGTCGAGCGGTGCCGTCGCGTCGGGCGTCATCCCGCTCACGCTAATTCGATTGCACTCGGCGGCACCGCCGGGCACACTGCCGGAGCGAGCGAACCGACGCTCCGTTTCGAGCTGGATCCGAGGGGGTGACCGATGACCGTGGCCACGGAAGTCATCGTGTCGCGCGCCCTCAACCGGCTCCCGTGCGGTTCCTGACCGCATTCCCCGCCCGGCGCGCGACAACCGCCGATGTCCTTCCGTACCGGAGGTCCTTCCCTTGTCGCGCGACCGTTCGCGCGCCCGTTTGCCGGGCGCGTTCCGTTGCTGTGAATGCCGTCTCGACGTGCCCGCCGACGCGCCGGGCACCGCCCATCGAAATCATTGCCCCAACTGCCTGTGGAGCCGCCACGTCGACGAGAAGCCCGGTGACCGCGCGTCGCCGTGCCGGTCGGCGATGGAGCCGATCGCGATCGCCGTTCGCGGCCGGGGCGAGTGGGTGCTCATCCATCGTTGCCGCGGTTGTGACCAACTGGTGGCGAATCGAATCGCCGGCGACGACAACCCGTTGCTGCTGGTGAAACTCGCGGTGCAACCGCTCGCGAACCCGCCGTTCCCGCTCGAAGTGCTCGACCTGTGACCGCTCCTACGCGACCGGCGTGCGCAACAGGCAGAACTCGTTGCCTTCCGGGTCGGCCAGCACGATCCAGTCGACGTCACCCTGCCCGATGTCGATCTGCCGCGCACCGAGGTCGAGGAGACGTTGCAGTTCGGCGTCCTGGTCGGAACCGGTGGGGCTGACGTCGATGTGCAGGCGGTCCTTCACCGTTTTGGCTTCCGGGACCGGTTCGAAGAGGATCGTCGGGAACGAACCGTCGGGCGCGACCAGCTCGACGTCGCCGTCGTCGTTCACCGGGCTCGCGGGCCAGCCGAGCACCGCAGACCAGAAGTTCGCGAGCGCCTCGACGTCGTTGGCGTCGACCACGAGTTCGGTGAACCGCACGGCCATGGCGGGTACCTCCGGGTTCCGGGACGTCAGGTGCGATCCAGCAGCCGGCGGGCGGTGCCGCCGAGGAAGAGCTCCATCGCTTCGCCGTCGAGGGGGAGCGCGCGTGCCTCTTCGAGCGAGCGGCGCATCGGGAACCAGGGCTCGTCGCTGCCCCACAAGATGCGCCCGCGGTAGCGCGACGTGTTCATGAACTTCACCAGTGCCGGATCGAAGTACCGCGGCGCGTACGCGGTGCACGAGTGATAGAGGTTGGGCCACTTGCGCATGTAGTTCATGAGCAACTCTTCGTAGGGGTGGCCCATGTGCGCTCCGATGATGACCAGATCGGGGAAGTCGATCATCACGTCTTCGAGCAGTTCGGGGTGCTGCACCCGCGAGCGAACCCGCGGGCCCGGCACGCCCACGTTGATGCCGACGGGAATGCCGAGTTCCTCGCAGACCTGGTACACGGGATAGTGCTTCGGGTCGTTGATCGCGACCTGGGTGGCGAGCGGCATCACCCTCACCATCGCGAACCGGCGATGTTGCGCGATCTCGCGTATGCGGGTCGCGTTCTTGGTCGGCGTGCTGGGATCGGCGAGGCCGGCGGCGACGAGGAACCGGCCGGGGTGCGCATCGGCGATCTCGAACGATGCCTCCTCGCCGTGGTTGAGGCCCGGGGTGAGCACGCTCGTGGCCACGCCGAGTTCGTCCATCATCGCGATGAGGTCGGTCGCGCCGACGCGGTCCTTGTTGCCCCCGAGGTACGACGGTATGTGCGCGTTCTCGCGCTGACCGAGAAAGGCGCCGGCACTGGCCGGCGTCACGAGGTTCACCCAGATGTCGAGCACGTCCATGGGCGGGGAACGTAGCGCGACCGAGAATTGGTCCGCCTCTCCGAGCGTCGACGCGAGAGGATGTCGGCGTGTTCTCGATCCGCGCGATGCAACTCGAAGACGTTGCCGCGAGCGAGCAGACGTGGGATGGCGCGTACCGCGCCATGCGGGCGCGCTACGGGCTGCCACCGATCGCCCGCACGCCGCAGACGGTTGCGTCGACGGAGCGTCGGCTGCGGCACCTGCTCGCGACCGACCCCCTCGGTTCGTTCGTGGCGATCGGCGGTGACGATGTCGTCGGCATGGCCCAGGGGTTCGTGCGTGGTGAGCTGTGGGTGCTTTCGCTCTTCGCCGTCGTGCCGGCATCGCAGGGTCGGGGGATCGGCCGCCGATTACTCGATGCGGCGGTCGACTACGGGCGTGGCCGACGCGGGATGATCCTCTGCTCGCGCGATCCCGCCGCGATGCGGCGGTACTCGGGCGCCGGGTTCGCTTTGCATCCCGCGTTCGTCGTGTGGGGCGTGCCACGGATCGAACGATTGCCGTCGAGTACCGGCGTACGCGCCGGCGGACGCGACGACCGTGCCCTCGTCGACGATGTCGACCGCGAGGTGCGCGGCGAGCCGCACGGCGCCGATCTCGACTGCATGCTCGCCGAAGGCGCCGAGCTCCTCGTCCACGATGACGGCGGGTACGCGATGGTGCACGAGCGGCCGCGCCTCGTCGCCGCGCGGACTGATGCGATCGCGACGTCGCTCCTCGCGGCCGCGCTGCAGCGCGCGCCGTCGGGTGCCACCGTCGACTTCGGTTGGATCACCGCCGAGCAGCAGTGGGCGATGCGAGTTGCCCTCGACGCCGGTCTCGAACTGGTGCCGCACGGGCCGGTCGGGCTACGCGGGTTCGGCCGTGCTCCCGCGCCGTACCTCCCGAGCGGCGCCTTCGGGTAGGTGAGCGAACGGCCCTGCGCGTGGCAACCAACCTCCCGGAGCGGGGCTGGGAGGCCTCGCCGCATGACCCCCGACCGGCAGGCGTCCCCGCGGGGACGTGTTCCTCGGTGGCTCAGCAGTGGTCGAGGGCCGGAAGGTCGTGGGCGCGCAGGTAGCGCACGGTCGCGTCTTCGAGGGCCTGTGGCCAGGAAATCTGCAGCGCGTCGCAGATCGGTCGCACGTTGGTGACGAACGCGCACGCCACGGCCTCGTGCGTCTCGATCACGCTCTCCCGGGTCGCGGTGGCGGCCGGGAGCGCTTCGAGCACGGCGCGTTGTCGGGCGGTGAGCTTGTCGCTCCATCGTTTCACGCCCGACGGCGGTGCCGGGGCGTTCGACTCCACGAAACACCGGTAGAGCAACGTCCGCACCAGCTGGATCGCCTCGAGCCCGAGGAGCCAGTCGCCCCGCTCGACGACCACGTTGAACATGCCGTAGTCGCGAAAGAACTCCTCGACCAGCGCCGCGATCGCCGCCGGGTCGGGGCCTGCGGCGCGGGCCGGCGCCGGGACGACGCGGTCGAGCTCGTCGCGGTCGAACACGACGAGCCGGTCGCGGAAGAACGTCGCCGGTAACCGGCTGACGGGCTCGCTCACGATGTCGAGACGCATCCGCTCAGGCGTCAGCGAGAAGAAACAACCGGGCGCGAAGGGGAGCGGGCGCGCGAGGAGCGTCGGTGTGATCGTTGCGAGCCATTCGCGCCACTGCGCGGCGAAACCCTCGAAGTCGTCGTCGCGGACCGCGACCAACACGTCGAGATCGGATACGAGATCGGCGACGCCGCGTGCGAGCGAACCCGACAACCACATCGCGCGCACCCGTTCGTCGGCTTCGCAGACCGTGACCAGGCGCGCGAACAGCGGTTCGTACCCCGGTTCGAGTCGCGCGACCGCCTCGATCGACGCGGCGCTCGGCGCCATCAGTAGATGCCTGCTTCGAGCCCGGCGGCCATCGTCATCCCGAGCTCGTGGCAGCGTTCGAGGTCGCCGGCCCGCACGTCGCCGACGACCACCAATGGCGGTTGCACCGCTTTCCAGCGCAGCCCGGCCAGCACCCGTTCGACACTGCTCACCGCGCCCTGCCCATCGGTGCTCGCCTTCACGAAGAGGGCGTAGGGCAAACCCGCCGTCGCTTCGAGGAGCGGGTAATAGATGCGCTCGAGGAAGTCTTTCATCAGGCCGCTCATCGAGCCGAAGTTCTCCGGTGTGCCGAGCAGGACCGCGTCGGCCCACCGCACGTCGTCGACCCCGGCGTCGGGCGCGCGCGAACACGCGCACGTCGACCTCGTCGATCTCGGCGGTCGTCGCGCCGGCAACCGCCGCATCCGCCATCGCCTGCGTCCCACCCGAACGGGAGTGGAACACCACGAGCAGATGGCGACGATCGGTCACGACGCGGCGCGCGCCGCCTCGCGGAACCGGGTCGTGCGGTGCACCGGGTCGCGGTCGAACCGGGGGAGCACGTGCCGGCCGAACGTCTCCACCGTTTCGACCGCCAGCTCACGAGAGATCGTCGACGACAGCAGGCCGAACACGACCTGGTCGACACCCGAATCGGCGTACGCCTGCGCGGTGCGGCCGACCTCGTCGGGCGTGCCGTACATCGCAATGTTCGCCTCGATGCGCAACTCGATGTCGGCGACGGTCGGTTCCGGGATCAGCTCCGGCCATACCGGGATCTCCGGTGGCTTCGGGAACGTGTCGAGGTACCGGAACACCAGGCTGTTCTGGTAGCCCTGGGTCAGTTGGCCGCTGCCCGCGAGCTCACGGGCGCGCTGGCCGTCTTCGAGGCACAGCAGCTGCGTCGTGACCATCACGTTGTCGTTCACGTAGTCGCCCACCGGCTCCGCGTGCTCGAGGGCGCGCTTGTACGTTTCGATCAACGGCTTCAACGGTTCCGGGCCGAACATCGTGAAGCACAACACGCCCAGGCCCATCCGGCCCGCCTTCTCGAACGTGCTCGGGCTGCCCGCCGCGACCCACATCGGCGGGTGCGGCTTCGCGTAGGGCTTCGGCAACACGTTGCGTGACGGCATCGAGAAGAACTGCCCGTCGAACCCGGGGTAGTCGTCGTCGGCCCACATGTGCCGGAACTGGCCGACGACCTCGTCGAACATGTCGCGTGTCGAGTCGCTGTCGTCGATGCCGAAGCCGCGCTGCTCCGTCGTCGACGAGCCCCGACCCATCCCCAACTCGAAGCGGCCCTCCGAAAGATGGTCGAGCATCGCGGCGCGTTCCGCGACCCTCGCCGGGTGGTTCACCGGCGGCGTGATGTTGAAGATGCCCGACCCGAGATGGATACGTTCGGTCGCGTGCGCGAGGTAGCCGAGGAACACCTCGTTCGCCGAGAGGTGCGAGTACTCGGTGAGAAAATGATGTTCCGTCGCCCACGTGTACTTGAAACCGGTGCGATCGGCGGTCTGGACGACCGCGATCTCATCCATCAACCGGCGGTGCTCCGCGCCCGGTTCGCCCTCGCTCAACTGCCGAGGCACGTACAAACTGTTGAACAGCCCAAACTCCATGTTTTCCGCTCTCGTCCCTACGGTCCGGGCCGCTCGGGCCCCGCTCGGGCACGGTGCACGCTGCTGCGTCGCACCGCGTGCCCTCGCTTGTGTTTTCCGCTCTCGTCCCTACGGTCCGGGCCGCTCGGGCCCCGCTCGGGCAGGTGGGTGGTGCTGCGTCGCACCGCTTGCCCTCGCTTGTGTTTTCCGCTCTCGTCCCTACGGTCCGGGCCGCTCGGGCCCCGCTCGGGCAGATGGGTGGTGCGCCAGTCGCACCGCGTGCCCTCGCTTGTGTTTTCCGCTCTCGTCCCTACGGTCCGGGCCGCTTCCCGCTCGACCCGCGGCGCCGCGGGCATTGCAGTGAGCGAGCGAGAATTTACGGCGCGAGCACGATTTTGCCCGCGGCTCGGCGCTCGAGCAGATCGGAGATCGCCCGGCCCGCCTCGTCGAGTGGGCGAACCTGCGGTGCGACCGGGTGCAGTTTGCCGTCGGCGATCTGTTCGAGCACCTCTTCGACCAGGCGCCGGTCTTCGTCGGGGTGCTTCATCGCCCACCCGCCCCATTCGATGCCCACGACCGACCGGTTGTTGAGCAACACGAGATTCAGTGCCACCTTGGGGATGCCGCCGGTGAACCCGACGACCAGGAACCGTCCGTCGTCGCGCAACGCCCGCAGCGCCGGCTCCGCGATCGTGCCGCCGACCGCGTCGTAGACGACATCGACCCCTCCACCACCGATCTCACGGGCGCGCGCCTTGAGGTCGTCGTGCGCGCCGTCGATCGTCGCTTCGGCGCCGGCCGCGATCGCGAGGTCACGTTTCTCGGGTGTGGACGCGACCGCGACGACTCGCGCCCCGAGCGCGCACGCGACGTCGATGGCCGCCAGCCCGATACCGCCGCCCGCGCCGGTGACGAGCACCCATTCGCCCGGTCGCAGCGTGGCCCGGCGAGTGAACGAGAACCACGCCGTGCAGTAGGCCTGGTGGAACGAAGCCGCGCGCGAGTAGTCGAGCGTCTCCGGGATCGGGATCGCGCGCTCCGACCGCACCAGCACCGACTCGGCGAAACCACCGAGGCCGAGCGTGGCAAACACCCGTTCACCGACGTGACGGTCTTCCGCGCCGATGCCGACCGCGTCGATCACGCCCGCCACCTCGCTTCCCGGCGTGAACGGCGGGGGGATGCGGACCTGATAGCGACCCGCGGCGATCAACCCGTCGACGTAGTTCACGCCGGCCGCCTTCACCGCCACCCTCACCTCTCCCGGCCCGGGTTCGGGGGCCGGGAGATCGACGACGGTCAGGTTCTCGGGCGGACCGAGCTCCTCGCACACGACACAGCGCATGCTCGACAGGGTGCCACGCGCCGCGCCCCGGCGCAGCCTCGAAGCCTCGACCCGACCACCGAGGTCCCGTTTGCAGCTGAGCGGGCTGTTTCCGGCCTGCTCAGCTGCAAACCAGGTCTTTGGCCCACCGGTAGTCGGCCTTGCCGGAAGGAGACCGGCGGACCGCGTCGACCACGACGAGCGCGCGGGGCGCTTTGTACCCGGCAAGGCGATCACGGCAGTGCGCGCGTAGCTCGTCGAGCGTCGGCGGGGAGTTCGCGTCGTGCGGTTCGACGACCGCGACGACCTGCTCGCCGTAGCGCTCGTCGGCCCGGCCCACGACGATCACGTCGGCGACGCGCGCATGGTCGCGCAGCACCGCTTCGACCTCTTCGGGGTACACCTTCTCGCCGCCGGTATTGATGCACAACGATCCCCGACCGAGCACGCGGATGGAGCCGTCGGCGTCGATCGTTGCCATGTCGCCGGGGAACGACCAGCGCACGCCGTCGATCTCGACAAACGTGCGGGCCGTCTTGTCGGGATCGTGGTGGTAGCGGAGGGGGAGCCGCCCGCGGGTCGCGAGGCGGCCAACCACTCCCGAGCCCGGTTCGACCATCCGCATGTTGTCATCGAACACTGCGCTCTCGGCTTTGGGTGCGAACGTCAACGTCGGGCGGGACGCGCCGTCACGAGTCGTGACGGCGACCGCTTGCGCCGGCACTTCCGACGACCCCATCCCCTCGACGATCGCGAGCGCGCCGGGGAACGCCCGCATCATCCGGTCCTTCACATCGCTCGACAGGATCGCCCCGCCCGATCCGAGGAGGCGTACCGATGCCGTGTCGTACGCGCCGGGATGGGCCTCCCACATCTCGACCAGCGGGCGCGCGTTCGTGTCGCCGACGACATTGAGCGCGACGACCTGCGCATCCCCGATCAGGCGCAGCACCTCGTCGTAGTCCATGGGGCTGTGGTCGTAGAGCACGACCGCACCGCCGCCGAGGAGCGCGCCGAACGCCGACCACTGCCCACTCGCGTGCATCAACGGGCCGAGCGCGAGCGCGACGAACTGGTCGGCCGGGATCGCCGGCCGGGAGGAACGGGCCGACCCGTTGCGCCCGGTTCGCAACCGCGCCCGGGCCGATGTCTTCCGGCCGGCCGATCGGCGGGCCTCCCGGGTTCCCGCCGCCGAGCGCGGCGAAGAAGATGTCTTCCTGGCGCCAGACGACACCTTTGGGCATACCGGTCGTGCCGCCCGTGTAGAGCAGGTAGTGGTCGTCGCCGCTGCGGGCACCGAAGTCGCGTGTGGAGGAAGCCGACGCGAGCAAGGTCTCGTACTCGTCGCCGGATGCAACGATCGTGCGCAGTGACGGCACGCGCGGCTGCACCGCACGGGCCGGCACGGCGAACTCGGGGTTCGCGACCACGGCGACGAGTTCCGCGTCGTTGAACAGGTACGCGAGTTCATCGGCCGCGTACCGGTAGTTCACGTTCACCGGCACGGCGCGGAGCTTGTACGCGGCGAGCATCGTTTCGATGTACGCCGGCGTGTTGGTCATGTAACAGCCGACGTGCTCACCCGGTTGCACGCCGAGCGCGATGAGCGCGTGGGCGAGGCGTGTCGCCCGGTCGTCGAGTTCGCGGTACGTGCGTCGCCGGTCGCGGTACACGACCGCGACCCGGTCGCCGACATGGTCGGCCACACATTCGAAGAGGTCGGCGAGGTTGAATTCCATCGTTGCGGACTGAAAGGTACATTCGCCGTTCGATGAAGGTCGGCGACGGCAACTTCGTACCGAAAGAGCGTTACCTCTCTCCCGAGTTCGCCCGGCTCGAGATGGAACGCCTGTGGTCGCGGGTGTGGCAGATCGCCTGCCGCGAAGAAGAGGTCGGGAAGCCGGGCGACTTCGTGGAGTACACGATCGGCGACCAGTCGGTCCTCGTCGTGCGCGGCGAGCACCACGAGATCAACGCCTTCCACAATGCGTGCGTACATCGCGGTACCGCGCTGGCGACCGGGTGCGGCGCCTTCGCCGGCGGCGCCTTCCGCTGCCCGTACCACGGGTGGAGGTACGCGCTCGACGGGAGCGTCACCGAAGTCGTCGACGTCGAAGACTTCGGGGTCTTGCCCGACGACTTGCGCGCGAAGAGGGTGCGAGCCGAGACATGGGGCGGGTTCGTCTTCGTGAACTTCGACCCGGAGGCCGAGCCCCTGCTCGACTTCCTCGAGCCGTTACCGGCGTTGCTCGCGCCGTACCGCCCCGAAGACATGCGGTTCCGTTCGTACCGCACGACCGTGCTGCCCGCGAATTGGAAAGCGGTGATCGACGCGTTCAACGAGGGCTACCACGTGCAGGGGTTGCACCCGCAGATCCTCCCGTGGACCGACGACACGAGCATCGAGTACGAGCAGTTCCGTACGCATGCGCACTACGGCCGGCTCCCGTCGGCGCGCCGCCAGTTGCAGCCGAGCCCCCGGCTCGGCATCCGCGACGAAGACGTCGACGAAGCCGCGATCCTCGCGGGGCTGGTCGCCGGGCTCGGCGGCGCGTTCTTGCAGGAAGAGCGGGAGTTGGTCGCGGAGCTGACCGGCGCAGGTCTCCCGCGCGGTGCGTTGCTCGGCGAGTACCAAACCCGTCGCATGGGCTTGCTCGCGTCGCGCGGCTTCGACGTCGACGGGTTCGAGCCCGAGCAGATGACGAGCGCCGACGACGTGTACTGGTTCCCGAACGTCGTCGGCCCGATCTACCCGGGGAGCGCGATCCTCTTTCGCGTCCGCCCCAACGGTCTCGACCCCGACAGCGCGATCAAGGACACCTGGGTGCTGGAGTGGCCGCGCGCCGACGCCGAACCACGGCCGTTGCAGCGCAAGTTCTACGCCGATTGGAACGAACGCGACTGGGGTGAGATCACCCGCCAGGACTACGAGAACATCGGCCGGGTGCAGCAGGGCATGAAGTCGCGCGGCTTCGACGGCCTGCGGTGCAACCCGCGGCAGGAGTCGAACATCCTGCACATGCACCGAGTCATCGATCGCTACCTCTACCAATCCCCGTAGCGCGGTCGAACTCGAACGTCTGACATGCGTCGATAGCTATCGCTATTCGATAGCTATCGACGCACGTGGTTGAGGGTGCGGACGTTGTCGCGCAGGATCTTGCGTCGGGTGTCGTCGTCGAAGGCCTTGAGTTCGGCGACGTAGTCGAGCGGTCGCGGCATGCCTTCGATATGCGGCCAGTCGGAGCCGAAGATCACACGGTCGTTGCCCATCAGGTCGACGATCTCGTGCACGTCGTCTTCCCAGAACGGGTTGATCCAGACGTGCTCGCGGAACGACGCGACCGGGTCGCCGTCGAAGTAGCCGGGCATCTTGTGGTCGGTGGAACGCAACTTGTTGAACAGGTCGCGCAGGAACTCCGAGCCGTTCTCGACCGACGCGACACGAAGGTTCGGGAAGCGTTCGAACAGCTTGTCGAACGAGAGCGTGATCAAGAAGTCGAAGGCGGCGCGCTCGATGTGGAACGACTTGATGCTCGGCCGCCACTGCCCACCCGAGAACGCGGCGGCGAAGCCGTCGACCGCGTACCCGTTCGACGAGTAGCCGCTGTCGCCCGCGTGGACCACGACGGTGATGCCCGCCTCGTTCACCCGCGCCCAGAACGGGTCGAACGACGGGTCGCTCGCCGCGAATTGTCCGTTCGCCGTGACGGGCGCGGCGGGGCGCATGACGACATGGCGGGCGCCGTGATCAATCGCCCACTCGAGCTCGCGCACCGCCCATTGGACGTCGCAGAGCGAGAGGTACGGCGCGGCGAAGATCCGGTCCTGGTAGGCGAAACCCCAGTCTTCTTCGAGCCACCGATTGAACGCCTCGAACGTGATCGTGACGGCCTGCGGATCGTGCTTCAACAACTCCTCGTAGAGCATGCCGAGGGTCGGGAACAGCCAGATCGCTTCGAGCCCGAACTCGTCCATACGGGCGAGGCGGGCGTCGCGGTCGCGGTACTCCGCGGGGATGGGTTCGCGTTCGGTGAGGAACTCCCAGGGCTGGCGACCGTTCGGGTTGCCCCGGAAGTAGTCGTGCATCGCGCCGGCCTTGGCGATCGGGTTGAACGTCGGGTTGACGACCGCGTGGCTCACCCGCCCGCCCACCACGTGGTATTTCCGACCGTTGATCTCGGCCCACTGCACGGTGCGCGGCCCGACCTTCGGGTCGAGATGCCGCGTAAACGCGTCTATTGCCTCGTAGTAGTGGTTGTCGGCGTCGAAGGCCAAGTAGTCGATGTTCATGCGGCTCCAGCCTCCGGCGCTCCATCACGGTCGGCAACGGTCTGTGCCGCTCGGCCCGCACCGGAGGCTTGCGCCTGGCCTGCCTCGTAGTAGTGGTTGTCGGCGTCGAAGGCCAAGTAGTCGATGTTCATGCGGCTCCAGCCTCCGGCGCTCCATCACGGTCGGCAACGGTCTGTGCCGCTCGGCCCGCACCGGAGGCTTGCGCCTGGCCTGCCTCGTAGTAGTGGTTGTCGGCGTCGAAGGCCAAGTAGTCGATGTTCATGCGGCTCCAGCCTCCGGCGCTCCATCACGGTCGGCAACGGTCTGTGCCGCTCGGCCCGCACCGGAGGCTTGCGCCTGGCCTGCCTCGTAGTAGTGGTTGTCGGCGTCGAAGGCCAAGTAGTCGAGTTCCATCACGTGAGCGTACCCAGTGATCCGTGGCCGGCGAGCAGGCCGCGCACGGTGTCGATCGTGTCGGCTTCGGCCGCGGTTTTGTCGTCGCGGTAGCGGCGCACCCGCGCGAAGCGCAGGGCGACGCCGCCGTCGTACCGGGTCGACCGCTGCACGCCGTCGAGCGCGATCTCGACAACCAGTTCGGGCCGGACGTGCACGGTGATGCCGTCCTGCCCGGTGGCCAAGGCTTGGAAGCGATCGGTCTGCCAGGCGAGCAACTCGTCGGTGAGGCCTTTGAACGTCTTGCCGACCATCACGAACCCGTCGCCCGCCGGGTCGCGTGCACCGAGGTGCAGGTTCGAGAGCCAACCCCGCCGGCGGCCGTGGCCCCACTCGGCGGCGAGGACGACGAGGTCGAGGGTGGTCACGGGTTTCACTTTCAACCACGCGCCGCCCCGCCGGCCCGCTTCGTAAGGCGCGTCGAGCGACTTCACCATCACGCCCTCGTGCCCCGCGGCCAGCGATTCGGCGAAGAACGTGGCGGCGACCCCGGCATCGTCGGTCTGCACGGAAGGCACGACATAGTCGCGGCAGACTCGGTCCAGCGCGTCACGGCGCTCCGTGAGCGGGCGGTCGAGCAGGTCTTCGCCGTCGAGATGGAGGATGTCGAAGAAGAACGCGTGCAGCGTGTTCTGCGCCGGCCGGGTGTCGCGCCCGAAGTCGCTCATGATGTCTTGAAAGCGACGCGGGCGCGCATCGTCGTCGACGCCGATGGCCTCCCCGTCGAGAACGAACCGGCTCGCAGGAAGCGCCCGCACCGCCGCAACGACATCGGTGAGACGTTCGGTGACGTCGTTGAGGTTGCGCGTGTAGATGCGGACGTCGTCGCCGTCGCGGTGAACCTGGACGCGCGCGCCGTCGAGCTTCCATTCGACCGACGCGCGACCGGTGCTCTCGATGGCGGCACCGACATCGGGCGCCGTCGCCGCGAGCATCGGCATCACGGGTTGCAGCACCTGGAGGGAGACGTTTCGCAACGCGGCTTCGCCCTCGATCAGCGCGAGCCGTGCCGTCGCGCCGAGGTCACCCGAAAGCATCGCCGCCCGCCGCACCGCAGCGAGCGGAACGTCTGCGGCTTTCGCGATCGTGTCGGTCATCAGCCCCGCGAGCGCACCCTGCCGGAGTTCGCCGATGAGCAGCCGCCGGATGAAATCGACCTCGGCGCTCGTGGCACGAGCGGTGAGCGCGTGCAACAAGGCGCGGCGGCGCTCGCTCGAGCCGGCACCGGTCGTCGCCTGCAGTTCGGAGATCGCGGTATCGAGTTCCTCGATCGTGATCGCGGGCACGGTCGACCCGGCCGGCCCGACCGACGCGAGGCTCGCCCAGCCGACGCCGACGCGGCCCTGGCGAGCTTCACCGGTGAGGAACCCGACGGTCGGCTCGATCTCGTCGGGCGCGAGGTCGCGCAGCACCTCCGCCAGCGCGGCGACCTTCTCCTTGCGCGATCGCGTCGCGCCCACCCGTCCCGAAGTGGCGACCACCCGCTCGAGAAGCACAGGGTGATTGTGGCATCGGCATCCGCAACGGCATCGGCTCGGCGGCCCTGCCCGTCCCTGTCGCGCCTACGGCGAGACGGGTCGCGGCCCGCTCGGGCCGATGCCGATGTCGCGCGTCGTCGTGCGGCCGACCCGCACCCTGAGTACCAGCGATCCTCGAACCGAGACCCAGCGGGCCGACACGGCGCTGCGCGACGAGGCGTCGACCACGACGGTCACGAACTTCGCCGACTGCCCTCTCGTCGTCGCGAGAACTGTCGGAGCCGGTGCGTGCTCTTCGAAGCGGCGCGAACGCCATCCCTGCAACGGTTCATGCGAACCGCGCAACACCTCCAGCGAATCGGGCGAACCGACTTCGATGATGTGCAAGATGCGCCGGCCGTCGGCCGAGGTCGCTTCGACCGTCTGGCGCGTCGGGTGCGTGACGTGCACCGAATCCGACAAGTGCCAGAGCTGCTTGAACGTGACCCGCTGGGACGCGGTGTCGGTTCCGGTGTCCCGCACGACGAACATCTCCTGCGGACCGGCGATGTGCAACACGTCGCGGCGGCGCTTCACCTGTGCGTACGGACGGTCGGTGAGCGAGTAGAGCTGCCAGCTGTCGTCGGAATGACCGATCGTGAGCGCGGTCGTCGGGTTCGTGGGCTTCCCGGCGTGATCGACGACGAGCTCGTTGTGGGCCAGCGCCGAGCGAACCCAGGAGCGGTACTGCGTCGTCTCGTACCCGGGGGTCCCCGCGTCGATCAACCATTCGTCGCCGTGCGCCATGTAGGTGAGCGCGGTGTGATCGGCGTGGCCGTGCAGCTGGGTACGCGGCCCGAAGCGCAACGAGAAGTACCCCGCGGTCGGTGCCCAGGCCGTGCGCCCGAACACGTAGCCGCTGCTGTAGACCGCGTAGCGGTCGGCCGGCGTCGCACCGGGCGCGTGCCGGGTGAGGTACGTGTCACCGATCTGCTCGTAGGTCCCGTCGGGCCGGGTGGCCTGGGCCAAGAAGTCTTCGAGCGCCCCGAGGCGCGGCGCCCACGGTGCGATGGGTTCCTCGCACGCGATCGAGATACGTGCGAACTGTTCGAACAGTTGCCGGACGTAGTCGGCGTACGCGGTGCTCTGCTCGTCGTCGGCGCCCTGCGCGTCGATCGCGGTGTCGATGCCCTCCGTGGCGCGCACTTCGGCGACGTTGGTCCAGTCGGTGCGGCCGTTCAGGCAACCGAGGGTGAGCAGCGAGCGGTTCTGGACGAAGCCGTGGTTCCAGGCGCCCGCGTACTGGGCGGGGTCGGCGAGGGCGTCGCCGTGCTCTTCGATTGCCGCCTGCCACCACGCTTCGCCCGAGAAGAGCGGGGCCGCGCACTCGAACACGGTGGCGCGCAACCCGGTCGTGCGGGCCGACCACGCCACGGCCGCGGTCGGGCCTCCGGGCGGGTTGTCGGCGACCCAATCCTGGAGGATGTCACGAACCCGATCGACGTCGGCGGGGGACCCGCGCGCGATCGACGATCCCAGCCACTGGAGGTTGTTCAGCTGAGGCGGCCACGACGGGTGGTTGAACGGGTTCGACGACCAGTCGATGTCGGTGCCGACGTCGACGTCACCGAAGATCGCGTCGTGCAAGTGACCATCGAGGACGGCGTCGGCCGCCGCGGCGTTGAACGTCGACGGGCACACCTGCGCGCGCACCGCGGCCGTGATGTCGGGCGTGGGCGAATCGGCGAACGCCGCGTTCGGGAACACGGCGCACAAGAGGACGACAGCCGTGATCGCACCGCCGACGCGCAACAGGCGGGCGCCGAACGTCGAACGCTCCGGCGCGCCTTCCGGCGTGTCGTTGCCGCGCGCCATGCTGGCTCTGCCGTTCACCCGTCGCCCCACGACCGAGTCCGGCTGGGTGCCGGAGGATGCTCAATAGCAATGTCGACCGCGAGGCGGCCCGCCTGAACCGAGGAGCCGGATTCTGGGCCCTCCGGCCCCCTTGGTCACCGCGCGAGGGCGACGAAGTGCGCAAACGGGCTACGTGTCGCTGGGATCGTGGAAGAGCTTGCGGTCGTCGATCCAGTCGGCGGGCGCCTTCCCCGACCAGGTCTCGTCGTAGGTCCAGTCGGGTTGTTTCTTGGCGTGCTCGATGTCGAGGACGGCCCGGTCGCCGACGATGTCGACGATCGCGGCCACCACGTAGGGGTCGCTGGGAGCGTGGTGGTGGTGCACATGCGCGTCGAACGCGTCGGGGAAGTGCTCCAACACGCTGCCGACGACCAGTTGCTGCTGGGCGGCGAGGTTGCAGCGGGCGGAGTCGGCGACGGTGGAGAGCAGGCTGCGCAACTTGGTGATGTCGAGGTCGGTCACTTCGTTCCGGCGGGTGCGATCGAGGACGGCGGAGATCGCCATACCGTCTTGTTTGCACGGTGTGCACTGACCGCACGATTCGACGGAGAGGAAACGGGCGACGCCGTGCGCGACCGCGACGAGGTCGTCGTGGTCGTCGAACACGATGAAGCCGGCGGCACCGAGCCCGCTCCCGGCGGCGCGCATCGCCTCGTAGGTGAGCGGCGTAGCGAGCAGTGAAGCGGGCAGCAACGGGTTCGCGACGCCCGACATCACCGCGACGATCTCGGAACCGTCGGCTGCGCCGCCGCCGAGTGTGTCGATCACCTCGGCCAGGGGTGTGCCCATCTCGAACTCGCCCACGCCGTGACGGCGGGTCGCGCCGATCACGGTGCAGACGATCGTTCCCGGCGAGTCGGCCGTACCCATCTCGCGGAACCAGTCGGCGCCGTGCGCGAGGATGCCCGGGACGTTCGCGAACGTCTCGGTATTGCTCACCAGCGTGGGTGGCGCTTCGGTCAGGCCGTCGATCGCAGCGAGTTCCATCCGGCCCGCGCTCTCGCCGAACGCGTCGCCGATCTCGTCGATGCCGTGCCGGTAGGGCGGCGCGACGCGGGGGAACGGCGGCCGCCCGTCGACCACTTCGAGGAGCGCGGTCTCTTCGCCGTAGAGGTACTCGCTCGGTCCGGCGACGATCTTGATCTCGCCGCCTTCGAACCAACCGGCGGCGCAGGTCTCGGCGATGGCGCGCTCCATCCGGTCGCGTTCGGGGCCGAACGTCTCCTTCATCGCGACGACGATCTCGGTCGCGTCGACCGCGTATGCCGCGATCACCGCCCCTTCGAGGACCCGGTACGGGTCGCGGCGCAGGATCATCCGGTCTTTGAACGACCCCGGTTCGCCTTCGGCCGCGTTCACGACGACGCTGGTCGGCCGGTCGGGGGACTCCATCGTCGCGACGGTCTGCCACTTGCGCCCGGTGGGGAAACCGGCGCCACCACGCCCCCGCAGGCCCGATGCCGTCACTTCGTCGATGGTGCCCTGCGGCCCGAGTTTCGATGCCGCTTCGATGCCCTTCCCGCCGCCCTGGGCGAGGTAGTCGTCGAGGGACGCGACGGGGACGGCCGGCAGGACACGCGCTTCTGTCATGCGTTGGTTGTACCCGATCGCACCCGGGCGGGGGCGAACCACTTGAGCGGCGACCCCTCGCCGCGCGAGACTGCGGAGAATGTCATTCTCCGAAACGGCGATCGGGGCTCTCTCGGCGTCGCCCGGCCCTCCCGCCACACCTCCCGCCGCCCCGCCCGTCACCCCGGCGTGGCGGCGGCGGGCGCTCGACCGTTCGCTCGAGGAGTCGAGGGCCCGGTCGGTGGCGCGGCTCGACCGGCTCGTGGCCGCGGCCCGCGACCTCGCCAACGAGACCGGCAGCGCCGCGTTCACCGTCTCGCAGGTTTCCGAGCGCGCCCGCTGCTCGCTCAAGAGCTTCTACCGCTGCTTCGCGAGCAAGGACGAGCTCCTGCTCGCGCTGCTCGAAGACGACAGCCGGCTCGGCGCCGACATCCTGGCCGCGCAGATCGACGCCGTCGCGCCGGGCGAGCGCCTGCAGTCGTACGTCGTCGGGCTCTTCCAGATGCTCACCCACCCGGGCGCGCTCGGCTACGCGGGTGTGCTCGTGCGAGAGCATCGCCGCCTTTCGGAGGAGTACCCGGAAGAACTCGACGCGGCAATCGCGCCGCTCGTGCTGCTCCTCGTCGACGAGATCGAACGCGCCAACGCTGCTGGTTTCGTCGATGCAACCGATGCAGTGCAGGACGCGCACGCAACCTTCACCCTTGTCCTTGCCGGCATCCACGACGTGACCCTGGGTCGCGCCGCGCCGCTCGATCGAGCCGACCACGTGTGGCGGTTCGTGTGGAGGGCCCTCGGTGGCCGGCGCCAACTCGACGAAGGAACGACCGATGGACACCGTTGACCGCGACGCCGAACTTCCCCCCGTCGACCCGATGTCGTTGCTGTTCTCGCAACGCTGCGCCGACGAACCGCTCCCGACCTACAAGGAGATGCGCGACACGTGCCCCGTCGCGCGCGGCGACGGGATGTTCGAGGGGACCGCGGCGGTCTACCTGACTCGTTACGCCGACGTGCAGTGGGCGTTGAAGCACCCGGAAACGTTCTCCTCGTCGTTCGAGGCCATTTCGATCGGGCAGGAGCACCCGCTCATCCCGTTGCAGATCGACCCTCCCGAACACGCGAAGTACCGCCGTCTCCTCGACCCCGAGTTCTCGCCGAAGAAGATGGCCGCGCTCGAACCCGATGCGCGGGTGCTCGTCAACCAGATCATCGACGGTTTCGCCGCCAACGCCGGTTGCGACTTCCACGAAGACTTCGCGACGCCCCTGCCGTCGACCATCTTCCTCGCCCTGATGGGGTTGCCGCAGTCGGACCTCGTGCAGTTCCTGCAGTGGCGCGACAACACCATCCGCCCCGACGTCGCCCCCGACGACTGGGAAGGCGCGCAGCGCGTCCGCGAGCAGACCGGCCGCGATATCACGGAGTACTTCGAAAACGCGATCGAGGAGAAGCGCCGCGACCCCGACGAAGCGTTGCTGGGCCGGCTCGTGCACGCGAAGATCGAGGACCGACCGCTCACCCAGGGCGAGCTGCTCGGGATCTGTCACCTGTTGCTGCTCGGTGGGCTCGACACCGTCACCGCGACCCTCGACTGCAACATCGTGTACTTGGCTCGTCACCCGGAACCGCGTCGCCGCCTCGCGGCCGACCCGGCGCTCACGTCGACCGCGATCGAAGAGCTGTTGCGCACCGAGACACCGGTGATGGTGGTGCCGCGCGTCGTGAAACAAGATTGCACGATCGACGGGGTCGAGATCATGGCCGGCGACCACGCGACGATGTGCCTCGGCGCGGCGAACGGCGACGACGCCGAGTTCGACGGCGCGCAGGAAGTCGACCTCGCTCGTAGCCCGAACCGCCATCTCGCATTCGGCGGCGGGCCGCACCGTTGCCTCGGCTCGCACCTCGCGCGCATGGAACTGAAGGTCGCGATCGAGGAGTTCCACCGCCGTATCCCCGAGTACCACCTCGCGGAAGGGACGGAAATCCGCTACTCGCCGGGTATCCGGCAGGCCGATCGGCTCCCGCTCGTCTTCGGCCCCGCGCCGGGCTGAGCACGAACCCGGCACTGCGATGCGGGCCGCAGTTCTGCGCCGATCGGGCGAGTCGCTCGCCGTCGAAGACCTGGCCCTCCCCGCGCTCGCGCCGGGGCAGGTGCGCGTACGCGTCGCCGCGAGCGGCGTCTGCCACTCCGACCTGAGCGTCGCCCGCGGCGCGATCCCGGGGCGGTTGCCGGCGGTGCTCGGTCACGAAGGCGCGGGTGAGGTGGTCGCGGTCGCGGCCGACGTGACGACAGTCGCACCCGGCGATCACGTGATCCTCAGCTGGGTCGTGCCCTGCCGGCGCTGCTTCTTCTGCCTGCGCGGCCGGACCGAACTGTGCGAGCACGGGATGGACCACGCGTTCGCGGGCCCGTACGCCCATGGCCGCGGCGGCGAGGAAGTGTTCAGCACGTTCGGCACCGCCACCTTCGGCGAGGAGACCATCGTTCCGGCCGCGGCTGCGGTGCCGATCGACCCTGCGTTCCCGCTCGACCTCGCGGCGCTCGTCGGTTGTGGTGTCGTCACCGGCATCGGGTCGGTGCTGCACAGTGCGCGCGTGCAACCGGGCGAGAGCGTTGCGATCATCGGCTGCGGTGGTGTCGGCCTGGCCGCGGTGCAAGGCGCGCGGCTGGCGGGCGGCTCGCCGATCATCGCGATCGACCGGGTGCCGGCGAAGCTCGAGCTCGCGCGACGCTGCGGCGCAACCGACACGATCGACGCGTCGGCCCTCGACCCGATCGCCGCGGTACGCGCCCGCACCGAGAACCGCGGCGCCGATCATGCGGTCGAGGTGGTGGGCTCACCGGCGACCATCAACACCGCGTTCGGTGCCGCCCGGCGAGGCGGGACCGTCACGCTGGTCGGCGCGGCGGCAATGGGGGCCACCGTCGAGTTCGGTGCCATGTCGCTGATGGTCGACGCGAAGACGGTACGCGGCTGTGTGTACGGGTCGACCGACCCCGCACGCGACTTCCCCGAGATGTTGCGCCTCCACACCGCCGGCAAGATCGACCTTTCGCTGCTCGTCAGTGACCACATCGGTGTCGAGGGCATCGATGACGCGTTCGCGGCGATGGAGCGAGGCGAAACCGCGCGCCGGATCGTGATGTTCTGATCCGGCCGCGCGGCGAACCGGCCTGCCATCACGGCACCGGCACCCCCTAAGGTGCGGGCGGGTGCCAACGAGAGGAGCACATCCATGTCGGTCTACGACGTTTCCGTCGCCGCGCTCGACGGTTCGCAAGACGCCCTCGCCAAGCAGCGAGGCAACGTCGCCCTGGTTGTGAACGTCGCGTCGCAGTGCGGGCTCACCCCGCAGTACAGCGGGCTGCAACACCTCTACGAGCAGTATCGCGACCGTGGCTTCGCGGTACTGGGGTTCCCCTGCAATCAGTTCGGCGCGCAGGAACCGGGTACGGCCGACGAGATCAAGACCTTCTGCGAGACGAGCTACAGCGTCACGTTCCCGATGTTCGAGAAGATCGAGGTGAACGGCGACGGTCGCCACGAGCTCTACCAGCAGCTCACACCGGAGGCCGACGCGGAGGGCCACACCGGCGACATCCGCTGGAACTTCGAGAAGTTCCTCGTGTCGCGCGACGGCGACGTGCTCGCCCGCTTCAGCCCGATGGTCGACCCGGAAGCGCCCGAGATCGTCAGCGCGATCGAGGGCGCGCTCTAGGCCCGAAGCGTCAGGCCCACGCTTCGAGCACGGGGAACAGGCAGGCCCCGCAGCCCGCGCAAAAGCCGTCGGCTTCGAGGGTGCCGTCGACGCGTACGGTGCGCGGGCAGGGACGCGAGATGACCGACAGGTGCCCCGGCTCGGCTTCGTTGGCGGGCCAGGGGCTCCCGGTCGCGTCGGCGATGGTGATGTCGCGCATTGCCAACATGATCGGGTGAGCGGGCCGCGCCGCGCAGGGACCGAAAGTCCCAATCCGGCGGGGCCACGCGGCGTTACGGCGCGTGCCCGGCGTCGAGATCCGCGACGGCCTGGTAGCCGAGCTGCGACTCGCGGTGATGGGCCGCCGAACCGCCGTCGAGGAGTTCGAGGACATATCCGACGTGGTCGCCGCCGTCGATGCGGTCGATCACCTCGCCCGCGAACCAATCGCACGAACTGAGTACTGGTACCCCTTTCGGGCCCGGTTCCCATGGGCAGTGCGCGAACTTGTCGACGTCGTCGCCGGTGGTTTCGCCGAAGAGCCGGGCGATCGGTTCGTCGCCGGCGCGCAGCGGGTGGACGGCGAGCACCGCCGTTGTCGTCGCGCCGTCATCGGCAACGCGGAAGGTGTGGTTCGTCTTCGATATCCAGACGCAAAACCGCGGCGGTTCGATGCTGCACTGACCCGCGAACCCGACGAGGCAGCCGCTCCGTTCGCCGTTCCTCGCGGTGGTGACCACGAACATCGGCCCGTCGAGCCCGGCGACGATCCGGGTGAACGCGGCCGGGCTCACGGTGAAACGTGCGACGGGTCTTGCTCCGCGTCTGCGGTGGGAGCGAGCGTCGTACGCAGTTCGGCGAGTTCTTCCCGTTCGGTGAGCACGCGGCGCCGGCGTCGCCGCCAGAGCGCGCCGAGCGCCTCCGTCACGGCGACCGCGACCACCGCGGTCGCGAGGACGAGTACCGCCGGCGACGCGCGGAAGTGCACCCACAGGAATCGCAGCGCGACCCCGTGCGCGTTCTGGGCCACGAAGACGACCGCCCCGGCCGCGACGACCAGCCCGGCGACGACCGGCACCCATACGCCCATACCCCGGAAACCTGTCGCCTCCCGCGTCGTCATGAGATGTTCCTACCCAGCGGCGATCATCGTCACCCGGGCGACGGAACCGGGCGTGGTTGCGTGCCACGCGCCGCCCACGCCTGCTCGTAAGCTCGCCACCCACCGTCGGTTGTGTCACTTGTACCCCCGCACGGGGGTGAAATCGACACAACCCGGCGGGTCATTCGGCGAGGGGAGCGGCACCGCGATGCGATTTGCGCTGTTCTACGAGATCCCGGTTGCGCGTCCGTGGGACGCGGAGAGCGAGCACCGGGCGTACAAGGAAACACTGGAGGAGGCGATCCTCGGCGACCAGGTCGGGTTCGACGCCTTCTGGACGGTCGAGCACCACTTTCTCGAGGAGTACTCGCACTGCTCGAACCCCGAAGTGCTCTACGGGGCGATCGCGAGCCGCACCGAACGGATCCGGATCGGTTACGGCGTGCGGCTCATGCCGAAGCCGTACAACCATCCGGTGCGTACCGCGGAGTCGGTCGCGGTGCTCGACCTGCTCTCCGACGGCCGGGTCGACTTCGGCACCGGCCGTTCGTCGACTCGTGCCGAGCTCGAAGGGTTCGGGCTCGACCCGCACGAGACGCGCGAGATGTGGCGCGAGGCGATCGAGCATGTCGTCGGGTGCTGGACCAACGACACCTACGAGTTCGCCGGGAAGCACTGGCAGATGCCACCACGCCGGGTGCAACCGAAGCCGCTGCAGAAGCCGCACCCGCCGTTGTGGGGCGCGACCACCAGCGACGACGGCCACCGCCAGATCGGTGAGCTCGGGCTCGGGCTCTGCTCGTTCGCGGTCGGCGTCGCGCCGGAAGAGGTGAAGAAGAAGATCGACATCTACCGGGAGGCGGTCTCCCACTGCGCGACCCCGATCGGGAAGTTCGTGAACAACGCGGCGGCGACGTTCACGATGTGCCATGTCGCCCCAACCGAGGCCGAAGCGCGCGAGACCGCGCGCGAGTCGTTCGAGTGGTACCCGAAGACCGGTGCCCGCGCGATCGCGTCGGTCGCGGAATGGATGGCGGAACGGAACCAGGAGCTCGGCAACTACGACTACGCGGCGGGGATGAAGGCGCACGCCGACGACGGTTCGCTCGACCTGCTGTCGCTCGAGTACCTCGTCGACTCGGGTGCGTGCGTACTCGGAACGCCGGACCAGGCCATCGAGGCCTGCCGTCGCTACGAGGAGGCGGGCGTCGACCTCCTGCTCTGTCTCGTGAACCCTTACAAGATCCCGCACGAGCAGGTGATGCAGACCATCGAACTGATGGGCACGAAAGTCATCCCCGAGTTCGCCGGGTCGTGACCAGGGCCCCGTACCTCAACGCCCGGTTGCAGGGCCTCGGGACGACGATCTTCGCCGAGATGTCGGCGCTGGCCGTGGCGACGGGCGCGGTGAACCTCGGGCAGGGGTTCCCCGACACCGACGGTCCGGCCGAGGTCGCGCAGGTCGCCGTCGACGCGATCCTCGGTGGCCGCAACCAGTACCCGCCCGGCATCGGGATCCCCGAACTGCGCGACGCGGTGGCGCGCCACCAGCAACGCTTCTACTCCCTGGCCGTCGATCCCGCGACGGAGGTGCTCGTCACCGCGGGCGCGACGGAAGCGATCGCCGCCGCGATCCTCGCCCTCTGCGAGACCGGCGACGAGATCGTGACGTTCGAGCCCGCGTACGACTCGTACCGCGCGTGCGCGGCGATGGCCGGTGCCGGCCTTCGGGCCGTCACCCTCCGCCCGCCGCACTATGCCTTCGATCCCGACGAACTGGCGCGCGCGTTCGGGCCGCGCACCCGGATGGTGCTGCTCAACTCGCCGCACAACCCCACGGGCAAGGTCTTCTCCCGCGAGGAACTCGACGAGGTCGCACGCCTGTGCATCGAGCACGACGTGATCGCGGTGACCGACGAGGTGTACGAGCACATCGTGTTCGACGGCGTGCACATCCCGCTCGCGTCACTTCCCGGAATGCGGGATCGCACCCTCACGATCTCGTCGGGTGGCAAGACGTTCTCGTTCACCGGGTGGAAGATCGGCTGGGCGTGCGGTCCGGAGCCGTTGGTGAGCGCGGTGCGGACCGCGAAGCAATTCCTCACCTACGTCAACGGCGCGCCGTTCCAGTACGCGATCGCGTACGCGCTCGACCTCCCCGACCCGTACTACGAGGGGTTGTCGGCCGACATGCGGACGAAGCGCGATCGTCTCGGGGCCGGGCTCGCGGCCGCGGGCTTCGACGTGTACGAGCCGGCCGGCACCTACTTCGTCACCGCGAACATCGAACCGTTCGGCGAGCGTGACGGCCTCGAGTTCTGCCGTTCGTTGCCGGACCGGTGCGGGGTGGTGGCGGTGCCCAACGTCGTGTTCTACGAGCACGAGGAGCTCGGTCGCTCCTTCGTGCGGTTCGCGTTCTGCAAGCGACTCGACGTGCTGGAGGAAGCGACCACCCGATTGAAAGCATTACGAGAGATGGACCGCCCGTGAAGGTCGCCGCCGTACAGCACGACATCGTGTGGGAAGACCCGAAGGCGAACTTCGAACGTCTCGGGGCGCTGATCACCAACGCGGCGCATGCCGGCGCGCGGCTCATCGCGCTCACGGAGATGTACGCGACCGGGTTCTCGATGGACGCGGCGAGGATCGCCGAGCCGCCGGGCGGGCCGAGCACCAGCTTCCTGGTCGAGCAGGCGACCGCGCACGATGCATGGGTGTGCGCCTCGGTCGCGGAACTCGGCCCGGGCGCGGATCGACCGTTCAACCAACTCGTCCTGGCCGCGCCCGACGGAACCGTGACCCGCTACGCGAAGGTCCATCCGTTCAGCTACGGCCGCGAGCACGAGCACTACGCGGCCGGCTCGGCACCGGTCACGGTCGAGGTCGACGGTCTGCGTGTGACCCCGCTCGTCTGTTACGACCTGCGGTTCGCTTACCTGTTCTGGGACGCCGCCCCCCGAACCGACTGTTACGTCGTGGTCGCGAACTGGCCGGCCAGCCGGCGTTCGCACTGGCAGGCGTTGCTGCGGGCCCGGGCCATCGAGAACCAGGCGTACGTGATCGCCGCCAACCGGGTCGGCAACGGAGGTGGCCTCGACTATGCGGGCGACAGTTGTGTGATCGATCCGATGGGTGAGGTCCTCGTGGCCGCGTCCGGCATCGAGACCGTGCTCGTCGCCGACGTCGACCCGGGAGTGGTCGCGGCGACTCGCGCCCGCTTCCCCTTCCTCGACGACCGGCTTCGCTAGCCGTATTCGGGAACCTCGCCCCGGCGCCGGTCGGTAGCCTGCGAAGGCCGGCCCGGCAAGGAAGTCGCACGTGCTCGAAACATCCGATCGCAGTTTGTGGCGTCGCGGCGCCGCGACGCTGCGCCGGTTCATTCGGGCGCACCCGGTGCCGTTCGCCACGTCGGTGTGCGGTTCGGTCGTGTTCGCGCTCACGTCAGTGCTCGGCACGGTGGTGCTCGGCCGCGTCACCGACCATGTGATCATCCCGGCATTCCGGGGCCATGTCGCGCGCGGCACGATCTGGGCGGGTGCGATCGCGATCGTTGCCGTCGCGTTCGTGCGCAGCGCCGGCGTGATCACGCGCCGGTACTTCGCCGGGATGAGCGCGGCCGCGAACATGGCGACGCTGCGACACCAGATCGCCGACCGTTACCTCGACGTTCCCCTTTCGTTCCACCGCGAGCACGCGACCGGCACGTTGCTCGCGCACGCCGACAACGACGTGATGGTCGCGGCGGAAGTGATCAACCCGCTCCCGTTCTCGACCGGGCTCGTCGTGCTCATCGTGTTCTCGGTCGTCGCGCTGTTGTTGATCGACCCGCTCCTCACGCTGGTCGGCATCGTGCTGTTCCCCGCGATGGCGGCCCTGAACCGCTTCTACACGCGCCGGGTGGAGCGGCCCGCGCAACAGGTACAGGAACGCGTCGGCGACGTGTCCGCGATCGCGCACGAGAGTTTCGAGGGCGCGTTGGTGGTGAAGACGCTCGGCCGGGAGGACGCGGAGATCGACCGTATGGCCACGTCGGCCGATCACCTCCGCACGGCGCGCGTCGAGGTCGGCCGACTGCGCGCCTTCTTCGAACCGATGCTCGACTCATTGCCGAACCTCGGGATCATCGCCATCCTCGGGATCGGTGGGTGGCGCGTGTCCACCGGCGCGGTCACCCCGGGCGACCTCGTGCAGGCGATGTCGCTGTTCACGCTGCTCGCCTTCCCGATGCGTGTCGTCGGGTTCCTGCTCGAGGAGATGCCCCGTTCGGTGGTCGCGCTCGATCGCATCGACGGCGTGCTGGCCGCGCAACCCGAACGGCTCGCCGATCGGCCCGTGCCCCTGCCCGGCGGCGGCCTCGCAGTCGACGCCGAGCGCCTGACGTACGGCCATCGCGAAGGTGCGCAGCCGGTGCTCTCCGATTGTTCCCTGCACATCGACGCGGGCGAGGTCGTCGCGCTCGTCGGCCCGACGGGCTGCGGCAAGACCACGCTGTGCGAGCTCCTGGCCGGGCTCGACCGCCCCGACGAGGGTGTGGTTCGTGTCGGTGGGATCGACCTCGCCGTCGCGACGCGTGCGGAGCTGCGGGCGACCGTCGCGCTCGTGTTCCAGGAGTCGTTCCTGTTCGCCGACACGCTCGCCAACAACATCGATCTCGGCGCCGAAGCCGGCACGACGGCCGTGCGATGGGCCGCGGGAGTCGCGCAGGTGTCGACCTTCGTCGACTCGCTGCCGGCGAAGTACGAAACCGAGATCGGTGAACGGGGCGTGACGCTCTCAGGTGGTCAACGCCAGCGCATCGCGCTGGCTCGAGCGTTGGTGCGCCGGCCGCGGTTCCTCCTGCTCGACGACGCGACCGCGGCGGTCGACGCCACCGTCGAGTCGCGCATCCTGCACGCGTTGCGCGACGAGCTCAACATGACGACGCTGATCGTCGCGCACCGGGTGTCGACGATCGCGCTCGCCGACCGGGTGCTGTTCATGCAAGACGGCCGCATCGTCGCGTCGGGCTCGCACAACGAACTGCTCACGACCAACGCCGACTACGAGGCGATGGTGCGCGCCTACGAGCAAGAGGTGGCGTGATGGCGCGCGACGAAGCGGTGCGGGAACTCGCGAACGGTGAGGCGAGCAAGGGCGCCGCCCATGACGTCGTGGCCGATGCGGCGCCGGCCCAGGCACGCGACGAATTCACGGAACACGTCTTCGCGATGCTCGACGACGACGAGGTCGTCGAGCCCGAGGGTGCGGTCAGCGTGTTGCGGCGCGGCCTGGGCGCGAGCCCGGAACTCCGGGCCGCGATCAAGGCGTCGGTCGTGTTCGCGTTGGCCGCCGCGGCGGGAAAACTCGCGATCCCCGTGCTGATCCAGGTGATCCTCGACCGCGGCATCCTCGGCGCCCATGGCTATCGCCCCGCGTTCGTGCCGCTCACGTGCGCGGTCGCCGCGCTGATCACGATCTTCGTGCTCGTCGTCAGCCGCTTCACCTACTACCGGCTTGTGGTGGCGGCCGAACAGGCGCTGTGCAACTTGCGGGTACGCGTCTTCGAGCACATTCACCGTCTGAGCATGGCCGAGCACACCACCACTCGGCGCGGCGTGTTCGTGTCGAGGGTGACGAGCGACGTCGAGACGCTCGCCCGGTTCGTGCAGTGGGGCGCGATGTCGTGGTTGGTGAACGGCACGCTCATCGTCGGCACCTTCCTCGTCATGCTCGCCTACTCGTGGCAACTCACGGTGATCACGCTGATCTGTTACGCACCTGTCATCCCACTCTTCCGTGCCTTCCAGCAGCGTCAGCTCGTTGCCTACGACGAGGAACGCACGCGCATCGGCGACATGCTCGCCGAGTTCTCCGAGACCGTCGGCGGGGCCGCGGTGATCCGGGCGTACGGGTTGCAGGAACGTGCTCGCGGACGGCTGCGGCACCGGATCGACGGCGCGTACCGTGCCCGCGTCCGTGCCGCCAAGTACTTCGCCGCCATGTTCCCGCTCGGCGACCTCTTCGGCGCGATCGCGATCGGGGCCATCGTGGTCGTCACCGCCTACTACGGCCGCAGCTGGGGGCTCGACGTGGGCAAGGTCGTCGCGTTCATGTTCCTCGTCAACCTGCTCCTCAGCCCGATCGGCGAGTTGAGCGAGATCCTCGACCAGACCCAGACGGCGATTTCGGGCTGGCGCAAGATCCTCGCCATGCTCGAAGTGCCTGTCGACGTGCACGAACCCGAGCACGGCGCAACCTTCCCGCGCGGCGCGCTGTCGGTCGACGTCGCGCACCTCGAGTTCGCGTACCGGGGGAGCGAGCCGGTGCTGCACGACGTCAACGTGCACATCCCGGCGGGCGCACACGTCGCGATCGTCGGTGAAACCGGTTCGGGGAAGACGACGTTCGCGAAACTCCTGTGCCGTCTCGCCGACCCGACCGTCGGCGTGGTGACCGTCGGCGGGCACGACCTGCGCGATGTCGACGCGACCGCGCGGCGCGACGGCACACGCATGGTGCCCCAAGACGGATTCCTCTTCGATACCACGATCGCCGACAACGTGCGGATGGCGGCTCCCGGCGCGACCGACGACGATGTCGAGCGCGCGTTCGCCCGCCTCGGTCTCGAGTGGTGGCTGCTGCGGCTGCCCGACGGGCTCGCGACGCGTGTCGGTGAACGGGGTGAGTCGCTCTCCGTGGGGGAGCGCCAGCTGGTCGCGCTCGCCCGGGCCGAGATCGGCACGCCCGGGCTGCTCGTGCTCGACGAAGCCACGAGCGCCGTCGACGCCGAGACCGAACGGGCGCTCGCCGACGCGCTGGCTCGCGTCGCGAAGGGTCGAACGACGATCAGCGTCGCGCACCGGCTGTCGACCGCGGAACACGCCGACCTCGTCCTCGTGTTCGACGCGGGTCGTATCGTGGAACGCGGGACGCACGACGAACTGGTCGAACTTGGCGGCGTCTACGCCGGCCTGCACCGGAGCTGGACCGCGAATACCCGGGCCTGACGCGGCCGGTCGCCCGGCGGCCGGGAACAAACCCGTCGGCATCGGGGTTGCGGCGCCGACGGCACGATGAGGAGTACACCGATGGCGAACGTGGACTGCACGCACCTCGACACGATCACCGACGTCGCACCGGTCGCCGACGGCTGCGTCGAGTGTCTCGCCACCGGTGGGCACTGGGTGCACTTGCGGCGCTGCACCGCGTGCGGGCATGTCGGTTGTTGCGACTCGTCGCCGGGAAAGCACGCGACGAAGCACGCGCGGGCGACCGGTGACCCGATCGTGCAGTCGTTCGAGCCCGGTGAAGACTGGTACTACTGCTATCCCGACGACCTGCTCTTCGAGATCCCCGGCCAAAGCCCGAGCCCCTCTCACCCGTGAGCACGACGACCAGCGGCCCCGCGCCGGGGCTCCGGCTGGCGAGCCCCGCCGGCCGCTGGGTGCTCGTGGCCGCGGTACTCGGGTCGGGCATCGCGTTCCTCGACAGCACAGTCGTGAACGTCGCGCTGCCGACGATCGGCTCCGACTTCGGGGTCGGCCTGCGCGCGCTGCAGTGGGTCCTCGACGGGTACCTCGTCACCCTCACCGCCCTGCTGTTGCTCGGCGGTTCGCTGGGCGACACCTTCGGCCGCCGGCGTATGTTCGTGTACGGCCTCACCGGTTTCACGGTCGCGTCGGTGCTGTGCGGCGCAGCACCGACGATCGGCGTGCTGATCGCGGCCCGTGCGTTGCAGGGTGCCGCCGGCGCGCTCCTCGTACCCGGCAGCCTCTCGCTGATCTCCGCCTCGTTCGCGAGCGACGACCGTGGCGCGGCGGTGGGTGCCTGGTCGGGGCTGACCGGCGTGACGAGTGCGATCGGACCGTTCCTCGGTGGCTGGCTCGTCGACGCGGTGTCGTGGCGGTTGATCTTCTACATCAACGTTCCCCTCGCAATCGCCGCGGTGATGGTCGCGCTGCGCCATGTCCCGGAGTCACGCGCGCCGGAGGCACCGCACGTCGACGTCTTGGGTGCGACGCTCATTTCGATCGCACTCGCATGCCTCGCGTACGCGTTGATCGAAATGAACGCGAATGCCGGCGCGCTCGTGGTGACGATCGGTGTGATCGGTGTCGGCGCGCTCGTGTCGTTCTTCGCCGTCGAGGCGCGTAAGCCCTCACCGATGTTGCCGCTCGGCTTGTTCCGCAACCCGCAGTTCTCCGGTGCGAACGCCACGACCCTGGCGGTGTACTCGGGGCTCGGCGCGGCGTTCTTCCTGATCGTGTTGCAGCTCCAGCAGGTACTGCACTACTCGGCGGTCGAAGCCGGCGCGTCGCTGGCGCCGATCACCCTGCTGATGCTGTGCTTCAGCTCGTGGTCGGGTGCGCTGAGCCAGCGGATCGGTCCACGGGTGCAGATGTCGATCGGCCCGTTGGTCGTCGGTGCCGGTCTGGTGATGTTCGGCCGGGTCGGTGCCGGCGATCATTACGTCACTGCGGTACTCCCGGCCGCGGTCGTCTTCGGGATCGGGCTCACGACCACGGTCGCGCCGCTCACCGCGGCGGTGCTCGGCGCGGTCGACGACGCCCGCGCCGGCATCGCGTCGGGGGTCAACAATGCGGTTGCCCGGCTCGCCGGTTTGCTCGCCGTCGCCGTACTCCCCGGGGCCGTCGGCCTCGACCGCGCGCACGGGGCGTCGCAGTTCACCCATGCCTTCATGCGCGCGATGGACGTGTCGGCCGCGCTCGCGATCGCCGGCGGTGCCATCGCCTTCGCGACGATTCGCAACTGCCGCGCGATCGAACCGACCATGGCGTCGGGTGTGCTGCAACCCTGTTTCGACTCGAGCCGTGCCGAGCCGGTCAGTCCATGACGAGGATCGCGTTCGGGTGGTGCACCGCTCCCGCGAGCACCTGCCAGGTCTCGCCCGCGTCGTCGCTCCGGTAAACCGTGCCGCTCGGTGCGGCACACGCGACCTTGCCGCCCTTCGCAGCCAGCCAGTGCGAGTCGATGTTGCCGTCGAAGTGGGGCGGAAGGCCGATGTCGCAGAGGCGGAACGACGGGTCGCCGTCGTCTTTGCGGTACACGGAACCCTCGTGCGTGAACGGCCCGTTCGACGCACTGACGACGACGCCGCCGGGCACGGGTGCGACTGCCCGCGCGTAGGTGCCGCGCAGCCCTTCGCTCTCGAAGCGCCACGTCGTCCCGCCGTCGGTGCTGACTGCCAGGCCGGCGACGCCCGTCGCCGCGAAGAGCCGGCCGTCGGGCGCGAGCACGACCTGGTGGACGTCGACCTCGTGGTCGATCGTCGGTTCCCACGTCGCACCCCGGTCGTTCGTGCGCAGCACGCCGCCGACGTGCACGTTGACGAACACGGTGTCGCGACCGTCGGTGGCGAACGATCGCGCGTCGCCGGGTGCACCCCAGGGTTGCGTCCATTCGTCGCGGTGATCGAGACGGTCGAACGACTCGACCCGGGTCAAGGTGCCACCGTCGAGCTTCAAGACATGGGCGCCGACCGTGCCGGCGAACACGTCGCCGGCCGTCGCGACGACGCAGGTGAGGTCGTCGGCGGTGTGCGCGACCTTCTCGATGTCCGCGCCCTCGACCCGGAGGAGATCGTGACCACCGGCGATCGCCCACGCGTCGCCGTTCGCGCCGCGCGTCACCGCGTCGACCGTGCCCGCGAACAGTCGTGTCGAGACGCCGTCGTCGTCGATGGCGAACAGACCGTCGGCGGTTGCCGCGAGCACGTGCACCCTCGCGACGCTAGCGACGGGCAGACGGAACGTCTACATGATCGCGACGACCGGTGCGGCATGCGGTGTGGTCACGAGATTGCCCCGGAACGGTGCATCCCCGAGGGTGAACAGGCCACCGTCGGCGGCGGCCGCCCAGAGCCCGTGCGGGCCTGCGGTCGCGAGCATCGACACGAGGGGCGCCTGCACCGGCGGCCAGGGGTTCGGCTGCGGGAACAGGAAGAAGCGAGCCGCGCCCACGTCGGTGCGGCCGCCGTTCGCGAACAACACCCAGTAGTCGGTACCGGTCGAGGGGACGCCGATCGCCACCGGCGTGGTACCCGATTGGGTCGCGCCACCGCGGAACTGTGCGTCGCCGTACGCGAAGACGCCGCCATCCTGGCCGAGCAGGTAGTACCCGTTGCCGCTCCCGGTGGGTGCGAAGCTCACGACCGGCGCGGTGAGGGGAAGCGCTCCCGCCGACCCGCGGAACTGTGCGTCGCCGAACGCGAAGACGCCGCCGTCGGCGGTTGCCAGCCAGTAGCCGCGCCCGCTCGGGGTCGGCGCGATCGCGACGACCGGCGCGCTCAGCTGCAGCTGCGCGGCCGACCCGAAGAAGTGCGCGTCGCCGAACGCGAACACACCGCCATCGGCCGCCGCGAGCCAGTACCCGTTGCGGCTGGGGCTCGACGCGGCGGCAACGATCGGGGAGGCGAGCGGAAGGTTGCCCGCCGACCCGAAGAAGCGGGCGCTCCCGAAGGCGAACACGCCGCCGTCGGCGGTGACCATGCGGTAACCGCCGGCTTCCGCGAATTTCGCGGTCACGGTCGCGACGTTGCTGCCGTTGCCGGCCGACGTCAGGTACACGGTGGTGCCGTCTCCGTCGCCGAGCGACACCGCCTGCGTTGCGGCAACCGGCGTGCTCGTGCCCGTGCGGGTGAACTTGACGCGGTGGGTGCTGCTCGTGCCGTGGGCCACGACATCCGTGCGGGCCCGTCCACCGTTGGAGAGATGGGTCTTGGTGCGCGTGCCGTCGATGTACACGTCGACGGCACCGGCGTTCGCCGCGTTCACGACAACGATTGCGCCGTGCTGCGGCGAGCTCGGCGCGACGTCGGTCGTCAACTGTTTGACGCCGAGTGCGCCGCCGCTCCTCACCATCGCGAGGACGTCGGTCGATTGCCGCGACACCACCGTGAACGTCGCGGTGAGGAGCGCGCCAGTCGCCGGCGCGGCTGCCGGCGGCGACGATGCCGCGGCGAAGAGCTGCAGCTGTTGGCTGGTCCGGCAGCCGGCCGATACCAGCGCCGCGATCGGGAACGCGCCGGTTGACGCACCGGGTGCGAGGCCGCGGAAGGCCAACGCGCCCGCGATGTACCCATCGACCGTTGTGTTCGCGAGCGCGTTGACGATCGTCGCGTCCCCACTGGCGCAAAACGTGCCCGACGCGGCGGACGCGCCTGCTCCACCCGCCGAGAACGCGGTCACCGACGCGATCGTCAGTATCGCAACCGCAGCCGCCCGGATGTACCTGCGAAGTGTGCTCATCAAAGACTCCCACCGTCGACGTTCGTTCGGGTGTTCCCCGCGTGTTGCAATGTGATGCCGAAGAGAGGCGCGAGCGCGAGTTGCGCCGCGCCGGAGAAGAAATAGGGGCTGCGCAGCCCGAACGCGTCCGCGAGCACACCGGCGAGGAGGGCACCGGTCACGCCACCGAACCCGACGAGGACGCGGTACACGCTCATGACCCGTCCGAGCAGATGATCGGGAGTGAGCGTCTGGCGCATGCTGATCGAGACGATCATCCCGGTGCTGACCGCCGCGCCCCAGGCGACGGTCGCGACCGTTGCGAGCGCCGGGCCGTGTGCGACGGCGAGCAAGAGATATGCGGCGCCGTTGATCGCGACCGCTGCGGTCAGCACCGGCACCTGCTCGAACCGCCGGGTGAGGCGCTCGACCGAGAGGCTGCCGCCGAGCCCACCGAGCGCGATCGTCATCAGCAGATAGCCGTAGCCGACGCTCGGGAGATCGAGCCCCTTCGAGGACAGCGCGAACAAGACCAGCACCGACAGGTTGCCCAAACTGAAGAACGCGAGCAGGCCGGTGCCGGCCGCGAGGACGCCCAGTGTCCGGGAGTCGCGCACGAATCGCAGTCCCTCGCCGATCTCTCGTCGGAACGAGTGTGCCGCGACGTCACGGGTGGCGCGGAACGAACCGGCGATCGTCGACAGCAGGATCGCGGACGCCGCGAACGTGCCCGCGTCGAACAGGAACGGTGCCGAGGCGGCGAGCGCGAACAGCGTCACGCCCGCGGGCGGGCCGGCCAGCTCGTCCATCGTGTCGGTTGCGGCGCCGAGCCGGCCGTTGGCGGCATCGAGCC
Organism: uncultured Actinomycetes bacterium; assembly: GCA_963782465.1. Classification (GTDB taxonomy): domain Bacteria; phylum Actinomycetota; class Acidimicrobiia; order IMCC26256; family PALSA-610; genus JAODBJ01. The sequence continues at coordinate 433,909 of CAWAJR010000002.1, read as the reverse complement.
GTTCGGCGGGGACGATCGCGGGGAGCGCGGAGCGGGCCGCGCCGTCGAAGGTGACGTCGGCGGCGCCGAGCACGAAGGCCGTGACGTAGATGGCGGGGAGGGGAACGTTCCCGGCGATCACCGACACGCAGAACGCGAGCAGGACGGCGAGCCGGGTGAGGTCCATCGCGACCATCACCCGCCGCCGATCGAGCCGATCGACAACGGCACCGGCGTGCAGCGCGACGAGGAGGCCGGGCAGTGCCGTCGACGCGGTGACGGCGCTGATCGAGGAGGGCGACTTCGTCATATTGCGGGCGAGGAGCGGCATCGCCGCGTACAAGACCCCGTTGCCGAGGCTCGAGATCGCGGTCGCGACCCAGAGGCGCCGGTACCGCGCGCCGAGCGGTACCAGGACCGCAGGCGTCGGTTCGAGGTCGCTCATGGCGCGTCACCGTAGAAGGGAAGTCACCACCCCCGCGTGATCAACGCTGCCCGCGGCCGGGTTCGCGCGCTGTCAGGTCACGTCGAATGTGGTCGCGAGACCGGCAGCGGTCCGTCGAGGATCTCGTCGACGAAGCCGTACTCGAGCGCTTCTTGCGCCGTGAACCACTTGTCGCGATCGGCGTCGGCGATGATCCGTTCGACGGGTTGCCCGGTGTGGAACGCGGTGCGCTCGGCCATCAGCCGCCGCATGTAGGCGAAGTGTTCCGCCTGGATGGCGATGTCGGTCGCCATCCCCTGCACGGCCCCGTGGGGTTGGTGCATCAGCACGCTGCTGTGCCGGTGCGCGTACCGGCGCCCGGGGGTGCCGGCGCACAGCACGAACTGCGCCATCGATGCGGCGAGACCGACGCACACCGTCGCGACCGGGCACCCGAGGGTCTGCATGGTGTCGTAGATCGCGAAGCCGCTGTCGACCGAACCGCCCGGCGAATTGATGTAGAGGGTGACGGGGTCGTCGCTGTCGGCTTCGAGCACGAGGAGTTGCGAACAGATCGCGTTGGCGACGTTGTCGTCGATGGCGCCGGTGAGCATCACCCGCCGGCCGCGGAGCATCCGGCGCGACAACTCTTCCTGGAAGGTCGGCGCGGCGGGTCGACCTTCGGGATCGGTGGGCCCGGGCGCCGGGTCGGCCAGGAGTGACCTGTGCATATCGTGCAACCGCATGGTTGCACGATAGCGGGCGGCCGCAACGGTGTGCAACCATGGGGTTGCAGATCAAGGAGGTGCCATGACCGAAGCCGCGAACGGCGAAGCCGACGGCGCGACCGCGGTGGAACGCTCGTTGCAGTTCCCGGCCGGCGCGGCCGAGGTATGGGATGCGCTGTGCGACCCGGCGTTGCTCGCCGACTGGTTCGGCGGCGACGTCGTGCTCGACCTGCGCCCCGGCGGGGCACTCGTCGTCGGTGGCCCCGACGGGAGCGAGCGGCGCGCCGCGATCGACGACGTCTCGCCCCCCGACCGACTCGCCTTCACGTGGGAGGGCGACGATCAGCGTCCCGCGTCGACCGTCGCCATCGAACTCGAGCCGAACGCCGGCGGCTGCACCGTGCGGGTGCGGGAGACCCTGGTCGAGGTTGAGGGTGAAGGAGAGGTCGAGGGTTTGCTCCCTCGGGCGCACGCCGACGAACGGGTTGCGATCGGCTTCCAACCGCCGGCTCGACCGGCCGATCGTTCCGGCACCCGCCGAGGAGAAGCACTTGCCCTTGCCCGCTCCTGATCGGCGAGGACGTGGCCTCGACGCGGTCTTCGCCGCGCTCTCCGACCCGACGCGCCGCACGGTGATGCAGTGCCTCGCCGACGCGCCGGCGACGGCAACCGAGCTTGTAGGCCGGGTCCCGGTTTCGCGCCAGATGATCGTGAAACACCTCGCGACCCTCGAGCACGCCGGCCTGGTCGATGCGGCTCGAGACGGCCGCAACGTTCGCTACCGGTTGACGCCGTCCGGGTTCACCGACGCCGTCGCGTGGATGACCGACGTCGGTGCCGCGTGGGACGCGCGCCTCGCCGCGCTCCGCCGCCACGTGCGGAGCCGGGCCGGGGTGAAACCCACCTGAACGTGGCGTCCGCCCGAAGCGGGCGGATGTGCCCATGGGTGACGGAGCGTGGTTGGGAACCGTGTACCGTCGTGGCTTCGGGAGCAGGACCTTGGCGGGGTTGGGGAAGGCATGGACGCGAGCGGGCGCGTGGGGAAGGTCATGCGGCGGCCTCTGTTGATGGCGTGGCTCTTGGTGGCGGCGATCGCCGTGCCGACGGGCCTTGCGCCGCCGGCGGCGCACGCGGCGGGCGCCGCGCCGACCGCGGTCGACGACAGCGCAACGGTGGTGCACGACACGACGTTGTCGGTCGCCGCGCCGGGCGTGCTCGGCAACGACACCGACCCCGAGAACGACCCGCTCACCGCGTCGCTCGTCACCGACGCCGTCCACGGCACGCTCACGTTCAACACCGACGGGTCGTACTCCTACGCGCCCGACGCCAATTTCGTCGGCAACGACACGTTCACTTACAACGCGAACGACGGCACTTCTGATTCGGCCGCGCCGGCGACGGTCACGATCACCGTCACCAACAGCGCGCCGACGGTCGCGAACCGATCGGTGACGACCTCCGAGGGCACCCCGCTCGACATCACGTTGACTGGCAGCGACACCGACGACAGCCCCTCGACGCTCACCTTCACTGCCGGGAGCGCAGGCAACGGCACCGTGTCGTGCAGCAGTGATGGCTCCTGCACCTACACGCCCGCCGCGAACTTCTCCGGTTCCGACTCCTTCACGTACCAGGCGCACGACCCGCAGGGTGCGGTGTCCGCCTCCGGGACCGTGAACATCACCGTGACCGCCGTCAACCATCCGCCGGTCGCGGCGGCGGTGGCGGCAACGACCGCCGAAGACACGTCGGTGAGCCTCTCGCTGAGCGCCACCGATCCCGACCCGGCCGACGTGCTCACCTACCACGTGGTGGCACAACCGGCCCACGGCACCGCAGTGTGTTCCACCACCACCGGCGCGTGCACCTACGCCCCCGACGCCAACTACAACGGCACCGACACGTTCACCTACCGCGCCAACGACGGCGCCGCCAATTCCGAACACCGCGACCGTCACCATCACGATCACGCCGGTGAACGACGCTCCGGTCGCGACGCCGCAGACGTTCACGACGCCGTTCAACACCCCGCTGCAAGCCGTCGCGCCGGGCGTGCTCTTCGGGGCGACCGACGTCGAGAACGACGCACTCACCGCGCTCCTCGTGCAACCGCCGTCGCACGGCACGCTCACCCTCAAGGCCGACGGCAGCTTCATCTACGACCCCGGCCCGCAGTTCAAGGGCGCCGACAGCTTCACCTTCCGCGCCGAAGATGTCCACGGCGCGAAGAGCGCGCCGCAAACCGCCTCGATCGACGTGCAGGTCGGCGTGGGCGGCGGCCCGGTCAACTTCGTCGGCACCGACGGGCCCGACGAAACCGGGTTCACCAGTTCGGCCTCGCGCGGGTTGCATGCCGACCTCGGCAACGGCGCCGACACCTACGACGTGTTCTTCGGTGCGCTGGCGGGCCTCGTACAGATCGTCGACAGCGGGACGAACGGCGTCGACCGCCTTTCGATGTTCGGCAACGGGACGGGCGAGCAGATCTCGATCAACGGGTCGCACGTTCAGAACGGGCGTGAGCGCATCGATTACTCGCACATCGAAACGCTCATGGTGAACGGCCAGCGGGGCAACGACCACATCACGATCGGGGCGCGCAACTTCACCGGCGTCAAGAACGTGATCGCCAGCGGTGGCACCGGCGACGACACCCTCACCGTGGCCGCCGGGAACCGGGCCGCCCACGTGCTGGGCGACATGATCATGGTCGACGGCTGGCCCACGATCACCTACCGCGACTTCGAGAAGGTCACGGTGACCAGCAGTGTCACCGGCACCCGCACGATCTCCAGCGACGGGTACTGGTTGTTGGCGTCCGACGGTGGTGTGTTCACGTTCGGCGACGCGAAGTTCTACGGGTCGACGGGTGCGTTGGCATTGCGGGCCCCGATCGTGCAGATGATCGCGACGCCGTCGGGTCGTGGGTACTGGTTGTTGGCGTCCGACGGTGGTGTGTTCACGTTCGGCGACGCGAAGTTCTACGGGTCGACGGGTGCGTTGGCATTGCGGGCCCCGATCGTGCAGATGATCGCGACGCCGTCGGGTCGTGGGTACTGGTTGTTGGCGTCCGACGGTGGTGTGTTCACGTTCGGCGACGCGAAGTTCTACGGGTCGACGGGTGCGTTGGCATTGCGGGCGCCGGTCGTGCAGATGATCGCAACACCCGATGGCAACGGCTACTGGCTGCGCGCGTCCGACGGCGGGATCTTCAGCTTCGGCGACGCGAAGTTCTTCGGTTCCACCGGGGCGCTGGCGCTGACCGCACCCATCATCCAGATGGTGCCCGCGCCTTCAGGGAAGGGCTACTGGTTGCTGGCCGCGAACGGCGCGGTCTTCGGTTTCGGCGCTGCACACTTCCACGGGGGTACGAGCACCTCGGCAGTGCCGGCACCTCCGGTGCAACTCGTCCCGACGCCGACCGGTCGTGGTTACTGGGTCGCCAACGCGGACGGTTCGGTGTACGCGTTCGGCGATGCCGGCTACTACGGGTCGATGCTCGGCAAACACGTGAACGCGAACGTCGTACAGATGATCGCCACACCCACCGGCCACGGTTACTGGCTGCTCGGTCGCGATGGTGGCATCTTCTCGTTCGGCGACGCGAAGTTCCACGGGTCGACCGGTGCGCTGCGCTTGCGGCAACCGATCACGCGGATGGTCGTGCGAGGCCTCTGACCCGAAGCGCCCGGCGCTCGCCGGGCTGAAGCACGATCAGGCCGGCCCGATCGGGTTGACCGATCAGATCGCCGACGGCCGCCGGTCGCTGCCGAGCCGGCTGCGCAATTCCGGGCCGAGGATCCCGAGCACCAGCAGCAGCGCGACGACCGCGATCGCGATGAACGTGACGGCACCGTTGACGGAGTTCCCACCCGACTTCGGTGGTTGCACCTTCGACACCGGGAGCGCGGCGACGATCTTCTTCTCGGTGGTCGTCGTCGTGCTGCTCGTCGACGTCGGGACCGGCTTGCGCGCGGCTTTCACGGTCGTCGTGGTGGGGGCCGGCGCAGTCGTCGGAGGAGTCGTCGGTGTCGTCTGCGTCGGGTACGTGCGCGGCGTCGTCACGGGCGTGGTTGCCGGCGGCGTTGTCGGCGGGGCCACCGTCGGCGGCGTGGTCGGCTGGGTCGCGGGCGGTTGGGTCGTGGGCGGCAACGTCGGCGGCGGCAGCGTGCTCGGCGGTGTCGTCGACGGCGTCGTCGGGCAGGTCACCGGCGTGCCGTTGCCGTCGAAACAACCTTCGGCGCTCGCCGAACCGAGGGCGCCGGGAACCAGGCCCGGCACGACCAGGAAAAAGAGTGCCCCGCCGAGGAACATCGCCGACGCGCGCCGAACCGATCGGGTGACGAACCGCTGCGTACACGCGTTTCCCGTCCTGGACGAGCGACGGCGCAAGGACGACTTCATGCCCACCCCGATCTCAGCGACGCTCGTCCATAGCGTAGTTCGTTTCCCGGACGGCCGTCCGCGCGCTCAGTGATGAGTGGCCGGCTGGTATCGTCGCTGAGCGCGTTGGGGCGCCAACAGGGGGCCGGCGTACGCGCCAGGCGAAATCTCCGCCCACAGCTCATCGGTCGATCGGAGAACTCGCGTGGACCTTCGCACGCTGCTCAGGATCCTGGTTCGCCGCTGGATCGTCGTGGTACCGACGATCCTGGTCGCGGCGATCATCGGTCACCAGCTCCTCGCGTCGGTGAAACCCACCTACGAGGCCAAAGGCTCGTTGCTGCTGCTCACGCCGGTCACGAAGTCGCCGGCACTGGCCGACAACGCCGCCGCGGCCGACGGCAACCCGTTCCTGCCGATCGCTCCGCTCGACAAGGCCGCCATCGCCTTCGCCGAGGTCATGAACAACCCCGCGAAGAAGGCTTCCATCGCCCGAGCCCCCTCGGTCACGAAGGCCTACACGGTCTCGGTCGACCAGGACGCGCCGATCCTCCGTGTCGACACCAAGGACAGCCGGGCGAGCGTTGCCGTCACGACCACGCGCGCCGTGCTCACCCAGACGGTGTCGGAGATCGCGGCGCTCGAGCGGCAAAAGGGTGTCACGGCGTCGCAGAGCATCGGCACCGAGGTGTTGTCGAGCCCGACCAAGGCGACCGCGCTCAACGCAGCCAGGACCCGCGCCTTGATCGCGTTCATCGCGCTCGCGATCGCGGCGGTCCTCAGCGTCGCCTTGCTCGTCGAGAGTTGGGCACAGTCGGCCCTCAACCGGCGCGACCGGCGCCGGATGCGGGTTGCATCGCCGTCGCCGGTGCCGGTCGCGGCGCCGGGTGTCGCACCGGGCACCAGCGGGAACAGCCCGGCGGTATGGGAACGCGGGTCGGGTGTTCCCGACTCGATCGATCTCGAAGAACCACCGGAGACCGCTCCGGCGCCGGCACCCGTGAAGCAACAGCCTGGTCGCGCGCGGGCGAAACCTCGCCGCCGTAGCGGCTTCGCGTCGTGACCGACGGCGATCAGTCGCCCGCCCTCGCCGAAACGACGCCGTCGAACGGCGTCGCCCTGAGTGTCGTCGTTCGGCTGCTGGCGGTCGCGGTCCTGGCGTGGTTGGTGCCGGTCGCCGGTCTGATCGCGCTGACGGGTCTCGTGATCCTGTGGTTGTTCCGCACGCGCATCGACCTCACCACGGTGATCGTGCTGTACGCCATCGCGCTCTGGATGATCCCGTCGCGCTACACGATCGGCGCGTTCGCGGTGACCGGGGCGATGTTCTTCGGCTTCGTCGCGTTCGGGTTGTGGGCGTTCGGCCGGGCGTTGCCGGTGAGCCGCGTGGCCCGGGGTGCGTCGCCAGCCAATCGGGCCGTCCTCACGTTGCTGTTCGTCACGCTGGCCGAGTACGTCGTCGTCGCGCTGCGCCCGCTTTCGAGTCTCGACCAGCGCAGCATCGACCGGAACCTGGCCGTGGTGGTCGGACTGTGCGGGCTGGCGGTCGCGATCACCGACGGCGTCCGCACGAAGCGACAACTCAACCGGGTCATCGGTGCAGTCGTCCTCGGTGGCGCGATCGTCGCGTTCATCGGCTACTTGCAGTACTTCGCGCATTTCGACGTCGGGCAGTACCTGCGACCGCCCGGGTTCAACGCCACCGGTCAGGAAGGCTTCATCTACCAGCGCTCCGGTCTTGCCCGGGTGGCCGGGACCGCTCGGCACCCGATCGAATTCGGGCTCGCCCTCGCCGCGACGCTCCCGCTGGCGTTGCACCTCGGCGCGTACGCCCGTACGAGCGTCGCGGCGCGGGCTCGCGTCTTGCGGCGTTGCTGATCGCGGCCGCGATCCCGCTTTCGCTCTCGCGCTCCGCGGTGCTCTCGACGATCCTGGTCGCGTTGATCATCCTCCCGACGTGGGCGCCGGCCCGTCGCTGGCGCCTGCTGCTCGGGCTCGTGATCACGCTGGTCGTGGTGAACACGCTGCTTCCGGGTGTGTTCGACACCATCGTCGGCCTGTTCAACGGCACGCAGGGCACGGGGAGCATCGCGACGCGTACCGACGCGACCGGGATCGCGTTCAACCTCATCGGGCACAACCCGGTCTTCGGGAACGGCTTCGCGTTGTCGGTCCCGACACCGGTCGTCATCAACATCGACAGCCAGTATCTGGTCACGCTCGTCGAGACCGGACTGGTCGGTCTGGTCGCGCTCCTCGTGGCGATGGGCGGCGGTGTCGGCGCGGCGCGCGAAGTCCGCCGCACGACGAGCGACCCGGCAAACCGCGACCTCGCGCGGAGCCTCATCGCCATGATCGCGGCGGTCGCGCTGGGCGGTTTCGGGCTCGCAATCGTCCGGTACCCGCTCACCGCCGGTTTGTTGTTCATCGGTATCGGCAGCGCCGGTGCGCTCTTGCGAATCTGTACCCGCACTGCCATCGTGGACGTACCCGAGGAGCGCAGGGAGCGCATTGGAGTAGGACCATGACTCGCACGGACGCGATGGGTGCGCACACGGGCGGCGACGTCGACGTGATCTGGCTCGGACCGCCTCCTCGAGCCATCGAAGGTGGGCTCGCCTGGTCGACCGGGTACGCGTTCACCGACGACGGGTGCATCGAGAACGAAGCCGTCGCCGACGCACTCTGGCGGCAGCGGCCGAGGCTCGATCGAGCCGCCGACGAGCTCAACGGCTGCTTCGCGGCCGTGTTCTTCACTGACGACGGAGCCGTCGTCGTCACGGACCGCGACGGAAGCTTCCCGCTGTACCACGGAAGGGTCGGCGACCAGCTGCTGATGTCGAACGACCCGTGGTCGATCGTCGACGCGCTGACCGACGCGATCGGCCGGCCCCCCGAACTCGACGACGCAGCTGTTCTCGACATGATGCGCCTGGGTTACGTCACCGGTGAACGCACGCTCGCGCGCGGCGTCTCGATCATGCCGCCGGCGACGATCTGGCGGGTGCGGCACCATCAGGTGCAAGCGAATCGCTACTGGCGCTTCCGCGTCGTACCGCACGCGATGCCGCGCGAGGCGTCAGAAGCGCAACTCGCGGCCGCGCTGCGCGGGATGGCGCACTCGATCACGAGCCACCTGCACGCCACGGGCCGAACGTCGGCCATGGCCCTTTCGGGCGGCCTCGACACCCGTCTCCTGACTGCGCTGTTCGTGCGTGAAGGCCTCGACGACTTTCGGGCGTTCTCCTACGGCGCGCCCGGCGACCCGGAGATGGATGTCGGCCGGCGGGTGGCCGAACTGCTCGGCGTGCCGCACGACCGCGTGGAGTTGTCGCCGGCGTACCTGAACGACAAGTTCATCGACGAGGCGGTGCGGTCGGTCGGGTTCACGACGCGTTTCACCTGTGGCGTGGGGATCCGGCACTACGACCGCGACGTCGACACCTTTCTCACCGGGCACGGCGGCTGCTTCTCCGACTTCAACTACGGGTTGCTCACCGCGCCGGTTCGCACGCGTGAGCAAGCTCGCCGCTACCTCTACTGGCGCAACTACCAGCTCGACGCCGACGATGCAGTGCCGCGGCAGGTGTTCAACCTCGACTACGACGCGGTGAAGTGGGCATCACTCGATGAAACGCTGCCCGAACTCGATCCGGGCGCCGACCCGATCGGCGAGCTCTACCGCTGGGGGCTCGAGAACCGGCAACGAAAACTGATCCTGATGGAACACCGCCTGTACGAGTCGCGTGGTCGCTGGCTGCTGCCGATCCATGATCACCGCATCACTCGGTACTTCCTCGAGGCACCCCGTTCGATGCTGATCGGCCAGCGCGCGTACAAAGACGTCGCGATGGAGTTGTTCCGGTCGCTCGATGCAGAACTCGCCGACATGCCCCGGATCGGCGGCAGTATGCACACCGACCCGAAGATGGCGCTCGCGGTCGAGGCCTCACGGCGGCTGTCGTGGCTCGCGGCCCCGCTCTTCCCGATGCTCATACGGAAGTCGAACGCGTTCCAGCCGGCACCGCCCACGGCGCTCGGTGCCGACCCGTTCCGTTATTGGTTCCACACCGACGGCGCCGCTCGCGACAACATGCTCGAACGGGTCAGCGCGATCGACATCCCGATGGTGAACAGCCGCGGTCTGCGTGATGCGCTCGTGGCGGCGCAGCACGACAAGATCTTCATGCGTCTGTTCCCCGGCGCGCTCACCGTGCAGTCGTTCGCCGACCTGTTGCGCGACCGCGCGGCGAAGCGGCGCCGGCACGACGGCTCCACGAGTGAGGCGGCAAGCGCCTGAGCGGCGACCGTAACGAAGTGCCGGCCCCCCTCGTCAGCATCGTGGTGGTGACGTACAACAGCGCGGCCCATCTCGAGGCTCTCGCGAACTCGATCCCGGTCGCGGCGCGGGATGTCACCTATGAGCTCGTGATCGTCGACAACGCATCGACCGACGACACCGTGCCGCGTGCCCGCAAGTTGTGGCCCGGCGCGACGGTGATCGACTGCGACGAGAATCGTGGCTACGCCGCGGGGTTGAACGCTGGCATTGCGGTGGCGCGGGGATCGGAAGCCGTGCTGCTGTGCAACCCCGACATCGAGATGGGCGGCGGGATGGTGCCCCAACTCTTGGGCGGCGTCGCCCGCCCGAACGCAGGTTGCAGCGCGCCCCGCATCACCGACCGCGATGGAGCGCTCGTGTTCTCGCTACGGCGCGACCAATCGGTTCGTCGAGTGTTGGGCGAAGCGCTCATCGGTGGGACGCGCGCCTGCCGCTTCCCCCAGTGGAGCCAGATCGTCGGGGACCCCGGCGAGTACTCCCGCGCGCACACCGTCGATTGGGCGTCGGGCGCGGTGTTGATGGTGTCACGCGAGTGCATCGACACCGTCGGGCCGTGGGACGAATCCTTCTTCATGTACTCGGAGGAGGTCGAATTCCAGCTACGTGCGCGCGAGCACGGCTTCGTCACCTGGTACATCCCCGATGCCGTCGCGGTTCACTCCGGCGGCGACCTCCACTCGTCGGGATCGCTGTGGGCGATGCAGATGCGCAACAAAGTGCGCTTGTTCCGCCGCCGCCACAATTCCGTCCATACGCTCGTGTACCGCGGAGCTTGGGTGTTCTACGAAGCCCTGCGGATCACGCGTGAGCGTGGCATCCATCGAGAGGGTCTGCGGGCGCTCTTGCGCCCGCTCGACCGGCCGATCGCCGTGCCGTGAGCGCGACCCGCGTTGTACCCGACGACTGGCGCAACCTTGTCGTGCTCGTGTCTGGCAGCCGGTGGGATGGTACGAAGTACGCCTCCCACCATGTTGCGAAGGCACTGGCACAGTACGCGCCGGTGCTCTACGTCGACCCGCCGCTGTCACCCAAGATGCGGCTGAAGGCGTACGGGCTTCGAGGTTTGGCCGGCTTCGGTCTGCGCATCGCGCAGCCGCGCATCGCCGTCGTTACGCCGCCTGCGCTCCCGTTTCCCGGACGCGCCGCCCTCGTCCCGTTCACGAACTGGCTGATACGCCGGGCGACGCGCCGCGCGACGCGGGCGCTCGGCTCCGACGTTCACGCGGTTCTGCTGTTCGCACCGGGTCGTGCGCTCTTCGGAGTGTGCGGTGAACGCATTGCCGTCTATTACGCAAAAGACGACTTCTCTGCCGCCACCGACTTGACCGGCGGGTCGGCCGAACGAGCTCGCGCGGCCGAGCAGTGGGCCGCCGACCATGCCGACATCGTCGTCGCGCATTCGCCGATCCTCATGGATCGATGGCGCGCGTACGACCCGATCTTCATTCCCAACGGGGTCGACCCCGACGCGTTCGCCTCGGCGCCGGTTACCGAGGTGGCGCACGACGTCGAGTTGGCCCGTCCCATTGTCGGTTTCGTCGGCGCGATCTCGAACCGCATCGATCTCTCGCTGCTCGAAGCGATCGTGAACCGAGGACGCTCACTGCTCCTCATCGGGCACCAGCAGACAACCTTCGCGGCCGAGAAGCTCGACCGGTTGCGTTCCTTGCCCAACGTGCAGTGGATTGGCCGCACCCCGTACGAGGCCCTTCCCTCATATCTCGCGGCGATGGATGTCGGGATTGTTCCTTACACCGACACCGCCTTCAACCGAGCCAGTTTCCCGCTCAAGACCCTCGAGTACCTGGCGGCCGGGTTACCCGTCGTCTCGACGCCGCTGCCCGCGATCGAGTGGCTGGCCACGAGCCTCATCCGGATGGAGTCGGAAGCCGGGAGCTTCGCCGACGCAGTCGACGATGCCATACGCGAGGGGGTCGGTCCGGAACCGGTCGCGGCCCGACAGGCATTCGCCCGCGAACACAGTTGGGAAGCGCGGGTGCGCACACTCGCCGGGGTACTGGGCCTGCTCGCCGACGAAGGCTCGACCGGTTGATCTTCGCTCCGGCCTGGCTCAGCGCCATATTGTCTGACGCCCGGTGATCCTGCGTCGCTGCTGCGAGCGCATATAGCGAATCGTGTCGGGATCGTCGACGCGCTGTTCTCGTTTGGCCCACGCGCCGAAGTAGCCGACCAGCAGTCCGGCCGGGCCTTTCAGGCGCGGTGCGGTGCGCAAACGCCCGATCGAACGCAGCATAAGGAACACCGGGTCGTACCCGACGACGAAGCACGCGCGGCCGTTCTTCACTGCGTTCCGCCATTGGCCCGCGGCATCCCCCGTCGCGCGCTCGTGGCGGACGACGATTTCGTCGAAGGTTTCCGTACGCCAGCCCAGCCGGTTCGCCTTCACCTCGTCGAACGTGTCCCAGCCCGTGAGACGGATCAATCCACCGATGTCGTCCCAACAGGCCCGGCGATAAATCTTCGACCCCCCTCGTACGTGGAAGTGCGGGGTGCGTTCCTCTTCGTAGCGACCGTCGGGTGTCCGCGCATGGAACACACCGCCACCGATACCGAGCCGCGGATCGAGCGCGAAGCGAGCGAGGCAACGTTCGAAGTAGTCGGGTTCGAGCACGACGTCACTGTCGAGCTTCACGAGGAAGTCCCATTCGACGTCGACCGTCGCGTAGCCGTCGTAGAACGCGTCCATGACCCCGTACCCGGGTGCCCGGAAGCCACGGTCGGGCCGGGCCACGACACGAATCCAGGGCTCTCGTGCCGCCGCGTCGTTGGCGATGGCGAGTGTGTCGTCGTGCGACCCGTCGTCGACGATCACCAGCAGTGTGGGTTTCACCGTTTGCGCAGAGATCGATGCGATTGTCGCCGGCAGATGACGCGACTCGTCGCGTGCGGGCATGATCGCGACATAGCGGGACGACGGTGCTTCGGGCATGCGTACTCGTTCGAGTGGAAGGACTACGACGCCACGCCCACGTCGGCGAGAAGAACTCGTTCACCGCGTCGGTCGAGGGACAACTGCGCTCCTTCCAGTACCCGCACGACCTCGATCGCGCTCCGCCCCCCCGTCAGTGGTTCCCGCCCGGTGCGAATGCAGCTGAAGAATTCCTCGCACTCGAGCGAGAGCGGTTCACGACGCACGAGAGGAACGACCGTGCCTTCGTTGTTGCGCATCGTGAACCCGCTCGGATCGTCGGGCGCGGCATCGAAGCCCTTGTCGAACAGCGTGACCGCGGCATCGCGCGAGACGTCGTCGTAGATGGCCATCTGCTTGGAGCCCATCAACACCATGCGGCGCACCTTTTGCGGGTCGAGCCAACTCACATGCACCTGCGCGAGCGTTCCCTGATCGAACTCGATCACGAGGAACACGGCATCTTCGATGCCCGGTTGCAGCGCGCTGATCCCCCGGGCCGCGACGGAAACCGGGCGCTGACCGATCAAGTGCATGACGATGGACACGTCGTGGGGCGCAAGGTTCCACATGGCGTTGACGTCGTTGCGAAGACGCCCGAGATTCAGCCGTTGCGCGTAGATGTAGACGAGATCGCCCAGCTCGTCGCGAGCGATCGCGGCGGAGAGGTACTGCACCGCGGCCTCGTACAGGAACGTGTGGCCCGCCATCAGAACGAGTTCGCGGGCTTCGGCGGCCGCGACAAGCTCCGCGCCATCTGCGACGTTCATAGCGAGCGGCTTCTCGACGAGCACATGCTTGCCGGCCTGCAACGCGGCAAGACCGAGTTCACGATGGGAGCTGGCCGGCGTCGCGAGAACCACGCTGTCGATGGTCTGATCTGACAGCACCGCGTCGAACGAATCAACGACGCGCGTGTTCGGTAACGCGGCAGCCGCGGCGCCCCGTCGTTGCGGGTTCGCGTCGCACAGGACCGCCAGTTCCGCTCCCGCGGTGGCCGCGATGTTTCGCGCGAGATTCGGTCCCCAGTAGCCGTAACCGACCACTGCGCAACGGATTGGATCCATCCACTTCCCCTGTCCGGCAGCGGGCGAATGCTATCGGCGGATGCCGGCGCGGCCGGACGGCGGACCGTTCGCGAATTCTTGACCGTCCCCCGTAGACTTTCGCTGCCCACCGCCGAACCGACCGCTCCACGCGAGGATCGCAAATGAAGATCCCCCTGGTCGACCTGCGCTCGCAGTACGACAACCTCAAGCCGGACATCGACGCCGCGATCGCCGCGGTGATCGAGACGACCGCGTTCGTGAAGGGCCCCGCCGTCGGCGAGTTCGAGACGGCCTTCGCCGCCTATTGCGAGGCGCGACACGCGATCGGTGTGGGCAACGGTACCGATGCGTTGCGCCTTGTGTTCCGCGCGCTCGAGATCGAGCCCGGCGACGAGATGCTCACCGTTCCCACGACATTCATTGCCACCGCGGAGGCGATGGGCCACGTCGGTGCCGTCCCGCGTTTTGTCGACATCAACCCCGACACCTGGTTGTTCGACGTCGGAGAGGCCGCGGCGCGCGTGTCCGATCGCACGCGTGCCGTGGTACCGGTGCACCTGTACGGCCATCCGGTCGACATGGACGCGGTGAACGGGTTCGCCGCGGAGCGTCACCTGATGGTCGTCGAAGACGCCGCGCAGGCGCACGGCGCGCGCCTACGCGGAAAGCGGGTTGGTGCGCTCGGCCGGGCCGGGGCGTTCAGCTTCTATCCCGGGAAGAACCTCGGTGCCTACGGCGACGCCGGCGCCGTGGTCACCAACGACGACGAGACCGCGGAACGCGTCCGTCTCTACGCCGACCACGGCCGCCTCGACAAGTACGAGCATCGTGTCGAAGGTTGGAACAGCCGCCTCGACACGATCCAGGCCGCGGTTCTCGGCGTGAAGTTGCGGTTTCTCGACGAGGGCAATGCGAAACGACGACGGTGCGCGCAGCGCTACAACGAGGCACTCGCGGATGTCGGTGGGCTGTCGTTCCCGACCTTCGTCGACGGCGCGGAGCCGGTGCACCACCTTTACGTCATGCGGGCCGAAGACCGTGATGGTTTGCGGAAGCATCTTGCCGCGCGCGAAATCGCCACCGGCGTGCACTACCCGGTGCCGTTGCACTTGCAGCCTGCGTACCGGCACCTCGGTCACGCTCGCGGCGACTTCCCCGTCGCCGAGGCGCTCGCCGACTCGATCGTGTCGTTGCCCTGCTACCCGGAACTCGACGACGGCGCGATCGACCAGGTGGTCGACGGCGTGCGCAGCTTCTACGACGCAGCCTGAGGCGACGTTCCTCGGTCGTGGTCGTCCACACGCGCACCGCCCAGTACGCGGTTGTAGACGCCGATGTACGCGTCGGCCTGGTGCTCCCATGCCAACTCGTGCTCGAGTTTGGCCCGCCCGGCCTCGCCCATGACCCGCCGGCGTTCTGGGTCGTCGAGCAGCATCAGCACCGCGTTGGCGAAGCCAGTGGGGTCGTTGCCGGTCACGTACACACCCGCGTCGCCGGCCGTCGCGCGGGTTTCGCGCAGGTCGAACGCGACCAGCGGCACTGCGAACGCCATGTACTCGACCGTCTTGTTCATGCTCGACGTGTCGTTGAAGCGGGTCGGCGGATCGGGCACGAGCCCGACATCGGCCGTCGACAGGTATTCGCCGATCATCGTGTCGTCGGCCCGGCCCGTGAACTCGACGTAGTCGTCGACGTGCAGTTCCTCGCAGAGCGCCTGCAACTCGTCGAACGAGTCGCCGAACCCCATGAGCGCGAACGACACGTCGGTGCGACCCAGCTTGTGCACGATCACGTCGAGGGCGCGGATCGCGATGTCGACGCCGTCTTGTGGCCCCATGACGCCGAGGTAGCAGCAAAGGTGGTCGCGACCGCGTTTCAGTTCGGGGTGCGCGACACCGCGGACGAAGCGGTCGGAGCGCGGTGCATTGCGCACGACAGTGACATCGCCGGGCCCGAGATGCCCTCGCCGCGACGCGATGTCGCGCTCGAAGGTGTTCGTCACCACGACCTGGTGCGCGGTTCGGTACGACGCGCGTTCGAGCAGCTTGAGCGCGCCGAGCAGCACGCGAGAGGGTTGCTCGAAGCGTGCCTCGTACACCTCGGGGCACATGTCGTGCTGATCGAAGACGAAGCGCACGCCGAGCGGGCGGAAGAGCAGTGCGAGCGCCCAGAACGTATCGGGCGGGTTGCACGCCTGGATCGCGTCGAAACCCTCCCGCCGGTACACCTTCACGGCGAGGTAGAGGCTGACGAGGAAGCAGTAGGCGAACTCGTAGAAGAACCCGGTTGCTCCTTCGGCCTGCGGCGCGCTGCGGTACCGGTAGATGTGCACGCCGTCGAGGACTTCGAATCGGGAGCGGTCTTCGGGCCGGTCGCCACGAGGGCAGATCACGGTGACGCCGTAGCCGGCGTCGACGAGGGCCTGGCATTCCATCCAGACGCGCCGGTCGAGCGGTACCGGAAGGTTCTGGACGATGATCAGGACGCGACGCGTCCGGCCGGCGGCTGTCATGTTCCCCTTCCGTGCCGTTCGCCCAATGATGGCCGATGCTCGGGCTCCTCACGAACTGCGAGCCGGATGGTGCTACCGCGCGACCATTGCCCGTCAGCACCGACAAGCAGGCGAAGTTGAACGACGGATTGGTACTGCCGACCTTCCTGGTGATCGGCGCGATGAAATCGGGAACCACCAGCCTCTACGGCTACCTCCAGGCCCACTCGCAGGTCTTCATGGCCACACCCAAGGAACTGCATTTCTTCCCCGCGTCGAAGCACTGGGACGAAGGCGTCGAGTGGTACGCCGAGCATTTCGCCGCGGCAGGCGATGCGATCGCCCGCGGCGAGGTTTCGCCGTCGTATTCGCAAGCCGACCAGTTCCCCGGCGTCGCGGCACGGATCGCGCAAGTGGTACCTGAGGTGAAGTTGGTGTACCTGGTTCGCGAACCGGTCGCGCGGGCGTGCTCGATGTACCTGCACGAGTTGGCGAGGGGCCGAGAAACCCGGCCGATCGAGCAGGCGCTGGCTGAAGAACCGATGTACCTGAACTCGAGCCGCTATGCATGGCAACTCGACCAGTACCTCGAGTTCTTCGATCCGGACCGGATCTGCGTGCTCACCTCCGAAGCCTTGAAAGCGGACCGCGAAGCGACGTTGGCCCGATTGTTCCGTTTCATCGGTGTCGACGACCGCGAGGTGCCTGCCTCCATCGATGAGGAGCGCGGGCGTACCGAGACGAAACGCACCCGTCGTGCCGTGTGGCGGCACCTGCACGGCAACCGGCTCTACCGGGCCGTGGTCGACCGCACCCCGGTTGCCGTACGCCGCGCCGGCGAGCGCCTCCTGACCCGGCCCGTCGACCTCGACGCGGGCATCCTCCCCGCGGGCCGGGCAGCCGAACTGCGGGCGTCCTTCCACGACGACGTCGCCCGCCTGAAGCCGTTCGTCGGTCCCGACTTCGACGGCTGGGGGATCGCGTAGGCCGCGCCCGCCCTCTTATCGGACATTTTGTCGGACAAATCGCGCCCAGCGGCTCAAGCGTCACGCCGGCAAATGCCGATCACGAATGGAGAGGCACATGAGTTGCCCGGGGGGTACGGCCGTCGCATTTTCCGACAGCCCATCGCGCCGTCCGGTTGCCATATCGCCGGCGGGGAACCTGCTCGCCGTCGTGAGACGCCCCGAGCTCGCCGTTCCCCCGCAAACGGTCGAGCTCGGGGCGTTCTCGTTCTGCCCGCCTATCGCGCTTCAGGCTCGGCGCCGGGCTTTCCGGACGTAGTAGCGCTGGGTCGCGTCGTCGCGGAGCCGCGCAAGGGGTGCCGCGGCATCAGCCACGCGGTTGAACACCGACCAGGCCTGACCCGTGACGGCGGGCGACTCGTAGCCGAGCGCGCGTTGGAGGTCGCCGGCGAGATGGTCGAAGCGCGCGCGGGAAGCCGCACCCCATTGTTCGAACCGCCTCGTGGGCGAGAAGTCGGTCGTGCGGGCTTGCGGTTGCCAGGTGAGCCGGCCCTCACCGGTGCGCACGAACGACGACCCGATCACGGGTGCATTCACCGCGGCCGCGAAGTCGAAGCGGGTCGTGTCGAGCGCGCAGAACTCGAGTAGCGCGCGCAGCTCGCGCTCGGTGTCGGCGACGACGTCTTCGTACTTCACGATCCGCACCCGCAACCCCGGGTGCGCGGGCACGACATCGCGCTGGAACGCAAGGATCGACGCGGCACCGGCGGCCCATTCGCTCGCGGCTTTGTGGAAGGAGAAACGGAAGCCCCGCACCATCGATTGCACGGTCGAGCGCCCGTCGCGCAGGAGCACGATGACGTACGCGTCGGGAAGGAGGTCGGGGAGGAGGTCGAGATGTTCGGGGCTCGGGGTCTTGCTCACGACACGTGGTGCCGCCACGCCGTCGGCGAGGAATGCCTCGAGCGCCGCACCAAGGCTCCACTGCAACCGTGTGCGCGCATCGGCGCGATCACCCCAGCGCAGCGGCCATCGTTCCGACGCCCGGCGCGCGTACTCCGTGAGCAACGTCGCGTCGCGCAGCAGATGATCTTCGGCCAGCGGTGGCCGCGGTGGCGCGCAGTCCTCGTGCAGCGAGATCAGGCTGGCGAGATAGTTCGTACCGCTCCGGCGAGAGATGCCGACGACGAGGATCGGCGGCGATGCGGTCATGCGACGCGCAGGGTAGACGCAACCGTGCGGGGCCCGGCGGTGCGCCTACCCGTACCGGATGTCAGTGCGGCCAGCCGCCGATCAGGATCCACGACTTCGTCAACCCGAAGAACCGCTCTCGCAGGCACGCGGCATCGGGGAACATCGACTGGAGCTCTCGCCGGCTGAGGAGCCGGACCGACCTTGCCGCGCGGTACGACGCATCTCGATCGGGTACCCGTTCACGCCAGCCGAGGGAGAAATGCCTGATGAACCAGGCTCGCAACGAGATGGGCATCACCCCGAAGAGCGGGAACAGGAAATGAGGTTCGATCGGGAACCACCGGCATGGCGTCTGAACCCAGTAGTGCGTCGCCACCCGCCGCACTTCATCGGCCATACGGCGTTGCGCGTGGAGATCCCCGACGTGCTCGATGACGGAGTTGGAGAACACAACATCGAACGCCCCGTCGGCGTAGCGCGAAAGGTCGGTCGCGTCGCCGCGCGCGACGCTGAACGTCGAACTCGTCGGCGCCGTGACGTCGAGGTTGAGCAGAACGACGCTGATCGAATCGGACGTCTCGACCCGCATGTTCTGCCAGAACGTTTCGGTGCCGCCGACGTCGAGGATGCGAACCGGGTGCTCGAGCTCAGCGAGGAGCGACTGAAAACGCGCAAAGCGGCGGCGCCGAAGGCGGTTGGACAAGGACTCGGAGGCTTCGACGTCGGCAAGACGTCGCAGAAATGTCGTCAACCCAACCCATAACGTTCGCGAACAGCACAGCCGAGAGGCGTGTCGCGTAACCCGCGAGCGCCTTCTTGCTGGGTCGAGAAATCGTAGGTGTGATTAGCCTCGATGAACAGTGGGCCGTCGGCCGTGATGGCGACGTCCCAGCCGATGGAACCCAACGAGGGCAACGCTTCGGCGCCGCGGCGAACACAGTCGAGGAGCGCGTCCCAGTGCGGTAGCACCACACCGTCGAAGACAAACCCCGTCACGGGATGAGCGCTGACATACCGACGCGAAAGCCCCGGCTTGGTTCGGGCTTCAGCCCCGAGGGCTCCGGTGGCGACATCGATCTCCACGATGAAGCCACCGGTCGAGAGGTTGTCGGTGCAGCACGTACCGTCGCTTGTTCGCAACAGCGCGGTACTGATCTGCACTCGATCGCCGTCAATGAAGGTGTCGATCCGCACCGTATTGACCGACGCCGGGTTCAGCCGCTCGAGCAACGGATGCTGACAGATGTTTGGTTGGACCACGTAGTTCTTGTGCGGACGATCGCCGAACAATCGCTCGAAGAACCATGCCTCGGTGATCACGTCGTCGTCGACGAGAAGTTTCTGTTCACGCTCGAGGACGCGGAACGCCCCCCGACCCTGTCCGCTCGCCATCGGTTTCACGAAGTGGGTAGTGACCGGTCGTTCCAGGAGCGTCTCAACCATCGAATCGAAGCTGACCGGACGGCGCGCCGCGTCCACGATGGTGCGGTCGCGCGCGACGACGAACAACTCACGCACAACCGGCAAGCCGGCGGCCTCCATCCGTCGCCCGAACTCCGCCTTGTCGATGACTGCACGCGCGGCGTCCGGCGTATTTCGCTCGTCGCGGAACCGGTGGAACCACTCGATCGGCATGAACGCGGCGACGTCACCCCGCACGTCGCGTTCGAACAAGCCGTGCTTCAGGTACTGGTACGGCGGGAAACGGTAGGCCCGCCACAACCGTGCCGCTTCGTCGACCTGCCGATGCACCGGCTTGCGCTGCGGCGACTGGCGGTAGAAGTCGCCGTACGTCGCGAGGAGGTCACGCGCCCGATTCCAGTTGCGCGACGAAACCATCGACCGCGCCCGCGTTACGCGCATGACAAGTTCCCCCTGCCGGTCAAACGGTTGTCAAGGCGGCGCCGCACGGTACTTCGAAGGTGGGACCTCATCCACCGTCGCGCTGGAACGCGGGCGTCGTCTGGGGCGCGAACGGCGATTCGACGTGATTGTTCGGATGACGCGTCCAGCCGAAGACCTTCGACGGTGACGCGTTCTGGCCGGGCAACCTCGGGGCACTACCCAACAAAGCAGACATTCCGTCCACCAAATCGTCGTGGCGACCTTAAGAATCGAACGACGCGCTGCCGATTGAATCCAGTGAGCGAGACGATCGTCACATTGCGTGACGAGGACTGACGCAACTGGCAGCACCCAGGGCGGGTCGAAAGGGCAAACTCGAAGCGATTCGAGGACGCAAAGCCACGGGGGTCCTGCGGGGGACCTAGCCGGGTTGCCGAACCCGACCGCCAGCCCTGGACCGACGAAGGGCCCGGGGCTTTATGCGACACCGTCGACGCGCGATCGCGATCGGTGCGACCATCCTCACACTGGCCGCGATCGGCGGCTGGCAGGGGATGCTCCAGGCGCAGACACCGGCGGTGGCTCCGGTCTCGTTCGCCTCGACGCCCTCGGGTCGTGGCTATTGGGTCGTCTACTCGAACGGCCTCGTACGTGGCTTCGGCGACGCCCGTCCCTACGGCGGCGCCCAGAGCATCCATCTCAGGGAACCGATCGTCGGCATCGCCGCGACGCCATCCGGCCACGGCTACTGGTTGACGGCCTCCGACGGCGGCGTGTTCAGCTTCGGCAACGCGCGTTTCAAAGGTTCACTCGGCGCGATCCATCTCAACGAGCCGATCGTCGGCATGGCCGCGACGCCTTCGGGCCGGGGCTACTGGCTGGTTGCCTCCGACGGTGGGGTGTTCAGCTTCGGTGATGCCCACTTCCGCGGTTCGGCCGCCGTCATCCGGTTGAAGAGCCCGATCGCGGCGATGGCGCCGACTCGCGACGGCCTCGGCTACTGGCTCGTGGCCCAGGACGGTGGCGTCTTCAGCTTTGGTCACGCCGCGTTCCACGGGTCCGCCGCGGGGCACGCGAGCGCAGCCGTGACGAGCATCGCCGTACCCTCGCACGGTCACGGCTACTGGCTGACGGCCAACGACAGTCACGTGTACGGCTACGGCGCCGGCGTCTACAGCGCGAGCGCGTTGCGCAGCCGCGTGCTCGTCGGGCTCGTGCGGCTCGCGAGTGGTTCGTGGGAGGTCATGTCGGCCAACGGGACCGCGGTGCACTACCCCGAGTACTTCCGGGGCAGCGGCGGCAAGAGCGGTTCGAAGGCCCCGTCGACGACCATCCCCGCCCGGTCCCCGGCGACCCACCCCGGCGTGCCGCCGAGCACATCGCCGAGCACATCGCCGAGCACATCGCCGAGCACGACGCCGAGCACGACGCCGACGACGAGCCCGGGCGACGGGTCACCGTCACCACCCCCGACCGATCTTGGTTCGAACATCGTCACCTACATCCAGCAGCACGGCGACCAGGTGCTGACCGTCCCCGACGGGACGTACCGAGCCGGAACCGTTTCTGCTCCCCACGCGGCCACGGCCGGGAAGTACAAGGGATGGCTCGTGCTGCGCGCCGAGTCCAAGGACGGCGTGGTGGTCGACCTCTCCGGATCGCCGCTGACGCTCGACGCGACGACGAGCCGGGTGCTCTTCGTCGGCTTCAAGTTCATCAACGGTTCGCTCTATGCGTACGGGAACAACCTCGCGTTCTGGTACACCGACCACTCATTCCCCGCGCAGGCGTGGGTCGGCCAAGCGCCTGACAAGTCGCACCCCGAACGCGGCCCCTACCGAGCACCGCGCACGATCTATGCCGACAAGCAGTCGACCCAGCGCGTCTCGTTCTACGGCGCCGACGTGCACGACACGGGCTCGGCGTTCCTCGTGTCGAACAGCACCGACACCCTCCTGCAGGGTGTGTCGGCCTGGAACATGACCGACGACGACCTTGACCCGCAAGACGTCGTGCATCCCGACGTAATCGGTGGCGTCGGGGGGAAGATCTCGGGGTTGCGCGTCCTCGACTCGTGGTTGCGGGGACGGATCATGATCCAAGACAGCAAGGACGGAACGTCGGGCGGACCGGTTGACCTCGACTTCGAACGCACCTGGGTGTCGAATTCGCCGAGCGGAGGCTTCACGTTCACGGCCAAGCGCACCGTGACGCCACGCGGCATCTCCGGGCGCCGGATCGACATCCGATCGTGGGGCCACCACAACGGGCTCGACCGGCTCGAGATCATCGACGGCCAGCAGATCCGCACCAGCAACACCATTCCGTCGCGGGTCGACGTGGTCGACAGCGGCATCAGCACCTCCGCGCCGCCGGCGGGTACCCCGAGCCCGGCACAGACCTGGCGCAACGCCCACGGCTACGACGATTGGGCGTCGACGCTGTTCTGACGCCGGCCGGACGGTGGACCGACGTGATCAGGGAATCGCGACCGACCGTGCGGCCGAGACGATGTCGAGCGTTCCCGCCAGGCTGATCAGGAAGCCGATCGTGGCGGAACTCTCGGTTGCGGTACCCACCGTGAGATCGGAAATGCCCTCGGGCCTGAGGAAGCCGACGCCGAGGAGGGGGTCGAGCGCCCTCGGGTCGGTGCGCCAGTGTTCGACGATGGAACCGGCGACGGTGCGGGTCGTGGAATAGGCCATCTCCGCGCCGCGGGCGCGTTGCGCGACTTTCGCTTGGAGGCGTCGGGCGAGCCGCGCCGCATTGCCGAGGCGGGCGTTCAGGTTGCCGTTCGCGAGATCAGCGATCGTGTACGTCCGACGGTCGAGGGGCAGCGCGGCAAGCACGGGGTCCAGCCGCGTCAGAACCAGCGCGAACACGCGTCCGTTCCGCTTCGCGCTCGCCGGCATCGAGCGCGCCCATTCGAGGTAGCTCGGATGAAAGAAGGGCGCGAGGACCGGACGCCGAGTGGCCGAAGCGCTGTACTCAGGGCCGACCCAGCGGCTCATGCGCAACGTGAGGTACAACTCGTCGAGCCCGCGTGTGTACTCGGGTGCGTGAAGCTCGAGTGTCGCTGCAACCTCGTGCCGAACGAGGTCGCGCCCTGCATCGAGCAAACCGGGCGGGAAGAGGCGGTCGTCGAGCGATCGGTTGACGAGGAGGCGCCAGTCGGTGACGTAGCGGGCGAGACCGCGCGCCGCGACTCCCGAGGCGGCGCGGCGGTCGACGAGCGAGGTGGGAATGCCTCGGTAGTAGACGCCCCGTGCGAACTCACCGTTCTGCCCGGTGATGCGCCCGCCCTGGTGCAAACCGCGCTCGACCCAGTCGAGGGTCGCGCTGTCGATCGCATTCGTCGCGTGGTCGCGTGCGAGCGATGCGTCATGGCACAATGCAGCCAGCTTCGAGCCTGCGAGCTCAGCGACATGGCCCGGCTCGACAACTTGGTGATCGAAACCGGCGAGCGCCACGATCTGGCGAGCGATCGCCACGTTGTCGGTGTCGTTCGACGCGAGTGTGAACGCCGACCGATGCAGACGCTCTTGCTGCGTGAGCGTTGCGACGATCATCCGGCTGTCCATGCCGCCGCTCAGCTCGAGCGTCGCGTCGGGAAAGGCGCGAATGCACGCGCCGAGCGCAGTACGCACCGCGTCCACGCCCGACGGCGCATCACCCGAGCGGCTGCGCGCCACCTCGAACACTGGTTGCGCATAGGTGTGGATGGCCGCCCGTCCGCTGCGCAACGTGCACGCACCGGCCGGAGGCAGCTTCTTCACCCCACGAAACGCTGTCCTCGTACCCGCGTAGTAGCCGAGCAAGGCAAAGGCGGCGATGGCCTCGTCGTCGAGTTCGAGGCCGAGCACCGCACCGATCGCGACGCTCGAGGTGGCGCACAGTGCCATCCCCGTGCCCTCGGCGTAGAAGAGTTGCTTGAGCCCGACCGAGTCGGTGTACGCGACGACTTCGGCGGTTTGTTCCGACCAGCAGAGCATTGCGCCGGGAGGCGCGATGCGGTCGAACGCCACTCGACCGTGGTCCGCGAGTCGCGGCAGCTTGTGCGGTTCGACGACCTGCCCGTCGACGCTGACGAGCGTCGCCGTGAGCGGAGCCGCGAAGGTCCCCGGAAGATCCGACGTGTGTGCCGACGTCCCCGCGAGTACTACCGCCCCGCCGGCCTGCCGCACGACGGTCGCCGGCGACTGGGCCACGACTTGGAGAACACGAACCGCCCGTTGCACAAAGGCTGCTCGCCGGCCGTCCTCTTCGGACGCGAACGACATTGCCAAACCGTGCATCACGCCGTGCCTGCCTGGTTCGTCGTCTTGCGCGCACTTCGGCGAACACGACGTCGTCGATGGAAAACGGTGAAGAACGACGTGGCCAGCAAGGCCACGACGCCCGCGGCGAGTAGTGCGATGCCCAGCGCGCCCGTGCCCTGCGACGAGCTCGCGAAGCCGAAGTACGACGGCCAGCTCTCGTACGGATGATCGGCGCGCCACGTTGCGGCCGGGCTCTTCGCGTTCGGTGGCGGCGGAGTCGTCACGACCTGCTCGTCGACGATGTCAATGCGGCGCGGGTCGGCGTTGGGGTCGACGCGCACGCCGTCGATCGTGTCGATGCGGTCCTGCTGCGCGTGGTGGCCCCAAGAACGGACCCGCACCCGCCGGCCGAAGATGCCGCGAGGTTCCGTGGCCTTTCCCGACGTGAAGATGAAACCAACGCTCGGAGAACCCGAAGACCACAAGTCCTCGAACAACATGTCGCGATTCGGGCCGCCCTTCGAGCCGCCTTGGCCGGCGGAATCCTCGACCAGAATCCTTCCCTCGATCCATGAACTGCGGATGGAGAAGTGGTGTGTGGTGCCCGTCGCGTCGCCGATAGCGTCCGAGTGCACCACGTCGTTCGGATCGAGGCCCGCGTCGGTGAGGTTCCATGTGTGCACTCCCGTCAGCGAGAGTTGGCTGCTGCGGCTGATCAAGAATGCCGTGCCCGTGTCGTGCGCGTCAGTCCCGTAGAAGGAATCCCGTACCGAGGACGACTGGTCGACGTAGATCGTGCGGGGTGCGCGGTAGTAACCGCGCTCGGGGTGCGACGGATCAGCCGCTTGCCTGGCCCACACCTGCGCCGAAAACGTGTGATCGGTGTACCAGAACGCGATGTCGTGACCGTAGACGCGTATCGAGCCGTTCACGAAGCGAAAACCGACGAACAGCACCCGGCTGGTCTGGGCGTCGAGCGTCAGCTGGTTCCCGGCGAGGTCGACGACGACGCCGTCCTTTGTCCGCGCTCGGAGTACCAACCATCCCCGGTTCTTGCCGTGCGTCGCCGGGTGCGGAGCGCTCACCGTTCCGCCGGTGTAGGTCCCGTCGGGAACGGTGACGACCTGATCGCCCGGCATGTTGACGTATCGAGTGATGCTGGCTTCGCCCGCGATCCTGCTCGGTGCCACCGCGAGCGCGTTGGAGGCGAGCGCGCTCGCGCTGATGATTGCGAGCGCGACGAACATCGTCGCCAGGCGGAGCATGAACAAGTTTCGCGTACGGCTCTCGTTCGAAACCGTCGCGGCCTCGAGCGGCTCAAGAGGCCGGCGAGCACTTCTGGGCGCGACCCATGATCGACCGGTAAGCAAACATCACGCGCTTGCCGACGGTGTCCCATCCGTAGTCGTCGAGGGGTGCCTGTGCCGAGGCCGGCACGGGTACACCAGCCAAGATGTCCGGCGACAACGGTCCGGAATAGGTCGCGACCCAGTCGCGCCCGAGTCGCTCCTCCAGTTCCGGGAACGCGCCGGCTGCCGGAGCGATGATCGGTCGGTCGAACGAGAGCGCGAGCATGGCTGCCCCCGAGTTGAACGTCTCCGAATAGGGCAGGACCACGACATCGGCGGCCGCGAAGTAGTTCTGTACCTCGTCGACCGGCACGAGACCGAAGTGCAGATGGACTCGAGGTTCGGGGGCTGCGGCGCGCTCGAGCTCGCGGCGCAAGTCGTCGGAGATGGGGCGACCCGCGACGACGAGCACGGCTGACGGATCATCGAGCGCTCGGAAGGCTCGAACCAGGTCGGTGATGCCCTTGTACGGGCGAAGCTGCCCGAAGAACAGGTAGACGCGCCCGCCAATCGGTATGCCCAGGCGAGCACGCGCTGCCTCGGCACCGACACTGTGCGGGTACGCATCGCGGTAGTGGCCGTGGGGGACGACGAACGCCGGGGTGTCGCGCAACGCGGGGAACGCGTCACGGGCGACACCGACGCCGCGTGCAGTGAGGCTGATGAAGCCGTCGACCATGGAGAGGAAGGGGCGCCAGGCCCACTGTGCCGGCCGGGACGCGCGTTCGTGGTGCCCGATGTTGTGCACGGTCCACACGACCCGGGCGCCCCGGCGTCGAGACCAGGCGAGCGCAGTGAGGAACGTCGCTTTGTGGCGTCGCGACCGCCCGTCGAGGATCCACTCGGGCCAGTGGACGTGGATGATGTCGTACCGCGAGCGAAACAGGGCGCGCACTTCGAGGTTGTCGACGATGGCGCCCTGCTCACGCAACGCCGCCGCGAACAGCGCCGCGTACGGATTGCTGAGCCCGGGCCGGCCCGCGGGGAACGCAGCGACCCGCAGCGGTGCCTCGGCGCCCATTGGATCTGATGCTAGTGACCGCTCGCGTGCGGCCAGCCCGACGAGGTGGGTGTCGGTTACTACGCTTCCGGGTGGAGGACATGTTGCCAGTTCCCGAAAGCCAGCAGCCGGCGTCTGAGATCCCCGTCGTCATCTTGTGCGGCGGGTTGGGCACGCGCCTGCGCGAAGTCACCGAGAGCATCCCGAAGCCGCTCGTCGACATCGGTGAGAAGCCGATCCTCTGGCACATCATGAAGCTGTACCACCACTACGGCTTTCGCCGCTTCGTCCTGTGCCTGGGGTACAAGGGGTGGGAGATCAAGGAGTACTTCCTCCGTTACCGCGAACACCGCTCCGACTTCACGATCAGGCTCCGCGGTGAGCACGAACTCCAGTTCCACAACCAGCTCGGCGACGAAGACTGGGAGATCACCTGCGCGGAGACCGGCCTCCTCACCGGCACCGGCGGTCGCCTCTACCGGGTGCAGCAGTACATCGACGCGCAGACGTTCATGTTCACCTACGGCGACGGCATCGGGAACGTCGCGATCGACGAACTGCTCGCGTTCCATCGCGCGTCCGGTCGGATCGGCACCGTCACCGGCGTCCGCCCGACCTCCCGTTACGGCGAGTTGCGCGCGTCGGGCGAGGTCGTACTCGAGTTCGACGAGAAACCGACCAAGGCCGAAGGGCTCGTCAGCGGCGGGTTCTTCGTGCTCGAACGCGAGTTCCTCTCATACCTCACCGACGAACCGGAGCTGCTCTTCGAGCAGGGCCCGATGCAGAAGGTCGCGCGCGACGGCCAGCTCGGTGTGTTCGTGCACGAAGGCTTCTGGACCGGCATGGACACGTACCGCGAGTACACGCTGCTGAACGAGATGTGGCAGCGGGGCGAGGCTCCCTGGAAGGTCTGGTGACTGCGCCGTCACTCGGCGATGTGCGCGCGAAGGTCGAGAGTGCGGCAGCCGGCGACGCGATGTACGCATTCGCGAGCGAGCTGTTCCCGATCTGCCGGAGTATCACCGGGGCCGGCGTGCGCGAAACGTTGCGGCGGATCGGCGCGCGTGTCCCGATCGCGATTTCCGAGGTTCCGAGCGGTACGCCCGTGCTCGATTGGACCGTCCCGCCGGAGTGGAACATCACCTCCGCCCGGGTGACCGACCCGAGTGGGCGCCGCATCGTCGACTTCGCCGACAACAACCTCCATGTCGTGAGCTACAGCGAACCGGTGCACGCGCGCATGTCGAGGGACGCGTTCGCCGCGCACGTCTTCACGCTGCCCGACCGGCCGAAGCTCGTGCCCTACCGCACCTCGTACTACGACCGGTCGTGGGGCATCTGTATGAGCCACGAGCAGTTCGAGGCCCTGCCCGATGGCGAGTACGAAGTCGATATCGACGCGACGCTCACCGAGGGTTCGCTCACCTACGGCGAGTCGGTGGTCGACGGCGACCGCGACACCGAAGTGTTGCTGAGCTGCCACATCTGCCATCCGTCGATGGCGAACGACAACCTCTCCGGGATCGCGCTCGCGACCTTCGCGGCGCAGGCATTGCAGGGTGTGGCGCTGCGGCACACGTACCGTTTCCTGTTCATCCCGGGCACGATCGGTTCGATCACCTGGCTGGCCCGGCACGAGGATGAGGTGGGCCGGATCGTGGCGGGGCTCGTGCTGTCGGGCGTCGGCGACCGGGGCGCGTTCAGCTACAAGCGCAGCCGCCGCGGCGGCACGCTCGTCGATCGCGCCGTCGAGCACGTGCTCGCGTCGAGCGGGCAACCGTTCACGACGCTCGACTTCATCCCCTACGGGTACGACGAGCGCCAGTACTGCTCGCCCGGTTTCGATCTGCCCGTCGGTCGCTTGAGCCGCTCACCGCACGGGGAATACCCCGAGTACCACACGTCGGCCGACAACCTCGACTTCATCACGGCCGCGTCACTCGGCGACGCGCTCACCACCTTGCTCGCGGTGATCGGCGTCATCGAGGGCGACCGTCGCTATCGCAACCGCAACCCGAAAGGCGAACCCCAACTCGGGCGCCGCGGCCTGTACCGCGCCGTCGGCGGCGCCGTCGATCGGCACTCGGCCGAGATGGCGATGCTGTGGGTGCTCAACCTTTCCGACGGGTCGCATTCGTTGCTCGACATCGCTCGTCGCGCGTCCTTGCCGTTCGACGTCGTACGCGGCGCCGCCGACCTGCTCATCGAGCACGAACTGCTCGCCGAAACCGACGACGAGAGCGACCCGCGCTGACATGGTCGCAGTCACCGTGGTGATCCCCACGTTCAACCGCGTCGAACTGTTACGCCGCGCCGTCGCGAGCGTCGCCGATCAGACGCTCACCGACTTCGAGTGTTTCATCGCCGACAACGGTTCGACCGACGGGACCCCGGAGTTCGTCGCCGGTATCGACGACCCACGCTTCCGCAGCGCCCGTCTCGAGCAGAACATCGGGCCGAGCGCCAACTTCACCCGTTCGCTCTATCTCGGCGACGCGCCCTACGTGACCATGTTGCAAGACGACGACCTCATGCTTCCCGAGAACCTGGAACGGAAGGTCGCGCTGCTCGACGCGTGGCCCACCATCGCCGTCGCCCACGCCGCCTTCGTCTACGTCGACGGGGACGACCGGGTGGTGAAGGAGTACGCGACCTGGACCCACACCCGGGCCGACGTGATCGAACCCGGCGACCTGTTCATCCGTCGCTGTATCGGTGCCGGCGCGCGCATCAACTTCTCGAGCGCGGTGATGCGCCGAACCTGCATCCTCGGTGAGCGATGGGACCCCGCCGACGGGCGCCCCTCCGATCTGGGTGCGTTCATGCGCATCGCCCGGCGGGGCGACGTCGGCTACATCGACACGCCGCTCACCGCGGTGCGCAGGCACGCGGCGTCCGACACGGTGCAGGCCGGGGCGATGGTGCTCGGCGAGCAGGGCGGGTACCGGCCCGACTTCGAAGTGATCCGGGCCGTGCAGGCCGTGAAGCGTCGCTACCTGGCCGACTACGCCGCAGAACTCGACGACGTGCCCGCATTGCGGCGCGCGTCGCGACGCTGGGCGCGCCGCAACCTCGCCGACGTCGTGCGCCGCCGCGCCGAGACCGGGCCCTCGCCTTCAAGGATCGGCGGGTTGATGGCCGCCGCCGCCCGCATCGAGCCCACCGTGCTCGCGTCACGCGAGACCGTGCGTCTGGCGCTGGACCTGGCCGGTAGCATCACGAGCCGCAATGGCGCCTGAAGGAACGATCCACGCCGAGCGCATCTGGAAGCGCTTCCGCCCCGACCTGCGCACCAGCATGGCGCGGGCCGAGTTGGACCGGCTGCGCGAACGGTTCGGCGGTCCGGCCCTCAACTGGCAGTGGGCGTTGCGCGACATCACGTTGCGGGCCGAACCGGGCGAGTCGGTCGGCCTCGTCGGCGACAACGGCTCCGGTAAGTCGACGCTCCTGAAGATCATCTGCGGCGTGATGCAGCCGTACGCCGCGCAGCGGCTCGACGTGGTCGGCCGTATGGGTGCGCTGATCGAGGTGCGCGCCGGCATCCAACCCGACCTCACCGGGCGTGAGAACATCGCCCTCTACGGGACCCTCCTCGGCTTGAAGCGGCCCGAGGTGATGGCCCGCTTCGACGCGATCGTCGACTTCGCGCAGCTCGAGTTCGCGATCGACCGGCAGGTGAAGTTCTATTCGAGCGGTATGCAGATGCGGCTCGGCTTCTCGGTGGCCGCGTTCCTC
Organism: uncultured Actinomycetes bacterium; assembly: GCA_963782465.1. GTDB lineage: Bacteria > Actinomycetota > Acidimicrobiia > IMCC26256 > PALSA-610 > JAODBJ01. The sequence continues at coordinate 403,234 of CAWAJR010000002.1, read as the reverse complement.
GAACCCGCGATCCTCCTCGTCGACGAAGTGCTCGCGGTCGGCGATGCACAGTTCCAGCAGCGATGCCTCGACCGCATGCGCGCCGTCATCGACCAGGGCACCACCGTCGTCTACGTCTCGCACGACCTTGCCTCCGTCGGATCGATCTGCCAGCGCGCGGTGTGGCTGCACCACGGCATCGCGATGGCCGACGGCACCGTCAAGGAGATCTTGTCGGCCTACCGCGGTTCGGTCGAAGCGGCCGCCAAGGTCGCCGACGATTCCGGTGGTCTCGTGCGCGTTGCGAACCTCAACCTCGAGACCTTCGACCTGGCGACGCCGACGACGCAGCACCCGCTCGAACTGCAGTTCCAGTTGGACGCCCAATACGACACGAACGCGCGCGTCTTCATCGGGATCAGCGAAGGTACCGCCGATCCGATCTTCGTGTTCCGTAACCACGTGCAGTTGTCGGCCACCGGCACCGAAGTGCGGTTGAAGATCACCCATCTTCCGCTGCCCCGAGGTCGCTACTACGTATGGTTCGGGGCCGTCGACCACTCCCGCGGCTCCCTCGAGCTCGCACCGTGGCACCCCCTCACCCATTTCGACGTCTTCGGCCCCGAGCTCGATGACCCGCCGACCGCGGTCGTGCTCCGGGCGCCGGTGCACACCGAAGTGGAGTGGGACATTGCCAACGAGAGCGACGTGTGGCAGCGGGGCACCGCGCCATCGGTCGGCGGCACCGACCGGCGGGTCGGCCCCTGAACTCGCCGCGCGTCGACTGCTTCGCGTTCGTCGTCGGCTGCCCGCGCTCCGGCACGACGTTGCTGCGAGCGATGCTCGACTCCAACCCGCAGCTCGCGATCCCCGGCGAGTCGTACTTCATCGTCGAGCTCGCGCCGAAGTTCCGGCGCCGCTGGTGGCGACGCTTCGACGCCGACGCCTTCGTGGTCGATCTCTGCGCGCACGCACGCTTCCAGCAGTGGGCCATCCCCGAAGCCGAAGTGCGTGGCGCCGTCGAAGCGGCCGCGCCAAGCTCGTTCGCCGATGCGATCCGGGCCGTATACGCGCTGCACGCCCACCGTGCCGGCAAAGCGCGCTACGGCGACAAGACACCGAACTACGTGCTGCAACTACCGCTCCTCGCTCGCCTGTTCCCCGAAGCGCGTTTCGTGCACATCGTGCGCGACGGCCGCGACGTCGCACTTTCGGTGACCGGCATCGACGAATGGGGACCAAAGCGCGTCCCCGGTGCCGCCCGGTACTGGTCGCAACACGTGAACGCCGGGCGAACCGCCGGCCGCATGCTCGGCCCGGCGCGATATCTCGAAGTGCGGTACGAAGACCTGGCGGCCGCGCCCGAATCGGAGCTCCGCTCGATCTGCGCGTTCTACGATCTTCCGTTCGACCCGGCGATGCTCAGTTACTACGAACGGTTCGACGAGGTGATCGCGCCCGACTTCCAGCCGCAGATCCATCAACGGCTCCGCGAACCACCGAAGGTCGTGTCGAAGTGGCGAACCGAGATGACGGCCGAAGACCGGGCCGCCTTCGAGGCTCAGGCCGGCGACCTGCTCGCCGCCTGTGGGTACGAAGTCGCGAACGACGCCAGGCGCGCCGAATGAACGCCGGGGCCTTCGCCGATCAGCTCGCGACGTCGTCGGGCTTGTAGACGAGGATCGCGTCTTCCGGCGGGTTCGGGTCGTAGATGCGGGCCGCCGATTCGGGTAACGGTTCGAGGTCGGTTGCGCGCAGGTGCGCCCGCAACGTCGTACCCGTGCCGTGAGAATCGACGTTCACCGCGCCCTTCTGCGCCAGCACATCGGCGAGATGCACCGTTCGAAAATCGACGCTGAAACGCGTCCGTCCCGACGTGTTCGGTACCGTCGCATGGAACTGCGCGCCCGAGAACAAGATCGTGCTTCCCGGCTCGCACACGATGCGGAACTGCGCGTCGAGATCGACGTCTTCCTCCGCATGCGGCTGTACGCGCACATCCTTCCCGACCTGCTTCGCCGCATCACGCCGGCCCCGGGCGTTCCAGTCGTACAGATCGAAGTCGTGCGAACCGTTCGCCACACCCCGGTCGAAATAGCGGGGGAAGAACGCCATCGCGCTCTCCGACTCGAACGGGTAGACCGCCGACCACCAATTCACCTGCGACATCGGCGCCGCGTACCAAGTGTCACGATGCGGGTGCAACCGGTACCCGACCCCCGCCGTCAGGTAGTCGCCGTCGGCCTGGACGCGCAGGCGCGGCACATCGAAATACGTCTGCCCGAGGTCGCAACCCAAATCGTCGAGGATCGCCTGGATCAACCGCTTCGACTCCGGATGATGGATGAAGCGAGGCTGCAACGGCGCCACGATCTCGACGAACCGTTCCACCGGCAGCTCGTGCTGGGCCTCCACCGGATCGAGGGGCGCGAACGCCGCCTCGATCAGTTCGCGGGCAAAATCCACGAACGCCGTGGTCGACGGGCGCGGCGAGAACACGAAAATGTCGCCGCGGTAGATCCGCTCCCGGCGGGTGTCGTCATCCACACGACTATCGAAGAACACCGCGGACATGTTTTCCGCTCTCCTCCCTACGGTCGGGGCCGCTCGGGCCCCGCTCGGGCACAGCTCCACGGGCAGTGTGGTTCGCGAGCCCTCGCTTGTGTTCCCGTTCTCCTCCCTACGGTCGGGGCCGCTCGGCCCCGCTCGGGCACAGCTCCACGGGCAGTGTGGTTCGCGAGCCCTCGCTTGTGTTCCCGTTCTCCTCCCTACGGTCGGGGCCGCTCGCTCGGGCACCGCTCCACGGGCAGTGTGGTTCGCGAGCCCTCGCTTGTGTTCCCGCTCTCCTCCCTACGGTCGGGGCCGCTCGGGCCCCGCTCGGGCACAGCTCCACGGGCAGTGTGGTTCGCGAGCCCTCGCTTGTGTTCCCGCTCTCCTCCCTACGGTCGGGGCCGCTCGGGCCCCGCTCGGGCACCACTCCACGGCGCTTGTGGCTCGTCGTTGATCGAGTGTTCCGCACCGTCCGGGTGGCGCGGACGGTACACCACGGGGTGCGGTGGGGACCTCACCGTGCGCAGAGCGCGACCGAACGTCAGTATCCTCGGCCGGATGCAAGGCACCGTGCGGACCCGCCTGCGCGACGTCACGCCGCCCGCCGTGCGCAACACGATGCACCGCGCCCGGTCGGCCGGCGACCGGCGCTTCGTCGGGTCGATCGTCGCGGTCACCACCGCCTCTCCCGTCGTGGCCTTCACCTACGACGACGGCCCGCACCCGCAACGAACCCCGGCCATCGCCGCCGCGCTCGAGGCGCGGGGCGCGCGAGGCACGTTCTTCGTCCTGGCGTCCGAGGCGGAACGCCACCCCGACATCGTGCAGGCGCTCCACCGGGCCGGCCACGAAGTCGCCCTCCACGGCGGCGAGCACCGGAACCTGCGGGCCTGCAACCTGCGCGAAGCCGTCGCCGTCGTGCGCGGCGGGAAGCGCCGGCTCGAAGCGGTCCTCGGGGCGCCCGTGCACCATTTCCGGCCGCCCTACGGCGAGCAGAACCGGCGCTCGTTCGCGCTCGCCCGGGCTCTCGGGCTCGACATCGTCGTGTGGGACACGAATACCCGCGACTGTTACGCCGGCACCGTCGACGAATACGTCGACCGGGCCGCGGCCAAGATCGGCCCCGGCTCGATCGTGTTGTTCCACGACGGGCTCGCCGCCGCCGACCCGCGGGTCGTGCGGCTCGACGAACCGGAACCGGCGTCGTTCGACCGCGCCGAACTCGCCGACCGCATGTGCGACCTGCTCGACGAACGGACGCTTGTCAGCGTCACCGTGAGCACGCTGCTGCAGTACGGCCCGGCACGACGTGCCGTGTGGCTCGGCTGACCGGCGGTGCGCGTCCTCGTCACCGGCACTGAGGGCTATCTCGGTTCACTCCTCGCGCCGCTGCTCCTCGCGCGCGGCCACGACGTCGTCGGTGTCGACACCGGGTTCTACAAGGAAGGTTGGCTGTACCGCGGCACCGACCGCAGCGCGTACACCCTCGACAAAGACATTCGCTTGCTCGACGCGGCCGATCTCGACGGTGTCGACGCGATCGTCCACATGGCCGAACTCTCGAACGACCCCGTCGGGCAACTCTCGCCGACCATCACCTACGAGATCAACCATCAGGGTTCGGTCCGGCTCGCGCAGCTCGCGAAGCAGCGGGGGATCACGCGCTTCGTCTACACGTCGTCGTGCAGTGTGTACGGAGTGGCGGGCGGAACCGTCGACGAGGAAGCGCCCGTCGACCCGCAAACCGCGTACGCGGAATGCAAGGCAATGGTCGAGCGCGACGTCGGGGCGCTCGCTTCCGACGACTTCTCCCCGACATTCCTGCGCAACGCGACCGCGTTCGGGGCATCGCCGCGCATGCGATTCGACATCGTGCTGAACAACCTCGCCGGTCTGGCGTGGACGACAGGGCAGATCGCCATGACGAGCGACGGCACACCGTGGCGGCCGCTCGTGCACGCCCTCGACATCGGTCGAGCCATCGCGATGGTGCTCGAGGCGCCGCGCGAGCGTGTGCACGGCGAGATCCTGAACGTCGGCGCGACCGAGCAGAACTACCGCGTCCGCGAAGTCGCGGAAATCGTCGGGTCTGTCTTCACCGACTGCAAGGTGTCGTTCGGCGAACCCAGCGCCGACAACCGCAGCTACCGCGTCGCGTTCGAAAAGATCCGTGACGTGCTGCCCGGCTACACGTGCGAGTGGGACGCGGGCGCGGGGCCCGGCAACTCCACGACGTCTTCCGCAGTATCGACATGCCGGCGACCACCTTCGAATACCGCGCGTACACGCGGCTCGCGCAGCTGCAGCACCTGCTGCGCACCGGCCAGATCGACGATCACTTCTTCTGGACGGGAGCGCCGACGTGACCGGACCGGTCATGGTGCTCGCGACCGTGTCGGAACCGGTGCAGGTGGCCGGCTGCCTCCTCGTCGGTGTTGCCACCGGCGTCCTGTCGGGGATGTTCGGCATCGGCGGTGCAGTCGTGTCGACGCCCGGGATCCGCTCGCTCGGAGCCACGCCCCTCCAGAGCGTGGGATCGACGCTCCCTTCGATCTTCCCGTCGTCGGTCACGGGCACCCTGCGTTACCACCGCGAAGGTCTCGTGGAGTGGGACATCGTTCGCTGGACCGGCTCGTTCGGCATCGCGTCTTCGGTCGGCGGTTCACTGCTGGCCAAAGTGGTTCCCGGTGGTGGCCACCTGCTGATGATCGCGACCGCGGCCCTGGTCGCGTTCACCGCGTACCGCACCGCGTTCCCGCGTGTCGCGCCGGCGCCCGCACCGGCGTCGGTGGGCGCGGCCGCGGTCCCGGTCGGCGAGGCCGAGGTTGCGCAGCCCCGCCTCGACTGGTGGCGCTTCGGGCTGATCGGCTTCGCGGCCGGCGGCCTGTCCGGGCTGCTCGGGGTCGGCGGCGGCATCTTGATGGTGCCGGCCTTTTCGGGCTGGGTGCGGCTGCCGTTGAAACGGGCGATCGCAACGTCGCTCGCCGTCGTCGGCATCCTGGCGATTCCCGGGACCGTCACCCACGCGTTCCTCGGTGACATCGCGTGGCGGTTCGCGATCCCGCTCTCGATCGGCGTGATCCCCGGTGCTCGGTTGGGCGCGCACCTCGCGATCACCGCCAGCGAACGCCGGTTGCGTATCGCCGTCGGCATCGTGCTCGGGGTCATCTCGATCGTCTACGCCATCAGCGAGATCCTCGCCCTCTGACCGGCCGACGTGCGTCGATAGCTATCGCATAGCGATAGCTATCGACGCACGTCGGGCCAGGTGCGGTCGCGGTCGGAGATGGTCGAGACGGGGAGGGGCCAGACGATCCCGAACGCCGGGTCGTCGTAGCGCACCCCTCGGTCGGTTCCGGGCGTGTAGGGCGCGCCCATCTGGTACTCGACCTCGGTGTCGTCGACGAGCGTCTGGAAGCCGTGGGCGAACCCGGTGGGTACGTAGAGCGCGCGGCGGTTGGCGGCGCTCAACTCCACCGCGACATGGCCGCAGTAGGTCGGTGAGCCCGCGCGCAGGTCGACCGCGACATCGTGGATCGCGCCCCGCACGACCCGCACGAGTTTCGTCTCCTCGGCCGGCGCGACCTGGTAGTGCAAGCCGCGCACCGTACCGGCCGTCGCCGTGACCGAGACGTTGCACTGGGCGACGGTGGGGTCGAGACCGCGGGCGGAGAACTCGTCGGCGCAGAAGGTGCGCGCGAAGAAGCCGCGCTCGTCGACGAGCGGTTCGAGATCGACCAGCCACACTCCCGAGATCGCGGTCTGGGTGAACTTCACGGTTCGAGCATCGCTTCCTGGCGTCGCCGCAGCGCGACGATCGGCGCGTCGCCGTCGACGTCCACCGCGTCGAGCGGGACCGGTTCGTCGCGCGCAACGGGTCTCGTGACTCGCGCGTGCTCGGCGAACGCGACCGGGAGGAACTCACGCGCGCCGGCGACGGTGTCGATCTGCCCGTAGCACGTGTCGCCGCCGATGCCGTCGAGGGCGTCGCCGGCGGCGAGATCGTGCTTGGCGATCGCGACGACGTCGGCCACTGGTGGTGCGACCGGGCTCCACAGCGGCGACCGGTCGAGCACGACTTCGGCGATCGAACGCGGCATCTCGAAATGTACGAGCGTGTACGGGCTGAACACGAGGTACTCGGCCCGTCGCCCAGCTTGAAGAAGCGCAACGGCGTGCGCACCGCGTCCGCGTCGCCTGCCGGTGCGCGACCGATCACGAACACGCCGGCGCCGAAGTCGCCGCCCAGCGTGTAGTCGACGACGCCCTCGGCCGAGAGCGCGGCCAGCACGTCGGGCAGGGCGCGTTCGAGCGTCGTGGGCACGCCGTGCATCCCCCGGCACTCGGGCGGCAGCGCGGCCAGGTTCGCGACGACGGCCTGCTCGATGTTCATCTTCGTTCCGTCGCCCGCCGAAACCGTCACTGCGATGCTCGTGTTGTCGCGTGCGGCGTACGGCGCGCTTTGCTCGATCGACTGGTGGACGTCGAGATGGCGTTTGCAGTTCACCGATGCGAGCACGTCGAAGGCCATGTGCCGTACTCGATCGAGGGTGCGCATCTGCACGCCGGGCTGGTCGCCGTCACAGATCGTGTAGATGCCCCCGGTCGCGGCGGCGGTCGAGTGCAGCAGCCAACCGATCGTCGCGTCGACCTCCGCGTTGATCGAGACGACAGCTCGGCCGTTGCGCAGCGCCGCGAGCATCACCGTCGCGCCGTAGTCGAGGGTCCCGGTCGCCTCCACCAGCACGTCGACCTCGCCGGCGCCGATCGCGAGGTCGGCGTCGCGGGTGACCACCGCGGCCCGGCGGGCGAGCGCTTCGGCAAACGGTCGTTCGTCGTTCGTGACCACGACGTCGCCGGCCGGCACTCCTGCCGCGACGAACGCATCGACACCTCTTGCGACCGTGCGGTTCACGACGAACGCGGGATGGAAGCCCGGGAGGCGCTGCAGCAGGTGCACCAGGCCCCGCCCGACGTAGCCCGCGCCGAACACCCCGACGGTGATCGGCCGGTCTTCGGCGGCGCGCCGCGCCACGCGCGTCCAGGTCGTCACGGCGCGGAAGTGTACGAAACGCGTTCGCGGCGCCCGCGCGAGAGATGATGGTCGGCGTGGACATCTGGGCGATCGTGCTGGCGGCCGGGAGCGGTGCGCGTTTCGGCGGTGGCAAGCAGTGGGCCGAGCTGGCCGGCGAACGCTGTGTCGACCGGTCGGTCGCGACGGCGCTGGCCGCCTGCGACGATGTCGTGCTCGTGCTGCCGGCCGGCGCCAAGTGGGACGGTGTCCCGGTCGCGGGGGTCGTGGAAGGCGGCGAGGCTCGGGCCGCTTCCGTGCGCAGCGGCCTCGCGGCGGTACCCGGCTGGGTCGAGATCGTCGTCGTGCACGACGCGGCGCACCCGCTCGCCTCGGTGGCGCTGTTCCGCGCGGTGATCGACGCGGTCCGTCACGGCGCCGATGCCGCGGTACCGGTGCTCCCGGCCACCGAAACGATCGTCGCCGTGCAGCGCGACTCGTTGGCGACGGTCGACAACTCGGCTCCGCTCGCCTTCGCGCAGATGCCCCACGCCTTCAAGGCCGGTGTCCTGCGCGCCGCGCATCGCGACGCGCCCGAATCGAGAGACGACGCGAGCCTGCTGCTCTCGCTCGGTGCCCATGTCGGCGCGGTGCCCGGCGAGACCACGAACGTGCACGTGACCACGCCCGCCGAACTCGCCCTCGCCGAACGCGTCCTCGCGCTACCCGCCGCGACGCGCTGCGCACCTCGTCGCGGTTAACGGATGACCGGTTCGGGTACCGGCACGATGAACCGGCCGCCCTGCTCGTGGTATGCCGACTGCTGGGCCATCACCTCGTCGGCGAAGTTCCATGCGAGCAGCAGCACGAAGTCGGGAGGGTCGGTGAGTAGGCGTTCGGGGTCGACGATCGGGATGTGCACACCCGGCATGTAGCGACCCTGCTTGTGCACGTTGCGGTCGGCGACGAACTCGATCGTCTCCGCGCCGACCCCGATCCGGTTGAGCAGGGTTGCGCCCTTCGCCGCCGCCCCGTACGCGGCGATACGCCGCCCGCTGCTTCGCAGACCGAGCAACAGCTCGCGCAAACGGTCGCACAACCCGTCGACCCGGCTCGCGAAGTCGCGGTAGTAGTCGATCGCGCCCATCCCGAGGTGCGCTTCCTCGGCCAGCAGCGCCCGTGCCGCGTCGCCGGCCGGCGTCCCCTCGTGCGCGGCGACGATGCGCAGCGTGCCCCCGTGGATCGGTATCTGTTCGACGTCGATCGCGACGAGACCGTTGCGGCGGAGCAGCGCGTCGAACGACGACAGCGAGTAGTAGAAGAGATGTTCGTGGTAGATCGTGTCGAACTCGAGACGATCGACCATCTCGCGGACGTACGGCGTTTCGACGACGGCGATGCCGCCGGGCGCGAGCACGGTTGCGATGCCGGCGACCACCCCGTTCACGTCGGGGACGTGGGCCATCACGTTGTTGGCGTGGAGCACGTCGGCGTGGAGGCCTTCGGCGACGAGTTGCGCGGCGAGGTCGCGGCCGAAGAAGTCGCACCGGGTCGGTACGCCGTTGTCGATCGCGACCTGCGCGACGTTGCGAGCGGGATCGATGCCGAGTACCGGTACACCGGCCGCGAGATAGTTCTTCAGGAGGTAGCCGTCGTTGCTGGCGATCTCCATTGCGAGGTTGCGCTCGGTCAGCGACCGTTCGCGCACCAGGCGTTCGACGAGCCGGCGCGCGTTCTCGGTGACGGTATCGGCGAACGACGAGAAGTAGGCGTACTCCGTGAACATCGCTTCGGGCGGCACCGAAACGGTGATCTGGACGAGTGCGCAGGCGGGGCAGAACACCACGTCGAGCGGGTACCGGTGCTCGGGCCCGTCGAGCGCCGCGGCGTCGAGCAGCGAGTTCGCGAGCGGTGTCTCGCCCAACGACAAGACGGGTTCGAGCGGTGCGTGGCCGCACGAACGGCATTGGTGCATCGGCCCTCCGGCCTGTGGGTCGCGTGCGGTCATCGGCAGTTGTGGGCCAGTGTTTGCATCACCCGTTGTGGAGCCGTCACCCTAGTAACTCGTGCCTCCTTCCCCGACCCGCGTCGCGCGCCGCCTGCTCGACCGGCGTGCCCCGACGATCGTGCTCATGTACCACCGGGTCGGCCCCGACGCCCGCGACCTGCACGGCCTGCGGGTTCGCGACGACCGTTTCGCGGCGCAGATCGACGTGATCCTCCGCCACGCCGACATCGTGCCCCTCACCACGGTGGTTCGAAGGGGGCCACGCGCCGGGCCGCGTCGCGCTCACCTTCGACGACGGATATTGCGACAATCTGACCGTGGCCGAACCGATCCTGCGGGCGCGCAGCGCGCCCGCGACCATGTTCGTCACCGTCGGCGTCACCGAAGCGGGCACCGGTTTCTGGCAGGACCGGCTCGCCGCGATCATGCTCGACCACCCCGGTGAGGCCGCCGCCGCGATCGATGTCGACATCGCCGGCGAGGCACTGCACCTCGAGATGAACGACGAGTCGCGGGAGGCGTCGTACCGAGCGATCCACAGACGCGTTCGCCGCCGGCCGCCGGAAGAGATCGAACGGGTGGTCGCCGACGTCGCCGCGCAACTCGGCGTGACGACGGCCGATCTGCGCGTTCCCCCGGTGCTCAGCCCGGAAGACGTCCGCGCGCTCGGGACGAGCCCCGTCGTCGAGATCGGCTCGCATACCTTGCGCCATCCGATGATGAGCATGATCGACGAAGCGACCCAGCGGCAGGAAGTGGTCGACAGCCGGGCGCGCCTCGCGCAATGGACCGGCACGTCCGTGCCGACGTTCGCGTACCCATTCGGGTCGGCCGACGCGTTCGACGCCACGAGCGTGCGCATCGCCCGTGACGCGGGTTACGACCTCGCGGTGACGGGCGTGCCGGATCGGGTCGACCGGTTCACCAACCCGTACCGGGTGCCGCGCTACTACGTCGGTGACTGGGACGGCCTCACCTTCGAGCGTCGGTTGCAGGCCTGGATCGGCCGGTAAGCGGCGATGCGCATGCTGTTCACCAGCCGGCATTACCTCCCGCGCGTGGGTGGGCTCCAGCTCAGTGCGCACCAGCTCGCATTGCGCGTGATGGAGCGTGGTCACGAAGTCGGGTTGCTCACCACCACCGACGAATTTCATGACGTCCGGTTCCCGGTGCTTTCGCGGCTGAAGCGGCCGACCCGCCCGACCCTCGTCGACGACGATCAGTTCGCGTACCCCGCGTGGCGCACGGCCGACGTCAGCCGCGGGCCGGAAGCGGTGATCGACGCGTTCCGTCCCGACGTCGTCGTCGCGCACGTGGGTGGCCGGATGACGCTGGGCCTCGCCCGTTCGGTCGCCCGTGCCGCGCTCCGGAGCGACCTGCCGGTGATCTACTACTTCCGCGACGTCGAGGGTGTCGTCCTGCTCGACGACCGGTCGGTGAGACCCACTGCGGTGATCACCAACGCGAAGCGGATCACCGATCTCGTCGTCCCGAAGGGCTGGCAACCCCCGACGATCCCGTCAGTGGTCGAAACCGATGCCTACCGGACCGACAGCACCCGCGAGGTCGTCTTGTTCGTGAACCCCCGTTCGCAACGCAAGGGCGTCGACATCGCATGGGCGCTCGCCGCGGCTCGGCCCGACGTCCCGTTCGTGTTCCTGGAAGCCTGGCGCTTCACACCCGAGATCCGCCGCGAGCTGGAAGCGAAGGCCGAGCCGCTCGGGAACGTCGAGATACGCCCGTCGGTGCGCGAACTGGACCGCATCTACGCCGATGCCCGGGTGCTCTTCGCACCCTACGAAGACAGCCGGCCGCGCGTGGTTGCCGAGGCGCAGTCGAACGGGATCCCGGTGCTCGGCGCCCGGGTACCGGCCCTCGTCGAAGCGATAGGGCCGGGGGGCGTGTTGGTCGACTTCGACGCACCCACCGAGGAGTGGGTTGCCGCACTTGCGTCGTTGTGGGACGACCCGGCGACCTACGCCCGATATTGCGACGCCGCCCGTGACTACAGCCGCCGCGACGACATGCAACCGGAATGGCTCGCGGCGCAGTTCGTCGCCGAGGTGGAATCGGTGCTCCGAGCATCGACGCACTGACGTCGGGCACAATGGCGCACCGACCGCCGGAGGTGATGATGGCAACGGCACCTCGAGGGCGCCAGCGCCCTGACGAAGAACTCGGTCTCGTCGCGCTGTGGCGCGAAGACCTGGCGCGCCATCGCGGTCGCTGGTCGCTGCCCGGTTTCCAGGCGTTGGCCGTCCAGCGGTTCGGTGCCTGGGCGCGCGAGCGTGGCGGCATCGAGGGCAAGATCGCCCGCCGCGTGCACCGGCTGTTGTTCGTGTTCGTGCGCAACTTCTACGGCTTCGAACTGCACGCCGAGACGAAGATCGGCCGCCGGCTGCTCCTCGGTCACCAGCACGGCGTCGTGATCAGCCCGTACGCGACGATCGGTGACGACTGCGTCCTGCGCCACAACGTCACCCTCGGCGACGGTGCCCGCAGTTGGACGAAGGATGCACCGCACCTCGGCAACCATGTCCGGATCGGCCGGCGCGGTGGTCATGGGCGAGGTGCAGATCGGCGACGACGTACAGATCGGGCCGAACGCGCTCGTCACCACGAGCGTGCCGGCCGGCGCGGTGGTGTTCGAGAAGCCGAGCCGGATCATGCAACTCACGCCGACGAACAAGGGCGACGCAACCGTGACCGCCGTCGAGCGTTAGCAGTTAGCGCTTCCGGAACACCCGGTTCGCCAGCACGGTGTCGTAACCGAGGTTCACGAGCGAGTCCCGCAGCGGCGCGAGGTCGGGTGACACGTGCATGAACTCGTCGTGGTGGTCGGCGACGTTCGTGACGAGCATGCCGCCCGGGAGCAGCAAGCGGTCGAGCACCTCGAGGTAGCCGACGGGGTCGTACACGTGCTCGAAGAACTCCCGTGCGATCAGCACATCGCACTTCTCGATCTCCGGAACCGGCCGCTCGGGTGTGCAGGGGTACTGGCGAGCCTCGATGCCCCAATCGGCGGCGAGCCAACCGACGAATTCGAACCGCAACGTCGGGATGTCGGCCAACAGCAGACGAGGCCGCGTCCCGAGTGCCATCAGGCGTTGTGCGAGCGAGATCGACGGTTGCGCCATGCCGCAGCCGAAGTCGAGGATGCTGACCGCCGGGGCCTCGCCGAACGTACGCAGCACCGGATGGTCGGCGGGCCAGTTTGGCGGCCCCTGCGACAGCGTGCGCAGGAAGTGCGCCGACGAGTGGAACTCGTACGCCGCGTAGACCTCGCGCTCGGTGTCGGTCACGAACGGCTGGTAGATCGCATGGCTGAGGTCGTTGAAGATACGGAAGGCGAGGCCGGAGTGGCCGCCGCGTAGCGTCCGTATCGACGCCACGAGGCGCGCTCGACTTTCTTCGAGGGTGATGCCGAGTCGTTGTGCATTCCACCGGGTGAACGCTTCTTGATAAGGGTTCAGCTCGACGCGTTCAGCGCGTGTCGCGAGCGCGCGCTGGAAACCCCACTCGAAACGCTCCCCGGCCTGCTGGGTCAGGCGCTTCGTCGTTGCCCGCGCGCGATCCTGCATCCGTGTCGCGATACTCACTGCTTCGTCCTCCAGTTGTTCAAACGTAGAAGACGTGTGCGCGCAGGCTTCCTTCCAGTCGTCCCAATTTTCGCCCCAGACGCCTGACCCAGTTCGCAAATTGCCCCCGCGAGCGGAGGTATGGCAAACGCGCTACCAGCGCGCGCCATTCATTCAACGCTTGTCGTAGCCCTGTACCCGGCATTCCGGCCGCTCGGTACTCCCGGTACAGGTATGGCTCTCCCCGGCCGTAGTTGCGACCTTGGCGGTAGAGGTCGCGCAGTGTCGAACGCCAGCGGATCGCAACCGTCGCGTCGGGAACGAAGAAGAGCGACGCTCCTTCTCGCTGCGTTCGCCAGCAGAAGTCGACGTCTTCGCATGCGCCCCACCACGTTTCGTCGAAGCCGCCGACGCGCCAGAACAGTTCGCGACGGATCCCCATGCCGCCGCCGCCGACAAAGGGCAGAAAGCCGAGTGTCTGGCTGATCTCGTTCTCTTGGTAGGCCTGCCGGGTCCTGCGTACCCAGCCTTCGTTCAGCGAGTTCGAGTCGAACGAAGCCGAAACGAACTCGTGTTCCTCGAGCGCGGTTGCCATGGCGGTGAGATAGCCGGGCGCGACGACGTCGTCGGCGTCGACGAAGCAGAGTGCGTCGCCGGTCGCGATGCGCGCGCCGGCATTGCGCGCGTACGCCTGGCCGCGTCGGCGCGATGCGTCGACGACGGCGAGCTTCGGGAGCCGGTCGGCGAACTTCGCGGCGACGGCGCGGCTGCCGTCGGTAGAGCCGTTGTCGGCCACGACGACCTCGAACGACCCGTCGAAGTCCTGCTTGGCGAGTGCCTCGAGCTGGTCGGGCAACGTCGTGGCCGCGTTCCGGCAGGGGATGATGACGCTGATCGTGGGCGCCGGCCGCGCCGACCGGCCGGCTGGGGCCGCGTGGTGTTTGCGATCGCCGTCCATGAGCCCCCGCGTCGTCGTAACCCCGACGAGTGTACCGGCGCGGGCCCGAAATCGTCCCGGGGCGGCCCGGTACGATGCCCCGCTGGTGATGGAGGAACAGTCACGCCCGTGAACGAAGACGAGACCGAACCCGAATCCCGCTTCACGCAACAGCTGGCCGTCGCCGCGCCGGTCGTCGCCGACACGCCGCCGCCCGAGCTGCGGTACCGCGTGCGGCTGTCGATCGTGGGGACGGTACGCGCCGCGTGGGAGGCCCGGGAAGTGACCCGGAGCCTCGCCGAGCGTTCGATCCGCTCGCGCTACAAGCAGGCGGTGCTCGGCTTCGCCTGGTCGATCCTCACGCCGTTGGTCATGATGGTGGCCTTCACGGTGCTGTTCCAGCGGATCGGGACGGGCCACAAGCTCGGCGTCCCCGACAACGTGCCGTACCCCTTGTTCTCCTACGTTGCGCTCGTGCCGTGGACGTTCTTCTCGAACGCGATCGGCAACGGAGCGACGAGCATCGTGAGCAATATCACGCTGATCAACAAGGTTCCCTGCCCCCGCGAGGTCTTCCCGCTGAGCGGTGTGGAAGTCGCCGGTTTCGATGCCGTGCTCTCGTTGCTCGCGCTCGTGGTGCTGTTCGTCGTCTTGCAGTTCATGCCGCGGCCGGAGAGCATCTGGGTGCCGCTGATCCTCGTGATCATGCTGGCCTTCGTCACCGGCGCCGCGATCCTGTGCTCGGTCCTCGTCGTGTACATCCGCGACCTTCGCACCGCACTCCCGCTCGCGCTGCAGTTCGGGCTCTTCGTCACGCCCGTCGGGTTCGGCTGGGACGTCATCCCGCGTTCGGCTCGTGCCGCGTACGCGTTCATCAACCCGCTCGGTCCGACGATCGACGCCTTACGGCGCACCGTGCTCATCGGTGCCCCGCCGCGCGGCCAGTACCTCGCGCTGGCCGGGCTGGGTGCCGCGGTGTGGTTCTTCGGCGGTTACTGGGCGTTCAAGCGGATGGAAGCCGGTATCGCCGACATCGCGTGAAGCGCCGCGCCTCGAGCGCCACGAAGAAAAGAAATGTGGCGATTCAGCGTGAATGCGTAGTTCGTGCAGAATGCGAACGGTCGCCGCACCATCCGCATCGCGCTCCTGGCGCGAATACGGGGCGTGGTGCGTGCCATCTGACATCGACGCACCGATGGCGGGCGCCGACCATGGGTTTGGGCGGAAGCGTCGTCGGCTCGACATGCCGGGTAACACGCTCCGTGGTTACGATGCGTGCTGCCGTGGACTGCACGGGCTGGGGGGAACTGGCAATACCGGGAACGCGGGCGCGGAGTGTCACGAAACGTGCACGCCGCGTCGCAGGTCACAGCACTACGACGAAATGCCGCAACTGCGGCGTCTGGGGGAAGTGGGAATGGCGGTTCGGTTGCTGGGGGGTGAACGGGCGCCCTCCTTCGAAACACCGGATGTGGAGCAGATCGGTGCTCGCACGCCGTGGCGCCGCGCGTACTTCCCGAAAGCGGCGAGCGGGCTCGCCGATTCCGTCGCGATCCTTGCGGCGATGCTGCTCGCCTACGTGCTGGGCGACGTCGCCGAGGTTCACGGGAGCCAGCCCGCGCACCGGTACCTGCTCTTCGCCGTCGGCAGCGTCCCGGTGTGGCTCGCGGTGTTCGCGCGCTACGGCCTCTACTCGTCGCGTCGCATCACCTCGCGCACGCAGGAGTACCGCCAGGTGTTCCACGCCGTTGTCGTCGCCGTCGCGTTGATGACACTGGGTGCGTACTCGTTGCAGGTCACCGTCGCGCGGCGGTGGCTCCTGCTGACGTTCGCCTTCTCGCTCGCGTTCGTCGCGTCGGACCGTGAAGCAACCCGCCGTGTGTTCGAGGCGTTGCGCCGGCGCGGCCGCATGATGCGCCCCGTGATCATCGTGGGGGCCAACGGCGAAGGCCACGCGATCGCCGACATGCTCGACAACCAACCGTGGCTCGGCTACCGCGTCCTCGGTTTCGTCGACGACATGCGTACGTCCGACGGTTCACGCGTCATCTTCGGCCCGACGTCCAAAACCCTCGACGCCGTGCGGGCGACCAACGCCACCGGCATCGTCGTCGCGACGACCGCGATCGACGCGGACACGTGCAACGACCTCGCGCGCGAAATGGTCGATGCGGGAGTGCACGTCGAGCTGTCCTCGACCCTGCGCGACGTCGCGTCGCAGCGTCTACTCGTCCGCCCGCTCGGGCGGTACCCGGTCGTGTGCCTTGCTCCGGTACGGCGCTCGGGCTGGCGAGGCGCCGCGAAGCGCACCTCCGATGTCGCCATCGCCAGTGCGGGGCTGCTGATCTCGGCGCCGCTCACGCTGCTGGTCGCGCTCTGTATCAAGCTCGATTCGCCCGGGCCGGTGTTCTTCCGCCAGCGGCGCATCGGCAAAGACGGCGAGCTGTTCACCATCTTCAAGTTCCGCACGATGGCGGTCGACGCGGAGTTGCGCCTGGCGGAGCTCGAAGCCGAGAACGAAGCCGACGGTCCGCTGTTCAAGATCCGGAACGACCCGCGCACCACGCGCGTCGGGCGCGTCTTGCGACGGTTCTCGATCGACGAAATCCCGCAGCTGTTCAACGTGCTGCGGGGCGAGATGAGCATGGTCGGCGCCGCCCCGCGCTCCCGTCGGAAGCGGCGAAGTGGGCGCCCCGTCTGCGGCAACGGTTACGGGTCAAACCGGGCGTCACCGGCATGTGGCAGGTGAACGGTCGCAGCAACGCGTCGTTCGAACAGTACGAACGGCTCGACCTCTACTACGTCGACAACTGGTCGCTGATCACCGACCTCATGATCATCTTGCGCACGTTCCCGGTGCTCTTGCGCCACAAGGGCGCGTACTGACCGTTCGCGTCAGCGGGTACGTAACCAGTCGACCGTCGAGCGCAATCCTGCTTCGAGGGGCACCCGGCAGGTGAAACCGAGATCTCGTGTCGCGGCGCGACCGTCGCCGCGGCTGCGGCGCACGTCGCCGGCGCGCGGCGGCTCGAAGGTCGGTTCGGGGGTGACCTCGAGCACGCGACCGAGCACGGCGAGAAGTTCGAGCAGGGTGGTGTCGTCGCCGCCGGCCACGTTGTAGACGTTCCCTGCGCACGCCGCGGCCGGCGCCGTCGCGGCCGCGAGGTTCACGTCGACGACATCGTCGATGTAGGTGAAGTCGCGACTCTGGCCGCCGTCGCCGTGCACCGTCGGCGGCCGGCCGGAAAGCAGCGCGTCGATGAACAACGGGATCACCGCCGCGTACGTCGAGTCGGGGCGTTGACGCGGCCCGAACACGTTGAAGTAACGCAGCGCGACCGTCTCGAGGCCGTACAGCTCGTGGAACACGCGGCAGTAGTGCTCGGCGGCCAACTTGCTCACCGCGTACGGCGACCGGGGCATCAGCGGCTGCGATTCCGGTGTCGGCACCACATCGGCGCCGCCGTACACGCTGCTCGAAGACGCGTAGACGACGCGGCGCACGCCGCCGTCGAGCGCGGCTTTCAGCACGGTGAGCGTGCCGTGCGTGTTCGCCATATCGGTCGTGAGCGGTTGTTCGACCGACCGCAGCACCGCCTTGTGCGCGGCCTGGTGGAACACGACGTCGCAACCGGCGACCGCGTCGCGCACGAGCGCTTCGTCGGCCACGCTGCCCTCGACGAACTCGGCCGCGGCCGCAACGTTGTCGCGGAAGCCGGTGAAGAGATCGTCGAGGATGCGAACCGAATGACCGTCGGCGAGGAGACGGTCGGCGAGGTTGGAGCCGATGAAGCCGGCGCCGCCGGTCACGAGTGCTTGCATGGTCTCTCGCCCTAGAGGCGTTCGACGTTGGCGGCGCCGGAGTCGCGGTAGCGGTTACGGGTGTCGAAGATGCGGGCTGCCTCGCGCTGGACCATCTCGTAGTCGAACTCGTCGTGGTCGGTGATGATGACGACGATGTCGGCGGCTCGCACTTCCTCCGGCGTGCACTCGACCCGTTCGATGTCGGGGGAGAGGCGCATGTCTTCGACGTAGGGCTCCGCGATCGCGACCGTTGCGCCAAGGCGGCGCAGGCCCTCGATCACCGGCAGGCTGGGCGACTCGCGCGCGTCGCCGGTGTTGGGCTTGTACGCGAGGCCGAGTACCAGCACGCGCGAACCGTGGAAGGCTTTCTCGTCGCGGTTGAGCTGATCGCCGATACGGCGCACCACGTAGGCCGGCATGTGGTCGTTCACTTCGTTGGCGAGTTCGACGAAGCGGAACGTGTGCCCGAGCTGGCGTTTCACCCGCCACGACAGGTAGCTCGGATCGACGGGCAGGCAATGGCCGCCGACGCCGGGGCCCGGGTAGAACGGCATGAACCCGAACGGTTTCGTCGCCGCCGCGTCGACGGCCTTCCACACGTTCATGCCGAGTTCGCTCGCGAACACCGCCAGTTCGTTCATGAGCGCGATGTTGACGTGCCGGAACGTGTTCTCGATGAGCTTCACCAATTCGGCGTCGGCGGTGCTGTCCATCGGTACGAGCTTCTCGACGAAGGTCCCGTAGAAACGGCGCACCGCTTCGAGCGACGCTTCGTCGACCCCGGAGATCACCTTGGGCGTGTTCGTGAGGCCGTAGAGCGGGTTGCCGGGGTCGATCCGTTCGGGGGAGTACCCGAGCAGGTAGTCGGTGCCGGGCTGCAGGCCGGTGACCCGCTCGAGGATCGGTGCGACCAGCTCCTCGGTCGTCCCCGGGTAGGTCGTCGATTCGAGGATCACGAGCGCGCCGGGCTGCAGGGCCGCAGCGGTCGCCTCGGCGGCCGACGTCACGAACGACAGGTCGGGAAGGCCCTCGTGCAGCGGGGTCGGGACGCTGATCACCGCGACGTCGAACCCGGCGAGGTCGGCCGGGTCGGTCGTCGGGCGGTACCCGCGGTCGAGTGCCGCCTGGAGTACTTCGTCGGGAACGTCGACGACGTAGCTGCGTGCGTCGCACAGCGCCTCGTAACGACGGGGGTCGGGCTCGTACCCGACGACGGGGAAGCCCGCCTCGCTCGCTCGCATCGCCACGACCAGGCCGACATAGCCCTGGCCGAGGATCGCGATGCGTGCCGTGCGCGCATCGAGTCGTTCGAGAAGGTCGCTCACCGGCGCAGAATACCAACCACCCTGCGGTGCGGCTCCGAACGCCGGGCGGCCCGGGCCGCCCGCAACGTCAGGCGTCGGCCGGGATCGGCACCGTTCGGGTGTCGCGGCCGGAGCGCATCACCGTGCCCGCGCGGGCGTCGGTCGCCTTGCCGTCGATCACGCTCGTCGTGCCGTTCACGAGCACGCGCTGCACGCCGATGGCGTCGGCGTAGAGACGCGCCGAGCCGCCGGGCAGGTCGTCGACGAGGTGAACTTCGTCGCACGCGATCGTCTCGGGATCGAACACCACGATGTCGGCCCGGTAACCCTCTCGCAATTCGCCGCGGTCGCGCAGGCCGAAGAGTTGCGCGGGCGCCTGCGTCATCATCTGGACGGCGCGTTCGAGCGACACGAGCTGACGACCGCGGATCGTGTCGGCGAGGAACGCGGTCGTGTACGGCGCGCCACACATGCGGTCGAGGTGCGCGCCGGCGTCGGAACCGCCGAGCATCACGAGCGGGTGTTCCCACGCTTCGGCCCGCAGCTGCCAGCTCTTCAGGTCGTCGTCGGACGGGATGGGCCAGAGCACGGTGCGCAACTCGTCGTTGATGACGAGGTCGACGAGCGTGTCGAAAGTGCCCCGGTTCTGTGCCTCCGCGAGGTCCGCTACGACGGCGCCTTTCAGCCCGTCGTTCGCGGCCGAGTAGGTGTCGCCGATCTGGTAGCGACCCCACGACGCGAGGCGGGAGAAGACGCCGGCCTCCTTGGAGTGTGCCCGCTCGTTCATCCAGCGGCGCACGTCGGGGTCTTTCAGCTTCGCGATGCGTTCGGGCACGGGCAGGCTCATCACGTCGCTCCAGCCGGGCAACATGAACAGCGCGCAGTAGTTGCGGAACGACATGTTCATCTCGACGAGTACCGGCATCGTGAGCGCGATCGACTTCCCGCCCCGTTCGAATACCTGCTCGCACGCGCCGACTTGGGCGCGGTAACGCTCGGGTTCACGGCCGTCGATGGTGAGCACGTTCCAGTTGAGGGAGCGGCGCGCCGCGAGCGTCATGTCGCCCATCATCGTGATCTCGTCGTCGCTGAAACCGCGCAGGCAACCGTCGGTGACGTATTCGAGCGACGTGCCTTCGTGGTCGCGTACGGCCGCGCACAACGCGATCGTCTCGTCGCGGCTCGCCCACCTCGAGGCGACCGGCTTCCCGTCGCCGTCGGAGTGCGTGAACGACAACGTGGTTGAGAAGCCCATCCCGCCCGCGGCGAGCGAGTCGTGGAGCAACTGCACCATCGCGTCGAGTTGCGCGGGGGTCGCCTCGTTCCCGACGCTCTCGGCGCCCATCACGTTGCGCCGCAACGCGCAGTGCCCGACGAGGAAACCGACGTTCACGCCGACGTTGCCTTCGAGCGCGCCGAGGTAGTCGGCGAAGCTGCGCCATTGCCAGGAAACGCCGTTCTCGAGGGCGGGCAGCGGCATGCCTTCGACCTTGGCCATCATGCGGCGCAGGTAGTCGGCGTCGACCGGGTCGAGCGGTGCGAGGGTGAAGCCGCAGTTGCCGGCCATCACCGTGGTGACGCCGTGCAGGTTCGACGGAGTCGCGGCCGGGTCCCAGAACAGCTGCGCGTCGTAGTGCGTGTGGGGGTCGACGAAACCGGGGGCCACGATCATGCCGCCGGCATCGACTTCTTCGGCGGCTTCGTCGGTGACGTGGCCGATGGCGACGATCCGGCCGTCGACGACCCCGACGTCGGCTCGCCGCGGCGCGGCACCCGACCCGTCGACGACGGTGCCGCCGCGAATCACGACGTCGAGCATGCGTGGCCCTCCCTCAGGAATGAGAACGTGTTCTATTCTCGCGGCCGGCCCGGCGCACGACAACCCGGGTTCAGTGTTTCTTGGCCTTTCGCTGCGCCGCGCGCCGTGCGGCGTGCGCCGCTTCCCGGGCGACCCGTTCGTGGGCCGCGGCTTCGCGGCGCGCCGCCTTCGCGAGCCGGCGTTCCTCGCGCCGGGCGGCCTTCTCGGCTTCGGTGAGCGGCGTCACCTCGTCGCCGCGATGCGATTGGGGTGCCTCGACGGTGTCGGCGACCGGCGGACCGATCGCGAGCCGTTCGTCGGTGTCGAGCAGTTCGGCCATCACCGCCCGGCACGGTGCGTCGCTCGCGGCGTACGCCGCGACGAGCGCGGTGACGAGCGGCGCGCCGTACTCGTCGATGATCGGTGGCAACACTTCGAGCAGGTCGTCGCGCGACGGGTCTTCGTGACGCGAACCGAGCGCGCGGACGGTCTCGTCGTTGGCGCCTTCGCACAGCGTGAAGCCGGCCGTCAGCTGGCGCTCCGGCGGCGCGGCCCGCAGCTTGCGGCGGAGCAGGCCGGGGAGGGCACCGCCGAGGTGCATCGTCGGTTTCGGGAGTTGCAGCTGGCCCGCCAGCTCGGCCCGGTTCGTCTCCGACAGCGCGGCGACGGCGCGGCGGATCGATTCGTCGTCGAGCGCGGCGAGCGCCCCGGAGAGGTTCTCGAGGCGGGCGCGGACCTCTTCCTCGGTCGGTTGGTCGGTATCGGAGACCTCTGAGGTCTCGGGCGTCGTGTCGTCTGCTTCTTCGCTCACGGGCCCGAGTGTTCCACGCGCGCCCGCCCCGCGGCGGGCCGGGGGTGCACCGGCGCGCCCGCTATCGTCGCGACGACAAGCCGCACGACCCCCGTCGGGAGAGATCCGGTCACCGTGCCGGGCGCCGAAGGAGCAACCTCCCCGGAAACTCTCAGGCGAACGGACCGCCGGGGTGAGGCAACTCTGGAAAGCAGGACCGGTTCCGGCCGGCCCTCACCGACGGGGAAAGCCGGTACCGCCTCGGCCGCGCCGGCGAATCTCTCAGGTCCCACGACAGAGGGGGAGGCCCAGCGAGGGCACCTCACACGAACGCGGGACGGAGCAGACATGGCCAGCGGCAGCCACACCGGGAACGACCCCGCTCGGGCAGGTGCATTCGCCGCCCGCCACATCGGCCCTCGTGCCACCGAGACCGACGAGATGCTGGCGGCCCTCCGGCTCGGGTCGCTCGACGAGCTTGTCGAACGTACGGTGCCGAAACCGATCCGTGAGACTTCGCCGTTGGCGCTCCCGGGCCCGTGCACCGAGACCGAGGCACTGGCCCGCCTGCGCGGTCTGGCGTCGGCCAACGAGCGGTACACCTCGCTGATCGGCCTCGGTTACGCCGACACGATCACGCCGCCGGTGATCCGCCGCAACGTGCTCGAGGACCCGGCCTGGTACACCGCGTACACGCCGTACCAGCCCGAGATCTCGCAGGGCCGGCTCGAAGCGCTCCTCAACTTCCAGACGATGGTCACCGACCTCACCGCGATGGACCTCGCCAACGCGTCGCTGCTCGACGAAGGGACCGCGGCCGCGGAGGCGATGACGATGTGCCACCGGCTCAACGAGAAAGCGGGCGACACGTTCTTCGTCGACGAGGGGACGCACCCGCAGACGATCGATGTCGTCCGCACCCGGGCGCGGCCGCTCGGTCTCGATGTGATCGTCGGCGACGCCGCGGCCGACCTGCCCGCCGGTGTGTTCGGCGTCTTGGTGCAGTACCCGCGTTCGCACGGCGCGCTCGGCGACGACCGTGCTCTCGTCGAGCGCGCGCACGCGAGTGGTGCGCTGGCCGTGTTCGCGGCCGACCTGCTCGCGCTGGTGCTGTGCACGCCGCCCGGTGAGTTCGGCGCCGACATCGTCGTCGGTTCTACGCAACGCTTCGGCGTGCCGCTCGGGTTCGGCGGCCCGCACGCCGCGTTCATCGCGACGCGCGATGCGCACAAGCGGACGTTGCCCGGGCGGCTGGTGGGCGTGTCGGTCGACGCGCAGGGCCGGCGCGCGTTGCGCCTCGCGTTGCAGACGCGGGAGCAGCACATCCGCCGGGAGAAGGCGACGAGCAACATCTGCACCGCGCAGGTCCTGCTCGCGGTGATCGCCGGCCTCTACGCGGCGTGGCACGGTCCCGACGGGCTACGCGACATCGCGCGCCGCGTGCACCGGCTCACCGCCGTGCTCGCGGCCGGGCTGCGTGCCGCCGGCGTCGAAGTGGTCACGGAGACGTTCTTCGACACGATCACGGTGCGCGTGCCGGGCCGCGCGGCCGACATCGCGCGCGCGGCGCGGGTGGAGCGGGTGAACCTCCGCGAAGTCGACGGCTCGACGCTCGGCGTCTCCCTCGACGAGACGACGACGCCGGAGGTCGTGGAGGCGGTGTGGGCCGCGTTCGGCGCCCGGTCGTCGTTCGATGCGGTCGCGGCGGGCGTCGCCGATGCGCTGCCGGCGTCGGTGGCGCGCACCAGCGAGATCCTCACCCACCCGGTGTTCCACCAGTACCACTCCGAAACCGAGATGCTGCGTTACCTGCGCCGCCTCAGCGACCGCGACCTCGCCCTCGACCGCACGATGATCCCGCTCGGGTCGTGCACGATGAAGCTCAACGCGACCGCGGAAATGGAACCGATCACCTGGCCCGAGTTCGGCGGGATCCATCCGTTCGCGCCGCTCGAGCAGGCGCGCGGCTACGTCGAACTGATCGGCGACCTCGAACGATGGCTGGCCGAGATCACCGGGTACGACGCGGTGTCGTTGCAGCCGAACGCGGGCTCGCAAGGCGAGTACGCGGGGCTGCTCGCGATCCACGCGTACCACGAGTCGCGCGGCGAACCTTCACGCGACGTGTGCCTCATCCCCGCGTCGGCGCACGGCACGAACGCGGCCAGCGCGGCGATGGCGGGAATGCGGGTCGTGGTCGTCAAGTGCGCCGACGACGGCGACGTCGACCTCGACGATCTCAAAGCCAAGGCCGTCGAGCATTCGGCGCGGCTCGCCGCGTTGATGGTGACCTACCCGTCGACGCACGGCGTGTTCGAGGAACAAATCCGAGAGATCTGCGCGGTGGTACACGAGCACGGCGGCCAGGTCTACGTCGACGGCGCCAACCTCAACGCGCTCGTCGGCGTCGCCAAGCCGGCCGCGTTCGGTGCCGACGTCTCGCACCTCAACCTGCACAAGACGTTCTGCATCCCCCACGGCGGCGGCGGGCCCGGTGTCGGGCCGATCGGCGTGCGCGCGCACCTGGCGCCGTTCCTGCCGAACCACCCGATGCGGCCCGAAGCCGGCCCCGCGACCGGTGTGGGCGCGATCGCCGCCGCACCGTGGGGTTCGGCCGGGATCCTGCCCATCCCGTGGGCCTACATCACGATGATGGGCGCCGCGGGGTTGAAGCGTGCGACCGAGATCGCGATTCTCAACGCCAACTACGTCGCGACCCGTCTCGCGCCGCATTTCCCGGTGCTCTACACGGGCGCGAACGGGTTCGTGGCCCACGAGTGCATCATCGACCTGCGCCCGATCACCAAGGAAACCGGCGTGACCGTCGACGACGTCGCCAAGCGGCTCATCGACTACGGCTTCCACGCGCCGACGATGAGTTTCCCCGTCGCCGGCACGCTGATGATCGAACCGACCGAGTCGGAAGACAAGGCCGAGCTCGACCGCTTCTGCGACGCGATGATCGCGATCCGGGCCGAGATCACGCGCGTCGGCGCCGGCGAATGGCCGGCCGACGACAACCCGTTGCACAACGCACCCCACACCGCGGCCGACGTCGTGAGCGACACGTGGTCGCACCCGTACTCGCGCGAGCTGGCCGCGTACCCCGTCGCGTCGTTGCTCGACACGAAGTACTGGCCGCCCGTGTCGCGCATCGACCAGGCCTACGGCGACCGCAACCTCATGTGCTCCTGCCCACCCCTCGAGGCGTACACCTGAACTCGTTTTGATGTAACGAAAGCGCGGTCGTGCGCGCTCCGGTTACGTCAAAACCGGTTCAGTCGGGGTTACGGGACGCCGCCCAACCGCCGGGGGTCGTGCCGTCGGTGCGGGCGCGGCGGTGCGCGAACCGCCAAGCGCCGTCTTCGAGCACGAAGTTGTCGCGGTAACTGCCCCAGTGGTCGACGCCGTGCTCGGTGATCGCGAGGAAGTAACACCGCGCGCGGGCTTCGGCCCGTCCGATCACCTCGATCGACAGGCTCGTCACGTGATGGCGGATCAACGGCACCGTCGTCGCGGCGCTGAGCGACGCGCCCACGCCAGTGAGGTACGCGCGTATCGCATCACGACCCACCAACGGCGGTTCGCCGCGAACCTCGAGCACTCCGTTGACCGCGAAGAGGCCCGCGAGATCGTCGAACCGCCCGGTGTCGGCCGCGTGCGCGTAGCCCGCGATCGTCTCGCGGATCGCTTCCCGTGCCACGAGCTCCCACGTGTCCACCGGAGCCGAAGCTACCCACCGTCGGGTTCGTCGGCGGGCATCGCGGTGTCGGTGATCGCGTCGACGTCGTCCTCGACGATTTCACCCTCTTCGAGGGCGTCGATCATCTCTTCGACTTCCTCCGCATGGCTGTTGCCCACGTGGAGGGCGCCGTCGTCCCAGACGTACGGGATCCGCGCGCCCGTGAGCATCATCTCGAGTGCGCGGCAACGGTCGGGTTCCCAGTCGTCGAGGCTGTACGCGACTTCGGCGTGGTCGTCGGGGTTGGTCACCGGCTCACCGGGCGGCGGCGGTTCGGCGACCAGCGCGACCCGGCAATCGGCGCATTCGGTGAAGCCGGCGCGGTACTCGGCCCCGCACGACGGGCACCAGCTCATCCGTCACGCGCCCGCCGTCGCACGGAGGCGGAGCGTACCGACTTACCGGCGGGCCATCGCCACCTGGAGCGCGTCGGCGAACTGGCGGGCGGGGCGGGCGCGGCGCGGGCAGTCGAAGGCGTCGAAGCGCGGGCGGAGTGGTACCGGCGCCGTGTCGCCGGCACCGGGCCGGGCCGCGGGCGCCATGACCGAGCGCCGCGGCGCGGCCATCGTCACGTGCTGCAGCGTCTCGAAGGCGAGCACGACCATCTCGAAGCTCGTGCGGTCGCCGCCCCGGTCGGGGTGGGTCGCGAGCGCGCGCCGGCGGAAGGCGCTGCGAATGTCGTCGGCTGACGCGTGCTCGACCACGCCGAGCACGGCACGTGCATGACGGCCGTCCATGGCCCACCTCGTCCGTGAGGTCCGAATTGTCCGCGCCGCGGGTCCTTCCGCGGCACCGAGTGTTGTCGGCGCGCGGCGCTACCGGCTTGAGGGCCGGAAATGGGTGAGCGCGACGGTGGGCGACAGCACCTCGAAGACGACCTCGACCGGGAGACCGAGGCGCAATCCGGCGGGCGCGAGATCGCGCAGGTTGCCGACGATCCGGGGGCCTTCCTCGAGTTGGACGACCACGATCGCGTACGGCAACTCGTCGGCGAAGGCGGGGTCGAGGGCCTGGTGGGTGACGCTCCACGAGAACACTTCGCCCCGGCCGCTCGACTGCTCCCAACGGAAGCGGGCCGAACCGCAGTGCGGGCAGCGGTACCGCGGCGGGTGCCGCCACGTGCCGCACGCTTCGCAGCGTTGGAACCGCAGTTCTTCCTGCGCGCAGTACTCGTAGAACACCGCGTTGAGGCCGACGGGGTTCGGCACGATCCGGTACTCGTTCGGGCTCACCGGTCGCGTCCCAGCACGACGATGCTGCCGTCGCCGAAGTCGCCCCAACCGGTGACGAGACCGATCTCGGCGTCGGGTACCTGCGCGTTCCCCGCGGCGTGGCGTAACTGCCGGGTCGCTTCGACGACGTGGTTCATGCCCCACATGTGGCCCTGCGACAGCAGGCCGCCGTGCGTGTTCATCGGGTACCTGCCGCCGAGCTCGATCGCGCCGTCGCGCACGAACGCGCCGCTCGCGCCGCGCTCGCACAACCCGAGCGCTTCGAGTTGCAGCAGCACGACGTAGGTGAAGCAGTCGTACACCTCGAGGAAGTTCATGTCGCTCGCCTGTACGCCGGCCATTGCGAACGCGCGTGGTGCGGCGTCGGTGAGCCCGATGTGGAACGGGTCGGGACGGTTCGGGATGTCGTCGGCGGGAGAGGGATGACCTTCGGCGGCGCCCAGCACCAGCACCGGGGTGTGCGGCATGTCGCGCGCCCGTTCAGCCGACGTCACGACGACCGCCGCGGCGCAGTCGGTCTCGAGGCAGCAGTCGTAGAGGCGGAACGGTTCCGACACCCAGCGCGCGTTCAGGTAGTCGTCCATGGTGAGCTCACGGCCGCGCATGAGCGCCTTCTCGTTGTGGTGCGCATGCTTCCGGAAGGCGACGGCGATCGCGCCCGTATCGGTGTCGAGGGTGCCGTACAGCTGCTTGTGCCGCGTTGCGATCCATCCGTAGAACTGCACCGCGGCCCGCGCGCCGTACGGCAGGTAGAAGTCGAGCACGGTGTCGCCGACGGCACTGCCGTCGAGGCCGCGGCGCGGGCGCGGGATCCCCTCGCGTGGCCGGAACGCGGAGTAACCGTTCCACCCGACGACCACGAGCACGTTGTTCGCGATCCCGGCGCTCACCGCCATCGCCGCGTTCTGGATGGCGGCGACGCTGCTCGCGCCGCCCATGTGCGTGGTGGCCGCGTAGTGGAGCGTGTCGACGCCGAGGTTGGCGGCCAGTTCTTCGCTCGTCGTGTAACCGGGCGGTGGCAGGATGCCGTCGATGTCGCGGGGCTCCAGCCCGGCGTCGGTGATCGCGTCACTGGCCGCTTCGAGCATCAATTCGACGGGAAGGAAGGGTGAGCCGCGCACGTAATCGGTTTCGCCGATCCCGACGATCGCGGCTTCGCCGCCGAACGATTGGCCCATAGCGCGCCGGATCGTACCGGCGCGGCCGAACCGGTTACGGAACCGCGACGAGCCCGAGCGGGAACACGCCGGTGGCGTCGCCGTATTTCATCGCGTCGCCGAACGCGTCGACCTTGCCGTTCGGTTCGAGCAGCCAGTAGCCGCCGCCGGTCTTGGTGCCGGCCATGGCGACGGCGCGCGTGTTGCACCGACCGGTGCCGGGGAGCGAGCCGCGGTAGGCCGCGTCACCGAAGGTGAACATCCCACCGTCGCCGCCGACGAGCCAGTAGCCCTTCCCGGTTGCGGTCGCGGCCATCGACAGCACCGGCTTGTCGAGTTTCATCGCGCCGGTCGAACCCCAGAAGTGCGCGTTGCCGAAGCTGAAGATCCCACCGTCGCGGCCGAGCAACCAGTAGCCCCGCCCACCGGGTGTCGCGGCCATGCCGACGATCGGCGCGTTCAACTTCCTGGTGCCCATCGACCCGAAGAACTTCGCGTCGCCGAAGCTGAAGATGCCGCCGTCCTTCGCGAGCAGCCAGTAGCCCTTCCCGGTGACGGTCGCGGTCATGCCGATGATCGGCTCGGTGAGATCGAGGTTCTGCGTCCCGCCGTAGCTGCGCGCGTCGCCGAACGGCACCACGTGCCCTTCGCGGTCGGTGAGCCAGTAGCCGCGGCCGCTCGGGGTCGGCGCCATCCCGACGACCGACCAGGTCCAGATGACGGGGTTGGCCGATGCGCGGGCGGTGAACGTCTGCGCGGCGCCGAAGGTGCGGACCACACCGTCGTCGCTGACGATCCAGTAGCCGCGGCCCGCCGCGCTGCTCGCGTGCGCCCGCGGGTTCGACGGCAATCCGCATACGCCGTTCACCCCGATGCCCTGCGCGAGTTTCAGGCTCGTGTACGGGTCGATCGGGGTGCCGTTCGGCAGGTGCATCTCGAAGTGGAGGTGCGGCTGGGTGTTCTCGGCGTCGCCGCTGTCACCCATGTAGGCGATGAACTGCCCGGCTTTCACGTGCGTTCCGACGGCGATCCCCCGAGCGAAGCGCCATTTCCCGGGGTTGGCGCCGTCGTCGGTGCCGGGCGTGTCGTTGTTGATGTGGATGTACCAGTAGTCCCATCCGTCGTTGCCGCGCAGCGAGAGCATGTTGCCTTCGGTGCCGCTGTTCGCGCCGTGGAGGAACTCGATCACACCGTCGGTCGCCGCGACTTCGTGCATCAACTTCGCGCCGAGCAGGTCGTTGCCCTGGTGCACGCGGGTGCAGCCTTCTCGGCACGCACCGAAGTCGTCGGTGTAGGTGACCTTCCCGGCCACCGGGAAGGTGATGCGGTGGTATTTGACGCCGGTCGGGGTGACGAGCGGCGCGGCACTCGCCGACGCGGGCGCTGCGCCGGCCAGGAAGGTGGCGCCGAGGAGTGCGAACGCGGCAAGACCGCAGCAAACCCGGGATGTGCGCACGATGGTTGGGCTCCGATCGAAATGATCGCCGACGCAAATGTGATCGGCGTCACTCACCGCCCTCTGAGCCAACTGCGTCGTTTCGATCGGGGGCCCGGAGGGGTATGCTCTTGTTACTGAGTAGTAACTTCGTGCCTGCCGAGCGCGCAGTGAAGTGCCCAAGGAGTGCCCGATGACCGATTTCTCCCTCGAGCTGAACGAGGACCAACTCCAGATCCAGAAGTGGGTGCACGATTTCGCTGCGAATGTCGTGCGGCCCGCGGCGCCCGAGTGGGACCGCCGCGAAGAGACGCCGTGGGACATCATCCAGGAGGCCGCGAACATCGGCCTCTACTCCTGGGAGTTCATCGCCAACGCGTTCGGCGACCCGACCGGCCTCACCTTCCCGGTCGTCTCCGAAGAGTTGTGTTGGGGCGACGCGGGGATCGCGCTGTCGATCTTCGGCACCACCCTCGGCGTGTCGGGCATCGTCGGCAACGGCACGCCCGAGCAGATCGGTGAATGGGTGCCGCAGTGTTTCGGCACCCCCGACGACATTCACATCGCCGCGTTCGCGGTGAGCGAGCCCGATGCCGGATCCGACGTCTCGTCGTTGCGCACCCGCGCCGTCTACGACGAAGCGAAAGACGAATGGGTGCTGAACGGCACCAAGACGTGGATCACGAATGGCGGCATCGACAAGGTGCCGAACGTCCACGTCGTGGTCGCGTCGGTCGAACCCGAGCTCAAGTCGCGCGGGCACGCGTCGTTCATCGTGCCGCCCGGAACGCCTGGGCTCGCGATGGGGCAGAAGTTCTCGAAGATGGGCATCCGCGCGTCGCACACCGCCGAAGTGGTGTTGACCGACTGCCGCGTCCCGGGGTCGTGCCTCCTCGGCGGGAAAGAGAAGCTCGACGCGCGTCTCGCCCGTGCACGCGAAGGCAAGAGCTCACGCGTGCAGGCGGCGATGAGCACGTTCGAAGTGTCGCGGCCGCTGGTCGGTGCACAAGCGCTCGGCATTGCCCGCGCCGCGTACGAGTACGCGCTCGACTACGCGAAGGAACGCAAGGCGTTCGGTCGGGCGATCATCGAGAACCAGGCGATCGCGTTCAAGCTCGCCGACATGCGTATGCACCTCGACGCAGCCCGTCTCCTCGTCTGGCGGGCGTGCTGGATGGGTGCGAACCACAAGGAGTTCAGCGCCGGTGAAGGCTCGATGAGCAAGCTCTACGCGGGTGAAGTAGCGGTGAAGAACACCGAGGAGGCAATCCAGATCCTCGGCGGCGCCGGCTACGTGAAAGATCACCCCGTCGAGCAATGGCACCGCGACTCGAAGATCTACACGATCTTCGAAGGGACGAGCGAGATCCAGCGCCTCGTGGTCGCCCGCGCCATCTCTGGCGTGCACATCCCGTAGACACGGATCGCTCCGCGGCAGTGGCATCCGACCCCGCTCAGCGGACGGCCGCGTACTCGCCGCAGACTGCAACGGCTCGAGCTCGACATCGTCGCTCCCCACTCCTCCGGCGCCGAACCGCTACGTCGTGCACGGGTTGCGCGGCTGTACGCCGAC
Source organism: uncultured Actinomycetes bacterium (assembly GCA_963782465.1). GTDB lineage: Bacteria > Actinomycetota > Acidimicrobiia > IMCC26256 > PALSA-610 > JAODBJ01. The sequence goes on along the minus strand of CAWAJR010000002.1, from coordinate 372,336 downwards.
GACGTCCATCTCGTAGTACTCATTGTCGGCGAACCGCCCGATGAGGCGTTCGACGACGTCGCGCACTGCGGTGACCGACTCGCCTTCCCAGACGGCGATGCCGAGCTGCTGGTCGCGGGAAACCGCGTGTACCGGCAGCGCAACGCCTTCGGGGAACCCCGCCGCGAGGGCTTTCGTCTTGGCGGACTGAAAGCCCTCGCGGTCGTGAATACGTTGGATGACGACCACGAACACGGTGCTACGTCGGAAGCAGGGTGAACGCCGTCGGGCTGGTCGCGGTGCCGTGCGGCGTGGTGACGGTGACCGGCCCGCTCGTCGCCCCCACGGGCACGTTCGTCACGACGAGATTGTCGGCCACCGACACGATTGCGGCCGGCGTGCCGTTGAACGCCACGCCGGTTGCGCCGGTGAGGTTGACGCCGGTGATCTTCACCTTGGCGCCCACCTTGCCCGACGCGGGGATCTTCGTGATCGTCGGGTCGAGGTTGAGCGTGCGCGTCGACGAGACCGTGCCCGACGGCGTCGAGACGGTGACGAAGCCGGTCTGTGCGCCGTCGGGAACGGTGACCACCAGCGTCTTCGCGGTCCGGCTCTGGATCGTGGCCTGCACCCCACCGACGACGACTGCGTTGACCCCGGCCATGTTCTTCCCGGTGACCGTGATGTTCGCGCCGGGCAACGCGTGCGTCGGCGAGAACTTCTTGATCCTGGTCGGTGGCGACACGATCTGGAACGTCGATCCGGCCAGCGGCAGTTTCATCGTCACGTCGACCCCGCCGCCGGCGTCGATTGCCTTCGAAACCACGCACGGTGCCTTCTGCTTGGTCTGCGAACACAGCTTGAGGGTGTGCGCTGCGCTCGACGCGGTGGCCGCCTTCGCGTTGGCCGCGTTGACCATTGCCCCACCGGTCGGGTTCGGTACGCCGTTGACCCAACAGACGTTGACGAGTTGTAGGGAGGCGGGGTCGCCACCGTGCGTCGCGTCGTACAGGAACGAGTTGTAGTGCATCTGGACGGTGAGGGCCGAGAGCGGGCTGTTCGGAAGCGCTCCCTGCTCCTGGATCCATCCCGCCGGCTCCTGGCCCGACTGCCCGCTGGGGCACGTGTTCGGGACGCCGAGCACTTCGACGCCGCCTTGGATGTTGCACACGTTGCACGGCTGGTTCGATGTCGCGCTGGCCGAAAGCGCGCTGCTCCCGTACTGCACCACGCACGGGTCGGAGCCGCCGCACGGAGCCGTTACCGCCGGTGCGGTCCCAAGGTAGTTGAACTCGTCGGCCGGGGTCGCCGCCGACACGCCGAGGCTGTTGGTGACGGTCACGTCGACCGGGCCGGCAGAAGCCGCCGCCGGTGCCGTCGCAGTGATCGAGTTGTCGCCGTTGATGGTCGCGCCCGTTGCCGCGAACCCGCCGAACTTCACCGCGGTTGCGCCCGTGAAACCGGAACCGATGATGCTGACCGTCGTGCCGCCGGCGACGTTGCCCGTCGACGGTGTGACTTGGCTCACGATCGGCGCGCCGAGGCTCGCGAGTGATCCAAGCGCCGTGGCTCTCGCCCGTTGACCGCCGTTGCGAGAGGCCGTGTGACCAGTGAACACCGACGCGGTCGACGTACCGCCGGAACTCGTCTCGGTGACCGACGCGGTGTAGCTGCCACCGGTGTAAGTGTGGATGGTCGTCGGTGTGGTCGTGACGGCCGTGGTGCCGTCACCGAAGTCCCAGGCGTACGACGCGATGGTGCCGTACGCAACCGTCGATCCCGAGGCGTCGAAGACGGTCGGATTTCCGATCGGCGCACGGGCAACCTGGAGTCGCGCCAGCGGCGCCTGGTCGGGCGTGATCGCGATCGCCCACGGGCTGTTGCCGACCGGGATCGGTGTGCCGAGCGCTTTCGTCGCAGTGTTGTACGGCGTGACCGTGTTCGCGATCGAGCTGGTGATGTAACCGGTGGAGCCGTCGGGCGTGAGCGCGATTGCGGTGACGTTCCCGGTTGCGTTCACCGGGGTGATCGAGATCGGGTTGGTCGGGTCCGACGTGTCGGTGGCGACGACCGAGGTGCTGTCGGTCCAGTAGGCGCGAGTTCCGTCGGGGCTGATCGCGATCCCGCGGGTGAGGGTGTACCCCGGCCCGAACCCTTGGACGACGCCGCGCACACCTGTTGCGGTGTCGAGCAACGCGACGCTCCCGTTCGTGAACGTCGTCGTGTACAGCGTTGCGCCATCGGGCGTGATCGCGGCATCGATGCTGCGGCTCGTGTTGAGGATCGGGGCGCCGGTCGTGTCGGTCGCCGTGTTGATCGGCGTGATATTCGGGTTCTGGTCAGCCACCACGTACGCCGTCAACCCGTCGGGGCTCACGACGACCGTGCTCGCACCACCGGTCGAGATCGCGGGGCCGGCGGTGTTGGTAACCGTGTTGATCGGGGTGACCGTGCCGTCGCCCGAGTTGGCGACGTAGGCCTTCGAACCGTCGGGCGTGATGGCGACCGCAACCGGATCGTTCCCCACCGCGATGGGGGTCCCGGCCGTGTTGGTCGTGGTGTCGATCGGAGTCACCGTCGCGTCGTTCTCGTTCACCACGTAGGCAGTCGCGCCGTTCGGGGTGATCGCGATGGCGTCTGGTGCGTTGCCCACCGCGATCGGCGTGCCCGCCGTGTTGGTTGCGGTGTCGATCGGGGTAACGGTGTTGCTGTCGAGGTTCGCCACATAGGCGGTCCAGGCCGGTGCGGCCGCGGCGGCGGCGACGCCGGTGCCGATCGCCTCGACCGGGAGCGTGGCCAGCACGATCGCGACGGCTCCCAACATCAGCGGCGGCCAGCGGCGCGGCCGCCTTCTCGACGCAGTTCCCATGGCGTGTCTCCTCGGATCGGTGGTGTGGCGCGGCCCCGATCGTGAAGGAGCGCTCGCGTCACCTGCGCGGCGCCGGCGCGTCACCAGCCGGGCGGCGCGAGACTTGGGCAGTGCGGGAACCCGAAGCGGTCGACTATGTCCGGGTGTTGCGGCCCGGTGCAGGTCGTGTGCTCGTCGGGCCGCGTGATCGACCTGCCCGGCACCAGCCAGCGCCGCCTCCTTGGGGTTCTGGCGCTTCACCCCCGCACCTCGGTGCGCGTCGAATGGCTCGCCGACCTCCTCGACGTGACGCCGGGAGCGTTGCGCAAGCTGGTGTTCCGGCTTCGGAAACTGCTCGGTGATGCGGCCGTGGCGACCACGGCGACCGGCTATCGCCTCGATCTCGCGGTCGACGCGGACCTGTTCTGCCGTGACGTCGAGGCCGGCGCGCTCGAGGCGGCACGGTCGCGCTGGGTCGGGACTGCCCTCGAAGAATTCGCGGGCGAGGCATGGGCGACGGGCGAGGTGGCGCGGCTCACCGAATTGCACGCCTCGATCACCGAAGACATTGCTGCCGCGATGATCGCCGCAAAGCAGTCGGCCGACGCGGTTGCCTTGCTCGAGGCGCACGTGGCGGCGTACCCGCTGCGCGACCGGCCGCGCGGCCTGTTGCTCGAGGCACTCGCGGGCGAAGGGCGCCAGGCCGACGCGTTGCGCGCTTTTCAGCAATACCGCGCCATGCTGTCGGAGGAGATCGGCACCGAACCGTCGCCCGAGGTGCGGGCGATCGAGCAGCACATCGCGACGAGTTGGGGAGCGGCGACGGTCGCGATCCCGTTGCCGCTCGCGCTGGTGTCGCCGGCCCGGGTGATCGGGCGATCGTTCGAACGTCGGGCGTTCGCGGAGAGTGCGCGCCGCGCCCGCGCTTCTGGTCTGCAGACGATGGGGCTGAGCGGGGAACCGGGTATCGGCAAGACCACGCTGCTCGCGGCGTTCGCCACCGACGTTGCCGATCGCGACGAGCACGCTGTGCTGTACGGCCGCTGCGACGACGGTGGCGCGGTTCCGCTGCAGCCCTTCCGAGACCTGGTTGGCTGGTGCGTCGCGCATGCCTCGACCGCTCTCCTCGAGGCCCACGCGGCGCGTTACGGCGGCGAACTGCTGCGCATCGCGCCCCAGCTCGCCGAACGGGTGCCGGTGCGCGAACCGACGACGAGCGACGATGCGACCGAACGCTTCTTGTTGTTCGAAGCGGTCGCGGACCTGCTACGGCGCGTCGCCGGCGACGGGCTCCTCGTCGTCATGCTCGACGACCTGCACTGGGCCGAACCAACGACGCTGCTGCTGCTCCGCCATCTCGCGCGAGGGCTCGCCGACGCGCCCGTGGTGCTGGTCGCCAGCTACCGCGACTCCGAGCACCTCAGCGAAGAGTTCCGGCGCCTTTGGGCCGACCTCGATCGGAGCGACGCCCGTCGGCTCACGCTGTGGGGGTTCGACGATGCCGACCTTGCCGACCTCGTCGCGTTGGAGGCCGGGGTGACGACGCCGGAGGTGACGGCGCGTCTGCGCAAAGAATCGGCCGGTAACCCCTTGTACGCCACGCAGCTCGTCCGGCATTGGGTCGAGTCGGCGGCGCTGGAGAACGAGTCGGAACTCGCGGTGCCGCCGAGCTTGCGGGATGTCGTGTGGAGTCGCGTCGCCGCGCTGGGCCCCCAAACGTCGGAGGTGCTCTCGGCGGCTGCGGTCCTCGGCGTCGAGTTCGACGACGACGCGCTCGGCGCGCTCGTCGACCTCGAGGCAAACGTCGTGGACGGTGCGCTCGACGCCGCGATCGGCGCGGGGTTGTTGGTGCCGGTGGACCCGATGACGAAGACGATGCGGTTCGCGCACGCCCTCGTCGCGAACGCGCTCTACGCCGAGCTTCGACCCGTCCGCCGGCGGCGGTTGCACGAGCGCGCGGCCCGGGTCCTCGAGGCGCGCGACCCTGCCCTTTCACAGGACACGGTCATGGCACTCGCGCGACATTGCGAGCTCGGTGGCCGGTTGGGGGACGCGACGCGTTGGGCGAGCGCCGCCGGCGATCATGCGCTGGCGCACCTCGCGCCGAGCGAAGCCGCGCGGTGGTATCGCACTGCGCTGGAGCACTCCACGGCACTGTCGGAGCCCGACGCGGCGCGCGCCGATCTCGGCGTGCGATTGGGTATCGCGCGGCAACGCGCCGGTGACCCGAGCGCGTACGCCACCTTGCAGGAGGCGGGGGAACTCGCGCAGCGCGCGGGCGCACCCGAGGTGCTCGTGCGCGCGGCGCTGGCGACCGATCGCGGTTTCCTCCGGCTCGGATCGTTCGCGCCTCAGCAGCTGGCGATCGTGGAGGCGGCCGTCGCGGTCGCGGATCCCGACGACGTCGGGGCGTACACGCGGCTGCTGGCATTGTTCGGTCAAGCCCTCATTGACACGCCGCGTGCCAAGCTTCGCGAAACGGTCGCGCTCCAGGCACTCGGCCTCGCGATAGCGAGTGCCGACCCGACGTTGCTCCCGGCGATCGCGTCCGCGGTCCTCTACGCGCTGTGGGCGCCGGGCTCGTCGGCGCTCCGTGCCGACCTGGCCGCGCGGGCGGTGGCCGCCGCGGCGGCGTCGGGTGACCCGTTCCTCGAGTTCAAGACACACGTCGCGGCGTACACGGTCGCGGTCGAATTGGCCGACCCCGACGGGGCAGCAAGTTCGCTCGAGAAGTTGCGGGCCATCGCGGCTGAGATCGGCGAGCCACGCATGCGTTGGACCGTCGGGATCTACGAAACCTTCGACGCGACCATGGCCGCCCACCTGGACGATGCCGAACGGATCCTGGGCGAGAACCTGGAACTCGGCCTGCAAATCGGCGAGCCGGACGCGTTCACCGTGTACGCGGCCCAGTTCTTCGCGATCGGCACCTTCGCGGGCAGGCACGCGGAGTTGTTCGATACGGTCGAACAGCTCTCGAAGGAGGCTCCGACTGCGTCGCCGCTTCGGCTTGCGTACGCGATCATCTGTGCGGCGGTCGGTCACGACGAAACCGCGCGGGCGATTCTCGCCGAAACGCAAACCGTCGGTTTCTCCGACATCCCGCGCGACATGTTCTGGATGACTTCCGTCGTCGGATGTGCGGTGCTCGCCGTCGAACTGGAAGATGTCGAGGCGGCCGCAGCACTCTTTTCGATTCTCGAACCTTTCGCCGCGGAGGTCGCCTTCAACGGCGCCTCGAGCCAGGGACCCGTCGCCGCCTACGTCGGGAAGCTCGCTTCTCTTCTCGGTCGTCATGATCTCGCCGACACCTACTTGATGGCGGCACTCGAGATCGCAGGCGGGTTCGGATGGGAGTACCACCGCGCGACGATCCTGATTGCGCTTGCGCAATCCCGCCTCCGCCGGACCGGCGAGCTGGACGCCGGTGCACACGCATGGCTGGACGAAGCCGATGCCATCTGCCGCGCCCACGGCGTACGGGGCTGGGCGGCCAAGATCGAGGCGCTTCGCGCCGGCAGCGTGCACGTCACCTGACCTCGGTCCGTCACCGAGTGGGCGGAGTCTTCGTTGGAGGAAGAACCCGCGGCGTCGCGGTGGTTCGTCATTCTCGGTTGGCGCCGGGGGTTCCTGCTGCGTTGCGGCTGCAAGGGGCGGTGGGACGCGTCGTCAGATGGCGCCGACTTCGGCCGTGCCGGTGAGTTCGCAGCGTCCGCTGAGGTCGACGAAGTGCAACGTGAACGTGATCGCGGCGTGCGCTTCGGCCCAGATGAACTGGCCTTCGACCCTCGGTGTCGTGGACGCAACGACGGGGAATGTTGCGCCCTCGAACATGGCCACGCCGTTCGCGTTCACGGTGCTGCCGCCGATGCTGTAGATCCAGTTCAGTGTCCCGCCTGAGTCCGCGCCGGCATGGAACGTGAAGCCGGCCGGCTGGGGGCCGACACCGAAATGGCAGTCCGTTGTCAGGGTCAGACCCGCAGGCGCGAACCCATCGGTAGCTCTCGTGTTCGAGAGGATGTCTTCGTGGATCGGGATGATCGCCGTGGTGGTGCGCGTCGTGGAGCCGTTCGGATTGACCTGCGCCACGGCGGTCCCGTTTGCGCACGTTCCGGTAACGCGCCTTTGCAGTGCGGTCGAGTCGACGCCATCGAGCAGGTCCGCGTTGAGGTTGACGACCTTCGCGTGCGAGTTCAAGACGAGCGGTGGCCGTGCCGCGTTGGTCACGATGCCGATCCCGGCGGCGCTCGTTCCGCTGTTCGGGTTGGTGACGCGGAGTTGCCCGCCGTTGGTCGAGCCTTGCAGCGCGGTCGACGCGTTCACCGTGTTGGTCGCGCCGAGGTTGAAGACCCCGCCGGCGCCGGTGCCTGCGAAAGCGGCGTTCATGGTCATGGTCAACGCGCCGACGATGACGCCGAGCGCAATGCCCTTCACGTGAGTTGCTCTCATGATGGATGATCCCCTTCGCTATGACGTGGCCGCGACCAGCGCGGTCCCACTGAACTCGCAACGGACGGGATCGTTGGCGACGTGAATTCGGACCGTGACGACGGTCTGCGCGTCGGCCCAGATGAACTGGCCCTCGAGCCTTGTGCCGGCGAGGTTGAAGCTCAGGAACTTCCCGGCCTGGACGGTCTGGCCGTTGGCGTTGACAGTGCTGCTCGCTCCGCCCTGGCTGAACATCCAGTTCAACGACGCGTCGGTGCTGCCGTCGTTGATGAAGTAGAACCACCCCGGGAGCAGCTCCCCGACTACGAACCACTCTTCGCCGCGTACGAGCAGATCATGGGACTGGTCCCGACGACGGTGTTCACCATGTCGCGCGTCCCCGGCCTGATCGAGGGTTACGTCGGCATGGCGCACGCGGCCGCGATGAACGGTCTCATCACGGAGGAGCTCGCGCAGATGTGCGGGCATGTCGCGAGCGCGGCGGCGGGTTGTCGGTATTGCCAGGCGCATACGGTTGCGCACGCCGAGCATCTCGGTGTCGATTCCGACAAGCTCGCCGACCTGTGGGTGTTCGAGCAGAGCGATCGGTTCGACGACGCGGAACGCGCCGCGTTGCGTCACGCGCTGCACGCGGGCCAGCACCCCAACGCGGCGACCGATGCCAACTTCGACGAATGCCGGCGCTTCTACAGCGACGACCAGATCACGGCCATCGTCGCGGTCTGTGCGTTGTTCGGTTACCTCAACCGTTGGAACGACACCATGGCCACCACCCTCGAAGCAGTCCCGACCCAAGTCGCCGGCCGCGTGCTCGCCCGCGCGGGCTGGACGATCGGCAAGCACGCGTGAACCCGCCGACCACGGTGACCCTCACCGGAACCGGCGTCCCGCTCCCCGCTCCCGGTCGTGCCGGTCCCGGCGCGCTCGTGCGTTACGGCGACATCGCGCTCCAGTTCGACGCGGGCCGCGCCACCGTGTTGCGTCTCGCCGAGGCCGGTGTTCCCGCGCACGACTTGACCGCGCTGTTCCTGACCCATGTGCACTCCGATCACGTTGTCGGCCTCGCCGACGTCGCGCTCACGCGGTGGATCTTCACCGATCTGCACCCGGTCGAACCGCTGTGCGTCGTCGCCCCCGAAGGAACGACGGCCCGGTTCGCCCGTCGCCTTTTCGACGTCTACGACGACGACATCGCGGCGCGTACCGCCGAAGTGCTGTCCGGCCGGCCCGAGATCGACCTCGAGCCGTTCGTGGCCCGGCGCGAGCCGGCGGTGGTGTGGACGTCGAGCGACGGGGCAGTGCGAGTCCTCGCGGTCGCCGTCCGCCACGAACCGGTTCGCGACGCCGTCGCGTACCGGATCGAGACGCCGACGGGGGTTGTCGTCGTCTCCGGCGACACACGCGTGTGCGGTGAGGTCGAGCAGCTGAGCGCGGGCGCCGACGTGCTGGTACACGAAGCGTGCCGCGCGACCGCGATGCGCGACGTGATCGCCGGCACGCCGTTCGAGCACATCTTCGGCTACCACGCCGACACCTTCGCCCTCGGCGGGCTCGCGGAGCGGGCGGCGGTGCCGCACCTCGTGCTCACGCACCTCATCCCGCCGCCGGCCGGCGAAGCCGACGAGCTTGCCTTCGCGACCGACGTGCGCGGCGGCGGTTACACGGGCGAGATCACCGTGGGCCGCGACCTTGCGACGACAACCGCTCGGCCGACGTTCGTACGGGCTCACTGAAGCGGGCTATCGGAACCCGCCGGCACCGCGCCCGTGGGTGGCCGGTGTTGCGGAACCGACGTCGATGCCTTCACTCCGGTGAGCTGCGTTCTTCGCGACGCGGACAGCTCGCGCGCTTATTGCGCCCCCGGCGCCGTTGGGGAGCTGGCGGGTAGGCCCAGGATCGACTGGCTGTCGCCGTCAGCAACGGCGGGATCGCACCGATGCAAACTACGCGACCGCTGCCGGTCAACGCCTCGAGCTTGAAGTCATGGGCGCGGCAAATCGGCGACGTCGTGCAACCGAACGAGACCGTGATTGTCCACGCCGGTGACGAAAGCATGACCACCCTCGCCTGCGCAGCTTTCCTGGCAGCGTGTCGCCACCGGGTGAAGACTGACCCCGTTTCCCGTGATCGAAACCTGATCATTGCCGCATTCGCGGATCTGGCTGGGATCGTGTGCCGGCGGCCTGGGGTTGCCAACGTCAGCACAGCGATCGTGCGTAGCGCGACAGCCGCAACTCAATGCCAATGGCTGCACCGCCAGCGGAGCACGGCAGCATTGCCGACTACCTGCGTGCAACACCCGGCCCCTGGCCCGAACGCTTGGTGGTGCGCGAGACGGTCAGAATTCTGCGAACGTTGCGTTGCCTACATGCGGGAGGGGCGGTGCACCGCGACCTCACGCCAATGAACGTGTTCGTTTGCGATGGTCGCCGGCTTCGGCTCGGCGACTTCGGGATTGCCCGACATGCAACGGCCCGGTTCGGTGTTCAAGCTGACGTGTTCAACGCATGGTTCGCGAACCCGAAGATCGCTGCGAACATCAAGAGGCACTGGACGGCAGTTGACGACGTGTGGCAAGTGGGTCAACTGGTGGCAGCCCTCGTGACCGGCGAGGCCGAGGAACCCATCACGACTCACGACGTCAAGGCGTTGCCGGGAAGCGCCGAACTGCACGCCGTCGTCCGCGCCGCTATCGGCGACGGCAACGAACGATTTCACGACGCAGGCGAGATGCTCCTCGCGCTCGAGAGCACGTCGAGTATCGCGACTCCAGGTCTGCGGAGCCTCAAGGGCAAGACCGTCGTCTTCACTGGACCACTTTCGGTCACCCGCACGGCAGCGAAAGGGCTCGTCCGACGCGCGGGTGGCAAGACGGCAGAGTCCGTTACAGCGAAGACCGACGTGCTCGTCAAAGGTCGCGTTGCGCCGAACTGGTCCCTCCAAACGCGTGGCATCAAGTTGCTCGAGGCCGAAGGTCTGCGCCGGCACGGCCACGTCATCGCGATCATCGGAGAACGCTCGTTTATGCGACTCGTTGATCAGTAGCTCGACGGCGTTCTTTACGCGTCTTTGTCAACACCGCTCCTAACCAGCGGGTGGGAAGCGCGTTTCGTTGCGTGCCATCTTCACGCGCACTGCCTCGCCGAGATCGACGTCGAGAACGTCGGCGAGGCGGATGAGGTAAATCGCGACGTCGGCGAGCTCGTCCTGGATCCCGCCGTAACGCTTCGGATCGTCCGCGACGCCAGCAAGACTCTGATGCCGTCAACCACTGAAAGTGCGCGATCAGTTCACCTACCTCGCCGGCGAGCGCCATCGTGAGGGCGGCAAGCGCTGGAGTCCGCACTCGACGAATATTGGGATCAGCGCCAGCCGGGAGTCGCTCGCGTCCTCGCGATACAGCCGAAGCTGCTGTGTCTTCGAACCTACCTAGGCGACGACGCACTCGCGCGGCGGTCAGCGCACCTCTGGGTCACGCTGAGCCGCGCGTGTCATCACCACGTCTACGAACTCACGCCGACGCTCGAGGAAGTAGCTGCGCTTGTCACCGAAACTTCTGGAGTTGTCGACGCGCTCGAAGCGCGCCGCGTCGCGCAGTCGACGCCACGGACTGAATAGGATCAGCTGCGTGCCAGACTCGTGGGGCTGGGCCGGTTCCGTCAGCACATTTCTCGATGTTCCGCGTGAGCGATGGCTGGCGGAACTTGGTGCGCACCTGACGCGCTTGCTCGACCGGCCAGCCTCAGGGTCTCAGACCAAGGCGTGGCAAGAGGAACATGCCGTCATTCACGCTGCGATGCGCGAGTGCGCACTCGTCGATCGGGCGACGTTGGACTGGTCGATCGCCTTCGAGTACGAGCTTCCATATGAGGGCGGTCGACGCCCCGACGTCGTGGTGCTCGCCGGGGGCACGGTTGTGGTTCTCGAGTTCAAGAGCGGGAGGTCGGTCGCCGCGGGTTCACTCGACCAGGTGCGGGCCTACGCCCGCGATTTGTCGGAGTATCACCGCGAGAGCCACGGGCGCCCGGTCGTGCCGATGCTGGTCCTTGCAGGTGCCGGCGACGAGGCTCACGTGCTCTCGGATGGTCTCGTCGTCACCGGGCCGGTCGCGCTGTCGCGATACGTCCATGCCGCGGCGTCTGCAGGCGTGATCGATCGCTCGACCTGGCTCGACAGTCCCTACGAGCCGCTGCCGATGCTGGTCGCCGCGGCGAAGCGGATCTTTCGGCATGAGCCGCTCCCGCACGTTCGGCGTGCACTCGCGCAAGGGATCCCGGAGGCGATTGACTACCTCGTTGAGGTATGTCGACGGAACGAAGCCGGGCAGCGAAGGGCGCTGGCCTTCGTCAGCGGCGTACCCGGTGCTGGAAAGACGCTCGTCGGGTTAAGGCTCGTGTACGAAGCATCGACGCTGGAGGGTCGTGCTGTCTTCCTCTCCGGCAACGGACCGCTCGTCGATGTTCTACAGGACGCGTTGCAGAGTTCTGTGTTCGTGAAGGACCTCCACAAGTTCATCCTCGATTTTGGGAAGCGAGCGCGCGTCCCGCGCGAGCACATCGTCGTGTTCGACGAGGCCCAGCGGGCGTGGGACCGTGAGCAGGTCGAAGAGAAGCACGCGGTCGCGGCCTCGGAGCCGGATCTTCTCGTGCAGGCCGGCGAGCGAATCCCGGAGTGGGCAGTTCTCGTCGGCTTAGTCGGTTCGGGCCAGGAAATCCACGTCGGCGAGGAAGGTGGTGTTCAACAGTGGAGTGTCGCAGTTTCGGCTCCGAACGCTCGCGAGCCTTGGGCGATCCACTGCGGGCCGTCGATCGCCGATGCCTTCGCTGAACAAGACGTTGCGGTCAACAAGGTGCTGGACCTAACGACTTCCTTGCGCTCGCGCCGAGCCGAAGACCTTCACGAGTGGGTGCGGTCGTTTCTGGATGGCGATCTCCCTGCAGCGAACGGTCTCGCACAACGCGTGCACACAGCGGGCTTCGGTCTTTACGTGACGCGCGATCTCGACACGGCGAAGACCTACGCGCGTGCGTTATACGACGGGCAGGTCGACGAACGGTACGGGCTCGTCGCGTCGTCGCGCGCCACCAATCTGCCTGCGTGGGGCCTCGATAACGGCTTTCGCGCCGTGCAGAAGGTGAAGATCGCAGCATGGTTCAACGCGCCGCCGTCTGACGCTCGCTCGTGTTGTGCGCTGACCGACCCGGTGACCGAGTTCAAGTGCCAAGGCCTTGAGCTGAGCCTTCCGATCGTGTGCTGGGGTAACGACCTCATCTGGGAGCCGGCGAGCCGTGCGTGGCGAAAGAAGCCGCGCCGACGTGCTCGCAGCCGAATACACAACTCCGACCAGTTGCTTCTCAACGCGTACCGCGTGTTGCTGACACGAGGGCGAGACGGCCTCGTCATTTGGGTTCCTCCGGACCAGGCACTCGACGACACGAACATCGCAATCCTCGCCGCCGGCGTGCGCCCTCTCCCCGAGGAAGTGGCCCTCGCCGCCCCGCAACGCCGCGAGGCCTGAATCGTCGCGGACGCGACTTGCGTGACCGACGCTCGCAGGCCGACAGCCCAACCACTTGAGGCAGGGACGGCGCTCTCCGAGACGCGGGGACGACCACACCGTGGGCCACATGGTCATTTCGACCTCCGCCGCGCAACGCCCAGGCAGCGTGCTCGCGTGTGCAGATCTCCCCACGTGCGAATCGCACCGTGCGCGGCGGAGTCCCTGCGGCCCTGGTCGACGTGTTGATTGACGGGCCGACGCGCGCGGACTTCTTCGTTCGGGTCGTTGAACCGCCCGGGAGACGCGCAGGCTCTGTCCCTTGAGAGGATGGGGCTATGGCAGAGCAACGGCGGCCGGGTCATTACCCGGTGGAGATGCGTAATCACGCGGTGCGGATGGTGTTTGAGGCCGAACGCCATTGACCTATAGGGGCGTCAATGCCCTCGCCGAGACGATGTTCGGGCTCTACAAGACCGTACAGATCAGCGCACGGGGCGGAGGTGGTGGCGGCGCGAGCCCACCGACACGGCCTTCGAAGGCGCCAGCGAGATCCAGCGGTTGGTTGTCGCCCGCGCCTCTCTGGCGTGCCCATTCCGTAGTGCGGCGGGCGGCCGTCTGCTCGCGGCCGGGCGTCGGTTGTGGAGATGCCTATGGGTTGCGGCCGATGAACGCGAGCAGCTTGGTCTGGACGTCGGCGTCATCGGGGACCTCGACGCGTGGGCCGTACTGGCCGCTCTGTCGCAGCGCCTCGTCCATTGGCAGCATGCCTTCGAGCATCGCGGCGCACTTGGTCGGGTCGAGCGTCTCGTCCTGGCCGGTGGCTCTGGCCAGATCCCAGCGATGCAGGAACACGTCGCTGGTGTAGATCATGTCGATTGCCTGCCCGAGCGGCATCCGGCCGATGTGCGGGAGATCGTGCACCCGGTCGGAAGTCCCCGGATCGTCGAGCAGTGCCTGCACGGCTTCGGTCTGGATGCGCCAGGCGCCGACGGGGTCGTCGTCGACCGACGGGCCCGCGGGCAAGGCGATCCCGGCTCCTCCGTCGAGGAACGCCGGGAACCACTCGACGAGATGACGCACGACGTCGCGCGCAAACCAACCCTCCACTGGCGCAGGCCGGTCCCACGCCTCCGGAGCGACCCGCTCGACCGTCGCGGTGAACGCACCCGCAATACGCCGGTGCTCGTCGGCCGGACCGCTCATCGGAGCCCCGCGATTAGCGCGTCGAGCTTCGCGTAGCCCTCGTCGACGCCGGTCTCCATTCCGGAAGCCAGCCATTGGTCGCGGCCCTCGAAGCTGTCGACCAGCGACTGTGCGTGAAGCCGGGTGCGGCCGTCGCCGAGTTCCTCGAACCGCAACGTCTCGAGCGCGACGTCGTCGGGCTGACCGTCGAACGTGAAGGTCTGCACGATCCGCTCGTCACCGACCTCGTGGAAGCAGCCGTGGAAGCCATACTCCACGCCGTCGCGCCGCGCGACGTAACGCCAGCGGCCGCCCGTGATGGCGTCCCAGTCGAGGATCTCGGTTTCCATCGCGTTCGGCCCGACCCAGCGGGCGAACAGTGCAGGATCGGTGTGGGCCCTCATCAGCTCCGCCGGCGTGGCGTCGAAGTCGCGGGTGATGCGGATGATCGGGAGGGTGGGGTCGGCCTCGATCGAGACCTGGTAGCGGTTGCCGGTGGCGGTCATGACGCTGCTCCTTGTTCGACGTGGTGAGCGGTGGGTCGTCCGTCGTCACGCATCTCGGCGAGGACGGCGTCGAGGCGCTCGTAACGCTCCTGTGCCAGTTGGCGATACCGCGCGATCCACTTCGTCATCAGGTCGAAGACTTCCGCCTCGAGGTGGCACGGCCGCCGCTGCGCATCCTTGCTCTGGCTGACCAGGCCGGCGTCGGCGAGCACCTTGATGTGCTTCGACACCGCTTGGACCGAGACGTCGTAGGGATCGGCCAGTTCCCCCACGGTGGCGTCACCAACCGCGAGGCGGGCCACCATGTCGCGCCTCGTCGGATCGGCGAGAGCGGCGAAGATTCGGGACAGTTGGTCGTCGGCCACGACGGCCTCCGTTGTGTTCAACTGAATGGTTGAAAACAACCTACGGCACTGGTCTTTCGTTGTCAACCATTTGGTTGAAGACACCATGACCGGTGCTGCCCGGAGCCGCGTCCCGGGAGTGCAGTGCGGAGAAGGCGGTCCTCGACGATCACGCGCGGGCTCGCATGCGAACGAGCCGGCGCGTATCGCCGACATATGGAAAACCCCATACGGGCTGGCAACGCCACGCTGGCTTGCATCGATGCGTGACCTCGAGCGCACGGGCACGAACAGGCACCCGCCGGGTTCCCAGGATCCTCGTCGCCGGCCTGCTCGTCGGCGCGGCGATCGTCGGAGCTCTCGCCTACCAATCGCTGGCGCCCTCGTCCTCGACGGCCGCATCGGGCAACGGCGCCCATCGCAGTCGGCACCTCGGTGCGCTCGGCGAGGCCGACGGTGCTGTCCCTTACGGCACGACCGTCTTCGACGACGGGGTCCCCGGCGTCGCCCGGCTCGACCCGGGGCTTCTCGCTGCCCTGCGCCGAGCGGCAACTGCTGCGGCGGCCGACAGGGTCGAGTTCCACGTCAACAGCGGCTGGCGTTCCGCGGCGTACGAGGAACAACTGCGCCGGGAGGCGGTCTCGAAGTACGGGTCAGAAGAAAAAGCCGCCCGATGGGTCGCCACCCCGGGCACGTCGGCGCATGTGTCCGGCGACGCGGTCGACCTCGGGCCGTTCAACGCAACGGCGTGGCTGTCGGAACACGGTGCCGAGTACGGGCTGTGCCAGATCTACGGCAACGAACCGTGGCACTACGAGTTGCGCCCCGAAGCCGTCGACCACGGCTGCCCGCCCGTGTACGCCGACCCGACGTACGACCCAAGGATGCACGAGTGAACGGCGCGCCGCGCCGGACGAAGGTCGGGCTCACCGTGTACGGCTGCGAGCCGGATGAGACGGTCCTGTTCAACGAGCTGTCGCCGCGATTCGGTTTGACGACGACCGTCACCAGCGCGGCGGTGTCGGAGACGAACGTCGCTTCTGCGCCCGGCAACCGATGCATCAGCGTCGCGCACAAATCGGAGATCTCCGCGCCGATACTTCTTGCGCTGAAGGACACCGGCGTGGATTACATCTCCACCCGGAGCATCGGCGTGAACCACATCGACCTGGATGCCGCGGGGAAGTTGGGCATCACGATCGAGAACGTGACGTACGCACCGGATGGCGTTGCCGACTACACGGTGATGCTGATGCTGATGGCGATACGCAACGCCAAGGACACGGTCAGGTCCGCGAACGCCTTCGACTTCCGGTTGCGCACTACCAGGGGCAGGGAGTTGCGCGAAATGACCGTCGGCGTCGTGGGGGTGGGGAACATCGGCAAAGCGGTCATCAGGCGCCTGCGAGGGTTCGGGTGCCAGGTGCTGGCATACAACAACAGCCGTCACTCGGCGGCAGTGGCGGACTTCGTCTCCCTCGAAGAACTGCTGCGACAGAGCGACATCGTCACGCTCCATGTCCCGCTGAACGCGCAGACGCGCCATCTCGTCGGGCGCAAAGAGATCGCAACGATGAAACGGGGTGCGTACCTCGTCAACACCGGGCGGGGCGCCCTCGTGGACACCGACGCGCTGGTCGTCGCGCTGGAAGACGGCACGCTGGGCGGCGCCGCGTTGGACGTGCTGGAAGGCGAGGAAGGGCTCTTCTACTTCGATTGCACGAACCGAGCGGTCGACCACCGGCTCCTCGCGCGGCTGCAACGGCTACCGAACGCGATCATCACACCGCACACCGCCTACTACACCGGGCGTGCGTTGTACGACACGGTCGAACAGACCCTCGTCAAGTGTCTCGATTTCGAAGGCCGAGCGCATGGATAGACGGCTGCGGATCGCGATCTTGTTCGGAGGCTGCTCGGAGGAACACGACGTGTCGGTGAAGTCGGCGATCGAGGTCGCGGCGAGCATCGACAAGGACAAGTACGAACCGATCTACGTCGGCATCACCAAGACCGGTGCCTGGAAGCTGTGCGAGCAACCGCACCCGGCATGGGAAGGCGGCGATGGCCCACAAGCGGTGATCTCGCCCGATCGAGGCACGCGCGGACTGCTCGTCGGAGCGCGTGGCGAATGCCGAACGGTGCCCATCGACGCGGTGTTCCCGGTCCTGCACGGCAAGTCGGGTGAAGACGGGGCCGTGCAGGGACTGCTCGAGTTGTCGGGCATTCCGTACGTGGGCTGCGACATCCAGAGCTCGGCGATCTGCATGGACAAGTCGCTGGCGTACGTCGTCGCGAGCAGCGCGGGGATCAACACCCCGGGGTTCTCGGTGCTGAATGACGTCGACATCGCGGCGCCGAACGAGCTGGTGTACCCGGTCTTCGTGAAGCCGGCCCGTTCGGGCTCTTCCTTCGGCGTGACGAGGGTCGAGTGCGCGGACGAGTTGAACGCCGCCATCTCGACGGCAAGGAACTACGACGGCAAGGTTCTGATCGAGCAGGCGATCTTCGGCACCGAGGTCGGCTGTGCCGTGCTGGGCAACGGTGTCGACCTGTTCGTCGGCGCAGTCGACCAGATCGAGCTCCGGCACGGCTTCTTCCGCATTCACCAGGAGGCCGAGCCGGAACTTGGATCTGAGAACGCGTCCGTCGTCGTTCCCGCGCACCTGCCCGAAGCCGAGCGCGAAGCGATACGGGCAACTGCGAAGTCGATCTACATGGCACTCGGCTGCGCGGGCCTCGCGCGAGTCGACATGTTCCTGCAAGCCGACGGGCAGATCGTGCTCAATGAAGTCAACACGTTGCCCGGGTTCACGAGCTACAGCCGGTATCCCCGCATGATGGTCGCCGCCGGTCTGGGCCGTTCAGAATTGATCGATCGGCTCATCGCGTTGGCGATGCGGCGGTGAGCATGGAGTGCGGATTTGTCTTCCTGGACGAAGTGCTGAGCGGAGTTCGCTGGGACGCCAAATATGCCACCTGGGACAACTTCACGGGAAAGCCGGTCGAAGGGTACGAAGCCAACCGCATCGTCGGTTCCTACGCCCTGGCGGGTGCACTGCTCGAGGCGAAACTGCAGGCGGCCGCGCTCGGCTTCGGCCTCTTGCTGTGGGACGGCTACCGGCCTCAACGCGCAGTGAATCGCTTCCTGGAATGGTCTTCATGGCCAGAGGACGGAGGTACGAAGGAGCGGTTCTATCCGAACATCGACCGCGCCGAGATGTTCTCCAACGGGTACGTCGCGTCGAAGTCGGGGCACAGCCGAGGAAGCGCCGTCGACCTGACGCTCTACCGCCTGGACAGCGGCGAGATCGCGCCGATGGGGGGCGGCCACGATCTGATGGATGTGCGTTCCCATCACGGGGCGAACGGGCTGACGGGCGCCGAAGCGGAGAACCGCGCGAGCTTGTGCTCGCTCATGGCAGCCAGCGGGTTCGAGCCGTACGAACGGGAATGGTGGCACTACGTGTTGCGCGACGAGCCGTACCCCGACACCTACTTCGACTTTCCCATTCGGTAGGCGGTGGGGATGCGGCCGCGCCGCGCAACCATGCCCGGCACACCCGCTCGGCGCGACTTCAGGCGTTCACACCACCCGACCGAGGAACGCGGCGAGCCGGTCGGCGGCCGACGCGCCGGCCGGTGCCGTCTGCTCCGGGCCGTAGGGGGCGGGCTCCTCGCCGCGCGGCGCGTGGGCCATGTGCGCGACGGCGGGGCCCATGAGGGCCGCGGCGAACTCGGGTGCGAGGTCGGTGTTCTGGCCGGCGGCCTTGGCGAGGTCCCACGCGTGCTGGAACGTGTCGAGCACCCCGAGGCCCATCAGCTGCGCGCCGGAGAACGTGCCGAACGGCAACGTCACGGTCTTCTCCATCGCACCTTCGCGGTTGAGCTCCGCGACCGCGTCGGCCGCAGCTCGGTCGAAGGTCGCGACCTTCTCGCCGGGCGCGACCTCGACCGCGGTCATGTTGAAGGGCTTGCCCTGGAGCGCGTCGACGATCATGGACTGGGTGCCGATGGTGTGGTCGATGAGCTGGGAGATGTTGAACGACGCGCACGGTGTCGCGTCGGTGAGCTGGTCGGGCGACACCGCCGCCAGCACCTGGTGAAACTCGGCGATCGACTGTTCGTACTGTTGCGTGCTCATGGTCTGGCCGTCCTCCGGGTGGTCGGTGTCGCGCCCGATGATCGGCGTCTCGCGCATCAGTAGCGCATCACCGTCGCTAGCCGGCGTGCGGCTCCCCGCCCGAGGGGCCGGCGACGACCTCCACCGCCTGGCGGAGCATGACGGGCACCGCGCGCTGGTGCGGGCCGGCGACGAACCTCCACACCAGCGCGGCGACGGGCCGGTTGTCGTAGCGCAGCGACAGTGAGAGCGACACCTGGTCGGCTTCGACGAGGCACACCGCCTGCGCGGTGAGGTACCACGACGCGGTCTCGACGCGGATCCAGTCGTGCTCGTGGTCGGTGATCTTCCAACCCTGTACGTGCTCGGCCGAACCGCGCGGTCCGAGGCGCAGGCCGAGGAGCCGCCACAACCGTCGCGCGTCGCGGCGGGCCAGCGTGCCTTCCTCCATGATCGCCCGCGCCCATCGTTCGGGCGTCTCGGCGGCGGCATGCGGCGCGCGGACGGTGAAGCAATCGATGTAGTCGGGCGCCACGATCGGGCTGAGCGATCGGACCGCCGCTGGTACGGACGCCACGCCGACGGCGCGTTCCACGGTTGCCGACGACGTTGTCACGAGTTGCATGAAGCCTCGCCTCCATACGGGTGCGTATGGAGCTAACATACGCCACCGTATGGTGGTTGCCAAGGCGAGATCGACGCTCGGCCCGGCCGATTGGGCCGCCGCCGCGTACAAAGCCATGGCGCGCGGCGGGATCGAGGCCGTCGCCGTCGAGCCGATCGCCACCGAATTGGGCGCCACCAAAGGCAGCTTCTACTGGCACTTCAAGAACCGCGACGCGCTCATCGACGCCGCCCTCGACGAGTGGGAACGCCGGCTGACCGACGACGTCATCGCCGACCTCGAGCGCATGTCCGATCCGGCGACCCGGCTCCGGCGTTTGCTGTCGGCCGCGCTGCGGCTGCGCCCGGCCGACCGCGCGGCGGAGGTCGCGCTGCTCGCCAACCCCGACAACCGTGCGGTGCGCCGCCGGGTGAAGAGGGTCACCCAGCGGCGCATCGCCTACATCGCCGTGCAGTTGGCGGCGCTCGGTTGGGACGAAGTGGAGGCGCTCGACCGCGCGGTGTTGCTGTTGCACTTCTACGTCGGTTCGTTGCAGATGGCCTCCATCGCGCCCGTCGCACCCGACGATCACGCGCGGCGCCGGCAAGTCGATCTCGTGATCGACGCGCTCGTCGCCGCCAACGCGGCTCCGTAAACCGGCAGGACCATCGCGGTCGCACGGCCGCGCTCGTACGATGCGCACATGCCGCGCCTTCGCGAAGTCCGCCGTGCCGAGGTCACCGACTCGTTCGTCGAGGCCATGTACCAGCAGTTGTTCGACGACCGCGACCCGGTGGAGCAGCCGGGCACCGCGACGGGATCACGGGGCGACTGGTGGACGGTGTACGCGCTCGTCCCCGACGTGCTCAAGCACGCGGTACGCGGCTTCTCGCTCTACGCCAGCCCCGACCGCGCGCTCGACCCGTTGCTGCGCGAGCTCGGCCAGACCCGCGCCGGTTGGGCAACGGGGAGCCAGTTCGTGTTCTCGCAACACTGCAAGTCGTGCCGAGCGCTCGGGATGCCGGAGGAGAAGATCGCGGCGATCCCGGCGTGGAGCGCGGCGGCGTGCTTCGACGACACCGAACGGCTCGTCCTCACGCTCACCGACGCGCTCGTGTTCGACCGCGGTCGCGTCGCCGACGGTGTGGTGGAGCGATTGGTCGCGGCGATCGGCGACGAAGCGGTGCTCGAATGCACCTACATCACGGCGATGTACGTGATGCACGCGATCGTGTGCCGCGCGTTGCGGCTCGAGTTCGACGACCGCGACGAACCGACGGTCGAGGTCGCCGCGCTCGAGGGCTACGTGGCGCGCGACGTCGCCTCCGACATCGCCGGGCCGCGCTGACCATGGTGGCTCGCGCCCCCGCCGAGTCTTCGACCGGCCGCATCGTCGGAGAATCCGGCGGTGACCGGCGCGACGGCGGTGTGGTCGTGATCGGGTCCCGGGTCGTGCCCAACCGTACGGGGCGTGGCTGCGCGAGCGCTGCCACGCGGGCGCTGACCTCGCTCGCGTTCGACGTGTACCCCGACATCGGGCGCGTCGAGCTCCGGATGGACAGGGGAGCGTCGCCAGTCGCGGGTCGCGACGCGTCACGGTTTCGTGCCCATCGCCGACGAGCAGTTCTCAGGCGCGCACCTGAACAAGCGCACGGAATTTGATCGCGTTCGCGCGGTGGTTGGAGTAGTATCGAACACGTGTTCGGGGCGGAGTTGGACGGGATCGAAGACGCAGTCGAGAAGCTGATCGCGTCGGAGCACACCCACGACCTGGCCCGTCTGCACCGTTGTGTCGAACGCCTCCAGGCTGTGTTCGTGCGGGAGGTCGGGCGGGCGGATCGCGACGGGCGGCTGGCCGAGTTGCACCGCACGCCGGCGGGGTCGCTGGCCGACGGTTGCCGCCTGTCGTTCGGTGCTGCGAGGCGGACGCTCGACGACGCGCGGAAGTTGCAGGAGTTGCCGGAGACGCTGGGTGCGTTCCTCGATGGGACCATCACCGACGAGCACGCGCGGGTCATCGCGGCCGCGTACACGCCGGCGCGGGCCGAGGTGTTGCTCGATCTCGAACCCGACCTCGTCGACGCCGCGCGACGTTTCACCGCCCGCCAGCTGCGTTGCGTCGTGCGCCGGGTCACCGATGCGATCGACGGCGACGGTGGCGGCGCGGCCGCGAACGACGACTTCGAGCGGCGCAACCTGCACGTCCTGCCGACGAACTGGGGGTTGGCCCCGTTGCGCGGCGACCTGGCACCGGAGACGGCCGAGCTGTTGTGCAGTGCGCTCGAGGCGCGCATGGCCGACGACCCCGACGCGGCCGGCGACCCGAGGCGGACGCGCGCGCAGCGCCGTGAAGATGCGTTGCGCGACATCATGCGGTTCTTTCTCGATCACCGCGATGGTCGCGAGCCGGCCCGCCGGCGCGCCGCGTTCCATGCCGGTGTGCATGTCGACCTCGACGTGTTGCGTCGCGACGGCCATGTCGATCTGGCCGACGCGGTTCGTGGCGACCTGCTCCATGTCGGGGCCGTCTCGGCGGAGACGCTCCGGCGCCTGGTGTGCGACGGTGTGGTGCACCGGGTGATCACGCAGGGTCGCAGTGAGGTCCTCGATCTCGGGCGTGCGACGCGCGTCGTCTCCCGAGCGCAGTGGAACGCGCTGGTCGCGCGCGACGGTGGCTGCACGCACCCGGGCTGTACGGCACCGCCGGGCTGGTGCGAAGCGCACCACGTCCTCCACTGGGCCGACGGCGGCGCAACCGACCTCGCCAATCTCCGGCTCCTGTGCTGGCGCCACCATCGCGACGAGCACGAAGGCCATTGCCGAAGACGGGCCGGCTAACCGACAGCTACACGCGCGCGAGGTCGCGCAGCGCAGCCGCGACGCGCTCGCGATCGGCCCTTCATGCCATGCAGCAGCCGGTTCTCGATGAACACGACGGCGTGCACTTCGACCGACGCCTCACCCGCCACCACGCTCGTGAGCTTCGACAGCAAGCATCAGGGCGTGGTCACGGTGCGACGCGGGAGGTAGCTACTCGTGTTCCATCGCTCGGTAGGTGTCGCGTCGTTCGATGATGCGGCGGCGTCGTGAGGAGACGAGGTAGTCGGGAGAACCAAGGTCTATGGAGCCGTAGTGCCCGGTGCCAAAGCCGCCGGCCTTCAGCATCACCGTGGCGCGTTGCGAAACACCACCTTGGTGCAGGCCGAAGTGCGCCGTCAGGTCCTTGACGAGCATGCCGCCGCCCGACGGCGAGAACAGCTCGTTGGCCTTGCCGACGATCCAGCACACCGCTGCACCCGCCGTGTCGGCGCGGGCGCGTCGACGGAACACGTTCGGATCGCCGCGCGCGACCCGCGCGAGAAGTCGGCGGCACGCCGTGCGGTACTCGACATCGAGAAGTTCGTTGGTGCAGCGGTCGCAGACACCGATGACCTCCGAGACGCGCTCGTGCACGTCGGCGGGAATGTCGTGCCAGGTGAACGGCTCGTCCGGCAGCGCGTCATCGTCGAGGCGGTCGAGCGCCTCCTCGCTACCGACGGCTCGGCACAGCGTTTCGAGCATGATCTGTCGATAGTCGAGTGGTTCCTCGGCGGGCGTCGCCCACGGGCCATCAGGATCGAGCGCGCCGATCGCGGCGAGCAGCGCCGCCGGCCCCTGCGGGCGAGGTGACCGGATCGTCCGCTGGTAGTCAGGCTCGTACTCGTCGACGGCGGCGAGCGTCTCCGCAGTCAACGCCGGTCGGATCCCGCGTTCGTCGTGGCAGAAGCGCACGAACGCGCGCAACAAAGCCGGCATCCTCGACAGGTACGTCGCATCGGCGACGATCTTCCGCGGAACCCAATCGTCGAGGAAGATCTCGACCGCGACCGGGCTCCAACGCATCGGGTCGCCGGGCCCGTAGTCGCAGCCGAACCACAGCATCGAGTCGAGGAGCCCTCGATCGTCTTCGTCGCCGAGGGCGGCCCCGAATCGGGACGCGAGGAACCGCTCGGTCAAGTCGTCACGCGACTCCTCGCTCCACTCGGGACGCGCGTAGCCGGTCCCGCCGCCGGGCAGCAGGCGTGCGATCCACTCGACGAGCGGTCGCGCCGCGGGCCACGTATCGGTCTCGAACGGCGGGTATGTCATCGCACCCGAGTCGATCGCTTCCGTGATCCGAACTCGAGCGTCGGCCGGGTCGATGTCGTTCCAGCTGGTGTCGGGTTCGTCGGTCTTCTCGCGCATGAACGCGATCAGGTCTCCGATCGGTTCGGGAACGACGAACGCGTCCTTGACCACCGTGCCGAGGTTGTGATCGATGTAGACGACACTCGAGAGCTCTTCGCCGCTCGGAAGGCGCGCACCGACGATCACGTTGTCGCCGTCGCGCAGCACGTGAACCATCTCGACGGTGCGATACGCGTTCACGTCACCGACGCCCGTGAGAAAATCAGGCAGCGAATGCGAACGGCGTGCGACCTCGCGGTGGATACGAGTGCGCAACAGGTCGTCGCCGGCCATCTCGGCGATCACCGCGAGCAGCGCGGTCGTCTCCATGAGGTCGACGTCGAGGAACGACGCCACGAGTTCGTCGCGGGTCAGCGCGGCGCGCTTGACGTCGGGGCCGCGCTCGAACGGGTCACGCGCCCGCGGGTCGACGACTGCGAGCAACGTGCTCGCGAGTGAGAGGAGGTCGAGCGGCTCACCAGCCAGCGCCCGCGCCACGTCGTGGAGGAGATCCGGTTCGTCCCTTCGGCGCTTCGGCGTGTACCGCCCATCCGGCCGTCTGTGCCCGCGATCACTGTTTCCTTGCCGTCGATGGCGGCTCCGCTTCCCCATGGGCGCGAATCTACGAGGGGCGGCGCGCCGGCTGCCATCGACGACGGTGAGGTCTTCGACCTGCGGGTCGGCTCAGCCGCTTTCGTTCAACGCGGCGAGCCGAGCAACACGTCGCGGAGCGACCGCGTGAACACGTCGGAGTTGTAGGAAGCGTTGTTGTCGCCGGTCACCAGGTTTGTTGCGTATGAATCGAAACCGATGACCGAACCGTCGGTGCTGAACACGCCGTCGAAGCTGGCACCATTCGGCTGGTCGTCGGACGCCTGCCCGGCCGTGTTCACCGACACCCAGTACCGCTTGCCGGTCTGGCGGTCGAGCAGCGCGACCTTCGGGACCTTTCCGCCGCTCAGTTCGCCACCGAACGGTGTTTCGTAGACGAGGTAACGGCCGTCCGCCGACAAGGCGAGCGCGGTGACGTCCTCGGCCACGTCGATTTGCTGGTTCACGCCGTTGGTCCGCACGTACGGCGTGGATGCCTCGCCGTGTGGGTACTCGTAGTCGTAGACGGCGAACGCCAGCGTGCTGCTCTTGCCGGCAAACGACAGCGAGCCGGCGAAGATGTCGGTGTAAGGGAAGTACTGCCACGTCGTGTGCCACACCACCTGATCGTTGCCGTGTACGACGTCGTGCACGACGAGCCCCGCGTAGGCGGTGCCCGGGCCCGAGACGGGCTCGAAGCAGTCCAGCCCGTAGGCGACGAGGGTCGCGTTGGCATTCATGGCGATCGAACGGATGGACGGGTTCGGCAGCGGGCACAGCAACGAGTCGCTGACCTGGCGGATCGTGCCGGCACGCAGATCGGCGACGAACACCGCGCTCGACGACGAGCTGCCACCGAAGTCCGACTCGGCGGCCTCGAACGCGACCTTCGAGCCGTTCTTGCTCATCGTCGCTACGGACGATCCGCCGGCGGCGGGGGTGCCGCCGGCGGTGCGGTCGACCAGGCGCGTTGTCTTGGCGACACGGTCGCGCACGAACACGTCGGTGGCGCCGTTGCCGTCCCGCGCGACGAGGTTCGACGCCGACGACGAGAACAGCACGTAGCGGCCGTTGCCGCTGATACCGAGGCTCGTGCTGTCGCCGTTGCCCTGCGCGCCGTCGGTCGCGACGCTCACCAGGCTCGCCGAACGGGCTTTCTTCCGGCGGACGAACGCGTCGCGGTGCCCGTTCGTATCCGAAGCCACGAGGTTGGACGCGCTCGACGAGAACGCGACCAGCCCGCCGTTGCGGCTGAGCGACGGGCCGGAGCTGGAGCCGTTGGCGTCGCCTCCCTGCGTCGCGACACTCACCCGGACGATCCCGGTGCAGCCGGTCAGGGCGAGCGCGAGCGTCGCGGCAACGGCACCCGGGCGGCGCAGAGACGGCGGCATCGTCACCTCCGGAGGGGGAGGAATGTTGCGCGGTCAACATGCTCCTACTCCTCGACGTAACTGCGGTCAAGCCCGGTCTCGGCGCCGACGACGATCGCCGCAGGCGGTTTCCTGTCCGGCGCGTGGCCGTTCGGCGTCGTGGAGCTCATCTGGGCCGGCGTGGCCGTCGGCCGCTGCACGCAGGCCGAACCCGCTTGACGTTCAACCCGGCTCGAAGCCGTACCTTCGAGAACATGGCCGGGTCGTTCGCTTCGTCACGGCATCACGGCATCGCGAAACCGCGCCGCCGGGGATCCGAGGCCGCGGCCGCTACCGGGCGCGCTGCAGGCGACGCCACAGTGCGCCGTACGCGTCGATGCCGTCTTGCGCGAGGCGCCGGTCGGGGCCGCCGGCGATCGAGACGCGTTCCGGGATCGTCGCCCATATCGGGACGCCCTGCTCCTCCCAGTACGCGACCGTCTCGTCGTAGTCGCGGGTGAAGGTCCGGGCGGAGCAGATCACGAGCCCCGACGCGACCCGGCGCGGGATGAGGCTGCGGACCACCTCGACACGGGGCCACTCGACGCCGCCGACACGCGTCGGGACGACCGCGGCATCGGCCTGTTCCAATGCGGCGGCGATCAGGCGTTCGTTGCCGGCCTGCGGGTCGATGACGGCGAGCTCGTCGTCGCCGATCTTGGCGAGCGCCTTGTTCACCAGTCGTTCGGTCGGCGCCTCGACACACTCGATGCCGTCGAGCGCGGGATCGTCGGCGTTCTCGAGCCACTCGGCCGCGACCGCGAGCGGGTCGGCGTCGATCAGCGTCACCTTCCGGCGTTGCGAGGCGACGGCGGCGAGATAGACGCTCGTCGTCGTCTTCCCGACGCCGCCTTTGAGAGCAGAGATCACGACCTTCACAGCGCGGGGACGCTACCGCGACGGCCGACCGGGCCGTCAGCCGGGACTCTGAACCGTGGCGCCACGCTCGGCGACGCCTGGGCGAGCGCGACGTAGCGTAGGTATGTGGACGACGTCGAGCGTGACGACAGTCGACGCCAGATCGCGGCGCGGGGACTGACGCCGGCGGCGGTCGCGCACCTGACCCGTGACGCACTCGGCCGGATCGAGCTCGACAACCTCGCGCCGGTCAAGCGGCTCTTGAAGCAGTTCTTCTCGGACGCACCGTGGACCGCCGGCGACGACGAGACGCTCGCCGCGCTCGTCGGGCCCGGCGAGGGGTGGTGGCACCACGAGCTCGACGGCGAGTTCGATTTCGCCTTCGGCTGGCGGGAGGGCCGGTTCCGGCTCGAGCCGGGCACGAACGGCCGGGCGACCGCGCCGCCCGACGGAGGAGAGTTGCCTGCCGCGCCGCAGACGTTGGAGGAAACCTTCGACGGTGCGATCGTTCCCGAAGCGACGCCGAACCCGCGCACCATCCGCTTCGTGACCGGCGACATCCACAGTGGACCGAGCCGGTGGTACGAGTCTGCGGCGCAGGTCGACGATCCTCGCGTCGCCCGCGTGTTCGGAGCGTTCGACGAAGTGGCCAACGTGCTCGTCGGGCCGACTTCGTCGCGATCGGGCTCCGGCGAGCCGATGCTTGGGAGCGACTGCTTCGACCCATGCTGCGAGTCGTCGAGGCCGCGTTCCCTCCGGAGCCGAGCCGCGCGGGGCGAACCGCGGGTTCGGGCGACAGCCGGCAAACGCCGGTCGACGTTCGCGCCGCGTCGGCTCCACCGAGTGGCCGTGCCATCGATCGCGCGTGGCGCGAGCTGCGCGCCCTCAACCTCGACACGCATGAGGATGTCGAGCGTTTGCTCGGCGCGGCGTCGTCGAGCGATGTCGCGACGCGCCAGGTGGCTTCGCGTGTGTTGATCGATGCCGACGCCGACGTCGCCGACAAAGCGTGGAGTGGTTTGCTCGCCGACCCGAGCCGGACCGTTCGGCGGACAACCGTCGACACGATGGTCGACGCGCAGCGCCCGGCGCTCCGACCGCTGCTCGAACAGGCGCTCGCAGACCGAGACGCGTGGACGCGCTGGAAAGCGTTGCGGGGCCTCGTCGATCTCGGTGTCGAGGCCAGCCGGGACGCGGTGATCCCCCTCGAGACCGACACCGACTTCCGAGTTCGGCTCGAAGCCGCGGGCGCACTCCGACGTCGCGACCAGGGTTGAACCGCCGCGACCGCCGGCACTTCCCCGATCGTTCCTTCGTGTGGCACGGTGACGCTCATGCCTGAAGCGGTCACGCCGCTCCCCGCGGCCAAGTCGTTCGGCGAGGACGAGCGCTCGGTGCTCCTCGGCTACCTCGCCTACCACCGCGCCGTCCTGGCCCGGAAGGTGGAGGGCGTCAGCGACGAGCAAGCCCGTCGTGCCGCGTGCCCGCCGAGCGCGCTCACACTGGTGGGCCTGGTCCGGCACATGACGGATGTCGAGCGCTGGTGGTTCCGCCGCGTCCAGCGCGCCGAGGACGTGCCCGCGCTGTTCGACGACGACGAGGAATGGCGCGTGCCGGCCGATGCCGAAGTGGCGGGTGCGTTGGCGGCGTACTGGGACGAGATCGCGGTGATCGACCGGTACCTCGCGACGGCGAGCATGGACGACCGCAACCGGGGCGAGCCCGATCCCGGCCGGCACACGCTCCGGCGGACGATCGTCCACATGATCGAGGAATACGCCCGGCACTGTGGGCACGCCGATCTCCTCCGCGAGACCATCGACGGGACCACCGGCGATTGACCACCGGCGATTGACCACCGGTGCATCGCCCGCACCGGTGCTCAGCGAGTGCGGGCGAAGCGCGCCACGGCGAACCCACTGAAGACGGCAAGGATGCCCGCGCACCACACGAGGCTCAGCACCAGCCAGTAGGCACTCGTGTGACCGACGCCGGCAACGTGCGCACCGCCGAGCATCAGGCTGCGCACCGCGTTGACCATGACCGTCACCGGCTGGTTCGCGGCGACCGGCTGCATCCAGCCCGGCATCGACCCGACCGGCACGTAGGCGCTGGAGATGAACGTGAGCGGCACGACGAGCAATGTCGACATCCCTTGCGCCGCTTGGGCGTTGCCGGCCGACAGACCGAGACTGACGAACATCCACGTGAACGCGTAGGTCGCGACCAGCATCAGTGCGAACGCGAGCGCGATCGCTCCGATGGCGGCGTTGGTACGGAACCCGACCGCGAACCCGAGCAAGGTGGTGACGAGCAACGCCCACGCGATGAGCGCGCCATCGGCGAGCGCGCGGCCCGCGACCACTGCGGCGCGCGGGATCGGCAGCGACCGGAAGCGGTCGTGCACGCCCGACGCCGCGTCTTCGGCCACGCCTGCGGGTGCGTTCATGCCGGTCCAGAGGATGGTCGTCAACACGAACCCGGGCACCAGGAAGTCGACGTAGCCGACGGTGCTGCCGGTGTCGATCGCGCCGCCGAAGATGTAGCGGAAGATGAACAGGAACAACGCGCCGATGATCGTCGGCAGTACGACGAGTTGCGGTGTGCGCAGGAATTGCAGCGTCGTGCGCCGCGCGCTCTGGGCGGTGGTTGTGGTGAAGCCGGCGCCGGTCGCGGGCGGCACGCTCGTTGCGCCGACGTCGCCGTCGGGCCGGGTGGTGGACGTGGTGATGGCAGTCATGGGGATCGGCTCCAACGCTCAGGCGGCATCCGCGGCGGGTTCGTGATCAGGGTCGGTGCCCGAGGGTGAGAACGGTGCACCGGTGAGGGTGAGGAACACTTCGTCGAGCGACGGCCGGCGCAGACCGATGTCGTCGAGCGCGATCGCCTGTTCGTCGAGCAAGCGCACGACCGTCGCGAGCTGGGCGGCTCCGCCGTCGACTGCAACCGATGAGCGTTGCGTGTGCACATCGGTGTTCGGTGTCGCTTGCCCGACCGACGCGAGCACCCGCTCGACCGCGGGGAGGTCGCCCGCGGCGCGCGGGCGAACCTCGACCACATCGCGCCCGGCACGGTCCTTCAACTCGTCGGGTGTACCGGCGTCGACGACGCGACCGTGGTTGAGGATCACGACGTCGCGCGCGAGCTGGTCGGCCTCTTCGAGGTACTGGGTCGTGAGCAGCACGTCGACGCCGTCGGCGACGAGCGTGCGGATGGCCTGCCACAGCTCGAGCCGGCTGCGCGGGTCGAGGCCCGTCGTCGGCTCGTCGAGCAGCAGCAACCGCGGCCGGCCGACGAGGCTCGCACCGAGGTCGAGGCGACGTCGCATCCCACCCGAGTAGGTCCGCACGAGCCGGTCGCCCGCGTCGTCGAGCCCGAGCCGTTCGAGCACGTCGGCCGCGCCGGCTCTCGCGCTGCGCCGGTCGAACCCGAACAGGCGGGCGACGAGCTCGAGGTTCTCACGGCCGGTCATGGCCGGCTCGACCGACGCGAACTGCCCGGCGAGCCCGATGGTCTGCCGGACGCGCTTCGGCGATGAGGCGACGTCGATGCCGGCGACGCGCAGCTCGCCCGAATCCGGTCGCACGAGCGTTGCGACCGTGTGCACGAACGTGGACTTGCCGGCGCCGTTGGCCCGAGCAACGCCGTCACGCGCCCGGGCGCGGCGACGAGATCGAGGCCCGCGAGTGCCTCGACGTCGCCGTAACGCTTCGTGAGGCCGTGCGCCTCGATGATGGGTGTCATGGGTCGGGCTCCTGTGTCGCGATGCGTTCCCCATAAAGACGCCGGCCGGGTCGCGAATGTGACATCACCGGGTCACCGTTCGCCGACCGGCAGCGTCGCCGCGTGAAGCGACCGCGACATGGGCGCGCCGCGCTTCGATGCAACCGCGACCGGTGCCAACCTGGCACCGATCCGTGCCGGGCTCAGTACGCGAGTCGTGCCAGTGTGACCCGACCGCGATTCGTCATCCCGACGTGGCCATTCGCGGCCGCTGGGCGCGGCGTTTGGGGAGGCCGAGGATGGCGCGCACGACGGCGGAGAGTTCGCTGTGCACGACCTCGGGCGGCGCGTCGGCGAGCAACCTTGGCGCCCAGTCGTCGAACGCGGTGACCGCGCCGAGCGCGGCGAACATGCGGATTTCCTCCCGCACGTCGGACGCGATCGCGTGTACCGCGGCCTCGACGCGCTCGTGCATCTGCAGCTCGTCCGACAACTCGTTGAAGGTCTCGTGCATCTGCTCGACCGAGTGGCGGTTGCGTTCGAGCAGGCGGAAGAAGTCGATGTGCTCGAAGATCATCGAGATCACCCAGGTGAGCGCGTCGGCCCACTCGCCGACGTCGCGCGCCGCCTCGAGCTTGTCGACCAGCTCGCCGATGATGTTGCCCACCGGCTCCATGAGGGCGCGCAGGATGTCGTCCTTGCTGGGGAAGTGGTAGTAGAGCGCCGCTTTGGTGATCCCGAGGCGTTCGGCGATCTCCCGAAGCGAGGTTGCTTCGTACCCCTGCTCGATGAACAGCTCCGATCCCACCGCCAGGATCTCGGCCCGGGTGTCGCGCGCAGCCATGCCAAGAAGTCTACTTGACGGCCGGTAGGTAATCGCTTACCGTACGGCAAGTAAGTCGGATGGACGAAGCTGCCCGCGTTCCCGACCCCCGCCGAGGAGACCCCCCAATGACGACTCCGGTGATCGAGGCCGAGGGCCTCACCAAGAGCTACGGCGACACCCGCGCCCTGGCCGGGATCGACCTGCGCGTCGACCAGGGCACGCTGCTCGGCGTGCTCGGGCCGAACGGCGCGGGGAAGTCGACGGCCGTACGCATCCTCACGACGCTCGCCGTGCCCGATGGCGGGCGTGCTCGCGTCGCCGGTTTCGACGTGGTCAACCAGGCGGCGGAAGTGCGCCGGCGTATCGGTGTGACCGCCCAGGACGCCACCGTCGACGTCGCGCTGACCGGCCGCCAGAACCTCGTGATGATCGGCGAACTCAGCCGGCTGGCGAGAGCCGACGCCAAGCGACGCGCCGGCGACCTGCTCACCCGGTTCGACCTCGACGGCGCGGCCGACCGCGTCGTCAAGGGTTATTCGGGCGGGATGCGGCGCCGACTCGATCTGGCCGCCAGCCTGGTGACCAACCCGCCGATCCTCTTCCTCGACGAACCCACGACCGGGCTCGACCCCACCAGCCGCGCCGCGATGTGGGACGTGATCCGGGGCCTGCTCGACGACGGCGTCACCGTGCTGCTGACCACCCAGTACCTCGACGAGGCCGACCAGCTCGCGCACCGCATCGCCGTGATCGACCACGGCCGGGTCATCGCCGACGGGACGCCGGCCGAGCTGAAGGTGCAGACCGGTCGCCAGCGCGTCGTCGTCCGTCTTTCGCGACCGGCACCCGGCGCGGCCGACGCGCTCGCCGCACTCGTGACCGCGCCGCCGATTGTCGGCGACGGCGGCCGCACCCTCACCGTTGCCGTCGACGACGCGCCCGGGCTCGGTTCACGCGTCGTCGAGGCGCTCGGCGCGATCGGCGTCGGGGTCGACGAGGTGAGCGTGCACCGGCCGTCGCTCGACGACGTGTTCTTCCATCTCACCGGCCACGCCGCGACCGAGGGCGACGGCCAAAGCGCCGAGGAGGCCGCATGAGCGCCGTCGACGTTCTCGAACCCGTTCCCGCAGTGATCGAGCCACTGCCCGCACCCGCCGCGTCGGGGCTCGTCGAGTGGCTCCGCGACGCGTGGGTGCTGACCCGCCGCAACCTCGTGCACGTACGCCGGGAGCCGGCGCAACTGTCCGACGTCACCGTGCAACCGATCCTGTTCACGCTGCTGTTCACCCAGCTCTTCGGTGCCGCGATGGTGCTCCCCGGCGGCGGTTCCTACGTGGAGTTCGCCGTCGGTGGGTTGCTCATCATGAACCTCGTCACCTCGGCGCCCATGGGTACGGCCGTCGGCCTCGGTTCCGACATCAGTACCGGCATCATCGACCGTTTCCGCACGCTCGCGATGCGCCGGTCGGCGATCGTCGCGGGCCGAACGTTCTCCGACCTGCTCGCGAGCGTCATGTGCGCGGTGTTCGTCGCCGCGGCCGGCCTCGTGGTCGGTTGGCGACCCCACAACGGCGCGCTCGGGCTGCTCGCAGGGTTCGGTGTCGCCCTGCTGTTCGGCTACTCGCTCAGCTGGTTCGGCGCGTGCATCGGGCTCGCGGTGCGGGGGCCGGAGTCGGCGCAGTCGATCGGGCTCATCATCCTGTTCCCGCTGGCGTTCGTCTCGAACGCGTTCGTGCCCACCAACAACCTGCCGACGTGGCTCGGGACGATGGCGGCGTGGAACCCGGTGAGCGCGGCCGGTGCCGCGGTGCGGGAACTGTGGGGCAACCCGAACCCGTCGTCGACGATCTCGGCCTGGCCGATGCAACACCCGGTCGCGGCCGTGGTCATCTGGTCGTTGGTGATCCTCGCCGCGTGTTCGGTGACCGCGACCTGGCTCTTCAAACGCCGGACGACCGAGTAGCGCACGCCGCCGCTCGTCGCGCGTCATGCCGCAGCGGGTTAGCGTCGGTTTGATGCGTGACGACGGTACGGACCTGCCGGTGATCGATCCCGACGACTTCGCGCGTCGCTACGGGCCACGCGCGCTCGTGGCCGGCGGGGCGAACGGGCTCGGCGCGGAGTACTGCCGCCAGATCGCCGCGACCGGCATCGGGCTCGTGATCCTCGATCGCGACGAACCCGCGCTGCGTGCCATCGCCGAGGAGTTGCGCTCGACGCACCCGGCGCTCGACGTCGTGACCGCAGTGGTCGATCTCGCGCAACCCGCCGACCGTCTGCTCGCCGATGTCGAACCGATCGTCGCCGGCATCGACATCGGTCTGTTCGTCGCAAACGCCGCGTGGTCGCCGGTCGGCGCGTTCCTCGACACCGACCTCACGGCGCTACTCGCCGCGATCGACATCAACTGCCGCGCGCCGGTCGTGCTCGCGCACACGTTCGGTCGCCGGATGACCGCTCGCGGCCGCGGTGGGATCATCATCATGTCGTCGCTCGCGGCGGAAGCCGGGACGGCGAACGTCGCGTTGTACTCGGCGACGAAAGCCTTCGACCTCGTGCTCGCCGAGGGTCTGTGGTACGAGCTGCGGAACCACGGTGTCGACGTCGTGGCGATCCGGCCCGGCTCGACCCGCACCCCCGGTTGGCAGGCGAGCCAACCCGCCGAAGGTGACCTCGAAGGTGTGATGGAACCGGCCGACGTCGTGCGCGACGCGCTCGCCGCGCTGGGGACGACACCGTCGATCGCCGCGGGCGCGGCGAACCGTTCCGCCGAGGCCGCGTTCCGGCGTATGTCGCGCCGCGAGGTGATCGAGCTGATGAGCGGGATCACCGGCCGGCTCACGTCTCCCGAGCAGTAGCCCTGCCCGTTACCCGACGAGTTCGGCGAGGGTGCGCAGCGTGTCGGGGTCGCCGTTGACGATCATCGTCGTGACCGCGGTCTCACGCCACGCGTCGAGGCGATCGCGGATGCGTTCTTTGGCCCGACGAGCGAGATCTCGTCGGCGAACGCGGTCGGCACCGCCGCGATGGCCTCGTCGCGCTTGCCCGCGAAGAACAGGTCCTGGATCTCGTCGGCTTCCTTCTCGTAGCCCATGCGGCCCATCAACTCCTTGTGGAAGTTGCGGTCCTTCGAACCCATACCGCCGATGTAGAAGCCGAGCGCGGCCCGAGTGGGCAAGAGCGCCTCTTCGATCGCGTCGTCGTCGTTCGACGGTGTGACGCGAACGCCCATCACGTTCACCGCGATCTCGAAGCCGGGTTTCACGTCGCCGAGCGTGCCCGCGACGACCTCGGGTTTGAACGGCGACCAGTACAGCGGCAACCAGCCGTCAGCGATCTCCCCGGCGAGCGCCACGTTCTTCGGGCCTTCGGCGCCGAGGTAGATCGGCAGGTCGGCGCGCAGCGGGTGCACCATCACCTTCAGCGGTTTGCCCATACCCCAGCTGTGCGGCCCGTCGTAGGGGAGGCGCACGAACTCGCCGTCGTAGCTCACGGGCGCGTCGCGGCGCAGGACCGCCCGGATGACGTCGACGTACTCGCGGGTGCGGGTGAGCGGCTTGCCGTAGGGCTGCCCGTACCAGCCTTCAACCACCTGCGGGCCCGAAAGGCCGAGACCGAGGCAGAACCGGCCGTTCGACAAATGGTCGACCGTGATCGCGTGCATCGCGCACGACGTGGGGGTGCGGCCCGACATCTGCACGACGCCGGTGGCGATCTTGATCGTGGAAGTGTGCGCGGCGATCCACGTCGCGAACGAGAAGGCGTCGTTGCCCCACGACTCGGCGACCCACACGCTGTCGAAGCCGAGCTTCTCGGCCTCCTGTGCCATCGGGACGTGCCACGGGTTCGGGCCTTGTCCCCAGTAGCCGAGTTGCAAGCCGAGTTTCATGGGATGCCTTCGTCGAGGGAGTTCGAGCGCCCCATCATGCTCGCGGCGGGCACGCGGTACGGTCCCGGAGCGATGGACCTGACCGTCACCGCGATCCCGGCGTACTTCGCGACGATGGAAGCCGAGCGTCGTTACCTGCGCAAACGCGCTGCGACGCAGGGCCCAGCGCCGCCGACTACACGCGTCCCGACACGCTTGCGAGCCTTTCGATGGGGGTCGGCAGCATCGTCCTGCCGCTCGTCACGAGCCGGCTCGTCGCCCCGGTCACCCCCGGACGCGGGCGTTACGCCAAGGTGCTCGTCGGGACCGCCGCGCTCGCGGCGGCCGCCACGACGGTCGCCGACCGGATCGGGCGCGGCGCGGCCGGCGATCCTGCGCCAGACCGCGACGCGGCGCCGGCGCCACCGTCACGAGCGCGGCGCCGGCGGTTGGCCCGGGTCGCGCGGCGGGTCGCGCAGGTTGGCGGCGTCACCGCCATCGCCGCCGGCGGGCTGGCCGTCACCACCGCGCTCGCCGATCGCACGGCGCCGTCGAAGCTGTGGGCGCGCGGAGGCTCGGCGCGCGACCTCGGGAGCGGCGCGCTCGCGTGGGTGGTCGCCGTGTTCGGGTGGGACTTCATCTACTACTGGAACCACCGTTTCATGCACGAAGTCCGCGCGCTGTGGGCCATCCACGTCGTGCACCACTCGAGCGAGCGCTACAACCTCTCCACCGCGTTGCGCCAACCGGTAGCCGACGTGCTGGGCGCCTGGGTCCCGTACGGCCTCCTCGCGCGGCGGCGTGCGGCCGAGCCTCGTCGCGCAGGCGCGAGCGATCAACCTGCTCTACCAGTACTGGATACACACCGACGTGATCCGCACCCTCGGCCCGGCCGAGCGCGTGCTCAACACGCCGTCGCACCACCGCGTCCACCACGGGAGCAACCAGCAGTACCTCGACCGCAACCACGGCAGCATCCTCATCGTGTGGGACAAGCTGTTCGGCACCTTCGAGCCGGAACGCGCACCCGTCGTGTACGGGCTGACGAAGAACATCCACACCTACAACCCGGCGCGCATCGCGACGCACGAGTACCGCGACATCGTGCGCGACGTCGCGCAGTCGACGAACTGGACCGACCGGTTGAGCTTCGTACTGCGCGGTCCGGGCTGGGCGTACCGCCGCCACGCGGCCGCGTAGTCGAGCGCGCCGCGTTCGTGCGCAGCGCCGCGGCTCGTCGGGTTCGCGCGACGATCTGGACGGATCCCGGCTCCGGTTCGTTGATGTGGGTGTGAAGGAAGTGGGCCCCGTTGCCGACCCGGACATGACCCCTCCGAGCGGTTCAGCCGACGACGGCGGGGTCGCCGGGCCCCCGGCTTTCGTGAGTGCCCGAACCGAGTTCGAGGCATTCATCGAGGACGACGGTCCGCGACTGTTCCGGCTCTGCGTGCTGATCGCCGGCAACGTCGCCGGTGGTGAAGACCTCTACCAGGATTGCATCGAGCGCCTCTGGCGTCGGTCGAAACCGGCGGAATGGAACCTGGCGTACGCGCGCCGGATCGCGGTGAACCGCGGGATCGACGCGACCAGGCGTCGCAGACGATGGGTCAAGGCGGCGCCGAGGTTGTTGCACCGCGAGTCTGAAGACGATCTCGCGCCAGAGGCGGATGAGCGTGCGGCGGTGCTCGCCGCGCTGGCGCTTCTCACGCCACGACAACGCACGGCGGTCGCGTTGCGCTTCTGGCTGGATCGAACAGATGCCGAGACGGCGGACGACATGGGGTGCAGCGTCAGCACCGTTCGCACGCACGTGGCCGACGCACTGAAGCGATTACGCGCCGCCGGCATGGGCGAAGGCCACGAGGGGGTCGACGATGGATCAGGATGACGCGACCTGGGCGCGACGCATGCTCCACGAGACCGTAGACACGCTCGAACCACCCGCGACGCACGTTCCGAGCGCGCGCTCACCGCACCGGCGGCGCATCGCAGCAGCCGTCGCGATCTGCGCCGTCGTGTTCGCGGTAATCGGAGGCTTCGCGTTCACTCGAGGTTCCGGGCCGCCGCGCACCGGTGTGCCGGCCGCAACGACGGAGCCGGTCTCGACGATCCCCGATACCGGCGTCACCACCGGTAGCTATGCCCCCAACGAAATAACGTGGGCCTACCGGGGCTCCCTCATGTTGGAGGGCCACGACACGATCGACGCGAAGGCGTACGCCGCGTGGGCGGCCGCCCACGACGTCGCGCCATCGGAGACGGGTGTTGCGCCGTTGTGGAGCGGCACCATCGGCGGTGCCGACGTTTTCGTTTTCGAACAAGGGACATCCGCCTCCGGTGGATCGCCCACGGCTTTTGTCGGCACCTACGTCGATGACGGCAACGGTGGTGCGTTGATCTCCGACCAGCGGCCCGATGCCGGCATCAGCGCGCTCAGCGAGACGATGGTCATCGGCGGTGGCGTATATACGTTGGTCCTTGGACCGTCCGGCACGACGGTCGCGACGTCGGCAACATCGCAACAGGTTGTTTCCGCCGGGAACGGGTGGAAGGTGTACCGAAGCCGAGACGTGGCGCCGGGCGCCGCCTCTTTCCGCGTACGTTCCTGCGCGACGTGCCCGGCTACTCGTCCGCAAGATCTCTCCTCCAGCCGGTAGGTGGCCCACGCCCTATTCCCGAGCCACGATCGGTGCGACAATCCTCCGGAGGTCCTGGGGGTTCCGGGTGTTTGATGTCGTGCGCAGTCCGGCGCACCGGAGGGTTGCTTCCCCGCGGGCGGCAATGTTGCTGTTGCTCGTGCTGAGCGCGGTCGTGCTCGCCGGCGGGTGCGACTGGTTGCAGCCCGGCTTCGACGCGGGCCTGAGCGGGGTGCAGCCGGTGGAGACGACGCTGACGCCGAAGGCCGTTTCGCAACTGCACCAGTTGTTCGCGGTTCGTCTCGGCAGCGGCGGCAGCAACACCGCACCGGTCGTCGCGTTCGGAGCGGTGTTCGCCACGTCGTGTTCGGGTTCGTCGTGCATCGTGACGCGACGCGATCCTCGTACCGGCACGCCGGCATGGTCGACACCGATCGGCCAGGGCGCGTCGAGCCCCGCGATCGCGGGGAATTTCGTGGTGCTCGCGACGGTCGACGGTGTCGCCGCCTACGACGTCGAGACCGGCCAACGGCGGTGGTTGCACGCGACGGCGGCGCCGGTCGTCGACCTGCTCGTCGACCACGGGCGGGTCTTCGCCGGTGAAGCGGTCGGGGAAGACATCACGTACGCGGCGTCGATCGAGGTGTTCGACGCCGCCGACGGTCACGGGTTGTGGTCGAAGGCGCAGGGGACCTGGTTGGAAGATCACTTCCTCGTCGTTTCCGGCGGCGTCGTCTACGCGAACCACAGCACCGTGCAGACCTTCGACGGTGTCGACGAGTACGACGCCGCGACGGGTGCGCCGATCCGGCGCGTCCCGGGTTGCCGGGTCGGGGTGTTCGCCAACGGGCTCCTGTACCGCGGTGCGAGCGTGTGCGACCCGGCCAAGGGCAACATCGTCTGGTCGGCCCGGCGACCGGCGCGGGCGCGAGCCCGGCAGTCGGTGACCGGCTCGTGGTGCCGACGGCCGACGCCGCCGGCAAGCCGCGGCTGCGCGCCTACGACGCGCGTACGGGCGCGCTCGCGTGGGACCACGCGGCCGGTCCGTCGGGCGCGGTCATCAACACGCAGCCGGTGATCGCCGGCGACATCGTGTACGCCGGCTCGGCACGGACCGCGAACAACGCCTACACCCGCACCCTCGCGGCCTACCGGTTGCGCAACGGGCGCAGGCTCGCGTCGCTCACCTTCCCCGGCGCGGCCGGAGCTCAGGTGTCGCCCTCGATCGTGGTCGCCGGTGGTGCCGTCTACCTGCAGGCTGCGGGAATCCTCTACGCGTTCACCGGTGCTTCGAACTGACCGGGAGCGTTCCCGCGCCTAGCCTCCTCCAGCGGGCAACGGAGAGGTACGGGCGGTGGCGAAGCCGACGATCCTGACGGTCGATGACGACCCGGCCGTTTCGCAGGCGATCACGCGCGATCTCCGCCAGCGGTACGGCGCCGAGTACCAGATCGTCCGGGCGACGTCGGCCGCCGACGCGCTCACCGTCCTGCACGAGTACGCGTTACGCGACCGCCGGGTGGCATTGATCGCGTCCGACCAACGGATGCCGGAGATGACGGGCATCGAATTCCTCGAACAGGCGCGCGAGCACGCACCCGACGCGAAGCTCGTCTTGCTCACCGCGTACGCCGACACCGACGTTGCCATCAAGGCGATCAACGACATCGGCCTCGACTACTACCTGCTCAAGCCCTGGGACCCGCCGGAGGAGCGGCTCTACCCGGTGCTCGACGATCTGCTGGACGACTGGCGGGGCGCACATCTCGACGACGCCGGCGACCTGCGGGTGGTCGGGCACCGGTGGTCGGAACGGAGCCACGAGATCAAGACGTTCCTCGCCCGCAACCACGTTCCGTACCGGTGGTTCGACCTCGAACTCGACGACGAGGCCCGCCGGCTCCACGAGGCCGCGCACGCGACCGCGACCGATCTGCCGCTCGTGCTCGTCCCCGACGCCGAACCGTTGCGCGCCCCTTCGACACTCGACCTCGCGGGGGCGCTCGGCCTGCAGACCCGAGCCGAGCAACCGTTGTACGACCTGTGCATCGTCGGTGGCGGGCCGGCGGGCCTCGCCGCGGCTGTATACGGCGCGTCGGAGGGGCTGCAGACCGTCGTCGTCGAGCGCGAAGCGCCGGGTGGCCAGGCCGGGCAGAGCGCGGCGATCGAGAACTATCTCGGTTTCCCGAAGGGCCTGTCCGGTGCCGACCTGACCCACCGGGCAGTCGCGCAGGCGAAGCGCTTCGGCGCCGAGATGGTGCTCGCACGCGACGTCGTCGGGTTCGAGACCCGCGGCCCGGTGCGCGCGGTTCGCTTCGACGACGGCAGCGAGATCGAGGCACGGTCGGTGCTCGTCGCGACAGGTGTGTCGTACCGGTTGCTCACTGCGCCCGGCCTCGAAGCGCTGACCGGCCGCGGTGTCTACTACGGCTCGACGGCGAGCGACGCTCGGTTGTGCGCCGGCGACACCGTCTACGTCGTCGGCGCTGCGAACTCCGCCGGCCAAGCGGTGTTGAACATCGCGCAGTTCGCCCGCCGCGTCGTGTTGCTCGTACGGGCCGACGCGCTCGAGAAGGCGATGTCGATGTACCTCGTCGAACGCATCCGCGCCACCGAGAACGTCGAAGTGCGGCTCCAGACCGAGGTGATCGAGGGGAGCGGGAGCGATCATCTCGAGGCGCTCACGTTGTTCGACCGCGGGGCCGGCACCAAAGAAGAAGTGCTCACGAACTGGCTGTTCGTGTTCATCGGCGCGTCGCCGCGCACCGACTGGCTCGGGCCCGACGTCGCCCGCGACGGGCGAGGTTTCGTGATCACCGGTCCCGACCTGCTGCCCCGGAACGACGGTCCGCGCTGGCTCCTGTCGCGCCCGCCGTTCCCACTCGAGACGAGCGTGCCCGGGGTGTTCGCCGCCGGCGACGTGCGGCTCGATTCGATGAAGCGCGTCGCGTCGGCCGTCGGGGAAGGCGCCATGTCGGTCTATCTCGTGCACCGTTACCTGGCGACGATCTGATGCACATCGACCGCCTGCACGGCCTGTTCCTGTTCGACGCGCTCAGTGAGAAGCAGCTGTTCGACCTGCTCGGAGCGGGCCACGAGTTCCGCTTTGACGAAGGCATGGAGTTGTTCCACGAGGGCGAACCGGCCGACCACTGGTGGGTCCTCGTCGAAGGCCGCGTCGAGCTGGTCCGCCGGGCCGGGCGCGAGGAAGCCGTCGTCTTGATGACGATGGAGAAACCGGGCCAGTGGGCCGGCGGCTTCCGCGCCTGGGACAGCAGCAGCAGCTACCTCGCAACCGCGCGCGGTGCGAGCACCGGAAAGATGTTCCGTGTCCCGTCGGAGGAACTCGGTGAGATCGCGCGGTCGTGGTTCCCGTTCGGCGTGCACCTGATCGAGGGCTTCTTCCAGACGGTGCGCAGCATGGATTCGTTGACGCGCCAACGAGAGTCGCTCATCGCGCTGGGCACACTCGCGGCGGGCCTGGCCCACGAACTCAACAATCCGGCCGCGGCGACGACGCGCGCCGTCGATGCGTTGCAGGACACGTGCGACGCGTTGCTCGCGTCGTTGGTGCAGCTGGCCGAACGGGCACTCCCGGCCGACCGGTTCGTCGGCATCGACGCGCTCCGGCGCGAGATCGACCCTTCGTGTACCGACACCCGCCCGCTGGCGGTCGCCGACCGCGAAGACGCCCTCGGCAACTGGCTCGAAGCCCACGGCGTCGAAGCCGCATGGCACATCGCGCCCACGCTCGCCGCGGCGGGCGTCGAGATCGCCTGGTGCGAACGGGCGGCAGAGATCCTCGAAGGCAACACACTCGAACCCGGTCTCGAATGGGTGTGCAGCACGCTCTCCACGAAAGCGCTGTTGTCGGAGGTCAAGCAGTCGACGGCGCGCATCTCCGGCCTCGTCGACGCGGTCAAGTCGTACTCGCAGCTCGACCGCGCCTCGCTGCAACGCATCGACGTGACCGAAGGCATCGACAGCACCCTCGTGATGCTCGCCCACAAACTGCACGACGAACTCACGGTCGTGCGCGACTACGGCGCCGACGTCCCGCATGTCGACGCGTTCGCGGGTGAACTGAACCAGGTTTGGACGAACCTCATCGACAACGCGATCGACGCGATCGACGGGAGCGGCACCCTTCGCATCTCGACCCGAGCCGAACCCGAGTACGTCGTCGTGGAGATCGCCGACACCGGTCCCGGCATGCCGGCC
Source organism: uncultured Actinomycetes bacterium (assembly GCA_963782465.1). Taxonomy (GTDB): domain Bacteria; phylum Actinomycetota; class Acidimicrobiia; order IMCC26256; family PALSA-610; genus JAODBJ01. The sequence goes on along the minus strand of CAWAJR010000002.1, from coordinate 330,463 downwards.
GAAGTGCAAGCCCGCGCGTTCGAACCCTTCTACACGACGAAGGATGTCGGGAAGGGCACCGGGCTCGGGCTCGACATCTCGCGCCGGATCGTCGTCGAGCGCCACCACGGTCAGATCGAGATCGATTCGAGCCCCGCCGGAACGGTGATGCGCGTCCGTCTCCCGCGCTCGCACACCTAGGGATCGTTCGCTCCGCGGCGGGGCAGAATGGCGTGATGCTCGACATCGTGCTCGTCGCACCGCAGATCGCCACGAACACGGGCAACATCATCCGGCTCTGCGCGAACGTCGGTGCTCGCCTGCATCTTGTGCGACCGCTCGGCTTCGACGTCGACGGCGCCGCGTTGCGCCGCGGCGGGCTCGACTACCACGAACTCACCGACACGCGGATCTACGACTCCTGGGAAGACTGCCGCGCCGCGCTCGGCGCGGATCGCCGTTGGTTCGCGACGACGACCCGCCCACCCCATCGGCGCTACGACGAGATCGAGTACCGGGCCGGCGACGCGGTGACGTTCGGCTGCGAAGCGACCGGCCTCGGCGATGCCTTCCTTTCCGGCTTCCCCGACGAATAGCCGGTTGCACATCCCCATGCGCCCGGCGAACCGCAGCCTCAACCTCGCGAACGCGGTGAGTGTCGTTGCCTACGAAGCGTGGCGGCAACACGGGTTCGCCGGCGCGGCAACCGGGACCTTCGAAGAGTCGCTGCGCCCGTTGCGGCGCTGACGCCAGGCCTGGTCCGGTGCGAGTTCACCGGAACGACTTCATCGCATCACGATCTGTTCGATCACCATAAGGATGATCCAGTTCGCACGTCTTCGACCGTACGATGCGCGACGGGGCACGTCGTCACGGGAGCCTGCGCATGCGTTCTGACCCGACCGACATCCACTCCGGCCTGATATCGCCGCTGCGCCCGCACGTGATCGTGCTGTTCGGCGCGACCGGCGACCTCGCCCGCCGCAAACTGCTGCCCGGCCTGTTCCATCTGGCGCAGGCGGGTTTGCTCCCCGAGTACCGCATCGTCGGCACCTCGCTCGACGACCTCGACGACACGGGATTTCGTGCCTGGGCGCGCGCCGCGCTCGACGAGTTCGCGCACGGCACCGTCACCGACTCGCAGTGGGAAGACTTCGGCGTTCGGCTCTCGTACGTGTGCCAGACGGCGGGCAGCGCGGCGTTGGCGAAGATCGTGCACCATCTCGAGGACGAACTCGGCGGCAATGTCTCCCGGCTCCACTACCTGAGCGTCCCGCCGGCGGCCGCGACCGACGTGGTGCACTCGCTCGGCGAGGCCGGATTGTCGGAGCGGGCGCGGATCATCATGGAGAAGCCGTTCGGCACCGATCTCGACACCGCGGTCGAACTCAACGAGCGCCTGCACGAGACGTTCGACGAGAGCCAGATCTTCCGCATCGACCATTTCCTCGGCAAGGAGGCCGCGCTCAACATCCTCGCCTTCCGTTTTGCCAACGGGCTCTTCGAGCCGATCTGGAACCGCCAGCACATCGCGCACGTGCAGATCGACGTGCCGGAGACCCTGTCGATCGGTCATCGCATCCCCTTCTACGAGAAGACGGGCGCCTACCGCGACATGGTCGTGAACCACTTGTTCCAGGTGCTGGCGTTCACCGCGATGGAACCGCCGACCGCGCTCGACCCGAAGAGCATCGGCGAGGAGAAGAACAAGGTCTTCCGTTCGCTCAGCCCGATCGAACCGTCCCAGGTCGTGCGCGGGCAGTACGACGGCTACCTCGACGAACCCGGCGTGCGCCCGCATTCCGATACGGAGACGTTCGTCGCGCTCCGGTGCGAGATCGACAACTGGCGCTGGGCCGGCGTGCCGTTCCATCTGCGCACCGGGAAGCGCATGGCGCAAGGGGCGCGCATCATCTCGATCGCGTTCCGCGAGCCGCCCAAGAGCATGTTCCCCTCGGGTTCCGGTGTCGGCGCGCACGGCCCCGACCATCTCACGTTCGACCTCGCCGACGCGTCGAAGCTGTCGTTGTCGTTCTACGGGAAGCGGCCCGGCCCCGGCATGACCCTCGACAAGCAGAGCCTCCAGTTCGCGTTGCACGAGACGGGCCGGGCGACGGACCTCCTCGAAGCGTACGAGCGCCTGATCTACGACGCGATGAGCGGTGATCACACCCTCTTCACGACGGCGGAGGGCATCGAGAAGCTGTGGGAACGGTCGATGCCGCTCCTCGACAACCCACCTCCGGTGCGCCCCTACCCGCCGGGTTCGTGGGGCCCGAACGCGGTGCACCAGCTGATTGCCCCCGATGCCTGGCGGCTCCCGTTCGAACGCGCCTGGAGAACGCGCGGCAGCGACTGATGCCGAGCGCGCCTGCGCCCGAAGTCACGTTAAGAAAGTTCAAAGAAGGCCGCTCCCGCGGCAGTTTCGCGGGCCGCGTCTTGCAAACTTGGTTGCATGTGGAGAGAAGCGCTCGTGGCGACGGTCGAGCGTGACGACGAAGCGGCGGCGGTGGAGAACGCGGGTGCAACGGGCAACGCGCGTCTCACCGGCATGGCGGGCGCCGTGTTGTTCGCACTGCTCGCCGCCGAAGGCATCACGATCCTGCGAGTCCATTCGCTGCTGAACTGGCACGTGTTCATCGGGATGCTGCTCGTCCCTGTCGTCGTGCTGAAGATGGGCAGCACCGCCTACCGGTTTGCCCGCTACTACACCGGCAACCACGCGTACGTGCGCAAAGGACCGCCGCCGTTGCTGCTGCGCCTCGCCGGGCCGTTCGTCGTGCTGTTGACGGTCGCCGTGTTCGCCACCGGCATCGCGCTGGTCAAGGTCCACAACGGGCCGAGCTGGCTCCTGTTCGCGCACAAGGCGAGTTTCGTGTTGTGGTTCGGTGCGATGTCGTTGCACGTGCTCGGCCATCTGCTCGAAACCCCGCATCTCGCACTCGCCGACTGGTCGCGGCACCGGTACGTGCCCGGTGCCAACGTGCGCGCCGTGCTCCTCGTCGGGTCGCTCGTCGTCGGGATCGCGCTCGCGATCGCGACTCGAAGCTGGAGCCACTCGTGGCAGACCGTCAAACAGTTCGGGTGAAGTCGCCCCAACGCTCGCTCTCGAAGCACTGACCATCTTGCGTCGCGGCGAACGCGGCCGCGCCCAACCCGTCGACGAGCGCGAACCCTCGGGTGATCCCGGTGACGAACACCGCTTTGGTCAGCACGTCGGCTTGCCAACCGCGCGACGCGAGCACCGTCACGCTGGCGATCTCGTTCTCCACCGGTGATCCCGTAACCGGATCGATCAGGTGATGGCGAGCGCGACCGGTCTGCACCCAGGCGCGTGTCGTCGTCGTGCTCGTCGCGATCGCGCCTTCGGAGAGGTGGACCGTCGCGAGCGGGGAGTGGTCCCACGGGTTCTCGACGTCGAACGCCCACGTCGCGCCGTCGGGCGCGACGCCCGCGACCCGCGCGTCGCCCCCGATGTTGACCCCGGCGCCGCGCGCCCCGGCCGTGAGGAGCGCGTCGATCACGAGGTCGGCCGCGAGGCCCTTGCCGATACCGCCCGGGTCGATGCCGACGCCTTCCGGCAGCCGGACGGTGTGCCGGTCGCGGTCGACGACGAGGCCCGCCGCGCCGGGCCCGAGATCGGACCCTGCGTCGCGCGCCGACGCCTCGGTGATCTGTTCGAACGTGCGGTCATAGCCCGCGCGCAGCATCGCGCCGAGCACCGTCGGGTCGAACGCGCCGCCGGTTGCGTGAAAGGCACATTGGGAAAGGTCGAGCAACGCGAAGGTGGCCGGTGAAACGCGCACCGCCTCGCCGGCCTGGCGGTTGAGGCAGCTCACTTCACTGTTCGGGTCGAAACGCGACCAGAGCCGTTCGAGCGCGGCGAGGTGCAGGCACGCCGCCGCGACCGCGTCGGCGCCGCCGTCATCGTCGTCGACGATCACCTCGGCCCGGGTGCCCATCACGTCGAACGTCGCCCGCGCGGCTCGCATGCAGGCCTGATCGGCCGGGCCGGCGCCCCCACGAGGCGCGGGTACCTGGGAGCCTCCTGGGATGTGCGTAAAGCCTCGGTTAAGTGGCGCAGGTCGGCATCGCTCGCGGCCGACGTAGGCGCCACAGGGAGGTTGCCATGAACGTCAACGGAATTGCCGGGAACATGCAGGCGCACGCGATGTCGGGCGCGAGCCCCATCGCCGGAGGTCGTTTCGACGGCCAGCTGCAGGGTGCACTCGGCGACGTGAGCAGCCTTCTCCAGATGACCCCGCAGCAACTCGGCTCGAGCCTGTCGCAGTCGGGCAGCCTCTGGGGCGTGGCCGGCGGCGCGGGCGTTTCCGAGCAGCAGCTGATCGATACGATCAAGCAAGGGTTGCAGGACGCCGGGTCGAAGCTCACCGGTACCCGCCTCGAGAACATCGCGACCCGTATCGCCCACCACCAGCGGCTGCTGCCGCCCTCGACCGGCGGGGCCTCGAACCCGTCGGCCGGCGCCCTCGACCCGGCGACCTGGGACGCCACCCCGGGGTCGACGACGGCCCCATCGTCGTAGCCGGCCCCGCTCGCGCATACACTGGAGCCGCGTTCGTTTTGGCCGGGCCCGTACAGGGCGCCGACCAGGGTAAACGGCAGGGGCGCCCCACCGTGCGGTCGGGGGTGCCCGGAGTGGGGGCTTTGCGGCCCGTCCTTCTTCGAGGGCACACAGACGCCCTCCGACGTGACCCAAGTGGAGATGCGTGGTCGGCGGATGAGTTCATTCGCGGGTGTCGAGAATCTCGCGCCGTGGCAATTCGACAACTACGTCGCGGCCGAAGCCGACGGGTATGCGACCGCCGAACAGCTGGCGGTGCTCGCGGCGAACCCGATCGACTGGCGCACGTCGTTGCTTCGCATGGTGCGCGAGAGCGAAGAGAACCTTCGGAGCGCACGAACGCTCACCGGCGACGAACGCGCCCAGGTGCTGGCCGACCTCGAAAGCGAGGACCGGCGGCTCAAGGAAGCCTGGGCCCGGCTCGCACCGGAACGGCCGATCGAGCCACGGTCGGCCCGCCAACACGGGCCGGAAGACGAAGCGCCCGAAGAACTCGAACCCGGCGAGCCGTTGTTGCAGGTGTCGTGGGAACCCGGCCGGGTCGTCGCCTGGGTCGGCGGTCCCGGCGTACCGCCCGCCGACGCCGCGGCGGTGAAGGAAATGCTGGCCGCCGCCGGCGCGCCCGAGTCGGGGTGGGCGAAGCACGCATCGGTCCCGATCCCCGGGAGCCCCGCTGCCGAATCGCTCGCGATCCCCGTCGGTGAAGTGCTCGGTTGGTTGGTTGCCGCCGGCGCCGACGAGGTCGGCGACGACATCGGGCCTAGCGCCCGGTGGCTCGGCCTGGTCGCGATCTGGGCCGTCGACCTCACCGCGCGCGGCGCGGTCGTACCCCAACTGCGGCGCCGAACCCGCCGGAGCGGCAACGCGAACGCGTCGACCGGGTCGTACTCCGTGCGGTGGACACCGGCCCTCGTCTCGGCCGAGCGGCTCGCGCACCTGTCGGAAACCATGCCCGGCAGCGTGATGGCCCTCGACCGGAAGGTCGACCGGCGCGCGCTCACCCGGTCGGCATTGACGGGCATGGTCGACGCGATCTGCCGCAAGGCGGCGGCGAGCATCGAAGTTCCCGCACCGCCGCCGCGCGTACGGACCGCCGCGGATGTCGCCGAGGCGTTCCTCGGCCGGCTCGACGGCAGCGCGTTCGACGCGCCGGTCGGGATCACCGACGAAGTCGTCTCCCGCGTGGAACGTTGGGCTCGGGCCGCAACCGGGCAACACCCGCCACTGATCGTGCAACTCGACCCTCCCGACGCGGGCGACGCGTGGCTGCTGTCGGTGTTCGCGACCGGTCAGAACGACAAGCCGGTCCCGATCGAGCAGGCCATCGTCATGCCGGGCTCGGAACGGCAGCACTTCGAAGACGAACTGGCGCGTCTCGAACGCATGGTGCCGGCGTTGCTCCGGCCGGGCGGGACGCGCCGCGGCCAGGTGGTCATGAGCGCCGACGAGGCGTGGGACATGATGACGACGACCGGGCCGCACCTGGCGGCGGCCGGCTTCGACGTGCGGGTTCCCGCGCTGTCCCGCCGCCGCGCGACCGCGTCGCTGCGCGTCTATGCCGACGCGTCGTCGGAAACCGCCGTCGGCGCGAACCAACTCGCCAACGTGCGATGGTCGGCGCTGTTCGACGACGTCGAGTTGTCCGCCGCCGACATCGCCCGCATGGCGCGAGAAGCGCGACCGTTGATCCGTTCGGGCGGGCGATGGGTCGCGATCGACCGGGCCGATCTGAAGGCGGCAGCCGAAGCGCTCGCGGAACGGGCGAAGAAACCGCAGATGACCGGGGCCGAGATGCTCCGCCTCGCGCTCGGTCTCGACGGCTCCCCGCTCGCCGGCGGCATCTCCGTCGAAGGCGGCGGCTGGGCCGCCGACCTGCTGGCCGCGGCGGCGAAGGTCGCGACCGAGCCCGCGCGCACGCCGGCCGGCTTCGTCGGCACCCTGCGCAGCTACCAGGCCGAAGCGCTGGCGTGGCTCGGCTTCCTCGACGAAGGCGGCCTCGGCGGCTGCCTCGCGCTCGACATGGGCCTGGGAAAGACCCCGACGATGCTCGCCCACCTGCTCGCCGGCGTCGGCGACGGCCCGTCGCTGGTGATCGCGCCGCCGGCCGTGGTCGGCAACTGGATGACGGAGGCGGCGCGTTTCACGCCCGATCTGCGCGTGGTCGTCCATCACGGGGCCAACCGGGCCGGCGCCGAGGAGATCGCCACCGACCTCGCTGGTGCCGATGTCGTGGTCACCACGTACGGCACCGCCGTCCGCGACATCGACGCGATCGCCGAGGTGTCGTGGAAACACGTCGTGCTCGACGAAGCGCAGGCGATCAAGAACGTCGCCAACGACACGTCACAGCAACTGCGCAAGCTGTCGGCTCGCACGCGCATCGCGCTCACGGGCACACCGATCGAGAACGGGCTCGGCGATCTCTGGGCGATCCTCGACTTCACCAATCCCGGGCTCGTCGGGACACGCGCGCAGTTCATCGCGCGCACGTCGAGCGACGGCACGACCGCGCGAGTCGAAGCGGAAGACGCGATGCGCGCGCTGAACGGGATCCTCGTCTTCCGGCGCACGAAGGCCGAACCCGAGATCGCCGCGGAGCTGCCCGACCAGATCGACGAACTCGACCACTGCGCGATGACGCACGAGCAGATCGGGATGTACCAGGCGCTGCTCGACACGCTCGTTGCCGCGCCCGATTCCGGCGAAGGAACCGAACCGCGCAAAGGTCAGATCCTGGCTGCGATCACCGCGCTCAAACAGATCTGCGACCATCCGTGGGCGTACAACAACGACGACCTGCCGCTCGCCGGACGGTCGGGCAAGTTGGCCCGGCTCGAAGAAATCGTCGACTCGGTGTTCGCCGCCGGCGAGAAGGTGCTCGTGTTCACCCACTTCGCCGAGTGGGGCCGTCGCCTCGCGGAGTACCTCACCGAACGAACGGGCACGCCGGTCGAGTGCTACCACGGCGGCTTGTCACGCGGTGCCCGCGACCAACTCGTCAACGCGTTCCAGCATCGTGAAGGCCCGGGCGTGCTCGTCCTTTCGTTGAAGGCCGGGGGCACCGGGCTGAACCTCACCGCCGCCAGCCATGTCGTGCTCTACGACCGGTGGTGGAACCCTGCCGTCGAAGACCAGGCCCGCGACCGCGCGTGGCGCATCGGTCAGACGCGAACCGTGATCTGCCACCGGCTCATCTGCCCCGGCACGGTCGACGAACGGGTCGAGGAGGTCGTCGCCGGGAAACGCCGCATCGCCGATCTCGTCTTGCCGAAGTCGAGTTCGCTCGCCGATCTCGATCGTGCGCAACTGCAGGTCGCGCTCGGGATCCGACCGGACGCGCTGCTCACCGAAGAACTGCTCGAAGCCGACGGGGAGGCACGGTGAGCCCGCCCCGGCGCCGCAAGTCGCAATCGCGCGGATCCCGATCGAGTTCGCGTCATCGCGCCGTCGCCGGCGCGGCGTTCTGGGGGACGCACCTCGACGCCGACGCCGACGTGGAGCCGATCAACGTGCCCGGCGACCCAACGGCGCTCGTGCTCTCGCTCGGGCCGGCACCGCTCCCCGGACGGGAAATGATCGCCGAGCACTACTTCGCCACGGTCTACGACAAATCCGCCGCGCTGGCGATCGCGCTGGCCGCCGCGGCCGACCTCTTGTCGAGCGACGCCGACGAAGTGCTCTAACAGTTCGGTACCCCGACAAACGTGCGCAAGTGTGCAGGGGCGCTGTAAATTGTCTTCCGGCTTCCACGGCCGCACGCTGTACCGGTACCCCACATACCGGGTGCGACCGAACCGGGGGAGCCGCACGAGGGCCCGGTCGTCCACCCTGCTCTGACGACCGGGCCTCGTCGCGCCCGGGGCCAGTTCTCGGGCATTCCGGTCGCGGCGAGCCGGTCACGGTTGACGGAAGCGTTCCCGGCGCCGGGCACGCATCTCTTCGCGCCGGGCACGGAACTCGCGGCGTTGCTTGCGGCGCTGCGCCACCATCACGAGCATCACGATGCGGGCGACGACGAGGGCGGCGAGCAACAAACCGATGAGGACGCTGCCGCGAACGATCAGCGCGATCGCGATCGCGGCCGACAGGACGGTGACCACGATTCGAATCGCAAGCATGACCGTGCATGGTGCCTCATGCGTAACGCCGGCCGCTACCGTCGAACGATGGAACGTGGCACACCGAAACGAGGCGGGATCCTCGCCGGCGCGATCGATGGCCCGGCCCGGCTCGCCTCCGCATTCCCCGCCCACGAAGCGGTCGAGGGTGTACGCGTCGTGCACCGCGCGGTCGGGGTTCGCCGGCGCGCTTGTAGCCCTCGACGGCGACACGCTCGTGCTCCGCGGGACCACCGGGCTCGAACGCCGCTTCCGCAACGACCCGGGCGCGTTCCTCGTCGACACCGTCGCAGTGCGGTTCGTCGCGCCGCGCGAAAAAAGCGAGCGTGTGCCGCGTGCAGATCACCTCGCGCACGCGCGGGTGCACGCGACCAAACGGACGGCGTCGGGAAGCCGCGCGGTCGAGGGCGCGAAGGCGCGCGTCGCGCGCGCGAGCCGCATCCTGGTTGAAGGTGTGCACGATGCCGAACTCGTCGAAAAGGTGTGGGGCGACGATCTCCGCATCGAAGGTGTCGTGGTCGAACGGCTCGACGGTGCCGACGTGCTCCCCGACGTCGTACGGTCGTTCCAGCCCGGCGCTCGCCGCCGTCTCGGTGTGCTGCTCGATCATCTGGTGGCCGGGAGTAAGGAGTCGCGTCTCGCGGCATCGGTCGCCCACCCGCAGGTGCTCGTCGTCGGCACCCCGTACATCGACGTGTGGGCGGCGGTCCGACCGCGCGCGGTGGGGATCGAAGCGTGGCCCGACGTGCCGAGGGGCACGCCGTGGAAGGAGGGGGTGTGCGCGGCGCTCGGATGGCCTGACCCGCGCGCGGCCTGGCGCCGGATCGTCGGTTCGGTGTCCGATTGGGGCGATCTCGAGCAGCCGTTCGTCGGCGCCGTCGAGTCGCTCATCGACTTCGTCACCGCCGGCGGCGACCCCGACCGGGCCGCCTTGGCCTGATGTGACACTTTGCCATTGCATAGAACCGCACCGGCGCTGCATCGTGTTACCGCGCGAGTGGGGGAGGTCGTCGTCGCTGCGGTCGGGCGACGGTGATGACGGCCTCGCGCCGGCCTCGCGTAGCACCCCCTCCCCAACCTGCGTCAGTATGGGGCAACGTTTCTGGATCGCACCGAGAGGAGCTCGGCCATGACCGCGTTCGCCACTGCACCGCCGGCACAACACCTTGGCGCCGACGAGTTGCCGTTCGTCGAGATCGGCGGTGGCAACAAGCTGAAGGTGCTCCAGGTCAAGGAGCGTGAGGGGCTCTGGATCGTCGAGAACATCTTCATGAACGGCTACGACGTGCAGACGCACCGCCACACCGGCCCGGTCTGGGGTTACACGACTTCGGGTGCATGGAAGTACAAGGAATACGACTATGTGAACCGGGCCGGGTCGTTCCTCTACGAACCGGCCGGTTCGGTGCACAGCCTGCAATGCATCGAAGACAACACGCGCGTCTGGTTCCAGATGTACGGCGTGAACCTCAACCTCGATGCCGACGGCAACGTCGAGTGGGTCGCCGACGGCGCCGGGACCCTCGCGTTCTACTTCGCCGCGTGCGAAGAGCAAGGCTTCCCTCGTCCCAACGTCCTCGTCGACTGAGGTGGGCACGATCGTTGTCACCGGCGCGGCCGGCGGTATCGGCAAGGCGACGTGCGCGCGACTCGAAGGTGACGGCCATCGAGTCGTCGGCGTCGACATACGCGACGCCGACGTCATCGCCGACCTGCGCGACGAAAAAGGTCGTGCTGCGATGCTCGAGGGTGTCGAGACCGCGTGCCGTGACGGGTTGCACGGCGTGATCGCGGGTGCCGGCGTGATGGGCGACGAACCCGACGTCGTTTCCATCAACTACTACGGCGCGGTCGCGACGCTCGACGGCCTTCGACCGTTGCTCGCTCGTTCGGGTGGCGGCGCGGCGATCGCGATCAGCTCCAACTCGACGACGACGCAACCGGGTCTCCCCACCGAGTTCGTCGACCTGATCCTCGCCGGCGACGAGACCGCGGCGCGCGATGCGTGCGCGAAGTTCCGCGGCTGCGCGTACGCCGGTTCCAAGCTGGCACTGGCGCGTTGGGTGCGGCGCAATGCCGTCACGCCCGAGTGGATCGGCGCCGGGCTTCGCCTCAACGCGATCGCGCCCGGCCTCATCCGCACGCCGATGACGGTCGACGACCTCGACTGGATCATGAGCATCGGCGATGTGTTCCCGATCCCGATCGCGCGGCCGGGGCGCCCCGAAGAGATCGCGAGCCTCCTCGCGTACCTGTGCTCGCCCGACGCAACGTTCTTCTGCGGGTCGGTGCTGTTCTGCGACGGGGGCAGCGATGCCGCCACCCGCGCCGAAGACTGGCCCGCCGCCCGCCCGTAAACCGTCTCGACGCTCAAGGCGGTGGCCGGAACGTCCGACGCCCTGAGGGAGCCGCGCGCGAAGGCGGCGCGACGTTGGAGGAAAACGCGTGGCCCGCAGGCCGAGCCGGATCGTGGTGACGTGGGTCTCGGTCGCCGCCGTCGCGCTCGGCGCCGGCACGGTGGGACTGTGGGAGCACTTCGAAGGCGGGAGGGCGGCTGCGGGGCCGGCCATCGAGGTCGCGTCGGGCCGGCCGTCGACCGATCCGATCGTCGCCCGCCCCGCCCCGGCGCACCTCCCGACCCCGGTCGTCGTCGACGGCCGCTGCCGCCGGGCGATCGACGCGGTGCGGGCCGTGCAGCGCGACTACCCGAGCGGCGCGATGCTCCCGGCGGCGGCCAACGAACGGCTCAGCGCGGCGCTCGGCGGTCTCGACGCTGCCTGCGCCACGCACCCGAAGGCGCTGGCGACGTTCCGCCGCCGGGAACTCACACCCTGGCTCACGTACCTGCCGCCAGGCGCAGGCGGATGACTTCGGTCACCTGCCGCTGAACCGTCACGACAACGGCTACATACGGCTCGTGCCGGTGCCGATCCACCCGTCACGGCACGGTCGGCATCGTCGTTGCCGGGGGCTCACGGACGGCGCTCATGGACGGCAAACGCGGACGGATAGCGCGCTCCGGGAGCCGGGCGCGCCGGGTGGCGGCGTCTTCGTTCGCCATCGCGGTCGTCGGTGCGCTGGTCGTGGCCATGGGAGGGTTCGGCGGCGGGGACGCGACCTTCGCCGGCGCGGCCGGGCACTCGCCCCGCACCGAACATCTCGCGGCCGCGGCCGCGCCCCGGACCGCGAAACCCGCCGCCGTCCCTGACGGGTACCGGCACTTCGTCGTCACCGCGGCCAACGGCGCGACCGCCGCGACGACGATCGGCCCGGACGGCCGCGCCGGCCACTGGCTCCGCCTGAGCGCGCCCGGTACGCCGTCGCGGCTCACGCCCACGCAGCAGCGCACGGTGCTCCCGTACGCCGCGTGCATTCGTGACCGACGCGCACGGCTCGACCTGGGTACGCCTCGCCGACGGCGCGCCCGCGACCCTGCTGCCCGCGGCAGTTCCCGCGGTGCCGGCCGCGCTCGCCGACCTTCCCGGCACGACCGTGTCGCGCGTCGATGCGCACACCTGGTCGGTGCGGACCAAAGCGACCAAGGCACAGGTACGTGCCGCGGCAGGCGTCGCGACCGTCGCCGACGACGAAGTCCTGTCGCTGGCGTCGAGCGCGACAGCGACGAACGACCCGTTGTTCTACGAGCAGTGGGCGCTGCAAAACCGCGGCGACCTGTACATCAACCATCCGGGCGACATGACGGCCGGCGCCGATGCCGACGTGACGCCCGCGTGGGCCTACACGCGCGGTGCCGGCGCGGTCGTAGCCGTCATCGACCAGCCGGTCGACTTCTCGAACCCCGACCTCGCGGCTTCGTTGTGGACGAACCCGCGCGAAGCGTGCGGCGCGACCAGCGACACCGACGGCGACGGCATCGTCGGCGACTGCCACGGTTACGACTTCGGGACCCACAGCACCACCGACGAGTTGCACCCGCCGTCGTCGCAACCGCACGGCAGCCATGTCGCGGGCATCATCGCCGCGACCGCGGGAAACGGGATCGGGATCGCGGGTGTCGCGTCGGACGCGAAGGTCATGCCGGTTGCCATCTCGGACGCGAACGCGAACATCTACGTGTCGGCCGCAGCCGCCGCCGTCAACTACGCAGTCGATCATCACGCGTCGGTGATCAACGCGTCGTGGGGCGGGACCGGAGGGATGCCCTCGATCCTGCAGAACGCGATCGATCGCGCGGAGGCCGCCGGTGTGGTCTTCGTCGCGGCGGCCGGGAACAGCGGTGTCGACATGACGAACAACGCCTTCTGGCCGGCCAGCGCGTCGAACGCGAACGTGATCTCGGTCGGCGCCTCGACGCCCGCCGACGGCGTTGCGTCGTACTCGAACTACTCGGCGACCAAGGTGGCCGTCTTCGCGCCCGGCGACGACATCGTCTCGACGGTGCCGGTGTCGGTCAACGGCGGTTACGAGATCATGTCGGGCACGTCGATGGCGGCGCCGCAAGTCGCGGGCGAAGCGGCGTTGTTGCGTTCGATCGACCCGACCCTCACCGCGCGACAGGTGAAGGACCGCATCATGGCGAGCGCGGTGCGCCTGCCTGCGTTCGCGGGCCGTTCGGTTTCGGGCGGGCGCATCGACACCGGTGCCGCCGTCGCCGCGCTCGCCGGCACGACCTCGCCGGTTGCGTTCACCTTCGACGGGTTCGACGCCCTGAACGGCAGCAGTTCCGCCCACCCGTCGGTCGACGCCGCGCTCGAACCATCGAGCGCCGCCGCCCACCCGAGCGTCGCGTTGTCGCTCACGCTCGCGACTCGCGTCGACGGCCAGGTGATGGCCATCACCGACTTCCCGCTCACCGTGACGTCGGCGGACGGTACGGCGACGAGCATCACGACCGACGCGACCGGCACCGCGACGCTGGCCGGTCTCACGTCGTCGACCGTGACGACGAGTACGAATTTCCGGCTCGCCTTCGACCTGCCGCCCGGCACGTACGCGCTCGCGGCGCAGTTCCGTGACGGTGCGGAACGGTTGGGCACCGCCGGGCGGGTCGTGTTCGAGGTGACCGACGGTTCCCTGCCGGCATCGTCGACGACGAGCACCACCGTGCCGGGCCCGGCGACGTCACCGACCACGAGCCCGCTGACCTCGCCGTCGACGACTGCACCTCCGCCGGCAACGAGACCGGCACCGACGACGGCCCCGACGACCGTGCCCGTGTGGGTACCGCCGGCGACCGCGTGCCCGTCGCGGCCGGCGACGACCGTGCCGGCGGGCCCGCCGAGCGCACCGTCGAACCCGGAGCCGTCCCCGACCCAACCCGAGGCGCCCACCCCGACCACCTCGCTGCTCCCGGCACCGCCGCAGGCGCCGACCTTCCTGGCCGGGAGCGCGTCGGATGGCGAGGTTTCGTTGTTCTGGACCGCACCGTTCGGGGACGCGGTCGGCTACCGGGTGTACGAGAACGACGACCTCATCGCGCAGACCGACGAGACGGCGATCACGATCGGGCACCTCCACAACGGCCGGGCCTACGCGTTCAGCGTGTCGGCCTACTCGGCGTACGGCGAGAGTGGGCGGACCCAACCGTTGCTCCTCGCCCCGAACGCGCCCGGCGACGCGACGACGACCGTGCCTGCCACCGCGCCGGCGACAACGGCACCGTCGACGGTGCCGGCCACGACGCCGGCCACGACGCCGGCGACCGCGCCCGCGGCCGGCCCGCCGGTGACGCAGCCGGGCCCGTCCGACCTCCTCGTCGGGCTCGTCGGGCTCGTCGACCTCGTCGAGCGGCGACTACTCGATCACCCCCGACTCGGGCCCGACGGCCGGCGGCACACCACTTTCCATCACCGGGCCCGGCCTCGACCACGCCTCGGTGGAGATCGACGGTGCGATGGTCGAGCAGGTCACCGCGGTGACGCCCGACTGGCTGCTCGGCAACACCGGCGCGCACGTTGCGCCCGGCACCTACGACGTCGTGCTGCACTTCACCGACCACGACGTCGTGCTGCCCGGCGCCTTCACCTACATCGGCCCGCCCGCGCCGTCGAGCCCGACGGTGCCCGCGGTGCCCGCGACGACCGCGCCGGCGACGACCGTCGCGCCCCCGGTCACGACCCCGGCGACCACGGTTCCCGCGACCGTTCCCGCCACCGAGGCACCGACGACCGCGCCGGCCCCGGCACCCCCGACGATGGTGAACGGCCTGCACGTCGCGCCGCTCCCGCCCGACAGCCCGCTCGCCGACCTCTCGCCGACGGTATGGGACGCGATGACGTGTCGCGCCGCGCGCTGCAGCGGTTAGCGCGCGCCGGGTGACCGGCGCCGGTCCAGCCGCTACGGTGCGTGCGTGAGCGCCCCCATCGACGCCGCGCCGTACGTCGACTTCACCCGCGATGAGTGGAGCCGGCTCCGCGCGTCGACAGCATTGACGTTGTCGTCGGCCGACCTCGACGCGCTGCGCAGCAACGAGCCGATCGCCATCGACGAGGTCGAGACGATCTACCTCCCCCTTTCGCGGCTCCTCGGGCTTCGCGTCGAGGCCAGTCGTGAGCTCTTGGCGGCCACCGAGACCTTCCTCGGCCACCTGCACGCCCGCGTCCCGTACGTGATCGGTGTGGCGGGCAGCGTCGCGGTGGGGAAGAGCACGCTCTCCCGAGTGTTGCAGGCGCTGCTCGGGCACTGGCCGCAACACCCGCGCGTCGACCTCGTGACCACCGACGGGTTCCTCTTCCCGAACGCAGTGCTCGAGTCGCGCGGGTTGATGAGCCGCAAAGGGTTCCCCGAGAGCTACGACGTCCGCCGGCTGCTGCGTTTCCTCGGCGATCTGAAGGCGGGCCATCCCGAGGTGCACGCGCCGCGCTACTCGCACCTCACGTACGACATCGTTCCCGACGACGAGATCATCATCCGCCAACCCGACATCGTCATCGTCGAAGGGCTCAACGTGTTGCAGGCGCCGACGACCCGCGCCGGCGTCGGCGAGCAGCTCGTGGTCTCCGACTTCTTCGACTTCTCGATCTACGTCGACGCCGACGAGCAACACTTGCAGCATTGGTACATCGAACGCTTCCTGCGGTTGCGCGAGACCGCCTTCCAGGACGAGCGTTCGTTCTTCAACCACTTCACCGCGTACTCCGAAGAGGATTGCCGGGTCATCGCGAAGTCGATCTGGGAGGAGATCAACGGCGTGAACCTCCGCCAGAACATCCTCCCGACGCGGGGCGCGCGAACCTCGTGATCGAGAAGGACGCCGACCACCGCGTGGCGCGGGTGCGGCTGCGCAAGCTTTAACCGGTTAGCTCGGAACGGTGGGTGCCGACTCGTCGGCGCGCACACCGCGAAGACCGAACCAGGCCAGTTCCGCGATCCAGCGGGCCAGACGGTTCGCGTCGTCTTCGGCTTCGGGGTCGTGCACCGCACGGCGAGACACGCCCTCCGCCATTCCGACGAGCGCGTTCGCGAGCACCGCGCGTTGCTCGACCGACGACGGGATGTCGATCAGCGTCGACACTTCTTCGACGGCGGAGGAGATGGTGCGTTCGACGATGCGGGCGAACTCCGGGTCGCTTCGCATCGACGCGCCGAACAGCAGGCGGAACGACGAACGGTTCTGCACGACGAACCGGAAGTAGGCGGCGAAGCCTTCCTCGACCCGTTCCCGCCCGGTCGTGGCACGGGCGGTCGCCTCTTCCAGCGCGTGCAGCAGTTGGGCACCGGTGTCCTGCAACAACTCGATGTAGAGCGCCCGTTTCGACGGGAAATGCTGGTAGAGCACCGGTTTCGTGACGCCGGCCGCCATCGCGACCTCGTCCATCGAGGTCGCGTAGAAGCCGCGCTCCGCGAACACGTCGCGGGCGACATCGATCAATTGGCGGCGGCGTTGGTCGGCAGGGAGACGCATGGCCGCGGCAGCGTAATGGGTTCAGACGCTCGACTTCAGCGGCATCACGTAGCGGTCTTCGTGATCGAAGTTGCGCGCCCACAAGGCGTCGAGCGCTTCGCGCTCGTCGTCGGTGAGTGGGAGATCGGACGCGGCGGCGTACTCGGTGACCTCGGCGGCGCTCACGACCGTGGGCAGCACGTTGGTGAACGCGAGGTTCGCGAGGATCCCGGCCACCGCGGCCTGCCCCATCGTGCGACCCGTTTCGGGCGCCCACAGGAAGGCGAGCGTCTCCGCCTTGTCGAAGTTGTCGAGCATGTTGTCGCGGTTGCGGTGCGCGCGGTGGTCGCCGGCGGGGAACACCGTGTCGCGATCGACCTTGCCCGACAACGTGTCGGACGCATGGGGGACCCGGGCGATCAGGTTCACTTCGCTGCGCTCGGCGCGGGGCCGCCCCGCGAACGTCAGCCCCGGTTCCTGCTCCAGCACGTTGAAGACCGTCTGCAACGACACGATCGGCCGGTCGTCGATCGCGCGGATGCCCTCCTCGACCCATCCGATGGCCGGCCCGAGCGCGACACCCAGCTCCCGCACCTTGCCCTCGGCGCGCAACGCTTCGAGCGCGGCCCACAAGTCGTCGTCGAGGATCGGTTCGATCCGGGTGTTGTGAAGTTGGTACAGGTCGATGCGGTCGGTGCCGAGACGGCGCAGCGACGCTTCGCACTGTTTGCGGATCGACTCGGGACGCCAGTCGTGCGGTCGTTCCGACTGGCCGGGGTACTGCCGCTCGGCCGAAATGTCGTAGCCGCATTTGGTGGTGAGCACGATCTCGTCTCGGTGCGACGCGAGCATCGGCGCGAGCACCGTCTCGCCCGCGCCGTCCTTGCCGTAGACGGGCGCCGCGTCGAAGAAGGTGATGCCGGCGTCGAGGGCGGCGGCGATCATCGCGCCGGCGTCGTCAGCGGTCCCCCACCAGTCGCTCGCGATCGTCCAGGTGCCGAACCCGACCTCCGAAACGACGAGGTCACTGTTCCCGAACCGGCGGTAGCGCATTGCGTCCTCCTCTGCTGCCCCGCCCATTCTGGCCTTCGCCCGCGGCGAGACCGGAACGGGCCGACCTCACGAGGTTCGCCTGGCCGCCCGTTCTTCGCGTTCGGCGGCCCGGACGCCGTAGCCGAGCACGATGGGGAGGGGGAGGATCACGAACGCCGCGACGAGCGCGACGATCGTGGCGGTCACGGCCCACGCCGGGAAGCTGGTCGCCAGCGCGACGAAGAACAGCACGATGCCCGCGAGCAGTGCCCCGTACCCGACCCGTTTCGCGACGGCCACCCACTGGGCGATGCGGGCGCGGCGCTGCGCGACGGGGTCGTTCACCACGACCACCCCATGCGCCGGAAGAGGGCATCGAGCTCGGCCGGCAGCTCGGCCAGCGAATACGACAATGCCGCCCGGCGCAGGTTCACGTCGTAGTAGTTCGCTCGCACGCCCTCAGGTTCGCGCAGGAAACGGGCCAGTGCGGGCACGTCCGACGTCGAGAAGAAGCGCAGGCCGGTGGCGCGGATCTCGGCGAGCACCGGGTACGCGAACACCGCGAGCGGCCGGCGGGCCACGATCGACTCGATGGTCGGGTTCCCGAAGCCCTCCCACGTCGACGGCAGTACGAGCACGTCGGCGGCGGCGTACGCGTCGGCCGCGCGCGGCGCCCGCCCAACCGTGACCGGCACGGTCGCCCGTTCGAGCACTCGTTCGAGAACGGGCTCGTAGCCGTCTTCGGCCGGGCCGGAGAGCCAGTAGCGGACGGGCCGGTCGGGGAGCACGCGCGCGAGCTCCGATGTGAAGCGCACACCGCCGGGCACGTTCTTGCGCTCGATGGCTCGCGACGGCTGCAGCACGACCAACGCATCGGTGCCGAAACCGAACTGTGCCCGAGTGGCGTCGCGGTCGCCGGGCGGCGCGTCGAGGTCGAAACGGTTGTGCATCGCGACGACCGGCCCGTAGCCGTGGCTCTCGAGCTCGCGTCGCGACCGCAGGTTGATCGTCACGTGGAGCGCGCCGCGAATGCGCGGCGGGAACTCACCGGCGTAGCTCGTGTACGCCCGCCGTTGCGAGGGCAAGTCGTGATGGTGGAAGACGACACGGCGGCCGCCTTCGCCGAGGACGCGGGCCACCGATCGTGCCGCCGCGACGTTGATCGGGAGTGAGCACAGGTTCTCGACGACGATGAGATCGGCGCCACCGAGCGCGTCGCGAAGCTCGGCGTCGCGGGCCGCGTCGTGGGCCGTGTCGTCGGCGGCGCCGGCATCGAGCGCGAGCCACGGCAGTTCGACGTCGCCTGGTTGCCCGGCGTCTTCGATCGCACCCGCGACCCGCCGGAGCTCGAAGCCGAGTGCCCGGAGCGCGCCCTCCCACTTGCGCGCCTCGACGGCCACCCCGTCGGCGCCGCCGAGGCGGAACGAAATGATCGCAGCGGTCTGAGGCACGCCGTGACGTTAGGAAAAGCGATCCCCCGCGACCGAATGTTCACGGACGGTGGATGGCGCCGGTCCCCGGGCGAGCCGGCGGTTGGTGGCATCGAGCACGGCTCGCGCGACGGCGTCGGCGTCTTGTTGCGCGCGAACCAGCGCGCTGCCGACGACGACATGCTCCGACGGCGGGTCGATGAAGACGATCGTGACCACGGCGATGTCGTGCTCGCCGATGCGGACGACCTGCGCGTGGTCGATGTCGATCGATGCCGCCGAGCTTTCGAGCTGGCGCAGCGCGTCGATGGTCGCGATCGCGACGAGGCGGTGACGCGCGGTCGTGGCGATGGAGCCCTCGGCGTAGCCGATCGCCTCGATCGACTCGAGCGCGAGGGCTACCTTCACGAACGATCGCAACCCGCTCGACTCGGCGGTGATGCCGACGATCGAAGGACGCGGCACTTCGCACTGCTCGGGCCCGTCGTTCACGTGGTCGAGTTGCACGACCGAGATGACCCGACGGTCGATCTCGATCCCGAACGACGCGAGGGCGACCGACTGGACGTCGCGCACGATCTGCTTCGGATGTTTGCCTTCCTTCGCGACGATGTGCACTTCGGTGACGGCGCCGATGTCGTCGACGACGATGCGGGCGATCGAGACGTCGGGGAGCCGGCAGATCTCGCGCTCCACCTCGGTGATGTCGTACTCGTGGGCGCCTTCGTGGGCGCCGTCCCGCAACGTGTTCTGCGTGTTCTGTGTGTTCTGACCGTCGTCGTGCACGAATCGCCCCTCACGGTACGCGGCGAGAACGCCCGGACCGTGGCGAAATGTTACGACCGACGCGCGGAGCGCGCGCGGCAATCGCGATATTCATCAACGATGCGCCCGAGAGGGTTGCGTACGCCGCGCTGGTACGACAGGGTTTCGGCCGCAAACGACAAGGAGGGCCGATATACGACGCGTTGCCGACCGGGCTGGTTCCGTGCTGGGGAGCAGACGGCAAGGTCTCGGGCGGGAGATCGACAGGGATCGACGGAGATCGACAATGTGAGCGGAGCGCATCGCCCGCCGTCCTAGCGGACGCGGCGGAGACGTATGCAAAGGAGGGTTCTCGATTGAAGAGGGCCTACGTACGACTCGCAGTGTTGTCCACCAGTCTCATGGCGTTGCTCTTGGCCGGCGGTGCGAACATCAAGCGCACCTGACACTCGTTCGCGACCTTGCCGCCTCTCTCCAGAGGTTCCCCCCGACATCATCACTTCCCCCGTGACCCAGTTCCCACCGCCTCTCCGTTGGTTCGCGCTCGGCGCGGCAGCCCTGCTGCTCGCGCTGTCCGGCGTGCTCGCGTTCGCGCGCCCACTTCCCGGCTTCCTGCCTTTGCTCGTCCTCGGCACGCTCGTCGTGTTCAGCGAGCACCGTCCCGTCACGCTTCCCAGTGGCATCGTCGTCACGCCCGGTTTCCTCGTCGGGATGGCGTCGATCGTCGTGTTCCGCGAACACGGCGCGCTCCTCGGCCCGCTCGTGATCGGCGTGCTGGGCGGCTTCTACCTCCCGCACCTCCGCCGAGGAGCTCGCTGGTGGCTCGTGTTCAACGTCGGGGTCGTCGGGCTCGCGACGGTCGCGGCTGCCACGGCGTACCAGATCGTGCCCGAGCGCGTCGTCGAGCACCTTCCACTCGCGCTGGTCGCGGCGGTACCCCCGGCGGCGGCGTTCCTGCTCGTCGAATGGGGATTGCTCACCGCGTCGTACGCGCTCGACGGCACTCGCCCGCTCCGCGATGTCGCGGGCGAGATCGCAAGTCTGAGCGTGCAGGTGTGCTCGTTCGCGCTGCTCGGCGTCTTCCTCGGGCGCCTGTACCTCGATCTGGGCGCGGTCGTCGCGGTGCTGTTCGTCGTGCCGATCCTCGTCGCGCGCGAGATGTTCGCGTCGTACCGGCGGGTTCGCGCGGGGTACGAGGAGACCCTCGACATGCTCGTGCGCATGCTCGAGATGAAGGACCGCTACACCGCCGGTCACGCGAAGCGGGTTGCGCGCTACGCCCTCTACATCGGTGAAGGCCTGCGACTTTCGCCGTCGCGCCTCGAACGCCTCCGTTACGCCGCCCTCATGCACGACATCGGGAAACTCGCGATTCCGAACCGTTTGTTGAACAAGCCCGGCAAACTCACCGCGACCGAGTTCGAGCGGGTCCGGCTGCACGAAGACGCTTCGTACGAGATGCTGTCGCGCATCGACTTCCTACGGGGAGTGGCCGCGACGGGCCGTACCGAGCACATGCGCTTCGATCCCGAAGATGCCGGCCGTCCGATCGAGCCCTACATCGTGGCCGTCGCCGACGCGTACGACGCGATGACCTCCACCCGGGCGTACCGGCGCGCGCTCGCGCAACCCGTCGCGTTCGAAGAGCTGCGCTCGAAGGCGGGCGTGCAGTTCCACCCTGCGTGTGTCGACGCGCTGATCTCGGCCTTGCGCCGTTCGGGCGAGGTGCACGGCCTCGGCCACGAACCGGTCGCGCACATCGAATGGCCGGAGGCGCCTGAAGCGGGGGTCGGCTCGGCCGGGCTCGGCGATCTGTTGCACCTGGGTGACACGGCGGGCGGGGTCGCATGACACGCCGCGAAGCGGTGCGGTTCGCGGCGCCGGCGCTTGCGCTGCTCGCCGCGCTCGTGGCCGCACTCGCGCTGGGCGTTGGTGCGCACGAGGCAGTCGCGCTGGTGCTGCTCGCCGGCGCGATCGTCGGTGGTGAAGTGGTGCTCTCGTTGCGCATCGGCGACCCGGAGCCGTTGCCCGTGTCGTACGCTCTTTTCCCGGTCGTCGCGGCGCAATATTCCGCCCGTGCCTACGCGGTGACGGCAGGCGGTGCCGAGATCATCGCGGTCCTGCTCATGTGGGCGACGTTGCGGCGGCGCCGGGGCGGTGTGAGCGCGACGCTCGCAACACGAGCCGCGGTCGTGATCGGGGTGTTCGTGTCGTACCACGCGTCGTTCGGGTTCCTTCACGAACGGGAAGCGCTCGAACCCATCCTGGTATCGCTCACGCTCGCCGCGATCAGCGCCCTGGTGCTCGACGAACTGGCCCGGCGTGCCCGCGGCGTGGCGTCGGCCTTCGCCGGGCGGGGACCGGTCGCCTGGCTGGCCCTCGGCTCGTCGGGAGTGCTGATGGCGATCGGCTCGCGCGGCGTCGCCGATCGTGGCCATCTCGGCCTGTGGGGTGTGGCGCTGTTCTCGTCGTCCCTCCTCGCAGCCTGGTACTCCTTCGAACGGCTCGACGCGATCACGCGGGTGTCCCGACAGACGATCGACGCATTGACCCTCGCACCCGAGCTCGCCGGCCTCGTACCGGCGGGGCACGCCGAACGGGTTGCGGCGCTGTCGGTGCGAGTCGCGCAACGCCTTCAGTTCGCTCCCGACGACGTTCGCGCCCTCGGCGCGGCCGCAAGGTTGCATCACCTCGGTGCGGTCATCGTCGACGATGACAATCATCACGAACTCGGGCGCGTCGGCGTGCACGGAATGACCGCGACCATGCTGCGCGACATTGCAACCCTCGCGCCCGTTCGTTCGGTACTCGATGGCCGGAACCGTGCCGCCGCCGACGTCTTGCGCATCGCCGACGGCTACGACAACTTCACCGGAGGCGACGAACGACGCTCGCGCGACGCGCTCGTCGCGCTGGCATCAGCCTCGGAAGACCCGTACGACGCGGTCGTCTTCGAAGCGCTGCGCGCCGTCGTAGAAGGCCGTCGAGAAGGAAACGTCGTCCACGTCTGACGCGACCTCGATCGGGATACGACCGCCGGCGGTGTACACCTCGGGCCGGCGAACGTCGAGTGCCGGTGCCTCCTCGCCGTCGGGTTCGTCGTACTCGTCGTGGTCGTCGTGGTCGTCGTGGTCGTCGTTGTCATGGGCGGCGGCGACGTCGTCGGAGATCTCGATGAGTTCGTCGCCGTCATCGCGCACATCGACGACGGCCTCGACTTCGGGGATCGTGATCAGCCCGGGTGCGCCCATCGCCGCGGGTGCGACCGCGGCCGGCTCGGGCCGCGTACGCATACGGCTCGCGGGCCGCGGCTTGCGCCGCGTCGCCGCCCGCCGGCGGGGTTTGCGGCTGGCGCGGTAGGTGACGTCGCACAACCCGACGGCGAGGATCAGGTCGCCGAACGACAGGATCGTGTTGAACGGCGACCGCAAAACGATGATGTCGGTGAGCACCAGGAGGTGGTCGCCGGGAACGCGCGGGTGGTGCTTGATGCTGGGCTCGATGCGGCCGGTGCGTTCCCAATCGGCCGGGACCTTCACCGGCATCCCCTGATCGATCGTGATCACGAACGCGTTGAGGAAGATGCCGACGCACACCACCGACATACCGGTGATCAGCGTGTTGCGCCCGCAGAAACCGAGCAGCAAGACGTAGGACGCGACCAGGAGGCCGAAGCCGATGTCGTGCCAGTGCGACTTCGGGATCGGGGCGACATCGAGCACGAGTTGGAGGCCGAGACCGCCGACGAGGAACGAACCCCATCGCCACGGTTTCTCGAGCAACCGCGTGTAGCTGCCCCCCGTGACGAGCGGCACGAAGAGCGCCACTGCGAGCGCCAGGACCGTCCACAACATGGCGATCCGGAGGGTAGTGACCCGCGGCGCGCCGAGCGCGGATCTCCCCGCCCGTGTTTCACCCGGGGTGGCGGCAGCGGTCGCCGACGGCCCGAGCCTTGAGCACCGTTCCAACCGCGAACCGGCCCTTCCCGCGATCGCGGCCTCTACGATCGGCCTTCCATGGACGTCGAGTACGAGGCCGAGGCCTCGGTTGCGCGCATCACGATCAACCGCCCGGAACGGCGGAACGCGATGTCGTACGGCGTCATGCAGGGCTTGCGCGACGCGATGGCCCGAGCCCGCACCGACGGCGACGTGCGGGTCGTCGTGCTCACCGGCGCCGGCGACAAGGCGTTCTGCGCCGGCGCCGACCTCGGCGGTGGCGGCATCGGCGACACGACGAACGCCGCCGGCGCGCACGACAGCCGCGGGCTGCTCGCGGCGCTGTTCCGCGACCTGTGGTCGCTCGGCAAGCCGACGATCGCTCGAGTTCGGGGCTACGCGCTCGCCGGTGGGTTCGGGCTCGCGTTGGCGTGCGACTTCGTGATCGCGTCCGACGACGCCCAGTTCGGCACGCCCGAGATCAACGTCGGCTTGTGGCCCTACATGATCACCGTGCCGCTGCTGCGCTCCATGCCCCCCAAGAAGGTGCTCGAACTGATGACCACCGGCCGGCGCGTTGGTGCAGCCGAGGCCGAACGCATCGGGTTCGTGAACCAGGTCGTCGCGGCCGGCGAACTCGATGCCACCGTCGACGAACTCGCCGGGCAGCTCGCGTCGAAGTCGCCGGTCATCATGCGCTGGGGCCGCGACGCCTTCTACCGGGTGCTCGAAATGGACGCCGACGACGCGCTCGCCTACCTCCAGTCGATGCTCACGATCACGACCCTCACCGAAGACTCGGCCGAAGGCGTCGCCGCGTTCGCCGAGAAGCGGGCGCCCGAATGGAAAGGTCGGTGAGCGTGGCGGAGAACAAGCCTGTCTCGCACGAAGGAGGCGACGTTCACGCGTGGGGGCCGCTCGTCGACGATCTCTCGGAACGCAAGGACCGCGCGTACGGGATGGGCGGCGACGCGCTGGTCGAACGGCAGCATTCACTCGGGAAGCTCACCGTGCGCGAGCGCCTCGAGTTGTTGCTCGACCCCGGGACGTGGGTCGAGTACGGCTTGCTCGCCGACCACATGGACGCCGGCCTCGGCGAGCGTTACCTGGCCGCCGACGGCGCGGTCACCGGCATCGGCGAGATCGACGGCCGCCCCGTCGCGATCGCCGCGTACGACTTCACCGTGATGGCCGGATCGATGGGTGCGGTCGGCGAGAACAAGATCGCCCGCCTGCGCGCCCATGCCGTTGCGCAACGCATCCCGATGGTGTGGCTCCTCGACTCGGCCGGGGCGCGCATCCAGTCGACCAGTGGGTCGTCGTTCGCGGGCGCCGGCGCGCTGTTCCGCGAGCAGGTCGCGATGAGCGGCGTCGTCCCGATGGTCGCCGCGATGCTCGGGCATTGCGCGGCCGGTACCGCGTACATCCCCGCGCTCGCCGACTTCGTGCCGATGGTCAAGGGAACGTCGTCGATGGCCCTCGGCGGCCGCCATCTCGTCAAGGCCGCGGTCGGCGAAGACGTCACCGAGGAGGAGATGGGCGGCAGCGCGGTGCACACGAAGGTGAGCGGCGTCGCCGACCTCGAAGTCGCCGACGACAAGGAATGTCTCGAAACCGTTCGCCGTTACCTGTCGTTCTTCCCGCAGCACAGTGGCGACACGCCACCGGTGGGCGAATGCACCGACCCGATCGACCGTCGGGTCGACGCGCTGTACGGCATCGTCCCCACCGCACCGCGCCGCGCGTACGACATGCGGCGTGTCGTCGCCGAGATCGTCGACGACCACGACGTGTTCTGGATGAAACCGGATTGGGCCAAGAACATCGTCACCGGGTTGGCGCGGGTCGGCGGCCAACCCGTCGGTGTCGTCGCGAACCAACCGATGGTGCTCGGCGGCGCACTCGACGTGAACGCAGCCGACAAGGCGGCGCGGTTCGTCTGGCTGTGCGACGCCTTCAACATCCCGCTCGTGTTCCTGCACGACGTTCCGGGCTTCATCGTCGGTTCCGCGGTCGAGAAGCAGGGCATCATCCGTCACGGCGCCAAGATGCTCTTCGCCGTCTCGGAAGCAACCGTGCCGAAGATCAGTGTGGTGCTGCGCAAGAGTTACGGCGCGGGCTATTTCGTGATGAACGGCATGGCCTACGAAGCCGACTACATCGTCGCGTGGCCGACCGCGGAGATCGCGGTGATGGGGCCCGACGGTGCGGTGAACATCATCCACCGCAAGGTGCTCGAGGCGATCGAAGACGAGAGCGAGCGCGCGCAGAAGCGGCTCGAACTCGCCGAGGAGATCCGCCGGAACATCGACCCCTACGTCGCGGCCGGCCACGCGCAGGTCGACGACGTGATCGACCCCGCCGACACCCGCCTCGCCGTCGCGCGCGGCCTCGCGATCAGCCGCGACAAGCGCGTCGACCGGCCACCGCGCAAGCACGGCGTGCTGCCCGTGTGAGCGCGGTTCCCCGCGCCAACCCCGGCTTTTCGTGCCGTGAGACGGCCCCGGAGGGCCGTCTTGGTACATCAAAACGAGTGAGCACGACCGGGGTGGGGCGCGATGCTCCCGGGGTCTGTGCGACCGGTGCCCGCCGGGCCGCCTAACTTGCCCCCATGCACGAGGTCAGGGCCGAGATCACGGCGAATGTGTGGCAGGTCGTCGTCGAAGAGGGCCAGATGGTGGCCGAGGGCGACGACCTCGTGATCCTCGAGTCGATGAAAATGGAAATACCGGTGGTTACGGAGGTGCCTGGTGTCGTCCGCGAGATCCACGTCGAACCGGAGCAGGCGGTCCAGGAAGGCGACCTCATCGCGCTCATCGACGAGTCGTAGCGCATCGCCGCACATCCATTTCGAGCCGCGCGGCGCGGTTGGGCTGCTCACCATCGACCGGCAGGATCGGCGCAACGCCCTCAACACCGAGTTGTGCGACGCGATCCGCGGTGAGTTGCGGGCCAACCCCGACCTGCGCGCGATCGTGCTCACCGGTGCGGGTTCGGCGTTCTGCGCCGGTGCCGATCTCGTCACCCGTTTCGACGGCGAGGGTGGCGATACGTTCCGTCCGGGCTTCGAGAAGGTGCTCGACGCGATCGTCGCCTACCCGGCGCCGGTCATCGCCGCGATCAACGGCCCGGCGATGGGCGCAGGGATGCAACTCGCGATCGCGTGCGACATCCGGGTCGCGGCGCTCGGTGCCCGGCTCGCGATCCCGGGCGGGAAGCTCGGCATCCACCTGAGTGCGAAGAACATCTGGCGGCTCGCGTCGCTCGTCGGCCACGGCAACGCGCGCGACTTCCTCCTCGCCGGCCGGGTCGTGAACGCCGAGGAGGCGCTGCGCGTCGGGCTCGTTCAGCACCTCGCGGCCGACTGCCTGGGCGACTCGCTCGCGATCGCGGGCGAGATCGCGGCGTCGGCGCCGTTCACCGTGCAGGGCCACAAACGATCGTTGAACCTCGTCCAGGAAGGCATGAGCCTCAACAAGCGGGCGCGCGACGAGATCGAACGGCTCGAAGCGCGCGCGTTTGCGAGCGCCGACCTCCAGGAGGGCCTCGCCGCGTTCAGCGAGAAGCGAAGCCCGAACTTCGTCGGCGAGTAGTCACCACGGAAGCCGGTCGAGGTCCACGTTCCCGCCGCTCAGCACCACACCGACATTCGCGCCCGCGAACTCCTGACGAAACTGGGTGCCAGGCCCGGCGAGGAGCGGCGCGACCGCGACGGCGGCACTCGGTTCGACGAGCAGCTTCATGCGTTCCCACACGAAACGCATCGCCGCGATCGTCGCGCCGTCGGGCACGGTGACGATGCGGTGCAGGTGGGTCGACAGGATCGAGAACGTGCGCTCGCTCAACGAGGTGCGGAGCCCGTCGGCGATCGTGTCGGGCGAGGTCTGCGGCACGACGTGACCGGCCGCGAGCGACCGCGCCGCGTCGTCGGCGCCCGCCGGTTCGGCCCCGACCACGCGCATGGCCGGGTTGACGCCGTGGGCCGCGATGCTGGTGCCCGACGCGAGGCCGCCTCCGCCGACCGGCACGAGCAGTACGTCGAGATCGGCGACCTCGTCGAGGAGTTCGAGCGCCGCGGTACCGGCACCCGCGATCACGCGATCGTCGTCGTACGGGTGCACCACGGTGCTCCCGGTGCGGGCGACCACGTCGTCGAGCATGGCTTCGCGCGACGCGAGCCCGGGCTCACACTCGATCAGCTGCGCGCCGTACGCGTCGATCGCGGCGCGTTTGGGCGCTGAGACGTCGCGGGGCACGACGACGAACGCCGGGATACCGCGTTCGCGGGCGGCGAGCGCGAGGGCGGCGCCGTGGTTGCCCGACGAGTGGGTCGCGACACCCCGTCTCGCGGCGCGGTCGTCGAGCATCCGGACGGCATTCGTCGCGCCGCGCATCTTGAACGCGCCGGCCCGTTGTAACGCCTCGACCTTGCACCACACCGTCGCGCCGCTCGCGAGGTCGAGTGCGCGCGACGTGCACACCGGCGTGCGATGGACGAACGGCGCGATACGGGTGGCCGCGGCCCGGACGTCGTCGAACGACGGTGCCATCGGCCCGGTCAGAAGTTCGCCGGGAGCAGGCGCTCCAGATAGACGTAGAAGACGAACAAGACGGCCAGGAACGGCACGACGCCGATGATCCAGGTGCCGAGCAGCCGGTAACGCCGGAACGCCCACCACCAGGCCGCGCCGACGAACGCGGCGATGAAACCCCACAGCAGGGTCGGTGCCCGGCTCGAGATGTTGCCCGACAGTCCCTCCTGGAGCGCGTGCGCGCTCTCGGCCTTCGGCTGGCCCTTGAACTTGACCGCCTTCACCGGCGCGTGCGACTTCGGCGCACCCTTCGCCTTGTACCGCGGGCCGACGAGCACCGCGAGGACCACGATCCGCTGGCGGGCCGAGAAGCGCGGGGTGCAACTCGTGAGCGTGAGGTAGGCCTTCTTCGGGTCGAGCTTGAGGCCGGTGTGGTTCAGCTGCTGGTCCGACAACGTCACCGGGCCGGCCACCCACGTGGCGCTCGGGTCGACCGTGCGAACGTCGATCACCTCGAACACGAACTGGCCGATGAGCGTGTCGGCTTCGATGTAGTCGCCGGTCTGGCCGGGGGAGCGGGGGATCAACTCGTTGATGTTGTAGAAGGGCGCGCCGTGCGTGGTGCGGTGACCGGCGATCGCCGCGTTCCCGACCTGGCCGGGAAGGGGGGTCGACGGGTAGTGGCCAGGGCCCTTCGCCAGGTCGTCGCGGGCGGTGCCCTGCACGAACACCCAGTTGACGCCCGCTCGCGGGATGATGATCTTCCCGAGCGGGTCGCCCTCCCGGATCGGCGGGAGCTGGATCGCCGGGGCCGTCGTGGTGGTGGTCGTCGCGCCACGAGCAGTGGTGGGACTCGTCGAGGGCGCGGCCGTTGTGGTCGTCGTCGCGTTCACGGCTTGCGTGAGCGCGCTGAGCTGGTGCTTCAGCTTCGACTGCGCCCGGGCGGTGAACACGTCGGTGCCCCACAGCTGGTAGCCGACGAACAGCAGGATCAGCAGCCCGAGGGTGATGAGGGTGCGGCCGATCCCCGCCACCGTCTTGCGCACGACGCCCGATCGTAATGAAGTTGCCGGTGCCGTATCGCGCACCGCGTGGCGGGCGGTTCGGCAGCGCGGCCGAGGGTTTCGTAGACTCCCCGCGTACGTTTCCTGCGCCCGGAGGGCCCCGTTGCCCGTCGTGTCGATGCGGTCGGCCGTCTGCTTACTCGGCCGTTTCCCGGCGCTTGCCGGCGCCGACCTCGACGTTGACGAGGGCGAGGTCCTGCTGCTCTCCGGCCCCAACGGCGCGGGCAAGACGACGCTGCTGCGCCTGGTCGCGGGCCTCGTACCGCTGCACAGCGGCACCGCTTTCGTCTGCGGGCACGACCTCGCCTACGACCGGCGCAGCGCCCGTCGCGAGCTGGCCCTCGTCGGCCACGAGACGTTCTGCTACGACGACCTGACGGTGCGGGAGAACCTGCGTTTCGCGGCCGGGGCCGCGAAACGCTCGCCCGCCGCCGCCGACGCCGCGCTCGAACGCCTCAACCTCGGCCGGGTCGCCGACGTCGCGCACAGCCGGCTCTCGGCCGGGCAGCGCCGCCGCCTGTCGCTCGCCATCGCGCTCGCCCGTGAAGCCAGGCTCCTCCTCCTCGACGAGCCCCACGCCGGGCTCGACCCCGCCACCCGCGACACGCTCGACGCGATCCTCGCCGGGGCGGCGGCGGAGGGCCGCACGGTGCTGCTGGCCTCCCACGAACTGGCCTACGCCCGCGCGATCGCCACCCGGGAGGCACGGGTCGTGGCCGGGCTGGTGCACGGCGGGCTCACGGCAGCCGCGCCGGGCGCGCAACCGGTACAGGCGACGGTATGAACTGGTTCCGGGAGGCTCGCCTCGTCGCGGCGAAAGACCTGCGTATCGAGCGGCGCGCCCGGGTGGCGCTGCAACAGATCGTGCCGTTCGGCGTGATGGTGCTCGTGCTGTTCGCCTTCGCGATCGACCCCGACCGGGGGCTGCTGCCCCGCCTCGCGCCGGGCTTGTTCTGGGTCGCGCTCCTGCTGGCCTCCATCCTGGCGGTGAACCGCTCCTTCGCAGTCGAGGAGGCGAACGGCGCGCGTGACGGTCTGCGCCTGTCCGGCCTCGACGGCGGGGCGATCTTCCTGGGGAAGGCGGCGGCGGTCGCGGCCGAGCTCGCCCTGCTCGAAGTGGTGCTCGGCATCGGCGTCGTGGTTCTCTACGACGTGACCTTGCACAGCGTCGTCGTGTTGGTCCTCACGGCCCTGGCCGCGACCATCGCGCTCGCGGCGACCGGTACGGTCTACGGGATCGTGGCCGCCGGCCTGCGCGTTCGCGAAACGCTCGTGCCGTTGCTCGTGCTCCCGGTGGTGACACCGGTCATGCTCGGGGCGACGCGAGCGTTCGAGTCAGCGCTCGACGGCGTCCCGTCGGAGGCATGGCCGTGGGTCCAACTGCTCGGCGCGTGCGCGGTGCTGTCCGTCACGGTGGGGGTGCTGGCGTTCGGCCCACTGCTGGAGGAATCGTGAGCCGGAACACAAGACGACTGTTCGGGGCGGTCACGTTCGTGCTGCTCGCCACCACCGCGGTGCTGGCACTGTGGGTGTCGCCCGCCGACGTCGAGCAGGGCGACGCGATGCGCCTCCTCTATCTCCACGTGCCCACCGCGTGGCTCGCGTACCTCGCGTTCTTCGTCACGGCCGTCTCGTCGGCGTTGTGGTTGTGGCCGCGTACCCGCTCGACCACCTGGGACCTGCTCGCCGGCGCGTCCGCCGAGGTCGGTGTGCTGTTCACGGGGCTGATGCTCGGGCTCGGTTCGCTGTGGGGCCGGCCAATTTGGGGTACGTGGTGGGAGTGGGACGCGCGTCTCACGACCACCGCGGTGCTGTTCTTCCTCTACCTCGGGTACCTCGCGTTGCGGCGCACCGCCGACACGTCGGAGCAGCGCGGCAAGCGCTGCGCGATCGCGGCGTTGATCGCGTTCGCCGACGTGCCCATCGTGCACTTCTCGGTCACGTGGTGGCAGACCTTGCACCAGACCGGCACCGTGTTCAACCCGAGCCTCGACGTGCAGATCCACGGCACGATGGCGCTCACGCTCGTCCTCAGCGTCTTGTCGTTCACGATGCTCTACGTGTACCTGACGATGCAGCGGCTCCGTCTCGCCGAGTTCGAAGAAGGCCGCGAGCAGCGCGAACTCGAACTCGCGATCGCCGAACGCGTCGCGACCGACGTCCCCGAACCGGCGGTGTCGGTGTAATGGACCACAACTGGCCGTACGTCGCCGCCGGCTATTCGATCACGACCGGTGCGCTCGTCGCGTACACCGCGTGGTTGTGGAGCCGCCTCCGCCGCTCCGAACGCATGACGAACAACGACCCGCGATGACCGACACGAAGCTGCCGAACAACGGGGGAGGCGCGGCGGCGCCGTCGCCGGGCACGCCGCGCCCCAAACGGCGGGGCCACGCGCGCTACTTCATCGGCGCTTTGGTGTGCCTCGCGGTCGTCGTATGGATGTTCACGCAGTTGCGCAGCGCGTTCGTCTACCTGCGCCCGGTTTCCTACGCGGTCGCACACCGCACGGAACAGGGCACGCGCAGCTTCCGGATGGCCGGGACGGTCGTGCCCGGTTCGATCCACTCCGCGCGCGACGGTGCGACGTTCGAAGTGACCGAGGGAGGCGCGACCGCCCACGTCGACTACACCGGCGGGCCGCGCGACTTGTTCCGCAACTGCGCGCCGGTCGTGGTGCAGGGCCACTGGGACGGCAGCGTCTTCCAGGCCGACCAGCTCCTGATCCGGCACGGCTCCGACTACGACGCGTCGAAGCGGGTCGACGCCGGTTGCAAGGCGGGTTCTTCGTCGTGAGAGCCGCGATCGGCTACGGCTTCATCGCGCTCGGGGCATCGTCCAGTGTCCTCGGTATCGCGGTGCTGGGGGCCGGCCTGCAACAAGGCCGGGCGCAGTTGCTCCAGACCGGCCAACGGTTCGTCGCGCTGCTCCTCGCGTCGGCGGTCGGTGCGTTCGCGACGATGGAGTGGGCGCTGTTCTCCCACGACTTCTCGATCAAGTACGTCGCCGACAACCTGGCCCGCGCGACCCCCGGCCTCTACACGTTCACCGCACTGTGGGGTGCGCTGCAGGGCTCGATCCTCTTGTGGGGGTTGATCCTTTCGGTCTACCTCGCGTTCACCGCGTGGCATTTCCGCAAGCGGGCGTCCGATCCGCTGGTCGCGTGGGCGTTGATCGTCGGTCTCGGTGTCGCGTTGTTCTTCTTCGCGTTGATGATGTTCGCGGCGAACCCGTTCGAGCCGATCAAGGGCGCGATCCCACTCGACGGCGCGGGCCGAACCCGTTGCTGCAGAACAACCCCCTGATGGCGTTCCACCCGCCGATGCTCTACTCGGGTTACGTCGGGTTCACGATCCCGTTCTCGTTCGCGATCGCGGCGTTGATCACGGGCCGTTTCGGCGAGGGTTGGCTCGTCGACGTGCGGCGCACCACCTTGATCGCGTGGGGGTTCCTCACCATCGGCATCGTGCTCGGCGCGTGGTGGAGCTACGAGGTGCTCGGTTGGGGCGGTTACTGGGCGTGGGACCCGGTCGAGAACGCGTCGTTGCTGCCGTGGCTCACCGGTACCGCGTTCATCCATTCGGTGATCGTGCAGGAACGGCGCGGGATGCTGCGCGTCTGGAACCTGTCGCTCGTCATCGCGACGTTCTGCCTCACGATCCTCGGCACGTTCCTCACCCGCTCCGGTGTCATCAACTCGGTGCACTCGTTCAGCAAGTCGTCGATCGGCCCGTTGCTGCTCGGCTTCCTCGGCTTCGTCGCCGTCGGCGGGTTGCTGCTCATCGCGTGGCGCGGCGACCGGTTGCGCACCCCCGGGCGCATCGACTCCGCGGTGTCGCGCGAATCGGCGTTCCTGCTCAACAACCTCCTCTTCGCCGGGTTCGCGTTCGTCGTGCTCACCGGCACGGTGTTCCCGTTGCTGGTCGAGGCATTGCAGAACCGCCAGATGACGGTGGGAGAGCCTTACTTCGATCGCATGGTCGTGCCGATCGGTGTCGCGCTGCTGTTCCTGATGGCCGTCGCGCCGG
Organism: uncultured Actinomycetes bacterium; assembly: GCA_963782465.1. Classification (GTDB taxonomy): domain Bacteria; phylum Actinomycetota; class Acidimicrobiia; order IMCC26256; family PALSA-610; genus JAODBJ01. The sequence continues at coordinate 297,149 of CAWAJR010000002.1, read as the reverse complement.
CGCTGCCGTGGCGGGCGACGAGCGGCGAACTGCTGCGCAAGCGCCTGCTCGTGCCGGCCTGGATCGGCGTGATCACGATGGTGGTCACGCTGTTCTTCGGCGCCCACGGGATCGCCGACGTCCTCACGTTCGGGCTCGGCGCGTTCGCGCTCTCGGGGATCGCGCGCCAGATGTGGATCGGCGTGCACGCCCGCCGGCAGGCCCACGCCGAGAACGTGGTCGTCGCCGCGGGCCGGACGGTGCGGGGCAACCCGCGCCTCTACGGCGGCCTCGTCGTGCACACCGGGGTCGTGATCATCGCGATCGCGATCGCGGTTTCGTCGGGGTACGTCACCCGCCGCCAGGTCACGCTCACCCGCGGGCAGACCACGACCGTGCGCGACTACACCGTGACCTACCTCGACCGCACGCTGCAGAGCACGAAGCAGAAGACCACGATCACCGCGCGGGTGAAGGTGGAGCGCAACCGGCATTCGCTCGGGGTGTACGCGCCCGCGATCTCCACGTTCCCGAACGCGAACGGCGGCATCGGCACACCGTCGGTGCACACCGGGATCCGCGACGACCTGTACCTCACGCTCGTGTCGTCGCCGACCGAAGCCGATCGCATCACCCTGGGCGTGGCCGTCAACCCGCTCGTGCTGTGGCTCTGGATCGGCGGTGGCGTGATGCTGTTCGGCACGCTGCTGTCGCTCACGCCGACCCGGCGCCGGCGAGTCGTCGGCGCGCCGGTCGAGATCGTGCCGCCCGAACCGGAACGTGAAGAGGTGCCCGTCGGGTGACCCGTATCCGCTCGGTCGCGCTCGGCGTCGGCATCTTCGTGCTCGCGCTCGGCGTGCTCTTCGTCGTCTCGGTGATGAAACCGCAGGTCGAGTCGCACGGCGACCTCGTCGGGAAGGCGGCACCGGTCGTACGGCTCACGAAGCTCAGCGACGGCACGCCGGTCACGGGTGCTGCCCAGCCCGGGCACGTGGTGGTCATCAACTTCTGGAACTCGTGGTGCATCCCGTGCCGCCAGGAGCAGAGCGCGCTCAAGACTTTTTACGCCGAGCACCGCACCGACCCGAGTTTCTCGATGATCGGCGTGTTGCGCGACGACTCGGCGAAGTCGGCTTCCACGTACGCGACCGCCAACAAGTTGCAGTGGACGCTGGTCGACGACCCGCACGGGAACGCCGCGGTCGCGTTCGGCACCACCGGCCAACCCGAGACCTACGTGATCGGGGCCGACGGTGTGGTCGCCGCGCAACTCATCGGGCCGGCCACCGTGGGCGATCTCGACAAGATGTTGACCGCGGCGCAGGCGGGAAGCTGATGCGCACCCGCGCGCTCGCGCCGTGGGTTGCGCTCGTCGCGGTGCTCGTCGTGTCGCTGGTCGTGCTCGTCGGGCGTTCGCAACCGTCGAACTCCCCGGCCGCGCGGGCAGACCGTCTCGACCACGAGTTCAAGTGCCCCGACTGCGAGGGCGAGTCGGTCGCGAACAGCCAGACCGCGAGCGCGATCGCGATTCGCGACGGTGTGAAGGCGCGCATCGCACAGGGGCAGAGCGACGCGCAGATCCGCGCGTACTACGAGTCGGTGTACCCAGGCATCCTGCTGAAGCCGGGGAGCAACGGCATCAACGTGCTGATCTGGGTGCTCCCCGTCGTCGCGCTCGGCGCCGGCTTCGCCGCGATCGTCGTGATGCTGCAGCGGGCGCGCCGCCAACCGCGCCTGGCCGCGTCGGAAGAAGACGAGCGGCTCGTGGCGCGTGCCCGAACCGCGGAGGCCGCTGAATGAGCCCCGAACCCGACGATCCACAGGAGACCGCGCCGCCGTCGGCCGGCGCGGCGCCGGGCGCGGCGTCGGAAGCTGCGCCGAAACACGAGAGCCTCGAAGCCGAGCGCGATTTCTTGCTGCGTTCGCTCGACGACCTCGACAACGAGCGGGCGGCCGGCAACATCGACGACGGGAACTACGAACGGCTCCACGCCGACTACACCGCGCGGGCCGCGGCCGTGTTGCGCCAGATACGCGACGGGCTCGACATCGAGCTGCCGAAGGCGCAACCGGTATCGAGGCGGCGCCGGCTCGTGACCATTGGCGTCGTAGCGGTCTTCGCGCTCACGTCGGCCGGGCTGCTCGCGAACTCGTTGCGGACGCGCAGCCCCGGCGGCCAGGTGACCGGCGACAACCCCAACACCACCGTCGCGGCCGCGCAGCGCGAAGCGACGCTCATCGCGGCGGTGAAGAAGCACCCGAAGGATTACCTCTCGCACATCGCGCTCGCCCGCTTCTACCTGGGGAACGACCTGGGCAAGTCGGTGAAGGAGTACGACGCCGCCGCGAAGCTCGACCCGAAGCAGCCGGAGCCGTTCGCCTACGGTGGGTGGATCCGCGGGATCGTCGCCGGGCAGTTGGGGAAGGGGACCAACCGAACGCTGTTGCTGCGCACCGCGTTCGACCGGTTCGCTCACGCGATCGACGTCGCGCCGAGCTATCCGGATACCTTCGTGTTCCGGGGGATCGTCCACTTCCAGGTGATGAAGGACTCGAAGGCGGCCATCCCCGATTTCCAGCGCTACCTCGAACTCGCTCCCCAGGACGACCAATATCGCCAGCTGGTGCTCGGCGCCCTCGCGCAGGCCGTCGCCGACGCCAAACCCAAGTCGGGCGCCTCGACCACGACCGTGCCGACGACCACGAAACCCTGAACGAGCCCAGCCCGAACCAAGGAGTACGTGTGGCCAAGCAGCCCGAAGCCCAGACCGACGCGTCGAAGATCTACCGAGCGACCATCGCAACCGACAAGGGTGCGATCGTGCTCGACCTCGACCCTCAACTCGCCCCCAAGACCGTCAACAACTTCGTGGGGCTCGCGCGGCAAGGCTTCTACGACGGGCTCACGTTCCACCGGGTCGAGCCGGGTTTCGTGATCCAGGGTGGTTGCCCGGAGGGCACCGGTCGCGGTGGCCCCGGCTACAAGTTCGACGACGAGCCGGTGCAAGGCCAGTACCGAGCCGGGTCGCTCGCGATGGCGAATGCCGGGCCCAACACCAACGGCTCGCAGTTCTTCGTGTGCCTCGAGGACCAGCCCCGGCTGCCGAAGGCCTACAGCCTGTTCGGATCGGTCGTCGACGGGATGGACGTCGTCCGTTCCATCGGCGTCGGCGACGTCATGAACTCGGTGACGATCGAAGAGCGCGACAGGGATTAGCGACGGGCGTCGATAGCTATCGCTATGCGATAGCTATCGACGCATGGTCTAGGTGCCGCTCGCGGGTGCGAACTCGGGGTCGTGGGGGTCGACCATCCGCGCCGCCGTTGCGAGCTCGTCGGGAAGCACGACGATGCGCCGGCTGCGCAGCGTCGCAACCACGAGGAGCGCGGCACCGGCGACCGCGGACGCGATGGCGGTGCCGAGGAGCGCGGCGTTCGACACGTTCAGCAGCTTCAGCGCCGACAGGAGGAGCACCGCGACGAGTACGGGGCGGATCCACCGGTCGGATGCACGGGCCGAGACGTGGGCGCCGAAGAAGACGCCCGGGATCGCGCCGACCAGTACCGAAGTCGTGACGCCGAAGCTCGCGTGGCCGAAGACGAGATGGCCGAGTGCCGCCGCCGCGACCAGCGGGATCGACTGCACGAGATCGGTGCCGATCATCTCGCGCGACGACAGCTGTGGGTAGAGGACCATCAGCAACACGATCATCAACGAACCCGAACCGACGGATGTCATGCCGACGATGAAGCCGCCGAAGATGCCGATGAACAGGGTCGCGAGCGGCCGGATCGCGGAGGCGGGCAGCATGTCACCGGTCGGGCCGTTCTTTCGCCGGGCCTGGATCGAGAATTTCGCGACCATCGCGCCGACGGCGACGAGGAGCACGACTCCGAGGATGGTCTTGATGGTGTTACCGGCGTTGTCGCCGACGACCTTCGAGATGAGGAACGAACCGAACAGCGCGCTCGGTACGGAGCCGATCGACAGCCAACGCACCAACCGCATGTTCACGGTGCCGTGGCGCAGGTGTACGCCGCCGCCGATGGGTTTCAACACGACCGACGCGACGACGTCGGAAGAGATGGCAGCGCCCGGGTTGATGTGGAAGAAGATGACGAGCACCGGCGTCATCAGCGCACCGCCGCCCATCCCGGTGAGACCGATGACGAACCCGACGATGAGGCTCGCGAACGCGATGTCCCACTGCATGCCGGCTCGCCCGTCTCCCGAGGTGAATGTCTACTAACTTGATCGACAAAGTAGATAACCCGGTGGCTCACGTCAAGCCCGGTTCGGATCCGGCAGACTGACCCGGTGAGGATCTCCGCCAAGGCCGACTACGCCGTCCGGGCGTTGGCCGAGCTGGCTGCGACGGAGCCGGGACGCCCGGTGAAGGGCGAGAAGCTGGCGAGCCGCCAGGGGATCCCGCTGAATTTCCTCGAGAACATCCTCCGCGAGCTGCGCCACGCCGGGATCGTGCGCACCCAGCGGGGGGCCGACGGCGGCTACCTCCTGGCCCGCCCGGCGGCCCAGATCAACCTGGCCGACATCCTCCGGGTGGTTGAGGGCCCCTCGCCGCCGTGCAGGGCACCCGCCCCGACGAGCTGGTGTACGACGGCGCGGCCAGCAATCTGGTCGAGGTGTGGATCGCGGTGCGGGCGAACCTGCGAGCGGTGCTCGAGAAGGTCACCCTCGCCGATCTCGCCCACGGGGACCTGCCCGCGAACGTGCGCAAAATCGCGGCCAAGCCCGATTCCTGGTTGCCGCACTAACGATCGCCGGGAACGGCGCCGACAAGAGGACCGCATGGGTTTCTTCGAACGCAACCGCGAGAAGCTCGTGGAACGAGGGGTCGATCCGGCTCGGTTACCGCCCGGCCAGTACTTCACCGAGCGTTTCCCGGTGCTGCACGTCGGCGATGTCCCCAACATCACCCGGGAACAGTGGACCTTGCGATTGTTCGGAGCCGTCGCCGAGGAGCGCACGCTGCGGTTCGACGACCTCGTCGCGCTCCCGAACGTCGAGGTCACGACCGATATCCATTGCGTGACCAAGTGGTCGAAGTTCGACACGTACTGGAGAGGTGTGCGCTTCCGCGAGGTGATGGCGCTCGTCACCGTGCTGCCCGAGGTGACGCACGTGGTCGAGCACGCCGAGTACGGCTACACGACGAATGTGCCACTGGCCGCGCTGCTCGGCGACGATGTGCTGCTCACTTGGGAGTTCGACGGTGAACCGCTCGCCCCCGAGCACGGCGGGCCGGTGCGATTGATGTTGCCGAGCCTCTACTTCTGGAAGTCGGCCAAGTGGCTGCGCGGCATCGAGTTCGTGACCGCCGACCAGCCCGGCTTCTGGGAACGCAACGGCTACCACAACGAAGGCGACCCCTGGCGCGAGCAGCGCTACTGGGGAGACTGAGGCGGCCGTCGTGGCACTCGTCGTTCTCATCGCCCTCGTCGGCATCGCCGCGGTCGTGGGTGTGTGGTACCTCAATTACCGCGCCCGCCAGCGACGCATCGCCGCGCTCTTCTCCGTTGCGAACGGGCTCGGCTTCGCCTTCTCGGCGACCGACGATCAGGGCACGCTCGGGTTGCCGTTCGCGCTGTTCCGGCGGGGCGACGGGCGCGGCGTCGAGAACGTGATGTGGGGCGAGCGCGAACAGGTGCCGATGCGGCTGTTCGACTTCTGGTTCTACGAACAGCAGTCCGACTCGCGGGGCAACCGGTCGCGCACGTATCACCGCTTCACCTGCGCCGCGCTCACCATCGACGCCGACTGCCCGACGTTGCGCATCGGTCACGAGGGATTCCTCTCGCGGATGGGGAACGCGCTCGGGTTCAAAGATGTCGAGCTGGAGTACGACGACTTCAACCGTGCCTTCCGCGTGAAGTGCGACGACCAGAAGTTCGCGTTCTCACTGCTCGACGGCCGGATGATGGAGTGGTTGTTGGAGCACCGCCGCATCGAGGCGATCGAAGTGGTCGGGCCGTTCGTCTTGCTCGCGAGCAGCAAGCTCCCGCCCGAAGCATGGCTTGCGCTGGCCGGTACATCGGAGGCGTTCCACGCGCACATCCCGCGTGTCGTGTGGTCGACGTGGCCGAGGGCGAAGGCATGACCGCCCTCTACGCCGTCGTCGCGATCGTCGTCGTGTTCGCGGTGGCGGGTGGCGTGTCGTACAACCGGTTCGTGCACCAGCGGAACCTGGTGCGCAACTCGTGGCACAACATCGACACGGAACTGCAGCGCCGCTACGACCTCGTTCCGAACCTCGTCGAGACCGTGAAGGGTTACGCGGCGCACGAGGCCCGGGTGTTCGAATCCGTCACCGCCGCGCGCGCCGCGGCGATCGCCCAGACGGGTGCCGCCGGTGAGCAGGAAGGTCCCGAGCGCGCACTGGTCGGGGAGCTGCGCGGGTTGCTGGCCGTCGCGGAGCAGTACCCGGAACTCCAGGCGAGCCGGCAATACCTCGAGCTGCAGCAGCAACTCGCCGACACCGAGGACCGCATCCAGGTCGCGCGCCGTATCTACAACGCGAATGTCCGCGCCCTCAACACTCGGGTCGAGTCGTTCCCGTCGGCGCTCACGGCCCGGTGGTTCGGTTTCGAGCGCGCCGCGTACTTCGAGGTCGACCCGGCGATCGCCCCACCGCCGGTTGTCAACTTCTGAGAATACAGATACAATACAAGTTGTGCGGTACCTCGAGTTGGCCGAAGCCCTCCGAACCCGGCTCGCGCTGGGCCGGCATGCGGCCGGGGGGTCATTGCCGAGCGAAGCGCAGCTGGGCCTCGAATACGGCGTCAGCCGCGTGACGGTGCGCCGCGCCCTCGAACTGCTGCGCAGCGAGGGGTTGGTCAGCAGCCGCCGGGGTGCGGGTTGGTTCGTCGCCCTCGACCCGGTGCGCCAGCCGCTCGGGCGGATCACCACCATCGAGGCCGCGCTCGAAGCGGCCGGTTCGGTCCCCCGGCGTGATGTGATCGAGTTCCGGTTCGAGCAGGCCCCCAATCCCGTTGCCCGTGCGCTCGCCATCGAAGCGGGCGGCGAGGTGTTGCGGGTGAAGCGCGTGGTGCGGGCCGACGGCGACCCGTTCGCGGTCGTCACGGTGTGGGTGCCCGTCGACCTCGGTGCCGACCTCAGCCGGGCCGACGTCGAACGTTCGCCGTTCTACGACTTGCTGCCGCTGCGAGGCGTCGAACTCGGACGAGCCACGCAAACCATCGATGCCGGCGCGCTCGACGCGACCGACGCGGCGTTGCTGGGCGTGGCGGCGGGTACACCTGTTCTCGTGATCAATCGCGTCACCTACGCCGCGGACGCACGTCCCGTGCTCGTGTCCGAGCACCGGTACCCGTCCGGCCGCACCCATCTCGAAATCGAATTCCCGTCGGTAGCCTTCGACGCGCGGCACTCCGAGCCGCACACCTCGCCGCGTCTCGAAGCGCCCCGTGAAGTTGGAGCGAAACATGTCTGACGTCATCGAAGGTCCCTCCACTCCGGCTGCACTGGTCGAGGCCGCGTACGCGCGGTTCCCCGAACGTGTCGCGATCGCGCGCGAACGGCTGGCCCGGCCGCTCACCTTCGCCGAGAAGATCCTCTTCACCCACGCCGACGACGCGCGCACCATCGGTCTCGGTCGCGGCGTCGACTACGCCGACTACCGGCCCGACCGGGTCGCAATGCAGGACGCGACCGCGCAGATGGCGCTGCTGCAGTTCATGCTGGCGCGCCTGCCGCGTGTCGCCGTGCCCACGACGGTCCACTGCGATCACCTCATCCAGGCGCACACCGGTGCCGCACCCGACCTGGCCGTCGCGCTCGACGTGAACAGCGAGGTCTACGAATTCCTCCGTTCGGTGTCGGAGAAGTACGGCATCGGCTTCTGGAAGCCGGGCAGCGGGATCATCCACCAGGTCGTGCTGGAGCACTACGCGTTCCCCGGCGGGATGATGATCGGCACCGACTCGCACACACCGAACGCGGGCGGTCTCGGCATGGTCGCGATCGGCGTCGGCGGCGCCGACGCGGTCGACGTGATGGCCGGGTGGCCGTTCAACACCCGCGTCCCGAAGCTCATCGGTGTGCACCTCAAGGGTGCGTCGTCGGGCTGGACCGCGTCGAAAGACATCATCCTGAAAGTCGCGGGGATCCTCACCGTGAAGGGCGGGACGGGCGCCATCGTCGAGTACTTCGGGCCGGGCGCGGAATCGATTTCGGCAACCGGGAAGGCCACGGTGTGCAACATGGGCGCCGAGATCGGCGCCACCTGCTCCATCTTCCCGTACGACATGAACTCGGCGCGGTACCTCAAGTCGACCGGGCGGGAAGCGATCGCCGATCTGGCCGACCGTCACGCCGAATTCCTCCGCAACGACCCCGAAGTCGACGCCGATCCCGAACGGTTCTACGACCGGGTGATCGAGATCGATCTCACCGCGCTCGAACCGCACCTCGTCGGCCCCCACACCCCCGACCTCGACCGTCCGATCTCGGCCATGAAGGAAGCCGTCGTCTCCGAGAACTACCCGGAGCGCATCTCGGCCGCGCTCGTCGGTTCGTGCACGAACTCGTCGTACGAAGACATCGGCCGGGCCGCGAGCATCGCGCGCCAGGCGTCGGCCAAGGGCTTACGTGTGCAGTCGCCGTTGATGATCACCCCGGGTTCCGAGCAGGTGCGCGCGACCATCGAGCGCGACGGGCTCCTCGCCGATCTCGAAGCGATCGGCGCGACGGTGCTCGCCAACGCGTGCGGCCCGTGCATCGGCCAGTGGCAACGTGACGACATCACAACCGGCGAGCGCAACTCGATCGTGACGTCGTTCAACCGCAATTTCCCCCGCCGCAACGACGGGAACCCCGAGACCCTCGCGTTCATCGGATCGCCCGAAACCGTGGTTGCGCTCGCGCTGGCCGGGCGGCTCGACTTCGACTTCACCAAGGAGTCGCTGACCGCACCCGACGGCAGCCCGGTGAAGCTCGACGCGCCCCACGCCGACGAACTGCCGTCGAAAGGTTTCGACGAGGGCGAATCGGGGTTCCAGGCCCCGGCGGCCGACCCCGAGGGCATCGAAGTGATCGTGAAGCCCGGGTCGGAGCGTCTCGAACTGCTGCAGCCGTTCCCCGCGTGGGACGGCAACGACATCACCGGTTTGCGGGTGCTGCTGAAGGCGCAGGGCAAATGCACCACCGACCACATCTCGCCGGCCGGTCCGTGGCTGCGGTACCGCGGCCACCTCGACAACATCTGCGGCAACCTGTTCATCGGTGCGAACAACGCGTTCACGCCCGGCGAGTCGGGAATGGGGATCGACGCTCGTGACGGTGCGAAGACGGCGCTGCCCGACCTCGCCCGGTCGTACCGCGATGGCGGCGTGCAGTGGGTCGCGATCGGCGACGAGAACTACGGCGAAGGCTCGTCGCGCGAGCACGCGGCGATGGAACCGCGCTTCATGAACGGTCGCGCGGTGATCGTGCGATCGTTCGCGCGCATCCACGAAGCGAACCTGAAGAAGCAAGGCGTGTTGCCGCTCACGTTCACCGACCCGGCCGACTACGACAAGGTCCGCGTCGACGACACGATCGACATCGTCGGCCTGGCGGGGCTCGCACCCGGCCGGCCGGTGCACGTCGTGCTGCGCCACGCCGACGGCAGCACCGACGAGTTCGACACGACGCACACCATGTCGGAAGAGCACATCGCCTGGTTCAAAGCCGGCTCCGCCCTCAACCTTCTCGCCGCCCAGTAACCACGTGCGTCGATAGCTATCGCTATGCGATAGCTATCGACGCATGTCACGGAAGCGGGTGACGACCGCCGGGAGGGCGGCGGCGAAGCGTTCGATGTCGTCGTCGGTGCTCGACCAGCCGACCGACAGGCGCAGCGAGTGGTCGGCCTCGACGCCCATTGCTTCGAGTACAGGCGATGGTTCGAGTGATTCGCTCGAACACGACGACCCCGAATGCAACGCGATGCCCTGCTGGTCGAGCGCGAGGAGGATCGGCTCCGCCTCGACCCCGGCGACGCCGAAACAGAGGATGTGGGGGAGCGACCAGCTGGGATCGGTGTAGATCGTCGTGCCGGGGATGGCGGCGACCGAACGGGTCGCGTCGAAGACCCGACGGCGCGCGGCGGCCGCGTCGCGGTCGAGGTCGGTGCCTGCGCAGGCAGCTGCGAAGCCGACCAGCGCGGGCACGTTCTCGATGCCGCCGCGGCGGGCACGTTCCTGCGCGCCACCCACGATGAACGGCGGCACCCGCAACCCGCGCCGGACGAGGAGCGCGCCGGCGCCCTTCGGTCCGCCGAACTTGTGCGCGGTGACGGAGCACAAGTCGGCGCCGAGATCGGCGAACAAGACCGGAACCTGTCCCGCGGCCGCGCACGCGTCGACGTGCGTGAGCGCGCCTCGCGCCCGGGCGAGCGCGACCGCGTCACGCACCGGCTGCAAGGTGCCGACTTCGTGGTTCGCGAACTGCAACGAGACGAAGATCGTGTCGTCGCGCAGCGCGGCGCGCACGTCGTCGGCGTGAAATCGTCCGCTGCCGTCGACGGGCACCTTGGTGATGTCGACGTCATGCCGCGCGAGCGCGTCGAGCACCGACGAATGCTCGACTGCGCTGGTCACGACATGGCCGTGGCCGCCGGCGCGCGCGACGGCACCCCAGATCGCGGCGTTGTTCGCCTCGGTACCGCCCGACGTGAACACCACTTCACGGGGCCGCGCGCCGAAGAACGACGCCACTGTCTCGCGCGCTTCCTCCAGCGCGACGCGCGTCGCACGGCCCGCACTGTGCACGCGCCCCGGGTCGGCGAACTGCTCGTCGAAGAACGGGAGCATCGCGTCGAGCACACCCGGGCGCAGCGGCGACGTCGACGCGTGATCGAGGTACGCCCGCCCGCTCACCCTCACGACGCCGCCCCGCGCCCGTTTTGGTGAAGCGAACGAGCAGAAGTGCGCGCTTTCACTACATCAAAACGGGTCAGACGCGGGTGACGCAGTGCTCGCCGCCGTCGGGACGGCTGCTCTCGATCGTCGGATCGGTCGCGCCGTAGAGGCCTTCGAGCATCCCCTTGATCATGCCCGTGTCGACCGCGCAGAGGATGTGCGGGTACTTGGTTGCCGCCTCACCGAACGGGCATTGCTCCGCGATCAACGTGAGCGACCCGCCGCGAGCCTCGGCATGGGCGGCAAAACCGTGCGCGGTGAGCGCGTCGGCGACCGATGCGAGCGCCGCCTTCGCCGAGCGGTGCCCGTCGCCCGGTTCCATACGGGCCGCGATCTCGCGCCCGTACTCGTAGCCGACCTGTTCGGCGAGGGCACGGGCCTCGTCGACCGGCAGGCGTTCGATCGCGCGCGCGAGCAACGTGCCGAGCAGGTCGTCGCGCCGGGGTGGGAAGTTGAGGTTCGTGTCGCTCGGGGTCGCGCAATAGCGCTTCGACGGCCGGCCGGCGGCTTCCTGGCGCGCGAGCTCGACGTTCACGTAGCCGCCCGCGGCGAGTTTCTCGAGATGGTGGCGGGCGACGTTCGGGTGCAGGCCGAACCGTTCGGCGACTTCGTTCGCCGTCACCCCGCGGGGCGAGGCCTCCCTCGCGAACAGGTAGATGTCGCGGCGGGTCGGGTCACCGAAGGCCGACGTGACCGCGCTCACCGCGGCTGCGAACTCCTCCGAACTGAGATCCGCCTGGTCCACCCCGGTATTCTACCTACGCAGATAGTGGAAATGCCCGGGCAACCGGGGACAGGCCCAGGAAACGACCGGGGAGCCACGCCAATGCCCACCGAGGCCGCCGTCATCGAGGCGCTGCGAGGCGTCGACGATCCCGAACTGCACCGCTCGATCGTCGAGCTCGACATGGTGCGCGGGGTACAGATCGACGGGTCGCGGGTCGGTGTGACCGTCGCGCTCACGGTGGCCGGGTGCCCCCTGCGCACGGAGATCACGAAGCGGGTGACCGACGCCGTTTCCCCGCTCGAAGGCGTCGGTGCGGTCGATGTCGAGCTCACGGTGATGACCGACAGCGAGCGCCAGGCCCTGTCGACCCGGCTGCGGGGCGAGCAGGCCACCGGCCACGACCACGCCGGCCACGGCCACGAAGGGCACGCGCACGCGGACGCGGGAGGCCGCAGCAACCCGTTCACCGACTCGCGTACGCGCGTGCTCGCGATCAGTTCCGGCAAGGGTGGTGTCGGCAAGTCGTCGGTCACGACGAACCTCGCGATCGCGCTCGCGCAGCGCGGGCACAAGGTCGCGGCGGTCGACGCCGACGTGTGGGGGTTCTCGATGCCGCGCATGCTCGGCATCGATCGGCCCCCGACGATCATCGACGACGTCATCATCCCGCCGGAAGCGAACGGCGTTTCGCTCATCTCGATGGGGTTCTTCGCCCGCGAAGACCAACCGGTCGTGTGGCGCGGCCCGATGCTGCACAAGGCGCTCGAACAGTTCCTCACCGACGTGCACTGGGACGAACCCGACTTCCTCGTGGTCGACATGCCGCCCGGCACCGGCGACGTCGCGATCTCGATGGCGCAGTTCCTGCCGCGCGCCGAGGTGATCGTGGTCACCACGCCGCAACCCGCCGCGCAGAAGGTCGCGCAACGCGCCGCGTACATGGCGCGCAAGGTGAACCTGTCGGTGATCGGCGTGATCGAGAACATGTCGTGGTTCCGCTGCGAGCACGGTGCCTCGTACCGGCTCTTCGGCGAAGGTGGTGGGCAGCAACTCGCCGGCGACCTCGATGTGCCGCTGCTCGGCCAGGTCCCCCTCGTTCCCGACCTGCGCGCCGGCGGCGACGACGGCAACCCGATCGTCGTCGCCGAACCCGACGACGAGGCGTCGCAGGTGTTCCGCTCGATCGCCGAACGGGTCGACGTCGAACTCGCGCCGAAGAAGATCTTCCGCCCCGAGCTGAAGATCATCTGAGCCGCGCCGCCGCGCCGCCGCGGCACCCGCGACCATTGGTCGCCATTCGGCGGCCGGGGACGAACCGCGACCATTGGTCGCGCGACGGCGCGGGGCGTAGCCTTTCTGCATGTCGCTGACCGTCGAGGACGTCGTCGCTCGTTGCCGCGGCGCACTGGATGAGCACACACCGCAGCTGGCGGTGCGCGACGTGCTCGACGAGCTCGTCGCCGACCCGGCGGTGCTGGCGCGGGCGCTCGGCCCGGTCGAGCGTGGCGGCATCACCCCGCTGCACCGGGCCGACGACCTCACCGTGCTCCACGTCGCGTGGACGCCGGGGATGGCGCTCTACCCCCACGAGCACCGGATGTGGGCCGCGATCGGCATGTACGGCGGGCAGGAGGACAACGCGTTCTTCCGCCGCGCGCCGGGCGGTCTCGAAGCCGCAGGCGGGCGCGAGCTGCCCGCGGGCGAGGTGCTCGTGATGGGCGACGACGCCATCCATTCGGTCGCGAACACGCGACGCGAGTTCGCGGTCGCGCTGCACGTGTACGGCGGCGACTTCTTCTCCGGCCAACGTTCGGAATGGGACCCCGACACCCACGAGGAACGGCCGCGCGATTTCGAGCGGACCCGGTTGTTGTTCGAAGCGGCCAACGAACGCTGGCAGGCGGAGAGGCAGACGGCGAACTAGCGACCGCGCGCACTGCGCGTCGCGCGCGCCGTGTTCCCGATCGTCCACGTGATGCGCGGTGGTCGTACCGACGCGCACAACGGGTTGCCCTTCGCGTCGCGGAGCCCGAGTTCGCCGACCACGGCTCGACCGTCGACGGCGAGCGGGTCGAGATGGTCGATGTGCAATTTCGCGCGGCGGAACATGCGGAACTCGCCGTCGATCAATTCGCCCCACGAGAGATAGATGAACCGCTGGCCGTCGCGCCCGTGCACGTAGGGGCCGGTGAACCGGCCGCGCTTGGTGTCGACGTCGACGTCGAACTCGAACAACGCCCGATCGGCGTCGGCCGGCACGACGTCGACGACCTCTGCCTTGCATTGCACGCCGACGTGGACCTGGGTGTACGGCTCGGGGTGTTCGGGTGCCGGACCGCAGGAGCGTCCGGGGAGGTCCGTACCGACAATGCGGAAGTGAGCCGCCATCGGGCACCAATCTACGGATCGCGATGCCGCGCGGGCATCAGCGTTCGAGCGCGGCGTAGGTGCGCGACCAGAAGTCGGCTTCGAGCGCGAATACCGCACCGGACAGGAGCACTTGCGTGCAACACACTGCGGTCAGGTCTTCGGTGAGATCGTTCACCCACACCGTGCCGAAGCCGCCGCTCCACCCGTAGCCCTTCGGCCCGGGTGCGCCGTCGCCCGGCGGGTCGATGATCGACACGCCGAAACCCCATCCCCGGCCGCGCAGGATCGGCCCGGCCGCGGCGCGTTGTGCGGCGGTGAACTGGTTCGTCGTCATCGCGTTGACGGGTTCGGGCGCAACGAGGCTTGTGCCGCCGTGCGAGCCGTGGTTCGCGGGCATCGAACCGAACGCGAGATAGTCGGCGACGGTTGACACGAGCGCCGAGGATCTGCGAGCCGGTCGCGTACGCCCACTGTTCGCCCGGCTGCCACATCAACGGCAGCGTCCCCATGCGGCGCATCCATTCGTTGGGGGCATGCGGGGGTGATCCGCGTGCGTGGGCCGGCCGAGCACAGTTCGAGCGCCCCTTCGGCCTGGAGAACCGGGTACGCGTCGGGCGGCGCAAGGATCATGCCGAAGCCGCCGCGCATCGTGAGCAGGTCGCGTACCGTGATCGGGCGGTGCGCGGGCACGGTGTCGTCGATCGGCCCGTCGAGGCGGCGCAGCACCTGCCGGTCGGCGAGTTCGGGGAGCAGCCGGTCGACGGGTTCGTCGAGTTCCAAAAGCCCGTCGTCGACGAGCATCAGCGCCGCCACCGCGGTGACCGGACGGGTCATCGACGTGATGCGGAAGCGGGCGTCGGTGGGCATCGGAGCGCCCCTCGCCGAGATCGAACCCATGGCGTCGAGGTGCGCGTGGTCGCCGCGGCGCACGCCGAGCACGAGGCCGGGTAACGGGCCGTTCTCGACGTGGCGGGCCATCGTGTCGTGCAGCGCCTGCAAACCGGCGCTGGAGAAGCCGCCCGTCGTCACGTGACCTCGGGGTTCAGGACGAGGCAGAACGGATGATCGGCCGGGTCGAGGAACACCCGGAACGTCGTGCCCGGCTGCACTGCGGCTTTCCGCGCCCCGATCGCGAGCACGCGCGCCTCCCCCTCGTCGAGGTCGGCGACGTCGAAGTCGAGATGCGCCTGCTGGGGATGCTCGGCACTCGGCCATTGCGGTGCCCGGTAGTCGGGCACCCGCTGGAAGGCCAGCACCGGCCCCGCGCCGCCGCGCACCTCGACCCAGGTGTCGTCGCCGGCGACGACGGACCAGCCCGTGAGCGCGGCATAGAAGGCGGCGAGCGCACGGGGGTCGGGGCAGTCGAGGGCGAACACGCTCAACCTCGCGATCGCGTCCATGGTGCGAAGGTAGCCAAACCACGATCGCCCGGAACGCGCTAGGTTGCGCGCGCTTCGCGCGATCCGGGGGGAAACCGATGAAGCGCTTCGCATGGTTCGGCGTGTTGGTGATGGGTGCGGTCCTCGCCGCCTCCTGCGTACCGGTTGGCCCCGGCGGGTCGCCCCAGCCGACCGACTGCGTGCACTGGCGCTACGGGCCGAACGACGAACCGGCGCCGGGAACCCTGCCCGCCGAACTGGATCGCAACTCATACAAGATCACCGCCCAGCGCGATCCGAACCCGGCGCTGTTCAACTCACCGCAGAACCAGTGCGGGCAGAAGGGCCCCGCCCTCGACCTCGCGATGGGTGTGACGCAAGGCCGCGACGACGTGCGCATCGCGGTGCTCGACTCGGGCATCGAATGGCGCAACGCCGGCGCGATGGCCGACCTCGCGACGAAGGTCTCCATCAACCTCGGTGAAGCGAAACCGCCGTGTTACCCGGCCGTGCCGAACGGCGACTGCAATCACGACGGCGTGTTCAACATCACCGACTTCGGCGCGATCCCCGACCTCAACGGCAACGGCGTGGCCGACCCCGAAGACCTCATCCTCAACCCGCAGTACAGCAACGGCGTCGACGACGACCACAACGGCTACGTCGACGACATCGCCGGTTGGGACTTCCTCTACGGGGACAACGACCCGCTCGACACGGTGAACTACGGCCACGGCACCGGCGAGGCGCGCGACTCGACCGCGGCCGCGAACGGCACCGGCGACGTCGGGAGTTGCCCGAACTGCCGCGTGATCCCGGTGCGCGTCGGCGATTCGTTCATCGCCGACGGCGGGCGGTTCGCCGCCGGCGTGCTCTTCGGTCTCGACTCGGGTGCGGCGGTGATCCAGGAGGCGCTCGGCGCGATCACGAACCCCCGCCAGGCGCAGATGGCGATCGACGCCGCGTACAAGCGCAACGTGGTGGTCGTCGCGTCGATGGCCGACGAAGCGTCGAAGCACCCCAACCTCCCCGCCGCGCTCGAGCACACCATGCCGGTGAACTCGATCACCGAGAAGCAGGGCCTCACCGGTGGACCGGTCGACGGCTACCTCGCCTTGAACGGCTGCACGAACTTCGGCGCGATCACGTTCGTGTCGGTGCCGTCGGGCGCGTGCTCGTCGGAGGCGACCGGCAAGTCGGCGGGGATGGTTGGCCTCATCGAGTCCGAAGCGCGCGCCAAAGGATTACAGCTCACCGCGAACGAAGTGATGCAACTGGTGCGCGCGACCGCCGACGACGTCGACTTCTCGACGCCCAACGCGGTCGACCCGGCGAACAACTTCGGTACGTCGACCGGTGGGCTCATCGACACCGTGCGCTACCCGACCACGAAGGGTTGGGACGCGACCACCGGCTACGGGCGCATCAACATCTACGAGGCGGTGAAGGCGGTGCGCGCCGGGCACATCCCGCCCGAGGCCGACATCACCACACCGCAATGGTTCGACGTGTTGCCGACCACCGGCACCCTCGCCGTGAAGGGCCGCGTCGCGGCGACGCGCGCGTCGAGTTACGACTACAAGGTCGAGTGGGCGACCGGCCTGCAGCCGCCGAACTTCCCGGCCACCGACAACTGGCACGTGGTGTCGCAGCACACCGGCCTGCACGCCCCGCTGAGCGGTGTGCTCGGTTCGATCAATCTCGCCTCGGTTGCCGCCGCGCTCCCGAACGACGGCAACGGCCCGCCGGTCGACCCGGCGACGACCCGGCCCGACGAGGAACGGTTCTCGGTGCGCGTGCGAGTGGTGGTGACGGCGCACGGCGGTGGGAGCGACGGCCTCACCGGCATCTCGCAGAAGCAGGCGTTCGTCCACCACGACCCCGATCTCGTCGCGGGCTTCCCGCGCCGGATCGCGAGCGTGGGAACGTCGTCGCCGGTGTTCGCGAACCTCGACGGGAAGAAGGGCGACGAGATGATCGTCGCGACCGACGACGGTCGCGTGCACGCGTACCGTCCCGACGGTTCCGAACTTCCCGGCTGGCCCGTTCGCACGGCGACGCCGAACTACTGGCCGTTCGGTTCGCACACCGCACGGGCCGACGGCATTCCGGCGCCCGGTGGCGCGGTCATGGTCGGCGGCCCGGTCGTCGCCGACCTCGACCACGACGGCCATCTCGAAGTGGTCGTGACCGACCTTGAAGGCAACGTCTGGGCGTGGGAGGCGAACGGGCAGCGGCGGCACGGGTTCTTCCCGACGACGCTCGGCGGGCGGACCGTGTCGCAGGTACACGTCAACCCGGCGTTCTCGCTCGACCAGGCGGGCGTGAAGGACCAGTTCAACCGCACGCTGCCCGGCTTCACCGCCGCGCCGTCGGTCGCCGATCTCGACGGCGACGGGAAGATGGAGATCGTCGCGGCCGCGCTCGACCGGCACGTCTACGCATGGCACGACGACGGCACGCCGGTCGCCGGGTTCCCCGTGCTCGTCGTCGACCCGGCGAAGGTCAGCGCCGTCGATCCGACGACCCATCACGTGACCTTCGCCGCGGGTTCCGGTGCGCAAGAGGGCGGGGAGCTGACCGCGACGCCCACGCTCGCCGACATCACCGGCGACGGCCATCCGGAGATCATCGTCGGCGCGCAGGAGTCGTACCAGGAGACGGCCAACATCGGTTCCGGCGCCGACGTGGTCGGCTTGATCTCCGCGGCCGGCCCGGTCGGCAACGCGCGCCTGTACGCGATCTCACCGAACGGCACGCTCGCGAACAACGCCCACGCGCCGAGTGCGAACCCCGATGCCGGCGCGTACCTGCCGGGGTGGCCGGCGAAGCTCGGCATGCTGCAACTCGACTCGCTGCCGACGATCGGTGACGGCGTTTCCGCCCAGGCCGTCGTCGGCGACGTGAACCCGGCGCCCGGCAAGGAGATCGTCGCGTCGTCGGCGGTCGGCCCGCTCTACGTGCTGAACGCGCAGGGTGCGAGCGTCTTCGGCAAGGTCGGCGGCAACGACGTCCCCGCGCTGTGGACCGGTGGCATCGACGGCCACGACAACGGGCGGTTCGGGCCGGCGCGCAACTCGCAGGACCTCGTCGCGTCGATCGTCGCGTTCGGTGGCCCGGCGCTCGGACGGCTCGACGGCGACGCCACGCCGGACCTCACCGCGCCCACGGCGGGCCTGACCCGGCTGCTCGACATCCTCGGTTCCGACCTGCAACTCCCGAACGACGACCAGGTGATGGCCTGGCGCGGCGACACGGGCAACGCGCTCGCCGGGTTCCCACAGACGTCGCCCGACCTTGCGTTCTTCGCGACGCCGGCGGTGGCCGATCTCGGCGGGACGGGCACGAACGACACGATCGTCGGGAACGGCGTCTTCACGCTCGGAGCCTTCGACGCGAACGGCGTGCCGCCCGCCGGCTGGCCCAAGCTCACGGGCGGTTGGGACGTCGGCACGCCCGGCCTCGGCGACTGGGACGGCAACGGGAAGGCCGAGATCGCCGTGGTGCGCCGCGACGGCGTGCTGCTCGTCTGGCACACGAAGGCCCCGGCGCCGTCGCTGACCGAGTGGCCCCGCTCCGGCGGCAACGCCCGCAACACCGGCGAATACCACGCCCCCTGACCCCCACCCGAACCTGCGTCAGTTTTGGCCCCTGACGAGGGGAAAACTGACGCAGGTTCCGGATGGGTTGGCGACCCGTAGGTAACGTCACCGGTATGGAGATCAAGATTGGCGTCGTCTACACGCCGCACGAGCTCATCATCGACACCGACGACGACGTCGCGACGGTCACGTCGACGATCGAAGAGGCGATGACGGCGGAGACGATCTTGTGGCTCACCGACACGAAGGGTCGCCGGGTCGGGGTTCCGACCGACAAGATCGCGTACGTCGAACTGGGGAGCGACGCGGGCGGGCGCCAGGTCGGGTTCGGCGCCCGGTAGGCCGGCGCGCGTATGCCGACGGCCTCGACGCTGCTCGATCGCCGGCTGCTGTTCTTCACCGGGAAGGGCGGCGTCGGTAAGAGCACGATGGCGGCCGCGACCGCGCTGCTCGCCGCGCAACACGGCCGGCGGGTGCTGCTCGTCGAGGTCGACGCCAAAGACGATGTCACCGCGCTGTTCGAACATGCGCCGGTCGGGTTCGCACCGAAAGAGATCCAGCCCGGCATCCTCGCGATGTCGATGGACACCGAGGCGTCGCTGCAGGAGTACCTGAAGCTCAACCTCAAAGTGCCGGTGCTCGGCCGCCTCGGCCCGCTCGCCAAGGTGCTCGACTTCGTCGCGACCGCGGCGCCGGGGGTGAAGGAGATTCTCACCGTCGGCAAGATCGCGTGGGAGGTGCGCGAAGCGATCGAGGGCCGCGCCGATCACGACATGGTGATCGTCGACGCCGCAGCGACGGGCCACATCGTCGGGCAACTCGGCGCGGCCGACGCGATCCAAGAACTCGTCGACGTCGGCCCCGTGCGAGCGCAGACCCAATGGATGAGCGAACTGCTCTCCGACCCCGACATCTGCGCGGTCAACATCGTCACCACTCCGGAGGAGATGCCGGTCGCGGAGACGATCGAACTCGTCGGCCGTATCCGCACCGAACTCCGCACCCCGCTCGGGTCGATCATCGTGAACCGGGTGTTGCCGGAACTGTTCACCACCGCCGACGAGGCGACGTTCGAGGCGTTGCGGGCGCCCGCCGCGCGTGAACTGCTCGAGCACCGCGCCGGGAGCGGCGCGACCGCGGTACTCGACGGTGCCCGGCTCGCGGTGTCGTTGCGCCGCACCCGCGCGGTGCACCTCGCCCACCTGCTCGACTCGGTGGACCTGCCGCTGATGTACGTGCCGTACCAGTTCGTGCGCACCCACGGTCTCCGCGTGACCCGCATGGTCGCCGAGGCGCTCGGGGAAGAACTCGGATTGTGACGCCGCGCAACCGCCACGACGATGTCACCAGCATCGAACAGTTGCTGGCGGCCAAGGAGATCATCGTCTTCTGCGGTTCGGGTGGCGTCGGCAAGACGTCGGTGGCGGCGGCCGCGGCGCTCGGCGCGGCGACCCGCCTCGGCGGGAAAGTGCTCGTGCTCACGATCGATCCGGCGAAACGGCTCGCGAGCGCGCTCGGGCTCGAACAACTCGGGAACGCCGCGCACCGGGTCCCCGACGACGCGCTGAAGGCGGCGGGGCTCGAACCGCGTGGCGAGTTGTGGGCCGCGATGCTCGACACGAAACAGAGCTGGGACGATCTCGTGTTGCGGCACGCGAAGGACGAAGAGACCGCGTACCGCATCCTCGAGAACCGGCTGTACCACAACATCACCGCGCGCTTCGTGCAGAGCCACGACTACATCGCGATGGAACGGCTGTTCGAGATCCACGCGAGCGGCGCGTACGACCTCATCGTGATCGACACACCACCGACGCGCAACGCGATCGACTTCCTCGAAGCCCCCGCTCGCATGGCGGAGTTCTTCGGCAGCCGCCTGTTGCGGTGGCTGACTCTCCCGTACCGCGTCGGTGGCCGGCGCGGCACACGCGTGCTCAACGTGGCGAGCCGGCCCTTCTACCAGATGGCCGATCGCATCTTGGGGAGCAAGTTCCTCGAAGACATCGCCGAGTTCTTCATGAGCTTCCAGACGATGTACGCGGGCTTCGTGGAGCGCGCCCGATCGGTCGAACGGCTGCTGCACGACCGGCGCACCACATTCGCGGTGGTCACCACGCTCGAAGCGGCGCCGTTGCACGAGGCGGAGCGTTTCTGCAC
Source organism: uncultured Actinomycetes bacterium (assembly GCA_963782465.1). Lineage (GTDB taxonomy): Bacteria > Actinomycetota > Acidimicrobiia > IMCC26256 > PALSA-610 > JAODBJ01. Next base: position 275,994 of record CAWAJR010000002.1, on the reverse strand, counting down.
GGAGTTGCGCAACCGCCACTTCCATCTCGGTGCGCTGGTGATGAACAAGACGTTGCCCGACTACCTGCTCGATCCCGCGGGCGACGCCGCGGCGGCCGTCTTCTGTGACGACGCCGGCGCGCTCGCCGACGCGCTCGCCTCGGGAGACGATCCCGCCCTCGTCGACGCGTCCCGCACCGCGCGGGTCCTGCGCACGGTCGGAGAGTCGTTCCGCAACTTCGCCGTCGTGGCCAAGCGCGAAGCCGAGTTGCGAGGCGAACTGGCTCGGGGCCCGGAGGTGTCGGTCCGGATCCCTAACTTTGAAGTCGACATCGGCGACGTGAACGGCCTCGCGGCCCTCGCCGCCTACCTCTACCAATAGTTGCTCCCGCTCGTGGCGCCTTCGGCGCCGGGGCCGCTCGGCCCTTCCCTCGCTGCTCCTCCGCCGTCGTCGCGGACGCTCGGCTTTCCCGCCGTACCATCGCGTCATGACGACGGTGCCGGAGCTGGCGCGATCTCGGGCGGCGCTCGACGGCCCTGATCTCGCCCATGTGTTGCGGCTGATCGCGACCTGGCGACCGCTCGCCGACCTGTCGTTCTCCGACCTGCTGCTGTTCGCGCCGATCGCGGGTGAAGAAGAGCATCGGTTCGTCGTGCTCGGCCAGGTGCGGCCGGTCACCGGCCAGACCGTGTACCCGGCCGACCTCGTGAGCACGGTCGTCGACGAGGTGGAGCGGCCACTCCTCAGCCGGTGCTGGCGTACCGGCCACCAGGTCGAAGGCGACACGACCGAGGTCGCGGGCAAAGACCGGGTACACGTGCAGTGCACGCCGGTGCGGCACGCCGGGAAGCTGGTCGGCATCCTCACCCGTGAAGCCCCCGTCACGTTCACCCGCCGGCGCGGCGAGCTCGAACGTACGTACTTCCGCGTGTTCGAGCGGTTCGCCAAGATGATCGCCGAGGGCTCGTTCCCGTTCACCCGTGAGGAAGCCGAGATCGAGAACGCACCGCGTGTCGGCGACGGCGTGATCGTGATCGACGGCGACACCCGCCTCGACTATGCCAGCCCGAACGCGGTCAGCTCCCTGCACCGCATGGGCATCCACGCCTACGCCGAAGGCGAGAAGCTCTCCGTCATCGGTTTCGACGACACCGCGGCGCGAAGCGCCATGCGCCAGCGGCTGCCGGTCGCCGAGGAGGTGGAGCGCGGTGACACGTCGATCCTGTTGCGCGTCCTGCCGTTGCTCGAAGGCGACGAGGCGGTCGGGGCGATGCTCCTCATCCGCGACGTCACCGACCTGCGCCGCCGCGACCGCATGCTCATGTCGAAAGACGCGACGATTCGCGAGATCCACCACCGGGTCAAGAACAATCTGCAGACCATCGCGTCGCTGCTGCGCCTGCAGGGTCGCCGTCTCCACTCACCGGAGGCGCGGGCGGCGCTCGCTGAATCGGAACGGCGGATCCGTTCGATCGCGATCGTGCACGAAACCCTCTCGCGCGACGCGGGCGACGTGGTGCACTTCGCCGAGATCGTGCGGCCCCTGGTGCGGGTCGTCGAGGAGACGGTGTCCTCCCAAGACCTGACGATCCATTTCACGGTCGAAGGCGACGCCGGCGACCTGCCGGGCGAGGTCGCGACCCCGCTCGCCGTGATCCTCAACGAACTGATGCAGAACGCCGTCGACCACGCCTATCCCCGCGAAGGCGGCGACGACGATGACGGTGGCCACAGCACCGAGATGATCATCGACGACGACGCCGCCCGGCCACGGGAAGGAAACGTCCGGGTGCACCTCGCCCGGGAAGACAACCAGGTCGTGATCGACGTCGTCGACGACGGCGTGGGCCTGCCCGAACGGTTCTCGCTCGAATCCTCGAAGGGGCTCGGGCTGTCGATCGTGCAGGCACTCGTGACCGGTGAACTCGAAGGCTCGATCGAACTTCACGACGTCGGTGGCACCGCGGTGCACATCCGCGTTCCGGTCACCCAACCCCGCGTCGAGCTCTGAAGCGGGTCGCTACTAACCGACGCGTTGCTCGGCGAGCCAGCCTTTGCGCAGCTTGCGCCGCTCGTCTTCCGTCGTCCCACCCCAGACGCCTGCCTCCTGGTTCGTCGCGAGCGCGAACTCGAGGCACTCGTGCATCACCGGGCAGTGCTCGCAGACCGTTCGTGCCGCTTCGATCTGGTCGATCGCGAGGCCGGTGGTGCCGACGGGGAAGAACAGCTCCGGGTTCGTGTCGCGACACGCGGCGCGATCTCGCCACGCGTCGGAATCCCAGTCGTGGGTTCGAATCCAGGTGAGGGCCACGTTGCCTCCATGGGTCGCGCAGCAGGCTGCTTGTGCGCCCGATCACGAGCAGGCACCGCTGTTTCAGCGGTGCGGGAACCGGCAGGGTAACGGCCGTTATGCGCTTTGCGCAAGACCCTGACCAGGGATTTTGTCGCCGCGAGTGGAACGTGTTGCTGAAACGTAGGGTTGAGCCCGATGACGACGAAGCCGACGACGCGTCCGATGGTGCTCGGGCATCGCGGCGCGCCGCGGCGCGCGCGCGAGAACACGCTCGAAGCGTTCGCGGCCGCGGCGTCCATCGGCGCCGACGGCGTCGAGACCGACGTGCGCCGCACCGCCGACGGGGTGTGCGTGCTGCACCACGACCCCGCCGTCGACGATTTCGGTTTGATCTCGGAGCACCCGTTCGCAGAACTTCGCGAGCAGCGACCGGAAGTGCCGACCCTCGACGAGGCGCTCGACGCGCTCGGCGACCTGTTCGTGAACCTCGAACTGAAATGCCTGCCCTGGGAACCCGACTCCGACCCCGACGGCGTGGTCGCGCGGACGGTTGCCGCGGCGGTGCTCGGTCGCCGACTGACCGATCGGGTGGTCGTGTCGTCGTTCGACCTCGGGGTGCTGGGCGTCGTCCGTTCCATCGACACCCGGATCCCGCTGGGCTGGCTGACGTTCGGCCAGACGATCGATCACGGTGTTGGGGCCGCTGTCGAGCGTGGGCTCGCGTGGGTGCACCCCGATTGCGCCATGGTGATGGAAGACCCCGAAGGGGCCGTTCGCGCCGCCCACGATCGAGGGTTGAAGATCGACGTGTGGACCGTGAACGATCCGGCCGACCAGCGGGCACTGGCGGCGGCGGGCGTCGACGCGCTGATCACCGACGCCCCCGACGAAGCGATCGCCGCGCTCACGGCTCCTTCCTGAGGCTCAGGGCACCACGACGGTGACGACGTCGCGCTCGTACGAGACGTCGAGACGCGCCGTATCGCCGAGGTCGTCGCCGTCGACCTGGTAGGGGAAGTCGGTCGCGCCGAGCACGGTGCAACGCTCGACACCCGCCCGGTGGACGATGCCTCGGCGGCGTTCGATGTACTTGTGCGCGCGCATCGCCGACGCGGCCGCACCGATCAAGGTGAGCGGGTCGAAGCGCTGGAACGCGGTGATCGAAAGCGGTGTGTCGATCGTGGCCTCGGGCGCGACGTTGAGCGGGCGCGGGCCGAGGAATGTGTACGGCGTCGTCTTGGTGATGATCGCGAAGTAGCAGCCGTCGATCCGGTCGGTGCCGTCATCGCCGACGACGATGTCGAAGCGGGGTTCGTGATGGTCGTAGTGACGGAACCACGTTTCGAACGCCGCGACGACGTGCAACGGGTGCGAGGCGTACCGCTTCAACTCGCCGTAGCGTTCGACGCGCCGGATGACTGCGGCGTCGAAACCGACGCCGCAGTTGAAGAGGAAACGCCGACCGTTCGCGACGCCGACGCCGACCCGGTGGAACGATCGCTTCTCGAGCGACGCCAGCAGGGCGCTGGTCGCGGCGGTGAGGTCGTTCGGGATGCCGAGGCTCTTTGCGTACACATTCGTCGATCCGCCCGGCAAGGGGGCGAGCGCGGTCGCGGTTCCGGCGAGGCCGTCGGCCGCTTCGTTGAGGGTGCCGTCGCCCGCGAGAACTGCGACGACGTCGAAACCGTCGTTCGCGGCGGCGTGCGCGAGCCGGGTCGCGTGCCCGCGGCGCGAGGTCTCGGCGACCTCGACGTCGTGGCGTGTGCTCAACTCCTTGCGGACCATCACCCTCTTGCGCGCGGTGACCGACGACGCGGTCGCGTTCACCAGCAGCAGCACGCGCACGGCGGCGCAGCGTACTGGGGCCTCGTATCGGCGCCACTACGGTCGGGTGGTGCCCACACCGGAGTCGCGCACGCTCGGCATGCTTGCAGCGGAGGAGACGGCGTGCCGCGCCTGCCCCCGTCTCGTCGAATGGCGGGAGCGCGTCGCGCGTGAACCGCGGGCCTCGTTCCGAGGTCAGCACTACTGGGCGCGGCCGGTCCCCGGCTTCGGCGACCCCGCGGCGAGGCTCGTGCTGATCGGCCTCGCACCCGCTGCGCACGGCGGTAACCGCACCGGTCGCGTCTTCACCGGTGATCGCTCCGGCGACTTCCTGTTCGCCGCGTTGCACCGAGCCGCCTACGCGAACCAGCCGGCCGCGGTGTCGCGCGACGACGGTCTCGAGCTGCACGACGCGTTCATCACGGCGGCGGTGAAATGCGCGCCGCCGGCAAACAAACCGACGCCGGCCGAACGAGACGAGTGCCGTCCGTACCTTGTGCGCGAGTTGGAACTGCTCACGAACATCCGGGTCGCGCTCGTGCTCGGCGCGTTCGCGTACCAGGCCTTGTGGTCGATCCTGCGTTCAGCCGGCGTTGCGCTCCCCGGCCGCCGGCCCGCGTTCGCGCACGGCCTCGAAGTCGCGCTCGGACCGTTCACCATCGTCGGTTCGTTCCACCCGAGCCAGCAGAACACCTTCACCGGCAAGCTCACGCCGGCGATGCTCGACACCGTGCTCGCCCGCTGCCGCGACCTGTGCGCGGAATGAGCGGCCGGCACTGCGAGCCCCGATGGTTCCCACCGCCGGCCCGGAGCTGCTGTAGTGGTGGGCGAACACCGGTGCACCGGAGGGCCCGGTTGGAATGAACGTACCGCTCGACCCGCTCGCGTTCCGGGAATCGGCCCGGATTGCTCGCAAAGTTCCGGAACGAACGGGGGATGGAGAGTAGGCTTGTTCCGATGACCAGCGACCTCGACCTCCGCGGGCTATGGGTCCCGCTCGTCACACCGTTCGACGCCGGCGACCGCGTCGACGTTGATGCGATCGAGCGCCTCTGCCACGAGTACCTCCGCGCCGGCGCGCGCGGCATCGTCGCGCTCGGCACGACCGGTGAAGCACCGGCTCTCGACGCCGACGAGAAGCGGGCCGTCATCGAAGCATGCTCCTCGGCCTGCAGGTCGTTCGGCTCACCGCTCATTGTCGGTACGGGCACGAACAGCACGCGCACGACGGTCGCGGCCACCGTCGCGCTGGCCGGCATCCCCGCGGTCGTGGGTGCCCTGGTCGTGGTGCCCTACTACGTGCGGCCTTCCGACGAGGGCGTCCTCGCGCACTACCGTGCCGTCGCCGCAGCCAGCCCCGTCCCGATCGTCGCGTACAACGTCCCGTACCGGACCGGAAAACCGATCGGCGCCGACACGATGCTCGCGCTGGCCGAGGTCGACAACGTCGCCGGTGTGAAGCAAGCGGTCGGCCCGCTCGACGCCGACACGATGCGCCTGCTCGCGAACGCGCCCGACGGTTTCCAGGTGCTCGCGGGCGACGATCTCGCGATCTATCCCACGGTCATGATGGGCGGCGCGGGCGCGATCGCCGCCGCGTCGCACGTCTGCACCGAGCGTTTCGTCGCGATGGTCGAATGCGGCCTCGCAGGCAAGCACGAAGACGGCCGTTCACATTCCGAAGCGTTGCTGCCGGTCATCCAGGCCGGCTACCTCGAACCGAACCCGGCGGTCTTCAAGGGTGTGCTCCACGCGCAGGGCCGGATCGCGACGCCGAACCTCCGCCTCCCGATGATGCCGGCATCGCCCGGCGCGGTCGACCGCTGTCTCGCCGCGATCGACGTCGCGTCGCGTCACTGACCTGAAGCGCACCGGCCGTCGTGCCGGCGTGCCGACCCCGGTGCCACCCCGAGGAAGGCGCGGGCCTACCCTCGGTGCATGAGCCGTCGCGCCGCCAAGGTTCTCGTCGCCACCTGCATCTGGACGCTCTACGTGTGGATCACACGCGTCTGGATCATCCTGCACGACCATGCACCGAACCACGGGTTCGGCTTCAAGGCGGTGCACATCGTGCTCGCGGTCATCTCGTGCGCGTTCGGCATCGCGGTCGGCGTCATCGGCTGGCGGGCCCTGCGCCGCGAACGCATCGAGCCGGGGCTCACGACCTCAGCAGGGAACGACCGGCGTCAGGCCGGAACCGTGGAGCACGGGGCGCAGGCGTGACAACGGCTCGGCGATGATGTAGCCGCTCGAAGGCTGGTAGGCGTACGTCACGCCGACGACCCGATCGGCGTTGTTCACGACCGGGCTCCCGGAGTTGCCCGGGAACGCGTTGCCGCTCATCTCCATGACGGGCCCCGACGGGTCGAGGTAGTCCTTCGATACGTACTGCAACACGACGCCGCTGTACTGGCGGGCGGTGAGCCCGCCCGGGTAGCCGATGAGGTGCACCGGCGTTTCGATCTTCGGGTTGCCGGCGGCGAGGCCGGGCGCGACGGCCGGTGCGTCCTGCGCGAGATGGATGAGGGCGAGGTCGGGACCGACCGCCTGCTCGACCGAGGCGACGGCGAGTGGTTGCCCGTCGAAGGTCTCCACCTCGATCCGGTGGCTGCCGGCGACGACATGCCGGTTGGTGACGATGGTGCGCCGGTTCACCGCCCAGCCGGTGCCGACGTCGATGTTGCCGCAGACGAGGTTGCGGATCCGCACCGTGTACGCGCGCACGGCCGCGAGCCGTGCCGTGTTCGCGTTCTCGGGGCTGACGTCGGCGGGGCGGGCCGGCACGTCGGGTGGCGAGGGCGGCGGCGGGTTCACGCAGCCCGCGAGCGCGAGCACGAAGAGCACACCGGCCGCGAACGCGAACGGTCGGCGGTTCATTGGCATATCGCCGATCGCAACGAGGGGTCGACGAGGTCGGGTACCGCTTCGCAGATCAACACGCGCAGGTCGCGGGTGATGGCGATCTGGTTGGCGAGTTCGGCGACTCGCGTCTGGGAGGCGGTCAGCGATGCGCGTGTCTTCGCCGCGAGCCGTTCGTTGCGCGACGCGACGCCTTCGGCGCGCGTCGTGCGGGCGGTCAGCTTCGCGAAGTTCGCTTCGGTCACCGTTGAGCGGTGCTTCCACGAGCGGGCGCTCGACCATTGGGTGTAGCCCCAGCCGACGCCGGCGACCGCGATGACGACGGCGACGAACATCGCGATGGCGACCAGGGCGGGTTTCGTCGGCGCGGGCGGCGCCTCGGGCTCGACCTCGGGCGGAACCGGGGGGAACGGGGGAAGGGTCGTGTAGGTCATGGGTTGCTCAGGTTCCTCGCTTGCCGACCGGTGTCCCGCCGGCGGTCTCACCACAGTTCTTGCGTGCCGTCAGGCAGTTGTGCACCAACGTCGACAATTCGGTGTTGTCCCACGCGTTGAAGAAGTCGGCGTGCATCAAGCGTGGTGACCCCTCCGTGCCCATACCGGTCGACACGGTGATGCCGCCGCCGGCACGGATACGGCCGTACATGAACTTCAGGGTCAGGCGCGGGAGTTGCACCGGGAACCCGCTCGGGCACGAGCCGTCCGCGAGCTGGTACGCGACGTGGCTCATGTGGTCCGCCGAGTCGAGATCGACCCCGTTCCAGCAGTCGGGGAAGGTCACGATGGCCATGAAGTTCGTGCCGTGGCCACCACACGCAGGCGGCGTCGCACGTGTCGCCCCCGGCTGCATGCCCTTGCGGCACGCGAACCCCACATGACTGTCGTACCCCGCGACCATCTTGAGTCCTGTCGGCATCGGCACGACGCGCTTGATGGCTGCGCCCCGGGCCGAGTAATACGCCCGCACGGCGATGACCCGTACCAGCGTCCCGTCCTGGTAGAGGGTCGGTGCCCAGTACGCGGCGCGGTCGTTGTGGCGGCGGCACGTGGTGCCGCCGGCGTCGAGCGACGCAACCGTCGAGTCACCGTCGGTGGTCGTGTTCCCGAAGAAGTCGTGGAGCATCCCAACGTGGCGCAGGCCCGGCAACACGATCGGGTCTTCGTTGGCCCGGTGGCTGAACTCGCACCGTGACACGAACGTGGCGCCCAGGTGTGCCTTGCCGTGCGCGCTCGCGGCCGCCGGGAACAGCGCCGTCGTCGCGAGGAGCACTGCCAGCGCGAGCGTGACCCGTGCGTGGGCGCGCACCGGCTTGCGGGCATCGCCCATGAGGGTCCCCTCCCGGATGTCCGCGGCACGGGCTCTCCGTGACCACGGAGAGTGATTCGGCGTCCGCCGACTCCCGGTTGAGGGAACTTCGCGGCGCCGGTGCCCGGTGTGACCTGCGCCGCTTAGCGCATCGCCTGGTCGAGCAGGTGCGCGTGCTCGACGTCGTGCACCTTGGCGCTTCCCGTCGCCGGGCTCGGGCTGGACGGCCGGGCAACGAACGACAGCGCAGCGTGGTCACCGACGATCGGCGCCAGGCGGGGCATGACGAACGACCGTGCGCCCATGTTCGCCGGTTCTTCCTGCGCCCACACCACCTCGCGTGCGTTCGGATAACGCAAGCACGCGGCGCCGATCTCCGCTTCGGGGAACGGGTACAGCTGCTCCACCCGGACCACCGCGACCGGCGCACCGACGCTGTCGCGATGCGCGATCAACTCGTGACCGAACTTGCCGCTGCACAGGACGAGTCGCCGTACCGACCCGGGGTCGGGGGCGTTCGGGTCGGGGAGCGTCTTGTGGAACGACCCGCCCGTGAAGGCGTCGACGGGGGAGCTCGTCGCGGGCATGCGCAGGTAACGCTTCGGGGTGAACACCACGAGCGGTTTGCGCTCCGCGTCGTGCATCTGGCGCCGCAAGACGTGGAAGTACTGCGCCGCGGTGCTCGGGTACACGACCCGCATGTTGTTCTCGGCGCACAGCACGAGGAAGCGCTCCATGCGGGCGCTCGAGTGTTCGGGGCCTTGGCCCTCGAACCCGTGCGGGAGGAGCAACGCGAGGGAACTGCGCTGGCCCCATTTGTCCTCGGCGGCGACGACGAACTGGTCGATGATGGTCTGCGCACCGTTCGCGAAATCGCCGAACTGCGCTTCCCAGCACACCAGGGCGTCGCGGTCGGCGACCGAATAGCCGTACTCGAAGCCGAGCGCCGCGAACTCCGACAACACGGAGTCGTAGATCATGAACGGCGCCTGCTCGTCGCCGAGATGCTCGAGCGGTGTGTACTCGCGCTCGTTCTCATGGTCGACGAGCACCGAATGGCGCTGGCTGAACGTGCCCCGACGCGTGTCCTGCCCCGCAACCCGAACGGGGGTGCCTTCGAGGAGGAGCGAGCCGAACGCCAGCGCTTCGCCGAGCGCCCAGTCGACCTTGTCGTGCTCGAAGTTGGCCTTGCGTTGCCCGAGCAACCGTTCGAGTTTCGGGTGAACGTGGAAGCCCTCGGGCATCGTGACGAGCGCGTCGACGACATCACGCAAGGTGTCGCGGGGCACACCGGTTTCGACTGTCGTACCGACTCGCTCCGGTTCGGGCTCGGACCACTCCGGTTCGGGGGCATGGTGGTGCTGGGTCTCGACGAAAGCGTCTTCGAGCCGCTTGCGGAAGTCTTCGAGCGCGTCCTCGCACTCGGCCAGGGTGAGGTCGCCGCGGTTCACCAGCGTCTCGGTGTAGAGCTTGCGCACCGAACGGCGGTTCCCGATGCGCTCGTACATGCGCGGCTGCGTGAACGCCGGCTCGTCGCCCTCGTTGTGCCCGTAACGCCGGTAGCACACCATGTCGACGACGACATCCTTCTTGAACGCTTCGCGGAACGCGAAGGCGAGCCGGATGACGCGCACTGCGGCTTCGGGGTCGTCGCCGTTCACGTGGAAGATCGGCGCCTGCACCGCCTTCGCGATGTCGGTGGCGTACACGGTGGAGCGGGCGACGTCGGGGGCAGTGGTGAACCCCAACTGGTTGTTCACCACGATGTGCACCGTGCCGCCGACTTCGTAGCCCCGCAGTTCCGACAGGTTCAACGTTTCGGCGACCACACCCTGGCCCGCGAATGCGGCATCACCGTGGATGAGCACCGACAGGACACGATTGCGCTCGGCGTCGCCGAGCCGATCCTGCTTCGCCCGCGTCATGCCTTCAACGACGGGGTCGACGGCTTCGAGATGGCTCGGGTTCGCGGCGAGCGTGACAGCGATCGTCGTGCCGGAACGCGACGTGTACTTGCCGCTCGCCCCGAGGTGGTATTTCACGTCTCCGCTGCCCTGCGGCGTGTTCGGGTCGAGCTCGCCTTCGAACTCCCGGAAGATCTGGCCGTACGACTTGCCGACAACGTTCGCGAGGACATTCAAGCGGCCGCGGTGCGCCATCCCCATCACGACTTCCTCGATGCCGGCCGTGGCCGATTCGTCGAGCAGGAAGTTGAGCATCGGGATCAGCGTCTCCGCGCCTTCGAGGCTGAAACGCTTCTGGCCGAGGTACTTCGTGTGCAAGAAACGCTCGAAGGCTTCGGCGGCGTTCAGCGCGCCGAGCACGTTGCGCTTCTCCTCGCCGGTGAGTTCCATCGACACGCCCTCGACGTGTTGCTGGATCCACGCCTTCTGGTCGGGTTCCTGGATGTGCATGTACTCGACGCCGATGGTGCGTGCGTACGCGTCGCGCAGCACACCGAGGATGTCGCGCAGCTTCATGGAACGTTTGCCGGCGAGGCCGACGGTCGGGAACTCGCGGTCGAGGTCCCAGATGGAAAGACCCCAGTGGTTCGGGTCGAGTTCCGGGTGGGTCTTCGGTTCCTTGAGCGCGAGCGGGTCGAGGTTCGCGATGAGGTGGCCTCTCACCCGGTACATGTTCACGAGTTGGTAGACGGCGAGCGGCTTCTCGGCCGCGTCGGCGGTGCCCTCGAGCGGCCGGTGGTCCTGGCTCCAGCGCGCGGGTTCGTACGGCATCCCGAAACTGGCGAAGACGTCGTCGTAGAAGCCGTCGTTGCCGAGCAGCAGATTGTGGATCGCGGCGAGGAACTCGCCGCTCTCCGCGCCCTGGATGATGCGGTGGTCGTAGGTGCTCGTCAGCGTGACGATCTTCGACACGCCCATATCGGCGAGCGTCTGCAGGTCGGCGCCTTCGTACTCGGTGGGGTACGCGATCGAGCCGACGCCCACGATCACACCCTGCCCGGGCATCAGCCGCGGCACGGAGTGCACGGTGCCGATCATCCCGGGGTTCGTGATCGAAACCGTCGTGCCCGCAAAGTCGTCGGGTGACAACGTGTTGCTGCGCGCCTTGCGGATGAGTTCCTCGTACGCGGCGTGGAACCCGGCGAAGTCGAGCCCGTCGGCGTTCCTGATGTTGGGCACGAGGAGCGTGCGCGACCCGTCGGACTTCTGCTGGTCGATCGCGAGCCCGAGGTTGACGTGGTCGTGGCGGACGATCGTGGGCGCGCCGTCGATCTCACCGAAGCTTGCGTTCATCGCCGGGACGCGCGCCAGCGCGCGCAACACCGCGAAGCCGATGAGGTGCGTGAACGACACCTTGCCGCTGCGGGTGCGGCTGAGATGGTTGTTGAGGATCTGGCGGTTGACCTCGAGCAGCTTGGCCGGGACCGACCGCACCGACGTCGCGGTGGGAACGGTGAGGCTCGCCTCCATGTTGGTGACGACCCGGGCCGCGGCGCCGCGCAGGGGCCGCGCCGTCTCGCCGTCGAGCACGACGGGGCCGCGACCGTTGGAGGGCTTCGTCACCGCCGGTGCGGCGGCCGGCGCGGTCGTGGCGGCCGGCGCGGTCGTGGCGGGCGGGGTCGTGGCGGGCGCCGTCGCGGCCGAACCGCGCGGGACGTAGTCGGCGAAGAAATCGCGCCAACCGGCCGAGACGGCCTCGGGGTTGTCGCGGTACAAGCGGTACATCTCCTCGACGAGACCCGCGTTCGGGCCGAGTTCGCCGAGCGCCGCCGCGTTCGGGCGGGGCGCAGTGTCCGTCATGTCTGCATCATCCTCTCGGGAGCCAAACCCCCGAACATTCCTACCCGATCGGCCCCGCGGGCCATCGGACCAGTCGTTTCGGGGCAGTTCGGTACAACACAAGCTGTCGCGATCTTGTGCCCGACCGGTGGCAGAGGTGCACGTGTGGTGCGGATCGTGTGGAGATGGCGCGCGGGCCGTTGACCCGGCGAGCCGGTATCGGGCTCACTCTGTGCGTGCGAACCATTCTGATGCAGCTGCTCGGCCGGGCCGTCGTGCTCGGCGCAATCGCCCTGGTGGCCGTCGGCGTGAGCGGTGGCGTTGCGGCCGCGTTCGGTGCCACCGCCGGTGCGTCGTTCGTCGCCGGCGACCCACCGGGCGTCCATTACAGCGCAGCCCGGTGCGCCGATTTCCGCGAGTACGCGCCGCACGCGACCTCCTGCGAGGCCGCGGCCACCGAACATCACTTCACCGAAGTGGTCCGCTACCGGCTCGCGGCCGGTGTCGCCGGTCTCGTGCTGCTCGGTGCCTGCCTGCTCGTGCGGCGCCGCATACCCGGGCTCTTCCGTTCCGACCGGCTGCCCGTCGCGTTCGACGAGACCATCGCGGCCGCGCTGTTCGGCGCGGCCGGGATCTGGCTCCTGGGGTACGGGGTCGACCGGGCCGCGCTCGGCTATCACGGGAGCGGGTTCTTCCTGAGCGGCGCGTGCGTGGCCCTCGCCATTGCCGCGATCGCCGGGATGCGCTTCCTACGTCGCCTCGTCCCCACCGCCGGGTTGTGACGGTTATACGCCCATATGGGGGCATAACCCTCACAACCCGGCCGTCTCGACACGCTACGTGATTGGTGGTTACCCTCTGCGGCAGCTGGGGTCGGACGACAAGGGTGGGACATGAGGAACTCTCGGGGTGGCCGGGCGCGCGCGCTCGGGGGAGTACTGGTCGCGGGACTGTCGCTGCTCGGGCTCGTCGGGGTACCGGCGAGCGGCGCGAGCGCGGCGAGCGCGCCGAAGAAGGGCTACATCGTCGAACTGCGGCCGGGGGTTTCGGCGACCGCGATCGCGCGGACGCACGCGATCACGGTCGGCGAGCAGTTCGGGGCCGCGATCGACGGCTTCGCCGCCGACCTGACGCCGGCGCAGGCGCAAGCGCTCCGCGCCGATGCCGGGGTCGTCGCGGTGAGCCGTGAAGCGCGGTTCACGGCGTCGCACGTCACGCAGATCACGGCCCGGGCCGCGCGTCGCGTCGGCGCCGACCTGAGCAGCACGGTGTCGGGCGACGGCAGCGGCACCGTCGCCGCCAACATCGCGGTGCTCGACACCGGGGTCGACGGCCGCTCCGACGATCTGAACTACGGCGGCGGCTACAACTGTTTCCGGCCCGGGAACCCCACGAAGAAGGCGACGATCGACCCCGACGGTCACGGCACCTTCGTCGCCGGCGTCGCCGCCGCCCTCGACAACACCATCGACGTCGTCGGGATCGCGCCGGGCGCACGGGTGTGGGGCGTACGGGTGCTCAACAAGCACGGCTGGGGCACGACGCGGACGATCATCTGCGGTCTCAACTGGGCGATCTCGACCCGCTCCGACGCCGATCCGAACAACGACATCGACGTCGTCAACATGAGCCTCGGCGGGCCGGGCCGACCGAACGACGGCGCGTGCGGAACGACGAACCACGACGCGCTCCACCAAGCAGTGTGCGCCGCCGTGGCCAGCGGGATCGTCGTCGTGGCCGGCGCCGGGAACGACGCCGCGCCGATCGAAGGGGTCACGCCCGCCGAGTACCCCGAGGTTCTCACCGCGACCGGTATCCAGGACACCGACGGGCAGCCGGGCGCGCTCGGCCCGAACGCGCTCGACGCCGGCGGTTGCGACGCCGCGATCGGCGACGATGTCGCCGCCGATTTCAGCAACTACGTGACCGACCCGGCCAACGACGCGCACGTCGTGGCCGCGCCGGCCACGTGTATCTCGTCGCTGCTGCCCGGCAACCAGGTCGGTGTGTGGGAGGGCACGAGCTTCGCGACCCCGAACGTGTCCGGCGTCGTCGCCTTGTGCATCGCGTCGGGAGCGTGCGCCGGGCTCACGCCGGCCCAGATCGTCGCGAAGATCGTCGCCGACACCGCCACGTACAACGAAGCCAACCCGGGCTACGGCTTCGACGGCGACCCGCAGCACCCGGTCGCGGGCAAGTACTACGGGAACCTGGTCCGCGCCGCCCTCTACTGAGGGCGGCCCCGCCGGTAGGCCGGCACAGCCGCAGTCAGCGGCGGACGAGCTCGCCGAGGCGGAACGCGAGTTCGAGCGACTGGCGCGCGTTGAGCCGCGGGTCGCACGCGGTTTCGTAACGCCGGTCGAGGTGCTCGGGGAGCACTTCTTCGGCGCCGCCCAGGCATTCGGTGACGTCGTTGCCCGTCAACTCCACGTGCACGCCGCCGGGCCACACGCCGGCGGCCCGGCAGCTGGTGAAGAAGCCGTCGAGTTCGGCGATGATCGCGTCGAAATCGCGGGTCTTGTAGCCGTTCTCGTGCTGGAACGTGTTGCCGTGCATGGGGTCGCACGCCCACACGACGGGGTGGCCCGAGCGTTCCACGGCCCGGAGGAGCGGCGGCAACGATTCGCGCACCCGCTCGGCACCCATCCGGCTCACGAGCGTGAGCCGTCCGGGTGTGCAGTCGGGGTCGAGGCGGCGGCACAACGCAACCGCGTCCTCGGCGGTCGCGTCGGCCCGAGCTTCACCGCGATCGGGTTCTGCACGCCGGCCAGGAACTCCACGTGGGCACCGTCGAGCTGCCGCGTCCGTTCCCCGATCCAGAGCAGGTGCGCCGAGCAGTCGTACCAATCGTTCGTCAGGCTGTCGCGCCGGGTGAGCGCTTCCTCGTACCAGAGCAGCAACGCTTCGTGCGACGTGTAGAAGTCGACCTGGTGCAGGCGCACCTCGCCCGCGAGATCGATGCCGCAGGCGCCCATGAACCGAAGCGCGCGGTCGATCTCGGCCGAGAGGTCGTCGTAGCGGCGGCCCTGACGGCTGGTCCGTACGAACTCGAGGTTCCACTTGTGGACCTGGTTGAGATCGGCAAAGCCGCCCTTCGTGAACGCGCGCAACAAGTTCAACGTCGCGGCCGCCTGGTGGTAGCCGCGCACCATGCGCTGCGGGTCGGGTGCGCGCGCTGCGGGATCGAACGCGAAGTCGTTCACCATGTCGCCGCGGAACGAAGGCAGTTCGATGCCGCCGCGCTGCTCGACCGGTGACGACCGCGGCTTCGCGAACTGGCCCGCGATGCGACCGACTTTCACCGTCGGGACGCCGGTGCTGTACGTGAGCGCGACCGACATCTGCAGGATGATCTTCAACTTGTCGCGGATGTTGTCGGCCGAGAACTCGGTGAACGATTCGGCGCAGTCGCCCGCGTGCAGGAGGAACCCTTCGCCTTGCGAGACCCGCGCCAACGACTGCTGCAGCGAACGTGCTTCACCGGCGAACACGAGCGGGGGGAGCGCGCGCAATTCGGCGATGGCCGATTCGAGCGCCGCGGCGTCGGGCCAATCGGGTACCTGCGCGGCTTTGTGACGCTGCCAGCTCGACGGCTCCCATTCGGGGTCCGGGAACGGTTCGGTTGCCTGCATTTGCTTCGTCCCGCCGCTGCTGTCGATCAGAGGTACGCGCCGGGTGGGCGTTCGACGTTGCCACCCGGGTCGAGGACCCGGCGCTGGCGCATGTCTTCGAACTGGCGTTGGGCCGCGACCTGCTGCGTGAAGAGCGTCGCCTGGATGCCGTGGAAGAGACCTTCGAGCCAACCGACCAGCTGGGCCTGCGCGATGCGGAGTTCCGACTCGCTCGGCGTCTCGTTCGTGAAGGGGAGCGCGACTTCGGCGAGTTCTTCCTTCAGGTCCTCGGAGAGGATGCCTTCGAGCGCGACGATCGATCGTTCGTGTATCTCGCGCAGCGAGCGGCGGCCGGCGTCGTCGAGCGGCGCCCTGCGTGCCTCGTCGAGCAGGGCACGCACCATCGACGCGATGCGGATCAGCTTCGTCGGCCGGGTGACGTGCTCACCTTCGGCTTCGGCTTCGCCGTCGCCGTCGGTACCCGGCGCCGCGCCGACGATCTCCGGGGTCAGCGGGCCCGGCCCGCCATTCTGGGGAGACGTGTTGTCGGAAGACATGTTGGTCACCGCGTGAGGATATGCGGGCGGGGTGATCAGCGACTGATGATCACAATTCGTTCTTCGGTCATCTCGCGCGCCGCCCACTGGGGGCCTTCGCGCGTGTTGCCGCTGTCACGGACGCCCCCGTAGGGCTGTTGGTCGGCGCGGAACGTCGGCACCTCGTTCACCAGGACGCCTCCGTAGTCGAGCGTGTAGGCGGCTTTCAACGCATCGCCGATGTCGCGCGTGTAGATGGCGGCCTGCAGCCCGTAGCGAGTGTCGTTGGCGAGCCGCAGTGCGTCGTCGAGCTCGTCGTACGGCGACACGGTGACGAGCGGGCCGAACACTTCGAGCGCGCAGACCTTCATGTCGGGGGTGACGTTCCCGAGCACGGTCGGTCGCAGCGCGCCGGCTTCGCTGACCTTGCCGCCCGCGAGGACTTCGGCACCGGCCGCGACCGCTTCGTCGATCCATGCCGTGACCCGGTCGCGTTCCTTGGCGGCGATCAACGCGGAGACGTCGGTCTTCTCGTCGAGCGGGTCGCCGACGACGAGGCTCTCGACGAGGGGCACCAGCGTGTCGAGGAACGAGTCGATCACCGAGGCGTGTACGAAGATCCGCTGCGTCGAGATGCACGATTGACCTGCGTGGCTGAAACCGGCGACCGACACTTTCTTCGCCGCGGTTTCCACATCGCCGCTCGGTTCGATGATCAGTGGAGCGTTGTTCCCCAGCTCGAGCCCGACCTTCTTCTTCGGGGCGCGCGCCTTGATGCCCCAGCCGACCTCGGGCGACCCGGTGAACGTGATCAACGCAATGCCGTCGTGGTCGACGATCGCGTTCCCGACCGTGCCGCCGCTACCGGTGACGACGTTGATGAACCCCGCGGGCAGGTCGCAGTCGTCGATCAGCAGTTCGGTGAGCGCGATCGCGGACAGCGGCGTTTGGCTCGCGGGTTTCAACACGACCGGACAACCGGCCGCGATCGCGGGCGCGAGTTTGTGCGCGACGAGGTTGAGCGGGAAGTTGAACGGTGAGATCGCACCCACCACGCCGATCGGTACGCGCAGCGTGAACGCGAGCTTTCCTTCTCCGGCGGCGCTCGCGTCCATCGGGACGACTTCGCCCTCGCCGTCGAGCGTGCGCGCCGCGACCGCTGCGAACTGGAACGTCGATACCGCACGCTGCGCCTCGACCCGTGCGGTCCGGATCGGCTTCGCCGCTTCCTCGGCGATGATGCGAGCGAATTGCTCCACCCGCTCGCCCAGCAGCCGGGCGGCGGTGTCGAGCACCGCGGCGCGCTTCCAGGCCGGGAAGCCCCCCGCGTCGAGCACCGTCCGCGCGATACCGACGGCGCGATCGACTTCCGGTGCGCCGCAGCGGGGGACCCGGCCGATGAGGTGGTCGTCGTACGGGGACCGGACCTCGATCCAGTCGCCCGTCGTGATGCGCTCGCCGCCCATCGGCAGCGCCCAGTCGGTATCAGCCATGCCGCACTCCTTCACGCCGGCCCGCCTCGCGCCGCTCGCCCGGAGGTTATTCCCGGTTCCGGCGGCGGGTACCCGGCGTGCCGCGGTACTTCGTGCCGTTGCCCCGTATAGCCTCGTAGCGATGTTGCGTCGCGCCGCCCCGCTCGCCGGTCTCTTCCTCGGTTTGATGCTGGTGCTGGCCGCGTGCGGCTCGAGTTCCAACAGCCAGGCGGCGACCACGACCACCACCGCGGCGGGCGAGCCCATCTTCGGCAACACGCCCTCGGTCTCCGCCAAGATGATCTGCTCGGAAGAGGCGTCGCAGGAGATCGCCGGCTCGCTCGGCGTGAAGACATCGAAGCCGCTCACGCCGAAGTGGGCGAACCACGTCTACTCGTGCAACTACATCTACCCGAAGACGTCGATGTTGCTCTCGGTCCGGGAGCTTCCGACCCTCGCGCTGGCGAGGCAGTACTTCAATCAGCTGGGCACGAAGCTCGGTCGGCATTCGGCGGGGACGCAGCTCGGCGAAGGCACGTTCCAGACGAACAACGAGTCGATGGTCGTGCTGAAGGACAACAAGGTCTTGCTGGTCGACGCGAGCAAACTGCCCGCGAACTTCGGGTCGCCGCCGCAGTCGCGCTCCGACGTCGCGCTGACGGTCGCCGTAACCGTGATGGGTTGCTGGACCGGCGTCTAGTAGGCGTCGAGAAGGTCGCGTCTAACGCCCGCTTAACAATCGCTTGGGGAAACTGCGAAGGTGAGCTACTTCCAGGCGATCGTCATCGGCCTCTTACAAGGCGTGACGGAACTGTTCCCGATCTCGAGCCTCGGCCACTCGGTGCTGATCCCCGGTTGGCTCGGTTGGCATTCGATCGTCAGTGCGCAATCGGCGAAAGAATCGTTCTACCTGGCGTTTCTCGTCGCGTTGCATGTCGGTACCGCGCTTGCACTGCTCGTGTTCTTCTGGGACGAATGGAAGCGCCTGATCGCCGCATTCTTCCGGACGCTCCGTACGCGCCGGATCGAGACGCCCGACGAGCGCCTGGCGTGGTTGCTCGTCGTCGCGACGATCCCTGCGGGCGCGATCGGGCTGATCTTCGAGCACGCGCTCCGGACGCTCTTCGCGAAGCCGCTTGCCGCCGCCATCTTCCTCACGATCAACGGTGTGATCCTCCTCCTCGGCGAGTCCGTACGGCGGCGGCCATCGGTGCGCGCGCTGGCCACGCAACGTCCGCAGACCGACACGAGCGCCGAGCCCGGGCGCCGGCTCGACAATCTCGAGTTCCGAGAATCGTTCATCGTCGGCGTTGCGCAAGTCGGTGCGTTGTTCGCCGGCATCAGCCGGTCGGGCATCACGATGGTCGCCGGGCTCGTACGGGGGTTGGACCACGAAGACGCGGCCCGCTTCTCGTTCCTGCTCGCGACGCCGATCATCCTCGCGGCCGGCGTCTACAAGATCCCCGACCTGCTCGGCCCGAACGGCAACGGTGTACGCGGTCAGGCGTTCGCCGGTGCCGCGGTCGCCGCGGTCGCCGCCTATTTCTCGGTGCGGTTCCTCGTCCGGTTCTTCGAGACGCGCAACCTCATGCCGTTCGCGATCTACTGCCTGGCGGCCGGCATCGTGTCGGTCATCCGGTTCGCGTGACCCGACGGAGCGTGAGCGCGACCGCGCCGTCTACCCGGTCGTGGTCGCCGGCATCGCCTGCGCGCACACGATCTGGCGAAGTTCTTCGACGGCCCGGCACAGCGTGTCGACCTTGGCTTCGAGCGCAGTGATATCGGCCGCTGGTTGCGGTGCGGTCGACGACGCCTTCAGCTGGTCGTAGCACGAGCGCAAGAGGCGCGCGGTGTCGCGCTCCTCGGCGATGTAACGACCGAGGAGTGCGCCGGTTTCGATGTCGATCGAATGGTCGGCGAAGAACGAATCGAAGATGTCGGGTTGGTCGCCGGCATCGAGCGTGTGCAGCTGCAGCCGTTCCATCTTCTCGAGGTCGGAGCAGTCGGCGGCGGCGATCTCCATCAACCTCTCTGCGTTGGCATCTGGCTTCTCGCGCAGCTGGTACCCGAGTTCGTTGATCCGCTTGGCGAAGCTCATCCCGTGCTCGCCTTCACGCGCCGCGACCTTGAGCAGCACGTTGCGGACATCGTCGCTCGGTGTCTTCTCGGCCCATACGAGGAGATAGGCGTACGCACGCGACTCGGCGAGCGAGATCGCGTTCAACAGTCCGAGGTAACTGGGCTTGGCCATCTCCGGGCCCCTTGTCTGTCGGCAGGATCGTGTGGAGAAACGGTAATGGTGGCACCGGCGCTTGGCCAGGAGCTCGGCGAAAGGATGCGGGAGTCGTTCGATGCACTGCATCGTCGATGCTCGTAGCATGCGCGCCGTGAAAGCTGCGGTGTACTACGAGACCGGTGGCCCTGAAGTTCTTCGCTACGAAGACGTCGCCGACCCCGAATGCTTCCCGGGCGGCGTGGTCATCGACGTCGAGGCGATCAGTATCGAAGGCGGCGACACGCTCAACCGGTGGCACGGCGAGATGGCGACCACGCCGCACATCGTCGGTTACCAGTGCGCGGGCACCATTTCGGAGGTCGCGCCCGATGTGACCGACCGGCACGTCGGGCAGCGAGTCGTCGCGGTGAACGTGTGGGGATCACACGCCGAAAAGATGGCGACGGCAGCCGCGGTCACCTGGCCGATCGCCGACGGTGCCGACATCGTCGCGGTCGCGTGCGTGCCGGTGGCGTTCGGCACGGCGCACGACTGCCTGTTCGAGTTCGGGCGGTTGCAGGCGGGTGAGACGGTGCTCGTCCAGGCCGGTGCCGGCGGTGTGGGCGTCGCCGCGATCCAGCTGGCGAAACGCGCCGGGGCGACCGTGATCGCGACCGCATCGAGCGTCGCGAGGTTGGAACCACTGCGCGCGCTCGGTCTCGACCATGCCGTCGACTATTCGAAGAGCGAGTGGGTGGGCACTGTTCGCGACCTGGCGGGAGGCCAAGGGGTCGATCTCGCGGTCGATTCCGTCGGGGGCAAGGTGCTGGCGGGCAGTGTCGCCTGCCTGAAGTACCGGGGCCGGTGCATCACCGTCGGCAGTGCCGGCCGCGACCCCCAACTCTTCGACGTGTCGGTGCTCGGCGCGATGAACCAGTCGATCACGGGCGTGTTCCTCGGTGCCGAGATCGCGACCCCGCGCGCGCAGGCGATGATCGCCGACCTGGTGGCCGATGTCGGTGCCGGCCGGCTCTCGGTGCTGGTCGACCGTACGTTCCCGCTCGCTCGAGCCGCCGACGCGCACGCGTACATCGAGAGCCGGCAGGCCGTCGGCCGGGTCGTGCTCCTGCCGTAGACGATCACGAAAGAGGCAACGATGGGCAACATGCGGTTCAACCACATGGAGTTGACGTTCCCCCGCGGCACGCTGACCCCCGAGTTCCGCGCCGACGTCGACGCGTTCTACTCGTCGGTGCTCGGCTGGCGGGCGATCGACACCGAGGTCGTCGGTCAGAGTTGCCATCTCTTGCTGCCCGACGACGGCCAGTTCATCCTGCTCGCCGAGAGCGACAAGCCGATCTCGTCACCCGGCTACGACCACTTGGGACTGCTCCAAGAGACGCGGGCCGAGGTCGATGCGCTGCTCGACGCGTGCCGCGAATTCCGGGAACGCCATCCCGACATGAAGATCAGGGAGTACGAAGACCTGAAGTCGCCCGGCCTCGTCGTGCACGCCTTTTACGTGAAGTACCTCCTGCCGATCTTCTTCGACATCCAGTGCCTCGAGCACGAACCCGGCGGCGGTCCGGCGAAGCGCTGGCAGTACGTGTGATGCGACGCCTCGCGTGCGCCGCGGCCGCGGCCGCTTGCGCGCTCGCGTGCCTGCCGCTCGCCGGCGCGACGGGCTCGGTGGCCGCGGCCGGGGCGACGCCGGTGCCGGTCGAGCAGGCCGCACCCTACGAGTACCTGGGTTGGGGGAACCCGCAACCGCCCGCCGCGGTGCTCGGTGCGACCGGGCTGCACTCCCTCACGCTGGCCTTCATCCTGTCGCACAAGAAGTGCAACCCCATGTGGGACGGTTCGCGGCCGCTGCTCGGCGGCACCGACGCTGCCGCGATCGACGCCATCCGCGCCGCGGGGGGCGACGTCGACGTCTCGTTCGGCGGGTGGAGTGGCAAGAAGCTCGGAACGTCGTGCAAGACCGTGGCGGCGCTGGCCGCGGCGTACCAGCAGGTGATCGACGCGTACTCGTTG
This sequence comes from uncultured Actinomycetes bacterium, assembly GCA_963782465.1. Taxonomy (GTDB): domain Bacteria; phylum Actinomycetota; class Acidimicrobiia; order IMCC26256; family PALSA-610; genus JAODBJ01. Next base: position 254,122 of record CAWAJR010000002.1, on the reverse strand, counting down.
CGCGCGATCGACATCGACATCGAGCACGGTGAAGTGAAGAAGGCCAAGACGCGCGAACGGGTCGTCGCCGCGCTCAAGATCGTGCAGGACGACAACCCCGGCATCGAGATCTCGATCACCTTCGGTGTGGCGCCGACCGGTCCCGACGCGACGGGCCGGAGCCTCATCGCCGAAGCCGTCGCCGCCGGGTTGCAGCCGACGTCGTGGACGATCATGCCGTTCGACTTCGGTACGCCCATCTCCGACATGGGGCAGGTGTCGGTGCAGGCGGCACAAGGTCTCGCGCTCGACGTGGAGCAGGCCTACGGCATCTCCGAGCCGGCCGCGTACGAGCATGTCGGCATCTCGTCGATGAACGGGCGGACCGACGAAGCCGACGAAACGGTGACCACCTCCGACTTCCAGACCATGCTCGCGTTCGCGCAGCAACATCACCTCGCGCGTTTCACGTTCTGGTCTGTGAACCGCGACCGGCAGTGCAACCCGCCGTCGTCGAAGGCATCCGACTCGTGCAGCAGCATCAGCCAGTCGCCGTACGCGTTCTCCGACATCGTCGCCGGCTACACCGGCTGACCGGCGGCGCCTGCCCGCGAGCTACGCCGGCTTCCGGCCGATGACCATCACCGTGTCGCCCGGCCAGTCGCGAAACAGCCCGGAAGGGGAGTGGGCGCGGCACACCGCCCGCACGTCGTCCGAGAATTCGTCGAGCCGGTCACCGAACAGGTGCGGCGCCGCGAACGACATCGACAGGTAGCCCGAAAGCACACTCTCGGTGTCGCGCACGATGTCGGGCCGGCCCGGCGCGAAGCGCACCTCGGGTGGCCCGAAGCGCCCCCGTTTCAACGTCTCCTCGTAACGCTCGGTGTTGTACTTCGCGAACCCTTTTCCGGCGCGCCGCCGAGGGCCGAGGTACTGCCGCACCAGCTGCTCGAGTTCTTGGTGCGGGATCCGCGGGAGATCAGGCCCGGGCGGTTCGGGGCGGTGCTCGATATCAGGCGCGATGCAGACGATCGCGCCACCCGGTTCGAGGATGTCGTACACGACGTCGACGACGCGATCCCGGTCGGTCCAGTGGAGCGACTGGCCGAACAGCACGGCGCGGAAGCGCCCGAGACCCAGTTGGGGGATGTCCTCCGCGACCGCGGTCACGAAGCGCACGTTCGTATGCCCTGCCAGCGCGCTGCGTCGTGCCGCCTCGGCCAGCATCCCGGTATCGGGATCGAGCGCGACGACCTCCTCGAAGCGCGACGCGAACATGACGCTCAGCACGCCCGGGCCGCAACCGACGTCGAGCATCCGGCCGGAGCCGTCGAGGCCGAGCGCGTCCGACAAGGCCGGGACCAGTTCGGCGGAATAGGGCGGGCGGCCGTACACGTAGTGCGCGGCGGCGCCGTCGTAGAGCGAAGGGTCATGGCGGCGGGGCACGAGGGCATCTTGCTCGGCCCGGCCCGCGGCGCGCGGCCATTTCGGCTGTGATCGTTCAGCCGGCGGATTGCTCGCGGCGACGCCGGGCGCGCGCCTCCCGCCGGCACGACACCGCCAGGATGAGCGTGACGCCGACCGGGACGATCGGCCACACGTTCCATCCGCGGTGCGCCAGCACGGCCGTGACCGCCACGGCGATCACCACCGCGACCGCGATCGTCCAGTCGTCGCCGACGATGAAGTCGTACCAGAAGCGACCGAACTGCGCGAGCAACCTCATGCCGGGGCCACCTCGGCTTCGCCAGTCGCGCGGGCGCCGGCGCGGCGGAGCCATTCGACGAGGCCGAACGACAGCGCGACGACGAACCCGATCAACACGAGGAGCGACGCGTCGGACCCGGGCCATTTCACGCCCGCGCCTTCCGAGCTCCAGAACATCCCGAACGACGTGAGCATGACCCCGACGCCGAACTTCAACGTGTTCTCGGGGACGCGCGACAGCGGCGCGTGCACTTTGACGCCCGCGGCCAGTACCACGACGAGTGCGGCGGCGGCGCCGATGGCCGCCAGGCCGACGTTGTGTTGCGCGCCGCCGAACGTGACGACGATGAACGCGACCTCGAGCCCTTCGAGGAAGACGCCTTTGAACGCGACGGTGAAGGCGTACCAGTCGTGCGCGGCGCGACCGTCGGCGCGCAGTTCGGCCACTTCCCGATCGAAGATCGCGTCCTCGTCGTGCATCGCTTTCAGGCCGCTGGCGCGCAGGATTGCCTTGCGCAGCCATTGCAGGCCGAAGATCAACAACACGGTGCCGACGACGACACGCAGCGAGTCGATCGGGATCTTCGAGAGCGCGGGCCGAGCGCGGCGACGATCACGGTGAGCGCGGCGAGCGCGGCCGAAACGCCCCACGCCGCGGAACGCCACCCGCGCGTCATGCCGACCGCGAGGACGATGGTGAGTGCCTCCACCATCTCGACCGTCGAGGCCAGGAACGCGGCCAGCACGAGCAGCGTCGAATGCATCGTAGCGTATGCTACGGCGATGCCGTATGCCGTAGCAAATGCTACTTGACACCTTTGCCGAGCGGCTGGCGGCGCGGGGCGACGACCTCGCGCCGGCCGAACGGCGGGTGGCCGAGCACCTGCTCGAGGTCGGCAGCGGCGCGACGTTGCTCTCGGCCGCCGCGCTCGCCGAACGGCTGGGCACGAGCGACGCGACCGTTGTCCGCACCGCCAAGGCGTTGGGGTACCGCGGGCTCGGCGAGTTGCGCGAAGCGCTCGCGTCGCAGGGCAACCCGCCGCCGGGGGAGCGGTTGCGCCGGACGCTCGCGCACACCCCGCCCGACGAAGTATTCGCCTCGACCCTCGCCAATCATGTCGCCGCGCTCGATGCGCTCACCCGCAACATCCCGGCCGAGAAGTTCCAGTCGGCGGTGGGTGCGCTCGCGCCGAGCCGCCGCGTCGTGTGGCGCGGCGTGGGACCGTCGGCGCATCTCGCCGCCTACGGCCAGGTACTGACCGAACGGATCGGCAAGCCGAGCACCGCGTTCGTGCACACCGGCACTTCGTTCGCCGACGAGTTGCTCGCGCTCGCGCGAGGCGACGCGGTCGTCCTGCTCGCGTACGGCCGTATCCAGGCCCACGTACGCGTGCTGCTCGACCGGGCGGGCGAGCTCGAGGCGCCCGTCGTGCTGGTCACCGACGCGCTCGGGCGCAGGTTCGACGCGAAGGTGCACACCACCTTGCAGTCGGGACGTGGCGTTCCCGGCCGGTTCGCGAGCCACGGCACCACGCTCGTGCTGATCGAGGCGATCGTGCTCGGCCTGGCGGCGGCCGACCGCGCCCGTTCCGATGCGAGCCTCGAGAAGCTGAACGAACTCAGGGCCGCGCTCGCCGGCCGCCGGATCGACGTCGACACGCCCTGACTGGAACCCCTGCGGGCCAGCCTCTTATCTGCGGCCCCGGAGCATCTCGACCCATCCCGACGGGGTGTGGTCGCCGATCGCCTTGGCCAGCAGCCCCGACAGTTGCGCGCGTTCGCGTTCGTCGAGCCGGTCGAGAAGCGGTGTCTCCTGCAGCAGCCGCTCGCGCAGGCCGGCGACGACGTTGCCTCCCTCGGCGGTCACGACCAGCCGGCGCACCCGGCGGTCGGTGGGATCGACCTGTCGCTCCACGAGGCCCCGTTCCTCCAGGCTGTCGACGATCGACGTGATGTTCGAAGCGTCGTACTTCAGGCACTCGGCCAGCTCCCGCTGCGACAGCGGCGAGTCGAGGCGCAGCAGCGCCGCCGCCTGCGCGGTGGAGATCCCGGCGTCGGTCACGATGGCGTGCGCGTGCTCGTGGAACCGGTCGAACATCGCCAGCACGAGTTCGACCACCTGGATGTCTGCTTCCGACCGCACCGTCACCGATATCTCCCTTGGAGCGACGTCGCCCGGGTAAATCATAGGTGAATTCATTACTTGACACAATCAATGATTCTCCCTAGTGTCGACGCCGATACCTGCACCCCCCGGCAGGTTCCCCCCACCTCAGAAGGAGCCGGCGTGCTGAGCCGTCTCGCGCATTGGTGTTACCGGCGTCGCCGGGTCGTCCTCATCGCCTGGATCGTGCTGCTCATCGGCAGCCAGGTCGCGAGCTCGGCCATCGGTGGGAAGTCGTCGATGAGCTTCAAGCTCCCGGCCAGCGACTCGCAGCGGGCCCAGAACCTGCTCGCCGGCCGCTTCAGCACGCAGTCGGGTGCCACCGGCGACATCGTCATCGCCGCGCCCGCGGGCGTGAAGAGTGCCGCGGTCGAAGCGCGGGCCAAGGCGTTGTTCGCCGACGTCGCCAAGGTCCCGCACGTCGTCGAGGTGACGAGCCCCTACACGGCCGCCACCGCACGCCAGATCTCGCGCGACGGCACGGTCGCGTTCGCGACGGTGCACTTCGACGCCAACATCGACCAGCTCAAGAACACGGCGCCCGATGCGGTGAAGGCCGTCGCGACCGCGAGCAAACGCCCCGGCTTCGACGTCGAGCTCTCCGGCAACATGTTCCAGACCCGCAAACCGCCGGGCGGCACCGAAGGTGTCGGCATTCTCGCCGCCGTCATCATCCTGCTCATCGCGTTCGGTTCGGTGCTCGCGATGGGCTTACCGATCCTCACCGCGCTGTTCGGGATCGGCGTCGGGCTCGCCGGCGTGAGCCTGCTCGCGAACGTGTTCTCGATGCCGAGCTTCGCGAGCATCCTCGCCGCGATGATCGGTATCGGTGTCGGTATCGACTACGCGCTCTTCATCGTCACGCGGTACCGCCAGGGCCTGAACGCGGGGCTCGACGAGGAGCGCGCGGTCGTCAAAGCCGTCACGACGTCGGGCAAGGCCGTCGTGTTCGCGGGGTCGACGGTCGTGATCTCGCTGCTCGGCATGTTCGCGATGGGCCTGTCGTTCGTCCGCGGTCTCGCGGTGGGCGCGGCGCTCGCGGTCGTGCTCACGATGCTCGCGTCGGTGACCTTGCTGCCCGCCGTGCTCGGGTTCGTCGGTCGCAACATCGACAAGCTCGCGCTGCCGTGGACCAAGCGCGCCGCGACCAGCGCCCGCACGACGGTCGCGTACCGCTGGAGCCGTCTGATCCAGCACCGGCCGTGGACGTCGGCGGCGATCGGTCTCGTCGTCCTCGTCGCGCTGGCGATGCCGGTGTTCTCGATCAGGCTCGGCAATTCCGACGCCGGGAACAACCCGACGACCGATACCACGCGGGTCGCGTACGACATGCTGGCCAAGGGTTTCGGCCCGGGGTTCAACGGGCCGCTCCTCGTCGCAGTCGAACTGCCGAACCAGCAGGCCTCGGCCTCGCTGTCGAAACTGCACGACGCGATCGCGGCGGAGCCCGGCGTCGTCGAGGTGACCCCGCCCGTGGTCGGGCCGTCGGGCAGCGCCGCGGTGATGCAGGTGTTCCCGTCGACCGGCCCGCAAGATCAAAAGACCGTCGCGCTCATCCATGACCTGCGGGCGCACGTGATCCCCGGAGCGGTCGCGGGTACCGGGCTCGTCGTGCACATCGGCGGCACCACCGCGACGTTCGTCGACCTTTCGAACTTCCTCGGTGCGCACCTCCCGATCTTCATGCTGGTCGTCCTCGGCCTGTCGTTCCTCTTGCTCCTCACCGTGTTCCGTTCCCTGGTCGTGCCGCTCAAAGCCGTGATCATGAACGTGCTGTCGATCGGCGCTTCGTACGGCCTGCTCGTCGCGGTCTTCCAATGGGGCTGGGCCGCGGGCCTGATCGGCGTCGGGAAGAAGGGACCGATCGAGAGCTTCATCCCGATGATGATGTTCGCCGTCATCTTCGGGCTCAGCATGGACTACGAGATCTTCCTCCTCAGCCGGATCAAGGAAGAGTTCGACAAGACGCGCAACAACGCGGAAGCCGTAGCCGACGGGCTCGCACAAACGGCGCGTGTCATCACGGCCGCCGCCGCGATCATGGTGTGCGTGTTCGGCTCGTTCGTGCTTGGCGGTGAACGTGTGATCAAGGAGTTCGGGCTCGGGCTCGCCGCCGCGATCCTCATCGACGCGACTCTCGTGCGGATGGTGCTCGTCCCCGCGACGATGGAACTCCTCGGCGACGCGAACTGGTGGCTCCCCAGGGGCTTGGCGCGTGTGTTGCCGAGGGTGCACATCGAAGGCACCGCCGACGACGAACTCGACGCCGAACTGACGGATCTCCTCGACCAGAACGACGTCGTCAAGCGGTAGCGCCGGCCGCCGCCTTCGCCTTCCGGCTCAATCCATCCGCGGAACGGTCGTCGCGTCGCGCTGCGCGCGCCAATGGTTCGGCGAGAGCCCGTGCGACCGCTTGAACGCGCGGCTGAACGCCTCCTCGGAGTCGTAGCCGACTCGTCGGGCGACGGTCACGATCCCGAGTTCGGTGGTCGCGAGGAGGTCCTCCGCGAGGTGCATCCGCCATTCCGTGAGGTAGCGGATCGGTGAGCGACCGAGCACCTGGCGGAAACGGTCATCGAGCAACGAGCGTGACACCGCGGCACCCGACGCAAGTTCGGCGACCGTCCACTTCCGCTCGGGTGCCGCATGCAGGAGCGCCAGCGCCGGCGCGAGCACGCTGTCGTGCAGCGCGGCGAGCCATCCGCGATCGACGGCCGGCGCGGTCGCGAGGTGCATGCGGAGCACCTCGATCAGGACGAGCTCGGGTAGGCGGGTCGAGAGCAGGCGTGGGCTCTTGTTCGACAGCACGGTCTCCTCGAGGGAATACGCGATGCTCGCCTGCACCCAGCCCGCCGCGGCCCCTTGGGGCAGGCGCACCACGAACGCCGGCGGGAACACCCCCAGTGCCGGGTCGAACAACGGGTCTTCGGAGTGCAGGTAGCCGCACACGAGGTCGGTTCGCTCGCCGCCGCCGCCGTGGCGGATCAACGGCATCACCTCCCATGGGGGCGCGTCGAGCAGGGTGAGGATCGAGACCGCCTCGGCCGCGACGTTGCCGCCGATCGTGTGCGCGTCGCCGTAGGGCACGACGATGACGTCACCTACGTCGGCCCGATGGTGCTCACCGTCGGCCGCGCTCACCCAGCACGATCCCTGGGCGACGATGTGGAACACGATCAGCCGCTCGGCGCCGGGGTGCAACACCCCGGCGATGACGTTCGGTGTCGACTCGAACGCGAAGGCTTCAGTGAGCTCCGAGCGGAAGAAGATCGCACCCTCGAGCCGGAGGTGGTCGAGCGCGTCGTGCAGGGGGTCGGCCGGCGCGGGACGCCGCGTCACGCCGCCGGAGATGGTCACCGGCACAACTCTGGTCGGGCGGCCAACCGCGGCGGTGCCTCGGTCATGGTCACCGGAGCGGTTCGCACGGAAACTGATTCTGCCACCACGACGGCGACCAAGCCTGTGGCTCGGCTTCACTCCCTCGAAAGGAACCAGCAAATGACTACCTTCCCGCCGCTCACCCACGTGGCGCTGACGGTGCGCGATCTCGCCGTCAGCGTTGCCTGGTACGAAGAACTGCTCGACGCGAGCCCGGTGCTCGACGAGGACACCGACCCCGATTTCCATCACACCGTCTACCTGCTCGGGAACGGAACCCTGCTCGGGCTGCACCAGCACGCGACGCCGGCCTCGGCCGAGCGGTTCAGCGAGTTCCGCGTCGGCCTCGACCATGTCGCGTTCGGTTGTGGTGACCGAAGCGAACTCGAGAAGTGGGCGAGGCGGCTCGATGAGCTCGGCATCGAGCACGGCGCCATCAAGGACGCGGCCTACGGCTCGGGCCTGAGCTTCCGCGACCCCGACGGGATCACGCTCGAGTTCTTCGCGCCGCCCGCCTGATCGGCCAACGGTGATTCCCCGTGCCGACCAGTCGCAGGCTCGGCGGTTCGGTGACGACGTGCGTGTTGTTGCCGAACCGCCGGTCAGCGAGCCGGGTTGCGCGCGCCCACCGGCGCGTTCGCGATCGTGACGGTCGCGAGGTCGGAGCCGACCGTGATCTTGCCGGAGTAGCCGCCACGCCGGACGTCGTCGGCGAACTCGTGGGCCTGCTCGGGTTCGGGTGGCGGGATGAGATGGGTGAGCACGAGGTGCGGTACGCCTGCTCGTTCGGCCATGGCGCCGAGGGGCACCGTGTCGGCGTGGTAGCTGAACACGGTCTCGAACGGTGTTCCGGCGATCGCGCCGGCCATCGCCGTCGTCCGGCACGCCTCGTGCACGAGGACGTCGGCGCCGGCACTCAGCCGTTCGACCTCCTCGCACACCCGCGTGTCGCCCGAGATCACGACGACGCCCGTCGGCGTCGTGACGCGGTACGCGACCGCGTCGACGACCGGTTCGTGGTGCACCGCGACCGCGTCGACTCGTACCGTCCCGTCGTCGGACTCCCAGACGGCGGCCGGTTCGCTGGTCACGCCGAACGCGCGGAGCTCGATCGCCGGCGGCGCGGGAAGGACGTGCTCCATCCGCGCCGCGATGTCGTCGTCGTACACGTCGAACATCCGCCGGGCGAAGCGCGCCGCGGCCCCTTCGGGCGCGACGACCACGAGCGGTTCGCTCGGTTGCAGGTGCTGGAAGATCCATCGCGTCATCGCGACGTCGGCGAGGTCGACGACGTGGTCGCTGTGCACGTGGGTGACGAACAGTGCGCTGAGCGCGGCGGGCGGTACGCCGGCCTCGACCAACCGGAGCGTGGTTGCCCGCCCCGCGTCGAACTGGAGCGCGATGTCGCGGTAGCGCACGAGCGTGCCCGGCCCGGCCCGGCCCGGTGCCGGGAGGGGCACACCGGTCCCGGTGAGCGTCACGACCGTCGCGTCGGGATGCGTGCTCACCGGTGTTTCCCGGGGTCCCAGCCTTGGGGGGCGAGGATGCGGTTGGCGATGTGGTGGGGGGTTTCTTCGAGGGTGGTGGCCATGGTGTCGTTCCACCGGTTGAGGAAGCCGAAGAGTGCGCAGACGGCGACGATGGCGGTGATCTGGTCGTCGGTGTAGTGGCGGCGGCATTCGTCGAAGTCGGTGTCGGTGACGGCGTTGGGGTGTTGGCCGGCGTGGAGGGCGAGGCGGAGGGCGGCGCGTTCGGCGTCGGTGTAGTGGGTGCTGGTTTCGAAGTTCCAGAGTTCGGCGAGTTTGTCGGGGTCGACGCCGAGGTGTTCGGCGTGGGCGGCGGTGTGGGCTTGGCAGTAGCGGCAGCCCGCCGCCGCACTCGCGATGTTCCCCACCATCTGCTTCAACGCATCGGGGATCAGGTCGTTGAGGAGCACCACCATGGAAAGGCCGGTGAACCCTTCGAGGAGCCCGGGGACCCGCGCCATCGCGCGCAGCGATGAGGGAACGAAGCCCATGTAGGCATCGATCGCCGCGAAGCCTTCTTCGTAGGCGGCCAGTTCCTCGCGCGCGATGGGTTCGATGCGGCTCACGATGTCTCCTTCCGGGAGAAGTGCAGGACGAACTCCAACTGGCCACTGCCGCCGACGCGCGCGGGACCGAGGCTCGGGTTGGCGACGCCGTAGTCGGCGAAGCGGATGCCGAGGATCCCCTGCACCTCGACCCGGTCGGCGCTGCGTTCGGCCTGGAGCGGGACCGTGACGGACCTCGTCGTCCCGTGCAGGGTCAGCTTGCCGGCCGCCGAGTAGTGCGCGACGACGCCGTCGCCCGGTAAGGGTGCGAGCTCGATGGGCTTCGTGAGCACGAAGGTCGCGGTGGGGTACTCGGCGGTGCCCATGATCCGTCCCCGGAACTGGCTGTCGCGCGCGGGGCGATCGCTGGAGACCGAGGTCAGGTCGACGGTGTAGGTCGCGTTCGTCACCCGCGTGCCGGCGATTGTCATCGAGCCGGTCACGCGGTTGGTGCGGCCGACCGCGGTCGCGGGCTGCCCGAACAACTTTTCCTTCACGCGGTAGCCGGCGATCGATCCGGGGGCCACGGTCCAGGTGCCGGCCAGCGGCGCCTGCGGGACACCCGGCGCCGCGCTCGCGCTCGTCGCGAGCGGGAGCGACAGCGGCGCCGGCGCGGGGCCTTCGACGAAGTGGATGTACACGAAGGGCCCGCCGATCACGACTGCGACCGCCACCGCGAAGCCGCCGGCGAGCCAGCGCCACCACGCCCGTTTCTTCGCTGGGGGCGGCGCCGCATCCAGTTCCCGGGTTCTCGGCGGTGTGAGCGTCGGGCTCATTGGTGCCGGCCGGGGTCCCAGCCTTGGGGGGCGAGGATGCGGTTGGCGATGTGGTGGGGGGTTTCTTCGAGGGTGGTGGCCATGGTGTCGTTCCACCGGTTGAGGAAGCCGAAGAGTGCGCAGACGGCGACGATGGCGGTGATCTGGTCGTCGGTGTAGTGGCGGCGGCATTCGTCGAAGTCGGTGTCGGTGACGGCGTTGGGGTGTTGGCCGGCGTGGAGGGCGAGGCGGAGGGCGGCGCGTTCGGCGTCGGTGTAGTGGGTGCTGGTTTCGAAGTTCCAGAGTTCGGCGAGTTTGTCGGGGTCGACGCCGAGGTGTTCGGCGTGGGCGGCGGTGTGGGCTTGGCAGTAGCGGCAGCCCGCCGCCGCACTCGTGATGTTCGCGACCATCTGCGCGAGGTCTTCGGGGATCAGCCCGTTCATCGCGGCCGCGTGCGCCATCCCCACATAGCCCTCGAGCAGGCCGGGGACGCGCGCGAGCGCGAAGAGGGTCGTCGGCACGAAGCCCACGATCTGTTCGTAGGCCACGAACAGGGGCTCGCGATCAGCGAGCTCTTCCCGTGCCCTGGGTTTGATCCGTCCCATGCCGCACCCTCCGTATCCGCTGTTCGTTTGACAAGCGAATGATGGGGCCCGGAGATTGACTTGTCAAGTGAACAGCTAAATGCGGTTCACGGGCGCGCGGCGATACCTGGCTCGGCCGCACCCCGCGGCGCGATCGCCCGCACCGCCGGAGGGCTACTCGCGACCGAGCCGCGCGCCGAGTTCGGCGCGCGAGCGGATCCCGAGCTTCCGGTACACGCGCGACAGGTTGGCTTCGACGGTCTTCACCGCGAGGAACGAGCGCGCGGCCACTTCGCGGGTCGTGAGCCCGGCCGCCGCGAGGGTGGCGACCTGGCGTTCGGTTTCGGTGAGCTCGTTCGACGCGCGCCGCCGCACGTTCACCCGCGCCAGTTCCTCCGCCGCTTGTGCGGCCCACGCGGTCGCGCCGAACGCTTCGAACTCGTGATGGGCTTCGCTCAGCGTGTCGCGCGCGAGGGCTTTCGCCTTCGCCCGCCGGTGCACCTGGCCGGCGATGAGCAGCGTGCGGGCGCGGTCGAAGCGCAACGGCGACGAGTCGTACCAGGCGATCGCGCGCGCGAGAAGTTCCTGGGCGTCGGCGAGGTGGTCGGAAGTCGCGGCGACGAGGGCGCGCCCGGTGAGCGCGACCGCCGCCGCCGACTGCCGGCCGGACGCCTCGGCCTGCGCATCGAGCTCGTCGGCGAAGACCGCGGCCTCGGCCACGCGGCCGGCAGCGACGAGGGCCGACAGCCGGTCGAGATGAGAGCGGCTGTAGCCGGGTTCGCCGAAATGCATCTCGCGCAACATCGAGTACCAGGCGTCGAGGTGCTCGGCCGCGGTGGCCGGTTCCCCGCGCGACAGCGCGACGAACCCGAGCGCGCCGTGCGCACGATGCCGGTCCCACGCGCCGGTGTCGGGATCGTCGCGCAAGGCGGTGAGCAGCGACTCGGCCGCGTCGAGTTCCCCTCGGTGCGCCAGCACGAGCGCGACGTTGTAGCGCGCTTGCGCGCCCTGGGCCGCCAAGCCGCCCTGTTCTGCGATCGCGAGGTGTTCCGCGGCGACACGCTCGGCTGCGTCGAGGTGACCGCTCCACACCTCCAGGTGTACGAGGTGCGCGAGCACGTACGCGATCGAGCTCACGTCGCCGCTTTCCCGCGCCTCTTGCAACAACGCGGTGAGCCGGACGCGGGCGCCATCGAGGTCGTCGGCATACTTCAAGAGCGCGGCGTAGCTCGCGTCGGCTCGGTCCGACAGCCGCCGTGCCGGATGCGCCCGTTCGATCTCGATGGCGCGCGCGAACAGGTCGTGGTCGAGACCGCGGCCCGAACGGAACTTCGCGCCCGCTGCCTGCGACAGCGCACCCGAGAGGATCACCGGGTCCGGCGCTTCGAGCGCGTCGAGCAAGGCAACGGCTCGGGTCGCCGACGCGTGGGCTTTGTCGATGTCGTCGGTGACGGCCGCGAGGGTCAGGAGCACCTCGGCCAGCACGACCGGGTCGGGTTCGGCCTCGATGACCGCGGTTTCGAGCTCGTTCTCGGCCGCCAGCCAGCCGGTGACCTCGGTCGCCACCTCGGCCAGGCGGGTCCTCCGTCGCGCCCGGTCGGGGCCGCGCGGCGTCAACTCGACTGCTTCGTGTTGCGCCGCGTACGCCCCCGCGCTGTCGCCGGCCCGGATCCGGGCGTCGGCCAGCCGGTCGAGGCGCGCGAGACGATGCGCACCGTCGACCGTGTGCACGAGCGCGAGCGCGGCCAACTCCGTGGCGAGGTCGGGCACGCCGGCGATCAACGCGGAATCGGCGCCGGCGTCGAGCGCCCCGGCGATGTCGGCTTGCGGTGCCGTGGCCCCGAGCGCGAGGTGCCGCGCCCGTTCCGCCGGGCCCTCGGCGAGGTCGGCGAGGCGCGCGTGCAGCGCGCGCCGGCGCGTCGCGGTGAGGTTGCCGTATGCCGCCGCACTCAGCAGCGGGTGTGCGGCGCGGATCACGGTGTCGTCGGCCACCACGAGTTGCGCGTCGATTGCCTGCGCGAGCGCGGCCGGGTCGATCCCCACGGTGGTGAAGCGCCACGACGCGGCCGGGCCGGCGACCACTTCGCACACTTCGGGGGGAAGCTCGCGTATGCGTGCGCGGGCGAGCGCCTCCAGGCCGAGCGGAACGGGGAGCGGTGTGCCCGGCGGGGGCGCGATCTCGAGACGGTTGACCGCTCGGGCCAACTCGAGCGCGTAGAGCGGGTTACCGCCCGACGCCTCGTGCACGCGGAGGAGCATCGGCCGGGGCAATCTCAGGTCGAGGCGGCGGACCAGCAGTTCGAACAGCCCGCCGACCGACAACGGCCCGACGCGTTGCACGACGACGCGATCGCGGGGGAGTTCGTCGACGAGGGCCGGCAACGAGTCGCCTCGGGCCGTCGCGACGAGGCGAACCGGCTGATCGTCGGAGAGGCGCCGCACCGCGAACGCGAGCGCGCGTCCGCTTGCCCCGTCGAGGTACGGGAGGTCGTCGACCGCGACCAGTACCGGTCCCCGCGTCGCCAGCAGACCGAGGCAGCTGAGGAACGCGGTGGCGACCGCGCGTTCGTCGTTGTGCCCCGCGCCGACGTCGGGGTCGGCGGCAAAAGCAACGGTCTGCAGCGCCCGCGCTTGTGGCGGTGCCAGTTCGTCGATCGCCTCGGCCGGTACACCGCGTAGGAGGTCGGTGAGCCCGACCCACGGCAACCGCGCCTCGGCGGCCGACGCTCGCGTTTCGAGCACCCGCGCCCCGGCGGCGCGCGCGTCGTCGATCGCCCACTCCCAGAGCGCGGTTTTCCCGATGCCGGCGTCGCCGGTCAACAGCACGACATCGGACCCGCCCAGCGTGCGCATCCTGGCGCGTTCCGTGTCGCGTCCGACGAGCTCGGCCGGCACGGCACCATCCTCCGAACCAAGGGGACGCAGCTGTTCCCGGCACCAGCCACGTGTCGGACCGACCCTACAGCGGGAGCGGCCGGCGTTGCGCCGGGGTCAACCAGGCGCGCACCGCGGCGCGAGGGTCACGACGGTCGCTCGCCGACGACGCTCACGCGCAACCCGTCGCGCACCTCGGGGTAGTAGTCCCACATCGCGAGGTGTTGGGTGCAGCGGTTGTCCCAGATGGCGAGCGAACCGGGCCGCCAGCGGAACCGGCACTGGAACGCGGCGTGTTGCTGGTGCCGGTAGAGGAACCGCAACAGCGCGGCGCTCTCGTCGCGTTCGAGGCCGACGATGTGGGTGGTGAAAGACGGGTTGACGTAGAGCGCCTTCCGGCCCGTCACGGGATGGGTGCGCACCACCGGGTGCGTCGCGCGGGGGAAGGTCCCGTCGCGGGCGGGTTGCGTGGCGCCGTAGCGGCCCGCGTACACGTGCTGCGAGTTGTGACGCGCTTCGAGCGATTGCAGGAACTGCTGCATGGGCTCCGACAGCGAGTCGTACGCCGCGTACATCGACGAGAAGAGCGTGTCACCGCCGGTTGGTGGCACCGTCGTCAGGTGGAGGATCGTGACTGCGGGCGGGCGCTCGTCGCAGCTGACATCGGTGTGCCAGTAGGTGCCGGCCGCGACCTTCGAGCGCTCGTCGGTGTGGATGATCATCACCTCGGGGTGACCGTCGAGCGCGGGTGCCGCCGGGTGCACGTGCAACTCGCCGAACCGTCGCCCGAGCGATTCGAGCGCGCCCGCGTCGAGGTGCTGGTCGCGGAAGAACAGCACGAGGTGGGAGGCGAACGCGGCCTCCACTTCGGCCCACGTCTCGTCGTCGACGGTCGCGAGGTCGACGCCTTCGACCTCGGCGCCGATGGTCGGTGTGACGGGGTTGACGCGGGCCCGGCGGGTGGTGGTGCCCACGCGGTCGCGCTCGCTACATGCGGCCGGCGGGTTGGCCGGCCGCGAGGCATTCGCCGAGGAATTCGAAGCAGCGAGGGAAGAAGTGCCCGGCGACCGACGGCAGCGCGATGCAGCCGTGCGGGGTCTCGGGGTAGACGAGGAGCCGGCTCCGGTTCCCCGCAGCTTCCCAGCGCGAGGCCATGAACAGGGTGTCGTCGAGGAGGTGGTCGTTGGTGCCGACGGAGAAGAGCGCGGGTGGCATGCCCTGCAAGTCGGCGTAGAGCGGCGAGACGTCGGGGTCGCGCCGCTGCTCATCCGACATCCCGGGCAGGTAGAGGCCGAGCGGGAAACCGGTTCCGTCGAGAATGTCGGTCCCGGGCGCGACGCCGACGCCGCGCTGGCTGGGAGTGCGCGAGAGGTCGTACGCACCGAACACCAGGTTCGCACCGAGAAAGCGATCGACGGCATCGTGGCGGTCGCGCATACGCAGCAGCGTGACCGCCGCAAGGTGCGCGCCGGCCGACTCGCCCGCAATGAGGAGTCGATCGGAGCCGAATTCGCCGGCGGCGTGCTCGAGTAACCAGCACGCCGCGGCTTCGCAGTCGTCGGGCCCCGCAGGGTACGGGTCCTCCGGCGCGAGGCGGTACTCGACGCTGACGACGGCGACGTTGCACGCGTCGACGATGACCTCGTTGAGCTGGTCCATCATCTCGGGTGAGCCCGACATCCACGCGCCGCCGTGAATGTGGAAGAGGACGCCGGCCGGTTGGTCGTGGGTGAAGGTGCGCAACCGGATCGGCCCGGCCGGGCCGGTGATCATCCGGTCGATCGCCCGCGCCGAGGGCGCGCCGCCGAACTCCGCGGCGCGTTGCGCGGCCACGAGCTCTTCGACCGGCCGGTCCTTGACGTCGGCCTCGTTCCACGGGATGGACGCGATGAACGTCGCGGCCTCCTCCCGGAACGTGGGTCGGAGGGCTTCGAGTTCGTCGTCCCACAGCGCCACGGTCGCGGAGCCTACGCCTGCCCGCGCCGCGCGCAACACCGGGTTCGCAGCACGAGTCGACGCGTCCTACGGGATGTTCGATGCCTGGGCGGCGGCGATCGCGTCGGTCGCGTCGCCCGAGGTGAGGAAGCCCGCCGCGACCGCGGCGTTGGCGGCCGCCGTGTACTTACTCACGTACGCGCTGTGCGTCGGGTAGAGGTTCGTGAGCGTGGCCGCCGGCAACGAGAGGAAGTAGCCCGAGAGCAGGCACAGTCCGGCGGCGCGCACATTCGCGTTGTCGATGCTGCCGGTGCTGAGCGACGTCAGCGCGCTGATCGCTTCGTTGAACAGCGCGGTGGGGGAGAGGTCGCTCGTCGAAACTTGCGCGAAGTTGATCGGCGAGTAGGTCTCGGTCGGGACTTGGATCTCGGGGAGGCGGATCCCACCGCGCGCGTTGCCGTACTGGTCGACGTTGACGATGTCGTACAGGCCGAAGAAGACGGGCGTGGTCGAGATCTGCGGGCTGTGCGGCGGCTGGGCACCGGTGGTGACCCAACGCTGCAACGCGGTGAGGGCGGCGTCCTCGACCTCGAACAGCGGCATGTTGTTGGTCTGGTTGATGCCGTCGAGCGGGGTGCCGGTGCCTTCGATCGGGGTACCAAGCGCGCACTGGGGGATCGGCACCGTGGGCTGTTCGTGGAAGATCGTTTCGATCTCGTAGGCCGCTTCGTGGGCGTCGATGTGCGACGCACCCGCAAGCTCCCAGGTCCGCAGGTCGTTGTTGTCGGGCTGGCGAGCGGCGCCGGCGTCGAGCTCGACGATGTCGCCTTCGGTGTTCAGCTGGATGAACGGGGTCGTGTTGTCGGTGCGGATCAGCGCGGGGAACGGCGTCGCCGCGACCAGTCCGGTTCCGATCGGGGCCGCGAGCGCGCCGCGGCCGACGGCGAGAAAGCCGTCGAACGCGTGGGTGAGCGGCTGGACCGCGTTCACATACGTGTCGACGCGAAACGCCGATTGTGAGTCGCCGGTGCCGATCAGCTTCCTCGGTGTGAGCCCACCCAGCACCAACGCGCTGTCGGCGCGCGCGACCGCGGCGGCCTGCGTGAAGATGTCGTACGACTGGCCGTCGTTGCTGTCGCCGAGCGACCCGTAGCGTTGGGGGTCCCACGTCTTCAGGTCGTTCATGCCCGCGGTCTGCGCGGTGACGCCAACGTACGCGTAGCCCTGATCGGTCAGCTCGTTGTAGAGCTCCGACCACACCGGGTCCTGGTCGCCGCCCGTGGTGTCGTTCAGCCATTCGAACACGACCGTCCCGTTGAAGTTGGCCGGGTTCGTCGGGTACCGGACGAGGAGGCGGGTGGTGTACGGCACCGCGCTCTGCGCGACCGACGCGTTCCACCGCCCGTTCGACAACCACAGCCCGCTTTGCCGGTACACCTTCGCGGTGCCCGACATCGTGAATTCGCGTTCCACGTAGCCGCGCGCCGCGAGGTCGATCGACGGCGCGGCCGCGATCAACGGCGTCGTCGGCGCGGCGTCGTAGGGGTAGCCGTGTTGCCCGCTGCCCGCGGGGATCGCGGCGACGGCCGGCAGGCTCGGGTTCGGCGCGCCCGGCGGGGGCGGCGCCGGAACACACGACGCCGCAACGACCGCGAGCGACACCGCGATCGCCGCCGCCGGCGCGAATCGGACGAGGTGAGCGCAGCGGCCTGTGCGACGCGTCATCGTTCCCCCTCTATCAGTAACAGTGCCATACCAGATCGAAACGACGGGAACTGTAACACTGCGTATCCAGTTTGGCGAGGGCCGGGGGTCGCCGGGGCCGGTGCGACAATGGGTGCCGATGGGGGCCCCAACGGGATCGTCGGATCGAGCGCCGCGGCGCTACCGCGGCGTCACGGCGCAGGAACGGGCCGCCGAACGGCGGGAGCGGCTGATGCAAGCCGGCCTCGACGTGTTCGGTACCGAGGGCTATGCATCGAGTTCGGTGCGAGCCATCTCCGCCGCCGCCTCGCTCAACCCCCGCTACTTCTACGAGTCGTTCACCAGCCGGGAAGACCTGCTCTACCAGGTGTACCTGCGCATCGTCACCGACATCGCGAACGATGCCACCAAGGCCGTCGCCGAAGCCGACACGATCGAAACCCGCGCCCGGGCCGGGCTGCGGGCGGGCTGGTGCCTGCTGACCTCCGATCGGCGCAAGGCCCGCATCGTCGCCATGGAAGTCGTCGGGGTGAGCGACCGCCTCGAGGAACTTCGACGCGTCACCCGCCACGCGCTGGCCGACATGACCGTCAGGAATGCGATGGCGGTCGCCGCCGAGGGTGTGAGGCTCCGGCTCGACCCCGTACTGATCGCGCGCGCGTTGATCGGCGGAGTCGTCGAGCTGCTCAGCGATTGGATCCACGGCGACCTCGACGCGTCACCCGACGAGGTCGTCGAACACCTCACACGGGTGTTCGAAGCCGCCGCGTACGCCGCGGTCGATCCCGGTACCGACGACGACGAGGTCGACGCAGGTCACTGACCAACGGCGCGCCGCGCTGCTCGCGCCGGTCGCGCATTGTCAATCCCCGCGAGAGGTGCTTCGATGAGGCGGAGGCTGTGGGCCCTGTACGGGGCAGGAGTGCCGATGGACGATCTCGGCGCGCTGAGCGCTGCGACTGCCTGCGAATTCGTTTCGGGGCCGGTGGTGCAAGCACCGATCCGATCACCCGGCGTGCGTTTCGTGGAACCGATACGTGTGACGTCGGAGCTGCCTGTTCGCAGCAAGTTCCTGCGCGACGTGCTGCGAGAGGTTCTCACCCTCGTTGGCATGTCGCGTGGCCACATCTTGTACTCGGAGACCGACACGTATGTCGTCTTTCGGGGTACCTCGACCATCAACCCCGTGCCGCTGGGAGCTCGCGCATCTCTCGACGATTTCGTTGGTGATTTCGCGGGGCGCTTCGGCTGGCTCTTGAACATCGCGTACGCGTACAGCCAAGAGTTGCTCGACGGGCTCGCCGGACTGGGCCAGGAGTATCCGGGCATCGTCCACGCCGGCATTGCCGCAATCCTCGCCTACCACGATTGGGATCACATCCGAGCCGCGGCGGAGGGCGCCGGGAAGGACGGCATCGTGCTGGCTGGGTTCAGCCAGGGCGGAGCGCTTGCCACGCTCGCGGCGCACCGCCTTCGTCAGGAAGGCTTTGCCGTGCGAGAGGTGTACACGTTCGGGTCACCGCGCGTCGGTGACGCCGAGTTCGGATCGTCGTACTCGGTTCCCCACCGACGGTTCGAAGGGACGTACGACATCGTGCCGATGCTGTGCCCACCGCCATCGGATATCCGGCCATACCTTCCGGCCGTTCTTCGCAAGATCGTGTTCCCGAGTTCGAGCGTCGACACGATCGACTACCGCCACGTCGGTGAACTTGTGTACCTGGCACCGGACGGCACGATCACCCACGACTACGACGGGCTCCAGTTCGTCCGCGTCCTGGGGCTCGGCGCCTCGCTGCTTCGCCCGGAACTGCGGGCACGACTCCTCGGAGATCATCGGACGGGTGCCTACGTGGCCGCGCTTATGGTGTGAACGGCGGACGGAGCATCGATGAGCGATCTCTGGTTGGACGCGATCGAACGCGAAGCGTTGTGCGACCTCCTCACCGAGCTCGGCCCCGACGCTCCAACACTGCTCAACCCGTGGACGACGCGCGATGTCGCGGCGCACCTCGTCCTGCGCGAGCACGATCCCCGCGCCGCGCCGGGGCTCGTCGTGCCCGGCGCGTGGGGGCGCTTCGCCGAGCGACGCAGGCAGGCGCTCGCCCGCCGGGACTACGCCGCCCTCGTCACGACGATCCGGTTGGGACCGCCGCGCGGGTTCTTTCGAATCGGGTGGGTGCGCCGCGGTCCGAACCTCAACGAGTGCTTCGTGCACCACGAAGATGTCCGTCGAGCCAACGGCCTTGGCCCGCGCACCAACACCGCCGCGTTGGACGAAGCGCTCTGGCGCAACGTCGCCTTCGCGCGGCGATTCCTCGCCCGGCGACTACGCGGCGTCGGGCTCGAAGTCGCGTGGGCGGGGACCGACCGGGCGCTGCGAGCCCGTCGGGGAACGCCGGTGGCCCGCCTCACGGGAGTGCCGGGGGAACTGTTGCTCTATCTCTTCGGTCGCCAGGGTGCGGCCGACGTCGACGTCGACGGTCCCGGCGATGCCGCGGAAGCCGTCGGGCGAGCGCGGTTCGGCATGTGATGGGCGCGGGCCCGCGCGTACGCCGCGGTCGATTCGTCACCTCGTGCTGGTGATGAGCCGCTCGCGATCGAAGAGGGCTGACGCGAAGCGCGCGCCGAGGCGGACCAGCACGAGCAGCGCAGCGCCGAGACCGAGCGCCGCACCGAACGTCGGTGGGATGACGGCGAACGCGACGAGCGTCGTCACCGCGACCGTCGGGAGGCTCGCGAGGATCGACAGCTGCCCGGCGGTACGCGGGTCCGATGATCTTGCGGAGATCGCGATGCCGACCCAGATCGACCAGATCGCGAGCAGCGGTGTGAACACCAGTTGCGCGAGCAGGTCGGGGCCGCGGATGAGCGCGGGCGCGACGCCGGGGCGGGCGAAGAGCTCGACGACCGCGATGAACACGGCGAAGACGCCGTAGGCCACGAGAACCGACGGGACGAACGCGGCCAGCGCCTTGCCGAGAAGGAGCTCCTCGCGCCGGACCGGGGTCGAGAGGAGCGGCTCGAGCGTTCCCTGCAGCCGTTCACCGACGACCGAGTACGCGGCGAGTGCCGCCGGCACCAGCACCGGTATTGCCAGCATGTAGAGCAGCGAGTGCTCTTGGCGTACCTGTATTGACGCCGACGACGGCAGCGTGAACACCGAAACCAACGGTTGGACGAGGAACACCAGTGGCAGGATCGCCATCGCGTAGACGATGTTCCCGTTGTGCCGGTATTCGCGTAACTCCTTGCGGAACACGGCCCGGACGCGCCGCCGGCTCAAGGTCATGTGGCGCTCGCCTCCCCGTCGTTGTCGATCAATTCGAGGTACACGTCTTCCAGCGAGTGGCGCGACTCGGCGATCGACAACACGTCGGCACCGGCGGCGACGAGCGCGCGTGTGAGCGCCGGCGCCGCACGCGTCGCGTCCGAAACCGTTACGACGTAGGTCGACGTGCCGTCGGGCCGCCAGCTGTCGAGCGCGGGCACGCCGGTGAAGACGCGCTCGGGTTCTGTCAAGGGCGCAACGGTGCGGACGGTGAGCGCCTTGGCGAACATCTGGTCGCGCAGCTCGTCGGGCCGGCCGATCGTGCGGATCGTCGTGCTCAGGATCGCGACGCGGTCGCAGAGTCGTTCCGCTTCCTCGAGGCGATGCGTCGTCAGGAAGATCGTGACGCCGCGCCGGCGCAACCCGTCGATCAACTCGTGGACGTCGCGCGCCGCGGCCGGGTCGAGGCCGGAGGTCGGCTCGTCGAGGAACAGCACCTGCGGGTCGCTGAGCAACGCCCGGGCGAGTGCGACGCGCTGGCGAAGGCCCTTCGAGAGGCTGCCGCACGCGTCGCCGGCTCGCTCGGTCAGCTTCACCGCTTGCAAGACCCGGTCGATGCGATCGGACGGGTCGGGCACCTCGTACAGGTCGGCGAAACAGCGCAAGTTCTCCACCACGCTCAGCCGCAGGTACAGCCCCGGCGACTCGGGCATGATCGCGATCCGGCGGCGGATCTCCACTCCGTTCTCCGGTGTGAGCGCGATGCCGGCCACCACCGCCGAGCCCGCGCTCGGCGCGATCAGGGTGCCGAGCGTGCGCACCGTCGTGGTCTTGCCCGCGCCGTTCGGTCCGAGAAAGCCGAACACCTCGCCCTGGCCGACCTCGAAGGAAACATCGGCGAATGCAACCCGGTCCCCGAATCGCTTCGAGAGCCGGTCGACCGACAGCGCGGGACCGCCGGGGTCAACCATGCCGCGCGGGTCTGGTACGAGCTTCCCTCACATCGACATCATCCCGCCTCGGCGCCCACCTCGTGGAAGTAGTGGCCCGCGTCGAGATCTTCGATGAGGCCGGGGTGCGTCGGGCGCCAGTCGAGGAGCTGGCGGGTCAGCGCGCTCGACGTCGGGTTGTCGAGCTGGACGAGCGGGCTGAGAAAGCCGAAGTAGGCATCGGCATCGGCCGGCGGAATGCTGCTCGCGGGGAGCTCGAGGTTGCGACCGATCGTTTCGGCGATGTGGCGGAACGGGATGCCCTCGTCGCCGACCGCGTGCAGCCGGGTGCCGGCCGGTGCGAGTTCCAACGCCAGCCGGTAGAGGCGGGCGGCGTCGAGCGTGTGCCCGGCGGGCCAGCGGTTGGCCCGTCACCGACGTAGGAGGCCACCCCCTGGTCGTGGGCGATGGCGATCAGCCGCGGGATGAACCCGTGGTGGTCGAGCGAGCTGTGCACCGTCGGTGGGAGACGGATGATCGACGAGCGGACGCCGTGATTCGCGAGTGCGATGACCGCGTTCTCGGCGTCGATTCGCGGGCCGGCCTCGGCGAAGTCGGCTTCGGTCCCGACGCGGTCCAGCCCGGCGAAGGCGAGCATCAACGTCCCCGACGTGCTCACCAACGGCTTGCCGGTGCCCTGAAGGGCATCGCCGATCGTTTCCAAGGCGCGAAGGTCGGTGGCGACCGCGTCTTCGCGATCACCGTTTTGGTTGAACGCGAGGTGGATCACGCCGTCGGCCGCCGCGGCCGCGTCGCGCAGCCGGTCGAGGTCGTCGAGACCGCCCCACGCGACCTGGGCCCCGGCCGCGCCGATGACGGCCGCCGACTCCTCCGAGCGGGCCAGTCCGACCACCTCGTGGCCGGCCCCGAGCAGTTCGGGAAGCAGGGCGGAACCGATGTGCCCCGATGCGCCGGTGACGAAGACACGCATGGCGGCCTCCAAGGTTTCGGGCCGGCAACCGCAACGTGGAAGCCGGTGATGACAGGTACTGTCGTCACGCTAGTCCTCATGGCAGCGGCTGTCATCACGGCTAGGCTCGACGTATGGGTCGATGGGCGCCGAACGCGCGCGGCCGGCTCGTCGTCGCGGCGACGGAGCTGTACCGCGAGCGTGGGTTCGAGCGCACCACCGTTGCGGAGATCGCCGCACGGGCCGGGCTCACCGAACGAACCTTCTTCCGGTACTTCACCGACAAGCGTGAAGTGCTGTTCTGGGGCGCAGCGCCATTGCAGGAACTCCTCGTGAGCGAGGTCGAGGCTGCGCCCGCTTCGCTCGCGCCCATCGAGGCGATCGTCGCCGCGCTCCAAGCCGCCGCCGCGGCGATGTTCGAGGAGCGCCGTGAGTACTCCCGAGAGCGCCAAGCGGTCATCGCCGCGAACACCGAGCTCCAAGAACGTGAGCTCGTCAAACTGGCAACGCTGGCTTCCGCGCTCGCCGGCGCGCTGCGACGGCGAGGCGTCGACGATCCCGCGGCGAACCTGGCTGCGGACGCAGGAATCGCAGTGTTCAAGAACGCCTTCGAAGCCTGGACCGACGATGACGGCAAACGGACGCTGGCGGAGCACATCCGCGCGTCTGCGGATGCAATGAAGGTCGTGGCCGGCGGGAGACGACCGGCTCGTAGCGGAACATGAGGTGGCGATGCACAAGCCCCACCGGGCCGCGCTCCTGACCGTCTTGGCGCTGATCGCCGTGTCGCTGTGCGGGTGCGGGAACTCCGGCCCGAAATCGTCGGGTGTGGCCAACCCGACCGGCACCGGCGGGGCGCCCGGCACCGCGGTTCCCGCCACCGCCGCCCCCGGCACCCCGGCCGGCCCCGCGTTCGCCGCTTGTCCCGCGGTTGGCGGAACGTCGCAGTGGAACGTCGTCGGCACCTACGTGACCTCGTACCAGGGCCGGTACGACGACCACTACTCATGGACCTCACCGGGCTTCCCGAGCTGGACCGGCTCGGCCACCTACCAGTGGACGCTCAGCAGCACGCTCCAGTACGGCGAGTCGAGCGCGCCGGGTGGAACCGCGTCGTTCTGCGCGGTGACCACCACGGAGCTGAACGCAAAGGGTGGATGGAGTTCCGACGAGAACAAGCCGCCCGTGCAGTGCAGCTTCCACACGCCGGCCGGCTACAGCTGGACCACCGCAGTCGCGCTCGACTCCAACCCGCTCGAATCGCAACAGCCCCAGGCCTTCCCGTGGTCGATCGCCAGCCCGCCGAAGCCGGGGACGCCGGGGGTGAAGGGGTCGGTGAGCGGAACCGAGTCGGGGTGCGAGGGCCCGGCGGGCCCCGGTATACGACTACGGCATCCCTACCCCGGTGAACCAGAACGGCGACAGCTTCCCGTTGAGCGGTGCCGACGCGACGGAATTCACGAACCTGGCGACCAACGGCAGCACGACGTTGCCGCTCGCCCAGTTGCCGTACGCGAAACCCTTCAATCTGTCGGGCTCCATGACCCAGCACCTGCCCGGCGGGACCACGCAGACCGGCTCCCTGACGTTCGAGGCGCAGCTCACGATCGGGAAGCAAGGCGACGTGTGCAGCTCGAACGGTGGTGCTTCCGAGCCGGGGTTCAGCCGGCCGGCCTCCTATTCGGTCCCACGGGGCACGACCGCGCGTGGCTACGTGGCGACCGCGACGGTGCGTGCCACCGGCGCGGTGCTCGCCGCGAAGAACGAGCCCCTCTGCCCCGAGTCGTGGGTGGGCGCGGTGTGCCTTGTCATCAGGAGTGGGGTCAGAGGAGGCACCGTCGTCGCGCACCGGATCGTGACGAGCAGCGACGGGTTCGACGAGGTCGTGAACAACTGCAGCATCGAAGGTGCGAAGAAGCTGTTCCCGGGTTTGACGGTACCGGTAACTACGCACGGTTACAGCGTTGGTGCGGTGCTCTATGAGTTCTCGCGGGCCGAACTGGCGTCGGGAGAGATCGACCGCATCGGTCGCACGATCTGGTCGCACGGCAAGACGAGTGTGACGTCGGCCAACAGCGCGGTCACTTCCGCCGGCTTCGAGGTCGCATGGATGTGCCGGGGTGGCGCGCTGCTCGTCGAGGAAGGTTCGACGGTGAGCAGCGCGCACCCGGCGCACTTCACGGTCCCCCTCTTCAAGCGGAAGACCGGCGCGATCTCCTTCAACGACGAACAGGCGACATCCTGCCAACCGACGTAACCGACGCGACGGGAGCATTCGACTAGGCCGCGACGAGCTGGGGCTCGGCGTCGCTCGCGACGCGTCGCTCGGTGCGGGCACCCTCGAGATCCAGGTGGGGAAGGATGCGGTCGAGCCAGTTCGGCAGCCACCAGTTCGCGCGGCCGAGCAGGCTCATGGTCGCCGGGACGAGCACCATGCGGACCGGCGCGGCGTCGAGGAAGACCGCGACCGACAGGCCGATGCCGAACATCTTGGCGTTGACGTCGTCGCCGAGGACAAAGGCACCGAAGACACTCATCATGATCAGCGCGGCCGACGTGATGACCCGCGCCGTGCTCGACAGCCCCGTGACCACCGACTGGTGGCTGTCGCCCGTGGCGACGTACTCCTCACGTACGCGCGACAGCAGGAACACCTCGTAGTCCATTGAGAGGCCGAAGAGGATCGCGAACATCATCAGCGGCAGGAACGGGTTGACGGGCACGGTGTGCTCGAGGCCGATGAGCTGCTTGCCCCATCCCCACTGGAAGACGGCGACGAGCACTCCGTAGGCGGCGGCGATCGACAACAGGTTCATCACCGCGGCCTTGAAGGCCACGAGCACCGAGCGAAACACGATCATCAACAGCACGAACGACATGGCAACGACGGCGAGGATGAAGATCGGCAGCCGGCTCGTGAGCCGGTCGGCGAGATCGACCGCCATCGCCTGTCCCGTGAGCATGACCTTCGCGTTCGTGCCGGCCACGGTTGCGGGAAGCACGTCGGCGCGTAGGTGGCGGACGAGCTCGTTGGTCTTCTCGTCCTGCGGCCCCGTGGTCGGATCGATGGTCAGGAGTGCCGCGTTGTGGGCGGGGTTGAAGACCGGGACGGTCACCGCTGCGACACCGGGGTCAGCCTGCAGGGCGTCGTGCACTCGGCCAACTGCCTGCCGATCGGCGGGAGTCGGGATGTCGACGACGGCCTGGATGGGACCGTTGAAGCCGCGTCCGAAAGCGCCCGCGAGGGTGTCGTAGGCGACACGCTGCGTCTTCCCGGCGCCGGCGTTGCCGTCGTCGGGCGTGCCGATGCGCATGTGCAGCGCCGGCATCGCCAGCGCGCAGAGCACAACGAAGCTGGTGATCGCGTACCGGACGGGGTGCCGGCCGACATGCTGCGCCCATCGCCCCGCGACGGTCTCGTGCGGGCGCTTCGTCGCGCGCGTCTTGCGGTGGATCGACAGCTTGTCGATCTTCGTGCCGGCCAGGCCGAGCAGGCCGGGGAGCAGGGTGACCGCGGCGATCATCGCGGCCACGACGACGAGCGCGACCGACGCCCCCATCGAGCTGATCGCCGGGATGCCGGCGAGGTGCAACCCGAGGATGGCGATGACCACGGTCGAGCCGGCGAACAGCACCGACATACCGGCGGTGGCGTTGGCGGTACCCGCGGAGTCGGCGACGCTCATGCCCTCGTGAAGGTGCTCGCGGTGGCGGGTGACGACGAACAACGCGTAGTCAATGCCGACGCCGAGGCCGACCATCATGCACAGAATCAGCGAGAAGTCGGGAACGTCGATGAACGCGGAGAGCACCCCGACACCGGCGGCCCCGACGAAAACGCCCATGAGCGCGGTGACGATCGGCAGGCCCATGGCCACGACCGACCCGAACGCGAACAGCAACACGATGATCGCGACGATGATGCCGATGAGCTCGCTGCTCGGAGCCTGGTCCGCGACCTCCGCGAGCTCACCGGTGAAGTCGGTCCGCACGCCGGCCGCACGGGTGATCGACGCTGCCGCGGTGGCATCGTGGAGCTGGGTCGTCGTGAACTTGTCGACGGCGTAGGCGACGTCGATGTACGCGGTGCGGCCGTCGGCGCTGATGGCCGCGGACTGCGGGCCAAACGGGTCGGTGACGGCGGTGACGGCGTGGCCGGCGGCCAGCCGTTCGCGAGCCCGTTCGACGCTGTTCTTGTGGCGTGCGTCGTCGAGCTGGCCGTTGGCAGTGTGGAACACGATGCGGGCGGTCTTGCCGCTCTGGGCAGGGAAGCGTGCTTCCAAGGTGTCGGCCGCTCGCTGCGACTCGACGCCGGGGACCCGGATGCTGTTGTCATAGTGACCGCCGGCAACGCCCTTGAGGCCGACGACGGCGAGAGCAGCCACGAGCCAGAGCGCGAGCACCCGGAACGGGTGCCGGGCACAGCCGCGGCCGAGGCGGTACAGGAATGCACTCATCGGAACTCCTCCCGGATCTCGCCCGCGGGTTGCGGACAGGTCGCAGGATCCGATGGGCCCCTTACCGGGGGCTTGGTCGGCGCTTACTCAGCCGGCGCGAGGGCGTCGCGGGCCCGTTCGACGTCATCGACCTGGAACTTCGGGACGGGAGCGCCTGCGTGCGAGCGGAGCCGGTCGGCTTCGGCGACGTGCTCGGCGCCTCTCGTCGCGTCGCCGTCCTCGATCGCGATCACACCCAGCACCGTGTGGCACACCGCGAGCACCGCGGCGATCTCGAAGTCCGGGTCGATCCGGTTCCGGAACCGGTCGGGGCCCTCGGTCTCATGGATGGCGAGGGCATCGTTCGCGGCAATTGCGGCCTCGGCATTGGCGCCGCGGACTCGGTGCAGCAGCGCCGAGCCGGCGTGGGCGAGGAAGAGGATGTGCGGGCTGCGCAGCCGCCGGCCCGCATCGAGGGAACGGTCGATCATGCATTCGGCGCGCGCGACGTCGCCGTCCTCGAGGAGCGACCAGGCGAGCCGCGAGTACAGCGAGCCGGCGAAGCCGCGCATGCCGACCTGTTCGGCGAGCTCGATCGCCTCCGCCAGTTCATCGACGGCGGCACGGTAGTGGCCGTGGCGTTCGTCGAAGTCGGCCAGCACGCCGAGCGTCATCGCCAACATGACCGGCCGGTCAGAGGTACGGAAGCCGTCGGCGGCCCGGCGGTAGTGGTTCTCGGCCGTGGCGACGTCGTCATCCAGCATCGCCAGAATCGCCTCGGAGTACGCCCGCGCCCCGATCACGAATGCGTCCTCGGGTGCGCTGCGATAGATGTCGAGCGCTTCGCGGCGCCTGGCGCGCGCCTGCTCGACGTGCCCGGCGAGTCGAGCGGTCTCCGCGTAGAACGACAGGGTGAAGGTGAGGCCCGCGACGTCGTCGTATTCGCGAAAGATCTGGAGGGCTTCGCGCAGGTCGTCGTCGGCCGCTGGTATGTCACCGGCGATGAACCGCAGCAGACCCCGTCCCGTCAACGCCAGCGCGCGCGTTTGGTCGGTCACTGCGCCGTCGCACGCGAATGCCTCCTCGATCCAGCGCGATCCCTCCGTCGCCGTACCTGCGAGCCAGTGGGACCAACTCGCTCCGCCCGCGATCACCAGGGCCGTTTCGGCATCCTCGTTCGCGATCGCCCACTCGAGGGCGGCACGCAGGTTGTCGTGCTCCTGTGTGACCGCGCGTAGCCACGCGCGCTGCATCGGACCGCTGAAGGCGTTTTTGCTTTCCGCGCAGAGCTGCGCGAAATGGGCGGCCATTGTGTGGCGCATTCGCCCGGCGTCGCCGCGAGCGGCGAGCTTCTCCTTGCCGTAGTGAGACAGCGTCTGCAGCTGGGTGAGACGCACCGTGCTGCCGGAAGCGCGCGCGATGACGAGTGATTTGTCGACGAGCGCCTGCACGAGATCGGCAATGTCCTCCGCGGCGAGCATGTCGTCTGTGCACGTCGCTTCGGCAGTGGCCAGATCGCAACCGCCGGGGAACACCGAGAGACGCTCGAAGACCCGCTGCTCGGCATCGAACAGCAGGTCGTAGCTCCAGTCGACGACGGCAGCCAAGGTTTGCTGACGGGGCAGTGCGGTACGCGATCCGCCGGTGAGCAGCCGGAACCGGTCCGTCAACCGGGACGCGATCTCATGGACCGACAGGGCGCGGCTACGAGCCGCTGCCAGTTCTATGGCGAGCGGGAGGCCGTCGAGTCGCGCACAGATGTCGGCGATCAGCTCTTCCGCATCGTGCGAGAGATCAAGCGATGCGCCGGTCGACCGGGCGCGGGCGACGAAGAGCTGCGCCGCATCGTCACGCGCGAGCGGTGGCACCGGCCACACCGTCTCGCCCGAGGCCCGCAACGCCTCACGACTCGTCGCGACGAGACGCAGCCCGGGGCACTGTCGGAGCAGTTCCTCGGCCACTGCCGCGGCAGCCTCGATCACATGCTCGCAGTTGTCGAGAACGATGACCATCTCCCGGTCGGCGAGCGCATCTGCGAGCGTCCGAGCGTCCGGCACGTCGAGTGCCGACGCAACCGCGGCCCGTACGCCGGCGGGATCGCTCACGGGCGCGAGTTCGACCAGACGGCCGCCGTCGGCAAGTGACTCGGCGGCGGCGCGCGCCGCTTCCAACGCGAGTCGTGTCTTGCCGACACCTCCCGGCCCGACGAGTGAGACGAACCGCTGATCGGCCGCGAGTTGTACGAGTTCGCGAAGTTCGTCGTCGCGGCCGACGAGCGAAGTGAGCGCTTCGGGGAGCTTGGCGCGACGCGTGGGACTGGAGTGGTCAACGCCCCCGGGCGCCGGAGCGTCGAGCGAACTGTCCTGCGAGAGGATCGCGGTCTCGAGGTGGCGCAGCTCCGGCCCAGGATCGAGCCCGAGCTCCTCGGCCAGGATGCGCCGGCCCTCTTGGAACACGCGGAGCGCGTCCGCCTGTCGACCGGCGCGGTACAGGACCACCATGAGCTGCCCGCGGAGGCGCTCACGCAGTGGGTGCGCAGCGACGAGCGCTTCGAGCTCGACGATCGGCCCGTCGAGCTTTCCGAGGTCGAGTTCAAGGTCGACGCGTTCTTCTGTCGCCGCGAGCCGAAGCTCGTTCAACCGTCCGATCGTCGATTGCGCGAACTCTTCGTAGGTGAAGCCGGCCAGCGCGTCGCCGCGCCACAGCGCGTCAGCTTCGGCGTACAGGGCGACGGCGCGCCCGGGATCGGCATCCGCGGCCGCCCGAGCGGCGCCCACCAGGCGCTCGTACCGGTGGATGTCGACTGCGTCGGCCGGAAGCTCGAGTGCGTAACCGCCACCGCGCATCACGACGAGGTCAGCCGCACCGAGCGCGCTGCGAAGCTTCGACGCGAGTGCTTGCAGACCGTTGCGGACCCTCGGGGGCGGGTCGTCGCCCCACAGTGCATCGACGACCTGGTCCGTCGGAACGACCCGGCCGCCGTGGATCGCGAGCAGCGCGAGCAGCGCCTGCTGCTTGCCGGCAGTGATGGCGACGTCCCGATCGTCTGCATCGCGGACTTCGAGGCCGCCGAGGAGACCGATCCGCACGTCGTGACGGTATCGGTTGTGGTGAACCGTGGGTCAGCGCCGAGTAAGCGCTCGAGCGCACCGTCGAACCATGAACCCGATCGATGATGCCCTTCTCGCGGTTCTGGCGAGCATCGCCGGCGACGAGGCTGATGCCCACCATCATCTCGAAGCGGCGCGACAGCACTCCCAAGCAGCCGCGCGCCGTCACCGCCAAGTGGTGGAGATCGCCGGCCTCATCATCGGCGGGACCCGAGAACGTGCCCGGGGGCTCGCACTCATCCATGCCGCCGAGTTCCCGCAGGACGCTGAGCTGCTCGCACGCGTCACCCGCGACCACTCGAAACGCGAAGCGCAGCCGTGACCGTTCTCGGTGTCTCTCCGCTCGAGTGGTTGCGCCCCCGGCAGGATTCGAACCTGCGCACACGGCTCCGGAGGCCGATGCTCTATCCCCTGAGCTACGGGGGCGGGGCGGTCGATCGTACCAGCGGGCCCATCTGAGACAATTCCCCGCCCGCTTATGACCGACGACCTGATCATCTGCACGCGGAACCGGCCCGCCGAGCTCGAGCGGTGCCTCGCATCGGTGCGCACGCAAACCCGGGTGCCGACCCACACCACGATTGTCGATTCGAGCGACGGCGACGCATCGGCCACTGTCGTGGCGGCGTTCCGCGACCGCTGGCCCGACGGCCACGTGATCGAGCGGGTCGAGTCGACGCCGGGGCTCGTGCACCAGCGGCTGGTCGGGTTGCGGGCAACGCACGAACCGATCGTCCACTACATCGACGACGACACCGTGCTCGAACCGGGCTACATCGAAGGCATCCTCGCGACGTTCGCGGCCGACGGCACCGAGGAAATCGGCGGGGTCGGCGGCTACGTGACCGATCAACCGCCGCACCGGTACCGGCGCATCGACGAATGGCTCGGGCTCGACAGCCGTCGCGAAGGGGTCGTGTTGCCGTCGGGGCGCAACGTCCGCATCTACACCGAACCGGCGCACGACGTCGACGTCGACTGGGTGCCGGGGTGCGCGATGTCGTACCGCCGCACGGTGCTCGAAGCCGAACCGCCCGACGAACGGGTGGGCCGGAACCGCAACGGCGAAGACGTGCAGCTGAGTTACCGGGTCCGCCAACGGTGGCGACTGGTCGTCACCCCGAAGGCGCGCCTCGCGCACCTCACGTCCGACGTCGAACGGCGGGGCATCGAAGCGCTCACGACCGTGGAACTGGTGAGCCGCTGGGAGCGGGTGCACGCAGGAACCGGCAGGTTGAGCGAACGTGCCTTCTGGGTGTCGGCGTTCGGGCAGCTCGGTTGGTACGCGGCGAAGGCCGCGACCACGCGGTCGGCTGAACGGTGGGGGATCGCCCGCGCGACCTGGCGTGGCATCCGCGAGATCCGCATGCGTCGATAGCTATCGCATAGCGATAGCTATCGACGCCCGTGATCTACAGGTCGATGGCGAGGAGGTACGACAGGCGGCGGTTGACCGCGTCGAGCGTCGCGGGGCGGTCGCGTCGATCGACGTCGCGCCGGCCGCGAGGCCGTAACGAAGGCCGCCGTCGTCGTCGACCGCGACCGCGATGAGCACCGTCGCGTCGTCGTCGCCGTTCGCTTCGAGCGGCCGCGCCCAGCGTGCCTTGGGCTCGAAATCGGCGCCGAAACCGGTGAGTGCTTCGATCGTCGCGTCGGCGACACCGATCAGGCCGCGGCTGCCGGGCGCCCGCCCGATCGTGCGGCGGCCCTCGAGGATCAGGTGCACCTCGACTTCGTCGGTGTCGGGGAAGGAGAGCACGGCCAGCAGGCGCGGCCGGGGCGCGGCCGGGTGCTCACCGCCGACGGTGCCGCCCGGGGGAGCCGGGAGCGCGACCGGCACCTCGCGGATCTCCGGCGCGCGCCAGCGGACGACCTCGACGGCGACCGGCCGGTCGGAATGACGTGCCGCGATCCGGGTCGCGGCGACGGGCAACGGCTGGTCGCCGCGCTCGGGGCCGGCATGCAACTGGATCAGGAGCACGTCGTCGCGTTGGTCAAACCCCGCCGAATGCACGCCGGGGAGCTTGCGCAGTTCGAGTTCGAGATCGTCGAGCGTGTTCACGAACGACCGTCCTTGGCTTGGTACAAGCGCTTGTCGGCCAGCCGAACGAGCGCTTCGAAATCGTCCGCTTCCTTGGGACATTGCGCCACCCCGAACGAGAACGACGGGCACTCGTCGGCGATGCCGGGCGCGATGCGAACGCGCTCGAGCAGGGCCGGTACCAGCTCCGGTTCGGTGTTGGGCAGGATCATCGCAAATTCGTCGCCGCCGATACGGGCCGCGCTGTCGCCCGCTCGCAAGACCCGGCGGAACCGCTCGGCGAGGTCACGCAGTGCCGTGTCGCCGGCCGGGTGGCCGAACTGGTCGTTGATGGTCTTCAACCCGTCGAGGTCGAGGATCACGAGGGTGAACGGCCAGCCGTAACGGTTGCTGCGGGCAATGGCCATGTCGAGCAGGCGATCGAAGCTGCGCCGGTCGTAGAGGCCGGTGAGCGGGTCGTGCCACGCGTCGTACCGCAGGAGATCGAGGCGCAAGGCGAGCACGCACAGCGAGATCACGAGCGACCGGTCGAGGCCCTGGTTGTCGAGGGTCGGCTCGGTGTAGAGGCCGGGCGGTGCGGTGAGCAGCGGCTCGTCCTCCATGTCGAGCGGCCGCCGCCCGGCTCGGAACACCTGGCGGCCGAGCCCGGCTTCTTCGATGACGATCGCGGCGTCTTCGAGGCCGTACTGGGCGACGAGCGCGTCGAGGGCGCGATAGATCAGGCCGAGGCCCGACTCCGTGCTGGCCAGTCCTTCGGCCAGCTGTGCGCTCAGGTCCCCCACGACTGCCGCCCCGTGTTCTGGCGCGCTCGGCGCTTCCGACGCGTCCGTGCGTTCGCTCGAGGCGCCCGGCAGCAGTGCTGCGAGCCCGCGCCCCAAGCCCGACTGCTGCGGCACAGCCGCCCCTCCTGGTTTTTTCTACAGCACCGTCCTGCCAAAGCCGGTGCCGTGCCGATTCCGTCTACCCCAGCAACGAGCACATTACTTGCCCGCGCGCGCACCGGGAAACGTCTGCAGCACCCAGCGCGCGCTCAAGTACGATCGGCCTTCCCGATGATCCGCGACGCGCTCCAGCAGACCGTTCGCGAGGCGCTCCGTGCCGCGGGCCTGCCCGAGCCGTCCGTGATCGTGCTCGACGTGCCCAAACAGCGTGAGCACGGCGATTTCTCCACGCCCGTGGCGCTTCAACTGGCGAAAGCGGCGAAGGCGAAGCCGCGCGAGATCGCCGAGCGGCTCCGCGCCGCGATCGAAGCCGCCGCGTCGCCGCTGATCGAACGGGTCGAGATCGCCGGGCCCGGTTTCTGCAACTTTTTCCTCGCGCCGGCCTGGTTGTCCGCCACGGTCCGCGATGTGGTGGCCGGCGGCGACGGCTTCGGCACCAACGATTCGCTCGCCGGCGCGCGGATCAACCTCGAATTCGTCTCCGCGAACCCGACCGGCCCGCTGCACGCGGGTGGGGGCCGCTGGGTCGCGACGGGCGACGCGATCGCGAACCTGCTCGCCGCGCAGGGTGCCGAGGTGCACCGCGAGTACTACCTGAACGACGCCGGCACGCAGCTCGACGTCTTCGGTGCTTCGCTGTACGCGCGCTACTGCGGGAACGAGCCGCCCGAAGACGGCTACCGGGGCGAATACCTGGTGGAGATGGCGGGCCGGCTCCGGGCCGAGCTCGGCGATCACGTCACGCAGGAGCAGGCGTGCGAGTGGGGTTACCACGACGTCGTGCGGATGCTCCGGGAGGATCTCGGGCGGATCGGCGTGTACTTCGACACGTGGTTCTCGGAACGGCTGCTGCATTCGCGGGGCGACGTCACCGACGTGTTGCGGCAGCTCGCCGAGCGCGACCTCACCTACGAGCAAGACGGCGCGACCTGGTTGCGCACGACGAACTTCGGCGACACCCGTGACCGAGTCCTCATCCGCTCGAATGGCACCACCACCTACCTCGCCAACGACCTCGCGTACCACCGCGACAAGTTGCGCCGCGGGTGGACGCACCTGATCGACATCTGGGGCGCCGACCACCACGGCCAGGTGAAGTCGTTGCAATCGGGGATGCACGCACTCGGGTTCGGTACCGAAGCGGTGCCGGAGCCGGAAGTGATCCTCGGGCAACTGGTGAAGTTGTTGCGTGGCGGCCAGGAAGTGCGGATGTCGAAACGGGCCGGCGACATCGTCACGCTCTCCGACATCCTCGACGAGGTCGATCCCGACGTCGCCCGCATGACCTTCCTGCTCCAGGGCCTCGACACGACCCAGACCTTCGACCTCGACGTTGTCACCGCGCAGTCGATGGAGAACCCCGTGTACTACGTGCAGTACGCGCACGCGCGGGTTGCATCGATCGCCCGCCGCGCCGCGGAGGCGGGAATCTCCCGGCGCGCCCTCGACGACGTCGACCTCTCCCTCCTCGGCCATCCGCGAGAAGAAGCGTTGCTGCGCGCGCTGTCGACGTACCCGGAGATGGTGGAAGAGGCCGCGGTGGGGCGCGCCCCGCAGAAGGTCGCGACGTGGGTGCGCGACTTCGCGCGCGAATTCCACGGTTTCTACCGCGACTGCCGGGTGATCTCGCCCGATGACGCGCTGACCCAGGCGCGCCTGTGGCTCACGGAGGCGTGCCGGATCGGGCTCGCGAACGCCCTCGCGTTGCTCGGTGTGCACGCGCCCGACGAGATGGCGCGCCTCGACGACAGCGAGACCGAGACCGGCGAGAACGAGACCAGCGAGAACGAGGGCGGGGGCTGAGCGCGTGAGCGCGCCGATCGATCTCGATCTGCTGCCGCGCTCGGCTCGCCTCGATGCGTCGGGCCGCGTCTCCATCGGTGATGTCGACCTCGCCGGACTGGCCGACTTCTACGGCACACCGCTCTATGTGTACGACGAGAGCGAGTTGCGCGCCCGGTGCCGCGCGTACCGCGACAACTTCACCGGTGGCGTCGCCTACGCGAGCAAGGCGTTCCTGTGCATCGCGATGGCGGCCATCGTCGCCGAAGAAGGATTGTCGATCGACGTTGCGACCGGCGGCGAGCTGTTCGTCGCGCGGCACGCCGGCTTCCCGCCGGATCGCATCGAGATGCACGGCAACAACAAGTCGGAATCCGAACTGCAGTTCGCGCTCGAAACGGGCGTCGGTCGGATCATCGTCGATTCGTTCGACGAGCTCGACCGGCTCGAGTCGCTCGCGCGCCACGCGCGTGTCGTGCCCGAAGGTGCATGTCCGGGTGACGCCGGGTGTCCCCGCGCATACGCACGAGCACATCGAAACCGGCGCCGAAGACTCGAAGTTCGGCTTCAACCTCGGCAACGGCGACGCGCTCGCCGCCGCGGTGCGCGTCCATGAGAGCGACGTGCTGCAATGCACCGGACTGCACTGCCATATCGGTTCACAGATCTCGCGTCTCGACGCGTTCGAACGCGCATTGCACAAGATGGCCGCGCTCATCCGCGCCTTCGAAGACGCCACCGTCGCGCCACGATCGACGAATGCAACGTCGGCGGCGGTCTCGGCGTTCGCTACACGACGAAGGACCACCCGCCGTCGATCGAGCAGTACGCCACGGCGCTGCACGAAGGGTTCGCCAAGGCATTGATCGACGTCGACGCGAAGTCGAAGCCACGGCTGATGGTCGAGCCCGGCCGTTCGATCGCCGCGCCCGCCGGCGTCACGCTGTACCGGGTCGGCACCATCAAGACCGTTCCCGGGATCCGCACGTACGTGGCCGTCGACGGAGGGATGAGCGACAACCTCCGACCCGTCGCGTACGGCGCGCACTACGAAGCGTTCGTGCCGGCGCGCGCCGCGGCCGAGCGCCCGCTCGTCGCGACGGTCGCCGGGAAGCACTGCGAGCAGGGCGACCTGCTGGTGCGCGACGCCTCGCTGCCGGCCGATCTCGCCGTGGGCGACGTGATCGCCACGCCGTGCACCGGCGCCTACGGCGCGTCGATGGCATCGAACTACAACAAGGTGACTCGCCCCGCGATCGTGTTCGTGGAGAACGGTGAGAGCCGCGTCGTCGTCCGCCGCGAGACCTACGACGACCTCGTCCGCCTCGACGTCGCCCCCTGACCGCCCGCTCCGAGCCGGTTTTGTTCGCGAATTTGAGGTGAAGCGCCTTCTTGACGCGAACAAAACGGGTCGGGTTCGCGAGACTGTGACCTGATGGCTTCCTCGTCCGATCACCCGGTACGCGTCGGGCTCCTCGGTTGCGGGCACGTCGGTGCCCCGCTCGTGCAGCTCCTGTCGCGCAACGCCGACCTCATCCGGGCGCGTACCGGTGTCGAGATCGAGATCAGCCGGGTCGCGGTGCACAACCTGGCCAAGGAACGCGATGTCGACCTTCCGCCGGAGGTGTTCACCAACGACGCCGAGTCGGTGGTGAACGACCCGGCCGTCGATGTCGTCGTCGAGTTGATCGGCGGGATCGAACCGGCGCGCTCGTTGATCCTCGCCGCGCTGAAGGCCGGCAAGCCGGTGGTGACGGGCAACAAGGAATTACTCGCGAACGTCGGGATGGAACTGTTCGAAGCGGCGGAAACGGCCGGTGTCGATCTGCTTTTCGAGGCGTCGGTCGCGGGTGGGATCCCGCTGATCCGGCCGTTGCGCGAGTCGCTCGCCGGCGAGCGGATCACCCGCGTCATGGGCATCGTGAACGGCACCACCAACTACATCCTGAGCAAGATGTCGGAAGAGGGTTCGTCGTTCGCCGACGCGCTCGGCGAGGCGCAACGCCTCGGCTACGCCGAACGCGATCCCACGGCCGACATCGAGGGCTATGACGCGGCGGCCAAGGCGTCGATCATCGGTTCGATCGCGTTCGGCGCCAACGTGGTCGCGGGCGACGTGTACCGGGAAGGGATCGTCGCCGTCACCGCCGACGACATCGCCGCCGCCGCCGAGCTCGGCTACGTGGTGAAGCTGCTGGCGGTGGCGGAGGAGCACGAGGGCGCGGTGGCGGTGCGCGTCCACCCGGCCATGGTCCCGAAGGACCACCCGTTGGCCACGGTGCGTGGTTCTTTCAACGCGGTGTTCATCGAGGGTGACGCCGTCGGGCAGTTGATGCTGCTGGGCCGGGGCGCCGGCGGCGGGCCGACCGCCTCCGCGGTGCTCGGCGATCTCATCGACGCGGTGAAGAACCTGCATTCGGGCGGGCGGGGCGCGACGTTCGGCACGCTCACCCGCAAACCGATCCGGCCGATTGACGATATTGAGTCGCAGTTCTACGTGACGCTCGACGCGCTCGACCGTCCCGGTGTGCTGGCAACGATCGCAGGGGAGTTCGGACGGCACGGCGTGTCCATCCAGTCGATGCAACAAAAGGGTAAGGGCGACGAAGCCCGGTTGATCTTCGTGACGCACCTCGCGCGAGAAGCCGACTTGCGGGCGACGATGCACGATGTGCGCGAGCTCGACATCGTGAAGCACGCGGGCTCGGTGCTCCGAGTGGTCGGAGGCGAAGAATGACGACACGAGCGACGCAGTGGCCCGGCGTGATCGAGGCGTACCGCGATCGCCTGCCGGTATCGGCCGGCACTCCTGTCGTCACGCTCTACGAGGGTGGCACTCCACTCCTCGAAGCGCCGCGACTCTCGGAACGGGTCGACGCGCAGGTGTGGCTGAAGGTGGAAGGCGCCAACCCGACCGGTTCGTTCAAGGACCGCGGGATGACGATGGCGATGTCGAAAGCCGTCGAGGAAGGCGCGAAGGTCGTGGTGTGCGCCTCGACGGGCAACACCTCCGCGTCGGCGGCCGCCTACGCGGCGCGCGCCGGGCTGACGGCTGCGGTCGTGATCCCCGAAGGGCATGTCGCGTTGGGCAAGCTCGCCCAGGCGCTGATCCACGGCGCGCGCATCGTGCAGGTGCGGGGCAGCTTCGACGACGCGCTCATGCTGGTGCGCCAACTCGGTGAGCGCGGCGGCGTGACCGTGGTGAACTCGATCAACCCGTACCGGATCGAAGGGCAGAAGACCGCCTCGTTCGAGATCTGCGACGTGCTCGGCGACGCACCCGACGTGCATTGCCTCCCGGTCGGCAACGCCGGGAACATCACCGCGTACTGGCGGGGTTACCGCGAGTACAACACCGACGGGCTCACCACGAAACTGCCGCGGATGCTCGGCTGGCAGGCGTCCGGTTCGGCGCCCCTGGTGCTCGGCGAACCCGTGTTGCACCCGGAGACGATCGCGACCGCGATCCGCATCGGGAACCCCGCGTCGTGGCAAGGCGCGATCGACGCCCGCGACGAGTCGGGCGGCGCGATCAGTGCCGTCACCGACGCGGAAATCCTCGAGGCCTACCGGCTGCTCGCGTCGCTCGAAGGTGTGTTCGTCGAGCCGGCGTCGGCGTCGTCGGTCGCAGGGCTGCTCAAAGGCGCGGCGGAGGGTCTCGTCGAGCCGGGTGAACGGGTGGTCTGCACCGTCACCGGGCACGGGTTGAAGGACCCGAACCGCGCGATCGCCGAAGTGGAGACGGGCGACGCGGTGGATGCCGACGTCGAGTCGGTGTTGCGAGAACTCGGCTTGTGAGCGAACCGTCGAGACATCGGTCGCGGTCACGCCGCCGCCGGTACCGCCGGCGCGGTCTGTACGCGCTGAGCCTCGTCGTGATCGCGGGTGCCTGCACGTCGACCGCGATCGTCATGAACCGCGCCGACGCGCGCAATCGTCCGGGGCGCGACGACGATCCCGCGTTGGTGGGCGCCGCGGCCACGACGACGACCACTGCCACGCTCCCCGCGAGCGTGCATCGTCGGGTCAGCACCACCACCGAACCGCTCCCGGTGCCCGACCGGACGCCCGCCGATCCGTACGCCAACGTCGCGGTGACCCAGATCGGCACGATCGAGATCCCGAAGATCGGCCTCGTGCACCCCATCTACGAAGGCATCACGCTCACCGTGATCGACCATGGTCCCGGCCACTGGCCGGGGAGCGCGATGCCCGGCCATCGGGGCAACGCGGTCTTCCCCGGCCACCGGGTCACCCATACGCACCCGTTCCTCAACCTCGACCTGCTCGCGCCGGGCGACACGGTGATCTTCCACATGCACGACGGCACGTTCACCTACGCGGTGACCGGGACCCAGATCGTGAAGCCCACCGACATGTGGGTCATCGACCCGACCGACCAGCCGACGATGACGCTGATCGCGTGCCATCCCAAGCACAGCGCAGCGCAAAGGATCGTCGTGAAGGGCAAACTCGTGGCGTCCACCCCGAGTGCGGCGGTCGTGTCGGGCGCGCAAGATGCCGCGCGCCGGGGCGCCGCGGTCGGTATCTGAGGAGCACTCATGAGCACAGGTCTCACGGTCGTCGGGTCGCGTCGCGCGCGGCCGCTCGCCCTCGTCACCGGCGCGTCCGCCGGGATCGGCCAATCGTTCGCCCAACTTCTCGCGCGCAAGGGTCACGACCTCGTGCTCGTCGCGCGCGATACGGCGCGCCTCGATGCGCTCGCCAAACAACTCGAGCAGGAGCACGAGATCAGCACCGAAGTGCTCACCGCCGACCTCACGGTCCCCGAACAACTCGCGGTCGTCGAGGAACGATTGCGGTCCGAGCCCCAGGTCGACGTGCTGATCAACAATGCCGGTTTCGGCTCGTTCGGCCGCTTCCACGAGCTGCCGATCGACAACGAGGTGCGTGAGGTGCAGCTCAACGTCGTCGCGCTCATGCGGTTGTCGCATGCCGCCGCGAACGCGATGGTCGGCCGCGGCAACGGCGCGATCCTCAACGTGTCGTCGCTGGCCGCGGCCC
This sequence comes from uncultured Actinomycetes bacterium, assembly GCA_963782465.1. Lineage (GTDB taxonomy): Bacteria > Actinomycetota > Acidimicrobiia > IMCC26256 > PALSA-610 > JAODBJ01. The sequence goes on along the minus strand of CAWAJR010000002.1, from coordinate 214,466 downwards.
AACCGGTCCCCGGCAACGCGACCTACGCGGCGACGAAAGCCTTCGTCAGCAGCTTCACCGAGGCACTGCACGACGAACTGAAGAACGCCGGCGTGAAGGTCACCGTGCTCTGCCCCGGGTTCACGCGCACCGAGTTCCAGGACCGTTCGGGCTTCGAGGGCGCGCAGATGCCCGGGTTCCTGTGGCAGACCGCCGATCAGGTCACGGCCGAAGCGCTCGCCGCGCTGGAGAAGGGGCGTGCGGTCTGCGTGCCGGGCCCGTTGAACAAGGTCGCCAACGCCTTCAGCAACGCGACCCCGAGCGTCATCACCCGTCGCATCTCCGGATCGATTCTCCGCCGCCAGTGACAGGCGTCGATAGCTATCGCATAGCGATAGCTATCGACGCACGTCGATGCGGGAGACGGTGCCGCCGAGGTCGAGTACGTACAACTCGCCGTTCGCGTCCTCACCGAACGACGTCACGCCGTTCGCCTTGATGCCGAGGTCGCGGGTTTCGACGATGCTCCCGTTGCGTTGCACCGCGCCGAACACCTTGCCGAGGCAGTTGTCGGAGTAGAGGTACGCGCCGTCGAGTTCGGGAATAGCACGGCCGCGGTACACGTAACCGCCGACGATTGCGCAGAACCCTTCCTGATGGCTTCGTTCGATGATCGGGTCGCGGGCGCCCGGCGGTTCCGCGCCCTTGTAGTCGTGGTCACCCTCGCGTTGGCTCCAACCCCAGTTGATGCCGCTCGCGCCCGCGGGCGCTTCATCGATCTCCTCGAACGCGTTCTGCCCGACGTCGCCGATCCACACGTCGCCGGTCGAGCGGTCGAACGAGAAGCGCCACGGGTTGCGCAACCCCCACATCCACGTTTCGGGGCGTGCGTCACGGTCGTCGACGTACGGGTTGTCGGAAGGCACGGAGTACGCGGCGCTGCCGCTCGCGGCGGGGTTGATACGCAGGATCTTCGCGAGCAACGTGCCGAGGTTCTGGCCGTTGCCGTGCGGGTCGCCCGCACTCCCGCCGTCGCCGAGCCCGATGTAGAGCATGCCGTCGGGCCCGATCGTCAGCTCGCCGCCGTTGTGGTTCGAGTACGGCTGGTTGACCTCGAGCAGTTCCCGGCGCTGTGCCTTCTGCGCGACGCGTCCTCGCATCGGCAGCGCTTGCACGTGCGTGTTCCCTTTCGTATCGGTGAAGTCGATGTAACACACTGAACCGTCGGGGGAGAACGTGATGCCGAGCAGCCCTTGCTCGTTGCCGTCGCTCACCTCGTCGTGGATGTCGAGTACCGGGACGGGCCCGGTCGTGCCGCTCGACACCGTCACGATCCGCCCGGTCTGCTCCGCGATGTAGAGCGCGCCGTCGCCGTTGCGCACCGCGAGCGCGACGGGCCGGTTGAGGTTCCGCGCGACCGCGGTGAGTTTCAGCCGCACCGCGGCGAGGTCGGGCGACGTCGCGTTCGCCGTCGTGCCGGAACCGGCCGCGGTAGTGGTGGTGGGAACAACCGACGTGGGCGGGCGGCTCGCACTCGAATCGGGCCCTTGCCGGTTCCCCCGCACGCCGCCGCAACGAACGCGAGGACCGCCGCCGCGACCGCCACCGGACCGAACCTCGTTGCGGGGCGCATCCATCGCAACCTAACGGCCCTTCGTGCCTACGATGCCGCGCCGTGAAGTACCTCGTGTTCGTTCCCGACGGTTGTGCCGACGAACCCCTCGCCGAGCTCGCCGGTCGCACGCCGCTCGAAGCCGCCCGGATGCCACGCCTCGCCGCGCTTGCCACGCGCGCTGAGGTCGGCCGGGCCGAGGTGATCCCGCCCGGCCTCCCACCCGGGAGCGACGTCGGGAACATGGCGATTCTCGGCTACGACCCGGCCCGCTATCACACCGGTCGCGCGCCGATCGAGGCCGCCGCGATGGGTGTCGATCTTCGCCCCGACGAGGTTGCGTACCGCTGCAACCTCGTGACCCTGTCCGACGACGACCCGCCGACCATGATCGACTTCGCCGCCGGTCATCCGACGAACGAGCAGAGCCATGCGATCGTCGCCGCGCTCGACGCGGCGCTCGGCAACGGTCGCGACGGCGTTCGCTTTCACGCGGGTGTCGAGTACCGGCATCTCTGTGTCGTGCCGTCGGCGTGGGCCGACGCGCAGTGCACACCGCCGCACGATCTCACCGGGCAGCCGGCAGTCTTCCCGACCGGCCCGGCGTCGACGTTGGTACGCGCGCTCATGGACGCGTCACGCGACGTCGTCGGCGGTGTCGCCCCCGCGGTCGGTTGTCCCGCGACACAGATCTGGTTGTGGGGCCAAGGCGTCAAGCCGCAGCTCCCTCGGTTCGAAACGACCTACGGCGTCGCCGGTCGTATGACATCGGCCGTCGACCTCGTGCAAGGGCTCGGCGTGCTCACCGGGATCGACGTGGTCGACGTCCCGACCGCGACAGCCGGTTTCGACAACGACTATGCCGCGCAACGCGACGCATGCCTCGATTCCCTCGCCGACCGCGATTTGTTCGTGCTGCACATCGAGGCGACCGACGAAGCCGGTCATCAAGGTCGTGTCGACGTGAAGGTCGACGCGCTCGAACGCTGGGATCGCGACGTGATCGGCCCGTCGTCGACGCACTCGACGCGGCCGGCGAGCCGTACCGCTTGCTGCTGTTGCCCGACCACGCCACGCCGTGCGCGATCAAGACGCACACCGCGTCGACGGTGCCCTACCTCCTCTTCGACTCGACCCTCGACGCGGCGGGCGGCCGCTACGACGAAGCCGCCACGGCCGGGTGCCCGCCCGTCGCAGCGCACGGTCTGATGGCGTCGCTGCTGCGCCCCCGGGGCGCGACCGCACGCTCGGACCGTGTAACATAAAGCTGATCCCTCGAGTCCCGGCTGGGCAGGCACCGCCGAACCCCGACGGGCACCCCACCTCGATCCCGGTCACGTCTGGCGCGCGAGCGGTCCCGAGGTCGGCTCGGTGAGGGTTTGCGTCGGTCGGTGCAGGGCACCGGGTTCCGCGGCCGCCGCTTGGCAACTTTTTCACCATCACCCGCACCGGTGGCGTTTCCCAACCGCGCCGCCGGGAGGAGCGACTCATGAGCCAGACCTTCGACCGTTCACAGTTGGACGGGAAGGACCGGGAGCAGCTGACGGCCATCGCCGCGGCCATCGGCCTGAAGTCGATCAGCCGCATGAAGAAGGCCGATCTCATCGACGCGATCGTCAACGCGGCATCGAAGGGTGACCGGAGCAGCAACGGCGCGTCCGAACGCACCGACGAAGCGCCCAAGCCGCGCAAGATCCGTTCGACGCGCGCCGCGGGCGAAGACGATCTCGATGCCCTGGCCGCCGAGCAGAACGCGCTCGATGCCGCGCCCGGCAGCACCGACGACATGGCGTTGATCCGCCCTCGCCGGATCTCGCGTCCGAACGGCGCTTCGGGCCACTCGGCCGGCGAAGGCGGGAGCGAGCCGGCCGATGCGCGCGGGAGCGCGCCGGCCTCGGCCACGACCACCGACGAGCACACCAGTACGAGCGAGCCGGCAACCGCGAACGGTTCCGCTCCGGCGGCGCAACCAACGGGCGGCGCCGGCGCGACCGAGGGCGACACGAGTCAGCAGTCGCAGCCGCAATGGCGCGATCGCGGCGAAGACGACGGGCAAGGCAACCGCCGTCGCCGCCGTCGCCGCGGCCGCGACCGCGACCGCGACGGGGGCGCGTCGGGACAGCCCGGCGCGAGCGCCGGCGGGCGCAACGAACCGCGGCAGGACGACTTCGCGGGCGAACCGATCGAGATCGAAGGTCTGCTCGACCTGCGCGACGAGGGTTACGGCTTCCTGCGCGCCACCGGTTACCTGCCCGGTCGCAACGACGCGTACGTGTCGGCGTCGCAGGTCCGGCGGTTCAGCCTGCGCAAGGGCGACTACGTGAAAGGCGCGACCCGCCCACCCGCGAGCAGCGAGAAGTACCCGGCGCTCATGCGCGTCGACTTCATCAACGACATGACTCCCGACGAGGCTCGCAACCGGGTTCGGTTCGAAGATCTCACACCGCTGTTCCCCGACGAACGGCTGCGGCTCGAATTGCCCGACAACCCGACGGAGAACACCGGCCGCATCATCGACTTGATCGCACCGATCGGCAAGGGCCAGCGCGGCCTCATCGTGTCGCCGCCCAAAGCCGGCAAGACCACGATCTTGAAGCAGATCGTGTACGCGATCGAACGCAACAACCCCGAAGTGCACCTCATGGTGTTGCTCGTCGACGAGCGCCCCGAAGAGGTCACCGACATGCGCCGCCACGTGCAAAACGGGGAAGTGGTCGCGTCGACGTTCGACCGCCCCTCCGACGAGCACACCCAGGTCGCCGAGCTCACGATCGACCGCGCGAAGCGTTTGGTCGAGCTCGGGCGCGATGTCGTGATCGTGCTCGACGGCATCACCCGCCTGGCCCGCGCGTACAACCTCGCGGCGCCCGCGTCGGGCCGGATCATGTCGGGTGGGGTCGACTCTTCGGCGCTCTACCCGCCGAAGAAGTTCTTCGGTGCCGCGCGCAACATCGAAGAGGGTGGCTCGCTCACGATCATCGCGACGGCGTTGATCGAGACCGGCTCGAAGATGGACGAAGTGATCTTCGAGGAGTTCAAGGGCACCGGCAACATGGAGTTGCGCCTCGACCGTCGCCTCGCCGAACGCCGGATCTACCCGGCGATCGACGTGGAAGCGTCGAGCACCCGCCACGAAGAACTGCTCTTCGATCGCATGTCGTTGCAGCAGGTGTGGAAGTTGCGTCGCGTCCTCAACGCGCTCGAGGGTGGTTCGGGCCTCGAACTGCTGATCGACAAGATCCGCACCACGAAGAGCAACGACCAGTTCCTCAGCGAGATCGCCAAAGCCCCCGCCGGAATGGGCACCTGACACCCGTTTTGATGTACCGAAAGCGCGCTTGAGGGCGCCCGGGGTTCATCAAAACGAGTTCAACGGAGGAAGGTGCGAGCCTCGTCGTTGGTGATCGCGACGGTTGCGTTCCCGAGCGGCGCGGTCACGCGCGCGTACGACGCCTTGTCGCTGGTGCGGTCCCAGCGGCCGATCTCGCCGTTGTAGGTCTCGTAGCCGGCACCGCCACCGGTCGTCGCGAAGTTGCTCACGAAGAGTTGCGAACTGTCGGGCGACCAGGCGACCGACGGGAAGCCGTGGGAACTCGTCTTCAGCACGAGCTTCGCGCTGCGGCTGCCCGGGTCGACGAGCACGACGCCGCCGCTCACGGGGACCGCAAGATCGCCGAAGCCGGGCGAGAAGCGTGACCTCAACAGGCGCGTCGCCTTCAGCCCGTCGGGGAGCGCGACCGTGATGTCGGCGCCCGTGGTGACGTCGGTGAAATGGATCGTGCCGCACGTGCCGTCGCACCACGACAGCAGCCGTCCGCGAGTGTCGCCGGTCTGCGCGCCGGTGCCGCCGAACGCCGCGCCGAGCTTGCCGGTCGAGGGGTCCCAGACGGCGAGGCCGCGATCACCGGCCAGCTCGAACACGACTCGCTTCGCGACCCCGATGAACGGCGTACCGACGCTCGGCGCGGGGCCTTTCCGGACTGCGAGCGTTTGGCCGTTCGTCGCGAGGAGGCGCAGCGTCGGTGTGCCATTCCCGATCCGGCTGTCGGCCCCGCCCGGGTAACTGATCGCCCACAGCAGGTCGGGTTCGGTGTCGGGAACGTAGATGGTCGCGTCGGCGATCTTGCGCGCCGGGCCGCACCGGAAAGCGGCGTGGCCCACTCTTCGCCCCAACCGGCGACGATGTCTTCGCCGATCCGGGTGAGCACGTACGGCTGGTCGCCGGCACGCGCACCCTTCAGCGCGCGGGCGGTTCGCGTGCCGGTGTCGAGGTTCAACGCGACGACACCCTTCGAGCCGGCGTCGAACAGCAACGTCGTGTCGGTGCGCACACCGAACACCGCGTGCGCCAACGGAGGCGGCGCGACGGTTTGGATCTGCTTCGCCGGCTTCGACCCGCTCGCGTCGCGCGCGGCAACACCGACGACCAGCGCCAGCGCGAGGAGGAGCGCGCCACCCGCGCCCGCGCGCCGGCGGCGTTGCCGCCGCCGCGCCCGTCCCACGACCTCGTCGAACCCGAACGACGGGTCGCGTACCGGCACCGTGTCCTCGAGCACCTCAGACAACCGGGTCATCGACCGTTACCTCTTCCTGTTCGACGTCCGACAAACCCGCGGCGCGCAGGTTTGCGACCGCCTGGTGCGTGTGGGCCTTGACCGTTCCCTCCGCGCAGCCGAGCGCGACCGCGGTTTCCTTCACCGACAGCCCGCCGTAGAAGCGGGCAATGATCACCGCGCGCTGCTTGGGCGAGAGCGCGGCGACGGCGTCGCGCACTGCGACCGCCGCGGCCGACGGTTCGCCGGCCACGATCACCCGGTCGGCACGCCAGCGCCGGTGCGCTCGCCGCTCGGCCGCCCGCCGCCGGATCCCCGACTTCGCCAGGTTGAACGCGACCCGGTACGTCCAGGCCTCGGGCGAGGCCATGGTCCCGACGCGGTCCCAGCGCTCGAAGGCGCGGGCGAGGGCCTCCTGGGCCAGTTCCTCGGCTGTCGCGCGATCGCCGCAGTAGAGCTGGAGCGAGCCCACGAGCCGGGGACCGAGATCGCGGCAGAAGGCGTCGCAGTCGGTCATGACAGCCTCAGGAACGCTCGGAGCGGCGGGATGGTTTAGCCTGTCGAGCTTCGCCGCCCGGCCGGAATTGCCCGGCTGCCGGCGGTGTTACCGACAACCCCGCCCGTTTTCCTCGCGCCGGCGTGGCGACATACCTCCGATTCGCGAAGAAAACCGGCTCGCTGCCGACTCCTACACTGGAGCCCCGATGAAGACCGACATTCACCCCCAGTACACCGAATGCCTCGTGCACTGTTCGTGCGGGAACGAGTTCACCACCCGTTCCACGGTGCCCAGCCTGCGCGTGGAACTTTGTTCCGAATGCCACCCCTTCTACACCGGCAAACAGAAGCTGGTCGACACCGGTGGCCGCGTCGAGCGTTTCAACAAGCGGCAGGCGAAGTCGACGAAGCTCGCAGCCGCCGCGGCGAAGAAGAAGTCGCAACTGCAGTAGGCGCCGGGTGCCGGTCGGGCCCGACCCGACCGACCGGCCCGTCGAATCGAGTACCGCATGGCGAAGTCGGAACCGCGTTATTTCGGCGGGCAGGCGGTACTCGAAGGCGTCATGATGCGCGGCGCGACCACCTGGGCGGTCGCGGCTCGCACCGACGACGGCGAGATCGCCCTCGCCGTCAACGACGTCCCGCGGTGGTCGGAGCGCTACCGCGACATCCCGCTGGTGCGGGGGCTCACGACGCTCGGCGAGTCGATGGCGCTCGGTTACCGCGCGCTCACCTGGTCGGCGAACCAGCAAGTCCCCGAAGAGCAGCAGGTGTCGGAGCGAACGCTCGGGTGGACGGTCGTCGTCGCGGTCGTGTTCTTCGAGCGCGCTGTTCCTGGTGCTTCCCGCGGTGGCCGGCCGTAACGTCGCCGATTCGATCTCGTTCCTCCCTTCGCATCTCGCCGAAGGCGTGCTGCGGCTCGTGTTGTTCGTCGGGTACCTTCTCGCAATCTCGCTCGTGCCCGACGTGCGCCGAACGTTCGAGTACCACGGCGCGGAACACAAAGCGATCGCCGCCTACGAGAACGGTGTCGAGCTCACGCCGGAATCGGCACAGCGGTTCACCACCGCGCACGTGCGGTGCGGTACGAACTTCCTGCTGACGGTGATGGTCGTCGCGATCGCGGTCTATACGTTGGTGCCGACGCGCAGCGTCGTCGGGATCGTCGCGTCGCGGGTCGTGCTGATCCCGGTCATCGCCGGGCTGAGTTACGAGGTGATCAGGGTCGCGGCCCGCAACATGCACCGCGCGTGGGTGCGGCTGTTGATGCAGCCCGGTCTGTGGTTACAGCGCCTCACCACCCGCGAACCTTCGCTCGACCAACTCGAAGTGGCGATCGCGTCGCTCAAGGCGGTGCTCTCGGCCGAGGAACTCGCCGAGGTGGAAGCCCGCCCGCCGGTACCGGTCGCGAACGGGAGGCGTCAGCCCCGCGTGGTGCGAGCCGAACCGGCCTGAGCCCGCCAGGCAACGACCATCGCCTGGGTGGCCGCCGACTCGAAGACGATGAATTGCTCGTCGGACGCAGGCTCGCCGTAGTCGAGCCAGTTGAGGACGGCGTCGACCAGCTGGTCGAACAGCGTCTGCGCCGCCCATTCGGCCACCGGTCCGGCGACGACGGCCGACACCACCTCACGGGCCGCGCTGACCGCGATGTCGCGGAGATCGTGGGCGTAGTCGGCGAACTGGGGTTCGCGGGCCGCGTGGCGCCAGAGCAGCCGGAAGCCGTCGGGGAGTTCGCGAGCGACCGAGAGGAGGGCGCGGGTCGCGCCTGCGGCTTGCAGCCCTTGGGCGATGTTGTGCACGAAGAGCTCGGCCTGCCGGGTGAAGACCTGCTCGAGCACCGACCGGTAGAGGGCCTCTTTCGAGTCGAAGTGCCGGTAGACGATGAGCTTCGTCACGCCCGACTCGGCGGCGATGTCTTCCATCGAGGTCGCCGCGTACCCGGCCCGGCCGAAGGCGACGGCGGCGGCACCGAGGATGGCTTCGCGGCGGGCCCGTCGGGGCAGTTGCCGGACGGGGCCGGCGGCCACCGCCGCGGCGGTGGCCGGTGCGGGCGGTGTCGACGGGGCGGTGGATCGGCCTGGCATGGGTATACCGGCGAGTATACACTTGCCGGTATCCCGCTCGGAGACCCGTACTGGAGTCCGCGATGAGCAACCTGCAACTGCACTACCGCGAAGACGAACTCCTGGCCGACGGCGACATCGCCGAGCCGCTCGTCGCGGGCGGCGTGCGCTGCCACGGAGGCTTCGACGCCGGCGGCACCTACGTGCCGCCGCGCACGAAGTTCCGGGTGCCGGCGACCAAGGCGTGGCAACAGTCGCACCGCGAGCAGTTCGGTACCGAGATCATCGACCCGCCGATCGCACTGTGGCCGGGGCCGTACCCGAACGTCGCGCAGGCGAAGTACCTGCTGCGAGAAGGCGTGCGCGACCCGATCATCACGACGCTCACACGCGTCGGGACCGTCGAAGGCTTCGGCGCGATGATCCGCCACGTCGGTGTCGGTGATCTGCAGCAACATTTCGCCGACAGCATCGACGGCACGTGCGTGCAGCACCTGCAACGCGGCTTGTTCGAAGCGCAGGCGCGCGACGAAGCCGGTCACGGTGATGCCGCCGGCCACAAACAGATGTGGTTCGCGGCGCGCGACATCGCGTTCGAACACCCGGTCACCGAAGACGAAACCGAACGGATGCTCGACCGCATGTCGATCCCCCGACCGGGGAGCGCGCAGGCGTCCACCCCGCCGGAGATCGCACCGCTGATCGCGAACCTCGACTTCGGGCTCGAGATGATGCTCCGCCGCATGATCTCGTTGCTGTTCATCGAGATTTCCGCGTTCCACACCTTCGCGTGGGCCGAGGCGGTGCTCTCCGACGACGACCTCGTTGCCGGCGACGGCGGAGCGGCTGCACTCGTCGGGTGCATCCGTGCCGACGAGACGCCGCACGTCGACTACCTGCGCACCGCCCTCACCGAGATGCGCGATCGCACCTTCGCGGGTACCTCCGGCGAGAAGATCGCCGGTACCTACGTGATCGGCACGCTGTGGGACACGCTCCTCGCCGACTCGCTCGGCCCGCGCCGCCGCGCGCTGCAGCAGACGACGTTGCGGGAAGTCGAGTTCGCACTCGAAGGCAACGCCCGGCGCGACGAGATCCTCGAAGGGTTCCACGCGTGCGGCACGGTCCGGCCGCCGTTCGACCGGGAGCCGGTTCGATGAAGTTCGGCATCTTCTACGAGCACCAGCTCCCGCGCCCGTGGACGGTCGACTCCGAGTTCGAGATCATGCAGCAGGCGCTCGACCAGATCGAGTTCGCCGACGCGCTCGGCATCGACCACGTGTGGGAAGTCGAGCACCACTTCCTCGAGGAGTACAGCCACTCGAGCGCGCCCGAGGTGTTCCTCGCGGCCGCGTCGCAGCGCACGAAGAACATCCGTCTCGGCCACGGCATCGTGCAGACACCGCCCGCGTTCAACCATCCGGCGCGTATCGCAGAGCGCATTGCGACCCTCGACCTCCTGTCGAACGGCCGGGTCGACTTCGGCAGCGGCGAGTCGTCTTCGGAAGCAGAGTTGGGTGGGTTCATGGTGAACCCCGAGCACAAGCGCGCGATGTGGGAGGAGGGGCTACGGGTCGCGATCCGTTGCCTCACCGAAGCGCCGTTCACGGGCCACTCCGGCGACTACGTCACGATGCCCCCGCGCAACGTCGTGCCGAAGCCGCGCCAGAAGCCGCACCCCCCGTTGTGGGTCGCGTGCAGCCGGCGCGACACGATCCACCTCGCGGCGCAGAAGGGGATCGGTGCACTGTCGTTCGCGTTCATCGATCCCGAAGATGCCCGCCACTGGGTCGACGACTACTACACGACGCTGGCCGCCGAGGGGGTCCCGATCGGCGACGCGGTCAACCCGAACCTCGCGTGCGTCACGACGTTCATGTGCCATCCCGACGAAGCGGTCGCGCTCGAACGCGGGCTCGAAGGGGCGAACTTCTTCGGCTATTCGCTCGCGCACTACTACGTGTTCGGCCGCCACGCGCCGGGTGCGACCGACGTGTGGGCCGAGTTCCAGCAACGGCGTTCCGAGCACGGGTTCTCGCCCGAAGCGGTGCAGGCCGCGGCCCAGAACGGCGACCGGCTCGGCGCCAAGATCGTCGAGTCGGGCGCCGGCCGAACCGGGGGCTTCGGGGTTGCGGGGTTCCATCGGCACGCCGGAACAAGTCCGTGCCTATCTCGAACGCTACGAAGCGGCCGGTGTCGACCAGGTCATCTTCTGCTTCCAGGCGGGCAAGAACCGCCACGAGCACATCATGGAGTCGCTCGAGCTGTTCGGCCGTGAGGTGCTGCCGGAGTTCAAAGAACGTGACGAGAAGTTGCAGCACGACAAGGCCCAGCGCCTCGAACCGGTGATCGAGGCCGCGATGGCTCGCAAGCCGGCCGAAGACCACCCGCCCCTACCGGCCGACGACTACTCGTTCCCCGCGATCCACGCGCGCTCGCCGACCGGTTCGGCAACGACGACTTCCATCGGATGCTCGACGACGTCGCCGAGCAGTCGGCGTTGGGACCGAGCCCGCTCGACGGGTTGCTCGGCGGCCGTTAACTCACTCCACTTCCTCGCCACTTCGCCGCATCAGCGCGCCCCTCCGTTCGGCACGCCGCCGGTTCCCGACGACGAACCCGCCGCGGCTCCGTAGTGCTGGTACGCGGCAGCCGCGGCCGAGGCAGCCGGCCTCGATCCCGTCACGGGGCCGCGCGACGGCGGCGGTCCCGCGGGCCCGGCGTCCTGCGACCGGCCATGTTGCAGCACCGGCGCGACATCCTTCCCCACGGTAAGGAACGCGTCGCCGCCGGCGAGCCAATCGGTACCGTCGATCCTGCCGTCGCCGTTGCGGTCGAACCAAGACACGACGACGGTGTTCGAGACGGGTTCCGCCTTCTCTTCAGGTGCTGCTCGCGCCCGTTCCTGTCCCTGGCCGGTATCGGGTCGCCGCTGCGTCGCCGCGATGGACGGCCCAACCCCGCTCACGCTGAGCTCCATGTCGCCATCCTTGGCTCCTGGCCCAGCCCGCCTTGTGCCCGTTATCGACCGGTCCTGCCCGTTGCTTGAGCGTCGGGCGCCGAGCGTGCACCGTTACCCTGAGCATCAAGATGTTCGAACAACTCCACGAACTCGAACACGAGCTCGACCGGCTCGAATCGGAGCTCCCCGGCATCTACGCGTCGGGGGATCGTGCCGCGTCGCGGGTCGCCGGGCGCCGGCACGCCGAACTGAAGCCAGTGGTCGACGCCTACCGCGGCTGGCAGAAAGCGAATGCCGAGCTCGCCGAGGCGCGGGAGTTGCTCGACGGCGAAGCCGACGCCGACATGCGCGACTACTTGAAGGGTGAGATCGCCGAGAAAGAGACGCTTGTCGGCGGCCTCGAAGCCGAGATCAAGCAACTGCTGCTGCCCACCGACCCGAACGAGGGTCGGAACGTGATCGTGGAGATCCAGGGTGCCGAGGGCGGTGAGGAAGCGAACCTCTGGGCGGGCGACCTGTTCCGCATGTACCAGCGCTACGCGGAGGCGAAGGGGCTTCGCACCGAGGTGCTCTCCAGCCAGCCGTCGGAGCACGGCGGCTACCGCGACGTGACGTTCCTCGTAAAGGGCCCGACCGCGTGGTCGCGGTTCAAATACGAAGGTGGCCCGCACCGCGTGCAGCGGGTCCCCGAAACGGAGAGCCAGGGCCGCGTGCACACGAGCGCCGCGACCGTTGCGGTGCTCCCCGAGGCCGACGAGATCGACATCGACATCGACCCGAACGATCTCGAAGTCGATGTGTTCCGCGCAACCGGCCCGGGCGGCCAGTCGGTGAACACGACCGACTCCGCCGTGCGGATCAAGCACAAACCGAGCGGCCTGGTGGTGAGCTGCCAGGACGAGAAGAGCCAGTTGCAGAACAAGGACAAGGCACTGCGGATCCTGCGGGCCCGGCTCATGCAGATCGAGCAGGACCGCCAGCATGCCGAAACCGCGTCGGCCCGCCGCGAACAGGTGAAGGGCGGTGGCCGCTCGGAGAAGATCCGCACCTACAACTTCAAGGAGAACCGGGTCACCGACCATCGCATCGGGCTCACGCTCCACGCGCTCGACCGGGTGCTGGCCGGTGATCTCGACGACGTCGTCGACGGTCTCGCCGCCGACGAACGCAGCCGCCAGCTCGGCGGCCAGTAGCCGGCTCGCGCGTGGCCGTGGGCGACGAAGCAGGCGGCGCCGCGACGTGGCGCGCGGCGCGCGCCGAGATCGCGCGCCGGCTCGCGAGTGCCGGCATCGAAACCGCCGACGTCGAAGCGCGCTGGATCACCGAGCAGGCGTCGGGTTACTCAGGGGCCGAATGGCTCGACGTGCAGGCGGCGGTACCGAACGATCGGGCGCGACTGCGTCTCGACGCGATGTGCGATCGCCGGGTCGTGGGGGAGCCGCTGCAGTACGTGCTCGGCGCCTGGTCGTTTCGCGGGCTCGACCTCATGGTCGACGAGCGGGTGCTGATCCCGCGTCCCGAAACCGAGATCGTCGTCGAGGTGGCGCTGCAGGAGGCGTCGCGTCTCGGTTACCGGCGCGGGCCGCGCCCGGTGATCCCGGCACCGTCGCGGGGCGTCGTCGCCGACCTCGGCACCGGCTCGGGCGCCATCGCGCTCGCGCTCGAAGCCGAACTTCCCGAAGTCGAAGTGTGGGCAACCGACCGGAGCGAGGACGCGCTCGCCGTCGCGCGCGCCAACCTGGCGGGCTGCGGGGCGGCGCGGGTGCGTCTCGCAGCCGGTTCGTGGTTCGACGCGCTCCCGGTGTCGTTGCGGGGGAGGATCGACCTGATCGTGTCGAACCCGCCCTACGTCACCGACGCGGAGTACGCGACACTGCCCGACGAGGTCGCCCGCTACGAACCGCACGGCGCGCTGGTGTCGGGACCGGCGGGGACCGAGGCGCAGGAGCACCTCATCGCGAACGCGCCGCAGTGGTTGTCGCCCGCCGGCGTGCTCGTGTGCGAGATCGCACCGCACCAGGCGGAGACGGTCGCGAGCATGGCGCGCGGCGGGTTCCCGTCGGTCGACGTGCACCCGGACCTGACGGGCCGCCCGCGCGTTCTCGTCGCCCGCCGTCTCGACCGCTAGCGTCCGTCGCGATGGCTGACGAACTCGACGTCGACGCGATGCTCGCCCGGTTCCGGGAACGAGCCGAGGCGGTCCGGGCGCGCCCGCTCCCACCCGTCGCGGGCGCCGATCGGGAACGCTTCGTCAAGCAGGCCCAACTCGACTTCCAGGACTTTGCGATCGTGGCCGACGCGACCTGGGGATTCGAAGACGGTGTGCTCGTACTCCGCATCGATCTCAACGGCTGACCCCGCCGGGGTCTTGTCGGCTCAGTAACGGCGGAGTTGCTCGTCGCGCTGCTCGTTCACGTCGAGCCGCTGCAGGAAGCCGCGGTCGATCGCGACCCACAACGTCTTCGAGAACGGGTAGCAGATGATCGGGCCGAGCACCATCAACGGGACGAACACGGCGAGCAGTGGCGCGACCGGGATGTTCGGGATCGTCAGCGCGAGCGCGACGACGAACGTGATCGCGAAGATGCCGCCGACGATGATGAGGTTCACGGCGAGCGCACCGGCCCAGTAGCCGGCTTCACGTTCGAAGTGCAGCCCGCAGCGCGGGCAGTCGGGCACCATCGATACCCAGTGCTTGAAGAGATGACCGCTCCCGCAACGGGCGCAGCGGCGCGTGAGCCCGCGCGCCAGCATCGTCCCCGATTTCGGGCCTGCTTCGCTCGCCACGGTAGGGAAGGGTAGCCAGGGGAGCCCGGAAAACTTCAGGCGTGGAGCAGGTTCTTGGTGCCGTCGCTCGCGACCCGTACCGTGCGCCCTTCCCAGGCGTCACGGGTCATCGCGGTCAGTACGTCGACGTCGCTCGTGGTGGCGAGCGCCCGCCGGCCATCGGCGGCCAGCCCGGCGACGATGCCCCCCGAAGGGGTGCCGTCGCGCTCGAAGGCGACTGCCGTCGCTTCGACGGTGATCGTCCCCTCGAGGAGACCAGCCGGCTCGCGGCGGGGGAGCGCGTCGATGCGCGCCTGAGTGTCGTCGACCGCGACGCGCACGAACCGCTCCGCCGGCGGCGCGGTCGACCAGATGCCCGCGGCGTGTTTCGTCGAGTACCAGCCGAGGGCCGTGGTGAGCGCGTACGAGCCCGGGTCGGCCCGCAACAGTTCGACCATTGTCGCGATCGCATGCGTCGGGTAGTTGTTCACCGGGCCGCCGGCGAACCCGAGCCCTCCCGTCACCGTGAGGTCGCGATCGCCGCCCTCGCTCGGCGCTTTCAGGTCGCACGCGCGCGCGGCGAATTGCACCGCGGACGGGAAGCACGAGTAGAAGTCGAACCGTGCGATGTCGTCGATGCCGACGTTCGCCGCGTCGAGCGCGTCACGTACGACGATGCCCAGGCCGGGGGAGTCGGAGAGCGACTGCCGTTCGGTGATGAACCAGTGTTCGTGACCGTCGGACCCGGCGTGCAGGAACACGAGCCGGTCGTCGGGGACGCCCGCCGCGTGCGCCGTCTCGTAGGAACAGCACAGCAGGGCGGCGCCCTGGTCGACGTCGATGTTGGAGCACATCAACTTCGGGTACGGGAACACGACCATCCGGTTATCCGGTGTGACGGTACGGATCTGTTCGGGGGTATACGCAGTGCGCGACCATGCATTGGGGTTGGCGGCCGCGACCGCTGCGAACGTCGACCACAGTTCGCTCACGACGCGCTGGTGCGTCTCGATGTCGCGACCGTTCGCGGCCCGCAACGCCGTTTCGAACAACGGGTAGATACTCGTCGGCGCGACCGCGCCGTGGGCGATCTCGTAGTCGTTGACGCCGGGCCGGTCGGTGCCGATCACGTCGCGGCACGGTTCGTCGCCGCCGGCGTCCCAGTCGAGATGGGTGCGCGGTTCGCGCCGGGCACGCCAGCGTGTGTGCATCGACTCCGCGCCGCCGATGAGCACGATGTCGGCTCGGCCGTCGAGGATCCGCGCACCGATCTCGTTCACCAGGAGTTGCGGGCTGTTGCCGCCGACGGTGGTGCCGACGGTCGCGCGCGGTTCGATGCCCAGGCGCCGCGCCACGTACGCCCCTGCGTCGGGGTACGGCCACGAAACGATCTGTACCGCGGCAACCGTGTCGGTCCGGTCGAGCAGACCATGACCGGCGTCGGCGCCGGCGATGCGCGCCGCCTCCTCGAACAGCTCGATCGGCGGGCGGGCGGCGGCCGGATCGGCGCGTTGTGAGCATTGGCCGGCACCGACGACGACTGGGGTACGAGGGTCGAACATGTTTTCGACCCTAGCGATCGTCGGCCGCCTCGTTCCCAGCCGCGTCGAGCGCGAGCACCGCCCAATCGGGTTCGCCGGTGGCGGCACTGTCGGTGCAGATGGACCGGTACCGGCACGTCCGGCACACCGCAGCGTCGCCGCAGCCCTTCCAATCGTCGCGCTGCCACATCGTCTCGACCGCGTGGTGAAGGCGTGTCGCGATCGCGTCGAGGTCGTCGTCGTCGGGTTCGAACGGTTCGGGATCGTCGTCGATCTCCGGCGCGAGGTACTCGTAGCGCAACTGGAGGCGAAGGCGGCGCCGGTGCGCGTGCGGCGCGAGCACGAACGCCTGCACTTGCGCCGCCGGGTCGTCGGCGACGCGGTCGTGCCAGCGTTTCCCGGTCTTGTAGTCGCGGACGTCGAGGATGCCGTCGTGCACCCAGAGGGCGTCGATGCGGGCGTTCGCCATGAACATCGGTGCCGGGAAACGATGGAAGCGTGCGATGTCTTTTTCGTGGGCGCCGGTGTCGACGCTCGACGGGCACCGTTGGGCGTGGCGGCGGAACATCGTCCGATGCAGATCGTCGGCGACGTCGTGGGCGGCCAGGATCTCCTCGACGTGCGCCTCGTCGCGGCAACTTCCCCGCTCGTGCACGAACCGCAACAGCTCGTGCACGAGCTGCCCGCGGTCGGGAGTGGGGACGGGATCGCTGGCGGGGACGCCGAGCAGGTTGCCGAGCAGGAACAGCCGCGGGCAGCGCAGCAACGACTCGTAGCTCGATGGTGTGAGCGAGACGATGTCGGGGAGGAGACGGCGGGCCATCAGCCGTCGCGATGCGCGCGGCAGCCGTTCACGAACCGGCAGCCCAGGCAGTCGATGCCCGGCCGGGGCACGTCGGGGTCGGCGGTCGCCCGGATGGTCGCGACGCGGGCCGTGACCCAGCCGGTCGCTTCGGGCAACCGTTCGTCGAGGTCGATGTCGAACGACGCGGTCGACAGGTTCAGCAGCTCGGCGACGACGACTCGCAGCGGCGCGCCGGCGGCGAACGGCGCCGAACGCAGCGCGATGAAGCGCAAGTCGACGTCGTCGAGGAGCGAACGGGCATGACCTCGATCGCCGACCCGCAGAACGCGCACCTCGAACCCGCCGTCGACCTCGAGGGCCACGCCGAGATCGCCCACCAGCCGTACCTCGAGTTCGGGGAGCGCGGTGTCGAACGACGTTTCGATCGCGCGGGCCGCGATCTCCCCGAAGAGGGCGAGATACCCGCCAACCGCGGCCGAGTACACGCGTTGCTGCTCGGGGAGCAGGTCTTTCGGGGTGACGAAGGCCCGCGGGTCGGGAGGAGCGAAGTCGGTGTGGGCCAGGCGGGCGTCGGCCGCGATGCGGTTCGGGACCTCGAAGCGCGCCCCGCCGGGCGGGTTGCCCTTCTGGGAGGCGAGGTCGAGCGCGAGACGCCGCCGGCACATCTCGTCTGCCTGGCGAAGATGCCGAGGGGTGATCTTGACGAAGTCGTCGGTCGGGGCAACGGCCACCGGGTGAGCGTACGAGAGGGCAACGACAACCAATGACCAGCCGATGAGCACTGCTTCACCACCCGGCGAGCCACGTGCCGCCGATCAGGGGGGAGACCCTCCCTACGATGACGCTCCGATGACGCCCACCTCCGCGCCGCCCTCGCGCCGGTCCGGGCGGCGACCTGCCCGAGGGCCGGGGCGTTCCCCCAGGCCCCGCCGCCGGCGTTGGCCCTGGGTGGTCGGGGTACTCGTCGTGATCGGCGCCTGGGCCGGGTTCACGGCAGTGGCGCTGAACCATGCCCGCCAGCGCACGCAGGCCGGTATCGACCGGCTGCAGAAGGCACGCGACGTGTTGAGCCCGACCGGCCTGGTGAAAGGCCAGGGCATCGGCCTGTTGCAGGCCGCCGAGGACGACTTCGCGAGTGCCCGGCATTCGGTGCGGTCGCCGCTCGTCGCCCCGTTGCGGGTGCTCCCGGTGATCGGCCGCCAGGTGCGATCGGTCGACGCCATGACCGGCGCCGCCGCGAAGGTCGTCGACGCGGGCGTCGATGCCATCTCGCTCGCCCGCGGCCAGCTGCGCCGCGTGCAGCCTCAGGGCCACGGGCGGGTGGTGCTCGTCGACCGGCTCGGCCGGATCGCCGCCCAGGCCCACCAACGGATCACCGCGGTGAGCCTCGGGCCCGACAACGCCCTGATCGGGCCGCTGCGAACGGCCCGCGCCCGCTTCTCCAAGGAACTCGACAAGCTGGCCAGCGCGACGCAGCGCAGTGCCGAGGCGTCGCAGGGCCTGGCCAAGTTCCTCCGCGGCCCGAGCAGCTACCTCGTGTTCGCGGCCAACAACAACGAGATGCGCATCGGGTCGGGAACGTTCCTGTCGGTGGGGAGGCTCCAGGTCGACGACGGCTCGTTCACCCTCGGCCCGATGACCCCCACGGAAGACTTCAGCCTCCCGCAGGGTGCGGTCCCGGTCACCGGCGACTTCGCCAAACGGTGGGGTTGGTTGGAACCGACCCAGGAGTGGCGGAACCTCGCGTCCTCACCCATCTTCCCGACCCAGGCGGCGCTGGCCCAGAAGATGTGGGCCGCCGCCGGGCAACCCAAGGTCGACGGGGTGCTCACGCTCGACCCGGTCGCGTTACGCGCCCTGATCCAGGCGACGCACCCGGTCGTCGTCGACGGCAAGCAGTACGGGCCGGCGAACGTCCTCCAGGAGATCTACCTCTACCAGTACGCCGGGATCGTCGGGTACCCCACCCAGGTTCAGCGGCGCGACCGGCTGAGTGCCATCGCCCGGGCCGCGATCGACAATCTGCAGGGCCAGTTCGAGGTCGCGTCGCTGGTCGATGCGTTGCGAGGCGCGGCCGACGGCCGCCATGTGCTCGGCTGGTCAAGCGACCCGGTCGAGCAACGGGGTTGGAAGGCGGCCGGCGTCGCGGGGCCCTCGGTCGCAACTCGCTCCTCGTGGGGTTGCACAACCGCGGCGGCAACAAGCTCGACCAGTTCATCAACGTGAACGCGACCCTGCACACCACCAAGCGCGGCTCCGGCACGGCCGTGACCGTCGAGATGAAGATGCACAACGTCGCGCCGACCGGGCTCCCCGAGTACGTGGCGGGGCCCTATCCCGACGCCATCGGCAGCGAGGAAGGCAAGTACCAGGGCCTGCTCGTCGCCGAACTCCCGTCGCTGGCGCGCAACCTCTTCATCACCGATGTGACCGGCAAACGCCTCACGCTCGCGGCCGTGGGCCCGGACCAGGGGAATTACGTCGTCGCGGCCTATTTCGAGGTGCGGCGCGGCCAGACGTACCAGGCAACGGTGCATTTCAGCCTCCCCCGCGGCGACCAGACATTGGCAGTCACTCCGTCCGCTCGTATGCCGGCTGTCGAATGGGGGTACGGGTCGACACGCTGGACCGATGACGCGCCGCACAGCGTGGCGTGGTGACCCACAGGTTGTGGATATCACTCTGCGTGGTAAATTCGGCCGAGGAACGTGACCTTTGGCCGCAGCTGCTTGTAGTTACGCACTATGGCGGCTACACTCCGTGGCAGAAACAGTTTCGGGAGGCCAGCAATGGGCAAATGTGGTATTGGCGTCAAGGCATTGCGCCTGCTGACGGCGGGTGGCATTGCCGCGGCGGTGATGCTTCCCGGCGCTGCGATGGCACAGTCGTGCGATTACGGAACGGGTACTTGTTCGGGGAACCAGAGCGCGCAAGGCGGCCCCGGTTCGAGCCAGACCGGTTCCGCAGGGGCGAACACCAGCGGGGAGTCGCTGCCGTTCACCGGTGGTGACGTGGCGGGTCTCGCCATCATCGGCTTCGGCGCGGTGGTGGGCGGCACCGTGCTCGCTCGCTCCGGCCGTCGGCGTCACGTCGAGGTCTGAGCGTCCGATTATCGCTACGACCGGGACGCAGGGCCGGTCAGCAAGCACTGCCGACAGCACACACAACACGTTTGAACGGCGGGCTTCGGCCCGCCGTTCGTTCGTGTCGCCGCCGGGTTGTGAGGCCTCCTACGAGTCGGCTGCCTCGTGCCCGTGCTCGTGGACGGGTTCGTCGTCGCTCCGCGCCGCCGTACGCAGCACCGGCTCGGCCGGGGCATCGGGGTGTGGTTCCCGGAAGAAGACGCCCCCGGTGCGAATGAGGATCACGATGTCGCGCCACAACGACCAGTGCTCGATGTACTGGTTGTCGAAACGGGCGCGTTCGCGCAGCGACGTCGCGCCTCGCAGGCCGTGGATCTGCGCCCAGCCGGTGAGCCCGACCGGCAGCCGGTGGCGGTCGGTGTAGCCGTAGACGCTCTGGCTGAACTGCTCGACGAAGTGGCCGAGCTCCGGGCGCGGCCCGACGAGGCTCATGTCGCCCCGCAAGATGTTCCAGAGTTGCGGCAGTTCGTCGATGCTGAGCCGCCGTAACCAGCGCCCGATCGGGTTGCTGTACTCGACGTCCCACGCGTTCCAAGCCGCGCCGGCGCTGTAGTCGACCGGCAGCGTGCGGAACTTCAGCACCTCGAATTCGGAACCGTGCTGCCCGATCCGCCGCTGCCGGAACAGGATGGGGCCCGGGCCGCTCGCCTTCACCAAGATGGCCGCGACCGCCATGATCGGCGCCGTCACGACCAGCATCAGCGACGCGACCGTCACGTCGAGCGCGCGCTTGAAGCGCCACGCGCCGGCGCGCAGCGCGGCCTGGCGGACCCGGTACACCGGGATGCCCCAGAGATCGTCGACGTCGGGGCCGCGGGGTGCGACACCGACTTCGAAGAAGCGGGGCACGACGTGCACCTCGACGTCGCGGAGCACCGCGGTGCGGAGCACGCCGACCAGTTCGGATTCGCGTGTCGGCCCGAACGCGACGAGCACCCGGCGGATGCCGAACTCGGTGATGACGTCTTCGAGATGGGCGACATCGGCGAGGAGAGGCCCGGGCAGGTTCGGGAACGGCGCACCGACGAACCCGACGACGTCGAGGCCGTACTCGGTGTGGGCCGCGAGCACGTGGGCCAACTCGATGCCGACATGGCCGGTGCCGGCGATCAGCGTGCGTTCGGTGAGCCCGTTGCGGCGGGCGCGACGGATCGCGCCGTACATCACGGCGCGCACGAGCACGAGCGCGATGAGCGAGATGACGGCCTGCGCCAACACCGGCCCGGGGCCGTGCGCGAACGGCGCGACGACGAGGAGGGCGACGGAAAGGGCAATGGCGAAACGGGGTGCCTCGTCGAGCGCGCTCAGGCTGATACGGAGGCGGTAGGCCGCGGACGCGGCGAGCGAGATGATCGCGACGAGCGCGTAGACGACGTGCGCAGTACTGAAATGGCGGGAAGCGAGCACCCCGATCGCCAGCGCGGCGACGTCGCCGACGATGACGAGCGCGCCCGACACCTCCCTTGCCCGTTCCCGCTCGACCGGCGGGATCGGCCCGAGCGGGACGACCGTCAGCCCGTCGCGGGCGCGACGGCGCGTGGCACGACGCGCGAGCGAGTCGCGTTCGACCATGGGTGTGTCAGGTCGGGCGTCAGTCACGGTGCAGGCCGCAAATCACGGAGGGTGAACATTGTCATCAAGGCATCAGACGAGCGCAAGGGCTCGTCCCCTGCTTGGCATATCGGTCGGTCCGGGCCACGATCTGAGCCTCGACCGACAATGACCCCCGGCACATACGTCACTCGGCCGGTCATTGGACGGCCGTCCGCCACTGAAGTCGCAAATACAGGGCTTCGTACTCGTTGACCACCCGAGCCAGGGCAAAACGCTCCGCCGCCCGTCGAGCCCCCGCGGCGAGGCTCGCCCGGTGGGCCGGGTCGTCGGCGAGCGTGACCAGGGCCGTGTAGAGATGCGCCGGGTCGTTCGACTCGGGGACGATCCCGCACGTCTCGTCGAGGACCTGGTCGCCGGCCGCACTGGGTGGCGCGATGACAGGCACGCCGCTGGCGAGCGCTTCGAGCACGCTGTTGGAGAGCCCTTCGCGGTCGGACGGGAGCACGAACACGTCGGCAGCATGGAGGTACGGCTGCACGTCGGCGACCGCGCCCGTGATGATGATGCGGTCGCGTACCTCGACCCGACCGAGGTGCTCCCGCAGGACGCTCGGACTGTCGACGAGGTCTTCGCGGCTGCTCCCGACGAGTAGCAGCCGTGCCGGGCGCCCCGACGTGACCAGCCGCTCGAATGCCTCTACCAGGCGTTCGACCCGTTTCAGCGCCCGCAGATGTCCGGTGTACGCGATGACGAGTTCCTCGTCGCGCACCCCGATCGTGCGGCGAGCCGCCGCCCGTTGGTCCGGCGTGGGGGGCGTGAACTCGTCGATGTCGACCGGCGTGGGGATCACACTCACGTCGCGGCCGAGATGGAGCCGGTCGAGCTCTTCGCGCAGCGCCGGTGTGAGCGCGACCTGCGCGGCGTTCGAAAGGGCACGGCGTCGGATCGCCCGCAGCGGTGCGCGCAGCGGGCCGAGGTGCCGACGGTGTCGGTCGCGTCGCCCAGGCCCGCCCAGCACATCACGGTGCGGTCGGCGAGGCCGGCCAGGGCCGCGCTGACGACGAAGTCGGGGTACATGATCACGTTGACGACCGCGATGTGGTCGCGGTGGCGCCGCAACCACCGTGCGACCGAGAGCACCAACAACTTCATGCGCAAGAAGGTGCGCCCCGACGGCCCCACCCTCCGCAAGGGCAGGCCGTTGCGGCGCTCGGACCGGGGCCAGTGGAGCTCGAGCCGCTGGGTGAGGACGAGGACGTCGTACCCACGGGCGCGCAGTTCGCTCGCCTGATTGTGGGTCTGGCGGGTGGTGCCACCCAGTGTCGGCTCGAAGTCGGGGACGACGAACACGATCGTCCCGGCCCTGCGGCGCACCCCGCGTTCCGCGACCTCGCCGAGCAACCCGACGAGGTCGGCCGGTTGGGATCCTGCCGGGGACGCCGTGCGGGCGGCGATCGCATCCTGGGGTGGTTCGGCTTCGAGGGCGGCGGCGATCGCGCCGGTGAGTTCCTCGACCCGGCCCGCCCGTACGAGCAGGCCGGTGTTCCCGACCACCTCCGCGTTCGCGCCTCGGTTCGTCGCGACGACGGGCACACCGAGCTCGATCGCGTCTCGCAGCGCGCCGGTGTGGTGCTGGGCGCCGACGTTCGCGGTTACGGCGACGCGCCATTCGCGCATCAAACCGCGCAGGTCGTCGCCACGTTCGACGATGCGTACGCGCCCGTCGAGATCGGGACGCGCGGCGCGCGCCCGCAGCGTTGCCGCGACGCGGTCGTCGTCGTCGCCGTCGATGTTCACGACTTCCAGGCAAAGGTCGGTTCGTGGCAGGGCGGCGAACGCCTCGAGCAACACGTCGAGACCCGCGGCGACGTCGAAACGGGTGGCGCAACCGACGACATTGCGCGGCGCCTTCGATGCGCGATCGAAGCCGGGCGCGATCGGGGCCGGCATTACCACGGTCTCGATGCCGCGCCACCGCACCGGTTCGGCGGCGGACTCAGACGTTGCGACCGCGAGATCGATGCGGGCGTTGTGCAGTGCGCGAGCTCGTGAACCGAGCAGTTCCTCGTCGACGATGAGCACGAGTGGGGCGCGCAACTGCGCGCGCTGCGCGATACGGAGCCCGTCGGGGTCGACGACGACCAAGTCCGCCTGCGCGGCCAGGCGCCGGACCCGTTTGACCGCGGACCGCACGGAGCCGGTGAGTGGGTACCAGCTCGAACCCGCGATCGCGCTGCGGGCCGGCGCGGCGATCGATGTCTCCCAGCCGGCGGCCGCGACGGCGGCCGCCGTGCGTTCCAGTGCCGGCCGCGCGCCGAGGGGAGCAATCGCCACGATGAGCACGCGCTGGCGCATCGAGTGACTGCTCACTTCGCGGACCGATCGCGCTGACGTCGATGATTGACGATCCTCCGGTGTCGCAGGGAGCGCCGGCTCCCCGCGCGGTGCGGGTTCGTTGCGCGCGTAGCGCAGCGAGGAGGCTACACGGGGCTGTCAGTACCTCGGCAGGGCCGAGAAGCGAACGTATTGCCGAGCGGTGGCGAGCCTCCCCCGAGGATCTCGTCCACAACCGCTACGAACCGTTCCCGAAATGTCTCAGGCGCAAACCGTTCGGCATGCGCCCGAATTGCGCGCCGGTCGAAGGCGGTGTCGTCGAAGGCACGGAGCGCCGCGGCCATCGTCTCGACCGGGTCGGGAGCGGGGTCGTACAGCACGCCCGTCGTCCCCGGGACCACCGTGTCGAGCACGCCACCGAGCGCGGGCGCGATCACGGGGGTACCGCAGGCTTCGGCTTCGACGGGAATGATCCCGAAGTCTTCTTCGCCCGGGAAGAGCAGCGCGCGGCAGCGGCGGTAGAGATCGCGCAGGGTCTCGTCGTCGACGCGGCCCACGAATTCGGTGCCCGGACCGGCGAGCGACTCGATCTGGGCGCGGGCGCGACCTTCGCCGGCGACGACGAGACGGACACCGGCGCGCTTCGCGGCCGCGACCGCGATGTCGGGGCGCTTGTACGGCACGAGCCTGCCGGCGAGCAGGAAGAAGTCGTCGCGGGCGACGTTCGTGTCGGGATGGTGGTACGTGGTGTCGACGGGGGGCGACACGACCCACGACCCGCGCCCCCACCAGCGCGACACGCGGTCGGCGACATGGCGCGAGATCGCGATGACGCCGCGCAGGCGGTCGGCCGCGCGCCGGTCGGGACCGCGTTGGGTCGCCGCGAACGCGCCGAGGGCCAGGCTGCCGAGGCCCTCGGTCTTCCGCATCGATCGTTCCCACATCCAGCGTGCGGGCGTGAGCGTGTTCGAGATCACCGGTGTGGTACCGGGTGGGCGGACCCGGTTCGCGAACGCATGATGATCGGTGACGACCAGATCGAAGCCCGACAGATCGAAGTGCGCCATCGCGAGCGGGAGCAGCGGCAACAGTGGTGCGTACTTGTCGCCCCGCCGGTAGAGGTGCTGGAGGGCGCTCGTACGGATCTCGGCGTCGCGCAGCCCGGGCGGCAGTACCGAGCGGTCGGCGATCGGCACGAACACCGGCGCGTCGGGCCAGATGCGATGGAACTGTTCGACGACCCGTTCGGACCCACCCAGTTCGGTGAAGCGCTCGTGCACGATCGCGACGCGCAGCGATGCAGCGTTGGGGGGCGGCTCGGCGCGGCCCTCTGCGGGCGGCACGTCAGCCCCGCTCGTAGGTGTCGCGCCGGCTCATCGACGCGTTGTTCACGACGACACCGATCAGCGTCGCGCCGGTGCGTTCGAGCGAATCGATGAGCTGGCGCGCCGCGTGCCGGCGGGTGGTCTTCGCGTCGAGCACCAGCAACGTCGCGTCGCACTGCGCCGACACCGCGAGCGCATCCGCGTAGACGGCACCGGGCGGTGTGTCGACGACGACGAGTTCCGCGGTCTCGAGCGCGTCGAGGATCCCGCGGAAGGCGCGCCCGCCGAGCACGCCGACGGTGTCGCTCACCGGCGAACCGCTCGGCATGACCTTCAAGTTGGGGATGCCTTCGACGCAGTGGATCGCGTTGTGCAGGTCGCCGCCGCGCAGCGCGTCGCTCAAGCCGGGCTCGCGCGGCACACGCACCCGGCTGTGGATCACGGGCCGGCGCAGGTCGGCGTCGACGAGCACGACTTCGGCGTCGACGGCGACGGCCGACTCGGCGAGGTGGATCGCGCAGAACGACTTCCCGGCCGCGGGGTTCGGGCTGACCATCGCAACGGTGCGCGGGCGCCCGGCGCCTTCGAGGAACAGCAGGTTGGTGCGCAACGTGCGGAACGCCTCGACGACGTCGGGGCCTCGACCGCGCGGGATCATGGCGAGCACGGGCATGCCGGTGAACTCGGTGATCGACGCGGCGTCCTGGGCCCGGGCGAATCGGTCGCTGAAGGCCCGGATGATCACGAACGACTCGGCGGCGATGATCCCGGCGAGCAAGAACGCCAGCATGCCGTCGCGCGACGGCGTCGGCGCGACCGGCGACGTGCTGAGGCCTGCGGGCGTGACCGTGATGACGGAGAACTGCGGTTGGGTCTCCAGCTGGACCAACGCCGTGTTCGTGGAGACGATGGAGTTCAGCAGCGCGTTGTACACCGGGCTGTCTTGCTTCGTCGCGGCCAACCGGGTGTTCAGGTTGTCGAGTTGTTGCTGCAACACGAGTTGCTGCGCTTTCAGCGAATTGACCTGTTGCGTCTTGACGTAGTTCGTCAGCGCCACCGCACTCTGCGCGGCCAGACGCTGCGCGGCGACGGGGGTCTTCCCGCTCGCCTTCAGGAGGATGAGGCCGTTCGACGACGAGTTCGTGAGTGTCGAGATGTGCGACGAGGCCTGGTCGCCCGTCATGGCCAGGCCGGCGGCCTTCGCCGCTTTGCCGGCAACACCCGAACTCTTCGCGATGGCGGCGTAGTACTGCGCCCGGAAGAGCAGGGCGTCGGAAGGGACGTTCGCGTCGTTGGTACCGGGGGTCCCCGCCACGCTGAGCAGCGTGCTGCTCTCGTACGACTTGGGCTGGCCGTGGCTGTAGAAGTAGGTGAGGCCCCCGCATACCGCGGCGATGATGAGAATGCGCCACCAGTTGGTCGCGATGACGCGAAGATGGTCGGCGAGACTCATGGCCGGGACAGTGTAAGCGGCGGTCCAACCGGTTCCGGCGCACCCACTAGCCTGCCTCCACGATGTGGGTGCCGCTCGCGCGCCCGAGCCGACGATCCGTCGCCGTCGGCACCGCCGCCGTGGTCGGTGCCGCGTTGGCGCTGATCGTGCTCGGTGGGCTGACCAAAGACGTTGGGGGCGCGTACGGCGGGTTGTTGCGCGGCGTGATCCAGTGGGCGCCGTACGCGATCTTGCTGCTCCTCACGTTCCCGGTCCTGCTCCTCATCGCGGCCCGACCGCAGATCGGCGTGCTGCTGATCGCGACGTTGGTGCCGTACAACGGCCTTCTGGTGATCATTCACCACCCACCCTTCACCGAGGGTTACAAGGAAGCGCTGACGATCTACGTCGTCGTCTGGTCGTTCCTCACTGTTATCGGCAAGCCGAGGGTGAAGGAGCACTATCCCCGCTACCTCGCGCCGCTCCTTTTCTACGTCGTCATCGGTCTCATCTCGGCCGCCCATCTCGGTGGGATCAACGCGCTCGAGGGGATCAAGACCAGCTTCTTCTACCTCCTGATCCCGCTGGCCCTGTGGATGTGCCCGTTCAACGCAAAGGAGCGCGATCGGCTCATCACGATCATCATGGTCAACGCCTTCATCACGTCGCTCTACGGGCTCTACCAGCAGGTGATCGGCGAGGCGGGCCTGCTCAAGCTCGGCTACCAGTACGACCTGCAGATCCGTACGACGGGCCCGTGGCTGCGTTCGTTCTCGAGCTTCGCCCAACACTCCGCGTTCGCGCTGTTCCTCATCATGGCGCTGTTCATCGGGACATCGGTATCGCTCTCCGACCTGGATCGCTGGCGCAACCGGCTGTTCCTGATGTCGACGCCCGTCATCCTCCTCGCCCTCGCGCTCACCTTCGTACGCAGCGCGTGGCTCGGGCTCATCGTCGGCGCGATCTATCTCGCCTTCCACAAGTACAAGGTGCTCCTCTTCTTCGCGCCGTTCGCGCTCGTTGCCCTCCTTGTGTTGCCGCTCGGCTTCGAAAAGGGCGCGTTCTACAGCGGCAGTTTCCAGGAACGCCAGACCAGTTGGACGCAGAACCTGAACCACGCGGCCCAGCCGTTCGGGAACGGCCTCGGCACCACCGGTTCGGCCGCGGAGAAGGCGTTGCAGGTGCAGAAGTCGACCGCCGACTTCTACCAACCCGACAACAACTACTACAAGGTGCTCTACGAGCTCGGCGTGCTCGGGTTGTTCTTCTTCGTGATGATGCTGATCGCGACACTCCTCTATACGCGCGAGGTCGAGACGCAAGTGACGGGGCAGGACCGCGCGTTCGTGATCGGTGTGACCGCGAACATCCTCGCGGTCTTCGTCTCGGCGTTCACCGTCGTGTATTTCGAGGTGTTCCCCGATGACCTCTTCTTCTGGTTGTTGCTCGGAACGGTGACGAGCTGCCTGCGCGAATCGTCCTGAACGCGCTCGCGCTCGAACCCGGGGGCAGCGGGGTGCAGACCTACGCGCGCGAGTTGTTGCGGGCGCTGCCACGCGCGACCGACGCCACGTTGGTGGCCGTCGTCCAGGCGCACGCGCTCGAAGAGCTTCCGCCGGCGGTGGTGCCGCAGGTCCGGCCGGTGTGCCGGGGCGTACGGCGACTGGTCGAGAACCTCCGTCCGGCCGGGCCGGCCGACCTCGTCCACGGCCTCGACGTCGAGGTGCCGCTCCGGCCGGGCGCACCGACGGTGAGCACCGTCCACGACCTGTCGCTCTTCGACGATCCGGGGGCGTTCCGGCTCGCGAAGCGACTCGGCAAGCCCTGGTCGGTGGCGCATTCGATCCGGCAGGCCGACGCGTTGATCGCGGTGTCGGCGTTCACCGCGGAGCGGCTACGAGCGCGCTTCGGCCGCGACTCGACCGTCGTCCACGAAGCACCCGGGCCCGGGTTCGTGCCGCCGCCGGCCAGCGCGGTGGACGAAGTCGTGCGCCGCTACGCGCTACCGGGCGAGTTCGTCTTGCACGTCGGGAACCTGGAGCCGCGCAAGGAGGTCCCGACGCTCGCCCTCGCCTGCCGCAGCGCCGGCGTGCGGCTGGTGCTCGCCGGTGGCGCGATCGCGACGGTCGACGCCCCGGCCGACGCGCAGTGCATCGGCCAGGTCGCGCAGTCCGACCTCCCCGCCCTCTACGCCGCGGCGAGTGTCGTCGCGTACGTCTCGCGCTACGAGGGGTTCGCGCTACCGCCGGTCGAGGCGATGGCCTGCGGTGCAACCGTCGTCGCGACGCGGGTGGGCGCGCTGCCGGAAGTGGCGGGCGACGGTATCGACTTCGTACCGATCGGCGATGCGGAGGCCCAAGCGGCGGTGTTGCGCGAGCTGGTGCACGACGCCGCTCGCCGCGACGAACGCCGGCTCGCCGCCCTCGCCGCCGCCCGCGCCCTGACGTGGGACGCCGCCGCCGAGGGGACCGTCGCCGTGTACCGCACCCTCGGCGTCGCCTGACCGAGGCCCGCCGCCGAGACCCCGCCGCCGCAGAGAGACCCAGGTTGTGAGCGTTGTACCCCCGTACGGGGGTACAACGCTCACAACCGGTCAGGGGTTGGGGCGGGCGACGACCACCGAATAGAGGGGGAGTGCGCGGCTCGTGAGTGGCGGGAGTTGCACGATGCGTTCGACGCGGCCGAGGTCGCGGAACGCGGGCACGATCGTGCCGCGACGCCCCTCGAACGTGTCTTCGCCGCGCTCGCCGGTCATCACTCGGAGGCCGAAGTCGAGGATCGCCGACTTGCCGGGCGTGACCGCGATGACCCGCCCGTTCGGGCTCGCGACCCGCAACATCTCCGCGACCGACTGCGCGACGTCGGGAACGAACTCGAGCGTGCTGACCGCGACAACGGCGTCGAACGCCCCCGACGCGTAGGGCAGGTCGGTGGCGGAGCCGGTCGCCAGCTCGGCGCGCACTCCCTGGCCCTCCAGCATGTTCGCCGCCAGGGGTGCGTTCTGGTGCACGTCGATACCGAACAGCTCGGTGCAATGTTTGGCCAGTTCGGGGAGGAAGACGCCGCTGCCGTAGCCGATCTCGAGCAGACGTTGCGCGCGCGTGCCGGCCAGCGCGGCGGCGACCGCACGCAGCCGTAAACGGGATACCCAACCCAACCCGGGCCGGTAGTTCCAGTCTCCCTGGTCGAGCTCGTTCGTCTTGGCGACCGCTTCACGCGGCGGCAGGCGCAGCTCACCGCGCGGGATCAGGGCTCGCGTCATCAGCCGGCCATCCGTTCGAGCGCGTCGACCGTGCGCCGTGACGCACAGCCGTCGCCGTAGGGGGTGTCGATCGCGGCCAGCTTCGCGTGGAGGGCGCACAGGTCTTCGGACCACTCGCGCGCGACCTCGCCGATCCGCGGGCCGGCGGGCACCAGCTCGCAGAACGTACCGAGCACCTCCGGCCGTTCGGTACTGCGCCGCACGACGATCACCGGCCGTTTCACGACGCTCGACTCTTCCTGCACGCCGCCCGAATCGGAGACGACGAACGCGCTCGAGGCCATCAGCCCGAGAAACGTGCGGTAACCGGCGGGCGCCTCGACCCGAACGCGGGCGAGGAGATCGGCGAGGCCTGCCTCGCGCGCTCGATGCTCGGTGCGGGGGTGGATCGGCAAGACCACCGGGAGCGGCAGGGCGGCCAGTTCACGCAGGATCGTCGCGAGCACCTCGGGGTCGTCGACGTTTTCGGGCCGGTGGAACGTTGCCAGCACGAAGGCGTCGGGAGCGAGGTCGCGGGCGGCGAGGAGCCCTGCGGCTTCGGCCGCGCCGGGCGCGAGACGGCGCACCGCCTCCACGACGGTGTTGCCGGTCACCACGACGCGCGACTCGGGGATGCCTTCGGCGGTGAGGTTGCGGCGGCTGGTCTCGGTCGGGGCGGCGCACAGGTCGGCGAGATGGTCGACGAGTACCCGGTTGTGCTCCTCGGGCATCGCACGATCGTGTGAGCGCAACCCCGCTTCGACGTGCACGAGCGGCGTGCCGGCCGCATTGGCGGCGAGCGCGCCGGCGAGCGCGGTGTTGGTGTCGCCCTGCACGATCACCGCGGCCGCGGGCATGGCCCTGAGGTGCGCTTCGATCCCGATCGTGGCCTCACCGATCTGCTGGCCCCGCGTCGCACCCCCCACCGCGAGTTGGTGGTCGGGTGCCCGCAGGCCGAGCGCACCTTCGAACTCGGCGGCGAGTTCGGGCGAATAGTGCTGTCCTGAGTGCAATGTCCGGGCGCGGGCGCCGAGGGCGTCGACGATCCCGACCAGCTTCACCGCCTCGGGGCGGGTCCCGTAGACGACGAGCACCTGCTGGGGGCCGTTCACGCCGACATTCTCGTTCCTCGGCGCCGGGGCCGGGAGATTGCACCCGTCCGGGCCACCGATCGTGGTCGAACCTTCATCGGTTGGTTGGTTCGGCCGATACAGGGCGCGTCGGAAGGGGATCTCGAGATGAGAGACGCAGACGCGCGTATAGCCTCCCCGAGAGGGGCTGGTGGGGAAACAGAGCAAGGACGCGGCGTGGCGAGCAGTCAAGACGCTGTGCGAGAGGGGCAGGGCGACTCGACGCCGTGGAAGCTCCCCTCGGACCAGGACGCATCCGGGCGCACGCTCGGGGCGGAGGAGATCGAAGCGCTGCGCGAGGTGATCGCCAGCGGCACGCTGACGTCGACGAAGGGCTCGTTCGTCAAGGCGCTCGAAGCCGACTTCGCGGCACTGCTCGGGATCCAGCACGCGGTCGCCTGTGCGTCGGGCACCGCGGCCGTCCACACCGCCGTCGCAACGATCGACCCTGAACCGGGCGACGAGATCGTGACCACGTCGATCACCGACATGGGCGCGCTGGCTCCGATCGTCTACGAAGGCGCCATCCCGGTATTCGCCGATGTCGACGCGAACACGGGCAATGTGACCGCCGAGACGATCCGCGCCGCGTGCAGCGACCGGACACGGGCCGTGATCGTGACGCACCTCTTCGGCGAACCGTGCGAGATGGACGCGGTCCGTACCGTCGCCGACGACCTCGGTGTGCCGGTCATCGAAGACTGCGCCCAGGCGTTCCTCGCCCGCTCGCAGGGGCGCCCCGTCGGCACGATGGGCGCCTTCGGCTGCTTCAGCACGCAACAGGGCAAGCACATCACCTCGGGTGAGGGTGGCCTGATCGTCACCGCCGACGCCGACCGGGCGCGTTTCGCCCGCCGCTACGTCAACAAGGCGTGGGACTACGACGCTCCGAAGACCGACCACGACTTCCTCGCGCTGAACTACCGCATGACCGAACTGCAGGGTGCCGTGCTCGGCGCGCAACTGCAGAAGCTCGACGCGGGTGTGAAGCAACGCATCGCGAATGCCGAGCATCTCAACCGGCGCCTGTGCGATGTTCCGGGATTGCTCGTCCCGGAGCCTTTCCCCGGCGACGTCCACGTCTACTGGCGCTATGCGCTGATGGTCGACCCCGACGAGATCCCGGGCGGGACGACGGCGCTGGCCACCGAGTTGAAGCTCGGTGGCATCGCGTCCGGACCGCGCTACATCCAGAAGCCGGCGTTCCGGTGCGGCGTGTTCGCCAACCAGAAGACGTTCGGGCGAAGCCGTTTCCCGTTCACGCTCGCTCGTCCGGAGGCCGTCGACTACGACGCGGCCCGCTACCCGGGCACCTTCGAGTACCTCGATCGTGTCCTGGTGCTGCCGTGGAACGAGCGGTACACGGACGACGACGTCGATCGCATCGCCGACGCGATCATCCTGGCGGTCGGAACGTTGCAGGGCTCGCCGCGGAAGGGGCAATCGTGAACCGCCAGATCCAGCTCGGGCTGGTCGGCGCGGGCCGCATCGCGCAGTCGTACCTCGATGCGCTCGACGTTGTCGACGAGGTGAACCTCGCGGCAGTCGCCGACCCCGTCGAAGGCGCGCGCGAGGCCTTCGCGCAACGCACGGGCGCGGTCGCCTTCGCCGACTACCAAGACCTGACGAGCAACGTCGATCTCGACGCGGTGCTCGTGTGCACGCCACCGGCGACGCACGTCGAGGTCGCCCGTCATTTCATCGAGCACGACATCCCGGTGCTGTGCGAGAAGCCGCTCGCGATCTACCCCGAGCGTGCTCGCCGGCTGATCGCGCTCGCCGATGAGCGCGGCGTGCTCGTGACGATGGCGTCGAAGTTTCGCTACGCACCCGATGTCGCAGAAGCGAAGCGCATCCTCGTGTCGGGCGCGATCGGTGAGACGATCCTGTTCGAGAACATCTTCGCGTCGCGTGTCGCGATGGGCGGTCGCTGGAACGCCGACCCGGCGGTCAGCGGCGGCGGTGTGCTGATCGACAACGGCACGCACTCGGTCGACATCGCCCGGTTCGTGATCGGGCCGATCGTCGAGGTCAGCGCGGTCGAAGGCAAACGGGTCCAGGGCCTGCCCGTCGAAGACACCGCCGAGATGTTCCTGCGCAGCGCGGAAGGTGTGATGGGCACCGTCGACCTGTCGTGGAGCATCGACAAGGCGGTCGACTCTTACATCGGCATCTACGGTTCGGAAGGCACCATCCAGGTCGGCTGGCGCAGCTCCCGGTACCGGCGGGCCGATGGCGAGTGGGTGAAGTTCGGCGACGGCTACGACAAGGTCGATGCGATGTCGGCCCAGGTCCGCAACTTCTGCCGCGCGGTCGCCGGTGAAGAGGACCTCCTCATCACCGCCGACGACGCCATCGCCTCGGTCGACGTCGTTGCCGCCGCCTACCGTTCGATGGGCCGCAACCACTGGGTCGCGGTGCGCGAGCCGGTGATTCGTTCCATCACGGGCCAGCGCGACCAGAACGTCGCCTGACGCCGAGGCACACACTCCCGGCGGAACGACCATGCCTCGCATCCACCCCACCGCGGAGATCGAAAACGGCGTCGACATCGGCGACGGCACCGCGGTGTGGGCCGATGTGCACGCTCGCGGCCCGAGCAGTGTCGGGCGCGATTGCATCGTGGGTGAGAAGACCTACATCGGCCCGGGGTCACCATCGGCAACCTCGTGAAGATCAACGCGATGGTGTACCTGCCGCTCGGCGTGACACTCGAAGACGGCGTGATGATCGGCGCGGGCACGATTTTCACCAACGACAAGTACCCGCGCGGGACCGACGTCGCGATCACCGAACTTCGCGACTCCGGCCCGGGTGAGCACATCTTTTCGACGCGGGTCGAGGCGGGCGCGAGCATCGGCGCGGCGTGCACGATCGGCTGCGACCTCACGATCGGGCGGTTCGCGCTCGTGGGAATGGGTTCGGTCGTGACGCGCGATGTCGCGCCGTTCCATCTCGTCGTCGGCAGCCCCGCGCGATCGATCGCCATCGTCTGCCGCTGCGGCGAACCGGTATGGCGGTTCCCGCACACTGCACCGCCCGCCGACGCCGAGGCGTCGTGCCCGGCCTGCGGTCTGCGGTACCACGTACACCAGGGGTCCGTCAGCGAACTCGACCCGCCGCCGGCTCGATGAGCCGGGGTCGCGTGTGCGTCGTCGGTGGTGGGATGCTCGGTCTGACCATCGCGCACCGGCTCGCGCAGGCCGGCCGCGACGTCACCGTGCTCGAAGCCGCGCCGGTCCTCGGTGGCCTCGCGAGCGCGTGGACGCTCGATACGCCCGACGGTTCGGTCGAGTGGGACCGCCACTACCACGTCACCTTGCTCTCCGACGCGAACAACCGCGCCTTGCTGCGCGAACTCGGGCTCGAAGACGGCATGCAATGGGTGCAGACCCGCACCGGTTACTTCTCCGCCGGCACCTTGCAGTCGGTGTCGAACTCCTTCGAGTTCCTCCGGCTCCCCGGCCTCCGCCTCGTCGACAAGGCGCGGATCGGCGCGACGATCCTGTACGCGTCGCGTATCAAACGGTGGGAGCCGCTGTCGCGGGTCGACATCGCGACGTGGCTGAAACGGTGGTCGGGTCGCCGCGCGTTCGAGCGGTTCTGGGAACCGCAACTTCGTGCCAAGCTCGGTGACGGGTACCGCGATGTCGCGGCGTCGTTCATCTGGGCGACCATCCAACGTCTGTACGCGGCAAGGCGCTCCGGATTGAAGAAGGAGATGTTCGGCTACGTACCCGGTGGTTACGCTCGCGTGCTCGACGCATTCACGGCAAGGCTGCGTTCGGAAGGCGTCACCATCCGCACGGGGTGCACGGTCGAATCGATCGAACGAACCGACGACGGTGTCGCGGTGCGTGCACCCGGTGGCACCGCCGAAGTGTTCGACGACGTCGTCGTCACCGTCGCGTCGCCGATCGCCGCGCGCGTGTGCCGCGGCCTCACCGACGACGAATACCGTCGCCTCACGGCGGCGCGCTACGCCGGGATCGTGTGCGTGTCGCTCCTCACGAAGCGGCCGCTGTCGGGCTACTACCTCACGTACCTCGCGGAGCCGATGCCGTTCACCGGCGTGATCGAGATGACCGCGTTCGTCGATCCGGCGGAACTACGCGGCTATTCGTTGGTGTACCTCCCGAAGTACGTCCCGCCCGACGATTCACTGTTCGCGCGCACCGACGACGAGATCCTCGATTCGTTCCTGCCCGCGCTTGCGCGTGTCTACCCGCAACTCGGCGCCGCCGACGTCGTGACCGCGAGGGTCTCGCGGGTACGCAACGTGTTCTCGGTCCCGACGGTGGGGTTCGCCGATCGGCTTCCGCCGGTGCGCACCAGCCAGCCGGGCATCTTCCTCGCGAGCAGCGCAAACATCTCGAACGGCACGTTGAACGTCGATGAGACGATCGCGCTCGGGAACCGTGTCGCGGCCGACTTCCTCCTGGCCGCGAACGCTCCGACCGTCGCCCACCGACCGTGAGAACACCGGCCCGGCAGGTGCACGCGCGGCACACTGGGTGCTCGACCCAGCCTTCGAGACCCGGTCCGGCTGCCGATCAGATCCGGACCCCGAGGACCGCAACTGATGAAGCCGCTCGCGAGCCTGTCGCTCGATCTCGACAACGAATGGTCGTACCTCAAGACGCACGGTGACGCGGCGTGGCACGAATTGCCGTCGTATCTCGACGTGGTGGTACCCCGGGTGCTCGAGGTGCTCGGCGATCGCGGCATCACGATCACGTTCTTCGTCGTCGGCCAGGACGCGGCGCTCGACCGCAACCACGCAGCGCTCGCGTCGCTCTCGGCTGCGGGGCACGAGATCGGGAACCACTCCTTCCGCCACGAACCGTGGCTGCACAAGTACCCCGACACCGAGGTCCGCGACGAGCTGACCAAGGCCGAAGAGGCGATCGAGTCCGCGACGGGCTTTCACCCCGTGGGGTTTCGGGGACCGGGCTACAGCCTCTCGCCCGCCGTGCTCGAGACCCTCGTCGAACGCGGGTACCGCTACGACTGCTCGACACTCCCGACCGTCATCGGCCCGCTCGCGCGGATGGTCTATTTCCGCTCGACGAAACTCGACGCCGAGCAGCGAGCAGATCGCGCCGACCTGTTCGGGCACGCCTCCGAGGCGTTACGGCCGTTGCGCGCCTACCAGTGGGCGATCGGCGACGGGCTGGTCGAAATCCCGGTGACCGTGCTGCCCGGCGCGCGGGTGCCGATGCACGTCAGTTACCTGCTCGCGCTCGCCGGCCGGTCAATGCGTCTGGCGAAGGCCTACTTTCGTACCGCGCTCGAGTTGTGCAAGATGGCGAAGGTCGAGCCATCGTTGTTGCTCCATCCGCTCGACTTCCTGGGTGGCGACGACGTGGGGTCGCTCGCCTTCTTCCCGGGGATGGCAATGCAGGGGCAAGAAAAGACTGCGATGACGGCTGCCTTCATCGAGATGTACACCGACCAATTCGAGGTCGCGACGCTTGGTGGGCATGCAGCAGCGATCAAAGCGCGCCCGTCGTTGCCGACGGTGGAGCCCGGTGCCTTCCGTCCCCGGCCGGCCGTGCCGCGGAGGAACCGGTGAGCGAAACCGGCACCGCGGAGGTCGCGGTCCCGATACGCACGGCGCCCGCCGAGGCTGCTCCCGTGTCGGCCGAGACCCTTCCCTCGGTATCGGTGATCGTCCCCGCGTTCAACGAGGCGATCGTCATCGACAACACGATGCGCGCCCTGCACGAGTACATGCAGGGCCTGTCTGATCGGTTCGCGTGGGAGATCGTCGTCGTCGACGACGGCAGCACCGACGAGACCGGCAAACTCGCCGACACGTTTGCCGCGACGCACGCGAACGTGCGGGTGCTGCGCCACCGCGTCAACTTCTCGCTCGGTCAGGCGTTGCGCACCGCGTTCAACAACTGCACCTCCGACTATCTGGTCGTCATCGACTGCGACCTCACCTACGGCCCCGAGCACATCGGCCGCCTGCTCGACACCATCGTCACGACGCACGCGCGCATCGTGATCGCATCGCCGTACATGCCCGGTGGTCGCAGCACTGGCGTGCCCTGGCTACGCAACCTCGCGAGCCGCACCGCGAACCGGGTGTTGTCGCTCACCGCGAGCGGCCGGCTTCACACCCTCACGGGAATGGTCCGCGCCTACGACCGCCGGTTCGTGAGCGCGTTGAACCTCAAGGCGATGGGAAGCGAGGTGAACACCGAGATCCTCTACAAGGCGCAGCTGTTACGGGCGCACGTCGTCGAGATCCCCGCGCACCTCGACTGGACCGCGATGCGCGGCTTGCCGCGGCGCTCGACGATGCGACTGGCCAGCAGCACGATCCGCTCGCTGCTCTCGGCGTTCATCTTCCGGCCGTTCATGTTCTTCATCGTGCCGGGCGTCCTCCTGGGCCTGTTCGGGATCGCTTCGATTGCGTCGGCGTTCGGGAACGGTGGCGCGAACGGTTCGCTCCACGATTGGCATGTCGCGGGGATCGTCGCACTGATCGTCTCCGCGCTGATGCTGTTCCTCGGGATCCTCACCCTCCAGGCCAAGCGCTACTTCGAGGAACTCTTCCACCTCGGTACCAGCATCCTGCGCGAGGTGCGCGAGCACCGGTCTCCGCCCGACGACTGACGGCCGACCGGCATCGAGCGGGAACGGCCGCTTCGGCGCAACTACCGTGGCGGCGTGCGGATCTCGATCGGCGGTGACCACGCGGGCTTCCCCCTCAAGCAGTACCTGGTGGACGTGCTCGAGCGCGACGGTCACGACGTGCTCGACCTGGGGACCAATTCCACGGAACCGGCCGATTACCCGCCCTTTTGCGCGGCGGTCGGCCGGTCGGTGGTCGGCGGGCAGGCCGAGATGGGCGTCGTGCTCGGCGGCAGCGGCCAGGGCGAGCAGATCGCGGCGAACAAGGTTCACGGGGTGCGCGCGGCGCTGTGCAACGATCTGTACACGGCTCGCATGGGCCGGGCACACAACAATGCCAACGTGCTCTCGATCGGAGCGCGCATCGTCGCACCGCAGCTCGCGGAAGAGATCCTGCGAGTTTTCATGGGAACGTCCTTCGAAGGCGGGCGCCATCAGCACCGCCTCGACCAGATCGCCGAGATCGAGCGAGAGGAAGACCAAGCATGACCACGCCGCTCGAGTCCACGGATCCCGTCGTCGCCGGCATCATCGGGCGCGAGCTCGAACGCCAGAACACGACGGTGCAGCTGATCGCGTCCGAGAACTTCACTTCGAGGGCAGTGCTCGAGGCCCAGGGTTCGGTCCTCACCAACAAGTACTCGGAGGGTTACCCGCACAAGCGCTACTACGGCGGCAACTACGTCGTCGACGAGATCGAAGACCTCGCGCGCGACCGCGCCTGTGAGCTCTTCGGTGCCGACCACGCGAACGTGCAGCCGCACTCCGGCGCCAACGCCAACATGGCCGCGTACCTCGCGCTCCTCGATCCGGGCGACAAGGTGATGGGGATGCG
The DNA here is from genome assembly GCA_963782465.1 of uncultured Actinomycetes bacterium. GTDB lineage: Bacteria > Actinomycetota > Acidimicrobiia > IMCC26256 > PALSA-610 > JAODBJ01. The sequence continues at coordinate 176,045 of CAWAJR010000002.1, read as the reverse complement.
GCTCGACCAGGGCGGCCATCTCACCCACGGTTCGCCGGTGAACTTCAGCGGCCGTCTGTACGACTTCGTCGCGTACGGAGTCGATGCCGAACGTGAAGTGCTCGACTACGACGAGATTCGCGATGTCGCGTTGCGCGAGCGCCCGAAGTTGATCATCGCCGGCGCAACGGCGTACCCGCGCACCATCGACTTCGCGGCGTTCCGGTCGATCGCCGACGACGCCGGCGCCATGCTGCTCGTCGACGCCGCGCACATCGCGGGCCTGATCGCCGGCGGGGCGCACCCGTCGCCCGTGCCCTACGCCGACGTCGTCACTTTCACGACGCACAAGACGCTGCGCGGTCCTCGCGCCGGGACGATCCTGTGCCGCGACGAGTTCGCGGCGGCGATCGACAAGGCGCTGTTCCCTGGTTTGCAGGGCGGCCCGCTCATGCACGTGATCGCCGCGAAGGCGGTCGCGTTCCACGAAGCCGCCCAGCCCGGTTTCGCGACGTACTCGGCCGAGATCGTCACCAACGCCCGGGCGCTGGCCGCGGCGCTGGCCGACGAAGGATTTCGCATCGTGTCGGGTGGCACCGACAACCACCTGATGCTCGTCGACCTGCGCCCGTTCTCGGTGACCGGCAAGGTCGCGCAGGAGGCGCTCGACCGGGCCGGAGTGACCTGCAACAAGAACGCGATCCCGAACGACCCGGAGAAGCCGTTCGTCACGAGCGGTCTGCGGTTGGGAACCGCGGCGGTCACCACGGCCGGTATGGGCACGGACCAAATGACCGAGATCGCGGCGATGATCGGCCGGGTGTTGCGCGCCGTCGACGACGAGCGCATCGCCACCGAAGTCCGCGACCAGGCGGCCCGCTTGTGCAGCAAGTTCACCCCTTACCCGAACCCGAGCACGTAGCGGTGAGCGAGCGGAGCGAGCGAACTCGCCGGCAAGCGAGCGCCCGCGACGACACGAGCGAGCGAGCATAGGAGTGGGCGGGTACGCGGTCGTCATGGCGATCGCGATGGGCGTCACGCTCGTTGCGACACCCGTCGTCCGGTTCTTCGTCATCCGCTTCGGCGCGGTGGTCGAACCGCGCGACGCGCGGCACGTGCACACGAAGCCGATGCCGACCCTCGGCGGCGCGGCGATGTTGCTGGGTTTTCTCGTCGCGTTCGCGGTCGCGTCGCACCTGCCGCAGTTCCACGAGGTGTTCCAGAAGAACTCGGAACCGTTCGGTGTCGTGCTGGCGGCGGGTGTGATGTTCATCGTCGGCGCGCTCGACGACTTACGTGACGTCTCGCCACCGGCGAAGGTCGCGGGTGAGGTGTTCGCGGCCAGCCTTCTCGCGCTCAACGGTGTCACGATGTTCCACGTCCAGGTGCCGTTCAATCTGTTCGGCACCGACGTCTGGGTCCCCGGCGCCGGGTACGCACCGCTCATCACCGTGTTGTGGGTCGTGTTGATGACCAACGCCATCAACCTCATCGACGGGCTCGACGGCCTGGCGGCGGGGATCGTCGCAATCGGCGGCACGGCGCTGTTCCTCTTCGCCGATCGCCTGTTCCACAGCGGCTACCTCGAGGGTTCCAACATCGGCCCGCTCGTGTGTGTCGTCGCCGTGGGTGTGTGCCTCGGTTTCCTGCCGTACAACTTCAACCCGGCGCGCATCATCATGGGAGACGCGGGCGCGCTCTTCCTCGGCCTGTTACTGGCCGTCCCTACGATCACGGTGGGCGGTCGTACCGACGTCCAGTACTCGGGCAACACGTACTTCTTCTTCGCACCCCTCGTCATCCCGATCGTGATCCTCGGGGTGCCGATGGCCGACGTCGTGTTCTCGTTCCTGCGGCGCGTCCTGTCGCGCCAGCGCTGGTCGTCGGCCGATGCCGGCCATTTGCACCACCGCCTCGTGCGCCTCGGCCACGGCCCCCGGCGCGCGGTGGTGATCCTCTGGGCCTGGACCGCGCTGCTGTCGGCGGTGGCGCTGTGGCCGACCTACACCGATTCCGGGAACGCGCTCGTGCCGTTCGCGATCGGGGGCCTGGCGCTGATGCTCTACATCCTGTTCCACCCGGGGGTGCGCTCGGCCCGCTTGGAACGGTCGCGGCCCCGGCCGCCGGCCGAATCGGCTCCCCACCTCGCCGACGGCGCCGCCGATGTGGTGGACTTCGAGGCCGAAGCCGCCCGGCGTCGCCGGGCCTGACGCAACCTCTCACCGAACTGTGACCGTGGAGCGTGCGCTTTTCATGGTTTTTTCACGTTCGGTTTGACTCCGCCAGACCCACACCCATAGATTGCGAATCCGTTCACAAGCCCGTTCCCGCGACGCCCGCGCGCCGTGGGACCGGAAATTGCTGGTTGGTGCCCCAGTGGATCTCCGTGATCGCCAAGCGACCTACAACGGGTTCGGGAACGCGCTCTCGCAAGCCGTCGAGATCGTCGTCACGCCGCTCGTCTTCGCGCTGGTCGGCTACGTGATCGACCGCCTCGCCGGCACCCGCCCTCTGTTCACCCTGGGTCTGGCCGTCTTCGCACTCATCGGGGTCGTGATCCGCATGTACTACGGCTACCGGGAAGCGATGGCACGAGAAGAGGAGGGCAAGCCGTGGACCCGATCCCGGCAGTAGAACGCGAAATCGCGTTCGATCTCGTTCGTCGCAGCGCCTATGTCGCACCGATCGCGGTCGGCGCCGGCGCGCTGGTCGCCGGGGTCAACGGCGCGATCAGCGTCGCGATCGCCGTCGTCATCGTCGCCGGGAACTTCCTCATCTCGGCGTGGGCGGTCGGCTGGGCGGCGAACGTGTCGCCCCAGGCGGTCGGCGGTGCGTCGGTCGTGAGCTACATCTTCCGTTTGGCCGCAATCTTCCTCGCACTGTTCCTGCTCAAGGACCAGTCGTGGATCGACCTCAAGGTGCTCGGCTTCTCGTTGGTGGGCACGCACCTCGCGTTGCTGCTCTGGGAGACGAAGCACCTCAGCATCTCGCTCGCGGCTCCCGGCCTGAAGCCCGGTGCCCACGCGCTCTCGAGAGAGGACCGATGAGCTTGCTCGCGTTGGATTTCCCGCCGATCAGTCACCTGACGATCTGGGGAGCCGGACCGCTCGGCATCAACAAGACCGTCGTCATCTACTTCGGTTCGGCCATTGCCACGATGCTGCTCTTCTTCGTGGCCGGCTCGAAGAGGCAACTCGTGCCGACGGGCGTGCAAGCCGTTGCCGAATCCGGCATCGACTTCGTGCGCAACCAGGTGATCATGCCGACGATGGGCGTCGACGGGCTCGGCTACCTGCCGTTCCTCGCGACGATGTTCTTCTTCCTCCTCTTCAGCAACCTCACCGAGGTCATCCCGTTCATCCAGTTCCCCGCGAACGCACGCATCGCGATGCCGATGGTGCTCGCGCTGCTCACCTGGGTGATCTTCAACGTCGTCGGCGTCATCAAGCAGGGGCCCTTTCACTACCTCAAGGGAGTGCTTTTCCCGCCGGGTGTCCCGAAAGCGCTCTACATCCTCGTGACGCCGATCGAGTTGGTGTCGACGTTCCTCGTCCGGCCGCTTTCGTTGAGCGTCCGACTCTTCGCCAACATGCTTGCCGGTCACCTCATCCTGGTGACGTTCGCCGTGCTGTCCGCCGCGCTGTGGACGGCGAAGGTCCAGGCCGTCATCCTCCCGTTCCCGTTCCTCCTGCTGATCGGCATGACCGGGTTCGAGATCCTCGTCAGCTTCCTGCAGGCCTTCATCTTCACGATCCTGACCGCCGTCTACATCGCGGGTGCAATGCACCCCGAGCACTGAAACCAGGAGGGCAATTCCCTTGCATGACTTGATGCTCGCAGCACAAAACGCCGGTGAGCTCCAAAAGGGCCTGACCGCCCTCGGCCGCGGCGTCGTTTACGGTGGCGCAGCCATCGGCCCCGGCATCGGCATCGGTCTCGTCGTCGGCAACGCCATCAGTGCGATGGCACGCCAACCCGAGTCGGCCGGCATGGTCCGCACGACCATGTTCCTCGGCATCGCGTTCACCGAAGCGCTCGCGCTGTTCGGGTTCGTCCTCGCGTTCATCATCAGCTGACGCCACGACCAGAAGCTCCACGGAGATAAAGGAGACAGCGTGCGCAAGCGCCAGTTGCTTGCCGGTTTTGCCATCGCAGTCGTCGCGTTGTTCGCAACGACGGGTATCGCGGTTGCGCAGGACACGACGGCAACCACTGTCAAACCGGCGAACGAAGCCGCGAAGCAGTGCATAGAGAAGCTCGAGGCGGGTGGCACCATCGACGACTGCCAGAAGTCGCCGAGCCCGATCATCCCCGCATGGAACGAGATCATCTGGGGTTCGATCGCGTTCGTGATCCTGCTCGTTGTGATGTGGAAGTTCGCGCTCCCGCCGGTGAAGAACATGATGGAAGCGCGCGAAGACCGCATCCGCAGCGACCTCGAGCGGGCCGAAGCGGCCAAGGGCGAGTCGGAGGAGGTACTCGAGCAGTACCGCGGCCAACTCGCTGATGCCCGCAACGAGGCTTCGCGCATCATCGAAGAAGCGCGTCAAGCGGCCGACCAGATGCGCCGCGACCTCATCGCGCGCGCCGAGGCCGACGCGGCCGACCTGCGCGGCCGGGCGCAGGAAGACATCCGCCTCGCCGGTGAGCGGGCGATGGCCGACTTGCGCACCCGGGTGTCGGAGCTGTCGATCGAACTGGCCGAGAAGATCGTCGAGCACAACCTCGACCAGGACACGCAACTGCAGCTCATCGAGAACTACATCAACGAGGTAGGGACCAATCGATGAGCGGAGCTGAGCGGGCCGACGCATACGCGCACGCGCTGTTCACGGTCGCCGAGGCGGAGGGGAACCTCCCCGAGGTGGAAGACGAGCTCTTCCGTTTCGCGCGCATCCTCGAAGGCAACGACGACCTGCGGATGGCGTTGACCGACCCGCAGCTGCCGGCCGAACGCCGCCAGGCGATCATCGAGGAACTCCTCGAGGGTAAGGCGCTCCCGGTGACGAAGTCGCTGGTGTCGTTCGTGGTGTCGGTGGGCCGGGCTTCGGAGCTGCCGAAGATCGTCGAGCGGTTCGTGTCGCTCTCGGCGAGCGAACGCCAGCACGAGGTCGCCGAGGTTCGCACCGCGGTCGCGCTCAACGAGCCGCAGCGGCGCCGCCTCGCCGAAGCGTTGGGGAAGGCGACCGGTAAGCAGGTGGAGGTCAAGGTCATCGTCGACCCGACGGTGCTCGGTGGGGTCCTCGCCCGGATCGGTGACACGGTCATTGACGGCACCGTGCGCACCCGCATCGATCAGATGAAGGAGCAGCTGTGAGGCGAGCTTCTGCGAGCCGTGGCCCGAGCGGCCCTACAGAGCGGGAGACGTTGTGGCTGAGCTGACGATTAACAGCGATGAGATCGCGGCGGCGCTGCGGGCGCACGTCGGCACGTTCTCGCCGCACCTGACGCAGGGCCAGGTCGGCACCGTCCTCGAAGTCGGTGACGGCATCGCGACGGTGGCCGGACTGCCCGAGACGTCGGTGAACGAGCTCCTCGAGTTCGAGGGCGGCAAGCTCGGCCTGGCGTTGAACCTCGACGAGACCACGATCGGTGCCGTGATCCTCGGTGACGCCGAAGACATCGAGGCCGGCCACTCGGTGCGGGCGACGGGCCGGATCCTGTCGATCCCGGTCGGCGACGCGCTGATCGGCCGGGTGGTCGACGCGCTCGGAAACCCGATCGACGGCAAAGGACCGATCGCTTCGACCGAAGATCGCCGTCTCGAGGTGCAGGCGCCCGGGATCACGGGTCGAAAGCCGGTGCACGAGCCGTTGCAGACCGGTATCAAGGCCATCGACGCGATGACGCCGATCGGTCGCGGCCAGCGCGAGCTCATTATCGGCGACCGCAAGACCGGCAAGACCACCGTTGCGATCGACACGATCCTGAACCAGCGCGGCCAGGGCGTGAAGTGCATCTACGTCGCGATCGGCCAGAAGGGTTCGACCGTCGCGCAGACGGTTGCGACGCTCGAGTCGCACGGCGCGATGGAGTACACGGTGGTCGTGAGCGCGCCGGCTTCCGTTTCGGCGGTGTTCAAGTACCTGGCCCCGTTCGGTGGTTGCGCCATCGGCCAGCACTGGATGGACCACGGCGAGCACGCCCTTGTCGTCTACGACGACCTGTCGAAGCAGGCCGAGGCGTACCGCCAGCTGTCGTTGTTGTTGCGTCGCCCGCCGGGCCGTGAGGCCTACCCGGGCGATGTCTTCTACCTTCACAGCCGCCTGCTCGAGCGGGCCGCGAAGCTGAGCGACGCGCTCGGCGCCGGCTCGATGACGGCGCTGCCGGTGATCGAGACCAAGGCCGGCGACGTGTCGGCGTACATCCCGACGAACGTGATCTCGATCACCGATGGTCAGATCTACCTGGTCGACGACTTGTTCAAGTCGGGTGTCCGCCCGGCCGTCGACGTCGGTATCTCGGTGTCGCGCGTCGGCGGTGCCGCGCAGATCAAGGCGATGAAGAAGGTCGCCGGTACGTTGAAACTCGACCTCGCGCAGTTCCGCGAGCTCGAAGCGTTCGCGACGTTCGGCTCTGAACTCGACGCGGTGTCGCGCGCGCAGCTCGACCGCGGCTACCGCCTGACGGAGTTGCTGAAGCAGCCGCTGAACGCGCCGATGCCGGTCGACGAACAGGTGATCGCGATCTACGCGGGGACCTCGGGTGTGCTCGACGACCTCGAGGTCGGCGACATCAAGAAGTTCGAGACCGAGTTGCTCGAGTTCTTCCGCACGCGCCATGCGGGGCTGTTGGAGATCATCCGGACGAGTGGCGACCTGCCCGAGGAAGGGATCCTCAAGGACGCGGTGGCCGAGTTCAAGGCCGGCTTCGTGGCTCGGTCGGCCGCGGCCGCGGCCTCGGCGCCGACGACTCCGGGCGCGGCGGAAAAGGTCGGCGCGCCCGAGTCGTCCAAGACCCTCGCCACCGAGGACATGGCGGAGTGACGGCACGGTGATGACGACGTTCCCTCGCCTGAGTGACGGAGGGGTGCGGCCTTCTGGGCCGTGCGCCGACCGAACGAGCGAGACCTGTGCGGTGAGCGAGCGCAGCGAGCGAGCTCGCCCAGCGAGTGACGGAGGGGTGCGGCCTTCTGGGCCGTGCGCCGACCGAACGAGCGAGACCTGTGCGGTGAGCGAGCGCAGCGAGCGAGCTCGCCCAGCGAGTGACGGAGGGGTGCGGCCTTCTGGGCCGTGCGCCGACCGAACGAGCGAGACCTGTGCGGTGAGCGAGCGCAGCGAGCGAGCTCGCCCAGCGAGTGACGGAGGGGTGCGGCCTTCTGGGCCGTGCGCCGACCGAACGAGCGAGACCTAATGCCCGGGCAGGAGCGGATCCTTCGGCGGCGGATCAAGTCGATCAACTCGACGAAGAAGATCACGCGCGCGATGGAGCTCATCGCGGCGAGCCGGATCGTGAAGGCGCAGGGGCGCGTGCTCGCGGCGCAGCCGTACGCGGATGGCCTCACTGCGGTCGTCACGAACCTGGCGAGCGCGGGGGCCGGGTTGAACCACGCGTTGTTGCAGCCTCGCGAGTCGCTGCGACGGGTTGCGCACGTGGTGCTCACCGCCGACCGCGGTTTGTGTGGCGCGTACAACGCGTCGGTGCTGCGGGCGGCGGAAGGCGAGTTGCGGGAGCATTCGGCGGCCGGGCACGAGTACTCGTTGATCGTGGTGGGCCGGAAGGCCGAGTCGTACTTCCGGTTCCGCAACTACCGGATCGACGCGGCCTTCACCGGCTTCACCGAGAACCCGGGGTACGAAGACGCGCGCCACGTCGCGGCTGCGGTTTCGGAGCGGTTCGTCGAGGGTGAGCTCGACTTCGTGCAGCTGATCTACACCCGGTTCGTGTCTTCGGGATCGCAGGAGGTTGTGATCCGGCCCCTCATGCCGTTGGAGCAGGAGGTGCTCACGACCGCGGCACCCGACGCGATCCCAACGGGCGGCTACGAGTTCGAACCGGCACCGGAGTTGATCCTCGACCGGTTGTTGCCCCGTTATGTCGAAGCGCGTGTCTATGCCGCGCTGTTGAACGCGGCGGCGTCGGAACAGGCGGCCCGCCAACGCGCGATGAAGGCTGCGACCGACAACGCCGAAGAGCTCATCGTCACGCTGTCGCGCGTGATGAACCGCGCCCGTCAGGACGCGATCACCACTGAGATCATGGAAGTGGTCGGCGGAGCAGAAGCGTTGCGCGGCTCGAGCGGTCACGCCGAGCACGTTGTCCTGCCCGCGCCCGAATGATGCTTTCGATGAAGGAGCACAGATGACGCTCACTGCCGAGCCGCAGTTGAAGGAAGGCCGCATCGTCGCGATCGCGGGCCCGGTCGTCGACGTCGAGTTCCCCCCGGACGGCCTGCCGGAGATCAACCAGGCCCTGCAGTTCGACGTCGAACTCGGGGGCGAAAAGATCACGATCACGGCGGAGGTCGCCCAGCAGATCGGCGACAACCGCGTCCGCGCGGTGTGCCTGAAGCCCACCGACGGTTTGAAGCGCGGTACTACCGTCCGCAACACGGGCCGCGGCCTCACGATGCCGGTCGGCGACGGCACCCTCGGGCACGTGTTCAACGTGCTCGGCGAGCCGCTCGACGTGTCGAGCGACGAGCTGACGGGTATCGACGACCGTTGGGACATTCACCGTTCCGCGCCGCCGTTCGACGAACTCGAACCCCGCGCGCTGATGTTCGAGACCGGCATCAAGGTCATCGACTTGCTCGAGCCCTACGTGCAGGGCGGCAAGATCGGGTTGTTCGGCGGTGCCGGTGTCGGCAAGACGGTGCTCATCCAGGAGATGATCCGCCGGGTCGCGGAGCAGCACGGTGGTGTGTCGGTGTTCGCGGGAGTGGGAGAACGTACCCGTGAAGGCACCGACCTCTGGCTCGAGATGCAGGAGTCGGGCGTCATCGAGAAGGCCGCGTTGGTCTACGGCCAGATGGACGAACCGCCGGGCGTGCGGTTGCGTGTCGGGCTCGCGGCGCTCACGGTTGCCGAGTACTTCCGCGATGTGAAGAACCAGGACGTACTGCTGTTCGTCGACAACATCTTCCGGTTCGTGCAAGCCGGTTCGGAGGTTTCGACGTTGCTCGGTCGTATGCCGTCGGCGGTCGGGTACCAGCCGACACTCGCCGACGAGATGGGCGAACTGCAGGAGCGCATCACGTCGACGAAAGGTCGTTCGATCACGTCGCTGCAAGCGGTGTACGTCCCGGCCGACGACTACACCGACCCGGCGCCGTTCACCACGTTCACGCACCTCGACGCGACCACCGAACTGGCTCGCGAGATCGCGGCCCTCGGCATCTACCCGGCGGTCGACCCGCTCGCGTCGACGTCGAACATCTTGGCGCCGGAGATCGTCGGTGACCGTCACTACGCGGTGGCTCGCCGCACCCAGGAAATCCTGCAGCGTTACAAGGAACTCCAGGACATCATTGCGATCCTCGGTCTCGACGAACTGTCGGAAGAAGACAAGGTCACCGTCGCCCGGGCGCGCAAGATCCAGAAGTTCCTTTCGCAGCCGTTCTTCGTCGGTGAGGTCTTCACCGGCCTGAAGGGCATCTACGTGCCGGTGGAGGAGACGGTCGAGAGCTTCGAGGCGGTGTGCAACGGCGAACTCGACCACGTGCCGGAGCAGGCGTTCTTCAACGTCGGCGGTGTCGAGTCGGTGCTCGAGAAGAACAAGACGCTGCAGGAGAGCTGACGAGCCGAGCGGCCCCTGCGCCGCAGGCGCGAGAGAGCGGAGAAGAAGCCGAGCGCCGCGAGGGAAGGAGAAGATGGTGCCGATGCAAGTCGAGTTGGTCTCGCCCGAGCAGGTGCTCTACACGGGCGAAGCCGACATGGTGATCGCCCGGACTGCGGGAGGTGGCGACATCGCGTTCCTCCCGAACCATTCGGCGTTCCTCGGCGCGCTCGCGATCTGGCCGGTGCGGATCCTGCAGCCCGACGGTGAACTGATCGCCGCGGTGCACGGCGGGTTCGTCGAAGTGTCGAACAACCGGGTGACGGTCCTCACCGACGTCGCCGAGTTGAGTGAGCAGATCGACGTCGAGCGTGCGACGCAGGCGCGCGACCGTGCGCAGGCGGCCGTCAACGCGAACACCGAAGACGAGGATGCGGCGGCGGCACTCAACCGCGCCCTCGTGCGGCTCGGCGTCGCGATTCGCTGAGTTACTGGCGTCCGAGGTCGTCGAAGCCCGGTGCGGTGATGGGCCCGACGTTCTCCTCGTATTCCGCGATCACCCGTGCGAGGAGCGGCAGCATCGACTTCGCGTGGGCCAGGCTCATCGCGATCCGTGCGACCACCTCGTAGCCGCCGTCGGGGCCGCGCCGAACCGATTCCGGGCTCCGGAAACCGAAGTCGAGCACCACGTCGTACGGGCCGGTGGTCAGTTCCACCACATTCGCGTAGACCGGTTTCGGTTCGTCGTCATTGGTCACGGCGGCGAGATTATGGCCTTCCTCGAGGGGCGGGAGGATCCCGCACTTGGGCCACGACGCCCAGGACGTTCGGCACTGCCCGTACCGGGAGACCGGCGCCGAAGATGTTGTGGTGCGTGAACGTCCGACCGAGCCGACCGCCGAAGAGGTGCTGTACGTCGTGCTCGCCGCGCTCTCGCTCGATCGTTCCTTCGAAGATGTCCTGACGGCGGCGTTGCGGGCGAGCGGGCGGGACCGGCGCGTGCTCGACGAAGCGCTCCAGCTGTGCCGGAACTCGGAACGCAATGTGCACAACACCTACGATTACACCCGGGCCGAACGGCTCCTGGCCTTTGCCGCCGGGCTCACGTTGCCGGCGGGCCGGCGGCTCTCGTCGTAGGTGCTCAGTCGGCGAAGTTGATGGCGGAGTAGCGCATCAACTTGGCCCAGCGGTGGGTCGCCTCGTTCATCCGGATCGTGCCCGACTTCGACCGCATCACGAGGCTCTGGGTGCCGGCACCGTCGGCCCAGTAACGCACGCCGCGCAACAGCTCGCCGTCGGTGACGCCCGTCGCGGCGAAGAACACGTCGTCGCCGGCGACCAGATCGTCGATCGTGAGGACGCGGTCGAGGTCGTAGCCGGCGTCGAGCGCGGCGCGCCGTTCTTCGTCGTTGCGGGGCCACAACTTGCCGAGGATCTGGCCGCCGAGGCACTTCAGGGCGCAGGCGGCGGTAACACCTTCGGGGGTGCCGCCGATACCGAACAGCACATCGGTGCCGGAGTTGCGCCAGGCAACCGAGATCGCGCCGGCGATGTCGCCGTCTTGGATGAGCCGGATCCGGGCACCCGCTTCGCGGCATTCCCGGATCAGGTCTTCGTGCCGGTCGCGGTCGAGGATCACGGCGGTGACGTCGCTGACCTTCTCGCCGAGTGCCTTGGCGACGGCCTGGAGGTTCGCTTTCGCCGGAGCGTTGATGTCGATGACGTCGGCGGCGGCAGGCCGCCGCGACCTTCTGCATGTACACGCACGGTCCGGGGTCGAACATCGTGCCCCGCTCCGATACGGCGATCACCGCGATCGCGCCGGGGCGGCCGAGCGACGTCAGGGTCGTGCCGTCGATCGGGTCGACCGCGATGTCGACCATCGGCGGTGAGCCGTCGCCGAGTTGCTCGCCGTTGTAAAGCATCGGCGCTTCGTCTTTTTCACCCTCGCCGATGACGACGATCCCGTCCATGTTCACGCTGTTGAGCACGAGGCGCATCGCGGCGACCGCGGCGCCGTCGGCGGCGTTCTTGTCGCCGCGGCCCATCCAACGGCCGGCGGCGAGCGCGGCCGCTTCGGTCGCGCGCATGAATTCCATGGCCAGGTTGCGGTCGGGGCTCTGCGAGGGGTCCATCGATCACTCCTGTTCCGAGACGACCAGCGACCCTAGCCGGGCCGCCGGAGAACTCGTCCCCCGGACCAGCCGTTTCGCCGGCCCACGGCGCGGGGCGACAGGCCCGCAACGGCCGGGAACAATAGGCTCGGGCCCCTTGACCGGGAACATGCAAGGCAAAGTCGCGCTCGTCACGGGCGCGTCGTCGGGGATCGGCGAAGCGTGTGTCGTCCGCCTGCTCACCGAAGGCGCGACCGTCGTCGGCATCGACCTCGTGGCACCGAAGCGCCCGCTCGACCTCCCCGAAGGCGTCGCGCCGGCCGTGTTCGCGGCGGCCGACGTGCGCGACGAGGATGCGATCGCGGGTGTCGTCGGCTCGATCGTCGCCGAGTACGGCCATCTCGACAGCGTGGTCACCGCGGCCGGTGTTGCCGGGGGTGGCGCGGTCCACGACCTGCCGCGCGAAGAATGGCAGCGCGTCATCGACGTCAACCTCACCGGCACCTTCCTCACGTGCAAGCACGCGATCGCGCAGATGCTGGCCCAGCCGGCGATCGGCGGGGAGCGAGGTTCGGTGGTCACGATTGCGAGTGTCGAGGGTCTCGAGGGCACCGCGGGTGGGAGCTCCTACAACGCTTCCAAAGGTGGCGTCGTCCTGCTCACCCGGAACCTCGCGATCGACTACGGCGGGCGGGGCGTACGCGTGAACGCGATCTGCCCCGGTTTCATCGAGACGCCGATGTTCGACGGCGTCTTCGGGATGGCGGGCCTCGAGTCGGTACGCGACGACGTGCGACGGGAGCACAAACTCGGTCGATTCGGGCGCCCCGACGAGATCGCGGCGGTCGCGAACTTCCTCCTGTCGGCAGACGCCTCGTTCGTGACCGGACAGGCCATCGCGGTCGACGGCGGCTATACCGCCGGGCGCGATCACGGCATCACCAACCTGCTGGGCCTCTGAGGCGAGCGAGCGCGGCGCCGTAGGCGCCCGGGAGCGGAGTCGATGAGGCGAGGGGCCATTGGTCCCGAAAGTTGCGGTCAACGAGTCCGGTACAGAGCGGTACGGGTTCGGTATACCCGAAGCATGAACGATGACCACTTGCCCCGGCTCCCGCGAGGTCGCGCGGTCGAACTGCCCGGGCGGGGCACCACGTTCGTTCGGGAAGTGGCGGGGCCGCCCGGCGCACCGGTGGTGATGCTGCTGCACGGGCTCGCGGCGACGGCGGCCTTGAACTGGTTCCCGACGTTCGACCCGCTCGGTCGGCGCTACCGCGTGGTCGCGCTCGATCAACGCGGGCACGGCAAGGGGATCAGATCACCCGAACCGTTCCGTCTCGTCGACGCGGCCGACGATGTGGTCGCGCTGGCCGACGTTCTCGGCGTCGAGCGGTTCATCCCCATCGGTTATTCGATGGGCGGGCCGATCGCGCAGCTGTGTTGGTTGCGCCACCGTGAGCGGGTGCGCGGGCTCGTCCTCTGCGCGACGAGCCGCAATTTCCGCGGTCACCCGCGTGACCAGTTGATGTTCGCGTCGTTGCCGCTCGCGACCCTTGCGTTGCGCGCGCCGGGCGCGCCGACGATCTGGGCGCGCGCGGGACAACTCCTGGGTGAGCGGTTCGCCGGCCCGCCGCTCAAGAAATGGGCGCAGGCCGACGTGCGGGCGCACGATCGCCGCGCGATCGTCGAGGCCGCGGCGGAGATCGGACGGTTCAACTCGCGCGACTGGGTCGGTGCGATCGACGTCCCGACATCGGTGATCGTGCACACCCGCGACCAGCTCGTCCCGGTCCGCCGACAATGGAAACTGGCGCAGTCGATCCCCGGCGCCGAAGTGTTCGTGGTGGAAGGTGATCACTTCGTGGTCGCGCGCGACCCGGGCCGCTTCGTCCCCGCGCTGCTGGAAGCGACCGCGTCGGTCGTGCGCCGCAGCGTCGTCTCCGACCTCAACGGCGGGAATACTGCGGCCGGTGGTCGTACTGGGCCGTCGGTGAAGTCGGCCTGACCGAGCCGGCCGGCGCGGCGCGGCGCAGTTCGAGTTCCATCGCGAACGCGGCGGCCCCCCACACCGCGAGCAACGGCAGGAGACTGGCGAGGCCGGGCAGCCCGAGCAGCAGGCCGAGGTTCCAGGAGTCGTCTTCGCGTTCGGTGGGGGCTTCGGCCGGGTCGGCGTTCCGTTCGATGAACGACTGGTTGCCGATCGACAGCGCGTTGTGCCGGATGGCCGGGAACACGATATCGGCCATCGGCGAATGCACATGCGAAGGCAGTTGCGGCGTGGTCGCGACGGCCGCGAGCGTGAGCGTCGCGCCGAGCACGGTGAGTGCGACCAGCAACCCTCGCATCAGGGCCGCGCCGCGGTCCCACACGGGCGCGAGACCGAGGCACGCGAACGGCAGCGCGCTCGCGATGAAACGCGGCCCGAACGTCCAGCCACCCGACCAGTAGACGTACGACGCGTTGTACATCACGAAGTAGACGACGATGGCGGCCGCCGCGATCGCGAAGGGTCGCTTGTTCGAACGCCCGAGGAACACGAGACCGATCGGCACGACGAGCAGTTCGGGCGCGAGGGGGAGCAGGCCGCGGAAGCGGCTGAACAAGATGTCGCCGATGACGGGGACCTTCGGGTACGTGATGCCCATGAACCCCTGGTGCAGGAGATGGAACCCGGCTTCGCTCGCGTAGCCGATGTGCAACAACGACCCGAACGTGATCGCGTTGTAACCGAGAAACACGGCGGCGGGTAGTAAGGCGCCACCGGCGAAGAAGGCCCGCACGCGGGCCCGATCGGACGCGTGGCGGGTGACGACGAATGCCAGCAGGGCGACGATCAGGGCGGCGGGGGCGACGGGAAAGTCGGTGATGGTCGCCCAACCGGCCGCGAAACCGCCGGTGACGGCGAACAACGCCCGCCGGCGCTCGTCGTCGGTGCGGGTGAGCGCGAGGCACGCCGCGAAGCCGACCAGCAAGCCGAGCGTCGCGAGGCCGTTCGCCCACAGCAACGTGGCGTAGGCCCAGGTCGGGGTGGCCAGCCCGAACGCGAGTGCGCCGATCGCGGCGCCGGCACGGCTCGCACCCAACGCGAGCAGGACCCAGAACAGCAACGCACCCGCGATCGCGGTGGGGAGGCTGGAGGTCGCGAGCGTGGCCACGTACGCGACGATTCGGGTGCCTCGCTCCGATCCCGGCGGCGTCGAGGTGAGCGCGAGGACGGGCCGCATCACGGCGACGGGCACCACCGAGAGCAACGGTTGGCCCGGTGCCTTGTCGGAGTAGACGTGCCCCTGGTAGACGGCCTTGTCGCCGGTATTGCCGGCGTACGAGTCGATACGGACGGAGCCGTGCTCGACGACGGCTCGCGCGAAGTCGAGTCGGGTGTTCTGGTTCCAGCCGCCACCCTGGTAGAAGAACGCGTACGACGCGAACAGCACGACACCGATAAGGACGGACATGCGGAACGTGCCCGTCCGGCTCATGGAGACGAGCGTATGGCGTGGAAGGCCCCGGGCCGGTCGGGCGCGCGAACATGAACCCATGAGCAGCGCGCGCGAGCGGTGGGAAGCGGTCTTTCGCGAGGGGTCCCTGCGCGACGCCGATTTCGACACCATGTCGGGCGTGGCGGTCGACCCTGTATACGGGCCGGACGACGGCCCGTTCCCGGGCGAGTACCCGTACACGCGCGGTCCGTACCCGTCGATGTACCGCTCGAAGCTCTGGACGATGCGCATGTTCGCCGGCTTCGGTACAGCCGTCGACACGAACCGTCGCTTTCACGAGATCCTGAAGGCGGGCGGCGACGGTTTGTCGACCGCGTTCGACCTGCCGACGCTGATGGGGCGCGACTCCGACGACCCGCTCGCGCTCGGCGAGGTCGGCAAGTGCGGTGTTGCCGTCGACACGCTGGCCGACGTCGAAGACCTCTACCGCGGCATCGACCTTGGTTCGGTGACCACGTCGATGACGATCAACGGGCACGCGGCAATCATCTTCGCCATGTACGTCGCCAACGCGGAACACTCCGGCGTCGAGCGGGCCCGTCTCGGCGGCACGCTGCAAAACGACATCCTGAAGGAGTACCAGGCGCAGAAGGAGTTCATCTTCCCGCCCCGGCCGTCGTTGCGGCTCGTGCGCGACACGATTGCGTTCTGTACCGCCGAGATGCCCCGCTGGCACCCGGTCTCGATCTCGGGGTACCACATCCGGGAAGCAGGCTCGACCGCCGCGCAGGAACTCGCGTTCACGCTGGCGAACGGGTTCGCGTATGTCGAACTCGCGACGCAGGCAGGTCTCGACGTCGACGCCTTCGCGCCGCGCCTGTCGTTCTTCTTCAACGCGCACATCGACTTCTTCGAAGAGATCGCGAAATACCGTGCCGCGCGCCGGATCTGGGCGCGCTGGATGCGTGACCGTTACCACGCCCGGAACGACCGCTCCTTGCAACTCCGAACCCACGCGCAAACCGCCGGCGTGTCGCTCACGGCGCAACAGCCGGAAGTGAACATCGTTCGCACCGCGATCGAGGCGCTCGCCGCCGTCCTCGGCGGGACTCAGAGCCTCCACACGAACTCGATGGACGAGACGCTCGCGCTGCCCACCGAAAAGGCGGCCCGGATCGCGCTGCGAACGCAGCAGGTGATCGCGCATGAGTCTCGGGTCCCGAACGTCGCGGACCCGCTCGGCGGTTCGTATTTCCTCGAGGCGCTCACCGACGACATCGAACGGCGCGCCGAAGAACTGTTCGCGCAGATCGACGAACGCGGCGAAGGCTCGATGCTCGACGGGGTCGTCGTCGGGGTCGAGGAAGGCTGGTTCCAGGGCCAGATCGCCGACGCCGCCTACGAGCTCGAACGGAAGTTGAACCGGGGCCGGCACATCGTCGTCGGGGTCAACGCGTTGCTCGAGGGCAACGACGAGCCGCCGCCGCCCACGTTGCACATCGGTCCCGAGGTCGAAGAGGCACAGTTGAAGCGGCTGGCTGCGGTGAAGGCCCGGCGATCGCCGGAAGCGGTCGACACCGCGCTCGCCCGGGTTCGAAGCGCCGCGGCCGACACGAACGTCAACCTCATGCCGGTCCTCATCGACGCCGTCGAGGCTCGAGCGACGGTCGGCGAGATCGTCGGAGCGCTGGCCGACGTGTTCGGCCGCTGGGTCGAGGACCCGCGCCTGTGAGCCTCGATCCGCATTTGCTCGACGTCGTTCGGGCAACCAAAGGCTTCATGCCCGAAGACGAAGGCGACGCGTTGTACGCGGCTGCGTTGGCCGGTGCCGCCGCGGGACCGTTGCTGGAGGTCGGCACGTACTGCGGGAAGTCGGCGGTGTACCTCGGTGCCGCGGCCCGGGAGGCGGGCACGATCGCCTTCACCGTGGATCATCACCGCGGTTCGGAAGAGAACCAGGCAGGCTGGGAACACCACGACCGCGAACTCGTCGACCCGGCGACCGGTCGCATGGACACGCTGCCGTTCTTCCGCCGCACCATCGAGGCGGCGGGGCTCGAAGCGTTCGTCGTCGGCGTCGTCGGCCACTCGGTGCCGATCTCGCGCGTGTGGCGCACGCCGCTCGGTTTCTTGTTCATCGACGGCGGTCACGCCGAAGATGTCGCGATGGCCGACTACGAAGGTTGGGTACCGCACGTCGCGGCGGGCGGTGTGCTCGCGATCCACGACGTCTTCGAGGACCCCTCCGAGGGCGGCCAGGCGCCGTTCCACGTGTGGCAGCGCGCCGTCGGCGACGGCTTCGAACCGCGCAGTCGCACCGGCTCCCTCCGCACCCTTACGTGCAAGGTGCGGTGAGCGAGCGAAAGCGAGCGAACATGCTCACCCGTCGCGGCGGCGCGCGCCGCGTTCGGCTTCGATCTCTTCGCCCGCTTCGATCAGTTCGTCGGCGGTGAGCCCCGCGGGGAGGCCCTCGCCGCGGAACAGGCCCGACGTCGGCTGGGCACCGGCGAGCGCGTTGGCGGCGAGCACGACGGCGGCGCTGTTCCACGTCGGCTGCTCAGCCGTGTAGTACTTGCCGAGCTCGTGGAACCGGTCGCCGTCGAAGTTCATGCCGGTCCAGTAGCTGCCGTCGTCGTGGCGGAGGAAATGCACCCAGCCGAACACCTCGCGCGCCTTCTCGTGCGCGCCGATGGCGTCGAGCGCCATCACCAGCTCGCAGGTCTCGGCGGCGGTGATCCACGGCGCGTCCGACACGCAGCGCACCCCGCGGCCTTCGGCGACGAACACATCCCACTTCGCCGCGACGCGCGCGTGAGCGGCGTGGCCGCGCAGCACGCCGCCGAGCACCGGGTAGTACCAGTCCATCGCCCAGCGTTCCTTGTCGAGGAACCGTTCCGGGCGGTGCGCGACCGCGATGGCGAGCGAACCGAGCGACAACTCCCAGTCGGGACGGTCGCGGCCCAACCGCTCTGCTGCCGCGATCGCGCAGCGGAGCGACGAGTAGATGCTCGACGAGCCGGTGAGCAACGCGCCGCGCCCTTCGACCCGGGCGGGGTCGGCGTCCCACTCGATCTCGCCGGTCGGGTGTTGCTGGTCGAGCGCGAAGTCGATCGCGCGCTCGACCACCGGGAAGAACGCCTCGAGAAAGGCGGTGTCGCCGGTCGTCACGTAGTGGTGCCAGACGCCGTTCGCGATGTAGCAGGTGACGTTCGTATCGAGCGTGTGGTCTTTGACCGCGTCGCCTTCGTAGTACGCGTGCCAGCAACCTTCGAGCAACTGGCGTTCGCACAACCATTCGTACGCGCGGGTCGCGTCGGCGGACCGGCCGCCGACGTCGAGTGCCATCGCCGACTCGACCAGGTTCCACGGGTCGGTATGGCCGCCCGGGACCCACGGGATGTTGCCGTCGGGCTGCTGGACCGAAGCGATCGCGTCGACCGTGGCCAGGACTTCGTCGGCGGTGATGATGCCCGGGACTTCGGGGATCTCATGCCGTCGCATCCGGCCTCCTGTGTCGCGACATTTCCGGTTCCACCTTCTCGACGTAGATCACGACGCTCTTGCCCAGCATCGGGTTGAGTGCGTGTTCGACGTTCGCGAGCCAGCGCGGGTTGTGCTCGATTCCCCAGCACAGGAACTCGTGGTACTTGCGCACCGGAGCCGCGTCGTTGCCGATGCCGTACGCGCACTTCAACCACCAGTACGGCGAGTGCAGCGCGTGCGCGTGGTGCGAACCGCGCAGGAAGACGCCCGCCCGTTGCAGCTTCGTTTCGAGTTCGTGCTGGCGGTAGATGCGGACATGCCCACCGGGCGTGTCGTGGTAGTGCCAGTCGAGTGCCCAGTTGATGCGTTCGGGCCACCGGGTCGGCACCGTCACGGCGAGGCGCCCGCCGGGACGGAGCACCCGTACGAGTTCGCTGATCGCACGCTCGTCGTCCCAGATGTGCTCGAGCACTTCCGAGGTGATGATGCGGTCGAAGCAGTTGTCGGGGAACGGGATGTCGAGCGCGTCGCCGTTGACGACGCCGGCCCAGATGTCCCAGGTCACCTCGCCGCCTTCGATCATCGCCCCGCTCACCGCGGCGACGTCCTTCAGTTCGGCGGCCGAGTAGTCGAGCGCGACGACCCTGGCCCCGCGCCGCATCGCTTCGAACGCGTGGCGCCCACCTCCACAACCGAGGTCGAGGAGTCGTTCGCCCCGAGTGAGCCCCAACCGTTCGAAGTCGACCGTGAGCACTAGCGCCCTGCCCGCGCGTCGTGCCGGCGGCGGGCGTTTGCTTCGAGTTCGAGGTAGTAGTGCTCGGCGGTTCCTTGAGCGGTGCGGCGCCAGGTGAACCGGTCGAGTACCCGCCTCCGGCCACCCTCGCCCAGCCGGGCGCGCAGCTCGGGGTCGTCGAGGCAGCGGACGATCGCACCGCTGAGCGCCGACGGGTCTTTGGTCGGCACGATGACGGCGCTCTCACCGTCGGGACCGACGACCTCGGGGAGCGCACCGCCGTTGGTGGTGACGAGCGGGACGCCGCAGGCCATCGCCTCGATCGCCGGTAGCGAGAACCCTTCGTACAGCGACGGCACGATCGCGAGTTCGGCTTCGGCGTACAGCTCGACGATGCGTTCGTCGGTGACGCCGCTGACGAACTCGACCGCGCCGGTGAGCCCGAGGCGTTCGAGCTGCTCGGGGACCGCGCTCTTGTGGCGAGGCCTGCCGATCACGACGAGGTGGGCGTCGGGACGCTCGACCCGTACCTTCGCCAGCGCCTCGATGAGGTACGAGAGGCCTTTGAGCGGGACGTCGGCACTGGCGGTCGTCATCAACCGCCCCGGCACTCGTTTGATATGGGGGAGCGGCCGGAACTGCTCCTGATCGACACCGACCGCGACGATGTGCAGCGTCGACTCGTCGACGCCCATCTGGGCGATGATGTCTTTCTTCGAGTTGTGCGACACGGTGAGGTGGCGGGGGAGCCGGCGCGCCACGCGCATCTGCATGCCGAGAAAGCCGTACCAGCGGCGCAGGGTCAGCTTCCGGAACGGGTTCGTCGCGTGCTGCAACTCGAGGTCGCGATCGACGGTGATCGGGTGGTGCAGCGTGTGCACGAACGGCCAACCGTCGTTCACGAAGCCGAGCAGGCCGCTGCCGAGGCACTGGTTGTCGTGCACGAGGTCGAACTCATGCCGCCGATCGCGCAGCGCGCCGTACACACGCTTGCTGAACGCGTACGGCTCCGGGAACCCGGCGCTGCTCATGATCGCGACTTCCGAGACGTCGATGATGGAGCGCAGCTCGTGCGGCCACGGCGTGCGGAACGGGTTCTCGCGGCGGTACAGGTCGAGGCCCGGAACCTGTTCGAGCACGACCGGGTCGTCGACGACGGGCCAGGGCTGCCCGGCGAAAACGGTCACTTCGTGGCCCAGGTTCGTGAGTTCCCGGGTGAGGTGCCGGCTGTAGACGCCTTGGCCCCCACAGTGCGGATTGCCCCGATAGATCAGGAATGCGACCCGGAGGGGGTCACCGGGGCGCGGCGGGGCAGCGAGGGGTGTAGGCATGTGCCACCAGGATGCAGGGCCGGGGCCTTCACCTGCAAGGCGGGCGACGAACCGCCGCATAACGTGCGCGCATGACGCCTTCGATCTCGGCTTCGATCACACCCGCGATGGTCGCCCGGTCGCATACCGTCGCCGAGCCTCGCTGGTCGCCGAGCGGCGAGCGGCTGGCCTGGCTCGACGCCTTCGACGGCCGGGCCGACATCTCCGTCGCGCCGGCCGACGGGCCGGGCCGGCGACGGTGGTCACCGCCGACTTCCCGGTCGCGCCCGCCGGCGCCTACGGCGGCGGCGCCTTCTGCTGGGCCGGCGACGACCATCTCGTCGTCGCCGGGGCCGACGGCCGGCTTGCGGTCGTGGCGGCCGCGGGCGGCGTCGTGCGGGTGCTGGTGGGGGGCGGGCATGCCTTCGCCCCCGCCGTGTCGAGCCGGGGCGAGGTCGCCTGCTGCGTCGAGGGCGACGACAGCTGCGACATCGCCGTCGTGCCCCTCGACGGGTCGGCGTGGCCGGTGCGGGTGTCGCACGCCGACTACGCGTGGGACCCGGCCTTCTCGCCCGACGGCACGCTGCTCGCATGGCATGAATGGGACCTTCCCAACATGCCGTGGGACGGCTCGCGGATCGCGTGCCAGGAACGCGACGGGGGAACGGTGCGGGTGCTCGCGGGGGTGCCGGTGTCGCGGTCGGCCAGCCCCGCTTCGCGCCCGACGGCACCCGCCTCGCCTACGTGTCGGACGAGCACGGATGGATGAACGTCTTCGTCGCCGCGGCCGACGGGAGCGACGCCCCCCCGTGCTGGCCGAGGAGCACGAGCACGCCGAACCCTCGTGGGGGCCGGGCCAGCGTTCGTACGCGTGGTCGCCCGACGGCAGCGAGCTGGCGTGGTGCCGGAACGAGCGGGGGCTGGCATCGCTGGTGATCGGCGCGCCCGGCCGGCGTTCGGCGCGGGTCTTGTCGAAAGCCTGGCACCAGGGGCTCGACTGGCACGCGGGCGGCATCGTGGCGGTCCGCTCGGGCGCGGTCACGCCGTCGCAGGTGGTCGTGCTCGCCGCGAACGGATCGGGCCGGCGCACCGTCGCCCGCGGCCCGGTTGCGGGGTTCGAGCGGGCGTCGTTGGTGGAACCGAAGCGGGTGAGCTGGAAGGCGAACGGTGCGACGGTCTTCGGCCTCCTCTACCAGCCGTCGCGGCCGGCGTTCGGTGCCGGGAAACCGCCACCCCTCTACGTGCACATCCACGGCGGCCCGACGGGCCAGGCGAGCGCGGTGTGGAGCCCGCGGGTGCAGTTCTTCGTCGATCGCGGCTGGGCGGTGCTGGCGCCCGACTACCGGGGGAGCACCGGCTACGGCCGGGCCTACGCACAGGCGCTCGCCGGTGAATGGGGCGAACGCGACGTCGCCGACACCGCGGCGGGGATCCGGCATGCCGGGCGCGACGGGTGGTGCGACCCGGAACACGTTGCGGTGGCCGGCGGGAGCGCCGGTGGCCTCACCGTGCTGTTGCTGTGCGCCCGCCACCCCGATCTGGTCCGGGCCGGCGTCAGCCTGTTCGGCGTCACCGACCTCTTCGAGCTGGCCGCGAGCACGCACCGGTTCGAGTCGCGCTATCTCGATCGCATCGTCGGCGTGTTGCCGCACGATGCCGCCCGCTACCGCGATCGTTCGCCCGTGACCCACGCGGCCGAGATCTCGGTGCCGCTCCTGGTCCTGCAGGGCACCGACGACAAAGCTGTCCCGGCCCCGCAGGCGCAGGCGCTCGTCGACGCGATGCGAAGCGCGGGCCGGTCGGTCGAGTTTCACCTCTACGAAGGCGAAGGTCACGGCTGGCGGCGCGCCGCGACGATCGCCGACGACCTCGAACGCTCGGAAGCGTTCCTGCGCCGGCACGTGCTCGAACGGTGAGCGAGATCGAGACGCAGTACCGGGCGCCCAGACGCGGGAAGGGCCGAGCCGACCGGGCCGTGTTGCTCGCGCCCGGCGCCGGCTCCGACATGCACGCGCCCGCGATCACGGTCGTCGCCGACGCACTCGCGGCCGCGGGCGTTCCGGTGATGACGTTCAACTTCCCGTACCGCACTGCCGGAAGGCGCGCCCCGATCGCGCGCCGGTGCTCGAAGCGGCGACCAGGCGCGCCGCCGGCGAACTGGCCGAGCGGGCGCGGCTGCCCGCGAACCGCGTCGTACTCGGCGGGCGCTCGATGGGCGGCCGGATGGGCAGCCAGGTGGTCGGCGCGGCCGACGACCCGCTCCCCGCGCTCGGTCTCGTGCTCCTCGGGTACCCGCTGCACCCGCCGGGCCGGCCGGAAAGGCTGCGAGTGGAACACTTCGCGAAGATCCAGGCCCCGGCCCTGTTCGTGTCGGGGACCCGCGACGCGTTCGCCACCCCCGCGGAGCTGAAGCGGCACACCCGGCGGATCAAGGGGCCGGTGACGTTGCACTGGCTCGACACCTGCGACCACGGCTTCAAACCGTTGAAGGCAAGCGGCCGGACACCGGCCTCGGTGCTCGACGAGGTGGCGGCGGTGGTCACCCGCTGGGTCACCGGCCTGGCCTGAACGAGTCGTACCGGTAGGAAACGGACAGCCGCTCACCGCGCGTACACCGGTGCGGTCGCACGAACCCGGCCGGTGTTTGCCGTCGGTGCGAACATGGCGCCGTGCGAGTAGAGCGGGCATTCGCCTTCGTCGACCTCTCCGGGTTCACCTCGTTCAGCGACGAGCACGGCGACGACGAATCGGTCCGGGTGCTGACCCTGTTCCGCAGCGCGGCCCGGAAAGTCGCCACCGACTTCGGCGTCCGCATCGCGAAATGGCTCGGCGACGGCGCGATGTTCGTCGCCGTCGACTTCCGTCAGCTCGTCGCCGCGGTCATCGAACTCGAACGCATCGTCGACGACATGGAACTCCCGCTCGAGATCCATGCCGGCCTGGCCGGTGGCGCGGTGATCCTGCTCGAAGGCGACGACTACACCGGCGGGTCGGTGAACCTCGCGTCGCGCCTGGCGGACGCGGCCGGTCCGTGCGAGATCCTGTGCACCCCCGAACTCGCCACCCTCGCACCCGATGACGCCTGGGTGGAACACGCCGGTGCCATCGTCGTGCCCGGGTTCCACAAGGCGGTCGACGTGGCCCGGCTCGGTCCCGTCGGTCGCCCGACCTACGCCCGGCCCGATACCGGTGCCACCCGACCACGTAGCGTTGCGCCGTGACCCTTCCTGCATTCGAGACGATCCGTTACCGGCGCGACGGCGATATCGGGTGGCTGCGGCTGCACCGGCCCGATCGGCTCAACTCCTTCACCATCGCGATGTGGCGCGAAATGCGCACGCTCGGCCGGCACCTCATCGACGACGATCTGCGCGCGGTGGTCGTGATCGGCGAAGGTCGCGCGTTCTCTTCGGGCATCGACACGTCGGTGTTCACCGGTGGTTCCGACAACGACCTCGGCGCTGGCGACGACGCGGGCACCCGTCACCCCGACCCGGGCGTCGACGCGATCATGCGCACACAAGAGGCCTACAGCTGGCTCGCCGACGCGCCGTACCCGACGATCGCGGCGGTGCACGGGTACGCGCTGGGTGCCGGGCTGCAGTTGGCGCTCGCGTGCGACATCCGGGTGTTCGCGCGCGGCACGCAGGTCGGCTTGCTCGAGCACAAGTACGGGATCCTTCCCGACCTCGGCGGCACGCAGCGGCTGCCGGGTGTCGTCGGCGCCGGGAAGGCCAAGGAAATGATCTGGACCGCGGCGCGCCTCGACGCCGACGAGGCGTACCGGATCGGTTTGTGCGAGCGCCTGGTCGACGCCGACGACCTCGAGAAGGAAGCTGCCGCGCTCGCTACGACGATCGCCGCACAGCCGCCCCTCGCCGTCCGCGGCGCGAAGCGCGCGGTCGACGCGTCGGCCACGCGGCCCGTCGCCGAGGGGCTGGTCGTCGAGGCGGAAGCGCAGGCGGTGTGCCTCAAGTCGGCCGACATGAAAGAGGCGATCACCGCGTTCGTGGAGCAGCGGCCGCCGCACTATCTCGGGCGCTGACGCGTTCCACCTCTACCATTGGCGGCCGTGAGCCGACTCGTCGTTCGTGCGTCCGGCCCGCTGTCGGGCACCGTCGAAGTGTCGGGGGCGACGAAGAACTCCGGCCTCAAGCAGATGGCTGCCGCGCTGCTCGCGCCGGGGGTGACGCGACTGCGCAACATGCCCCGTGTCACCGACCTCGATGTGATGGCCGAACTGCTCGAGGCGATCGGCGCGCGCGTCGAGTTCGTCGCGCCCGACGAGGTCGTCGTCGACGCATCCGGTGAGTTGCAACCGGAAGCACCCTACGAACTCGTCACGCGTATGCGCGCGTCGATCAACGTGCTCGGGCCACTGCTCGCCCGGTGCGGTGAAGCGCGCGTCGCGTTGCCGGGCGGCGACAACATCGGGAGCCGCAAAGTCGACATGCACCTGCGCGGCCTCGAATCCATGGGTGCCGACATCGACCTGCGGCACGGGTTCGTGCACGCGCGCGCGACCCAACTGAGTGGCGCGCGGGTCGTGCTCGAGTTCCCGAGTGTCGGCGCGACCGAGAACCTGTTGAGCGCGGCGGTGCTCGCCAAGGGTTCGACCGTCATCGACAACGCCGCCCGCGAACCGGAGATCGCCGACCTTGCGGCGTTCCTCAATCGCATGGGCGCGCAGGTGGTGGGCGCCGGGACGTCGACCATCGAGGTCGAAGGGGTCGAGGAGCTCGTACCGGTCGAGAGCACGATCATGGCCGACCGGGTCGAGGCGGGCACGTTGCTGATGGCCTGCGGCATCGCGGGCGGCGAGATCGAGCTCGTCGGCACGCGCCTCGAACACCTCGAGATCGTCGTGATGAAGTTGGGTGAGATGGGGATGCGGGTGTCGCCGACACCCGACGGGTTGTGGGCGCGCTCGAACCGCCGCCTTTCGGCCGTCGACCTCGCGACCTTGCCGCACCCTGGCTTCGCCACCGACTTCATGCCGCTCGGCGTCGCGCTCCTCGCGGTGGCCGACGGCAGCTCGATCGTGACCGAGAACGTGTACGACGGCCGTTTCCAGTTCGTCGACGAGCTGGTGCGGATGGGTGCCGACGTCCGCACCGAGGGCCGGCACGCGATCGTGCGGGGCGTCGAACGGCTGTCGGGCGCACCGGTCAGTGCTTCCGACGTGCGCGCCGGCGCCGCGCTCACCCTCGCCGGCCTGGCCGCCGACGGCGAGACGATCGTGCACGACTGCCATCACATCGACCGCGGCTACGCCGACCTCGCCGGCAAACTCCGAGCCCTCGGCGCCGACGTCACCCGCGCCTGACCACCCCGCCACCCCCTCCACCGGGTTGTGTCGTTCGTACCCCTGTGCGGGGGTGTAACCGTCACAACCCGGCGGCGGGGCGGCGGCGGGTTGTGAGGTTCATGCGCCCGTACGGGGGTGTAACCGTCACAACCGGTGGGAGGAGGGTCGGGAACACAGGCCATACTGGGGGCGTTGTCCCCGCCGGAGGTTCTCAATGTCTGATCTCGCCATGGAAGAAGGCGTCCTCGAGGCGATCGACGCCATCCGGCCGGCCCTGCAGTCCGACGGTGGCGACATCATCTTCCAGGGCATCGACGACGACGGTGTGGTTTCCGTCGAGCTCGTCGGCGCGTGCGGGTCGTGCCCGGTTTCGACGATGACCCTGAAGGCCGGGGTCGAACGCATCATCATGGATCGAGTCCCGGGCGTCACCGAAGTGCGCGATGTCAACGAGGGCGCGAGCGCCTACTGAGTCGGGCGCTTCGCCGGCTCGCTAACTTCACGCCCGATGCCTGCCGATCCGGCCGCGCTCGTCGCGCGCGCCCTCGATGGTGACCGCGCCGCGATCGCGAAGCTGATCTCGGTCGTGGAAACCGGCGGCGCGCCCGCGCGCGACGCGGTGGCGCTGCTACACCCGCATACCGGCCGGGCGTGGTCGCTCGGCATCACGGGCGCGCCCGGCGCCGGGAAGTCGACCCTCACCGACAAGCTCGTCGGCCGGGTGCGGGCCGGCGGCGCGGAGGTCGGCGTGCTCGCCATCGACCCGACCAGCCCGTTCAGCGGCGGCGCGATCCTCGGCGACCGGGTGCGCATGCAGGACCACGCGACGGATCCTGGCGTGTTCATCCGCTCGATGGCGACGCGCGGCCACCTCGGCGGCCTCGCGGTCGCGACGCCGCAAGCGGTGCGGGTCCTCGACGCGGCGGGGAAACCGTGGATCATCGTCGAGACGGTCGGCGTCGGCCAGGTGGAGGTCGAGGTGGCCGGCCAGGCCGACACGACGATCGTGGTGGTCAACCCCGGCTGGGGCGACGCGGTGCAGGCCGCGAAGGCGGGCCTGCTCGAAATCGCCGACCTGTTCGTCGTCAACAAGGCCGACCGAGCGGGGGTCGACGACGCGGTGCGCGACCTCGAAGGGATGCTCGAACTCGCGGGTACGCGTGCATGGCGACCGCCGATCGTGCGGACCGTCGCGACGACGGGCGAGGGTGTCGACGACCTCTGGGACGCGATTCGCGACCACCGAGCCTTCCTCGAACGCAGCGGCGAGGTCACAGCCCGCCGGGCCGCGCGGCTCCGCGACGAAGTGCGCGCGATCGTCGCCGAACGCATGTTGTTGGACGCCGCGGCATTGTGCGACGGCCCCGCGTTCGACGCGCTCGTCGTCGGCGTCGCGGCGCACCGGCTCGATCCGTACGAGGCCGCCGATGCCGTCCTTGCGGGTGCCGGGTGAGCACATCGCTCGCGACCGTCTTCGACGACGTCGCGCGCGGTGCGCCTCCCGATGCCGACGGGAGCGTCGAGGTGTTCCCGGCCCCGCCGGGGCTCACCGCGGCCGTGTTCGCGTTCACCGCGCACCTCGTCGTGGCCACCGACGTCGACCGCGACGTCGTCGCCGCGCTCGCCCCCGCGTGGGACTTCGACGCGTGGGTTCGCGTCGCGGATCGCATTGCCGGTGTAAGGGGCCGGCGCGCGCTCAGTGGTGACGTCGCCTGCTGCGCGGTCGCGACAGCCCGACCCATCCCGCTGCCGCTCGAACGCGACGATGCCCACGAGCACCCGCGTGTCGACCGGGCCGCGCGATATCGCGACGACCTTGCCGTGTACGTCACCCCCGACCGCGACGGTCTGGTGACGCTCGGCCGCGGTGTTGCCGGGCGCTACGAGATGGCGTTCGAGGTCGAACCGCAGGCCCGCGGGCGCGGGCTCGGGCGTGCGCTGGCCGCCGCCGCGCTCGCGATCGTCCCGCCCGGCGAGACGGTGTGGGCACAGGTGAACCCGGGGAACGCGGCGTCGTTGCGCGCAGTGCTGGCCGCCGGTTTCACCCCCGCCGGGTACGAGCAACTCGTTCCCTGAACGGTTGCCCGGACCTTGACCGGCTTCGTTAGCCTCTCGCGCATGGCCGATGATCCCGTCCTCATCGAACGCAACGACGACGGCGTCGCGCTCGTCACCTTGAACCGCCCGCCGATGAACCCGCTGTCGCTCGCGATGCTCGATGCGATCGGCGAAGCGGCAGCCGAGTTGGCCGCCGACCCGTCGGTGAAGGCGGTCGTCGTCACCGGGAGCGAGAAGGCGTTCGCGGCCGGTGCCGACATCAAGGAATTCGGTGATCGAGACGATGCGCAAAAGATCAGCGCCACGTTCCGGCGGGCGCTCGACGGCCTGGTCTCCATTCCGCGCCCGGTGATCGCGGCGATCCGCGGTTACGCGCTGGGCGGCGGGATGGAACTCGCGCTCGCGTGCGACCTGCGGGTCGCGGGCGAGACCGCGCGCATGGGGCAACCCGAGATCCTGCTCGGGATCATTCCCGGTGCCGGTGGCACCCAGCGCCTTCCTCGGCTCATCGGACCGGCTCGAGCGAAAGACATCGTGTGGAGCGGCCGCCAGGTGCACGCGCCGGAGGCGCTTTCGATCGGCCTCGTCGACAATGTTGTTCCCGACCATGAAGTGCTCGATGCCGCGCACCGCTGGGCGGCCCGTTTCGCGCGCGGCCCGCTGGCCGCGATCGGGCTCGCCAAGCAGGTCATCGATCGTGGGCTCGACGGATCGCTCGACGAGGGTCTCGACATCGAAGCCGGCGCGTTCGTCGACGTGTTCGCGACCGAGGACGCGAAGATCGGTATCGCGTCGTTCCTCGAGCACGGTCCCGGCAAGGCCAAGTTCACCGGACGATGAGATGACGGTGACGTTGTGCGTGTTGCTGTGGGCGCGCGACGGCCACGACGACGCGCTCGTTGTGTACGAAGACCAAGTGCTGCAACTGTTGCCTCACCACGGAGCGCGCCTGCTGCAACGCGCGCGGTTCAGGAAAGGCCGGTGAGCCGCTCGAGGTGCAGTTCATCGAGTTCCCCTCGGAGGACGCGTTCAACGCCTACATGGTCGACGATCGTCGGGTCGCGATGAGTGCCGAACGCGATCGGGTCGTCGACCAGACCCAGGTGCTCCGCGTCGATCTCGTCGAACCCCTGCCGGGGTTGTGAGGGTTATACGCCCGTAAGGGTGCACAACCGTCACGACCCGGCGGTCAGGCGAGGGCTTGCAGGGTGGCGCTGACCGTCGCGCGGCGGTCTTCACCCCAGGGGAGCGCGAAGAGGATGGGTACGTCGACGCCGGCGTCCGCGTAGGCCTGCACCGACGTTCGCACGTGGGCGGCGTCGCCCATGATCTGCACTTCGTCGACCCACCGGTCGCCGATCGCGCCGAGCGCGCCGTCGCGGTCGCGCGCCTTCCAGCGTTCGCGGAACGAAGCGACGTCGTCGCCGTACCCGGCGCGCGTGAACTGGTTCGCGTAGGCGTCGACCACTGCGTAGTTCAGAAGGTCTTTCCGGGCGAGGTCGGCGTAGCGATCGCGGTCGGTGACGCCCGCGTGCACGAACGCGTAGATGCGGGCGTCGCCGCCTTTGCGCACCTGCTCGACGCACCACGGCACGACCGACGCAGGAAGGTAGTTCAGCAGGACACCGTCGCCGATCCCGCCGGCCAGCCGCAGCATCTGCTCGTTCAGCGCGGCAACGACGATCTTCGGTTTCCGTTCGCCGAGGCGCAGCCCGAGCCGGAACCGGGAGACGTTGTAGAAGTCGCCCGCGAAGGTGACGGTCTCCCCGCTCAGGCATTCCCGGACGAGCGCAACGTACTCACGCACCTGCGCGATCGGCCGGTCGCTGTACCCGGCACCGTGCCATTGACCGGCGACCGCCGGCGACGAGATGCCGATCCCGAGGAACACGTCACGATCGGGTGCCAGCTGCTGCAACGTTGCCGCGGCCATGGCCGCGAGTGGCGGTGTGCGCAACTGCAACGCGATCACGCCGGTGCCGAGGCCGAGGCCCGGTGCCGCGGTACTGATCGCGCCGAGCAGTGAGAACGCCTCGGCGGCGTTGGCTTCGGCGGCCCACACGGATTGGTACCCCAGCGCGTCGGCTTCGCGGGCAACGTCGACCGACAGCGGGGCGCCGAGCGTCTGGAGGCCGGCGATGCTCATGGCGTAGGGGATCGTGTTCGTCGTCATCGCGATCGCACGCTACGCGCCGGGCGTCTCGGCGAGTTGTTTCAGGCGGCGAAGGTTGCGCCGCCACACCGCGCGCAGCACCGGCTTGGCGGCGAACGCGCCGACCGGTCCGCCGAGCCAAGCCGGGAACCGCAGGTGTTCCTGCCAGGTGAAACGCGACCGGCCGCCGCGCCGGCGACGCACGGTGAAGCGCCCCCGGCCGGTGACCAGCCCGCGGTGTTCGATGCCCATGACGCGGCCCGGTTGCCACTCGGTGACGACCATGCGATCGGTGGTGCGGAACGGGCCGACCCGCGTCAGGCAGTCGAACTCGGTCCCGACCCCGCGTCGTTGCGCGGTCAGGAACGTGATCGAACGGGCATCGGCCATCCACTGCACGTGGTCTTCGATGCGTTCGAGCCGTTCCCAGAGCACGCGGGGCGAGACGTCGATCGTGATACCGACTCGAACCTTCATGAGCCGGTCCGGCCGATCGCGTCGCGCAGCGTGCTCGCGGCGGTTTCCGGCGCAACGGTGTTCACGAGTATGCCCGTGCCTTCCTCGAAGCCGGCGGTGACGCTGACGCGGGGCGTGATGCGCACCCACCAGTGGTACTGGCCGCCACTCGACGGCGCCGCGGTGTGGAACACGACGTTGTACGCCGGATCGTCGAGCACCTCGGCGACGCCGCGCAGCACCTGCCGGGTGACGGTCGCGACGGCCGCCAACTCGGCGTCGGTTGCCTCGTCGAAGCGAGGCCCCGCGCCCGCCACCGCAACGCACACCTCGAACGGCGAGCGCGACGACGGGGCGCACCACGCGAGCGCGTCGCCGGCGACGACCGCGCGCGGCCCGCCGGCCGCGTCGCCGATGGCGCGGGCGACGAGATCGGTGCCGGCTTCGCCGAAGCGCCCGGTTGCTGTCGCGACGGCGGGCGGTACGAACCCGAGCGCGACCAGTTGCGCGTGCGGATGTTCGATCGACGCGCCCGCGGCCCGACCCGAATTGATGAACGGTTGCGCGTGCACGAGGCCGTTCGCAAGGTGGAACGCGCTCCGATCGCGCAGCACCGTCAAAGCTTCGGTTGCAGCCTCGTCGGAGAGGAAGCCGAAGGTGCGGCGATGCGACGGCGACAGCACGATCACTTCGTGCGCGCCGGGCACACCGTCGCCGACGATCGGGTAGAGGTTCGGGACGACCCGGACGTGCCAGCCGGGCGTTTCGGGCGCGCCGGCGCCGGTGCGCGAGACCTCGGGAGGTGTCATGTGCTCGTGCCCGGCGCAGAACGGGCAACCCTCGACCGGGGTATCGAGCTCGCCGCGTGACCGGTCGCCGATGGTCGTACGGGCGGCGTCGCGGTGGGTGTCGGGGCGAGCAGCGCGCCCGGGCGCGAGGATCACGAGCGCGCCCGTGAGCGGGTCTTCTCGCAGTTCCGGCATCGGGCGGCAGGGTAACGACACCCGCGCCGGCCCGGGGGACTTCCGGCCGGTCCCGGCGCGGCTTCGCCCGCTCCCGTTCGCCGCGGCACGGGCGGTCACCCGTGCTTGCGTAGCCTGGTGACGTGCCCGTGCGTTTCGTGATCATCGGTGGTGGCCCGGCCGGGAACACCGCGGCGACGGTCGCCGCGTCGATCGGTGCCGAAGTCACCATGATCGAGCGCGACGTGATCGGCGGCGCCGCGCACCTGTGGGACTGCATCCCGTCGAAGGCCATGATCGCGACCGGTGGCGAGCTCGCCGAGTTGGCGCGCGCCTCCACGATGGGCCTCGAAGCGTCGGGCCGCCTCGATGTCGTCGCGCTGCGCGAGCGCGTCTCGAAGATCGAGAAACAGTTGCGCGACGGCACCACCGAGCTCCTCGAATCGCAGAACGTCCGCTTGGTGCGCGGCACGGGCCGCCTCGTCGGTCCTTACACCGTCGTGGCCGACACCGAAGACGGCAGCGAGACCTTCGAAGCCGACGCCGTCCTCCTCTCGACGGGTTCCCGTCCGCGCATCCCCGACTGGGCCGCTGTCGACGGGGAGCGGGTGCTCACCACCCGCCAGGCCTACCCGCCACCCGAGATCCCCGATCACCTGGTCGTCATCGGGTCGGGCGTCACCGGTGTGGAGTTCACGCACATGTTCAGCGCGCTCGACGCGCAGGTGACGCTCGTCGTCTCGCGCCAACAGGTGTTGCCCTACAAAGATGCGGAAGTCGCGGCGGTGCTGGAAGACGAGTTCCTGTCGCGCGGCGTGAAGCTGCTGAAAGGTGCTCGCGCGATGGGAGCGACGCGCGACGGCGACAAGGTGTCGGTGTCGTGCGACGACGGCCGGCGCGCCGAAGGTTCGCACGTCTTGCTCTGCATCGGTTCGATCCCGAATTCCGAGGCCCTCGGCTGCGAGGCCGCGGGTGTCGAGGTCACCGAGGCGGGCTACATCCCCGGGAACCGCCACTGCCAGACGAACATCCCGCACATCTACTCCGCCGGCGACGTGTCCGGGCGCTTACCGCTGTCGTCGGTCGCGTCGATGCAGGGCCGGAAGATCGCCGAGCATGTGATGGGCCTCACCGCCCGCGCCCACCGCCACCTCGACTACGACAAAGCCGCGTCGGCGATCTTCACCGTTCCCGAGATCGCCGACGTGGGGATGGCGGAGGCCGAAGCGTTCGCGGCGGGTCGCAAGCTGCGGGTCACGAAGGTCCCGTTCAGCGCCAACCCGAAGTCGTTGATCAACGGCGACCCGCGCGGGTTCGTGAAGATCCTCTCCGACCCGGCAACGGGCGTGGTGCTCGGCGGGTCGATCGTCGGCCAGACCGCGGCCGAGCTCATCAGTGTGATCGCGGTCGCGGTGACGAACGGGTTGAAGGTCGCCGACATCGTCGACTCGCTGCTCGTGCATCCCACGCTCGCGGAATCGCTCGCCGAAGCCGCCTACTAGACGATCGACGGTTTCGTGCGGGCACTCGTCACCGGCGCGGCCGGGTTCGTCGGCAGCCACCTCGCGGAGGCCTTGCTCGCGCGCGGCGACCAGGTTGTGGGCGTCGACTGTTTCGTCCCCTACTACGACGAAGGCGCGAAGCGCGCGAACCTCGCCGCGCAGCTGGCGGCCGCGAACGCACAGTTCGTCGAGGCCGATCTGCGTACCGCCGACATCGACGCGTTGCTCGACGGTATCGACGTCGTGTTCCATCAGGCCGCGCAAGCCGGCGTGCGCCTCTCGTGGGCGGACGGGTTCGCCGACTACGTCGGGCACAACGTGCTCGCGACGCAGCGGCTGCTCGACGCGGTGCAGCGGCGCGGTAACGGGTGTCGCGTCGTGTACGCGTCGAGCTCGTCGATCTACGGCAACCAGCCGCGGTACCCGACGACCGAAACCGACCTGCCCCGGCCATTCAGCCCGTACGGTGTCACGAAGCTCGCGGCCGAGCATCTCTGCGGCCTCTACGCGGAGAACTGGGGCCTCCCGGTGGTGTCGCTGCGTTACTTCACCGTGTTCGGACCGCGGCAACGGCCCGACATGTCGATCCACCGATTGTGCGAAGCCGCGCTCACCGGGGCGACGTTCCCGCGGTACGGCGACGGGAACCAGGTGCGCGAGTTCACCTACGTCGCCGACATCGTGGCCGGCAACCTCGCCGCGGCCGATGCCGGCGCCCCGCCCGGTACGTACCTCAACCTGGCGGGCGGCGGCGAGATCACGCTCAACGACCTCATCGCCACGATCGAGCGCCTCGCCGGCGTGACCGTCGCGATCGAAGCGCGCCCCCCGCAACCCGGCGACGCCCGCCGCAACGGCGGCGCGACGAGCCGTGCCCGCAAGGTGCTCGGCTGGGAGCCGACGACGTCGCTCGAGGCCGGCCTCGCCCACCAACTCGCCTGGCACCGGCACAGGCGTCGATAGCTATCGCTATGCGATAGCTATCGACGCACGGAGGATGGTGACGGCGCGGCCGGCGAGCACGACGCGGTCACCGGCGAGGCGGGTGTGCACCTCGCCGCCCCGCGGCGACGCCTGGTAGGCGTGCAACTCGGCCCGAGGCGTTCGGCCCAGTAGGGCGCGAGGACGCAGTGGGCGGCGCCGGTGACCGGGTCTTCGTCGATGCCGACGTTGGGCGCGAACATCCGCGAGACGATGTCGAAGTCGTCGCCGGCGGCGGTCACGATCACCGACCGCGCGTCGACGGCTTTGAGCGCGACAAAGTCGACGGCCGCGCCGCGCACGATCGACGCGTCGCCGACCTCGACGAGGACATGGAAATCACTGCGCCGGATGTCGCGTACGTCGGCCGGGGAGATGCGGAGTGCGGCGAGGAGCCCGCGCGGTGCGTCGGCCGGTTGCGTCGGCGTCGCCGGGAAGTCCATCTCGATCATGCCGTCGCTGCGGGACGCGCTGAGCACACCGCTGCGCGTATGGAAGCGCGCCGCGGCGGACGGGGCGAGCACGCCCCAGTCCCAGAGCGCGTGGGCCGATGCGAGCGTCGCGTGGCCGCAGAGGTCGACCTCGACCTCGGGCGTGAACCATCGAAGGTCGAACCCGCCGTCGTCGCGCGGGCGCACGAACGCGGTCTCCGAATGCTTCATCTCCGCGGCGAGGGCCTGCATCCACCCGTCGTCGACCTCGGCCGCGCGGTCGTCGAGGTGCACGACGGCGGCCGGGTTGCCGCGAAAGGGTTCCGTCGTGAACGCGTCGACGACCTGGAGCGGGAACCCCATCTCCGGCGCGCCTACGGACCGGCTATTCGATGACCGCGAGCAGGTCGCCGGTACCGACCGCATCGCCCGGCGCGACCTTCAGTTCCTTCACCGTGCCCGACTTCTCGGCGTTGATGTTGTTCTCCATCTTCATCGCTTCGAGCACGAGGATGGCTTGACCGGTCTCGACGGTGGCACCCACCTCGACCAGCACCTTCACGATCGTGCCCTGCATCGGTGCGTTGACCGTGCCGCTACCCGTTCCGCCGCCCCCGCCGCCCGAACTGGCCGGCTTCGGGCGACCGGGTGCCGCGCCCGCGGGCCGGCCCGCGGTCGCCGCGACCGCCGTGATCTCGGGCATCCACACCTTCACGGTGAACCGCTTGCCGTCGACCTCGACCGGCATGCTGCGCTCGACGAGCGGAGCATGGCCGTCGGTGGTCGACGCGGGCGGCGCCGACGGTGCCTCGGCGCTGAACAGCGCGTGGTCGACTTCGTCTTCCACCCATTTCGTGGAGTGACGCACGGCGCGGAAGTCGTCGTGCGAGAGCAGCGCGATGTGGGCGGGGATCGTCGTGTGCAGGCCGGTCGCTTCGAACTCCCGCAGCGCGCGGAGCAGGCGTTCGATGGCCCGGTCACGATCGGGTGCCCACACCACGAGCTTGCCGATCAGGTTGTCGTAGAACTGCGAGACGGTGTCGCCCTCCTGGTACCCGCCGTCCCACCGCACGCCCGGGCCCGCGGGTAACCGCAGCCGTTCGAGGGTGCCCGGCGACGGTAGGAAGTTCCTGGTCGCGTCTTCGGCGTTGATGCGGCACTCGATCGCGTGGCCGAGGAGCTTCACGTCGTCCTGGGTGATCGAGAGCGGCTCACCGGACGCGACGCGCAATTGCTCGGCAACGAGGTCGAGGCCGCTGATCTCCTCGGTGACGCAGTGCTCCACCTGGAGGCGCGTGTTCATCTCGAGGAAGAAGAACTCGCCGTCCTGGAAGAGCATCTCGACGGTGCCGGCGTTGACGTAGCCGCACGCGCGCGCCGCCTGGATCGCGGTCTCGCCCATCGCGCGGCGAGTCGCGTCGGGGATGCCCGGCGCAGGTGCCTCTTCGATCAGCTTCTGGTTGCGCCGCTGTGTCGAGCAGTCGCGGTCGCCGATGTACACCGCGTTGCCGTGCTTGTCGCAGAACACCTGTAGTTCGACGTGGCGCGGGCGCGTGAGGTAGCGCTCCATGTAGATCTCGGGTCGGCCGAAGTACGCCTGCGCCTCGCGTTGAGCCGACTCCATCGCGGCTTCCGCGTCCTGCGCGCTGTGGACGATCTTCATGCCACGACCGCCGCCGCCGTACGCCGCTTTGATCGCGATCGGGTAACCGTGCTCGGCACCGAACGCGAGGACCTCGCTCGCGTCCTGGATCGGTGTTGTCGTCCCGGGCACCGACGGGACGTTGGCGCGCCCGACGGCGATGCGCGACGAGATCTTGTCGCCCATCACTTCGATCGCTTCGGCCGGAGGCCCGATCCACGTGACGCCCGCGTCGGTGAGGCGGCGCGCGAAGTCGGCGTTCTCGCTGAAGAAGCCGTAGCCGGGGTGCACCGCGTCGGCTCCCGACTTGGCGATCGCGTCGAGGATGGCGTCGGTGTTGAGGTAGCTCTCCGCCGCGGTTTGGCCGCCGAGCGCGTAGGCCTCGTCGGCGTAGCGAACGTGAGCGGCATCACGGTCGAGCTCGGAGTACACCGCGACCGTCGGGATGCCGAGCTCACGGCAAGTTCGCATCACACGGATCGCGATCTCACCGCGGTTCGCGATCAAGACCTTGGCAAACACGGGCGACCTTTCAGGGCAGCGGGGCGACGGCGGGGACCGGCTCGTATCCTACGGATCATGCCTCGCGCCGCCCTGCCCGACGGTGACCGCGGGCTGGGAACGAAGCTGCGAGGCACCCGTTTCGGGCCGGTCGAGTGGTTCCGACAGCTCGACTCGACCAATCGTTACGCGGCCGAGCAGGCGGCGGCCGGGCTGGTCGTCGTGGCCGACGAGCAAACCGCCGGCCGCGGACGCCTGGGCCGGGCATGGGTCGCGCCACCGGGCGCATCGCTGCTCGTCTCCGTGGTCGTGCCACTGGGCGTTTCGGTCGAAACCCGGTCACTGCTCGTCCCGGCCGCCGCGGTCGCGGCGGCCGACGCGCTGCACGCCATCGCGGGCATCGAAGCCCGCCTGAAGTGGCCGAACGACCTCGTCGTGGACGACCGCAAGCTGGCGGGTTTCCTCGCCGAGGCGGTCACCGGCCGAGGGGTTGCGGTCGTCGGGATGGGTTGCAACGTGGATTGGCCTTCCTTCCCGCCCGACTTGGCCGCCACCGCGACCGCCTGCAACCGCTGTAGTGACCGGCCGGTAACCCGCGAGGAGCTGCTGGCCGAATGGCTGGTCCGCTACGACGAGCGGCTCGGCGCGCTCGACGATCCGAGTGCCCGCCGCGCCCTGCGCGACGCGTGCGCGGCGCGCTCGGCCACGCTCGGCCGGCGGGTGCGGGTGGAACTGCCGGACCGGTCACTCGTCGGGACGGCCACGGGCCTCGACGATCTCGGGATGCTCGAGGTGACGCTCGACGGCGGTGGCGTCGAGGTGATCTCGGCCGGCGATGTCGTGCACCTCCGCGCCGGGTAACACCCTTCGCTTCGCGAAGCGGGGCACCGAAGCTCACCGCACGCGCAACGCTTGCTACGTCACGGGCGCTTGCTGCCGGACGTCGACCGGCCGGGTCGCGCTGACGACGGGCGAGAACATCGCCGCGAGCAGAAGGACGGCGCCGCACGCGATGTAGAGCCAGCCGTTGGTGTGTGTGACGTTGAGCCAACGGTGCAGGTGGTAGGTCGCCGCGTCGACGACGATGATGATGCCGAGCGCAAGGCTCCCGGCACCGAGAAGGCCCATCAGCGTTCGCAGGCCGCCCGGCACGACCCCGGTGATCACGAGCAACGCGCCGAACGCGACCTCACCCCACCCGAGGAGAGGGCTGTGGCCGAGATGCCAGACCACGTCGCGAGGTGTGTACAGGTGCGACGACCCGGTCTTGGCGAGCGCGGCGAACCCGAGCACGACAAAACCGATCCCGATGATGAGTGCGACGATCTGTGCGGGGCTCCACGGCGACCGAACGACCGGCTTCGTCGTCGACACCTCCGGAGCGGGAGTCGTGGTCTGCGCCGGTTCGACCGTTTCGACTGTTCTGCGGGTTCTCATGTCCGTACCTCCTACCCCCCTCGCCCTCTGTACCCAGCGTTCGTCCGCGATCGAACCCCGGCAAGCCGACGACCGGTCTTGTGCCCAACGTGGCCCGGGCTCCAACGACCCCGGCGACCAGCGGAGTATCGGTACCGCGGCGGTACGGGTTACGGGTCGAGGTCGCGGCGGCGGAGCTCGTCGAACGCGGCGGCGAGCGCCTTCGTGAGCGGCCCGGGCGCGACCGCGAGTGGCGAGCCGTCGACAGTGGCGATCGGTTGTACTTCGCGGACCGTCGACGAGAGGAAGGCTTCGTCGGCCTCGACGAGATCACCGCGGGTCAGCGTGGCTTCCTCGACGGTCACACCCGACGCCGGGCCGGTTTCGATGAGCAAAGCGCGGGTAACGCCGAGCAGGCAGCCCGACGCGGCCGGTGGTGTGCGCACGACGCCGTCGCGGGCGACGAACACGTTCGACCCGGTTGCCTCGCACAGTTCGTCGCGGGTGTTGAGGAACATTGCCTCGTGCGCGCCGTGTGCCTCGGCGAACGCCAGCGCGCGCACGTTCTCGGCGTACGAGATCGTCTTCAGGCCTGCGCACGCGCCGCGCTCGTTGCGCGCCCACGGCACGATGACCACGTCGGCCCGTGACGCGACACCACCGACCGGCGTCGCGATGACGAACACGGTCGGCTCGGCGGCGCCGCGGCTCGACCCGGGCGGTGCCGGACCGCCGGTGATCGTGACGCGCAGCCGGGCCTCGCGCAACGAGTTCGCGCCGAGGACGGCATCGGCGGCGCGGCGCAGTTCTTCGGAGCTCGGGATCGCGAGGCCGAGCCCGGTGGCGGAGAGCACGAGCCGTTCGTAGTGACGCCGCCACGCGAACGGTGCACCGTCGTAGACGCGCAACGTTTCGAATACGCCGTCGCCGACGACCAGGCCGTGGTCGAGCGGTGAGATCCGCGCGTGGTCCTCTTCCGTCAACGACCCGTTGAGCCAGACGATCACACCCGACCTCCCGCCAGTGCGTTCGCGTCGAACAGCCCGAGGAGCCGCGCCGCCTTCAGCTCGGTCTCGGCCCATTCGGCACCGGCCCGCGAATCGGCGACGATCCCACCGCCGACACCGAAGTGCACCTGGTGCGGCGTCAGCGTGAACGTGCGTATCGCGACCGACCATTCGGCCGCGCGCCGGTTGCCGTCGATCCACCCGATTGCTCCGCAGTACGCACCCCGCCGTACCGGTTCGAGCGCATCGATGATCTGCATGACGCGCGGTTTCGGCGCGCCGGTGATCGAAGCGGGCGGGAATGTCGCCCGCACGAGATCGCCGAACGTCACACCGCTGCGCCGCTCGCCGCGCACGGTGCTCACGAGATGGTGCAGGCCCGGGTGCGGTTCAAGTGCGCAGAGTGACGGCACGTTGATCGATCCGGGCACGCACACCCGCCCCAGGTCGTTGCGGGCCAGGTCGACGATCATCACGTTCTCCGCGTGGTCCTTCGCGCTCGCCCGCAACACCGCCGGGTCGGCCGCGGTGCCCTTGATCGGCCGGGTCTCCACCGCGTCGCCGCGGACACGCAGGAAGCACTCCGGTGAGGCCGACACGATCGAACGGTCGCACGCCGCGTCCCCGAACGAGAGCATCGCCTCGTGTGGGGCACCGTGCCGCGTGTGCACCGCGGCGAACAGTGCGACCGGGTCGACATGGTCGTCGAGTGTGCAACGCCGGGTGAGGTTGACCTGGTAGCACTCGCCCGCTCGCAACAGGTCCTTGATGATCTCGACCCGTTCGGCGTGCTCGGACCGGCCCAGGCTCGTGTGCCACCGCGTCCGGCGCGACGGCGGGAGCGGCGGGGGTGTGGGTGCACGGTGCAGCGCCGCTTCGAGCGTCGGGCGTGACGGCCCGTCGCCGATCACGCTCGGTGCCCGGCCCGGTGTGCACACGATGCGGGCGTCGTGGCGCGCGAGCACCACGTCGGGCAGTTCGGGATCGAACTCACCCGCGTCCCGCCCGGCCGGCTCGATCGCGCGGCCGAGGTCGTAGGCGAGGAAGCCGGCCCAGAAGCCCTCCCGTTCGGCACGGTCGAGGACGGGGAAGGTGGCCGCGCCGCGGGCGGTCACGACCTCGTCGGGTTCCGTCGCGACGATGATCGAGCGCCCGTCGCGAATGACGGTGATCGGTCGCGGTGCCAGCGTCGCGACGAGCGCGGGTACGTCCACGCCGAAGGGTGCCGTCACAGGGCAAAGCTAGAACGTCGCACCACCGGCGGCGCAGGAAGCGCCCTCCGGAACAGCGCCGCGAACTCGCGCACGACGAACGGTCGGAGCACGACCGGCGCTTCGAACGGCCGGAAATGGACGCCGTCCGCCTGCCGCAAGGTGATCGGTCCCCAGGGCCGCGCGCCCGGTAGATCGGGCGCCCGGCGCGGCAGGCGACCTTCGAGAGGGGCACGAACGCGACCCGGCCCGGCGCGACCGCCGCGGTTTGGCGCAGCACCGCGTTCACGATGCCGAGTCGCCGGTTCACGTCGGGTCGCCCGACGCAAGGCATCACGACCCAGATGACATCGGCGCCGCGTGACGTGAGCGTGCGGACGAACCGGTCGGCGATGCCGAGGTACCACGACCTCCAGGCCGCCGTCCCGGGTCGCAGCGCGCGGCCGCCGGGATCGCGTTCGATCGTGTCCCACACGCCGAGGACGACGACGACGAAGTCCGGGTTCTCGTCGCGCACGATGCGGGCGACGCCGTCCCGCCAATGCGCG
Source organism: uncultured Actinomycetes bacterium (assembly GCA_963782465.1). Taxonomy (GTDB): domain Bacteria; phylum Actinomycetota; class Acidimicrobiia; order IMCC26256; family PALSA-610; genus JAODBJ01. The sequence goes on along the minus strand of CAWAJR010000002.1, from coordinate 135,097 downwards.
AACGATGCCGCCGGTGGCGTCGGCCCGACGTCGTTGTGCCCGGGAACGTCGGCGGTCAGCCCGAAGCCCGGCCCCACGAAACCCGCGATGTGCCCCGCGTCAAGGGGGAGGTGGTAGCGGCTGATGAGCTCGCGCGCCGAGCTGCGCATCGTCGGGACCAGGCTGAAGGCGACCGAATCCCCGATGTAGCCCGCCCGCAGCGGCGCGTTCGTCGAAGCAGCGCGCCGGAGGAGCAACGGCGCGGGCGCGTCGCCCGCTCGGGCGCGCGGGGCCGGCCGGGCTGTCGGGGTCGCGCTCGACGAAGGCCCGGCGACCTCGACCGAGACACGGGTTGCCGGGGAACGACGGCGGCGCGATCGCGCCGGTTGGCCACAGCCGGCCGCCGCGACGGTCAGGCAAAGGACGGCAGCCAGCGCCGCGCGAGTTTTCCCCCCGGCCATCGCTCCGCCCCGTGTCGTGCAACGGTGTGAAAGACGGTACGCAGGTCGTTGTTCACCGATTCAACGCCCTTCAACCACCGCGCCGCGATTCGTGTGCCGGCGGCCAGTAGCCTTGCGCAACCGTGCCCCGGCGTCGCGACTCCGCCACTCGTCGTTTCCTCGGGCGTTTTGCGGCCGCTTTCATGAGCTGCGTCGTCTTGATGGCGGGCGGGATCGGCGCTGCGTACTGGTTCGCCAACAACAAATGGGACCAGGTGGTCGTGGCCAACATCCCATCCGACACGCTGGCCGCGCCCCAGAAGGGCAAACCTTCGAACTATCTCATCGTCGCGGCCGACACGTCGGCGGGCGACACCTCGCCGGCCGCCGACGCGATCATGGTCGCGCATCTCGACCCGGCGTCCGGACGTGTGGTGCTCGTGTCGTTCTCGAGTGAGCTGTCGGTGAATGTCCCGGGGCGCGGGACGAAGGCGCTCGGTTCGGCGTTCAGCGACGGCCCGGCAAAAGTCGTCGAAACGCTGAAGCAGAATTTCGAGATCCCGATTCACCACTATCTCGAAGTCGACATCGCTTCGCTTCGCAATCTGGTGAACGCGATCGGCACGATCCCCGTGTACTTCGCGGCCCCCGCCCGCGACCAGGAAAGCGGTCTGTCGATCCGGTTACCCGGCTGTTACCACTTCAACGGCGACGACGTGGTCGCGTACGCGCGTTCCGCCACGTACGAATACCGCGATGCTTCGAGCGGGAAGTGGAAGAAGGACCCGAACGCCGACCTGGGGATGTTGTTGCGCCAGCAGTACTTCATGCGGTCGCTCGCGCGGATCGCGATCGACGCGGCCGCCGAGCACCCGCTGCGGGCCGACGGCATCCTCGACCACGGGTTCGCCACGTTGCGTAAGGACAAGGGCCTCGGCTTGTCAGACGTGCGCGCGCTCGCCGCGGCATTTCGTTCGGCCGAACCGGCGAGCGTGCGGATGCTCACGGTGCCGACGAAGCGGAGCAAGGTTCCCGGCCAGAACCTCCTGCTCGTCGACCAGGCGGGCGCGGCAGCCGTGTTCGCCCCCCTGCGCTACTTCGGCCCGAAGCCGAAACCGCTGCCCGTGCCCAAAGACGTTGTGCCGAAGCAAGTGACCGTCAAAGTCTTGAACGGGACGACGGCGCAAGGCCTGGCGAAGGCGACGATGGCGGCGTTGCAGTTCACCGGGTTCAAGAAGGTCGACCAACCCGGCAACGCCGATCGGTCCGACTACAACCAGACGGAAGTGCGCTACGCGCGCGGCGCGCTGCACAAGGCGCAATTGGTCGCCGCGTACCTCGGCGTCGGCAAGTTGGTCGCCGGCGCGAGTGACCCGGGCGTCGACGTCACCGTCGTGCTCGGTTCCGACTTCGAGCGGGTCACCGTGCCGACGACCGCCCCCCCGACCACGACCACGACCGCGCCGAAGGTCTTCGGCACGACCACGACCACCACCCTTCCCGGGCCGAGCCCCGGCGCGAAGGCCCAGCCCGTCGTGGGGTGCTGAATGGGAACTCGGCGGTTGCACCGTTCGTTTGCCGTGTCGATGCACGCGTTCTGGAGCCGGTTGGTCGTCGCGCTGGTGCTGTGCATCTCGCTCGGCGCCGGGGGCGTCGCCGGGGCGTATTGGTTCACCAACAACGCCTGGGACCGGGTCACGACGGCGAACATCGACCAGAGCGTCTTCGCGAAGGCACCCAAGGGGAAGCCGGCGAACTTCCTGATCATCGGGTCCGATACGCGGTCGTTCGCGAAGAGCGCCATCGACCAGCAACAGTTCGGGAGCCCGAACGTGGAGACCGGGCAGCGCTCCGACACGATCATGGTTGCGCACATCGACCCACGCACCCATTCGGGCATGCTGGTGTCGTTCCCGCGCGATCTCATCGTGAACGTCCCGGGATTGGGACGGACCCGCATCAACGGCGCGTTCAACTACGGGCCGCAGCGCATCATCGAGACGATCGAGCAAGACTTCGACGTCCCGATCAACCACTATCTCGAAGTCGACTTCGAGGGCTTCCGGAACCTCGTGAACGCGATCGGGAGCGTGCCGATCTACTTCACGACACCGGCTCGCGACACCTATACGGGCCTCTCGATCGCGCTGCCCGGTTGCTACCACCTCAACGGGAACGAGGCGCTCGCGTACGTTCGCTCGCGCCACTACCAGTACAAGACGAGTGCAACCGACTCGTGGCACGAAGACCCGTACTCCGACCTCGGCCGCATCCAACGACAGCAGTACTTCATTCGGTCGCTCGCGCAGGTCGCGATCTCCACCGCGGCACGACACCCGTTGAAGGCCGACAACATCCTGAAGAAGGCATTCGCGAGCCTCGTGCGCGACAAGGGGCTCGGGCTCTCCGACATGCTCGGACTGGCCGGCGCCCTGCGCAACACCGATCCGACCGTCACGCAGATGCTCACGTTGCCGACGACGGTGAACAGTGACAACGCGACGCTTTCGGTCGACACCGCGAAGGCGGCGCCGGTGCTCCAGGCGCTGCGGACCTTCTCGACGACGACCACGACGACCACACCGACGGTCCCGAAAGGCGTCACGCCGAGCCAGGTGAGCGTGAAGGTGCTCAACGGTTCCGGTGTCGCGGGACGCGCCGGCGCCACGCTGCAGGCCCTCACCGCCCGAGGCTTTCGTTCGGCCGGCGCGCCCGCCGACGCCGACCGGTCGGACTACGCGACCACGGAAGTGCGGTACGCGAGCGGCGCCCAGCACCAGGCCCAGCTCGTCGCGGCCTACCTCGGGGTCGGCAAGCTGGTTTCCGGCGGCAATGTCGCCGGCTCCGACGTGACCGTCGTGCTCGGCCGCGACTTCCAGCAGGTGAGCACCCCGACCAGCGCGTCGCCGACGACGGCACCGGCGCCCACGACCCCCACATCGGCGGCCAGCGGCCCCAAGGCGAACCCCGGCCAGGTTGCGGGGGTCAAGCCGCAACCGCTGGTCGGGTGCTGACCGGCCGCGCTCCACGTAACATTTCGCCCATGCTCCTGCCGCAGTCCCGCCGGCCGCGCCGCGCGTGCTTCTCGCCGGGGCCGCAGCAGTGAGGGTCGCCGTCATCGGCGCCGGCTACGTCGGCCTCACCACCGGTGCGTGCCTGGCTCATCTCGGCCACGACGTCACCTGCGCCGATATCGACGCGGAGCGTGTCAAGCGGTTGTCGAAGGGTGAGATCCCGATCCACGAGGAAGGCCTCCCCGCGCTGGTCAACGAGGGGCTCACCAACCGGCGGTTGTCGTTCGTGGTCGGCGCCCCGAACGCGGTGCGGGGTGCCGAGGTCGTGTTCCTCTGCGTGCAGACGCCCCAGGGCGACGACGGCGCCGCCGACCTGACCTACGTCGAGAACGTCGCCCGGGAGATCGCGCCGGTCGTCCAACCCGGCACGGTGGTGGTGAACAAATCGACGGTGCCGGTCGGTTCGACCCGGTTCGTGCAGCGGGTGCTGTCGGAGGCGGGCGCATCACCCGAGCACATCACCGTTGCCTCGAACCCCGAGTTCCTCCGCGAAGGCCAGGCGGTACGCGACTTCCTCGAGCCCGATCGCATCGTGATCGGTTGCGAAGACCCCGCGGCCGCAGTTCGGGTGTCGGAGTTGTACCGCGGGCTGCGCGCGCCGTTGCTGGTCACCGACCCCGCGTCGGCCGAGATGATCAAGTACGCGTCGAACGCGTTCCTCGCGACCAAGGTGTCGTTCATCAACGCGATCGCGAACCTGTGCGAAGCGGTCGATGCCGACGTCCGCGAGGTCGCGCTGGGCATGGGTTACGACAAGCGCATCGGCTTCGAGTTCCTCCGCCCCGGTCCCGGCTACGGCGGCTCGTGCTTCCCGAAGGACACCGCGGCGCTCCTCCACACGTCGATCAACGCCGGCTACGACTTCGACGTGCTGCAAGGTGTCGTCGATGTCAACCGGCAACAGCACGAGCGCATGGTGCAGAAGGTGCGCACTGCGAGCGGCCGCGAGTTCCCCGATGCGGTCGTGGCGGTATGGGGCCTCACGTTCAAGGCCGACACCGACGACCTCCGCGACTCGCCGGCGCTTTTCATCGCCACCCGCCTCCTCGAAGAGGGTGCGAAGGTGCGCGCCTACGACCCGATTGCCGGCGAGCAGGCCGCCCGGCGGGTCAGCGGGCTCGAGATCTGCGCCGATGCCTACGAAGCCGCCGCGGGCGCCGATGTCGTGGCTCTGCTCACCGAATGGGACCAATTCCGCTGGCTCGACTTCGATCGCGTGCGTGAGGCGATGCGCCGCCCCGCGATCGTCGATGCCCGTAACCTGCTCGATCCGTCGGCGATGCGCCGCCGCGGCTTCGTGTACGACGGCATCGGCCGTCGATGAGGGGGCACCACCTGTGAGCATCGGAGCACGTTGAGAGTCATCGTGACCGGTGGAGCGGGGTTCGTCGGCTCCCATCTATGCCGGGCGCTGCGCGATCGTGGCGACGACGTCGTCGCGGTCGACAACTTGATCACGGGCCGCTACGAGAACATCGCCGCGCTCGAACGCGACCCGGGGTTCACGTTCGTGCGCGAAGACGTCTCGAAGGCGATCACCGTCGAACCCCCGGTCGACCTCGTGTTGCACTTCGCCAGCCCGGCCAGCCCACCCGAGTACCTCGCGCTCCCGCTCGAAACGCTCGATGTCGGATCGCTCGGGACGCGCAACGCGCTCGATCTCGCGCGCGCCAACGACGCACGGTTCGTGCTCGCGTCGACGAGCGAGATCTACGGCGACCCGCTCGTACACCCCCAACCCGAGGACTACAACGGGAACGTCAACCCGGTCGGCCCGCGGTCGGTCTACGACGAGGCGAAGCGGTTCGCCGAAACCGTCACCATGACCTATCACCGCCTGTTCGGGGTGAGCGCCGGGATCGTGCGCATCTTCAACACGTACGGTCCGCGGTTGCGCGCGGCCGACGGCCGCGTCGTGTCGAACTTCCTCGTACAGGCGATGGACGGTTCCCCGATCACCGTCTACGGCGACGGGAAGCAGACCCGCTCGTTCTGCTACGTCGACGACGAGGTACGCGGCATCCTGGCGCTCGCCGATAGCGACGTGATCGGTCCGGTGAACATCGGCAACGATGCCGAGTACACGATGCTCGAACTCGCGGAACTGGTCCTCGAGCTCACCGCGTCGACCTCCGACATCGTGTTCGAGCCGCTCCCCGCCGACGACCCGAGCCGGCGCAAGCCCGACCTCACGCTGGCGCGCACCCTGCTCGGATGGGAACCGACGATCGCGTTGCGCGAAGGTCTACGCCGCACTCACGCGTGGTACCTGGAGGAGCGCTCTCGTGCCTGAAGGCACCGACACATCCCGCACCGGCGAGAACCCGTCCGACGTCCCGTCGTACCAGTCGTCGATCCCTCCGATCCGGAAGCTCTCCGTGGTCGTGCCGGTGTTCAACGAGCGCAATACCCTCGTCGAGATCTTGCGCCGGATGCGCCAGGTGACGCTGCCCGACGGGATCGATCGGGAGATCATCGTGATCGACGATGGCAGCACCGACGGCACCCGCGAAGTGCTGAAGCAGCTGGCCGACAGCACGGTCCGCATCGCCGTGCACCAGCAGAACCGCGGGAAGGGCGCGGCGGTCCGCACCGGGTTCGAGCACGCGGTCGGTGACTACGTTCTCGTGCAAGACGCCGACCTCGAATACGACCCGGAAGACTGGCCGAAACTGCTCAATCCCGTGCTGCGCGGGAAGGCGCGGGTGGTGTACGGGTCGCGTTTCACCGGCGAGCGCCGGAACATGCTCTTCCTGCACTGGGTGGGGAACCGCTTCTTGTCGTTGCTCACCAACGTGCTCTACAACACGACGCTCTCCGACATGGAGACCTGTTACAAGCTGATCGACCGGTCGTTGCTCGCCGACCTGCACCTGCGGGCCGAGAAGTTCGACATCGAACCGGAGATCACGGCGAAGCTCCTCAAGCGCAAGATCCGGATCTACGAAGTGCCGATCTCGTACACCGGTCGCGAATTCGACGAGGGCAAGAAGATCACATGGCGCGACGGCTTCTCCGCGGTAGCGACGCTGGTGAAGTACCGCTTCACCGATTGACGACGCTCGACACCGCGCATTCCGATTGGGCGGCTGTCGTCGTCAACTTCGAGGCGGGCGCGCTCCTCGTCGAGTGCGTTCGCTCGTTATTCGCCGGGAACCCTCCGGCCGAGTTGGTCGTCGTCGACAACGCCTCGACCGACGATTCGATCGCGAACCTCCGGAGCGCCTTCCCGAACGTGCGCGTCGTCGAGGCGCCGGGCAACGTCGGTTACGCGACCGGCGCGAACCTGGGGATCGCGGCCACCCGTGCGCCCGTGGTGGCGGTGCTCAACCCCGACACCGAACTCGATCCCGGTACGGCGGACGCGATGGTGAGGCGTCTCGACGCGACCCCTCGGGCCGGCGCGGTCGGGCCGCGCATCCGCAACACCGACGGCTCCGACTACCCGTCGGCGCGTTCCATCCCGAAGCTCATCGACGCGATCGGGCACGGTCTGCTCGGCCTCTTCCGGCCGCAGAACCGTTTCACCCGCCGTTACCGCCAACTCGACGCCGACCCGAACGTCAGCCGATCGGTCGACTGGCTGTCGGGGGCGGCCGTGTGGCTGCGGCGTTCGGCACTCGACGACGTCGGCGGTTGGGACGAGCGCTACTTCATGTACATGGAAGACATGGACCTGTGCTGGCGCCTGAAGCGCAACGGATGGGACATCGTGTACGACCCGGAGGGCACGGTGCTTCACGTTCAGGGTGTCAGCACCGCGCGCGATCCCTACCGGATGCTGGCGGAGCACCACCGCTCGGCCTACCGTTTCACGCAGCGCCGTTTCACCGGCTGGAGGCGTTGCCTGCTCCCGTTCGCGGCCGTCTACCTCGGTGCCCGTGCGGTGCTCGCAATGGCCGCCCATGCGTACCGCGGGCGCGGCGCGCCGCCGGTGGTGGCACCCTCCGGGGCGGGACCTGCGGCCCGGCCGGCCCGGCGCGGCGAGTAGCCTCATCGGCCGTGGGCAAAGCATCTCGGAACCGTCGCCGCGCGTCCGCGGTCAAAGCGCGCAGGGCCCGGAGCGGGTCGTCGTTCTGGTACGCCGCGACCGGCGTGATCGTCATCGCGGGCGTCATTGCCATCGTGTTCGCCCGCAGCGGCAGCTCCAACAACCTTCCGCCCCAGGCGTCCGATCACTGGCATGCGGCACTGGGCGTCTACATGTGCGACCACTGGCAGGGCGACGGCAACTGGGCGTGGCCGACACAAACCGCGACCGGCGAACCGGCCCGGGCCGGCACCAGCCTCTACGCCGGCATGCACAGCCACGGCGACGGCCTGATCCACATCGAGCCGCAGACATCCGACGAGATGGGCAAGAACGCCACCCTGGGCACCTACTTCAAGTTCGGTGGCTGGAAGCTCAACAGCAGTGGGGTCACCTTCGTCGGCGCAACCGAGAAGAACGGTGACAAGTGCGGCTCGAAGGACGGTGTCCTGCGCTGGGAAGTGAACGGCACCGAGCACACGGGGAACCCGGCGAGCTACAAGATCAACGACGGCGACTGGATCGCGATCGCGTTCGTCCCGAAAGACACCAAGCTGTCCTCGATCGGCAAGCCGCCGTCGGTCGCGAACCTCGAAACGGTGCAATCGGGCGGCACCGTCGCGACGTCGCCACCGGGGGTCACCGGCCCGCCCACGGCTTCGACGACCACGAGCTCGGCCCCGAGCACGGCCTCGAGCGCGGCCCCGAGCGCGACGACCACCAGCGCCGGCGCCAGCCCTGCTCCGTGATCCCGCGATGAAGGCGGTTGTGCTCGTCGGTGGCGAGGGCACCCGTCTGCGCCCACTGACGCTCACGACGCCGAAGCCACTGCTGCCGATCGTGAACCAGGCGTTCATCGAGCGCCAGCTCGTGTGGCTCGCTCATCACGGGGTCGACGAGGTCGTCCTTTCCCTCGGCTATCGCGCCGACGCGTTCGAGAAGCATTTCCCCGACGGAAGGTTCGGGGGTGCTCGGCTGCACTACAAGATCGAAGACGAACCGCTCGGTACCGCGGGCGCGATCAAGTACGCGGCCGAAGGGATCGACGAACGTTTCATCGTCTGCAACGGTGACGTGCTCACCGCGCTCGACTTGAGTGCGATGGTCGCGTTCCACGATGCCCGGGGCGCCGAGGCGACGATCTCGCTCTACGAGGTCGACGACCCGAGCGCGTTCGGCGTCGTGCCGACTCGCGACGACGGGCGGGTGATCGCCTTCGTCGAGAAACCTCCGGCCGACCGGGCGCCGACCAAGTGGATCAACGCCGGCACCTACATCCTCGAACCCTCCTTCCTCGACCGGGTCCCGCCGCGGCTCCACGTGTCGGTGGAGCGCGAGACGTTCCCGCGGATGTTGGAGAGTCACGGTGCCCTGTACGGGTACAAGAGCGATACGTACTGGCTCGACATCGGCACCCCGCAGAAGTACCTCGAGGCGCAGGCCGACGTGCTCGCGGGCCGTGTCGGCCTCCCACCGACCGCCGCGGCGCACGAGCGCGGCCCGGGCGTCTGGGTCGAACCGGGCGTCGCCGACGACGGCGCGACCATCGACGCTCCCTCGTACCTCGGCGAGGACGCGTCGATCGGTGCCGGCACGGTCGTCACCCGTGGCGTCATCGGCCCCGGTGCGCGGGTCGGTCGTCATTGCCGGGTCGAGCGGGCGCTGTTGCTCGCCGGGGCACAGATCGGCGACGGCGCCGTGGTTCGAGATTCGGTCGTCGGGCCGCACGCGGTCGTCGCGGCCGGTGCGGTGCTCACCGACTACACCCTCATCGGTGCGGACGCGCAGGTCCCGGCCGGGGCACGCCTCTCCGGGGCGAAGGTAGCGTCGGCGCCGATGGGAGAGGTGGGATGAGGGCGCTCGTCACTGGTGGCGCGGGGTTCATCGGCTCGACGTTGGTCGACCGCCTGCTCGCCGAAGACTGGCGGGTCGACGTGGTCGACGATCTTTCGACCGGCTCGCTCGGCAATCTGAGCGAGGCGCGTTCGCAACCCGACCGCCGCTTCTCCTTCCATCGCCTCGACGTCTCGTCGCCGGCGATCGCGGATCTCATCGCCCACCGAAGGCCCGACGTCATCTTCCATCTGGCGGCCCAAGCCGACGTTCGAGTTTCGGTGTCGCGGCCGACGTTCGACGCAACCGTGAACATCATCGGTTCACTGAACGTGTGCGAAGGCGCCGTGAACGCGGGTGTCTCGAAGCTCATCTTCGCCAGTTCGGGCGGCACGATCTACGGCCAGGCCGAGGAAGTCCCGACCCGCGAGAGCGCACCCCAGCACCCGGAATCCCCGTACGGGGTCGCGAAGAAAGCTGTCGGCGACTACCTGCACTACTACCGCCAGGTGCGCGGGCTGGAGTACACCGCCCTCGCCCTCGCCAACGTCTACGGCCCGCGCCAGGACCCGAACGGTGAAGCCGGTGTCGTCGCGATCTTCGCCGGCAAGCTGCTCAATCACGAACGTCCGGTCATCTACGGCGACGGTGAGCAGACGCGCGATTTCGTCTACGTCGACGATGTCGTCGACGCGTTCGTGCGGGCCACGGAAAAGGGCGGCGGGCTGCTGATGAACATCGGCACCGGCGTCGAGACGAACGTGCAGCAGCTCTTCGACGCGATGGCCCGCCTCTGCGGAGCGAAGGGCCAGGCCCGGTACGACACGCCTCGCGCGGGCGAACTGCGCCGTTCCGCCCTCGACCCGGCCCGCGCCGCGATCCACCTCGGATGGAAGCCGTGGACGTCGCTCGAAGAAGGTCTGGCCCGCACCCTCGAGCACTTCAAGGGGTTCCGCACCGCGACCCGCTGATTCTCGCTCGCGCTGACGGCGGTGACGGCGGGCCCGCGAGGTCAGCGGCGGAGGCGGAGGTCGGCGAGTTCGACGGGCGGGCGGGGCCGGCCGCTGTACGCGGGGTCGGGGTGGCCGACCATCACGAGCGCCTGGGGTCGCCATTCGGCCGGCAGCGACAGACCATCGCGCGCTTCGTCGGGGCAGAAGATCGGTGCCGCGACCCAGCACGACGCGAGACCGAGATCGGCGGCTGCCAGCATCGCGTTCTCCACCGCCGCGCCGAGGGAGAGCAGCGCCATGCCCCATTCGGCCTGCCGGCGAGCGGCGTCGGGGTAGCGGTCCAGCCCGTTCCAGGTGAGGCACGCGAGCAACAGCGCGGGCGCGCCGGTGAGCTTGCGGTACGAGGAGTCGACGAGTTCGTCGACCCGGAACGCGTCGACGCCGTCGGCGGCGAGGTCGGCGCGCCAGCGCGATCCCATCGCGGTCGCGAACGCGTGTTTGGCGTGGTCGGTGGTCACGACGGCGAAGCGCCACGGGCGGGAGTGATGAGGCGCCGGCGCGATACACGCGGCCTGCACCATCGCGTCGAGCGCGTGCAGGTCGACCGGCTCGTCGGTGAACGCTCGAATCGAACGGCGTGCTTCGAGAAACGCCGGCACGGCACCGGTTGGCGCGGTCATCGGAACAGGTCTTCGGCCGGCGGGCGCACCAGCTCTCGGTAGGAACTCTCGCGGAACCAGGTCGTGTCGAGGCCGCGCACGATTGCGACGGGAACGCTCGACGCCTTCCCCATGACGAGTTCGGCCGCGCCGGCGATCTCATCGGCGATCGCGACTTCGGTGACGTGCAGGATGCGGCCGAGCGCGTCGGGGGTTTCGCGCAGGTCGACCACGGCGGCGACCCCGCTCACGCCGATGGCGACGTCCGTGAGCCCGCGGCGCCACGCACGACCGAACGTGTCGGAGACGATCACGCCGACTTCGAGACCGGCGCGTGCCCGCAGCGCGTCCCGCACGTGTTTCGCGCTGCGGTCGGGTTCGACGGGGAGCAGCGCGGCGCGGCCGTCTTCGACGTTCGAGAGGTCGACCCCCGCGTTGGCGCACACGAAACCGTGACGGGTTTCGCTGATGATCAGATCGCCGCGCCGGCGGACGATGCGCACGGATTCAGATTCGACCAGTTGCCGGCGCGCCTCGAGGTCGTCGTGGGGGAGCGTGACGATCCGGCCTTCGGCCTTCGACACGATCTTCTGCGTCACGACCACGCAGTCGTGCGTCCGGAGCGGGGTGCCCTGCTCGTCGGCGGCGGCCAGCAGCAGGTCGGCGATCTCGTCGCCGGCGGCGACTTCACCGATCCCTGCGACGGGGATGATCGTGAGCGGGGTGGGCACGCGTCGGGACGCTAGCGGGGTGCTACGCGACCGCGGCGAGCGTCTCGCGTGCCAGCGCGGCAGCGACTTCAGGGCTGCGCATGATCGTGTCGGTGACGACGGCGTGCACACCCAGCGCTTCCACCTCGGCCGCGCGGTCGCGATCGACGGCGTCGATCACGAGGGCGCCGGCAACCTCGCGGTAGGCCTGCGCCACGCCGACGCACGACACGTCGACGCCGAGTGGTCCCATCAAACGGTCGGCTGGTCCGCGCACGGGGGCGCCGCCCACGATCGGGCTGACCGCGACGACATGTTCGCGGCGGGCAACGAGCGCATCGCGAATGCCCGGTACCGCGAGGATCGGCCCGATCGAGATGATCGGGTTCGACGGGCAGATCACGATGCTCGAAGCGTCGTGCAGCGCGTCGAGTACTCCCGGCGCGGGCCGGGCGTCGGCGGCGCCGTCGAAGCGCACGGACACGACCGGCGATTGCGCGCGTTCACGTACGAACCACTCCTGCATCGCGATCTCGCGGGTCGTGCCGTTTTCGTCGCGCACGGTGATGCGGGTGGCGACACGATCGTCGGTCATCGGCACGAGCCGGGTTTCGACGCCCCACGCGGCAGCGATCTCGGCAGTGACTTGCGACAGCGACGCGCCGGCGCGCAGGCGTTCCGTCCGGAAAAGGTGTGTCGCGATGTCCTTGTCGCCGAGCCCGAACCAGGTGGGGACGCCATAGCGGGCGAGCGCGCCGAGCGTTGCGAACGTTTCGCCTTCGAGCCCCCACCCCTGGGCCTCGTTCGACGCATCGGCAAGCGTGTAGGTGACCGAGTCGAGATCGGGCGATACGGAAAGGCCGTGGAACATGTCGTCGTCGGCAGTGTTCACGACCGCAGTGACGTCCGCGGGAGGCACGACGCGTACGAGGCCACGCAGGAAACGGGCCGCTCCGACTCCACCGGCGAGCGCGACGAGCACGGCGCGACGGTAGGCGACAAAACGAGTGGGGCGCCGCTCGAAAGCGACGCCCCACCGTTGGGGGGACTCGGAAGTTCCGGGACTCAGGAGGCGGAGCCCACCAGTTCCCGGATCTTCGTGTACACCGGTTGCACGGCCCGGTTCACGGGGTCGGGCAGGTCGGCGACGCGACCGTCGACCCGCTCCATGAGCGGCTCTACTCGGTGGCCGACCTCTCCGACGAGGTCTTCGACCCGCGCCTTGCCGTCGCGGGCGGCCTCGCCGAGGTGGGTGGACGCCGATTCGAGCCGGCCCTGCAGCTCTCGGCGTTGCACTTGGGCCTGCTGGAAGCCCATGACGCCGAGGCCGATCGCGATGTAACCGGCGTCGGTGAGCGTCTTGCGCACGTCGGGCATGGTCAACTCCTTCGTTCGTCGTGGCGGGAAGGCTGAGGTAGCCGCCCCGTCTGCTCGCGATGATAACACGAAGTGCTAACTTTTGCAAGCACCCTTGTCGGCGGGAGGGCAACCGGCGGCGCGCGATCCCTTTCGTTCGACCGCTGTATCCTTCTCCGCGCTCATGGAGATGTCCGAGTCACCCGGCGGGCCCGGCCTCCTCGACCCTCTCGAGCCGACCGTCTCGGTCCCCCCGGTGGTGGCGATCCTCGTCACCAGCGACGCCGGCGCCTGGCTCGAGGAGGCACTGGCCTCCCTTGCCGCCCAGGACTATCCCTCGCTTTCCGTCCTGGTACTGGACAACGGGTCCGGTGAAGATCCGACGCCGCGCATCGCCGCGGTGATGCCGAAGGCCTACGTGCGCCGGCTCGGCGAACCGGGCAGCGGGTTCCCCGACGCAGCGAACCACGCGCTCGACACCGTGGAGGGTGCCACCTTCCTGTTGTTCTGCCACGACGACGTCGCCTTCGAACCCGACGCCGTGCGCGTGATGGTCGAAGAGGCCTACCGGTCGAACGCCGGGATCGTCGGGCCGAAGCTCGTCGATCACGACCATCCCGACGTGCTCCTCGAGGTCGGGATGTCGATCGACCACTACGGCGTGCCGTTCAGCGGCATCGAACCGCGGGAAGTCGACCAGGAACAGCACGACGCGGTGCGTGACGTCTTCTACGTGTCGCACGCCGCGATGCTCGTGCGCGCCGACCTCTTCGGCGAACTGCACGGGTTCGACGCGGCGACGTTCCCGGGCTCCGACGACCTCGACCTCTGCTGGCGGGCGCGGCTCGCGGGAGCGCGCGTGCTCGTGGCGCCCGACGCCCGCGTGCGGCACCGCCAGGTTGCCGCGCGCGAGGAGCGCGTCGCGGTGGGGTCGGCGGCGGCGATCACGCGGGCCAGACCCGCGGCCGGATCCGGGTGTTGATGAAGTCGTACTCGGGCCTCGCGCTCGTCTGGGTACTGCCGAGCGCGTTCGTCCTCACGATCCTCGAAGTCGTCGGCATGTTGGTCGTCCGCCAGTACGGCCGCGCGCGGGCTGCTCGGCGGTTGGTTGGCGAACCTCTCACAGATCGGCGATGTGCGCCGCGCCCGGCGCGACGCGCAGTCGCTGCGCCGGGTCGACGACAGCGACGTGCGCGACCTGATGGTGCGCGGGAGCGCGCGCCTTCGGACCCTGATCACGCGCCGTTTCAACGCTCCCGATCGTCTGCTCGACGCGTCGGCCCGTACCCGCGAGGCGGCGACCCGCGCGAGCGACCGGCTGCGCCACCCCGCATCCATCGCGACCATCGTCGTTGCCGTCGTGTTGCTGTTCGGCTCGCGCGACCTGTTGTTCGGGCGCGTCCCCGAGGTCGGTGCCTTGCGGCAATGGCCGGGTATCGGTGCGCTGTTCCACACGTTCTGGGCCCCGTGGCAGCGCAGCGGGCTCGGCGTGGACGCGCCGGCGACACCCGCGTACGCGTTCATGGCGTTGCTCTCCACCGTGCTGTTCGGCGATGTCGGGTTGGCTCGCACGATCGTGGTTGCGTTCGCGATCCCGCTCGGCGCGTGGGGCGTCTACAAGCTGGCTCGCCCGCTTGCCCGTTCGCCGTTCCCGGCCCTCGCGGGTGCTGTCGCCTACGCAGTGAACCCGTTGCCGCGCAACGCGATCGCCCAAGGACACCTCGGCAGCCTCCTGCTCTACGCCTTCGCCCCCTTTGTGCTCGCCGCGCTCGTACGGGCGACGGGTGCGCCGGCGGTCGGGACCGAAGCCGCCACCGCGCCCAACCGTCCGAGCCTGCTCGTCGTCGCGGTCCTCTCGGCGATCGTCGCCGGGTTCTTCCCGTTCGGCGTGTTCTTCGCGCCGGTCGCGGCACTCGCATTCGTGCTGGCCGGCCCCCTCGTCGGCGGTATCCGGTTCTCGAGCCGCACGTTGGTCGCGGCGCTGGTCGCGCTCGTGCTGGCCGCGGTGCTGCTCGTACCGTGGACGTTCGCGTGGTTCAGCGGCGATCGGGCGATGCTCGGCCTCGTCGCCCGGCAACCGGAATCGTTGGGCGCGATCCTGCGGTTCGCGACCGGGCCCGCCGGCGGGGGATGGGCACCGTGGGGTTTGCTCGTGGCCGCTGCGCTCCCGCTCGTCGTCGCGACGGGGTCACGGCTCGTGTGGACCGGGCGGGCGTGGATGCTCGTCGTCGTGTCGTACGGGCTTGCCTGGCTGCCCGGCCGTCTCGATCATTCGTTGGCCCGGCCCGAGCCGGAAGGGGTGCTCGTCGGGGCGGCGCTCGGGCTCGCGCTCGCCGCTGCGCTTGGCGTGGCGGCTTTCGCCGACGACCTCCGCCAGTTCCTCTTCGGCTGGCGCCAGGTCGCGGCGGTCGCCGCGGTGCTCGGGCTCCTGCTGCCCATGACCGGGCTCATCGCCGACTCGATCGGCGGCCGCTGGCGCACGCCGACACGCGATTGGGCGCAGTCGGTGACCTGGATGAACAACGACCAGCGCCTCGGCGACTTCAGGGTGCTCTGGATCGGCGACCCCGACGTGCTGCCGGTCGGCGGTCGCGATTCGCACGGCACCACCTACGGGCTCAGCGAGAACGGCGCCGGCGACGTGCGGAACACCTTCCTGGCGCGAGCCGGTAACGGTGAGCCGGTGATGGACCAGGCGATCGGGTTGCTGACTGCCCGCAAGACGGCGCGCTTCGGCCATCTGCTCGCGACGATGGGTGTGCGGTACATCGCGGTCGTACGCCGCATCGCCCCCGGCGGTGGTGTCGCCCGGCCGTACGACCCGCGCGTCGTCGAGTCGCTCGCCGAACAGCTCGACCTCGGCGTCGTACAAGCCGAGCCCGACATGCTCCTCTACCAGAACGAGGCGTGGGCACCGGCGCGTGCCATCGTCCCCTCCACCACCCGTGTCGTTGCCGCCGGCGACAGCGCGACCGCGGCGACCGAAGCGGGATTGCGCGCCGACCTCAGCGGTTCGACGCCCGTGCACGGCCCGTACCACGCGTCGCGGGTTCGTACGTCGGGCACCTTGCTGCTCGCCGATGCGTACAGCGCCGGCTGGCACGCGACCGTGAAGGCGCGACCGACGTCGCTCTCGGCTTCCAACGCCACCGGCGCGGCGCCGAAGCACGAGCGCGCGTTCGGATGGTCGAACGCGTTCGCGACGACGCCGGCCGGCACCGTCGACCTGCACTACGACGGGGGAGCCGCGCGGCCGCTGTGGCTGACCTTCGAAGCGTTGTGCTGGATCGGTGCGATCGGCTTGTGGTTCTCGCGGTGGCGCCGGGTTCCCAAGCCGGGCCCGGCGGCGGAGCGGGAAGAGGGCCCGAGCGGCCCGGCGGAGCGGGAAGAGGGCCCGAGCGGCCCGGCGGAGCGGGAAGTATGAGCGCCGAGGCGCCGGGCGTCGCCCCGCCGGCCGGCACCGTCCGGCGCTGGCCACTCGCCCTCGTCCTCGTGGCGCTGCTCGTCGCGGCAATCGTCGTCGGGAACGGTGCCGGGTCGACCAAGGCCGCGGGCCAGTCGCCGCCCGACCCGGCGGCGATCGCCGGGACCGGCGCCCGGTCCTCGGCCTGGTACTGCCCCGGCCCGCCCCCCAGTTCGTTGCTGTCCAAAGCATCCGAACGGATCTTCGTTTCGAACCTCGAGCCGAAGCCCGTCGACGTCGCGGTCACCGCCTTCCCGACCGGCGGCGCGACCTTCCACCGCACGTCCACGGCGCCCGCGCACGGTTCGCTCACGGTCGAGCCCGCAGGCGGGCTCGCGGCCAAGGGCCCGTTGATCATCGAGCCGTTCGCCTCGCGTGTCGCCGTCGAGGCAACCAACGCAGGACCGAACGTGTTCGCTTCGGCGCCGTGCGCGTCGCGTGCCTCGCCGGAGTGGCACTTCGCGTCGGGTACCACGCTGCTCGGCACCGAAGACTGGATCGTGATCTTCAACCCGTTCGGCGACGACGCGGTCGTCGACATGTCGTTCTACACGAAGGCCGGCCGGCAAGACCCGTCGGCACTGCACGGCAAGACGATCCCCCGTCACGGTCGGGTCGCGATACCGGTGCAGGACTACGTGCGGCGCACGGCGTTCGTCGCCGCGACGATCACCGCGCGCACCGGCCGGGTCGTCGCGCAGCAGACCGTCCTGTACGGAGCGGTGTCGAACCTGAGTGGCGAGACCCGTTCGCTCGGCGCTCCCGCGCCGGCCGACGAATGGGTGTTCCCGAGCGGCCGTACCTCACCGGGGGGTCACCGGGTCATCGGGATCATGAACCCGACCGATCGTGACGCGCGCGTCGACGTGCAGGTCGCCCCGACCAACAATGTCCTCATCGAGCCGGAGACCTTGCCGATCCCGCCGCAGTCGGTCGTGAACGTCCAGGTAGGTGGGTGCCGGTCGAACGCCCCGGCGACCTGCGTGCGCGTTCCGCAGAGTGTGAGCTACACGGTCGTCGTGCGGGCACACGGCAACGTGCCGGTCGTCGCCGAAGATCTCGCGACGCGCGTCGGGCAGAGCGGCTCCGGCGCGTCCGCCGCGCTGGGCGGGGCGGTACCCAGCACGACGTGGGTCTTCCCCCGGAGCCGGGTGACCCCCGAACTCGTGTCGCAACTCGACATCCTGAGCGTCGCGAACGCAACCGCGCACGCGAGCGTGACGTTCGACGTGAGGGGCAAGGAAGTCGCGCCCGCCAATCTGCAGCACATCGAAGTGAAGCCGGGAGTGCCCGTCACGGTGCGGCTCGATACCCGACCCGAATTGCGCAACACCGACGCGGCGGTCGTGGTGCGCGCCGACCGCCCGCTCTTCGTCGAACGGTCGATCGTACGCAGCGACGGCTTCAGCCGGACCATGGGGATACCCGAACGCTGAATATCCTGGCGCCGTGATCGTGCAGGTAGGCATCGCGGTGGTGTTGCTGAGCGTCGCGCTCGGCGTCGCGTGGTGGCTCGAACATCGTCATCACGCCCCCGCGATGATCACCGCGGCGACCGCGCCCGTACCGGCGCAACTCCACCGCGCCGACTTCCCCCACCCCGAGGCGCCCTGGCTCGTGGTCGTGTTCTCCTCGTCCACCTGCGACGGGTGCGCGCCGATGGTCGAGAAGGCCAAGGCCCTCGAATCACATGAGGTCGCGGTGGCCGACATCGAGTACCACGAGCATCGCGACGTGCACGAGCGCTACGGCATCGAAGGCGTACCGGTCATCGTGGTCGTCGACCACGAAGGCGTCACCCGCAAGCACTTCAGCGGCAACGCGACCGCGACCGACCTCTGGGCCGCCGTCGCCGAACTCCGCGCCGGCTGACCGTTCGCGCCGACCGGCGCCTCGGTCGTGTCAGCTACTGAAGGGGCGGGGGAGTGGAGTGATCACTTCGTCGCCACCCTCGGCCGGGCTGACCACGTGCTCGCCGGGCTGTTCCTCGTAGGTTTCCGTGCCGTCGGCGTGGATGATCTTGCGCGGGCCACCCGCCTTGTGGCCCATCGCCTGGTCGACCAGTTCCTCGACTTCCTTGCCTTCGAGCGTCTCCTTCGCCAGGAGCGCCGACGCAACCGCGTCGAGGCCGGCACGATGCTCGGTGAGCACCTTGCGGGTCCGGGCTTCCTCGTCGCGCAGGATCCGTTCGACTTCCTCGTCGATCACGCGGGCGGTCTCGTCGGAGTAGTCGCGGGTGTGCATGAGGTCCTCGCCCAGGAAGACAGCTCCCTGCGAACCCCAGGCCATCGGCCCGATGCGATCCGACATACCCCACTCGCGCACCATCCGGCGGGCGAGCTCGGTATTGCCGACCAGGTCGTTCGATGCGCCCGTCGACTGGTGACCGAACACCAGCTCCTCGGCGACCCGACCTCCGAGCCGTACGACGAGCGAGTCGGCGATGTACTCACGCTTGTAGATGTGCCGCTCTTCAACCGGCAACTGCTGCGTGACACCGAGCGCCATACCCGTGGGCAAGATCGTCACTTTGTGGAGCGGATCGGCGTGCTCGAGGACATAGGCCAACACCGCGTGCCCACCTTCGTGGTACGCGACGATCTCCTTTTCCTCTTCGGTGAGTGCCATCGACTCGCGCTTCAAGCCCATCAACACGCGGTCGCGCGCCGCCTCGAAATCGGCGGCGTACACGGAGCTCTCACCGCGGCGCACTGCGAACAGCGCCGCCTCGTTCACCAGGTTCGAGAGGTCGGCACCGCTCATACCCGGTGTGCCGCGGGCAACGACGTTGACGTCGACGTCGGGGGCGATCTTCTTGTCGCGCATGTGGACGCGCAGGATCTCGACCCGTTCCTCCTGCGTCGGGAGCGGCACGAGGATCTGGCGGTCGAAACGCCCCGGGCGCAGCAACGCCGGGTCGAGCACGTCGGGGCGGTTCGTCGCCGCCATCATCACGATGCCTTCGGTTGCTTCGAAGCCGTCCATCTCGGCCAGCATCTGGTTGAGCGTCTGCTCGCGTTCGTCGTGACCGCCACCGAGCCCGGCGCCCCGCTTCCGACCAATCGAGTCGATCTCGTCGACGAAGATGATCGCCGGCGCCTGCTTCTTCGCGGTCTGGAACAAGTCGCGCACGCGCGCCGCGCCCACACCGACGAACATCTCCATGAAGTCGGAACCGGTGACCGACACGAACGGCACACCGGCCTCACCGGCGACCGCGCGCGCAATGAGCGTCTTGCCGGTACCGGGAGGGCCGACGAGCAGCACGCCCTTCGGGATGCGCGCCCCGATCTCCTTGAACTTGCCCGGCAACTTCAAGAAGTCGACGACTTCCTTGATCTCCTCCTTGACCGCGCCGTACCCGGCGACGTCGGCAAAGGTCGTCTTCGGTTTCTCGGTGTTGTAGACCTTCGCCCGCGAACGGCCGATGTTCATCACCGCGCCCATCTGGCCCGCCTGGCGGCGGCTCAACCAGACGAAGAACAACACGAGCAGCCCGAGCGGGATCACGAACGTGAGCACCGTTCCGAGCCAATCGGACGACGGCGCCTTGTAGTTGCGCCCGACGCCCTTGTCGTTCAGCAGGGTGATGTCGGCATCCGGCAGGCCGTTCTGGGGGCCGGTCGTCTCGAACGTCGACTTCCCGTCCTGTTCCTGGCCGGCCTTGTAACTCCCGGTGATCTTGCCGCTCCCGGAGTCGTACTTGATCTGGTCGACGACGCCCTTGTTCACCTGGGAGAGGAAGGTCGAGTAGTCGACCTTCGCCGCGTTCGGCGAACTGCTCGGGGCCGTCTGCCAGACGACGACCGCGATCACGATCACCGCGATGATCACCCACGGGAGCCAACGCGACCGAGGGGTGGTGGGGCGCGGCGGCGAGGGCCGCGGGGTCCGGCCGGGCGGCTCGGGCGGTCGCCACTGATCTTCGGGGCTCGGGCTCATCAACACTCCAGGTGGCGGGCACCACAATGGTACGACCCGCGGACCTGTATCTCTGTTCGTGTCGTGGGGTCGCGCTCGCCGCACTCGCTGCGTTCGCCGCGCCGAGAAGCGTCTCGGGGGTCCGCTCACGGGTTCTCGGTGGCTCCCCCTAGATTCAGCCGGGTGAGCAACGACTGGGGCGCGCCGGTGACGTCGCCCGTGCGGTGGGGCATCCCCGACGCCCTGCTGGCGTTCCTCGGCGGCCTGATCGGCGCCATCGTCGCCGCGACCCCCTTCTCCCGTCACGACCTCGACGTGGAGACGGCCGCCTTCCTCGCGGCTGCGTTCGTCGGCCAGTACGGCGCCACCCTGCTCGTCATCGCCTGGGTCTCGCACCGCAAGGGCCTCGGGCGCATGAGCGACGACTTCGGGCTGCGCATCCGCCTGAACGACGCCTGGGTTCTCGGCATCGGATTGGTCCTCAGCGTCGTGCTCGGCCTGTTCCTCGCGCCCCTCTCGCACCTCGTCGGCAACAAGGAACAGGCCGTTGTGAAGCAACTCGACTCGGCGTCGGGCGCGAAGCTCGCGGTCCTCTCGATCGGGGCCGGGATCGTCGCGCCGTTCGCGGAGGAACTCCTCTTCCGGGGGGTGTTGTTGCGGGCGCTGATGCGGCGGATGCCCGTGACCGGCGCCATTGCCGTGTCGGCGTTCACCTTCGGGATCGTCCACTGGCTCCTCGACCCGCACTTCGGGACGTTCATCGCGGTCCCCGCCCTCACCGCGGTCGGCGTCGTGTCGGCGATCTTCGCGGTGCGCTCCGGCGACCTGTCGCGGTCGATGTTCCTGCACGCCGGGTTCAACCTGCTCGCGATCTTGCAGGTTGCGGTCAAATAGGAGGCCGCGGTACACGCAGCGCGCGATCGGCCTTCAGGCCGGTTGCCGGCCTGCCGATAGAACCTCGGGCGATTCTGGCAGGGAGGCTGGGATGGTATGCACAGGATGTGCAAAGGCCGCGCTCGTCACGATCCGCATGCGGATCGGTGGACGCGACGTGGTGTTTCATCGGTGTTCGCGCTGTGAGGCGAACGTCTGGGAGAGCGAAGAGGGCGTGTTGACCCTCGATCGCGTTCTCGACCTCGCCCGCGCAGCTCGGTAACCGCAGTTCGCACCGCGCTCGAGAGCCGCTTCTTGAGCGGCTCTCGAGCGATCGGTCCGGCCGGGCACGAGATCGGCGCGTCCGGGTACCGCGGCGCGCCATGCATCCCGGTCGATGGCACCGGGCTGGCATGCTGTTCGCCAGTGGCGGACGTACTTCTCGACGACGCCGACGACCGGGCTGACCACCGGGCGGCCGGCCCATCGGACGATGCAACCGGCGACGAACCGCGCTTCGCGTGGGAGCGCTGGCTCGGCTTCGCGGTCGTGGTCGCGTGCGTACTGCTCGTGTTCGGCGTTTCCGACGCCGACGCGCACATCTGGCCGTTGTGGCACCCGCACTTCGGCGTGCTCTTCCGGAACACCACCACCAACGGCGGTGACATGGGCGCCCACGTGTGGTGGCCCTGGTTCATGGAGCACCACTGGTTCGGCAAGCTGCGCCTCGCGGGCTGGGCACCCGACTGGTACGCGGGTTTCCCCGTCGGCCAGTTCTACTTCCCGCTCCCCGCGCTGCTGATCGCGTTCCTCGACATCTTCGTGCCCTACAACATCGCCTTCAAATGGGTCACGGTGCTCGGGCCGTTGCTCCTGCCGGTCGCGGCCTACACGTTCGCGCGCGGTATCCGGGCGCGCTGGCCGATGCCGCCCGCGTTCGCCCTCGCCGCGACCGTCTTCTTGTTCAACACCCGCACGAACTGGCAGATATACGGCGGCAACCTCGCGAGCAACCTCGCCGGCGAGTTCTCGTACACGCTCGCGATCTCGCTCTGCCTGTTCTTCTTCGCCGCGTTCGCCCGCACCCTCGACACCGGCAAGCGACCGTGGCTCCCCGCGCTGCTCCTCGCGCTCACCGCGTTGAGCCACATCGTGCTCGTCACCTTCGCGATCGCCGGCGCCGCCATCATCTGGCTCACGCGCCGCCCGCTGCGCACCGCGCCGGTGAGCGGCGCGGTCATGGTCGTCGGCGGGTTGATCAGCGGGGTGTGGGCGGTGCCGCTCCTGTTGCGTCAGCCCTACACGCAGAGCATGCGTTACGAGAAGGTGACGCAGTACGTCAACAACCTGCGCCAGCCCGGATGGATCTACGCGCTCGTGCTCTGTGCGATCATCGGCGCGATCGTGTGGCGGCGAATGTCGACGCTGATCGTCGCATCGCTCGTGGTCGTGTTCATGATCCTGTTCGTGCTGTGGCCGCAGGACCAGCACGTCTGGAACACCCGCTATCTCCCGCTCTATTTCCTGTCGGTGTCGTTGCTCGCGGGCGCGGGTGCAGCCGAGATCGCGAACCTCTTCGGCTGGATCGCGATGCGCGCGACCGACTGGGTACGAGAAGGTGATCTCGCCGACACCTACGACGAAGCGTGGGCCAGCGCCGGTGTCGCGGAGCCGTACCCGTACGGGCCGCCGCCGGGATGGGAACCACCCGCCTCCCTGTTGCGCGGCCCCGAAGCCGAACGGCGCCGGCAATTCGTCGGCGCGCTCGTGCTCGCGGTGCTCGTGTGCGGGGGTGCCGTGTGGAGCATCGGCGGCGCGTTCGCGGCCCGGAACTACTTACCGTTCTGGTCGAAGTGGAACTACGAGGGCTACCAGTCGAAGGCGGCGTGGCCCGAGTTCAGCAACATCATCGAGACGATGAACAAACTCCCGCCCGGACGTGCGCTGTGGGAGCCGTCGTCCGACATCGACAAGTACGGCACGACGCTCGCGCTGGAACTCCTTCCGTACTTCACCAACGGCCGTATCGACTCGATGGAGGGCCTCTACTTCGAATCGTCGGCGACCACCGACTATCACTTCCTCACGGTCAGCGAACTGACCGCGGCCGGGGCCGCGTCGAACCCGGTGCGCGGTCTCAACTACGGCTCGATCGCCGACTTCAAGCTCGGTGTGCAACACATGCAGATGCTCGGTGTGCGCTACTTCATGGCGCAATCCAGCGATGCGCAATCACGCGCCGACGCCGATCCCGACCTCCACCTCGTCGCCCAGGTCCACGACAAGGACGGTCAGGCGCCGAAGCTGTGGAAGATCTACGAGGTCGCGAACTCGCAACTCGTCGAAGGGCTCACGCGCCAACCGGTCGTCGCGAAGGTGCATGCCGGCACGACGTCTTCCTGTTTCGGTTCCGCGAAGCCCGCGCCGCCGACCCACGACCCGAAGCTCGCGCCCTGGGAGTGCGCGGCCGCGCCGTGGTGGATGAACACCAGCTTGTTGAACATCCCGTTCGCGCAGAGCGGCCCGAAGGACTGGGCGCGCGTCGACATCAAGCAACTCGCGAGCGCCGGCACGAACCCCGTCGCGTTGCCCAAGGTGAAGGTCACCGACATCCGGACCAATGTCGACACGATCAAGTTCCACGTTTCGCGGGTCGGTGTGCCGGTGGTGGTGAAGGAGTCGTACTTCCCGAACTGGAAGGTGAAGGGCGCCGGTGCGATCTACCGCCTCGCCCCGAATCTCATGGTCGTCGTACCGACCAGTACAGACGTGACGCTCACCTACGGGCTGACGAGCGTCGACTGGCTCGGGCGCTTCCTCACCCTTCTCGGCCTGGCGGGCCTGGTGCTCCTCGTGCGATGGCGTATCTCGCCCCGCCGCCGGGCGATCGACCCCCTCGACGGCGACGCCACGCCCGCGGCCCCGGCGCCCGGGACCTGGAGCGAAACCGCACGGGAAGGCCACGACGGGGCCCCGGCGCTACCATCATCCGTTCCCTGACGGCGGGTCTCTCGGAAAGGTTCGCGGTGTCGCTCGACGCCATTTTCAAGGCCTACGACGTACGCGGTGTGTACCCCGACGAAATCGACGAGGCACTCGTCCGCAAGATCGGGAACGCGTTCGTCCGCTTCACCGGCGCCGACCGCGTGCTCGTCGGCCGCGACATGCGACCGTCGTCGGAGCCGCTCGCGGCCGCGTTCACCGAAGGCGCCACGCTCGCCGGGGCCGACGTGACCCTGCTCGGACTGTGCTCCACCGACCTCGTCTATTTCGCGTCCGGCTACCTGAACTCGCCCGCCGTGATGTTCACCGCGAGCCACAATCCGGCCCAGTACAACGGCATCAAGATGTGCCGCGCCGGCGCCGCGCCGATCGGTGAGCAGACCGGTCTGGCCCAGATCAAGACCACCGTCGACTCGGGTGTGGTCGAACGCGACGACCACATGGGCAAGGTCGAACACGCGGATCTCCTCGACGCGTTCGCGGCGCACGTCCGCTCCTTCATCAACGTCGACGCGCTCGCCCCGACAAAGGTCGTTGCCGACACGGCGAACGGGATGGGGGGTCTCGTCGTCCCCAAGGTGATGGAGACGCTTCCCGTCGAGCTCACGATGCTCTACGCCGAACTCGACGGCACCTTCCCCAACCACCCCGCCGACCCGATCCAGCTCGAGAACCTCAAGGACCTCCAGCGCGCCGTCCTCGACTCCGGCGCCGACATCGGCCTCGCGTTCGACGGCGACGCCGACCGGGTCTTCCTCGTCGACGATCTCGGCCAGCCCGTCAGCGGATCGACTACCACCGCGATCTGCGCCCGCGGCATCCTGCAGGGCCATCCCGGCGAAACCGTCGTGCACAACCTGATCTGCTCGAAGGCGGTGCCCGAAGTGATCCGCGAGAACGGCGGGATCCCCGTGCGGAGCCGGGTCGGGCATTCGTTCATCAAGCAGGTGATGGCCGAGACCAATGCCATCTTCGGCGGCGAACACTCCGCGCACTACTACTTCCGCGAGAACTGGCGGGCCGATTCCGGTTCGATCGCGGCGGTGATGGTGCTCGAACAGTTGAGCAAGGCCGGCGTACCGCTGTCCGAACTGCGCAAGCCGTTCGAGCGCTACGCCCAGAGCGGTGAGATCAACACCAAGGTCGACGACCCGAACGGTGTGATCGAAGCCGTCGCGAAGGCGTACGAGGGCCACGAGCAGGACCGGCTCGACGGGCTCACCGTCGATTGCGGCTCCTGGTGGTTCAACTTGCGGCCGAGCAACACCGAACCGTTGTTGCGCCTGAACCTCGAGGCCGCCGACCGGCCGGCGTGCGACGCCCGGACCCAGGAAGTGCTCGCCCTCGTCCGCAACACCTAGTTGCACCGACCGGGGCGGCATCTCCGGCGCCGGTTGCTTACGCTACGAACCCGCACCGCGACCGGAGGTTACGAATGGCGCTCGATACCAAGCTCCTCGAGATCCTTGCCTGCCCCGAGGACAAAGGCCCGCTCCTCTACTTCGCCGACGAATCCGCGCTCTACAACCCGCGGCTGAAGCGGCGTTACCGGGTGCAGGACGACATCCCGATCATGCTGATCGACGAAGCCGAAACGGTCGATGACGCCGAGCACCAGCGCCTCACCGAAAAAGCCGCCCGCGACGGCGTGAAACCGACGTTCTAGTGGTCACGTTCGCAGGCTCGCCCACCTGATGCCGATCTGAGGCCGATCTGATGCCGACCGATTCGCTGCACTTCCTCGACGCGGTCTGCGGGTTGCCCGAGCAACTCGCCGCCGCCCACGAGGCCGCCGGGTGCATCGACAGCCGGCACTTCGCGCCCGCGGCCGAGATCGACCAGATCGTCGTCTGCGGGATGGGTGGGTCGGGGATCTCGGGAGACGTGTTCGCGGCCACATTGGCCGACGAACTCCCGGTTCCGGTCACGGTCTGCAAGCAGTACGGCCTTCCCGCCTTCGTCGGTCCGCGAACGCTCGTGTTCGCGGTGTCGTACTCGGGCGGGACGGAAGAGACCGTCTCGATGGCCAGGGCCGCGGCATCCTGCGGGGCGCGGCTCGTGTGCATCTCGGTCGGCGGCGAACTGGAGCAGATCGCCCGCGAATCCGGCGGCCTGCACGTCGCCTGCCCGGCGGGTTACCTGCCGCGTGCCGCGCTCGGATCGTTGATCGCGCCGCTCTTCGTCGCGGCGTACCGATCCGGCCTGGCCCCCGGCGCGCACGCGCAACTGGTACTCGCCCAGGAACAACTCGCACGCCGGCGCGCGAAGTGCGAGCCGGCGATCGAAGGTTCCGCCAACCCGGCCCGGGAGATCGCGCGCCGAATCGGGCGAACCGTCCCGGTCGTCTACGGCGGCGGCCCCCTCGGCGCCGTCGCCGCGTACCGGTGGAAGTGCGACGTCAACGAGAACGCGAAGGCGCCGGCGTACTCGCACGTCCACCCCGAACTCGGGCACAACGAGATCTGCGGGTGGGGCCAGCACGGCGACGTGACGCGCCAGCTGATCACGATCGTCGAACTCCGCCACGGCTTCGAGCACGACCGGCTCTCACCACGGTTCGCCGCGACTCGCGACGTCATCGAAGAGGCCGTGCACCAGGTCGTGACCGTCGAAGCCGAGGGCGAAGGATGCCTCGCGCAGTTGCTCGACCTCGTGTACCTCGGCGACTTCGTCAGCTGCTATCTCGCGCTCGAAAACGACGTCGACCCCGGCCCGATCGACGCCATCTTCCAGCTGAAGGACCGGCTCGCGCAGCACTGATTGCGCCGTTCGCGACAGCAAGTGCCCGAGCGGGTTGCCGGGGGCGGTATTCTCTTCAGTTGGTCGGGCCTGCAGGCTGTCATCCGGTGATCCGGGCCGACTCCATCGAGATACGTCGCGCGCCATCTCATCGGGCAGCTCTGTCGAGCGGTCCTCCGACCAGGGGCGCGCCCACGACCGAGGAGCAGGCAATGACCACGACGGAACCTACGACGTCCCGAACCTTCACCGACTTCAAAGTCGCCGATCTCTCCCTGGCCGCCTTCGGCCGCAAGGAGATCGAGCTCGCGGAGCACGAGATGCCCGGGCTGATGGCATGCCGCGAGGAGTACGGCCCGCAAAAGCCGCTCGCCGGCGCGCGCATCACCGGTTCGTTGCACATGACGATCCAGACCGCGGTGCTCATCGAGACGCTCGTCGAGCTCGGCGCACAAGTGCGTTGGGCGTCGTGCAACATCTTTTCGACCCAGGACCATGCCGCGGCGGCGATCGCCGTCGGTCCCACCGGTACGCCCGACGCGCCCGCCGGCGTGCCCGTGTACGCGTGGAAAGGCGAGACGCTCGAGGAGTACTGGTGGTGCACCGAGCAGGCGTTGAACTGGGCCGGTGAGAGCGGGCCGAACATGATCCTCGACGACGGTGGCGACGCGACGCTGCTCGTCCACAAAGGCGTCGAGTACGAAGCGGCCGGCGCGGTACCCGACCCGTCGACCGCCGACTCGGAAGAGTTCGCGGTGGTGCTCGGTGTGCTGCAGCGTTCGCTCGTCAACGACGGGCGCCGTTTCCACCGCATGGCGGCCGACATCAAAGGCGTCACGGAAGAGACCACGACCGGCGTCCACCGCCTCTACCAGATGCACGCGGCGGGCACACTGCTGTTCCCCGCGATCAACGTCAACGACTCCGTCACCAAGTCGAAGTTCGACAATCTGTACGGGTGCCGGCACTCGCTGATCGACGGGATCAACCGTGCCACCGACGTGATGATCGCCGGCAAGGTCGCGATGGTCTGCGGCTACGGCGACGTCGGCAAGGGTTGTGCGCAGTCGTTGCGCGGTCAGGGTGCCCGCGTGCTCGTGAGCGAGGTCGACCCGATCTGCGCGTTGCAGGCCGCGATGGAGGGTTACCAGGTCGTCACCCTCGACGACGTGGTCGGCGACGTCGACATCTTCGTGTCGGCCACCGGGAACGCGAACGTCATCAGCGTCGAGTCGATGGCGAAGATGAAGCACAACGCGATCGTCGGCAACATCGGTCACTTCGACACCGAGATCGACATGGCCGGTCTCGCCAAGTTCCCCGGTGTGAAGCGCAACAACATCAAACCGCAAGTCGACGAGTGGGCGTTCCCCGACGGCCACTCGATCATCGTGCTCGCCGAAGGCCGGTTGCTGAACCTCGGGTGCGCGACCGGGCACCCGAGTTTCGTGATGTCGAACAGCTTCGCCAACCAGGTGATCGCGCAGGTCGAGCTCTTCTCGCACAACGAGTTCTACGAGCGCAAGGTGTACGTGTTGCCGAAGCACCTCGACGAGAAGGTCGCCCGCCTGCACCTCGCCAAGCTCGGCGCGAAACTCACCACGCTCACCGACGAGCAAGCTGCGTACATCGGCGTGCCGGTGGAGGGCCCCTACAAGCCCGACCACTACCGTTACTGAGCATCGAGCCGACAAACGCGGTTGTGGGCGCCCGCGAGGGCGCCCACAATGTTCCCGGAGGCCACCGTGGGCGGAGCATCGTGCAGGACCTGAATGGAAGGGTCGCCGTCGTCACCGGCGGCGCCAGCGGGATCGGGCTGGCGATGGCGGCGCGCTTCGTCGCCGCCGGGATGAAGGTCGTCGTCGGCGACATCGAGAAGGCCGCGCTCGACGACGCGGTCGAGAAGCTCACCACCGACGGTGCCGACGTGTTCGGTGTCGTCACCGACGTCAGCGACGCCGAACAGGTGCAGGCGCTCGCCGATGCGACGATGGAGCGGCACGGCGCCGTGCACGTCGTCTGCAACAACGCGGGTGTCGGCGGTGGCGGCCTGTCGTGGGAAGCGCCGCTCTCGACCTGGCACTGGGTGATGGGCGTGAACTTCTGGGGCGTCGTGCACGGCATCCACGCGTTCGTACCGCTCCTGCTCCAGCAAGACGCCGGGCACGTCGTGAACACCGCGTCGGTCGCGGGGCTGGTCGCCGCGCCCTACATGGGCCCGTACAACGCGAGCAAGCACGCGGTCGTCGGGATCTCCGAGACGCTGCACCACGAATTCGCGCTGACCGGCGCGAACGTGAAGGTTTCCGTGCTCTGCCCCGGATGGGTCAACACCCGGATCGCCGACAGTGCACGTAACCGACCGGCGCACCTCTCCCCGGCCGGCACCGATGAAGATGCGGCCGCGCAAGAATCGGTGATGCACGACATGTTGCAGTCGATGCTCGAGAACGGGATGGCCACCGACACGGTCGCCGCCAAGGTGCTCGACGCGATCCGCGACGAACAGTTCTGGGTGCTGACCCACGACGACGAAGGCGACATGTGGGTGCAGGCCGTCGAACGCCGCATCGCGTCGTTGCAGGCGCGGACCAACCCCGTGATGAACCTCCTCGCTTGAACGACCCCATCCCGCCGACGGTCGAATGGCAGGAAGGTGATGCCGGCGCCCGGGTGAGGATGATCGACCAGCGCGCGTTGCCGGGACGTTTGCGTTTCGTCGAGTGCGCGACGGTCGACGACGTCTGCGAGGCGATCTCGACCCTCGCGGTACGGGGCGCGCCCGCCCTCGGCGCGACGGGCGCGTTCGGCGTCGCGCTGGCCGCGATACGACGCAGTCGACCGCGGCGCAGTGCGCGCCGCGGCGGCGAAGCTGGTGGCCACCCGGCCGACCGCGGTGAACCTCGCGTGGGGCGTGGCCCGCGCCCTCGACGCGTTCGAACGGGGCGGCGCGCCCGCGGCGCTCGCCGAAGCGCGGGCGATCGCCGCCGACGACGTGTCACGCAACCGTGCCCTCGGCGCGCACGGCGCCGCATTGCTCGGCCCCGACGCCCGTGTGCTCACGCACTGCAACGCGGGCGCGCTCGTGTGCGTCGGTTACGGCACCGCACTCGGTGTGGTCCGGGCCGCGGCCGAAGCCGGAAAACGGCCGAAGGTGTGGGTCGACGAGACCCGACCGGTCCTCCAGGGTGCCCGGCTCACCGCGTGGGAGCTCGACCGCCTGGGCATCGAGGCGACGCTGATCGCCGACGTCGCCGCGGCGTCGCTCATGGCGGCCGGCGAGGTCGACTGCGTGATCGTCGGTGCCGATCGCATCGCGGCCAACGGCGATGTGGCGAACAAGGTCGGCACCTACGGCCTCGCGGTGCTGGCGCGCCACCATGGGTTGCCGTTCTACGTCGCCGCGCCGACATCGACGATCGACGTCGCGACGCCCGACGGCGCGGCGATCGAGGTCGAACAGCGAGATCCGATGGAGGTCGCGATGATCCGGGGCCGGCGTATCGCACCCGCGGGTTTCAGCATCGCGAACCCCGCGTTCGACGTCACGCCGGCGGCGCTCGTCACTGCCATCATCACCGAAACCGGCGTGAACCGCGCCCCCTACTCGTTTTCGTGAACTCACAACGCGCTCGATGGCCGTTTCGGTACATCAAAACGAGTTCAGGCCGCGGCGCGTAGGGATCGACGGAGGGAACGTTCGACCCCGAGTGGGTTGTCTTTCACATCTGCGTAGCTGTAGCGAGCGGTCCGGTACCCGAGTTCGACGAACTGTCGATCGCGCGCGTGGTCGGCGTCGATGTCGAGGAACGCGGTGTGGTACATCCGACCGTCGACCTCGACGATGAGCTTCGCGGCGCGAAACACGAAGTCGACCCGGCCGATCCAGTGGTCGGCGTCGCCGAGGTCGAGTTCGCGCTCCGGTACTGGCAGACCGGCGCGACGAACGATGTCGATGAACCGCCGTTCGAGTTCGCTCGCGGGCGCCACGTAGCCGTCGCCTCGGTCCATCAGGATCTCGCGGAGTGCGCAGGTGCCGTTGCGGCCCTGGACCGCGAGATCATCGAGCACCCGCCACAGCGCGGGGACCGTCACCCATTTGCGGGAGAGGCAGTTGTCGACGGCCCGGGCCGCGCGCCGGGGTGAACGACGGCGCCCAGGTCGAACAGGGTGCGGGCGACGGTCGTAACCGGGATCGCGTCCCGCGACCAGTGCTGCCAGGGTGGGAGCTGCGTCGTGTGGTGAACGATCGCCTGCACGATTTGCCCCACTTTGCGACGGGGTCGTGGGACCAGGATCTCCGGCGCGGCCCGCTCGAACCCCGGGATGCCGTAAAGGCGGGCCGCGGACCGGTGCGACGCCACCGTCCCGATCGGGGCGGCGAGGACCGCGGCCAGAAGTTGCTGCCGGTCCGTCGCCGGGCTCCCGTTGATCGCGAACACGTGCGGTTGCGGTTCCCGCCAGCGCCCGGTGGCAACCCGGTTCGCTTCGACCCGGGCCGACGCGCCGAGCCGGCGCACGTCTCTCCGGTGCGCGACGCCGTGTTGGGTCGCCATGAACTCGGCGATTGTTGCATCCACATCTCCTGCCATCGTGAACATCGTCGCGGCCGGGTGTGACAACGGCGCGAGCACTGCTTTTGATGAAGCCCAAGCGCGCTGCAGCGCGCTTTCGGTACATCAAAACGAGTTGTCGTACCCCGTCGTTATGGTCGGGTGGTGATGGCGGGGTTGGTCGATGCCGTGTTCCCGGTTCGGTGCGCGGGATGTGGTGCGCGCGGCGGCGCGGTGTGCGGTGCGTGCGCGCCCTCGCTCACGTTCGCGCCCGCGATGCCAGCACCGACCTTCGTCGACGATTGGTTCGCGTGCTTCGTCTACGAAGGCGTCGCGCGTGAACTCGTCGCTCGCATCAAGTACCGCAACGCGCGCGCGGTGCTCCCGTGGTTCGCCGACGCGATCGCGAACGGCGCGCGACAGCGATGGCACGGCGACGCGCGCGTCGAATGCGTGACGTGGGCGCCGACGACGGCGACGCATCGACGCGCGCGCGGCTTCGACCACGCGGAGCTTCTCGCGCGCGCGGTTGCGCGCCGTCTCTACGTTCCGTCTCGCGCGTTGCTCGTACGCAGTTCGCGCGACTCGCAGACGGGGCTCGCGTACGCGATGCGAAGCGCCGGACCGGTGTTCCGCGCGAGGGTCGCGTCGCCGGCCGCGGTGCTGCTCGTCGACGATGTCGCCACGACCGGCGCGACGCTGCGAGCGGCCGCCCGGGCGCTCCGGGAAGGGGGAGCGGCGCGTGTCTTGGCGGCGACCATTGCCCGCACTCCGCCGCCAACGAGGCGTTCCGCCCGGCCTGGGTATAGTGCGCCCCGATGACCCTGGCGCGAGAGCTTCCACTTCCTCGCTGACCCGGTCTCCCCCTTGTGAACGGCATTGCGGCCGAGCCGGCCGGACATCCGATACGCGTGCTGATCGTCGACGATCACGCCGTGTTCCGTCACGGGCTCCAGCTCGCGCTCGATCAGGTCGCGGACATCGTCGTCGTGGGTGATCGCGACGACGGAGCGTCGGCGATCGACGCGTGCGCGACGCTCGCACCCGACGTCGTGCTCATGGACGTCCGGATGCCCGGGATGACCGGCATCGAAGCGACCCGGGTGATCGCCGAACGTCACGCCGGGACCAAGGTCGTGATGCTCACCGGCTCCCAGTCGGAAGAGGACCTGTTCTCGGCGATCCGGGCCGGGGCGTCGGGCTACCTGCTGAAGGAGGCGTCGACCGAGGACGTCGCCGCGACGGTGCGTGCCGTCGCGAACGGCTACGCGTTCGTCGCCCCCGCGATGACCGCGAACCTCCTCGCAGAGTTCAACGCGCTGGCATCGCGCGCCGAAGACGGTGATGGTGAACGTCGGTTGACGCGACGCGAGCTCGAGATTCTTGCACTGGTTTCGCAGGGTCTTTCGAACAAACAGATTGCGGCTCGGTTGGTGATCTCGCAGAACACGGTGAAGAACCACGTGCGCAACATCTTGGAGAAGTTGCGGCTGCGCTCGCGGGCGGAGGCCGCCGCGTTCGCGGTGCGCGCCAAGCTCGTCGACGACCTGGTCTGATCGGCCCACGACGCGGGCGCAGGTGCCGGCGCAGGCCCGGAAGCCGGCACGGAGTGGCCGGAGCGGCGGCCGGCGCCGACGATCGGCGCCCGGAGGCCCGTCGGTACACTTGCTCTCCGCATGAGTCTCTTCGATAAGTTGCTCCACGCCGGCGAGGGCAAGAAGCTCAAGGCCGTCCAGGCGCTCGTCCCCGAGGTTTCCGCCTTCGAGCCGGAAATGGAGCGCAAGTCAGACGCCGAGCTCCAGGCCATGACCACCACGTTCCGGGAGCGGCTCGCTCGCGGGATGGCCGACGGCGACGACGAGGAGGACGTGCTCGCCGAGATGCTGCCCGAGGCGTTCGCGGTCGTCCGCGAGGCCGGGAAACGCACGCTCGGCCAGCGTCACTTCGACGTGCAGATCATGGGTGGTGCGGCGCTGCATTTCGGTTGGGTCGCCGAGATGAAGACCGGCGAGGGCAAGACCCTGGTCGCGACCTTGCCGTGTTACCTCAACGGCATCACCGGTAAGGGCGTGCACCTCATCACGGTGAACGACTACCTCGCGCGCTTTCACGCCGAATGGATGGCGCGGTTGCACAAGTTCCTCGGGCTCACCGTGGGTGTCATCATCCCGGGCAACGAGGAACCCGACTGGAAGCGCGAGCAGTACGCCTGCGACATCACCTACGGCACCAACAACGAGTTCGGTTTCGACTACCTGCGCGACAACATGGTGTCGCAGAAGGAACAGCAGGTGCAGCGCGGGCACCACTACGCGATCATCGACGAGGTCGATTCGATCCTCATCGACGAAGCGCGTACCCCGCTCATCATCTCCGGCAGCGCGAGCGACGCGCACGAGCTCTACTACCAGTTCGCCCGCGTCGCCCGCAGCTTGCAACGAGACCGCGACTACGAGGTCGACGAAGCGAAGCGAACGGTGGTGCCGACCGAAGAAGGCATCGCCCGCGTCGAGGAAGGCCTTTCGGTCGAGAACCTCTACGAGCACGTCAACCAGAACTACGTGCACCAGTTGCAGCAGGCATTGCGGGCCAAGGAGCTCTTCCATCTCGACGACGACTACATCGTCGCCGACGGTGAGGTGAAGATCGTCGACGAGTTCACCGGGCGGGTGCTCGAGGGTCGCCGTTGGAGCGAAGGTCTCCACCAGGCGGTCGAGGCGAAGGAAGGGGTGCGGATCAAGGAGGAGAACCAGACCCTCGCCACCGTCACGCTGCAGAACTACTTCCGCATGTACGACAAGCTGGCCGGCATGACCGGCACGGCCTTCACCGAGGCCGGCGAGTTCGCGCACACCTACAACCTGCCCGTGGTCACCGTCCCCACGAACCGGCCGCTCGTCCGTAAGGACCAAGCCGACTACATCTACAAGGGCACCGAAGGGAAATTCGGCGCGGTCGTCGAGGACATCGTCGAACGCCACGCCCTCGGGCAGCCGATCCTCGTCGGCACCATCTCCGTCGAGCAGTCGGAGCACCTGTCGCGCCTGTTGCAGAAGCGTGGTGTTCCGCACGACGTCCTCAACGCCAAACAGCACGAGCGCGAAGCCAACATCATCATCCAGGCCGGCAAGCTCGGCGCGGTCACCGTCGCGACCAACATGGCCGGGCGTGGCGTCGACATCCTGCTGGGCGGCAACCCCGAAGGGCTCGCGAAGCAGGAGTGCCAGAAGGAAGGGCTCAGCGCCGAGCAGCAACCCGAAGAGTTCGAGACCCGCTACCGCGAGTTGTTGCCGAAGTTCGAGTCGGAGTGCAAGGCCGAGGGCGACATCATCCGCGAGCTCGGCGGCCTGTACGTGCTCGGCACCGAGCGTCACGAGTCGCGGCGGATCGACAACCAGTTGCGCGGCCGGTCGGGGCGCCAGGGCGACCCGGGTGAGAGCCGCTTCTACCTCTCGCTCGAAGACGAGCTCATGCGCTTGTTCGCCACCGGTCTGATGAGCCGGGTGATGGACAAGGCCTTCCCCGACGACGTGCCCCTCGAAGCGAAGATGGTCACGAAGGCGATCGAGCGAGCACAACGCACGGTCGAAGATCGCAACTTCGAGATCCGCAAGGACGTCTTGAAGTACGACGAGGTGATGAACGAGCAGCGCAAGGTGATCTACGCGCGCCGCCAGCAGATCCTCGACGGCGAGAACCTCCGCGAGGAAGCGATCGAAGCGATCGAGGCCGCGATCGGGCGCATCGTCGACACGTACTGCGCCGGTGAGTTCTCCGAGGAGTGGGACCTCGAAGGTTTGCTCGGCGAAGTGAAGCTCTACTACCCGTTACGCCCGAGCGACGACGAGATCCGGCGTATCGACAACCACGCCGAACTCGAACAAACGTTGCTCGACGACGCGCTCGCGCAGTACGACGAGAAAGAGCGCGACGTCGGTGAAGACGTCCTGCGCGACATCGAACGCCGCGTCATGCTCTCGGTGATCGACCAGCACTGGCGCGAGCACCTCTACGAGATGGACTACCTGCAGGAAGGCATCAACCTGCGGGCGATGGGCCAGCAAGACCCGCTCTCGGCCTGGCAGAAGGAAGGCTTCGACATGTTCGAGGCCATGATGGGACAGATCGAGGACGACTTCGTCCGGTACGTGTTCCATCTGCAGGTCGTGGTCGACGAACCGCCGCCGGGCAGCGCGGTGCGCAATGTCTCCTACAGCGCACCCGAGGACCCCTCCCAGGGGTCGCGTGGCATATCGGCGGCGGCGGCGGCCGAGGCCGCCGCGTCGGGCGACCAGCAGATGGCGTTCGCGGCCGCCGAAGCCCAGGAGATGGA
This sequence comes from uncultured Actinomycetes bacterium, assembly GCA_963782465.1. GTDB lineage: Bacteria > Actinomycetota > Acidimicrobiia > IMCC26256 > PALSA-610 > JAODBJ01. Next base: position 99,178 of record CAWAJR010000002.1, on the reverse strand, counting down.
AGCGGTCCAGCAACCGGTGCGGGTGGAGAAGACCCCGGGCCGCAACGAGCCCTGCTTCTGCGGGAGCGGGAAGAAATACAAGATGTGCCACGGGCGCGCGTAGCGAAGCCCCGATCCGGCGCCTGCCTGCCCCATGCGTGACTTCTCCGACGACCTGGCCGATTTGCAGCGGCGCGTTTCCGACGCGCACTCCTACCTGCGCGTCGACGAGGCGCGTCGCCGGCTGGAGGAATTGGAGGTCGAGGCGAGTCGTCCCGACCTCTGGGACGACCCGGACCAGGCCCGGAAGGTCACGACCGAACTGTCGACGGTGAAAGAAGACGTCGACCTGATCGACGGGCTCGACGGGCGTCTTTCCGACGTGAGCACGCTCAACGATCTCGCGCGCGAGGAGAACGACGAGTCGTTGGAGCCGGAGATCGCCGAGGGCATCGATTCGCTCGTCAGCGAACTCGATCGCCTCGAGTTGCGTGCCCTGTTCATGGGTGAACACGACGAACGCGACGCAATCTGCGAAGTCCATTCGGGCGCGGGCGGCACCGACGCGCAGGACTGGACCGACATGTTGTTGCGCATGTACACCCGTTGGGCGGAACGGCGCGGCTTCGATGTCGAACTCGACGAACGCCAGGAAGGCCAGGAAGCGGGGATCAGTTCGGCGACCTTCATCGTGAAGGGGCGTTACGCGTACGGCATGCTCGCCGGTGAACGCGGCGTCCACCGCTTGATCCGAATTTCACCGTTCGACGCGAACGCGCGCCGGCAAACTGCGTTCGCGTCGTTCGACTGCGTGCCCGCCCTCGACGAGGAGGAGACGCCCGACATCGATCCGACCGACTTGCGGATCGACACGTACCGTTCGTCGGGTGCCGGCGGCCAGCACGTCAACGTCACCGACTCGGCGGTGCGGATCACCCACATCCCGACCAACGTCGTGGTGTCGTGCCAGAACGAGCGCTCGCAGTTGCAGAACCGGGCGAAGGCGATGCAGATCCTGGCGGCTCGTCTCGCGCAGCGCCAGCGTGAGGAGCGCCGCAAGGAGTTGGAGGCACTGTCGGGCGAGAAGCGCGACGTGGCGTTCGGGAGCCAGATCCGCACCTACACCCTGGCCCCGTACCAACTGGTGAAGGACGAGCGCACCCGTTTCGAGACCGGCAATGTGCAGGCGGTCCTCGACGGCGACCTCGACGCGTTCATCGAGGCCTACCTGCAGTGGCACCGCCAGCAGGGATGACACAAATGGGCCGGTGCCGGGGTCTCACCCGCTCGCCGTGCCTGCCGATCTGAAGATTTCGCTGGTACCCTTTGAGCCGCCTCCATGATCCGTTTCGATAACGTCACGAAGGTTTACAAAGGTGATGTCGTCGCGCTCCGCGACGTGTCCCTCGAGATCGCCAAGGGCGAGTTCGTGTTCCTGGTCGGCCCGTCGGGCTCGGGCAAGTCGACGTTCCTGCGGCTCTTGTTGCGCGACGAAGTCGCGACCACGGGCGAGATCATGGTGGCCGGCCGCGACATCGGCCGGCTCTCGTCGTGGAAGGTGCCGCAGTTGCGCCGCAACATCGGTTGCGTCTTCCAGGACTACAAGTTGCTCCCGAACAAGACCGTCTACGAGAACGTCGCGTTCGCACTCGAAGTGATCGGCCGCCCGAAGAGCATCATCGGTTCGCAGGTGCCGCAGATCCTCGACCTCGTCGGGCTGGCGAAGAAGTGCGACAATTTCCCGACCGAACTGTCGGGCGGTGAACAGCAGCGGGTGTCGATCGCCCGTGCGTTCGTCAACCGGCCGCTGATCCTGCTGGCCGACGAACCGACCGGCAACCTCGACCCGGCGACGACCGTCGGCATCATGCGCCTCCTCGACCGCATCAACCGCACCGGCACAACCGTCGTGATGGCAACGCACGACCAGCGCATCGTCGACGCGATGCGGCGCCGGGTGCTCGAGCTCGACCACGGTCAGCTCGTGCGCGACCAGGCTCGTGGCGTCTACGGCGTCGGTTCGTAAGCACTCAACGGTTCCTGACCGAACCAGGAGATCCCATTCATGTCGCGATTCGCCTACTTCTTTCGCGAGACGCTGATCTCGTTGCGCCGCAACCTCCTGATGACCCTCGCCGGCATCATGACGGTTGCCATCTCGCTGTTCCTGTTCGGCGGCATCGTGCTGCTGAACCGCTTGGTCGACCACGGCACCGGGAAGTGGAAGAACGGCGTCGAACTCGAGATCTTCATGAACCCGAACGCGACCCAGGCGCAGATCGACGACATGCGTACCGCGCTCGCGTCGACGCCTACCGTCAAGCACTTCACGTTCCTCGACCACAACGACGCGTACGCGGAGTTCAAGCGGATCGAGCACGACAACCCGTCGCTGGTGAACAACATCAGCCCGACCGACCTGCCGACGTCGTTCCGTGTCGCCCCGAAACGCGCGGAGGACACCCAGCCGCTCGCCGACCAGTTCAAGGCACGTTCCGGTGTGTTCACCATCGCGACGGCCGCCCAGGCCGTGAAGAACCTGCTCACCGCGACGAGGATCATCCGTTACGCGTTCTTCGCGATGGCCGGCGTGCTGCTCGCGTCGTCGCTCTTCCTCATCGTGAACACGATCCGGCTCGCGACCTTTGCCCGCCGGCGTGAGATCGAGGTGATGAAGCTCGTCGGCGCTTCGAACTGGTTCGTACGGGTGCCGTTCATGGCCGAAGGGTTCGTACAGGGCGCGATCGGTGCCGGCATCTCCTTCGGGCTCGTCGTGATCCTGAAGAACGTGCTCGCGAGCCTGGTCGACTCGACCCATAACACGAAGAGCCTCTTCTCGGGCTTTTACGTGACGAACGGCGACGCCATCACGATCGGCTTCATCGTGCTGGTGCTCGGCGCGGGCGTCGGGTTGATCGGCTCGATCATCGGGTTGCGCCGCTTCCTCGAAGCCTGAGCGCCGCCCCGGCAATGGGAAGGTCACGGTGGGCGCTGGCTCCGGCGCGCTTTCCTGCTGTTGTCAGTGTGGTTAATGTTGTTCCTGATGTTTGTGGGATCGGCCCGGCGCGGGGCCGCCGGGATCGTGCCGGTGCTGCTGGTCGTGTTCGGCGCGGCGGTCCTCCCTTTCGGCGCGACCGCCGCCGCCGACACGGCGGCGGGCAAGAGCACCGCGGCGCTGCAGTCGCAGATCGGTGAGGCGTCGCGGGCCGAGGTGACGGCGACCGCGCGCTGGGAAGCGGTGCACGGCAAGCGAGTCGCGCTCGACGCGCGCCTGTCGCGGCTCGACGCGGCGATCGGCGCCGCGCAGGCGCGGGCCGCGGCCGCGAGCCACGCGGCCGACCGGTTCGCCGCGACGGCGCTCGAAATGCAGAAAGAGGTGCGGCGTGCCGACGTCCGGCTGCGGCACGCGCACGCCGCCTTGCGCCGCAGCGCCGTCGCGCTCTACACGACCGGCACCGACACGGCCATCTCGTACACCATGGCGCGCATCGACGCGTCGTCGTTCTCCCAGGCGGCCGCGGGCGCGGTGTACCTGCAGCGCGCGTCGATCGTGCACCACCGCACCCTCACCTCGCTCGACGTGGTGCGCCGGCGAGTCGCGAAGGCCCGCGTCGCGGCCGACGCCGCGCGCGCCCGAGTCGAGGACGCGCACCGCGCCGCGGTCGCCGACCAGGCGCAGCTGGCCGGCTTGCGCGCCCGGCGGGTCGCGCAACGCGACGCGGTCGCGCGGCAAGAGACGCGTGAGAACGCGGTCCTCGCATCGGTGCGGGCCCAGAAGCAGGAAGCGACCGCGCAGCTCGACGCGCTGCAGCAGACGTCGGGCGAGATCAGCTCGTACATCCACGACCTCCAGGTCGGTGAACCTCGCGCGCCGTCGTTCCATGCGTTGCGGCCGGTGCCGGGGCCGGTCACGAGCCCCTACGGCGAACGCGAGCATCCCGTTCTCGGCGTCGTGCGGATGCACACCGGCATCGACTTCGCCGCGGCGTACGGCGACCCGATCCACGCCGCCGCCGCGGGGAAGATCATCTGGGCCGGCCCTCGCGGCGGGTACGGCAACGCGGTCGTGATCGACCACGGCGGTGAGTACTCCACGCTCTACGGGCACGCGTCGGCGATCTACGTCTCGATCGGTGAGCACGTGCGCGCCGGGCAGACCATCGCGGCGATCGGTGCGACCGGTCTTGCAACCGGCCCGCACCTGCACTTCGAGGTGCGGGTCCTCGGTTGGTGCGTCGATCCCGCGCCCTACCTCTCCTGATCCGCTCCTGATCCCCCGGTGGGCCTGGGCCCAATGGCCTACGCGAGCGTGAGATGGGGCACAGTCGCTTGAGGTCGCTCCAGTTTCAGGCGACCTTCGAACCATGGGTGAGTGGTTCGAAGCGATCGACGTCCGAGAGCGCGACGAGATCGGCAACTGGTTGGAAGCGACCTCGGCCACGGCCGAGGACGATTTCTGGGTCGATCGGTTCAAGGAGGAACGGTCGGGCGGGCGGCGCCCGCCCCGTTCGCTCGCCCACACCTTCTGGACCATCTACAGCGTGAGCGCGCTGGTCCTCGCGCTGGTCGTGGCGGTGCGCGTCGTGCTCGTCGTGACGTAGCCGCCGTTCACGTTTGGATCGGGAGCACTTCTTCCGCTCCGGCGGCGAGTTCGTCGTCCCAGTTCTTCGGCTCGGTCAGCGGCACGAGCACCAGTTTCGAGAACCCCACCCCGACGTAGCGTTCGCAGGCCTCGCGGATTGCCGGCCAGCCGCGGGGGACGAGTTCCGTCGCGTCGACACCGGGATTGCGCGACTCCAAGATCCGCAGGAAAGGCTCGGGGAGTTCGTCGTGCGAATAGAAGACCATCGCGCCGAAGTGTTCGGGGTCGATGGTTCGGCCGGCCGTGGCGGCCGCGTCGTCGATCGCGGCGCGACCGTCGGCGCACTGCTGTGGTGTCGAGAACGACGCGAGCCAGCCGTCGGCCAGCCGGCCGATCCGCCGTAACTCGACGGGTGCCCTCCCGCCCAACCAGACGTCGAGCGGCTTCGTCGGCTTGGGCAGCACGCTTACCTGCCGGTAGTGGAAGCGCGCGCCGTCATGGTCGACGGCCTCTTCCGACCACAGCCGCCGGATCAACGGCAACGCCTCTTCGAACCACGGCGCCCGTTCGGCGCGTTCCACGCCGAACGCCTGTTGCTCGACCGGGTGCGCGACGCCGAGACCGAACGCGGGCAGGGCGCGGCCGCCCGAGAGCACGTCGAGCGTTGCCCATTGCTTCGCGAGCAACGCCGGGTTACGGCCCGGGAGCACCTGCACGCTCGTCCCGAACTTGATGCGCTCGGTACGGCCGGCGGCGTACGCCAGCGCGACGAGCGGATCGGGCGCGGGACCGCTCACCCGCTCCGACAACCACAACGAGTCGAAACCGTGCTGTTCGAGCCCGTCGGCCAGCGCGCCCAACTGGCCGGGCTCCAACGACCGCAGGTTCCCCAGCCCGTACCCGACCCGCACCTTCATGCCGGCCCCGCCGAAGGCTCGAACCCCCGGAGTGGGGTGGTGGTCATGGGCGGCCGGGACTCGGGGCTTCGGCGCGGAACTGTTCGTACCGGCCGAGTTCCTTGCGGGCGATCACTCGCATGTGCACTTCGTCGGGACCGTCGACGAGATGCAGCGTGCGCGCGTGGGCGTACATCGCGGCGAGTGGGAAGTCGTCGGTGACGCCCGCTCCGCCGAATACCTGGATCGCACGGTCGATCACGTCGGTCGCGACGCGCGCGGCAACGACCTTGATCGCGGCGATCTCCACCTGCGCGGCCTTCTTGCCGACCGTGTCCATCATCCACGCGGCCTTCAGCGTGAGGAGCCGCGCCTGTTCGATCTGCATCCGCGATTCGGCGATGCGTTCACGGATCACGCCCTGATCGGCGAGATTGCGCCCGAACGCGACCCGTTGCTGCGCGCGGATGCACATGTACTCGAGCGCCTTCTCGGCCAGACCGATCGCCCGCATGCAGTGATGGATGCGGCCGGGACCGAGCCGGGCCTGCGCGATCGCGAAACCGCTGCCCTCCTCGCCGAGCAGGCTCGACGCCGGGACGCGAACGTTTTCCCAGAACGTCTCCGCGTGGCCCGGGCCTTCGTCGTGAGAGAACACGGTGAGGCCCCTGCGCACCTGCACGCCCGGCGCGTCCATCGGCACCAGGATCATCGACTGGCGGTGGTAAGGGTCGGCGGTCGGATCGGTCACGCCCATGAACACCGCGAGCTTGCAGCGTGGGTCGAGCCCGCCACTCGTGAACCACTTGTGCCCGTTGATCACGTAGTCGTCGCCGTCGCGTTCGATCCGGCTCGAGATGTTCGACGCGTCGGACGACGCGACCCACGGCTCCGTCATCGCGAAGCAGGAACGGATCTTGCCGTCGAGCAGCGGGTGCAACCACTGCTCCTTCTGCTCATCGGTGCCGAACTGAGCGAGGATCTCCATGTTGCCGGTGTCGGGCGCCGAACAGTTCGTCGCCTCGCCGAGGAGCGGTGACGAACCCATCACCTCGCACAACGGCGCGTAGTCGCTGTTCGAGAGGCCGGGCCCGTACTCATCGTCGGGCAGGAAGAGGTTCCACAAACCCCGCGCCCGCGCTTCGACCTTCAGATCTTCCATGACCGGCGGCGGGAAACGGATGTCGCCCGAGTCGATGCGCTGCTTGCGGTACACCGGTTCGGCCGGGCGAACGATGTCGGTGTCGAACGCGACGAGCTTCGCCTTCAGTTCGGCGGAACGGGCGCTCGGTGCGAAATCCATGGTCCCTCCTCGGCTCCGGCGCACAGTAGTGGGCGCTCCCGGGCGGGCGGCCGGGGCCGGTTGGCGGGCCGAGTCGTTGCGACGACTCGCGTGCCGCGCGCCGTAACGTCGCCGCCGATGGTCGAACCTGCGCCGCTCGACGGCACCCGTGTCCTCGAACTCGGCAGTTTCATCGCCGGGCCGTTCGCCGGGCAGCTGCTCGGCGATCTCGGTGCCGACGTCATCAAGGTCGAACCACCCGGCGGGGGAGACCCGATGCGCCAGTGGGGGGTCTGTATCGACGGTCGGAGCCTGTGGTGGCCGGCGATCGGCCGCAACAAACGGTCGGTCGTGCTCGACCTTCGCGACACGCGCGCACGCGACGCCGGTCGCGCGAATCGCCGCGTCGTGCGATGTCGTGTTGGAGAACTTCCGGCCCGGCCAGCTCGCGCAATGGGGCCTGGGGTTCGACGCGCTGGCTGCGCGCAACCCTCGCCTCGTCCTGGTCCACGTGTCGGGCTTCGGCCAGACGGGGCCCGGGCCGCGGAACCGGGGTTCGGCAGCATCGCCGAGGCGGTGGGCGGCATCCGCCACACCACGGGCGCGGCGGGCGGCCCGCCCGTGCGTGCGGGTGTGTCGCTCGGCGATTCGCTGGCGGCGCTGTTCGCGGTGATCGGCACGCTCAGTGCGCTCCACGAACGGCAGCGTTCGGGGCTCGGGCAGGAGGTCGACGTCGCGATCTACGAAGCCGTGTTCGCGCTCATGGAATCGACGGTGGCCGACTTCGAACTCGGCGGGGTCGTACGCGGCCGTTCCGGCGGGTTCCTGCCCGGTGTCGCCCCTTCGAACTCGTACCCGACCCGCGACGGTCGCGACGTGGTGATCGCGGCGAACGCCGACGCAGTGTTCACCCGCCTGACCGCCGCGATGGAGCGACCCGACCTCGCGACCGATCCGCGCTACGCGAACCACCGCGCCCGTGGCGAGCACCAGCAGGTTCTCGACGACGAAGTGGCGCGCTGGACGCGCACCCTCGACGCCGAGCCCTTGGTCGAACGGTTGCGCGCGCACGCCGTTCCCGTCGGCTTGATCAACGCGGCGCCCGACCTGGCCGCCGATCCACACATCGCGGCGCGCGACATGATCATGCGCATGGCGGCGGGGTTCGAACGGCCGGTACCGATGGCCGGCGTGGTGCCGAAGTTGTCGCGCACGCCCGGCGGCGTCCGCAGCGTCGGGCCCGAACTCGGCGCGCACAGCGAGGCGGTGCTGCGCGAGGCGGGCCTCACCGCCGCCGAGATCAGCGGTTTGCTCTGAAGAACTGCGGTTCGGGCGGGGTCTCGAGCGCTGGTTCCGGCGCGTGCAGCAGGGCGATGGCCTCGGCGCGGTCGGCGTCGGTGAACGCGGCGGTGGTCGTGCAGAACTCGACCATGATGTCGTTCGGGTCCGTGGCGTAGATCGACGTGCACCAACCGTGGTCGATCTCGGCGACGTCGATGCCGTTCCCGAGCCAGCGTTCCTTGCGGGCGCCGATCTCGGCGAGATCGTCGGCGTGGAACGCGATGTGGTTGGCCCAGATGGGAAGCCCCAACCCGGTCGAGATCGCGGTGCCGTGCGCTTCGAGGGTGCGATCGTGGATGTCCCAGATCGCGAGCATCCCGTTCCCGCCGGTGTCGTAGAAGAGATGGCGCGCCCATCCCGCTTCGGGAGTCGGCGCGGCGACGACCTTCACGAGTTCGAAGCCGGTTCCTTCGGTGTAGAAGCGGTGCGTCGCGTCGAGGTCGCGGGTCGCGATGGCAACGTGATGGAAGCCCATCCCGCAAGTCTCGCGCGGACCTCGTAACTTGCGCTGCCGTGACCGGTGAGCCGCCCGACCTCGATGCCGGGCTCGTCGACCCCGACCCGATCCGCCAGTTCCAACACTGGTTCGACGCAGGCGCGTGACGCGGGCGTTCGTCAACCGGAAGCGATGACCCTGGCGACGGTGACCGCAGCCGGCCATCCGGACGCCCGCACGGTGCTCCTCCGCGGGATCGACGACCGTGGCTTCGCGTTCTACACGAACCTGGAAAGCGCCAAGGCTCGCGACCTCGCGCATCTCCCCCTGGCGACGCTCGTCTTCCACTGGCGCGAGGTCGAACGGCAGGTGCGGGTGAGCGGGCGAGTGGCATTGCTGCCGCGCGACGAGGCGACCGCGTACTGGGAGACCCGCCCGCGCGGGCACCGCATCGGCGCCTGGGCGTCGCCGCAGAGCCGGGTGGTGGCCGGCCGGGACGCGCTCGAACACCGCGTGGCGGAGATCGAAGCGCGCTTCGCCGGTACCGACCCGCCGCTGCCGCCGTTCTGGGGCGGCTACCGCCTCGTGCCGGCGGTGCTCGAACTGTGGCAAGGACGCCTGAACCGGCTGCACGATCGCGTGCGTTACCGGGCCGACATCGCCGGTGCCGACCACCCGCGCTGGATCGTCGAACGACTGGCGCCGTGACCGCGCTCGCCTGGGTCGCGTTGCTTGCCGCCGCCGTCTTCGCGGTCGCCGACTGGGTGTCGCGCTGGCGTGACGACCGCCGGCTCGAATACGTCGCCAAACCGGCGACGATGGTCGCGCTGATCGTGGTCGCCGCTGCGCTCGACCCTGCGCTCAGCGGGCGCCGGGCGTGGTTCGTGGTCGCGCTCGGGTGCTCGCTGATCGGCGATGTGTTGTTGATGCTCCCGAGCGACCAGTTCGTCGGCGGCCTGGCCGCATTCCTCGCCGGCCACGTCGCCTACATCGTCGGTTTCCGGCTCGATCCACCGAGCGGCCTCGCGTTCGTGGTCGGCGCCGCCGTCGTGGTGGTCGTCGTCGGCCCGGTGGCGCGGCGGGTCGTCGGCGCGGTGCGCGGCGGTGGTCATCGCGAACTGGTCGCACCCGTCGCGGTGTACATCGCGGTGATCGCGGTGATGGTTGCGAGCGCGATCGCGAGCGGCAACGCGGTCGCCGCGTGCGGCGCGGTCCTGTTCGCCGTTTCCGACTCGATGATCGCGTGGGATCGATTCGTGCGGCGGTTGCCGTTCGCGCCGGTGGCGATCATGGTCACCTACCACGTCGGGCAGGCGTTGCTCGTCCTGTCGCTGCTCTCCTGACGGCTGCCTCCCGCCCGTGGTCGTCCCACCTGCGGACGATCCTCAAGGTGGTGCGTCAGCGGCCGAGAGAAGGTCGTAGTGCCGAAATCTGGAGGAACTCGCGGTGATCGACCTCGACGCGCTCACGACCGCGGCTGAAGCGCTCGAGCCGCTCCCGGCCAGTGCCACGCGGCTCGCCGCTCTCGTGTGCAAGGAGAGCCCCGAGATCGACGAGGTGGTCGATGTCGTGCGGTTCGACCAGGCGCTGACCGCCGGCCTCCTCGCCACCGCGAACTCGTCCTGGAGCGCCAGCCGGACCCGCATCACCACTGTTCGTGACGCCGTTGTGCGCCTGGGCGCCGGGCCGGTCCTTTCCCTCGCCATGGGTTCGGTGCTGAAGACCCGGCTGCACCGGGCGGTGCCCGAGTACGGGCTGGGCGAGGGCGAACTGTGGGAACACTCGGTCGCCGCCTCGCTGGCCGGTGAACTGCTGAGCCGCCGGGCGCCGAACCGTCCCCCGGCCGAGACCGCCACCGCCGCGCTCCTGCACGACGTCGGCAAGCTCGTGATGGCCCGCTTCCTCAGCCGCGACGTGCTCGACGCGCTCGAACTCGCCGCCGAAGAGGGCGTCGGCCGCCGCCAGGCCGAATTCGACGTGCTCGGCGTCGACCATGCGGAACTCGGTGGCCTGATCGGCCAGACCTGGCGCCTGCCGGGCTCCCTGGTGCGGGGTATCGGCTACCACCACAACCCCGTCCTCGGCGGCGAGCTGATCGCCTACGCCGTGCACCTCTCCGACGTGATCGCCAAGATCGTCGGCGCCGGGCTGGAGGACAATCCCGACCTCGAGACCTACGCCATAGCCGTCGAGGAGCTGGGCCTGCGGCCCGACGACGTCGACGAACTGTGCCGCCTGGTCGACGAGCGCCTGACCGAGGTCACGCAGCGCTACACCTGAGCGCACACTGAGCGTGGGAATCTCACATAAAGTGAGATTCTTATCTTGAGTCAACCACAGAGCGTGTCGATGCCTTCGGCATGCTGGGTGGTAGCGCACGATCTTCCGGCCGGTCCGGCCACCGCGCGTGGTTCTCGGGCCGGTTCGGCCCGCTCCTGACCGGTTCGGTCGCGCTCCTCGGCGCGGTCACGCTGGCCGTGCCACCCGCCGAGGCCGCGGCGCCGACCAACCCCGCCGGGCACAGCCGGCACCACCGCACCGTCCGCGCCTTCGCCACCGAATGGGACGGCCACGGCCACCTCCGGGTCGTCAACTACCGCGCCGAGGTTCCCACCGGGGCACAAGGCCAGGCCGCGAGCCAGTCGCAGAGCCCGGCGGTCGCCGCGCCCACCGGCGCCACGACGGCCACCCCGATCGTCACCGCCGAAGCCGACAGCGCCGTCCACGCCCTCGGTGGCACCGACCCGCTCCGCCCGCAGCAATGGGCGCTCGACCAGGTGCCGTTCGAAGCCACCTGGCCCGTCACCCGCGGCGCCGGCGTGATCGTGGCCGTCGTCGACACCGGCGTGCGCTGCACCCACCAGGACCTCGCGGGCCGGGTGTTGCACGGGACCGACTTCGTCAGCCCCGGCGGCGACGGCTGCAACGACCAGAACGGTCACGGCACCCACGTTGCGGGGATCATCGCCGCGGCGGCCGGCAACGGGCTCGGGATCGCCGGCGGTGCGCCGGCGGTGAAGATCCTCCCGGTGCGCGTGCTCGACGCGAGCGGGTCGGGGTACTCGTCGAACGTCGCGCAGGGCATCATCTGGGCCGCCGACCACGGCGCGCGGGTGATCAACCTCAGCCTCGGCGGTACCACCGCCTCGAACGGCACGCGCAGCGCGATCCAGTACGCCAACAGCAAGGGTGCGATCGTCCTCGCCGCCGCCGGCAACGGTGGCGAGACGGGCAACGCGCCGATGTACCCGGGGGCGTTCCCCGAAGCGGTCGCGGTCGCAGCCGTCGACCAGCACCTCCAGCACCCGTCGTTCTCGAACTCGGGTTCCTACGTCGATGTCTCGGCGCCCGGTGTCGACATCGTGTCGCTCTGGGGCTCGTCGAACACGGCCTACGCGACGGCCACCGGTACCTCGATGGCGACGCCGTACGCGTCGGCCGCCGCCGCGCTCGTCGCGTCGATCAACCCGAAGATGACCGCCGCCGGGATCGCCGGCGACCTCGAAGGCAGCGCCCGTGACCTCGGTGCTCCCGGCGTCGACCCGTTCTTCGGCCATGGCCTCATCGACCCCCACAGTGCAGTGCTCCGGGCCGAACCGAAGCCGCCGGGCTACGGCACCCAAGGCGACGGCTACTGGGTCGTGACCGCCGACGGCACCGTGCACGCGTACGGCAAGGCCCACTTCGCCGGCGACCTCCGGGGCATCCCGCACTCGCCGATCGTGGCGTCGGCACCGACCGCCGACGGTGGCGGGTACTGGCTCGCCGGCGCCGACGGATCCGTCTACGCCTTCGGCGACGCCCACTACTACGGGTCGATGAGCGGCCACCACCTCAACGCCGCGATCGTCGGCATGAGCGTGACGCCGAGCGGCCACGGGTACCTGCTCCTCGGCGCCGACGGTGGCATCTTCACCTTCGGTGACGCCGGCTTCCACGGCTCGACCGGCAACATGCACCTGGCCGCTCCCGTGCTCGACATGACGATGACCCGCAGCGGCCGCGGGTACTGGATGGTCGCCGCCGACGGTGGCGTCTTCACCTTCGGCGACGCGAAGTTCCGAGGGTCGACCGGCAACCTGCACCTCACGTCGCCGGTCGCGTCGATGACCGCCGGCGAGCGGGGCGACGGCTACTGGCTGGTGGCCCGCGACGGCGGCATCTTCGCCTTCGGTGTGCCCTTCGTCGGCAGCCTCCCGTCGATCGGCGTCGAGTCGACGTCACCGATCGGTGCCCGAATCCGGGCGTTGCCGAACGGCCGGGGCTACTACATCCTCGGGACCAACGGAGCCGTCTTCACCTTCGGCACCGCGAAGTTCTTCGGCGCTGCGCCCGGCACCAACGCCGTCGACCTGATGCTCGCCCCGTAACCCGTCCCACATGCGTCGATAGCTATCGCATTGCGATAGCTATCGACGCATGTGGTTGCGGACGTAGGCGGCTTGCCAGGGGCTTTCGGGCCAGCCGTCCTTGCGGCCCCGCCCGACGTGCACCCGGTGGAGGTAGTCGACGACGTCATCGGGCGTGTGGCCCATCCGCACGAGCGCGGCGCCGAGCACCGTCCCGGCCCTGCCGCGGCCGCCCATGCAGTGCACGACGACGCCGGTGCCGCCCTCGACGTGGGCGACCACCGCGTCGACCGCGGCGCCCACCCGCGCCCGCTCGGCGTCGGGGGCGTCGGGCGTGCCGCCGTTGTACAGGTCTTGCAGGCGGATCGCGGTGCAGGTGAGTGGGGCGGGGTCGTAGCGAGGTTCGTCGTGGGTGAGGCACACGACGTGGCCGACACCCTCGGCGGCGAGCGTCGCCCAGTCGACCCGGCCGGGGTAGGCCATCCCCGCCAGCGGCACCGGTTCACGGGCGACCCAGTAGAAGTCGGCCGGCACTGCGAGCTCGCCGAGGAAGCCGACGATCGAACCGGGAGGCACCAGGCGCAACGCCGGCGGCCGCATCACCACGGGCGGAACGTAGCTCACAGGCGGTTTCGGGCGGGCGGGGGCAACCGGCCGGCGGGGTTGCGAGTCTGTACGGCGAGTGACCGACCCGGGCCCGACCGTCGACTTCACCGCGCTGTACGCGCGGCTGCTGCCGCTGGCGCGGGTTGTCGCGCCGCGCGGCGTCGACGGCGCCGACCTCGTGCAGGAGGCGCTCACCCGAGCGTTGGCCCGCCATCCCGGCCTCGACGGCGTGCGTGACCCGCGCGCGTACCTGAGCACAGCGGTGGTCAACCTCGCCCGCTCATGGGGGGTGCGGCTGGGGCGGCGGCGACCGGTCGAATCGGTGCCCGCGGTGACGACCGTCGAACCCGACGGTACCGACGCGCTGCTGCAACGACTCCCGCCGCGCCAACGCGCCTGCCTCTACTTGCGCTTCGTCGAGGACCTGGCGGTCGTCGACGTCGCGCACCAACTCGGGTGCTCCACGGGCACGGTGAAGTCGCAGACCGCGAAAGCGCTTGCGACGCTGCGGCGCGTCCTGCCGACCGAACTCGACCTCGGAGGTCAATCCGCATGATCGACGACGTGCGACGCGCGCTCGGTGACCTGGCTGCGCGCGGGAATGATCCGGGTGCCGACGCGCTGTGGCGCGACGCGTCGGGCGCGGCGGTCGGGCGGAGGCGGCGTCGCCGGCGCGGCGCAGTTCGCGTTGTCGAGCGCGCTCGTGCTCGCGCTCGCGGTGCTCACGACCATGGCCTTGCACGGCTCGCCGGCGCCGCGCGTGCGCGTCTCCGCGGAGACATCCATGACGCTTGCCGGTCGCTCGCGTAAGGCCATCGCGTACGTGGACGACTACGCGATCTGGACGATCGATCCGTCAGGCACGCACCGCCGGCGTGTGACGCCGGCCGGCTGTTGCAGCGGTCCGGCGTGGAACCCGGATCACACGCTGCTGGCGATCGGGAATGACCGCGACCAACTGACGATCGTCAAACCGAACGGTGCGTTTGTGCGCGCCTTCGATGTTGCGACTGACTTCGTGCCGGCGTGGTCACCCGACGGTCGGCGCATCGCATTCGCGGCGAGCCCGGCCGGTGGTTCCAACGGTGGACCGATCGAGGTGGTCGACGTCGCCGGGCGCGCTGCGCCGCGCGTGATCGCGAATGTGTTCGCGGGTGCGGTGTCGTGGTCGCGCGACGGGAAGCAGATCGCGTTCACGTCGCTCAACGAACCGGTGCGTATCGGCATTGTCACCGTCGCGACCGGCAAGGTCCGGATGCTCGCCGGCCTGCCCGGCACCGAACAGTTCGACCCGTCGTGGTCGCGTGCCAACGGTCGGATCGTGTTCGCGTCGACGCGAGGGCTCTACACGATTCGCGCCGACGGCACTGATCTGCGGAACCTCGTTGCGTGTGCAGCATTGAACTGTGTCAACGGCCCTATGTGGTCTCCCGACGGCGGGCAGATCGTGTTCGTCCGCAACGTCGCCGTGGTCGGCGAGGGCTACCGCCCGACCCTCTCGGTGCTCGACGTTGCGACGGGCCAGTGGCGCCCCCTCGTCGGTCCCGACACGGGCGGGTCCGGCGCGACCGGTCCTTCGTGGTGACCCACTCGTTCTTTGTCAATCCGCCCACATCCTGCGTGGTTGGAATGACAAAGTTCGCTCAGCGGCCTTCGTTCACGGCGCGCTTGAACTCGACGACGTTGTGCTCTTCGCTCGGCGGGGTCGCCTCGTGGCCGGCGAGCCATGCGTCGAACGCTTCGGCGGGGAGCGGCCGGCTCAGGAAGTAGCCCTGCATGTCGTGGCAGCCGTAGGAGCGCAGCCGCTGCACGACCACTTCGTTCTCCACGCCTTCGGCGACCACCCGCAGGCCGAGGCTGCGCCCGAGGTCGACGGTGGAGCGCACGATCGCGTCGTCGTCGTCGTTGGTCGCCATGTGCAACACGAACGACTTGTCGACCTTGATGATGTCGACGGGCAGCGAGCGCAGCGACACGAGCGAGGAGAAGCCGGTGCCGAAGTCGTCGATCGCGATCTGCACGCCCTGGTCGCTCAACTCGCGCAGCACGTGCGAGCAGCGTTCCGGGTCGGCCATCAGCTGGCTCTCCGTCACTTCGAGGGTGAGGGCGGCAGCCGGCATCCCCGAGACGAGCAGGAGGTCGGAGACCTTGCGGGGGAGATCGCCGTCGACGAGGTCGCGCGTCGACACGTTCACGGAGATCGAAAGTTCGTGCCCGGCCGCTGCCCACGCGGCGCGGCGGTGCAGCGCGGTGATGAGCACGTACATCGTGAGCGGCCGGATGAGGCCGGTGTGCTCGGCGACGGGGATGAACTCGTCGGGCGGCAACATGCCGCGCGTCGGGTGGTTCCACCGCACCAGCGCTTCGGCCCCGCGCACGTGGCCGGTGTGCAGGTCGACGACCGGCTGGTAGAAGACCTCGAGCGCCTTGTTGTTGATCGCTTCGCGCAACTCGGCGGCCAGCGCGAGACGTTCGGCGCTGTTGTGGTCGCGGCCTGGTGAGTACACCTGGAAGTCGGTGTGCGTCTCTTTCGCCGCGTACATCGCGACGTCGGCCCGCTGCAGCAGGGTGGCCGCGTCGTGGCCGTGGTGCGGGTACATCGCAATGCCGATGCTGCCGTCGACTTCGAGGGTCAAGCCGCCGATCGCGTAGGGCTGCGCGACGCCCGCGAGCAGTTCTTCGGCCTTCCGGCGCGCCACGTCGGGGCCGGCGACGCCGGGCAGCAGGAGCGCGAACTCGTCGCCGCCGAGCCGGGCGACCGTGTCGGTGTCGCGGAGATCGCCGACGAGTCGGGCCGCCACTTCGCACAAGAGCCGGTCGCCGCTCGGGTGCCCCAGCGTGTCGTTCACCTCTTTGAACCGGTCGAGGTCGAGCAGCAGCACCGCCACCGAATCGCCGGTGGTCCGCGCGTCGGCGATGGCTGCGTCGAGGCGCTCCGAGAAGTACTGCCGGTTCGGGAGGCCGGTGAGCGAGTCGTGGAGGGCCTGGAATTCGCGTTCGGCCGCCTCGAACCGCAATTCGTCGACGAGCCGGCCGTTCTGCAACGAGACGCTCGCGTGGTTGGCGAGCGTCTGGAACAGGCGCAGGTCGTCCTGGTTGAACGTGTCGATCTCGACGAAGCGGTCCGCGACGAGCAACACGCCGACGATCCGGCTGTCGGAGACGAGCGGCGCCGCGATCACCTCGCGGATTTCGCCACGGTCGAGGCATTCGCGGAGCTCCATGTCGTCGCGGGCGTTCCGGCCGACGAGGAGCGCGTCACCGTGCGCGAGGACCCGTTCCCACAGCACGTCGCCGGCGGCGATCGGGTCGTAGGGCTGCCGTTCCGGCGCCCCGTCGCCGCGCAGGGTGAAGCGCACGCCGTGGCCGTCCTCGCCCTGCAGGATGATGTCGGCCCGTTCCGCCCGCAGCAGTTCGCGGGCTTCGTGCAGCACCGCGGCCGTCACGTCGTCGGTCGCGAGGGAACCACTCACGACGCGGGTGAACTGCTGCAGGAGTTCGAGACTCCGGTACCGATCATGCAGCGCCGCGTACGAGCGGTACGACACGAACAGCGCGGCGGCGATCGCGGTGAACAGCACCGCGGCCCGGCCGTCGTGCCAGATCACCTCGACCGCGAGCAGGCCGAGCGAAGCGTTCGCGAGCGCGAACAACACACCGGAGAACACGACGAACGCGGCGTTGCGCCCGTCGAAGGTGCCCCGGTACAAGAAGATCGCGAAGGTCACGAGCACTGCGCCCATCGCGTCGATCGTGATCGTGGCGCACACCGCGGCGAGCCAGGCGCGTGGCGACAGCGGGTTCGCGTCGCCGAGCACGACCCGGAAGATGGCGTACCCGGTGAGGGCCTCCGACCCGAGCATGGTGAGGTTGAACAGCAACTTGATGCCGCGCTGGCGGCGGTGGAACAGCAGCGCGGCGCCCGACCCGACGAGATGAGCGAGCAGGAGGCGCATCGGGTGCATGAAGAACAGCCCGAGCACCACCGGGATCTCGTTCAGCGAGAGGGTGTGGGTTTCGCGCTTGAGGTGCAGGTGCACCACGAAGATCTCACTCAGCGCGAACAACACGACGAAAACCAGCCACGGAATGTGGAATGGTGGCTGCACCGGGGCCTGGCGGGCGACCACTGCGTTCCACAGGATCACGCCGCCCAGGACGAGGGCGATGCTGCAGAGCACGATCCCCACCGGGCCGACCGCGCGCGGTGCCGATACAGGAGATTCCGGCTCGTGGGCCGGCGCGGGGGCGGGGGCGGTCGTGTGCATCACTCTGCGGGGTCAGATAGGTCTTCGGACGCTTCACGGCCCGCCCTAAGGGGCGCTTTGCCCGTATGTGACATTCGTGCGCGCTGCTTGACCAGGCACGCAGTGTGTTCGCGTCCTGACGTTTCGTTAGCCAGCGGCCGCGGCAAGTGCACCCGCGGCCGAGGCGGGCGCGCCGGCCCGGCCGATCGGGGCTAGCCGGCCGGAAGGCCGAGGGCGGCGAGCCGGCCGGGGTCGCCCACGGCGTCGATCTCGACGATACGGCCGTCGTCGACGGCGACCTCCAGCACCAGGAGCACCTTGCCGCCCGGTGCCACCACGACGCCGAGGACGCCGTCGAGCACGGCCGACTTGGCGGCCTGGGCACGCCCCCTGAACGCCTCGGCGATGGCGCCCGCTCCGACCAGGCGGGGCGCGCCGCCCTGGGCCACGGCGACGTCGTCGCAGCGGAACACCGCGTCGGGGTCGAGCAGGTCGACGAGGGGGGCGAACTCGCCGGTGCGCGCCGCGGCCAGGAAGGCGTCGACGACAGGGCGCTCGCGCTCGGGATCGGCGTCGACGTCGGCGCCCTGCACGCGGCGGCGGGCGCGGCTGGCGAGCTGCCGGGCCGCCGCCGGCGAGCGCTGGAGAATGGCCGCGACATCGTCGAAGGGCACTGCGAACAGGTCGTGCAACACGAAGGCCAGGCGCTCGGCCGGCGTGAGCGCGTCGAGCACGACGAGCAGCGCCGGCCCGATGGCGTCGGCCAGCACTGCGTCGTCCTCGGGGCTCGGCACCGTGACGGGAGCGGCGTCGGCCGCCAGCGCGCGGGCGGCGGCACGCGTCCGCGACCGCAGCGCGTCGAGGCAGACGTGTGACGTGATCGTCGTCAGCCAGCCGTCGATGTTGTCGACACCGGCGGTGCCGGCCCGGCTCGCGCGAAGCCACGCCTCCTGCACGGCATCGTCGGCCTCGGCTCGCGACCCGAGCATGCGCGTTGCGATCGCGTGCAGGCGGGGCCGGCCGGCCTCGAACCGCTCCGTCAGCATCTCGTCGGCCATGGTCACATCCTTCCGCTCGGTGTCGTCATGCGGGTGACGTCCGGTGGTCGGGCGTTGTGACACAGCAGAGGAGAACACATGAAGCCGCGCATGGAACACCCGGGGTTCGTCGTACCCGGAGCGATGGACGCGCTGCAGGCGGTGGGCGCCGCGGTCGGCGGTGCGGGCCTCGACCCCATCCTGGTCGAACTCGTCTGTTTGCGGGCCAGCCAGATCAACGGGTGCAGCGTCTGCGTCGACGGCCACCCGCGTGCCGCCCGGAAGCTCGGCGAGACCGACGAGCGCCTGTTCGCAGTGGCGGCGTGGAGGGAAGCGCCGTACTTCACCGATGCCGAGCGGGCCGCGCTGGCGCTCACCGAAGCGGTGACCCGGCTGCCCGACCGGGAAGACCCGGTGCCCGACGCCGTCTGGTCGGCGGCCGCCGCTCACTTCGACGACAAGCAGCTGGGCGGGCTCGTGCTGGCCATCGCCAACATCAACGTCTGGAACCGGCTCAATACCGCCACCCGGCAGGTGGCCGGGACGTGGCAGCCGTAGCCGATCGGGCACCCCATCCCCGGCCGGGACCCGCGCCCACGCCCCGCGCGGGTCGACGGCCGGCCCGAACGGCGACGTGCCGTCGAGATAATCCCCCCTCGGCGGCCGGGCGCTTCGCGATGATGGAAGCCATGGCCACCGCCCGACGCGCCGACATGTTCATCGATCTCGACGAAGACCCGCGCGAGAACGGACCGGCGTTGGGCGACGAACGCACCGCGTTGATCGAGTTCCTGCGCTGCGCGCGACTCACCCTCGAGATGAAGTGCGCGGGTCTTGATGCCGAGGGTCTGGCGCGGCGTTCCGTCGCGCCGTCGACCATGTCGCTCCTGGGGTTGGTACGGCACCTGGCCGAGATGGAACGCCACTCGTTCCGGCAGGTGATGGCCGGACAGGACGCGCCCCGGCTGTACTGCTCCGACACCGACCGCGACGGCGACTTCGACGGTGCGGTTGCCGACCCCGAGGTGGTTGCCGAGGCCTGGGAGGCATGGCGAACAGAAGTGGCGTTCGCCGAACGGTTCGTGGCCGAGTCGCCCAACCTCGACATCACCGCCAAGGCACGCCAGGGCATCGGGTCCGGGGAAGGGCCGATCTCGCTGCGCGAGGTCCTGCTCGAGATGATCTGGGAGTACGCCCGTCACCTCGGTCATGCCGACCTGTTGCGCGAACAGGTCGACGGGCGCATCGGCCAGTAACCGCCACCGTGCGCTTGGACCATTGGTCGTCAGTCGACGTGAGACGTCGCCCTGCGACCGATGGTCAGTGCGTACCGGTGGTGACGGCGGCGCGCCAGGTCGCGCGGTAGCTCGTGCCCGGGGCGACGAGGGGTGCGGTGCGCTCCACGAGCGCGTTCACGGGCGCGACCATCGGTTCGATCGCGGCGAAGGGCTTGCCGGCCGGTACGTAGACCTGCGCGAAGTCGTAGCCCGGCCCGAAGCGAAGCGTGAGACGGCGCCGGTCGGTCGTGATCGCGAACCGGTGGTCGCGGCCGAGGGTGTAGTGATCGTCGAACGTCCGGCGACCGACGGGCGCGTCCTCGGCGGCCTCGGCGTCGAACCCACCGGTGGGGATCTGCCGCACGTCGAGCCGGGCGCGCCGGCGGGCCGGGAGCCGGAGCCGCCACCGGCTTCGTGGCGTGCCCGGCAGCTGGAAGTAGGGGTGCCAACCGAACGATGCGGGCACCGCGCGCCGCCCGGTCGCGCGCAGCGTCGTGGTGATGCGCAGTTCCGTCGTGCTCAGGCTCGCGTCGACGTCGAGCACATGGGGGAACGGGAACGATGCCATGATCACCTCGTTGCGCGACGCGTCGAGGCGGGCGGAGCATTGCGCGCTCCCGCGAGCGGTGCGCAACGCGAGCACGTCGAACGGCTGGCCGTGCACGGTGCCGTGGATCGGCAGCCCGTTCGGGTCGACGGGTGCGGTGCGCGGCACGGCGACGTGCACGCGACCGACGCGGTAGTCGTGCATCGAGAGGCGGTTCGCCCACGGGTGCAGCAGCGGGATGCCGACCGCGTGGCCGGCGCGGTAGTGCGCAAGCGATCCGACGGGCGCGAGCATCTCGTCGCCGCGGTGGACGAACGAAACGCCGAGCATCGACACGCCGGGCAGGAAGGTCGCTTCGAGTTCACCGGCCGAAAGCGTCACCGCCGCCTCGCCGCGCCAGGTCGTCAGCCGGATCGCCGCCACAACGGCGAGCGTACGCTGCGATCCATGGCCGGCGCCGACGACGAACGCTCGCCCGACATCACCGAGCTGATCGCGGCACGGGGCCACGAGCAGGTCGTGTTCTTCGCCGATGCCGCGGTGGGGCTGCGGGGGATCATCGCGATCCACTCGACGGTGCTCGGGCCCTCGCTCGGAGGGGTTCGCTTCCAGCGGTACCCGAGCGAGCGTGACGCGCTGCTCGACGTGCTGCGGCTGTCGGAGGCGATGAGCCTGAAGGCGTCGATGGCCGGGCTCGACCAGGGTGGTGGCAAGGCCGTCGTGATGCTCGACGACCCGCGAGCGCCGCGCTCGGAGGCGTTCCTGCGCCGCGCTCGGCCGCGCGGTGAACCGACTCGGCGGGCGCTACCTCGCGGCGGAAGACGTGAACGCGACCCAGGCCGACATGGACGGCATCGCGCTCGAAACGAAGTGGGTGACGGGTGTCGCGGTCGAGCACGGTGGTTCGGGCGACCCGTCGCCGGTGACTGCCGTCGGCGTGGTGCACGCGATGCACGCGGTCGCCGACGCGATATGGGGGACGCGGTCGCTTCGTGGGCGGCGGGTGGTGGTGCAGGGGGCTGGGCACGTGGGCGCGCACCTGGTGCCGTTGCTGGTGGACGAAGGGGCGTCGGTCGCGGTGGCCGACGTCGACCGGGTTCGCGCCACCGCGCTGGGTGTCGAGGTGCTCGACTCCGATCACGCGCTCGACGCGCCGTGCGACATCCTCGCCCCGTGCGCGCTCGGTGGCGCGCTGACTCGCGAAACCGTGGCGCGGTTGCGGTGCGCGGCGGTGTGCGGTGCCGCCAACAACCAACTGCTCGACGCCGCCGCCGACGACGCGCTGTTCGCGCGGGGGATCGTGTACGCGCCCGACTTCGTGGTGAACGCGGGCGGCATCATCAACATCGCGGAAGAGCATGCATCCGGCGGTTACTCGCTTGACCGTGCGCTCGCCGCGGTGGCCAAGATCGAAGCGACGACCGCGCGCGTGCTGGCGACGGCGAAGGAGCAGGCCATCCCCACCGGCCGCGCCGCCGAAGCCCTCGCCCGTCACCGCATCGCGCGCGCCACCCCCTGATTGCAGCTGGGAGCGCCGTAAGGCGCGTTCCCAGCTGCAAAGAGGGGTTGTCGTACCCCTCGCGTACGGTGGGGTGGTCTTCCCCCTCGTGTTCGGGCGGGCGAGAGGGGAGCAGATGAGCGACGATCGGGCCACGGGCACGCCCGACGAACGCCTGTACGCGCTGGCGGGCGCGCAGCATCAACTCGTCACCTGGGAACAGGCACGTTCCTGCGGCTTGTCGTCCCGGGCGTTGCGAAGTCGGATCGCGGCGGGACGTCTTCTGTTGCACCGCGCTCCGTGCGTTTACGGCCTTCCGGGCGTTGCCGATTCGCGCCTCCGTTACGTCATGGGCGCGGTGCTGGCGTTCGGGCGAAACGCGTTCGCGTCGCATTCGACGGCGGCATGGCTGCACGGCCTGCCGCTCCCTCCCGACAGCGACGGGGAGCTGGAGGTCACGGTCCCATTGGGTCGATTCGGCGATTCCGCCGGCGTGTGGCTGCACCGCTCCGGTCTCCTCGGCGAGTCCGACATCACAACGTCGTTCGGCGTTTGCGTCGGTTCGGTCGAGCGCACGATCGTCGACCTGTCGGGTCGGCTCGATGCGGGCGCGTTGCGAGACCTCACGGAGGATGCGTTGCGACGACGGGTCACGTCACTCGGCCGCATCGAGGGATGCATTCGGCGTCTCGGGCGTGCTCCCGGCCGCAGCCCGAAGAAGGTCGGCGCGGTCCTCGCGGCCTGTACGCCGGCCGGTCACGAACGCGAGAGCGTCCTCGAAGACTTCGTGTTCGAGGCGATCGGCCGGTTCGGCCTGCCATTGCCTCGCTGCCAGCGCCGGGTGACCGTCGCCGGCCGCCGGTACCGCCTCGACATGAGTTACGAGGACCCGATGATCGCGATCGAAGCCGACGGGTTCGACACCCACGGCCGCCGTGCGCAGTTCGATCGCGACCGGGTACGCGGCAACGACGTGACCCTCGCGGGTTACACGCTCCTGGCGTTCACGTCGGCGTTCACCGACTGGCAGATCGCGGCGACGGTGGCGCAGGCACTGGGGCTCGACGCACCTCCCGAACCCGCATCGCCCCTTACCTTCGCCGCGTGGCAGGAACGACGTGTTTGCAGCCCAGGGCGCGCCTGAGCGCGCTCCGGGCTGCAAACAAGGTCTACTGGTTGGGCTTGTCGCCGCTCTTGGCGGCGGCTTCCATCGCCTTGAGGCGGTCGAGGATGGGCATCGGTTCCTGGCCGACCTCGGCGAAGCGCGTTGCGATCTCCTCGGGTGCCCAACGGCCGTCCTTGCGCATCTCGCGCACTTCGGTGGGCTGGTTCCACACCGCGATCCGACCGCCGTTCACCGTGTACACCTGGCCGGTCACTTCACGCGCCGCGTCGGAGAGGAGGAACACGACCATCGGTGCGACGTCTTCGGGCTCGCCCATCTCCAACCCGAACGGCACTGCGCCCGACATGCGGCTCTTCGCCACCGGCGCGATGCAGTTCGCCGTGACGCCGTACTTGTTCATCCCCGCGGCCGCGGAACGCACGAGCGACACGATGCCGCCCTTCGCCGCCGAGTAGTTCGCCTGCGCGACGCTCGCCGCGAACGCGCCCGACGTGAACCCGATGAACGTGCCGCTCTTCTGCTGGCGGAACACCGCGGCCGCGGCACGGAACACGGTGAAGGTGCCCTTCAGGTGGGTCTCGATGACCGGGTCCCACTCGTCTTCGCTCATGTTGAACAGCATCCGTTCGCGCAGGATCCCCGCGACGCACACGACACCGTCGATGTGGCCGAACGTGTCGATGCCGCTCTGCACGATCGAGGCGCCGCCGTCCATCGTGGTCACGCTGCTGGCGTTCGCGACCGCCTGGCCGCCGGCGGCGACGATCTCCTTCACGACTTCGTTGGCGACCTCGCTCGTGGGGTCGCTGCCGTCGACGCTCACGCCGTAGTCGTTGACGACGACGGCGGCGCCCGCCGCGGCGCACGCCATGGCGACCGCCCGTCCGATGCCACGACCTGCGCCCGTGACTGCGATCACCTTGCCGTCGAGATAACCCACGAAGTCCCTCCGTCACCCGTCGAAGCAGTGCCAGTGCGAGCGGAAACCTACCGGGAGCGCGGCCACGGGTGCCGCTCGGGACGGGCTCAGAAGAACCCGCGCTCGAAGGCCAGTGCCGGCTCGTAGGGCTTGCGTTCGATGTCGACGATCGCCGCCGCGAGATCGACGGGTGGTACGGGTTGCGCGTCGCGGCAGTACACGAAGGCGGCCGCGCAGTAGTCGTCGACCCGCTCGCAGATACCGAAGCCGAGCACGCCGGGCCGCGGGTTGCGCAACCAGCCGGTGCCGGCGGGCGGGTTGGCGCGGAGCGACGCGTCCATCTCCGCGTCCTGGCCGTCGAAGAACACGTGCATGCCGATCTGCTGGATCGTGACCCTCAGGGCGTCGGTGAACACGATCGGGTCGGGCACGTGCCAGCGGTAGAAGCCGACGAAGTCGGGAATGCCGCCGACGCTCTCGCCGCCGGTACCGGGGGCGCGTACGTCGAGCGGCGCGCCCCCGTAGAGCGCTGCGTGCGCGCCCATGCCCCACGCGCTCCCCGCGTAGTCCTCGAGGCCGGTGCCGCAGATGGTCGGAAAGCGCGTGTCGCCGTCGCGGTACACCTTCACCTCGCCTTCGCCGTACCACTGCCCGCCGTCGATCGGTCGCACCCCGATCGCGCAACCGAGGAACCGGCCGGGACCACGCAGGCCGTCGACGATCGTGAAGTCGTCGCGCATGGTCGTCGGGTTCTCGCGCCGGAACGTCGCGTGCAGGAACCCGGCGTCGGCCGCGATCGTTTCCTGCTTCGTGTAGTCGAGTTGGAAGTAGAAGAACTGCGCGACGGCCGACCCGTTCACGACTTCGACACGTAGCCCGTCGCGAAACGGCATCGGGAAGTACGCGTTGAAGCCGCGGCCTTCCTGCGCGCTCGTCAGCGCCGACGTGTACGCGACCGGCCGGCCGTGGGGGAGCGCGAAGAAGTCGAGCAGCGGCACCGAGATGCTCGGCCGGTCGTTCCCGTCGTAGAACACTTCGAGGAGCAGGGCCCGCATCACTTCGGGCGGCGCGGGCGGGAACGTGCACCAGAAGTGGCGCACCGTCCCGGCGCCGGTGAGGTCGGCCAGCACGACCCGTTCCCCGGCGAAGATGATCCGCATCGGCGCACCCTTGCGACCGTCTCGCGACTGGCCGCCCGCGCCGCGTTCACCGGTCGGGTTCTCGAAGGTGACGGCCCGGCTGTCGAGCCCGAGGTCGATCCGCGACGGGTCGTTCCACATGCGCTGCGGGAGCGTACGCGCCATGATGGAAGCGTGAAACCGAGCGGTGTGCACCACGTGGCGATCTGCGTTCCCGACGCCGAGGCGGGGCTCGCGTTCTACCGCGACGTGCTCGGCCTGGAGCAGCTACCGCGACCCGATCTCGGCCCGGGCTACTGGCTCGACGCCGGCGGCCAGCAGGTGCACCTGATGCAAGCCGACCAGCCGGCGCCGAAAGCGAACCATTTCGCGTTCCGCGTCGACGACGTCGATGCCGCGGTCGACGACCTGCGCGCGCTCGGCGTCGAGGTGTTCCGCAGCGACCACATCCCGGGTGCCGGGCAGCAGGCGTTCCTGCACGACCCGTTCGGCAACTTCCTCGAGCTCAACCAACCCGACTGAGCCCAACACCGCCGAGGCGGTCAGGGTTCGTAACGGTATGCGAGGAACGGGAACTGTTCGAACTCGTGCACGTCGCGGTCTTCGCGCCGTTCGAAGCCGAGTCGCGCGTAGAGACGTTGCGCCGCCGGCATGTAGGGCGTGGTGTGCAGGAGGAGTGGACGGCCCAGTTCGCGGGCGCGCTGCATGCACGCTTCGACGAGCGCCTGGCCGATACCTCGCGACCGGGCCGACGGGTCGACGGCCAACAATCGCAACTGCACTTCGTCGGGCTCGGCCCATTCGATCCACGGCGAGTTCGGGTCGGTGACGAACGTGCACGCGCCGAGCACGGTGTCGTCGGCGTCGACCGCGACGAGGATCTCGGTCGTCGCGGCGCGGGTCGCGACGTCGAGGATCTCGGTGTCGTAGCCGCCCCAGAGATGGTCACGTTCGAGACCCTTGTAGGCGTCGAGCGTGAGCCGGCCGATGCGTTCGTACTCGTCGGCGCGCGCGGCGCGCACCGTGATATCGCTCACCGCCTGCTCACGCTTCGTCGCGGTCGAGCAGCGCTTGCAGATCACCACCGAGGTCGACGCCGGCGGCCGCGGCGGCCGCCACGTATTCGGTGAGCACGCTCTCGGCTTCCTTCGCGTTGTAGATGTCTTCTTGCGAAGCCCATTTCCCGTTCCCGGCGTAGCGAAGGATGCTGATCGTCGCGAACTGGAAATCGGTGGAAGCGTGGCCGGGCAGTGCCGGGAACTGGTTCCAGCAGTACCAGACGACGCGGTCGCCGTCGATCATGTGCCACTCGACGGGGAACGTCATCCCGCCCGCCTGGGCCATCGTTTCGAGGATCCAGGCGCGGATCGCCTCGCGGCCGTAGAAGGTGCCGTACTCGTGCTCGAGGTAGACGGCTTCCTCGACGAAGAGGTCGGCCCACGCGCTCCAGTTCCCGGCCAGCGTGTGACGTTGGTAGACGGCGAAGGCTTCGTCGACTTCGTCTCGCGTGAATCCCACTGACGCGACGCTACCCAAACCGGGAGACCGAGTAGCCCTGTGTTTCGAGCGACCGCACCAGGTGGTCGCTGTGCGCTGCGTCGCGAGTTTCGACCGACACTTCGAGGAGGGTGCTCTTCAAGGCGACCCCGGGCAGGTCGCGCCGGTGCTCGACGTCGACGATGTTCCCGCCGAGATCGGCGATCGCCTGCGCGACTGCGGCGAGCACACCGGGCCGATCGGCGACCTCGATGCGGAGGCGCACCAACCGTCCCGAGCGCGCCAGCGCTCGCAGGATCACCGACGCGAGCACGCGCAGGTCGATGTTGCCGCCCGACAGCACGATCCCGACCCGCCGGCCGAGGAAACGATCGCGGTGTTCGAGCACGGCGGCGAGGCCCGCTGCGCCGGCGCCCTCGACGACGACCTTCTCGATCTCGAGGGCGAGTGCGAGCGCCTGTTCGATCGCCTGCTCCGACACGACGACGAGATCGTCGACCGTGGTCCGCACGATCTCACGGGTGACGA
The DNA here is from genome assembly GCA_963782465.1 of uncultured Actinomycetes bacterium. Taxonomy (GTDB): domain Bacteria; phylum Actinomycetota; class Acidimicrobiia; order IMCC26256; family PALSA-610; genus JAODBJ01. The sequence goes on along the minus strand of CAWAJR010000002.1, from coordinate 71,892 downwards.
GGCCCGGTTCGCTGACCGCGATCCCCTCGGCGATGGTCGGGCCGCCCGGGCCGGGCGCGTGGCGCCCGAGCGCGGCGAGCATGCCCGGGTAGCCCTCGACCTGCACGCCGATCACCTCGATCGACGGCCGGACGCGTTTCGCGGCGAGCGCCATGCCGGAGATGAGGCCGCCGCCGCCGACCGGTACGACGAGCACGTCGAGGTCGGGCGCGGCCGCGAGCATCTCGAGTGCGACCGTGCCCTGCCCGGCGATGACCGCGACGTCGTCGAAGGCGGGAACGAAGATCGCACCGGTGTCGCGTGTGATGCGTCGTGCCGCGGCGAGCGCGCCGTCGAAGTCGTCGCCTTCGAGGACGATGCGCGCGCCGAGTCGTTCGGTGGCCGACACTTTGGAGAACGGCGTGGGCTCGGGCATCACGATGGTCGCCGCGATCCCGAGCCGGCGGGCGTGGTAGGCGACGCCTTGGGCGTGGTTGCCGGCTGACGCGGCGACGACGCCGCGGGCGCGCTGGCCGTCGTCGAGCAGGAGGAGGAAGTTGCACGCGCCGCGCTCTTTGAACGACGCGGTGAACTGCAAGTTCTCGAATTTCAGCCACACGGTCGCGCCGGTGATCTCCGACAACGTGCGGGAGATGGTGGTCGGCGTTTCGACGACCGCGTCGCCGATGCGCGCCGCGGCTCGTTCCACGTCGTCGGCGCTGACCGGGAGGGCGGTGGCTGTCATCGCCCGTGATTGTTCCGTACCCGCCCGTGACGGCGGGCGTAATAGCCGTTATCATCGCCACCTCATGGCGCTGGCACCCGCCCAAACCACCCGGGAACGCCTCGTCGCGGCGGCCATCGAGGTGTTCCGCCGCGACGGCTACGAGCGGGCGCGGGTGCAGGACATCGCCCGGGAGGCCGGGCTCACCACGGGCGCGATCTACGCCAACTACCGCGGGAAGGCGGAGCTGCTGGCCGAGGCGATCGGCCGGCGCACCGAGAGCGAGCTCGATGCACTCCTGCGCGACGGCGGCCTGACCTCGGCGGTCGACGTGCTCGGCCGGCTGGGCGACCGCCTGATCAGCCGCGACGGTGACCGTCCGCTCATCCTCGAAGCGGTCGTCGCGGCGGCGCGCGACCCCGAACTCGCCGCGATGTTGCAAGCGCGGGTGTCGGATCGTGAGGCCCGGTTCGCCGAGCTCGTCGAACGGGGCAAACGCGACGGCGAGATCGACGGCGCGATCGACACCGATGTCGTCGCGCGCTACTGCGTGATGCTCGCGTTCGGAGCGGTCGTGATGCGCATGCTCGACGCCCCGGCCGGCGACCTTCCCGAGTGGCATTCGTTCATTGCCCGGCTCCTCGGCGCGATCGCGCCGTCGGGCCCTGTTCCCGGCACAGGAGGTGTCGCGTGACGGTGACCCCGGAAGCGCAAGAAGTGATCCACGCCGTTGGGAGCAACGTCGATTCGATCTTCACCTGGGACTACGAGCGCGCCCGCCCCGCACTCGTGAAGCTCTACGAGAAGGCGAAGACGTCGCAGTGGAATGCGTCGACCGACCTCGACTGGTCGACCGACGTCGACCCCGAGAAGATCGGCAGTGAGCTCGGCGGTGGCACCGCGCTGCGTTTTTCGGTGTTGCGCACCGCCGATGATTCACCGGCGCGCAAGTTCACCGAGAAGCAGTGGCTGCAGGTGTCGGTGGAACTGCAGAACTCGCTGCTCTCGCAGTTCATGCACGGCGAACAGGGCGCGCTGCTGTGCACCGCGCGCATCGTCGAAACCGTTCCGTGGATCGACGCGAAGTACTACGCGGCCACGCAGGTGATGGACGAGGCCCGCCACGTCGAGGTGTTCGCCCGGTACCTCGACGAGAAGCTCGGCCACCAGTACCGCATCAACGAGAATCTCCGGCTCCTCCTCGACGACATCCTGCGCGACTCCCGCTGGGACATCACCTACCTCGGCATGCAGATCATGGTCGAGGGCCTCGCCCTCGCCGCGTTCGGGATGATGCAACAGATCACGACCGAACCGTTGCTGAAGAAGTTGCTCCGCTACGTGATGAGCGACGAAGCGCGCCACGTCGCCTTCGGTGTGTTGTCGTTGCAGGAGTACTACGCGGAACTGAGCGCCGCGGAGATGCGCGAGCGGCAGGAGTTCGCGTTCGATGTCGCGTGCCGCTTGCAACGTCGTTTCGCACAGGTTGAAGTGTGGGAGCGCATGGGGGTCGATGCGCAGACCGTGTACCGGATCCTCGAGCGCGAGAACCCGCCCGAGAACCGTGCGTTCCAGGCGCTGCTGTTCTCGAAGATCGTGCCGAACTGTAAGAAGCTCGGGCTGCTCGACGCGGCCGACGGTTGGCTCCGGCAGAAGTTCACCGAAACCGGCGTCATCCAGTTCGAAGACTTCGAAGACACCGGCGGCGAGTACGAAGCGCTCGATGAGGTCGCCAAGGACCGCGCCGCGAACGCGTGAACCGGCGCGGGCCTGCTACCGGCAGGCGTGCACCCGCAGTGCGATGTCGCCGTGGAACGGTGGCACGTCGATCGTCGTGGTGCCGCTCGGGAACGTCGCTTGCTGCACCGCGGTTCCGGTCCAGGTGTCGTACCAGGAGCCACACCACTGTCCCGTGCCGGGCGCGTCGAGCGTCAGCTTCGCGTCGCCGATGTCGACCTGCTGCGGCGTCGCGAACTGGTACGCGTCGTCTTTGAGCCACAGCAGCGCCGTGGTGTGGCCCCACAGGTTGTAGGCGACGAGCGGGCGGTTCGTGGCGGTCGTCGCCGTCGCGTCGATCGGCTCGAACCCTTCGCGGTCCCATTGCACGCCCGAAACGAAGCGCGCCACCGACCCGAACATCGGGTAATAGAGGTCAGGCTGCGCGTCGATGAGCGTGTCCCACCACCAGGTCATCGCCGTACCGATGCCCTGCGACACGACGCCGGCCCATAGGCCGTCGTGCACGCTGATGCCGTTCGGGTCGTCGGCCTCTTGCTGGGCGGAGCCGCCCGAGGCCGCGCCGAGTTCGGCGAACAGCACCGGTTTGCCGGTCTGCGCGATGCGGTTCTTCGAGAACGACACCACGTCTTGTGAAAGGTCGGGGAACCACCCGATCGGGTTCGAATAGAAGTGCAGCTGCGTGTAATCGAGCCCGCCGTTCGCCCACAGGTTGGGGTCGTTGGCGTAGATCGCCTCGCTCGACGTGACGAGATGGCGGTTCGGATCGAGGTCGCGCAGGTACGTCGACATGGTTTGGTGCCAGCTCGTGACCGCGGCCGAGTTGTAGTTGTCGGTGAGGTCGACCTCGTTCCACAGCTCCCACGACAGCAGGTTGGTCGCGTACCCCCAGCGGGCGACGATGTAGCGCAACCGCTGCTCGAAGAACTTCCGGGCGGTCGGGTCGGTGAAGAACGCCGACGGCGTGGCCAGCGGCCCTCCGTTGGCCGCGTTGTACGGGTTCGCCGCCCATTCGCTGTTGAAGACGGTCGAGAACGCGCCGTGGTTCAGCAGCGAGAGCTCGATGTAGATCCCTCGCTGCCGGGCCTCCGAGAACACCTGGTCGAGCTGCCATGCGTTCGGGAGCCGGTTCGTGTAGTTGCCCAGGCCCGTGTCGTTCCATTCGATGCCGAACGCCCACGACGGCATCCACAGTCGCGCGTAGTTCACGTGTTGCGCGGCGAGCTGGTCGAGCCACGAGTCGTACCAGTAGGTACCGCGTTTGTTGTCGTACCACGCCAGGTTCTCGCCGACGGCGAAGTACGGCGCACCGTTGTCGAACGCGAGGTACCTCGGGTCGGTCTTGCTCAGGCGTACGTACCCGCGGGCTTCGTGAGGGCGTACGAAGAGGCGTCGCGGGCGCGTCGTCACGTCGGTGGTCGCGGTGCGGACGTGCCACGACCACGTCCAGTTACCGGGGACGGTCGGTGTGAAACGGATCGCGAAGTACGGGGTGCCGTTCGGTGTGAGTTGTTCCTGGTTGTCGACGAGCGCTCGCGTGTAGTCCTGGAACCAGAAGCCGATCGCGCGCCACGCCTTGCCGTGCGGGTCGACGAAGATCGCCTCGACGTCGATGACATTCGGGTCGAACGGGTTCGACGGAACCGGTGCCACGTCGACGCCGGCGTCGAACCGCGACCACTGCGTGACGACTCGCGGCGCCTCGCGCGGCCTGACGTTGCCGTGGCCACGTCCACCGCCGGGCCGCACGCAACTCGTCGCGACCAGCGCAACGACGGTCGCGAGCAGTCCGACCGTACGTGCCGTCCTCGGCGTGCCCACGAGAACGGACGCTACGCGACGGAGCGTGGTGGCGCCACCACGCTCATGCGCCGGCGGCCCGGAGGCGCGCCACGCCGCGGTCGACGTCGTCGAGGTGGTGAAGCGAATCATGCAGGGCGTGCTCCAGGAGCCAGCGCACCTCACGGCGGTCGGTACCGATCGTGAGGCCGCGGGCCCATGCGCCCGGACCGGACGCGCGCGCCGCGGCGGCCAGCTTCGTCGCCTGCTCGGCGATCTCGTTCGCGACGGCGTCGGGATCGGCGGCCTCGTAGCTCGCCGCCGCGTCTGTCGATCAGGGCGTCGGCGTCGATGTCGCCGAAGACGGGCTCGCTCCCGGTGAGCGCCTGCTCGACGCCGAACACATGCAACGCGGTGATATCGCGGGTGTGGGCGCCGTACTCGATGGCCGACCAAACCTCGGGCGCCGGCCGCCGGCGCAGTTCGGCCCCCGCACGGGTGAGCGCGTCGCGCCAGCGGGGGCCGAGCCCGTCGATCGCGGCGAGCAGCGCGCCGTCGTCGTAGGTGCTCCCGTCGAACCCGCACTGCTCGCACCGCTCGTGCTCCATCGGCGTCATCCTTTCAGGCGTGCCGCTGCGGGTGGCCCCGCGCCGGCCGGTTGGCGCGTGGAAGACTCGCGGCGATGACGACGATCGACGAGCGTGCGCAGCGGCTGGAGGCGGCCGAGCGCGGGATGCTGCCGTCGTACTGGGCGCAACGCCAGCCCGACAAGCCGGCACTGATCACGCCCACCGGCAACCGGACGTTCGCCGAGTACAACGCGAACGCGAACCGGTTGGTCCGGGCGTTGCGCGACCGGGGGGTCGACGACGGTGACGGCGTCGCACTGATGTGCGGGAACCGTCCCGAGTTCGCCGAAACGCTCGCCGCCTCGCAACGCGCGGGCTGGCGGCTCACCACCGTCAACTGGCACCTGACCGGCGACGAGGTCGGCTACATCGTCGACAACTGCGACGCGGCCGCGTTCGTCGCCGACGCGAACTTTGCCGACGCGGCCGCCGCCGCGGCCGCGCTCGCCCCGAACCTGCGCGTACGCCTGGCCGTCGGCGGCGACATACCCGGCTTCGAACGTTGGGACGGCGCGGTCGACCCGCTCGACGGTTCCGACGTCGACGACGCGTCGCTCGGCATGACGATGCTCTACACGTCGGGCACGACGGGCCGTCCGAAAGGCGTGTTCCGCCGGGGCACTGCGCCGACTGCACTCGCGCTGGCCGAGATCTCCGGCTACCACGCCGACAAGAGCGTGCACCTCTGCACCGGCCCGTGGTACCACGCCGCGCCGCTCGCGTTCTCGCTCAGCACCCCCGCGACCGTGGGCGTGACCGTCGTGGTGATGGACGCGTGGGACCCAGAAGCCGCGCTCGCGTTGATCGAGGAACACCGAGTCAGCCACACGCACATGGTGCCGACGATGTTCCACCGGTTGCTCTCGCTGCCCGACGCGGTGCGCGCCCGCTACGACACGTCGAGCCTGCGCGTGGTGATCCACGGCGCCGCGCCCTGCCCCGTGCACGTGAAGCAACGCATGATCGACTGGTGGGGCCCGGTGCTCTGGGAGTACTACGCCGCGACCGAGGGCACCGGCACCCTCGTCGGTTCGGCGGAGTGGCTGCAGAAGCCCGGAACGGTCGGCAAGCCCAACCCGATCGACCAGGTGAAGGTGTTCGACGACGCGGGGCACGAAGCGCCGCCCGGCACGATCGGCACCATCTACCTGAAGGCACCCGCCGAGATCAGTGAGGGCCGGTTCGAGTACTACAAGAGCCCCGAGAAGACGGCCGGCAGCTACCGCGGCGACTACTTCACGCTCGGCGATGTCGGCTACCTCGACGCCGACGGGTACCTCTTCCTCACCGACCGCAGCGCCCACCTGATCATCAGCGGCGGGGTGAACATCTACCCGGCCGAGGTCGAGGCGGCGCTCATCGAGCACCCCGCGGTCGGCGACGTCGGCGTGATCGGCGCCCCCGACGACGATTGGGGCGAGATCGTCGTCGCGGTGGTGGAGCCCCAGCCCGGCGTCGAGCCGACCGCCGCCCTGGGAGAAACCCTCATCGAGTGGTGCCGGGACCGCATCGCGCACTACAAGTGTCCGCGGCGCGTCGATTTCGTCGAGGCCCTGCCTCGGCACGACAACGGCAAGCTGTACAAACAAGTGCTGCGCGAGCGCTACCGCGCCGGCAACTGAACGGTCAGAACGTCGACAACGAGGGGAACAATGGGTATTTGTGACGGCCGCGTCGTGATCGTGACCGGCTCCGGTCGCGGGATCGGTCGCGAACACGCACTCGCGTTCGCGAGCGAAGGGGCCAAGGTCGTCGTGAACGACCTCGGCGGCGACGCGAGCGGTGAGGGCGCCGACCTCTCACCTGCGCAGCAGACCGTTGCCGACATCAAGGCAATGGGTGGCGACGCCGTCGTGAACGGCGACAACGTCGCCGACTACGAAGGTGCGCGCCGCATCGTGCAGACCGCGATCGACACGTTCGGCCGCCTCGACACCCTCGTCAACAACGCGGGCATCCTGCGCGACCGCATGCTCGTGAACATGACCGAAGCCGAGTGGGACGCCGTCATCGCCGTCCACCTGAAGGGCACCTTCGGCCCGACGCGGCACGCGGCCGAGTACTGGCGTGAGCAGACCAAGGCCGGCAACGAGGTCAACGCGCGCATCGTCAACACGTCGTCGCCTTCCGGTTTGTTCGGCAACGCGGGCCAGACCAACTACGGCGCCGCCAAAGCCGGGATCGCAGCCTTCACCCAGATCGCCGCGATGGAACTCGGTCGCTACGGCGTCAACGCGAACGCGATCGCACCCGTCGCCCGCACCCGCATGACCGAGAACCTCGGGTTCGGCGAAGTCCCCGAAGGCACGTTCGACGCGCTCGACCCGGCCAACATCTCGCCGCTCGTCGTGTGGCTCGGTTCGAACGAAGGCAAGGACGTGACCGGTCGGGTGTTCCTCGTCGCCGGTGACCGCGTCGGTGTGGCCGAAGGCTGGCACCGCGGCCCGACCGCCGAGAACAATGGGATGCGTTGGGAGCCGTCGAAGCTCACCGACGTGATCCCCAAACTGGTCGCCGACGCCCGCCCCAACGCCGGAATGATGGAGTAATCACATGCCTATGAACCTCGATTCGGTCGGTTCCGTCTCCGGACCGGGCACGCGCTCCTGGAGCCACATGGACGCGTTGCTGTACGCGCTCGGCGTGGGCGCGGGCCAGACCGACCCCACCGGATTCGAACTCGAGTTCACCACCGAGAACAGCCAGGACGTGAAGCAGCAGGTGCTGCCGACGTTCCCGGTGATCGTCGGCATGGGCTCGGGCGCGATGCCGAGCTTCGGCGACATCAACTGGGCGATGCTCGTGCACGGCGAGCAGCGGGTCGAGGTGTACGGCCCGATCCCGGCCGAAGGCACGATCGAGAGCACGACGCGCGTGGTCGGCATCTACGACAAGGGTTCCGGCGCGCTCGCGGTGATGGAAACCGAATGCAAGTACGCGACGTCGGGCCGGCCCGCGTTCAAGACCCGCTTCGGCGCGTTCATCCGCGGCGAAGGCGGCTTCGGCGAAAGCCGGGGCGACACGTTGCCGGTGCGCCCGAAGGTGCCCGAACGGGCGGCCGACAAGGAGATCACCTACGGGACGCGCGCCGACCAGGCCTTGCTCTACCGCCTCTCCGGCGACCGCAACCCGCTGCACTCCGACCCGTCGTTCGCGAAGCTCGCCGGGTTCCCGAAGCCGATCCTGCACGGGCTCTGCACCTACGGCGTCACCGGCCGGGCGTTGCTGCACGGGCTGTGCGGGTCCGACCCCGCGAAGTTCAAGGTGATGGACGCCCGCTTCTCCAAGCCGGTCTTCCCGGGCGACACGCTGACGGTGAAGATGTGGGAAGAGGGCGACGGCCAGGCCATCTTCCAGACCGTCACCCAGGACGGCACCGTGGTGATCGACGGCGGGATGTTCGAGTACTCCGTCTGATGGTCGCGCTCGCAGGCTCGCCGCTCCGGCGAGTTCGCTGCGCTCACCGCTTCGTGTGCAAGAGGGCGACGCGGGCGGCGCCGATCAACGGGCCGCTCGCGCCGTTGCCGGCGGGGACGACCCGTGCCCCTTTGCTGAAGTCGAGCCGGCACCGTTCGTCGACCTCGCGTTGCGCGGCGGCGAAGAACGGCTCGCCGTAACCGAGCGCGACCGAACCGGCGACCGCCGCGAGCCGCAGGTCGAGGAGGTTCACCACCGACGCGATCGCGCGCCCGACGAGCGTGCCGGTGCGTTCGATCACGCCGGGCGGCGCGTCTTTCGGGTCGGCGCCGGTGATCTTACGGATGGCGTTACCCGACGCTTCGGCCTCGAGGCAGCCACGCGCGCCGCAACCGCACACCCGGCCGGCCGGTTCGACGATCACATGGCCGATATGGCCGGCGTTGCCGGCGTCGCCGCCGAGCAGTCGACCGTCGCACACGATGCCGCCACCGACGCCGGTCGACACGACCATCGCGATGTAGTCGCGGCATCCTTTGGCGGCGCCGGTCCAGCCCTCGCCCAGTGCGAGCGCTTTGGCATCGTTGTCGACGAACACCGGAAGTGCGGTGAGTGCCGCCAGCCGGGCGCGCAGCGGGTAGTCGCGCCACGCGGGGATGTTGAGCGGCGACACGTGTTCGCCGTCGCGGTCCATCGGCCCGCCGCAACCAACCCCGCACGCGCGCGTCGTGCTGAGCGGGAGGTCGACGATCAGCGCGGCCAGCGTGGCGAAGAGGGCGTCGCCGTCGGTTCCGGTCGGCGTCGGTGTGTCGCGTCGTTCCAGGAGCGCGCCGTCGTCGTTCACGATGCCGGCCGACAACTTCGTCCCGCCCACGTCGACGGCGAGGATGTTCACGAGAGCGCGCGTTTCACGACCTTGCCGGTCGCGTTGCGCGGGAGTTCGTCGACGAACTCGAAGTCGCGGGGCACCTTGAAGCGAGCCAGGTTGTCTTTCACGTAGGCGCGCAACGTGCCGGCGTCGACGTCGGTGCCCGGCTCGCGAACGACGAACGCCTTGAGCCGTTCGCCGAACTCGTCGTCGGGGACGCCGATCACCGCCGCCTCGACGATGTCGGGCCGCGCCGACAGCAGGTCCTCGACTTCACGCGGGAAGACGTTCTCACCGCCCGACACGATCATCTCGTCTTCGCGCCCTTCGACGAACAGGCGGCCGTCCTCGTCGAAATAGCCGGTGTCGCCGGTGCCCATCAAGGCGCCGACCATCGGCTTCGAGCCGCCGCCGGTGTAGCCGTCGAACAGCAATTCGCTGTGAACGAAGATGCGCCCGACAACACCCTGCGGGAGTTCGTGATCGTTCTCGTCGAGGATCTTCACGGTCGTGCCGGGCGGCGGTTTCCCCGCGGTGCCCGGCGCGGCCAGCAGGTCGTCGGGGGTCGCGATCGTCGCGTACCCGACCTCGGTTGAGCCGTAGAGGTTGTAGAGGTTCGGCCCGAACCGTTCCATCCAGCGGGGCGCGAGCCCACCGGGGATCGCCGACCCGGAGAGCGGCACGAGCCGTAACGACGACGTGTCGTAACGGTCGAGGACCGCGCCGGGGAGTTCGAGGATGCGTTGGAGCATCACCGGGACCGCGACCAGCACGTGGGCGCGATGACGTTCGATCGCGGCCAGGGTCGCTTCGGGATCGAAGCGGCGTACGCACACCATCGTGTCGCCGAGCGCGATCCCGATGGTGAAATTGCCGAACCCCCATGAGTGGAACATGGGTGCCGCGAGCACCACCGTTTCCCCGGCCGTGTACGGGATGCGATCGAGCATCGCGAACGCGGGCGCGATCGCGGCGGTGTGCGCCCGTGACGCGCCCTTGGGCGTGCCGGTCGTGCCCGACGTCAGCACGATCGTCCGCCCGGTGATCGCGGGTTTCGCCGGCGACGACCGATCGTGGCTCCGGACCAGGCCGTCGACGGTGGCCAGGCCGCGCGTGTGGTCGACCACGTCACCCGTGGCACCTTCCGGCCACGCGAGCACGACCGGGCCCGCATCGAAGCCGTTTGCCAACGCGGCGAACTCTGTGTCGATGACGAGGGCGCCGGCGTCTTCGCGAGCCGTCACTTCGAGCAACTGCGGCGTCGAGAACGACGTGTTGAGGAAGAGCGCGTGCGCGCCGAGCTTCGCGCACGCGCCGGTGACGTCGACGAAGTAGCGGTGGTTGCGGCATAGGATGCCGACGACGGTGCCCGCCCCGACGCCGAGGTCGGCCAGGCCATGGGCGAGCGCGTTGCTGCGCGCGTCGATGTCGTCGTAGCTGACCGGCCCGTGATCGTCGTGCAGCGCGGCCCGAGTCCCGAAGCGCGCGGCGCCGGCCGCGTAGGCAGCGGCGATCGTCGTGCCCCAGTGACGGAGCGCGATACCCGCGCGCAGGAGCCGGTCGGGTCGGACCGGGGTGAGGAGCCCGGACCGTGCCAGCGCTCGCAGCGCACGCGGCGTATCGCTGACTTTCACGCTTCGTTCACCTTCCCTGCCATTTCGGTGCGCGCGCTTCGCGTGCCGCGAGACCGCCCTCGCGCGCGTCTTCGGTTGTCATGACGACGCGGCGCATCGTCTCGCCCATCCGTACCGCGTCGGTCCACGGAAGGGATTGCCCGCGGTAGGCCATTTCCTTCACCGCCCGTACCGCGAGCGGCGCGCCCTGGCAAAGGCGATCAGCGAGACGTCGCGCCGCGGGAAGGAGATCATCGTGCTCGACGACCTCGAGCGCGATCCCGATCTCCTTCGCGCGGTGCGCGTCGATGCGATCGCCGGTGAGGAGCAGTTCGAGGGCGTGCTGCATGCCGATCTTCTGCGGCAGCCGGATTGCGCCGACGATGGTCGGAACCCCGATACGCACCTCGGGGAAGCCGAACACCGCGTGCTCGCTCGCGATCACGAAGTCGCACGCGCTCACAAGCGTCAGGCCGTAGCCGAGGCAGTAACCGTTCACCGCGGCGATGGTCGGCTTCCAGATTTCGAGGCCGCTCTCGAACGAGTTGATGGTCGGGATCTCCCAGAACGACGCCGGCCAGGTGCCGGTCGAACCGGCACCGTCCTTCGTGTCGGCACCGGAACAAAAGGCGCGACCGGCACCGGTGACGATCGCGACCCAGGCCTCGGTGTCGTCCCGGAACCGCAGCCAGCACTCGTTCAGGTCCGCGCGCAGCTCGCCGTTGATCGCGTTCAGGGCGTCGGGCCGGTTGTAGGTGATGGTGGCGACATGGCCGTCACGCTCGTAGACGACGGTGCCCGGCATTCCGGACCTCCCACGGAGTGATGCCCCGACCGTATCGTTCGACCAAGCTTTACCAAGCTTGTACCCTGGCGTCGTGGAGCCTCTCCGGATCCACCTCTTGGGAGGTTTCCTCCTCGAGCAGGGGCGTCGCACACTCCCGCCGATCCCGTCGCGGGCCGCTCGTTCCTTGTTCGCGTACCTCGCGGTCAACCGCGACCGCAGCCACACGCGCGATCTTCTGGCCGGTTTGTTCTGGCCCGACCTGCCCGAAGCGAAGGCGCGCCGCCGTCTGAGCCAGGCGCTGTGGCAGGTCCAGGACGTTCTCGCCGAAACCTCCGGCGGCGAGCCCTACCTGCTCACCACGGCCGACGCCGTCGTGTTCAACGCGGCGGCGCCCTACTGGCTCGACGTCGACCTCTTCGAGCGGTCGCTGCATGCCGTCGACCAGATCGACCAACTCGAGGCTTCCGACACCTGGATCGCGGTCGACCAGCTCCGGGCCGGTGTCGAGCTGTACCGCGGCGACTTCCTCGCCGGTTTCTACGACGACTGGGTGACCTTCGAGCAGGAACGGCTGCGAGAGCTCTACCTCAACGCGCTGACGATGCTGATCGAGCTGCTGGCCGGCGCGGGCGACAACCAGCAGGCGCTCGGGTACGCGAGGCGCCTCACGAACCACGACCCGCTGCGGGAAACCGCGCATCGTGCCGCGATCCGCCTCTACTTCCTGCTCGGTCGGATCAACGACGCGTTGCAGCAGTACGAACGGTGCCGCTCGGTGCTCTCCGACGAGCTCGGCAGCGAACCGTCGCCCGAGACCCAGGCGCTGTACGAACGCATCGTCCGTTACCGGGAGACCGAACTGGAACCGGCCGGTGGCGCGTCGCAAGCGACGCAGTCGCCATTGTTCCGGCGCGACGGCGCGGTTCCGTTCGTGGGCCGGCGCGAGGAACGGGCGATCCTCGTCGACCGGGTCGAGCTCGCGTTGCGCGGCCAGGGCGGTGTGGTGCTCGTGGAAGGCGACCCGGGCGTCGGCAAGACGCGGCTCGTGCGCGAGGTGTGCGAAGACGCGCGCTGGCGCGGCTTCGACGTGTTGTGGGCGCGTTGCCACGGCAACGCGATGGCGCGCCCGTACGCCCCGCTCGCCGACGCATTGAGCGCGGCGCTCACACCGTTACGCGCGCAGCAGCTCGCGCAACGCATCGACCCGATCTGGTTGCGAACCCTCGCCCGTGTCGAGCCGCGCCTGGCTGAATGGTTGCCCGATCTCCCGGCCGGGCCGCCGCTTCGGCCGGGGGAGGAGCAGCAACGTATCCGGGAGGCGTTGCTGCGCGCCCTGCTCGCCCTGAGCCGTAGCGCTCCGTTGATGCTCGTCATCGACGACGTGCAATGGGCCGACAGCGAAACGCTCGACGTGCTCGGTGCGCTCGGTGCCCACCTCGACAGCAGCCGCGTCCTCGTGTGCCTCACCGCGCGCGAAGAAGAGTCACGCGACCGCGACGAGGTTTGGGACACACTGCGCGATCTCGACCGGATGTGCGGTCGGGGCCGCTTGCTCGTCGGACCGTTCACCGTGTTCGAGTTGGGTGAGCTGGTTCGCCGGAGCCTCGCCGTGGTCAACGTCCCGCCGCGTTTTTGCACCCGGCTGCTCGACGACACCGGCGGCAACGCGTTGTTCGTGCTCGAAACGTTGCGGGCGCTACGCGACCAAGGTCGCCTCGACGGTGGCGTGGCGGGAATCGACGGCCTCGACCAACTCGCCAATACCGAGGCCCTTCCGATCACCCCCGACGTGAAGCGGGTCGTCACCTCTCGCGTGTCGGCGCTCTCCGACGACGAGACCAACGTCATCGAGCTGACGTCGCTCCGGGCGGCAGTGATCGATCTCGAGACGCTCAGCTTCGCGACCGAACTCGAACGTTCTCGCCTGCTCGACGCGATCGACACGTTGCTCGCGCGCGGTTTGCTCGTCGAAACCGATGGGGGTTACGCCTTCCACCACGAGCAGGTTCGCAGCGTGGTCGAGGGGTCGATCAGCGAAGACAAGCGGCCCGACATGCACCGCCGTCTGGCCGGCGCGCTCGCCCGGACGCAAGCCGACGACGTCGAGGCGTTGGCCCGGCATTACGGCGAGGCGGGTGTCGGCGAGGTCGCGGTGCGGTACCTCGTGGAAGCGGGCAACCGCGCCCTCGAACTGCACGCTTACCGGAGCGCGTTGCACTCGTTCGCGCGCGTGGCCGAACTCGCCCCCGAGGCCGCGCTCGTCGCCGCAAGATCGATTCGATCTCTTCGCCCAGCACGAGCGTTGCCTCGACGTGCTCGGTCATCGCGAAGAGCAGGCGAAGGTGCTCGACCAGCTGGTCGCACTGTCGCACGGGAACCCGCAGTGGCAGGCCGAAACCGCACGTCGCCGCGCGTGGTGGTGCGGGCACACCGCCCGCTTCGACGAGGCCGAAGTCGAGGCACGGCGAGCGGTGATGCTGCACGAGCGGCTCAACGATCGTCGGGGCGTCGGCGCATCGCTGGTCGCGCTCGCCGCCGCGTTGCGTTGGTCGGGCCGATCCGCGGCCGCGGTTCCCAGCCTCGAAACCGCGATCGAGGTCCTCGACCAAGATCCCACGGCCCGGTCGGAGGCGCGCTGCGAACTCGGGCACGCATTACGTGAGACGCAGCGCTATCCCGAAGCGCTCGAACAACTCGCCCTCGCGCGGGCCGAGAGCGCCGCGAGCGGCGACGTGCGGGGCGAAGCCGAAGCGCTCGGTGTGATCGGCGCGGTGGCGATGGAGAAAGGCGACGGCGAAGCGGCGGAACACGCGCTCCGAGAGGCGCTCGACCGTTGCCGCGCGATCGGCTACCGGCACGGCGAGGGTGTGCAGTCGCTGAACCTCGCGAACTTCTGTTACGCGCAGGGACGGGTCGCCGACGCGCTTGCTTGCTACGGCGAGGCCGCGCTCGTGTTCGGCGGCCTCGGGAACCGTCGAGCGTCGGCGATGGTGCGCGCCAACTCCGCTTGGGTCCGCCATGCCGTGCTCGGCGACGACGACGCGGCCGAACGGGAAGCGCTTCAGGCGCTCGAGTATTTCCGCACCGTGGGCGACCGGCGGGGCGAAGCGCACTGCCTCGATGTGCTCGGTTCCATTGCCGCTCGGGCGGGGCGTACCGACGATGCGGCGGCCCTGCTCGGTCGCGGTCTCGGCGCGTTGCGCGACATGCCCGACGCATGGCTCGAACTCCACCTTCAGCGGTCGTTCGCGCTCGTCGAGATCGCGGGCGGGCACTGCGAAGAGGCGCTGGTCCGGCTCGACGCCGCCGTCGCCACCTGCGACGCGATCGGGGCCGACGAGCAGCGGCCCGGGCTGGTCGCGGTGCGGGGGCTCGCGCTGCTCGAGCTCGGTCGCGTCGAAGAGGCCTACCGCGCGACCCGTGCCGCGGTGGATTCGCTCGGTGTCGGTGCCGAGTACGCGTGCGCGGCGCTGTGGTGGCATCACCGGTGCGCACTTGCCGCCGCCGACGCCGACGAATCGGAGATCACCGTCGTACGCGCGCATGCCGAACTCGTCCGCCGCCTCGACGGTCTCGAACCCGACGTGCGGCGCCGCGCGATCGACTGTGTGCCGGAACACGCGGCGATCGCGGCGGCGCACGCGGTTCGCAACCCGACGTGCCGCACCGTCCGGCTCCCTCGCACCGAGGCGCCGACGGGCCGGTCGTTGCGCCCCGACGAGTTGGTGGAGATCACCTGGACGCTGTCGGCACCCGAGGACACGTTGCTCGTCGACGTGGGCGAGCGGCGCCGGCGGCAGATCCTCCGCCTGCTCGACGAGGCGGCCGAGCAGGGCGCGGCGCCGACGGTCGACGATCTGGCCGAAGCGATCGGCGCGAGCCGTTCCACAGTACGTCGCGAGCTGGCCACCTTGCGTGGTCTCGGCGTTCCGACGCCGACCCGAGGTCACCGAGAGCGCGACTAGGCCTTCCGGCACCGCCACGTCTCGTGGTGAGCCCGAGGTTTTTTCCTCTCGTTGGTGTCGATTGAGACACCCGCGAGATACCGACTTCGCACATTGCGGACGCGGGAACGCCGCTACAGGGGGAAGTCACCAATGACCAAGCGCATACTCGCTTTCGCAACGACCGTCAGTGCCGTCGTCGTCCTTTGGGTCGTCCCGGCGGCGGCTGGTGTTCGCAACATCTGAGCCCGGGGCCACGGCGACGTAGGCACCGGAGAGATCCGGCCCGGTCTACCCCCTGCCTCCGGGCCTGGAGCGCGGCGCGGGGTGTGAGGCAACCGCCCCTGCCTCATGCCCCGCCGCGCAGTTCCCAGTCGTTGTAACGCGAGGTTCATGCGGTGACGCGCATAGCGATGACGCAGATGTCGTCGGTGCTCGGCTGCGCGCTGTAACGCTCGTCGAGGAGCGACTGGCACAACGCGTCGAGCGCGATCGAGTCGGTCTCGCCCAAGCGGCGGGCCAGCCAGTCGAGCCCGGCGTCGATCGAGCGGTCGCGCCGCTCGACGAGCCCGTCGGTGTAACACACGAGGAGTGCACCGGGCGCGAGCACCCGATCACCCGTTTCGTACGGGCGGGTCATCGCGCCGAGCGGCGTACCGCCGACGGTGTCGAGGAACTCGATGCGTTCGCCGTCGCGCAGCGCCGCGGGCGGGTGACCGGCTCGGGCGTAGCGCAGCCGGCGCGTGGCCGGGTCGAAGTGCGCCGCGATCGCGGTGACCATCGCGTCTTCCTCGAGTTCCTGCAGGACGCGATCCAGCCGGCGTAGTAGCCGCGCGGGGTCGGTGTCCTCGACGGCGAAGGCACGCGCCGCGTTGCGGACCCGGCCCATCAGCGTCGCCGCGGCCATGCCGTGGCCGGCAACGTCGCCGATGACGATCACGACGCCCGCACCGGCGACTTCGAACGCGTCGTACCAGTCGCCACCGACCTCGATCCCGCTCTCGGCCGGGTGGTAGCGGGCGGCGAACTCGAGCCCGTCGACCTGCGGGAGTTCGTCGGGCAGGATGCTGCTCTGGAGCAGCGCGACCAGCCGATGTTCGGCCGCGAGCCGTTCTTCGCTCTCGCGCAGCGCAGTCGCGGCCCGCGCTTGTTCGGCGCGCAGGAGCCGGGCCCGTTCGTAGCTCGACGCGGCGCGGAGACCGAGGTCGGACGCGAGTTCGAGATCAGCTGTCGCGAGCGGGAGCTGCCGATCGTCGCCGATGGTGAGCACACCGACGCAGCGGCCCCCGGCGATCATCGGCGTCACGATCCCCGAACGCCAGCCGAGACGCGAGATCGCCTCGGTGGCTTCCTTGTCTTCGGAAAGGGTCAGCCGTTCGTTGCGCGGGCGCGGCAACAACATCGGTTGCCGGGTTTCCATCACCTTGTACCCGATCGATCCTCGGTCGACTTGCAGCGACAGGAGCTGGTGCAAGGACGCGAGGCGTTCGGGGTCGGCGTGGGCGACCGCGACGCGGCGCAAACGGCCATCCGGGCCGAGCATCTGGATCGACGCCCACCGACCGATCCGCGTCGCGGCGATATCGGCCGCGACGCGGAGTTGCTCATCGGGATCGTCGAGCGCGGCGAGGCGTTCGGACGCGTCGAGCAGCACCCGCAATCGAGCTCGGCTCTTCTGCTCCGCGTCGAACAGCAAGGCCCGCTGCAATGCCTGCGCGCAAGCCTCCATGACCGTGCTGATGTACGCGCGGTCGCCGTCGTCGAAGGAACGGGTTTCGTCGAACCCCAGCGCCATGACGGCCGCCGGGGTTCCTTCGATGAACAGGGGGTACACAACGAATGCGCCCCGGATGTCGTCGCGCGGGAATTGCGGGTAGCGCGCAACGCCTTCGGCCGATGACTCGACGAACATCGGTGTGCCGGTGCGGAGCACCTCGGGCGCAGGCAGCGGCGCGTCGATGTCGACGTAGCGGTACGTATCGATCAGCTGCGTCGTGTACCCGACCTGTGAGCGCATCACGAGGGTCAGTTGCGTATCGTCGACGGTCGCGAAGTAGCCGTTCATCGCGCCGAGCGCTGCGATCCCGCGTTCGAGGATCAGGTCGGCGATCTCGTCGACGGTCGTCGCGCCCGAGAGCCCGAGCGTGACTTCCTGGAGGTGCGCAAGCGCGGCCGCCGATTGCTCGAAGTCGCGGCGGGCCTGCCGCTCCGAAGCGAGCAACGTCGTGCGCTCCAGGTCGTGCCGGCGGCGCTCGTCGATGTCGATCGCGACGCCCGTCGCGCCGATCACGTTGCCGGCCCGGTCGAACACCGCCTCGCCGCGCCCTTCGATCCAGTGCACGGTGCCGTCGGGCCAGATGGTGCGGTGGTCGGCGCGGAACTGCCCACCCGCGCGCACCGCGGCTTCGACGCTCGCGACCATTCCGGCCCGGTCGTCGGGGTGCAGCGTCTGTGCCCAAGCTTCGAACGTCTTCTCGAACGTGCCGGGCTCGACACCGAAGAGGGGCTCGAGCATGTCGTCCCAGTCGACGGTGTTCGTGCGCATGTCCCACGACCACGTCCCCATGCGGCCGGCGTCGAGCGCAACCCGCAACCGGCGGGCAAGGTCGGCTTGTGCGCCGGCGATCTCCAGTTCGGCTTCACGTCGCGACCGGGTTGCGGCAACCAGCGTTGCGCCGAGCGCCCCGACGCCGACCACGAGAATGTCGGCTACCCGCTGGGTGGCCGAGATCGACTGCAACGCGACCGACACCGCGGCGGCGGCCACCGCGACCGCGCCGACGATCGCGGTCCTGCGCCCGTCGGCAACCACCGCGACCAGGAAAGGCGCGGCCACGACGGCCGGCGCGAGCACGGCGCCGGTTGCGGTGTCGCCGATCGAGATCGCGCCGATCACCGCCAGCGCCGCGGCGATCACCCACCATTGTGCGTCGCGGCCCGTCGTCGGCTCGGCCGGCACGGACGCCACGGCGGCGGACGATAGCCGGTCGCCTCCTCATCCCTTCTGCCCGCCCGGCCCTCTACTCCCGCGCTCGCGCGCTGGGTGTCGGTAAGCTTCCGCGCTGTGCCGTCGGCGGTCTTACCGGCGGATCGCACCGCGCCGTCACGGGCGCGACGATTCGTCTCCGACACGTTGTTGCGTTGGGATGTCTCGCGCGAAGTCGTCGACGATTCGGTCTTGCTCGTCTCCGAACTCGTGACGAACGCGTTGTTGCACGCGGGTTCTGCTCCCATTGTCGAGCTGACCCGCTCCGGTTCGTCGTTCCGATGCTCGGTGCACGACGACAGCGCGGCCCGGCCGCGGCGGCGTCGCTACGGCAACGACGCGGTCACCGGGCGGGGGCTCGCGCTGGTGGAAGCGCTGTCCGATCGTTGGGGTTCCGACCGCGACGGCGACGGCAAGCAGGTGTGGTTCGAGATGCGCATCGACGCGCAGCGCAAGGAACGGGGCGCGGCAACGTCGGGCCGGTGAACGTCGGGTCGGTGACCGCCGGCGGGGCGCCGGCCGTCAGTCCTCGATCAGGAACAGGTCGTCGACGCCGGTGACCTGCAAGACGCGACGGACATTCGATCGAGGACGGCGCAACACGAGTTCGGCGCCCCCGGTCGCGAGGCGTTTCTTCGCCTGGATGAGCAGGCTGATCCCGGCCGAATCGAGGAACGACACACCGGCGAGATCGAGGACGATACGAGTCGGCCCGTCGTGCACGAGCTCGAGAAGCGTGGCTCGCAACTTCGGCGCGGTTGCGAACTCGATCTCACCGTCGATCGACACCACTGCCGTCGAGCCGTCTCGCGCAACTCGGAGCGCGATGAACGGCTCCACAACTTCGGCCACGCCCGAAGTGTACGCCGGTGGGCACTTCCGGAGCTCGGGCGCTGGAGGCGTCGCGGGGGACACCCCCGAAACGCGCCGGTTACCGCTGTGGACGGCGGGGGTACTGTCGACGCATGGATCGCGACGATCGGCCCGAACGCCTGGTGCAGACGGTCGACCGGTCCGATGGTGTGCGGATCGTGACCCTGCAGGGCGCGGTCGACGTGTTCAGCGCCGGCCGGCTCGCCCGCGACGCGATCGCGGGCCTCCCCACCGGCGCGAGCGAGATCGTGCTCGACCTCGAAGCCGTCTCGTCGCTCGATTCGGCCGGTGTGAGCGCGCTCGTCAAGCTGGTTCGGAGCCTGCGGGCGCAGTCGATCGCGACGCACGCGTCCCTCGGCGGCCACTCCGTCCTGAGCGCGTCGATGGTGAACCTGTTGCGCCAGGTCGTCGAGTTCGACGATGAGCCCGTCGTCGTCCTCCCGAACGACGAGCCCGTCATCGTCATCCCGAGCGACGAGACGCCCGCCACCGGTTCCCCGCGCTAGCGGCCCAGCGCGCGTACGCGCCGCACGAATTCCTCCACCCGCGCCGGGTCTTTGCGGCGACGATCGTCGGCGCGGCTGGTGCGCGTCTCGGAGTCGACTCCGAACGGTTGTGTCGCCGCGATCGCGGCCTCCACGTTGTCGGGCCGAGCCCGCCCGCGAGCACCACGGGCGTTTCGACCGCAGCAACGATGCGGGCGCTCAGGGCCCAGTCGTGGGTGACGCCGGTCGCCCCGACGATGCCGGTACTCGGGTGCGGGGAGTCGAGGAGGAGGTAGTCGCACACGGGCGCGTACCGTCGCGCGACCCCGATCGCGCGTTCGTCGCGGACCCCGACGGTGCACATCAGCTCGACCGGCGCGAGCTGCTCGCGCAGCGTCGAGACCGCGTCCGGTTCCCATTCGTCGGTGAGGCGCACCACGTGGGCGATCTGCGGCTCGATCAGTTCGACGGTGCGGCGGATCTGGTCGGCGTCGACCGACAACGAGAGGCCGACGACCGTGATCGCCGCGAGTTCTGACAGGATCGCTCGCGCGGGTCGCGACGTCGACACTGTCCCAGGCGTCGAACCCTTCGTCGAGCACCACGCCCGCGTTGTCGGCGCCCGCGGCGACGACCGCGGCCGCGTCTTCGGGGGTCGTGAGACCGTAGATCTGGACGATCATCGTTCCCGCCGAGCCTCGCCCTCAGTTCGTGGCGAGTTTGCTGAGGGAGACGAACCCGTGCTCGAACGCGTCGATGTCGTCGTTCGGATGTTTCTCGGTCGATGTGCAATCCGAGTTGGCGAGGTCACGAGTTTGCACCGTAGGCGTATAGGCTCCCGGCGCGCTCTGCGTGTACCCGGTGACCCGCTGCTGACGGCCGAGCGGGACGCTCACCACCCCGCGAACGGCGCCCGTCGCGCACGACGGAACATTGACGTTGTAAACGGTCGGCTTGCGGTGCGGGTGAGCGAGCAGCTTCGGCCGCAGGCTCTGCGCGAAGAACGAGGTGAGGTTGGCGGCGAGGGTGTAGTCGATGTTCGACGAGAACCCCTGGCTCACCGCGATGGCCGAGATCCCGAGCCGAGCCGCGGTGCGCGCCGCGCCGACGGTGCCGGAGATCGATGTGAGGTCGCCGATGTTCTGGCCGAAGTTGATGCCGGCGACGACGAGGTCGGGGCGCTGGGGCAGGAGCTTCAGCACCGCGAGCCACACGGTGTCCGACGGGAAACCGGCGACCGCGGTTGCCGGGTAGCCGTGCATGGTCGTGGCAGGAGTGACCGTCAGCGGGGTTGTCGAGAACTTGTCGCTCTGCCCGCTCTGGTTCGTCGCGGGCGCGACGACGGTCACGTCGATGCCGGGGACGGCGCGCAAGACCTGCACGACCGCGTCGATACCCGGCGCGCCGACGCCGTCGTCGTTGGTGACAAGAACACGAAGCGGTCTTGTCGCCGTGCCCGCGTGGCGGATCGCCGGTGCCTGGCCTCCGGCTTCCGGGGCGACGCCGAGCACTGCAACACACGCGAGTGACGCGACGGCGAGACGGTGCAGCTTCATGGTGAGCTCCTTGGTGGGCCGGGATCACGCGTCGAGCGTGATCGTTGCATACCCGTTCCCTCATGTCTCCAAGAGGCGCCGGCCGATCGCGTGAAGCTCATTGCGGACTTCTTCGGTCTCGATCACCTCGAATGGGCATTCGAGCCCGGCGAGGTACCGCGCGATCCAGTCGGCGTCGCCGCCGATGCGCGCGATCGTCGCCGCGTCGCCGTCGGCCTCGAGTTCGGCGACCGATGGCGACAGGAAACGGCGGGCTTCGTCGAGAGGAACGGGTAACCGCACGGTCGCGCGCGTCGGGTATGCCGCGACGGCGATGCCGTGCGCGACGAGCGCGACGGCGTCGGGCGCATCCTCGACCGGTGCGAAGCGCTGACCGGTCGTTCCTATTGTCGACATCCGATCGACGCGAAACGTGCGCCAGTCGTCGCGGGTGGTGTCGAACGCGACGAGGTACCACTGCCGGTCGGTGTGCACCATCCGGTACGGGTGGACGACTCGTACCGAGCCGGCATCGCTCGCGTCGCGATAGTCGAAACGCAGGCACTCGAAACGCCGGCACGCAACCGCCACGTTCACCAGCGTGTCGATGTCCACCGGCGGCAGGTTGCCGCGACGAAGACCGACGGTGAACGTCGCGAGCGCGCCGACCCGTTCCCGGAGCCCCACCGGGAGCACCTGCTCGAGTTTGGTGAGCGCCGACAGCGCGCTCGGTTCGGCGCCGGTCGCTCCGCCGGTCGCGACGGCCCGCAGCGCGAGCGCCACCGCGACCGCCTCGTCGTCGTCGAGGACGAGCGGCGGGAGACGGCCACCGGAACCGAGTTCGTAGCCGCCGTACGGCCCGGTGGTCGCCTCGATCGGGTAGCCGAGTTCGCGAAGACGTGTGATGTCGCGCCGAAGCGTGCGGTCGGTCACTTCGAGCCGCTCCGAGAGTTCGGTGCCGGTCCACGCCGAACGCGCCGACAGCAGGCCGAGCAGTCGCAACAAGCGGGTCGGGGTGTCCATGACGGGACACATTCTTCCCGGTTGCGGACCCGATCTGTCCGGGACCGTCCGTAGGGTCGTTTTCGACGAGAGAAACCACTTCGGAGCGGCCCGGGAGCGGGTCTGGGAGGCCGGAAATGTTCTACAGCGACCCCACCACCATGTCGCAGCTGGCAGCCGAACGTCGCGCGCGTTTCCTCGAGGAATCACGTCGCTCGCGCCTGCGGCGGGACGCGCGCCGCCTCTTCACGCGGTTCCCGATGCCGGGCCGTACGCGCGACGACGCGTAGCCATGTTCTGATCGGGGGCGCAGCGGTTCGCCGCGGGAGTTCTCATCCGGGCCGCACGACGACTCCGAAGAACCCGTCGATGCGTCCCTCCAATCGGTACTTCGTCGCCGCGCTCGCGGCAGTGGCGCTCGTCCTGGCGCTGAGTGCGTGCGGAAGTTCGTCGTCTGCGGCGACATCGGCATCGACTTCG
This sequence comes from uncultured Actinomycetes bacterium, assembly GCA_963782465.1. Lineage (GTDB taxonomy): Bacteria > Actinomycetota > Acidimicrobiia > IMCC26256 > PALSA-610 > JAODBJ01. The sequence goes on along the minus strand of CAWAJR010000002.1, from coordinate 49,054 downwards.
GCGGGGGCAACCGCCCACGTGACGATCAAGAACTTCCACTACACGAGCGATCATCTGCAAGTCGCGGCCGGTACGAAGGTCGTCTTCACCAACGAAGACAACCAGGCACACACCGCAACGGCAGACATGGGCGCATTCAACACCGGGCCGATCGCGCCGGGCACGTCGAAGACGGTGTCGCTCCCACGACCCGGCACCTTCGCGTACCACTGCTCGTTCCACCCGTTCATGACCGGCACGATCGTCGTGCGCTGACGCGTCAACGCGCGACGCTCCGCCCCACCGCAAAGGACCCAGCACCGATGGAATGCAGCGAACACGAACTCCGCCGGATGGCAGGCGATGTCGACGAACGTCACCACGAAGCCATGCGCACGTTCGAAGACGAGATGAGCGAAGTGCACCGCACCGTTTCGAGCGCGGCGCGGCGCGTGCTCGGCGGCGCCGCGCTGGGCGGAACTGCACTCGCGGCCGGCGCCGCGCTCGGACCGCGCCGGTTTCTCGGACGGGCCGACGCCGCCGCGTCCACGGACGAGGGTCTTGCGGCCTTCGCGCAGTCGATCGAACTGGCCGCGGTCGCCGCGTACGCCGCGGCAGCGCCGGCCTTGAGCGCCGCGACCAAGCCCGTCGCCCTCCTGTTCCAGCACCATCATCAGGAGCATGCGACCGCGTTCGGTTCGCTCGCCGGGAGCAAGGCGGTCACCGGGCCGAACCAGAAGCTCGTCGCCGCGCTGCAACCGAAATTGCAGGCGGTGAACAGCGAGAAGCGCGCGCTCACCCTCGCGTTCGGTCTCGAGAACCAAGCGGCCGAGACGTACGCGTACGGCCTTACCGTGGCGATGAGCACCGCGGCAGCATCGGGCATGGCAACGATTCTGCCCATCGAAACGGAACACGCCGCGGTGCTCGGTGCCGCGTTGGGAATGGCCGTCGACGCGATCTTCGTGAACGGGCCGTTCGAGAATGCCGCCGTCGGCGACGGCAGCACGATCACCCAGGGCATCGACCCCGCGAAGTACCCCGTGAGTTGACCGCCCGGCGGTCACCACCGCCGAAGCACAACCTGCCCGAGGCATCCGTTTCGACGTCGCGCGCGGCCACGCGCCCGCACCGAGCAAGGAGACGACCACCGATGGTGGACTACAACCACGACGACGTTCGCCGAACGCTACGCGGCATCGACCGGGTGCACCGTTCCACCGAACGCTCGCTGCCGAGCGTGTTCGAGGCGCTGTTCGATCCCGGCAACGGCATCAGCACCGAACAACGGGCCTCGGTGCTCGGCGTGCCGAACCGCCGCGACTTCTTGCGCTTCGGTGGTTTGGCCGTCGCCGGCGCCGCGCTACTCGCCGCGTGCGGGAGCAGCGGCGGAACGTCGAGCGCGACCACAACTCCCCCGAAGGGCGCGACGACGAGCTCGACCGGGAAGGGCTCGCTCGACCTCACCCTGGCCAAGACCGCGGCGTCACTCGAGGCGCTCGCGGTGGCGGCCTACGGCACGGCCATCAGCTCCGGGCTGGTGAAGACGGTGTCGATCGCCGACGCCGCGAAGTTGTTCCAATCGCACCATCAGGCTCACCTCGACGCGCTCAACGGCGTGGTGACGAAATCAGGAGCGGCGGCCGTCACGACGCCGAACGCGGCGGTCAAGCAGACCGTCGTCGACCCGGCCGTGAAAGCCGCGAAGAACGAAACCGACATCGTGAACCTCGCGTTCACGCTCGAGAACGCCGCGGCCCAGACCTACGTGTTCGCGGCGACGAAACTGTCGACCCCCGCGCTGCGCTCGACGATCATGACGATCGGTGGGGTCGAGGCCCGTCACCGCGCGCTCCTCGGTGTGCTCGGCCAGAAGAAGTCGCCGGCGCAGTTGTTCCCGACCGCGTTCTTCCCCTCCGACAACCCGTTGCCGGGCGCGGCCCTCGTCTCGTAGCCGGTCTCGACATTGCGCAATTTTGGAGATGGCGCGCGAGGCGCTTTCCCGTAGCCTCCACGGATGCTTCGACGTCTCGCAACGTTCTGCTACCGCCGTCGCCGCCTCGTCGTTGTCGTATGGATCGTCGTGCTCGTCGGTGTCAGCGTCCTGGGCCGGGTGGCCGGCGGCACACTGCTGAAGTCGTTTTCCCTCCCCGGGTCCGAGTCGCAGCGGGCCTTCGACGTGCTCTCCCACGACTTCGCCCGCAAGGGCGATACCGGCGACCTCGTGTTCAAAGTGCGCGGATCCGGCGATGTGAATGCCGCGGACGTGCGTAAGGCAATCGACCCGGTGTTGGCGAAGCTACGCAGCGAACCGCACGTCGTGTCGGTCACGTCGCCGTACACGAAGGCGGGCAGCCGCTTCATCTCACCCGGCGGGAAGATCGCCTACGCCGAGATCCTGTTCAACGTGCAGGCGAACGATGTCCCCGTCGACCTCGCGACCCACATGCGTTCGATCGCGAGCGACGCGAACTCATCGCAACTCCAAGTCGAGCTCGCGGGATCGATGTTCACCGACCAGACGCAACCGGCCAGTGAAGCGATCGGGATCGTCGCTGCGATCTTCATCCTCCTGCTCGCATTCGGGTCGCTGCTCGCGATGGGGTTGCCGATCATGACGGCGCTGTTCGGGATCGGCATCGGCCTCGCGCTCGTCGACCTGCTCGCCCGCGTCCTCGACATCCCGTCGTTCGCGCCGCAGGTGACCGCGATGATCGGTATCGGGGTCGGCATCGACTACGCGTTGTTCATCTCCACCCGCTACCGCGAGGCGTTGCATGAGGGTGCCGAACCCGAACGCGCCGTCGTGCACGCGATCGACACCAGCGGCCGGGCCGTGCTCTTCGCCGGGGGCACGGTGGTGATCTCGGTGCTCGGTTTGTTCCTCATCGGCGTGTCCTTCATCCGCGGGCTGGCCGTCGGCGCGTCGCTCGCGGTGCTCTTCGTGATGGCGGCGGCCGTCACGCTGCTGCCCGCGGTGCTCGGTTTCGTCGGGCACACGATCGACAAGTTCGCGCTGCCGAACGCTCGCAAACCACCCGACGTCGAGCACAGTTTCTGGACGCGCTGGAGCCGGGTGATGCAAGCGCGCCCGTGGCCCGTCGCGATCTCGGCCCTCCTCGTACTCGTCGTGCTCGCGATCCCGGTGTTCTCGTTGCGGCTCGGGGTGGCCGACGCCGGGAACGATCCCGCTTCCTTCACCACCCGGCGTGCCTACGACCTGCTCACCGAAGGGTTCGGGCCCGGGTTCAACGGCCCGCTGCTGCTGGCGAGCGAACTACCGGCCGCGTCCGACCGCGCGGTGATGCAGGGACTGGGTCGCGCGCTGGTGAACGATCCCGGCGTCGCGGCGGTGGGCCCCGCGATCGTGAGCTCGAATGGGAAAGGGGTGCTGTTGCAGGTGGTCCCGAAAGGATCACCGCAGGACCAGAGCACCACCGAGCTCGTGCACCGGCTGCGCGACACCGAGATCCCCGCGGCCACGCGCGGCTCGTCGCTCGACGTGCACGTCGGCGGCCAGACCGCCATCGGTGTCGACCTCGCCGACACGCTCGGCCGTCGCCTCCCGGTGATGTTCGCCGCGATCCTCCTGCTCAGCTTCGTGCTCTTGATGGTCGTGTTCCGATCGCTGCTCGTGCCGCTGAAAGCAGTGATCATGAACCTGCTCTCGATCGGCGCCGCGTACGGCGTGATCGTCGGCATCTTCCAGAAGGGGTACTTGAAAGACCTCGTCGGCATCGGGAAGGAAGGGCCGATCGAGGCATGGGTGCCGATGATGTTGTTCGCAATCGTGTTCGGGCTCTCGATGGACTACGAGGTGTTCCTCCTCAGCCGCATCAAGGAGGAGTACGAACGCGGCCACGACAACGCGGCCGCGGTCGCGAAGGGCTTGGCGAAGACGGCGCGGCTCATCACCGCTGCGGCGGCCATCATGATCTGCGTCTTCGCCAGTTTCGTGCTCTCCGACCTGCGAGTACTGAAACTCGTCGGGTTCGGGCTCGCGTTCGCCGTGTTCATCGACGCGACCGTCGTGCGATTGTTGCTCGTACCGGCCACCATGGAACTGCTCGGCGACCGCAACTGGTGGTTCCCGCGGTGGTTGGAATGGTTGCCGCGGCTCAATGTCGAAGGCGAAGGCAGCATCGTGGCGCCCCCGGTGCCGGTGCCCGAGCCGGTCGCCGGCGACTGAGCACGACGGGTGCGGGAACTCAGCCGGCCGATATCGGCTCGGGCGCGAGTTCGGTTCGCGCCTCCGGTACGTCGGCCCGCCGGTAGCGGGCAAGCGCGGCGCGGGTGCCGCGATCGATGGCGAGCGAAAACCCGGCGAGTACCCCGGCGACGATGCCGTCGAGCCAGTAGTGGTTCCCGGTGACGACCACGACGAGCATGGTGAGGATCGGGTGCGCGAGCGCGATCCAGCGCCACCGGCTCTTCGCGACGATCACGATCGTGATGCCGACGATCAATGCCCACGCGACGTGCACCGACGGCATCGCCGAGAGCTGCGCCGGCCCGCTCGCCCCGAACGACGGGTAGACGGTCTGGTGGTACAACGCGGGCGTGTCGATCACGTGCAGCGACGGGACGAGGCGCGGCGGCGCGACGGGAATGAGCTGGATGAGCAGGCAGAAGAACGTCGTGAGCGCGACGACATTGCGCACCGACGAGTACTTCGTGCGGTGGAAGAACCACAGCCAGGGAAGGAAGATCATCATCGCCGGTACGTGCACGGTCGCGTAGTACGCGTTCGCGCTTTGCACCAACCACGAGTACGGCAAGACGTCGCGTTGCACGATGCGCTCGTTCGGGAGGTGCATGACACGTTCCCAGTGCCAGATCTTTGCGCCCGCGCGCACCGCGCCGTCGAGCTTCACGACCGAGATCGCACCGATGCGCTGCCAGAACGCGTAGAGCACGAGCACCAGTGCGAGCTCGCGCGCGAAGGCCGCGAACCCGGCCAGGCGTGAGTCCCGGGCGCCCCGCAGGGCGAGCCCGAACACGGCGGCGGGCACGGCGATCTCGAGCGCCGCGTGCCAGGAGATCCAGTGGAGGGTCGCGAGTATCAACGGGCCATCGTCGCGCGCCGGCGCCGCTCAGGTGGAGGTTGTGAGGAAGGGGTCGACGAGCGCCCGGACCCGGTCGGTGGAGCGGGTGATGCCCATGTGCGTGGTGCCCGGCAGGATCGCGAGTTGGGCATCGGGGATGAGTTCGAACATCTCCTGCGCGTCGGCGAACGGCACGAAATCGGTGTCGCCGAAGATCAACAACGTCGGTGCCGTCACCGATTCGAGGTCTTCGGGTTGGAAACCCGGGAACGAATGCACCATCGCGCCGGCCTTGGCCGCGAAGGCCTCGAAGTGTGAAGGGTCGGGCGCGACAGCGGCGTAGGCATCCCGCATCGCCTGAAAGTCGGCCGGGGTCGGCATGCGCCGCGCGACGTCGGCCGGGTCGGGACGGGTGCGACGGTTGCGGCGGGCGCGGGGAGCGTCGGCCTCGGGCCGGAAGTTGGTCGACGCGACAACGAGCTTGTTCACCCGGCGCGGGTGTTCGAGCGCGCACGTCAGGGCGACGAGGGCGCCGAGGCTGAAACCGAAGAGATCGGCTTTCGCGATCTCGAGGAAGTTCAGGAGTTCCACGACGTCGCTCGCGAGGGTCGAGAACGTCATCTCGCGTTCGGTGTCGGCGGTACGCCCGTGGCCTTGCAGCTCGATCGCGATGACGTCGTGGTTACGGGCGAACGCCTCGACGAGCCCGCCGAAGGTCAACTCGATGGTGAGGAAGCCGCCGTGCAGGAGCACGAGCGGCGCGCCGGAACCATGCCGCTCGTAGTACAGCTGCAACCCGTTCACGGTGGCGTAGCTCATCGTCCCGGAACGCTACGCGGCCCCTCCGGCCCCAAAGCGAACCTGCGTCAGTTTTGCCGCGGTGAGGTGGCAAAACCGACGCAGGTTCAGGGGGGGTGGGGTTAACGGGCGGCGTCGCGCAGTGCCCAGAGCGCCCCGGCGGTGTGGCCGACGAGGATGGCACCCGCTTCGACGGCGTTGAAGTCGGTGGGCCAGAACGTGCGGTCGCTGAAGTGCGCGCCGGTGACATCGACGTCGCGGAGGTTCGCGCCCTGTAGGTACGCCCCTTCGAGGTTCGCCTCCGCGAGCGTCGCGCGTTCGAATCGCACGCCGCGCAGGTCGGCGCCGCGCAGGTCTGCGCCCGAGAGATCGCAGCGGATCACTTTCGCGCTCTGCAGCCGCGCTCGCTGCAGGGAGGCGCCTTCGAAGTCGCAGCCTTCGATGCGCGATTCCGGCAGCGTCAGCCCGTTGAGTGTCGCCTCGGAGAAACATGTTTCGTACAGGCGGGCGTCGGTCAGGTCGGCCTGGCGGAGGTCGGCCCGGTTCAGGTTGGTGCCGGCCAGGCACGCGCCGCGCAACGTCGCCCGGCACAGGCTCGATCCGACGAGCCGCGCGTCGCTGAGGTCGGCGCCGTCGAGATCGGCTTCGTCGAACCGGGCGCGCCCGGCGGCGGCGTTGACGAGCTTCGCGTCGCGCAGGCACGCGCCGCGAAAATCGGTTTCGAGGAGCACGCGGCCGGAGAGGTCGCAATTCGCGAGGTCGAGACCGCGCAGGTCGGCTTCGGAGAGCCGCCCCGCCAACGTCTCCTCCAGCGATCCGCCGGGCTTCGATGCAGGGTGGAGGACAGCCGGTTCAGTCATGGTCCATCTCGATCGCACCGGGTCACGGTCAGACCCCGTGCCTCATGTATCGGCCCGTGGGATTTGCCGCTCGATGCCCACTTCCGCGCTGGGCCATCTGTCACTCTCGAACATTCTCCACGAGACGACCCGGTAAGAATGGCGGCAGCGACGAGGCGGAAGGCGGAGCATGCTGTTCGATCTCACCGGTCGGGTCGCGCTCGTCACCGGCGCGGGCCAGAACGTCGGCGCCGGGATCGCCCGCGCCCTCGCCGGGCAGGGCGCGACGGTGGCGGTCAACGACGTCCGGGCCGAACGCGCGCAGGCGGTCGTCGACGACATCATCAGCGCGGGTGGCCGCGCAGTCGCAGCGCCGTTCGACGTGACCGACTTCGCGTCGGTAACCGGCGCGGTCGCGGCCGCCGGCGACGTCGACATCCTCGTCAACAACGCCGGCAACGGCGGGGAGCACGGCATGGCCGTGCAACCGTTCCGGGCGATGAGCCCCGACGTGTGGGAGGGGCCGATCCGCGTGAACCTCTACGGCGTCCTGAACTGTTGCCGCGCCGTCATCGAAGGGATGTGCACGCGCGGTTGGGGGCGGATCATCACGATCTCGTCGGGTGCGGGGACGCGCGGAGTCAACATCGGTGTGTCGCCGTACAGCGCGGGGAAGGGCGGCGGTATCGCGTTCACCCGCACGCTCGCGCTCGAAGTCGCGGCCGACGGGGTCACCGCGAACACCCTGGCACTCGGGCTCATGGGGATGCCCGACCCGAAGGTGACCGAGCACCTCGCTCGCACGATCCCGGTGAAGCGGACGGGCACGCCCGAAGATGTCGCGGCCGCGTGCGTGTGGCTCGCGTCGGACGAAGCCGGATGGGTGACCGGCCAGACGATCGAGCTCAACGGCGGCGCGCTCACGACCTGACGGCCGGGCGAGGCCGAACGAGGGCCGAACGGCGGCGCAGGAGCGTGGTTCAGCGCGCGATCGATGCTGCGTCGAATCCGTTCGCAACGATGCGCCGGTCATGCACGCCGGCCGCGGCGCCGGAGGCGAGCCACACGATCGGCGGGCCCATCACCTCCGGGTCGAGGAGCCGGGCCCGGACGTCGGCAGGGGCATCATCGGGGACCATCCCCGTGCGGGTGCCGCGGCCGCCGGGCAGCAGGATGTTGACGGTCACCGGCGTGCCGGCGAGGTCGGCGGCCATCACCCGCGACAACGCTTCGACGCCGGCTCCCGCGGGCCCGTACGGCACGAAGCCGCGGCGCACCATCGTCTGCTCGTTCATCGAGATGTTGACGATCCGCCCGCCGCCTTGGTCGAGCATCAGCGGCACGACGGCGCGGGCCATGAGGAAACAGCCGACGACCTTGGTTTCCACGACGTCGCGGAACCCGGCCGGCGTCACCTCCCAGAACGGTTGCGGCTCCGACAGGAAGTTGGGATTGACGGTCCGCATGCCGATGCCCGCGTTGTTGACGAGCATGTCGATGCCGTCCCACGCGTCGCGTGCGCGACCAACACAGGCGGCAACGGAACGCTCGTCGCGCACATCGAGCCGGCAGGGGATCGCCGGCGGTCCGAGCTGATCCGCGGCCGCGGCGGCGCGCGCCTCGTCGCGACCCGTCACCATCACGCGTGCGCCGGCGGTGACGAGCGCGGCAGCCATCGCCGCGCCCAGCCCACTCGTCGCGCCGGTCACGACGACGCGAGTGCCGTTCAGGAGGTTGCTGCGCCCGGTGGGCGTTGAGGAACCGTTCGACATGAGGCACTCGCATCTCGCGCGGGATCGTGCGGCTGTGTTCCGCCCATCATGTTCGTGCTTCGGAGCAACGTTCGCAGGCGGCTGGATTCCGGCGCTGGTGTGGGCGAGCCTTTGCGGGTGGCTTGGGCGGACGGGCTGGTGGGGCGCGAGGCGGAGTTGGCGGTGGCCGCGGCTGCCGTCGGCGAGCTCGGCGAGGGGCGGGCCTCGGTGCTGGCGGTCGAGGGCGAGGCCGGCATCGGCAAGACCCGGTTGGTGCAGAGCATCGCCGACGACGCGCGTTTCCGTGGCCTGGCCGTGTGCTGCGGCCAGGCGCACCCGTTCGAGCGGACCCGCCCGTTCGGCCTGATCGCCGCCGCGCTCGACCTGAGCCGGCGGTCGTCGGACCCTCGCCGGGCCGCGATCGGCGCCTTGCTGGCGGGCCGGGGCGCGGCGGGACCGGCGCGCGCCGCTCGTGACGTCCGGTACCAGGTCGTCGAGGAGATCGTCGACCTGGTGGAGACGTCGTGCGCCGAGCAGCCGTTGCTGCTGGTAGCCGAAGATGTCCACTGGGCGGACAGCGCGAGCCTCTTGGCGATCTCTTCGCTCGCTCGGCAGCTGACCTTGTCGGCGTTGCTCGTCGTGGTGACGGCCCGGCCCGCGCCCCTGTCGGCCGAGGCGGCCCGGCTGCTCGACGATCTTTCGGCCGCGGGCGCGCACACGCTGCAGCTCCGGCCGTTGACGTCCGGCGAGGTGGCCGCGCTCGCCTGTCGTGTGCTCGGGGCGCCCGCCGGCCCCGCGCTGACCCGCATGCTCGCCAAGGCCGGAGGGAACCCGCTGTGGGCTGTGGCGATGCTGGGGTCGCTGGCCGATGAAGCGGCGCTGCGTCGCGGCGGCGACGGCGTCGAGGCGACGACCTCCGAGCTGCCGGCCTCGCTGCGCGCCCTGGTGGTTCGCCGCCTGCGAGGCTTGCCGGCGGTCACGCTGGAGCTGCTGCGAGTCACGGCGGTGCTCGGCGATGCCGTGTCGCTTCGCGACGTCGTCGCGGTCACCCGCCGGTCGCCGACGGAAGTCGTCGCGCAGCTCGGCGCGGCGTTCGACGCGCAGCTCCTCGACGAGGCCGGCGACCGCGTCGTGTTCCGGCACCAACTCGTGCACGACGCGATCTATCAGCACATTCCCGTGCCCGCCCGCCGCCTGCTGCACCGCGAGGCCGCGGTCGCACTGACGGCCGCGGGTGCCGACCGACTCGACGTGGCTGATCACCTGATGCTCGGCGCGGAGCGCGGTGACGAGCGGGCGGTCGCGGTGTTGCGAGATGCCGCGCGCGACGCCGCGACACGGGCGCCGTTGGTCGCGGTCGAGCTCGTTCGTCGCGCCGAGTCGCTCCTGCCAGGTGGTCATCGCGACGCGGACGTGGTGTCGTTGGAGGTGGTCGAGGCACTCTTGCGCGCCGGGAAGGTGGCCGAGGCGTCGGCGCGTGCTGAAGCCGTGCTCGCGCGCGAGCACGACGCGGCGGTCGAGACCCCGATGCGCGTCGCGCTGGTCGGCGCGCTGGCACTCCAGAACCGCGCCGCCGAACTCATCTCGGTGGCGGCGGCCGCCCTCGCCGGCCCGGCAAGCCTTCGGCCGTCCGATCAGGTACCGATGTTGGCCCAGCAGAGCTGGGCGCTGACGTACACCGGCGAGCACCGCGCGGGCGAAGCGGCCGCCGGCCGAGCCCTCTTCATCGCCGAGCAGGCAGGCGACACGGCGATGACGGTGTTGGCCCTCACGGCACTGTTGGTGTCCCTCGGGCGGCAAGGCCGCTACGGCGAGGCACTGGCCCACGCCAGGAGGGCGGCCGAGCTGGCTGCCGGCTCGCACGCGACGAGCGTGCTGCCACTCCAGCCGAAGCTGTTCCTCGGGCTGGCGCTGTTCGACTGCGACCTCGTCGATGAGGCGCGAGCCGCGTACCGGGACGCGCTCGGCGACGAGTTCGGCTCCGGGTGGTGGCTCTCCGACACGCTCGTGGCCGACGCGCAAGCCTGCTTCGTGATCGGGGAATGGGACGACGCGGTGCCGCGCCTGATCGCGAGCGGCCAGGCGGCCGAGGGGAAGAACCACCCGCTGCTCGCGTCACAGTCGCTCGCCTACCGGGCGATCATCGCGACCGCGACGGGAGACCACCGCGGCGCGCAGGAGTTGGTTGCCGGGATCGCCGGCGCGCTGGAGGGCGAGCAGTTGCCGTACAACGCGGGCGTCCTCGCGTTCGCGGTCGCGGGACTGAAGGCCGCCGAGGGCGATCGGCAGGGCGCGTATGAATTGTTGCTGCGCTGCTGGCGTTCCGACGCCGCGACGGAGAACCGCTACTACCACCGCTGTGTCGCTCCCGACCTCGTGCGCCTGGCGCTGACGCTCGGTCATCGTGACGTCGCGGCCGAAGTGGCCGGCACCGTCTCGGCCGGTGCCTCCCTCGCGTCGGAGGTGCCGACCGTTCGCAGCGTGGCGCTGCGCTGCCAGGGGCTGGTCGACGGCGAGGTCGAACCGATGATCGAGGCGGTCGTGCTCGCCCGCCGAGCGCCGCTGCTGGTTGAGCACGCCGGCGCGTGCGAAGACGCGGCGATGGTGCTGGCCGGCAACGGCCGCCGGGATGAGGCAGCGGCGATGCTGACCGAGGCACTGGAGCGCTACGAGCGAGCCGGCGCCGACGCGTGGGCCGGCCGGGCCGGGGACAGCTGCGGAAGCTCGGCATCCGTCCCGGCCGGCGCGGGTCGAGGAACCGGCCGGCACACGGCTGGGAGAGCCTCACTTCGACCGAGCGCACGGTGTCGGTGCTGGTGGCCGAAGGACTCACGAACGGTGCCATCGCCAGGCGCCTCTACATCTCCCCGCACACGGTGAACACCCATCTGCGGCATGTCTTCGCCAAGCTGGGCGTCTCGAACCGGGTGGCGCTCGCCGGTGTCGTGCATCGCTCGATCAAGTGATGTCTTCGCCCCCCGCCGTCAACACAATGAGCCGGTCGGTTCGAGCAGTGGAGGAGAGGGCATGCGAGTCGCAATCATCTACCGTCCGAGGGACCCGGCGCCCCCCGAGGCGCTCCCGATGCTGATGGAAGCACTCGGCGAGTGGGTCGAGAGGTATTCGAAGCGGGTCTCGACACTCGAGTTCTTCGCGATCGGCGGCGGTTTGCTGCTCGGGGACATCGACGACTCGACCGAGTTGCACCGGATCGTGGCCGAGAACCCGTTCACGCCGTTCATGGACGTCGAGATCATGCCGGTGGTCGATCCGCACACCGCGATGGCGACCTTCGGCGAGGTTGCGGCCGCGCTCGCCGGTGCGGTCCAGCCGGCCTGAAGAACCGAACCGCCGGCCGGCGAGGCGCGCCGCGCGACCGGCTGATTCACACCGATCGATCGCATGCAGTCAGTTGCCTTCACCGTTCCCGTGCTGCCCGGCCAGAGCGAAGCGAACCGGAGCGCGCTGGCGTCGTGCTGGACGGGTGCGCGCAAGGAGGCGTTCGAGGACGCGCGGCGCCGTGCGGGCATCGTCAGGGAAACGGTCTGGATCCAGCACGCGCCGGCCGGTGATGTCGCCGTGGTGTACGTGGAGGCCGACGACGTCGCCGCCGCGTTCACGATGCTGCGGACCTCGACCGAGCCCTTCGATCGCTGGTTCCGCGACCTCATCCGCCAGGTCCATGGGATCGCTTCGGAACCGGTGTTCAGCGCTCCCGAGCTGGTGCTCGACTTCGACATCAACAAGATCTGACATCTGAGGAGGGCAAGAACATGTGGGCGCAGCTCATCAAGATGCGACTGAAGCCGGGCGAGGACGCGGCGAAGTTGATGGAGCAGATCCGGGCCGCGGAGCAGCCGGGATCGGGACTGGTTCGATCGCTCATGATGCGCGATCAGAAGGATCCCCGGTGGGTGTACACGCTGGTCGTGTTCGAGAGCGAGGAGAAGGCCCGCGCCCGCGAGGGCGACCCGCGGCGCGAGGAAGCGCTGCAACGTGCCCGAGCGACCATGGCCGACATCTTCGAAGGCCCGCCCGAATTCACGGACCTCATCGAGGTCGAAGAGTGGACCGACGCAGGATGAGACACGACGAGGAGATCTGAAGTGGCAGTCATCATGACAACCGAGATTCCCGGCGCTGACGCCAGTTTCATCGACGGGATGCGCGCGGCCGGTGTGGTGGACGCGATCGAAAAGGCGCCTGGGTTCGTGACCCACGCCAGCGGCGCGTCGAGCAGCGGCTATCGCGTCATCGAGGTTTGGGAATCACGCGAGGCTCACCAGGCCTGGTTCGACGATCACATCGCTCCGAACCTCCCTGCCGGCATGAAGCCCACGTGGGAGTACATCGACCTGGTGCTGGCGGTGCCGGCGCGCTGAAGCGCGGGCGGTCACTGCCGGCCCATTGCCGATCGGCCTTCGGCGGCCGCGACGTCGCGGTCTTGCTGCCGGGACTGGCGCAACAGTTCGATCTCGACGGAAGACAGCACCCCTTCGAACCGGAACGGGCTGTCGTAGCGGTCGCTGACCGCCATGCCGTGGTCGTAGCCCACACTGCTGCCGACGCTCGAGATCACCCGCATGGCGAACGGGATCTCGGCCGAGCCGGCCGGGTGGTCGTCGACGACGATCGTGGCGGTCGCGCCGTTCCCGGTGCGGCGGAACCGCACCCCGAGCACGCAGGGCCCGACGGGCAGCGGCTCCTTCGATTCGACCACCGTGTGCTCCCCGAAGGCGTTGTAGTCGAAGACCAGCCGATCGTCCTGCACGAACACCGACAGCCCGGCGTTGCCGTTGCCGAGGGCATAGAGCACCCCGCCCTCGCCGGCCGCCCGGTCGACTCTGGCGTCGAGGTCCCAGCTGCGGCCCCCGATCGAAGCCGATGCCTGCGCCGGGAGGTACGACATGGGTGGGCGGTACCGGTAGCGCCGGTCCGGTCGGTGGGGGGTGTGCTCGGCGAAGCGGGCGCCGAACAGTTTGATCATGCGGTCGTCGAGGGGGAGTACCCCGTTGGCCTCGGCCTCTTCCCACCACCGCGCGACGAGCGCGCGCAGCCGTTCGGGCTGCTCGGCGGCGAGGTCGTGGCACTCCGACGGGTCGGCGGTGAGGTCGTAGAGCTCCCACACGTCGTCGTCGAAGGAGGTGCCCTCCGCGTGGCGCGTGACCGCTTTCCAGCCGTCGACGTACATCCCCCGATGGCCCACCATCTCGAAGTACTGCACCGAGTGCCGGCTCGGGGAACCCGCGGCGGCGGGATCGAAGGTGTAGGCCATCGACGTGCCGGAGAGTGGGAGCTGCGCGACACCCCGGTAGGTGTCGGGCGCTTCGACGCCGACCAGTTCGTAGATCGTGGGGGCGATGTCGGTGACGTAGTGGAACTGGTGGCGGATGCCGCCGGTGTCGTCGATCCCGTTCGGCCAATGCACGATGCACGGCACGTGGACGCCGCCTTCGTGCGTGTTCGACTTGTACCAGCGATACGGCGTGTTCCCGGCCTGCGCCAACCCCAGGGGTAATTGGCGTGGCTGCGGGGCCCACCGATCTCGTCGAGGCGCCCGAGCGCGTCCTCCGGCGTCTCGAGGAGGAAGTTGAAGAACTTCATCTCGTGGAGCACACCGAAGGGGCCGCCTTCGCGGCTGGCGCCGTTGTCGGAGCACACGACGAGGACGGTGTCGTCGAGCAACTCCATCCGCGCCAGGCCGTCGACGAGTCGCCCGATCTGGTCGTCGGCGTGCTCGAGGAAGGCGGCGAACGCCTCCTGGAGGCGAGCCGCCAGGCGACGCTGCGCCTCGGGCAGCTCGTCCCACGGTTCGACGCCCGGGTTGCGGGGCGCGAGGTCGGTTCCGGGTGGGACGACGCCCAGCGCTTGCTGGCGGGCGAACCAGCGGCGTCGCGCCTCGTCCCAGCCGTCGTCGTAGCGACCCCGGTGGCGGGCGAGGTACTCGGCCGGCGCCTGGTGCGGGGCGTGGGTCGCGCCCAGGGCGAGGTACGTGAAGAACGGTCGATCCGGCCTGATCGATACCGAGTCGTTCACGAACTCGAGTGTCTTGTCGACCAGGTCCTCGGTGAGGTGGTAGCCGTTCTCGGGCGTGCGTGGAGGGTCGACCCGGTGGTTGTCGTACATGAGGTCGGGCGTGAACTGGTCGGTTTCGCCGTCGAGGAAACCGTAGAAGCGGTCGAAGCCCCGCTGGAGCGGCCAGGCGTCGTACGGGCCGGCCGCGGATGCTTCGTCCATCGGGCACAGGTGCCATTTGCCCACCATGAACGTCGTGTAGCCGGCCCCGCGGAGCACCTCGGCCATCGTGGCGGCCTGCTCGCTGATCCGACCTCGCATGTGGGGGAAGCCGGTGTTGAAGTTGGAGATCGCCCGCATACCGACGGTGTGGTGGTTCCGGCCGGTGAGAAGCGCGGCGCGCGTGGGCGAGCACAGCGGCGTGACATGAAAGTTGCTGAAGCGCAGCCCGCCGGCAGCCAGCCGATCGATGTTCGGCGTGGGGAGGTCGGACCCGTAGCAGCCGAAGTGGGAGAACCCGAGGTCGTCGAACAGGATCACGATGACGTTCGGCGCGTGGGCCTCCGGATGCACCGGATCGGGCCACCACGGCTCGGAGTCCGCGAGCGTGCGCCCGATCGTGCCGCCGAAGCCGGTGTCGTGCTGGGCGTCGCTCACGAGCGCACAGTCTTGCGTGTTCTCGCCTTGTGCGCCCGCCCGGATTCCACTGGGTGAGAGCGCATCGAGCGCAGGGGACGCTCCGCTCGTACAGTCGACGCGGGTCCTCGCACGCCGCGCGGCGCGACGGGCCCGAGGACGCATCCGGGAGGTGCAGGACCGTGGGCCACGACGTGTTCAAGAGGCTCGAGGCGGCGCGCGGAGAGCTCGCGGATCGATCGGCGGCCGCCGATGAGCTCGGGCGGCTCCCCGACGACGTCGCGAAGCGTCTGAAGGACATCGGCATCGTCCGGATGCTCCAACCGGCCGACTTCGGAGGGTACGAGGCCGACCCCCGCGACTTCCTGGCCGCGGTGATGGAGGTGGGCCATTCGTGCCCGTCGGCCGGGTGGGTCGCAGGTGTGGTCGGTGTCCACCCCTGGGAGCTTGCCCTCTCCGACGAGCGGCTCCAGTCGGAGGTCTGGGGCGACGACCCCGACACGTGGATCGCCTCGCCGTACGCCCCGATGGGTACGGCCACGCCGGTCGATGGTGGCTACACGGTGGAGGGCCGGTGGAGCTTTTCCTCCGGCACCGACCTGTGCGACTGGGTCGTCCTCGGCGCGTCGGTGCCGGGTGGCGGGACTGGCGGCGTGCCGTTCATGCTCCACGTGATGTTGCCTCGCGCCGACTACGAGATCGATCCCGACTCCTGGCACGTCATGGGCCTCGAGGGCACCGGCAGCAAGGACGTCGTCGTGCGCGGGGCCTTCGTGCCCTCCTACCGGGCCATCGACGCGGTCAAGGTGATGGACGGCCGGGCGGCGGCCGAGTCGGGCCGTACGCAGCCGCTCTACCGCATGCCGTGGTCGACGATCTTCCCGTGTTCCGTCGCTGCCGGCCTGCTCGGGATCGCCGAGGGCGTCCTCGAGCACGCTCTGGAGTACCAGCGCAGTCGGGTCAACGCGGTGGGCGTGGCCCAGGTGAGCGATCCGCACACCCGCCGCACCCTCGGTGAGGCCGCGGCCGAGCTGCGAGGGGCCGCGCGCAGCTGCTCTACGACGTCGGCGAGCTCTACGAGCGGCTTGCCGCCGGGCACGAGGTCACGATGGCCGACCGGGTCGCCATGCGGCGCGACCAGGTGTCCCTCGCCTGGCGGGCGGTCGACGCGGCGGACCGCGCCTTCACCTGTTGCGGGGGCAACGCGGTCCGGCTCGACAAACCCGTCCAGCGGTACTGGCGCGCGATGCACGCCGGCATGAACCACGCCGTGTTCGTCGCCGGGCCGGTCTACGACGACGCCGCGGGGATGCTGATGGGACAGAAACCCTCCGGCCCGGCCGCCGTCACCTTCTGACCCGCTGCGGCCGGCCCGGCAACCACCACCCAGGCTGCCGCCGGGAGGACATCGATGACGATCACCGATCTCACTGCTGACGGGACGAGCAGGACGCTCGCCACCGCCGACGGCGAGCTGCACTACCACGAGGCCGGCGAAGGGCCCCGCTGCTGCTCCTGCACGGTTCCGGGCCCGGCGTGAGTGGCTGGGCGAACTTCAGCGGCAACCTCCCGCGCTTCGCGCGCCATTTCCGGTCGCTCGTGCTCGACCTCCCGGGGTTCGGCCGGAGCCACCCCGTCGACGGAAGCCCGGTCCTGCACGCGGAGAAGGCGGTGTTGGCGTTCCTCGACGGGCTCGGGATCGACCGGGTGGCGATGCTCGGCAACTCCCTCGGTGGCGGGATCGTGGCCCGCCTCGCCGCGAGCAACCCGGAACGGGTGAGCCGGCTGGTGACGCTCGGAGGCGTCGGGGTGCCGTTCTTCAGCCCGCTGCCCACGGAGGGGATCATCCGGGTCGTGGCCTTCGTCGAGGACCCGACCCGCGAGCGGCTCGTCGAGTGGATGCGGTCGATGGTGTTCGACCCTGCCGTGCTCACCGAGGAGTTCGTCGAAACCCGGTGGGCGGCGGCGCGCGACCCGAATGCCCTCGCGGCGATCCGCACGATCTACAGCAAGGAAATGCTCGACCTGATCCGCCCGCTCATGCTCGGCAACCCGGACATGCTCGGGATGCTCGGCCGGATCCAGGCGCCGACCCTGCTCACCTGGGGTCGCGACGATCGTGTCACGCCCCTCGACGGCGCGATCGCCCCGTTGCGGCTCATCCCCCGGTGCGAGCTGCACGTGTTCCCCGACTGTGGGCACTGGGCGATGATCGAGCGCAAGGACGAGTTCGAGAGCGTCGTGCTGCCGTTCCTTCTCCGCGACCACGGGTAGCGCTGCGTGCCCGGACCTCACGGCCGCGACCCCGACCGCGAACCCGCGAACGCGGGGCCCGAACGGCGTGCCGCGCACGAGGCCGCGGCGCAGCGGCTCCTCGACGCGGCCCGGCAGCGGCGGCCCTGCCGGCCGGTCCGGGAGATCCTCCCCGACGGCACGCTCGACGACGGCTACGAGGTCCAGCAGATCGTGCGCGCCCGCAGTTCCGCGGGACGGCGCCGCGTGGGGCGCAAGATCGGCCTCACGTCGCCCGCGGTGCAGCAGCAGATGCAGGTGACGACCCCGGACTTCGGCGTGCTGTTCGCCGACATGGCCTACGGCGATTCGGAGCCGATCCCGTTCGGCGCGCTCCTCCAACCGCGCGTCGAGGCCGAGGTGGCGTTCGTGCTGGGCGAGGACCTGCCGCGCCGCGACGTGACCGGCCCGGAGGTGATCCGGGCGGTCGAGTTCGTCCTCCCCGCGATCGAGGTGGTCGACAGCCGGATCGCCGGCTGGGACATCACGATCTTCGACACCGTCGCCGACAACGCGTCGTCGGGGCTGTTCGTGACCGGTGGTTCACCTCGCTCGCTGCGCGACATCGAAGACCTGCGCGACTGCGAGATGGCCCTCACCGTCGACGGGGAGGTCGTGAGCTCCGGCACCGGTGCCGCCTGCCTCGGGCACCCGCTGAACGCGGTCGTCTGGCTGGCGAACGCGGTGGCCGAGCGGGGTGAGCCACTCGGCGCCGGCGAGGTCGTGCTCTCGGGAAGTCTCGGGCCGCTCGTGCCCGTCAGCCCCGGGTCGACCTACCACGCGCACATCAGTGGTCTCGGCTCGGTCCGGGCGGCGTTCACCGCGAACGGCTGACGGTCGGGAACCTCCGGGGGGCCGGCTGTCCCGCTCTCCGGTACGGGCGGGTGCGCCGCGCCGGCGCGGTTGTGAGGATCGACGCCGTGAGCGCGCGCCCAACTGCTGCCGTCGTCGGGTCGGGGAACATCGGCACCGACCTGGTGTACAAGTTGCTCCGGTCCGATGCCCTCGAGCTGCGGTACGTCGTCGGCATCGATCCCGGCAGCGAAGGCTTGCGCCGAGCACGCGACCTCGGTCTCGACGTATCGGCGGAGGGCGTCGACTGGCTGCTGTCGAGGACGGAACCCCCCGACATCGTCTTCGAAGCGACCTCCGCCCGCGTGCACGAACGCAACGCACCCCGTTACGAGGACGCGGGGATACGGGCCGTCGACCTGACCCCCGCGGCGCGCGGCCCCTACGTGATCCCGGCGGTGAACCTCACCCGCCACCTCGACGAGCCCAACGTCAACCTGGTGACCTGCGGAGGGCAGGCGACCATCCCGATGGTCCACGCCGTGTCGCGGGTGACGCCGGTCGCCTACGCCGAGATCGTCGCCACCGTCGCGTCGCGGTCGGCGGGGCCCGGGACCCGGAACAACATCGACGAGTTCACGCGGACGACCGCCGCCGCCGTCGAGGTGCTCGGAGGCGCCGAGCGCGGCAAGGCGATCATCATCCTCAACCCCGCCGAACCCCCCTTGACCATGCGGGACACCATCTTCTGCTCCCTCGAGCCCGACGCCGACGTGGAGGCCGTCACCGCCTCGATCGACGAGGTCGCGGCCGAAGTGCAGGAGTACGTGCCCGGCTACCGGCTGCTCGCGCCGCCGCAGGTCGAGCGCGACATGACCCCCGACGGGCGGGGTCGGGTCGCCATCTTCGTCGAGGTCGAGGGCGCCGGCGACTTCCTCCCGCCCTACTCGGGCAACCTCGACATCATGACCGCGGCCGCGGCGCGCGTCGGCGACGAGATCGCCCGGTCGCTGATCCCACAGGAGAAGTGAGATGCCGTACTCCGACGAGCTCGACGTGCGGATCACCGACTCGTCGCTCCGGGACGGGTCCCACGCGAAGGAGCACCGCTTCACCGTCGACGACGTGCGCCGGGTGGTCGACGGGCTGGCCGCGGCGGGTGTCCCCGTCGTGGAGGTCAGCCACGGCGACGGCCTGTCCGGTTCGTCGTACAACTACGGCTTCTCCGCCGTCGACGAGCGGGAGCTGATGCGCGCCGCCGTGGAGGCCGCGGCCGGTCGTTCGCGCATCGCGGCACTGATGCTGCCCGGCGTGGGGACGATGGACGACATCCGGGCGTGCCGCGACATCGGCGTGTCGGTCGTACGGATCGCCACCCACTGCACGGAGGCCGACATCGCCCGGCAACACTTCGCGATCGCCCGTGAGCTCGGGCTCGAGACCGTCGGCTTCCTGATGATGAGCCATACCCGGCCACCCGAGGTCCTCGCCGGCCAGGCGCGGGTGATGGCCGACGCCGGCTGCGAGTGTGTCTACGTCGTCGACTCCGCCGGCGCGCTGATCCTCGACGAGGTGAGCGACCGGGTCGCCGCGCTGGTCGACGAGCTGGGTGACGACGCGCAGGTGGGCTTCCACGGGCACCAGAACCTCTCCCTCGGGGTGGCCAACACCGTGCTCGCCATACGCGCCGGCGCGGTTCAGGCCGACGGCTGTACCCGCTCGTTCGGTGCGGGATCGGGCAACACCCCGACCGAGGCGCTGGCCGCGGTGCTCGACCGGCTCGGGGTCCGCTCGGGCATCGACCCGCTCACCATCTTCGACGTCGCCGAAGACGTGGTGCGCCCCGTGATGACGGGTGAGTGCGTCCTCGACCGCATGAGCCTGATCATGGGCTACGCAGGCGTCTACTCGAGCTTCCTGCGGCACGCGTACCGCGCGGCTGAGCGCTATCGGGTCTCCGGCGCGGAGATCCTCTTGCGCTGCGGCGAGCGCCGCCTCGTGGGTGGCCAGGAAGATCAGATCATCGACATCGCGATCGAGTTACGCGCCGAGCAGGAGGCCCGAGCGACCGTTGGTTGAGCACGTACGGCAACAGGAAGAGGAGCAACCGCGCCGGGGCCGCGCACTCGCGCCCGGTGTTACAGTCGTCTGCCGTTCGGCGCCCGCGGGGAGGAGCATCGTGCGCCACCCAGAGCTCGGCGGAGCAGGCGAGCGCAGCCGGTTCGAGCCGGCCGGCGAGTTGCCCCGGCCGACCGCCGATCCGGAGGAAGAGCCGCGTCGATCGGTGCTCGAACGGGTCGATTGCATCATCGGTGCGTTCGACGATGCCGACGGTGCGCTCACGCTGCACGAGCTGACGGAGCGGACCGGGCTCCCGAAGTCGACCGTTCACCGAATGGTCGACCAGCTCATCACCCTCGGATGGATCGAGCGCGAGGTGCCCGGCTACCGGATCGGGATGCGCCTCTTCGAAATCGGCGGCCTGGCCTCGCGCCGGAGCCGCTTGTCCGATCTCGCGTACCCGCGGCTGCACGCCCTGTCGGCGGTGACCGGCCTTGCCGTACAGATGGCGATCCTCGACGGTTGCGAGGTCGTCTACCTCGAGCGGATCCCCATGCGCGGCTTCAGCCTTCCCACCCGGCAGGGGGGCCGCCAGCCCGCGTACTGCACCGCGCTCGGCAAGGCGATGCTCGCGTTCGACGACGAAGCGACCGCCGAGGTGCTGAGCCAGGAACTCCCCGAGCGCACCTCCCACACGCTCACCGAGCCCCGCGACCTGCGGATCGAACTGGAGCGCATCGCCGAAACCGGGCTGGCCTTCGATCACCAGGAGTCTTACGAGGGGCTGGCGTGCGTCGCCGCCCCGCTGCGCAGCAGCGGCCGGGCCATCGGCGCGGTCTCGGTCACCGGGCCGGTGACGCGCATCGACCTGCACGGCGTCGCGCCCCTCGTCCGCAACACCGCCGCCGCGATCTGGAACGAGCGCTTCCCGTCGAGGTGACGGGGCCGCGCCAGGGGACGCTCGAGGATGACGAACGGTGAGGCTCGCTTCGGGGGAGTGGTCGGCCGAACCGTGCGGGAGTCGACGCCGTGGTGGCCCGACGCGGTACGCCCCGCGGAGGGGAGCCCGAACGTCGTGCTCGTCCTGCTCGACGACATGGGTTTCAGCGACATCGGGCCGTACGGCTCGGAGATCCCGACGCCGACGCTCGACCAGCTCGCGGCCGACGGCATCCGGTTCACGAACTACCACACCACGCCGCTGTGCTCGCCCTCGCGCGCGGCGATCCAAACCGGTATGAACCCCCACCGGGCGGGATTCGCGGCGGTGGCCAACTTCGACCCGGGTTTCCCCGGGTGGACGATGGAGATCGACCCGTCGGTCGAGACGCTCCCGGAGGCGCTGCGCACGGCCGGCTACGCGACGTTCGCAGTGGGCAAGTGGCACCTGACGCGTGACAGCGCCATGCACGCGGCCGCGCCGCGCGACTCGTGGCCGCTCCAGCGTGGGTTCGAGCGCTACTACGGGGTGCTCGAAGGTTGGACGAACCTTCACCATCCCCATTACCTCGTCCGCGACAACTCCCCGGTCGACGTCGACGAGTACCCGGAGGGCTACTACTTCACCGACGACATCACCGACCAGGCGATCAGGTACCTGAAAGAGCTGCGCGCCCACGACGCGGCGCGACCGTTCTTCCTCTACCTCGCGCACGGCGCGGTCCACGGCCCCTCCACGCCAAGGCGTGCGACCTCGCTCGCCACCGCGGCCGCTACGACGCCGGCTGGGACGCCGTGCGCGCCGAGCGGTTCGCCCGGCAGCTGGAACTGGGCCTCTTCCCGCCCGGCACCTTGCTCCCACCCCGGAACCACGAAGCCGGCCACGACGTGCGGGCCTGGTCGGAGCACACGAACGACGAGCAGGCGCTGTTCGCCCGGTACATGGAGGTGTACGCGGCGATGGTCGACAACGTCGACCAGAACCTCGCCCGGTTGCTCGGCGCGATCGAGGCGCTCGGCGACCGCGACAACACCGTGGTCATCTTCACCTCCGACAACGGAGCGACCGAGGAGGGCGGCCCGACCGGTTCCCGCAGCTACTACAAGCGCTTCGGCGGGTTCGGGGCGATGACCGGGTGGAACCTCGACGTCGAGCGCGATCCCGAGCTCATCGGCGGGCCGCAGGCGCTCGTCCACTACCCGCGGGGATGGGGGATGGCCTCGAACACCCCGTTCCGGCTGTACAAGTCGACGACCCACGCCGGAGGCGTGCGCGTCCCGCTCGTGGTCTCGTGGCCGTCGGGCATCCCGAGCCGCGATCGGGGCACGATGCGCCACCAGTACCAATACGTGACCGACCTGTACCCCACGATCCTCGACCTGGTCGCGCTCCCGCCCCGAGCGGACCGCGACGGCGCCAGCTTCGCCGACGCCATCGCGCGCGGCGCGTCCTGCAGCACCCACTTCGAGCAGTACTCCGAGTGCTTCGGTAACCGGAGCTTCTACCGCGACGGATGGAAACTGGTCGCCCTCCACCAGCGGGGACGGCCCTACGAAGACGGCGAGTGGGAGCTGTACGACATCACCTCCGACCCGACCGAGGTGGCCGACCGGGCGGGAGAACGTCCCGACAAGGTGCGTGAACTCGCCGACGGTTGGGAGTCGGCCGCGTCCGACAACCAGGTCTTCCCGCTCGACGACGGCACCGGCCTGCTCCAGCTCCTGCGCCGGCCCGACGACGAGGCCTTCCACCGCGAGGTGCGCCTCCTCCCGGGCACCCCCACACTCGAGCGGTACCGGTCGCAGCAGCTGATCGCATTCCGCGACTTCATCATCGACATCGAGCTCGACCACGGGCGCGACGACGAAGGCGTCCTCGTCGCCCACGGCGACCAGGGTGGCGGCTACGTGATCTACGTCGAGGGGGCGGAGCTGCACGTCGCGTACAACCACTACGGCGAGATGTTCCGGCTCGACGGCGGGACGCTCGCCGCCGGGCTTCGCACCGTGCGTTTCCGGGCCGGCGCCGGCGCCGGGTTCACCTGGGACTTCGAACTGGCCATCGACGGGAACGAGGTCGCGTCGATGCCCGGCGCGCAGATGCTGCTGGGCTTCGCGCCCTTCCAGGGGATCGATGTCGGGATCGATCGCCGTTCGCCGGTCGCGTGGGACCTCTACGAGCGGCACCGGTCGTTCCCGTACACCGGCCGGCTCGTTGCGGTCACGTACCGGCCCGGCCCCGCCGCTCCGTACGACCCGCAACACCTGGTCGAGGCGATCCGGGCGGCCGGTCGCGCCGCGCAGTAGGAAGGCGCGGCCGCCGGCTGCGGCACGTCCCGATGGGCGGGACGCGCGGCTGAGCAACGGGCGCGGCGGTACGTACGGTCCTGTCGATGGATCTGGTCGACAAGGTCTTCGTGGTCACCGGGGGAGGTTCCGGGATCGGAGCGGCGTTGGCGGTGGCGGCGGCCGGCGCCGGGGCCCGCCACGTGGTGGTGGCCGACCGGGACGCCGACGCGGCCGAATCCGTGGCCCGGTCCGTCGGCGGCACCGCGGCGGTCCTCGACGTGCGCGACGCCGCGGCGCTCACCGAGCTGGTGCGTTCGACGGAGTCGGCGTACGGCGCGATCGACCTGTTCTGCTCGAACGCCGGATTCGTGACCGAGGGTGGCGTCGAGGAGCCCGACGAGATGCTCCAGGCGTTGTGGGAGGTGCACGTGCTGGCGCACCTCCGCGCCGCTCGTGCCGTGCTGCCGTCGATGATCGCCCGCGGCCGCGGCTACCTGCTCAACACGGCTTCGGCGGCGGGGCTCCTGACCCAGGTCGGGTCGCTCGGCTACACGATCACCAAGCACGCCGCCGTCGCGCTCGCCGAGTGGCTTGCCATCACCCATCACCACCAGGGCATCGGGGTGTCGGTCCTGTGCCCGCAAGCGGTGCGGACCAACATCGCGGCCCACAGCCCCGATCCGCGTGTGGCGGGCCGTGCCCCGGACGACCCCCTCGGCGTTGCCCCCTCCGACGAGGTCGTCGAGGCCGACGAGGTGGCCCGGCTGTGCATCGAGGCCGTCGCGGCGGAGCGGTTCATGGTGCTCCCGCACCCGGAGGTCGCCGGGTACGCGGTCCGGAAGGCCGAAGACGTCGAGCGGTGGCTGGCCGGGATGCGTCGCTACCAGAGCCGTCTCTACGGCGACCGCCCGCTCCCCGGCGACCGCCTGGTGGCCGAGGCGTAATGGGGCGACCGGTGCGAGCGCGTGGGTTGGAACCGGGCCCGGCGGCCCGAGTTGGCGCACAGACGGACATCCGCGCACTGGGTTACGTGAGATTGGAGGCGACCGATCTCGACGCGTGGGAGCGCTTCCTTCGAGACGGCCTCGACATGGAGGTGTCGCGCGCCGGCGACTCGGAGTTGCGGGCTCGGATCGACGAACGGCCCGCGAGGCTTGTCGTCACCGCCTCCGATGCCGACCGGCTCGCTTCGGTCGGTTGGGAGGCGGCCGGCCTCCGGGCACTGGCCCGGGTCAGCGCGACGCTCGAAGACGCCGGGGTCGAGGTGCGCGCCGCGGCGTCCGAGGAGCTGGCGGACCGCAGGGTCGAAGCGATGGTCCACGTCGACGACCCGGGAGCCACGCACCTGGAGATCTACGCCGGGCCGGCCCTCGACCACCGGCCCCTGGCGCCGCGCGCCGGGTCCCGTTTCGTCGCGGGTGAGCTCGGCCTCGGCCACGTCGTGCTCCCCGAACCCGAGATGGACGCCGCGATGGAGTTCTACGAGGCGCTCCTCGGGTTCCAGCACCGCGACTCCATGCGCCTGCCCGGCGGTCTCATCCCCGGCCGCGACGCCGAGAAGGGTGACGCGTGGATCCGGTTCCTCGGCTGCAACGCCCGGCACCACAGCCTCGCGCTCTTCGAAGGACCGGCACCGAGCGGCATCGTGCACCTCATGGTTGAGGTCGAGGACCTCGACCAGGTGGGCCGGGGCCTCGACCGATGCCGCGCGCTCGAAGCGCCGATGTCGGCATCGCTCGGGCGCCACACCAACGACCACATGGTGTCGTTCTACGTGGGAACGCCCGGCGGGTTCGACGTGGAGTACGGGACCGGTGGGCGTCTGGTCGACGCCGCCACGTGGGTCGCGACCGAGATCACCGCGGTCAGTTACTGGGGTCATCGATGGGGGAGCGCCGGCTGACCGCGCGACCTGCGAAGGGCCACGCCGTACTTCGGGAGGAAGTTTGAAACCAGTGAAGCTGTTCGTCGCGAGCGTCGCCGTCGTCGCGCTCTTCGGGTCCGCATGCGGCGGCCGCTCGAAGGCTGCGAACGACGCGACGGGCGCGTCGTCGAACGCCACGACGAGTTCGTCGGCGTCGAGCACCGGCGGGACCGACTGTTCGAAGGTGACGCCGAAAGCGACCGACGTCGGCGTCACTGCCGACAAGATCACGATCGAAGTGATGGCCGACGTCGGGGCGGCGGCGGCGCCGGGCCTGTTCCAGGGCAACCACGACGCGCTGAGCGCGTTCGCGAAGTACGTCAACGCCCACGGCGGCATCGCCTGCCGTCAACTCGACGTGAAGCTCTGGGACACCAAGCTCGACCCGGGGGAGGCGAAGAACGGCCAGATCGACGCGTGCCAGAACGCCCTGGCACTGGTCGGGGGCAACGTTCTCTTCAACCCCGATGTCTCCACGATTGCGAACTGCAAGGACCGCGCCGGGAACGCGACCGGGATCCCCGACATCGCGGCGCTCGCGAACGACATCAACGAGCGTTGCAACAAGACCACGTTCGTCATCCAGGGCATTTCCGAGCAGTGCGACAAGCTCACCGGTGAGCGCACGCAGACCATCTTCAACGGGTTCATGAAGTTCGCCCTCGATCAGAACGGCGGGAACCTCCACGGCTTGTACCTGGTGCCCGGCAACCTTCCGACCACCGTGCAATCGTCGACGTACCTGATCAAGGCGGCGGAGGCGGTGGGCGTGAAGTGGGACGCCACGCTCAAGGTGTCGGGCAACGACGAGCAAGCGGCATATACACCCCGCGTCCAGCAGGTGAAGGCCGACAACAGCAACTTCGTCTACGACGGCTCCAATGACCGCGCCATGGTCGCCATGCGCAAGGAGTCGGCCGCCCAAGGTGTCTCCAGCGTGAAGGTGTGGGCGTGTGGGCTGGCCTGCTACACGCGAAGCTTCCTCGCCACGGGCGGCAACGATGTCGAAGGCACCTACGTCTGGATGCAGTTCCTGCCCTTCGAGGAGGCCGACACCAACCCGGCGCTGAAGGCCTACGTCGACGCGGTCGGGGCCACCAAGGTCGACTCGTTCGGCGCGCAGGCGTGGCAGGCGGCGCTGCTGTTCAAGGACGCGATCGACAAGATCGTCCAGACCGACGGCGTCAACGGCCTGACGCGGGCGAAGCTGCTCGAGGTCCTCGCGAACACGCACGACTTCACCGCCGACGGCTGGATGGGCACTCAGGGCAAGAACCTGCACGGCGTTTCCACCTGCCAGGTGATCCTCCAGGTACAGGGCGGCAAGTTCGTGCGGGTGTTCCCCAAGCAGCGGGGCACGCTCGACTGCAACGCCGCCAACACCACCAAGGTCACGCTCGACCCGACGAAAGAGGCCGCGAAGATCAACTAGCGCGGTCGCGGACGCGTCGGTCGCCGTCGCGCGGCCAGGGGGGAGCATGCGTATGAAGGTGAAGACCCGCACGGCCCTCGCCGTCACGGTGGTCGGGATCGGCGTGCTGTACATCGCGATCGCCAACCGGGGCGCGGCCCCGTACAGCGTCAAGAACTTCGGCACCGTGCTCGTGGTCGGCGCCGCCCTCGGCGGGATCTACGCCATCTCGGCCAGCGGCCTCGTCGTCACGTACGCCACCACCGGCGTCTTCAATTTCGCCCACGCGGCGATCGGCGCGTTCCTCGCCTTCTTCTACTGGGAGCTGCGCGTGAACGAGGGATGGCCGACCCTCGTGTCGCTCGCCGTCGTCCTGCTGCTCGTGGCGCCGCTGCTGGGGGTGGTGCTCGACATCGTGCTGATGCGGCGCATCCGGCAGGCGCCGCTCGTCGTGCAGCTCATGGTCACCGTCGGCCTGATGCTCGCCTTCATGGGCCTCACCAACACCATCTGGAAGCCCACGACCCCGCGGGCCACGCCGTTCCTCGTCAACGGCGGTGTCGAGATCGGCGGGATCACCGCGACATGGCACCGGATCATCACGGTCGCGCTCGCCGCCGCGATCGCCGTCGCCCTCCGGGCGTTCCTCTACCGCACGCGGCTCGGCGTCTCGATGCGGGCGGTCGTCGACGACCGCAACCTCGCCGCCCTCACCGGCACGCGGCCGTCCGTGGTCAGCGGCGCGGCCTGGGCACTCGGCTCGATGACCGCGGGCCTGGCCGGCATCCTCATCGCTCCCGAGACGGGGATGGAAGTCGAACGGCTGACCCTGATCATCGTCATCGCGTTCGCGGCTGCCGCCATCGCCCAGCTCCGGAGCGTGCCGATGGCGTTCGTCGGGGGCATGGTCATCGGCTTCGCCAAGGCCTATACCGCGGTGTTCGTTGCTTTCGGCACCGACTGGAGCTACGCGCCGGAAGCCATCCCGGCCGTCATCCTGTTCATCGCGGTGCTGTTCCTTCCCGAGGCGCGGCTCGAGACAGGCAAGGTGCAGATCACGCAACGGACCGAGCGGTTGACCACGCCGCTTGAGGCCCTCCTCGCCGCCGGCGCGATGGTGGCCGCAGTCGCGGCGTGGGCCAACGGGTGGGTCCCGTGGTTCTCCGGCACCACGTTCGGCCAGCGAAGCGAGATCTGGCTCGGGCGGGGCGCGGGTTTCCTCGTCATCGGGCTCATCATGCTCTCGCTCGTGCCGCTCATCGGCTGGGCCGGGCAGGTGAGCTTCGCCAACTTCGCGATCGCGGGGATCGGTGCGCTGCTCTACGCGCACTTCGGCGGGCAGCACGGTGAGCCCTTCGGTGTGCTGCTGGTGATGCTCGTCTGTGCACCGCTCGGCGCGCTCATCGCACTTCCCGCGTTGCGCCTGAAGGGGCTCTACCTGGCGCTGGCCACGATGGCGTTCGCCGAATTCACCGACAAGGTGATCGTGCGCTACCCGAAGATGCTCGACCCCTCGGCCGTGGGCACCCTCTACCGTCCGCTGCGGATCTTCGGTTTCCAGATGAGTTCCGACGCGCCCGATCGCAAGGCGTTCGTGATCTTCCTCGCGATCGCGTTCGCCACGTTGTTCTTCCTGCTCGCCCTGTTGCGCCGCACCCGGTGGGCGCGGCGCTGGATCGCCATGAGCGACAGCCCGGCCGCGGCCGCGACCGTCGGCCTCAACCTGACAACGGCCAAGATCGCGGTGTTCGGCCTGTCGGGTGCGATGGCCGGGTTCGCCGGGTGCATGCTCGGTCTGTCGGCGGGTTCGTTCCGGGCGGACTCGTTCCCGCTGTTCGCCGGGCTCCCCCTCGTCCTGCTGCTCGCCGTGCAGGGTGTTCGCTACCCGGTGGCCGCGTTCACGGGCGCGATCGGTCTCGCCAGCTTTCCCGCGCTGTACGAGCTGCTCGGTAAGCCCGGCTACCTCACCTCGATCGAGCTCATCGGCCCCGGCCTCGCCGCCATGGCGATGGCGTACCGCCCCGACGGCGCGGTTCGCTACGCCGGGCGCAACCTCGCCCCGCTGCTGCCTTGGCGCCACGACGCCAAGGAGGAGAAGGCGCTGCGCGTCGCCAAGGCTCGCGCCGAGGACATCACCAAGGACGAGATCAACGACCTCGGTATCACGCGGCCGTTCACCGAGGGCACGGTCGCCCAGCTCGACCGCGCGCTCGACGTGACCGATGCGCTCCTGGCCGGCGCCGGGCGGAGCCGCCCCACCCGCTCGGCGCCCGTTCCCGTCCCGGCGGAGGAGGTACGCGGTGCCGCTCCTGTCGGCTGAGTCGATCACAGTGCAGTTCGGCGGTCTCGCCGCCCTCGACGACGCCTGGATCAGCGTCGAACGGGGCCGGGTCACCGGGCTGATCGGCGCCAACGGCGCCGGCAAGACGACGCTGTTCAACGTCATCACCGGCCTCCAGGCACCGACCGCCGGGCGGGTCATGTTCCACGGCGACGACATCACCGCCGCCAGCCCGTTCCGCCGGGCTCGCATGGGCATCGCCCGTACATTCCAGAAGGTGGAGGCGTTCGGCAGCCTCTCCGCCCGCGACAACGTGCTCGTGGCGGCCGAGCGGCGCGGGGCATGGGACCGGTCGCGTTTCTCCCCGCACGTTGTGGCCGACGAGCTGCTCGAGCGGGTCGGCATCAGCGATGTCGCTCGTTACATGGTCGGCACGCTGCCCACCGGCACGGCCCGGCGCGTGGAGCTGGCCCGGGCACTCGCGTGCGACCCGCGCGTCCTGCTGCTCGACGAGCCGTCGTCGGGGCTGAACGAAGAGGAGACCGAGTCGATGGCGGCGCTGCTGCGCGACCTCGTGCGGGACGGGCTCGCGGTGCTCCTCGTCGAGCACGACATGTCGCTCGTCATGGGGACGTGCGAGGACATCCACGTTCTCGACTTCGGGCGCGTGATCGCCGCCGGAGTGCCGTCCGAGATCCAGGGCAACGCCGCGGTCCGCACCGCGTACCTCGGGTCGGCCCCGATCGCATGAACGTCCTCGAGCTGCACAACATCCGCGCGGGCTACGGGTCGATCGACGTGCTCTTCGGCGTCGACCTCGCCGTGGCCCCCGGCCAGGTCCACGCGCTCCTCGGCCCGAACGGGGCGGGCAAGACCACCACGCTGTCGGTGTGCAGCGGCCAGATCATCCCATCGGCCGGGCAGTTCTTCCTCTGCGGGCGAGAGGTGAACGGTACGAGCCCCGACGCGTTCGCCCGCATCGGCGTGTGCACGATCCCCGAAGGCCGTGGGGTGTTCCCGAACCTGACGGTGACCGAGAACCTGCGGATGTTCGCGAACTCCGGCACGCCGTTCGCCGCGGTGAAAGAACAAGCGTTCACCCAGTTCCCGCGGTTGGCCGAGCGGCGCCGGCAACTCGCAGGCACGCTCTCGGGTGGCGAACGCCAGATGTTGTCGATGGCGCGGGCGCTCGCCACGAACCCCGCGCTCCTCCTGCTCGACGAGCTGTCGATGGGGTTGGCGCCCCGTATCGTGGAAGAGCTGTACGCCCGGGTCGCCGAGCTCGCCCGGGGCGGCCTGTCGATCCTGGTCGTCGAGCAGTTCGCCCAAGCCGTGTTGAGCGTCTGCGACGTGGCGTCGGTCATGCTGCACGGCCGCATCACCCGCGCTGGCGCGCCGCGCGACATCGCCGACGACCTCGCCGCCGCCTACCTCGGTACCACCGCGTGAACGGCCCGAAAGGAGTCCCATGAGCACCAGCGAGGAGACGCTCTCGCCCCGCCTGCAGGAGTTCCAGCAGGACGTCGACGACCTGAAGGTCACCGGCGGGCGTGCGAACCCCGAGCGGACGTGGATGATCGTCGGCGCGGTCGGCATGGTTGCCGGTGTCGTCGTGAGCCTCGTCGCGTGGATCAGGACCGGTGGGACGAGCAACACCGGCGACTTCGCGGACTTCGCCGCGATGGGTCGGTTCGGCATCGCGCTCACCGTTGCCGGCGCCGTGCTGTTCTCGATGATGGCGATGCGCCGCTGGCTCCGGTTCTGGCTGATCCGGCTCGTCTACGAGCTGCGCGACCAGGGCGACCGGCTCGCCGGCCGCGAGTGACATCGGCCTATCCGGTGTGCGCGATGTGGCCGAGTTGCTGCCAGAGTGCGGTCAGGATGAGGGCCGAGCCGGCGAACGCGAACCAGAACGGTGCGACGATGCCCCACCGGCTCGCGATGACACCACCGACGGCGGCGCCGAGCACGATCCCGCCCTGGACGCCCATCAAGTAGACGCTGCCGACGCGGCCTTGGAACTCGATCGGGACGGCGCGATGACGCACACTCGTCGCGGTGGTCCCCCAAACCGACGCGTGGATCCCGAAGACGAACAGCGTCACCATCGCCACGGCCGGGATGGTGGTGATCGCGAGCGTCAGGTGGGTCAGCGTCTCGATGATCAGTCCGACGCGCATGATGTCGGCGAGGCTGATCCTGCGTTCGATGCGCCGGTAAGACAGAGACCCGACCACACCGCCGAGCGCGCTCATCGCGGTGAGGATGCCGAACCCGAGGTCTCCCAACCCGAGCCGGTCACTCGAGTACAACACGAGTACTGACCACGCGGCGCCGAACGTGATGTTGAACGACACGATCGTGATGGTCAACGTGCGAACCGGCGCGTGCGCCCACAGCCATCGCACCCCCTCGCCGATCTGTTGCCGCCCTGGCGTCGCCGAGCTGACGTGCCTTGCTGCGGGCAGGGCGATGCGCGACACGAGCACCGCCCCGAGCGCGACGAGCGTTGCCTGCGAAACGAACGGCAGCGCGCGACCGACCGTGAACAACGCCGCGCCGATCGGCGGTCCGGCGAGCTGGTTCGCGGTGATATTGCCGAACATCAAGCGCGCGTTCGCCACGCCGAGGTCCGCCGGCTCGACCAACATCGGCATCAACGTGCTCGTCGTGATGTCGGAGAACACCTCGGCCGTTCCGAGCAGGAACATCGCGACGAGCACGACCGCGACGTTCACCGAGCCGGTCACGATCGCGAACGAAAGCACGGCGAGGACCGCGGCGCGCGACACGTCGGCCGCGACGACGAGCAAACGTCGGTTGTGACGATCGGCGACCACGCCGGCGTGCAGCCCGAACAGCAACCACGGCAGCCGTTGCAGCAATGCCGCCAACGCCACCAGAAGAGGCTGGCGAGTCTGCGACGCCACCAACAGCGGCCCCGCCGCCAGGGAGATCCCGTCGCCGACGTTGCTGAGCCACGCCGCCGCGAGGAGCCAACGAAAGCCGCGGCCCAACCGGGTCGGGCAAACCGCTTCGACGACCCGACCCACGCGACGAACCTACTCAACCGACCTCTCGCGCTTCGCCGAGTTTCCGTGCCGACATTGCGTCTTCGTCGCGTGCAGTGGGAGGGTGGAGACGATGCGCGGACGACTATGCGGCGCCGTTGTCCTCATCGCGCTGTTGAGCGCGAGCTGTGCCCCGGTGTGGCGCGGCCCCGGTTCGCGCTGGCGCGCCGTCGGGGTTCGTCACCACCACCTGGATGCGTCATCGCCAGGACCAATTCCTCCGTTACGCGACGCGCAGCTTCTCCCCGACGTCGATCACGAACGTGATCGCGCACGCGGAAGGGGCGCGGCGCGGGATCGGGCACTTCGACACCGCCGCCGTCACGCCCGACGCGTTCGCGTCGTCGTTCGCGCGCATCGACGGGTTCCAGGACACCGCCGATTTCGATCTGCTGTACCTCATGAACCTCTGGTACGGCTACCGCGGCCGGCTGCGCCCCGACCTGCGTGCGGCGATCGCGCAACGGATGGTCGACTTCAAGTACTGGTACACCGACCCGCAACCGCCCGGCGTGATCGACCAGCGCTACTACTGGTCGGAGAACCACCAGATGCTCTACCACGTCGAGGAGTACCTCGCCGGCCAGGCGTTCCCGGGCACGACGTTCACGATCACCGGATGGACCGGCGCCGCGCACCTTGCCCGCGCCCGCGGTTTCATCGACGACTGGCTCGACCAGAAGGCGAAGTTCGGCTTCACCGAATGGCACTCCGACGTCTACTACCAGAAGACCGCCGACGCGCTGCTCACGCTCGTCGAGTTCGCCCACGACAAGGCGCTCGTCGAGCGCGCGTCGATGGTGCTCGACGAGCTCCTCTTCGACATCGCGCTGCACCTCCAGCAAGGCAACTTCGGCGCGACGCACGGCCGCTCGTACATGAAGGACAAGAGCCTGGCCGTCGACGAGGACACCTTCGGGATGTCGAAGTTGCTGTTCGACGACACGCACGTCGGGTACCAGTCGACCGGTGACGCCGGTGCGGTGCTGTTCGCGCGGGCGCGTCGTTACCGGATGCCGGCCGTGCTCCTGCGGGTCGCGCGCAGCCCCGCGACGACGGTCGACCAGGAGCACATGGGAGTGCCCCTCGACCCGTCGAGCCCCGTGGTCCCGAACCCGCAAGCGCCCTTCGGCTACGCGTTCGACGATCCCGCGAACGTGCCGTTCTGGTGGGAGCGGGGCGCGCTCACGTCGTGGCAGCTCGTCGAGACGACGATCCGCGAACTCGACAAGTACAACCTGTGGGAGAGCGACTTCTTCAAACCGTTCAAGCCGCTCGTCGACCTGACCGGAGGCGATTACAACGTCGCGCGCGCACTCGCGCAACAACTGGCACCGGAACTCGGTTTCGCGTTGCTCACCGCGGTCGACACCTACACCTACCGAGCCCCCGACGTGATGCTTTCGACGGCCCAGTCGTACCGGCCCGGGAACGCGAGCGAGCAGCACCACATCTCGCAGGCCACGCTCGACGAGCGCGCGATCGTGTTCACGACGCACCCGAAGAACGAACCGATCCCGAACACGCAATGGCCCGACGACGACGGGTACTGGACCGGTTCGGGTTCGCTGCCCCGTGCCGCGCAGCACGGTGAACTGTCGATGAGCCTGTACGCACCGGCGTTCGCGTCACCCGGGCCACCGCTCGAATCGTTCGCGTACCTCCCGTACACGCACGCGTATTTCCCGACCGAGTACTTCGACGAGGTCGTCGAGGCGGGCGGATGGGTGTTCGGCCGGAAGGGCGACGGTTACGTCGCGCTGTGGTCGTGGCGACCCACGCACTGGCGCACCTACACCGATCCGTCGTTGTACACGCACGGTTTGACGAAGCCGTTCGACCTCGTCGCCGATGGTGGTCCCGACAACGTCTGGCTCACGCAGGTCGGTGACGCGAACCAGTTCGGCAACTTCGGCGCGTTCCGGACCGCCGTGCTCGCGCACACGGTCGCGGTCGCGCCCCGCGCGGAAGCCAACGGGTTGCCGGGTGGTTTCGACGTCGCCTATCAATCGCCGACGGAAGGCGGCGTGCACTTCGGCACGACCGGGCCGTTGACGGTGCGCGGCAGCGCGGTAACGCTCGACACCGGTATGCGCTACGACAACCCGTGGAGCCACGCCGCCTTCGGCGCGAGTGTTGTCCGCATCGCCGACCGGCTCGGCGGGGTCACCCTCGATTTCGGCACCGGCAAACGGGCCGTGTTCTCCTGCCATCGAGGGTGCTGACCGGATCGTCGTGGGGATCCGTCATGGCGCGGGCCACTGCGCGCCGGGCCTACGATCCTTCCGCCTCGCGCTCGACGCTCGCGCCGGCGAGCACGTGGGGCGGCGAGGGACGAACACGATGAAGATCGATCGAAGCCGGCCGAACAGGATCTCGCGTGTCGCCGTCGCGCCGGTGCTCCTGCTCGTCGTTTCGCTCGCGGCATGCGGCAGCGCCGCCTCGAAGTCGTCGGGCGGCTCGAGCGCGACGACGGCCACGAAAGGCTCGACACCCGCGGGTAACGCGTCGAGCCGAGCGCCCGACACGATCGTCGTCGCAACGTTGCTGGCGCCCGCAAAGCTCTCCGGTTCGGGCGTCAGCCTCTCGGCCGTCGAAGACGACGGCGGCACGTCGACGAGCCAGGGCTTCATTTCGGTCGCGCAGGTCGCGACCGCACACGCAACCGCGGTCGTCACCCTCGATACCTATGCCTCGCCGGATGCCGCCGTCGCCGCGTACCAGCAGTTCAGCGCCAACGCGGCAAGCGCCGGCGCGACGGCGGCGGCGCAACCGATCGCCGGTGCGGGTGACCAGGCCATCGCGGCGGGAACGGCGGCATACGCGCGCAAGGGTGCCCAGGTGCTCAGCGTCGTCGGCAAGATCACGGCCGCCGACCAGGATGCGCTCAACCAGGCGAAGGCGACCGGCAAGCTCGACCCCGGCACGATCGCCACGTACACCGCCGCCGCGGCCGCGCTCGCCAAGCGCGTGCTCACCGCGGTCGCACCGAACCTCACCGGCGCGACGGTGCCATCGGCGAACCTCACGTACGTGCCGAAGAACGCGATCGATCCGTGCACCGTGCCCGCGTCGTCGCTCGACCATGGCGACATCCACGTGACGAGCCAGCCGGTCGGATCCGACAGCCCGCCCGCGATGGAGTGCATCTACAGCTTCAACGGGTCGCGCGCGCAAGAACCCGGTACCGGACAGCTCGCCGTCTACACGCTGACCGAGGCGCAGGCCGAGTCGGCGGTACCCGCGACGACCGTCGACCAGGTGTTCGCGGCAATCCCGCAGCAGTCGGTCATGGGGCCGCAGGCGTACAACACCTCCTCGGACGCGAACCTGCAGGCCGAAGCAACCGACCGGGGCGAGCTCGACAGCGTGTTCGATGCCGACATCAAAGGGCCCCAGACCGCGGTCGGCAAGCTGCTCGTCCGTATCCGCGACGAGGCGAGCTCCTACGTGGTCGACAAAGAGGACTGCCGCCGCGAACTCGCGAAGCT
The DNA here is from genome assembly GCA_963782465.1 of uncultured Actinomycetes bacterium. Lineage (GTDB taxonomy): Bacteria > Actinomycetota > Acidimicrobiia > IMCC26256 > PALSA-610 > JAODBJ01. The sequence continues at coordinate 13,440 of CAWAJR010000002.1, read as the reverse complement.
CTTCGGGACCACGTTCGACGACCCCCTGCAGCAGATCCGTAAGGACGATCCCGAGGCGTACCACTACTTCCTCGGGAAGATCGCCGACAAGATCAACGACTGGTGCGACGGGTTCAACCCCAACCCGTGAGCGCGCTCCGCCGCCGGTCGGACCGCGCCGGTCGCAATGGCAAACTACGTCCGTGCCGGGCGATCCGAAAGCCGATCTGCACGAGTACCTGCGGACGGGCCGCGAGGTGATGCTCTGGAAGCTCGACGGGCTGACGGAGTACGACACGCGCAGACCGCTCGTGCCGACGGGCACGAACCTGCTCGGGCTCGTCCGGCACGTCGCGAGTATCGAAACGGGCTACTTCGGGTTGGTGTTCGGGCGACCGTTTCCCGAGGCGCTGCCCTGGATGGAAGACGGCGAGCCGAACGGCGACATGTGGGTGAGGGCCGGTGAAACGACGCAGAGCGTCGTCGACTTCTGCCGTCGATCGTGGGCGCATGCCGACGCCACCATCGACGCGCTTCCGCTGGACGCCGTCGGCGAGGTGCCGTGGTGGCCGGAAGGCGACCGGCGGCTCTCCCTTCATCAGGCGCTCGTGCACGTGGTCACCGACGTCTACCGCCACGCAGGCCACGCCGACATCCTCCGCGAGTTGATCGACGGCGCCGTCGGGGCCGATCGCCGCTGGCCCAATCTTCCACCGGGCGACGAGGCGTGGTGGAGCGACTATCGGAAAAAGGTCGAGGCCGCCGCGCTCCTTCTTCGCCTCGATACGCCGCCCGCCTTCACCTGGCCCGGGATCTGAGGGGTACGAGGGTCGGATCGGCGATGATGTCGGCCAACGCCGCGGTGGCGCCGCCGACGAGGGCAGCCTCGTGGCCGAACGTCGCCGGGACGACGCGGCACCGGTGGTGCTCGCCGCCGAGCGTGCGCTGCACGAGTTGTTCCTCGACGGCCGCGGCGAGGTCGGCCCGTGCGAACCGCCCGCCGAGGACGACCGCTTCGGGATCGAGCACGAGGACGACCGATCGAAGGGCGACCGTCAACGCCTCGGCGGTGACCTCGTCTGACGTGGACGGCCCGGCGACCGCTTCCAGGCATCCGCGCGCGCCGCAGCCGCACAACGGGCCAGCCGGATCGACCACGATGTGGCCGATCTCGCCGGCGAAGCCATGGGCGCCGCGCGCCAGCCGACCGTCGGCCACCACCGCGGCCCCGATCCCGATACCGGGCGAGAGGTACACGAACGACGGGCACGACCGTCCGATGCCGAACCGAAGTTCGGCCAACGCCGCGAGGTTGGCCTCGTTGTCGCAACGAACCGTCAGTCCCGCCGGCAGCCGTAGGTGTGTGAGGGCGTCGCCCGAGAAGTCGAGCCAGTGAAGGTTCGGGGCGACAATGACCGTCGCAGTGGCGGGGTCGACGAGCCCGGGCAGGGCGAGGGTGGCGCCGACGCAGCGGATCTCCGCCTGCTCCGATGCGGCCAACGACTTCCGCGCCAGTCGCCGTACGTCCGCGAACACCGCGCGGCTCGGCCGGTCTCGGTTGTCGCGCTCGCGGCGGAACGCCAGTCGCGTCTCACCGCCGAGGTCGACGATGCTGGCGGCGACGTAGTCGACATTGATCTCGAGCCCGAGCCCGCCGACGGACCGGGATTCCACCACGATGTCGGTGGCCGGCCGCCCGCGCCGACCGTTCATGCGGACGTCCAGCTCGCTGACGAGGCCGCGGTCGAGCAGGTCCGTCACGAGGCTCGACACGCTTGCCTTGGCCAAGCCGGTCGCGAGGGCCACGCCGGCACGCGATGCCGGCCCGCGCTCGAGCAGATAGTCGAACACGAGCGCGAGATGATGCCGGCGGAGCGCGCCGAGATCCATTGCCTTGGCGCCGTTGCGGCCCACGGCCGTTCACGGTAGCTGCCGGCGACACCCATTTGGTTTAGACTCCGTAGGAATTCTCGGCCAACAAGGGGGCCGCTGTGACCGACACCTACACGCCGACGCCGGCGCACCACTTCACCTTCGGGCTCTGGACCGTCGGTAACCCCGGCAGGGACCCGTTCGGGCACGAGGTTCGGCCGCCACTCGATCCGGTCGAGTCGGTGCACCGGTTGGCCGAGCTCGGCGCGTACGGCGTGAACTTCCACGACAACGACCTCGTGCCGTTCGGGTCGTCGCCCCAGGAGCGCGAGGCCATCCTGAAACGCTTCCGCAAGGCGCTCGACGACACCGGCATGAAAGTGCCGATGACGACGACGAACCTGTTCTCGCGGCCGGTCTTCAAGGAAGGCGCCTTCACGGCCAACGACCCGCAGGTCCGGCGGTTCGCGGTGCACAAGGCATGCGACGCGATCGACCTCGGGGCTGAGCTCGGCGCTTCCGTGTTCGTGATGTGGGGTGGCCGCGAGGGTGTCGAGGCCGACGCCGCGAAAGACGTGCGCGCCGCGCTCGATCGGTACAAGGAGGCTGTCGACCTGTGCTGCGAGCACATCCGCGACCGCGGCTACCAGCTGCGGATCGCGCTCGAACCGAAGCCGAACGAACCGCGCGGCGACATGTTCCTCCCCACCGTCGGGCACGCGCTCGCGTTCATCGGTGAACTGCAATGGCCCGACATGGTCGGCCTCAACCCCGAGTTCGCGCACGAGACGATGTCGGGCCTGAACTTCACCCACGCGGTCGCGCAGACCCTCTGGCACGGGAAGCTCTTCCACATCGACCTGAACGGGCAGCGGATCGGCAAGTACGACCAGGACTTCCGCTTCGGCTCCGAAGGCATCCGCGACGCGTTCTACCTCGTGCGGCTGCTCGAAGACTCCGGTTGGGAAGGCATGCGCCACTTCGACGCGCACCCGTACCGCACGGAGAACGCCGACGGCGTATGGGACTTCGCGCGCGGCTGCATGCGCACCTACCTGATCCTGGCCGAGAAGGCCCGCCACTTCCGAGACGACCCCGAGATCAATGCCGCCCTCGATGCTGCGATGGCCAGTTCGCTCGCGGAGCCCACCCGTCCCCCCGGTGGGCTCCGCGAGCTGCGCGCCGCAACGTACGACGAGGCTGCCCTTGGCGCCCAGGGATACGGCCACGAGCGGCTCGACCAGCTCGTGACCGAGCTGCTGCTCGGCGTTCGCTGACGAGTCGTTGCCTCTCGTCCTCGGGGTCGACTCGTCGACCTCGGCGTGCAAAGTCGAGCTCCGAGACGCCGACACCGGACAGCTCCTCGGGTCGGGCCGGGCGCCGCACCCCTCCACCACGCCGCCCCGCAGCGAGCAGCACCCGGCGGCGTGGGAAGCGGCGTTCACCGTTGCAGCAGCGGGGCTGGCCACGCCGGCTGCCGTGGCCGTCGCCGGGCAGCAACACGGCATGGTCGTCCTTGACGCCGCTGGGCACGTGCTGCGGCCGGCCAAGCTGTGGAACGACACCGAGTCGGCAGCCGACGCCGCCGACCTCGTCGATCGCCTGGGGGCGGCGGCATGGGCCGACGCGGTCGGCACCGTTCCCGTCGCCAGCCTGACCATCACCAAGCTTGCGTGGCTGCGGCGGGCCGAGCCCGATGTGTTCGCGGCGATCGCCACCGTGCTCCTCCCGCACGACTGGCTGACGTTTCGGCTCACCGGGCGGCTCGTCACCGACCGCGGCGATGCCTCGGGCACGGGCTATTGGTCGCCGGCCGAGGAGCGGTATCGGCAAGACCTCCTCGCGCTCGTCGGCGCTGACGAAGCCTGGCTGCCGCACGTCCTTGGTCCCGAGGAGCCGGCCGGCGATTGGCGCGGCGCCGTCGTCGGTCCCGGTACCGGCGACAACATGGCCGCCGCGCTCGGCCTCGGGCCCGTCCCGGCGACCTCGTGCTCAGCCTCGGAACCAGCGGCACCGCCTACACCGTCAGCAACACGCCATCAGCCGATCCCACCGGCACGGTCGCCGGCTTCGCCGACGCCACGGGACGGTTCCTGCCGCTCGTTTGCACCTTGAACGCCACCAAGGTGACCGACACCATCGCCGCGCTGCTCGGCGTCGACCACGCGCGCTTCGACGACCTCGCCCTGTCGGCCGCGCCGGGTGCCGATGGGCTCGTCCTCGTCCCCCATTTCGACGGCGAACGCACGCCGAACCGCCCGCACGCGACCGGCAGGCTCACCGGCCTCCGCAGCGATGTCCGGCCCGCCAGCCTTGCCCGGGCCGCGGTGGAAGGTGTCGTCTGCAACCTGCTGGCCGGCGCCGACGCGCTCCCCGCCGCGGAGGGCCGGTTACTGCTCGTCGGTGGCGGCGCGCGCAGCCGCGCCTATCGGCAGGTCGTCGCCGACCTCACCGGCCGGCCCGTCGTCGCCGTCACGACGGAGGAGCTCGTGGCCCGCGGCGCCGCGGTGCAGGCGGCGGCGGTTCTGCAGGGCCGATCTTGTACCGACGTCGCGGCCGCCTGGCCGTTGGACACCATGCCGACCGTCGAACCGGGTTCTCACGTCGATCGCGCCGCCATCCGGAGTGCCTACGCCGAGGCGGCTTCGTGACCCGGAGTTGCGCCGGCATCCAGTCCGCGCGGGCAAGCGCATGGCCACGCCGACCCGGACTACCGGGCGTCAGCGCCGGCTGGTGAGGTGCTCGATCCCCATGGTCGTGATCGCGAACGCTGAGCGTTCGAGGCGTTCTTCGGGCATCGCCGCACCGGTGCCGTCGGCCAGCCGGGTCATCATTTCGAAGTTGGCCGCGACTGCGGCGGCGTCGACCATGAACGCCTCATCGGTCTCGGCGACGAGTGCAGCGCGAGCCGCGCCGAGCTCGGAATCGTCGGTGCCTCCGCACGCGCTGGCGAACCGCAGCAGCGCGTCGCCGTGCGCGAGGCCCACTCCGGCGCGGCCTTCGGCCACCGCGCTCAGGTCGAGCTGCTCACCGGTCTCTGCGCTGCTCCAACTGAGCATGCTGGCGTGTGCGGTCACTCAGTAGAAGCAGTCGCGCAGCTTGGTCAGCCGTGCCGCGACGAGTTCCATCTGCGCCCGTGACAAGCCGTCGGGCCGCCGTTTCCAGTCCGGCTTCACCATTTCGTCCGGCGGCATGTACTGGGCGCCGGCCATGCGCCAGGTGTTGCGGTGCTCCGCGGGCACTGCGGTGTACGCCTGGACGACTGCCGCCACCTCGTCGGCCGGCTCGGCGACCGGGACCCAGTTGAAGCGCGTGGCCGCGAGACGTTCGGGCCGCTGTCGCGTCGGGAGACCTCCGACCGGCACCGGCAGCGGCGGCACCTCGACGCCGATGTTCCGGCAGAAGTGGGCCACTGCGGCGACGGTCGACACGATGGCGCACAGCTCGATGTACGGCAGCTCGCCCAACTCGGCGACCGCGGCGTCGTACACCTGCCGGGTCATGGTTCCGGCGTGGCGGGCGAGGCGGTAGGCGACGTCGTCAGCCACCGGTGGGACGGCGCGAACGGCGCCGAGCCGCTCCGTGGACGTCACCGCGATCCACGGCGGGACGGGGTCGGCATCGGTGATCGCCAAGAGGGCGGTCCCGGCCAGCTCCACTCGCTCGACACCGGTCCACCAGGTGCCCGGCGCGGCCAGATGCTCCCAGGCCAGGCGGTGCGCCTCCGCGAGGTCGTCGCGCACGATCACCCGCAGGTCATTCCGCCGGGAGAGGTCGGAGGTTTCACCCGCTCGTCCGAGTGGCGCTGCCGACCCCTGTCGAGGAGCACACCGAAGAAGCTATCGAACTCCGGGAGCGAGATCCCGCGTCGTCGTCATCGTTGCGAACCCCCCGGGTCCCAACGCTCGACCGCGGTCGCACCGCGCTGGATCGTCACGAACTCGTCGGCGCGCGCGTCGAACCAGGGCCCGGTCTTACCGTCGGGCCACTGGATGCGGACCCGAGTGGAGTCGTGATCGCCGAGCCCGACGTGGATCCAGCCGAGCTGGCCACTGGCGTGGCCGCCGCCGACGGTGACTTCGTGGTCGAGGCGCCGATCGCCGATCATCACCTCCACCCACGCACCGATGGCGTCCCGGTTCGGGCCCGGTTGCTGAAGCCGCAGCGCGATCCAGTGGCCCTGCTGCCGCGGCTGCTCGGCGTCACCCCGCCCGACGTTGCGCCAAATCTTGACGTTCGCGCGCCGGTTGACCACGACGAGGTCGAGCATGCCGTCGAGGTTCAGGTCGACGAGCGCGGCGCCACGACCACGCTCGAATTCGACGATGCCGGCGTCCTGCGCCCCCTCGACGAACGTGCCATCGCCGCGACCCAGCAGGAGGTTGTTCGGATCGCGATGGGCGTAGTCGGCCTGTGCTTCGACGTTCCCCTTCGTGATGAACAGGTCGACGAAGCCGTCGTTGTTGACGTCGGCGAACTCGGGGTGCCACGCGGTCGATGGCAGCACGTCGCCACCCGTGTACGGCCGTTGGGCGGTGACGCCATGCTGGAGGGCAATGTCGTCGTAGGTCGGTTGTGCGTCATGGCCGGCCAGCGTTTGGAGCTTGTTGTCACCCTGACTCGTGATGAACACCTCGGGTCGGCCGTCCCCCGTGATGTCCTGGCTGGCGATGCCCATCCCCCAGATCTGTAGTGGCCGCCAACCGTCGCTCGCGGTGTAGAGGCGGGGAGCTTGGCCCGGGGCGACCCGCCACAGCTGCTCGGACCCGTCGCGGTAGTAGTTCCGGTCGTTGGCCAAGCGCAGGTCGCGTTCTCCGGACCGGTCCCAGTCGCTGAACAGCGCGGACAGCGCGGAGTAGCCGGGGTGGAGCGCGATGGGCGGTGCGTAACGCCCTGCCGTGGGCGCGGGCCGTACGAGCTCGCTCGTGCCACAGTCGTAGGTGCCCGGCACCAGGTAGTTGGCGAACGCCAGCGTGGGCAACGCGTTCGTGCCCTCCCACGTCGCGCTGAACCCGACGGTCCACGCGTGACCGGCGTCGATCCCGAAGCGGTCGTTGGCCGGTGCGAACCGGCAGTTCCCGAGGCCGCGGAGTATGACGTTGCCGCCGCGGCGGAGGACAACGAGATCCGTGTGGCCGTCGCCATCGATGTCGATCGGGTACGCACCGGTGACCGACGTGAGGTCGGTGACGGTCGACGGGAGGCGGCGGAAGCGGAGCGCGCCACCCACCGGGCTCTCGTTGCGGTACAGCGCCGCGGGCTTCGAACCTCCGGCGAAGTAGAGCTCGTCGCGCCCGTCGCCGTTGCAGTCGAACGCCGCGACGCCGCCACCGACGAAGAAGTCGGAGTTGCCGTCGTACCGGTGGACGATGCCCGCGGACCTGGTCTCGTCGACGTATCGCGGGGCCTCCGGCGTCCCTGACCGATCACGACCGCGAGCCGATGTCGCGACGGCGACACCTGCCGTCGCGACCAGCACGGCGAGCACGAGCACCCACCAACGTCGCACGTACTGAGTGAACCACAGCGACCTACAGTCGACGGGCGACCAGGCCTGCGTTAGGTGGACAGGCATGCGTTAGGGGAGAGGTGTGACGAGCCGGACGCTGACGCTCGGCAAGGGCAGCTACCCCGTGATCTTGCCGAAGACGCGCGACCCGCGCCTGCACGTGGCGGCCGTCATCATCACGGTGCACGTCCTCGGACAGATCGGGTTGCGGTTCCAGGTCAGCGTGCCGCAGATCCTGTCGGCCATCCTCACCTGCGCGGTCATCGAGGTCGGCCTGACCTTCCGGGCCCAGAAGGCGTTCGTGTGGCCGGGCAGCGCCATGCTGACCGGCAGCGGGGTGGCGCTCATCCTCCGGGTGCCCGGAACGCCCCCCGGCGACCACTGGAGCACGTACCGGTGGTATGTGTTCGCCGGTGTCGCGGCGTTCTCGTTGTTGACGAAGTACGCCATCCGGTACCGCGGGTCCCCCCTGTTCAACCCGTCCAACGTCGGCCTGGTTGTCGCCTTCCTGCTGCTCGGCACGACGCGGGCCGAGCCGCTCGATTTCTGGTGGGCGCCGTGGGCGCGCTGGATGATCCTGGCCTACGCCGTCATCCTCGTCGGCGGGCTGGTGATCACCGCCCGCATGCAGCTGCTCGCCACGGCGGTCGTGTTCTGGGCCTGCCTCGCCGCGGGGATCGGAGTCTTGGCCGCCTCCGGGCACTGCATGACCGCGCGGTGGGCGTTCGCGCCCGTCTGCGGGTTCGACTACTGGTGGGCGATCGTCTCGTCTCCCGAGGTGCTGATCTTCCTCTTCTTCATGCTCACGGATCCGAAGACGGTTCCCATGGGACGGGTCGGCCGCGTCGTGTTCGCTGTCCTCGTGGCGATCACCAGCACCCTGCTCATGGCGACCCAGAGCGAGGAATTCGGAACCAAGGTCGCGCTCCTCGGGGGCCTGGTGCTCGTCTGCGCGGCTCGTCCCCTCGTTGACCGGCTGGTGCCCGAGCCCCGTTCGACGGCCGATGACCTGCTCCGGTTCGCGTCCAGGCTGGCCTTCCCCGACGGGCCGGGCGGTCGAGTGGTCGGCGGTGCCCTCCGGCTCGCGTCGATCGCGGCAGTGTGCCTCGGGCTCGCGGGCGGCATCGTCGCCGCCGGGTCGCCGGCCCGCGGCGTCGTCGTACCTGCCGCTGCCGACGTCCTGAACCGGGTCCCCCACGACGTGAACCCGGCGACCCTGCCCGAGATCTCCGTGGACCAGGACGTCCTCGACTGGAACCACGAGATCTCCGGCCGCGGCGCGCAGGAGATCGTCCTGACCCTCGTCGAGAACCTCGAACTCGAGAACCAGGCGCTCCGTCGCGCCGACGCGTCGATCTTGACCGCGGTCGACCACGGTGATCGGCTCGACGAGATGCGCGGGCGCCTCCAGGCAGCGGCGTCGAGCGGGACCACCACCATCGAGCACTACCGCATCGACCATGTGCACGTCACGTTGCTCGTCCCGTTCGGCCGCCAGGACGGCTTGAGCCTCGGGCTCGTATCCCGGGGCACCGACACCCGCGAGACCTACGACGCCTCGGGGCATCTCCGATCTCGGACCTCGTCTCCGTTCGCGACGACCTTCGTCGTCCGCCGGGCGACGGGAACGCGTTGGCTCAACGTCGCGCAGCTGCCACCCGGAGCGGATCGCTGAGGGCCGCGGCGGCCGGAACCCAGGCATACGATGACTCGCGGAGCACCGTGTGCTAGAAATTGTTCACAGCGTGTTCATTTCAAGGCGACGGAGCGCATCGCAAACGGTCCGGAAAAGCGGACGGGGAGGGCTTCTCGGATGCGTCTATCTCGATTGACTGCCGTCACACTGGCTGTCGGGCTCCCGCTGTTCGCAGCATGTGGGAGCAGCAGCAACAAGAGCAGCTCGGGTTCCACGACGACCGCCAGTAGCGGCAGCGGAAAGTGTGTCGTCGGCGTTTCCTGGAACAACTACCAGGAGGAACGCTGGGCCAAGTTCGACGAGCCGGCGATCAAGAAGGCCGTCGAGGACGGCGGCGGCACCTACATCTCGAACGACGCCAAGTCGTCGGCCGAGACGCAGGCGAGCAACGTCGAGAACCTGATCTCGCAGGGCGCCAATGCCCTGATCATCCTCGCCCAGGACGGCACCGCCATCAAGCCGTCGGTCGCGAACGCACTCTCGAACGGCGTGCCGGTGATCGCGTACGACCGCCTCATTGAGGACCCGGGCGCGCTCTACATCACCTTCGACAACGTGAAGGTCGGCCACTTGGAGGCGCAATCCGTCTTCGACGTCGTGCCGAAGGGCAACTACATCGTCATCAAGGGCAACAAGGCCGACGCCAACTCGGACTTCCTGCGCCAGGGCTACGACCAGGTCATCAAGTCGGCCGTGGACTCCGGCGACATCAAGATCGTCGGCGAGACCTACACCGACAACTGGGACCCGTCGAAGGCCCAGACCGAGACCGAGCAGTTCCTCACCGCAGCCAACAACAACGTGCAGGCGGTCCTGTCGGAGAACGACGGGATGGCCGGTGGCGTCGTGTCCGCGCTGCAGTCTCAGGGGCTCGCCGGCAAGGTGCCCGTGTCCGGTCAGGACGGTGACCAGGCCGCCCTCAACCGGATCGCCCTCGGCACGCAGACCGTCAGCGTCTGGAAGGATGCCCGCCTGCTGGGCAAGACCGCCGGCGACGCGGCCATCGAGCTGTGCAAGAACAAGGACGTCACGAAGGTCAGTAACACCCAGCAGTTCAAGAGCCCGGATGGCAACAACCTCACGTCGATTTTCCTCGAGCCGCAGGCCATCACCAAGGACAACCTCAACGTCGTCATCGACGCGGGCTGGACGACGAAGGCAAACGTGTGCAAGGGCGTGAAGGCCGGTTCGGTTCCCGTCTGCTGACCGGCACTGACGAGCGCCGACGTTGACAGAGACTGACGCTCCGGCGGGGCTCGGGAACACCCCGAGCCCGCCGATGGCCCCGAACCCATCGCGCGAGCATCGGTGGCGGTCGTTCGTGACCGCCACCGAGCTCGACACCCGTCTGATCGGGATGGTGGTGGCGCTCGCGGCGATCTGGATGACGTTCAACGCCCTGTCGAACGGCGATTTCCTCACGTCCCGCAACCTCTGGAACCTGTCGGTCCAGAGCACGTCGATCGCGATCATGGCCACGGGCATGGTCCTGATCATCGTGTCGCGCAACATCGACCTGTCCGTGGGGTCGCTGCTCGGCTTTCTCGGCTACACGATGGCCCTGGTGCAAACCGACGGCGTGATCGCGTTCTTCGGCCTCAACGTCACGGTCGGCGGGCTCGCGGACAAGCCGTACGTCTGGGTCGTCGCGCTCATCGTGGGCGTCGCGCTCGGCGCCCTCGCCGGGACGGTGACGGGCTACATCATCGCCTACGGAGGGGTGCCCTCGTTCATCGTCACGCTGGGCGGCTACCTCGTCTGGCGCGGCGCGATCTTCCGCACCGGAGGCAAGCAGGGGCAGACGCTCGCGCCCCTCCAGCACACCTTCCAGCTGATCGGCGGCGGAGCCAAGGGATCGCTCGGTGAGTGGCGGAGCTGGGGATTCGCGGCGTTGTGCTGCGCGGGCGTGGTGCTCAGCCTCTACCTCGCCCGCCGCGCCCGAAAGCGCTACGACCTCGCCGTCCGCCCGATCTACGTCGAGGTCGGGCTGGGCGCCGCCGGCTGCGCAGCCGTCATCGCGGGTGTCGCGCTGATCTTCAACCGTTACGACTCGCCGATCACCGGGAAGCCAACGGGGGTCGCGTACCCGGTGGTCATCTTGATCGTGGTGACCCTGGTGATGACGTACCTCGCCAAGCGACGCCGCTTCGGACGGTACGTGTACGCATACGGCGGCAACCCGGAAGCGGCCGAGCTGAGCGGCATCAACACCCGGCGCACGGTCATGCTCACGTACACCCTCATGGGCGTGCTCTGTGCGGTGAGCGCCGCCATCCAGACCGCCCGGCTCAACGCGGCGGTGACGAACCTCGGCGTCCAGAACGAGCTCGACGTCATCGCCGCCGCCGTCATCGGCGGGACCTCGTTCTCCGGCGGGATCGGGACGATCACCGGCGCCGTGCTCGGAGCGATCGTGATGCAGTCGCTTCGCTCCGGCATGGTCCTCCTGCGCATCGACTCGCCGTCACAGGACATCGTCGTCGGCGTCGTGCTCGTCGCCGCAGTCGCCATCGACGCGGCAATCCGGGCCGGGCGCCGCAAGACGGCCCTCGCCGCGCTCGTAGCGGGCCTCATCGTGGCAGCCATCGTCATCCAGACCGGTCGGCCGTGACCGACCTGCGGCCCGCCCCGCTCCCGTCCGAATCCGGAGCGACCCCGCTCGTCGAGATGCGCAACATCTGTGTGGCCTTCGGCGGGCTCCAAGCTGTCGACCGCGTGAGCCTTGATCTCTACCCCGGTGAGGTCGTCGCGCTGGTCGGCGGCAACGGCGCGGGAAAGTCGACGTTGATGCACACACTCTCCGGTGCCCACGGGTGTGATTCCGGCGAGATCCTGATCAACGGCGTGCGCGTCACGATGCACCAGCCTCGTGACGCGCAGAAGCACGGCATCGAAACGATCTACCAGAAGCTCGCGCTGGCCGAGAACATCGACGCCGCGGGCAACGTCTTCCTCGGGCGCGAGCTGCGGACTCGTCTCGGCGCCCTCGACGACCCCGCCATGGCGGCCGCGACCCAGGACGTCGTGGGGCGGCTCAACCCTCGGTTCAAGAACCTCAAGACCGCCGTGAGCTCGCTCTCCGGTGGGCAGCGCCAGACGGTGGCGATCGCGCGCGCGATCTACTTCGACACCAAGATCCTCATCATGGACGAACCGACGGCTGCGCTGGGCCCGGCCGAGACCGCGCAGGTGCGCGATCTGGTGAACCGCCTCCGGGCCGAGGGCATCGGGATCTTCCTCATCAGCCACGACATCCACGACGTGTTCGATCTGGCCGACCGGATCTGCGTGATGCTCCAGGGCAAGCTCGTCGGCACCGTCAACAAGCGCGACGTCACCAAGGACGAAGTCCTCGCGATGATCATCATGGGTAAGAAGCCCGGTGATGTCTCCCGCGAGGACATCGCCGAGCTCCGCAATTAGGGCGAGCGCGCCGGGCACTCCCGATGCGGGGATGCCGTTCCTGGCCGGGCATTCTCGAGACGGATCCGCCGGCACCCTCGACGCTACGAACACCGCAGCGCGTGATACGAATGCAACCATCAGGGCATCATGTGAGCGTTCGTTCGCGTGCAGCGAGAAGAAGCGTTGGAGCGGAGTTGGGATGGTCAAAGTTCGGCAACTCGGGCATGTCGTGCTGCAGGTCAGTGATCTTGAACGGTCGGAGCGCTTCTACACCGACATTCTCGGGCTCGAGGTCTCGGCGCGCATGGAATCGCCGACGACAACGTTCTTCACGCTCGGCAACCACCACGACTTCGCGATCTCAGCCATCGGCCCCGATGCTGTGGAGCCCTCGCCGAAGAGCCCGGGCCTGGCCCATGTGGCCTTCAAGATCGGCGATTCGACCGACCAGCTTCGCCAAGCCAAGGACGACTTCGATGCTCTCGGGATCGAGATCGAAATGATCGCCGACCACACCGTCTCGCAGAGCATCTACATCACCGATCCAGATGGCAACTGGATCGAGCTCTATGTCGACGTGTCAGACGTATGGCGCACCGACCCGCAAGCGGTCGCCACTGTCGCGCCACTCGCCCTCTGACGCGCCGGCGCGCCGTATCTGCCGACCGGTGCTGCAAGCGCCGGTGACCAGTCGAGCGAGCGCGGCCCGCGCGTCGCGCTTCGTGCCGCGCACCGTGCGTTGCACGTACCTCTTGCGGCCGGTCAACGCGCCGCACCCCGCGTGTACGCGTAGCTCCCGTGACTGTTGCCCGCGTTGTCGGACCGATCCCTGCATGTCGCCATCCTGCGACGCTGCGACACGCGACGATGGGCAAGTGTCATGTCCAGCACGTCCACGGAGTCGCTTCGAGTCTGTTTACGCTGGTCAGAGAAGCGCCCCCGGCAGGATTCGAACCTGCGGCACACGGTTTAGGAAACC
>CAWAJR010000001.1:0-685649 GCA_963782465.1 uncultured Actinomycetes bacterium | reverse complement strand
CTCCTCCACGACACGGTTCATGCCCGGAGATCCGTTTAGCGGTTCACGTAGCTTCCGCCGAGAACCTGCTACGTGCCGCTCGCGGCTGCGAGTAGCACCGCACAGATCTGCCGAGATGCGCGGGCACAGGACCACCAACGACGTACAGAACACGCGGACAAATCGCGAGTCCCCGAGCCGGCGTTCGGGGACGCCCCGCCATTTGAAGATTGAGACAGGTGAGTGCTCGCCGCGAAGTCGTACGGTTCGTCGCATGACCGCGAGGCTGCGTGTGCCCGGCTACCTGCAGTTCTCGACCGACGTCGGCGGGCCGGCGCGGGTGGCGTGGCTGGCGGCGCTGCCGGGCCGGGTCGCGGAGCTGACCGCGCGGTGGTCGCTCGACCTTGGCGAGCCGTTCGAACCGGGCGGCAACTGCTCGTGGGTCGCGCCCGGTACTGACCGCAAGGGGCATGACGTCGTGCTCAAGGTGGCGTGGCAGCACACCGAGGCGCTGCACGAGGCGGAGGGGCTGGCGGTGCTCGGCGGCGACGGGGCGGTCGAGGTGTACGCGTTCGAGCACATGGACGGTGACACCACCGCGATGCTGCTGGAGCGCTGCCGTCCTGGGACCGAGCTGCGCGGGCGTCCTGAGGCCGAGCAGCATCTGGTCGTCACCGATCTGCTCCGGTCGGTCTGGGCCGTCGACCTGCCGTCGGACCATCCGTTCCGTCCGCTGTCGGTGATGGCCGACGACTGGGTGGTGCGCGCCGAGGCGCGGCTCGCCGCCGAGCCGAGACGACTCGACGCCGGCCTCGCCCGCGAGGGGCTGGCGCTGTTCCGCGAACTGTCGCGCACCGGACCGACCGAGGTGCTGCTGTTCACCGACCTGCACGCCGGCAACGTGCTGTCCGGCGAGCGCCGTCCATGGCTGCTCATCGACCCCAAGCCGTACATCGGCGACCCGCACTACGACGTCCTGCAGCACCTGCTGAACTGCAACGTGTCGCTGCAGGCTGACCCGATCAGGCTGCTGACCGAGGTCGCCGACCTGGCCGGTCTCGACACTGGGCGTGTCCGGCAGTGGCTCTTCGCACGGTGCGTCGAAGAGCGCCTCAGAGAGCAATCGCCGTGGCCGGCGCTCGACGCCGTGATTCACCGGCTGGGCGGTCCGTAGCAGACCGCCTCCGGCGGCACTTCGGGCTGCCGATCCAGATCGACGCACGACTCAGGGAGCGCATGAACTGGCACTCGGAGTCAGCCATCAAGCTCGCCGACTTCTCGCGCGAATGGCAACGCGGCACCGACGACCGTTCCTACCGACCAACGGTCGGCGACTCGTCGGAGGACGCCGCTGAACGATTCGTTGCCGCGCTCATCGACATTGGCCGGAAGTACCCGTCAAGGACCGTGATCGTCGTTTCGCATGGCGGCGTCACGGTGGACGCGCTGCGCTCCGTCAACGGCGATGCCGCGGTGAACGCTGCCGATCCAGGCCTTATCGAGAATGGCGTCCCGTGCGGCGCAGTGACCCGCTTTCAGGTCGAGGGGCAAGCGATCAAGGTCGTCACCCACCCATCGGTTGACCACCTCCACGAGCCAACCGACCACGAGCCTGCGTAACCGGCGTTCTGCGGCAGGTTGGGCACTTCATGGAACGAGCGCTTCCTCGGCCCGGCGGACAATCTCGTCGACGGTCTCTTCGGGTGACTGCTCCGAAGTGTCGAGCCAAAGCCCGAGGTCCGATCGCGTTGAGGCGACGTGCTGGTCGTTGATGGCTGGGGTGAACTCACCGCGGTAGGCAACCTTGCCGCGGGTTCGCCGTCGCTCCGCATCGCGCGCTTCGACAGTGCCAACGCTGGGTCGCAAAACGACGAGGTACCGGGGCCGCGCTCGGATTCGGCCGAGCCAGTGCTCGACGTCGGCGCCGTAGATGTTGTCCTGCACGACCGTTGTGAAGCCGGCCGACGCGTACTCGTCCGCGACGGTGGACGAGAGGCGGTACCGGAGATCCAGCAACCTGCGCGCCTCTGCCTGGTTCGGATCACCTGCGTGAACCCAGCCCGCGACGGCCCACCGATAGAACTGGCCGCCACGCACATGAACACCGTGTTCGTGGCGCGCCGCGAGTAGGTCTGCGACGGTGGACTTCCCGGCCGCTTGTGCGCCCGTGATCAACCACATCGGAGCCATTTCAACAGCATTGCTGAACACCGAGTTCGCGGCCGCAGCGATTTCAGGCGCGCCGCGGCGCCATCAGCCCGGCGAACTGGGGCACCCCGCCGCGTGATTCGGGGATACACGTTCGGGGATGGGTCGAACTCCTCAACGGCTGGGCGCGCCCGAGTATTGGTGTCGTCCGACGCGCGCGGACCCAGGCGAGAGCAGGCACTAGCACCGAGGGCGCAGTCATCGGGTGATCGCTAGGCTGGTCACGAGGTCGTGACTGGCGTCGCGAGGTGGGATTGACCACCGGGGAGCGCCCTCCGAGTCGTGCCGAGCGCCTGGGCCGTTGAGGAGCGAGGAGCCCCTATGGCCGTTGGCAGCTTGTTGCAGACCTATTTGTCTCGGTTCGGCGTCAGCACGGACGGGATGTCGGGCGAGACGATCGGCTTCGCCGCGGCCCTCGACGCGGTCGCTCGCGTCGATCCGGCTATCGCTCAAGCGATCTTGGGCGAGTTGGTCGATCAGCGAACGCACCTGAAGTTGATCGCCAGCGAGAACTACGCGAGTCCTGCGGTCTTGTTGGCGATGGGGAACTGGCTGAGCGACAAGTACGCGGAGGGGGCGCCTGGTCATCGTCTCTATGCGGGCTGCGACAACGTCGACGTCATCGAGTCGCGCACCGACGAACTCGCCTGCGCGCTGTTCGGCGCCGACCACGCGTACGCGCAACCGCATAGCGGGATCGACGCGAATCTGGTCGCGTTTTGGGCGGTGCTTTCGCAGCGGGTGGAGTCACCTGCGCTGGAGCGCCTCACAGCCGGTCATGTGAATGATCTCGCAGACGACGACTGGGAGTCGTTGCGCAAACAGCTCGTCGGTCAGACGCTGTTGGGTATGTCGTTGCAGGCGGGTGGGCACCTGACGCACGGCTTCCGGCCGAACATCTCGGGGAAGCTGTTCCGCCACCGTTCGTACGGTGTCGATCCGTCGACGTTCCTCTTGGACTACGACGAGGTCCGGCGGCGGGCCCACGAGGAACGGCCGCTGATCCTGATCGCCGGTTACAGCTCGTACCCGCGGCTCGTGAACTTCCGGGTGTTGCGGGAGATCGCGGATGAGGTCGGTGCCACGTTCATGGTCGACATGGCGCACTTCGCGGGGTTGGTCGCCGGCAAGGTGCATACCGGCGACTACGACCCCGTCCCTCACGCGCACATCGTCACGACGACAACCCACAAGACCTTGCGCGGTCCCCGCGGTGGACTTGTCCTTTGCCGCAAGGAACTCGCGGAGTTCGTCGATCGCGGGTGCCCGCTGGCACTGGGCGGTCCCCTTCCCCACGTCATGGCAGCAAAGACCGTCGCGTTGACCGAAGCGTCGCAGCCGTCCTTCCGGGACTATGCGGCAGCGGTTGTCGACAACGCGCGGGTCCTGGCCGACGCGCTGATGGCCGCGGGTGTTCCTGTCGTGACCGGCGGGACGGACAACCATCTCGTGCTCGTCGATGTCCGTCACTTCGGTCTCAACGGACGACAAGCCGAGTCCGCGTGCCGTGCGGCCGGGATCACGCTGAACCGCAACGTCGTCCCCGACGACACCAACGGTCCGTGGTACACGAGCGGACTGCGGCTCGGCACTCCCGCGGTCACGACGCTCGGCATGCGAGGCGACGAGATGCGCGAAATCGCTGAGGTACTCGCCGCTGTCCTTCAAGGCGCGTCCGCCGGTGTCATCACATCCGGGCCGAATCAAGGCAAGCCATCGCTCGTACAGTTCCGTCTCGACGACAAGATCCTGCGCGGCGCGCGCTCGAGAGTGGACAACCTCCTCCTTCGACACCCGCTCTACCCCGACATCGAGCTCTAATGCATCCGGCGCCAACGACCTTTCTAGAGCACGAGCTCCGAGTACCGACTGAGCGACCACCGACCCGGCGGGTATCGGCGAGCAGCTCGCAGCGAGGCTTCGCTGATGTCTACGACGAGCCTTGCGCCGCGGCTGCCTGCATCGCGGCGAGATAGCGACCGACGGCACGGTCTTGCAGGTGACGTGCGATTACCGGCGCGAGGCGCGCCACGGGATGCGCTGGACGCGAAACCGCCACGACCTCGAACTGCACCACGCTCTGCCGACCGGCGGACGACGAAGGACTCCTCCCCTCGTTCGGGATGCACGCGCAACGTCCCGTAGGCGAAGCCGAAGGTGTCTGGCTCGTTGACCACCGTAACGATCCTGCACGTCGCGTCGACCCACCCGATTGGTAGGGGCGCAACGAGGGCGACGTTCGTACCGGCTTCGATGCCCCCGTCGGCGGCGACCATCAGTCCCGCGCCGCGGTGGACCTTCCAGTTGGTGAGCGCTTCAACCGCTCGGTCGAAGCTTCCTGCGGAGAGGTCCACCCACCAGCGGCGGAGGCGTCGCCGAGGCGGCGTCGAACCGTCGAGCGATCCGCCGCTCGGCCCGTACGTGAAGGCATCCTCCCGGCACCGCAGCAGGACTTCCGCCACCTCGTCTTGCGACGGGCGTCGCAGCCGCAGCGTCATCGTTCATTGTCGCGCGGCGCGGGTCGTCATTGACCAACCCCCCTACCGCCCCTTGCTGCCGCAGTCAGCCGGCCGGAGCAGTGCCCCTACCGCCAATGCCCATGCACCATGGCCTTTCGCTGGAGCGTAGGAATCCTGAACGTTCGCGATCAGTCCTGCAGTCGAGCGACGAGTGCACCGAGGACGCGGCGGATGTCGACGGCGGTGATCTCCGACCAGCTGGGTTCGCCGTAGACCTTCATGTACCGGGTTACGCGCTCGGCGTCGTCGACGAACCTCTCGGCGGCGAGCTCGCGTACCACCTTGGCGAGGCCGCGTGGTCCTGTGTGCATTGCGGTTGCGATTCGGCCTTCGCGGTCGTACCGCTCGACGAGACGAAAGACGTCGTACGCGTCGGACGCGCTTTTCGTCCGCGGGCGATCGCAGAACGCGTGGAGTTTGGTTGCGACGAGTGCAGCCGGTGTCGCAACCGGAAGTGTCGCATCGATATCGGTTCCGGCGACCGTGACGCGCAGGGGTTCGGCGGATTCGAGCGCCCATCGATGGCCGAGCAAGAAGAGACGATCCACCCCTGATTCGATACCGTCGACACCTTCGGCCAGCGGTTGCGTGTCGATGATCTCGAGCTTGGTGCCCTCGATGAAGACGCGGTGGTCCCTCCCGCTGGGATCGGGCTGCGCGATGCCGCGGTCGACCAGCCGCTGCGCGCTCGAACCTCCTGCACCAACAGTCGCGAGTTCATCGGCCACCGCGTCAACGTCACCCGTCGCTCGGTGCACATGACCGAGCCGGCAGGTCACCGCGAAGCCGCCGATGATTGCGAGTGGAAGTTCGGGCACCGCGCAGGCGCGGGCGGCGGCGAGCGTCATCGAAGCGACGGGTTCGCCGGCCAGGACGATCTGGGTCGTGTTCACCAGACTCTCGCGAACGGTGCGGGTGGCGCCCAGCCTTCGAGAATCTCCACGCCGCGCGCGCGGTCCTGCGCCAGATCGAGCGCCGCGAAGAGCGGGCTGACGATCGGCCACTCGAGCCACGACGTGGCCATCGCGTTCGCCGAGTAGCGAGGGCGAACCACGAGACTGGTCGGGGCGACCGCAACGGTGCACGCGCGTTCATCGGGACTGAGGGCACCGTGAAGTTCGCGTCGCGCCGCGCGGGCCTCGTTCTCGTTCGGCACATAGAAGTCGGGCGGCGCGCCCGACGCGACGACGACAGGGGCCGACCAGGCCGCCGCGGCGAGCGTGCCTCCAACAACCCAACCCGGTGCGGTCAGATCATCGAACCCAAGCTCGAGTCGCGTGGCCACTCCGACCCGCGGCGCTTCGCCAAGCGCGTCGCGCTGTGGCTTCCACACGTCGGCGAGCGCCCAGAACAGTTCAGGAACCAACGCGCCACCGTCAGCTCGCAGCAACGAGGCATTTCGTAGATCGGCGAGCGCCGCGCTCACCGTGCTCGGCGCAAGTTCACCCGCCCGCGCAATCTCGCGAACCCCGGGCGTCGCGCCGGGCGCAAGCAGCAGACACGCGGCGACCGTGATACCAGCGCGGCCCCGAATCGGGTCCCTCACCCGTTGCGCACTGCCCGACGCGACGTTGTCAACGCTCGGTTCGATGTCCGTCGCGTGAATGACGAGACCCGGGATTCGCAAGTCGAGTTCACCGCGACGATCGAGCCATCCCCAACCGGCTTCGCGCAGGATCGCCTTCGTCGCTTCCGGAATGGCCGCGGCCACAACAACGCCGTACACCTCGCCGCCCGTCGACCCGCGCATGCCGACCAGCTGCTCGTTCCATGTTCGCAGTGCGTTGGCGACCGGACCGGGCTCGGCGCGTTGCGCGACTGCCTTGACCTCGATCGCCACCGGCGGTCGTTGCGGCAGTGCAAGGGTGAGGTCCGCGCCGGAGTCGGGCGACTGCACCACATCGATTCCGACGCCCAAGACGCTCCGAAGCGCACGAGTCAAGGCCAGTTCGGCCTCGGCCGCGACATCGACGGATGATCTGCGAGCCACCCTTGCATGCTAGAGCGTTCGGTGTTCGGTTACAAGCGATCACCGCACAGCGGCGGGCCCGCGCGATTACAGCATCGTTCGCCGAGCACGAAACGGCGACGAGCGTTCGCGCGATGTGAGCAACGCCGGTCCGCATTGTCTGCAACACCATCGTCGCGACGCGAACAAGCAGATGGCCGGTGCCCGGGGTGGGAATCGAACCCACACGCTCTTGCGAGCCGGCGGGTTTAAGCCGCCTGCGTCTGCCGTTCCGCCACCCGGGCCGGGTGCGGCGCAAACCTACGCGGCGGCGACACGCTCGGGCGCGGCAACCGCGGCGTGCAGCATCCGGCGCACCCGCACTGCGGCTTCGCCTTCGAGCCGGTTGGCTGCGATCACACCGTCGACCATGTCGGTGACGATGTCGGCGAAGGCCCGCTCCCGCACTCGCACCGAGATCACGCTCCCGCCCGGCATCCGCCGGATCGTGCGCACCGCCCGGGGGAGGCGCGGCGGGCTACGGAACGCGGGAACGGCCAGCCCCGCGGCGCGCGCCGCGGCACCCAAACGCCGGGCGGCGGTCGCGAACTGGACGACCGGGTGGGGTTCCACGCCCGCATCCAACCACGGGGGTACGACACCAACCACAGGCGTCGATAGCTATCGCTATGCGATAGCTATCGACGCACGTGCAGCCGGGTAGCGTCGACGGGTGGGTTGGGGTCGGGGCGAGCACGACCGGGAGATCCTCGCCCTGGCAATACCGGCGTTCGGGGCGCTCGCCGCGGAACCGCTCTACGTACTCGTCGACACCGCGATCGTCGGCCGGCTCGGCACCAGGCCGCTCGCCGGCCTTGCCGTCGCCGGCATCGTCCTGACGGCCGTGTTCGGCATTTTCAACTTCCTCGCCTACGGCACCACCGGCGCAGTCGCGCGACGGATCGGGGCGGGCGATCGGAAGGGGGCGGCGGAGCAGGGCATCGACGGACTGTGGCTGGCGGTCGGTCTCGGCGTCGCCCTCATGCTGATCGGGCTCGCGTGCTCGCCGTTGATCGTCGACGCGATGGGCGCGTCGGCCCGGATCCGGCCGTTCGCGCTCACCTACCTTCGGATCAGCCTGCTCGGCGCGCCGTTCGTGCTGATCGCCCTCGCCGGCGCCGGCTTCCAGCGCGGCAGCCAGGACACCCGCCCCACACTGGTCATCGCGCTGGCGAGCAACCTCGCGAACCTCGGCATCGAACTGGTCCTGGTGTACGGCCTGCACCTCGGCATCGCCGGTTCGGCGTGGGGAACGGTGATTGCCCAGATCGGCGCGGCCGCCGCGTACACGGCGATCATCGGCCGTGCCGTGCGGGCGTTGCACGCGTCGGTTCGTCCCGACTGGCAGGGCATCCGTGCCGCGGCGGTCGTCGGCAGCCAGCTCGTGGTCCGCACCGGGTCGTTGCTGTTCGCGCTGCTGCTCACCACTGCCATCGCGTCGCGCATCGGCGACACCGACGTCGCCGCCCATCAGGTGGTGTACGAGGTGTGGAGCTTCCTCGCGCTGTCGCTCGACGCGATCGCGATCGCGGGCCAGGCACTCGTCGGCCGTTACCTGGGCGCCGACGACCCGGCCCGCACGAGAGCGGCGGCCCGCCGCATGCTGGAGATGGGCGTGCTCTTCGGCACGGGGGTCGCGATCGTGGTGATCGCGACCCGCACCGTGCTGCCGTCACTCTTCTCGGATGATGCGGCGGTCCGGCAACTCGCGGGCACGGTGCTGCTCGTCGTCGGCCTGCTGCAACCGCTCGCCGCGACCGTGTTCGTGCTCGACGGGATCCTGATCGGGGCGGGCGACACCGCGTACCTCGCCCTCGCGATGGCGGGCGCGACGGTCGTCTACGTCCCGGTGGCGGCGTTGGTGCTCGCAACCCACCACGGGCTCCTCGCGCTGTGGGGCGCGATCGCGGTGTGGATGATCGCGCGC
Organism: uncultured Actinomycetes bacterium; assembly: GCA_963782465.1. Lineage (GTDB taxonomy): Bacteria > Actinomycetota > Acidimicrobiia > IMCC26256 > PALSA-610 > JAODBJ01. The sequence goes on along the minus strand of CAWAJR010000001.1, from coordinate 677,008 downwards.
TTCGCAGGAATGATGTGGCGCTACGTGGGCGACTCATGGATCGTCACCGGCGCGTCGCGGTGACGCACGCATGAGCGGGCAAATGCCATCGGCTTGCGGCATCGACCGAGAAGCGGTTTCCTGACGTCGTGCCCGACCCGCCCGAACGGCCCCGAACCATCGACCTCGCCGGCGAAGCCGCGCTCGATCTCGACGGCGCCGACGACCTCGACGAACCGGGCCGCGAACTCGTCCACCTCCGCCCGCACGAGTCGCCGCTCCCCGTCGAGGGCGAGCGTCGCTCCGATGTCGACCGGTGGGGCCGGAGCGAGCACATGCGGGAGATCGCCCGCCGTGTCTACGACCCGATGTACCGCTACTGGTACCGGGTCGATTGGGAAGGCTTCGAACATCTCCCCCGCGAAGGCGGCGCGTTGCTGGTCGCGAACCACGCCGGCGCGATCCCTTCCGACGCCCCGGTGATCATGCACGGTGTCGAGAAGCGGTTGCAGCGCCCCGTGTACGGCCTCGCGGAAAACCTCTTCCGCGCGGTGCCGGCCATCGGCACGATGTGGTCGCGCCTGGGTGGTGTGGCGGCGCACCCCGACAACGCGTACCGCCTCCTGCACGACGACGGCGAGCTCGTCCTCGTGTTCCCCGAAGGCACGAAAGGCACCGGGAAGCACTTCTCGCAGCGCTACCAGTTGCACCGGTTCGGGCGCGGCGGTTTCGTCGAGATCGCGATGCGCTCGGGCGTGCCGGTGATCCCCATCGCCGTCGTCGGCTCCGAAGAAGCGATGCCGATCCTGTGGAAGAGCACCCGCCTCGCCAAGATGTTCAACATCCCTTACGTGCCGTTCACCGCGAACATGCTCGCATTCGGACCGCTCGGCCTCGTGGCGACGTTCCCCGCGAAGTTCCGTGTGCGCGTGCTCCCGCCGGTGCACTTCGGGGTGCCCGCCGACCAGGAGCGCTACTCACGCGCACGCGTGATGGACGAGTCGGAGAACATCCGGCGCATGATCCAGGATGCCCTCTACGACATGTTGCGGGCGCGGCGCAGCGTGTGGTTCGGCTGATGCGCGTCCTCGTCACCGGCTTGAGCACCTTCTGGGGCGGCCGGCTCGCGCAAGCGTTGGAGAACCGCAGCGACGTCGAGGTGATCGTCGGGCTCGACACTCGTGACCCGCGCGTTCCGCTCGAACGGACGGAGTTCGTCCGGGCCGACTCGTCGTACTCGATCCTCGCCCGCATCGTGCGCGCCGCGCAGATCGACACGGTGTTGCACACGCACTTGATCGTCGACTCGACGATGGCGAGCGGGCGGGCCGTGCACGAGATCAACGTGATCGGCACGATGAACCTGCTGGCCGCCGCCGGTGCCGCGGGGAGCCCGGTCCGCAAGGTCGTCCTGAAGAGTTCGTCGCTCGTCTACGGCTCGAACTTTCAGGACCCCTACATGTTCCGCGAAGACATGTCACGCACCCGAGGCCCGCGCACGAACGTCGAACGTTCGTTGATCGAGGTTGAGGCGTTCGTCCGCGACTTCGCCGAAGACAACCCGCACGTCGTCGTGACGCTGTTGCGCTTCGCCAATGTGCTCGGCGGGGAAATCGACACCCCGGTCGCCGGTGCGTTACGGCTGCCCGTGGTGCCGGAGATTCTCGGCTTCGACCCGCGCGTCCAGTTCGTGCATGAAGACGATGTCGTCGGCGCGCTCATGTACGCGACCGGCCAGGACGTGCCCGGCATCTTCAACGTCGCCGGGAACGGCACCATGCCGTGGAGCGAAGTGTGCGCCGTCGTCGGGAAACGGCGCGTCGCGCTCCCCCCGCTGCTCACCAACTGGGCGATGGAACCGTTACGCGTCACCCGGCTCCTGCGCCTGCCGCCCGAAACCCTGATGTGGTTGCGGTACGGCCGTGAGATCGACAACGACCGCTACAAGCAGGTCGGCTTCCGTTACCTCTACACCACGAGCGGGTGCGTCGAAGCGTTCGCGCAACGGCTGCGCCTCGCGAAGGCGGTCGGCGGTCGAGACGGTAGCTACCGCTACCAGCGTGAGGTGGAAGACTTCTTCCGTCACTCCCCCGCGGTCGTCCGGAACCCCGAATGAGCCACGTCGAGGTCGAGGTTCGCGAGCGCGTCGCCGTCGTCAAGCTCATCGACGGCGAACGCCGCAACGCGATGACCATGCCGATGGTCGACGAGATCGTGGCCATGTTCGACGCGCTCGAAGCCGACGACGGCGTCGGCGCGGTGGTCCTCACGGGCGACCCGCCCGCATTCTGTTCCGGTGCCGATGTCTCCGCGCTCGGCGCGTTGAGCGAAGCGCGCGACACGGAGGAACGCGCGTCGGTGCGGTCGATCTACGAGGGTTTCCTGCGCGTGCTGCGCTCGTCGATGCCGACGGTCGCCGCGGTGAACGGCGCGGCGGTCGGTGCCGGCATGAACCTCGCCCTGGCCTGCGACGTTCGGATCGCCGGCGCGTCGGCGCGCTTCGACCCGCGCTTCCTCAAGATCGGGTTGCACCCGGGCGGCGGCCACGTGTGGATGCTCGAACGGGCGGTGGGCGCGCAGACCGCGGCGGCGATGATCCTGTTCGGCCAGTCGCTCGACGGCGAGGCGGCCGCCGCGACCGGGCTGGCGTGGTCGTGCGTCGCCGACGACGCGTTGATCGACACCGCCGTCGACTTCGCAGCCGGCGCGGCGGCGATCCCGAAACCGCTCGTCGCCCGGGCGAAGGAGACGCTGCAGCGGGCACCCTGGCAGCCCGACTTCGAGACCGCGATCGGGTTCGAGGTCGCCCACCAGGCCTGGTCGCTGGGCCAACCGTGGTTCGGGGCCCGGGCTCCTCGCACCAAGTGACCCGAGTCACCATATTTGACGGTTCTGTTCACTTTGTCCGATGAAGTGTTTATCATCGGGTCCACTCCGTAGGGCGGGCGGCGCGACACGGCGCCGGTGTGAGAACGGAGAGGTGGACCCATGTTCCGGTGCCCGACATGTATCTCTGTTCTCGTCGAGCCGCGTGCACGGCGGTGCGAGACCTGCGGGCAGAACCTGCGCCGCCGACCGCCCCTGGTGCTCGGTGACAGTTCGAAAGTGTCGTCGCACCAGATGCCGATCGACCGGTTCCTCAACGAGCGCGCCGGTGTGAAGCAGCCCGAAGCGCGTCCGGCCAAGCCACCGCGGACGCTTTCGATCGTGCCGGCACCCGAGCCGGCGTACGCGAGCACGGCCGCGGCACCGCCGGCCGCACCTCCGGCACCTCCCGTCGCGCCCACCGTCGTCGCGTTCCCGGCGAACCCGCTCGACGTACCGCGCGTCATCCCGCCACGACGCTCGACACCGCGCATCACACCGCGGATCCGCCCGGAGGCGAGAACACCCGAAGCTCGCACCAAGCCCGACGACGCGGCGCCGAAGCCGCCGGCGCGGTCCGCGCTCGAAGCCATGCTCGAAACCGCGATGACGGTCACGCCGCCGAAGCCGGCGACCGCGCAACCGGCCGACGCGCCCGACGCGCCCGACGCGGAATCGACGGAGGCCACCGCGTCGGCGACGGTCGAAGCCTCGACCGACCTCGCGGCGCCCCGGCCCGGAACCATCGCACCGGCATCGTTGCCGTTGGAGGTGCACGACGACGCGTTCGGCGCGGTCGCCGCGACCTCGTGGCCGTTCGTGAGCGACACCGGTTCGATCCCTTCGCTCAAACCGAGGCCGCCTGCGGACGCGCCGGCACCGGTGGTCGCGACCACCCCAGAACCGCCCGAGCCGGCACCGGAGGTCGAGACCACCCCGGAACCGCCCGAGCCGGCAGCCGTATCGCCCGAGCCGGCCGCGGCCATCGAGGTCCCCGCGCCGATCGAAGCGACGGCTCCTGTTCCGACCGTCGCGGCCGCGACCGTCGAGGTGCCAGAGGTTGGTCCCGAGCCCGCCGCCGGCATCGGCACCGAAGGCGACCTCGAGATGACGACACTGGCAATCGCGGGGCAGCCGCCCCGCCAGTACGACCCAACCGTCGAGAACGCGCTCGACGAGCTCGCGCGGGCGGCGCGCCGGGAGATCCTCAGCGCTCGTGCGCCCGCACCGCCGCCGTCGGCGATCGACGCCGAGGCGCCGGCTGCGGAAGCACCGTGGCTCGCACCTTTGCGTAAGGCCTGGGAACCGCCGGTCGAGGAAGCGCGGCCGCCGGAAGGCGAGCGTTCCCGCTGGGGCTTCCGCCGCCGCTCCAGCTGAACCGTCCATCCGGTTGCGGTTGAACCGCTAGCTTCACCGGATGCCGAGCGACTTCGTACTGAAGACGATGAACACGCTTCATCGCGGGCTGCTCAAGGCGAGTGGCGGGCGGATCGGCTGGAACGCCGCGCACATGCCCGTCCTCGAACTCACCACCACCGGTCGAAAGAGCGGTCAACCGCGATCGGTGATGCTGACATCGCCGGTGCAGGAAGGCGACGCGTACGTCGTGGTCGCTTCTCGCGGTGGCGACGATCAGCATCCGGCGTGGTTCCTCAACCTGCGCGACAACCCCGACGTCGAAGTTGTCGTCGGAGGCAAGGCCAAGCAGCGGATGACCGCCCGCATCGTGTCGCCCGAAGACCGCGCTCGGCTCTGGCCCCAGATCACCTCGGCGTACAAGAACTACGCCGCTTACCAGACGAAGACGACGCGCGAGATCCCGCTCGTGATGCTGGAGCCCGTCACGGCGCAGTGAGGAAGCGCGCCGTGAGCTCGGCCCGGCGCTGCCGCCATTCCTCCGCGGTGATCGCGTAGCGGACATGGTCCTCGTAGACACCTTGGATCTGCAGGAACCGCACCGCAGTGCCTTCGTCGCGCAAGCCGAGCTTCTCGGCGACGCGGCGGCTCGGCAGGTTACGGGGCACGATCGCCGCTTCCAGACGGTGCAGGTCGAGGGCGTCGAACGAGTACCGCATCAACAGGACGACACCCTCGGGTACGTACCCGTGGCCCGCGAGTTCCTGGTCGACCCAGTAGCCGACGTAGCCCATCTGGAACGGGCCACGGTGCAAGCTGCCCAGGCTCACCTCCCCCGCGAAGCGACCGTTCGCGAGGAACAGCCCGAAGCCGTAGGCCGCGTCGAAATGCCGCTGCCGCTCCCACGCCCCGCAACGGGCACGGAACGCCTCCCGATCGGCAACCGGGTCGGACGCGCCGGGTTCGGCCCGCGGCTCCCATTGTTCGAGCCACTGCCGGCAGCGGACGCGCACGTCACGCCACGCGTCCCAATCGTCGACCTTCAGAGGTCGCAGGAGGACGCGCGCGCCGATCAGAACGTGCGGGTCAGCTTGCCGTCGCGATCGCATCGAGTGCATTCGGGTCTTCCATGCCGGACAAGTCCCCCGGCGCGTCGCCGGTGACAACCGCGCGGATCGCGCGCCGCAACACTTTCGCGCTGCGGGTTTTCGGTAACGCCATCGTGAATCGTATGGCGGCCGGTTTGAACGACGAACCGAGCCGATCGGCGACCAGTTGGGTGAGTTCGCCGCGCAGCGCGTCGCCCGGCTCGACGCCGGGTGCGACCACGACGAAACCCCACACCACCTCGCCCTTCAGCGCGTCGGGCACGCCGACCGCGGCTGCTTCGACGACTGCGGGGTGCGACACGAGCGCCGACTCGACTTCGGCCGGGCCGAGCCGTTTCCCCGCGACCTTGATCGTGTCGTCGGAACGGCCGTGCAGGAACCACTGGCCGTCGGCGCTGATACTCGCGAAGTCGCCGTGCCACCACACCCCCGGCCAGCGCGACCAGTAGGTGTCGAGGTAACGCTGCGGGTCGTGCCACAAACCGCGGGTCATGCCCGGCCACGGTTTCGTGCAGACCAGCTCCCCGACCGCGCCGCGCAACGGCTTGCCGTCGTCGTCGAAAACGTCGACCGCCATGCCGAGCGCGGGGCCGCCCAGCGAACACGGCGACAGCGGCTGCAACACGTGCGGCGACAGGAAGCACGCGCCGACTTCGGTGCCGCCCGAGATGTTGATCACCGGGCAACGCTTCCCGCCGACGTGCTCGAAATACCAGCGCCACGGGTCTTCGTTCCACGGTTCACCGGTCGACGCGAGCACACGCAGCGACGACAGGTCGTGCGCCTCGACCGGCGCGTCGCCGTGGGCCATCAACGCGCGGATGAGCGTCGGTGAGACACCGAGCACGTTGACGTGATGGCGTTCGACGAAGGCCCACAACCGGTCCGGGCCGGGAAAGTCGGGAGCACCGTCGTACAGCAGGAGCGTGCCGCCGGCGGCGAGGGTGCCGACGATCTCCCACGGTCCCATGATCCAACCGATGTCGGTGAGCCAGAACAATCGCTCGCCGCGGCGCAGGTCCATCTGGAACGCGACTTCCTCCGCGATCTTGGCGAGGAAGCCGCCGTGCACGTGCACCGCACCCTTCGGTTTACCGGTCGTACCGCTCGTGTACGCGACGAACAGCGGGTGTTCCGCGTCGACGGCCCGCGCCGCGAACTTGCCGTCGTGCCCCTCACAACACTGCGCGAACGTGAGGTCGCGACCTTCGGTCATCGCGACGTCGAGCCCGAGCCGCGGGACCACCACCATGGTGTGCACGGTCGGTGCCTGCTCGACGGCCGCGTCGGCGGTTTCCTTCATCGGGACGACGCGCCCGCGGCGCGTGAACCCGTCGGCGGTGATCAGCGCGACGGCACCGGCATCGGCAAGCCGGATCGCGACTGCGTCGGCCGCGTAGCCCGAGAAGATCGGCAGGAAGATCGCCCCGAGCTTCGCGACCGCGAACAACGCCGCGACCGTTTCCGGGAGCATCGGCAGGAACAAGCCGACGGCGTCACCCTCGCCGATACCGCGCGCGGCCAGCCCGGCTGCGAGCCCATCGGTCATCGCCTGCAACTGCGCCCAGGTGCATTCGCGGACGTCGCCCGCTTCGCCCTCCCAAACGACCGCGGTCGCATCCCGGGTCTCGGGGTCGTCGGCCCACCGATCGAGGCACGTCGCGGCAAGGTTGCAGCGGCCACCGACGAACCATTTCGCCCACGGAACGCCGTCGGACGTGTCGAGCACACGGTCGTAGGGCGTCGCGAAGCGGAGGTCGAGGAAGTGCACGACCGCATCCCAGAACCACTCCGGGTCGTCGATCGAGCGGGCGACGAGCGCCGGGAACGATTCGACCCCCACCGCGGCCATGAACCGGGCCAGGTTGCTCTCGGTGAGGAGCGACCCGTCGGGGCGCCATACGACGTCGGTAGCCGGCATCAGAGCGAACACTAGGCCGCTCCCACGGGCCCGGTTCAGCGCTTCGGTAGCGTGCCCGGCTGTGACGACGAACGCCGAAGACCGGCTGGTGTGGATCGACCTCGAGATGACGGGCCTGGAGGTCGAACGGCACGTCATCGTCGAGATCGCGTGCATCGTCACCGACTCGCAGCTGGCGACCGTCGACGACGGTATCGACATCGTCGTCCACCCCGAACCGGGTGCGCTCGACCAAATGGACGACTTCGTGCGGGCCATGCACACGAAATCGGGGCTGCTCGTCGCGATGGAGGAATCGACGACGGACCTCGCGACCGCGGGCGCCGCCGCGCTCGACTACGTCCGTTCGCACATACCGGTCGAACGCAGCGCACCCGTGTGCGGCAACAGCATCGGCGTCGACCGGCGTTTCCTCGATCACTACCTTCCCGACCTCGACCACTACCTCCACTACCGCAGCATCGACGTCTCGTCGATCAAGGAGTTGTGCCGGCGGTGGTACCCGGCGATCTACAAGCAGCGACCGGGGAAGAGCGAGACCCACCGAGCCCTCGAAGACATCCTCGAGTCGATCGAAGAGATGCGCTACTACCGCGACGCCATGTTCGTCCCACGTGCGTCGATAGCTATCGAATAGCGATAGCTATCGACGCCTGTAGGGCGGCGAGGAGGGTGACGACGGAGCGTTCGCGGGCCGCGTGGCCCATGAGGCCGATGCGCCAGCCCTTGCCGGCGAGGGCGCCGAGGCCACCGCCGACCTCGATGTCGAACCGGTCGCGCAGTTCGGCACGGAGCTTCGCGTCGTCGGCGCCTTCGGGGAGCCACACCGACGTGAGCTGCGGCAAGGGTCGCTCTTGCGCGAAGGGGCGGAAGCCGAACTCGGGCAACGACTGTTGCAGCAACGTGCCGGCGCGCCGGTGCCGCTCCCACGACGCTTCCAGCCCTTCGTCGAGCAACACCCCGAGGCCCGCGTGCAACGCGTAGAGCATCGAGATCGGCGCGGTGTGATGGTAACGGCGGGCGCTGCCCACGTAGTCGGCGATGAGCGCGAGGTCGAGGTACCACGACTGCGCGGGTGTGGAGCGCGACTTCACCCGGTCGACGGCTCGAGCCGAGAACGTGACCGGCGACAGGCCGGGTGGTACGCCGAGGCACTTCTGCGTCCCGGAGTACACCGCGTCGGCGCGCCAACCGTCGACATCGACCGGGATGCCGCCGAGCGACGTGACCGTGTCGACCAGCAAGAGCGTGTCGGTGCCGGCGATCGCCGCGAGGGGGGCGATCTCGTTCTCGACGCCCGTCGACGTCTCGGCATGCACGACCGCGAGGAGGCGCGCGTGCGGTGCGGCGCGCTGCGCGTCGAGGAGACGTTGCGGGTCGATCGCGCGGCCCCATTCGGCCTCGACGCGCACGACGTCCGCGCCGCAGCGCCGCGCGACTTCGCACATGCGCTCGCCGAAGACGCCGTTCACGCCGACGATCGCGGTGTCGCCCGGCTCCAGCAGGTTGACGAAACACGCCTCCATACCGGCGGAACCGGTGCCGCTGACCGGCAACGTCAACGCGTTCTTCGTGCGGAACACCGCTCGTAACTGGTCGGCGATGTCGTCGAGCACCGCGAGGAAGTCGGGATCGAGGTGCCCGAGCACGGGGCGGGCGAACGCCTCGATCACTTCCGGGTAGGGGTTCGACGGGCCCGGCCCGAGCAGGAGACGATCAGCGTGCGCCACGCGCCGGATGCTACCGACGCCCGCCTTGATCAGGCCGTGACCAGGCCACGATCAGGCCGTGACGGCCACGCCGACCACGCCGGCCATGTGCCGGAAGCCGCGAGCGAAGAAGTCGACCTCACGCGCGACCGGTGCGCCGGCAACCATCCCGCGCGCCAGCATCGCCGCGTTGCGCCCGACCCGGGTCACCTTGTCGTTCGGGAGCGCGACGCCGGCGTCTTGCGCCGCGTTGCGCACCGCTTCGGCAACGGAGTACTCGGCGAGCCCGGCCTGCGGTTCGCGATGCGCCCGCCGCAACGACTGCGCGATCGTGATCGACGCTCTGGTCGCGAACACTTCCTCCGCGGGCGACGCGATGAGGTCGGCGAGATCGGCGGCGATCACGACGATGTCGTCGGCGCTCAGCGCTCGCAGCGCCCGGGTGAAGTGCACCAGGTCCACGTGCTCTTCTCGGCACCCCCACCGCGCAGTGAAGGACGTGCGTCGGTGGCCCGGAACTATTCCGGGCCACCGACGCACGTGGTTCGGGCGAGACCGTCGAGAATGTCGGATTCCGACACCAGCATCTCGTCGAACGCCCAGTGGCGCATGATCGACACGACGATCAGCGCGCCGCCCACGATCACGTCGACCCGTTCCGGTTCGAGGCCCGGATTGTGCTTCCGTTGCGCGGCGGGTTCGGTCGCCAGTGTGCGGAACACGTCTTCGGCCGCCTCGCGCGTGAGCCGGAAGTGGTGGATCGCGTCGCGGGAGTACTCGGCGAGGCCGAGTTCCACCGCCGCCATCGTGCTCACGGTGCCGGCCAGGCCGAGCAAGGTGCGCGCCGACGCGGCCCCCCGCACCTCGCGATCCACGTCGGCGAGGTGGTCGCGCACGATCGACACCGCCTGGCTCAGCTCCTCGGGCGCCGGGGGGTCGGCGTGCAGGAACTGCTCGGTGAGACGGACGCAGCCGATGTCGAGCGATATCGCCCCTTCGGGCTTGTCGGTACCGGCGACGAACTCGGTGGAGCCACCCCCGATGTCGACCACGAGGTACGGCGCGCCATCGCGCAGTTCGGCGGTCGCGCCGAGGAACGACAGCGCCGCCTCCTCCTCGCCGGTGATCACTTCGGGCCGGTGCCCGAGCGCCGCTTCGGCCGCGTCGAAGAACTCGTCGCGGTTCAATGCGTCGCGCGCCGCGCTCGTTGCCGTCGCCCGCACCCGCTCCGCGCCCAGCGCCCGGATCACCTCGCCGTACTCGCGCAACACGCCGGTGGTGCGCGCGATCGCATCGGGATGAAGGGTGCGGGAAGCGTCGACCCCCTGGCCGAGCCGGGTGATACGCATCAACCGTTCGACGGTTCGCAGCTCGAGGTCGCGGGGCGCGTCACCGCCGTCGAGGTCGGCGACGAGGAGGCGCACCGAGTTGGTCCCGATGTCGACACTCGCGACGCGGGTCATTCGCCTTCCCCCGCGATCGCCAACTGCTCCGACACCCACCGGCCGACCGGGTCGTCGCCGCCCGCGAGGAAGTACGCGTAGTGCGCGTGCAGGCATTTCACGCCGCGCCGCGTCCCGCCCACACCGCCGAACGGACGGGGGCCGGCGTGCCCGGGCGGGATGGCCCGGTCGCGTTCGTGGGCGTACTCGTCGTGCGCGCGTTGCAGCGCGTCGGGGTCGACAGCCGCCTCCGCCGCGCGAACGCCGCCGCGCGACTCGAGCCGGGCAACGTGGAGCGTGCACGCGCGGCCGACGAGCCAGTACCGGGTCGGCATCGGTGTGCCGTCGTCGAGCAGCGGGGCGTTGCGGATGACGAGCGGCTCACCGTCGCCGCCGCGTACCACGACGTCGAACGCGCCGCGCGGCGGCCGTCCCAGCAGTTCGGTGAGCGCGAGCATGTCGGCGGCGGTCGCAGGCACGGCCGCCAGTGTACGAACCCGTTCAGGGTGCAGACGGAGGCGAGGTCGAGCCCGCGCTCGGCGCCGCGGTCGTCGGCGGTGTGCCGACGACGGCAAAGGCCCGCTCTCCCGGCTTCACGTAGTGGTACTCGTGGCGCGCGATCCGTTCGACTTCGGCGTCGGTGTTGAGACGGGCCGCCTGGCGTTCGAGTTTCGCGTTCTGCGCGCGCAAAACGTCGAGGTCGGTTTGCGCGGCCGAGATCTGGTGACGTTGCGCGAGGTAGGAACGGGTCGGGAACACGAACAGGAACAGGATCGCGATGAGTGCGAGCGCCGCGATCGCGAACCGGGCCGGTCCCTTGAGGATCCGCACGCTCAGCCCTCACGTCCGAATCGACCGGCGAACGCGTCGACACCGAGGTACGCGGCAGCTTCACCGAGTTCCTCTTCGATGCGCAGCAGCTGGTTGTACTTCGCGACGCGGTCGCTGCGGGCCGGCGCGCCGGTCTTGATCTGCCCGCAGTTGATCGCGACGGCGAGATCCGCGATCGTCGCGTCTTCCGTCTCACCGCTGCGGTGCGAGATCACCGACGTGTACGCGTGCCGGGCGCCGAGCGCGACCGTGTCGAGCGTCTCGGTGAGCGTGCCGATCTGGTTGACCTTGATGAGGATCGAGTTGGCGACGCCCGACGAGATCCCCCGCTGCAGCCGTTCGCTGTTGGTGACGAAGATGTCGTCACCGACGAGCTGGATGCGATCACCGAGCAGTTCGGTCATCGCGCGCCAACCGTCCCAGTCGTCTTCGGCCATGCCGTCTTCGATCGACACGATCGGGTACCGGTCGACGAGGCCGGCGAAGTACCGCGCGAACTCCTCGGGCGTGTACGTCTTGCCTTCGCCCTTCAGCACGTAGGCGCCGTCTTCGAAGAATTCCGACGCGGCCGGGTCGAGCGCGATCGCGAGTTCCTCACCGGGCTTGTAGCCGGCGCGTTCGATCGCCTCGACGAGCAGGCGCAGCGCGTCCTCGTTCGAAGAGAGGTTGGGGGCGAACCCGCCCTCGTCGCCGAGCGCGGTGGCGAGCCCCCGGTCGTGGAGCAGCCCTTTCAGCGCGTGGTACGTCTCGGCGGTCCAGCGCAACGCTTCGCGGAAGCTCACCGCGCCGAGCGGTACGAGCATGAACTCCTGGAGGTCGACGTTGCTGTCGGCGTGCACGCCTCCGTTGAGCACGTTGCACATCGGTACCGGTACGACGTGGGCATTGGCGCCGCCGACATAGCGGTACAGCGGGAGGCCGGTCTCGTCGGCCATCGCCTTCGCGGAGGCGAGCGAGATCCCGAGGATCGCGTTCGCCCCGAGCCGCGACTTGGTGGGCGTGCCGTCGAGCGCGCACATGACGGCATCGAGTTCGCGCTGGTCGGCGGCGTCGAGACCGACGATCGCGTCGCGCAGTTCGTCGTTGACGTTGGCGACCGCCCGCTCGACACCCTTGCCGCCGTAACGCTCGCCGCCGTCGCGCAGTTCGTGGGCCTCGTGCGCGCCGGTACTCGCACCGCTCGGCACCGCGGCGCGCCCGACGGCGCCGGTGGCCAGTTCGATGTCGACTTCGACGGTCGGGTTCCCCCGCGAGTCGAGGATCTCGCGCCCGATGACCTCGTCGATCGCGCTCATGGTGCTCCTGTGGTCAGTGTTGCGAATGTAGACGTTTGCGGCACCGGAGTGAAGTCACTCGTCGTGCCGGTGGTATCACCGAACGTGCGTTCGGGTCCTTGTTTCCGCCCACAAATTGCCAACGACCGCCCCGCCGGCGGTCGCGAGATCAACGCCCCGCGCCGCCGCGAGCGCCTCCATGGCGCCGAAATGCTCCTTGAAGCGCCGGGCCCACCCCGAGAGGGCCGACTCGGCGTCGAGCCCCCGGGCGCGGGCCGCCGCGGTGGCCAGGGCCAGGACTTCTCCGAGAACGGCTTCCGCGCCGTCACCCGTCGTAACCGCGAGCCTCCCCACCGCGGCATTCAGCATCGCATCGGCGTCGGGGTACACGTCGAGCCCGATCGACGTCGCTTTCCGGTACAGCTTCTGCGCGTAGATCAGCGCCGGCAACCCGGGCGTGATCCCCTCGACGAGCGACCCGTGGTTCTTCTCGGTCTTCTTGATCTGTTCCCAGTTGGTGACGACGTCGTCGGAACCGTCGACGTGCACGTCGCCGAACACGTGCGGGTGGCGGCGGACGAGCTTGTCGTGCACCGTACGGGCGACATCGGCGACGGTGAACGCGCCGGCCTCGGCCGCGAGCACCGACTGGATCACGACCTGGAAGAGGAGATCTCCCAACTCGTCGGCCAGCGCGTCGTACGCCTCGGCCGGTACATCGCCCTCGGGCGCCTCGGCCGGCAGGTCTTCGATCGCGGCCGCGACCTCGTAGGCCTCCTCGAGGACGTGGCGGCGCAGCGAGTGGTGGGTCTGCTCGGCGTCCCACGGGCAGCCGCCCGGCCCCCGCAACCGCTCGACCAGCGCGACGAACCGCGCGAACTCACCCGCGATCGTCGCGTCGCCGGTGTGCACGAAGAGCGACGTGAGATGGTCGGGTGAGACGTCGCGATCGACGCGGGCGAGCGGCACCGTGAACACCCGCTCGTCGGCGAGGCCGAGACGCTGGAGCACGGTCACCGGATGGTCGGGCGCGAGCACGTCGAGCAGCGCGAGCTTCACGTCGGAGCACACAAAGCGATCGTCGCACTGGGCAATCAACAACGGGCCACCGAGCCCCGCCGCGCTCACCGGGAAGTCGTGCGCGTCGACCACCCGACCGCCGTGCATCGGGTCGACACCGACCCGCAGCCAGGCCAGGTCGGCGAACGAAAGACCCGCGACGACCACGACCTCGACCGCGAGTTCGCGCAGCAGCGCAACGGTTCGTTCCGCGACCGCCGGGTTGCCCGGCACCGCGTAGAGAACCTCGCCGCCCGATGCGGCCGCGTCGCGCAACGCCGCCGCGATCATCGCGTAGACGGCGTCGAGATCCGTGCCCGCGTCGTAGATCGCATCGAACGTCTCGAAGTGCACGCCTTCGGCTTCGAGCTCGGCGATGGCCGGGTGGCGGGCGGTGCGCGCGTACCGCACCGGCGCGTTCACGATCGCGTCGCGCGCCACCGGCAACAGATGGTCGACACCAGCCGGGCCGAGACCGGCAACGACGACCCGACCGTTGCCGAGATCGCCGGGCATCAGCCGCCGTTACTGGTACCGAGTCCCGCCGGCGCGGTCGTCGTGGTGGTCGGGTGGCGAGTGGAGCGCGGGCTCGGTGCGGTCGGCGCCTGCACCGCCGCGCCTTGCGCGTTCACGACCCACGTGCCGTACTGGGGCGCGACCGTCACGTGCTCCTTGCGGAGCCGCTCGGTGATCACTTGCGACAGCAACACACCGGAGCCTCGAAGCTCCGACTGGAGCGTGCTCTTGATCTGCTCGAACGTCGGCGGCGTGTAGTCGGTGACGAGGATGATCTCCCAACCGGCGGCGGTCTTCACCGGAGCGGTCGGCGTCCCGGTCGTCGCGCCGCTGACCGCCGTCGAGAACGCCTGGTCCTGGCTCCCCGGGTAGCAGCCGGCCACGCCCTGCGAGTCGCTGATCACACCGCCGGTTTGCTTCGTCGCGGTGTCGCTCGACAGCTGCTGGGCCACGGTGCCGAAATCCGTACCCGATTGCACGAGCGCGAGCGCGGCCGCGGCCGCGTCCTGCGTCGCGAGCACGATGTGCGCGACGGTCTTGCCCGACGAGCAGGGGAACAGCTGCGCCTTGTTCGTGTCGTAGAACGTCTGCGCGTCGGCCACCGTCGGCACGATGCCCGCCTCGAGGGCGACGGTACGGGCTTGGCGGTCGATGATCGCCGTCTGGAAGGTCTTCGGGAACGCGGCGAGCACCTTCTTGCCGGCCGCGGTGCCGTTCGCCGCGTTGGGGTCGTTGGCCGCCTGCGGGTCGAAGAAGTCGGCCGCGTTGGCGGCGCCCTTCGTGCGGTCGGATGCGGTGACGGTGATCTTGCGCTGCGCGAGTTCCGCGTCGATCGCCGCCTGGCGGACGCGCTGGTTCAGCCAGATCGTCGAGAACGACGAGGCGACGGTGTTCTCGCTCGCGCCGACCTTCAGCCCGGCCTTCTCGAACGTGCTCACGAACGACTTGTTGTTCGCGAGGTCCGACAGCTCGCGCTGGAACTCCCGGTTGCTGATATGGGTGCCGCCGACGGTGGCGGCGTCGCTGAGGGTGCTCGAGCAGCCACTCGCGGCCATCGCGACGGCAACGGCGGCGGCAACGACCGCGACGAGACGCAAGGAACGGTGTTTTCGCTGGTTCATGGCGCGCCGGATGCTACCGGCGAGGCCGCCTCGCCCCGGCGCGCGCCGTTTGCCGGCGCGGCCGGGTCGGGCGGCGCGATCTCGGCCAGCAGCGCCAGCAAGCCCGTCACCACCGACGGCCCAGCCGACAATTCGCGGTTGCCGGCGAGCGGCACCACAACGTGGTCGGAGAGCACCGATGCCCGCGGGACGAGGCGCTTCAGGCGGATCTCCTGGCTCTTGCGCAGTTCGAGGCCCTCGAAGCGGGCGAGGCCCTTTTGCACCGATACCGCTGTGACCCCGAGCCGCACACATTCGGCCCGCAGGCGCGCGACGTCGAGCAGGGCCTCGGCGGGCGGTGGCGGCGGGCCGTACCGGTCGACCCACTCTGCGTTGATGTCGTCGACGTCGGCCGCGGTCGTCACGGCGGCGAGCCGCCGGTACGCCTCCATGCGCACGTCGTCGCGGGCGATGTAGTCGCGGGGCAGGTTCGCCGTGATCGGGACGTCGATCTGCACCTCTTCGGGCGCCTCGTGTTCCTTGCCGGTGAGCTCGTCGACGGCTTCGGTGACCATCTCGACGTAGAGGTCGAACCCGACGGCGGCGATGTGGCCCGACTGTTCA
The DNA here is from genome assembly GCA_963782465.1 of uncultured Actinomycetes bacterium. Classification (GTDB taxonomy): domain Bacteria; phylum Actinomycetota; class Acidimicrobiia; order IMCC26256; family PALSA-610; genus JAODBJ01. The sequence continues at coordinate 661,223 of CAWAJR010000001.1, read as the reverse complement.
CCGCCAAGGAGGTTGCCGGCGCCGCGGATCTCGAGGTCGCGCATGGCGATCTTGAACCCCGAACCGAGGTCGGTGAACTCGCCGATCGTCTTCAACCGTTCGTAGGCCTCTTCGGTGAGCGCGCGGTCGGCCGGGTGCAGCAGGTACGCGTACGCGCGCTGGCCGCGGCGGCCGACCCGGCCGCGCAACTGGTAGAGCTGCGCGAGGCCGAGGAGATCGGCGCGGTCGACGACGAGCGTGTTCACCGTCGGCATGTCGAGGCCGCTCTCGACGATCGTCGTGCACACCAGCACGTCGTGCTCGTGCTCCCAGAACTCGCTCACGACGCGTTCGAGACGGCTTTCGTCCATCTGGCCGTGCGCGGTGGTGACGCGCGCTTCGGGTACGAGCTCACGTACGTCGGCGGCGACGTGCTCGATGTCGCGCACCCGGTTGTGCACGAACAGCACCTGGCCCTCGCGCAACAGTTCACGCCGGATCGCTTCCTGCACCGCGCGGGGGTCGTACTCGCCGACGTACGTGAGGATCGGCTGGCGATCTTCGGGCGGGGTGTTCACGAGCGAAAGGTTGCGGATGCCGGTGAGCGACAGTTCGAGCGTGCGCGGGATCGGCGTCGCGGTGAGCGTGAGTACGTCGACGTTGGTACGCATGTGCTTCACGCGCTCTTTGTGCTGCACACCGAAACGTTGTTCCTCGTCGACGATGAGCAGGCCAAGGTCCTTGTAGGCGATGTCGTCGGACAGCAGGCGATGCGTCCCGATCACGATGTCGGCCGCACCGGTCTTCACCGCCTCGATCACTTCGTTCTGCTCCTTGGCGGTGAGGAACCGCGACAGCACCTCGACGCGCACCGGGTAGTTCGCGAACCGTTCGCGGAAGGTCTGGCCGTGCTGGCTCGCGAGCAGCGTGGTCGGCACGAGGAGCGCCACCTGCTTCCCGTCGAACACCGCCTTCGCCGCGGCGCGCAACGCGACCTCGGTCTTGCCGTAGCCGACATCGCCGCACACGAGCCGGTCCATCGGGACCGGCAACTCCATGTCGGCCTTGGTTTCGTCGATCGCCCGCTGCTGATCGGGGGTTTCCTCGTAGGGGAACGACTCTTCGATCTGGCGCTGGAACGGCCCGTCGGGCGCGAACGCATGGCCCGGTGTGGCGAGGCGGCGGCGGTAGAGCACGACGAGCTCGCCGGCGATGTCGCGTACCGCCTTGCGCACGCGCGCCCGGGTCTTGTCCCAGTCGGCGCCGCCCATCTTCGACAGCTTCGGTGTTTCGCCACCCGTGTACTTGCGGAGCAGGCCGATGTCTTCGGAGTCGACGTAGACGCGATCGTCGCCGCGGAACTCGACCACCAGGCGGTCGCGCGTCACGCCGAACATCTCGCGCGTTTCCATGCCGAGGTACCGGCCGATGCCGTGCACGCGGTGCACCACGTAGTCGCCGGTGGTCAGGCCCTCGTAATGGTCGGTGCCACGGCGCGCGCCGCGCGGCCGCCGGTGCACGCGCCGGCGGCCGGTGAGGTCGGCTTCGGCGACCACCGCGAGCTTCGCGGCCGCGAAGACCGCACCGTGGTCGAGCGGCGCGACGATCACGTGCACGCCCGGGTTGCGTAACACCGGGCTGTTGTCGTCGACGCGCTCGATCGGGTCGACGGTCACACCCTCGTCGGCGAGCAGGTGGCTGATGCGATCCGCCGAACCGCGCCCTTCGGCGGCGATGAACACGCGGAACCCGTCGGCGCGCAGCCCCGTGAGGCGCCGCGCGAGCGCTTCGGTGTCGCCGACCACGGGGTCGAAGGCGGTCGCGCCCAGCGCCTCGGTCTCGGGCCGGTCGGGGGTGGCGAGCACGGGCACCGCGCCGGCGCGGGTGTGCGCGAGCAGGCGGTCGAACGGCAACGACAGCCGCGGCTGCTCGCGTTCGAGGTTCGCGCCCCAGGTCGCCGCGAGCGTGTTGCCGAGCGATTCCTCCTCGTCGAGCAGTTCCTGGGCGCGGTCCCGCAACCGCCGGGGCTCGAACAGCGCGACCAGCGCGTCGGCCGGAAGCAGATCAGGGAGCAGGTGCTCCTCGGCCGAAAGCCACGGCAACCAGCTCTCCATGCCGTCGAACGTCTGGCCCTCGGCGAGCCGGTCCCACTGTTCACGGCCCCAGGGTTCCGACGCGAGCAGCGCGGCGGCCCGTTCCCGAACCTCGGGGGTCGGCAGCAGCTCACGCGCCGGGAACACCCACGCGTCGGCGACGTCGTCGGTGGAACGCTGGTCGGCGACCGAGAAGTGCGACAGCCGGTCGACCTCATCGCCCCACAGATCGATTCGCACCGGATGGTCGCTCGTCGTCGGGTAGACGTCGACGATCGAACCTCGCACCGCGACCTCGCCGCGGGCCTCCACCTGGTACTCGCGGCGGTAACCCACGCTGACGAGACGCTCGACGAGTTCGTCGCGATCGAGGCGCGCCCCGGGCCGCAAGATGATCGGCTCGACGTCTTCGACATGCGGCCCGAGCTGTTGCACGAGCGCGCGTACCGGCGCCACGACGATGGCCGGCAGCTGGTCGCCCCCCGTTCGCAGGCGCCAGATCACGCGAAGGCGACGGCCCATCGTCTCGAGGCCGGGCGAGACCCGCTCGAACGGCAAGGTCTCCCACGCGGGGAACCATTCGATCATCTCGGGCGGCAGGTATTGCCCGAGATCGTGCGCGAGCCGTTCCGCCTCGTTCCCCGTGGGCACGGCCAGCAGCACCGGCCGGCGGGCACCGGCGCGCACCACCGTCGCCGCGAACAGCGCCCGGGCCGCCTCGGGCACCGCGATCGCGTCGGCCAGGCCCGCGGTCGCCTTCAACACCACCGGTTCCGCGGCGAGCAAGCCGGTCAGACCGGCCAGCGGCGCGCTCGGGGACGTCGACGTCGTGCTCACGGGGTGGTTTCGAGGGTACCGCCGCCCGTTTTCGTGATCCGCAAGCGCCGCGAAGCGCGTCTTGGGTACATCAAAACGAGTTCAGGGGCGGGTGTTGTAGCGGTTCATCGCCGCGGCCATGCCCTCGGTGGCGATGCGTTCGACGGCGTCGGCCGCGTCTTCGAGCGTGACGTCGATCTCGGCTCGTTCGCGTTTCGAGAACCGGTTGAGCACATGATCGGCGCCCCGTTCCTTGCTCACCGGCTTCCCCACCCCGATGCGGATACGCAGGAACTCGTCGCTGTGAAGGTGCTGCTTGATCGACCGCAGGCCGTTGTGGCCGGCGAGCCCACCGCCCTCTTTCAATTTCAACCCGGCCGGTGGGAGGTCGAGTTCGTCGTGCACGACGAGCAACCGATCGGGTTCGACGCCGTAGCGCCGGGCGAGCGCGGCGACTGCCTGGCCCGAATCGTTCATGTACGTGAGCGGGATCGCCAGTGCGACGCGTTTGTCGCCGATGCGAACTTCGTCGGTCAGGGCGCGCTCTTTGCCCTTGCGGAGCCGCGCGTGATGGCGCCGCGCGAGCATCTCGACCACGTCGGCACCGACGTTGTGCCGTGTCCGCTTGTATTCGTCACCCGGGTTCCCGAGGCCGACGACCAGGAGATCGGCCGGCGTGCCCGTGCGCTCCGGGCGCCGGTCACGCCGCAACATCGCCTACTCCGATTCGCCCTCTTCGGCGGCGGCACCCGGGGCCTCGCCCTCGACGGCTTCGGCGCCCTCGGCCGCTTCCGCAGCCTCCTGCTCCTCCATACCGCGCGGCATCGTCACCTGCGCGACCAGTTCCTCGGGGTCGAGCGACACGACAACGCCTTCGGGGAGCACGAGGTCGCCGACCCGCAATTGGTCGTTGATCCCCAGCCCCGAGATGTCGTGGGTGATCGCGTTCGGGATCGCGTTCGGGAGCGCTTCGACGCTCACGGTGAACAGCGACTGTTCGAGCATGCCGCCGAGCGTCACGCCTTCGGCGTCACCGGTGAGTTGCAACGGCACTTCGGCGGAGACGGCCTGGTCGGCACGGACACGCACGAAGTCGACGTGCAGCACGCTGTTCTTCACCGGGTGACGCTGGATCTCGCGGGCGAGCGCCAGCTGTTCGCCGCCGTCGACCTTGAGCGTGATGAGCGTGTTCGCGCCCGCCGCGCCGCTCAGGATCTGCGCCAGCTCACGGGCGACGACCGTCACCGACTGCGGTTCGGCGCCCAGGCCGTAGACGACGGCGGGCACTCGCCCTTCGCGGCGGAAGCGCCCGGCCGGGCGCTTTCCCGTCTCGCGACGGACTTCGGTGGACAGGTTGGCTTCGGACATCGCGCGTCACGTCCTGGTACGGCGGAATTGCGGCCATACATCTTCGCGCAAAACCTCCGGGCCGCCCATTTGGCCCCGATCGGGCCGGTCACGACGGGCGACCCGCGGATTCGGACGGCTGTCCGATCAACCGGACGCCGACCAGGCCCGATGCCGGTTCGAGAGCTCTTCCAGCCCAGTAGGCGCGATGTACGCAAACGCCAACCCGCCGCCCGGACAATCGCCGTTGTCGGTCCTCGACGACGCGGGTGCACGCGGGCTTCTGGAGCGAATGCAGCGCGACATCGTGTTCCGCTACCGCCTCGTCCCGCGGTCACTCGAGTACGTCAGCCCGTCGATCGAGTCGATCTTCGACCGCAGCGCCGAGTCGTTCCTGGCCGACCCCGGCTCCTGGTTCGACCGGTTCGTCGCGGCGTTTCCCGACTCGTGGGCGGCGACGGCGAGCGCGGGTGACCGCGCAGCCGCCGTGCGCGACCGCGACTTCGACCTGTTCGAACGGGTCGTGGTCGCCGATGAGCACGGTCGAGCCGTGGTGGTGGAAGGAACGATCCGGCGGCGCCGGCGCCCGATGCCTGCACCACCTCCGAGCGAACGCCTCTGCCGCCTCCTCGACCACACCACCGACATGGTGTTGCTCGTCGATGCCGAAGGCACCATCGAATACGGCACGCGCAGCGTCGAGAAGACGCTCGGTATCAGCCCTGAGAACTACGTCGGCCACAACGCGATGGAGGTCGTGCACCCCGACGACGTCGCGCGGGTCAGCGAGCTCTTCGCGCAACTCACCTCCGACGAGTACACCGACCAGTACCCCGAGTTTCGTATCCGGCACACCAACGGCTCCTGGCGCCACGTGGTCGCGGTTGCGGCCAACCGGTTCGACGACGCGCCGCTGGGCGCAGTGGTGCTCTGCTTGCGCGACATCACCGAGTTCCGCCACGCCGAGGCGAGAGCGCTCGAGGTCGCGGAGGTCGTCGCGTCGTCGAGCGACAGCATCCTCAGCTGCGACGCCGACCTGAACGTCCGTACGTGCAATGCAGCCGCGGCGCGGTTCTTCGACGCGAAACCCAACCAGATCGTCGGGCGCCCGTTGCCGGCCTTGTTACACGGCAACGCGCGGCGCGAGATCACCCGGCTCTGCCACTCCGCCCTCCGCCAGGGTCACAGCGCGACGTCACACACGAAGCACCGCAACGAGCACGGCGCGACCATCGGGATCCGTGTGATCGCATCGCCGGCCCACGACACGTTCGGGACCGTGATCGGCGTCGCGATCATCATGCGGGAGACGTCGGACAGTGATCGGCGCATCTTCGAGTTGCGCCAGTCGGAGCAGCGCTTCCGGCGCCTCTTCGCCCACAGCTCGATCTGCCAGATGGTGGTCGACGATGGCAGCCGCTTCGTCGCGGTCAACGAGGCCCTCTGCCGGCTCCTCGGCTACAGCGAGCACGAGCTCCTCGGGAAGAGGAGCGACGAGATCACCTACCCGGACGACCGCGGCGCGCAGCTCCCGGCGGTCGAGCACATCCTGAACGGCCCGACGAACGAGGCAACCTTCGAGAAGCGGTACGTCGGCAAGAACGGCGACATCGTGCACGCGATCGTCGCCGCATCCGGGATCGAGGACGACGACGGTGCCGTTCGCAACTACCTCGGCCTCGTGCGTGACATCACCGCCGAGAAGCGCGCCGAGGAGGCCCGCCGGCAGAGCGAGCGGCGATACCAGGTCGTTCTCGACGAGCTCTCCGAAGGCGTGGTCGTGATCGGGGCCGACGAGACGATCCTCGGCGCGAACCGGAGCGCGACCCGCGTCCTCGGCGACGCCTGGAAGCGGGCACCCGCGGGCACGACCTTCGCCGGGCGCATCGACGCGCACCACGAGGACGGCTCACCGTTCGCGCCCGACGCCTGCCCGGCCCACCGGGTGTTCTCGTCGGGACAGCGGTTGCAGGGCGTCGTCGCACGGACGATCACACCGGCCGGGGAGCGCTGGCTGTCGATCGACGCGGCGCCGCTCACCGCCCACGACGGGGGCGAGCCGTATGCCGTCGTCGTCTCGTTCCGCGACATCACCGAGGAACGCGCGTACGTCGCCAGCCTCGCCGAGAGCGAAGAACGGTTCCGGGCCGGGTTCGACGAGTCGTTCGCGGGCCAGGCGATCATGGCGCTCGACGGTCGCATGCTGCGGGTCAACGAGGAGATTTGTCGCATGGTCGGCCGGTCCGCGGCCGAGATGTTGCAGCTCCGATCGACGGATGTGATGGGCGCGACCCAGGCGAAGTCGACGCTCGAACTCCGCGCCGCGATGATGCGCGGCGAACTCGCGGGCTACCGAACGGAACTCGCGCTGGTGCGCGCCGACGGGACGAACGTGCCGGTGCTCTTGAACGTCGCGCTCGTACGCGACCGCGATGGCGCCCCGCTCTATGTCGTCGCGCAGGTCATCGACATCTCCGAGACGAAACGCATCGAACAGCAGTTGCAGGCCGCGCAGGAGCGGTACCGCCTCGTCCTCGACAACCTGAGCGAAGTCGTCTTCCAGATCGATGCTTCGGGCGAGTTCGCGTACGTCAGCCGCGCGTGGGAGGCATTGACACAGTTCCCCGCGGCGCAGATGCAGGGCACGAGCGCGATCTCGTACGTCCACCCCGACGATCAGGAGCGCGCCGCGAACGCGCTCGCGCGCGCGGTCGACGACGAGACCCTCGGCGGCCGCCTGCGGTTCCGCGTTGTCGCGAAAGACGGCTCCGTGCGCTTCTGCGAAAGCCGCTTCGCCGTCTACCGCGACGACGACGGTGCCCCGGCCGGCATCCTCGGCACCCTGGTCGACGTCTCCGAGCGGGAACGCCTCGAGGTCGATCTTCGGCACGCACAGAAGCTCGAAGCCGTCGGCCGTCTCGCCGCCGGGATCGCGCACGAGATCAACACGCCGATCCAGTTCGTCGGCGACAACCTCCACTTCCTCAGCGAGGCGTTCGAGGAACTCGCCCGCCTGCTGGGCGCGTACCGCGAACAGCTCCACGACCACGACGCGCGTAGCTGGGAGGAACGGCGAGCGCGCCTCGAAGAAGTCGAGGAAGGCGTCGACTTCGATTACCTCCAAGCCGAAGTGCCGGAAGCGGCGGGCCAGGCACTCGACGGCGTGCAACGAGTGGCCCGCATCGTCGCCGCGATGAAGAACTTCGGGCATCCCGATCACGGTGAACGCCACCTCGCCGACGTCAACCAGGCGCTCGACAGCACGCTCGTCGTGGCCCGGAACGAGTACAAGTACGTCGCCGACCTCGTCACCGAGTTCGGTGAGCTGCCCCTCGTCCCGTGTTACGTCGGTGACCTCAACCAGGTGTTCCTGAACCTGGTGGTGAACGCGGCGCACGCGATCGCCGACGCCGCCGGCGGCGACACCGGCCGGCGAGGCACGATCACCGTGCGGACCGAGTTCGATGCCGACCGTGACGAGGTCGTGATCAGCGTCGCCGACACGGGAACCGGGATCCCGGCCGCGGCGCGGCCCCACATCTTCGAGCCGTTCTTCACCACGAAAGACGTCGGCCGCGGCACCGGGCAGGGCCTCGCGCTCGCTCGCGCCGTCGTGACCGAACGCCACGGAGGCACGCTTGCGTTCGAAACGGCGGAAGGCCGCGGTACGACGTTCACGGTTCGCCTGCCGGCCGAGACGGCGAGCGCGACGGAGGCGGTCGCGTGAAACGAGTGCTGTTCGTCGACGATGAACCCCATGTGCTCGCCGGCCTGCGGCGCCTCCTGCGCGACATGCGACGCGAGTGGGACATGCAATTCGCGACGAGCGGCGAGGAGGCGCTCCGGCGTCTCGACGGCGAGGCGTTCGACGTGCTCGTCACCGACATGCGGATGCCCGGCATCGACGGCGTCGGTCTCCTGGCCGAGGCGCGTGACAAGCACCCCGCCGTCGTACGCATCGTGTTGTCGGGTCATACGGAACCGTCGGCCGCGATGCGCAGCGTTCCGCTCGCCCACCGCTTTCTCAGCAAGCCGTGCGATCCCGCGGAGCTGAAGGACATCATCGTCCGCGCCTGCGCGCTCGAAGACCGGCTCCAGCACGCCTCGCTGCGCCGGGCGCTCGGACGGCTCGACGCGCTGCCCGCCGCGCCTCGCACCACGGCCGACCTCAACCGGCTGCTCGCGACCCGCGACGTCTCGCTCGATGCGGTGGCGGCCGTCATCGGCCAGGACCCGGGCGTGTCGGCCAAGCTGCTCCAACTGGTGAACTCGGCGTTCTTCGGTCTCAGCCGGCGGATCTCGTCGCCCTCCGAAGCGGTCGCGTACCTCGGGTTGAACGTCGTGCGGAACCTCACCGCCGCCCTCGAGACCTTCCAGCTGTTCGATGGCGCGGGCGACGACGCCGTCGGCGCGCACCAGGCGCATTCGCACGACGTCGCCGACCTTGCTGCCCGGCTGGTGGCACCCAACCTCGCGAGCGAAGCCTTCGGCGTCGCGCTCATGCACGACGTCGGCTACCTGGTCATCTCGCGTTGCCTCCCGGCCAAAGCCCGCGCGATCGCGAGCCGCGTCGAAGACGGCGAAACCCGCACCGCCGCCGAGCACCTTGAACTGGGCGCGACGCACGCCGACATCGGCGCGTACCTCCTCGCGCTGTGGGGCCTCCCGCACACGATCGTCGAGGCCGTCGCCCGCCACCACGACGCCGACATGGCGCCGCCCGCCGCGATCGACTGCGTGCACGCGACCTTCCTCGCCGAGGCGCTCATCGGCGAACGACCGGGAACGCGGCCGTGGCGGGAAGACACACCGGGCATCAGCGAGGCGTACGCGCAGTCACCCGTGGTCGCGCCGCTGCTCGCCCAGTTCCGATCCCCGCCGGGAGCCGGCGCGGCAGCCGCCGACGACACCGTTGCGACCGGGAGCGCACCATGACCATCACGAGCGAGCTTCGCCCGGCCGCCGCCGAGCAGGTCGACGATCGCCCCCGCGTCCTGTGCGTCGACGACGAGGCGGCCGTCCTCGGTGCATTCGTCCGCCTGCTCCGCCGCCGCTTCGACGTGACGACGGCCGGCGACGGTCGCGCGGGGCTCGACACCATCGACCGCGAGGCGCCGTTCGCGGTCGTCCTCTCCGACTTGAAGATGCCACGTATGGACGGGATCGCGTTCCTGGAGGAAGCCGCGCGGCGAACCCCCGACAGTGTGCGGCTCCTCCTCACCGGGCACGCCGACCTGTCGACCGCGATCGACGCGATCAACCGCGGCAGCATCTTCCGCTTCCTCTGCAAGCCGGCGTCGCCCGAAGACTTGGTCGCAGCCCTCGACGCCGGAACCGAGCAGCACCACCTGCTCGTCGCCGAACGCGAACTGCTCGAGCAGACCTTGCGCGGGAGCGTGCGCGCGCTGGTCGACACGCTGGCGCTCGCCAACCCGATCTCGTTCGCGCGCGCGGCGCGGGTGAGAACGCTCGTCCAGGAACAGATGGCCGCGCTGGGCATCGACGACTGGCAGATCGAGGTGGCCGCCATGCTCTCGCAGGTCGGCGCGGTCACCCTGCCGGCCGATCTCGTCGCCAAGGTCGAGCGCGGCGAAGCGTTGAACCACACCGAACAGGAGATCGTCGACCGGCTGCCGTCGGTGACGGAACACCTGCTCGCGCACATCCCGCGGCTCGACTCCGTGCGCCTCATCATCAGCGAGCAGCGCCGCGACGCCGCGCCCTCAGTGCCGCTCGGTGCCCGCATGCTGCGCGTCGCCACCGACCTGGAAGCGCTCGAAACCCGCGACGTGCCCCGCGCCGAGTCGCTCGCGATCTTGCGCGCCCGGACGAGCCACTACGACCGTGAGCTTCTCGACGCGCTGGCGGCGAGGGTGAACGGTGCGGTACCCCAAGTGCACGAAGTACGCGTGGCCGAGTTGACGACCGGCATGGTCATCGCGCATGACGTCACCGACCACGGCGGGCGGCTCCTCGTCGGGCGCGGCCACGAAGTGCACGAAACGATGATCCAGCTCATCCGGAACCACGCCCGGGAAGGGCACATCGACCCGACGTTGCTCGTGTTCCTGCCCCGCCCGGGTGTTGTCACCTCGAACGAGGAGTACCGGTCGTGAACGGCACGAGCGGCGCGGACCGCCCGTCGGTGCTCTGCGTCGACGACGACGACCAGGTGTTGCACGCGATGCGGCGCAACCTCGCGAAACGTTTCGCGGTCACGACGGCATCGAATGCGGCCGATGGGCTGGCGTGGCTCGCCAGCCATCGCGACGCCGCGGTGGTCGTCTCCGACCTACGCATGCCCGTCACCGACGGGATCGCGTTCCTCGCCCGCGCCCGCGAGATCGCGCCCGACGCCGTGCGCATCCTGCTCACCGGCTACGCCGACCTCGAAACGTCGATCGACGCGGTGAACCGCGGCAACATCTTCCGCCTTCTCTGCAAGCCGTGCCCCGCCGACCGGTTCCTCGGCGCGCTGACCGATGCAAACGCCGAACACCTCCGACTGACCGCGACCGCGACCCCGGCACTCATGGCCGCGCGGGCTCGGGTCGCGTTCGTCGAGAACACCGACCTGCTCACCCACCTGCCCAACCGCGCCCTGCTCCACGAACGGCTCCGCGCGACCGAAGGCGCCGCGGTGGTGTGCGTCGAGGTCGAAACCGACGCCGTCGCCGATGAGTACGGGCAGGCGGGCTACGAGGCGCTCGTCGAGGAGACCGCGCGCCGGCTGCGCGTGGCCGTGCGTTCGCGCGACAGCGTCGCCCGGCTCGAAGCGGGCCGCTTCGCGGTGGTCACGACCGGCGACCTCCCGGTAGTTCGCGCGCTCGCGGCAACGTTGCACGACGTCGCGACCGCGCCGTGCGAGGTGCGGGGCCGGACGATCGCTCCCGTCGCGCATGTTGGGATCGCGAAAGCAACCTCGGCGAGCGACGACGACGCCATCGGCAATGCCGAGGCCGCCCTCCGTCGCGGCCGGCGCCGCCATCTGGCGATCGTCTCGTTCGACGACCGGTAGCCGTTCGGTACGTCGCCGATCAGACGTTGTCGCCGTCGAACAGCTCGCTCACCGAACGGTCCTCGAACACCGCGCGCATCGCGTCGGCCAGCAACCCCGCGATCGACACCACCTGGAGGCTGTCGAAACGTTTGTCGTCGGGGATCGGAAGGGTGTTGGTGACGACCACTTCCCGGATCGGTGCGTTCTTCAGCCGATCGATCGCCGGGCCGGAGAGCAGACCGTGGGTCGCGGCCACGAACACGTCGGTGGCACCGCGGTCGATGAGGAGCTCGGCCGCGCTCACGATCGTGCTCGCGGTGTCGATCATGTCGTCGACGAGCACGCAGGTGCGCCCCTCGACGTTCCCGATGAGCTCGGTCGCGACCGCGATGTTGTGCGTCCCTTTCGGGCGACGCTTGTCGATGAACGCGATGTCGGCGTCGAGTTTGCGGGCGAAGCGGTACGCCAGCTTGCCGCCACCCGCATCGGGAGCAACGATCACCGGCTCGCCGTCGAGCACGGTCTGCAGGTATTGCGCGAGCAGCGGCACCGCGGTGAGGTGATCGACGGGGTAGTCGAAGAAACCTTGGATCTGGCCGGTGTGGAGGTCGACGGTCACGACGCGATCGGCGCCGGCGACGGTGAGCATGTCGGCGACCAGCCGGGCGCTGATCGGCTCGCGACCTTCGGCCTTACGGTCCTGGCGGGCGTAACCGTAGAAGGGGCATACCGCAGTGATGCGCTTCGCCGACGCGCGTTTCGCCGCGTCGATCATCACCAGCTGTTCCATCAACGCTTCGTTGATCGGGTTCGCGTGCGACTGGAACACGAACACGTCGCCGCCGCGGATGTTCTCGCCGTAACGGCAATAGATCTCACCATTCGCGAACGTCGACAGCGCGATCGAGGTGAGTGGCACCCCCAGCGCGGCCGCCACCTCGGTCGACAATTCGTCGTGGCTACGCCCTGCGACGAGCAAGAGCTTCTTCTTGGTGACCGTTTCCAACGGTGCCCCCTCAGCCGCGGTCAGCTTCGCGCACCGAAGGCCGTGCCGGCACACCCTTTACGAGTGCGCCCGGCTCGACGTCGTGCGTGACTACGGAACCGGCGCCGGTTTCGGCGCCGTCACCCAACTCGACCGGCGCGCGCAGCGACGTGTGGACACCCGTGTGCACGCCGGTACCGATCTTCGTGCGGTGCTTGTTGGTGCCGTCGTAGTTCGCGGTGATCGTGCTCGCACCGAGGTTCGTGCCCGCGCCGACCTCGGCATCGCCGATGTAAGAAAGGTGCGGCACCTTCGCACCCTCGCCGATGTCGGAGTTCTTGACCTCGACGTAGGTGCCGACCTTGGCGCCGTTGGCGATGCGGGTGCCGGGCCGCAGGTACGCGAAGGGGCCGATGTTGCAGTCGTCGCCGATTTCCGCTTCGAGGACGACCGCGTTGGCGATCGTGGTGCGCTCACCGACGAGTGCATCGACGAGCCGGGAGTCGGGACCGATGACCGAACCCGTACCGACGCTCGTGCGCCCCTCGAGGATCGTGCCGGGGAGGAGGCGGACATCGGCCTCGAGCTCGACCGTGGCATCGACGTAAGTGCGATCAGGGTCGACCATCGTGACGCCGTCGCGCATCCAGCGCCGGTTGATGCGGGCCCGGAGCTCGGCTTCGGCGTCGGCCAGTTGCGCACGATCGTTCACCATGATCGCTTCGGCCGCGTCGTCGGCGTTGACCGCGATGACACGGTGGCCGGCACCTCGCAGCACCGCGATCGCATCGGTGAGGTAGTACTCGCCCTGCGCGTTCTCCGGGCTCAGCCGGCGCAGCGCCGGCGCGAGCAGATTGCGCCGGAAGCAGTAGATCGAGGTGTTGATCTCGTCGATCTCCAGTTCTTCGGCCGTCGCGTCGCTGTGCTCGACGATCCGATCGACGCGCCCGTTGCCGTCGCGCACGACCCGGCCGAGGCCCGTCGGGTCGGGGACCCGTGCGGTCAGCACCGTCGCGGCGGCGTCGGCGACCCGATGCTCGGTCGCGAGCTGCGCGATCGTCTCCGCGCGCACGAGAGGCGCGTCGGCGGGGAGGACGAGGATGTCGTCTTCGGCGTCGAGCTCCTCGAGCGCGGTCAGCGCGACACTCACTGCGTCGCCGGTGCCGCGCTGCACCCGCTGTTCGACGAACTCCACCGGTACTTCGGTGACGAGTTGTTCCTGGAGGGTCTTCGACACCCGTTCGGCTTCGTGGCCGACGACGATGACGATCCGTTCGAGCGGCAGTTCGGCCAGCGCGTCGACCACGTGCAGCACCATCGGGCGGCCACAGAGCAGGTGGAGCACTTTGGGTGTCGCGGAACGCATCCGCGTGCCCTCACCCGCAGCGAGAACCACCGCGGCCAACGGGCGGTATGGGCTCACGTGTTCACCTCCTGGGCCGGTTCACGCTCGGGGGCGAGGGTTCGAACCTCGACCAGGGACTCCAAAGGACCCTGTGCTGCCGCTTACACCACCCCCGATGATGCCCCAACCTACCGACAGGGCAGGACAATGGGAGACTCCCCCGCCCGGCGGGATCGATGGCAGCGGGGGGCGACGACCTTCTGCGAGCACGTGGGCGTATCGTCGACCCCGTGGACGTCGGAGCGCCGGAGCTACTGATCATCCTGGCCTTGGTTTTGGTCCTGTTCGGTGGGGCGAAGCTGCCTTCCCTCGCCCGCTCGCTGGGAGCCGCGAAACGCGAGTTCCAGAAGGGTCTCAGCGACGACGAGGAGAAGGACCACAGCGAGCACGCCGACTAGCAGGGAAGGGGCGGCGGGCGGGTCTGCTACCGTCACGCCCCGCCATGGGTTCGCTGATCAAGAAGCGCCGCAAGCGCATGCGCAAGAAGAAGCACAAGAAGCTGCTGAAGAAGACGCGTTGGCAGCGTCGCCAGCAGGGCAAGTAGCGCGCGCAGGAACGCAGCGTTGATCAGCGGCCGCCCTTCGGGGCGGCCGCTTCGCGTCCGGGCCGCCCGGTGCGCTCATGCGGGAACGTGCCCCGGAACGGTCACCTTTCGGCATGAGAGCGGAGAGCCGGGTCGGCGTTCAGACGGTGGTACCGCCGAAGACCTTCGCGCTCGGCAGGCCACGGCGGGCGGCGTCGAGACCCGAGCGCCAGGCCTCCTCCGAGTCGAACCAGGCGACGTAGGCGGAGCCGCTCCCGCACAGCATCACCGGGACGCCGATCGCGCGCTCGAACCGCTCCCGGAACCCGCGCAGCCGCGGCTCGACGTGCTCGGCGGCGAGCTCGAGATCGTTGCCGAACGTCGGGGTGAGGTGCGCGAACGACGCGGGCGCGGGCACCTCACGGGTCGAGTGCGGCCCGCCGAGTTCGTCGTAGGCCTGGTAGACCGCGGGCGTCGAGCAGCCGAACCCCGGCACCGCGATCACCAACATCAGTTGCGGGACGCCGTCGACCGGTTCGAGCACTTCCCCCCGGCCCCGCATCCAGGCGGGGGTCCCTCGCAGGCAGAAGGGCACGTCGGAACCGAGTTCGGCCGCGATCTCCAGCAGCCGTTCCTGCGGCAGGCCGGCGATATGGCCGAGAAGGCGCAACGTCGCCGCGGCGTCGGACGAACCACCGCCGAGCCCGGCGCCCACCGGTACCTGTTTGCTCACCCGCACCCGCAGCCCACCCCGCAACGAAAGATCGGGCGCCAGCGACGCGACCGCGCGCACCACGAGGTTGCTCGCATCTTCGGGCGCGGCACCCGGCGGCGACACGGTGATACGCACGCCGGGCCGGCGGCGCCGGTTGAAGTACACGAGGTCGGCGGGCGCGGTGGACGACACCGCGAGCGCTTCGAGGTCGTGGTATCCGTCGGGCCGGCGGCCCGTCACGCGCAACGACAACGTGACCTTCGCGAGTGCGGCGCCGCGCAACCAGGCGACCCGTCTCACATTGCACCCGCATCGGCACGGCCGAGCGCGGCCCACGCGTCGAGCCCGAGCGTTTCCGCGCGCGCCGCCGGATCGATGCCGGCTCGTTCGAGCACCGCCGCGGTGCGATCGCCGAGCACGGGCAGCAGCGCCCGGCGCAACATCTTCCGTCGCGTCGCGAACCCGGCCCGGACGATCGTGAACAGGCGCTCGACATCGGGGACGTCGACGGGTGGCGTCTCGCGCCGCACGAGGCGCACGAGTGCCGACTCGACCTTCGGCCGGGGCACGAACACGGTCGGCGGTACGACACCGACCACGGCGGCGTCCGCGTAGTACGCGACGCGCACCGAGACCGCGCCGTACGTGCGGCTGCCGGGCGGCGCGGCGAGCCGCTCCCCCACTTCACGCTGCACCATCACGAGGAAGCGGTCGATCATCGGGGCCTCTTCGAGGCATCGCATCACGAGCGGCGTCGCGATGTTGTACGGGAGGTTTGCGACCATGGCCCAGCCGGTTTGCCTGCCGAGCACCTCGCCCCAATCGGTGGTGAGCGCGTCGGCGACGACGATGCGCACCCCGAGGCCGCCCACGACCGCTTCGAGCGCGCGCACCAGATGGCGATCGAGCTCGACGGCGACGACGGAGGCTCCCGCCGCGTGCAGCGCGAGGGTCAGCGAACCGAGCCCCGGGCCGACCTCCACTACCCGATCACCGGGACCGACGCCCGCGAGCCGCGCGATGCGTTCCGCGGTGTTCGGGTCGGCGAGGAAGTTCTGACCGAGCGCGCGCGACGGCTGCAAGCCGTGCGCGTCGAGCAATGATCTGATCGATGCCGGCGTCAGCAGCGGGGGCACGGCGCGCCTCCGACTCGCGTGACGATCCGGCCCCACCGCGGGTATCCGTCAGGCACGTTCGGGAAGGACTGAGAACGCGCGGGCGGCGTTCTCGCTCGTGAGGCGCGCAACCGCATCGACGTCGGTGCCGCGCGCCGCGGCCAGCGCCGCGCCGACCACGGGAACGAGCGCAGGTTCGTTGGGCCGGCCCCGGTAGGGCTCGGGCGTCAGGAAGGGGCTGTCGGTCTCGACGAGGAGCCGGTCGTCGGGAACGATCGCGGCGGCTTCGCGTAACTCGTCCGCGCTGCGGAACGAAACGATTCCGCTGAACGACAGGTACGTGCCGAGTTCGAGTGCCCGCCGTGCCTCCCGCGGCCCGCCGGTGAAGCAGTGGAATACCGTCCGCGGCGGCGGCCCTTCGTCTTCGAGCACCCGGAACGTGTCGTCCCAGGCGTCGCGGGAATGGATCACCAGTGTGCGATCGAGCCGCTTCGCGAGACGGACCTGGAACCGGAACGCGGTCTCCTGCTCGTCGCGAGGCGAGTGCTCGTAGAAGAGGTCGAAGCCGGCTTCACCGACCCCGACGACACGATCGTCGAGCGCGAGCGGCTCGAGCGCGCCCCACTCGGCCGAGAGCTTCGACGCATCGTGCGGGTGCAGGCCGACCGTCGCGTACACGTCGCGATGGTGACCGGCGAGCTCCATCGCGCGCAGCGACGTCTCGAGGTCGGTGCCGACGCACACCATCCAGGCCACGCCGGCACCGCGCGCCCGCACCACCAGTTCGTTCGAGCCTTCCATGGTGTCGGCGCCGTGCCCGGGCTGCACGTGGCAGTGCGAGTCGACCCACTGCACTTCGCCCGTCACGAGGCTTCCTTGCGGGGGAACAACGGCGCGCCCTTCTCGAGCCGGTTCCCCGCCGGGAGCAGGCCCCATTCGGCGGCCGCCGGCAACCGTTGCTCGTCGGGGCGGCCGGGCTGACCGAGCCGCCGCCACAGTTCGGTCGAGGCGCGGGGCATCAGCGGGCACGTGAGTACGGCGACGATGCGCAAGGCTTCGAGACAGTCGCCGATCACCGCCGCGACCGCGGCCGTGTCGCCCGCCTTGTTGAGCGCCCACGGTTGGCTTTCTTCGATGTAGGAGTTGGTGGCCCCGATGAGGTCCCACACCGCGCCGTAACCGTTCGCGAAGTCGAGCTTCTCGATGTGCGTGCGGAGGCCGTCGAACGCGGCCGCGGCCGCGTCGCGGAGGTGACCGTCGGCACGGGTGTCGGGGACGATCCCACCGCAGTAGTTCACCGCCATCGTGAGGACGCGGTTCGCGAGGTTCCCGAAGTTGTTCGCGAGGTCGCTGTTGTAACGGGCGAGCATCGCTTCGTAACTGAAGTCGCCGTCGGGACCGAAACGCTGGTCGACCATGAAGTGGTAGCGGAAGCCGTCGACGCCGAACTCCGCGACGAGGTCGGCCGGCGTGATCTGGTTCATGCGTGTCTTCGACATCTTCTCGCCGCCGACGAGCAACCACCCGTGCGCGAACACGTTCTTCGGTGGTGCCAGGCCGCCCGACATCAACATTGCCGGCCAGAAAACAGCATGGAAACGCAAGATGTCCTTGCCGACGATGTGATGGTCCACCGGCCAGTAGCGCGCGAATTTCTCGGGATCGCTGCCGTACCCGGCCGCGGTGCAGTAGTTGAAGAGCGCCTCGAACCACACGTAGGTGACGTGCTTCGTATCCCACGGCAAGGGAATGCCCCACGAGATCGAGGTGCGGCTCATCGAGAAGTCGCGCAAACCCTGTTTGATGAACCCGAGCACTTCGTTGCGGCGGGAATCGGGTTGGACGGCTTCGGGATGGTCGGCGTAGTGCTGCAACAGGCGCTCTTCGTAGCGCGAGAGCTTGAAGAAGTAGTTCTCTTCGGTGACGTGCTCGACCGGCGTGCCGTGGACGGGGCAGTTCCCGTCGATCAGTTCGTCGTCGGTGTAGTACTCCTCGCACGCGACGCAATAGAGCCCCTCGTAGGTGCCGAGCTCGATGTCGCCGTTGTCGTAGACGGCTTGGAGAAACTGCTGCACGGCCACGCGATGGCGGGTTTCGGTCGTGCGGATGAAGTCGTCGTTTGCGATGTCGAGGAGGCGCCATGCGTCGCGGAATTGGGCGCTCGTCCGGTCGACCATCTCCTGGGGCGAGATGTCGTTGGCCTCGGCGGCCCGCTGGATCTTCAGCCCGTGCTCGTCGGTACCGGTGACGAACAGCACGTCGTCGCCGAACAGGCGCCGCCACCGGGTGAGCACGTCGCCGGCGACGGTTGTGTAGGCATGCCCGATGTGGGGCACGTCGTTCGGGTAGTAGATCGGCGTCGTCACATAGAACGAAGACATCGCTCCCCATTGTGGCCGCGAGGTGGGTTACGACACGTTAGGGATCTCTCATCCCATCCCGACGCGATGTACGCTCATCGAAACGGGCTTCACCGGCCTCTGTGCCGGGGTTACTCGAAGCAGTACCCGAGCAATCGGGCAAGACAATCGAGCAAACCCGCACGGCGTTGCGTCCAGGGCGGTGGACGACGAGGTCGGTCCGACGGACGCTGCACCGGGAGAAGAACGTGAACGTTCACACGCGTTCGACGTCTGGCGACGGAACATGATCACCGTGCCAGACGCGAGCGAGCACGGAAGCACTGCGCGACAACGGCTGCGATCGTCTGGTGGGGAGCCGATCGGCACCGCTCGCCGGATCGACGCGCTCGGACGAGTCGTCGTTCCCGCAGAGCTACGCCGATTGCTCGGGATCAAAGAAGGCGACCTGCTCGACATTCACGTCGAGGAGGGTCACCTCGTCTTGCAACGACTCGAAGCGGCCTGCGCCTTGTGCGGAGGGACCGAAGGGCTCAGGCGCGTGCGCGACAAGCACATCTGCGCGTCCTGTGTCGAGCTGTTGCACACTACGCCCGTGACGTAGCGCGCACCCGCAACGCCGCGTCGTACGCGCGCCGGTGAGGCACACCGAGGTCGCGTGCAACCGACGCCGCGGCATCGCGCGCGCTCGCGCCACCCGACATCGCGTCGGTGACGGCTTGCAACAGCAGGTCGTCGCCGACGTGCTCGTCGCGCGCGGCGGCGCCGATCACGATGACGTGCTCGCCTCGCGGTTCGGTCGTGCCCGCCAACTGTGACTTCACCGCGGACACGCTGCCTCGCGCGACCTCCTCGAACACCTTGGTGAGCTCGCGCGCGACGGCAACGGGCCGGTCGGGTCCCAGGGCGACCTCGAGATCGGCGAGCGTCGCGAGCACCCGGTGCGGTGACTCGTAGATCACGACGGTGCTGTCGGCCGCGGCGACGGCCTCGATCCGCTGCGCCCGTTCCTTGCCTTTTCGCGGCAGGAACCCCTCGAACCGGAACCGTCCGGTCGGAAGACCCGACAACACGAGCGCGGCGAGCAGGGCGCTCGGGCCGGGCACCACTTCTACGGGAAGCCGCGGATCGATGCAGGCACGCACGAGGCGTTCGCCGGGGTCGGCGATGCCGGGCGTGCCCGCGTCGCTCACGTAGACGACTCGCTTGCCCGCACGTACCAACTCGACGATGTGCTTCGCTTCGGCCCGCTCGTTGTGCGCGTGCACCGACCGCAGACGCGCGCCGCTGGAGATCCCGGCGTGGGTGAGCAGGCCGCGCGTTCGTCGAGTGTCTTCGGCCGCGATCACGTCGGCCGCGCTCAACATCGCGATCGCCCGCTCGGAGAGGTCGCCGAGGTTGCCGATGGGGGTGGCGACGAGCACCAGCGCGCCACCGGCGGGATCGGTCACTCGCTCACCTCGACGACGTCTCCGGGCCGGAGCTTCCAGCGGTCGAGTGCACCGGCACGCGCCTCGATCACGAGATGCGAACGCAGCACCGGTTTCGACACCCGCCACGGCGGGAGGGTGCAGGTGTGCAGCACGAAACCGTCGCGGTCGCAGAACGCGACATCGATCGGGAACCGCATCCCGAAGGTGTGCACCTGCCGGCACGGGCGCAGCACGAGGACGCCGTCGAGGTCGTCGCGGCCCATGAGGCCCTGGCGCCGGTCGTGGCGCGACAACGCCACCTCCGCCGCCGCCAACACGTCTTCACCTCGAACCAGCCAGGGCATCGTTTTCCGGGCGGGATCACGGACGCGTCCACGCGTCTCCGTTTGCCAACGTTGGCGGCAACGTAGTGCAGGTCGGCTCCACGATCGGCAGCGGCGGGCCCACCACCCGGTCAGACGTTGAAGCGGATCTCCAGCACGTCGCCGTCCTGCACCACATAGTCCTTCCCCTCGACCCGCAGCCGGCCGACCTCCCGAGCCTTCGACCAGGATCCGATCTCCAGCAGGTCCTGCCAGAAGATCACCTCGGCCCGGATGAAGCCGCGCTGCAGGTCGGAGTGGATGACCCCGGCGCACTCGGGCGCGGTGGCGCCCGTACGGAACGTCCAGGCCCGGCTCTCGTCCTCGCCCGTGGTGAGGAAGGTGCTGCGACCGAGCAGGTGGTAAGCGCCGTGCGCGACCCGGTCGAGGGCCGACTCCTCGATGCCGTACGACTCGCGCATTTCCGCGCGCTCGGCCTCGTCGATCGCCGCGATCTCGGCCTCGATGTCGATCGGGACGAGCAGCGCGCCTTCGGGTACCTCGGCCCCCGCGGCCGGGCCGAGGTCGTCGCCGGTGTTGCACACGACGAGGCTCGGTTTCACGGTGAGAAGGAAGCACGGCGCGAGCAGGTCGCGTTCCCCGGCGGTGAGGTTCGAACGCAGGATCGGTTCACCCGCGAGGAGCACTTCGTGCGCGTGTTCGAGCGCCGCGATCTCCGGCAGGATCGACTTGTCGCCCTTCGCGGCGCGCCGCTGTTTGTCGAGCCGGGTCTCGACAGTGGCGACGTCGGTCATCACGAATTCGAGTTCGAGGTCGGCGAGGTCGCCGGCCGGGTCGGGGGCGACGCCACCTTCTTCGAACGCACGCAGCACGACGAGGATGGCGTCGCAATTGCGCAACGAACCGAGCAGCCGCGCGCCCAGGCCCTCGCCCGGTTTGGCACCGGGCGTCAGCGCGAGGTGGACCAGTTCGAAGCCTGTCGCCACCTTCTTGCGCGAGTGCGACATCTCCGCGAGACGGTCGAGCCGCTCGTCGGGCACGGTCGCGACACCGACTGCGGCCTCGTACTCACTCGGCGCTTCCAGCCCGGTGAGCGCGCTGAACAGCCGGTTCGCGCCGGCACCGGTGAAGCCGACCACACCCAGGTTTTCCACGGCCGCTGAGGCTACCGGCGCCCCTCCGCTACCTTTCCCCGGATGAGCAAGAAGACGAAGAAGCGCAAACTCCGGGGCCGGCGCAACAAGGCGAACCACGGCAAGCGCCCCAACGCGTGTCGCTAGACGGGTTCGAGTGGCGGCTTCGCTTCGGCGGGGGCACGCTCGGGGAGCAGCAGGAGCACCGCACCGACCACCGCGAGGGCGAGCGAGACGGGGATCTCGACCTTGTCGCCGCCACCGAACGGGCGCAGGTGCCGCAGGTGGTACACGAGGTGGGGCACGCCGTACGCGAGCCAGGCCCATGACGTGGCGCGCACCAGCTCGCGGCTGAGGTACACCAGCGCGAACAACGTCACCACGGTGAGGGCGAGGTTCAACTCGCCGACGTCGCGAACGAGGTGCTCGTTGTAGGGGCCGTCGGGCGCAACCCACGTGTGCGCGCCACCCGGGAAGTTCAGGTAGAACGCGCGGGGCGCGAACGCGGCCCAGCAACCGACGACCCCACTGCTCAGCGCGAGCAACACGAGCACGGCCCGGCGCACACCCGCGGTCATGAGAACTGCCCTCGACGCGCCGCGGTGTCGACCCAGCCTTCTCGGACCGTTGGGAATCGCGGCGCCCACCCGGTCGCCCCGCGGAACTTCGCGTTGGACACGCGCTGCGAACGGGCGAGCGCATCACCGCGGTGGCGGGTGGCGGCGCGCTGGACGAGGCGAGGTACGAAGTGCTGCTTGCGTAACCCGAACGCGGCCGCGAACGTGTCGATGACCTCCCGGCGCGGCAACGGCTCGTCGCACACGTTGTACGCGCCCGACGGCAGATGGATCGCGTCGACCAGCGCGGCACCCGCGTCGTCGATGTGGATCGACGCCATGTACCCGTCGGGCGAACCGAGCACCGGCGCCACGCCCCGTTTCGCCAGCGCGAGCATCTCGTCGACCGACCGCGCCTGAGGCCCGTAGAACCAGCCGTAACGCAGCGCGATGCCACGCCCCCCGGCCGCCCTGAAGCGGTCGATCTCGTTCTCGAGCCGGATCATCGATGCGAGCGACCCGTCGTCGTCGGCCCAGCGGGTTTCCTCGTCGATCCACTCGGCGCCACCGTCGTCGTAACAGAACGTGATCGACTCGGCGAGGATGGCACCAACCCCGTTGTCGAGCGCGGCGTCGACGAGCAGGCGCGTCGTGTCGGTGCGAAGCCGGTTGTTGGTCTCCCACGCCGCCGGTTTCGCCATCTCCTTGAGGGCGGGGATGTGGGTCGCCAGATGCAGCACCATGTCGGCGTCGCCGACAGCCGCCTTCACGGCCGTTTCGTCGAACAGGTCGACGCGCACCGGCGCCACGCCGTGGCGCCGGAGCAACTCGGCCTTCTCGTCGGTGCGGGCGACTCCACGCACCTCGTGACCGGCCCGAACGAGCGCCGGGACGGACGCGTTGCCGAGCACGCCGGTTGCGCCGGTGACGAAGATCTTCATGCCAGTACCTCCTGTAGCCAGTCGGCTCCCCGGGCGAGCGCTTTCGGGCTCGCGGCCCGCACGACCTGGCGCAGCAGGTCGGCGATGGTCGTGTTGCGCAGCTCCCGCCGCCACGCGTCGTCGGCCCGGTTCATCGCGGCGTGGATCGCGCACTTGGCGCGGTACTCACGAGCCGCGACGGCGGTCGGTCCGCGCCGGCGGATCTCGGTGCAGCGAAACGCCGGTTCGGCGCCTTCCACCGCCTCGACGACGTCGAGCATGGTGATCTCGGCCGCCGGTCGCGCCAACCGGTAGCCACCGTGGGGCCCCTTGACCGTGTCGGCGAGCCCGGCGCGGGCGAGCGATTGCAGGTGCTTGGCGAGGTACGCGGCCGGGACGCCGTGGTACTCGGCGAGGCGCGCCGCGGGCAGCGCCCTTCCCTCGGGCACGACGGCGAGCACGACGCAGCAGTGCGCGGCCCACTCGACTCCGTCCGACATGCGCATAACTCGGATACTAAGTATCCGGATTATAAATGTCCAGGAAAAGTTCCACTCGGCGGTGGGTACGATCCAGCGCCGTGGTGAGCATCGACGAAGTCCGGCTCCTTCCCGATGCCGACCAGCGCAACGTGCTGGCCGCGACGCTCGAACGCGTCAACCGGGCATCGAACGCGGCCCGGGCCGCGGGGCTGCAACGCAACGCCGTGCAAGGGCCGCGTTGCGCGACATCGTGAAGGAAGAACTCGAGCGGGCGAAGCTGCCCGAAGCGTTCGTCACGCCGGTCACCCAACGCGTCGAAACGGCATTGCGGCGCCGGGCGGGCAAGCTGGCGAAGTTCTCGACCTACCAGTCGCTCACCCTGCCCGCGTCCGCGTTCAAGTGGGGCTCGTCGGACCGCGTCACGATGCTCACCGCGGCCGGGCGGCGAACGGTGTCGGTGCGCATCGACCCGTCGCGCGGCGACCTTCGCCCGCCGCTGTCGGGCCGCCCCGCCAGCCTCGTGTTCCGAAACGACGAGTTCGAACTGCACGCCGCCGACATCGAGCGCACCCCCGACGACGAAGGCGACGAGGACTGAGCCGGGTTGTGACGTTTATGCCCCCGTACGGGGGCATAAACGTCACAACCCAGGTTGGGGGTGGGGTGCGAGCACCGGTTTGAGGTCGACGATCGGCGTGCCGTCCAACGCTTCGAGGGGGCGCACGTGGAGCCGGCTACCGGCGATCTCCATGATCTCCACTTCGTGCAGCCCGATCGGGTTCGGCCGGTCTGGTGACCGGGTCCCGAACACGCCGCGTTCGGGATTGCGCGCGTCGTCGCGTGGGTGCACGCGCAGCACGTCGCGCTCGGCGCGGTCGAGCCACGTCAGCACGATCAGCCGATCACCGGCGCGCAAACCATCGAGACCGGCGCGGTAAGCCGGTTCGAGCACCAACCACGCGTCGGGCGCGCCCTCGGTGCCCTGCTTCGGCGCCGACGCGCGGTCGAGAAGCGGCGACTCGACGACGCCGATCGGGAGCAATTCGATCAGGCGCGGGTCGCGTGCGTTCACGTCAGCGGGGCCGATCGAGCGATGCTTCGGGCAACGTCGGTTCGAACAACTCGACCGGGTTGCCCGACGGGTCGTCGACGAGGATCTGCTTCCCACCGACGCCGGTGACGATGTCGTTGCGGAAGTGCGCACCGGCGCCGCGCAGGGCGGCGACCGTCGCTTCGAGGTTCTCGACCTCGAGGGAGAAGCGGTTCCATCCCCCGGGTTCGGGGACCCGGCCGTCGGGCATCGCCTGGCCGCCGCCCGGGCCGCCACCGGGAGCGCTGAGCACCAGCCGGAGGTCGCCGCGCGACAGCATGGCGAAGGTCGGCGCGGGGTGCATGTCTTCCCGGAAGCCGAGCTGTTCGCAGTAGAACGCGATCGCGGCATCGACGTCGTTCACGATGTAACGCACGCTGACCGTCGCCATCGGGCCTCCTCACTGGTCGGGGCCACCCGGCCAAACCGTAACGCCGGCCGCGAATCAGCGGCTCGCGAGCGGGCGCCGGTTCTCCTGCACGAGCAGGCTCTGCAGCGCGGTGCCGATCGTGGCGTGGTCGTCGAACAACTCGGTCTGCGCCATACCGACACCGGCGGGATGTGCCCAGCCCTGCGAGCGCAACGCGACCCACTCGCCCCGGGCCTCCCGGTGCAGGTGGATCGTGAGGTCGGGGTTGATCGCGCCGACATCGGTCGCCCGGACCGGGTTGCCGACGCCCGACCCGAAGTCGGCGGCCGCCGCGACACGCTGCAACGGCGTCGGTTCCTCGCCCGCGACCACCGGGCAGCGGAGGCGGATCCAGGCCGTGCCGGGGCCGGGTTCGAGCCACGACCCTTCGACCATCTCGAGCTCGCACGCGCTCCAGTAGCCGACGAGATCGATGCCCGAGAAGGGCGGGACGCTGCCCGCGCCGCGGACGACGGGCGGCACGACGGCGGGTTCCGACGACGCCGGCAACGACACCGGCGCGACGCGGAGGCGCAACGCGGTCGCCCGGGCAACCTCGACGTCGCCCGCGAAGACCGACGCTTCCAGCGACTGCACGTTGCGACCCGGCCGCGCGGTACGAACCGCGACCCGCAATGGTGCCAGCGGCACCGGGCGGAACAGTTCGACGGTGAGCCGCGACACGAACGATGCCGGCCCCGGGTCGTGCCGCTCGATCGCCCGGGCGAGCAACGCGGCCGTCGGGCCGCCATGGAGCGCGTTCGGGTCCCACGGGCCACGGGAAAGATCGGTGGGAACGAGTTCCTCGCCGTCGATCTCGAACAGCGCGCCGTGCCGGGCGACGGGATCGTCTCGGTGCATGGCCCAAAGCATGGCGGATCGGCCCGCGAGGCACAGAGTTGACGTGCGTGTCAGTTCTTCCTACCGTCGCCGCTCATGGCGCGAACGCAGTTGCTCGCCGGAAAGGTCGCGCTCATCACCGGCGCGGGCTCGGGGCAGGGCCAAGCCGCCTCACTGCTCTTCGCCGAGCACGGGGCGACGATTTGCGCCGTCGACATCAACGACGACGCCGCGATGCAGACGGTCGCCCTCGTGCAGAAGAACGGTGGCGAAGCGCTCGCCTGCCATGCCGACGTGTCGTCGGCAGCCGACTGCGCGTCGATGGTGCACACCGCGATGGCCGCCTACGGGCGCATCGACGTCCTCTACAACAACGCCGCGATCCAGATGTCGGGCCGCCTCGTCGACTGCACCGAAGCGCAGTGGGACATCACGATCGCGACGAACCTCGAGCGCGATCTTCTGGGCCTGCCGGGCCGCGATACCGACCATGCTCGAAGGCGAAGGCGGTTCCATCATCAACACCGCGTCGGTCCTCGGCTTGATCGGCTCGGAGGGCTACGCGGCCTACGGTGCCGCGAAAGCCGGCCTCGTCGCGCTGACCCGCCAGATCGCGGTCGAGTACGGGCCGAAGGTGCGCGCCAACGTGATCGCGCCGGGATCGATCGACACGCCCCGCTTCCGGAAGGTCGCCGAGGAGATGCCCGATCCCGACGGCTTCCTCGACGGGCTGCGCAACACGATCCCGGCCCACCGGCTCGGCACCGCCGACGACATCGCGAAGATCGCGCTGTTCCTCGCGAGCGACGAATCGTCGTACACGTCGGGCGCCGTCATCCCCTGCGACGGCGGCCTCGCCGCGTACCGGTAGGAGCCGCCGTGACCGCAACGAACGAAGCGTCGAACGGCAAACGGGTTGCGTTGGTGACGGGCGGTGCGTCGGGCCTCGGCGAGGCGATCGCGAGCCGCCTCGCCGCCGACGGTTGCACCGTGGTGATCGCCGACATCGACGAGCTGCAGGTGCGCCAGGTCGCCGACAACATCACCGCGGCCGGGCGGAAGGCCGAGGCGATGACCGTCGACGTGACGAGCGAGGGCGAAGTCGCCGCCATGGTCGACGACATCGTCGAGCGTCACTCCCGCCTCGACGTGTTGGTGTGCAGCGCGGCCGTCGAAACCCGGAGTTCCGTCGTCGAGTGCAGCGACGCCGACTGGCAGCACGTCATCGGCGTCAACCTCAAAGGGCCGTTCCTCTGCATGAAGCACGGGATCCCGGCGATCCGCAACGGCGGCGGCGGTGCGGTCGTGCTGATGGGATCGATCCTCGGTGCGATCGGCTCGCCCGGTTACGCGGCCTACTGCGCGTCGAAGGGCGCGCTGGTGAACCTCGCCAAGCAAGCCGCGATCGAGCACGCCCCCGATGGCGTGACCGTGAACGTCGTTTCGCCCTCGGCCTGCGACACCGGGTTGTTCGCGCAGATGGCGTCGCGCGCCCCGACCCCGACGCGATCAAGCAGATGGTCGCGAGCCGCACACCGATGGGACGGCTCGGCACCGCGAGCGAAGTGTGCGACACGGTCGCGTTCCTCGCGTCGCCGGGGGCCGCGTACATCAGCGGCACCGTGATCCCGCTCGACGGCGGCATGGCCGCGCGGCGGGCGTGAAGCAGGTGTGACATGGGTGTGACGTGGAACGTGAGTTGGCGCCGTGCGTGACGGCCGCCGCATCCTCGACGCCGACGCGCACGTCATCGAACCGGGCGGGGTGTTCGGGCCGGCGCACGAGTACGGCCGCAACCCGATGGACCTGCCCCCGACCACACCGTTCGTCGCGTGCGGCGGGGCCGATCTCACCGACCAGTGGGACCACGGGTTCGACGCGCCGTCGTACCTGCGGGCGATGGACCGGCAGGGCATCGACGCCGTCGTGCTGTACCCCTCGGTCGGCTTGTTCGTTCCCTACCAACCGGAACTGACGGCGGCGGAGTCGGCCGACGCGTGCCGCCGGTACGGCGATTGGGTCGCCGAATACTGCGCGCACGAACCGGCGCGCCTGGCCGCGGTCGGGATCGCACCGATCGCCGACCCGCGGCTCGCCGCCGACGAAGCACGACGCGCCGCCGCCCTCGGGCTGGTCGGCCTGATGGTGCGGCCGAACCATCTCTACGGCCGCAACCTCGGCGATGCCGCCTACGACCCGTTCTACGACGCGCTCGAAGAGACCGGCCTCGTGCTCGCGGTGCACGAAGGGCTCGGG
The DNA here is from genome assembly GCA_963782465.1 of uncultured Actinomycetes bacterium. Taxonomy (GTDB): domain Bacteria; phylum Actinomycetota; class Acidimicrobiia; order IMCC26256; family PALSA-610; genus JAODBJ01. The sequence goes on along the minus strand of CAWAJR010000001.1, from coordinate 633,442 downwards.
CTGCGCGGCGCGACGATCGGCCGGGATCGTTTCGACGGCTTCGCGTTGCGGCACGCGCTGTCGCACCCGATGGAACAGATGGCCGCGTGCGCGAGCCTCATGCTCGACGGCGCGCTCGAACGCCATCCGAACCTGCGGGTCGCGTTCCTCGAGTCGGGTACGGGGTGGCTGCCGTACTGGTTGGCGCGCCTCGACGACCATCGCGAGTGGATGGCCGAGTCGGAGACGAAAGACCTGTCGCTCTCGCCGAGCGAGTACTTCGCCCGGCAGTGCGTCATCTCGACGGACCCCGAAGACCCGTTGGCGGCGATGGCGGCCGACCGCGTGGGCGCCGACCACATCGTGTGGGCGAGCGACTTCCCGCACCCCGACGCCGCGTTCCCCGACGCGATCGACGAGTTCCTCGAACACGCGGCGGGATTGACCGGCGAGCAGCTCGACCCGATCTTCTGGTCGACGCCGCTTGCCTTCTACCGGTTGGGCGATCGCTTCGGCCGCTGACGGCTTCGTGCCGGTCAGCGCCAGCGATCGAGACGGTCGAGGTAGCGCAGCATGGCTGCGGTCGTCTCCTCGGGTCGCTCCTGCTGGGTCCAATGGCCGCAGTTCTCGATCACGACCTTCTCGAGGTCGGGCACCCGCTCCTCCATCCCGGCGGTCATCATCGGGGTGAGCACCGGATCGTTCTCGGCCGAGATCATCAGGCACGGCACTTCGACCAGCCGGTCGGCGATGTCGGCACTGAGCGACCAGTTGCGATCGAGGTTCCGGTAGTACTCGATCGGTGGCGTGAGCGCACCGGCGGGCCTGAACGCCTCCTTGTAGACCTCGAGCACGTCGTCGGTGAACACGCCGGCGTTGTGCGTGGTCGCGCCGAAGATCATCTCGACGAAATCGTCGGCGCCGCGTCCCCACGACAACACCCATTCCGCCACACCGCGCGCTTGGAACTGGATGATGTAGATCGGGTTGTCGACGAAGATCTGGCGCATCAACTCGACCGGCGGCATCGGCGGGCGCGGGAGATCGGGGGTGTTCACACCGATCACGCCCACGATGCGCGACGGGTACCGGCGAACGAGCGTCCACACGAGGATGCCGCCCCAGTCGTGCCCGGCGATCACCGCTCGCTCGTGGCCGAGCGGTTCGATCAGGCCGACCAGGCACGCGTTGACCCACTCGGCGTCGTAGGTCACGTCGGGCTTGTCGGAACGCCCGTACCCGGGGAGGTCGGGCGCGACGACGTGGTACCCGGCGGCCGCGATCGCGTCGACCTGCGCCCGCCAGGAGAACGCCAACTCGGGAAAGCCGTGGAACAGCAAGACGAGCGGCCCGTCGACCGGGCCCGCTTCGAGGCAGTAGAGCCGCACACCGTTGGTCACCACGTATCGCTCGCGCACAGCCGGAAGCTACGGGAAGCCGGACGTGCGTCGATAGCTATCGCTATGCGATAGCTATCGACGCACGTCGGTTGAGGTCGTACGGTGCAGGTGTGGGAGAAGCCGATCGGTTCACGCACCACATGAGCGACGAAGACGCGCTGATGTGGAACATCGAGAAAGACCCGGTACTGCGGTCGACGATCGTCGCCGTGGGCATTCTCGACCGGGCACCCGATTGGGCGACGTTGCGCGACCGGCTCGAACGGGCGACCCTGCTGATCCCCCGTTTGCGCCAGCGGGTGATCTCACCCCCGTTGCGCATCGGCCCGCCCCGCTGGACGTTCGAGCCCGGGTTCGACCTCGATTTCCACCTGCATCGCTTCCGGTTGCCGCAACCCGGATCGATGCGCACGCTGCTCGACGTCGTCGGCCCGATCGCGACCGCCGGGTTCGACCGCGCCCGTCCGCTCTGGGAGTTCACGCTCCTCGACGGCCTCGAAGGCGATCGGGCGGCAATGGTCCTGAAGGTGCACCACACGATCACCGACGGCATCGGCGGGATGGACCTCCTGCTGCACGTCGTCGACTTCGAACGAGATGCGGCCGGGCCCGCCGACCGTCCCGTGGTACCGCCCGAGGAGCACTTCGGCGCGCCGGCGCTCGTGCGCGATTCGCTCGACCACACCCGCCGGCGCGTGCTCGGTGTCGCCCGCCGCCTCCCGGGCTCGCTGGTGCGGGCGATGGTGTCGTCGCTGCGCGATCCCGTCGGCGCCATCACGGGCGGCGCGAACACGGCCCGCTCGATCGCCCGCACGCTCGCCCCCGCGTCGCGGCCGCTGTCGCCGGTGATGACGATGCGCGGTCTCGGTCGCCGCCTCGACGCGTTCGACGTACCGCTCGACTCGATGAAACGCGCCGCCAAAGCCGGCGAGGGCAGCCTCAACGACGCGTTCGTCGCCGCGGTGCTGGGCGGGCTGGCGCACTACCACCGCCGTCACGAGGAAGTGGTGCCGAACCTCCGCATGACGATCCCGATCAACCTGCGGACTTCGGCCGACAGCCCGGGCGGCAATCGCTTCGCTCCCGCGCGCTTCGGCGTGCCGGCCGACATCGTCGACGCGCGTGAACGGATGCAGGTGGTCGGCGAACTCGTGCGCGGCTGGCGGGCCGAACCGGCGCTCACGATGACGGGCCAGCTCGCGATGGTCCTCAACCGCATGCCGACGACCGTGACCACCGCGTTGTTCGGGTCGATGTTGAAATGCTCCGACTTCGTGACCACGAACGTGCCGGGCGCGCCCGTGCCCGTGTACGTGGCCGGCGCGAAGGTCGAGCGGTTCTATGCCTTCGCCCCGCCCACGGGCGCAAGCATGAACATCGCACTCATATCGCACGCCGATACTTGTTGCATCGGCGTGGTGGCCGACACGGCCGCGGTCCCCGACCCCGACGTACTCGTCGAGTGCCTCCGTGCCGGTTTCGACGAGGTCATGGCGCTCGGTTGAAGTTTCGCGAACCGTAAGCGGCTGGAGCCCGGTCGCGACGTCCGCATCGCAACGCACGGTCCTACCGTTACGGGCATGGAGGAAGTCGCCTCACCCACTGAGTCACCGGTCGGCAGGCGCGTCTTCCTCGGGCTGCTGGGGTTGGGCGCGGCCGGCATCGCGTTCGGCGCGAAAGTGCAGGACGCGCTGGAGCGAACGGTCGGGCCGCTGGTAGCGAAGGACGGCACCGGGCTGTCGTCGCTCCTGCCGCTCGGCCGGTTCCGCATCTACTCGATCACGGGCGACCTCCCGTCGCGCTCGAAGGAGCAGTACCGGTTGAAGGTCACCGGCCTGGTCGACAAACCGATCACCCTCTCCTACGCCGACCTGCTCGCGATGAAGCCCACCCACCTCACGCGCGATTTCCAGTGCGTCACCGGCTGGCGCGTCTTCGACGTGAAGTGGACGGGTGTGCGCCTCGCCGACGTCCTCGACCGGGCCGGCGTGAAGCCTCGTGCGCGCGCAGTGCGGTTCACCTCGTTCGACGGCGCGTACACGGAGAGCCTCACCCTCGACCAGGCCCGCCGCGACGACGTGATCGTCGCGTACGGCTTCGAAGGCGGCGACGTCTCCCGCATCCACGGCGGCCCGGTTCGCATGTACGTCGCGCCGATGTACGGCTACAAGTCGACCAAGTGGCTCAACGGGATCGAGCTCACGTCTGAAGTGGTACCGGGCTACTGGGAGCAGTACGGCTACGACGTCAACGGCTGGGTCGGCCGGTCCAACGGGCGCGACGACACACCGACATGACGATCGCCGCGCGCACGCCGGCGAAGCTGCGCCCGACGGGAACCATCGTGCGCTTCGACCGCACCGAACGCATCGTGCACTGGTGCAACGCGACGCTCTTCATCACGCTGATGCTCACGGGTTCGGTGCTGTACATCGGCCAGCTGTCGGCGCTCGTCGGTCGCCGCGAGATCGTCGAACGCATCCACGTGCTCGCGGGCCTCGCGCTGCCGTTCCCGTTGCTGACCGGGTTGGTGCTGCGCTCGGGCGCCGCGCTCCGGCGCGACGTCCGCGCGCTGAGCCGGTGGATCCCCGACGACCGCCGCTGGTTCTTCCGGCGCACACGTGCCCGCGCCCAACTCGGCAAGTTCAATCCCGGTCAGAAGCTCAACGGAACGTTCCAGGCGTCGGCGATCATCGTGATGCTCGCGTCGGGTTCGATCATGTACTGGTTCAAGTTCTTCACCAACGACGTGCGCACCGGCGCGACATTCGTGCACGACTGGTTCGCGTTCGGCATCTGGCTGACCGTGATCGGCCACATCTCCTTCGCGCTCTCCGACCCCGTTTCGCTGGGTTCGATGCTGCGCGGGAAGGTCCCGGCATCGTGGGCGATCGCCAAACGGCCGCGCTGGTACGTCGACGAGGTCGAAGCCTCGAGCGCCGGGAGCACGGACGCGCCGCCGGCGACCGGCGGCCCGGAATTGCCTTCGGGCGCCGACGGCACCAGCCGTTAGCCTCGGAGGGTCATGCCTACCTCCTCCATCGTCATCCCCCCGTCCCTGCTCCCGAGCGACGGGCGTTTCGGTTCCGGACCGTCGAAGGTGCGCACCGAAGCGGTCGAAGCACTCGCTCGGGTCGCCCCCACCTACATGGGCACCAGCCATCGGCGCGACGGCGTCCGCGCCGTGGTGCACCGCATCCGCGAAGGGATGGCGCACCTGTTCGCCCTCCCCGCCGGGTACGAAGTGCTGCTGGGGAACGGCGGGAGCACCGCGTTCTGGGACGCCGCCGCCTTCGGCCTCGTGGAGCAGCGCGCCACCCACGTGGTGATCGGCGAGTTCTCGTCGAAGTTCGCGGCGGTCACCCGCGGCGCGCCGCACCTCGAAGACCCCACCGTGATCGAGACCGCGCCCGGGCTCCCGCCCAAGGTCGGCACCACGGTCGACACCGACGTCTACGCGTACCCGCACAACGAGACCAGCACCGGTGTCATGGTCCCGCTCCACCGGCCCGTGCACGGCGACGGGCTCGTTCTCGTCGACGCGACCTCGGCGGCCGGCGGTCTCCGCGTCGCGCCGAACTCCTTCGACGTCTACTACTTCGCACCGCAGAAGTGTTTCGCATGCGATGCCGGGCTGTGGCTCGCCTGCTGCTCACCGGCCGCGATCGAACGCATCGAACGCATCCGGACTTCGGGACGGTGGCAACCGCCTTCACTCGATCTGGGGATCGCGCTCGACAACTCGCGCCTCGACCAGACGTACAACACACCCGCACTCGCAACGCTGTTCCTGCTCGCCGACCAGGTCGAGTGGATCATCGAGAACGGCGGCGCCGAATGGGCGGCGTCACGATGTGATCGTTCGGCCCAGACCGTCTACGCGTGGGCCGACAAGCACGAGCACGCAACGCCGTTCGTCGCCGAACATGCGTACCGCAGCCATGTCACGGCCACGATCGATTTCGACGACACGGTCGATGCCAAGCAGGTCGCCGCGGTACTCCGCGAGAACGGTGTCGTCGACACCGAGCCGTACCGGAAGTTGGGGCGCAACCAGTTGCGCATCGCGCTGTTCCCGGCGATCGAGCCCGACGACATCGACGCACTCACCGGCGCGATCGACTACGTGATCGAACGCCTCTGAGGCGCGCGCGAACGCGCGCCGCCTCGTGTCGTCGCGATCAGCGACGGCGCTGGGCGCGCACGTGCGAGTGGAGGCCGTCGAGTTCCTCGGCGTAACCGCGCAGGTACGACGGCAGTGATTCGGTGTTGGCGTCGTACGCGGCGAGCGTTTCGTCGATGCGCTCGAACAACGCCCGGTCCTTCTCGTGAACTTTCACCTCGCCGGTTTCCATGACCACCCTCCCAAGTCGTCAAGGTCGCCAATGTGACGTGCTTCACTCAGGTGTTTCGGCGCCGCGCACCGACTGCTGGAGACACAGGTGTGTGTTGGGCGAGCAACGTATTCGCGTCATTCACGCTGCGCGCGCATCCCCCGGGCGCGCCCGGCCCGGCACGCACCCCCGGGTTCGTGCGAACATCCCGAGATGCTCTTCCTGCACGAAACCCATACCGTCGCCGGTGCTCACGAAGACACCTTCGAAGCCGCGTATCGCGACGGCTGGCTGCCGGAACTGGCGGGAACCGACGACGCCCGCCTGCTCTGGTTCCTCCGGCTCGCATTCGGCACCGGTCGGGCGTACCAGGTCGTCACCATCACCGGCCTGCGCGACGGCGTGGCCTACGAACGGCTGGCCAAACGGGTCCAAACGGGCGACTTGCGCGCCTGGGCCGCCGACATCGATCGCACCCGGCACGAGGTGCAGGGCAAGTTGCTGCTCCCGGTCGATTGGTCACCGCTGCAGGACGTCGACCTCGCGACCGTCCCGGTCGACGCCGCGCAGCACGCCTCGGTGCTCTACATGGAAGACAGCGCGTGGCCGCACGAAGCGAAGCTCGACGACTACCTCGAAGCCGCTCGTACTCACTACGCCCCGAGCCTCGAGGTACGCAGCGAACGTTCGCTGCTCACGCTGACGGCGTGCTTCCAGGCCGCGCTGGGCGCGCCGCGGCGGCGTGAGGTGGTGCTCTGGCAGCGAGTCGATTTCCCCGAACGGTTGCCCGGCCTGTTCACCCGCGACCTGCCGGCCGAGGTACGCGCGCCCGGTACCTGGATGCACGACGCGCTCGCCGTGCGCGACGATTGGGAGAGCCGGCTGCTGCGGTCGGCGACCTGGAGCCCGCTCGCATGATCGACCACGTGTCCATCCAGTGCGCCGACGTCGCCGCGAGCGCGGCGTTCTACGACGCGGTGCTCGCAACGCTCGGTGGGACGCGGGTCATGGATTTCGGCGAAGTGGTCGGGTACGGCGTCCCGCCCCGGCCCGAATTCTGGATCGGCCCGCGCAACACGGGTGACGGCTTCCGCGAATCACATCTCGCGTTCAGCGCGCCCGACCGGGCCGCGGTCAACGCGTTCGTCGCCGCCGCGAGGTCGGCGGGCGCCGAGGTGCTGCACGAACCGCGGTTGTGGCCCGAGTACCACCCCAATTACTACGGCGGGTTTGTACGCGACCCCGACGGCAACAACGTCGAAGCGGTCTGCCACACGCCTGAGTGAGCGAGCGCCGGTCGGGCTCAGTTCCAGGCGGTGCCGCCGAGTTTCCCGCCGAGTTCGGGGCACTCACCGGAGAACACGCCCCAGCTGCACTCGAAGCCCGGCACGACCCACGCGTGCACCATCCAGGCGTCGGTCAGCAGGTGCTTCTGCCCGCCGCTGGCCGCGCACTGCTTCGCGCTCGGTGTCCTCGCCGCCGATCACGGTCCCGTTCCGGCCGAAGCACAGTCCGCCGTTGCTGTTGTGCTGGTGCCAGTGGTCGTTCGGGCCCGCGAAACCGGCCGGCGCGCCGCCGGGGTGGAACACGAAGTAGCTCAGCCCGACGATCTTCGAGTCGGGACGGGTGCCGTCGTAGAGCAGTTCCGAGGGTTTCGCCGGGTCGAACCGCCCGACGAGCGAAACGTTCGTGTAGTGCGCGCCGATGCACGGCACGTACACGGTGGAGAGGCGATAGCCCGCCGCTTCGGCCGACGCGACGGTCGGGTACTTCTCGGCGACGGCGCGCGCGGCAGCCATCTGCCACTCGAGCGAGACACGCTGCGACTCGGTGAGCGGTTGTTGGACGACCAGGCCGCGCTCGCCGTGGGTCTCCGCCGCCGCGGCCGCGGCGCTGATCGCCGAGCCTCCCTGCCCGGTCCCGACTTCGCCGGGCGACGCCGGGGTCGGCGCCGCCTTCTCGCACGGCGACTTGCCGGTCGCCGAACCGGCGACGACGACACCGTCGGAGGCGGCCGCCGCGGTCGTGCTGGTGACCGCCGGGGGCTTCTTGGTCGCGATGAGCGCGGTCGCGCTGGTCGGGTTCGCCTTGCCGAGCGGCGACGAGGCCGCGGCGAGCGCCGCGCCCCCGCCGGCCAGCGCGACGGCGATGATCGGGACCGCGACCTGTAGGAAACGCCGCCGTTTCGGGGCCCGGCCGTCGCCCGGCTCGTAGAGGACGGCGTCGAAGAGCATCAGCGCCGCCCCGGCCGCGACGATCGCGAGACCGGCGAAGAACACGATGCAGGCCGGCCGCGCCGGGTCGAGTGCCCCGTGCCGCGACAGGAGCGAGGAGTCACGAGACAGCTGGATACCGTCGGCGACCAGCCCCCCGACCGCTCCCACGGTGCCCGCGGCGACCAAGATGGTGCCAAGCTTGCGAACGTTCATGCACTTCCCCCCGGGTTGGCATGACGACGCGGGCGAGTGTACGGGCCCGGCAAGGAGTGCGAAACCGCCCTCCAGCGCCCCTTGCCGTGGGGCTCCGTAAATGTTTGCTCAATGTGCATGACGGACGGTCACCGCCGCGCCACACTATGTAGTCAGCAGTCGATCCCCGGGAGGGATGACGTGAAGTACCGCGCGCTCGGCACGACCGGGCTCCAGGTCTCGGAACTGGGCATCGGAACGCTCACCTTCGGGCGGGGCACCGGCGCGCTCGCGAAGGTCGACCAGCCCACCGCCGACCGGATGGTGCACCGCGCGCTCGACGCCGGAGTGAACCTGTTCGACACCGCCGACCACTACCACGGCGGCCAGTCGGAGGAGATCCTCGGCCACTCGCTCGGCGAGCGGCGCAGCGAGGTGATCATCTCGACGAAGGTGGGCGGCCACTTCTCGAACCGCGTCAACACGGGTGGCCTCTCGTACGCGCACATCGTCTCGTCGTGCGAGGCGAGCGCGCGCCGGCTCGGCACCGACTGGATCGACATCCTGCACGTCGCCGAACCCGACCCGAACACCCCCTTCGACGAGACGGCGCGCGCCCTCGACGACGTCGTACGGCGTGGGCTCGTGCGCTACGTCGGCTTCTCGCACTTCCCGGCCTGGGAAGCCGCGCTCGCGATGGGCACCCAGTGGGCGCACGATCGGCGGACCTTCTCGACGATGGTGCAGTACTACTCACTCGTCGGGCGCGACGCAGAGCGGGAGGCCCTGCCGCTCGCCGAACGCAGTGGGCTCGGCGTGATCGTCGCGAGCCCGCTGGCCGGAGGTTTCCTGACCGGCAAGTACGACCGGGCCGGCGGGACGATCGAAGATCGCCGCACGACGTTGCCGTACCCCGCCGTCGACCCGAACACCGGTTACGCCGCGAACGAAACGCTACGGGCCGTGAGCTCCGAGCTCGACGCCACGCCGGCGCAGGTCGCGATCGCGTGGCTGCTCACCCGCCCCGTTGTCTCGTCGGTGCTGCTCGGCGCCAGTTCGATCCGCCAGCTCTACGAGAACATCCGCGCCGGCGAGATCGCCCTCGACGCCGACCAGCTCGGCCGCCTCGACTCCCTCGTCACGCCGCCCGCACCCGAAACCGACGGCTGGCGCGCCGTCTTCTTCGACGACGACGTTCTCGACGAGCTCCGCCTCCCCTGAAGCGCCCACGACGCCGTCAGCGGCGCCGAGCGCGCTCGTGACGGAGAAGATCGGGGATACTCGCCCGCGGGGCGCGGCGGGGCGGGAGCGGAAATCCGGCGGCGATGAGCCGCCACGCCCACGCGTGTTGCGGGCGGAACGGTTCGAGCAGTTCGAGCAGGCGGGCATCGCCGGCGCGGCGTTCGCCGCGCAGGGCGTAGGCGATGTGCGACGGGAGGTGCCAGTCGCCGATCGGGACCGCATCGGCGTCGCCCTGCACCGCCAGCAGCAGGTGCGCGGCGGTCCACGGCCCGATGCCGGGGATCGAACCCAAGCGTTGCGCGAGCTCGCCGCCGTCGAGGGCGGCCGCCCGGTCGAGCGCCGCGGCCTCCCGCGCGACGCGCGCCAGTGTCTCGCCCCTCCGCCCTTCGATACCGAGGGCGTGCCGTTCGTGGTCGGGTACCTGCGCGAGCACGCTCGGCGCGGGCGCGATCCGCAGCCGGTACGGACCGGGCGCGGGCTCACCCCAAACACGCACGAGTCGTGCCCACGTGCGGCGGCTCTCCACCGACGTGACGCGCTGCTCCAGCACCGTCGCGATCGCGGCGTCGTACACCGAGCGCAGGCGCGTGAACCGCAGACCGGGAAGACGGCGGGCCAGGGCCTGCAGCAGCGGGTGCGCCGGGTCGAAGCCCGCTCGCCCGCTGTCGTCGCCGACGATGTCGCCCGCGTGAGCGAGGGCCCATTCCGCGCCGTCACCCCAGGCTTCGACCTCGACGGCGCCGTCGCCCGGAACCGGCGCAACTCGCGTGCTGACCGGCCCCGCCGGTGTGTGCCACGCCCGGAGCCAGTCACCCGCGACAAAACGGGAGGTCGGGTCGTAGACGCCTCGGACCAGCAGCCCGTACGTGAGGTGGACATCGACGATCGCGTCGCAGCGAACGGCGCGCACGCGACTCGTCATCGGCACGCGGGCGATCCTACGGGTCGATCGTCGCGACGGGCGGCGATGCCGGTGATTCAATGCACGCGTGCTGACCGGCGCCGAGCAAGCGGCCTACGACCGCGACGGTTTCGTCATCCGACGGGGATTCGCGGCCGGCGAGTGCGCGCCGATGCTCGATCGGGTGATCGACCTCGCGCGCCGGGCCGCCGCGGGCGAAGGCGTCGAACCCGCGTTCGTGATGCCCGAGGCGAACCTCCGCGGCCGCGACGCCGAGCCCGAAGCGCTCGTGTCGAAGATCTTCCGCTTGCACCGAGACCCGACGTTCCACGCGTTCGCGACCCGAACCGACCTCGTCGCGCTGGTCGCCTCGCTGCTCGGCACCGGCCCACTCGACTGCTTCCTCTCGCAGTTCATCTTCAAGAACCCCGGCGCTTGGGGCCAGCCGTGCCACCAGGACTCGTACTACTTCCCGTTCGAGCCGGCGCGTCCCGTCGTCGGCGCGTGGCTTGCCGTCACGCCGGCGACGCTCGAGAACGGTTGCCTCCACGTCGTCGCGGGGTCGCATCACGAGCCGGTGCACGAGCACGTGCCCGACCGTCGTCCCGGCGCCAACTACGGCTACGTGGAGATCGTCGACCACGACCTGGCGGTGGCCGAACCGGTGCTCCTCGACGCAGGCGACCTGTTGCTGTTCGACAGCCACCTGATGCACTTCTCGACCGACAACACCTCGAACGGCGTGCGCGCCGCGATGGTGTACCACTTCGCGCGCCACGGCACGATCGACCACACCGAAGCGCAGCGCGGCTACACGATCAACGACTGGGTGCCGGTCGTCAGTTGACCTTGCGTTCCTTGCCTTCCCAGAACGGCGCGCGCAACTTGAATTTCTGCAACTTCCCGGTCGCCGTGCGGGCCAGCGTCTCGTGGAACTCGACGCGCGTCGGGCACTTGAAGTGCGACAACCGGCCGCGGCAGTGCTCGATGATCTCGACCTCGGTGACCTGCGCTTCCGACGCGACCACCACGAGCGCGATGACCGTCTCGCCCCATTTCTCGTCGGGGACACCGATCACCGCGACCTCCGCGACCGCGGGGTGCGAGAAGATGCAGTCCTCGACCTCGATCGACGACACGTTCTCGCCGCCCGAGATGATGACGTCCTTCTTCCGATCGGAGATCGTGAGGTAGTTGTCGCCGTCGACGAAACCGCCGTCGCCGGTGTGGAACCAGCCGTCGCGCAACGCCGTCGCGGTCTCGTCGGGTTGCTCCCAGTACCCGCTCATCACGACGTTGCCGCGCGCCAGCACTTCGCCTTCGTCGTCGACCTTGATCCGCACCCCGAGCGAGGGCGCGCCGGCGCGGCCGAGTTTGGCGGCCCGCTCGGCCGGTGAGAGCTCGTCGTACTCGGCCCGACCGCGGTTCATCGTAAGCAGCGGCGCCGTTTCCGTGAGCCCGTAGATCTGGACGAATTCCCAGCCGAGTTCGGTCTCGACCCGCTCGATCGTGCGCGTCGGCGGGGGCGCGCCGGCGACCACGATGCGGGTCGTGCCGCGGCCCGGAACGTCGTCGCCCCATGCGGGCGCGGCGTCGAGGATCGCGTTGACGACCGCCGGCGCACCGCAGAGCAACGTGACCCCGTGGTTGTCGACGCGGCGCAGGATCTCGGCACCGTCGACCTTGCGCAGCACGATGTGCCGGCCGCCCATACCGGTGACCGCGAACGGCATACCCCAACCGTTGCAGTGGAACATCGGCAACGTGTGCAGGTAGACGTCGCGATCGTTGACGCCGGTCTGCCAGCCGAACACGGCGGCGTTCATCCAGAGGGTTCGATGATCGAGCTGCACACCTTTCGGGCGTGCCGTGGTGCCGCTCGTGTAGTTGATCGTGGCCGTTGCGTCCTCGTCGGGTTCGGACCAGGGCTCCGGTTCGACGCCGTCGCGGTACAGCTCCCGGTCGGCGTCGGTGCCGAGTACGAACTTGTACTTCGCGTCGACGCCGCGGAGCGTGTCTTCGAGTTCGGGGTCGACCAGCAACATGGTCGCACCGGAATGCTCGACGATGTACGCGACTTCTTCCGCGTTGAGCCGGAAGTTGATCGGCACGAGCACACGGCCCCAACCGCTCACACCGAAGAACGACATGAAGAGGCGTGCCGCGTTGTGGGAAACGATCGCGATGCGTTCGCCGCGGGCGATGCCGAGCGCGTCGAGCCCGGCCGCCTGGGCGCGGGCACCCGCCGCGACCTCGTGCCAGGTGAGGTCACGCCACGCGTTGGCCGGCTGGTCGGGTTCGTCGACGAGCGCGACCCGTTCGCCGTACACGAGCGCAGCCCGCTCGATGAAGTCGTTCACCGTCAACGGCACTCGCATGTCGCCTCCTGGCTTTCGATGCCGCGCACGTCAGACGGAACGCGAGCACTGCGCGGCGCGACTCGCGATCCCCGACGTGCGACGGGCCTCACGGATCACGTGCTCGTCGAGACCGTTCGTCAGGTAACAGAACGACACGCCGGTCGCGGGGTCGGCCCACGCGATCTGCCCACCGGCGCCGTTGTGGCCGAACGCACGAGGCGAGACGCCATGGCCCATACCGCGAAGGTGGCTCTTGCCGTCGTCGCCGGCGACGACCGCGCCCAGCGCGCGGTTGGCCGGGGTACCGAGGTAGTCGGGCATCGTGTTGCGGACCCGGCCGGTGACATCGGCGAGCACGCCGGCGTCCCACAGGTCGGCGGCGTTGTGGAGCACCGCCTGGTAGAAAAGCGCGAGGTCGGCCGCGGTCGCGATGCCGCCGCCGCCCGGCACGCCGACGTCGCGCGCGCCCGGGTCGTTGAACCCGAGGAGCGCTTCGGTGGTGACGTCGCTCAGCGGGAGCTCACGCACGCCGAGCACCGCCTCGAGCTCGTCGGGTGTCGGGGGTGCACCAACCGCGAGGAGTTCGTTGACGTCGGTGAACGGCTCGTCGCCGGGGAGCCGGCCGAGCCGGAGCCGGCGCAGCCCGAGCGGCTCGAGGATCCGGCGCCGGATGAAGGCCCGGTAGTCGTCGCCGCCGCGGCGTTCGATGATCTCGGCGAGCACCCAGTGCGCCGATGTCGGGTGGTACTCGAAGCGCGTGCCCGGCTCCCAGTTGCAGCGCCACCGCGCGAATGCTTCGAGCCGGCGGTCGCGCTCGGCCCAGGCCGGCGGGCCGAGCGGTGCTCGAGGGAAGCCGCTGGTGTGGAGCATCACCTGCTCCACGGTGATGGCGTCCTTCCCCGACGCCGCGAACTCCGGGATGATGCCCGCCACCCGCTCCGCCGGGTCGAGCCGCCCTTCGCCCATGAGCAGCCAGGTGGCCGCGGCGACGAGGGTCTTGGTGGCCGAGAAGATCACGTAGCGGGAGCCGGCAACGGCGTCACCGAGGGTTTCGAACCAGGCCACCCGGCCGTCGCGGGCCAGTGCGAACTGGCAACTCGGCAGGAGCCCGGCGTCGATTTCCCGGGCCGCCCGGGCGCGGAGCTCGGCAATGGCGGCCGGGTCGAAGCCCAGCGCCTCGGGGTCCCCGATCGGGTCCGCGGCAAGGGGCACAGTGACCATCGGCGGAGGGTAACGCGGGCCGCCCGGAGTTGTCCCGGGCCCTGCTCCGGGTGCGCGACACTTTGGGTGGGAAGGGGCAGTGGGAAATGGTGAAAGCCGCTCGAAGCGACTCGCTCGTGGAACGGCTCGATCAGCTCGCCGACGTGTACGGCGAGGTACTGCTCGGGCTGTACGACGACCTGACCGACCAACGCGAACGCACCGAGGCGGTCGCGGCGCGCGCCGATTCAGTACTGGGCGAGGCGCGCCGGATCATGACCGACATGGGCCGCGCCGCCGACGAGGCCCGGGCCCTCGAGCAGCGAGTCCTCCAACTCACGCCGCCGGTCGCGCCACCCGTCGCGGCACCGGTCGCGCAACCCACCGGCCCGGGAACGGCCGCGCCCGCGGCGCCCGGTCCCGACCCGGCCGTCCTCGCGCGCCTCGAAGCGCTCGAAGCCTCTGCCGCCACGCAGGCGGCGGCCACTCCGGCGGCGGCCATGCCGGCCGAGCCGGCGGCGCCCGACCCGGCGGTCATCGCCCGCCTGCAAGCGCTCGAAGCCTCTGCCGCCACCCTGGCCGCATCGGTCCAGGAGCGAACCGACGCGGCAGTCGCCCGCAGCGAAGCGCTCACGAGCGGTCTCGATGCAGCGTTGCGCGCACACGTGCAACAGTCGCTGAACGACGTGCGCACCGAAGTGCAGCAAACCGTCACCGGATTGCGCGAGCACGTTCGCGGTCTCGTCGATGCCGCGTCTCACGGGGCGCGCCCCGCGCAACCGGGCCTGCCCGCCGCCGCGCCCGTCGACCGTGAGGCGATCCAGGTGCTCGTCCGCACCGAGATCGACGCACGCACCGCGACCTTCGCCCAGGGGGCGGAACACGCGCAGCAACTGGCAGCCCGCCTCGAGCTCATCGTTCGCGACGCGCAACAACAACTGCAAGACGCGCGCAGCGATCGCTCGGCCGCCGCCTTCGCACTCCGGGAAAGTCGGGCCGAGCTCGACGCCGCCAAGCGCACCCTCGATCAGAGCGACTTCTCGTTCATGCTCGACCGGCTCCGGCGCACCGAACGGGTGCTCTACACGTCGCTGGTGCTTGCAATCGTCGCGATCGCGGTCGCGGTATGGGCACTGATCCGCTAACCCTGGCGCGCCGGTACCGGGCGCGGCGTCCTGCCGCCGCGCCCGTACCCGCCGCGCTGGTCGGCGCCCTTTCGCAGCGGTACCGCGCGCGCCGCTGGCACCGTCTCGAAGGGATCATCGCCCGGGTCAACGCGCTTCCGGCCGAGGGCGAAGCCCCCGACGTACGCGCCGCGGAAGCGCTCGACTACGCGACCGCGGGCCACCCGAAGACGCCCCGCGACACCGAAGTGAACGTTCGCTGGCGCGCCGCCTGCTTCGACGTGCTCGTACGCGACGCCTTGAATGCCGGCGATCGCATCGCCGACCTCCGGCTCCGGCCCGGGCAGCGCGCGGTGCTGGTGCCGATCGAGCAGGGCACCACGCTGGGGGTGACGGCCTCGCCCAGTGCGCCGTGGACGAACCAGCAGCAGCGCGCCCTCGACGACCTCGCGCGCGTGCGCGACACCATCGCGAGCGAAGCCACCGTACGGCCCGCGATCAACATGGCGCCGCTCCCCGAAGGTGTCGAATGGCGCGAGCTCGTCGGGCAACTCGCGGCTCGCCGTTCGTGGCGGTCGGCCCCACGCTCGCCGTCCGAGCCGACGCCGATACGCCGCTGACACTGCGTTGCTCTCGCTCACGCGGGAGCTCCTGACGCAGAATTCACGGCGTGAACTTCAACGACACGGAAGAGGAAGCGACCTGGCGCGCGGAATGTCGTGCGTGGGTCGAGGAGCACGCACCGGCGGTTGCGGTCACAACCGACGACGACGCCCGGGTGGGCAGTGCCGCGTACCTGGCCCGAGCGAAACGGTGGCAGGCGCAGAAGTTCGACGCCGGCTTCGCCAAGATCACGTGGGAGCCCGACTACGGCGGGCGCAACGGCACCTCGATGCAACAGATCATCTTCGGTCAGGAGGAGTCACGGTTCCCCGTGCCGTCTGAAGCATTCGTCATCGGGCTCGGCATGATTGCCCCCACGCTGCGGGCCGTCGGCACCGACGCGCAAAAGGCCCGGTACCTGAACCGTCTCTTGCGCGGCGAAGACGTGTGGTGCCAGTTGTTCAGCGAGCCCGGCGCCGGTTCCGACGTCGCGTCGCTTTCGACGAGCGCGACCCGCGACGGCGACGAATGGGTGATCAACGGCCAGAAGGTGTGGACGTCGGGCGCGCAGTACTCCGACTACGGCGAGATCATCTGCCGTACCGATCCCGACGCCGAGAAACACCGTGGCATCACCGCGTTCGTCGTCGATATGAAGTCGCCCGGCGTGACGATCAAACCGCTGAAGCAGATGAACGGCGGGGCATCGTTCAACGAGGTGTTCTTCGACGGTGTGCGGGTGCCGCACGATCAGGTGCTCGGAGACGTGAACCAGGGTTGGTCGGTTGCGATCACGACGCTGATGAACGAGCGGGTCGCGATCGGCTCAGGAGGCGGTGGCGGGATGCGGGTGTCGGTCACCGATCTCATCGCGCTGGCGCGAGATCGCGGGCGCAACCTCGACCCGATGGTCCGGCAACGCCTCGCCGACCTCTACATCCGCGGCCGGGTACAGAGATTCGTCGGCATGCGGTCGCTCACGGCCGCGTCGCAAGGCAAGGTCCCCGGCCCCGAAGGGTCGATCGGCAAGCTTTCGGGCGCGCGCATCACCACCGCGCTCGGCGAGCTCGCCGTCGAACTCGTCGGTGCCGGCGCGGTCGCGAGCGACGACGCGGCGACGTTCGCGTGGAACCAACCGCTGCTCATGGCTCCTGCCGCGCACATCGCGGGCGGCAGCGACGAAGTGATGAAGAACATCATCGGCGAACGCGTGCTCGGTTTGCCGGGAGAGCCACGCGTCGACAAGGGCGTCGCCTGGAAGTCGGTGCCGCGCAGCTAGCGGCGAAGTCAGGCGTGCATGATGTCGAGCAGCAGGCGCGGGAGGTCGTCGCCGCCGCGCGACTTGTCGACGTAGGCGTGCGCGCCCGCGCTCAACGCCGCCCGTTCGGCCGGGCCGGGTCGGAACCCGAAAGCACGACGATGCGCGCCCGCGGTGCCGCGTCGCGAAGTGGCCCGAGCGCGTCCATCCCGTTCATGTCGGGGAGGCCGAGGTCGACGAGCACGAGGTCGGGTTGTTCGGCTCGGGTCGCGTCGATGCCGTCACGGCCCGTGCCGCACGACGCCGCGACCGTGAACTTGCCGCTGTGCTCGAGAAAGCGGATCAACAAGCTGCGCAGGTCGGCGTAGTCGTCGACGATCACGACTCGATAATGGTCCGCACGGGTCGTTGGCCGATCCCCACCCTGGCTCACCCCGCGATGATCGCGCACCGGCCCAAACCCGGGAGGCCAGGACGAGCACGCAACGCCCGAACGCCCCGAAGTGCTCCGGGCGACCGCTCCCGGGGCTCGGGCGGCGGCGGCCCGCGCGCAACCACTACGTTCGCCGGATGCCGACCTCTCGCCCTGCCCCGCTCGCCGGCCTGCGCATCGTCGAAGTGTCGATGCTCGGCCCCGGCGCCCTCACCACCCACCTCGCCGACCTGGGTGCCGAAGTGATCAAGGTCGAACCGCCCCAGGGCGACTACGGCCGGCGCATGACCTGGCCGATCGTCGAGGGCGTCTCGCTGCTCTTCCTGCACGTCAGCCGGGGCAAGCGCAGCATCACCATCGACCTGCGGACCGAAGCGGGCCGCGAGGTGTTCGTCGACCTCGTGAAGGACGCCGACGCGGTCGTGGAAGGGATGCGCCCGGGCGGTCTAAACCGGCGCGGCGTCGGCTACGAGCAACTCCGCGAGGTGAACCCGAAACTGGTGTGGGTGACGATCTCGGGCTACGGGATGACCGGCCCGTACCGGGACATGCCGAGTCACGGCATCGCGTACGACGTGTGGGCGGGCATCGTCGGGCCGGCCACGACCGACGACGGGTTCGCGTACATGCCCGAGCATGCTTCGATCGGTATCCACGCCGGGCCCGTGTTCGGCGCCCTCGGCCTGCTCGCCGGCGTGCTCCGGGCACGCGAAACCGGCGAGGGCTGCATGCTCGAGATCGCACAGTCGGATGCCGCGGCCGCGTTCGACTGGTTGCGCAGCGAAACCTGGAAGGCGTACGAACGGCCGGAGTCGGAGGTCACCGGGAACGAAGCGGACAACTACGAACGACGTGCACCGGGCACCGCCGGCATGGAAGAAGGCGTGCGCTACCAGTTCTACGCGTCGAGCGACGGGTACGTGTTGTTCATGGCGTCGGAGCGCGAGTTCTGGAAGAACTTCTGTGCCGGCATCGGCCGCGACGACCTGTTCGAACGGTGGCCGGGTTCGCAATACGCCGACCACGCGCGCGGCAACCTCGAACTGCGGGCAATCCTGCGAGACGTCTTCGCGTCGCGCACCACGACGGAATGGGTCGCGTTCGGCATGGAACACAACACGCCGATCTGCCCGGCGAACACGCCGAAGACACTGCCCGACGATCCCCAGTTCCAGGCGCGCCTTCCGTGGATCCCCGCGGAGCGCCTCGGAGCCGACATGTTGCCGAGCCCGTTGAAGTTCATCGACGAGACGCTGCCCGTCCCGACGAAGGCCCCCACCGCCGGCGAGCACACCGAAACCCTGCTGCGTGAAGTGCTCGGTTGGGACGACCGGCAGATCGCCCTCGCGCGCGAGGCGGGCGCGTTCGGCTGAAGCGGGCGCTACCGTCTTCGGCGTGCACCACCATCCTGCGCCGGTGAACATCGGGCGGCTGCGCGCGCCGGTCGAGTGCACGGGCGGCGAAGATTGGCATTGCCCCGCATGAACGCCGACGAGCTCATCCTCATCTCCGTCGACGACCACATCTGCGAGCCGGCAAACATGTTCGACGCGCACGTGCCGGCGGAGTACCGCGATCGCGCGCCGCGAGTCGTCGAGGAGGACAACGGTTCGCAGCAGTGGTACTACGGCGACATCCGCGGCCGGAACCTCGGGCTGAACGCGGTCGCCGGGAAACCGCGCGAGTTCTTCAACGTCGACCCACTGCGCTACGAGCACATGCGACCCGGGTGTTACGACGTCGAGGCACGCGTCCGCGACATGGCCGCCGGTGGCCAGCTCGCCGGGTTGAACTTCCCGAACTGGACCGGTTTCTCGGGCCAGGTGCTGAACGCCGGGCCCGACGCCGACGTCAACCTCGTGATGATCCGCGCCTACAACGACTGGCACGTCGACGAATGGTGCGGCGCGCACCCTGACCGGTTCATCCCGTGCGGGATGCTTCCCCTCTTCGACGTCGAGGAGGCGGCGAAGGAGGTGCGGCGGCTCGCGAGCAAAGGCTGCTTCGCGGTGACCTTCTCCGAGAACCCCGCGGGACTCGGCATGCCGAGCATCCACACCGATGCGTGGGACCCGCTGTTCGCCGCGTGCAGCGACACCGGCACGGTGCTGTGCTGCCACGTCGGCTCGTCGTCGAAGAGTGCTTCGACCGGCCCCGACGCGCCGCCGCCTGTCCCGATGAACCTCTCGAGCGTCATGGCCGTCTACACGCTCGGCGACCTGTTGTGGGCCGACTTCTGGCACCGGTTCCCGCAACTGCGCTTCGCGCTCACCGAGGGCGACATCGGCTGGATCCCGTATTTCCTGCAGCGGGGCGAGCACGCGCTCGACCGCCACAACGGGTGGATGCACCACGATCCCCCGCAGGGCCTGGCGCCGACCGAGCTGTTCCGGGAACGCATCCTGTGCTGTTTCATCGAGGATCGCGTGGGCGTGAAACTGCTCGATGAGTTCAACGTCGACAACGTGTGCTGGGAGTCCGACTACCCGCACTCCGACAGCTCGTGGCCCGACGCCCCCGAGCACCTCGCGGTGTTGCTGGCGGGCGTCGAACCGGCGTCGGTTGCCAAGATCACCCACGAGAACGCGATGCGCCACTTCCAGTTCGACCCGTACTCGCACCGCTCGCGCGAACGCTGCACCGTCGGGGCCTTACGAGCCGAGGCGGGCGATGTCGACACCGTGACGCTCGCGGGCCGCCGGGCGAACGACTCCGACCTCGCCACCTGGAAGGCCCTCACCTCCCGCCCCCGCTGACATGCGTCGAGAGCTCTCGCATAGCGAGAGCTATCGACGCCCGTGAAATGGGTCGAAACGGTCGGAGTGGCACGTAAGCACCGGTCGCTTGGGGCAGTTCGGGGGGAGTCGGGACCGAAGTCCTGGCGACGCCGTGGGTGCGGCCGATCAAGCACCCATGCATCGCCTCTACGAACGATTCCGCCGTTACGCGACCCATTTCGGGGTCGCAACGATCATCGGCTCGGTCGTGCTCCTGCTCATGGCCGGCCCGGCGTCCGCCCATCACCCGATCCTCGCCGGTCACACCGTGTGCAACGACGACCAGCACGTCGTCACGTGGACGATCGAGAACAGCGAGACGGCGCCCGGTCACATCATGACCATCGCGTCCATCGGCGTCGCGATCGGCAGCACGCCCTACTCGGTCACCGGCTACGCACCGACGGTCGCGCCGGCCGACGAGACGCACGCGACGACGCTCGTACCGGGCAACGTCATGGGCACGATCGTGCTCACCGTCACCGGGACGTGGGACGGCGGGTACGTCACGACGGCCCACACGAGCGTCGCGTTGATCAACAACTGCACCGGCACCACGACGACGACCGCGCCCGAAACCACCACGACCACCGCGCCGGAAACCACCACGACCACCGCGCCCGAAACCACCACGACCACCGCGCCCGAAACCACCACGACCACCGCGCCCGAAACCACCACGACCACCGCGCCCGAAACCACCACGACGACCGACGTCACCACCGCGACGACGTCGACCACGATCGCGACGACGACCACGACGGGCGGCACGCAGGGCCACGAAGGTGGGACGACGACCACGTCGACCCCGCCGGTGACCGCGGCCGGTTCGACGGTGCCGCCGTCGGCGAGCGACGCGTCGAGCCCGCCCGTGGCTCAACTCGGGACGCCGACCGACCAGCCAACCAGTTCGCTGCCCTTCACCGGGAGCGGCTCGGCCACGCCGCTGCTCGGCATCGTGTTGTTCGGAGCCGGCGTGTTCCTCACGGCGGTCGGACCCCGCCGTTCGGCGAAGCGCTGACCGGCCTCAAGCGCCGCGAACACCTGATCCGGGCCGCCCTCACCGCTGATGCGGTGAGGGCGGTCTTCGTTCGACGGGCGCTCAGCCGTCGGATGTGGTGGTATTCGACGTACAAGGTGTCAGATGAAAATGGGGGGTGGGTGCAATGGACCGGAGCGCGAACGCGCCGGCACCCGTGCCAACACCGTTGTTTGCCCGCAGCACGGTTGCCAGCCGGTCGATCAAGCCGAAGCACGAACCGCTCGTGGGCCGGGAATCGAGTACCGCACGCAAACTGCAGGAGCTGGAGCTGATCGTGCGGCGCATCGCCGCGACCGATCCCTACTTCGAGACGATCGACGACGAAGTGTTCTGTGCGCTCTGCGAGGCGCGGAACCACGCGCACCGCGACGACTGCGTCTGGCTCGCGGCAGAGAGCTGGGTACGTTCGTACCTGCCCTGAGATGACCACCCGGCCCGCCTCACCCGGCGGGCCTCCCGGTCACGGCCAGACGGTGCCGAAGTTGGTCGCATCGACGATGCGACCGGTGAAGTCGGTGTTGATCTGCGCGGCGAGGAACAGGAGCGCCGGCACGACCGACTCTGGCTCCTGCCAGCCGCTCCAGTCGTGGTCGGGGCCGAGTTCCCGGGTCGCGAGTTCCGTCTTCACCGCGCCGGGCCGCAGCGCGTTCACGTTGATCCCGCGGCCACGCAGTTCGGGCGCGAGCCCGGTCGTGAACCGTTCGAGCGCCGCCTTCGCCACCGCGTAGATGACATAGCCGGGCGGCATGAACGGTGCCGCCGCGTGCTCGGCACCACCCGACGAGATGCTGATGAAGCTGCCGCCGCCCTGCGCGGCCATCGGAGGGACGACGAGTTTCGCGAGGGCGAAGAGGCTGCGCACGTTCGTCGTCATCGACTCGTCCCACATCTCGAGGGTCATCTCGTCGAACGTGCCGCGGGTCTGCGCCATCGCGTTGTTCACCAGCACATCGATCCGGCCGTACTCGTCGAGCGTGCGAGCGACGAGATGCTCGAGATCCTCCTGCACACCGACGTCGCAGCCCACCGCGATCGCGCGACCGCCGGCACCGGTGATCTTCTCGACGGTCTCCTCGATCGAACCGGGAAGGCCGCCGGGCACCGTGGTGACCGTGCGCGCCGCGCACACAACGGCCGCGCCGTGCGCCGCGCACCCGACGGCGAGGGCTTTCCCGATCCCGCGGGACGCGCCGGTGACGACCACGACCCGTCCCGCCAGCGATTGTTCGTCGGTCACCGGGCGAACCTACCCTGCGTGCCCGTGAGCGCGACCGAAGTGGTTCGTACGAAGGTGCTCGACCGCGAGCAGCTCGAGGCGTTGCACGGTTGGGTCGACACCGTCGAAGCGTGGCCCGCGGGAAGTCACCGCTTCGGCCACTACGCCGAAGCCACGCCCGCCGGGCCCGCGATCTGCCGGACCGAGAACGTGTCGGCCTGCCATCCCGGCGTCGCATCGTTGGTGCGTGGCGTCCTGCACGATTGCGCGCGCGATGCATTGGGCGTCGACGTCGTCGACTTCAAAGACAAGATCAACTACAAGCAGCCGGGAGGCGCGGGGTTCCGGCCTCACCAGGACGCGGTCGCGTACCCGGGTGTGCGACGCGTCATGTCGGTGCTGCTCGCGATCGACGAATGCGATCTCGAGTCGGGTTGCCTGTGGCTGGCCGACGGTGTTACCGAGGTGTTGCCGGTCGACGATCGTGGCGTCGTACGCGCCGACGTCGCTCGATCGCTCGACTGGTACGCGGCGGAACTGCGCGCGGGCGACGCGGTATGCATCGAAGGCTTCGCGCCGCACTACAGCGAGGCGAACCGCACCGCTCGGCCACGGCGGGTGCTCGTTGCGAGCTACGCGCCCGAAACCGACGGTTACACCCGCGATCACTACTACGCGGCGCGCGAGGAAACGATGACGCGCGCGTCGGCAGGAGACGGCCGCTTCCGCATCAGCACCCTCGCCGACTTCGAAGGCACCGAGGTCGCGCCGACGGCATCCGCGGCCGGCCGCTGCACGCACGGCTGAGCCGGTTCGCAATACGACGTCCGCTCAATTCGTTACGCCGACGGCGAAACGGTCGCATTCGCCGACGACGTCGCGGACGACAGGTCGTAGATCGTGACGCCGCCCACGGTCTGCGCGGTGAAGTTGTTCGCGACCCACGACGCGATCTGTGACGACGTTCCGCTGCCACCACCGAACCCGCCACCACCGAACCCGCCACCACCGAACCCGCCACCACCGATGAAGTAGTGGATGTCGCCGTCGTGTACGTACTGCTCGAACTGGGCGAGCGTCGGTGTGGGGTCGGTGCCGTTGAACCCGCCGATCGCCATGATCGCCTTGCCGGATGCGAGTTGGTAGCTGGCTGCGTTGTTGGCGCCGACGGTCGCGGCGACCCAGCGGTAACCCTGGCCCTGCTCTTGCAGCAGCGTCTTCAGCGCCGAGTTCACGTTCTGCCCGTCGAGCAGACCACCCAGGCCGCCTCGCGCCCCACCGTTGCCGCCGAAGTTGGGCGGGCCGTTGCCGAACGGGTTCGTGTTCCCGTTCCCGAACGGGTTCGTGTTCCCGTTCCCGAACGGGTTCGTGTTCCCGTTCCCGAACGGGTTCGTGTTGCCGTTGCCGAACGGGTTGGTGGTGCCGTTCCCGCCGAAGTTCGGGACGCCTTGCCGGAAGTTGCGCAAACCCCTGCCGCCGCCCGGAAAACCGCCGAAGCGCCCGCTCCCGGTGGTGACAGCCGGGCCGGCGGTCGGGATCGCGCCCGTGTGCGCGGTACCGGCAGTGTCGAACGCGTACGCCGCCGGCGCAACGAGCGCGACCACGAGCCCGACCACCGCCGCCACGACCCCCGCGCGGGTGCAGGTACGGCCAGGCCAGGAGCAGCAGCGCGGCGACGACCCCGCCCACGACGACCAGCGAACGAACCGCGGGGTGCCAGGCCGGTGAACGGTCGAGCAACACGTACGCCCAGATGGCAGTGGCCGCGACCCCGACCGCGAGCATGCCTCGCCCGATCTGGTCGCGTCGCTGCCACAGGCTCACCGAACCGATACCGACGATCGCGCCGATCGCGGGTGCCAGCGCGACCGTGTAGTACTCGTGGATGATGCCCTGCCCGAGACTGAACACGAGCCCGGTCACGAGCAGCCAGCCACCCCACAACACGAGCGCGGCACGCGTGCGATCGGTACGCGAGCGCGTCGCCGTCAGCGCAAGGCCCGCGACGAGGAAGATCAGCGCGGCGGGCAGCAACCATGAGATCTGGCTGCCCATCGCACTGTTGAACATGCGGGTGATGCCGGTCGGCCCCCACCGCCCGCCACCCGGGCCGGCCCCGCCGCCGACGCTCCCCGACTCGTTACCGGTGAGACGGCCGAACCCGTTGTAGCCGAACAGCACGTTCCAGAAGCTGTTGTTCTGCGAGCCGCCGATATACGGGCGGCTCGACGCCGGCGTGAGCAGCACCGCTGCGACCCACCAACCGGCCGAGACGAGCACCGCGACACCCAACACAAAACATTGGGCGAGCCGGCGGCCGAATTTCGGTGGTCCAGCGAGGAGGTACACGACGCCGAACGCGGGCAACACGAGGAACGCTTGCAGTTCTTTGGCGAGGAACCCGAAGCCGACGCATACGCCCGCGGCCACCAACCACCGGGTGCGGCCCGATTCGAGCGCACGTGTCATCGCATAGGCGCCCGCGGTGAGCAGGAGCACGAGGAGCGCATCCGGGTTGTTGAACCGGAACATCAATGTGGCGACCGGCGTCAGCGCGAGCACCGAGCCCGCGATCAACCCGGCCGTCGGCGTGAACCAACGCTTGACCGCGGCATAGAGAAGTCCGACGGTCGCGACGCCCTCGAGCGCCTGCGGGACGAGGATGCTCCACGAGTTCACGCCGAACACACGGGCCGAGATCTCCATGACCCAGAGCGACGCGGGTGTCTTGTCGACCGTGATGAAGTTCGAAGCGTCGGTCGAACCGAAGAAGAACGCGCGCCAACTCTTGGTACCGGCCTGGACCGCCGCCGAGTAGTACGAGTTCGCCCAACCGGATGCGCCGAGGCCCCAGACGTACAGCACGCCGGTGCACACGAGTAGCGCGAGCAGCGCCGGGCGCGCCCAGGAGGGATCAGCCTCCGGACCTCGCCAGACCCGCCGCAGCAGATCGCGCCCACGACTCGGCGGTGGGACTGGCGTGTACCACTCGTCGAAGGTGACGCGGGACGGGGCCGGCTCGACGATCGTGGAAGACATGGCGGACTCAGTTCCTCGGTGGGGCAACGTATCGCTTCGGCGTCATGCCGCGAGCTTGGGGACGGACGGATCGTGGGCGGGCGAAATTGCGCCGCGCGTTCCCGCGGGACTGTCGGCGCCTGAACGGAAGATCACGCGGTCGAGCAACACGAACTGGACCAGCCACAGTGTCCCGAACACAGCGATGTTCGCGGCCGGCAGGACGACGGCGCGCACCGTCATCGGCAACTGTGCGGTCGTACGCGCGGCCCAGGCGACCGACACGGTCGACGCGACGAGCCCCGCCAGCGACAGCACCCAGAAGGGAGCGACCTCGCGACGCAGGCTGCCGCGACCCGAACGACCCCAGACCCACCGCCGGTTGCCGAGGTACGACGGCACGATCCCGCAGCAGACACCGATCACGTTCGCCGTGCCTGCCGGCACCCCGAAACCAAGGGCCAGCGTGACGAGCACGATGGCGCTCAGCGCCGTGGTACCGACCGACACGACCATGCAACGCAGGGCTCGTACGAGCGTCGCCCGGCGTCGCGCGGCGAGGGTGACGAGGTCCTTCATGGCCGTCGCGGGCCTGAAGGTGTATTGCGGGCGAGCAGGAGACGCCCCAGGGTGGCTGCTCCCCACGTGGTCGCCAGCGCGGCGATTTCCGCGCCTTCGCCGGCGCCGGCCGCGTCGACCGCGGCCAGCGCGACGCTCCCCGACGCGATCGCGCCGCCGTAGATCGCGAGCGCACCCTTCCAGTCGGCCCGGCGAGCGCGCGTGGTGAAGCGCGCGTTCGCCCAGGTGTTCCCGACGAGGGTCGCGCTCAATGCCAACGCGTTCGCCGCGATCGGGCCGACCCGGTCGCGCGTCGACACGAAGAGGCCGAGCGACGTCGCGGTGCTGAGCGTGCCGACTGTCGCGAAGCTCACGAGCCACCGGCCGAAGTCGTCGTCGAGCGGCGGGCGCGCGCTCGCACCGAGGTCGACGCGCCCCCGACCAGTCGCGAAACGCCGCGCCATGCGCGCGGTGCCTTTGACATCGTCGATCGCCGTGCGCGCAACCCGCACCCGGCTGTCGGTGTCGTCGATCCAGTCGACCGGCACTTCGTGGATGCGCAAACCGTTGTGCTCGGCGAGCAGCAACAACTCGGTGTCGAAGAACCAACCGTCGTCTTCGATCGCGGGAAGCAATGTGCGGGCAACCTCGCTGCGCACGGCTTTGAAGCCGCACTGCGCGTCGCTCACATGGGTCGCGAGCGCGGTGCGCAACAACAAGTTGTACGTGCGGGAGATGAATTCCCGCTTCGGATGGCGGGCAACCGACGCGCCCGGCGCGAGACGGGAACCGATCGCGACGTCGGAGTGGCCGGTAACCAGCGGGGCGACCAACGGCAACAGCGCGGCGAGGTCGGTGGAGAGGTCGACGTCCATGTAGGCCACGACGGCGGCGTCGCTCGCGCTCCATGCCGTGCGCAAGGCGAGACCGCGGCCCTTGCGGTCGAGGTGGAACGCGGCGACGGGGCCGAGATCACGGGCGGCACGGACGGCGGCGAACCACGTGCCGTCGGTGGAGCCGTTGTCGACGATGGTGATCCGCCACGAGAACGGGAAGGTGCGGGTCAGGTAGTCGTGGAGCCGCCGGACGCTGCGTTCGAGCGCAGCCTCCTCGTTGTAGACGGGGATGACGATGTCGACCACCGGCGCGACGCGTTGCGGGTCGTCGACGTGGCGGTGCACCATTCCGCTGAGGTGCGTCTGGCCGTCGGCGTCGGGCGCGTTTCGCATGGGGAGACCATCGCAAGACCAGGCAAAGTGGACCTGGGAAAAGGTTAAGAAGTCGCTAAGAATGCAGGTGCGTCGCTCGCCCGGAAATCGTCCGGTCTCGCGACGCACGTACGGTCGGGGCCGGAGCGGAAGCGGGAGCGGGAGCGGACAGGATGGATGTGAGGTCGATCACCGAGGTCGAGGCCGAGGTGGAGCACAACGGGACGGTGCCCGTCTGGTACCTGGTGCACCCCCGGGAGATGAAGGCGTTGACCGAGGGTGGGAGCCTCGAGCTGGTCAACGAGTTCGAGGTCGCGGCGGGCGGCGCGGTGTTCCCGCATTCCCACCCGACGCACGAGTTCTACTTCGTGATGAACGGTCGTGGTGTCATGACCGTCGGCGGCGAGGATCGCGACGTGTCGCCCGGGGACCTCATCTACATCCCACCGGACGAGGTGCACAGTCTCCGGCCTACCGGCGGCGGTGCGATCCACTGTTTCTGTTTCGCGGTCGCAGTGGCGGGCGCGCCGGAGATCGACTACACGTCGCACTGACACGCGCACTGACACGCATGTCATCAAGCGTCCCGCGGCGCGTAGCGTGAACGGCTCGTCGCGAGTATGTTTCGGCCCCTATGTTGCGACGTGAGCGCCCCATCGTTTTCGTGCTGGTCGTCGTCGCGATCGTGCTCGTTGCGATAGGCATCGTCTACGTCACGATCGCGCCGCCGAGCCTTCCGAGCTTCCTCCCCGGGCATGTCGTCCGCCACGCGAAGCACCCGTACCACGGGAAGAAATACTGGAAGCGCGGTGTCCTCGCGTTCTTGTTGAGCGTCGTCGTGTTGGGCTCGGCGTGGGCCGTGTCGAAGACGCGCCAGCGCAGCCTGTCGCACCGCTGACCGGTCAGGTCACGCCGGCGCTGTGCCGGAAGAACTTCAGCCCGCTGTAGGTCCGGCCGAGCACCTCCCGCGGGTCGGCGCGCAGCCAGGTGCTGAGGATCGTCGCGTACACCTGGCGGAAGTCGACGGTCGGCCTGAGGTTGCCGTAGGCGTCGAGTGAACGAAGCGCGGGGTACGAGCCGTACAAGCCCCCCTTGACGTTGGTGCCGATCACGAACGCCGTCGACGCAGCACCGTGGTCGGTGCCGCGGTCGCCGTTCTCCTGCGCCCGGCGACCGAACTCGGAGAACGTCATCAGTGCGGTGCGGCTCTTCCAGGTCGGGTCGAGGGTGTGGAAGAAGGAGCCGATCGCGCTGTCGAGTTGGGCGAGCAGGAGCGCGTGGTAGCCCGGTTGGTCGGAGTGCGTGTCGAAGCTGCCGTGATGCACGCTGATCACCCGGATACCGAGGTTGGCGTTGATGAGGTGCGCGGCGAGCGAGAGCTGCTTGCCGATGTACGCGCGGGGCCGGCTTGCCGTAGGCCGGGCCGATGCGCACGGTGAGGTCGATGAGTTGGCTCGTCGCGTCGGCGTACGCGTCGCCCCAGGTACCGAGACCACTGGAACCCGACCCGAAGCTCTTGAGTGCGTTGTACATCCGGCGGTCGGATGCGTTGCTCCGGTCCATCGCGAACGCGCCGGAGACCGACAGCGGAAGCGTCGAGGCGTGCGAGTGCGCACCGGTGAGGTGCAACGGCACGGAATCGTCGATCGACACCGCGTACAGCGATTCGCTCGCTGCGTTCGGGAGCCCGTCGACGTAGCGTCCCAGCCAGCCGGTCTTGGGGGCCCCGGCACCACCCCATCCGTGCATCCAGGTATCCATCGATTCGAAATGGCTCAGGTCGGGATGGGGGTAACCGACTCCTTGCACCACGGCGACGTGCCCGGCGTCCCAGTGCTCCTTCACGCTCTTGAACGACGGGTGGAGGCCGAGGTAACGGCTGATCGGCAACGCCTTCGACGGGGAGATGCCGATCGTCGGCCTGAGGTCGTGGTACTTGCCGAGCCCGACCGGGCAGACGGTGTTCAGACCGTCGTTGCCGCCGTCGAGTTCGACCACGACGAGGATGCCATCGCGCCGGCCGACTGGTGGTGCCGCGAACGCTTGGAGCTTCGACAAGTAGGGCGACAGCGCGGCGCCGCCGACCCCGGCCGCGCCGAGCCCGAGGAACCGGCGTCGGGTCAAGGAGGCGCGGCCGGGTTGGTCGGGCAGGGAAAGCTCCGGTTCCACGATCGCTCCTACGCGACGGCCATGTCGGGGCTGAGCATCATCAGGGTGAAGAGGTTGATGAAGCCGTAGTTGGTCCACGCGTGCGAGTCGCGGCGTTGGCGGGTGAGCCACGTTTCGAGCCGGCTCCGGGTCTGGGCCGACGGCGACGGCAGTTGGAAGTACGTGAAGGCCGCCTGCACCGCGTCGCCGACGGTCATCGTCGGGGTGGTGCCCAGGGCCGTGTCGAGCGCGCCGCTCTCGTTGATCTGCCAGGTGACGTAGCGCGACCAGTTCGCGCGGTGCACACGTTCGCGGTGCCCAGCCAGTACGCGTTCTCGTCCCAACCGGCGACGTTGGGTGGTTCGAACAGCTCCTGGCCCATGGCTTCCATCCACCACTGCGGGTTGGTGTTCGCGGCAGTGAGCCCGGTGCACCGCAGGCACGCGGCGATCCACTCCGCGGGCGACCGCACCAACCCGACCCTCGCCTCCGCCGACATGAACTGCGGGTGGAGGAAGATGGCGCGTACGAGCGCGCTGATGTCGAGATCGGCGTCGTGGAACGGCTGCGCGATCGCGTCGAGTACCGCCGGTTCCGGGTTCGGGTACGCGAAGAACGACCACATCTTCCCGGCGATGAACCGCGCGGCCACCATCTTCTTCTGGTCGTTCTCGTCGAGGATGTAGTCGATGATGTCCGGACCGGTCCACGCCCGCGACTGGCCCATGAACGTCTTCATCCCGTTGTCGTGACGTGACGGGTAGAAGTTGTATTGCGTGTTGTCGGAGTCGAGGGTGTTGTAACCGGTCCACGCGCGCGCCGCCGCGGTCACGTCGGACTGTGTGTAGTGGTTCACCCCGAGGGTGAACAGTTCCATCAGTTCGCGGGCGAAGTTCTCGTTGGGGCTCCCGACGACGTTCACGTTGTTGTCGAGCCAGTTCAACATCGCGGGTTGCAGCGCCATCTGCTGCACGAGGTCACGGAAGTTGCCGGCGGCCAACTGCCGGAACAGCGCGTTCTGGCGGTACATCAGCAGGGTGTTGCCGACCTTGCCGTTGGCCGTCGCGAAGTGGCCGTGCCAGAAGAGCGTCAACTTCTCCTGCAACGGCGTCGTCGTCGTGGCCATGCGATCGAGCCACCACGCCTGCAGCCGGAACTCCTTCTCCCAGTCGCCGAGACCGTCGTCGGTCAGGTAGGAGGGCGGGATGTCGGCCGGCGCGGCCGAGAAGTCGAGCAGCTGGTCGACCGTCGTGGCGAGCGGTTGGGCCGCCAGCGTCGTGATCTCGTCGAGCGTCCCGCCGAAACCTGCTCGGCGAAGCAGGTGTGCGACATCGTCCGTCGTCGGCAACCGATCCCCCCTTGATGGAGCTCCACAGCCCGCATCCTGGAGAGGTATCGGATGTTCCCATCGTCACACTTGAGGACTTGGGTCTAATGTCCGGCCGGCGCCACGGGCGGGGCAGCGCGTCGAGCGCGACAAGGACGGTGAGGGATGCGGAAGAGCATCACGCTCCTGGCCATCGTGGCCACGGCATGTTTCGGCCTCGTCTCGGCGGCGTCGGCCAAACCGGCGCGTCACACCATCCCCGGGTCCCATCCGTCGTGGGCGACGGGAACGTCTCGGGTCGGTGCGACGAACGCGAACCAGTTGTTCACGTTCCGCGTGTACCTCGCGCTCCGCGACCCGGCGGGCGCGTCGGCGACGGCAGCCGCCGTGTCGAGCCCGGCGAGCCCCGCGTACCACCACTATCTCTCGACCGCCCAGGTGAAGGCGCGGTACGCACCGAGCAACGCCTCCGTCGCGGCCGTCAAGTCGTGGTTGCGCAAGAGCGGCTTCAGGGTCGGCACCGTGCCGAGCAACAACCAGTACGTGAGCGCGACCGGCTCCGCGGCGCAGGTTGCGTCGGCGTTCGGTGTCCGCCTCGGCCAGTACCGCGTCCGCGGCAAGGTGCTGCGCTCCGCCGATCGTGACCTGTCGGTGCCGGTGTCGCTCGCGCGGACCGTCACCGGCGTGGTCGGGATCGACCAGGCTCTCGACCTGGTCCGCCCGTTGCACACCAACGGCAACAACCGGCCGGGCACCCCGTCGAATACCACGCCCGCGGCCGTGACCAAGGCCGCGCCGAACAGGGGCATCCCCCAACCGGGTGGCTTCCGCAACGCGCCGCCGTGCTCCCACTACTGGGCCCAGGCGACCGCCACCATTCCGAGCTACCCGCCGTACGGGACGCACGTGCCCTACGCACCGTGCGGGTACACGCCGCCGCAACTGCGCTCCAGCTACGGGTTCGACAGCGTCGTCAACGGTGGCATCGACGGCACCGGTGTCACGGTCGCGATCATCGACGCGTTCTCCTCGCCGAGCATCCTCGCCGACGCGCAGGAATACGCCAAACGCAACGACCCGGCGCACCCGATGACCAGCAAGCAGTTCAAGCAGATCAACTTCAAGCCGACGAAGGGCTTGATCGGCCTCTGCGACGCGTCCGGGTGGTTCGGCGAAGAAACCCTCGACGTCGAAGCGGTGCACGCGATGGCACCGGGCGCCAACATCCTCTACGTCGGTGCGAGCGACTGCGGCGAAGGGCTCGACGTGGCGTTGAACACCGTCATCGCAGGCCATCTGGCCCAGATCGTGAGCAACAGTTACGGCGACATCGGCGAGAAGGTCCCGCCCGCCGAAGTAGCGGTCTTCCAGAACATGGCGGTGCAAGCGACCATCGAAGGGATCGGCCTCTATTTCTCTTCGGGTGACGACGGCGACGAGACCGACAACCTGAAGCAGCCGTCGCCCGACTTCTCGGCGTCGAGCCCGTGGGTCACCGCCGTCGGCGGCACGAGCCTCGGTATCGGCGCCGACGGCCGGCGTGTGCTCGAAACCGGTTGGGAGACGGCGAAGAGCACGCTCAACAAGAAGGCGACGGCGTGGAAACCGCCGGCGCCGGGCGCGTTCCTCTACGGCTCCGGCGGCGGGACGAGCCGCCTGTTCCCCGAACCCTTCTACCAGGGCCCGGTGGTCCCGACCGCGCTCGCGGTACAGAACCAGACGGTCGTGACGCGCGGGCGGGTCGTGCCCGACGTCGCGATGGTCGGCGACCCGAACACCGGGATGCTCGAAGGTGAGACGCAGTCCTTCCCCGAAGGGGTGAAGTACGACGAATACCGCATCG
The DNA here is from genome assembly GCA_963782465.1 of uncultured Actinomycetes bacterium. Taxonomy (GTDB): domain Bacteria; phylum Actinomycetota; class Acidimicrobiia; order IMCC26256; family PALSA-610; genus JAODBJ01. Next base: position 601,063 of record CAWAJR010000001.1, on the reverse strand, counting down.
GAGGCACGAGCCTGTCGTCGCCACTCTTCGCGGGCGTGATGGCGCTGGCCGACCAGATGGCCGGCGTCGCGCACGGTTTCGTCAACCCGCTGCTGTACTCGAAAGCCGGGACGAACGCGTTCAACGACGTGACTCACGTGAAAGCAGCCGACGTCCGCGTCGACTACAACAACGGCATCGACGCCGGCAACGGCACCACGGAAAGCATCCGCGGGTTCGACGACCGGAACCTCACGATCCACACGGCACGCGGGTACGACAATGTCACGGGGCTCGGGACACCGAACGGCAAGACGTTCCTCAGCCGCATCAGCTGAGCGACGGCCGCCCGCCGGCCTTGACGATTTCTTGATACCGGAGCGCCGGTTGCTGACGGCATGTTGACGGCCCGGGCGCTTTCGTGGTGCGTGGCGCCGGTCTGGCGCCGTGCACCGGAGGCGTTTCGGGTTGCTGACCGAAGAACCGACCACCGTTCCCGACCCGGGAACGGAAGCGGCGCGTAGGCCACCGCGCCCCGGCGCCAAACCGTCGCGGCCGAAGCCGATCCCCGCGACCGCGGGAGTCCCGCTCCCGCCGGCGAGCCGCCGTTACCGGCTCAAGAACAAACTGCTCGGCCCGCCGCTGCACACCGAACAACTCGAGCACGAACGTCTGGGCAAACCGACCGCGCTCGCCGTGTTCGCGTCCGACAACCTCTCGTCGTCGGCGTACGCGACGGAGGAGATCCTGCGGGCGCTCGTGCCCGTCATCGGCGTCGCGGCGTTCGCGCTGGTCACGCCGGTCACCATCGCGCTCCTCATCGTCCTCGGTTTCCTGATCCTCTCCTACCGCCAGACGATCAAGGCGTACCCGACGGCGGGCGGCGCCTACATGGTGACGCGCGACAACTTCGGGCTGCTCCCCGCGCAGGTCGCCGGGGTCGCGTTGCTCACCGACTACATCCTCACGGTGTCGGTTTCGGTCGCGGCCGGTACCGCGGCGCTGGCTTCGGCGTTCTCAGTGTTCGAACCGTGGGTCCTGCCGATCTCGATCCTCTTCGTGATCGTGATCGCGTACGGCAACCTGCGCGGTGTTCGCGAGTCGGGCAAGGTCTTCGCGGTCCCGACCTACTTCTTCATCTTCAACATGGCGATCCTGCTCGGCCTGGGCGCGTACAAGATGGCGGTGGGCCATCTGCACCACGTGCACTACGCCGCGCACTCCGGCGTGCTGCACTTCGGGACCAAGGGCGACCCCAACCTCCTCCTGGCCGGCGCCTCCGTGTACGTCGTGCTCAAGGCGTTCGCGTCGGGCGGTGCAGCCGTCACCGGCGTCGAGGCGATCTCGAACGGCGTGCCGGCGTTCCGGAAGCCCGAGTGGAAGAACGCGCGGTCGACCCTCGTCGTGATGGGCACGCTGCTCGGCGTGATGTTCCTCGGCCTGTCGATACTCGTCGCGCACACCCACATCGCGCCCTTCACGAGCGGCACACCGACCGTCATCTCACAGGTCGGGAAGTTCGTCTACGGGCCGGGGGCGTTGGGCAACGTCCTCTATTTCAGCCTGCAAGCGGGGACGATGTTGATCCTCGTGCTCGCGGCCAACACCAGCTTCGCCGACTTCCCCCGGCTCGCCTCGTTCCACGCCGGCGACAACTTCATGCCCCGGCAGCTCACCAAACGCGGGCACCGGCTCGTGTTCTCGAACGGCATCATCTTCTTGTCGATCGCCGCGATCGTCGTGTTGTTCGCGACCGACGCGAAAGTCGACCGGCTGATCCCGCTCTACGCGATCGGCGTGTTCACATCGTTCACGTTGTCGCAGGCCGGCATGGCCAAGCACCACCTCCGCGAACGCGAGGAAGGTTGGCGCTGGGGACTGTTCGTGAACGGCACGGGCGCGTTCCTGTCGTTCGTCGTCGACCTCGTGATCGCCCGGGTGAAATTCGCGCACGGCGCATGGGTGATCATCCTGCTCGTCCCGATCATGGTCTTCTTCCTGATGCGGCTGTCGAAGCAATACGCGCGCGAGGCCGAGGCGTTGGAAGCCGACGTTCCGAAGGCCGTCGCGGCGCCCATCCGCAAACGTCTCGTCGTGATGGTCTTCATCGACACCTTCGACCTCGCCGTCATGCGCGCCATGCAATTCGGGCGGGTCTTGCGGCCCGACGAACTTCGCGCCGTGCACTTCGTGATCGACGAGGCTCATGCCGATGCGCTCGCGGCGTCGTGGCGCGAGCACGGCATGTCGAACCTGGCGCTCGAATGCATCGACTGCCCCGACCGCCGCATCACACGCGCGGCGGTGGAGACCGTTGCGCACGAACTCGGTTCCGGCGACGCCGAAGTCTGCGTCCTCCTTCCCGAGCGCATGTACAACGGGGTGTGGCACCGGATCCTGCACGACCAGACGGCCGAGGCACTGTCGCGCGAGATCTCGAAACTTCCGCACGCGAACGTGACGACGGTGCCGTTCCACTTCGACGACTACGACGGCGAAGCGCCCAACGGCACGATGGGTCTCATCACCCCGAACGGGAACGGGAACGGGAAGCGCAAGCTGGCGGCCCGGCGGACCACGGCGCCCGCCGTCGCGTGCGACGACGGGACGATGCCCATCGGCGACGTCGACTGGCGCGAATCGGTGTGCCTACGCGGCCGGGTCACCGCCATACGCATCGAACCCATGGCCGGGAGCCCCAGCGTCGAGTACACCCTTTCGGACGGGACCGGAGGGATCTCGGTGGTCTTCTTCGGGCGTCGCGAGATCGCGGGCATCGCCATCGGAACCACCCTGAAAGTCGAGGGGATGAGCATCGACCATCACGGTCGCCTCGCCATCGTCAACCCCGTGTACTCGATCGTCTGATCGGGGCCGGCGGCACATCGTCGACCAGCGACAGGTAGCCCTCGTCCTCCTGCGCGAAATGCAAGCGCAAGATGGCGTGCAGGCCGTAGAGCAGGCGGTGGAGTTCGGCGATGTCGTCGTCGTCGACCCCGGAAGGATCGATGTCGTCGAGCACCCGCCCGAGACGGCGGATGAGGTGGGCGATCTCGACGTGCGCGCGGCTCATCGTGGCGGTCGGGTCGTTGCCGCCGATCACCCGGGCCAGGATCGGGTAGAGCACCGCGTCCTCCGCCTCCTCGTGCGGCGCGAGTTCCTCGACGAGGAAGCGATGCACGTCGTGCACCATCGCGAGGGCATCGGCGGGGGGCACGCTCGACAGCGCGTCGGCAACGGTCCGGAGGCGGCTGATATCGGGCTGCAAGGTGCGGTGCTCGGCGCTGAACTTCCTCGTCAACGCGGCCTCGCTCGCGGCGAGGTGCTCCTCGTGGCCCGTATCGCGCAGCGCCCGCAGCGCGTTCACGATCACCGACGCGTCGATGACCTCCTGCAGCAGCGCCCCGTAGGTCGGCGGTAACCAACCGACCGAAGCGAAACCCATCGCAATGAGCGACAAGCCGATACCGACGAACACGCTCTCGAATGCGATGCGCCGCGAGCGTTGCGCGATCACGACCGCTTCGCCGAGGCGGTCGAGCCGATCGACGGTGAGGACGACGTCGGCGGCCTCCGACGAAGCCGTCGCGCCGCGGGCGCCGATCGCGACGCCGACATCGGCCAGCGCGAGCGCCGGCGCGTCGTTGATCCCGTCGCCGACCATGATCGTCGGCCCGCGGCGTTGCGCGACGCGCACCGCCTCGACCTTCTCGGCCGGAGTGCGCTCGGCGAGGACTTCGTCGACACCGATCACCATGCCGACGCTCTGCGCTGTGTCCTCCCGATCACCCGTGACCATCACGATGCGGCGGATCCCGTCGTGCCGCAGGCGGCGTACCGTGCGCGTCGCATCGTTTCTCACCGGGTCGTCGAGGAGCACGGTGCCCAGCACCACCCCGTCGATCTGCACGAACACCGTGAGCTCGCCGTCGAGATCGGCTCGACGGCGGACCGAACGCACCCACGGCTCGCTCGGGAGCGGCGCGACCCACGACGCCTTCCCCACCGCGACGGAATGACCGTCGACGCAGCCGCGCACCCCGTGACCGGGAACCTCGGTGACGTCGCTCGGCAGGACGAGGTCGAGCTCGCGGGCGCGAGCCGCGCGGACAACCGCGGCGGCGAGCACATGCGGCGAAACCTGGTCGAGTGACGCCGCGAACCAGAGCAGCCGCTCTGACGAAATCGTGGGCGCAGTCACGATGTCGGTGACCGTCGGGTGGCCCATCGTCACCGTGCCCGTCTTGTCGAACAGCACGATCTGCGCGCGGGCGAGCTGTTCGAGCGCCGCCCCGCCCTTCACCACCACGCCGCGGCGAGCGGCGCGCGACAACCCCGACACGATCGCGACCGGAGCGGCGAGGATGAGCGGGCAAGGTGTCGCGACGACGAGGACGGCGACCGCCCGTTCGAGTTGGCCGGACGCGATCCACGCGACCCCGGCGATGAGCAAGCTGGCGAAGAGGAACATCCCGGCGTAGCGATCGGCCAGGCGGACGAACGGCGCGCTCGACGCTTCCGCCTCCGACACGAGCCGGACGATCCCCGCGTACGTGCTCTCGTCGGCCGCGGTGTTCGCGCGGAGATCGAACGCGCTCCCGGCATTCACGACACCGCTTCGAACCTGGTCCCCGACCGCGCGTTCGACCGGCAGCGGCTCGCCGGTGAGCGCGCTCTCGTCGAGCACCGCCACGTCGCGCTCGACCAATCCGTCGACGGGAACCACCTCCCCCGGCATGACGAGCAGCAGGTCGCCGCGACGCACCGCGTCGAGCGAAGGTTCGGTGAGCTCGCCTTGCTCGTAGCGGTGGACGATCCTCGGCGCGCGCTCCATCAACGCCCGCAGGTCGCGCTGCGCACGCGCCGAAGCCAGCGACTCCAAGGTGCGCCCGGTCGCGAGCATGACGGTGATCACGGCCCCGGCCAGGAACTCGTGGACGAGCAGCGTGCCGACCAGCGCGAGGACGGCGACGAGATCGACACCGAGGCGGTGGCGGCGTGCCGCGCTCGCCACCCACCACGCCGACGGCACGATCCCCGCGGCGGTGACGGCCGCCCAGATGCCGTGGGCAGCCGGGCCCGCGCCGAAGGCGTGGAGTAGGCCACCGAGCGCGAGCGCGCCACTCGCGGCGCCGAGCAGCACGGCTTCGGGTTTGATGCGCATCGCCTCGATCATCGCCACGGGCGGCGCCCGAGGGCAGTGGCCGATGGCCCAATCCGCGCGCCGAAGGGAACGGGGCCTGCGCCCCCGGTCCCCCGCGGGCCGCTCGAAGCCCGGCTACATTACGAACGCGTGTTCGCCCTCGAGAACCTCAACCCGGAGCAGCGGGAGGTCGCAACCTTCACCGGCGGCCCGTTGCGGGTCGTGGCCGGGGCGGGTACCGGGAAGACCACGGCCCTCACCGCGAGGGTGGCCACGCTGGTCGATCGCGGCACCCGGCCGGAGCGGGTGCTGCTCCTCACCTTCACCCGCCGGGCGGCCCGCCAGATGCTGCACCGCGCGCAGGCGCTGCTCGAACACGACGCGAGCCGCGAGCGGGTCGTCGGTGGGACGTTCCATTCGGTCGCGCACCGCACGTTGCGCCGTCACGCGACGAAGCTCGGGCTCCCCGAAGGCTTCTCCGTGCTCGACACCGCCGACGCCGCCGACGTGCTCGACCTCGTGCGCGAGGCCCACGGCTGGGCCGGCCGGCGCGACCGGCGTTTCCCCCGCAAGTCGACGCTCCTCGATCTCTACTCGCGCGCGGTGAACGTGCAAAGGCCGCTCGCCGAGGTCGTCGACGCGGTCGCGCCGTGGTGCGCCGACCTCGTGGAACCGATCGGCGAGATCTGCCGCGAGTACGTCGCCCGCAAACGGGCGCTCGGCCTCCTCGATTTCGACGACCTGCTCGTGTGGTGGCGCGCCGCCCTCGCCGACCCGCAACTCGGTCCCGCGCTCGGCGGGTCGTTCGACCACGTGCTCGTCGACGAGTACCAGGACGTCAACGCGCTCCAGGTCGACGTCCTGCGCGCGTTGCGCGCCGCCGACGACCGCATCACGGTCGTCGGCGACGATTCGCAGGCGGTGTACGGGTTCCGCGCCGCCAGCCCACGCCATCTGCTCGACTTCGCCGCCGCGTTCCCGGGTGCGACCACGATCGTCCTGCACCGCAACTACCGCTCGTCGCAACCGATCTGCGACGTCGCCAACGCGGTCGGCGCCGACGCGCCGGAAGGTTTCGAAGCGCGATTGGTGGCCGTGCGCGGCGAGGGCCCCGGCCCGAGATCATCTCGTGCGGCGACGAAGACGCCCAGGTCGCAGCGGTGTGCGACCGTGTCCTCGAGCACCGGGAGGAAGGCATGCGCCTGCGCGACCAAGCCGTCCTCGTGCGCGCCGCGCATCACAGCGCCCTGCTCGAACTCGAGCTGTCGAACCGGCGGGTCCCGTTCGTGAAGTACGGCGGGTTGCGCTTCCTCGAAGCCGCCCACGTGAAAGACCTCATCTGCCTGTTCCGGCTGGCCGACAACGCGCGCGACGAGCTCGCCTGGTTCCGGGTGCTGCAGTTGCTCGAAGGCGTCGGGCCGGTCACCACCCGCAAGGTCATCGACGCGCTCGAGGTCGACCGCGCCGAAACCGCCGGCGTGCACGCCCGCTGGCCCGAGGCCCGGGCGCTCCTCCCGGCCGTGGCGCGTCCCCACGCCGACGTGCTGTTCGGCGCGCTCGCGCCCGTGCCCGGCGAACCGGTGGTCGTACACGCCGAACGGTTGCGGGCCGCGCTGGCACCCCTCGTGGAACAGCACTACGAAGACCCGGCCGCGCGGCTCGTCGACCTCGATGCGCTCGTCGAGGCGGCGCGCAACGCCCGGCGCTTGTCCGATGTCGCGACCGAGCTCACGCTCGAACCGCCGCATTCCACCGGGGAGCTCGCCGGACCACCGTCGGTCGACGAAGACTGGCTCGTCATCTCAACGGTGCATTCGGCGAAGGGCCTCGAGTGGGACGCAGTGCACGTGTGCAACGTCACCGACGGCAACTTCCCCTCCGACATGGCGCTCGGCAGCGCCGACGGGTTGGAGGAGGAACGGCGCCTGTTCTACGTCGCCACCACCCGGCCCCGGCGCGCACTGCACGTGTACGTACCGTTGCGGTTCCACGACCGCCCTCGCGGGCGCGACGACGCGCACATGTACGGTCAGCCGTCACGCTTCCTGTCCGAACGGGTGGGTGCGTGCTTCGACCGCACCACCTGCGGTCACACCGAAACCGACGTTCCCGTCGCCACCGGCGTCGCCACCGCCCGGTCGGTCGACCTCGCCCTCGACGCCCTCTTCACCTGACCCCACGTGCGTCGATAGCTATCGCATAGCGATAGCTATCGACGCACGTCGGCGGGGTCAGAGGGTGAGTTGGTGGAGGATCGCGCGCTCCACTTCGCGCTGGTGGTCGCGCTCGGCCACCTTGGTGCCGCGCGCGGTGCGGACGTAGAACGTGTCGACCACTTCGTCGCCGAGGGTGTCGACCTTCGCGCTCCGGATGTCGAGGTCGAGGTCGGCGAGGGCTCGGGTGATGCGGTAGAGCACGCCCACGCGGTCGGGTGCGTGCACTTCGATCACGGTCGCACTGGCCGACGCCTGATTGTCGATCCGCACGAAGGGTGCGTGGCCGAGCACCTCGCGGCGGATGGCCGCCCGGTGCGGCACCCGGCGCTGTGCCAGACGGGCCTCGATCGCCAAGCGCCCGTCGAGCGCCCGCTGGATCTGGTCGGTGACGTGTTGCCAATCGACGTCGACGCCGGCATCGGAATGCACCCGGAACCGCGACGCCGCCATGCCGTCTTCGCTGCCCGCCTGCGCGGCGAGAACGGTCAGCCCGTTGAGCGCGAGCGTTCCCGCGATCCGGCTGAACACGCCCGGCCGATCGAACCCGATCACCGTGATCTGCGGCGGCTCGTACCGCACCGTCGTGCGGCGCAACGCCATCAACGACCTCGCATCGGCGTCGGGGAAGCTGTCGCGCGCGGGCAGCTCGCCACCGCGCTCGCCGCGCAGCACGGCCGCGACCCGCTCGACGAGTTCGTCGACGAGTTCCGCCTTCCACGGGCTCCACGCCGAAGGGCCGGTTGCGATCGAGTCGGCCTCGGTGAGCGCGGCGAGCAATTCGAGCACGGCGAGCGAACCGACTCGCTCGGCGACGTACGCGATGACGTCGTCGTCCGACAGGTCGCGCCGCGTCGCAACGTCGGGAAGCAGGAGGTGATGGCGCACCATCGCGACGAGCACGTCGACGTCTTCGGGCTCGAACCCCATCCGCGACGCGATGTCGCGTACGAGCACGACACCGGCCGCGGTGTGGTCGCCCGGCGAGCCTTTCCCCACGTCGTGCAGCCACGCCCCGACGAGCAGGAGGTCGGGGCGTGCGACTCGGCGGGTGAGCTTGGCGGCTTGCGCGGCGGCCTCGCACAGGTGACGGTCGACGGTGAAGCGGTGCAACGCGTTGCGCTGGAGGCGGCTGCGCAACGGCGCCCATTCGGGGAGCACCCGTTCGAGCAGGTGGCGTTGGTCGAGCGATTCGAGCACCGGGATCGCGTCGTGTCCCGTACCGAGTAATGCGACGAGCGCGTCCTTCGCTCCCTGCGGCCATTCGTTCACCAGCGCGGGTGCGTCGGCGGCAAGGCGATCGAGCGACGGGCGATCGATGACCGCCGCTTCGCGAGCGGCGACCGCCGCGGCGCGGAGCACGAGGGTCGGATCCGAGGCGATATCGACGCCGGCGACGACGTGCACCGCGCCGTCGCGCAGCACGATGCCGGCACCGACGTCGCGATCGCGACGGAACACCCGACCGATCGGGCCCGTCAACGAAGACCGGGCACGCCGCCACGTCTCGTCACTCACCCAGGCGATCGTGCGCGCGGCGGCCGAGACACCGGCCATCAAGGTCTCGGCATCGTCGAGACCGAGCAGTCGAGCGATGTCGTCCTGGCGCTCGAGCAGGCAGTCGTCGGATGCCTTCCCGACGAGCCGGTGCAGCGCGACGCGGGTGTCGAGGAGCACGTCTTCGGCGGCACGCAATGCCGCGGCGTCGCCCTCGACGAGCACCGGGCGAGCGGCTTCGGCCCAGTACAGGGCGTGCACGTCGCGCAGGCCACCGCGGCCTTCCTTGATGTTCGGTTCCAGAAGGAACGCGACTTCGCCCGCGGCGCGGTGCCGTTCCTGCACCCGGCGATCGAGTTCGGTGAGCCAGCGCCCGCTGCGCCGCTGCCATTGCTCGAGGGCCTTCTCGTGCAGTTCGTCTCTCAGCGTGGGGTCGCCGGCGATCGTCCGCAACGAGAGCGCCGACGTGGCCGTGTCGAGATCGTTGGCGGCGAGGGTCAGTGCTTCCTTCACCGTGAACACCCCGTGACCGAGTTTCAGCCCGGCATCCCACACCGGGTACCAGATGTGAGATGCGAGCACGCCGATCTCGGGCTGCCCGGAGTGGAGCAGCCAGACGTCGAGGTCGCTCCACGGTGCGAGTTCCCCGCGCCCGTAACCTCCCGCGGCGACGAGCGCCAACCGGTCGAGGTCGCGGCCGCCGGCCGCGTCGAAGACCGCCGCCAGCCATTCGTCGGTCGCCGCCGCGAGCGCGAGGCACGCGTCCCGGCCCGACCGCGCGGGGTCGGCGGACACGGCGGCACGGCGCTCGAGGAGCTCGACTGGTGCGTGCAGATCGCTCCCTCGCTCGGTTCCCCGGCTAACCGGTGATGTTTTCCAGCGGAGTCAACGGCTTCCAGTTGCCCGTCGGCGGGATCGAACTGTCGAACGCTTCGAGCCGGAACGTGTCGTTGGCGTCGTACTTACCCACGCGGAGTGACGCGTACTGACCGGCGCCCCGGTCGGTGATCGGGCCGTAGTGGTTCACCGCGTTGACCCAGTCGGCGTCGTTGAGGTACGGGCCGGCTTTGGTCGCGATGTCGTGGAACATCGTCACGAGCTGGCACGCGTCGTTGATCGAACCGTAGGTGTCGAGCGTCTTGCCGCCGGCGATCTTGATCACCGATTCCGCGTTGGGCGGCGTCTTGCCCGTCTCCTTCTTGTAGATCCCCTTGCAGTAGGCCCAGTTCGCGCTCTGGTCGTACTCGTGGGCGGTCGGGCCGGCGGCGGTCATGATGCCCTCGTACGGATTGGGGTTCTTCCCCGCTTGCTGTTCTTCCTTCGCGTACGTCAGGACGTCGGTGATGTCGGTGGCGAGGACGACGTCGGGTAGCGCGTTGCGAATCTTCTCGATGAACTGCTGCGACGACACCTCTTCCCCGGTGATGAAGAGCGCGTTGACGCCTTCCGTCTTCCACCGTTCGATGAAGCTGTCGAGCTGCGACTGCGCGTTGGTCGTGTCGGTGCCGCTGATCGAAAGGATCGCGGTCGAACCCATCTTCGCACCCGTCGCTTTGAGGGCGGGCACGATCGTCGAGTTCACCGACGCGGCACTCGTCGTCTCACCCAACACGGCCACGGTCTTGTTGTCGAGCAGGTGCTGCTTCACCAACAACCGAATGAGCACCTTGTCGATGCGCTCGGGGTTGGGCGCCGGAGTGACGATCAGCCCCTGCGGCGACTTGTCGATGATCGACTTGTCGAGTTGGAACGTCATCAGCACCCGCTTGTGCTGCTTCGCGACGCAAGCCTGCGCGTCGCCCGAAAAGTCGACGAGGTTCCCGATCACCGCGAAGACCTTCTTGTCTTCTGTGAGCGAGGTGCAGACACTCAAGGCGCCCGCACTCCCGATGGGGCAGAAGCTCTGGAACACCGGGTCGATCGTGCGCCCGTTGATGCCGCCGTGCTGGTTGACGTTGTCGATGAACACTTGGTAGATCTGGTTCTGGTTGGTGCGGATCGAGTCGGTGAACTGCTTGATGCAGTCGAAATCGACGAGCGCGATGCCGAGCTTGATGCTCTTGGCCGACACGCCCGTGCCGAGCGTCTTCGATTGCGTCGGGTTGATCGTCACGACGGTGGTGGTCGCGTTCCCTCCCGAACCCGACTTGCTCGAGCTCGCGCACGCGGCGACAAGCGTCGCGGCGAGCAGACAACCAACTGCGGCGCGGGCGAAACTGTGCCCGCGCGCCGAACCCCGAACCCGCCAACTGGTGCTCACGCGCCCACCCTCCGTACCTGCGATCGGCGAACCGTAACAGCGCCGAAACGTCGGGGGGAAGCACGCCGTGCATCCTTCGGCATAGTGTTCGCGGGCGTCGAAGACTCAATACGAGGAGCGGGTCATGCGGAGATGGTCGGTTCTGTTCGCCGCGATTGCGTGTACCGGGATGTTCGCCGCCTGCGGGTCGAGCTCGAACAAGTCGAGTTCGACCACCACCCAGCCGGGCGCGACCACGACCACCGGCGCGGCGACATGCAGCGGACCGCTCGACGCGTACGACAAGACCGTCGGGAACGTCTCCGACTTCACACCGGTGACCCCCGACACGCTGACGGTCGTCACCAGCCTCCCCGGTCCGGGGTTCTGGGAAGGCAGCGACACCGATCCGACCAAGGTCACGTCGGGTTACGAGTACGACATCGCGAAGGCCGTCGAAGCCAAGCTCGGCTTGCACAAGCTCGTCGTTCGTAACGTCGGCTTCGACGCGATCGTGGCCGGCACGGTCACCAATTACGACCTTGCGCTGTCGCAGATCTCCATCACCTGCGACCGGGCCAAGGTCGTCACCTTCACGAGCCCCTACTTCCAGTCGAACCAGGGCGTGCTCGTGAAGAAGGGTGGCGCGCAGGTCACGACGCTGGCCGAAGCCAAGCAGATCCAGTGGGGTGTGCAGACGGCAACGACCGCGGTCGATCTCCTGAAGACGATCGCGCCGACCAAGGCGCCGCACGTGTACCAGCAGTTGCCGGACGCGTACACCGCGCTGCAGGCGGGCCAAGTCGACGCCGTGCTGATCGACACCGCGATCAACCTCGGCGAGGCGGCCCGTTCCAACGGCCAGTTCGAAGTCGTGTCGCAGTTCGACCAGCCCGGTGGTCCCGACCAGTACGGCGGGATCGTCCCCAAGGGTTCGTCGAACATCGGTGCCATCAACGCGGTGTTCAAGGACTTGAAGGATTCGGGCCAGTTCACGACGCTCGCCACCAAGGACCTCACCGCCGACCCCGGCAACATCCCGGTCATCAGGGTCGGGTGAGGTGGCGTCCACCGGCGTGGACCAACCGGAACTGACCGCCGTCGTCCCGCCCGGCGCGCCACCGCGCCGGGCGGCCGCATTCCAGAACAATCTCGGCACGACGGCGACGGCGGCCGTGCTGTCGGTCGCCACGGCCGGGGTCACCTGGTGGATGCTCTGGTACTTCGACCAGTCGCTCCACGTCGACGGCACGCAACTCGTCGTCGCCCGGGTGATCGAGGTCGCGCTGGCCGCGCTCGCGATCACGGTGCCCGTGTACGGCGTGCGCGCGCTCGTGGCGACAGGCCGCGGGATGCAACGGGCGTCACGCGGCGAGTTCCAGGCGGCCCGCATCGCCGTCGAGGATTCGCGCGACTACCTGTGGGTCGTGGTCGGCGTCGGCCTGACCGCGCTCGTGGTCGCCTTCGTCGCGTTCCTCCTGGCAGGCAACGACGGCAGCGTCCGCCGCATCATGTTCAACTGGACGTTCGTCTGGGACCGCAGCCACGTGGCGCTGCTACGGGGCTTCTGGCTGAACATCAAGCTCTTCGTCGTGGCCGAGCTCCTCGTGCTCCCGTGGTCGTTGCTCGTGGCCGTCGTGCGGCTGCTCCCCGGGCGCGCGTGCCGGCCGGTGCGCATCCTGGCGATCGCGTACATCGACGCATTCCGCGGCGTCCCGGCGATCATCACCATCTACCTGATCGTTTTCGGCTTCGCGCTCGCGGGCGTACCGGTGTTCAAGGGGATGAGCAGCGACAACCAGATCTTCTGGCTCGCGATCCTCGCCCTCGTCCTCGTGTACGGCGCCTACGTGGCCGAGGTGTACCGGGCCGGGCTGGAGAGCATCCACTGGAGCCAGACCGCGGCAGCCCGATCGCTCGGCCTCTCACAATGGCAGACGCTGCGCCACGTGGTGATCCCGCAGGCGGTCCGGCGCATCATCCCGCCGCTGCTGAACGACTTCGTCGCGTTGCAGAAAGACACCGCACTCGTGTCGATCGTCGGCGCGCTCGAGATCCTGAACGTGTCGACCCAGCTGAAGAACCGGTTCTTCAACCTTTCGCCGGTCACGGGCGCCGCGATGTTCTTCCTCGTCATCACCATTCCCTGCACCCGGTTCGTCGACTGGCTGATCAAGCGCGACCGAAGCCGCATCCAAGCTCAGTGAGCGCGTTCCTCGAGCTGCGCGACGTGCACAAGCGGTTCGGCAACGTCAACGTGTTGCGCGGCATTGACCTCGAGGTCGACGAACACCAGGTCGTCTGCCTGATCGGCCCGTCGGGGTGCGGGAAGTCGACGATGCTGCGTTGTATCAACGCGCTCGAGGTCATCGACGCGGGCGAGATCCACATCGACGGCGAACGGGTTTCCGGTCGTGGCGTGAACCTCAACGCGCTGCGTGCCGACGTCGGCATCGTGTTCCAGAGCTTCAACCTGTTCCCCCATATGAGCGTCAGGGAGAACGTCTCGCTGGCGCCGCGCAAGGTGCTGAAGCTGTCGAAGCAGGAAGCCGACGAGCGTACCGACACACTGCTCGCTCGGATCGGTCTCTTCGAGAAGCGCGACGACTTCCCCGACCGGCTCTCGGGTGGGCAACAGCAGCGGGTCGCGATCGTGCGCGCACTGGCGATGCAACCGCGGGTGTTGCTCCTCGACGAAGTGACGAGCGCGCTCGACCCTGAACTCGTGTCCGAGGTGCTCATGCTCGTGTCGGACCTCGCGCGAGAAGGCATGACGATGCTCATCGCGACACACGAGATGGGCTTCGCGCGTCAGGTGTCGAGCAAGGTCGCGTTCCTGTTCGGCGGCAGGATCGAAGAGGAAGGCCCACCGGAACAGATCTTCAGCGACCCTCAGCAGGAGCGCACCCGCAGCTTCCTGCGCAGCATCATCGAGGCCAAGCGTCTCTGACCCGTAACTCGTCGGCACCGAACGAGCGGGGAAGCACCGACCCGTCGCTCTGCCGGCGGAGCCGGTAGCGCGGTTGCCCACCCTCGTCGATCATGTCGCACACTTCGAAGCCGTCGACCCAGCGACCGCCGAACCGGCAACGCACTTCGACCACCGCGTCCTCGTCGGTCGCCTCGGCCGCGGCGAGATCGACGATCGGCTTGCCCGGCACGAGCCGAGAGGTGCCGAACACACTCCCACCGACGAGGCGCTCGGTGGTGCCGCCGGCTGATGGAGCGGGCATCGGGGCTTCGAGTCGCGACAGGCAGCGCCGCAGGCCTCCGAGGGTCTGGGTCAGCTCCCGTTGCTGCGCCCGGTCGGCGTCGAGCCGGCGGTTGACCGCCCCGCAGACCTCGACGACGTGCGTGAAGGCTCGCCGCAGTTCAGTGTCGCGCCCGGCGAGGTCGACGCGGATCCGGACGACCTCGTCGACCATCTGCTGCTGGACCGCCAGGCCGGCGGCCGCGCCTTCACGGGAACGTTGCTCGATCCGCGCCAACGCTTCGAGCATCTCGGCGTGCCGACTCGCTTGCTCCTGCTGTTGCCGTGCCCGCTGCCGGGAAAACCAGATCGCCACCCGCCCCGAAAGCCTCCCGTGCGCTCGGTTCGTACCTCGTCGTACCCGGTGGGACGCTACGCGCCGCTTGCCGGTTACGGGGGGATACCGGACCAGGGTCCCGAACCGCACCTTCCTGATCCTGGGAAACGGGACGACAACATTGGAGAAATGGCGGCCACCCGGCCTCGCGCCGCCTCATGGACCACCCCTCGATGTCCGATAAGGCGGCGTGGACCAGCACCCACACGCCATGACCGCCGACCCGGCGCGTACCGCGTTCGAGCGGTTCGGCGGTGGCTACGCGTTACTTCGTGCCGTGCGCGAAGGGGCCGAGATCGTCGACTGGGCGGCGGTCGACGCCAACGCGTACGCGTGGCTGATGTGGACCGGTTCGAGCGAACCGTCGCCGGACGCGCTCGCGTCGGCGTACCTGCCTCGTGAGGGGTTCGCGAAGGTCGCCGCGCTGTTCGCCCACGCGTTGGGCACGGGTGCGCGCCAGGAGCAGTGCTACCCGAGCCGGAGCCACGACGGCGAGCCGACCTGGCGCAAGATCATCGCGATCCCCGTCGGCCCGGACCTCGTCGCGACCGTCAGCTTCGACGTCGCCGCCTTGGTGAACGCGCAGCGGCGCGTCACTGCGCTGACCGAGAACGCGATCGACATCGTCGCGATCGCGGGGGTCGACAGCGGGCTCGAGTGGGTGTCACCCGCCGTCGAACGGGTGCTCGGTTACCGGGCCGCCGACCTCGTCGGTCGTTGCGCCGCCGACATCATCCATCCCGACGATCTCGGCGAGATGATCGAGGCGTTCACCACATCGCTCGGCGACGCGTCGATCTCCCGACCGGTCGAGTTGCGGGTGCTACATGCCGAAGGCAGTTTTCGCTGGTTCGAGTGCACGGCCACGAACCGCCTCGAAGACGAGGACATCCGCGGGATCGTGCTCAGCCTGCACGACATCGACGCCCGCCGTCGAAGCGAAGACGCGCTGAGGGCGTCGGAGTCGCGCACCCGCAGCATTCTCGAAACCGCGGGCGACGCGATCATCAGCGCCGACGAGCACGGCGTGATCGAGGTGTTCAACCGCGAAGCGGAACGCATCTTCGGCGTTGCCGCCGAGAGCGTGATCGGGAGTTCGTTCCGCAAACTGCTCCCTCCCTCGGCGCTGGACCGTTTGCGCCAAGAGTTCAGCCGCGGCAGCGAGCTCGGTACGTACGGTCGAGAATTCACCGGCGAACCGATCGAGATGATCACGGCGCGGGCGTCGGGCGACGAGTTCCCCGCCCGCATTTCCATGGCGACGACGCGCGTGAACGACCGCGTGCTCTACACCGCGATCGTGCGCGACATCACCAAGCAAAAGGTCACCGAACGCGCGCTCGAACAGATGGCGCTGTACGACGAGCTCACCGGCCTGCCCAATCGGCGCCTGCTCCTCGACCGCATGAACGAGGCGGTTGTCCGGGCGCGCAGCCGCGAACAGGTCGTCGGGATCATGTTCCTCGACCTCGACCGCTTCAAGCTCGTGAACGACAGTCTCGGCCACGATGTCGGCGACACCCTCCTGATGCTCGTCGCGTACCGGCTTCGCACCGCGGTGCGCGAAGAAGACACGGTCGCCCGCCTGGGTGGCGACGAGTTCGTCGTGCTGTGCGACGGGCTCGACGACATCGATGCGCTCACCGATCATGCGCTCCGGATCGCCGACGCGTTGCGCACACCGTTCCAGGTGGGCGACAACGACGTGTTCGTGACCGCGTCGATCGGCATTTCGGTATGGAACGGCGGCGCCGAGACGGCGCTCGAACTGCTCCGCTACGCCGACACCGCCATGTACCGGGCCAAGGACCACGGCCGCGACCGCTTCGAGGTGTTCGACGAACGCATGCAGGCGCTCGTCAGCGCGCGCCTCGACGTGGAATCGGCACTGCGGTACGCGCTCGAGCGCAACGAACTCTGCGCGTTCTACCAGCCCATCGTGGCGCTGGCCACGGGCCGGCCGACGCACCTCGAGGCGCTGGCCCGATGGAACCGACCGAACCGCCCGGTCGTGAACCCGAACGATTTCATCCATATCGCCGAGGACACGGGCCTCATCGTGCCCATCGGTGAATGGATGTTGCGGCAAGCGACGGCCGACTGCGCCGGCTGGCAGGAGATCGCGCCGGGCGTGGGCGTCTCGGTCAACGTTTCGGGGCGGCAGTTCGAAGCGGGTGACTTCACGGCCATCGTCGGGAGTGCGCTCGAAGACAGCGGCCTCGCGCCGTCGCTCCTGACACTGGAGATCACCGAATCCGTGCTCCTCGACGACGCCGAGCGAACGTTGGGCGCACTGCAGGACCTGCGCGCGCTCGGCATCAGGATCGCGCTCGACGACTTCGGCACCGGCTACAGCTCGCTCACCTATCTGCACCGGCTCCCGATCGACGAGCTGAAGATCGACCAGTCGTTCGTGCGGGGGCTCGAGGCCCGGGTCACCGAGAACACGCTGCTGCAGATGATCGTGCACCTCGGGCGGGCCTTCCACCTTCAGGTCGTGGCCGAGGGCGTCGACTCGGAGCTGAAGCTGCGGGTCCTCCAGCAGCTCGGCTGCCATTTCGGCCAGGGCTTCCTGTTCGCCCGGCCCGCGCCGCTCGGCAACGTGCTGTCGCAGTTCGACTCGACGGTGTTCGAAGACGGCGTCGACGCGCCCGCGGTTCGCCCCGCCTGAGGCGCCGACTTGTAAGGGCACCCTTAGTTCCGTTATGTTGGTTAGGGAGACCTAACTCGCAAAACGGAGGCCCGGGTGCTGCCGACGTTCGTCATCGGGTTACGCGAGGGCATCGAAGCCTCGCTGATCGTCGGGATCGTCGCCGCGTTCCTTCGCCAGCAGCGGCGGCCCGACGCGCTCGAGGAAGATGTGGCTCGGCGTACTCGCCGCCATCGCCTGCTGCCTCGGCGTGGCCGTGGGCCTGCAGGTCGTCGACGAGAACCTCCCGCAACGCCAGCAGGAGATGCTCGAAACCGTGGTGGCGCTCCTGGCCGTCGCGATGGTCACCTACATGATCGTGTTCATGCGGCGGCACGCCCGCAATCTTCGCCACGACCTCGAATCGCGCGCCGGCGCGGCCCTCGCCTCGACGTCGGCGACGGCACTGGTCCTGATGGCATTCCTCGCCGTCATGCGCGAAGGGTTCGAGACGGCGGTGTTCCTCCTCGCCGCGTTCCAATCGTCGACGTCGCGCGCCGCGGCGGGCGGCGGCGCGCTCCTCGGCATCGCCGTCGCCGTCGCCATCGGGTTCGCGATCTACCGCGGCGGCATGCGGGTGAACCTGGCACGGTTCTTCACCGTCACCGGTCTCGTCCTCGTACTGGTCGCGGCCGGGCTCCTGTCGTTCGCCGCGCACACCGCCCACGAAGCCGGCTGGCTGAACGGGCTCCAGGCCGAAGTGGTCAACCTCAGTTCGATCGTCAGGCCGGGCACCGTGCAGTCGGCGCTCGTCACCGGCGTCCTCGGCGTCCAGCCCCGACCCGTCCAGGCCGAGACGATCGCCTGGTGTTGCTACCTCATCCCGATGGCGGCATTCGTCATGTGGCCGAAGCGGTCGGCGTCAAGGGCCACCCGCCCCGCCGTGGCATGAGCGGGTACCGGATGCGGGCACGTCACCGCCCGTCGCGAAGCGCGCCCGCAGCGCCCGCCGCGCTCGCCGTCGCGGTGGCGCTGGCAGGGCTCAGCGTGTGCGGTTCGAGCAGCCCGTCGGCGAAGGGGGCCGCGAACCGCCAGACCATCGAGATCGCGCTGTCCGACGACGGCTGCAACCCGAACGCGCTCGAAGTCGCCGCCGGGCCGACGACCTTCCACGTCACCAACCGCGGGTCGGCGGCGGTCACCGAGTTCGAGGTCACCAAGAACGGCAAGATCCTCGGTGAAGTGGAGAACATCGCGGCGGGTCTCGACCGATCGTTCTCGATCACGCTCCAGCCCGGGACGTACGCGACCAAGTGCACCGGTGGCACCCACGAGAACGGCACGCTCACCGTCGGCGCCGCCACCGCGACGACCACGCCCGCGGCAACTGCCGCGGCCGGCGCGGCAGTGAAGACCTACATCCGCTACCTGACCGGGCAGGCGCGGCAACTGCTCGCGGCGACGAAACCCTTCGTCGCCGCGGTGAAGGCCGGCGACATCGCCGCGGCCAAAGCGCAGTACGCGAAGGCGCGCTATCACTACGAAACGATCGAGCCCATCGCGGAGACGTTCGGCACCCTCGACCCGCAGATCGACGCGCGCGCGGGCGACGTTTCCGCATCACGGTGGACGGGGTTCCATCGCATCGAGAAAGCACTCTGGGCCGACGGCGACATCGCCGCGATGGGCCCGGTCGCCGACAAGCTGCTTGCCGACATCACGAGGATCGCCGACCTCGTCCCGCACTCGAGCCTCGAGCCTGCCCAGATCGCGAACGGCGCGGTCGACCTGCTGAACGAAGTGTCGTCGTCGAAGATCACCGGCGAAGAAGACCGCTACTCGCACACCGACCTCTCCGACTTCGCGGCGAACGTCGCCGGGTCGCAGGCCGCGTTCGCGGCGCTGGAGCCGATGCTCGCCGCTCGCGACGCGAGCCTCGCCGCGACGATCAAGGACCGCTTCGCCGAGGTGACTCGCACGCTCGATCAGCACCGCGACCCGTCGACGGTTGCGAACGGTTACGTTCTCTACCCGACGCTGACTGCGAGCGGTACGAGGACATTGGCGAACCGTATCGACGCACTGGCCGAACCGATGTCGAAGGTCGCGTCGACGATCCTCACATGACCGACCGCGAACCCGACACTGACCTCCCGCCCGGTTTTGATGTAGCGAACCGGCCCGGAACGGCAGCCTCGCGTCATCAAAACGAGCGGGGGATGACCCGGCGGCGAGTGCTCGGGCTTGCGGGGGCGACCGCCGGCGCGGTCGCGGCGGGCAGCGTCGCCGGCGGCGCGATCGTGCGGCAACGCGACAACCGCTCGCGCGACACCCGATCGGGGGTCGTCCCGTTCTACGGGGCACATCAGGCCGGCATCGCGACACCGGCCCAGGACCGCCTCCTGTTCGCGAGCTTCGACCTGGTCACCGATCGCCGCACCGACCTCCAAGACCTCCTCGCCGAGTGGACGACCGCCGCGGCACGCCTCACCCGCGGCGACACCGTCGGCGCGCAACCGGCGAGCGCCGAGGCGCCGCCGGTCGACACCGGCGAGGCCCTCGACCTCGCACCCGCCGGCCTCACGCTGACGTTCGGGTTCGGGCCGACAGTCTTCTCCGGCCCGCACGGCGATCGGTTCGGGCTCGCGGGCCGCCGCCCGGCGGCGCTCGCCGACCTCCCGGCGTTCGCGCACGACGCGCTCGACCCGGCCAGGAGCGGCGGCGACCTCTGCGTGCAGGCGTGCGGCAACGACCCCGTCGTGTGCTTCCACGCGATCCGCAACCTCACCCGGATCGGGCGCGGTGCCGTTGTCCTGCGGTGGTCGCAGGAAGGCTTCGGCCGGACATCGTCGACTGCGACGAACCAGGTGACCGCGCGCAACCTCATGGGCTTCAAGGACGGCACCGCGAACCTGCGCGCCGGCACCCGGCTCTTCGACGACAACGTCTGGGTACGCGCGACCGACGATCCGGGGTGGATGCGCAACGGTTCGTACCTCGTCACCCGCCGCATACGCATGCTCATCGAGAACTGGGACCGGTCGAGCCTCGCCGACCAGGAACAGACCATCGGGCGCGTGCGCGTATCGGGCGCACCGCTCGGCGGCCACGCCGAGTTCGACCCGGTGAACCTCGAGGCCAACGACGCGAACGGGCAGCGCCTGATCCCCGCCCGTGCGCACATCGCCGTCGCGAACCAAGACGCGAACAAGATCCACATCCTGCGGCGCGGTTACAACTTCACCGACGGCGTCGACCCGCGTCTCGGTGAACTCGACGCCGGGTTGTTCTTCATCGCCTACCAGCGCGATCCGCGCCGGCAGTTCGTACCGCTCCAGCGCAAGCTCGCCGCGAACGACGCGCTCAACGAGTACATCAAACACGTCGGGTCGGCGGTGTTCGCGGTTCCCGGCGGGATAAGGCCGGGCGAGCACATCGCGCCGCGCCTGTTCACCTGAAGCTACGCTCCGGCCGCGCATGGTCAGCCAGGGTCCTTCCGCAGCTCGGTCCGGAGGCGTCCCCAACTTTCTCGAACTGCTGAGCCCGGCCGACGCGAACGACGTGCTCGCCCTCGGGGTGCGCCGCCGCTTGCCGGCGCGGTCGATCCTCTTCCACGAAGGTGACGAAGGCACCGCGTGCGCCATCGTGACGGAGGGCCGGCTCAAAGCGTCGTACTGGTCGGCCGACGGGCGCGAGGTGCTGCTCAACGTGCACCGTCCCGGCGAAGCGGTCGGCGTGGTGTCGGTGATCGACGGCGATGTCCGCACCGCCAGCGTGTCGGCGCTCGAACCGGTCGACATCGTCATGGTCCCGCGTGAGGCGTTGCTCGAGCTGTCCTCGCAACGGCCCGCGGTCGCATTCGCCTTGATGAACGAGTTGTGCCACCTCTTCCGAACCTCGAACCGCAAGCAACTCGACTTCGGCACGCTCGACACGCTCGGACGCGTCGCCCGTCAACTGGCAACCCTGGCCGAATCGTTCGGCGAGGCGCACCCCGACGGCTTGCTGATCGACCTCCCGCTCACGCAGCAGGATCTCGCCAACTGGGTCGGTGCATCGCGCGAGGCGGCGGGGAAGGCAATGCAGCACCTGGAACGGCTCGGCTACGTCAGCTCGCCCCGACGCCGGCAAGTGGTCGTGCGAGACCTCGACGCGTTGCGCTCGCTGACGGGTTGACCACCACCCGCGGGAGCGCCACCACACCGAGTTCGCGCTGGCGGCGGCGCCGTTCCCGCTGCTCGTCGCGATGCAGCACCGTTCCCTCCGCCCGGGCGACCGCTTCGAGCGTGTGCAGGCACAGCAAGATGTCGTGCGAACTCCCGACGTCGCGGGCCAGGGCCAGCGTCGTGCGGAGTGCATTGGCGCCGGCCGTTACCCGTCCCGCGCCGAGTTGCGCCTCGGCGGCGACTCTCGCCATGAACAGGCGGAGCGCGACCGGTGACCGGTGCTGCTCGACCTCGACCGCGGCGCGTCCCGCGGCGCGAACGGCGCTCGTGAACCGGCCGGCCAGTACCAGCCGTTCGACCTCGAGCGTCGCCAGGTCGTCGTCGCGCTCGGTGATGCCCATCTCGTGGAGATGTTCGTGTGCGGCGCGCAACCTCGCGCGCGCGTCGTCCGACCGGTGCTTCCTCGCGGCGACGCGCGCGCGGTTCATGTCGGTGACCGCCACCGCCTGACCGATCCCGCCCGCGGCGAACGTACGCGCGGCGTCGGCCCACGCATCGTCGGCTTCGTCGACCAGACCCCGGTCGAGCAACAGCAGGGCCCGGTTGTTGACGACCGCGGCCCGCTGCATGAGATGACCACTCCGTTCGAGTGCGGCTTCGGCGCGGGCGAAATAGGCGACCGCGACGTCCCAATCGCCTTCGTTGTAACAGCTGTAACCCCAGTTCGCGAGCAGAACGCCGAGACTGCGGTCGTCGCCGAGCGCTTCGAACAACGCGACACCGCGCCGGGCGTACTCGTGCGCCCGCGCGTCGCCCATGCTGTGCAGGCACATCTCGAGTTGCAGGCAGGCCTGGCCTTCGAGCGCGGCGTCGCCGGCCCGGCGCGCCGTGTCGACGACGTCGATGCAACATTGTGTCGCCGGCGCGAGCCGTTGTTGGTGCCACCACACCGCGGCGACATCCAGCTGCAAACGGCCGCGCCAGTGACGCACGTTTCGTTGGTGCCGCCCCTCGAGGGTGCGCAACCCGCGTCGGGCCCATTGCAACGAACCGCGGTAACGCCCTTCCTGCTCGGCCAGCGAAGCGAGCCGGCTCGCGATCCGCGCCCGGGTCACCGCTGCGCCCGCGTCGGCGAACGCCGCTCGCAGGACTCTCTCGGCCAGCGCCGCCCGGCCCGCGCGATCGGCGGCGTCGGCAAGCTGCTCGGCCAACGCGATACGGCTGCGCGCGCTGCAACCGGTGGCGCGGGTCGCCGTGAGCGCGGCGTGGAAATGATCGGCCGCGTCCGCCCAGGCGCCCCGCTGCGCCGCGTCCCGCGCCGCGCGCGCGCTCCCCAGTGCGCCACGAGCCGGTCGTCGCCGGCGGCGCGGGCGTGGAGCGCCACCGTCGCCGGCGCGGCTCCATCGCGACGCGAGAGCAACCGGGCCGCGCGCTCGTGCAGGGCGCGGCGGCGGGCAACCGCGAGACCTTCGTAGGCCGCGACGCGCAGGAGGTCGTGACGGAAACGCAAGCCGCGCTCGTCGGGCGCGAAGAATTCACGCTGCGCCCGCAGCCGGTTGGCCAACCTGGCATCGGACGTGACTTCCGCCGCCAGCGCGAGGTCGATCGTCGTGCCGAACACCGAAGCGTCGCGTACCGCGTCGCGATCGGCGGGGGGAAGGCGATCGATGCGCAGCGCGAGCAGCCGCTCGACGGTCGCGGGGAGGGTCGCGTCGCCCAGGCGCGCCATCTCGAGCGCGGCCAGCGGGCTCCCACCTGAGCGGCGTACCAGCGCGTCGATCGCGGGGCCGGTCATGGGAGGAGCAACGCCCACGATCAACCGGCGCACCGAGGCGACGTCGAGCGGTCCGAGGCGCAACGTCGTCGCGCCGGCGTCGGGAGCGATCACCGGAGCACCGGTGCGCCGCGTGACGACGATCAGCCATTGCCGCTCGGCGGCCCGCCGCGCGATCGCGTCGAGCAGCGCGCGCGACGCGCCATCGAGCCATTGCGTGTCTTCGACGATGCAGATCACCGGGCCGCGGCGGCCGGCTTCGAGCGACTGTACGACCGCGGTCGTGATGTCGACCAGCGAGTCGCCCATCGCGTCGGTCGCGCCGGTCTCGTCGCGGTCGCCGGCCGCCGCGTCGCCGGCGACGCGACGTAACACCGACGCATTCGACACCGACGGACCGAGCAGTTCCGGTGCCCACGCCCGGAGGAGTTCGCGCACGGCGCCGAACGCGTCGTTCGCACCGTACGGATCGGCACCGGCCCGGAGCACCAGCGCTCGCGCGCGCTCGATGGTCGCGGCGCCCCTCGTGAGGAACGCTTCGAGCAGGCGGGTCTTGCCCACACCGGCCTCGCCGACGACCTCGACGACGCCGCCGCGACCACCGGCCAGCGTGCCGAGCGCGCGGGTGAGGGTGCGCAATTCGCGCGAACGCCCGACGAAGTCCACGCTCGCGGGGTCGCCGGCCGAAACGGCGAGATCACGCGTGAGCGCCGGCCCGACGGGAACGACGTCGAGCGGCGCCCGGCGACCTTTCACGGTCAGGGCCCGTACGGGACCGTGCCGGAACCGGGTCTGGCTCTTCCCGACCGCGGCCGCGGTCGCGAGCACGCCACCGCGGCGAGCGAGGCCGGAAAGCCGCGCCGCGCTGTTCACGACGTCGCCCATGATCGTGTACGTGCGCCGGTCGCGGTCGCCGATCTGCGCGGCGAACATCATGCCGGCCGCGACACCGACCGCGACCTGCGGCCCTCCGGTATCGGCGATGGCTCGCGCCGCGCGCAAGATCCGTTCTTCGGCGTGCTCGACGCCGCGGGGAACGCCGGCGGTCAACGTCAACTGCAACCCGTCGGGCACGACGTCGGTGTTGAGCCAGCAGAGCTCGAACTGCTCGCTCGTAGCCTCGACCGCCTCCACGACCGGCGCGACCCGCGCCGCGAGCGCCTCCGGCCCACCGCGCTGCACGCTGCGGTCCAGGCCCCGCACGCGCACGAAGCCGACGGCGGCGATGCGGTGCTCGCCATGGCGCGCCCGGCCCGCGAGTTCCGCCACCGCCGCGGGAACGAGCGCGGCGGCCACTCGGACCGGTCGCCGGACCGGCACCGAACTGGGCCGGGCGATCGAACGCACGACGCTGCCGTCGTCAGGCCCGGGGCGCAGCCGCGCGCCCCGAAGCCGCCGCGTGGTCGCGCCGGTCGCGACGACGGTGCCGGCCCGGGCCACCGCCTCCGCGGCGAGCGCCCGGGTCGCGGCGGGGCCGGCGACGACCAGTTCGCGTTGTGCCGTCCCGGCCATGCACGCGGCGAACCGGCCGGTGTGCACCCCGACCCGCGCCCGTACCGGCGACGGGCCGGGGGCGCGCACCGGCGCGTCGCCTACCCGTTGGCCGCGCATCCACGCCTGCACCGCCAGGCCGCCGGCTACCGCTCGCGCCGCGTGCTCCTCGCCCTCGTAGAGGACGCGCAGCGCGTCACCGCCGAAGCGCAGTACGTCGCCACCCTCGGCGCCGAAGATGTGCACCATGCCCGCGAACGTGCCGTCGACGAGGTCCATCAACGTTTCGGCGCCGACCCGCCCCCGGCGCGCGAGGTTCTCGGTGAGCGGCGTGAACCCGGCGATGTCGACCGAGACGAGGGTCCCGTCGAGCCAACCGGCCCACCCCGGCGCAGCCGGCGATGCCGCACCCGATCCCGGATGGTGCCGGGCGGCCGCGACCGAAACGAACGGCGCCAGCCGGGCCGGCTTCATCGACGGGTCAACGGAACTTGATACCTCCGCTGCCGCCGGGCCCGTCGGTGTAACACTCGGGGACGCCGCCGGGCGGCGCGGTGAAGCTGCCTTCGCGTGTGACCTGCGGAGCGACTGTCGTGTCGGTGACGAAGCAGTACACCTCGACGTCGGAGGTCGTGGTATCCGGCGAGTACACCGGCGTGCTCTGGAGCAGGAGCCCGTCGCCGAGGTCGCACACGCCGACCGCCGCGGTTCTCACCCATCCCGTCGAGTTGCCCAGCGCGTAGGGCGGGAAACTCAACTGGGGGTCGGTGATCTTCAACGTCGGCGTGGTCGCGAAGTCGAAGATGTCGAACTGCTGCGTCGGGCCCTTGGCGCTCCCGTTGACCCACGGCTTGATGTAGGCGGTGACGGTGGCCTTCTTCGCGACGCCGCTGCCGTCGCACACACTGGTGGCGCTCTGGCTGAACTTCACTTTCGCCGCGATCAGCACACCGCTCGCGTCGTGTTTCTGTTGCGTCGGATGGTCGGTGATCGGCCCGACGGCCACACCGGCCGCGGGCGTGAACGGGTCGGAGGCACACGCCGGCGTGGACGCGTCGGCGGTCACGGTGCGCACGACACCGTCGGGGCCTTTGAGCGACCACGTGAGCGACGCGCTGGTGAACGAAACGGCGAACTCGTCGACGTTGGTGCCGGTCTGGAACTGGGTCGGTTGACCACGGTTCTTGGCGCCGGGCGCGAACTTGTTCTTCTTCCCGACCTTGACGGTGAGGGCCGCGTTCGCGTTCGTGTACCCGAAGAACGCGATCGTGTAGCCGGGCACGGAATGCGAGACGCAGTCGAGCAGCGGCGTCAGCGGAAGGCCCGACGCGCCGGCCGGTGCCGCGACCGACGGGATGAACGCGGCCCCCATGGTGATCCCGGCGACGACGAGCGCCCACCTTCGTGTCCGTCGCACGGCGACCTCCTCGGGGAGACGGCGAGCGCAGTGTACGCAGGCCGTCGGGGACGTTCAGCTGGTGACGCGACCGGTTGGTCGCGGCGTCCAATGTCTCGCATCGCGGCGGGCTCGTCGTCGGCATTTGCCACGTTCAGGAAGTTCGCCGCTCCCCGCACGGTGAACGGGATTTTCCGACACTCGCAGAGCGCGGCGGTTCACGGTACGGGCGGCGCGATCAGCGGATGCTGCGATCCGGAAGCGGTGCACGGGCACCGCCTCGAACGAAGGATTGCGCCATGTTCGAACGCCCATCGGTCCGCACCGTGCTCGCCGCTTCGCTCCTGTTCGCCGCCGTCGGGGCCGGCTGCGGCACCTCCTCCCACCAGTCGCTCGGCGCCGCCGGCGCGACCGGTGCAACCGCGAAAGCCGTGGAGACGACGGTTCCCGCCGCGACCGCGGCATCTGCCGCGACGGGCAGCGCCCCGGCGCCGACCGATGGCAAGGCGGCCTGCAAGTTCGTCACCGACTTGAACGCCGACCTCAGCAACGTGTCGTCGACAGCAGACGTCGTGCGCCACCTGCGCGCCGCGGCACAGTCGCTGCGGACGAGCGTGCCGCCCGAACTGAAGGCGGACGCGGACGAGATCGCGTCGACGCTCGACAAGCTCGCCGACGACGCCGGCCGCGTGGGCAGCTCCGGCGACATCCGGTCGGTGGCGGCGAAGGACATGAGCCCGGCCTACACGACCGCCATCGGGCACGTCGTCCAGTGGATGGCGACGAACTGCAGCTCGGTGGGATGACGCCCGGCGCCTACGGGTAAGCGACGCTCAGAGGGGTGCCGACGCGGAGCGGACGTTCACCCGCACGTCGTCGGCTTCGAACAGCTTCAGCAGCAGCGAACGGTCGGAGCGGCGGCGGACGCGATAGCGCGTGACGCCGTCGGCTTCGACCGCTTCGTCGATGTCGAACCCGTCGACCCAGCGGCGCCCGAATCGGCACCGCACCGGGCTCCCCACGGGGATGGGGCGGGCACGACCGTTGCTGTTCCAGGCCGCGTCGTCGACGGTGAGGTCGATCGTTTCGGGCCGCGAGGGGTCGGGGCGGGGCGCGACGCCGCTGCCGTAGACGGTGCCGCCGATGACCCGGTCGACGGTGACTTCGGCGCCGTTGTTCTTCGCCGCGAGTGCCGACGCGAGCGCTCCGATCGTTTGCACGAGTTCGCGCCGTTCCGCCCGGTCTGCTTCCAGCTGTTCGGCAACATCACCGCACGCCGCGCTCACCTGGGAGAGCACGTCGGTCAGCCGGTCGTCGCGGCTGGCAAGGTCCTGGTGCAGATCGGCGAGTTTCTCGACCAGGAGGTGCTGCGCGTCCTGCACCGACTTCGCGTCGGCCCGTGATCGCGCCTCGAGGAGTGCCGCCGCATCGAGCCACGCGGCCCGCGCTTCGGACTCGGCTTCCTTTCGACGCCCGCGAGACCACATCGGTGCGAAATGTTAGGCGCGCCGTGCGCCCGGACGATGGACTCTTCGCGGGATGCCCCGGTGTTCGCCCGCACCCGCGCGGCTGCGGGCGAACGGGGCAACGTCGTTCACCACCGGCGGTCGGTTGGTGGGCGATCTGGCGTTTTCGAGCCGGCCGTGAAGTTGATTGCCCGTGCACCATCGGCACCGATCATGAGGGTGGGCTGGGAGGCGGGTCGGAGGCATCTCCGAATCTGCCGCCTCTATCCGCGGTCGCCGACCATGTAGATCGAGGTTTCTTCACCGTCCGACGACGAAACCCCCACCGCCGGTCAACGTACCGCCCAAACCGGTCGCGCCGAAGCGCCCGGTGTTGGTGTTCGACGCCGGCAGCGCGGCGTGCAGGTCGGCGAGCACGACGACCTGGCCGGCCTGCAAACCCGATGTCACCTCGGTGCGATC
Organism: uncultured Actinomycetes bacterium; assembly: GCA_963782465.1. Taxonomy (GTDB): domain Bacteria; phylum Actinomycetota; class Acidimicrobiia; order IMCC26256; family PALSA-610; genus JAODBJ01. Next base: position 573,021 of record CAWAJR010000001.1, on the reverse strand, counting down.
GGGGCCGACAGCGCCGATCGTGACCCGTACCTGGCTCGTCTTGCCCGCGGCGAGAACGGTCACGAAGTGCAGGCCGGCGGTGGTCCGCACCGCCGACGTCGGCACCGCGAGCGCCGACCGCTTCGACTTCGCGACCTGTACCTGCACCGACGCCGACGCCCCGTTGCGCAACGCCGGGGGCGGTTGCGAGAAACCGATCACGACCGGGTACAGGGCGGTCGATCCCGACGACGACGCGCCGACCCCGATCGACACGACTTTGCCTGCCAACGCCCGGTGCGTGCCGTCGGGCGTGATCGTCGCCGGGTCGCCGACCGAGAACTTCGACAGCTCGGCGACGGAAACGGTGGTCGATACTTCGTAGCCGCGGTTGCCGACCACGACCACGTTGTCGGTCGTGGCGCCCGCGCTGACGTGATGCCCGGCGGTGAGGTTCACCGACACGACGGTGCCGGTAATGGGGCTGACGATCGTGGCTTGCGCGAGCGCCTGCACCGCGACCGCGACATTCGCCGCGGCGGCGTCGACCGCGGCCTGGTACGCGACCAGCTGCTCGGCCGATGGGCCGGCAGTCGCGGTCGCGGCGCTCGAGCCCCGAGACGAGTTCGTCGCGCCGCCACCCGTCGTCGAGCCGCCGTTCCCGGTGCCGCCGTTCCCCGTGCCGTTCGGGGTCGCGGCGGCGAGGAAGCGGTTGAGCGCGACCTCGGCGTCGGCGAGTGCCTGCTGCGCTCCGGCGACGGTCTGCTCGTCGCGGAGCGCTTGTTGCTGCGCGGCGACGCACGCCGCGCTCGGCCCACTGTTCGGTTGCGTCGTCGGCGTGGTCGGCGCGGGCGTGCTCGTCGATGTCGTCGCCGGCGGCACGCTCGTGGTCGTCGTCGAACCCGGCCCGCCACCGGGCGAGGTCGCGCACTCGTTGATCGCGGTCTGCAACGACGCGCGTGCCGTGGCCAGGTCGAGATCCACGGCCTGTTGCGCGAGGAGGAGTTGGCGTTGCGCCTCGGCCAGCGTCGACGGCGACGAACCCGAGCCCGTACGGCCCGACGAGTTGGTGCCGCCGGGCCGACCGCGGCGGCGAGCACCACCGCGACGCCGGAGCCCACGCTGCCGGTCGAGTGCTCGTAGGCGGCGTTCGTCGCGGCCGCCGATGACGCATTCGCGTTCGGGTTCGAGGCGGCCCCCGTCACGGCTTCGCCGTTCAATGCCTTGTGCAGGGTGAGCTGCGCTGCGGCGAGCGCGGCTTGCTTGTTGGCGAGGTCCTGGCGCAGTGCCGTCGTGTCGAGCGCGGCGAGCGCCTCGCCCGTCGTCACGAGCTGGCCGGCCTCGACGTGCACCGACGCGACCGTGCCGGAGATCGGGAAGCCGACGGTCGCCTGCGCGACCGGTTCGATGGTGCCGCTCAGCGGGAGCGTTTGGGTGACGGTCGTCTTCGTCACGACCGCGGTGCGGTAGGCGTGGCCGGGCGATCCGCTGAACGCGAAGGCCGCGCCCGCAACCGCGACCACCACGAGCACGACGATCCCGGTACCGATGATGCTGCGCCGCCGCGCCTGCGCCTTCAGCGTCGCCCTCGACGTCGGCTTCACGTTCGTTTTCGATCCTGCTGCTCCCGGCATCGTCACTCCGTCCGCAGCGCGTCGATCGGGGCGAGCCGCGCGGCGCGGCTGGCCGGGTACACGCCGAATCCGATGCCGATCGCGATGGCGATGAGGATCGCGCCGAGCGACGCGGTCGGCGACAAGGCGACCGGCGACGACACGAAGTGCGGCAGCACGACCGCGCCGATCAATCCGACCGCGACCCCGAGCACGCCGCCGGCAAGACCGAGCACGGATGCCTCGACGAGGAATTGGCGGCGGATCACGCGCGGCCGGGCGCCGAGTGCCTTGCGCAACCCGATCTCGCGCACTCGCTCGGTGACGGACACGAGCATGATGTTCATCACGCCGATGCCACCGACCAGCAGCGAGATCGCCGCGATACCGCCGAGGAGGATGGTCAACGTGTGATCGACCGAGGTCGCCGCCGACAGGATCGACTGCTGGCTCGTGATCGTGAAGTCGGCGTCGGTGCTCGAGTCGATGCCGTGCAGCGCGAGCAATTCCTGGTCGGCTTCCTGGTACGCGGCGGAGAGCGTGTGCGGCGACGACGCCTCGACATAGATGGTGTTCACCGAGGTGCGCGCGCTACCGCCGAACAACAATTGCGCAGCCGTGTTCATCGGGACGAGCGCGGTGTCGTCGTCGTTCGAGCTCCCCGACGAACCCGACGGCGCGAGGACACCGATGACCTGCAGCGGCACGTTGTCGATACTCACCGTCTGGCCGACCGGGTCGCGCCCGCTGAACAACTCGTCGGCGGTCGACGAGCCGAGTACCACCACCGCGGCAACGTTCTTGTTCTCCGCGGTGGTGAAAAAACGACCTTCGTCGACCGTGCGGGCGCGGACCCTCAGCCATGACGCATCGGTACCGACGACGGACGTCGTCCAGTTCGATGACGAGGTGATCAACGTCGCCGACGACTGTGTGGTCGGGGCGACGGCGGCGATGTCGGGGGCAGCCGTCTTCGAACCCAGCGCGAGGCCGTCGGCCTGCGTGAGCGTCGAAGCCGAACCGAACCCGCCGCGCAAGCCGCCGCCACTCGTCGAACTCCCCGGCGAGATGATGAGCAGGTTGCTCCCGAGCGCGTTGATCTGGCTGCGCACGTCGCTCTGCGCGCCCTCGCCCAAACCCACGGTGAGGATCACCGCCGCGATCCCGATGAGGATGCCGAGCACGGTGAGGCCCGAGCGCAAGCGATGCGAGCGCACGGCTTCGAAACCGGTGCGGAACGTGTCGAGCCAGCTCATGACTCGGTGATGCGACCGTCGCGCATGTGCACGACCCGGTCGGTTGCCGCGGCGACGTCATGCTCGTGCGTGATCAACACGACCGTCCGGCCGCTCCGGTTCAGGTCGGTGAGCAACGCGAGGACCTCGGCGGTCGATGTCGAGTCGAGGTTGCCGGTCGGCTCGTCGGCGAGCACCAGCGCGGGCTCGGTCACCAGCGCACGCGCGATCGCGACCCGCTGTTGCTGGCCTCCCGACAACTCACCCGGACGGTGCTCGACGCGGTCGGCGAGCCCGACCCGGTCGAGCGCGTCGAGCGCCCGGCTTCGCCGTTCGGACCGCGGCACTTCGGAGTAGAGCAACGGCAGCTCGACGTTGCGCAGCGCGGTGTGCGTCGACAGCAGGTTGAACTGCTGGAACACGAACCCGATGCGCCGGTTGCGGACCTCGGCGAGTTCGTCCTCGTGCATCTCGCTGACGTCTTCGCCGGTGAGCCGGTAGGTGCCCTGCGACGGGACGTCGAGGCAGCCCATGATGTGCATCAGCGTCGATTTTCCCGACCCCGACGGCCCCGAGACCGCGACGAACTCGCCCGCGTCGATCACGAGCGACACGTCGCAGAGCGCGTCGACGGCCAGCGACCCGCTGCGGTACGTCTTGCCCACACCGACCAGGTCGATGACCGGCGGGGCCACGCCGATCGCCGCCGACCCACCCGGCGCGACGGGCCTCGTCACGACGTCGCCGGTCGTCACCCGCCGGGCCCCTTGAAGCCGCCGCCCAACCCACCGTTGCCCGCCCCGCCGAACCCGCCGCCACCGAACCCGCCGCCGCCGAACCCACCGCCGCCGAAACCGCCCCGGCCGTTCGTCGAACCGTTGCCCGAAGCCGCGTTGCGGGTGGTGATCGTGATCACCACTTGGTCGCCCGACTGCAGCCCGCTCGTGATCTGGATCTGGCCATTCGCGGTCAGACCGGTCTGCACGGTGCGGGTCTGCTTCTTGCCGCCCACGAGGACGACGACGGTCGACTGGCCGTTGGTCTGGTGCACCGCCGCGACCGGTACCGACAGCACGTTGTCGAGCGTGCGGTACGCGATCGACGCCGAGGCCGACGCGCCGGCGTTGAAGTCGCTCGGGTGCCCGTCGATCTGCACGACCACCGGGAACGACGCCACGCCGGAACTCCCGGTCGCGATCGCACCGACCGAGGTGACCTTGCCGGTCGCGGGTGCTCCGATCGTCGGCGCGCTCGATTGGCTCGAACCGTTCCCGGTCGAGTTCGTGTTCCCGGTCGCGTTCGCGCCGCCGGGGAAGTTGCCGCCGCCACCTTGCGCGAACAGCCGCTGCAGGAACCCGGCGCCCGACGAGCTCGACGTACTCGACGCGTTCGTCGCGGTGACCGTGGCCGGCTGGCCGACCTTGATGTTGCCGATATCGGTCGTGCCGACGCTCAAGTCGACAACCATCGCGCTGCTGATCACTTCGATCTGGCCGGTCGAACTCGACGAGTTGGCCGCGCTCGAAGCGGCGTTCGAACTCGCACTCGAACTCGCCGCGTTCGTACGGCCGGAACCGGTCCCGGTGCCGCTGACGTTGGTCGCCGAGCTCCCACTGCTGCTGAGCTGCTCGCCGACGGTCAGGTCGACACTCGACACGGTGCCCGAGATCGGCGAGGTGAGCGTCGCGCCCGCGAGCGACTGCTTGGCCGCGCCGAGCGACGCGAAATCGGCCGCGACGTTCGCCTCATCGGCGGCGATCTGTGCATCCGACGCGCTCGCGCTCTGGTCGCTCGAAAGCTGCGCGACGGCGTTGTCGAGCGTCGCTTGGGCCTGGGTCACCTGGCTCAGCAATGCGGCCGAGTCGATGGTCGCGAGCACCTGGCCCTTGGTGACCTTCTGGCCGGCCTTGACCTTCACCGCGGTGACGGTCCCGGCGTCGGCGAACGACAGCTCCTCGGTGTCGGCCGGTTCGACGGTGCCCGACGACGACACCGTCTGGCTCATCGTCCCGGGCGTGACGGTGAGCACCCGGTCGGTCGACGTCGGCGTGGCCGACGACTTGCCGCCCGAGGCGAACCCCACCCACCCGGCCGCCGCGACGGCGAGCACCGCGACCGGGATCACCACCGCACGGCGTACGAATATGCGGCGGAGCGTGCCGAGCAACCGGGCCTCCTCGAGGACGTTGGGGGACGAGAGCGGTGCGCACCGCCGGCCGCACGCCGCGGAGGGCTGCGCCGCCGTCGTACAACTTCGGGGGGCAGGCTCAAGCGCCCTTGGGAGCTCGCTGTGAATTGCCTGTGATTCCGGGTTGTTGGCCGAACTCCTGTGTAAGGCCAAGGAAGTTCACAGGTGATTCCAAGAAAAAGGACCGACCATCTCGTCTGCAGACCTGTGCCGGGCGCCGAGCCGCGCCCGCACGGCTGCCGGTCCGCCCCGTCGACGGCCTCCCGTCCCGTTCGCTCTCACCGAGGTGAAACCCAGAGATGGAACCGCTCCCCACTCCCAGCGACGAGCCGCCCGCGGGCGGCGCTCGGCCGGCCTGGCAACCGTGGGCGATCGCGATCGCCATCGTGCTCGCGGCCGGGCTCGCGTTCGTCGTCGCCCGCAGTGTCGGCCACCACGGCAGCCCGGCCGCCGCGAACACCTCGAATACGGCAGCCGGCCTCAACCAGGGCAACGGCGAAGGCTTCGGCGGCCGGTTCGCCGGCGGCGGGACGTTCGGCACGATCGCCGCGATCGACGGGTCGACACTGACGGTCACCAACACCTCCGGCACCGCGGTGACCGTCCACACGAGCGCGTCGACGAACGTCACCACGGGCGTCGACGCGACACTGCCCGACATCGCGAACGGCGACCGGGTCATCGCGGTCGGCAAGACCACGGGCACCAGCACTGCGGCGACAACCCTCACCGACATGGGCGCGAACGACACCGGCGGGCCCGGCTTCCGCACCGGTGGCGCGTACCCCGGCGGCGGGTACGGCAACGCCGACCGGCCCGGCGACGGCACGACGCCCCGGTCGTTCAACGGGCAACGCCCCGGCGGTTTCGCCACCGGGACCGTCACGAAGGTCAGCGGTGACACCATCACGGTCTCGACCTTCAACGGCGGGACCGCCACCATCACCGTGTCGTCGTCGACGAAGATCACCAAGACCCAGGCGACGACGGTTTCCCACCTCGCGAAAGGCCAGCGCATCATCGTGATCGGCACGACCGACTCCGACGGTTCGATCACCGCCACCGCGATCCGCGACGGCAACGGTGGTTTCGGTGCCGGCATCGGTGGCCGCTTCCGGGGGAACGGCCAATTCGGGCCCGGCGGGCCGAACGGGAGTACGGGATCGAATGTCACGACCTGATCCCCGTCCCCGCGAGCGGGCCCAACGGCAACACCGACGCGGAAGAGAGGCTCATGCTGGCGCCCGCCGACAAACAGGTGCGTGATCGCGCGCCGCGCATCCTCGTCGTCGACGACGAGGACAACATCTCGTTCCTCGTGTGCTCCGCGCTCCGTCTCGACGGGTACGCGACCCACAGCGCCGCGTCGGGGCAGGACACCATGAACGCGGTGCGGTCGTTCGCGCCCGACCTCGTCGTGCTCGATGTCATGCTCCCCGACGTCGACGGGTTCACGTTGCTCCAACGACTGCGCGCCGCGGGTGAGCACATGCCCGTGATCTTCCTCACCGCGCGCGACGCGACCGACGACCGGGTACGCGGCCTCACCATCGGCGCCGACGACTACGTCGTGAAACCGTTCGCGCTCGAAGAGTTGCTCGCGCGCGTACGCACCGTCCTCCGCCGGACCGGTTTCGCCGATCGAGACACCGTGCTGCGCTGCGCCGACCTCGAACTCGACGACGAGCGGCATCTCGTCACCCGCGGCGGGCGCGACATCCACGTCTCGCCGACGGAGTACAAGCTGTTGCGGTACCTGCTGCTCAACGTGGGCCAGGTGCTGAGCAAGGCGCAGATCCTCGATCACGTCTGGAACTACGACTTCGGCGGTGACGGCTCGGCGGTGGAGACCTACATCAGCTATCTCCGGCGCAAGGTCGACGATGTCGAACCGCGTCTCATCCAGACCCTGCGCGGGGTCGGCTACACGATCCGCGATACGTCCAAACCGTCATGACCCTGCGCGCCCGGCTGCTCGTGGCACTCGTCGTACTGGGCGTTGCGATCACGAGTGCCGGTGCCGCGGTCATTGTGTTGCAGCGGCGCTACCTCGTCGACCAAGTCGACCGGCAACTGTCGACGGCCCGGCCCGCGGCCTTCGCGCTGGCGCGTGGCGCGCTCCTGCAGGGCGGCGAAACGTCGCCGGGGCAACCAGGACCGGGCGCTCCGGTATCGAGCGGCGTCCCGAGCGACCTGTTCGAGTTGTACGTCGCGGTCGTCACACCGAACGGCGCCGTGACCGCGGTCGCCGCGCCCGGTCTGCACCGGTTCGGTGCGCCCGACCTTCGGGGGCGTGATCTCGCACCCTTGGTCGGCAACGGCCCGATCACGGTTTCGTCGCGCGGAAGTGGCACGTCGTACCGGGTCAGCGTCTTGCGTGCCCCCGATGGCTACCTCGCGATCGGGTTGCCCCTCGACCATGTCGCGGCCGCGACCAGGCGTCTCCTCGTCGTGATGATCATCGCCGCCGCGCTCACCCTCGGCATCCTCGTGCTCGTCTGGTGGTGGGTGCTGCGCCTCGGGTTGCGCCCGATCCGGCAGATGACCAGCGCGGCCGACGCGATCACCGCCGGTGAGCTCGACCGCCGGGTCGAGAACCTCCCACCCCACACCGAGGTGGAACGGCTCGGCACCGCGTTCAACCTGATGCTCGACGAGCGTCAAGCCTCGGAAGATCGGCTGCGGCGGTTCGTGTCGGACGCGAGCCACGAGCTGCGCACACCGCTCACCAGTATCCGCGGCTACACCGAGCTGTACCACCGGCGCGGTCTCGACGAGCCCGGCGCGCTCGACGACGCCATGCGACGTGTCGGCCAGGAAGCAGCTCGCATGAACGCACTCGTCGAAGACATGCTGCTGCTCGCCCGGCTCGACGAAGGCCGGCCGCTCGAACACGCTCCCGTCGACCTTGCCGAGCTGTTGCGCGATGCGACCGACGACGCGGCCGCCGTGCAACCCGTTCGCGAGATCGACGTCGACCTGCACGACGACCTCGTCACCGACGGCGACGAGAACCGGCTGCGCCAGGTGTTCGGCGCGCTGCTCACGAACGCCCTCGTGCACACCCCGCCGTCGGCGCCGGTGAAGGTGAGCGCCTACCGCGAAAACGGGTCGTGCGTCGTCGAGGTGCACGATGGTGGCCCGGGCATGCCCCCCGAACTCGCGACCCGGGCCTTCGGCCGGTTCGTGCGCGGCGACGAGTCGCGGGGCCGTCCCCAGGGTGGCAGCGGCCTCGGCCTCTCCATCGTGCAATCAGTCGTCGCCGCGCACGGCGGCCGGGTGATGCTCCGCACCGCGCCCCAACAAGGCACCACCATCCGCGTTCTCCTCCCCGCCGCGCCTGCCCGGCCTCCCGCCACGGGCTGAGCGAGGGGCCGCGAGCGGCTCCTGGAAGGTTGCTGGGAATGCCGCGCGCCGGCTGCGCCGACGCGCCGGCCAGTCGATGGGGACGGAAGGAACCAGCTACAAGGAGCGTCTCGAATGAGCATGGCCATTTCTTCCGCGACCGACGCACAGGTGCAGTGGCAGCCCCCGGCGCAACGCCCCGGCTTCGACAAGGACATGCAGTCGGTGGCCAACCTCCTCGGCATGTCGAGCGCCGACCTGAAAACCGCGATGCAGGGTGGGCAGAGCCTCGCCGACCTCGCGCAGTCGAAGGGCGTGTCGCGCGCCGACCTCGTGTCGACCCTCGAAACGTCGATGAAGGCGAACGCGCCGAGCAGCGTCTTGAGCACGAGTTCGACCGGCTTCGCGGCACACCTCGACAACATCGTGAACCACATCGTCGACCACAAGGGCGGCGTGGGCGGCCCCGGATCACCGGGCGGCGATCGCGGGCAGGCGACCGATGTCAGCGGCGTCGACTTCCAGGCCAACGCGCAGCAGATGCTCACGTCGATCGCGAACCAGCTTCAGATGTCGCCGGCCGATCTGCTCGCAAAACTCGAGGGCGGATCCAGCCTGCAGGCCATCGCCACCCAAGTCGGCACCGATCCGGCGCAGTTGCTCGACTCGCTCGGCACCGGGCTCGCGGTCAACGTCTTGTCGTGAGCCGGCGCGCCGAACGCCGCGGTGAGGCGCCGCATCACTGCTTTGCGAAGGTGAGTTCGAACTCCATCGTCCCGTTGCCGTCGACGTGCACGAAACCCACCTGCGGTTTGGAGATCCCGTAGTCGGCGAGGCTGATCGGCAAGGAGCCGGTCACGTCGATGACGTCGCCGTTCCACCGCGCCTTGATCGGCACGGTCACGGTCTTGGTCATGCCGTGCAACGTGAACCGTCCCGACGCGTTGCTCGTGACCGTCGCTCCCGCCTTGGGCGCGCCCGACAGCGTGATCGGCGCACCGAGCACGAACTTCGCCGTCGGGAACCGGTTCGTCTCGAGGCCCTGGGTCTGCATCGTGCGTACCCGGTTCGACACCGGGAACACACCCGGCGGCTGGCTGTCCTTGCTCTCGGCCCGGGTCAGGTCGGCGGTGACGGTGACGCCGCTGACCGTCGTGCCCGACAGGGTGAGCCCACCGGTGACCGACGGCGTGCGCACGACGGCGGTGTGGTCGAGCGACCCGAAGTGTTCCTTGATCCGGTAGCCGGCAAACGTGCTCGTCGCCGGCTCGACGGCCCACTGGCCATCGGGCCCGGTCGTCGCGGCGACGATCGGCCGCGCCGGCAACGAGGCCGCCGGCGGCGCGTCGTCACGGATGACGAGGTACCACACCCCGAACGCGGCGACGGCAATCATGACGGCGGCCGTCCCCGCGACCAATTTCCACAACGAGATCCGGCGGGCCGACATGCGCGACATCCTCTCCAACAGCCGGGGTGGCGAACCCCGAGGGTGCGGCCCACAACCGCACGATCCACTTCGGTAGCCACGTGGACTACGAGCCACGACCCGCAACGGTTCGACGGCCGGAGTGATCGCGAGCGCTCACCGCTAGCCTCGATGCCGTTGATCTCCGGTCGAAGCCGTCTCGGGCCGACGTTGGGTTTGGTCCTGGTCGTCGCGCTGTCCACCTTCGTGGTGGCGTCCGGCGCCGGCGCCGCCGCGCCGTCCCACGGTTCCGGCGGGCGACGAACGACGCTCGCGACACCGGGCCCCGTCGTCGTCGTCGCCGATGCGGCCGACGTGAAGTTCGTCGCGGGGACGAAGGTCGACGAGGTGGTCGCGCACGCGGGTCGCGTCTGGGGCGGCATGGGGTTCGTCGTGCCGCCCCACGCGATCGACCCCGGTAGGCGCCGCGCCGCGCGCCGGTCGGGCGCGCGGGCGCGCCACGGCACCGACCAGTTCGCGATACTCCGCCGCGGCCCTCCCGTCACGATCTGACGCCGCCGTTCCTACCCGCTTCACGGCACGCGCGTTCGCGCGCGGACGGGAGTCATCATGAGCTCATCCACTCCGGTCGAGGTTTCGCCCCATCGTCGATCACCTCGAATCGAGATCGCCGCCTGGTGGGCGGTGCCCGCCACCCTGTTCGTCGTCGGCATGCTGATCGTCGCCCCGCACGTGCGGGGCCATTCCTTCGTCGGCCGTATCGACGTGAGGAACTCGAGCGAGTTCGCGATCGAGGTCGAAGTCGCCGCTCCCGGCCAAGACGGCTGGCTGCAACTCGGCACCGCCGTGAACCGCACCTCGACCGGGTTCCTCGACGTCTACGACATCGGCCCCGGTTGGACGTTCCGTTTCGTCGCGAACGGCCTGCACGCCGACCAGCAGTTCACGCGCGCCCAGCTCCAGCAGCAGTCGTGGAAGGTGCCGGTGCCGGCCGGCCTCGTCGGTTCGCTGCGGGCCGCCGGCGCCCCACCCGCGCCCGTGGTGGCGAACGGCTGACCGGCGGGCACGCTCGGGATTGCGCGCCGGCGCTGCCAGCTGGTCGACTGCAGCGCGGCACGCCACGAAAGGGCACGGGATCAACAATGGAAGACGTCCTGCAGTACGCGGGCAAGCGCGTGGTCGTCACCGGTTGCGCGTCGGGCATGGGGGCGGCCACGGCGCGCATCCTGGTCGACCTGGGCGCCGAGGTGATCGGCCTCGACGTGAAGCCGACCGACGTGGCGGTGCAGACCTTCGTCACCGTCGACCTGCGCGACCGCGCTTCGATCGACGCGGCCGTCGCCGGGATCGACGCGCCCGTGCACGCGATCTTCAGCGTCGCGGGCTTGCCCGGACCGCCGTTCTCCGATCTCGACACGATGCTCGTGAACTTCGTCGGCGCGCGCCACCTCATCGAGTCGCTCGTCCCGAAGATGCCTGCCGGCTCCGCCGCCGCCTGCGTCTCGTCGAACGCCGGGCTCGGATGGGAGCAGAACATCGAAGGCCTGATGCCGCTCGTGACCACCGACGGTTTCGACGCCGCCAAGGCATGGTGCGAGGCGAACCCGCAGCAGATCCTGAGTGGCTACGCGCCGTCGAAACAATTCGTCAACGCGTGGGTCGCGTGGCGCGCGTCGTCGTTGATGCCCGAGGGCATTCGTCTCAACTCCACGAACCCCGGGCCGACCGACACCGCAATGATGCCCGCGTTCGAGGAACAGAACGGCAAGGACCTGATCGACGCGTTCATCGGCCCTTCGGGTCGCCGCTCGACTGCCGAAGAGCAGGCGTGGCCGCTCGTGTTCCTCAACAGCCCGCGCAGCTCGTACATCTCCGGTGAGGCACTGCACACCGACGGCGGTTTCCTCGGGGCGATGGTCACGGGCCAGCTCGACGTCGCGCTCCCCGGCTGAGCCGGCCGGTTCACGAGAAGACTGCGGAGGCGGCAGCGACGATGAGCCCGCGACTGGCGAGCGCCGACGAGGTCGAGCAGTGGCGCACCGAGGGGTGGGTGCTGCTCGACGGGCTGATCGGCACCGACGAGATCGACGAAGCCGCGCGCGACCTCGAGGGCGTGTTCCCGTCGGCGGCCGAGTACCACGCCGACCCCGCCGGAGTGACGAAGCGTTGGATCGGCGTCCCGCCGGAACCGCGCGACGAGTACGTGTGGCCCGCGACCGGGCCCGGGTTCCGGCCCGAGCAGCATCGCTGGCGCCACGAGTTCCCATTCCCCGGCCGCGGGAAACTGAACCGGCTCACGGTCCACGAATCGATCGTCGACTTCATGCAACGCGCGCTGAATACCGACCAGCTGCGCATCTACCAGGGGCAGGTGACCGCGAAGTACAGCGGCTTCACCAACTACGAACAGCCGATGCACACGGACCGCAACCATTCGTGGCTGCCCGGCCGCGTGCCGGAAGCGTGGTGGCACGTCGAAACGTTCGTGTACCTCTCCGACGTGTTCGAGGGGAACGCGCCCACCCATCTCGTGCCCGCGACCAAATCGGCCGATCGTTCGACGACGGTTCCGCTGGTGTTCCCGCAACAGGACCCTGAGCTGTATGCAGCCGAACAACCGGCGGCCGGCGTTCGCGGTTCTGTGCTCGCGTACCGCACTGACGTGTTCCATCGGGCGGTCAACCTCACCGAACCGGGCGGTGCGCGGTTCTTGTTGAACGTGAGTTACAAACACAAGGACCACGAGTGGATCGGGTTCCACTCGATGCAGTCACGGGCGAACTCACCGCACTGGGTCACGTTCGCCGAAGGCTCGACTCCCGCGCAGCTCGCGTTGTTCGGTTTCCCCGAGCCCGGCCACCCGATCTGGGACAACGCGCTGCTCGACGAAACCGCGTTGCGCTACCCGGCACTCGACCTCACGCCGTGGCGCGACGCGATGGAGTAGCGGTCAGGCCGTCGTGTCGACGCCGGTGCCGGTCGGCGACGACCACCACGAGCTGCTGTCGAACGGGTTGAACGCGAACTGCGGCGCCGCCGGTGCCGGCGTGGTCGACGCGGCAGTGGAAGCGTCGGCGGTGGTGCTCGACGTGCCGGTCGACTGTCCGGCGGCCGCCGTCCCGCCGCTCATCATCCCGGCCTGGACCATGTGCTGCATGAGCCCGGGCGCGGCGTACATCGAATAGTCGACTGCGGCCGACATGAGGTCGGTGAGGCTCGAGTCGGTGGAGCTGCTCACCGCGCCACCCGACAGCAGCGCGCTCGTCACCGACGCGGACGACTGCACCTGGGCGAGCAAGGTGTTGGTCGAGTACGCCGTGATCGGGTTCGTTGCCGGTGCGGCCGAGGCGCTGGCGATGTTCATCCCCGGCGATATCGACGGGGCGAGGCCGACCGTTGAGCACCAAGTCGCCAAATGTGACGCACGGGGGCCCCGGGCCGCCTCACTCCGACCGCAACACTTCGGCCGGCGCGATGCGGGTCGCCGCCCGGGCCGGGCCGGCCGCCAGCGCGTTGGCAACCGCGATCGCGACCGGGACGATCAGCAGGAGCGCAACGACCGCGGCGGGCGCCACGTACTCGATCGGGAAGTTGTCGGCCAGCCAGCGCCAGATGAAACGGCCGGCACTCAACCCGACCGGAAGCCCGACGACCAGGCCGGCGAGGGCGAGCAGCGTCGCCTGCCAGGCGATCGCGACGCGCGATTCGCGGCGGGTGAAGCCCATCGAGCGCAATACCGCGAGGTCACGGTTGCGCCGCCGGACGGTTGTGACGAGGGCGTGGGCAACGGTCGCGGCGGCGAGCAGCGCGAAGAACAGGCCGAGGGCGAGCGGCAAGGTTCGCATCTGGCCGAGATCGATCACCGTGGTGGGTACGGTCGCCGCGTAGCCGTACCCGTCGTTCGCCGTCGCGAGGGCACCGAGGCGACGCTCCACCGCGCCTGCGGCCGCGTGCGGTGCGAACCGCACGAGGAAGTAGTCCTCGAACGAGTTCGAGTCGGATTCCAGCGCGGGCGCGAGTTGGTGCAACGCGGCGCCCGTCACCCAGCCGCTCTGGTCGTAACTCGTGTGAGACGTCTCGGGGAGCAGCGCCTCGGCGACGACACGCATCGACCGGGGCGGCGCGCCCGCTTTGATGACGCTGCCGACGTGAAGCTTCAGGTCGGTCATCGTCGTCGGCGCGAACGCGATCTCGTCGGCGCGGGTGGGCGCGTGCCCCTCGAGGACGACGAGCCCGAGCGATCCCTTCACCGGCGACACGCCGAACACGGGTGTCGGGACGCCGTTGATGGGCAGCGCGCGGGCCCATTTACCTTCGGTGATCGCCTGGATGCCGTGGTCGCGCACCATCGCCGCCCGGGGCCGGGGTGCGATCGCGCCCTCGCCCGACGCGTAGACGTAGTCCCACACCACGCCGGATCGCCGCGGCTGGTGTACCGCGTCGTCGATCCCGGCGCGGAAGGTGAGGCAACCGGCAACGCCGAGCACACCGACGATCGCGCCGACCAACGCGGAGCGCACGGGCACCGCGTTGCGACCGTGGCCCGGCTCGACGGCGAGACGGCTCCCGATCACCATCGCCGGCGGCAGCCCGGCGCCCGCGACCCAGTCGCCGCGGCGCGAGGCGCGCGGTCGCCCCTCACCTTGCCGTCGCACCCGCCACCCGGCGGCGACGAACGCGCTGGCCATCGTCGCGACGACAGCCGCCGCGACGGCGACCCCCAGCACGGCCCAGTCGGCGTGCCAGCCGACATCGAGGTCGTAGCGCCGGCCCACACCGATCGGGAAACGCGACGACAGCGCGATCGCGACCGCGATGCTCGTGATGCCCGCGCTCACCGCGGTGACCGACGCGGGCAGCGCCATGCCGGGCACCGCGACGCGGGCATCGGCACCGATTGCACGCCAGGCCGCGAGGTCGGCCGCCCCGGCCGTCACCGACCGCACCAACGCCTGCCCGACGAGCACTCCGCCGACCACGATCGCCGCGAGCGCGAAGAGCAACAGCCCGTCGGCCTCGAGGTTCGTCTCGGCGCGCGCCTTGCGCAACCCGAACAAGTCGTCGGCGCTCTCGACGTTCAACGGCATCCCGGTGACGCGGATCGCGTCCTGCTGGAACCGCGCGAAGTCGGCTTGGCCGCGCCGAAGCGCGACGAACTCGTTGATGAGGCCGACGAGCTTCGCCTGGTACTTCACGTAGAACGCGCTACCGGGCGTGAAACTCGCGTCGCTCGACACGGCTTTCGAAATGCCGACGACGCGGAGCCGGGCCGTGAACGCGGGGTCCGGCGACTGCGGTTGCATCGCGGGCGGCAGGCTCGCGAGGTCGCCCGGTCGGGGGTGCTGCCCCACGATGATCGTCGAGCCGACCGAGAGCCGGAACTGCCGCTCGACGTTCTCGTCGATGACGGCCTCGTCGGCCGCGCCCGGTGCGGGGTACCGCCCCGAAAGGAGTACGCCGGCCAACAGCCGCTGGCTCTGCGGTGCCGTCGGCAGCAGCGGCCCCTGCAGCCCGCGCGGCGCATCGACGTCGAGGCCGAACGCGACTTGGAACGGGTAACCGGCCCGCACTTCGGGGAGCGACGCGATCCGGCGCCGCTGCGCCGCGTCGAACGCAGGATTGTTCGCGAGCACCGCGGCGTCGGGCAGGCCGGCGGCGGCGACGAACTTCGGGACGGCGCCGCGCGTGCGCCGCGCGCCCGCGACCCCGGCCGCGCCGACGCCGGTCGTCGCCCCGACGAGCAGCCCGAGCACGACCCAGGAGCGCCAGCGTCGCCGGAGATCGGACCGCACCCACATCCCGACTGCGACGCGCCGGCCGGGCCCCTGACGTCCACGGGCACAGCAAACCATGGTGGGGGCGAGGCGAGCAGGTGGCAGCCCGGGAAACCGTGGGGGTGCGGACCTCACCCGGCCCCACCGGGCCGTATGGGTGCCGCCCGTGTGAGGAAGCGCTCCGGCGGGCACACTGGCGCGATGCGCCGCCACCAGCAACGCCGCCGTCCGTCGCTCCTCTTCCTCGCGCTCGGCGCGCTCGTCGTGCTGGTGGTGGGGGCGGCCCCCGCGTTCGGCGGGACCACGTGGCCCGTGTACCACGGCAACGCGGCCCGGACCGGCAACGACACGACCGAGCCGAACCTTCGCCCGCTCCACACGGCGTGGACGGCGCCACTTGACCAGCACGTCTATGCCCAACCGCTGGTGTGGGCGGGACGCGTCTACGCCGCGACCGAGAACAACACGGTGTACGCGCTCGACGCGCACGACGGCCACGTGCTCTGGGCCCGCCACCTCGGGTCACCGGTTTCGCCGGTGCGCGCGGCAGGTGGGTTGCGGGAACATCGACCCGCTCGGCATCACCTCGACCCCCGTGATCGACACGTCGACGCACACGATCTTCGTCCTGGCCGCGATCCAGGACGGGAACAAGCAGATCCACCATCAACTGGTCGGGATCGACGCGCTCACGGGTGAGCGACGCATCTCGGTGAATGCCGATCCCGGCGCGCCGCAAGACCCGCTCTACATCCAGCAACGCGCCGGGCTCGCGCTCGGCAACGGTCGCGTGTACATCGGCTACGGCGGCCACGCCGGCGACTGCGGCCCGTACCACGGATGGCTGGTGTCGATCACCGAGAGCGGTACCGGCAAGGTCGCGTTCGATGTGACGCCGCACACCGGTGAAGGCGCGATCTGGGCGACGAGCGGCCCGTCGATCGACAGCGCCGGCAACGTGTACGTCTCGACCGGCAACCCCGACCCGAACGCGTCGAACCACGACTACGGGGAGAGCGTGCTGAAGTTCGACGCGACCCTGCACCTCCTGCGGAACCTCTCGACCTTCCCCGGCGGCGACCGCGACCTCGGCTCGGTGGGCCCGGCCGTGTTGCCGAACAACCTGCTGTTCCAGACGGGCAAGCAGAGGGTCGGTTACCTCATCGATCGAACGACGATGACCGCGCGCCAGCAGTTGAACGTATGCAGCGGCGAAGCCTTCGGCGGTACCGCGTTCGACGGCTCGCGACTGTTCGTACCGTGCACCGACCACATCCAGGAAGTGAACGTCGATACCACCGCCCGGACGATGGCACTCGGCTGGGTCGGCCCGCGACGAGCAACGCCGGGCCCCCGATCCTCGCCGGTGGCGTGCTCTGGACGGTCGACTGGCCGTCGGGCACCCTCTCCGGCCTCGACCCTGCAACCGGCGCGACGTTGCAGACGATCGCGCTCGGCGCGGTCCCGCACTTCGCGTCACCGTCGGCCGCGCTGGGCCTGGTGCTCGTCGGCACGAACGCCGGGGTCACCGCGCTCGCGGGCCCGGCCGGCGTACCACCGCACCCGGCGTCGTTGTGCACGAAGCCGACGTCGCACAGCGGTTACACGATCGTCGGGAGCGACGGCAACGTGTTCCCGTCGAGCGCACCCAACTGCGGGTCGCTGTTCGGCGTCGCGTTGCACCGCCCGATCGTCGGTGCGACGGCAGCCAAGACCGGCCGTGGGTACTGGCTCGTCGCGAGCGACGGCGGCGTGTTCTCCTTCGGCGACGCGCACTTCCACGGCTCCACCGGCGCGATACGGCTCAACCAACCCGTCGTCGGCATGGCCCGCACGCCGAGCGGGAACGGCTACTGGCTCGTCGCGAGCGACGGCGGCGTGTTCGCCTTCGGCGACGCGCACTTCCACGGCTCCACCGGAGCGATACGTCTCAACCAACCCGTCGTCGGCATGGCCGCGACACCCGATGGCAAGGGCTACTGGCTCGTCGCACGCGACGGCGGCGTGTTCTCGTTCGGCGACGCGCACTTCCGGGGTTCGACCGGCGCGATACGCCTCAACCAACCCGTCGTCGGCATGGCACGCACGCCGAGCGGGAACGGCTACTGGCTCGTCGCGAGCGACGGCGGGATCTTCGCGTTCGGCGACGCGCACTTCCACGGATCCACCGGCACGCTCCACCTCGTCTCGCCGGTCGTGGGCATGGCCGCGACCAGCACCGGCGGCGGCTACTGGCTCGCGGCTCGCGACGGCGGCGTCTTCGCCTTCTCTGCTCCGTTCCGCGGTTCGGCAACCGGCTTCACCAGCAGCGCCGTCGCGATCGCGCGCGACTGAACGCCCGGTTGTGTCGGTTGTACCCCCGGATGGGGGTACAACCGCCACAACCCGGCTGGTGAGGGGCCGCGCCCATTCTCCGCGAAGCGACGGTTATCTTCCGCCTTTCGTGAGTATTCCGGCGATCGCGCCATCGCGCGACGAGTTTGCGGGCCTGGACCTGGCGACCGCGACCGGGCCGAGCGGGCGGCAATTACGGGCCCGCTTCGCGCGGCGCATCCTGGCCGGCGCCGCGACGGCCGCCGTGCTGTCGTCGATCGCGCTGGTCGCGGTCACCGGGATCTGGCACAAGCCGCTCGACGTGCCGTTCCAGTACACGCGCACCGCCACCGACGACCAGCAGGACGCCACCCTCGAAATGATGGTGACGAAGAACGTGGCCGAGACCGGCTGGTACCTGCACAACCCGCAGTTGAACGCGCCCTTCGGCCAGCAGTGGGCGGAGTGGCCGATGGGTGGCGACGTCGTCGCCTACGGCTTCAAGAAGGCGATCCTGGCCGCGACCGGGAACAACGTGGCGTTGACGGTGAACCTCTTCTGGTTGCTCACCTTCCCGCTGACTGCGGCGGTCGCGTACCCGGTGATGCGAGCGCTGCGCGTGTCGCATACATCGTCGTTGGTCGCAGCGGTGCTGTTCGCGCTCAGCCCGTACCACTTCAGGAACAGCATCGGTCACGAGAACCTCGCCTTCTACGTTTCGGCGCCCCTCACGGTGCTGTTGTGCGTGCGCCTCATGGACGCCCGGCCCCGACCGCGAGCCCCCGCATCCACCGACGGGAAGAGCGCGACGACCCGGCTGGCCGCGTTGCGCGCGTACCGGCCGGGTGTGCCACGGTTCGATTCCTGGTGCTGGCCGATCGCCGCCGCGTTCCTCATCGGCGTCACCGGCCTCTACTACCTCGCGTTCTTCCTCGCGCTCGGGTTGTGCAGCGCGCTGTTCACCAGCGTGATGTTCCGCACCTGGCGGAGCGTGCGCGACTTCGCGGTGATGGGCGCGGCCGCGCTGGGCGCGAGCGTGCTCGGGAACCTCCCGACGCTGCTCTTTCGCGCCCGGAACGCGCCGAACCCCCTCGCGGTCGGCAGCCGCGCCGCGAGCGCGTCGGAAAGCTTGCCGCTACGGCTGACCGAACTGCTGAGCCCGATCTACCACCATCGCTTCCCGCCGTTCGCCGCGTTGAGCAACCTTCTCGCGCCGAGCGGGCCGAAAGGCTTCGAGACCGCCAACCTGGGCCTCGCAGGGTCGATCGGGTGCGTCGTGCTCGTCGTCGGCCTGCTGTGGCGGGCGGCGCGCCCGGATCACCACACCGCCACCACTCGCCCGCGCCGGGCGCCGGCCCCGATCGAAGTGCGTCTCGGGATCATCGTGGTGTTCGCGCTGCTGCTCGCGACCCAGGGTGGGCTCGACCGCGTGCTCGCGCCGCTCGGCTTCTCCGACATTCGCGCGTGGGTCCGCATCGTCGTCGACATCGCGTTCGCGTCGCTCGTCGCGTTCGCCCGCCTGCTCGACCGGGTGCGTTACCGGCTCCGGCGACGGCTGCCGCGGCCACGAACGACCTGGGCGGCGATCCTCGCGATCGTGTGCATCGCGGGCGTGCTCGACCAGACATCTTCCGCGTTCCTCCCCCAGCCGCAGCAGCACTCGGCCGCCTGGCACGCCGACGCGGCCTTCGTCGGCGCGCTGCAACGGCGGTTGCCCCACCATGCGATGGTGTTCCAACTCCCCGTGTCGGAGTTCCCGGAAGGCGGCGGGCACGTACGCATGGCCGACTACGACCTCATCAAGGAGGGTTACCTCCACTCGTCGACGCTGCGCTGGAGTGCCGGCAACGTGCGGGGGCGTAACGGCGATTGGCAATTCACGGCCGCTTTGCTTCCCGTCCGCCAGTTCGTGACCGCGCTCAGCGCCGTCGGCTTCTCGGCACTCACCCTCGACCGTTACGGCTATCAGGATTCGGGCCACCACCTCATCGGGGGGTTGCGCTCCGTCCTTGGCGCACCCATGCTTCGCGGCGATGGCAACCGCCTGTTCGCGTGGGACCTCCGCCCGTACGCCAGGCGCCTACGCGCGACGCTCGCGCCGGCGGCGATCACGGCGCTGCGCGACCGCACGCTGTTCCAACCGAGGATCTACCTGGTTTCGCCGGTGCGGCGCCGTATCACGGCGCGCGTCACCACGGTGCCGAGATCCGTGGCGCGGGTGTTGTTCGACGTGGCGCCGCCTTTCCGCTGGCGCGGCCGCCTCGGTGTCACCGTGCACACGGAACCGGGATCACGATCGACCGCGATCCAGTTGCTCGTCGGCCACCAAACCGTGCTCGTCCCCGCCGACGGGCAACGCCACTGGGTGACGGTCGCGACCGGTCCGGGCACCACCGTGATGCAGGTGTTCGCCTCGAGCCACGCGCTGGACGGGCGCGACGCCATCGACCTCTCGTACCGGGTCGGCGCGTGAGACGCGCCACCCTCGGCGCGGTCGCGTGCCTGCTGCTCGCCGGCGCGTGTTCGAGCGGCGCGCACCACGGCGCAACGGCCACGACCGGCGCGACGGGCACGACCGGCACGACAACCGAGCCCGGCGGCGCGCCGGCGACCACGACGACGACCGCCTCGACCGACGCGGGTGCCGGCGATCTCGGGCGCCTCAACCCACCCGCCGCCCCGGTGCCTTCGCACATCACCGCCGAGGGTGTCACGCCGCCCACCGGGAAGGCGCTCGCCCCGCCGTCGTCGATCCCCGCGAACTGTTCTACCGACGTCACGAGCCAGTTGCAGTCGTGGTTCGACTCGGTACCCGACGGGTCCGTGATGGCGTTCCCGGCCCACGCGTGCTACCGCATCGAGGGAACCTTGATGCTCGACGGGCGAAACAACCTGCTGCTCGAAGGCAACGGTGCGACGCTCCAGGCCAAGACACGAGGAACCGGCAGACGGAAAGACCGCGATCGTTGCCAGCTCTTCGTGCGATCGAGTAGCAACATCACCGTGCAGGACCTGATTGTGCGGGGCGCGAACCCACACGCCGGCACGTCGGCGGCGGCGTATGTCGCCGCCCTCGAGGCGCAGCACGCGTTCAAACTGACCGGCGACAACGGCGTGTTCCTCGACCGCGTCCAGGCGTACGACACCTACGGCGACTTCGTGAACATCGCGGGCCGGAAGGGCACCCCGAGCCAACACATCACGGTCGCACGATCGACCTTCGACCGGAGCGGCCGCCAGGGGATCTCGTTCACCCGTGGTGAGAACGTGCTGATCGTCGGCAACCGCATCGGCGACGTCGGTCGCTCGCTGTTCGACATCGAACTCAACAAGAAGAAGTCGAGCGCGCGGAACATACAGATCGTCAACAACACGACGGGGCCCGTGCGGAACTTCTGGCTCGCCAACGAGGGCTCGAGCCCCGACGTCGGCGATGTGACCGTCACCGGCAATGTCATGCGCGGCCCGAGCGGCGGCCTCGTCTTCGTCTACGGCCCGCTCTCGGGCAAGCGCGGTCCCTTCACCTTCCGAGACAACTACTTCCAGACCACCGGCAACGTCACCGACAAGGGTGGGCGGGGCGCGCTCTTCTTCCGTCAGACCGACCACATCGTCATCGAAGACAACGAGGTGCACGTGCCGCCGGCCAAGGAGATGCCGGCGGTGCAACTCGTCTCGTCGGACGACGTGACCATCACCGGTAACCAGTTCGTCGGGGCATCGAAACCACTCCTCGCCGACCATGCCAGCAGGCATGTCACGCAATAGCCGCCGAGCCGCGCGAGGCACGCGAGGCACGGTCGTCGCCATCGCCATCGCCGTCGTCGCGGTCGCCGCGGTCGCGGCCCCCGCGGCCGTCCTCACCCGACCGAAACCGGCGGGCGCGGCGACGAAACCCGCGTACGTGCGCGTCGACCAGGTCGGCTATCCGAGCGCGAGTAACAAGGTCGCCTACGTCGTCTCACCGGTCGCCGAGACGGGCGCGGTGGTCACCGTGATCGACGCGCAGGGCAACACGGTTTCGGCGCCGTCGCTCGGTGCGACGGTCGGTTCGTGGAGCAAGAAGTTCCCCTTCGTCTACCCGGTAGATTTTTCCGGCCTCGCGACGCCGGGCACCTACGCCGTGAAGATCACCGGGCCGGCCGCCGGTCAGTCGGAACCCTTCGCGATCGCGGCCGCGGCGAACCTGTACACGGCTGCACTCGCGAACACGCGCTCCTTCTACGAAACGCAACGCGACGGTCCCGACTTCATACCCTCGCCGCTCCGCACCGCGCCGGCGCATCTCAACGACGCGCACGCACAGACGTACCTGACGAAGAAGACCAACAGTTCCGGTGGCTTCTCCGGCGACCTCACCCCGCTCCCCGCGACAATCGACGCGTCGGGTGGGTGGTTCGACGCCGGCGACTACCTCAAATTCGTCGAGACGAGCAGCTACGTCGTCGCGTTGATGCTCGACGGCGTGCAGCAGTTCCCGAACCAGCTCGGCCGATCCGCGTCGGCGACCAGCCTGTTCGGCGAAGCGCGCTTCGGCCTCGACTGGCTGAACCGGATGTGGGACGAGCCGACGAGCACGCTCTACTACCAAGTGGGCATCGGGAGCGGCAACCGGAAGATCGTGGGCGACCACGACGTGTGGCGGCTGCCCCAGGCCGACGACACCTACGGCGGCACGAACGCGCCGGACCGCTACATCCGCAACCGGCCGGTGTTCCGCGCCGCCGACCCCGGCGGCAAGATCAGCCCGAACCTCGCCGGGCGGCTGGCGGCCGACTTCGCGCTCGGCGCGCTCGTGTACCGCGCCACCGATCCCGCGTTCGCCGACGCGTGCCTGCAGCGGGCCGAGACGATCTACGACCTCGCCGACGTGTCCCCCACCAAGCTGCTCACCGTGCTCCCCTACGGCTTCTACCCCGAAACGTCGTGGCGTGACGATCTCGAGTTGGGCGCGACCGAGGTGTACCGCGCGCTCGCGGCCGCGCCGGCCGGCAGCACCGCCGGCCTCCCGCACACCGATCCCGCGTACTACCTCGACCAAGCGGCAACCTGGGCTCACGCCTACATCACCGGCAACGACGACGGCACCGACTCGCTCAACCTCTACGACGTGTCGGGCCTCGCGCACTTCGACCTGGCGCGGGCGATCACCGCGGCCGGGAGCCCGGCCGGCCTCGCGGTGACCGTTCCCGATCTTGTCGCCGACCTCGGTGCGCAGATCGACCGCGCGCAGCAGCAAGCCGGCCGCGATCCCTTCGGCTTCGGGTACAAGTGGGCGTCCGACGACACCGTCTCGCACGGCGCGGGGTTGTCGGTCATGGCGAGCGAGTACGACGCGCTCACCGGGTCGAGCACCTATGCCGTCCCCGCCCAGGGTTGGCTCGACAACATTCTCGGCGCGAACGCGTGGGGCGTCTCGTTCGTGATCGGCGACGGCACCACCTTCCCGCAGTGCCCCCAGCACCAGATCGCGAACCTCGCCGGTTCGCTCGACGGCAGCCCGCCCGTGCTCGCCGGCGCCGCCGTCGAGGGGCCCGCGAAGGGAACGGGGCGCGGGAACGTCGACGGGATGCGGCGCTGCCCGGCGGGCGGCGGCAACGCGTACGCGCCGTTCAACAACGCGGCGCGCTACAAGGACAACGTGCAGTCGTACCGCACGGACGAACCGGCGATCGACCTCACCGCGACATCGTTCCTTGCCTTCGCATGGCGTTCGGTGGCAAGCCGCTAAGCGTCATCGGCCCTTCGCGCTCCGGTTTCGCCTTCCATGAGGCGCCGCCATCCGCCGGCGGCCCAGTTGCCGCCGTCGACGTGCACCGTGGTGCCCGTCACGAACCGCGCCAGGTCGCTCGCGAGGAACACGATCACGGCCGCGGCATCTTCCGCGTCGCCGAGGAAACCGAGTGGCGGGACGACGGCCGGTTCGTAGGTCGCCCCGGCCGCAAGCATCGCGGCGCGCGCGTCGTGGTCGCCGCTCGTCGGTATCGCATCGGGCGCGATCGCGTTCACGCGCAGACCGGCGGGCGCGAGTTCGAGCGCGAGGGTGCGCGTGAGATGGGCGAGGGCCGCTTTCATCGCGCCGTAGACCGCGAACCCGGGCGCAGCCTGATGCGCCTCGATCGACGTGACGTTCACGATCGCGCCGCCCGGCGGCATGTGTGGGACGGCGCGGCGGACCAGCGCGGTCACGTGACCGAAGTTCTCGGCGAGCAGCGCGGCCTCACCACCGGGCGACACCTCGAGGAACGGGGCGAAGAACGTGCCACCGGCGTTGTTGACGAGGACGTCGATCCGGCCGAAGCGGTCGATGACCTCGTCGACGAAGGCATCGCGCGCCGTGTGGTCGCGCACGTCGAGCACCCGGGCAAGCGACCCCGGCGCCATGCCGTCTTCCAGGCCGTCGCCCACCCGGTCGCAAACCGCGATCTGTGCCCCGAACCGGGCGCAGCAGCGGGCCGTCGCCCGCCCGATGCCGGCCGCGGCGCCGGTCACCACGACGACACGGTCGGTGAGCAGGATCGACGACGGGTCGGCGCGCACCCGCCGACCGTAGCCACCCAAGGGCCAAGACCGGATCAAGACCGTCTGGCCGGAGGTCGATGAACCAACGTGGGCGAGATTTCCGAGCCGAGCGATCCCGGCGCGCTCGCCGGCGACCCGGCCAACCGCCCGGCGCCGGGCGGGTTGACGCCGAAGGTCATCGTTTACGGCGTCGCGCCCGTCGCGCTCGCGATCGTGCTCGTGTGCCGCAAGTTCGGCATGGTCGCCCATGCCTCCGTCGCCGCGTACTCCACCGCGATCCTCGGATCGGTTGTGACGAGCCGCTTCGTTGAACGATGGAAGGACTGCGGGCCGCGCACCTGGCGCATGCACGCGCGGGTGTGCGCGCACGTCGCGGCCGTCGCGGTGGTCATCTACCTCAGTGGTTGGGGGCCCGCCCTCGGCATGGCGTTCGCGTTCTCGGCGCTGGCCGACCTCGAACAGTCGGGTGCGAAGACGTGGCGCGCCGCGCTCGGATGGTCGGTGTTCGCCTGCGCCGTCGGTCAGTTGTTCGTGTTCGCGGGTTGGGCACCCTCGATGCTCGACCGCACCCAATCCCAGGCGATCGGTCTGCTCGGCTCGTTCGTGTTCGCGATCGTGATCCGCATGGCCGGCGCAACCGGCGAACAGAAGGAACACGCCGAGGCGATGCTGGCCCATCGCGCGTGGCACGACCCGCTCACCGGCCTGCCGAACCGGGAGTACCTCGTCGATCGTCTCTCCCACGCGATCGCGGTGCTCGACCGGCACCCTCACGAACCGCCGGCCGTGATGTTCCTCGATCTCGATCGCTTCAAGCTCGTCAACGACACGTTCGGCCATCACGCCGGCGACCTGCTGCTCGTCCAGGTCGCGGAGCGGGTGAGCAAAGTCTTGCGCCACACCGACACGCTCGCCCGCTTCGGTGGCGACGAGTTCGTGATCCTGTGCGAGTACGCCGGCGACGAGGACGTCGAACGAGTCGCCGACCGGGTGCGCGCCGCATTCCAGGAACCGTTCCAGATCGCCGACGACCGGTGGAACGTGTCGGTCAGCATCGGCATCGCGACACTCGACGCCGACGTCACCGGGACCGAGGAGCTGCTCAGCGAAGCCGACGCCGCCATGTACTTCGCCAAGGCGCAAGGGACGGCAGGCAAAGTTCGCATCTTCGACGAAGCCACCCGGCGTGCCGCTCGCCGTCGGGTGAACACGGAAACCGAACTCGTGCACGCCCTCGAACGCAACGAGTTACAGCTGCACTACCAGCCGGTCGTGCACATCGCGAGCCGCCGTCTCGTCGGGGTCGAGGCGCTGTTGCGCTGGCAACATCGCGACCGCGGGGTGCTCGTCCCGAACGAGTTCCTCGAAGCTGCGGAACGCACCGGGTTGATCGTGCCGATCGGTCAGTGGGCGCTCGAAACCGCGTGCACGACCGTTGGCCGCTGGAACGCCGCGCGCGCCGACGACGACCAGCTCCACGTCGCGTTGAACCTGTCGCCCCGCCAACTCGGCGAAACCGATCTGATCGCGCAAACCCGCGCGATCCTCGCCGCGACCGGGATCGACCCCGGCGCCCTCCGGCTCTCCTTCGAGCTCACCGAGAGTTTCGCCGTGGCCCGCGAGGCACTGGAACCCGACGAGCGATCACGGCTGATCGAGCTGGCCGCGCTCGGGCCTCGTCTCGCGATCGACGACTTCGGTACCGGCTACGCATCCCTGCGTTTCGTCAAGGACCTTCCCGTGAGCGTCCTGAAGGTCAACCACGACTTCGTCCGGAACCTGTGCGACCGGCCGCGCGCGAGCGAGATCGTCCGCGGCGTCATCGAGCTGGCACACAGCATCGACACCGAAGTCGTCGCCGACGGGGTCGAGACCGACGCGCAGTACGCGGCGTTGGCCGCGATGCGGTGCGACTATGCGCAAGGCGGCCTGCTCGGCCCGCCTCAGACCGCCGACGACTTGTTCACCATCGCGATGGCTTGATCGGCGAGCAGCACCGGCGAGTCGCCGCCGCGGTCACGGACCGGAGTCGACGCTGATCGTTGCCGCGCTCGTGTACGTGCCGGCCAGCGCGGCCACGGGGACCGTCATCATCACCGGCGCGGGCGACACGAGATAGGTCCCGTCGCCGTAGCCGACCGCGGCGGTGACGATCGCCTCTCCCGACCCGAGGTTGCCGGTCGACGGGTGCCCCGTGACGCCGGTGATGTCGGCCCCACCCGACGGGGTCACGATCGGCGCGTCCATCGAGAAGATCGAGGCCGGGATGACCGACCCGCCGTTGACGAGGTCGGGGATGGTGAGCGTCACGTGCCAGCCCGCGCCGCTCGAGGTCGTGTCGACGACGCTGAACGGGGCGATCGTGAGGCTCGACAGTTGCGGGGTGCCGTTCAGGGTGATCGGCGTGAAACTGCTGATGGCGGGAGCCGAACCGCCGCCGAAGTCGAGTGTCCCGGCCGCGGCCGCGACCGTCGAACCGAGCACCGCAAGGGTGCCGGCGGCGATGCCGGCCAGGACGCCGGCCACGATGCGCGAGCTTCCAGCCTTCAATCGGTTCTCCGTGACCGGCGCCGGGCGCGCCGAGGTCCCGGTCTTTCCAGATCGACCCCCTTCGCGGCCCCCTGAGGTGATCCCGGGCTTCCGGCGGCTCCCGGGTGCGAACCGGCGCCGGAAACCGGCGATTTGCGCCGCCTCACCCCTACCCTGGCGAGCACGAACGGTTCACGAGCGGGAGACCCGGATGACCGAATGGGGACCACTGCAAGGGTTGATCGGTGAGTGGGAAGCCGACGCCGGCCTCGACACCGCGTTCTCCCACATCCAGAACGCGGTGCTCGACACGCCGTACCGGGAGAAGGTGACGATGAAGCCGTTCGGGCCGGTCGTCAACGGGCACCAGTCGCTGTACGGGCTCGACTACAAGACGGCGATGTGGCGCGGCAGCGAAGACAACCCGTTCCACACCGAGGTCGGGTACTGGCTGTGGGATTCCGCGACCGGCGAGGTGCTGCGCGGCTTCGTCGTGCCGCGCGGGATCACCGTGCTCGCCGGCGGCACCGCAGCCGAGGACGCGACGTCGTTCACGCTGCACGCCGAGCTGGGCGGCACGAACTACACGATCGGCGAGAACCAGTACCTCGCGAAGAACGCGAGCAGCCTCACGTACGACGCGACGATCACCACCGGCACCGACAGCTGGTCGTACCACGAAATCACGATGCTGCGGATGACGGAGATGCCCGAACCGTTCGCGCACGAGGACCGCAACACGTTGCGCCGCGTCGGCTGACGGGCGCGTTCCCGGTGGTACTGCCCGATCTCCGCGATCGCTTCCCCGGGCTTCGCGACGGCTGGGTGCGCTTCGACGGCCCGGCGGGAACGCTGCCGGTCGACGCTGCAATCGACGCAATGCACGCGTACCTGACGAGCCCCGCGCCGGCGAACGCCGGCGGCGCGTTCGCCGCCAGCGAACAGACCGCGGCGATGGTCGACGACGCGCGCGCGGCGGTCGGCTCGTTCCTCGGCGCGGCACCCGGCCAGGTGATCTTCGGAGGAAGCTCGACCGCATTGGTGTTCGCGTACACGCGCGCGCTCGCCCGGCAATGGGGCGCGCAGCCGCGCGCGGCGCGCATCGTGTGCACCCAACTCGACCACGACTCGAACATCACGCCCTGGGTGTTGGCCGCGCGGGAGAGCGGCGCGTCGGTCGCGATGCTGCCGGTCGACCCCGCCGGCGGCGCGCTCGACCTCGCCGATCTCGAGCGGGAGCTGGCCGCCGGCGCGGTGGGGTGGGTCGCGATCAGCGGCGCGTCGAACCTCACCGGGTTCGCACCCGACCTGCGAGCCGCGATCACGATGGCCCACGCGGCCGGCGCCCGCGTACACGTCGATGCCGTCGCGCGTGCCCCGCATCTCCCCGTCGACGTCAACGGTTGGGGGATCGATTCGCTCGTGACGTCGCCCTACAAGTGGTACGGGCCGCACGGTGGCATCCTCGTGCTGCAACCGGAGCTGATGGCCGGTGTCGAGCCCTACCGGGTGCGGCCCGCCGACTACGACGGCCCTGATCGTTGGGAGACGGGCACCAAGGCGTTCGAGAACATCGCGGGCATCGCGGCCGCGGCGCGCTTCATGCAAGAACACGATGCGATCGAGGCGGCCGCGACCGAAGCGGCCTTGCTCGACCGGCTCGAACGCGGGCTCCGGGAAATCCCCGGTGTCAGCGTCCACGGGCCGGCGGGCGCCGAGGGTCGCGCGCCGACCACGATCTTCAACCTCGACGGGGTCGCACCGGCAACGGTCGCGCGTGCGCTCGCCGAGCGACGCATCGCGGTGTGGAGCGGCGACAATTACGCGTGCGAATTGATCGACGCGCTCGGGTTGCGCGAGCGCGGCGGCGCGGTACGGGCCGGCATCGTGCGGCATACCACGACCGACGACGTCGACGCGCTTCTCGGCGCCGTCGCCGAAGTGGCGCAGCCATGAGACTCGGATTGTTCAGCGTCAACATGGGCCCGGCGTGCGATCCCGAACGGCTCGCCGAGCAGGCACAAGCCGCGGAGGCGGCCGGCTTCGACTCGTTGTGGGCCGGTGAGCATGTCGTGGTGCCCGACCCGCAGGTCCCCCCGTCGCCGATGGCGCCTCGAGACCCCGTCTTCGACCCACTGATCGCGCTCGCCTGGGCGGCCGCGCACACCACGACGGTACGCATCGCGACCGGCATCGTGATCCTTCCCCAACGGAACCCGGTTGTCCTCGCGAAGCAGGTCGCGAGCCTCGACGTCGTCAGTCACGGTCGCCTCACGCTGGGTGTCGGCGTCGGTTACCTCGAGCCGGAGTTCCGGGCGATCGGCGCCGACTTCGAACATCGCGGTGCGATCACCGACGAGTACCTCGATGCGATGCGCCACCTCTGGTACGACGAACACCCCGAGTACCACGGCTCGTACGCCGATTTCAGCGGCGTCGACGCGTACCCACGGCCGGTGCAACGGCCGATCCCGATCGTTGTCGGCGGTCACACGCCGCGGGCCTACCGCCGCGCGATCACTCGCGGGAACGGCTGGTACGGCTTCGCGCAAGAGCCCTCCGACACCGCGAAGAGTGTCGAGGCGCTCCGTTCGATCGCGGGCACGATCGGTCGCCCCGCGTCGCTCGGCCCGCTCGAGATATCCGTGACACCCCGCGGGCGTCTCACCGCCGAGCGGGCCGCGGCATTCGCCGAACTGGGCGTCGATCGCATCGTCGTGATGCCCCGGCCGGGGTCGGCCGGCGCGGTCACATCGACGATCGAGGACGCACGGCAGGTCGTGTCGAGCTTGTAGCGACGTTCGTCGCGAGCGAACCGGCGATCATCGGGAGCGACGGTTGGCGCTCGAGGTCGAGCAGGGCGCGCTTGCGCGGGAGGCCGCCGCCGTAGCCGGTGAGCGAACCCGATGCCCCGATCACCCGGTGGCACGGGACGATGATCGCGACCGGGTTGCGCCCGTTGGCCAGACCCACGGCTCGCGACGCAGACGGCTGCCCGATCCGCGCCGCGAGCGCGCCGTACGACTCGGTTTCGCCGTAGGGGATCTGGAGCAGCGCCTTCCACACCCGGCGCTGGAATTCGGTGCCTTGGAGGTCGAGCCGGACGTCGAAGTCGCGTAACGCGCCGTCGAAGTACGCCTCCAGTTGCGCGACGACACCGGCGAACGCCGATGCGTCGAACGACCAGTGATCACCGTCGACGGGTGGGTGAGCCTGGTCGTCCATCCTCACGTTGGTGATCACCTCGCCGAGCGCGTCGCGGCGACCGGCAATCGTGAGCGGCCCGATCGGGCTGTCGACGACGCGGTACTTCTTGCCGGTCTTCGCGCCGGCCGCCGTCGTTGTCGTTGGCATCGTCGTCGTGGTCATCGTGCCGTCTCCTTCGGTGGCCAGTCGTTGATCGAGTGGTCTTGTGTCGACCAGAGGTGCTGCACCGCGTACGCGCGCCACGGGCGCCATTGCTCGGCCCGGCCGACCAGCAGCGCGCCGTCGCCGGCGCCCAGTTCGACGGCGGCTCTGCGCACACCCATGTCGCCGGTCGGGAACGCGTCGGGATCGCCGAGCGCGCGCATCGCGATCATCTCGACGGTCCACGGGCCGATGCCGGGAAGGGCGAGCAGGTCGGTGCGGGCGCGGTCCCAGTCGGTGCCCGCGCCGAGGTCGATCTCACCGGCGGCGAGCGCGCCGACGAGCGCAGCCACGCCGCGCTGCCGCGCCGCCGGGAACGCGAGGGCGGCCGGGTCGATGTCGAGCAGTTGTTCCGGCGTGGGGAACACGTGGGTGAGGCCGCCATCGGCGTCGGCGACCGGCGTCCCGTAGCGCTTCACCAGCCGGGCCGCGTGCGTGCGTCCGGCCGCCGTCGAAACCTGCTGCCCGAGGACCGCGCGCACGGCGAACTCGTTCTCGTCGACCGTGCGCGGTACCCGGCGCCCCGGCGCCTTGCGCACCAGTGGCGCGAGAAGGGGGTCGCGGCCCAGCGCGTCGTCGACCGCTTCGGGATCCGCGTCGAGGTCGAGCAGGCGCCGGCAGCGCGCGATCGCGGTGGGAACGTCGCGCAGGTCGTCGAGCCGCAGCTGGCAGGCGATGTGATCGGGCGTCGGCGTGAGGGCGACGGTGCCGTTGCCGTTCGGAAGGCGCAAGGTTCGCCGGTACGCGCCGCGACGCACTTCCTCGCACCCCGGTACCGCCGTCGCCGCGAGATGCCCGAAGAGATTGTCGGGGCACAACGGCATCCGGAACGGCAGGCGCAGCAGCAACGCACCCGGCGCCGGCGGGGCCGAGGCGGTACGCGCACGCGTGCGGAGCTCGCTCGGCGTGAGCGCGAAAACGGCGCGGACGGTGTCGTTGAACTGCCGGATGCTCGCGAAACCCGCGGCGAACGCGATCTGTGAGATCGGCAGTGTCGTCGTTTCGATGAGCAAGCGCGCAGTCTGGGCGCGTTGCGCGCGGGCCAGTGCGAGCGGACCGGCTCCGACCTCGGCGAGCAGGTGCCGTTCGATCTGGCGCGTGCTGTAGTGCAGCCGCGCGCTCAGGCCGTCGACACCTTCGCGATCGATGACACCGTCGGCGATGCAGCGCATCGCCCGTGCCACGAGGTCGGCCCGCATGTTCCACTCGGGCGAGCCCGGCGTCGCGTCGGGCCGGCAACGCTTGCACGCCCGGAACCCGGCCTGCTGGGCGGCCGCGGCGGTCGGGTAGAAGCGCATGTTCTTCGCGTGGGGCGGGCGGGCCGGGCAACTGGGCCGGCAGTAGATCCGCGTCGTCAACACCGCGGTGACGAACCACCCGTCGAAACGGGCGTCCTTCGACTGCACGGCTCGGTGGCACCGTTCGAAGTCTTCGAACATGCCTCCAGGGTGCCATCTCGCGTGCCCGCCGACTGGCGGAAATCCGACAGGGCAGCTCCCCGGCCGCTACCCGGCCGGCGCGACGCGGCGGAACAGCGGCAGGACCAGGTCGTCGTCGCGGCCGGTGATCGCGACCTCGACCGTGAGCCCGACGGCGAGTTCGTCGACCGGGCAGTCGACGACATTGCTCACCATGAACACACCCTCGTCGAGCCGCACGACCACCGCGCCGTACGGCACCTGGTCGGCGAACGCCGGGAGGGTCGGCGGGTGGACCACCGTGAACGACCACACTTCGCCGCGCCCACCGACGGGCACCCATTCGTGTTGCGGGCTCCCGCACTGCGCGCAGATCGCACGCGGCGGATGGCGGTACTTCGCGCACGCGACGCACCGTTGTACGCGCAGTTCGCCGGCGTCGACGTAGCCCCAGAACGCGACGTCGAGCGCGTCGACCGGCTGCGGGCGAGGGTACGGCGCGCTCACCGGTCGGTGCCCAGGAGCACGGCGCCCGACGGGTCGCTGATGGCACCGCACACGAACGCGATCTCGCGCGTTCGGCACCTGATTGCACGCGGTGCCTCGAAGCTGGCGTACCGCTTCGGGCAAGTGGTTCACGCCGTGGATGAACGCTTCGCCGTTCGACCCGCCGTGCGTGTTCACCGGCAACCCACCGTCGGGCCATCGTGTCGCGCCGCTCTCGATGAACGGGCCGCCTTCACCGCGCCCGCAGAACCCGTATTGCTCGAGTGCGAGCGGCACGGCGACGGTGAACGGCTCGACGATCAGCGCGACGTCGACATCGGCGGGGATGATCCCCGCCGCCCCGAACAGCCGGCGGCCGGCATCGACCGCGCCGCCGTCGCGTTCACCGAACGCGGCGGTCGTCGCGAAGAACTCGTCGAGCTGGGTGTGGATCGGCGCGCCGAATTGCGCCTGCGCGAGCACGACGGCCGGCGGTTGCCGCAGGTCGCGGGCGCGTTCGAGCGACGTCACCAGCACCGCGGCCGCGCCGTCGTTCTCGAGCGAGCAGTCGAAGAGGCGGATCGGTTCGGCGATCGGGCGCGACGATCGCCAGTCGTCGAGCGTGATGGCGTCGCGGAGCAAGGCATCGGGGTTGCGGCTCGCGTGGAACCGTTGCGCGACCGCCTGGAGACCGAAGTGTTCGGCCCGCGTGCCGTACACGTGCATGTGGCGGCGGGCGATCAGCGCGAATTCGTGCGCCGGCGCCGCGACACCGAACGGGTAGTGCCACTGGCGGAAATCCGAGAGGCGGGTGCCGGCCTTCGCCCACGGCCGCCCACCCTGGTTCGGATCAGCCCCGTACGACGCGCGCTTCGAGCGGTTCCGGGCACGGAACGCGACCACGCAATCGGCGGTGCCGCTCGCCACCGCGAGCGCGGCGAGGCCGAGGATCGAAGCGGCGCCCCCGCCTCCCGAGGGCGTGCGCGCCATGAAGCGCAACTCGGGTAGGCCGAGCGTGGTCATGAGATCGACCTCGGTGACCTGCTCGATGTGGTAGCTCACGAACCCGTCGATCGCCGACGTCGGGAGCCCCGCGTCGGCACAGCACGCGCGTATCGCCTCCAGTGCGAGGTCGATTTCCGATCGCCCCATCGCCTTCGCGTAACGCGTCTGGCCGATCCCGGCGACCGCCGCTTGTGGCAACGGGGAACGGATCAGTGGCCGAGCCCGCTGCGCTTTTCGTCACGCTTCGCGAGTTTGTCGGCCCGCTTGTCCTTCAACGACTTGCCCGGCTTCTTGGCGTTGAGCTTCTTCGGTGACTTGTCACCCATGGCGTGCTCCCAAATCGGGCGTCGAGCGAGTCCGGACGCGCGGACGATGTTAACGCCGGAGCCAGTAGTGTGCGCTCAGCAGCGCCCGGTCCCAGCTCGGCGAAACGGGCGCGGGAACGGACACACGTGCGGTACCTCTACGGCGTCGACGATCACCAACTGTTCGCGTACGCGACCGGACGGCGCGACTTCCATCTTGCGAGCGACAAGAGCCTCTGGGCCCACGAGTCGCACAACTGGTTGCTGTCCGCCGAATCGAGCGCGCGGCTGCTGCATCGCATCGGCAGCGTCTACTACGACGTCGAATCGAGCCTGCCCCGCTACTACGAAAGTTCGGAACCGCCCGACGAGGCCGAACCGGAGAGCGTCCCGGAGAAGTCGGCGTCGTCCCGCGCCCGCAAGCCGTAACCGCCGACCCCGGCCGCGCGGCGCTGCGTTCGTGAGAGTTGAATGGTCGTCATGAGCGACGACCTGCACGTGGTGTTGCCCGCGCACCCGATCACGAGTATCGACGAGTACCTCGCGCACGGCGGCGGTGACGGCCTGCGCGCTGCACGCGCGCTCGGGCCGGCTGCGACCATCGACGAGATCACCGCCGCGGGCCTGCGGGGACGCGGGGGTGCCGGGTTCCCGACCGGTACGAAATGGGCGTCGGTTCGAGGCAGCGGCGGCGGGCGTCGCTTCGTGGTTGCCAACGGCGCGGAGGGCGAGCCGGCGACGTTCAAGGACCGGCTCCTGATGCGTCGAGACCCTTACCGCATCGTCGAAGGAACCGCCATCGCCGCCTTCGCGGTCGGCGCCGACGAAGTGTTCCTCGCGACGAAGGCCGGCTACGCGGAGGCCGCAACGAACTTGCGGCGGGCCGTCGTCGAATGCACGGAAGCCGGTCTGCTCGCCGATCTCACGGTGAACCTCGTCGAAGGCCCCGATGAGTACCTCTTCGGCGAGGAGAAGGCGCTGCTCGAGGTGATCGAAGGGCGCGAGCCGCTGCCTCGCCTCCTGCCGCCGTGGCAGCACGGGCTGTTCGCCACCGCGCCGTCGGGTGGGTGGGAGGCCGAAAGCGCCGGGGTCAGCGACGACGCGCAGAGCAATCCCACCCTCGTGAACAACGTCGAGACACTGGCGACGGTCGCGCACATCCTCGCCAAAGGCGCCGACTGGTTCCGCGCCATGGGCACCGAATCGTCACCGGGCACGGTGATCGTGACCGTCGTCGGCGATGTCGTCGAGCCCGGGGTGCACGAGGTCGAGCTGGGCACGCCGCTCGACGCGGTGCTCGCGCGCTGCGGCGGCCCGCTTCCGGGTCGCCACTTCCGCGCCGCGTTCTCGGGGGTGTCGAACGCGGTGGTGCGCGCCGACGACTTCGGGGTGGCACTTTCGTACGAGGCGATGGCCGCCATCGGGTCCGGCCTCGGCTCGGCCGGGTTCGCCGTGTATGACGACACCGCCGACATGGTCGCGGTCGCGCGCGAGTTCTCACGCTTCTTGTCGGTCGAATCCTGTGGCCAGTGCCCGCCGTGCAAACAGGAATCACTCGAGATCACCGGCGGGCTCCGGGCAATCGAGGCAGGTGCGGCCGACGACAGCATCCTCGAGGTGCTGAACGGACGGTTGTTGCGCGTCACCGACGCGAACCGCTGCTACCTCGGCACGGAGGAGCAACTCGTCGTGTCGAGCATCCTGCGCGCGTTCCCCGAAGACTTCGCCGCGCACCTCGAAGGCCGGTCCCGTTCGTCGCGCGTGGAGCACGTGCCCCTGATCGCCGACGTCTCCGAGAACGGCAGCGTCACGATCTCGCAGCGCCATGGGTCCAAGCGTCCCGATTGGACCTACCCACCCCGGCAACGCGCTTGACCTCGAACCTGGGTCGGCGGCTGTTCGTCCCACCCCCTCCAACCTGCGTCAGTTTTGCCCCGTAGACGGGGCAAAACTGACGCAGGTTCGGGGGGAGACGGGTCGTCAGAGGCGGTAGAGCTTCGTCGCGGTCTCGCCGAGGATCTTGCGCTGCGCGCTCCCGGGCAAGCCGCGCATGTTCTCCTCGGCCGTCTTGAGCGGGTCGGGGTAGAGGCACGTGGGGTGCGGGAAGTCGGTCTCGAACATGATGTTGTCCTCGCCGACCGCGGCGACGATGGCGGCCAGGTCGGTGCGCTCGAACCAGGTCGTCGCGTACATCTGGCGTTTGAAGTACTCCGATGGCAGCAACGACATCGCGGCCCGCGCCTGGGGCGCGTTCTCCGACATTTCGTAGTCGAGCGCCTCGAGGATGAACGGCACCCAGCCGGCCCCGCTCTCGACCGACACGACCTTCAGTTCGGGGAAGCGTTCGAGCATCCCCGAACAGATGATGTTGACCACGACGCGCGCGTTCCCGATGAACAGCAGGGTGCCGCCGATCGCGAGTTTCGTGTCGTCGTCGTGGGAGTCCCACGGGTACGAACCGAAGTAGTTCATCGTCGTGAGGCTCGCGCCGATGTGGAAGTGCACGGGCATGTGCAGCGAGCTGCACACTTCCCACAGTGGGTCCCACGCGCGGTTCGCGAGGTCGGGCGCACCGACGTCTTGCGGGTCGGCGGTGAGGTTGACGCCGCGCAGCCCGAGGTTCGCCGCCCGCTGCGCCTCGCGCACGCAGGCATCGATGTCCCACGCGGGGAGCAGCGCCATCGGCAGGAGGCGGTTGCCCGACTCGTCCTGGAGTTCGGCGCTCGCGTCGTTGAAGATCTCGACGCACAGCGCGCGGAGCGCTTCGTCGTGCACGACGTCGGCGATGTTCTGGCCGCCGAGGCCGACGACGCCCGGGTAGATCACCTGCGCCCACACGCCGATGTCGTCCATCAGCTCGACGCGCGCGACGGGGTCGTACGCGGCAACGTGCGCGTTGTCGATCTCCCATTCGTAGAGGCCTTCGAACGAACGACCCTTGACGCCGTTCTTGTCGATCACGCCGCCGGCGCCGGCGCGCCCGAGCACCGCGCCGTCGACCACCCACGTCGCGGCCCCGTCGACCTGCGTGACCCGCGGGACGCGCTCCTTCCATGCCGCGGGGCGCGCGACGTCCAGAGGTCGTGCCGTTCGGTCATGTGCGTGTCGGTGTCGATGACCTTCACCTGGTCGAGCGGGAGGCTCATGTGCGTTCCCCTTCCGGGTGGTGGCACGCCGAGGGCGACTGCGCTCGACGGTACCGGCGCACGGAGGTGACGGCAACGTCAGGTTGGTCTGCCTAGGGTGGCCGGAAGCGCGGGAGGTCCCATGGCAACGGCAGTGATCGACGGCACGACCATCGACTACGAGATCATCGGCGACGCCGGGCCGTCGTGGACCATCACCCCGGGCGGCCGTTTCGACAAGAACACACCGGGCGTGCGTGAACTCGCGGTCGCGCTCGCCGAGCACGACCAGCGCGTGCTCATCTGGGACCGGCCGAACACGGGCGCGTCCGACGTGTGCTTCACCGGCGCCTCGGAATCGGAGATGCAGGCCGACAAGCTCGCCGGTCTGCTCCGCGCGCTCGACCTCGCACCGGCGATCATCGTCGGGGGTTCCGGTGGCGCGCGCGTCTCGCTCCTCACGGCCGCGAACCACCCCGACGTGGCGGCGAAGCTCGCGATGTTGTGGATCTCCGGCGGTGTGTACGGCTTGATGCTGCTCGGCGTTCACTACTGCGGTGAGTCGATCCGCGCCGCGTGGCAGGGCGGGATGGAAGCGGTCGTCGAGCTGCCGGAGTGGGCCGACGTGCTCAGCAAGAACCCCGGCAACCGGCAACGTTTCCTCGCCCTCGACCCGCGGGAGTTCATCGCCACGCTCGAACGGTGGATGTTGGTGTACTGCCCCGACCCCGGCGCGCCCGTCCCGGGGCTCAGCAACGAGGCGGGCGCGAAGCTGGCCGTCCCGACCCTGATCTTCCGCAGCGGCGCGAGCGATCCGCATCACACCCGGGCGACGTCGGAACGGCTACACGAGCTGATTCCCGGCTCCACCCTGGTCGAGCCGCCGTGGCCCGACGACGAGTGGAAGCAGCGCGGCGAGGCGGCGCGCGACGGCACCGGCCACCTCTTCGAGCACTGGCCACTCCTCGCGCCGCAGCTCCTCGAGTTCGCCGCCCGCTGACGGCCGGCCGTCACGCCGCGCTCTTACACTTCGCGCGATGGCGGCGACGAGGACGAAACCCCCCAACCGCCGTTTCTATCTGGCCGCCGCCGCGGTCGTGACGATCATCGCGTTGTCGGGCGT
Source organism: uncultured Actinomycetes bacterium (assembly GCA_963782465.1). Lineage (GTDB taxonomy): Bacteria > Actinomycetota > Acidimicrobiia > IMCC26256 > PALSA-610 > JAODBJ01. The sequence goes on along the minus strand of CAWAJR010000001.1, from coordinate 535,224 downwards.
GCTCGTCGCCGCGCATTCCGATCCCACGTCGATCACGGGATCGGTCGACACGTCGAACCTCCCGAACAACGGGCCGGCGCCCGCGTTGCACGCGAAGGGTTGGATCAATTCGGCGCCGCTCGATGCGGCCGCGTTGAAGGGCAAGGTCGTCCTCTACGACTTCTGGACGTACTCGTGCATCAACTGTGTTCGCACGTTCCCGTACGTCCGCGCGTGGTACGACCGCTACAAGGCCGACGGTCTTGTCGTGATCGGTGTGCACTCCCCCGAGTTCGACTTCGAAAAGGTGCACGCGAACGTTCGCTCGGCCGTGAAACGCCTCGACGTGACCTGGCCGGTCGCGCTCGACGACGACATGACGATCTGGAAGGCGTTCAACAACCAGTACTGGCCCGCCGACTACGTGGCCGACCGCAACGGCGACATCCGCTACGCGCACTTCGGTGAAGGCGACTACGACAACACGGAGAACGTGTTGCGAACCCTGCTCGGCGTGGTCAAGTCGTCGCCGCGGGCCGAGAGCGTGAAGGCGGAGACGGCCTCGGGCCGGCAGGTAAACCCGGAGACCTATCTCGACACGCAGCACGGCGAGCTCGCGGTGCAGCCGGGAACCACCACCTACCCTCCGGTCGCAAACGTGGCCGCGCCGAACGTCGCGCTGTCGGGCCGCTGGGCCGCGGGCGCCGAGAAGATCACGGCCGCCGCGCCCGGCGCGCAGATCGTGCTCGGCGTGCACGCGCAGACCGTGAACCTCGTGCTGGCGACCGCCACGGGAAAGCAGATGACAGTCGTCGTCACCCTCGACGGAAAGCCGGTACCGGCGGCCGAGCGGGGCGCGAGCGTGCAGGTCGACGCGCACGGGCGCACCATCGTGGCGGTGACGGCGCCCGACATGTACCGCCTCGTCAAGGCACCGGGCGTCGAGAACCACCAGCTTCGAATCACGGCGGAGCAGGCGGGGATCGAAGCGTACGACTTCACGTTCGGATGAGTAGCACTGCGACCCAGGTGGTCGCGCTGTTCGGTGCCGGCGTCGCGTCGTTCCTGGCGCCGTGCATCGTGCCATTGGTGCCCGCGTACCTGGGGATCATCGTCGGCGAGGTGGGCGACGCGCACGACGCGTCGCGCGCGGTACCGGCAACGGTGTTGTTCATCGCCGGGTTCACGACCGTGTTCGCGGGTCTCGGCGCGACGGCCGGGTTGCTCGGCTCGTCGCTGTCGACGTTCCAGAACTGGGTGCGCGTCGTCGGCGGCATCGTCATCGTGCTGATGGGCCTCGCGCTGCTGGGCCTGTTGCGCGGCCCGCTCGCGCGCGAACGCCGCCTCATCCCCACCCTGCCCCGCGTGACGGGAGTGGCACGGCCGTACATCGTCGGCGTCGCGTTCGGCGCCGGTTGGAGCCCGTGTGTCGGCCCGTTGCTCGCAGCCGCGCTCACCATCGCGGCGCGCACCGGCCAGGTCGCCCACGGCGCGCTGTTGCTCAGCGCGTATGCCGCCGGCATAGGAGTGCCGTTCCTCCTCGCGGCGCTGGGGCTCGCGTCGTCACCTTCGCTCACCGCGCGGCTTCGCCGCGCCGGCCCGCGCCTCGAACGAGTCGCCGGCGGGCTGCTCGTGGTGCTCGGCGTGCTGCTCGCGACCGACACCTATGTGCACCTCACGTCGTACCTGGCCCGGTTCGTCCCCACGGTGCACGGACTTTGAGCGTCGAGCCCGCGCCCGACGGCGTAACCGTGACCGCTGCCCGCGGACCGAGGGAGGATCAGACGCAGCTCGCTCCACCGAAGTCGAGGATCGGCCTGCCCGCACCGTTGTTCGTCGCGTAGGCACACGCGAACACCAACCGCGAAGTGCCGGTCGGAACGGTCAACTTCCCGAATTCGACCGAGCTGTGCGGGACCAGGTCGATCGAGGCGACGTTCGGCCCGAAGTCTTCGACGAAGTTCGTGAGGAACCCGAAATCGGTCGGGCTCGCGGGCGCCGGCATCAGTTTCCCGATGGTGATCTTCTCGCCGGTCGGGAGCAGGACCTTGCCGGTCGTCAAGCCCGACTTCGCCCGGCTGACGAGGAACTTGTACGTGCCGCCATCGTCGATCGGGTGTGGCAGCGGGATACGGCAGCTGGCGCCGGACCCCGCGTCGAACCCCATCTCGCAGTTCGGGTCGGGACTTCCGTGCACCGTGCCGATTTCGACGCCGTCACCGCCGAGGCTGAAGACCGCGGTCGGGCCGACCACACCGCTGACCGAGTTCCCGTCGTTCTGGATACCGGTGTAGCCACCGTTCCACAAGGTCGCGATGTACGTCCCCGAGCCGAGGTGGTTCACCGTCACCGGCTGGTGGATCGACTTCAACGAGCCGTTCCAGTGGATGTACGCCGACGCGCACTGCGCCTGGTACGACGCGGGGTTCGGGTTGCACCACGCCTCGGTCGGTGCTTGTGGCGGGCCGCCCGAGTAGTGCGCGGTGAACGTGAGCTTCGTGCCCTTGACGCCGATCTTCAGCGGGTCGCCCTCGGTCAGCTGGTAGTCGACGTCGTCGTACGCCGACCCGAGCGAGAAGACGACCGTCGAGTCGGTCCAGGTCTGGATGACATCGCCGATGCAGTCGTACCCGCTCAGCTTGGAGACCCCCGCTTCCCATTTGCGCTGCGGCCCGAACACGGCCTTCTTGTCGCGCAGCGACAAAGCGTTGGGGCCGTAGTCGTACCCGGTCGTCGAACCGCACGGGTGACCGAGCGCATCGGCGGTGGGTGGCGCGCCGAAGCCCGACCCGGTGACCGTGAACGACGGCGACGCGGGCGTCCCACCGAGCACGACGGAATCGATGGTCGGCCCGGTCGCGTACGCCGGACCGGCGATGCCGACGGCAACGGTCGACGCGATAAGAACGGCGACGATCGTCGCCAATGGCTTGCCCACCACAAGGCCTCCCGAACACGGCCCCGCCCGGCGAGAGCTTTGCACGAAATCGTGGTGCGTCAAGGTATTTGCGATGTTGTCGACGGTATGTCCGGCGTTGCGTCAGCCCGCGGTTCGTGAGGTCGCCCGGTAACCTGTACCTGACACCGGCGTCAGTTACGCCGGGCCGCATTCGTCCGGAGGTACCCGTATGACCGTCGCAGCGCCGCAGGCCGACACCGACCGGTACACGATCATCTCCGCCGACTGCCACGGCGGCGGGTCGCCCGACCAGTACCGCGAGTACCTCGACCCGAAGTACCGCGAGGAGTTCGACGCGTGGCGCGGTCGGTACAAGAACCCGTACCGCGACCTGCAGGGCGACAGCCGTACCCGCAACTGGGACGACGCCCGGCGCTGGGCCGACCTCCAAGCCGACGGCCAGGTCGCGGAGGTGATCTTCCCGAACACCGTGCCGCCGTTCTTCCCGACCGGGATCGTGATCGCCCGCCCCCCGACCAAGGACGAGTACGAATTGCGCTGGGCGGGCATCAAGGCCCACAACCGCTGGCTCGCCGACTTCTGCGCGCTCGCCCCCGACCGGCGCGCGGGCATGGCGCAGATCTTCGTCAACGACGTCGACGAAGCGGTGAAGGAGATCCACTGGGCCAAGGAGCACAAGCTCCGCGGCGGGATCCTCATCCCGAACATCCCGCCCGACCACCCCGACCTGAAGCCGATCTACGACCCGATGTACGACCCGATCTGGGCGACGTGCGAGGAACTCGAGATGCCGGTGAACAGCCACGCCGGCACCGGCCTCCCCGACTTCGGCGACTACCCGGTTGCGACGGTGCTGTGGGTGATCGAGACCCCGCACTTCGGTCACCGGCCGTTGTGGTTCATGATCATGAGCGGCGTGTTCGAACGGTTCCCGCGGCTCAAGTTCGTGATGACCGAAGCCGGCGCGAGCTGGGTACCGAAGACGCTGAGCCAACTCGACGGTCTGCACATGGCGATGAAGTTCGGCCGCACCGGAGAGGTCGGTCTCGACGTGTCGGCGGCGCTCCCGATGAAGCCGAGCGAGTACTTCGAACGCAACTGCTGGATCGGTGCGAGCTTCCCGAGCCCGAGGGAAGGCGAGTCGCGCAACAAGATCGGGTTGCACAAGTACATGTGGGGCAGCGACTACCCGCACAACGAAGGCGCGACACCGTTCTCGAAGGAGAGCATCCGCCGCGCGTTCTCCGATGCCGATCCGGCCGACCTGCACCAGATCTTCGCGGTGACCGCAGCCGACCTCTACGGCTTCGATCTCGAGAAGCTCGCGCCGCTCGCGGCGCAGTACGGCCCGACCGTTGCGGAGGTCCGGGAACCGCTGGAAGCAATCCCGGCGGGCGCGTCGAGCCCGTGCTTCTACCAACCCTGACCTCATCACCCTGTCAAGGAGTGAGGATCGTGCGGCAACGATCGCTGATCGCGGCCGCGACGCGGATTGCACCAACCCGATCGTGACCGGCGGCCGCCCGGGCCAAGCTGCGCACCGAACCGGCGAGCGGCTTCCACCGCGGGTCTTGCGTCGCGGCCCGGGCCACGCGGTCGGCTGCGGTCGTGAGCCCGCGCGGGCCCGTCGCCGCGAGATGCCCGGTCGACCGCCCGAGATCGGCGCACACCTCGCCGACCGCGACGACCGCGTCGCGCGACTTCGCGGTCAGCCCCGGCCCGCAGGCCAGCAGCGCAACCGCGGTGCGGCGGCGAAGCGCCGGGGCATCGCCATGGGCGGCGGCCCGCACCACGTCGCCGATCACCCCCGGTAACGCCGCGTAGGCCGGGTCTCTCGCCGCCGCGTACCGCGCCTCCGACAGCGCACCGGCGAGCGTCTGCGCGCCGGCCGGCGTCGTGGTCGCGCTCGTGACGTTCGCGCCCGGGAGAGGCGCGGCCGGCAGGCTCGCGCAGGCCAGCCCGGCGGCCGCCGCCGCCTGCTCCGACTTCGACGTCGTCATCCAGCGGAGCGCGAGCAGCGCGACGACCACCGCGATGCCGATGGCGATCAGTCGCGAGCGATGCACCGTCGCCAGGGTGTCACACGCCGGCGATCGCGGCCCGAGGCTTCAAGGAAGTTGACTGTCAAGCTCCTTGACTATCTCGGGTCGAGTCGCGTAGCGTCGGCGGCGTGACGATCCAACCCGACCACGAAGAACCCGACCACGAAGAACCCGACCACGAAGAAATCGTGCTCCCCGCCCTGTTGCGCGCGGCCCGGGCGAGCTACTCGCAGGCCATCAAGGCCCGGCTCGCCGAAGCCGGCCTCGACGACCTGCCGCGGAACGGCCCGTTCGTGCTCGGCGGGATGGCGAACCGCGGTGGGTCGGCGGGCGACATGGTCCGCGGGCTCGGCGTCTCCAAGCAGGCCGCGAGCCAGCTGATCGACACGCTCGTGCTGCGCGGCTACCTCGAACGCGAGGTGAACCCCGACGACCGGCGACGCATGACGATCGCGCTCACCGATCGTGGCCGTGCCGCGGCGGCCGCGGTGCGCGACGGGGTCGAGACGATCGACCGCCAACTCGCCGAGATGCTCTCGGCCGACGAACTCGCGGGCCTCCGGCGCGGCCTCGGCGCCCTCGCCGAGATCCGCGAGCGAGCCGAACCCGCCGCCTGACGATCGCGACGCGCTCCACCGCCCGCGCCCGGCGGTTCAGCGCGCGGCGCGTGCCTCATGGATGCGCGCCGCGACCCGGGACAGGTCCGCGGTGAGCCGTTTGCGTTCGGCGCCGGTGAGATGGGCGCCGAAGTGCTCCTGCAACGCCTGCGAGTAGGTCGCGTTGGCCCGCCGGAACCGGGCGCGCCCGGCTCGCGTCGCGACGACGTTGATCGCGCGGCCGTCGTCGGGGTCGGCGTGCCGCTCCACGAGACCACTGAGCTCCATGCGCTGGACGAGCCGGCTCAGACCGGGCTGGCTGAAGCGCGGGTGCATGCGCTGGCCGAGATCGTTCAACGGCATGCGACCGGGAACCGGGGCCCGCTCGAGATGCGCAAGGATCGAGAACATGCCCGAGTCGATCCCGGCGTCGTGTTCGAGCGCCCACACGACTTCGTGCAGCACGGTCTGGTACACGTCGACGAGCGCGCTCCACGCGCGCAGGTCGTCTTCGGGGGCGGCCGGCGCGCTCACCCGGGCGGCGGGCCGGCGCGGCGAGGGTCGTCGATGACGAGTTCGAACTCGTCGCGGACACAGTCGGCCAGCGACTGCTGCACCGTGTCGAACAGCATGTCGGGCGGGAGCACGCACGCTTCGCACGACACCTGGTCGAGGACGAGGCGCAACGAGATCGTCGCGCGCCGGGTGTTCGCGTCGACGAGCACGAGATCGCCGCCGTCGGCCCGCAGGACCCGCGCCAACTCCTCGACCGTCGCCGCCACCGCGTCCGGGTCCATCACCGGTTCAGCACCGCCTTGGTCTGCATCGTGCTCTCGCCGAAGCTCGGGAGCGAGATCGCGTGCAGGCTGCCGAGGCCGCCACAGACGAACGGCACGATCTGGTCGGGACGTTCGACGAGGTGCACCCGGCCTTGTTCGTCGACCCGCCCGCGGGCGCGCAGCAGTTGCGCGTTGGCATCGGGCCACAGGTCGATGGGTTGCCACGCGTTGTCGCGCAGGTACGCCTGCAGGTCGTCGATGCGAGGAAACGCGACCGCGAACCGGTCGGCCCAGATCGGGTTGATCGCGACCACCACCTCGCCGTTCTCCCGGTTGCCGAGGAACATGTTGGCGAGCGGGTACGCGAGGCTCTTCGCGATCAGGTAGCACAGGTCGCGGGGGTCGTCGTTGTGGATGTCGGCCAGGGGCATGGTGCCCTTCCCGCCGTGCACCGTGACGACGTCTTGTTCGGCGCGGAACCCGCGCCGTTCCGCGAGCGACGGCCACGGCGATCGTTCTTCCCACTCGCCGATGCAGAAACCGATGCGGGCCGGCTGCCCGAACACCGACTTGGTGGTTTCGCCGGCGCGCTGGCCGCCGATGTTGCGCAGGCACAACGCCACCGCGCGCCCGATCGTGCTCGAGCCGCGACCGGCGGCACCGCCCATGCAGCCGGCGCGGTGGTCGATGCCGAGCTCGGTTCGTGACGGGCCGTTCACCAGCAGCATCGGGAACACGCTCGACGTCGTGGTGGTGAGGCCGAAGGCGTTCCATTCGGGTTCCGAGATCGCTTCAAGGGCGGCGACGACGAACGGGAAGGCCGCGGGCTCGACACCGGCCATCGCCGCGTTGATCGCGACGAGTTCGAGCGTCGCGACCCCGTTGACGGGCGGCAGGACGCACAGCGCGTGATCGGCCGGGTAGGGCGAACGTGTGAGCAACGCCTCGACGGCGTCGTCGGTCGCGGGCAGCAGCGGCAACCCGTCGCCCCAACGTTCCTGCAACGTGATGTCGTACTGCGCGCGGGCATCGGTCGGGACCTCGACCTGTTCCGTCGCGAGGATCACCGGGTCGCGCCGAGCAGGTCGAGCACTTGCGGGTAGAAGGTTTCCGCGATCTCGCGCAGCTCGTGCTCCGGCCGGGCCTCGAGCGGGTACGGGAGCACGGCGATCTTGAGGTCGCGATGGCCGACGTGTGTCGCGACGTTGCGGGCGTGCACGAGGAACTCGTCGCAGATCATCGCGACCACCGGCTTCGAATGGTCCTCGACGGCGACGGCGTCCTTGATCGTGTAGGTCGTGCACGATCCGCACGTTCCGAGGCCGACGATGGCACAGTCGACGGCGTTGGCGAGCTCGACGATCTCTTTGCGGTCGTGCGCGCCGCCTTCGCCCATCTGCGCGCCGGTCTCCACGGTTTCGACGGTGGCGCCGTCGCGTTCGAGGAACTCCGCCCACAGGCTGCCGATGAGCCGCCACGAACGCCACGCCCGATCGGCACGGATGCCGACCCGCAGGCCGGCGAGCGGGCGATCGAGCACGAAGCTCGGCGCGCTCTCGTCGCCGGCGGGAACCGCGGTCGGCCGGCGCACGAACATCGTCGCACTACTCGTCATGCACCGAGAGTAACAGTCCATGCGGCCGCATGGAACTGGTGCCGGCGATCAGCGGCGCAACGCTGGTTCGCCTGACCGCCGCCGACCCCACCCCGGGTTGTGACGGTTGTACCCCCGTTCGGGCGTGCAACCGTCACAACTTGAGGAGTGCACTACGAACCTTGGAGGTCCTTGACGTCCTGGGTCGTCATGCCCTTCCCGCCGATGCCCCAGTCGCCGCTGCGCACCTCTTCGAGTGTCACGAACGTGACCGGGCGCAGGGCCTCACCTTCGATGCCGACCATCGTCTCGGTGAGCTTCGTGATCATCTCCTGCTTCTGGTCCGGCGAGAACACACCCTCGATCAACTTCACCTGCACGAGCGGCATAGCGCTTCCTTTCGTTTCGGGCCCGGTCGATCCGGGTGTGCCGACCCTGCACCCGTCTCCCTGCAGGACCGCGTCGGCGCGCCTGCAAACGACGGGCCCAGCGCTGTGCAAGCCCCCGGGGGCAAACTGCAGGTCGTGGATTTTCGGGTGCTCGGATCGGTCGGGATCAGCGACGGCGACCAGCCGCTCCCGATCGGTGGCGTGCAAGCCCGCCGGCTGCTCGGCGCCCTCCTGGCCCACCGCAACGCGGTGATCGCGGCCGATCGCCTCGTCGACATCCTCTGGCCCGGCGCGAACGGCAGTTCGCCGGCGACGCTGCAGAGCTACGTGTCGAAGCTGCGCCGCTTCGTCGAGATGGCCGGCCCGGGCGTCCAACTCGTCAACCGGGCGCCGGGTTACGTGCTCGAGCTCCCCGACGACCTCCTCGACGCGGCCCGGTTCGAGCGGCACCTCGGCGAGGCGATCGCCCGGCTCGACGACGACACCGCGCGTGCCCTGGCGGCCGCCGAATCGGCCCTCGACGAGTGGCGGGGCGCCGCGTTTGCCGAGTTCGCCGAAGACGAGTGGGCGCGCCCGGTCGCCGTACGCCTCGAAGAGCTCCGGGTCACCGCCGAGGAAGTGCGGGCGGAAGCCGAGTTGCGCCTCGGCCGTCACGGCGACGCGTTGATCGGGCGGCTCGAAGCGCTCGTCGTGATCCACCCGCTGCGCGAACGGTTCTGGATGCAGTTGATGCTCGGCCTGTACCGCTGCGGCCGCCAGCCCGAAGCGCTCCGGTACGCGCAGGAATATCGAAAACGCATGCGCGCCGAGCTCGGGCTCGACCCGTCGCCGGCGCTGCGAGACCTCGAAGCCGCGATCCTCGGAGACGACGAGGCGCTCGCCTGGATCGCGCCCGCGCCGGGCCGATCGCAACCCGATCGCGAGCCGCGGCACCGCGCCGGCGCGATGCCGAACGACGCGACCACGCTCATCGGTCGTGACCGCGACCTCGAGATCGCTGCCAACCTGTTCGACTCGGGTCGCGTGCTGACGCTGTTCGGCCCCGGCGGCGTCGGCAAGACCCGGCTCGCCTACCGGCTCGCGACCAGGAAAGCCGGGCACTTCGCCGACGGGACCCGGCTGGTGGAGCTCGCGCCGCTGCGCGACCCCGTCGCGGTCGTCGCGGCCGTTGCCGATGCCCTCGACGTACAGCAGCGACCGAACCGATCGCTCGAAGACTCGATCGTCGAGTTCCTCGCCGACCGCTCCATGCTGCTCGTCGTCGACAACTGCGAGCACGTACTCGACAGCGCGAGCGACCTCGTCGACGTCCTCGTGAAGTGGTGCCCATCGCTCCACGTCCTGGCGACGAGCCGCGAACCGCTCGCGATCCCCGGCGAAGTCGTGTGGTCGGTGCCACCCCTGCCGGTACCCGTCCGCATCGAAGAACCCGCGGCGCTCGAAGCGAGCCCCGCAGTACAGCTCTTCCTCGATCGGGCGCGTGCCGCGCACCCCGACTTCAAGGTCGACGACGCGACGCTGCCCGACATCGCGCAGATCTGCATTCGCCTCGACGGGCTGCCACTCGCGATCGAGTTGGCGGCAGCCCGGATGCGCTCGATGAACCCGCGGCAGCTGGCCGAAAGGCTCCCCGACCGCTTCCGCCTCCTGGCTGGTGCCCGCCGCGCGACCGACCCGCGGCACCGCACGCTCCGCGACCTCGTCAAGTGGTCGTACGAACTGCTCACCCTCGAAGAACAACGACTGTTCGAGTACGTGTCGCTCTTCACCGGTTGGTTCGACCTCGAATTGGCCGAGCGCGCGTGTGCTGCTCACGGCATCGATCGCGTCGAGGTGGCCGGGAACCTCGCCGCCCTCATCGACAAGTCGATGCTGGTTGCCCGCGACGACGGCGGAACGAATCGCTATCGGGTGCTCGAAACGCTGCGCGAGTTCGGCCGTGCGAACCTCGACACGCGCGCCGACGCGAAGGAGGTACGCGCCGAGCACATCGCGTTGCACGTCGAACTGGCCGAGGCGGCCGCCGCGGGGCTCTACGGTCCGGACGAACGACGTTGGGGGCACGAACTCGACAACGCGTTCGACGACCTCCGCGAGGCCCACGCCGCCGCCCTGTCGGCCGGCGACGTCGACCGCGCGTTGCGACTGGTCGTCGCGCTGCGGGAAGACTCGTGGCGCCGCATCCGCTACGAGCTGTTGACGTGGACCGAAGCCACCGTCGCGCATCCCGACGCGGCCGCGCACCCGCTTTACCCGGCCGCGCTCGGCATCGTGGCGTACGGCCGCTTCGTCCGCGGCGAACTCGAGGCCGCCGTGAGCATCGGTAACGACGCGGTTCGTCTCGCGGCCGCGCTCGGTTCGTCGACCCTCGGCAATGCCGAACGCGCGATCGGCAATGCCGAGTTCTACCGCGACAACGTGACCGACGCGATCGCCGCGACCGAACGGATGCTGGAGATCGCCGGCGACGCCCGGGCACCGGGCATGGTGGCGCACGCGTGCTACATGCTCTCCGTTGCCGAGAGCTCCGTGGGGAACAACGAGCGGGGGGCCGCGCTCGCCCAGCGAGCGACCGAGGCCGCCGAATGCAGCGGCAGCCCGACGGCGTACGCGCACGCCGCGTACGTGCGCGGCCTGGCGCTGGAGAAGACCGATCCCGCCCGCGCGCTGGAGTTCCTCGACGAGAGCCTGCGCCAAGCAAGCACGGTCGACAACCGATGGGTCCGCGCCTTCGCGCTGACCGAGAGCCTGTGGATCCGGTCTCGCGAGGGCGATCCTCTCGCCGCGCTTCGGGGTTACGGCGCCGTGATCGACACCTGGTTCCGAGGTGGCGATTGGGCCAACCAACGGTTGTCGCTGCGGAACGTGTTCGCCATCTTCGAAGCGGTCGGCGCCACGACCACGGCCGCGACGCTCTTCGGCGCACTCGACGCCGCCGGGGTGATGCGCGCCGTGCCGCTGGGGCCGGGCAACGCCGAACTCTTCGCCGCGGCCGCCGAGCGCGTCGAAGCGCACCTCGGGCGCGAGGTGTTCGACGAGCGCCAGACGCGCGGGCGGGCGATGCGAGACGAGGAGGTCGTGCGGTACGTCCTCGCCGAGATCGACCGCATCGCGGGCGACGAACCGTCCGGCCCGGAGAACCGGTAGCGCACCGCACTAGCTTCGCCGGTGGGCGGGCAATCGGGGGGAGGACCGATGTCAGCAGTGCGTCGTCGTAGCAGCCGTGCCATCGTCGCCGGCCTCGCGTGCTCGCTGCTGGCCTTCAGCGCGATGTCGGCGTCGCCGGGCGCCACCGCCTCCCCCGGCCCGAGCAACCAGCGCGCGCTCGTCCGGCGGGCCGGGCGCTGGTTCGTCGATGCGCAGGGCCGCGTCGTCGGCCTGCGCGGCGTCAACTTCGTGCAGAAGTTCCCGCCGATCACACCCGAAGCCGCCGGGTTCGGCGACGACGATGCCGCCTTCCTGGCGAGCGAGGGCTTCAATCTCGTGCGGCTCGGTGTGGTGTTCGGCAGCGTGATGCCGGAGCCCGGCGTCATCGACCGCGCGTACGTCGCCGGCATCGCGCATACCACCCGCGTCCTCGCCCGGCACCACATCTACGTGCTGCTCGACTTCCATCAAGACGGCTACGGCCCGCTCGTCCACGGCAACGGCTTTCCCCCGTGGGCGACGCTCACCGACGGTTTGCCGAACCCCAACATCGGGTTCCCCGCCTACTACACGTCGAACCCGGCTCTGCAGCGTGCGTTCGACAACTTCTGGGAGAACGCCCGCGGCCCCGACGGCGTGCGGTTGCAGCGGCACTACGCGGAAGCGGTGCAAGCTGTCGCGAGCCGGGTCACGCACGTTCCGTACGTGCTCGGCTACGACCTCATGAACGAGCCCTGGCCCGGCACCGACTGGTCGAGCTGCCTCACCGGTTGCCCGGCGATCGAGACGGCGCGCCTGTTGCCCTTCGAGCAGCGCATGACGCGGGCGATCCGCGCGGTCGACCGCGAGCACCTCGTGTTCAGCGAACCGTTCACGCTGTTCAACTTCGGTAAGGCCGGCACGGTGGTCCCGCCTGCGCACGCGGCGGCCCGCGCGTTGTCGTTCCACGTGTACGCGGCGACACCGGCTGACGAACCCGCGGTCGTGCTCCGCGCGCTCGCGGCGGGGATCGTGCGCGACGCGCCCCACTCGCGAGCGAGTTCGGCGCGACGACCGATCCGGCCACCATCACCCGCATCGCGACCACGATCGAGCGCGGCCTCGTCCCCTGGGCGTACTGGTCGTACGACGAAGACCTGGTGATCGACAAGACGTTGCCACCGACCGCCGGCAATGTTCGGCAACCGGTGCTCGATGCACTCGCGCGACCGTACGCGGCCGTCACCGACGGCACCCCGACCGGCTGGTCGTACGACGCCGCGACGGGTTCGTTGCACTTCACGTATTCCACGAAGCGCGCCGCGCCGAACCACACCAACCGCAAGGGCGAGACCGACATCGCGGTGAACTCCCACGCGTACCCCGATGGCTACCGGGTGACAGTGTCGGGTGGGCGGGTCGTCTCCGCGCCGTGCGCACCCCGGATCCGTATCCGCAACGACGCGCACGCCGCGGTCGTCACCATCGACGTCGAACGGGCCGCCTGCGCGGCGTGAGCCGGTCTACGCGTCGGGGAACCGAGCGAGGACGGCGACCATCTCGTGGTACCGCGGCTCGCGCTGGTAGTTCGAGTGCGCCTCGATGGGTTGGTAGGTGGTGTCACCCCGCTGTCGCACTTGCGGGATGGGTACGAGAACGTCGATGTCGCAGCCGTCGAGCGCGATCGGCCCGCCGATGGGGTCCGTCTCGCGGTAGAGGTTGCGCCAGCGGCCACCCAGGCGCGCCTCCAGTTGCCGGAGGGTGTTCCCGCCGAAGTACGCGGGGAAGTACTTCGCGTACAAGCGTCGGAGGGGCGACCCGTAGGTGAGCAACGCGATGCCTTCGGTGTTGGTCAGCCGCAACAGCATCGCGGCGGAGATGATCGTTCCCTGGCTGTGCGCCGAGATGATGACGTCACCCGTGGTCGGCGGCCCCGAGTCGTAGTCGGGATCACCGGCGCGGAAGAACGCGGTGCGCGCGGCGAACTCGGGGACGCTGCGCTCGGCGTAGCAGGGTGGTGCGAGCGGGTGCGCGCTGCGCGGCCAGAACGTGGTGAGGTCCCAGAGGATGCCGACCTCACGCCGCAGGTCGGGGCGGCGGTACGAGCGGTACATCACGCCGATCATCGTGACGACGAACACGAGAATGAGCCACGAACCGGCATTGCCGGCGAAGCGCGCGCGGTGGGCGGGATCGCTCGCCCAGCCGGCGTCGAAGAAGCCGGCCGCAACCGCGGGCACGAGCGCCACGATCGCGACGGCGAAGGCGATCGCGGCGGCCGGGCCGACAACCAGCCCGACGCGATCGGTGAGCCTGCCGCGCACGATCGCGGCGGCGATCCGGCGGCGGCGGCGTACCTCACCGGCATCGTGCGACGACTTCGCTTCGGCATCGAACGAGGCCCATGCCGCGCGTGTTCCTCGCGCCCGCAGGTCGGCGACGAACCCGGGGGCGAGGCGCCGTTCCTCGGCCCGAGCGAGAACGAGGAGGCGCAACGCGACCCCGATGACCCACACGACGATCACCGCGACCGCGACCGCGACACCCAGCGCCGCCCAGGTGACCACGTCGGGCACGACGATCGTGTTCGGGGCGCCCGACTGCGCCGCCGACCTCGGCACACCGAGGAAGTCGGCGGCGCGGAGCAAGACCCCCGCGCAGTAGGCACCGCCGAGCACGAGCGCGACGACGCTCGTGCAACTCGTACCGAAACCCCAGAGCCCGAGCTTGGCCGCTCTCGACCGGTTGAACTGCGGGAGTGCGCGGAGGAACAACACCGCGATCAACACCAAGGCGGCGACGAGCGTGACGGTGAGCACGTTCGCCGCGCCGGGTAGCTGCTTCCCCTTCGCCGGCGAGAGCTTGGCGGCGAACGCGGTGAAGACCAACGTTGCGGCGGTCACGATTCCCGCGCCGATCCAACCGAACTTCGCGATCGACGCGGTCGCTTCGGTGCGGGGCAGGGCCGCGACCACGACCGCGCCGGCCAGCAGCGCGATCGCGACGACCAGCAAGCACAGCGGGATCGTTCGCGACCGACCGTCGGGACGCGCGGCGATGTCGACGTACGCCGACAGCGACGCGATGAGCGCGAGCGCGGCGGCGACGTGCGCGTGGCGCAGCGTCTCGGCTCGTTCCCGCCCGTTCCAGAACGCCGGATCGTCGAACGGTGTCTGCTCGCCTTCCGGCCGCGAGGCAACGGTTCCGTCGACCGGGAACATCTCGTACCGCTGCCACGAACGGCGGGCCAGCATCCACAGCGCCAACACCAGCGCGAGCGGGACGAGTGACGTGACCGCGACATGCCGGGCCGGCGTGTCGAGCCAATGCTGGGTGAGCCACCGCGTCGATCGGTGCCGCGGGAGGCAGGCGGGGTCGTTCCCGCACTGCCAGCCCCCGAGGTCGGTCGCGGCGATGTAGGCCGTCAGCGTGAAGCTCAGCGTGAGCAGCAACGCGAAGGCGCGCACGACCATGCCTTCGAACCCGGGCGCGATGGCGCGCCGGGCCCGCGGTGCCGTTCCTCGCGGGAGGTGCATGGCAGCGCCCGCATTGACGAGCGCGAACGGCGCGAGCAACACCCACACTGCACTCGTCGCGGCGCGAGAAGTGAGGCCACCCCAGCTGTAACCCTCGAGCGTGCGATCGGGGTCGGCCAACTCCTCGGAAGCCGGCGCGAGCGGGCGCCAGAACCCCGCGTCGGCGTCACCGGCGACCCGGTGCACGAGCGGGGTGTCGAGCATCGCTGCCGGCGGCGTACCGCTGACCCCGTGAATGCGCAGTTCGACGAGTGCCATCGGCTCGACCCCCAACGGCGCGGACTGTAACGCCCTCGGTCTTGGGCCGGGCGACTAGTTACAACTCGTCGCGCCGCATGCTCCGGAGGTAGTCCCTCATCCGGAGGTCGTCGTCGGCGCCCAGCGCGTCGAGCAGTGCGTAGAGGCCGTCGAAGACCTCGTCGCCCAGTTCCTTCCGTACGCGGCGCTCGACCGTGCGGGCCGCCTTGCGGTGCGCGGCCAGATAGTCGAGCGCACGGGGGGTGAGCGTGACGAGTTTCTCCCGGCCACTCGTCGGCGACGGGCTCACCGCTACGTAGCCGCGATCACGAAGGCCGTTGACGATCTTGGCCGCCCCCTGCCTCGTGATGCCGAGCCGGCGACTGACGTCGGAGATCGACGTTCCCGACGGTCCCGCGCACATCCGCAGCACGCGGCCGTCGGGGAACCCGCGATCGCCGAAGCCGGCGGCCGCCATTTCCGCGTCCAACCGTTGCTGGTAGCCGACCCACGCGCGGCGTAGCGCGGCGCCGAGCACCGGCCGCGGCTGCGGCTCCGACGGCGAGCGGTCGTGGGTCACCCGTTCACGACCCGCAGATTGACAACCACAGTTGACATTATAAGGCGTGCCTCCCATACTCGGGGCGTGCGCGCGCCTCAGCTCCCGAGTACCCGGTCGGGGCTGCCGGCGGCGCTCGGCGTGGCCCTCGCGTTGCTCGCCGCGAGTTGCGCAGCAACGTCGTCGCGCCCGTCGACGGCTGTATCGCACGCGCCGGCTGCTCGATCGTCTTCGACCGCGGCGCGCCCACCCGCATCGATCGCGAACCCACCGGCCGGGTTGACGCTCGGCGCGGCGCGGCAACCGCTGACCACCGATCCGCAGAGCCCGGCCGCGCACGACACCGAGATCGACGCGCTCGCCGCGCACTCGGGCCGCCTCTTCGCGGCGACCGACCAGTGGGAGTACCCGGGCGCGTCGCCGGCGGGCCAGGTGCTGGTGAAGAACTCGAGAACGGCGCCGTGGACGGTATTTGAGCAGACGCAATCGGTTCGGGTGGAGGTCTTGGACTCCTTTCCGATCCCCGCCGACCAGGGGCTCGGCCCGGGCACTCACTCCTCATCACCCAGGCGATCGTGAACGGGCGGTCGGAGATCCAGTGGCTGCTCGACGACGCCGCGTCGTTCTCGCCCTCCAATTCGTTCGCGCTGGCGTCGAAGGGCAGCGACGTGCGGTCGTTCGGCGCGCGCGAGTCGGGCGGCGTGTGGAGCGTGTACGCGGGCGCGGCACCCGCCGGGATCCTGCGCGGCACGTGGTCGAAGGACGCGCACACATTCGTGTTCGATCCCCGGCCGGAGCTCACCGCGGCGCCACCCGGCGCACCGGGCTTGAAGACCCAGAAGGTCACCGCGTTCACCGACTGTGGCGGCGCCGAGTACGTGTCGATCAACACGAAGCTGTACCGGCGAAACGACGGGACCTTGCCGGCCGGAGTCGCCCGCTGGGCCCTCGTCTACCAGGCGCCGGCGGTGGGTTCGTTCAACAGCGGGCTGCGGGGCCTGTCGTGCGTCACGCACGACGGGTCGCCTGCGCTGCTCGTGTCCATCGAAGGGAACGGCGACGTGTTCCGCTTCGACCATCTGCCGCGCGGCCGCGTCGACGCGCCGCCCAACGCGGCGCCCGGGCACGGCCTCACGGGATTGGTACCGACGTTGGAGTTCGCTCCGGTCCCGGCGATCCGCACAATGCTCGCCCCGCAGGGCACGACCGTGCCGGCCGCCGGGAAGGGATCGATCGGCTATGTGATCGCCGCGTACAACAACTTCGAAACCATCACGATGGGCGGCGTCCAGCGGCAGGTCTTCGGTTTCGAGTGGGCGTACATCGGTGGCTGCCCGTCGACGCGCAAGTGCGGGCCACCGCGTTTCACGCCGTGTCCTTCGACGCGGCGGCATGCTTCGCCATCCGCACCGACGACGGTGCCTCGCCGACGTTCGCGCTGCACTGCCTCGGCGGCCCGCGGTTCGCGCTCCGCGCCGGTCGGCATTCGCCGATCCGTTCCGGCGAGGCGTTCGTCTCGGTGCGAACCGTCAAGGAATCGCCGTTCGGCGACGGCAACCTCTACTTCGGTGGGTACGACTGCAATTTCTTCCCGGCCGACGGCACCGCGTGGGTCGCGACGTCGAACCTGGCCGCGCCGTAGCCATACGACACATGAGAGAAAGCACGGCCATGAACATCGTTCGATCGAACCTGCTCGGCGCGATCGCCGTCGTCGCGGCGGCGACCGTGATCGCCTCGTGCAGCAGCGGTTCGAAGTCGGCCTCGCCCACCACCGTGAAGCCGGTGCCGACCACCGGGAACAGCGTGCCCGGCGGCCCGACCGGCAGCTACGTCGTGCCGGCCGGCATCCACAAGATCAAGCACGTCATCGTGATCCAACAGGAGAACCGATCGTTCGACACCTACTTCGGCACCTTCCCGGGCGCCGACGGCATCCCGATGAAGAACGGGAAGCCCGGCATCTGCGTCAAGGACCCGGCGACGAAGGGCTGCGTCACCCCGTACGTCGACCACGCCGACGTGAACGGCGGCGGCCCGCACAACAGCGGCAGCTCGGTCGCCGATGTCGACGGTGGGAAGATGGACGGGTTCATCGCGCAGGCCCAAGCCGGTCGCAAAGGCTGCCTGAACGCGACTGACCCGGCGTGCACGAACTCCGCGACTCCCGACGTGATGGGCTACCACGTCGGCAGCGACATCCCGAACTACTGGACCTACGCGAAGGACTTCGTGCTCCAGGACCACATGTTCGAACCGAACGCGTCGTGGAGCCTGCCCGCGCATCTCTTCCTCGTCTCGGAATGGTCGGCCTACTGCACGCAGCACAACAACCCGTCGACGTGCAAGAACAGCCTCGATACGTTGCGCAAACAGGGTGCCCGACCGCCCGATGTCCCCGCGTACTTGAACGGCAAGACGAGCGACAAGCCCATCTACGCGTGGACCGACCTCACGTACCTGCTCTACCACCAGCACGTGAGCTGGGGTTACTACGTGGTGAGCGGGACCGAACCCGACTGCGAGAACGACGCCGCCGAAACGTGCGCGCCGGTGCAACAGAACTCGTGGACCTACGGCATCTGGAACCCGTTGCCGTTCTTCGACACGGTGAAGGCCGACCACCAACTCGGCAACATCCAAGACGTCAAGCGTTTCTACGCGGCGGCCAAGGCCGGCGCGCTCCCGGCGGTGTCGTGGGTCGTCCCATCGGGAGAGGTCAGCGAGCACCCGCCTGCCCCCGTGAGCTTCGGTCAGAGCTACGTGACCAGCATCATCAACGCCGTGATGAAGAGCCCCGACTGGGACTCCACCGCGATCTTCCTCGCGTGGGACGACTGGGGAGGTTTCTACGACCACGTCGTCCCACCCACGGTCGACCAGAACGGCTACGGCTTGCGCGTGCCGGCGATGGTCATCAGCCCGTACGCCAAGTCGGGCTCGATCGATCACCAGACACTCAGCTTCGACGCGTACGACAAGTTCATCGAAGACGACTTTCTCGGTGGCCAGCGGATCGATCCCGCGACCGACGGTCGCCCCGACCCGCGTCCCGACGTCCGCGAGAACGAGAAGATCCTCGGCAACCTGGTGAACGACTTCGACTTCACGCAACCGCCTCACCCGCCGGTCGTGCTCCCGGTGCACCCGAAGACGACCCTGACCGGCACACCGAGCGCGTCGCAGGTACCCGCCGCGGCCAGAGCCGCCGACGGCGACGGGTAGCGTCGTGCAAGTATTCGCGCGATGCCCGTCGATGTGACGACTGAGATCGAGATCGGTCGGCCGATCGACGTCGTGTGGGCGTACGCCGCCGACCCCGGCAACGCGCCGGAGTGGTACGTCAACATCGAGTCGACGGAGTGGAAGACGGCGCCAGTCGTGGCGGTGGGATCGCGGGTGGCGTTCACCGCGAAGTTCCTCGGGCGGCGGCTCGCGTATACCTACGAGTTCGTCGACGTCGTCGAGGGCGAGCGGCTGGTCATGCGGACGGCCGACGGCCCCTTCCCGATGGAGACGACGTACACATGGTCGGCGCCGACCGACGGCGCCACGCACATGGCGTTGCGCAATCGGGGCGAACCGTCGGGCTTCTCGAGGTTCGTGGCACCGTTCATGAGCGGCGCGATGCGGCGGGCGAACCGGAAGGACCTCGCCCGGCTGAAGTCGATCCTCGAGGCGCCCTGAGCCGGCTGCGCCCGGGCCCCACCCCTTCCGCGGAATACCCCTAGGGGTATACTGGTTGACGGCAGCGAGCCCCGGACGATCATGCGCACCGGAAACCGTGAACGGGAGGACGCAGGTGTACAGGGACATTGACGCGGCCGAGTTGGCCGCTCGGTTGGGCACCGACGACGAGCCGCTCGTGCTCGACGTGCGTGAACCCGACGAGGTCGCCGAGTGGGCGATCCCCGGCGTGACCAACGTTCCGGTCGGGCAGTTGCGCCGCCGGATCGACGACCTGCCCGCCGACCGCGAAGTCGTCGTCGTCTGCGCGTCGGGCAGCCGTTCCGCGCAGGCTGCCGACCTGCTCGCGCAGCACGGCTTGCGGGTCGCCAACCTCCGGGGCGGGATGCAGGCGTGGGCCGGCGTGTACGACTGGGTCGTTGCCGAAACCGACGGTGTGCGCATCGTGCAGGTGCGCCGGCGCGGGAAGGGATGCCTCTCGTACGTCGTGGGCGCCGGCGAGGAAGCGTTCGTGATCGACCCGTCGATCGACATCGACGTGTACCGCGAAGTCGCGTCGGAGCACGGTTGGCGCATCACGCGGGTATTCGACACGCACTTGCACGCCGACCATCTCTCCGGTGCGCGCTCGCTCGCGCACACCACCGGCGCGTCGCTGCACCTCAACCCGGCCGATACGTTCGAGTTCGCGTTCGAACCGCTGCAACACGGCGATCGTTTCACCCTCGGTGAGAGCGTCACCCTTTCGGTCGCGGCGCTGCGGACACCCGGCCACACCCAGGGTTCGACGATCTACTTCATCGGCGACCACGTCGTATTGAGCGGGGACACCCTGTTCGTCGACGGTGTCGGCCGTCCCGATCTGGCCGAACGCGCCGACGAATTCGCGCACAACCTCTACCGGTCGTTACACGCCCACGTGCTCACGCTGACCGACGACACACTCGTCCTTCCCGGCCACTACGGAGACGCGGTGCGGGTCAGGCCCGACACGCAGGTGGGCACCACCATCGGTGCCCTGCGGGCCGCGCTCCCCCCGCTCGCGCTCGACGAGACCGGCTTCGTCGAGTGGGCGGTCTCCCGCACCACCGAACGACCGCCGAACTACGTCGAGATCATCAAAGCGAACATGGGTCGCTCGAACCTGCCGCTCCCGCAACTCCAACGGCTCGAGGCCGGTCCGAACCGGTGTTCCGCATGAACGGGATGGCCATGCGCTCCTTCGAAACGACCGTCGCCATGGACATGGCCGGCGCCGAGCAAGCGATCCGTGAGGCGCTCGGTGCCCAGGGCTTCGGTGTGCTCACCGAGATCGACGTGGCCGCGACGCTGAACGCGAAGCTCGGCGTCGATCGCCCGCCGCTGAAGATCCTCGGTGCATGCAACCCGACGCTCGCGCACCGCGCGTTGCAGATCGACCCGTCGGTCGCGCTCTTGCTGCCGTGCAACGTCGTGCTCGAGCAGCACGGCGAGGGGACCCGCGTACGGGTCGTCGACCCGCTCGCGCTCATGGGTGATCCTCGCTTCGGCGATCTTGCCGACGAGGCCGCGGCAAAATTGCAGGCCGCGGTCGACGACGTCGGCGCCCGCGCCCGCTAGGACGCGACGTGCAGTTGCTCGCCATCGCGATCGCCGGGCTCGTCGTCGGCGCGCTGTTCGGCCTCTTCGGCGTGGGCGGCTCCTCGTTCGCGACACCACTCATGTCGCTTCTCGGGCTGTCGGGTTTCGCCGCCGTGGCCTCGCCGCTCCCGGCCACCATTCCCGCCGCGCTCGCGGGCGCCCGCCAGTACGCGCGGTTCGGCGAAGTCGACGCCGACGTCGCCCGGTGGTCGCTCACCGGTGGCATTCCGGCGACGATCATCGGCGCGCTGCTGTCGCGTGTGGTCGGAGGCCCGGCGCTCCTGGTCGCGTCCGGAGTCGTGCTCGGCGTGGTCGGCATCCGTGTCCTGCGACCGATTTCGGCCGCGAGCGTCGCCGCGGGCGCCGAGCGCCGGCACCGGCCCGTGCTCGTCACCGCGATCGCGGCCGGCGTCGGCCTGTTCACGGGATTGCTCGCCAACGGCGGCGGCTTCCTGCTCGTTCCCGCGTACCTGCTGGTGCTCGGCCTGTCGATGCGTACCGCGTCCGGGACGAGCCTGCTCGTGATCGCCGCGCTCACGATCCCGACCCTCGCCACGCACTGGGCCCTCGGCCACATCGACTGGGCCGCCGCGGTGGCGTTCGCAGCCGGGTCGGTGCCCGCGTCGTGGCTCATGAGCCGCCAGGCGCAACGATTCCGGACCGAGCATCTCCAGCGGGCGTTCGGCGTGCTCCTCGTGGTGTTCTCGGCCTGGTTCATCACGTACCGACTGTTCCTCAAGTAGGGGCGACCTCCCGTGACCGCGCCCGACGCCGACGAGTTCGTACCGATCCCGGCCGGGCCCGTCATGGCGGTCGTCGCGCACCCCGACGACGAAAGCTTCGGGCTCGGTGCACTCCTCGCGATGTTCGCGAACCAGGGCCGGCCGGTGAGCGTGCTGTGCTTCACCCACGGCGAAGCCAGCACCGTCGGCGCGGCCGCCGACCTCGGCGAGGTTCGGCGCCGGGAACTGCGTGACGCGGCTGCCGTCCTCGGTATCGAGCAGGTGACCCTGCTCGATCTCCCCGACGGCGCGCTCCACACCTACGCCGAAGGCGAACTCGACGCGCACATCGAAGCCTGGTTCGACGCCACGACCGCGGCGTTCGTCGTCTTCGAACCACAAGGCGTCACCGGTCACACCGATCACCGTGCCGTGACCGCGGCGGCGGAACGGATCGCCGATCGGCGAAAGCTTCCCGTGGTGGAATGGGGTATCGACCCGACAACCGCCGACCAGCTCCAACAGCAGCACGGCGCGCGCTTCCGCGCGATCGCCGACGGCCCTGCCGTCGTCGACGTCGCCGTCGACCGTGAAGGGCAGCTCGCGGCCATCCGGTGCCACCGTTCCCAACTCGACGACGGCGCGATCGTCTTCAAGCGGCTCGCGCTGCAGGGCAACATCGAGCGCATCCGGGTCCGCCGCCCGCGCGATCGAGCCGCACCGGAGGTGCCGTAATGGATGGTCATGCTCGCGCCGAGCGAGACGGCACCGACGACGTTCCGCTCCGGCTCGTGGGCGACGACGTCGAGGTCCCGTGCGTCGACGGCACGAACCGGCCCTACGTGAACCTCGACGCGGCCGCGTCGACCAGCGCCCTGCCCGCGGTCGCGTCACGAGTGCACGAGTTCCTGCCGTGGTACTCCAGCGTGCACCGCGGCGCGGGCTTCAAGTCGCGCCGAGCGACGAACGCCTACGAAGCGGCGCGCGCCGCAATGCTGCGATTCGCGGGACGCCCCGCCGGGAGCGACGACATCGCGATCGTGTGCCGGAACTCGACCGAGGCGATCAATCACCTCGCGTACCGCCTGCGCCTCGCGCCCGACGATGTCGTCGTCACGACAGTCGTCGAACACCACGCGAACATGTTGCCCTGGGCGCGGGTAGGTCGCCGCCGGTTCGTCGAGTGCGCCGGCGACGGTACGTTCGGTCTCGACGACGTCGTGGCCGCGCTCGACGCAACACCTCGACCCAAGCTGCTCGCCATCACCGGCGCCTCGAACGTCACCGGTTGGATGCCACCCATCGACGACATCGCGCGTGCCGCGCACGAGCGCGACGTCGCCGTGTTCCTCGATGCCGCGCAGCTCGCACCCCACCGGCCGCTGCCCCGCTCGGTCGACTTCGTCGCGTGGAGCGGCCACAAGATGTACGCGCCATTCGGCGCCGGCCCGCTCGTCGGCCGTCGTACCGCGTTCATCGACGGCGACCCGTTCCTGGCCGGGGGTGGCGCGGTCGACCTCGTCGACCTCGACGAGGTCGTGTGGACCGATCCACCGGAACGCGAAGAGGCCGGTTCGCCGAACGTCATCGGCGCGATCGCGCTCCATGCCGCGATCGACGAGATCGAACGCATCGGGTGGGAAAGGATCGAATCGCACGATCACACGCTGAGCCGGCACCTCCGCTCCGGGCTCGCCGGGATACCCGGCGTCACGGTGCTCGGCCCGGCGCTCGAAACCGACACGCTGCCGTTGGCGACCTTCACGGTCGAAGGCGTGCACCATGCGCTGGTCGCGGCTCGGCTCAGCGCCGAATACGGCATCGGCGTGCGGCATGGCTGTTTCTGCGCGCACCCCTACCTGCTGCGTCTGCTGCAGCTTCCCGAGGCCGACGTACGCGCGTATCGCGAAGCGGTTGTGCGTCACGACCGGCGTTCCATGCCGGGCGCGGTTCGCGCCAGCGCGTGCCTCTCGACCTCCGAAGACCACATCGACCGGTTGCTCGAAGCGGTCGCGAGCATCGCCGGCGGCGCGCCACCGACCGTCGACTACGCGCAGGACGAAGTCACGGGCGACTTCTGGCCCGCGAGCGAGTCGGCGGGATGGACGGGCGAAGATCGCTCGCTCGGCGCCTCGTGCGCACGAGGCTGAGCGCGCTCAGCCGAGCGACGCCGGTGTCCACGGGTGATCAGCGCGAGGCGCGATGGTGACGCCGCGGTGCGGGTCACCAATACGATGCGACGATGCGGGCGGCCGACGACGGGGTGAACGCCACGCCCTTCGACGCGGGTTCCGTGTCGTTCCGCAGCTACCCCAACGACGGTCTCGATCCGACCGCGACGATCGACGAACTGCGCGCGCAGGCCGCGCTCGCGGTAACGAACGGCTTCGACGGGGTGATGACGAGCGAGCACCACGGTGGGCTCGAGGGCTACCTCCCCAACCCACTGCAGCTCGCCGGGTTCCTCCTCGATGCCATGCCGGTTGGGTGGGCCGCACCCTGCCCGCTGCTCTTACCGTTGCGGCCGCCGGCGCTCGTCGTCGAAGAGACCGCGTGGCTCGCAGCTCGCTTCCCGGGCCGCGTCGGTTTGGGCGTCGCGGCCGGTGCGCTGCGCACCGACTTCGAGATCATGGGCACCGACATGGAGGATCTCGCACGGCGCTTCGGCGACGCGCTCGTCACCGTGACCGAGTCGCTGCAGGGCCGCGCCCGGGGAGCGCTCGCCAACGACCCCGCGATCGCGCGCTGCCAGGACCAACCCGTACCCGTGCTCAGCGCCGCGGCCAGCCTCACGGCGGCCCGGAGGGCGTCGCAGGCCGGTGCGGGCCTGGTGTTCGACTCGCTCGTGACAGCGCAGCGAGTGCGCGAACTCGTCGACACGTACCGGGGCGGCGGAGGAACCGGGTCGTGCGTGCTCGTCCGTCGAGCATGGCTCGGAGACGCGCCCCGCGCGCTGTTCGACCGCCAGTTCGACGTGTACCGCGGCTACGCCGCCGGCAGTACACCCGCGCACTGGGGTGAAGGAGAAATGGCGATCGGCCCAACGCCGGACGCGGTCGCGGCGCGGCTCGTCGACGCCCTTCGGGTCTCCGGAGCCGACGCGCTCAACCTCCGCGTACAGGTCCCGGGTGTCACCCCCGAAGCCGCACGGGAACAGATCGTGCGGCTCGGGAGCGACGTCATCCCCCTCGTCAAACGAGCATTGAACCGCTCCGAACGCCGTTAACGGGCGGACGCCGGCTTCTTCGTTTCGCGCTCGCCCAACGCGTCCTCGGTGATCTTCACCATCCGACGGGCGAATTGGTTCGACGCACCGACGAGTTGCTCCGTCATCTTGAACGCGGAATCGATGATCCGGCGGCGCGGGCCGTCGTCACCGACTTCGGGGAAGGCACCGTTGACCGTGCTCACGAACTTCCGCACGGCATCCAGCGCCGAGTGCTCGGCATCCTCGACCGAATCGACGATCCGGATTGCACCATCTTCTCGGGTGGCTTCCTTCGTGCTGGTCATGATGTTCTCCTCGCCTCGGCATGGCACACCACTGCCTTGCGAGCGACGCGACCTGCGGCCGCGACCGATGCCTCACACACGATCGGCGGCATCGACCTCCGACGCGAACCCGTCGAGGTCCGCGACATTCGGATCGTGCGTGAGCACTTCGATGTCGTGCAACTCCTCCGCGTACCGCTCGGCCTGGTCGGCCGTGACAACGGCGCGGATCGGCACGTCGGGCCGCGCCAGTTCGCGATAGCGCCGCAGGATCTCGAGGTGCTCGGGCCGGTCGAGGTCGAGCTCGAAGAGCACTCCGTGCGCGTTCTCGAAGCTGTCACACCGCTTCCCGACGAGGAGCGGGCACTCGGTACGGTGACCGGGGCCGTGACAGATCCTCACGGGATGACCGAACCGTTCGAGCAGGTCGGGATCGAAAGAATCCCGCCCTGACGAAACGTCGAGCAGGATCATGCCGTGGCCGGCATCGTCTGTCATGTCACCACCTCCGTCGCTCTCTTGGAGCGTCGGCCATACGGGCAGCGTCGACCAAGGGCCGAATGACATGTTCTCGGGCCGCCGTCGGTGCCATATCGGCCATACCGCCGGCGATCAGGCCGGCGCGTCCTCGAAGCCGCCCGAGCGCCGCTTCCGCCGATCTCACGCTCGATGTCGCTCGCCACCGGGCCTTTCGACGGTTGACAGGGACGACGCGCCCACCAACGATGGCGCGCGTGACGTTCAATCTCGCGGAGATGTTCGAACGGGTCGTCGACACGGTCCCCGATCGCGAAGTGCTCGTTACCCCGGCGCGCCGGCTGACGTTCCGCGAGCTCGACCTTCGCGCGAACCGGCTCGCCCATCACCTGCGCGAGGCCGGCATCGGTGCCGGCGACCACATCGGGTTGCAGCTCATGAACGGCACCGAGTACCTGGAAGCGATGCTCGCCGCGTTCAAGCTGCGCGCGGTGCCGGTGAACATCAACTACCGGTATGTCGAGCAAGAACTCGCGTACCTCTACGACAACGCCGATGTGGTGGCGCTGATCTACGACGCCCGGTTCGCGAAGCAGGTGGGCGCCGCACGCGCCGCGGCACCGATGCTCCGGCACCTGATCGCGGTCGGTGAGGACGCCGGCGACGAACTGCCCGGGGCGCTCGACTACGAGGCGGCACTCGATCGGGGCTCATCGGAGCGCGACTTTTCCGGCCGGTCGGGCGACGATCGCTACATCGCGTACACCGGTGGGACCACCGGGCTCCCGAAGGGCGTGCTCTGGAGGCACGAAGACATCTTCTTCGCCGCGATGGGCGGGGGCGACCCGACCACGATGCAAGGCCCGATCACCGAGCCCGATGAGATCGTCGAACGGATCTTGCCCGTCGGCGCCGTCATGTTGCTGGCGCCGCCGCTCGTGCACGTGAGCGCGCAGTGGGGCGCGTTCTCGATGATGTACGGCGGAAGCAAGGTCGTGCTGACCTCGCGTGGCAGTTTCGATCCCGACGAGGTGTTGCGGCTCGTGGAACGCGAATCGGTGAACGTGCTGACCCTCGTCGGCGACGCCATGGCACGGCCCGTCCTCGACGCGCTCGAGGGGCGCCACGGGGACTGCGACGTGTCGTCGTTGCTCGTGTTCGCGTCCGGCGGGGCGGTGATGTCGGCGTCGACGAAGGCGCAGATCTCCGCTCTCCTTCCCGGCGTCATCACGATCGACGGCCTCGGCTCCACCGAGACCGGCGTCACCGGCACCCGCGCGCGCCTGCCCGGCGCGGACGTGGAACAGCAGGCAAGGTTCACGGTCGACGCCCGCACCGCGATCCTCGATGACGACCTCCGCCCGGTGGTTCCCGGTTCGGGCGCGGTCGGTCACCTCGCGCGCCGCGGTCATCTCCCGCTCGGCTACTACAACGACGAGGAGCAGTCGGCCGCGTTGATGGTGGAGGTCGACGGGGAGCGATGGGTGTTGACCGGCGACGCGGCGACGGTCGAGACCGACGGCTCCATCGTGCTGCTCGGCCGCGGCTCCTCGAGCATCAACACCGGCGGCGAGAAGGTCTACGTCGAGGAAGTGGAGGCGGTGGTGAAAGACCACCCCGCGGTCTTCGACGCAGTCGTGGTCGGGGCACCCGACGAGCGCTTCGGCGAGCGGGTCGTTGCCATCGTCGAGCGCCGGGCCGACGCCAACCTCACCCTCGACGAGCTCGCACAACACTGCCGGCGTTCGCTCGCGGGCTACAAGGTGCCGCGCGAGCTGCTCTTCGTCGACCATGTCGAGCGCGGACCGAACGGCAAGGCCGACTACCGCTGGGCGCGGGCGCACGCCGCGTCGGTGCACGCCGGCTAGCGGCGCGGGCCGGCATGCGCAAGCTCTCGGGCGCCGACAGCCTGTTCATCTTCAACGAGAGCGGCGCGCGGCATCAGCACACGCTGAAGATCGCGATCATCGACCCGGCGGGGGCCGACACGCCGGTGACGTTCGAAGCGCTGCGCGCCCAGATGGCCGAAGCGCTCGGGCTCCTCGAACCGTTCCATTGGCGGCTGGTGCGGGTCCCGTTCGACCTGGCCAACCCGTACTGGGCCGAGGTGGGTGACGTCGACTTCGACTATCACGTGCGCCGGGCCACGGTGGCCCCTCCGGGCGGGCCCCGCGAACTCGCCGAAGTGATCTCCACGATCGCGAGTACCGGCCTCGATCGCGACCATCCGCTCTGGCAGGTGTGGTTCGTCGAAGGCCTCGCCACCGGCCACATCGCCTACGTCGCGAAGGTGCACCACTCGCTCGCCGACGGCCTCTCGAGCGCGCAACTATTGGCCGAGATCGCCGACGAGCACGCCGACACCACTCCGATGCCGCCGACGGTCTCGCTCGCCGGCGAGCCCGTTCCCCCACCGGCCGCGATGCTGCG
This sequence comes from uncultured Actinomycetes bacterium, assembly GCA_963782465.1. GTDB lineage: Bacteria > Actinomycetota > Acidimicrobiia > IMCC26256 > PALSA-610 > JAODBJ01. The sequence continues at coordinate 507,039 of CAWAJR010000001.1, read as the reverse complement.
GCGCGGGATGCGCGACTCCGCGCAGTTGCTCCGCGCGCTCCCGGCGTTACTCGCGCGCACGGGGCGCTACTCCGTCGCCTTGCGGGCACGGTCGCGAGCCGGTGAACCGGGCGCGGCCAAACCGTTTGCCGGGCCGCACACGCGATTCGATCGCCCACTCACGCCGAACCGCGGCTTCGCCTACGAGATGTTCCCGCTCGACGAGGTGAAACGGGTCGGGCGGGCTTTCGACGCGCGGGTGACCGACGTCGTGGTCGCGATGGTTTCGGGTGCGCTGCGCAGGTACCTGCTCCGCCACGGTGAGCTCCCGGACCGGTCCCTGACCGCGGCGATACCCGTATCGGTGCGCAAGCCCGAGGAGGCGCGCGCGTGGGGCAACCGGGTCGCGTCCTGGTACGTGGCGCTCGCAACCGATGTGCCCGACCCGGGCTTGCGCCTGCGCGCAATCGTGCAGGGCACGCACGCGGCTCGCGCCGAACTCGACGCGACCGACCCCGAACTGCAGCATCGGTGGGCCGACTACCAACGGCTGTTCCGGCTCGCGACCTTCGGTTTGCCGAAGATGGCGCGCCCGTTCCTGCATCGCCCGAGTTACAACGTGATCGTGTCGACCGTGCCGGGCCCGGCGCGCCCGCTCTACCGTCACGGCGCGCGCATCGTGCACATGATCTCGATGGGCCCGCTCGTCGAGGGAATGGGGATCAACTTCACCGGTTGGAGCTACGCCGGCGAGATGACGATCGCGATCATGGCGTGCCGCGAGCACGCGCCGGATCTCTGGGACCTGGCCACCGATCTGCGCGTGAGCCTCGACGAACTGCTCGCGGCCGCGGTCACGACCCAACCGACGGAAGACCGAACGGGTCGGCAACCTGTGTCGGGGCACCCAGCGCCGCCCCGGCCATGAGCTCGGCGAGCGCCGCCGGGATACGAGCGCTCAGCTGCCACGGGTCGGGCACGAGGCTCGGATCGACGTGGAGGCCGAAGTCGACTCGGTCCTCGAACGTGAAGACGGTGATGTTCAAACCCATGCCTTCGAGGATCACGCTCGTGGGGAAGATGCCGCACAGGCGGGCGCCGGCGATGTAGAGCGGTATCGGCGGGCCCGGCACGTTCGAAACCAGCGTGTTCAACATGCCCGGCAGGTACGTCAACACGTGGGAGACGTACGCGGAGCGCAGCAAACCCCCGATGAGGAACGGTGGAGCCGCCTCGCCGATGGAACCGACCGGGTGTTCCTTCAACACGGCGTGATACGCCTTCGCAGCCTTCGTGTTCGTGACGATCGCCCGAACCCGCTCGGCCGGATCGGCGACGTCGGTCGCCAGGGGCACCACGACGAACGACACCTGGTTGTCCAACGATGCGTCGCCCTCGGCCCGCAACGAGACCGGTACCCCCGCCGTGAGCGAACGCTCGGGAAGTTCGCCGCGCTCGAGCAGGTAACCGCGCAACGCGCCCGCGCACAAGGCGAGCACGATGTCGTTGACTTTCACGCCGAAGTGGGCCCGCAACGCCTTGACGTCGGCCAGCGAAACACTCGCGTAGGCCATGGCCCGTTTCGGCCCGATCGTTCCGTTGAACGACGTCCTCGGCGCGTGGACCATCGCGTCGAGATCGGGCTTCGGTCGCGACGAAACCGCGTAGCGGGCGAGGTCGAAGCCTCGCCGGGCGATGCGGGCGCCGTACCCGGCCGCCCGCAGCGGCATCGTCACCGCACCCGGAATGCTGCGCACGAGCAGCCCCAGGCTGCTCGGCTCGGCTTCGGGCTCGGGCGGCAGCGGTACGACACGCGGCCCGGGCACCGGTTCGACGTCGAGCAGGAGCGTCGCGAGGCCCGTGCCCGCGACGCCGTCGAGCAGGCAGTGGTGGTACTTCATCACCATCGCGACGCGCCCGTTCACGAGGCCGTCGAGGTACCACAGTTGCCAGAGCGGGAACCGCCGATCGAGTTGGGTGCCGAGGATCTCGCCGACGAATGCCGCGACCTCACGCGGTCCCCCCGGCGCGGCGACATCCGCATGCAGGATGTGCCGATCGATGTCGAAGCTCGCGTCGTCGACCCATACCGGACGGTCGAGGTTCAGCGGCACCGAGCGGAGCTTCCAGGTGAACTTCGGTACGAGCGGCAGGCGCTCCGCCACCGTCTTGCGAACGGTGTCGAAGCCGAAGCCCGGAACCCCGGTGGGGTCGACGATCGCCAATCCCGCGACGTGCTGGTGCCACGCCGGTGTCTCCCCCGCGAGGAACAGCGAATCGGTTCCCGACAGCCGCTGCATGCCCATCCGCCTTTCGACTTCGGTCGATGATGCTCCGACGGCCGGAGCAACACCCAGGGGCATTGGTCCCGCCACCGCCTCCTCGCCCGGCGCGCGCTTCGGACAGTGCCCGCGGCCGAAGTTGTGACTTTGGTCGCAATCGGCAACGACCGTCGCTCCGGGTACGAGCACACCGGCCCGGTGAAGGATCGACCTACAGCAGGAGAGGGGGGACCGTTGAAGCACCGAGCCGCGGCGCTGGCATTGGCGTTGGGCACCATCGTCGCGGCGTGCGGCACGCGCGAAAGCGGGCCGCCCCCCGGAGCCGTCGAAGCGCAGTCGCCGGCAACGGCGGCGACTGGGGCGACGGCGGCGACCACCGTGCCGGCGGGCACCGCGGCCAGGGTCGGCACGCTGGACGCCGCGTGCAGCCGCACCCCCGCCGCGCGCGGTGCAACCGACCGGGGCGTCACCGACACCACCATCACGATCGGCGTCATCTCCGACAAGTCCGGTGTCGTCGCGGTACCGACGGCCGGGATCGACGGTTCGGTCGACGCGTTCGTCGCGTTCTGCAACAGCCTCGGCGGTATCGGCGGCCGCCGCCTCGTGCTGAAGCATTACGACTCGAAGATCCTGAACGAGGGCGACGCAATGAAGCAGGCCTGCGACGACGACATCTTCGCGCTCGTCGGATCAGGCTCGGTGCAGGACGACCAGGGCGCGGTCACGATGGTGCAGTGCAAGCTCGTCGAGGTCGCCGCGTACACCGCGACCTATGTCAAGGGCCTGTCACCGCGGCTGTTCGCTCCGGTGCCGAACCCAGGAACGTCGTACGCGGTCGGGCCGGCGAAGTTCATCGCGCAGCGGTTCCCCGACGCGGTGAAGAAGGCGGCGATCCTCTGGCCGAACCTTCCCGTCGGCACGACGCAAGCCGCCCGCCAGCGCGACGCGTACCGAGCGCGTCGCCGGCTTCAACTTCGTGTACTCGAACCCGACCGATGTGCTCGTGCAGGACTGGGGACCGATCGTGAGCGCCCTCAAGGACAAGGGCGTTCAGTGGATCACCGACATCACGACCCAGTCGGAGATGCAGCACCTGCTCCAGGCGATGAACGACGCGGGATGGAAGCCGGCGGTCGTCGACCTCGGCCAGCAGTACTACGACGAGAGCTTCCCCGGGAAGCCCGGTACCGACGGCGTGCTCGTCCTCACCAACACCGCGCCGTTCGAGGACGCCGATCAGAACCCCGCGTTGCAGGTGTACCTCAAGTGGTTGCATGAAGCGTCGCCTCGCACGCCACCGACGACGCTCGGCGTGCAGGCGTTCTCGGCCGGCCTGCTCTTCGCCCAGGCGGCGGCCACACTGGGATCGCATCTCACCCGTGACGGCCTCATCACCGCGCTGCAGGGGATCAAGCACTGGGACGGCGGCGGTCTCCAGGCGCCGGCCGACCCGGGAGACCGAAAAGGGCTCAGCTGCTTCCTCTACATGCAGGTCGCGGGCAACCGGTTCGTGCGGTACTGGCCGAAGCGCCCGACCGACGGCACGAACGGCTTCGATTGCCAGCCCGATTACTCCCTCCGGATGACGAAGCGGTACGAGCCGCTCCCACAAGGTTTCGGTTGAGATGGGTGAGTTCCTTCGCTACACGATCTTCGGTCTCGCGTTCGCCGGCGTGTACTTCATCGCCGCGAGCGGTCTCGTCGTGACCTACACCGCCTCGGGCGTGTTCAACTTCGCGCACGGCGCGGTCGCGATGATCGCCGCCTTCACGTATTGGGAACTCCGCGTCCAGCACGGCTGGCCGACCATCGTCGCGATCGCAGCCGTGTTGTTCGTGGAAGCACCGGCGATCGGGATCGTCATCGAACGCGTGATCATGCGGAACCTCGGTGGAGCGGCGACGATCACGAACATCGTCGTGACCATCGGTCTGCTGGTGACCATGCTCGGCATCGGTTCGGTCGTGTGGGCACCCTCGAAGTTCGCGGTGACGCCGTCGCTGCCGCGCTTCTTCCCCGCCAACGTCGTCACGGTCGCCGGGGCACCGATCCCCTGGCACTACCTCGTCGTGCTCGTACTGTCGGCCCTGGTTGCGTTCGGACTGTGGGTCTTGCTCACGCGGACGCGGCTCGGCGTCGCCATGCGCGCCGTCGTCGACGATCGCAACCTCGCTCGGTTGAACGGCGAGAACCCCGACGTGGCGTCGATGGCGAGCTGGATCGTGGGTTGCATGCTCGCAGCCCTCGCCGGCGTGCTGCTCGCGCCAATCCTCGCGCTCGACGTCGCCCGGCTCACCTTGCTGGTGATCAACGCCTACGCCGTCGCGGTGGTCGGTCGCCTCCGGAGCCTCCCGCTCGCCGCGCTCGGTGCCGCCATCCTGGGGTTGTCGCTCAGCTACTTCGACTGGGGTCTCTCGAAGCTGCACCACGTCCCGGTGGCGGTGCAGAGCATCCACGACTCGCTGCCGATCGTGATGCTGTTCGTCGTGCTCCTGCTCCTCCCGCAGGAGCGCACCCGGTTGAGCGCGCCGTTGCGCGGAAGCGGAACGACGCCGCTCCCGTCGCCCGCCCGCTCGGTCGTGGTAGGGACCGTGTTCGTCGTGGCGGCGTGGTTCGCGGAAGCCCACATGCACGGTGCCGTGTTGCGAGCCGTCGGCTTGGGCCTCGGTTTGGCGATCGTCATGCTCTCGATCGTGGTGCTGACGGGCTACGCGGGCCAGATCTCGCTCGCGCCGCTGGCGTTCGCCGGGTTGGGTGTGCTCGCCGCGTCGTGGCTCCCGGCAACCCTCGCGGTCTCGCCCGTCGGGCTTCTCGTCGCGGCGTTGTTCGCCGGCTTCGTCGGTGCCCTCGTCGCGATCCCTTGCCTACGGCTACGCGACCTCTACCTCGCGCTGGGCACGATGGCGTTCGCCCTGTTGGTGGAACAGAACGTGCTCGGCCAAGTTCCCGGCTTCGCGACCGACAGCAGGGCCTTCGGCCGCTGGCGCGTGGTGGCGAGCGACCGCGCGTACTTCGTCGCGATGGCCATCGTGTTCGTCGCGCTCGGCTGGCTCGTCGTCGCGATGCGGCGCGGCGAGTTCGGCCGCCGGCTCCAAGCGATGAAAGACAGCCCGGCGGCCTGCATGACGCTCGGTCTCGACGTCACGCGAACGAAGGTGCAGGTGTTCGCCCTCTCTTCGGCGATCGCCGGCGCCGGTGGGTTCTTCATGGCCGGATGGAAGGGCACGGTCGGGAAGGACGACTTCAGCCTGCTCACCGGCCAGCTCTCGGCCCTTCCGGTCGTGCTGCTCGCGGTCGTCGGCGGCATCACCGTGGTGTCCGGCGCGTTGATCGGTGCCCTGTTGCTCGTCGCGATGCCGCAGGTCGCCGCCGACTACCCGGCCCTGTCCAACCTGATGATCCTGCTTCCCGGCCTCGCGGGCATCGGTTTGGCGCGCAACCCGGAAGGCATCGTCAGCGACGTGCGCCACGTGCTGCGCGAGACGCGTCGGATGCTCACCGGATGGCGCCGAGCGCGAGCGCGAGCGGGACCGGCGACGCGTGCGCAGCCCATCATCCCCGAACTGGTCGGTCTGCGCGCCCGCGTTTCGGCGGCCGAGGTTCGCGGGCTCGATCGCGGCTTCGGGTTCAGCGCGGAGGATTGTCATGGCGCTGTTTGAAGCCCGCGGGCTGACGATCAGTTTCGGGGGCCACAACGCCGTCACCGGCGTCGACCTCGACGTCGAGGCCGGTTGCATCACCGGCCTCATCGGCCCGAACGGCGCGGGCAAGACGACGATCTTCAACGCGATCACCGGCCTCCAGTACGTCGACCGCGGCCGGCTCGGCCTCGACGGTCGCGACATCACGCACGCCTCACCCCGCCGGCGGGCGCGCCTCGGGATCGCGCGCACGTTCCAGCAACTCGAGGTGTTCGGGAGCCTGACGGTCCGCGACAACATCCGAGTCGCGTCTGAGATCCGCCGGCGCTGGGCCCACGACTTCAAGGCCGACGTGCGCCACGACACCGACGCGATCCTCGAGCGCGTCGGTTTGCGCGACGTGGCCGGCGAACGGGCCGACGCGCTGCCCACCGGGCTCGGCCGCCTCTGCGAGCTTGGCCGCGCCCTTGCGGCGCGTCCGCGCTTGCTCCTCCTCGACGAGCCCGCGTCGGGCCTGAACGACCAGGAGACGCAAGCCTTCGCCGATCTGCTGCAGAAGCTCGCGACGGAGGGGATCGCGGTCCTCCTCGTCGAACACGACATGGGTCTCGTGATGCAGGTGTGCAACGTGATCCATGTGATCGACTTCGGCGCGCTGCTCGAGGTCGGCCCTCCGGACCAGATCCGCGAAAGCCGAGCCGTGCTCAACGCGTACCTCGGGAACGGGTCGTCGACGCACGCCCGGACGGCGGCACGGGTTCCTCCTCTCGACGAGCCGTTCGACGGCGCGACCGCGGTCCCGCCCCTGCTGGAGCTACGCGACATCCACGCCGCGTACGGCCGCATCGAGGTCTTGCACGGGATCAATCTCGCGGTGCCTGCGGGCAAACTCGTCGCGCTGCTCGGGCCGAACGGCTCGGGTAAGAGCACCGCGCTCGCGGTCGCCAGCGGGCAGCTCCAACCGACCCGTGGGTGCGTACACGTGGGCGGAAGGCACGTCAACGGTACGCGGGGTGACGCGTTCCCCGGATCGGCCTGTGCACCATCCCGGAGGGTCGAGGCGTGTTCCCCAGCCTGACGGTTCGCGAGAACCTCGTGATGGCGACCTACGCCGGCGTCGCCCAGCACGAAGTCGAAGCGCAGTCGTACGAGCGTTTCCCGCGGCTCTCACAACGACGGTCGCAACTCGCGGGCACGTTGTCGGGTGGGGAACAACGGATGCTGGCGATGGCCCGCGCGCTCGCGACCAACCCGGCGGTGCTCCTCATCGACGAGCTGTCGATGGGCCTCGCACCGATCATTGTCGACGAGCTGCACGCGATCGTCGCCGAGATCGCGCGCACAGGCGTCTCGATCCTCGTGGTCGAACAGTTCGCCCACCTCGTTCTCGGTGTCGCCGACCTCGCCGCGGTCATGGTGCAGGGCCGGATCACCGCGATCGGGCTGCCGTCCGACATCGAAGCGGAATTGTCATCGGCCTACCTGGGAGCGAGCGCATGACCCATCCTGGGGACGCGGGCTCACCGCAACACCCCGACCACGACGGCCCCGGTGCCCACGCCGCGCGCTCGCAACGGGTCGAGGAATTTCTTGCCGGCGTCTACGCGCTGCACGTTCCGAGCCAGACCGAACGGCGGGAACGGCGCCTCTACGGCGTCGCGATCGCGTGCGTGGTCGCGGGTGTGGTGAGCATCTGGTTGGGCTGGTGGGGGGCGTCGGGTACCAAGTACGTGTACCAGGAGATCCCCTACCTGGTCTCCGGCGGGATCTTCGGCCTCGCGCTCGTGTTCGCCGGTGCCGCCTTGTTCGCCGCGTTACTCGGCGGCGCGCCTGATCCGCTTCTGGCTGGCGCGGCTCGTCGCCGACCAGCAGGTGCAGACCGATCGCGTCGTTGATGCGATCACGAACCTCACGAACACGATCACGGCGCAGGTCGCGAAACCGGCCGAACGCGAGAACCCGTAGCGCGCCCGTACGAAGGAGACGGCGCGCCTCGTGACCTTCGGCTCTGGTGACGCCAGCGCGGCCGGGTTGCCATAGGAGAAGGCGCGGGAGCGAAGGGGTGCGATCATGCGAGCCGCTCGACTGCACGGGTACAAGGAAGCGTTCGTCGTCGAGGAGGTCGCCGACCCCGAACCGGGGCCCGGCCAGGCGCTCGTGCGCATCGCCGGGAGCGGCGCGTGCCACTCGGATCTCCATGTGCGCAGCGGCGAGATGGCCGCGTTGCCGTTCCCACCATTCCCCTGGACGTTGGGCCACGAGAACGCCGGGCACGTCGCCGCACTGGGCCCCGGCGCCGGCGGTTTCGAGATCGGTGAACCCGTCGCCGTCTTCGGAGGATGGGGCTGCGGACTGTGCCGGGTATGCCTCGGCGGGGAGGAACAGCTGTGCGACGTGATGCGGTGGGGCGGGATCGGGCGGCCCGGCGGCTACGCCGAGTACCTGGTCGTTCCCTCCACCCGGCACCTCGTGCGCCTCGGTGGTCTCGACCCCGTCGACGCGGCGCCCCTGACCGACGCGGGGCTCACCCCGTACCGCGCGGTCAAGAAGGTGATGGCACGGCTCGTCCCGGGCAGCACCGTGGTGAGCATCGGCGTCGGTGGCCTCGGCCACTTCGGCCTCCAGCTCCTGAAGGACCTCACCCCCGCCAAGGTCGTCGCGGTCGACACCCTCGAGACGAAGCGCCGCCTCGCCACCGACCTCGGCGCCGATCTCGCCATCGACCCACTTGCCAGCGACGCCGCGGCCGAGATCAAGGCGTTCACCGGCGGTGAGGGCGCCGACGCGGTACTCGATTTCGTCGGCTCCGACACCACGCTGCAAACGGCGGCCGCGGCCGTCGGGCGCAAGGGCATCGTCGTGCTCGTCGGTTTGGCCGGGGGCTCCGTCCCGTTCTCGTTCTTCGGGCTCGCCACCGAAGCGGAACTGACCGGGTCGAACTGGGGCAGCCGCAACGAGCTCGGCGAGCTGATCGCGCTGGCGGGGCAGGGCCGGCTGCGTGGCCACATCGAACGCCATCCTCTGGCCGACATCAACACGGTGTTCGAACGGCTCGAGCGGGGTGAGATCGAAGGCCGCGCGGTGCTCGTGCCCTGACCCCATCGAACGTGACGGCGGTTCGCCGGCGCTCTTGGCCGCCGCGGTGCGTACGTTGCCGCGAACCGCGAACCTGGTTCGTGCGCTGCAGGTCGCGTTCCGCACCGGAGGCGTCGCCGGGATCCCGGCGACGCGCGCCACAGACCGGCACGCGGCAAGCAGCGAGGAGGTACCGGTGTGACGCCGGTCGCGCACGCGGTACGGACGCGGCGTGTGCGGCAAATGTCGAAATCCGCAACTACGATCCTGCGCCGGTACGGCGATCGAACGCCGCGCCGCGAGGATGCCAACCGGCTCGGGTGAGCATCACCCAGAGCCACGACAAAGGATGCATATGCAACTCGATCTCGACGACAATCAGGCAGAGTTGCTGCGCGAAGTGCTCGACATCACGTTGCGCGATCTCAACTACGAGATCGCGTCCGCGGATCTCCCGTCGTACCGGGAGATGCTCCGCGGGCGCCGCGAAGCGCTCCTTCCCATCCTCGACGCGGTCGGCGGGCCGATCCCGGAGTCGGAGCGCCAGAAGCGCTGACGCGAGGTGACCGATCACGAGGTTCGCAAGGCGGGGCCGGGCGACGTCGAAGCCCTCGCGACCACCCTCACCCGCGCCTTCGACGACGACCCACTCACGACGTGGCTCTTCCCCGACGCGACGGCGCGCCGCAGGAAGCTGCCGAGTTTCTTCCGCGCGCTGCTGCGTGCGTCACTCCCGTTCGGTGAGGTGTACACGACCGACGGCGATCGCTGTGCCGCGATCTGGAACCCGCCGGGCACCTTCCCGCTGGGCCTGCTCGCCAACGCCCGGCTCGGGTTGAACACCACCCGCCTCGTCGGGCTTCGCATCACCGCGTGCGCGTCCGGTCTGATGTATTTCGCGAACCATCACCCGAAGGAACGCCACTGGTACCTGCAGATGCTCGGCACCGACCCGGAACGGCAGGGCCGGGGTGCGGGCTCGGCGATCCTCGCGCCGGTGATCGAACGCTGCGACCGCGAGGGCGAGCGGATCTATCTCGAGTCGTCGAAGGAACGCAACATCCCCTTCTACGCCCGCCATGGGTTCGAGGTCACCGAGGAGATCCACGTGCCGAGAGGCCCGGTGGTGTGGGCGATGTGGCGCGAGGCCCGCTGAGGGCGCGTCGCTCCCCCGTCACGCTGCTTGCTGCACGAGGGCCTGCAGTTTCTGCGGGTCGAAGTTCGAACCGCTGACGAGATCGCTCGAGCTGATCTCCTTGCCGTTCAGGAAGATCGTCGGCGTGGCACTCACGCTCCTGGGCGCCTTCGACGCGATATCGGCGTACTTGAGCACGTAGCCCTCGTACGTGTGCGCGTTCACGCACTTCGTGAAGGTGCTGAGGGCGTTGCCGGTGATGCCCGCCTGGCTCCCGAACGCGACGAGCCGGCTGTCGGTGAGGAACCCCGAGTTCTCCTGCGCGGCCTGGTTCTCGTAGAGCAGGTTGTAGTAGTTGTCGAACTTCCCGGCGTCGTTCGCACAGATCGACGCGCTCGCAGCCCGCACGGATTCGGTGCTGCCCGGCGAGTGCGCGTCGATGATGTTGAGCGGATGGAACGCGAACCTCACCGTGCCGTTGGTGACGAGCTGCTGGATCGTCGGGTTCATCGCGTCGTAGAACTCTTTGCAGACCGGGCACTGGAAGTCGCCGTACTCCTCGAGCAGCACCTTGGCCGACTTCGAGCCGATGGCGACGGAACCACTCGGTCCCATCGCCGCTTTCGGCACGACGACCTTGGTGTTCTCCGTCTTCGACCGGCTGGCTTGCAGCGCGACGCCGACGACCCCGGCGGCGACGACGACGACGCCGACGAGTACCCATTGCCAGGATCGCGAGCCGCCTTTGCGGGCCCGAACGGCGGCGGCCTTCCGCTTGCGCCGCTGCCGCGAGCGCTTGCTCGGGCTTCCCGTTCGAGTGCTCGCACGGGGCCGGTTCGTTTCCGACTGCTTGGCCATGACTCCCTACCCGTTGTCGATCGCCATCGGGGCGCACAATCCCGGATAACGGTCGGTCGAACGGGGGGAAAGTTCCCGGGCCCCGAGGATTCTCGAAGGTTGTCGGGCCGATGGGTTCCGGGCCACGGCGCGCGGCGAAGATGGCTGTCGTGCGTACCGTTCGAATGTTCGCCAGTGCTTCGGTGCTCGGCTTCGTCCTCGTGGCGGCAGCCGCTTCTCCCGCCGCGGCCCACGCAACGGGCGGGCCGCAACCAAGCGACTTCACCACTGTCGTTCACGGCGTGACACCGAACCTTGCAGGAGTCTCGGTGCGCGCCATCGACCTCGGCGCCAAGCTCGAACTGCGTAACGACTCACCCGTCGACGTCACCGTGCTCGGCTACGAAGGCGAGCCGTACCTGCGGGTCGGGCCGAGCGGCGTGTTCGAGAACACCCGCTCACCGGCGGTGTTCCTGAACCGGTCGAACATCATCACGGTCGCCGCGCCCCGCCAGTACGACGCGCACGCGGCGCCGCAATGGCGCCGGCTGTCGGCCGGCCATCTCGCGCGCTGGCACGACCATCGCTCGCACTGGATGGGCAACAACAACCCGCCCGTCGTCGCGCACGATCCCCACCACTCGCACGTCCTCATCAAGAACTGGGGCGTGCCACTCGTCGCGAACGGCAAGCGGTTCCGCATCTCGGGTGACGTCGTGTGGTCGCCGGGGCCGTCGCCATGGCCGTGGCTGCTCGGTGCGTTGCTGATCGCGGTGGGCCTCGGGGCCGTGGCCCGCCGGCGACGCCTGGCCTGGGGCCTCGTGCCGCTCCTCGTCGTGTACCTCGCGGTCAACGCCCGCGTGATCGTGGGCACATGGCACTGGTATGCCGCGCCCGCGCTCTCCCGGCTCGGCGCGACCGGCTACGAATGGTTCTCGTTCCTCGCGGTCCTGGGCGCGTTGCTCGTCATCGTCCGGAAGGGCATCCATGCCGCCGCGCCGATGCTGCTCGTCGCCGGCGTGTTCGTGTTCCTCGGTTCGGGCCTCGCCAACGTGCTCTCGCTCGCTCGCGCCCACGTGCCGTCCGATCTCACACCCGGCGCGGACCGCGCCGCGATCATGTTCGCCATCGGCCTCGGTGCCGGTCTCATCGCGATCGGCGCACGCCGGTTGGGTCGTGGCGGTGAACCCGGCGGCGCACCGGGCGCGGCGTCGACGCAACCTCGCGAGTCGCTCGCTCATCGCGGTTGACACGCGGCAGCGCGGGCGATGAGTTCCGGCCCCCCAGGCGAGCTTCAGTCGTGGTCGATGATCGTCACCGTGCCGGCGGCTCGTCCGATCGTAAGACCGGCGCTGGGGTTCGAGAGCGTGAGCAGTGCGGTCTTCGCCTGCGAGCTCGAACCGGGGACGACCGACACGGCGATGACCTTCTGGAACTGGCCCGCCTTGAAGGTCAGCGTCTTGGGCTTCCACGGTTTGAAGTCGGTGCCGCTCGTCGCCGAACCGGCCGACAACGCGAGACGCACGGTCACGGTCGAGGTCGCGGGTGACGACAGCGACACCAACACCTTCGCGGTGTCGGCCGGCCCACTCGCCGAACGGCAAACCGTCGCGTCACCCACGCTCACCGTGAGCGACGTGTTCGCGTCGTCGTTGAGGATCGTGACGCCACCTTGCGCGTGCGCGGCCGCGAGCGAGTAGCCGCCTGTCGGGTTCGACAACGCGACGGAGAACGTCTCGTCGGGTTCGACGGTGACGTCGGGCTTCACCGCCACCGTCACGTACTGGGTCGTCTTGCCGGCCTTGAAGGTGAGGTTCCCGCTCTTCGCCACGAAGTCGGACGGTGCCGTTGCGGTGCCGTTCACGGTCGCGTAGTGCACGGTCACGTTCTGGGCCGACGGCTGCGACAGGGTCACGGTCAGCGTCGCGGTTCGGTTCTTCCCGCTGTCGCCCTCGACGACCGAGGTTGCACCGACGGAGATCGTGGTCGAGTTCGTGACAGTCAATTGCGCCGCGTTCGTCGTTGCGGTGCCGGCGTCGTTGGTGTACACGGCGCGATATTCGTTCCCCGAGTCGTGCAACGTGGCGGTGCCCGCCAGATCGTCGGCGGTCGCGCCGTTGATGTCGGTGAACGTCGAACCGCCATCGGTCGACACCTGCCACTGCACGGTCGGTGCCGGCGTGCCCGAGGCCGCGGCGCTGAACGAGTACGGCTCGCCGGCGCCGACGCTCGTGTCGGATGGTTGCGTCGTGATCTTCGGCGCTGCGGTCGTGACCACGGGGTTCGACGCGCTCGACGGCGCGCTCGACCCGATCGCGTTGCGGGCCGTGACGCTGCACGTGTACGTGGCCGAGGGCGTGAGGTCGTTCACGGTGATCGGGCTTCCCGCGCCGGTCGCCGAGCCCGCGGCGCCCCCGTCACTCGACGCGCACTGCGCCGTGTAGTCGATGATCGGGCTGCCTCCGTCGTTCGCCGGCGGCGTGAAGTCCACCGTCGCCCGGCCCGGACCGGCGCTCGCCGTGCCGATGACCGGCGCATCGGGCGCGACCGCGACGGTCAGCGTCGCCGCGTTCGTCGTATCGGAGCCGGCCGGGTTCGTGAAGACGGCGCGGAACTGCTTGCCCGAGTCGGCCGTCGCGGCCGTCGCGCCATAGGTGGGGTCGACAGCACCGGAGATGTCGGTGAACGTCGAGCCGCCATCGGTCGACACCTGCCACTGGACCGACGGGTCGGGCGTCGCCGTCGCCGCGGCCGTGAACGAATAGCTCTCGCCCGGGCTCACCGTGACGTCGGTCGGTTGCGTCGTGACCGACGGCGCGACCGGCGGTGGCGCGACCGTGGCGCTGAAGGTGTTGCCGGGGCCGGGGATGACGAGGTTGAGCGCGGTCGTGGCGAGACCGCAGTTCTCGAGCGGCGGGATCGTGTACAAGCCCGAGAACGTCGAGCTGCCGGAGAGGTTCGCGGTGCCGTCCATCGTGACGCTCACGGGAGTGGAGGTCTTGCACGAGTCACCGACGAGGTTGACCGATGGTGTGGCGGTTGGGTAGGCGCTCAAGACGTGAATGTCGAACACGGCCGTCGCGCTCACCGCGAACGTCGCCGGGTCGAGGTGGCCGGTGATCGGCTGCGTCTCGGTGATCTGCATGTTCGCGGTGACGAGACCGAACCCGGCCAGGCTCAAGGTGACCTGCGCGGGTGGGAGCGTGATGTCGCCGCTGAGCTCGCCGGTCGTGAGATCCACGACCCCGCTGAAGTTGCCGGTCGGGACGGTCACGTCCATGTTGAGCTTCTTGAGGTGGGTGGTCGCGTCGACGTCCCAGTTGAACGGGAACAAGATGTCGGTCACCGTGATGGTGGCGCTGTCCGTCACAGGCGGGTTGAAGCCGTCGTCGGCCGTGAGCGTCGCGGTGTAGGTGCCCGGGGCGGAGCAGCTGATCGTCGTGTCGGCCTGGGCGGGCGACGCGAACGAACAGGCCGGGCTGCTCGACGTCCACGCGACCGACGGTGTGTCGTCGGGGTCGGCGACCGATCCGTGCAAGGCGATCGCGGCGCCGGTATTGCCGCTCGCGTCATCGCCGGCATTCACGGTTGGCGCGACATCGGCGGTGACCGTGACCGGAGCGGAGTCGGACGCCTGCGGGTTGGCACCGTCGTTCGCGGTCAAGGTCGCCGTGTAGTTGCCGATCGCCGAACAGGTGACGGTGGTGGAGGGAACGGTCGCGTCGGCGAAGCTGCAATCGGCCGAATCGATGCTCCATTGAACGGTCGGTGTCGCCGAGGGATCGACCACCGTTCCCTGCAGTGCGATTTCATGCGAGACGGCGCCCGTCACCGGCCCACCCGCGCTGACCGCGAGGGGTGTCGTCTGGTTCACGGTCACCTGAGTCGTGTCGGCGACCGGCGGGTTGACCCCGTCGTCGGCCGTGAGCGTCGCAGTGAACGTTCCGGGTGTCGTACAGGTCACCGTCGTGCTCGCCGCGGCCGGGTCGGCGAACGTGCACGAGCCGCTGTTGATCGTCCACGCGAGTGCCGGCGTGCTGTCGGGGTCGGTGACGCTCCCGGTCACGGCGATCGGTGCCTGCATGTCGCCGCTGACGTCAGGCCCCGCGTCGACGGTCGGCGGCGTGTTCGCGGCGCCGACCGGGATCGTGATCAGCGGGTCGTTCGGAACATTGCACACCACGTTCGCAGTCAGTGTGTTGTTGAGAACCACCGTCGTCGTGAGCGACACCATGTTGAGGGTCACGTTCCCTGACGCCGGCGCGGTCGCGCTGACGCTGATGTCGGGGGTCGTCAAGGTTGCGAAGTTCGCATCGCCGGGCGTCCCCGGGTTGAACGGGCCGGGCTGGCCGAAGCGGATCTGGTTCGACGCGGGCAGCGATGCCTGCTCGGTCAGCGAGACCGGCGTGGAGCTGCCGGCGGGCAGGACCGACGCGGTGCCGGGGTTCACGATCGAGCCCGAATCGAAGTTCGCGCTGTTGATCTGCAACACCTGGAAGATGTTCGAGTAGCTCGTGATGTTGAGGCCGTTCGAGCGGGTCGGGAGCTGCGTGCTCGCGCCCGGGAAGGTCACGGTGAACGTCGAGCCCGGGTCGACCCGGTCGGGCGCGGTGATCGCGATCGTGATGTCCTGGGTCTGGCTGATCTGCGAGCCGTTCACGGTCGCGGTGCACTGCACCGACGTGAACGTGCGACTCACGGTTTGCGCCAGGGCCGGACTGCTGCCGGCCAGCATCAGCCCACCGGCAACCAGGACGGCCGCGAGCAGCGATCCCAACCATCCGCGTGCACGCGCAACTCGCATCGGTCCCCCCGATATCGGTGTCCGGGACGCATTACCGCCGCGCGAGCTCCCCCAAACCATCATCTTTCGGTTCCCGGACGATCGAACCGGTCGGCGGCACCGGGGCCGGGAGAGAACTAGCGTTCGCGATCGTGAGCCCGCGAGTGGTGGACGCCGACGGACACGTGCTCGAACCGCTGGCGACGTTCGACGCGTGCCCCGAAGCGCACCGGTTGCACGTGACGAGAGATTCGTACGGCCTCGACCATGTGTACGTGGGCGACCAGGAGATCGTCACGGTGTCGCTCGGGAAGCTGGGGACGCCCGGGTCGAACATGGCCGACCTCGGCCGTTCGCCCTCCTACGACGAGGCCCAGCCCGGAGGCTTCGATCCTCGGGCGCGCCTGGCCGACATGGACCTCGAAGGCATCGAGACGGCAGTGCTGTACCCGTCGCTCGGCCTGAACTTCTGGGCGATCACCGATCCCGACGCGGCGACATCGCTCGCCCGCGCCTACAACGACTGGCTCGCCGAGTACTGCTCCGCCGACCCCGGGCGCCTCTACGGCGCCGCGATGGTGCCGTGGCAATCCCCCGACGCGGCCGTCGCGGAGTTGCGGCGAGCGCACGACGACCTCGGCTTCCGCGCCGCGTTCCTCCGCCCGAACCCCTGCCTCGGCCGCACGATCGTGCACCCGAGCCACGACCGCTTCTGGGCGACCGCCGAAGAACTCGGCGTCACGATCGGGATCCACGAAGGGTCGTCGAACACGATCGCGACCCTCGGCGCCGACCGGAAACCCTTCAACCCGCTCATCTTGCACGCGGTGTCGCACGCGTTCGAACAGATGCTCGCCTGCGCGCAGCTCATCACCCAGGGCGTGATGGAACGTCATCCGCGCTTGCGGTTCGTCTTCCTCGAAGCGGGAGGCGGATGGGCGCCCTACTGGCTGTGGCGCCTCGACGAGCAGGTCGACGGGTTCGGCGACTTCTGTCCCGACATGAAGCTCGCACCGAGCGAGTACTTCGCGCGCCAGTGCTGGATCAGCTTCGAGATCGACGAGCCGACCCTGCCGGCCCTCGCTCCCCTCGTCGGTGACGATCGCATCGTGTGGGGATCCGACTACCCCCATCACGACTCGACCTTCCCCGGCGCGGTCGCCAAACTCCGCGACGCGATCGCGCCGCTCTCCGGCGCCGCGCAGGCCCGTGTACTCGGCACGAACGCGATCGAGTGCTACCAACTGCCATGAACGGCACCGAGGTCGTCGACGCGTACTTCACCGCCATCCGCAACAAGGACGCGGGGGCGCTCCTCACACTCTTCGCGCCCGACGCGCAGCTCGTCACGGTGGCCGGCACGTTCACCGGTCCGGACGCGATCGCGGGCTTCTACCGCGACCTCGCGTTCCTCGTCGAAGACCTCTGGCCCGAGCCCGGCCCGCTCCTCGTCGACGACGACCGGGTCGCGGTCGAGATCCGGCTCCGCATGAACGGCAGCACGACACTCGTCGGCGATTTCTTCACCCTCGCCGGCGGCAAGATCTCCCGCCTCGTCATCTACAACGGCCCACCGGCTCCCGAACGCTGAACGCGACGACGTTCGGGGAACGACGCGGTGTTCGCGCTCCCTCCGCTCGTGAAGGAACCCCATGGCAATGAACGTGCAACCGATCCCGACGATGTCGGAGCGGGTCAACGAGATCCGCGCGTTGACGGCGACGATCGTGAACCGCGAGATCCTGCCCAACGAGAACCTGCTGTGGGCGGCGCGTACCAACCCGAGCGTCACCGAATCCGACCTCGCGGCCGCGAAGCAACTGCGCGAGCACGTGCGGTCGGTCGTGCGGCAGGCCGGATTG
The DNA here is from genome assembly GCA_963782465.1 of uncultured Actinomycetes bacterium. Lineage (GTDB taxonomy): Bacteria > Actinomycetota > Acidimicrobiia > IMCC26256 > PALSA-610 > JAODBJ01. The sequence continues at coordinate 489,442 of CAWAJR010000001.1, read as the reverse complement.
TGGGCACCTCACCTCCCGGTCGAGTACGGCGGCGCCGGGCTCGACTTCCTCGAACTCGCGTACATGAACGAAGTGCTGGCGTACGCGGTCGGCGCCGCGTCCCTCTTCGGTGTCGTCGCACCCAACTCCGGCAACCAGACGTTGCTCGTGAAGTACGCAACCGAAGAACAGAAACAGAAGTGGTTGGTGCCGTTGATCGAAGGGAAGCTCGAATCGGGCTTCTCGATGACCGAGCCGGACGCGCCCGGCTCCGACCCGCGTTCGTTGCGCACCACCGCCCGTCGCGACGGCGACGAATGGGTGATCAACGGCCACAAGTGGTTCACGTCGAACGGGAAGCGAGCCGACTTCTTCATCGTGATGTGCCGCACCGAGGACGTCGATGGCGCGAGCGGCAGCGGATCCAACGGCAACGCGCGCATGACGCAGATCATCGTGCCGAAGAACACCCCGGGCGTGCACGTGTTGCGCGGGATCAACGTGTGGGGGGTCGAGAGTGACCACTGCGAGATCGTCTACGAAGACGTGCGCGTGCCGATCGAGAACCAACTCGGCAGCCGCGGCAGCGGGCACCAGGCCGCGCAGGACCGCCTCGGCGCCGGCCGCGTCTACCACTGCATGAACTCCGTCGGGCAGATGTGGCGCGCGTTCGACCTGATGGTGGAACGGGCGCGTACCCGCGAGGTGCACGGCGGCCTCCTGCAGACGAAGCAGTTCATCCAGGGGTTCATCGCCGACTCTTACATCGACATCCAGGCGGCCCGGCTCATGACGATCCACTGCGCCGAGAAGATGGCGAGCGACGGCGACCCGCGCACCGACATTTCGGCCATCAAAGTGTTCGTTCCCGCCGCCTACGAGCGGGTCGTCGACCGCGCGATCCAGGTGTGGGGCGCCGCCGGCGTGTCGGGCGACCTGCCGCTCTACGCGATGTACCAGGGGGCCCGGACGCTGCGCCTCGCCGACGGCCCCGACGAGGTCCACCGGATCCTCATCGCCAAGAACGTCCTCGCCCAGTTCAGCCACGGCATCGGCTGGGACTTCGGGAACTGACCGATGAGTTCCCGGGCCGGCAACCGTCAGAACCTTCGCGATCGTCGACATCGTCACAGAGGGGGCACCGTGTCCAGGTCTCGAATCTTCACCCGCCGGCCGGAGAACCACCGGTGACCGCTGTCCGCGTGCTCGTCGGTACGCGCAAGGGGGCATTCATTCTCACGTCCGACGGCACGCGCCGGGCCTGGGACGTGAACGGCCCGCTGTTCGGCGGCTGGGAGATGTACCACGTCAAGGGTTCACCCGCCGACCCGAACCGGTTGTACGCGTCACAGAACACCTCCTGGTTCGGGCAGCTCGTGCAGCGTTCCGACGACGGCGGCAAGACGTGGGAACCAGTCGGGAACGAGTTCCGCTACGAGGGTGTCCCCGGCACGCACCAGTGGTACGACGGCACCCCTCACCCGTGGGAGTTCGCGCGGGTCTGGCACTTCGAACCGTCGCCCACCGACCCCGACACGGTCTTCGCCGGGGTGGAGGACGCGGCGCTGTTCCGTTCCACCGACGGCGCCCGCAGCTGGCAGGAACTCCCCGGTTTGCGCGAGCACGGCTCGGGCCCGGCGTGGCAACCGGGCGCGGGCGGGATGTGCCTGCACACGATCCTGCTCGACCCGCAAGACGCGCAACGCATGTACGTCGCGATCTCGGCCGCGGGCGCGTTCCGCAGCGACGACGGTGCGAAATCATGGCTGCCGATCAACCGCGGGTTGCACTCCCAGGGCATCCCCGACGCCGAGGCCGAAGTCGGCCACTGCGTGCACCGCATCGCGATGCACCCGTCGCGCCCGAACGTGTTGTTCATGCAGAAGCACTGGGACGTGATGCGCAGCGACGACGCCGGCGACTCGTGGTACGAGATCAGCGGCGATCTCCCCACCGACTTCGGGTTCGTCATCGACGTCAACACGAACGCCCCCGACACCATCTATGTCGTACCGATCGAGAGCGACTCGTTGCACTACCCACCCGAAGGGAAGCTGCGCGTCTACCGCAGCCGCAGCGGAGGGAACGAGTGGGAAGCGCTCACCAGCGGCCTCCCGCAGTCGCATTGTTACGTGAACGTGCTGCGCGACGCCATGGCGGTCGACGCGCTCGACCCGTGCGGCGTCTACTTCGGGACGACGGGCGGCCAGGTATACGCGTCGGCCGACGACGGCGACACCTGGGCGCCCATCGTGCACGACCTGCCGGCGGTGCTGTCGGTCGAGGTCCAGACGCTCCCGTGATCCGCGTCGTGCTGCCCGCGCATCTCCAGGTGCTCGCGCAGGTGCCGCGGGAGGTCTCGCTCGACGTCGAAGCACCGGTCACGCAGCAGCGCGTGCTCGACGCGCTGGAAGCGGCCTATCCGGTGCTGCGGGGCACGATCCGCGACCACGACCAGCAGCGCCGCAAGTTCGTCCGCTTCTTCGCGAACGACGAAGACCTGTCGCACGAACCGCTCGACGCGCCACTGCCGGACATCGTCGCGTCGGGCCGCGAACCGTTCTTCGTCGTGGGCGCGATGGCGGGCGGCTGAAACCGAGGAGCGACGGGGTACGGGGGCCTGCGCGAAGCTGTGGGCCGTGCTTCCCGACGGGATGGTCGTGGTCGTGAAGGGGTCGTGCCCGACGTGCCGGCTCGTCGAACCGGTGATCGCGCAGCTCGCCGGCGGCCCGCAGCCGCTCGCCGTCTACTCGCAGGAGGCGCCCGCGTTCCCCACGGGCGCGATCGACGACACGTCGCTCGAGGTGTCGTTCGCACTGGATATCGACACGGTCCCGACGCTGCTCCACGTTGAGGGCGGCGTCGTCAGGGCGCGGACCGAGGGTTGGAACCGTGACGACTGGGAGGCGATCACCGGGCTCCGGCCGCTCGGGCCGGAGCTCCCCGAATGGAGACCGGGATGCGGATCGCGCACCCACGACCCCGATGTCGTCGACGCCCGGCTCGTGGCGCGCCTCGCACCGGCGCTGCGAGCCCGGCGCGTCGAGCTCGGCGACGACGAAGACGAAGTCGAAGCGATGTACGCGCGGGGATGGAGCGACGGCCTGCCGCTCGCGGCGCCTACCGTCGAACGGGTCGCGCGCATGCTCGCCGGTACCAGGCGCGACCCGCACGACATCGTCGCGGTCGTCCCGCCCGACCTCGTCGAGTGCACGGTGGAGAAGGTCGCGATCAACGCGGTGATGGCGGGTTGTCGCCCCGAGTACCTGCCGTTCGTCCTCGCGGCGGTCGAAGCCGCCTGCACCGACGCATTCAACATCCACGGCGTGCTCGCGACCACGTGGTTCTCGGGGCCGCTCGTCATCGCGAACGGGCCGAAGACCCGCGCGATCGGGATGAACAGCGGGGTCAACGCGCTCGGACAGGGGAATCGTGCGAACGCGACGATCGGGCGTGCGCTGCAACTGGTCGTGCGCAACGTCGGCGGCGGGCGTCCCGGCGAGATCGACCGCGCCACACTCGGGACGCCCGGTAAGTACACGTTCTGCTTCGCCGAGGACGAGCAGGGTTCCCCCTGGGAACCGCTCCACGTCGAACGGGGCATGGCGCCGGGCACTTCGGCCGTGACGCTGTTCGCCGCCGAAGGCGTGCACGGTGTCGTCGACCAGCTGTCGCGCACTCCCGAATCGCTCGCCCGGTCGTTCGCCGCGTGCCTGCGCACCGTCGCCCACCCGAAGAACGTGATCGTCTGGGACGCGTTACTCGTGGTTTCGCCTGAACACGCCCGCGTGTTCCGCGACGCCGGCTGGTCGAAGGCCCGGCTGCGCGAAGAACTCGACGCGCTGCTCCAGATCCCGGGCGCCGAACTGGTGCGCGGCGCGGGTGGTATCGCCGAAGGGATGCCCGAGGAATTCTGCGGCACGACACTGCCCAAGTTCCGCGACGGTGGTTTGCTGATCGTGCACGCCGGGGGAACGGCCGGTTTGTTCTCCGCGATCATCGGCGGGTGGGCGAGCGGCGCAGTGGGAAGTCAAGCAGTCACACGGGAGGTACGACCGTGAGCCGATCCTTGCTCGACCCGACATCGGAGCGAACCGCGCCGATCCGCGTTCGCGCGCCACGACCCCCGGCACTCGAAGGGAAGGTCGTCGGTCTTCTCGACATCTCGAAGCCGCGTGGCAACGTGTTCCTCGACCGGCTCGCCGAACTCCTCGAGGCACGCGGGCTGCAGGTCGAGCGGTACGCGAAACCGACCTTCACCAAGCCCGCGCCGATCGATCTTCGTCACGAGATCACCGCGAGATGTGATGTCGTCGTCGAAGCGCTCGCCGACTGAGGCTCCTGCACGTCGTGCAGTGTGCACGACTCCGTGAACATCGAAAGCGCCGGCGTCCCGACTGGTTTTCATCGCCTCGACGGAGTTCATCTCCGCGGCCGATGCGCAATCGCGCGCGCTTGGCGCCGACCCGGCGCGCGTGTTCGTCCCGCACCCGATCCAGGACCGGACCGACGACGAGCTGCGCGCCCTCGCCGACGGCGCATTCGACGCGATTGTCGCCGCGCTTGCCGGCTGAGCGCGGGGCCTGCGCCAACGCGGTCGCGTCCGGACGAGCAGCCCGCAGCGTTGCCCGATAGCCTCGCTCCGAGACCAGCACTCGGGGGTCGGGTGGGCATGCGCCGGTTCGGGTCGTTCGTTATCGCAGCCGTGTTGTTCAGCGGAATGCTGTGCGACACTGCCGGTGCGTCGACGTCGCCGCTCGTGAACGTCGCGCCCGACGCGTCGTTGAACTGCACAACCGGGAGTACGCGCAGCGACTGGCTGCAGTTCTTTTCCTCCGGCGCCGTCACGCCCCGTGCCCTGTCGTGCGGCACGCTGGTCGCGGTCGACGGGGTCGGCCTGTTCGGCCCGCTCAATTTCGGCGACTCGTCCGGCAAGGTCGCGGGCACGCCGTTGCTGCAAGTCACGCCGGTGCGCCAGACCTCGATCTCGCCCCGCCACAGCCACGACGGCGCGCTGCACGTCGAGACCGTCGTGAAACTCGGCGACACCGGTCTCGAGGTCCGTGAGCGCGATACGTACCGGCCCGGCCGCGAGACGATGACCACCGCGATCGCGGTCGAGAATACGGGAACTCACCGTCGTAAGGTCGTCGTGTACCGCACCGGCGACTGCTTCCCCGGGAGCGACGTCGGCTTTGCGATCGTGGGGAACGGTGCGGCGGGCTGTGAGCAAGCAGTGCAGGACGGGTTTGTTGCCCGACCCGAACCGGGGCCTCTGTACATGCGGTTTTCGCCGACTCGCGGTAAGAGCCGGTTCATGGCCGGTGGGGTATTCGATGTGCGAGCCGCGATCGGTTCGCGACTTCCGCTGCCCGACAGCTGCGACTGCGCGACCGCGCAGGATGTCGCAGCGGCACTTTCGTGGACGTTGCGGATCGCGCCGGGCGCACACGCGAGCGTCGCGCAGCGACTCACGCTCTCGCGGGTCGCCGGCCGGCGCGCAACCAAGCTGACCGCACAGGTCGTCGGCCCGCCCGGCAGGCGCCGGATGGTCGCGCGCCTCACGGCCGGGCACCGAGCGCTCCGTCACGCCGCCGTCACGTTCGAGATCAACGAGGTCGCCGCGTGCTCGGCCGCTACTTCGAAACGCGGCCTCGCCTCGTGCCCCTGGCCATACTCCCAGCCCGACTTCGTCGCCCGCTACCGCGGCGACGCGTGGCACCAACCCGCGCGGGCAACGTTCCTCTCGACGGGGACGGTCCCGGTACCCCACCCGCCCGGGTTCCCGGCCTGTGCACATTTCGACCGGACGCGCACCGCCCTGATCAGCGGCGGCGATGGCCATTTCGAATGGATCGCGGCACCGACCGACGCACCTCCGTGCCCGAACGTGAACTACGTGGCGTGGCAGCGCGGCGGCGGGGAGGTCGCGGAACTGCTGGGCGACGGTCGCACGACCACCCTCGTCGGCGAGGTCGTCCCCGGCTTCGTCGGGATGTTCGTGACCACGCCACTCGGCGCCGTCACTGATGGCTGCATCTACCTCACCGCGACCGACACGCGCACCGGCGAGCAGCTCGACACCTACCCCGCGCCTACCGACTCACCGCCGTGCCTGTCGGCGGTCGCGGGCCAGAAGTTCCGCTGACGATCGCGACGCGCCGGGTCATCGGAGTTCGTCGGCTCGGGCGCGGGCGTTCGCAGCCTTCGGCGCCGATCCCGCAGCGTCCCAGGCCTCTGCCGCGACGTCGAGCGCCCTGACCGCCCATTCGTTCGCGCCGAACTGTCCGAACCGTGCGGCAGCCGACTCCGCGCCGACCGCCGCCGCGGTCGGCCGACCGGAACGCAGCTCCGCGACCGCCTGGGTAAGGGTGGCATCGGCAACGGTGAGGATGTCGTGGCGCGCCGACGCCAAGACGATCGACCGCTGGCAGAGTCGCAACACCTCATCGAGGTCACCCAGTTCGAGGAGGGCCTCGGCGAGGTTCGCGTACGCGGTCGCGCCCGCCGGGTGCCCGATCCGTTCGAACTCGACGATGGCGCGGCGATCAACGTCGATCGCAGCCTCGACCCTTCCGCGCGCCAGCTCAACCAGCCCGAGGTTCACGAGGCACCCACCGATCTCCTCGACCCGCCCGGTGCGCTCGGCCAGCTCGAGGCCATGACGGAGTGCGTCGGCCGCCTCGTCGAGACGGCCGAGATCCTCGTATACGCCACCGAGGACGCGCAACGCACTCGCGAGGCGGGGGAGATCGCCGCGCTCTTCGAACCAGTGGCGGGCATCGAGCCCGTGCGCGAGCGCGTCTTCGACGAGCCCGACCGACGATTCGGCCCGCGCGAGGTCGTAGAGCAGTTCCGCGGCCAGCGGGTCGTCGAGCGGCACCGCCCGCAGGCCGCGTTCGAGCGATGTGATGGCAGCCTGGAAGCTGTCGGCGATCATCAGCGCGCGGCCGCGTTCCAACGACAGCAACGCGTCATCGTGCGCGCTGCCATTGGCGGAGGTGGCCTCGTCGAGTACGGCCAAGGCCGCCTCGTACTCGCCGCGCTTTCGCAGGCTCGCCGCGAAGCCGCACGACGCGCGCGGTCCCGAGTGGTCCGCCGCGAAGCGAGGCATACAGCTCCGCCGCCTCGCCGTAGGCCCCCGCCGCATCACAAAGGTCGGCAAGCCGCAACACGATGTCGCCCTGTTCCGCCGCCGCGCCGGCATCGTGTTGGCCGAGCTCCAACGCGCGCCGCAGTTGCGTCATCGCCACTTCATTGGCGAAGACCTCCTCCGCGCGATTCGCCGACCGGAGGAGCTGCACAACGGCCCGTGCGCCGGCTCCTGCCCGGTACAGGTGGTACGCGAGCAGGTCGACGGTGTCGTTTCCCGCGCCCCAACGGGCTTCGAGCTCGTCGGCGATCCGGCCGTGCAGCACGCGGGCCGTGCGCCGCAGCATCCGCCGGTACACGAACTCCTGCACCAGCGCGTGACGGAAGATGAGCACTTCGGGTCGCCCGTCGGGATGGTCGAGGAACGCCCGATCGACGAGTTCCTTCACCGCGGCGTCGAACGCCTCAATCTCGCCGCCGACGGCTCGGAGCAAGGCGATCGAAACCTCTGTCCCGATCGCCGCCGCGACGTCGATCGCACGCGCCGCGTCGCGCCCGAGCCGGTCGAGGCGGGCGCCAAGCGCCGCCTCCACCGTCGGCGGTACGAGCATCGGGCCGTCGCCGTCACCGGCTTCGAACATCGTCTGGACGAGTTCGGTGGCGAAGAAGGGGTTCCCTCCTGACCGGGCGCACACCGGGTCGACCACGCCCGGTTCCGCGTCGCCCGCGAGGTGGGTGACCAGCGCGCGGATCTCGCCGTCGTCCATCGGTGCGAGTCGTACGACGCGGGCATCGGGCGCGGCTCCGCGCACGTGGGCGATCGTGTCGCCATCGTCGCGCGACGACGCCAGCACGAGCAGCGGGACCTGGGTCGCCCGCGACGCAACCAGCGCGACGAGATCCATCGTCGCACTGTCGGCCCAGTGCAGATCTTCGACGGCAAGAACGAGTGGCCCGTGTTTCGCGAGGCCCGGAGGAGTGCGCTGAACGCGTCGTGTAATCGCTCCCGGCGCGCCTCGGGTGCGAGGTCGTCGACCGCCGGCGACCTCGCTCCGAGCAAGCTCGCGAGGTGCGGAGCGGCGTCACCGGCGCCCAGCTCCCGGGCCCGCTCCGAGACGCGCGCCGCGTACGTTTCGTCGCTTGCCACTTCGTCGGCCAGCACCGCGAGCAGTTCGACGATCGGCTGGTACGACGAACCCGACTGGTACGAAACCGCGCGCGCGTCGAGCCAACGCACGCCGCGAGACCCGCGCGTCGGCGCGGGCAGCGCCGAGCAACGACGACTTCCCCAGGCCCGGATCGCCGGTGAGGAGGACAACGCCGCCGACCCCCGACTGGAGGCGGTCGATCGCATCCTTCAGTTGGGCGCGTTCGGCCGCGCGGCCGATGAGCACAACCGACTTCTCTCGCCGAGCCCTACGGCCCGCGACCCTCCACGCGGGCAGCGGTTCCGGCTGTCCTTTCGCGACGACCGGAGCGATGGGTTCCACGTCGAACGACTCGCGTGTCAGACGTTCCGTGAGCTCGCCGATGTACGTCTCACCCGAGGGCGCGGCCGATTCCAGTCGTTGGGCGACGTTGATGGAGTCGCCCAGCACGGAGTAGTCGGTACGAACCTCGTTGCCGATGATGAGCGCGATGGCGTGCCCGGTGTTGATCCCGATATGGAGCGCGAGCCCTTGGGCTTCCGCCGGGAGGTTCGGACGCAGTGCATCGAGCCGCGCGTGCATCTCGAGCGCGACCGCGACGGCGCGGGTTGCGTCATCTTCGTGGCTCACCGGCGCGCCGAAGAACGCGAGCAGCGCGTCGCCGGCGTACTTGTCGACGTAACCCTGGTAACGACCGACGATGGCGCTCAACTCCGCGATCACGCCGGCGACAATGTCGGCGAGTGCCTCCGGATCGAGTCGCTGCGCCAGCGCGGTGAACCCCGAGATGTCGGCAAAGAGCGCGGTCACCAGCCGTCGCTGTTCCACCGGCCGGCCATCGCGAACCGGTTCCGGTTGCTGCCCGCGCGCCAAGCGCGCAATCAACTCGTCGACGGGGCCGGCCACGAGCGGGAGTGGCGCGCCGCAGTGCCCGCAGAACCGGAAGCCCGCGGGGCTCGTTTCGCCACACCCACCACACGAGGTCAACGAAGGCTCCTGCCGATCGCCGTCCGACGCCGGCCCACGGCGGCGTCATGCTCCCACCGTGGCGTACGGCCCGTCTCGACCGCCGGCATCCCGAGAAGTCTCGCCCATCGACGTCGCTTCCTGCGACCGCTACCGGCACGACCCCACACAGGCGGGACGCGCCACCACGCGTAGCGTGCGGCCGACGAGTTGGCGAAGGGAGCCACATGGGGAACGCTGCCGGGGCGGGCGCCGCAGTACGGGCGCAGCTCGGTCATCCGGTTGTGGATGCCGACGGTCACCTCATCGAGTTCATCCCGCTCGTACGCGACTACGTCGTCGAACTCGGCGGCGCCGATCTCGCCGGCCGCTTCGATCTGCTCGTCGACAGCTCCCGGCTGACCCGGGCGCTCGTGACGCGCGCCCGGCGCGCCAACGGCATCTCCCGCACCGGCTGGTGGGCGCTGCCGGCGCGCAACACGCTCGACCGCGCGACGGCAACGCTCCCCCGCTTGCTCTACGAGCGCCTCGACGAACTCGGGATCGATGTCGCCGTGCTGTACCCCACGCTCGGGCTGACCGCGATGGCCGTCGACGACGACGAGTTACGACGCGCCATCGCGCGCGCATGCAACCGTTACTACGCCGAGCAGTATCGCGACTTCGCCGATCGCCTCGTTCCCGTCGGCATCATCCCCACGTACACACCCGGAGAGGCGATCGCCGAACTCGACCACGCGACGGGCGAACTCGGGTTGAAGGCGTTCCTCTTCGGTGGTCTCGTCCTGCGCACCGCGCCCGACCACGACGGCGACCGCGCCGCGCGGTGGGTCGACGGGCTCGGCCTCGACAGCGCGTACGACTACGACCCGCTGTGGCGCCGATGTGTCGAGCTCGGAGTGTCGCCGACGTTCCACTCGACGGGTATCGGCTTCGGGAGCCGGACGTCGCCGACCAACTATGTCGCGAACCACGTCGGCAACTTCGCGGCCGGCAGCGAGGCGGTGTGCCGGTCACTGCTCTTCGGTGGTGTCCCCCGGCGCTTCCCCTCGTTGCACTTTGCCTTCCTCGAGGGCGGCGCCGGGTGGGCCGCGACGCTGTTCGCCGACGTGCTCGGCCACTGGGCGAAACGGAACCCCGAAGCGCTCCCCCGCTACGACCCGGCCGCGCTCGACCGCGACCGTCTCGACGAACTGTTCCGTACCTACGGCTCCAGCGCGATGGTCGACCGTCTCGGCGCGCTCGACCGATCGCTGCATTTCCTCGCCGACCCCGACGAAGACCGCGAGCACCTCGACGAGTTCGCGCCGTCCGGCATCACCGGGCCCGACGACATCGTCGACATGTTCGGGCGGCAGTTCCACATCGGGTGCGAGGCCGACGACCCGATGAACGCGCTCGCGTTCGATCGCCGCCTGCTGCCGCGGCAGACCCGTCTCCAGGCGATGTTCGCCTCCGACATCGGCCATTGGGACGTGCCCGACTTCAGCCGGGTGCTCGGCGAGGCGTGGGAACTCGTCGAGCACGGCCTGCTGGACCGGTCCGACTTCCGTGCCTTCACCTTCGAGCACGCGGTCGCGCTCTGGTCGAGCACCAACCCGGCGTTCTTCGACGGCACCGTGATCGGCAACGACGTGCGGGCATGAACCATGACCGGCCCGCGATACTTCCCGCGTGTGGCTCACCCGGGAACCGATCGATCATGACCTGCAGTCGGCGTATCTCCGCCGGCTCGGCGTGGCGGCCGAACCGCCGTCGTTCGCAGCCCTGCAGGAACTCCATCGCCGGCAGGTGGAACGCATCCCTTACGAGACGATGTGGATCCACGTGGGCGAGGCCTGGGACATCGATCCGCACGAATCCGTTGCCCGCGTCGCGCTCCAGGGACGTGGTGGGTACTGCTACCACCTGAACGGTGCCTTCGGTGAGCTGTTGCGCTCGCTCGGGTACGACGTGCGACCTCACATCGGCGGCGTGCACGGCCCGAACGGGCCCGACCCGGCCGAGGCGGGGAACCATCTCGTCCTCACCGTGCGCGGGCTGCCGACCTACGAGAACCCGTCGGGCACGTGGTACCTCGACGCCGGGCTCGGTGACGCGTTGCACGACCCGTTACCGCTCGCCGCCGGTGCGTACGTTCAGGAACCGTTCCGGCTGGTGCTCGACGAACCCGCGAACGCTCGACGCGAATGGCATCTCACCCACGACCCGGCGGGCGGGTTCACCGGCATGAGCTTCACCACCGGCGAGGCGACGCTCGGCGACTTCATCGCCAAACACCAGTGGCTGTCGACATCGCCCGACTCCGGGTTCGTGCAACTCGCGATGGCCGAGCGGCGCGACGCGACCGGCATCGACGTCATCCGCGGGCTCGTCCTGACCCGCGTCGGCGAGGGCGCGCAAACCGGAGAAGCGCTCACGAACCGCGACGAGTGGTTCGCCGCGCTCGCCGACGTGTTCGACCTTCGCTTCGATGCGATCGCTCCCGAAGCACGCGACCGGCTGTGGGACGGTGTCCTCGCCCGCCATCGCGCGTGGGAAACCCGCGGCGGGCAATGAACTCACAGGCCTCGCAGGTGATGAATTGTCCCGCACAAGGTGCCGCCGCTTGCCGGGAGCATGCAGGCCGGCGAACGTTGGCGGCGCCGTCGAATCCAGAATCCATCAATCCGCTACGGCACCAGATGGCCTTCGCACGTTCCGGCAGCCGCCGACCCACCGCGCTTGGCGTGATCGTCACTGTTCGTCCCGTCGGGGCAGGTGGTGTTCTTCCAGACGACGCCCTTCACCACCGCGGCATTGAGGTTCGCGCCGCGCAGGTTCGAACCGGTGAAATCGACGCCTGAGAGGTCCGCGTGTTGAAGGCCGGCGCCACGAAGGTTGGAGCCGCTCAGATCGAGGTTTCGTAGCGAAGCAGCAGGCGGCGCGGCGGGTGCACTCGGATTGGCAGCCCACGCGAAGACGCCGATCCCGCCCGCCGCCACTGCCGCGGCTGCCGCGACCGCCAACATCATTCTCCGGAACTGTGCCGTCGCCGTGGCCATGACGGCGAGGCGTTGCACCTTGCGCGTCGCCGGCTCCAGCAGCGCCAGATCCGGTTTGTCGTTTGTCGTTTCGTCCCCGACTGCGCGCCATGCCTGTTGCAGTTCGAGGAAGGTGTCGTACGGTTTGTAGCTGGGGTTCGCCTCGAACCAGCGAATCGCAGGCGACTTCCGGCCCTTCTCCGTCTCCATCCGAGCGAGTTCGTCGACCGTGATCCGCTGCGGAATGAGAAGGCCGACGGTCTGCCAAACCATGGCAAGGACTGCAACCAACGCGACGGCCATTCCGACGACCGCGGCCCAGAATCGGCCATCGGTCGTCTTCAGAGAGCCGATGCTCGACAGCTGGCTGCCCGCGATGAGCACCGTGCCGAGTGCGGCAAAAGCAGCAACGAGCCACTTCGCCGAGGTGCGTATCGATTCAAGGTCGAGGCGATAAGCGACGTCCTCGGGATCTTGCGACGAGTCGACCATCGCCAGTCAGATCAGTCGCCGTCGGGCCCAGGGTCAGGAGCTTGCGGGCTCGGTGGTGTTGGGCGAGGGTTCGGTGGCATGCATCCCCCGATCGATGGCCGTCGGAGCAACGTGCAATCTCCGTCGGGAGCGTCCCGCAGCGCGGACTATAACGAAGTCGCTCATTCAGCACTGGGACGGGGTCACGCACTCGGTCGCGCCTCTCCGCACCATTGCTCGCGGCCCCCGACTGTGGGTCTACCGCTTTGGTTGCTGTTTGCGGGCCGCCAACTGTTCGCGCCGGCGAATGACCCTGCGATGCTCCGGATCGGCCGGCGTCAGCTGCGCGACGAGGTTGCCGTCGAGCTCGGAACGGACCAGCACGGCGGGGCCGGAAGCGCTCACGAGAAGTCCGAGCCGCCGTCGACGTTGACGTTCGCACCCGTCATGTAGCTGTTCAACCGCGACGCGAGGAACGCGATGACGGGACCGATCTCCCCGGGGTCGCCGGCGCGCCGAAGGTGTGCGGGGTGACCGAAGTCCTCGGCGATCACGCGCATCGCGTCTTCGAGGCTGTTCGGGTCGACCCCACGTTCCTTCGGGAGCGATCCCAGGTAGCTGCGCATGCCTTCGGAGAGGAACGATCCCGGCGAAACGGTGTTCACCAGGATCCCGTCGGGGGCGAGCGACAACGAGAGGTTCTTCGACAGGCTCGTGAGTGCCGCCTTCGACGCCGTGTACGCGACCAGGTCGGCCGACTGGCGCCGGGTCGAATGGGCGGAGACGTTGACGATCCGCGCCCATTGCGCCGCGCGGAGGAGCGGGAGCGCGGCGCGTACGCAGCGAGCCGCGCTGAGCGTCCCGATGTCGAACGTTGCCAGCCACTCCTCGTCGTCGAGATCTTCGAAGCGCCGAATACCAACCTCGACCGGCCCGGCGGCGTTGACGAGCACGTTGCACTCGCCCCATCGTTGCGCGATCTCGGCGAACGCGGCGTCGACGTCGGCGCGCACCGTGAGGTCGGCGCGGATCGCGAGGGCGTCGGGGCTTCCGAGCCGGCGCAACGCTTCGGCGGTGGCGTCGAGCGCTTCGCGCCCACGCGCGAGGACCGCGACCCGAGCGCCCTCGGCGGCCAGGCACTCGGCCGCGGCGCGACCCATTCCCTTCGACCCCCCGCTCACGACGGCAACGGCCCCGGCCAGCCCGAGATCCACAACGCTTCCTCCCGATCGGTTCGGCCCGCCAGTGTTGCAGCCGCGCCGCGCCGATGGGGCAAGCTGTCTCGGTGCCCGGCGCGAGCGCAATCTTCCGAGATGCGCTCCGGTGTTCCGGTCGCGCCGTTCGGCTGCTCGTGGGCCGGCACCTGCACGTACCGAATACGCGCGTCGGCTCGGAGGCCGTGTTCCCCGACGGGCGCGCCTTCGTCGTGTTCCGCGAGTCGACCTGCGATGTCGCGACCGCGGGAAGGCCCGTCACGTTGCTCGTTTGGTTCCACCTCCGTGCGATACCACCCGGCGCACGGTTCCGGCGGTGGCTCTTCGAGCGCCTGTGCATTTTGAACACGTTGCGGTTCGCCGGTTTCCCCGGCTATCTCGTGAAGTGCTGGATGGTGAACCCGCGCCCGGCCGACTACGCCGGCAGCGGGGCCGGCCGGATGCCGACGCCCCGTCGCGTCGGCGCGTAGCGTCGAGCCATGGCGCGGTGGCTGCTCAAGTCGGAGCCCGATGTGTTCTCGTACGACGACCTTGTGCGCGCCGGGCGCGAAGGTTGGGACGGCATCCGCAGTTACCAGGCGCGCAACTACATGCGCGAGATGCGCCGGGGCGAACTCGCGATCTTCTACCACTCGAATGCCAAACCACCGGGCGTCGCCGGCGTGTGCAAGATCGTCGCAACGGCCGAACCTGATCCGACCCAGTTCGATCCCGACAGCGACTACTACGACCCTGCGAGCAAACCCGAGGACCCTCGTTGGGACTGGGTTACCGTCGCACCCGTGCGGCCCCTGCCGTTCGTGTCGCTCGACGAGTTGCGCGCGCTGCCGGAGCTTGCTGAGTGCCGCCTCCTCGCGAAGGGGAACCGCCTCTCGGTGCTCCCGCTGCGCGACGCGGAGTTCGACGCGATCGTCGCGTTCGCCAAGCGACACCGGTCCGCTCGCTGATGGTCTGGGCTCCCCGGCCCCGACCGGAATGGGTCGAAGAATGCAACGCGCTCGGCGCGCGTCTCGGTGACCCGTCGGGGATCGTCGCGCTCGACGGCGATTCGCTCCAGGCGGCGGCGCGTGCATTGACCGGCCTCGACGACTTCGGCACCGACGATTGGCGCGAACCCTTCGCCGTGTTCCTCGACTCCCTCGACCAGCAGGGCCGGCTGCATCTCGTCGGCCGGATCATCGCGCGCACTGAGATCCTCCGCGCGCTCGTCAACCGGTTGCGCATCGCCGACCTTGTCGCGAGCGAACCCGCGATCCTCGCCGCGCCGGTCACCGCCCCGATTCTCGTGACCGGCACCGGCCGGTCGGGCACGTCTCTCCTGCTCGAACTGCTCGCCGCCGACCCGCGGCAGCGCGCGCCGCTCACGTGGGAGTTGCTCGAACCGTGCCCGCCGCCCGAAGCCGACGTCGCGGCCGACGATCCGCGTGTCGCCGGCGCGCACCGCGAGGTCACGTTCTGGAACCTCGTCACCCCCGAGTACCGCACGATGCACGAGAACGGCGGCTCGCTCCCGAACGAGTGCATCTTCATGACGCAGCCGACGTTCGTGTCCGACCACTGGATGGGCTCGTACCCCGTACCGTCGTATGGTCGCTGGTTGCAGCGCGCCGATCGGCGGGCGAGCTTCGCGTACCACCGCATGTTCCTGCAGGTGTTGCAGGCGCGCCACCCCACGGCGCAGTGGGTACTGAAGGCACCGTCGCATCTCTCACAACTGCCGAACTTCTTCGCCGAGTACCCGGACGCGCGTGTCGTCATCACGCATCGCGACCCCGTACGCGTGCTCGCGTCGATCACCGATCTGATGGCGACGTTGCAGTGGCAGAAGACCGACCACGTACCGTACGAACGGATCGTGCGCGACGTCACGTTCGGTACCGCGATCGTGTTCGACCTGGTCGCGCAATGGCGGGCCGACGGCACGATTCCCGATGACCGTATCGTCGACGTTCGCTACTGCGATCTCGTGGCCGACCCCGTCGCAACGATGCGCGCGACCTACGAACAAGTCGGCTTGCCCTTCGACGAGATCGCGGAGCGGTCGGTGCGTGAGTACCAGGCCGCGCACGCCCAACACCAACACGGCCGGCACGAATACTCCTTCGCCGATACCGGGCTCGATCTCGCCGAGGTGCGCGCGGCGTTCGCGGGCTACATGGCGCGCCACGACGTACCGGAGGAACAATGACCGACGACCGTGCGGCGGAACCGAGCCCGACGGAGGCGTTGCGCGCGTTCGCGGCTCGTCTCGGCGATCTCGCCGGCGAGTTGGAGTCGGACCGGTTCCCTTCCGGCCCCGCGGATCGCGCGTCGGGCGTGCGTCACGCCCTGCGCCAAGTCGTCATGGCGGTCGAGGGCGAACTCGAGCACGCCGACGCACGTTCGCCGAGCTTCCATGCGTACGAGCAGCCGTGGCGGCAATGGGGTGGCCCCAACCCCGACAATGTGTACCTCCGGGCCGCGATCGACCCAGCCGGGACCTACCGCGTGTGGGGCGACGTGCGGGGGGTGCGAGCCGCGATCTTCTCGCTCGTCGATGGCGATATGCACCTCGGCAAGTTCGGCGTGTTCTCGGAATGCACGTTGGCCGACCTCGGCGTCGACCCGGTCGACGGCACCCTCGAGATCTGGGTGACGCCCGAGGAGCGAGCCGGCAACGTCATGGCGATGCACCCCGACGCGCGGATGTTGCTCATCCGGCAGTACCAGAGCGACTGGGAGAACGATCGGATCGCGACCTTCAACATCGAACGGGTCGACGCGGGCGCCGGCGTGGTGAACCCGACGAGCGCCGGCGTGGTTGCCGCGCTCGACCGTGCCGGCGAGTGGGTGGCACGTTCGCTCTCGTTCTGGCGCGACTACGCCGAGGCGGCGCGGGCCCGTTCGAAACCGAACACGTTCGGGCCGCCGTCGACCCCGCCGGGTGGCGCGCCGACGATCGCGTATGGCGCCGGCTGGTGGGAGGTCCCCGACGGCCATGCGCTCGTCATCACCAGCGACGTTCCCGACGCCGACTACTGGGGCTGGACGATCCATACCCGTTGGTGGCTCGACTCCGGTGCGTTCGACGTGCGTTCCACCAGCGTGAACCACCGGCAGGCGCGCGCCGACGCCGACGGTCGCTATCGCATCGTCGTCAGCGCGTCCGACCCGGCCACCGCGAACTGGATCGATATCACCGGCAACCCGGGCGGGTTACTGGTGTACCGCTACGTCGGCAGCGCGAACCCGTCCCGTCCCGTCGGGCGAACTCGTCGCCCTCGCCGACCTGCGCGCACACCTTCCCGCGGATCACGCGTTCGTCACCCCCGCGCAGCGGGCCGAGCAACTCCGGCGCCGGCGCGTCGCCGTTCACGCTCGCTGACCACGCGCGGAGGCCCCGGTTCCCCGGGGTGTGCTACCGGGTCGCGCCCGGCAGCCGCGCGAGGATCTGGGTTGCCCGCGCGCAGTGGGCACCTTCCTCGTCGTGGACGAGCTTGTAGAAGTCGCACTTCATGCAGTTCTGAAGCTTCGCGGCGTAGGTTCCCTGCACGGTGCCACCACAGAAGCTGCCGGTGACCGCCCAGCACGACCGGCCGGCGTTCTTGCCGCTGTTCGTGCCGTCGAGGGTGTCCATGCTCGCGGTGGGGCACACGCCGAGTTCCGCGACCTTGGCCCCGCCGGGTTGGCGCCCGCACTTTTTGAAGTCCCAACAGTTGAGCTTCGTCATCGCAACCGCCAATCGATATGCCCGCGCCCGCGCGTCGGTGTCACACAGATTGATCGGCCCCCTCAGCCAACGAGATTGAGGCGTTCGGGCAATCCGTGCCCGGTGGCACCGTCCGAACGTGTCCGAGATCTGGACCACCGCGCGCACGACGCACGCCGCGGCACGCGGGCGGCCATACGTCGTACCGTTCAGGAATGCATCCGGAGGCGGGCCGCAGCCGCGACGTCGCGTTCGTCCTGTTGCGGCACGGCCTCGACTCCCTGCTCGACCTGTTCGACCTGCGGGCCTTGCTTCGCGGGGTGCGGCACGCCCCGCGCGGCGCGCATCGCAGCGGTCCGGTCCACCTTCGACGCGCGCTCGAAGACCTCGGCCCGACCTTCATGAAGCTCGGTCAGGTGCTGTCGACCCGTCCGGATCTCGTGCCGCCCGACTACGAGACCGAGTTGGCTCGTTTGCAAGACCGGGCCCCGATCGTGCCGATCGACGAGATCGTCGCCGCGGTCGAAGCCGCGCTCGGACGACCCGTAGCGGAGGTGTTCGCGAGGTTCGAACCCATCCCCCTCGCGGCCGCCTCCATCGGTCAGGTTCATGCGGCCACCCTGCCCGACGGGCCCGACGTGATCGTGAAGGTGCGCAGGCCCGGGATCATCGACCAGGTCAAGATCGACCTGGACCTGCTCAACCGGCTGGCGGGCGTGGCCGCCCACCGTTCCGCGCTCGCGGCGCGGTACGACCCCGCGGGGCTCGCTCGCGAGTTCGGCGCAACACTGCTCGACGAACTCGACTACCTGCACGAGGGGCGCAATGCCGAACTGATCGCGGCTCGGTTCGAAAGTGACGCGCACGTACAGGTCCCGAAGGTGTTCTGGGACCAAACGCGCGTCGACGTCATCACCGAGGAACGAATCCGCGGCATCAAGATCGACGATCTGGGCGCGCTCGATGCGAGTGGCATCGAGCGTGAAGCCGTCGCTCACCTGTTCGTCGACGCGTACCTCTCCATGGTCTTCGTGCACGGGTTCTTCCACGCCGATCCTCACCCCGGCAACGTCTTCGTCGAATCGACGGAGCGCATCGGCTTCGTCGATTTCGGCATGGTCGGTTCGGTCGCGCCGCACACCGGCCGCCACCTGGGGACGATCATCGTGGCGCTCGTCGCGACCGACGCCGCCGGGATGGCCGACGGGCTGCTCCGGCTCGGGATTGCCTGCGACGACGTCGATCGCGCCGCGTTCGAGGAAGATCTCGCGCTGCTTCTCCGGCGTTACGCGGGCGCGCCGTTGGAACAACTGCGGATCGGGCCCGTCCTGCGAGACCTGATGCAAGTTGTCCGCAACCACGGGCTACGGCTCCCGAGCGATCTCGCGCTCCTGCTCAAGACCGTGATGATGTGCGAAGGGGTCGCCGCGCAACTCGATCCGAGTTTCGAGCTCGTCCCCATGTTGGTGCCCTACGCGAACCAGATGATCGCCGAAGACGAAGGCTGAACACCTCCGGCACCTGACCGGTACCGGTCATCCCGCGGGTCGGTCGTCGGCGTCGACCTTGGCCATCAAGCGCGCCAACATGGTCGTGTTGCGGCTCGTGCTGCGGTGGCGACCGACGATGCCGTCCCAGTCCTTCGTCTTGAGCTTCGAGTCGGTCGACTTTCCCCGCATGCGCCAGTGCACGTCACGGCCCTTCACGACGAGCGTGTCGAAGTCGTTGCTCAGCCCCTCGAGCGCCCGTGCCTTCGACGCGGGCAGGCCCGCCTTGAGGAACGTCACGAAATAGGTGTCGCCGGGCGCGAGCGTGAACGGTTCGAACGCCAGCGCGCGCCGCACCTCGGCGGCCGAGCGCACGCACGTCGTGACCTCGAAACCCAGGTCTTCCTCCAGCGCGACTTCGAGCGCACGCTCGAGGTCTTCTCGCGTCGCCGATGCGTCGAAGACGACGTTCCCGCTGTTCACGTGCGTCCACACGTCGCGGTACCCGAGGCCGGTCACGAGCTCGACGAGCCGCGCCATCCTCACCCTGCGCCGGCCGAGGTTGACGGCACGAAGGAAGGCGACGTAGGTCATCCCGCCATCATTTCGGGCCCGGGCACCGCATCACCAGCCCATCGCGCGAAACCCACCGTCGGGATAGGTTTGCGCGCGTGACGTCCGAAGCGTTCGCTGCCGCGCAACTGGCGCCGATCACGTTGCGCAACCGCGTGATCAAAGCCGCCACCTTCGAGGGCCGCACGCCGAAGCGCATCGTGACGCCCGAGCTCATCGAGTTCCATCGTCGTTTCGCGGCGGGCGGCGTCGGGATGACGACGGTGGCGTATTGCGCGGTGACCCGGGCAGGCACGACCGACGGGCATCAGATCGTGCTCGACGACCCCGATGTCGCGGCCGGTCTGCGCGCCCTCACCGAGGCGGTGCACGCGGAGGGCGCCGCGGTCGCCGCGCAGATCGGTCACGCCGGCCCGGTCGCAAACCCGCAGGGCACCAAGTCTCCGAGCGTCGCGCCGTCGCGCGTGTTCAGCCCGCTCGGCATGCGACGCACGCACGCGGTCACGGCCGACGAGATCTCGCGGATCACGCAACAGTTCGCCGAGGGGGCGAAGGTGTTGCGAGACGCAGGCTTCGACGCGATCGAGATCCACCTCGGTCACGGCTACCTGCTCAGCTCCTTCCTCTCGCCGCGGTGCAACCGGCGCACCGACGAATGGGGCGGCAGTCTCGAGAACCGGGCGCGATTCCCGCGCGTGGTCGTCGGGGCCGTGCGCGACGCAGTGGGGCGCGACGTCGCGGTGACGGCAAAGGTCAACATGACCGACGGCGTCCGCGGTGGGTTCTGGCTCGACGAGAGCATCCCGTTCGCGCGCCTGCTCGAAGCCGACGGCGGCCTCGACGCGATCACCCTCACCGGCGGCAGCTCGTTCGAGAACCCGATGTACCTCTTCAAAGGTGATGCACCGATCGACGAGATGGCCGCGATGTTCCCCGGTTTGCTCGGCCGCGGTGTGAAGCTCGTCGGCAGTCGGTTCTTCAAGGAGTACCCCTTCGAGGAGGCGTATTTCCTGCCGTACGCGCGGCAGTTCCGCGCTGCGCTGTCGATGCCGCTCATCCTGCTCGGTGGTATCAACCGGCTCGACACGATCACGAACGCGCTCGACGAAGGGTTCGCCTTCGTTCAGATCGGCAGGGCGCTGCTCCGGGAACCCGAACTGCTGCTCGAGATGCAGAAGGACGCCCACCACGAAGGTCTCTGTATCCACTGCAACAAGTGCATGCCGACGATCTACACGCGTACTCGCTGCGTGCTCGTCGAGAACGGCGACGATTCGGCATGACGCACGAGCGCGAGCTGACCGAGCCGGTCGATCTGTGCACCCCCGACGGGGCGGCGCTTTCCCCCGCGGCTCGGGGCTGGTCGAGACGCCCGCTGCACCGGGCCAACCTCCACGGCCGCGCCGGCACGAACAAGCGGTGGGACTACTGGGCGATCCTCGCGGGCGATGTCGTGATGTCGTGCGTGTTCTCCGACGTCGACTACATCGGCCTCGCCGACGTCTACTGGGTCGATCTCGTCTCGGGCGAGGAGGGCGGTCACGCCATCGCGGTCCCGAACGCCGAAGGCATGCACCTCCCCGAGGTTCCCGGTACCACCCCGTTGCACGTGTCGCGCGACGGCCTCGATCTCGACATCACCGACGATGCGGCCGGCACCAGCATCCGCGCGGTGTGGGTCGAGCGTGACGGCCGGCCGGGCCGGCTCGACGTGATGGTGCGCCAACCGCCGGGTCACGAGTCGCTCAACGTCGTGATCCCCTGGAGCGACGAGCTGTTCAACTACACGTCGAAACATCAGGCCCGTCCCACCGAGGGAACACTCGTCGTCGGCGATCGTCACTGGGCGATCGGAGGGAGCGATGCCGGGGACGCGTGGGGGGTGCTCGACGTCGGGCGCGGGCGATGGCCGTCGGAGATCACGTGGAACTGGGGCGGCGGCGCCGGCCGCAGCGACGAGCACGTGATCGGGCTGCAAGTCGGCGGGAAGTGGACCGACGGCACCGGTTTCACCGAGAACGGCGTGATCGTCGACGACCGGCTCACGAAGCTGGGGCGCGAACTGCGGTGGGAGTACGACTGGGACGACCCGATGCAACCGTGGCGGGTCGACGACCCCGGCGGCCAACTCCAGCTCGTGCTGACGCCCCGCTTCGACAAGCACACGAAGCTCGCCGGCCACAAGCGCGGCAGCGAAGTACATCAGGTGTTCGGGACCTGGGCGGGCAGCCTCGTGACCGACGACGGTCTCCGCCTCGAATTCGCGGGGTTGCAGGGCTTCGCGGAGGAAGCACGCCAACGTTGGTGAACGCCGCCTTCCCCGACTTCGCCGTCGCGTGCGGCGAGGAAGGTTCCGACCCGCTCGTGTCGCACGAGGGGGCTGTCGTCCGGGTCGACGAGTTTCGTGCCAGCGGGCACTTCGGCCACCGCGACCGCGACCTGGCCGATGTCGCCGCGCTCGGTGTTCGGGTGTGGCGTTACGGCGTACCGTGGCGGCTCACCGAACTCGCGCCCGGTGAATACAACTGGGAACTGTGGGACGGCGCGCTCGCCGCGTGCGCGCGCCACCACCTCCGGCCGGTCATCGACCTCTGCCACTTCGGGCTCCCCGACCACTACGGCGGCTTCTGTGACCCGGCGTGGGTCGAGGGGTTCTGCCGCTACGTCGACGCCTTTCTCGCCCGCTACCGCGAGCCGGTCTGGTTCACGCCGATCAACGAACCGGGTATCACCGCGACCTTGTCCGCGTACCTCGGACTGTGGAACGACCGGCGGGCATCGCGTGGCGACTATTTCGTCGCGCTCGCGAACATCGTGCTCGCGAACCTCGAGGCGCTGGCGCGCGTCCGCGCCGACCGCGACGGCTGGTGGATCGGCGCGGAAGGGTTCAGTTGCCACGTCGGGACCGGGCCCGAAGGTGTGCGCCGGGCCGATGAATCACGCGCGCTGCAACAGCTGGTCTGGGACCTGCACTTCGGCGTCGAGCCGCCGGCCAGCGTCGCCGACCTTCGCGATGCGGTCGACGAACGAACCCTGTCTCGGATCGCGAGCCTTGCGATCGGCACCGACCGTGTCGTCGCCGGGCACGACTTCTACCCGACCGGCATCACGACCTTCGGTGGGAAACCCGGGTCCCAGTACTCGATCGCCGAGCGCGTCGCCGCGTACCGGGTCGAGGCGACGCGCTGGCATGCTCGCTACGGCTCCGACTTCTGGGTGGCCGAAACGTCGAACCTCGGCCTTCCCGTCGCGCGGCAGCTCGACTGGTTGCAAACGCTCGTGACCGAACTCGACGCGATGCGCGCCCAACCGCTACCGGTGCGAGGCATCTGTTGGTACAGCCGGGGCGACCAGTACGACTGGGATTCGGCCCTGACCGTTCCCGTCGGCCGGGTGACGGAGGTCGGGCTCTTCGACGCGGAGCGAAACCCACGGCCCGTCGCCGACGCGTACCGCCGGCTCGCCGCGCGTCATGCCGCACCGAACCCCGGGTAGGCCGCGCCCCGGCCGGTCGGCGCGGTGGGACGCGATGAGAACGCGGGTCGCGTACCGTCTCACAACCATGACGTACGCACGCGTGAACGACCTCCAGCTCTACTACGAGACGCGCGGGACCGGCCATCCGCTCGTACTGCTTCACGGTGGCTTGATGACCATCGACCTCAACTTCGGGCCGATACTCGAACCGCTTGCCGCGGGTAGGCAGGTGATCGCGGTCGAGCTCCAGGGCCACGGGCACACCGCCGACACCGACCGGCCGATGACGATCGAGGCGCTGGCCGCCGACGTCGTCGGGCTGCTCGACCATCTCGCGATCACGGAAGCAGACGTCTTCGGGTTCAGCCTCGGCGGCCTCGTCGCGTCGGCGGTTGCGCTCGGCGCGCCCAGCCGCGTCGGCAAGCTGATCGTCGCCTCGGCCGACGCGCACCGCCCGCCGGGCCGCGAGCGCGCACCGCTCGGCGACGATCGCCTGCCGACCCCGGCCGACTTCCAGGCGATGCGCGACGCCTACGACGCGGTCGCGCCCGACCCCGGGCACTTCGACGAGTTCGCGGCCAGGACGTCGGCGATGGTGCACGGGTTCGCCGGGTGGACCGACGAATTGCGAGCGCTGCAGCCGCCGACTCTGCTGATCTTCGGCGACCGCGACTTCTCACCGTTGCCCGACGTGGTCGAGATGTTCGAACTCCTGCCGAACGCGCAACTCGCCGTGCTGCCCGGCACCACGCACGTGGGCGTGAGCCGGCGGACCACCGAAATGATCTCGTTGATCACGACGTTCCTCGACGCGCCTTGAACTGCCGCGGTGGCGACGGTCGGGCGGCCTCGCCGTAAGGTGAGCCGTGATCCTGATCGACGCAGAAGGCCTGCGGGCATCCCGCCCGAATCGCCCGCTGTTCACCGATCTCTCCCTCACGCTCAGCGACGGCGACCGCGTCGGTGTGGTCGGCCTCAACGGCAGCGGCAAGAGCACGCTGCTGTCGATCATGAGCGGCGAGCGCGAGCCCGAGGCGGGCGTCGTCCGGCGCGGCCGCAACGCTCGGGTCGGCGCGCTCCGCCAGCTCCCCGTGTTACCGGCCGGCACCGTGCGCGCCGCGGTGGGCGACGGCCTCGACGGTCGGGAATGGCAGGGGGAGGCGATGCTTTCGCGTCTCGGCATGGGCGGCGTGCTCGACGCGTCGACCGATCAGCTGTCGGGTGGCCAACGGAAGCGGGTCGCGCTCGCGGCGCTACTGGCGCGGGAATGGGATGCGCTGGTCCTCGACGAGCCGACGAACCATCTCGATCTCGACGCCATCTCGTACCTCGAAGCATGGCTGGCTGCCTTCGCGGGTGGTCTGCTCCTCGTCACCCACGACCGCCACGTCCTCGACCGCGTCACCAACCGAGTGCTCGAGATCGACCGCGGCGCGACGTACCTCCACGTGCCGCAAGAACGCACAGGCGGGTCGGGCTACGCGGCATACCTCGCGGCCCGCGCCGAACGCGAGGCGCAGGCCGCGAGCGCGGAACAGACGCGCAAGAACCTCGCGCGACGCGAGCTCGCGTGGTTGCGCCGTGGCGCGCCGGCGCGCACGTCGAAACCGAAGGCGCGCGTCGACGCCGCCAACGCGTTGCTCGCGCGCGGCCCGCAGGCGAACGCACGAGACGGTGAGCTCGGCCTGCAGCTTGGCAGCGCGCGTCTCGGATCGAAGGGAATCGAGCTCCACGGCACCGGCTTTTCGTGGCCGGCACCACGTCACGAATGCGACGCGGCACCGGAAGTCGTCTTGCGGCCGTTCGACCTCATGCTCGAACCGGGCGATCGCCTCGGGGTCGTCGGTCCGAACGGCGCCGGGAAGAGCACGCTCCTCGATCTCATGGCCGGTCGGTTGCAACCGACGCACGGTTCGATCGAGATCGGGCGCACGGTCAAGGTCGGCTACTACGACCAGCTCGGCCGCGACCTCGACGTGAACCAGCGCGTGCGTGACGCCGTCGCCGGCGGCAAGGGTGAACCGACGCTCGACGACGTGAAACTGATGCGCACGTTCTGGTTCGACGGCGACGCGCAGTTCGCGCCGATCGGCACGCTGTCGGGCGGTGAACGCCGGCGATTGCAGCTGCTGCTCACGTTGCTCGAACAACCCAACGTCTTGCTGCTCGACGAACCGACGAACGACCTCGACCTCGACACGTTGCGAGCGCTGGAAGAGTTCCTCGACGATTGGCCGGGGATCGTCGTCGCCGTCAGTCACGACCGCGTGTTCCTCGATCGCACCGTCACCGAGGTGCTGGCCCTCGACGGCGACGGGAGAGCCGCGGTGGTGCGCGGCGGTGTCGCCGGATGGCTCGCGCAACATGCCGCGCAACCGCCGTCGCAACCCGCCGCGCCACCGGCCGCGTCGCGCACCCCTGCGCCGGCGCCGGCGACCAGGCCCGTGTCGAAGAAGAGCCCCAGCACGCTGCGCCACCAACTCGGCATCGCCGATCGTGAACTCGCGGCCGCGATCGCGGCGCGCGACGCGGTGCACGCCGGACTCGTCGCGGCCGGCGCCGACCACCAGGAGTTGGCCCGCCTCGGCGAGGCGCTGGCCGCCGGGCAGCACCGCGTCGACGCCGCGGAGGAGCGTTGGCTTGCGCTCGCCGCCGAAGCCGAATCGCTCGGCATGGAGCTGTGAAACCCAGCCTCGTGCGGCGCCATCCGGACCGTCGCCGTCGTGGCTCGATTGTGGGACCTTCTCGTTCGCGTCACAATGCCCGCATGCCGGGCGACCTGCGTCGTGCCCAGCCCGTGGCATCGCCGAAACGCAAGCCGTCCGGCTGGCAACCTCCGGCCGCCGCGGCACAGGGCTCGTAGCGCGATGACCCTCGATGATCGACGTCGACCGGCGATCCTGCTCGCCTTGCTCGTGACGGCGATCGCGTCCGGCGCCTTCGCCGGGCTGGTCACGGCGGGATTCATCTGGCTGATCGAACGAGGCACGGCACTCGTCTGGACTGACCTTCCCGACGCGGTCGGGGTCGATCCATTCCGCTCATGGTGGCTGTTCGCGGTTCCGATCGTGGGGGGTGTCCTGGTCGGCGTGGGGCAGATGGTGCTGGGCAACTATCCACGCCCGCTCGACGAGGCCATCGCCACGTGGAAGGCGGGTGGTCACATCGAGCCGTCGGATGCCCCGAAGTCGGCCGTGAACTCGCTGTTCGCGCTCGTCTCCGGAGGACCGGTCGGCTTCGAGGCCGCGCTCACCGAGCTGATCGGCGGTACGGCCACGTGGGTCGGCGCCCGGATCGGCGCCGTGGGACGCCTGGTCCGTCAGGCATGGGGTGCCGACCGGATCGATGGCATCCCGCACGCCGTGCGCGAGCTCCCGTACTGGCTCGCTGCACTGTCGGGATTGTTCACCTACCACTGGCTGCCGTTCGGGGCCATCGACGTCGGCTTCCGCGTCGGCCATTTCGACGGTCGGTTGGGCATCGACGCCGGGCTGACCGCGTTCGCGTTCGCTGCGCTGATCGTGGTCCCGACGGCATGGGCGCTGTCGGTCGTCGGTGCCGCCGAGCGGTCGCTGCTGTTCCGCCGCTCGCCGATCCTCGCCGCGGTCGTCGGAGGCATCGTGTTCGCGCTGATCGCGCTCCCGAACGAACTGGTGTTGTTCTCGGGTCAGCAGGGGATCCGGCTGCTTCCCGATGCCGGGACCGGCACGCTCATCTATATCGCGATCGCCAAATGGGCGGCCTTGGTGGTCGCGCTGTACGCGGGTTGGCGCGGTGGGCCGATCTTCCCGACCTACACGTCGATCGCCGCGATCGCGGTGCTCGTCGACCAGGTGGTCCACGTCGGCCCGGACATCGTCATCGTGGCCGGGATCGCGGCGGCCAGCGTCGTGTTCCTGAAGGGCAACGTGCCGATGGCGGTCGTGCTGACCCTGTACCCGGTACAGCTGACCTACGCGAGCGTCATCCTCGTCGGTTGCGTGGGCGGCGCCCTCGGCCTCGCGGTCGCACGATCCCTCGGCGCCCTCCCGCGTGGTCCGGCCGTGGCCATCGAGGAGGACCGGCCAACCACACCGGCCGGTTGGCGATCGACGCGGACGCCATGAGCCCTGCGGGATCACGATCAAGCCGGCGGCCAAGCTGTTTCCCTCTGCGTCGCGGCGCGCTCGTCGCGGAACTCGGAGCGAATCCGTGTGCCAACGTGGCGGGATGAGCGAACGGCCGGAGCCGATGGGCGTCGGCGGTAGCGGTGGCGGCGGCGGCGAGAACCTGGCCTTGCCGCCGCTGCACAACGCGTGGCTGGGCGTGCTCACCGGCATTCACGACCCACCGTCGGAACCCAAGGCGACCTGCGCCGACTGCGTGATGTGCGCCGGCGTCGAGCGCTCGGGCAGCCGTGTGGCCTTCTCCCCGGATGTGAAGTGCTGCAGCTACCTCCCCCAGCTGGCGAACTTCCTCGTCGGCCGGTCGCTGCTCGGCCCCGGGCGCGAGAGCATCACCGCCCGGATCGCGCGCCGGTCGGGGGTGACGCCACTCGGGCTCGGCCTGAGCCACGCCGACGTCGGCCGGATCGTCGGTGCGCGATCGCACTTCGGGCGCGCACCCGTCGTGATGTGCCCGCACTTCGTCGCGGAGACGCAAGGGTGCGCGATCTGGCAGACGCGCAACGCCGTGTGCTCCACCTGGTTCTGCAAGCACGAGCGGGGCGCGGTGACGCAGCGCTTCTGGCACGCGGTCCGTGATCTGCTGATCGCGGCGGAGGAACGCATCGCCTACCGTTGTCTCACCAACGGGGAGCTCCCCGACGAGCAGGTGAGCGCGATCCTCGGCAACCGGACCGCCGTCCGGGAGACCATCAGCCGCGCCGATGCCGGCGAGCCGGGACCGAGCCCGGCACCCGACGAGTCGCCCGACTGGTACGCGCGGATGTGGGGTGACTGGGCCGGGCGCGAAGAAGACTGGTTCCGCCGTTGCGACGAGTCGGTCGCGACGATCGACGACGACGAGTTGATCTCGTGGATGGACGGCGTACGCCACCTCTCCGACGCAGTCCGCGATCGTTGGGACGACCTCGCCGCGCACGACGTACCCGACCGGCTGACGTTCAGCCCCGGCGTCGGCAGCGAAGTGACCCCCCACGTGGTGCGCCTGATCGGCTACAGCCCGTTCGACCCGCTCGTGCTGCCGGCGGTACTGCACGCCGACCTGCTCCGTCTCGACGGCCGCCCGATCGCACAGGTGCGCGAAGGGATCGACCGGCACGGCATGTTGCCCGACAACCCGTTGGACGACGACCTGGTCGGCCGGCTGTGCGACTTCGAGGTCGCGGTACCGCCGGGCCGGCGCCCCGCCGGTGACGACACCCCGATCATGGATGCCTGAGCCCGATCCGCCGGTTCGCACTCGCCGAGCTCCGGGGAGCCTCGAGGAATAGGGATCGGGCGGGCCCGATCTAAGGCGCACTCCCGATGTGCCGGCCGCCGCGCCGGCGCATCCTGCGTACGAACCCATCACCGAGGAAGGGAGGCACCCGAATGACCACGACAACAGTGCCCACCGCAAGTCCGTTGCCGGTTCCGCGGGGTCGCGTGCTCTGGCTCGTCGCGCTCGTCTTCACGGTCGCGGTCGTCTGCTCTGCGGCCGCGTTCGCGATCGGCCGTACCACCGCGCACCATCACACCGTCATCGTGCCCGCCGCGCAGCACTCGACGACCGCACCCGCCGGTCGGTGCACGATCGTTCAACACGCCTGCTGAGAGGAAACCGACATGCCGCTGTTCATGGATGTCCACGAGAAGGTCGAGGGCCTGACCGCCGACGCGGTCGCCGGTGCGCACCGCCGCGACCTCGAGGTCCAGGGCGCGCACGACGTGCGTTACCTGCAGTACTGGTTCGACGAGGGAAGCGGGAAGGTGTTCTGCCTCGTCGAAGCGCCGTCGGCCGAGGCCGCGCACGCCGTGCACCGCGAGGCGCACGGGCTGGTCGCCGACTCGATCACCGAAGTGCAGGAAGGCGCGTGAACGCGACCGTGCCCGGCCGCCGGCCGTCGAGGACGCCGGAGCGATGAACGACGACCCGCGCGATCATGACGCGATGCGCGCGCGACCGTCCGGCTCCACATTCGCCGGCCGCGAGGCCGAACTCCAGCAGCTGGAAGAAGCGTTCGCGAACCTCGAGTCGAGCGGCGCCCGGACCGTGCTCATCGCCGGTGAGGCGGGGATCGGAAAGACCCGCCTCACCGAGGAGCTCCTCGCCCGGGCCCGCGCCGCCGGCGCGCTCACCGGGATCGGCGCGTGCTCCCCGGTCGAAGGTGGCCTCCCGTACGGCCCGATCGTCGGCGTGCTGCGAGACCTCGCCCGTCAGCTCGACCCCGCGCTGGTGGCAACGGTTGTCGAACCACCTCGGGCCGCCCTCGGGTTCGCCCGCGACGGCATGGCTGGCCACGGCGACGTGAACAAGACGCAGCGCTTCGAGGCAGTGCTCGAGTGTTTCGGGTTGCTCGGCGAACAGCGCCGCACGGTGTTGGTGCTCGAGGATCTCCACTGGGCCGACTCCGCGAGCATCGAGCTGCTCGACTTCCTCACCCGCAACCTCGGCGCGAGCCCGGTGTTGCTCGTGGGGACGTTCCGCAACGACGAGATCGACCACCGCGGCGTGCTCACCACGACGATCGCGGAACTCGCACGCCGGCGCGGAGTACTCCAAATCGAGTTGGCGGGCCTCGATCGTGACGCGACGGCGGTGCTCGTGGGCGAGCTGCTCGGCGAACCGCCTGAATGGACACTGCTCACGGCGGTGCACGCCCGCGGCGGCGGCAACCCGTTCTTCACCGAAGAACTCACCGCCGCGCGCGCCACACCGAGCCTGCCGGCCGCGCTCCGCAACGTCGCGCTGATGCGCATCGAGCGTCTCGACCCCGCCGCGCGCGCCATCGCCGCGCTCGTCGCCGCGGCCGGGTCGCCGATCGACCACCGGCTGGTCGAGGCCGCGAGCGACGCTGACGACGGCCGGCTCGACACGGCGCTGGCCGAAGCCGTCGCCGCCCATGTGCTGGTGGTCGACGACGGCGGGCGGCTCCGCTTCCGTCACGAATTGCAGCGCGAGGTGCTCTACGAGTCGTTGCTGCCGACCGAGCGGACGCGCCTCCACCGCCGGCTTGCCGATGCGTTGCGAGAACGGGCCGACCTGCGGGCCGACGATCCGGTGCAGTCCGACGTCGAACTCGCCCGCCACGCGTGGGAGGCGAGCGCCTGGCCGGAGGCGATGCACGCGGCGCTCCGGGCGGCGCACGCGATGGTCGCGCTCCTCGCCATCCCCGAGGCCGACGCGCAGTACGAGCGGGCGCTCGCCGCATTCGACCGGTGCTCCCCCGCCGAGCGGGCCGGGGTCGACCAGGTCGACCTCCTCGTCAACTCGGCCGACGTGGCATACCTCGTCGGCGACACCGCGCGCGCCGTCGAGCTCGCCGAACTTGCGCTCGCGCACATCGAACCCGGCGCGCATGCCGAACGCGCCGCGGTCGCGCTCACGATGTACGGCCGCCACGCCTTCGTGACCGGTGATGTCGCCGGCGCGTACGAGGCGTTCGCCCGCGCGATCGCGCTCCTCCCCGATCACCCGACCGCTGAGCTCGCACGCGTTCTCGCTCAGGAAGCAAGCTCCTTGATGGTCGAGGGCCGGAGGGAGGCCGCAACGGCGCGCAGCCGTGAAGCGATCGAGGTCGCGCGCGCAACCGGCGCGCGGAGCGCCGAAGGGCATGGGCTCTGCACACTCGGCGTGTGCCTCGTCGAGGCCGGCGACATCGACACCGGCATCGCGGTCGCGCGCGAGGCCGTCGTGATCGCCGAGGAGTTGGGGCTGCCCATGCAGCTCGAACGCGCGTACACGAACATGTCGCACGTGCTGATGGTGTCGGGCCGGCTCGACGAGGGCGTGCGGCTCGTACAAACCGCGAGCGGCGAATGGACGACCGGCTTACGGCTCAACGCGGCCGGGCTGAACAGCGTGGAGATCCTGATCCGGCTGGGCCGGTACGACGACGCCGCCGAGCTGCTCGGCCGGATGTCGGAACGCGGCACCGGCGCGTGCGTCTTCGGGCCGCACGCGCTGCAGGCGCTCCTCGCGCTCCGGCGTGGGCAGCTCGACGACGCGGCCGCCCATCTCGACTCCGCCGATCGGTACTTCGGCGACACGCCGGCACCGCAGGGACGCGGCATCGGGCACACGCGACGCGCGGAGTTGCTGCTCGAGCAGGAGCGTCCTGACGACGCGTACGACCAGATCGAGCAGGCGCTCGCCGACGTCGCGACGACCGACGATGGGCTCGCGCGGCCTGAGATGTGCGCCATCGGCCTACGCGCGCTCGTCGAGCAGCGTGACGCGGCGCGCGGCCGTGGGCGCACCGTCGACGTTGACAAGATGCGCGGGCTCGCCGCCGCGCTGGTCGAGCAAGCCGAACGCGACCTCGGCGCGTTCGCGGGGCGAGGCGATGGCCCGCCACCCGCGTTGTCGGCACTCGTCGCCCAATGCCATGCGGAGGCGACCCGGCTGGATGCGCCGGCGCCGGAACGTTGGCGGGTCGCCGTCGACCGCTGGACGGCGGCGGGCGAACCATGGCCGGCGGCGTACTGCCGGTGGCGGGAGGCGGAGGCGGCGCTCGCGACGCCGGGAGCGCGCGCCGACGCGGTCGCGGCGGCAACCGCGGCGTGGCGGGCGGCCCGCTCGATCGGCGCGCAGGCACTCGCGGCGCGGGTCGAGCAACTCGCGCAACGGGCGCGCCTGCAGCTCGCCGACGACGTACGCGACGAAGACGATGCGTTCCGAACCGAAGTCGCGGAGAACCTGGCGCTCACGAAGCGCGAAGTCGACGTGCTCGACCAGCTGGCCCGGGGGCGCACCGACCGCGAGATCGCCGACGCCCTCTTCATCAGCAAGAAGACCGTCAGCGTGCATGTCTCGAACATCTTGCGGAAGCTGCCGGCCGGCAACCGTGTCGACGCGGGCGAGATCGGCCAGCGCGCCGGCCTCGGCCGCTGACCGGGGGTCGCCCGATCTGTTTCGGGTCAGCCCTCGGGTGACACGGGAACCGGCGCCGGGTTCACCGCGGGAACGAACAGGTCGAGCACGAGGAACGCGACTCCGGCCGCCGCGAACACGACGAGGCCGGTCACCACGCCGGCGTTGAGTGCACGCGCGACGGCGGCGACGAGCCCGGCCCACGGGTTGTGGGTCACGGCCGGGACGACGAGCACCGGGACGACCCAAAGTACGAGCAAGTGCCCGACGCTGATGCCGATCAGCCAACGCCCGACGAGCCGCAAGGTCGAACGGCGGTCGCGGGTGACGACGAGCGCCAGCGCGAGCGCGACCACCGCGCCGAGCAGGTAGAGCCCGGTGCGATCGTGGAACGCGCGACGCGCGGTGTTGAACGCGGCGACCTGCGGCACGTCGATGTTCACCGCGGGGATCTTCGCGATCTCGGCCGCGGTCATGTTGGGGAGCGCGGCCGCGACCAACGTGTCGACGGTCGCCTTGTCGAGCACGGCGGGCGTTGCCCGTTCCCCGACGAGCCGCGCGTGCGCCTCGCCTACGAACCGCTCGAGTTTCGCTCGCACGTGAGGCCGGTCGAGCACCGTGGTCAGGCGCTGCTGCACGACGGCTTTTGCCTGCGGGTTCGTGGTGTCGGCCCGTGCCACGAACGGTGCGATCTGGCCCGCGAGGTAATGGCGGAGGTCGGTGTTCTCGAGCACCGCGCTCGCCACCCGTTGCGTACGGCCGGTGTCGAGAATCGTGTGGGTGGTCCACCACGCGGCGAACGCGAGCGTCGCGAGCGCCATTCCGATGTGCACGAGCAGCCGGCTCGCGCTGCCTTGGCCGCCGACGGAGCCGTACCGAACCATCACTCTCCTCGTGCCCGCGTGCAGCGAC
Source organism: uncultured Actinomycetes bacterium (assembly GCA_963782465.1). Taxonomy (GTDB): domain Bacteria; phylum Actinomycetota; class Acidimicrobiia; order IMCC26256; family PALSA-610; genus JAODBJ01. The sequence continues at coordinate 456,397 of CAWAJR010000001.1, read as the reverse complement.
CGTTGTACTCGACGTCACTGCACCGGACAACCGGGCGGCGCTGATCCGCGGTCCGAAGCGCAGCCTCCGGTCGCCGGCTCACGTCAGGGTGCCGCTCGCGGTCGTCGTCACCACGTACACGCCGTTGTCGTAGGTCGAGTTGTCGGTGAAGTCGATCGCGACGAGCGTGCCGTGCGAGTCGAACACCGGTTGCGCGCCGATGGAGACGAACTGGTCGAGAGCTTGCGTCGTCGTCGCGGCAACGCAGAAGCCGTTGAAGTCGGTGATGGAGAGCGTGCCCTGCACCTCGACGTAGATGCCGACGAAGCCGCCCGGCACCGCCTGGCCCTCAGCCTCGGTCGAGACGGCCGTTCCCGACGCGTTCGACGATCGAGTGATGACGTCGGTGGGCGGGCATTCCGCGGTGGTCGCGCCCGGTTCCGACGAGCTTTCGGAGTACGAGCCGGTTGCCGTGGCCGACGTCAGCGTGCCGTCCGGGAGCACGTCCATCGACACGTCGAAGCTGATGGTGGTCGAACTGGTCGTGGTGCCGAATTCAGGGTGTTGGACGCTCGACACGACCTGCGAAACGTGCCCCGTGAAGGTCCGCGTGGTGCGCGCCAGCGTGACCGTTGCCGCGACGCCGGGCCCGTTCAGCGGGTACGACACGCGCAGCGTCACGTCGCCGGACGCGCCCCCGCCGTCCCAGTGCACCGCCACCCCGCCGTCGGCGTCAGTCGTCAGTGCCAGGTCGGTCCCGGTCGCACCGAGCGGTGTCGTCAACGTCCCGGGCCCGCTGTCGACCTGGACCCGCACCTGGTCGGCCGCGATGGGCTCCGGAGGATCGTTCACCGTGGCGCCCGCGCCGGTCAGGACCGCGCCGAGATCGACCGTGTCGCCCGGCGCGACCGGCACCGCGGTGTTCGTCGCCGCGACCGGCGTCCCCGTCGACGATGGCGTGACTGCGAGCTCGATCCCGGCCCACTGCGGCGTGAGCGTGACCGAGTCGGTGACGTTGTCCGCGCCGGTGCCGGCATCGGCGGTCACGGTCGCGGTGTCGCCGTCGGCCACGATGCCGGCCGGGTGCTGATAGGTCGTACAGCCGCGCCCGCTGCCGTCGCTCGAGACTGATTGAGTCGTGAGCGCACCCGGGCCGTTCAGGGTGAAACCGATCGTCTGGCCGTGCGGGTGGCCGCCGTTCCCGTCGGTGATCTGCGCGCAGAGCTGCGTCGACCCGCCGGGGGCCAGCACCGTGCTCGTCGCGGTCGTCGGGTCGAACGCGATCGAGGCTGCGCCGGGCTGGCCGATCGTGACGTCGAACGGCAGGTCGGAACTGAAGAGCGCGGGTGAGGTCGCTTCCGCCGCCGCGGCGAAGTCGAGGCCGATGACGTCACCGTTCAGGTGCACCTCTACGTCCGGGTCGGGGGTGGCGCCGCGGTCGACCCGGGCGAGGAACGGCGTGCCGGCCGCGACCGTCTCGTCGACCGACGACGCCAGCGCGCCGCCGGTGCCGGTGAACTGGCCGCCGGTCACGCCGAGTTGCACTTCGGCAGTCTCCGGGAAACCCGTGTCGCCGTTCGCCAGGCGCGTGCCGCCCGGCGTCTGCCCCGGCGCGTCGATGACGACATCGAAGGAGACGTCGACGAACTCGGGGTTCCCCGACAGGTCGCTCGGTTTGGAGAGCTGGTCGAGCGCGAGGTGCACGCACGCGCCGGGTTGCGGGAGGCCCCCGAAGCGGGCGACGTCAGAGCTGATCGCGAGGGGAAGGATGACCCAGTCGCCGAGGTCGTTGACCGGCCCCGAGCATGGCATCAGGTTGTTCGTGCCGGTCGACGAGTAGTCGTCGAGCAACGTCTCGGCGTGGCCGCGTACCTGGCGCTGCCCCGCAGTGCGGCGGTCGGCGAGGGTTTGTGGGTCGTTCGGGATTGCGACGTCGGGAAGGTAGGAGCCGTCGGGCAGCGTGATCTCGATGAGGCCGCCCCAGCGCGGCGTACGCGTCCTCGGCGAGGCGCAGCGCCCCCAGGTCGGTGCTCGCCCCGTCGACGAGCGGCTGCACGACCTGGTCGTAGAGCTGCGCGAAGCGCGTGGCGAGCGCCTGGTCCGCGGGCGCGCCGCCCGTGAGCGTGGCCTCGACGAGTGTCAGGAGATCGGGCGCGATCGCCCGGAAGTCGGGCGAGTTGTCGAGCGCGTCGGAGACGCGCCCGTTCCAGTTGGCCGCGCTCTGTTGGATCAACGCCGCGCCGCTGAAGTGCGGCACGTCGACGGACGCGCTCGTACCGTCGGGCGCGACGGTCCAGGTCGGGACCTGCGCGCCGGCGCTCCGCTCGACCACAGCACGCCCGCGGTGCCCCGCGGGAACGTGCCGCCGCCCGGGAGCGACACCGTCAACGTCGCCGGTGACGAGAAGGCGAGCCCGGAGGGCTGCAGGTCGGCGGCACCGAACACCGACGTGCCGAGCAGGTCGAGGCCCGTCGGGTCGGCCGGCGTCACGGTGATCGCGGTGGGCGTCGCCAACGCGCCGCCGGGAACGAACAGCGAGTAGGTCGTGCCGTCGTTACCCGTTGCCGTGATCGTGCCGCCGAGCGGGCCGATCGTTGCGGTCGCGGCCCGACTCGTCTGGGGGTGTGGGTCGACCGTCGTGCGGTCGAAGACGGTCGGCGTGTGGCAGGCGACGAACGCCGCCGCCGCGAGCCCGGTCGAGTGCCCGGAGAGCTTCGGCGACCAGAGTTTCGGGGCACCGTCGGCCGTACCGTACGCGAACGCCATGCCGGCGAAGCCGAAGCCCCCGTCGACGATGTTGACACCCTTCTTGGTCTCGCCGACGACCAGCTTCCTGCCCGCTCGCCGCCGAGTCGGCCAGCGTCACGACGCGCGCGCCGTGCACGGTGTCGTCGGGACCGCCGAAGACCTGCGCGTGCACCTGCACGCCGGGCCGGGCGTCGTCGACGTCGACGAACGTCTGCTTGGGCCGCGAGTAATCGGCCGGGAGGTCGACGTCGAGCGTCTCCGACGCCGCGGTTGTCGCGTTGCCGGGGGTCAGGCAAGGCACGGCGACGTCGGTGACGAGCACGGTGTCGCCGGCATCGAACGCGGGGGCCACATGCGCAGCGCCCCGTCGCCGCGCATCCCCCACACGACCTCGCGGCGACCGGCGACGACGCGGCCCTGCGGGACGAAGCCCGACAGCGGCGCGGTGCCGACCACCGCCGCCGATGCGACATCGGCGAACGTCAACGTGGTCGCCGCGGCGTCATAGCTCGCCTGCATCTTGATCTGCACCCCGGGCCGCTTGTCTGATGCGTCGGCGAACGAACCGAAACCGTTCGGAACGTCGATGAGCGCGGCGCCGCCAACCTTGACCGGCTTCGGTGGCTTCGACGGCTTCGGTGTTGCCGCGCCCGCAGGCAGGGCGAGCGACACGACGAGGAGCGCGGCAACGACGACCGTGACCGCGGCGACAGCCCGCGATACCGGCAACACCGGCCACCGCCGGGAACGAACGCTCGTCATGTCGCTACCCCTCCGTCGGGTCGTCCCCCACCGCGCCGAGCAACGGCCCCACCCGGTCCGCCCACCGCTCGAGCACGTCGTCCTCGCCGTGCCCTCGTCCTCGCCGTCCTGGTCGTCCTCGTTGTCCGGCTCCTTGTCGGCGCGCTCGCCGGTATCTTCGGGTTCGGGTCGCTCGCGCGCCGGCACCCGCCGACGGTACGGATCGGGGCCGGAACCGTCATCGGTGAATCCACCTAGGCTCGCCGGCGCGTGCTTCTCGGCCGGGCGGACGAACTCGCGGCACTCCGGAGTTGGCTGCGCGACGCGCGAACCGGCGTCGCCGGTGTATTGCGCATCGAGGGCGAAGCCGGCATCGGGAAGACGGCCCTGCTCGCGGAGCTGCTCGCGGAGGCGACGCGGCTCGGCGTCGACGCGCGGAGGGGACGCGGCGACGCGCTCGGCGAGACGCGACCGTTCGGCCCACTGCTCGATGCTCGCCTCGTGCCCCCCGTCGAGGAGCTCCTGGCGCTGACCGGGCGCGGCGGCTTCGGAACCGACCGCGCGTCACCGCTCGAGACCGGTCCGGAGCTGCGATCGCTGCTCGTCGAATGCGTGCTGGAGCGTCTCGAGGCGGGCGCGGCCCGGGCACCTCTGATCGTCGCGATCGACGACGCGCAATGGGCCGATTCGGCGACGCTCGTGACGCTGGCCACCGCGACGCGCCGCTGCGCCGACCTGCCGCTCGGCATCGTCGTCACGGTCCGCTCGGGGGCGGGCACTCCGGAGAACCGGCAACTGCTCGACCAGCTCGGCGGCACGCGGGTCACGCCCGCCCCGCTCGGTGCCGACGACGTCGACGCGCTCTGTGCCGCGCTGCTCGGTGCGCCGCCTGGTGCCGACCTGAGTCGCGTCCTCGATCGCTGTGCCGGCAACCCGTTGCTCGTCGTCGAGTCGATCACGACGATGCAGAGCCGCGGCGACCTTGTCGTACGCGATGGTCGTGCCGAGCGCGCCGACCCGGCCGCGGGCCTCCCCGTGACACTGCGCGACACCGTCCGGCAGCGGATGACGCCACTCGAGGGTGAGATCCGCGTCGTCGCCGCGATCGCCGCGCTGCTCGGTTCACGCTTCACCGTCGGCGAGCTGGCGGCGATCACACGCCGATCTCCGGTCGACCTGCTGCCGCTCGTCGAGCAGCTCATCGAGGCCGCGCTGTTGCGCGACGAGGGCGACGCCTTGTCGTTCCGCCACGACCTCGTGCGTGAGACGGTCGTCGACGCGCTACCCGAGATCGTGCGCGCCGAGTTGCACCAGACCATCGCCGACGGACTGCGAGCCGCGGGAGCACCCGTCGCCCGCGTCGCCGAACACATCGCGCTCGCGTCGCCACAGCCGTCGGGCGACGCGGTCGACGTTTTGCGACGCGCGGCCTCCGAGGTGCTGAACCAGGATCCCGCGTCGGCGACGCGACTTCTCCGGCGCGCGCTGCAACTGTCGTCGGGTCGCGGCCGCGAGCACGACGAACTGCTCGCGCAGTTGATCGATGCGCTCACGTGGGACGCGCAAACGGCCGAAGCGCTCCGGCTCGCCGACGAGATGCTGTTGCGCCCGGTCGCGCCGGCCACCGAGGAGAAGGTCCGCTCAGCGCTCGGCCGCGCGCTTGTGCTCCTCGGGCGGCCCCAGGAGTCGATCGCGCACGAGTTACGTGTCGTCGAGCTTCAGGCCGCCGAGGGCCGGTCGACCGCATGGGCGAGCGCCGAATGTGCGATGTGCCGCCTGTTCGGCGTCGACCTCGACGGCGCGCTCTCCGACGCCCAACGGGCGGTCGAGCTCGCGACGGTGAACGGCGACGTGATGGCGCGCGTGCTCGCGCTCTGTGTCGAGACCTTCGCTCGCAACACGATCGGCGACAGCTCCACCGCCGTCGCGCGCGGCGAGGAAGCAGTGCGGCTCGCCGACTCGACGCCGGGCGGCGAGGGTCACCGTCTCCACCCTCATCTGTTCCACGGCGTCGCGTTGCAGACGCTCGGGCGGCATCGCGATGCGCAGGCCGCGTTCCGGCGCGGGCGAGAACTCGGTGAGGCGCTGGGCGCGTCGTGGGCGTTGCCCATCTACCACTTCGTCACCGCGCTCGCGCTGTGGGATGCGGGAGAATGGGACGACCTGCTCGCCGAGGTCGACGCGGGCATCGCGTTCGGCGCCGAGAAGGGCTCGACGATCGCGCAGGTGTGGGCGTACGCGGTCGCCGGGCGCGTCCATCTGCACCGCGGCCAGCTCGACGCGGCACGGGACGCGTTCGACCGCGGTGACGCGGTGCTCGCCGCCGGGGGACTGCAGTACGGGATCGACTGGCTCCTTCTCGGCCGGTCGCTGTTGCTCGAGGCGACGGGCGCGCCCGACGATGCCCGCTCGACGCTACGAGCCGGTTGGGAGGGAGCGATCGGCCTCCAGGCCGCGGCGGCGCTCACGACGTTCGGGCCTGATCTTTCGCGCATGGCCGCCGCCGCGGGCGACGACTCGTTGGCACGCACGGTCGCGGACCGCCTGGCCGCCATCGCCGAAGCGCACCCCGATGATGTCGTCGCGCGAAGGGCGCGCCGCGCACGCCAAGGGTCTCGCCCGGCGCGACCCCGCCGCGCTGCAAGAAGCGATCGACGCGTTCGACCAACTCGGCCACCGCTTCGAGGCGGCCGGTGCCCGGCTCCACGCCGCGGCGATCCTGGCCGACGACGCGCCCGGCAGGCGCGCCGTGGAAGACGCCGAAGCGGCACGAGCCGTCTTCGACCAGTTGGCGGCGCCGCGGGAGGCGGCCACGGCGCGAGCGCTCCTCGCCCGGCTCGGGCGCGAGACCACGACCGCGCGCGCGACGAACCGCGCCGTGTCGGGGTGGGACGCACTCACCCCGACCGAGCACGAGGTCGTCGACGAGGTCTGCGCAGGCCAGTCGAACGCGCAGGTCGCCGAACGTCTCGGCGTCAGTCGCCGCACCGTCGAGGCCCACCTGCGCAGCATCTACCGCAAGCTCGATGTGCCCACCCGGCTCGCCCTGGCGGTCGCGCATCGCGACCGGGCCTCGTCGTGACGCAGTTGGCGAAGCAACCGGGGTCAGCTTCGACACCTTGGGCAACCTCCGGTCAACCGAGCAGAGCCTCGGGGACCGGGACTCGGTCGTACAGCGCCGCGACATCACCCTCGCCGGTCGTCGCGGCGACGAGGTCGTCCATGCATTCTTCGACCCAAGCTTCGATGTTGCCGTCGTAACAGTCGCGCATCGGGCCCACTCGTCCCACGGGAGCATCTCGACACGGTTGAGGTTGGCGAGGTCACGGATGGCGTTGCCGATGATCTCAGCGACGCCCCAGTTGTCGGTGCCGTGGACGCCGAAGGTGCGGGGGTCGGTTCCGCTCCGGTACCGGCCCCATGCCTCGGGCCCCGTCAGGAACTGGCCGTGGTCGAGATCGTGCGGGTTGGGGATCACTTCGAGGTCGAGTACCTCGCTGTCGATGCGAACCCAGCGACGGTCGTTGTCATCCCAGTACTCGGTGACCCAGTGGTCGACCGCGAGCCCGGGTTCGAAGTACGTGGCGAAGCCGCATCGGGCCCGAGCCGCGATGCGGCGGGCCCGGAGGAAGGAACACGACACGACGGCGAAGTGGCGACACGTTCCGGTCACCCGATCCTCCAGTGCCCGCTCCCGGTTCAGCGGACGGGTGTCCCGAGCGAGAACGGCGTCGACGATTGCCGAGGCCGGCCGAAGGTTTCGCTCCGCGAGTCGACGCGGCGAGAGCGCATCGCCCGACGCGGACGGCGGCAGGACGAGCAGGCGTTGCGCGGCCTTGCACAGTTCGATCGGTTCGGCCGGAAAATCGTGCACGAGGTGCTGCTGCTCGGTGGTCAGTGCCGTGAGCGGACCGGGATCGAGGTACGACGAAGGCTCCACGGTGCGAGTGTGCGGCCGCATCCCTGACACCTCGTGTCAGCGACCGGGAGTACGGTCGCTCGATGCGAGCCGATCGGCTCCTCCGCTTGGCGCTCCTGCTCCAGGCCCGCGGCCGGATGACCGCGACCGAGTTGGCGGCCGAACTCGAAGTCTCACCGCGGACGATCTACCGCGACATCGCGGCACTGAGCGCGGCGGGAGTGCCGGTGTGGGCGGAATCGGGCCCGGGTGGGGGCTGCCAGCTCCTCGACGGTTATCGGATGCCGCTCTCGGGGCTCTCCCCGGAGGAGGCGACCGCGTTGCTGACCCTTGGCCTTCCGGCGCCGATCCGCGACCTCGGCCTCGGGCCGGTCTTCGAATCCGCCCGGGAGCAGGTGCGCGTCGCCGGCGGCATGCCGTTGGAACCGCTCACGGTCCACGTCGACGCCCCCCGATGGTTCGGCACGAATGCATCGGTCCCCCACCTCCCGGCAGTTGCCGAGGCGGTCCGGCTCCGGCGCAAGGTCGACCTCACCTACAACGACAACCGCCGCCGTGGTGTTGCACCCCTCGGCCTCGTCAACAAGGCAGGCGAGTGGTACGCCGTCGTCGTCGGCAGCACTTCTCCGTTCGTACTGCGCGTCGCGCGCATCCAGGCGGTTGCCATGCTCGGCGAGCAGTTTGATCGGCCCGCCTTCGACTTGGTCGACTTCTGGGAACGCTGGAAAACCGAGTTCGAGCGGAGCCGATCTCGCGTCGAGGTGCTGACCCGCGCTTCGCCCGATGCGGTCGAGGCCATGCCGGAGGTATTCGGGGAACACGTCGTGCCGCTGATCGCGGATGCCGCCGCCGACGACAACGGTTGGCGCACGATCCCGCTGACCTTCGAACACGAAGCGGCGGCAGTCGCGCGGCTCGCCGGGTTTGCCGACCAGATCGAAATCCTCGCGCCCGACTCGGTCCGCGAGCGGCTCGTGGCGACTGCTCGAGCGATCATCGCCAAGTACCACGACACCGAGAAATAACGCGTCACCCGCGCGCCGGTGACGGCACCTGGTTTACGGCCAGTTCCCGCTCTCGTCGCGGAGGCTTCCGATCTCGAGACTGCCGGGTGCGCGGGCGGCCGTTGCGCCGGCCGCGAGCGGGTTCGGGGCCGGCGGGGCGACCCGAACGAGGGTGTTGCGGTCGATGTGGTGGAACGGGGTACCGCGGCCGGGGAGTTGCAGCAGCGTGTCTTCCTCGTACGACCACGTGTCGTCGGAGTGCACGGTGACGTTGATCCGGAACGAGAGCGTGCGAAACGCGGAGAAGAGGAACGCGCTCGACAGGATCCCGTAGGTCTCGGACCCGGCCGCGGCCGTGACCGTGAACTCGGTGGCGTCGGGAGCCGCCGTTCCCGAAGCGAGCACCACTTGCGCTCTCGGGATCGCGAGCGAGTGCGTGACCGTGCTCGTCGCGGCTTCCCACAGCCAGTAGCCGACCTGATCGTGGAACGTCTCCACCTCCCCCGGCTTCACGATGTGCACGTGGTACCGCAGCCCGTAGAGCAACTGCGGCCCGTTCGTCTGCGGGTCGATCGGTTGGAGGTCGTAGCGCTCGACGAAGACGTTGCGCAGGCCTCCCTCGATCACCGTGCCGTCCATGTCGGAGCCCGGCCCGGTGGGATGTTCGTCGACACCTTGGCCGCTCTCCCACGTGCCGGCCATCGGTCGGAGCGGGCCGAGGTTCGCGAGGCCGTCGGGATCGGCATCGGGTTCGGTGAAGATGTCGTCTCCGGGCGCGCTGCCGTAGCCGGCGGTGTCGCTCATGTGAGCGATCCGAACCAGGCGTCGGTCTGTGCCCCGCCTGCAACCTCCGGCGACGACTGCGTGAAGAGCTTGCTGCCGCTCACCGTGATCCCGGAACTGCTCCCGCGCAACAGGTAGACCACGCCCGCGTGGGTGTGGCCCGAAACGGTCTCGCCGCCCGCGGCGACGTACAGGTCGATGTAGCCGTCGTGGTTGTAGTCGCCGGCCTGGATCCGCGAACCGAACTGGTCCCCGTTCTGCGCACCGCTCCCGGCCAGCCCCGACGAGTTCTCGGTGAGGGTCTTCATCCCCGCAGTCGTGACGCCGCTCGCGGAGCCGGGCAGCACGAGGATCTCCCCGTGCTTCGTTCCCGACACGCCGCTCAGGTTGCGGCAGTCGAGCGCGATGACGAGGTCGGCGTAACCGTCGTGGTTGAAGTCGCCGGACGCGAGGCTGTCGCCGAAGTTGTCCTCGTTCGCGCCGGTCTGCGCGCTGATGCCGAGGCTCGGTTCGTCGAAGAGCTTCGCGCCCGTGGTCGTGAGGCCCGACGGCCCGCCGTTCAGCACGTACACCGCGCCGTCGTTCGGCACCGGAGCCAGGTCGATCCCCTCGGCCGACACTGCGAGGTCGGTATACCCGTCGTGGTTGTAGTCGCCCGGCGTGAGCCAGCCGCCGAGGCTCGCCGCGGGCCGCGTCGTCGCGGGCATGCCCTCCGTGTCCTCGGTGAAGAACTGGGTGCGCGTCCCGACGTCGGCCTTCGTCGAGTTGCCATAGACGATGTAGAACGCGCCGGAACCCTGCGTCGTCTGCGGCGCCTGGAACCTCGCGATCGCCTGGCCTTGCACCCCGATCGCGATGTCGCCGTGCCCGTCGTGGTCGAAGTCGCCGATCGCGACGGGCGAACCGAGGATGGTGCCGAGCGTCGCGGTGCCACCGAGGCTGCTGCTGCCCTGATGGAATGTCAGCGCGCCCTGCGCGGCGGTGAACTGCAGGCCCGACGCACTCCCCCAGAACACGTACACCGCACCGGCCCGGTTCGCGCCGTCCACGGCCTCGCGTGGCGCCGACACGACGAGGTCGGCGTACCCGTCGCCGTTGATGTCGCCGCCGGCGAGCGTGTGGCCGAACTGGTCACCGGTCGCCGCCGTGTGAGCGAGACCGACCTCGTCGAGGTCGATGTGCTGGTAACCGCCGTCGGTCAGCCCGCTCGGGCCGCCGTAGAAGATGTGCACTTGTCCCGCGGTGGTATGCCCGCTGATCGTCGCGCCGTACTCGCCGACTGCGAGGTCGTCGTAGCCGTCGCCGTTGAAGTCGCCACTGGCCCAGTCCTGCCCGAAACGGCCACCGGCGATCACACCGCCCGCGACGGCAGGGTCGGAGTTCGAGAGGTACTGCGTGCGCGGCGTCACGCCCGAACCGAACGGTGTCCCGTACACGATCTCGATGCCGCCGGCACCGGCCGCCGACCCGATCGCCTGCTGGTCCATCGACACGACCACGTCGGCGTAGCCGTCTTTGTTGTAGTCGGGAAAACCACGCGCGGCTCCCTGCCCCGGCGGCGGTTGGGGCGCGGTCGTCGGTGGTGGTGACGGGGGCGGTGCGGGTGCCGACGGTGGGGACGGCGTCTGCACCGGGACCGACGGCGGGACCGTCGATTCGACCGGCCCCGACGCGACCATCCAGTAGCCGTGACCGGACCGCGTCCGCGCCATGCCGACGAACTGGTTCGTGCCGAGGGACGAGCCCGCCATCGAGCCGTAGTAGTGCGCGCCGCCGAACGCGAACAGCCCACCGTCACGCGCCACGAGCCAGTAGCCGTTCCCCGTCGGTGTGGCTGCCATTCCGGTGATCGGCTGTGCAAGCGCGATCGCGCCGGTCGAGCCGTGGAAGCGAGCGCCGCCGAACGCGAAGATCCCGCCATCGGAGGCCACGAGCCAGTAGCCGTTGCCCGTCGACGTCGGCGCCATGCCCACCACGGGTCGGTGCAGCGCGATGTTGCCCGTGCTGCCGTGGAACCGCGCGTCGCCGAACGCGAAGATCCCGCCGTCGGAGGCGACGAGCCAGTAGCCCCGGCCCGTGGGCGTCGCGGCCATGCCGACGATCGGTTCGCGCAGCGCGATGTTGCCGGTCGAGCCGTAGAACTTCGCGTCGCCGAACGCGAAGACGCCGCCGTCGGCGGCCACGAACCAGTAGCCGTGACCGGATGGCGTCGCCGCCATTCCCACGACGGGCTTCACCAGATGGGAATTGCCGGTCGAGCCGTAGAACTTCGCGTCGCCGTACCCGAAGACGCCGCCGTCCTCACCGAGGAGCCAGTAACCACGCCCGGTCGCCGTGGCGGCCATGCCGACAATCGGCGAGTTGAGGGTCGTGCTACCGGTCGAGCCGAAGAAGCCGGCATCGCCGAACGCGTCAACGTCCTGCGGCGAGCGGGACACGCTCGCGTGCGCGGCCGGTGTGAGGGCGACACTCGCGCAAACCATGAAGATGAGCGCGACGACGCGAAACCACGCGCGCATGGTGCTACGGCCTTCCCACGAGCCTCCGGCGTGGAGACTCAGCTCACGAACTCTCCGCGCGAGCGTACGTACTCGCAGCGTGGTCACACAAATAGTTGGCCGGCCAAGATCGCCCGGCGGCCGGCGCACCCGGGCGGGCGGCAAGGCTTCGCCGCGGCGTTGTCACCGCGTGACCGAGGCCCGTGTCACACGCGCGCCGACGGCAACGTCATAGGGGCGGGCGGGGCCGGAGGAGCGCGCCGGCAACCCCCGCCGCCGCGACATCGAAGGAGAGAACCATGACCAGAATCGCGATCATCATCGGAAGCACACGGCCGAACCGGCGCGGTCGCCTCGTGGCCGACTGGGTCGTCGACATCGCGACGAAACATCCGGCCGTCACGAAGGGCGACGACGAGGTGGAGTTGCTCGACCTCGTCGACTTCGATCTTCCACTGTTGGACGAGCCGCTCCCCGCCATGTTCGGCCGCTATACCAACCCCCACACTCGGCGCTGGTCCGAAACGGTCGCGGCGTTCGACGGCTTCGTGTTCGTCACGCCGGAGTACAACCAGTCGGCGCCCGCGTCGCTCAAGAACGCCCTCGACTACCTCTTCCACGAGTGGGCCGACAAACCGGCCGCATTCGTGAGCTACGGCGTTGACGGCGGCGTTCGTGCGGTCGAGCAACTCCGGCAGGCCACCTCGGTACTGGGCATGACCAACCTCGACGCCAACGTTGCCCTCTCGCTGCGCACCGACTTCGAGATCACAGACCCGGAACACCCCGGGACCTTCAGCCCCGCGCCACATCACGAGCACGCCGCGAACGCAATGCTCGACGAGCTCATCGCCCGGTCGAACGAACTTCGCACCAACCGGCACGCCGCCGCGGCCGAGAAGCGTTCCGCGTAAGTGTCGCCCGCGACGGTCAGAAGCGGTGGCGGGTATGGACGAATGTGCCCTTGCTGACCCGGGCGCCACGGGCATGATCGACGAGACCTCCCTCGTCGGATGATTGTTACGTGTGACCGCCGCATCGATCGGGAGATTCGTCATGAACGACGCAGAGAAAGTCGCGATCATCACCGGCGCGGATCGGGGAATCGGCGCCGGTCTCGCAACCGCATTCCGTCGTGCCGGCTACGCCGTTGTCGCCACGTCGCGCGCGATCCCCGCCTCCGACGAACCCGATGTTCTCACGGTGCAGGGCGACATCACCGACGTCGATACCGCCCGACGCGTCGTCGAGCAGGCACTCGACCGGTTCGGACGGATCGACACCCTGGTCAACAACGCGGGGATCTACATCGGCAAGCCGTTCACCGACTACACACTCGACGACTATGTCGCCATCACGAGTGTGAACTTGACCGGGTTCTTCCACATCACGCAGCACGCGATCCGGCAGATGGTCGCCCAGGGAAGCGGCCACGTCGTCAACATCAGCACCAGCCTCGTCGACCACGCCGACAGCACCAGGCCCTCCGCGCTGGCGGCACTCACCAAAGGCGGGCTCGCGGCGGTGGCCCGCTCGCTGGCGATCGAGTACGCGTCGCGCGGGGTTCGAGTCAACGCGGTCTCGCTCGGGGTCATCAAGACCCCCGCTCACGACCCGGCGTCGTACGACGGTATGGCCGGCCTCCATCCGATTGGCCGGCTGGGCGAGGTCAGCGATGTCGTCGACGGGATCCTCTATCTCGAACGGGCCACGTTCGTCACCGGCGAGGTCTTGCACATCGACGGCGGGCAGGCCGCCGGGCACTGACCCGCGCGCCGCAGACCACCCCGACGCGACGGTCGCTCGCGGAGATGCGGCTCACCGGCTCATTTGGTGCCATGGTCGCTCCTCTCAGCCGAGTCGAAGACGGCAGCGACGAGATCGGCCGCGTCGTCGGGTGCGTCGACCTCGAGGCCGACGCCCCGATGATCGACGGTGATCGCGAACGCGAAGAACGAACAGCATTCGCGCTCGGCAACGACCAGCCGCGCGAGTTCTGCGAGGTCTGCCGTCTCGTCGAGCTCGATACGCAGCGAACCCGTCGCCGTAGTGGCGCGGGCGCGCGCATGGTCGAGCACGGCTCGCCAAGCGCCGACCCGGTCGACGGTCGCTTGGGTGCCCAGCGTGCATGCGATCGGTGCCGGCGGCCCCGGCTCGACCGCCTTGGCGCGGAGAGCGACCGCGGTGGGCCGCGAGGCAGGGCCGGCGGTCGCGACGGTGGTGCAGGCGCAGCCATCGGCGCAGGGCCCGTCGGCGGCGGGACCGGCGAGGTGGGCAGCGGCCGCTTCGAGCTGGCGGGTGAACGCAGTGAGTTCGTCGATCTGGTAGTGGGCGTCGGCGAGCTTGGTGCTCACAAGCGCGTGGAACCTGCGCTGCACCGGCGCGCAACGGTCATGGTCCCAGATCGCGACCAGGTCCCGAATGTCGTCGAGGGTGCAGCCGAGCTGCTTGGCCCGGTTGATGAACGCCAGGCGAGCGAGGGCGCCGTTGTCGTAGAGGCGGTACCCCGCCTCCGTGCGGCCGGTCGGGTGAACCAGGTCGATCTCCTCGTAGTAGCGCAGCGTCGACGCGGAGAACCCGCTGCGTTCGGCGATCTCCCCGATCGTGTAGCCGGCCATATCCCAACGGTAAGCCTTCGAGTTGGGTTGAAGGTCAAGGGGTGTGCCCGTAGCGGCGCAAGGCAACCCCCGCCCAGATCAGCTCGACCACGCCGTAGACGGTGACGGCCATGTCAGCGAGCCATTCGAGCCGACCCCAAGGCGGGAGTTGGCGCGGCGCTGGATGCGGTTCTGACCATCACCTCGGCTCACCTGCTGTCTTCGGACCGCGGGACGCGGTGCGCCGGCGCAGCCTTGCGAACTCGTGGGCGCGGGCGAACACCGCGCCGGCAACCAGAGGGTACGGAGACGCGATCCGGCGCGCCTTGCGTACGCAAACCGGCGATCTTGCGATCCGCAAGAATGACCGCGTGGCGCTTCAACGGATGGACAACGTCGGCATCGTGGTGGAATCGCTTGATACGGCCATCTCTTTCTTCGCCGAGCTGGGCCTCGAACTCGAGGGCCGAGCCACGATCGAAGGAGACTGGTCAGGGCGTGTCACCGGGCTGCGCGATCAGCGCGTCGAGATGGCCATGATGCGTACGCCGGACGGCCACAGCCGGATCGAACTTTCGCGATTTCTCGCGCCGCCCGTGATCGCCGATCACCGGGCCGCCCCGGTGAACGCTCTGGGCTACCTGCGCGTCATGTTCGCCGTGGACGACCTCGACGAGACGCTCGACCGGCTCCGCCGGCACGGCGCGCACCTCGTCGACGAGGTGGTCCAGTACGAAGACGTGTACCGGCTCTGCTACGTCCGCGGCCCCGAGGGCATTCTCATCGGGCTGGCCGAGCAACTCGTGCCGTAGATGATGCCGGCGCCGAGGATTCCCGCGATGGCGACGACGGCGGCCCAGAGCACTCATTGGGCCTCCTCGGCAGGGCCGTGGTGAGGAGGTTGGTCGGCCTTGCGCTGTCCGCTGCGGTGGTTCGGGCCTGGGCGGCAGTCGATTGCGGTCTGCGGCTCGTGGCGAGCGGCCGCGAAGGCCGCGTCCATGACCGCTTGGTCACCGACGCGTTCGAGTGCCCGCTCGATGTCCGCCCGCTCGGCTTCGACGACCGGCCCACCGGTCGCTTCCCGCAATGCCGCCGCGGCGCCCAGAAAGCGGCCGAGGCTCCCGTCATCACCACGCAACGACGCGACACCCGCCAGGCCTTCGAGGGCCAGCGCCTGGGCCCGCACGTCCCCGGCATCACGGGCTGCGTCCAGGCTTGCGACATGGTGTTGCTCGGCAGCCGCGTCATCCCCGCGCAGCTCCGCGATGTAGCCAAGTGAAGCGAGGCTGAGACTTCGACCGACGGGGGCGGCGCGATCGGCGTAGAGCGCAAGCGCGTCCCAATGGCACTGTTCGGCCTCGTCGAGCAGCCCGCGGCGGCGCAGCGTGATGCCGCGCAGGTTGTACGCCAACGCCAGAGTCGGTACGTAGCGCTGTTCCTCGGCATCGGCGAGTGCCTCTCGAGACCTGGTATCGGCTTCGTCGAGTCGGCCCTGCAGCGCGTTGATGTACGCGAGGCGCGCGGTCAGGCTGCTCGAGAGGCCCGTCGCGCCGACCGCGTTCAGGCCCGAGATCGCCTGGCGCAACGCGACTTCAGCCTGGTCGTAGCGGCCGCGCACGGCGGTAAGCACGGCGACGTGTTGGAGCGCGGTACTGCGAGCCCACACGTTGCCGAACTTGCCGAAGCGGGCGGCTGCTTCCTCGAACCCGGGGAGTGCGGCATCGAGGTCGGCTTTTGCCAACCGGAGCGCGCCGCGCACGAAGGCGGCCATCGCAAGGCTCCAATCGTCGCCCACGCGCTGAAATCCGCGCCGCGACTCCTCGAACAATGCGGCGGCGGCTTCGGTCCGGTGGAAGGAGTCGGAGAGAGCAGTCGCGTGCAACATGGTCGCGACGGCGATCGCCGTGTCGTCACCGAGCACGCGAGCTTGCTCGACGCCTTCGGCACCGTACGCGAGCGCGCGTTCGCTGTCGTGTGCGATGCCTACGGTGCCTGCCCATGCCAGTGCGAACACACGCCGGCTCGGCATCTCGGGCTCGCCGAGCGCAAGCGCGGCGTGGATCCATCGCCAACCGTCGTCGATGCGACCTCCCATGTTCCAGTACCAGCCCAGTCCGCCAGCGATCGCGCACGCGATGTCGGCGTCGCTGCAGGCGATGGCCCATTCCATCGCGATGCGAACATCATCGAGCCATTCGCCGATCACGCCGTACCAGTTGGCCTCCGGCATCCCGTGCGCCTCACTCGGTACGTCGACCAGCGACGCGACGTACCGGGCGTGACGCGTGCGAGTTGCGTTGGCGTCGCCGGAGCGTTCGAGACATTCGCGGCCGTAGTGGGCCAGGGTCTGGAGAAGCCGGAAGTCGACACCGCGCGCCGTCCGCCGGGTCGTAACCAGCGACCGGTCGACCAGGCGAGCGAGCAGCTCGGCGATGTCGTTCTTCTCGATGGTCGCGTCGGCACAGATCTCCTCGGCGGCGGCAACTCCGAAGTGCCCGGCAAACAGCGAGATGCGCTCGAACACGCGGCGCTCGTCGTCGAACAGGAGGTCGTAGCTCCAGTCGATCACGGCGCGCAGGGTCTGCTGACGCGGGAGCGCCGTGCGCGCGCCGGCGGTCAATAGGCGAAAGCGGTCGTCGAGCCGGTTCAAGAGATCATCGGGTGTGAACGCGCGCATGCGTGCCGCGGCGAGCTCGATCGCCAGGGGCAGGCAGTCGAGGCGCTCACAGAGCGCGCGGACGGTTTCGGGCGATGCATGTGTCGCCTCGAAAGAGGGCGCAGCGGCATGGGCGCGCTCCATGAAGAGCCCGACGGCGTCTCGCATTTCGAGTGGCGCGAGGGGCCAGAGCACCTCGCCGGTGATCATCAACGGCTCACGGCTTGTCGTGAGGACACGCAACGCGGCGCTCTGGCCGACGAGGTCTTCGGCGATCTCCGCGGCGAGCGCGACGACGTGCTCGCAGTTGTCGAGGATCAGCAGTACGTCGCGCTCACGGAGGAACTCACGCAATCGCTCACGGAGGTTGCTCGACGCACCTTCTCCGAACTCCACCTCGACCCCCAACCTGGCGGCGATCGCGTGGGCGACGCCGGCGGCGTCGCCAACGGGCGCGAGGTCGGCGATATACACGCCGTCTTCGAAGTCAGGGAGGAGGAGGCGGCCGGCCTCGATCGCCAGGCGTGTCTTGCCGACGCCGCCGGGTCCTACGACTGTCGTGATCCGATGCTCGCGAACCAGCGCGACGGCGGCGGCGATCTCTGTCGTCCGGCCGATGAGCGTCGTCGTCGACGTTGGGAGATTGGTCGTGCTCCGCGCCACCTGGGGCGGTGGGTGCGGCAATGACGCGAGTGTGGGATCTTGCCTGAGCACGGCCTGTTCGAGCTCGCGTAGCGCGGGCCCGGGGTCAATTCCGACCTGCTCAGCCAGCACCGTGCGCGCCCGTTGGTAGGCACGCAGCGCGTCGGCTTGGCGGCCTGCCCGGTACAGCGCGGTCATGAGTTGTGCCCAGAGGCGTTCGCGCAGCGGATGCTCCTGCACCAACGCTTCGAGCTCACCGATGAGCTCCACGTGGCGACCGAGCGCAAGGTCGGCGTCGACACGATCCTCGATCGTCGCGAACCGCGACTCCTCGAGCCGAGTTATCACCGGACGCGCGAAATCGTTGTCCGCGAAGTCGACCAGCGCGTCACCGCGCCACAGGCTGAGCGCGTCGCGCAACAGCGTCGCCGCCGCCGCGGCGTCGCCCGCATGGAGGGCAGCGCGCCCTTCCACCGCAAGCCGCTCGAAACAAGCCGCGTCGAGCGCGTCCCGA
Organism: uncultured Actinomycetes bacterium; assembly: GCA_963782465.1. Taxonomy (GTDB): domain Bacteria; phylum Actinomycetota; class Acidimicrobiia; order IMCC26256; family PALSA-610; genus JAODBJ01. The sequence continues at coordinate 438,316 of CAWAJR010000001.1, read as the reverse complement.
GGCAGATCCAGCGCGTAACCGCCACCGCGCGTCGCGATCCGGTCCTCGCCCAGCGCCTTTCGCAAACGCGACACGTGCACCTGCAAGCCATTACGCGCCGGGGCGTGCTCGCCGCTCCAGACATCCTCGAGCAGCCGGTCGGCAGGCACGGGGCGCCCGTCGGCCAGCGCAAGATCGAGGAGCAGGGTGCGCGGACGCGCGCCACCCACGTCGACGGGAGCACCGTCGTCGTCGAGCACCTCGAGCGGCCCCAGGATCCGGACCTCCACAACGGTCCACCGTAGGCCCCGGCTGTCAGCGACTTGCAAGCACCGCGACTGTCCTCCCGACGAGGCTCACGGGCTGCCCGACACCAACCCGGCGTCGACACGACGAATCGAGTGAACGACTCACCGTGAGCCCGCCTGAGACGCGAGGCGCACGGCGTGACGAAAGGAAGAATCAGATGACCGAAGTCGATGTGTTCACCGATGGGCGCCGAGTCGAGACGCCTCACGGCAGCATCTTCGTGCGCGACGTTCCGGGCCAGGATCCGCCGATGGTCTTGATGCACGGCTTTCCAGACGATCACCGCATCTACGACAAACTCGTACCGCGGCTCGCACCGAGGCACACCGTCGCCTTCGACTTCCTCGGATACGGGCAGTCCGATCGCCCAGATCCAACCCGATTCGCTCCTGGCGAACATGGAGCCGAGCTGGCGGCCCTGCTCGACGACCTCGGCATCACCCGCGCGGTTCTCGTCGGTCACGACGCGTCCGGGCCCGACGCCGTTGCCTTCGCCGTCGCTCACCCCGAACGGGTCGCCCATCTCGTTCTGCTCAACACCGTCTTCGGACACCAGCCATCGATGCAGCTTCCCGAGATGATCCGGCTGCTCGCCGACCCAAATTTCACTGACCTCGCCAACGCCATGGTCGACGACGACGGCCAGCGTCTCTGGCTGTTGCAGCACACCGCAGACCAGTGGGGGATCGATGCCCTCGATCCCGATGGAATTGCCGTGCGGTCGGTCCTTCCGCAGTTCTTCGGCGATGCCGGCCAGCCCGGTGCCCTCCCAGCTGTCCGCGCCTGGACGGCGGCCCTCTTCGATGTCTTGGACGACGAGGACGGGCTCATCCGAGCCGGCGCACTCCGAGACCTCACACTGCCGATCTCGATCATCTTCGGCGAAAATGATCGCTATCTGACCCCGTCCCTTGCCGCCGAGATCGCAGGGCTGTTCACGGACGCTTCGCTGCACCTCGTGCACGACGCGGCACACTGGCCACAAGAGGACCAGCCCGAGCTGCTCGCTCGACTCCTCAAGGACTGCAAGACAACCCCGTGATCGCGAACGCGCCTGCATGCAAGATCCGCGCCGGGTCTTGATGCGGCTCTCGACCCGTCACCACGGCAACGCCTACCCCAAGAAGTGTCGCGCCAACGTGTGAACTTGAACGCCGGGATCGACGAACGGAGCGAACGCGCGTGCCAACAGGAACATGTTCACTGTCTGGGGACGCATGCCTGCACTACCAGGTCAGGGCGACGAACTCCTCACCTTGCTCCGTGACGTATCCCGTGCCTCTCGCGATGACAGCGGCCTGCTCATGTACAGCATCAACAGAGCGCTTGACGACCCGGACCTCGCGTCGTGTGCTTCCTTGTCGGCACCAGGGGTTGACCCAGTCGAGGTTCTGGCCGTACACTGGCCGTACACAAGCGAGGAGCCGTTCGGTGGTTGGAAGCGAAACCCGTTCACGGAACAGCCGTTTGGAGGTGCGCACGACGCGCGAGGAGCGCACGCTGATCGACCGCGCGGTCGAGGCCTCCGGAACCGATCTGACGACGTTCGTCGTCGCGAACGTGACCGAGGCGGCGCATCGCGTCCTCGCCGATCGCGACCACTTCGCACTGTCAGCGGATGCGGCCGCCGAATGGGACCGGATCAACCGGCGACAGGCGCGCGACCTGCCCAGCCTCCGAGAGGTGCTCGCGCGGCCGTCCCCCTTCGAGGAGTGAACCGGCGCTACCTGGCCCCAGCGCTTCTCGCGGCCCACCACCGACTCGACACCTTCACCTGCCGTTCGGCAGAACAGACCCAGTGGCTGCGCCGCTACGCACGCCAATCCGCGACCACCGGCACAACCAAGGTCTTCGTCGTCACCGAACAGGGCCACGACGACGCCGTCGCGTACTACGGGTGGTGCATGGCGCAGATCGCACTCGCTGATGCACCGACGCGGGTGCGCCGAGGCGCCGGACGATATCCGCAGCCGGTCGCGCTCCTCGCACGTCTCGGCGTCGACGAACGCCACGCAGGCCAAGGCCTCGGCGCAGCACTCTTCGCCGACGTCATCCTCCGACTCATCGCGCTCGATGAGAAGATCGGCTGCCGCGGGCTCCTCATCCATGCCGAGAGCGAGGACGCCCGCGCGTTCTACCTGCACCTCGTCCCCGAACTGGAAGCGAGCCCGACTGATCCGCTGCATCTCGTACTTCTCATGAAGGATGCGCGGCGATCCCTCCGAAGCCCGAAGTGACCGCGATGATCAGTGCGGCCCGTCGCGTGCCGGCGAGGCGGCACAAGCGGCTCCGGGCCGGTCTCGTCCACGCCAGCCGATCGCCTGCATGCCGAACATCCCGATCATGTGTGGGCGCTCGACTACCAGTTCGATGTCACCTCGACCGGCCGGACGATAAAGATCCTGCACGTCGTCGACGAGTACAACCGCGAATCGCTCGCCGATCTCGTTGCGTCGTCGATCGACGCGGACGCGACCGTCGCGCTGGTGCTTGGCAGTGGACGCCGGCTGTTGCCGGAGAAGGTGCACATGTCACTGCGCCTGACCGACAGCGTCGTAACGCCTTCCGGCGTCGTCATCGCCATCTACGAGCGCTTTCCTGCGGACAGCGACGATGGTCTCTTCGACGCCGCCTAACCGCTCAGCGGATGAGTGGTACGAGCGACCGGTGCCGCCGTCGTCAGCGCGCGGCCGCGCCGATCGCGAGGCCGGCGACGGCGACGGCCATCAGCACGGCGCGGGCGGTGATGATGCTGTCCCATTGCGATTGGAGGCGGCGGGCGTTGTCGGGCGTCTGATGGGCCATGGCCGCGGCAATGAGGGCTCGGTTGATCGGCGCGGCGACGCGCCGGTAGAGGGCGAGCCATGCGAGCATCGAGACGAGCGCGATGCCGGCGGCGACGGCGCCCGGTAGAGATCCGCCGATGATCGCGACCGTGGTGGAGACCGCGGCGGCGAGAATGCCGATCACGCCAGGGACAGGGAGGCGCCGGTCGCCGTACTGGTGGATTCGGCCCATGACGGCTGTCAGCGTGGCGTCGTCGAGCATGGTGAGCGCCGGGCGCTGCACGAGCGCGCAGAACGTGTCGGTGCCGTAGATGATGCCGACTGCGAGAATGCCCGCGATCGCGACGATGGACGCGAGGGCACTCATGGCGTGTCCTGAACAGCCGCGGTGAGGAGGTGGGCCTGCCGTGCGCCGTCCGCTGCGGTGTTGCGGGGTTGGGCGGCGCCGGTCCGCTGCTGGGGTTCGGCCCCTTCGAGCTGGGCGAACCAGTCGGCGGTGTTCAGCTCGTCCCAGTGCTCGGCGAGGCGACCGTCGCGGACCCGCCAGATGTCGATGCTGCGCATGACGGTCGGCTTCCCGGTCGGCGTGAAGCCCAGGATCGGGTGGGTGAAGGTGCCGAGGTAGCTGTAGCGCCCGACCAGGTGCCGTCGCTCAGCGTGCCGACGGCGACCGTGTCTTCGCAGATCACCTCCGCCCGATCATCCTCACCACGAACCGCGGCGTGTCCCAATGGGGCGAGATCTTCGACGACACCACCGTCGCCGCCGCGATGCTCGACCGGCTCCTGCACCGCTCCGTCGTGATCAACATCGACGGCGACAGCTACCGGCTGCGCGAGCACCAAGCCCGCAACCGCAAACTCACCAGCCGAGGAGGTGATCACTAGCCTGACCATCCCACCAAGGTGGGGAATTTCGGCGAGCAACACCGAGGAACTTCAGCGAGCGTCATCACGCTTTCACGCGGGGGTTCTAGTAAGACCGCCATGGTGGAGGTGATGGGACTTGAACCCACGACTTCTACGTTGCGAACGTAGCGCTCTACCGGGCTGAGCTACACCCCCGAAGGAACACGGGAGTTTACCGGCCTGCCTCCTGGCGGGACATCCCGAACTGTCGGACCAATCGGCGCTTGACAGGCAGCCAGTTGGCTGCTTATTGTTAGGCAGCTGAAAGGCTGCATATCTCGGGCAGCCGGCAACCCGACAGGAGCAGACCAATGAGCCTCACGCTGAACCACGACAACGACTACGCCGTCGAGATCCCGATCGCCGCACCGCTCGAGGATGTCTTCGCCGCGCTGACCACCCTCGAGGGCCTCACCGGCTGGTGGGTCCGTGCCACCGGCAACGCGGAAGCGGGCGGCGAGATCACCTTCGACTTCGGCGAGAACGCCACCGTCATGCGCGTCGACGAAGCGACGCGCTCGGCGGTCCGGTGGACGTGCATCTCGATGCTCGACCCGCAGTTCGCCGACTGGATCGGCACGACGATCTCCTTCGTCCTGCACGACGACGGCGACACGACGCGGGTCGCGTTCACCCACCAGGGCCTGCAGCCCCAGATCGAGTGCTGGGACCGGTGCTCGGCCGGCTGGGACTACTACACGAAGAACCTCGGCGCGTACGTGTCCGGGCAACCGTCGGCGCCGCGGACGGATCGCTAGTGCCGCCAATGGACGACGTGTTCCGCGCGCTGGCCGACCCGAGCCGGCGGCGGCTGCTCGACAGTTTGAACACACGCAACGGTCAGACGTTGCGCGAGTTGTGCGCCGAACTCGACATGGCGCGTCAATCAGTCAGCAAACACCTCGCCATTTTGGAAGAAGCGAATGTCGTCACCACCGTTCGGCGCGGCCGCGAGAAGTTGCATTATCTCAACGCCGCGCCGATCAACGACATCGCCGAACGTTGGATCAATCAATACGACCGCCACCGCGTGCACGCGCTCGCGAACCTGAAACGGGCGTTGGAGGAAGGCACCACCATGGACAAACCCGAGTTCGTCTACACGAGCTACATCACCACGACACCGGAACAACTGTGGCGCGCGCTCACCGAGCCCGAATTCACGATGCAGTACTGGCAAACCACCTTCGACACCGACTGGAACGTGGGCTCGACCATGACGTGGTCGCGCAAGGGCGTGACGACGGCCGATCCCGAACAAGTCGTGCTCGAAAGCGATCCGTTCCGTCGGCTTTCGTACACGTGGCATTCGTTCACGCCGGAATGGGCGGCAACCGTCGAGATCAGCGACGACGACTACGCCAAGATCGCGAGCGAACGGCGCTCACGCGTGACGTTCGAGATCGAACCGGTCGACGACCAGCGCTGCCGCCTGACGGTCGTCCACGACCAGTTCGATCCGGGCAGCCACGTCGTCGAGATGGTCAGCGGCGGCTGGCCCCACGTCATCTCGGCATTGAAGACGCTGCTCGAGACCGGCTCGACGGTGCCCGCTTGACGTTTACGCGCCGGAGGCTTTCGTCGCGGCTTCGAGCGCAGCCTGCAAACGGGTTGCGATCATCGCGGTGGTGAGGTCGCCACGCGTGCGCTCGAGGACCGCGCGCAGCGCGTCGGTCGTCCGGCGCAGGCCTCCGGTGACGCCGTCGGGATAGTCGATGGTGACGAGCAGCGCGTAGATCTCGTCCATCGCACCCATCAACGTTTCGGCGCGGGCGAGCTCACCGTGCCGAAGACGGTCGAGCAGTTGGCGCCGCAGTTCACTCGCCGCTTCGGCGAGCCCGTTGCAGTACGCCGCGATCTCGATGTGCAGATCGTCGGGGCTCGGCAACGGTTCGTTGCGAACCAGCGCGAGCGTCAACCACGCTTCGGCCAATTCCTTCTTCGCGTCGTAGAGCGGCCCATTGGTGCGCACGTCGGGATGACCAACGAGCGCCGCGTCGGCTTCGCGCAATGCTTCCCGCGCGTCGACGGCCAGCTTGTTCGCGGCGTCGAACTCGCGACGGTGCGTCGCGCGGATCGATGCGGCACACGCCTGGATCGCGCGCCGAGCCGCGGCGATCGTGATTTCGCGCGCGAGATGCTTCTCTTCGAACGCCTGGCGTGCCCGCTCGCCGAGGCCAGCGATCTCGCCGGCACGATCCATGTCGCGTTACGACGATGCGGTGCGGCGCAATGCGAGTTCCGGTGATCGCGGCAAGCCGAGTTCGGTGGTGTGCCGGGGCTGGAGGTATCGCACCGTCTCGGCGCGGTCGTAGTGCAACGAACGGAAGTAGACAACGAGCGCCAGGTACGAGACAAGCAAGAGGTCGACGAACACCTGGAGGAACCACAGCGCAGGCGTGCCGGTGAGGACGGCGAACGCGAGCATCACGACGGCTGCGACACCGAGACCGAGCGTGACATCGCGGCGACGCTTCGCGGCCCGCTGCGAGGCGTTCAACCGGTAGCCGCCCGACATGGTCCGCCCGGGCATGGGAGGCATCGCCGGAAGGGCCGGCATCACGGGCTGCGCGAGCGGCGGCGGTGTGGTGAAGCCCGCCGAGCGGTGCGCACGACGCCGGCTGAAGGTACCGGTGCGGCTCAAGACACCGATTCGGTGGTTGAAGTCGACGATCGAATCACTCGACCGCCCGGTTCGTGCCCGGAGGAGCGGAGGGACGAGCACAGCCGCCCACAACGCTGCCAATACCAGTAGGACCACGAACGTCAAGACCTTTCGACCACCTTCTGTGTCGAGGAACGTAACAAGACGTGAATCCGAAGTGGTGGACCCAGCGCCGAACAGTCTTTCCGGATGAGAGGCACGCGAGTCAAACCGGAGCGGGGCTCTTTACACACTTGTTGCATTTCCGCCTGCTTTGCGCGGACGGTTGAGCAGCTTTGATCAGACCCCGAATGGGTCTTCGCCGTCGGCGACCGGTCGCCGGAACGTGCCGGAACGCCCGCCCGTTTTCTCCCAGAGCGCGAGATCGCCGATCGTCATGGAGCGATCGACCGATTTGCACATGTCGTAGATGGTGAGCGCGGCCACCGAACACGCAGTAAGTGCTTCCATCTCGACGCCGGTGCGGTCGACGGTGTCGACGTTGGCTTCGATCTCGACATAACGGTCTTCGATCCGGAAGTTCACGAGGACGGCACCGACGAGCAGCGGGTGGCACAACGGCAGCAGGTTCGGCGTTTGTTTGGCCGCCTGGATCCCCGCGACCCGGGCCACGGCGAGCACGTCGCCCTTGGTGATCGCCCCGGTTGCGATCTTCGATGCGGTGTCTTCTTCCATGTAGACCCGGCAGCGGGCCACGGCCCGCCGGTGTGACGGCTCCTTGGCGGTGACATCGACCATGCGAGCGCGGCCGAGCGGGTCAAGGTGCGTGAATTCCGGGGTCACCCCGTCAGTCTAAGCCCCGACCTGCGGGAACGTCCCAGGCGGACGTGACCGTCACCGCGCGTGGTCGAGCGGCGGGTCGGTCAGCCGCCGATCTGGCTCATCGACCGATCGGGCCGTTTGAAATCGACGGCATTGATGTGGTGCCCCGCCCATTTCGTGCCGACCGCGCCGGCGATCGCAGCCGCGAGACGGTCGTCGAGCGTCGGATCGGAGAGACCGCCACCTTCACGCAGCACCGAGCGCAGGTCGAACTCTTCGAGCGCGAACAGGCACGTGCGGAACTTGCCTTCTGCGGTGACGCGGACACGGTCGCAGCTCTCGCAGAACGGTTCGGTGACCGACGCGATCACACCCACATCGCCGATGCCGTCGACGAACTCGTAGCGCGCCGCGGGTTCCACATGGCCGCTTCCCTCGATCGCGACCTCCCGCAGCGGGAACACCGCGTCGATGCGATCGAGGATCTCGCGTCCCGGCACGACCTGGTCGTTGCTCCACGCGCCTTGCGCGTCGAGCGGCATGAACTCGATGAACCTCATACCGACGCCTTTTTCCCGCCCGAATCGGGCCAGGTCGACGACTTCATCGTCGTTCACGCCGCGGATGACGACCGCGTTCACTTTCACCGGTTGCAGCCCGGCTGCGAGCGCGGCATCGATCCCTTGGAGGACGCGCGCGAGTTCGTCGCGGCGGGTGAGCGCGAGGAAGGTTTCACGCCGCAGCGTGTCGAGCGAAACGTTGACGCGCTGCAAGCCGGCGGCGGCGAGATCGTGCGCGAGTTCCGGGAGGCGCACGCCGTTGGTGGTGAGCGCGATGTCGACGCCGAGCGGCGACAGCATCTCGATCAGGCGGGTGATGTGCGCCCGCACCAGTGGTTCGCCCCCGGTGAGGCGGATCGCTTCGAACCCGTAGCGCTCGACACAGACCCGCGCGATCCGGGCGAGTTCTTCGTAGGTGAGCAGCTCGTCGCGCGGCATCCACTGCATGCCCTCCTCGGGCATGCAATAGGTGCACCGGAAGTTGCATCGATCGGTGATCGAGATCCGCAGGTCCTTCACGCGCCGCGCGAACGGATCGATCAGCGGCACTGCCAGCGGACGACGCATCCCCAAAGGCTACGCCTGGTCTCGCTCGCTCGGTCGCGCCTCGCCCAGGGGGCTCGCCAGCGAGCGAACGCCGGCGACGACGGAGGAGGAGCAGAGAGCGAACGAGACAGCATCAGCACTTGTGGCACCCGGGGTCGGGTTCGCTCTGACTCACCGGACGGCGCAGCGACCAACTCAAGCCGTTCGGTTCAAATGTCTCCCCGGGGTGCGAAGTCGCCCCAGCCCGGCGCCTTTGCACTATTGCCACGCAGTGGCGCAGCCTCCGGCTGCGGTTATCGCCCGCCCGGGCGACCTCTGACGTGTGGGCATGTTGTACCACGGACTGTGGTAGCCGACAACCCTTCCACCACAGAGCGTGATGTTGGGCACACATCATGTCCGGTGTCTTGCGACCGGGGAGGCGGCGGCGCAGGCTGCCTCGCAATGGCGAGCGGCTGCTCAACGACGAGCGGCCAGACGAGCTTCGCGGGCGCCGGTCCCCCCCTTCCGGCGCCCGCGACGGCTGTCCGGGGTCCGATCAGGTGAGCAGCATCACCCGGACGGCGTCGCCGGTATCGACGCCGTCGCCGTCGGGGAGCAGCGCCAGGCCGTTGGCGTTGGCCATCGCCGAGAGGACGTTGCTCGCCTGCGCGCCGGAACGTTCGCAGCGGTACCCCGCGCCGGGCTCGAACCACACGCGCACCCGGTCGAGGTAGAGCTTCCCGTCGGGCCGGCGGCGCATCGGCGCCGCGGCGGTCGCGTCGACCACCGGCCGGAACGGGTCGGGCCGGCCCATCATCGTCTGCAGGGCGGGCCGGGCGAACAGTTCGAAACTGACGTGCGACGAAACCGGGTTGCCGGGCAAGCCGAACACGGGAACCGGCCCGAGCGTGCCGAACGCGAACGGCTTCGCCGGTTTGATCGCGACCTGCCACCACACGAACGCGCTGCCCGGCCGTTCCTTCGCGAGTTGTTCCAGCCCGGCCTTCACGAAGTCGTAGTCGCCGACGGAAACACCGCCGCTTGTGAGCAGCGCGTCGCAGGTATCGGCGCCGTGGGCGATGCGACCGGTGATCAACGCTTCGTCGTCGCGCGCGGAACCGAGATCGACCGCCTCGCAGCCGGCGTCCTCCACGAGCGCCAGCAACATCGGGCGGTTCGAGTCGCGGATCTGGCCCGGCTGAAGGGGGCCCCGTTCCACCAACTCGTCGCCAGTGGAGAGCACGCCGACGCGCGGCCGGCGGTACACGGGCGCGCGCTCGATGCCGATGCTCGTGAGCACACCGATGTGCGCCGCGGTGATCGTCGTTCCCCGGTCGAACACGACCGCGCCGCGGGCGACGTCGCCTCCGGCGGCGCGCACGTGATCGCCGGCTCCCGCGGCGGCCCCGACGAGCACCGTGTCGCCGTCGACCCGCGTGACCTCGACCATCACGATCGCGTCGGCTCCGTCGGGGATCGGCGCGCCGGTCATGATCCGGATCGCTTCGCCCGGGCCGACGGCGCGTTGCGGTGCCCGGCCCGCGGGGAGTTCGTCGACCACCGCGAGACGTACCGGCTCGTTCTCGGATGCCCCTGCCGTATCGGCGGCCCGGACCGCGTACCCGTCCATGGCGGTGTTGGCGAACGGTGGAACGGCCTCCGGTGAAATCACGTCGGACGCGAGCACGAGGCCGGCCGCCTCGCGTAATGCGACCTCGGTCGGTTCGAGCACACGGCACGTCGAGAGCACGTGCGCCTGCGCGTCGTCGAGCGGGATCATCGGCGCCGCCGCGTCGCGGGTGTCGTCACGAAAGGTTCCGGCGCGCGACGAGGTGCCGCAACCATTCTTCGACCTGCGGCCCGAGGTCGGGCCGGTCGAGGGCGAGCTCGACGTTGGCCTTCAAGAAGTCGACTTTCTGCCCGATGTCGTAGCGGCCGGTCTTGAAGCGTTGGCCGTACACCGTTTGCTCGTCGAGGAGCAGCGCGATCGCGTCGGTGAGCTGCAGCTCGCCGGCGCGGCCCGGCTCGATGCGATCGAGCGCGTCGAAGATCTCGGGGGTGAAGACGTAGCGACCGATCACCGCGAGGTTCGACGGCGCTTCCGACGGCTTGGGCTTCTCGACGATGCCCTTGATCTCGACGAGATCCCCGTCGTGCGACCCGGGCTCGACGCAGCCGTACGAGGAGACCTCTTCCGGATCGACTTCCTGCACCGCGACGACCGAGCGCCCGTAGCGGTCGTGCACTTCGAGCATGGCGCGCAGGAGCGCGGCGTCGTCGACCATCAGGTCGTCGGCGAGCAGCACCGCGAACGGCTCATTGCCCACGTGGGAACGGGCAACGGAAACGGCGTGGCCGAGCCCGAGCGGGTCGCGCTGACGGACGTAGTGGATGTCGGCCAGCTCGGAACTGGCCTGCACCTCTTTGAGGAGGTCGTCCTTCCCGGCCTGTTCCAGGTAGTACTCGAGCTCGAAGTTGCGGTCGAAGTGGTCCTCGATCGCCCGCTTGCTGCGCCCCGTGATGACGAGGATGTCGGTGATACCGGCCATCACCGCCTCTTCCACGACGTATTGGATCGACGGCTTGTCGACCACGGGAAGCATCTCTTTGGGCGAGCTCTTGGTCGCAGGGAGGAACCGGGTCCCGAGCCCCGCGGCGGGAATCACTGCTTTGCGTACGCGATGCATGCAATCTCTCCGTGTCGTACTGAATCGTACGCGTCCCCCAGACGTTCCTTGTCCGGGACCGGTCAGGAAGTGCGGGCGTCGCGGCCGTTCTGGCCCGACAGCGCGATCTCCTCGCGACGCAGCAGGCGACGAATGTTCGCTGCGTGCCGCGCGAGCACCAGCACCGCCAACGCGGAAACGGCGACGACTTCGCGCTTGTCGTACCCCATCACGCCGACCGCAACCGGGAACGCGACGGTGCAGAGCAGCGACGCGAGTGAAGCCTTCTTCGCGACCCGGGCCAGCAGCGCCCAGACGATCGCGAGGCCGATCACGATCAGCGGGTAGAGCACGACGAGCATCCCACCGGCCGCCGCGACCCCCTTCCCGCCCTTGCGGTAGAGGGGGAAGGTGTGGCCGAGGACCGCGGCGATGCCGAGCGCGTAGGCGCCGACCCGGCCGTAGACGGCCATCCCGGCCCCGGCCGCGGCGGCGCCTTTGGCGAAGTCGAGGATCAGGACGAGCGCCCCGGCCTTCCACCCGGCGAGCCGGGCGACGTTCGATGCGCCGGGATTGCCCGAACCCTCTCGCAGCACGTCGTGCCCGTGGGCCCGCGCGATGAGCGGCGCGCTCGGGAAGGTGCCGAGGAGCCAGGCGCAGGGCAGGAGGGCGATGGCGAGCCACATACCGTTCCCATCATCGCACCGCGGGCTCCCGGGCGGCTCGATGCAGGCGGGAAGCGAGACGCGGCGCCAGGCGTTAGCACTCTCAGTGTTCGAGTGCTAAATTCGAGTGACCTGCGACCGGAGGCCCGGGATGCCGACCTATGAATACCGCTGCGCCAAATGCGGCGAGCAGCTGGAAGCGTTCCAGTCGTTTTCCGACAAACCGCTCACTCGCCATGCCGACTGCGGTGGCAAGTTGGCGCGGGTCATGTCCCCGGCCGGTGTGATCCTCAAGGGTTCGGGTTTCTACAAGACCGATTCGCGCAGCTCGAACGGCTCGAAGAAGTCGAAGAGCACCGCATCGGAAACCAAGAGCGAGTCGTCGAGTTCCTCCGGCTCGTCGTCTTCCTCCTCGTCTTCGAAGTCGTCCGACAGCTCGTCGTCGAACGGGTCGTCATCGAGCTCGTCGAGCTCCGGCTCGAAACCGGAATCCAAGCCCGCGGCGAAGTCGGCTTAGCGTTCGCCCATGGCGGGCGCGTCGGCAACGGTCGGGGTCTTCGGCGGTTCGGGTTTCTACGCGTTCCTCGACGACGTCGAATCGGTCACGCTCGAAACGCCGTTCGGTGCGCCCGCCGCGCCGGTCGCGATCGGCGAGATCGAAGGGACGCGGGTGGCGTTCCTGCCACGGCACGGCGCCGACCATCAGTTCCCGCCGCACGCGGTGCCGGCGAAAGCGAACCTCTGGGCGATGCGCGCCCTCGGCGTGCACACGATCATCGGGCCGTGCGCCGCCGGCTCGCTCGACGCCGCCATCGCGCCGGGCGACTTCGTCGTGCTCGACCAACTCGTCGATCGCACCCACGGCCGTCCCGACACGTTCTACGACCGCGGCGACACGCACCACGTGGCGTTCGCCGAGCCCTATTGCGTCGCGATCGCGCCGCTCGTCGTCGCGGCCGGTGAAGCCGTCGGCGTCACGACGCACGCGGCCGGCACCGTCGTGGTCGTCAACGGCCCTCGCTTTTCCACCCGTGCCGAGTCGCGCTGGTACCGCGCGCAGGGCTGGGACGTCATCAACATGACGCAATATCCCGAGGCCTACCTGGCGCGGGAACTCGGCATCCACTACGCGGGCATCGCGCTCATCACCGACTACGACACCGGTGTCGAAGACGACCCGAGCGTCCAGCCGGTGACCCAGGAGCAGGTGTTCGGCTTCTTCGAAGCGAACGTGCATCGCATCCGCGACCTGCTCTTCGCGCTCATCCCCACGTTGCCCGACCGTCCCGCCGGTTGCGAATGCGCCGACGCGGTCGGCCCGTTGCGCTACTGAACCTCGTACTGGACCTCGTACTGGACCCTCGTCACGGCGCAGGTCGGTCGCGGCGAGACTCGCCCGCGCTGGTAACCTGCAGGCACTTCTTCCCCGAGTTGTCGCTGTCTTCGTCGCGCTTCGCGGATCTCACGGAAGAGGTACATCGTGCGTCGCTCTCCCCGCGCGCTGGTCGCATGGGCGGCCGCAGTCGCCGTCGCGCTCGTCACCGCCAACGTCGTCGCCACCGATCTCGCGACGTTGCACCGGCGCGCCGCCAGTCTCGGCCCCCGACGCGCGGTCGTTGTTGCCGCAACCGATCTTGCGCTCGGCGCAACCGTCCGCGCCTCCGACCTGCGCACCGTCACCATGTACGCGTCGACCGTCCCCGCGGGCTCGCTCACCGACCGCGCCGCGGCCGTCGGGCGGATCGTCGCGGTCCCGGCCCTGAAGGGTTCGATCATCGCTCGTCGCCAACTCGTCACCGCGCGGCGATCGGGGCTCGACGGGCTCGTTCCGGTCGGTGCGCGAGCGGTGCGCGTGCTCACCGGTGACGGGGTGCGCCCGGCGCCCGGCGCGGTTGTCGACGTGCTCGTGAGCCTCGATCCTTCGCAGATCGCGCAGGCAGGCGGGGGCACTGGTGCACTCGCGGTGGCGAAAGGCGCGCTGGTCCTCGCCCTCGACGGGCGCGGCGTTACCCTCCTCGTCACCGAGCAGGAAGCCCACGCGATCGCCTTCGCGGTCGCCAACGGCACGCTGCTGCTCGCCCTCGCACCACCGGAGGCTGCGTGCTGCAACAACCCGAGACCGACGACGGGCGGCCGCTGACCCGTTCGCTCGTCACGCCCGGCGTGATCGGCTTCGTGATCGCGCTGATCGGTCTCGCGGTGCTGGGCGTCACCCCGGCCGGTGCCGCCGCGCTCCACGTCGCCGCCACCACCTCGCAGCGGGCCGCGGGCAACGAGCTCACCGCCGGCAAGGCGATCGTGCTCGGCCTGGTGGAAGGCATCACCGAGTGGCTGCCGATCAGTTCCACCGGTCATCTGTTCGTCACCGAACGCCTGCTCCACGTCGGCACGAAATCGTCGACGAAGGACGCGGCCGACGCGTACGCCATCACGATCCAGGCCGGCGCGATCCTCGCGGTGCTGTTCCTGTACACACACCGGCTGCGAACCATGATCGACGGCGCGCTCGGCCGCGACGATGCCGGCCGGCAGGTGCTCATCGCGGTCGCGATCGCGTTCGTACCTTCGGCGCTCGTCGGCGTGGTGTTCGAGAAGCCGATCAAGGACAAGCTGTTCGGGTCGTGGCCGATCCTCGCCGCGTGGTTGGTCGGCGGCCTGTTGCTCCTGGTCCTCGCGCCCCGACTGCGCGAACTCGGCCGCCTCGGCGGGCGGCTCGAATCCATCACCCCGCGCCAGGCCCTCATCATCGGGCTCGCCCAAGTGCTCGCGTTGTGGCCGGGCACCAGCCGCAGCCTGGTCACCATCGCCGCCGCCCTGTTCGTCGGTCTCGGCATTGCCGCCGCCGTCGAGTTCAGCTTCCTCCTGGGCTTCGTCACCCTCGCCGCCGCGACCGCGTACGAGGCACTGAAGCACGGGAGCCTGATGGTCCACGCCTACGGCATCGCCGACCCGCTGATCGGCCTCGCGGTCGCGTTCGTGTCCGCCGCGATCGCGATCAAGTGGATGGTCGCCTACCTGCAGCGTCACGACCTGTCGATCTTCGGGTGGTACCGCATCGCGATCGCGCTCGTCACGATCGTGCTCCTGGCGACGAACGCCATCTGACCCGAAAAATCGGCCGCGGCTATCGTCGGTTTTCGTGATCACGACGGTGGTGTTCGACTACGGCGGTGTCATCTCGAGCCCGCTCTTCGTCGGTATCGGCGACTTCGAAGCGGCCGAGGGCTACCCGCGCGGGTCGCTGTTGCAGTTGTTGTTCGGCGAGGTCGACTACGTGGGTGTCGAGGGCCGCGCCGTCGCCGACTCGATCACCGGCGACCCCGACAGCGTCGAAAGTTCCGGCGAAGTCGTCGACGAACCCGACTGGCACCTGCTCGAGAAGGGCATCATCGACTTCGCCGCGTACTTCGAGCGCATCACCGAGAAGGCCCCGACCGTGCTCGGCAAACCGATCGACCTCGACGCGTACGGCCGGTTCATGCGCAGCAGTTCACCCGGGGTCCACTGGATGGTGGTGCACAAGATCCGCGAGCTGCAGGCCCGCGGCCTGCGCCTCGGGCTGCTCACCAACAACATCAAAGAGTTCGGTGAGCACTGGCGCTCGACCTTCCCGATCGACGAGCTGTTCGAGTACGTCGTCGATTCGAGCCACGTCGGGATGCGCAAACCCGACCGCGAGATCTACGCGCTCGCATGCGAACGCATGAAGATGGAGCCGCACGAAGCCGTGTTCGTCGACGACAACCGCCAGAACGTCGCCGCCGCGATCGAGTTCGGGATGGAAGCGGTGCACTTCGGCGACGATCCCTGGCAAGCGCTGGCTGAACTCGACGCCGTGCTCGAACGCCGCGGCGTCGCCGCGCCCGCGTAGGCCGTACGTGTTCTGGTTGCTGTTCCTTCCCCTCATCCTCATCGCAGCCGCGTTCGCCGTCTCGCACCTGTTCGTGCGGCTCAGCACGTTGCGGATCACGAGCGAGGGCATCGAGATCCGCAACTTCCCGCAGGCGGTCAAGGTGGTCTCGCTCGACGACGCCGATCGCTTCGTCACCACCGAGACATCGGGGACGCTCTCCAGCATCCGCCCCGCGACGGCGACCTTGGTCCTCACCGACGGCGCGCGCGTGCCCGTGCGCAGCCTCGTCGAGGCCGGCGGTGCCTACGGCGTCGACGAACTCAACCGTCGCCTTGCCCACGTGCGTCGATAGCTATCGCATAGCGATAGCTATCGACGCCTGTGGTCAGCCGCGGCGGACGCGGCCGCGGAGGGCGGCAAGGCACATCGACATGCTCACGGTACCGACGACCGCGATCGCGATCGCCGCCTTGGCCAGCGAGTCCCACTGCCAGCCCTGGGTGACGAGTGACCGCTGGCCTTCGAGCACGTAGGTGACCGGGTTCCAGGCGGCGATCGTGTTCAACCATCCCGTGAGCTGCGCCCGCGGCACGTACGACGACGTCATGAACAGGAACGGGAAGAACAGGAGGAAGCTCGAGCTCACCGCAGCCGGGTTCCCGGTCTTCAACGCGATCGCGTACCCGAAACCGGCGAACGCGAGGCTCCACACGCCGGCCATGAGGACGAACACCACGACGCCGGCCGGCCCCGACGCGATGTGCACACCGAGGACCAGCGCGAGCACCAGGATCGGGATGGTGAGCGCGGCGGCGACGGCGACATCGGCGACCATGTGCCCGACGAGGATCGCGAGGCGCCGCACCGGCGTGAGCAACAGCCGGTCGAAGTACCCGTTCTGGATGTCGAGGACGAGCGCACCGGCGCGAGAGACACCGGTGACGCCGATGAGGATCGCCGTCGGCAACATGAACGCCTTGATGTCGAAGCCGTGAATGTTGCTTTCGGTGATGTGCTGCAACGTCCCGATGTTCACGATGAAGAAGAACAGCGCGATGAAGATCGGCGGGATGACCGTCTCGACCTCCCGCGGGACCGCACGCAGCGCGCGGCCGGCGACCGACACGACGTCGCGCAGTGCGGGAGACGGGCGGGCCGAGATGGCGCCTTCGACTTCGAGTTCGAAATCGGGTGTGGTGAGCGTCGCTGCGGTCATCGTCCAACCTCCACCAGTTCGTCGTGGTCTTCGTCGTGGTCTTCGTCGTGGTCCGCTTCGCCGTCGACCGACTCGTCGGCCTGTATGTGGTTGCCGGTCAGTTCGAGGAACACGTCGTCGAGGGTCGGGGTGCGCAACGTCAGGTGACGGACGGGCGCAACGGTGTCGAGCGCAACCGCGACCGCACCGATCGTCGCCGCGCCGTCGGTCGCGGTCACCGTCATCTCGTTGCCCCGGGTCTCGACGCCGATCACGCCGGCGACGCGCTCGACCGCGCGGCACGCCGCCTCGGCGTGGCCGTCGACGCGGGCGACGATGACGTCGTTGCCGACGTTGCGCTTCAGCGTGTCGGGAGCGCCCTCGGCCACGAGCCGGCCGTCGTTGATGATGCCGACGCGGTCGGCGAGCTCGTCGGCCTCTTCGAGGTACTGCGTCGTGAGGAAGATGGTCATGCGCAACGCGTCGTTGAGCCGCCTGACCTCCTCCCACATGCGCGCCCGGCTCACCGGGTCGAGGCCGGTCGTCGGCTCGTCGAGGAACAACACCTCCGGGTTGTGCACGAGCGCGGCGGCGAGGTCGAGCCGCCGCTTCATGCCACCCGAGTACGTGCCGATGCGACGGCCGAGCGCGTCGCCGATGTCGATGAGGCGCCCGAGCTCCACGAGGCGGTCGTCGATCTCGGCGCGGGTGAGGCCGTAGAGGCGGCCCTGCAGGCGCAGCAGTTCGATCCCGGTTTGTTTGGGGTCGAGCGCCGCCTCTTGGAGTGCGACCCCGATCCGGAGCCGGACCCGTTCCGGTCTGGTTGCGACGTCGTGGCCGGCGACGACCGCTCGGCCACCGCTCGGCGACAGCAGGGTGCACAGCACCCGCACCGTCGTCGACTTCCCGGCCCCGTTCGGTCCGAGGAAGCCGTAGATCTCGCCCCGAGGAATCTCGAGGTCGACGTCGTCGACGGCGCGCACCCCGTCGAAGTCGCGGATGAGGTGCTCGGCGCTGATGGCGATCGATGGGCGTGCGTCGATGTGGTTCATGGTGCGATTGTCGACCCCTAAAGTGGACATCCTGTGACCTGTTTGTCGAGTACGGCGAAAGAAATCCGCGCGTCGAGGAGTCAGACCTCGAAGCGCTACCGAACTCATCGCTCGACACCCACGAACTCCGACGGGCCCGTACCGGCGACGAGCGATCACGGCCTCAGGTTGTGACGCTTATGCCCCCGTACGGGGGTACAAACGACACAACCGGGCAGGCGCGGGGACCGCGGCCCGGTGTCAGCTGCCGCTCATCGTCATTTCGCCGAGGAGCAGGGTCATCCCGGCGGCACTGCCGGGCAGGAAGGTGAGGTCGGAACCGACCTCGACGATGTCGAGCAACATGCGCTGCAACGTCGACGCGATCGTGACCTCGCGGACGGGCTCGGCAAACGCGCCGCCTCGCACCATGAGGCCCTCGGCACCGACGGAGAAATCGCCGCTGATCGGGTTGGTGCCCGAGTGCAAGCCGCTCACCGACTGCACGTAGAGCGCTTCGGGGAACACCGCGAAGCATTCTTCGGGGGTCTTCGGCCCCGGTTCGAGCCGCATCGCGCGCACGCCGACGCCGGGCGTCGACTTGAACCCGCCGCGTACTGCGCTCCCGGTCGTGCCGAGCCCGGTCCGCCGGCCGGTGTACACGTTCTGCAGGAACCCCTTGAGGACACCGTCGAGGACCAGACCGTTGCGGCGCGTCGGTACGCCTTCGGCGTCGTGGGTCGACGCGCCCAGCGCACGCGGGTCGGTGGGGTCGTCGACGAGATGCACGAACGGTGCGGCGACCGCTTCGCCTTCACGACCGGTGAAGAGCGAACGGCCTTTCAAGGCCGACTCGCCGTTGAGCGCGCTGCTCAGTACCCCGAGCAGCGATCGGGTGACGAGCGGGTCGAGCAGCACCGGGATGCGGCGGCTCTTGGCCTGCTTCGCGCCGAGCAACCGGCAGGCTCGGAACACCGCGTCGTGCGTGACCATGTCGAGATCGAGGGCCGAGACCGACCGGCCCGCCGTGATGCCCGAACCCGTCTGGGTCTCGTCGTTGTCGCCGGCCATCGCGACCGCGTACGCCGACGCGACGGTGCGGCGGGCGAGCGACTCGACGCCGTTCGAGTTCGCGATCGCGGTCTCGACCATCCCGTCGCCGTAACCCGCCGACTCCACCCCGCGGACGCGTGGATCGGCGGCGCGGGTCGCGGCGTCGAGCTCGAGCGCGATGCGCACCTTCTCGTCGGTGCTGACACCCGCGAGCGACTCGTCCCAGAGGTCGAGCGCCGGCGGCGTGACCGCTTCCGCGTCGGCGGTGGTGGCCAGGCCGTACCACTCGTCGGGTTCGCCGAAGCTCGCGTTGTCGCGTGCCTCGCCGATGGTTTCGGCGACGACGTCGGGATCGAGCGACCCGGCCCACGCGTACCCCTGGCGATGGTCCGACACGATCCGGATGCCGACACCTTCGATGCCCGCGACCGACAGCGACTCGACCTCGCCGCCGAACACCTCGACCTCGGTTTCTCGGGTGCGCACGACGTACGCCTCGAGCTGTTCGCCGCCGGCCGCCGCGGCGGCGGCCCGGCGGGCGATGGCGAGCAGGTCGTCGTGCCGGTCGGTCATGCCGCAGTCCCGCCGACGGTCATCTCGCGGATCCTCATCGTCGGCTGGCCCGACGACACCGGCACGCCCTGGCCGCTCTTGCCGCAGGTGCCGGCCCACGTGTCGAAGTCGTTGGCGACCGCGTCGACCATCTGCAGCACCTCGGGCCCGTTGCCGATGAGCTGCGCGGCCCGGATCGGTGCGGTGATCTGGCCCTTCTCGATCAGATAGGCCTCGGTGACACCGAACACGAAGTCGCCGGTCGCGGTGTTCACCTGGCCGCCGCCGAGCTGTACGCAGTAGATGCCGTAGTCGACGTCGCGGACCAGCTCGGCGGGGTCGGACTCGCCCGGGAGCAGGAACGTGTTGGTCATGCGCACCATCGGCAAGTGCTGGTAGGTCTCGCGGCGGCCGTTCCCGCTGCTCCCGCGGTTCTCCTTGCGGGCGCGGACGAGGTCCCACATGTAGTCGGTGAGCACGCCGTTGTCGATCAGCACGTTGCGCCGGGCCGGCATGCCTTCGTCGTCGATGGCGTAGGTGCCCCACTCGCGGGCGTAGGTGCCGTCGTCGACCAGGGTGACCAGCGGCGACGCGACCTGGGTGCCGACCCGGCCCGCGAACACCGACGCGTCCTTCTTCACGAGGTCGGCTTCGAGGCCGTGGCCGCACGCCTCGTGGAAGAGCACGCCGCCGGCACCCCGTTTGAGGACGACGGGCATCCGGCCCGACGGCGCGGGCACCGCGTCGAGCAGCGTGGTGGCGCGGCGGGCGGCTTCACGGCCGATGTCTTCGGGTTTGAACTCGTCGAACATCTCGAAGCCGATGGTGCGGCCCGGCGCCTCGAACCCGGTCTGCATCCCGGTGTCGCCCGTGGCGACCGCCTGCACCATGAACCGGGTCCGGACCTGGTCGTCGCCGGCGAGGAGGCCGTCGGAGTTGGCCACGAGGATCCGGCGCCGGGAGTCGGCGTAGGAGGCGGTAACCGATGTGATGGCGCTGCCTTCGGCCCGCGCCGCCGCGTCGGCCCGGGCGAGCAACTCGACCTTGCGGCCCTTGGCGACCGTTTCCGGCAGGACGGCCACGTCGTGCGGTCGGTCGGTGTCGACCCGGGAGAGCGCGACGCCGGCCGGGTTGCCGTTGCCGCCACGGGCCGCGGCGGCGGCCGCCTCGGCGGCACTGCGCAGGCCGGTTTCGGAGAGGTCGGCGGTGTGCGCGAAGCCGGTGGTGTCGCCGCGAACCACGCGGATGCCGGCGCCCCGGTCGCGCCCCGAGACCATCTCCTCGACCTTCCCGTCGTCGAGCCGGGCACTCGACGTGTGCCGGTCTTCGGCAAAGACCTCTGCGAAGTCGCCGCCGTGGCGCAACGCGTGCTGCAACGTGCGTTCGAGAACGTCTTGGTCAAGCATTCGCGCCTCGTCGGAAGTGCCGGGAGCCGGGGTGACTGCCTATGGTAAGCCCATGGCGCTGACGCCCGGTCTCGGCGGTTCGGTCACGCTTTCGGTCGAAGAGGGCGACACCGCGCTCGCGTTGAAGAGTGGCGACGTGCCTGTGCTCGGCACGCCGCGCGTCGTCGCCCTCGCTGAGGAGGCGACGGTCGAGGCGGTCGCCGACGCGCTCGCACCGGGGCTCACCACCGTCGGCTCCGAAGTGCAACTGACGCACCTCGCGCCGTCACCGATCGGCGCGAAGGTCACGGCCGACGTCGTGCTCGAGAGCATCGAAGGACGCCGGCTGGTGTTCCGCGTGTCGGTCACCGACGCGCACGGACTGGTCGCGGTCGGTCGCATCACCCGCGTCGTGGTGAAACGCAACCGGTTCCTCGAGCGCGCGAACGGCTGACGGCGTTGACGGCTTCGGCCGGCGCGGGGATCGCGTGGGAGCCGCCGCGCGTACCGCTCCGGCGGAGCTACCGCTGGCTGTGGGTGCTGCTCGGCACGCTGCTCGCACTCTTCGCGCTGATCACCGTCATCGTCGTCTGGGCCGTGATCGCGATCCGGCCGCCCGTGAACGCGATGAACGACTACCTCGCGGCCGTGAAACACGGCGACAACGCGGCCGCCTACAACATGCTCTGCCGGTCGGAGCAGGCATCGACTCCCGCCGCGTCGTTCCCGGCCGCGATCGCGCCGTTCGCCCGGAGCCTGCACCGCTACTCGGTCTGGTCGTTCTCGCCGTTCGGCGCGAAGCGCAGGGTCGAGTACCGCGTCACCAGTTCCGATGGTTCCCGCACGACGTATCGCGCCACGATGGTCCACGAGCGCGGCGCCTGGAGGGTGTGTGACTTCTTCGAAGACTGACCCCGAGCCGCCCCGCCGGTTTTGGTGTCGGGAAAGCGCGCTCGAACGCGCTTTTCGTTCATCAAAACCGGTTCAGGCGAGGTTGCTCGACCTCGGGTAGGCGTCGGCCGGGTCGGTGAGCACGTTCACCAGCGACACGCCTTCGCTCCGGAACGCGCGATCGAGGGCAGCCCCGAGTTGCCCGGGTTCGGTGACGAGTTCGCCGTTCCCGCCGAGCGCGGCGACCACTTCGTCGTAGCGCGTGCCCGGGCGCAAATCGGCGACGACGTCGTAGCCGAACAGCATCTGCATCGGGTGTTTCTCGAGCCCCCAGATGCCGTTGTTCCCGACGATCGCCGTCACGTTCACGCCGTGCCGCACGAGGGTGTCGAAATCCCCGAGGGCGAAACCGCTCGCCCCGTCGCCGAGCAACAGCACGACCTGGCGGTCGGGGTGCGCGAGCGCGGCGGCGAGCGCGTAGCCCGGCCCCATACCGAGACAGCCGTACGGGCCTGGGTCGAGGAACGTCCCCGGTTGGTAACTGTCGACGTACTTGCCGGCATACGACACGAAGTCGCCACCGTCGCCGATCACGATCGCGTCGCGATCGAGGCGCTTGCGCAACTCGCCGTAGACGCGCGTCGGTTTGATCGGCGACGACACGGCCTCGAGACCGTCGCGTTCCGCGTCACGCTTGGCACGCTCCTCGTCGCGCAGGCGATTGATCCACGCGTCGTGCGAACCGCCGGCCTCGCCGAGGGCCGCGAAGGCTGCCGCGAGATCGCCGACAACGGTGACTTCGACCTGCGCGTGCGCGGCGACCTCGGTCTTCGCGTCGACGAGGTGCACGACCTTCGCGTCGCCGAACCGACCGAAGCCCAACCGGAAATCGAGCGGCGTGCCGGCAACCAGCACCAGGTCGGCTTGCTTCAATGCGATCGACCGCGCGCGCGAGAACGACAATTCGTGATCGGCCGGGATACAACCCCGGCCCATTCCGTTGACGAACACCGGCACCCGCACGGATTCGGCGAACGCCCGCATCGCCTCTTCGGCGTGCCCCCAGTACACGTCGCCACCCGCGAACAGCACCGGGCGCTCGGCGCGAGCGATGAGCCCGCGCACGCGGGCGACGACCTCGCCGTCGGGTTCGGTCGCCCCGGCCGGCTCGACGTTCGGGATCGCCACGTCGTCGACGCCGAACGCGTCGAGCGGGATGTCGACGAAGGTCGGGCCGCGATGCGGCGCTCGCGCCGCGTCGCAGGCCGCGTGCAGTTCGGAAACGATCGACGACGGTGAGATCGCGGTCGACGCGCGCTTCGTGACCGGCGCGACGATCGGCACGTGGTCGAGTTCCTGCAGCGACCCGGCACCCCAGCGGGCCTGGGGCGCGCGACCACCGACGACGACCATCGGCGAGCCGTTCATCATCGCCGCGGTCATCGCGCTCACCCCGTTGGTGATCCCGGGGCCGGCCGTGAGCGCGGCGCAGCCGAGGCGGCGGGTGACCTTCGCCCAGCCTTCGGCCGCGAACGTCGCGGTCTGCTCGTGCCGCGTGTCGACCAGGCGCAGTCCGGCCTGCACCGCCCCGTCGTACAGGACGAACAAGTGACCGCCCGACAGCGTGAACATCACGTCGACGCCGTGCTGCTCGAGCACCTCGACCGCGAGGCGGCCGCCGTGTGCCTGCATCAACCGGCCGCCGGCACGACCGGCAGCGACGAGAGGAAGCCGCGCAGCGCGTCGAACCACGCGTCGGGGTTCTCGAACTGGGGCGAGTGGCCGGCGTCGGGGATGACGGCCAGCGACGCGTGCGGGATGGTTTCGGCCATCTGCCGCGAGACGCCCACGAACGGCGCATCCTGTTCCCCGACGATCACGAGGGCGGGGCAGTTGATCGCCCGCATCGCTTCGAGATCGTCGGGCTGGTACGCGAGCTCGCGAGCCATTGCACCCCACATGACCGCCGACAGTTGCTCCCACTTGCGATCCTGGAATTCCTGATAGCCGGGACGTTGCAGGACCACGCGCTGGAAGGCCGGCGTGTCGAGCGTGTTCGCGAGATCGAGGAGCGCCTTCAACTCGTCCTTGCCCTGGTCGAGCGCAACCGTCGCCGCGATCTCCATGAGGGCCGGGTCGAAACCGGGGATCGGGCCGGGGCTCGTGTCCATCATGACGAGCGCTTCGACGCGTTCGGCCTGCGTGAGCGCGATCCCGCGCGCCACCATCCCGCCCATGGAATGACCGAGGAGGCGGAACCCCGACAGGCCCGCCGCGTCGGCGACCGCGAGCGTGTCGGCCCGCAGGCGGGGCAGCGAGTACGCGGCCGGGTCGCTCGGCTGATCGCTCTCGCCGTGACCACGATGATCGAAGGTCACCACCGTGTGATCTCGGGCAAGCAACGCGAGGTGGTCGGCGAAGTCTTCCTTCGCACCGCCGAAGCCGTGCACGAGCACGAGACCAGGCCCGGAACCCTCCACGATCGCGGCCAGGTTCACACCGTCATCGGTCCGTACACGCACGATTTCTCCTCTCCGGCCGACCATCGTCACTCACCGGGCGCAACGCGCGCCACTGCCTAGGCTGGGAACCAGTGGACTCCCCCGCTGTGTCAGCTTCCCAACATCGAGGACCAGGCTGGAAATTCTGGCTCCGCATGGGTGTGAGCGCCGGCCTGCTGACCATCCTCGTCCTGAAAGTCCACGATCTCGACGGAGTCATACCCGCACATCACCACCTTCGCACGCTGAGCTGGCTGGCCGCCGCGGTCGTGATGACGTTCATCGGGATCGTCCTGTCGGCGTGGCGCTGGCAGCGGGTGCTCGTGCTCTTCGACGCCAAGGTGCCGATCCGGACGTTGACGTCGCACTACCTCGCCGGGCTGTTCGTCGGCAACGTCCTGCCGTCGACGATCGGCGGTGACGTCGTCCGGGTCGCCCGCGGCAGCCAGAGCACGGGCTCGAGCACCACCGCGTTCGCGTCCGTGGTACTCGAGCGGCTCACGGGCATGGTCGCCTTGCCACTCCTCGTGCTGATCGGCTTGGCCCTGCGGCCCTCACAACTTCACGTGAAGCACGCGTGGACGGCCCTCCTCGTGGCCCTGATCACCCTCGCGGGCCTGGCGGTCGTGCTGTTCCTGGCCGGGCATCCGCGTCTCGCCGGCCGCTACACCGACAACACCAACTGGACCCGGTTCATCGGGGCGATTCACCTCGGCGTCGACCGGATGCGGCGCCAGCCCCGTCATGCCGGCTACGTCCTTCTCACCGCCGTCGTCTACCAGGTGTCGGTTGTGATATCGGTGTTGCTGATCTTCAACGCGCTCGACCTCGGCATCCCGATCGTGGTCGGAATTGCGTACATCCCCGCGGTGTCGATGGTGCAGGTCTTGCCGATCTCGTTGAGTGGTCTCGGTGTGAGAGAAGGAATGCTCGTGTGGCTCCTGCAGCCGATGGGGGCCAACCGCGCCACGGCAATCGCCGCCGGGTTGCTCTGGTTCTTCTGCACGCTGGTGGTGAGCTTCGTGGGAGTGCCCATGTTCGCGATGGGCGGCCGGCGGAAGGAAACCGTCACGGAAGGCGTGGTGTGAGCGCTTCCCGCACCACAACCGCGACCCACGAAGAAAAGCCGGTCCGGCCCGGGGAACGAGTGCTGAGCGACGGCCGCCACCTCTACTGGTGGGTGGAAGTGCTCTTCGCCCTGGGTTTCTATCTCGTGTACTCGACGATCCGGAACCTCAACAAGGGCGGCCAGGTCGAGGCGTTCCACCACGCGCAGACGATCATCTCCTGGGAACACCACACCGGCATCTACCACGAAGAGACGTTGCAGCGATGGGCATTGCACTTCAAGCCGTTGATCATCGTCTGCAACTACTTCTACGGATCGCTGCACTTCATCGTGACCATCGGCGCGATCATCTACCTGTTCCGGCGGTTCAGTAACGACTACCCGCTCTGGCGGAACACCCTCGCGATCGCTACCGCGCTCGCCCTGATCGGGTTCATCACCTTTCCATTGATGCCGCCCCGCCTCCTCGCGACGATGGGCGGTCACTACGGCTTCGTCGACACCCTGCAGCGTTACCCCACGCCCTGGTCGTTCGATTCCGGCGGCGTGAGCAAGATCTCGAACCAGTTCGCCGCCATGCCGAGCGTGCACTGCTGCTGGGCCGGCTGGTGCGCCTGCGTGCTCGGCCCGCGTCTCAAACGACCGTGGGCACGTGCACTCGCGATCCTCTACCCGCTGCTCACGCTCACCGTGATCGTGCTCACCGCCAACCACTACTTCCTCGACGCCGTCGGCGGCTTCGCGGCACTCGGCATCGGCTACGTCGCGGCCCGCACGTTCACCAAGGCCGGGCGTTCCCCCGTACTGGAGACTTCCACTTGACCACCCGGAAACCGATCTCGCTCGACCACGTTGCCCTCGCGGCGCGCGATACCGCGCCCGCCCTCGCGTTCCTCACCGGCGCGCTCGGAGGCACCGTGATCTTCGGCGGCCAGTCGATCGGTTTCCAACCGATGCAGGTGTGGGTCGGTAGCCGCGACGGCGACGGGATGGCCGTCGAACTGCTCGAACCGTTCCAGGCCGAGCGCAACGACTTCCTTGCCCGTTTCGTCACGCGCCGCGGTGCAGGGCCGCACCACATGACGTTCAAGGTGCCGTCGCTCACCGATGCGGTCGAACGCATGCGCGCCGCACGGCTCGAACCGGTGAAGATCGACACTTCCGACCCGCATTGGAAGGAAGCGTTCCTCATGCCGCGCGACGCGCACGGCACGGTCGTGCAACTCGCCGAGAGCGAAGGCGACTTCGGCACGAGAGCCGAGTTGCTCGACCACGTCGAGCGCAACGGTCCCGACATGCACCCGCGCTGGTGGACCGACCCCAGCCCGCCCTCGGGTGCCGCGAGGTTGCGCCGCGTCGTGCTCGGGAGCCCCACGCCCGACGCGGCCGTCTCGTTCTTCACCGAGTTGCTCGAAGGGGACGTCGAAGCCCGTTACGAGGGCCGCACCGAATTGGTGTGGCCCGGCGGCTCGCGGGTCGCGGTCGAGTACCGGTCGAACGGCCCGGCCGGCGTCGACCGGCTCGAAGTGGAAGGCCTCGACGCACCGACCGAGGTCATCGGTACTCGTTTCGTCCCGGCGTGAAAGGCCTCGAAGGAGATCGCATGGGTCTGCGATTGATCGGCGCCGGCCTCGGCCGCACCGGCACGACGTCGCTGAAGGCGGCGCTGGAAGTCCTGCTCGGCGGGCGCTGCTACCACATGCTCGAAGTGCGGGAGCGAGCGGCCGACGCCGATGTCTGGGGCGACGCCTACGAGGGTCGACTTCCCCAATGGCCGGCGTTCTTCGCGGCCGGCGAGGAGACCTGAGGTCGTCGCTCCCGCTCAGTGCGTGAAGAGCAAGTGCAGTTCGAGGGAGCCGTGGTCGTCGACCGACACGATCGGCGTGTGCGGCGGGTCGATGCCGAAGTCGGCCAGCACGATCGGTGCGGTGCCGGCAACCTCGATCGTCGCGCCGTTCCAGCGCGCGTCGAGGGTGAGGGTGACCGGTTTCGTGACGCCATGCAGCGTGAGGGTGCCGGTGCCCTGAAGGTGCAACGCCTGACCGACCTTCGTGCCGGCCGGGAACGTGATCGGTGTGGTGAGCGCGAACGTCGCCTTCGGGAACTGGTCGGAGTCGAGGCTGTGGGTGTGGATGTAGTTGTCGCGCGGCGCGCGGTCGCTCTCGAGGGTCGCGACGTTCGCGGTCACGGTCGTCGACTGCACTTGGTCGTTCGCGATCTTGAGCGTGCCGCTGACATGACCCGTGCGACCCACCGCGTCTCGCTTCAGGGTCGCGCCGCCGAAGAGTTCCTTGATGCGGTAGCCGACGTAGACCGTCTTCGCGGTTTCGACCCGCCAGGTTCCGTCGGGTGTCGACGGCACCTGGGCGCCGGTCGCCGTGCTGGCGCTGTTACTCAGCTTCGGCTTTGCGGGTGTGCTGCCACCGAAGACGTAGTACGCGAGTGCGCCGCCGGCGGCGAGCACGACCACGAGTACGACCGCGATGAAGATCCATCTCCGCGGATGGCGCATGGGCGATCAGACCAGTACTTCAGGTCCCGGCCTTCACGACACGGAACGCGCCGCGCATCCCCGGATGGATCCGGCAGAAGTACGTGTACGTGCCGGGCGGGAGGTCCTTCGGTGTCGACCAGCTCACGGTGCCGGCCGTCGGTGGCCCGACCGCGCCGAGCTCGCCCGAGTCGAACTGGATCTTCGCGTTGGCCAGCGGGTACGCGACGCCGGTGGCGCCGTCGCAGGGCGCCTTGCACGCGGTGACCGTGTGCCAGATGCCGTTGCCGAGTGGCGCGTCGAGGTTCTTGAAAGTGAGCGACTGGCCCTGCGAGATCGTCGGCACCGAGTCGCTGTTGCTCATGTCGCCGCGGCCGTAGACGAAGTCGGAGATGGGGATCGTGAACCCGTCGGGCACGCGTTGCGACGGCGCCTTCGTCAAGTCGGAGAACTGGGTCGGGTCGGCCCGCCGCCGTGGTTGTTGTTCTCGGGGAGGTGCCCGTGGGTGAGCACGCCGGAAGTGTCGACCGGGGTGGTGAACGGGTCGGTGCCCGTGGCACTCGCCGGCGCCATCCACACGACCATGATCCCCATCGACTCGTACCACGTCGCCGTCTTCGACTCGTAGGTCGCGCTGACCGACAGCGTGTCGCCCTTCTTCACCGCCACGGCCCAGGTGGGTGGCGTCGCCGTCATCGCGACATCCCATGACACCGGGCCCGCGGGTTCGTAGTAGTCGGCGATCGACGAGAACACGTGCGCGGTGTCGGGGTGGCCCGCCTTCGCGTGGTCGGCCGGCGCGGTCGCGCCCTTGCGCTGCAGCCAGAGGTCGTCGTGCAACCCGCCCGGGTGGATGTGCCCGGCGGTCGCGATCAACACACCGTCCTGGTCGACCGTCCAGGTGTTGAGGGCCGGACCGTTCCCGTACGGGTCGGTGGCATCGTCGGGGAAGGTGTACTGGCCGTTCGTCCCCGCACCACGCGGCACGTCGAACACGGGGTACCCGCTCCCGTTCTCGACGTCCATCCATACCGGCCGCGCCGGGATGATCCCCTTCGCCGCGGGCGATGTCGCCGGGATGAGATCGATGTCGTAGGTGACCCACACCTGCGCGGGCTTCGGCGTGATGTTGTGCAACATCAAGTTGAGGACCCAGTGGTCGGTCGTCTTGTACTCGTAGCCGTAGCCCTTCGGCAGCACCATTGCCGTCTTTTCCTCACCCGCGGCGAAGAACCGCTCGGGCAGGCGGGGCGAGGTCACATCGGGACGCGACAGGTTGAGCCACACGCCGTGGTGCAGGTGGATCACGTCGACCGGCGGCACCTTGCCGTTCGCGTAGCGGAGGTTCGGTCGCAGGCCGACGATCCAACCGTTCTCAGCCGGCTGAGGCACTCGGCCCAACGTGTAGATGTTGTTCTGGCCCGGCTTGATCATGATCGGGCCGACTTTGAGATGGATCCGCTTTGCGCCCGTAGCGATCGCGTCGGAGATGATCGGCACGGTGCTGGTGGTGCTCGCAGCAATGCCGGACGTGCTCGCCGCTTGCGACGATTTGGCCGGCGAACCGCCGGCGTTGCCGCTCCCACCGCAACCGGCGGCCCCCAGCATGAGGAAGAGCACGGATACGAACGTCGCGGCGCGTGCGCCCCGCCTTCGACCGATCATGGCGCGGACACTACCGCGATGTTGCACAGTGTGTGCAAGACCCTGATCAACCTCTTGGTGAGGCGCCCTGCAGCCGCACGAGGCGGATCAGGGCGTCCCGGACCGCCTGGTCGGCGAGCGACAGCTGCACACCCCGGGCCGTCACCAGCGCCAGGCGGCGCGGCGGCATGCGCGCGATGGCGATGCAGCGCAACCGCGGACTGTCGGCGGGGACCGCGGTCTCCGGCATGATCGACACCCCCGCGCCCGACGCGACGATGTCGGCGATGAGCCGGACTCCCTCGACCTCGACGGGCACGGCGAGGGTGATGCCCTCGTCGTGCGCGGCGGCATCGAGTTCGGTGCGCAGCGGGTTGCCGACGGGCGGCAGGATCAGTGGGTGCTGCGCGACGAGGCGCAGCGGCACAGGCGCCTCGGCGTCGATCCGCATGTCGATCGGCACGACGGCGACCATGTCTTCGTCGAGCAGGTGCTCGACGACGAGGCGGCTGTCGCGCACCGGTTCGGTCACGACCGCTTGCGCGAGGGTGCGTTCCGCGACTTCCGCCGCGATGCGTTCCGACGCGCCCTCGGTGACACGAAGCGAGATGCCCGGCGCGGTGCGGCGCATCTCGGCAACCACTTGCGGGACGAGCCACCGGCTCACCGTGCCCACGACGCCGACGGCCGCCTTCCCGGTCTGCAGGCCTCGCAACATCGAGAGGTCCTGGCGGAGTGATTCGAGTTCGCCGCGGATATGTCGTGCCCGTTCGAGCACCTTCACGCCGAATTCGGTCGGTACGGCCCCTCGACGGTTCCGTACCATGAGGGGGACACCGAGCTCGTCTTCGAGTTGGCGAACCTGCTCGGAAACATTCGACTGGACGGTGCGTAACGCGTCGGCCGCGGCCGTGAACGACCCGTGCTCAGCGACTGCGAGCACGGCTTCGAGGTGCCGCAGTTCCAAGATTCGCTCCCTTTCGCGGCATATCGCCAGATATTCAGCGAGCAAGAGGTATCTGAAATTCCGATGCAGTCTATCTCCAGAACCTCTTTGACAGATAGACTTGTGAGCCGGTTCACTAGTGGGTAACGGAGTTGGTACACGCGGTCGCAGCGGCACCGCACCGACGACGGAACTGAATTCACGCTCGGCGAGTACTTGTTGTTCGTTCCCCACGCGCCAGTAGGCCGGGAGGGTGCATGGCCACCGAAACCATTTCCACCATGATCTTCACCGGGCCCCTCGAGTGGGCCGAGCGCGGCGCCTGCCACGGCCAGACCCGTCTGTTCTTCGCGCCCCCCGGTGAACGGCCCGAAGCTCGCGCCGTGCGCGAGGCCCAGGCCCGAGGCGTGTGCCACGCCTGCCCGGCGCTCGGCGAATGCCGGGAATGGGCTCGCGAACACCGCGAGTACGGCTTCTGGGGCGGCGAGTCCGAAGAAGAGCGCGCCGCTGCGGGCTACCGGGTCGACATGCCGGTCGGGCGCGTCGCGCGCTGACCCGCGCGGCAACGGCCAACCGGTACGCCCCCGCGAGTCCCGCATCGCCTGAGCCCGTCGACAACTACGCTCCCGCTCGAACCGGGAGTGGAACGTGCCGACCGAGCCGTCGAACCAAACCCCTGAAGGCGTCGACCTCGCGCGATTGCGCCCGTGGTTCGCGCAACATGTCGACGGTGCGACCGGTGCACCGCTGCGCGCCGAGTTGATCTCGGGCGGCCGGTCGAACCTCACCTACACGGTCGCCGACGACGCGCACGTGTGGGTGCTGCGCCGTCCGCCCCTCGGTCACGTGTTGCCCACCGCGCACGACATGGCGCGCGAGTACCGCGTCATTTCCGCGCTCGAGCACACCAACGTCCCCGTGCCGCGGGCGTTCGCATTCTGCGACGACAACGACGTGAACGGCGCACCGTTCTACGTGATGGAGAAGGTCGACGGCGTCATCCCGCGAACGTCGGAAGACATCGCGTTGATGACCGGCGACGACGCGCGACGGTGTTCCGAAGAGCTCGTCGACGTTCTCGCCCGGATCCACGCCGTCGACTATCACGCGGTCGGCCTCGACGAGTTCGGCCGCCCCGACGGCTACCTCGAACGCCAGGTCCGGCGGTGGGGCGAACAGTGGGAACGCTCGAAGGCCGCCGGGTGCCCCGACAGTCCCGCCATCGACGAGCTCGCGCTGGCGCTTGCGCAACGCGTTGCCGGAGTCGGGGCCCCCGACGATCGTGCACGGCGACTACCGGCTCGACAACACGATGCTCGCGCCCGGCGACTACGGGCGTGTCGTCGCGGTGCTCGACTGGGAGATGGCGACGCTCGGTGACCCGCTCGCCGACCTCGGTCTCTTCCTCCTGTACTGGGGTCGATCGGAAGCCCAAGTGGTCGCGACCGGCGCGTTGATCACCGCCGACGCGGGCTTCCTTTCTCGCGACGAGGTCGTCGCGCGCTACGAGAAGCACGCGAACCGTCCGCTCGACCAACTCGACTGGTACGAGGTGTTCGCGTCGTACAAGCTCGCGATCATCGTCGCGGGCATCCACGCGCGGTACCTCATGGGCAAGACGTTGGGCGAAGGCTTCGACCACATGGGCGCGATGGTCACCGCGCTCGCCGACGGCGCGGTGCAGTTCGCGTCGCGCTCGTCGATCGCCGCGCTCCGCGGCTGATTGCGCGTCGCGCCAGTCGGGTCGTGTCAGTGCAGTCGGGTCAGTGCGACGGATCGGCGGCGCGCCCGCCGGGTAGCGCGCGCGACTGGTACTTCGTCACCGAAGACTTGCCCATGACGAGTTCGGCCGCGACGGCTGCGAGCAAACCGGGAACGACGAAACCGGGCCGGCCGGTCGATTCCGCAACGAACATCACCGCCGCCAGCGGCACGCGATAGCCCGCACCAAGGAACGCGGCCACGCCGATCACGACGAACAACGTTTCCTGGCCGCCGAACGCCCCTCCGAGCGCACGGCCGAGGAGCGAACCGGCGACCACCAGCGGGACGAAGAGACCGCCCGACCCGCCGCCCCCGACCACGGTGGCGGTCGCGACACATCGCATCACGAGGATCGCGAGCACGAGCACGACGGAACGGTTGGGCGATATGGCCCAGGTGATCACCTCGTAGCCCGGCCCCACGGTGAGGCTCCGCCCGGTGAGAAGACGGGTGATGCAAAACAGCGAGGCGAGCACTGCGGTCGCGCCGAGGACTCGCCAGAGCGCGGGGACGGTGTCGCTCAGGCCCTTCGCCCACCGGAGCGACAAGGCGAACACCCGCGCGCACAGGCCGGCCGCGAGGCCTAACAACAACGCGCCGGCGAGGTCGCCGAACGTGAAGGGTGGTGCACCGCTGATCGCGAACAACGGCGTCGTCCCGTTGATCGCGACGAACGCCAGGTACCCGCTGGCCGACGCGACGAGGGACGGGAGCAGCATGCGGCGCGCGAGATCGTCCTGGTACGGCACCTCGAGCGCGAAGATCGCCCCGGTCGCCGGTGCCTTGAAGATCGCCGACACTCCTGCCGCGGCCCCCGCGATCATCAACACGTTGCGGTCGGCGCCGGCCAGGAAACGGCCGAAGCGTGAACGTGCCCACGAACCGGTGACCGCACCCATGTAGAGCGACGGCCCTTCCAAACCCATCGCGCCACCCATGGCCAACGTCGCGAAGGATGCGATGACACGATGGATCGCGGGCTGCACCTTCAGTTCGTTCCCGCCGTGGTACGCCACGAGGTATGCGTCGGCCGTCGCCGGGGATGTTCCGCGGCCGGGCCCTCGCAGCCAGAGCGCGGCGAACGCGAGCCCGATGCCCGGCGCGAACGCGACGAACCAGAGCGCCGAACCGCGCACGTGCTCGAGGACGACGTCGACGGTGATCCGATCGAACCCCGCGACGAGGAGACCGGTAACGAGACCGACCGCCGCCGACCAGAAGATCACCAAGCGGGAGCGAGCGACGAGGCGCCGAAGTTCGGCGCGCCGGGCCTCCGAACGCCAACCGGCACGAGCGCCAGGGGCGCCGTCGTCGGGCGTCTCTTGGGGTACCAAGCGCCCGACAGCCTAGAAGATGACACCCGCGTCATAGGGTGAAGCACGAGCGAGGAGCGGCCGAATGACGGCGGACGAAACCGGCGAAAGGGCCTCGGCGACATGCGGTTCGTAACGATCGACGGCCGCATGCACGCGCTGACGGGCGCGTTCGACGACCCGTCGACGCGGGCGGTCGACCTCGGCACCCAGACCTGGCACCCGGCGGAAACGGTCGCGTTCATCGCCGCGGGCGGTATCGCGGCGGCGTGCGAACTCACGCTGAGCGGCCGCGAAGGTGTACCGATCGGCGACGTCCACGTCGACCCGGTCATCCCCGACCCGCGCGTCGTCTGGGCCGTCGGTCTCAACTACCGCGCGCACGCGGCCGAGACGGGCCGGCCCCTGCCCGAGTTCCCGGCCCTGTTCGTCAAGTCGCCCGGCGCGGTGATCGGGCACGACGACACCATTGTCGTACCACCCCACGTCCGCGAACCCGACTACGAAGGTGAGGTCGCGGTCGTGATCGGCCGCCACGCGCGCGACGTGCCCGAAGCCGACGCGCTCCACTACGTCGCGGGCGTCACCATCGCGCACGACGTTTCGGCTCGGGACCACCAATACGTGACCGGGCAGTTCTCGTGGTCGAAGTCGTTCGACACGTTCTGCCCGCTTGGTCCCCTGCTCGTGACGGTCGACGAGGTCGACGTCGGTTCACTCCCGCTCGTCACCCGCCTGAACGGTGAGGTGATGCAATCGTCGAGCACGGCCGACCTCGTGTTCTCCGTGCCCCAACTCATCGCGTGGATCACGCAGGGCCAGACGCTGGCCCCCGGCGACGTCATTCTCACCGGCACTCCAGCCGGGGTCGGTGCGGCGCGGCGACCTCCCCGCTTCCTGGAAGACGGCGACGTCGTCGAGATCACCGTCGGCGGTATCGGCACACTCCGCAATCGGGTGCGAAGGTCGTAACCTGGAGGTCATGACGGTCCGCTGGGCGGCGACGCGCCCGCAGTTGCGGACGCCGGTCCTCGTCGCCGCGTTCGAAGGATGGAACGACGCCGGCGACGCCGCCTCCGACGCGGTGCGATGGCTGGCACGCACACTCGGCGCCCGCGAGTTCGCGACGCTCGACCCGGAGGAATACTTCGACTTCCAGGCGGCGCGCCCGCAGGTCGACCTCGTGGACGGCACGGTACGGCGGGTGACGTGGCCGAGCGTCCGCTTCCTCGCCGCGCCGGGCGGGCGGATGGGCCGCGATTTCGTGCTGTGCGTCGGGATCGAACCGAACCTGCGGTGGCCGACGTTCTGCGAAGACGTGCTCACCGTTGCGCGCGACACCGGCTGCACCACCGCGGTGACGCTCGGCGCGTTACTCGCCGACGTTCCCCACTCCCGCCCGGCAAGGGTCAGCGGCTCGGCCGTCGACGACGCGACGGCGGAACGGCTCGGGATCGAACGTTCGCGCTACCAGGGCCCGACCGGCATCGTCGGCGTGTTGCACAACGCGTTCCGCGAAGCCGGGCTCACGGCCGGTTCGTTCTGGGCTCCCGTGCCGCACTACGTGTCGACGCCACCCAACCCGAAAGCGACACGGGCGCTGCTCGACCGGTTGGCCGCCTTCCTCGACGTTCGCGTCGATCTCACCGACCTCGACATCGCGTCGGCCGCATGGGAACGCTCCGTCGCCGATGTCGTCAACGGCGACAGCGACGTGACGGAGTACGTCGCCCGGCTCGAGGACCGTTTCGACAACCAACTCGACGACGACGAAGACGACGACGAACGCCCCGAACTCGACGACTACGACGACGACTACGACGGGGACGACGACGAAGTCGAAGAGATCGACGAGGCCGACATCCCAACCGGCGACGCCCTCGCCGCCGACTTCGAGCGTTACCTCCGCGAGCAGGGCACCGGAGACGACACCTGATCACTCGTTTTGATGAACCAGAAGCGCGCTCGAGGGCACTTTCAGTACATCAAAACGGGTGGTTAGGCGAGGAAGTCGTGCGCGAGGGCTTCCCACATGCGGGTCGAGAGCACCAGTGACTCGACGTCGACGCGTTCGTCGTTGCCGTGGAACATCGTCGCGTAGTCGTCGAAGCTCAGCCGCCGGCTGAAGAGGCCGAAGCCGTACGCGGTCGACCCCTTGCGCCGGAAGAAGCGCGCGTCCGTCGCGCCGACGGTGAGGAACGGGACGAGCGAGGCGCCGTCGACGAGTTGCGCCGACACCCGTCCGAGGGCGTCCCAGAGCGGGGTGTCGGCCGCAGACGACGTGCTCACGTTCTCGTCGAACGGCGTGATCTCGAGCTTGTCGCCGAGGTCGCCCAGCGCGTCGCGGAGGAGCCGATCGACGTCGGCACCGACCTGTCCCGGCAAGGTGCGGATGTCGACCTCGACGTGTACTTCGTCGGGGATGACGTTCGTCTTCGTGCCGCCGGCGATGATCGTCGGCGCGAACGTCGTGTGCGTGCACGCGTGCGCCTGGCGGGCCAAACCGATCGGCAGTTCGTCGCAGAACTCGACGAGGCGATCCTCGTCGAGGAGGTTCTTGTTCCACTCGTCACCGAAGTCGACGCCTTCGATGAAGCGGCGCCAGGTGTCGTGAATGTGCGTCGGCGGCTGGTACTCGGCGAGGCGACGCACGACTTCGGCTGCGGTCACCAACGCGTTGTCGGTACGGAACGGTTGCGACGCGTGACCGGGGGTACCGCGCACGGTGATGCGGCACCAGTACGAACCCTTCTCGCCGACGATCACCGGGAGCCGCGGCCCGGTCGCAGTCGGCAGCTGGAAGCCGCCCGCCTCGGTGATCACGTAGTCGGCCATCACCGCGTCGCGTTCACGTTCGACGAGATGTTCGGCGCCCCAGGTACCGAGGTTCTCCTCGTCGGCGACCGCGAGGTAGATGAGGGTGCCGCGGGGACGGAAACCGCTTCGCGCGAGGTGCCGGAACCCGGCCGCCATCGACGTCGTGAGGTTCAACATGTCGACCGCGCCCCGGCCCCAGATCTCGCCGTCGACCAACTCACCGCCGAACGGGTCGCGCTGCCAACCGTCTTCGTTCACCGGGACGACGTCGGTGTGGCCCATGAGCAGCAACGACGGTGCGTGCGGATCGGAACCTTCGATGCGGGCGACGAGGTTCGAACGACCGGGACGGGTTTCGTACCGTTCGAGATCGAGGCCCGTGTCGCCCAGGTACTGCGCGAGGACGTCGACGCTCTTCTCCTCGTGGCCCGACTCCGGCGTGCCGTCGTTCACGCACGCATTGCGGATCAGGTGCTGGAGGAGGTCGCCGACCTCCCCGCCGATGGACGCGTCGTCGCGGGTGTCGGTTGCCGGTCACGCGCCGGACGATAGCGGCGCGACCCGGTAGATCAAACGGTTGCCGTCCTGCCACCGTTCGGCCTGGCCGTCGTGCGCGAGATGTTCGAGATGGGCGAACGTCTCGCTCTCGGCCATCACACCCCAATGCCGCGGCGGGAACACCTCGCGGGACAGGTCTTGCACCGACGCGGGGCCGATCGCGAGCGACGCCGTACGGAGCAACTCCATGCGCTCCTGGTGGTGCTCCTTGATCGCGACGACGCGGCCGGGAACATCGTCGAACGGGTGGCCGTGCGCGGGAAGGCCGAGCTTCACGCCGTCGAGGCCGGCGACGAGATCCAGTGTCGCGAGGTACGACTTCAAGGAGTCGGCCTTGCGCACGCCCGACACGTGCGGCGTGATCGTCGGCAGGACATGGTCGCCGCACAACAAGGTGCCGGTCTCGGGGTCGAAGAGGCAGATGTGGTCGACCGTGTGGCCCGGCGTGTGGATCGTGAACCAGTCGCGGTTCGCGAGGCGCAACCGTTCGCCGTGGTGCACCCGCTTCGTCGGTTCGGGCGGCGAGAACAGCACCCGCATCGCCCGGATCATCATCCGGCGCTTCAACGGCGGTCCGGGGTTCTTGGTACCCCACGGTGTTTCGCGCCCCCATGGGGTGTTGGTCGCTTCGGTTTCCTCGGTGTCGTCGTGCAACACCTCCGGGTCGCCGGGCGCGGCTTGCGCGATCGTCGGGATCTCCTCGGGGAGCACGTCGACCGACTGCGCGATCGCGGCGGCGTCGGCCTCGGCGCGGCGCGCTTCGCTGTCGGTGATGGCCCGCTGCGGGCTCGGCCCTTTCACGGTCCACGTCGAGAACGAGTGGTGGGTGATCAGCGCCGCCTTCGCCTCGCGTGCGATGCGCCCGGCACCACCGAAGTGATCAGGGTGCGAATGGGTGACGATCACCGTATGGATGTCGCGCAGGCGGTACCCGGCCGCGTGCAGCCGTTCCTTCAGTGCCTTCCACGACTGCGGCCCGGGGAGGCCGGGGTCGACGACGGCAAGGCCCCGGTCGTCGACGAGGCCGTACATGTTGACGTGGCCGAGACCGGGTAACCAGATCGGCAATTGCATGCGCAGCACGCCCGGGGCGACTTCCGCAACGTCGCTCGATGCCGGTTCCTGTTCCTGTTTCGGCGTGCGGGGCCGGCTCGGCGGTGCCTCGGTCACGAGGCCGAGGCTAGTTGACGTCCCCGTCAACACAGGCGTCGATAGCTATCGCTATGCGATAGCTATCGACGCACGTAGGCGGGGGCGAGTTTGGGCCAGGGGCGGTTGGTCTCGGCGACAAGGCCCGCGGCGAGCACGAGTTCCTCGTCGTGACGGCGGGTCACCACCTGCAAACCGATCGGGAGTCCTTCGGCCGTCAAACCGGCGGGAATGCTCACCGCCGGTTGCCCGGAGATGTTGAACGGTGCGGTGAACGGCACCGAACCCATCCCGCCGACGCGCCGGCCGCCGATCTCCATCGGTGGCGGGCCTTCGGCTGCGAACGCGGCCGTCGCAGTCGTCGGCGTGCACAGCAGATCGACATGATCGAACACTGCTGCGATCGCGGCGAGCACTTCCTGCCGGCGGCGGATCGCGCGGAGCAGTTCGTCGGGAGTGAGCCGTTCGATCATCTCCATTCCCGCGCGCGGCACAGGTGTGACGTCGTCGAGGTGACCGCGTGCGTCGTCGAGGTGCAACGCCGCCATCGACAGCGACGACAGGATGCCCCACGCGCGACCGCCGTTGGGGAGGTGGGCTTCGATGTCGACGAGTTCGAGGCCGGCGTCGTCGCACAACGCGAACGCGGCTTCGTGAGTGATCTTCTCGACTTCCGGGTCGCAGGCCGCGAACCCGAGCGTCGACGACCAGGCCACCCGCTTCCCACGCAGCCGCTCGACTGCCGCGCCCGAAGTCAGCGCGTCTTCGTACGACCGCGGCGGAACCGGCAACGACGTCGGGTCGATCACGGTCGGCCCCGCGATCACATCGACATAGCGCGCCGCATCGCGTACCGATCGTGCCATCGGCCCCGGTACCGCGGTGAGACTGTCGTCGAACGGCCCGGCATCTCCGACGCGACCGAAACTCACCTTGAAGCCGAACAGGCCGGAGTACGAGCACGGGATGCGGATCGAACCGCCGCCGTCGCCGCCGGTGCAGATCGGCATCATGCCCGACGCGACCGCGGCCGCCGATCCGCCCGACGAACCGCCGGGCGTGCGTTCCGGGTTCCACGGGTTGCGGGTGGTGCCGTGAAGGAAGGTGCGGGTCCAGTTCGTCGAACCGAACTCGGGGGCAGTGGTGAGGCCGACCAGCACTGCGCCCTCGGCCCGCAGGCGGGCGGCCTCGGTGCCGTCGTGCGGAGCGACCTGATCGCGGTACAGCAACGACCCGTGCGTGTCGGGCCAACCTTGCACCGACGCGAGTTCCTTCACGCCCATCGGCACCCCGGCGAACCGGCCCGGGTCGTGACCGGCGGCGACCTCGGCGTCGATCTCGGCCGCCCGCCGCCGGGCGGCAGCCACATCGAGGTAGCAGAACGCGTTCAGCTCTTCGTCGAAGCGCTCGACCCGGTCCAGGAACGTTTCGAGCACGTCGGTCGCGCGCAACTCGCCGCTCCGGACCGCGTCGGCGAGTTGCCACGCGTCGTACTCGTGGAGCGGCGGCGGGCTCTCGCCGGAACGACTCATGCCCTCGGCATCCTTTCGGCCGCGACCTTCAACAACTCGACGAACGCGTCTTCGATGCCCGCCGCGAACGCCTCGACATCGGGGCACGCGTCGCGATCGGCGAAGAGGCCGAAATGCAATTTGCCGTCGTAGGAGAGGATCCCGACGACGACGGTGAGGTTGCGCGTGAGAGGCACGATGGGGAACGCCTCGATGAGCCGCGCCCCCATGAGGTAGAGCGGGAACTGCGGGCCGGGCACGTTGGTACAGATCAGGTTGAAGAACGGTTGGCGGTGCGCGATACGCGAGCCCATGCTCATGAGCGTCGGGGCGACGTACTGCGTGAGCCCGATCAGGAAGTCGGCGCCGACCGCCTGCTCGCGTTCCTTCAGGTCTTTCGTCGTCTCCTGGATGACCGCGAGCCGTTCCGCAGGGTCGATGTGACCGACCGGCAACGGGACGACCATTCCCGACACCTTGTTGCCGAGCGTTCCCTTCTCGCGGTCGTCACGAACCGACACCGGGCAGAACACCCGTAGCCTCATCCCGTCGACGTCTTCACCGCGCGACGTGAGCAGCCGTTCCAGCCCGCCGCCGACCCCGGCGAGCACAACGTCGTTGATCGTCCCGCCGAGCGATCGGCGTACTTGTTTGACGTCGTCGAGAGGGACACGCACGACCGCAAGGCGCCGGTAACGCCCCGAGCGTGCGTTGAGCGAGGTGGCCGGCGCGACGGCATCGCGAGTGGCGAGCGTCGACATGGCCCGACCGACGCGTGACGCCCGCGCGAGCGCGCGCTGCGGTCCACGCAGCGCGCCGCGAACGGAGCGGACCATCTCGGCCGGTTCGGTGACTCGCTCACGCAGGCTGTCGACCAGGAGCTGCGAGGGCACCGGCGCTCGTTCCGGTACCCACTCGTCGATGACGGGCGGTTGGTAGTCGGGCGTGACGTCGAGGAGGATCGTTGCGACATCGACGCCCGACACGCCGTCGACCAGCGCATGGTGCGTCTTCTGGACGAGCCCGACCTTGCCGCCCTCGAGCCCCTCGACGAACCACAACTCCCAGAGGGGCCGGTCACGGTCGAGCACCGTCTCTTCGATACGCGTTGCGAGCGAAACGAGCTGTTCCCACGTGCCCGGCTTCGGGAGCGCGGTATGGCGGACGTGGTAGGTGATGTCGAAGTTGGCGTCGTCGACCCAGATCGGCCGGCCCTGGTCGTACGGCACCGACATCAGCTTCTTGCGAAAGCGCGGGAGCAGCGGCATGCGCGACGTCACCAGGTCGCGGACGTCGTGGATCTTGAACCGGCCGCGTTCGTCGAAGAACGGTTCGCCCTCGAACACGCTGACGGCGCCGACGTGCATGGGATATTCGAGCCGTTCGAGGTGCAGGAAACTGGCGTCGAGCCCGGTCAACCGGTCGTACGTTCCCATCGGCTCCCCATCTCGATCGGTTCCTAAAACACGTGAACGCAGACGTCATCGTACGTGCCGGGTACCGTGCGGTCGATGGGCGCACGGGTCGCGACGACGGTGTGGACGATCTCTCCCGAGTTGGTCCTCGTGCTCGACGAACGGCTCGGGACACCCGTCGACAGCTACGTGAACGGGTCGCAGACGTGGCTCACCGGGTCGGGCGAGACGGACGCCGCCACCGGCGAGGAGATCGAGCTGGAATGGCGGCTGCACCCGGTTGCCGGTTACGCCACACCGAAACCGCTCTCGCACTACGACGTGTGGGAACAAGTGGTACACGCGCTCTCGGGCGGCGAAGACCCGCACGCGTTGAAACTCGGCGACGAGACCCGCCCGCTCACGTCGCTGTGGGACGGGTTGGAGTGTTACGCACCATTCGACGATCTCGAACCGGTCGCACTCGCGAACGCGGCGACGAACGCGCTCGGTCGCGCACCGGCTCGCCAGGGCCTGGTCGACCACGAGGTGGTGGGCGAGGCATGGGAACGCTCGGGCGGGAAGGTGTCGCTCATCGCGCTCCTGCTCGAGCAGCTGTCGGCGTAACGGGCCGCTACTCGGCTGTCCCCCGCCACGGCGGGGTGCGGGGCGGGTCGAAGCTGCACGGCGGCTCGTCGCCGTTGATCGCCGCGAACGCGACGTCGACCCAGCGGTGCGCGCCGGCGAGCGGTTGCGGCAACGCGTCGCGACCGAAGAACCCGACCGCGCTCGTTTCGAGCGGGTGGCCGCGCAGTTCGCCGCCGATCATCTTGCAGTGGAACACGAGCGAGTACAGCGGCGTCCGGGCGAAACCCAGCCGCAAACCGTCGAGCACCGCGATGAGCGCGACCGGCTCGCACTCGATCCCGGTCTCCTCGTAGACCTCTTTGATCGCGATCTCCGACGGTGAGTACCCGACGTCGGCCCAACCCACGGGGTAGAGCCACCATCCGGAGTCGGCGCGTTGGGTGAGGAGGAGTTCTCCGGCCTCGTTGCCGACGACCGCGGCGACCGCGACCTTCGGGGTGATGTAACCGGCGACGCCTTCGCCGACCGTCGACAACCACTCCTCGAAGAGCGCGTCGCTCTCGGCCTCTTCGATCGCCGCCGAACGTATGTCGGCTGCGACGTGGAGGACCTCCTGAAAGCGTTCCTGTTCGTAGAGGCTCTGCGTGAAACCGAGCCCGGTACGCGCGATCCCCGACAGCGTTTCGGCCCACCGCAAGAGGTCCGACGCCCCGATCGCGAACGGTTGATCAGTCATGTCTCCCCGCTCATGGGCCGATAGTACGGGCCGCGATGAACCGCCTCGACGAGGAAGCCGCGCCGGCGCGTCACAACGCGTCGGCGCCCGATTCCCCGGTTCGGATGCGGTAGGCGCCGTCGATCGGGACGACCCACACCTTGCCGTCGCCGATCTTGCCGGTGCGCGCCGACTCCATGATCCGGTCGGTGACCGCGTTCGCCTCACCGTCTTCGACCAGGATCTCGAGTTTCACCTTCGGCACGAAGTCGATCGTGTACTCGGCGCCCCGGTACACCTCGGTGTGACCGCGCTGGCGACCGAACCCCTGCACTTCGGAGATGGTGATGCCCTGCACGCCCAGCTCCTGGACCGCTTCTTTCACGTCATCGAGCTTGAACGGCTTGATGATCGCGACAATCAGTTTCACCTTGCCTCCTCATTGCGGTCGCGGCCGCGGTCAGCGCTCGCTGAACGAATAGCCGACCTCGGAATGCTGGGTGAGGTCGAGGCCGACCTCCTGGTCGTCGTCGGACGCACGCAGGCCTCCCGGGAGCACGGCTTGCAACACGCGGCACAGGACGTACGTCACGACGAACGAGTAGACCAGGGTCGCGGCCACCGCCACCAGTTGCTCGCCCAACAATCCCCATCCGCCGCCGAGGAAGATGCCGTTGCGACCCGCCGCGTTCACCGTCTTGTCGGCGAAAAACCCCAGCAGGAGCGACCCCGCGACCCCGCCGACGAGGTGCACACCGACCACGTCGAGCGCATCGTCGAAGCCGAACCGGAACTTCATGTTCACCGCGACGAAACACACCACGCCGGCAATCGTTCCGATGTAGATCGGCGCCATGCCTCCCACGAAGCCGGCACACGGTGTGATGGCAACGAGCCCGGCGACGGCGCCGGACGCGGCGCCGAGCGTCGTGGCGTGGCCGGCCTTCAACCGTTCGATCGCCAGCCATCCCAGCATCGCCGAGGCTGCGGCAAGGTGGGTGTTGACGAGCGCCTGCGCGGCAACTGCGTTCCCGGCGAGGGCCGAGCCGGCGTTGAAACCGAACCACCCGAACCAGAGGATGCCGGTGCCGATCAGTGTGAGCGGCAGCGAATGGGGCGGCATCGGTGTACCCGGCCAACCCCGCCGTTTCCCGAGCACGAGCACCACGGCGAGCGCGGCGATCCCGGCGTTGATGTGCACGACGGTGCCGCCCGCGTAGTCGAGTGCCCCCCGGCGCAACAGCCAACCCGAGGGCGCGAAGACCCAGTGCGCGACCGGCGCGTAGACGAGTACCAGCCAGAGGCCGAGGAACCACGCCCACGCGCCGAACCGCATCCGGTCGGCGATCGCGCCGGTGATCAGCGCCGGCGTGATCACGGCGAACATCATCTGGTAGGCGAGATAGAGCATCGGCGGGATGGCGAGCGCGAGGCCCGGCGGGTACTGGTGCGGCACGTGGCGCATCCAGGCGAAGTCGAAGTTCCCGATCCACTTCGAGGTCCCGCCGAACGCCAGCGAGTAGGCGAC
Source organism: uncultured Actinomycetes bacterium (assembly GCA_963782465.1). Lineage (GTDB taxonomy): Bacteria > Actinomycetota > Acidimicrobiia > IMCC26256 > PALSA-610 > JAODBJ01. The sequence goes on along the minus strand of CAWAJR010000001.1, from coordinate 394,540 downwards.
GATCGCCCAGACGACGCTCACCAGGCCGAGCGAGAAGAAGTTCTGCATCAGCATCGCCAGCACGTTCTTCGCCCGCACCATGCCGCCGTAGAACAACGCCAGGCCCGGCGTCATGAACATGACGAGTGCCGCAGATGTCAGCACCCAAGCCGTGTCACCGCTGTCGACGTGCAATGCGCTGCTCCCGGGAAGACGGACGCGGGCGTTCGACGCCCGCTCGGGAGCACATTGTTAACGGCTCATGAACGCAAAGGTGTGGACTCCCCGCCGGCCGCCCTGCGGACCGAGGTCATCAGCGGCGCGCCCGGGGGCCGCCACCGCCGGGTGCGCCCCATGAGCTCGCGCAGGTCGTCGGCCGGTTGCGGCGGCGCGAAGAAATAGCCCTGCGCCTCGTCACACCCGAGGTCGACGAGTTCCTGCAACTGCTCCGGCGTCTCGACCCCCTCGGCCACGGCCCGCATGCCGAGCGCGTGGGCGAGCCCGACGACGGCCGAAACGATGGCGGTGTCGCCGGCGTCGGTACCGAGACCGTCGACGAACGAACGGTCGATCTTCACGACCTGCACCGGGAAGCGCTTCAGGTACCCGAGCGACGAGTAACCGGTGCCGAAGTCGTCGATGGAGAGCCGGACGCCGAGCGAACGGACGCGCTCGATCGCGGAGATGGTTGCGTCCGCGTCGTCCATCAACACGCTCTCGGTGATCTCGAGGCAGATGTTCGACGCCGACGCGCCGGTGCGGGCCAGGGCGTCGGAAACCCGTTCCACGAGATCGGGCTGTGCGAGTTGGCGGGCCGAGAGGTTCACCGAGACCAGGAAGGGCTCGTCGCGTTCGAGTTGCCAGCGCGCCGACTGGCGGGCGGCCTCTTCGAGCACCCACGCGCCCAACTCGACAATGAGGCCGGTGTCTTCCGCGAGGGAGATGAACTCTGTCGGCGGCACCAGGCCCCGCTTCGGGTGCTGCCACCGCACGAGCGCTTCGGCGCCAACGCAACGCCCCTCTTCGAGCGAGATGATCGGTTGGAAGAAGAGGCAGAACTCACCGCGCTGCAACGCCTGGTGCAGCGCGGTTTCGGTTGCATGCCGGGCGAGCGCGCGCGCCCGCAGCGTGTCGTCGAAAACCTCAACGCGACCGCGGCCCATTTCCTTGGCGTGGTACATCGCTGCGTCGGCGTCGCGTAGCAGCTCTTCGGGTCGCTCCTCGCCCGTCGATGCGATCGCGATCCCGATACTCGCGCTGAGGAAGGTCTCGTTGGCCTGCAGCATGATCGGTGCGGTGATCGCGCTCGACAGCCGTTCGGCGATCTCGAGCGCGCGAACGCGACCACCGTTCGCCGGGAGGTCTTCGCACAACACGGTGAACTCGTCGCCGCCGAAGCGCGCGACCGTGTCGCCCGGCCGCAACACGGATTCCAGGCGACGCGCGACGGCAACGAGCAACTCGTCGCCGGCCTCGTGGCCCATGCTGTCGTTCACGACCTTGAAACGATCGAGGTCGAAGAACAGGACCGCAACCTGTGAATGGGTCCGCCGGCAGCGCGCGACGCCTTGCGCGAGCCGGTCGAGGAACAGCGTCCGGTTCGGGAGCGAGGTGAGGGGGTCGTGCAACGATTGGTGCGCGAGGCGGTCCTCGAACTCCTTGCGCTCGATCGCGATCGCCGCCAGGTGGGTCACCAACGACGCGATCTGACGCTGCTCGTCGGATGGCACCGCGGGATGGCGCGCGTACACGTCGAGCACGCCCAGCACCCGCCGCCCGTCCGACGCGAACACCGGGGTCGACCAGCAGGAACGCATGTCGTGCTGGAGCACGACGTCTCGCCACAGCGACGGCGGCGCGTCGGGCACATCTTCGATCACCACGACCTCGCGGCCGGCGACGGCTCGCGCCGCCGGCCCCGCCGCGGCCGGGTCACGGGTGGCGCCGTCGATCGGGCTGCGGTCGTACGCGTGCGTGAACTCGGTCGACAGGATCGGGGTCGTACCGAGGCGCAGCTGCTGGCCCTGCGGGTCGTACAACCAGATCATCCCTACGTGAGCCGGGAAATGCTGTTCGAAGACACGCGCGATGCCGGTGAGCGAAGCTTCGAGCGGGGCGCCGCGGGCGACCTGTTCGAGGGTCTCGACCTGCTGGGAGGTGAGCATGGCGGCGCGGTGCCGTTCGGTTGCGTCGCGCCCGACGGATTGGAACTCGACAATGTTGCCGTTGTCGTCGAGGAAGGCACGGTCCGTCCACTGGTACCAGTAGAGCTGGTGGCGAGCGTCGAGTTCCCAGTCTTCGAGGGTCTGCACCTGCAGCTCGGGACCGAACGACGCCAGCCGTTCGATCTCCCGGTGACGATCGACCGCGGGGTACAGGTCGAGCAGCCGCAGCCCGATGCACTCCTCCTGCGACCGTCCGTAGAAATCGGCGAACGCTCGGTTCACGAAGGTGAGCGTCGTGTCGGGTCGGTAACGGCACACCAGCTCGGTCTGGTCGTCGACAACGGCGCGGTAGCGTGCCTCGCTCTCGCGGAGCTGCGCCTGCGTCTGCTCGTACCGCGCGTCGGCGGCTTTGCGTTCGCTGATGTCGCGCGTCGTCATCACGACGCCCCGGATCGACGGGTCACCGAGGAGATTGTTCGCGATCACCTCGACGTCGACGTACGTGCCGTCGGCCTTGCGCACCCGGAGTTGCATCGGCGACGAAACACTGGGGTGATCGTCGCGATCACGCCACGATCGGTACACCCACTCACGATCGTCGGGGTGCACGACGTCGAGGACGTTGGCGCCGTAGATCTCTTCCGCCTCGTACCCGAAGATGCGGGTCGTCGCCGGGCTCGAGTAGCGGACCGTGCCATCGGCGTCGATGATCGAGATCGCGTCGGAGACACCGGCGACGAGCACGCGCAGGCGCTCCTCGCTCTCGCGTAAGGCGGCCTCGGCGGATTCCTGCTCGCTGACATCGGCGGCAACGGCGACCGCGGTGACGACCCGGCCGGTCGCGTCCCGCAACGGTGCGACCGAAACGCTCAGCGCGATCGGCCGGCCGCCTTTGCACTGCTGGCGGGTTTCCGCACCGATGACGGTCTCCCCGGCGAACACCTGCGCCCGCACGTCGGCGAAAAACCCGTCGGGGTCGGCGAACGGCACCGGCAGACCGACCACCTCGTCGGCCGCCCAGCCGAACACGCGCTCGCACGCGCGGTTCCAGAGATGTACCCGCCCTTCGCGGTCGAGCGCGAAGATCGCGAGCGGCGACGATTGCACGATGGCCCTGAGGGCCGTCTCACTACGACGGCGGGCAGCGTCGGCCTCGTAGCGATCGGTGACGTCGCGTGCGTTGATGACGGTCCCGGCGACGGCCGGGTCGTGCAGGAGGTTCACCACGGTGCCCTGGATCACTCGGTAGCGACCGTCGCGGCCGGGCACCCGCACCTCGAACGGGTGCGCTTCACCGGGAGTGTCGCGCATCCCTTCCAGCGCGCCGCGCAGGCGTTCGAGTTCGTCGGGCGGGGCGAACTCCTGCAACTGCGAACCGACCAGCTCCTCCGGTTCGTAGCCGAGGATCTTGCGCGCCGACGGGCTCACGTAGTGGATCACGCCGCCGTCGCGCAACACCAGGATGAGGTCGGGAGCGTGCTGCACGAGCGAGCGGTACCAGGCCTCGTTGTTCGCGATCCGGGTTTCGATCGCGCGAAGCTCCGAGATGTCGCGGCTGACGGCGGAGTAGTACTCGACCTTGCCGTTCAACCCGCGCTGCGCGACGACCACGGTCGACACTTCGACGACCCGGCCGTCGGGTGCCCTCAGCTCCACCTCGCCCTGCCACACCCCATCCTGCTCGAGCGCCCGACCGATCTCCGAGATCGGCGCCGATTCCGAAACGAGCAAGTCGGCCGGCACGAGGGGCGACGTATCGGCGTCGGGCAAAACACCGAAGAATTCGCGACCGGCGCGGTTCACGAAGAAGGTGCGTCCGCGGCGGTCGTGGAAACTCACGATGTCGGTCGTCGTCTCCAGCGTCTGCACGAGCCGATCGGTTTCCTGCTGCCGGGCGACGTCGTCGGTCATGTCGATCACCGACGCAACGGTGGCCACCACTCGCTCACTGGAGTCGTACACGAACGCCGAACGGATGTCGGCCCATCGCACCTCGCCGCCCGGTCGGACGAACCGCGCCCGTTCCGCCAGCTCACCCCGCCGCGCGATCGCCTCCCCCGCCGCGGCCTCGATGCGATCGGCATCCTCGGGGTGGAGGCACACGCCCGACGGCCCCCCGATGTACTCGTCGGCGCGGCGGCCGATGATTTCGAGCATGCGCGGGTTCGCGTAGGTCACCGTTCCGTCGTTGGCGGTCAGCGTCACGCCCAACGGCGACGATTCGGCGAGGTGCCGGAAATGGACGGCTTCGCGCTCGATCTCGCGCCGGCGGGTGACGTCTTCGAGTGACGCGAGGAACCCCATCGTGCCCCGGTCGCTGCGAACCGGAACCGCGACGATCCGCACGAGCGCCGGTGCGTCGCGCGTGATCACGCGGCAATCGACTTCTGCGCTGCCGCTCGTGGTCGCGGCCCGTGCGAGCGCGGCCGCCGCGAGTTCTCGGTCGTTCGGTTGCAGCGCTTCGAGCCAACCCTGGCCCAGCGCCCGATCCGTGTCGAGCCCGAGGATGTCGAGCGCGGCGTCGCTCAGGAACACCACACCGATGTCGGGTTCACCTCGCATCACGCCGACTGCCGCGGCCGAGACGTTCCCGTCGACCGATCGTGTAGCGGGTTCGGTTTCGGTGGTGACGTACACGACGACCCGTGTGCCGCGTTCGCCGGCCGAGTCGACGATGGGCTCGAAGTGCGCCAGACCGTTGCAACGACCACCGGCCAGCGTGACGTCGATGGGCACCCGAACCGCTTCTCCTCGAGCGACCGCCTCGCGGAGATGGTCGAGCAACACGACCGCGACATCGGCCGGGGCGACATCGGTCAGGGCCGCGCCGGACGCACCCGCGTCGCGACCTAGCAATCGTTGGCCCGAGGGGTTGACGGCATCGATCGTGACCGCGAGCGCGGTGTCGCTCGGCGGGACGGTGAAGATCATCACGACATCGCCTGCGCCGAGACGGCCCGCGGGAGCGGGCGGCGTGCCTTGCGCCATCGCCCCGAGCGGATCGATCACCGGGTCGGCGTCGCGTTCGGTACTCATCGCGACCGTCCCGGGCGCAAGTCGAGCGCGCGCCGGGCGCGCGCGATGACGGCCTCCGCGCAATGCCGCGTGGCGTATGCAATCGTCCCCAAGGTTTTGCGCCTTCCCGTGCTGCCCGCAGCCGCGCCCCGAGGCGTGCCGGCACCCTCTCGCCCTTCGTCCCCCACCGGTTCCACCCGGGCGGCCCTCGCCCGCAACACCGTCGCCTTCCCGATACCCCACGCCAGCAACATGGGCCCGAGTTCGTCGTCGCCGAGCTCGGCGAGCGTACGAGGTGCGAACCCGTACGGGTCGTCGGGGAGTGCCCTCTCCTCGAACTCGTCGCGTACGACCTCGCCAACTCCGAGCGCCGACAGCACCGCGGTTGGTTCTTCGCGCAGACTTCGCACGATTTCGAGGGGTGTGCGCGTCTGGTGTGCAGGATCGACCGCGAGGAGCGCGCGAAGTTCGCCGGTCACGCGACGCTGCGCGGTCGCGGCTGCAGTTTGCAACTGCGCGCTCGCCAACGGCCGGGTTTCGGCTGGAACACGTTGCCAGGCGTCGAGCACCTCGTTGGCGCGTCGGGCCAGGTACGCCGAAGCATGCTCGTCGACCCCCGCGATGATCGCGTCCCCGGCCGATCGCATCAGCGCGAGACCTCGCTGCTCCGCCGCGTCGGGGTCCGTCCGCACGTCGGCGCGCGCGGCGTCAACAACGGACGCCACGCCCGGTGTGCGGTACTCGTCCGTCATGCGCGGGGCAAGATCTGTTGCGTGCGGGTCTTGGCCACCGCCGTGTTCGAGCGGATCGTGTACCACTGCGTCTGCAAAGACGCGGGCGACCCGGCCCATCCCGTCCTGGAAGTCGACGCGATCATCCGCGACGGAGACGCCGACGGGCCGCTGCTCCTCCCGGTCGCGTCGTACAAGGCGATGATCGGTTTCGACGCCGCGACCGCGTGCATGCCGGCGTTCCGTCGCGCGGGGCGCACCGAGCAGCACGACGGCGTCGAATACCTCACGTTCCCTCTCTGGAGACGGCTCGGGTAGCAGCAGCGCGCGTACGCGGCGTCACCCGGCGACGACGTCGCCTTCCATCCGGTTCACCGTGCAACCGAGTTCCTGCAAGTACGCGACCGCGTCGTCGCGCGCGTCGGCGTCGCCTTCGAGTTCGAGGATGATCCACCCCGAATGAGCTTCGACGTTGGCCCGACGGATATTGGGCACCACGTCGAACCGTTTCACGAGCTCGTAGATCATCGGCCGCTCGACGAGCGACTCGGGGAAGGAGACGAACAAGCGCAACGCGGCCGCGTTCATCGTTCGGCCCGGCTCGGCTCGAGGCCGGCTCGCGCGAGTGCGTCGGCGGGATCGAGCATCAGACCGGTGACGAACGGACCGAATTCCGCGTAGCGCGCCGAGGCCGGGTCGTATCGCATCTCGTTCACGATCTCCTTCAACGCGACCGGGTCGTCGGCCAGCAACGTGACCCCCCACTCCCAGTCGTCGATGCCGGTGGAGCCGGTGATGAGTTGCAGGATCCGACCCGCGTACTGCCGGCCGACCCGCGCGTGGCCGCCCATCAGCTTCTTGCGCTCCGCGAACGGCAACTCGTACCAGTTCGCACCCGCGTCGCGCCGCTTCGACATCGGGTAGAAGCACAGCAGGCGCTTGCGGGGAAGCTTGGGGTGGATGCGGTTCTCCGCGTAGTGCGCCATCCGCTCGCGCCACGCCACGAGTCGCGCTTCCAACTCGTCGCCTTCGAGTTGTTCCTCGGTGACGAGACGGGCGCGCTCGTCGTCTTCGGTCGAGGTGTACTCCGACAATTCGGTCAGGGAGACGTACGACCACACGAGGTCGAGGGGCGCGTCGCGCAGCTCACGCTGGAAGGCCTGCAGCCGGTCGAGATCCGGCCCCAGCACCATCAACGCGAGGTCGGCCTTGTGACCGAGGACCGCCGCGCACAACACCTGGTGCTCGTCGCGTTCGAGCGACGCGACGGCATCCAGGATCCGTTTCACGCCGCCCGGCTCCCGCTCGGCGCGCGCGTGGTCGACGCGGTAGAAGAGGTGCAGGACGCCCCACCCGATCGACGGTACGAGCGGTTCCACTGGGGCGAGGTTACCGCCGGCCCCGGCGACGCACCTCAGTCGGCGATCCGGACGCTCTCGGTGGGCGCGCTGACCGACACGGGAACGCCGTAGTCGAAAAAGTCCCATTGGACACGAAGCTCGCGCCAGAACCTCGGGTCTTGCGGCGGCTTGAACAGGGGCGCGATCGGGCGGAGATCCGAGTCGACGAACAGCTCACGGATGCGCCCCAGTGCATCGATGTACACCCTGACCGTGCTCACCTTCGCCGCCGTCTCGTCGATCTTCGCCAGGTCGGCCGGCGCGGTCGGGTTGCCGAAGAAGAACATCACCCCGACGCCTTCGAGCATCGACCGCACCTGCACGTCGATCGAGTATTCGGTCGTCGCCTTCCCGCGGACCACCGCGGGGCCGACCAGCCGGGCCGCCGTGGTCGTCGCCAGGATCCGGAACGCGATTTCCGGTCGTTCGAAACGGGCGCTGAGCGGGATACGGGGGCTCAACCCTTCGAAACCACTGAAACCGGAACTGCCCGGCGGGGGGGTCGCGGGCACACGTAGCCACGTCTCGTTGATACCGGCGGCTTTGAAGGCGGGAAGGAGGCTGGTGTAGAGGTACGGGTCGACCTCGCGTACGTTCAACACCACCTGGTCGGGCGGGGTGCCCGGCGGAACGAGCCCGTTGGGCGTCGCCGACATGTTGTGCGACCAGGCACCGTCGCCGGTCTTGAAGTTGAAGACGCCGACGCTCTGCTCGTCGGACGAGAACGCGGTGATCTTGGAGAGCAGACGGTTCGAGACCCGGGCGGTGCCCGAAGCCTCCGTCGCCGCGATCGCCTGCTTCACCGTCGCGAGTGGGCTGAGCGCGGGTGGCGCACCGGAACCGCCTCCCGTGGTCGTCGCCGACGCGCCGCCCTTGCTCGCGCCGCCGCAATTCGTCGCCAGCGCGGCCGCGACCAGCAGTCCGGCCCACAACCGGCACGAATTGCGCGACCTGCGACCCATTCCGCTACTCCCCCTCGGCCTCGCGGCGTGGTCGGGAGGCTACCGGCCGAAACCACCGAACAACAGGTGGAAACGCGACCCATTTCCGGATTGGTCGTTCGGGTGTCGGCCGCGGGCGGCGGCGCGGCTCAGACGCTCGACTGTGAAAGCAACGACGACAGTGCGCCCGAGTCGAGAACCTGGTTCGCCGGCGGCGCGACCGCCGTGACCTTCACGCCGAAGTCGTCGATGTTGGTCGTGAGCCGCAACGACACGCGCCGGCCCGCCGTCGTCAACGGCAACGCGACGACCTGCTGGCGCAGGCGACCCTGATGGTCGATCCACGCGTCGGTTCGGAACGTCGGGGCGGCGAACGCGTCGAGGCTCGACGACAACGCCTTCTTGACGGTCGCGGTGAGGTCCGACTTGGCCAGGCGGTCACGCAGGACGTTCACGTCGACATCGGCCTGGTAGTGCGTCGTGGCCGTGCCGTGGACGCTTGCCTTCCCGAGGTCCTTGACCCCGTCCTTGTCGACGCCTCGCAGGTACTGGAGGCTCTGGGTGATCGAACTCGCGGTGTCGCCACCGATCGCCTTGCCGGCGGCGACGTACTCGCGCAGGTCGATCTTCAACCACTGCTTCTCGCCGAGGGCGCCGGAGGGCACGTTCATCCCCTGGGCAAGGTCACGCAGGTTCATGTACATGATCCCGTCGACCAGGCGGAACTCGAGGCGCCCGGTCGCTCCCGGGATCCCGAACGCCGAAGCGTCGGCCTCCAACGTCCCGTTCCCCGACGAGAGGCTCATCGCGCCGCTCATGACGATGCGATGTGTCGTGCCGCCTTCGGTGATCGATTCGTCGACCGAAACCTTGGCGGTGGACGCGGCGGCCGTCTTCGCCGGTGCCGCGGCGAGGATCGCCGCCGCGTCGATCGGCTTCGCGCCACACCCTGCGGCCGCGCCGGTGACCACCAGCAGACCCAGCGCGGTCAGCAACCGGCGAGGAAGACGCATCGGAGTACCTCCGGACAAGCGCATTGGCTCTCTATCGACCGAACGGCCGGGAACGTGAAACGGGGCGCCCGAAGGCGCCCCGTACACGATGGAATGTTGAAACGCAGAGCAGGACTTAGAAGTCGCCCATGCCGCCCATGTCGCCACCGGGCATCCCGCCGCCGACCGCCGCCTTTTCTTCAGGCTTGTCGGCCACGACCGCTTCGGTGGTGAGGAACAGGGCCGCGATCGACGCTGCGTTCTGCAGTGCCGAACGGGTGACCTTGGCGGCGTCGATGACGCCGGCCTTCACCAGGTCCTCGTACTCGCCGGTGCCGGCGTTCAGGCCGTTCGCACCCTTGAGGTTGCGCACCTTCTCGACGATCACGCCGCCTTCGAGGCCGGCGTTCACCGAGATCTGCTTCAACGGCTCTTCGAGCGCACGGGCAACGATGCGCGCACCGGTTGCCACATCGCCCTCGAGCGTGTTCGCGAGATCGAGCACCTTGGCCTGCGCACGAAGGAGCGCCACGCCACCGCCGGGCACGACACCCTCTTCGACGGCCGCCTTGGTGGTCTGCACCGCATCCTCGATGCGGTGCTTCTTCTCCTTGAGCTCGACCTCGGTGGCCGCGCCGACCTTGATGATCGCGACACCACCCGACAACTTCGCGAGGCGCTCTTGCAGCTTCTCGCGGTCGTAGTCGGAGTCGGTGTTCTCGATCTCCTGGCGGATCTGGTTGATCCGGCCCTGCACGTCGGCCTTCGAGCCCGAACCTTCGACGATGGTCGTCTCGTCCTTGGTGACGACGACCTTGCGGGCACGGCCGAGCAGGTCGAGGCCCACGTTCTCGAGCTTCAGGCCGACCTCTTCGGAGATGACCTGGCCACCGGTGAGGATCGCCATGTCTTGCAGCATCGCCTTGCGCCGCTCACCGAAACCGGGAGCCTTGACGGCCACCGACTTGAACGTGCCGCGGATCTTGTTGACGACGAGCGTCGCCAACGCCTCGCCCTCGACGTCCTCGGCGACGATCACGAGCGGGCGACCGCTCTGCATGACCTTCTCGAGCACCGGGAGCATGTCCTTGACCGCGGAGATCTTCGAGCTGACGTAGAGCAGGAAGGCGTCGTCGACGACGGCTTCCATGCGCTCCGGGTCGGAGACGAAGTACGGCGAGATGTAGCCCTTGTCGAAGCGCATACCTTCGACGAGGTCGAGTTCCATCCCGAAGGTCTGGCTCTCTTCGACGGTGATGACACCGTCCTTGCCGACCTTCTCGAGGGCCTCGGCGATCATCGAGCCGATTTCCTTGTCGGCCGCGGAGATCGCGGCGACGTTGGCGATGGCGGCCGGGTCGGTCTCCACCTTCTTCGAGAGGCTCTTGATCGAGTCGACCGCGGTTTCGACCGCCGACTCGATCCCGACCTTCAACACCATCGGGTTGGCGCCGGCCGCCACGTTGCGCAGGCCTTCGCGAACCATCGCCCATGCGAGCACGGTCGCGGTCGTGGTGCCGTCACCGGCGACGTCGTCGGTCTTCTTGGCGACCTCTTTGACGAGCTCCGCGCCGATCTTCTCGTACGGGTCCTCGAGGTCGATTTCCTTGGCGATCGAAACGCCGTCGTTCGTAATGGTGGGCGCGCCCCACTTCTTCTCGAGCACGACGTTGCGGCCTTTGGGCCAAGCGTGACGCGTACGGCGTCGGCCAGCTTGTTCATGCCCGCCTCGAGCGCCCTCCGGGCGTGTTCGTCGTAGGCGATCTGCTTCGGCATTGCGTAACCCCCTCGGGGCAGCTGAGCTGCTTCTCCGGTAGTGGTCGGGTGGATTGCTGGTGCGGAATTAGCACTCACCAGGTGCGAGTGCTAATCCATGTTGGCACTCGCAGCCCGAGAGTGCAAGTTGAGGTCGAGGCCCCGCCGCGCCGGTAATCTCCGGTTCTCATTGGAGGGGCTGTGGCGGAGCTGCACGACGCGACCGAGCACTACCTCGAGACGATCCTCGCGCTCGAGGAAGAGGGCACGGTCCCGATGCGGGCCCGCATCGTGGAGCGGCTCGGGCTGTCGGCGCCCGCCGTGTCCGAAACCGTCGATCGGCTCACCGACCAGGGGCTCGTCGAGCTGCACGGCGACCGGAGCCTGCACCTCACCGACCGGGGACGGCGCCTCGCCACGACCGTCGTCCGGCGGCACCGGCTCGCCGAGCGGCTGCTGGCCGACGTGATCGGCCTCGAATGGGAAAAGGTGCATCGCGAGGCCGACCGCTGGGAGCACGCCATCTCCGCCGAGGTCGAGGAGAAGCTCGTCGCGCTCCTCGGCGACCCCGCCACCTGCCCGCACGGCAACCCGATCCCCGGCTCGCACCACGTCACGCCGGAAACGCCGTCGGTCGCGCTCGCCGCCGCGACGCCCGGGACGATCACCGTCTCGCGCATCAGCGAGAAGCTCGAGTTGAACGACGCCGGCCTGCAATTCGTCGCGCGCGCCGCGCTGATCCCCGGGTCGAACGCGACAGTGATCGCGACCGAACCGGCCGGCGTGCGGGTCCGCAGCGCCAACGGCGAGCACCTCGTACCGACCAAGTTCGCCGAACAGCTCTACGTGCGTCGATAGCTATCGCTATGCGATAGCTATCGACGCATGTCGGCCTAGCCGCCGGCGACCGCGGGAACGATGCTCACCGTCTGCCCGTCGGCGACGGGGGTATCGGTGCCCTGCAGGAACCGGATGTCCTCGTCGGCGAGGAACACGTTCACGAAGCGGCGCAGCTCGCCCTTGTCGTCGAACAGGCGCTCACCGAAACCGGGGTGCGCGGCGTCGAGCCCTTTCAGCACCTCGGCCACCGTCGCTCCTTCGATCTGTACTTCGGCGGCACTTCCCGAGAGCGAACGCAACTGCGTCGGGATGCGGACGGTGACGGCCATTACTGCTCCTCGATGTCGAACGCGTCGTGGAACGCGTCGAGGGTGGGTTTGATGGTCGCGGTGGGGCCGACGATCGGCGCGACGGCTTCGAGCGTCTTCAACCCGTGGCCGGTGATGTACACGACGACCCGCTCGTTCGGCGTCACCACGCCCTGCGCCGCGAGCTTCTGCAGGGTCGCGATCGTCACGCCGCCCGCCGTCTCGGCGAAGATCCCTTCCGTGCGCGCGAGCAGGCGCATCCCTTCGACCACTTCGTCGTCGGTGACGGTCGCGAACGCACCGCCCGTCGTACGCACCGCGTCGAGCGCGAAGTAGCCGTCGGCCGGGTTCCCGATCGCCAACGACTTCGCGATCGTGTCGGGCTTCACCGGCTTGATCGTGTCGGAGTCTTCGAGGAACGCCTTCGCGACGGGCGAACAGCCGAGGGCCTGCGCGCCCGACACGCGCACACGCGGTTCGTCGTCCAGCAAGCCAACCTTGTGCAGCTCACCGAACCCCTTCAGCACCTTGGTGAGCAGCGAACCGCTCGCGACCGGCACGACGACATGGTCGGGCGCCTGCCACCCGAGTTGTTCCGCGGTTTCGAACGCCAGGGTCTTCGAACCCTCCGCGTAGTACGGCCGCATGTTGACGTTGACGAACGCCCACGGGTACATGCCGGCGAGTTCGGCGCACAGGCGGTTCACATCGTCGTAGTTGCCCTCGATGGCAACGAGGTTGCCGCCGTACACGGCGGTGGTGACGATCTTGCCCTGCTCGAGGTTCGAGGGCACGAAGACGTAGCTGCGCAACCCGGCATGCGCGGCGTGCGCGGCAACCGAGTTCGCGAGGTTGCCCGTCGACGCGCAGGCCAGCACCTTGAAACCGAACTCGAGCGCCTTGCCCATCGCAATGGTGACGACCCGGTCCTTGAACGAGTTGGTCGGGTTGCGGGTGTCGTTCTTGACCCACACCTCGCCGAGGCCGAGCTCGGCCGCGAGACGGTCGGCTCGTACGAGCGGTGTGAACCCGGTACCGAGGTCGACGCCCGGGTTCGGATCGACCGGGAGGAGGTCGGCGTAGCGCCAGAGCGACGCCGGGCCGACGCGATCTTCTCGCGGCTCGTCGCCGCCGCGATCTGCTCGTAGTCGTAGGCGACCTCGAGCGGCCCGAAACACCACTCGCACGTGTAGATCGGCGCCGTCGCGTACTCGCGACCACATTCCCGACAGCGCAACCCGTGGATGAATGCCACCTTCGTTCTCCTCCTCGGCCCCGCAGGGCTGTCTCGACGCGCTCTCGAGCGCCTCGAGCGAAGAACGCTCGTGGACTACTCATCGGTCAGGCATTGGCACCTTGTGCGAGCCGCCCGGCGAACGTGCCGAGCGGTCGTACTGGTTGCCGCGGCGTCTCAGGGCCTGTCCCTCAGCCGCTCTGGATGAGCGCGTATTTCGAGACAATCTAACACCGCCGGCCGGCTCGGTCGCACTTGTCCCCTAGCCTGAACCCATGTCGACGTCGGGGCGCGTCTACGACGCGAAGGCGCAGGCGGGCGTCACGATCTCGGTGTGCCTCCCCGCTCGCGACGAGGAGGCAACCGTCGGCCCGATCGTCGCTTCGATCCAGGCGGCGCTGGTCGAGACCGTCCCCCTGGTCGACGAGATCGTCGTGATCGACGACACCTCGACCGACCGCACCGCAGCGGTCGCGGCGGCGGCCGGTGCCCGCGTCGTCTCGGAATCCGCGATCCTCCCCCACCTGGAGGCCGGCAGCGGCAAGGGCAACGCGCTGTGGAAGTCGCTGTACGAATGCCGCGGCGACATCATCTGCTGGCTCGACGCCGACGTCCGCAACTTCCGGCCGGAGTCGGTCGTCGCGCTGGTCGAGCCGCTCCTGCGCCAGCAGCACGTGGTGTGCTCGAAGGCCTTCTACGACCGGCCGCTCGACGCCGCCGCGACCGGGGGCGGGCGGGTGACCGAACTCGTCGCGCGGCCGCTTGCTCAGCCTGCTCTTCCCCAAGATCGCCGACATCGTGCAGCCGCTCGCGGGCGAGTACGCCGGACGGCGCGAAGCGCTGGAAGCGGTGCCGTTCGTCGAAGGGTGGGGCGTCGAACTCGGTCTCCTCGTCGATCTCGCCGAGATGTTCGGCCGCGACGCGATCGTGCAGGTCGACCTGGGCACCCGCCAACACCGGAACAAGGCGGTGATCGAACTCGGCCCGCAAGCGCTCGCGATCCTCGTCACCGCGCTGCGCCGCGCCGACCTCGTGGATCACGACGAGGCGACGGTCGAACTCGTGCGTGCCCACACCGCCGGCTGCGACTTCGTCGCGGTCGAGGTGCGTGAGCGGCCGGCGATGCTCACCCTCCCCGAGTACCGCGCCCGCTTTCAGCGCTGAGCCGCGCGGGCGGCCTCGACGGCCGCTTCCTCCACGAGCAATGCGGCACGGTCGAACGCTTCGCTCTCCTGCCATACACGCTCGGTGAGCGCGAGCACCTGCGTGTTGCGTACCGAAAGTTCTTCGCGCGCGTCGTCGTCGACTTGCCCGGCGATCACCGCGCACGAGGCGACGCCGAGGTCGGCCGCCCAATCGAGCACGCCCCCGACGACCTTGCCGTCGAGGCTCGACAAGTCGACACGACCTTCGCCGGTGACGACGAGCGTCGCACCGTCGAGCGCGTCTTCGAGCCCGACTGCTTGCGCAACCACGTCGAAGCCCGGTTCGGTGCGCGCGCCGATGGCAACGAGACCGCCGGCAAGACCGCCGGCCGCGCCGCCACCTTCGACCGAATGCACGTCGACCCTCGTGCGCGCCATGTATTGCTCGGCGAGCCGTTCCAGCCGGCGCGTGAGCAACGCGACCTGCGCGGGCGTCGCGCCCTTCTGCGGTCCGTACACGGTGGCCGCGTCGACGAAGGTCGTCGCGACGTCGCACGCGACGGTCACGTCGGCGGGCAACTTCCATCCGAGCGCGTCGACCGCACCGAGCCCGCCGTCGGTCGTCGCGCTCCCGCCGACGCACACGAGAACGCGTTTCGCGCCCTCGCGCGCGGCCGTCGCGATCAGTTCGCCCGTACCTCGCGTCGTTGCCCGCAGGGGGTCGTTGCGGGCGCCGACGAGTGCCAGGCCGCTCGCTCGCGCCATCTCGACGATCGCCGTGCCGTCGCCGAGCATTCCCCACTCCGCGTCGATCGGCTCACCGAGCGGGCCGGTCACCGTCGTCCGGCGACGCGACCCACCCCGCACCGCGAGCAGCGTGTCGAGCGTGCCTTCGCCACCGTCGGCGAGCGGCAACTCGCGTACGGTCTCGAAACCGCCTCGGCGCAATCCGGCCGCCATGGCGGTGGCCGCCTCGGCCGCGCTGAGCGTTCCCCTGAACTTGTCGGGACAGGCCACGGCTCGCCACGAAGCAATGGGTACATCGGTCACGTCGCATAGATTGACGCACGCCGCAACACCAGTTCGAAGGATCCCCTTGCTCGAACGCGTCCCGCTGCTCTCGAAAGAGCTCGACGACTACGCCGACGTCGTCGAACCGGGCACCATCGACCGGATCCGTTCCCTCGCCGAATCGTTGCGAGGCATGCGGGTCCTCCACGTCAATGCAACGGCCTACGGCGGGGGCGTCGCCGAACTGCTCGCGACCCACGTCGCGTTGTTGCGGAGCGTCGGGCTCGAAGCCGACTGG
This sequence comes from uncultured Actinomycetes bacterium, assembly GCA_963782465.1. Classification (GTDB taxonomy): domain Bacteria; phylum Actinomycetota; class Acidimicrobiia; order IMCC26256; family PALSA-610; genus JAODBJ01. Next base: position 378,726 of record CAWAJR010000001.1, on the reverse strand, counting down.
CAGGTGATGTCGGGAAGCGACGAGTTCTTCGCGATCACGAAGACGGTGCACAACGCCCTACAGGGCGCCGACGTCGAGTGGACGCCGGAGATGCAGCAGATCTACCTCGAACGGGTCGCCGAGAACGCGCTCCGCTTCGAGGGTGAGTGGGACTACGTGGTCATCCACGACCCGCAGCCGTGCGCGATGCGCGAGTTCATCGGCAATCGCGGCGGCGCCACGAAATGGGTCTGGCGATGCCACATCGACCTGACCGACGCCAACGATCGAGTCTTGAAGTTCTTCCAGCCGTACATCGAGCAGTACGACGCGTCGGTGTTCACCATGCCGCAGTTCGTGCCGCACTCGCTCGACGTGCCGCATGTCGTGCACGCACCACCTTGCATCGACCCACTTTCAGTGAAGAACCTCGACATGGCGCGGCCGTTCGTCGACGAACTTTGCAAGAGCTACGGGATACGCCCCGGCGATCCGATGGTCTGCCAGATCAGCCGGTTCGACCCGTGGAAAGACCCGGTCGGCGTCATCGAGGCATTTCGCGTCGTGCAGGAAGACGTCCCCGATGCGCAGCTCGTCCTGGCCGGCTCGATGGCAACCGACGATCCCGAAGGTTTCCACTACTGGGAACTGGCCGAAGCGGCGGCCGGCGGCGACCCCGATATCCACCTCCTGTCGAACATCCAGCAGGTCGGGTCGGTGCAGATCAACGCCTTCCAGCGCGCGGCCGACGTCGTCGTGCAGAAGTCGTTGCGGGAAGGTTTCGGCCTCACCGTGAGCGAAGGCCTGTGGAAGGGCCGTCCCGTGGTCGGCGGGCGTTGCGGCGGCATCGTCCTGCAAATCGAAGACGGCGTCGACGGTTACCTGGTCGACTCGGTCGAGACCTGCGCGAAACGCATCATCGAGTTGTTACGCGACCCGAGACGCGCCGGCGTGATGGGAGCTCATGGACGCGAGCACGTTCGCCACTCGTTCCTGTCGACCCGCGAACTCGAAGACTGGCTGCGCCTGTTTTCGGACCTGTGATGCCGCACCCGGGAATGATCATCGCGTCCCACCGGGCCCGTACCGCTACCGGCGTGAAGCCGACGGTACGTTCAGCGCCCATCAAGGCGCCGGCGGTGTCGTCAGCGCGCTCGGCCCGCTCCTGCGCGACCAGGACGAGAACGTGCGGTGGGTCGCCGCGGCCATCTCCGACGACGATCGCGCCGCGGTCCGCGAGGGAGCGAGCGGTGGCGACGATGCACGGTGCACCCTGCTCGACCTCGACGAGCGCACCCATCGCATGCACTACGACGTCGTGTCGAACGGCGTGCTCTGGTTCCTGCACCACGGCCTCTTCGACCTCGTTCGCCGCCCGCGGTTCGACGCGCGCTTCCATGAGGCGTGGGAGGCGTACTGCGCGATCAACCGGGAGTTCGCTACGACGATCGCCGCCGTCGCGTCCGCCGACGACGTCGTGCTCGTCCAGGACTACCAACTCTGGTTGGTGCCGCAGTTCCTACGCGATCTCCGACCCGAACTTCGCGTCGTGCATTTCACGCACACCCCGTTCTGCGATCCCGACAGCATCAGGGTGCTGCCCGACGACGTCGCGAGCGCGCTGTGCGGCTCGCTGGCGGGTGTGGCGGCCGGGTTCCACACCGAACGTTGGGGACGCGCGTACGAAGCGTCGGTGCGCGAAGTACTCGGTGACCACGCCAAGCCGCACTGGTTCGCGGCCAGTCTCGGCCCCGACGCTCCGTCGCTCGAATTGGTTGCCGAGTCCGACGCGGCCCGTACGGCACGCGCTCGTCTCGACGCTGAAGTCGGCGACCGTCTCGTCGTGCTGCGCACCGATCGCGTCGAACCGTCGAAGAACATCGTGCGCGGCTTCCTCGTGTACGAACGCATGCTCGAACAACGACCCGATCTGCACGAGCGTGTGGTGTTCGTCGCGATGCTCTACCAGTCGCGGGCCGGGCTACCCGAGTACCTCGCGTACGGCAACGAGGTCGAGCAGGCGGCGGCCCGTGTCAACGAGCGCTTCGGCCGCCGCGGTTGGGCACCGGTCGTCCTCGACCTACGCGACGACTTCCCTCGCAGCGTCGCCGGCCTCCAACGCTACGACGTGCTCCTCGTCAACCCGCTGAAAGACGGCTTGAACCTCGTTGCGAAGGAAGGACCGCTCCTCAACCGCCGCAACGGCGTCGTCTGCCTCTCGCCGGAAGCCGGAGCCTTCTCCGAGCTCGCGAGTGCCGTGGAACGCGTGCATCCTTACGACATCGAGCAGGGCGCGGGCGCGCTCGCGAACGCGTTGTCGATGCCGGCCGAGGCTCGGGCCGAGCAGGCACAGCACCTCCGCGCCCTCGCCGGCGCGCGTACCCCGTCCGACTGGCTGGAAGACCTTCTCGCCCACGCCTGACCAGCCGCCGGGTTGTGACGGTTGTACCCCCGTACGGGGGTACAACCGTCACAACCCGGCAAGGGTGTCGAGGACCACGCGGAGACCGGCGGGCCCGTCGACGACGAGGTCGGCCTGCGCGAGCACTTCGGGCGGGGCTTCCGACGACGCGACGGCGATGCGAACCGCTTCGACGAGATCGCCGCGGGCCGCGAGCCGGTCGAGCGCCGCGAACGCCGGAAGATCGCCGGCATCGTCGCCCGCGAACCCGCCGACGTCGACGCCGGTGAGCAACTGCTCGACGGCACTCCCCTTGTCGACACCGATCGGTGGGCGGAGTTCACGCGCCATCTTGCTCGGGTGCACGGCAAGGCCGAAGCGGTCCGCAAGGTCGTCGATCTCGCCAACGAGACCGTCGGCGGCACCCGGCGCGGTACGCCAGTGGAGGCCGAGCGCGACCCGCCCCTTGCGTTCGAGCAACAGTTCCGGCCAGCGACGCTCGGCTTCGTCGGCGGCCGCCGCCACCGCATCGGTGTACGGCAGCGCCCGCGGGTCGACCATCACCTCGCCGTCTTCGACCCATTCGAGGCCGTACTGGCCGACCAGCCGTACACCGGGCGCGGCGACGTGGCGCAGCAGGAAGTCGACGGGGCGGCCGCTCACGATGCCGACCAGTGCCAGACGGCCGGCGAGCGCGCCGAGCACCTCGGCCGTACCGGGCAACGGGACCGCATCGTCGGGACGGGGCACGATCGGGGCCAGCGAACCGTCGTAGTCGAGCAGCAGCGCCGTGCGACCGGCCTCGCGACCGAGGAGCTCCACCGTTGCGTCGACCGTGCTCACATGTGCGAACCTACCGGGCGTGACGAGCAACGGCGCCGCTGCGAAGGAAGCCGCCCGCGCCGCGATCGACGAACACCTCGATTCGCTCGTCGGGCTCAGCCACCGGGTGCACGCGCATCCGGAGTTGAAGTTCGAAGAGGAGCAGTCGAGCCGGTGGACGGCCGGCGTGCTCGCCGACGCCGGCCTCACCGTCGACTTCGGCGTCTGCGACTTGCCGACCGCCTTCTCGATGGAAGTGGGCAGCGGGCCACTGTGCATCGCGATCTGCGCCGAGTACGACGCGCTCCCCGAGATCGGTCACGCCTGCGGCCACAACATCATCGCGGCGACCGCAGCCGGTGCCGGGTTGGCACTGGCACCGCTCGTCGACGATCTCGGCCTCACCGTGCGCGTCATCGGCACACCCGCCGAGGAAGGCGGCGGCGGCAAGGTGTTCCTGCTCGAACGGGGCGCGTTCGACGGCGTGCACGCGTCGATGATGGTCCACCCGGGCCCGGTCGACGTCCTCGAACCTCGTGTCAGCGCGGTGGCCCACTTCGAGGTGCGTTACACCGGTCGCGAATCGCACGCGGCCGCGGCGCCCGAACGCGGCGTCAACGCCGCCGACGCGTTCACGGTCGCGCAGACGGCGATCGGTTTACTGCGACAGCATCTCCGCAGCACCGATCAGGTACACGGTTTCGTACACCACGGTGGCGACATGCCCAACATCGTCCCCGCGCACACCGACGGGCGTTGGATGGTGCGCGCCCGCACGATGAGCGAACTCGAGACGTTGCGACCGCGCATCGACCATTGCTTCGAGGCGGGCGCGCTCGCGACCGGCACGACGCTCGAGATGGAAGACGTGAGCCCCGTCTACACGCACATGGAGCACGACCACGCGCTCGTTGCCGCCTATCGCGCCAACACCGAAGCACTCGGCCGCGACTACGAAACCGGCGCCGACATGACGTTCTCGACCGACATGGGCAACGTCTCGCTCGTCATGCCGTCGATCCATCCGTGCATCGCGATCGAAACGGGCGGCGCCGTCAATCATCAACCGGCGTTCGCGGCGGCCTGTGTCAACGCTTCGGCCGATCGCGCCGTTCGCGAAGGCGCGATCGGCTTGGCCTGGACTGCAATCGACGCGGCGACCGGACCGCTTCGCGACCGGTTGCTCGCGGCGCGCTGAGCGACGGCTACTTGCCGATCGCGACGACGCAGTCGACGTTGGCGCTCGACGGTGGTGCGGGTGTCGGGAACGGCTTGTTCGGCGTACCTGGCCCGACGGCGAGCGCGAGCGCCGCGCCTTCCTGCGTGAAGCCCGGCTTGCAGTAGACGACCTTCCCGGTGATCCCCGCGTTCGACCAGTCGCTGGCGAGCACCTGGTTCGTGTACCCCTTGCCCCGCAACGCGCTCGACAGGTTGCCGGCCGACCCGGTGGGCGCACCGGCGTTCAGGACGATCACCCGTACCTGCGACGGCGACTTGGCGGGCGTGTTCGACGTCGTGGTCGTCGACTTCTTCTTCGTGGTCTGCGTCGTCGCCTTCTGCGTCGTGGTGGTCGTCTTCTGGCCGGACGTGGTCGCCGACGGCTTGGAGCCGTCGTCGACGACGTTCAACAGCACGATGCCGATGATGATCGCGAGCAGCACGAGACCGGCGCCCTTCGCGGCGGCGACGCTCGCGCCGCGAACGACGTCACCATTGTCGCGGCCGTTGTCGCGTGTGCCCCCTGGCCTACTCATTCACCCATTCTGTCGCGCGAGTGCCACTCACTGGGTGTTTGGGTCGGCGCGCCGGCCCTCGATGCGCACCCGGCGCCGCTCGTCACGCTGCCTACGCAGGCGTTTTGCGGTGAGTGGGTCGTAGCGGAGGGCGCCGGGGTTCTCGATCAGGTTGCCGACCGCGCGGTAGTACGAGCTCGCCGACATGTCGAAACGCGCGCGGATCGCGGCGTCTTTCGGCCCGGCAGCATCCACCACTCGCGTTCGAAGTCGAGGATGGCGCGCTCGAGTGCGGTCAACTCCATCGCTGAACGATCCTGGGCGCGTGTCATTCGGATTACAAGCATTAAAGACGACGAACAAGCGCGCGAGTGGGATCCCCGGAGCCGGGTGTCGGATTCGAACCGACGACCAACCGCTTACAAGGCGGTTGCTCTGCCAACTGAGCTAACCCGGCGACGCCAGATCATCGCGCGGAAACACCCGATCGGGCCGCTGCCGCGCGATCTCGTGGCACGCGATCGCGGCGGCCGTCGACACGTTGAGCGACGCGAGCATCCCGCGCATCGGGATGCGCGCAACCACCTCGCACCGGTCTCGGGTAAGCCTCGACAGGCCGGAACCCTCAGCGCCCAGCACGACGACAATCGGCTGGTCGGCGACGGTCAAACCGAAGATCGACTGCTCTCCGCTCTCGTCGAGGCCGACACTCCAAACTCCGGCACGCGCCGCGCTCCCCAACGCGGCGGGGATGCCGCTCACCAGCGCGATCGGCAGATATTCGATCGCGCCGGCCGCGGCTTTCGCGACGGTAGGTGTAATCCGCGCCGACCGGTGGCGCGGGAGCACGATGCCGGTCACCCCGGCCGTTTCGGCGACCCGCAGCACGGCGCCGAGATTGCGCGGGTCGGTCACACCGTCGAGCGCAACGATGAACGCATCGTCCTGGTCGAGGAGCGCGTCGAGATCGACGGGGGTGAGCGGCTCGGTGCGGGCAACCACACCTTGGTGCGCGTCGGTGCGCGCTTCGGCCTCGATCCGTTCGGCGGGTACGACGCGGAACGTCGGTCCGGCGCGTTCGGCGATCTCGTCGAGCACCGGGTCGGCGGTCGCCTCGAGCGAGAGCATGACGCTGCGAACCCGCCGCCGGCCCCGCGCAACAACTCGAGCACCGCGCGCCGCCCCTCCACCTGGTCACCGCCCAGGTCGTCGCGCCCGCGCGACGGGCGCCGCTCGCGGTCGCCGTCGTGCGCACGTTCGCGCTGCTGCCGGCGGTCGCGGTTCTGCGGTGGCCGCCGGCCGCGTGACGCGCCCGATGGGCGCCCGCGCGTCACTCGCCTGCCCGACGCCAGATGGTGCCCTTCGGCGTGTCTTCCAACTCGATGCCCTGCGCCCGCAACAACTCGCGGATCTCGTCGGCGGCGGCCCAGTCCTTGTTCGCCCTCGCATCGTTGCGCGCCGCGATCTGCGCTTCGATCCCGAGAGATTCGCCGGCGGCCGCGTCGCTCGCCACCCCGACCTCGAGCCCGAGCACGCCCGCGAGTTCGCGGACCGTCGCGACGAGCTCGGCGGCCGCCGCCCGGTCGCCACCGTCGATCGCGGCATTGGCTTCCTTCGCCACCGAAAAGACGACACCCAGCGCTTCCGGTGTGCCGAAGTCGTCGTCCATCGCTTCGGTGAACGCAGGAAGGTCGCGGGGCGTGCCCTCGAGCACGCCTTCGGTGCCGGCCCGGCGGAACAGGTTGTCGAGCCCTTTCACCGCAGCCGCGGCGGCGGTGAGCTGCACGTCGTTGATCTCCATGGCGCGCCGGTAGTGCGTCTGTAACACGAGGAGCCGGAACGCGCGCGGTCCGTGCGCGTCGAGTGCGTCGGAAAGGTCACGGAAGTTCCCCAGCGACTTGCCCATCTTCTCGCCGCCGACCGTCACCATGGCCGAATGGAGCCAGTAACGCGCGAACTCGTGGCCGGCGCCTTCGGCCTGCGCGATCTCGTTTTCGTGATGCGGGAACACGAGGTCGGTGCCGCCGCCGTGCAGGTCGAAACCGTCGCCGAGGATTTCGAGCGACATCGCGGAGCATTCGATGTGCCAGCCGGGCCGGCCCGGCCCCCACGGCGAGGGCCATTCCGGTTCGCCGGGCTTCGCCGCCTTCCACAGCGCGAAGTCGATCGGGCTGCGCTTGCGTTCGTCGACGTCGACTCGCGCCCCGGCGCTTTCGAGCAGATCGGGCACCGACCGGTGCGACAACTTGCCGTAGTCGGCCTGCGACTCGACCGCGAAGTACACGCCCTGGCCCTCGACGACGTAGGCCTTCCCGCGCGCGACGAGTTCGGCGATCAGCCGCTGCATCGGTTCGATGAAACCGGTCGCGCGCGGCAACTCGTCGGGCCGCTGCACGCCGAGCCGCTGCATCTCCTCCCAGTACGTTCCCTCGTACCGCTCGGCGAGTTCCTCCTCGGTGGTGTGTTGTTGCTTCGCCCGGGCGATGATCTTGTCTTCGATGTCGGTGACGTTGCTCACGTAGGTGACGGTGAAGCCGCGCCAGCGCAGGTAGCGGCGCATCGTGTCGAACACGACCGCGGTTCGGCCATGGCCGAGATGCGGCACGTCGTAGGGCGTCGGGCCGCACACGTACATCGACACTCGCCCCGGCACCCGGGGAACGAACTCGCGCTTCGTACGCGCCGCAGTGTCGTACACGCGCAACACGCGGGAGAGGGTACCGGGCGCGCCCGCGACCGAAGTTCGAGAATTCAGCGGCCGAGCAGCACCACGGCCCAGACCGCAATGCCCTCGGCGCGGCCGATCGGGCCGAGCCCTTCACCGCGTTTGGGTTTGATCGATACGAGGATCGGTTCGCCCATCGGTTCACGAGCGGGCGCGAGCGCGCCCACCACGTTGGCCGTCATCGTCGGCACGTGGGGCGCGAGCTTGGGTTCCTCGGCGGCGACCACGATGTCGACGTTGCCGACCGCCCAACGGTCGTGCGCGACGCGTTCGGCGACATCGTGGAGCATCCCGAGCGAATCGGCGTCTCGCCACCGGTCGTCGGTCGCCGGGTAGAGCGTGCCCAGGTCGGGCAACCCGGCCGCCCCGAGGACGGCGTCGGCGACCGCGTGCGCGATCGCGTCGCCGTCGGAATGGCCGGCAAGACCGGAGGCACCTTCGATGTGCACGCCGCCGAGGACGAGCGGCGCGCCCGAGCCGAACGGATGGATGTCGTAACCCAGGCCGACGCGGATCTTCATCGCGCCAGGCCTTCTTCGAGCATGGCGCGCACGAACTCGAGGTCGGAGGGCACCGTCAGCTTCACGTTGCGCGGGTCGCCGGGCACGCCGACGATGTTGCCACCGGCCGCCTCGACGATGGCGGCGTCGTCGGTGTCGATGCCGCCGCCGGCATGGGCCCGGCGCAACAGCTCGAGCCGGAACGCCTGCGGCGTCTGCACGACGACGAGATCGTCGCGGGGCACGGTTTCGAGGATCCGCGTGCCGGAGACGCGCTTGACGGTGTCGACGATCGGGATCACCGGGATCGCACCGTCGGCGCCCGCGCGTACCGCGTCGATCACCGCCGCGAACAGCGCGCTGGTCGCGAGCGGGCGCGCGGCGTCGTGCACGACGACGATCTCGACGTCGTCGGGGACGCACGCGAGCCCGGCCCGCACCGAGTCGGACCTCGTCGCGCCACCCGTCGCGGTCCGCGCCGGCGGTCGCGGTTCCCAGGGGGCGCCGGCCGGGAGCACGACGATCACCCCGTCGGTCGCTCCGGCCGCGACGGCAACCGACCGTTCGACCACCGTCGTGCCGCCGAGCGGTTCGAACTGTTTGGCCGCACCGAAGCGGGTGCCGCCGCCGGCGGCAACGACAACGGTGTAGGTGCGGGGCATCGACGCAGTATTACGGCTTCTCCAAGGTCGCGAAGACCATGCGCCCGGCCGCGGTCGGCACGACGGAAGTCACCTGGAGCATCACGTCGGGACCGCCGACCAGTTCCGACCCGCCGTTCACGACGACCATCGATCCGTCGTCGAGATGGCCGACTCCCTGGCCTTTCTCACGGCCGCGCTTCGTCAACGCGACCTTCACGAAGTCGCCGGCGACGATGGCCGGCGACAGGTCGAGCGCGAGGCGCCGGATGTTGCAGGTCGGCACCCCCTGCACGTCGGCGATGTGAGCGAGAGGTTGATCGTTGGTGAGCAAGCGCAACTGCAGCCGCTTGGCGAGCGCCACGAGCTTCGTGTCGACGGCCGCGTGCTCGGGGATCTCGTCGTCGAGGACGAACACCCGGAGCGGGCCTTCGCGTTGCAGTACCTCGAGTGTTTCCAAGCCGCGCCGGGCACGCCGCCGGCGCGTGTCGTCGGGTGCGTCGGCGAAACCCTGCACCTCGTCGAGCACGAAGCGCGGGACGTGCAGGTCACCGCCCAGGAGCCCGCTGCGCGCCAGTGTGAGCAGCTGCCCGTCCATCAACACCGAACTGTCGACGATGAAGCCGTCACTGGCATCGAACGCCTGGGCGCGGACAAGGGGGCGCGTCGACAAGCCGAGCATCTCGAACAGCGAAGCGCTCTGATGCCCGACGACGCGGAACCCGCCGAACGCGGCAACCCAGATGACCAGCCCGCCGAACGGGAGCGCGACCCGCGCCGGCAACAGCACTGCCAGCGGCACCGCGATCGTCGCGCCCGCGATCGCGCCCGCCATCGCGCCGAGCGCGCCGGCGAGGAACGCGGCCGGCGGCAGTCGGTCGACCCGGTGCTCGACGGCCCCGACGGCCCGTTCGAGCAGCCGGCCGACCAGCCCACCGCCCACGTAACCGAAGAGGCACCCCAACATCCCGCCGAGACCTTGGACGTCGGGCGGTACGCCGAGGTCGCGCGCGGCCCAGAACCCTGCCGCGGTGCACAGCACCACCATGAAGCCCCGGACGACTTCGACGAACATCAACGGCCTCCCAGCCTGATTTCGGCGCCTCGGCGGGCACGCTTGAACGGCCACAGACGGTGGTCGTCCGGTGCGATGGAAGTTCCGGGGCCAACGACCCTTATGCCAAGGGTCACATTTGCCGATCAGACATCGAACCCATCGCGCTCGCGGCGAGCGATCGCTAGCATTCTGACCAAGGATTCACGAGATGGCGGCACGTCAGCCTGTGCTCGACAAGACCGACCTCTTCGGCACGCTCCCGCCCGACCTGCTCGAGGAGTTGCGAGGCCGCACGGCCCTCGCGAAGTCACGGCGGGGCGAGACGATCTTTCACCAGGGCGACATCGCCCGGCATCTCTACGTCGTTTTTTCCGGCCGCGTCGCGATCGCGGCGAAAGCCCCCGACGGGCGCGAGTCGGTCGTCGCGGTGCTCGGCCCGGTGCGTTGTTCGGTGAGATGTCGCTGTTCGACGGCGGCCGCCGGTCGGCCGACGCCCGCGCCCTCACCACGGTGCACCTGATCGCCATCGACTTCGACGACGTCAAAGATGTGCTCCGCGCCCGTCCCGAAGTGCTGTGGGCCGTCGTGCGGATCCTCGCTCGCCGCCTACGCGCCACCGACGAAGCGCTCGCCGACGCGATGTTCCTCGACGTGACCGGCCGCACCGCGAAGCGCCTCCTCGAACTGGCCGGCGAAGAGAACGAGTTCCGGATGCCGCTCACCCAGGAAGAGCTCGCCGGCATGGTCGGCGCCTCCCGGGAGCGGGTGAACAAGGCCATCGCCACGTTCATCAAGCTCGGCTGGCTCGAAGTGTCGGGCCGCAGCCGCTACCGCATCCTCGACCGCGAAGAGATGTCGGCCCGCGCGACCAGCTGACCGGGCGCCGACCTTCAGCGCTCCAGTGGACGTCAGACGGCCTCGCGGCCCACGTTTCGTCCACCGGACGGATGCGGGCGGGCGCTGACCCGGCGGTCGATCAGCGATCGAGTCGCGGCGGCAGGTCGAACCAATCGGCCGGCGCCTTCCAGTCGCGCCACTCGGCGAAGATCGGATCGCGTGCCTCGATGAGCGCGACGACGTCGTCGCCGGCAGCGCGGATCCGCGCGACATCCTCGGCGTTGTAGACCTCGGCATCGATCCCGACCTGCAACTCGTCCTCGTCCTTCCAGTGCCACCTCGAGAGGTCGGCCTCGGCCCACACGTCGAGCGTCCAGTCCTCGCTATCGAATCCGCTTGCGGTGCGCTCGAGCGGGCGTTGGAGGTTGCAGTACCAGCCGAGCACGTCGTTGTCGGGCTCGAGACGGAACGGCCACAGCGCGAACGCGGCGCCGGTCGGCACCACCTGGAGGCTCGGGCCGCCCCACCATTCCGTCTTCGCGAGGTCCCAGGTGCCCGACGCCCACCGGTGGAGCACGTCGTTACGGTCGTCGTGGGTGCCGAGCAGGTACTGCGTGCCCTGAGGCCACCACAGCACAAGCAGGTCTTCGTTGTCCTCGACGACACGCGCCGGCGTGACGCACCACGGCTTACCTCGCACCACCTGGCGGTACTCGACCACCTCACCCTTGCTCCACATCGGCCGCGAGGGTAACGACTGCCCGGCGCGTGCAGCGACGGTCGGGCGGGGACCTTCGCGAAGGTGGCGAGGAATCGACGGCCCGTAAATCCGCATCGACGTGTGGCTCGGCAAGGACGGCCTCGTACGACGCGACGTCGAGGAGCTCGCCTCGGTGGCAGTCCGTTCGCTCGCGCTCATCCTCGACCGACAGGACGTGCGCGAGATCGTCGCCGATCTCGTACGCGGAGGCGCCTTCACGCCCCGGGCGCCGCTTGCACCACACGACTGGTGAGCGGCGGCCAATGACGCCGAGCCGCGAATCGCGCTCGGTCACCGCCACGCGTGGTAGATGGCCGCCCCCAGGTCAGCGAGCATGCGTGGCCCTTCGTCGTCGGGTCGGTGCCACAAGTCGGGGAGGTCCTTTCCCATCGCCGCAACGACCCAGGAACCGCCATCGGTCTCGAAGAGACCGGCATCGACGCATTCGCGTCCCCAACCCGCCTTGCTGTACACGCGTACGGGCGAGGTGATCCCCCAGTCGATCGCGTCGGGCCAGTGCGGGACGCGGCGGGCCAAGAACACCTTTTCAACTCGGTACAGCATTTCCCGAGCGCGCTCGTCAAGGTGCGTGTAGACCTCGGCAAGATCGTGCGGCGTCGCCATGAACCTGTAGTCCGCGTCTTCGGGTGATGCACGCAATCGCAGGCGCGGAACGCCGAGCGCCTCCATTTCGGCTTCGATGATCTCCGGTCCGCCCAGTTCGCGGATCAGCGCGCGCGTGGCGATGTTGTCCGACAGGACGATCATCAGCCACGCCAGATCGTTGAGCGTGGGCGAGAGTGCCGGCGCGAGATAGCGCAGCACGCCGCTGCCGAGTTCGTGGTCCTCCACCAACAGGCTGACGCGACGAGTGGGATCGTCCGTGCCGAGACCGACCTTCTTCGTGTAGGTGAGCAGCACCGCGACCTTCAGAGAACTTTGCGCGGGCATCACCTCGTCGGCTCGGATCGCGACGGTCTCGTCGGTGTCGAGATGGCGTGCATACACGCCCCACGTGCCGGGGCGGCCATCGATCATCGTGCCGAGCTCGTCACGCAGCGCCATGATCAGAGTGTCGCATCGCCGCCGCACACGAACCAGAACGAGGCGCACCGACCGGCCGATCCGCCGCGTCACGAATCGACGAGCAACGACTGCAGCCGGTCGACGATCTCGACGGCGCTCGGCGAGGCCGAAACTCAGGGGCGCATGAAGGCGAGGGCGCGGTCCCAGGCTGCGGCGGCATCGTCGGGACGGTGGGCGGGACGGTCGGGGTCGTGCACGAAACCGTGCTCCGCACCTTCGACGACCATGATCTCGCAGTCGGAGCGGCCGGCCCACACCTGGCGGAGCGCCTCGATGTCGGCGGCCGGGGTGAAGGGATCGGCGCTGCCGAACACGGCGAGCGTGGGGCACGCGCCGGCGAGGCCGTCGATCGGGTCGCGGTGGCCGGTACCCCGCCAGCCCTCGGGCGTGCGCAGCATCCCGTAGAAGGCGACGGCCCGGTCGAAACGCTCGGACGCGGCCGCCTTGAACGTGTAGTAGCCACCGATACAGAAACCGAGCACCGAGATCGTGGTCACGTCGTCTTCGACGACGAGCCGGTTGGCCGCGGCTTCGAGGTCGGCGAGCTGGCTGGCGTCGTCGAGATGCGAGACGGCCGCCATCCGAGCCTCGACGCTCGCCTTCTGCTCGTCGGTGAGGCGGACGAACGGTTCGACCGCGCACACCGCGAACCCGTTCGTCGCGAGCCGCCGGGCCATGTCCTCGAACAGGGGGCGCATTCCCGCGATGTCGGGGTGCAGCACCACCCCGGCGATCGGCATGCCGTCGGGGCGGACGTGGAACGCCGGCACTTCGTCGCCGTCGACCCGCAGGACGATCGACTCGGACGTGACGTCGGGGTACGGACCTTCTCGCAATGCAGCCATCGGGGGCGGATGCTACCGACGGCAGCCACGGGCGAGCCGCCTGCGCAGTGTGGGCGGTCAGGCGTAGCGGTCGAGGATGGAGCTCTCGGCGACGCGGGAGAGGCCGTCTTTGATCGCGCGGGCGCGGGCTTCGCCGACGCCGGGCACTTCGACGAGGTCGGCGATGCTCGCCCGCATGATCTTCGGCAGATGATCGAAACGGGCGACGACCTTCTCCGCGATCGTTTCCGACAGTCGCGGGATCTTGCTCAGCAACCGGTAGCCGTGCGGTTGCAGCGAGGAATCGAGGTCCATGTCGCTGGCGAGGTGCAGCAGCGACGCGACGCCGCGCAGGTCGAGCATCTCCTCGTCGGAGAGGCTCGAGAGCCGAGCCGTGATGTTGCTCAACACCCATTCGCTCGACTGCACGAAGTAGTCCTTGCAGACGAGCCGGCGGTCTTCGTCGACCCCGCCGGTGAGCTCTTCGAGTTGCAATTCGACGAGACGGCCGTCGGTGCCGAGCTCGATGACGTACTCCTCGATCTCGCCCGCGATACGTCGCACCATCTCGGCCCGCTGCAACACCGTCGCGACGTCGCGCACGGTGACGAGATCTTCGACTTCGAGGGCCGAGAGGGCGCCGCTGACGCCGTCGAGCCGGGCCTTGTACCGGCCGAGGATCTGCAGGGCCTGGTCGGCACGGGCGAGGACCCGCGGGATCGGTTCGAGCGTCTTCTTGTGGCCGCGGTGGTGGATCGAGACCACACCCATCTCTTCCGAGACCGTGATCACCGGCACGTCGATCTGGCGTGCGACCCGCTCCGCGGTCCGGTGGCGGGTGCCGGTCTCGGTCGTGGGGATGTCGGGATCGGGCACGAGGTGCACGTTGGCCCGAGCGACCCGCGACCCGTCGGAGGCGAGGATGATCGCGCCGTCCATCTTGGCCAGTTCCGAGAGCCGTTGCGGCGTGAACTCGGCGTCGAGCAGGAACCCACCGGAACAGATGTTGAGCACCTCGGGACCGTCGCCGACGAGGATGAGCGCACCCATCTTGGCCTGGAGGATGCGGTCGATCCCTTCGCGCAAGGGCGTACCCGGTGCCACCAGGCGCAACGCGGCGAACAGGACCTCGGAACGGGTCTGCGCCAATGCGACCTCCCGGCTGGTGGAATCGTCGGCGCCGACGCGGGGCCAATCGCTCAACGCTACCAATTGGGGGGCCTGATCTGGTCGGTCGGCCGGCTAACCGAGCACCTGCATCGCGGCCGGGAGATCGCCCACCCGCAGCAACCGGATGCCGCCGACGTCGGGCGTGGAAGCGGGCACAACCGCCCGGCTGAAACCGAGCCGGGCGGCCTCCCCGAGCCTCCGGGGCGCGGACGCGACCTGCCGCACCTCACCGCCGAGGCCGACCTCGCCGAGCACCACGGTGTCGCCCGGCACCGCGTTGCCCATCGCCGCCGCCGCGATGGCGAGCGCCAGCGCGAGATCGGCGCCCGGCTCCGACACCCGGCCGCCACCCGCGACGCTCGTGTACACGTCGTGTTTGTGAACCGGCGCCTGTACGCGTTCGCGGAGCACCGCGGTGAGCATCGCCACCCGGCTGCTGTCGAGGGCGTGGGCGACCCGGCGCGGGATCGGCGCGTTGGTTTCCGACACGAGCGCCTGGATCTCGACCAGGAGCGGCCGGTTGCCTTCCATCACCGGCGCGATGACCGAACCGCACGCGCCGGGCCGGCGGTCGGCGAGAAACATCGCACTGGCGTCGCGCACGCTGCGCAGCCCCTGCTCCGTCATTTCGAGCACGCCGAGTTCGTCGGTCGGGCCGAAGCGGTGCTTGGCCGCACGGAGCATGCGCAACGCGTGGTGGCGGTCGCCGTCGAAGGACAGCACCGTGTCGACGACGTGCTCGAGCGCTCGCGGCCCGGCCAGCGCGCCGTCTTTCGTGACGTGACCGACGAGCAGCGTGGCGAGATTGCGCTCCTTCGTGTGGCGAACCACGCGGGCGGCACCGTCGCGCACCTGGCTCACGGAGCCGGCCGCCCCAGTGGTGTCGGGATCGGTGAGCGTTTGGACCGAGTCGATGGCGAGCACGTCGGGCCGGACGGCTTCGGCGTGCGCGAGCACGCACGGCAACGCGGTCTCCGCCACGACGAGCAACGACGGCGCGAGGGCACCGAGCCGTTCCGCGCGCGCCCGGACCTGCTCGGGTGATTCCTCGCCCGTGACGAGCAGGCAGCGAGCGCCGCGGGCTGCCATCTCGCCCAACGCCTGCAGCACGAGCGTGCTCTTGCCGATGCCGGGCTCCCCGCCGAGGAGCGTGACCGATCCGGCGACCAACCCACCACCCAACACCCGGTCGAGTTCGTCGACCCCGGTGGGGCGGGCCACCGAGCCCATCGCACCGACCTCGGCCAGCGGGAGCACGAGCGAGGCCGGGACGGCGGTGCCGCCGATGGCACCCGTTCCCGCGGTGGCGGCAACGAGGTCTTCGGCGAGGGTGCCCCACTCGCCACAGTCGGGACAACGACCCAGCCACTGCGGCGCGGTCGCCCCGCACGCCTCGCACCGATGCCGAACACGCGTTCGTGCCATGTGCGCAATGTAGCGACCCGGTGCGACAACTTCGGTGACCGGCAAGCACCCGGGTGGCAAGCAACGCGATGACAGGGACCGGGCCGGGTGGGAAAGACGAGCGCACCCGCCACGGAGGAACCTACGGTGCGGCGCAGGCGAGACGAGAGGCAGCCCGTGGGCGAGGCAACCGGTTTGCGTGCGACCTGGCCGCCGGCCGGATCGACCTTCCCGGAGGTCGGATCCACGCGACACCGGGTTGGGTCGTCGAGCACTGTCTCGGTCCGTTGGGCGTCGGGACGCTGATCGTGAAGCCCGTGCGCCACGTCGTCTCGGCCGCCGAGCTGACCGACGTCGAAACCTTCGCCGACCGCGTCCGCCGGGCCTTCGCATCGTCGCGGTAGCCGCCACCGTGCTCGGGACGATCGGCTTCGACCTCGACATGACGCTGGTCGATTCGCGGATCGGGATCGCGGCTTCGATGCACGCACTCTCCGCGGAGACGGGACGGCCGATCGACGTGCCGCTGGTCCTGTCGCGGCTCGGGCCGAGGCTCGAATGGGAACTGGCGAACTGGTTCCCGGCCCACGAGGTCGACACCGCGGCCGTGCGCTACCGCGAGATCTACTTCGAGGAGTGCGTACTCGGGACCACTGCGTTCGACGGTGCCCGGCTCGCGATCGACACCGTGCGCGACCGGGGCGGCTCCGTCATCGTCGTCACCACGAAGTCGGCAGCGCTCGCGAAGCGTTGCCTCGAACACGTCGACCTGGCGTACGACACCCTCGTCGGCGACGTGCACGGCGACGGGAAAGCCGACGCCCTGCGGGCCCATGGCGCTCGCGCCTACGTCGGCGACATGGTCACCGACGTCGCATCGGCCCTCGCCGCGAACGCGATCGCGGTCGCCGTCACCACCGGCGGCGCCTCCGCCGACGAGCTGCGCGACGCCGGCGCCCACATCGTCGTCAACTCGATGACCGAAGTCGCATCGTGGCTCACCACACTCGCATGAGAAGTGGCGAGCACAGCGAGCTCGGGGCGCTCGCCGGCTGACGGGCGTCACATCACCGGGTGTGATCCTTTGCGGGCGCGTACGGCCGCGAATTCGAGTTCGCGCGCGCGGCGGCGTCGTGCGCTGATGCTGGCCGAGAGGTAGAGCAGCAACGCGAGGAACACGAGCATGCCACCGATCATCAGGATGATGAACCGGTTCCAGTGGATCTCCGACGATGACAGGTTCACCGTGTCGCGGGTGCCCGGCGCGATGAAGAACGTGCGCGTCTTGTTCCGCGGCAGCGCGAGGGTCACTTCCATCGAGAAAGCCTTCTTCAGCGCCGAGCCGAGCGCGAAGTCGACCTGATCGGGGTTCACGCCGGTCGCCTTCAGCCGCGCCGAGAGTTCGGCGTCCTTGCGCACCCCGCTCTTCAGAGCGGTCGTGTCGGCAACGACACTGACGCCGTCGCGATCTTGCACGAGATTGCGGGAACGGGTGAGGTGGGCGTCGTAGAGCAGGCCCTTCGAACCGCTGAGGCTCGTCACGACCTGTTCCAGTTCCTTCTCGTTGCCGAACGGGTGCGACAACCGGATCGACGCCGCGCCCCCCGAGAGGTGCTGCCAAGCCGACACCCGCCACCCGGTCTTGCGCAGGTCGGTGAGCACGACCCGCTTCTCCAACGTTCCCCCGCCCCGGTCGACGAGTTGCACCGCCGACGGGTCGAGCCGCAGCCGTACGGCAACGGTGCCGGCGCCGCTCTTGTCGAGCGTGATCGTGGTCGACGCGTCGACTTTGCAGCCGGCGCACAGGAGCGCGGCGGCGAACGCGACGAGGAACAGTTTCCGACCCACGGTGCAGAGTCTCGCGAACGCGAACACGGGACCGCGTACGCGGCCCCGTGTTCGTGAGCGTGGGATTGCTCAGAAGTGTGCGGTCAGGACTCCTGACCGGCGAGTTCGACCGGCGGGGGCTCGACACCCTCGACCGCCCGGAACACGATCTCGTCGGCGTCTGCGTCGACGACGATCGTCTCACCGGCGTGGAATTCCTTCCACAGGATCTTTTCCGACAGCGGGTCTTCGACGAGACGCTGGATCGACCGGCGCAGCGGCCGGGCACCCAACGCGGGGTCGTAGCCCTTCTTGGCGAGCAGCAACTTCGCCGCCTGCGTGAGCTCGAAGCCCAAGCCCTGCGATTCGAGTTGCGTCTCGACCCGCTTGATGAGGAGGTCGACGATCTCGGTCACTTCTTCCTGGGAGAGCTCGTGGAAGACGATGATCTCGTCGAGCCGGTTGAGGAACTCGGGCCGGAAGTGGCGCTTCAGTTCCTCGTGGACCTTGTCCTTCATCTTGTCGTAGGTGACCGACTCGTCGGCCTTCACGAAGCCGACGTTCGCCTTGCGCAGGTCGGCGGTGCCCAAGTTCGACGTCATGATGATGACGGTGTTCTTGAAGTCGACCGTACGGCCCTGCGCGTCGGTGAGACGCCCGTCTTCGAGGATCTGCAACAAGGTGTTGAAGACGTCGGGGTGAGCCTTCTCGATCTCGTCGAACAGCACGACGGAGAACGGCTTGCGGCGCACCGCTTCGGTGAGCTGCCCGCCTTCGTCGTAGCCGACGTAACCGGGAGGCGAACCGACGAGACGGCTGACCGTGTGCTTCTCCATGTACTCCGACATGTCGAGCTGGATCATCGCCGACTCTTCACCGAACAAGAACTCGGCGAGCGTCTTGGCGGTCTCGGTCTTCCCGACACCGGAGGGGCCGAGGAAGATGAACGAGCCCGACGGGCGCTTCGGGTCCTTGAGGCCGGCGCGGGTACGCCGGATCGCCTGCGACACCGCCTTGATCGCGTTGTGCTGGCCGACGATGCGCTTGTGCAGCTCGTCTTCCATGCGCAACAGCTTGGCGGTCTCTTCCTCGGTGAGCTTGTAGACCGGGATCCCGGTCCACAGCGCGAGCACCTCGGCGATGGACTCCTCGTTGACCTCGTTGAACAGGTCGACGCCCTCGGCGCGCCACTGCGCTTCTTTTTCGCCCCGCTGCTCGAGCAGGTCCTTTTCCTTGTCGCGCAGTTTCGCGGCCCGCTCGAACTGCTGGGCCTCGATGGCGGCTTCCTTCTCCTTGCGCGCCTTCGAGATCTCGTCTTCGAGCTCGCGGTAGTCGGGCGGGGCCTGCATGCGCCGGATCCGCAACCGCGACCCGGCTTCGTCGATCAGGTCGATCGCCTTGTCGGGGAGGTGACGGTCGGAGATGTAACGGTCGGCGAGGTTCGCCGCCGCGACGATCGCCTGGTCGGTGATCGTGACGCGGTGGTGCGCCTCGTAGCGCTCGCGCAAGCCCTTGAGGATCTCGATCGTGTGCACGACCGACGGCTCCTCGACCTTGATCGGCTGGAACCGGCGTTCGAGCGCGGCATCCTTCTCGAGGTGCTTGCGGTACTCGTCGAGTGTCGTCGCACCGATCGTCTGCAACTCACCGCGGGCGAGCATCGGCTTGAGGATCGACGCGGCGTCGATCGCGCCTTCGGCGGCACCGGCACCGACGAGCGTGTGCAGCTCGTCGATGAAGAGGATGATGTCGCCGCGGGTGCGGATCTCCTTCAACACCTTCTTCAGGCGCTCTTCGAAGTCGCCGCGGTAACGGGAGCCGGCGACCAGCGCGCCGAGGTCGAGGGTGTACAGCTGCTTGCCGTGCAACGTCTCGGGCACGATGTTGTCGACGATGTTCTGCGCGAGGCCTTCGACGATCGCCGTCTTGCCGACGCCGGGTTCGCCGATGAGCACCGGGTTGTTCTTGGTACGGCGCGACAGCACCTGCATCACGCGCTCGATCTCGCGCTCGCGCCCGATGACGGGGTCGAGCTTCTTCTCGCGCGCGAGTTGCGTGAGGTTCCGGCCGAACTGGTCGAGCACGAGCGACCCGGACGGCTGCGCTTCGGATGCGCCGGCACCGGCCGGTGCACCGCCACCCTCTTTGGCGCCGGCGTAACCCGACAGCAACTGGATGACCTGCTGGCGCACGCGTGACAGGTCGGCGCCCAATTTCACGAGCACCTGGGCGGCGACGCCCTCGCCCTCGCGGATCAGTCCGAGCAGGATGTGCTCGGTGCCGATGTAGTTGTGGCCGAGTTGCAGCGCTTCACGCAGCGACAACTCGAGCACCTTCTTCGCGTGGGGCGTGAACGGGATGTGCCCTGAGGGAGCCTGGCCGCCGTGGCCGATGATCTCCTCCACCTGGGCGCGCACCGCTTCGAGCGAGATGCCCAACGACTCCAATGCCTTCGCTGCGACGCCTTCACCCTCGTGGATGAGGCCCAGCAGGATGTGCTCGGTGCCGATGTAGTTGTGGTTGAGGAGCCGTGCCTCCTCTTGCGCGAGGACAACGACCCGTCGAGCCCGGTCCGTGAAGCGCTCGAACAATGTGAACCGCCTTCGAGAATCGGTCCGGTCCCGAGAGGCGCTCCGCCCCCGCAGCGCCGGAGCCGGTGCTGTGAAAGCGAAACCCCGATCGGTTCCGGGGCTACGGAGATTCTATCGACCAGATCCCGTGCTTCTTTGGCGGGAGCGGGCCTCGGATCTGCCTTCTGGGGAAATCCTTCCCCGTCGAGCTTCTCCGATGTTCTGTGTACAACCCATGTTCGGCGTCGCACGTTCCCGGCGGCGTAAACCTTCGTGAACTGTTCCGAAGGTTCTGAGTATGCATTCGGCGCCGGGGGGTGAGTAGGACAAGTTTTTCCCCGATTCTGTTCCCCCTGCCACGCCGGGGTCGTGGCCGGCCGACCACCCGAAGCGAAATCGGTCGGAGCGGCCGATGGCCGATAGCCTCGCCCCATGGCGCTGGTCGAGTCGCTGGGGCTCACGCCGCTCCGGGCCGACCTCGATCGCATCGAGAACCGGCTGCGGGACGCGGTTTCCGCACATGACCGTCTTCTCGGGGACGTGGCATCCCACCTGCTGTCTGCGGGCGGCAAGCGCATCCGGCCCGTGCTCGCCCTCTGCGCCGCCTACGCCGTGCACGGCGCCGACACGCCGGCGGCGGCCGATGCGGTCACGGGTGCGTGCTCGGTCGAACTCGTCCACCTGGGGTCGCTCTACCACGACGACGTGATCGACGAGGCCGAGACCCGGCGGGGCGTGCCGAGCGTGAATGCCCGCTGGAGCAACATCGTGGCCATCCTGGCGGGCGACTACCTCCTGGCGCAGGCGTCCGCACTGGCCGCCTCGCTCGGCGCCGATGTCGCCGCGCTGCTCGCCGCCACCATCGGCGAGCTGTGCCGGGGCCAGGTGCTCGAGTTGCAGCATCTCTTCGACGCCGACCGCAGTGTCGAGGCGTACCTCTCGGCGATCGAAGGCAAGACGGCGTCGTTGATGGCCACCTCCTGCCGGGTGGGCGGCATGGTGAGCGGCGTCGCCGACCCGACCCTCGACGCGCTCACCCAGTTCGGCCAGCACCTCGGGATGTGCTTCCAGATCGTCGACGACGTCCTCGACATCACCGGCACCGAAGCCGAACTCGGCAAACCCGCAGGCAACGACGTGCACGAGGGCGTCTACACGCTGCCGGTCATCTACGCGCTGGCTTCGTCGGACGAGTTGCGGGAGTTGCTCGGCCGCAAGCTCGACTGGCCCGATGTGGAGCGCGCCCGCGCGCTCGTCAACACGCCGGCCACCGTCGACGCGTCGCTCGCCGTCGCCCGAACGCACGCCACGAAGGCGAGCGAGGCACTGAGCGGGGCCGACGGGCTCGACGCGGGCGTCTGCGAACGGCTCTCCGCCCTTGTCGGCGGCCTCGTCACCCGCAGTTCGTAGCGACCGGGCGCGTCGGTTCAAGCGGGCGGCCCGGCGACCGTTTGCTCGGTCACGGCGGCCCGGTCGACGCCGGCGATGAACTCGAGAACGGCCCGGTTGAACGCGCCGGGGGCTTCGGCCATCAGGCCGTGCGCGGCGCCCGAGACGACCGAGAGCTGCGCGTTCGGGACCCATTCGGCGAGTTCTTCCGCGTCGCCGACCGGCGTGAGCGCGTCTTGGGAACCGGTGATGATCAGCGTCGGCGCCTTGATGGTGGGGAGCTCGAAGCGCATGTCGTCGGACATGGCGAGGATCGCCTCGACCTGCGCGACGAACGGTTCCGGCGAACCCGAGAGCACGATCCGCGCGAGGAGGTTGAGCGCGAGCCCGAACCGTCGTTGCAAGCGAGGCCCGACGAGCCATTGCAGGCCTTCACCGGCCAGCGCGTGCATGCCCTGCATCGACACCATCTCGGCCCAGTCGGCGAGGAGTTCTCGGCGCCACTCGTGATGGCGGCAGGCCGTGCAGGCGAGGGTGAGCGACGTCGCCCGGTCGGGGTGCATCACGCCGATGATCTGGGCGATGATGCCGCCCATCGAGGCGCCGACGATGTGCGCCCGCTCGACGCCCGCGTCGTCGAGGACGGCTATCGCGTCGTGGGCCATGCGCATCAGGTCGTAGGGACCGGGCGGCCGGGTCGAGGCGCCGGTACCGCGGTTGTCGAGCGCGACGCACCGGTGATGGCGACCGAACGGGCCTCGTTGCAGCGCCCAGCCGCGTGCGTCGACGCCGAGACCTTGCACCAGCAGGACGGGCGTGCCGCGGCCGCGCCCGAACACCGAATACGCGATTTCTTCGCCGTCTTCGACGATCACGCTGCTCACGTGACCTCCCTTGCCGCCCGCCGCAACGATCGTACCGCCGCGCTCCGTGCGCCGCAGCCACCGACCGTGGCACCGTGACCGACGGAACAAACACGAAGGCCGGCAGGGACGCGCGTGGCGTCGGCCGCGGCCGGCGCGTGGCGGTGGTCAAGCAGCCAGAAGCTGGGTGACGGCGGCGCGGACGGCCTCGCCGAGCTCGGCGGCACCGAGCGGGTCGCCGGGCGCGTAACCGTCGAGGGTGATCGGCTCGCCGATTCGCACGTCCCACACCGTGGGAGCGCCGAGCGGACCGCCGGGGCGGACCGAGACGGGCACGACCGGGTACGGCATCATCGCCTGCACGAGCGCGAGGGGCGACAGCCCGGCGCCGGTGCGCAGCCAGGTGGGGCTCAGCGGGACGGCGACGAGATGGCCGGCGGCGAGGACCGCGCCGAGGTCTTCGGGGCTCGAATGCACCGCACCGAACCGGCGCGCGAACGACCCCAGGAACGGCACGGCGGGCGCGCCCACCACTCGCAGCCGCCGGTGCACCACCTGCCGAACCGCGACCGCGAGCGCCGCCGGTTCGCCGATGCCGATCCCCCGGTTCGCGATGAGTGCCGCGGGGCCGGTGCTCGGCAGCCGTTCCGGGTGGTCGACCCGGACGCGGACCGAAACACCGAACAGCGGTGCGACCAGGTCGCACAGTTGCGGGTCGAGGCCGAACGGGTCGGCCGGGTAGCGGCCCGAGATGCGGCGCCGCAACGCGCTCGGCAGCGACTCCGCGTCGCGGGTGCGGTCGTCGTCGTACCCGAAGTCGGGCGGCATGGTCACGCCACCGCCGCGCGTGCGGTTGCGATCGGGACGACGTCGGCCCAGTCGAACAACTCGCGCAAGACGACCTGTGTCGACTCGAACGGGCCGAGACCGAGCGCGTCGGTGGCCCGGGCCGCCGAACCGGTACGCCCGAAGCGCAGCAATTCGACGATGTGCGGGGCGATCGCCGCGCCGCCCAGTTCCGTTCCCCGCGCCGCCCATCCCCAGAGGAGGCCGGCGATCGGCAACGGAACCCGGCCGCCCAGCCGCGTCGCCTGCCACGGCGTGGCCGCGCCCGCGCCGACGATGTTGAGCGGACCGTCGTGGCGTTTTTCGATCGCCGCGACCATCGCGGCGGCGGCATCCTCGGGGTGCAGCAGCGAGAACGGTGGATCGGCGAATGCCGGCACCGGCACGACCGGGAGCCGCAGTAGCCGCCCGAGCGGGCTCGGGACGTGCGAGCCGACGACCGGCGCGTACCGCAGCGACGAGACGGGGATGTCGTGGCGCCGCCCGATCCCGGCCGTGATCTTCTCGACCTGCAGCAACGACACGCCGTACTGCGTGCGCGGTTCCGGCGGGACGTTCTCGTCGGGGACCGACGCTCGCGCCGAGCGGCGGCCGTACACCTCCAGGCCGCTACGCGCGACGACGTACTGCAACGCTCCGGTGCGCGCCGCGGCTCCGAGCGCGGCGACCGTGCACAATTCGGTCCGTTCGGCTGCGGTCTGCAGGCTCATGCGCGACGCCGGTTCGTAGACACCGAAATGGGCGACGACCTCGGGCGCGTACTCGGTGACGAACTCGACGACCCGGTCGCGGTTGCGGGGATCGATGCGGTGGAATTCGGCTCGCCGCAGCCGCCGGCGCGGCGGGACGAAATCGAAGCCGGCAATCTCGGTGACGTCGCTCCGCGCCTCGAGCAGCTGCGCGACCCTCGTGCCCAGTTCACCACCCATGCCCGTGACCAGTACCCGCATGGTCATTCCTCCCGCTCTCGGCGCGGCCAATGTTCGAACACTTCGGGCCGGAGATGGGGGAACAGGATGACTTCGCGGATCGACGTGACGCCGGCAAGCAGCATCACCAAACGGTCGATCCCCAATCCGAGGCCGCCACAGGGTGGAAGTCCGTACTCGAGCGCACGCACGTAGTCGTAGTCGACATCGTGGGCTTCGTCGTCACCCGACTGCTTGAGCTTCGCCTGCGCTTCGAATCGCGCAAGCTGGTCGACCGGATCGTTCAACTCGCTGAACGCGTTCGCGAGCTCACGGCCGCCGACGATCAACTCGAACCGTTCCGTGAGGGTCGGGTCGTCGCGATGCACGCGGGCGAGCGGCGAGACCTCGCGCGGGTAGTCGCACACGAAGGTCGGGCCGAGGATGTTCGCCTCCGTGGTCTTCTCGTAGATCTCGAGGACGAGTTTCCCCGGCCCCAGGCCTCCTCGTACGGAACGTCGAGTTCGTCGCAGATCTTGCGGAGCATCTCGACCGGCTGGCTCGGGTGAACATCGACGCCACCGTGCTCCTTGATCAGGTCGATCATCGTGCGCCGCTGGAACGGCGGTGTGAGGTCGACCGGGTGCCCTTCCCACTCGACCGTGAGCGTCCCGATCGCTTCGCGCGCCGCGGCGGCGATCATCTCTTCGGTGAGCACCATGATGTCGTGGTAATCGGCGTACGCCTCGTACAACTCGAGCATCGTGAACTCGGTGTTGTGACGGGTCGACAACCCTTCGTTGCGGAACACGCGCGCCACTTCGTACACGCGCTCGAACCCCGCGACGAGCAGTCGCTTGAGGTACAGCTCGGGCGCGATCCGCAGCGAGAGGTCCATGTCGAGCGCGTTGTGATGGGTGTGGAACGGCCGGGCCGTCGCGCCACCCGCGACCGGGTGGAGGACCGGTGTCTCGACTTCGAGGTAGTCGCGCTCGGCCAGGAACGCGCGCACGGCGCGCATCGCCGCGAAGCGCACTTCGAACACCCGGCGTGCTTCCTCGTTCACGACGAGGTCGACGTAGCGCTGCCGGTACCGGGTGTCGATGTCGGAGAGGCCGTGCCACTTGTCGGGCAGCGGGCGCAGGTCTTTCGAGAGCAGCGTGAACTCGTCGACCTTGACCGACAGCTCACCCTTCCGGGTTTTCATGACCAGCCCGGACACGCCGACCCAGTCGCCGAGGTCGAGGGTCTTGAACCGGTCGAACGCCTGCTCGCCCAACTCGTTCTGCGAGACGTAGAGCTGGATGGCCCCCGAACCGTCGCGCAGCTGCGCGAACGCCAGCTTTCCTTGCCGGCGGATGAGCATCAGGCGGCCGGCGATGCGCACCCGTGCGTCGGTTTCGGCGCCGGCGTCGATCGCGTCGTCGAACCGCGCGGTGGAGTTCGCGCGCGACGGCGTCGCGCTCGAAGCGAACCGGGTACGGGTCGATGCCCTGCGCCCGCGCCGCGTCGAGCTTCGCGAGGCGCAACGCGCGTTCTTCGGCCGCACCGCCTTCGAGATCGCGGGGGGTGTCGGTCATGGCGTGCTCACTGGTTCCGTTCGAAGACGATGCGTAGCCCGTAGAGCGTGATCCACGGCTCGAAGTGGCTCACGGTACGCGTGTAGGGGATGATCAACTCACCGAGGCCTCCCGTACCGATCGCGGGGCAGTCGCCGATCTCGGCCCGGAACCGGTCGACCAGACCGTCGACCTGGGCGCTGAAACCGTAGATGCAGCCGGACTGGATCGATTCGACGGACGACTTCCCGATGACGTGTTTCGGTTCGACGAGTTCCACGCGGCGCAAACCGGCGGCGCGTTCGAACAGCGCGTCGAGCGAGATCTCGATACCGGGAAAGATCGCTCCGCCGAGGTACTCCCCCTTCGCGCTGATCGCCTCGATGGTGGTCGCGGTGCCGAAGTCGACGACGATCGCCGGACCGCCGTAAAGGTCGTACGCGCCGACGGCATTGGCGATGCGGTCGGCGCCGACCTCCTTCGGGTTGTCGTAGAGGATCGGCATGCCGGTACGAACGCCGGGTTCGAGGACGAGGGCGGGGAACCCGAAGTACCGCTCGGTCATCTCCCGGAGCGCGCCCGTCACGCGCGGCACACCCGACGAAACCGCGACCCCGGTGATGACATCGGCGAAGGAGAACCCGTGAAACCCGAGGAACTGCTGGATCATCAGCGCGAGCTCGTCGGAGGTGCGCTCGGCGTCGGTTGCGATCCGCCAGTGGTCGGCCAGTTCGTTGTTGTTGAACAACCCGACCACCGTGTTGGTGTTCCCGACATCGATCGCGAGCAACATCAGCGCCTCACGTCAGGATGTCGAGACCGATGTCGAGCGCACGCGTGGAATGCGTGAGCGCGCCGGCCGAAATGAAATCGGCGCCGGTCTCGGCGTAGGCACCAATGGTGTCGAGGGTGATGCCACCCGACACTTCGACGCGCGCAACACCGTCGAGGATCGCAACGGCTTCCTTCACCTGTTGCGGGGTCATGTTGTCGACGAGCACGACATCGGGACGGGCGTCGCGCGCCTGCCGCACCTGCTCGATCGAATCGCACTCGACTTCGACGACCCGGCCCGGCCAGCGCGAACGCGACCGTTCGATCGCCTTCGCGATATCGAGCGCGGCGAGATGGTTGTCTTTGATCAGCACTGCGCCCGAGAGCGAATCTCGGTGGTTGAAGCCGCCACCCGCGCGTACCGCCGCCTTCTGCACCGCCCGCAAACCGGGCAGGGTCTTGCGGGTGTCGAGGATGCGGACGTTGCCGCGCGAAGCCCGCACGTAACGTCGCGTAAGCGACGCGATCCCCGAACAGTGCTGCAGGAAGTTCAACGCGACCCGTTCGCCGGTCAGGATCGAAGCCAGGCGGCCGGCAACGGTACCGAGAACGTCGCCGGCTTCGATCGCGTCGCCGTCGCCGGCCCGCCAGCTGACCGTGACGGCCGGGTCGACCTGGTGGAACACTTCGACGGCGGCCGCGACGCCCGCGAGCACGCCCTCGCGACGTGCGACGAAGTTCGCCTCCGCCAACGCGTCTTCGGAGACGCACGCGACGGTCGTGATGTCGCCGAGCAAGCCCAGGTCTTCTTCGAGCGCGGTGGCAACGATCGACCGCAGCGCCGCCGCCGGTGGGTCGAACGCGCTCATGCTTGCCCGCTCTCGGGCCGAAGGCCCGGGCCGCTCGGGCCACGCTCGCACATGCGCCGCCTGACGCTCACCCAACGCTCGCTCATGCTTGCCCGCTCTCGGGCCGAAGGCCCGGGCCGCTCGGGCCACGCTCGCACATGCGCCGCCTGACGCTCACCCAACGCTCGCTCATGCTTGCCCGCTCATGCTTGCGCCGACCGGTGAAGCGCGGCTTCGGCGAGGGGAACGAACGTCGGCGCGGCGTCGCCGGTGATCACGAATCGCCCGATGAAGTCGTCGGACTGGTTCGGGAAGTCGCTGCGGGTATGCGCACCGCGCGACTCTTCACGCACGATCGCGTTCGCCACGATCGCCTGCGAGACCCGGGCGAGGTTGAGCGCCTCATAGGTCGCGGTGTGACGGTGCGGAAGGTCCTCGGCAAGCGAAGCAAGGTCGGCGAGCGTTGCCGCGGCCATTTCCAAGGATGCCGCGTCGCGCACCACACCGCAGTCCTGCGACATCACGCGCTGGATCGACGCCCGCAGCTTCGCCGGCTCGGCCGCCCGTTCCTTCGGCAGCACGACCGGGTCGGGCGTGACCGCGGTCGGGAGCGGCAGGTCGAGCACTCCGGCCATGACGCCCGTCGCCTCGGGCTCGGTCTTGCCCCGCATCACCGCGTCGACGACGCGCGCACCGAACACCAAACCGTCGAGCAAGGAATTCGAGGCCAGACGGTTCGCGCCGTGCACACCGCTGCAGGCGGTCTCGCCGCACGCCCACAACCGGTTGAGGGTCGTGGCACCGTCGAGATCGGTCATCACCCCACCCGACATGTAGTGCGCGGCCGGCGCCACGGGCAGCCATTCCTCTTCGGGGTCGAGGCCGGCGCTCTGGCACGCGGCCCAGATCGTCGGGAACCGGCGGGGGAACTCGTCGATCATCGTGGCGTCGAGCCACACGTGCTCCGCGCCGGTGCTTCGCATCAATCGCGCGATCGCGCGGGAAACGATGTCGCGCGGCGCGAGATCGGCGAGGGGATGCTCGCCGGTCATGAACGCTTCACCACGGTCGTCGCGCAACACCGCGCCCTCACCGCGCAGCGCCTCGGAGAGCAACGGTCGCGGCATCGACGGATGGTGCAGCGCCGTCGGGTGGAACTGCATGAACTCGAGATCGGCACACGCGACACCGGATCGCAACGCGAGCGCGATGCCGTCGCCGGTGGAGAGCGCCGGGTTCGTGGTGACGGCGAAGCACTGACCGGCACCCCCCGTGCTGAGCACGGTGTCGAGCGCTCGCACGTAATGCGGCTCGCCGGCGCCATCGATCGCGAGCACCCCCGCGCACCGGCCCCGCTCTACGAGCAACTCCAGCGCGAACCAACCTTCGCGCACCTCGATGTCGGCCCGGTAGAGCGCTTCGACGAGCGCCCGCTCGATCTCCGCACCGGTCTGGTCGCCACCCGAGTGCACGACGCGGGCGAGCGAGTGGCCTCCTTCACGCGCGAGCAGGAGCTGCGATTGGCCGTCGTCGCCGAGGTCGGTGTCGAACACGGCTCCGATGGCCGCCAGTTCCCGGACCCGAGCAGGCCCTTCCGTGACGAGGATGCGCACCGCATCGGTGTCGCAGAGCCCGGCACCGGCCACCAGCGTGTCGGCGAGGTGCAGGTCGGGGGAATCGGGTTCGGCCAGCGCGGCCGCGACCCCACCTTGGGCGTAGCGGGTCGCGCTATGCGACAACTCCCCCTTGGTCACGACCAAGACCGACATGCCACGCCGTGCCGCGTGCAGCGCGGTCGTGAGCCCCGCGACGCCGCTGCCGAGCACCAGAAGGTCGAACATCTACCTCTTCCGCTCCGCCGGGCCGCGCCTCATGACCAGGTGAGCCTACGAGTTCGTCGCCGCGGCTTGCCGAACGTAAAGCAGGTTGCTGCCCACGCGCTCGACCGCCTCACGCTCCGGGATCACCCGGTTGCACTCGTCGACGTGCACAATGCGCGGCTCGTACGCCACCAGCTCCGCTTCGTCGTACGACCCGTAGGTGATGACGATGACCCGGTCGCCGGGCTGCACCAGGCGGGCGGCGGCGCCGTTCAAGATGACGTCTCCCGGGCCACCGGACATCGCGTAGGTCTCGAAACGGGCGCCGTTGTCGATGTCGAGGACGTGCACCTGTTCGTACGCTCGCAGGTCGGCCAACGCCATCAGTTCCGCGTCGAGCGTGATGGAGCCGACGTAGTCGAGGCACGCGCCGGTCACCGTCGCCCGATGGATCTTCGACTTCATCATCGTTCGGTTCACGCTCGCTCCCTTGGCGTGTTGTCGGAGGGCCGGTCGGCCCCGGAGGTGATGCCCGCGTCGACGCGCACGGCGTTGCCGTCGACCGTGAGCACGATGTTGTCGATCAGCCGGGTGTTGCCGGTGCGCGCCGCGAGCGCGACGAGAACTTCTCCGGCACCGATCATGTCGAGAGCCTGAAGGTCGGCCGCGCTGCGCACGTCGACGTATTCGAGATCGACGAGCGGTTCGGCCGCGACCGCGTCGACGACGATCGAGCGCAACACGCTCGCGCGCCGCTCACCGTCGACGACGGCCCCGGCGACGGCCCGCAACGAGCGCGAGAGTGCGAGCGCACCTTGGCGTTCGGCGGGCGACAGGTACGCGTTCCGGCTCGACATCGCCAGACCGTCGCGCTCACGTACGAGCGGGCAACCGACGACCTCGACCGGCAGGTTGAGGTCTTCGGCCATCCGCGTGACCACGGCAAGCTGTTGCGCGTCCTTGCGGCCGAAATACGCACGGCACGGGCCGGCGATCGAGAACAGCTTGGTGACGACGGTCGTCACACCGTCGAAGTGCGTCGGCCGGGCGAGGCCGCACATCGCGTCGGTCAGCCCCGCGACCGACACTGTGGTGAGCGACGGCCTCGGGTACATCTCGGCCACGGCGGGTGCGAAGAGCGCGTCGACACCCTCGGCGTCGCAGGCCGCGGAATCGGCCCGCAGGTCGCGGGGGTAGCGGTCGAGGTCCTCGTTCGGCCCGAACTGCAGCGGGTTCACGAAGATCGAGACGACGACGAAATCGGTCTCGGCGCGAGCGGCTCGGATCAGCGATCGGTGCCCGTCGTGCAGGTAGCCCATCGTCGGCACGAGCCCGACGACGGCGCCCGCGCGGCGGGCGTCGTCACAAACCGCGCGCAGGCGCTCGACCGTGTCGATGAACAGCAACGACGAACCTCTCGGTTCCGGCCTCGACGAGGTCCGGACTGCGGTTCTCCAGGGACGTTCAGTGTACGTCGGGATCGGCGGGAGGCGCCTGGCGGAGATCGTCGAGGAGCCGGTCGAGCGCGTTGTCGCGCCGGCCCGCGAGCCGGGCGGCTTCCCGGGCCAGCGCCCGGTACGCGTCGCGTTCGGCCGGGTCGAGCGCCTGCAGGTGGGCCTGCACCGTCGAAAGGTCGCCCCGGCTCACCGGGCCGGTGAGCGCGCCCTGCGGGCCGAGACGGAACGCGTTCTCGACCGAGGCCAGCACGAGCGGTTCGAACGCTTCGTAGGGCACGTCGCAGGCCCGCGCCATCCGCTCGACCTGGCCCATCAGCGCGATCACATGGTTCGAGGCGACGACGGCGGCCGCGTGGTATTGCGCTCGCAGGCCGTCGGCGACCCGGAACGGCACCATCGCCAACTCGGTTGCCAGCGCCTCGACCTGCGGGTCGCCCGTGATCGCGGCCCACGACCCGGGAAGGCGTTCGAGCCCCGAAGATGCGGAGGGGAACGACTGCAGCGGGTGCAGCGCCCCGAGCCGGATGTCGGGCCGGATGGATCGCAGTTCGTTGAACACGTCGAGGCCCCGGGAACCGGCAAGGTGGATCACGAGCGCCCCGGGCTCGAGCGATGCCGCGCACCCGAGCGCCACGGCTTCGATCGCGGCGTCGGGGGTCGCGATCACGACGAGGGCGGCGCCGCGACCGACGTCGGTGACCAGGCTGGTCGACGTGTCGAGGCAGGCCGCCGTCGCAATCGTCGAAGCGGCATCGGGGGC
This sequence comes from uncultured Actinomycetes bacterium, assembly GCA_963782465.1. Taxonomy (GTDB): domain Bacteria; phylum Actinomycetota; class Acidimicrobiia; order IMCC26256; family PALSA-610; genus JAODBJ01. Next base: position 347,166 of record CAWAJR010000001.1, on the reverse strand, counting down.
ACGCCCGGCGACGGCGGTGACGCGCCACCCGGCGATGAGCAGCGCGAGCGAAACCGTCGTGCCGGCGCGTCCCGGGCCGACCAGCGCGAGCGTGCGCGAGGCGTCGTCCATCGCGGAAGACTCGTCCATCGGTCGTCGCTAGCCGACCGGGAGGCGCAACGCGACATCGGTGTCACGCACACCGCTCGGCGTTTCGGGGAGATCGTCGACACGTTCGGGCGCGACGTCGCGCAACGGCAACAACACGAACGCCCGCTCCCCGAGACGAGGATGCGGGATGGTGAGGTCGGGGTCGTCGACCCGAAGCTCGCCGTAGAGCAGCACGTCGACGTCGAGCGTGCGCGGCCCCCAACGCACCGTGCGCGTGCGTTGGGCCGACGCCTCGATCCGGTGCGCGAGATCGAGCAGTTCGTGCGGTGAGCGTGACGTGTCGATCGCGACGACCGCGTTGAGGAATTCGCCCTGTTCGGGGCCGCCGACGGGATCGGTCGCGTAGACCCGCGACACCGCGGCAACCCGTACACCGTCGGCCTCGGCCAGCGCGTCGATCGCGTGCTGAAGGTGTGCGAACCGATCGCCGAGGTTCGACCCGATGCCGAGGTAGGCGCGGGTGTTGCTCACCGCTCGACCTGCACCGCGACGAAGTCGACCATCGCCCGCACGGGCGGGTGCAACTTGCGCACTTCCACGGTGACGTTCGTGACCCGCGCGTCGGCCCGGCACACTTCCGCGATGCGATCAGCGAGCCGTTCGAGGAGTTGGTGGCGTTCCGACGTAACGACGCGATTGACCGCTTCGCACACCGCTCCGTAGTCGACCGTGTCTTCGAGCGCGTCGCTCGTCCCCGCATCGTGCAGGTCGAGCATCAACTCGACGTCGACCTCGAAGGGCTGCGGCCGGTGCTGCTCCTCCGGGAGCACGCCGTGTACGCCGAGCGCCCGGATGCCCACGATCCGGATGCGGTCCATGGATGTCCACCATAGAGGGTCGAGTCGCGGCGAGAATCAGCCGGTGAGACGCACGAAAATCGTCGCGACGCTCGGCCCGGCGACGTCGGAGCCCGAAACCATCAATGCCCTGCTCGCAGCGGGTGCCGACGTCGTGCGACTCAACGCCGCGCACGGCGACGCGGCAGTGCACGAGCAGCGCGCGGCGACCGCCCGCGAACAAGCGGCCGCGCTCGGGCGCGCGGTCGGCGTCCTCGTCGACCTGCCCGGGCCGAAGTTGCGCACCGGCGAGCTCGTCGCCGAAGAGGTCGAGCTCGACGCGGGCCAGGAGTTCACGCTCAGCGGCGAACCAGTCGCCGGCGATCAGACGCAGGTGTCGACGACCACGCCGGCACTCGCCGATTGGGTCGGGCCGGCGACGACATCTTCCTCGCCGACGGCGCCATCGTCCTCCGAGTGGAAACCGTGGTCGGTCGCGACGTGCACTGCCGGGTGCTGCGAGGCGGTGTGCTGCGATCGCGCAAGGGCATGCACGTTCCCCGTGCCGAGCACTTCGTCGACCCCTTCACCGAGACCGACGTCGTCGCGCTCGCCATGGCGCTACGACTCCGCGCCGAGTTCATCGGCTTGTCGTTCGTCCGGCGGCCCGAAGACGTCGAGGGCGTGCGCGAGCGGCTGCCCAAACGAGGCCCGAAACCGCTGCTGGTCGCGAAGATCGAAACCGCGGCCGCGCTCGATCACCTGCCCGGCATCGTCTCGGCCGCCGACGCGGTCATGGTCGCGCGCGGCGATCTCGGCATCCAGGTGCCGGCGCGCCGGGTGCCGCTCATCCAGAAGGAGATCATCCGGTTCTGCAACATGGCCGGGAAGCCGGTGATCACCGCCACCCAGATGCTCGAGACGATGACCAACGCGCCGCTCGCGACCCGCGCCGAAGTGAACGACGTCGCGAACGCAGTGCTCGACGGCACCGACGCACTGATGCTCTCCGAGGAAACCGCGGTCGGGCTCTATACGAGGGACGCGGTACGGACCATGGCGGAGGTTGCCGAGGCCGCCGAGTCGTGGCCGCGCCTGCGCGCGACGCCGACCGCCGGTGCCCTCGACGACGACCGGGTGGCGTGGGCCGTCGCGCACGCGGCCGTACAGGCGGCCGAAGACCTCGGCGTCGCGGCAATCCTGTGCCCGACCCAGGGCGGGCGCACGGCACGACGCGTCGCGGCGTTCCGCCCGCCGATGCCGATCGCGGCCATCTCGTCCGATCCGCACGTCCGGGGCCGGCTCACACTCGTGTGGGGTGTCCGCCCGCTTCCCGCACCCGAGCGCAGCGGCAGTCGTCTGGAGGTCTACGCGGTGCAGGCCGCGCTCGAGGCCGGCATCGTCCGCAGCGGCGATCTTGTGACCATCGTGAGCGGTGCACCCGGGCCCCGGGCCGGCAGCACCGACCACGTCCGCGTCGTCCGCGCCTGACCGCCCGCTCGTTTTGATGTATCACACCGGCCCGAAAGCGCGTTCCGGGTACATCAAAACCAGTGGGGTCAGCGGGTGAGGTGCTCGTCGATCGTGACCGACACGATCTCGCGACCTTCGGCGCCGAGGTTGCGACCGCTCAGCTTCTCGATGATCGAGATCGCGTGCGGGCCGCTGTCGACCAGGCCGCAATAGAGCAGGTAACCGGCGAGCACGCCGAGCAGGCGATCGCCGAACTCCTCGTGGTGCACGAGCAGCTTCTCTTCCGGGTCGTCGAGGTAAGCGGCGACGGCCGTATAGATGTCGCGCAGATGTTCGGGCATTTCGTCGCGCCGCCCGATCGGCAGGTGGACGTAGTGCAGTTGCGCTTCCTCGTACGCGTGGAGGTTGTGCGGCGAGTCGAGCAACGACACGATGTGCGTGAAGCCGTTGACGCGCAACCAGATGAGTTCCTCCTGGCGCCGGACCTTGCGGTGGTTGCGCGCGAAACCGCCGGGACGTTCCGACGCGCCGAGCCGGTCCTTGATGATCCACGTGAAGAAGCGTGGCTCGAGCCCTTGTGCCCAGCGTCCCCGCAAGGTGGTCACGCCGCGACTCCTGCTTGCGTTGCGCGCGCCATCGTTTGCAGGAGACGGGCCGCTCGCCACGACCCGGCGACGTCGTGCACGCGAACGGCGCGAACACCGCGCTCGAACGCCCACACCGTGGTCGCGAGCGTCGCCTCTTCACGATCGGTCGCGGGCGCACCGCCCGTGAGCACACCCAGGAACGACTTGCGCGACGCACCGATGCACACCGGTACGCCGACGCGTGCGACCAGTGCCGGGAGTGCACGAAGCAACGCGAGGTTGTGCTCGATGGTCTTGCCGAAACCGATGCCCGGATCGGCAAACAGCGCGTCGTCGCGGATCCCGGCCGCCCCTGCTGCATCGAGCCGGCCGACCAGGTAGTCGCCGACCTCGCGGACGACGTCGTCGTAGCGCGGTTCGTCCTGCATGGTGCGCGGTGTGCCCTGCATGTGCATCGCGACGTAGCCGGCGTCGTGGTCGGCGACGACCGCGAACATCTCGGCGTCGGCGGTGCCGGCCGAAACGTCGTTCACGATCCGCGCGCCCGCGTCGAGCGCGGCCGCGGCGACGGCTGCCTTGCTGGTGTCGATGCTGCAGACCGCGCCCGGGAGCCGTTCGAGGATCCCCCGGATCACCGGGACGGCCCGCCGGATCTCTTCCCCGGCCGGCACCGCGGCGGCACGCGGTCGTGTCGATTCCCCGCCCACGTCGACGATGTCGGCACCCTGCGTGAACATCTCGACACCATGCGCGACTGCGGTCGCGGGGGCCAGGTACGCGCCTCCGTCCGAGAAGGAGTCGGGGGTGACATTCAGGACCCCCATCACCGCTCGCGAGGGCAGGAACGCCGTCGAGAAGCGGTCGGGCACGGTTTCGGAGGTTATCCGAGGACGCCGCGCGGTTCGGCTCCTAATGGACGCCGAGGAAGGCCATCGCTTCGGCTCGGGTGGCGGGATTGTCCTTGAACAGCCCGCGGACGGCCGAGGTCACGGTGGTGGAACCCGGTTTGCGGACGCCGCGCATCGACATGCAGAGGTGCTCCGCCTCGATCACCACGAAAACGCCGAGCGGTTGCAGCGCGCCGGCCATCGCGTCGGCGATCTGGGTCGTGAGCCGTTCTTGCACCTGCGGGCGTCTTGCGAACCCGTCGACGAGGCGGGCGATCTTCGAGAGGCCGGTGATGCGTCCGTCGGCGCCGGGGATGTACGCGACGTGCGCCTTGCCGTGGAACGGCACCAGGTGGTGCTCGCAGATCGAGAAGAGCGGGATGTCACGCACCATCACCATCTCGTCGTGATCAGCCTCGAAGGTGACCACGAGATGGCGGGCCGGTTCGTCGAAGAGGCCACCGGCGATCTCGCCGTACATCTCGGCGACCCGTTCCGGGGTGCGCCGCAGACCGTCGCGGTCGGGGTCCTCACCGATCGCGAGCAGCAGTTCACGAACCGCCTTCTCGATGCGGGCCTTGTCGACGCCGGCGCCGTCGGTTTCCTCGTCGACGTCGCGCGGCGGATGGGGTTCGGTCACGTTCCCTCCGAGGGTTCGAGCCCCCGCGAACGGCGATCGCCGCCCGCCAGAGGATACGCGCCCGGTCTCGGAGCGCTTCAGGCCAGGTCGGGCGGGCCCGTACTCGGCGATGTACGGCAGGTTCCGGTACCGCTCGGCGACGTCGAGGCCGTAACCGACGACGAACGCCGGCGGGATGGTGAAGCCGACGTAGCGGAGGTCGAGATCGACCTTCTGCAGCCCTTCCTTCACGAGCAACGCGCACACTTCGAGCGACGCGGTCCCGCGGGCGCGGAGGTTCTTGCGCAGGTAGGCGAGCGTGAGCCCCGAGTCGACGATGTCCTCGACGATGAGCACGTGGCGGTCCGTGAGGTCGACGTCGAGGTCCTTCATGATCCGCACGACGCCGCTCGTCCGGGTGGCCGACCCGTACGAAGACACCGCCATGAAGTCGAACTCGACGGGGAGGTCGACGGCGCGGGCAAGGTCGCTCATGAACATGAACGCGCCCTTGAGCACACCGACGAGCAGTGGGGGGTTCGCCCCGTAGTCCGATGTGATGTCTTTGCCGAGTTCGGAGATGCGCCGTTGCAGCTCGTGCTCGTCGACCACGACGTGCCCGATGTTCGGGTCGTTCATCACACCGTTCCGGTAGCCAGCCAGAGGTAACGGCGCGTCCGGGACGTAACCCGCACGCGATGGTCGATACGGTAACCGAGGACCCACCATGGCGACCCCGCCGGTAACAAACTGTTCTCAATCGAGCCGTTCGCGCCGGTCGCGACCACGAGGGCGTTCGACCGTTCCGAGGCGGGCACCCCGCACTCCCGGAGTGCGTCGAAGACCGTCTTGGTGCCCGAACTGCCGAGCGGATGAAAGCGCTCGCCGGCCACCGCGGCCCGTAACACGCCGTCGGGCCCGACGATGTCGGCGTCGACCACGCACACGTCGCGACCGTCGGGCCACGCCGCCGGCGGCCCGTTCTCGACCCAGGTCTCGAGCTCGAGGCACCCGCCGATCGTCCGGCCCGGGAACTCGATCACGACCGCGCTCGGGGGTTCTTCCACTCGGGCACGCACCAGGCGGCCACCGGCCCGTTCCACCCGCACCCCCGCGACGAGTTGCGCAGCCCGGGCGTCGCCCGCCGCGACGGCGAGGACCGCGTCGACGTCGCGAGCGTTCGCGGGAGGTGCACCGAGCCAGCGTCGCACTGCGCGGCGGGCCAGGACCCGGGGCAGCGCAACCAACGACGGAACGTCGAGCGAACCGTCGGCCAACTCGGCGCCGGTCGAAGCGGCGTCGAGGAAGGCGGCCTCCTCCCGCAGCACGTCGGCCTGGCGCGCGAGGACGGGTACGAGGTCGCGTGACGCCCCGGCTTCGAGGCGGGGCATCACTTCCCGGCGCAGCCAGACGCGCCGGTAGCCGAGGTCGGCGTTCATGGCGTCGTCGACGGGGCCGACGCCGAGCCGAGCACAGATCTCGTGGGTGTCGGCACGGCGCAGCGCCAGGAGCGGGCGCCGCACGGTGCCCCGCACCGGTGCCATACCGGCCAGCCCATCGGACCCGCTGCCCCGCAAGAAGTTGAGCAACACCGTTTCCGCCTGATCGTCGGCGGTATGACCGACGAGCAGGGCCGGGGCGCCGGTGCGGGCTCGAACCTCCTCGAGTGCCGCATACCGCGCGTCGCGCGCTCGCGCTTCGAGGTTCGCCCCCGGCGGCACGTCGACCGTGATCGCCTCGTACGACGCGCCAAGAACGCGTCGCGACTTCACCCACGACCGTGCCGTCGTGGGCACTTTCCGGGCGCAGTCCGTGATCGATGTAGACCACGATGACCGCGAAACCGCGTGCTCGCACGAGCGCGAGCAACGCGATCGAATCAGCGCCGCCGGAACAAGCGACGACGACAGGTTGTGCCGGATCGAGGTCGTCGATCGCGATCAAACGGTGACGCCAGCGCGCGAGAGCGCGCTCGAACATGGCTATGCCGTGCCGGCCGCGCGCGCCGTCGGCGGCAACGACGTGGCGTCGACGCGCTCGAGCCAGCGCCGCGGCGTCTTCAGCTCGTCGAGGGTGGGTAACGATTCGGCCGAGCGCCACGCGGCATCGAGGGCATTGGGACCGGCTTCGTCGGTGATCGCGCGGATGAACCGTTCGCCGACGTCGTACTGGCGCATCTTCATCTCGAAGCCGAGCAGCTTCTGGATGATCGCGTTGAGACCGCCCGCCTGGCGGCGGGCGTGGAGGATGCGGGCCATGCGTTCCTCACCGGCGACGTAGCGGCGGCCGAGTTCGCTCATCACGAAGTTGCCGTGGCCTTCGATCAGCGACATCAACGCCTGCACCTGGTCGAGGACGCCGCGCTGGTCGGGGCCGGCGAAGAGGCCGACGATCCCGCCGTCGTCGAGTGGGTTACGGCCCTGGCGCAGCTCATCGGCGGCGCGACGCACCGCGTCGACGAGGGTGCGCGGGTCGGGCTCGACGATGTTCATCGTCTTGTCGACCAACGAGAGGAAGTAGGGCTTCAACCACGGCACACCGGTGAATTGGGCCCGGTGGGTGACTTCGTGGATCGCGATCCACAAACGGAAGTCGCGCGGGCGGAACGCGAAGCGCTTTTCCAGGCCGAGGACGTTCGGGCCGACGTAGTAGACCGCGTCCTCGCTCGCGCTCTCCGGTACGAGGAGGTCGTACTGGCCGAGGACTCGCTGCGAGAGGTAACCGAGCAGCACACCCACCTCGGTGCCGGTGATGACGCGACCGACCGGTGCCATCGCGCTCGACGCGAGGCGCGCGCCGAGGCGCTGCGTGAGGGGTGAAAGCAGGCGCCGCATCGACTCGACGTTCGCGTCGACCCAGCCGCCACGGTCGAGCACCGCCGCCGTCGCCTGCCCGGGCCCGCGCAAGCCGGTGAAGTCGGCGACGTACGCCTCGGCCTCCGCGGTGAGCGCGGTGAAATCGCGGTCGAGGGAAGTGCCGAGATAGGAGAGGGAGAGCGCATCGCGGCCGCCGACGACGCGCGCGACCCGGCGTGCGGTCGGCCAGTCGACCGGGTCGGGCGAACCCGCCGTGGACGCGTCGGGTTCGCTCACTCCCGGGGCCGCCCGCGGGCCTCGAGCCGGCCCACCTTCATCCAGTACCCGACCGCGAGGTTGATCATCAGCCCCGCGAACCCGCCGATGAGCAGGACCGGGATCCAGTAGAACCAGAACTCCCCACCGGGACGGCGCAGGAACAAGAGCCACACGAACAGCCCGATGCCGCCGAGCGCGGCGAGAACGCCGGCAGTGATCGCCATGATGCGGGTGGGCCTCACTGAACTCGTTCTCCCTGTCGCCGCCGATGTGTCCGGCTCATCGTAGAGCGGCGGAGACCCCGGGCCGGGGCCGGGAAGCCCGATGCACGCGGGGCGGGCTCCGGACGGCGCAGCGCACCGATGATCGCGTCGAGCGCGACGGCGGCCAGGAGGACCAGCGGCACCTCCGCCGGCGCCCGGTAACGCGTCTGGGCGAACGTCAGCCCGATCGCCGCGAACACGACCCCGACCGGCGCCAGCACGGGCAACAGCCGGGCCCGGCGGGCGCGCATCACGAACACCCCCGCGACGGCGAGGGCGAGCATCGCGTCGAACGAATAGACGGCGAGGTTCGACACGAACGGTTCACGGTGGCCGAAGACCTCGTCGCCCGTGACGTCATCGTTCGGCCGGAACACTTCCAACGACCGGCCCCAACGGGCGAGCACGACCACAGGGACCCGACCCAGGTGCGCCTTGATGTAGATCTTCGCCTGTTGCACGAGTTCTTTTTGGTGCTGCGACTCGTCCTCACCGGGACGATCGGCGGCCTCCATTGCATTGTGCGCGCACCAGTAGCTCTTGTAGCCGATCGCGTCGCCGTAGTACACGGCATCGCAGTTCGCCGCAACGAGCGTGGAACCGAAGTTCGTCGTGAACACCAGATGCTCGTTGAAGCGGCCCTCGTTGTAGACGACCCACGGGGCGATCACGACCAGCGCGGCGAGACCACCCACCGCCACCCACGCGACGCGACGCAGGATCGCTGCGTCACCGCAGAACAGTGCCAACGGGACGACAAGCAACGGCGCGAGAAGCAACAACTCGGGTCGAGCAAGCGCGGCGACGCCACATGCGGCGCCGAGCACGACGACCGCGAGAAGCGTCGGCCGCGCCGCGAACCGGTACGCCGACCAGATCACCACCGCGAGGGTGAAGATCGCGATCGGTTCGGACAGGATCAAGCCGTCGTGCACCCAGATGTTCGGGTACGCCGCGGCGAGGACGGCGGCAATCACACCGGCACGATCACCCGCGATCGCGCGAGCGGTGGCCGCGACCACGACAATCGTCCCGATATCGAGCACGCACGTCCAGAGCATGTGCGTGAGCTGGCTCGCATCGCCGTGCCACAGCCACGACGGGATCGCCAACCACAACGTGTAAAGCGGCGGGTGCGTCGCCGAAGGCAGCAACTGGAGCCCGGTTGCCGCCCACGCGTTGACGAACCCGTGACCCCGGACGAAATCGTTCGCTCCGTAGCTGTACTGGAGCGCGTCACCCCCGAACGGCAAGTGCCCGCGTCGGAGGATCAGGACGTACGCAACCCGCCACCCGAAACCAGCCAACGCGATGACGCCCACGCGCGTCCTGAAGCTGGCGCGAAGCGGTGGTGGCCGTCCTCGTTCAAGATCGGCGCGTTCGGCGCCGACCCTCTCCACGGTCGCGCCTTGCATCTCGCGCCGAACGTACCCGTGAACGGGGCACCAGTGGCAGGGGCCAAAGCCGATTCTTGCCCTCATCACGAAGTCGCAACGGTCATACCGCCACAGAAGCCTCCGGATGGCGGAGCGCGCCGAAGATCGCGTCGAGCGTGACCGCCGCCAGGAGCAGCAGCGGCACCTCCGCCGGCGCCCGGTAACGCGTCTGGGCGAACGTCAGCCCGATCGACACGAACACGACCCCGACCGGCACGAGCACCGGCAACAGCCGGATCCGGCGGGCGCGCATCACGAAGATGCCCGCGACCGCCAGCGCAAGGATGGCGTCGAACGAGTAGACGCCCAGGCTCGACACGAACGGTTCGACGTGGCCGAAGAGCTCGTCGCCCTTCACGTCGTCGTTCGGCCGGAACACCTCGAACGACCTTCCCCAACGGGCAAGCACAACGACCGGCACCCGCCTGGTGTGCGATGCGATGTAGCGCCTCGCCTCCCGAACGAGTTCCTTTTCCTGCTGCGACTCGTCGTCGCCGGGATGGCCGACCCGGAGCGCCGCCTCGCGCAGGCAGTCGTAGTTCTTGTAACCGATCGCGGGCCCGTAATAGACGGCGTCGCAGTTCGCCGCGGCGAGCGTGGAACCGAAGTTCGTGGTGAACAGCACCTGGTCCTTGAACCGGCCCTGGTTGTAGACGACCCACGGCGCGATCACAACGAGCGCGGCGAGACCGCCCACCGCGAGCCACCCGACGCGGCGCGACAGCGGTGCGGGCCGCGCGAAGCATGCGAGGGGAACGAGCAGGAGTGGCGCGAGGAGCAACAACTCGGAACGAGCGAGCGCCGCAAGGCCGCACGTCGCTCCGAGCGTGACCGCCCCGAGCACCGATCGCCGCGCCGCGAAGCGGTACGCCGACCAGATCACGAGCGCGACCGTGAAGATCGCCATCGGCTCGGAGAGCACCAGGCCATCGTTCACCCAGATGTTCGGGTATGCCGCGGCGAGGACGGCGGCGATCACGCCCGCGCGATCGCCGGCGATCGCGCGAGCGGTCGCGGCGACCACGACGATCGTCCCGACGTCGAGCACACAGGTCCAGAGCATGTGCGTGAGCTGGGTCGCGTTCCCGTGCCAGAGCCACGAGGGGATCGCCAGCCACAGCGTGTAGAGCGGTGGGTGCGTCGCCGAAGGCAGGTAGCGGGCGTCGAGTGCCGCCAGCGCGTTGACGAACCCGTGGCCGTTGACGAGATCGTTCGCTCCGGCGCTGTACTGCAACGCGTCGCCGGTGAACGGGAGTCGCCCACGCCGGAAGATCAGGACGTAGGCGATCCGCCACGCGAAGCCCAGGGCTGCGATGGCCACGACCCGCGACCGGAACGCCGCCCGGGATCGCGGCGGTGCAGATGCAGGTGGACGCACGGTTGTGGTCAGGGCGCCGGAACCCCGAGTTCCGGAGCCGGCGCGCTGACCGGACCGGGCGTGACGGCGTCGGGCCGGCGCACGGCGCGAACGATCGCGTCGAGCGCGACGGCCGCGAGGAGCACCAACGGCACCTCGGCCGGCGCCCGGTAACGCGTCTGAGCGAATGTCGCCCCGATCGCGATGAAGACCACCGCGATCGGTGCGAGTACGGGCAGGAGACGGATGCGACGGGCACGCATCACGAACAGGCCCGCGACGGCCAGCGCAAAGATCGCGTCGAACGAGTAGACGGCGACGTTCGACACGAACGGTTCACGTTCGCCGAAGGCCTCGTCGCCCTTCACGTCGTCGTTCGGCCGGAACGCCTCGAGTGACCGGCCCCAGCGGGCGAGTACGACGACCGGCACCCGCCTGAGGTGCGCCTTGATGTAGATCTTCGCCTGGTTCCGCAACGCCTTGTCGCGCTGCGACTCGTCGTCGCCGGGATGCTCCGAGCGGACCGCCGCCTCGTGCAGGCAGTCGTAGTTCTTGAAACCGATCGCGGGCCCGTAATACACGGCGTCGCAGTTCGCCGCGGCGAGGGTCGTCCCGAAGTTGCCGGTGAAGATCACCCGTTCCTTGAACCGGCCCTGGTTGTAGACGACCCACGGCGCGATCACGATCAGCGTCGCCAGTCCCCCGGCGACCACCCAGGAAAGCCGCGGGACGAACGGTGTGCCGCGGCGGAACAAAGCGAGCGGTATGAGCAGGAGCGGTGAGAGGAGCAACAGCTCGGATCGCGACAAGGCGGCGAGCCCGCACATCGCACCGACGAGCACCGCCGTGGGAACGGTCGGCCGGTGGACGAACCGGTAGGTCGTCCAGATGACGAGCGACACCGTGAAGATCGCCATCGGCTCGGAGAGCAGCACACCGTCGTTCACCCAGATGTTCGGGTAGAAGGCGGCGAGCAGCGCGGCGATGATGCCGGCACCGTCGCCGGCGATCGCGCGAGCGGTCGCGGCAACCACGACGATCGTCCCGACGTCGAGGACGCACGTCCAGAGCATGTGCGTCAGCTGGCTCGCGGACCCGTGGTCGAGCCACGAGGGGATCGCCAACCAGATCATGTAGAGCGGCGGGTGCGCGGCCGACGCCTCGCGCCGGAAGCCGATGGCCGCCCACGCGTTGATGAAACCCTGCCCTTTCGCAAGGGCGTTCGCGCCGATGCTGTACTGCAACGAGTCGCCGAGGAACGGCAGCCGGTTCCGCCGGAAGATCAAGACGTACGCGATCCGCCACGCAAATCCGACAATCGTGATGAGCGCCACCTGCGCACGGAACCCCAGGTGGCGCACCCGCCCCGACAGCCCGTCGACCGAACTGTCGGCGTCGATCCCCGCCTCCGTCACGCCGTGCAGCATGCCAGGTTCACCCCGCGAGCTTCCCGACATGCCCGCCCGCCACCAGCGGTCGAGGTCGTTTCATGGTACGCGGACAAATACCCTGGGTAGCATTCCGCCACGCAAACCGCACCCGACCTCACAACGCAGCGCGATCCGGTAGCTGACCCCGACGCCGACTTGTACGACGTGTCTGTCGTGCTGCCGGTCTTCAACGAGCGCGGTCACGTGCTGGCGGAGATCGACCGCATCCGTGCCGCGCTCGACGCGTCGGATTACACGTACGAGATCATCGTCGTCGACGACGGGTCTACCGACGGCTCCGCCGACGTACTGCGGCCCCTCGAGGGGATCAGGTTCGTCGCACTCGGTCGCAACCAGGGCTCGGGTACCGCGCGGCGGATCGGCAGCCGCCTCGCCCGGGGCCGCGTCGTCGTGTGGACCGACGCCGACATGACGTACCCGAACCAGCGGATCCCCGAGTTGGTGAAGGAACTCGAAGGGTTCGACCAGATCGTCGGCGCACGCACGACCGAGGAAGGCACGCTCAAGGCTTTGCGGGTCCCGATGAAGTGGACGATCCGCCGCCTCGCGCAATACCTCACGAAAACCGAGATCCCCGACCTGAACAGCGGCCTGCGCGCGTTCCGGCGCGACGTGATGACGCAATACCTGCACCTCCTGCCGCAGGGGTTTTCGTGCGTGACCACGATGACGATGACGTTCCTCGCGAACGGTTACTCCGTGAAGTACATACCGATCGAGTACGCGAAACGCGCCGGCAGCTCGAAGTTCCACCCGTACAAGGACACCCGCCGCTACCTCCTGCAAGTCGTGCGAATGGTGCTCTCCTACGAACCGCTGCGGGTGTTCATGCCCCTCGGGTTCGCGCTGTTCCTGATCGGTCTCGGGAAGCTCGGGTACGACATCGCGACGAAAGACTTCCGCGTCGCGGCCGACACCCTGCTGATCTTCTTCGCCGCGTTCCAGATGGTCGCGACCGGGCTCCTCGCCGACCTCGTCGTACGACTCGCCCGCTCCCCGAGCGACGTCGCGCCCGCATCACTGTGACAACTTCGCGATGACGACATCGCGCGCCGACGTCCCGATCGGGAACACGTACGACAAGTACGCGTCACGCAACCCTGTCGCGCGTTACCTGATGAGCGGGTTCATGCGCGACCTCGACGCCGTGCTGCCCGCCGGGCCCGTCGCATCGATCCTCGAGATCGGGATGGGTGAGGGCGAGATCGCGACGCACGCGCGCGAGCGCTATCCCGACGCGCGCATCATCGGCCTCGATCTCCCCGACGCCGACCTTGCCGGCCAGTGGGCGCAGCGGCGGCTGACGGGCGTGTTCGGCGACGCCGGCACGCCGCCGTTCCCCGACAACACCTTCGACCTCGTCCTCGCGATCGAAGTGCTGGAACACGTCGAGAACCCGGCGAAGGTGCTCGAACAACTCGCGCGCGTCGCGAGCGGCGCGGTCGTGTTGAGCGTGCCGCGCGAGCCGATCTGGCGGGCCCTCAACCTCGTGCGCGGTGCCTACGTGCGGGAGTGGGGCAATACGCCGGGTCACGTGCAGCACTGGTCGCGGCACGCCTTCGCGAGGCTCGTCGGCGAGCAATTCGACGTGAGCGCGGTGAAAAGCCCGCTGCCGTGGACCCTCGTTACGGCTCGGGTGCGTTCGTAGCGCCCACGCTTTCTCGCGCCGCCACCGGCGCGACGACGGCGCCACCCGCGTCGATCGCCATGAACATCACCCGGGCCACGAGCGCAACCGTCGCGCCGATGCCAACCGGCAACCCGGCCATCGCGACGAAGGCGGCTTCACGCACACCCACACCGCCCGGCACGGGGACCAGCACGAAGCCGGCCACCCAGCTGGCGACCGCCGCGACGAACACCTGACCGAGCGGCGCTTGATGTTCGAACGCGCGGGCGACGCACCATGTCGAGCCGCCGATGAACAACCATGCGGGTACGTACCGCGCCACGAGCATGAGCGACGTGCGCCACGGCGGCACGACGAAGGCGATCTCACGTTTCGCGACCCGGCTCGCGACGTCGCGGAGGCCGGTGAGGACACGAGGGTGCAGCGCACCGATGCCCAACGGCAACAGCAGCACGACGAACAGCGGTGCCGACGAGTTGTGCTTCGCGGCGAGCACCGCCGGAAGCGTGACCGTGACCACGGCGATCGCCGACAGGTAGAGCGCGCCGAGCGACAGCGCGACGCTCGCGTACGCAACGGCCCGCCGTACGCCGCCGCGGTAGGCGAGCTCGGCCCGGCCGACAACCGGCCAGATGCCTCCGGGTACATACTTGCCGAGTTCGCCGGGGAAGTACCAGCGCACCACATCGCGCGTGGAGACCTCGGCGCCGAGCGCGCTCACCACGGTTCTCCACGCCGCCGCGATCAGCGCCATGCCGATCACGCCGAACAACACGGCGGGGACGAGCCAGCCGCGACTCGCGTTGTCGATGCCGTGACGGACTTCGGTCCAGTTGTCGGCGACGCGCGTGATGACGAACCCGAAGCCGGCGATCGCGATCACGATGCCGACAACGGTCGTGATTGCCGCCGCGGCGCGTCGCCCGATCACTGTCCGATCACTGCGGAAGTTTACTGACGGTGGTTCGCGCTCGGTCGGGAGGTCAAGCCGTCGCGTCGAGCCCGAGGGCGCCCGCGATCCGAGCCTTCAGGTCGGGTGGCACTTCCTCGTGGCACTTCGACACGATCACCTGGCGCAGCTCGATCTCGAAGGTGAAGCCCTCGGCGCACGGCGGGCACTCGTCGAGATGCCGGGTTATCGCGGTACGGCGCCACATGGTGAGCTCACCATCGAGGTACTCGTACACGCGATGTATCGCCTGCTCGCACTCCTTGGACATTCCTAGCTCCCCGTGGTGCTGCCGACGCGCGGGCCGAGGTTCCGTTCTTGCGCGTAGTCCCACAACCGTTTTTGCAGCTGTCTTCTTCCGCGATGGATCCTGCTCATGACCGTGCCGATCGGGACATCGAGGATCTCCGCAATTTCCTTGTAGGAGAATCCCTCGATATCGGCCAGGATGACCGCCATCCGGAACTGCTCGGGCAGGGCTTCGAGCGCCTGTTTGACCTCTTCGTCGGGAAGCGCGTCGAGGACCTCGTTCTCGGTCGTGCGGGTCGCCTCCGCCGCTTCGAGACCGCCGAGCCGGCGGAAGAGGTAGAAGTCTTCGACGTCGTCGAGGTCGACCTGGTCGGGACGGCGCTTCTTGGCCCGGTACTGGTTGATGAACGTGTTGGTGAGGATCTTGTAGAGCCACGCCTTCAGGTTCGTGCCTTCCCGGAAACCGCCGAAGCCGCGATAGGCGCGCAGGTACGTTTCCTGCACAAGGTCTTCTGCATCCGACGGGTTCCGTGTCATCCGCAGCGCGGCGGCATAGAGCGCAGACATGTACGGCATTGCAAGTTCGGCGAACGTCGCCGGATCAGCCATACGCGTCACCGTACCCCATGCTTTTTCGGCCACTCCTACGGTTTCGGGCCGATCGTGGGAGGGCTTCAGCCGCTGGGCTGCGACCGCGACCGCTCGCTGGCGGCGAGGAGCCGCCCGAGCAGGATGCCGCCGACGATCCCGTAGATGGCGACGGCGGTGCCGAGGTCGTTGCTTTCCGTGACCGCGGTGACGACGAGTAGCACGACGAACACCGCCGCGGCGACGATCACGATTGGCAACCGGGCTCGGAACGGGTTGTCGGACGGCGGGGCCACGAACCGAAACGGTAGCCGCGCCGAGGCCTCGTCAGCCTTCCGGCTCTTCGAACCGGTAGCCCATGCCCGGTTCGGTGACGAAGTAGCGCGGGCGCGACGGTTCGGGTTCGAGCTTCCGCCGCAACTGGCCCATGAACACCCGCAGGTAGTGCGACTCCTCGCCGTACTCCGGTCCCCAGACCTCGCGCAGGAGTTCCTTCTGGCCGACCAGCTTGCCGCGATGACGCACGAGCGTCTCGACGAGGTGCCACTCGGTCGGCGTCAGATGTACCGCCTCGCCGTTGCGGATGACCCGCTTCGTCGCGAAGTCGATCGTGAAGTCCGGGGTGACGAGTTGGGGGTCGGTCGAGGCAGGCGCCTGGGAGCGCCGCAGCGCGGCACGCAGCCGCGCGAGCAATTCGTCGATGCCGAACGGTTTGGTGACGTAGTCGTCGGCACCGGCGTCGAGCGCGAGCACCTTCTCGCGCTCCTCGTCGCGAGCCGACAGCACGACGATCGGCACGTCGGTCCAACCACGCAGCCCCTCGATGACGTCGCGACCACTGATGCCGGGCAGGCCGAGGTCGAGGATCACGACGTCGGGATGGTTGCGCGCCGCGAGTTGGAGCGCTTCCTCGCCGTTCGCGGCCGCATCGACCACGTAGCCGCGCACGCTCAGATTGATCTCGAGCGCGCGCCGGATCGACCGCTCGTCGTCGATGACGAGCACGCGCGCCCCGTCGGCGGATTGGTCGGAGGCCTCGCTCGCGCCGCCCCGCTCGCCCGCGGCACGGTCCGTCACGCCGCTGGGAGCGTGACGACCATGGTCGTTCCCCCGCCCGGTGTGTCTTCCACCGACACCTCACCGTCCATCAGTTCGATGAAGCCTTTCGCGACCGCAAGGCCGAGGCCAGTCCCGCTACCGGCGCTGCGGTCGCCGAGGCGCTGGAACGGGGCGAACACCCGGTCGCGGTCACGCACCGGGATACCGGGCCCGTGATCGACCACGAAGAGGGTGACCCGGCCGGCGTGCGCACCGGCCCGAACGGTGACCGGGCAACCGGGTGGAGACCACTTGCAGGCGTTGTCGATGATGTTGGCGACGGCTCGTTCGAGCAGCGCGGCGTCGGCGCGCACCGCGGGAAGGTCGTCGGGTACCTCGACGACGAGTTGGGTCGCAACCTCGAGCCCCGAACAGGCAAGGCCGACGATCTCGTCGAGGCCGACGGCCTGCGTCGCCAGCTCCACCTGCCCGGCGTGGATACGACTCATACCGAGCAGGTTGGTGACGAGGTTGGTGAGGCGGTCGACACCTTCGTCGATCGCGGAGAGAAACTCGTCGCGCTGCGCATCGGTCCAGGCGATCTCACGCTGGCGCAGGCTGGTAACCGACGCCTTGATCGACGCGAGCGGCGTGCGCAGATCGTGCGACACGGCGGCGAGCAACCCGGCGCGCAGCTCGTTGATCTCCGCGAGCCGCACCGCACCTTCCGCCTCGGCTCGCAACCTCCGTCGTTCGAAGGCGAGATCGAGCTGGCTCGTGAACGCTTCGAGCGTCCGCACGTCGGCGCCCCGCACGTGATCCCCGCTCATCGCGACGACGGTGTCGGCCCCTACCGGCACGCCGAGCGAGGCTTCCTCGGGGGACGACGGCGGCTGCGCTCCCGCGCTCGCCTCCACCGCCCACACGCCGTCGCGCCGCCGCAGCACGCTCACGCCGTCGGCGTCGAAGGTGACCTGGAGTTGGGCGGCGAGCGCGGGGAGCGGGTCGTCGTCGCTCGTCATGGTCCCGGCCAATCCGGCCAGCGTCTCCGCGTCGGCGCGGGCGCGGGCGGCTTCACCGCTGCGCCGCGTCGCCTGCGAAACGAAGAAACTCACGATCGCGGCGACCACGACGAAGATCGCGAGCGCAAAGATGTTCTCCCCCTCGCTGATCGTCCACGTGTAGAACGGCGGCGTGAAGAAGTAGTTCGCGGCGAGGAAGCTCACGATCGCGGCGAGCAACGACGGCGCGAAGCCGCCGAGCGCCGCGACGACCACCACGACCAGGAGGAAGCTGAGCAGGTCGCTCGGCAACTGGAGGTGGGTGCGCAGCTGCGCGAGCGCGGCCACCATCAGCCAGGGCCCGCCGAGCGCGGTGAGCCAGGCGGCGATGACCCGCCGGCGCGACAGGCGGTAGTTGCCGCGCCGTAGACGCGGGAGCTGGGGGGCGGTCTTCTCCGGGCGCTCGGTCGAGATGACGTGCACGTCGACGGCACCTGAATTGCGGGTGACGGCGTTGATGACCGAACCGCGAACGATCTCCGCCCAGCGCGACCGATGGCTCGCGCCGAGCACGATCTGCGACGCGTTGCGGCTCTTGGCGAACTGCACCAGCGAGTGGGCGACGTCACCCGACGCCACTTCGTGGTACTCGCCACCGAGGTCGGCGAGCAGCGTGCGTTGCTCGTCGAGTGAGGACGGGTCGGGGCTGCTCAGCCCGTCGGCGCTGCGTACGTGCACGCCGACGAGGTCACCGTGCGAACGGGCCGCGATCCGGGCCGCCCGGCGGATCACTTCGTCGCCGTGCGGCGCGCCGGTGAGCGCGACGATCACCCGCTCGCGCGTCTCCCAGACGCGCTCGATGCCATGCTTCTCGCGGTACTCCCGCAGGCCGTCGTCGACCTTGTCGGCGACCCAGATCAATGCGAGTTCCCGCAGCGCGCTCAGGTTGCCGACGCGGAAGTAGTTGGCGAGCGCGGCGTCGATCCGTTCCGACGGGTAGATGTTGCCGTGCGCCATCCGGCGGCGGAGGGCTTCGGGCGTCTGGTCGACGATCTCGACCTGCTCGGCGCGGCGCACGATCGCGTCGGGGATGGTCTCGTGTTGCTTGATGCCGGTGATGGCCTCGACGACGTCGTTCATCGATTCGAGGTGCTGGATGTTGAGCGTCGAGACCACGTCGATGCCCGCGTCGAGCAGGATCTCGACGTCTTCCCAGCGTTTCGCGTGGGCCGAGCCGGGAACGTTGGTGTGCGCGAGTTCGTCGACCAGGGCAACTTCGGGACGCCGGGCGAGCACTGCGTCGACGTCCATCTCCTCGAAGTCGGCGTCGCGGTAACGGAGCGTCTTGCGCGGCACGACCTCGAGATCGGCGATCTGTTCCTCGGTGTGCGCCCGGCCGTGGGTCTCGATGTAACCGACGACGACATCGGTCCCGCGGCTCCGGCGGCGACGGCCCTCGTTCAGCATCGCGAACGTCTTGCCGACGCCGGGCGCCGCGCCCAGATAGATGCGCAGCTGACCGCGTGACACAGTGCCGCGATCCTAAGAGTTCGAGGTGCGATCGAGCGCGAGATTCAGTTCGAGCACATTCACGCCCGGTTCGCCGAGGAACCCGAGGCCACGACCGTCGGTGTTGGCGTCGACGAGGTCGAGCACCTTCGCGAGGGGTAGGCCACGTGCCCCGGCGACCCGTCGCGCCTGGATCCGGGCGTTGGCGATCGAGATGTCGGGGTCGAGGCCCGACGCCGACGCCGTGACCGCGTCGACCGGCACCGGGGCTCCGGCCGCGAGGTGGTTCTCCTTGCGGTAGGCGACAACCCGCTGGTGGACCTCGCGCAGGAACACGGGGTTGGTCGGGCCGTCGTTCGACCCGGAGCTGGAGGCGGCGTCGTAGCCGGTTCCCGCCGCCGACGGGCGCGGGTGGAAGTAGCCGGGCTTCGTGAAGGTCTGGCCGATCAGCCGGGACCCGACGATGGTGCCGCCGCGCCTGACCAAGGAGCCGTTGGCCCGGTCGCGGAACGCGACCTGCGCGACACCGGTGACGGCGAGGGGGTAGACGAGCCCGGTCAGCACGGTGAACACCACGAGCATCCCGAGCGCGGGCAGCAACTGGCGCCGCATCACTTCACCCCCAGTGCGGAGATGAGCAAGTCGATGAGCTTGATCCCGACGAAGGGGGCGACGAGGCCGCCGACGCCGTAGATCAAGAGGTTCCGGCGCAGCATCGTCGCGGCGTTCTCGGCTCGGAACTTCACGCCGCGCAACGACAGCGGGATGAGCGCAACGATGATCAGCGCATTGAAGATGACGGCCGACAGGATCGCCGACCGCGGCGAGTCGAGCTTCATGATGTTGATCCGGTCGAGCGACGGGAACACACCCATGAACATGGCCGGGATGATCGCGAAGTACTTCGCGACGTCGTTCGCGATCGAGAAGGTCGTCAGCGCACCGCGGGTGATCAGGAGCTGCTTGCCGATCTCGACGATCTCGATCAACTTCGTCGGGTCGGAGTCGAGGTCGACCATGTTGCCCGCCTCTTTGGCGGCCTGCGTGCCGGTGTTCATCGCCACGCCGACGTCGGCCTGCGCGAGCGCGGGTGCGTCGTTGGTGCCGTCGCCGGTCATCGCGATGAGACGGCCGCCGGTCTGCTCACGGCGGATCAGTGCCATCTTGTCTTCGGGAGTCGCCTCGGCGAGGAAGTCGTCGACGCCGGCCTCTTCGGCGATCGCCTTGGCGGTCAACGGGTTGTCGCCGGTGATCATCACCGTGCGGATCCCCATGGCCCGCAGCTGGTCGAACCGCTCCGTCATGCCTTCCTTGACGATGTCCTTCAGTTCGATGACACCGAGCACGCGCCGGCCGTCGGCGACGGCAAGGGGCGTGCCACCGTTGGTCGCGATGCCGTCGGTGATGACGTCGAGCTCGTGGGGCGAGGTGCCGCCCTGCTCGACCACCCACCGGCGGATCGAGTCGGTGGCACCCTTCCGGATGGAACGCCCGTCGAGGTCGACACCGCTCATGCGCGTCTGCGCCGTGAAGGGCACGAGTTCGGCGCCGGGGAGGTCTCGCGGCGCGAGGCCGTACTTCTCCTTCGAGAGGGTGACGATCGAACGACCCTCGGGCGTTTCGTCGGCCAGGCTCGAGAGCTGCGCCGCGGTGGCCAGTTCGTCGACGGACACGCCCGGGACCGGGATGAAGTCGACGGCCTGCCGGTTGCCGAGGGTGATTGTTCCCGTCTTGTCGAGCAGCAGCGTCGACACGTCGCCGGCCGCCTCGACCGCACGGCCCGACATCGCGAGCACGTTGCGCTGCACCATGCGGTCCATTCCCGCGATGCCGATCGCCGACAGCAGCGCGCCGATCGTCGTCGGGATCAGGCACACCAGCAACGCGACGAGCACGACGATCTTCTGCTCGGCCTTGGAGTAGATCGCGAACGGTTGGAGCGTCACCACGGCGAGCAGGAAGATGATCGTCAACCCGGCGAGGAGGATGTTGAGTGCGATCTCGTTGGGCGTCTTCTGGCGTTCGGCCCCTTCGACCAGCGCGATCATGCGGTCGAGGAACGTCTCACCGGGTTTCGCCGTCACGCACACGACGATCTGGTCCGACAGCACACGCGTGCCGCCGGTCACCGCCGACCGGTCGCCGCCCGACTCGCGGATCACCGGCGCCGACTCGCCCGTGATCGCCGACTCGTCGACCGACGCGATGCCTTCGACGACATCACCGTCGCCGGGGATCACCTCGCCGGCGACGACGACGCACTCGTCGCCGACCTGGAGCTCGCTGCTGGGTACTTCTTTCACCGAACCGTCGGCCTGGCGCACCCGGGCCACGGTTTCGGAACGGGTCTTGCGCAGCGTGGCCGCCTGGGCCTTCCCGCGCCCTTCGGCCATCGCCTCGGCGAAGTTGGCGAAGAGCACCGTGAACCACAGGAAGAGCGCAACGAGACCGGTGAACACGTTCTCGTTGGCGGTCGACGACGCAGCGTCTCGAGCGAACAGGAACGTCGTGAGGACGCTGCCGACCAACACGACGAACATCACGGGATTGCGCGCCTGCACACGTGGATCGAGTTTGCGAACGCTGTCGACCAGTGCACCCTTGACGATCGCAGGGTCGAACAGCGACTTCGTGGGTAACGGGTGCCGGTCGCGCGCGCTGGTCCCGCTGGGGCGAGGCGCTGTCGTCGTGTCGGTCATGCGGTCGATCTCCTCGATCGCTTACAGGGAGAGATGCTCGACGATCGGGCCGAGCGCGAGGGCCGGGAAGAAGGTCAAGCCCGCGACGATCACGGTGACACCGATGACGAGCCCGCCGAACAACGGCGTGTGCGTGGGGAAGGTGCCGGCCGTCTCGGGGAGTTGCTTCTTGCGGGCCATCGAGCCCGCGATCGCGAGCACGGGGATGATGAGGAAGAAACGGCCGACGAGCATCGCGATGCCGAGGGTCGTGTCGTACCACTGCGTCGCCGTCGCCAGGCCGGCGAACGCGGAGCCGTTGTTGTTGGAGGTCGACGCGAACGCGTAGAGGACCTCGGAGAGGCCGTGCGGGCCGGGGTTGTGGAGCGATGTCAGCGCGCTCTTGAGGATCACGGACGCGGCCGCGAACCCGAGCAGCGCGAGCGGCATCGCCAGCACGTAGAGCACGACGAGTTTCATCTCGGCCGCTTGGATCTTCTTGCCGAGGTACTCGGGTGTTCGCCCGACCATCAGGCCGGCGATGAACACCGCGAGGATCACCATGATCAGCAGGCCGTTGAGCCCGACGCCCACACCGCCGGGGCTCACCTCGCCCAACATGATGTGCGACAGCGGGATCATGCCGCCGAGCGGCGTGAAGCTGTCGTGCATGGAGTTCACGGAGCCGTTCGACGTGCCGGTGGTCGACGCGGCCCAGAGGCCGGACGCCGCGGTGCCGAAGCGGACTTCCTTTCCTTCCATGTTCCCGCCGGATTGCTGCGCGGTTGTCGCCTGGTTCGCACCGGCGGTTGTGAGGCGGGGGTTGCCGTTGCCCTCGAAGACCATCGCCCCGATCGACAAGACGAACCAGATGCTGAACATGATGGCGAACACGGCCCGGCCTTGGCGCTTGTCGCGCACCATGTGGCCGAAGGTGAACGCGAGGCCGAACGAGAGCCCGAGGATCGCCCACATCTCGACGAAGTTGTTCAACGGGGTGGAGTTCTCGAACGGGTGCGCGGAGTTCACGTTGAAGAACCCGCCGCCGTTCGTGCCGAGCTGTTTGATCGCGATCTGGCTGGCGGCCGGCCCGCCCGGGATCAGCTGCGCCGCACCTTCGAGCGTGTGCGCCGTCGTGAATCCGTGCAGGTTCTGGATCACGCCCTGGCTGACGAAGAACAGCGCGAAGGCGAACGACAGCGGGAGAAGGATGCGAACGGTCGTGCGCGTGAGGTCGACCCAGAAGTTCCCGATGGTCGATGCCTGCCGCCTCGCGAGGCCGCGGATGAACGCGGCCATGACCGCCATGCCGGCCGCGGCCGATACGAAGTTCTGCACCGAGAGGCCGACCATCTGCGTGAGGTGGCTCATCGTCGTCTCGCCGCCGTACGACTGCCAGTTCGTGTTGGTCATGAAGCTGACTGCCGTGTTGAACGACAGGTGCGGCGTGACGGCCGGCATGCCCGTCGGGTTGAAGGGGAGGTGCGGCTGCAAGCGTTCGAGGGCGTAGACGGCGAAGAACGAGAACAAGCTGAACCCGAACAGCGAGAAGGCGTAGGTGGTCCAGCGCTGCTCGCTCTGCGGATCGACGCGGCAGAAGCGGTAGATCATCCGTTCCACGGGGAGGAACACACGGTCGCCCGGGGCTTTGGCCTCGTCGCCGTAGACCTTCGCCATGTATGTGCCGAGCAGTGGCGCGGTGATGCAGAGCAGCGCGATGAAGACGGCGAACTGCACCCAACTGGCGAGCGACATCTAGAACCTCTCCGGGACGACGAGCGCCGCGACGAGGAACGCCGCGAGCAGCAGCGCGATGACGAGACCGAGGCCGTTGTCGAAGGTCATGTTGTGGTCTCGGTCGTCGAGTCGTCGTCGGCCGAGGCGATGATCCGTTCGCAGCCGCGCACGTAGAGGACGCAGATCGCGAAGAACGCGACGAGGAGCGCGATGAACACGACATCAGCCATAGAACGCCCACCCTTCATTCATGGAAGCCCAGATCCTCGCCGAGTTGCCGGGCGGATGCGAGCGCGAGACCGAGTTCGTCGGCGAGCGCGAGCGCGACCCGGCGCTGCTCGATCGACGCGGCGGTGCCTTCACCGGCGCGCAGTACCAGGCGGCCGTACGAACGGCCCTGGGCGTGCACCGCGAGCTCCAACCCGTCGGCCGGGAGCTCGAACTCGTCGCCGCGCAGCTTCAACGGCGCGTCCCGGAGCGCACCGTTGTTCCCGAGGCGCGGGAGCGGTGTGGTGCCGGTGGGCTCGTACCAGCAGTCGTCGAGCGAGAAGAGGCCGATCAACTCGGCCTGCACCGCGAGCACGACGTCGGCCGGGTCGGTCGCTCTCGCGGCCAGCTCGGCAATCCGGTAGAGCCGGTCGACTTCCGACTTCGACAGCGTCGCATCGACCTGTGTGCGGCGGGCCCGTAACCCGATTTCCGCGACGACCAGCGCGACCACGAGGAGGATCACCGAGGTTTCGATGTCGTTGTGGTGCGTCATCTTCAACGACAGGTACGGGTGGGTGAAGAGGAAATCGAACGAGAGCGCGGCGACGATCGCGCCGGCGATGCCGGCCCGGCGACCACCGATCACGGCGCCGGCAAGCACCGGGAGCACCAAGGCCAGGGCCGCGTTCGCGTTGATGATGTCGCCGCGGACGAGCACGAGCAGCGACGCCAGCGCGATCGAACCGAGCACGCCAACGGCGAGTCCGACGACCTCGCGTTCGAACGACGTTCGCCGGTCTTCGGATGGTTCGCGGAGCCGGAATACCGCACGCATGACGCGATCAAACGCCTTGCTGTCGCGCCGCGCCAGCGCCTTGACGCGATCCTTACGGCGAACGCTCGGGTCTTTGCGCGATCCGGCTCGCGACGTTCACGACGGCGGTTCGATGAGCGCGGCGAGCATCAGTTCGAGGAGGGCGCGCATCCGTGAACGCAGTTCTTCGACGGGCACACCGAGCTGGCGCGCGGCCGGTTCGCCGTAGATCGCCGTCGCGATGACCATGCCCAGCGTCAGCAGGTGTACCGCGTCGGTGTCGAGGTCGGGCGGGACCAGGCCGGCTTCGATTTGCGTCTTGATCTCTTCCCGTACGCCTTCGAGGTACGGCAGCGGCCGGTAGTCGGCGTCCTGGTCGAGGGCCAGCAACGCGGTGAGCGCCAGGCGCGGCTGTTCGCCGATGACGTCGAACACTCGAAGGCGCTGCTCGACGAACGGGAGCCCCAAGAGTTGCCCGAGCTTCGGGAACAGCCGATCGGCCTCTCGGGTCAACGCCGCCCGCATCAGCCCCTGCCGCGAGCCGAAGAGGTGGTAGATGTTCGCCGGCGTCACGCCGACGCGATCGGCAACCTCGCTCAGGTTCAGCCCCGCGAGCACACCGCGCTCCTCGATCAGTTCGATCGCGGCGTCCATGAGGGCATCGCGGGTCGACGGTGGCCGCGGCGGCGGCACAGGAGGCATCTGCATCGGTGCAAGCTTCGCAGTTCGGACGTGCGGGCGCCCGTTCAAGAGGAAGGGTACGTTCACGGCCTGCGTCCGACCGACCGCGTACCCCGTTTCGAACACCGAGGAGACCCGATGCGACTTCGCCCGGCATGGCTGCTCCTGGTGGCGGCCGCCGCCATCGCGGCGGGAGGTTGCACGGCGCTCACGCAGCCGGGGAACACGGCGTCGATCCAGCTCGTCAGCTCGGCGACCTCGAACGGATGGCGCTACGACTACTACCGCGACAGCGCCTACCCGTGCAGCGTCAGCGGGTACCAGACCTTCACGATCGGGACGCCGGTCGGCTCGGCGGCGACGCAGCCCCGACCCCTTTGGGTGTTCATGCACGGCGGCGGCGCGGGCTACTTCGACGTCAACGGCAACCCGGTCCCGAGCGCGAACCAGAAGGTCGAGGAGAGCGCATCCTCGCTGCAAACGCTGCTCGAGAACAACGGGCTCCTCGGCCGGGTGCGTTCCGACCCGGCCGGCTTCCGCACGCTCGCGGTGTCGTACTGCAGCCACGACGTCTACGCCGGTACCGATAGCGCCGACCCGCACAACCCGAACACGACGCCCGACGGGAAGCCACGCACGACCAACGGCGTCTTCAGCACCAAGGCGGCGATCCAGTTCGCCGAGGCGACCTACACCACGACGAAGACGTTCCTTCACGGCACCAGCGCCGGCTCGGCCGGAACGTTCGGGGTTGCCTGGTCGATGCAACTGCAGGGGATACCACCGGCCGGGATCGTCGCCGACGCGAGCATCATCAACGTCGAAGCGCTCAACGCCGGGTTCGCCGCCGGCTACTGCACCGACGACAACGACCCCGCGCGCACCGGCGCCATCGCGGCGCGGGTCAACCCCGACCTCGCGAATATCGCCAACGAACCCGACAAGCTGGTGTCGAGCGGTCGTCTGACGGTGCCGATCCTGCACATCTGGAACCACGGCGACCAGAACACCTGCGGTTCACCGCCCATCAGTTGCCCGCTGCGCAACGGCACTCATGTGACGTTGGGGTTGACCGACTGCATCCACGAACCGATGCGAGCCGCGATCGCCGCGCAAGGCGCCCGTTCTCGTTCGGAGAACTTCCCGGTGTGTGTCGACAACGACAAGACACCCGACTGTTCGACCCACGTCGTGACCAACAAACCGCATCTGGTCAATACCGATCCGGCAACGCCGGCCGACTACCTCACCGGGATCATGAACTGGGTGCACGCTCGGCTGGCCGACCAGTGACGGCCGGTCGGGCTACGCGCCGGCGCCCGGCCTGTCCTTCTGCTGCACCCTGACCTGGCGGCGCACGATGGCGTTCTCGCGGCTGAACCGTGCCGCGTCGCGGGCGGCACGCGCGTTACGGACCGAGATGAAGCACTCGTCGAGCTCACGTTCGACCGACCGCAAACGGGTCTGGTCGGCCGGCGTGAGGCCGAAACTGTTCCCCGAGCGGGCGAAAAGCGCCGTCCGCTCGGCTGCGAGCCGGGCGAGTTCCTTCTCGAGGTGAGTGCCGTCGGTGCTCATCTTCACCGGACTCCTTCGTCATCGCGGTTCGCACGAACGCAACCAATGAGGTGCGTCGCGAGCACCGAACGGAAGGCGACCGTGGAGTGTCCGGGAAGCGCCATCACGAGCGCAAACGACCATCTTACCCGCTCCGAAGCCCCGCGCGACCCTTCTCATGCGTACACTGGCCCTCGACTGGTCGGCCGAACTCATTGGCCGAAGTCGACGAGAAACGAGTTCACGTGCAACAAGGCACTGTCAAGTTCTTCAACGCCGAAAAGGGTTACGGCTTCATCTCGCGCGAGCAGGGTGACGACGTCTTCGTCCACTACTCGGCCATCCAGGGCGACGGCTACAAGTCGCTCGACGAAGGCCAGCGAGTCGAGTTCGAGACGGCGAAGGGTCGCAAGGGCGACGAAGCGCAGAACGTCCGCCCGATCTGAAATTCGGCGCAACGCAACGCAAGGCCGCCGGCAACTGCCGGCGGCTCTTCGCGTCCGGACCGGTTTCCCTCAGACGCGGTAGCGATCGAAACCGGGCGTGAGCAGCACGACACGATCGTCGGTGATCGCGAACGCTTCGTAGCCGACGCGCGTCGCGAGCCAGCGCATGCCGCGCTCGGGGCCGAGCGCGATCGCCGCGGTGGCGAATGCGTCGGCGACGGCGAGATCGGGCCCGACGACCGTCACCGACGCGAGCCCGGTCGCGGGCAGCCCCGACGCCGGGTCGTAAACGTGATCGCCGCGTTCATAGCGACCTGACGTCGCGACTGCCGCGCCCGCGACGGCGACGACCGCCGCGACGCGGTCGCGCTCCCACGGGTGCTGGATGCCGACGCGCCAGCCTTCCGGGGCGCCGGCCGGCCGGCCGCTCGTAACGATGTCGCCACCGGCGTTCACGAAGAAACACGACGCGCCGGCGTCGCGGAGGATCTCGGCCGCGCGCTGGACCGCCCAACCTTTCACGATGCCCGACGGGTTGACGGCTGCCTGCCCGGGAACCGTGTCACCGTCGACACGGGCGCCGAAACAAATGTCGAACGCGCCGTCAGTCTCGAGCCGCATCTGCTCGCTCAACGCGAGCACTTCCCGCACTTCGGGCGCGGCATCCTCAACTCGCTCCTCCCCGCGAGCGATACGCATGATGTCGGTGTCGGACCGCCAGGTACTGAACTGGTCGTCGACCTTCCGGAACCAGTCGAAGCACGCGTCGAGCGCGCGCTCGTCGATCTGGTCGCGCACGTCGATGCTGATGACCGTTCCCCACTGCGCTTCGGCTCGCTTCACCCCGATGCCGTCGCGCGTCTCGGGTCGCGAGCAGCGGGACGAATTCCGCACCGGGCGCCGCTGCTCGTGTGAACCTGCAGTTCGACCTGCAGTTCGACCAACGTTCCCGGCGCCGTCGAATCTGTCATTCATCACCCTGCTAAAGGCGGGCTTTGTCGAGCGCGCTCTGCAACGACTGCGCGTAGCTGTCGCTCGTGAACGTCGCGCCCGACACGATGTTGATGCGGGCGCTTTGCGCCTGCAAGGCCTCTTGCCGAAGGTACGGCTCCGCTTGCTGGCTGATGTAGGCCGACCGTTGGCGGTCGTTCGGCATCTGCAACGCGGTGATATCGGTGATCGTTCGGCCCTGCACCGTGATCCGCACCTGTACGACGCCGTACTGGTTCTCGACCGGGTCACCGTCGACGCTGGTCGTGGGCCCGCCGGTGGTTGACGGCGGCGACGACGAAGGAGGCGGCGCCGCGCCGGCGGATGTCGTGGCGCCGGTGGTCGGTGCCGACGGTTGCTCGGTGGTCGTCGTGACCGCTTGCGACGTCGGAACCCCGGGCGTCGACTTGAACGTCGCGAGCGCGCCGAGACCGAGCAGCGTGAGGATGATGGCGGGAATGACGCGGCGCACTCGACTCCCTTTAGAACTCGAAACGTTCGTGGTGAACCTGCGCCGCGGGCACCCCGAGCAGTCGCAGCCGCCGCCTGATCGCGACGATCATCCCGGGCGGACCGCAGACGAAGCACTCCCGCCGGGCGACGTCGGGCACGAAGCGTCGCAGTGCTTCGAGGCTGAGCAGGTCGGTGTGGTCGTCGCCGATCTCGGCGCCCGGGATGACGTAGACGGTGCGGTGCTCGGCGCGGTCGACCTCGCGCAACTCCTCGGCGAAGATCACGTCTTCGGGGCGTTCGACGCGAAACAGCAAGACGACGTCGTCGCCCGGGCCGAAGGAGTCGAGGAGCGCCCGCAACGGCGTGATCCCGATCCCCCCGGCGACGAGAAGCACGTTCGGGTTCGTGCGCCGGTCGGAGGTGAAGGTGCCGAAGGGGCCCTCGACCATCACCCGTGTCCCGCGCTTCACCCGCTGCAATTGGTGCGTGTAGTCGCCAAGGTCTTTCACCGTCATGCGGAAGCGGCGACGGGAAGGCGCCGCCGAAAGCGAGAAGGGATGGGCCTGCCACCAACCGCTCGGGGTGAGGAAGCGCCACAGGAAGAACTGTCCCGGTTGCGCGCCGAATCGATCGAGTGCTTGCCCGGTGACGTAGATCGACGTGACGCCGGGTGCCTCCTTGAGCACCCGCTCGACCCGCAAGGCGTGCTGCAGGTGGTGCCGGACCGGCACGACGACCCGCCACCACAACATCGTGCCGAACACCACGACGTAGAGGCCGACCCACCACACGCGCGCGGCACGATCACCGTTGAAATCGGTACCGACGGCGAGCTGGTGCGCGAAGGTCAACGCGATCGCCAGGTACGCGTAGAGGTGTACGAAGTACCACGTCTGGCGCTGGAGCGCCCGGCGCGCGATCCGCACCGACGTGAACGCGATCGCGAGGAAGAGCGCGAACCCCACCCATGCCATCAACACATCGGGGTAGTGCGAAAGGAAGTCGCGCGTCTGGTGCCAGAAAGAGATCTTGTCGCCGCGCGCGTAACCGAGAGTCGTGAACGCAACGTGCGCGCTCAGCAACCAGACCGCCGTGAACCCGACCCAGCGGTGCCACACCGCGAGCCGGTCGAGCCCGATCGCCCGCTCGATCCACGACAGGCGCGACATGAGCACGAGCTGCACCAGCACCGCGTACGTACCGACGAGCGCGGTGACCTGACCGATCGCGGTGAGCGTGCCCCCGGGGCCCGTCGCCGCACCGACCCCGCCGTGGCGGAGCCAAAGGCCGACCGTGACGACGAGCCCGACGAGACCGGCGAAGCCGACGACGAAGGCGTCGTCGCGGGCACGCACGCGGCGCGTGCCGGTCGCGCCCGGCACCGGCAGGTGACGCGTCGAAACCGTGGTCGCCACGGCGGGCAGGATCGCGAACCTAGGTGAGAGCCGAGTAAGAGCAGGTTCACGGGCACCACAAGAACACCCACACGGCGGCGACGCCGGATGCCGCGCACGGGCCACGCGCCGTTACGGTGGCAACGTGGTCACCACCGGGGCGGCGCTTGTTGAGGGCGGTGCAACCTCCATCCGACCCGAACGGATCACGTTCGATCCGGTGAACATGACTGACGGGCGCGTGCGCACATGAGCCGGCAGCGGTTCTCGCTCGCGGGTGCGTTCGAGGCCGCCGAGCACGACGAAGTGCCGAAGTGGGTCGGCGACTTCCTTTCGAGCCGCGGCAGCGACAACGAAGTGCTCGCCGCCGGGCTCGCGCAACGCCGCCACTGGTGGCTCGGTCCGGTGCGTATTCGGGTCGACCAGCTCGTGCGGCTCGCCGGCCCGGAAGAGGACGCGTTCTGCCGGGTGGAACCCGAAGCGTGGGAACACGATGTGCACGCCATGGAGGAGAGCGTCGAGGAGGGTTGGGAACCGCCGCCGCTGCTCGTCGAGCACCGAGACGGTGAACTCTTGTTGCAGGACGGGAACCACCGTTACGAGGCGTTGGTTCGTTCCGGCGAAACGCACGCTTGGGTCCTCCTCTGGTTCGACGACCCGGAGGAACGGGAGCGGTTTCGAGCTACCTGCGAGGACGGTGACTTCCCTGCGCGGTGAAGGCAGGGGGTGGTAGCCGCCGCGCCCGGTGATGCCAACCTCCTTGTCGCGCACCGGCGGCATCGTTCCAATAGAACCGTCTGGTTCGGGCAAGGAGCGACCATGATCGATTCGACGACGCGGCCGGCGCGCATGGAGGCGAAAACGGTTTCGCCGGTATCGAAGACCCGGCGCGTCACGTTCACGGTGCTCGCATCGGTGTTCGCGGCCGCCGCCGCCATCGCGCTGTTCGGTATCGGCGTGATCGTCGGTTGGTTCGACACCGAGATGGGCGGGATCCACCGCGTCCACGACGTCGGCTACGGGATCCTGTACGGCGTGATCCTCACCGTCGCGCTCGTCGCGCTCACCCGGCGACCCGCGTCGAGACCGTCGGCATGGTTCCAGGTCGCGGCGACCGCGGTCGCGGCGACGGTCGGCGCGCTGGCCTCCGCCGACCCGAGGTTCCTCGTCGCCGGCATCTCCATCGGCATCGCTGCCCTCGTGCTGCTCGCCGTGCACCCGAGCCGCTCGAGTGTGCTTCGCCCGTCGATCGATCCGAGCCCGACGATGGCAACGATCGCGCTTGCCGGTTCGGTGCCGCTCGTGTGGTTCGGCCTCAGCATGGCCGCGCTGCAACGGCGGGGGCCGCGGTCGACCCGCACGTGAAGATGGACCACTGGGCGAACACCGCGGCAATGGCGTTCGGGATCGTGCTCGTCGCGTTGCTCGCGTCGATGCGACTCCCGGGATGGCGGCTCTCCGCGTGGTGCGCGGCCATCGGGGCGGCGGTCTACGGGTTCGCGTCGATCGTGTTCCACCGCTTCCCGGGCAGTAGCTATCGCTACCCGGCCAGTGAAGGCGTCGGATGGGGCGTCGTCGCGATCGTCGGCGCGTGCATCTTCATCGCCGCCGCCGAGTGGGAAGCGGCCAAACCGGCCGACGCTCCCGTCGTCGGCGACGAACGTCGCAAACATGCGGCCGGTCTCGCCCCTGACGACGAACGGGAAAATCCGACACTCCGAGCGTGACGAACGCGGGCGAACCCCGCTCCGACGCCGCCGAGGATGAGCGATGGAACTCCCGCACGTCCTGGAGGCGAGACCATGCACGGTTCGATGATCCGCAGGTTGGTGGCGACGGTCGCGGCGACCGGATTGATCGCAGTCGCGGGGATGACGGCAGCCGCGGGAGCCGGATCGGCGCAACTCGTCGCGAGCTTGTCGATGACCGGTTTCACCCCCGCGACCGGCAAGGTCGGGACCAAGGTCTCCATCACCGGCACCGGGTTCGCCGGTACCGACATCGTGCGTTTCAACGGCACCGTCGCCGCGGTCACGTCGGTGAACAAGGCGCGTACGAAGCTCGTGACCGCGGTACCGCCGCTGGCCACGACGGGGCCGATCACCGTGACCGACCCGGCAACCGGCCAGACCGTCGGTCTCCCCGGGACGACCTTCGTCGTCAAGCCCGGGGTTGCGGTGTCGCCGACCCACGTGTGGCCCGGAGGACGCGTCACGCTCGACGGTTCGGGCCTCACCCCCGACCAGGACGACCCGATCCTGATCGGCAAGCTGGTGGTCGGCCATGTGCGGGTCGGCGCGGCCGGCACGTTCACGATCGGGGTCACGGTGCCGTTCGACCTGCAGTCGGGCAAGTCGCAGATCTCGGTGCTCGACCCGTCGTACGGCAAGGTCCTGACCATCCTGTTCGTGTTGGGCGACTGGCCCGCGTTCCGTCACGATGCGAACCACTCCGGCGTCGACTCCTACGAGAAGACGCTCACGACCGCGACGGTGAAGAAGCTGGGTTACGTGTGGTCGTGGGCCGTCCCCGATCTTGCGGTGTCGTCACCCGCGGTCGCGAACGGCATCGCCTACTTCGGCGACGGCGACGGCTCCCTCTACGCCATCGACACGAGCACGTCCGACCTCGTGTGGAAGCGCCCGACGGGCGGCTTCGTGTCGTCGTCGCCGAGCGTGGCCGGCGGGATCGTCTACGTCGGCTCCGAGAGCGGCTCGATGTACGCCTTCGACGCGGCGACCGGCGCCTTCCGTTGGTCGTACCAGACCGGCGACATGATCAAGGACTCCTCGCCGACCGTCGCGAACGGCATCGTCTACTTCGGGTCGAACGACCACAAGGTCTACGCGCTCGACGCGACTACCGGCGCGTTCCTCTGGTCGTACCAGACCGGTGGTGAAGTGTTCTCGTCGCCCGCGGTCACCAAGACGTCGGTGTACGTGGGCAGCTTCGACGGCAACCTGTACGCGCTCAACGCCACGACCGGCAAGCTCGACTGGTCGTTCACGACCGGTGCCCCGGTCGTGTCCTCGCCGGCCGTCGCGGGCAACGACGTGTACTTCGGTTCGACCGACGACAACGTCTACGCGTTGAAGGCCGGTTCGGGCAAGAAGGTGTGGTCCTACCAGACCGGCGGCGACGTCGAGTCGTCGCCCGCGGTCGCGAACGGGGTCGTCTACATCGGCTCGTTCGACCACAAGGTCGACGCGATCGACGCGTCGAGCGGAACCCTTCGCTGGTCGTACACCACCGGTGGGATCATCGACTCGTCGCCCGCGGTCGCGAACGGCGTCGTGTACATCGGCTCGTACGACGGCAACATCGACGCACTCGACGCGACGAGCGGTGCCGCGCTGTGGTCGCG
Source organism: uncultured Actinomycetes bacterium (assembly GCA_963782465.1). GTDB lineage: Bacteria > Actinomycetota > Acidimicrobiia > IMCC26256 > PALSA-610 > JAODBJ01. Next base: position 313,808 of record CAWAJR010000001.1, on the reverse strand, counting down.
GGCGACCGGTGGGCCGATCGACTCGTCACCCGCGGTTGCGAACGGCGAGGTCTACGTCGGCGGCGGGTACGAGTTCGCCGCCTTCGGCCTCTGATCCCCAACCCCCACCCCACCCCAACCCGCCGGGTTGTGAGGGTTGTGCGACCGTACGGGGGCGCAACCCTCACAACCTGGGTTGGCGGGGGCGCGCTTATGCGCCGGTGTCCGCCAGGACCGGGCCCATCATCTCGGCGAAGTTGCGGGAGAAGAACCGTTCGCGCGCGTCGTCGTCGGTAGTGCCGAGCGATTCCTCGAAGCGTCCGAGTGGGTCGTGGCCGCCTTCGGGGTGCGGGTAGTCCGACGAGAACAGGAACAGATCCGGGCCCGCTTGTTCGATCATCCACCCGACCGGTTCGGTCGTGAAGGGCGTGAACCACACCTGGCGGCGGAGGTAGTCGCTCGCGCGCAGCGGCAGATCGAGCGCGGGTTCGGTGCGCTTGAAGGTGGCCTGCGCGATGTCGAGCCGTTGCAGCAGCGGCACGACCCAGAGTGCGCCCTGTTCGATGCAGCCACCCCGCAAGCCGGGGAACTCTTCGAAGACACCGTCGAGCACCATGCAGGCAAGGAACGTTTCCGGTGGATGGTGCAGGACGACAAAGTCTTTCGACCTGATGTTCTCACCGCCGCCGAGGAAGTCGGTGACGGGCGGCTTCCCGTTCACATGGAACGCGCGGCGCAGCGGGCGACCGCCGCCGCCGACGTGGAGCATGAAGGGCACGCCGGTCGCTTCGAGATGGGCCCAGACCGGCCAGTAGTCGGGATGCGTCGGCGACTTCTGCTTGGGTGGTGCCGAGGGGACGAGGACGGCGCCGCAGCCCATCGCGATCGCTTCCTTCGTGGCCTCGAAGGCGCGTTCGGGATCGTTGAGCGGCACGTAGCCGACCGGGATGAGCCGCCGATCGTCGGAGCAGAAATCGGCGATGGCGCGGTTGTGGGCGCGAGCGCCGCCGTAGAGAAGATCGTGATCGTCGGACGCGAACTGGGTCGGCGCGAACGTGCTGAACACGAGTTGCGCATCGAAGCCGAGCAGGTCGAGCGCGCGCGTGCGCTCGACCGGATCGAAGGCGCCGAGCGCGCCCCACCCCTTCGGTCCCATCACATTGCCTTCGAACTCGACCGCGACCGCCCGATCGGCGCGGCGACGTTCCGCGGCGCGTACCGCTTCGTCGGCGAGGGCGCCCGCGCCGCCCAACGCCAGGGGCCGGATCCGATCACGGATGCCGGGATCCGCGTACTGCACCAGCCAGTCCGACAGTTCCATCAGGTGACTGTCGGCGTCGTACATCGTCCGGCCCTGCGCGTACACCATGGCGCGCCTCCTCGCGAGCGAACCTCCGGCCCGGCCGGCAGCATCGCTGCCCGCACCGGGAAGCGTCAACCCGTCCCTCCCCTCCCCCGGTTGTGTCGTTTGTACCCCCGTACGGGAGTACAACCGTCACAACCCGGGCGGCCGCTGGGAGACGGGGAGGCTCGAAGCGAGGTCGCGCAGCGCGAGCCAGTCTTCGTTGCCGGCCCCCGGGTCGTTCGAACGCGCCGCGGTGGTCGCCGCGGCCGGCTGGCACGCGACGGGCACGAAGGGAGCCGGTTCGCGGATGCTCGACGGCACCTTCGGATCGGGGTGCTTGAGATCGAGCGTGTGCACGAGGTTGCGCGGGTCGTAGTGCGCGTTCGACGCGTCACGAGCGGTCAGCGGCGCGAGGCCCCACCGCCACTCGATCAGCTTCAGCACCGACGTGTGGTCGTAATGGCCGTGCGTCACGGAATCCCGCGGGGCGCGTCGCGCGAACGGCGACGCGACGATGCACGGCACGCGAAAACCGCCCAGCACCCGCCCCTTGGCGTCGAGGTCCTGATCGATCCCGGTGTGCGGGTCGCTGCCGATCGGTACACCGGCCGTGATGCGGCGCGGGCGGACATGCTCGTAGAACCCGCCCCACTCGTCGTAGTTGATCACGAGCACGGTGTTCGCCCAGCCGGGCCCGGACGCGAGCGTGTGGAACACCTGGGAGAGGAACGCGTCGCCCGCGCGCAAGTCGCAGCGCGGGTGGTCGTCGTTCCCGGTCGCGTCGCCTTCTCCGAGGAACGACGGCTCGACGAACGACACGTTCGGAAGCGTGCCCGCGGCGGCGTCCCACAGGAACTGCGGGAGCGGTGACCAGATCGACGAGTACTTCCCGCCCCAGAGCGCGAGGAACGGCACGTCGCTGAAGTAGTAGTGACCGGTCGGGCCGCCGGGTTGGTTGAGGCGGTCCCAGATCGTCGGCAGCGTCGACACGACCGGCGTGTTCGAGGTCCGGTCGGTCTGGGCCGCGTGCTGGAAGATCCGGTTGGGGTAGGTGGGGCCGAGGATGCTGCAGAAGTAGCGGTCGCAGGTCGTGTAGTGGCGGGCCAGGCTGGCCATGAACGGCCGGTCGGCGGCTTTGTAATAGCTGATCGCGAACGAGTCGTTCCTCGCGTCGGTGAGGAACCCGTCCATCTTCCCGCCGTTGTACTGAATGCGGCCGCCGTTGTAGGAGTGGTCGGGGTCGGCGAAGCCGCAACCGTTCAACTGTTTCTGGTGGAACGTCTTGTGCCGCGTGCCGTCGGGTGCTTCGTAGCTGAGGCCATGCTGGCGACCGTCGGCGCCGGGCAACCATCCGAGCAGGTGGTCGAAGCTGCGGTTCTCCATCATCACGACGACGACGTGCTCGATCCCGGAACGTTCGGGGTGCGGCAGTGCAGCGGCGCGCGCGGCCGCGGCGGCGGGCTGGTCGAGCGCCCATCCCGCCGTCGAGTGACCGAGCTTGCTCCCTACCCAGGCCGCACCGGTCGCGCCGAGCGCGCCTTTGACGAAGTCGCGACGATCAAGCGGCATCCCATCCCCCAGAGCAATCCCTTGGCACAAGCTTGTCACAGGCGACGACAGCGTCGGCCGTGCCAACCGCTCCGGCGCGGGTCACCGGCGATCGACGACGTCATCTACATGACCCCGAACAGCAGCGGCACCACGACGACCGATGGCGGTCCTCGTTCGACGCCGCCGGGCCGACGGTTGCTCGGGCTCGACCACGACGTGCGAGCCGCCGTGGAAATCGGGGTGCCTCGGAAGCGAGCGCACTCTGTCGTTCGCGACGCACTGTCGGCCAATCGGACGTCTCTCCAAAATTTGGCGGTAGCAACGAGTCCCAAACGTTCCGAGTGCCTGCCTCAGGGCAGATGAGCCTGCCGGCCGCCGTCCGGCATCGATGGCCATCGCCCGCTCGTCACCGCGCACCGATGGCGCACGCTCAAGACCCGCGCGCCCACGACCGATGCCGTTGAAGCGCCCTTCGTCTGCCGGCGCTCACAAGGAATCGCAGGGAATCGCGTGATGCACAAGCGACGCACCCGTCATCTCGTCCGAACGGTGTTGCTGGTCACCGTCCTCGGGCTCACGGCGATCGCGCCGCTGACGGACGCCGCCGCGACCGGAAGCAAGGTTCCGTTCGTCCCGTATGGGGCTCACTCCTATGGCGGTGTCCCGCCGTCGTGCTCTCCACCGGCCTGCCCGATGGCGATCACGTACTGGCCGGGCCAAGCGAGCGTGGCGATCATGGCGACCCCGACTGGCAAGGGGTACTGGGTCGCCGACAACTTCGGCAACGTCTACAAGATGGGCGACGCCAAGCTCTACGGCTCCGCGGGCCGCCTCCACCTCGCGCAACCGATCCGCGCGGCCGCGGCAACGCCTTCCGGTAAGGGCTACTGGCTCTTCGCTCGCGACGGTGGAGTCTTCAGCTTCGGCGATGCCCGTTTCTACGGCTCCACGGGGAACATCCACCTCAACCAGCCGATCGTCACCGCGGCCTCAACACCCTCGGGCAAGGGCTACTGGCTCTTCGCCGCCGACGGCGGCGTCTTCGGCTTCGGCGACGCCCATTTCTACGGCTCCATGGGCAACGTTCACCTCAACCAGCCGATCGTGACCGCGAGCGCGACCGCCACGGGCAAGGGTTACCGGCTCTTCGCGGCCGACGGCGGCGTCCTGAACTTCGGCGACGCCAAGTTCTACGGCTCCGCTGCGAACATCTCCGGGCGCTTCGTGGCCGGCGCGTCGCGTCCGCAAAACGACGGGTACTGGCTCGTGACCGACGCCGGCCGTGTGTATGGCTTCGGTAAGGCGTTTTCCGATACCACGCCTGACGTCGGGAGGGCCCATATCGTCGCCGCGGCTGTTCACCCGACCGGCACCGGCCTGTGGCTCGCGCAGAGCGGGGGCGGTGTCCACATGGTCTCCATGTACGCGGTGCTCGACACCCAAGGCGTCACGTGCCCGTCCTCTCCGGTGGGCCGCGCCGATATCCAGATCTCGGTCAGCTTCCAGTCGCCGTGGGACTTCCCCAAAGGCAAGTACGCGGGCCCCCAGTATCCCGCGAGATGGAGCGAGGCCAATCCCGGCAAGGGCGTGCCCAGCGGTACCGGCACCACCGTCGACTACTGGCACGCCTCGTACTCGACGAGCGTCGACGGCGTGAACGAGTACATACACATCTACTTCGAGGCGAACGCGGCCGGGAAGACGATTTCGCAAGTGCGACTCTGGGCGGCGCCGAAGGGCAAGAACGGTGGTGCGGCCGGCTGGATGGACTTCTCGCTGGGGCACACCTACAAGATCCCCGCGTGCCCCTGAACGAGCCGGAGAACCTTCGCCGGAAGCGGCCAACCTCGCGTGTCGCATCGAGGTGAGCCACCGCTGCGCGCACGCGGCGAAGTTCGCCTTCGAGATCGTGGAGTGAAGTTGAGATCGCGGACGACACGCTCAACCGCAAGTCTCCTACCGTAGGCGTATACTTTAGGAATGCCCCGGGGAAAGCCCTCGCCGAAGATGGCCATCACCGTCAATCCCGACGTCCACGCCGGCATCGTCGCTGCGGCAGCCGCCGACGGGATGAGCATCTCGGCGTGGATGACCGAGGCGGCCCGCCGGGCGCTCCTCGTTCGCGATGGCCTCGCAGCCGTCGGTGAATGGGAGGCACGGCACGGCGCGCTCACGGCCGAGGAACTCGATGCCGCGCGCCGGCGTCTCGCAAACCGAACGCGCCGGGCGCGGCGGAGCGCATGAACCCCGCGGTGTACGACGCGGGTGCCCTCGTCGCCGCGGAGCGAAACGATCGGGCGATCTGGGCGGAGCATCGCGTCCGGCTCGAGTCGGGGCTCATACCCGTCGTTCCCGCGCCGGTCGTCGCGCAGGTGAGCCGATCGAAGCGTCAGGCTCAGCTGCGGCGCTTCCTGCGCGGCTGCGACATCATCGACTTCCGCGAGGCGGATGCACACGCGGCCGGGCGCTTGCTCGCGCGTTCGAAAACGAGCGACGTCGTCGACGCTTGCGTCGTCGCCCTCGCGATGTCGAACAGAGCAGAGATCGTGACCGCCGATCGCGCCGACATCTCCCGGCTGCTCGGCGCGGCACGCGCGTCACTGCCGATCGTCGATGCGTAGCTGCGGAACGGTACCGACGCGAAACCGAGAGCTGAACCCGCTGTGAAGGCAAGGTGGCGGCCGACACGACCCCCGACATAGGCGTTGACCGGCGGCGACGAGAGCCGGAGAAGGGACTCGAACCCTTGGCCTGCTCATTACGAGTGAGCTGCTCTGCCGTCTGAGCTACTCCGGCGTGGGCGGCGATGCTAACAGGGCGATGAATTGTGGATTCGACAGCGCCGCCGGCGTTGGCCGACCTGCATGTTCCCGCGAGCGGCGGCGCCTTGTGCGGGACAATTCGTCACCCGGTTCACCGACGTCACGCTTCGAGCGTGGCGATCATGTGGGCGCCGCTTTGCGCTGCGTGGCCGACGGTGCTCGACAGCTCGGTGGTGGCTGCGCCCTGTTCCTCGACGGCGGCGGCGATGGTGGTCTGGTACGACGCGATCGTCTCGATGGTCGTCGAGACTCGCTCGATCGCGTCGACGACCGCGCCGACGGCCGACTGGATGTCGGTGATGCTCTGCTCGATGTCGGTCGTCGCCTGCGACGTACTGCCGGCAAGCGCCTTCACCTCGTTGGCGACGACAGCGAAACCTTTGCCGGCCTCGCCGGCGCGGGCCGCTTCGATCGTCGCGTTGAGCGCGAGCAGGTTGGTCTGCTCCGCGATCGTCTCGATTAGCCGAACGATCTCACCGACCCGGTTGCTGTGCCCACCGAGTTGTTGCACGAGCTCGCGGATCTCGATGCTCTCGTTGGTCGCGCCGTGCGCGACGTCGGCCGCTTCCGACGCGTTGCGAGCGATCTCCGCGATGCTCGCGTTCAGCTGTTCGACGGTCGCCGACGCGTTCTGCCAGCTCTCACCGAGCGACTGCAACGCCTGCTTCGACTCGTTGAGGGCCGACACGTCCTCCCACGCGACGATGAAGCCGACATGCTCGCCACGCGCGTTGCGTAGCCAGTTGATCTTCGTGTCGAGCGTCGTCTGCCCGAACGTGAACTGCGCCCGGTGCGGGAAGTTGTGCTCGTCGGCCAGCAGCGCGTCGATCCGGGCCGGGTCGTGGTGGAAGCGGTGGATCGAACCGCCGAGCAGTTCGTTTCCACGCACACCGAACACGGCTTGCACGTCAGCCGAGAGCGACTTCACCGTCACGGCGGCGCGCTGGTTCATGTACACCAACTGCAGGTCGCGGTCGGCGACGAAGACGTTCGCCTCGAGGCTTTCGAGGAGCGGCCCGGCGGCGCGGAGCAAGTCGCCCACCGCGGGCTCCGACGACGCTTCACGACGGGTCAAGCGCTTCATCATGTCGTCGCTCAGATCTTGAAGTGGTTGACGAGCTCGCGCAGGTCGGATGCGAGCCGGGCGAGTTCGCCCGACGCGGTGTGCGCGTCCGACGCACCGTTCGCGGTCTCCTGCGCGCTGCGGGCGATCTCGTTCGTCGTCGCGGTCTGCTCTTCGACCGCCGAGGCGATCGAAGCCTGACCGTCGTTGATCTGGCCGACGATCTCGGCGATCTCGCCGATCGCGCCGACCGCGGCTTCGGTGTCGGTCTGGATCGCCAGGATCCGGGCACCGACCTCGGCCGTCGCGCGGCTCGTCTCCTGCGCGAGGTCCTTCACCTCGCTCGCGACGACTGCGAACCCCTTGCCGAGCTCGCCGGCGCGGGCCGCTTCGATCGTCGCGTTCAACGCGAGCAGGTTCGTCTGCTCCGCGATCGTCGAGATCACTTTGACGACGTTCCCGATCTCGGTCGAGCTCTCACCCAACTTGCGGACCGTCTCGTTCGTCGACGTCGCGACCTGCGCCGCCTCGCTCGCGACCGACGCCGCGCCCTGCGCGCCGTGCGCGATCTCCGAGATGCTCGCGCCCATCTGCTCCGTGCCGGCAGCCATCGTCGACGCGCCCTGCGCCATCTGATCGCTCGTCGCCGCCAGTTCCTCGGCGGCCGACGCCAGCACCTGCGAGTTCTCGGAGATCGTCGTCATCGCACCTTGCAACGTCGTCAGGCTCGCGTTGATCGCCTCCGCCACCTGCCCGACCTCGTCCTTGCTCTCGACGTCGAGGCGGGCCCGGAGGTCACCGCCGGCGACGGTCCGCATCGCGTCGGCGGCGTTCCGCAGCGGCCGGGCGATCAGCCGGGTGATCAGGAGGCCGAAACCGATGGCCAGTGCCAACCCGACGAACGTCAGGATGAGCAAGGTGACCTGCGCCGTCGACGTCACGCCCCGTGCGTGCGAAGCGTCGGAGGTCGCGATCGCGACCGATCGCGCCTCAGCGGCATCGGACGCGTCGCGCACCGCGACGTACGACGCCTGGACCTTGGCCTGGTCGGCGGCGAGGAACGCCGCGTCGGACACCTTCAGGTCTTCGGCCATCGGGACGAGCACCGAATCGCGGAGCTGGTGGTACGTCGCGAGCGACTTGGTGAGCGCGGTGAAGAGCGTCGGGTGGTCGGTCGCCTTCGTCGCCGCGTCCAATGCGGTCGCCGCGGTGGCATCGTCGGCGTGCATCTTGCCGAGGTAGAGGTCGACGTCGGCTTTGGTGGTTGCCAGCGCGGCGCTGACCAGGTCGCCGCGCGATCGGGCGATCGAGGCGCGCGCGTCGGCGAAGTAGCGCAGGGGAACGAGGTTCGTGTTGAAGGTCGTCTGGCCGGCGTTGTTCACCTGGTTCAACTTGACCGCGCTGAACAGCGACGTCAGGCCGAGGACGACCGAGACCACCGCGAACGCCGCGATGAGCTTCGTGCCGACGCGCGCGTTGCGCAGTGATGTGAGACGCATTGATGCCCGCTCCTTCGAGGTGAGTCGAACGGGACATCGACCTCGGATGGCGCGCGTTCACACCAGGCTGAATGTTCGTAAAGGCCGGGCGCCGGGGTCGACCGAAAATGACAAGGAAGGGCCGGAGCACGGCCGAGGAGATCGCATGACTGATTCGTTCGCGCCGAAAGCCCGCGTCCTCGTCGTCGACGACGCGCCCGAGTTCCGTTACGTGCTGTGGCCGTTGCTCCACAAGGAAGGCTTCTTCGTCGCGACCGCCGAGGACGGCACCGCGGCCGTCGAGAAGATGGAGACCGAGGACTACGACGTCGTCGTCCTCGACGTGATGATGCCCGACATGGACGGGTTCGAGGCCTGCCGCCGCATCCGAGAGTTCTCGGATGCCTACGTGCTGATGCTCACTTCCCGCGACTCCGAGGCCGACAAGCTCGAAGGGTTCGCAGCGGGCGCCGACGACTACCTCACGAAGCCGTTCTCCGGGGCCGAGCTCGTCGCCCGGCTCCGCGCCCTGCTGGCACGCGCCCCGTTGCGCTGACCCGGCGACGCACGCCGGGTCACGCGACGGAAAGGTCCTCGGCCGCCGCGAAGGCGTCGAGCTGGCCCGGTGCCGCGTCGGCGCCGGTGTCGATGTCGCGGAGCAGGCCGGCAAGATCGTCGAGCTGATCTTCGCGGGCCAGTTGTTCGAGGCGGGCGCAGTGCCGTTGCAGCGCGACGAGCCCCAAGTAGCCGCTGGCCGACTTCAACGTGTGCGCGGCCCGCTCCAGCGCCACCCGATCGCCGTTCCGGGCCGCGTCGAGGATGGCGCGCCGCCGCGAAGGCAGTTCACCGACGTACATCTCGATCAGGCCGGTGAGGAACTCGGCGTCACCGCCGACGTCGGCGATCACCGCCCGCAGCGCGGTGGGATCGAAGGCGGCCGGCTGCGCAACGGTCACCGGCCGGGCCTGACGGGTGACCTTCTGGTACGACGGCCCGGCCCTGTCGGCGTCGCGGCGGCGTGATGCCCAACGCCCGGTCGCCTCGCGGAGCTCGGTCAGCGTCGCCGGTTTGGTGAGGAAGTCGTCCATGCCGGCTTGCAGGCACGCATCGCGATCGCCGGCCATGGCGCTGGCGGTCATCGCGACGACGGGCGTTGTGTAGTTGAGGCCGTTCGGGTCGCGACGCAATCGCCGCGTCACCGCGAGCCCATCCATGCCGGGCATCTGCACGTCCATCAGGACGAGGTCGAACGCCTGCGTGCGCATCGCCTCGAGGGCGGCGGCACCACTCGCGGCGGTCACGACTTCGTAGCCGAGCTTCGCCACCATCTCGCCCGCAACCATGCGGTTCACGTCGTTGTCTTCCACGACGAGCACCGCACCGAGCACGGCACCTTCGGCCGGCTTCGCGGCCGCCGGCGCGCCAGAGGCCGGAACCGGCTGGTCGACCGGCGGGAGCGGCAGCGAGAAGGAGAACGTCGCGCCGGCGCCGGCTGCCGTCTGCACGACGATCTCGCCACCCATCATCCGCGTCAGTTGCTGGGAGATCGCGAGACCGAGACCGGTCCCGCCGAAGCGACGGGTCGCATCACTCTCGAGCTGGGTGAACGGCGTGAACAGCCGTTGCGCCTGGGCCGCGTCCATCCCGGGGCCGGTGTCGCGCACCGTGAACCGTACCGACGCGTCATCGTCGGCGATCGCGTCGACGGTGAGGCCGACCTCGCCCGTCGTCGTGAACTTCACGGCGTTGCCGAGCAGGTTCAACAACACCTGCCCGAGCCGGTCGGCATCGCCGGACCGCATCGGCGCGACGAGCGGCGAGACACGGGCCGACAGGGTGAGGCCCTTCGTCGCCGCGACACCTTCGTTCATCGTGACCACTCGCCGCACCAGGTGGTGCAGGTCGAACGAGCCGACGTGCAACTCCATCCGGCCCGCTTCGATCTTCGAGAAGTCGAGAATGTCGTCGAGGAGGCCACGGAGGCTGACGGCCGACGTCCGGATCGCCTCGACGAGACCGCGCTCGTCACCGCTGATCTCGGTGTCGAGGAGCAGTTCGGTGAGCCCGAGGATGCCGTGCATCGGCGTACGGATCTCGTGGCTCATCGTCGCCAGGAACTCCGACTTCACCTTCGTCGCGTCCATCGCGCGGCGCAACGCGAGGGCATTTGCCGTCGCCGCGCGCTCCTGTGCGGTGAGGTCGAGGAACACCCAGGCGGCGCCGCGCACGACACCGTCCATGATCAACGGTTCGTAGATGATGTTGTACGTCCGTCCCGACTCCAACACGACCTTGCGCATCGAGATGGCGTCGAAGTTCGCCGCCATGGCTTCCGTCGCCTGGGCGACGTCCTCGGTGGCGACTTCGTTGATGCGGCGGAACACCTCCGTCGCGTCCATCCCGACGAGGTCGACCGGTCCCTCCTCGAAGCCGAAGTATTTGCAGAACATCGCGTTGCCGAGGATCACCTTGCGGTTCTCGTCTTCGTACAGCATCCCCACCGTCGCGACTTCCACCATTGCGAAGAACCGGGCGCGCCACAGGTCGAGGTCGTTGGTGAGGCGGCGGTTCTCGACGTGCGACACCAACTCCCGCAGCGCCACCGCGCCGACGAGCATCGACGCAAGGACCCACAGGAACACCGGGAGCTTGTCGCTCGCGACGGCAGATATCGATCCGAAGATGATGGCGCAGACCACCGCGACGTACGGCAGCGCGAACCAGTTGACCCGATGCGCGATTCGTACGCGACTCCCTCGGGCGACACGCAGGGCCCCGGCACCGAGGATGAGGAACCCGATCACCCAACCAAGATCGAGCAGCGTGCCGGCCTCGTAGCCCTTCTTCACGACCACGTAGTAGTAGCCACTGTCGGACGCATCGAGGAACAGGAACCCGATTGCGAGCGCCCGCGCCGCCGGAGCGAACGACGACCGGAACCGTGCCGCGCCGACGACGACGGTCGCGACGATCGTGACGTCGAACAGTGGGTAGAGGAGCGCGATCAGGTGGCTGAGCATCGGACCGTGCGCCGGATGGGCGACCGGCCCGTACATCAGTGCGTACGTGCAGAACAGTAAGGCCAGGGTGATGACGACCGCGTCGAGCGCGACGCCCGCGCGCTCGACGGCGTCGACGTCGCGTCGCATCGCCCAGAACATCGCGACGAGCACGAACACCGGGAAGAGAAGGAAGCCGATGTCGGCGAGTGAAGGGTCGGGCGCGGAGCCGCGCGCGAAGTCGTAGATGCAGTACACGGCTTGGCCCAGCGTCCACGACGCGAGGCCCACCGCAACGAAGATCCACGGTCGGCGCTCGGCCCGTTCGAGCGAACGGGCGGCAAACCACGTGCAGCCGAGCGCGGCCGCCGGTGGCAGCGTCTGGAACACGTCCGACAGCGTGGACCACGAACGGACGTCGGTTGGTGCGACAAAGGCCCAGAGTGCGTACAACAGGGTGAACGCGCCCGACGCAACCAGGAACGCGACATAGCGACGACGCTTGATGCTCTCCACGGGAAAATCTTCGAAGCGTGACGCGGTCGGGTTGAGGTTCAGCGCCTGGTTCGGGCCCGCCGATGTTCTCCAAGAATGACCTCTCCGCCTGCAGCCGACTCAATCGATGCTCCCGCCGCGACCAGGAACGACGTCGCGGTGCTCGTCGTCGCGGGCGACGTCGGTTTGCGACGGCTGATCGCGACGATGCTCCAAGTGCACGCGGGAGTGAGCGACGTTGCCAGTGTGTCGAGCGCGAAGCACGCGACGCGCAAGCTGGATCGAGGCAACATCCAGGTGGTGGTGCTCGACGGCGACCTCCCCGAACCGGAGGTCGCGGGGGTGTTCGCCGCCGTCGCGAACCGCAACCCCTACCCGCGCGTGCTCGTGCTCGAATCGGCGGAGATGCGGAACACCCCCCGCGGAAGAGACGGTTTCGCCGGCGCGTCCGCCTTCGTTCGTCGCCCGGACGCGATCGTGGCCCGGACCGAGCTACGAGACGCCGGCGCCGACATCGCGAAGCGCGTACTTGCGCTCGCCACCGCCAAATCGAATGGCGCCCCAACCCCGCGTCGCGCACCCGAACCAGGAGACGAAGAGGCCGCGGTCGCCGCGCCTGTGGCCCGATCGGCGTCCCGACGCCGGGCACTCCCCCGCCCGGCCGCCTCGCCCGCACCGCTCGTACGGGTTGCCGACTCAGCGCAGAACCCTGCACGGCCCCTCGACCTGCCGCGTCCGACCGCGCGCGCCGGACGCGTCGACCTCGTCCTGATCGGGTCGTCGACGGGAGGGCCGACGGCGCTGGCCGCGGTGCTCGGTGCGCTGCCGGCCAACCTGCCGGTACCGGTGCTCATCGTCCAGCACCTACCGGAAGCATTTTCCGACATGCTCGCCGCGCGCATGCACGCGCAGTCGGCCTTGACCGTGGGCGTCGCGCGCGAAGACGTCGTCCCCCAACCGGGCGAGGTCTGGCTCGCGCCCGGAGGGCGTCACCTCGTGTGCGCGACCGGCCCCGCCGGCTACCGGCTGGCGCTCACCGACAGCCCCAAGGTGCAGTCGTGCCGCCCGGCGGTCGACGTGCTCTTCCAGAGTGCCGCCGCAATCCTCGGCGCGAACGTGCTCGGCGTCGTCCTCACCGGTATGGGGTACGACGGGCTCGACGGCTCGCGCGCGTTGATTGCGCGAGGGAGTCGCGTGATCGTGCAGGACGAGGAGAGTTCGGTCGTGTGGGGTATGCCCGGCGCGGTCGCACGCGTGGGCTTGGCCGACGCGGTGCTGCCCCTCGATCGGGTCGCCGACGAGATCGTCCGACGGGTCTCGGTGGCGCGGTCCGGGCAACCGCGTTGAGGGAACGTCAATCGGGCGGAGCCGGCTCGCTCGCCTCCGTGCGCCGCAACAAGTCCCAGGCGCTCGTGTCCTCCCACTCGAACATCGGCGGCTGGGGCTGCCAACCGGCCGAGACGTCGGTGGCGATGGTGCGGAGCAGTTCGTAGGCGTCGAGACGTTTCTGGTCGACCCGACCGCCGTCGCGGAGAAACCGTTCGAGGGCATCGACGTGCGACAGGTCGACCCCGGCGGCCCGGGCATCCACGGCCAGCGTCTCCCAATCCCGATCGGGGTAGAAGCGGGCCTTGGCCAGACCGCTGAACGTCGCGGCGACGTCGCCCGGCAACACGTTGTCGGCGACGGCGCGATCGAGCGTCGCCCGGATGTTCACCATCGCCTCGGAAACAGGACGGTGCCCCGATGCGGCGGGCCCGTGCGCGACCGCGACTTCGTCGTCGTCGGTGAGATCGCCGTCGCGGAACGCGGCGTACACACGACCGACGCCACGCATGCCGTACGCGTCGAGTTCCGCGGCGCGCAGCGCGCCCATGCTCGCGCCGCCGTAGACCCACACGCCGTGCAGGAGCGCCCAGAGCAGTTCACGGTGCCAGACCGCCGGCACGTGCTCGTAGTACCCGTCGATGATCGCGAGCACCTTCGGGGCGCCGCGCACCGCGCGATAGATGCTGCCGAGCTGCGCGGGTGGTTCGACGCAGCAGTCGATGACCTCGGCGACGTCGGTCGCGCCGATCGTCGGGCCGGCAAACACGATGATCTCGTCGCCGGCAACTGCCATCGGCATGCGCGTCAGCCTCCGTTACGCAAGCCGGGGACCACGATCTTCACGACGGGAAGGTCGATGTCGGGACGGGTGTAATCGACGGCGACCGCTTCGCTGATCCCGCCGGCGCGGAGCCGGTCGAGCAGCCAGGCGAAATCGCCGTTGAACGTGTCGTGGTCGGCCTGCGGGCGCGTCGTGAAATGCAGCGGTGTCGATCGCCGGGCCAGCGAGTCGAGAAAGGCGCGCGACTCGGCGCTGAACCAGAAGTCGTCGTAGACCTCGCGGTCGATGTCGTCGCGTGACCCGGCGATCACGGTCGCGCGCACCTGTGCCGCTTCGGTGAGCGCGTGGAGCAGCGCGACGGCTCGCGTCGGATGGCTCCCCGACCCTTCACCCGCGGGGAACGCGTGCAGGGTGGCCGCTTCACGTTCACCCGCCACGCACACGTAGGTCGGAACCTGCCACGGGCCGATCGCGACATCCCACACCACCGGTTCGATCCCCGCCGAACGAAAGCGGTCGATCACCCACAGGCAGGCCGGGTCGTCGACCGAAGCGAGCGCGACGCGGCGCGCGTGCTGCTCGTCCTCTTCGGTTTCGTACCACCGGGCCAGCTCGTCGCGTTCGACGACTTCGTACAGGGCGTGGCAGATCGCCTCCAGGAGATGGTTCCCCGACGCGAGACCGTTCGAACCACGCCGGAAGACGTCCTCACCCGGAGCCTTCGGCAGGCGACCGTCGCAGTGCACCGACTCGTAGGGCACCCATTTCGGTTCGCATTCGATCAGGTCGTACCCGTTGACCCAACGCAGCGGCGTGTCGAGGTCGAGCGCCGCACCGTCGAAACGCAGCACCCGTTCGACGTCGACCGTCGCGACCCCGCGGTCGTGCAGGGCCCGCACCGACGCCCAGACGACAGGGTGCGGGTGCTGCTGCGCGTGCCACATCTCGGCGCTCTCCATGAACGCAGACGCCATCGCGGCCGCGCGCGTCAGTCCCTTTCCCTGGGACACGGCGAGATTGCGTGACAGCGGGCGGACGGCACTCGCAACCGGCACCCCGACGTGATCGAGACCCGTGACGTCGGCGATACGGGTGATACCCATCCGCCCGCGATGGGGCAAGAAGCGCGCGAGTGTCTCCTCGGGCGCCGTCGTGCGGTCCGTACCAGCGCGGAATTGTTTGGGCACGGTCGTACCGATCGCGAGCGGGATCGTGTACGCCGAAACTGCATCGACGGGTTCCATGCACCTGCGCGGATGGTGCCGCCGCGCGCGGGTTCGGTCGGCGTTGTGGCAACTGGTCGTTACGCCGGTGCCGGCACCGGTTCGGCGACGAGCGCGACCCAGACGACGATTCCGACCACCGCTTGCAGCACCGCCACAACGAGGTACGGGAACCGGAGACCTCCGATGACGGCCAACAACCCGGCTCCAACTGCGCCGAGAACGCTACCAGCGGAGGCAGTCAGCTGGAACATCGCGAACACGCTGCCGTGCGATCGTTCAGGTGCCAATTTCTGGCGCATCGTGAGCGACGCAACCATTCCCGCGCTGACCGAACCACCCCACAGCAACAGCGGCGGGACTGCCGTCACCCAACTCGACGCGGCGGCGAAAGCCGCGTACGCGGCCGCGTTGAGAATCACTGCCGAGCCAAGGATGGAGCGACGGTCGAACGGCAAGTGCTCGACCGCGAGGCTCCCCACCACTCCGCCGACCGCCAGCACACTCACGAGGAGCCCGAACCCGGTTGCGCCCGTGTGCACGTTCTCTCGAGCCGCGAGCACGAGCAACGTGAACGCCAGCGCGCCGCAGATCGCGCAGACGAAAGTCGCGAGCACGAGGAACCGCAGTGGACGGTTGTGCGCGACGACGTCTCGCGCGTCTCGCAGGCGTCCTCGCTCGCCCGCGATGCGCAACCCCGGCGCCAGCCTCGACAGCAACGCCGCCGACGCCACGTACGACGCGGCGTCGAACAGCAACGGCGTCTGCCGGCCGAACGCGAACAGCAGGGCACCGAGCGGCGGCCCGATGAGGGTGAGGCACAGGTCTTCGGCCGCGATGAGACGGCCGTTGGCGCCGTCGAGCCGGTTCGTGTCGACGATCGCCGGGACGACGGCCCGGCTCGCGGCCCGGAACACCGCTTCGCCGGCGCCGAGGAACGCGGCGAGCACCGCGAGCGCGGCGACCGCCGAGACGTGCGCGCCGATGACGCCGACCGCGGCGAGCAGCGCGACGAAACGCCAGACGTCGGCGCGCACCATCAGTGCTCGACGGTCGAGCCGGTCGGCGAGCACGCCGGAAGGCAACGCGAGCAGCAGTCCGGACGCGGCTTCGGCGGCCGCGACGATCGCGACCGCGCTACGGCCACCCTCGGCGGCGGCGTACAACGGGAGGGCGGCAAGCGTGACACCGCTCCCGACGCTCGACACGACCGCGGCCGACCAAAGACGGGTGAAGTTCGGTCCGAGAGGGGCGCGCATGGGTTGGGGGCAACGCGCACCCACGTCAGGCCGCAGGCGAACGTCGCAAAGGCATCGGTCCCGGTTCGCGCCGGCTGAAGCATTTGTGACGTTTCGCCGATCAGGCCGGACGGCAAGGACGGTTCAGGCGGAGCGCGCCGCGCCGGCCGCCGCCGGCGGCAGCGTCATGCACAGGTACTGCAGCCGCACGAGCCCCTTCTCCTGCACGAGGAACGCCTCCCGGGCGGCGCGCAGCGCGTCGAGGGCCTCGCCCGCAGCCCGCGGCGTCACGACGATCGGGTCGATGTCGAGGTTGCGGGCCGACTGCCGGCCCGCGAGAGCGTCGCGGTACGTGCACTCGGTGGCGGTGATGCCTTCGAGCAGGAGGTCGCGACGGGCGCGCACCACCTCGCGTTTCTGGCGGTCCTCGATCCGGCGCCGCATGCGCTGCGCCTCCCGGGGCTGGTACCCATAGCGCTCCATGTCGGCTTCGAACGTGGCGAGTTCCTCGGCGTGCGCGTCGGTGACGCGTCCGACGGCCGCGTTGATTTGCGCGTCGAGCTCGTCGGCGAGGCGTGCCGCGGTCGCGCCGGTGCCGTCGACCAGCGCGGGCAGGCGCGCGAACGCGGCGCGCACCCCGGCCATCGGGCCCGCGAGCGCTCGAGCCCGGGCCAGCTGGCCGCCCGACAGCGAGGCGGCGAGTGGCGCGAGTTCGGGGGCGACACCCTCCGAGAGCAGCACCGTTTCGAGTTCCGCGCTGCTCACCGGATCGAAGTCGATCCGCTGGCAGCGCGATCGGATGGTCGGGAGCACTTCGTCGGGCATCGACGTCGTCAACACGAACACGGTCCGGCCCGGAGGCTCTTCGAACGTCTTCAGGAGCCGGTTCGCCGACGTGTCGTTCATGCGCTCGATCTCGCGGAGGATGATCACCTTGCGCTCCCCCTCGACCGGGCTGCGGAGTGCCTCTTCGATCACGTCGTCGGCTTGCTTGGCGAGGAAGTAGGTCCCTTCCGGTTCGAACTCGACGACGTCGGGGTGCATGCGCCGGAACACGAGTTGTTCGACGCGACCGTCGCCGACCGCGCCGATCAGGCCGATCGCGAGGAGGCGCGCCGCGTCTTCGATCCCCGACCCGGTCGGCCCGACGAGCAGGTATGCGTGCACGGGCCGTTCGATCGCGCCGCGGAGCGCTTCGACCGCACGCGTTTGGCCGACGAGGCGCTCCCACATGGGTGCGATGTTACGGCGACACCCGCTCGACGACGGGGGCGAGCGCCGCCCACACCGACGTGAACACCTCGTCGATCGTGCCGTTGCCGTCGACGACGTGCCAACCGAACCGAGCCGCGAGGTCGCGATACGCCTCGCGAACCGTCGCATGGAACTCGGTACCGGCCCGCTCGAGCCGGTCGGGGTGCGCGGAGGCCCGCGCGGCCGCGACCGGTTCCGACACGTCGAGTACGACGACCACGTCGGGCGTGATGTCGCCTTCGGCCAACCGGCAGACATCGGCGACGACGTCGACGCCGAGCCCCCGTGCCACACCCTGGTACGCGAACGTAGAAGGCGAGTAACGGTCGCAGACGACGATCGCTCCGCGGGCGAGGGCGGGGGCGATCATTTCCTCGACGTGCTGGCGCCGGTCCGACGCGACCAGCAGCAACTCGGCGCGCGGTTCGACCGCTTCGCCGTCGTGCAGGAACAACTGGCGGATGCGCGCGCCCACGGCAGTCGCACCCGGTTCGAACGTCTCGACGACATCGGCGCCGAGTTCGCGGAACGCGGCGGCCACGCGCGCGACCTGCGTCGACTTGCCGCTCCCTTCGCCACCTTCGAGCACGATGAACGCCGGGCCGAGCATCGACGATGCGCGACTTACGCGCCGTCGCCGTGATCGACGCCCGCCACCCGCATCGCCGGTTCGGCGTCGACGGTCGCGGCGGGTGACGCCTGCGCCCGCTTCTTCGCCGCCTGCTTCGTGGTCTTCTTGGCCGCCTTCTTCTTGGCGGTTTTCTTCGCGGTCTTCTTCGCACCATCGGTGCTCGCCGTCTTCTTGGCCGCTTTCTTCGCCGTCCTCTTAGCGGTCTTCTTGGCCTTCTTCGCCGGGCCGCGCGCGGCGCGTTCGCGAAGCAGCACGACGGCTTCGTCGAGCGTCAGCGCGGTCGGGTCGGTGCCACGAGGAATGGTCGCGTTCGTCGTGCCGTCGGTGACGTACGGACCGAACCGGCCGTCGAGCACGCGCACGGGCACACCGGTCTCGGGATGTTCGCCCAACTCGGCCAGCGGGGGCTTCACCGCACGGCCACGACGTTTCGGCTGCGCAAAGATCCCGAGCGCCTGCTCCAGGGTGATCGTGAACAGCTGCTCCTCGGTATCGAGGCTGCGACTGTCGGTCCCCCGCTTGATGTACGGGCCGTAACGCCCCAGCTGCGCGGTGATCTCCGCGCCGTCGGCGTCGACCCCCACGACACGCGGCAACGACAGCAGCTGCAACGCGTCGTCGAGCGTCACCTCGCTCGGCGTCATCGCGCGCAGCAACGACGCCCGCTTCGGTTTCTCGCCCGAATCGTCCATCTCGCCGAGCTGCACGTACGGACCGAAGCGGCCGTTCAGCAGGTACACGCTCTTGCCGCTGACCGGGTCGGCACCGAGCGACTGCGGCCCTTCGGCCTGTTGTTCGATCAGCCGCAGCGCGAACTCGACGGTCAACTCGTCGGGCACGACATCAGGCGGGATCGACGCGCGCTCCTCGTCGCCGCGTTGCACGTAGGGGCCGTAGCGCCCAACGCGTACGTCGACCCGCCGGCCTTCGTCGTCGGTGCCGAGCGGAACGGTGTTGATCTCACGTACATCGATACGGGCGAGATTGTCTTCGGAGGCAAGCTCTCGCAGGCCGGCCTGCCCGTTCCCGAAGTAGAAGGAGTGCAGCCACTTCTCGGTCTCGCCTTCGCCGCGCGCGATGACGTCGAGCGCTTCCTCCATCGTCGCGGTGAAGCCGTAGTCGACGAGGTGGCCGAAGTGTTCTTCGAGCAAGCGCGTCACCGCGAACGCAGTCCACGAAGGGACGAGCGCGGTGCCTTTCTTCCACACGTACTCGCGCGCCTGGATCGTCTCGATCACCGCCGCGTAGGTCGACGGCCGGCCGATGCCGCGCTCTTCGAGCTCCTTCACCAGGCTCGCTTCGGTGTAGCGCGCCGGCGGCTTCGTTTCATGGCCGACGGGCGCGAGCACCTCACACCGCACCGTCTCGCCTTCGACGACGGCGGGCAAGCGCGCCTCGCTCTCGGTGTCGTCGCCCTCGTCGACGTCTTCGACGTACGCGCGCCGGAAACCGAGGAAGTCGTAGGTCTTGCCACCGGCGCGGAACGCGGCGCGTTCGCCTGCGGTCGATGTCGCGCCGAGCCGGATCGTCATCCGGCGACCACGGGCATCGGCCATCTGGCACGCGATCGTGCGGATCCAGATCAGCTCGTAGAGATTGCGTTCGTCGGAATCGAGCTCACGCGCCACTTCGTCGGGGTGACGGATGCGATCACCGGCGGGCCGGATCGCTTCGTGAGCCTCCTGCGCGTTCTTCACCCGGCTGCGGTACACGCGTTCTTGCGCCGGGAGGTATTCCTCGCCGTACTGCTCGCGGATCGCGTTCCGGGACGCGGAGATCGCCTGCTCCGACAGGTTCGTGCTGTCGGTACGCATATAGGTGATGTAGCCGCGCTCGTAGAGCCGTTGCGCGACCGCCATCGCACGCGCGGAACCGAACCGCAACTTGCGGCTCGCCTCTTGTTGCAGTGTCGAGGTCGTGAACGGCGCGCGCGGTCGCTCCGTGAACGGCGTCGACTCGACCGACGCCACTGCGAACGCGGCATCGCGGAGTCGTTCGGCGAGCGCGTCGGCCGCGTCGTGGTCGAGGACGACGACGTCGCGGTCGGCCGGCACCCGGCCGGTCGCGGGATCGAAATCGCGACCTTCGGCGACCCGGCGACCGTCGAGTTCGGCGAGCGACGCACCGAAGGCGACGTCGTTCGCTTCGAACGCCCCTTCGAGGTCGAACCACGCGCCACTGCGGAACGCCATGCGGGCGCGCTCACGCTCGACGACGAGCCGGACCGCGACGCTCTGCACCCGACCGGCAGACCGCGCGCCCGACACCCGGCGCCACAACACCGGCGACGTCTCCCAGCCGACGAGACGGTCGAGGACCCGGCGCCCTTCCTGCGCCTCGACGAGCTTCATGTCGAGCGTGCGCGGGTTGTCGAGCGCGTCCTGGATCGCCTTCGGCGTGATCTCGTGGAACACCATGCGTCGTACCGGGACCCGCGGTTGCAGCACCTCGAGCACGTGCCAGCCGATGGCCTCACCCTCGCGGTCCTCGTCGGTCGCGACGATGAGCTCGTCGGCGTTCTTCAGCGCCTGCTTCAGTTCGGCGACGACCTTCTTCTTGTTCGCCGGCACCACGTAGACGACGTCGAAGTGCTTGTCGGGGTCGATGCCGGCGAGGCGGCCGTGGGTCTCCTTGAACTGATCGGGCACCTCGTCGCGGCTGCGGGGCAGGTCACGGATGTGGCCGATGCTCGCCTTCACCTCGTAGTCCGCGCCGAGAAAGCCCGCGATGGTGCGGGCTTTGGCGGGAGATTCGACAATCACAAGCGGTCGGGCCACGGGCAATCCTCAGCGATCAGCGCGCGGTCATAGCACGAAGCGGGGGTTGTCTATGGTGTCGTGGGTGCCGTACCTGCTCGCTGCAGCCAACTTCCTCGACCCCGTCAAGATCATCAACTGGTTCGGTCCGTGGGCCACGATCGGCTTGTTCCTGATCGTTTTCGCGGAGTCCGGGTTGCTCGTCGGATTCTTTCTCCCGGGCGACTCGCTGCTGTTCACGGCCGGTCTCCTCGCGTCGCAGGGCAAGTCGGGCCTGCACTGGCCGGTACTCGCGGTCGGGTGCGCGTTCTTCGCCGTCGCCGGCTGGCAGGTCGGGTACATGGTGGGGAAACGGATCGGGCCGGCCCTGTTCCGGCGACCCGACTCGCGCCTGTTCAAACAGGAGTATGTGCAGCACACCAAGGACTATTTCGACCGCTACGGCGCCAAAACCATCTTCATCGCACGGTTTGTTCCGATCGTTCGGACCTTCGCCCCGATCCTGGCCGGCGTTGGCGAGATGCGGTACCGGGCGTTCTTTCGTTACAACCTGATCGGCGGGATCGTCTGGGGCGCGGGAGTCGTGATCGCCGGAAAGGTGCTCGGCGACCACATCCCGAACATCGACCACTACCTCTTGCCGATCGTCGCCCTCATCATCGTTGCGTCGGTGATCCCGCCGCTGATCGAGTTGCGCCGCCACCGCAAAGCGGCACCGTTGACCGTCGCCGGTTCCGAGATCGCCGCCGAAGACCTCGACGACATCCTGAACGACGAGAACTGAGCGCGGCGCACACCCTTCGCGTGCGCCGCTGCTCAGTCGTTCGCAGTTCGCTCAGTCGCCCACCGCGGCGGGAACGGGTTCCGCGGGCGGTGCCGACGACGACGACTGGAGCGTCGCCCCCGACCGCTTCGAGAACAGGATCGCGCCGATGAGAACCACAAGGGCGGCCGCCGCGATCCCGTAGCGCGCCGCGTCGTTGTCCTGCAGGCTGATGACAGCCGGCAGCACGAGCAACGACACCAGGTTCATCACCTTGATGAGCGGGTTGAGGGCCGGCCCGGCGGTGTCCTTGAACGGGTCGCCGATCGTGTCGCCGATCACCGCGGCGCGGTAGGCGTCGGAGCCCTTGCCGCCGTAGTTGCCGTCCTCGATGAACTTCTTCGCGTTGTCCCACGCACCACCGGCGTTCGACAGGAAGTTCGCCATGAGCTGGCCGGTGACGATCACCGCGGCGAGGAACGCGCCCAGCGCCAGGGAGTTGATACCGAAGCCGATGATCACCGGGGTGAGCACCGCGAGCAGCGCCGGCGTTGCGAGTTCACGCAACGACGCCGCGGTGCAGATGTCGATCACCGGGCCGTAGTCGGGTTCCTTCTCGCCGCTCATGATCTTGCCATCGGCGAACTGGCGGCGTACCTCTTGCACGACGACGTTCGCCGTACGCCCGACCGCTCGGATGGCGAGCGACGAGAACAGGAACGCAACCGAACCACCGATCAACAGACCGATGAACTGCTTCGGGTCGGCGACATTGATCTGCACGACGCTGAACACGTTCTGACCGGCCAGCACGAGCTTGTGGTAGGCGTTGTCGGACGTACCGATCGTTTCGATGAAGCTCGCGAACAACGCGACCGCGGCGATGACCGCCGAGCCGATCGCGAAACCCTTCGTGACCGCCTTCGTCGTGTTGCCCACGGCGTCGAGGCTCACCATGATGCGCTCGGGTTCGCCTTCGAACTCACCCGACATCTCGGCGATGCCGGCCGCGTTGTCGGCGACCGGCCCGAACGTGTCTTCCGAGACGACGACGCCCGTCGTCGCGAGCATGCCCATGCCGGTGAGGGCCACGAGGTAGAGCGACAGTTCGATGTTGCCGCCACCGAGGCCGATCGCGACTGCGAGCGCGCCGGCGATCGCGACGACGGCCCACACCGACGATTCGAGCCCCGAACTCACACCGGCGAGGACCGCGGTCGCCGGGCCGCCCGTGGCCGCGGATTCGGCGATCTCCCTCACCGTCTTGTGCTCGGTAGAGGTGAACCACTCGGTGATCCGAGACGCGATCTGGGCGAGGATCAATCCGCCGACGACCGCGCCGAACATGCGCAGCCCGATCTGCGAAACGCTTCCCTTCGGGTTCCCGACGTACACGAGGGCGAGCGCCAGGGTGCCGATGACCGTGAGAACGCCCGCGGCGAAGAAACCGCGGTTGATCGGGGCCATGGCCGACTTGTCCTTGTCGGACGCGCGAACCATGAAGACACCGATGATCGACGCGAGCACGCCGAGAGCGCGGGCTGCGAGCGGGAACAGCGCGCCGATCGCCCAGAGTTCCGGGTTGTGCGGGAAGATGGCCTTGAAGGCGGGCACGCCGAGGATGATCGACGCGACCAGCGTCACCTCGTAGCTCTCGAACAGGTCGGCGGCCATCCCGGCGCAGTCGCCGACGTTGTCACCCACGTTGTCGGCGATGGTCGCGGGGTTACGCGGGTCGTCTTCGGGGATACCGGCTTCGACCTTGCCGACGAGGTCGGCACCGACGTCCGCCGCCTTCGTGAAGATGCCGCCGCCGACGCGGAGGAACAGCGCGAGCAACGAACCACCGAACCCGAAGCCGATGAGGATCGCCGAGCTCGTGTTCTGGAACACCATCATGATCAGCGACGCGCCGAACAAGCCGAGGCCGACGGTGAACATGCCGGCGACACCGCCGGTGCGGAACGCGACCTGCAGCGCGGCCGGCATCGAACCGCTCTTGGCCGCCGCAGCCGTACGTACGTTGCCGCGCACCGCGAGGCTCATGCCGATGAAGCCGGTGAGGCCCGACATGGCGCAACCGAGGATGAAGGCCAGCGTGCGGAACGTGCCCGACTGCACGAACGACAGGGCGACGTGCCCGTTGTCCTGCCTCACCGTCGTCGACGTGATGAACACGATGACCGCGAGCGGGATCAGGATCATGGCGATCGTGCGGAACTGGCGCTTCAGGTACGCCATCGCGCCGACCTGGATCGCGTGCGCGATCTCGCGCATCTTCGGCGTTCCCTCGTCTTCCGCGAGGACCTGCTTCATGAGGTAGAAACCGACCAGAATGGCGAGCACCGCCGTGAGCGCCGACGCGATGAGGATCAACCACTCCCCGCCGTGCAGGGAGAAGGTCTGGTAGCCCCCCTCGGCTGCCAGTACATGGGTCATGCCAGTTCCCTTTCGCTGAGACGTGTGCTCATGCCGACTTCTGCACGAACACCTGGTGCGCGACCGTGCTGCCGATCGTGCGTTCGTTCCCGTCGACTCGCAAGACCAACGGTCCGTCGAACGGGTGTTTTTCCTTGACTTCGACTCGCACGCCGGGCCTGAGGCCGAGCGTGTCGAGGAACGCGACGATCTCGGGGTCGGTCGACCCGGAGATCGCGACGACGGCGATGTCGCCGGGTTCCAGTTCGTAGAGCGGGGGCATCGCCGGGAGGTCGGCGGTTTCCTTCGCCGGGATCGGGAACCCGTGCGGGCACGTCGGCGGCCGGTGCAGCGCGACGTAGATCCGGTCCTCGACCTCTTGGGGCAGGTCGTGCTCGAACGTCGTCGCGAGCCGGTCGGCCTCGTTCCAGGCGTAGCCGAGCATGTCGGCGAGGAACCGCTCGACGATGCGGTGGCGGCGGATCGCGGCGATGGCGCTGCGGCGCCCGGCCACGGTGAGTTCGACGCCCCGGTACGGCTTGTGGTCGACGTAGCCGCGGTCGGCGAGGCGCTTCACGGTCGCGGTCACCGTCCCCGGGCTGACGCCGAGCCGCTCGGCGAGCGCGCCGGTATGCGCACCCCCGCCGCCGGCGTCCGGCGACGCGCGATAGATGGCTTTCAGGGCCTCGCGATCGGTTTTCGAGAGTGCGGCAGACCCGTTCACGGCGCCGGGGAATCTAGATTTCATCCCCCCAAAACGTCAAGTTCTGCCCGTCCGTTCGTCCCCCCACTCGTTTTGATGTCGCGAACACGCCCGACAGGGCCGTTTCGGTACATCAAAACGGGTGGGGGCGGGGGGCCGGGGCGCGCGCCGTCGTCAGTCGACGTGGTACGGGACGGACGTGACGACCGTGCCCTTGCGGAACAGGAGGCGGCCCTTGAGGAACAGGGCGCTCTGGTTGTGGAGGAGATGGCCCCACCAGTGGCGCACGACGAACTCGGGGATCACGACACTGATGATGTCGTTCTCGAACCGGGCGTCGAGCTCGTCGACGAACCGCAGGATCGGCCGCGACAGCTCGCGGTAGGGCGAGTAGACGATCTCGAGCGGCACCTCGATGTTGCGCTCGGCCCACTGCCGTTCGATGCGATCGCGTTCGTCGTCGTCGGACACGACCGTGACCGCGACGAGGTGGTTCGGCGCGAGCGACTTCGCGTATGCGAGCGCTTCGAGCACGCCGCGGTGCGGGCTGCCCACGAGCACCACCACCGTGTGGTTCATCTTGCGGGGCTTGAACCCCGGCGGCACCCGCAGCGCCTCCGCGACGCCGGCATAGTGCTTGTGGATCGCCTTGAACAGCACCACGATCACCGGGATCACGACGAGCGGCACCCAGGCGCCGGTCGTGAACTTCGTCGAGGCGACGATCAGCAGCACGATCAACGTCGCGACCGAACCGAAACCGTTGATCACGATGTTGCGTTTGAACCCCGACTCCCGCTCCCGGCGGTGGTGGATCACCATCCCGGCTTGCGAGAGCGTGAACGACGTGAACACGCCGACCGCGTACAGCGGGATCAGCGCGTTGGTGATGCCGCCGAACATGACGATCAGCACCGCGGCCGCGCCCGCGAGGACGAGGATCCCGTTGGAGAACACGAGCCGGTCGCCGCGGTTCGCGAGCTGCCGCGGCAGGTAGCCGTCGCGGGCGATGATCGACGACAGGCGCGGGAAGTCGGCGTAGGCGGTGTTCGCGGCGAGCGTGAGGATCGCGGCCGTGGCGAACTGCAGGATCACGTAGATCGGCCCGTTGCCGAACACCTGCCGGCCCAGCTGCGAGATCACCGTCTGCTGCTCGCTCGGGTAGGGGTGCAGGTGGTGGGCGAGGATCGAAACGCCGAGGAACAGCGACCCGAGGATGATCGCCATCCAGGTGAGGGTCGTCGCCGCGTTCTTCGACTCCGGCCGGCGGAAGGCGGGGACACCGTTCGAGATCGCCTCGACACCGGTGAGCGCGACGGCACCCGACGAGAAGCCCTTGAGGATCAGGAAGAGGCCGAGCGATCCGCCCACTGTGCGGTTCACCTTGGCTTCCTTCGCGTTGAAGGGAACGTGATGGATCGCGGGGCCGAAGACGCCGTAGGTGCGCAGCAGCCCGTAGCTGATGAGCATCCCGAAGACGATGACGTAGATGTAGGTCGGCACCGCGAACACGCGGCCGGATTCCTTCACCCCGCGCAGGTTCACCACGGTGATCAGCGCGATGAGCCCGAGCCCGAGCGCCACCCGCTGGTTCGCCCAGCTGTTGAAGGCCGGGATCGACACGATCGCCGCCACCCCCGCGGAAATCGACACCGCGACGGTGAGGATGTAGTCGGTGAGCAGCGACGCCCCCGCGATCAGCGACGGGTTGTCGCTCTTGAAGTTCTCCCGGGTCACGACGTAGGAGCCGCCGCCGTTCGGGTAGGCGAAGATCGTCTGCCGGTACGACGTGACGACGATCGTCAGCAGGAATGCGACCGCGATCGCGAGGGGGACGAGCACCTTGAGCCCGAGCGCAAGGCTCGACACGCCGCCCGCGGTGACGAAGAGGATCTCTTCGGTCGCGTACGCGGTGGAGGAGATCGCGTCCGAAGAAAAGACGGCCAGCGCGATCGTCTTGATGATCCGCTGGTGTTCCTGCTCCGCCGACGCGAGGGGCCGGCCGACGAAGATTCGCTTGACCGCGTCGAGCGTCACCGCCATCGCACCCTCACCCGCCGGAGCACGCGTTCGTGCCGGAACCGCATGCCGTTCTGTTGCCCATCCGTTCGACCCACCCCAGCAGGATTGATGCGAGCCCCCAGCATGCCATCCGTCCCCGGCGGAACCCCCAACATGTGCCGTCCGGCGCCCGGCCGGTACGATCCGCGCACGTTCGTGGCAGGCGGGAGGCCGGCGTGCACGTTGTCGTGATGGGTTGCGGCCGCGTAGGCAGCGAACTCGCGGCCGCGCTCGAGCGAGCCGGTCACGGCGTCGCCGTCATCGACAAGAACGAGACCGCGTTCGGCCGGCTGCCCGCCGGGTTCACCGGCAAGGCAATCACCGGTTTCGGCTTCGACCGCGACACCCTCGCCGAGGCCGGCATCGAGAACGCGGGCGCGTTCGCGGCGGTGAGCAACGGAGACAACTCCAACATCCTGTGCGCGCGGATCGCCCGTGAGACCTACGGCGTCGAGCATGTCGTCGCCCGTATCTACGACCCCCGCCGCGCGCTCATCTACCAACGGCTCGGGATCGCGACCGTCGCGACCGTGGCCTGGACAACCGATCAGGTCCTCCGGCGCCTGATCCCCGGTGAAGCACGCCACGAATGGGTCGACCCGAGCGGCAAGGTGTGCCTGGTCGAACGGACGATCCCCACGACACTCGTCGGGAAGAAGTTGGCGCCGGTGAACAAGTCGGGACGCTATTGGCTCACCGCGGTGAGCCGGTTCGGCAAGGCCGAGATCGTCACCACCGACCTCGTCGGCCAGGAAGGCGACCTGCTGCATTTCGTCGCCGACGTCGGCGCGCTCGACGAACTCCAAGAACAACTCGAAGCTTCGGAAGGGCACTGATGCGGGGCCAGGCGCAGACCGCAGGCGCGGGGCGTACTCGGGCGGTCGACAACGCAGCCGACAGATCGGCGGAGGTCGCAGCCGCATGAGAAGCCAGGCGCAGACCGCAGGCGCGGGCCACACCACCACGGTCGGGCACATGAGCGACAGAGCGCTGGAGGTCGAAGCCGCATGAGAGTTGCGATCGCCGGTGCCGGCAACGTGGGCTTGTTCATCGCGAACGACCTGCTGGCGGCGGGCCACGATGTCCAACTCATCGAGCAGTCACAGCCCGTCGTCGATCGCGCGAAGGCGTTGCCCGGCATCGAGTGGCACGTCGCCGACGCGTGCGAAGTGACGTCGTTGCGTGAGGCCGGCCTCGAACGCTGCGACGTCGTCGTGGCCGCCACCGGCGATGACGAAGACAACCTCGTGATCTCGCTGCTCGCGAAGCAGGAGTTCGGCGTACCGCGGATCATCGCCCGCGTGAACCACCCGAAGAACGAGTGGATGTTCAACGAGAACTGGGGTGTCGACGTCGCCGTGTCGACGCCGCACCTGATCACCGCGCTCGTCGAAGAGGCCGTGTCGGTCGGTCGGCTCGTGCGGCTCCTCCAGTTCGAGGGCGGCAACGTCCGCCTCGTGGAGGTGACCCTGGCCGAGGACGCGCCGGTCATCGATCGCGCGATCAAAGATCTCGACATTCCCCGCGACGCGACGATCGTCGCGGTCGTGCGGCGCGACCACGTCGTGATGCCACGGGGCGACACGGAGTTCGAAGCGGGCGACGAAGTGCTCGCGATGGTCACCGGCGACTCCGAAGAGGACGTGAAGAGCATCCTCACCGGGAGCTGAGCCCGGCCGGGTTCAGGCCGCGAGCAACTGGTACGTCGGGTTGAACATCAGCCGGCGTTTGCCTTCGCCGGCGATGACGCCTTCGACCACGACCCGCCGGCCCGGCGACAGGCCGAGAATGCGGCGACGACCGAGGAACACCGCGGTGACCGCGCCGCGGCCGTCGTGGATCGAGACCTCGAGGGCGTCGGCACCGGCGCGGGGGACAATGCGCATCGAGCGGACTTCTCCGGCAACCCGAACCGGACGGCGCAATTGCACCTGGTCGAGGGGGGTGGTGCCAAGCAGCGTGCAGTACTCCTCGAGGTCGCGCCGGTCGAGTTCCTCGGTGGGCTGGCGCAGACGGTCGACGAATTTGCGGAGGGCCACGGCGCCATTGTCGCGCGGCCCCGAACGGCGCCGGAAGGGGATGACACCAATCCGGCAGCACGACATGGCATTCTGAACGGCCGATGTCCCCCCGCACGTCATTTTCCTCGTGGTGTTGTCGCGCGGTCGCGCTCGGCTGCGTGGTCACGCTCGCCGCCTGCGGTGGCAGCGGCAAGAAGCACGCCACCAATACGACCGCACAGAAACTCACCGTCCCCGGCGCCAAGGTCGAGCTCCGGCTCGCGTCGATCGACATGGAATCCGCCGGCCCGGCGATCAACCTCGACGACAAGACCAAAACCGCGGTGATGACGCTCACCCGGCAGTACGTCGAGGACGCGATCGTCAAGCCGCTCCTCACCGGCAAGTCGCAGAAGGCGTACGCCTCGTTGTTCGGCCCCACGATCAGCGCCGCCGCGACCGGCACCGATCGCGCCGCGCTGACCGACGACGCCGTCGGCAAGGTGAACGGCGAGATCACCGCGCCGACGACGCAAGTGGTGATGAGCGCGCTGGTTGGCACCGACGGTTCGGTGCCGTTCATCGCCACCGACTTCAACCTCAACTTGTCCAGCAAGCTCGGCTCGGAGCCGCTCAAGATCAAGCGGCACGTCGAGTTGACGTTCCAGAAATCACCGGACGGCCACTTCCTCGTGACGGCCTACCGCGCCATCGCCACCCGGACGCTGGCCGGGAAGTCGGCCACGACGAGCACGACAGGGAAACCGTGACGCGCCGCATCGTGAAAATCGCCGTTGGGATCGTGGTCGCATTGGGGCTCGCCGTCGGCGGCCTCACGTCGGCGTGGCTCGCCGGCGTCAAGGTGCCGATCGCGTCCGGTGCCACCTGGTTGAAGGTGACGAAGCTCTCGACGGCCGACGATGCCGGCGCGCCGAACGGCACCTTCTTCATCCTGCTCGTCGGCAGCGACCTCCGGCCGGGGGTCGGCGGTGCGCGCGGCGACGCGTTGCACCTCGTCGGGATCAACCCGTCGAAGAACACGGCGACGATGATCGACGTTCCCCGCGACACCTGTTACGCCGGCGACAAGATCAACGCGCAGAACGCGACGCCGAGCGGCACCGGCGACCCGCGCAAGCAGGCCGACGCGATCAGCCAGCTCGTCGGCGTACCCATCAGTTGGGTGATCGAGGTCGACTTCGCCGGCTTCACCGGCATCATCGACGGTATGGGTGGCCTGACCGTCAACGTGCCGACCCAGATGCACGACTCGTACTCGGGCGCCTACTTCAACCCCGGCGTCCAGCACATGGACGGCAACCAGGCACTGGCCTTCGCCCGCGACCGGCACGACTTCCCGTCGAGCGACCTCGTGCGCACCGTCAACCAGGGCAGCCTGCTCCTCAACGCCATGGCCGACATGCAGCAGAAGGCGAGCGGTGCGGGCGGCGAGTTCAAGCTGCTCGCGCTGTTGGGGGCACACGCCCAGCTGGACGGCGTCGGCCTGACCGACCTCTACCGTCTCGGCCGCATCGCCCACCGGATCGACGCCTCGAAGGTGCGCAACGTGGTCGTACCGACCGCCGGCGGCAACTGCCTGTCGCTCGCGGGCAGCGCGTCATCGCTTTTCGCCGATTTCCGCGACGACGCGGTCCTCGAGACGCACTGACACGGGCGTAATTACAGCCCTATCCTCTCGGGGGCATGGATGCCGCCGACACGCTCCTCGCGTTCGAACTCGACGCGATGCTGCGCGATCGTCTCGTTCACCGCGAAGCGCTCCCCGCGGCCGCGGCGCGTTATGCCGAACTGGCCGTCCCGCTGCACCCCGAGATGGCCGCCCGGCTGGAAGCCCGCTGCCACGAGCGCCTGTTCACCCACCAGGCGCGCGCCATCGACTGCCTCCGGGCCGGCACGAACGTGGTGGTCGCGACCGGCACCGCATCGGGAAAATCGCTCTGCTACCAGGTCCCGATCGTCGAATCCGTCGTTCAGGCCGGCCGCGACACCGCACTGTGCCTGTTCCCCACCAAGGCACTCGCGCAGGACCAACTGCGCAGCCTGCGTTCCTGGCTCGTGCCCGGGCTGAAGGCCGTCACCTACGACGGCGACACCGCGAGCAACGATCGCATGTGGGCACGCAAGAACGCGAACGTCGTGCTCACGAACCCGGAGATGTTGCACGTCGGGATCCTGCCGTCGCACCTGCGCTGGGCCACCTTCCTGAAACGGCTGCGCTACGTCGTGATCGACGAGCTCCATACGTTGCGAGGCATCTTCGGGAGCCATGTCGCGCATCTGCTGCGACGCCTCCTTCGCGTCTGCGAGCACTACGGCTCGCAGCCGACGTTCTGTTTCGCCAGCGCGACGATCGGGAACCCGGGCGAACTCGCGAGCGCGTTGTGCGGCTTGCCGGTCGTCGCGATCGAAGACGATGGGTCGCCGCGCGCCGAACGCATGCTCGCCTGCTGGCAGCGGCCCTTCCTCGATAGCCATACCGGCGCGCGCGCCTCGGCGAACGTCGAGACCGCCGACGTGCTCGCGCGGTTCGTGCAGCAGGGCCACCAGACGTTGGCGTTCACCCGCAGCCGGCGTGGCGCCGAGGTGGTCGCGCAGCACGCGAGACGGAAATTGAACGCCGCGCACCCGGGCAGCGGCGAGCGGGTCGCCGCCTACCGCTCGGGGTACCTACCCGAAGAGCGGCGCAAGCTCGAAGCCGACCTCAGTGCCGGGCGCCTGCTCGGCGTCGCCGCCACCAACGCGCTCGAACTGGGGATCGACGTCGGCGGCCTCGACGCGGTGGTCCTCAACGGGTTCCCCGGGACGCTCGCGTCGCTCTGGCAACAGGCCGGCCGGGCGGGTCGCACCGGCCGCCGATCGGCGGCGGTCCTCGTCGCCGGCGACGACCAACTCGACCAGTGGTACGCCGCGCATCCCGCCGAGCTCACCTCCCGTCCGCCCGAACGGGCCGTCGTGAACCCGCAGAACCCGTTCGTGCTGCGCGCGCAGGTCGCGTGCGCGGCGCACGAACTTCCGTTGCAGCCGTCCGACGAACGGTGGTTCGGCGAAGGATTCGAGGACGCCGTGCGTTCGCTGGTGCACGACGACCTCCTCAAACCACGCGACAAGAGGATGTACTGGGCCGGGATGCAACCGCCCGCGCCGCAGGTCGGGTTGCGCACCGGTTCGTCGGTGGAATATCGCCTCGTCGACCTCACCGGCGAGCGCACGATCGGGACCGTCGACGACGCACGCGTGTTCTCGGTAGCGCACCCGGGCGCGGTCTACCTCCACCAGGGACGCCAGTACCGCGTCGAGCGGCTCGACACTCACAACCACGTCGCCGTGCTGCAAGCGTTCGACGACGCCGACGAGTACACGATGGCGCGCGCCGAGACCGACATCAACGTGATCGACGACGAGCGCGAAGCGACGTGCGGCGCGATCACGGTGCATCTCGGTGCGGTAGAGGTGACGACCCACGTGGTCGCCTACCAGCGCAAGCAGATCTCCACGAACTCCGTGATCGAGGTGTGCGACCTCGACCTGCCTCCTCGCGCGCTCGTGACCCGCGCCTGCTGGTACACGCTGCCTCTCGACGTCATGCACTCCGGTGGGATCGAACCCCATCAGGTGCTCGGCGCGGTGCACGCCGCGGAGCACGCCCTGATCGGGATGCTGCCGCTGTTCACGATCTGCGACCGGTGGGACGTCGGCGGTGTGTCGATGGCGATGAACGCGCACACCGGGCAACCGACGATCTTCATCTACGACGGGTACCCGGGCGGTGCCGGCATCGCCGAGCTCGCGTTCGACGCTGCCGAACGGCACGCCCACGAAACCCTCGCGCTGGTCGAGCAATGCCCGTGCGACGACGGCTGCCCCTCGTGCGTGCAGTCGCCGAAATGCGGGAACTGGAACGAGTACCTCGACAAGCGGGCCGCGATCGCGTTGCTGCACCTCATGTGCCGTTGACGGCGAAGGCGGCGCCGAAGTCGACCTCGGCGCGCGCCCGGCCGGTGATCGCCGAGGTGAAGTGCAGCGCGTGCGGGGCGTCGACGATGACGAGGACGTCGGCGGCGGTCCCGTCGCACGTGCACACGACCAGGCGAGCGCCGTTCGACCGCGCGGTCGCGCCCGTGTCGCGCGCGGCGGCATCAGGCCCTTTCCCGAGCGCGAGCGCGTCGGCGGCGGCGAGGGCCGCCGAGTCGGCCGCGGTATCGGCCCGTGCGCGCAGCACGGCCGCGGCTCCGACTCGTGCGACGCCGACGAGGAGCACCCCGGCCAGGGCAACCGCGGCGACCGTCATCACCGCGACCGATCCGCGTTCGCGGCTCATTGCTCGATCCGCATCGTGGCGGTCGCGGTGAAGGTGTGATCGGGGAACAACACCCCGACGACCGGCACGTCGGTTTTCGCGGTGTAGCGAACGGTCACCTCGACCGGTTCGCCGACCGGGCCGTGCGCGCCGATGGCAACCTGCGCGCCGGGCAGCACGTGCGTGACGGCCGCGCGCACGCGGCTGCCGGCCGAGCCGACGGCGGCCTCCCGGACCGCGGCCCGCGCCGCGTGGACGACGAGGACGTCGTCGCGGGCCAGCAGCGCGACCTGCACGAACGCGAGCAGGAACAGGATGAGGAAGGGCACAACGAGCGCGAACTCGACGGTGGCCTGGCCGCGTTCGCGGTGCGCCGGGTTCGCGACCGGCGCACCGTGAACGGAACGAGACGGCAACCGCGGCGTTCGTGACGGTTGCCCCGACCGCTGGGCCGCCGCCGCCATCAGCCGGGGGTGATCTTGTTGATCACCGCGTCGAACAGGTTCGAGATCGCGTGCGAGCGGGTGGCCCACGCGAGCAGAAGACTGGCGACCGCGGCCACGCCGATGATCACCAGCGCGTACTCGGCGGTCGTCTGACCGGCCTCGGCGCCGAACTTGGCACCGTTTCGGATGCGGTCGAGCGCCCGCAGCCAGGCTTTCAGAAACAGGAACGACATCAGTGCTCTCCAGGACGAGTTCCGGTACGGCGAGGGAAGCGACGGGAGGGTTCAGTGCGCGCGGGCGACACCGTCGAGCAGGACGGGCGCGATGGTGAGCAACCCGAACGCGGGCAGCACGAGGAAGACGAGGGGGAAGAGCAGACGGATCGGGACCGTGCGGGCGCGTTGCTCTGCGGCGCGCCGCAACTCGGCGCGCGTTTCCGACGCGAGCCGGGCCAGCGTCGGCGCGATGGGCGCGCCGAGCCGCGCCGCCGAGCCGATGGCGTCGGCGAGTGGCGCGACCGGCGGCATCGACTGGGCGAGTTCGCGGAGAGTCGCATCGAACGACGCACCGAGCCGGCACTGCCGCGGCACCGACGCGAGCACACGAGCCGCGTTCGGTGGGCACCACGACGCGGCAACTTCGATCGCCGCGTACGGGGTATATCCGGCGCCGACGGCAACGGAACACAGGTCGATGGCGACCGGAAGTTCGCGCCGCAACGTCTCGCGTTCCGTGCGCGCGGCCCGACGGCGGCGCGGTGCGGACAGCACCGACACCACGGTCGCGACCACCGGTACTGCGCGCCACGACCGTCGTGCGTGCGTGACGCGCGGGTCCCGCGTGACGCGGCGACCCAGACCGCGCGTCCGCACGACGACCTGTTGCCGCCGCGCGGCTCGCACGAGCGGCGAAGCGACGATCAGGCCCCACACGCCTCCGAGCACGATCACGACCATGCCGTCTCCTCGCGCAGCACCCGGCGCGACCAGACGAGGGCGAGTGCCTCGAGGACGAGCGCCGCGACCAGGCAGAGCCGGCCCGCGAACGACCCGGTCAACACGCGGAGCGGTCCGGGGTCGACGACGGCCGACCAGGCGAGGAAGCCGATCGGAGCGACGCCGACGACGACGGCCGACAGCCGGGCTTGGGCCGACATGGCCTCCGCTTCGGCGATCACTGCCAAACGCGCCCGCAACGACGCGGCCAGCGCCTCCAACGCGTCGGCGCAGGCGCCACCGACGCTCGCCGCGAGCGCGAGCGCGCCGGCCGCCGCCCGGACGCCCGGCGCGTCGCGCTCTCTCGTCCACTGATCGAGGGCCTCGGTGATCGACGCGCCCACCGCGATGCGGCCGCACACCCGGCGCACGTCGCCGCCGAGTGGGCCGTCGCCGGCTGAGCACCCGTCGAGCGCGGTGTGCACGGTGCCGCCGCCGCGGAGTTCGATCGCGCACCGGTCGAGGAGGTCGGGGACAGCCGCGGCGATCTTCCGGCGGGCCCGGCCGCGCGCCATGTGCAATGCGATCGGCGCGCCGGCGAGCGCGGCCGCCGCGGCGGCAGCACCGAGCGCGAACGACACCGCGGACGCGAGCGCCCCGGCGACGAGTGCGGCCAGCGCCCAGCATTGCAGCGCGACGTGCACCGGGACCGTCACTCCCGCGGCGTCGAGGGCGTCGCGCACCGGGGCGGCAACGAACGTGGGGACCCGCGACCGGGCCGGGGCGAGAACCCGCGCCCGGTCGAGCGCATGGACGCGTTTCGCGAAGCGCACGAGGAACGCCACGATCGCAGTTCCCGCGATCGCGACCACGAGCGTCAGCATCGACGCCACGCGGCGGCCAGATCATGGCCGGGACGGCGAGCCGGCCGCGCGGGCACTTCCGCGGGTTGCAGCTCACCTCCGATGCACGACAGGACGGGGCGCACCTGGTGACCGCGACTCGTCGGCCGATCGACCTCGACCACATGGTCGATACGACGGGTGCCGTCGGCCGATCGTGTGACGAACACGACGACGTCGATCGCCGCCGCGATGTGGCTGCGGACAGCCGTGATCGGGAGGCCGACACCGGCGAACAGCACGAGTGTTTCGAGCCGGGCCAGCGCGTCGGCCGCGCTATTGGCGTGCAGCGTGCACAACGAGCCGTCGTGGCCGGTGTTGAGGGCCTGCAACATGTCGAGCGCTTCGCCGCCGCGCACTTCGCCGACCACGACGCGGTCGGGTCGCATGCGCAACGCGGCGCGTACCAGATCGCGCACGCTCACCTCGCCGACCCCTTCGCCGTTCGCCGGGCGAGCTTCGAGCCGCACGACGTGCGGCTGCGCGAGACGGAGTTCGGCCGTTTCTTCGATCGTGACGACGCGCTCGGTCGCGCCGATCGCTTCCGACAGCGCGTTCAACAAGGTGGTCTTGCCCGCGCTCGTCGCGCCGGCGACGAGCACGTTCGCGCCACCGCCGACACAGGCGGCGAGAAAATCGGCGACGGGGCCATGGGCGCCAAAGTCGGTGAGGAGCATCGGACGGGCCGCGAACCGGCGGATGGTGAGGCATGGGCCGTCGGGCGCGAGGGGTGGGAGGACGGCGTGGAGCCGCGACCCATCGGGGAGCCGCGCGTCGGCCATCGGGGACGACCGGTCGAGCCGCAGGCCGAGCGGGGCGATGATCCGTTCGGCGAGCCGGGTGATCTGCGCCGCGTCGAGGCCGAGGGCCACGGGCACGAGTCGGCCGGAACGTTCGACGTAGGCGCGGCCGGGACCGTTCAACATGATCTCGGTGACGGCTGGGTCGGCGAGCAGCGGCTCGAGCGGCCCGAGGCCGTCGACCTCGACGACGAGTTCGTCGAGCAGGCGCTGCGCGTCGACATCGGGAACGAGTGGGGCCGCGTCGCGCAGCAGCCGCGAGAGATGGTCGCGCAGGCCGACCCGGTCCGCGCCGGCAACGGTGAGTGGTTGCGAGAGGAGCTGTCGGTGCAGGGAACGTTTGAGGTCGGCGTCGATCACGGCGGTCGTGCTCATGCCGCGCGGCCTTCGCGGTGCTCGATCCCGGCCCGGACGAGGAAGCGTTTCGCCGCTTTCTCCAACGATTCGGGGACCCGGCTCGTGAGCACGCCGGCATCGACGGCACGCGCGATCGGCATCCGGACCGGGACCGACGCGAGCACCTCGAGACCGAGCACGTCGCGCACTTCGGCCGCGCCGAGCGCGCGGCCGGTTTCTTCCATCGCGAGCGTGCCACTCGCGCACGAAAGCAACGGATCGCGCCGCGCCGCTCGCAGCGCGAGGTAACAGTCGCGCACGACGATGACCGCGAGATCGGACACTTCGATCAGGGCGCGCACCGCCGGGATCGACGCGTGCGACACGTCGGCGATCGTGCAGCGCGTGTCGGCGGAGAGCACGACACCGAGGGCCGCGCCCGCTTCGGGAGGTGCATCGCTCGGCAGCCCGAGACCGAGCGGCAGCAACCCGAGGTTCGTACGAACCGGTACCTCGAGGCGGTCGAGCGCGTCGGCCGGCGCGTCGACGCCGGCTGCGAGCCAATCGCCGAGGCCGGGAACCGGTTCACCGGCAAGCCCGAGGATCGCGGGTTGGTCGCCGCCGAGATCGGCGAGACGGACCGGACGGTTACGGGCGACGACGAGCGCGCAGGCCGCGGCGAACACAGAAGTGCCCGCGCCGCCCTTGGGCGACCAAAGAGACAGGAGCATCGAACTTCCTACGGGTGGACGCGCACCGGCGCGTACGGCACAACCGGGGAAGGAGGCGGGGAAGCCCGAGAAGGTCGCTCGGGAAGGACCACCGAGCGAGGTGCGCAATGTAACGGCGAACGCCGTGCGCAGTCAAGCAACAATCGTGAGCCGCGAGCACTCCGGAGCCCACACGAGCAGCGAGTGCAGCGAGGTCGGCGAACCCGCTTGCCTGCTCACGTGCCAACTGCCGGGCGGCCGGGCCGGGGTGGACGCGGCGCCGGAGCGGCGAGCGCGGCGAGCGCGACCAAAAGTACGCTGGGCCCGTGGAGGCCGCCTTCTTCGACCTCGACAAGACCATCATCGCGAAGAGTTCGGTGATGGCGTTCGGGGCGCCCTTCTACCGTGAGGGCCTGATTTCGAAGCGCACCATCGTGCGCGGTATCTACGCGCAGTTCGTGTACATGTTCGTCGGCGCCGACGACGAGAAGATGGAACGGATGCGCGAGGCGATGCTCACGCTCACGCGTGGCTGGGAACAGGCGCGTATCAAGGAGATCGTGCGCGAGACCCTCGAAGAGGTGCTCTCCCCCATCATCTACGCGGAAGCGCTCGAGCTGATCGAGATGCACCGCGCCGCCGGCCGGAAGACGGTGATCATCTCGTCGTCACCGGTCGAAACGGTGGAACCGCTCGGCGAGTACCTCGGTGTCGACGCCGTCATCGCGACGCGTTCGCGTCTCGACGACGAAGGGCGCTACACGGGCGAGTTGGAGTTCTACGCGTACGGCCCGCACAAGGCCGACGCGATGCGGGAGATGGCGGTCGCCGAGCGGATCGACCTCGCCGGTTCGTACGGCTACTCCGATTCGATCACCGACTTGCCCATGCTCGAACTGGTCGGTCATCCCGTCGTCGTGAATCCCGACCGCGACCTGGCGCGTGTCGCGCGCGACCGCGACTGGGAGGTGCGCCACTTCGAACGACCGGTGCGGCTGCGCGACCGCGTGCCGGTACCGCCGCGGGGGCCGGCGATCGCGGCCGGCAGTGTGCTGGCCGCGGGCGGCAGTGCCGTCGCGGCGTACTTGTGGTTGCGCCGCCGCGAGAACGCCTGACGGCGACCCGCGCGAAGAGCGGGCGCGAACGAGCGGGCGCGAAACGACGCCGGGGCTCAGCCCCGGCGTCGCCCGGAACCGTTCGAATCGGTCAGGCCGCGCGAACTTTCTTGGCGACGAGCGCACCGAGCGCGACGAGCACGACGAGCATGAGCAATTTCTTCACGAACCCCTCCTCCGACGATCCCGGGCATCGTACCTTGTGGCCGGGCCCCGCGAACCGCTCCCCGCCGCGACGTTTCGGGCGGCGGCCGGTGCGGTACACCCGACGGGCCGCTCGGCTGCCCCGCCCCGGCCCCGGCGGCTCGGCAAAGGATGGCGGAGGACCGCGACCGAAGAGGAGCGGTCCTCTGTCGCGTCCGATGCCGGGAACCGGTGCGGTTACGGCTTCTTGATCACGGTCGTGTCGCCGTGGCGGCGCCGCACCCGACGCATCGAATAGTCGAGCGTGTGCTCGTCGGGCTCACGACCGGTGTTCCGCTCGATGTCGCCCTTGGCTTCCACTCGCCGGTCGCCGGTCACGTCACCGACCTCCTGCACGATGCGACCCTTCCAGCGAGTGAACCGACGTTTGGCGTTCCCCATCGGCACACCTCCTCGACAGTGTGGTTCTGCATGGTCCAAGCTTCGCTGTACCCAGGGAACGGCGCCTCGACGCTCGCTCGGGCGCTCGTGGCACCCCCCGGAGGCGATCGTTAAGCAGCGCTTGACGAAATCGTTGCGTTGCCGGGGCGCCGGGGCGGCCGCTCGGTGACAGGCTGTCCGCGTGCGGGCCAGAACGTCGATCATCGCGATGCTGCTCGCGCTGGGCGTGTTCACCGCCGGGTGCGGGAGCGGCCGGGCGTCGGTCCGCCAGCCCGTGCCTCCGGGCCCGACCGCCCGGGTCATCTACCGCGTCAGGACCCGCGACCGGGTCGTGTTCGTGACCATGGACGACGGGTTCGTGCAGGACCCCCGCGTCGTTCGCTTCGTCGCGGAGAACCACTGGCCGATCAGCGTCTTTCTCATCGGCAGCGTCGCCCGCGGCGCACCGCGTTACTTCGACGCGTTGAAAGCCGCCGGTGCGACGATCGACGACCACACGGCCACGCACCCACACCTGGTGACCCTGCCGTACGCCGCGCAGCGCAAGCAGATCTGTGGCCCGGTCGAGGAGTACTCGGACCTGCTCCACTCCCGTCCGCTGCTGTTCCGCCCGCCGTGGGGCCAGTACGACCCGGCGACGCTTCGCGCGGCCCACTCGTGTGGTTTCACGACGGTGGTCAAGTGGAGCGCCAAGATGTACCAGGGCCGGTTCAAGGTTCTCGACCACGGGCCGCTCGAACCGGGCGAGATCATCCTCATGCACTTCCGCACCTACACCTACAGCGACCTGAAGCTCCTGAAACGGCTCCTCGCTCAGCACCACCTCCGTGTCGCCCGCTTGGAGGACTACATCCACCCCGCCACATGACGGCCGTTTCGTAGCACTCCGGGCGGCACGGGCGTTATGGGCAGTCGAGCGCTGCAACCAGGGGATCGACGTTTCAGCGAGAATGGGGGCGATGACCTCCACCGATCGGCGTAGCAGCGTCGCGCCATTCCTCGGCACCGCGGCCCGGCTCGTGCTCGGCGTGGTGTGGCTATGGGCCGGTTCTGCGAAGCTCACCGACGCCGACGCGGCCGTGCGGGCGGTGCGGGCCTACCGCATCCTGCCCGAAGCCTTCGTGAAGCCGTTCGCGTGGGGTTTGCCGTGCATCGAGATCGCGTTGGGGATCCTGTTGATCCTCGGCATCGCGTCACGGGTGGCGGCGTCGGTCTCGATCGTGATCTTCGCGGTCTTCATCGCCGGCATCGTGTCGGTGTGGGTGCGTGGCCTGCGCATCGACTGCGGCTGCTTCGGGGGCGGCGGCGTGTCGGCAAGCGTGAACGGCTGGTCGTACTTCAGGGAAATCGTGCGCGATTGCGTGCTCGCCGCGATCGCATTCTTCATCGCGATCGGTCCCGACAGCCGATTCGCGCTCGACAACTTGAGCGGAGACTGATGGCAGAGCCGAACAACAAGCGCCCCAGCGATCAGTCGGCACGGGCTCGCAAGCGCCGCGCCGCGGCGCGGAACCGGAAGCGCAAAGCGAGCGGGCGGCCGTGGCAGTGGATCGTCGTCGCAGTCGTGATCGTCGCGGCCGGCATTGTCGGGATCGTCATCCAGGCGAGCCGGTCGAAAACCGAGAACACGAAAGTCGTCACGCCCAAGGCCGCCGTCGGGCCCGGCGGATCCATCGTCGTGGGAGACAAGACCGCGAAGGTGCTCGTCGAAGAGTACGGCGACTTCCAATGCCCGGTATGCAAAGAGTTGTACGTCGCGATGAACCCGACGATCCAGGATCTCGTCGCGAAGGGCACCATCCGTTTCGCGTTCCACCCGGTCGACGTGATCGATTCGCATTCCGCCGGGAGCACCGAATCGTTGCGGGCTGCCAGCGCGGCGTTCTGCGCGAACGACGCCGGCAAGTTCGATCCTTACTACAACCTGCTGTACGAGAACCAGCCCTCGACCGAGAACTCGGGGTTCTTCACCGACGACCAACTCATCAAGTTCGGCACTCAGGCCGGCATCACCGGCAGCGCGTTCAACACCTTCCAGTCGTGCGTGAAACAACACACCTACGAGGGCTACGTGCTGAAGTACCAAGCCGCGGCCGAGAAGCCGCCCCGCAGCATCAGCGGAACACCCTCGGTCTTCATCGACGACCGGAACATCCCGCTCACCAACCTGGTGACGGGCTCGAGCTTCGACCCGAAGAAGCTCGAGGCGCTCGTGCAGTCCGCCTGAGCGCGTTCGCGCCGCGGCCGACGACCCTGACGATCTTGTAGTAGCAATCCGACCCGAGATCTGTACGGGTGCAGATTGATGCGTGAACAAGGAGCCAGCAACGTGCGCAAGGCGCGTCGGCAAACGCCGTTCGTGATGGTGGTCGTGATCGTGTGCTTCGCCGGGGCGTGCGGTCGAAGCAACAACACCGCCGACACGACAAGTACGAACGCGCCGGCCGCGACAACTGCACCGGCGGCGACCCCGGGATCGTTCGGCGACCTGAAGGACGTGTGCGGGCCGGCACCGTCGGGCACGACCCTCACCGCGACGGATACCGGCGTGACCGCGGGCTCGATCCAGGTGTCGACGTTCTCCGACCCCGGGTATTCGGGCCGCCCGGGGCTCGACCAGGAGCTCTTCGACAGCGCCGACGCGTTCACGAAATGGTGCAACGACGCGGGCGGCATCAACGGTCGCCAGATCGTATTGAAGAAGCGCGACGCGAAGGTGCTGGAGTTCCAGCAGCGCGTGATCGAAGCCTGCGCGCAGAAAGACTTCATGATGGTCGGCGGTGGGGCGGTGTTCGACAACACCGGTCAGACCAACCGGCTCGCCTGCGGCCTGCCCCAAGTTGCCGGCTTCACCGTGAACGCGGAAGCGCAAGCCTCCGATCTCACCTATGAATCGGTGCCGAACCCGACCAACAAGTTGTCGATCGGCCAGTTCCGCTATCTCGCGCAGCACTTCCCCGACGCGATCGACAAGATCGGCGTGCTCGCCGGTTCGGTACCGACGACGATCACCGTCGCCGCGCGCGACAGCGAGGCGATCAAGAAGCTCGGCTGGAAGATCGTCTACAAGGCGCAATACAACTCGGTCGGCGAGCCGACGTGGCGACCGTTCGCGGAGGCGATCAAGACCGCCGGGGTCAAAGGGTTGGTCTGGGTCGGCGACCCGGGCATCCTCGGCAGTGTCACCAAGGCCCTTGCCGACATCGGCTACAAGCTCGACTTCATCAGCGCCGACCCGAACCACTACGACAACCTGTTGCTGACCGAAGCGGGCGGCACCGCCGACGGCACCTACATCCGCGGCGTCTTCTACCCGTTCCTCGACGACGCGTCGGCCAAGGGCAACGCGGCGACGGTCGAGTACCGCAAGATCCTCAAGCAGTACGTGCCCAAGGGGAAGATCGCCTATCTCGGCGTGCAGGGCTTCTCGGCATGGTTGCTGTGGGCGCAGGCGGCGACCGCGTGCGGCGCCGACCTCACGCGTGACTGCGTTTGGGCCCAGCTGGCCAAGGTGAAGTCGTGGACGGGCGGCGGCCTGAGCGCGCCGCAGGACGTCGCCGACCACACCCCCGGCGACTGCTTCTCACTCGAAGAAGTGCAGAACGGCGCGTTCGTTCTCGCCGACATCCAGCCGAACCAGGGGATCTACCACTGCGACCCGTCCGACGTCGTCGACCTCAAGGGGAGCTACGGCGTCGGGGCGAAGTGCCCCAACCCGAAGTTCGCGACCGACCCGAAACCTTCGAACTGCGCGAAGTGATCGGCGTCGCTCAAGCCGGCGGACGCCCGCTGCCGACCAGTTCCTGCCGCAACACCTTGCCCATCTCGTTGCGCGGCAGCGCGTCGACGAACGTCATCCCGACCGGCACCTTGTAGGGCGCGAGCATCTCGCGGCACCACGACTGCAGCGCGTCGAGCGTGAACGCGACGCCCGCGCCGGGGGCCGCGACGACGAACGCCCAGGGCACTTCACCGAGGCGGGGATCGGGAACGCCGGCAACCGCCACATCGACGACCGCGGCGTGACCGCGGATGCGCTCCTCGACCTCGTCGGGGAAGACCTTCAACCCACCGCGGTTGATCATGGCGCTCACACGACCTTCGATCCATACGAACCCGTCGGTGTCGATCCGCGCGAGGTCCCCGGTTCGCAGCCATCCGTCGTCGGTGATCCGGCCTTCCATCGCCGCGTCGGCGGGCGGTAACGCGGCCGATGATCGGATCTCGAGCTCGCCGATGCCGCCGGGGTCGGCGAGGGTGCCGTCGTCGGCGCGTACCCGCAATTCGAATGCCGCGTGTGGTCGGCCGACCGAACCCAACTTCTCGGTGCCGTGCGTCTTCCAGTCGGCGGCCGTCCAACCGACCGCCTCACCGCCGAGCTCGGTTTGCCCGTAACCGTTGAGGACGGCGATGCCGAAGCGGTCGTGGAACCGGCGCGCGTGCGCCGGTGAGAGCGGAGCCGACACGCACCGCACGTATCGCAACGGCGCCAGCGTCTCGACGCCGGGCGCGCTCATCAACATGACGAGCGCGGCGGGCGGGAGCACCGAAGAACGGATCTCGTATGCCGCGACCAGGCGCGCGAACTCCACCGGATCGAAATGGTCCATCAACACGACCGGGACCCCGAGGCGGAACGCGAACAACACCTGGTAGATGCCCGCCCACAGCGACAGCGACATCGGTACGAGGTTCGGCATGCGCGCCCGGTCGGTGCGGCGATCACCTCGCAGCGAGCCGATCACCGAGTCGATCAGGTCGCGGATCGTGTCGTGGCGCAACACGACCGCCTTGGGCCGGCCCGTCGTACCGGAAGTGAACTGCACGATCGCGGCACCTTCGGCGACGGCGGGAGCATCGACCGGCGCGGTGAACACGACGCGGTACGGGCCGGCCTCGACGACGTCGCCTTCGATCGACCGGGCCACCTCGACCTCCGGCAACGTGACGACGGCGGCGGCACCGACCGTCGCGACGATCCGTTCGAGCTCGGCGCCGGTCGCCCGCGGGTTCATCGGCACGAACGGCCCACCGGTCTCCCAGATGCCGAACCACGCGGCGATCGCCTCGGGAACATTCGGCATCAGCACACCAACGGCACGTTGCTCGATGCCGCGCGTGCGCAAGACCTCGGCGAGGAGGCGCGCGTTCGCCCGCAGCGCGGCGCGGGTCGTCGAGCCGCCGTCATGGAGTTCCATCGGTTCTCGCTCGTCGCCGTCGAGCAGATTCGTGAGCGCGTCCATCAACTGCTTTCGCTACGAGGTCGGCGCGGCTACGCCGACGCCGATCGTAATTTGCGGGTGCTCGGCGGGATCGAGCCAGCGCAGCAATGCCACGAGCTGCGTTGCCGGTATGGCCACGCAGCCCGCGGTCGGCGCGCCGTGCGCGACGGCGAGAAAGATCGCACTGCCGAGACCCGGCACCCGTTGGGCGTTGTACGCGATGACCGCGCCGTAGTCGTACACGGGCGGGTTGTACATCGGTTCGGGGTTCGCCCCCGCGTTCGCGGTTCTCGTGTCGATCCACTCGTTGTAGTTGACGCTCTGCGGATCGTCGTCCCACACGATCGACGTGCTCGTGATCTGCCGGTAACCGAAACGCACCCCCGGATCGGCGTCGATACCGAAGAAGAACGAGAAACCGAACGTTCCGGTCGGAGTGCGGCCGTCGCCTTCGCGCTTCGCGCCCGGCGGTGCGACGCCGTTGCGCCCGATGTTCGCGCTCCACGGCCCGAAGACGGGTTCCCACCTTCCGTTCACCCGTTGGTACACGGTCATCGTGGCGGTCGTCTGCCCGTAACCGCTCGCGCGCACGACGATCTGTTGGGCATCGGGGAGCGGTGCCTTCGTCGCCGC
Source organism: uncultured Actinomycetes bacterium (assembly GCA_963782465.1). Lineage (GTDB taxonomy): Bacteria > Actinomycetota > Acidimicrobiia > IMCC26256 > PALSA-610 > JAODBJ01. The sequence goes on along the minus strand of CAWAJR010000001.1, from coordinate 268,917 downwards.
GGTCGTCGCCGCGGTCGTCGGGTCGTGGACGGCGGCGGCGTCGTGGTCGACGTCGTCGTCGTCGTTTCCGGGACGGCGGTCGTGGTCGTCGACCGTCCGGTTGTCGCAGTCGTCGGCGCGATCGACGATGGCGCGGCCGCCGTGCCTCCCCCACCGCCGCAGCCGGCCACGCACCCGGCCGTCGCCAGGCATGCGGCAACGACGACGGATCTACGGGCCGGCACGGCCCCCAGGGTACGAACCGACCGCGCCTACGGCGCGCCGACCGCGTTGCGGAGCGTGTTGATGTCGAGGCTCTCGGGCGCGACCTTCAGGACGCGGTACGAGTACGTCCGGCCGAAGCCGACGTCGAGTACGTCGCGACCGGCCGGGTCGAGTTCCTCGAACCCGATGTTCCGGCCCCGGATGTAGCCCCAATCGATGATCTCCTCGCCGTCGGGCGCCCGCCGGTAGTCGCCCATCGCGGCGCTGCTGAAGTTCGGCGCGGTGTGTTGCACGACCGGTTGTGCGGTCGATGTCGCGAAGTCGATCGAGTACTCGATACCTCGCGCGTCGGCGCCGGCCGACGTGTGGTTGTCGAACATCGTGATGTTGCCGTTGGGCAGCACCCGGGCGTCGTGCTGACGGTAGAAGGCCGTCTCGGGATCGTTCACCACCCGGATCAGTTGGGCGCCGTCCTTGTTGTACGGAACACCACTGAGCTTCCACATGATCTTGCCCGTCGCCTTGGAGATCATGAACACCGCGTCGGTGTGACGTGCCGAGAGCAGTACGTTGCCGGACCCGTCGACATCGACAGAGTTGCAGTGGTACACGTCGACCACGGTTTGACCGTTGATGGTCGTCGACTGCGGGACCGTCGATTCCCGCGCCGGGTCGATGTGGTCGCTGGCCCGCCACTGCCACACGACGTTGCCCTGAGGGTCGAGTTCTTGCAGCACACAGTCGGCAATCGTCGAGTTCGGGCCGTAGTCCTGCAGCCCGGTGAGGTCGACGCCCGACTTGAACGGGTACGAGTCGATGATCCGGTCGCCGTTCGGGAGTTGGAGGAACTCGTGCAAGTCGGTGGGTGTACCCACGGTGCGGACCTGGGTCGTCTGATGGGTGTCGAGCTGGAACAAGTTGTACGCGTCGCTCGAGTTGTAGCCGTACCCCGTGACCCCGGTGAACGACTCGTACCCGATCGTGTCGTTCGGCAGCAGCTGCACGTCGGATACGGAACCGGGCGCGCTCTTGCGGTACCAAACGGGGGTGCCGTTGGTGTCGAGCACCATTGCGTAGCCGGCGACACCGGGCGCGTTGATCGTGCTGCTGGCGAGGTACCACCCCGGCGTCGGCGAACCCGATTCCGGATGCCGCGTCACGGTGATCGGCGGGAAGTCGTGCGGCAGGCAGCGGACCCAGTACTCGGAAGCATTCGCGCCGTCGGATGCACGAACGACCACAGCCTGGTTCTCGAGCACGTCGACGGTCACGTCGGCCGACGGTGCCGGCTGCGTCGTGATCGGCGCGGTCAACGCGACGCTGCCGCCCGCGACCGCACGCAGCGAGAAGGAAAGCGAGTTGGTGCCCGCCGCACACGGGACCGTGTAGTCGTGGATGGCCGGCGAGAACGCGGGGCTCAACGCCAGCGGCGACTCGGTCAACGACGCGAGCGGCTCGACGGTGCGCAGTTGCCACACCGCACCCTGCACCGGAGCGAGGACCACGTTCCCGTCGACTGACGGTGCCGCGAGGCCCGACGTGTAGTTCGTCGTCTGCAGGTCCCAATGAGCGACTTCCGTGCCGCTTCCCGTGTCGAACGCGATCAGGTCGACATCGCGCGACGGGCGCCCGAGCACGTACAACACCGAGTTCGTCGTGACCGGCGTCGCGTCATACCTCGAACCGACCCCGTTCACCACGCTCGACCGTAGGGGTTGGCACGTGGCACCTCCGCACCCATCGGCGAGCCACGTGTAGAGACGGCCGTTCGAGTTCGTCGCGAACGCGAGTGAACCCGAGAACGCCGTGTAGCCGCGGAACCCGCCGGCCGGGTCACCAGCCGCGGCGACGAAGCGGAAGAGACGCGTGCACGTCGTCGCGCCGCAACCCGCGCCGTCGAACACGTCGATGGCGCCGCCGTGCAGGTCCGACACGTACACGTCGCCGTTCGGCGCGACGCTCGGCCCGCGGCGGTCGACGCGCCGATCACGCCGCTCCACTGCAACGCGCCGGTCGCCGCGTCGAATGCACCGAGGCTCACTTGGCCACTCGCAGTGTGGATGACGTCGAACACCGTCGCACCCGCCACCGCGGGGACGGCATCGGGCCCGCCCGCATGGATCTTGGCCTCCCAGAGGGGCGTGCACGTGGAGACGCCGTTCGCCGCTACGCAGTTCGTCGTGCCGTTCGCGTCGAACGACAGGAGCCGGTACCCCCGGTTCACGAAGACGCGCCCGTTGGACACGACCGGTGGGCCGGCCGCCCGAGAACCGTCACCGAGCGCGGCGGTGAACACGGGCACGCAGGTGTGAGTGTTCGCGTTGCAGTTCTTCAGACCGTTCCCGTCGAAACCTTCGAGTACTGCTTCGGCGGAGTTCTTCACGACGACGAACACCGTCTTCGCCGTCGGGGTCTCGTACACCGCCGGCACCCCACCTTGCGTCGAACCGGTCGGGAGCGCCGCGAACCAACGGACGGCGCCGGAGCGCTCGTCGAGCACGAGGAGCGCTCCGTCCTGCTGGACGAACGCGGCATCGCCGTCGGTGACGATCTGCCCGATGGGCTGCACGCCGCCGAGTTGTTTCACGGTGAGGCTTGCCTCGTTCGCCGCGAAGAACGGCGACGACAAGCTCTGGCCGCCGTGGCCCGGGTCCTGGCCGAACTGCGACCAGCCGCATCCGGTTACGCCGAGAGCGAGGACCGCAAGAACGGAGAGAAGTCGCGTGCGCACGAGACCATCCGATCGAACCTGTCGGCATTGGGCCCGCCCGCGAACCCATGATTCGTGCTCGTGACGACCACCGTCAAGCGGTCGGGTTGCAGTTCGCGCGAGTTGCAAACGTTCGTGCGCTTTGGTCGTGCTGCCGGTGAAGGATTTACGCTTTGCGGGACCGAGCCGGCAATGAAGCGGCAACCAGCGTGCGAAGGAGTAGTGCATGGATCGCGGCGCGATCGAGGAACTGCAGGTACACGGTCAGGACATCCCCTGGCTCCTCGCGCACTGGGCCGATCGCAAGCCCGATCACGCGGTCCTCGTATGGGAACCGAAGGACGCACCGCAACAGCGTTGGAGCTACCGCGAATTGCACGAGCAGACGCGGCGGCTCGCGGCCGGGCTCGCGGCCCGCGGCATCGCGAAAGGCGACAAGGTCCTCATCCACGCCGACAACTGCCCGGAGATGGTGTTCGGGTGGCTCGCGTGCGCGACCGTCGGCGCGGTCGGCGTGACGACGAACACGAAATCGGTCGCGGCCGAGGTCGCGTACTTCGTCGACAAGGCACAGTGCGTCGCCGCGATCACGCAGCCGCAGTACGCCGCGCTCGTCGAAGAAGCAGGCCCGGCGTTGAAATGGATCGCGGTCACCGACGACGACAGCGGCGAGCCTCCGTCGAGCCCGCCGGTGAGCGGCGCTCGGTTCGTCACGTTCGGATCGCTGTTCGGCACCGCGGCCGAATGGCCGGGACGCCCGATCGAACCCATGCTCCCGTTCGGGATCATGTTCACGTCGGGAACGACGAACAAACCGAAGGCGGTCGTGCACACGCACGGCAACGCGATCTGGGCGAGCCGGTGCGGGCCGCGGAACATCGACCTGCACACCGACGACCGCTACCTCATCTACCTCCCGTTCTTCCACGTGAACGCGCAGAGCTGGTCGTTGTTCTCCGTGCTCGGTGTCGGCGCGACCGCGGTGCTGATGCCCAAGTGGTCGACCAGCCGCTTCTGGGACGTCGTCGAACGCAACGAGATCACGCACATCTCGCTCATGCCGTTCGTAATGGGAACCCTCGCCGCGCCCGACCGCCCGCAGACGAAACTGCGTATCGGCGTGTTCGGCTTGATCATGCCCGAGCTCGACCAGATGTTCGGGATCCAGGTGTACGCGGCCTACGGGATGACCGAAACCGTGACGCACGCCATCACCGGGAAACCCGAGGAGCAGTTGCCGTACCGATCGATGGGCCACGTCACGCCCGGGTACGAGTTCGCGGTCGTCGACAAAGACACTGGCGAACTCTGCGCCGAAGGCCAGACCGGCGAGCTGTGGATGCGCGGGACGCGCGGGATCCAGCTGTTCCTCGAGTACTTCGACAACCCGGAAGCCAACGCGGCATCGTTCGAAGACGGCTGGTTCAAGACCGGCGACATGGTCGTGCTCGGGGAGGGCGGCAACGTCTTCTACCGCGAGCGCGACAAGGACCTCCTGAAGGTCGGCGGCGAGAACGTCTCGGCCAAAGAGGTCGAAGACCTGATCGTCGGCGTGCCGGGCGTCGGGCAGGTCGCGATCGTCGGCAAGCATCACGAATGGCTCGACCAGGTCGTCGTCGCGTTCGTCATCAAGGCGCCGGGTGCGCCCGACGACGCGGTGCTCGAGGCCGCCGTCATCGACGTGTGCCGGGGCCAACTCGCCGAGTTCAAAGTGCCGCGCGCCGTCTACTTCGTCGACGAGTTCCCGTTGGGCACACTCGACAAACTGCTCAAGAACAAGCTCCGCGAGCTCGCCGACGCCCAACCCCCCGTCTGAACCACGTGCGTCGATAGCTATCGCATAGCGATAGCTATCGACGCCTGTCAGTTGGTGAAGGGGTGAAGGCTGCTGGCGACGATCCACATGGCGAAGTACTGCGCGGCGGCGCCGTAGGCCTGGCCGAGCGCGACCTTCGCGCCGTCGACCTGGTGCTCGCCCGCGGTGCCGCGCACCTGCATCGCCGCCTCCGCGAAGCGCAGGAGGCCCGATGCTCCGATCGGGTTCGACGACAGCACGCCGCCCGACATGTTCACGGGGAAGTCGCCATCGAGCGCGGTCTCGCCGCTCTCGACCATCTTCCAGCCGCAGTTCACGTCGGCGATGTGGTGCGCCTCGAGCCACATCGGTTCGTACCAGCTGAACGGCACGTACAGCTCGGCGCAGTCGATCTGCTCACGCGGGCGGGTGATCCCCGCTTGCGCGTAGAGATCGTTCGCGCAGTCGACGGCCCCGACCGGCCGCACCGGGTCGCGTCCCGGGAACTGCGACGGTTCGGACCGCACCGCCGATCCCAGCACCCACGCCGGCGGGCGCCCGGCCTTCGCGGCCGCCTCGCCGCCTGCCTGATCGGTGAGAACGATCGCGGCGGCGCCGTCGGAAGAGGGGCACGATTCGAGGTAGCGCACCGGGTCCCACATCATCGGCGACGCCTTCACCTTCTCGATCGAGATGTCTTCGATCCGGAGGTGCGCGTACGGGTTCTTCAACGCGTTCAGACGGTCCTTGACCGCAACCATCGGGCCGACATCGGCCGGTGAACCACTCCGGTGGATATAGCTGCGCATGTACGGCGCGAACGCGCCACCGGCACCGAGCGAACCGCCTCTGCCGGAACCGAGGGCGAACTGTGCGTTGCCTTCCGACTGCTTCTGGTAGCCGACCGCGAGCACCCGCTGGTGCCGGCCGCTCGTCACATGGTGCGCGGCCACGATGCCGGTCGTCCCGCCGACCGAACCGGCGGTGTGCACCCGGAACATCGGCTTGCCCGCCGCGGCGAGCGCGTCGCTCAAGTAGAGCTCCGGCTTCATCACGCCTTCGAACAGGTCGGGCGCCTTCCCGATCACGACGGCGTCGATGTCGGCCCAGTCCATTTCGGCGTCGTCGAGCGCACGGCGCGCCGCTTCACGCACGAGACCGCCGAGCGAGACGTCCCATCGCCGGCTCTTGTGCTGCGTCTGCCCGATCCCGACGATCGCGCACGGTTGGTGCGTCATGCGTTGTTCCCTTCCATGATGCACACGAGGTTCTGCTGCAGGCACGGCCCCGAGGTCGAATGCGCCAGCGTCCGCGACTTGCCGTTGTCGCGGATCTGGCGCGCCGCCTCGGCGATGCGCACGAGTCCGGTTGCCATGATCGGGTTCGCGGCGAGTGGGCCGCCCGACGGGTTGATGGCGACATCGTCGCCGAGCCCGAGCGCGGCGGCGAGCAGCGGTTCCTCGTGCGTGAACGCGGCCTGGAGTTCGGCGACCTCGACGGGCCCGTCCTCGATGCCGGCCGCCTTCGCCGCGAGCGTGGTGGCATTCGACGTGCGCAGGTCGCGCATCCCCGGGTAGTGCAATTCGGAACAGTGCGCGAGCCCCGTGATCCACACCGGGTTGTCGCAGAGTTCGCGGGCACGGTCGGCCCGTGCGATCACAACCGCTACCGCTCCGTCGGTGATCGGTGGGAGATCGTGGCGACGCAACGGCGCCCGCACGTAGTCGGCCGCGAGCAGTTCGTCGACGTCGAAATCACCGGCGACCTGCGCGTGCGGGTTCGCCTTCGCATCACGCCGCGACCGCGCGGCGATCTCGGCCATCTGCCGTTCGGTCACGTTCCCACTGTCGACCAGCGCGCGCGCTTGGAGCGCCGCGAAGCTCGCGGCATCGGCACCGAGCGGCGCGAGGTAGTACGGGTCCATCTCCATCGGGTAGATGAGCGCGGGGTCGGCCGTCGACGATCGGCCCGATCCCATCGCGACCGCGGTGTCGATGTCGCCGGCCTGCAAGCGCAGCCACGCTTCGTAGAGCGCCCAGGCGCCGTCCATCTCGACGTGTGAGTCGCGCTTCGGCGGCCACGCGCCGATTGCATCGGTGTTCTGCACGAACGAGAACGCCTGCCCGGCGACGTAGTCGCAGCTACCGGCACACGTGAACCCGACGTCTTTGCGGGTGATGCCGGCATCCTCCACGGCGCCGGTAATCACTTCGAGCAGCATCTGCGTTTCGGTCTTGTCGGTACGACGCACCATCGGTGAGACGTTCCAGCCGATGATGGCAATGTCGTCCATTTTCATGCGGCTTCGACCTCCGGAGCTCCATCACGAACCATCTGCGCCGGACGCGACGGCCCGCACCGCAGGATCTGCGCCTCGCCCTTCATGCGGCTTCGACCTCCGGAGCTCCATCACGAACCATCTGCGCCGGACGCGACGGCCCGCACCGCAGGATCTGCGCCTCGCCCCTCATACGGCTGCGCCTTCCATACTCAGACTGCGGGCCATCAGCAGATCCTGTTCACGAGGTCGGGGTCGGTCACGTCGGGCTCGCCGGTCGGCATCCAACCTTCGAGGTTGCTGTCGGTCCACGACGACACTTGTGCCTTGCCGGCGTCGTCGGTGGCCCAGATCGCGGCGACGCGCATCCCGATGCGAACGTCGGCGTTCGGCACTTCGATCAACGCCTGGTAGGGCATCACGACGTCGACACCGTCGAGGAGCACGTGCACGCGGGCGAACGGTTCGGTCTCCGTCTGGCCGGGGTACTGGATCGGCGTGATGATCGTGTAGTTGGTGACGACACCGCGCTGCGGAAGGTCGACCTCATGGGCTTCGGTGAGTTCGAGCGAGTCGATCGGGCAGTAGCCGCGGCCGCCGATGTAGGTGCGCCCGCATTCCGGGCAGCGCAGGCCCAGGAACCGCCCTTCGGCATTCGCGGCGTCGGCCCGCAAGGTGTTCTTGGTGATCGGGAGGCGGTACGCGATCGACGCGTTGTAGTCCATCATCGTGACCGGTTCTTCGGCGCCGGGGCCACCGCCCCCTTGCGGTGTCTCGCCGGGGACGAACGCCTCGACGTCGGTGATGTGGCCTTTGCGTTCGGCCCGCCAGCGGGGCGCGACCCGCATTCCTGTCGACATCGCGTCGATCGAACCGACGTCGACGGCGTGCATCAGGGTCGTGTCGGCACCGTCGAGCTTGATGAGCGCGAACGCGAAGGGGACGTCGAGCGGGTGTTGCGACGACGGTGCCGCGATCCAGCACCACGATTCGACGGTGCCGGCGGGGCCGACGTCGACGAAGTCGCGCGCGAGTTCGGCCCCGGTAACCGGGTCCCATTCGAGCGGCGGGCAGATGACGCGTGACCCGCTGCGGATCCCCACGAAGCGCTGCTCGGTGAGCGCCGTCATGAACGTTCCCAGCACCGGTCCGAGCGACCGTTTGTACGGGAACCTGATTGTCATCTCCGTCGACGCGGCTGACGCGGCCAAATTGCCTCCCCCTCGAACGACTGCCGGCCAACAATGTCAGACCAGCACCCGATCGTGCATCCCGGCCCGTCACCGCACCCGGCCACCCACCCGCCCACCGCCGCGCCAGGTTGTGAGGGTTATACGCCCGTACGGTCGAACAACGCTCACAACCTGGCGGGTTCAGGTGGGGCGGACGGTTTCGAGGAACGTCACGACCGCGTCGTTGAAGAGGTCGTTGCGGTCGCCGGCGACCATGTGGCCGGCGCCGCCGACATCCACGAGCTGCGCGTGCGGTACCACTTCGAGCAGTTCGCGCGCACCCTCCTCGCTGAGTAGGTCGCTCACGCGGCCGCGCACGAGCAGGGTCGGCACCCGGACCCCACGGGCCGCCTTCTCGAGGCGGTGAGGGTCGACGATCGTCGACCGGGTCTCGTCTTCCCCCCCGAGCTTGCCGGTCAGGAACGCGGGGTCCCAGTGCCAGAACCACCGACCGTTGCGTTCCCGCAGGTTCTTCTGCAACCCCGAAAGGTCGGACGGTCGCGGGCGATGCGGGTTGTAACGCTGGATCGCGTCGGCAACTTCGTCGAGCGACGCGAAGCCGTCGGCCATGTGCTCCATCATGAACGCACCGATCCGGTCGCGCCCGGCCGCTTCGGTACGGGGCGCGACGTCGACGAGGACGAGCGCGGTCGCGACGTCGTCGTCGGGTTGTTCACCGATCGCGGCGAGCGCAGCAAGACCTCCGAGCGACGCGCCGACGAGTGCCGGCCGTTGCGGCAACTCGCGAGCGATGGCGCGGACGTCGCCCGCGAACGCGTCGAGCGTGTAGTCGCCATCGACTGCCCACGCGCTGTCGCCGTGACCCCGCAAGTCGAACGAGTACGCGCGCCAATTCCGCGCGCTGAGGACGGAGAGCGTCGTGCCCCAGGAGTGCCGGGTCTGGCCACCACCGTGCAGCAACACGACCGGCGGCGCGCCTTCGTCGCCCGCGACATCGCCGACGAGAATGTTGCCGTCACGCCCGGTGAACTCGATGGTGTCCATCGGGAGAAGGTACCCAGCAGGGCCCTGCCGGCCGCTATTGCGGTCTACGGCGGCGGTCGAGCAGGTAGAACGAGTCCGTGCCGTCGCCGTGCCGAACGTCGAGCCCGCGGTTGCCGCTGGTCGTGCTCGCGGCCGGCCTCGGCACGCGCTTCGGCGGCCTCAAGCAACTCGCTCCCGTACGGCCGAACGGCGACGCGATCGTCGACGTGCTGTTGCAGCGGGCCGAGCGCGCCGGCTTCGACGCCGCGGTGATCGTCGTGCGGGAGGAGATCGAGCACGACCTACGCGCCCACCTCCGCGCGCCGCGCGCCCCGCGCTGCCGACGACCTTCGTCGTGCAGGCTCCCGTTCCGGGCTTCGCCGGCCCGCCGGGCACCGCGCACGCGCTGCTCTCCTGCCGTCCGTCGATCGACAGTTCCTTCGCGGTGGTCAACGCCGACGATCTCTACCCGTCGCGCGCCTTCTCGTTGCTGGCCCGCCACCTGCGCGTCGCGGGCGGCAACGAGCATTGCCTCGTTGCGTTCCCCGTCGAGCGGACGATCGCGAACGACCGACCGGTCTCGCGCGCGCTCGTACGGCGTGACCGGCACCGGCGGCTCGTCTCGATCCACGAGGGCACGGTGACACCGGCCGGCGCCGGGCTGCGTTTCGCCGAGGTGGACGGCTCGGGAACGTCGCGTTCGCTGCGCGCGAACGAGTTGGTGTCGATGAACATGTGGGGATTCCGCCCGTCGATCTTCGACGTGCTCGCGAGCGAGGTGCACGCGCTACTCGCTCACGGGCCGGGTCGCGAAGCGCGCCTTCCCGACGCCATCGCGGCGTTCACCGCGGCCGGCGGCGTGGTGCGGGTCGCACGCTGCGACGACCGCTGCTACGGCATCACCTACCCGGACGACGTCGCGACCGTCGCCGCCGCGCTTCAGTGATCGACCCGGCTGCCGCCCGTCGCGCCGCCGAACGGTTCGCGCCGTCGATCGTTTCGGTGCGACCGGTCGCGACCGGGCACATCAACGACACCTTCGTGGTCGAACGCGCCGACGGCGACCTCGTACTGCAGCGCGTGAACACCGCGGTACTGACCGATCTCGAAGGCATCACGGCGAACATCGCGACGCTGCGGCACCATCTCGAGGCGCGCCGCGCCGGCAGCCTCGTACCGGAACCGTTCCCGACACCGGCCGGCGACCTGCTCGTGCACGACGCGAACGGATCGTGGCGCGCGTGGCTTGCCGTCGACGCCGGCACGGTCTCGCCCGCGCCCGCGCCCGCGCCGGCACCGGCCGGCGTCGCATCGGCCGCGACGCTTCTCGGACGGTTCCACGCCGCGGTCGCCGACCTCGACCCGGGCACGATCATCGAGACCCTGCCCCGCTTCCACGACCTACGCCGCCGCCGGCACGACCTCGAAGCGATGGTCGAAGCCGACCCCCTCCACCGTGCCGCAACCGTCGACGACGAGATCGCGCTCGCGCGGGCGGCGGCCCCACTCGTCGAACGCGCGGCCGACCTGTGGCAACGCGTCCCCCGACGGGTCGCGCACAACGACGCGAAATTCGACAACTTCCTCTTCCGCGACGGCGTGGCCGTGTGCCTCGTCGATCTCGACACGATCATGCCGGGCGCGTGGTTCTTCGACGTAGGCGATTTCCTACGGAGCGCGACCACCGCGGCGGCCGAGGACACACCCGACCCGGATCTCGCCGTCGTCGACCCGGCTCTCTACGAGGCGGCGGTGGCGGGGTACCGTCTCGGCGTGGATGCCGTGCTCGCGCCCGTCGAAGCCGATGCGCTCGACGTCGCGGGCGCGATCGTCACCTACGAGCAGGCCGTGCGGTTCCTCACCGATTGGCTCGCAGGCGACGTCTACTACCGAACCACACGTCCCGCGCACAACCGCGATCGCGCCCGCGCCCAAATGCGGCTGCTCACGACGATGCCGGGCAGCCCGTTCTCCGCATGACCTCCTTCCCGATCATCGGTCGTGACGCGCTCGACGCCATCGCGGCGCTCTGCACCCGCGCCATCGCCGGCGCTCCGACCCGGGCCGAACTCGACGGTGCGCTCTTCGCGCCCGAGCAGCCGGCTGTCGTGCGTGGCGATCCGACCGTCGGCATCGTCGCGACCGTCACCGGCGAAGACGGCGGCTACGTCAGGCTCATTGCCGTCGACCCCGCGGCACGCGGTCGCGGGCACGGGCACACGCTGCTCACCGCGGCTGAAGCCGACGCGCGCGCGGCCGGTCACCACTCGTTGACGATCGGCGCCGACGCGCCCTACTACCTGTGGGCCGGCGTTCCCAGCGCCGAGACGGACTTGATGGCGCTGCTCGAACGCCACCACTACGCGCGGGTCGAAGCCAACTTCGACATGACCGTCGACCTCACCACCCTGCCCGACGATCCCGGCGGCCATGTACTCGCCACCGCGGCCGACCGCGACGAAGTCGACGCGTGGATGGCCGCACAATGGCCGAACTGGCGGCTCGAGGTGTTGCGAGCGCTCGAGAAGGGCAACCTCGTGATCGCGCGCGACGGCAGCGGGATCGTTGCGTTCTGCGCGTTCGAAGTGAACCGGTCTGGGTTCCTCGGGCCGGTCGCGGTACGCCCCGACCTTCTGGGCAAGGGCCGCGGTCGCGGCGCGCTCATCGGCGCGTTGCACGAGCTTCGCCGGCGCGGGCACGCGAGTATCGAGGTGAGCTGGGTCGGGCCGGTCGTGCCGTACGCCGCGGTCGGCGGGCGCGTCAGCGCCGTGTACTTCGTCTACCGCCGGGAGCTCGCGTGAACCTCCTCCCCAACCCACGCGTCGTCGAACTCGGCGACCGGCTCGTGCCGAACTCCGTCGCGACCGAACGTGTCGATCCCACGCTGCCGGCGCAGGGTTACGAGCTGCGCATCGGCGACGACGGCGTGAACGTGATCGGCGGCGACGACGCCGGGTTGTTCTACGCGCGTGCAACCCTCACGCAGCTGGCTCGCCTGCACGACGGAGCCCTCCCCGCGGGGACGATCCGGGATCACCCCGACGTGCCCGCACGCGGCGTGATGATCGACGTTTCGCGCGACAAGGTCCCGACGATGCAGACGTTGCGCGACCTCGTCGACCGGCTCGCGTCGTGGAAGGTCAACCAACTGCAGCTCTACATGGAGCACACCTTCGCGTACCGCGACCACGCCGAGGTACACGCGGCCGCGAGCCCGTTCACCGCCGAGGAGATACGCGAGCTCGACGCGTTCTGCCGAGAGCGTCACGTCGAGTTGGTACCGAACCAGAACTGTCTGGGGCACATGCAGCGCTGGTTGCGCCACGACCGTTACCGCGGCCTGGCGATCGAGCCCGACGGGTTCATCGACCCGTTCGGAAAGTCGCGCGCCGCGATGACGATGGAACCGACGAACCCGGGGACGCTCGCGCTCGTGCGCAGCCTGCTGGCCGAGTTGCTCCCACTCTTCACGAGCCGGCGCGTGCACGTGGGCCTCGACGAGACATGGGAGCTGCCGGCGTCGCGGATGAGCGACTACCTCGACTGGGTCGCGACGCTCCGCGACCTGCCGGAACTCGCGGGCCGCGAGATGCTGATCTGGGGCGACATGCTCTCGGGCCCGGAGCTGGTCGCGCAGTTGCCCGCCGGGGTCACGGTCTGCGAATGGGGCTACGACGATTGGCACCCCTACGACGAGCGCGCGGCGATGCTCGCAGGCGCGGGGGTCCCCTTCTACGTCGCGCCCGGCACGTCGAGCTGGTTGAGCATCCTCGGGCGCGTCACCAATGCCCGCGTCACCTGCGCGAACGCGGCCCGAGCCGCGGTCGCGTACGGAGCCGAGGGCTACCTCAACACCGACTGGGGCGACGAGGGCACCCTCCAACAGCTGCCGATCAGCGATCCGGGCTTCGCGTACGGCGCAGCCGTCTCGTGGTGCGCGAGCACCAACACCGATCTCGACCTCGCCGCCGCGCTCGAGCGCGCACGCGTACGACGACCCGACCGGCGAACTCGCGTCGGCCCTGCTCTCGCTCGGCGACGCGCATCTGCTCGTCACGCCGCAATTCCCGAACATGGCGACGATCGTCGCCCACCTCTGGTACCCGCAACTCCCGGTCGGGCGCGGGCTCACGAACAGCCTCACGAACGCGGAAGTCGACGCCTTCCGGCAACGACTCGCGGAGGCACGAACCGCTGCGGAACGGTCGCAGTCGCGCCGCGCCGACGCGGCGCTCCTCGTCGACGAGATCTGTTTCAGTGCCGATCTGGTCGATCTCCTCGCCCGCGACGCGCAAGCTCGGTTGGCCGGCGACGGCACCCTCGGGTCGGTTCCGGCGTCCACCCGCGGTGCGTTCGCGACGGAACTCGACGCGCTCATCGTGCGCTACCGGGAACGGTGGCTCGCCCGCAACCGGCCTGGCGGGCTCGAAGACAGTGTCGCGTGGTTGCACAACCTGCGCGACGCGTACGCGACCGGCGCGCCCGACCCGGCGTGGGGCGGCTTGCCTGCCGGTCGGTGACGCCACCCGCGCAATGGGCCGCAGCGCAGAGCCCACGTATGGTCACGCGACGAGGAAGGGGCTCATGCGGCGCAAACTGCTCCTGCTGGTCGCGGCGCTCGCGCTCACCTGCAGCGCGTGCGATTGGTCGTTCGTCGGCGCCAATCTGCAGCGAACGGCGTTCGACATGACGAACACGAAAGTTTCGAGCGCGAACGTGTCGGGCTTGAAGTTGCTCTACACCGCGTCCGTCGACGGCGTGCCCACGTCGCCGGTCGTCTCGCACGGCGACGTCCACGTGTCGTCGGAGAACGACTCGACCTACACGGTCACGATTTCGGCGTTCGACGGCACCGGCGCGCGCAACTGCGGCGGCACGCCCAGGGCCTGCACACCGTTGCGGGCCCACTCGGCAACGACGCAAGGCGGATTGGCCGCGCCGTCGAGTATCACCGCGCCCGGTGTCGGGAACGGCACCGTGTACGTCGGTATCACCAAGCCGAGCGCTGATGAGTTCAGCGGCACGACGTACGCGTACGACGCCGCGTCGGGCGCGCCGGGCACCGGTGGCGGGCAAGGACCAACCGATGCTCCGCTCCGCGACGGCAACCTTCTCTACACGACGTGGCAGTTGACGTGTTGCTTCGGCTCGACGTATGCCGGTATCCAAGCCGTCGACGCGTCGACCGGTTCGGTCGTCTTCGGCGACCTGACCAACGGGCAATCTCGAAGGCCCGTCACCGGCCGGGATCGCAGTCGCGGGCAGCGTCATCTACGCGACCGGCGACTTCGTTCCCTCACCCGGAACCACCGCGTACCAGCTTCGGGCCATCGACGCGGCCGGCAAAACCAACTGCGCGCCGTTCAGCCAGAACATCGGCATCTTCCCGCCGGTCACGTGCACACCTCTGTGGTCGGCGACGCCGCCGACGGAGCTCGACACCGAACCGGCCGTCGCGAACGGCGACGTGTACGCGGGTGGCACCGACGGCAACCTCTACGTGTACGCCGCGGGAGGCTGCGGCCGGGCAACCTGCACACCGTTGTGGACCGCGCACACCGGCGCGGCGATCAAGGCATCGGTCGCGGTGACCGGCGACACCGCGTTGGTCGCATCGACCGACGGCCACCTGTACGCGTTCCCGGCGAAGGGCTGCGGCCAGTCGACCTGCACACCGCGCTGGACCGCACCGATCGCGGCCGGCGACCTCTCCTCGCCGAGCATCGGCGGCCAACTCGTCTATCTCGGTGAGCACAACGGCGGCGTCGACGCGTTCGCGCTCGGCGGCTGCGGCGCGGCGACGTGTAGTTCCCTGTGGCACGGCACGACCGCGGCCGCGGTCGACACCGCGCCCGCGCTCGTCAACGGGCGCGTCTACGTTGCCGACGCCGGCGGCACGCTTTCCGTCTTCGCCCTCCCGCCAGGAAGCTGACGCCCCTCGGTACGCTGCCGGCATTCACCCGGGAGGTGAATGGGGCCTGGTGGCTTCCCTCGTCTTCAAAACGAGTGGGACGGGTGTACCCCGTCCGGTGGGTTCGATTCCTGCCGCCTCCGCGACCTGCACCTGATCAGGCGGCGCCCGCTTCGCGCGCGACCCGGCCGGCGTGCTGCGACGCGACCCGCACGCAGTCGCGCCCGGCCGCCTTCGCGGCGAGCAGCGCCTCGTCGGCGGCCCGCAAGACATCGGCGAACGCGTCGCGGTGCCCCGACATCGCAACCCCGAAACTCGCGGTGAACTCCGGCGCGGAATCACTCACCAGTTCCTTGCGCAACTCGTCGCGGACGCGCTCGGCGATGGTCGCGGCGAGCGCGTCGTCGCAGACGGGCAGGAACAGCACGAACTCCTCGCCGCCGTAACGCACCGCGAGATCTCCCGGTCTCGTGGCGTGCTGGAGCACGCGAGCGAAGAGACGCAGCGCCCGGTCGCCGGCTTCGTGACCGAACGCGTCGTTCAACTGCTTGAAGTGGTCGAGGTCGCCGAAGGCGACGGCGTACGGCTCCCCCGATGCCATCTGTTCGGCGGCGACCTCTTCGAGGGTGCGACGGTTCGCGAGGCCGGTGAGCGGATCGGTGGTTGCCTGGGCCTGCGAACGCGCGAAGGCCCGCAGCGTGCCGATCTTCTCGCCGCTGCGACGGGCGACCAGTTTCACCTGCTTCACGACTTCCACCGGCAGGTGATCGCCGGCGGGACCGGTGGTGTGGATCACGCCGAGTGCACGGTCGGCGACAATGATCGGCACGCACAATGCCGAACACGGCTGCTCGTCGCGGTCGCGCACGTACGGGCAGGCGTCGAGCGCGTCGCTCGACGCGATTTCGAACGTTTGGCCGAGCCGGGCCGCAACGCATTCGTTCGGCCCGTCGGCGCGGCAACGAGCGCCGTCGGCGTCGGTAATGGCAACTTCCTCGTACGGTGCACGCACCGACGCGGCGAGCAGCACCTGCGCGGCTTCGTCACTCAAGCTCTCGCGCAAGGCACGCGCGACCACGGGGTACACCGCGGCTTCGGACGAGGCCATGGACAGCGCGCGCTGCAACCGGGCCTCGAACTCGTTCTGGTGGGCGGTTTGTTGGCGTTCGCGTTCGAGCCGGGAGAACCTCGCGTTCCGGCGGTACGACGCCGCGCGCCGCGAACGCGGCGAGCAACAACACGAAGAGCGCGCCGGCGACGGAGGCGAGTTCGACCTTGCGCCGGCTGTCGGCGACGATCGCGGCGGCGCGGGCCATTTCCGTCCGGCGAGCGTCGGTGTACAGCGTGATGATCTTCTCCTGCGAGGCGATCGCCTTGGCGTACGCGGCGTTGACGGCCGCGAGGCGCTCCTGCACGAGCGAGGCGGGCGCGTCGCTGGTCGCGATGATCGGTCCCGCGGCGCGAGCGAGCTTCGAGTACGCGGCGGTGAGCCGCGTTTGGTCGCGCCGCGCTTGCGCTTCGCCGGGAAGGTTGAGGGAATTCTTGATGTAGCCGTTCAACGCGGCCGGGAGCTGGTCCGAAGGCACCAGCGCGGCCGTCATCGCCTCGACCCGCTTGCTGGCCGGGTCAGCCGCCTGTACCCGTAGGAACGCGTCGTGCACCTGGTTCTGGTAGCCGATGTACTCCCGGAGGTACATCTCGGCAGTAGCAGCCTGCCGGACGCGCGCGACCCGTGAACCCACTTCGTCGAACCGGCTGATCCCGAACGTGACGAGCATCGCCGCGACTGCGATCAGGCCAGCGCGGACCCGCCGATCCACATCGGCCCCGAGAGGCCGCGGCGCTGCGCGCGCTCCCTTGGCATGTCACGTTCCTGTCGTCGACGGTCTCGTCTACCTGTCCCTTCGGCACGCTCCGCGCGAGGATCAAGTGGCACATAACAACCGGCGGGGAACTGTGGACGTTCGACCCCCGGCCGTTCACCGCTTCTGCTCGCGATCGCGAGCATGCGTGCCTGCGGATCTCGGGGAAGACGGGCGGGAGCGGCGCTCGATGCGCAGTACGGCGGTCGGTTGGGTTGCCGGGGGCACGAACGCCGATCGGGGCAGGTTCATCACGACCATCGCGTCGAAATCGAGCCGCCAGCGCCCCGCGCCGGGGGCGTGGCCGCCGGCCCAGCGCCGGGCGACGTGCGCCGGCAGCACGATGTCGGCGGCGACGAGCCGCGACCCGGGCGCGACGAGCCGGCGCAGCACGGCCGCGGTGATCGAGAACGGCGGGTTGGCGACCACCCGGAACGGGCGGCGGGGAAGGCGCAGGTCGGCTGCGTCGGTTCGCACCACCGTGACCGGATCGCCCGCGAAGCGCCGCCGCAGGCCCTCGGCCCGCCCCGGGTGCACTTCGACGGCGACGACCCGCGCCCCGGCGCCGACCAGATGACGTGTGAG
Source organism: uncultured Actinomycetes bacterium (assembly GCA_963782465.1). Taxonomy (GTDB): domain Bacteria; phylum Actinomycetota; class Acidimicrobiia; order IMCC26256; family PALSA-610; genus JAODBJ01. Next base: position 251,356 of record CAWAJR010000001.1, on the reverse strand, counting down.
CGCGCCCGTTCCCGGCGCCGACGTCGAGGACGAGCGCGCCCGGCGGGATGCGGGCAGCGGCGACGATCCGTGCCGCCCAGTGATCAGTGCATTGATGAAAGCCGTACCGGCGCGCCTCGTTCTCGCGCACGGCGGACCATCACGAAGGTTGCTCCCACGGCGCGAACCTACCGGCCGTGCGCATTGGGGCGCGCCGAATTACCGGCGGCTCCGGAGCGGCCTAGACCGCGAGCAGGTCGCGGGCGCCGGTGTCGGCCGACGGGTGGCGCAACTTCGACATCGCCCGGGCTTCGATCTGGCGGATCCGTTCCCGGGTGAGGTTGAAGTACTCGCCGACCTCTTCGAGCGTGCGCGGCTCACCGCGGTCGAGCCCGAAGCGCAGCGCCAGGATCTGCCGTTCCCGCTCGTCGAGCGGCGCGAGCAGCTTCTCGATCTCGGCCGGCAACAGCGCGGTCGCGGCGACCTCGAACGGCGACTCCGCCGAACGGTCCTCGACGATGTCGCCGAGTTCCGCGTCGCCGTCTTCGCGCAACGGCTCCGACAGTGAGAGCGGCTCGGCCGCGAAGCGCAGGGCCTCGGTGACCTTGTCTTCCGGCATCTCGACTTCGGCCGCGAGTTCGGAAAGCGTCGCCGCACGGCCGAGCTTCAGCTCCAGCCGCGAGCGTGCCTTCTGCAACCGGGCGAGCGTGTCGCCGGCGTGCACCGGGAGACGGATCGTGCGGCCCGTGTTCGCGATGCCGCGCGTGATCGCCTGGCGGATCCACCACGTGGCGTAGGTCGAGAACTTGAAGCCCTTGCGCCAGTCGAACTTCTCGACGGCGTGCATGAGCCCGAGGTTGCCCTCCTGGATCAGATCGAGCAGCGGCAACCCCGACGCCTGGTACTTCTTGGCAATCGAGACGACCAGGCGCAGGTTCGACTGGACGAACGTGCGCTGCGCGTCCTCACCTTCGCGACCGTGGCGTCGCAACTCGCGCTTTTTCGCCGGAGTCAGACCTTTGCCGCGCGCCAACTGTTCACGCGCAGCGTTGCCCGCTTCGATCTGTTGGGCGAGGCGAACTTCGTCATCCTTGGTGAGAAGTGGGTACTGCCCGATGTCGGTCAAGTAGAGCCGGACGAGATCTTCCTCGTCGCGGTCGACACGCTCCTTGGCCACGAACCGACCCCTCTGTCTGCTGTTCGGACGATGATGGACAGCCAGAACAGGGCCCGCACCCCCTGCCGCCCCATACACGCTCACCCGTGCATTGGCTACGATACCGGCATCGTCAAGCGCCATTTTCCACAGGATTTCGACGCTTTTCGCGCATCATTCACGGATCCAACCGCGAGCGGCAGGCGCACTTCGTGACTCATGCCACGTATGCCGTTCGGCGCGGGGTTCGTGGCCGCAGGGCTGAGGCATGAGCGGCGACGTCGAACTGGCCGTGCTGACCGCAGTGCTCGATGCCCGCCCGGGCGACGAGGCTGCGCTCGCCGCCACGCTGTCTCGCTACGTCGTGACCGCCCGGAACGAGGATGGTTGTCGCAACATCGACCTCGTCGTTTCCACCACTCAGGGTGGCCGTTTCACGTTGATCGAAAAGTGGGCGTCGCCGGCCGCGGCCCGGGCGCACCTGGATGGTCATGCCATGACCGAGATGGCCCGGGAGGCCGTGCCCCTGCTCGCCGCCGCCCCCCAGATCGACCTCCACGACACCATCAGCGCCCACGACCTGATCTGACGAGCAGGATGGCCCGATGGTGACGTTCACGGCCCGGCACGAGTTCACCGTCGCTCCCCGACGCGGTTGCGGCGGCGATGACCGACGAGGCGTTCGTCGCCGGGTTGCGCCTCCCCGACGTCGCACCGCCCGAGGTGCTCGAACGCTCGACCGACGAGGAGGGCACGGTGCTGCGGGCCCGGTTCCGGTTCGACGGCACCCTCGACCCGATCGCGAACAAGATCCTCTCCGGCGCCCGCATCTCCTGGGTGCAGGAGGTGCGGGTCGACCCCGGGAACGAACGGGGCACGCTGCGGGTCCGCGCCGATGCCCAACCCGATCGGTTGCGCTGCCGGGGCGAGTACCGCCTCGAAGCCCGCGGCACCGGCACGGTGCGCGAGCTGGCCGGCGAGCTGTCGGTGCGGGTGCCGCTCATCGGCTCGCGCGCCGAGCAGAGGATCCTGCCCGGGCTGCTGCGCCGGATCGACCTCGAAGCCGCCGCGCTCGAGGCCTGGGCCAGCCGGCCTGCCTAACTCCTTTTGATGTACCGGAACGGCCGCGACGGGCAGGTTCGGTACACCAAAACGAGTGGGGGCGGCGGGGCTACTTGTGGCGGAGGAGGTCGACGGGGACCTTCGACGCCGGCCGTTCGACCGCGCCGGTCTCCTTGCAGATCTCGCGCAGCCCTTCCCACGTCACCGGGCCGCCCGCGAACAGCCGGTCGAAGGCGGCGTCGGCGACGTCGGTGAAACCGTGCTGGAGGCGGAACTCGTACAGCAGGGCCTGGCGGCGCACGTGCACACCGAGCTTGCCCGCCCGGCCGTGGGCCGACACGTCCCACGCCGCCCGTTCGGCCCGGCTGATCTCCGCGTCGCTCGCCGCGCCGGCGAACTCGTCGGAAAGCCGGTCCTTGCAGCGCAACAACGCGACGAGCAGATCGTCGTGCGCCTGGCCGGGCGAGAAGTGTTGCGGCTGGCGCTTGTCCTCGAAGTTGGCGCCCGAGATCCAGATGTGGGCGACGCCGTCGACGACGTCGGACATGTGGCCGGTGAGCGGCGCGAACAGTTCCTCGTCGACGTCGATCGCGATGTCGACGTCGGGCGGGAAGTCGATCATGGCCGCGACGTCGGCGGTGATCGCAGCGATCTCGTTGGCGTCGTACCGGATGAGCGTGAACTCCGCCGGTGTGATCGTGATGTTCAAGACGCCTCTTGGGCGGCGAACATCTCGCTCATCACGCGCGCCTCTTCCGTCGATTCGGCCGCGAGCTTCGACAACGAGTCGTTTTCCTCGTCGGTGAAACCGGCCAATTCGCGGAAGTGGCGGGCGAGCTGCACCGGGTTCTCGTCGGATTCGCCCCGGAACCCACCGAGGTTGAAGATCTTGTCGACGGTGCGCTGGAAGTCGAGGGCACGCTCGCGCCGCTCCGGGTCTTTCTCGGTGAGCCGGCGCAGCCAGTCGGAGCCCATCTTCACGTGGGTCACTTCGTCGGCCAGCATCCAGTCTTCGCAGAACTCGAGGATCGGGTCGGTCGATTCCTTCCCGAATTCGCGCATCGTGTTGAACACGTCGATGGCGAGGCCTTCGAGCGCGCGGTTCACGCCGGTGAGGCGCATGACGGGGTCGGGGTTGCAGGCCGCGGCATAGAGGAACGTCGACTCGGTGTACTCACCGATCTCGGTCCCCATGTGGTCGCCGAGCTTGATCGAGATCTCGCAGTGGCGCGACTCGTCCCAGCATTGGCGGGCCATGTCGAGCTTCAGCTGGAACGGCGCTTCGTCGTCGTCGAAGTCGAAGCAGGTACGCCCGGCGCCTTCGAGGGCCTGGATCTCGCCGACGAAGATGCCGTGCATCAACGATCGGGAGCGTTCCGCCGCCGCGGGGCGGTCGGTGGCCATCTGCGCGGGGCCGGTGTTGCGCAGCGCCAGCTTCGGGCCGCGAGGATCGAAGATCCGGTCTTCGATCTTGCTGCGCACGAAGCGCTCGTCGCGAGCGAGTTCGCTCTCGGGAAGCATCTTCTTCATCAGGCAGCTCCCTGTTCGCCGGTCGTTCCCACGACCGATTCACCCAGGCTACCCGGGCCGGCGACGCCGCCCGAGCGGATGTAGAGGGTCTCCAATTCCTGTTGCCGGCGGGCCGCACGCTCGGCCTTTTCCGGCGTGTCGATCATCGATTGGATGAGCATTTCGCCGTCGCGCCAGTCTTCGAAGTCGTCTTGCAGCGCGAACTTCAACGACCGGATCGTCGGCGCGTCGGTGATCGTGCTGGTGCCGTTGAGGTGGTACGTGTACACGCCGATCAGGCGGGGGATCAGGACGCGGTAGACGCCGGTGAGCTTCTCGATCGTCGTTTCCGGCGCCTCGGGCTCGCGCACGGCGTCCATGAAGGCGACGAACGCGTCGTTCGCGGGAACGGTCATGCGCTCCTGGTTCATCTCCCGCAGTTCGGGAAGTCGCTTGTGCCACAACTCGGCGTGCCATGCGTGGTGGTACGTGTGGCGGCCGAGCACCATCTTCACGTCGAGTTCGGGGACGGTCGCGACCCAGCCGCCGAGCACCTCGAACAGGCGCATCTCCGTCCACTTGTAATTGCCGACGCGCCGTGCAGTGTCTTCCACCGAGAACAACCCCGGTAGCTCACGGCGGTCCCATGGCGCGAATGGCGCGCGGGCTTTGAAGGCGTCTGACACCCATCCCCCTCGGTGGCGATCAGCCCCGATTCTCCCGAACGCTTGACCGATCGGTCAAGTGGCCGGGCCCGGCGCACCCCGATCGGCGCAGTTCACGAACATCCGCTCACCGGTTCGTGGTGTCGCAACGACGCCTCGACGCCGGTACCAGGCATCGGAGTGACGCGGGCCGTCGACCCGCGGGTAACCGGTGCACCGCCGTGCCATCACGTGAGCCTCTCACCCCCGCCGACCGTCGCGCGCCCGTCGTCCGCGTTGGCCTACCGTCCGCAGGTGCACGTCGTGTTCCTCCACGCGTTGCCCTTCGACGGGCGAATGTGGGACAACCAGGTCCGGCGGCTCGGCCGTCCTGCGTCCGCTCCGACGGTCTACGGCAGCGGTGCTTCGCTCGAAGCATGGGCACGGAAGGTCCTTGCCGAAGCGCGGCACGAGCCGCTGTTGCTCGTGGGCAATTCAGTCGGCGGGTCGTGCGCGCTGGAGATCGCACGCGTCGCACCTGCCCGCGTTGCCGGGCTCGTCCTGGTGGGGACGAAGGCCGCCGTTCGACCCGACCCCGAGGCGCGAGACGGCGCGCTCCGCCTGCTGGCCGAACGAGGAATACGGCGCGCGTGGACGACGTACTGGGAACCGCTGTTCGGCCCGAAGACACCCTCGAAGGTCGTCGCTCACGCGCGCCGGCTCGCGTGCGAACAGCGGAGCGACGACATCGCGCGAGGCGTGCGCGCGTTCCACGATCGGCGCGACCTGACGGACGTCGCGGTCGCCTGGCGGAACCGGACGTTCGTCATTGTCGGTGAGCACGATCGCACGCCTGCGCCCCTCGTCGCGGCAAAGCCCGGTGCACGATGCGAGGTTGTCCCGGACGCGGGCCACTACGTCAGCCTCGAGCAGCCCGAGGTGTTCGGTCGCTTGCTCGACGCAGCGATCGACGACCTCGTCGCGTTCGCCTGACGCCGGCGCTCAGGCCGATGTGCGGGCGGCCCAGGATCGCCATTCGGCGAGCACCATCCCGGCGAGGATCACCGCCGCCCCGACGTACCCGTGGATACCGAGCCGTTCGCCCACGAAATAGCCGACGACGCCGGCCACCACCGGTTCGAACAGGAGGATCACTGCGGCCCGGCTCGGCTCGACGTAGCGCTGGCCCCACAGCTGCAGGCTGAACGCGAGCGCCGAACAGCACACGCCGGTGACCGCCGCGGCGCCGAGGACGCCGCCGTCGACGTGGCCGATGCCGTCGAGTGCGACGAACGGCACCGACAGCACCGCGAGCACGACCATCTGCATCGTCGTCAGCGCGATCGGGTCGAAATGCTGGGCGTAGTGACCGCCGAGGTAGATCCACAGGCCGAAGCAGGCGGCGCAGCCCAGCGTGAGCGCGTCGCCACGACCGAGGGTCGGCTTCGCGCCGGTGAGCAGGAACAGGCCGACCGCGGCGAGGGCGACGGCCATCAACACGTTGCGCGCGGGTGCGCGGCGCCGGGCGACGGTCTCCACGAGTGGTGTGAACACGACGAACAGCCCGGTGATGAACGCCGAGTTCGACGTCGAGGTGTGCTGGAGCCCGGCGTTCTGGAACCAGTAACCGGCGAAGCCGACGGCGCCGAAGAACCCGACGGCTCGCACGAAGTCGCCCGCCGACGCGTCCGACGTTCGGCCGTCGCGGACGCGCCAGCCCCGACGGAACGCGAACGGCGCGAGCGCGATCGCCCCGATCGAGAAGCGGAGCAGGATGAACCCGACGGGCGTCGTGTGGTCCAGTGCGTCCTGCACGATCTTGAACGTCGCGCCGTATGCGATCGTCGCCGCGATCAACGACAACTCCGGGAGCAGGGGGCGCGGGGTCGCCCAGGTCGCCGGCTCGGTTGTCGTCACGGGAGGTCCGACCCGTCAGCCGGGCCAGCGGTTGGTGATCGGCGGCCGCCGGTCCTTGCCGAACGCCTTCGGCGACACGCGGACACCGGGCGGCGCCTGGCGCCGCTTGTACTCGTTGCGATCAACCATGCGCGCGACGCGGCGCACGGTTTCGGCGTCGTGGCCCGAAGCTTCGAGTTCCGCGACCGACAGGTCGTCTTCGACGTAGCCCTCGATGATCGGGTCGAGCGCGTCGTAGGGCGGCAGCGAGTTCGAGTCGAGCTGGCCGGGCGCCAGCTCCGCGCTCGGCGGCTTGTCGATGACCGCTTGCGGAATGAGTTCGCGCCCGGCGCGCTCGTTGCGATCGAGGCACAACGCGTACACGAGCGTCTTCGGGACGTCTTTGATCACTGCGAAGCCGCCGGCCATGTCGCCGTAGAGCGTCGCGTAGCCCGTCGCCATCTCGCTCTTGTTGCCGGTGCTGAGTACGAGCCAGCCGAACTTGTTCGAGATCGACATGATCACGTTGCCGCGTATCCGCGACTGCACGTTTTCCTCGGCCACGTTCACTTCGGTGCCGGAGAAGATGGGCGCGAGCATCTGCTCGAACGCCTCGTGGGCCGGCTCGATCGGTACCGTGAACGTGCGGGTGCCGAGATTGGCGGCGAGGAGTTCGGCATCGGTGACGCTGCCCTCGCTCGAGTACCGCGAGGGCAACAGCACGCACACCACATGTTCCGGACCGAGCGCGTCGACCGCGATCGCGGCCACGAGGGCGGAATCGATGCCGCCCGACAAGCTGACCACGACGTCGGTGAACCCGTTCTTGCGCACGTAGTCGCGCGTGCCGACGACGAGCGCCTCGTAGACCTCGTGGACCGGGCCGAGTACCGGCTCGACCCTCGCCGCCGCTGCGGGCTCCCCGATGCGGGCATCGCTGACGGCGACTTCCGCGAGCGGGGCGCGGCGCGCCCGGCCGCGCGGGTCGAGGAGGCGCTTGCGGAACGTCGGTCGGACGGCGACGTCGACGACGAGCAGGTCTTCTTCGAACTGCTTCGCCCGGGCGACGAGATTGCCCCGTTCGTCGAACACGACCGACGCGCCATCGAACACCAATTCGTCCTGGCCACCGACGAGGTTCACGTAGACGATCGGCACCGACGCGTCGGCGGCGCGTGTTGCGAGCATCGTTTCGCGCTCACGCCAACGCCGCGCGTAGTACGGCGACGCGTTGATGTTGACGGCCAGTTCGGCGCCGCCGGCCGCTTGCGCGAGGATCGGGCCGTCGGGGCTCCACGCGTCCTCGCAGATCGACACCGACACCTTCACGCCGCCGATCACGAACAGCGGCCCGTAGTCGGTGCCGGGCGAGAAGTAGCGCTGCTCGTCGAACACCGAATAGTTCGGGAGCAGGTGCTTGCGGTACACGCCTTGCACCTTCCCGTCGGCGAGGACCGCCGCCGCGTTGAACAGGTCGCGACCCGGTTCGGGGAACCCCACGACGGCGGCGCACCGGCCGGTGCGCGACGCGAGCTTGTCGACCGCTTCGACGGCCTGGGCGACGAACGCCGGGCGCAGGAGGAGGTCTTCCGGCGGGTACCCGGTGACGGCGAGCTCCGGGAAGGCGACGAGGTCGGCCCCGGCCCGCTCGGCCGCCTCGTAGGCGCTCATCATGCGGACGACGTTGCCGTCGAGGTCGCCGACCACCAGGTTGCATTGCGCCGCCGCCACGCGGAGTCGAGCCACGGGCCAAGGATACGGCGTGCCTGCCGCGCGACACTGCGGCGTGGCTGGTGACGTGCTCGACGCGCCTACGGTGCGCGCCGCCCTCGAGCGTGCGGCCGAGCCGCGCATCGCGGCGAGTGGCCTTGCCCGCCTCGTCGAGGAGTACCCCACCCTCGCTGAGGAACTCATCGCCGACCCCGTCTTCCTCGACGCCGTCGTTGCGATCGCCGTGGCGTCGCGGTCGTTGTTCACCCGGCTGCTGGTCGACGAGGCCGCGCTCGACCCGTTGCGCGACTCCGGCGCGCTCGCGACCGAACGCCGTGTCGACGACGACGCGGCGTCGGCGGCGACGATCCTCGCCGCCGCGAACCCGGCCGCGATGCTCCGCCGCTGGAAGCATCGCGAGATGGTGAGGATCGCGGCGCGTGACCTCCTCGCGTACGCCGACCTTCCCGCCGTCGCGCGCGAACTTGCGTCGGTGGCGGAAGCCGCCTTGCGGATCGCGGTCGAGATCGCGGCGCCGGCGATCCCGTTCGCCGTCATCGGTATGGGGAAGCTCGGTGGGCGCGAACTCAACTATGCGAGTGACGTCGACGTGCTCTTCGCGCACGACGGCGACCTCGCGGAGGCCGAGCGCATCGCGCGCTCGGTGCTTCACACGATGGCGTCACCCACGGTCGACGGCATCGTGTTCCGCACCGACGTCGCGCTCCGGCCGGAAGGGCGCTCCGGCGCCATCAGCCGGACGATCGATTCGTACGAGACCCACTGGGAACGGTGGTCGCAGGCTTGGGAACGCCAGGCGCTCCTCAAGGCTCGTCCGGTCGCGGGCGACGCCGGGCTGGGGAAGGCCTTCGTCGCCGCGGCCGAACCGAACGTGTGGCCCACGGTCCTCGATCCAGACGCGATCCGCGAGATCCGGGCGATGAAAGCGCGGAACGAGGCGATCCTGCGCCGCCAGGGCCTCGAGAAGCGCGAGCTGAAACTCGGTTGGGGCGGCATCCGCGACATCGAGTTCTCGGCGCAGCTCCTGCAACTCGTGCACGGGCGTCACGACGATTCGATCCGCTCGGCCAACACGCTCGAAGCGCTCACCCAGTTGGCCTCCGGCGGGTACATCGCGATCCACGACGCGGCCCAGCTCGGCGACGCGTACGTGTGGCTGCGCACGGTCGAACACCGTCTGCAACTGGTCGACGAGCACCAGACGCACACCCTGCCCGACGATCCCGACGAACGGGCCCTGCTCGCGCGCGTGCTCGGGTTCCGCGCCGGCCCCGACCGGTCGGCGCTCGAAGCATTCGATCGCGAGCACCGCGCCCGGCAGGTCGCCGTTCGCGCCCTGCACGAGAAGTTGTTCTTCTCGCCGCTCCTCGACACGCTCGGCGGTACCGGCATCTTGCCGCCCGGTGCCGTCGAGGAACGGCTGGCCGCGTTCGGTTTCCACGACGTCGACCAGACCCGAGCCGCGATGCAGGAACTCACCGCCGGGCTCACCCGGCGGTCGCGGGTCATGCAGCAACTGCTCGCTGCGATCCTCGGTTGGCTGTCGGAGACCGCCGACCCCGATCTCGGATTGCTCCAGCTACGACGCCTCACCGAGGGCTACACCCGCTCCGCTGCGCTCTCGCGGCGCTTCCGCGACACACCGATCGCGGCGCGACGCGCGTGCGTGATCCTCGGGTCGAGCCGGGTGCTCGGGCTCGCGCTGCACCGCCATCCCGAATTCGTCGACACGCTGGCCGACGACGACGCGCTCGGGCACGAAGTCGAACGCGCGGCCCTCGTCGACGAAGGCCTTGGCACGCTCAACTGGCGGGAAGACGACGCGGGCCGGCGCGCCGGCCTCCGCCGGTTCAAACGTCGCCATCTGCTCCGCATCGGGACCCGCGACCTGCTCGATCTCGCCAATGTCGAGTCGGTAGGGCGCGAACTGTCGAATCTCGCCGACGCGACGGTCGCCGCCGCGTTGCGTTCACTCGAACCGCCGCTGCCGTTCGCGGTGATCGGCATGGGCCGGTTGGGAGGCGGCGAGCTCTCGTACGCGTCCGACATCGACGTCTTGTTCGTGTACGACGGCTCGACGCCCGACGACTTCGCCGAAGCGGAACGCATCGCGACTCGACTCGTGCGCGCGGTCGGCGACTCGACGTCGGAAGGCCGAACGTTCCGGGTCGACGCGAGCCTCCGGCCCGAGGGCCGCGCGGGACCGCTCGCCCGTTCCCTCGGCGGGTACCGCGCCTATTACGAGCGTTGGGCGCAGACCTGGGAGTTCCAGGCCCTCCTGAAAGCGCGCGTCGTCGCCGGCGACGAAGCGCTCGGCAACGCGTTCCTGGAACTCGTCGAGCCGTTCGTGTACCGCGACCCCTTCCCGGATGACGCGGTGCGCGAGGTGAGGTTGATGAAAGCGCGCATCGAGCGCGAACGGGTCCCGCCCGGAGAAGACCCCCGCTTCCACCTGAAGCTCGGTCGCGGGTCGTTGTCCGATGTCGAGTTCACCGTGCAACTCCTGCAACTCCGTCACGGCGGCGCGCACACCGGGGTTCGGGAACGCTCGACGCTCGGCGCGCTCGCTGCCCTCGAGCGCCACGATCTCGTCGATCCGGCCGACGCCGATCATCTCGCCGCCGCGTACCGGTTGTGCGAACGCGCCCGCAATTACCGCTACTTGTTGACGGGCACGCCCGGCGACGCGCTCCCCGTCGATACCGACGAAGGGACGAAGCTCGGCCGCCTGCTCGGCTTCACCCACCGGCCGCAGCAGGCACTCCGCGAGGAGTACCGGCGCGTCACCCGGCGCGCCCGCGACGTCGTGGAACGCGAGTTCTACGGCCGCGACGGCTGACGAGCGCGGGCCGGTTTCCGGTCAAGGCGCGACCGACATGAAATCGGCGAAGCCCGACGGGTCGTGACGACCGAGTGCGCCGTGCTCGAAGATCCCCCAGCCGGTGGCACCGTCGAACGTGGCGCGGGCGATGTAGTCGGTGATCGAGAAGGCGGCGCGCCCGGAGACCGCGGGGTCGTTGTGGTCGTAGACCGCGCCCTCGACCCAGTTCTCGCCCTTCCAGAGGCCGTGCGTCCAGTCGGGGTCGGCGCCGTACCCCGCGCCGACGTTCAGCGGGATCCCGATGATCGGTTCGATGTCGAGCGTGAGCGCCTTGCCGTTGCGCATCGTGCAATCGAGCGTCGCGTGCGTCGGCTGGCGGGTGCCGGAGCGATAGTCGATGTGCGGGATGGGCCAACCAAGTTGTTCGGGTTCGCGGCCGTCGGCATCGGGCCAGACCCGCACCGCGAAATTCGAGTTGCGCGCGCCGCTCGGGTCTTCCTCGACGATCACGTGAATGGCGAAGTCGTCGAAGCGCAGCGGGATCCACAACCACCACATGCCGCCGAACTCGCCCGGCTTGCCCACCGGCTCCGCTTCACCGACCGGACGGATCCCCCACGATCGATCGCGCGTGCCCGTGAAGCGGTCGGGTGTGACCTCGATCTTCTCGCCTTCGACCCGCAACTCGCCCGTCCATGTGCCGACGCCGGCGAAGCGCGAAGCATCGAGCAGGATCCGGTCGCCGTGGCGTCGAATGTGTTGCGGCTCGCCGATCGGGCCGTAGCCGGATTCCCACAGCAGGTCGAAGCCGATGCCCTGCGCGTCGGCGTCGCCGACGATCCGCAACTTCTTGAACGGCTCGATCACTTCGATGCGGTACGGGCCGACTTCCTGCTTCATCTTGTCGGCGGGCCGAGCGCCCGACGTGCGGATCGCCCATTGCCGGTCGCCGCGGCGCACGGTCATGTACGCGTCGATCACCCCGAGGTTGGGGTACACGCCCATGCCGGTGATGAAGAACGTGTCGGCCGTGCGGTCGACACCCTGGAAGATGCAACGGTCGTACACGTTGCGGTCGCTCGATCCGACATAGCGCATCGAAAGCGGCATCTGATGAATCGGGTATTCGTCGAGCGGGTCGAATTCGAGCACCGGTGCTCCTCGCGCAGTCGGGTGGGCGGCGCCGAATGTACAAGGGCCGGACGCCCGCCGACGCCCTGCCGCGACGGCCGGCCCGCCCGTTCAGCGCTCGACGTAGCGCTCGGTGAGGTGCGCGGGCGCGCACGCCAGCCAACCGTCGAACATCGTTTCGCGCAGCGCCCGTTTCCCGATCTTCTTGAGCTGCACCAAGATCGCGGGATAGCCCTCGAAGTGGGCAATCGTGAAGATGCCGGGTGTTCCTCCCGCGAGGACGGCATCCTTCTCGGCGAGGTCCTCGACCCGCACGGCGAGGATCGGCCCGTCCGGCGGCGGTTCGTCGCCGAAGCGTTTGATGTCGGCCTTGGAGTAGGGCCGCTCCCACGCGAAGCCCTTGCCGCCCACGAACCACGTGCGGCGGCCGTGCCGCTCGCCTTCGGTGACTTCGGCGAACGACAGCGCGATCCGGGCCGCGTCGGCGAGCGTCGCCATGGGGCGAGAACGTACCGGATCAGCCGCGACGGCCCGGAGAAGCGGTGGCCGGCACAGACAGAAACTTGGTGAAACCCCGGCCCGTGACGGGGTCGATGGGAAGACCATGGCGGTTCCCCTGTGGCGATACGAGCCCCCGGCAGCCTCGCGGTCGCGTCACCGCACGGGCGTTCCGGCGCGGCTGCTCGCCCTCGTCTTGGTACCCGTCGTCGTCACGGCCCTGTTCGCGGGGGTTGTGCTCTCGGATCGTCACGACGCCGCCAACCAGGCCATCACGATCCGGCGGGCGATCACCGATGTCGACGCACTCGTCGGGCTCGAAGAGGCACTCCACAACGAACAGGCCGGCACGCAGATCCTGCTCCGCGCCGCGACGTTCCATCTGACGGCGACGCAGGTCGCCACGCTGCTCGGGTTCCCGATCGCCAAGGTCGACCGGAGCAGGGTCGAAACCGACCGCACGCTCGCGAGACTCGTGCGAATGCGCCCGTTCACGAGCGCATCGCTGAACCGGCTTCGTGCCGGTATCGACAGCAAACGGCTCTCGCCGTCCTTCGCCAACGACGGCTACGACGGGCTCGACCGGGCGACGGCAACCGCGCTGCAATCAAGCTTCCGCGACCTCGAGGACCGGGCGTCGAACATCGCCGGGAGCGCCGACCTCCGTGCCGCGCTCCAAGCACTCGGCGCGTCGAGCGACGCGATGCGCTACGGCGCCGCGCAAGTGAGCGACCTCGCCGACATCCTGCTGTCGGGTGCCAGCGCCGGCGCGTCGGGCGAGGTCGCGCTCGGTCACGACAGCGGCCTCTACCAGGAGGCCGGGAGCCGGCTCGCAGGCGCACCGGCCGCGGTGGCGCTCGAATGGCGCACCCTCCGCGAGAACAGCGGCGTGGAGACGTTCGAAACCGCGGTGCGCTCGCAAGCCGACGCGACGCCGGCTCGAGCCGGCCGAACCACGAATATCACCGAACTCCTGGCTCCACTCGGTGGCGGGTTCGTGCGCGACGACATGCTGTACCGGTTGATCCAGACGGCGAGCAAGAACGTCCGCACCACTGCCGACAAGCTCCGTGACGGGCTCACCGCGTCGTACCGGCTGTGGGCAATCGCCGTCGTCACGTTGTTGGGTGGCATCGTCGGCGTCGCGTTGCTCCTCGTGCGTTCGATGACCCGCCCGCTCAAACGATTGGCCGCGAACGCGAAGGCCGTGAGCATGGGCCGGCTCGACGTCGACGTGCTCCCGCTGCAAGGGCCGCGCGAGACCGCCGTCGTGCAGGAGGCGTTCAACGATCTCGTGTCGAACCTGAAATTGCTCGAAGCCAAGAGCCGCGCCCTCGCCGACTACGACCTCGACAACCCGATCCTCGCCGAGCCCCTTCCGGGCCGTCTCGGTCGCGCCATCCAGGACTCCGTGCAGGTGCTGTCCGGCTCGATCGAGGAACGCGAAGCCCTGCAACAGCGGCTGGCGCACCAGGCGACCCACGACGCGCTGACCGGCATGTACAACCGGGCGTCGGCCCTCAGCGTGCTCGACCAGGCACTGGCCCGGGCCGCCCGGCACGCGGTCGCGGTCGCGGTGCTCTTCGTCGACCTCGACGACTTCAAACGGGTGAACGACACCCACGGGCACGAAGTCGGCGACCACGTGCTCTGCGCGGTCGCCGATCGATTGCATCTCGCGATCCGCGGCGGCGATCTCGCGGCCCGCCTCGGTGGCGACGAGTTCGTCGTCATCGCCGAGGAGGTGGCCGACGGTGCCGAAGCCACCGCGCTCGCCCGCCGCATCGTCGATGCGATCAGGGAGCCGATCGCCGTCAACAACCTCCACTTCAGTGTCGGTGCATCAGTCGGCGTGGCGCTCGCCCTCGACGGCGAAGCCGACGCGAGCCAGCTGCTCGCGCGTTCCGACCTCGCCCTCTACCGCGCCAAGCAGGGCGGACGCTCGCGTATCGAGATGTACGACGAAGCCTTGCAGCAGGAACTCGTGCATCAATCGACGATCGAGGAGGAACTCGGGGCGGCACTGCAACGCGACGGCGATCTCGTCCTCTACTACCAGCCGGTGGTCGATACCTCGACCGGTGTCACGACCGGAGTGGAAGCGCTCGTGCGCTGGAACCGCGATGGGCGGTTGGTCCCGCCCGACGAGTTCATCCCCGTCGCCGAAGCCAGCGACCTCATCATCGACGTCGACACCTGGGTGCTCGCGACGGCAACCCGCCAATTGGCGGCCTGGGCCGCCGATCCTGTTCTCGGCGGTATGACCATCGCCGTGAACATCTCCGGTCGCCACCTGCTCAGCCAGTCGCTCGAGGGGCACGTACGCGAAGCCATCGACGCGTCCGGTGCCGACCCGCACCGGCTGATCCTCGAAGTGACCGAGACCGTGCTGCTGCGCGACTTCGTCGTCGCGGCGACACAACTCGAAGCGGTACAGCGTCTCGGTGTGCGGGTCTACATCGACGACTTCGGTACCGGGTACACGTCGATCGCGCACCTCCACCACCTACCGGTCAACGCGATCAAGATCGACCGTTCGTTCGTCAGCCAGATGCATCACCCGCACGATCACTCGTTGATCCGCATGATCACCGATCTCGGTCATCAGCTCGGGATCGGCATCGTCGCCGAAGGTGTTGAAACCCCGCCTCAACGGCACGCGTTGCGCGAACTCGGTTGTGACGAGCTTCAGGGTTACCTCATCAGCCGGCCGGTGCCGGCCGCCGAGTTCGTGACCTGGATGCACCGAGCGGTCGACGAAGCATCATGATGGTCGGGTGAACGACCGCGAACCGGCGTCGGCCCTCCGACGCGAACGCGAGCGCACGGCGGACCTGATCGCCGACCTCACCCGCCAGGTCGAAGCCATCGTCGCGTCGACGGAGTTCGATGCGGTCGACGACGAGCACGACCCCGACGGCGCAACGATCGGGTTCGAACGCGCGCAGGCAACCGCGTTGCTCGACGCGGCGCGGGCCCGGCTCGCGGAGATCGACAACGCTTCCGAACGCGTCCGGCTCGGGCTGTACGGCGTCTGCGAAGTGTGCGGCGCATCGATACCAGCGGAGCGGCTCGTCGCCCGCCCCGCGACGAGCCGCTGTGTCGCCTGCGCGGCGCGATGAGCGCGCCGGGTCAGAGGCCTTGTTTCTCGAGCCAGATGAGCGATGCCTCGGCGATCTCTCGCCAGCCGGCGTCGATCGTGAGGGAGTGGCCCCGGTCGGGGAACTCCATCAGGTCGGTCACTGCGGGCGAGTGGCGGTATTGCTTGAGCGTCGACTTCGTGATCGCTTCCGGCACGGTGTGGTCCTGGCCGCCCGTGATCAGCAACAGGGGCCCACGGTCGGCGTTGCCGGTGTCGACCTTCGTCGGTGCGTTCGGTTTGAAGTTCGCGGTAGCGGCCTCGAAGAGCGGCCGGCCCGGCGCCGACACGACCCACTGTTCGTAGAGCGCGGCCGACTCGTCGTCGCTCAGCGCGTTGCCGAACGCATAGCGGAATTGCTCCGCTGTCAGTGTCACGGCGCGATGCTTGTTCGCCGGGTTCTTGAACACGGGCAACGTCGCGCGTAGCGACGACAGCGGGAGGGGCAACACGCCCTTGATCTGCGCGGCGTCGATCGCCACTGCCGCCGCACCCCGGTTCTGGCCGAGCAGCTTCTCGGCGATCAACCCGCCGAACGAATGCCCGATGAGGATCGGCTGGTTCGACAGTGCGTCGATGATCTTCGCGTAGTGGTCGACGACCTCGTCGACACCGATGTTCGCAACGCTGTCGGGATTGGCGCGTGCGAGCTCGACGGTGTCCTGGTCGCCGGGCCACCCCGGCGCCATCGTCTCGTACCCAGCCGTCCCGAAGAAGTCTTCCCAGGCCTTCCAGGAAGTGGAGTGGAGCCACAAGCCGTGGATGAACACGATTGGATTGGTCTTTTCGGCCATGCGATCCTCACTTGATCTGCCGGTGGTGGGCACATCTTGCCCAGTGCGGAGCGGTCGTGCGCTCCCGTCAGATGAACGCCCCGCGAACTGCTGCGCCGCAACCGGCGACCCGGCATCTCAACGCGGTCGGGCGACTGCGCGACGCGACCTATCGTTCCCATCCGACGATGTGCGCGAAGCCTGCGACCTCCGGTACCGGCGCGGTGGTGTTCGATCTCGACGGCGTACTCGTCGACTCCGAGACCATCTGGGACGAAGCCCGGCGCAGCCTCGTCGCCCGCTTCGGCGGCTCGTGGTCGGATGGCGCGACCCGCGACATGATGGGCATGAGCTCGCGGGAATGGTCCCAGTACGTGCGCGACGAGCTCGGTGTCGGGTTGCCGGTTGGACGCATCTCCACCGAAGTCGCGGCGTATGTCGCATCCCGGTACGACGAGCGCCTCCCCTTGCTTCCCGGGGCACAGGACGCGGTGCGGCGCGTGGCCGAGCGATGGCCGATCGGTTTGGCGTCGTCGTCCAACCGGTCGATCATCGAGCATTTCCTCGACGCGAGTGGCCTGCGCGACTCGTTCACGGCGACCGTGTCGTCGGAAGAAGTCGAGCACGGCAAGCCTGCGCCCGACGTCTACCTCGCCGCCGCTGCTCGTCTCGGCGTGCCGCCGTCGCGCTGTGTCGCGATCGAAGACTCGACCAACGGCATGCGCGCGGCGCTGGCGGCCGAGATGGCACTCGTCGCCGTCCCGAACCCGCACTTCCCGCCCGATCGCGAGGTCGTCGCGGCCGCCGACGCCGCCGTCACCGGTCTCGACGACCTCACCGTCGAGCTGGTCGAACAGGCATCACGTTCGCACGGAGGCGCAAACGACGAGTGAAGGGCTCGGTTGACTTTTCTTTGACAGTGTTAAAGGATAACGAGCTATGTCAAAGAGTGGTCCGGCGATCGATTGGCGCGAGAGCAGGCGCCAGTCGGCTCGGGACGCGATCGTCGACGCCGCCTGGGAGTTGGTAGAGGAACAAGGCCTGTCGGGGCTGTCGTTGCGCGACCTGGCGGCGCGAGCGGGCATCACCACCCCGACGGTCTACGCGTACTTCGATTCGAAGAACGCGATCTACGACGCCATGTTCGGTCGGGCCGCGACCGAGTTCGCCGACCGGATGTCCGAGCCGTTCGACACGGCCGAGCCAAGCGCGATCCTCGTTGTGTCGGTTCGTCGTTTCGTCGACTTCTGCACCAGCGACGTCGCTCGCTACCAGCTGCTGTTCCAGCGCACGATCCCCGGCTTCGCCCCATCGGCCGAGTCGTACGCACCCGCAGTCAGGGCTCTCGACGGCACGCGGGAGCGGCTGGCGCGCAACGGCATCACCGAGCCAAGACATCTGGACCTCTGGACGGCTTTGGTCACCGGTCTGGTCGACCAGCAGCTGTCCAACGATCCGGGCGGCGACAGGTGGGCCCGGCTGATCGAAGAAGCCGTCGCCATGTTCCTGGCCCACTGCCGACCGGCAGTTTCCCGTCGGAAATCCAAACCGAAATCGCCCCCAACCAGAGGAGCCTGATCATGACCACCAAGGTCGACGAGATCGCCCCGCGCATCTACCGGCTGTCGACGTTCGTACCCGACATCGGCCCGACGGGGTTCACGTTCAACCAGTTCCTGCTCGACGACGACGAGCCGCTGCTGTTCCATACCGGGCATCGCTCCATGTTCACCAGCGTTCGCGAAGCCATCGACCGCATCGTGCCGGTCGAGCGTCTGCGCTGGATCACGTTCGGTCACGTCGAGTCGGATGAGTGCGGAGCGATGAACGAGCTGCTCGCGGTGGCGCCACGCGCGCAGGTGGCGCACGGTGCGCTCGGGTGCATGGTGTCGATCGGCGAGATGGCAGACCGGCCGCCCCTGCCGCTGGCCGGCGACGACACGATCGCGCTCGGCGCGAAACGGGTGCGCCACATCGACACGCCCCACGTTCCGCATGCGTGGGAGGCTCGAGTGCTGTTCGAAGAAACCACAGGCACGCTCCTGTGCGGTGACCTCTTCACCCATCTCGGCGATGGCCCCGCGCTCACCGAGGGCGACATCCTCGGTCCGGCCGCCGATGCCGAAGACCTGTTCGGTTACTCGAGCCTCGCACCCTCGACACCGTCGACGATCGAGCGCCTGGCCGCGCTCGCTCCCACCACGTTGGCGCTCATGCACGGCTCGTCGTTCGCCGGCGACTGCGGGGCGGCGTTGCTCGACCTGGCCGCCGACTACCGCGGGCGGCTCACGGCCGCTGCCTGACATCTCGAAGTCGAAGGAGGCTCAGTATGCCCAGCGTCACCCGCCCTCACCTCCACCATCTCGCGCTCGACCGTCACCGACCTCGACGCGAGTGTGCGTTGGTACGAAGCCGTCTTCGGCGTCCATTTCCTCATGGACGTTCCCCACGAAGGCGGCGTTGGCAAAGTCCTCGCCGACGATGCTCACGAACTGATGATCGTGTTGCACCGCCACGACGCCAACGACCGAAGTCTCTTCGGCGAAACGGCCACCGGGCTCGACCACGCCGGCTTCTTCGTTCCCACGCGCGCCGACCTTTCGGCGTGGCAGGAACATCTCGATGCCAACGGCGTCAGCCGAGTCGACACCGCCGACAAGCCGCTCACCCAGTCGCCCATCACCGACGAGCCCTACGGGTCCGTGCTCGTCTTCCGCGACCCCGACAACATCCAACTCGAATTCTTCTGCCCGCCCAACACGTAGGCGCTCAGGGTGACCTTCTGGAGCGCGCCGTCGAAGACATGATTCATCACCCGGTTAACGGATCTCGCCGTCGTGCACCCGTTCCATGAGCCGCGCGAACTTCTCCCAACTCAGCCGGACCGAGTACTGATGGCGGGCCGGCCGCCAATCGACCGACCCGCGGCTGACCAGCAGTTCACCGAGCAGCTTGCCGTCGCTCTTGACCGCGATCGTCACGTCGGCGTTGACGATCTCATGCGCGGGGAGGCCGGCTTCGATCTCGTGTTTCGGCATGCCGGCGACGCTAGCTGCATCACGCCTTCGCCAGCGTGGCTACCGGATCATCAAGGGCGCAGGGCGGCGGCCCCGTTGCCGACGCCACTCCCGAACGCTCATCGGTGCCGTTACGCATTGGCGTCGGCGGCGATCAGATGGAAGCATCGGACTGTCGTGACGGGCGGAGCACGGAGTCGAGCACGCGAGCACGTGATCGTGCGGGCGTTCTTCGCGATGTGCGGTGCACTGCCGTCTCTCTTCGTGGCGACGTTCGTCGTCTGGGTCGTGATGGACGCCATGGTCGGGTGGGTGTTCAAACACCTGTTCGTCAACCCACACCTGGCGAGCCCCCACGACGTCACGAAGATCGGCCACGCATACCGGCTCGGCGCGTTCGGCACGTTCGACGTCCTGCGCGCCCGCCTGCACCGAGCCGTCGACCGGACATTCGCGAACTGGACGTTCGAGCTGCGTGTGGTCTTGTTGTCGTGGGGGGCGATGACGGCGTTCGCACAGACGTACTTCTCGATCGCCGTCTCCCGGCGCGCCGGGGACCGGCTCCCGACGCGCTCCAACCTCCTGCACGCGCTGCGCCGCGCGCCGCGCGTCTTCGCCGCCTGGTCCGTCGTGCTCGCCGCAGTGTTCGCGATCGTCTTCGTGCCCGCGACCGTCGTCGACAAGTGGTCGTTCTGGGCCGCGCTCCCCGCGACGGTGGTCGCGGAGCTCCTCGCGGTCGCGCTCGTCACCCGTACCTGCTTCGTCGTGCCGATCGCCGTGGCCGAGGACGACCTCATCCCCGGGCTCGGCTGGGCACAGTGCCTCGTGCTCTCGTGGAAGGAGGTGCAGGGGCGCACCGTGCTCGTGTTCGTTCGCATCGTGGCTGTCTGCGCCGTGCCGCTCGCGATCGTCGGGGGCTTCCTGCAGATGGCTGCGTTCGGCGAAGGAGCGACGGCGGTCGGGCTGGACCTCGCGATCGCCACCGAGTTCGCGATCGCCACGGTCGCGGTCGCCGTGTTCGTCGGGGCCGCGTCGGCTCTCTACTGCACCGACTACCGGTACGACTGAGCGACGTGAAGGGGTCAGTCGGTAAATCCGTCGAGGTGCGAGATGTCGACTTGCAGCTCGGCGATGGCACGACCCACACGGCAGAGATCATCGAGGTGGTCGACCGAATCGATGGCTACGACGTCGCGCACGTTCACATTCCCACATCCCAACCGTTCGAGGTTGCGTTCGGTCAGCTCGAGGTCGTACCGCAGGTACGTGAAGAGCGGATCGGCGAGCAGCGGCGCGCTCGCCCTCAGGTCGCCGACCTCGGAATCGAGCGGTTCGCCGGACCGGCAGGTACCGAGAAGCCGGCAGAGCATGTCTTGCTGCGCGGCGGTCGAGAACATGAGCGCGGCGGGCGTCGCCTTCGCGTGGAAGAGGACGTGCATGTCGTCCTCCTCGAGATCCGGCCGCGGGTGCGCGGTGTTGCCCGTGCCGACCGAGACGAGAAGAAGCCGATCCTCGCCGGTGGGCCAACCGAGGCGGTAGGCGTCGACGGTCGCCATCAGGAACAGCTGTAACGCCGGGTTGTTGAAGGGCGTGACCGCGCCGTCGACGAACACGAAGTCGCGAGACCCGAGCCGAACCGTCTCGGGCGCGAAGTAGGTGGGGGCGGCGGTGCTCGCCCGGACCAGTTGCCACAGCGGTAGGTCGAGGTTGCAGTCTTCGAGTTCGGGATCGTTGAACGCGGCCCGGGGGTTGTTGCTCAGTGGCCACGGCGAGTCGGTCGTCGCGTTGCGCAGCACGAGGAGCAGCAAGGTGCGCAGCCGATCACTGCCGAACGTGGTGTCGGAGCCGAGCTCGGCCTTCAAGATTGCTTCGAGCGGGTCGTCGTCGTACTGGTGGTGCAGCCGCTCGAGGAGCCGGGCGCGATCGAACATCTCCGCGCCTCGCTCGAGGTAGACGTCGAGGATGCGCTGCGACGTGAAGCCGAGCGAAAGGCAGGCCGCGATGATCGCGCCTGTGCTCGTGCCGCCGATGTAGTCGAACACGTCTGCGAGGACGAGGTCGGGCCGGCCGGTCGCCACGCGCAGCTCGCGTTCGAGGCGGGCGAGAATCTCCAGCGCGACGATCCCGCGAATCCCGCCGCCGTCGATCGCGAGGAGCCGCTTCGGCCCGGGCGCGTCGATACGGTCGCGGTAACTCATTGGCGCGCCCCCTGGCTCACGTCCCACCACTGGTCCACAGTTCACCGTCCACCGTGCAACGCTCGATCCGGCACTGGCCGTTCGCCACCGTCTTGGGGGAGATCGGCGCGTCGTGCGTCGCCGAAATCGTGCAGTCGAGGAAGGTTCCCTTGCCATCCGAGGCGATGGCGTGCGCGGAGAAGGCGGCCGCCAACGCGCGCCTCGTCAGCCGCCGTCCGGCGGAACCCGACCGCGCGGCCACCTGAGGGCCGATGTCGTGGATGTGCGCCTCCACGACGGTCGGGTCTCCCTCCTTCGTCACCTTGAAAGCGGACAGCAGCGTTCTGAAGATCTCGCAGCGCTCGAACCGGCCCCGCCCACCGTCGACAAACACGCCGAACAAACGCCCGTCGTGGACGCGGACCTGTCGGAACGTCGGGTCCGCGGCGGCCGCGACCCAGATCGCAGCCACCTCGATCGCAGCGATCTCACAGTCTTCGAACGTCCCGCGGCTGCCCTCAGAGGCGTACACCCCGTTCGACTTCCCGCCAGCGACGACGAGCCGCCGGAACACCGGGTCGGCGCCGTTCCCCACCCACACCGCCGGGTACTTGCCGGTGGTGCACCCTTCGATACGACAGTGTTCGAACGTGCCGCGCCCGTTGGCCGCGACCACGACCCCGTTCTGGCCCAGTCGTGCGAGGACAAGCGTTCCGAACCGCGGGTCGGCACCTGCCTCGATGCGGACCCCCGCGTCGCCGGAACCGGAGACCCGGCAGTCTTCGAACGTTCCGCGGCTGCCTTCACGCGCCCACACCCCGTACGACTGGCCGCCGGTAATGACGAGGTTGCGGAACGCCGGCTCCGCACCGTCACCCACCGACACCGCCGGGTACCCCCCGGTGGTGCACCCTTCGATACGGCAGTCTTCGACCGTTCCCCGTCCGCCGGCGGCGATGACACACCCGTTGGCACCGAGCCCGCTGAGTGTGAGCGTATGAAACGTAGGATCGGCACCGTCGCCGACGGAGATCGCAGTTGATTGCGTTCCGCTGATCTCGGAGCGCTCGAAGAGGCCCCTGCCGCCGGGGCGAACCTCGACGCCGTTCGACGCACCGCCGACCACCATGAGGTCGCGGAACACCGGCTCGGCACCCTCGGCGATCGACACGGCCGCGTAGCTGTCGGTGGTGCACCCTTCGATACGGCAGTTTTCGTACGTTCCGCGGCCGCCGGCCGCCACGAACACACCGTTCTTCGCCAACCCCCTCAGGGTGAGCGCTCGGAAGACGGGGTCGGCACCATCTCCGGCGGCGACCGCGGGCCCGTTTGCTGCCGTGATGTCGCAGTCTTCGTAGGTCCCGGTACCGCTGCCGTCGACAGCGATGCCGTTGGTCCCGATGTCGTGGACCCGGCACGCGTGGAACGCGGGATCGGCTCCATCCGACACCTCGACCCCGGCGCCTACGATCGCAGAGATCTCGCACGACTCGAAGCGCGGTGTCGCGGCGCCGCGCGCGACCACCCCGGTCTCGCAGTCGTGGACATGGCAGTCGCGGAACACCGGGCGCGCGTCGGCCCCGTCGACCAGCACCCCGATCGACCCTTCGCGCGAGTTCCCCGAGACCGTGCACTGCTCGACGTGCAGGCGACCGGAAGCGACGTGGACTCCGACGCCGTCCTGGCGCGCGGCAGACGCGATCCTCAGCCCCAGCACCCGGCCAGTTTGCGCCGTACTCGTTATCGCGGCGCCGTCCTCCACTTCCAGGACGACATCGTCGCGGTCTCCGTCCGCCACGATCTGAAGTGGCCGGTTGATAACCACCGGCTCCAGGTAGACGCCGGGTTTCACGAGGATGGTTGCGCCCTCGGGTGCGTCTCGGGCCGCAGTCGCGATGCCGAGGTAGTCGGCGGCCCCGTAGGGCGCCACGGTCAGGGTGACGGTCCCGTGCACCGGGCGCGCCGGATCGTGGTCGTCCCCGCCCGAGCCTTCCCGGAGCCGTTCTTCGATGTCCTGGACGAGGCGTTCGACGTAGTGCTGGAAGCCCTTCTGCGGGAGAGGCTGCGCCTCGATCTCGTTCAGCTTCTTGAGGCCCCGCGGCAGCAGGTCCCTCGAGGGCATTCCCGCGCCGTCCACGAGGGTCAGGAACATTGGCAGCTGACGCTTGAGCGCCGCTTCGAGTTCTTGCTTGTGCACATCGCGCGTTCCCTGGCTGCGGCGAGCGTCGAACTCCTCCAGCCACCCTCGCCCGATCACCACGATCATCGCGTCGGTCTCGTCGAGGGTCTGCTCGATCTTCTCTCTCCAGTTGTCGCCACGGTGAAGGCTCTCGCCATCGAAGAACACCCGTTCCTTGCCGAACTCCTGCACGAGTGCGTCGTAGATGCGCCCGGCCGTCCCGCCCGCGTCGTCGACTCGGTGGCTGATGAAGATCCGCTTTGGCATGTCCCCCCCCGATCGGTGAAGCGCGAGCAACTCGACTCGCGCGGTCGATGCGCTACTCGGTGGCAGCCGGCACGACCGTGTAGCCCGCCTCGGCCAGCACGGCGACGATCTGGCGCACCGGCGCGATGTCCTTCTCCCGGTCGGCGTCGGTGAGCTCCTCCCACGCGACGAGATCGGGATGCTGTTTGTCGCCGGTGTCCATTCGCTCCTGACCGTACCGGTAGCCCTGCGCGCGCTTCTGCGTCCCCCAGCGCTCGTGTTCGCGCCGCGCGAGGACGAGCACCTGGTCTTCGGTCAGCCCCACGGGTTCGGCTTCGCCCCCCGCGGCCGGCACGACGCGCAGACCGATCGACGCGAGCTTCAGCACGTTGTTCCGGGCCTGGTCGCGGTTCTGGCCGCGGAGCTTGGCCGACAACTGCTCCCACGGCTTCATCGCCGGGTGTTCCGCGTCGAACTCGCCTTCCGCCTTGCGGGCCTCGATGTAGTTGCCATGGATGAGCCTGGCCATGACCTCGATGGCATCGTCTTCGGGCATTGCAACGTCGGCCATACGGTCGAGCCTTCCGTTCCGTCGATCGTGGTCGTCTGGCGCGCGTGTCACCGCGAGGCCTACCTGGGCGAGCCAATGCACGAGCTGGTCGCCGTCGCGGAGCGCGCCGCCCGCCGTGCCGGCCAGCTCGCGCCGCGTGTGCTCGTCGAGCAGCGCTTCGACACGCGGCTCCGCCGTCCACGCGACGCCGAGCGCCGGGACGACGTTCCACCCGCATCGTTCGAGCGTGCGAACACCCGACCGAACCTGTGCCGGTGCCCAGTGCTCGATCGGTTGCCGTTCCTCGCCGGCGCCCGGCCTGGTGGGCAGGCGGTCGCGTTCCGACTCGTTGCGCAGGTCGGCGTCGTCGTTGTGCAGTTGTGCCACACGGTGAAAGGGCCCGACGAGGTACCGGGCGTCCTCCATCGCTCGGCGCGACAACACGTGTAGGTGTCCCCGCGGCGCACCGGCCTGGGCCGAGACTTCGTCGCCCGGCAGCAGCTCGTGCTCGCCCGGGACCCAGACGGTCGACTGGGGCCGGGTGCACACCAGTTCGACGGCCCGCCGTGCCGTCTCGCCGGGATCGACGTAGTCGACGACCGCGAGGATCGGCGTGCCGGCTTCCCAACTGCCTGGTGACCACTCGTGCAGCAACGCGCGATGTTCTGGCGCGAACGAAGTCGCGACCTTCGACGGGTCGGAGATGATGCGTTCGAGTTCCGCTCGCCGCCTCGCATCCGGCTCCACGACCACGAGCGGGAACAGGCTTCGGCTCGTAAGACTGCCGAGGCTCCCGAGCCCGGCGGCAAGGTGCTCGACGATCAGGCGCGGCAACACGCCGTCGCCGACGACGGCGACCACCGGAACGTTCGCGCTCGCGGCTTCATCGGAGAGATCGCGCTCGAGTGCCTCGATCGCCTCCGGCTCCATCGAAACGGAACGCGCGTCGCGGAAGCCGAAGACGCGAGCGAAGGCGTCGACCATCTGTGCGGACGCGAATGCGGCGCGCGCTTCGTCGACGCAGATCACCTCGATCGACGCTCCGGGCCGCTCCACGACGAGCTGCACCGCGAGACGCAGGGCCAGCGCGAGGTCGTCGATCTCGACGATGAGCTCGGCGCCCGGTTGCGGGATGTCGTGCTCGAACGCGGCCGTCAGCGCGGCGAGGTTGCGGTCGTCGCGGCCGAGAGCGAGCACAACGCGCTCGAGCTTGCCGGGCGTTCGTCTCGGTGATCCACGTCGCGGCGTCGTCACCCGCGAGCACGATCGTGTCCGGCTCCGGTGCAGTGCCGGTCGGGGTGACGTGCACGGGCGGCCGGTGCGGCCTTCCGTCGTCGTCACGGAGGTACGCATGTACCCGCTCGGCCGGACCGACGACGACGACGTGCCCGATCGAGCGTCTCGCCACCGCCTTGCGCAGTTGGTTCGCGGCGGCGACGAGGCCGAACTCGACGATCACACCGGCCGTCACGAGCGGTGCGAGTACGCGGGCGACACCGAGCTGCCACGGCACCCGTTCGATGTTGCTCCCCCACGCGAACAGCGCCCAGGTCCCGTAAACGAGCGCGATCAGGTCGAGGTGTTGGTCGGGATGCTCCGTCCGATAGCGCAACCAACCCCAGAACCCGAGCCCGGTCGCCAGCGCGCCGACCGTCGCAATGAGGGCGTAGCGAGCGCGCCGCACGACGTCCTGGCGCCCGGCAGGCCCGCTCAGCGCGACGAGAAGCCGATAGCGAAACGCGCCGAGCACCCTACGCGCGCCCGAACCGGAAACGTAAGTGGACCAGCTGTATGGCGCTCGAAACGCCGCGAGCGACGGCAAGGCGGCGCCTCTCGGCGCGAACGAACGACGAATGCAACCACCCCGGCACGACCCGCGGCAACCTACGGCCGCGCCCAGGTACTGCGCAACTGCACAGCGGTTACATGGCGCGCTTCATCGACAAGACCGGTCAGTTACCGAAGGAGGTCGCGCAGGTCTGCCGCGCGAGCGACACCGATCGTTTCGCCGGGATACCCGCTTGGCGACGTCGAATTCGCCGCGATGCTTCGAACATTTCAGAGTGGGAACCAGCTGTGTTCGTGAGCGTCGTAGCGGTACCAAGCCTCCGCGCTCTCGTTCCACCACAACCAGGCCCACCAGGCGTCATTGAAATGCATGGCGCCAGGACCGGGTTCTTGAGGCCTTACAGGTTCCCACAACGTAAGTGGTCTGCCGCGAGCTCGGGCGTCTTCAATGAGGAGTTGTTTGCCTGCGTGCGGCGGTGGATCCGGGATGCGATCCACCCCTCGCGTCGAGCGCGCCTCACCTCCGTCCGGCACAGGTGCGCCCTCAAGGGTTTTCTCAGAAGTGCTCGATAGCCGGCTCGCAAGAAACGCTTCGATGCGCTCCGCGACGACCGCCCTGATGTCTGGCCGCATACGGAGTCGCTGGAGAAGTCGTCGCACGTCGCCGGGATCGCCACGGCCGGCACTGCTGATGAGGCGATCGACCAGATCGTGTTGCTCGGCCGCGGTCATCTCCTGTTGGGAGTCGATCATTTGGTCGAACTCCACGAGATACGAGATCGGGACCTCGGGTCTGCGCGGTAACGGCTCTGGCATCGGACTCGGCGCGGGCAGCCGATTCAATGCCCGGACCAGCGCCCAGATCGTGTCGGGTTTCAGTGGGTCGTACGACACCCACTGTGCCTCGGCGATCTCCGCCAACAGCAAGCGGCCAGGAATCTGCGAACTTCCGGTTGTGACGGGCAGCATCGTCTTGCCGAGCGCCACGGCATAGGAAGCCTCGCGCCGGCAGGGCTCGGATTCGACATAGCTCTCGCTCAGGATCGGGATGAACCCGTCGCACTGCTCTACATGATCGAGCAGTGTGTCCCACCATCTTTGGCCGCCGGTCAGATCTTCGTCGTAAAAGACGTCGTAGCCGCCATCGCGCAGTCCAGCACTGAGCTTGCGCACGAATTCTGCGTCGGCCCTCGAGTAGCTCAAAAAGACTTCGCGCATATAGAGGCCCCCGTGTCAAAGCCAGTCGCAGAACGGTTCGACGCCGCCGAGATGCAGAACGTCTTCGCTACATAGATGTCGACGACACCCTCGACGAGATCCTCGGCAGATTCCGCTTGTGGACTCATCGCCAGTCATACACGCACTCGCCCTCTTCGCGTCGTGGATGGCGCCCGCGGCGCGCGCGAGATGGTACGACGACAGCGGCGACCATTGACGCCGTCGAGGCGACGCGACGTGCGAATGGAAAGGCAACGCTTCTCATCGTGACGCGCGACGAACTTCTCACCCCGACCAGAAAACTACGGGTGTACGAGCGCGCGCAACTGCGCAAGCACGAGCGTCGCACCTATGCTCAACGCGCAGTGCACCCGAAGACCCGGCACCGTTCGCAGCGATCCGACTCGATGGTGTCGTGAGCAAGATCGAACTCCCGCCGGTCCTGACCGACGTACTCGTCTGCGCTGATGAGCTCGCGACACGCGCGACGGTGACGCCGCCGTCACCGCAGTGCATCTTGCGCGCGCGATGCTCATCGTCGACCGCGATCGCGCGGCGCGCGTGTTCGGACCAGGTGTTCACGAACAGTTGGCGCGGCTCGGGTCCGAGCTACAGAAGGGGCCGAGCCCCCCGAAACTCTCGGAGCAGTGCACCGACATGCTGAAGTGGTCGGCAACCGAAGGGGGCGACCCGTTCGAGCGGTTGGGCGACGCGGTGCGCGCCGAACTCGATCTCCCGGCTCCCCCGTCGCAGGGCTCGGCGTCGGCGCGCGACGAGCCGATGTCGGCCCGGGCGATCTTCGGCGAGGATGCCGTCGAAGGTGACGGCATCGACTGGAGTTCGGTACCCCCTGCCGTACCCGAACGCGAGCTCGACCCGACCGCGACGTTCGAGGTCGTCGGGCCGCAAGCGGGCCTGGTCGGTCTCGACGCCGTCGTCGACCAGCTGCTCGAACAGCTCGCGCGGTTCACCCCGTCGAGCCCCTGCATCATCGGACCACCGGGTGCCGGGCGAACGAGCGCGATCCGTGCGCTGGCGACGCGCCTCGCCACGGAAGGAGCACGGATCGGGCTGGCCGACCGCCAGGTCGTGCGGGTGCGCGCCGAAGCGGTACTCGGCGCGCACCGCGCCGACGAGTTGCGAGCCATCCGTGGCGGTGCGCCCAACACCGCGATCCTCGTCCTCGACGATCTCGAAGTTCTCTTGCTCCTGTCGTCGCCGGCCGTCGACCTCGACCTTCGAGGTGTGGTCCGTTCGATCCTCGGTCGACCCGACATCCTGTCGGTCGCGACCCTCGACGAGAACTTCCGGAACCGACTCGAAGCCGAGGAGCCCGAGCTCTACGCCGAGCTCGAAATGGTGCGCCTGCCGGCCCTCGACGACGCACAGCTCCGTGAAATCGCGCGAAGCCGCGCGCCGGCATTGGCCCGGCACCACCGGGTCGACATCCCAAGTGCGATGCGCGAGATCGCGATGCAACCGCGGCGACCGGGCGAGACCCGCGCGCACCCCGGACTGCTGCTCGACCGCCTCGACCGCGCGGCGTTGCGCGCGCGCCTGCGCCGGCATCGCGAGGTGGTGCCCGACGATTTCGAGCTCGGTGATGCCGTTTCGACCTGGAAGGCGGTCGAGCCCGACGACCTCGGAGCGCGGCTGCGGGAACGGGTCAAGGGCCAGGAGCGTGCGATCGATGTGCTCACCGCGCGGCTCGCGCTCACGAGCGCGCGGCTCGACCTTCGCCCGTACCGGCCCAACGGCGTGTTCCTGTTCGCGGGGCCGACTGGCGTCGGGAAGACCGCGCTCGCGAAGGCTCTCGCGGCGGAACTGTTCGGAGCCGAGGACCGGATGATCCGGCTCGACATGAGCGAGTACGCCGAGGAGTGGTCGGTGAACCGCCTCTACGGCCCGCACCCGGGCTATGTCGGCTCGAACGAGCCGCAGGGATGGTTCACCACCAAAGTCATCGACGCGCCGGTGTCGATCGTGTTGCTCGACGAGATCGAGAAGGCACACCCACTCGTGTGGAACGCCTTTCTCCAGGTGTTCGACGACGGGCGCATGACCGACTCGAGGGGACGGGTCGCCCGCTTCGGCGACACCGTCATCATCATGACCTCGAACCTCGGTGCGCGGGCGTTCTCTGCGAACCCGGTCGGCTTCCTCGGCGCCGAACCCGAGACCGCCGCCACCACCGCCGCCGTGCGCGCGTCGATCGAACGGGCCATGCCTCCCGAGTTCGTGAACCGGCTCGACGGCATCGTCGTGTTCGAACCTCTCGGCCCCGACGTCATCGCCGACATCGCGAAATCGGAGATCGCTCGCTCGTTCGCGGCGCTGTCGGAGCTGGGCTGGCACCTCGAACTCAGCGAAGCGGCCGTCGAGTGGATCGCGCGGGACGGCTACAGCCCTACCTATGGAGCTCGCCACATCGAGCGGAACATCGAATCACACGTGCTCGGTCGGCTCGTCGGGCTGCAACCCGGCAAGTATCGCGGTGACGTGCACGAGGGCGCGTTCCGCTGGACGGCCGCATGACATTTGCCGTCGCCTGCCGACGGCCTCTGACCCCGCCCGCGATCTTCCGATGCCTGGTTGTCCGCACTCTCCTCCAAGCAACCGACGATGAACCTCTCGTCGACGCCGATCGAGTCAGTGCGCGAACGATGAACTGTGGCCGTTCGCGACGATCGATCGTCGCACGACGACATTCGAGGTACTCGAATCGGGGCGCTTCGTGGAGCGTTCGACGAGCCGGCTCAACGGGACTGCACGTCACGAGCGCACCGCAACCGTCGGTGCCGGTGGATCGACGATTCTCACCGACCGGCTGGTCATCGAGTCCGGAGGAACGCTCGTCGACGCGCTGATGCGGACGAGCGTGACCCAGACATTCCGTCGCCGTCACCGCTGGCTGCGTCGACACTTCGAGAAGGTGAACCGCGCGCCCACGCGACGAGCGGCGTGACCGCCCAAACTCGCTGTGCCGCTGGGACGCCATCACCCGGCGACAGGGGCAGATCCGTTCTGGCTACCGAGGCCTCCAGTCGGACGTTTTCATCGTCTCGGCCAGGGCTTCGACGGCACGAGCGACGGCAAGAAGTTCGTCGGCGTCGAGCCGGGCCAGGAGCCCAGACAGAAGATCGATGCGCTGCCGCCGCCCGCGCTCCATGACTCGGCGACCCTTCCTCGAAGCTCGAACGATCGTCGCTCGGCCGTCGTCCGGATGGTTGTGGCGTTCGGCAAGGCCTGCTCGTTCCAGCCCGTCGACGATTCGCGTCATCGTCGGACTCGTGACCTGCTCGGCATCGGCGAGCTGAGCAATGGTCCGATCTCCACCGAACACGAGCACCGAGAGAGCAGAGAGCTGGCCGGGCGGAACACCGAGAGACGCGTCGGCGATGCGAGCACGCCGCACGAGGTGTATCGACACCGAGTTCAGGCCGGCCGCGACATCGGAGATGGTGCGTTGCATTAGATAGGTAGCCTACCTACTATTTTGATATGTCGATCACACATCTCCGACAGGTCGCACTTGGCGTCGAAGACTTGGACCGCGCCGTTGCCTTCTATCGAGACGTCATCGGGCTCGAGTTCGTGGCTCGCTTCGATCCGCCCGGCCTCGCGTTCTTCCGCATCGATGGAACCCGCCTGCTTCTCGAGTCGGGCGCGCCACGTTCACTGCTCTACCTCGGGGTCGACGACGTCGCCGCCACGACGGACCGCCTCCGGACCGCTGGCGTGATCATCGAGTCGGAACCTCACGTGATCCACGTCGATGAGTCGGGACAGTTCGGTCCACCAGGTGAAGCAGAGGAAATGTCGTTCTTCCGTGACTCCGAAGGAAACCTCGTGGGCCTCGCGGGGCGTCGAACGCCCTAGGACATGACGCACGGCTGACAGGGATGTGCCGTTCACGGACGCTTGCGAACGCGAGCATTCGCGACGAGCGACGTAGTTCTATGCGCGCCATAGCTGCCGATCTGCTCCGCCATCGGGCCACTTGCGCCCCGATGGCACACGACAACGAGAAACGCCGGCGTCCTGCGGCAAACGGCGACAAGCGTTTGCGCAGGTCAGCCGGCGTCTTCGCGGAGAGCTCGTGGTCAGCAGCGAACCCCGATCAGATGTCGTAATAGAGGTAGAACTCCCACGGGTGCGGGCGGAGTTGCACCTGGTCGATCTCGCGCAGCTTCTTGTACGAGACCCAGGTGTCGATCACGTCGGGCGTGAACACGTCGCCTTTGAGGAGGAACGCATTGTCGGCCTCGAGCGCGGCGAGGCTGTCGGCGAGCGAGCCCGGCACCTGCGGGACCTGCGCCAACTCTTCGGGCGGCAGGTCGTAGAGGTCGCGGTCGACCGGCGTCGGCGGTTCGATGCGGTTCTGGATGCCGTCGAGCCCGGCCATCAACATCGCGGAGAACGCGAGGTACGGGTTGCACGACGGGTCGGGGCAACGGAACTCGAGGCGCTTCGCCTTCGGGCTCTTCGAGTAGAGCGGGATGCGGATCGACGCGGAACGGTTGCGCTGCGAGTAGACGAGGTTCACCGGCGCTTCGTATCCGGGCACCAACCGCTTGTACGAGTTCGTCGTCGGGTTCGAAAACGCGAGGATGGCCGGCGCGTGCGCGAGCAGGCCGCCGATGTACCAGCGCGCCATGTCGGAAAGCCCCGCGTAGCCGGTCTCGTCGAAGAAGAGCGGCGCGCCGCCCTTCCACAACGACTGGTGCACGTGCATACCGCTGCCGTTGTCCATGAAGAGCGGCTTCGGCATGAACGTCACGGAGTAACCCGCTTTGCGCGCGACGTTCTTCACGACGTACTTGTAGAGCATCAGCTTGTCGGCCATGCGCGTGATCGTGTCGAAGCGCATGTCGATCTCGGCCTGGCCCGCGGTGCCGACTTCGTGGTGTTGCACCTCGATCTCGATGCCGACCGACTCGAGGACGCGCACCATCTCCGAACGCAGGTCCTGGAACTGGTCCATCGGCGGGACCGGGAAGTAGCCCTCTTTGTAACGAGGCTTGTACGCGAGGTTGGGTGAACCGTCGATCTCGCGCTCGCGCCCGGAGTTCCACACCCCTTCGACGGAGTCGAGGAAGTAGTAACCGGAGAACTGGTTCTGGTCGAAGCGCACCGAGTCGAAGATGTAGAACTCGGCTTCGGGCCGAAGTACGCGGTGTCGGCAAGGCCGGTGCTCTCGAGGTACGACGCCGCCTTCGACACGATGTAGCGCGGGTCGCGCGAGTACGGCTCACCGGTGAGCGGGTCGCGCACGTAACAGTTGATGTTGATCGTCGGGTGTTGCGTGAACGGGTCGATGACCGCGGTCGCCGGGTCGGGAACCAGCAACATGTCGGATTCCTGGATCTCCTGGAACCCGCGGATCGACGAACCGTCGAACCCGTAGCCGTCCTCGAACCCGTCTTCGGTCAACTCGTGTGCCGGCACCGAGAAGTGCTGCATCAGGCCGGGCAGGTCGCAGAACCGGAAGTCGACGACTTCGATCCCACTGTCCCGCACGAGGTTGAGGACGTCGCCGGCGGTGTGGTCTTCCACGCACGTACCCCCTTCGGTTCGGCTCACACCCGCGCGTGAGCAGCCGCGAGTCTGCCGCGCGGCGCCGCCTCTTGGCGACATCGCGGTGGCAGCTTCACAGGCTCTTCATTGGCGAGCGAACGCCGAGCCCGGCGGGCGGGGGGTCCCCCGCCGGGCTCAGCCTCCGGGCTATGCCAACGCCGAGCAGATCGTGTCGGTGATGAGCCGGGTCACGACGTAGGGGTCCATGTTGGCGTTGGGACGGCGGTCCTCGATGTAGCCCTTGCCGTCTTTCTCGACCTGCCACGGGATACGAACCGATGCACCCCGGTTCGACACGCCGTAGCTGAACTCGTGCCACGGGGCGGTCTCGTGGGAGCCGGTGAGCCGGTGCTCGATGTCGGCGCCGTAGCTCTCGACGTGCTCGTTCGCCCGCTTGCCGAGCGCCTCGCACGCCTTGATGATCGGGTCGTACGACTCGCGCATCGCCTTCGTCGAGAAGTTCGTGTGCGCGCCGGCACCGTTCCAGTCGCCCTTGACCGGCTTCGGGTCGAGCGTCGCGGCGACGTCGAACTCTTCGGCGATGCGGTACAGGAGGTACCGGGCGACCCACAGGTGGTCGGAGACGTCGAGCGGGCTGAGCGGACCGACCTGGAACTCCCACTGGCCGGGCATCACTTCGGCGTTGATCCCCGAGATGCCGATGCCGGCTTCAAGGCAGGCCTCCATGTGCGCTTCGACGATGTCGCGCCCGAACACTTCGTCGGCGCCGATCCCGCAGTAATAGAAGCCTTGCGGCGCCGGGAACCCGCCACCGAGCGGGAAGCCGTACGGACGCTCGTCCTTGAAGAACGTGTACTCCTGCTCGATCCCGAACAGCGGCTCCTGGGCCGCGAACTTCTCGGCGATCGGGGCGAGCATGGCGCGCGTGTTCGTCGGGTGTGGCGTCATGTCGGTGAGCAGCACTTCGCACAGCACGAGCTTGTGCGCGCCGCCTCGCAACGGGTCGGGGCACGAGAACACCGGCTTGAGCACGCAGTCGGAGTTGCTCCCCGGCGCCTGGTTGGTACTCGAACCGTCGAACCCCCAGATCGGGAGGTCGGCACCGTCGGCGAGGATCTTCGTCTTCGATCGAAGTCGCGCCGTCGGTTCCGTACCGTCGAGCCAGATGTACTCCGCCTTGTAGGCCACCGTTTCACTCCTGAGGTGCGATGTTGAATGATCCGCTGCGGCAGAGCACCGCAACGCTTGCTGCAAGGTCGAAAGGGGCTCACGCGCGCGCGTGGCTCGGCCGCCGCCCGAGCAGCATTTCGGTAGGCCGTTTCGCGGCCGTTGCCCGACTGTAAACGCTCTGTGAACCGGTTTGCCCGCTCGGGAGGGCGCGAGTACCGGTCCGTAAACTGCCCTGAATGGAGCGCCAACTCGAATACGTGCTGCGCACCGTCGAAGAGCGCGGCGTGCGTTTCGTGCGCCTCTGGTTCACCGACGTGCTCGGCTTCCTGAAGTCGGTCGAGATCACGCCGGCGGAACTCGAGGTCGCACTCGAGGAGGGCATGACCTTCGACGGATCGACGATCCAGGGCTATACGCGCATCCAAGAGTCCGACATGTTGGCGAAGCCCGACCCGAACACGTTCGAGTTGCTGCCGACCCAGGGACCCGACGACGCACCCGTCGCGCGCATGTTCTGCGACATCCAAACGTTCGCGGGTGAGCCGTTCGACGGCGACCCGCGTTGCGTCTTGAAGCGCAACCTCGACCGTGCCCGCGAGCGCGGGTTCACGTTCTTCGTCGGGCCGGAGATGGAGTTCTTCTACTTCCGCGATTCGGAGCGCGTCGAACCGTTCGACCAGGCCGGCTACTTCGACCTCACCGCGCACGACCTCGGTTCGCAATTGCGCAAGCAGACCGTGTTGCGTCTCGAGGCAATGGGCATCCCCGTCGAGTACTCGTTCCACGAGAACGGCCCGAGCCAGCACGAGATCGACCTGCGCTACACCGACGCGCTGACGATGGCCGACAACGTCATGACGTTCCGGCTCATCACCAAGGAGGTCGCGCACGACCACGGTGCGTACGCGACCTTCATGCCGAAACCGATGTTGGGCGCGTTCGGTTCCGGCATGCACTCGCATCTTTCGCTCTTCGAAGGCGACGTGAACGCGTTCCACGATCCGGGCGACGAGCACGGGCTGTCGAAAGTCGCGAAGCACTTCATCGCCGGCCTGCTGATGCACGCGCGTGAGATCACCGCCGTGACCAACCAGTGGGTCAACTCGTACAAGCGATTGATCCCCGGCTACGAGGCACCCGCCTACATCTGCTGGGCGCGCAACAACCGTTCGGCGCTCGTCCGGGTGCCGCCGCCGAAGCGGGCGAAGATCGACTCCACTCGTATCGAGTTCCGTTCGCCCGACCCCGCGTGCAACCCGTACCTGGCGTACTCCGTGATCCTCGCCGCGGGCATGAAGGGCATCGAAGAGGGCTACGACCTTCCGCCCGAGGCGACGAACAACATCTACGAACTCACGACCGAGGAGCGGTACAGCGAAGGGCTGCAGTCGTTGCCCACGTCGCTGCACGAGGCGATCGAGGCGATGGAGGGTTCCGAACTGGTGGCCGAGGCGCTCGGCGAGCACGTGTTCGAGTACTTCATCGCGAACAAGCGGCAAGAATGGGCCGACTACAAGGCCTACGTCACGCCGTTCGAGATCGATCGGTACCTCGGGACCTTGTGATCGACATGCGGGAGATCGGCGACTTGCTACTGGTGTACCCAGACCCTCCGCCGGCGCTGCTCGCGCAGACGCTCGACCTCGCCGGCCATCCGTGGAAGGCCGTGGCGAACGCGGCGATCGCGATGCAGCACGAACCGGCCGACGGTTGGACCGGCGCCGTGGTGTGCGCCGACGACGACCCGGAAGGCGCGTTCGCGGTGTGCCGCGCGCTGCGCAAGGGCGACGCCCGCGTCGAGGGCGTGCTGCTGATGGTCGGCGGCGCGCAACTCGCCGACCTCGAGCACCGCGAAGATCTCTTCGACGATTTCTGCCTCGCGCCGTTCCACCCGCGCGAACTCGAAGCGCGCATGCGTCACCTGTTGTGGCGCTCCGGTCGCGGTGCGAGCCCGGAGACGGCTTCGTACGCCGACCTCGTCCTCAACTTCGCCACCTACCAAGCGGTGTGCCAGGGTCGCCCGCTCGACCTCACGTACATGGAATACGAACTGCTGAAGTTCTTCGTGACGCACCCGGGCAAGGTGTTCACCCGCGAACAGCTGCTGTCGCGAGTGTGGGGGTACGAGTACTACGGCGGCGCGCGCACGGTCGACGTCCACGTGCGCCGGCTGCGAGCCAAGTTGGGTGAAGAGCACGCGGGCTACATCCAGACCGTGCGTTCCGTCGGGTACCGCTTCGGTCAGACCCGCTGGCCCGAAGGTCAGGCCGCGGGACAACGCGCGGGGGCGGGCGCCGGTGCGGCGCCCGTCGAGCTCGGCCCGAGCGCCGTCCCCGATCTCGCCTGACCGCCGCCGGCACTGCCCCGCGTCTCGGTTCGGGCCTGCGGGCCGGTCGCCCCACGCACGAGCGGCCCGCAGGACTGGGTCAGCCGATCAGCGGCTGGAGCAGATCGACCAGCTTCATGAGCAGCGGGCAGGTCGCCACGATGATCGGCGCGATCGAAGGGAACACCTGCGTCCCGAGCGGTGGGCTCCCGGCACAGATCGTCGGCAGGAAGACGAACACCACGGCAATGGGGTCCGTCGAGTTGACGATCGATGCGCAGCCTCCGGTGACGAAGCCCTGGTAGGCGGGTGCGGCGAACCGGGCAATGGCGGGGCACACGAGGGGTACGACGAAACGGATGAGATTGTTCACCGCGTCGCGGGCGGGGCCCTGCAGGGCTGCCGCCTCGGCCTGCATCGCCGCCGGCGACGCTGGCGCCGGGCTTCGCCCAGTGCCGGCGTGGGCCGGCAGTGCCGGTGCGAGCAGGCCGGCGACCAACAAGAGCGCAACGACGGTTCGGCGCATCTGGCCTCCCCCTCTCCGGCGTGGATGCCGTCAAGCCATTGTGACAGTGACACTGTTACTGTCATTATTGGCGTGTGTCAACGGCCGCCGAGAACCTGCTGCCGGTCCCCCCGCCGGCAGTGGGTGAGAATGGCGTCGTGGGCTCGGCGACGGCGGGTGAGCAGGGCTACTCGATCGACGAGCTGGCCACCGCGAGTGGTGCCTCGCCCCGAACGATCCGCTTCTACCGCCACTACGGGCTGGTCCGCCCACCCCGGAAGGAAGGCCGGCGCGCCTTCTACGATCCGTCGGAACTCGACCGGCTGCGCACGATCATCGCCCTGCGCGAGCGCGGCTTCGGGCTCGACGCGATTGCGAAGATCCTCGACGACCCGCAAAACGCGCAGTCGTCGCTCGCGCTGGTCCTCGAGCTGTCGGACGAACTCCGCCAACCGTGGATCGACGACCGCGCCGCGACCATGACCGAACTCGAAGTGCTCGAACGCGTCGGGGTCGCGGACGAATCGCTGATCGAGATGCTCGAAGCGGTCAACGCCGTGCAACGAACCACTGCCCACCCCGCGAGCTTCCACGTTCCGAGCGTCGCGGTGCTCGAAATCACCGGCGACCTGCTCGCCGCCGGGATCGCTCCTGAGGTCTGCGTGGCGGGGTGGCAGCTGATGCGCCGGCATCTCGGCGCCCTCGTCCGCGACCTGGTGACCCGGTTCACCGAATCGGCCGGCGAGGGCAACGACGCTCCCTTCACGCTCGACGAGCTCACCGGCGCGTACGCCGACCTCCGCCCGATCGCGATGCGCGCGCTCGAGGTGACGTTCGCCCACCAGATGCAAGACGCGCTCGCCACGTTCGTCGAGCAAGGCGGAGTGTTCGAACTGCCGACGCGCGACCGGCGCTGAGCCTCGAGTTAC
Organism: uncultured Actinomycetes bacterium; assembly: GCA_963782465.1. Lineage (GTDB taxonomy): Bacteria > Actinomycetota > Acidimicrobiia > IMCC26256 > PALSA-610 > JAODBJ01. The sequence goes on along the minus strand of CAWAJR010000001.1, from coordinate 213,374 downwards.
GCGGGCGACCCGCTCGAACGGGTGTCGGCATCGTCGGACAGCGCCCAACCGAGAATGGCGCTCCAGATCACACCGGCCGCGAACAGCGCGATCGGTCCGACGACAAACATCGCGACGAGGACGAGCACCACTCCGAGCACGCCCCGAACCTACCGCGCCGAACTCGTTTTGATGTAGCGAACGTGCCCTTCTCGGCGTTTTCGGTTCACGAAAACGAGTTCAGGCCGGGCGGTGGGCCAAGCCTCGATCTCGACGAGCGCCCCGCCCGGGAGTGCGCTCACCTCGACCGTCGAACGCGCCGGCCGGTGGTCGCCGAACGCTTCGGCGTACACCGCGTTGACCGCAGGGAAGTGGCTGATGTCGGTCACGAAGATCGTCGTCTTGGCGACGTCGGAGATGGTCGCGCCGCAATCGGCGAGTACCGCGGCGATGTTGGCGAGGACCTGGCGGGCCTGCGCTTCGAAGCCCCCCTCGGCGAGGCGCCCGGTCGCGGGGTCGAGGCCGACCTGCCCCGCGAGGACGAGCCAATCACCGGCTCGCACCGCCGGGGAGTACGGGCCGGCAACGGGAGGTGCACTCGGTGTGGGCACGGGATGGACGGGCATGCAACGGCTCCTGTCGGCGGTCGAGGTTCGGGTGTGGTCAACGCCGCAGCCCTTGCGCGACGTGCGTGTGCCGGGCGGGGAACGATTCGGGTCGGGTGCCCTCGGCGCGGGCCACAGCGTTCCACGTCGCCGCGGCCACCGCTGCGAACGCGGCGTCGGAGGCACCCGGAAGGGGCGGGCCGGGTTCGTCGACGATGGTGACCTCGACCGGCGGCATGTGGCGGGGCCGGATGATCCCGAACGACCGGATGGTGAGATCGTGCACCGCACCCGTGCCCGGATCGACGGCAATGCTCTCCGTGAGAACCCAACCGAGTGCCATGTGCACCGCGCCGACGACGTACGAGCGCAACACCACGGCATCGAGCGGATCGCCGGCCGCCACCCGCACGCGCACGCGATCGATCGCCCCCGGGCTCCCCATCTCGACGGCGGCGCCGGCGAGCGCGCCCTCCGGGCCGAGCGCGCAGGTGTGCAGCAACACCGACGCGGTGCGTGCATCGCGCACGAACGCCGACCGGTCGGCGCCGGCGACGTCGAGCGCGCCTTCAACCAGCACGACCTCTTCGGCCCACGCGGCGCGTAGGGCACCGGTCGGCGGGCCGGCCACGGCCACCGTGCGCCAATCGCGCCGTACGTCGAGCGTGTAGGGGAACACCGCGGGTCGGGAGGGCGCGGCTCGGTCGCCACTGATCTCCACCGACCGCCCGCTGAGGTCGGCGACGGCCGATGCGGCCATGGGCGGCCGCTTTGCACCGAGGCGTACGACGTCTTCTCGCGAGAACACGACCCGCACCGTTCGCCTCGTCGCGTCGGCCAAGTCGCGCGCGGCGTGGGGCGCGATCGATTCGGTCTTCCCGCCGAACGCGCCGCCGTTCGCGAGCGGCGAAAACGGTTCGCCGCCGGGCGCGCACCACGACGCGTCAGGTTCGAGGTACGCGGGTTCGAGCCACGACGTGGCCAGCCGTACACCGCCCGCGGGTAACGGCACCGCCGCGATCGGAGGTACGTCGGCGACGGTCGTGCGCCGACCCTGGACCTTGCCGGCGTTGGCGCGCGCCTCGGCCAACGACTCGCCCAGCACCCAGGAACATCCGGCTGCGTCGACGGCCTTCACGTCGGCACCCGGCGGCCGCGGTACGGCGACGAGCGCGTCTCGGGGCGCCGCATCGTCGGCGAAGGGGCGGCCGCCGAGCACGACGTCGGGGCCGACGACTTGTGAGACAGTCCCTTCGAGCGCGGCGCGTGCGCCGGCCGCGGCGAGATCACGTTCGGCCACCGCGATCGGAGGGCCGCCGTCGACCGCGGCCGCGGCTCCCTGGATCGCGTCGTAGATCGTGAGCCAACCCGTACAACGGCACAGGTGCGCGGCAAGCGCGCGATCGAGGTCGGCGCGCGCGCAACGCCCTCGCGCGATCGAAGCCGCCGCCCGCACCACGATGCCCGGCGTGCAGAACCCGCACTGCGACCCGCCCACGGCAACGAACGCGTCGCTCAGCGCCGAGCGCACCGAGGGGTCGAGCCCTTCGACCGTCGCGACGGAACGGCCTTCGACCCGTTCGACGGGAGTGACGCACGCGACGCGCGGCTCTCCGTCGACGAGCACGGTGCAGCACCCGCATTGCCCTTGGGGCGCGCAGCCGTCCTTCACCGACTCGATCCCCAGCCGTTCGCGCAACACCGTCAGCAGCGATTCGCCCGCCGCGACATCGACCGTCAGCGGTCGGTTATTGCAGGTGAACGCGACCCGATCCGACATTGGCACCTCCAGTCGGCACAATAGGAGCGTGGCTCCCGAACCCCTTTCCCGGCGTGCGTTCCTCGCCCTCGGTGGCGGTGCTGCGTTGCTCGCCGCGTGCGGGAGCAGCAATTCGAGTGCCGCCGGTTCGACCTCGACGACCAACGCCGGGAATGCCGGGAACGACGCGATCAGCACGTTCGTGATGTCGAGCGACCTGTACGCGTCGCCGAAACCGCAACGGCTCGCGTTCATCGCGAAGGCGAAGAGTGGCGCGTACGCGTCGAAGGGCCCGCGAGCATCGCGATCAAACCGTTGCACAGCCCGATCGGCCCCTACGTGCCGGCGCCGTTGCACCGCAGCGGCCTGCCGAAAGACCGCGGTGTGTACGTGATCGACCCGGTGCTGTCGAAGCCGGGCGTGTACACCGCGACGGTGAAGATCGACGGCAGCGCGGTGCAACTCGCGTTCCAGGTACAGGCGAAGCCGGTCGTACCAACGGTGGGCGACCAGGCACCGACGGCGGCATCGCCCACCTTCGCGAAGCCGCTCGGGGTCAAACCGATCTGCACGCGCACGCCCATGTGCCCGTTGCACAAGCTGTCGCTGGCCGACCTGATCGGAAAGGGCCGGCCGGTCGCAGTGATCTTCGCAACCCCGGCGCTGTGCCAGTCGCAGTACTGCGGCCCGATCCTCGACACGCTCTTACCGTTCGCAACGCGCTACGCGGAGCAGATCGACTTCGTGCACGTCGAGATCTACCGCGACCTCACCGGCACCACGGTGTCGCCGACCGTTGACGCGTGGAACCTCTCGAGCGAACCGTGGCTGTTCGCGGTGAACCCCGAAGGCAAGATCGTCGATCGTCTCGACGGTGCATTCGCGTCCGACGAGATCGACGCGTTACTGCATCAAATCTTGCCGGCCTGACGATCGCGAACGGCGGCCGCGCGCACGATCGCGTCGCGTGCCGACGCCGCGAGCGGCAACAGGTCGGCGTCGGCGAACAACATCACGACCACGGAACGGTCGCGAAGAATCGTGACGAGGTACAGGCGCGTTTCGTACGACGCACCGCTACTCGTCGTCGCGAAACGGACCTCGAACGCGGTGGCCGCGCTCCCGGCGCGAGGGACGCCGATCGGCGAAACGGTCGGCGTGCCGTAGGTGACCGCGCTGCCGCCGCTACCCGACGTCTTCGCGAACGCGCGCGCGACGCAGCGCGCGTGCGACGCCTTCGCCGTGAGCACGAACAGCTTGTTCGCGATCGACGCCGTGGAAAGCACGTAGACGCGAGCACGAACGAGGGGAAGACCACCGGCACCGGGCGTGAAGGCGCTCGACGCATCCGGCAACGCCCCGCCCTCCAGCGTGGCGAGACGCCTCCGGGCCCGGCCCACCGACGGGCACAATCGCGCGAGCAGCGCGTCCCCGGATTGCCCGTCGACCGCGACCCGCCGCCACCCTCGCGGCACGTCGGCACGCTGCAGCACCGCCCGCCGGGCGACGGCCCGGTCGGCCGCGCGTGAGGCGCGCGTACTGGTCGCCACGACTGTCGGCGATGTCGTTGCGGCCGTCGAGCCCGGTTCGACGCGCGGGTGCGAGCTGCCGTGGCAGCCGCCGGCCGCGAGCGCGACGGCAACCGCGAGCGCGACGACGAGCCGCGGGCGCGAAACGGCCCCGCCGGCACGCGGGGCCGTCACGGACAACCGGTTTTCGAGGGGACGGCGTTACGAGAACGACTGGCCGCAACCGCAGGTGCGGGCCGCATTCGGGTTGTTGATCGTGAACCCGGCGCCTTGGAGGCCGTCCTTGTAGTCGAGCGACGCGCCCTGCAGGTACTGGGAACTCGCCGGGTCGACGACGACCTTGACTTCACCGAACGCGGCCTCGATGTCGTCGGCGGCACGTTCCGAATCGAAGAACATCTCGTAGCTCAAGCCCGAGCAGCCACCGGGGCGCACGGCGACCCGCAGGAACAGGTCGGGTTGTGCTTCGGCCTCGAGGAGTTCCTTGACCTTCGTGGTCGCGGTGTCGGTCAGGGCGATCATGAGCTGCCTCCGGGGACGAAATCAGGCTTCTTCAGGGTATCCAACCGAAACGGTGACCCGGCACGGGTCGGTTTCGTACAACGTGGAGAACGTCTCGACTGTTCCGCCACCGACCTGGTCGACGACGCCGCGACAGATCCCACGGTGCAGGTTGCAGACCAGCTCGGGGTATGCCTCGGCCAGTTCGCGGAACGGGCAGTGCAGGAAACTGATCGTGACGTCGCCGTCGTCGCCGTCGGCAGCCGGGGTGGCGACCTCGGCTGCGGGATCGAAGCCGAGCCGCTGGAGTTCGTTGGTGAGCGCGGTCACGCAATTCCGCGACCGGGTGCGGTGACCGGCTTCGGCACCCCAGGACCGCCCGATCGCTTCGGCGTCGCCCGGGTCGGCGCCGACCCGCTCCGCGAGCGCCGCGAGCAGCCCGGCGAGCAGCGCGTGCGACGGGGGGTCGAACGCCACGCCGGGAGCGCCGGCCGCGAGCGTGTAGACGTGTTGCGGGCGGCCCACGGTGCCCCGGTGGACCGGTTCGACGTCGACCAGCCCGGCGTCGCGCATCCGCTCGAGGTGCAGGCGCACCGTGTTCGCGTGCAGGTTGAGCCGGTCGGCCAGCTCGGTGGCCGTGAGTGGCTGCGTCGAAGTGGCGAGCTCGTGGTACATCGCGTACCGGGTCTCGTCCGCGAGCGCCTTGAGCATCGACAGGACGTCCATGGGAACTGGTCTTGACGGTACCGGGGGTCGGGCATATTTTCAAGGTCTCGGTGTGTTTTATTCGTCGGACCGTGCTCCGCCATCCGATCGACCCGTTCGTCCCGATCGACCCGTTCCACCGCTCGCTTGCCCGCCCCGCCGACGAAGGCACCCATGGACGCTCCCCCCGACTCCACGACCTTCCCGCCGCCCACGCCCGACGACGTCCGCGGCGTGCTCGCGGGTGTACTCGACCCCGAACTGCACCTGGCCATCACCGAACTCGGGATGGTGAAGGGCATCGACGTCGGCGCCGACGGCGTCGTCAAGGTGAAGGTCGCGCTCACCACCGCGGGATGCCCGCTGCGGGGCCAGATCTCCACCGACGTGCGATCGAAGGTGCGCGGCCTGCCGGGCGTGTCCGACGTCCAGGTCGAATACGGTGAAATGACCCAGCAGGAGCGCTCGGCGCTCATGCAGCGGGTCCGTCTCCACGCCTCGCAGAACGCGCCCAGCACGGCCGTACCCGCGACGACGCGAGTCATCGCGATCGGCTCGGGGAAGGGCGGCGTCGGCAAGTCGTCGGTGACCGCGAACCTGGCCGCCGCGCTCGCGGCGCGCGGCCTCACCGTCGGCGTGCTCGATGCCGACATCTGGGGCTTTTCGATCCCCCGCATGCTCGGCGCGAGGGGCCGCCTCGCCGGGACCAAGAACGAGCTCGGCCGGGGCAAGATCGTCCCGCAAGATCTCCCCGTGCGGTCACCGCACGGCGGCCCGCAAGGCGTGCTGCGCGTCGTGTCGATGGGCCTGCTCGTCGACGACGAGGACACCGCGCTCATGTGGCGTGGCCTGATCCTCGCCAAAGCCCTCGAGCAATTCCTGACCGACGTCGACTGGGGCGACCTCGACTACCTCCTGATCGACATGCCCCCGGGCACCGGCGACATCCAGATGGCGCTGGCGCGGCTACTGCCCCAAACCGAGATGCTCGTCGTGACCACTCCGGCCAAAGGGGCACAGAAGGTCGCTTCACGCGTCGCCGACATGGCTCGCCGCAGCTATCTCAAGGTGCTCGGCATCGTCGAGAACATGAGCGAGTTCGTCGCACCCGACGGGTCACGCCACGCGATCTTCGGTCACGGCGGCGGGAACCGCCTCGCGGTCCTCACCGGTGCGCCACTCGTCGGTGAGATCCCGATCGAACCGGCAGTGTCGAACGGCGGCGACGAGGGCACGCCCGTCGTGCTCGGCGCGGCCGACGCGCCCGCCGCGCTCGCCTTCGAAGCCATCGCCAAGCGCATCGTCGACGAATTGCTCCCGCCCGTCGAGATGGCCGGCTGCACCGCCCGGATCTTCGAGATCGCGGCGGCGAGCGCCGGCGAGGTTCCGCGCCCGCGCCGTGATCCGCGCTCGACCACACTCCCCCCTCGCCCGAACGTGCGTCAGTTTTGGCCTTGTGCGGGGCCGAAACTGACGCAGGTTCGGGGGCGCGGGGTGTCGAATTGCCCACGGGCGCGGCGCAGACCACGCTGGTTACCATTCCCGCGCCCAAGCGGTGGAAGGTTCGAGGGTGACGACACCAACCGACGGCGCTCCGTACAGGGTCGGTCGCGGCCCGGCCGTCTATTGGGACCACGACAAGGAACGTTTCGTCGCGCTCGGCGACGACGACTACGTCGATCCCGGTCCCCAGCCCGCAGTCGACCCGAACACCGCGCTGCGGTACCCGAGCGCGCACTATCTGGTCCGGAGCGGCGCGTGGGCGTTGCACCTCGGCGACCCGGCGCCGGCCGCCGCCGCGGCCCCGAACGGCGCGCCCGCGAGCGCGCCGCCTGCTCACGCGGGAATCCCGCCCGCCGCACCACCGGCGCCCGGGCCGGCGCCCACCGCGCCACCGCAGGTCGCGCCACCACCCACACCCGCGCCCACTCCTCCGGCCGCGCCGGCGCAGCCACCCGCGCCACCCGCGCCGCCCGCCCCCTCGGCACCGGCACCAGCACCAGCGCCGGCCCCGGCACCAGCACCAGCACCGGCGCCAGCACCGGCAGTGGTCGCACCGCCCCTGCCGGCCGCGCCGGTGGCCCCCGCGCCGCCCACGCCGCCCAGCGCTCCGGCACCATCGCCACCGGCCGCCGCACCAACCCCGCCGCCTCCCGCGCCGGCCCCGGCGACGCCCGTCGTGATGCCCGCGCCGCTCCCAGCACGGTCGTGGAGGGAGCGACGATTCGACCGCCGGGCGGAGCGGCGGGAGAAGGCGCGCAACGACCCCGGCCCGTTCGGGCCACTCCCCGACCTCGACGACGCGGCCGAGAAGTTGCTCCCCCGGACGCGGGCAGGCGAGACCGGCGAGGGATGGCTCGATGAATACCGCAGCGCCGCCCCCTACGAGGGGCTCCAAGACCTGACGGCGCCGGCCCCGACCCCTTCGCCGGTCCCCGACATCCTGGAGGCCCCGCCCGTTCCCCCACCCGCACCCGAACCACCCGCACCGCCGGCACCGGCTCCCGCCGCGCCGCTCCCTCCCCTGCCGGCCGCCCCGCCACCCCAACCCGCGCCACCGCAAGCCGCGCCACCACAACCCGCGCCACCGCAACCCGCGCCACCGCAACCCGCGCCACCCCGAGCCGCGCCACCTCCCGGCCCACCGCCGACCGATCGGCCGCGTGAACTGTTCTTCCCGGCCGGGCCGGAACCCGGGCCTTCAAGGGCGCGCCGGCTCACCGCGATCATCCTCGTGGCCGCCATCATCGCGGCGGCCGTCGGCGTCGGCGCGGTGCTGCTCAACCGGAAGTCGGGACCGTCGGGGCCGAGCGTTTCGTTCCCGGCGACGTGGGACAACCGGGTCAGCCTGCTCGTCCAATTCGTCGAGCGCGAGCACCAGGCGTCGTTCGCGCACCCCGTCTACATCGACTACGTCGACAGCGGGGAGTTCGCGCGGCGCGCCCACGACATCGACCAGGGTCGCACCGACGCGGTGCAAACCTTGCTCACCCAGCACGCGGGCGTGTTGCGTTCGCTCGGCATCGCGCAGGGAAAACCCGATCTCGGGGCCGCCGCCGAAGCGATCGACGCGAACCGCCGTGCGCTCTACTCCACAACGACACAGCGCATCGCGGTGAACGGGCTCCCGAAAGCACAACTCGACGAGAACACGCAGGTGCAGATCGTGCGCGCCCTCGTGCTCGCGCTCGACCAGCAGATCTACGGGCTCACGACGAAGTTCGCCGACGATCAAGCCGCGTGGGCGTACTTCGCGTTACGTGAAGGCGACGCGCAACGCATCGCCGACGCGTACGTCGCCGCGCTCGATCCGGCCGAACGGACCGGCATCAAGGACCCCTACGACACGACCGTCGCCGGCGTCACCGATGTCGTACGTTCGCTCGAACGCGCGGCGCCCGTGCTCGGCGAGCAGTTCGTCGACGCCATCGTCGCGGGTGGGGGGAACAAGGCGCTCGCCGGTGCGTTCGCGACACCGCCGGTGACCGAAGAGCAGATAATGAACCCGACCGCGTACCCGAACGACGGGCCGAAGACCATCTCGGCTCCGAAGTTGGAAAGCGGCGAAACCGGCGGCGCCCGCGGCACGCTCGGCTCCGTGGGTTGGCTCGTCATGCTCGGCGAACATGTCGCGCCCGATGTGACGGTGCGGGCGGTCGACGGTTGGGCCAACGACGCGTACGTCTCCTACCAGTTCCAGAATGGAGCCTGCGTCCGGATCAACTGGATCGGCGACAACACCCAGGACGTCAACGAAATGTCGCAGGCCGCCGCGGCGTGGGTGAGCGGGATGCCGGCCGGCAACTCGCAGTACACGAACCAGAACAACGTCATCACGGTGGTGAGTTGCGATCCGGGCGCGACCCAACCGCTCACGACCGGGCGCTCGAGCGACGCGCTTGCCTACGTGCAATTCCGGGCGACGGCATTCGAGGCCCAACTCGCGAGGAAAGTCACGCCCGCCAAAGCGTGGTGCATCGCGACCCGGGTGACCGATGGCGCGACCGCCGCCGACATCGCGAAGCCCGACGTACTGAGTACACCGGCGTACGAGGCGAAGATCACCCAGTACACCGCCGATTGCAGTTGATCAACTCAACGCATACGAGCGCGCCGCAAGATCTCCGGGAGTTCTTGCGGCCCGCGAGGCCGCAACGCCGACACCGCGTCGTCGACATCGCACACCTTCGCGTCCTGGCCCTCGAGTTTGGTACCCGACCGGTCGCGTAATACGAACCGGCAGAGGAACTCGGTTTCGATCGACATCGATTCGGCCATGAGGCCCTCCTCGACGTCGATCACCACGCCGTCGTCGCCGGGATAGAGCGCCCGCAGGTACTCGGGTGCGTACACGACGACGCCGGCGACCTCACCGACCGGTTCCTGATCGGGGCCGGGCCAGAAATCCTCATAGAGGAACGGTGCCGTCGACTCGCAACAACCGGTACCGATCGTGAACACCAGCGTGCCGGTTCGGTGCGCGCGTGCACGCTCGACGACGTGTTCGGCGGCGGTCGTCCCGGTCACGAGCACGCACCAACGGTAGCGGTGATCCGGCCCCGGCGACCACGGCGAAGAGAGGGGGACGCGGCGACGGGCCGTCGAGTGGGAGTGCGATGCGAATGCGTACCTGCGATGTCGTGATCGTCGGTGGGGGCATCGGAGGCGGGGCGCTCGCCGGCGCGCTCGCCCGCGACGGGAAGAACGTCGTCGTCCTCGAGGCAACGACGGAATACGAAGACCGCGTGCGCGGCGAGAGCATGTTGCCGTGGGGCGTGCAGGAAGCGAGCGAGTTGGGCGTGATGACGACCTTGCTCGACGCCGGCGCGCACATCACACCGACCTGGCTCCACTACGACAGCGAGGTACCGACCGACGTGACGCGCGCCAACCCGATCCCGGCGTCGATGATGGTGCCCGGGATCCCCGGCTCGTTGAACCTGCGCCACCCCGACGCCTGCGACGCGCTGGGTCGTGCGGCGACGGCGGCCGGGGCCGAGGTCCGGCGCGGCGTGCGCGATGTCAAGATCGCCCCGGGCCCCCGCCCGTCCGTCGAGTTCACGCAGGCCGACGGGACGACGCTCGAAGTCGGGGCGCGGCTCGTCGTGGGCGCCGACGGCCGGAACTCGACGGTGCGGCGGCAGGCCGGGATCCCACTCCGGCGGGCGAGCGAGTCGATGATGGTCGCCGGACTTCTCCTCGAGGGCCTCGACGACGTTCCCGACGACCACGACTTCCTCGCGTCGGAAGGCGACCTGCTCATGGCGTCGTTCCACCAGGGCCACGGCCGCTTGCGCGTCTACCTGTGCCCGGGCCTCGAACAGCGGCATCGTTTCAGTGGCCCATCCGGCCTACAAACGTTCCTCGACGCGGCCGGCTTCGGCTGCCTGCCGTTCGGCGAGCAACTCGGCCGAGCGACGCCCGCCGGCCCGCTCGCGACGTACCCGGGCGACGACTCGTGGGCGGCAACGCCGTTCGTGGAGGGTGTCGTGCTCGTCGGTGACGCGGCCGGTTTCAACAACCCGGTGATCGGCCAGGGCCTGTCGATCACGATGCGCGATGTGCGCACCGTACGCGACGTCGTTCGCGCCGGCGACGTCTCGGTGCCCGCCTTCGGCGATTACGCGACCGAACGCGTGGAGCGCATGCGGCGGCTGCGCGAGGCGGCGCGGTTCATGTCAGCTGCGTTCGTCGACGACTGCGACAATCGCAAGGCACGGCGCGCGAAGTTCTTCGAACTGCAGCAGACCGAACCGTTGATGCTCGAGCTGTTGATCGCGATGTTCGCCGGCCCCGAGAACGGGCCGGCCGAAGCGTTCGACGGCCGTCTCGTCGACCTCGTCGCCGCCGCGTGACGTCGCTCGTGCGTCGATAGCTATCGCTATGCGATAGCTATCGACGCACGTCGTTACGGGTCAGATGTTGCCGCTGAGGGCGGCGAAGTGCATGTAGCCGCTGCGGTCGGTGGCGGTGTTGCGCCACACGTGCTTGACCTGGCGGTACTCGTTGTAGCCGTAGTCGCCCAGCTCACGGCCGACGCCCGACTGCTTGTACCCACCGAACGGTTGCGACGGCGTGATCATGTGGTAGTCGTTGATCCACACGGTGCCCGTCTGCATGCCCGCTGCGACCTGCTGCGCGTGGTCGGCGTTCTTGCTCCACACGCCGCCGCCGAGCCCGTAGATGGAGTCGTTGGCGATCTTGATGGCTTCGTCGTCGCTGTCGAAGGGGATGACGCACAGCACCGGACCGAAGATCTCTTCCTGCGCGATGCGCATCGAGTTCTCGGCCTCGAAGATCGTCGGCACGAAGAAGGCGTTGGGGTCGAGACCCGCGGGGAGGTCGGTCGGCTTCGAACCACCGCAGAGGAGCTTCGCGCCCTCGTCGAGGCCCAGCTTCACGTAGCGCTCGACGGTGTCGACCTGCGACGGCGACACGAGCGGACCGAGGTCGGTCGCCATGTCCATGTTGTCGCCGATCACGATCTTGCCTGCTCGCTCCACGAGCATCGCGACGAACTCGTCGTAGATGCTGCGGTGGATCAGGGCACGGGTGCCCGATTCGCACACCTGGCCGTTGTGGAAGAACGTCCCGAACAGCACCCCGGCGGCCGCGAGGTCGAGGTCGGCGTCGCCGAGCACGATGTTCGCCGATTTGCCGCCCAGTTCGAGCGTCACCTTCTTCACCGTGCCCGACGCGAGCTGCATGATGCGGCGGCCGACTTCGGTGGAACCGGTGAACGCGACCTTGTCGACCGACGGGTGCTGCGCCAGTTCCTCCCCGGCCGCGCCACCCGGCCCGGTGACGAGGTTGACCACACCGGGCGGGATGTCGGCTTCCTGGACGCACTTGGCCATTTCGATCGCCGACAGGCACGTGAAGCTGGCGGGCTTGATCACGCTCGTGTTCCCCGCGGCGATCGCAGGCGCCATCTTCCAGCTCGCCATGATGAACGGGAAGTTCCACGGGATGATCCCGGAGCAGACGCCGTAGGGCTCGCGCCGCACGATGCTTTCCGACGGCGGGAACGGGTTCGTTCCGCGCTCCTCCACGTCGCCCACGTTCTCGGCGCAGTCGGCGAAGAACGTGAACGAACTCGCGCCGCCGGGAATGTCGGCGAACATCGCCTTCTTGATGGTGCCGCCACCGTCTCGGGCTTCGACCTCGGAGATCTCGGCCGACTTCGCGTTGATCAGCTCGGCGACCTTGCGGAGCCGTTCGGCCCGCTCCTTGCCCGACATGCGCGGCCACGGCCCGTTGTCGAAGGCGTCGCGTGCGGCCTGGATCGCGCGCTGCGCGTCCTCGCGCCCGGCTTTGGCGAGATCGGCGATCTTCTCGCCGGTCGACGGTGCGTACGTCGGGAAGGTCTCGCCGGATTGGGCTTCGACCCATTCGCCACCGATGAAGAGTGTTTCCGCCATGGTCCCCCCTGGGAGCGCACTGGTCCGATCGGAGGAGGCTACGCCCGTTCCCGTCGTGCGGGCCAGGTCGGGAGGGGCAGACCATGGAGCGGCGGCGGCTGCGCACACGTACCCTGGCGGTATCGCACCGTCGACGTACACCGAGTTCGAACCGGCGAGCGCGGCCCGCGCGCACATTGCCTGCACGTGGGTCGGTGTCGTCGGCGCCCAGTCCGGCGTGGCCGCGACCGAGCGAGCCGGTTACACCGACCGGGTGTTGCCCGACGGGTGCATCGACATGATCTGGGACGGCACGACCCTCTTCGTCGCCGGGCCGACACCTACGCGGTCGAACTCGATTCCCCGCCGGCCGCGGGATCGTTCCATGTCGGCGTGCGCTTCCGCCCCGGCCACGCCTCACCGTTCCTCGGCGTGCCTGCCGTCGAGCTGCGCGACCAACGGGTCGATGCCGGGGCGATCATGGGTGACGCCGTCGCGACGCGATGGCGTGAAGAGCTGGGTGCACTCACGCCCGTCGTCGCCGCGTCGACGCTCGAGCAACGCATCGCGGCGCTGGCGACGCCCTTCGCCGATGACTCGGTGGCCCGTGCCGACGCGGTGTTGCGCCGGGCCAGGCACGAACGGGTCAGCGATTTGGCTGCCACGCTCGGCTTGTCGGAGCGCTCGCTGCACCGCGTGTGCGTCGACGGGTTCGGGTACGGGCCAAGTTCCTGCAGCGGGTGCTGCGCTTCCGGGAGTTCCTGGCGCTCGCCGAACGGCGGCCGGACGCGACCGTCGCCGCGCTGGCGGCCGAGGCCGGCTACCACGACCAGTCGCACTGCAACCGCGATTGCCTCCGGCTGTCGGGGCTCGTTCCTTCGGCGCTGCTCGCGAGCCGCGGTGTCCGATCCGTACAAGACGTCGCCGCCTGACCCCGTCACGCTGGTAGGGAACCGCAACACCCTGACGACTGGAGGACCATCGTGAAGGTGTTATTCGTAGCCGGCGTATCGCCGATCGTGCGCGACCGGGATGCGAGCGCCCGCTTCTACCGGGACACGCTCGGCCTGCCGTTCGACGTCGACGAGGGGTACGACTACATGGCGACCGGCTCGCTCGACGGCCTGAAGCACCTCGGGCTCTGGCGACTGTCGGAAGCGGCCGACGCCTGCTTCGGCGCCCCCGAATGGCCGGCCGGCATTCCCGAGCCGCAGGCAACCGTGGAATTCGATGTCGACGACGTCGACGCGGCCGCCGCCGAGATGGACGCGGCCGGCTACCGGCTGCTGCACGAGCCACGCACGATGCCGTGGGGCCAACGCATCGTGCACGTCATGTCACCCGAAGGCTTGCTCATCGGGCTCACGTACACGCCCGCGATGCGCGAATAGCCGTCTCCAGTTGTGTCGTTTTTACCCCCGTCCGCGGGTGCAAACGACACAACCCGGTGGGGGTGGGTTCAGGCGATCTTCCAGGCGGAGCGAACGCCGGTGCCTTCGACCTTGCCTTCGCCTTTGAGCTTCAGCAGGTGCGCGTGCACCTGCCGGCCCGCCATGTCGAGCAGGCCCTCCGGCGTGTCGATGTAGAGGCGCTCGACGAGCTCGGGGATCTTCGCCGGGCCGGCCTGCAGCGCCTTGACGATCTGACGCTCGCGCATCTTGCGGTGGGCGACGTACTCGTCGAGCACCGCTTTGGGGTCTTCGATCACGTCGCCGTGACCCGGGCAGATGCGAGCGACTCGCCGCACCTTGCGCAACCGTTCCAGCGACGCGAGGTACTGGACCATGTCGCCGCCGCGCTGAGGGTTCACGACCGTCGTGGTGCCGTTCAGCACGTGATCGCCGGTGAAGATCACCCGTTCCTCTTCGAGGAAGAAACAAAGGTGGTTCGGCGCGTGACCGGGGGTCGCCATCGCAACGAGACGGAACTCGGTGCCATCGATGGTGTCGCCGTCGGCGAGGACACGATCGAGGCGGAGGTCGACTTCGTCGGCCTTCGGGAACTTGCCGAAGGCCGCGACCTCGGCACCGGTCTGCTCGCGGATACGGGCCGCCGCGGGCCAGTGGTCGGGGTGCGTGTGGGTGAGCAGCACCCACCGCACGCGCTCGCGCATCGACGCGCCGACAATCGCATCGACGTGCGCGACGTCGTCGGGGCCCGGGTCGATCACCGCGACCTCGTCGATACCGACCAGGTAGGTGTTGGTACCCGGGCCGGTCATCAGGCCCGGGTTGTTCGCGACGACCCGCCGCACCAACGGCGAGAGCGCGCTCGGAACTCCCGGCGACAAGTCGGGCATCAGGCAACCCCCTCGCGCACCGGCGCGACGCCTAGGAGATCGGGCAACGGCACCGTCCAGCCGAAACGGGCACCGTCGTCACCGGAGAGCTGCACCCGTTCGCCACCGCCGTCGGCGACGACGGCCGGGCAGCCGCTCGCGTCGCGAGGCGCCGAACGCAGCGCGGCAAGAACATCGCTCGCCGCCGCGAAGCGCGACAGCACCTCGAGGGCGCGCATGGTTGGAAGGATCAGTTCGATCTCGCCGGCGTGATGCTGGGCGAGCACGTCGGCCGGCTCCGCCCACGACGATGCGACCAGTTCGATGTCGTCGTGACCACCGTCGTCGCCGTCGGGCGCGCGGGCGACGAAGAACCACGTGTCGTACCGGCGGGGCGCGCCGAGCGGGGTGAGCCAGTGCGCGAACACCGACAGGTCGGAGAGGTCGACGACGACGTCTTCGGATACCAGCACGTCGAACCAGCTTCGCCGGCCCGCGTTGAGGTCGTGGCGCAGCGCCGCCAGGCGCTCGCGGCGGGCGCCGTCGTGCCCGTGCACCGGGGCGTGGGTCGCCCGGTCGCGGGCGAGGAGGAGCCCGGCCTCTTCGAAACACTCACGCGCGGCGGCGATCCTGAAGCCCGCGCCGCCGGACGCGAGCGAGCATTCGGCACTGGCGGCGTCGTCGGTACCGACGACGCGCTCGGCGAGGCGCGGGTCGCGGTCGGCCGGATCGACGCCGCCGCCGGGGAACACCGAAGCTCCGGGCGAGAAGACGGCTCCGGGCGTGCGCCGCAGCATCAAGACCTGAAGGTTCGGATGGTCGCGGACCAGGATGACGGTCGCGGCTTCGCGAACCGTTGCTGCTTCGCGGCCGTTTACCACAATGTGATTCTACGTGGTGCCCTTTGTCCCCCGGACCGGCGTCACCCGGGACCAGGGGGCGTTTTGCCTATGGTGCCCATGTGGACCCCCGTCGCGGGCTGCCGAGCGTCGACCGGGTGCTGGCCGCGCTGGCGCCGGGCCTCCCCCACGGGGTGCAGGTGCGATGCGCCCGGGAAGCCATCGACGCGGCGCGTGCGCAGGCCGGCGACGAGGACGTACTCACCGCCGAACGGGTGATCGCCGATGCCCGCGACCGGCTGGCCGCGATCGAACGTTCGCTCCTCGGGCCGGTGGTCAACGCGACCGGCGTGCTGCTCCACACCAACCTGGGCCGGGCGCCGCTCGGCAACGACGCACTGGCGGCGATGGCAACCGCTGCGGGCTACAGCAACCTCGAGTTCGAACTCGGCGCCGGGCACCGCGGTTCGCGCCATGAGCACGCCGGACGCCTGCTCGCCCTGGCGACCGGAGCCGAAGCGGGGATCGTCGTCAACAACAACGCCTCGGCGGTCTTGCTCACGCTCGCCGCGCTCGCCCGTGACACCGATGTGCTCGTGTCGCGCGGCGAACTGGTCGAGATCGGTGGTTCGTTCCGCGTTCCCGACATCATGCGCGAGGCGGGCGCCCGCCTCGTCGAGGTCGGCACGACGAACCGCACCCGGCGAGCCGACTACGAAGCTGCGATCACGCCGAACACGGCCGCGGTACTGAAGGTGCACGCGTCGAACTACCGGATGGTCGGCTTCGTGGAAGCAACGCCGGTGCACGAGCTCACCACCCTGCCGCGCCCGGTGATCGTCGACGCGGGCTCCGGGTTGCTCGACGACACGACGCCGTGGCTCCCCCACCGTCCATCCTGGCTGCGCGACGAGCTGGGCGTGCGCCAGTGCATCGACGCGGGCGCGGCGATCGTGATGTTCTCGGGCGACAAGCTTCTCGGTGGGCCCCAAGCCGGCGTGATCGTCGGGCGCGCCGACCTCGTGGCTCGCATCACCCGCCATCCGCTGGCCCGGGTCGTACGCGCCGACAAGATGACCCTCGCGGCGATGCAGTCGGTCGCGCTCACGTACCTGTCTGGCGACGCCACGTCGCTCCCGTTGTGGCGGATGGCCATCGCGCCCCTCGATGCGTTGCGCGCCCGCGCCGAGCGCATCGCCTCGGCGGTGGAAGGTGTCAAGGTGTGCGACACCGCCGCGACCCCCGGAGGTGGTTCGCTCCCGGGCCGCGACCTGCCGTCGATCGGGGTCGCACTCGACGTCGACGACGCGAACCGAGCGCTCGCGCGACTCCGCGATGCTCGCATCGTCGCGATGGCGCGCGACGGCCGGGTCGTGTGCGACCTGCGCACCGTCGATCCATCCGACGACGACCGCATCCGCTCCGCGTTCGCGCGCGCTCACCGAAACGACCTGACCGTGCGCGTCGTCGCGACGGCCGGCCACGTCGACCACGGCAAGTCTTCGCTCGTGCTCGCGCTCACCGGTACCGACCCCGACCGCTTTCCCGAAGAGAAGGCACGCGGGCTCACGATCGACCTCGGGTTCGCGTTCACCACGCTTCCTTCGCGAACGGTCGTCGGCTTCGTCGACGTCCCCGGGCACGTCAAGTTCGTGAAGAACATGCTCGCCGGCGTGGGCGCGATCGATGTTGCGCTCCTCGTCGTCGCGGCGAACGAAGGTTGGATGCCCCAGACCGAAGAGCACACCGGCATCCTCGAACTCCTCGACGTGCGGCATGGGGTCGTCGCGTTGACCAAAGCCGGCCTGGTCGACACCGACGGCCTCGAGCTGGCCCGGCTCGAACTCGACGAACATCTCGCCGGCACCGCCCTGGCGAGCTGGCCGGTCGTCGTCGTCGACAGTGTCGACGGCACTGGTGTCGACGCGTTGCGCGGCGCGCTCGACCGGGTGCTCGCGGCTGCGCCCGTACCGCGTGACGGTGGCCGGCCGCGGCTCTGGGTCGACCGGGCGTTCGTCGCGCGCGGTGCCGGCACGGTGGTGACGGGCACGCTCGCCGGCGGCTCGTTCTCGATCGACGACCACGTACTGATCGAGCCGGGGCACCGCCACGCCCGCGTGCGAGGCATCGAGTCGCAACACGAACGCCTCGATCGTGCCGAGCCGGGCAGCCGGGTCGCGCTCAACCTGGCCGGGGTCGATCACCGGGCGGTCGACCGCGGTCACGCAGTGATCGGGACCCAACCGTGGTCGGTCGTTGCAACCGTCGACGTCGCGCTCCGGATGCTGCCGGGCGAGACGATCGACGGGCGCGCCGCGCTCGACGTGCACGTCGGATCGGGGCAGCACCGGGCAACAGTGCGCGTGCTCGACCCGGCCGCCCGTTTCGCGCGGGTCCACCTCGACGCGGCGCTGCCGTTCGCGCCGGGAGATCATGTCGTGTTCCGCTCTTCCGCCCGCCAGGCGACGATCGGCGGCGGCAGGGTGCTCGACGTGGAACCCGCCCGCCGTGCCACCGATGCGGTCGCGCGGCTCGAACTGCCCATCGGAGCGCGTTTGCCGGCGGCATGTTCGTGGTTGCGCCCGACCGACATCGAGCGACTTGCCGGCGTCGACCCCGCGGGTGCAACTGCGATCATCGAGGAGCATGGTGGGAAGTGGCGGTGCCGTCGCCGCCGGAGAATGGATCGTGGCACGACCTGAATGGGAGCGCGTCGCAGCGGGAGGCGGCTGCGGCAGTCGAGCGCCACCATGCCGAACGGCCCGCCGACGCGGGGATCGACATCGCAACACTCGCGCGCGCGGTTTCCCTCGACGGCGCGCAGCTTCGAGCCGCCATCGCCGCCGGGGCGAACCTCACCGTCGAGCGCGATGTCGTCGCGCGGGTCGGGCATCGGAGCGCGGCCGCGACCGAGGACGGCCGGCGGCTGCTCGACGCGCTACTCGCGTCACCGTTCTCGCCTCCTTCCGCGGCGGAGCTCGGCATCGATCCCGCGGTGGCTCGCGCGCTCGCGCGCGAGGGAGTCGCCATCGATCTCGACGGCATCTTGTTCGCGACGGCGGCCCTCGACGACGCGCGAGCGATCGTTGAACGCGCGTTCGCAACGCGCGACGCGCTCACCGTCGCCGAGATCCGCGACGCGCTCGGCTCGACGCGCAAGTACGTGATGCCGCTCGTGAACCGGCTCGACGCCGAGGGTGTGACCCGCCGCCGGGGCGACCAACGCATCGCCGGTCCCCGCGCGTCGCGCGGAACCCACCTCCAGCCCGGGTTGTGAGGGTCAGCTCGCGGCGGCGTCGAGCAGCGGGCGCCGCTCGGCCTCGGTGAGCCCGCCCCAGATCCCGTGCTGCTCGCGAATCCGCAGCGCATGGTCGAGGCAATCCCGCCGTACGTGGCACTCGGCGCAGATGGCTTTCGCCCGCCGTTCCCGCTCGTCACGGTCGTCGCGCCGCTCCGGGGTGGAGGGCGGGTAGAACAGGTACGACTCCGGCCCCTTGCACGCGGCCTTCTCGTGCCAGGTATCGATCAGATGCAATATCCCGAGCGCCACCACCACACCCCCAAGTCCGCGCCGGTCGCGGGAACCTAACTCCCTCGGACCGGGGCCGACAAGAGCAGCGGCTCGGAAGGACCTGGGAATCCGATCAGGACCGCTTCGAACGGGGCTCGCGGTAGTCGCGGGCGCCACCGGACTCGGGTTCCACCTCGAGCAGCACGCCTTCCACCGCGACCACCCGGACGACGTCGCCGGCCTCGATCGGCGTCGCGCGGTTCGTGCGCGCCCGCCACAAAGCGTCGCGGACCTTGACCACACCGTCGGGGTCGACGTTGACCTCCGCGGCGCCGAGTTCGCCGATGAGGTCTTCCCGCCCGATGGTCGGCGTCGAGAAACGCGAGCGAACCATGGCCGTCATCCCGCTCAGCATGAACACGACCGTGCCGACGATCACGATCAGCAATACCCACCAGGGCGGGTCGAGCCGCGACGAACCGCCGTAGATCGTGAGCGAACCGGCGACGAGCGCCGCGGACCCGATGAACGTCCACGCGCCGAGCGCGGTCGCTTGCACGTCGATCGCGAAACCGACCATCGCGATGATCAGCAACGCGACCGCGTAACCCTCGACCGGAAGATGCGAGAAGCCGTAGCACGCACCGACCACGGCGACCGCGCCGACCGCGCCGGCAATACCGATGCTCACGGTGAAGAACTCGAAGACGAGCAGCGCACCCCCGACGACGAACAGGAAGTACGCGATCCATGGCGTGCCGAGGGTGTGCTGGACCTGACCGGCGAGATCGAGCTTGCCGAAACTCACCACCTGGTTCGGCTGCTGCCGGCGGTTCGAACCCGTACCTGTGACGCGTGTCGTCGAGAGCTTCACCGGGCCCGATGCAGTGCGCACCGTCGTGTTGTTGACGGAACCGATGAACGTCACGATCGTGGGCGACGCGCTGTTGACGAGATGCTGCAGCGACGCGCGTTGCGCCGGGACCCGGTGCGACAGCACCTCGTTCACCAGGCTGCTGCTCCGCCCGGCCGCGGCCTGCGCGTCGGAGATGCGCTTCGCCAGTTCCTCGCGCGTCGGGTTGCCCTTACCGTCGAGCCGCACCGGTTCGACCGGCCCGATGCCGCCGCCCTGGGCGATCGACAGCACCGGTGCGGCGAACGCGAGCACCGCGGCGCCGCCGCGCGCGTTCGCTCCCGACGGACCGACCCATACCGCGACCGGGACCGTGGCGTGCGAGATGAGCGACGCGAGGTGATCGACGTCGACGTCGACGGCGCCGCCGGAGTTGAGTTGGAACACGAGCAACATCGCGTTCGACTGCTCGGCGTTGCGCACCGATCGCTCGATCAGGGTCGCGTTCGGCGGGTCGATGAGGCCGTCGACCTGGACGACACTGATACCCGACCGCTTGGCGGGTGCCGCCGGGGAAATCGTCTGCGCCGAAGCCGATCCGAGGAGTGCGGGCAGGCCGAGCACCGCGGCGAAGAGCACGAACAGGCAGCGGGCGGCCCGGCGCGCTCGCTTGCTCGTATCCATCCGTCGCATCAGGGCTCCCATAGCATGAAGAAGATGGAGGTCGCGCAGTTCTGCACCACCTCCCACGTCGTCATCGTCGCGGGCAAAGGCGGCGTCGGGAAGACGACCGTGACCGCCACGCTCGCACTCGTCGCATCTCGCGCCGGATTGAGGGTGCTGGTCGTCGAGGTCGAAGGCAAATCGGGGCTGCCCTCGATGTTCGGCGCGCCGCCCCTCGAATACGACGAAGTCTCGCTCGACGAGCGCATCCTGGCCCGGTTCCTCACGCCTGATGCGGCTCTGGTCGACTATCTGGAGGGCCACGGGATGAAGCGCATCTCGAAGCGGCTCGCCAATTCGGGAGCCCTCGACGTCGTCGCGACCGCCGTGCCCGGGATGAAAGACATTCTCGTGCTCGGAAAGGTGAAATCGCTCGAGGAGCAAGGCAAGTTCGACCTTGTGCTCGTCGACTCGCCGGCCGCCGGGCACGCCGTCACCTTCCTCCTTTCCGCGCGTGGCCTCCTCGACGCGGTGCGTGTCGGGCCGGTACGCAAACAAGCCCAGGACGTTGTCGAGTTGCTCACCGACCCCGCCCGGTGCCAAGTGATGCTCGTGACGATCCCGGAAGAGACGCCGGTGAACGAACTGATCGACACCGCGTTCGCGGTGGAGGACCGGGCCGGTGTCGCGCTCTCGCCGGTGGTCGTCAACGGTTGCTTCGAGGCGGTACCGGCCGGGGTGGTCACCACGGCCGACGCGATCGCGAACGACGCCGCCGCCCTCGACCGTTTCGTGTCGGAACGGGAGGCGCACGACCTCGCGCGCGCCGTCGCCTTTCGTTCCCAGCGCTACGAGATCCAGCGTGAACAAGCCGAGCGGCTCGCGGGACGACTCCCGCTCCCGCAGCTTCGCCTGCCGTTCGTCTTCGACGCCGACATCTGCCGCCCCGACCTCGACGTGCTCGCGGGCGCGCTCGAACGCGAGATCGAAGCGCTCCCCGCCCGATGACCACCGCCGCCGCCCCGAGCACCGGCACCCTCGATGCGGTCGTCGAACAGCACCGCGTCGTGATCTGCTGCGGCAGCGGTGGGGTCGGCAAGACCACCACCGCCGCGGTGGTCGCGCTCGAAGGCGCGCGCCGTGGGCGCAACGCGGTCGTCGTCACGATCGACCCGGCGAAACGGCTCGCCAACGCGCTCGGCCTCGAACATCTCTCCGACACCGCGAGCGAGATCGATCGTGCCCGCTGGGACCCCAACGGCGACGCGCCCGCGAGCGGTCGGCTGTCGGCGTTGATGCTCGACACGAAGAGCACGTTCGATCGCCTGATCGCGCGCAACGCGGGGTCCGATGAACAGGCCGGCCGCATCCTCGAGAACCGCTTCTACCGCAACGTGAGCGGCGCGCTCGGTGGCACGCAGGAATACATGGCGATGGAGAAGCTGCACGAACTTCACGACGAGGGCGGGTTCGACCTCATCGTCGTCGACACGCCGCCAACCCGTCACGCGCTCGACTTCCTCGACGCGCCGAAGCGGCTGATCCGCCTGCTCGACAACCGCGTCTTCCGCCTGCTCATGATGCCGACGCGCGCGTACCTCCGAGTCGCGAGCGTGGCGGTCCAGGCGTTCCTTCGCACCGTGTCGCGTGTCATCGGCACCGAAGTCGTGCAAGACGTCGTCGCTTTCTTCCGCGCGTTCGAAGGCATGGAAGAGGGGTTCCGCGAACGAGCGGCGGCGGTCGATGTGCTCATCTCCGACGCGTCGACCGCGTTCATCTTGGTCACCTCACCGCGCCGCGACGCGGTCGACGAAGCACACTTCTTCGCCGAGCGGCTCACCGATCACCACCAGACGGTCGAGGCGCTGATCGTGAACCGTGTGCACCCGGCGTTCGGTGAGGAGTCGCCCGACGGTTTGCGGGCCCGGGCCGCCGAGTTGCGTTCGGAAGCCGACCCACCCGATCCGGCCGCCGCGGCGCGTCTCGCGGCGTGCTACGACAATCTCGCCGACTTCCGCGACATCGCGATCGGCGAACGCCGGCACCTGGCCCGGTTGCGCGAGAAGATCGGCCCGACAACCGTCGCGTACGTACCGTTCCTCGCCCACGACGTGCACGATTTCGACGCGCTGGGCGAGGTCGCGAAGCTCCTGTTCGTGGCGCCCGACGGCGCTGAGTAACGTTCCCAGCCGTGACCACGATCCTCGTCGCTGCCGACGCCAAATGGGTGCGAGACCAGGTGCGGGCCGCATTTGTCGCCCCCGGGCAGGAAGTGATCGAGGTGACGCGGGGCCAGGAAGTGCGGGGAACCTTCGCCGACGAAGAACCCGATCTCGTCATCCTCGACATGCAGATCGGCAACATGGGCGGGGTCGCCGCCGCCATCGACCTGCGCCTCGAGGAGTCGGCCGGCCGGCTCGACCGGGCCACGATCCTGTTGCTCCTCGACCGCGAAGCCGACCGGTTCCTCGCCAAACGGGCCGACGCCGACGGCGTACTCGTCAAGCCGGTCGACGCCGGGACGCTGCGCCGCGCCGCGAAGAACCTGCTTTCGGCGGCGACGCCGGCATCGTACGAACCCGAGGAAACCATCGACGCGGCCACCGGGTTCCCGATCCCCGAAGCGGTCGAACTCGTCGACGCCGACGAAGTCGACTGACACCTCGATCGCTGCGGGACGGTAGACCGGCATGAACGACCACGAACTCGCCGCAGGCATCGCGCGCCGCGCCGGCGAGTTGCTGTTGGAGCTCCGCGCGAGCGGCATCGCCGACGAGAAGGAACTGCGCCGTCGAGGCGACAACGACAGCAACGACCTGATCCTGTCGCTGCTGCGCGAACACCGGCCCGATGACGCGGTGCTGTCGGAAGAATCGAAAGACGATCTCGCCCGGCTCGACGCGGCACGGGTGTGGATCGTCGATCCGCTCGACGGCACCCGCGAGTTCGGCGAGGCCGGCCGGTCCGACTGGGCGGTGCACGTCGCGCTCGTAGAAGCCGAGACACCCACGGCCGCGGCCGTCGCGCTGCCGGCGCAGGACCAGGTGCTGTCGACCGCCACGCCGCCCGCCATGCCCGCAGCGACGAACGGGGCACCGCGGCTGGTCGTCAGCCGTACCCGGCCGCCGGAGCTCGCCGCGTTCCTGGCCGAGCAGCTCGGCGCCGAGCTGGTGCCGATGGGTTCGGCGGGCGCCAAGACGATGGCACTCGTGCAAGGCGTCGCCGACATCTACGCGCACGGCGGCGGACAGTACGAATGGGACTCCGCCGCGCCGGTCGGGGTCGCGGCAGCGGTGGGCATGCACACGTCGCGACTCGACGGGTCGCCGTTGCGCTACAACCAGGCGAACCCGTACCTCCCCGACCTGCTCGTATGCCGCCCCGAGCTGGCCGCCGACGTGCTCGCGGCGATCTCGACCTGGCCGGGCGACTGAGCGGGGCCGGCCGATTTCGAAGTGTGGCGGCCGCGGGCGGATCGGTACACTCCTCCGGCTACGCAACGGGGCTCGCACCCCGAAGCACAACGGGGCGTAGCGCAGCTTGGTTAGCGCGCAGCGTTCGGGACGCTGAGGTCCCGGGTTCAAATCCCGGCGCCCCGACTTCAAACACAGCGACACCCTCCGTGAGCCGACGGGGAGGTGGTCTGGCCCGGCCGGGCTACTCCGTGGCGATGGCGCAGTAGAGCTCCATCGCCTCGGCTACCCCTTTGAGCTCGAAGGAACCTCGTTCGACGAACTTCATCCCCGGGGCGGTGGATCGCTTCACAACGGGGGACGACACGAAGACCTCGCCGTCCGACGCGACGGCGTTGACTCGAGCGGCGATGTTGACCGTGACGCCCAGGAGATCGCGGCCCCGCCGTTCGACGTCGCCGGTGTGGACGCCGCAGCGCACGTCGAGGCCGATGCTGCGTGCACCTTGGCAGATCGCGAGCGCCGCGGCGACGGCGTCGTCGGTGTCGGCGAAGCTCGCGAGAAAGCCGTCGCCCGTCGTGTTGATCTCCTGACCACGGAAACGCCGCAGCTCCCGTCGCACCATCACGTCGTGGTCATCGAGCAGCCTGCGCCAGGCCCGATCGCCCAGTGAGCTGGCCAGCTCGGTGGATCGCGCGATGTCGGTGAAGAGGATGGTCATGACGGTGTGGGTCGACTCGGCGGCACCGCGTGCCCCGGTGGCGAAGTACTGGATCTCGTCGACGATGGCCTCCCCACCGCCGATCCACCACAGGTCGTCGGCGCCCGGTAGCTCGACGAGAACGGCTCCCGGGATGTGCTCGGCGAGGTATCGACCGTGGGCCGGCGGGATCATCCGATTGCCCGTCCGGTGCAGGACCAACGTCGGGACCCGCACGCGGGGCAGGCGGTCGCGAACGTCGGCGTCGAGGTAGAGCTCGGTCATCGCCTGCGCAACCGACGGGCTGGCGCCCCGGTGGCCGCCCTCTTCCCACCAGCTGCGGAATTTCGGGTTGTCGGCCTCGGAGGGCGCCACCATCGGGAAGAAGTCGAATTCCTCCTCGTCGCCGTCGTGCTCGACGCTGCCACCCATCAGTCGCTCGACGTACTGGGGCGTGTACCCGAAGGGGTAGCCGGTGGCCTGCCGGAGCCGAGCCGAGGCGTTGACCAACACGAGGCGGCTGAGACGGTCGGGATGCGTCGCGGCCAGCAAGATGCCGATCTGACCACCCTCCCCGGCACCGACGAACACCGGTCGCGCAGCCCCGGCGGCGTCCATGACCGCCAGCACGTCGTCGATCGTCTGCTCGAGCGCCGGTGACGACACCGCCGAGACCGGATCGGACAGCCCGATACCCCGCCGATCGTGGAGGATCACCCGGCAGAACGACGCCAGTGCATCGACGCACCGGGCGTAGGCGGGCTCCGAGCGAATCATGTCGATCGGGATGTACGAGCGCGACATCAGCACGAGGTCGACGGGGCCGTCGCCGATCACGTCGTAGGCGATGTGGACGTCGCCGCTCCGCGCGTACTTCAAGCCTTGCCCTTCGTGTAGAGCCGCACGTGGATCCCGTCCGGGTCGACGATCTCGAGCATCCAGCCGATCGACCCCTCCACCAAGGGACCATGGTCGATGCCGAGCGACTCGAAATGGTCGGCCCAGGCCGCGAGGGCCGCCCGGTCTTCGACAAGGAACGCCACCGGGTCGAAACCGGCCAGCCCGCCGGCGTGCTGCGGGGCCTCGCGGAGGGCGACGACGACTGCACCGCTCGCCGCTCGGAGTGCCACGCCTCGGACGACGCCCTCCTCGACGAACTCTTGCATCAGTTCCAGCCCCAACGCGTCCGAGTACCAGGCGCGGCTCCGCCGGAGGTCGGAGACGGGGTACTTCACGTGATGAATCCCCAGCAGTTCCACCGGTGGGAGCTTGTCGCGCCCGCTGGGGATGTCAAGTGCTTCAGCGGGGCCCGTTGCCGTCGCCGGATCATCCCGCGAAGATGCCGCAGCCGTCGCCGTCCGACCTCGGTTCACCGTCAACGCCTTCACCATCCGACCTTTCGTCAAGGGGCCACAGCATGAGCGCAGAGATCCTGCAGCGCGCGTTCGCGTCGACCGCGAGCGTGTTGGCGAAGGTTTCGCCCGACCAGATGGGCCAAGCGACGCCGTGCGCGTCGTGGACCGTGCACGAACTGGTCAACCACACCGTCGGTGGGACCATCTACTTCGCCGCGGTCGCCGAGACCGGCGCGGTGCCGTCGGGCGCCGAAGCACCCGACTTCGCGGCCGGCGATTACCGGGCGACGTTCCGCGACGGTTCGGCCCGCGCGGTCGCGGCCTTCGCCGCCGACGGCGCGATGGAAAAGACCATGACGCTTCCCTTCGGCGAGCTTCCCGGCAGCGTGTTCGTGTTGATCGCCGCCATCGACACCTACACCCACGGCTGGGACCTCGCGAAGGCCACCGGCCAGTCGACCGACCTCGACCCTGAGCTGGCGGCCGAACTCCTGCAGGTCGCGAAGGCATCCCTGAGCGACGGGATGCGCGGCCCCGACGGCGCCGCGCCGTTCGGTCCCGCGGTCGCGGTGTCGCAGCCGGCAACGGCGGCCGACGAACTCGCGGGCTTCATGGGGCGACAGCCCTAACGCTGGCCGCGCGGTGCTCGGTTCGAGCCGGCACCGGGGTTACGAAGAGGACGGTGCTCGGTTCGAAGACCGCGAGCCGGTGCCACGTGCCGGCGGGCACGATCGCGCCACAGCCGGTCGGCACGCGCACCGCCTTCTCACCGGTACCGTCGTCGAGCAATACGTCGACCTCGCCGGTCAACACGACCGCGAGTTCGTCGCCGTCGGGATGGCGCTCCTGGAAATCCCAGGTCTCGCGGTACCGGAACGTCGAAAGCACTTGGCCGGCGCCGAGTTCGTGCCGTTCCCGCTCGGCCCAGAACGCCGATTCGTTCGGTGCGGTCGTGATCGGACTGGTGCCGTCGAGATGCAGCACCGTACCGACGATGTCGAAGGCCTGGTCGGCGATGTTCTCCACTCCCCGATCTTGAAGCCGGCCCCCTTGATGCGGTAGCCACAAGTCTTTTTTGTGTAGTCATAGGGTTTGTCTATGACACTTGACCTTCACGACCTCGAGGTGTTCCTCACCGTGGAGCGGCAAGGCAGCTTCGGCCGTGCCGCCACCGAGTTGCTGGTCACCCAGCCCGCCGTCAGTGAACGGATCCGGCATCTCGAGCGGGAACTGGGGCGCAGCGTCTTCGAGCGCACACCTCGCGGCGCGACGCTGACGACCGCGGGCGAGTGCTTGCTGCCCTACGCGCGGCGTTGCATCGAGCTTGCCGACGAAGCAGCCGAAGCGGCGCGGTCGGCCGATGGTTCCCAGCGGTTCACGGTCGCGGTGCACTCGACGTTCGCGCCGCGCATCCTGCCATTCGTGCTCGAAACGCTCGCAGCCCGGCCCCTGCGCATCGCCGTACGCGACGCGCACTCGGAAGCAGTACCCGCGCTGGTCCTCGACGGCGCCGCGCACATCGGGATCGCGATCCCGGCTCCGGTCGCTCCCGGACTACGCCGCGTCGCGCTGCCTCCCGATCCCGTCGTGTGCGTCGCAGCCGCGAACCATCCCGTCGCCCGAGCCCGGCACGTGTCGCTGCAGTCGTTGCGGGGAGCCCTCGTGGCACTGAACGCGTGGGGTTCCGGTGCCGACCAGTTCGTCGCCCGCCTGCGCGCCGCAGGCGTCGAAGACTGGCGGGTGCGTCATTGCGGCGACGCGTCGACCGCGCTGACACTCGCCCGCGACCACGGCCACGTCGCATTCGTCGCGACCAGCGCGATCGGGCGTGATGCTCGGGTGCGGCCCATCGTGCTCGCCGGGATGCCACCCTGGCAGGTCAAGCTCGACCTGCTGTACCGGGCCGCCGATCGGCACGACGACGCGGTGAAGTCGCTCGTCGGCGCGTCCAAACTCGCCTGAGGTGCCGACCCCGATCCCCACAACTTCCCTGCCAATGCTTACCAATCACACGATGGCGCCGATTGAGGACTCGCCGGTGTCGCGGGCAGGCGCCGGTACGGGCGGGTTGGAGCCCGCGGCGCGCGCGTGTGGGTCACCCCGACGCGAACGCCGCGGCTCACCCGGCCCGGGGTCGTCGGTCGAACCACGGCTCGAAGAAGCCATTCAGGCGCGCCGCGCACGCGTCGAAATCCATGTTGGCTCGTGGTGACGGTCCAACACGGTTCGCCGTGAGCCCTGCAATCCGGGTTTTCGTGAGGTCTGCGGATTTCTCCTCTTTGCCGCGGGCCTCACACCCGCGCTCTGCACCCGCCGGGCAGGCACCCGCGGACGTCGCGCCGTGAACGTCACGCCATGACGGATTTGTCGGTACGGTGCCAGAATCTGGCGCGACGGGCCTTGAGGTCCGTTGTGTGGACGCCGATACCCGGGGCGTGGAGCCGCAACGCACCTGGGCTGGAGGGCGCCCAACCGCCGAACTGACCGTCCCCGGCCTTCCGTCGGACCGGTTGCGGCCGGCCGCTCCTTGGTATGTCTCCCCGGCCGACGCGTCGCGCCGGAAGACCCCGTTCAGTGCGATCGTCGAGCACTCGTCGGAACTGGTCGCCGTCGTCGCCCCCGACGCGATCATCAGCTACGTGAGCCCATCGGTCACCGCGCTCCTCGGCTACGCGCCCGCCGACGTCGAAGGCGCCTGCGTCTTCGATTTTCTCCACCCCGACGAAGCGGAGGAAGCAGCACGGGCGTTCAAGGTCGCGCTCGAAGCCCCCGGCATCGGCCTGCCGCTCGAATACCGTTTGCGCGCCGCCGATGGTCGATGGACCGCGTTCGAGATCGTCGCGTCGAACATGTGCGACGACGCGAGCGTGGCCGGCATCGTGTTCCACGGGCGCGACGTCACCGAACGGTACGAATCACAGCGTCGCTACCGGTTGCTCTTCGAACAGTCGCCCATCGCGCAGGCTGCGCTCCACCCCGACCGCACGGCCGTCGTCGCGAACCGAGCCTTCGCTGCGTTGTTTGCGAGCACCGGCGAATCGTTGAAGACGCGCTCGCTGCGCTCGCTCGTCCACCCGGAGGACCAAGCAGGGTTCGTTGAAGCGACGGCCGGTTTGGTGTCGGGTCGGCGGGAGTCCATCGTCACGGAATGCCGTTTCGTGCGCGACGACGGCACATCGTTCTACGGCCGGATCACGGCGACGGCAGCGCGCGACCTCAACGGCAACCTTGAATACGTCCTCGTCACCATCGACGACATCAGCGCCCAGCACGACGCCGCCAGCCGGGTCGCGACGAGCGAGGCGCGGTTCCGCGCGCTGATCGACCACTCGCCCGACATCATCGTCGTGGTGCAACCCGACGGTCGCTGGAACGCCAGCGAGCAAGGGGTACGACTTCTCGGCTACCCGCACGATTTCCGCGTCGACGGCGGCGTGTTCGCCCTCGTCCACCCCGACGACCTCGAACTCGCAGTGACCGCGTACAACGAGGTCGTTGCCGGCACCCGCGCCGGCGACGATCCGGTCGAGTTGCGTTTTCGCAGCGCAACCGGCGAGTACCTGCCGTTCGAGTGCGTCGGTCGCAACCTCGGCGACAACGACGCGGTCGGCGGTGTGGTCATCACGGCGCGCAACATCACGGAACGCAAGCGGATGGAGTCGGCGCTGGTCGCCGCTGAAGCCCGGTTCCAGGCCGTATTCGAGCACGCTCCGTTCTCGGTGTCGGTGGTCGACTTCGAGGGCACCATTCTCGACATCAACTACGCGGGTTGCACGATGGTCGGCCGCTCCCGCGAATCGTTGATCGGTACGCCTGCGCACGAGACGGTGCACCCGGACGACATCGACCGGGTGATCGAAGTGACAACCCGCCAGCTCGCCGGTAGCGACGAAGTGGCGGAATTTCGCCTCGTCAACGGCGGGCGCGACGTGTGGGTGATGTCGAGCGCATCGGTGATCGAACCGGGCGGCGGCAACGCGCCGTACATCGTGACCATCCAAGCCGATATCACCGAACGCCGGCAACTCGAAGACCGGCTTGCGCACGAGGCGACTCGCGACCCGCTCACGGGACTGTTCAACCGGGGCGCGTTCCTCACGCAGATGGAGCTCGCCATCGCGCGTCGCAGCGCGAACCCGCTCGTCCTACTCTTCGTCGACCTCGACCACTTCAAGCAGGTGAACGACACCCTCGGTCACGACGCCGGCGACACCGTTCTCGTGACGATCGCGAAGCGGATGCAGGAAGTCGTGCGCGAAGGCGACATCGTGTCGCGCATCGGCGGCGACGAGTTCGTGATCCTCTGCAACGACGTCGGTGACCACGCGGAAGCGATGCGGCTCGCCGAACGGGTACGAGCGACGGCCGACCGACCAATCGACATTCGAGGCGCCCGTGCCCAGATCGGTGCGAGCGTCGGCGTTGTCGTCGGCCGGCACGGCGATGCCGCGGCAACGCTGCTCCGGGCGGCCGACATTGCCTGCTACCGGGCGAAGCGCAACGGTCGCGGCCGGGTCGAGATCGCAACCGGGAACCCCAACTGACGTGCGTCGATAGCTATCGCATAGCGATAGCTATCGACGCACGTCGGCGGTGACGGCGCAGCGGGGTCGGAGGAACGTAGCGTCGGGCGCACTCGTGACCGCCGACCTGCTCTCCCGCGCCGACACCGGCCCGTCGCGCCCGCCGAAGGGCCGCGCTGTCGCGCGTGGCCCGCATCACCATCGGGGTCGCGGTCGCGGGGTTCGTCGCGATCGCGCTCGTGCAGGCGTGGACCAACGGCCCCACCTACGACGAAGGTTTCGCGATCACCGGCGGCGTCGCGGCGCTCTCCCGCCACGACCTGCGCGTCATCTCGCAACATCCTCCGTTCGGCAAGACGCTCGCCGCGATCCCCGTGCTCTTCGTGAACGGCCACGTACCGAACGACAGCGCGTGGAAGAGCCGCAGCGGTCACGACATCACCGCCGAATACATGAGCCACGCCGCGCGCTCCGGAACACTCCGCCGCACCTTGTTCGCGGCGCGCATCGTGCCCATCCTGCTCAGTGCCGCAACCGCGGTGTTGATCGGGATGCTCGCCGCCCGGCTCTTCGGGAGCGGTGCCGGGGTTGTTCGCCGCGTTGCTTTTCCTTGCGAACCCGTTCGTGATCGGTATCGGTCAGCTCGACGGGATCGACATGCCCGCGGCCCTGACAACCGTCGCGGGCGCGCTCGCGGCCCTCGCGGCTCGTCGCCACCCGAGCCGCCGCAACATGGTGATTGCCGGCATCTGCGGCGGCGCCGCGATCCTGGCCCGCATCACGGGGTTCTTCGTCGTCGTGAGCGTGATCGTCGCCGTGAGCAGCCTCTGGTGGCGGACCGATCGCCGGCGCGCCCTCGTCGACGGGGCAACCGTCGCCGGCGTGTCGTGGCTGACCGTGATGGTGGCGTACGCCGTGCTGTCACCGGTCGACATCCCGTCGCACCGGGGCGGCATCGTTAGCGTGCTGGCCGTCGTCGCGCATCTCGTGATGCCGCCCGATTGGTTGTCGGGGACCGCGCACCTGTTCCGCGTCGGGCGCGAACCGGGCCCGGCCTTCATTCTCGGGCACGCGCACACCGGTATGTGGTTGTGGTTCTGGCCCGCGAGCATGATCGTGAAGTTGCCGCCGACCACGCTGCTCGTGCTCGTGGCGGGCCCGTTCGCGTGGCTGCGGCTGCCGCGCCCGCAACGATTCGAAGCGGCCCTGATCCTCGGGGTGCCGTTCGCGCTGAACGCCGTGTTCACACTGCAGCAGCAACGCCCGATCGGTTTGCGCTACATGCTCCCGGCCCTCGCGCTGTGGTTCGTCATCGCGTCGCCGCTCGTTTCCGTACTCGCCGGCTCGTTGCGGACTTGGGTCGCGGGGATCGCAGTCGCCGCCGCGCTCGCGACCTGCGCGATCACACCGTCGATCAGCTGGACCGACCCGCTGCTCGGCGAGGGGTACCGACAGGCCGCCGACTCGAACCTCGACTGGGGCCAGGCGTACTACTCGTTACAGAGATGGAGCCCGAGCCACCGGCCGTGGGTCGACTATTTCGGTGGGCCCGGCCTCGTCTGGTCCGACTTCCCCGGCGCCCGCGACTTCGCGACGGCACCGGCGCAGTTCACCGGATGGCTCGCGGTTTCGGCATCGAAACTCACCGCGTACGAACGCGACAAGCTCGCCTGGTTACGCGCGTACTGCCCCGTCGGCGTGCTCGACCGGACCGTGCTGATCTACCGCTTCGTCACACCACCCGACCGGACGCTCCATGGTCCCGCCGACCCACCGCGTCCGTGTGCGGGCACGACGAGCGTTGTCGTCACGCGCACGTCGTAGGGTCGATCGTGCCTTCCACTCGGAAGACGGTCGTCACACCATGGTGGAACACGAGGCGGGCGGCCGGGTCGCCGAGGGTCCAACCCGTCTCACGGGTCGGCGTCTGGCTCAGCGCGCCGGGCGACTTGCTGAGGACGACGTAGTCGTAGCGCCCGTCGCGCAACTCGGTGAGCCACACACGACAGTTCGGTGTCGGCCCGTACGCGCCGTTCGCGTCGACACTGCCGACATACTGCACCCGGTTCTTCAACGCGACGCCATAGAGCGGGTAGTCGTCGGCGAAACCGGCAACGGCAATGCGCACACCGCGAACGTCGCGGAACATCTCGTAAACCGATGTCAACGTGGTGGGGGCGACCGAGTAGCGGGTCGCGAAATACTCGCGCTGCACCCGCCATCCCCAACCGCCGACGAGCGCGAGCGCCAGCACGCCCGCGAACCCGCGCGACCGCCAGTGCGAACGAGGCGCGGCAACTGCCCGGTACACGAGCGCGCCCGCCGCGGCGAGCAACATCGTCGCGACGATCGTCCCGATGATCGCGGCGCGCCACTGGCCCCCGCCGTCGCCCTGATCGACGAACACGATCGCCGCCGATCCGATCAACGCGTAACGCGCGACCTGCGGGCGCGCCGCGGCGAGCGCGGCGAGACCGAAGAACGGCGCCAGGAAACGGAGGTCGGTCGCGAACAGGTGCGGGTTGCCTTCGGGACCGCCCGCCCCCCACGGCGTGAACAGGTAGATCACGAACGTCACGAGCGCCGCGCAACCGATCACCCGCTCCCCGCCGCCACGATTGCGGCCCGCAACCGCGAACACTGCGACGGCCAGCGCGCCGAGCACGAGCACGGCGAAGAGGCCGCCGAACGACTTCGCCAATCCGGAAAAGACCGTGTCCGACCAGAATGATCCGCGCGCGACGTAGTGCGCGACCGAGAAACCGAACTGGTCGTTGTACGGCATGTCCGGGCCCGCCAGGGTGATCGGCCCGAGGTGCAAGCGGAACCACGGCAGCGGCGTACCGGTGTTCGCGAGGTTGCGGGCGTACCAGATCCCGCCGGTGACGAGTGCCGGAACGGTGAACGCGACCGCCCGCCGCGCCAGGCCGCTTCGCCCCGCCGCCGCGAGTGCCAGGGCGAACACGACGACCAAAGGCGCGAGCACCGTCAGCTTCGAGCCAACGGCCAGCCCGGCGCAGAACCCGGCCAGCACGAACGCGCCGGGCCGCGGGGCCGCGCCGTCGCGCCCGGGTAAGCCGTACAGGAGGAACGCCGCGGCGCCGATCAGGAGCGCGAACGCGACGACGTCGTTCTTCGCCGACCCGGGCTCGATCGCGGTGATGAGCGGCGTCGAACAGAACGCGGCGACCGCAGCGGTCGCCGCGGGTGCGCTCCCGAGACGCCGGCCGCCCGCCCACGCGGCGAGGAGCGCGATCGCCAGCCACACGAAGTTGCGCAGCGGCGTGAACAGGTCGCGGCCGAAGAGCGTCATCGCGTAGGCATCGAGGAGTTCGGTATTACCCGGGAAGTAGCTCTCCTGGTTCTCGGCCGACGTGTGCTCGATCCGCAGGATCGTGTGCTCCTGCACGAACCGCGCCGCGAAGGGGCCGTGGTAGCGCAACGTGTCGAAGTCGCGCATGCCTCCGTTCAGCCCGTTGTTGCTGTGAGCGACCCACTGCGCCCCGACCACGAACACGAGCAGCACGACCAGCGCGACCGCCCACCGTCGCTCCGGTGGACGTGCGTCGATAGCTATCGCATAGCGATAGCTATCGACGCACGTGGGGTGGGGGCGGGCGATGGCGGCGACGGTGAGGGCGACGGCCGGAACGGCGATCACGACGAAGACGCGGCTGAAGAGGCCGACCGCGCCGACGACCTGCAGCGTGACGACCAGCAGCGCGAGCGCGAGGACGACCTCGGTGAGACGGGCGAGGGACCCCTGGTACGACGGGAGCAACGACCGTCGCAGCCGCCAGCCGGCGAACGCGACCGACGCGACACCCACCGTCAGCGCGGCATACCCGAAGATGTACGACGCGAACGTCATGGACGGGGCTCTACCACCGGTGGCGCACGCTACCGAGATCACGGCTCGCCGGCAGGCGTCTTCCCTTAAATGTGTCCTAACAGCTCGGCCATCTGCACCGCGTTCAGCGCCGCGCCCTTGCGCAGGTTGTCGCCGGTCACGAAGAGGTCGATCGCTCCGGCCTGCGACGGGTCCTCACGCACCCGACCGACGAGCACCGGGTCGATGCCTGCGGCTTCGAGCGGCGTCGGGTAGCCGGCGCCGTCGTCGGCGAGCCTGACGCCGGGCGCATCGCGCAGCAGCTCGACGACCTCCTCCCGGCCGACCGGGCGGTGGAACTGGATGTTGAGCGCCACCGCGTGGCCGACGTACACCGGGACGCGCACGCAGGTGGTGCTCACGCGGATCTCGTCGTCGTGGAGGATCTTGCGCGTCTCGCGCATGAATTTCCATTCCTCCGACGTGTACCCCGCTTCCTTCACCGAACCGGCGAGCGGGATGACGTTGCCGGCGATCGGCTTCGCCCAGACCTCACTGTCGACCACAGTGTCGTTGGACGTACCCGCGCGCCGCAGCTCTTCGGAACGGCCGGCGAGCTTCGTCCACTGCGCGTCGAGCTCGTGCATGCCCGCCTGCCCGGCGCCGGACACCGATTGGTAGGTCGACACGACCAGACGGTCGATGCGCGCGGCGCGGTGCAGCGGGGCGAGTGCGGTGACCGGGATCATCGTGGTGCAGTTGGGGCACGACGCGATGCCCTTCGGCATCGAACGCATGTCGTCGGGGTTCACCTCGGCGACGACAAGCGGGATGTCGGGGTCCATCCGGAACGCGGCCGAGTTGTCGATCACCTTCGCGCCGGCGGCGGCCGCGACCGGCGCCCACTCGAGCGCGATCGGATCGTCGACGTCGACGATCACCATGTCGAGACCGTCGAAGCCGCCTTCGCGAAGCACTTCGCACGTGACTTCGCCGCCGCCGAACTGCAGCTTGCGCCCTTCCGACCGGGCCGACGCGTAGGCGCGCAACTCCCCGACCGGGAACGATCGTTCGGCGAGGATCCGCAGCATCTCGGTGCCGACCAGCCCGGTCGCACCCATCACGCCCACCCGGAGACCGTCACGGTTGCTCATTGCGGTTGCGGCCCTTTGTCGAGTTCGAACGCCGCGTGCAGGGTGCGAACGGCGTGTTCGACGTCGTCTTCCTTCACGACGCACGAGATCCGGATCGTCGACGTGCTGATCATCTCGATGTTGACGTTCTCGTTGGCGAGCACTTCGAACATCTTCGCCGCGATGCCGGGGTTCGTCTTCATGCCCGCACCGATGAGCGAGACGCGCCCGATCGTCGGATCGCTGCG
This sequence comes from uncultured Actinomycetes bacterium, assembly GCA_963782465.1. Classification (GTDB taxonomy): domain Bacteria; phylum Actinomycetota; class Acidimicrobiia; order IMCC26256; family PALSA-610; genus JAODBJ01. Next base: position 177,551 of record CAWAJR010000001.1, on the reverse strand, counting down.
GAAGCCGCTCGCTTCGGTTTCGACGACGAGTTTGTCCATCACCCCGCTTGCTTTCGTCACGTCGTTGCGCGGGATCGTGAACGAAATGTCGGTGTGCCCGGCGGTGGAGACGTTTTGCACGATCATGTCGACGTTGATGTGCTCATCGGCGAGGGCACGGAACACCGAAGCAGCCACGCCGGGCCGGTCGGGTACCTGTTCGATCGTGACCTTCGCCTCGGAAACGTCGTGGGTGACACCGGAGATGATGGCTTGCTCCACGCCTGCGCCTTCCTCGTGCACCCACGTGCCGGGTGCCCAACTGAAACTCGACCGCACGTGCAGCGGTACGTCGTGATTGCGGGCGAACTCGACCGATCGGAGCGCGAGCACACGGCCGCCGGTCGCTGCCATTTCGAGCATCTCCTCGAACGACACGACCGGCAACTTGCGGGCATTCGGCACCACCCGCGGATCGGCGGTGTACACGCCTTCGACGTCGGTATAGATCTCGCACACCTCCGCGTCGAGCGCGGCCGCCAGTGCGACGGCGGTGGTATCCGATCCGCCGCGGCCGAGCGTGGTGATGTCGCGGTTGGTCGACACGCCCTGGAACCCGGCGACGATCGCGACCTGCCCGGCATCGACGGCCGCACGGATGCGGTCGGCCCGCACCTCGACGATCTTGGCTCGACCGTGCGTGGTGTCGGTGAGGATGCCGGCCTGCGAACCGGTGAACGAAACCGCGGGCACACCCAGGTTCTCGACGGCCATCGACAGCAACGCCATCGAGATCCGCTCACCGGCGGTGAGCAACATGTCCATCTCGCGGCCGCCGGGAGCGTGCGCAACGTCGTTCGCGAGGCGGATCAGGTCGTCGGTGGTCTTCCCCATCGCCGAAACGACGACGACGACATCGTTCCCGGCCCGCCGGGTGCGGGCAATGTGGTCGGCAACGGCGCGGATGCGATCGGGATCGGCGACCGAGGTGCCGCCGAACTTCTGGACGAGCAAGGCCACGAAAACCACGGTACCAGCGGCTTCGCGCGGCCCCGGGCCCGATTTGGAGCGCTGGGCACCGACTGCTCGCGCTCGGGCGCCGGGTCGCGCGCCTCATACACTGCCCGCCCGTGGCACGGGCGGAGAAACGGCAGCGCAAGAAGGACAACGCACGGATCGCCCGCGAGGCGCGCGAAGCCGCGCTGAGGCGCAAGCGCCAGATTCGCAGCATCCGCAACGGCCTGATCACCGCCGTCATCGTCGCCGCCGGGTTCGCGATCATCTTGCTGATCACGAACCACAACTCGAAGAAGTCGGCCGCGAAGACCACCACGACGACGGCCAGCGCCACGACCACCACTACCAAGGTCGCGGTACCGGCCGGGTGCGACATTTCGAAGAAGCCGCCGGCCAGCACGAAATCGATCACGCGCACCTTCGCGTCGGCGCCACCGATGACCATCGACCCGACGAAGACCTACACCGCGACGATGTCGACCACCTGCGGCGACATCGTCATCACGCTCGACGCGAAGGACGCGCCGAAGACGGTGAACAGTTTCGTCTTCCTCGCCCAGCACCACTTCTACGACGGCTTGACGTTCCACCGGATCGCGAAAGACTTCGTCGTCCAGGGTGGCGACCCCAAAGGCAACGGCACCGGCGGGCCGGGTTATTCGTTGCCAACCGAACCACCGAAGAACGGCTACTCGGCAGGATCGGTCGCGATGGCGAACTCGGGGCCGAACACGACGGGTTCGCAGTTCTTCCTCACCTGGACCGACGCCGGCGCGAAGGACCTTGGCGGTCCTCCGTACCTCTACTCGATCCTCGGGAACGTCAAGAGCGGTCTCGACAACGTGAAGAAGCTCGGCTCGCTCTACAACCGTGACCAGAACCCGTCCGACCCGTCCACCCAGACGTCCGCGTACCCGCTCTACATCTTCAGCGTGTCGATCACGGAGTCCTGAGCGGTTTCGGTGGGTTGGTTGCGCCGGTAGAGCGTGACCGCGCCGTTGCCTTCGGCCCGCCATTCACCGTCGCCCGAGCGTACGAGCGCGGCCTGCTCGTCGATGCCGGCGAGCACGGCATCGCGCGGGAGCAACTCCGTCGACCGTTCGCGCAGGTGGCTGGCCGCGGTGCCGTGGTACGGGAACACGGCCAGGCCTTTCACCAAGCCGAGGCCGACCGTATAGGCGCCGCCGCGCGGGTCGACCATGGGGTCGCACACGACCGTCGCGCTCGCACCCGAAGCGGCGAGCACGCTCCCGGCGCGGTACATGGCCAGGATCACGTCCCAGAGCTGTGAACCCTTGAACGCGGAACGCAGGTGCAACGGCGAGCCGTCGCACACGTAGATGAACGACGCGCCCTTGACCGCCTTGACGTTGACGTCGTTGTCGGCGTCGCGGCGGTTCAGCACCATCACCGCCCTGGCCGTCGCGCCGAGGCCGGCGAACCAGCGGGCCGCCCGTTCGCCCATCGCCGCCGGCTCCTCGAAGGCCGCCGCAGTGGGGAGGACCACGACATCGCTGCCCCCGCTGCGCTCGAGCAACGAAGCGTCGAGCGTCTCGCAGCCCGGCGTGAACTCGTCGCCGCCGACGAGCGCGAGGGTGCCCACGGCCTTCTTCTGTGCGCTCACGCAGCGCAGCCTAAGGGGAAGGGGCCGAAATGGAGCGTTCTCCTACTCGCCGGTAACCTGGAGACCTTTCCGCGCCGCGGTTCCAGGATGAGGGGTGTACGGGGGATGGCAATCAAGCGCGTCGGCATCGTCGGGTCGGGGATCATGGGTTCGGGCATCGCGGAGGTCGCGGCGAAGGCCGGGTACGGCGTGGTGCTGCGGAGCCGTGCCCAGCACAGCGCCGACGCCATGATGGCCGGCCTCGAGAAGTCGCTGGCCAAGCAGGTCGAGCGGGGCAAGCTCGAAGCCACCGACCGCGACGGCGCGCTGGAACGCGTCACCGTCGTCACCGATCTGGGCGAGCTGGCCGACTGCGACCTCGTGATCGAGTCGATCGTCGAGAACGTCGCGAGCAAGAAGCACCTCTTCTCGGAGCTCGACCGCATCTGCGCCGACGACACCATCCTCGCGACGAACACCTCGACACTGCCGGTGATCGAGATGGCGATGGAAACCGGCCGTCCCGACAAGGTGTGCGGCATCCACTTCTTCAACCCGGCCCCGATGATGGCGCTGGTCGAAGTGGTGCACGCGATCACGTCGTCCGACGAGACGATCGCCGAAGCGACCGCGTTCGCCGAGGCGTGCGGCAAGAGCCCGGTGCAGGTGCGCGACCAGGCCGGGTTCATCGTCAACGCGCTGCTGTTCCCGTACCTGAACAACGCGGTCCGCCTCTACGACGGCGGGGTCGCGACCCGTGAAGACATCGACGCGGCGATGAAGGGCGGCTGCAACTTCCCGATGGGGCCGCTCGAACTGCTCGACCTCGTCGGTCTCGACACGAGCCTTTCGATCCTCGAGGCGCTCTACGAGGAGTTCAAGGACCCCAACTACGCGCCGGCGCCGCTGTTGCGCCGCATGGTGAGCGCCGAGCGCCTCGGCCGCAAGACCGGCCACGGCTTCTACGAGTACAAGCGCAAGTAGCCGCGCGAACCCCTGTTTGCAGCTGAGCGTGCGCCTTTCGGCACGCTCAGCTGCAAACAAGGTTGGGACGGGACGGGCGGTACGGGGGAGAATGTGGGCATGCCCGAAGGTGACCGACCCTGGCTGATCCGCACGTACTCGGGCCACTCGTCGGCCCGGGCGTCGAACGAGCTGTACCGCACCAACCTCGCCAAGGGCCAGACCGGCCTGTCGGTCGCATTCGACCTCCCCACGCAGACCGGGTACGACCCCGACGATCTCCTCGCCCGCGGCGAGGTCGGCAAGGTCGGCGTGCCCGTCCCCCATCTCGGTGAGATGCGCCAGTTGTTCGACGCGATCCCACTCGGCGAGATGAACACGTCGATGACGATCAACGCGACCGCGATGTGGCTCTTCGGCATGTACCTCGCGCTCGCCGACGAGCAGGGCGTCGCCTACGGATCGCTCGCGGGCACGACCCAGAACGACATCCTGAAGGAATACCTCTCGCGCGGCACCTACATCTTCCCGCCCGACGCGTCGAAGCGCCTCACCGTCGACCTGATCGCGTTCGCGGTGCGCAACACACCCAAGTGGAACCCGATCAACGTCTGCCCGTACCACTTGCAGGAAGCCGGCGCGACACCCGTGCAAGAACTCGCGTACGGTCTCGCGAACGCGATCGCGGTACTCGACGCGGTTCGCGAATCGGGCCAGGTGCCCGAGCGTGAGTTCCCCGAGGTGGTCGGCCGGATCTCGTTCTTCATCGACGCGGGCGTCCGTTTCGTCGAGGAGATGTGCAAGATGCGGGCGTTCACCCGCATGTGGGACCGCATCTGCCGCGAGCGTTACGGCGTCGAAGACGCGAAGCTGCGCCGCTTCCGTTACGGCATGCAGGTGAACTCGCTCGGGCTCACCGAAGCACAGCCGGAGAACAACGTGCAGCGCATCGTTCTGGAGATGCTCGGTGTCACGCTGTCGAAGGACGCGCGGGCGCGTGCCATCCAATTGCCGTGCTGGAACGAGGCGATCGGGCTCCCCACGCCCTGGGACCAGCAGTGGTCGCTGCGCATCCAGCAGGTGCTCGCGTTCGAGTCCGACCTGCTCGAGTACGGCGACCTGTTCGACGGTTCGAAGGTGGTCGAGGCGAAGGTCGACGAGATGTGCGATGCGGCGGAAGCCGAGTTGCAGTGGGTGCTCGACGGTGGCGGCTCGTTCGAGATGATCGACGCGATGAAGGGTCGGCTCGTGCAGAGCCACGCCGAGCGCGTGCGACGCATCGAGTCGGGTGAGCAGAAGGTCGTCGGCGTCAACGTGTTCACCGAAACGGAGCCGTCGCCGCTCGAAGCGAGCGCGCAGCGCGGCGGCATCGTGACCATCGACCCCGCCGTCGAACAGGAACACGTCGATTCGATCAAAGCGTGGCGCGTGGCGCGCGACCAGGCGGCGGTGCGGAACGCGCTCGACGAATTGCGCAAGGTCGCATCGACGACCGACAACCTCGTCCCCGCGACCGTCGCGCTGGCCGAAGCCGGCGGCACCGTCGGCGAATGGGCAGGCGCCTTGCGCGAGGTGTTCGGCGAGTACCGGGCGCCGACCGGCGTCGGGGGCGTGACCGCCCCGCCCGGCCCGGAACTCGCGGCGGCCCGCGATCGGCTGCGGGCATCGCCCCCGCCGGTACGGCTGCTCGTCGGCAAACCCGGGCTCGACGGCCATTCGAACGGCGCCGAGCAGATCGCCGTCGCGGCTCGCGACGCCGGCATGGAGGTGATCTACCAGGGGATCCGTCTCACCCCGGCGCAAATCGCGGCCTCCGCGCTCGACGAGGACGTCGAGGTGGTCGGCCTTTCCATCCTGTCGGGCTCCCATCTCGATCTGGTGCCCGAAACCGTGCAGGCGCTGCGTGCCGCCGGTGTGGCCGCCCCGGTGGTCGTCGGCGGGATCATCCCCGAATCCGACAAAGCGACCTTGCTGGCCGCCGGCGTCGCCCGTGTCTACACACCCAAGGATTACCGGTTGGGCGAGATCATCTCCGATATCGCTGATCTGGCCCTTCAGGGTCGTGCGGAGGCTCATGCCGGGGGCATGGGCGGCCGATGAGACCACCGATGGTGGATCGAGCGCTCTTGGTGGCGGTCGGCGGTGCGGTCGCGGGGCTCGCGGCCAGCGTCATCGGTGTCGTCGTCGGATCGGCAGTGTGGGGCGTTGGAGCGGGCGCCGCCGCAGTGGTGGCCGCGGCCGCCGGTGTCGCGATCGCCGGCACGACCCGGCAGGCCGAGGAACGGCTCGCGGCCGCGCACAACGACGTGCGACGCCTCCATCGTGAACTCGACGCCGTCGCGGCGATCCTCGACAACGAGGTCGGCCGCCGCGAACTCGACCCGGCCGATGTCGGCGGCGTGGCCGGCCCGGCCGGCGTGGCCGGCGAGGTCGAACCGCCGCCCCCCAACGCGGCCGAGCACGCCTTCGATCCCGCGACCGGCCTCTACGACGAGCGCTACTTCGCGGTGCTCGTCCAGCAGCAGGTCGCCGCGGCCCGTCGCTCGTTGCGACCGGTTGCCGTGGTGATCTTCGAGGTCGACGGCATGCAGGACGCCGACTCGGACCGGCGCGACCAGGCGCTCGGCGTCGTCGGCGACGTCATCCGCCGCACGCTCCGCGAGAGCGACAGTGCCTGCCGCCTCGGCGACCTGATGGTCGGCGCGATCCTGGAGGACACCCCTGAAGCGGGTGCCGTCTGGGCCGCGGAACGGGTGCGGGGAACGTTGCTGACCAGCCCCGTGGGCGACGCGCTGACGCTGTCGGCCGGTGTGGCCGCCTACCCGTCGCACGCACTCGGCGCGGCCGAGTTGGTGCAGCAAGCAGGGCGGGCGCTCGAAGAAGCCCGCGCCCGGGGCCGCGACCGCGTCGAGATGGCTCCCGACGCCTGAAACCCAGGTGCGTCGATAGCTATCGCTATGCGATAGCTATCGACGCACGTCACCGCCGTACATCGACTCGATTTCGGCGGCGTACTTGTTGAGCACACCACGGCGTTTGAGTTTCATCGTCGGGGTGAGTTCCTCGGAGTCGGCGACCCACTCGTTCGGAAGCAGCACGAACTTCTTCACCTGTTCCACTCGCGAGAACCGCAGGTTCGCTTCCGCAACCTCGCGCTCGACCTCCGCGACGACCTCGGGGTCGTGCGCCAGTGCGACCGGATCGTGTTCGGTGATGCCGTGTGCCTTCGCCCACACCGGGACCGTGTCGGCGTCGAGCACCAGCAGCGCCGACACGAACGGCCGGTTGTCGCCGATCACGCACGCCTGACCGATCAACTGCCCGGCCTTCAACGCCGCTTCGATGTTCGCCGGCGAGATGTTCTTGCCGCCCGCGGTGACGATGAGTTCCTTCTTGCGGTCGACGATGCGCAGGTAACCGTCGTCGTCGAAGACGCCGACGTCGCCACTTCGGAACCAGCCTTCATCGTCGAGCACGGCCGCGGTCTGCTCGGGCGAGTTGAGGTAGCCGCGGAACACGTTCCCGCCGCGGCAGCAGACTTCGCCGTCGTCATCGAGGCGAACGTCGATCCCCGGCATGCGCCGGCCGACGGCACCGACCCGCACCCGGAACGGTTCCCACGTCATCGGCCCGGTCGTCTCCGAGAGCCCGTAGATCTCGGACAGCGGGACCCCGAGGCTGCGCAGGAACCGCAACACCTCGACTGGTATCGGTGCCGCGCCCGTGACCGCGACCTCGGCCTGATCGAGGCCGATCAACGCCCGCACGGCCGCGAGCGCCGGCTCGACCTGCTCGTATCGCGCCTGCAACGCGGGCGGGAGCGCGTCGCCGCGCGCCTGGTACTCCGACGCCTCCCAGCCGATCTCGAGCGCGGTGCGGTTCTCCTCGGCTTGTTCCGGTGCCGCGTTCATCGCGTTGGTGAGCGCGGTGTAGAGCTTCTCCCACACCCGGGGGACCGCGAAGAACGTCTGCGGCCGAACCTGGGGCAGGTACTGCGCGACGAGGCCGGGCTCGGGGCAGGTCGTCGTCTCGAAGCCCGACGCGATACCGAGATAGTGGGTCGACATGCGTTCGGCGATGTGCGCCATCGGCAGGTACGACAGGGCGCGCCAACCGGTCGGGTCGCGTGGCACCAACGTCTCGCGGTAACACTCCACCGTCCAGCAGATGTTGGCGTGATCGAGCATTACGCCCTTCGGCGGCCCGGTCGTACCCGACGTGTAGATGATTGTCGCAAGGTCGGTCGGCAGCGCGTTGCCGACTTCGGCCGCGAGGTCGAGGGGCGCGGTGTCGAGCAGCGCATCGAAGCGCGCGACGTTGGCCGGCGCGAACCCGTCGGGGTCGTCGATCACGACGAGTTCCTCCAGCAGCGGCAGTTCCGACCGCACCTTCAACACGCGCTCGAGGTAACCGAGATCTTCAAAGATGCCTGCGCGCGCACCGCTGTGCTCGACCAGGTACTGCACCTGTTCGGGCGACGACGAGTTGTAGATGGAGATCGGTGTCGCGCCGAGGAACAGGGTCGCAACGTCGGCGAAATGGAACTCGGGCCGGTTGCGCATCATGAGGACGACGCGGTCGCCGCGCCCGACCCCACGGTCGCGCAGCGCGGCGGCGAGCGCCGCGACCCGCTGCGCGTATTCACGCCATGTGCACTCGCGCCATTCGTCGCCGTCGCGCCAGTGCAGTGCGAGCGCATCGGGCCGATCGGCCACGGTCTCGAGGAACGAATGACCGACGGTTCGGCCCTCGACGCGTTCGTCGAGCACCGCCCGCCAATCACGCTCCTGCTCGCCTGGATGCCCCATATGACCACCCCTCATCGGGTTCGGAACCTGCTCGCTGACCTGGCGTTTCAGCCTTTCCACCGCTCGTGCGACAGGGTGCCACGAGCCTGCCGCTCCGTCCACAGGGGCTCTGGAAAACCTGGGGACAAAGGTGGAATACTGCGTGGCGACCGTCCCGAGGAGGTTGTTGGGGCGCCCTGGCAGGGGGCTTCTCTACCCACGCTCCTCGGGACGGTCAGGTCGTTCGGCGCTCCCTCCGGGCCCGGCGAGTTCATCGAGCACATCGAGGGTGTCGGCGCCGAGTGACCGACCGGCGTGGCGCACCTGCCCCGGCGTCTTCGAGAAGCGGGCGACCGGTGCCTGCTGCACGATCCCGTCGACCTCGATCAGCACGTTGCGGGCACGCACGTGCTCGTCGGCGAGCACGTCATGCATCGAGTACACGGGAGCGATCGCGGCCTGCGCGGCATCGAACGCCGCGAGCACCTCGGTCGACGGGCGCGCCGCGATCCACTCGGATACGACCGCATTGCACTCGTCACGGTGCGCGACCCGTCCTTCGAACGAAGCGAACCGCGCGTCGTGCCCGACGCCCATCAGTTCCATCACCCGGCGCGCGACCGACTCCGCCGACGTAGAAAGCGCGACCCACACACCGTCGGAACAACGGAACGTGCCGCGCGGGACCGTGTAGGGGATGCCGGAACCGAGCCGGGGTTGCTCGTAACCGAGGTGCGCCGCGGCCGACGGCAGCGCGCTCATCATCTGCAACATCGACTCGAGCAGGTTGACGTCGATCACCTGTCCTTCGCCGGTTCGGTCGCGATGACGGAGCGCGACCATCACGGAGAACGCGCCGACGAGTGCGGTCACTTCGTCTGTGAGCGCGATCGGCGGGAGGAGCGGCGGGCCGTCGGGTTCACCATTGATGGCGGCGAACCCGCTCATCGCCTCCGCGAGCGTCGCGAAACCGGGCCGCTTCGCGTACGGCCCGGCTTGCCCGAAACCGCTCACCCGCAACACAACGAGCCCGCGGTTGCGCGTGAGCAACTCGTCGGCGCCGAGCCCGAGCCGTTCGAGCGTGCCGGGCCGGAGGTTCTCGATCAGCACGTCGGAGCGGTCGACAAGGCGCCGCATCGCGTCAAGGCCATCGCCGGTCTTGAGGTCGAGCACGACACAGCGCTTCCCGCGGCCGAGCAACTTCCACATGTAGGAGTCGCCCCCTTCGGGCGGCACCCAACCCATCCGGCGCGTCCCGTCACCGCCGGGCGCCTCGACCTTGACGACGTCGGCACCGAAATCGGCGAGGTAGCGCGCCGCGCCCGGCCCGGCGAGCACCGTCGCCATGTCGACCACCCGCAAACCGTCCAGCGCCTGCATGGCCGAGCAGGCTACGTCGCGACCCGTCCGGCTCAGTTCGGGGCGTGGCAGTGTTTGGCTTTGCGCCCGCTGCCGCACGGGCACGGGTCGTTCCGCCCCGCCTTGGCGAAGATCTCCATGATCTCGTCTGCGTAGCGACCCCGGCGCAGCAGCCCGGCCATCACCTTCATCGGTCCATCGATGTGAGTGAAGAAGTCGAAGTAGCCCGCGCAGAGATAGTTCAGGCCCGGTTCACCACTCGGCGTGAGGGTGAACCGGTTCTTCGGGCATTCGCCGTTGCACACGAACCGCACGGTGCAATCGCGGCAGAACTGCGGCAGCGTGTCGAGTTTCGCCTGCCCGAACGCGCGCTGTTTCGGTGACGCGATGAGCTCGACGAGATGGGTGGTCCCGAGATTGCCGATGAGGTGGTCGGGTTCGACGAAGTGATCGCACGAGTAGACGTCGCCGTTGTGTTCGAGGGCAACGGCGTCGCCGCACGTCGTCCGGAAGATGCAGAGTGACGGCTCCATGCCCATCCAGGCCGCCAATGCAGCATCGAACTGCGACACGTAGACCTTCCCGACGTCGTGGCGCAGCCATTCGTCGAACACTGCGTTCAGGAAGCGCCCCCACGCGGCAGGGTCGACCGAGCGGTCGGTGACGGTGTCGCCTTCTTGGAACCCGGTCTCGTTGTCGCGCTCGACGATGGCGATGAGCTGAACGAACTCGGCGCCGAGCTCGTCACGGAAGAAGCGGTACACCTCGAGCGGATGGTCCTGGTTCGCGGCATGCACCGTGCACAGCACGTTCCACGCGACGCCGTGCTCGACGAGGAGGTCGAGGCCCCGCCTCACCTTGTCGAAGGTCGGCCCGCCGCGCTTGTCGACGCGGTACCTGTCGTGCAACGCCGGCGGCCCGTCGATGCTGATGCCCACCAGGAAGCCCGCCTCGGCGAGGAACGCACACCATTCGTCGGTGAGCAGCGTGCCGTTCGTCTGCATGGTGTGTTGCACCGTCTGGCCGGGGCGCACGTACTCCTCGACGAGCGCGACCGCACGGCGAAAGAAGTCGACGCCCATGAGCGTCGGCTCACCGCCCTGCCACGCGATCGTCACCTCCGGGGCCGCCTGCGCTTCGATCACCTGCCGCAGGTACTGCTCCAACACGTCGTCGGGCATGCGGAAGCGGTCGTTCGGATAGAGCGCCTCCTTCGACAGGAAGAAGCAGTATTCGCAATCAAGGTTGCAGATCGGCCCCGAAGGCTTGGCGAGCACGTGGAACGAAGCCGGGGCCGTCGGCGGCCGGTCGGACGGCATCGCCGGGCCCGCGGTCGGCGCCGCGCGTCCCGGTTTCGTTATCAGGCTGACGGGTTGCGCACTCCTCACCGCCGCTCCTCGGGTACCAAACCGGCCGCGCCGGCACCGTGCCAGGGCCCGCTCAGGTGACTATTCGCGAGCCATCATCGCCGCGGCTTCGCGCGCGAGGTCGACGAAGGCGTCGCCGCTCACATCGATGATCACCTGCTTGAGCGTGCCGCCCGAGAAGGCCCACGGCGACGACCCCGGGTAGTCGTCGGTGACCGGCTCGCCACCCTCGCGCCCGATGTTGAGGCCCTCACCCGCAAGCGAGAACTTGCCCGGTTGGGTCTTGATCTTGGCCGAGCCGACCGCTCGCTGGCCGATGTACAGCGTGAGCGTGCCTTGGGTCGGCATCGAGTCGCCGTCCTTGTCGAAGCTCGCGGAGAGGTACACGTGCCCGAGCGGCACGTGCTCGGTCGACTCCACGATCTGTTCCAACTGGCCGACGTAGTTGTAGACGTACTTGAGGACGCCGTCCTTCAGGTACAGCGCGTGCCCGCCGAACCTTGCCCCCTGCGCGAAGAGCACGCCCGACGCCTTGGGGTCGGCGACCTCCAGCTCGGCCGCGATGCTGTATGAGCGGTTGCGGACGTTCACCGCGACCGACTCGGGCACCTCGCCACAGCCCGGGTAGTACACGTAGCGGTCGCGGGGGATCGCGAGCTGAGGCCGCTCGGCCCCGAGAATCTCGACCGCGTTGCGCGACTCGAGCGGCAGCGCTTGGTACCGGCCCGCCTCCGTCCACCACAGCGCGACGAGCTCCTGGAGCCGCGCGGGCTCCTTCTCGGCAAGGTCGTTGCACTCGCTCGGGTCGTTCGCCGTGTCGAACAGCTCCCAACGTTGCTGGGCGAAGTCGCCCCACGCCTCCGGGGCGGCCGGGGTGACGGTCGCCGCCTTCCAGCCCCGGTGCCAGATCGCCCGGGTACCGAGCATCGAATAGAACTGCGTCTCCTTGCCGGTATCGGCGTCGGCGGCGTCGAACGACCGGGCGAAGCTGACACCCTCGAACGGGTGCTGGGTGACCCCCCGGACCTGCTCCGGGAGCTCCACGCCGACGCATTCCAACAGGGTCGGGACGACATCGACCGCGTGGGCGTACTGCCGCCGGATCTCACCGGATGCCCCGATCCGAGCCGGCCACGACACCATCATCGGGTCGGCCGAGCCGCCCTCATAGCTCGAGTAGCGCTTCCACATCTTGAACGGGGTGTTGAACGCCCAGGCCCACCCGGTCGGGTAATGGTTGTAGGTGTTCGGCCCGCCGAGCTCGTCGAGCATCGGCAAGTTGTCCTCGATCGTGTCGGGGATGCCGTTGAAGAACTTGTTCTCGTTGACCGAACCGTTCGGGCCGCCTTCGCCCGACGCGCCGTTGTCGGAGACGACAACCACGATCGTGTTGTCGAGCTGGCCGGTCTCCTCGAGGTAGTCGAGAAGGCGGCCGATCTCGTGGTCGGCATGGCTCACGAACCCGGCGTACACCTCGGCCATCCGGGCGAACAGGCGCTGCTCCTCGGCCGAGAGCGAATCCCACGGGCGGACGACGTCGAGCTCGGACCACGGCTTGCCGTCGAAGCTCGTCGCGTCGATGTAGGGGTTGATGGGCGAGAGCTCCGCGTGCTCGTTGACGATGCCCATCTGCTTCTGGCGGGCGAACACGAGCTCGCGGTACGCCTCGTAGCCCATGTCGAACTTGCCGGCGTACTTCGCGATCCAGTCCTTCGGCGCGTGGTGTGGCGCGTGCGCTGCACCCGGCGCGTAGTAGAGGAAGAACGGCTTGTCGGGCGCGATGGCTTTCGAGTCGCGGATGAACTCGAGCGCCTTGTCGGTGATGTCGGTCGTGAAGTGGTAGCCGTCCTCCGGGGACGCGGGCGGCTCGACCGGGTGGTTGTCGTAGACGATGTCGGGGTACCACTGGTTGGTTTCGGCACCGAGAAAGCCGTAGAACCGCTCGAACCCTCGCCCGAGAGGCCACTGCGTCTTGATCGACGCGATGTTCATCTCGTCCTCGGCGCAGAGGTGCCACTTGCCCACCATGTAGGTGTTCCAACCTCGCTGCCCCAGCAGCTCGGCGATCGTCGCACACTCGAGCGGGATGTGGCCGTTGGCGTTCGGGAACCCGGAGGACGCCTCGGAGATACACGCCATCCCGTTGGTTGTGTGGTTGCGGCCCGTCAACAAGCAGGAACGGGTCGGCGAGCACAGGGCGGTCGTGTGGAAGCTCGTGTACGTCAGGCCCCGCCGGGCGATGCGGTTCAGGTTCGGCGTCTCGATCAAACCGCCGAACGGCTCCATCGCCGAGAAACCGACGTCGTCGAGAACGATGTAGAGCACGCTCGGCGCGCCCGCCGGCGCGATCGGCTGGCGGTACGGCTCCCAGTCAGGCACCGAGTCCTTGATGTCGATGTTCACGGACCCACGGAACGGAACCGGCATGGCGCTCTCCTCACAGACCTCGCTGACCGCTCACACTCAGCTCAGCCTGATTGCCGCGCCGGCCGTCGGCATCACCCAGAGTGGATGAAACGCTGCCCGGACGAGGTGCCCGCGCACCGACGAGCACTGTGTCAGCCGCTCCGCCGGCACTACGGGCGTCGATAGCTATCGAATAGCGATAGCTATCGACGCACGTCAGTAGACGACGGTGAAGCTGCGGTCCGGCTGGGAGCCGAGGGCGTAATCGCGGTAGAGGCCGGCGAACATCTGCCTCGTCTGCTCCGTCCACGCGAGCGCTTCGGGGCTCGCGATGCGGTGGACGAGTTGGGTGTAGCCACCTTCGTGCAATCGGTACTCGGCCCACGCGCCCGGGTAGTCCTTCACGCACGCGACCTCGACGATCGGGACGTTGCGCGCCTCGGCGAAGTGGCGCACGCGGTTGCGGTGCGTGTGGCCCGCGAAGTAGCCGACGATCGTTTCCCGCCGCGCGATCACCCGGCACAACGCCTCGCTGTCGTCGGGATTGATCCCGAAGTAGCCGTCGTCGCGTTCGGGCGACGACGGCGCCCACGGGTGGTGATGCCCGAACACGAGCACCGGGCCGGTCGATTCGGCCGCGAGGGTGTCGAGCCATTCCAACTGTGCCGCGGAGAGCCGGCCGCGGTCGGTGCCGGGCCGCACGGTGTCGAGTACCGCGAGCGTCGCACCGGGCACTTCGACCGCGAACGGAGCGTCGGCCGACGCGATCTCGGTCGAGAGCATCGCGTCGTGATTGCCCCGTACGTGGTGCATGCGCGAGCCGAGCCGGCCGTAGGTGTCGAGGAACATCTCGTACTGCTCGTCGCTGCCGGTATCCGTCAGGTCGCCTTTGACGATCACTGCGTCGGGTGCGAGCGCCTCGATCTCTTCCACCGCGCCCTGGTTCATCGTGTCGAAGTAGGGCGTCTCGCCCGCGGGCGTGGAGAAGATCGGCCCGACCTCCTCGGCGCCACCGAGCCGGCCGCACTCCTGCTCGCCGAAATGCACGTCGTTGGCGGTTGCGACGGTGCCGAGACGCCGGCCGGGCGGCGCGGGCAACGTGGTGACCTCGGCCGGCAGCAGCGCCGACGCCGGCGCCCCGTCGACCTCGAGCCGGTAGGGCGTCGCCGGCTCCAGGCCGGTGATTCGGGCGACGTGGACCGGCCCGCGGGTCACCACTTCGCGGTCCCCGATCGCCGTCGTGACCTCGGCGTCGTCGCCGGTCGCGAAGGTGACGACGACCTCGTCGGGCCCGACCGTGAAGCATTCCGCATCGTGAATCACGGTCATGTGCTCGCCCAACACTCCGTCGCCGGCACGCTTCCTCGCGCTAGATACGAGATCTTCTCGCGATCCGGCCTGATATTCGCCACGGGCCCCGCGAGAGCGACGAGCGCTGCGCGGCACGCCGGGAGGCGGTGAGCCACACGTTGAGCTGCTCGTTGTTCGCGGCCCCGTCACCCGCCGCTGCGTTCGCGGCCGCCGTGGCCTGCGCTTCGTCGACCAGCGCGGAGACCGCGACAGTGACCGCGACCAGCTCGTCGGGCGACGGGCTGCCGTGGATCGAAGCGATCGATGCGCCTTGCACGCCGGCGCTCACAGCGGTGTGTTCCCGTGCTTGCGTTGCGGCAATTGCTCCCGCTTCGTTCGCAACATCTGCAACGACGACACGAGCACCCGGCGGGTTTCTCGCGGGTCGATCACGTCGTCGACGAACCCGCGCTCCGCAGCGGCGTAGGGGTTCGCGAGCCGTTCGGTGTACTCGTCGACGAGTTCCTGACGGCGCGCCTCCGGGTCGGAGGCCTTCTCGATGTCCTTGCGGAAGATGATGTTGACGGCCGGGGCCGGGCCCATCACCGCGATCTCGGCCGACGGCCACGCGAACGCGAGGTCGGCGCCGATCGACTTCGAGTTCATGACGACGTAGGCGCCGCCATAACCCTTGCGCGTGATCACCTGCACGCGCGGCACGGTCGCCTCGCAGTACGCGTAGAGGATCTTGGCGCCGTGGCGGATGATGCCGCCGTACTCCTGATCGGTGCCGGGCAGGAAGCCGGGCACGTCGACGAACGTGACGAGCGGGATGTTGAACGCGTCGCAGGTGCGGACGAATCGCGCCGCCTTCTCGGAGGCGTCGATGTCGAGGCAACCGGCGAACACCTGGGGCTGGTTGCCCACGATGCCAACCACATGACCGTCGATACGAGCGAAGCCGCACACGATGTTCATCGCCCACAACGGGAAGACCTCGAAGAACTCGCCGTCGTCGACGATCTCCGCGATCACCTTCTTCATGTCGTACGGCTTGTTCGGTGAGTCGGGGATGAGCGCCGGGATGCCGTCGCACGAGCGGTTGGGGTCGTCGGAAGGGGTGTAGTAGGGCGGGTCTTCGAGGTTGTTCGACGGCAGGAACGACAGGAGGTAGCGCACCATCTGGATGCACGACTCCTCGTCGTCGGCGACGAACGTCGCGACACCGCTTTTCGTCGCGTGCGTCATCGCGCCGCCGAGTTGCTCCTGGGTGACGTCTTCTCCGGTGACCGTCTTCACGACGTCGGGACCGGTGATGAACATGAGCGACGTGCCCTTCACCATGAAGATGAAGTCGGTCATGGCCGGCGAGTACACCGCGCCACCGGCACACGGGCCGAGCACCACGCTGATCTGCGGCACCACGCCCGACGCCTTCACGTTGCGGAAGAAGATGCCGCCGTACGCGTCGAGGGAGACGACACCTTCCTGGATGCGCGCGCCGCCACCGTCGTTCAAACCGACGACCGGCGCGCCGACCGACTCGGCGATGTCCATCACCTTGTGGATCTTCTGCGCGTACACCTCGCCGAGCGCGCCGCCGAAAATCGTGAAGTCCTGCGCGAACAGGAACACCTTGCGGCCGTCGACCAAGCCCCAGCCGGTGATCACACCATCGGTGAGCGGTCGGTTTTTCTCGATGCCGAACCCGACCGCGCGGTGACGGGCGAGCATGTCGAGTTCGACGAACGTACCGGGGTCGACGAACAGTTCGATGCGTTCGCGAGCGGTGAGCTTCCCCCGCTTGTGCTGACGCTCGATTGCCGACTCCTTGCCGGCATGGAGCGCTTCTTCTTTGAGCTTCGCCAACTGGTCGAGCCGCACCTCGATCGGTGTGAGCGTGCTGGGGACGGTGGAGGAAGCCCCCTCGCCCTGCGTCTGCGTCTCCTCGTCGGGGAGCCCGGCTTCGTCGTCGGGAAGCTCTGCTTCGGCCATGGGAGGGAGGCTACCGGCGGCCGGCGGCCGGCCTCCGGGTTGGGAATGGGCAACCATCGAACTCCTCTGACGGGCCGGATCGGGACGCAAGGTTGATTCGACCCGTGAAAGCGTGATCAGTTACCGCTTCTTCTCGCGAGCGCGGCGGCGAGCACGTCGTCCCAATGGGTGATGACACCCATATGCCCGGCGTCGGGCCACACGGTGAGGTGCGCGTCGGCAAGGCGGGCCGCGTAGCACTGAGCGTCCTCCGCGTTGTGCGGATCGCGCGCGCCGTGCCAGACGTCGGTCGGGGTGACCACGTCGGCGAGCTCGAAACCCCACTCGCACCACATCGCCACCAGATCGGCGGCCAGGCCTTCGGTGCCTTGGCGTAACGCCTCGCTGACCTGGCCGACGAGCATCGCCCAGGGCGGCCCGTTGATCGCCGGGTCGCCGCGCCCGAGGAACGACGACGGGTCCTCGACGAATGGGGCCATGTGGCGGGCGATCGCCCGGACCGAACGCTCCGGTTCCCGGCGAGCCATCTCGGCGGTCGGGCGCTGGTAGTCGCCCAGCCGCTCCCACGCGCCGGGCACCTCGTCGAGGGGGCCGGGCGCGCTGATCACCGCCGCGCGCGTGATGCGGTCGCCGAGCGCGTGTGCCGTCGCGACCCGCGAACGGCCCTCCACCCGACCATCCGATCGCCGCGACACGGTCGATGGCGAGTAGATCGAGCAGACGCGCCACATCGGTCGCGACGTCGGAGACCCGGCGCCCGGGAACTGGCGCCGAGCCGCCGTAGCCGGGACGGTCGAAGGTGATGCAACGGACGCCGGCGGCGCGGGTGCGCGCTTCGTCGGGGCAGAACAGCCGCGATCCCGGCGCGCCGTGGAACAGCACGACCGGCGCCCCGGCCGGGTCGCCGAACTCGGCGAACGTGAACGCGCGCCCGTCGTCGAAGACGACGGCATGGTCCTCCATCGGCACGAACTCCCCGTCGCGCCCGAAGCTAGCGAATCGTGTGAAATGCGCCAGCGCGGTGCGTTGCCGGGCCGCAGGACCGCCGGGTCACTCGGAGTGCCATGCCCCCGCAATGGCCCGCGTGTTGCGGGCCGCGAGGCCGACCGCGGCGACGTTCTCGGCGATGGCGGCTCCGGCCGTCGCGGTTTCGGCCATGTTCCGGGTGATCTCGTTCGTCGCCGCATTCTGTTCCTCGACCGCGCCCGCGATCGTGGTCTGTGTGTCGTAGATCTCGCGCGTCGTCTCGGTGAACTTGGCGATGCCGGCGAGCGCGGCAGTGACGCTCGAGTTGATCTCCGCGACCTTCGCGGCGACGTCGTCGGCGGCGTCGGCCGTCTCGCGAGCCAGCTGCTTCACCTCGGTCGCAACGACGGCGAAGCCCTTGCCGGCGTCGCCGGCGCGGGCCGCTTCGATGGTCGCGTTCAACGCGAGCAGATTGGTCTGCTTGGCGATGGCGGTGATGAGCGAGAGCACTTTGTCGATCTCACCGGTCGCCCGGGCGAGCCGGTCGACCATCGCGCTCGCTTCCTCCGCGCTCTCGACGGCCCCGGCCGCGACCTGTGTCGCCGCGTTGGCGCTCGCCGAAACCTCGCCGATCGCCGCCGACATCTCCTCGGCGGCCGCCGCGACGGCCTCCACGTTCGCGCGCACCTGCTCGGCCGCGATCGACGCGACATCGGCTTGGGCCGAGGTCTCGAGGGCGGTACCGACCAGCTCGGCCCGCACCGGATCATCTTCGTGCGCTCCGGCGGTGCCGGTGACACTGCCGGCTCGCAAGCCGTCGAGGATCTGCACGAGGTGCGCCGAGGTGCGCAGGAACGGGCTCCCCGAGCTGATCTGGGCGCGCGCCGTGCCTCGCTCGCCCGCCAACGCGAGCCGGAGCACGTCGGCCGCCGTGCGATGGAACGAGGCATGCAGGTCTCGTAACTGCTCGTGTGCCGCGGCGTCGCCGAGCATGCGCCGGGCGTCACCGTGGATCCATTGGCCCAGCTGGCACTGGTTGTCGACCGCGATCTTCTCCGGGCTGAACGCGCTCGATCCCGTCTCGATCGCGTCGTGAAGGCGGTACTTCCACATGCCGTGGGCGGCGATGACGTCGGTGATGAATCGATCGTCGAGATGAAGGGTGCGCGTTTGTGCCATACCGCGTGATCGGCTCGGCCCATGGCCGGGCCAACCCACCCGCGTCATTTCTGGACTTGGGACCCGCTCGATTTCGACGTCCGGGACCTTCGCCCCATTGGGGGATAGACCCGACCGACCGGGGCGAACGCCGACCGTGACCGCGGGTTCAGTTCTCCTGCACGAGTTCGATCAGCGTGCCGAACGCCGTCTTCGGGTGCACGAACGCGACCGTCGTGCCCCGGCTCCCCGGACGCGGCTGTTCGTCGATGACGCGGAAGCCGTGGGTTTTCACCGCGTCGAGGGCCTCTCCGCAATCGTCGACGCGGTAGCCGACGTGGTGGATGCCTTCACCCTTCGTCGCGAGGTACTTCGCGACCGTCGAGTCGTCGCGGATCGGAGTGAGCAACTGGATGTAGGAATCGGCGACGCGAAGGAGCGCCTCCTCGACCCCGTCCTTCTCGATCACTTCCCGGTGCTCGACATCGCACCCGAAGGTCTCGCGGTAGTACGCGATCGCCGACTCGAGGTCGTTCACGGCGATCGCTACATGGTCGATCTCGGTGAGCAGCATGGTGAACGTCTCCCGTTCAGGCGTGCCGGCGGAACAAGGTGATCGCGTCGATGTGTGCTTCGCGGGTGCGAGGGTCGGTGACACCGAGGCCCTCCTCCGGCGCGAGGCACAGGACGCCGTACTTGCCCTCGCCGATGTTGTGATGCACCTCATAGGCCGCGTCGCCGCTGTGGTCGAGGTCGAACACTTTCGACAACGTCGGGTGGATGCGAGCCTCGCGGACCAGCCGGTTCGCTTCCCACGCCTCCCGGTAGTTCGCGAAGTGGCAGCCCTTCAGCGTCTTCAAGTTCATCCAGAGGTACCGGTTGTCGTACTCGATGTTGAACCCCGAGGTCGCCGCGCAGGTGATGATCATGCCGCCCCGCTTCGCGACGAACACCGACGCCCCCATCGTGGCGCGTCCCGGATGTTCGAAGACGATGTCGGGGTCGCGGCCGCTCAACTCGCGGATCTTCTTGCCGAACCGTCGCCACTCGGCCGGGTCCTGGGTGTTGTCGTCCTTCCAGAACTTGTAGCCCTCGGCGCGCCGGTCGATGACGTGCTCGCAACCGAGTTCGGTGAGCAGCGCGGCGCGTTCCGGTGACGACACCACCCCCACGGGGGTACCCCCGCCGTTCAACACGTATTGCACGGCGTAGGCGCCGATCCCGCCGGTCGCACCCCAGACGAGCACGGTCTGGCCCTGGGTCATCTGCGAACCATTCGGGCTCACGATCATCCGGTAGCTCGTGGAGTTGCACAGCGCGTTGCACGCCGACTCCTCCCACGTGAGGTGCTCGGGTTTCGGCATCAGCTGGTTCGCCTTGACCAACGCGACCTCGGCCAACCCCCCGAAGTTGCTCTCGAACCCCCAGATGCGCTGGTTCGCCGCCATCATCGAGTCGTCGTGGGCCGACGGGTCCTGGTCGTCGACGTAGTTGCAGTGCACGGTGACCTTGTCGCCCGGCTTCCAGTTGCGCACCGCCGACCCCACCCGGAGGATCACACCCGAGGCGTCGCTCCCCATGATGTGGTACGGCAGGTCGTGGCGCGCACCCCACACGCTCTCCTTGCCCAGGCGCTTGAGGAACTGGAACGTGGGGAGCGGTTCGAAGATCGACGTCCACACCGTGTTGAAGTTGATCGCGCTCGCCATCACCGCGACGTACGCCTCGTCGGGAGCAAGCTCCGGCACCGGGACGTCGTCGATGTGCACCGATTTGCGGGGGTCTTTCTCCTCCGACGTCAAGCCCGCGAACATCTCTTGCTCGTCGGCCCGTACCACCGCGGCGCGGAACGTGTCGGGCAGCGGGAGCGCGCCGATCGCGTCGCCGGGCGCGTCCTCGAGGATCGCATCACGAATGGCTTCGATGGAGGAAGGCATGGCCCGAAGCTACCGGCCAGTAGCGAGAAGCGACCACCCGTCCCTACACTGCTTGGCCTTGTCAGCGTGGCGGTGTCTGTAGGGAGGACCCATGCCCGGCTCGGTGATCGTTTCGTCGGCCCGTACACCCATCGGGAAGCTTTCCGGTGCGCTCGCTTCCATGCGGGCCGTCGATCTCGGTGCAATCGCGATCAAGGCCGCACTCGAGCGCGCCGGGGTAGGAGCCGACCAGGTCGACTACGTCCTGATGGGCCAGGTGCTCCAGGCGGGATCCGGCCAGATCACCGCCCGCCAGGCCGCCAACGGCGCCGGCGTCCCGATGACCGTGCCGGCCATGACCGTCAACAAGGTCTGCCTCTCGGGGATCAACGCCATCTACCTCGCCGACCAGATGATCCAGGCGGGCGACGCCGAAGTGGTCGTCGCCGGCGGTATGGAGTCGATGACCAACGCGCCCTACCTCCTCCCGAAGGCGCGTGAGGGTTACCGGATGGGCAACGGCGAAATCGTCGACTCCCTGATCCTCGACGGGCTCTGGTGCGCGTTCGACGGTGTGCACATGGGGACCGGCACCGACAAGTACGCCGGCCAGGTCGGCGGTCTCACCCGCGAAGTGCAAGACGACCTCGCGGCCAAGAGCCACGAACGCGCCGCCGCCGCGCAAAAGGAAGGGCGCTTCACCGACGAGATCACGCCGGTGTCGATCCCGCAACGCAAAGGCGACCCGATCGTCGTCGACACCGACGAAGGTGTGCGCCCGGGCACGACGGCCGAATCGCTCGCCGGGCTGCGGCCCGCGTTCGGCAAGGACGGCACGATCACGGCCGGCAACGCGTCGCAGATTTCCGACGGTGCCGCGGCCGTGATCGTGATGAGCCGTGAGAAGGCCGACGAGCTCGGCGTCGCGCCGCTCGCCGAACTCATCGGCTACGGCATGGTCGCCGGCCCCGACCCGTCGCTGCTCACCCAGCCGTCGCGCGCGATCAAGCGGGCCTTGCAGCAAGCCGACCTCGCCGTCTCCGACATCGACCTCTTCGAGTTGAACGAAGCGTTCGCGGCGGTGGGCATCGCCGCCATGCGCGACCTCGGCATCACCGACGACGTCGTCAACGTGAACGGTGGCGCGATCGCGCTCGGTCACCCGGTCGGCATGTCGGGTGCCCGGCTCGTCGTCACGCTCATCAACGAGCTGCGCCGCCGCGGTGGCGGTACCGGCGCCGCGGCGCTCTGCGGCGGTGGCGGCCAGGGCGACGCCGCCCTCATCCGCACCTTGTAGCTGGTCGCGCTCGCAGGCTCGCCGCTCCGGCGAGTTCGCTGCTCCTCCGTCGCGGCCGCTCACCGCCCCACAACGATCAGGCCACGCACGCATTCGCTGGTCGCGCTCGCAGGCTCGCCGCTCCGGCGAGTTCGCTGCTCCTCCGTCGCGGCCGCTCACCGCCCCACAACGATCAGGCCACGCACGCATTCGCTGGTCGCGCTCGCAGGCTCGCCGCTCCGGCGAGTTCGCTGCTCCTCCGTCGCGGCCACTCACCGCCCACCCGTTAACGTTCGCTGGTGCTCCCGAACCTTCGGCCGCGTGGTGTGGGAGAGATCCTCGACGCGGCCGTCGCGATCTACCGCGCGCAGTTCGGGGCGCTGGTGCGGATCATCGCGATCGTCGTGGTCCCGGTGCAGATCCTGAACGTGCTCGTCTCACTGAGCAGCCTGCCCTCGACATCGAGCGCGAGTTCGGTGTTCGATGCGCGCGGCACGATCTGGGTACCGCTCGCCGGGAACCTCGTGACGAACATCATCGTGCTGCTCTCGACCGCGTTCGCAACCGCCGCCGTCACGTCGCTCGTCGCCGACGTGTACGTGAGCGCGAACCAGATGACTGCGCGCAGGTCCCTCGGTGTCGCCTGGCACCGGCTCGGTCCGGTACTCGGCCTCGCGCTCCTGGTGAGCCTGCTCGTGCTCGCCGGTTCGGCGATGTGCCTGGTGCCCGGCATCTGGCTCCAGGTGTCGCTCGCGGTCGCGATGCCGGCGATGATCCTCGAGCAAACAAAGGTGAGCCCCGCGATCTCCCGATCGTTCGCGCTCGTGAAAGGCCGCTGGTGGGCGTGCGCCGGCGTGCATTACCTCGGCTCGTTGCTCACCGTCGTCGTGTCGCTGTCGCTGACCGGTGCCCTCGCCTACGCCGTACACGCCGCGCACGTCCACGGCGATCTCGCCAACGCCATCGTCGGCGGCGTGACCGGCCTGGTCGCCTCCCTGTTGACGGTGCCGTTCCTCGCGTGCGCGGTCGTCGTGCTCTATTTCGACCTGCGCATCCGCAAAGAGGGTTTCGACGTGCAAATGGCGCTGCACCATCTCGATTCGGCCCGGGCCTGACGTGCTCGTCGCGCGGGTCGATCCCGCCCAGGCGCGCGCCGAAGCGAAACACATCCTCTCCGACCGCCGGTACCGCAACGCACCCGCGCCCCGCCCGTTGCGCAAACCGCTGGAATGGCTCGGCGACCGGCTCCGCGACATCGGGCACGCGATCAGCGCGGCGCTCCGCGCCGTGCCCGGGCCGACATGGCTCGCGGTCGCGATCGTGTGCATCGCGGCCGCGATCGGGTTCGTGGTGTTCCTCGCCCGCGTCCGGCGGACGGGCCGCGGGCCCACCCTCCGGCGACGACCGCCGGCGGCGCCCAACCCGAAGACCCCGCGGCGTACGAACGCGAGGCAGATTCGGCCGAGGCCGCCGGCGACCTCGAACGCGCCGTGCGTCTCCGTTTCCGCGCCGGGTTGCTCCGTCTCGGCCAGCGGGGCGTGATCCGCTACCGCCCGTCGCTCACGACCAACGAGGTCCGCCGCCTGCTCGGGTCGGAGACCTTCGACGACCTCGCGACCCGCTTCGAGGAAGTCGCGTACGGCGGGCGCGACGCGGAGGCCGCCGACGTGCGCGTCGCGCGGGAGAGCTGGCCGCGGGTCCTCGACGACGCGAGGCGGCGTTGACCGCCGGGCCGGCGGCGTCGGTACGCGCGTGGGTCGGTCGCGTCCCGGTTGCAATCAGGGTTGGTGTCGCCGTCGCGGTCGGGCTCGTCGCGCTCAACCTCGTCGCGAGGGGCGTCGACCGATCCGTGGGTGGGAGCAACCCGTCGGGTGCACCCGGATCGTCGTACGCGACGGCCCCCGACGGTCTCGGCGCGTACGCGACGCTGCTCTCCCGCTACGGGCACGGCGTCACCCGCCAGCGCGGCGACCTGGTGAGCGCGACCATCGATCCGCAGGCGACACTCATGATCCTCGAGCCCGAGGTCCTCACCGACAATCAAGGTGGGGTCGCGCTGCAGTTCGTGGTGAACGGCGGTCACCTCGTGATCGGCGGTACCGACGCCGACCGCTACTTGCACGAATTACGCGACCACCCGCCCGCGTGGGTGCCGAGTGACCGCACGAGTTTCGCGCCGACCGACGCGACGAGGTTCGGCGGCGTGACGCGGGTCGTCACCGCCGGTGACGGCATGTGGAAGCGGGCCGAGACGTCGACGGTGGTCATGGGCGAAGCGCACCACGCTCTCGCGACGGAGGAGCACCTCGGCAAGGGCGACATCATCTTCCTCGCCGACATCTCCCCGCTCACCAACGCGTACCTCGACCAGGCCGACAACGCCGCGTTCGGCATCGCCCTCGCCGGTTCGTCGTCGCAGCCGGTCGTTTTCGCGGAAGGGGTGCACGGCTACGGCGAGTCGCGCGGCTTCGCCGCGATCCCGTCGAACTGGAAGCTGGCGTTCGCGGGCATCGCGCTGTCGGTGCTCCTGCTGGCCTGGGCGCGTGCCCGGCGGCTCGGGCCTCCCGAACAGGCCGAACGCGACCTGCCACCGTCGCGACGCGAATACGTCGACGCGCTCGCGATCACCCTCGAACGCACTCGCGCCCGCGATGAAGCAGTCGCACCGGTACGCGCCGCGTTGCGCGAGCGCATCGCGCAACGATCCGGCCTCGGCCGACGCGACCACCGCCGACTACGAGCGCGCCGGGCGCGCGCTCGGGCTGTCGGACGACGAGGTGCGATCGATGCTGCACGCAATCGATGGCGACGACGACGTGATAACGGTGGGCCGCGCGCTCGCGCGCGCCGGACGCTGGGATACCGGGAGGAACGAGTGAGAGAACTGCGCGATCGCGTCGTGCGAGAGGTGCGCAAGGTCGTCGTCGGGCAGGAGTACGTCGTCGACGTGATGCTGGCCGCGGCGGCGGTCGGCGGTCACGTGCTGCTCGAAGGCGTGCCGGGTGTCGCGAAGACACTCGTCGCGAACGCGTTCGCGCGCAGTCTCGGCGTCGATTTTCGCCGGGTGCAGTTCACCCCCGACATGTTGCCCTCCGACCTCACCGGGACGATGACGCTGCTCGAAGGCGAGCTCGGCTTTCGCCGCGGGCCGGTGTTCACCAACCTCCTGCTCGCCGACGAGATCAACCGCACCCCACCGAAGACCCAAGCGGCGCTCCTCGAAGCCATGCAGGAACGCCAGGTGAGCGTCGACGGCAACCCGTACCCGCTGCCGGAGCCGTTCCTCGTCGTCGCGACGCAGAACCCGATCGAGTACGAGGGCACCTACCCGCTGCCCGAGGCGCAACTCGACCGTTTCATCGCGAAGCTCGACATCACCTACCCCAGCGAGGCCGACGAGCGGCAGATGTTGCAACTCGCCCATCACGGGGTCGCGCCGGCAACACTCGACGACGTACAGACGGTCACGACCGCGGGCGAACTGGCCGCCGCGCGCGCCGACGTCGATGCGGTGACGGTGAGCGACGAAGTGATCGCGTACGCGGTCGCATTGGTACGCCGGACGCGCGACCTCCCGAGCGTCGCGCTCGGCGCCAGCCCCCGCGCCGCGGTGCACCTCCTCGCGACCGCTAAGGCGGCGGCCCGGTTGAGCGGGCGCGCGTTCGTCGTGCCCGACGACATCGCGACGGTCGCGCCCGCGGTGCTGCGCCACCGCCTGCAGCTGCGGCCCGAAGCCGAACTCGAGCGTTACACCACCGACAGCGCGGTGGAAGCGGCGGTGCGTTCCGTGCCCGTCCCCCGATGAGCCCGACGCCGCGCGCCGCGTTGGCATTACTCGTGATCGCGCTCGGCGCGCTGCTCCTTCCCGCGGTGATCGTGTTCGTGCTCGCCGGCCTCCTCGCGGTCGCGGTGGTGGCCGATTCGCTCGCCGCGCGCCGCGACCTTCGGTTGCGCCGGTCACTGCCCGCGGTGGTCGCCCGCGGGCGGGCGGCGACCCTCACGATCGAAGCCCACCCGACGGGTCGCGGCCGGGTGGTCGTGCGCCAGCCGGTGGCGCCCGACGTGCGCATCACGCCGTCGGAGCACGACGGCCAGCTCGACGCGCAGCTCGTCGCCCGCCGCCGCGGCCGCCACGAGCTGCCGGCCGTCGCGGCACGGCGCGACGGCCCGCTCGGTCTGGGGTCGTGGTTCTTCTCCGGCGGCGATCGGGCCGAGCTGCTCGTGTACCCGGATCTCCCGGCCGCCCGGGCGCTCGCGATCGCCGTCCGTCGTGGCCGTTTCCGCGAACCCGGCCGGCACACCCGCGGGCCGTTGGGCCTCGGCACCGAGTTCGAATCGATCCGCGACTACCTGCCCGACGACGACGTCCGCCAGATCAACTGGCGGGCGACGGCCCGCACCGGCCGCCCGATGAGCAACCAGTACCGCGTCGAACAAGATCGCGACGTCGTGTGCGTCCTCGACACCGGGCGCCTGATGGCGGCGCCGACCGCCGGCGCACACGGCGTGGCGCTCACCCGTCTCGACGCCGCGGTCGACGCGGTTGCGTCGGTCGCCCTCGTTGCCGACGAGATCGGCGACCGGTGCGGCGTCATCGCGTTCGATCGTGAGCTGCGCCGCAACGTGCGCCCGCGGCGCGCCGGCGGCCGCGCGGTCGTGCGCGCCATCTTCGATCTCGAACCGCAATCGACCGACAGCGACTACGACCTCGCGTTCCGCAACATCGGTGGCGCGAAACGCGCGTTCGTCCTGCTGTGCACCGACCTCGTCGACGAGGCCGCCGCGCAGTCGTTGCTCGCCGCGATCCCGGTGATCGCCAAACGGCATGCCGTCGTCGTCGCGTCGTTGCGCGACCCCGACCTCGACGCCGCCGTCCACCGCGCACCGCAGGTCGCCCGCGACACCTACGCCGCCGCGGTCGCGCTCGACGTGCTCGACGCCCGCGCCCGGGTCGCGGCACGCCTGCGCCACGCCGGTGCCGACGTCGTCGAAGCGGCGCCCGGTCGGCTCAACGAGGCGTGCGTCGGCGCGTACCTCAGGCTGAAGGAGCGGGCACGGCTCTGACCGGTCCACCGCGCCACCACACCAGGCCCCAGTAGATCGCGCCGAGCCCGAAGCCGATCACGAACACCGGCGCGAGCCCCAGACCGGCCGGCGTGACAAACCCCTCGACGAGACCCGCCACGACCAGCCATGCCGCGGTGCCGAGCACCATCTCGATTGCCGCGCGCGCTTCTTCGCGCAGCGCCGAGCCGCGGGTGCGATGACCGGGGTCGACGAGTGCCCAACCGATCCGCAGGCCGGCCGCGCCCGCGACCGTGATGCAACTGAGCTCGAGCACCCCGTGCGCGACGACCAGCTCGAAGAACGCCTTCCCGTTGCCGGCCCCGATCGACAGGCCCGCGACCGCGCCGAGCAGCACCCCGTTCGACATGAGCATGTAGATCGTGCCCAAGCCAAGGAGCACCCCGCCCGCGAAGGCCAGCAGGGTGACCGTGATGTTGTTGGTGAAGATCGACGTCGCGAGATCGGCTTGCTCGTTCACCGGCACGCCGAGGTCTTCCCCCGCGGGACGGGGCGTCGTGACCGACTGGTACGTGGCCGGGACCAACCCGCTCGCGGGACCAGGGTCGCGCCACGCCCAGTAACCCGCGAGCAGCGCCGGCGCGAAGAGCAGCGCGGCCGCGATCGCGAGCGCGAGGGGACGTTCCCGCACGCGCCGCCAGTAGCCGTGGCTCACGAACCCTCGCAGCGACGCCTCGGACGGCGCCGACTCGTACACGAGCTGGCGCGCCCGATCGACGAGCCGTTCGAGCCGCGCGACGACCGGGTCGCCGGCAAAGCGGCGGCGGGCCGTGGCGAGGTCGGCCGCCGCGGCCCGGTACGACGAGCCGAGGGCGCGTACACCGGCCGGCGCAACCGGGCCGGGCGCTTTCCGGCCTTGGCGATCAAGGATTCGAGCGTCGTCCAGCCCGGCGATCGCAGGGCAATGAACGCGTCTAGGTTGCCCGGGTGCTGGTCGACGACCGCGTCACGATCGCGACGCCCGAAGGTGTGGATGTCGAACTCATCCTCGCGGGGCTCGGTTCGCGATTCCTCGCCCGGTTGATCGACACGTTGGTCCAAGCGGTGTCCATTCTCGCGCTCGGCGCGATCGCGCTGGCCATAGGCGGCCCCACCAGCCGCGGATGGGCCGCAGCCGTGGCGGTGCTCGGCGTGTTCCTCGTGATCTTCGCCTACGACCTCGCGTTCGAGACGCTCGCGTCCGGGCGTACCCCCGGCAAGCGGGTTGCCGGGATCCGGGTCGTCGGGATGCGGGGCCAGCCGGTGAGCTTTCTCGCCAGCGCGGTCCGCAACGTCGTGCGCGTCATCGAAGAGGCCTTGCTCTACCTGCCGAGCGTGGTCTCCATCCTCGGCACCGCGCGCGATCAGCGCCTCGGCGACCTCGCCGCGGGCACCATCGTCGTGCGCGAGCAGTTCGGTGGCCGGGCACCCGACGGTGCGAACTTCAGCGCAGTCGCGCCGATCACCGTTACTTCCGATGCCGTCGCCGACTGGGACGTCAGCGCGATCACCCCGGCCGAAGTGCTCGCGGTCCGCCAGTTCCTCGACCGTCGGCTGTCGCTACCGTGGCACATCCGCGCGTACCTCGCCGGCGAGCTGGTGCAACGCCTCGCACCGCGCGTCACCGGCCTCCCGGTCAACGCCCACCCCGAGTACGTGCTCGAAGGCATCGCCGTGGCCAAGCACGCCCGCGCGTGACACACCCGCGCTGAGTACTGTTTCGCTCGTGCGGACGCAGACGCAGACGTTCGAACTGCACGATCTGCGCTACGCCGCGGCCGGGATGCTCGGTATCGCAGCCATCTGGCCGTTCTTCCCTGCGCACCCGCCGAACGTCTGCCCGCTGCGGTCGCTCACCGGTATCCCGTGCCCGTTCTGCGGCATGACCCGTTCGGTCGTCGCCGCCGTGCACGGCGACTTCGTCACCTCGTTGCGTTACAACCCGGCCGGCATTCTCGTCGTCGCGATCGCGATCGCGATGCTCGTCGGCTGGCGAACCGAACGCGTGCGGCTCCCGAACTGGTTGCTCCCGGTGATGTTCGGATTGCTGTGGGTGTGGAACCTCACCCTCAATCCGACCTTCCACTGACCGGCACAACTCGGCGAACCGGGCGGCCGTTCAAACGGCGGAGCCCGGCAGCGGGTTCCCGTAGGTGTCCCACACCTTGTTGAGCTGCGACTGGTAGTAGACGAGGTAGGTGCCCGCGCACAGCGCGAGCAACAGACCGATCAGCCCCGAACACCGTTCCTGGCGACCCGCCCGTTGTTGCGCCTGCCCGATGCGTTCACCGGTACGGAACAGCGAAACGATCGGCGGGATACCGCAGAGGATGCCGCCGAACATGATCGTGAGGAGCGCGAGGCCCGGGCTCACGTTGATCCGCGGGTCGTAGTTCCGGGCCTCTTCGTTGACCTTGTAATACCAGTACAGGCCGTAGATGCCGAGGGTCACGAACGAGAGCAGCCACACACCCCACGGGTTGCGGGTCTTGCCGACGCGCCGGACGAAACCCGCCGGCGCGACGCGGTTCGGTACGTGCAGCGTCGGTTCGAGAGGCGGCGGAGGTGCCGCCGGGACCGAATCGCGCGCCGCCTCGTCGTCGTACCCCATGTGCCACCCCCACACCTGCCTCACCGGACCCGCGTTTTCTATGCCCCGATCATCGGCCGGTCAAGGGGCGCGGGAGGCGCTGCGGGTCAAGCGTCGACTTCGCGACGGCCTTCGAGGGCGCGCCCGAGCGTCACTTCGTCGGCGTACTCGAGGTCGCCCCCGACCGGCAGGCCACTGGCGATACGGGTCACGCGCAAACCGAGCGGCTTCAATAGGCGAGCGAGGTACATCGCCGTCGCTTCACCCTCGATGTTCGGGTTCGTCGCGAGGATCGCTTCCTCGACCCCTTCGTTCGCGATGCGGTTGAGGAGTTCTTTCACCCGCAGCTGCTCGGCGCCGATGCCTTCGATCGGTGAGATCGCGCCCTGCAACACGTGGTAGCGGCCGCGGAACTCGGCCGTGCGTTCGACGGCGACAATGTCGCGCGGTTCCTCGACGACACACAGGATCGTCGAGTCGCGCCGTTCGTCCTTGCAGAACGCGCACAGTTCGCCTTCGGCGATGTTGAAGCACTGCCGGCACCACGACACGCGTTCCTTCGCGTCGATGATCGACTGCGCGAGCCGGCGCGCATCCTCCGGCGCCGCCTTCAGCAAATAGAACGCGATGCGTTGCGCCGACTTCGGGCCGACACCCGGCAGGCGGCCCAACTCGTCGATCAGGTTCTGGACCGGTCCTTCGTACAGGGCCAACGATTACCCCAGTAGGCCGCCGAGCAGGTCTTCGGCGCCGCCGCCGAGACCGCTCGTGACGGCACCCATTCGTTGCGCCTGGAGATCACGCGCCTGGCGCAGTGCTTCCGACACCGCCGCCATGACGAGATCTTCGAGCGTCTCAACATCTTCCGGGTCGACGACACTCGGGTCGATCGAGATCCCCCGCAATTCGCCGTGCCCGTTGGCGACGGCTTTCACGACCCCGCCCCCGGCGCTGCCTTCGACCGTCTCGTCGGCGAGCGCGTTCTGGGCGGCCTCCATGTCGGATTGCATCTTCTGGATCTGGCGGAGCATCTTCATCTGCTCGGGGTTCGCCATGGTGACGCGCTCCTTCGTCGCTTACTCGCGCGGTCGCTCTTCGATGACTTCGCCGCCGAAGGTCGAGGTGAGCAGCGTCGCGCCGCCGACGTCGGCTTCCGGGCCGGCATCGACCAGCTCGTCGAGATCGATCGATTCCTCCGGTTCCGCGACCGGTCCCTGGGGCGCCGGCTCGCTCGCATGGAGCGGGCGCAGCGCGCCCGGGGCATCGAAGTCGTGTGGCTTCAGGAGGAACTTCGGCATCCCACCGAGCTGGCGAGCGAACACGTCTTTGATCGTCGTCGCCTCGGCACGGAACCGTTGGTTGATCGCGTCGAATCGCTTGCGCGGCACACCGAAGTGGATCGTCCCGTCGACGAGGTCGATCGGCTGCGCGTCCTGGATCGTCGCTCGCAACGGCGGCTTCAACGATTCGAGCGCGAGCGGCCACGCGGCGATCACGTCGTCGATGTTGTAGTTGACGGCCGCGGCCGGTTCATCGGCCGGCTCGCTCACGGTCGCGGCGTCGACCGGCGCCGGCGCAACCGACCGCGGGGCCGCGGCCGGAGCGGGCGACGGTGGTGCGGGCGCGAGGTGCGCGCCCTCGGCCGGTTTCGGCGACGCGGGTACCGGACGGGTCGGGGCCGCCGGAGTGGGCCGGGTGGGCATCGCCGCCGCCGGCGCGCCGGAGCTGATCGCGCGTTCGAGCCGATCGATGCGGTCGGCCAGCGCGTCGATGGACGAGCGCGCGTCGCGCCGGGCCAGGCGCACCACCGCGACCTCGAGCACGAGGCGCGGGTCGGGAGTCGCAGGACCGCGGATGTCGACGATCGCCTGGCCGAGCGTCTCGATCCCTCGCACGAGCGCGGCGTTGCCGATCGTGGTCGCCAGCGCGGTGAGTTGCTCGATCTCTTCGGCGGGGCCGTCGTAGGGGATGCGGCCGGCCGCGTTGGCGAGCACGAACGCGTCGCGCAGCGTGCGCAAAAGGTCTTCGGCGATCCGCCGGGCGTCGGTGCCGCCGGTGAGCGCCGCTTGCACCGCGACCAGCGCACCGGCCGGGTCGTCGGCCGCGATGCTCTCGAGGATCGCGATGCGCTGCCCGAACCCGGTGTCGCCGAAACTCGCTTCGACGAGCGCGCGGTCGAGTTTGCCTCGACCAAGCGCGAGGGCCTGGTCGAGGGCCGACAGCGCGTCGCGCGCGGAACCGGCGGCGCGCCGCGCGATGAGGTCGAGTGCTTCGGGATCGGTCTCGACACCCTCGCGGGCGAGGACGTCGGCGAGATGACCGACCAGTTGTTCGTGCGAGAGCAGCGTGAACTCGAAATGCTGCGTGCGCGAGCGGATGGTGGGCAACACCTTGCCGGGCTCGGTGGTCGCGAGCACGAACACCACGTGCTCGGGTGGCTCTTCGAGGGTCTTGAGCAGTGTGTTCGACGCGTCGTTGGTGAGCATGTGGACTTCGTCGATCACGTAGACCTTCGTCTTCGCGGTCGCACCGATCCCGATGCTCACGTTCTGGACGATCTCGCGCGCGCTCTCGACGCCCCGCCGCGACGCGGCGTCGAGCTCGACGAGGTCGTAGAACGTGCCCGACGCGATCGCGACACAATTCTCACACTTGCCGCACGGTTCGCCGTCGTCGCTCAGGTCGAGGCAGTTGGTCGCCTTGGCGAGCAGCCGCGCGGTGGTGGTCTTGCCGGTGCCGCGAGGACCCGAGAAGAGGTAGGCATGACCGACCCGGCCTTCACGCACGGCGTTGCGCAACGCGGCGGTCACGTGCTCCTGGCCGACGATTTCGGCGAAGCGCTGCGGTCGGTATTTGCGGTACAGACTGTGCGGCGCCACTCGGCGAGGTTACCGGCGGTACCTCGGCCCGGCCGGTTGCTAACGTTCGTCGTTCGCCGCCGTTCGGGTGGCCTGCTCGTCCCCGGTCGGGTCCGGCGCGACGGGGCCCCGTGAATCGAGTCAGGTCCGGAAGGAAGCAGCTCTCAGCGGATCGTCCCGGGTGCCGCCGGGTCGCCTGCCCGGACCAGGCGAGCGGGCCACCCGAACGGCGGCGGCACCGAAGCCGGTAACCTCACCCGCTCTCGGGAGGGGTGCGAGAGCGGCCGAATCGGCACGCTTGGAAAGCGTGTGTGGGGCAACCCACCGTGGGTTCGAATCCCACTCCCTCCGCTCCGGGCGCCGGCCGCGGTCCTGACCCCACCTGACCAATGGTCGTAGAGCGGCGCCCGACGTGGTCCTGCGACCAACGGTCGTCGATCGTGCGGCTGTCGCCGCTACACGACGACGGTCGCCGCGAGGGCGATCCGATGGTCTTTCGACCACGGTGGCCCCAGAGTGGCGCGCGGACCACGAAGTACCGCGTCCGCCGCGTCACCGAGCACCCGGGTGGCCGCCTTCTCGACGTCTTTCGCGTCGTAGAGGTGAACCTGCCAACCGCGGGCGTGCGCAAGCTCGGCGAGCACCTGGCAGTACATGACGGAGTCGGCGCGACTCTCGTAGGGCACGCGACGTTGGACCGCGATGTCGTCGGGGAAGTCGGCCGGCCAGGCACGCACCGATATCGAGGAGATCGTTCCGGGCAGCGCGGCCTCGAGTTCGTCGAGCGAGGCGGAGCCTGCCCGCACGACCGACGCTCGCACCTCCGCGACCAACGCGGCGAGCGCGCCGTCGTCGAGAGGCTCTGCCGGCCGGTGAAGGAGATGTGGGCCACCCACGTGATGGATCGGCGCCGCCGGGAGACCCGGCTCGATCAGCTCGATCCTCCGGCGGTCGACGACCTCGTGCCCGGCCGAGGCCGTGACGGCCACCGCCCATCCGAAGTGGTGAGCGATGCCGAGCCGCATGCCGCCGATTCTGCCGCAGCGTCGGGACAAGGGGCTCGTCGAGCGGGCAACCGCACGCAACCCCGCCGGAAGGTGTCGTGCCGGCCGTTCGCGCGACGCGGGTGCATTGGCCGCGACCGGCGACGCTCGCGGCGAGTTCGTGCCGATGGCCGCGCGGCGCGACAACGTCGCCGCGTGCATCGGGCCCGAGTGAGCCGACGGGCGCGGCGGACCGATCAGCGCGGGGCGTTGGTGCTGCGGGCGGCGACGTGTCGGAGCGCGAACACCGCCGGTTCGGGACCGGCGGGCGCGGGAAGGTCGATCGCGATGCCCGCCGGCGTGTCTTTCCACGCCAACGGAACCCCGTCGACGGTGGTGACGGTCGTCGTACGCGTCGCGCACACGTCGGGAAGCTCGACCGACCCCGCCGCATCGCGAACGAACGCGAAAACGGTGTCGTCGTGTGCGGTGTACCGCACCGGACGACCGTCGCGGGTGGTCGTGCCCGGCGTGACCCACGGGCGCGTCGCGACGATCGCGTCGGTGTGCGGCCCGACCCAGTGACCGAGCCATTCGAGCCGGGTGATCTGCTGGTCGGGGATCTGGGCATCGATACCGCGAGGGCCGACGTTGAGGAGCAGGTTGCCACCCTTGGCGACGATGTCGGTGAGCATCCAGAGCAGCTCGTCGCGGGCGAGGAAGTGCTCGGGGCGGGAGCAGGCGTTGTGCCCGAAACTCTGGTCCATGCCCCGCACGCATTCCCACGGCTTGGGTTGCACGTCGTCGAAGACGACGTATTCCGGTGTCCGTACGTCGTAGTGCGGCGGCATCGGCGGGATGACTCCCGCGTCGCGTTTGGCTTGCTGGCGGACACCTGCGTCGAAGGCCTGGCGCACGAGCCGCGACCGCGACGCGGCGAGCAGCGGGCTCCACGGCATCCACCGGTCGTTGACGACGCCGTCGGGAACGGTCTCGTAGTAGTGCTCGAAGAGCGGCCAGAGCTGTTTGCCCTCGGTCGGCCACGCGATGTCGTTCCACAGCACGCTCGGCCGGTACCGGGCGATGAGTTCGCGCACCTGTGCTTCGGCGTACGCCGGGTAGTCGTCGCGCGGTACCGCGTCGAGCATCTCGGCCACTGATCCGATCGGCCGGTCGTTGAACGTCGAGTCGAGCCCACCGGAGTAGTAGATCCCGAAGCGCATCCCCGCGCCGCGTACGGCTTCACCCAGTTCGCCGACCACGTCGCGGCGGCAGTTCCAACCCGCGCGGTGCGGGTTGGCAATGTCGGTCGGCCACATGCAGTAACCGTCCATGTGCTTCGTCACGAACACGACGTAACGCGCGCCGGTTGCGGCGAACCGAGCGGCCCAGTCGTGCGGGTCCCATTGCTCGAGCCCCGCTTCCCACTCGCGGGCGAACTCCGTGTAGGGGCGGTTGCCGTACACCTCGCGGTGATGGCGCGCGACCGGGCTCTCCGGGAACCGCAACGAGTTCTCGTACCACTCCGCGTAGGGGCAGAACGCGAGCGCGTCGCGCCGGCCCGCCTGCACCAGCTCCCCGATGTCGACATCGACCGGCGCGAACGCCGGTACTGATGCCGGGGTCCAGTGCACGAAGATCCCGAGTTTCGCGTCCGACCACCACGCGGGCACGCGATGGCGCCGTAACCGCTTCAGCTGCGGGTTACGCAACGCCATCCCCGAGACCCCCGTGACACTCGCCGCCCAGTAGCCGAACCGTAGCCCGCGGTCACCGTTGCCCGCCGCGTCGGGCCGTGTGGTTCGATGCGTACGCATGGTGCATCGGCCCGCGAGCCCAACCTCTCGGCGTGCGGTGCTCTTCCTGATCGCTGGAACGGTGATGACGTTCGCCGCGATCCTCCTGAAGCTCGCCGATTCGGTTCGCGAAAACGAAGTCGTCGTTCGCATCGATCGGCACGTGCTCGATTTCGTCGTGCAACACCGAGTGGGGTGGCTGTCTTCGATCGCGCGCGCCGTCACCCTGCTCGGCAGCGCGTGGGTCGTCGCGCCGGTGGTCTTCGGTGCGGTGGCGTTCCTCGTTCTTCGACACCGCGTCGGCGACGCGCTGTTCGTGGCACTCAGCTCAATAGGTACTGCCATCCTCGTCGCGATCGTGAAGCACATCGTCGGTCGGCCGCGCCCTGCCACGGCCGATCGTCTCGTCGCGGCCACCGGTGCCGCGTTCCCATCGGGCCATGCCGCGCAATCCGTCGCCTGCTACACCGCGCTCGCCGTGGTCGCCGCCACCGGGTTCCGATCGCAGCGCGGCCGAGCACTCGCCGACGCGGGCGCCGCCACCATCGCGCTCACCGTCGCTGCGTCCCGCGTCTACCTCGGAGTCCACTGGCTGAGCGACGTCGTGAGCGGATGGCTCATCGCCGGAGGATGGCTCCTCGCACTCGCCGGCCTACGTCACGCGGTCGCGGGCTCGCCGGGGTCCAGCTCCGGCTGATGCGCGGTATGGCAGTGCGCCGATTCGAACCGCGCGCACCGTTTCGTACCTTCGCCCCTGCCGGGCGCGCACCGGAACTGCGGTTCGCCTCTTCATCGCGCCCTTCGCCCGCCATTCAATAGAGGTGATCGCCTGCGGGCGCTCCGCTCGCCGTGCGAAGGGGGGCCCAAATGCACACTTCGACGATTCCAGCGTTGGCATCGCAAGTGACCGTGTCGGTTGCGGGCGTCGGGTCGTACCTGCCCGAGCGCCGCGTCTCCAACGAAGAGATCCTCAAGTACCTGCGCCCCGCCCGGCCCGATGGGCGGCTGCTCGAACCGGAGTGGGTCGTTCGGCACCTCGCCATCGAGGAACGGCGGCTCGACTACGACTTCGGCGGATACCGCAAGCGCAGCCGCGCCGACGGCGGGATCTACGACGGCGACCTCACCGTGCGCGCGGCCCGTGCTGCGCTCGAGGACGCCCGGGTCGACGCGGCCGACATCGACGTGTTCGTTCACATCACCTCGACGCCCGACACGATCTCCTGCCAGGACCACTTCCGCTTCGTGATGACCGAGCTCGGTCTACGCGGCGATGTCGAGCTCGTGCACCACAATCTCGGCTGCGCGGGCCTGGCATCGGGCTTCCGCACCGCGGCCGAGTCGCTCGTCGGCTCAGTGCCCGCCACCGCGCTCGTAGTGGCGAGCAACTGCCCGTCGGGCTACTTCGGCCCCGATGTCCACGACGCCTACTACCACCACCCGAGCGGCATGGGTTGGCTCGCTCCCATGATGTTCGCCGACGGCGCCGGCGCGGTCGTCTTCCGGTCGTCGCCCCGAGATCCCGACGGCCCGGCGAAGGGGCTGCTCTCGGTGCGGCACGAGACCCATCCCGACATCGAACTGGTGACGTACCCGGCCGGAGGCTGCCTCCATCACACGTCGGCCGCCAACCTTTCCGACAACGTGTTCCTGATGGACGGGGTCAAGGTCGCCGAGGTCTTCGCGCCGCTGATGACGCGGAACTTCCAGATGCTCCAGGACGACTGGCCGGCCAAGATCAAGCCACTGACCGGGACCGATTTCGACATCGGCTCCGTCGCCCGCTGGTACCTGCACCAGGCCAATGGAGTCGTCGTCCGTCGGGCCATCGAGATGCTGGGGCTCCCGCCCGAGCGGGTCCCCATCGGTGTCGACCACTACGGCAACACGTCGGCTTCGTGCACGCTCATCCTGCTCGACGAGGACCGCCGCGCGGGTCGCGTCCACGACGGCGACCTCGTCGCGTTCCTCTGGATCGGAGCCGGCAACGGTGCAATGAACGGCTACTCGACGCTCGTGCTCTGACCGGCGGCCCGGCCGGACGGGCAGGTGACGCGCGAACGATGCGCGCCGGGCGGCATCGTTCCCCCTGGTTCGAAACCGACGCCCTTTCGCCGGGCGCCGGCACCAAGAGGGAGCGCACATGACGTTCACGCCGATCGCACCGACCATCTCCGTGCCGCCGACCAAGGTCGCGCCCGATACCTACGTGATCCACCAGGTGCAACCCGCGCTCGGCCAGCCGTTGTTCATCTACATCAACTCGATGGTCATCCTCGGGCAGGAGCCGGTGATCGTCGACACCGGTACCCCGGCGAACCGCCGGCAGTGGCTGGCGGACGTGTTCTCGCTCGTCGAGCCGAACGACGTCCGCTGGATCTTCCTGTCGCACGACGACGTCGACCACACCGGCAACCTCGACGAGGCGATGAGCGTGTGCCCGAACGCCAAGCTGGTGTGCAACTGGGCGATGGTCGAGCGCCACACGAATTGCTTCGACTTCCCGCTTGACCGCTGCCACTGGGTGATGGACGGCGAAACGTTCGACGCCGGCGATCGCACGTTGCTCGCGCTCCGACCGCCCGTGTTCGACTCACCCACCACGCGCGGGCTCTTCGACGCGACGACCGGCCTCTACTGGGCCGTCGACACCTTCGCGACGCCGTTACCCGACCCGGGTGCCGCGATCGCCGATCTCGACCGGGCGTTCTGGAACGAAGGCCTTTGGATGTTCGCGCTCGGAGCGGTGAGCCCGTGGCTGACGATGCTCGACCCGGACAAGTTCGGGCGGTCCGTCGACCGGGTGCAGAACCTCGACATCAAAACGATCGCGAGCTGCCACAGCCCGGTGATCGAAGGCCCGTTCATCGACCGCGCGTTCGCCCGGATCCGCGAGCTACCGACACTCGAGCCGCCGTTGCTGCCCGATCACTCGGTCCTCGAGCAGATCATCGCCGCGACGGCGCTGCCCCCGACCTGACCGCGCCGTGCGGCAGCGTTCGCCGGCGCGGGGACCTGGGATGTCAGGTGGGCAGGTCCTCGCGCCGGGGTTGCGCGTCTCTCGCCGGTGTGAAGCGGACGAAGCCGAGCCGGAGCACCGCGACGGATGCGAGGCAGCCGGCGATGAGTGCCAGCGCCGCCGGGTCGTGCGTCGCGAGCTGCACGAACACGACCGCGATCGCGCCGGCGCACGCGATCGACCCGAGGTGCCCGAGCACGCGCTCGACGAGCCGGTCGGCCATACGGGCGTACAGATGGTTGATGAGGCCGAACACCGCGAGGAACGTCGCCGAACCGAAGGCGAGGATCGACTCGATGGTCGGCAGCATCGCGAAGGCGGCGCCGAACAGCGCAAGCAACAACATCGCGGTGACCGGGAGCACCGCGCGTGTCGCGGCCCAGCCACTCGGGCAATTCACGCGCGTCGCTCAGGTCGCGCACCAGCCGGGCGGTCGAGAACAGCGTCGCGTTGATCGCCGACGACGTCGCCAGCACCGCGGCACCGGTAGCGAGCCAGCGGCCGAGACCGCCCAACGCCTTCTGCCCCACGGCCGCGAACGCGATTTCCCGCTGCGCGACGATGAGCCGGTCGGGCACCAGCATCTGCGAGCCCAGTGTCACCACGACGTAGACCAACGCGACGGCGATCACCGAGAGGTACAACGCGCGCGGCAACGTGCGCTCGGGCGTTTCGAAGTCGTCGTAGTCGTACGACAAGAGCTCGAAACCCTCGTACGCGACGAACACCGATGCCGCGCCCACGAACACCCCGAGGTACCCGTTGCTCGCGAGCGGGGCGAGCCGGTGGTTCGACCACGACGCGAGCCCGATCCCGGCGATCAACGCGAGCACGAGCAGCTTCACCAGCACGACCCCGTCTTCGGTCGCAACCGACGCCCCGACCCCGCGTGTGTTGACGACCCAGAACGCGATGAGCACGAAGATGGCGCCGATCCGGGCCGCGAGGTCGCCGAGGTCGAGAACCCCGGCGACGTAATGACCGAAGGTGAACGCGTAGACGGCCAGCGCGATCACGTAGCCGAGGACGAGGAACCAGCTCGTGATCGCGGCGAGCTGCGGGTGGCCGGCCTCCCGCAGGTACGCGTACGGCCCGCCGGAACGCTTCGCTCGGAGCGTGAGACCGGCGTACCCGCGCGCCGTCATCAGCGCGACGGCGCCGGCCAGGATGAAGCACACGAACGCGAGATGGCCTGCGAGTTGGATCGTCACTCCGAGCACGGAGAAGATCCCGCCCCCGATCATCCCGCCGATCGCCATCGCCGACGCGTCGCGCAAGCGCAGGCGGCCGTGCTCGCGCCGCCGTTGCGCCGTCCTGGGGTGGTACGGCCCCTGGTGGCGCGATACAGCTGCCTTGTTGCGCCCGGTCTTCACTGATCGTCGAAACTACGCCGATCGTCGGGTTGTACCGCTGGACCGGCGCGGTGCCACACTGGATGTCGGTGCCCGTCGACGTTCGGTACGCAACGACCGGTGACGTCCACATCGCCTATCGCGTGATCGGCGATGTCGGTCCCGGTGGAACCCTCTTGTGGTACCCGGCGGCCCCGTTGCTCCCCATGGAGAGCATCGACGAAGAACCGGCGCTGTCGCGCTGGCAGGCTCGGCTCGCTTCGTTCTGCCGGGTCGTCGAGTTCGACGCCCGCGGCCTCGGCCTCTCCGACCCGACGTCGCCGTCGGACCCGCCGACCTTGGAACAGTGGGCCCAAGACGCGGTCGCCGTCCTCGACGCTGTCGGTTGCCGGTACGTGTCGGTGCTCGCGCCGCGTGATTCGGCGCTCGAAGCGATCATGCTGGCGGCAAGTCACCCGGATCGCATTTCCAAGTTGATCGTGATCAACGGCGCGGCCCGGATGCGCCGGGCGCCCGACTATCCCGCCGGCATCCCCGACCATCTCGTCGACCGTTTCCTGTCCGCCAACGTCGAACCGGGGTCGGGTGCCAGCGT
The DNA here is from genome assembly GCA_963782465.1 of uncultured Actinomycetes bacterium. Taxonomy (GTDB): domain Bacteria; phylum Actinomycetota; class Acidimicrobiia; order IMCC26256; family PALSA-610; genus JAODBJ01. The sequence continues at coordinate 137,212 of CAWAJR010000001.1, read as the reverse complement.
CGGCCTCGACTTCTTGTCGTTCGCGGCCCCGACCGTTGCCGGCGATCCCGCGTTTCGCGATTGGTGGGACCGCGCCGGTCGTCGCGGCGCCAGCCCGGCGACGGCCCGAGCGGTGCTCGACATCGGCTACCGCGCCGACGTCCGACCCCTTCTCGGTCTGGTGCGATCGCCGACGCTCGTGTTGCACCGCACCAACAGCCGCGACATTCGCGTCGGGCACGGCCGCTACCTCGCGGAGCACATCCCGAACGCGCGACTCGTCGAACTTCCCGGCGACGACTGTCTCTACTGGGTCGGCGACACCGACGAGATGATGGACGAGGTCGAAGAGTTCCTCACGGGCCAGCGGCGCGGCCCGAACGCCGACCGCATGCTGGCGACCATCCTCTTCACCGACATCGTCGGGTCGACCGACACCCTGGCGCGCATGGGTGAGCGGAAGTGGCGCCAGTTGCTCGACCGCCACGACGATGCCGTCCGCCGTCAACTGGTTCGGTTCAAGGGCCGTCTCGTGAAGACGACGGGTGACGGCGTCGTCGCGACGTTCGACGGGCCGGCGCGAGCGGTGCTGGCCGCGATGGCGATCCGCGACGAACTGCTTCACCTCGGCGTAGAGATCCGTTCCGGGTTGCACATCGGGGAAGTGGAGGTACGCGGCGACGACATCGCCGGTATGGCGGTGCACATCGCGGCGCGCATCGAGGCGCTCGCCGGGGCACGAGAGATCTTCATCTCGCGCACCGTGGTTGATCTCATCGTCGGCTCGGGCATCGAAGTGACACCGCGAGGCGACCATGAGCTGAAGGGTGTGCCGGGCGTGATGACCGTCTTCGCGGTCGGTTCGGCGAACGCGCCGTAAGGGCGCGGTCACGGGGAGGCTCAGGAGTTCGCCGCCGTCCGCATGGCCGGCGCGTTGCAGGCATTCGCGAGGCACGGCAGGCCGAGCATCGACTCCCATGCCGACAGGGTCCCGGCGTACCCGGCACCCGAGAGGCTGTGCCCGCCCGGCGCGGCAGTCGGGGTGACCCACACGTTCGGCACCGGATGATCTTCGTCGTACCAGACGAACACGGCGACGTGCCCGGCCTTGTAGGCCGCGCTGGAAAGTACCGGTGCGATGTTCTTTTGCGCCCAGCTGTCGACGGTCGAGTTCCCGCAGTCGTGCCCGTCGTTGCACAGGGTCGGGGTGACGAACGCGAAGTTCGGAAGTTGGTTCGGATTGAATTCGCTGTAGGGCCGCACCTGCGCCGTGCAGGCGGCCCGGTCGGCGGCACTCCACATGTAGAGATCGGGAACGTGGCGCGCCGCGTTCCCGGCCGCGCTGCAAGGCTTCGTCGCGCCTTCTACGTAGTCGATGGCGGTGATGCCTGCAGAGCGCGCCTGGCGGAAGATGTTGTCGGCCGTGGTGCTGCACGTCGCCGACGGTGAGCAGTCGTTCACCGTTCCCGCCTGCCGAGCGCCGGTTGTCTGCCCGATGTACTGCGTCAGGCTGTTCTGCGCCGTGTCGGTCTCGGTCCAGTCGGTGAAGTAGGCACACTGTTGGGCCAGCGAGTGCAGGTACGGCATCGACGAACCGAAGCCGGCGCCGCCGACATCACTCCAGGTTCGGTTCTCGAACGCGAAGACGACGACCGACGAGTAGCGGTTCGGGTGCGCGCCGGCGTTCCCGCACACCGGCTGGGCCGCCGACGATGCGAGCAACGCCGACGTCCCGCGCGTGCCCGTGAAGGAGAATCCCTTCCAGCCCTTCTTCGCGCTGCAGGCCGATCCCGTCGCGGTGTCGGCGACGATGTGCAACGCAGCCTGCGTTCCGGCGTACGAACGTTTCGCGACCGCGGTTCCCGAACCGGGGAAGTCGAAGCCGGCGGCCGAGCCGACGTGCAACGTTCCCGCCGACCAATTCAGTTTGGTCGGCTTCACCGAGCCGCCGGTCGAGTTCCAGTGCACCGTCGCGTGGGTTCGCGGGAGCGAGGTCGTCGCGCAAGACAGGCGCGCGCTCGAAACCGTTGCGCTGAGCGTGCCACCGACCACCGTGACCCCGCCGGCACCGGTGGTGCCGGTCGTGCAGGTCAGCTTGGCGGCGACGGTCGTCGCGACCGACGCGCTCGCCGTCTTCAAGCCGGGCGTGAACGTGACTGTTCCCCGCGCGCTGCACACCACCTGGCCGCGCGCCGCGATCAGTTTGCTCGCGGCGACCGGTGCTGCGACCGACGAGATCCCGACACCGAAGCTCACTGCCACCACCGCCATCGCGATCAACATGCGCCGCATCGGTTCGCCTCCGACTTCAGAACCGGACCAGTGTTCTCGCCGACGTCGCCGGTCGGCGCGTACGACGAAGCAAAGAAGCAGGAGCGCCGGCACCTGCCGGTGCGTACGATCGCGGCGCATGGACGATGGGGGTCGCCGGCGACATTCGTCGAGCGCGCGTCGCGCGCTCGTCACCGCGATGCGTTGTTGCCTCGTCGTCGCGGTCGCGAACGTGTTCGTCGCCGCCGGCACGCGACCTGCACCCGCGGCGTCGAGCTCCGTTCGAGCCGCCTTCTACTACCCGTGGTTCCCCCAGGCATGGGCGCAACAGGGCCAGAACCCGTTCACGAACTACGTACCGGCTCGTGGCTTCTACCAAGTCGACGCGACGACGGTGCATGCGCAAGTGCTCGACATGCAATACGCCGGCATCAGCACCGGCATCGCGTCGTGGTTCGGCCAGGGGACCACGACCGACCAGCATTGGCCGGCACTCATGCAAGGTGCCGCCGGTACGGGATTCACGTGGGCGCCCTACTACGAACCGGAAGGGATATCGAACCCGAAGCCGGCCCAGATCGCGGCCGATCTCCATTACATCTCGACCAACTACGGCGGGCCCGGGTCGAACCTGTTGCGAGTGAACGGCAACCAACTCGTGGTGTTCGTGTACAACGCCGACGACACGACCCATACGAAGGGGTGCCACACCGTCACCCGGTGGAAGCGCGCCCGCAAGATCCTCGCCCACAAGTACGGCGAGTCGATCTACCTCGATCTCAAGGTGTTCCCGCAGTACTCGACCTGCCAGAACTCGCCGCTGGTCGAGGGGTGGCACCAGTACGGGCCCGCGTCGGCCGACCAGAACTTCTCGAAGGCTCCCGGCGACGGCTCGTACTCCATCTCGCCCGGCTACTGGAAGTCGGGTGCGGCATACGGCAGCGGCACGTTCCTCGTACGGGACCGCACCCGCTGGCAGCACAGCATCGCGACGATGAACGCTTCCGGAGCCCACTGGCAACTGATCACGACGTACAACGAGTGGGGTGAGGGGACTGCGGTCGAAAGCTCCTCGGGTTGCCGGAACCCGGCACCGCCCGGCGCGCTCTGCGATTGGAGCGGCACGAACGGAACTTCGCAGTTCCTCACCGACCTGCACGACGCCCCTCCCACCTGACCTCACGGCCAGTCGCCGCCTTCACCGGTGCGAGCCGGCTCCGGCCATTGGCGCCGCGGCCCCCGCCGCGCCGATCGGTTCCGCCGGCGCGCCGCCCCGACCTTTCGCCGCCGGCGCGCCTCGCGATGAGCGCGTTTTTCTTCGCGCCGTTGGCTCGACCCATTTCGCCTGACGACGACGACCGTCGAGAAGAAGGCCGCGCCGAGCGCGATCGGCGCGACGATCAAGCCCGTCGGCAGGCCCGTGCCCGGTGAGCTGGAATCGGTCGGGTCGGATGCGATCTGCGTACTGGGGAAGGTCGTCTGCAACCCCAACGACGACGCGAGTACGTCGAGGTACCGGTACCCGGTCTTCTCGCTCGGTTCGATGTACGAGTTCTCGCTGAACTCGTTCCAACTGATCACGCCGATCGCGTCGGGCGTCGACGCGCTCGCGGCGGCGAGTTCCCGCTGAAATGTCGTGCCGTTCTCACGGGCGACGATCGATGTACCACCGACCTTGCGCGCGTCGAAGCCCGGCGCGGCGGGCGCGATCCAGAGCCCGCCGTTGCGATGCACCGCCTGCGAGAAGTCGATCAGCTTGCCGAGATACCCGTGATTGGTGGTCGGGTTGACCGACGACCAGTAGTACGCGTCGCCGTCGACGAGGTCGGCGACGCGTTCGTACCCGGTGACGTTCTTCTCCGAGGCGAGGACCATCACGCGCGGTCGCACGAGCGCGGTGACCCGCGCGATGTCGGTGGCGCTGAACTCCCAGGTGCCTGACCATATGAGCAGCGGCTTGGAGAAACGCCGGAACGGCTCCCGATCGGCGTAGGTCCGCGCGAAGTACTCGAAGTCGGCCGCGACCCGGTCGACGGGGAGCGGCCGCCGGTGGAAGTCGAGGCCCTGGTAGATCACCTCGAGCGAGAAGTGCTCCGCGCGCGCGATGCGCACGAGCAGCGCGAGCCGGCGGTCGAGCGTCGGGGTGTTCTTCCAGCTGACGATGAACCCGTCGATGCCTGCCTGCTTGGCCCACTTCACGTGCTGGCGCATGACCTTGGCGTCGTCGCTCGAATACTTGCCGAGGAGCGGCAGGTCGGACTTGGCCCGGTTCCACGACGACGGGTCGAACCAGATGTAGTAATAGGCGAACACCGGCGTCGGCCCGGCCGGCGTTGCCACACTCGCGCGCGCGGCGGTCGTAGGGGCGAGCGGTACCGCGAGGGGCATCAGCACGCACGCGGCGACCGTCACGGCCAGGAGAGCCCGGCGCACGAGTCGCACTATCCCGACCGCGCGTGTTCGAGGACGCGCTCCTGCGACGATCGACCGGGGAGCCGGTCGTCGTCGTTCGGCGGATGGCCGCGCCGGCGACGGCGCCGCCGCCGCGAAGTGAACGGCCGATCATCAGGAGGGAGAGCGCGATCGCCGAGACAACCCCGACGACCGCCGCGAGATCGACGGCGGTGATCACCTGGATCGTCGCCGTCTGGTCCTGAGAAACCACCAACGACTGCGCCGACTTCAGGCCGAGCGCGCTCACCGTGACGTCGTACGGGCCGCGGGGCAGGTCGCGTACCGTCACCTCGGCGTTCGTCAGCGGGTACCGCCGGATGGTCCCGTCGGCGAATTTGAGGTTGATTGCCGAACCGGTGCCGTTGCCGAACAGCGCGTCGCGCGTCGCGAAGCGCACCGTGAAGAACAGCAGCTTCACCGTGACGTTCTGCCGGTGGCTCGGATAGAAGCGTTGCTGGCCGCGATGCACGACGTTGTTCCCGCGCGCGACCACCTTCAGTACGGAGTACTCCTGCTCCCGCACCACGGGCAGGCCGCCGACCGAGGTGATCTGCTCACCCCGCAGCCACCTCGGAGCCGGCTTCGGCAGATCGATCGTGCGGCTCCCGCCGGCACCCAACTGCATCGCGCCGATGCTGCTGCTGCCGATCGGTCGACCGGTCGGCCCGACGAACGAGAACGACGTGAGGTAGTCGAAGTCGAACGCGGCGGCGAGCACCTGGCCACTCCGGTCGGCTGCGCTGAAGTGGTACCCGCGGTCGTACCAGCCGGCGAACCGTGCCCGGATCCCGGATGCCACCATCACCGTTGGCGTCGCGACGACCAGGTGCGCGTCGCGTTGCTGCGCGAGGGCCGTCCGCTGGCTCTTGGTGATCAGTGCCGTCACCGAGCCGGTCGCGCCCGTGACGAGCGCCTTGCCGTCGAGGACGAACCGCGCGCCGACGACCGTCGGGGTCGTCTGGATCGTGAGCGGGCGCAACCCGTGCCACGAGCCCGACTGGCCCGCACCGGTCGGCGACGTTGCCATGGGGCGAGCGACGTGGTTCGCGGCGCTCGCCGTCCCCGGACTGCCTCCCAGGACCAGGGCGAACGCCACCGCCGCGAACGCGGCCGCACGCCGGAGCGACGCGTTCACACCCGCACCTCCGCCTCCGCGACCGACCGGCGCCGGCCGGCGAGCAACGCGCCGCCGATCACCAGGAGCGCCACGACCACGGCAGTGCCGTAGGCGGGGTAGACGATGCCGGGACGCCCGTTCGCGATCGTCGGCGAGGGCTCCTCGGTCGCGAGGAGTTCCGCGGGTCGCGGCGGCTGGCGGAAGTCGAGCGCCGACACGATGTCGTTCGCGGCACGGTCGCGCGTACTCAACGGCGCGAGCCCCCAGTTGTCCTCGATGAACTTCAGCACCGATGTGTGGTCGAGCTGCGTGTGGTCGACGTAGCCCCGTTTCGCGTACGGGCTGACGAGCAATGCGGGCACGCGGAAGCCGAGGCCGAACGCGTCGACCTGCGGCGGCGCGACGTGGTCGTACCAGCCACCCCAGTCGTCGTAGCTCCACATGAACGCCGAGGTCGACCACACGGAACTGCGCTTCAAGGAGGTGATCAGGTTGCGGACGAACGCTTCGCCGCTCTGCACGCTCCCCGGCGGGTGCTCGCTCGGGCCGGCCGGGATGATGTAGGAGACCGCCGGCAACGTGCCGTTCGCGAGGTCGGTGTAGTAGTCGTCGACCGGCACGATGTGCGCGAACAGCTTCGGGTTGTCGATGTAGCGCGCGTACGCGAGCAGCGGGTCGCGGATGACCTGCGCCGGTTCACGGCCGTTGGTGCGGTACGTGGCGTGCGGCTGGTAGTTCTGGACGTAGACCTTCCACGAGATGCCCTTGGCCTGGAGCCGGTCGAAGATCGTCGGGAGCGATCCGTACCCCGCCGCAGGCGTCTTCTCGGCCAAGGGGTTACCGGGCGTCCCCGTCATCCAGAACATGTGGTTCCAGACGCTGCCGCCGTGCGCCGACGAGAAGTAGCGATCGAACAGCACGTACCGCCCGGCGAGTTCCCAGTAGTACGAGATGTCCTTCTCCTCGTAGTGCGCCATCGCGATCGAGGAAGTGACGCCGCGCGTGCTCAGCGCCGACACGAACCCGCTCATCGCGCCGCCCGCGTACTGCGCCGCGAACACGTTGCGGTTGTCTGCGAGGGCCTGGCTGCCGGTACTTCCGATCGCGTGCGGCTTGACACACCCGGCCGACGGGTGAACCGGGTCTTCCGGCATGCACACGTTCGGAGGGATGCCGTTCGCTCCGGGGTACGTACCGAAGTAGTTGTCGAACGAATGGTTCTCCTGCAGCAGCGTCACGAAGTGCTTGATCGGGGTACGGGCTGCCGTGTTCGTTCGCGCGGTCGTGGTCGTGGTCGTGGTCGCCGTGGCACCCAGCGCCGGCAGCGCGGCCGTCGCCGTCACGAGGGCACCGCCGAGAACGGCCGCCAGGGCCCGCGAGGCACGGCTCATGGCCGCACCGCGTAGATCACGATCACGGGGCTGCGGTCGCGCCCTGTCCCCACCGTCTGCGTATGCACGATGGTCCCGTGAAAACGCTGGACGTAACGCAGCAGGTGCTGGGCGAACGTCGGCGAGCGCGCGGCGGAGTACGAGTCCCAGACGAGGTACTGGATGTCGCCGCGACGGATCGACAGGTCGGGGTTGGCGACCGGCTGGTACACCGGGTTGCGTCGCAACGGGTTCGTGCTCACCGACAGCCCCCACACCCTGCGGTTTCCGTAGAACTCGAGGATGTTGGCCATCGACGGGCCAAGGGCGAGGAGCCGCGCGTCGTCGCGCAGATGCGTACGGACCCAGTCGCCCGCTTCGCGTCCACCGGGTACACCGCCCGAACCGGCGAGATAGCTCGAACTCGTAGCCGGCGTGATACGCGCCCAGCTGTCGCCGACCAGGGTCGCTCCGACGGCCGCGAGAACGATCACGCTGATCGCAACCCGGGCAAGGTGCACGCCTCGGCCGAGCGGGAGCTCCCCGAGGACACGGCCGGCCAGCGCCGCGAGTGGCGGCGCGATCGGGAGCAGGTACTGGAAGCCCTTCACCGGCCAGAGCGTGAAGAACACGAGCGGGACGAGCACCCAGGAGAGCAGCAACGTCTCACGCCACGAACGATCGCGCCAGAGCACGGCAATGCCGACGATCGCGACGGCGACCACGAGCAGGCCCATCGCCGGGATCGCGGACGAGAAGTAGAAGAAGTAGGTGTGGTTCGGACGCCGGACCAGCTGCCAGATGAAGAACGATCGCCCGGAACGGGAGGCGCCGCCGAACGCGATCGCCAGCGGGTAGGCAAGGGTCATCGCGCCGAACAGGGCCGACGCGCCGGCGAGGTCGCGCAACCGCGTCGGCACTTCCGGTGAGAGGGCGAGAAAGGCGAACACCGCGCCGACGAGCACGACGCCGTTTTCCTTCGAGAGGAACGTGAGCCCCATCGACGCGGCGAGCGCGTACATCCAGACCGGGTTCCTCGACAGGGCGTAACGAGCGAGGGCGTACAGCGCGAGCGTCGCGAACAACGTTTCGGTACCGTCGAGCAACGCTTGGCGGGTCGTGATCACGTGGTACGGCATGATCGCCAGCACCGCCGCGGTTGCGAGCCCGGCGCGCCGGCCGTAGAGAACGTTCCCGAGCGTGTACGCCACGATGACCGTCGCGACTCCGCCGACCACCGACACCAGGCGCGCCGCGAAATCGCTGACGCCGAAGTGGTACACGATCGAGAGCGTCCCTTGATAGAGCAATGGGTGCGCGCGGTAGATGGGGAAGAACGGGACGAAGTTCGCGACGCGCGCGATCGAGGCCGCCTGCCCGGCGTACACCGCCTCGTCGCTGTTGAAACCGACCTTGTTCAGGTCGTAGACGCGCAGCGCGATCGCGCCGGCGACGATGACCGTGAGGAGCGGCGCGGCCCAGCTACGGGGTGACGGCTCCAGTTCGTCCGCTTCGATGACGTCGATCTCCGGGGCCGACGTTTCGGTCGGGCGCACGCCTTCCAGAATTGGACTGGGCGCGTCGGCAACGCTCGCCACGCCCGCGCGAGGCCGTTGCATCGATCACGGCTCGCTATTTGCGACCCTCACCGCGACCGCCGGGAGGCCGCGCAAACTGCGGCCGTCACTCGTCGAAGGTTGCAGCGACATTCTCTGGATCAAGCCCGGGATGTGCGTCGCCCAATCGAACGTGAGACTGGAGAGCATCGCCGCCGACGCGTCCTCGAGGGCACCTGCGATCACCTGCCGTTCGGTTTCGCGCAGGTTCTCGGCTCGCGCGTTGAGCAGGAAGTTCTCGATCGTGTGGTACGGCGGGAAGCCGTAGGCGTCTTCGGTGTTCGCCAACACGATGTCGAGCGCGGTGTCGCGGTCGAGCCACTCGAGCCCATCGTCGTGACGGTGGATGACGATGACACCCCGGACCTTCGCGGTCTGGGCAATCTGCACGCCGGGGATCAGGCGCTGCACCGGGTACTTCGGCGGTGGGATCAAGAACTGCACCACCGCGTTGAGCGACGCGGCCGGCAGGCCCATCGACGAGAGCACGAACGCGACGCGCCGGCCCGATCGCGAGTGCAGCCGGCTCTGCAGCGGCAGCGTCGCGCGCTCGCGCCAGTTCAGGCGGTGCCGGTTGACGGCGTGCAACGTGTGATTGCTGATCGTGAGCGGTTTCGGGTACGGCAACACACGGCCGTCGGGTGAGACCAGGGTGAGGTCGTCGGAGACGAACTCGTACGGCAACGCGTCGAGCAATTTCAGCATGGTCGTCGTCTTGCCGGTGTCGGTACGAGCCGTGATGAGGAACGCGTCGTCGCCCTGGACGACACACGCGCCGTGCACCAGCGCGTACCCGCGCCGCACGAACTCCCAGCGCAGGATCGGTTCGACGAGGTTCGTGTAGAGCACGTGGGGCGAGTGCGCGAGGAACGGCGTCGCGAGCACTTCGACTCGGTCGCCCAGCTCGATGTCGGCACCGAAACCGAGGTTGCCCATCTCGAGGTAACGCATCGAGTAGCGGAACGGATCGTGCGCGGGCGGCGGCGCGACGGGACCATCGGGCAGCCGGCCGAGCCGCACCGAGATGTCGGGTCGCCCCGTCAGTCGCCGGACCCGGAACGCTTCGAGCTCCGGCAGGTAGCCCTCGGACTCGACCCGGATCAGGCCGTGCACCTCGTAGCGGTACGGCGCCTTGACCGCGAGCGCCCGCTCCTCGAGCTTCGTCTCGACCCGCAGCCGGCCGAGATGCCACAGGTAGCGCATTCCCTCGCGGCTGCCGGTCTTGCTCTCGCCGGCCGAGCGGTTCCCGAACGAGTAACCGACCTCCGCGACCTTCAGCCCGGCGTTGCGTACCGCGATCTCGAGGAGGATCTTGAAGCCGTTCGGCCTGAGATCACCCAGGTTCAACGCGTCTTTCCGCACCAGGAAGAAGCCGCTCATCGGGTCGGAGATGCGCGCCAACCGGTTCGGGAACGTGGTCTTCGCGGCGCCGGACGCCGCGCGCGACACCGCCGAGCGCGAGCGAGACGACAGCCCGGCGGAGTCGCCGGTCGCGCAGTAGCGGCTCGCCACGACGAGCGTCGCGCCTTCGCCCCGCGCGGTGTCGAGCAGCGTCGGAACGAGTTCCGGCGGGTGCTGCAGATCGCCGTCCATGACGCACACCCATGGCGCGCGCGCCACCCGTAAACCTTCGACGACGGCGCCGCCGAGACCGCCGCGCCGCGCCACGACGGGACGGTGCAGCACGCGCACCGAGATCGACGGCGCGAGTTGCTTGCCCAGCGCCCGTAAGACGTCGGGCGTGTCGTCGTCGCTGTCGTCGACGAATACCACCTCGGTCTGGATGCCGCTCGTCGCCGCGATGATGCGCTCGAGTAACGGCCTTGCGTTCTCGGCTTCGTGACGAGTCGGCACGAGGACGCACAAGGCGAACTGTTCACAGTCCGGATTGGCGGTGACGCGTTCGCCGTCCTGTGGCAATTGCTCGACCCGCCCGAGCGGCCCATCGTCGATCCGTCGCGTTTGCACGCGTCTCCCTGCCACGATCGCCCCCTTCCCACACCGCTCGTGCGAAACGCCACGGTGCCCCACTGCTCCGGCGAACCGTATGGAAGTGTTCACTTAATGTCAAAGGATTGTCCATTGACACGACGATCCGCCCAACGCACGGGCGAGGCTCGCCGCGACCGTGCGCGGCGGCAAAACGCTTGTGATTCCGGCGCCGGAATCGCGATCAGTCGTCGGGGAACGCGAGCGATGCGTGTGTCAGAAGTTCGAGCACTTCGTCGAACGTCCGAGACTGATCGTCTGACCAAGCGCTCAGGTTGCGCACGTTGACGAGGTCACGCAGATGGGAACCGACCCGACCGGCGCGAGCCATCTTGGAACCCTCGGAGGCCGATGTCGCCGCGCTGCCAAGTCCTACCGCGGCGTCGATCGCGGCCGTCAAACACAGCGCATCGCCGCGCCGAGGTGTTCCTTTGGCCCAGCCCCGGTCCCGAAGGAGCAACGCGACGGCGTCGTAGATCGTGGGGCTGGTGACCGGGCCCGGCTGGGAGTCGACCGATGTGCCGGCGGATCGGTTGGGTGCCGACTCGTTCCGGTCACGCGTCATGGTCTCGCAGCTCCCACCTCAGGCGTCAGGGGGTCCCGCACAATTGATCATCGACCGGAAGCGCTATCGCTTAAACATCGACAACCATCATCGTCCGTTCACATGCATTTTACCGGTGACCGGTCAATGCGTCGTGCATACAGACCGAATTGCGTGCTTCACTCGGCGCCGCGACGCGCCGGCTCGGCCGGCGACCAGATCCAATCGGCGAGCGCGAAGCGCCCGATGATCACGACCACCAAGGTGAAGAAGTTGCTGATGAGATAGTTGATGCCGAGGACGCTCGTGCACACGATGAGCAACGGCAGGGTGAGCACGTTCGCAACGTTGTTGACCACGACGAGCATCCCGTAGCGCTGCCAGCGCCGGTTCCGGTGCGAGTGCTGCTTGAAGGCCCACGCTTCGAGCAGGCAGAAGTTCCAGAACGTCGAGAACTCGGTGGCCAGCAGCACCCCGACGACGTAGTGGAGCCCGAAGCCACGCACCATGATCGCCAGTGCCGTTTCGTTGACGAGAATGCCGGACGCTCCGACCATGCTGAACCGGATGAACCGGTAGATGCGAGCACCGCCACCCGACACCCGCCCCACCACGGTTGCGAGCAGGTTTCGCCCGGCCGGCAGACGGACGTCGAGCACAACCGGGTCGAGTGCGGTGGCGGTTCGCACCGGCCAGAGCCGATCGGCGAACACGAGGCGGATCGCGATGACGACGGCGAGTGACGCGACGTTGGCGACCAGGTAGTTCCAACCGAGCCCACTCACCAACAACGCGAGGACCGGGAGCCGGATGACCAGCGCGGCCGTGTTCACGGTGAGGTGCGGTGCGTAGCGACGCCACGAACCCGCACCCCAACCCTCGTCGGGCGGGCCGGCCACTTCGCCCAATGCGAAGTTCCACAACGTCGAGTACTGGGTGGCGATGAACGCGCCCGCGAGGTACGGGGCGCCGAAACCGCTCACCAGGATGGCCAGCGCGATCTCGTTCGTCACGATGCCCGACAGTCCGACCAGGCCCACGCGCATCGATCGCTGGGGCGCCCGGCGGAACACGGGGATCGCCGTCATCGCGAGGCCTTACGCGTGCACGCCATCAGACTGTCATTATTCGTGCGGTGTTCACCGGTTCACAACTTCGTCGTAGACAGCGGGATACCAACGTCATAGCTTGGACTGCGGGTCGAGACGGTTGGAGCCAGGATGGTGGGGCGGATCTCACGGACGACGCGCGGTGCACGCCTCCTTCGCGGTGGTGTCGGCGCCTTGTGCGCGATCGTCGTGCTCGCCGGTTGCATGGCGCTCGCGCCGCCCGCCGGCGCGAACGCACCGTACGACCCGCACCTGACGCGCGCGCCGTACCTCACCGACCTCGTCGGACTGCATGTCGCCGTGAACTGGGCGACCGACCGCTCCGCGTCGACGGGATCGCTCTCGTGGGGTGCCGTCACCGGGAACACGTGCACGCTCTCGAACTCGGAAACCCCCACCCGCACGTCGATCACGGTCGGGACGGTGCTCGAGTACCAGTGGAAAGCATCGCTGACGCTCCCGGCGCAAGGGACCTACTGCTACCGGTCACTCCTCGGCACCACCGACCTCCTGGCCGCGAACTCCTCACCCCGGTTCGTCACGCAGGTGCCTTCGGGCGACCCGACGCCCTTCTCGTTCGATGTCTTCGGCGACTGGGGCCAGGTCGACAGCAGCGGGAACAGTGCCGACCAGACGAACTTGTTCTCACAAGTCGCCGCAAGTGGCGCTCGCTTCGCGATCACCGTCGGCGACAACGGGTACCCGTCGGGTAGCCAGACCAACTACGGCGATCTCCAGCAGCACGGTTCGAACACCAGCGCGATCTTCGGGCCCACGTTCTGGACCGTGCCCTCGAGCACGATCCCGATCTTCACTGCCGCAGGGAACCACGGTCTGAGCGGCACCACGCATACCGACATCACCACGTGGACCCAGGACGTCGCCGTCTCGAGTTCCGGCGGTCGCTACCAGAACGACGTCTACTGCTGCGTCAACGGGAGCTCGTCGGCGAACTACGGCAGCGAGTGGTACGCGTTCGACGCCGGCCCGGCCCGCTTCTACATGCTCGACTCGGCGTGGGGCGACACGAACGGCGGCAACGCGAGCCCGTACGCGAACGACGCAGCCGCGCACTTCGCACCCGGAACGCCGGAGTACGAGTGGTTGCTGAACGACCTCCGCGCCCACCCCACCGGTTTGAAGTTCGTCTTCTCGCACTATCCGTTCTACTCCGACAACAACACCCAACCGTCGGACACCTTCCTAGAGGGCGCGTCGAACCTCGAAGGACTGCTCGCCCAGTACGACGTGAAGATGGTGTTCAACGGGCACGCGCACATCTACGAACGCAACACCCCGAGCGGGCCCAACATGCCGGTGACCTATGTCACCGGCGGCGGCGGCGGGACGCTCGAGCCGATGGGGCATTGCCATGCCTACGACGCGTACGCCATTGGTTGGTCTCCGTCGAAGAGCAAGGGTTCAGCGTGCGGCGCGGCACCACCACCGACATCTCCGACGAAGGTGTTCCACTTCTTGAAGGTGACGGTGTCGGGTTCGACCGTCACGGTCACGCCGACCGATGAGAACGGCAACACCTTCGACGTCCAGACCTACGACTTCCCGGTCACGCCGAACACGCTCATCGACTCGGCACCCGCGACGTACACGCCGGCAACGACCGCAACGTTCACCTTCCACTCGACGAGCTCTTCGGCGACCTTCGCGTGCAGCCTCGACGGCGTGACGCCCGCCGCCTGCACGAGCCCAATCTCTTACGCAGGGTTGAACCCCGGGCCGCACACCTTCACCGTCGCCTCTACCGACAGCACCGGCACCGACCCGAGCCCGGCCACCGCGACCTGGACGATCGACACGACCGCGCCGACCCCACCGACGCAACCGGCCGCGACGGCGCCGGCACCGAACGAAGTCGACGTGTCGTGGACTGCGGCCACCGACAACGTCGGCGTCACGCGCTACGACATCTTGCGCGACGGGGTCAACGTCGGTTCGGTCGACGCGCCGTCGACGACCTTCACCGATACGAGCGTCGCACCGAGCACGACCTACCAGTACACGATCGACGCGGTCGACGGCGCCGGCAACACGTCGTCGCCGAGCACTTCCGTACCCGTCACGACCCCCGCGCTCGGCACGGTCCCGAGCCTTGTGCAGTCGGCCAGTTCGTCGTCGCTCACCGTCACTCTCCCGGCCCCGACTCTTCCGGGTGACCTGCTCGTGCTCTCGGCCTCCGTCTACACGGGGACGACGAAACCGATCACAGGCGTCACCGACGGGCGGAACACCTGGAGCAAGGTGGGCGCCTATGCGGTTCCGGGCACGAACTCGGATGGCGAGATGTGGTTCGTCGCCAACGCGGCGTCGGTGAGCGCCGTCACCGTTGCGACGAAGGCGCCGGCCGTGGCGCTCACGGTGCAGGAGTTCGCCGGCCTCGGCACCGCGCAACCGCTCGACGCGTCGATCGGGAGTGCGGGTTCGAGCAAGGTCGCGACGTCGGGCACGGTCACACCGACGGCGGCCAACGATCTCGCGGTCGGCTTCGTCGCCGGGCACAGCAAGGACCAGGCGATCGGCAACCTCACGCCCGGGTTCACGACGCAGCCCCAACAGACGACGACCACACCGAACATCGTTTCGGTCGTGACCGGCTACCAGGCGTTGCGGTCAACCGGCGCGCAGGAGTTCGGCGGCAGTTTCGCGTCGTCGATGCATTGGGCGGCCGGCGTCGCGCTGTTCAAAGCCGTCGCGAACACCGACTTCTCGATCGCTGCGTCTCCCGACACCGTCACGGTGAACGCGGGTGATGGGTCGAACACCACGATCACGACCGCGGTCTCGGGCGGAGCCGCGCAGAACGTCACCCTGACCGCGTCCGGTCTGCCGGCCGGCGCGACGGCGAGCTTCTCCCCCGCCACCGTCACCGCCGGGAACAGTTCCACCCTCACCATCACGACGTCGACGTCGACGCCCGTCGGTACGTCGACGGTCACCGTGACCGGCACCGGCACGACCGCGACCCACAGCGTTCCACTCACCCTCACGGTGAACCCCCCGTTCAACGGCCCCCGTCTCGTGCAGGCGACCGGCGCGACCGAGAGCGCAGCGGCAACTTCGCTCACCGCGACGTTCCCGACGGCCACGACGGCGGGCAACCTGCTCGTCGTCTCCGCCAGCGTGTACACGGGCGCGACGAACCACATCACTTCGGTGACCGACTCCGCCGGCAACCAGTGGACGCGCATCGCCGCCTTCGACACGTCGGGCCACAACTCCGACGGCGAGATGTGGTACTCGGCAAACGCGGCACCGGTCACGAACGTCACCGTGCACATCGGCACAGCCGTATCGATGGCATTCGGCGTGCAGGAGTTCTCCGGCGTCGCCACTGCGAGCCCGCTCGACAGCTTCGCCGGGGCGTCGAATACGAGCACCGGGCCGGCCGCCGGGCCGGTGACGCCGACCGGAACGAACGAATTGGTCGTGGGCTTCGTCGCCGGCCACGCGAACGCCGAGACGATCACGGTCACGTCGCCGGGCTACACGGTGCAGCCTCAGCAGACGAGCACAGGACCGATCACCAGCGTCGTGACCGGCTACCTGGTTGCCCCCACGACCGATCCCCAGACCTTCGCCGCGGGCATTCCGACGGCGATGTACTGGGCCGCGGGAATCGCCACCTTCGCGGCCGCGCCGTAACGCTCACACGTTCTGGTAACGGGCCACCGTGAAGGCGATGTTGAGCGGTACGTCGAGCGCGAACACGACGAGCATCGCCGTAACGACGACGAGCGGCGCGCCGCGGGTGTGGTTGCGCACGAAGGCGAACTCGATCATCCCCGACGAGATCACGTAGGCGAGCAGCGCCCATCCCCCGACCTGGAAGAACCGTCGCCACGCGAACTCGCGGATACGGGCGAGCAGAACGAGCGCGGCGAGCAGGAACAGCACCGAGAGCACGAGCAACGCGATCGGCACCCCGAGCGGCGGCCGGCGCGGCACGTAGGACGCCAGGATGATCCCGCCCGCGACGACGCAGATCAGCGACAGGACCGCGATCGGGACGATGGGAGGAAACGTTCGTCGCTCGCGAGGGGCAACCTCGACTGCGACCGGGACGGGGAAGTTGACGTTCAATGGGTTGCCACCCTCGTCATGATCACGAGCGTCGCGATCTGCATCACACCAGTGATCCCGGCCGTGTAGATGAACCGTTTCATCAGCGTGCCGATCACCTCGCCGTCGGGTTGCGGCTTCTTCATCTCGAACAGGACCGCGATGTTCGCCGGTTCGAGGACGGCCAGCGCGATCACCGCCATCACGCCGACGACGATGAACGAAGCGATCAGCCACGGATGGTTGGGGCTGCCGTTTTCGAGGTTCCCGATCTTCAACGCGTACTGGAACCCGGCCGCGAGGGTCATCATCACCAGCGTCGGCATGATGATCACCATCTTCGGCATGAACTTCGCCGTGAACTCGGCGCGCGCCGGTAACGACAGCCGCCCGAGGATCGGGCCGACGACCAAGCCGACGAACAGGTCGATCGCGGTCCAGAGGCTGCCGCCGACCACATGGAACCAGTCGAGCGCCCAGTTCCAGTTGCCGGCCAGCGACGCCACCAGACCGATCACGATCAGGCCGACGATCGGCAGCCCTTTGAGCGGCACGACCTGGAGATCGGGCCGTGACGGTGGCCCGCCAACCATCGTGTGCGGCTCCATCGCGACGGGCGCACCCGTCCCGAGGACTTGCACTGCGCTCGCCATCGGCTTCCCTCCGTTGCCGGCCTCGACGGTGCGAAATCTAAAGGCTGCGCGCCGCTATTGCACGCTTACCTGGAGTGGGTTCAGGGCGTGGTCGCGGAGCCGGGCCGCGGTCGTCGCGCTGGTGTTCGACGGCTCGAAGTAGCGGTAGCGGGTCGAGACCAACCGGTTTGCCGTCGACTGGCCGGTGATCGTCGGGCAGTTGCCGCCCCCGTAGATCGTCGGGTCGGTGCACGCGATCGTCTGCGCGATCTGGGTGCCGTGCTGGCCCCACGCGGCCGCGTCTCCCGTGCACGGTACCGGCGACGCCGGGTTCTGGTCGAGGTAGTAGCGCGACGGCGAGAGCGATGGCACATCAGTACTGATCGAGCGGACGGTCACGAACGATCCGTGCGTCGCCGACGAGACCATCTGCCACGAAGGCACACCGCTCGGCAGCGCGTCGTTCACCCCGTCGACCGGCACCCCCGACGGCGCGGTGTCGTCGGAATACGTGAGCCCGCTGAGGCCGGTCGTGAGGTCGTCGAACGCCATGACCCCCGGGATCGTGTGGACCCGCAGGTCGACCCACGAATCTTCGCGCTGCGGGTAGAAGACATCCGTTCCCGCGGTGTACGTGCCGCTGTTCGCGCCCATGTACGACCGGATGCCGCGCACCGGCCCACTGACGTTCACGATGAACGCGGCCTCGTACGGGCTCGACGGGATCACGTTGTCGAAGGTGTCTTCACTTCGGCCGCACACGCCGATCGCGAACTGGTACCGGCCGCGCTCGAGCAAGTTCGTCGGCGCAGCCACCTTCCCGGCCGTCACGTCGAGACCGTTGTTGAGCCACCGGTCGCCGAACCCGAGCGAGTACGTGGGCGTCACCACCGTCGAGTGCTCGGGGTTCGCCGTCGTCGTGTTGTTCGGCGCAAGCGCGGCCGAACCCATGTGGTACGTGGCGCGGTAGTCGCCCGAGTCGAGCGAGAACGTGTAGTGCACGCCGCTGTTGCCCGCCGCGGCCGGCGTCGCGCTCGACGCCGCGTAGAGGTAGAGGTAGCCGTCCTGCCCCGCCGCGATCGGGTCGGTGACGTGCACGACCGCGCGCGTCGCCGCCTGCACACCGGCCGGTGCCGCCGTGCCCGCCGGAACGCTC
Source organism: uncultured Actinomycetes bacterium (assembly GCA_963782465.1). GTDB lineage: Bacteria > Actinomycetota > Acidimicrobiia > IMCC26256 > PALSA-610 > JAODBJ01. Next base: position 118,898 of record CAWAJR010000001.1, on the reverse strand, counting down.
ACACCGGTGTCGTTGGCGAGGAAGCTCAACTCGTCGTTGGCGTCGAAGGTGGGATCGGAGTCGGCCGGCGTGTAGGTGTCCCACGCGGTGTACCCCTGGGCCTGCAGTGCCGCCTGGGGCTGCGTGTACGCCAAGATCTTGAATTGCGACCCGTCGGGCAGCAACGCCGGCGACGCGCGATGCAGGATCGTCGCCGGGTTGACGAGATCGCGCTCGTCGACCTGGACCGGCACCTGGTGCCACGCCGAACCGTCCCAGGCGAACCCGACGACCTTCACCGGAGCCTGCCCGAGGAGCGTGGGCAGTTGCGCGCCCGTTATCACCACCGGGTCCTCGAGGCGGGCCAGCGACGCGCCGTACTTCGTGCACCCGGCCAGCAACAACAGCGCAGGAACCAAGATCAACACGGCCAGCCGTCGCATGACGCTCCCATCCCCCCGGCCGGCGCTCGCGGGCGCGCCGGCGCCCAAATCCTGGATCACGCGAGCCGTCCGGTGCACGTCGGGCTCGCAACCGCAAGCGCGCACGCGTGGCGGCCGTACGCTGCCGGCGATGCACGAGCGGCGCGCCGAGTTCGACACCTGGATGCAGCTCGCACTCGAAGAAGCCTCGGCGGCGCTGCAGCATGGTGACGTGCCGGTGGCCGCGCTGGTCGTGCACCTTCCTACCGGTGCGGTCGTCGCCCGGCGCCACAACGAACGTGAAGCCCTCCACGACCCGACCGCGCACGCCGAGGTGCTCGCGTTGCGCGACGCGTCGCAGGTCACCGGCTCGTGGCGGCTCCCCGACCACGCGCTCGTCGTGACCCTCGAACCGTGCCCGATGTGCGCCGGCGCAGCCTGGGCGGCGCGGGTACCACTGATCGTGTTCGGCGCCGCCGACCCCCGGGCCGGTGCGTCGGGGTCGCTCTACAACTTCGCCGCCGACCCGCGGCTCAACCACAGCGCCGCCGTGGTTCCGGGCGTGCGAGCCGACGAAGCGGCTGCGCTCCTGCAAAGGTTCTTCGACGGGCGCCGATAGGTGTCTCGTACAATCTTCCGCCGGCCCTCGGGCCGGCCGGGAGGGATGCGAGAGCGGCCGAATCGGATGGTCTCGAAAACCATTGTGGGGCAACCCACCCTGGGTTCAAATCCCAGTCCCTCCGCCATGTAGGTGCAGGTCGGAGCCGGTGTCGGATCGACACCGGCTCGCTTGCTCCCTTCTCCCCGTGCGCTGCGGCGCCCCGGGACCACCCGTCGCTGCTCGCGGAGCGACGAATTTCGTCGTGGAGATGCTCCCGGCCCGGCGCAAAAAGTGCCCGGATTCATTGACTGATTTGGCTGCGTGGTCGCGGCAAAGCGACTACGCTACGAACGTATGTTCGGGTCCTTGGCTGATGCACGGAAGACGCTGGAGACGATCGCCGCCGAGTTCGACGGCGCGACGCTCACCGGCGAGCAGGCCGTGCGTTTGGTCGACGAACTCGGTGTGATCCGCCGGCTCACCGATGCGGTGCTCGCCAAGGCGGCGAAGCGAGTCGAGGACACGGCGGCACACCTGCGCGGCAGTGACCGTGACGCGGTGCAGTTCGTCGCCCGCACGGTTGGCATCAACCCGAGCGAAGCGCGCCGGGTGATCAGCGCGGCGAACAAGTTGGAAGACCTTCCGGTCGCCGACGAAGCAGTACGCGAAGGAAGGTTGTCGTCGCGGCAGGCGCAGATGATTGCCGACGCCGCGAGCGTCAACCCAGGCGCCGAGCGGGCGCTCCTCGCCGCCGCGGCCGAAGGGATGGTGCCGCTCCGCGACGCGTGCATCGTCGCCCGAGCGCGCGCCGAAGATCCGGCCGACCGTGCCGCGCGGCACCACGGCGCCCGGACCCTGCGCACGTGGACGGCCGACGACGGCATGCTCGAAGGCCATTTCCGGCTCGAGCCCGAGGTCGGCGCCCGGTTCAGAGCCGCGCTCGACACCGAAACGCAACGCATCTTCCGGTCTCGCCGCGCGTCCGGACCGCGCGAGTCACCCGATGCCTACGCCGCCGACGCGCTGATGAACCTCGCCACCGACGAACGCGGCGCTGCCAAACGCACCTCGACCACGGTCCACGTTGTGATCGACCACGACGCGCTGACCCGCGGCGCGACCGCCGGCGGCGAGACCTGCGAGATTCCCGGCGTCGGGCCGGTGAGCGTCGAGTGGGTACGCAACCAGCTCGGCGAAGCGTTCGTGACCGCGATCATCAAGAAGGGCCGCGACATCACGACGGTGGCGCACCTCGGGAGGCACGTCCCGGCCGAACTGCAAACCGCCCTGATCGTCGGCGGTCGCGAGTGCGACGTCGCCGGTTGCCACCATCGCGGGTACCTCGAACGCGATCATTGCGAGGTCGACTTCGCGGCCGGCGGCCCGACCGCGCGGTGGAACCTCGCGTGGTTGTGCGCGGTCCACCACCGGAGAAAGACGAAAGGCTGGCTTCTCGGCCCACCCGACGAACGAACCGGCAAGCGAACGTTGCGGCCGCCGGCGCGCGTCGCCGAGGTGGTTTTCCCGGAACGTCCCCGCGACGAGTGTCAGGCCGGCGGGGCGAGGCCGAGGTCGGCGTAGATCTCGCGGGTCGCGGTGCTGCGGTTGAGCGTGTAGAAGTGGAAGCTCGTCACGCCCCCCGCCATGAGTTCGCGGCAGAGGTTGACGGCGGCCTCCACACCGACGCGGTGCATCGCGTCGGGATCGTCTTCGACCGCACGCAGCCGGTCTTCGAGCCACACCGGGAAATCGGCACCCGACATCTCCGCCATGCGCTTCGCCGACTTCACGTTGGTGACCGGCATGATCCCGGGGATCACCGGCGTGGTGACGCCTTCGGCCGCGAGGTCGTCGAGGAAGTCGAACCAGACCTGCGGCTCGAAGAAGAACTGCGACACGCCGAAGTCGGCCTGGGCGAGCTTCTCGGCCTGGCGGGCGCGGTCGGCGGCACGTTCGGTCGACGCCGGATGCCCTTCGGGGTGCACCGCGACGCCCACCGAGAAGTCGCCGACGTCGCGGACGAGCGCGACGAGGTCGCTGGCGTGCGCGAGTTCGGTCGGCGGGAGGTCGAGGTCTTTGGGCGGGTCGCCGCGCAACGCGAGGATGTTGTGCACCCCGGCGTCGCGGTACCGGGTGACGATGTCGACGAGCTCGCGGCGCCGGTGCGCAGCGCAGGTGAGGTGCGCCATCGCGGTGAGCCCCAATTCGGCATTGATGCGCACCACGAGATCGTGGGTCCGTTCGCGGGTGGAACCGCCGGCGCCGTAAGTGACCGACACGTACGAGGGCGCGAGCGGCCGCAGCTCACGCAGCGTTTGTTCCAGCACCTCTTCGGCCGCGGGGGTCTTCGGCGGGAAGAACTCGAACGAGTAGCTCGGCCGCGGCGAGGATGCCGGCGATCTTCGCCATCCGGACAGATTACCGCCGTTCCGCGAGGGCTCTTCCCGTCACGCCGCGGAAGCGGCGCAGCCGCAGCGAGTTGGTCACCACGAACACCGACGAGAAGCCCATCGCCCCCGCCGCGATCATCGGGTTGAGCCAGCCGAGCGCCGCGATCGGGATCGCAGCGACGTTGTAGGCGAAGGCCCAGAAGAGGTTCCCCTTGATGGTCGTGAGGGTGTGCCGGGCGAGCGCGATCGCGTCGGGAGCGGCCCGCAGGTCGCCCGAGACGAGCGTGACGTCGCCGGCCTCGATCGCGACATCAGTGCCCGTACCGATCGAAATCCCGAGGTCTGCCTGCGCCAGGGCCGGCGCGTCGTTCACGCCGTCGCCGACGACCGCGACGCGCTTTCCCGCCCGCTGGAAGTCGCGCACGATCTCGACCTTGTCGCCGGGCATCACGCCGGCCACCACGCGATCGATGCCGACCTCGGCCGCGACGGCGTGTGCGGTCGCCTCGCTGTCGCCGGTGACCATCACCGTTTCGAGCCCGAGTTCGTGGAGCGCGCGCAACGCTTCCGCCGAGGTGGCCTTCACCGCATCGGCGACGACGAACACGGCGCGCGCCCGATCGTCCCAACCGGCGACGACCGCGGTCTGGCCGGCTCGGGCGGCGGCGTCGATCGCGGCGTCGAGCTCGGGCGGCACGTCGGCGAACCGCTCACGCCGGCCGACGAGAACGTCGTGCCCTTCGATCGTCGCGTGCACACCCGCGCCGGGCTCGTTCTCGAAGCTGTCCGGGCGCTGCAGGGCGAGACCCCGCTCGCGCGCGCCGGCCGCGATCGCCTGCGCGATGGGGTGTTCGGACGCGTCCTCCGCCGAACCGGCGATCCGCAACGCGGTGTCGGTGTCTTCGCCGGGAGCTGCCACCACTCGCTCCAGGTGCATCCGTCCTTCGGTGACCGTGCCCGTCTTGTCGAGCACGACCACGTCGACGCGACGTGTCGCTTCGAGCACCTCGCCGCCCTTGATCACGATGCCCAACTGCGCGCCCCGACCCGTGCCAACCAGGATGGCGGTCGGTGTCGCGAGCCCGAGCGCGCACGGGCAGGCGATGATGAGCACCGCCACCGCGGCCGTGAACGCCCGATCGGCGGGGTGCCCGGTCACGAGCCACACCACGAGGGTCAGCACCGCGAGTGCCAACACGATCGGCACGAACACCGACGACACCCGATCGGCCAGGCGTTGCACCGGCGCCTTCGTTCCCTGCGCCTGTTGCACGAGCGACGCAATGTGCGCGAGGGCGGTGTCGCTGCCGACGCGAGTCGCCTCGACCACGAGCTGTCCCGACGTGTTCAACGCCGCGCCGAACACGTCGTCGCCCGCCGTCACCTCGACGGGTACGGGCTCACCGGTGAGCATCGAGATGTCGACCGCCGACGCGCCGGCGACGACCCGGCCGTCGGTGGCGATCTTCTCGCCCGGGCGTACGACGAAACGATCGCCGACCTCGAGGCTGGCGATCGGGATCTCCTCGCCGCTCTCGAGCCGGGCCGTCTTCGCGCCGAGTGCCAGCAATCGCCGGAGCGCGTCGCCGGCGCGGCCTCGTGCCCGCGCCTCGAAGTAACGCCCGAGCAGCAGGAGGGTGACGATCACGCCCGCGGTCTCGAAATAGACCTCGTGATCACCACCGAGCACGACCAGCGCGACGACCGACCAGACGTAGGCCGCCAGCGTGCCGACCGACACGAGCGTGTCCATCGTGGTCGCGCCGTGGCGGGCGTTCACGAACGTCGCGCGGTGGAAGGGCACTGCCGACCAGAACACGACCGGCGTCGCGAGCACCCAGGCGACCCAGCGCCAGCCCGTGAAATGGAACCCGGGCACCATGGAGATCAACAGGAGCGGCACCGTGAGTACCGCGGCCGGCACCAACCGGCGCCAGACGGCAGCCGCTTCTTCGGCTTCGGGCTCGTCGACCTCGGTTTCCGGCACGCTGTAGCCGAGCTGCTCGACCTTCGCCCGCAACGCCGGGACGGCGGTTCGGGCCGGGTCGAACTCCACCAGCGCCCGGCTCGTCGCGAAGTTGACCTGTGCCCGCGACACGCCTTCGAGGCGCTGCAGCCCGCGCTCGATCCGCGCGGCGCACGAAGCGCAGGTCATGCCCTCCAGGGGAAGATCGACGTGTTCCTCGGTTCGGGTCGTATTCATGCTTGAAGGATACCCCCCTACCCTATATAGTCAACCCCATGCGCGGCTACACGATGCACAAGGACGACTACAGGAACCGCCTCCGCCGGATCGAAGGCCAGGTCCGGGGACTCCAGCGGATGGTCGACGACGACGAGTACTGCATCGACATCCTCACCCAGATCGCGTCGGTGTCGAAGGCGCTCCAGGGCGTGGGCCTGGGCCTCCTCGACGAGCATTTCCGGCACTGCGTGCGAGATGCCGCCCAGTCCGACCCCGCAGAAGGCGACGCCAAGGTGCACGAGGCGATTTCGGCCGTCGAGCGACTGCTGCGCGCCTGATGACGGCCCGTACGTACTCCGTTCCCGGCATCTCCTGCGAGCACTGCAAGCGGGCGATCGAAGGCGAAGTGCGCGCCGTGCGCGGCGTCGAGCGCGTCGAAGTCGACATCGCGGCACGATCGGTACGCGTCGACGGAGACGCCGACGACGGCGCGATCCGGCACGCGATCGACGACGCCGGCTACGACGTGGTCGAGCCCTGACCCCCGGCGAGACCGCGCCGCTAGCCTGCCCGGCATGACCGACGTCGTCGAGCGGACGAGCGAGAAGAAGGAACGCTGGTCGTTCTCGTGGAAGCACCTCTACGAAGAGGTGGTCACGAGCGGCTTGTGCACCGGCTGCGCGGGTTGTGTCATCGCCTGCCCGCACGATGTGCTCGACTACGACGACCTGCAAGGGCACTACAAACCGCTGCAAACCGAGGACTACGGCGGCCCGTCCGACTGCAGCCACGGCGACAAAGCCTGCACCTCGTGCACGCGCGCCTGCCCTCGCTTCCGCGCCTGGGAACCCGAGATCGACGAGTTCATGTTCGGTCGGGCCCGGCGACCCGACGAAGTGTCGGGCATCTTCAAAGACGTGTTCCTCGCTCGCGCCAGCGACCCGGTCCTGCACGAAGTCGGCCAAGACGGTGGTCTCGTTTCGGCCATGCTCGTGTACGCGCTCGAACACGACATCATCGACGCCGCGCTCGTCTCCTACCTCGAGGGCGACGGCAGCACGTGGAAGGCCGTGCCCGGCATCGCGCGCACTCGCGACGAGGTGATCGCGAGCGCGGGCAGCCGCTACACGTACTCGGCGAACACCTTGGCGTACCAGGACCTCGAAAAGGAAGACGAGCGGGTCGCCCTCGTCGGCATGTCGTGCCAGTCGTCGGTGCCGCCGGCGATGAAGCAGCGCAAAGCGGGCAAGGTCGCGCGCCGCCTGTCGTTGAATATCGGGCTGCTCTGCTCGAAGACGTTCGACGACGCGATCTTCGACGAGCTCCTCGAACCGAAGTACGGCCTGCCGCGAGCGGTCATCAAGAAGATGAACATCAAGGGCCGCCTCCAGGTATGGACCCACGACGATCGCTACGTCGAGGTGCCACTGAAGGAGTGCCACCAGTGGACGCGCGAAGGGTGCAAGTTGTGCCCCGACTTCGCAGCCGAGCACGCCGACATCTCGACCGGGGGCATCGGCAAGTTCAACGACTGGACGCTGACGATCGTTCGCACCGACGAAGGCCGCGACCTGCTCGAGCGCATGGCCAACGACGGGTGGATCGAGACCCGGCCCGGCGACGACGATCCCGACGCCATCGCGCTGATGCACAAGCTTTCGGCCAAGTCGCGAAAGCGCTGGCCCGAGTTCGCAATCGACGCGCCCGGACTGTTGCCTCCCAAACCCGGCGAAACGGCGTAGCGGCGCGTCGCGCCGACCGACTCCGGCCATACACTCACCGCTCGGGTGAGCGAACGGCTGTGGGACCGATTCACCAACGGAGGCAACATTGCGGGTCCTCCTCGTAGAAGATCACGACATGGTCGCGGCGGGGCTACAAGCGGTCCTCGACTCCGAAGCCGACCTCGAGGTCGTCGGTCGGGCGAGCACCGGCGCCGAAGCGCTCGCGCTCTACAGCAACCTGAAGCCCGATTGCGTCGTCATGGACTACGGCCTCCCCGACACGTCCGGAACCGAAGTCGCCACCCAGATTCGCGTACGCGACCCGAAGGCGTGCGTGCTCATGGTGACCGGCCACGACTACAACGAAACCGTGGTCGCGCAGGCCCTCGAAGCAGGATGCGCGGGCTTCGTCTCCAAGGAACGCGGCGTGACGGAACTCGCGAACGCAATTCGCTCCGCGAGCAACGGCGCCGCGGTGTTCCCGGCTGATCTGCTCGCGTCCGTCACGCGCCGCGCGCAGGGCAACGGGAAACACTCCCCGCACCTCACCGCACGCGAGCGCGAAGTGCTCGGCTTGCTCGCCGAGGGGCGTTCGACCGACGAAATCCAACAGCAGCTGTTCCTCAGCCAGCACACCGTGCGGAACCACGTCCGCAACGTGTTGAACAAACTCGGTGCTCGCACGAAGCTGGAAGCGGTCGTGATGGCGGCGCGTTCCGGTTTGGTCGACCTCAGTCCCGACCGGTAGACGACCTCGTCGAGGTTCGGGCCGGTCCCCCGGCCGCCGTCGGTGGCACGTTTCGCCGCCGTCATGACACGTCCGTGTCAATCCACTTGGACACGGACGCGCGCTAGGCCGGCGGACCGTCGCGTCCGAAAAAGATTTGGAACTGCAACCTCGAACGGGAAGCCGAAGCATGAACCTGAAGACGGCGGCAGCCAGGCTCTCGGTCCACTACCAGACGGCGTACAAGCTCGTCCGGTCGGGATCTCTGGCGGCGGTGAAGATCGGCGGCACCTACGAGGTCAGCGAAGCCGCGATCGAGCGTTACCGGGCCGAACGCGAAGCGTTACGCGCCATGGCTGCCGTACCGCGGGAAGACGCCTCGGCGCCGGTCCCCGGAAACCGGCATCAGGCACTGGCGGAAGTTCACGCGGTTGCCTCGTCGACGACGACGAGCGCGCAGGCCGCGTTCGACACCGTCGCACGTGTCGGCGCGGAGACGATCGGCGACACCGGCGTCGTCGTCGTCGCCACGCCGCAAGGTTTCCGCCCCGTCGCCTCGCACGATGCCGACCCGCGGCGGCGCGCGGCACTCGCGGCCATGGTCGACGCGTTCGGCGCCGACGGGCCCGACGGCTGCCTCGGCCGGGTTGCGGCAACCCAACGGCCGCTCCTCCTCCCGCATGTCGCGCAAGACCGTCTGCGCCTGTCGGTCGACCCCCAGCACCGGCAGTTCCTCGACGTGATCGGCGTCCACAGTCTGGCCATCGCTCCCATCGTCAACGACGAGGGATTGGAAGCGGCCGTGGTTCTCAGCCGCGCGACGCCCGGTGCGCCGTACGGGCTGGAGGAACTCGCGTTCGTCGAATCACTCGCATCGTCGTTGGGCCTCGCGCTCGGACGCGCCTCTGTGTACCGGGCCGGATGGCGCCGCCGGCGTGAAATGGTGCAACGCATCGAGCGCGGGCTGCGCGAGTCGTCGACGCCGGCGATCGACTGGTCGCTCGGGGACGACGGCTTCGCCGAGATCGTTTCCGACCTCAACGGCAACGTGATGGCGAACGCGGCAACCGAGCAGCTGACCGACGGCGATATCTCCCGCCTGCTCAACAGCGAAGCTGACCGGCTGCGTGCCGGCGACCTCGAGTTCTACGACGACGAGCGAGACATGCCCGGCCCGAACGGCGCAACGATGCACCTGGTCGTGCACCGAGGCCTCGTCCGGGACGATGCGGCACAACCGCAGGCCATGGTGCTCGTGGCGCAGCAGGTGCGCGCACTCGCCTGAAACACGAGTGCGTGCACGCACCTGGAACACGCGTGCGGATGGGTAGCGTGCGCGGGTGGCTGTGGTGGCGCTGGTCGACGACTTGATGGACCGCAGCCGTATCAGCGGGGCGCTGCCCGCGGTGCGGTTCGTTCGCGCCGTGGCCGACGCGGCCGGTGCCGATGTCGTGCTCGTCGATCTCGCCCGCCACGGTGACGAGGTTCGCGCGCTACGCGAACTTCTCCCGGCGTCCCGGATCGTCGCGTTCGGCCCCCACGTCGACGAGATGGCGGCCGAGGCGGCCCGCGCGGGTGGAGCCGATGTCGTGCTCGCCCGGTCACGGTTCTTCGCCGATCCGGCCGCGGCGGCGAACCTGTAACGCACGCCGGGCCGGGTCGGTCGAATCGCCCATGACGCTTCCCGGCCGTTCGTTGATCCCGCGCCTCGAGGCGGCCGCCGCCACGGGAGGGACGATCACCTTCCTCGAGTCGGCCGGCGCCGGGGGTGCCGAACGGGTGACCTGGGGCGAACTGCACCGCGACGCCCGGGTGATGGCCGGCGCCCTGCAGCGCCTCGGTGTGGCGCCACGATCCAACCTGGCGATCCTCGGGCCCACGACGCGCCCGCTCGTCACCGCGATCCAGGCGACCTGGCTGTGCGGCGCGGCGACGGTGATGCTGCCGTTGCCGATGCGGCTCGCCTCGATCGAGGATTTCGTCACGCAGACCCGGGCGCGGATCCGGGCTTCCGACACGACCATCGTGCTCGTCGACCGGCAGCTGGCGGCGTTCCTCGATGCGCAGCCCGGCGACCCGCCGATCGTGCTGCTCGACGAATTGGTCGAAGCGCCACGCACCACGTCGGAGGACGCGGGTTCGGGCTACGTGCGTCCCGACGACGACCCGGACGCGCTGGCGATCCTGCAGTACACGAGCGGTTCAACGTCCGACCCGAAGGGCGTGATGCTCCCGCACCGCTGCGTCGCGGCGAACATCGACTCGATCCTGGAAGCGGCCCAACTCGACCCGCAGGTCGATGTGGGCGTGTCGTGGCTGCCGCTCTACCACGACATGGGCCTGATCGGTCTGCTCGCCACGCCGATGACCACGGGCATGGATCTCGCGATCGCCGCCCCGCAAGACTTCCTTGCCGCGCCGGCCCGCTGGATGGAGTGGATGGCCGAATACCGCGGGACTGCGACCGCAGGGCCGAACTTCGCGTACGCGCTCGCGGCACGGGCGCTGCGGCGTATGACGACGCTCGACCTGTCGGCCTGGCGCATCGCGTTGAACGGCGCCGAACCGATCGACCCCGAGTCGGTTGCCCAGTTCGTCGAGGCCGGCGAACGGCACGGCCTGCGGCCCGAAGCCGTGTTCCCCGCGTTCGGCATGGCCGAGGCGACCCTCGGCGTGACCTTCGTCGAACCGGGCCGCGGGCTCGTCGTCGACACCGTCGACCGTCGCGTGCTCGAGACCGAGTCGTACGCGTCGCCGGTGCGGCCGGCCGACACGAACGCACGGTCACTGGCCCGCCTCGGCCGGCCCCTCCCGGGGTTGCAGGTTCGCATCTGCGACCCCGCAACTGGCAGCGTCATGCGCGACCGTGAAGTCGGCGAGCTCGAGGTTCGCGGCGCGTCGGTGACACCCGGTTACTACAAACACCCGGCGGCCACCACCGCCGCGTTCCACGACGGTTGGCTGCGCACCGGCGATCTGGCCTACCTCGTCGACGGTGAGCTCGTCGTGTGCGGCCGGATCAAGGACGTCATCATCCTCGGTGGTCGCAACGTGTACCCGCAAGACGTCGAACGTGCCGTTGCCGACATCGAAGGCGTGCGCGCCGGCAACGTGATCGCGTTCGGCACCGAAGGTCGCCGCGGCAAAGAGGCCCTGGTGGTCGTGGTCGAAGCGAAAGGCGAGGGGACCACAACGGTGCGCGACGAGGTGGCCGCACGCGTGCGCGACGCGGTCGGGATCCCGGCCGAAGAGATCGTGCTCGTGCGCCCCGGCACGTTGCCCAAGACATCGTCGGGAAAGCTCCAACGCACGCTGTGCCGGAAGCGATACCTCGGCGCCGAGCTCGAACTGTTGTAGACAGCGTCGTAGCCGGTCGGAGAGCGACCGACGAGGGTCGAGGGCGTTCCGCACTCGTGCGGGGAGTGCGGAACGCCCCGAGAACGCCGAAACCGCGTTCAGACCAGCGGCCACGGGTACGAGTGGTACCCGGGGTCGGCGTCGGGGAGCGCCCCCACCGCGAGCAGGTGCTCGATTCGCGCCCGCACCGCGTCGATCTCGAAACGGTCGAGCAGTTCATGCAGGCGCGCGCCGACCTCGCTGCGGTTCCCAGGCTCGAGCCGGCGCAGTACGTCGGAGAGCGCATCACACGACGACGCCGGGATTGGTTCGTTGGCGAAATCCCAGATGACGGTGCGCACCTTCCACTGCGCGTGGAACGACACACCGTGATCGATGCCCCACACGTGATCGTCGGCATCGACGAGGCAGTGTCCGCCTTTGCGGTCGGTGTTGTTGATCACGATGTCGAACGCGGCCATCCGCTGCAACGCGTCGGGATGTGATTCCAGGAGCGTGAAGTAGTGCGCTTCGGGGTCGTGCTCAACGAACCGCTGCATGCTCCCCGGCCCGGCCGGGCCGTCGCGCAGCACGGTGTCGGGGACGATCTCCCAACCCAGCGCGTGCGACATCTCGTAGGCCGCGACCTCGCGTAGCGCCAGGGTGCCTCGCGGGAAGTCCCACAGTGGGCGTTCCCCGCGTTGCGGCTTGTACACCGCGAGCAGCTCGCCTTCCGGTGCCGACAGGTTCACCAGGAACGTCGCGTTCGAAGACCACGGCATCCGGCCGAGCACGTCGGCTTCACCGTGCCGCAGGATTTCGCGCGCGGCGTCGTCGGTCACGTCGGACTGGCGGGGCCAGCCTCTCGCTTCCGACGGCTCGGGCACCCGTCTAATTCCAGCGCGGGCACACGTGCCGGTCGGGGTCCATCGGGAAATCGCACAGCGGGCAACGGGGCCGCCCCGCGGCGACGGTCTGCGCACCGTTCGCGACCATCGCGCGAACCTGTGCCCGCGTCGCGTACAGCCGCGCGATCCGGCCTTCGTCGTCTTCGGGGTCGGGTGGCGCGTCCTCGTCGTCGTCTTCGGGCGCGTTCTCGCGCAGTTCGAGGAGCACCAGCCCGCGATCGGGATCGAAACCGAGGCCGATCAGGCGCGCACGGAACAGGGGGACGGCTTCCGACACCGTGCCGCTCCCGGGCACGACGAGTTGAGGCGTCGTGTCGTCGGGGAACTCTTCGGCGAGCCGGTCGAGGAACTGCGTCGCCTCGGTGGCCAGCAAGGCAACCTGCTCCTTCTCGACGAGCACCGAGAGCACCGCGTCGCCCTTGCGCGCCTGGATCATGAAGACCCGCGCGCCGGGACGACCGAACGCGCCGGCACCGATCGTGTCGACGGGGTCGAACTCGAACAGGTCAGCCATCCGTTGCCTCACCCCCGTGCCCTGCACCGTCGGGCGTCTCCCCTGCGCCCGCATCCGTCGTTGCGTCCGCCGCGGGCACGAGGTCGTCGAGCCCGCCGGTGTCATTGGATTTCACGAGCATCACGCCGTGCGCGTGGAAGTCGAGCACCGTGACCGACGCCGGCGACACGTTCAGCCGCTGGAAGAGATCGAGGTGCATGCCGGTGAAGTACGCGATGGTCGCCTTGATCGGGTCGGCGTGGCTCACGATCACGACGGTTTCGTTGCGGTGCCTCGCCATCACCTCTTCGATTGCCGAGACCATGCGCGTCTGCATCTCGAGCAACGACTCGCCGTTGGGGAAACGGGCGCGAGACGGCGTCGACTGCACGACGCTCCACTCGGGGGTCTTGGCGAGATCGACCAGTTTCTGGCCCGTCCAGTCGCCGTAGTCGGCTTCGATCACGCCGGGGAGCGGCTCCACGTCGAGTTGATGGCGGGCCGCGATGCGTTGCGCGGTCTGGGTGGTGCGTTCGATCGGGCTCGCGTAGATCGCGGCGAGCGGGATTGCCGCGATCCGAGACGCGGTCGCTTCGGCCTGGTCGACGCCCTTGTCGGAGAGATGGATACCGGGCGTGCGACCCGACAGCATCGGGCCGGTCTCGGCGGTGACGGCATGACGTACGAGGAGCAAACGGGTGGGCGGCTTGGGCCGCTCCTTTTCTCCCGGCCCGGTCGCCTCCCCGGCGGCGGCTCCGGGAGCAGTATCCGGCGCGTCGATGACGTCGGGTTCGGTCACGAAACGAGGATACCGGCGCCCTTTCGCCGGTCTTCGGGCGGATGTCGGCCGCATGACGGCTCGATGTCGGCGGGCGGCACGGGAGGGGCGGTCCCGTCGAAACGGCACCTTCCCTCTACCATGACCCGTTCGATGACCAACGTTGCACTGCACCACGGTGGCCTGCCCGAAACCGTGCTCCCCGCCGAGCCCGCCGGCACGCTCGCCGCCCTCGACGACGCGCTCGCGCAGCCGATCGAATCACGCCGAGCCGCAGTCGCGGACGTCGTCACCCACTGGCCGAAGTTCCTCGACGGCTGGGCCCGCCTGGGCGAACTCGCCCGCGACGAAATCGAGGCGTACGCCTACTTCAGGGTGGGGTACCACCGAGGTCTGGACCGGTTGCGGCAGGCCGGGTGGCGCGGATCGGGGTACGTCCGTTGGCAACACGAAGAAAACCGCGGCTTCCTCCGGGCGCTCGATGGCTTGCGCGCGTCGGCCGAAGCGATCGGCGAAGCCGACGAAGCGGCTCGCTGCAATGAATTCCTCCACCAACTCGATCCCGACTGGGACCGGCGATCGTGACCCGACGAACGTCGAACCTCTCGCTGAAGGACCTGGCATGAAGCGCGCATTGATCACCGGCATCACCGGCCAGGACGGCCGGCACCTTTCCGAGTTCCTCACCAATCAGGGGTACCAGGTGTTCGGGCTGATCCGCGGCCAGAACAACCCGAAGGCCGAAGTGTGCATGGCCGAGAACCCGGCGCTCGAGCTGGTCGACGGCGACCTGCGCGACCTTTCGTCGCTGATCGGCATCGTCGAACAGGTGCAGCCCGACGAGGTCTACAACCTCGGCGCGATCAGCTTCGTGCAACTCTCGTTCAAGCAAGCCGAACTCACAGCCGAGATCACGGGCCTCGGCGTGTTACGCATGCTCGAGGCCGTGCGCATCGTCGGCGGCACCCAGAACAACCCGATCCGCTTCTACCAGGCGTCGTCGTCGGAGATGTTCGGGAAGGTGCGCCAGACCCCGCAGACCGAAGAGACACCGTTCCATCCCCGTTCGCCGTACGGCGCGGCGAAGGTGTTCGGCCACTACACGACGATGAACTACCGCGAGGCGTACGGGATCCACGCGAGCAGTGGCATCCTCTTCAACCACGAAGGCCCGCGGCGCGGTCTGGAGTTCGTCACCCGCAAGGTGACCAACTCGGTGGCGCGCATCAAACTCGGGCTGCAGAACAACATCACCCTCGGCGACCTCGACCCGAAGCGCGACTGGGGCTACGCGGGCGACTACGTCGAAGCAATGTGGATGATGCTGCAGCAGGATGAGCCCGACGATTACGTGATCGCGACCGGCGAGACGCACTCGATCCGCGAGTTGCTCGACGTCGCGTTCCGGTTGGCCGGCTACGACGACTGGACGCGGTTCGTGAAGCAAGACCCGCGTTTCTTCCGACCGTCGGAAGTCAACCTGCTCATCGGCGACGCCGCCAAGGCCCGCGAGAAGTTGGGCTGGCAACCGAAGGTCAGCTTCGAAGAACTCGTCGCGATGATGTACGAGAACGACCTGAAGGAAGAAACCGACCGCCGTCCGCGCTGAGGAGGGAGCCGCGCCTCGTGCTCGAACTCGTCGAGCTACGCCGCCATTTCGGGACGATCGAAGCGCTGGCGGGCATATCCCTCACCATCGAGCACGGCGAGATCCTCGGGCTGCTCGGCCCGAACGGTGCCGGCAAGACCACCACAATGCGCGCGGTCATGGGCATTCTGGGCGTCGATTCCGGCACGCTGCAGTGGAACGGCAAGCCGATCCGCGTCGAGGACCGTCGCGGGTTCGGGTACATGCCCGAGGAACGAGGCATGTACCCGAAGATGCACCTCGGCGACCATCTCCGGTACCTCGCGCGGTTGCACGGGCTGAGTTCCGGCGCGGCGCGCACCGCCGCGAACTCGTGGGCGGAGCGCCTCGGGCTCGGTGACCGCCTCGACGCCCGGATCGACGAGCTGTCGCACGGCAACCAGCAACGCGCGCAGCTCGCCGCCGCGCTCGTCTCGGCGCCCGACCTCGTCGTGCTCGACGAACCGTTCTCCGGCCTCGACCCGACCGGTGTCGACGCGTTGGGCGACCTGATGGTCGAGTACGGACGGCGAGGCGCGGCGGTGCTGTTCTCGAGCCATCAACTCGATCTGGTCGAGCGGTTCTGCCGCCGCGTCGTGATCATCGACGACGGCCGGGTGGTCCTCGCCGGCACCCTCGACGAACTCGCCCGGCGGCACGGCCGCCATTTGCGGGTCGCGGTCGAGGGTGCACCCGAGGGTTGGGCGACCACGCTCTCCGGCGTGACTCGCGCCGACTACGACGCGCAAGGCGCGTTCGTCGCGCTGGCCGACGACGCCGACCCGCAGCGGGTTCTCGGCGAGATGCAACGGCTCGGGCCGGTCACCAGTTTCTCGTTCGAGCGGCCGCCGCTGTCGGTGCTGTTCCGCGAGGCGGTCGAACGATGAGGTGGGACGTCGTACGTGTCGTCGCCGGCCGTGAGGTGCACCAACGCATACGCGCGCGCTCGTTCGCCGTCGCGACCGTGTTCCTCCTGGTTGTCGTGCTCGCCGTCGTGATCGTCCCGGCCGCGATCCCCGATCACAAACCCCATTTCGACGTCGGTGTGGTCGACGGATCGCCGTCGTTGCAGCACGCGCTCGTTGCCCTGCACTCGACGGTTGGCGGTGTCGTCGCGGTGCACGACGTGTCGAACGACACGGCGGCGCAGCAGGAGGTCGACGACGGCACGCTCGACCTCGCACTGCTCCCGGCCCACCACGTGATGCTCGTGCGCAAGCAACCTGACTCGGACAGCGCGCTGGCCCGGATGGTGTCGGCAGCGCAGTTCGTCGCCGGGCTCGAGCGGGCCGGCATCGACCCGGGTCGCGCGACCGCGGCCGTGCGCAACGGTTACACGTTGCACGCGCTCCAACCGAAGCAGAAAGACGAGGCCGCGCGCCGTGGCATCGCTTCCATCGCGATCGTCTTGCTGTTCCTCACCCTCGTCAACTACGGGAACTGGATCAGTAGCGGGGTGATCGAGGAGAAATCGACCCGCATCATCGAAGTGCTCCTCCCTGCCGCGAGCGCCGACGAACTCCTCACCGGCAAAGTGCTCGGGATCTCGATCGTCGGGTTCACCCAGTTCGGGATCATGGCCGTCGCCGGGTTGCTCGCGTCGCTGTCGGTCGGGAAGCACATCCCGGCCGCGACACCGTCGATCATCGTCGCCGCGATCGGATGTTTCGTCGCCGGGTACGCCTTCTACGCCGCCCTGTTCGCGGCGGCCGGTTCGCTCGTCTCGCGTCAGGAAGACGTCGGAAGCGCGGCGGTGCCGGTCACGATGCTGCTCACGGCCGCTTACCTCGCGGCGCTCGCCGCGCCGCCGGGGTCGGCACTCGTCGCGGCGGGTTCGTTCCTTCCCCCGTTCGCGCCGATGTTGCTCGTCGCCCGTTACGCCAACGGCAGCGCGCCCTGGTGGCAGGTCGTCACCGGGCTCGCGGTCACGCTCGCCGCCGCCGCGCTCGCGATGCGCGCCACCGGTCGTCTCTACCGCGGGAGCCTGCTCCGGCGCGGCCCGAAACTACGGCTGCGCGACGCGTGGCAGGCGGCTAACCCCCATTGATCCGTCGAGTCGCGATGAGCGTCGGGTCCCAGACGGGCGAGAAGGGCGGCGCGTAGCCGAGGTCGAGCGACGAGAACTCCTCGGCGGTCATCTCGTTCCAGATCGCGGCGGCCATCACGTCGACTCGTTTCGCCGCTCCCTCCCGGCCGATGATCTGGGCGCCGATCAACCGGCCGGACCCGCGTTCGGCCAGGACCTTCACCGTGATCGGGCTCGAACCCGGGAAGTAGCCGGCACGCGTCGTACTCGTGATCGTCGACGTCTCGAATTCGAAACCGGCATCGTGGGCCTCACGTTCGGTCAGCCCGGTACGCGCGACCTCGAGCGCGCAGATCTTCGTCACTGCGGTGCCGACCACGCCCGGAAAGGTGAGGTACCCGCCGGTCGCGTTCACACCGATGGCCCGACCCTGCTTGTTGGCATGGGTACCGAGCGCGATGTTCACCGGTCGGCGGGCAACCCGGTGGTACGTCTCGACGCAGTCACCCGCGGCCCATACGCCCTCGACGTTGGTCGCCATCCGGCGATCACTCGCGATCGCGCCGGTGACCCCGACCACGATCCCCGCGTCGCGCGCGAGCGCGACATTCGGCCGCACGCCCAACCCGAGCACCACGACGTCGGCTGCGAACGTTGCCTGGTCGCTCACTACCCCACTGATACGCCCGTCGCGTACCTCGAATGCCTGCACCCGGGTACCCGTACGCACCTCGCACCCGAGGCCACGCACGGCTTCCCCGACCATCGCGCCCATGTCGGGATCGAGGGTCGTCATCACCTCGGGCGCGGCTTCGAGGATCGTGACCGACAGCCCTCGCCGTTGCATCGCCTCGGCCATCTCCAGGCCGATGTACCCACCGCCGACGACCACCGCATGTTTCGGTTGATGCTCGACGATGTAGTCGCGCAATGCCTCGCCGTCGGTCACGGTCTGGATGCCGAACACGCCCGTCGCGTCGACATGCTCGAGCGGTGGGCGGAACGGTGTGGCACCGGTCGCGATCACGAGCTGGTCGAACGGTTCGTCGCGCTCGGTGCCCGCCTGCAAGTCGCGCACCGTGACGCGGCGGCGATCGGTGTCGATCGCGGTCACTTCGTGGCGCATCTGCACGTCGATGTCGTGGTTCTCACGGAATTCGTGCGGGTGCCGGGCGATGAGATCGTCGATGGCGTCGACGACGTCGGCCACGTAATACGGGAGACCGCACGCGGAGTACGACGTGTAGTCGCCACGCTCGAACGCCACGATCTCCAGCTGGTCGGCACGGCGCCGGCGGCGAGCTTGCGACGCCGCGCTCATCCCGGCCGCGTCGCCTCCGATCACAACGAGTCGTTCCGGCATGCGCAGCACGGTATAGCGTCGCCTCCGTGGGACAACCCCTCGTCGGCGTGATCATGGGCAGCGACTCCGACCTGCCGGTGATGCAGGCCGCCGTCGACGCGCTCGACGAGTTCGGCGTCGCGTGCGAGGTGCGGATCGTGTCCGCCCACCGCACGCCCGACGCGATGATCGACTACGCCCGCACCGCGGTGGCGCGCGGACTGCGGGTGATCGTGGCCGGCGCCGGCGGCGCCGCCCATCTCCCCGGGATGACGGCCTCGTGCACACCACTGCCGGTGATCGGCGTACCGGTCCCCCTGACCCAGCTCGACGGGCTCGACTCGTTGCTGTCGATCGTGCAGATGCCGGCCGGCGTGCCCGTCGCGACGGTCGCGGTCGGGAACGCGCGCGAACGCGGGGCTCCTCGCGGTACGCATCCTCGCCGCCGCCGACCCGCAGCTGCGCGAGGCGATGGAGCGCTACCAGGCCGGGCTACGCGACATGGTGCGCGACAAAGACGCGAAGCTGCGGGCCGAGCGCGGCGACTGACGCCTACTCCGTGGAGATCGCCCGCAGCACATCGAGCTTCGCGGCGCGCCGGGCCGGGTAGATCGCCGCGACCACACCCAACAGGCCGGCGATGATCACGACGACCAGCAACTGACCGGGCGCCGCCGCGAAGTTGGTGAAGCCCTGGTCGCGGAGCGCTTCGACGAACACCCAGCCGAAGAAGAGCCCGATCACGAGGCCGAGCACCGACCCGAGTACGGCGATGATCACCGATTCCCATCGGATGGCCGAACGCACCTGCCTTCGGGTCATGCCGACGGCGCGGAGCAGACCGATCTCCCGCGTCCGTTCGTACACCGACAGTGCGAGCGTGTTCACGATCCCGATCAGGGCGATGATCACGGCCAGACCGAGCAGCGCGTAGATCAACGAGAGCAACTGGTTGATCTGCTTCTCCTGGTCCTTCTTGTACTGGGCCTGGTCTTGCAGCTTCGCCGTTGGGAACTTCTTCAGCAGCGGTTCGATCGCGGCACGCCCTTGCGCCGGGCTCACACCGGGCTTCAGCTTGGCGAAGATCTGGGCGTCGATCTGGGCCTGCTCGGGTTGGTTGCGCTCGAAGTTCGCCAGCGATGTGAGGAACGTCCCGGCCAGCTGGGTGTTCTTGTAGATCGCCTGCACGGTCAGATCCGTCTTCCCGGTACGTACGAACTGGACCGCGAGCGTGTCGCCGACCTTCAGGTGGTGCTTGTCGGCGTACTTCTTGGAAATCGCAACGCCGTCCGGCGTGAGATCGGTGAACGTCCCCGACGTGAAACCGAAATCGAACATCTGCTCCGATGCCACCGGATCGGCGGCTTGTACCAATTGCGCGCTCGACGCGCCCGCGACCTTCATCACTCCGAAGCGCACCGGCGTGACCGCGGCGACTTCGGGCAACTTCCCGATGTTCTGCGCGAGTGTCGGGCTGAACCCACCGCCGCCGAAACCACCATTCCCCGACGTGATGATGTAATCGGTCTTCAACTGGTTGTCGACCGCCGACGAGATCGACGCGTTCGCGCTCGCGGCGAAGATCGTGATGAACCCGATCAGGGCGACACCGATCATCAACGCGGCGGCGGTGTTGGCAGTTCGCTTCGGGTTCCGCATCGCGTTCTCGCGCGCGAGCGTTCCCGTCATGCCCTTCAACCGGGGAAGCGGTGCGCCGACGATCCGGCCGACCGGGCGCGCGATCAGCGGCGACAAGACGAACACGCCGACGAACACGAGCAACATGCCGAGCCCGACGAGCGCGAGCCCGTTGCTGACGCTCGCGAACAGACCGACGAACAGCCCGGCGATGCCCAACCCGAGGATGACGGTGCCGATCACTCCCCGCCGGGCCGAGCGTGAAGTCGACTCGATGGCGACATCGCGCATCGCGGCGACCGGCGGTACCCGCGCCGCGTGGCGGGCGGGCAGCACCGCCGACACGACGGTGACGATCACACCCACCGCGAGCGACAGCACGAACGTCGTCGGCCGGATGACGATCCCGCCGCCCGGGATCTGGAGACCGAACGCGTTGAGCAACGCCTTGAGCGCGCTCGAGAGGAGGATGCCGAGACCGAGCCCGATGAGCGACGCGATCACGCCGACCGTGAGCGACTCCACGAGCACCGAGTTCGTCACCTGCCGGGAACTCGCACCGACGGCGCGCAGCAAGGCCATCTCGCGCATTCGCTGCGCCACGATGATCGAGAACGTGTTGTAGATGATGAAGGCACCCACGATCAGCGCGACGCCCGCGAAGACGAGGAGGGCGGTGCGGAAGAAGCCGAGGAAACGCTTGATGTTGTCTTGCGTCTCCTTCGTGAGCTTCGCGCCGGTGATCACTTCGACGTTCTTGTCGGAGGAGATCGCTTGGCGGATCCGTGACGCGATCTGGTCCTGGGAGATGCCCTTGTCGGCGACAACCGAGACGGCGGTGTACTTGCCGCCCAGGTTCGCGATCTGCTGCGCCTCTCTGGTGGTGAACATCACCGCCGACGCGCCCGCGAGGTTGTCGACGGTGCCGAACTTCGCGATCCCGACGATCGTGTACGTCGACGACGACTTCTGGGTGAGTACGCGGACCTGATCACCGACCTTCAGGTGCCCCTTGTCGGCCGAGCCCTTGTCGATGACGATCTGGTTGTCGGCCCTGGGAGGTTGGCTGCCGGCCGTCAACCGGAACGGGTTGAGGTCTTTGTTGTCTTTCCAGTTGAAGCCGAGCGCGGGCGGCCCGTTGCCGGGGTTCCCGACGGCCTTGCCCTTCGTGTCGACCAGTTGCGCGTAGTTGATGCTCACGTCCGGTTCGGCCGCCTGCACGCCCGGTACCGCCTTCACCGTCGCGAGCAGGCTGGCGGGCACGGGATGGCGCGTATCGGTGATGTCGGACTTGAACGGCTGCGTGCCGCGCACGACGGCATCGGTGTGCTCGTAGACGCTGCCGAAAAGATCGTCGAACGTCCGTTGCACGGTGTCGGTGAGCACCAGCGTGCCGGCAATGAACGCGACGCCGAGCGTCACCGCGATGCCGGTGAGGAGCAGGCGCAGCTTGCGCGCCGCGAGATATTTGACGGTGACCTTCCACATACGGCGTCAGTCCCCCAGCGAACGCATCTTGTCGAGCACAGAGTCGGTGGTCGGCTGAACGATCTCGTCGACGATCTGACCGTCGTTGAGGAAGACGACCCGGTCGGAGTACGCCGCCGCGTTCGGGTCGTGCGTGACCATGACGATGGTCTGGCCGAAGTCGCGGACCGCGTTGCGCATGAAGCCGAGGATCTCCGCGCCGGAGTGCGAGTCGAGGTTGCCGGTCGGTTCGTCGGCGAAGATGATCTCGGGCCGGCTCGCGAGCGCGCGCGCGACGGCAACGCGCTGCTGCTGCCCACCCGATAGCTCCGAGGGCCGGTGCTTCAACCGGTCGCGCAGGCGCACGGTGTCGATGACGGTGTTGAGCCATTGTTCGTCGGGTTTGCGACCGGCGAGCGACATCGGGAGGGTGATGTTCTCGATGGCGTTGAGGGTCGGGATCAGGTTGAACGCCTGGAACACGAAACCGATGCGGTCGCGCCGGACCTTCGTGAGTTCCTTCTCCGGCATCGACGCGATCTCGAGGTCGCCGAGGAACACCTGGCCCGACGTCACGCGATCGAGCCCGGCCAGGCAGTGCAGCAACGTCGATTTCCCGGAACCCGACGGTCCCATGATCGCGGTGTAGTCGCCGGTGGCGAAGTCGACCGAGATGTGGTCGAGCGCCTTCACGGTTGCCTCTCCCTCGCCGTAGACCTTCGACGCGTCGAGCGCACGAGCGGCCGTCGTCTTGGTGGGCGGAAGTGTCGTGGTCACCGGGGCTCCTCAGTCGTTGGGGGGCGCGAAGTTGGAGTGGCAACGAGGCTAGGGGACCGACGCTCGCAAGTCGGTCGGGCACGCAGGTGAACATACGGTGACATCGGCCCCTGACAACCGGCTGACCGCGCGCTGAAGCGCGCTCAGGCCCGGTCGTCGGCCGGTTGTTCGTCGCTCGTCGTGGAACGAGCCGCTGGGAGTGCGATCTCCGATTCCGGCCGCCGCCCCAGCATCACGAACCACACACCGAAGCTCACGCACAGGGCGGCGGAGAGCAGCAGGTTGAACCGGATCCCCCAGATACGCGACGCCGGGTCGCTGCGCAGGTATTCGAAATACGTTCGGCCGAGCGTGTACATCGAGACGTAGAGCGCGAATGCCTGTCCCTTGCGGAAGCGGAAGCGCCGTTCCGTCGACACGATCACGCCGAATACGAGCAGGCACCACAGCGACTCGTAGAGGAACGTGGGTTGGAACGTCGGCGAACTGAGGTAGTTGGGTGGACGGTGCGCGAGGTCGATCCGCAGTGCCCATGGCACCGAGGTCGGCCGGCCGAACAACTCCTGGTTGAAGTAGTTGCCCCAGCGGCCGATCGCCTGCGCGACGACCACCCCCGGCCCGATCGCGTCGAGGACGGGGAACACGTCGAGGTGCATGCGGCGGGCCATGAAGATCAGCCCGATGGCACCGCCCGCGACGGCGCCCCAGATCGACAGGCCGCCCTTCCAGATCGCAATCGAATTGAAGACACCCTCTTGGTGCCATTTGTACCCGGTGAACAGGTGGTACACGCGAGCGCCGACGACCCCGCACACCACGACCACCACGGCCATGCGCCCGATGTCGGCCGGGTCACGACCCTGCTTGGCGTAACGAACCTCGGCGATCCGGTATGCCGCCAGCACTCCGAGCGCGAGCATCAGCCCGTAGAGATGCAGGCGTAGCGGACCGATGGAGATCGAATTCCACGGCGGGCTCGGGATCGAGGCGATCATCGGCGGCCACATCGTAGGGGTGGCTTCAAGCGCGGGCCACGCGCGTGCCGATGACCTCTCCAGTGAACGAACACGGGGGGACGTGCCGATGAGTCTCGGCGCACGCGTGCGGAACGTGGCCGTCGCGATGTGCTGCGCGGTCGGGGTCATCGCGGCCGCGTCGTGCACGCCGGTGGTGAAGAACCCGGCGGCGCCCTCGAAGCGGCCGACCGTCGGTGGCTGCCCCGTGCTGCCGAGCGGCAACGCCTGGAACACCGACGTGTCGCACGCCCGCGTACGTTCCGACTCCGCGGCGTTCATCGCGAACATCGACCGCAGCGGGGGCACCTTCCTGCACCCCGACTTCGGCGGGGCGGGAACGTACGGCATCCCGTTCCGGGTGGTACCGGCGAACGAGCCCCTCCACACGATCCACTACACGGCGTACGGCGACGAGAGCGACCCCGGCCCCTTCCCGATCCCGGCCGATGCGCCGGTGGAGGGCGGGGCGAAGAGCACCGGCGACCGTCACGTGCTCGTCGTGCAGCAGGGCAGTTGCCATCTCTACGAACTCGGCCGCGCCTTCTGGGACGCGGCCAAACATCGTTGGGACGCAGCGGTCGGCGTGAACTGGGACCTGTCGTCGAACGCGCTCCGCCCGCTCGGGTGGACGTCGGCCGACGCGGCCGGGCTGCCGATCCTGCCCGGATTGGCGCGTTACGACGAAGTGGCCGCCGGTGAGATCGATCACGCCTTGCGGTTCACGGTGGCCCGCACGCAGAAGGGCTACATCTTCCCGGCGACGCACGATGCGTCGTCGAACACCGACCCGACGGCACCGCCGATGGGCTTGCGCCTGCGGCTGAAGGCGAGCTTCAACCTCTCGCCGTACCACGGTGAATCGCTTGTGATCCTCAAGGCGCTCAAGCGCTACGGGATGATCGTGGCCGACAACGGTTCGAACTGGTACATCAGCGGCGCGAGCGACAAGCGCTGGAACGACAATGACCTCAACCAGCTCAAGCGCGTGCCCGGTAGCGCCTTCGAGGTGGTCGACACCGGTCCTGTGCACCACTGAGCCCGCGCGGGTGTCGCCCCGCCGGCCTCAGTAGCCGAACCCTTTGAGCGCGATCGAGTAGGTCTGCCCGTTCCAACTCCCGACCGCCTTGGTGCTCGCCTTGCCCGTCGCGGTCGGCGAGAACGTGTAGAACATCTGGCAGGTCTCACCGCTCGCCAGCGAACGGCCCTGACAGTTCTGCAGCCCGCTGAACGGCGCATTGGCCCCACCGCCGATCCCCGACATCACCACCGTCCCGGGGCTCGTGTTCGTGACCGTCACCACGCCCTGCGGCGATGTCGTGCCGACGGCGACCGGCCCGAGGTCGACCGACTTGGTCGAGAACTTGAAGCTCGGCGCCACGCCCTTGCCGCGCAACGAAATCGAGAAGCTCTGCCCGTTCCAACTCCCGACCGCGTTGGTGCTCGCCTTGCCCGTGGCCGACGGCGAGAACGTGTAGAACATCTGGCAGGTCTCACCGCTCGCCAGCGAACGGCCCTGACAGTTCTGCAGCCCGCTGAACGGCGCATTGGCCCCACCGCCGATCCCCGACATCACCACCGTCCCGGGGCTCGTGTTCGTGACCGTCACCGCCTTCTGCGCCGAGGCGCTTCCCGCGAGGACCGCGCCGAAGCTCAGCGACTTCGGTGACACCTTGAACGTCGGCACCACGCCCTTGCCCCGCAACGAGATCGAGTAACTCTGCCCGTTCCAGCTCCCGACCGCCTTGGTGCTCGCCGCGCCCGTCGCGGTCGGCGAGAACGTATAGAACATCTGGCAGGTCTGGCCCCGAGCCAACGTACGCCCCTGGCAGTTCTGCAGCGCGCTGAACGGCGCACTGGCCCCACCGCCGATACCCGACATCACGACGCTGCCGCTCGAGATGTTCGTGATCGTCACCGCCTTCTGGGCCGAAGCACTGCCGGTGAGGACCGAACCGAAGGTGACCGACCGCGTGGAGAAATAGAAGAGGTCCGCGCTGCTCTTGGCCGATGCCGGCGCCCCGACCAGACCGACGGCGCCGAGTGCGGCCGCCGCGAAGACGACCGCGGCCCGCGACATACGTGATGAGGACCAAGACCGCGTCATGGGCCGAGAAAGTACCCGGTGCGCACAGGAGCGCGTGCGGGCTCAAGAGCCGGCCGGCGATCGCCGAAATTTCCTCCACCGAAGCAGTGTAAAATTGGGGCTCCGTCCCCCGCTGCGACGAAAGACCACCGCCATGCCCAGCGAATCCGAACCTGCGTCAGTTTTGCCGTTGTCAGGGGGCAGAACTGACGCAGGTTCGAGGGGTGGGGCCGGCAGCCAACCGCGCGAGCGGCGACCGAACGAGCGAGACGCCTGATGGCGCGCACCGATGCGAACCCGCCGATGCCGGAGTTCGCCACCGACTACACGCTCCAAGAAGTCGACCCCAAATGGTTGACCCAAGCCGTCAAACCCAAACAATTCCTCCACATCGACCAAGCCGAATGCATCCTCTGCGAAGGCTGCGTCGACATCTGCCCCTGGAAATGCATCCACATGCTCGCCGTCGACGCCATCGACCAAAGCGTCAACGCCGACATGCCCGGCGACGACCCCAAAGACCACGTCTTCTTCGTCGTCGACGAAGACGTCTGCACCCGCTGCGCCCTCTGCGTCGACCGCTGCCCCACCGGCGTCATCATCCTCGGCAAAGTCACCGACCAATGGGCCAACGGCGACCCCAACGTCCGCACCAACCGACACGGCTACGCCTACGGCGTCCGATTCTGACGTGCGTCGATAGCTATCGCTATGCGATAGCTATCGACGCCTGTGGCCGGGGAGCGAGCAATGACGATCGAGATTCGCCGCGCGGCGGAGCGGATGCACACGAAGATCGACTGGCTCGACTCGTGGCACAGCTTCAGTTTCGCCGACCACTACGACCCGCAGAACACGCATCACGGCCTGTTGCTCGTGCACAACGACGACACGGTCGCGCCCGGCCGCGGCTTCGGCCAGCACGCGCACCGCGACATGGAGATCGTCACGTGGGTGCTCACGGGCGCGCTCGAGCATCGCGACAGCATCGGCACCGCCGACACGATCATCCCCGGCCTCGCGCAGCGGATGAGCGTGGGCCGTGGCATCCGCCACTCGGAGATGAACGCGTCGCAGACCGAGCCGGTGCATTTCTTGCAGATGTGGGTGCCACCCGACACCGCGAACGTCGAGCCCTCGTACGAGCAACGGGACGTTTCCGACCTCTACGCGAAGGGTGGGATGTTCGCGCTCGCGTCGGGGCGTGAGCCCGACGCCGCCATCACGATCCACCAACGCGACGCGACGCTGTGGATCGCGCGGCTCGATGCGAGCCAGTCGGCCGACTTGCCGGGCGCGCCGTTCGTGCACGCGTTCGTCGCGCGTGGTGCGGCGGAACTCGAAGGGACCGGCCCGCTCAATACGGGTGACGCCGCTCGCTGCACGGCCGCCGGGGCGCGCCGTGTCACCGCCGGGCCCGACGGTGCCGAGTTGAGCATCTGGGAAACCCACGCCGAACTCCGCTGACCCACTCGTTTTGATGTAGCCGGAGCGCGGTTGACCGCGCTTTCGCTACATCAAAACGCGGTTATTTGACGAGGCGGGAGAGGCGGCGGTCGGCGAGGACCTTGCCGCCGGTCTGGCACGTCGGGCAATAGACCACTTCGTGCGACTCGTACGACACCCGTTTCAGATCGGTACCGCATTCGGGGCAGGGCACACCCGCCTTGCCGTGCACGACGAAGTGCTCACCGAGCTTGTTGGCCGACAGGCCGCCCTCGCGTTTGCGCTCGCGGGCCAGACCGTCGGCCAGCACGTCGTGGATCGCGACCAGCAGCCGCTCGCGGTCGTCGGCCGGCATCGACTTCAACGTCGCGTACGGCGAGAGCTTCGCCCGGTGCAGGATGTCGTCGCTGTAGCCGCGACCGATCCCCGCGACGGTGTGCTGGTCGCGCAACAACGTGTGCACGCGACGCGGGTCCTTCGAGGTACGTACGAGTTCGGCGAACTCGTCCGACAGCGCTTCGGGACCGAGCGAGGCGAGCGGGCCGTCGTCGCCCGGTGCGAGCATCCACCATCCGGCCTTGCGCTCGTGGCCGAACTCGCGCACGAGCAATGCCTTGTCGCCTTCGAACTTGAGGCGCACGACCGAACCTTTGGGCTTGGTTCGCTTCGGCGGCGTTTCCGTGTCGAGACGACCGGCTTGCGAGAGGTGCACCAGTAAGCGGTTGCCGTTCGCGAACTCGAACACGAGGTACTTGCCACGCCGGCCGACCTGCTCGACCCGTTCACCGATCACGCTCTCCGGCGGCGGCGCGAACGTCTTCAGCGCCGAAAAGCCGAGCGGTTCATAACCGGTGAGCGCACTCCCGGCCAGCCACTCGTCGAGCCGGTCGGCGAGGGCCTGCATCTGCGGCATCTCGGGCACGGCGTGCGCTCCGCTCGCGGGTCAGCCGTGCCGGGCGGCAGCGCCGGTGGCGAACGACGCGGCACCCCGCGTCCACTCCGGGCCGTCGCCCCAGTTGCGCCGGGTCCGTTGCTGAGCGAAGTCGGGGTCGTGCAGGCGGCAGGCCTCTGCGTACTGCTTCATCGTCGCCATGCCTTCGGGCAACGACCAGAAGTCTTCTTCGAGTGAGAACTTGCCGCCGCCCGCGTACTGCAACACGGTCATCCCCGCGAAGTCGATGGGCGGCGCGCCCGCTTCCGGGTTGTCGCGACGGTTCTGCATGTAGACGACGACCCGGCCGTCGTCGCCGACCATGTGCCACTCGTACGCGGTGTAGATCTCGCCGTACTGCTCCATGGTCGGCTTGATCCACGCCCGAACTTCCTCGCGGCCGTGCTTCGTGCCCATGACGTGCTCGACGTAGTTCACGTCGTCGGTGAAGCACTGGTCGCACCAGGCGTCCCAATCTTCACCGACCGCGCCCAGCGCCCAGTACCGGCGGAACGCCCGCTCGACCTCTTCGACGTCGTACCCCATCACGACGACGCTAGTCGCGCCGGCTCGTGACCTTCGCGGGAAGGCCAAACGCCCCGGGGCGCGCCCACCTCGAGCCGACGTACGTCACCTCGGCAAAGGGTCTTGGGACCCGGTGCCCCGCCGCGAACCGAGCCGACAATCAGTGGGCGTGGTCACTTCGACGATCGTTGAAACAACCGAAATTGAAGCTGCAGTGCAACGGTTCGCGGCCGTTGCCGACCCCACTCGGCTCCGCATCCTGGCGGTGCTGTCGGATGGTTGCCGGTGCGCCTGCGACCTGCAGACCGCGGTCGAGGTCGCGCCCAACTTGCTGTCGTACCACCTCCGCGTACTGCGCGAGGCAGGGCTCATCGAAGGTACGCGTCGCGGCCGTTGGATCGACTACCGGATCTCACCCCCGGCGTTGCTGTTCGTCACGTCGGTGCTGGGCGACGCCGGTATCGGCGCGACGCCTCCTCGGGCCACCTGCCGAAGGGAGGCGGAGTGACGCACACCGACTCGGCCGTCAGGCCGCGCTCGCGACCGTGGGGCAACGCGCATGTATTCGTCGCCGCGGGCCTCGTGCTGTGGATCGTCGCGTACCGCGTCAACGCATGGTGGTGGCGCTGGCTGCTGGTCGACGTCGTTCATCTCGACACGACGACGCGCGGGGGCGACGCCGTCCGGTTCTTCGTGTACGACACGACGAAGATCGCGCTTCTCCTCACCGGGATCATCTTCGCCATCACCGTGCTTCGCAGCTTTCTGAGCCTCGAGCGCACCCGGGCGCTGCTCGGTGGCCGGCGCGAAGGCGTGGGGAATGTCGCGGCGGCGGGGTTGGGAGTGGTGACACCGTTCTGTTCGTGCTCGGCGGTTCCCGCCTTCCTCGGCTTCGTCGCTGCGGGCGTGCCCATCGGGATCACGCTCAGCTTCCTCATCGCGTCGCCGCTGGTGAACGAGGTCGCCGTCGTCTTGCTCTACGGGCTCTTCGGCTGGCGCATCGCGGCCGCGTACATCGCGGCCGGGCTCGTCGTCGCGATCGTCGCCGGCTTCGCGCTCGGTCGACTGGGCGTGGAACGATGGGTGGAGCCGTTCGTGTTCGAAACGACGCTCGACGGACGCGAGGTGCGTCCCGGCGCCGCGCTCTCGTGGGAAGAGCGCTACGCGCTCGGACGGTCGGAAGTCGGGAAGATCTTCGGGAAGATCTGGCCGTACCTGGTCGTGGGGATCGCGTTCGGAGCGCTGATACACGGGTGGGTACCGGCGGGCTTCTTCACCCATATCTCCGGCCATTGGTACGGGGTTCCGGCCGCGGTCGTGCTCGGCGTCCCGCTCTACTCGAACGCCGCGGGGATCATGCCGCTCGTCGAGGCGCTACACGCGAAGGGCGTCGAGATGGGGACGCTGCTCTCGTTCATGATGGCGGTCGTCGCGTTGAGCGCGCCGGAGATGGTGCTCCTGCGCCGCGTACTCAAACCCCAACTGCTGGCCTGCTTCATCGGCGTGGTCGCCGCGGGGATTGTCGCGGTCGGGTTCTTCTTCAACGTGCTGCTGTAGGAGGTGGAAACGATGTTGATCCGGGTGCTGGGTTCAGGGTGCAAGAACTGCACGACGCTCGCGGCGCGCACTCGTGAGGCGGTGCAGTCGCTCGGGATCGAGGCCGACGTCGTCGACGAGCACGACGTCGTGCAGATCGCGCGGGCGGGCGTGATGTCGACACCCGCGCTGGAGGTCGACGGCACCGTGGTGGTCGCGGGTCGCGTTCCCGACACCGCGCACATCGCTGAACTGCTGGCGTCAGCCGGTGCGGGCAACGACCCACGCTGACAGGCCGACGTTCAGCGTGACGCAGCCGTGAGCTCGGCCACGAGGTTCTGCACCCGGGCGTCGATCTCGTCGCGGATGCGACGGACGACCTCGACGGGCTTGCCCGCGGGGTCTTCGAGCTCCCAGTCGAGGTACCGCTTGCCCGGGTAGAGCGGGCAGGCGTCGCCGCAACCCATGGTGATCACGACGTCGGCGGCCCGCACGACTTCGTCGGTCAGCGGCTTCGGGAATTCCTTCGAGAGATCGAGACCGAGTTCGTCCATGACGGCGATCACGGCCGGGTTGATCTCGGAGCCGGGGGTACTGCCGGCCGAACGCACGTGGACCCGGCCTTTCGCGCGCCAGTCGAGCAGCGCCGCGCCCATCTGCGATCGACCGGCGTTGTGCACGCACACGAAGAGAACCTCGGGGATGTCGGACACCATTGCTCCTTCTGCTTGCGCGAGCGCGCGGAGCCGCTCGCGTGCGAAACGCTCGGCGAAGACCGGCAGGAACGACTGGACCCGTGCCCGGGCGGCGAGCTCGTCCCACGAAGTGCGCACGTAGTCTTGGAGTGTCTCGGGGCCGAACACACCCGCGAACAGTGGCGCCAGCCGCGCTGCGATCCCCCGAATGGTGGCGTCGTCCGTGCTCATGGGTGCCGCCCTCCTGGCAGGGTCGCAACCGCAGGTCGCGCGGGCTCGTCGCCATCGTCGGCCGCCTCGCCGCCGGCGCCGGAGTGGGGCAACACGACATCGCGGGCGGTGCCGGCGACCGAGGGGTAGAGCACCCACACGATCACGCCACCGACCGCGGCGCCGACAAGTTGGAACACGACGAACGCGAGCACCGAACGCGGCGCGATCCCCGCGAAGGTGTCGGAGAACATGCGCCCGATCGTGACGGCCGGGTTGGCGAAGCTCGTCGACGATGTGAACCAGTAGGCCGCGCCGATGTACGAACCGACCGCGAACGGCACGATGCTCGTTCGTCCCGAACGGACGATCGCGAACACGACCAGCATGAGGCCGGCCGTCGCGACGACCTCGGCCAACCAGTCCCCGCCGCCGGTGCGCGACTTCGTCGACCAGGTCACGACCGACAGCCCGAACATGAGGTTCGCGAGCATGCTCCCGGCACACGCACCCGCGATCTGCGCGGCCACGTAGGCGCCGGCGTCGCGCGTGCTCACACCGCCGAAGAACCGGTCGACGAGCGTGACCGCCGGGTTCAAGTGCGCGCCCGACACGGGACCGATCGCCAGGATGATCGCGATCAGCCCGGCGGCCGTGACCGCGGCGTTCTCGAAGAGTTGGAGGCCGGCGTCGTTCGGCGAGTAACGCTGCGCCGCGATGCCCGAGCCGACCACCACCGCGACCAGCAACATCGTGCCCAGGAACTCCGCGAAGGTGCGGCGGCCCAAGTGCGCGTCCATCAGCAGCAGGGCCGCCGAGCCGACGCGGGTGAAGTGCGGGCAAGTGCCTGCAATTCGGCTTCCACCGCGGCCAGCGCTCCGGGAACGAGCCGGTAGTAGGTCCAGTAGCGGAACCGGTCACCGGCCACGATGCCGGCGGTACGCAACACCTTCAGGTGGTGGCTCACGAGCGGCTGCGCGAGGTCGAGCTCCTCGACGAGATGGCACACGCATAGTTCCTCGCGCGCGAGGAGCTGCACGATGCGCCAGCGAACCGGGTCGCCCAGGGCGACCAGCGTCGCGGGAAGCGTTGCCGGGCGCACGTGCGGGTGCGTCCCGGCGAGTGAGGTTGCCGTGCGAGCCATCCAGATCAATCAAACTTGATATGAACGGCCGGCGCAAGCGAACACCCGGTGAACACGGATCAGGCGGGGCGGCCCTTGCGGTGCTGTTCGAAGCGCTGCCGGATGATCTCGCGCCGTTCCTGTACGTCCTTGTAGGTGAGCTTCTCCACCTCGGGCGAAACGCCCATCGCCGCCTTGACGGCCGCCGCGTCGAACGTCGCCTCCGACATGTCGATACCGAGGTCGGCGGCGAGCCGGGCGCCGTGGCGGATCGAGATCTCGGTGTGCACCTTTTCGATCTCGCCGATGATGTCGAGGTCGGGTGCGAGCGTCGCGATCGCGCCGTCGAGGAACATGAGGTTCTTCACGAACAGCATCAGTTCCTTGGGTGCACGCGCGCCGTACTCGAGCAGCTTCTTCGTGAGGTCCTGCAGCTCGTGGAGCAGTTCGTCGGCCGAGAGTTGCGTCGGGTCGATGGTGCGGTCGAGACCGAGGTCGGTGAACACGGCCTCGAGGTCGGTGTCGGGAGGGAACGCACCGAGACCGACCAGCGCGCGCAGCTGGCCCATCACGTCGCCACTCGTCGCCCCGACGAGGAGCATCAAGAAGGCGAGCCGCTTCGCCTGGTCGAGCCGGCCGGTGATGCCGAAATCGAGGAGCACGGTACGACCGTCGGGCCGAACGAAGAGGTTCCCGCCGTGGAGGTCGCCGTGGAAGACGCCGTAGAGCATCGCGCCCTCCATGAACGCGACGAGCCCTGCGTGCAACACGGCTTCGGTGTCGACGCCGGCTTCCTTCATCGCATCGACGTCGTCCCAACCGAACCCGTCGAGCCGCTCCATCACGAGCACCCGTTTGGTGACAAGACGCGGGTGCGGCCGGGGCACGATCACCGCGCGCTGATCGGTTTCCGCGAGCACGTGGGCGACGTCGAGCATGTTCTGCGCCTCGAGCCGGAAGTCGAGCTCTTCGACGATCGTCTCGGCGAACAGCTCGACCAGCGCGGGAGGGTTGGCAAGCGCCGCGACGGGAATGCGCCCGACGAGGCGCGGCGACAACCACGCCATTGCCTCGATGTCTTGGCGAACGAGGCGCGCCACCTGCGGGCGTTGCACCTTCACGACGACCGACTCGCCGGTGCGCAACCTCGCGGCGTGCACCTGTGCGATCGACGCGGCGGCGAGCGGTTGCCGGTCGAACGTCTCGAAGATGTCGTCGAGCGACCGACCGAGTTCGATCTCGACGACGCGGCGCACGTCTTCGAACGGCTCCGGCGGGACGCGATCGCGAAGTTGTTTGAACTCGGCGACCAGTTCTTCCGGGAAGAGGCCTTCGCCCCCGGAGATGATCTGCCCGAGCTTGATGTAGGTGGGGCCGAGGTGCGAGAAGGCGACGCGCAACCGCCGGGACAACCCCGCGCGGCTCGCCGGGCGCCCCCGCCGCCGCTCGGTGACGTACCAGGCGGCGAGCGCGCCGCCGACGAGCGTCACGACCCGCACGAGCCGGCCGAGTGGTGGCAGGTGGCCGGTTTCGAGCCACTTCGGTACGAGCCAGCGGGCGCGCTCCCGCTCGCGACCGACGTCGACGCGCCAGGTCATCGTGTCGGGATCGACGACCCACGGCCCCCGGTCGCTGAAGCCGCCGATGGCGACGTCGGGAGCGAGTTCGGGAACCGGGTCGGTCACGACTGCACCGTACCTGGGCGGAGTCAGCCTCCCGGGTTCGTGGGTGCCCTCGCGGTCGTCGCCGCCGTGGCCGGCGGCCGCGGCTCGACGTAGATGGAGTCGGTGTTCAGCGGGTTGCCGTTGAAGTGCACGTAGTACGCGTCGATGTCGCCGGTGAGCGCGAACACCAGCTCACCGCGCAGCTTCTGCCGCGTCGCGAGCCGGGCCGCGAAGGCGGGGACACCGTCGACGGTGGCGGGCCGGTCGTCGTGCCGTTTGCTGTCGAACAACGTGAAGATCTTCGAGCCGTCGAAGTCGATCGGCTTCTTGCTGTAGTTCGTCACCTCGACGTCGACCGATACGAAACGCCGGCCGGCCGGAGGTGTCGCGGTCAGTAGCGCCGGATCGCGTATCGACAGCACTTGCAGCGAGATCGCGCCCAGCGAGATGGGATCACCGACATAGAACGGCATCGGGTCGGTGTGGCCGGTTGACGTCGTCGTGCCGATCGGCGGTGTCGTCGTACCCGAGGCGGTCGC
The DNA here is from genome assembly GCA_963782465.1 of uncultured Actinomycetes bacterium. Taxonomy (GTDB): domain Bacteria; phylum Actinomycetota; class Acidimicrobiia; order IMCC26256; family PALSA-610; genus JAODBJ01. The sequence continues at coordinate 84,710 of CAWAJR010000001.1, read as the reverse complement.
CTGGTCGCCGCCGCCGCACGCGCCCAACCCGGTCGCCAGCGCAACCGACAACACCACGACGGCGCCGAGCGTTCGCACACGCGGCCGGAGCATGAATGCAACCCCTCTCATCAAATCCGCGGCAAGTCTCACGAAGGAGCGCGCCGGTGGCCCGACCGGAGCCGGGCCGACCGCGAGCTGTACGTCCGGGCCCGATCTACGCCGGCACCTGCAAACGGCAGTAGCTCTTGACGCTGCTCGGGATGAACGACCCCGTCGCGTCGGTGCTCTTGAACGGAAGCGACTTGAACCCGTAGGTGTGGATCACCTTGTTCACTGCCTTGTGATCCGTCTTCCCACAGATGAAGCCACCACCCGTGCTGTCGACACCGACGAACCGGAGCGCGGCGGTGTACGACGGGGTACCGGTACGGACGACGTTGTACACGTACCGCTGGCCGAAGAAGCCGCCCGAGCCTTCCTTCAACTTCGTCGGCTTCACGCCGTCGATCTTCCCGAGGACCGCGCCGCCACGGACGTCGCCCAACGGGTCGACCTTCTTCTTCTGGGCGGTCCAGTTGCCCTGCGAGTACGGGTAGATGGCGGTGGCCGGAGTGGTCACCTTGTTGCCCGTGTTCTCCTCGATCAGGTTGATGCCCAGCGGGTTCGATGCCGGCCAGTCACCGTTGCAGCCGAGGCCGTTGAACAGGTTGGCGTTCTCGCCCGATTGGAGCACGTTGCTGATGAAGAAGCCGCGCGTGCCCGAACCGAGCTGCGGGATGAACCGCGTGATCGCGCTGTTGCCACCGCCCACCTGGTTCCAGTTCGTGATCTTCGGCGCGGTGCCGGCGGCGTTGCAGCTGAAGATGTCCTGCACCTGCTGGTGGGTCAGGTTGCTCGGAGCGGCACTGTTCTGCTTCGGGAAGTACGACCAGCTCACCGAGTCGAGCGCGAACGCGAAGAACCGGTCGTTGGCCGAGTCGCCGGCAGCGACGGTACGAGGCCCACGCGACGCGCGCGCGATGTCGACGCAACCGTTGTTGCCTTGTGCACCCTGCAGCGACGAGACGCCGGCCGACGAACCGTTGGCCGGCGGGTTGCCTGCGTTCCAGACCGCGTTGGCGCAGCTGTCACCACTGACCGAGTCGGGACTGGCCGGAACCGTCTTCGACGACGGGTACGGCGTCGTCACCAACGGCTGCGTGTTGTACGCGGTGTCCTTGTCGGTGTTGATGGCGCTCGCACCGCTGTCGTTGTTCCAAAGGCACGACAGGCCTTGCTTCGTGGTGCCACAGTGATTGGGGTTGGTGGGGGCACCGTCACCGAGCCCACCGTCGCCCATGACACCCCAGATCGTGTCGGACCCCTGAAGTTGAAGTGTCTCTCTCTTGCCGTTGGCCGTGGGAACGGCGTGCGCGACCGGCGCCATCGCCGCCACAAGCCCCCCAACGAGCGCGATGCCCGCAAGAGCTTTCATACGGAATCGGAACAAGGTTTGCCTCCCTAGTGGCGTCGACCCGCGTTACGTGCGACGGGCCATGCCAAGTTGTAACGATCCGAAGTGAACACGGAGTGCGGGGAGAGCGACGCCGAGAAGAACTGCGATCGACACATTCGACGCGCGCGACTGCGTCGGCTCGCGCGTCAGAGCGTCGCGGGGAACAACACCGACGCGCTGTCGAAGACCAACCACGACACCGCGAGCACAACCGGCACGACGACGACGTACGCGGTCCAGAGGTTCCAGCGCCGGAACAACCACACACCACCGATCGCGACGACCAGGAGCGCTTCGAGCCACACGACGAGCGCCACGACACCGCCCGGGTCACCGTCGAGGCCGAGTTCGTTCGCGCCGAGCTTCGTCGTGTGGTCGGTGGTCGCGAACGGTTGCGTCTCGAGCTTCGCGGTCACGACCAGCCGGCGACTCGCGAAGAAAGCAGGGTCCGCTGTCACGAGCGTGAGCGTCGGGTGATCGAGCGGGAGCAAGAAGCGACCGTCTTTCGATCCGCATTTCGCGACCCGCTCGACCTCGTACGTCGCGGTGCCCTGCCCGCTCGTGACGTCGATCCTGTCACCGACCTGCAGTGAACCGATGTGGCCGAACGGGCCGCCGTAGGTGCTGCGCCGACCGACGATCACGGTGTTTCCGATCTGTCCGGGGAAGGACGAGGCGGGGAGATGGCCCGGCCCGCGCCGGGTCACCCCGCTCGTCGTGCCCTCGACGACCGCTTCGCGCACGCCGATGTCGGGGATGGAGAGCTGGAACACCGGCGCGCCGATCGCGATGTCGCCGGAAATCGGCGCCTGGGCGTTCGCGAGTTCGCGGCGCAGGCGCCGTTCGAGGGAGCGCTGCGCGCGACCGTGCTCGAGCCCGGAGAACAGCACCATGAACACGAACAAGGCCACAACGGCGGCACTGAAGAGCGCGAGCCCGCGCTGCATGAGCGCACCGATATCGGTGCGTCGAAGGCCGAGCCTCGGTCTCGGCGACGGGTTCGCGCCGGGATCGGGTGGCGACGAGGCGACGGCCGGTTCGCCAAGGGGAACCGCGATCTCATGCGGTGGCGCTTCGATCGTCATGCGCCAGTGGGTTGCGGCGACGGGCGCGCTCCCCGGCGCCGGCGAAATCGTTTCGGTACCCAATCGAGCACCGCGCGAGTGCGCGCGAGGTGCTTCGAGTTCTTCATCCCGAGACTGACGATCGCCGCGAGCAACGCGAGGAGCATCATCACCGGCAACGCGAGGTGCGCGCCGGCGTCGGCGAGGTGCACGATCGGCTGCTTCGACCTGTCGGGGGTCGATGCGTCGCCGCCCGCCGGTTTGGTCGCAGGTTTCCGACCGCCGTTGTGCGTGCCGCCGCCGCCGACGCCCGGCACCCCGGCATCCGGCGTGCTTCCCGAACTACCGAAATCGCCGCCGGCACCGGCGGCTGTGTACGTGCCCGAGGAGACATCGGGGTTGCCGCTGCCGCTGGTGTCGCCGGAACCGGCCACGGTCGCCGCCGACGTGGTCGTCGTCGTGGGCATGCTCGTGCTCGTCGTCGGCCCCGACGATGGTGGCGGCGTGCCGGGTTTCGCGTAGCTGATCGACTTCGCCACGTCGAGCGTCTGCTGCCGCAACGCGTCGGTGAGCGGGAACAACCCAGCCGGGAGATGGCTCTGCCCGTCGCCGGCGGCGTACTCCAAGAACCGCTTCACGTCGGCGGCCTTCTTCGGTGTGCCGTACGTCTTCGTCACCATCGCGTACTCGACCATCACGAGCGGGTACGCGCCCGGATCATTCGACGTGAAGTCGGGGAAGAGCGTGCCGTCCCGCACCTTCATCGTCTTGAGCCCCTCCATCACGCCGGCTTCATCGGGTGCGACGGCGGTGCCGGCGTGGTTCACGAGCTTGGCCGGCGCCAGGCCGAAGCGTGTCGCGGTCGGGAGGTCGAGCACCCCCATCAGCCCGAGGTCCCAGAAGATGCCGCCGCCGTTCGGAAGGTTCGGCCGGTAGAAGGTGCGAAGCACGACGTCATTCGTATTGGCGAGCGGGCTGTAGTCGCTGCTCCCCTGGTCCATGTTGGTGAACGAGTACGTGGGCCACTGAGTGCCCTTCCAGTGCGAGTTGATCGCGTCGCCGTCGAGGAACGCCTTCGTCGCCGGGTCGGACGCGAGCCAGCTCGTCATCAACCAGGTCTCGCCGTTCTGGTCGGCGCGGATGAACGGCCAGTTGAGATAGGTCGGATAGTTGCCGGCGGCCTGCCCGGTGAGCGCGGCGAAGCCACTCGGTGCACCGGTCCCGAAGTACTCACCTTCGGACCTCGTGCCGACGTACGTCGACGTCAGCGGGTCGGCCGCGAGCTGGGGCGTGAGCGTGATGCCCTGGATGGGCGCGTGGGTCTTCTGGTCGACGACGTTCGTGGCCATGACCAGCGCGGTCACACCGATCGGTGCGTACTCGACCGGCAGATGGCCCGGCGCGGCGGCGAGCTCGGCGGACGACGCGCCCTGCGGAGTCAGCGCGACGTCGACGAGCCCGTGCAGCAGATCCGACTTCGCGCTGAACGAGCCGGTCGGCGTGTAGTCGATCGACAGCGCGTCGGCCCGGTGCAGCGCAGCACCTTCCAGAGGTACATCGCGTTCCCGGCCGCGGCTTCACCTTCGGTTCGCACGTCGAGGTTCGCGAGTTGCGGGCAGTCGGACGGCGTGTTCCCGAACGTCAACGGCACCAGCACCGAACGCGGGGGCGTGCCGCCGTCGGTTGGCCACGGTGAGGTGATGGACCCGACGAGCAACGAGCAATCGACCGTCGGCCCACACCCCAGATCCGGCAATTGCGCGGCCGGTCGCACCTCGAACGCCGCGCTTCCCGAACCCTGCGCCGCCGGGTCGGTGTAGCCGTTCCCGCTGCTCTCATTGGCGCCGGCCGGTACGTGGTAGCAGTCGTCGAACGACTTCGGGTCGGCCTTGCACTGGTAGATGAAGATGCCACCCTTCTTCGGGAAGCCGCTCCAGCTCACCTGTACGACCTGGTTGATCAACCCGGTGGTTTGCGAAACCGTCACCGACAGCTTCGGTTTTGCCGATGCAACGCTCCCGGGTGCGGGCACCGCGACGACCGCGAGCAGCACCGCGAGCGCGAGCACACCGCGCAGCCCGCGCGAAATTCGAGCGCGCGCGCTCCGGGTCGACTGACGTGAAGAAACCCGCATCGTGCTCCTGCCAGGTGAGGCGCCCTACTAGGTAGCAGTACCGAAGCGCGGCCAAACGGTTCCTCGATACGAATTCGTTTCGCGTTCACGGTCACGCCACCTCTTCGTCAGCCCGCTCGTGTGGACTACGCGCACCAACGCGTCGCGCACCGTTTGTGGCTGCGATACCGACGGCAGTGTCACCTGGAGCAGAGGTCCCATCTCCGACATGGCAACCGTGACGGACGCGCCCGCAATCGCGGCGGACGACATCCCGCTCCGCGTCATCGTGCGCCGTTCACCCGCCGACCGCGTGTTTCGCATCGCCACCTACGGCGCGGGCGCATCGACCCTGCTCCTCATGCTGCTCATCGGCGTGTTCCTGGTGTTACGCGCGAAGGGCGTGTTGCGCACCGCCGGTTGGCACTTCCTCACCGAGAACACATGGCTCGCGTCGCAAGGCGGCAAGTTCGGGATCCACGCCGTGCTGCCGTTGACGTTCGAGATCGCGCTGGTCGCCATCGCGATCGCCGTACCCGTCGCGGTCCTGGCCGCGTTGTTCCTCACGGAGTACGTACCGCGCCGGTTGCGGCGCCCGCTGACGTCGCTCATCGACCTGCTCGCCGCGGTGCCGAGCCTCATCTACGGATTGTGGGGGCTGTTCTACCTGCAGCCGCGCCTCATCAACCTCAGCCGGTGGCTGGCCGACCATCTCGGCTTCATCCCGATCTTCCATATGAAGAGCGGCCAGACCGAAGCCGCGTTCACCGGTTCGACCTTCGTTGCGGGCGTCGTCGTCTCGCTGATGGTGGTGCCGATCTGCACGTCGGTCATGCGGGAGGTGTTCGCCCAGGCACCGGCCGGTGAGAAGGAAGGCGCCCTCGCGCTCGGCGCGACGAAATGGGGCGTGATCCGTACCGTCGTCCTGCCCTTCGGTCGCGGCGGCATCATCGGCGGCACGATGCTCGGGCTCGGACGCGCGCTCGGCGAAACGATCGCGGTCGCACTCGTCATCTCGCCGATCTTCCTCAACCGGGCGTCGATCCTGGGTACCGGCACCAACTCGATCTCAGCGCTCATCGCGCTGCAATTCCCGGAGTCGGCGTCGAACGCGACCGGTCGCGACGCGCTCATCGCCGCCGGGCTCGCGTTGTTCGTCGTCACGCTGGCCGTGAACGCCATCGCGTCGTCGATCGTCAACCGGTCGCGTTCGGGCGCGGCGACGGAGATCTAGGCGAATGAGCACCGTCGACATCGACCTCACCACCGAAGACGGCACACCGCGGCCCGAACCACCCGAAACCCGGATCCCCATCCGCGCCGTCGACCCCGCCGACGCGTGGCCGCTCGCCGGCGCCGGCCTGTCGTCGCTCTGCCTGACCTGGTTGGTTTACGAACGGCTCACACCACTCTCGGGCGGCCTCGGTTTCGCCGCGGTGTGGTACGCGACGTTCCTGCTCCTCGCGTGGTTCCTCGCGTTCGCGAACCACGGCAAGTTGCGCGCGCGTGATCAGCTCGCGCGCATCGTCATCTGGAGCGGCGGTATCGGGCTCCTCATCCCGCTCACCGCGATCGTGCTGTACATCGTCGGCAAGGGCTACCACGCATTCCACCCCTCGTTCTTCACCAAGGACGAGAAGTTCGTCGGCAGCCTGAGCAGCGCCAAGTCCGGCGGCATGAAACACGCGATCATCGGCACACTCGAACAACTCACGATCGCGATGGTCGTATCGGTGCCGCTCGGGATCGCGACGGCGCTCTTTCTCAACGAAGTGGGGGGTCGGCTCGCCAATCCGGTGCGCACCATCGTCGACGCGATGAGCGCGTTGCCGTCGATCGTCGCCGGCCTCTTCATCTACACGGCGTTCATCCTCCGCTACCACCAGCAGTTCACCGGGTTCGCGGGAGGGCTCGCGCTCGCCGTGATGATGCTCCCGACCGTCACGAGGACGGCCGAGATCGTGCTCCGGCTCGTGCCGGGTGGGTTGCGCGAAGCCGGGCTCGCACTCGGGGCAACCGACTGGCGCACCGTGCGCATGGTCGTGCTCCCGACCGCGCGCACGGGTCTCGTCACGGCGGTGATTCTCGGTATGGCCCGCACCATCGGCGAGACGGCACCGTTGCTCTTCACGATCGGTGGTTCGCGGTTCACGAACCTGAACCCCTTCCACGAGACGCAGGCCTCGCTGCCATTGGACATCTACGACATCTTCAGGACGCAGAACGACCCCCGCCAGGTGGCCCGGGCGTGGACCGGCGCGCTGGTGCTGATGGTGCTCGTCCTGGTCCTGTTCCTCGCCGCCCGCGTCATCGGCGGCCGCGGCCCGCAACACATCGGCGCGTTGAAGCGTCGACGCCTCGCTCGAAAAGGCCTCGCATGACCGACCCCTCGGCGCTCGACAAGTTCGAAACGTTCATCGCCGGCGGTGGCCCGACGCCGCCACCGCCGCCCGACCCGACCGCGACACAGCTCCAGCCATTCGCACAACCCGAACCCTTCGCGACACTGCCGCCACCACCACCGCCGCCCGAACCGTTCGCGACACTGCCGCCACCACCACCGCCGCCCGAACCCTTTGCGCCGCAGCCGCAGCCGCTCCTGTCACCCGACCAGGTCGCGACGCTCGCCCTCCCTCCCCCACCACCGCCGCCGGGCCCGTTCGCGCTGCCCCCCGACCCGTTCGTCGCCCCGCTGTCGCCGTCGCCGGCGTCGAGCCTCGCCGCGTCCAACGTCAGCGCGTGGTTCGGCGCCCACAAGGTGCTCGACCGGGTGTCGCTCACCATGGAAGCGGGACGGGTGACGGCGCTCATCGGCCCGTCGGGCTGCGGGAAGTCGACGTTCCTGCGCATCTTGAACCGGATGCACGAGCTGGTTGCGACCGCGGCGCTCGCCGGCGTCGTCGCCCTCGACGGCAACGATATTTACCGCGGCGGCCTGGCCGTCACCGAGATCCGTCGCCGTATCGGCATGGTGTTCCAGAAACCGAACCCGTTCCCCACGATGTCGATCTCCGAGAATGTCGTGTCGGGGCTGCGGCTTTCCGGCCTGAAACGGAAACGACCGAACCCCGAGATCGTCGAAGACTGCCTCACGCGCGCCGGCTTGTGGAACGAGGTGAAGAACCGGCTCGGCGCGGCCGGCGGTTCGCTCTCCGGTGGCCAGCAACAGCGGCTGTGCATCGCCCGCGCCCTCGCGGTCGAACCCAACGTGCTGCTGATGGACGAACCGTGCTCGGCGCTCGACCCCACCTCGACGCGCCGCATCGAGGAAACGATCGCCGAAATCTCGGAACGGGTGACGATCGTCATCGTCACGCACAACATGCAACAGGCGCAGCGGGTGTCGCACCACTGCGCGTTCTTTCTCGCCAGCGAGCACAAGCCGGGTCACATCGTCGAGCACGGCCCGACCGAGAAGATCTTCGCCGAGCCCGACGACCCCCGCACGCTCGACTACGTGCGCGGTCGTTTCGGATGAGCGCAGGGAGAACCACCATGCACCGTCCCCGCCGCCTGCTGTTCGGCGCGCTCGTGACGCTCCTGCTGAGTGCCGCGGTCATCGGCCCCGGCGTGACCACTCCGCTCTCGGCCGGCACGGTCAAGGTGAACGGCGCCGGTTCGACGTGGAGCGCGATCGCGGTGCAGACCTGGCAGGCCGACGTCGCGAGCCAGGGCATCAACATCGACTACAACCCGACGGGGTCGAGCACCGGGCGCGCGTTCTACATCTCCGACAACGTCGACTTCGCGGTGTCGGAGATCCCGTTCCAACGCCCGTTCCGCGACCAGACGGGCAACCTCACGAACGATGAAGTGGCGGGCGCCGCCGCGCGGCCATACGTCTACATGCCGTTCGTCGCGGGCGGCACCGCGTTCATGTACCACCTCGACATCAACGGTAAGCGCTTCACGAACCTCCGGCTCGGTGGCGCGACCGTGTCGCTGGTCTTCACCGGCATCATCAAGTACTGGGACGACAGCCGGATCAAGGCCGACAACCCCGGCGTGCCGCTCCCGCACCTCCCGATCACCGTCGTGTACCGCTCCGACGGGTCGGGAACGAGCGCGCAGTTCACGCTGTACATGTCGAAGGTGTACCCGAGTATCTGGAACGCGTTCTGCAAGGCACGAGGCCTCCCCACGCCGTGCAGCGGCACGTCGATCTTCCCGATCACACCCGGTTTCGTCGGCGCGTCCGGTTCGCTCGGTGTCTCCAACTACGTCGCCGCGCCGTACGCGAACGGTGCGATCACCTACGTGGAGTACGGCTACGCGAAGCAAGACAACTTCCCGGTCGCCTCGATCCTCAACCACGCGGGTTACTACCGCCAGCCCGACGCGCACAACGTCGCGATCGCGCTCCAGGGCGCGCGCCGCAACCCCGACTGGACGATCAACCTCGACAACGTCTACACGTGGCCCGACCCGCGCTCGTACCCGATCTCGAGTTACAGCTTGATGATCCTGCCGACGACCCTGGCATCACCGATGACCAGCGACAAGGGGAAGGCGTTGAGCGAGTTCGTCGACTACGTGCTCTGCGCCGGGCAGCAGAAGGCGGAGCAGATGGGCTACTCGCCGCTACCGATACCGCTCGTGCAGCACGGTCTCCTCGCGGAGACGCACCTGCCGGGCCACGTCGCGCCGAGGGCCCTCGAGTCAGTGCGCGAACCCCGCAGTCACGGGCACGTTCGTGACCACCGACGAGCCCAGCCCCGCGCCGGCCGACAAGGCCGGGCAGGGCGCCAACGCGGGAGGCGGTACGCAGACCGGAACCGACACCGGGACCGGCGGGAGCACCACCGTGACGACCGCCGCCGCAAGCAACGGCGGCAGTAGCGGCGGCAGTAGCGGTGGCAACGGTGCGAACAACGGCGGCGGCAGCCGGTCGTCGTCGAACAACCTCGGCGGCACCACGGGCACGACGGCCGCGGGCGCGAGCACGGCTTCCGGTTCCGGCGGTGGTTCCGGCGGCGGCGGTGGCGGCGGTGGGAGCGGCGCCTTCCTCACCGGCCAGTCGACCGGCACGCAGAACGTCGCGAGCGAACCGATCTCGATCCATCGCGACAGCGGGCCGGTACCGGTCCTCCTCTACATCGTCGCGGTGTTGCTGGTCCTGTTCGTCGTGACCGTGCCGCCGCTGCTCGCCATGCTGTTCCGGCGACGGCCACCCGGCCAACCCGCATCCTGAAACGGCGAACGGCCCCGGGCATTGCCCGGGGCCGTTGCCATGCTTCGTACCGTGCCGGTCACACGGCGGGCGCTACATACCGGCGCAGCGACCGCCCCACGGTGCCGCACCGCGCCAGTGGTAGAGGGTCAGCGCGATGAAGTCCTGGTCGGCGGGCGACGCCTGCGCGGGGTCGACACCGACGAGGTCGGGACGACCGGCCCGGCGCGCGGTGTTGTCCCAGGTCGACCGGTCGAACTGGTACGCACCGCGGTACTTCCCACCGGCGCTCACTGCGTGGTAACCGCCCGAGGTGTCGGACTCGTGGCGCCGGGTGCAGGCGAGGAAGGGGTTCCCGGAGAGATCGACCGGCGGGTTCACACCGTGGGCGATCCAGTAACCCTGCGTGCCCGTTGCGATCCCGACCACCGGCGGCGCGCCGACGCCGGCCGCGTCGCCGTTGAACGGCGTGCCGTACGCGTACACATGGCCGTCGGCCCGCACGATCACGTAGCCGTCGCCCTGTGCACTCGAGGCGATGCCGACCGCCGGTGATGCCGTCGGGTCGAGCGGCGCGCCCCGGAACTTCGCGTCACCGAACGTGAAGACACCGCCGTCGCGCGACAGGAGCAGGTAGCCGCGACCGTTGGCCGAATGGGTGATGCCCGTGACCGCCGCGCTGATGTGGATGCGGCCGGCCGAGCCGTAGAACTGCGCATCGCCGAAGGCGAACACGCCACCGTCGGCACCCGCCAACCAGTAACCCTCACCGGTCGGAGAGGTGGCGATGCCGGTGATCGGTGCCGCGAGCGCGCGGCCACCGAGCGAACCGTAGAAGCGCGCGTCACCGAAGGCGAACACGCCACCGTCGTTGGCGACCAGCCAGTAGCCGTCGCCGGTCGGCGTGCTCGCGATCCCGACGATCGGGGCAAGGAGGCCGAGGTTGCCGGTGCTGCCGTAGAAGCGCGCGTCACCGAAGGCGAACACGCCACCGTCGCGTGCGACGACCCAGTACCCGTGGTGGCTCGGCGTGGCCGCGATACCGACGGCCGGCTGGCTGAGCCCGGGCTGCGGTGACCCGAGCACCGCGGCTGCGTGCGCGGTCACGGTGTTCGGATCGCTCGGCGCGGCGCCGGCCGGTCGGGCGGCGAGGAACGACCCGCTCAAGCCCAGCGCGGCGGCGAACAGCACCGTCAGCCGAACGCGGCTCCCCAGCCGGCTCGACCGTTGCGTACGACGCCCGTTTGCATCCCCCAGAGCGGTGGTGGGCGGGACCACCGTGCTCGCAACCCCGGCGAGCGCGGGCGTCGCCGTATACCGGCGACCGGGATCGGCGTACCGATCATGCAAGGCGGGTTTGCGCCCTCGACGGCTGTGCCCGGAGGTCCCGGGCTCGCGCGTGATCCACATCGTTGGTTTGGCCTTTCAGCGCGCGCCAGCCCCGTGTGAGCTGGCAGGAAGCCGCCGTCGGGCTCCGACGGGCGGCGCTCCGGACCGTATCGACGGGGGGCCGGGCGCCCTTCGATCGGGCAGTTCTTGCCAATTCAGCGCGTAGCCCGTTCCCGGCACTTTTCACGAGCGAACGAGCCCCGCAGGCCGCTCCACCACGGTTTCGGGCGGTGCGGACTAGCCCGATCGCGCCATTTCGGGGAACGAAGACCTCGAATCCGGTCATCGCCCACACCAGCAACTTCCGTCCCAATGCGGGGAAGGGCCCGCCGGGGCCGCCAAACTGCCCCGTGTGGACGACCGGTACGACGCCGTCATCGTCGGTGCGGGCCCGAACGGCCTGACCGCGGCGGCCGCGATCGCGCGAGCCGGCCGGCGCGTCCTGGTACTCGAAGCCACCGCCGAAATCGGGGGCGGCACCCGCACGGAGGCGTTGACGCGCGACGGGTTCCTCCACGACCGGTGCGGGACCGTCATCGCGATGACTCGCCCGCCCGCCTTCGCCGGCATCGACCTCGCGCCGCACGGTCTGCAATTGGTCGCGCCCGAATTCGCGCTCGCCCACCCGCTCGACGACGGTCGCGCCGGGGTCGTGTCGCGCGACTGGAGCGACACCACGCAATCGCTCGGCGACGACGCGCGCGCGTGGCAGCGCACCTTCCAGCCTCTGGTCGAACATCTCGACGTGTTGATGCGCGAGTTGTCGGGGCCGATCATGCACCTGCCCCGGCATCCCGTACGTCTCACGCGGTTCGGCTTGCCGGCGCTCCTGCCCGCGACCGTGTTCGCGCGGCGGTTCCGGGGCGACGTCGCGCGCGGGATGTTCGCCGGATTGGCCGCGCACGCGATCCTCCCCCTCGAACACGTCACCACGACGTCGTTCGCGTTGTTGCTCGGCGCGACCGCGCACGCCGACGGTTGGCCGTTCGCGCGGGGCGGCACGCAACGGGTGAGCGAGGCGCTCGCGGCGATCGTCACCGCCGCGGGGGGCGATGTCGCCGTCGAGCAACTGGTTCGCAGCCGCGCCGATCTCCCGCCCGCCGCCGTCACCCTGTTCGACACCAGCACGCGCGACGCGCTCGCGATCGCGGGGCCAGGTGTCCCGCCACGCGTCGCTCGGTCGTTGCGCCGGTTCCGGCCCGGTCCGGCCGCGTTCAAACTCGACTACGCGTTGTCGGAACCGGTGCCGTGGATCGCCGACCCGTGCCGCCGCGCCGGCACGGTGCACGTGGGGGGAACGTTCGAAGAGGTCGCCGCGGCCGAGGCCGAGACGGGACGCGGTGGCCACCCCGATCGGCCGTTCGTGCTCGTCACCCAACCGTCGTTGTTCGACCCGACGCGAGCGCCGCAGGGCGCGCACACGCTGTGGGCGTACTGCCACGTCCCCAACGGTTCGACCGTCGACATGACCGCGCGCATCGAAGCACAGATCGAGCGGTTCGCGCCGGGCTTCCGCGACGTCGTCATCGAACGGGCGATCACGACTCCGACGTCATTCGGCCTGCACAACCGCAACGAGATCGGCGGCGACATCGGCGGAGGCGCGCTCGACGGCCTGCAGCTCTTCGCGCGCCCGCGCCTCGCGCTCGACCCGTACCGCATCGCGCCCGGGGCCTACCTCTGCTCGGCCTCCGCGCCCCCGGCGCCGGTGTGCACGGGATGTGCGGCGCCGGCGCCGCGGCCCGCGCCCTGCGCCGCGAACTCGCCTGAGCGGCTTCCGCTCGCGAACCGGGGCCCCGCACCGCGAATCCGCGGCAAACGCGGGCGCAGGAGGCAAGAATTGGGTCGTGGCGTACCTGACACGCTCGGGATCGTCGACGGCACCGGTCGTGATCGACGGCAAGGTCGTCACCTTGCGCTCGCGCACCACGAGCGCGCCGATCGGTCTCGGCCGCACCCGGCTGGTGTTGACCCGCGCGTGCCCCGACCATGTCGAGGTGCTCGGGCACGACGGCGATCACGCGACCGTCCGGGTCCACGACTACAACTTCTGGGCGCGGGCGGTGATCGTCGCCGGCAGCGCAATCGCCGTCGCGTTCACGCGCTCGTTGCGTCCGGCCAGAACGGCAGCCACAAAACGGCAGCCACAACGGCAAGGAGCATCTCGTGAGCGACGTCCCCCCGTCACCGATTGTCACCGCGACCGGCTCGTCGGAGCGCATCAGCGACAACCTCGCCCGCATCGCCGACGTGAGCGCCGACCGCATCTTCCGCGAGCCGGTTCGCGCGGGTGACCACGTGGTGATCACCGCGGCATCGATCGAGATCGTCGGAGGGTTGGGTTCCGGCAGCGGGGGCAGCCCCGACGGCGGAGGCGGTGGCGGCGGAGGAGGCGGCCGCGTCGACGGACGGCCGGTCGCGGCCATCGACATCGGTCCCGACGGCGTCACCGTCGTGCCGATCATCGACGTCACCCGGATCGGCATCACGGTCTTGCTCGCCGCGTTCGCGGTCTGGCGCGCGCTCAGGAAGTAGCCGGCGTCGCTCCGAGTTCGGCGAGCAACCGCACCTCCGCCTCCACGAGCTTGTGCCAGTCGCCGAGGTGCAGGCTCTCGTTCTCGCCGTGGATCGCGCTGCTGGGGTCGCCGGGGCCGAGTAACAACGCCGGTATCCCTCCGAACGCGTCGGCGAACGGTCCGACGAACGGGATCGAGCCACCCACGCCCATCACGACCGGTTCGGTGCCGAACGCACTGCGCAACGCGCGCTTCGTCGCGTCGAACGCCCAACCCTCAGGCGCGCACTGCCAGGCCGGCGCCGGAGTGAACACCTCGGTGATCTCGCATTCGAGACCCCACAGCACGTGTCTTTCGACGTGCGCGCGAAGTGCCTGCAATGCACGCACCGGGTCTTGCCCCGGCGCCATCCGCACGCTGATACGCGCCGCGGCTTCGGCGACGATCTGGTTCGAAGATCCCCTGATGGGATGACCGTCGATGCCGGTGATCGTGAATGCCGGGCGCAGCCACAGCCGCTCCCACATCGACACCGCCGGGTCACCCACGAGTTCGACTCCGGCCCGTACACCCATCGCGGCGCGGAACTGCGCTTCCTCCTCGTCGCTGGTGAGCGCGGCGAGCGACGCGCGCTCGACCGCCGATGGCGTCGCAACGTCGTCGCAGAACCCTTCGACCGCGATCTCACCCCGATCGTCGTGCAGCGAGGCCAGCACCTTGGCGAGCGCGATCACAGGGTCGGGGACCGCGCCGCCGGCCATCCCGCTGTGGACGGGCCCGTTCAACGCCCGCAGGCGCACGTCGATGCCGCCGATGCCGCGCAGCGAGTACGTGAGCCCGGGTACGCCGACCCGCCAGTTCTCGGCGTCGGCAAGCAGGAGCACGTCGGCGCGTAAGCCGGCGGAGTACTGCGCCAGGAAGGCCGCGAGGTGCGGGGAACTGATTTCCTCCTCGCCTTCGACGAGCACCCGCACGTTGCACGGCAAGGGTTGGCCGCTGCGCAGCCACGCGGCCACTGCGGCGGCATGGGCGACCGCGCCTGCCTTGTCGTCGGCCGACCCGCGCCCGTAGAGCCGGCCGCCGCGCTCGACGGGCTCGAACGGCGGCGATGCCCACCTTTCCGCGACTCCCGGCGGCTGGACATCGTGATGCGCGTACAAGAGCACCGTCGGTGCACCTGGCGCGTGCATCCACTCGCCGATCACGTACGGATGCGAATCGTCGATCGAAGCGAGCCGTACGTTCTCGAGCCCGTACCGCTCGAGCAGTTCCGCGGTGGCCCGAGCAGAACGTTGCACCTCGCTCGCGCGGTCGTGGTCGGCACTGATGCTCTCGATCCGCACCAACGCTTCCAGGTCGGCGCGCGCGTCGCGCATGACGTCGGCGACCTGCGCGACGGCGGCCTCGACGGGGACAAACGCATCAGCCATGCGCCGAGGCTAGAAGGATGTTGTCGTTCCTTCTAGAACAGCGGGTCGAACCGTGCCTGCAAGCGCCGCATGCCGGCGATCCAGCGGTCGTAATCGCTGCCTTTGCGGCGGAAGTACTCGAGCACCTGTGGGTGGGGCAGCACCAGGAACTGCTCGGTGTCGAGCGCGTCGACCACCGCCCCCGCGACATCGGCCGGTTCGAGCATGCCGTCGACGCCGGCGACGCCGCCGTTCTCGACGAACGCGGTCATGTTCGTGCGCACCGCCTGCGGGCACAACACCGAAACCTTGATGCCCTGGCCGCCGTACGTGATCGCGATCCATTCCGCGAGCGATACCACCGCGTGCTTCGTCACGGAGTAGGTGACGGAGCCGATCTGGGTGAGCAGACCGGCCGCCGACGCCGTGTGCAGCAAGTAGCCACCACCTCTCGCGACCATGCGCGGGACGAGCACCTGCGCGGCCCACACGTGGGCCATGAGGTTCACGTCGATGCAGCGTTCCCACGTCGCCGCCGACGTCTCGACGCCGCCGGGCACGATGATCCCCGCGTTCGAACAGAACAGGTCGATCGGCCCCGACCGCTCCTCGGCCTCGTCGATGAGCGCGGCGATCTCGCCGGGCTGGGTCACGTCACAGCGCGCGGCGTGCGCGCCGGTCGCGGCGGACACGGCGGCGAGGCCATGTTCGTCGACGTCGGCGATCACCACGTCGCGCGCCCCTTCTTCGGTGAATCGCGCGGCGAGTGCGGCTCCGATGCCGTTCCCGCCTCCGGTGATCACGCAATGAGTGCCGGCAAGCTTCATCCGATCTGCGCTCCGTTCTCGTCGATCTCGACGACCATCGCACGCCCCGTTGCGGGCAACGCGCGGACGACCGCTTCGGCGCGAGCCCGAGCGACGATCGCGGCCGCCGTCGGGCCCGAGCCACTCAACCACGATGCCCACGCACCCGCTCGCACGGCCCGGGAGAGTGCGGTGCGGGTCTCCGGGACCCGCGCGAGACGCGAGTCCTGGTGCAGCCGGTCCTCCGTCGCCACGCGCAGGACGTCAGTGTCGCCGGAAGCGAGCGCCGCCACCAACAGGGCGGTCCGGCCGACGTTGAACACCGCGTCGGCGAACGAAACCTGCTCGGGAAGTTGGCGCCGGGCCGCCTTCGTCGCGGTTTCGCGGTCGGGTACCCAGATGACGATGACGCCGTCGACACCGAGCGGCACCCGTGTCGCGCGGCCGCCGCTCGTCGCGACCACGCCGCCGTGGATCGACGCCGCGACGTTGTCGGAGTGGCCTTCGAGGGCGGCACCCTCGCGCAGCGCAAGCTCGCGCGACGTGGCGGCGTCGAGCCGCCGTTGCGCGCAGGCCCCGAGCAGGCCCGCGACCCGCGCCGCACCGGAGAAGCCGAGCCCCCGGCCGCCGGGGAACGACGCCTGCACGGAGATCGGCCCTTGCCCACCCGCATGACGGAACGCGCGCACCGCCGGGTGCGTTTCCGGCGCCGGCTCCCCCGAAGGCGACACCTCGAAGTACAACGCGAGCGCGACCGCCAGCGCGTCGAACGCCGGCCCGAGGTTCGCCGACGATGCCGGGACTCGCACTCGCCAAGACATGTGCAGATCGTCGCACCTCGGCGAGCGCGCCGCGTGCCACGAGCAACGCGCGGGGTTCCACCGTTTTCGCCTCCGCAGGCGGTACCTTCGGTATATGCGTCGACAGTGTGCGCGACCCAGTTGCAGTGCGGTCGCGACCGCGACGTTCACCTTCGACAGCAACGAGCTCACCGTCTGGCTCGATGCGCCCCACGAAGGCAACGCGCGAGCCGGCGACCTGTGCGCGCGACACGCCCGCGCCCTCGCACCGCCGCGGGGCTGGAAAGTCGTCGACCGGCGGGGCGACACGCAGGCGCAACCACTGGTGGCGAAGGCGACGAACGCGGCGGCACCGGCCCTCGTCCCGGCGCCCGCCCCGGGCAAACCGGCGACGAACGAACGGGTCGCGTGGCATCCCACGTTCGAACGGGGTGACTCGCTCAATGGCCTGCTCGATGCGAGCACACCATTGCTGTCGCGCGCGTTCGACAACGTCCGCGCGGGCTGAAACGGCCATGAACGTTCGTCATCCCGTCGGTTTGCGCCGGAGTCGTCACTCCACGAAGACTCGGGTGCCGGTGCGGCGGGATGCCGGGCCTCGGGAGGTCGAACCACGGATGGAGAAGCGGGCGAAATGGGCGACGAGTCGCGAGAGGGACGCGACCCGGCGCTGTGTCGTCCCGACCTGTACGGCGTTCGCGTCCGCGACCCTTCGCGTCGACCCGGTCGCGCCGGTCGCGTGGCTCGTCGATCTCGACCGGTCGAGCGGCGGCGACGACCTGTGCGGCCGCCATGCGAACGCGCTCTGCGCCTCTTCGGGTTGGACGCTCCACGACGAGCGCCGGGCGGGCGCGATCGCGCAACCGTCGGTCGACGCGGCGCGGCGGCGCCCTGTTTCGTTCTCGCCCGAAGTCGCGCTCCCGCGCCCGCCGCTCGACACCTCGCGAACCGTCGAGTCGCCGGTTCCCGACGAAGCCGGCGACCCGCCCGAGCGAGGTCGCGACATCGACCTGCGGCGGGCCGGCAGCGAGCGACCGCAACCCGCCGTCGGAACGACCGACGACGCGGCCGACGCGATCACCGAACCCGACGCCGAACCGGCCGGTGAACCGGTGGTCGAACCGGCCGCTGAAGCGATTGCCGCGCCCGTCCCCGACCTCGACCCCGCGGCCGAGGACGACGCCGCGCCCGACGGGGAGCCCGCTGCGGAGGCACTCGGCGACCCGGTCGTCGTGAAGGCGCCGCTCGCCGTCGACGTCGCCGCCGACCTTCTTCCGGGCCAACCGCCGGACCCCGACGCACCGGCGGAGCCGCCCGCACCGGAACGCGACATCTTGGATGCGCGCTCGCCGTTGTTGCGTCGCGCGTTCTCGAAGTCGCGCCGCTCCTGAGGCTGGTCGTTACCCGTCGAGCGCGGTGCGGTAGCTCATCGGCAGGATCTCGATGAGCTGGCCATCGGGGTCGCGGATGAACACGCCCGACCCGATGTTGGTTTCGGGGAGCACCGTGCCCCCGAACTCGGCGACCCGGGCGAGTAGGTCGTCGACGTCGTCGACCGAGAGCGAGATGTGCGTCAGCCCGACCTCGTTCATCACGCGGGGCTCCTGCTCGATCGTGGCGGCGTCGGCGAACGCGAGCAGCTCGAGCACCAGCCCGTCGCGGCGAAGGTACGAGGCGGTCATTCCGAGTGGCGGTTCGAGCCCGAGCAGCTGCGCCGAGAGCTTGTCGGGCGGATTGATCTCCCGCAGCGGTTCGAACCCGAGCAGGCCCGTGTAGAAACGCTTCGAGCGGGCGAGGTCGGTCACGCACTGGCCCAGGTGGTTGAAGGCAACGGGTCCCGTCACGGCTTGATCCTCGCACGTGGCGCGAGGACCGCGACAATGAACGCCGTGGAGATCACGTTCCTCGGCCACGTCGGCCTCTTCGTCGAGTCGCGCCACGGCTCCGTGCTGTGCGACCCGTGGTTCACACCGGCGTATTTCGGTTCGTGGTTCCCGTTCCCCCGCAACGACGACCTCGACCGGCAGCGGATCTCGTCGCCCGACTACCTCTACATCTCGCACCTGCACCGCGACCACTTCGATCCCGAGTTCCTGGCCACCGTCGACAAGCGCGCCCAGGTGCTGCTCCCCGACTTTTCGGTGCCCTACCTCGAACGCGAGCTCGCCGCCCTGGGTTTCTCACGTTTCGTGCGCACCACGAACGGCGAAGTCGTCGACCTCGACGGCCTCGAAGTCGCGATCTTCGCGATGAACCAACCGGCCGACGGCCCACTCGGCGATTCGGCGATCGTCATCGCCGATGGCGACGCGCGCGTCATCAACCAGAACGACGCCCGGCCCGGCGCGCTGGCCGGATTGCAGGAGCTCGGGCCTACGACGCGCAGTTCGTGCAGTTCTCGGGCGCGATCTGGTACCCCGTTGCGTACGACTTCCCACCGGCCGAACGCGACCGCCTCGCCCGTGAGAAGCGCAACAACCAGATGCACCGGGCGCGCCAGTACGTCGAGTGGATCGACGCCGCGAACGTGTTCCCGTGTGCCGGGCCGCCCTGCTTCCTCGACGACGAACTGTGGGCGCTGAACGACTTCGAACGCGATCCTGCGAACATCTTTCCCGACCAGCCGGTCTTCCTCGAGCTCCTCGAGGCGCACGGCATCGACCGCGGCCGCCTCGTCGTCCCCGGCTCGCGGGTCCGGCTCGGCGAGGGCCGCTGCGAGGTCGTCCACCCGAACGATCGTGCCGCGACCGAGCCGTTCGCGCACAAGCGCACCTACCTGGAGCGATACCGCGACGACTGGAGTGGCTGGCTCGCCGCCGAGCGCGCATCGTGGTCATCGGGGATCCCGGGCAACGAACTGGTCGCGCGACTGCAGGTGTGGTTCGAACCGTTGCTCAATGCCGCGCCGATGACCTCGGCCGGCATCGCCGGCAACGTCGCCCTCGTCTTCACCGGGGTGAACGGCGACCTCGACGGCATCCTCATCGATTTCGTCGATTCCGCGGTACGTGAGTGGAAGGGCGAGGACGCGGTCTACCGGCTCGAACTCGACCGCCGCCTCGTCGAGGCGTGCGTCTCGCGGCACCTCGAGGACTGGGTGAACTCGCTGTTCCTCTCATGCCGGTTCCGCGCGCATCGCGACGGCCCGTTCAATGAATACGTGATGACATTCTTCAAGGCACTTTCCGAGGAGCGCATCGCCTACGTCGAGTCGTGTTATGCCGCGGCCCGCACCGGGAACGAGTTCTTCGAACGCGACGGCTGGCGCATCGAACGGTTCTGCCCGCACCGCCAGGCCGACCTCACCCGGTTCGGGGAACTGGAGAACGGCCTGCTCACGTGCGCGCTGCACCACTGGCAGTTCGACCTGGCGACCGGCCGGTGCCTCACCAGCGACGACCGCCGGCTGCGCTGCGAAAAGGTCGATCACGGAGAGTGAAAGTCGGGCCGAATCCCGTCCACAGGGCCGGAAACAATCGGATTACTGCTCGACATGCGAACTGCCGACCGATTCCTCCCGATTTACGCGAGCCAGGCCTTTCCGGGTACCGCCGAGGTTTGGCCGAGCGCGTCCCGGAAACACCTGGTGCAGCCGCCTCTAGACTCCCAACGCTCGCTAACGCCACTCCGGGACGGGGTCGTTGAGTGCCGACCGACAACCGGGAACGCCCCCTCGTTGACCGCCTCGTCGATGGCGACGAGGCAGCCCTCCGCGACGTCTATCAGCGGCACGCGCCTGCCGTATTCGGCCTCGCGCTCCGAGTCCTCGCCAACGAGACCCTCGCGGAAGACGTCACCCAGGACGTGTTCGTCCGGCTCTGGCAGCAACCGACCCGTTTCGACCCCGAACGCGGACAGTTGCGCGCGTACCTCCTCGCCATGGCGCACAGCCGGGCCGTCGAGCGCGTCCGTTCCGAAGAGTCGTTACGCCGCCGGCACCGCAGCGTCGCGGAGGAGCCCACGGTGAACACGGCGCCCGACCCCGAGCATCTCGTGATCGACGCCGACGCGGGGGCGGCAGTGCGCAAGGCACTGTCGGAGCTGCCCACCTTGCAGCGCATCCCGATCGAACTCGCCTACTTCGAAGGGCTCTCGTACCGGCAGGTCGCGACCCGTCTCGAAGAACCCGAAGGCACGGTGAAATACCGGATCCGTTGCGGGATGCAGAAACTCAGAGCGGCGCTGCGCGAAGTGGAGCTCGCGCCATGACCGACGAACAGCTCAACGACGACCGCGAGGACGTGATCATCGGGCGGGCGCTCGACGCGCTCGACCGCGTCAGTCGCGTCGACGCGCCGCTCGTCGAAGCCGAGCCGGAAGTCCTGGAATACCTCGAAGTCCTGTCGCACATGCCGTTCGACGAGGTCGAGCCACCGGCGGCGCTCGAAGATCGCGTGGTCGAAGCGGCGCGTGCGGCTCGGGCCCCGAGGTGCCGTCGCTCGTTTCGCGACGGCGAAAGACGGCGCGCATCGTCACCCTCGTCGCCGCGGCCGCGATCGCCGCCGCGGTGACGCTCGTCGTGATCGGCGACAGCAACGCGAACCACGCGACGAACAGCACCTCCGTGCAGTTCGCGTCGACGGGTGGGCGTGCGCCGTCGAGCCAGTTCCTCGGCGACCCGAACCACACCGGGTTCGATCTGCGCAACAGCGACGGTCAGACGGTCGCGAAGGTCGTACTCCTCCCCGACGGCGAAGGCAGCGTCTACGACACCACCTTGGCCAAAACGCCCGGGTACACGTACTGGCTGTGGGTGACCGGTTCGAACGGCGCCGTGCGAGTCGGCACCCTCGACCAGGTCCGCTTCGGCAAGTTCACGGTGCACGGCCCCATGACCGGGGCGACGATCAGCGCCGAGAAGCGCGGTACCGATCCGATCACGCCGGGCACACCGGTCGCGTCCGGCTCGCGCTCCTGACGAGCGAGTTCGACGCGCCGCTTACAGCAGGGTCCAGCGCCGCCGGCGCGGCCCCGCCGTGCGGTCGGCGAGCACCGAAGCCGCGACCGTGCGGGCCAGCCACGCAACGGCGAGCAACACGATCCACGGTCCGAACCGGGGGGCCGACGAGCCCAGCCCACCCCATGAGTTGTCGCCCGCGTTCGGGTTGAACGCGTCGGACAGCTGCGCGGTGAGCGCCGCGCTCGCCGAAGCGGCGGTTTCGATCCGGTTGCGCACGCTGTTGGGCACCGAGATGGCAGCCGCGACGGCGCGCATCGGACCCGTGTTCGTGCCCCCCGCACCCAGGTCCTGAGGGAACACTTCGACGAGTTGGCGCATCGGCGGTGTCGCCGACTTCGACTTCGTGGCCTTCGGCTTCGCGTTCGTCGGGGCGGCGACGGTGCCCGATGGCCCCGAACCGTCACCACTCGTCCCTGTCGCCGGCACGACAACGGCGGGAACCGACGACGGCGTGGTGTCGGGCGTGCTGACCGGCGGTGTGGTCGCCGGCGGTGTCGTGTCGGGCGGCAGGGTGACGGGGTCGGTCGGTGGCGGATCGGTGACCGGCGGGACCGTCGTCGACGGGTCGGTGGGCGGCACCGTCGTCGGGTCGGTCACCGTGGGACCGGTGGTATCGGTCGTCGGCACGGTGGGATCGGTCGTTTCCGATGTCGCGGTCGTGTCGGTCGTCGGCACGGTCGTGCTGGCCGTGCCGTAGGTCGCCGGGCTCGTCGCGGAGTCGGGCGTCGTGCCGGTGTCGAGTGTCGTCGGGCTCGTGGTGCCGACTTCGGCGTGGGCAGCCGGGACCATGCACGCCAAAACCGGCGCCAGCGCTATCGACGCGACGGCGAGACCTCGCCAGTACTGATGCTTCACAGAGCGTGTTCGCGCGAGTCGCACCACTGCTGCCTGGAGTAGCTGGAAGTCCCGTCCACCGTAGTCGGTGGGATCGGACATAGGAAGAGCACGCAGCAGCCGGACAGTGCGGGGCCCGGCTGCTGCGTGTCGCTTTTCAAGGCGTGTTTCCGGACGCGCTCCGCGGCCGGATCCCGGCGTTCGACGCGTCAGCGCGACGGGTTCAGATGCGGTCGGGCGCGACTGCCGTGCACCCGCAACCAACACCGTGCGTGTGCGACCGCACGCGCGGGCCGCTGCCCGATCCCGGCTCGACGATGAACGTGCCGTCGGCGTCGAGCACCAGCTCCTGGAGCGGCAGCCACGAGCCGTACCGCATCGCGCGCCACGCGTCGGACCCGCGCGGGAGCCGCTGGAAGCGGGAGTGCACCAGGTCGAAGAGGAACAGCGAGCCGCACCCGTCGATGCTCAAGACGCCGTCGGCCAGGTAGGTCGTCGCGACGTTCATCGCCTCGCCGGCGGCCCGCACCTCCTCAGGCGTGGGGAGCCCGCTGACGGGGATGGAGCTGGCGCGGTCGTCGGCAATGGTGGGCATGGCTCGTGCAGTGTGGATGGGCCGCGCAACGACCGGGCGCGGGTCGTGTTGCAGTTTCGTGACGATCGCGTCGAGCGGCCTGCGTGTCATCGGTTCGCAACAGGCACGGTCCACGATGCGACGGGCCGCGAAGGGCCTGGAAGAAGGGGCATCGCATGGATCGCAGGGGTCGCATGGACTGCAGGGACGAGACACAGCGAGTAGCACGATGAGCGCGACCACGGTCACGGTCGCCGAGGAATCCTCGGCACTCGTCCTGACGATCCGCGGCCCACTCGACGCGGAGGGTGGCCGGCTGGTGCACGATGCGGCCGCCGCCGCCCTCGACGTCGCCGCGACCTCGCCCGATACCGCGAGCCCCCAGCGGATCGTCGAGGTCGACCTGCGTGATGCCCAACCACTCACCGTCGACGGTCTCCGCGCCTTGGCGAGATGTGCCGAAGTGGGGCGAATTCGCTTCCGCTTCGGGGCACCAGCGCCTGAGTGACCCCGTCGCAGCCTCCTGCGGCGGGCATCATCGCGAGATGCCGCCGACCATCCTCGTCGTCGAAGACGATGCCCGCATCCGGGTCGCGTTGCGGATGGCGCTCGAAGAAGAGGGCCATTCGGTGGCCGAAGCCGGTTCCGGCGAGGACGCGCTCGAAGCGTTCCAGCGCGACCCGGCGGCGGTGGTGCTCGTCGACCTGATGCTGCCGGGGATGAGCGGCTTCGACCTCTGCCGCGAGATCCGGCACACGAGCGACGTCCCGATCATCATCATCACGGCGCGCTCCGACACGCACGACATCGTGGCCGGGCTCGAGGCCGGCGCCGACGACTACGTCACGAAGCCGTTCGTCGTGAAGGAACTCGCGGCTCGTATCCGTTCGGCGTTGCGGCGCCGGCGGCCGGGGCCCGACAGTTCGGTGGAGGTATACGACTTCGGCAACCTCGTGATCCGGCCCGAAGCCGGGGAGGTGCGGGTGTCGGGCGAAGTCGCACAACTCACGAAGACCGAGTTCCGTTTGCTGTGCGAACTCGCCGCGCATACCGGCATGGTGCTCAGCCGCGAGCAACTCCTCGAACGGGTCTGGGGTTACGACTACTTCGGCGACGGCCGGCTCGTCGACGCGCACGTCCGCCGTCTGCGGACGAAGATCGAACCGAACCCGTCGGAACCGGAACATCTCGTGACGGTGCGCGGGCTCGGTTACAAACTGCAGGGCTGACGGTCGGTCGATGGCCACTGCGCCCCCCGCGGGAACCGCGCCCCCGCGGCCACGGCGCCGATCCATGAACATCTCTGGAGACGCCGCCACGGTTTGCGCGTCCGTGTGACGCTCGCCTTCGCGCTCGGCGGTTTGATCGTGACGAGCGTCCTCGCCACCGCGACCTACGGCCTCACGTTGCGCTACCTCGTGCGTCAACGCCAGCACACCGCCGAACAGCAGGCATACATCGACGCGCGCATCGTGCGCGACACGCTCAGCCTCCCGGGCACCAACGATGCCACGGCCGCGCTCGAAGCGATCGAGCTTCCGAGCGGGTCGCTCGCGGTGCTGTCGTTCCACGGTCGTTGGTACGGCAGCGGCGTCGCGACGGGCGAAGAACTGCTCCCGGCGGAATTGATCTCCGACGTCACCAGCGGTCAACCGGCGCGGCAACGCATCGAGGTCGACGGTGCGCGCTATATCGCGATGGGGGTACCGATCCCGTCGGTGAACGCGGCCTATTTCGAACTCGACCCATTCGGCGAACTCGACCGGACGCTCGCCGTCATCCGCAATTCGCTGCTCGGCGCGGCTGCAGTCACGACGATCGCCGGGTTGCTGCTCGGCCTGTGGGCGGCGCGGCGCGTGCTGCGGCCGCTCGCCGACGCGAGCAATGCCGCGGCCCGTATCGCCGCCGGCGACTTCTCGGCTCGACTGGCCTCGTCGCCCGACCCCGACCTCGCGGAGTTGTCGCTCGCGTTCAACGGAATGGTCGACGCCCTGTCGCAACGCATCGATCGGGATGCGCGCTTTGTTTCCGACGTGAGCCACGAATTGCGATCGCCGCTCACGACCCTCGCGACCGCGGTCCAGGTGCTCCAGGCCCGCCGAGACGAACTGCCCGAACGGTCGCGGCTCGCCCTCGATCTCGTCGTTGACGAGATCGAGCGGTTCCAGAATGTCGTCGTCGAGCTCCTCGAGCTGAGTCGCGCCGACGCGGGAGTCGAGCAACTCGCCGACGAACCGGTGCGCCTCGGCGACCTCGTCCTCCAGGCCGTCAGCCGGATCGACAGCACTTCGGTCCTCGTCGAGATCGACCCGGAAGTGGCCGCCGGCCCGATCCTCGCCGACAAACGTCGCCTCGAACGTGTCCTCACCAACTTGTTCGACAATGCCCGTGCCCACGGCGACGGCCTTGCCGCGATCCGCGTGATGCGCGCGAACGGCAACGCGCGCATCGAGGTCGACGACCGTGGGCCGGGCGTGCCACCCGAGCAGCGAGCCGCCATCTTCGAGCGGTTCTCGCGTGGCGATGCGTCCGGGCGGCGCGGGAACGCGTCGGGCGCCGGGCTCGGTCTCGCCCTCGTCGCCCAGCACGTCGGCGCGCACGGTGGCAAGGTGTGGGTGGAAGACCGCGACGACGGGCCCGGCGCCCGTTTCATCGTGGAGATCCCGTGGCGGCCCGCATGACACGACGGCGGCGTACCCGCTCCACGATCATTGGATTGATCGTCGGTGTTTCGATGATGGCGACCGCATGCGGGAACAACCCGCAGTCGCACCCGGTCAAGCTCGCGCGCGACCAGGTGCCGTTCGGTCTCCTCGAGCCGGCGACGACCACCATCCCGACGACGACGCTCCCGTTGAGCAAATACCCCTTCGTCGTCTACTTCGAGGGCGACGACGGGATCATCCCGGCGGTCAGGACGTCGAGCGCGCCGCCCGACCCGACCACGGTCATGCAGGCGTTGCTCGCCGGGCCGACCGTGAACGAAGGCAAGGTGCGGATACGCAGCGCGATCCCGCCGCTCGCGGTCGGTCGCGTCGGGAAGGTCGTGAGGCACACGGTCACCGTCGACCTGCAGCAACCCTTCACCGACGTGACCGGCTCGGAACAGAAGATCGCGCTCGCCCAGATCGTGCTCACCATGACCTGGCTGCACGACGTGACCAAGGTGCGCTTCCTGCTCGACGGCGAACCGGTATCGGTTCCGCGCGGCGACGGCACCTTGACCCGCGGACCGGTGAGCCGCGGCGACTACGTGACGAAGCGCAAACCCTGACCCGGCCATTGCCTTCTCGGCGACGAACGGTCACTATGAGCGCCGACGCCCGGCTCGGGCCGCGAACGCTGGGGGACCAGATGGGGATACGCAAACCGTTTCGGGGTCGGAACGCGCTCCGACCCGGGAAACTCGTCGCGCTCACCTGCGTGAGCGTCGCGCTCGCGGCGACCGCGCTCGTCGCGGTGCCGGTCGCCGGAGCCATGCCGGCAACGAAGGTGACGCCCCGCATCGTCGGCGGCAAACCAGTCGGCGCGAGCCAGCTGCCCGCGCTCGCCGCGCTGATGATCCCCGGGAAGGGCCACGCGCGCTATCGCCTCGTTTGTTCCGGCACCCTGGTCGCACCGAACGAGGTCCTGAGCGCGGCGCACTGCGTCGAACCGATCGTGTTCTTCGGGTACGGGATGGTCGCGCAAGTCGGCAGTCGCGACCTCGGCTCGAAGACGGCAACGACCGTGAGCGTCGAGTCGGTGACGATCAACAAGACGTGGCTGTTCGGAAGCCAGTCCGACGACCTCGCGTTGTTCAAACTGTCGTCACCCGTGTCGACGCCGCGCTCGCCCCTCGCGTCGAAAGCCGACCGCGCGCTCACCGCCAACGGCAATCTCGTGCAGATCGCCGGCTGGGGCCTGACGATCCAACTGCCCGTGTTCGGTGACCCCGGCGATGCGATCCCCCCGCGGCGCGCGCAGGTGGCGACCGTCCCGATCGTCGGTGACGACATCTGCCAGGCCGACTACGCCGACCTCGACCCGACCGAGTTCGTCCCGCCGACCGACCTCTGCGCCGGGATGCAAGGAAAGGACGCGTGCTACGGCGACAGTGGCGGCCCGATGTACGCGACCGACCCGCAGGGCGGGCTCAAGCAGATCGGTGTGGTGAGCCGCGGCGCGGGATGCGCGACGAAGAGTTACCCGGGGATCTACACCGACCTCACGGTGCTGCGGCCGTGGATCGACAAGAACATCTCGAAACAGTGCACGAAGCCGTTCGACCCCGGTCTTGCAGTGCAGGTGTACTACTGCTGACGCGACCCGTTCAGCCGAGCCTCCGCAACACATCGGCCGCCGGGAGCCAACCCGGCGGCCGATGTTCGCGCGCTGCCGTGTTCGCCAACTCCTGGAGCAGCGCGTTCGCCGGGGCGGGCACGCCGCACTGCCGGCCGAGCAGGACGATCTCGCCGTTGAGGTAGTCGCTCTCGATCGCGCCCGTCGCCCGGGCCAGGCTCTGCCACGAAGAACCGCCGCCGCGGCCGCGGCCGTCAATCGGCTGCGGCGTGAGCCGGTTGCCGCGCCGCTCCCGGTCCTCTTCCTGCGACGCGGCATCGATGCCGGCGGCGCGCAGCACGGCCGCTCCTTCCGACCGCAGGCGCCGCGCGAGTTCCGCGAACCCGTCCGACTGCCCGCACACCGCCTCGGCCGCGTTGGCGAGGTTCATCAACAACTTCGTGTACTTCCAACGCATGATGTCGGCGCGCGGTACCGACTCGAAGGTCGATCCGCCGAACACGGTTGCGATGTCGCGCACCCGGGCGTCGACGCCGTCGGGGTAACGGCCGATGTCGAGCAGCCCACTGATCGGCACCGAGGCCGCCTGCACCACGCCCGGTTCGAGATGCGCAGTCGGTGACATGACGCACACGCCGTACACGTCGGCGTAACGGCGCAGCGCCGCCCGCTCGTTCTCCACGCCGTTCTGGAGGCAGACGATCGGCAGCGGCACGTCGCAACTCGCGCGTAGCGCATCGAGCGCGCCGACCGTGTCTTGCGACTTCACCGCCAGGAGCACCACATCGTCGGCCGTGAACGTGATCTCGGACGGAGCGCTCGCGGCCACGACGGGCAGCGTCGTTCGTTCGTCGGCCGTCTCGAGCGTGAGGCCGTGCGCAGCGATCGCCTCGTAGTGCGCGCCGCGTGCGATGAGCACCACATCGTGGCCGTGTTGGAACAGGCGGGCACCCACCACACCGCCGATCGCACCGGCGCCGTAGACGACGAAACGCATCCGCCCAGTCTGTCGTGCCGGCGGTACACGCCTCGATCTCGCCTGTTTCTCACCTACGCCGGAAGGTGCCCTTACCCGGCGGGACGATCCTCACGTTCATGAGCACGCAACTCCCCTGGTTCGTAGCGCGTTCCGCCGGGCTCCTGGCGTGGGTGCTCCTCACCGCGTCGGTGTTGTGGGGCCTCACGATGACCACCCAGATCGCCCGCGGCCGGGTCAGCCGGCCGTGGCTGCTCGACCTGCACCGGTACCTCGGCGGGCTCGCGGCGATCTTCACCGGCGTGCACGTCGGCTCGCTCCTGCTCGACAAGTACGTCCACTTCGGTCTGACCTCGGTGCTCGTTCCCATGGCCAGCAGTTGGAAGCCGGGCGCGGTGGCCTGGGGGATCGTCGCCGGTTACCTCTTGCTCGCGGTCGAGCTCACGTCGCTCGCCCGCAAGCGCCTCTCACGTCGCACGTGGCATGCGATCCACATGAGCAGCTTCCCCCTCTTCTTCATCGCCACCATCCACCTGCTCAATGCCGGGACCGACGCGCACAACCGCCTCCTGCAAGTGACCGTGCTCGCCGCAGTCGGTGCCGTCACCGGTCTCTCGACGCTACGGGCAATGCACGACACGAAGACTCGCCGGACGACGACCGACGCGCGGCCTCGCCGACCCGCCCCGATCGGCGCGCGGTAGCGCCGCGGCGAAACCGGAGGCCCCACCGGAACTCGGCGCGACACTGGCGGCATGACGGGGACCGGACCGAACGACATTCACCTGCAGCCGATCGGTGTGGTCACCGGCGGTCGCACGGAGGCGATCGACGACCAATGGGGCGACGTGACCGCGACGATCGTGCTCGACGACCGTTTCGGTGTCGACGCGCTCGCCGGTCTCGACGAGTTCTCGCACGTCGAGGTCGTGTTCCAGTTCCATCTCGTCGACGAGGGCGACATCGAGCCGGGGTCGCGTCACCCGAGAGGCCGCACCGACTGGCCCGAGGTCGGCATCTTCGCCCAGCGGGCGAGGATGCGCCCGAACCGCATCGGCGTGACGATCTGCGAGTTGATCGCCGTCGAAGGGCGCAACGTCGCGGTACGGGGGCTCGACGCGATCGACGGTTCACCGGTGCTCGACCTCAAACCGCACATGGTGGAATTCGAGCGCCGTGGCCCAGCCCGCCAACCGGGCTGGGCCACCGAACTGATGCGTACGTATTGGTGAGCGACGAGCGGTCGGCGCCGGTTATTGCGGCGTGCCAACGAGCGTCACGGTCGGTTGGGGCCCACTGTCCTTGGCCCCGCTGAGACCCGTCACCACGACGTGGTCGCCGACGACTTCAACGCCGGTTGGTGCCACGTCCGCGCCGGCGAGCGGCGCGTACCCACTTCGCCGGGCCGAACGGCGCGAGGCCCCGAGGGTCGACCGCGAGGACCGCAGCCGGGACGAGCGCCGCCACGACCAGCAAGCGCAAGCGGGACGGCACGGCGGGAGACCCTAAACCTCCAGGTGCCGTACGCTGCTCGGTGCTCGAGGAGGACCGTCATGGCGCGAATCGATTTGCCGGCCGGCGACATGCCCGAGGTTGTGCGCGCGCTTTCGCTCCGTCCCGCGTTCGCGCGAGCCGTCGGCGGCTACGACGAAGCAGCGTGGAACAGCACCCTCGATTGGCGCCTGCACGAACTCGTCCGCATGCGCATCGCGCAGATCAACGAATGCACGGTGTGCCTGTCGTGGCGCACACCCCAGGCCCTCGAGGCCGGGATCACCGACACACTTCTCATGAACGTGCACCGCGCCCGCGAACTCGACGACTACACGGAAGCCGAACGCGTCGCGATCGAGTACGCCGAACGTTTCACCACCGACTCCGCCCGCATCGACGACGCGATGCTCGAACGGCTCGGTGCGCATTTCGATGCGGGCGAGATCGTCGAGCTCACGCTCGTGATCGCGAAGTACATGGCGTTCGGTCGCTTCATGCAGGTGCTCGGTCTCGACCAGACATGCACCTTGCACTTCGACGACACCGGCACCGTCGTCGCCGCCACCTGACCATCCTGGGTTGTGTCAGTTGTCCCCCTGTACGGGGGGACAACTGACACAACCCGGCATCAGCCGTAGGGGCGCAGCGGCGGGAGACCGTCGATGGTGATGCGGTCGTAACACCAGGCGAGCACATCGCGGTCGGCGAGCGCGGAGAGGTCGGGCACTTTGGTGCCGGCAGCGAGGCGCGCCGGGACCCGGGCGAGCTGGAGCGGCAGGAACCGGTCGACGAACTCGTCGGGCCAATCGACATGGCGGTACCCGCAGGCGAGGTCGACATGATGCACCTCGACCTCTTGCCAGCGGCGTTCGGGGAGTTGGGACGCCGGCCGGATGACACCGCTCGCGTCGCGCGACTCGCTCCCCCACACGTCGTCGGGCATCGCGTCGAGGGCGGCTGCGAACGCGTCGATGGTGTCGCGCACGTCGGCGATGATGGCCGCGGCATCGCGTGACGCGCCGGCCTCGATGTCGGCCGCGCGTCCGGCCCGGCCGCCGACGTACTGATCGATCATCTCCCCGCGAACAGCAGCCGCGAGACGCCGGCAGTGGCTCTCGGCGTTGCGCGCGAGATGGGTGCACAGGTGCCCGACCGTCCAATCGGGAAGGGCGGACGGCCGGCGCATGTCGGCGTCGGTGAGCGCTTCGATGTCGGGGAGCAGCCCGCAGTGCACACGGGCGCACGCCTCGATGTCGGCGGTGGGTCGCGCCGCGTTCACCCGGCGAGCTGCGACATGAACTGGTTGAGGTCGAAGTAGTCGCGCCACGCCGCGATGCGCCCGTCGACGACTTCGAATATGCCCATCACCGGAAGGCGGATCTGCTTCGTACCGGCGGTGAACACGTCGACGCGCTCGGTCAGCACGACGTTCCCGTCGGCGACGATGTGCAGCACCTGGAACTCGACCTTCTCCACCCCGGCGGTGAACCCCTCGATGGTGGTGCGGATCGCGTCGCGACCGCTCACGGGCTCGACGGGGATGTTGTGGTACACCGCGTCGTCGGTGAAGTACTCGATCAGCGCGGGGATGTCGCCCGCACTCCAGGCGTCGCAGAAACGGCGGACGATGTCGATCGGTTGCTCGTTGGCGCTCATCGACGGAAGGTTAACGGTCAGACCGAATAGGCCCGGAAGGTCACCGCGAACGGAACGCCGACCGGCTCGCCGCTCGTCGCCGCGAAGCCGCGCAAGAACCGGTCGGGGTCGAAATCGGTGCCGAGCCCGTCGATGTAGGCGCGGTGCTCACGCAACGACGCCACACCGCGGTCGATCGAGCCGGTGACGTCGACGTAGTGGGTCGGGTCGGACGTGGCGCCGACGTATACGGCCTTCGTCCCCGCCCACGCCGGGCCGGCGTCGCGAAACGTCCACTCGTTCGCCGCGTCGCGGCACGCGTCGAGCGTCGCGAGACCGACGGCGCGGTGGTCGGCATGGTTGACCGATTCGCCACCCCAGGTCAGTTCGAAGTGCATCGTGATCACGATGTCGGGCCGGGTACGCCGTATCTCCGCGGCGATGCCCCGCCGCAACGCGATGCCGTACTCCACTTCGCCGTCGGGGAAACCGAGGAACGCCACGTGCTCCACGCCGACGGTGGCGGCGCTGCGCCGCTCTTCCTCCTCGCGCAACGGCTTGCAGGTACTGGGCGCGACGCCCTGGATGCCCGCTTCGCCACTCGTGACCATCGCGTACGACACGGCCTTGCCTTGTGCCGTCCAGCGCGCGACCGCGCTCGCGACGCCGTACTCGAGATCGTCGGGGTGGGCGACGACGGCGAGCGCGCTACGCCAATCCTCGGGGAATGGTTCCATCAGCTGAACTTCGTGTGCGGGCGGCCCTGGAGTTCGCCGTCGAGGAAGAGGTCGACCCGTTCGTTGTAGAAGGACACGAGCCCCGCGATCCCTTCGCTCTCCCGGAGCGGTGCCCGGTACGACCACGCGATGTCGTCGACGACACCGCTGCCGATGCGCGCGGAGAAGTATTCCGCCTGGCCCTTGTACGGGCACTGCGACGACGAGTTCGTCGGGAAGAGCAGGTCGAAGCGGACGTCGACCTTGGGGATGTACCAGCGGGCGGGAAGGCCCGTCTCGTGCAGCACGCGGGCATGGTTCGAGTCGGCGAGAACCGTCCCTTCGAGTTCGACCCGGACAGCACGTGACGACGGCAGGATGTCGACGCGCGTGTACGGGTCGCGGGGGTGCACGTAGACCTCCTCGTCCTCCTCGAACCACCCGTCCATCGACTTCCAGTCGAAGCGGACCAGATCGCGGAGCTCTTCGATCGGCGAGCTCTCGTATTGCCATGCCGCGTCGACGCGCTCCTGATCGCCCGCCTTCACGGTGAAGTACGACGCTTCGCCGCGACTCGGCGAGTGCTTGGTGGTCGATGTCGGCACGAGCAGGTCGGTGCGCACGTCGGCGCGGGGGAAGTAGTACGCGGGGTAGTACGGGACTTCCCACACGTAGAACGGCTTGACGGTGTCGGCGATGGCGACACCACCGACGTACACCCGGACACGTTTCGCACCCGGCTCGACGCGTACCAGGCCCCGATTCGTTTCAGTCATGACGCAACCAACCGGCCCGGCGGGCTCGCCATTCCGCCTTCGTCACGGGAGGATCAGGTGGACATCGCCGAACTCGTGCCAGCGGTACCCGCCCGCGAGGCTCGCGGTATACGAGGCCTCCAGCAGTGGCCGGCCGGCGATCGCCTCGAGCATGAGGAGATGCGATGCCTCCGGTTCGTGCCAGCCGGTGAGGAGCCCGTCGACGGTGCGCACCCCGCGTTCGGGAGTGATCACGACGTCGGTCCACCCGTCGTACGGCTGCACCGCACCGTCGCTCCCGGTCGCCGATTCGAGGGCGCGCACGACGGTCGTGCCGATGGCGATCACCCGCCCACCGAAGCCATGGGTCGCGTTGACCCGTTCGGCGGTCACGCGCGGCACCACCACGTGCTCCGGGTAGGGCAGTTCGTCGGCCTCCAGCGACGCGACACCGGTGTGCAACACGATCGGGGTGACACCGACCCCCTTCGCGACGAGCCGCGTGATGACCTCGGGTGTGAACGGGCGGCCCGCGCTCGGCATCTCCGCCGACCCGGGTTGGGTCACGTACACGTTCTGGTACGCGCTGAGCGGCCACGGCTTCTCGACGTAGCCGTACCGAATCGGGCGGCCGTGCACCGCGAGCCACGTCAGCACCGGCTGCGGAAGGTCGAGCCGCGCGATGTACAAGCGGTTGCTCCCGCAGTACGGCTCGAGCAGTTCGAGCGCGGCATCGCCGGCGAGGCGCAAGTCGGCCGGCGGTTCGCCCGCGAACCGTTCCGTACCGTGCCCCGAGATCGCCCTCGGTTCGACGACCCACCGGTCGCCGTCGAGTTGGGTCGAGAGGTGCACGACCAGCGGGTGACCGGCCGGAGTCGTGGCGTCGATCGCGGCGGGAATGGTGCCCGACGTGTTGATGACGACGAGGTCGCCGGGTTCGAGGAACGCCGGGAACAGCGCGAACGTGCTGTGCGCGAGGCTGCCGTCGCTGCGGTGCGCGACGAGCATCCGTACACCGTCGCGCGTCAGCCCACGCGCTTCGGGCGGCTCGCCGGCTTCGAGTTCCGGCGGCAGGTCGAAGTCGAGGCGCGCCGTCGGTGCGGACTGCACGAGCGGGGTCATCACGCCACCTCCAGCAGGTCGGCGGCGCGGTAACGACCGCTCGGGGGAAGCGTCGTGACGAGCCGCCGGAACGCGGGCACGACCGTTTCGGGCTCGGGCCGGTCGGAGATGTCTTCGCCCGGGAACGCCTCCTGGTGCATCTGGGTGCGCATGTCGCCCGGATCGAAGCGGTAGACGTGCAACGCGGGTTGCTCTGCCGCGAGCACGTTGTTCAGCTGTTCGAGCGCTGCTTTCGACGATCCGTAACCACCCCAGCCTTCGTAAGCCTCGACCGCGGCGTCCGACGTGATGTCGACGACGGTGCCTCGTGACGCGACCAGCAGCGGGAGCGCGCGCTGCACGAGGGCGAGCGGCGCGAGCACGTTCACCCGGTACACGGCTTCGAGCGTTTCGATCGGGTAGCGGTCGAGCATTGGCTGCGGCGAGGGGCCGAGCACGCTCGCGTTGTTCACCAGGAGGTCGAGGCCTCCGATCGCCGCCGCCGTTCGGACCAGTTCGTCTCGGTGCTCGGCGTCGGCAACGTCGCCCACGACCGCGCGCACGACGGCGTCCGGGCAACGTTCGCCGATCTCCGCGGCGGTGCGGTGCAACGCCTCGGCACCTCTCGCGTCGATGACGACGCCCCATCCGGCTGCCGCGAGGTCGAGCGCAACCGCCCGGCCGAAGCCCCTCGACGCCCCGGTGATCAGTGCGACCGTCATGGTGAGCCTCCCCTTCGTCGGCTGCACCAATATAACAACAACTTGCTATCGTAATTCCAGTGCAGGGGACGTGAGCGCTAATGGTGCGACGGCAGGCCTTGGCCGACGAGCCAGAACCCGTCCGCCGGCCGCGGCGCGATACCCACGTACACCCGCGACAACGACGTCGGCGTCGTGAACCGCGCCGCCGACCCGAACGAGATCACTTCGCCGTTCGCCGCGAGCACCCAGTAGCCCTTCCCGTCGGCGGCGGGCGCGATCGCCTCGATCTTCCAAAAGCGCGGGACGCTCGCAGCCGAACCGCGGAAACGAGCCGCGCCGAAGCTGAAGATGCCACCGTCGTACGCGACGAGCCAGTAACCGTTGCCGCCGGGGAGCGGCGCCATGCCGACGACCGGCTCCGCGAGGCGGATGGCGCCGGTCGACCCGTAGAACCGGGCGTCGCCGAAGCTGAAGATGCCACCGTCGGAGGCCGCGAGCCAGTAACCGCGACCGGTCGGTGTCGCGGCGATACCGATGACCGGTTGGGCAAGGTGCATGGCGCCGGTTGAACCGTGAAAGCGCGCGTCGCCGAAGCTGAAGACACCACCATCGCCGCCGACGAGCCAGTAGCCCTTACCGCTCGGCGTCGCCGCGATGGCCACGATCGGCGCGTGCAAATGGATGCTCTGGGCGCCGCCCAACGCCGGCGCGTCGCCGAATGCGAGCACCGCACCGTCGCGCTGGGCCAACCAGTAGCCGTTCCCGCGGCGCGTCGACGCGATGCCCACGAACGGCGAGCGGGTCACCACGGATGCCGCGGTCGCGGCGGCCGTGGTGTCGCCGGTCTGGGTACGACCGTACGCGGCGACCACCGGCGTCTCGCGCGGGGCCGCGCCGTACACCGGCGGCGAATGGCGAGGCGCGCCCGCGCGGTACGCGTCGAGACGCTGGTCGATGAGGTCGGCCATCAAACGCCCGCCCGCGGGGAGGAGATGATGGCCGTCGGGGAGGAAGTCGCCCGACCGGTCGCGCGAGAAGCGGTTCCAGTCGGGCACCTCGAGGTTGCCCCACCGTTGCCAGGCGCGGTTCAGCGCGTTGTTGACGTCGCGCCGGTCCGGCTGGTCTTCGCGTACGTTCAGCCAGATCACACGGCGCACGTTGCGAACCGAGAGCGCGAACAGCAGGTTGTCGACGTCACGGCGAAGGATCACCGGCTTCCAGAAGTAGTTGTAACCGGCCACGATCACGACGACGTCGCTGATGCTCTTCGCGCCGATCACCGCGCCCGCGATCTGCTCGAGACTCGCACCGCTGATCGCGCGCACCTGCGGCGCCCAACCGTCGGCCCGCAACCGCGCGTTCACTTGGGCGGTCGCGCCGGCAACGACAGAATCACCGTAGATGTCGACCGGGTGCGGCGGCGCGGGCACCGGCGCCGGAGCCGCGACGGCGGACGCCGCGACTCGCATCGGCGCGACCACCGCGGCAACGACGGCGACCGCGAGCACGACGCGCAGCGCGACCCGCCCCGGCTGCCCCCGTTCGAACTGCAACGCGCTGATTTGGTTACCGAGCTGCGGTCGCGAGGCCGAGCTCGTTGTAGAAGAAGTTCGTTTCGTCGGTGAGGATCTCATCACGATGTTGTGCGTAGGGCGCGTGGCCTTCGCCCTGCCACGTGATGAGATAGTCGACGACGCCTACCTTCTGCGCCTCGGCCACCGTGTTCTTCGCCCACGCGTATGGCACGAGCGAGTCGGCGGTGCCGTGGAAGAGCAGCGCCTCGGGGTCGCCGTTCATGATGGTGCCGAGGATCTTGGCGCCCGAGAGCGCCGCCGCTGCTCCGACCGTCGACGAGTAGCCCGGGTTCCCGCTCGTACCTACGTCGTTGTGGCTGTACGCGACGTTGAGGGCAACGATCGCGCCGGCCGACGTCCCGCCGATCGCGATGCGCTGAGGGTCGACCCGGTACGTGGTCGCGTTGGCGCGCAGGAAGCGCACCGCGGCCTGCGCGTCGTGCGTCGCGTCGGCGATCTCGGCAACGCATTCGCCGGTCGCGGCCGACGCGGAACAACCGTTCGGGTCGAGCCGGTAGTTGATCGACACGTTGACATAACCCTTGGTCGAGAACGTGTTCGCCTCGTCGACCAGTTCGGGCGACGTCTTGTCGAGGCAGCAGAACGATCCCCCGTGCACCCACACGATCGCGGGGCGTGCCTTCACCGAGTCGTTCGTCGGTTGGTAGACGTCGAGTTTCAAACTGACTGTCTGGCCTTGCTGGTTCACCGCGCTGCCGTACGTGACGTCTTTGGTCACGGTCACCCCCGTGAACACGGCGTCGCGATAGCGCAACGGTGCCGGGCCGCTGGGCGCAACGAGCGCACAACCGCTGGCCACGAAACCGACAACGGCAATCATGACGAACAGCGATCGGCGCATCTGTCTCCCTCGCGAGCGGTCACAGATGGTCACGCAGCGTGACAACGCACGTCAAGTTAAGGTTCCGCGCGCGCCGCAACATCCGCGCCGCCCGGCCGCGATGTCGCCAAACGCGAGATTGAGCGGTTATCCTCCCCGTCTCGTGCGCGCCTCTTTGTCATCACGTCGCGTTCTGACGCGTGTCGCGCGCTGGCCCATCGTTCTCGCGGCCGGCTTGCTGCTGTTCCCCCTCGCCGGCAGCAACGGTGCGGCGGCGTCGCCGATCACCGACAAGCAAGCGCAAGCCAACCAGCTCGCCGCGCAGATCCAAGCGAACTACGACAAGCTGAACGCGCTCGGCGAACAACTCAACGGCGCGAACTACGAACTGCAGCAGACCGATGCCGCGATCGCGAACGCGCAGTACCGCATGGACCAGGCGAAGCGCCGGGCCGCGCAATTGCAGAGCCGCGTGAAGGCGGTCGCGGTGCAGCTCTACAGCGGCGCGGGTTCGACCAACGGGCTGAGTGCGCTGAGCGTGTCGTCGGCGAACGACCTCGCATTGAAGATGCAGTACTCGAACGTGAGCGCGCAGCACGACCAGGATGCGATCTCGAGCTTGCGCGCCGCGCGCCAAGACCTCACGTTGCAGGAAACGGCGCTCAACAAGCAGCGGGCGATTGCCCAGCAACACCACGACGCGATCGTCGCGACCCAACAGAGCATCGAGTCGACGAACGCGGCGAACCAGCGCCTCCTCGCGCAGACGAGGTCGGAGATCCACGCGCTGTACGTGCAGGCCGTGCAAGCGCAACGCGCGGCGGCCGCCGCCCGGGCCCGGGCGCAACTGGCCGCCGCACGCGCGCAGCTCAACCAGGCGCAGTCGGGTTCGTCTTCGTCGTCGGGTGGTGCGGTCGACCCCGCGCTAGTCGGCGGCAACGTCCCCAACGCGCCGCCGCCTTCGCCGGGCGCGGCGGCCGCGATCGCGTACGCACGCGCGCAGCTCGGCAAGCCCTACCAGTACGCGGCCACCGGCCCGAACAGTTTCGACTGCTCCGGCCTCACGATGATGGCCTGGGCGGCGGGCGGCGTGAGCATGCCGCACTACTCCGGTGCGCAGTACGCGATGTTCCCGCACATCTCACTCGCCCAGCTCCAACCCGGCGACCTGATCTTCCTCGGCCCCGGCGGCAGCGACCACGTCGCCATGTACATCGGCGGCGGCATGCAGATCGCCGCGACCCACACCGGCGACTACGTGCGAATCCAGCCGTTGATGAGCAACATCACCGGCGCCGTCCGCCCCGGCTGACCCGCGCTCACGACGCCGGGTAACGCGCCGCCAGTTCGGTGCCGATCCGTGCGAGTTCGGCGCGCACCTCGGCGGGGGTGAGCACCTCGACCCGACCGCCGAACCGCGCGAGTTCCGCGGCCGCGGCCATCACGTGCGGGAACGCGGCGCGAAAGCGCGGCCAACCCTCGGGGTCGGCGTCGGGAAGGGCCTCGATGGCGACCCAGGCGCCGAGCATGCCCTTCACCCGGCCGGCGAACTCGGGGTCGACCCGCAGCTCGACCGCCACGGTGCCGACCCGCTGCGGGAGGCCCCGCTGCACGTCTTCCCACGCCGCCGCAAGGTCGAAGTTCTCGGGGCGCTCGACGGGATCGTCGGTGACGGTCACGCCCCGCACCCGCGAGACCCGGAACGTGCGCAGGCCGGCTTCGGCGCCGGCGAGCAGGTACCAGGTGCCGCTCTTCGACACGAGCCCGTACGGGTGCACTCGCCGCTCGGCCGGTGCCTGGCCCGGCTTGACGTAGGTGAGCACGACCTGCACGCCCTGCACCACGGCGTCTCGCAACTCGTCGAGGTGACGCGGTGGGTTCGGGTCGGCTCGGCGCCCCCAGCGCGACGGGTCGACGAGCATCGCCGCGTTGGCCGCCGCGGCCTCGTCGCGCACCGACTCGGGGAGCGCGGCCAGCAGCTTGCGCAACGCGGAGCGGACCTTGGGCTCGTCGCCCACGCCGGCGAGCGCGTTCGGGCCCGCGACGAGGAACAGGGCGCGCGCCTCCGGCGCGGTGAGGCCCGACATGTCGAGCTTGTGCCCGTTCAGCAAGGCCCACCCGCCGCCGCGGCCTCGCTGCGCGTACACGGGAACACCCGCCCCCGACAGGGCATCGAGGTCGCGGCGGATGGTGCGCTCCGAGGTTTCGAGCCGCTCGGCGAGTTCGCTCGCGGTGAGCTGCCCGTGCGTCTGCAGCAGCAGGACGATGGCCACGAGGCGGTCGGCGCGCACGCCTCGAATGTACCGACAAAACCGGACATCTCGCGTCCTGTTTGCCGCCGGCGGACCGTTCAGGCGGCGAGCACGGCGTCGATCGCCTCTTGCAGCGCGCCGATCGAAACCGGCTTGGCGACGTAGCCGTCCATCCCGGACGCGAGACAGGCCCGCTCGTCCTCCGCGTACGCGCTCGCGGTCATCGCGATGATCGGCACGTGCGACCCCGAAGCCGCTTCGGCGCACCGGATGCGGCGCGTCGCTTCGAGCCCGTCGATCCCCGGGAGCTGGCGGTCCATCAGCACGACGTCGAAATCGCCGGGCCGGAACCGCTCGACCGCGTCCTCGCCCGTCCCGACGATCTCCACGACGTGCCCGAGCTTCTCGAGCTGCTTGCGCGCGATGAGCTGGTTCACCGGTTCGTCTTCCACGACGAACACGCGCGCTGCCCTCGCCTGCGACGACGTCTCGCCGGTCGCGGCCGCCGGCACGACCGCTTCCGGGGTCGCGGGTCGCTCCAGCGTGACGACCAGTGTGAACGTCGAACCGACGCCGAATTCGCTTTCGACGTCGAGTGACCCGTGCATCATCTGCGCCAGCTGGCGAGAGATCGCGAGCCCGAGACCCGTGCCGCGCACGGCTTTGCGCCGTTCCCCCGCTACCTGGCTGAAGGGCGCGAACAACCCGGCGACCGCGTCGGCCGGGATGCCCGTGCCCGTGTCGGCCACCGATACCCGGATCGTCGCGGTCCGGTCGTCGCCCTTCAAAAGCCCGGCCGACACCGTGATCGTCCCTCGCTCGGTGAACTTCACCGCGTTGTCGAGGAGGTTCGACAGGATCTGGCGTAACCGGTTGGGGTCGCCTACGACGTGCGCGGGGAGATCGGGTGCCGCGTGAAGCTGCAGCTCCAGGTCGCGCGCCACGACCACCGGTTGGAGCACGTTCGTCACCTGTTCGATCACGGCGCTCGGGTCGAACGGCACCGCTTCGAGTTCCATGCGGTCGGCTTCGATCTTGGCGAAGTCGAGCAGGTCGTCGAGCATCGAACGCAACGATCGAGCCGAACCGTACGCGGTGTTGAGCAGCTGGCGTTGCGCGTCGGGCATGTCGTGCTGTCCGAGCAACTCGAGCAGGCCGAGCACGCCGTGCATCGGGGTACGGATCTCGTGGCTCACCGCGGCGACGAAGTGCGACTTCGCACTCGACGCCACGCGCGCTTCTTCGAGCGCGTCCTTCAGCGACTGTTCGAACTGCCGCTGTTTCGAAACGTCGTGGTACACCCAGAGATGGCCGTACGAAACACCGTCGGACCGAACCGGCAGGTAGTCGCATTCGAACACCCGGCCGTCGGCCAGCACGAGCTCTCGCCGCCGCACCGGCCTGCCCGCGGCGGCTTCGGCCCTGACCACGCTGCGGTGGGCGTCCGGGTCGGCGGCCATGAGGTGCACGCACGCCATCGCGTCGGCGGCCCGCAGGCCGACGAGGCCGTCGGCGCCGTCCTTCATATCGAACAGCGCCCGGAACCCGTCGTTGACGAGTACGACGCGCTGCTCGTCGTCGAGCATCACGATGCCGTCCCGGATGTGGGCGATCAGCGCCTGCAGCCGGTTGTTGGTCGCCTCGAGCTTCTGCGTCGCCTCCACCCGCTCGGTGACGTCGCGCGAGTTCGTCAGCACGCCTCGCACCGCCGGATTGTCGATCAGGTTGACGGCCGCGGTCTCGATGTAGCGGTACTCACCGGCCGCATTGGCCACGCGTATGACCGCCGGCTGATCGGGACCCCGTGCTCCAGCGAAGATCTCGGTGAAGGTCGCCTCGGCGAAGGCCAAGTCGTCGGGATGGATCCGCTCGAAGATGTTCTCGTACGGCAGGCCGTCGTCGTAACCGAGAATGCGCGCCGCGGCCACCGCGCTCGTCATGCTCCAGCCGCCCTCGATCCCGATCACCGAGAGAATGTCGTTGGAGTTGTCGATGAGCGCGCGCGAACGCGCTTCGCTCTCGGCGAGCGCGTCGCTCGTGGCCCGTTGCCGGCTGATGTCGCGTGCGGTGATGACGATGCCGTTCACCGCCGGGTCGTCGAGGCGGTTGCTCGCCACCATCTCGATCCAGTGGTACTCGCCGCGCGAGTCGAGCACGCGCAGTTCGAAGGGCGCGGCGAGGGTCCCGCCGGCGATCACCGCCGCGATCACGTCGGTCGCGTTGGGAAGATCGTCGGGGTGCAAAAGGTCGAACGCGCTCCGGTCGAGCAGCGAACCCGGCTCGTAGCCGAACTGGCGGCGCGCCGCCCGGTTGACGAACGTCACCCGTCCGCCGGGATCGATGACCAGCACGAGATCTGAGGTCTCGTGCACCAGGGCGTGATCGAGACCGTCCTCGACGGTGTTGAGCCGGTGCGCCTCGCCCCGGGCCGCCGCAGTCGCGACGGCGTCACTCACGAGTTGCAGCAGCAGATCGACGCCGGCGAGCGTCGCGCCGGCGGCTCCGATCGCGACCGCGACCGGCGGGTCGCCGATCCAGGTCGTTGCGATCTGTAGGCGGTCGTGCTCGAAACCGCCCGGGGAGCCGGCTCGCAACGCCTCCTCGACCAACACCGCGTCGGCACCGCTGAGGTCGCCGGCGGCTGCCCGCGTCGCTCGTTGGGTTGCCGAGCACACGCACGACGCCATGACACCCGTCGCGCCCGACATCTCGCGCAGGAGGGTGCAGCTCTCGTCGAGCGCCGCTTGCAGGCCGGCGTTGTCGACGCGCCCGAGCCGGGCCGAGATGTCGACCACCGCCCGGACGGCGGCGGCAGAAACCGATCCGTCGGGCCCCTGGCTGCTCACCCTTCGGGGATCGGCGCCGGGCACATCCGGCTGGCGGGCGGCCTTTCGCCAACATTCAGCCCCGCGGGGGAACGTTGTCTAACGAACGTTCGATAGATAGGCTTTCGGCCCATGGTGACGACCACTGCGGGCACGTCCGCGTTCGAGCGCGCCGACCTCAACGACCCCGCCCTCTACAACGATCCGTACGACTTCTACCGGTGGCTGCGCGACGAGCACCCGCTCTGGTTCAACGAACCGAGCGGGTGCTACGCCGTCTCGCGGCACGCCGACGTGCTCGAGGTGTCGCGCAATGCCGAGCGCTACAGCTCCGAGCAAGGTGTTCGACCGGTGAACATCGTCCCGCTGTCGATCGTCTCGATGGACGACCCCGAACACGCGCGCCAGCGGCGGATCCTGAGTCGCGGCTTCACGCCGCGCCAGGTCCGCAAGCTGATGCCGCGCATCCGCGACCTCACCAACCGCGTGATCGACGACGTCGAGCACCGCGGCGAGATCGACTTCGTCGCCGACCTCGCGGTGCATGTGCCGCTGATCGTGATCGCGGAGTTGCTCGGCCTCGACAGCGACCTGAGCGAACTCCTGCGCCAGTGGTCGGACGCGATGATCGTCGCCGACGGTCGCACCGACCCCGACGATCCCGTCGTCGCCACCGCGGCCCAGGCCTTCGGCGAGTACACCGCGATCATCTCCGCGTGCATCGAAGAGCGCCGCACCGATCCTCGCGACGACCTGCTCTCCATCCTCGCCGAGGCCTACGACGCGGGCGAGCTCGACTACGAGGAA
Organism: uncultured Actinomycetes bacterium; assembly: GCA_963782465.1. GTDB lineage: Bacteria > Actinomycetota > Acidimicrobiia > IMCC26256 > PALSA-610 > JAODBJ01. The sequence continues at coordinate 41,637 of CAWAJR010000001.1, read as the reverse complement.
GAGGTCAAAGCGGCCTACGGAGCCTCCGAGCTGACCACCGACGAGCTCCTCATGTTCTGCGTGCTCCTGATGGTCGCGGGCAACGAGACGACCCGCAACGCGATCGCGGGGGGCCTGCGCGCGTTCACGCTGTTCCCCGAGGAGCGGGCCAAGCTGATCGGCCAACCGGAGCTCATCGACCCCGCCGTCGAGGAGATTCTCCGCTACACCTCCCCGGTCCTGAACTTCGTGCGTACCGTCACCGAACGCCACGAACTGTGCGGCACGACCCTCGATCCCGGCGACCGGGTGCTCCTGCTCTACCAATCCGCGAACCGCGACGAGCGTGCCTTCGACGACCCCGACCGGTTCCGCATCGATCGCGACCCGAACCCGCACCTCGCGTTCGGCTTCGGGCCGCACTACTGCATGGGGGCGAACCTCGCCCGGCTCGAGATCAAGGTCGTGTTCGAAGAGTTGTTCCGCCGGCTCCCCGACATCGCCGCCGTCGACCCGCACGCGCCGCCCGACCGCGCGAACTCGACCCTCGTCCTCGGGATGCACCACCTGCCCGCCGCGTTCACCCCGGTCGACCGCTGACTCGCGTCGCGTCGAGCGCAAGTCAGCGGGAGCGCATCCTCGGGATCGCCCTCGACCTCATGGCCGCCGACGGGTACGCCGGCATGAGCATGCGACGGCTCGCCGAAGCCTGCGGGGTGAAAGTCTCGACGCTCTACTACTACTTCCCGTCGAAGGAAGACCTGCTCCGCGACGTCATCCGCCACCGCAGCTACGACGAGCTGATGCGCGGCCCGGTCCCGGTCGAGGCCCGGCTCGCACCGCGTGCCCGGCTGGTCGAGTTGTTGCGCACCATCTGGCTCGGCATCCAGACCGAACGTCCCGTGTGGCGCCTGCTGATCGGCGAGAGCCAGCGGGGAGATCCCGATGCCGCGGCTCTCGCCGCGGAGTTGCTGGCCTCGCTCGAAGACGCCCTGACCGAGTGGCTCGCGACCGGGTTCCCCGAACTCGGTGCAGCCAATCGCCCCGCGGTGGCGAACGTGCTGGTGGGCCAGTTGCTCAGCTTCTTCCTCGAGGACATGGTGCTGCCGCTCGACGACCGGGCCGACGCGTTCGAGCGGCGCGCCGCCGCGGTGGCAACCCTCGTCTTCCCCCGGCTACCGCGCGAGCGCACTTCTTGAGTAGTTTGCGGCCTGGTGAACGGTATGACCTTCGCGCTGGGGTTCCAGGTCGACGCGCCGCCGGGCTGGTTGGCAACAGAAGAGAACGACGTCGACGTCGATGTCGCGGCGCGCGCCCGTGACGAGCTCGCCTGGTGGCAAGGGCAATGGCGCCGTTCGCTGAGTCTCGACGACCGCAAACTGGTCGACTGGGCACGCGCCAGTGCTGCCGAAGATCTCCCCCGCCTGCTTTCCGACGCCGGGGCGCGGCCGGTCGCGACCCGCACCCTCGCGCTGTTGCGCGACTTCGACGCGTTCGAAGCCGACGCCAACCGGGCCGAGCCGCTCGGCACCCAGGTCGGCTACGTGCGTCTCGAGGCGCCCACACCGCCCGACGGTTTCTTCGAGGTGGTCCGGTACCGGCTGGCGCGAGAACTCACCGCGATCGAGTTCTACAAGGCGGCCAAGCCGAGCCCGAAGGCGGGATGGCGCGGTACCCGGGTCGGCAAGCAGGTGAAGATCGACGGGCTGGCCGCGGTTCGTCTCTATGCCGACTTCGGGGTGGGGAAAGACCCCGGCGAGGCGTGGCCGAAGTCGATCCAGCACTTCCTGACCGACGGTCGCGACGGCTGGTCACTCGAATGCGGCTGTGAGCGCAACGCGTTCGACGACGCCCGCGAGGTGCTGCTCGCCGTCGGGGCCAGCTTCCGGCGGGTCAAGGCCGACGTCGCGACGCGGGAACCCGCGCACGCCGTCTCCTCGTAGCGCGGCCGGGAAAATCCCGTAGTGCGGAATCATTCGACGGTCATCGAACGTTGAGGACGTTCGATGACGATCGAACAAGTCCTGCCGCACGACGTCGAGCAAACGGTCGGGCGAGACCGCGATTACGAGCGCCGGTGGTGGACGCTGGGCGTCCTCTGCCTGAGCCTCGTGATGATCGTGGTCGCGAACGCCAGCCTCAATGTCGCCCTGCCAACCCTCGTGAGCGACCTCCACGCCAGTTCCAGCGCCCTGCAGTGGACCGTCGACGCCTACAGCCTCGTGTTCGCCGGGCTGCTCCTCACCGCCGGGTCGCTGGGCGACCGTTACGGCCGCCGACTCGCGCTCAACGGCGGCCTCGTCGTGTTCGGCGCGGCGTCCGCGCTCGCCGCGATGTCGCACTCGGCGGGCGGATTGATCGCGGCGCGTGCCGTGATGGGGATCGGCGCCGCGTTCGTGATGCCGGCCACGCTGTCGGTGCTGGCGCACGTGTTCCCGCCGAACGAGCGGCCGCGCGCCATCGCGATCTGGGCCGGGTTCGCCGGCGTGGGCGCGGGCCTCGGCGGTGTCTCGAGCGGGCTGCTCCTCGAACACTTCTGGTGGGGTTCGATCTTTCTCACCAACGTGCTCGTTGTCGTCGTCGCGCTGGTCGCCGGCGCGATCCTCATCCCGTCGCACCGCGAACGCCGGCACGCGCCGCTCGACCCACTCGGTGCACTGTTGTCGATCGTCGGGCTCGGCACGCTGATCTACGGCATCATCGAGGCGCCGAACCACGGATGGCTGTCGAGCGAGAGCATCATCACGTTCGCGCTGGCGCTGATCGTTCTCGCCGGCTTCGCCCGGTGGGAGTTACGAGCCCGCGAGCCGATGCTCGACCTGCGCTATTTCCGGAACCCGAGGTTCACCGCGGCGACCACGACCATCACCTTCGTGTTCCTCGTGATGTTCGGTTCGTTCTTCATCATCACGCAGTACCTGCAGCTCGTGCTCGGGTACAGCCCGCTCAGCGCGGGCGTCCGCGTGCTGCCGTGGGCCGCGACCTACATGGTCTCCACGACCCGCTCGGCCCGGATGGTCGAACGGTTCGGGCAACGGCTCGTCGTGAGCAGCGGGCTGGTGATCGTTGCCGCCGGCCTCGCCCTGATGTCGCGCAGCGGCGTCCACTCGAACTACCCGGTGTTCGCGCTCGCGCTCATGATCTCGGCCTTCGGGATGGGTTTCACCACGGCACCATCGACCGGCGCGATCATGCGGTCGTTGCCCCTCGAGAAGGCCGGGGTCGGATCGGCAGTGAACGACACCACTCGCGAACTCGGTGGCGCCCTCGGCGTCGCCGCCCTCGGCAGCATCCTGACGTCGAACTTCCACACCTCGCTCAGCGCGAGCGTGGCCGGGCTCTCCAACGCGGCGAGCCACAACGTCGGCGACGCGCTGCAACAGGCGGCCGCGATGCATTCTCCGCAGGGTCGTGTCCTCGCGGCGGCAGCCCGTCATGCCTACGTGCACGCGTTCGACACCACCCTGCTCATCGGCGTCGTGGTCGCGATGCTGGCCGCCGCGACGATCTCGTGGGTGCTGCGGCCGACGGCACCACAACCGGTGGAGACCGCCGAGTGCCCGGCCTTCGAGCCCGCGTGATGGACACCGGGCACGGAACGCTCACCTTCCCGAAGCGCGACGACATCGACCTCGTCGACGTGCTGCAGGCCCTTGCCGACCCGGTGCGGTTACAGCTGGTACGTGTCCTCGCCGAGGCCGATGGCGCGATCGTGTGCGGCGAGATCGGTCTGCCCGTCGCGAAGTCGACCGGCAGCCATCACCTCAAAGTGCTGCGCGAAGCGGGCGTGGTCTGGGCCGAAGAAGAGGGGACCCGCCGCTACTACACCGTTCGGCGCAGCGACCTCGAAGCGCGCTTTCCCGGTTTGCTCGACGCGGTGCTCGGCAGCGGGTAGGGCGACGGCTCCGCCACCGCGGCCCGCTGGAACGGCCAGGCCAGCTGCCGGAGGTAGGCCTCGGGCGCAGGCTCTTCGATGCCGTAGCCCTCGGGGAACTGCCCAGCGGGTACGAACAGCGAGCCGAACATCCAGTCGACGACCGGCAACTGGGCCGCGAAGTTCTTGTCGACCACTTCCGCCGCGTGATGCCAGTGGTGGAACTGCGGTGTGGCCAGGATGTAGCGCAACGGCCCGAAGTCGAAGCGCACGTTCGCGTGCACGGCCAGCGCCTGCAACGCGGCAAAGAGCGTGAACGCGCCGATCGTGACGTGCGAGAAGCCGAGGATGAACAGCGGCAGGAACGCCGACGAGCGCGTGAACGCACGATCGACGGGGTGGAGGCGGGCCGAGGCCAGCCAGTCCATGTCGGCGACGGAGTGGTGCACCTTGTGGAAGCGCCACAGCCACGGCACGGTGTGCATGGTGCGATGCGCCCAGTACTCCGCGACTTCGCTCAGGAAGAACGCCTCGCAGAACTGCAGCACGGCCGGCTGCGCAGTGATCGCGTGGTGCATGCTCCGCGGGACCAACGTGTGCATCCAAGAACCGACCAGCACGATCGCGACGATCGTGCCCGCCGACGCGAAGAAGCTGTTGAACCAGAAGTAGAGGATGTCGGCGCGCCAGGCGAAGCGGGTGACCCGCTGGCGGCGCAAGGCGAACGCGCGCTCGAAGGGCACGAACAGCACGGCCAGCACGAGCAGGGCCAGGAACTTCTGCGCCGGCACCCGTAAGAGCGCCGAAGGGATCGTGATCGTCGCCGCGAGGTGATGGATCCCGTACGCGACCGGCAGCGAAGCGGCGACGAGCGCGAAGCAGCCCCACGCCCGCCGGCGTTCCGCTGCGCCTTCCCCACCGGGTTGAGAGGGATTCCGCCCGAATATCCCTATCTGAACCATTCGCGGAGAAGCTAGCGCTTTTCTCCTCGGACAAACAAGGGCAAATCCCTACAAGTGCCCGTAGAGCAGACGCTTCGCCCGGCCGGATCCATCGACCTCGGCGACGAAACCACCCGGGGCGACAACCCGTCCGGTGATCCTGCCCCGACGGGCCGGCCGGTCCGGCCGCGCCTACCGGGCCGGGCGCGTCCCGATGCCGAAGAGTCGTTGCGCGACCTTGCGCATCTGGATCTCCTCAGAACCCTCCGTGATCCGGTAGCGGCGGTGATGCCGGTACACGTGCTCGAACGGCATGTGCCGGCTGTAGCCGACGCCGCCGCACGTCTGCATCGCGCGGTCGGCAGCATCGCACGCGAGCCGGTTGGCGCGGTAATTGCACATCGCCACGAGGTGGGTGACCTCCATGTGGTTACGGCGGTCGAGCTCGGAGGCCGTTGCACGAACGAGCTGGCGCAACATCGCCGCCTCGGTATGGAGTTCGACCAGCGGGAACTGGATCGCCTGGTTGCGCGACAGCGGCTTGCCCCAGGTGACACGCGAATTCGCGTAGGCGACCGCCTCGTTGATGCAGTACTGCGCGGCACCGAGCGACGACGACGCCTGCCGGATGCGGTTCTCGTGCACGAAGTGCTGCGCGAGTTCGAGGCCGGCATCGACGCGCCCGAACACTGCCGCGGCCGGGACCCGTACGTCGCGGAGGGTGACCTCGGCGTGATCGGTCGGCATGTTGAACGTCCACCAGAAGAAGTCGACACTGAATCCCGGTGCATCGGTCGGGACGAGGAACGCCGTGATACCAACCGGTGAACCCGCCTCCCCCGAGGTACGCGCGAACACGATGTCGTGCGTGGCGTGGTGCAGGCCGGAGTTGAAGCGCTTCTGACCGTTGATCACCCACTCGTCGCCGTCGGCAACCGCGGTCGTCTCGAGATAGGTCGCGTCGGAACCGTGGTTCGGTTCGGTGAGGCCGAAGGCGAGGCGACGGGTGCCGTCGAGGAACCCGGGCATCCACTCGGCGCGCTGTTCCGGAGTCCCGAAGTCGCGCATCATCAACACGGTCGGGAAATTGCCGACGATGGAACTTTCGTTCTGCAGGTCGTTGTGCAACCCGAGCCCGCGGGTCGCCAGGTGTTCACGGATGATCGCCATTTCGAGGTTGCCGGCGTCGTGACCGCCGAACTCGGCGGGCAGCGCCCAGCGCAACCATCCGGCCGCGTCGGCCCGGCGCCGCATCTCCGCGAGCAAGGCCTCCCAATCGGCGCGCGGTACACCGCCCGCTTCGAAATCGGTGCGCGCGTACTCGCGCCGGTGGTCGAAGAAGCGCATGTTGTCGTCTTGCAGCTGCAACGGGAGGATCTCGCGCTCGATGAACGCATCGATCTCGGCGAGCGTGCGCTGCATCTCCGGTGCAATCTCGAAGTCCATGCGCCAACCGTACGTTCACCGGCGGGCCTTGGCGCAGGAGCGGCGCTCGACGTAGCGCGCATCGATTCCGGTCGGGGCCGGGCCGGCGTCGCCGGCGAGGGTGTCGAGTACCCACGTCGCGAGCGCAGAACCTTCGGCCTCGGTGTCGCGCCGCACGACACTGAGCGACGGCCGGTACGCACGCGCCCAGTCGGAATCGCCGAACACGACCACCGAGACGTCGCGCGGGATACCCACGTGCCCCTCGTCGAGGGCGATGAGCAACCAGGGCGCGAGGAGGTGGCTCGCGCACACGAGCGCGGTCGACGTGCCCGTCGCGACAGGCCGGAGTTGCGCGAGCGCGGCATCGACGCCGTGCCTCGGGTCGACGACTTCGACAGCGAGCACCGCGCCGGCCGCGCGCAGCTCGGTGTCGAGTGCGCCGAGCCGGCCCTCGCGGAACCGCCGGCCCTGCACACCCCGTTGCTGAGGCGTCGTGACGAAGGTGAAGCTCCTGTGCCCGAGGGCGAGGAGCCGCGTGGCCATCTCACGGGTTGCGGCCGCTTCACCTTGCTCCCAGTGGCGAGCGAGGCTGCGGTCGTAGTCGCCGATGACGGGCGCGATCGGCACCCCGTTGTCGAGGTACGGGACGAGGCTCGCCGGGCCGACGGGGCCGCCGAGGACCAGCCCGTCGACACCCTGGTCGAAGAACCGTTCCAGCGCGGCGGCCGCCGCGCGCGGTGAGCGCTGGCCGTCGGCGATCAGTACGACGTAACCCCGCTCCTGCGCGACGCGCTCCGCGCCGCGGAGGAACGGGAGGAACACGGGATTGGCAAGGTCGGGGATGAACACACCGATGGCCCGGGACTCAGAACGACGCAGGCCGCGGGCTTGCTGGTTCGGGCGGTAACCGAGCCGGGCGACGGCATCCTCGACGCGGCGGCGGACGTCGGCGCTCCCCCGCCCGTCGTTCAGCACCTTCGACACGGTCGACGGCCGGACGCCCGCGGCGCGCGCGACGTCGACGATCTTCACTCGCCGATCGGGGGAACCGTTCACCTCGGGCATGTTGCGACGATATATCCACTGGAAAACGATTTCCAGATTCCCTAACGTCGGCGTATGCGAAGAGGCCAATCCATCCCCATCTTTCTCGGGGCGGTGCTCGTCGCCGCCGCCTCGGCCGGCTGCGCGAGCAGCAGCGCGACCACCGCGCCGCCGACGAACCCGCCGACGAACCCGCCGGCGCCGACCGCCAGCCGCGCTCGGCCGATCCCCGGCGCGGCGTGGGAGAAGGTCGCACCGGCATCCGTCGGTCTCGACGCGACCGAGCTCGCACACCTCGCGCAAACCGCCGAAACCGGCAACTCCAACTGCCTGGTCGTCGAACGCGACGGCAAGATCGCGGGCGAGTGGAACTACCGGGGCAAGAGCGCGGAGAGCACGCAGGACGTGTTCTCGGCCACGAAGTCGGTCGCCAGCACGCTCGTCGGCATCGCACAGGACGAGGGCGACCTCCATGTCAGCGACCGCGCGTCGAAGTGGATCCCCGAATGGCGCGCCACTGCTTCGGCCAAGGTGACGATCCGCGACATCCTGAGCGGCGATTCCGGGCGTGAATGGAGCCCGCAGATCGACTACAGCCAACTCCTGCGCGCGCCCGACAAGGACAAGTTCGCGGTCGGGCTGTCGCAAGCGGTGCCACCGGGCAAGGTCTGGCGCTACAACAACAGCGCCGACCAGACGCTCGACGTGATCCTCCGCAACGCGACGCACGAACGTGTGACCGACTTCGCGCGCGACAAGCTCTTCGGGCCGCTCGGCATGACGCACACGCAGCTGGCCACCGACGCGGCCGGCAACACCGAACTGTTCGAAGGGATGCGTTCGAACTGCGAAGACATGGCACGCTTCGGTCTGCTCTTCCTGAACGGCGGCCGGTGGGGCAACCGGCAGATCGTGTCGCGCGGCTGGGTCGAGCAGGCCACCGGCCACTCGTCGACGAAGCTGAACGCCGCCTACGGCTACCTGTGGTGGTTGAACCGCAAGGGCGTGCTCTCGGGGCCGTTGTCGGCGACGAACCTCGCCGCCGCGGCGAACCCGACGACCGCGCACGGCCGGCTCGTGCCCGGCGCGCCCGCCGACATGTTCTGGGCGCTCGGCCTCGGCAACCAGGTCGTGCAGGTCGACCCCGGATCGAGGACGGTCGTCGCCCGGCTCGGGACCGCCGCCGCGCGACCGCAACCGCCGACGTTCGGGCCCGCGGAAGCGAGCAAGGTCGTACATGCCGTGCGTCGATAGCTATCGCTATGCGATAGCTATCGACGCACGTCAGCCGGAGGTTCGATCGGCCACGCGATCTCGGTGCGGTACGACGACGCGTCGTCGGTGTCGGCGGAGCCGACGAGGTAACGCTCGCAGATCTTGCGACCGTCGTCGCTGTTCCGGGCGTTGCGCGCGACCCACGCGCCGAGGGTGCGGTACGTGTCGAGGATCGAGTCGTAGTCGCCGGCGTGCACCAGTACGGCAACCCAACCGGCGGGCACCTGGCCGTTGCGCACGTCGTGGTCGCGCGGGTCGACGAACGGCGCGGTGGTCACGGGCACGAACGCCTCGACGTCTTCGATGTCGTCGTCCGCGATCTCGGGCTCGTACAGCGCACCGCGAGCACCGGCGACCACCGCGCCGGTGCGAGTGATCGTCTCACCGATCCGCGCGAACGTGCCGTCGAGCCACGCCCAGAGGTTGTCGGCCGTGCAGCGGGCCCGCGCCGACACCGTGACCGCCGCGTCGTCGAACCGGACATGAACCGGGGTGTGCGTGACCGGCGCAGTCGTCGACTGCAACTCCGACACGATGCGTTCCGCGGCCACGAGCCGGGCCTGCATCTCGACCGCATGAGCGTCGAGCACCTTGCGCGTATGCACCGGGTCGCGGCGTTGCAACACCTCACGAACCTGTTCGAGCGGGAGATCGAGGCCACGCAGGCGAAGCACGACGGCCGCGTCGGCGAGTTGGTCGACGGTGTAGCTGCGGTACCCGGTTCCCGGGTCGACCCGCGCCGGCACGAGGATGCCGGCTTCGTGGTACGCGCGCAGCGTCTTGATCGACAGCGAACTCGCGCGAGAACATGCCGATCGGCAGGAGTGCGCCGGCATCGTCAGGCACGCGAACGGCTTCCTTCGAACATGCGCCGAAGTGCGGCCGCTCCACCGTCCATCATCGGGGCGATCGTCTCGGCCTGTTGGTCGGGCAGCACGTCGGTGATCCAGACCAACCGGCACGCACCGCGGCCTCCGGGCGACTCCCGATCGAACACCTGCACGGATGCATTGTGGTGAGTCGCCCCCGTGCCCACCACGGAATACGACAGTCGCCGAGCGGCATCGTCGATCGCGACGATGCGCTCGCGGACCACGAGACCGTTGAAGAAGGTGACGACGCGTGTCGTCCCTTTGTCGCTCGCGGGCTCGAGTTCGGTGGCGGTGACGAACCCCGGGACGAGCCGGGTCGGCAGCGCTTCGACGTCGCGCACTGCATCCCATACGTGGGCGGCTTCCGCGTCGAGGTCGACGGTCTTGATGATCGAGGCCATGGGTGGCTCCTTTCGTTGCGCCCATCCTCGAGTCTCCCGCCGAGGGAGAGTCAAGCGCGTCGACGCGCGACCGCCCCTTGCCGAGACCGTGCGTCGATAGCTATCGCTATGCGATAGCTATCGACGCACGTCGGCGCGTGGTCAGACGGTGAGGTTGCTCTTGGTACGACCGTGGCGCGACCACCAGGTGTTGTTCTCGCGGCCGAGCCGGAACGGTTCCGGCTTGGCGTCGTCGGTGAGCACATCGGTCTCCAACCAGAGGCGCTTCAGGTGACGGACCTTGCCCTCCTCGCGCCGGTCTTCGTAAGCCTCGCGGGCGTGCAACACGTGGTAGTTGTTGACGAACTGCATGTCGCCGGGCTGCAGCATCATCGACACGTGGTACTGGGGGTCGGCGCACATCGCGTCGACCCGGTTCATCGCCTCCCGCGCCGCGTCCGACGGGCGCGGCGCGTCGGCATGGCGGCGCGTCGACTCGATGTAGGGACGGATGTAGCGCACGAACAGCCGGTCGCCCCGGCGGTTGAAGATCGGCATCGTGTACCAGGGTCGCGTACCCGGCGCGTGCTCGCCGCGCAGGTCGTAGGCGAACGGCGCGTACAGCTCGGCTGCGAGCTCCGGCTCGTTGCGCGCGAGTTCGTTGTGGATCGTGACGACGTTGGCGACGACACTCGCGCCGCCGCTCGCACCCGCATCGAGGCAGAACAACCCGACGAGATCGGAGCCGTCGGAGTGGAAGGGGAAGGCAACGCCGCCGATCTCGTTCCCGCGCGCGGTGGGGTCGGCGACGCTTCTGCCCTGATCGGTCACGTCGCCCAGCAGGTGGCCCTTGGCGTTCTGCGGCCACGGCGCGCCCAGGTGCATCCCGACACCCCAGTAGATGCGCGACGCGCGCTCCTTGCCGTAGCGATCGACCGGCACCCCGCGGATGAGCACGACCCCGCGACCGTTGATCAGCTCGCGCGCGATCGCGGCGAGCTCGGCCCGAGGGTCGGCAGCGGGAAGGCGTCGCGGGTGATGTCGAGCACGTCTTCGCATCGCGCTTCGGCGTGCGTGAGCGCGGCGTCGATCTCGGCTCGGTGCGCGTCGGTGAGCTCGAACACGTAACGGTCGCCCAGTTCGTCGCGCCGCCACTCGCAGCCGGTTTCGAGCGGTTCGACCTCCGCCGGGTCGATCGCGGCCGAGTTGCGATTGCTCATCGGGTCCCTCCATCGGTGGGCGCGGCTTGCGGGCCGCGCACGAGCCGGCCGGGCAACGCGCCGGTGGGCTCGCCTCGCTCGTAGGTGACGGCCCCTGCGACGACCGTCGCGATGTAGCCGTCGGCCGTTTGCACGAGTCGCCGCCCGCCCGCGGGCAGGTCGTGGCGCATCTCGGGCTTGCGCGCCTGCAGGCGCTCGAAGTCGATCACGTTCACGTCGGCCCGGTAACCCGGTGCGAGCACACCTCGATCGCGCAGCCCGACCGAGGTCGCGGTGGCGCGGGTCTGCCGTTGCACGAGCAGCGGCAGCGGTAAGCGGCCCCGTTCACGGTCGCGGCCCCAATGGGCCAGCAGCGTGGTGGGGAAGCTGGCGTCGCAGATCGTGCCGACGTGCGCGCCGCCGTCGCCCAGGCCGACGACCGTATGCGGGTGGGCCAGCATCTCGCCGGCCGCGTCGAGGTTGCCTTCGCCGTAGTTCAGGAACGGGAAGTAGAGGAACGACCGGCCCGCGTCGGCGAGCAGGAGCTCGTACGCGAACTCCATCGGCTCCCGCCCCTCCCGCGCGGCGCGCCGGGCGATGCTCGACGACGGTTGCGGCTCGTAGTCGGGCGGGTCGCCGAGCTCGAACATGTGATCGAAATCGAGGAGCATCCGGCGCGCGCCGGGCCCGGGTCGGCGGCACGGGCCGCGTCGAGCATGCGGGCCTTGAACTCGGGCGATGCCATCGCGGCGACCCGCTCCGCGAGCGGCATGGCGGCAATCGAGCGGTACACCGGGTTCGTGAGGAACGGTTGCAGCGTGCACTGCAACCCGAGCAGCACACCGACGGCACGGGGCGCGACCTGCGCGCGCATTGCCACGCCGTCGGCATTGGCACGCGACAGCAACTCGAGGTGGCGCCGCCACGAATCGCCACGCACCTGCGTCAGCGAGAACGACAGCGGCCGCCCCGACGCCTCGGCCATGGCGCGGAAGAGCCCGAACTCGGCGTCGATGTCGGCGAAGTCGGAGACGGCCTGCAGCACACCGCGGCCGGTCGCACCGATCGCCTTCGCGATGCCCACGAGCTCGTCGGCCTCGGCCGTCAGGGTGGGCGTCAGTTCGCCCTTGCTCGTCCGGTGGTTGAGCGTGCGCGACGTGGAGAAGCCGAGCGCGCCGGCTTCGATCCCCTCGCGGGCCAACTTGGCCATCAACGTGATGTCGTCGTCGCTCGCCGGCTCGCGGCGCGCGCCGCGCTCGCCCATGACGTGCAGGCGCAACGCCGCGTGCGGCACTTGGAGCGCGATGTCGACGTCGAACGGGCGACCCGAGAGCGCGTCGATGAACTCCGGGAACGACCCCCAGTTCCACGCCAGACCTTCCTGGAGCGCCGCGCCGGGGATGTCTTCGACCCCTTCCATCAACTCGATGAGGCGGTCGTGGTCTTGATCGTGCACCGGCGCGAAACCGACGCCGCAGTTGCCGGCGACGACGGTGGTGACGCCGTGCCACGACGACGGGATCATCCGTTCGTCCCACGATGCCTGGCCGTCGTAGTGCGTGTGGATGTCGACGAACCCCGGCGTGACCAGCAGGCCGTCGGCGTCGATCACCCGGGTTGCGGTACCGGCGGACCGGCCGACCTCGGTGATCGTGCCTCCGTCGATGGCGACGTCGGCGGTGCGGGCCGGTGCGCCCGTGCCGTCGACGACGGTGCCGCCCCGGATGACCAGCTCATGCTCGCTCATGTTCCCCGCTCCTGGCGCTCCGCGGCCGGGCCGCTCGGCCCCGCTCGCACCCCCAACCGCGACCACCGCGCACACGCTCGCTCATGTTCCCCGCTCCTGGCGCTCCGCGGCCGGGCCGCTCGGGCCCCGCTCGCACCCCCAACCGCGACCACCGCGCACACGCTCGCTCATGTTCCCCGCTCCTGGCGCTCCGCGGCCGGGCCGCTCGGCCCCGCTCGCACCCCCAACCGCGACCACCGCGCACACGCTCGCTCATGCCTTACCTCAGGTACGAAGGGCCGGGATCAATTCGTCGGTGACCAATCGTGCCGCGGTCGCGAAGTGCTCGCGGTCCGCGCCGAAGCTCGCGCCGGTGATCACGAAGCGGTCGAGGCCGAGCGCGGCGAGCGCGCGCAGGCGTTCGGCGCAGACGTCGGGTGGCCCGACCACCGCGAACCGGTCGACGAACGACGGTTCGAGTGCGTCGGCGTGCGCGGCGCGGTTGCTCAGATGCTCGTTGCTGTCGTAACGCCGGCCGACCTCGGCCACCACTGCCCGGTCGGGCTCGCGCAAACCGGCGCCGGTCGAGCCCGGCATCGCGGAGAAATGCGCGAACGCGGCGACGCCGCCGCGGATCAGCGCCCGGGCCGCGTCGAGATCGGGATGGCAGCCGACATTGACGTAGGCGCCGAGCGACAGCTCGGCCGGGTCGCGACCGGCATCGGCAGCGGCCTTGCGGGCGAGGTCGATCGCCCACTCGACCCGCTCCGGATCGGCACCCACCGCGAAGGTGACCTGTTCGGCGATGCGCGCCGCGAAGGTGATGAGCCGCGGGCCGACGCCGCGATGTCGAGCGGCACCTTGGGCTGCTGCGCGCGTGCCAGCCATTGCAGCCGGCTCGGGTGCCCGTTGCACATCACCGCGTCGCCGGCGAGGTACGCCTGCAGGTCGGTGACGAGCGCGCTGAAGGTCGCGACCGGCATCGGTTCCCGTCCGAGGTGGAACAGTGCGGTGTCGCCCCGGCCGACGCCGAGCACGAACCGCCCGCCCGACGACTCCTGCACCGTCGCCGCGACCGTCGCGAGCGCGGCCGGGTGGCGGGTGAACACGTTGGTCACGCCGGTCGCGAACCGCAACGTCTGGGTGGCTTCGGCCGCGAGCGCGATCGCGACGAACGGGTCGGCGACGAGGTTCTGCGAGTCGGTGAAGGTGATGCCGTCCCAGCCCGAGCGTTCGGCTCGAACCGCCCGGCGTACGGCGGTGCCCGACTCCGGGATGCCCATCGTCCAGAGCTCCATAGGTCGGGTACCTTAGAATCGAACGCTGTTCGAATCAAACGCTGTTCGAATCGGGATGGGATGAGCGCACGGGCGACCAGTGCAGCCGGGCCGAAGCGGCGCGCCGCGCCGGCCAAGCGGGCCAAGACGAAATGGGGCGACCGGGAGCAGCGCCGCACCGACATCCTCGACGCCGCGCGCGCCCGCATCACGACGGCCGGGTACCTGTCGCTCAACATGCGCGACCTCGCCGCCGCGGCCGGGGTGAGCCCGGCGACGCTCTACTCCTACTTCGCCACGAAGGAAGAACTGTTCGCCACGCTCTACGCCGAAGCGATCCGGGCGCACACGGTGGCGCTGCAACCGATCGTGAGCGGCGAGCACGATCTCGCCACCCTGCTCACGCTCGTGATCGACTTGTACGTCGGCTTGTACCGGGATTTCGGGCGTCACTTCACGCTCTGGTCGACGATCCGGCACGACACCGGCGCGAACACCGACACCGCGCCGTTCCCCAAGGAGTTGATCGTCGAACTTCGCGCCGCAACGTTCGAGAACAACCGGGTGTTGACGGAAGGGATCCGAGCGGCGGCGGCGCGCAGCGGGCGCCGGGTCGTCGACGAAAGGCTGGCGCCGACGTTCCTGTGGTCGGCACTCAACGGCCTGGCCGACCATTTCACGAGCGAACGGCGCGCGCTCGATGCGTTTCCCGCGCGCCGCCTGGTGGAGTTCGCGGGTGCGCGCCTCGCCCTCGCGATCAGCGATCCGGTCGAGTCGCGATAACGGATGGCCGTCACCCAACCGGCACCCGCGTGGGTGGCCGGAAGAACCTGGTACCACCTCCACGCCCTGCGCGCCGCCGGCTGTACCGGCACCAACACCGGCGTCGCCGGTACGACCCCGACCGGTCACGGCCTCCGCGAGTTGGAAGCCTGGCTCGATCACATTGCCGCGCTCGGCTGCGGCGGCGTGGTGCTCACACCCATTGCCGTGTCGTCGACGCATGGTTACGACACCGTCGACCCGTTCCGCGTCGACCCGCGCCTCGGTAGCGACGACGACTTCTCCGCGTTCGTCACCGCCGCCCACGAACGCGACCTGAAGCTCGTGCTCGACGGTGTGTTCAACCACGTCGGTCGCGCCTTTCCCCGCTTCGCCGACGTGCTCGAGCACAAGGACGCCTCGCCGAACGGCGATTGGTTCCGCATCGACTTCACGCGCGACGACGGCGACGGTTTCTCGTACCAGACGTTCGAAGGCCATCGCGAACTCGTCGCGCTGAACCATCGCAACCCCGAGGTGCTCGACTGGGCGGTCGGCGTCGCGATGCACTGGCTCGAACGTGGCGCCGACGGCTGGCGGCTCGACGCGGCGTACGCGATACCGCCCGCGTTCATCGCCGCGTTCGCCGAACGCGTGCGCGCCGAACGGCCCGACGCGTTCCTCTTCGGCGAGATGATCCACGGCGACTACGCGGGCTTCGTCGAGCGCACGGGCCTTCACTCGGTGACGCAGTACGAGTTGCACAAGGCGATCTGGAGTTCACTGAACGATGCGAACTTCTTCGAACTGAAGTGGGCGCTCGAACGCCATGCCGCGTTCGCACGCACGTTCGCGCCCGTCACCTTCGCCGGCAACCACGACGTCACCCGGCTCGCGTCGATCCTCGACGATGCCGGCCAGACCGGTCACGCGCTCGCGCTCCTCCTCACCGTGCCCGGCATCCCGTGCGTCTACTACGGCGACGAGTGCGGGGCGCTCGGGGTGAAGCGAACCGGGGTGCACGCCGACGACGAGATACGGCCCGCGCTCGCGTCGCTCGACTGCGACGGCGAGCACGCGGCCGAGCTTCGGAAGCTGCATCGCGAGCTGATCGCGTTCCGCCGCGAGAGGCCGTGGTTGACGACGGCCGAATGCAGCGTCGAGCACGTCGCGAACCGGTCGCTGTGGTTCTCCGTTCGAGACGGCGACCGGGCGTTACTCGTCGCGCTCGCGCTCGAGGGCGCCGCCCCGCCGCCGGTCGACTGCACCGTGTGGACCGCGATCGCCGGAACGGCTCCCGATGCGGCCGGACAATTGCTCCCCGGTACGTGGACCATCTTCGAACACCGCTGAACGCGTCTTGGTTCTGACCCGGAGGTCAAAGCAACTGGTTGGCCTTCTCGAACAACCAGACCGCGTACGCGTGCAACAGGTCGCCGATCTCTTTCGGCGCCTGCCCGGCGCCCGCGCGAGCGTGCGAACCTTCGAGGAGGATGCCGAGCTTGTAACAGGCGAGCACGAGGAACCACGGCATCACCGACACGTCGCGGCCACTCACCTCGCCGTAGCGGGCGATCAACTCGGCCCGAGACGGCATCCCGTCCCACGGCTCGAACGGCGCCGCCTTCCCGGGCGGGTCACCGGGCTCGCTCCACGAGGTCAACACCCACCCGAGGTCGAGGAGTGGGTCACCGAGGGTCGACAACTCCCAGTCGACGATCGCTGCGAGTTTCGGTTCGGCGGGCGAGAACATCACGTTCGCGAACTGGTAATCGCCGTGAATGATCCCGATGTGCGCCTCGCTCGGCTTGTTCGCTTCGAGCCAGTTGCCGACGCGGTCGACGCCTTCGAGCTCGGGCCGGCCGTAGCCGTCGAGTTCCGAATAGCCGTCGAGCTGCGACCGCCAGCGCGACACCTGCCGGTCCAGCCAGTCGCCGGCCTTCCCGAAGTCGGCGAGGCCCACCGTGGCGGCATCGATCGCGCCGAGTTTCGCCGCACCGTCGACCATCTCGAACGCGACCGCACGGCGCCATGCCTCGTCGCGCGCCGTAGCGGTCCGGCAGCGTGCCGATCGGCGTGAACCCGTCGATCACGGCCATCACATAGAAGGTCGTACCGATCACACCGGTGTCGGCGCAGACCGCGTAGAACGCCGGGTGCGGCACCTCGCTCCCCGCGATCGCGCCGAGCACCCGCGCTTCGCGCACCATCGTGTCGTTGCTGTTCTTGCGCACATGGCGGGGCGGGCGACGCAGCACCGACCGGTCACCCGAGCGGCGCGTCAGCAGGAAGATGTTGTTCTGCGAACCGCCCGTCAGTTGCTCGACGCCGACCACGGGGCCGTCGCCGGGGATCCCGGGCTGTTCCGCGATCCAGGCTTGGAGCGGCCCCCACGCGAGCAAGCCGTCGAACTCGGGAAGTTCATCGGGCACGTCGCCCTCCTGGGTATCCGTGACAACATCGGCGCGTGCCTCTGAACCGCCTCGCGTCCGAACCGCTACCGGCCGACACCGTCGGCCTCCTTGCCGGGCTCGTCACGACCCGCGCCGTACGTCGCTACACCGACGAGCCCGTCGCGCCCGAAGCACTCCGCGCGATGTTGTTCGCGGCGACACGCGCGCCGAGCGGTTCCAATCGCCAGCCGTTCCGTTTCCTGGTGCTGACCGACAGCGACGTCGCGCGCGCGGCCAAGCATCTGATCGGCGATGCGGCCCGGCGCGCGTGGGCACACAAGCGCGAGCACGACGGCTACGACCGGGGATCGGGCCTCGACGGCGACTCCCCGAAGGCCCGGATGGCGCGCACGATGCAAGCGTACGTCGACAACTTCGACTCGGTGCCGGTGTTGGTCTTGCCCTGCTTCAAGCGCTACCGCGAAGCGACCGCGACGGAAGGCGCGTCGGTGTACCCCGCCTGCCAGAACCTGCTGCTCGCGGCTCGCGCGCTCGGCTACGGCGGCGTGCTGACGTTGTGGCACGGCTTGGTCGAGCACGAACTGCGCGCCTTGCTCGGCATACCCGACGACGTGATGGTCGCGGCGACGATCACCCTCGGGCGCCCCGCGGGCGCGCACGGGCCGGTACGCCGCCGGCCGCTCGCCGAACTCGTCTACACCGATCGGTGGGGCGACGCGCCCGCGTGGGCCGTCGACCCGCCCGGCACGCGTCACACGTCGGCCGGCCCACCGCGCGGCAGCGCGCCGTGAGCCTCGCCGACGAACGAACCGTCGCGGTTTCGATCGGCGACGCGAGACCATCGGTCGCCGGTCGACGTGAGACGTCGGTTGGTGACCGATGGTCAGTGCGAACCGCCGCGGTACGACGCCGGCGTACCGGGCTCAGATGCGGGTGAGCACCGCCGCGCACGAGCTGACGTCGACACCTTTGGTGTCGACCTCGATCGACTCGACCACGCCGTTCTGGAGTACCGCCGCGTAGCGGGCCGAGCGGGTACCGAGGCCGGCACCGCCGAGGTCGAGGGTGAGCCCGATCGCGCCGGCGAACGCACCGTCGGGGTCGGCGAGCATCAGGATGTCGTCGCCGACACCTTGGGCTTCGCCCCAGGCCGCCATCACCCAGACGTCGTTCACCGCGATGCACGCGATGCGGTCGACGCCCTTGGCTTTCAGGTCGCCGGCGCCCTGCACGAAACCGGGCAGGTGGATCTTCGAGCACCCGGGCGTGAACGCCCCGGGCACCGCGAACAGCACCACACGACCCTGGCCGAGAACATCGCCGCTTCGCACGACCTCCGGGCCGTCGGGGCCCATGGTCCGCAACTCGACGTCGGGAATCTTGTCTCCAACTGCAATCGTCATACCGCCGACCCTAGTGAACCGCGTTCCGCGGCCGTCCGCGCGGGATGAACGCCGTGACGAGACCGTTGCCGGCCCAAAGCACTCAGTGATCGATGAGGCGCAGGGCGAGGCGGCGGCCGCGCCCTTGTTTCATCGCGAGTGTCACCCAGATCTGGAAGAGGGCGTCGACGAGTGCTTCCTGGTCGGCACCGAGAAAGATCGGCCGGAGGCCGACGGCCGCGATGACCGTTTCGACCGTGGCGCGATCCGCGTCGGGCGCGGAGAAGAACATGTCGGCCGGCCCGTCGGAGAAGTTCGGGTCTTCCATGTTCTCGCCGCCGAGGGTGTTGAACGCCCGCGCGTAACGCACCGAACCGGGCAAGGCCGCTCGGCTGTTGGCGATCGGTTTCCCCATCTGGTTGGTCGCGTCGATCACGAGCTTCCCGGCGATCGCCTCCGCGTGCTCGGAGACCAGCGCAGGGACGGCCGCGCCGGGCAGCGCGAGCACCACGGCGTCGGCGCCGGTGAGCGCGTCGCCGATCGACGCGACCGCGGCGGCGGTGTCACCCGCGACCGACGTGTCGCCCGGATGGCGCGACCCGAACGTGACGTCGTGGCCGTCGCGCGCCAGCGCCCGGCCGAGGATCCCGCCGATGAACCCGGTCCCGATCACCGCGATTTTCATGGTGCGACTCCTCCTACCGCGCCGACGACCCGGCTCGGCGATCGACGGCGAGCGTAGGTTGCGTACCCGGGCATCGCGGCGTGCCAATCGCTACCGTCGCGCGATGCCGTTCGCAGGGTGGCCGCCGGAAGCGTTCGAGCTCTACGCCGGCCTCGAAGTCGACAACTCGCGCACCTACTGGCAGGCCCACCGCGAGATCTACGAGCGCGCGGTGAAGGGGCCGTTCCAAGAGCTGGCGGCAGTGGTCGAACCCACGTACGGCCCGCTGCGCATGTTCCGCCCCAACCGCGATACGCGCTTCTCGCGCGACAAGTCGCCCTACAAGACCGCGGCGGCCGCTTCCACCGAGTCGGAGGGCGGCGCGTCGTACTACGTACAACTTTCGGCCGAGGGCATGTTCGTCGGCAGCGGGATGTACCACCTCGCACCCGATCAACTCGAGCGCTGGCGCGCCGCGGTCGACGACGCGCGCACCGGCGGCGCGATCCAGCGCGTCGTCGACGGTGTGCGCGCCAAACGCTACGAGGTCGCGGCGGCCGAATCCCTCAAGTCAGCGCCACGCGGGTACGCGAAAGACCATCCGCGTATCGAACTTCTGCGCATGAAGGGCCTCGTGCTCGGGAGCACACTCCCGCTCGCCCGGTGGATGCACACCAGCAAGGCGTTGGATCGGATCGTCACGGTCTGGGACGACGCGCGACCAATGAACCGCTGGCTCGAAAAGCACGTCGGGCCGAGCACGCTCCCACCGCCCGAACCACGTTGACGCGGCGCGCCGTCACGCGGCCGAGCGAGGGTCGCCCTGGCTCTCGGCCCGCCACCTTCGCCGCTCGGGCAGCGTGACGTCGCCGTAGCCGTTGCAGCGCACCTCGGTCGGTCGCAGCTCGAACAGCACGTAACGGTCGGCCGGCCCGTAGCTCGCCGCCGCGACCACCGCCACCCGTACCGCGGCGTCGTCGATGCGGTGGCCGGTGCCGGTCACCGACGCCTCGCCGCCGGTGCCGGCATTGTCGGGTACGCCGTTGTGCATGGCGAACCACATGCGTTCGCGCAGGTCGGTGCCCTTCGGTGACGTCGGCTCCATGAACAGGTAGAGGCCGTCGGCGGTGAAGATGGGCGTGACCGGGTGAACGCGCGGCGCGCCATTCGCCCGTACCGTCGCCAGGTACGCCGGCGCCGCCCGCAGCCGCTCCGCGACGAACGCGGCCAGCTCCGGTTCGGCGGCGGCGAAGGTGCCCCAGGTCGTCACCGGCTCATGATGGCGGCTCGGGACGGGGTCAGGCCTGCGCGATGCGGACGAGGTTGCCCGACGGGTCGCGGAACGCGCAATCGCGCGCGCCCCAGGGCTGGGATGCCGGCTCTTGGAGCACTTCGGCGCCCGACGCCCGAACCTTCTCGAACGTGCTGTCGAGGTCGTCGGCGCTGAAGATCGCCGCCTGCAGCGAGCCCTTCGTCACGAGCGACAGGAGCTCGTCGCCCTCGGCCTGCGAACGACCGCCGTGCGGCTGGAACAAGACAATGCCGACGTCTTGCCCGGGGGCACCGACGGTGACCCAGCGGAAACCGTCGGACGACACGTCGAGACGTACTTCGAGACCGAGCGCATCGCGGTAGAAGCCGAGCGCGGCGTCGGGGTCGTGAACGGGAATGAACATGGTTGAAACGGTGACTGCCATGCGTCGACGATACGAGGGCCGCCCGTCGAGTGCTTCTCCGATCCTGCTCGGTGCAGTAGGGCCCTGCGGCCGGCGGCTCAGGCCGTGACCGGGGTACGCCGCGGTCGCGTCGCGACCATGGTCACGCACGGCGGGACGACCTCGAGGTGGCTGTGGTCCCGCGCGTGGTATTGCGACGGTGTCTCGCCGACGATCTCGGTGAAGCGCGAACTGAACGAGCCGAGCGACGTACAGCCGACGGTGACACACGCGTCGGTGACCGACATCCCTTGCCGAAGGAGCGCCTGCGCCCGCTCGATACGTCGGGTCATGAGATAGGAGTACGGCGTCTCGCCGTACGCGGCACGGAACCGGCGCGAGAAGTGCGCGGGCGACATGTAGGCCACACGCGCCATCGCCGGCACATCGAGTGGCTCCGCGTAGTCGCGGTCGATGTGGTCTCGCGCCCGGCGCAGGCATGAGAGCTCGGCCATCTCCTCCGGTGTCACGGTGACAACGGTAGGCGACCGGTCGCCCGGTCGAGAACACGCGGCGGGCGCCGCGTAGGGTCGCCGGATGCAGTCGTGGGTACTGAACGAGTCACCGGGCAATTACGAGTGGGGCGCGATCGAGGCACCGGAACCCGGGCCGCTCGACGTGCGCGTTCGCGTTGTGGCGAGCGCGCTCAACCACATGGACCTGTGGCTGACGAAGGGCATGCCGAAGCCGCACCTTCCGCATGTGCCCGGCTGCGATGCCGCCGGCGTCGTCGAGTCGATCGGCGAGCTCGTCACAACGGTTGCGGCCGGCGACGAGGTGGTCGTCAACCCGGCGGTCGCGTGTGGCCACTGCCGCGCCTGCCTGGCCGGAGGTTCGCCCCTGTGCGCGGAATTCGGGATCCTCGGCGAGCAACGATGGGGTGCCCACGGCGAACTGCTGGTCGTTCCCGCCCGCAACGTGAGCCCGAAACCGGCGACGCGCTCGTGGGAGGAATGCGCGGCGTTCGGGCTGACCACACTCACCGCGTGGCGCATGTTGCAGCGCGGCCGGCTTCGCGCCGGGCACACGGTGCTGGTCGTCGGTGTGGGCGGCGGCGTTTCGTCGTCGGCGCTCGTGCTGGCGAAGCACGCCGGCGCCCGTGTGGTCGCGACGTCGCGCGATGGCACGAAGTTGGAGCAGGCGATCGCGCTCGGTGCCGACCAGGTCGTCGACTCCGACGACGAGCGTTGGAACGTCGAGGCCGACATCGTGATCGAGTCGGTCGGCCCGGCGACGTGGGACAAGTCGCTTCGTGCATTGCGCCCCGGCGGCCGGCTCGTCGTGTGCGGCGGCACGTCGGGGCCGAAGGTCGCATTGACGTTGCCGAGGCTCTTCTTCAAGCAACACGAGATCATCGGCTCGACGATGGGCTCGTACGAGGAGTGGGCCGAGGTGGTCGACCTCGTCGGGCAGGGGCTCCCGATCGTCGTCGACCGCGTCTACGCCCTCGACGACTACCCCGCGGCGCTCCAGCGGTTGGCGAGCGGTGCGCAACTCGGGAAGCTGGTACTACGGCACTGACGGTGCCACCCTCGGGGTGCGTTCAGAGCACACGTACCGGCAGGGTGCGCGGCCCGCGCACCTGCCCGGCCGACCACGTGACGGCACCCGGGTCGGTGAGCTCGAAGTCGGGGTAGCGCTTCATCCATTCCTCGAGCGCGATCTGCAATTCCATGCGGGCGAGGTTCGAACCGAGGCACCGGTGGACGCCGAGCCCGAACGCGGCGTGGCGGTTCACGACCCGGTCGATCAGCACCTTGTCGGCGTCGGGGAACGCACCCGGGTCGCGGTTGGCGGCCGGGAACGGGAGCAGCACCCAATCGCCCTCGTGCATCGGGCAGCCGTGGAACTCGAAGTCGTCGGCGACGAGGCGCGCCATCGTCACCGGCGCGTACGCGCGCAGGAACTCCTCGACGGCGGTGGGCATCAGCTCCGGCTCGGACGCGAGGCGATTGCGGTCGTGCTCGTGCTGCGCGAGGTGCCAGAGCGACGCGCCGATCGCCGACCACGTGGTGTCGATCCCGGCGATCATCAGCAGCACCATCGTCCCGCGCACGTGATCGGGATGGAGCTTCTCGCCTTCAAGTTCCGCGTCGAGCAGGAACGACGTGAGGTCGTCGCGTGGGTGCTCCAGGTGATCGGCGATACGAGCGTCGATGTAAGCGTCGAGCTCGCCTTCGTCGATCTGTGCCTGCCGTTCCTCGGCGGTGGCGTCGACACTCTCGAGCACCATCCGGATGAACTTACGGAACTGCGGTGCGTCCCCTTCGGGAAAGCCGAGCATGCGCGCGATCACGCGCAACGGGATGTCTTGCGCGTACTCGACGGCGGCGTCGAACTCCGGCTTGCCGGTGGTGGCGTCGAGCAGTTCGTTGCAGAGCGATCGCGTGTAGGGCTCGAACGCGGCGATGCGCTTCGGCGAGAACGGTGGGAGCAGCAGCCGGCGCGCCAGCTGGTGGAACGGCGGGTCGGAGGTGATCGGGGGCGCGATGCCGATCGGCGCAGGCAGGTCGAGCTCACCCGGCCGCAGCTCGCTCATGACGACGGACCGCGACGTGAAGTGCTCGGTGTCGTAGGCGACGTCGCTGACCGTCTCGTGCGTCACCGGCAACCACGCGCCGCCGTAACGGTCGGTGTGCGCGACCGGGCAACGCTGCCGGAGGTCTTCCCAGATCGGGTACGGGTCGGCGACCCATCTCGGATCGGTATGGTCGAAGTCGGTCGCGAAGTCCTGGACGGGCGGTCGGTGCGACATCACACGCTCATTTCACTCGGTGACCGAGATCGCGTACTCGGGGCAGTTCGCCGCGGCGACGCGCGCCTTGTCCTCCATGCCGGCGGGGACGACGCCGCCGTTCAGCTCGAACGCGTTCCCCTCGTCGTCGACGTCGAAGAGCTCGGGCGCGAGCGTGTAGCAGCGATTGTGGCCTTGGCAGCGCTCGCGGTCGACATGAACCTCCACGTTGCACCTCCGACACTCGCCCCGAAGTCGTCGCCAACCAAACTACGGCAGTACCGCGCCCGTGCCCGCTTCGCCCGGCGTCAACCAGTCGGGCGGGCCGGCGAGGTGCCGGCCAGGCGGCGGTCGATCTCGTAGTTCATGACCCGACAGTCGGTGGCCGGGTGGTCGTAGCGGCAGAGGAGGGCGCCTTCGAGGTACCCGCGGGCGCGTTGCAGCCGATCGATCTCCGCGTCGAGGAACGCGAGGCGCCCGCGGGCCACGGCTTTCCACTCGTCGACGGTGGCCGCGCCGAGCACACGGGCGATGTCGTCGAGGCCGAGGCCCGCGTCCTGGAGCATCCCGATGAAGACGATGCGCCGGACGGTCGGTTCCCGGTAGCGACGCTGGCCCGAGACGCGGGCATCGGCGTGTACGAGCCCGCGGCGTTCGTAATAGCGAATGGCGGAGGTCGCCAACCCGACCCGCGCCCCCACCTCACCGATGGTCAGCAGCTCCTCGTCCACGATCACCACTTGACTTGAACCCGGGTTCAACTGTCAAGGTCGGAACGTGCAACAAGACCAGGCTCTCCCCCCGAACCACCACGGCGACCACCCCGGCTTCGCCGGCCTCACCGGCCTCATCGCCGCCGTCGGCTTCACCCGAGGGCGCGATGCCGACGCCCGGCTCGCGATCCGTCTCGCCGAGCTGCATGCCGGCGACCGTCTCGTCGACGTCGGCAGCGGGCCCGGCGTCGCGGCGCGTCGCGTGGCGAGCCTCGGCGCCGAGGTCGTCGCCGTCGACCCGTCGGCCATGATGCTGCGAGTCGGCCGGGTCATGAACCGGGCGCCGGGGCTGCGCTACGAGCCCGGCGCGGCCGAAGCGCTGCCCGTCGCCGACGGTTGGGCCACCGTCGTGTGGTCGCTCGCGACGGTGCACCACTGGCCCGACCTCGACGCCGGGTTGCGCGAGGTCGTCCGCGTGCTCGACCGCGGCGGCCGCTTCGTCGCCATCGAGCGGCGGGTCCCCGCCGGTGCCCACGGTCTTGCCAGCCACGGCTGGGCGCCCGCCCAGGCCGACGCGTTCGCGGCCCGCTGCGAGGTCTTCGGCCTCACCGCGACTGTCGCCGAGCACACCGATGGCAACCGCGGCCCCGCGCTCTGCGTCGTGGCCCACCTCTGAACCCGGCCCGTCAGCCGAGAACGGAAAGCGCATCCAGGCAAACGGCGGCTTCCTTGTGGACGTAGTCGAGGAGCGCGCTCGAGGTCATCGTGTCGAACGGCGGATTGCCGCTGTAGACGAGCGTCGTGTTCTGCGCGTCGCTGTCGGCCTCGACGTGGCACGTCGCTGATCCCTGGTGGACGAACAACCACGGCGGCGACCCTGTAGTGGCCTGCAGCCAGCGTGCCTTGTCGCCGATGCCGCTGATGTCGGTTGAGGTTCCGAGGTTCTGGGTGTACTCCGACAGGTCCGTGTCGTTCGGAACGATGCTGACCGTGATCGCGCCGCCGGCGAAGTCGCACTCCTCGGGGTTCGCGACCGCCGCGCCGACCGGCGCCTTCTCGAGCGCCTGGATGTCGTCGGACTTGATCGCCGCGCAGCTCTTGCTGACGTCGAGGCTGGTCCCGCCGAAATTCTGCCCGGCCACGGCGCTCGGTGCCGCGCCGCCGGCGGCGGTCCCGGCCGTGCTGTTCGACGATCCCGACGCGCCGCCCCCTGAACCTCCGCCGCCGCAGCCGGCGGTTGCGAGCCCGGCGAGAGCTACGACGACGAACCCGATCGCCGTTCGGCGAGCGCTCGCAATCATGATGGAACTCCTCGTTGGTCGGTGAGGGGCGCGGCTACGGGCAACGCAGCGTGCCGTGGAGGGTGAGCGACTCCTGCCCCGAACTGTCGACGACCTTGATGCCGTCGAGGGCCCACCCCGACCCGTCCGAGTTCAACGGTGTATCGAGGTAGTGGGAGTCGAAGTCGTCGCTCTTCGGGCCCTGGAAGCCGAGTTCCCGCGCGCTCGACGTCGCCCGGGAACACGCCGCTGGAACCGGCGTACGTCACCTTGACCGAAGCCGTGCTGTCGCTCCCGCTGCCGACGCACTGGTCGATCTCGATGGTGCCCTGGTAGCTGCCGTCGAACGTGGCGGTCCCCGAACCGGTCGCGCCCGTCGTCGACGAACCGCCGGCCGTCGTGGCCGCGGTCGTGATCGGCGCGGCGGCGGTGGTGGTCGACGCGGCGGCGATTGTGGTCGTCGGGGTTGCGTTGGTGCCCGCCGAACTCCCGCAGGCGCTGACGGCGAACACGGTGCATGCCGACACCAACCAGGTCGCCGTTCGTCGGAGTCTGCGTTCGTTCACTGTCGTGGCCTCCGGAGACAAGCGCGGTAACCCGCACCGTGACCGTGTGACCGTACGAGTGCCCGGCAACGGAGGAATCGGGGGAAACCCTCGATCTGGGCGCGACCCCTGGAAGACGGCAGGTGCGACTCGTACGGTCGTCTCATGGCCGACTTCCTCGTCGAGCGCTACTGGCCGGGCGTGACGGAAGCCGACGTGCGGCAGCTCGGCGAGCGGCTCCTCGAGGCGAGCGGCGCGGCTCGCTACATGGGTCGCGCGCGTATCGTCGACGACGAGGTCGTCCTCTTCGCGTTCCGGGCGCGCGACGAGCATGACGTCCGGGCGACCGCGACCGCGGCCGGGCTGCGTTGCGACCGCATCGTCGTGGCCGACTTCGGCTGACGCTTCGGCGCCGCACCGACCGAGCGTCGTTCGGCGAGGATATGCACGATGACGGAGCCGTCCCGGCCCGCTCGGCGGCACCCGCCGGGCACCGACGAAGCGCCTCGACGGCGGCGGTGGCCACCGCCGCAAACCCACGAAGATCGACGGCGGGTCCTCGACACGGTCACCTTCGAGCGCTCCAACGGCCGCGTCTGGCGATTCGCGGTGCTCATGACGCTGTCGATCGTCATCGCGGTGATGGGCCTCACCCTCGACAGCGCCGCGGTGGTCATCGGCGCAATGCTCATCGCTCCGTTGATGACCCCGGTCATGGGCGTCGCCGCGGCCGTGTCGATGGGATGGCCCCGCCACGCGCTCCGCGCCGCACTCGTCGTGGCCGCCACTATCGCCGGCGGTGTCGCCGTCGCCTACGCGGTCGCCGCGCTGACCCCCAACGCCGGAGTCACCCACGAGATCCTCAGCCGGACCGCGCCCGATCTCCGCGACCTCGTCGTTGCGGTCGCAGCCGGCCTCGCGGGTTCCTACGCGCTGACCCGCGAAGACGTTTCCGCCGTCCTTCCCGGTGTCGCCGTGGCAGTCGCGCTCGTCCCGCCGCTGGCCACCATCGGCGTCGTTGCGCGCCTTGGCCGCATGGACCTGGCCCGGGGAGCGGCGCTGCTGTTCATCACGAACCTGGTTGCCATCGCGCTCACCGGCGTCGTGGTGTTCCTCGTCACGGGGTTCGTGCCGATCGGACGGCTGGCGCGCGTCCGCGGCCGGGTGCTGGGCGCGACGCTGACCATCCTCGTCGCCACCATCGCGGCAGCGGTACCGCTGTCGATCCGGACCGAGGCACTCGCCCGCCAAGCGTCGGACCTCCGGAAGCTCAACACGGTCGTCGCCGCCTGGCTGAGCCCCGTCCCCTCCTTGGAGGTGACCGATATCCACCTCGACGGCAACGCCGCGCTCGTCAAGCTCGACGGCCCCGAAGCGCCCCCCGACATCGCCGAGCTCGACGCCTCCGTGAAACAGGCCCTCGGTGCCGACCGCACCGTCAGCGTGCAGTGGACGCAACGCAAACAGGCCCTCGGCGGCGGCCGCGAAAACGGGCAGGTTCCGACCGTGGCCGAGCTGCAACCGATCGTCGCCCGATGGTTGGCCGGAGCGACGGCACCGATGTCCATCCGGTCGATCGAGCGAGGCGACCGGAAGCTCACCGTCGAGGTCGACGGGACCGAACCGCCGCCCGCCGCCACCGAGCTCGCGAAGGAGCTGCGATCGCGGGCCGGCTTCACCGTCGACGTCGTGGTCCGCTGGAACCGCGTCCCCACCCAGGACTCCACGGCGATCGCCGAGGCCGCCGCGCGAACCTGGCTCGCATCCCATCCGGGGCTCACGCTGCTTCGGGTCGAAGCGACCGACAGCGCCGTCTCGGTCACCCTCGCCGGCACTCGGAAACCGGCGGACGCCTCGGGGCTCGCCGCGCTCGTCCGGCGCGCCCTCGGGAAGGCCGTCGATCTGTCGGTCCAGTTCGTCCCGGCCGCCCTGGTGCCCACGACCCCATCGGGCTGACCCCCGGGATCAGGGAAGCGTGACGACCGGCTCGGTCAGGCGCCGGCGGAGGTGCTCGACGAGTTCGGCCGCTGCGACCGCATCGGTCGCGGTCCCGTAGAGGTGGAAGTCGGGACGCTGCAAGGCCCAGCGCACGTCGTGCTCGCGGAACCAGGCCGTGAGTCTCGGCGCGCGGTCTCCCACGTCGACGACCGCACCACCGAGCGAGCCGAGCCACTCGACGGTGGCGGGATCGAGGTCGGCGGCGGCCGGATCGTCGGAGACGAGACGCCAACCCGCACCGTGGATGTCGTCGAACCATCGACCATCGAGGTTCGCCTGCGGGAAGCGCTCACCGGACGCCGGCGTGCCCTGGCACACGAGGCCGGCGCGCAGACCGGGCAGCCCGGGCACCTCCGACACCTCTCCGGTGACCGCGGCGGCCATCGCCTCGTCGCGCGCGGCCGCCTCATCCGGGTCGGGCACGCAGATGACCTTGCCGAGTTCGATCGACAGGTCGATGGCCGAGACCGCGCCCGGTCGCCGTTCCTCCTCGTAGGTCGAGAGGAGTGCCGGCGTGGCGCGTCCGGTCAGGACGAGGTCGAGCTTCCACGCCAGGTTGGCCACGTCGCGGATCCCCGAGCACATGCCCTGGCCGGCAAAGGGTGGCATCAGGTGCGCGGCGTCGCCCGCGAGGAAGACGCGCCGGTCCTGCCAACGTTGCGCGACCCTCGCCTGGAACGTGTAGACGGCGTGACGTTCGATGCGCGCGTTTGCCGGGTTCACATCCCAACGTTCGAGGAGCTTCCACGCCGTGGCTTCCCGGCCGAGCTCGTCGAGCGATTCGCCGGGCAGGCGCATGAACTCCCACCGCCGGCGGCCGGGGCCTCCCGACACTGCCGTTGTCGGACGGTTCGGATCGCAGATCTGGAGGTTGATCGGGTCGAACGCGCGCGGTTCGTCGAGGATGACGTCGACGATCAGCCAGTCGTAGAAGAACCCTCGGTCGTCGACGTCGATGTCGAGCAGCCGCCGCACGGTCGAGTTCGCACCGTCGCAACCGACGACATAGCGGGCGGTGACGGTCTCGCCGGAGCTGCAGCCGACGTCGACGCGGTCCTCCTGTTGTACGAGCGTGTCGACGGTGGCACCGCGACGGATCTCGACCGCCGGCAAGGCCTGTGCGCGCGCCGCCAACAGCGCTTCGAACTCGGGCTGGCAGAACATCGACGAGAACGGCCAGCCGGAAGCACCGGTGCCGATACGACCGAAGCGAAGCAACGTCGTGCCCGCGGCGTTGCGCCACTCGTAGACCTCGGCGGGCTCCGACATCGCGCGCAGCTCGTCGCCGATCCCGCACGACTGGAGGAGCCGGCCGACCTCGTCGTCGAAGTGCACCGCGCGCGGCAACGGGTACGGCGTGGGCCACTGTTCGAGCACGACGACGGAACGTCCGAGCTGCGCGAGCAGCACCGCGAGCACGGTCCCCGACGGGCCGGCACCGACGATCGCGACCTCGGCCTCGCTGCTCATGCCGGGCGGAGTGGCTGGTGGCCCCAGGCGCTGATGCGGTCGTAGCGGCGGTTGTCGTCCCAGCCGTCGTCGACGACACGGGCGCCGTAGCCGAACTCGATCTGGAAGCCCGCCGGTGTCTGCAGGTAGAAGCTGAACATCCGGTCGTTGTCGTGACGTCCGAGCCCGTTGGGGATCGGCAGTCCCGCCGCCCAGGCGCGATCGAACGCGGCGCCGACGTCGTCTCTCGAGTTCGCTTCGAACATCACGTGGTGGAGGCACTGCGGGAGATCGAACGGCGCCCGAGCCATCGCGACCGTGTGGTGGCGCGCGTTGCAGTGGAAGAAGCGGACTTCGAGGCTGATCCCGGGAGCGAGCTCGGTCTCGATCCAATCGGACTGGACGAGCCCGAGGCCATCGGTGACGAAGCGGACCGATTCGTCGAACGCGTTCGTGACGAACACGACGTGCCCGAAGCCGACGCCGTCGGTGAGAAACCCGCCCGGCACCAGCGGCGACCGGTACGGCGTCGCGGCGTCGGCGAGCCCGAGCGCAACCTCCACGTCGACACCCCACGGGGAGGTGGTCCGGGCGAGGCGCTCAACGCGGCGGCGGCGCATCTCATCGGCCGTTCCCTCGTCGACGGCGGCCCCCGTCGCCCGGAGCCGCTCGACCACGGCGTCGAACGCGGCGCGGTCGACGGCTTCGAAGCCGACCGCGACCGCGTCGTTCGCCGGGCCCGGCTGCACCACGAGCCGCTGGGCGCGATCGTCGTCACGCCAGGTGCGCGCACCGTCGACCGGCTCGCCGGGAACGAGCCCGACCACGTCGGCGAGCACGGGCGTGATCGTGTCGGGGCCCGGGAGCTCGAGGACGAGGTAGCCGAGCTCGATCTGGTGGTCCATGGGAACCGTCCTCTCGGATGCGCTGGAAGTGATCGGCGAGCACGTCGTTCAGCGGATCACGGTCGTCGCCGGTTCCTCGACGATGCGGTTCTCGAGCGAGCCCACGCCCTCGATCTCGACCCGCACGACGTCGCCCGGTTTCATCCACAGCGGCGGGTGACGGACGAGCCCGACGCCGGCCGGCGTCCCGGTGGCAATGATGTCGCCCGGCTCGAGCGTGAACGCGGTCGAGAGGGTGGCGATCTGCGTCGGGATGTCGAAGATCATGTGGCTCGTCGAACTGTCCTGGACGACCTCGTCGTTGAGCCAGGTACGGATCCGCAGGTTGTGCGGGTCGGTGATCTCGTCGGCGGTTGTCAGCCAGGGGCCGATCGGTCCGTGGGTGTCGAACGACTTGCCGAGCGTCATCGTCGGCGAGCGCAGCTGCCAGTCGCGGACCGACACGTCGTTGACGACGAGGTAGCCGGCGATCACGCCGAGCGCGCAGTCGACGGGGACGTGCCGGCACCGGCGACCGATGACCACGCCGAGTTCGCCCTCGTA
Organism: uncultured Actinomycetes bacterium; assembly: GCA_963782465.1. Taxonomy (GTDB): domain Bacteria; phylum Actinomycetota; class Acidimicrobiia; order IMCC26256; family PALSA-610; genus JAODBJ01. The sequence continues at coordinate 10,538 of CAWAJR010000001.1, read as the reverse complement.
GTCGAGCTGGTCCGACACCCTCGGGCGGTGCACGTCGTCGCCGGGCCCGACGACGCACGTCGTCTGCTTGTTGAAGAACACGGGCGACGCCGGCCGGGGCATCCCGGTCTCGGCGAGGTGGTCCTCGTAGTTGAGCCCGGCCGCGAGGAACTTCGGCGGCCGGGCGATCGGGGCGAGCATGCGAACCTGTTCCAACGGCAGGCGCGGCCCCTCGGGGACAGCCTGCGGTGCCGCGAGCACCGACGAGGCACCGGGCAGCGGGACCACCGCGCCGTCGACGACCGCGCCGATCGCCTCGATGCCTTCGTGTTGGTAGCGGGCAAGCTTCATGGACAGAATCTATATTCCATAGACTGCCGATCGCGCAAGTAGACTTCGGGGATGCAGCGCAGCGCGCCGGCCACGCGATCGGAATGGGCCCACGAGCGACTCCGTGTCGCCATCCTTCAAGGCGAGCTCGCACCCGGTCAGCGGCTCCAGGCCAACGAACTCGCGGAACGCTGGGACGTCAGCGCCACTCCCCTGCGCGAAGCCTTTCAGCGGCTCGCGTCCGATGGTTTGGTCTCGATGTCGCCGCAGCGCGGCGTGCGGGTCGTGTCGCCGTCGATGGAAGAGGCCACCGAGCTCTACGAGCTGCGCCTCCTCTTGGAGCCGCGGTGCCTGCGCCAGTCGTTGGAACACGGCGACGACGAGCACCGCCCGGAGATCAAGGCCGCGTTCGAAGTGTTCCGTGCCGCGTCAACGGTCGACGAAGGCATGGAGGCCCACGCGCAGTTCCACGCGACGCTGCTCAGCCGGTGCCCCTCGACCTGGCTGCTGCGCTTCTGCACCCAGCTGTCGGACGCGTCGCGACTGTTCCAGGTGGCATCGGTCGGCGGCCGGCCGCCCCGGCGCCACCCGAAGACCGAACACCGGGCCATCCGCGACGCGGCGTTGCGCGGCGACGTCGAACGGTGCGTGGCCCTGCAGGAGGAGCATCTCCGGCGCACGCTCGACCTCGTCGTGGCCGCGTGCAACCAGGGGGCGGATCAGTAACAGGTCATCAGTGAGATAACAAAGATTTGTGTTATCTCCGATATCTCTGTAGTATGCGCGGCATGCCCACCGACGCCGAGATCACCTTCGCCGACCACATGGGCCGGTTCTACGCCCGCCGCTACGCCTTCCCGCCGATGGCCGGGCGCCTGCTCGGCTACCTCGCGGTGTGCGACCCGCCGGAGCCGACCATCGGCGAGCTCGCCGAGGCGTTGCTCGCGAGCCGGAGCGCGATCGCGGGGGCGATCAAAGTGCTGGAGGCCACCCACGCGATCCGGCGCACCCGCGTCGCCGGGGAACGCATGGACCGCGTCCGGATCGACCTCAGCACGCCCCAGTCGCTCGGCATGGACCTGTCCGAATACGAAGAGCTGCGGCAGATGGCGTCGGAGGGGCTCGAGGTCCTTCACGACGCGCCCCCGGAGCGCCGGGCGGTGCTGCTCGAGATGGCGGCGTTCGCCGACTTCCTCCTCGAGCAGATGCCGCGGATGCAGCAGGCGTGGGAGGCGCGCCGTGCCGAGCTCGTCGCGTCGGGCGCACTTCCCGAGCAGCCACCACACGGAGGACGACGATGAGCAACACGCAACAACCGGCGATCGAGGTTGCCGGGGCACGCAAGCAGTTCGGTGAGACATTGGTGCTCGACGGCGTCGACTTCACCGTCGCAACCGGCTCGGTGTTCGCGCTCCTCGGCCCGAACGGCGCCGGCAAGACGACGATCGTGCGCATCCTGTCGACGTTGCTGGCAGCCGACGCCGGCGACATGCGCGTCGCCGGTCACGACGTGCGATCCGAACCCGACAAGGTCCGGGGTTCCATCGGCGTCACCGGCCAGTTCTCCGCCGTCGACGAGTTGCTCACCGGCGAGGAGAACCTGCAGCTGATGGCCGACCTGCACCATCTCGGCGGTGCCGGGCGCGACCGCGTCGCGCACCTGCTCGAGCGGTTCGACCTCGTCGACGCGGCGCACAAGCACGTCGCGGCGTACTCGGGCGGGATGCGTCGCCGGCTCGACCTCGCGATGACGTTGGTCGGCGAACCGTTGGTCATCTTCCTCGACGAGCCGACGACGGGCCTCGACCCGCGCAGCCGTCGGGCGATGTGGGACGACATCGGCCGGCTCGCCGCGAGCGGCGTGACGATCTTCCTCACGACCCAGTACCTCGACGAGGCCGATCACCTCGCCGACCACATCGCGGTCCTCGACCACGGCCGGATCGTCGCCGACGGCCACCCGCGCGACCTCAAGCGCCGCATCGGCAACGGCCATGTCGAGCTGCAATTCACGAGTCGCGACGCGATGCGCGCGGCGGCCCACCTCCTCGACGTGCCCGCCACGTCCGATGAAGCGCTCGTCTTGCGCGTGGCGAACGACGGCAGCGTCGGTTCGTTGCGGCGCTTGTTCGAACTGCTCGACGACGCGCGCCTCGACGTCGAGCACCTGTCCGTGCACACGCCCGACATCGACGACGTGTTCTTCGCCGTCACCGGGCATCCCACAACCGAAAAGGCAAGCGTGTCATGACGACACTCACCTACACCGCGACCGATGCCCGCACGATGTTCCGCCGCAACGCGCGCCGGCTCGTGCGCTACCCGTCGATGACGCTGCTGCTCGTCGGCATGCCGATCGTGTTCCTGTTGCTCTTCGTGTACGTGTTCGGAGGGCAGCTCGGTGCGGGTCTCGGCTCGACGCTCGGCGGCGGCCACGCCGGCCGGAGCGGCTACCTCAACTACGTGACGCCGGGCGTCCTGCTGATGACGCTGGCCGCCGCCGTCCAGGGAACTGCGATCGCGGTTGCGATGGACATGACGAGCGGCATCATCGACCGCTTCCGCACGATGGCGATCGCGCGCTCCGCCGTGCTCACCGGGCACGTGCTCGCGACCATGGTCCAAATCCTGTGCAGCGTCGTCGTCGTGCTCGGCGTCGCGGTCGCGCTCGGCTTCCGCCCGACTGCGAACCCCGTGAAGTGGCTCGCCGCGTTCGGCGTCCTCGCGCTCTTCGCCTTCGCGCTCGTGTGGTTGGCCACCGCGCTCGGCCTCGCCGCGAAGAGCGTGGAGACCGCGAGCAACACACCGATGTTCCTCACGTTGCTGCCGTTCCTCGGCAGCGGGTTCGTGCCCATCTCCTCCATGCCGTCGCCGCTGCGGCAGTTCGCGCAGTACCAGCCGTTCACCGCGGTCACCGAAACGGTGCGCGGCCTGCTCACCGGGACACATATCGGCGGGTACGCCGCCGGCGCGTTGGCGTGGAGCGTCGGGCTCGCGGTGCTGTCGTACCTCTGGGCGAGGCACCTCTACGACAAGCCGCGCTGGTCGTAGAACCTCGGCGAGGCGACGCCGCGGCGGGCGGTCGTGGATCGTCGACCGATGAGCGGGTGACGCGAGCGGCGTCGTAACGGCATGACCAAAGTACTGACACACATGTGCATGTCGCTCGACGGGTTCGTCGCCCAGCCCGACGACAACCCGGCGGAGTTGTTCGACTGGTACTGGAACGGCGACGTCGTGGTGCCGAGCGCGGACGAGAACATGAGCTTCTCGGTCGACGCCGCGAGCGCGCCGATGCTGCAAGAGCTGACGTCGGGCTGCGGTGCGATCGTCGCCGGCCGTCGGCTGTTCGACCAAACCGACGGCTGGGGCGACAACCACCCCGCCGGCGCGCCAGTGGTCGTCGTGACCCCACCGTCCAGCGCCGGAAGACGCGGCGAAGCGGTTCCCGCGCACGACGTTCACCGGCAGCGTCGAGGAGGCGATCGCGACGGCGAAGGAGATCGCCGGCGACAAGTTCGTCACGATCGCGAGCGCCGACATCATCCAGCAGGCGTTGAACCTCGGCCTCGTCGACGAACTGTGCATCAGCCAGGTGCCCGTGCTGTTCGGTCGCGCCGGTGTCTGGAACGGCGGCCGCACAACGCGACGAGCTCGTCAACCGCCGATCCACTTGCTCGCGCCAAGCACGGCCTGGCGCGCTACCAGCGGTTCGCCTGTCCTGCGTAATAGCCGGCTGCGAACAGGAGCACTGCGCCAACCAGCAGCGGCAGCGCGATGATGCCCCGACGAATCGATGAGTCGGCGATGACGGGAGCCGATGTGGCGAACGCAATGCCGGCCAGAGCGGCGAAGAGTGCAGCACGCTGACGATCGGTCACGTAAACCACCTACCCCGTCTCTTCGCAGTTGATCCGCAGCACTCCCCGGGCTCGCGAGCCCGTGGTCTCCACGCCCGGATTGCGCCTACCTCTTGCGCCCGCGCCGCGCCTTCGCCGGAGCCGCGGGGGCCGAGCCGTCGGGGAGGAAGACGGTGTGGATGAGACGTCGTGTGCGGCCCGGCGCCGGGGCATTGGCGAGCCTGGGTTGGAAGACCGCGGCGAGGTCGCGGAGGAAGTCGATGTATTCCGCATCGGTCAGCCAGATCGCCGCCACCCGGTAGTCGGCCCCGTCGCGCACGGGGTCGGTCGGCTCGGTTGCGAGATAGCGGCCGAAGTCGGCGAGCAATCCGGCCACGTACGCGATGAACGCGTCCGCATGTTGATCCGGCGACATGGCGGCAGCTTCCGCGGGTTGGATCTGTGCGGCGGCGGCGCGCAGGGTGTAGGTCCGCTCGACCGTGCCACGCACCGGTAGCTCGGCGACGATCTGGAGCACGCCTGCTTTGGTGAGCAGGCTGACGTGGCGGTAGAGGCTGCCGGTTGGCACGTCGTCGAGCTCAGCGGCGAGCTGGCTCGTCGTCAGCGCCCGATCGCCGAGGAACGCCTTGACGATGCGGAGCCGCACTGGATGGAGCAACAAATCTGCTCTCTCCACGCGTTTACCCTAGTCCATCATTCACGTCTGTAGTAACATTCTCATTTGTGGTAACCATCGCCGGTCGTGCTCGATGAACGCGGCGTTCGAACGACCCGTCACGTTGGGGCGATGGCTGTAGCCGGCGAACTGCTCCTTGTCGCCGCCGTCGGTTTCGCCGCCTTCTGTCTCGTCGACCTCGTGCGGGTCGCCGAAGTGCGCCACGTCCCGAAGTGGGTCTGGGCGCTTGTGATCTGCGCGTCGATCCCGATCGGCGGGATCGTCTACCTGGCGGCTGGACGAGGGACCACAGCGCGACCGAAGCCGCCTGTTCACCCGGTCGACCCGGATCTTCAGGCGATCACCCGTGGTTCTCGGCACGAACGTCACCGCCGCCGTCGACCCGGAGCGACGCCGGCTCGATCGAGGTCGCGCGGCTGACGAAACGTTTCGGGTCGACCGTCGCGGTCGACGACTTGACGTTCACCGTCCGACCGGGCCGTGTCACCGGCTTCCTGGGACCGAACGGCGCCGGAAAGACGACCACAATGCGCGTGATCCTTGGTTTGCAGGCGCCGAGCGGCGGCACCGTGACCGTCGACGGCCGCCGTTACCAGGACATCGCCCGCCCCCTCACCAAGGTCGGAAACCTGCTCGATGCCAGTGCCGCGCACCCGGGGCGAAGCGCGCGGCTGCACGTACTCTCCATCGCGCAGAGCAACGGGATCGGGCCCCGTCGGGTCGACGAGGTGCTCGAGCTCACCGGTGTCGCGTCTGCGGCGCACCGGCGCGTTCAGGAGTTCTCGCTCGGCATGAAGCAGCGTCTCGGCATCGCCATCGCGTTGCTCGGGGATCCACCGATCCTGTTGTTCGATGAGCCGGTCAACGGATTGGACCCTGAAGGGATCCGTTGGATACGCGAGCTCTTGAAATCGTTGGCGGCTGAGGGGCGGACCGTGTTCGTCTCGAGTCATCTCATGACCGAGATGGCGCTCACCGCCGATCACCTGATCGTCATCGGGCGCGGCCGGCTGCTTGCCGATGCGACGACGGAAGCGTTCGTTGAGGCGAACGCCCGCAAGGACGTCTTCGTGCGTTCGCCTCGGGCCGACGAGCTGCGTCGACAACTGGTTCTTGCCGGCGCCACCGTTGTCGCCCAGGGTGACGACGCGCTGTCGGTCACCGCCTTGGACGCACCCGCCATCGGTGACCTCGCGGCCGCCCGCCATATTCCCGTTCATGAACTGACGCCTCGGCACGCTTCCCTCGAGGACGCGTACCTGGACCTCACCAATGCGAGCGTCGACTACCCCGCTGGGAGAGGCGCGAAGGAGGGGTCGTCCGGTGACGGCGCTTAGCCCGGCCGCGGCGGCGACCACAGCATCGGTCGGCCGCCGGCGCGACGTGGTGACCTCGGAGTGGACCAAGCTGCGCTCCGTCCGTTCGACGAAGTGGACCTTGGCGATCGCCGCGGTCACCGCCATCGCCGGAAGCGTGATCATGGCCGTGTCGTCACGAGGAGGCGGCGACCAGCCCTTCGACCCGGTCGCCTCGATCTATTTCGCCTGGCTCGAGTACCCGGCGCTGGCGGTGGGCGTCCTCGGTGTCCTGGCGTTCACGTCGGAGTTCAGCACCGGCCAGATCCGAACGACGTTCACGGCCGTGCCCAAGCGACGAACAGTGCTCGCCGCGAAGGCCTGCGTCGTCGGTGGGGTCACACTCGTGGTCGGCGAGGCGCTCTCCTTCATCGCGTTCTTCCTCAGCGAGGCCATCGTCTCTCCACATCACGCGGCCATCGGATTGGAGGACCCGGGCGCGCTGCGAGCCGTCGCAGCGGCCGGACTGTGCGTTTCCACCATCGCGCTGCTCGGCGTCGCGCTCGGCGCGATCATCCGCCACACGGCGGGCGCCCTTGTCGCCCTCCCGACGCTGCTCTACCTACCGCTCGTCCTGCTCTCGCTCCCCGCCCCTTGGGACTCCAGGCTCGGCAAGTACACGACGCTCATGGCGTCGTACCAACTCGTATCACTGCACCCCAAGACCGACCTGTTGTCGCCACTCCTCTCGTTGCTGGTGCTGCTCGCCTGGCCGGCGGCCAGCCTGATCGTGGCCGCGGCCATGATCAACCAGGACACGTAGGGTCTCTTCGTCTGGTCCGCCTCTCGCCCGCCTCCTGCAGACGCGCTCGACACGACCAGGTGCCGATCGAGCGCGGTCGCGACGTGTGCAAGCGAAGAGGTACAGGTGCGCTGGGTCGGGGTCGGACAGGGCGAACACGCGGGCTGCCTGGCGAGGCGCGGCTGACGCCGTTGCGCCGAACGCGACCGCCGAGCTCCCGACCAGCCGTGCGCCAAGCTGCACGAGCACGGGGTCCGCGGATGGCGGCTGCGGGTTCCACATGGTCGGTGGCGATCCAGCGGTCGAGGGGTTGGCTCTCAGGATGGGAGATGGGTGCTCAGCAGTGATTCCTTGCTGGCGTGGGCGATGTCGGGGTAGTGAGACCAGAACGCTTCGATGTTGTCGCGGTCTCGGTCGAACGTGTGGACCTTCGAGAACCGATCCGGGTCTCGATGGTCCACCTCGTAGAGGTAGAGGGCCAGGTTGTCGAACTGGTTCCCGTCCTTGGTGCCGAGCTCTCGCAGGATCTGCACGACGTGTTCATCGCTCGCGCAGACGTCGATGAGCTCGTGGCGGAAGGTGCCTTCGAAGAAGTCGGTCCACCAGATGAACATGGCGATGACCTCGTCCTTGCCTTCTACGACGCGCAGGGGACCGGCGCCGATGTCGTTGCGCCACGCCACGTCGTCTGCGAGCGCGTCGAAGGCGCTCACGGGGTCGCCCTCCTCCCAGATCGAACGGAACTGCTCCCGGGCTCGGATGGCAAGCGGATGGTCGGGCATGGCAGGTGCTCCCTTGTCGGTGCGTCGTGCGATCATCCGCCTTGGTCGCAGTGCGCGAATTTCTGCCGGACGGGAGAGGCCCTCGCCTACGGGCGGCTCGGGGCGAGCGACGGATGGTCCCCTCGAGGTCCGCTCCGGGCCGCTCGGTCCATGAACGGTCGACGCGATCGGACGGGGCCGGGTCAGTCGTGGTGGCCTTGGTCGAGGAGCTGACCGACCAGGGTGTCGGCGAGCCAGTCTTGGTACTGGTCGGGGCTCCAGCCGGCCCGCTGGACGAGGTGGAGGTAGACCGCCGGCCCGTTGAACAGCGAGAGAAGATCCGCCGCCTGTTCTGCAGTGAGGCCAGCCCGAAGCGTCCCGACGGCGCAGATCGAGTCGACGACCATGGCCGCGCCCGTCCGGCGTCGCTGTTCGGTCGTCTCTGCGAGCTCGACAGCGTCAGGATCGGTCGTGGCAGCCGCTGCGACGACGGCGAACACGTCGGCGGCGCTGCCCATGATCCGTCGCACCGCGACCGCGTACGCACGGAGTCGATCCTGCGCAGTGGGCGCCTCCCAGACTGGGCGCATCCAGTCACGGGCGTTGATGGCGATCTCGGCGTCGTCGCCGGCGATGGCGAAGTCAACGAGCTCGCCCAGGACCGAGCGCTTGGACCCGAAGACCGCGTAGACGGTTTGCACCGCCACATCGGCCTCGTCCGCGATCGCCTTGATGGTGGTGGCTCCGTAGCCCTCGGCGACGAACAGCTTCCGAGCCGCCGCCAACACCGCGAGCCGCGTGGCCAGCGCCCTTCGCTCTCTTCTCGGGTAACTCCGCTTGACGGGCTCCGCCACTGACGCGAGAGTAGCAGCATATCTATAGATTTATACGCTATAGATAGAGTAAGAGTCTAGTAAGAGCGCTGTGATCGTCATTTAGTAATCGCAACGCGCCGATTCGTCCCGATTCCCTTTGGGAGCCCAGCTCCTTTGGCGCGTCAGCCGTGACGAAGTTGGATTACAGCCGTGCAATTCCAAGTTTCGCGCGCGAGACTTGGTGAGTGCTCGAAGAGTCCAAGTCTGCGCTGCGATCCTCTCCGGTCGGCTCGATCGTTGCGATCACGGGCCACGACACCCGATTCGGCGAGGACTACGAAGCCGAAGCGTTCATTCCCAACGACCTGCCAGCGCACGTCGACCTACCGGGCTCCGTGTGGATGACCGTCAGCGAGGCAATGACCGAGCTCGGCCGACTTGACGCAGCCACGAGCCTCGTCCCGAATCGCCAGTTGATCGCTCGTATCGCGACCCGCCGCGAGGCCGTGGGCACCTCCGCGCTGGAAGGGACCTACGCGGAACTCACCGACCTGTTCGCCGCCGAAATCATTCCCGACGTCGATCAGATCACGCAGGTCCCGCCCAACGTGCGTGAAGTTCTGAACTACACCCGTGCAGCGGACGCCGCCTATGCATGGGTGGTCGAACGACCGATCACGCTCAATCTGCTGTGCGGTCTACAGGCGGAAATCGTGCGAGGCACCGCCTCCGATGGACCCGAGGCCGGAGGTGTGCGATCGACCCAAGTGTTCATCGGCGCAAGGAACAGGCGCGTCGGCGAGGCGCGGTTCGTCCCCCCGCCGCCCGGGGACCACCTCCGAACGCTTAGCGAGCGATGGATCGCATGGCTCACCGATCCCGCACCGGTCGGAGAGATCCAACTCATCGCCCGCATTGCGATGGCGCACTACCAGTTCGAGACGCTCCATCCGTTCACCGACGGCAACGGGAGGGTGGGACGTCTCGTGGCCGTGTTGCAGATTCTCCGTGAAGGCGCGCTGCGTGCTCCAGTGCTTGCCGTCTCGCCATGGCTCGAGGAACGTGCCGACGAATACCGAGACCACCTTCTCGCTGTCAGTTGTACCGGCGACTGGGCGCCGTGGATCGACTTCTTCGCGCAGGCGGTTCGCGCTGAAGCGCGCGCCGGCCACGATCGGATCATGCAGCTCCTCGCGCTACGCGAGGAAATCGCCGATCAGGTTCGCGCCGCGTTGCCCGCGCTCGCTTGGCCGTTGAGATCGCTGATGACCTCATCGCGTATCCAATGCTGTCGGTCGCCGACGCTCACCGCCGCTACGGACGATCGAACCAAGCCAACCGCAACGCCATCGGCGCGCTCGTCGAACTCGGCGTTCTAGAACCGTACGGCACCGCTCGTTACGACCGCCTCTACTGGAGCCGGCGCGTGTTTCAAGTGATTGAACGATGACACAAGATCTGATTCATGCGCGCGTTCGCAGCGCCTTTCGAGAGGCGACTTCTGACTGCGGGGTCGTACGACAGATCGAGCGCGCCTTCGAGGACGAGGGCCTCGGCCCATCCGCCGAGCCCGATCGCGATTGATACGCGCCGGGACAGCGTCGCGGAACGTTCGACAGGTACACCGCGTCCATCGACTGGTCGAACGCAACTCAGGTCCGACGGGCGCTCGACGTCTTTGAGGAGATTCTTCGCTGGCCAACGCAGGAGGACTACCGCGAGAACCTCGTCCGTCATCATCTGCAACGCGACGGGTACAGCCTCGACGAAAGCGGCCGGATCACGGGCGGCTTCGGCGTCGGTGCTCGCAGCCATGCCGCTCGAGCAGCTGCTTGATCCGTCATCGATCTACGAGCACCTCGACCGGATCCTGGCGAGCACCGATACTGATCCAACCGTTGCCATCTCCGGCGCCAAGGCACTGATCGAGGCGACGACGAAGCTGGTGCTGGCGGACCTGGGCGAGAGCTACGACGAGCGCGCTGACCTTCCGGCACTCGTAAAGGCCGCCCTCGCACAG